>NZ_JBHTEE010000001.1:5034791-10069583 GCF_042665875.1 Streptosporangium amethystogenes subsp. fukuiense | reverse complement strand
ATGGGCGTACGGTCCACGAGCGTCCAGCGTTGTCCGGGCCCGTCCGTGGTCGTTGACACCCAGTTGGTCACTCAGCCACGAAACACGGCCGGACGGCACGGCAGCAACGCGAAAGCCCGCAAGGAGAGAAGAACACGGGAAGCCCGGTATCCATCATGGACACGATCACCCCGTACGGCGACCGCGAGGCGTATCGAGCACCATGGCCGAGTCGCCGAAGTCGGCCACTATCTTGAGCTGACCTCCGAGCGCCGTTACGTAAGCAGCCGGGGTGGCCACTTCGCTGATCACTCCGCTCTCGATCTGTGAGATGCGGGCCTGTGACACGCCCATCGCCTGAGCGACATTCTCTTGCCGTAGGCCGAGCTTACGTCTGGCTTCAGCGAGTTGGTAGGCACGCTGGCGAGCTACGAGCCCATCGCGGAGTTGAGCAACCTCCTGCTCATCGTCGGGCTGGACAAGCTCAGCACGCAGTTCCTCCCATGTCACCGCCTGATCGCTCATTGCTCCCCCTCTTTGAGGTACCGGGCAAAACGCGCCTCTGCTGTTTTGATCGCCACGTCATACCAACCACTCCAGTCACCGGACTTGTCTCCGGCGACCAGGAACACCGCTTGACGCCAGGGGTCGAAAACGAAGAGCAGCCGCCCCTCGCTCCGCCCGCTGGATCCAGGTCTCAGCTCCTTGAGGTCCTGCCCCGGCAGCCGACCTGCGGAGGGACACACTTACTCACACCTGCCCCTCATAGCCGCGAGTGTAGGCCGGTACACCTCAACGAGCAGGGCTGATCCAACCGATCCTCTTGCGCCGGGCATTGAGCTAACGTGATAACCATGAAGCGCGTCCAGCAGTATCAAGCCGCCTCCATCGCGGTGCTCGCGGGCTGGCTGGCCGATCATCCCAACGAGGAGACACGCTGGCGCTTGGTCGCCGAATTCCTGGAGGAATACCGGCATGAGCCACCTGTGGTCCGGCTCGACCTGTTGTCCCCAGAGCCCTCCAGCATGGGAGATCCCCACTGGGATGTCTTCCTTGCCGCGCTCGCTGAGCATCTTGCCGCGAAGGATGGCCAGGCCGGCCCCCCCTGGACCGAATCACGGCAGCTCCACCGGTTCTGGTTTCCGTTCAACACTCCCGCGGCCCGCGTCGACGCATTCGTCCATGCACCGGCTTCCTTCCGCCGCCGTGGGGTCTTCATCCACCCCCAGGAACTGGAAGTCGCATGAACGACGCCCCGCTGCTCGATCGGACTGCGATCGAAGACGCGTTCCGACGTCTCGGTGATCGTCTTGCCCGCCGCGGGGTCATCGCCGATCTTTACATCTTTGGCGGGGCGGCCATGGCCCTGGCTTATGACGCCCGCCGGTCCACCCGTGACATCGACGCCGTCTTCGAGCCGCACGGGATCGTCCTCGACGAGGCACGCGCGGTCGCGTCCGAGCTCGGTCTGCCGTCGTGGTGGCTCAACGAGCAGGCCAGTGCCTACGTCGCTCCCGGCGGAGACAGCTCGGCTCGACGAGTCTTCGACCATCCAGGACTACGCGTTCTGCAGCGTCACCGGAACATCTTCTCGCGATGAAGGTTCTGGCTGCTCGCCGACGAGACATCGGCGACATTCGTGCTCTTGTCGAGCGCCTCGCCCTTGACTCGGTCGATGAAATCCTCACGCTGTGCGCAGAGATCTTTCCGGACGAACCCGTCCCTGATCGGGCTCGTCTCATCCTGGAAGATCTCTTCAGCGAAGGCTGAATATCGGTCTGCTGCCTATCGGAGGTCAAAGGCAGCGCATGCAAACCGGGCTCACGTACGACTCAAGGGCTGAGGCGACATCTGGCTAAGCGACGCGGCAAGGTGGTCTGGCAGCAAAAAGAGAAGCCCCTCACCTGTTGTCGCAGGTGAAGGGCTTGCGGTGGGCACTACTGGGTTCGAACCAGTGACATCTCGCTTGTAAGGCGATCCGAGCAGGGGCGCGACCAGGGCGGATACCGGCTCTGACCTGGGCGTACGGTCCACGACCGTCCACCGTTGTCCGCCCCCGTCCGGGGTCGTTGTCACCTAGTTGGTCACCCAAAACTCGCGCTCTCTACGCGTCCTGCCGTCAGGGCTGTTTTTGGTACCCACAGCACTTTGACAGCAAGTGGGATTCTTGCACGCCGGACGACAGGTGTCCGTCGATCACGCCGCGTGAGGCTCGAACCAGACCGACCCCAGATCATGACCGGAGGTGAGACGGACGTCAGCGTTCAGCGCCGCGGCCAGATGCCGCAGCAAGGCGACCGTCGGCGCGGTCCCGCCTTCCTCGATGCACTCGATCTCATCCTCGGTCATACCCGCACGCTCGGCCAGTTCCGCCACGGTCAGTCCAAGCGCACCACGCCGGTCATACAGCGCCTTACCAAAAGCCAGCGCTTCACGGATCATGATCCGTTCGGGATCCTCGGTCTCAGGTTCAGGCCGCACCCAGCGGGTGTGATAACCAGTCATCACACCTTCCTCTCATAGATCTCGGCCACCGGTCCATGGTGATCGCGTTCACAGATCTTCTGCGCCCGGACCGCCCTGTCGATCTGCCGTTGATCGTGCTGCTTGGTCTTGCGGAAAGCCGTGAGCAACACGATTCTCCTATCCGGAGTACACCAGTACGTCACCCGAGCTGCAACATCGCGGAGCCGAACCCGCAGTTCCCAGACCGACCCTTCCAGATGGTCCGACCATGGACCGCCAAGCTCAGCCCCTTTTTCCGCCAGTAGACCAGCTACCTCGTCAACCCGCTTGAAGTCGCTGTCGCTCAGGTTGTCGAGCCACTCACGGACCTCCGGCTCGATCTCAAAGCCATACGGCTTATGCACCTGAGACTCCCTCCACACACTCACCTCACTCAGGGTAGCGAATCGTTGCCAACAGCAACGAGCGAAGAGCCACCTCGCCCCGCCCGAGGCGCCAAGGGGCATGACACCAGCGCGTGCTCACGTGTTGAGGCAACAACCAGCTGAGCGACGCGGCGAGGCGGTCTGGCAACAAAAAAGAAAAGCCCCTCGCCTGTTTTCGCAGGTGGGGGGCTTGCGGTGGGCACTACTGGGTTCGAACCAGTGACATCTCGCTTGTAAGGCGAGCGCTCTACCGCTGAGCTAAGCGCCCGGGGTAATCCCGTTGGACAGACGGGACAACACCTTACGCCACCCGGGGGGTTTTCAGCACATCGGGAGACCAGGTGACCCCCGCGTCGGCGAAACCGGCGGCGCGCCAGCCGAGGAGGGCGGCGCCGAGCATGCCGGCCGACACGCCGAGAGCGGCCTGACGCAGAGGTGGTGCGTCGCGGAAGGCGAGGCGTTTCTGAAGGCGCTCGGCCAGCGGGACGGAGAGGAGGGAACCCGCCTCGGCGAGGCCGCCGCCGAGGACGATGGCCGAGGGGTCCAGCAAGAGCGCGTAGCTGGCCAGGGCCAGGGACAGCGCCTCGACCGCCTCGTCCCAGATCTCCATGGCGAGAGGATCTCCGGAGGCGGTCAGGGCTGCGACCTGCTCGGCGGTGACGGGAGAGGCGGACGAGGTGGCGCGGGTGGAGTAGCGACGGGCTACCGCGGAGGCGGAGGCGTAGGTCTCCAGGCAGCCGATCTGACCGCAGGCACACGGCTCGCCCTCCGGGAAGACCGGGATGTGGCCGATCTCGCCGCCCCAGCCGGCGGTCCCGCCGTACGGCTCGCCGTGCAGGATCACAGCGCCCGCGATGCCGGTGCCGATGGGCAGGAACAGGAAGTCGGAGAACTCGCGACCGGCACCGAGGACGCTCTCCGCGAGGCCTCCGGTGCGGACGTCGTGGCCGAGCATGACGGGGACGTCGAGCGGGACGAAATCCGTCGCGGGGACATCCCTCCAGCCGATGTTCGCGGAGTAGAGGGCCGCATCCGCGGTGACCAGGCCGGGTACCGCGAGTCCGACACCCGCGGGGGCGCCGCCGCCCGCGGTGGCGAGGTCGTCGATGAACGATCGGATCGTCGCGACGACGACGGCGGGGCCCCGATCCCGCGGGGTCGCGCGGCGGTCGGTGCGGATGATCTCGCCGGAACGGGTGACGAGGCCGCCCTTCATCGACGTTCCACCGACGTCAAGGGCAACAACGAAGGAGTTCATGCACCCATCCAGCGGCTCGAAGGAGCGGGACCGAGCCCGACCCTAGCGCACGGCGTACGCGCGCGGATGAGGGAGATCCACCACTGTGGCGAGGAGCCGACAGGAAACCCGGCCACGGCCTCGTACGCGACTCACGGGTACCTGAGGTGTTCGTCGTTCCGGTCTCGAACACCACGTACGCGTAGTCCCCGGGCGAAAACGGCCTCTCAGGGGACCCGGCGCAGCACCCTGGCCAGGGCGGCCTCCACCTCGTCGGCCAGGCCCGGGGCGCAGGCGACGGCCGGCCGGCCGTCGGCACGGGCGAGCCGCACCGAGCCGCAGGACCGGCACTCCACCTCGCCGAGCCGGCAGATGAGCGCGACGGAGCCGCATGAGGAGCACGTGTCGAGCTCGACTTCATGGGTGCGTCGGCAGTCCGGGCAGATCAGCACCTGCGTCTCGTCGCACACCCCGCGCGTCCACGGGCTGGCACCACGGATCGGGTCGGTCTGCCTGGCCCCGCAGGAGAAGCAGGGCATGATCGCCTCCGAGAGGTCGGACCGGCGGGCGCCGCGCGAACGGGCGGTCGCCGGATCACCGCTTAGGGAAGTTCGGCGAGCACCTTGCGGTACTCGGCGATGTCGCGGGCCTGTGAAATCGGATTCACGACACGCCAGCGGACCACGCCCTCGCCGTCGATGACGAAGGTTCCGCGCTCAGCGATGCCCTTCTCCTCATCGAACACACCGTACGCCCGCGCGACCTGTCCGTGCGGCCAGAAGTCGGAGAGCAGCGGGAAGGTGTAGCCCTTCTGATCCGCCCACGCGCGGTGAGCGAAGATGGAGTCAACCGAGATGGTGAGAACTTCAACGTCCTCGGGCATGTCGGCCATGAACTCGTCGCGGAGGGCGTCGAGTTCGCCGCCGCAGACGCCGGTGAACGCGAGAGGATAGAAGATCAGCACGATCTTTTTGCCCCGGTGGTCGGAAAGCTTGACCGGGGTGCCGTGCTGGTCGCTCAGCTCGAAGCCCGGAGCCCGGGTACCCACCTCGATCGCCATGGCCGGGGTTCCTTTCGTCGCATGAGGCATGCGTCATCATCCTGCCGTACGGCTCACGCGAGCCGTACGGCAGGGCGGACCCTTAGCGGCGCGCCTTGGGCGTCGCCAGACGCGTCCCCGACCAGTCGGGGGCCGCACTGATGCTGCTGGTCTGCGAGAGACCCGCAGTGGTGGCGTCTTCCCCGATGTCGCTCGGCTCCACGTGCCCGTCCCGGCCGGCTTTGGGAGTGAGCAGCCAGATCTGGCCACCATCGGTGAGGTTGGTCACCACGCTGCTCAGGGCGTCGAACAGATCACCGTCACCGTCACGCCACCAGAGCAGCACGACGTCGACGACGTCCTCGAAGTCTTCATCGACCAGCTCGTTACCGGTCAGCTCCTCGACGGAGTCGCGCAGATCGTCGTCAGCGTCCTCGTCCCATCCGACTTCCTGCACCACCTGACCCTGCTTGAGGCCGAGTCGTTCGGCCAGGCCGCGTTCGCCCTGGGCCTGACCCGCGGTCGCGCTCACGTTTGTCCCTCCTGCTTGGATGGCCCCGCAATCACACGGTGCTCAAAGTGCTTCGGCACAGTCCACACGCTGTGACCCTTAGTCGTCAACGGTCGCCACGGCAACGACTGGGCTACGTATGAATTAGTCCGACAAAAATGACAAACGGACCTGGCGTTCCAGATTGTCGACGTTGAGATCCACCACGGCGATGGACTGCCAGGTTCCCAGCGCGAGCCGTCCCGACAGGACCGGGACGGTGGCGTACGGCGGAATGAGGGCGGGCATGACATGCGACCGTCCATGCCCTCTTGAGCCGTGCGCATGCCTCCATCTGTCATCGGCGGGAAGCAGGGCCTCCAGCGCCGCGAGCAGATCGTCGTCACTGCCTGAGCCCAGCTCCAGCAGCGCGACCCCGGCGGTCGCGTGGGGCACGAAGACGTTCAACAGACCGTCGCCCCCGCATGACCGGACGAAGCTCTCGCACTCGGAGGTGATGTCGTGCACCCGTTCCCGGGAACCCGTTACCACCTCGATCGTCTGAGATCTCACATACCGATCCTACGATCCATCGTGAGCTGCGATGACGACCGCACCCGGCGCGGAGCGCATCAGGTGCCCCATCCGTCACGCACCCGTGCCGGGTAGATCACCTTATACGGGACGCTCCAGCGCTCCATGGGCGTATGAAAGGGGCGCGGAGGGCACTATGAGGGAGGGCCACTCGTTACACATATGCAAGGTTTCAGTCGCTCCTCCCCGCCCTGGGAGCCCTCCTCTCGTGAGGGCTCCGGATCCGGCCAGACGACGGGATCCGGATTCACAGGGAGGGGACCTGTAAAAAAGAGGGAACCTCGATGTAACCTTTGACGGCAATTCGTCCTACCATCGGTGGTCTAGGCCACTTATGCACCCCTGCCAGCAGGGATCTCCTGGTTACCGGTAAGTAGAGATGCACTTTCCGGGGTAAGCGACCAGGATGGAAGACGACCTACACCAGACAAAAGTCCATCCTCGGAAGGCGAGACCCAGTGGCTTCCGGACGCCAGCGTTTCTCGATCATCAGCGACGGCCTACCCAGCCAGCTTCCTGATGTCGACCCCAGTGAGACCCAGGAGTGGCTCGAGTCGCTCGACAACGTCATCAAGACGGAAGGTCGCACTCGTGCTCGTTACCTGATGCTTCGGCTGTTGGAACGGGCCCGCGAGCACCAGGTCGGTGTGCCCGGCCTGCGTAGTACCGACTACATCAACACCATCCCGCCGGAGCGTGAGCCCTGGTTCCCGGGCGACGAGTACGTCGAGCGCCGGATTCGCGCCTACACGCGCTGGAACGCGGCGGTCATGGTGACCCGGGCCAACGCCCGCACCAACGTCGGCGGGCACATCGCCACCTACGCCTCGGCCGCGTCGCTCTATGAGGTGGGTTTCAACCACTTCTTCCGCGGCAAGGACCACGGCGAGTCCGGAGACCAGGTCTTCTTCCAGGGCCACGCCGCGCCCGGCATCTACGCCCGCGCCTTCCTTGAGGGCCGCCTCAACGAGGCCCAGCTCGACGCCTTCCGCCAGGAGCTCTCGCACGGTTTCAAGGGCCTGCCCTCCTATCCGCACCCCCGCCTGATGCCCGACTTCTGGGAGTTCCCCACTGTCTCCATGGGTCTCGGGCCGATCGGGGCGATCTACCAGGCCCGGTTCAACCGCTACCTGCTGAACCGGAAGATCAAGGACACCAGCCGGAGCCACGTCTGGTGCTACCTCGGTGACGGCGAGATGGACGAGCCCGAGTCGCTCGGCGCGATCGGCCTGGCGGCCCGTGAGGAGCTCGACAACCTCACCTTCGTCATCAACTGCAACCTGCAGCGTCTCGACGGCCCGGTACGCGGCAACGGAAAGATCATCCAGGAGCTGGAGTCCTACTTCCGCGGCGCCGGCTGGAACGTCATCAAGGTCGTCTGGGGCCGCGACTGGGATCCGCTGCTGGCGGCCGACGTCGACGGCGTGCTGGTCAACAAGATGAACACCGTCCCCGACGGCCAGTTCCAGACCTACTCCGTCGAGACCGGCGAGTACATCCGCGAGAACTTCTTCGGTGACGACCCGCGCCTGCGCAAGATGGTCGAGCACCTGTCGGACGAGGACATCCGCAAGCTGTCGCGCGGTGGCCACGACTACCGCAAGGTGTACGCGGCCTACAAGTCGGCCCGCGAGCACGTCGGCCAGCCGACCGTCATCCTCGCCCAGACCATCAAGGGCTGGACCCTCGGCAAGGACTTCGAGGCGCGCAACGCGACGCACCAGATGAAGAAGCTGTCCAAGGCCGACCTGAAGGAGTTCCGCGACCGGCTCTACCTGCCGATCCCCGACTCCGCTCTCGAGGCCGACCTCCCCCCGTACTTCCACCCGGGCGAGAACGACCCCGAGATCCAGTACATGAAGGAGCGGCGCGCGGCCCTGGGCGGTTTCCTGCCCAAGCGCGTGATGCGGGCCAAGCCGGTCAAGCTTCCCGGCGACGCCGCGTACGCGCAGCTGAAGAAGGGCTCCGGCAAGCAGAACGTCGCCACCACCATGGCGTTCGTCCGCCTGCTCAAGGACCTCATGCGCGACAAGGAGATCGGCCACCGGTTCGTGCCGATCATCCCTGACGAGGCGCGCACCTTCGGCCTCGACGCGATCTTCCCGACGGCGAAGATCTACTCGCCGCACGGTCAGACCTACGAGGCGGTCGACCGCGAGCTGCTGCTGTCGTACAAGGAGTCGACCGAGGGCCAGATCCTGCACGAGGGCATCAGCGAGTCGGGCTCGATGGCCTCCACGATCGCGGTCGGCTCGTCGTACGCCACGCACGGCGAGCACATGATCCCGATCTACATCTTCTACTCGATGTTCGGCTGGCAGCGCACCGCCGACCAGATGTGGCAGTTCGCCGACCAGATGGGCCGTGGCTTCCTGCTCGGCGCCACCGCCGGCCGCACCACGCTGAACGGCGAGGGCCTGCAGCACGAGGACGGCCACACCCCGCTGATCGCCTCGACGAACCCGGCGGCGGTCTCGTACGACCCGTCGTGGGGGTTCGAGGTGGCCCACATCGTCAAGGACGGCCTGCGGAGGATGTACGGCGAGCAGCCGGAGAACATCTTCTACTACCTGACCGTCTACAACGAGCCCTACCTCCAGCCCGCCGAGCCCGCGGACCTGGACGTGGCGGGCCTGCTCAAGGGCCTGTACAGGTTCGCCCCTGCTCCGGCCGTCTCGGGCCCGAAGGCCAACATCCTGGCGTCCGGCGTGGCCGGGCCGTGGGCCGTGGAGGCCCAGCGGATGCTGGCCGAGGACTGGGGCGTGGCGGCCGAGGTCTGGTCGGCCACCTCCTGGACGGAGCTGCGCCGCGAGGCGCTCGCCGCCGAGGAGCACAACCTGCTCAACCCCGAGGCGGACAAGCGCGTGCCGTACGTCACGCAGGCGCTGTCGAAGGCCCAGGGGCCGTTCGTGGGCGTGAGCGACTACATGCGGGCGGTACAGGACCAGATCGCCCAGTGGGTTCCCGGTGACTGGAGCTCGCTCGGCACCGACGGCTTCGGCCTGTCGGACACCCGGTCGGCGCTGCGCCGCCACTTCCACGTGGACGCGGCCTCGATCACCCTGGCCGTGCTCACCCGGCTGGTCGAGCGCGGTGAGCTCGACCCCGAGGTACTGGGCGACGCCATCTCCATGTACCACCTGAAGAACGGCGTGACCGAGGCCGGGGGCGCCGAGAGCAACGACACCCAGTCCATGGGCGTGTGATCCTTTCCGGGCGGGTTCTCCTTTTCCATGGGGGCCCGCCCGGTTAGGGTGGAATCGCTTCCCCCGGCGAACGATTCCCAGGGGGAGCTTTTCCATGGCAAGAATCCTTAGGGCGGCCGCGACGGTCACCGCCCTGTCAACCGCGCTGGCCGCCTGCGGCGGCGGCGACGGCGACGGCGGAAAGCATGTCGCCGCGGGCGCCTCCGCGACGGCGACGGCCGCGCCCTCGGGGACGCCCTCGGCCGCGCCCTCGGGGACGATCGTCTGGGGTCCGTGCACCGACATCAAGCGACCCGGCGGCCAGCCCCCCGCTCGGTCCGAACGCGCGCAGCAGTGCGGGAAGCTCAAGGTCCCGCTCGACTACACCAGGCCGGACGGCGAGTCCATCGACATCGCCGTCATCCGCGTCAAGGCCTCGGGTCCCGGTAAGCGGATCGGCTCGCTGGTCTTCAACTTCGGCGGTCCCGGCGCCTCGGGGGTCGACACCCTCGCCCAGGCCGCCAAGGCCTTCACCAATCTGAACCGCCGCTACGACCTGGTCAGCTTCGACCCCCGCGGGGTCGGCCGCAGTTCGGGCGTCCGGTGCGGCGGCAACGCGATGATGGACAAGTTCACCTCGATGAACACCCTGCCCACCAACGACGCCGATCGCGCCGAGATCCGGCAGACCACCAGGGAGTTCACGACGGCCTGCGGGCAGACCTCGGGCAGGCTGCTGCCCTATGTCGGCACGGTGAACGCCGCCGCGGACATGGACCGCCTCCGCGCGGCCCTGGGCGAGAGGAAACTGAACTACTTCGGCATCTCGTACGGGACGCAACTCGGCGCGGTCTACGCGACCAGGTTCCCGAAGAACGTGGGCCGGTTCGTGCTGGACGCCCCGCTGGACCCGAGCGTGTCCCTGGCCGATCGCACGATGGTCCAGACGAAGGGCTTCCAGCAGGCCTACGACGCCTTCCTGAAGGACTGCGTGCAGGAACCCGGTCAGTGCGAGATCGGCACCGACGTGACCCTCGCGAACAAGAACGTCGAGAAACTCATGGACGACCTGAGGGACGAGCCGCTCAAGGTCGGTGGCCGCACCCTGACGCAGGGGCTGGCGGGCACCGGCATCGCCGCCGCGCTGTACTCGGAGATGACCTGGCCGCTGCTCGACCAGGCGCTGGGTCAGGCGATCAAGGGTGACGGACGGATCCTGCTGGCGATGGCCGACAGTTACAACGGCCGCCTGCCCGACGGCAGCTACACGACGCTCATGAGCAGTTTCCCGGCGATCAGTTGCGTCGACACCGCGGAACGGCCCACCCCCGAGCAGCTGGCCACGGTCGAGGCCGAGACGATGAAGGTCTCCCCGCTGTTCGGCGGCAGCGGAATGGGCCTGATCTGCTCGATGTGGCCGGTCCCCGGCAGTGACGAGGCCAGGCGGGTCAACGCCACGGGCTCGGCCCCGATCATGGTGATCGGCGGCACCGGTGACCCCGCCACCCCGTACGAGTGGGCTCCGAAACTGACCTCGGAACTCAGGACGGGCGTGCTGGTGACCTACAAGGGCGAGGGGCACGGCGCCTACCTGTCCGGTGACGCCTGCATCGGCAAGGTGACCGACGCCTACCTGATCGACGGGAAGGTTCCCGCGAAGGGGGTCACCTGCTCGAACTCCTGAGGTGACCCTCCCCTGAATCCTCTGCCCGCCGCGATCGCCCTGGTGACGCCTCCCCGCGCCGCCGGGGGTCACCTCACCGTTCGCGGGAGAGGGCCTAGCAGGTCTCCAGTCGGGGCAGCGCGGTTTCGAAGCGGAAGTCGACTCTGCCCAGGTGACTTTCGAGCAGGCTCGCCAGGGTTCCGTCCGCGTACATGGACGTGATCACTTCGTTGATCCTCCGGCAGGCCACCGGATCGCCGGTTCGAAGTGCCACACCGTACCGTTCCGTGGTGAGCCTGACTCCGACGATCTTGACCTTGATGCCGCGCAGGCGGGCGCCGAAGCCGGCGATCAGCAGGTCGTCGCCGACCATGGCGTCGGCGCGGCCATCGGCCACCTGCACCGCGCACTGGGCGGGATCGTCGGCCCGCACCGCGACGAAGTCGACGCCCCTGTCCCGGATCATCGTGCCCGTGGTCTGGCCGTTCGACAGGCAGATCCTCCTGTCCCGCAGGTCCTCCAAGTCGTCGATCTTCGCACTGGCGCGGACCAGCACGTCACGGTGGGCGACGTAGTACGGCCCGGCGAAGGCGGCCCGGCCGCGGTCGGCGTCGTCGATCGAAAGGTTGGAGATCACCAGATCGACCTTGCCCCTCTCGACCGCCTCCTCCCTGGCCGCGTAGCCCACGGGCACGAAGGTGAGACCGCCGGCGCGCACCGACAGGGCCTTAGCCAGGTGGGCGGCCACGTCGGCCTCGAATCCGCGGGGTGGGTCGTCGCCCAGCGAGATCCCCGGCAGCCCGCCGCGGTAACCCACCCGGAGCCTGCCGGTGGCCTTGATCCGATCGAGCAGCGGCGAGCCCGTGGAGACCTTCGTGACCTCGGCCGTGGCCGAGGGGGACGATGACGGCGGACGGGTGGGCTCGGCCCGCCCGCCGGGCGGGAAACCGAACTGGACGGCCAGGAAGGCGCCGACCCCGCCGAGGACGGCGAGCCCGCCGGCGATCGCGACCCGCCTCCGGCCGCGCCTGACCGGCTCCTGTGGCCGCGTCAGATCCACTGTGGCGGCCTGCACGCCCTCGGCCAGCACCTCCTCGGACGCCTCCGCCTCGTCCACCGGGTGGCCGAGCAGGCGTTTCAACAGCACGTCCGAGGTGGGCCTGAGCTTCTGCTCCTTGCTCAGGCAGGCGGCGACGAGCTCGCGCAGCCCGTCGGGCAGGGCGCTCAGGTCGGCCTCGTGGTTGATGACACGGTTGAGCGTCGCCACGATCGTGTCGCTCCCGAAAGGCGCCTTTCCGGTGGCGGTGAAGACGATGGTCGAGCCCCAGGCGAACACGTCGGCGGGAAACCCGACCCGCTCTCCGGCGATCTGCTCCGGCGCCATGTAGGCGGGGGTGCCGACCGCGCGAGTGGTGATCGTCCCGCTCTCATCGATGATCTTCGCGATGCCGAAGTCGACCACCCGGGGGCCGTCCGCGGCGAGCATGACGTTGTCGGGCTTGAAATCCCGGTGCGCGATGCCCGCGTGGTGGATCGCGGTCAGCGCGGTGGCGGTGCCGATGGCCAGGCGTTCCAGTGCCTCACCGGACAGCGGTCCGTCGCGTTCGACGACCCGGCGCAGCGACGGGCCCTCGATCAGTTCGCTCGCGATGTAGGGCGTCTCGCCGTCGAGGTCGGCGGCGAGCACCCGGGCGGTGCAGAAGGGGGCCACCCGGCGAGCCGCCGCCAGCTCGCGGGCGAAGCGGGCGCGCGCGTGGACCTCCTCGGTGAAGCGCACGTGTAGCAGCTTGATGGCGGCGCGCTCGCCGCCCTCGGACTCCCCGAGGTAGACGACTCCCTGACCACCCTCCCCAGCCTGCCCCTGAGCGAGTACTCCCCCAGTCGCGGCGGATCCCCCGGCCGCAACGGTCTGATCTCCGGCACCGCGGACCCCTCGTTCCCTGTGCTTTGCCAGAACATTACACATCGGACGGGGGAACGATCACCCTTCCTCGCCGGGACGGTCGGACGAGATCTCCCATGGATGCGCAACGGTGATCCCCGCCCTGACTCCATCCGGCGGTTGAACCGACAAAACAGCATCGATAGCCTAGGCCGACGCATCTCATTGGAGTTCAATGGCCCAACCACCAAAACACCCGCTAGCCGCACCGCAGAACCTTCCCGGCAAACCGCCGGCCAAGCCCTCCGGGATCAAGGCTTCCACGGTGGTCACCATCACCGGGATCGGCGTCGTCTCTCTGCTTCTGGTCGGCTACTGCTCCGCGCAGCAGGACTACGAGGAGGTGGGCGCCGAGTGCGTCGACCTCAACAGCCGCCAGCCGGACGGCACCTACGAGGTGGTGGACGAGGACCTCTGCGACGACGACGGCGGTAGCGGTTACCACGGGTCACACGGTGCCTACGGCTGGTACTACGGCGGCGCCAGGAACGGCGTGTACATCCGGCAGGGGACCACCGTGCGCCCCTCGGACGTCAGAATCACCAGCGGCAAGGGCACCGTGATCCAGCGGGGCGGCTTCGGCGGGCGCAGCGGGTCGGGTAGCGGGAGCTGATCCGGCACAGATGAGACGCGAGACCTCACTCCCCCGCGACAACTGGGAGAGCATCATCGAGGGCCACGGCCTGGCCTACCATCGCTCGGCGCACCCCGAAGGCCTCACCCGCCCGTACTGGGACGAGAGCGCGCAGTACGTCTTCTCCATGGACGAGGTCCTGGATCTGGAGAACCAGGTCGAGGAACTGCACCGAATGTGCCTGCACGCCGTGGAACACGTCATCGCGAAGAACCGCTACGCCGACTTCGCGATCCCGGAGTGGGTGGCCCCGGAGATCGCCGCCTCCTGGAGGCGGAACGACCCGCACCTGTTCGGCCGGTTCGACCTGCGCTACGACGGGACCGGTCCGGCCAAGATGCTGGAGTACAACGCCGACACCCCCACCAGCCTGCTGGAGAGCTCGGTGGTGCAGTGGTTCTGGCTGCGCGACCGCTATCCCGACGACGACCAGTGGAACTCCATCCACGAACGACTGATCGCCAGGTGGCAGCAGATCTCGACCGGCCTGCCCACCGGACCCACGCACTTCGCCTGGACCAACATGGACACCTCAGGCGAGGAGGCGATGACCCTCGCCTACCTGCAGGAGACCGCCGACCAGGCCGGCCTCAAGACCGTCGCGCTGGCCATGGAGGACATCGGCTGGGACGACCTCAACCTGCGCTTCGTCGACATGGAGCGCCGGGTGATCCGCTCGCTCTGCAAGCTGTACCCGTGGGAGTGGGCGGTCGCCGATCCGTTCGGAACACGGGCGGTGCGCCAGCAGGTCTCGATGACCTGGATCGAGCCGCTATGGAAGATGCTGCTGTCCAACAAGGCGCTGCTCGCGGTGCTCTGGGAGCTGTATCCGGGCCACCCGAACCTGCTGCCCGCCTATCTCGACGGCCCCCGCGACATGTCCTCGTACATCGCCAAGCCGTTGCTCGGCCGCGAGGGCGCGAACATGCGGATCGTCGCCCCCGGCGAGCGCGTCGAGACCTCGGGCGGCTACGGCGCCGAGGGGCACGTCTACCAGGAGTTCCAGGCACTGCCTGTCTTCGACGGCTGGCGTCCCGTGCTCGGCGCCTGGGTGGTCCACGACGAGGCGGCGGGTGTCGGCATCCGCGAGACCTCAGGGTTCATCACCGACGACACGTCGTCATTCGTTCCGCACCGCATCGAGCTCTGAGTCCTGGAAAGAGAATGAAGCCATGAGTCCCACCCCCATCCCGGCCGTGACGCTCCTGCCCTCCGCGCCCGGCGGCGAGACGCTGTCGATCGCCGAAATCCTCGGACGCGGCGCGCTCGCGATCGCCTCCTACGCCGCCCTCGGCGTGATCCTGCTGATCATCGGCTTCTATGTGATCGACATGGCCATCCCCGGCAAGCTCAGCCGGCTGATCAAGGAGGACCGCAACCCCAACGCCACACTGCTCGCCTGTTCGGGGCTGGCCGCCCTCGGATTGATCGTCGCGGCCTCCATCTGGTCCTCCGGCGGTGCCCTGCACGAGGGCCTGCTCGCGACACTGGTCTTCGGCCTGGTCGGCATCGCCGTACAGACCGTGGCGATGATCGCCTTCGACAAGGTGGCGGGGGTCTCGGTGCGCGAACTGGTCAAGGAGCCCGACCTCCAGCCGGGTGCCCGGCTGCTGGCGGTCACCCACCTGGCCATCGGACTGATCACCGCCGTCGCTGTCGTCTGAGTGCGGTCGCGTCCGCCGCGGGGGACCCGATCGTGCCGGATGTACAAGATCGAGGGTCTTGCGCTGTCGGGAACCATGGCTGGTGCATCTCCGACGACCTGGCACTCTTAGTGGCGTGAGGGAACGGAGCGAGCGAGCGGTCAGGCACAGCGACGTCGTGACCGGGTCGGATGAGAGGGATCTCGACTCCGACCGGGTCAGGGAGGACACCACGCGCCGGCTGGAACGGGCCATGGGCACGCTGAGCACGGCCGCCATGTCCCGGATGGACGACCGGCTGATGTGGTTTCGCGCGCTCTCCGCGGAGGACAGATCCTGGGTCGGGCTGGTCGCGCAGGCCGGGATCGCCGCCTTCGTGGAGTGGTTCCAGCACGCCGGCGAGGGCCGACCGACGCCCAGCATCGAGTTCTTCGGCACCGCGCCCAGGGAGCTGAAGCGGTCCATCTCGCTGCAGCAGACGGTCGACATCGTGCGGGTCGTGGTCGAGGTGGTCGAGGCACAGACCGAGGAACTGGCGGCGCCCGGCGGCGATGACCAGCTCCAGCAGGCGATGCTCCGCTACACCCGCGACGTCGCGTTCGCCGCCGCGCAGGTGTACGCGCGGGAGGCCGAGGCGCGCGGCGCCTGGGACGCGCGACTGGAGGCGCTGATCGTGGACGCCCTGGTCAGGGGGGAGGTCGACGACGGCCTGCACTCCTGGGCCGCCGCGCTCGGCTGGACCTCCACGCCCGTCGTGGTACTGGCGGGACAGACGCCCGACGACGACCCGCAGGCGGTGATAGACGCGCTGCGCGACCGGGGCCGCAGGTCCGGTCTGGACATGCTGGCCGGTGTGCAGGGCGACCGGCTGATCGTGATCGTGGGCGGTGCGGACAGCGTCGCCGCCGCGGCCAGGCACGTGGTGCCGCGTTTCGGAAACGGGCCGATCGTGATCGGGCCCGAGGTGGCGGACCTGCACTCGGCCGCCAGATCGGCGCGGGCGGCGATGGCCGGGCTGCGGGCGGCCGCGGGGTGGCCGGACGCGCCCAGGCCGGTCCACGCCGAGGACCTGCTGGCCGAACGGGCCCTGGACGGTGACGCCGACGCCAGGGCACAGCTGATCGAGAACGTCTACCAGCCGCTGAT
Source organism: Streptosporangium amethystogenes subsp. fukuiense (assembly GCF_042665875.1). Classification (NCBI taxonomy): domain Bacteria; kingdom Bacillati; phylum Actinomycetota; class Actinomycetes; order Streptosporangiales; family Streptosporangiaceae; genus Streptosporangium; species Streptosporangium amethystogenes. Next base: position 10,053,140 of record NZ_JBHTEE010000001.1, on the reverse strand, counting down.
CGGCACGCCGCTGCTCGACACCCTGGCGACCTACCTGGAACAGGGCACCTCCCTGGAGGCGACGGCACGGCTGCTGTTCGTCCATCCGAACACGGTGCGCTACCGTCTGCGTAAGATCACCGAGTTGACCGGTTACCAGCCGACCGAGGGGCGATCCGCCTTCACTCTGCAGGTGGGACTGATCCTCGGACGCCTATCGGAAACGCCGGTGACGTAGCAGGCTTTACTTAACTTCCACGAAACCCCCACTGTAGGTTCCCTACAAAAAACTGGGGACAAACTTCGTCTGGATCTCTATCCGAGTATTGAACCTCTACAGGGCAGGCTGGATTTCGTGCTCGTCATCGTCGCTCCGGGCCAGGGTGCCCAGACTCCAGGCTTCCTCAGTCCATGGCTCGAACTACCGGGCCTGGCCGACCGGCTGACCGCTTGGTCGGAGCTGGCCGGACTCGATCTGATCGCCTACGGGACCACCGCCGACGCGGACGAGATCCGTGACACCGCCGTCGCGCAGCCCCTGCTCGTGGCCGCCGGACTGGCCGTCGCCGAGGTCCTGGGAGCCTCTCCCGACATCGTCGCCGGACACAGCGTGGGTGAGTTCACCGCCGCGGCCCTGGCCGGGGTGCTCACGCCCGAACAGGCCCTCGGCCTCGTCCGCGAGCGCGGCCAGGCCATGGCCAAGGCCGCGGCCATCACCGAGACCGGCATGTCCGCCGTCCTCGGCGGGGTCGAGGAGGAGGTCCTCGCGGCCATCGCCGCCAACGGGCTCACTCCCGCCAACGTCAACGGCGCCGGGCAGATCGTCGTCGGCGGCACGCTGGAGCAACTGGCGGCCTTCAAGGCGGAGCCGCCCGCCCGCGCCCGGGTGATCCCGCTGTCGGTCGCCGGCGCGTTCCACACCGTGCACATGGCCTCCGCCGTCGACAGCCTGCGCGAGGCCACCTCGGACCTCACCCCGGCCGACCCCGCCGTCACCCTACTGTCCAACAGCGACGGCGCGGCGGTCACGAGCGGTGCCGACTTCCTGGAGCGCCTGGTCACCCAGGTCGCCAACCCGGTGCGCTGGGACGCCTGCATGGCCACGATGGCCGAGCGCGGCGTCACCACCATGATCGAACTTGTCCCCGGCGGCACGCTCACCGGCCTGGCCAAGCGTGCTCTGCGCGGGGTGACGACCGTCGCCCTGAAGACCCCCGACGATCTGGGAGCCGCACGAGCCGCTCTCCAGTCGAATGAGGAGCGGTGACAGACGAATGAAGATCCCTCAGGGTTCTCCGGGCGCGAAGATCCTGGCCTTCGGCCACTACCAGCCTTCCCAGGTGGTCACCAACGACGACCTGTCCGCGACCATGGAGACCGACGACGCCTGGATCCAGAGCCGGGTCGGCATCAAGGAGCGCCGGATCGCCCCGGACAGCGAATCGGAGATCGACCTGGCCGTACAGGCGGGCGGCAAGGCGCTCGCCGCGAGCGGCCTGTCGGTCTCCGACATCGACCTGGTGATCGTCGCCACCTGCACGCTGGAGACCCAGATCCCCAACGCCGCAGGCCGGGTGGCCACCCGGCTGGGCATCGACGCTCCCGGCGCGTTCGACGTCAACACCGCCTGCTCCGGTTTCTGCTACGCGCTCGCGGTCGCCAACGACGCGATCCGCGCGGGCTCGGCCACCAACGTACTCGTCGTCGGCACCGAGAAGCTCTCCCAGTGGATCGACTGGACCGACCGCGCCACCGCGGTGATCTTCGCCGACGGCGCGGGCGCGGCGGTCGTCGGCCCCTCCGACACCCCGGGGATCGGTCCCGTGGTCTGGGGCAGCGCCGGTGACAAGTTCGACGCGATCATCATCAAGGACCGCGACTCCTTCCTGCACCAGGAGGGCCAGACCGTGTTCCGCTGGGCGACCACCGCGCTGCACCCCGTCGCCAAGGAGATCTGCGAGCGCGCCGGGGTGGATCCCGCCGACCTCGCGGCCTTCGTGCCCCACCAGGCCAATCTCCGCATCATCGAGACGATCGCCCGCAAGCTCGGCGCCGAGAACGCCGTCATCGCCAAGGACATCGTCCTGGCGGGCAACACCTCGGCCGCCTCGATCCCCCTCGCCCTGTCCCGGATGATCGAACGCGGCGAGGTCCAGTCAGGCGGGCTCGCCCTGCTGCTGGGCTTCGGCGCGGGCCTGACCTACGCCGGTCAGGTCATCGAGATCCCCTAGAACTTCCGCGCGGCCCCGCCGCACGGAAAGCCAGAAGAAAACCCATTTCAAGGAGAACACGCGACATGGCTCTGACCGAGCAGGAGATCCTCGCCGGCATTGGCAAGATCGTCAACGAGATCACCGGAATCCCGGCCTCCGAGGTCACCCCGGAGAAGAGCTTCGTCGACGACCTCGACATCGACTCGCTGTCCATGGTCGAGATCGCCGTCGCCGCCCAGGACGAGTTCGGCGTGGAGATTCCGGACGACCAGCTCAAGCACCTCAAGAACGTCAAGGACGTCATCAACTTCATCCAGAACTGAGACGTCTCGATCCTTACCCCTAAGACCAGCGATTCATAAGGAGCGCAGAACGTGAGTACAGGCCAGGTACGTGTCGTCGTCACCGGGCTCGGCGCGACAACGCCTCTCGGTGGAGACGTCGCCTCGACCTGGTCGGCGCTCCTCGCCGGTCAGTCCGGGGTCCGCGACATCACCGAGGACTGGGTCGACTCCGTCCCGGTGAAGTTCGCCGCCTTCGCCGCGGTGGACCCGACCGAGGTCCTGCCCCGGCCGGAGGCCCGGCGGCTGGACCGGGCCGAGCAGTTCGCACTGGTCGCGGCCCGCGAGGCGTGGGCGCACGCCGCGATCGACAAGGTCGACCCCGAGCGGCTCGGTGTCGTCGTGGGCAGCGGTATCGGAGGCATCACCACGATCCTCGCCGCCTACGACACCTTCAAGGAGAAGGGCTGGCAACGGCTCTCACCGTTCACCGTGCCCATGCTGATGCCGAACGGCGCGGCGGGCTGGATCGGCATCGAGGTCGGCGCCCGCGCCGGCGTCCACGCCACCGTGAGCGCCTGCGCCACCGGCGCCGAGTCGATCGGGTACGCCATCGAGATGATCCGCTCCGGCCGGGCCGACGTGGTCGTGGCGGGCGGCACCGAGGCCGCCATCCACCCGCTGAACATCGGCTCCTTCGCCGCCATGCGCGCCATGTCGACCCGTAACGACGAACCCCAGCGCGCCTCCAGGCCCTGGGACAAGGGCCGGGACGGGTTCGTCCTCGGCGAGGGGGCCGGCATCCTGGTGCTGGAGTCGGAGGAGCACGCCCGTACCCGTGGCGCCACGATCTACGCGGTGGCCGCCGGAGTCGGGTACTCGGCCGACGCCCACCACATCGCCCAGCCCGAGCCGACCGGTGCCGGGGTCATGCTCGCCATGCGCCGCGCCCTGGAGAACTCCGGCCTCACCGGCGGCGACATCAAGCACGTGAACGCGCACTCCACCTCCACCCCCGCCGGCGACGTGGTGGAGACGGTCGCGATCAAGGAGGTCATCGGTGACCACCCGCTGGTCAGCGGCACCAAGTCGATGACCGGTCACCTGCTCGGCGGCGCCGGCGGCATCGAGTCCGTCTTCACGGTTCTCGCCCTTCACGAGCGCCGCGCACCTGGAACGATCAACCTGGACGACCTCGACGACGGCGTCGAGGTGGACATCGTGCGCGATGGGCCACGTGCTCTGCCCGGTGGCCAGATCGCCGCGATCAACAACTCCTTCGGGTTCGGCGGACACGACGTCGCCGTGGCCTTCACCAGCGTCTGACAAGGGGTTCGCGATGACCGTGCTCGACAACGGGGTGGTGAGCGAGGCCTCCGAACAGGAGCCCCTTGATCCCCGTGACCCCCAGGTGCGCCTCTCCGCTCTGCTCGACGAGGGCTCGCTCCGGCTGATCTCACCGATCGACCGCAGCGGCATGCTCGCCGCGACGGGCCGGGTGGAGGGCGTGCCGGTCGTCGCGTTCGTCAGCGACGCCCGCGTGCAGGGCGGTGCGATGGGCAGCGAGGGGTGCGAGCACATCGTGCACGCCTACGACGTCGCGGTCCGCGAGCGAGTCCCGATCATCGGCGTCTGGCACTCCGGCGGCGCCCGCCTCGCCGAGGGGGTCGAGTCACTGCACGCGGTCGGCCGCGTCTTCGCCGCGATGACCCGCGCCTCAGGGGTGATCCCGCAGTTGTCCGTCGTCGTGGGTCCCGCCGCCGGCGGCGCCGCGTACGGCCCGGCGCTGACCGACATCGTGATCCTGGCCGACGAGGGCCGTATCTTCGTCACCGGTCCCGACGTGGTCCGCAGCGTCACCGGCGAGCAGATCGACATGGCCGGCCTGGGGGGTCCCGAGCCGCACAGCAAGCGCAGCGGCGTCGTCCACGTGGTCACCAGGACCGAGACGGAGGCCTACCTGCAGGCCCGCCGCCTCGCGGTGCTCCTCGGCCACCAGGGCCGGGTGCGCACCGAGGTCGAGGAGGTCGACTTCTCCGGCCTGCTGCCCGAGAACGTGCGCCGCGCCTACGACGTGAAGCCGCTCGTCAAGGGCCTGCTCGACGAGCCGGGCGTGGAGCTGCACGCCAAGTGGGCGCCCAACATCGTCACCACCCTGGGCCGTCTCGGGGGCCGGACCGTGGGCGTGGTGGCCAACAACCCGATGCGCCTGGGCGGCTGCCTCGACTCCGCCTCGGCGGAGAAGGCCGCACGGTTCGTCCGGATGTGCGATGCCTTCGGGGTGCCGCTGGTCGTCCTGGTCGACGTCCCCGGCTACCTGCCGGGCGTCGGGCAGGAGCACGACGGTGTGGTCCGCCGCGGCGCCAAGCTCCTGCACGCCTTCGCCGAGGCCTCCGTGCCGCGGATCACCCTGGTCACCAGGAAGGCGTACGGCGGCGCCTACATCGCCATGAACTCCCGCTCGCTGGGCGCGACCAAGGTGTTCGGCTGGCCGACGACCCAGATCGCGGTCATGGGCGCGGTCGCCGCGGTCCGCATCCTCAAGCGCCGCGAGCTCGCCGCCGCCCCCGAGGAGGAGCGCGCCGCTCTGGAGACCAGGCTCGCCGAGGAGCACGAGATCCTCGCCGGCGGCCTCGACCGGGCCATCGAGCTCGGCGTGATCGACGAGGTCATCAAGCCCGGGGAGACCCGGGGCGCCATCGCCAGGGTCCTGGCCAAGGCGACCCCCGCACGGGGCGCGCACGGCAACATCCCACTCTGAACATCACTCGCCGAGCCCCCGTCCCGATCCCCGGGGCGGGGGCTCACCCGTTGTGGCGGGGTTCGAAGCGCCGACGGCGCCACCGGTACCGCTGAGCGGCGGATGAGCGTGGGAGCCCGGTCTCCGAGCGGGTTCTCAGGGCCGAAGGGGGACCTCACACCCCCCGTGCGAGGACTCCACAACCCGGTCGCCGGGGCCCGCGGGGCCGACGCCACCTGGCGGGACACCCGGTACGGGGACCGGGGTCAGACGGCGGCGTGCAGCCAGCGGACCGGTGCGCCCTCCCCCGCGTAGCGGAACGACTCAAGCTCGGCATCCCACTGCTTGCCCAGCAGGCGATCGATCTCCTCCTCCAGCACCACGCGGCCCTGGCGTGCCATCAGCATGGCGGAACGCAGCCGGTCTTCCGGGATCAGGATGTCGCCCGTGGCCCCGACGACGGCCGTGAAGGCGCCGAGAGACGGGGTGTAGGCGTGCCGGGACCCGTCGACACCCGGTGAGGCGTCCTCGGTGATCTCGAAGCGGATCCGCTGCCAGCCCATCAGGGATGAGGTGATGGCCGCCGCGGTACCCACACGGGCCTCCCACTCGGCCTGTGCGCGCACGTGACCGGGCGCGGCGGGCTGTGGAGTCCAGGTCAGGTCTACGGGGACGCCAAGAACACCTGCGACCGCCCATTCAATATGAGGGCACAGCGCAGGCTGCGCTGAGTGGACGTAAAGCACGCCACGAGCAGACACCGGACCTCCCGTTTCGGTACGAGGTGCGCCTTCCCCAACGGCCTCGTCCCAGGATGATCACAAGTGACTGAAGGAGAGACTACCGTCGGTTGTGACATCGCACCAGAGGGGGGTCATACCAAGATGTTGCGACGCGGACGCTTGGCCAGGGCATCCTCGGAGCGACGAGAACCCCCACAAGCCGGTGAGCACCCCCGGAGGACCAGATGGACACCGATATGGAACGGGTCGAACCCATCCCTGGATCGCCCGCCCTGATCAGAAAAGGTCAGCTGCTGACCGACGCCTCGGGCATGGCCGCCACCGCCCGCTGGGCCGACGCCGTCACCGAGGCCCAAGGGATCTACCGGGTGCGGCTCTCATCGGGCGTGGACGTCTGCGACCTGGTGGCGTCGTTGCGGGAACGGGGGTTTCCCGCCTCTCCCAACCATGTGCTGACAGGCCAGCCGCTCTATTTCGGAGGTCCGGCCTCCCGCCCCTTTCCCAGCCGCGCCCTCCCGATGCCCGAGCCCGCCGCGGACAGGGCCGCCGCGGCCGCCGTGACGGTGGCACTGGCCGACACGGGCCTGGTGTCGCACCCGTGGTGGCGGACGAGCCCGTGGTTCCTGGAACGGGGACAGGAGGCCGCGGAGGTGCCCGACTCGGACGGTGACGGCGAACTGGACCCCCAGGCGGGGCACGGCACGTTCATCACCGGGTTGGTCCTACGGTCGGCCCCGGCGGCGAGGCCGCGGCCGATCCGGATGCTGAACAGCCACGGCATCGGGGACGAGGCCGGGCTGCTGCGCGTCCTGGGCCGGCTCAGGGCCGAACCGCCCCGGGTGCTCAACCTGTCCTTCGGCGGGCACACCTTCGACGACGGCCCCTCCCCGCTGGTCGAGGCCGCCCTGGCGGAACTGGCCGGCACGGTCACGGTGGCCTGCGCGGGCAACACCGCCTCGGACCGCCCCTTCTGGCCCGCCGCCTCGCCCGGGGTGATCGCCGTCGGAGCACTGGACGCGGCGGAGCGGGCCAGGGCCCCGTTCTCGGCGTACGGCCCGTGGGTCGACGCGTGCGCCCGCGGCGAGTGGCTGTCCAGCACCTTCCTCGAACGCGGCGCGTTCCGCGGCTACGCCTGCTGGAGCGGGACCTCCTTCGCCGCCGCCCTGGTGAGCGGGGCGATCGCCGCGGCGTCGGCGGACCGGCCCTCGCGGGAGGCCGCGGAACACGTCCTCGATCCGGCGAGGGCCGGGCGGATCCCCGATTTGGGAGTCGTCGTGCCCACACCCGGCTAAAGTCTCACCCAGAGTATTTCCTCGAACACCCACAGTGCTCCATGTGGTCCGGAGGTGCCGGTGAGCGATCAGCCCACGATCGAGGCCGTCCTGGCCGGCGACCAAGCGGCCTGGGACGCGCTGGTCACCCGCTTCACCGGCGCGCTGTGGTCGGCGGTGCGCGCCTACGACCTGAACCCGGCGGACGCCGCCGACGCGGTGCAGGGCACGTGGCTACGGCTGCTCGAAAGCCTGCACACCATCCGTGACCCGGACCGGATCGGCCCCTGGCTGTTCACCACGGCCAAGCGCGAGGCGTCCCTGCTCCGCCGGCGGCACCGGGGCGAGCGGCTGGTCGCCGACCCGGTGGACGCGGAACGCGCGTGCGTGGACACCGAGCCGGCCGACGCCGGGCACGTCCACGCCGATCCGGCGCTGGCCGTGCTGACCGCCGACGAGAGCCGTCGCCTGTGGCAGGCCGTCGACCGGATGCCCGAGCCGTGCCGCTCGCTGTTCCGGCTGATGGCCACGGCCCCCGACGCGGGCGTCCGCCAGCTGGCCGGGCGTCTGGGCATGCCCAGCGGCAGTTACGGCCCCACCCGGGGGCGCTGCCTGAACCGACTACGCACCATGCTCACCACTCGGGAGGCGACATTGTGACGCGGCATCCGACGACGATCGACGACGAGTCCCTGATAGCCGCGCTGCGCCTGGCCTCCGGGAACGACCCGGTACCGGCCCAGGTGACGGCCGCCGCCCGCGCGGTCTTCGGACTGCGGCTGCCCGGCGCCGACACGGCCCGCCCCGTGGTCACCTCCGCGCCACAGGGCGTCCGGTCCACCGAGGAGCCCCGGCTGCTGAGGTTCGTCGCGGCCGGGCTCACGGTGGAGTTGGAGGTCACCTCCCTGGACGGTCTGGTCGATCTGGCGGGCCAGATCTCCCCCTGTCCCGGGGCGGGCACGCTGGTCGAGATCCGCACGCCACACCTCACCGAGTCGCGCCCCCTGTCCCCGACGGGCCAGTTCGCCGTCACCGGCCTGCCGCCGGGCTGGTTCAGCGTGGTGTGTCACCGGCCGGAGAGCCTCCCGGTGGTCACCAGCTGGACCCGGATCCGCCCGTAGTTGGCCTTCGACGAGGCGCTCGCCGCCGCCGAGCGCGCGGTCGACCTCTCGGGCGGCGACCCGGCCCGAGCCCTCGCTCTCGCCCGTACCGTGCTCGCCTCGCTCCCCGCGTCCTGCCGGGGAACGACCGGTCAGACGGGTGATCCGGACGGCGGCGCGGTGCCGGAGCGGGCCTCGGGCTGCCGGCACTGCGAGGCGGAGGCGGTGGCGCACCGGGCGCTGGCGGTGGCGGCGCGTGAGCTCGGTGACCTGCCGTTCGCCGAGGAGCGGCTGCACCGGGCGGTGGAGATCTCGCTGCGGGCCGGGCTGCCGCACCGGGCGGCCCAGGCGCGCCTGTCGCTGGTCCACATCCGCACCGAGCTGGGGCACCCGGAGCAGGCGCTGGCCATCGCCGCGGACGCCGAACCCGGTCTGACCCCGGCCGAACTGGGCAAGCTCGGCGTGCATCGCGCGATGGCGCTGGCGAGGCTCGGCCGCTACCGCGAGGCCGTCGAGCACTGCGACCGGGCCATGACCGTCCTCGGCGACGACGTCAGGTTCGTGGCCGGGGCGATGCTGAACCGCGGGCTCGCCCGGGTGTTCCTCGGGGAGTTCGAGGCGGCGGAGGCCGATCTGGGCCGGTGCGCGGAGCTGGCGAGGGACGCGGGCCTCGCGCACGTGCTCGCGCTCGCCGAGGGCAACCTGCCGTTCCTGGCCGCGCGGCGCGGCGACCTGCCCGCCGCCTTCACCGCCTACCGGCGTGTCCAGGACATCCTGCTCGACTACCCGGAGCGGCTGGCGACGGTCCGTTGCGACCTGGCCGAGGCACTGGTCGCCGCCCATCTGCCCGGCGAGGCCCGGGTGCTGCTGGACATGGCGGTTCCCGAGTTGGCGGCGGCGGGCGCCGGAGTGGCCCTGGCCGAGGCCCGCCTGCTGCTCGCCAGGGTCGAGCTGCGCACCGGAGATCCGCGCCGTGCCCGGGAGAGCGCGGAGCTGGCCGCTCGTGAGCTGGCCGCGCAGGGGCGGACGGTCCTGACGCCGCTCGCCGAGGAGATCCTGCTGCGGGCCAGACTCGCGCTGGACCCGTCCTCCGCCGGGCTACCGGCGATGGTGCCGGAGATGCTCTCGTGCGCCGAGGCCCTCGACTCCGCCGGACACCGGGATGCCTCCGCGGCGCTCAGGCTCAGCGCCGCCGAGCTCGCGCTCCGGTTGGGTGACCGGCCGTCCGCCGAGGGGCAGCTGGCCTTTCTCGCCCGCTCGGGTCGCGGAGTGGTCGCCCGCCAGGCGGCGGCGCTGCGGCGGTCCCTGGCCGGCGACCGGCGGGGGGCGTTCGCGGCGGTGCTGGCGGGCCTCGCGGAGGTGGGGTCCGGAACGAAGGCGTTAGCGGACCCGGTGGTGCGCGCGCACGCCGCCAGGGAGGGTGAGCCGCTGGCCGAGTTCGGGCTGGCCCTCGCCATGCGGACCGGGCGAGGCCGCACGGTCCTGGCGTGGGCCGAGCGGTGGCGGGCGGTCACCGGGGGTGCGGGCCGGCCGCTCGCGCCCGGCCTGGCCGCGCTGCGGGCGGCGCTCGGCGAGTCGGTCCTGGTGGAGTTCGTCCGCCACGAGGCGGAACTGGCCGCCGTCGTGGTCACCGGGGAGCGCGTGACGCTGCGCCGCCTCGGCCCGTTCGCGACCGTCGCCGAGGCCGCCGTCCGCCTCCGGTACGGGCTGCGCAGGACACATCTGCTCGATGGCCGAGCTCCGGAATCCGGCGCGGAGGCCGCGGAGCTGGAACGGCTGCTCTTCCGCCCGCTGCGTGACCGGCTGGGCGACCGGCCGCTGGTGATCGTACCGACGGGGACGCTGCACATCCTGCCCTGGCCACTGCTGCCGATGAACGCCGACCGGCCGGTGAGCGTGGTGGCCAGCGCCGCCGCCTGGCTGGCCGGCGGGCAGGTGCCGGCCGTGCGGGACGGGCGTGTCGTCGCGGTGGCGGGGCCGGGGCTGCGGTACTCGGAGGCCGAGGCCCGCATGGTCGGCGAGTGCCACTCGGGGACCGAGCGGGTGGCGGCTCGGCGGGCGGAGGTGATGGCGGCGCTGGAGCGGGCGGACGTGGCGCACCTGGCCGCGCACGGAATGTTCTCCCCGCGCAGCCCGCTGCTGTCGAGCATCGATCTCGACGACGGCCCGCTGATGGCGTACGACCTGCTCCGGCTGCGCACCCCGCCGGGCCTGGTGGTGCTGTCGGCGTGCGACGCGGGGATGGCGCACGCCCCGGCCGACGGGGCGCCGCTGGGGCTGGCGGGCACGTTCCTGTCGCTGGGGACGCGCTGCGTGGTGGCCAGCCTGGTGCCGGTGCGCGACGAGGAGACGCTGGCTCTGATGACCGCCTTCCACGGGGCGCTGGCCGCCGGTGCCCCGCCCGCACGGGCACTGGCCACCGCGAGCGGGAAGACCGGGGTGGCGGGCTTCGTCTGCTTCGGGTGCGGGGATCAGCCGGTGGCGACCGGCCCCGGGTGATCGGCCGTTCGGCCGGCGGGCCTACCTGCTGCTCACCTCCAGGAGGGGGACGTGCTGCTCGGCGGGTGTCAGCGAGCCGTGGAAGCCGACGAGTCCCGCCTCGTGCGGCTGGGCGGCCGAGGCGATGATGACGCAGTCGGTGTACGGGACGGCGAGGACATCCCCGATTCTGGGCAGCCACTCGGAGCGGATCCGCGGCCCGAACCAGCCGGATTCCACCGCCTCCTCCCGGGACGTCACCCATGCCTTTCCGGCGAGAACCTCACGCCAGGTGTCGAGAACCGCCTCTGCGGCGCCGGGGTCGGTGTAGATGTGGCGGGCCCTGGCCTCCCCACCGAGCAGGGCGACGCCCTGGCGAAGCTCGGGAACGGCGTCGACGTCGACGTACTCGGTGGCGTTGACCATGCCGTGGTCGGCGGTGACGTACATCGCGGAACCGGGTGGGAGCGTGTCGGCCAGTCGCTCGGCCATCCGGTCGACCAGGGCGAGCTGGTGGAGCCAGGCCGGGGTGCCCCAGCCGCTCACGTGGCCGGTGAGGTCGAGGTCGCCGTAGTAGACCGTGACGTGGGCCCGGGGCTCGGCCAGCGCGTGACGAACCCCGGCGATCCGGTCGTCGACCTCGTCGGCTCCGATGAAGCGCACACCACGCTGGACCGCCATGTTGAAACCGGTGGCCTCGAATTTGGAGGGGCCGACGTAGCTGACGGGGATTCCGGCCGCCGCCACGCGCTCGTAGACGGTCGGGTTCGGCTGCCACTCGTTGGGCGGGACCACGGGGCCGGAGGCGGTCCAGCGCAGGCAGTTGAGCAGGTAGCCTGCGCCGGGCACGGCGAGCTGGCAGCTGAGCATGCCGTGCTCGCCCGGCGGCAGGCCGGTGCCGAGCGTGGCCAGGCTGGTCGCGGTCGTGGCGGGGAAGCCCGCGGCGAGCACCCTGTCGAGCATGGCGGACATGAACGGCGCGGTCTCCGGGTGAGCGCGGAGCAGTTCGGCGCCCATGCCGTCGACGAGGAACAGCAGAACCCGCTCGGCCGGGGCGAGGCCCAGGGGGTTGTCGCCGTCCATCCCGACCGCGGCCAGCAGTGAGGAGGAGAGGTCCGCGAGAGTGGCCGTGCCGTACGCGGGGACCTTTGCCCTCACGAGGCGGCCGTGCGGGCCGTCGCCTCTGACAGCGCCTTGGCGAAGGCCAGTACGTGGGAGACGGCCTCCGGTCCGTCGGCCGCCTCGCTCACCCGCAGGGAGAGGTCGTCGGCCGTGATGGCGCCGGTGTATCCGTGGTCGGCCTCGCAGTTCTCGTCGCCGCAGGTGGCCGGCTCCAGGTCGACGTGGGAGATGGCGCCCCAGCCGATGGTGAGCGTGACCTCCGTGGGCGGCACGCCCGGCACGTAGGAGGCGGGGTCGGGGACGACCCTGGTGACCGCGACCGACTGGATCCGGCTGAGCCGCACGGCCTCGGTGGTCGTGGAGGCGTGTGACGCCGACACCCCCTCCACGGGCGGGTGCTCGTCGGTGTGGCAGACGAGTAGCCGGGTGGGTGAGAGCACCAGCACCGTGACGTGCCTGCGCACCTCCATGGCCGGGTCGAAGGTGGCCTCGTGATGCACGACGTAGGCGCCCACCTGCTCCTTGCCGAGCGCGGACTCGACCGCGTCGGCGACCAGATCGGGATAGTAGCCACTGCGGTCGATGGCGTCGCGCAGGCCGGCGGACGAGAGTCGGGTTTCCCTCATGGGTCCATCCTGCCCTGTCCGGGGCAGCGCTTTCACCGGGAGCGCGCGACCTTTGGCAGGCGATGCAAATCGTGATCCGGCCCACCGGGGCCCCTTCCCGGCCGCGAGGACGTCCGCACCGGCCCTCGTCTTTCCCCTTCGATCGGTTTGGCGTGATCCTTTCGGGGCTACCGGGAGCAGTGGCGGTGGCGCGTCTGCCGTCCCAAGCCGCGACGGCGGGCGGTTCACCGCGTTCGGCGCCTGTTTCGCATATCCAAGAATGTTTTTCACCGCATCGAAATTGGAAGCGGTGGATTTCCGGTGGAATCGGGGGATGAGGAAATATGACCGACGAACGTCAAGATCCGACGCGACGAACCGGTCTCGTGCTGACCGTCACGGCGGCCGTCGTGGCGGCCGTCATGGGCGCGTCGCCCGCCCCGGGAGCGAGGTTCCCCGGCGACCTGATCCTCACCACGGTCCATGACGGCCCGTTCGAGGCGGGGGGCACCGGCACGTTCTCCATGGACGTCACCGCCGACCCCGCCTCCGCCGGGATCGGGTATCCGACCGAGGTCACCTACCGCTTCCCCGCGGGCCTGACCCCGGTGCGGGCCTCCGGCGCGGGCTGGAGATGCCGGATCACGGCCGGCGACATCGGCTGCGAAACGCGTGAGCTGGCCTCCCCCGGCTTCCAGCTTCCCCGGATCACGGTCGGCGTGGCCGTGGCGGGGGACGCCACCGGCACGCTGACCGCCTCCGGCAGGGCGGTCCAGGCCGTGGCCGTCCCCACCGGGACCCGCCCTGCGGCCGCCACCGTCGCCAGCACGGTCCAGATCGTCCCCGCGACGCCCGCGACCTGACCGAGGCCGGGGTACGCCGTGCTCTCCTGTCGTGGACCGCGGGAGAGCACGCTAGCCGAGGCGCCGGGGGCCGCCGTCGGGACGCGGTCCCTCGTGGCTGCGGAGCACGACCCGGGCGCCCAGCACGGTCACCCCCGACTCCCCCACCAGCACCGGGTCGAGGGTGAGCCGCGCCACCTCGGGGAGATCGTCCGCCAGCCGCCCGAGCCGGATCAACAGGTCCTCCAGCGCCTCGACCGCGACCGGCGGGTAGCCGTACTCGCCGAGGAGCAGGGGGGCGGCGCGCGGCGACCTGACCAGTGCCGCCGCGTCCTCGCGGGTCAGCGGGGCCAGCCGGTACGCCTCGTCGCGCAGCAGCCGCGCGGTGATCTCGCCGAGCCCGAAGGAGACGACCGCGCCGAAGGCGGGGTCCTCCATCACACCGGCCACGGTCGGCACCGCGGGCTGCGGAGCCATCCGCTGCACCGTGAGCACGGCCTCGGGTTCGAGTTGGCGCGTCAGGTCGGCGTAGGCGTCACGTACCCCGTCGGGTCCCGACAGTCCCAGGCGCACGGTCCCGGCGCGCTTGGCCGCCTCGGACCCCGCTGCCTTCAGCACCACCGGCCAGCCGAGCCCGGTCGCGGCGTCGACCGCCTCCTGGGGCGAGGTCACCGTCTCCGACGGCCAGACCTCCACCCCGTAGCAGGCGAGCAGCCGCGAGGCGTCCATCTCGGCCGGGGCGTCGCCGAGAGCGGCGAGCACGAGGCTCCGCGCCGCGCCGGTGTCCACTCCCTCGATCTCCTCGGGCACCCCCGCGGGCTGCTCCAGCCAGCGCGCGTGCCGCACGACGTGGGCGAGCGCGCGGACCGCCTCCTCCGGCGCCGTGTACGAGGGGATGGAGCCCCGCTCGGGGGTGGCGCCGACCCGGAGTTCCCCGAGCATGCCGATCTTGCCCTCGAAGATGGCCAGCACCGGTTTGCCGCAGCCGCGAGAGACGCGCAGCAGTTCGGCGCCGACCTCTTCGGCGTTGCCCGGGATGGGCGGCATGTAGATCGCGACCACCGCGTCCACATCCGGGAGCACCGAGGCCAGGGCCGCGCCGAACTCGGCGGCACCCGCCCGGGCGCCCAGGTTGACCGGCGGGCGGGGCTCCAGGCCGACCCGCACGCAGGCGTCGGCCGCCAGCAGCGCCATCGCGTCGGAGTTGCCGACCAGGCCGACCCTGGGCCCGGCGGGCAGCGGCTGGTAGGCCAGCAGCTGCGCCACGTCGAACTGCTGGATCAGGTCGTCCACCCTGATCACCCCCGCCTGCTCGAACAGCGCGCTGAGCGCGGTGTCCGGCAGGCCGAGCACGGGCGCGGCGTGACCGGTGGGCACACCCTGGGTGGTGCCGCCGCTCTTGACGACCACGATCGGCTTGCGGCGCGAGATGCGCCGCGCGAGGCGGGCGAACTTGCGGGGGTTTCCCAGCGACTCCAGGTAGAGCAGGATCACGTCGGTCCGCGGATCCTCCTCCCAGTACTGGAGCAGGTCGTTGCCCGACACGTCGGCACGGTTACCCGCGGAGACGAACGAGGAGATGCCCATGCCCCGCTGGGCCACCCGCTGCAGCAGTGCGGTGCCCAGGGCTCCGGACTGGCTGAAGAAGCCGACCCTGCCGCGCTCGGGGAGGGTGGCGGCGAGCGTGGCGTTCAGCCGTACCGATGGGTCGGTATTGGCGACGCCGAGGCAGTTGGGGCCGACGACCCGCAGGCCGTACGCGCGGGCGATGCGCACCATCTCGTCCTGCCTGGCCCGCCCCTCGGGGCCGGTCTCACCGAACCCGGAGGAGACCACGATCAGCCCGCGCACCCCCTTCTCCGCGCACTCCTTGACCACGTCGATCACCCCGTCGGCGGGTACGGCGAGAACGGCGAGGTCCACCTCCCCGTCGATGTCCGTCACACTCGGGTAGGCCCGCACCCCCGCCACGGCCCGCACCTCGCGGTGCACGGGGTAGACCGGACCGGTGAAATCGGCGCCGAGCAGGTTGCGCAGCACGGTCTGGCCGACGCCGCCCGGCTCGCGGCCCGCTCCGACGACCGCCACCGAGCCCGGCGAGAGCAGGCGCTCGATCGAACGGGACTCGGCGCGGTGCTCACGGGAGGCGGTCACCTCCTGGGCGGTCTCGGTCGGGGTGAGGTCGAGGGTCATCCGGACCACGCCGTCGGCGAAACTGCTCTGCGCGGTGTAGCCGACCTGTTTGAGGACCGCCATCATCTTCTGGTTGGCGGGCAGCACATCGGCGACGAAGCGGGCGATCCCCCGCTCCCTGGCGGTGGCGGCCAGGTGTTCGAGGAGCACCGAGGCGACCCCCCGGCCCTGGTGGGCGTCCTCGACGAGGAAGGCGACCTCCGCCTCACCGGGTTCGATCCGGTCATAGCGGATGACCCCCACCATCTCAGTGCCGATCGTGGCGATCAACGCCACGCGGTCCACGTAGTCGACGTTGGTGAACCAGGTGATCTCCCGATCCGACAGCCGCGGCCGGGGGCCGAAGAAGCGGAAGTAGATCGACTCGGCGGACAGCCGGCTGTAGAAGGAACGCAACCGGTCGGCGTCGGCGGGCCGAATCGGGCGTACGTGGGCGGTTCCGCCATCCGACAGGACGACGTCCGCCTCCCAGTGAGCAGGGTACTGAGCAGCCTCCACAGCCCCGAGAGTAGACGCGAATCTCACAAGACGGACCAGCGGCACGAATTCACGCAACGCTTGTGCATCGACTATGGTCCGGTGTCTGGTCAAGACCCCACACCCTGGCCGGAAGCTGTTAAGTTTTTCGCGACTAGAGGTACGGCTAGAGGCACGTCGGCATCGAAGGCAGCAAGGTGGTGACATCATGACGCGGGTGGTCGTGGTGGGCGATCTCATGACCGACGCGGTCGCGAGAGCTCGCTACCCGTTGGCGAGGGCCAGCGACACACCGGCGGTCGTCACCATGCACGGCGGTGGTTCAGGGGCCAATATCGCCTCCTGGCTCGCCGTCGAGGGCACGGAGGTCGCCTTCATCGGGCGGCGCGGCGCCGACATCACCGGTCGTAACCGCGACATGGAGCTGATGGGCTACGGCGTCGACGCCCGCCTCGTCATGGATCCCGAGCGACCGACCGGCACCTGCGTGGTGCTCGTCACCCACAAGGGCGAGCGCACCATGCTGTCCGACCCCGGCGCGAACGCGGCCCTGTCCCCCGAGGATCTGCCCCGCGACCTGTTCTCCCAGGGCGGGCACCTGCACCTGTCCGGCTACACGCTGATCAACGAGGGTTCCCGCGACGCCGGCATGGCGGCGCTGGAGATGGCTCGCCGCTCCGGGATGTCCGTCTCGGTCGACTGCTCCTCCTCCGCTCCCCTGGAGCGCACCGGCGCCGAACCCTTCCTGGAGTGGACGCAGAGCGCCAAGCTGCTGTTCGCCAACGCCGACCAGGCGAAGGTCCTCACCGGCCGCGACGATCCCGCCGCCGCCGCCAAGGTCCTCACCGCCTGGTTCCCGCAGGTGGTCGTCAAGCTCCGCGACGAGGGAGCGCTCTGGTACGGCAACAACCGCCCCGACCCGATCAAGGTTCCCGCCGGGAGCGTGGAACGCGTGGTCGACGGCACCGGTGCCGGTGACGCCTTCACCGCGGGCTTCCTGCCGGCCTGGCTCGGCGGCAAGCCCCCGGCCGAGGCCCTGGCCTCCGGCTGCCACCTGGCCTCCCGGGCCATCTCGCACCTGGGCGCCCGCCCCCGCCTCTGACCGGGTCCGCCTGGCCGAACAGGCCCGATTCGGCGGTCTTCTCCCCTGGCCCCGGCCGCCGAGCGAGTAGCCCCGCGACAGAGTACGGCCGTGCGGTTCGTGATCGTCACCGGTCGGGCACGCCGACCGGTGGCGGGAACCGGAAGAGCCGATCGCGGCGTGCACGCCGCCGGAAGACGACCGCGTGCCGGTGTCGAACAAGACCGGCGCGACCCGATGCGGCCTCAACCTGTTTTCGGCTCCGGCGGCAGGCAGGCTCCGGACAGCTCTTTCCCTGCACCGGTCGCAGGGGAAACACAATACGGGGACGGAGAGCGTCCCACTTTCGACTGAGCCGAAATCCGCCGCACGAGTGACGAGGCGGAGACGGGTTTCCGGCGACCATGGGACAAGGTGGTGAACCACTCTTCGCCAGGAGGCAGTGTGCGGGGCAGCGAAGCGGAGCACTCGGAAAGCGGGATCGAGAGGTACGGGCGACCAGACGACGAGCGGAGCGTCGAGTTCCGGGTTCTGGGCCCCTTCGAGGTCTATGCCGCCGAGGACTCCGTCAGCCTCGGCGGTCCGCGGCAGCGAGCCGTCCTGGCCCGGCTGGTGGCCGCGGCGGGTACGGTCGTCTCCACGGACACCCTGATCGAGGATCTGTATCACGGCGCGCCGCCGGTGAACGCGCTGGCCTCGATCCATGTCCACGTGTCGAACCTGCGCCGGGCGATCGAACCGGACCGGGCCCCGCGCACCCCGCCGCGGCTGCTGGTCGCCCGGCGGCCCGGCTACATGCTCGCCACCGCGAACATCGACGCGCTGCGCTTCGGCAGGCTCGTCTCCGACGCGGAACAGCGCCCGCCCGCGGAGTCGCTCACCCTCCTGGAGGAGGCGCTGCGGTTGTGGCGCGGCCTGCCCTACGGCGAGTTCGCCGGCGAGCTGTGGGCGATCGCCGAGGTGAACCGCCTGTACGAGGTGCGCCTGACCGCGGTCGAGCGCCGGGCCCGGGCGTTGCTGGATCTCGGCCGCCCGCAGGCGGTGATCCACGAGCTGGAGTCCGAGATCGGGGAACATCCGCTTCGCGAGCGGCTGTGGTGGTTGCTCGCCCTGGCCCGCTACCGCAGCGGCCGGCAGGCCGACGCGCTGGCCACGCTGCGCCGGGCGCGGAAGGTCATCGCCGAACAACTCGGCCTCGATCCGGGCCCCGAACTGCAGGCGCTGGAGAAGGACATCCTCCAGCAGTCGCGGTCGCTCACCTTTCCGCCCGAGCCCGCCTCGCTGCCGCGTCCCCCCTGGCCTCCCGTGTCCGCCGAGGTCTCCCCGCCGGGGCCGGCCCACGTGCATCTGATCGGGCGGGATCGGCAGCTCGCGACGTTGACGACCCTCCCCATCCGGATGGACCGGAACGGCATGGTGACCGCCGCGATCAGCGGTGAGCCCGGCATCGGCAAGACCCGGCTGCTGCAGGCGTTCCGCGACGACTGCGCCGATCTCGGCTACCTGGTGCTGTGGGGGCGCTGCCACGAGGGAGAAGGGGTGCCGCCGCTGTGGCCGTGGCTGCAGGTGCTGCGCGCGCTGGCCGAGTCCGTCCCGCCCCCGGATCGCCAGGCGCTGGGGGGACTGCTGAGCGACGATCGGCTCACCGGCGCACCCGGGACGGCGTCGCGCCACAGCAACCAGCTCATCGCGCAGTGGCTCATCGAGGCCGCGCGGCTTCGGCCTCTGGTGATCATCCTGGACGACCTGCACTGGGCCGACTCCGCCACGCTCGAACTGCTCCGGAACGTCGTCCTGCTGTCCGGGGCGCAGGCCAGGGACGTCTCGCTGACCCTGGTCACCGCGTTCCGCGAGGCGGCGTACCGCGACCTGACGGGGCACCCCGGCGCCTCCCCGAACGATGCCTTCAAGCTCTCGGTGGACGAGGTCCTCTACCATCTCGCTCGTTACGATCTGGTGCGCATCCGGCTGAGCGGCCTGACCACCAGCGAGGTTCGGACCCTCGCCGAGGAGCTGGGCGGCAAGGTGGACGGCCCCGCGGCCGAGAGGCTGGCCGAGCGGACCGGCGGCAACCCGTTCTTCGTCTGTGAGAGCGCCCGCCTGCTGGCCCAGGGCCAGGACCTGGACATCGTGCCGGACGCGGTGGCCGATCTGATCAGGCAACGGCTGGCCATGCTCGGGCCGCAGACCACCGAGGTGCTCGGCATCGCCGCGGTGATCGGCAGGAGCTTCGATCCCGGCCTGGTCGCGGAGGTGTGCCAGGCTTCGGAGCCGGGCGCGACGTACGCCTACGGTCTGCTGGATCGGGCCGCGCAGGCCGAGCTGATCGTCACCGGCGACGGGTGCATGACATTCGTCCATGATCTGGTCAGGGAGACCCTGATCCGCGACGTCCCGCCGCTGCGGAAGGCGATGATCCACCGGGAGGTGATGGCCGCGCTGTCGGCCAAGCCGAGCGCCGATGTGACGACCATCGCCCACCACTCGGTGGAGGCGGGCCCGGCGGCGTACCGGGAGACGGCGCACTGGGCCCGCGCGATGGCCCGGCAGGCGAGTTCCTGCGCGGCCTACGAGGAGGCCGCCACCTGGTGGGGCCGGGCCGTCACCGCGCACGGCGCCTGTGGCGGCGATCCCGCCGAACACGTGGAGCTCCTGCTCCAGCAGGTGCGCGCCCTGCTGGAGGCGGGAGACGCGATGGGCGCCCGCCAGGCCCGCGCGCAGGCCCTGCGGGTCGCCGGCCGCGCCGGAGCGGGCCCCGAGCTGACCGCCCGTGCCCTCACCGCACTGGACGCCCCGGCCATCTGGACGCTGCGCAACCCGTACGAGCCGGTGGAACTGCGGCTGGTGGAGCAGTTCGAGCAGACCCTGCGACAGCTGCCCGAGACCGACAGCGCCGAGCGGGCGTTGCTGCTGGGCGGCCTGGCCCAGGAACTGTACGACGGCGGCGCCGGAAACCCTCGCTGCCTCTCCCTGTCCGCCGAGGCGGTCGCGATGGCGCGCCGGATCGGTGACGCGCACCTGCTCATGCGAGCGCTCAACGCCCGCGCGCTGTCCGTGCCGCAGGCGACCCGCATCGGCGAGCTCATGGAGATCACCGACGAGCTGCACGGGCTCGCGCTGAGCACCGGGGCGCCGGGATTCGAACTGCTCGCCCACATGATGGACACCCACTACAAGCTGGAGATGTCCGATCTGGAGGGGGCGGACCGGGCCGCCGCACGCTGCGATGTCATGTTGGACCAGCTGCAACTCCCGTGGCCGCGGTTCCAGCACACCATGTGGCGGGCCAACCGGCTCGCCCTGGCCGGCCGGTTCGACGAGGCCGACACCCTGTACGACGATGCCGAACACCAGGCCCAGCGGCTCGGCATGTGGTACGCGGGCGCGGTCGTGGCGAACGGCCGCCTCATGCTGTGCTACCAGCGCGGCGCCATCGCCGACGCCGGACCGTTGATCGACCAGATCGCCGGCATCCACCCCAGCGTGGACCACGACGCCCGGGTGCTGGAACTGTGCGCCCAGGGCCGCCTGGACGAGGCCCGGGCCCTGGCCCGGAAAGGATGGCCGGCCCCGCCGATGGACTGGTCGTGGCTGACCATGACCTGTCTGCAGGGCGCGGCCCAGGCCGCCGTCGGCGACCTGCCGGCATGCCGGGCGACCTGGAGAAAGCTGCTGCCCTACGCCGGGCGGATCTCGGGCGGATCCGCGGTGGCCTGCATCGGTCCCGTCGACCACTTCCTGGGCCTGCTCGCCGCCGCCCTCGGCGAGACCGTCCCGGCCCCCGGACGCCCGACGCCACCGTAGCCGCCGCGGTGGCCACCGCGGCGGCCATCGTCGGGGTCGCCGCGGCGACCACCGCCGGGGCCACGCCCACGGACAGCGGGGCCGGGTGCGGCCCCGGGCTCACACGGGCTGCGCGGCCGGCCACAGCGGGCGGCGGTCGATGCGCGCGAGCACCTCCGGGGATCCGAACCGGCGGTCGATACGCCGGACCGCCTCGGCCCAGTCGGTCATGGAGCGCACCTGGGACAGCGTCTCGACCACGAAGGGATCGCTCCACCGCTCGACGGCACGCCGCCAGAGCACCTCCGGCGCCTCGGTCAGCAGGTTTCCCACACACCCCTCGTAGATCGGCATGGCGCGCACCTCGCCGTCGGGCTCGATCTGCATCAGCGGGAAACCATGGCTCGCGACGAAGCCGGGGTGCATCATCAGGATGAAGTTGTCGGAGGTGGTCACCGTCAGCGACGCCGGTGCCAGTGACCGCAGCCGCTCGGTGTACTCCTCGCCGGTCAGGGTGCCGAGCTCCTCGTTGTCGAGCAGTTCGGTCTCGGCGAAGCCGGGCCGACCGGCCAGCCCGGCCGGCACCGCGGCGGCCAGGTTGAGGAAGCGCATTCGCGGGAACCGGGGGGCGATGTCGGTGCAGAACTCCGCCAGCTGGTGGAAATTGCTCCGCAACACCGAGCAGTCGATTCCGAAGATCAGCGGAGTGCCGCCCTCTGCCGCGCGCCGGGCGGCGATGGCGTCCAGCAGGGCCAGGGCGTTCATCGTGCGATCGAAGGAGCCGGCCCTGCCCCGTACCCGGTCGTGCACCTCCGCGTCGGCCCCGTCGATGCTGACGGTGATCCGCTGGAACACCTGGGCCGCCTCCTCGGCGGTCTCGGGGGTGAGTGTCCATCCGCCGGTGTAGAGGTTGACGGCGATCCCCGCCCGGCCGATGTGTCCGGCGACCTCGTGGATCCCCTTGACCACCAGGGGTTCGCCGCCCGCGAACTCCACCGAGTCCGGGCGCATGGCGATGATCGCGTCGGCGAGCCGCAGCATGTCGCCGTGGCTCAGCTGCCGGGCCGGGCGCCTGCCCGACTCGGAGTAGCAGTGGATGCAGCGCAGGGGGCAGGCGTAGGTGACGTCCCAGATGATGTCGGTGGGCTTGTTCACAGGGGCGCTCATGAGAACCTCCTCGTCGAGAGCGGATGCCCGGGATGGGCACCGGGCGCTCGGTCGTTCGTCCAGTGCCCGACCAGGTCGGCGTACAGGGGGGAGCGGGTCAGCAGGTCCGCGTGGGTCCCGGTGTGGGCGGCGGTGCCGTCCATCAGCAGGATGCGCCGGGCTCGGATCGCGGAGCTGATGCGGTGCGCGATGACGATGAGGGTGCCGGGCCGGGCGGCGAACGCGTTCTCGGCCTTCGCCTCGGCGGCGGGATCGAGATGACAGGTCGCCTCGTCCAGGACGACCAGGCGGGCCGGGGAGGCGTAGGTCCGTGCCAGGGCGATCAGTTGCCGCTCTCCGGCCGACAGCGCGCCGGGTTCGTCGATCTCGGCGTTGAGGCCGCCGAGCCGTTCGACGAGCGCCCACGCGCCCACCCGGTCCGCGGCTTCGCGCAGCCAGGCGTCCACGGTGCCGGCCGGGCACAGGTAACCGAGATTCTCCCGGACCGTGCCGGCGAAGACGTACGCCTCCTGGGGCACGAGCGCCATCATGGAGCGCAGGCCGCGTTCCGCTATCGCCTCCAGCGGGAGCCCGCCGAGCAGGATCTCCCCGCCGGTCGGCCGCCGCAGCCCGGTGAGCAGCAGGGACAGGGTGGACTTGCCGATGCCGCTGGGGCCGACCACGGTCAGGTGGTCCCCCTCTGGTACCACCAGGTCGAGGTCGTGCACCACGGGCGTGGCCTGGGGGGCGTAGGCGAAGCCCAGCCCTTTGGCCCGCAGTTCGCAACCGGCGGGCGAGCCGGTGCCGAACGGCGGAGCGGGCACGTCGGCCGGGTGGGTGGTGCCGAACGGTGCGACGCCGAACGGTGCGGCGGCGGCGGGCGCGTCGTCGGCGGGCACCGCGATGGTCTCGGCGATGCGGCGCAGGGTGACGGCGAGGGCCACGCCCCAGCTCGAGAGGATGCCGGTCAGCGACTGCAGGGCGGGCTGCAGGCCGGTCACCAGGTAGGTCACCGCGCCGACGACCTCGCCCACGCTCAGATGCCCCTGCCGCGTCAGCGGCTCAGCGGCGATGACCAGGCCGAGCAGCGGCAGGTGGGCGCCGATGGCGACGATCAGCCGCCGGAACACGCCGGCCCGGGCCAGGGCGTGCGTGGCCGCGGCATGGGCGTCCACCGCGGCCCGCACGGTGGCGTACGCCTGCTCGCGCGCCCCGCAGGCGGCGATGTCACGCGTGCCCTCCAGGATCGGGGTCGCCTCGGCGGTGAGCGTCTCGTCGGCGAGGATCAGCCGTCGCTGCCGGACCAGCAGCACCCGCAGCAGCCAGACGCACACCGCCACCGCCACCAGCACGGGCCCGGCGACGATGGCCGCGGCCAGGGGCGAGAGCACCAGCAGCCCGGCCAGCGCGGCGATCAGCGAGATGCCCAGCCCGTGCGTGGTGCGCAGCAGTGCGGACACCAGGTTCCGCAGCGTCTCCACCTGCCCGGTGAGACGGCTGACGGCGGCGGTGTCCGGCCTGTCCCCGCGGGCGGCGCGGGTCACCGTGGCCGTGACGACGGCGCGCACGAGGTCGTCGCGCAGCGGCTCCACCACCGCGGCCAGGTGGGGGAACATCAGTCGCGTGGCCGCTGTCTTGAGCAGCATCGCGATCGCGAGCAGGCCGAGCCAGGCCAGGCCGGTCTCCGGGCGTCCGGCGAGGAAGCCGTCGTCGATGGCACCGGCGACGAGCAGCCCGGACAGCAGTCCCGGGACGGCCTCCACCAGGGCCCAGGCCAGGGCGAAGGCCAGAGGCCGCCTGCGGGGGCGCAGCAACGTGAGCAGCAGCCGGAACCCGCCGGGGGGATGCCCGTCCTCTCCCAGGCGGAGGACGAGCGCCGCCGTGGGCGGGGCGGATGCGGGGGTCACAGCCGAGCCGGGCACGATTCCTCACTCCATGAGCTGTCGTCGCGGGGGTCTGGGCCGACGGCGAACAGGGCGCGGTACGCCGGGTCCTGCCACAGCGCCCGGTGCGTGCCCCGACCCCGGATCCGGCCGCCGTCCAGCCACACCACGTGGTCGGCGCGGGCGGCGGTGGCCGCGCGGTGGGCGATGACCAGGCGGGTGGTCCCGCGCATGCCCTCGACCAGCGTGCGGGTCACCTGGGCCTCGGTCGCGGTGTCCAGGCTGGACGTGGCGTCGTCCAGCACGGTCAGGCGGGCCCGCCGCACCATGGCGCGGGCCAGGCCCAGCCGCTGGAACTCCCCGCCGGACAGCGGGGCGGTGGCGGCGGGGGTGTCGTAGCCCTCGGGCAGGCGGCGGATGACATCGTCGACATGTGCGGCCCGCGCGGCCTCGCGGACGCTGTCTCGGCCGAGCGCGGGCCTGCCGTAGGCGATGGCCGAGGCGAGGTCGCCGCCCAGCAGGACGGGGCGTTCGAAGGCGTAGGCGACCGCGCCGTTCAACGCCTCCGGAGCCACATCGGCGAGGTCGCAGCCGTCCAGCAGCACCTGCCCGCGCTCGGGGTCCAGCAGCCGCCCGGCCAGCATGGCCAGGGTGCTCTTGCCCGCCCCGGACGGCCCGACCAGGGCGGTCAGCGCTCCCGGGGGAACGTCCAGATCGATGGCGTCGAGAAGATGGGAGCCCTCGCGGGTCACGGTGACGCCGCGGAACGACAGCGCACCGGGGCCGTCCGGCAGCGGGCGGGTGCCGGGCACGAGGGGCGGCAGCACGAGGACCTCCTGGATGCGGCGGGCCGCGGCGCGGGCCTCGGCGACCCCCAGGAGCGCGTCGACCTGTTCGATGAAGCCCACGCCCATCGCCGCGTAGCCGGCCACGGCGAGCAACTGCCCCGGCTGCAACCGGCCGTCGGTGACGCCGAGCCCGGCCACGGTGAGCACGAGCACCTCGATGACGGGCAGCAGCAGGGTGATCTGCCAGACGCCCCGCGCCTGGGCCCGCCACATGGCGTGACCGGCGTCCGACAGGTCGGTCAGCGGGCTCAGCACCCGGGTGATCTCGCGATCGGCGGTGCCGGACGCCCGCACCGTGCGGATGCCGGCCAGGGTGTCGGTCAGGCGCGCGGCCAGACGCCCGTGCGCGCTCTGATACCGCTCGTACACCCCGGACAGCCGGTTGACGAAGAGCCGCACGATCACCAGCGCGACGGGTACCCCGATCAGGAAGGCGACGCCCGAGCGCCAGTCGGTCACCAGCAGCATGACGATGCCGCCGCTCGTGCTGATGATCTCGGCGACCGTGTACAGCAGGGTGAGCGGTACGCGCCCGGCGCTCGCCGTGTTGCTCACCAGCCGGTTGGCCAGTTCCCCGGTCGGGAAACGGCGGGCGCCGGCGGCGTCGAGCCGGAGAAGGTGGGAGGTGAAGCGCAGGCGCAGGGACGCCGTCGCGGACGCGTTGGTCGCCGCGCCGGCGATGGCGCCGATGAGATCGGCGCAGGTGGCGACGGCCAAGACGAGCGCGAGGAACCCGGCGGCTCGCGCGCCCTCGCCGGACACCACGCCGTCCACGGCGGTGGCCAGCGCGGCCGGCAGGGCCAGGGCGGCGGCCGTCGACAGGGCGACGGCCGCCGCGGTCACCGCCAGGGGCGCCCAGAGGCCGCGCGCGGTGGCGGCGAGGAGGCGATCACCGTCCCGCCGTGTCACCTGCCCGGCGTGGGAATCCGAGGCTTGGTCCGGCATTAGAGGGCCGCGATACCGGTTATGAAGCTCGGCAACGTGCAGGTGCACCCGCAGGGATACAGCCTGGTCTCCTGGGCGGCCGGGAGCAGGTCAAGAGCGGTGATGTCGAGTTCCATCGGTTTTCCTTTCTTCTCTCACGCCGCCGGGTCGAGGCGGCTTGGGTACCGTCCGGCCGACGGAAGGGCACAACCGGAACGCGCGTCCCGGGGAACCGGTTCGGCGGCTCACGCCTCAGCCGGCGCGGTCCTGTCCGCCGCGCAGGAAGCCGAGCACACGCTCCCTGACGGCATGCCCGCCGATGTCGGACAGCGGGTCGTGGCCCGCGCCGGGAACCTCCAGGTAGGTCACCGGCTCGGCGTCGGCTCGGCGGGTTCGCCGCAACCGCTCGTGCAGGCGGCGGGAGTGGCCGACCGGGATGATCGGGTCGTGCTCGCCGTGCACGATGAGCAGCGGCAGCCGGATGCGGTCGGCCAGCCGGAGCAGGTCGCGCGGCCCGAGGTCGTCATCGTGGATCTCCTCGCACCCGCCCAGCCGGTCGATCAGGTTGCGGACCGAGGCCGGCCCGTCCTCGTAGAGCAGCCGGCCGGACAGGAACGGCGCGACGGCCACGGCTCGCTCCCACAGGTCCGGCTCCGCCGCCGCGGCCAGCAGTGCCAGGTATCCGCCGTAGCTCGCGCCGTAGAGCATGGGCCGCGGCCGGCCCGGGCCGCGCCCGGCCGCCAGGTGGCGGCCCAGCCGCAGGATGTCGGCGAGGTCGGGACCGCCCCAGACACCCTGGATGCCCTCGCGGTGTGCCGCGCCGTAGCCGGTGCTGCCCCGCTGGTTGGGCGCCACCACCGCGATCTCCTCGGCGGCCAGGCGCTGGAACAGCGGGTCGAAGCTGAGCTGCCACGCGGCCTCGGGGCCGCCGTGCAGCGCCACCACCAGGCGCGGGTCGTCGGCCGGATCGCCGTACACGACGGCCTCCGTGCTGCCCGCCGGCGCCGGATACTCCCTCGCCCGCGGCGAGGCCCACCCGGACCAGTGCTCGCCGGTCGCGGCGAGGACGCGCGGCCGGGACGGGTCCGGGATCGTGATGACGCCCGTCGGGCGGTCGGCGGCGCTGTGCACCAGATGCAGGCCGGCGTCGGACCAGTGGGCCATCGGATGCAGGGCGCCGGGCGGCAGCTCGATCTCGCCGGGGGCGTCCGCCGTCAGATCATGGACCAGCAGGTGGGAGCGGGCACGGCGGGTGACCGACAGGGCCAGGAGCCGCCCGGTGGGGTCCAGCGCCAGCGGGGCCACGCTGCCCTCGACGGCGTTCAGCCGGTCCGGGAAGACCGTCGGCGCCGGGTCGCCGAGGCGGCGCACGCCGAGCCGGTAGCCGCCACCGCTCGGCGCGGCGGTCAGCAGCACCCCGCCGCGGGGCGCGGCCAGCAGCAGGTGCTCGCCGTCGGGCAGGCCGAGGGACGTGATGGTGCCGCGCGCCAGATCCAGGACCACGGTGCCCGCACCCGGATCGGCGGCGGCCAGCGCCAGGGTGTGCCCGCGCTCGTCGAGCCAGACCGCTCCGCCGATCGGGTGCGGCACCCGGGTGATCTGTTCCGGCGGCACGGCCCCGCCGGGCAGGCGCCACACCGCGGTGCCCCCCTCCCCGTCCATCTCCAGCACCAGGGTGGAAGTCCGTGCCGTGCCGGGGAGGAGCCGCAGACCGCCTCTTCGGACGGCGATCAGCTCGGTCTCCTCGACCGGCCGCCCGCCCTCGGCACGGGACTCGGCGAAGGTGAGCCGCGAGCCGTAGGCGCCGGACCGGCACAGCAGCAGGCCGCCGTCGTCCGTGGGCAGCGGCACGCTCGCCGCGGTCTCGCCGTCCCGGGTGCGCACCGCCCGAGGCCGGGGCTCGGGACCGGTGAGGTCCCACAGCTCCGGATACATCGCGGGGTCGCGGTCGTCGGCGGCCAGGCAGGCGGCATACCTCCCTCCGGGGGAGAAACGGAAGTTCAGCCGGTGGACGAACGACCGCTGCCGCCCGTCGGCCGCCGCGGCGGCCGGGCTCACCGTCTCGGAGGTCATCACGCCTCGCCGCCGCGCGTCCACACCTCGGCGCCCGTCTCGGCCATCCACCGGCGCGGACCGCCGTGCCGCAGCCGGTGCAGGAAGTCCAGTACCCCGGCCAGCCCGGTGTTCCAGGCGACGGAGATGTCCTCGCCGGAGAGCTCGTCGGGCACCACCATGAGCCCGTCGCGCAGGACGGCGCGTGCCCACAGGGACGCCGCCAGTTCCTCCGCCTGGTCGTGGTAGGCGCGCTCGCCGAGCAGGTCGGCCATGTCCAGCAGGAACTGTCCGTCGCCGGCGATCCCGTGACACGCGGCCGTCCCCGAGGCCAGCCGGCTGCCGTGGACGGCCAGCGCGGCCGCGTGGGCGGCGTCCCGGAAGCGCTGGTCCCCGGTCGCCGCGTACAGACGCACCAGGTAGGTACCGACGCCGGAGGAGCCGTTGCACCAGTGCGGCAGCTTCGCCCCGCCGCCCGGGCCCTCGGCCCACCAGGCGCTCTCCCCGTGGTAGTCGGCCACGCCGAGCAGGGTCTCCCCGGCGAGCAGGGCGGTCTCCAGGCAGTCGTCCCGGTCGAGCGCGACCCCGGCGGCCAGCAGGTACGCGCCGACCCCGGCGACGCCGTGCGCGAAGCCGTAGTGCTCCGCACCCGCCAGCGCGGAGGCGAAGTCCGCGGGGATGGGCCACAGTATGCCGTCCGGGGTCCGCCGCGCCGCCTTGAGCAGGCCATCGGCGCAAGCGTCCGCCTGGTCCCGGAAGCGTGTGTCGCCGGTGGCGCGCCACAGGTGCAGCAGGGCCGTCCCCGTCCCGGCCGCGCCATGGCAGATGTCCGGGTTGGGCCAGGCGACCGGCAGGTCCAGCCCCAGCTCCACACCGGCGGTGCGCAGGCTCTCCTTGTCGAGCGCGCGGCCGGCGTCGTGCAGGGCCACGGCGATGCCCGCCCGGCCGAAGTACAGCCCCGGGGAGGGGCGCTGCTCGCGCGCCAGCCGCCGCACCGTCCAGTCCGCCGCGTCCAGCAGGGCAGCGGTCAGGCTGGCCCGGGTGTCCGGCGGCAGCGCGCCGTCCGCCCGGGCGGGGTCCAGCACGGCGGCCCACAGCGCCATCACCCCGGCGGAGCCGTACTGGACGGCGCACGGGTCGGAGGTCAGGCCGAAGCCCCAGTTGGGCCACAGGCGGGCGACCGGCTGCTCACCGCTGCCGGGTGACATGGTGCGTAACGTGTAGGTGAGCCCGTCGTGGAGCAGACGGTCCTGCTCGGCCGCGCCCAGGCGGAAGCCGGCGGTCCGGGTAGCGGGCCCCAGGGCGGCGACGTCCACGTTCTCCAGGAACTCCCGCACCCGCGGCAGGTCCCAGCGCTGCGCGGGATCCTCGCGCATCAGGCCCAGGATCAGCGGGGACAGCGCGGTGGCCAGCGGGTCACCCGCGGCCGCCACCCGCACCACCGTCTCCACCCGCTCGTCCCAGGACCGCGCGTCGGCGGGCCGGTCCCGCAGGTGGGGCGGCTGGCAGGAGGTGGCCGTGAACAACGTCGTCGCCCCGAGCGCGTACAGGTCGGCCTCCACGCCGAGTGCGGGAGCGTACAGGGCGGAGTTCACCTGCTCGGGCGGCGCGTAACCGGGAGTGAACGCGCGCCCGGCCACCGTGCCGGGCACGGCGGCCATCTCCAGGTCGATCAGGCGGCAGTCGCCGTCCTCCGTCACCATGATGTTGTTGGGCGTCAGGTCACGCAGCACATGGCCCTGTTCGTGCACGACGGCGACCAGCGTGGCCATCCGGCGCAGGACGCCCAGCACGGCGCCGGGCCGGTCGTCCTTGGAGGCCTCCCAGCCGTTCAGCGGGGTGCCCGCGATGTGTTCCTGCGCCAGGAACAGGTTGTCGTTCTGTTCGAAGAGGAGCACCTTGCGCGCCGTGACGCCCAGCGGTCCGAAGATCTCCAGCATGCGCGCCTCGTGGCGCATCCGGTCCCGCTCGTCGGTGCCGTCGAGCCCGGCGCCCAGGTGTGGACGCGCCTGCTTGATCACCACCTGGCCGTCGTCCGCGCGGTCCTCCGCCAGGAACACCCCGCCCTTGGCGCCGTGCCGGATGGCCTCGCGCACCACGAACCGATCGGCCAGCAGCACCGCCTGCGGCGCCGTGGTCCGCACCGGAGCCTGACCCGACTCGAAGGGACACTCCGCCCAGGCCGGCGGGGAGTACCACGCGTTGCGCTCATCGAGCGCCTGGGTACCGTCGGGCGCGGTCAGCCGGGAGGCGTAGGAGCCGTCGTTGTCGAGCACGCTGGGCGCCGAGAACACCCCCAGGCGGTAGTAGACCAGGCTGCCCGGCCGGTAGATCCGGTCGGAGAGGATCGGCGCGCCCGGCAGGCCGTAGGTGGCCTCGTGCAGTTCCTCCGCGATCTCCACCGCGCTCGCGTCGTCGGGCGGGTAGACCGTGATGAACTTGCCCACCGACCCACGGTCCTGGTTGCGCGCCACGAGCCGGCCCAGTTCGTCGAGGTCGGTGGCGTACTTGAAGGGGCAACGGCGGCGCCCCAGCACCCGCACCGCGCGCGCCAGCACCACCGAAGCCGACAACGGCGTCGCCGCCACATGCAGCTTCCAACCCTGCGCCCGCGTGGTCGCGCCGGCCGGAGTCACGTACGTCCAGGGCGAATCAACGTGGAAATCCCAGTCCGGGACGCCATCGATCCCGGGCATCGAGTCCCTACCACCCGCTATGCGGCGCAATGTCGCACGGGCGATGTCCTCCAGGACGTAACGGTCTGCGCCGGAGACGCCGTCCCCCGCCGAGCCACGTTCACTCACGACGCCGAATCTCCATTCGTGTTCTCCGGCATGGGCCGGTGCCGAGCCATTGGTGTGATCCTCCGGACGCGGGCCAGCCTGTCAGCGGCGCCTAATGGTGGTCTTAAGGTCTCCACGCCCGTGGGCCGGCCAGTGCCGGGGTGCGCGTTAAGAGCGGCTAAGCGGCCGGTAAGAACCCCTCGATTGTCTTCGGCATCGTCAGGAACACACCAGCAACTCCCCGAACCCCAGAGGAGAGGTCGTTGAGCACCAAGTTGGACGAGTACGAGGCAGCGCTCGAGGAAAGCCGTCAGGGGCTCACGGTCGATCCGGCCATAGCCCCACTGTTCTCCGTCGGCTGCGAGGACCGGCTTTTCGCACGGTGGATGCTGCGGTACAACGCACACGGCGTTCACATGACGCATGACGTCGAGCGCTGGATCGCCGGTGCGGGCGAACGGTGCGCCGAGCTGGGCATGGACCGGCTCGGAAAGGCGCTCAAGGCGCATGCCCGCGCGGAGGCCGGTCACGACCGGATGATGGTCGACGACACGAAGGCCATCGCGAACTGGTGGGAGGAGCGCTTTGGCGGCCCTGTCGACGCCGACGCGCTCCTCGCCCAGCCTCCGCTGGCCAGCGCCGGCTTCTACGGCAAGCTCCACGAGCAGGTCATCGCCGGTCCCGTGCCGTTCGCCCAGCTCGCCATCGAATACGAGATCGAACGGCTCTCGATCACCATCGGACCCATCCTGCAGGCCAACTGCCGGCGGATCTTCGGCCCCGACACCTCCTGCTACAGCTTCCTGGCAGAGCACGTGGAACTTGACGCCGGCCACACCGCCTTCAACCAACGCCAGCTCGACGGCATCCTGACGGAATCCCCCGAGCATCTGGGCACGATGGTGGAGACCGGCAAGGCCGCGCTGGCGTCCTACGCCGCCTTCATGGCGGAATGCATGGGGCTGGCGCAGGGCGACCTGGAAGCCGAACGGGTCAGCGCGTGAACCTCGCGTTCACCGGCGCCGCGCCGCGCCGTGCCGCCGGTGAACGCAGCGGTGTGAGCACGCACGCTCACACCGCTGAGCTACGGGTTCGCAGGCAGTCCGCCGGCGAGCCGGCCGCGGACTGGCTCGCGGAGATCCGCCGCTTCCGCGCCGAGGTCTTCTACGACCGGGGCCGCAGGCCCGGTTTCCAGGTCGGAGACGCGGAGTTCGACGATCCGCAGGATCTCGATCTCGACGCGTTCCACCTGACCGCGTACGTGCCGGACCGGGAGGAACTCGCCGCCTGCGTCCGCCTGGCGCCCCCCGGCGCAGCCGCCCGGTTCCAGGTCCGGGAGCATCTCGGCGAGCAGGCGTACACCCGGCTGCTCGCCGAGATCGGTGCCGACCCCGCCTCGCTCTTCGAGGCCGGGCGGCTCGTCGTCGCACCGTGGACGCGGGGCCGGGGACTGGGGGCGCGGATGGTGGCCGCGGTGATGGCGGCCGGCCAGGCCCTCGGCGCCTCGATCATGCTCTGCACCTCCGGTACCGACGACGGGCAGGACACGCTGTTCGGCCGCCTTGGCTGGCTCCCCTGCCCCGGCACAGAACGGTACTCCGCGCACTACCGGGACACCGTGCGCGTGCTCGCGCATCGGGTGTCCGAAGGGGCCTACGAGTTCGAGGCCGTCGCGGCGCGACTGCGGCGCCACCTCGTCGACCTGCCACGCGCCGAAGCCACTCGCGTCCCGCTGTGACATATCCGACGCCGTGCCGGGCCGCACTGCGCGGCCCGGCATCCGCCGTAACCTGAGAAAGGGCTGGGAAGCTGAGCACGCTCCCCGTTTTCAGTCCGGAATTCTTTCGAAATCCGTATCCCACCTACAAACTGCTGCGCGAAAACCACCCCGTCTGCCGCACGACCATTCCGTTCACCGATGTCGACGTCTGGCTGGTCAGCCGGTACGAGGACGTCAAGGAGTGCTTCGCCGACCCCCGCCTCAGCAGCGACTACGCGAAGGCGCCAGTCAATTTCCACAAGGCCGGACTGGCGTTCGGCGGCGACACGGTCGGGTCGCGCACCATGCTGAATCTGGATCCCCCGGACCACACCCGGATTCGGAAACTGGCGGCCGCGACCTTCACCGAACGGCGCATCGCGCAGTGGCAGACGGCCATGCGGTCGATAACGGATTCCCTCCTCGACGCCGTACCGGCGAAGGAGCCGGTGGACCTGCTGGACGCGATCGCCGCCCCGCTCGCGGTGCAGGTGATCTGCGCCGTGCTGGGGGCTCCCCCCGGTGACAGCGTCTCGCTCCGCGAGTGGGGGGACCTGATATTCACCGCCGACCCGGCCCATCGCCATCTGGCGGCCGAGGCCATGGAATCACTGATCGCGTACTCGGGCGACCTCATCGCCCACAAGAAGAAGGATCCGGGCTCCGACCTGCTGACGGAGTTGATCGAGGCGAGCCGCGGGCCTGGCCTGCTCGGCGAAGACGAACTGCTCGCCACGGTGCTCGGGCTCGTCGTGGCGGGGTACGAGTCGACCATCGCCATGGTCGGCGACATCTTCCTGGCCTTGCTGGATCACCCGGACCAGCTCGCGCTGCTCCGCCGGGACCTCGGGCTCGCCGATGCCGCGATCGAGGAGGTGCTCAGATACGACGGCCCCCAGGCGTCGTCCTTCTGGCGCTTCCCCACCGAGGACGTGAAGATCGGCGGAGTGCCGGTGGCGGCACAGGAGACGGTCCTGCTTCTCGTCGGATCCGCGCACCGCGACCCCGCTCGCTATCCGGATCCCGACAGATTCGACATCCTCCGGGAGGACAAGCGCCATCTGGCGTTCGGGCACGGCATTCACCGCTGCCTCGGCGCGCAACTGGCCCGCCGGAACACCAGGACACTCCTCACCAAGACGCTGGAACGGTTCCCGGCGATGTCGCTGGCCGTCGACCGCGCCGACATCGAGTACAAGCCGAACCTGATCGTGCGCGGGCCCGCCTTCCTGCCTCTGATTCTTGATCGCTGACCGCGCTCACGGACTCCGCCGGCCTCACCGGCGGACATCGAGACCCCGCATCACCGGCGGAGGTCTTTCCCCAACGGAAGGAAGATCACGATGGAACTCGACATCCAGGCTCTGGACATGCTCCCCGCCCAGGCGGAGAGCTCCCTTATGCCGTGCCTCGGCGTCACCTGCCTCAAGTGGAGCTGTCTCACCGACATCACCACCATCACGACCGGCCTCTAGCCCACGGCGATCCGCGTCGGCGAATCGGCGCGGATTCCCGCGAAACGTTCTCCGAAGGAGATCGACGATGGAACTCGACGTCCAGGCCCTGGACATGCTCCCCGCCCAGGAGAGCCGGCTGTACCCATGCGAAATCACCTGCTTGAAGCGCAGCTGCATCACCCTCATCACCTGCCTGAACACCAACGGTTTCTAGCGATCCGCTTGCCCGGGTCACAGCGGATTTCCGTAAAGCCGTAGGCCACGAAAGGAAAATCACGATGGAGCTCGACGTCCAGGTTCTGGACATGCTCCCCGCCCAGGCGGAGAGCCACCTTTACCCATGCGACATCACCTGCCAGAGCTACCGTTCCTGCGCCACGTTCACCTGCGGGTCCACCAACTACTAGGCCCCGCGTGACCGGCCGGCCGAGTGGCGTGTTCCCGCCAGGCGGGCACCCGTGCACCGACAAGGAAGACGGCTCGGCCGACGCGGAACGAACGCTCCGCCTGCGGTGAGGTCCACGACTTCACCGCAGGCACCATCCCCACCTCGATCGGGCCGCCCGCGTGCGGCGCGCCCGTTCGCAGCCAACTTCGAAGACGGTCGACCCCGGCCTGAGAGGGCAACCTCATGACGAAAATCCGGCCTGACGGATTTCGCAACCCCTACCCGGCGTACAGCCTGCGCCTGCCCGAGGACCTGACCGGCGTCACCCTGCGCCAGCTGGCCGTTCAGCATCGGGCGGCGGAGGAGGAGGCGGCCGGCGTGATGTCGGGCATCGTCGCCGCACTGGACGGCGCGCACGCCCCCGTGACGTACGAGCGCGCCGTCCACGTCGACGCGCTCGGTCACGTCAACGACATCGTCCTGGCGTACTGGCTGGACGCCGAGGCCGAGAAGGCATGGTCCGCCGAGCACCCGCTCGATTCCTGGGCCGACCCGGACCTGACCGCGAAAGGCGGGCCGATCGGTCTGTGGACGGAGGTGCTGCGGGCACCGGTGGATCACTTCGAGACGTCGTACTCGTACGACTCCCCGTCATGGGGTCTCGCCTCGCGGTTTCCCACGGCGCTGAACATCTACCATTCCTACTCCGGAGCGATGCGGGACCGCATCGCCGCCGCCGAAGACGGAGGGCTGGCCGGCGAGGCCGAGCCGGTGGAGACGGAGCGGGTGGATTCGGCCGGTCGTCATCTGGTCGTGGCCACGCCGGCGAACCTGTGCTTCATTCGCAGCCCGCAGGGCTGGACGCACTGCCCTGACGAGGAACGCGCCTGGTTCGAACAGCGCGTCCTGCCCGTCTACCGGCAAGGCGTCGACTACCTCACCGCCAATCCCCGAGAGGCGGGCTGCCTGTCCGCCCGCCTCGCCGACCTGACCGTGTCGAACGACACCAAGGTGCAGACCGCCACTCTGGCCTGGTTCCTGAGCCTGTCCCACCTTGAGCGGTGGACGCACAGCCATCCGACGCACCTCGCGATCTACAAGAGCGCCGGTGAGCTGATCGCCCGGTTCGCCCCCGACATCCATGTGACGCTCGGCCACGAGGTCTACGTGGTGCCGGAGGGCGCCCTCATGGAGTACCTCAACTGCCACGAGCGGACCGGCCTGCTGCCCTACTTCCCGGCGTCGATCCGGGTGCCGAGCTGACGAGAGGCCCCCGGCCCCACCCGAGGGCCGGGGACCGGAGAGTTCCCGGGGGTCCACCGCGACCACCCGGGGTCACGGCGGCGCCCACCCCGGCGCCCACCCCGGCGCCCACCCCGGCGTACAACTCGGGCAGCCGCACGGCCAGGCCGGGGTCACCGAACAACAGCTCGAAGCGCCCGAGCGTGCGCACCCGGTCGGCGAGCCGGTCCATCGAACAGGTGGGCCGGGCCCGAGGCGTTTTCGGCCTCCGCGCGGAAGCCGATGTCGTAGTGCACCGCGACGCCCGCCACCGGGCCGGAGTACTCCTCCTCGATGACGATCCGCAGCCCGCTGTGCAGCGTCACGCGTGTGATCTCGGCGGCGTTCACGAACGGGCCACCTCGCCGGAGAGCAGCAGCTGCCCGGCGTCGGCCGCGTCGATCACGTCGGCGACGAGCTTGAGGTACTCGACGAGGACGTCGTGCCATTTCATGTAGGCGGCGAAGTCGTGCAGGTGGGTCAGGAAACGCAGCGCGGCCATCCTGCCCACGGCGGCGAGGTCCAGGGCGGCGGTGTAGCCCTCCAGGACGCGGCCGATGAACATGTCGAAGTCGAAGTCCCGGCGCCCGCCGAATCGGCTGATCGAGGCGCGAAGCTCCACCAGCTCGCCGATGATCCACCCCACGTCGGACTCCGGCGGACCGGCGGCCAGGTTCTCACCGGTCAGCAGGCCGCCGTCCATGTCGGAGGTCAGGGGCAGGAGAATGCCCAGGCTGGGACCGCCGTGCAGCAGGGCGTGCGGTGCCTCCGCCGCCGGGACGCACCACGCCGCCACCGTGGCCATCCGGTCCCGGCCCAGCATCTCGGTCGCGCGGCGGTGCAGATCGGGTGCGGCGCCGGGCCCCAGCCCGCCCCGCAGCCAGGAGAGCAGCCGCAGCAGGCCGTCGGGGAGCGGTAGATCGGCCTGCGGCAGGGGGACGGCGTGCAACCGGGCGAGGGCCGCGCCGGTCTCCGCGAAGGTGTCCGCCGCGATCCGCGCGATGTCGGTGTCGCTCCCGCCCGACCTCGGACCGAGGATCATGGCCGCGAGCGACCGGGCCTGGCCGGTCCGGTACGTCACGCCGGTGGCGTCCGCCCGCTCCGGAAGCGTGAACCCGACCCGCCCGCGGGCCGCGATCCGGACGGCGTCCAGGACGGCGGGATCCGGTGTGCGCAGCGCGCCGCCCCTGTGCGGCCCGGGACGCCGGGTCCACCGGTAGTCCCCCTCGGCCGACGGGGCGATCGTGGTCAGCACGTATCCCGTGCCGTAGGACTCGGCGGCTCGACTCATTGGTGCTCCTTCCCGCGCGTGGCGCGCAGCTCCGCCAGTCGTTCGATCAGGGTGGGAAGCGGGGCGGCCCCCAGGGCGTCCCGTCCTCGGGTGTGGGTGCTCAGGACCGGCAGGGGGTCGACGACCACGACGTTGGGCCGGCCCTCGATCGCCGTACGGTGCTGCCGGTAGGCGTACGAGTGGGTGGCTCCCGGCGGCAGGGCAGGCGCGATCCCGATCAGCGCGGAGGTGCACTGGAGCGCCAGCAGCATGGGGGTGTCGGCGAGACCGTTGGCGAACCTGCCCAGGAAGTGATAGGTCGCCGGGTAGACCATCACGGTGTCGGGCCAGCCGGCGTAGTCCACGTGCGGTGATTCCGGCTCCGGAGCATCCGGCCAGGCGTCGAGGGGCACGTCCTTGCCGATGAGGCCCGCGACGGCCTGCCTGCTGACGAACCGCTCCGCGTTTCTGGTGACCACCACCCGGACGTCCAGGCTTCGGTAGGAGTGCCGCAGCCAGTTGAGCCAGTACGGCAGGAAGGCGGCGCCGAGCGAGCCGGTGGCGAGGATGAGCAGGCGCTCGGCGTGGAACGGCGGCGGGCCCTGGGGCCGCCCGGGCTCACTCATCGGCGTCCGCCATGGCGTGGAGCAGGCACTCGGCGTCCGCGAGCGCCGCCCGGAACCCCTCGGTCCCCGCGACGCCGGCGAGATTGAGGATGATCTCGTCGACGCCCGCCTCGCGGTATCCGTGCAGCCGCTCGACGACCTCCTCCGGCGTGCCGTACACGTAGACACCCGCCTCGACCAGGGCCGCGGCGCCGGCACGCGGGTCGGCCGGGTCGGCGGGCACCCCGGCCCGGCGGAGCATGTCGGTGTAGTGCGGGGCCCGCAGATG
The DNA here is from genome assembly GCF_042665875.1 of Streptosporangium amethystogenes subsp. fukuiense. Taxonomy (NCBI): domain Bacteria; kingdom Bacillati; phylum Actinomycetota; class Actinomycetes; order Streptosporangiales; family Streptosporangiaceae; genus Streptosporangium; species Streptosporangium amethystogenes. The sequence continues at coordinate 10,015,547 of NZ_JBHTEE010000001.1, read as the reverse complement.
GTCCGCGGCCGCGCTGTGCGCGAGTCTGCGGGGATCGCGACCGGGGCCGGCCAGTGCCACATGCACGACGGTCGCGACGCGGGGCGGCGTGCCGCGGCCCGCGGCTCCGGCGGCCAGGGCGGGAAGCAGCGTGTCCCGGACGTAGTGGGGCGGCGTCATCCAGGTGATGGCCACGTCGGCGACGGCGCCCGCCGCCCGCGCCATGCCCGGCCGGATGACGCCCAGACCCACCTCGACGGGCGGGTGGTGCATCGGGGGCAGCCCGGTGGTGGCGACGCAGGCCTCGCAGGCGTGCTCGACGGTGCCGCCGTCGAGGAAGGCGCGCACCGCTCGGGCGTACCCGGCCGCAGCCGCGGCCGGCCTGTGGTAGGGCGCGCCGCGCAGCGCCCGGACCAGGTCCGGGGTCGCGGCGCCGTATCCGGCGACCACCGGCCGGCCGGTGAGCGCCGCCAGGCTGCGCGCCTGCACGGCCGCCTCCATCGGGTGTCGCAGCGGCATCAGCGTCACGCTCAGCCCGCACGGCACCCTGATCCCCCGGCCCGCCAGGTAGGCGATCGTCTGATGCGTCTCGGTCAGCACGGATTGTCCCAGCCAGAGTCGGCCGGCCAGCCCGCTCATCACCAGCTCTCCGAACGGCACGACCGTGTCGGGGCTCGTGTGCTGGAGCGGGAACAGCAGCCCGGGCGCCATGGACCCCCTCGTTTCCTGAAGCCTTGGCGGTGCCGCGGGTCACCGTCGGGTGCCCGCGACACCGACACCGTCACCTGAATCCGTCAGCAGCTGGACTCAATGGTGTACGCGATGTAGCAGATGTGTGCGGTGAGGTAGCTCGTCCGCGGCCAGGCGCCGGGAGCGTCGCTCCCGGGGACCGCGGCGACCTCGGCGAGCGAGGTGTACGCCTCGGCACCTTCCATCAGCAGCTCAGTGGACATGTATGTCACCTCCTTTCCTGGTTCTCGTAGGGTCCGGGCCCGGGTTCGGGCCCGGAGGTCTCGAAGGGCAGCGTCGGCGAGCCGAGGTTGCGGTACACAGCGCCGGGTTCGACCCCGGCGGCCCGCAGCGCCTCGCGCACCGCGTCGTCCCGGTCTCCGCCGTGCTCGGCGTGGACCAGCAGCCCGGCCGCGATGGCGTGCGAGCGGTGCTCGCCGAAGCTGAGCCTGCGGGTCCCGGGCCGCGGATCCTGAGGCTCCCACGCCCAGCCGATGCCGCCGCCGAGCGCGGCGACATAGGCGGACAGATCCTGGCGCAGCCCGCCGGTCGCGGTGGCCGCCGCGCCGATCTCCGGCACCGCGTGCCAGGCACGGCGTCCCAGGTAGACCACGATGCTGTCGCGGCGCGGATACAGATCGCGGGCGGAGAGCACCTTGGCCCGGTAGGGGAGTCGCAGCTTCTCCAGCCGTTCGAGCACCGCACCCCACAGGGCGGGGGCGGCGTCGGCCGTCTCGGCGCCCAGGTACAGCCGCAGACACGCGTCCTCCTCCAGGCCATGCCCCGCCGAGCCGCTCACCAGCAGGAACCCGGGCGAGACCGTCGGCTGGACGGCCGGCAGGCCGACCCGGCGAGCCGGCCCAGCGGGGGTGGCGACCTCGTCGCCGAGCCGGGACTCGGGGATTCGCACGCGCACCCCGTTCAGCCGGACCACGCCGGGCGCTCCGGGCTCCACCATGGCCAGGGCCGGGGAGTCGTGGTGCGGGACCACGGCGCGCAGCCGGTGCTCGAAGTCCGGGTCGCGCAGCGACTTGTGCCGCGGTCCTTCCGTGGGCTCGCGGCCGGTGTGGAAGGCGTCGTACAGCGCGTCGGCCAGCGCGCTGCGCAGCACCTTGGGGCCCTCGGCGGTGATCTCGCGGCCGTCGACGGTGGCCGAGGTGAGATCCGCGTCGATACGCACCCGGTCCAGCGATTGCTTCATCGTTCCTCTCCCAGGCCCAGCGTGGTGGTGAGCTCGGCGGGGCGGAGCAGGGCGGTGCGGCCGACGCCGGCCACCGCGCGTTCCAGGGCGCTCAGCCGACCGCGCTGGTGGGCCGCGACGATGATCCGGTCGATCAGGTGCCATCCGGCGAAGGCCGTCGCCCGAGCCGCCAGCTCGTGGTCGTCGCGGGCCGCGGGCCGGGCCTCGAGGTAGCCGGTCCAGAACGCCTCGACGTAGGGGCGCAGGGCCTCGAAGCGGCGGGCGCCGTTGGCGATGACCTCGCGTTCGCTCATGCCGTCCTCCGGGCCGGCCATGCCGAGCACGCCGCGGTAGAGCCATTCGCCGGCGAAGGCGCCCACGTCCCGTGCGGCATCGGCGAGCCGGGCCTCTTCCCAGTCGGTCAGGTACAGCGTGCCGTCGTGGTGGAGGAACTGGTCGAGCCGCAGGTCGCCGTGGACCAGGACGTGCGGGCCGTGGCTTTCCCGGTCGCACAGGTCGCCGATCGCCTTGGTGATCACAGGATCGCTGTGCAGGATCGCCCACGCCTCCAGCTCCGCGCCACTGGCGGCGGTATAGACCTCAAGCGGCAGGGCCACCAGGCGGTCGCGCGGCGGCAGCGGCGGCTCGGAGGTGTCCGCCTCGATGGGCCGCGGCGCGCTGAGGGTGTGGAGCGTTCCGACCTGGATCCCCGCGGCGTGGGCGAGGTCCCAGGTGAAAGCGTCCTCCCCGGCGAGGTCGGCTCCGCTGTCCGCGTCTTGCAGCAGCGTGAAGGCCAGCAGTCCGGAGGCGTCGTCACCGCCCAGGAAACGGGGCGCGTTGATCACCGGGTGCGCGTCGAGCGCCATGCCCATCGCCCTCGTGCGGTCCACCCTCCGGCGGACCTGCTCCGCCTCCCCGATGGTCCGCTTGACGAAGACGGGGACGCCGGCGTCGGTCACGCCCGCCCAGGTGTCGTTGCGGCCGAAGAACGCGGTGACCATGTCCTCGCGCAGAACTCCGAGTTGGAGCGCCGTGAGGAACTCCGCGACCTCCGGGACCTGGTCGAGCGGAACCGGGATCGGCTTCGGCCCCTCACTCACGGCCATCACCGGCCCCCAGGTGGGAAACGCGGCACGACCGGACGCCGGTGGCCTCGCCGGTGCGCGAGCACCGGCATTCCGTAAGCATGACTGTGTCTCTTTCGAAGCCCGATGAATGACGATCGACGGCAGTGCCGCGCGGGGATGACGGGGACGAGCCCGAGGTGGGACCTGCGGCCTCGCCGCGGACTCGTCGTCGCACGCACTGCGGGGTCCGCGGCCGACGCCGTGGTGACCTCGCGTACGCGGCCGGGGGAGCACTGGCGGCGGCGGACCGCCGTCATGAACGTCCTCCCCTGCCGTTCGGCGTTCGTCAGCGGACGGTTTCGGCGCAGGTGTTGTTCGTCCTGCAGGTGTGGCCGCAGGTGATCTCGCAGGCGGCCAGGTGACTCTCCGCCTGGGCGGGGAGCAGGTCGAGGGCGTTGATGTCGAGTTCCATCGGGTTCGTCCTTTCTTCGGTGGGAGATCTCCGCCTGCGCCGCGGCGGCCCTCATGGCCGCCCATCGGCCGACGGAGTTCGCGGGGACGCACGGGCGTGATGGTCGCCAGGCGCGCCCTACGACGGAGTCAGTTGATGATGGAGTGCATGGAGGTGACGCCGCCGCAGGTCGCCAGGCAGGTGATCTCGCAGGCGGCCAGGTGACTCTCCGCCTGGGCGGGGAGCAGGTCGAGGGCGTTGATGTCGAGTCCCATTACCTGCCCCGTCACCTACTGGCTCGTGACCTTGCAGGTGACGGTGCAGGTGCCCTTCGGCGGGCAGGTGATCTCGCACGGGTACAGTGCGCTCACCGTCTGGGCGGGGAGCAGGTCGAGGGCGTTGATGTCGAGTTCCATCGGGTTCGTCCTTTCGTGGGAAGAGATCTCCGCTGATACCGCAGTGATCACTAGGAGAGCTGGGTGACCCCGCAGGTGAACTGCTTGCAGGTCACGTCGCAGGTGATGGTGCAGTCCCGCAGGTGCTGCTCGGCCCGACCGGGGAGCAGGTCCAGGGCGTTGATGTCGACTTCCATCTCGTTCTCCTTCCGTACGCGACCGCTCCGCCTGCGCGGCGGCCGACGCGGCGAGCTCGTCGTGAGTGAAAAGCATGGCGATAAGCGCTTAGGAATCGCTTTCGAGTGGAATGACGGTATGGTCCGGACTCTTGTCTCCGGCCCTTGTCAAAGGCGGAGATGAGCCTCACGAGAAGCGCTCCTGCTCGCCTTTTTCCTGGTCACGGCGGTGTCTGACCTGCTTACGAAGGCTAAAGGGGTTCTCACATCGTGAGATTGGGAGCGATCGGCGGACCGCCCGTCACCGCCTTCCGGTCCGCGCCGGGCAGCGGCCCGGCCGCCACATGGCGTGCTGGACCTGCAGGGCGTGTCGTGCGCTCCTTCGGAACGCCGGGGCGATGACGCCCGGGAGACCGCAGAGGGCACGTCCCAGGTGAAAATCGACGCGATCATCGGCGTTCCGCGTTCGGAGACGTATCGGTGGACACCGGTCAGGCGGGTCTACGTCGACAAGAAGGGAGGCGCCAAGAAACGCCCGCTGGGACTGACCGCGTGGTCGGACAAACTGATCGAGGAGGGAAATAAAGGGAAGGTGCAAAAAATGAGCCTGGCGAGGACGGCGCCGAGGCACCGGCCGGACGCCGGCGACTGTGGCGACGGCGCCGGGCACGACCGAAGGCGGCCGGGCTGGGGGACTTCTCCCGATCGGCAGGCCGGGACGGGCGGTGACCACCCTTCGGACCGCCGAGCCCCGGCCCCAGCCCGTATCCCCGGCCGGGAGAGCTGATCTCCAAACCGCGAGCCGCACCGTCCGACGCTCTCCTAGCTGGTGACCGCCAGGGCGAGGGGCAGCACGGCGGGGGCTCCGGCGTGGCGGAGCATGGCGGCTCCCAGGGTCATCGTCCAGCCCGTGTCGATCCGGTCGTCGACCAGCAGGAGTGGTCCCTGGGCCGAGGCGATGGCCGCGCCCAGGGCGGAGGGCATGGCGAGAGTGCCTCGGATCGCCTGGACCCGCTGCGCGCTGTTGAACTGCCGTCCCGGCGGGCCCGACCGGTAGCCGAGATCGCCCAGATAGGACAGGCGCCCCACCTGGGCCAGCCGCTCGGCCAGGCTGCGGACGAGCTGCGGGCGGCTGCTCGAGGGCACCGCGACCACGCCCACCGGGCGCTGCGCCCACTCCCAGGACGACAGCACCTTGACCATGGCGGCGAAGACGTCGTCGGGGATCGGCCCGTCGGAGGCGCCATCGGCCAGCAGGCCGCGCAGGCGGTTGCCCCAGCCGATGTCGGTGAGCCTGCCCAGCACCCGCCCCGGCTCGGCGCCCAGTTCCGGCCTGATCCGGCCCTTGAGATCGGTCAGCCCCGTCGGCCACTGCCTGCGCGCCTCGACCTCCACCCCGGGCCTGCGGAGCCGGTCGGCCGCCGAACGCACGGCCTGGGAGTCCACCTCGGGCGAGCGGTGCGCGCCGGTGCAGTTGTCGCAGCGCCCGCACGGGGCAGCGGTGTCGTCGTCCAGGCGGCGGCGGAGGAACTCCTCGCGGCAGCCGGTGGTGTCGAGGTAGTCGAGCATGGCCCGCTGCTCGGCCTCCCGCTCGGCGGCGACCCTGGCGTAGCGCGGGGCGTCGTACTCCCAGGGCTCGCCGGTGGACTCCCAGCCGCCCCTGACCCGGCGCACGGCGCCGTCGACGTCGAGGACCTTCAGCATGGTCTCCAGGCGGCTCCGGCTGAGATCCACCCGGTTCTCCAGGGCGGCCGTGGACATCACCCCGCCCTCCTCCAGCGCGGCCAGCACGGCCCGCACGACAGGCTCCGGCGGGAAGGCCAGCGAGGCGAAGTACGCCCAGATGTCGCGGTCCTCGGCGCCGGGCAGCAGGATCACCTCTGCCCGCTCGACCCCGCGGCCCGCCCTGCCGACCTGCTGGTAGTAGGCCACCGGGGACTGCGGGGCCCCGACGTGGATGACGAAGCCCAGGTCGGGTTTGTCGTAGCCCATGCCGAGCGCGGAGGTCGCGACCAGCGCCTTGATCTTGTTGTCCAGCAGCGCCTGCTCGGCGGCGAGCCGCTCGGTCTGCTCGGTCTGCCCGGAATAGGCGACCACCTCGTGGCCCTGTTCACGCAGGTAGGCGGCGATCTCCTGGGCGGCGGCCACGGTGAGCGTGTAGACGATGCCGGAACCTGGGAGCTCGTGCAGCGTGCTCGCGAGCCAGGCCAGGCGCTGCTCGGCGCCGCCCAGGCGCACGACCCCGAGATGGAGGCTGTCGCGCTCCAGCGCGCCGCGCAGCACCAGCGTCTCCTCGCCCATCTGCTCGGCGACGTCGCGGGTGACCCTGGCGTTGGCCGTGGCGGTGGTCGCGAGGATCGGCACGCCCTCGGTGAGTTCCCCGAACAGCGTGCGCAGCCGCCGGTAGTCGGGACGGAAGTCGTGGCCCCAGTCAGAGATGCAGTGCGCCTCGTCGACCACGATCAGGCCCGCGCTCTCGGCCAGCTCGGGCAGCACGTGGTCTCGGAAGTCGGGGTTGTTGAGCCGCTCGGGGCTGACCAGCAGCACGTCGACCTCACCCTCGGCGACCTGGTTGTAGACCTGCTCCCACTCCTCGGGGTTGGCCGAGTTGATCGTGACCGCGTTGATCCCGGCACGCTCGGCGGCGGCGATCTGGTTGCGCATCAGGGCCAGCAGCGGGGACACGATGACGGTGGGCCCCTCACCCAGCTCGCGCAGGAGCGCGGTGGCGATGAAGTAGACAGCCGACTTGCCCCAGCCGGTGCGCTGCACCACGAGCACCCGACGCCGGTCCATGACCAGTGCCCTGATGGCCGACCACTGGTCCTCGCGCAGCCGGGCGTGCTCCCCGGCGAGCGCCCGCAGCCGCCCCTCGGCCTCTTCGCGCAGCATCTGCTCTTCGCTCACCGGTCATTGGTACCAGGTCCGGCCGACTGTTTCACTACGGACTCCGGTGGCGTCCTCCGCCCGGCGGACGTCGCGCGCTGATGGCCGAACCTTGACCGACTGGCGCCGATGGCCCTCGACATGGCGCTGTTCTCCTTCGTGGAGTCGATCAGCGCGGCGAGGATCTTCCGGCACCGGGACGACCCGCCGCTCGACGCCGACCGGGAACTGCTCGCACTCGGACTGGGCGGGATCTTCCGCGCCTACCCGGAGTCGGGGGCCCATCGCGACCTCAGGTGTCACCCGTCGGACGAGACCGAGCCGGGGCCGCTGATCGTGCGTATCGAGAGCCGCCTGTACTTCGCCAACGCCCGGCGGGTGGCGGACCGGGTGAGGTCGCTCATCGAGGCCACCACCCCCGGCCCCGGGCGGCACTCCTCGACCTGACCGGCGTGCCCGGCATGGATCTCACCGCGGTGTCGGCGGCCAGGGAGTTCTACGGCCTGGTGCGACAGCACGGCATCGACCTGTGGATCGCCCTCGACAGCCTCCAGCCCCTCGAACTCCTCGGGCGTACGGGCATCGGAGGGTGGCTGTCCGGCCGGGGACGGCTGCACCCTGACGTGGAGGCCGCCGTCGCGGCCTACCGCGCCCGCGGCTCCTAGGCGCCGCCCCTTGGATCTGCCGCCCACCGCGGTCAGGCGGTGCCTCGCCGCGCTGTCGCCGGTCACCACGGCGAGACCCGCCAGGCGGGGCCTAGGCGTCCAGGTGTTCGGGGAAGGCGTTGATCGTCACCCGGTGCATGCGGCGGCGCTCGGTGTAGTCGGCGACCGCGTAGTGCTGGGTGCTCCGGTTGTCCCAGAAGGCCAGCGTGCCCGGCCGCCAGTTGAGCCGGACCTGGTACTCGGGAGAGCGGATGTGGTCGATCAGGTAGGGCAGCAACGCCTCGTTCTCCCGGTCGGACAACCCCACCAGCCGCGTGGTGGAGGAGCGGTTGACGAACAGCGCCTTGCGTCCGGTCTCGGCGTGCGTGCGCACCACGGGACGCTCGATCGGCGGCCACTTGGCCTGGACCTGCTCCAGGTCGAAGTCGTGCCCCTTGGAAATGGCCTTCTTCATCGAGGCCGTGATGTCGTGGATCGCGGTGAGCTCGTCGCAGAGCCGCTGGATGGGCGGCGAGAGCGTCTCGTAGGCCAGCTGGGCGTTGGCCCAGAGGGTGTCACCGCCGACGGAGGGCAGTTGCACGCAGCGCAGCAGCGAGCCCATCGGCGGGACCGGCTCGAAGGTGTTGTCGCTGTGCCACTCGTCGCCGCCCTCGCCCTTGGGGTCGGTCTGGTCGAGGACGTGGATGGCGGTGCCGCCGTCCTTCTTGAAGGCGGGGTGGTTGATCGAGCCGAAGTTCTCCGCGAAGTGGATGTGCTCTTCGTCACTGATGTGCTGGTCACGGAAGAAGAGGACCTTGTACTCCAGCCAGCCTCGCCGGATCTCCTGGACCTCTCCCTCCGACAGCGGCTTGCGCAGGTCGACACCGCTCACCTCGGCGCCGATGTGCCTGGTCACGGGCTTGAACTCGATCATCTTCGGACGCCCTCCATCGTGGCCGCACGGCATTCGTGAAGGTTAGGTCATCCTTACCCAGCCCTCTTTCCGAGCCTAGCCCGATCCATCAAAACAAGCAATTGCTTGGTAAGGCACACGTGCCGGACCGGTGCCGGTCGAGGATGCTCCCCCGCCCGCCGCGGACACCCTCGCGGGCAGGTCGCGCCGGGTCGGCGGGGAGCGGGGGAACCGGCAGGCTCCGCGCCATGGTTTGATGCATCCACTATGGACGTCACCACCTGGTATCTCGAACAGACCTCACGCTCGGACCTGCTGCCCGCCAAGCCGCCGTCGATCGAGGTCGACGTCGTACACGCCGAGGTGCCCTCGCCCGAGTTCAGCCGGTTCCTCAGCACGGCCGTCGGCGGAGAATGGCACTGGACCAACCGGCTGCCGTGGACCTGGCGGGAGTGGAGCGACTGGCTGGAGAGCGGCGTGGAGACGTGGGTGGCCTATCACCGCGGCACCCCCGCGGGCTACGTCGAGCTCGCCCCCCAGGACGACGCGGCGGTCGAGATCACCTGCTTCGGCCTCCTGCCGTGGGCGATCGGCAGAGGCGTCGGCGGCCGTTTGCTGGAGGTCGGCACCGCCAGGGCCTGGGACCTGGCCGACCGGCAGCCCGGCCGGGAGCCGACCCGGCGGGTGTGGCTGCACACCTGCTCCCTCGACAGCCCGGTGGCGCTCGCCAACTATCAGGCCCGCGGCTTCAGGATCTACGACACCAGGCTGAACGTGCCCGGCGACGAGTACGAGGGGGAGACCCCCGGCCCCTGGCCCGGGGCGGGCCCCAGGACCCGCGACACCGCCTGACACCCCGCCCGGAACGGCGGCAGCCCTCGGCGGCGGGCCGGGGAAGGCCCGAAGGTGTCGGATGAGCTGGGTATGGTATCGAGTCTCGGTACCATACCCGGCCTCCCGCCGGACGCCCCGGCCCGAGGCTTCCCGGGGAGCCGGTGCAGACGGTTCGACCACGAAGACAGAAGGAGGATGCGCCTCCCCCTCGGCCTGACGGCCGGGGCCCGCGCGCAGGAAATCAGATGGCTCGACGGACGACCACACCCCCGACCGACGAGGGCTTCGAGGAGCGGATCGTCGACATCGACGTTTCCACCGAGATGCGCACCAGCTTCCTCGAATACGCATATTCGGTCATCTACCAGCGTGCACTGCCGGACGCCAGAGACGGCCTCAAGCCGGTCCAGCGCCGCATCCTCTACTCGATGAGCGAGATGGGCCTCCGGCCCGACCGGGGCCACGTCAAGTCCTCACGCGTCGTCGGCGACGTGATGGGCAAGCTCCACCCGCACGGCGACACCGCCATCTACGACGCGCTGGTCCGGATGGCCCAGCCGTTCTCGATGCGCCTGCCGCTCATCGACGGGCACGGCAACTTCGGCTCCCCCGACGACATGCCCGCCGCGATGCGCTACACCGAGGCCCGGCTGGCCTCGGCCGCCATGGCCGTGGTCCAGTCGATCGACGAGGACACCGTCGATTTCAAACCCAACTACGACGGCCAGGAGACCGAGCCCACGGTCATGCCGTCGGCCTTCCCCAACCTGCTGGTCAACGGGGCCACCGGCATCGCGGTCGGAATGGCCACCAACATGGCGCCGCACAACCTCGTCGAGGTCGTCGCCGCCGCCCGCCACCTGATCAAGAAGCCGGAGGCGACACTAGACGACCTGATGCGGTTCGTCCCCGGCCCCGATCTGCCCACCGGTGGCACGATCATCGGCCTCGACGGCATCCGCGACGCGTACGCCAAGGGCCGTGGCACCTTCCGGATGCGGGCCAAGTGCGCCGTCGAGCAGGTCAGCCCCCGTCGCAAGGGCATCGTCGTCACCGAACTGCCCTTCAACGTCGGCCCCGAGCGCGTGGTCACCAAGATCAGGGAGCTGGTCACCGCCAAGAAGCTCCAGGGCATCTCCGACCTCAAGGACCTCAGCGACCGACACAAGGGCCTCCGCCTGGTCATCGAGATCAAGAACGGCTTCATCCCCGAGGCCGTGCTGGAGGAGCTCTATCGGCTCACCCCGATGGAGGAGACCTTCGGCATCAACAACGTCGCGCTGGTCGACGGCGAGCCGCGCACGCTGGGCCTGCGCGAGCTGCTCCAGGTCTACGTGGACCACCGTATCGACGTGGTCCGCCGGCGTTCGCTGTACCGCAGGCGCAAGCGCGAGGAGCGACTGCACCTCGTCGAGGGCCTCATCGTCGCCCTGCTCAACATCGACGAGGTGATCCGGGTCATCCGTTCCTCCGATGACTCCGCCCAGGCCCGCGAGCGCCTGACGCAGACATTCCAGCTGTCGGAGATCCAGGCCAACTACATCCTCGACACCCCGCTGCGTCGCCTGACCCGCTACGACAAGCTGGAGCTCGACCGCGAGAGCCAGACGCTGCGCGACGAGATCGCCGAGCTGACCGCGATCCTGTCCTCCGACGACAGACTCCGCAAGGTCGTCTCCGACGAGCTCGCCCAGATCTCCAAGACCTTCGGCACCCCGCGCCGCACGGTGCTGCTGGAGTCCTCGGGGGTGGCGAGGAACGTCTCGGTCCCCCTGGAGGTCGCCGACGACCCCTGCCTGGTGCTGTTCTCGTCCACCGGACTGCTGGCCCGCACGGCCGACGCCTCGCCACTGGCCGGCGACGGTGACCGCTCGGCCCACGACGTGCTGGTCTCCGCGGTGCGGAGCACGGTCAGGGGCGAGGTGGGCGTGGTCACCAACCAGGGGCGGATGATCCGGGTCCAGGTGGTCGACCTGCCCACGCTGCCCCGCTCGGCCAACCCGCCGTCGCTGTCCGGAGGCCACCCGGTCACCGAGTACGTCACCTTCAACCCGGGTGAGACCGTCGTCGGCATCGGCTCGCTCGACCCCGACGGACCCGGCCTGGCCCTGGGCACCGCGCAGGGCGTGGTCAAACGGGTCGTCCCCGACTACCCGGCCAACCGCGACGACTTCGAGGTCATCGGCCTCAAGGACGGCGACACCGTGGTGGGCGCGGTGGAGCTGACGAGCGAGGAGCACGACCTGGTCTTCATCACCTCCGAGGCCCAGCTGCTGCGCTACCCCGCCTCCGTGGTCCGCCCCCAGGGCCGCCCGGCGGGAGGCATGGCCGGCGTGCGGCTGGACGGAGACGCCGTGGTGATCTGGTTCGGCGTGGTAGACCCCTCCCGCGAGTCTCGGGTCGTGACGATCGCCGGCTCCTCGACCGCACTGCCAGGCACCCAGATCGGTGGCGCCAAGGTCTCCGACTTCGCCGAGTACCCGCCGAAGGGTCGCGGCACCGGCGGTGTCCGCGTCCAGCGGTTCCTCAAGGGCGAGGACGTCCTGCTGCTCGCCTGGGCGGGCCCCGGCCCGGCCCGTGCGGTCTCGGCCGTCGGCAAGCCCGTGCCGCTCCCCGAGGAACTGGGCCGCCGCGACGGCTCCGGGGTCCGGCTCACCCACACGGTGTCGGCCGTGGGCGGCTCCCTGTGCGCCGAGGACGACCGGCAGGACCAGGGGGAGGCCACCTCCCCGGAATGATCCTCATCCCCCGCGCAGGACACCGAGGAGCCCCCGTCAGGACGACGGGGGCTCCTCGGCGATGACGGGTCCCGCGCACCGGGCGCCGGCGTCGCGTTCTCCGACCCCCGCGACGCCACCCGGCAGGTCTCGGCTTTCGGTGCGTGCCCCCTCCCGCACGGGGCTCGGGACGCACCCGGTATCTCAGGTGAGCGCCCCCTGAAGTGCGAACCTGATGGCCATCAGCAACTGCCAGGGCTCACCCGACTCCCAGAAGCGGATGACCCGGGCGACTCGATCCGGCGGATCGAACCCGCCGGCCCCGTACGGCCCGAAACACCCCGCCTCCACGAGGACGGCCACGAACGGGTCGTCCTCCTTCAGGGACCGGGTGTAGGCCGCCGCGTCGAGCAGGGCCAGCGCCGAGCGCGCGTTGCGCCCCCCGTCCCTGGACTCCACCCGGTCCAGCCTCCGCCTGCCCTGGTCACGGAGATAGTCGGCCAGCGATTCCGTCCTGCTCATTACCCACTCCACCTCCCGGACTTCGAGTGACGACATCATCACTCAATGTGAGTCCAGACGGTGGGATCTTGGTGAAGTCGTCACCTGAGGCGCCCCCGACAACCCTCGCCGAATGGGTATGACGCATCATTGGTTCGTTAGCCCCATCGACCGAGGGATACGTACGTGAGTGCCTTTGACGACCTGCTGGCCGCCAACGAGGAGTTCTCCGCCACGTTCACCAACGCGGAACTGACCGGCAAGGCGGCTCGTGGCCTCGCGGTGGTCACCTGCATGGACTCCCGGATCGATCCGCTGGGTCTCTTCGGCCTGAAACCGGGCGACGCCAAGATCCTCCGCAACGCCGGAGCCAGGGTGACCGACGACGTGCTGCGCACGCTCGTCCTGGCGGTCAACCTGCTGGCGGTGGAACGGGTGCTGGTCATGCCGCACACCGACTGCGGCATGACCAAGGTCACCGACGACGAGGTGCATGCGATCGCCGCCCGCCGCGGTGTCGACACCCGGAGCCTGGACTTCCACACCGTCCCCGACCAGGACGCGGCGCTGCGCCACGACCTCACCCGGATCAGGACCAGCCCGTTCCTCCCGGCGGGCATGCCGGTCGGCGGCGCCGTCTATGACGTGCGCACCGGCAAGCTGATGCCGGTCGACATCTGAGCCTCGGGGTTCCGGCCCCGCCGCGGCCCATGGCCCGGCGGGCCGCCCCGCGGGCCCGCTACGCGTCGATGTGGTCGCGGTCGATCTCGGCCGAGCTGCTCACGATGAACTCCCGGCGCGGGGCCACGTCGCTGCCCATCAGGAGGGCGAAGATGCGCTCGGCCTCCTCGATGTCCTGGATGCGGACCCTGCGCAGGGTGCGGTGGCGGGGCTCCATGGTCGTCTCGGCCAGCTGGTCGGCGTCCATCTCGCCCAGGCCCTTGTACCGCTGGACCGGGTCCTTCCAGCGCTTACCCCTGCGCTCCAGATCACGCAGCACCTTGTGCAGCTCGGCGTCGGAGTAGCAGTAGACGTATTTGCCGTGACCTCGGCTGGGGTTGATGACCTCGATCCGATGCAGCGGCGGCACGGCGGCGAAAACGCGCCCGGCCTCGACCATCGGCTTCATGTAGCGGTGGAAGAGGGTCAGCAGGAGACAGCGGATGTGCGCCCCGTCGACGTCGGCGTCGGCCATCAGGATGACCTTGCCGTAGCGAGCCGCCTCGATGTCGAAGGATCGGCCGGAACCCGCCCCGATGACCTGGATGATCGCGGCACACTCGGCGTTCTTGAGCATGTCCGCGACGGACGCCTTCTGCACGTTCAGGATCTTGCCCCGGATCGGCAGCAGGGCCTGGAACTCCGAGTCGCGGGCCGCGCGGGCGGTACCCAGCGCCGAGTCACCCTCGACGATGAACAGCTCGCTGCGGTCGACCTCGTCGCTGCGGCAGTCGACCAGCTTGGCGGGGAGCGCCGAATTCTCCAGGGCGGTCTTGCGGCGCTGGTTGTCACGGTGCTCCCGGGCGGCGATACGGGCCTTGGCCGCCGCGACGATCTTCTCAAGGACCGCGCGGAGCTGCGGCTTCACCGTGCGCGACGGGTTGGCGAGCAGTTCCTTGAGCTCACGCGAGACGACGTGGGCGACGATCCGGGAGGCCGCCGAGGTGCCCAGGACCTCCTTGGTCTGGCCCTCGAACTGCGGCTCGGGCACCCGGACGGTCACCACCGCGGTGAGCCCCTCCATGATGTCCTCGCGGGTGACCGGGGCGTCGCCGTTCTTGAGCAGGCGGGTCTCACGCAGCTGCTCGTTCAGGGTGCGGACGAGGGCGCGTTCGAAGCCGTTGACGTGGGTGCCGCCCTTGGGGGTGGCGATCACGTTGACGAAGGACCTGACCGTGCTGTCGTATCCCTTGCCCCAGCGCACCGCCACGTCCACGGTGAGCTCGCGCTGGACCTCGGTCGGGGTCATGTGCCCCAGGTCGTCGAGGACGGGGACCGTCTCGTGGAAGTGGCCCACGCCCCGCAGGCGCAGCACCTCGCAGACCGCCTCGTCCCGGGCGAGGAACTCGGTGAACTCCGAGATGCCGCCGTCGAAGTGGAACTCCTCCTCGGCCGCCTCCTCGCCGCGGCTGTCACGCACGGCCAGGGTCAGTCCAGGGACCAGGAACGCGGTCTGGCGCAGGCGGACATGGATCTCGTCGAGGGAGACCTCGGCCTCGGGGAGGAAGATCTGGTGGTCGACCCAGAAGCGCACGCGGGTGCCGGTGACCTTCTTCGCGGCGGCGCCTCCGTCACGCAGCCCCGACCTCTTCTTGAACTTGGCCTTGGGCCCGTCGCCGTCGAAGACGCCGGGAACGCCCCTGCGGAAGCTGATCTCGTGGATCCTGCCGTCACGGTCGACCTCGACGTCCAGCCGCGAGGAGAGGGCGTTGACCACGGAGGCGCCGACGCCGTGCAGGCCACCGGAGGCGCCGTAGGAACCGCCGCCGAACTTCCCGCCGGCGTGCAGCTTGGTGTAGACGAGCTCGACGCCCGCCAGGCCGCTCTTGGGCTCGACGTCGACGGGGATGCCCCGGCCGTTGTCACGGACCTCGATGGAGCCGTCGGCGTGGAGTTCGACCTCGATGCGGGTGCAGTAGCCGGCCAGGGCCTCGTCGACCCCGTTGTCCACGATCTCCCACAGGCAGTGCATGAGACCGCGGCTGTCGGTCGACCCGATGTACATACCGGGGCGCTTGCGGACGGCTTCGAGCCCCTCCAGCACCGACAGGTGGCGGGCCGTATAACCCGTCTCCGCGCTAACTGCGGTCACACCCACTCCCAGCTCTGTCGAACACGTGTGCGCAGCTTACCGTTCTTCCCGCCACGACGCGTACAAGCTTGCCATCCGGTGGACAACGGCGTTACATCCAGCGTGATCATCGTTACTTTCGGCCGCTTTCCGCTCTGGGCGTAGCAGGGGGTCGATTGGGAACGTTCGTATCGGGTTAGATGTTCTCTCAAGTGACTGACGCCAGATCCTCCACCTCAGGGGATGACCTGAAAGGCGATACGTGACTGGAACCCTCGCCCCCGCCAAGCAGCTGACCGCTGCGGACCGCTGTGACCGGTGCGGCGCCCAGGCCTACATCCGCGCGACCCTGCCCGTAGGTGGGGAGCTGCTGTTCTGCGCCCACCACGGGCGTCAGCACGTAGCCGTGCTGAGAGACAAGGGTGCCAACATCCAGGACGAGTCTGCGCGTCTCAGCGACGCTCCGGCAACGGCAGGCAACGACGAACGATGACCAGACGGATGGAGCCGTCATCGGACCCGATAGTGATATCGGCCCGCCACTGTGAAGCCATGGCGCTCGTAGAGCGTCCTGGCCGCCGTGTTCGACTCCACCACTACTAAATATGCCCGCTGCGTGCCCTGCTCCCGCGCATGTGTGAGCAGGGCGCGCAACACCTTCCGTCCATGGCCCTTGCGCCGCGCGTGCGGCACCACGGCCATGGAGTAGATCCCGAACCACTCCCCCTGGACCACACCCCGCCCCACGGCCTCCTCGCCGAGCGAGGCGTATGTGGCGGGCACACCGGTGAGGATCCGCGCGGCCGTCGGCAGACCGTCGCCGCCGAACCTCCCGTCCACGCTCCACCAGGTGTCCAGCCATGCCCGCGAGGGCGCTTCGGCGAGATCGACCTCTTCTCGCGACGCGCCGACGCCGTTCCCGGACGCCTCGGGCACCAGGCTCGCCGTCATGACCAGCGTCGGATCCACCACCCGATAGCCGCGCGCGTGCAGCAACGCGTCCAGGCCGGGCGTGGCGCCACCCCCCACCGAGAAGACGCAGGGCAGGCCCCGGTCGGCGTAGAACTTCTCCGCCACCTCGACGCCCGCTTCCAGATCCTCCGGCTCGCCCAGCGGCAGCACGGAGTTGGCCCGCTTGGTCACCCCGTCCGCCGCACGCAGGATCCAGCCACCCGCGTCCACCCGGTGAGTCGCCGGCCAGGCCTGGTCGACCAGCCGGTCAAAAACCTCAACGATCATGCTGCAGGATCCTAACCCCTCGGTCGCCGCACTACGCTCGGTGAATGTGCTGATTCTGCTACCCCCGTCCGAGGGAAAGGCCGCACTGGGTGACGGCCCCGCCCTCGACCTGCCCCGGTTGAGTTTCCCCGCCCTCGCCCCGTCCAGGCGACGCGTCCTGGACGCGCTCATCGCCCTGTGCGAGGGTCCCGCCGCACGGGAGGTGCTCGGACTGTCACCGGGACAGGCAGGTGAGATCGGCAAGAACCTGCTTCTGCGCACCGCGCCCACGCTGGCCGCGGCCGACCTGTACACCGGCGTGCTCTACGACAATCTTCACCTGGCCTCGCTCTCCCCCGAGGCCGCGGCGCGGGCCTCGGAAAGTCTGCTGATCTTCTCCGGCCTGTGGGGGCTCCTCCGGATCGACGACCGTGTACCCCCGTACCGGCTGTCGATGGGGGTGCGACTGCCGCCGCTGGGCGGTCTTGGCGCCTTCTGGCGCCGATCGGTCACCCCGCTGCTCGACGCCGAGCCCGGCCTGGTGGTGGATCTGCGCTCGGGCACCTACGCGGCGGCGTGGCAGCCGGGCGGCAGGGCGGTGGCGGTGCGGGTGCTCAAGGAGGGGAAGGTCGTCAGCCACATGGCGAAGGCCACTCGCGGCGTCATAGCCCGCTCACTGCTGGAGGGGGACATCGATCCACAGAGCCCCGAGGAGCTCACGAAGATCCTGGACCACCTTGGGCACTCCGTCACTCTCTGTCCGCCTCCCAGGGGGAGGCAGTCATGGATACTCAACGTAACCGTGTGATATTCGCCACATTCCCCTTACGGGCCCACATCAAGACCTGGCGCCGGTGTGCGCGTCTCGCGCCCGGTTCACGCCGGGACAAGGCGGAGCCGCCCGCAGGCCCGCTCGAACTGCTGAGCGGGATCACCCAGATAGGACCACGGCAGCCTGCTGACCCTGCCCCCCGTACGTGTCAGGTGCCCACGCGCGGGCCTGCGCAGGTCGGCCAGGTAGAAGGCAGCCCCGAACAGGTTGTGCGCCTCTATCGACCGTGGATGGCTGTCGCCGCCCAGCCAGCGGCCCGCGTGCGAGACGATCTCGCGCAGCGCCCCGTCCGAGAACCAGCCTCCGCGTGACATCGGTGACCGCTCGGCGGCCACCTGCTCGAAGTGCGCCAGCGGCAGCAGGGCCGCCATCGGGTCCCCGTCGGGCGCCCGCGACACGGCCTGCCTGGCGAACTCCAGCATCTCCTGGGCGCTGCCGCCCCAGGCCGGGGACAACGTCATGAGCCTGGCCACATTGGCCGGGAACAGCGTCGGATAACGGCGAACGGCTTCGAACCAGACCGCGTCCCTCTCCTGGCGCGGCCGGTCGAGGCCGAGGTAGAGCCACATGATCGACTCCCAGGGCACCGGATCCGACGGCACGAGCGCCGCCGCGGTGAAGAGCGGCTGCCTGGCTCTCTCCATCGCCGCCTGGAACGCCTGCAGACGCTGCGCCTGCACGGCCCGGGCCTTGACATCCGGCTTGATCGTCCAGGCTTCCTCGATGCGGGTACGCCCGAGCCAGAGCCACAGGTCGGGGTTGGCCCGGTCATGGAGCGCCAGCGCCTCGATGGCGCCACTGTGACCGACGGCCGCCCTGGCCAGTGCCTCGACCCTGAGCGCGCGCCTCTCCGGATCACCGCGGGCCGCGCCGAGCGTGAACGTACCGCTCTCGAACACCCTCCGGCGCACCGCGGCGACCGCGTCGTCGAGCACCACGTCCGCCCACGGACGATCGACGATCACCCGCAGCCTCCGGGCGCGAATCCTGTCAACTTCGGCCACACCCATGAGGCGGGAGCCTAGAAGTTCGTTTCACACCCCGTGCTACCGACCTGTTACACCGGCGTTAATGACGTGGGGCCCGCACCGGACAGTGCGGGCCCTCTGTCAGAGAATCTCAGTCAAGGTAGTCACGCAGGACCTGCGACCGAGACGGGTGACGGAGCTTGGACATGGTCTTGGACTCGATCTGCCGGATACGCTCACGGGTCACCCCGTAAACCTTGCCGATCTCGTCCAGCGTCTTCGGCTGACCGTCGGTCAGGCCGAATCGCATCGAGACCACGCCCGCCTCGCGCTCGGACAGCGTGTCCAGGACGGAGTGGAGCTGCTCCTGCAGGAGCGTGAAGCTGACCGCGTCGGCGGGGACGATGGCCTCGGAGTCCTCGATGAGGTCACCGAACTCGCTGTCCCCCTCCTCACCCAGCGGGGTGTGCAGGGAGATCGGCTCGCGACCGTACTTCTGGACCTCGACGACCTTCTCGGGGGTCATGTCGAGCTCGCGGGCCAACTCCTCGGGAGTGGGCTCGCGCCCCAGGTCCTGAAGCATCTGCCGCTGGACACGGGCCAGCTTGTTGATCACTTCGACCATGTGGACCGGAATGCGGATGGTCCGCGCCTGGTCGGCCATGGCTCGGGTGATCGCCTGCCGGATCCACCACGTGGCGTAGGTGGAGAACTTGTAGCCCTTGGTGTAGTCGAACTTCTCCACCGCGCGGATCAGGCCCAGGTTGCCCTCCTGGATCAGGTCCAGGAAGAGCATGCCGCGGCCGGTGTAGCGCTTGGCCAGCGAGACCACGAGACGGAGGTTGGCCTCCAACAGGTGGTTCTTGGCCCGGCGGCCGTCCTCGGCGATCCACTCCAGCTCGGCGCGGACGTCGACCGGGAGCCTCTCGCCGTCGGTTCCCAGCTGCTCCTCGGCGAACAGACCGGCCTCGATCCGCTTGGCGAGCTCGACCTCCTGCTCCGCGTTGAGCAGGGGGACCTTGCCGATCTGCTTGAGGTAGTCCTTGACCGGGTCGGCGGTGGCGCCGGCGGCGGCGACCTGCGGCACCGGGGCGTCATCGTCGTCATCGGAGAGGATGAGGACCTCGTCCTCGTTGACCTCGATGGCCTCGGCCTTGGGCTCCTCCTCGGCCTCGGCCTCGGCTTCCACCTCGACCTCGACCTCGACCTCGGCGACGGCCTCCAGGTCGAAGTCCTCGAGCTCGACGTCCTCAAGCTCGATGACCTCGTCGTCATCGCCGGCGAGCGACTTCGACTCGGACACGGGGGCCGGAGCGGCCGCCTCGGGGCCGGCCTTCTTCGGCGGGGCCGGAACCGGCTTCTTGGCGGCCGGGGCGATCTTCTTGGCCGGCGCCGCGGGCCTCTTGGCCGCGGGGGCGGGCTTCTTGGCCGCTGCCGCGGGCTCGGAACCGCCGACGACCGCGGTGACGGTCTCCGGCTGCTCCTTGGCCGCCGCGGCGGTCTTGGTCTTCTTGACGGCGGCGGGCGCGGCCGGGGCAGTACGACGCTTGGCCGGAGTGCGGGACTTCTTGGGAGCCGCGGAGTCCTCGGCAGTCAGCCGTACGGTGATGCCCTCTTTGCTGAGGCTTCGCAGGATTCCAGCGACCTGCGCCATCGGAATGTCCGCTTCCTCGACGGCCTTGCGGACATCCTCGGACTCGAGGAACCCCTGCGAGCGCCCCCGCTCCATCAGCTGCTGAATGACGGGCTCGTTCAGCTCGGATGGCTTCGAGCGAGTCGAACTTGCAGGCGACACGAACACCTCTCGAAGGAAAGCGAGACGAGAATGGACCCAGATGCCCAACTAGGGGCACTTCTACCTCTAGTTGTGGTTAGCGAGGCCGCGCGAACCGCGACGCACCTGTCCAGCATTGTGGCATGACACCGTGATCCATACGGCCGCCTCCTGGCGGTTGCCCTCCACCCTAGGCCGACCAAGAGAGTAGTGCGTACGGAAGCGAGGCACCGATACCCGAAAGCAACCGTTATGACTGTTTCATTCAGTCACTCTTCGTGGCGGCGGGAACGTGAATCGCGAGCACCGTGACGTCGTCATCCTGCTCATATCCAGACAACATCCGGTCGACAAGGAAATCTAGCAACATGTGGGGGCTTCCGACCACTTCGGCCGGCGCTTCGGTCACAACAGAGCAAAGATCAGCGAGTCCGGCATCAAGACCACGTTTCCGGTTCTCCACCAGACCGTCCGAATACAGGACGGCGGTGTGGCCCGGCGGGACGCAGAACCTGAACTGCCTGCGACTCGTGGGCCAGCCCAGCGGGGTGCCCGGCTCGCCGTCGCACAGTATCGGCACGCCCTCGGGGGAGACCAGCAGGGGCGGCGGGTGACCGGCCAGCGCCAGCGTGCCCTCTCCGGTGCCGGGCTCGACGACCATGTAGGCGAGCGTCGTGACCTGCTCCTCCTCCTCGGTCGCCTCGAAGACCCGGTCGAGGCCGGTGAGGACCGCCGCGGGCGGCGGGTTGGTCAACGCCAGGGCCCGCATGGCGTTGCGGATGCGGCCCATCCCCGCCGCGGCCTTGACGCCCTTGCCCATGACGTCGCCGACCACCGCCGCGACCCGGCCGTCCTGGAGCACGAACGCGTCGTACCAGTCACCGCCGACCTGCACATGGCGGCTCCCCGAGCGGAACCGCTGGGCGAGTACCAGCCCCCTGACCACCGGCAGGCGATCGGGCAGCAGGCTGCGCTGGAGCGTTTCGGCGGTGCGGTGCTCGCGCTCGAACAGGGTGGCCCGCTCCACGGCGAGGGCGCACTGCCCCGCGAGCGCCTCCAGGAACACCCCGTCCTCCTGGGAGATCTTCTGCGGGCGGGTGAAGGAGAATCTCAGTGCCCCGAGCGCGCGACCCGCGGCCAGCAGCGGCAGGCCCACCCAGGCCCGCTCGTCACTGTGGGCGATGAAACCGGTGACGCTGTCGTCGTCGCCGCCCGCGTCGACCAGTTGGGCCCGCAGGCTGTCCGGCGACTCGGCGAAGACCGGGCGCCGGCTGTTGACCGCCATGGTCATCACGCTGGAGTGCGACAGCGGGATCTCCTCGCCGGGCGCGCCCGGAACGTCGGGGATGCCGCCGCTGTTGACCAGCTTCAGCGCGGCCCGGTCGACGTCGAGCAGCGCCACGGCCGACCGGTCGGCGGCCAGCGCCGTACGACCCACGTCGATGATGACCTGGACCACCTGCTCGACGGTGAGCGCCTCGGCGAGCAGCGCCGTGGCGCCCTGCAGGCGCGCGGTGCGCAGGGCCGCGGCGCCGAGCTGGTCGGTCAGGCGGCCCCGCATCTCCTCGGCCTCGCGCTGCGGGGTGACGTCGGTGTTGGCTCCCACCCATTCGACGACCCGGTTGTGCCGGATGATCGGGACGGCGCGCACCTCGAAGTGCCGGTAGCCGCTGGCCCGGGTGCGGACCCGGTAGCTCCACTCGAACATGATCCGGCCACGCAGCGCCTCACGCCAGGCCTCCTCGGTGTGCGGGCGGTCGTCCGGGTGGACGGCCTCCAGCCAGCCGTGGGTCAGGTACTCCTCCAGCCCCTGGCCGGTGATGGCCCGCCACTGCGGCGCGTCCTCCTCCACGACGCCGTTGGGCGCGGTGATCCAGACCAGCTGGGACTGGGCCTCGACCAGCGAGCGGTATCGCTCCTCGCTGCGCCTGAGATCCTCCTCGACCTGCCTGCTGTCGGTGATGTCGACGCCGACCAGGCAGATCGCGCGCAATGCGCCCTTGTCATCATGGATCGGAGAGAAGGTCAGCGACCAGTGGTGGGTCTCGCCACCGGCGGTGCGCACCCGGATCCGCTGGTCGCCGTCGACCGAGGCTCCCCCGACCATGCTCCGCACCGAGCCCTCGATCAGGGCGGTCAGATCGGCGGAGAGCAACTCACCGGGGACCCGGCCGACCAGGCGCTCGGCGGGCAGGCCGACCACGTTGGCGAAGACCTCGTCGACACGCTCGAAGCGACCTTGGGGGTCGAAGAACGCGAAGGCGAACGGCGACTGCGACAGCAGGCCCTGCAGCAGGCCGGAGTCTGAGATGTCCACACCCGACTCCCGGGGACGGGGCACGGAGGTTTCGGCGCTCATGGTCGGCACCTCCGTCGCGTGCCAGGGTCTCCCACGAGGCACATCTCCAAACTTGCGAATTGGCGTAGCGCGGCTCCGGGGGACCGGATCCTGGAGTACATCATCGGCGATGGGCAGGTGCGGACGGAAGCCCTGCCCAAGATGCGGTCAGCACACCCCGGAAACGCCACCGCTCCGATGGCCGGGATCCCCGGGCCGACACGCCGGGGCTCCCGTACGGGCGGCGACCAGTCGGCGTTGCGCCTTCGAACGTTTGCGGCCAGGACCCTAGCAGGATCGCGCCGGACCGTCCCGGCAACTGCCCACCTCATCTCCGTCGGGCTTGCAGGCGAGATCAGGCTACTGACTCGCCGTCAATTCGGCTCCCTCTTCGGGGACACTCACTTACTCCACTGTTGCAGGATTCAGTCAAGATACGGGGCCAGCTTCCCATATCAGGGCGCCGAGGGTTGACACTCCCGAGATAAGTTGTGGAATGAGAACGCACGTCCTCGCCGACACATCCGGGGGATGCCCCCGGGAAACTCCGGAGGAATGCGACATCCATGCCCGTTCTTGCCACCCGCTCCACCGGGCCTTCAACGACTTGTCACGAGCCGGTGACATCTCACCTGGCCGCCGAGTTCCTGACCGTTCCCGTCGAGACCGTCGGCAGGTGCGTGGCAGAGGTCTGTGCCTGCGCGGAGCACCTCGGCATCGAGGCGACTCCCGAGGTCGTCGAGCGTGTCGCCCGCGAGCATCTGCTCGCCCTTGTCAACTCCGCGCCGCCGCCCCGCGGTCCCCGGTAGCATCGGGGAACCCGGCCGTCTCTACGCACCGTTTGGACCGGGATTGCGAGAAGGTTGGGACGTGAGCGAGCGAAGCGAGCGGGCCGATCCGCACGGCGACGACCGCGATGGGCTCACGCGGCCGACGGGGGAGGCTGAGACTGCTTGAGTCGGCGACACCGTCGAGACCCCAGGGAGAGCCAGTCCCCTGAGGCGGTCTTCTCCGAGATGTTGCTCGCCGCTCGCGAGCTGCTGGCCGTACGCAGCCCGCTGGACGCCGAACTCATGGTCTCCGACATGGTCGGAGCCTGGTGGGGGCGCCGGCTGAAAGGCGGGGACGCCGAGCAGGTCCTCGGCGAGGGCCTGGTCGACTACGCGGCCAAGGCAGGCTCGCCCGCCGCGCTCACCCTGCTGATCGCGCTGGCCTACCTCGGCACGGCCCGCCAGGCCGCCAAGGCGGAGGGCGCCGCGCTGGCGCTCATGGAGCGCGGTGTGGCCAGGCCCCGCTGGGCCGACCGGCTGGGCGCGGTCAAGACGACCGGCTGCTTCGTCTCCCGCGACGCCTACGGCGACCAGGACACGGTGGTGTGCACCTTCGGCTACCGGGGCGCCGACAGCGGCGAGGACCGGCACGCGCTGGTCGTGATCGTCGACTACAACATGCGCGGCATCGCCCGTGACGCCTGGGTCTCGTCGCACGTCGACAAGCTGCTGGAACAGGCCAGGGCCGAGGCCGAGGACAACCCGATGCTCAGGTTCGGCCAGATCGAGCCGCAGCAGGCCAGGGCCCTGCTCGAATCGGCGATGAAGGCCACCGCGGAGTACGGCCACCGCAGGACGGCCGCGCCGGTCAGTGACAGCTACAGTGCCTACCACGCCTTCGCCAGGTCCCGGATCAAGGCGCTGCCGCCCGGCCGGAAGCGGCCGGCCCCGCTGCACAGCGAGGCCCCCTACAGCCGCGACCGCCGGGCGATGCTGGCCGCCGAGTTCCTCTCCTCGGACGCGGCCGAGCACCTGTCCGACCCCTCCGCGGCCTCCCGATGCGCCGATCACATCATCGACTACGGCTGCGACCAGGATTTCGGCCGTCCACTACGGGTCAGCCCGACCAAGTGCGAGACCTTCCTGCTCGACTGGCTGCCGCGCAAGGTGATGCTCAACACCGCCGAGCAGGAGGCGGTGCCGCACGTGCTGGGCGCCTGGGCGCGCTTCGCCGCCGACCGGACCGGGCTGCCGGACGAGGGGCTGCGAGCCACCCTCGACGCGGTCTGGGAGGCGACGGGCAAGTTCGCCGAGTCCTACCGCGATCCGACGACCTTCGGGCTCGACCGCGACCTGCTCGACCGGCTGCTGCCGGACGGCGACCTGTCGGCACTGGCCAGGCGGGTGTTCGCGTTCCCTTTCCTGCAGGGCACGCACGGCGAGATCCAGCTCGGCCTGCTCAACCCCGCGGACGACACCGATCGGCGGATCCTGCTGGGCATCGACCACGCGGGCGAGCTCACCCGGCCCGGCCACGACGAGCATCTCGCCTGGCACGAGGAGATCGCCGCCCGGCTGTGGGAGGGCGATCCGCCGCAGCTCTGGGAGGCCGCGCAGCGGCTGCTGGACCTGGGCCACGACCGGCACGACGTGCTGCACGTGCTGATCGAGATCGCCGAGCGCATCGGCGACGACCCCGAGGAGCTGGCCATCGCCCTCGACGACATCGCGGATATTCCCGACGAGCCCCCGGTGTAGGTGAGCCATGATGATCGATCTCAACGCCGATCTGGGCGAGGGCTTCGGGATCTGGCGGCTGGGCGAGGACGAGGCCCTGCTCGAACTGGTGACCAGCGCCAACATCGCCTGTGGGTTCCACGCGGGTGATCCGCTGACCATTCGCCGCACGTGCGCGGCGGCGATCGACCGCGGGGTCGCGATCGGTGCCCAGGTGTCCTACCGGGACCTGGCCGGGTTCGGCCGCCGCGAGATGGACGTCGACCCGGAGGAGCTCTGCGCCGAGGTGCTCTACCAGCTGGGGGCGGTGGACGGCATCGCCAGGGCGATGGGCGGCCGGGTCTCCTACGTCAAGCCGCACGGCGCGCTGTACAACCGGATCTGCCGCGACCCCGAGCAGGCCGGGGCCGTCGTGGCGGCGGTGGCCGACTACGGGGACCTGCCGCTGTTGACCCTGCCCGGCTCCGCCGTCCACGAGATCGCCGCCGGGGAGGGGGTCACCACGGTCGTCGAGGCCTTCGCGGACCGCGCCTACACCGCTGCCGGAACGCTGCTCTCCCGCCGCTCCCCCGGTGCCGTGCTGCACGACCCCGGTACGGTCGCCGCCCGTGCGGTGCGGATGGTGACCGAGGGCGTGGTCGAGGCGGTGGACGGCTCGCTGGTCCCCGTCGAGGCGCGCTCGATCTGCGTCCACGGCGACACCCCCGGCGCGGTGCTGATGGCCCGGGCCGTCCGCGACGGCCTGGTGGACGCCGGGGTGCCGCTGAGGTCCTTCACGTGAGGGGCCGGCGGTGATCCGGCGGGCCGGGGAGTGGTCGCTGCTGGTGGAGACCGGCTCGCTGGAGATCTCCCACCGGCTGGACGCCCTGCTGCGGGCCGCTCGGCCGACCGGGGTGGTGGAGATCGTGCCCGGCCCCACCACGGTTCTCGTCACCGCGCCGGGGGCCGACCTGACGCGCCTGCGGGACCGGCTCCTGCGCCTGCTGGAGACGGGGTCCACGATCGGCGCGGGTAGCGCCGCGCCGGCGCCGGCCGTGACCGTCCCCGTCGTGTACGACGGCGCGGATCTCGACGAGGTGGCCGTGCTGAGCGGTCTCTCCCCCGGGGAGGTGGTCGAGCGGCACACCGGGCGGGAGCTGGTGGTGGGCTGGCTGGGCTTCGCCCCCGGGTTCGCCTACCTCACCGGGCTGGATCCCGCACTGCGCGTCCCGCGGCTGGACACCCCGCGAACCTCGGTGCCCGCCGGATCCGTGGCGGTCGCCGGCCCCTACTCGGCGGTCTACCCCTCGGCCTCCCCCGGCGGGTGGCGGCTGCTCGGCCGCTCCACGACGGCGGTCTGGGACGTGACCGCCGACCCGCCTGCCCTGCTCACCCCGGGGACGCGGGTGCGTTTCCTGGCGGTCGGCGAGCCATGATCGAGGTGATCGCGTCGGGGCCGTACGCCACGGTGCAGGATCTTGGCCGGCCCGGGTACGCCCACCTCGGAGTGCCCCGCTCGGGTGCCGCGGACGAGCCGAGCCTGCGGCTGGCCAACCGCCTGATCGGCAACCCGGAGAGCGCCGCGGGGATCGAGCTGACCTTCGGCGGCGCCCGGCTGCGCTTCACCACCGGGGCCTGGGTCGCCGTCACCGGGGCCGCCTGCCCTCTGGAGGTGCTGCGAGCGCGCGGAACCGCCCCGGACGACACGGCCCCCGGCGGGCCGGTCCCACACGGGATGTGCGCGCCTTTCTGGGTGCCCGCGGGCGGCGAGCTGCGCACCGGGACGCCGGAAACCGGCCTGCGCACCTACATCGCCGTCCGTGGGGGCCTCGACACGCCCGTCACGATGGGGAGCCGGTCGGCCGACTCGCTGTCCGGGCTCGGCCCTCCCCCGCTTCGTAGCGGAACGGTCCTGCCCGTGGGACCGGCGGACGGCCTGCCGCCGATCACCGTGGACGCGGCGCCCTCGCCGGAGCTCGGAACGGGCATCCTGCTTGTCCTGCCTGGTCCCCGGGAGGACTGGTTCGTCCCCGGAGCCCTGGCCACCCTCTGCGCGGAGCCGTACGAGGTCGGCCAGGACAGCAACCGGGTGGGCGTGCGAATCCGCGGCGCCCGCCTGGAACGGGCCCGGGACGAGGAGCTGCCCAGCGAGGGCATGGTGGCCGGGGCCGTCCAGGTGCCGCCCAGCGGCCAGCCGATCGTGTTCCTCGCCGACCACCCGCCGACCGGCGGCTACCCGGTCATCGCCGTGCTGACCTCGGCGAGCCTCGCCAGGGCCGCCCAGCTCCGCCCCGGCGACCGGGTACGCTTCCGCCGCGGTTGAACCGCTCCTCGGCGAAGCCGGCGGGAGGGCGTCGCAAACCCGGAGGCTTCGGTTGTGACGGCTAGGGCAGCAGCCCGGACACCCGCTCGGTCTCGGCTGCGAGGGCCGCGGCGGGCACCTCCTCAAGGAGATCGACCACGATCTCCTTGTCCTCGGTCTTCCAGATCCCGACCACCCGGCCTTCGTGGATCACGACCGGGGAGATCCAGCCGGCGGCCCGGCTGACCCTCGCCTTCGCCGCGGCGGGCAGAAGGGGCTCCAGGTCACGAGGGGCGGCGAGGATGTACTGGTCGAAGCCCGGCAGGAGGTGGACCCCGGTGGCGGGCCGGGTGCCGGCCAGGTCGTCGAGGTGCTCGGCGAGCATGACCATCGGCCTGCCGCCGACCTCGATCTCGGCCAGCTCGGGGGTGAGGTCCCGGAACCAGCCGCGCAGGGTCGCCTTGCGGGCCGCCCCGCGGTAGAGCCAGCCGTCGAACGTCTCGGGGGTGCCCGGACCGTGGGCACCGAGGAAGGAGCGGAGCAGGCGCACGCCGCCCTCCTCTGCCGAGGGGGGTTCCGCCGGCCAGCCGGGCACCCAGTCGCGGGGGCTGACGAAGGTCACCCTCCCCTCACGGGGCGGGCCGTAGCAGAGCTCACCGAGAAAGCTCAGCGGCTTGAGCAGGGCGCCCCAGCCGGAGGTGAGCGCCTCCTTCAGGTGGGCGTCGCCGGTGATCTCGATGACCCTGTCGACCAGCTCCTCGCGGGTGAGGGCGCGGCCGGCGAGCGCCTTGGGCACGGCGTCGAGGATGGCGGCGACCTCGGCGGCGGTGACCCCGTGGCCCCGCTGCCAGGAGCCCCTGTCCCAGTTGCGGAACGAGCCGAGGACGGCGGCGTGGCAGGCCAGCTCGTCGGCGGGGACGAGGTGCAGGGTGCCGCGCGCCGTCCAGGTCTTCACCAGGCTGCGGTCTCGCCACAGGGCATCGTCGATCTCGTCGGGTCTCGGCCGCGCGCTCCGCACGGCCACCGCCAGGCCTGCGGCGGAGGCCACCTGTGCCTGCACCCCGGTGAGCCTGCGCACGACGGAGACCGCGTCCGGCCCGTCTGCCGGGTCCACGAACTGCCGCTTCAACCTCCACGCGAGTACCTGGGGCCAGGTGACCGAGACAACCATGGCCCACTTCTACACTCCGCCCCCGACAGAAAGCACACCCGTCCCGCCGCCGGGTGCCTCCCCCAGGGTGTTCGGCCGCCCGAGGACCGTGAGACGCCCCGCCCAACCGGGCGCGGGCCACCGGCACGGCCGGGTCACCGGGTGAAGCCGATGTCCTGGTACCTCAGGTCGTAGAAGCCTCGGGCGCCGAAGTTGGCGACCGTGCTCTTGACCGCGACGTTCTGCGGTCGCTGGTAGAGCGTCACCACGTTGACCGCCTGCCAGATGAGCTTGTCGGCGGCGTTGGTATCGGCGATGGCCCGGCCGGGGGCGAGGGCGGCGGTCGCCTTGTTCATGGCGGCGTCGATCTGCGGGGAGCCGATGCGGCCGAGGTTGGCGTTCCACTGCCCGGTGTCGTCCGGGCGCCTGGTGGCGTCGGCGTACTGACCGTAGGCGCTGGAGACGGGAAACGGCGTGCCCATGTACGCGAAGGCCGTTATATCGTAATTGCCGGGAATTATGTATTTGGTGAAGTAGTCATCGGTGGGTACCGACTGGAGAGTGACCCCGACACCGATCTGGGCGAGCATGTCCTGGACGAGCTCGGCCTCGGACTTGGTGAGCTGCAGGCTGGATGGCAGGACGAAGCGCAGGTTCAGCTCCCTGCCGTCCTTCCTTCTGATCCGCCCCTCCAGCTTCCAGCCCGCGGCGTCCAGCTCCCGCCCAGCTTGAACCGGGTTGTAAGTACCGATCTCACCGGCGTTGTCCTGGTAGCCCTCCTGGGTGTTCATGAAGAAGTGGTTGTTCAGCAGGACGATCGGCCAGTCGAGGCCCTGAAGGTCGGACTGGGCGATGGCCTGGCGGTTGATACCCATCGC
This sequence comes from Streptosporangium amethystogenes subsp. fukuiense, assembly GCF_042665875.1. NCBI lineage: Bacteria > Bacillati > Actinomycetota > Actinomycetes > Streptosporangiales > Streptosporangiaceae > Streptosporangium > Streptosporangium amethystogenes. The sequence continues at coordinate 9,986,338 of NZ_JBHTEE010000001.1, read as the reverse complement.
CACGGCCCTGCGCACCCTCTGGTCGGACAGCAGGGCGCTCTCGCCGTTCATCGTGATGTGCCGGAAGTCGGGTCCGGCCGCCTGCCGCACGATCGCGCCCGGGGTGGCCTTGACGCGCGCGTAGTCGGGCGCGGACGGACCGATGTCGAAGGTGTCGAGCTCACCGTTGCTGAAGGCCCCGACCAGCGCGTCGCTCTCCAGGGAACGGTAGATGATCTGGTCCAGCTTGGCCCGCTCTCCCCACCAGCGGTCGTCCCTGGCGATGGTGACGGTCTTGGCGGTCGGATCGAACGCGACGAACCTGAACGGGCCGGCGGTCACCGGGATGCGGTTCAACCAGGCGTTGTTGAACGCCTCGGGGGTGGCGTTGGTACTCCGGGGGTACAGCGGCGCGAACAGCGACTGCCAGTCGCCGAAGGGTTTGGCGAAGGTCACCACGACCTGGTGGTCGTCCTTGCCCCTGGTCACCTTCTCGATGTCCTGGTAGCCGGTGGTGCCGGCCACCCGGTAGTCGCCGTTGCGACCGTTCATCGCCTGCCACTGGGCCCGGTAGTCCTCCCAGGTGATCGGGGTGCCGTCGGACCACCTGGCACGCGGGTCGAGGGTCAGGGTGACGACCTGCTTGGGGCCGTCCGAGGTGACCCTGCCAGCCGACAGGTAGTCGGTGTTCGGGGAGATCTGCCCTTTGGCGTCGGAGCGGAACGGCGAGGGCATGAGGGCGTCCATGACCTTCTTGACCGTCGCCAGGTTGCCGTCGACATGGTTGAGGTTCCAGTTGGACGGATACTCGCCGAGCCCCCAGCGGAGCACCCCCCCGTCCACGACCCGGTCGCGGGCGACGGGGTTGACGTCGTAGGCCTTGATCGCCGAGATGGGCCCGCTCCCCGTCCCGCCCCCGCCACCGCAGCCGGTCAGAACCGGCGGGACCGCCAGGACCACGGCCAGCACGGTGGCGAGCGCGCCCACGCACCGGATCGATGTCACTGTTTTCCTCCCGGAGGATACGACTGGGCGAACAGAAGGGCACTCGGCTGGATCATCCGGCGCCGGACCTCTCGGCGAAGTGGCATGAGGCTCCGTGGTCGTCTCCGAGCCGGCGCACCTGGGGTTCCTCCTCCACGCAACGCCTTCTGACGGTCTCGTCGAGGGACCTGAACAGGGGACAGCGGGTGCGGAAGCGGCAGCCGGAGGGGGGATCGGCCGGGTTGGGCAGGTCTCCCTCCAACAGGATCCGCCTTCTGGACCGTTCCATGGCCGGATCCGGCAGCGGGACGGCCGACAGCAGTGCCCGCGTGTAGGGATGCATCGGAGCGTCGTACACCCGGCCGGCCTGCCCGATCTCGGCGATCCTGCCGAGGTACATGACCGCGACCCGGTCCGCGATGTGCCGGACCACGGCCAGGTCGTGCGCCACGAGCAGGTACGACAGGCCCAGGCGGGTCCTCAGCTCCTCCAGCAGGTTGAGCACCCCGGCCTGGATGGACACGTCGAGCGCCGAGACCGGCTCGTCCAGCACGACCAGCCGGGGCTCCAGGGCGAGGGCGCGGGCGATGCCGATGCGCTGACGCTGCCCCCCGGAGAAGTCCTGCGGATAGCGGGCGGCGTGGCCGGCCTCCAGGCCGACCATGCCGAGCAGCTCGCGGACCCTCGGCCCCACCTCGCGGCTGCCGTGCGTGCGCAGCGGCTCGGCGAGAATGTCGTAGACGGTCATCCTCGGGTCGAGCGAGGCCAGCGGGTCCTGAAAGACGACCTGCATGTCGCGCCGGACGGCCATCCGGTCACGGGCGCTCATCTGTGAGGTGTCGCGGCCCAGCACCGTGATTCCGCCGCTCTGCGGTGCGGCCAGTTCGAGGATCTCCATCAGGGTGGTCGTCTTGCCGCAGCCCGACTCCCCGACCAGGCCGAGCGTCTCCCCCTCGCGGATGTCGAAGCTGACACCGTCCACCGCGCGGACCGTGCCGACCCGCCGCCTCAGGAACCTCCCCCTCACCAGGGGATAGTGCTTGACCAGGCCCTCGACCGCGAGGACCACCTCACGCCCGCCATCCGGCCGTGGCGACTCTCCGACGACGGGACCGGGGCCGGGTACCTCCCCCGCGATGGCGCGCACACCGTAGATCTGGGCGGGCGACCACCCCTCCGCCTCGATCTCGCCGGAGCGGATGCACGCCGCGAGGTGGCCGGGTGAGCCCACGCGTACCGGCTCGGGTTCGGACTCGGCGCACGCCGGGACGGCGATCGGGCAGCGCGGCTCGAACGGGCAGCCCGGCGGCAGCGCCGCCGGTGACGGCGGGCTGCCCTCGATGGGCACCAGCGGCTGCTCCCGGCCGCGGTCAAGGCGCGGGATCGAGCCGAGCAGTCCCATGGTGTACGGCATGCGGGTGCGGTAGTAGACCTCGTCCACCGGGCCGACCTCGACGGGGCGCCCGGCGTACATGACGAGGACCCGGTCGGCGAACCCGGCCACCACCCCCAGATCATGGGTGATGACGACGATCGCCGCGCCCGTCTCCCGCTGCGCCGTCTTCAGCACCTCCAGCACCTGAGCCTGGACGGTCACGTCGAGCGCGGTGGTCGGTTCGTCGCAGAGGATCACGTCGGGGTCGTTGGCGATCGCCATCGCGATCACCGCGCGCTGGCGCATGCCGCCGGAGAACTCGTGCGGGAACGCCCTGGCGCGCTGCGCCGCGTTGGGGATGCCGACCAGGTCGAGCAGTTCGACGGCGCGTCTGGCGGCCTGCGCGGGGCCGATCCGCTGGTGGACGCGGACCGCCTCGGCGATCTGGTCGCCGACCCGGTAGACGGGGGTGAGCGCGGAGAGCGGGTCCTGGAAGACCATCGAGACGGTCTTGCCGCGGAACGCGGTGAGCGTCCTGTCCGGGGCGCCCAGGATCTCCTGTCCGCGCAGCCGCACCGACCCGGTGACGTGGGCGTGCGGCGGGAGCAGGCCCATCACGGCCAGCGAGGTGACCGACTTGCCGGAGCCCGACTCACCGACGATCCCGAGCACCTCGCCCGGACGGACCGCGTAACCCATCCCCCTGACCGCGCGGACCGCACCGGGGCCCAGGCCGAAGGTGACGTCGAGGTCGCGCACCTCGAGCACCGGGTCGGCGGGCACGGGGTCGCTCCCGGCCCTCAGCGGCAGGGGGTCGCCCCCGGCCCCGCGCCCGCCGGTCCGGCCGCTCCGGGATCTCGCGTCCGCGGTTCGCTCGCTTGTCATCCGCTCACCCACTCCTGCGGGCCGTGGGGTCGAAGGCGTCGCGCAGGGAGTCGCCGACCAGGTTCACCGCGAGCACGGTGACGATCAGCAGGCCCGCGCAGAACCAGAACGTCCAGGGGGCGTAGAGCGCCGTCTGGGCGCCGTCCGCGATGAGGCTGCCCAGCGAGACGTCCGGCGGCTGGATGCCGAAGCCGAAGTAGGAGAGGGACGTCTCGGTGAGGATCGCGGCGCTGACGTTCAACGTGGCGTCGACGACCAGCAGCGAGGACATGTTGGGGATGATGTGCCGGAAGATGATCCTTGTCGGCGGCACGCCCATGAACCTGGCCGCCTGGATGAACTCCCGCTCCCTGAGCGAGATGGTCATGCTCCGGACGATCTTCGAGGTCACCATCCAGAGGAAGAGCGCCAGCACCAGCACGAACATCGGCCACTGTCCCCCGGCGAAGAGCGGGGACATGATCGCCAGGATCAGGAAGGCGGGGAGCACGAGCAGCAGGTCGGTCGCCCAGGTCAGCGAACGGTCGGTCCAGCTTCCGAAGTATCCGGCGAAGGCACCCACCACGGCCGCGAGCGCGGTGCCGACCACCGCGGCGAGCAGGCCGACGACCAGGGACCTGCGCATGCCGCGCAGCGTGACCGCGTACACATCGGCGCCGGTCTGCAGGGTCCCCCACCAGTGCTCGGTCGACGGCGGCGCGAGAAAGGCCGTGAAGTCCTTGGCGGTGTAGCTCCAGCGGGTGAGGTAGGGGCCGGCGAAGGCCAGCAGGAAGATCAGCGCGAGGAGCGCGGAACCGGTCCGGCCCCGGCCGGAGCGCAGCAGGCGGCCCATGACCACCCGCAGCCGTGAGGGCGCCTTGATCCTGTCCAGGGACGCCCGCTGCTCGGTGAGCTCCTCCTCGGCGATGGTCATCTTCGGCTCACCCCACCCGGACGCGCGGGTCGAGGACGGCGTGCAGCACGTCGGAGGCCAACGCGGCCAGCAGCACCGCCAGCGCGGCGAAGCAGCTGATCGCGGCGACGGTGTTGATGTCGTTGGTGGAGATCGAGTCGACCAGCTGCTCTCCCACGCCGTGCCAGCCGAAGATCTTCTCGGTGAAGGTGGTGCCGACCAGCAGTGCCCCGAAGGTGAAGGCGAAGTAGGTGACCACCGGGATCAGCGCGGTGCGCAGCGCGTGCCGGGTCAGCGCGGCGCGGCGGCTCAGCCCCTTGGCCATGGCCGTGCGGACGAAGTCGGCGCCGAGCACATCGAGCATCATGTTGCGCTGGTAGCGGCTGTAGACGGCGGCCAGACCGAGCGAGAGCGACAGCGTGGGCAGCAGCAGATGCTGGATCCGGTCGATCCCGGCGGCGGCGGGCCCGCCCTGGAGCCCGGGGGTCGCCTCTCCGCTGACGAGGAGGATCTGGGCGCCGACGGCCTCGTTGAACCGGACCGCGGCGATGATCAGGATGTTGGCCAGCACCACCGTGGGGACCGCGAGGACGACGAAGGAGAGGGCTGTCGAGAGCCGATCGAAGGCGCCGTACTGCTTGACCGCGGCGTAGGCGCCGACCAGCACGCCGGTGACGCTGCCGACGAGAAGCCCGACCGTGATCAGGCGCAGCGTGACGCCGATCCGGCGCCCGAGGTCGTCACCGACCGAGCCGCCGGCCACCGTCCTGCCGAAGTCGCCATGTGCCAGGGCGCCCGCCCAGGTCAGGTAGCGCTCGAAGAGCGGGGTGCGGTCGTTGAGGTTGAGGTCGGTGAGGCGGGCGTCGACGACCGCGGGGGGGATCGGCGGGTTGCGGCCCTCGTAGTTGGATCGCGGGTCGAGCGCGGAGGCGGCCAGCATGTAGGCGAGGCTGGTGGCCACGACGATCAGCACCAGGTAGTTGAGCAGCCTGCGGGCAAGGAATCCCGCCATCTTTCCTCCTCCGGAGCCCCGCCGCTGTCGGTGACCATCTTGCTACACTCAGCGACCGATGGGCTGCATAGCGTACCGAATCGGAGGGATCTCGGTGGACGGTGACACCGGTCGGGCCCGGAATCACTTTCCGGAGAGTTCGTCCACGGCCGCGCGCAGGTCAACACTGGTGATGGTGGTCAGGTCGGCGGCGGTGGCGGTGGTGCCGCCCAGGGCGGCCAGGCGGACGTCCCTGCGCATCGCCGCGCGCTCGAAGAGCGAGCGCGCGAACCTGCCGTTGCCAAGGCCGTCTATCAGCCCCTCGTCGCAGACCCAGGCGAAGACCTCGGCCAGGTCACGCCGGGCCGCGTCGTCGAACCTGTCGCCCGAGGAGTCGGCGAGCAGCACCGCGATCTCGGTGAGCTCCTCGGCGGAGTACGAGGGAAACCGCACCCGCTGGCTGAACCTGCTGCCCAGACCGGGATTTGACGACAGGAAGGTGTTCATCTCCCGCTCGTATCCGGCCAGGATGATCACCAGCCGGTCGCGGTCGTCCTCGGCCCGCTTGAGCAGCGTCTGCACGGCCTCGGTGCCGAAGGCGTCGCCCCCGCTGTAGCCGGAGTTGACCAGGCCGTAGGCCTCGTCGACGAAGAGCACCCCGCCGAGCGCCCGATCGACCAGCTCGTTCGTCTTGATCGCGGTGGCGCCGAGGTGCTGGCCGACCAGGTCGGCCCGCTGGGCCTCCACCACGTCTGGCTGGGAGAGCAGGCCGAGCGCGGCGAAGATGCGGCCCAGGATGCGGGCCACCGTGGTCTTTCCGGTGCCCGGCGGCCCGGCGAAGACGAAGTGCCGCATCTGCGGCGGGGTGGGCAGCCCCCGCTCCTGACGCATCTTGGCCACTCTGAGCTGCGCGGCGATCGCGTGTACCTGCCGTTTGACCGGTTCGAGACCCGCCATGCGGTCGAGGTCGGCCAGCGCCTCCTCAAGGGAGGGCGCGGCCTGGTAGCCCCGGTAGCGGGCGGTGAGCTCGTCAAATGCCTTGACGACGTCCTCCAGGACCGTGGTGACCAGCTCCTCGGTGCTGGGCGCGCCGCCCGCCCCCACCACGCGCACGTCCCTGGCCTGCGCGGCGGCCTCCACGAGGCTGCGGACGAACCGGGCGTTGCCCAGGTCGTCGACCATCAGACGCCGGTGGATGTCCTCGAATCGGGCGAGCAGCGCGGGCGCGGCCTCCGGTGACATCCGGTCGCCCCGGCGCCTCTGCAGCAGCTCGGTGATCTGGAGCAGCTCATCGGGAGCGTAGCTGGGGAAGCGGACCCGGCTTGCGAACCGGCTGGACAGGCCGGGATTGGACGACAGGAAGGTGGCCATCTCCTTCTCGTATCCGGCCAGGATGACGACCAGCCGATCGCGGTCGTCCTCGGCCCGCTTGAGCAGCGTCTGCACGGCCTCCGCGCCGAACCTGTCCGGCTGGCCGTCACCGGAGTTGATCAGGCTGTACGCCTCGTCGATGAAGAGCACCCCGCCGAGCGCCCGGTCGACCAGCTCGTTCGTCTTGATCGCGGTGGCGCCGAGGAACTCCCCCACCAGGTCGGCCCGCTGGGCCTCGACCACGTAGGGGGTCTCCAGCAGGCCGAAGGCGTAGAAGATCTTCGCGACGGTCCTGGCCACGCTGGTCTTGCCGGTGCCCGGGGGACCGACGAACACGAAGTGCCGCATCGGCGGCTCGGTGGAGTATCCGGCCTCCCTGCGTAACCTGGCCGCCTCGATCGAGGCGGCGATCGAGCGCACCTGCTCCTTCACCGGGGCCAAGCCGATCATGGCGTCCAGTTCTCCGAGCGCCTCCTCCACCGAGATGGGCGGTGGCGCCTCCCGCTCGCCGGTCACCGCGGCGGGTGCGGGGGTACCGCCTCCGCGGGCCCTGAGCCCGGCCTGGCTCCGCTCCCCCGCCGTCAGCGCCGCCCGCGCCCGGCGGGCCTGGAGGAAGCGCTGGACGAGCACCCCGGCCGCCACCGCGTACGCGGCCCAGATGGCGGTGACCGGCGCGAGCCCGGGGATGACCGCGCCGAGCAGGACGGCCACCAGTCCGGCGGGCACCAGTGCCATGGCCGTGCTCACCCACGGGGTGACCCAGCGGATGAGGTGGGCCGCGCCGGCCACCAGGGGGGCGAGGATCACCAGCGCGGTCGGGACCGGCGAGTTCCAGCCGGACGCGCCCTGGAAGATCATCAGCACCGACAGCCAGGCGAGCACCACGAGCAGGGTGGCCGCGGCGCGGGGAAAGCTCAGGGTCAGCGCCGCGAAGCCGAGCAGCGTCAGGGTGACGAAGAGCGTGTTGAGCACCGACCAGCCGAGGCCGAACGCCAGCCCGACCGCTCCGACCAGCACCGCGATGTAGATCAGCCTGCGCAGAGGTGGCGAGAGCCGGAAGTAGCCCAGCCGCACCCGCTCGAACAGATCCCGTGCGGCCGCGCGCCCCGCCGGCTGGGCCCTGCTGGATTCCCGCATCACGCCTCCCCGGTCCGCCCCCGGTTATACCGCACCGGGGGGACGTTTGCGCGTGCCTGAGCGTCGCGCCACGCCGCCGCGCGGGCACGATCAGATATGTGGATGAGAACGGATGAAATCCACGCCCGAGGCGGCAAGCCCCGACCGGTGCCGCACCGGTGGCCACACCCTTCCCTGTGCCGTCTCCGCGCCCCGCGCGCGGTGGTTCGCGCCCGGGTGCCCGCCGGGTGGGAGTGCCAGGTCCCCGCACCCGTCCTGCCCGGGGAACCGGCCAGGTGACGGGCATGGGAATGTCACCGCCGGGCAAGGCGGTCCGCGCTCCCGACGGCCGCTCTTCCTGGGTGCGGCTCAGCCTCGGCGGGCACGGCCCTGGTGCCGGCCGGGATACTCGCCGACCACGACCTGCTTGGGGGTGATCCTCAGCAGGTCGGACTCGGTGTCGCCGATCGCGATGCCACGCACCTCGGCCCAGAGGCCGCGGCCCTGCGGGTCCGCGACGAAGACCGCCACCCTGGGGTCGCGCTCGGCGGCCTCCCACGCGTCGGAGGCGGCGATCAGGCGTAACTCGCCGCTCGGGCCGACCGAACTGACCGCGCCGACGGCCAGCGCGCGCGGGCCGCCGGGGTCGACGTAGGCGAGCACCACCCCCCGCGCGTAGGTGAAGGCCGCGCGCACCTCCCCGCTGAGCCCCACCGGCGGTGAGGCGTCGCCGGGCAGGCGGCCGCCACAGCCGTCGCACATGACCAGCGAGGCGCGCCAGGGACCGGGCGCACCCCGCCACCACGCCCGCACCGACCTCGTGGCGAACACCACCGACGAGACGGCCGGCAGCGCGGTTCCGGCCCGCCAGGCCCACTCGCCCGCCTGGCCGAGCCCGAGCATCATGGCCGTGGCCGCCGTGCCGAGCAGGAGCGCCGCCGCGGCGGACAGGGCCAGCGCCACCGCCAGCCCGCGGTCCGCCGCCAGCACCCTGCCGAGGCCCAGGGCGGGACCGGCCCCGCGGTACGCCCAGCCGAGCACGAGCGACGGCGAGCGCGGCGAGCGCCCAACGCCGTTCGTCCAGGACCGCCGTCACCAGCACCACCGCCACCGGCACCGACCAGGCCCGGCCCGCCACCAGCCAGAGGGTCACGTTGACGTCCCGCCGGGCCGTACGGTCGTCACCGGCCGCGGCGAACTCGGTCAGCGCCCTGACCGGCCGCCCGCGCCAGGCCTCGACGAGCACGCGCAGGACGAGCAGTACGGCGCCGTTGAGGAGCACCAGCCCGGCGAGGCCCGCCCAGAGCACTCCCGTGGCGTCCGGCGGCGGTCCGGCCAGGAGCGGTGGGGCCTCCGGCGGGAGCGTGGCGACGACCGCGACGTACGCGGCCACGACGACCAGGGTGATCAGGATCGACGTGCCGAGCCAGAGGTCGCGGGCGAGCATGCCGGGCACGTACGACCAGAGCCCGACCCGGTGCGCCTGCCTGAGGGTGATCACCAGGACGGCGAGCGGCACCAGACCGCCACCGATCCTCGCCACGCCTGCCAGGCCGAACCCGAACTCCGCCGCGCAGACCGCGACGAGGGCGACGGCCAGCAGGACGCGGATCTGCCGTGACCATGTCTCCAGGGCGCGCCTGGCCCGGCCCGTCTCGCGGGGGTCGACCGGCCAGGCGGGGTCGTGGTGGGCGCGTGGGCGCTCCCAGCGCAGCCAGGTCAGGCCGAGGTTGATCCTGGCGCCGGGATGGTCGGGCAGGCGGCGCAGCGCGTCGCGGTAGGCGGCCCGCGCGCGGGAGTACTCACCGCGCAGCAGCGCGAGGTCACCGGTGAGGACATGCGGGTCCGGCTCCTCCGGCGCATAGCGGACGGCCCTGGCCGCCTGTGCCCGCGACTCGCGCCAGCGGCCGGGCACCCTGCGCAGCGCCGCCCCCAGGCGCATCCGCGCGGCCCAGGAGCCCGGCGCGAGGCGTACCGCCTCCTCGGCGGCGGCCACGGCCTCCGCGTCGCGGCCGAGCCGCTCGAACGCGAGGCTGGCGAGGCGGTATCCCCAGTCGGCTCCCGACTCGGATCGGGGGTCGAGGTCCAGCGCCCTGCGGGCGGCCTCCAGCGCGGCCTCGGGATGGTCACGGCCCAGCAACGCGGCGGCCACGGCACACCACTGCCGGGGGTCGCCGGGATCCCGGGGCGGCGACACCGGGGCCGAGTCGCGCCCGCCGGACCCGCTCACCACGGCGGCTCACGGGCCTCACGCTGACTCCCCACGATCGCCATGGTCCGTGGGAGATCACCATTTGCCTAGATAACGGTATATGCCTGTATCTCTCTAGAGAGGTCACTCAAAGCGTCACCGCGAACACGGAATGTCGATCGATCGTGAGCGACAAGGTACACATATCCATGGAAATCCATCATCGAATGCCACCCCGCGCACTGCCGCACTTCGCCTAGGCTGCGACGTATGTTCGTCCAGGCTGACAACTCCTGAGCGGCCCATGACCACCATCATGGCCAAATCCAGGGGTGGGGACGGCGGCTCACCGGCACCCGGAGCCAGCCGGTGGTCGATCCTCGCCCTGCTCTGCTTCAGCCTGCTGCTGATCGCGGTGGACGCCACGGTGCTGCACATCGCGGTGCCCACGCTGACGGCGGCCCTGGAGCCGACCTCCGTGGAACTGCTGTGGATCATCGACGTCTACTCGCTGGTGGTCGCGCCGCTGCTGCTGACCTTCGGCACGCTCGGTGACCGCTACGGCCGCAAACGGCTGGTGCTGGCCGGATACGTGGTCTTCGGCGTCGCCTCGGCGGCGGCCGCGTTCGCCCCGACCCCGCTCGCACTGATCTCGGCCCGAGCACTGCTCGGCGTCGGCGGTGCCATGATCATGCCCGCCACCCTCTCCATCATCCGGCAGGTCTTCACCGACCGGCACGAGCGGGCGATCGCGCTGGGGGTGTGGAGCGCGGTGGCGGCGGCCGGGGCCGCGGTCGGCCCGCTCATCGGCGGGCTGCTCGTCGAGAAGTTCTGGTGGGGCGCCGTCTTCCTGATCAACGTCCCCATCCTGATGGTCCTGCTGCCCGCCGCGGTCAGGCTTCTTCCCGAGATCCCAAGGCGCTCGGACCGGCCGTGGGACGCGCTCAGCGCGCTGCTGTCGGTATTGGGCATCCTCGGCGTGGCCTTCGGCCTGAAGGAGACGGGTGCCGGGCATCTCGGCGGGGTGGCGGTCCTGCTGTGCGGGGTCTGGCTGCTGACCTGGTTCGTCCGCAGGCAGCGGCGGCTGGCCTTCCCCCTGCTCGACCTGGAGCTGTTCCGGCGACGGGCGTTCTGCGCCGGGGTGGGCGGCGTGCTGCTGACCGTCTTCGCCCTGGTCGGACTGGAGCTCATGCTCGCCCAGTACCTCCAGCTGGTCCTCGGTGACAGCCCGCTCGGGGCGGCCGTGCGGATGCTCCCGCTCATGATCGCCGCGATCGCGGGCGGCCTGGCCGGGGCCCGGCTCCTTCGGCGGTTCGGAATGCGCGCCACGATGAGCGGCGGGCTGGCGCTGACCGCCCTGTCCCTCGCCCCCACCCTGGCCTGGGGTACCGAGGGGCATCCGGTGGCCCTGACGTTCTGCTTCGTCGGCATCGGCTTCGGCATCCAGGTCGCCCTGCTGGCCGCCTCCGACACGATCATGTCGGCCGCGCCCGAGTCGCGCGCGGGCGGCGCCGCCGCGATCGAGGAGACCGCCTACGAGCTGGGTGCCGGGCTCGGGGTGGCGGTGCTCGGCACGATCACCACGGTCGTGTACGCCCCCTCGCTGGGCCCGGTCCCCGGCGTCCCTCCCGAGATGATGCACCAGGCCCGCCAGTCGCTCGCCTCCGCCGCGCACATGGCGCGGGAGATCGGCGGCGGCGTGGGAGACGCGCTGCTCTCCGCGGCCCGCGTCGCGTTCGTCTCCGGCCTGCACACGACGATCATGGTGAGTGTGCTCCTGCTCGGCTGCACCGCACTGGCCGTGATGCTCCTGGTACCCCACCGCTCCAAGGGAGACGGAGAGGGGAGTGACTCCTCGTGAGGGGTTTGGAAGGTCCTCGCTCGGTCATCTATCGGTCAAGCCTGGGCAGGAACGGTGAATCTAACCAGAATGAGGAACCGTGCGACGAACCCTCCATGATCTTGCCTCCCTGGCCGCCAGGCTGGGCGTGGGCGGGATCTTCTTCGCCAACGGCTGGCACAAGCTCGAAGCGGGCCTGACCGCCACCGCCGGGCAGTTCACCACCCTGGGGGCCCCCGCGCCGGGCGTGTGGGCCGCCACCACCATGCTGACGGAGCTCATCGGCGGCGCGCTGCTGGTGGCCGGGCTCGCCGTGCCCGCGTGCGGGCTGCTGCTGTTCGCCGAGGCCCTCGCCGTGTTCGTACTGGCCAGTGGCGAGACGGGCCTGCCGCTCACCGGGGGCGACGCCAAGCTGATCGTGGCACTCGGGGCCGCCTCCATCCTGCTGGCGGTGGGCGGCGCGGGCCGCCTGTCGGTCGACCACATGGTGGTGATCAAGCGCCGTGAGGCCGAGGCCGCCGAGGACTTCGCCGCCGAGACCGAGGCCGACGACGTCATCGCCGCGCTGCGCGAGCCGGAGACCCCTCCGGCGCCCGCCCTGCCCGCCGCCGGGAAGAAGCCCGCCGACACCGGCAAGCCCGCTCCGGCCACCTCCGAGAGCACCGTCGACACCGCGGAGTTCCCGGCCGCCGCCCGTCCGCGTACGCGTACCCGCAAGCCCTCCTCCGGTACCGCACCCGCCGCACCACCAGCGCCGCCCACCTCCGGCAAGGCCGGTGACACCCTCGTGGCGGGCAAGAAGGACGAGCCTTCCGGAACCTGAGCGGACGAATCCCGGAGGCCCGGCCGCCGCACGACCCACCGCGGTCGCGCGGGTGCTGCCTCGACACCATCACCGCCGACGCCGGGAGGCGACCGCGGAACCGCCGGCCTGACACCGGCCGGCCGTCAGTCCCTGCCCTGCCAGGTCGTCACGCACGCCTCGTTGCCCTCCACGTCCGCCAGCACCCAGAAGGAGGGCGCCTCGGCGTCGGACAGCAGCACCCCGCCCGCGGCCAGGGCGGCCTCGATCCGGTGGGGCGCCTCGTCGTGGGGGACCGAGACGTCGAGATGGATCCGGTTGCGCTGCGCCCGGGGCGCGGTCATCCGCTGGAACCAGATCGCCGGCCCCTGCCCGACGGGATCCACGAGCGCGCCCTCGCCACCGGAGGCTCCGGGCTCGTCGTGATAACCCATCACCGCCTTCCAGAACGGGCGGACGGCGGCGATGTCGATCGCGTCGATCGCGATCTCAAGGACCTGGACCGACCGCACCTCCCGGCCGCCCACGTCGGTGCCGGTGTTCAGCCCGAGCTCGGCCACGACCGCGGAGATCCGACCGGCGAGCTCGACCTCGACCGGCGTCACCGCACCGGTGACCGGTGAGCGCAGGGTCAAGACCACCCGGCCGGGGCGGACGTCCATCTCCAGGCTTCGCTCCCCGTCCGCACCGGCCACCGCCACCGCGCGCGCGACGACCTCGACCGCCCGCGCGGGCGATGCCACGGCCACCGACGTGCGCACCACGTCCAGGACGTAGCGCCACCCGAGATCGCCGACGGCGTCGGAGATCTCCCGTCGGCTCAGCCTCTTGTCACCATCCGGAACCTGCTGCGTCATACCACCATGATCGCAGCGCCCCTCCCCTTACGGGACCCCGTCTGCGTGCTCAGAGCTCGAAGCGGGCCACCCGGCGGAGTTTGTTCATCGCGTCCAGGGCGGCGACCTTGTAGGACTCGGCCAGGGTGGGGTAGTTGAAGACGGCGTCGACCAGGTAGTCGATGGTGCCGCCGCAGCCCATGACCGCCTGACCGATGTGGAGCAGTTCGGTGGCGCCGGTGCCGAAGACGTGCACGCCGAGCAGGGCGCGGCTCTCCGGGGAGACCAGGAGCTTGAGCATGCCGTAGGTGTCACCGATGATCTGGCCTCTGGCCAGCTCCCGGTAGCGGGAGACGCCGACCTCGAAGGGGACGTGGGAGGCGGTCAGCTCGTCCTCGGTGTGGCCGATGAAGCTGATCTCGGGGATGGTGTAGATGCCGATCGGCTGCAGGTGGTGGATACCGCGCAGCGGTTCCCCGCAGGCGTGGTGGGCGGCGATGCGGCCCTGCTCCATGGAGGTGGCTGCCAGGGAGGGGAAGCCGATGACGTCGCCGACGGCGTAGATGTGCGGCGCAGTGGTGCGGTAGTGCTCGTCAACCTGGATCCGGCCCCGGGCGTCGGCGGCCAGCTCCGCGTTCTCCAGCGCGAGCTCGTCGGTCATGCCGTGGCGGCCGGCCGAGTACATCACCGTCTCGGCGGGGATCCTCTTGCCGCTCTCCAGCACGGTCAGCGCCCCCCGGGAGCGGCGCTCCACGGCGGCGACGGTCTCGCCGAAGCGGAAGGTCACCGCCAGGTCGCGCAGGTGGTACTTGAGCGCCTCGACGATCTCCAGGTCACAGAAGTCGAGCATCCGGTCGCGGCGCTCCACCACCGTCACCTTGGTGCCCAGCGCGGCGAACATCGAGGCGTACTCGATGCCGATCACCCCGGCCCCGACGACCACCATGGAGTCGGGGATGTCCTGCAGCTTCAGGATGCCGTCCGAGTCGATGATGGTGTGGTCGTCGAACTCCACGGTGTCGGGGCGGGCCGGCCGGGTGCCCGTGGCGACAATGATCTTGTCGGCGGTGACCTTGGTCTCCTGGCCGTGCTCGTCGACGACGCCGACCGTGTGCGGGTCGACGAAGTGGCCCATCCCGCTGAGCATCGCCACGTGGTTGCGCGACAGCTGGCTGCGGATCACGTCGATCTCCCGGCCGATCACATGCTGGGTACGGATGCCCAGGTCGGCCGCGGTGATCTCGTCCTTCACCCGGTAACTCTGGCCGTACATGCCGCGCTGGTTGAGGCCGGTCAGGTGCAGGACGGCCTCACGCAGCGTCTTGGAGGGGATGGTGCCGGTGTTGATGCACACTCCGCCGAGCATGTTGCGCCGCTCGACGAGCGCGACGCGCCGTTCGAGTTTCGCGGCGGCGATCGCAGCCTTCTGCCCACCCGGCCCGGAACCAAGAACGATGACATCAAAATCCCACATAGGGCTCAGTGTGAACGCACGGGGCGATCTCAGCCAGAGTCGCGACTCCCGTGCTCACCGGGGAGGGCACCCCTGACCGTTTCGGACACCGGCGCTGCGGCAGGGAAACGACTCACCTGCCGGATGAACCCGGCGGCCCCTCGCCGGACATGATGAGCGGTCCGGACCGTGGCGGCCTTGTCGACACCGCCGTGAGCCGCCCTCTCCTCCGGCTTCGGCGCACCGGCACCTCGCCCCGTACCGCGTCTTGGGCGAGCGTCTTACCTCGTGGCGGCCTCACGCCGCCACGCCGTTTCGCTACCGCCCTACACCGCCGCCCCCACATGGTCCACGATCGCGGTCGCCCCCTCCTGGCGTGCGCAGTTGGCGCAGCAGAACCAGCGCCGACCGGCCTCGACGCCGTGCCCGACGATGCGGACCCCGCAGTGCTCGCAGATCGGTGCCAGCCGCTGGATCGCGCACTCGAAGCTGTCGAAGACGTGCACCCCGCCCCGGGTGTGCACCTCGAAGCTCATGTCGTAGTCGTTCCCGCAGGTTTCACAGGTCGCCATGTTTCCCCCCGAAAAATCGTGGCTTTCCGGTGCAGTCCTACCCAGGTATCCGCGAGTCAGACAATCCTTCCCGCCGCGATCGCCGCCGCGACCAGCGCGAACACCGCCGAGACGGCCAGCAGCGGGGGGAGCAGCCGGGCGGACCTCTCACGCGCCACGAGACGGGCACGGTTGGCGTCGATCCACTCCTTCAGGCGGGGCCAGGCGTAGGGCAGCGCCTGGTGGACCAGGTACGCCCTGTCTCCCCGGTGCTCGACCAGCCCCGCGAAGCCGTGCAGGACGTCCTCGGACCCGGCGGGGATTCCGGCCTCGCGGGCGACCGCCTGCCCGTCGGCGTCGATGACGACGAGCCTCAGGAACACCGCCGGCACGCGCTCCCGGTCCGCCGGGTCCAGCGCGGCGAACGCCGACTCGGCAAGCGCGCCCAGCCCCGGATCGTCGCAGGCCGTGCGAACCCTGGCCGCCACCTCGGCACCGGCCCGCAGCAGCGGGACCGTCTCGGACCCCGGCGCGTCCGTCCGGGGAACGGCCTGGCCGGCGGCCTGGCCGGCGGCGATCAGGGCGATCAGCAGGTCGCGGGCGGTGGGTCTGGCGCGGGGATCCTTGGCGAGCGCGGCAGCGGCCAGGGGCCGCAGCGGGCGGGGCAGCGGGCTCAGGTCGGGGTCGAGCGAGAGGATCCGGTGCATCACCGCGCCCAGGCTGCCCGCCGCGAACGGATCCTCGCCACTCGCGGCGTACAGCACGATCCCGCCCCAGGCGAACACGTCGGCGGCGGTACCCGCCTCGCCGCCGGTGAACACCTCGGGCGCCGTGTACGACGGCGCGCGTGGCCTGAGCCCGGTGGCGGTCAGCGCGGTTCCCAGGCCTGGGCTCAGCCCGAATCCGAGGACCCCGGGCCCGTCCCTGCCGAGGAACACCTTGTCGGGGGTGAGACCGCGGTGGACGACCCCGGCGTCGTGGAGGGCGGTCAGCGCGACGGCGATCGCCGTCGCGAGGGCATGCAGGTCGTCACCACCGAAGATCTGTCCGGCCCCGCGCAGGCTGGGGCCCTCGACGTACTCGCTGACGATGTACGGCCTGGGCCCGTCCAGATCCGCGTCCAGCACCCCCGCCGTGCAGAACGAGGCCACCCGCCGAGCCGCGGCGGCCTCACGACCGAACCGCTCACGCAACTCCGGATCACTCCCGGCGTCACCGTGCAGCACCTTCACCGCCACACGCCTGCCCACGGCGTCGTACGCCTCGTAGACCACACCCTGACCACCCGCACCCAACCGCCCCGCCAACCGGTAGCCGCCCAACCGCTGCGGATCACCCACGATCAGTTCCCGCGCCACTCTCATGGGGTGTTTGATGCGATCCTCGGATGAAAAGTTTCTTCTAACCGGGGCAAACGTTGCGATAGGGCAGGTCACCCAGGTAGGTGCGCCACTCCTCGCGCGCGAGGGTGCGGCCCGCGCGCTCGCAGACCGCTCGCGCCACCGCCTCCGGCTCGACCGGATACTCGTCCAGGGTGCCGGCCGAGTCGACGACGACCAGCCGGGCCCCGTCGTAGCTGAACGCCAGGGACCGGAACTCACCGCTCTGCGCGGCGATCGGCGGGCCGAGACGGCGTCCGGTCACCACGTCCCACAGCCCCACCGAACGGTCGTTCACCGCGCCGGCGACGACGTCTCCGCGAGGCGAGAAGGCCAGGATCGCCTTCGGGGCCGGTTCGCTCCTGATCAGGTTTCCCACCCGGTTCCTGCTCCGGGTCTCGAACACCGAGATCCGCCCGACGTTGTCGACCGCGGCGAAGCGGGCGCCGTCCTTGTCGAAGGCCAGCGCGGTGGTCGGGATGGTGACGGTGGGCGCGCCGTACGTCTCGCCGAACGGCTCGCCCGTCGAGGCGTCCAGCAGCCGGTGCTCTCCCCCCGCGACCGCCAGTGTCCTGCCGTCGGGGGTGAAGACCAGCCCGTCGACCAACTGCTGAGGCCTTGACCAGCGGAGTCTGCCGCTGGGCAGGTCCCACACGGTGATCTCCCCAACCGAGGCACCCGTCGAATCGAAGTAGAGGGTGTAGGAGGCCACCGCGGTGCCGTCCGCGCTGATCGCCAGGGCGAACACCTGTCCCGCTCTGGTCGTCTCGACGGCGGCGATCCGCTTGGCGGTGGCGACGTCCCATACGGTCAGCCGGGAACTGTCACCACCGGTGTTGGCCACCAGCCGTCCGCCGTCCGCGCTGAAGGCCATCGCGAAGGCGCCGTCGGCGCCTTCGGGCCCGACGTTCAGCGCGCCGGTCCGGGTGCGCCGGCGCACGTCGCGGATGACGATCTCACTTGCCCCCTCGTCCCTGGACGCGAGCAGCCGGCCGTCGGGGCTGAGCGCCGCCCAGTTGGTCCCGGGCCCCTTCAGCGGGGTGGGCCTGGTCAGCGCGCCGACGTCGAGGGTCGTCACCGAGTCCTCGGTGAGGTAGCGCAGCGTCCGCCCGTCCGGATCGAAGGCCACGATGGGCATGAACCCGTCGAGCTTCTGGGTGAGCAGGAGCCTGCCGTCCCCTACCCGCCAGACCCGCAGGGCCGTGTCGGTCACCGCGGCCAGGAAGCGCCCGTCGGGGCTGAAGACCAGGTCTCCCCCG
Organism: Streptosporangium amethystogenes subsp. fukuiense; assembly: GCF_042665875.1. Classification (NCBI taxonomy): domain Bacteria; kingdom Bacillati; phylum Actinomycetota; class Actinomycetes; order Streptosporangiales; family Streptosporangiaceae; genus Streptosporangium; species Streptosporangium amethystogenes. The sequence goes on along the minus strand of NZ_JBHTEE010000001.1, from coordinate 9,968,434 downwards.
GCACTCCCCTCGAAGAAGCGGTCTAGATCGGCCCCGGTGGACGCGTCGCGCAGTTCGAGCTTCCTGCCCCGGGAGACCGCGACGGTCCCGCCGTCCGGGCTGTAGGCCACCCGCAGTCCGCACCCGTTGCAGCGGGTGCCCAGCGGGATCTTGCGCAGGTCGTCCAGGGTGAAGGCCGCCGGCTCCCCGTCCAGTCCGCCGACGGCGATCCCACGCCCGTCCGCGGTGATGTCGAAGTCGACGCCCGCGGCGGGCGGGTACAGCTTCCTGCCGTCCAGGTGGTTCCAGACCGTGAGTCCCTCCCCCTGGGTCACGATGAGCCAGTCGTCGGACCGGCCGAAGAACGCCCCGGTGTCGCCCCCCGCGTCGCGTCCCTGGACGGCGAGGACCGCGCCGGTCGGCTTGCCGGTCGCCACATCCCAGAGCTTCAGCTTCAGGCCGCTGATCACGGCGAGCAGCCTGCCGCTCGGGCTCAGCGCGATCACGCGCAGGTCGTCACCGATCCCGGTGAGACCGCCGATGCGCCTGCCGGTCCGCACGTCCCAGAGCCGTGCCTCGCCGTCGCTCGCGCTGACGAGCGTGCGCCCGTCGGCGCTCAGCGCCCTGAGGGTGTGTATTCCCGCGGCCGGGTCGTGGAAGGTCGCCGTCTCGCGCTGGGTCAGCGAACCGGTCAGGCTCGCCCTGGCCTCGGGCACCGGTGCCAGCTTCCAGGCCGCCACGCTGAGCAGCATGGCCCTGACCGGCTCGGCGATCCGCAGCGCGTCGGCCGTCGCGGCGAGCCGGGCGGCCGTCGCCTGGTCACGCTGGGAGGCGATGACGGCGCTGCGCGCGTCGGCCACCCTGCTCTGCTGCACGGCGAGCACCCCGGCGACCAGCGCGGCCGTCAGCAGCACGGCCAGCGTGCCGGACAGCACCCGGCTCCGGCGGGCGCGGCGCCGGGTGAGGGCGGCACCCGCCTCCAGGAAGTCCCGCTCGACCGGGCTGAGCGTGATGTTGCGGCGTCCGGTGGCCGCCCAGCGCATGGCGTTCTCCAGGCTGCTGCCCTGGAACAGGTCGCCGTCCCGGTGCCCCTGGGCCTGCCAGCGCCGCGCCGCGGTCAGGATGCCGCGGTGCACGGCCAGACCGTCCCGGTTGGCCTGGACCCACATGCGCAGCCTCGGCCAGGCCTGCGGCAGCGCGGGCCGCGACAGCCAGACCTCCTGGTCGTCGTGGGCGACCAGGTAGGAGAACACCTCCACCAGGCGCCGGACCGCGGCCACCTCGCCCTCCTCGCGCCCGTCGAGGAGCTCGGCCCACCGCGCCTGCCGTACGACCAGCTGGTCGTCGTCGGTCACGGTGACCAGTCGCAGGAAGACCTCGGGGGCGATCTCGCGCTCGGCCGGGCCGAGCGCGACGTAGGCGTCCTCGGCGAGGGTGCCGAGCGCGGGGTCGGCGGAGGCCGCGCGGATCTGGGCCCCGGCGTCGCTGCCCGCCGCCAGCAGCCTCGGTGTGTCGATGGCGCCGTCCCCGCTGACCAGGGCGAGCAGCAGGTCCCTCGCGGTGGGCCGCGCGGCGGGGTCCTTGGCGAGGGAGGCGGCGACGAACGGCCGCAGGTGCTCGGGGAGCATGTCCAGCTGGGGCTGTACCGACAGCACGCGGTGCATGATCCCGCCCAGGCTCTCCGCCCGGAACGGGTCGGCACCCGTCGCGGCGAAGACCATGATCCCGCCCCAGGCGAAGACGTCGACGGCGGCGCTCGCGCGCTGGCCCATGAAGATCTCGGGGGCCATGTAGGTCGGGGTGCCCGCCACCATGCCGGTCGCGGTCAGTGACATGTCCTCGGTGCGGGCGACGCCGAAGTCGATCACGCGGGGACCGTCGGGACCCAGCAGCACGTTGTCGGGCTTGAGGTCGCGGTGGATGACCCCGGCCTCGTGGACGGCGGTCAGCGCGGTGGCGATCGCCGTGGCGAGACGGTGCAGGTCTCCTCCGGTGAAGCGGCGCCCCTCGGCGACGGCCCTGCGCAGGCTGGGGCCCTCGACGTACTCGCTGACGATGTACGGCCTGGGCCCGTCCAGATCCGCGTCCAGCACCCCCGCCGTGCAGAACGAGGCCACCCGCCGAGCCGCGGCGGCCTCACGACCGAACCGCTCACGCAACTCCGGATCACTCCCGGCGTCACCGTGCAGCACCTTCACCGCCACACGCCTGCCCACGGCGTCGTACGCCTCGTAGACCACACCCTGACCACCCGCACCCAACCGCCCCGCCAGCCAGTAACCGCCCAGCCGCTGCGGATCACCGTCGATAAGTGTCGCGCTCAACTCACACTCCGTTCAACGGCAGATTGGACGCCCCCGAGGACGGCGAAGTTCGCGGAGTGCCGAACATTCCGAACATGTCTCGCCCTCCTCGCGTGCACGGTGACGAAACTCTCGCGGCCGGCGTGGCCCGTGGCCCGCTGGGCGGCCTCGACGAGGCCGGGAACACCGACCAGGATGCCTGCTTCCGGCCGGCCGGGGAGGACCGTTCGGAGATCGGAGACGTCACGGGCCGGCCGGTCGCCAGATTAGCCGGGCCCGCACCGGACGTGCCGCGTTCGGCGCGCGTCCGCCGCGAAAAACACGTCGTGCCGTGGCGGCCGGAGATGCCGGCGGCACGGGTCGTGACGATCCCGGCGATCAGCGTCCAACCTCAGGCCGCCGTCACGGTAAGCACATGCCTAGATTCCCTCCGTAGCCAAACCGGTTGATCCAGAGGGCGGGAGCGGACTAGGTTGGCTCGTACGGACTTTCGCGCGTGCCGGGCCCACCAGCCTCGGGCACGCCGGTGTCAGGCGACGCATAGCATGGCGAGCCCGAGGAGGGGAGGAAGATCATTCGACGCGTCAGGATCATCCGGCGGCGGCGCGCACATCGCCCCGCCCGCGCCTCCGGTCTGGATCTGAGATCTCCCTCGGGTCGCCCACTCCCCTATTGACCTGGTCTTTACGGCAGTCTTATGCGGCGATCTGTAGATATTTCATATAACGGAACCATCACGCCGGGGGGCTCAATGAAGAGACTTGTGGTCGTGCCACCATATGTCGCACGGCTCAAGATCAGGGATATTCGTTCCGCGACACGCCGTGGAGTGACCGGCGACGCCAAGGTGGTCGATCTCAGCGCCTACACGGGCCGCAACGTTCTGCGCTTTCCACAGACGAGCGGCCCCACCTCCGCCGCCTGACCACCATCGCGAAAGACCCGCCCGGGCGGGTCTTTCTCCGTTTCCGGCTCCTTTCCGTGCGCGGTCCGGCCGCCGGCCTATTCGCCGCCCGGTGCCTTCCGGGTGCGGAACGGCACGCGCGCGGTGGAGGCCGTCTCGTTCATCGTCCCTCCGATCCCGCCTCGTACCCGCTCCGGCCGGCGGCCGCGGAGACGAAGTCCGCGAAGGTCCCGCGCCCGTCGGGGTGGTCGGGCGCGAGGTGCACTCCGCGCCGGAAGGCGGCGGCGACCCTGCCGGGTACGGGCAGCGGCATGACGAGCCCGCGCCTGCCGGTGACCCGCAGATAGGTCCGCGCCGCTTCGGCCGCGCTCACGATCTCCGGGCCGCCCATGTCGGGCACCCGCCCGGCGGGTGCGCCCAGCGCCAGCTCCACCATCCGCTCGGCGACCTCGGTGACCTCCACCGGCTGGACGTCCGTCCCGGCCGGGACCGGCATGACCTTCGACTTCGCCAGTTTCACCAGCTTGAGCACCACCAGATTGTGGAACTGTGTCGTGCGCAGGATGGTGTACGGCAGTCCCGAGTCCTCGATCAGCTTCTCGACCTCGTGCTTGTGCCGGTAGTACGTGTACGGGTGCCGGTCGACGCCGACGATGGAGATGTAGACCAGATGGGCCTCGGGAGGCGTTGCGGCGATCAGCCGCCGGGCGGCCTCGACGTCCGCCGAGGAGTCGCGCGGGTCGCTCGCGAGGTGGATGACCGTATTGACCCCGCCGAGGGCGGGGCCGAGTCCCGCCCCCGTCGTCAGGTCTCCGATGTGGGGCCCGCGCGTACGGCTCAGCACCCGGGCCGGAAGACCGGCCCTGGCGAGGCGGTCCACAACATGGCGGCCAAGGACTCCCGTACCACCGGTTATCAGAATGTTTTCTGTCATACCCCTACGAACCGGCGACCTCTTTCAAATGTGACAGCTTTTCCGGATTGAGCACGACACGCAGGCCGACGACGGTCTCGGCGGAGACCTCGATCACGAAGATCGCGATGACCTCTCCCCCGTACCGGAAGAGAACCGCGTCCTGACCGTTGACATCGGCATGGGCGAACTCCGCCTGCCCGTACCTGCCGGCGATCCCGGCGAGGTAGCGGACGACCTTATCCCTGCCGGTGATCGGCCGCAGCGCGGCGCGCACCTTGCCGCCACCGTCGGCCCAGACGACCACGTCGTCGGCGAGCAGCCGCTCCAGCCCCGCCAGGTCGCCGCTCGTGGCGGCCGCCAGGAACCGTTCCACGATCCTGCGCCGCTGCTCACCCGGGGCGTCGAACCTCGGGCGCTCACCGACCCCGCGTCGGGCCCTGCCGTACAACTGGCGGCAGTTGGCCTCGGACAGATCGAGCACCTCGGCGATCTCGCGGTAGCCGTAGGAGAACGCCTCCCGCAGCACGAAGACGGCCCGCTCGGCCGGGGTGAGCCGCTCCAGCAGGAGCATGAAGGCGATGGACACCGCGTCGCGCTGCTCGGCGGTCTCCATCGGACCGAGCGCGCCGGTCGGCGCGGGCTCGGGGAGCCAGAAGCCGACGTAGCGCTCGCGGGTGGCGCAGGCGGCGGTCAGCCGGTTGAGGCAGAGGTTGGTGACCACCTTGGCCAGCCAGGCTCCCGGGGAGCCGATGTGCTCACGCTCGGCGCCGCTCCAGCGCAGGTAGGCATCCTGGACGACGTCCTCGGCCTCGGCCGCCGAGCCGAGCATCCGGTAGGCCAGGCCGAACATCCTCGGTCGCTCCGCCTCGAACTCCTCGATCACCCGACCAGGGTGCCAGACGGATCGGAGACCCCCGCCGCCGCCCTCGCACGACCTCGCGCGCGGTCACAGACGGCGGCGGGAGGACGCGGCGGCCATGCCCACCGGTGGCCGGCCCAGCCGTACCCGACGATCCGGGGAGCCGACCTGTCATCGTCGACTCCCCGCATCGATCCGCCATCTCACGTTGGATGGCGCTGGAATCAGCTGCAGCCGCTGGTGGAGCCGCAGCCCTCGCAGACGTAGCAGCTGCCCGCCGGGCGCATCTTGGTGCCGCAGGTCATGCAGAGCGGCGCGTCGGCGGTGCGGCCCTGGTGGGACTCCAGGGAGCCGGCCACCCGGGGGGTCTCCACCGGCACCGCTTCGGCTCGGCTCTGGAGCTCCTCGATGGGAGCCGAGGTGGCGAGCTCGGCGATGACCTCGTCGGCGTGGATCGGGGCCGGGTCCTCACCACGCTGCTGGGCGGCGCGCTCGGAGGCGGAGAAGATACCGAGGGCGGCGCGGTCCTCGTAGGGCAGGTGGTCCAGGGCCAGGCGGCGGAAGATGTAGTCCATCACCGAGGCCGCCATCCGGATGTCCGGGTCGTCGGTCATGCCGGCCGGGTCGAAGCGCATGTTGACGAACTTGCCGACGTAGGTCTCCAGCGGCACCCCGTACTGCAGGCCGATGGAGATGGCCACCGAGAAGGCGTCCATGACGCCCGCGAGGGTCGAGCCCTGCTTGGACATCTTCAGGAAGACCTCGCCGAGGCCGTCGTCGGGGTAGGAGGAGGCGGTCATGTAGCCCTTGGCGCCGCCCACGGTGAAGCGGGTGGTGGTGCTGGGACGCTGGTTCGGCATCCGGCGACGGGTCGGGCGGCTGATCTCCACGACCTGGATCTCCGGCTCGGCGACGGCCTCCTTCGCCTCGGTCTTCCTGCCGGCGGCCGAGAGGGGCTGGCCGACCTTGCAGTTGTCGCGATAGACCGCGAGGGCTTTCAGGCCGAGCTTCCAGCCCTCCATGTAGACCTGCTCGATGTCCTCGATGGTGGCGGACTCGGGGAGGTTGACGGTCTTGGAGATGGCGCCGGACAGGAACGGCTGGGCCGCGGCCATCATCCGGACGTGCCCCATGGGTGCGATCGCGCGCTCGCCCATGGCGCAGTCGAACACCTCGTAGTGCTCGCGACGCAGGCCGGGGGCGTCGACGACGTGGCCGTGCTCGGCGATGAACTCGACGATCGCCTCGATCTGCTCCTCCTGGTAGCCCAGTTGCCGGAGCGCGCGCGGGATCGTCTGGTTGACGATCTGCATGGAACCGCCGCCGACGAGCTTCTTGAACTTGACCAGGGCGAGGTCGGGCTCGATGCCGGTGGTGTCGCAGTCCATCATCAGGCCGATGGTCCCGGTGGGCGCGAGCAGCGAGGCCTGGGCGTTGCGGTAGCCGTTCTTCTCACCGAGCCTGAGGCACTCGGCCCACTGCTTGGAGGCCTCGTGGTGGATGTCGCCGTCCATCTTCTCGAACGTGCGCAGGGCCTCGTTGGCGTCGTTGTGCTTGCGCATGACCCGCTTGTGCGCGTCGGCGTTGCGGGCGTAGCCGTCGTACGGGCCCACGACCGCGGCCAGTTCCGCGCTGCGGCGGTAGGAGGCGCCGGTCATCAGCGAGGTGATGGCTCCGGCCAGGGCGCGGCCGCCCTCGGAGTCGTAGGCGTGGCCGGTGGCCATGAGCAGCGCGCCGAGGTTGGCGTAGCCGATGCCGAGCTGGCGGTAGGCACGGGTGGTCTCGCCGATCTTCTCGGTCGGGAAGTCGGCGAAGGTGATGGAGACGTCCATCGCGGTGATGATCAGCTCGGTGATCTTCACGAAGTTCGCGATGTCGAAGGTGTCGTCGTCCCTCAGGAACTTCAGCAGGTTGATGCTCGCCAGGTTGCACGAGGAGTTGTCCAGGTGCAGGTACTCCGAGCAGGGGTTGCTGGCGGTGATGCGGCCCGTCTCGGGGCTGGTGTGCCAGTCGTTGATCGTGTCGTCGTACTGGACGCCGGGGTCGGCGCACTCCCACGCGGCCTTGCCCATCTTGCGGAACAGGCTCCTGGCGTCGATCTTCTCGATGACCTCACCGGTGAGCCGGGCACGCAGGCCGAACTCCTCGCCCTTCTCCACCGCGCGCATGAACTCGTCGGAGACGCGCACGGAGTTGTTGGCGTTCTGGTACTGGACGGAGACGATGTCCTTGCCGCCCAGGTCCATGTCGAACCCGGCGTCACGGAGGGCGCGGATCTTGTCCTCCTCGCGCGCCTTGGTCTCGACGAACTCCTCGATGTCGGGGTGGTCGACGTCGAGGACCACCATCTTGGCGGCACGGCGGGTGGCGCCGCCGGACTTGATGGTGCCCGCGGAGGCGTCCGCTCCGCGCATGAAGGAGACCGGGCCGCTGGCGGTGCCGCCGCTGGAGAGAAGCTCCTTGGAGGAACGGATCCTGGAGAGGTTGACGCCGGAACCGGAACCGCCCTTGAAGATCACACCCTCTTCCTTGTACCAGTCGAGGATCGACTCCATCTGGTCGTCGACGGCCAGGATGAAGCAGGCGCTGACCTGCTGCGGCGACGCCGTGCCGACGTTGAACCAGACGGGGGAGTTGAAGCTGAAGACCTGGTTGACCAGAGCGTGCTTGAGCTCGTGGTCGAAGATCTCCACGTCCTCCTCGGCGGCGAAGTAGCCGTGCTCGACCGCCGTACGGGTGTAGACGCCCACCACCCGGTCGATCAGCTGCTTGAGGCTCCACTCCCGCTGCGGGGTGCCGACCGCGCCGCGGAAGTACTTGGTGGTCACGATGTTGGCGGCGTTGACCGACCACGACTCGGGGAACTCGACGCCACGCTGCTCGAAGTTGACCGAGCCGTCGCGCCAGTTGGTCATGACGACGTCGCGGCGCTCCCAGGACAGCTCGTCATAGGGGTGCACGCCTGGGGTGGTGAAGATGCGCTTCATCCTCAGGCCCTTGCGCGGCCGCTTGCTCCCACGTGCCACCGCGCCGGCGGTCTCCGTCATGACTTCCCCCTCCTGGGGCTCCGCGAGCCCTCATATCGGACCACACCAACACGCCGCTCACCCCCGGCGCCCGGGGTCTTTCTCAGTCTTGCTCGCTGGAGCGCCCCGCCCGGAGCTGCTCGATCTCCGCCTCGAAGTCGGCCAGGGTCTCGAATCCCCGGTAGACGGAGGCGAACCGCAGGTACGCCACCTCGTCCAGTTCGCGAAGTGGCCCCAGGATCGCCAGCCCGACCTCGTGGGCCGCGATCTCGGCGCATCCGGTGGCCCGGATGCTCTCCTCGACCCGCTGGCCCAACTGCGCCAGGGAGTCCTCTCCGACGGGGCGCCCCTGGCAGGCCCGCCGGACCCCGGCGATCACCTTGTCCCTGAAGAACGGCTCCGTCACGCCACTGCGCTTGCTCACCATGAGCAGGACCGTCTCCTGCGTGGTGAACCTGCGCCCGCACTCCGGACATGTGCGCCTGCGGCGGATGGCGCCGCCGTCCTCGGTCGCCCTGCTGTCGATGACTCGCGTGTCCGGATGACGACAGAACGGACAGTGCACGCGCGTCGCCTCCTTGAGCTGCGAGAGTGGCTCACCCACCTCACCTGCCCCATGGCGCGCATGACGAGACGCTCGCGCACGCCCCTCGAATAGTCGAGAGGCGGTAATGGAAACACAATCTGTGGTGAAGTGTTGCGGTGCAGCCACTAGATGTTGTGGTCTAACGGTAGAAGTGCGCGACCATGAACGCAAGTTGAAAGGCCCTCGCCACACGAAGTCGCTGATCAGCCGTCACGTCTCGGCGTGTCGCCCCTCGGGCGACGCCCTCCCGCCTCACGCGCCCCTTCCCTCACACGCGCCCCAGACGATATGTCAGGCAGGACCCCTGTCGAACCCTCCCGTACGGCTCGCCCACGCCTTCCCCGAACCCGGCCGGCCAATCCCACGCGCCCCACGGAGCACGCCCCTTCTCAGCGGATGAGGCCCTCGGGGAGGTAGAGCCGGGTTCCGGGCCGGACCTCGGAGCCGGCCAGCCCGTTGAGGTCCATGATGCGGCGGACCGTCCGACCGGCGTCGCCCTCCGGCGCCAGTGCGTCCGCGATCTCCCACAGCGTGTCGCCCGCGTGCACCGTGATCCGGGACAGGCCCTCATGACCTGTCCGCTCGCCCGCCAGGGCCGTGTCGATGCGCCCGCCGAGCCAGAGCGCCCCCAGGGTGAACAGCACGAGCACCGTCACCGCCACGATCCTCCCACGCCGGGTGAGCCGGAGCGGCCGCCCGGCGGTCCGGGGCCGGGCGGCACCCGGGCGGCGGACGCCCGCACGAACCGCTCCCGCCCCAGGCGCCCGCCCCTGCGCCCCCCGGCCAAGCCCCTGACGGGGTCCCTGCCGAGGCCCCTGCCCTCGCCTCCGCCTCACTTCACGCCCGAGTCCCGACGTCGGCTCGCACCCGGCCTCCGGCTCCCGCGGCCGCCCGGCCGCCCGCTCGCGTCCGGGCCGCCCCGGCCCCCTTCCGCCTTCCGGGCTCCGCCCCGCCCCGGCCCCCCTGCCGGATTCCGGCGCGGGAGCGGGCTCCGATCTCGGTGGCGGCACGAGGCGAAGCAGCGGTGCCCCCGGCGATCGCCGCGCGGTCCGGGATCTCGGCACGGTCATGGATCGTGGTGTCGTCGCGGTCGGTTTCACGGTGGCCCCCATCCCCTCGACCTGGCCGAACACATGTCGAAGAAAGATCGGCGAATCGAACACGATGTCGATCGAACTCCCGTACGATGTTGTACACCACGGCGTCGCCGATATCGAGGACATTCGAACAATTGTTTGAATATGATCTTCGGCCGTTGTATGGTCGCTGTGTGCGACACATCAGATACAGACCGGGAGGCGAGGAGTTCGTATGAGCCAGCACAACGAGAACGGTTCGGCCGCCAGCGACCTGGCGGTGCGAAGGCGTGACTCCCTTGGCCTCACCCCCAGGCAGCGGAAGATCCTTGAGGTGATCCGCGACTCCGTGCAGCAGCGCGGTTATCCGCCGTCCATGCGGGAGATCGGTGAGGCGGTGCAGCTCACCAGCACCTCCAGCGTGTCGCACCAGTTGACGGCTTTGCAGCGCAAGGGCTACCTGCGGCGTGACCCGCACCGCCCCCGTGCTCTGGAGGTGCGCCTGCCCGGGGAGCCCGTGCTGTGGGTGGATCCCGACTCCGGCGAGGACGAGACCCCGGTCAGCCGCCCGACCGCCGCCTACGTGCCACTTGTCGGCCGGATCGCCGCCGGTGGTCCGATCCTCGCCGAGGAGAGCATCGAGGACGTCTTCGCCCTGCCCAAGCAGCTCGTCGGCGAGGGCACGCTCTTCCTCCTCCAGGTGACCGGAGACTCGATGATCGAGGCCGCCATCGCCAACGGCGACTGGGTGGTCGTACGCCAGCAGCCGGTGGCCGACAACGGTGACGTGGTCGCGGCGATGATCGACGGCGAGGCCACGGTCAAGACCTTCAAGCGCAGGGACGGCCACGTCTGGCTGGTCCCGCACAACCCCAACTACGACCCGATCCCGGGTGACGAGGCCACCGTGCTCGGCAAGGTCGTGGCGGTCCTCCGCAAGCTCTGAGGCACGCGCCCAAGAACGCACGACACGCCGGGCGACCGGCACCCCGACGTCGGGGTGCCGGTCGCCCGGCGTTTTCTCAGGTGACGGCACGACGAACAGACGACACCGCCCAGGCCGGATGAGCCGACCCCCGGTTCGCCCATGAACGACTCGGGGCGCCCGCCGGACGGGCGCCCCGCTCGAACGTCTACGGGACGATGTTGACCAGCTTGGGCGCGCGCACGATGACCTTACGCGGCGTGCCGCCGGGCAGGAACGCCTGGACCTTCTCCGACGCCAGCGCCAGTGCCTCCAGGTCCGCCTCGGAGATCTCCGGGGAGACCTCCAACCGGTCGCGCACCTTGCCCGCGACCTGGACGACGCAGGTGACGGAGTCCTGGACCAGCAGCGCCGGGTCCGCCGCCGGCCAGCCCGCGTGTGCGACCGAGCCGCTGTGTCCCAGCCGCTCCCAGCCCTCCTCGGCCGCGTACGGCGCGACCAGGGAGAGCATGACCGCCAGCGTCTCCGCGGCCTCCCTGACCGCAGGGTCGGCGGCGCCGGGCCCGGAGTCGATGGCCTTGCGGGTCGCGCTCGTCAGCTCCATCATCCGGGCCACCGCGACGTTGAAGCGGTGCGATTCGACCAGCCTGGTGACCTCGTCGACCGTGCGGTGCACGACCTTACGCAGGTTCAGGTCGCCACCTGCGAAGTCGACGCCGGGAGCGGAGGCCGCCCCCGCCTCGACCATCACGCGGAACGCCCGGGCCAGGAACTTCTGGGACGCGGCCGGCGAGACGTCGGCCCAGTCGATGTCGTCCTCGGGCGGGCCGGCGAAGACGACGGTCAGCCTGACCGCGTCGACACCGTAGGCGTCGATCTGCTCACCCAGGTCGACGCCGTTGCCCAGCGACTTGGACATCGCCTTGCCCTGGTTGATGACCTGCCCCTGGTTCAGCAGGCGGGTGAAAGGCTCGACGAAGTCGACCATGCCCATGTCGTGCAGGACCTTCGTGAAGAACCTGGCGTACAGCAGGTGCAGCACGGCATGCTCGACGCCGCCGATGTACTGGTCGATCGGGCCCCACCTGCGGACGCGCTCGACGTCGAACGGGCCGTCCTCGTAGGAGGGGTCGACGTAGCGCAGGAAGTACCACGAGGAGTCGACGAAGGTGTCCATCGTGTCGGTGTCGCGCCTGGCCGGGCCGCCGCACTTGGGACAGGAGACGTTGACCCACTCCTCGGCCGAGGCCAGCGGGGAGACGCCCTTGGGCGCCAGGGCCTCGCCGCGCATGTCGGGCAGGGTGACGGGCAACTGGTCGTCGGGGACGGGGACCTCGCCGCAGTCGGCGCAGTGGATGATCGGGATCGGGCAGCCCCAGAAGCGCTGGCGGGACAGCAGCCAGTCGCGCAGCCGGAAGTTCACCGTGAAGTGGCCGGTGCCCCGCTCGCTCAGCACCTCGATGATCTTCCTGATCGCGTCGGCCTTGGTCAGGCCGTCCAGCGGGCCGGAGTTGACCATCGCACCGTCCCCGGCGGTGGCGATGCCGGTCTCACCGGGGTCGGCCAGACCGGTGTGCACGACGACCCGTACCGGCAGGTCGAAGGCACGGGCGAAGTCCAGGTCGCGCTGGTCGTGCGCGGGCACGGCCATGATCGCGCCATGACCGTAGTCGGACAGCACGTAGTCGGCCGCCCAGACCGGCATGCGCTCCCCGTTGACCGGGTTGATCGCGTACCGGCCCAGGAAGACGCCGGTCTTCTCCTTCTCGGTGGACAACCGGTCGATGTCGGACAGCTTGGACACCTCAACCCGGTACGCTTCGAACGCCTCGCGCCGGTCGTCGGTGACGATCTCCTCGGCCAGCGGCGCGTCCGGGGCGACCACGAAGAAGGTGGCGCCGTACAGGGTGTCGGGACGGGTGGTGTAGACGGTGACCGGCTCGTCACGGCCCTCGATCACGAAGTTGACGTCGGCGCCCTCGGATCGGCCGATCCAGTTGCGCTGCATGGTCAGCACGCGCTCGGACCAGCCGCCCTCCAGCAGGGCCATGTCGTCCAGCAGCCGGTCGGCGTAATCAGTGATCTTGAAATACCACTGGGTCAGCTCACGGCGGACGACCTCGGCGCCGCAGCGTTCGCACCTGCCGTCCTTGACCTGTTCGTTGGCCAGCACGGTCTGGTCGTTCGGGCACCAGTTGACCAGGCCGCCCTTGCGGTAGGCCAGATCACGCTCGAAGAAGCGGTTGAACAGCCACTGGGTCCATTTGTAGTACGAGGTGTCGCTGGTGTGCAGGCGGCGGGACCAGTCGAAGGAGATCGCGTAGCGCCGATAGGAGTTGGCCTGGGTCTCGATGTTGGCGTAGGTCCACTCCGCCGGGTGCGCGTTGTGCTTGATCGCGGCGTTCTCGGCGGGCAGGCCGAAGGAGTCCCAGCCGACGGGGTGCAGCACGTTGTAGCCGCGCTGGACCCAGTAGCGGGAGATGACGTCGCCCAGGGCGAACACCTCGGCGTGCCCCATGTGCAGGTCGCCCGAGGGGTAGGAGAACATGTCGAGCATGTAGCGCCGCTCACGCGGGTCGGCGGGGTCGTCGGAGGCCCGGAAGGGGTCCAGTTCCTCCCACCTGCGCTGCCACTTGACCTGCAGGGCCTGCGGGTCATAGTGCTGCTCGTCGCTCTGCATGTCGGCTCGCTCGCTCACGTCGATTTTCCCTCGGGTATGTCTGCGTGGATGGTCTGACCCGCCTGGCCCAATGCAAAAACCCCCCGCTCACGCGGAGGGCGGCCGCATCGGCAGGGCGCTCAGGGACGGGGAGGCCGATGCGGCCCGATAAGCAGGGTCGCGGCACGCATAGAGCAAGACTATCGCAGCCCGCAAGGCGTATTCGTGGCCTGGGGAAACAGACCCGATCGCGGCAAACAGGAGACAGCCGTCCGAGCAGGTCGGCAGAATGAGGATTTCCGCACTCGCCGGAGCGAACGAGACCCGATGGCTATGCACCTGTTGTGACCTCGTACGTCCTTCGCGTTTACTCTTTTCACCGTGGCACATTCAGTAGAGCCGGGGCGGGGCCCGGATCCGTTGGAGGTCGGCCTGCCCATGCAGGACCCGCCGACCGACCCAACCGGACTCCAGTTCAGAGGGGCGTTCTCCAGTTTCCCTGCGAGCCCCCCCGTCTCACGTGAGATCATGCCCAATACGCCTAATTCGGGCACCCACGCGGGAGGTAAGGAAAGCATGGCCTCGGAGCAGTCCAGCCAGTCCCACCTGCCTCCGGCATGGCCGGAGGCTGCCGAACCGTCACCCTCGTGGACGAACGACCCTCTCGGCACCGGCCCCCGGCTCCCCCGCCCGCAGGAGGAGCCACAGAGCGGCAACGGCTCCTGGCAGACCTCGCCCGGCGGGGGGCAGCGCGTCTCCGATCCACAGGCCGGTTCGCCCGGCCAGACCTCCCCCGGCGGGGGCTGGTCTCAGGCCTCCGATCCGCAGAACAACGGCTGGGCGCAGGCGTCGGCCCCCCAGAACGACGGTTGGGCACAGGCATTGGCTCCGCAGAACGACGGTTGGGCACAGGCCTCCGACCCGCAGAACAACGGCTGGGCACAGGCCACGAGCCCCCAGAACGACAGCTGGGCACAGGCCTCCGACCCGCAGAACAACGGCTGGGCACAGGCGTCGGCCCCCCAGAACGACGGCTGGGCACAGACCTCCCCCGGCGATGGCTGGGCACAGGCCACGAGCCCCCAGAACGACAGCTGGGCACAGGCTTTCAGCCCGCGGAACGACAACTGGGCACAGGCCTCCGGCCCGCAGGGCGGCGCCGACGGCCAGAATCCGTCCTCCCCCGGCAACGGGTGGCCGCAGCCCACCCCGTCACAGGGGGACGGCTGGTCACAGACGTCCGGCCCGCAGGGCGGCGCCGACGGCCAGAATCCGTCCTCCCCCGGCAACGGGTGGCCGCAATCCGGCCCCGTTCCCCAGTCGGACCCGCTGGGCCAGGCCTCCCCGGGCGGCAACGGCTGGGCACAGGCCACCGCACCCTCGCACGACGGCTGGGCGCAGGCATCCAACCCGCAGAACGACGGCCGGACGCACCCGTCAGGCCCGCAGGGGGACGCTCGCGGGCAGCAGGCTCCCGGTGGGGGTGAGGCGTGGCAGGGCGCACTCCCGCGCGACGCCTCCGGCCGCCCTCCGGCTCGGCCGGTGGAGAACAGCGTGTGGCCGCCCACTCCGCCGGCGGAGAACACCGGCTGGCCGCCCACCCCTCCGGCGTCCGGCGCCACCTGGCCGCCCGCTCCCCCCACCGGAAACCAGGGTTTCGCCGAGGCACAGACGTCGACGTTCCCCTCCTCCTGGTCAGGCTCTCCCGCGGACAGCCCCGCCGCCCATTTCGGCGACGCCTCAGCGGGCGCCGTTCCCGGCGCCTCCCCTGACGGGGGCGGTGGAAACGGCGCCGGAAACGCGCGGCGCAGCTACGGCGTGCCGGACAACCCCGCCATGTGGGCCATGGCCGCGGCGAACGCGGCGGCGGCCTCCCAGGCTCCCTCGCAGGGAACTCCCGTTCACCCCGGAGCCGGTGGCCCCCAACCGCCACAGCCCCAACCGGGACAGCCCGCGCATCCGGGGCAGCCCGGCCATCACCTGAGCCGCGACCCCTCCGACCCGAACAGGCCGTTCGTCACCGCCGGCCAGATCAGCGGCCCGAAGACCCCTCCGCCCGAGCGCCAGCAGGAGCTGTGGAACACGGTCTTCGGCGACAACTACCAGGCCATCGAGGACGCGGACGAGTTCGAGGAGCAAGGTCGGCCGGTCTGGATCTTCGCGCTGGCCGGCTCTGTGATCATCGCGCTGGTCGGCGCGGTGCTCTGGGCGTTCCTGGCCGGGCCGCTGGCCTCCACCGAGGAGGAGATCGCCGAGCCCAAGCCCTCGGCGACTCCCCAGAAGACCGCCAAGCCCGCCACCATCGGCCGCCTGCCGCGATTCAGCGGCGATCCCTCGCCGGTGGTCGGTACGCTCACCGACCAGCCCGCGGGGATCACCCTGGCCCAGCTCGGCGCCCCATGGCGGCAGGACCAGCGCCCCAGCGTGCCCACCACCTACGGCTTCACAACCCGCCAGTACCTCCCCGCCGGTACGGACTCCACGGGCAAGACCCAGTTCGCGCAGCTGATGTCGGGCCCGCTCTCGCCTCGTTTGAAGAGCAGGTACACCTCGCCGGAGAACCTCGCCCCGGTGATCAACGCGGTGGCCTCCACCGGCCGCAAGCGGTTCTTCCCCGAGGACAACACCGCCCGCAAGACCGCCCAGCAGACCCTGTCCGTGAACGGCCTGCCCGGCCAGCTCGCCGCGTACGAGATCACCTCGGGCGGTTCGAAGACGACCATGGTCGTGGCGGCCGTGAGCACCGGCGCCGACCTGCCGGCGATCGTCTACATGTCGGTGCCGGACAGCAAGAAGGAACTGCTCCCCGACATCAACACGGTCTTCAAGTCGATCCGCGTACCGGGGCGGTGACCTGGCCGGCTCGAACGGTCCGGCGGGCGCGCTCCATGTTCTGACCGGGCTGGAGTCGCCCCCGCCCTGCCGGCCCGTCACCACCGGCAGGATGTGGCAGGGCCTCAGAAATCGCAGTCGAGGTGCTTGATCCCGTTGATGAAGCTGGATCGCAGGCGGTCGGGCTCACCGACCGAGCGGATCGCGGGCAGGCGGGTGAACAGCTCGCGGAACATCACGGTGATCTCGCGGCGGGCCAGGTGGGCGCCCAGGCAGAAGTGCGGCCCGGGTCCGCCGAAACCGACGTGCGGGCCCTCGGTACGCAGGATGTCGAAGCGGTGCGGGTCGGTGAAGACGCTCTCGTCGCGGTTGGCGGCCCAGTAGTAGAGCAGCACCTTCTCCCCCTCGCGGTAGAGGTGGCCGTTCATCTCGTGGTCGCGGGTTAGGCTGCGGCGCATCCAGGTGACGGGCGAGGCCAGACGGACGATCTCCTCCACGGCACCGGACAGGCGCCCGTCGATGTCCTCCAGCAGCAGGGCGCGCTGGTCGGGGTTCTCGGTGAACAGGTGCAGGCCGTGCGAGATGGCGTTGCGGGTGGTCTCGTTGCCCGCCACCACCAGCAGGATGAAGAACGACCCCAGTTCCTGCATCGTCAGCTTCTCACCGTCGATGTTGGCACTGGTCAGGGAGGTGGTGAGGTTGTCCCCGCCCTCGGCGGCCAGGGAGACGACGAGCTCCTGGAGCCGCTGCCCCGTACCGAGGAGCAACTCCGCCACGCGGCTGATGTCGGCGATGAACTCGGGGTCGCCGCCCGACAGGATGATGTTCGTGGCGTCGAAGACCTCCTGGTAGTGCTCGGGTCCGATGCCCATCAGATCGCAGATGATCTTCAGGGGCAGCTTGGCGGCCACCTCGGTCACGAAGTCGCAGCCGGGTCCGGTGGCGATCAGCTCGTCCACGATCCGCGCGGCGGCCGCGTCGACGTCCGCCTCGAACTTCTTGATCATCTTTGGAGTGAACGCCCGGGCGACGATCCGGCGCAGCCGCGCGTGCCGAGGGTCGTCCATGTTGATCATCGAGCCGAAGTACTCGTTGAAGTCGGGGCCGAGGTCCTGGACGGACGTCGCCCCCCGGCCCGAGGAGAAGATCTCGGGGTGACGGCTGGCCTCGGTGATGTCCGCATGCCGCACCAGGGCGTAGTAACCGGGGCCCGGCGGCAGGAAGGGGATCTCGGGCTCGGCGAACAGGATCGGGCCCGGCTGCGCGCGGAGCAGCGCGAAGGCGGCCTCCCGTTCGGCCATCGGACGCTCCCAGAAAGCGATGTCCGACAGGTCGATGTCCGCGAGTGAAACCGTCACGCCAGCCTCCACTAGAATCCCATTCGGTTTTACCGATCCTGCCACAGGATCCTCAGCGCAACCAGTCGAGAACGATGTCGTTGACTTCCCTGGGCCGTTCCAGATGCAGGAAGTGTCCTGCCTGAAGAACATGCTCCACCCTGGAGCCCGGCGGCAGGAAGGCCGCGGCCTGATCGACCTGCCCTATCCCCAGGCAGCCGTCACGGGCCCCGTGCAGGTAGAGGATCGGAACCTGCCCGCCGGTCGCGGACTGCTCGGCGGTGTAGCGGCCGGTGGGTGCCACCGTGCCGAGCATCGCCCGGTAGTAGCCGATCGCGGCGGCGAGATTCTCCGGAGAGCCCAGAGCACGCCGCACGAACGCGATGTCCTCGGCCGCGTCGTAGCCCGGCGACCAGTCGCGCCACAGCCCCTCGATGAACCCGTCCCGCGACAGGGCGGCCTCGGCGAGCCCGCTCTGGAAGAGGAAGATGTAGAACGACCGCTTGAGCTGCTCGTAGTCGAAGAAGGCGGCCAGCATCGCGCCCATCGGGGGCACTGCCATCGCGACCGCCCTGCGCCAGCGCTCGGGGGCGAAGGCGGTGGCGCCGTAGACGGGGAAGGCGCCCCAGTCGTGGCCGATGAGCACGGCGTCGCCGTCGCCGCCGAGCGCCTCGTGCAGCGCGCAGGCGTCGGCGACCAGCGCCCCGCCCTCGTAGGCGCCGTCGGCGGGGATCGAGGTGGGCGCGTAGCCGCGCATGAACGGCGCGACCACGCGGTAACCACGCCCGGCGAGCTCGGGCAGCAGATGCCGCCAGGTGTGCGCGGTGTCGGGGAAGCCGTGCAGGCAGAGTGCGAGCGGCCCCTCTCCTGCCGACAGGTACGCGAACTCGACGCCGTTGGCGGTGACGGTGCTGATGTCCATGAGGCGGAACCTAGCATTCGCTTGGCCGACGCGGCGGCGATCGCCCCAACCCCTCGCCCGGCACCGGCGGTCAGGTCGTGTACGACAGGTGCTTGACCCCGTTTATGAAGTTGGAGAGCAGATAGGAGGGCTCACCGGCCGATCGGATCTCGGGCAGGCGGGTGAACAACTCGCGGAACATCACGGTGATCTCGCGGCGGGCCAGGTGGGCGCCGAGACAGTAGTGGGGGCCTGGGCCGCCGAAGCCCACGTGCGGGTTGGGGTGGCGGGTGATGTCGAAGACGTCGGGATCGGTGAAGACGCTCTCGTCGCGGTTGGCGGAGTTGTAGAAGAGCAGGACCTTGTCGCCCTTGCGGTACTGCTGCCCGTTCATCTCGTGGTCACGAGTGACCGTACGGCGGAACTGGATGACCGGGGTGGAGTAGCGGATGATCTCCTCGACCGCGCCGGGAATGTTCTTCTCGAAGTCGCCGACGAGCAGTTCGCGCTGCTCGGGATTGTCGGTGAGCAGCTTGAGGCCGTGCGAGATGGCGTTGCGGGTGGTCTCGCTTCCGGCGACCACCAGCAGGATGAAGAACGAGCCGAGTTCCTGCGGGGTGAGGTGCTCATCGCCGTTGACCAGCATGCTGGTCAGGTCGCCCGTGGAGGCGCCCCGGCGCTCGCGGCCGAGCCTGGCCGCCAGCCTGTTCAGCTCGCGTCCGGCCGCCAACAGCTTGATCAGGCCCCGGGCCACGTTCCACCGGTTCAACTCGGGATCGATTCCGGTGTACTCGGAGTCGGCGTTGCCCAGGATGATGTTGGTCGCGCGCAGGACCCGGTGATGGAACTCCGGGGGGATGCCCATCATGTCGCAGATGACCTCGACGGGCAGCCGGGCGGCCACCTGGGTGACGAAGTCGCCCGGCCCCTCGGCGATCGCCTCGTCCACGATCCGGGTCGCCGCCCGCTGCAGGTCCTCCTCCATCTTCGCCAGGACCCTGGGGGTGAAGGCCCTGGAGACGATGCGGCGGAGCCTGGCGTGCCGGGGGTCGTCCATGTTGATCATCGAGCCGAAGTACACCGCCAGCCAGCGGGGCATGTCGGCGATGCTGTTGGCGGTCGGCTCGCTGCTGAACACCCCGGCGTTCCTGCTGGCCTCGGAGACGTCGGCGTGCCGCACCAGGGCGTAGTAACCGGCCCCGTGCCCAATGAAGGGGATCTTGTTCTCCTTCGTGAACACCGGCCGGTCCAGCGCGCGGAGACGCCGGAAGGCCTCCATGCGCTCCCGCTGGGGAAGCCCCCAGAACGGAATCTCCGACAGGTCGACATCCGCCATGTTCACGGTCATTGCCTTAGATTTATGCAAGTAATTACTTACGTCAAGTGTGAGTCATAACACACTTTGTCCACATATACGGCTCAGCGAGCTGCGGTGATGAGATCAGCGGCCCTTTCCGCGATCATGACGGTGGGCGCGTGGGTGTGCCCCCGGTTGATGACCGGCATCACCGAGGCGTCGACCACCCGCAGTCCCGCGACGCCGCGGACCCTCAGGGCGGGGTCCACCACCGACTCGGGATCTTCACCCATCCGGCAGGTGCCGACCGGGTGGTAGAGGGTCTCGCTACGCTCGCGGATCCAGCGGACGAGCTCCTCGGTGCTCCTCGCCCCCCAGTACGGGTCCATCGGGGGCCCCGCGAGCGGCCGGAGCGCCTCGGTGGCGAACAGTTCCCCGGCCTTCCGCAGCCCGGCCACCTGCCGCCGGACGTCGGCCTCCGCCGTCAGGTAACCGGGATCGATCACGACGTCACGGCCGTCCAGCGAGACGCGGCCGCGGCTCTCGGGCTGGAGCAGGATCGAGGCGATGGTCAGGCCGTGGCCGGGCGGCGGGGTGAGGCCGTGGTTGACGAAGGGGCCCGGGGCGAAGATCAGCTCGATGTCGGGGGCGTGCTCCTCGGGAGAGGTGCGGATGAACGCCACGGCCTCGCCGACATTGGAGGTGAGCATGCCCCGGCGGCCGACCAGGAAGCGGAGCAGGTTGCCCGCCGACTCGGCGCCGGCGAGCGTGATCGGCTCGGGGCAGTGCAGGACGACGCCCGAGGCCAGGTGGTCCTGGAGGTTGGCGCCGACCTCGGGCAGTTCGTGGACCAGCTCGACGCCGGCGGCCCGCAGCTCGTCGGCCGGGCCGAGGCCCGACAGCATCAGCAGGTGCGGGGAGCCGATCGCCCCCGCCGACAGCACGACCTCCCCGCGCGCCCGCACCACGGTGCCTCCGTCACCGCCGCCGTCACCGCCGCCGTACTGCACGCCGATCGCCCGCCCGCCCTCGATGAGCACCCGGTTCACCTGCGAGGAGGTCAGCACCGTGAGGTTGGGCCGCTTGGCCGCGGGTCCGAGATAGGCGTCGGCGGAGCTCCAGCGGCGCCCCCGGTACTGGGTCACGGGCGTCGGCGAGCAGCCCTCGTTGGAGGGGCCGTTGAGCTCCTCCAGGCGGGCGATGCCCAACTCCTCGCAGGCCCGCAGGAAGAGCGCGGTGGCGCGGTTCGGGGAGCGCAGCTCCGAGATGTGGATCGGGCCCTCCGTGCCGTACACGCCGCCGCGGTTGGAGCCGGCGCGGCGTTCGATCCGGTGGAAGTAGGGCAGGACCTCGTCGTAGGACCAGCCGGGCACGCCCCAGCCGTCGTAGTCCGCGCGGTGCCCGCGTACCCACATCTGGGCGTTCATCGAGGAGGAACCGCCGAGCATCCGGCCGCGCGGCCAGTAGAGCTCCCTGCCGGAGAGCTCGGGCTGCTTGGCGGTGGTGAAGTTCCAGTCGTGTTCGGTCTTGAACAGCTTGGCGAAGCCGGCCGGCATCCGGACCTCGAGCCTCCTGTCGGAACCGCCCGCCTCGATGAGGGCGACCCTCGTGCCCGGATCCGCGGAGAGACGGTTGGCCAGCACGCACCCCGCCGACCCCGCGCCCACGATGACATAGTCGTACTCCACGCTCACTGACCCCTCCTCGCACAGACGGTCAGCTCGCCTCCCCGTAAGCGGGCTCTTA
Source organism: Streptosporangium amethystogenes subsp. fukuiense (assembly GCF_042665875.1). Classification (NCBI taxonomy): domain Bacteria; kingdom Bacillati; phylum Actinomycetota; class Actinomycetes; order Streptosporangiales; family Streptosporangiaceae; genus Streptosporangium; species Streptosporangium amethystogenes. The sequence goes on along the minus strand of NZ_JBHTEE010000001.1, from coordinate 9,947,088 downwards.
TCTGCTTACTCCCCCATGGTTTGCCCGTCAATTTGTAACCAAAGTTACCTACCAGTAGGTATCTAAGGACTGCCAGTATGAGCGAGTCAGAGCTCGCTCGGAGGAGGACGCACGATGCTCAACCTGTCGATCGCACTGGAGGACAGCGCCCGGGAGAACCCCGACCGCACCGCACTGGTCTTTGGCGACCTGCGACTGCCGTACTCCCTGGTCAACACCATCGCGAACCAGGTTGCCAACCTACTGGTCTCCAGGGGGGTCGGTAAGGGCGACAAGGTCGCGCTGGCCTGTCCCAACCTGCCGTACTTCCCCTTCGTCTACTACGGCATTCTCAAGACCGGCGCCACGGTCGTGCCGCTCAACGTGCTGCTGCAGTCCAGGGAGATCGCCTATCATCTGGACGACTCCCAGGCCAAGGCGCTGTTCTGCTTCGAGGGCACTCCCGAACTGCCGCTCGGCGAGCGGGGCAGGGCGGGCTTCGAGGGATCGTCGGCGGAGCACTTCTTCGTGCTGCCCGCCGCCGCGTTCGCCACCGAGTCCGAGTACGGCGAGACGCTCTGGGCGGCGCTCGACGGCGTGTCCGGCGAGTTCGAGACCGTGCAGACCGCACCCGACGACACCGCCGTGATCCTCTACACCAGCGGCACCACCGGCCAGCCCAAGGGTGCCGAGCTCAGCCATCAGAACATGCTGCTGAACGCCATGGTCTCCGATGAGATGTTCCCCCGCACCGAGGGCGGCGACGTCTACCTGGCGGTGCTGCCGCTCTTCCACTCCTTCGGGCAGACCGTCATCATGAACGCCGGGTTCCGGCGCCAGGCGACCATCGTGCTCGTGCCGCGCTTCGAACCGGGGCCCGCCCTGGAGCTGATGCGCGCCGAGAACGTCACGCTGTTCGCGGGCGTGCCGACCATGTACTGGGCCATGCTGACGAAGATCCACGCCGAGGGCGACGAGGTGCCCACCTCGCTCAGGGTCGCGGTGGCCGGCGGCGCGTCCTCACCCGTCGAGGTGCTCAGGGACTTCGAGGAGACCTTCGGGATCGGGATCCTGGAGGGGTACGGCCTGTCGGAGACCTCCCCGGTGGCCAGCTTCAACCAGTTGGGCAGGCCCACCAAGCCCGGCACGATCGGCACGCCGATCTGGGGTGTGGAGATGAAGCTGGTCGACGGCGACTGGAAGACGATCGAGGGCGAGGGGCCAGGTGAGATCGCGATCCGCGGCCACAACGTGATGAAGGGCTACTACAACCGGCCCGAGGCGACCGCCGAGGTCATGAGGGACGGCTGGTTCCGCACCGGCGACATCGCCACCCGCGACGCGGACGGTTACTACGCCATCGTCGACCGGGCCAAGGACATGATCATCAGGGGTGGCTTCAATGTCTACCCGCGCGAGCTCGAAGAGGTCCTGATCACCCATCCGGAGGTCTCCCTCGCCGCGGTGGTCGGAGTCGCCCACGACTCGCACGGCGAGGAGGTCAAGGCGTACGTCATCCGCACTCCTGGCGCGACGATCACCGAGGACGAGCTCATCGCCTGGGGTAAGGAGAACATGGCCGCGTACAAGTATCCGCGGATCATCGAGTTCCGTGACGCGCTGCCGATGACCGCGACGGGCAAGATCCTCAAGCGCGAGCTCCGCTGAGCGGTCCGCACCCACCGGACCGAGAAGGTCCGAGCGGGTTCCGGCGACGCCCACGGGCGTCGCCGGAACCCGCTCGGACGAGATGACCACGGCGGCTGAACCAATGTGAACGCGACCACGCGGGCACGCCCGCGCGGAGTCTCGTACGGGAACATCCCCTATGAGCTTCTTCCGCGCGGGGGTGCCCTGCATGGGCGCGCCCCGAGAGGGTCAGGGCCAGTCGCGTGAGGGGCGGAGCGGCAGGTGGGCCGCGCCCTCGGAGTCGAGCTTCACACCGAGGACCTGGTGGAGCTGGATCTTGTTACGTTCGAAGCCGACCACGCAGGCCGCCATGTAGAGACGCCAGACCCGCGCCGTGCCCTCCCCCACCTCGGCGACCGCCTCGTCCCAGTGCTCGTCGAGGTTGGCGCACCAGTAGCGGAGGGTCTGCGCGTAGTGCTCGCGCAGGTTCTCCTCGTGCCGGATCTCGAAACCGGTGTCCTCGATCTGACGGGCCAGGTAACCGACCGACTCCAGCTCCCCGTCGGGGAAGACGTAGCGATTGATGAAGCCGCCGGCGTTGAGGGTCTTCTCGGTGCCCGTCGGCCGGGTGATGCAGTGGTTGAGCAACCGCCCGCCGGGGACGAGCTTGTCGTACAGGAAGCGGAAGTAGAAGGGCAGCTGCTCCTTGCCGATGTGCTCGGTCAGGCCGATCGAGCTGACCGCGTCGAAGCCGGTCTCCGGCACGTCACGGTAGTCCATGTGCCGGACCTCGGCGAGCTCGCCGAGACCGGCCTCCGCGATGGCCTTCTGCGCCCACTCGGCCTGCTGGCGCGAGAGGGTGACGCCCAGCCCCTTCACCCCGTACTCACGGGCGGCGTGGATGACCATGCCGCCCCAGCCGCAGCCGACGTCCAGCAGCCTCATCCCCGGCTTCAGGCCCAGCTTCCGGGCGACCAGCTCGAACTTGGCCAGCTGCGCCTCCTCCAGGGTGGACTCCTGCTCGGGGAAGACCGCGCAGGTGTAGGCCATGGACGGGCCGAGCACCCACGAGTAGAACTTGTTGGAGACGTCGTAGTGGTGGTGAATCGCCTCGGCGTCGCGCTGCTTGGCATGCCTGCTGCCCATCCGGGCGAGCACGCTGCGCCGCACCTCCTGCGGAGGCGGCGGCATCCGGGTGAGCAGCGGACGGACCCCGAGGGCTCGGACGGCCGCGAGCTTCTGCCCGACCGGGAGGTCGTTGACCGTGAGCGACCACATCCGGGAGAGCAGCGCGTACATGTCCCCGTGGACATCGATGTGGCCGGACACGTACGCCCTGGCCAGTCCCAGCTCTCCGGGGGCCTGCGCCAGGTACGCGACGGCCGCCGGGGTCTTCACCTCGACGCTGATGTCGGCGCTGGCCGGACCGGCCTTACTGCCGTCGTAGGCGACGAAGCGTACATCCGCCTCAGGGCCCATCACCTTTTCGAAGATCTCTGCAAGCAACACAGAATCAACCTCTCTTAACGCCCCCGAACACACTTGTCGTAGAGGTCGAGCAACCGGCCACCCCCGTCGTATGCCCGCTTGACCGGCCAATAGGCGGTTCCGTTATAAAACCGCCAGAATTCATCCTCTGGGTAGAACGAAGTGGAGTACAGCGATTTATGGCCGTCCAGTTCGTGGACCCGGTTCTCGATGAGACGGTTGTGGTAACCGTCGAACTGCCCCCTGGGCAACGGGACCGTTCCCCAGAAGCCGAAATTGACGTACAGCCGGCCGGGCTCCAGTGGATAGAGCGGCCACTCGCCCTCGGACCTCAGCGGGCACATCCAGACCGGCGCCATCCCGACCTTGTCGTGGAAGAAGCTCAGGAACTCGGCACCGCGCTCGACGGGCACCTCGATGTCCTGGATGACCGACTCCTGTACCGGCAGGTCGCGCCAGCGGTCGATCCTGGCGATCACCCCGTACTTGCGGTCAAGGCCCACGAGCTTGCGGTAGACGTCCGAGCGCATCCACTTACGCGGCATCAGGGAACGCACCAGCGCGGTCTGCACGCCGAAGGCGCGCGAGCACCAGAACCAGTCGGTGTCCCAGCGCCACAGGTAGTCGCGGACGGTCAGCCAGTCGCGGGTCCTGGTCTGGATCGATCGGTAGTAGATGCGCATCCCGGTGTAGTCGGACAGGTACGGAGCACGCTCGGCGAAGCGTCCCACGGTGATGTAGAGCTCGCTCGGACCGAAGAACGTGCCGTCCACGAAGTCGACGCGCTCGCCCTCGTACTCGCCGCTGTCGCAGATCTCGCGCATCGCGAGCATGCACTTGTCGGCGTCCCCGAACGGGATGTGGGTCAGCCTGACGTACGGCTGGACGGGCTTGAGCTTGATCCGGATCCGCAGGGCGTAGCCAAGCGTGCCGTAGGAGTTGGGGAACGCCCGGAACAGGTCGCGGTGCTCGTTGTCGTCACGGGCCACGACGATTCTTCCGTCGCCGGTGAGGATCTCCAGCTCCTCCACCGACTCGTGCGGCAATCCGTCCCTGAAACTGGTGGACTCGATGCCGAGCCCCGTCACCGCCCCGCCCAGCGTGATCGTCTTCAGCTGCGGCACCACGTACGGCATGAGCCCGTGGGCGAGCGTGGCGTCCACCAGGTGCTCGTAGGTGGTCATCCCCTGGACCTCGGCGGTCATCGTCTCCGGATCGACCGCGATGACCTGGTCCAGGTCCCTGGCGGAAAGCTTCGCCGACCGGGTGCCCTCTCTGAAGCGGAACAGGTTCGTGGTGGCCTTGGAGAGCCGGGGCACCGCGTCGCCGGGAATGGCGGCGTAGGAATCCCTGATCTGCTCCACCGCTTGCCGGTGCGCCGACATTTCTGTCATCTGTCGCACGGTAATCACCCCCATGACCATCGTTGGAAAGATCGCCCCTAGGCACGTTATATCTCGGATGTCTCCGGAGCCAGGCGGGGCGCGTTAAACACTGGAAAACTCTACGACCGCCCTTCCAGGAACCTGCGACCGACCACCGGGTCGACCCCGTTGACCACGTTCGTCACCGGGCGGCCGTCGATCGCGGCCTCCAGGTTGTCCAGCACACACCTGATCAGGCGGCCGGTCGACTGCGGGGTCACCCCCGCCACATGGGGCGAGAGCAGGACCCTGGGACTGCTCCGCAGCGGATCGTCCGGCGGCAGCGGCTCGGTGTCGAACACGTCGAGCGCGGCGCCCCCCAGATGCCCCGACTCCAGGGCCGACAGCAGCGCCGCCGAGTCGACGACCTGCCCCCGGGCCGCGTTGACGAGCAGCGAGCCCGCGGGCATCAGGGACGGGTCGATCAGCTTCCTGGTCCCCTCCACCAGCGGGATGACCAGGACGAGGACCTGGGAGTTCGCGACCAGCTCGGCGAGCCCCCGGTAGGTGTAGGGCACCTCGCGCGGCGTGCGCGTCCAGTAGGAGACCTCGCACCCGTAGGCGGCGAACATCCGCGCGCAGGTCTCGCCGATCGGGCCGAAGCCGACGATGCCGACGCGCGAGCCGTGCAGTTCGGTGGGCCCGAGATCCAGCTGCGGCCAGCGGCCGGCGCGAACCGCGGCGTCGGCCTCCAGCAGCCGCCGCGACAGTGCGAGCGCGGCCGCGAAGCACCACTCGGCCACCCCCGTCGCGCTCACCCCCGCGGTGTTGGCCAGCGGCACACCGGCCGCGGCGAGCGCGGCGAGGTCGTGGCCGTCCACGCCCACCGACGGCTGCTGCACGAACGCCAGGTTCGGGGCGGACCTGACCGCCTCGGCGTCCAGGACGAGCTCGCCGCTCCAGTCGCCGACCACGATCTCGGCCTCGCCGAGCGCTGCGAGCAGCGACTCCCGGTCACGGGCCGCGGGGACCGACACCGCGACCCGGTCGCCCAGCGAGCCGAGCAGGTTGCGCACCGCCCCCTCGGGGAGCGGTGGCAGCGCGAGCACCTTCCAGGTCATGTCACTCGCCTCCGCGGGGGTGGAAACTGCCGAACACTCGGTTCATGAGGGGCCGCTGGGCATCCCAGTCGTCGTCGTGGGTGGTCCAGCTGAGCAGCATCACCGTATCGCCCACCTCGATGAAACGCTGCACCTCGTGGTAGGTCACCCCGGCCCTGGCCCAGGGGGCTCCGCCGTTGTCCTTCATGCTCCAGGTGAACTCCCACTGAAGTCCGGAGCCGTAGGCCAGGGGGATCTTCGCCGTGTCCTCGGAGTGGATCTCGCTCCACTGGGCCACGTTCTCCTTGACGGTCTCCTGCAGGGAGTCCAGACCGTCGGCGTTCGCCTCCAGCACCTCCACCGACAGGTGGGCGGCCCCGTCCCGGCGCAGCCACTGGGTGTAGCCCGTCTCGGCCGCCCAGTCGCCGTTCCAGCCGACCGGATAGCTGATGGACCAGTTCTCCGGCGGACGGGCCCGCCACACCTTCAACCCTCCGCTGGACACCACCGCTCTGGTCCTGGTGGGAGTGGGGGTGGGACTCGGGGTGGGCGTCGGAGACCTGGTCTCCTTCACCGGTTCGGGCGTCGTCTCCGAGGGAGCGGGCTCGGCGCGCGCCACCGGCCGCGATTCCGGCTGGGACATCGCCACGGCCGCGACGGCGCCACCGGCGGCCAGCAGCACGACGGCCGCCAGGACCAGCGGGATCCGGCCGCCGCCCCGCCCCCCACCGCGCCCCCCACCGCGCCGGCGGCCGGACGCGGGCGAGGTCTCGGTCTCGCGCCTGTCCCGCCCTCCACCGCGCGGATTCTCACCGGTCCGTCCCGTACGGTGGATCGCGCTCTCTCCGGTGCGCCGGGCCGCGGCCGACGGGTCGTCAAGGACCTCCGCCAGCATGGCGTCGGCCTGCTGGGCGGTCAGCCGGTGGGCGGGCTCGCGCTGGAGCATGCCGGTGAGCACCGCGCGCATCTCCAGGGGCACCCTGCCGAAGTCGGGTTCCTCGGTGAGGAGCGCGCCGAGGGTGGCGATGGCGTCTCGACGCTCGAAGGGGCCGTGCCCGACCAGTGCCGCGTAGAGGGTGGCGCCGAGCGCCCACAGGTCGGACCAGGGGCCCGCGTCGGTGCCGGTGGCACGCTCGGGCGGCAGGAAGCTCGGCGAGCCCGTCACCATGCCGGTCTGGGTCAGCGAGGTGTCGCCCTCGATGGTGGCGATGCCGAAGTCGGAGAGCACCGCGCGGCCGTCGGCCTCCAGCAGGATGTTGCTGGGCTTGACGTCGCGGTGCAGGATCCCGGCCTCGTGCGCCGCGCGCAGAGCCGAGAGGACCTGACGGCCGATGTCCGCGACCTGGCGCACCGGCAGCAGACCGACCTCGTCCAGCCCGCGGGCCCTGACCAGCTCCATGATGATCCAGGGGCGACCGTCCTGCTCCGCCACGTCGTAGATCGCCACGATGCCCCGGTGGTTGAGCCGGGCCGCGGTCCTGGCCTCGCGGGAGGTACGGGTCAGCTGGAGTTGGTGCTCGGCCGGGGAGAGGTTAGGCGGCAGGAGCACCTCCTTGACGGCGACCGAGCGGTTGAGGAGGGTGTCGTAGCCCTCCCAGACGACGCCCATGCCGCCCCTGCCGAGCTCCCGCAGCAGCCGATAGCGCCCAGCGACCACCCGTTCACTGTGCGGATATGTCATCGCAAAACCCCTAGGTCCCATTCGGCGAAGGCGCAAGTTTCCCATACGCGCGCGGGCGCCACGCGGCTCCTCGCGATGTGTCTTGCCACAGAAAGCCGAATGTTGTTCTACTTGGGCGGAGGGAACGGCCGCGCACAACACCAAGCGCTTGCTTGTGTTCGCCGTACCGGACTAGAGTCGATACCGCATCTGAGGAGAATATCGATGGAGCGCGTGACCAGGAAGGGCCCACTGGCCGGAGTCCGCGTGCTCGAACTGGCGGGGCTGGCTCCCGGGCCGTTCGCCGGGATGATGCTCGCCGACCATGGAGCCGAGGTGCTGCGCGTCGAGCGCGCGAGCGTCGTCGCCAAGGCGGGGGACAGCCCGCGCGCCGACGTGATGGACCGGGGCAAGAGAACGGTCGGCCTGGACCTGAAGTCCCCCGAGGGGGTGGCCGCGTTCAAGGAGCTGGCCCGCCATGCCGACGTGGTCATCGAGGTCTTCCGGCCCGGGGTCGCCGAACGCCTCGGCATCGGCCCCGACGACCTGCACGCGGTCAACCCGCGCCTGGTCTACGGGCGGATGACCGGCTGGGGTCAGGACGGCCCGCTCGCGCCGACCGCCGGGCACGACATCGACTACATCGCCATCTCCGGCGTGCTGTCGATGCTCGGCCGCGAGGGCGAGCGCCCCACCCCTCCGATCAACATCCTCGGCGACTTCGCCGGGGGCGGCCTCATGCTCGCGTACGGCGTGCTGCTCGCGCTGATCGAGCGGGAGCGGACCGGCGAGGGCCGGGTGATCGACGCCGCCATGGTGGACGGCGCGGCGACATTGTTCGCGATGTTCTACCACGGCGTGCAGACCGGCTTCTGGGGCCCGCGCGGCACGAACCTGCTCGACACCGGCGCGCCGATGTACGACACCTACGAGACCGCCGACGGCGGACATCTGGCCGTCGGCCCGCTGGAACCACAGTTCTGGGCGGAGATGGTCACGCTGATGGGGCTTGAGGACCTGCCCGACCGCAATGACAGAAAGCAGTGGCCCGCGCTTCGCGAGCGGCTGGCCGAGGCCTTCCGGTCAAGGACCCGCGCCGAGTGGGAGGCGGTCTTCGACGGCTCCGACGCGTGCGTCTCCCCCGTCCTGGAGATGGGCGAGGCCGCCGAACATCCGCACAACAAGGCCAGGGGCACCTTCGTCGAGGTCGGCGGCATCCGGCAGCCCGCCCCCGCGCCACGCCTGCTCGGGGTGGAGGAGCAGGACCTCTCCCCCGCCACCCGGCTGGCGGATCTGACCTCCTGGGGCCTGTCCGACCAGACCGCGGCAGAACTGCGCGAAGCGGGGGTGCTGGCCTGATGGACGTCTTCGAGGCTCTCTACACGACCAGGGCGATGCGCCGGGTCAAGCCGGACCCGATCCCCGAGGAGGTCCAGCGAAGCATCCTGGACGCCGCGGTCCGCGCGCCCAGCGGCGGCAACGTACAGAGCTGGCGCTTCCTGCTGGTCGACGACCTCGCGGTGAAGGAGCGGCTCGGGCCGCTCTACCGGAACGCGCTCGGACAGCTCTTCGAGGGCCACTACCGCCCGATGCGGGAGAGGGCCGAGGCCGAGGGCGACACCCGGACGCTCAACGTCCTGAACTCGGCGAAGCACCTGGCCGACCACTTCGAGGGCTATCCGCTGCTCCTGTTCGCGTTCAACCGCAACGACCCGTCCGGCGGCTCGATCTTCCCCGCGGTGTGGAACGCGCAGCTGGCCGCCCGCGCCCACGGTGTGGGCAGCGCGCTGACCAGCGTGCTCGGCCTTTTCCACGCGGAGGAGACGCTGCGGGTGCTCGGCGTGCCCGAGGGCAAGGGCTGGACCCTGGCCGCCACGGTCACCTTCGGCTACCCGACCGGACGATGGGGCGTCGCGCCCCGCCGCCCGGTGCACGAGGTGAGCTACCGCAACCGGTGGGGCCAGGACGTGGGCTTCGAGATTTCCGAACCCCTGTGGAGGCCGGAGGACTGAACCCCGGCGGCGCGGGGCCGCCCATCCGACGACGACACGACCTCGCCCGGACGCGTTGGCGCGACCGATCGGGCGGCTCGGCACAATCACCCGATGTTCCGGAGCTGACCATGCTTGATCACGCCGTTCACGCCGCGGCGGGCGCCTGCGGCCCCGCCTCCATCCCGGGACGCCTCGAAGGACGCGGGAGGGATCTTCGATGACCAGTCCGTTCTCAGAGGTGGGCCAGGAGATCGGGCGCCGCGTCGCGGCGGCGCCCGCGTCTCCCGAGTCGCCCGAGTCGCCCGGTGCCGCCGGGATCGACCTGCTCGACGGCGACATGTACGCCGGTGACCCGGGACCGGTGTACGCCTGGCTGCGCGAGCACGCGCCGGTCTATCACGACGCGGAGAACGCGCTGTGGGGCGTCTCCCGGCATGCCGACATCTCGGCGATCGAGCGCGATCCGAAACTGTGGTCCAACGCGGGCGGCTACCGGCCACAGCTCCCCAGCGACCCGTCGATGATCGGGATGGACGACCCGGAGCACGCCGAACGCCGACGTCTGGTCTACCGGCGCTTCACCCCGCGCCACGTGGCGGAGCGGTACGCCGGCCGGATACGCGCCGTCGTCACCGAACTCATCGACGAGGCGCTGGAGAGGCGCACCGTGGACGCCGTACCCGCGCTGGCCGCGCCGCTGCCGGGCCGGATGATCGGCTGGCTGCTCGGCTTCCCCGAGGAACGCTGGCCGGAGCTGGTGCACTGGTCGGAGACGACGGTCGCGGCCGGGGGCGGCCTGCGCTATGTCACTCATGAGGCCGCCGTCGCCGCCGGGGAGTTCGCCACCGCCGTCCTGGAACTGGCCGCCGAGCGGCGCGGCTGCCCGCGCGACGACCTGACGTCGATCTGGAGCCGGGAGGCCGGTTACGACGACGACCACCTGGCCAACGAGGCGCTGCTGCTGCTCGACGGCGGCGCCGAGACCACCAGGACCGTCATCGCCACCGCCATCGGCGCGCTGATCGACCACCCCGAGCAGTGGCGGATGCTGCGCGAGGACCCCTCGCTGATCGGGAACGCCGTCGAGGAGTTCGTCCGCTGGACCACCCCGGTCCTCAACATGTGCCGGAGCGCCACCCGCGACACGGTCCTGCACGGCCGGCGGATCCCCGCGGGCGGCCAGGTCCTGCTGATGTACGGCTCCGCCAACCGGGACCCCTCGGTCTTCACGGACCCGGACGTCTTCGATGTGACCCGTCCCGCCGGCGGCCACATCGCCTTCGGTCTCGGCACCCACTTCTGCCTGGGGGCGGCGCTGGCCCGGCTGGAACTGCGGATCTTCTTCGAGGAGTTCGTCCGCCGGATCGGTTCGGCCACCCGGGCGGACGAGCGGGGGCCGCGCATCCTGCCCAACGCCTTCGTCCGGGGGGTCACCTCCTTCCCGATCGTCCTGGAACCCCGGTCAGCTTCTCAGCCCTGAAGGGCTGAGCTCGCAGTTCCTCGCCGTCGGTGGCTTCGACGGTCTGGTCCGCGTCAGGCAGCGTGACTCACTGCCCAGCCTGTGACACCGCGTGAGGCGATGTTGCGGGCTGCGTTGACGTCGGCGTGCTCAGCGAAGCCGCACGACGTACAGGCGAAGGTTTCCCGGTCCGGCCGGTTGCGTTTGTCGACGTGGCCGCATGCCGAACACCCCTGGGAGGTGTACGCGGGGTCGACGTGGACCACGGCGACACCCGCGCGGGCGGCCTTGTAGGCGACGAATTGGCCGAGTTGGTGAAACGACCACGAGTGCAACGTGACCCGCTGGGGCTTGCGGAGCCGTACCCGCTCGCGGATGCCCTGGAGGTCTTCCAGGGCGATGCCGCGTCCGGTGCGTTGCGCCTCGGTCACGATGCTTTTGGAGATGCGGTGGTTGACGTCCCGGGCGAACCGGGACTCTTTACGACGGCGGGCCTTGAGCAGGCGTTTGGCGGACTTGGTCTGTTTGGTCTGCAGGCGGCGGCGCAGTTCCCGGTTGCGGTGCCGGACCGCGTTCAGGTGCCTGCCCGAGTGTCGTTCGCCGTCGCCGGTGGTGGCGATGTTGGCGATACCGAGGTCGACGCCGAGAAAGGCGTCGGGTTCGGTGACGTCGACATCGGGGACGTCACAGGTGGCGATCAGCAGCCACATGCCGTCGCGGTGGATCAGGTCGGATTCGCCCTTGCGGTAGGCGGCCAGCGCGCGGGCCTGGTCGTCGGAGCAGGCGAACCGGATGCCTTTCATCCGGCCGCCGGTGGTCCAGATGCTCACGGTGCGGGCCTCGACCTGCCAGGACAGGCACCGATCGTCGAACGGCTGGGCAGCGTCCGGGCGGAAGGCGATCGGCTTGGCCAGAGGCTTGCGAAGCTCCGCGCTCACCTGGGCTTTCACCGTCGTGTAGGCGTCGGAGACCTTCTTGATGACATGCTGGGCGGGCTGGGCCGACAGGCCCATGGCCTTCAGCTCGCCGTAGGAGTGCACCCGCAGGTCGTAGTTGCGGAACACCTTCCTCTCCCACGCGACGCGAGAGACGAGATTGGCGGCTTCGTTGCACAGACGCAGCGTGTCCGCCAGCGCCGCCTCCTGGGCGGGCGTGGGGAACAGTCGGACCTGCACAACGAATTTCACACTGTGAAGTTTAGCGTTGATTCGTCAAACGCGCGGCACCGTATGCGATTCCTCTCGGGCCTGAAAACCCGAGGTTCCTCACAAGCACTGCTGAACGCGCACCCCCAGTGGCCGACTCCTTCCCCGCCGTCCTGAACCCGCCCCGGCGCGGCAGGAGCCGCGCCGGGCCGCTCAGCGCATCGGGGACAGGACCGCCGCGTAGATGTCGGCGCCCTCGGGGTGGTGCACCTCCACGTCGGTGGTGAAAGCCCGCGGCGGGGTTCCTCCCGACTCGGTGTGCTTCCACAGCCGCTGCCACTCCTCGGTCAGCGCGTCCGGCATCTGCCCCCTGGCCTCCAGCTTCAGCGAGGGCACCCCCGGCACCCGGACCGCCACCATGCCCTCGGGCAGCGCGGCGGCACTGCGCACGGCCACCCCGACGATCTGGGTATAGGCGCCGTTGTGGTCGCTCTCGTAGTCGGTGAGCACCGCGTAGATGTTCTCGTCGACCCGTCCCGGCACGTGCGCGAAGGCCCCGGGGGCCCCCGCCCTCGCCCACAGCGCGCGGAGCCTCCCCCGACCCGGCTCCGCCTCGTCGGCGTTCGATGTTCGTACGGCATGGCCTACTACGAGCATCTCGGGCCGATCAACCAGGATCACAACGCCTCCTCATAGCCACCCACTTACTCACGCAAACCGGATCTTAGCCTCCGCTCCGACCTGCTGGATCCTCTTGGAGAGCAAGGAAAGGGGGAACGTTCACCTCTGGCAATTCGCGGGATAAGGTGGAATAACGTGAAATTTCTTAATGAGTCGGTACCGGCCTACGACCTGACCTACAGCGACGTGTTCATGGTGCCGTCGCTCTCCTCCGTCGACTCACGGCTCGCCGTCGATCTCTCCAGCAGGGACGGCACCGGGACCACCATCCCCATCGTGGTCGCCAACATGACGGCCGTGGCGGGAAAGCGGATGGCCGAGACCGTCGCGCGCCGGGGCGGCATCACCGTGATCCCGCAGGACATCCCGATCGACGTGGTCGCAGGCGTCGTCGACTGGGTCAAAAAGCGCGACCTGGTCCACGACACACCGCTGACGCTCACCCCGCACGACACCGTCGGCGAGGCGCTCAACCTGCTGCCCAAACGGGCCCACGGCGCGATCATCGTCGTCGACTGGGAGAACCGCCCGGTCGGCGTGGTCACCGAGGGCGACTGTTCCGGCGTGGACATGTACACGCAGCTCTCCCGGGTGATGTCCGACAACCTGCTCACCCTGCCCACCGGGCTCGACCCCCGCGAGGTCTTCGACCGCCTCCACGAGGGCCGCCACCGGCTCGCCCCGGTCGTGGACGGCGACGGCCGGCTGGTCGGCATCCTGACCAGGACCGGCGCGCTGCGCGCCACCCTGTACCAGCCCGCGGTCGACGCCTCGGGCAGGCTCCGCGTCGCCGCGGCCGTCGGCGTCAACGGCGACGTGGCCGCCAGGGCCAAGGAGATCCTCGACGCCGGGGTGGACTGCCTGGTGGTGGACACCGCCCACGGCCACCAGGAGAAGATGATCAGCGCCCTGCGGGCGGTCCGCGCGCTCGACCCCGGCGTACCCGTCGCGGCGGGCAACGTCGTCACCGCCGAGGGCGTGCGCGACCTGGTCGACGCGGGAGCCGACATCCTGAAGGTCGGCGTCGGCCCCGGGGCCATGTGCACCACCCGGATGATGACCGGTGTGGGCCGCCCGCAGTTCTCCGCCGTACTGGAGTGCTCCGCCGAGGCCCGCAGGCTGGGCCGCCACGTGTGGGCCGACGGAGGCGTCCGCCACCCCCGCGACGTGGCCCTGGCCCTGGCCGCCGGGGCGTCCAACGTGATGATCGGCTCCTGGTTCGCCGGTACCTACGAGTCGCCCGGCGACACCCGTACCGCTCCCGACGGGCGCAAGTACAAGGAGAACTTCGGGATGGCCTCGGCCCGCGCGGTGATGCTGCGCACCGCCGAGGACTCCCCCTTCGAGCGGGCCCGCAAGGCACTGTTCGAGGAGGGCATCTCCACCTCCAGGATGTACCTCGACCCGGCCATGCCCAGCGTCGAGGACCAGATCGACGCCATCGTGGCCGGCCTGCGCTCCTCGTGCACCTACGCGGGCGCCGCCACGCTGGAGGAGTTCCACGAGCGCGCGGTGATCGGTGTGCAGAGCGCGTCCGGCTACACCGAGGGCATGCCGCTCCACCAGAGTTGGTGACTCACCCGCCGGGGTGAGGCGCCGCCGTCCCCACGGCGCCCACCCCTCCCGGGACGTCCTCGCCGCACCGGTGGTCACCACCGGGCCCGCGCCGCGCCGCCGGCTGGACTCCCCCACCTCGCGGCAAGTTGCCGATGCGGGCGCGCATCCTGTCGCCGCCACGGGGTAGTCGGACCGTCGAGTCGTCCCCCACCCCCGAAAGGCGAGCACCCATGAACGAGACGCCCACCGGCCTGGACACGCAGGTCGTGGTGGACCGGAGGGTCCTGGCAGGCTACGACAACTACCTCGCGGCGCAGCGAACCGTGGACGGGCTCTCCGACGCGGGCTTCCCCGTCGAGAACGTGGCGATCGTCGGCAGCGACCTGAAACTCGAGGAGACCGTCACCGGCAGGGTGACCAACGGCCGGGCCGCGCTCACCGGAGCGGGCAGCGGTGCGGCCTTCGGCGCCGTGGTCGGGATGTTCCTCGGATTGTTCACCTCGACCACGCTGTCGTTCATCGTGCTCGTGCTCTGGGCCGCGCTGTGGGGCGCCGTGATGGGCGCCGCGTTCGGGTTCATCAACCATGTCTTCACCCGCGGCAAGCGGGACTTCGCCTCGCGCAGCGCGATCGTCGCCGGCCGCTACGACGTGCTGGTCACGGCCTCGCACCTGGACCACGCCCGCGCCATCCTGGAGTCGTCGCTCCCCGGTCCGGCCGACACCGTCGTCGTGGAGGTCCCGCCGTCGGCCGGTATGTACGACCCCGCCGCCGCGCAGACCACCGCCCCCGGCCACGCCACCCCCGCGCAGCCGCTCACCACGGACATCCCCCCGCAGCCGACCGCTCCCGGCCTCTCCGGCCGCCCGGTCACCTCCAACCTCCCCCCGCAGCCGGTCACCCCCGGCCTCTCCGCGCAGCCGGCCACCCCGGCTCCGCCCTCGGCCAGGCCGGTCACCTCCGCCCCTGACGCCCCCACTGGCACGCCGGGCACCGAGGACCGGCCCGCCCCGCCGCGGCCGAACGCCGCGGAGCACCCGGTCCCCTCGAAGGTGACCTCTCCCGACACCCGGCCGGCCGCGCCGGAACCGCCCCGCTCCTGAGGCGAACCCGGTACGTCCCGGGTGCCCGGGACGTACCGGAGACAGGCGGCCGAGAGCCCGGGGCCGGTTCAGCCCTTGACGCTGCCGGCGAGCAGGCCACGGACGAAGTAGCGCTGCATCGACAGGAAGACGATCAGCGGGATGACCAGCGAGACGAACGCGCCCGAGGTCAGGCGTTGCCACTCGTTGCCCTTGGTACCGGCCATCTGCGCCAGGCGTACGGTCATCGGCGCGCTGTCCGGAGTGCCGCCGGCGAAGATCAGGGCCACCAGCAGGTCGTTCCAGACCCAGAGGAACTGGAAGATGGCGAAGGTCGCCAGCGCGGGCCCGACCAGCGGCAGCACGATCGTGCGCAGCACCTTCCCGTGGCTGGCCCCGTCCACCCTGGCCGCCTCCATGAGCTCGCCGGGGAGCTCGGACATGAAGTTGTGCAGCAGGAAGACGCCCAGCGGCAGCGCGAAGCAGGTGTGCGCGAACCAGACCTGGACGAAGCGGGCCGGCCCCTCCAGGTCCCAGGCCGGCAGCAGCTGGACGCCGAAGACGGCCACGCCCTCGGAGAAGAACGACAGCAGCGGTACCAGCGACATCTGCAGCGGCACGATCTGCAGCGCGAAGATGCCGATGTAGATCCACTCACGCCCGCGGAACGGCAGCCAGGCCAGCGCGTACGCCGCGAAGGTGGCCAGCGCCAGCGGGAAGAGCACCGACGGGATCGTGATGACCACCGAGTTGATCAGGAAGCTCATCATCTGGCCGGACGACGAGGAGGTGCCGAACAGGACCTGCTGGTAGTTCTCCAGCGTGAGCTGCGGATCGGAGAAGAACGTCCACCAGCCGGTGGTCTTGATCTGGTCCTCCGGGCGCAGCGAGGAGAGCAGCAGGCCGAAGGTCGGGGTGGTCCACAGGACGGCGATGACGATCGCGACGGCACTGGCGGCCCGGCCGCTCAACCGCCGCCGTACGCGTTGCGGCGCGTTCTCCACCCGGGTCCGCACCGCGGTCTGGGTCAACGTGGCCACGTGGCCTCCTCCGTCCGGGGCGTGCTCGCGCAGCCTGATCGCCCGGTCACCTCAGGGCCTCCCTGCGCTGGCGGATCTGGTAGATCACGATCGGGGTGACCAGTACGAACAGGAAGACCGCGAGGGCCGCGCCCTTGCCCGTCTCGCCGTACCTGAAGGCCTGGTTGTACATCTCGTTGGCGATGACGCTGGTGTCGAACTGGCCGCCGGTCATGGTGCGGACGATGTCGAACAGCTTGAGCGTGCCGATCGACTGGGTGACCGCCACGACGACGATGGCCGAGCGGATGGAGGGCAGCGTCACCCTGAAGAACATCTGCAGCGGGGTGGCCCCGTCCAGCTTGGCGGCCTCGACGATCTCGGCGGGGATGCCCTTGATGGCCGCCGAGAGCACGACGGTGGCGAAGCCCGCCTGGATCCAGACCATGACCACGATCAGGAAGAGCGTGTTGATCGGGGGTTCCTGGAGCCACTGCTGCGGCTCGCCGCCGAAGGCGACCACGAGCTGGTTGAGCAGGCCGATCTGGTCCTGCTCCTCGGAGCGGTAGGCGTAGACGAAGCGCCAGATGATGCCCGCGCCGACGAAGGAGATCGCCATCGGCAGGAAGACCAGCGACTTGGCGAGCGCCTCGAAGCGGGTGCGGTCCACCAGGACGGCGTAGACCAGACCGACCGAGGTCACGAGCAGCGGGACGAGCAGCACCCAGATCAGGGTGTTGCGCAGTACGGTCACCGCTTCCGGCTGGGTGAACATCCAGCCGTAGTTGTCCATGCCGACCCACTGCTGGCCGTCACCGCTCATGAACGACAGCAGGGTGGTCCGCACGGCCGGGATGACCAGGCCGATGATGAGCAGCAGGAGTGCGGGCAGCAGCAGGATGGTGGCGTGGGTCCAGGCGCGCCGGCGCATCGGGGCGCGGTCGACCAGCACCAGTATCACCGCGACCACCACCAGGAACGCGGCGACGCCGATCAGCAGTTGGACGAGTTTGGGCAGTTCGGCGGCGAAGTCGAAGTCCATCGGAGGATCTCCCGGGAGGATCGGGCCGGGGGGACGACGGTCCGGTCCCGCAGGCCGCGGGACCGGACCTATCGAGTTATGTCAGGACTTGGGCCAGGAGGCCTCGATGTAGTCGAGGACCGTCTTGGTGTCCTTGCCGTTGATCCAGTCGGTCATGCCCTTCCAGAACGTGCCCGCGCCCACCGCGGCCGGCATCAGGTCCGAGCCGTCGAAGCGGAAGATCGTGCTCGGGTCCTGCAGCATCTCCATGGAGAGCTTGTCGATCGGGTTCTGGGCGTTGGCCGGGTCGACGCCCTTGCGGGCGGTGACGTAGGTGCCCAGCTTCATGCGGGCGGTGGGGAACTCGGCCGAGGCCAGGTAGGCCTGGACCGCCTGGACCTCGGGACGGTCGGCGAAGGCCGCCACGAACTCGCCCGCGCCGAGCACCGGCTTCTTGGCCGGGTCGTTGCCCGGCAGGTAGAAGGCGAACACGTCGCCGTCCTCGGCGACCTTGGTGCCCTCGGGCCAGAAGTTGGCGTAGAAGGACGCCTGGCGGTGCAGGGCGCACTTGCCCTGGGTGATCGGGACGCCGCCCTCCTGGAAGGCGGTGCTGGCGATCGACTTGACCGGGCCGTATCCGCCGTTGACGAACTTGTCGTTCTTGAGGATCGCACCGACCTTGTCCACCGCCGCGACGACCTTGGGGTCGTTGAAGGCCAGCTTGTGGGCCACCCAGTCGTCGTACCCCTCGGGGCCGATCTCCCGGAGCAGGATGTCCTCGATCCAGTCGGTGGCCGGCCAGCCGGTCGCGTCACCGGACTCGATGCCCGCGCACCACGGCTTGACGCCGGTGCCGGCGATCGTGGTGCTGAGCGTCATGAGCTCGTCCCAGGTCTTGGGGACGGCCCAGCCCTTCTCGGTGAACATCTTCGGCGAGTACCACACGAAGGACTTCACACTGGCGCCCAGCGGGGCACCGTAGAAGGTGCCGTCGACCGTGGCGTACTTGGCCCAGTCCTCCGACCAGCCCTCGGCGGTGAGTTTCTTGACCTCCTCGGAGGCGGGCTTGAGCTTGCCGGCCTTGGCGAAGCGCTCCAGGAGGCCCGGCTGGGGGAAGAAGGCGATGTCTGGGGGGTTGCCGCCGTCCGCGCGGACCTGAATCTGGGCCTCGAACTCGCCGGTGCCCTCGTAGGTGATCTTCATTCCGGTGCACGTGGCGAACGGCTTCCACGCCTGTTCGAAGAGGTCGGCCTCCACGTCGCGGATCGGCGAGTAGATGCTGACGGTCTTGCCCTCGTGCTTGCCGTACTGGCTGAATGCGGCGCATTCGGGGGACGTGCTGCTGCCGCCGCCCGCCGATGGCTTGGCCTCCGTGGATCCGCATGCGGTGGCGACCAGCGCCAGCCCTATGGTGCCCGCCACCAGGACGGCACGATTGGGCCGAGAGAGGAGCGACATGGACCTTCCTCCATATGTACATTGCCGGGGAGTGAGAGAGCGCTCTCTGGAAGAATTGTCCGCACACCACGCAATGTCAAGAACTGTGATATTACGGTTACAGTCTCATTTTTCTTGACACGATCCGTGCGATACCGTGATGCTCGTGAGAGCGCTCTCACGAAACAGCCACACAGAATGGGACGGTGAGGACATGACCATGTCCGCCGAAAAGTCCTACGACCTTCGGGACTCCGGCGTGCTGAGGTTTCCCGAGGGCTTCGTCTGGGGTGCCGCGACCGCGGCCTACCAGATCGAGGGCGCAGCCCGGGACGACGGCAGGGGGCCCTCGATCTGGGACACCTTCTCCCGGACCCCTGGCAAGGTCTACTCGGGTCACACCGGTGACGTCGCGTGCGACCACTACCACCGCTATCCCGAGGACGTCGCCATCATGCGCGACCTCGGCCTCGCGGCCTACCGCTTCTCCATCTCCTGGCCCCGCCTGCAGCCCGACGGCTCGGGCCCGGTGAACCCGCGCGGTCTGGACTTCTACGACCGCCTCGTCGACGAACTCCTCGGCGCGGGCATCACCCCGATCGTGACGCTCTACCACTGGGACCTGCCGCAGACCCTGGAGGATCTCGGCGGCTGGACCAACAGGGAGACCGCCGCGCACTTCGCCGACTACGCCGCGATCGCGCACGGCCGGCTGGGTGACCGGGTCGAGACCTGGACCACCCTGAACGAGCCCTGGTGCTCGGCCTTCCTCGGGTACGCCTCGGGCATCCACGCCCCCGGCCTCGCCGAGCCCGCGCTGGGCTTCGCCGCCACCCACCACCTGCTGCTCGGCCACGGCCTGGCCGTCCAGGCACTGCGCGCCTCCGGCGCCACCAAGGTCGGCATCACGCTCAACCTCGCCCCCGTGCTCGGCGACGACGTCGCGGCGACCGAGCTCGTCGACGGCCTGCAGAACCGGATCTTCCTGGACCCGGTGCTCCGCGGCGAGTATCCCGCCGACGTCGTGGAGCGGGCCCGCCGTTTCACCGACTGGTCCTTCGTGCGGGACGGGGACCTGGAGACCATCAGCCGGCCGATCGACCTGCTGGGCGTGAACTACTACCACCCGCAGACCGTGGCCGCCCGCACCGGTGAGCCCGCCAACCCCGTCTACCCGGGCAGCGAGGGCATCGCCTTCGGTCTCGCCGACGCGCCGAAGACCGCGATGGGCTGGCCGGTCCAGCCGTTCGGCCTGACCGATCTGCTCCTGCGGCTCTCGCGCGACTATCCGGGCACCCCACTGATCATCACCGAGAACGGCGCCGCCTACGACGACGTCGTCGAGGACGGCGAGGTGCACGACGTCGGCCGCCTCTCCTATCTCGACGGGCACCTGCGCGCGGCGCACGCGGCCATCGAGGGTGGTGCGGACCTACGCGGTTACCTCGTCTGGTCCCTGCTGGACAACTTCGAGTGGGCCGAAGGGTACCGCAAACGCTTTGGCGTCGTACACGTCGATTACGGAACCCAACGCCGTACCCCCAAGGACAGCGCCCTGTGGTACAGCAAGGTAGTACGCCGGAACGGGCTGTGAGGGCCCGGCCAACCCTGGAGAAGGTGGCTGCCCGGGCCGGTGTGTCCCGGGCGACCGCCTCACGCGTGGTCAACGGCTCCACGCGCGTGGCGCCGGAGATACGCGAGGCGGTCAACCGCGCCGTGGACGAACTGGGCTACGTGCCCAACCAGGCGGCACGGAGCCTGGTCACCCAGCGGGCCGACTCGATCGCCCTCGTCTTCCCCGAACCGGCGACCCGGGTCTTCTCCGAGGACCCCACCTTCTCCGGGATCATCCGGGGGGTCAGCATGGAGATCGAGGAGGCCGACAAGCAGCTCGTGCTGATGCTCACCGGCCTGGCCGGCGGCTACCAGCGGGTCGAGCGCTACGCCACCAACGGCCATGTGGACGGCGTGATCATCGCCTCTATGCACGGAACCGACCCGCTGCCCGGCGTCCTCGCCAGGCGCGGCGTGCCGGTGGTGTGCAGCGGCCGGCCCAGCGTGCCCAGCAGCCTGCCGTACGTGGACATGGACAACGTCGGCGGTGCCGAGCGCGCGGTGCGGCACCTGATGGAGCAGGGGCGCCGCCGGATCGCCACCATCGCGGGACCGCAGGACATGATCGCCGGGATCGACCGGCTCAACGGCTACCGCGCCGTGCTGCGTGACTCCGACCGCCGCTCCATCGTCGCGGTCGGCGACTTCACCCGGGAGTCGGGTACGTCGGCGATGCGGCAGCTGCTCGCCGACGACCCGGAGCTCGACGCGGTGTTCGTGGCCAACGACCTGATGGCACTGGGCGCGCTCACGGCCCTGCGCCAGGCGGGGCGGCAGGTGCCCGGCGACGTCGCGGTGGTCGGCTTCGACGACATCCCCGCCGCGTCCTACACCGAACCCCCGCTGACCACGGTCAGGCAGCCGACCGTCGAGATGGGGCGGAGGCTCGCCCGCATGGTGCTCGATTTGGAGGAGAAGGCACAGGTGATGCTCCCCACCGAACTGGTCGTCCGGGGGTCTACGACGACGCCCTGACGACCAGTTCGGTGGCGACGATCACGGTCTCGGCGGGCCCCCCGTCGAGGAGGCCGAGCAGGAGGCGGACCATGGCCGCGGCCTGCTCGGCGTGCGGGGTGTGGATGGTCGTGAGCGGCGGGTCGGTGTAGCGGGCGGCCTCTATGTCGTCGTAACCGACGATCGCGACGTCCCCGGGGATCTGCCGCCCCGCCTGGCGGAGTGCGTGCATGGCGCCGATCGCCATCAGGTCGTTGGCGGCGAAGACCGCGTCGAGCTCCGGGTCGTCGGCGAGCAGCTGCCGCATCGCGATCGCCCCGGACTCCCGGGTGAAGTCGCCGACCGCGATGATGGAGCGGCGGTCGGAGTCGCGGAGCACCTCGCGGTACCCGGCCAGCCGGTCCTGGCCGCCGATCATGTCCAGCGGCCCGGCGATGGTGGCGATGCGCCGCCTGCCCTGCTCCAGCAGGTGCCGCACGGCGGTGGCCGCGCCGGCGACGTTGTCGTTGTCGACGTACGGCATCGCGACCGGCACGGCCGGCCTGCCGTAGGAGACGACCGGGACGCGCAGCCGGGTGAGCGCGACCGGCAGCGGGTCGGCGCCGTGGCTCGACACGAGCATGACGCCGTCGACGTGACCGCCGGCTATGTAGTTCTCCACCCGGGCGTGGCTCTCCGGCGACCCGGCCAGCAGCAGCACGACCTGCTTGTTGACGGCCTCCAGCTCCAGGCTGGCCGAGCGGATGACCGTGGAGAACATCGGGTCGTCGGAGAACACCCGGTTCGGCGACTCCGAGACGACCAGCGCGACCGAGTTGGTCCGCTGGGTCGCGAGGTTCCTCGCCGCCCCGTTGGGCACGTAGCCGAGCTCGTTCACCGCGCGCATGACCAGTTCTCGGATGTCGGCGGTGACCGTGGTCTGGCCGTTCACCACCCGGGAGACTGTCGACCGGGAGACCCCGGCACGGGCGGCGACCGCCTCCAGGGTGGGTCGTTTCATCGTGTTCCTCTACAATCCGTTGCGCGCGATGACCTCGCGATACCAGAGCGCGCTGTCCTTGAGCAGGCGCCGCTGGGTGGCGAAGTCGACATGTACGATCCCGAACCTCCGCCGGTACCCCTCGGCCCATTCGAAATTATCCAGCAGGGACCAGAGCAGGTAACCACGCACGTCCGCCCCGTCCGCGATCGCGGCGTGCACGGCGCGCAGGTGGCCGTCCAGATAGTCGGTCCTGCGCGCGTCGTGGACGCGGCCGTCCTCCACGACGTCGTCGAATGCCGCGCCGTTCTCCGTGATGATCAGGCCGACCTCCGGGTAGTCGTCGGAGAGCCGCACCAGCAGGCGGGAGAGCCCGTTCGGCACGATCGGCCAGCCCATCGCGGTGGCCGGCACGCCGTCCACCGGGCAGAACCTGATGTCCTCGCTGCCCGGCCACGCCGCGTCGGCCGCCCGCCCCGGATCCGACTCCACCACGCATGGGTTGTAGTAGTTGATCCCCAGCAGGTCGATCGGCTGGTTGATGATCGCCAGGTCGCCGTCCCGGATGTGCTCGACGCCCCCGTTGCGCCCGACGATGTCGAGGAACTCGGCGGGATACTCCCCGCGCACTGCGGGGTCGACGAACTGCCTGGTCAGCAGGGTGTCGATCCGGCCGACCGCCTCCGCGTCCGCCTCCGAGGGCGCGGCCCCCGGATCGGCCACCTGAGCCGGGGTGATCACCGGCGACAGGTTGAGGACCAGCGAGATCTCTCGTGCGCCCGCCTCGCGGAGCGCCCGTGCCGCCAGCCCGTGTCCCAGCAGCATGTGGTGGGCCGCGCGGAAGGCCGCCGCGGGGTCGGTCCTGCCGGGCGCGTGCACCCCGTTGCCGTAGCCGAGGAAGGCCGCCACCCACGGCTCGTTGAGGGTCGTCCAGTTGTGGACGCGATCCCCCAGCCGCGCGTACACGGCCGCCGCGTACTCGGCGAACCGGTAGGCGGTGTCGCGCTCGGGCCACCCCCCCGCGTCCTCCAGCGCCTGCGGAAGATCCCAGTGGTAGAGGGTGACGTACGGCGTGATGCCCGCCTCCAGCAGCCGGTCCACCAGGCGGCTGTAGAAGTCCAGGCCCCGCGCGTTGACAGGGCCGCTCCCGTGCGGCTGGACCCTGGGCCAGGCCACCGAGAACCGGTACGCCGCCAGGCCCAGCTCGCTCATCAGCGAGACGTCGTCGGCGTGACGGAAGTAGTGGTCGCACGCCACGTCGCCGGTGTCGCCCCCGGCGACCTTGCCCGGGGTACGCGAGAAGGTGTCCCAGATCGAGGGCCCGCGGCCGTCCTCCTTCGCGGCCCCCTCGATCTGGTAGGACGCGGTGGCCGCACCCCAGACGAAACCGGTGGGGAAGTCCGCACGCCCTTCCGTAAG
Organism: Streptosporangium amethystogenes subsp. fukuiense; assembly: GCF_042665875.1. Lineage (NCBI taxonomy): Bacteria > Bacillati > Actinomycetota > Actinomycetes > Streptosporangiales > Streptosporangiaceae > Streptosporangium > Streptosporangium amethystogenes. Next base: position 9,923,507 of record NZ_JBHTEE010000001.1, on the reverse strand, counting down.
AGTGGCCCCCCGAGTGCCGACGACGGTCATCCTTTCACCGCTCCCTGCATGATTCCTCCGATGATCTGTTTACCGAGAAGAGCGAACACCAGCATCAGCGGCAGGGTGCCGAGCGTGGTGCCCGCCAGGCCGAGCACGTAGTCGTTGACGTACCCGCTGGCCAGTGTGGACAGGGCGACCTGCACCGTCGGATCCTCCGGGGTCAGCACGACCAGCGGCCAGAAGTAGTCGTTCCAGACGGACATGAAGGTGAGCATGCCCAGCACCGCCGCCGCCGGGCGGGCGGCCGGAAGCACGACGTGCCAGAACAGGCCCCAGGTGCTGCAGCCGTCGACCCGGCCGGCCTCGAGCAGCTCGGTCGGCAGTGCCCGGGACAGGTACTGGGTCATGAAGAACACGCCGAACGCGTTGACGAGCGCGGGCACGATCAGCGCGTACATGGTGCCGGTCCACTCCAGCTTCACCATCAGCATGTACAGCGGGATGATGCCGAGCTGGGTCGGCACCATCATGGTCGCCACGGTGAGCAGGAGCAGGGCGTTGCGGCCGCGGAAACGCAGCTTGGCGAAGGCGAACCCGGCCAGCGTGGAGAAGAACATCACCGCGATCGCGACGGAGCCGGAGACCAGGACGGAGTTGACCATCGCCAGGGCGAAGGGGACGGTGTCGAAGACGCGGGCGACGTTGGCGAAGAAGTTGCCGCCGGGCACCAGCGGCGGCGGGACGTCGGCCAGGGCCGCGTTGTCGCGGGAGGCCACCACGATGCTGTAGTAGAGCGGCAGCATGGAGAAGAACGCCACCGCCGCCAGCGTGAGATAGGTGAGCCTGCGGGCGGCCTCGGAGCGCCGGGTTCCGGAGACGGCGGTGCGGGCGCTCACGTCAGCCCTCCCTTCGCGCGGCGGGTGATCAGGTAGTTGACGCCGGCGACCAGGACGATGAAGACGAACATCATCCAGGAGATGGCCGAGGCGTAGCCGAAGTCGAGCTTGGTGAAGTTCTCGTAGATGAACAGCGAGAGCGTCTGGTACTGCCGGTCCACCCCTCCGGTGATCATGTAGGAGCCGAACAGCAGCGGCTCGGCGAGGATCTGCATGGCGCCGATCGTCGAGGTGATGACGACGAAGACGATCGTGGGCCTGATCATCGGGACGGTGATCCTGCGGAGCTGGGTCATGTCGCTCGCGCCGTCGAGGGTGGCCGCCTCGTACAGCTCACGCGGCACGGCCTGCATGGCCGCCAGGAAGATCAGCGCGTTGTAGCCCGTCCACCGCCACATGATCATGATGGAGATGGCGACGTGGGAGCTCAGCACGCCCTCGTTCCAGGCGACACCGCCGACGCCGAACAGCGACAGCATCCAGTTGATCATGCCGAAGTCGCGGCCGAAGAGCTGGCTGAAGATGACCACCACCGCGACCACGCTGGTCACGTTGGGCAGCAGCAGCGTGATGCGGAAGAAGGTCTGCGCCCGCAACGGCCGGTTCAGCAGGTGGGCCAGCCAGATGGCCAGCAGCAGTTGCGGAACCGTGGACAGCACCCCGATGGACAGGGTGTTGAAGGTGGCGTTCCAGAAGTAGTCGTCGGCGAGCAGCGTCCTGAAGTTCTCCAGGCCGACGAAGGGCTGCTCGTCCCGGAGCAGCGTCCACTCGTGCAGGCTCACCCAGGCGGTGTAGGCCAGGGGGAACAGCCCGAAGGCGGAGAACAGCAGGAAGAACGGGGCCACGTACGCGTACGGCGAGCCTTTGACGTCGAGTTGGTGGACCAGGTGGCGCTGGAGGCGGCGGCGAGGCCCCGTCGGCTTGCCCGCCGGGACAGCCGCCAGGCGATCGGGTGCCCGAGTGGCCATGGCAGCTCCTTTCGATGATTCGCTGTGGAAGAGCGGCGTACGGCTCATGTGGACGGCAGGCAGGTGGCCGACCGGTGCGAGACCAGTCGGCCGAAGGGGCGGCTACTTGATCCTGCCGACGTCCTCGAGCGCCTGCTTCCAGGCCTCCTCGGGGTTCTGCTTGCCCTGGTCGACCCGCTGGAGACCGTCGCCGATCGCCTTCAGGACGTCACCGGCCTTGGGACCGACGGGCTGTGGTTTGAGCGCCTTGGCGGCATCGGTGAAGATCTTGCCGATCGGCGCGTTGCCGAAGTACGGGTTGACGTACTCGGACACCGCCGGGTCGTCGTACAGGGCGGGCAGCGAGGGCAGCGCGCTGGCCTCCTTGAAGAGCTTGATCTGGCTCTCCTTGCTGGTCAGCAGGTTGATCAGCTCCGCCGCCTCCTTGGGGTGCCTGCCCTGCTTGGGCAGCACCAGGTGGGTGCCGCCCTGGTTGCCGCCGCCACCGGGCACCGCGGCGATGTCCCAGGTGCCCTCACCGGGCTTCTGGTCCTTGATCGTGCCGGTCTTCCAGGCCGGGCAGACCATGGTGGCGAAGGTGCCCTTGGCGATTCCGGTGTTCCACGGCGGCGAGAAGGCCGCGAGGTTGGCGGAGAGACCGTTGTCGATCATCTTCACGCCCGTGTCGAACGCCTTGCGCACTTCGGGGTTGGTGGCGGCGACGATGTTGTACTGGGCGTCGTAGAACCCGACGGGGGCCTGCTCGACCATGGCACGGAAGTGCTCTCCGGGGCCGTCGGTGAACTTGGCGCCCTCCACCTTGGCCGCGACGAACTTCTTGCCCGTCTCGACGTAGGCGTCCCACGTGGGCCAGAGCGCCGACACCTCGTCGCGGTCCGTGGGCAGGCCGGCCTTCTTGAACAGGTCGGGGCGGTAACACATGGCCAGGCCGCCGACGTCGGTGCCCAGCCCGATGAGCGAGGAACCGTCGTTGGAGACGCCCAGGTTCCACTTCCAGTCGAGGTACTCGCTCTGGCGCGAGTCCAGACCGTACTCCTTGAGGTTGTGGAACTTGTCGGGCACGGGGGTGAAGGCACCGATGTAGCCGCCCTCGACCGCGACCACGTCCGCGGCACCCGCGCCGGTGGTGAGCTGCGTGATGAGGTTGGTGTGGTGGTCGTTGAACTGCGCGCGGCGCTCCACGATCTCCACGTTGGGGTGGGTCTTCTTGAACTCCTCGTACAGCGGCGCGAAGTGGAAGTCGCTGAACAGTCCGACGGTCAGCTTGATCTTCTCGGCCGGCCGGGAGGCCGCCCCACCGTCTGCGGTGGTACCGCCGCTGTCGCCGCCACAGGCGGTAAGGCCCAGGGCCAGGGCGGAGGCGGCGACCATCGGGGCGAGGAACCGGTGGCGTGACTTACGCATGGAACCCTCCTAGGGGCCTCATAAATGATCATGGAGAGAGCGCTCCCTGAGCAGATTGATGCCAACGGGGTTGCCTGTCAACGGCCCCTTCGAATGCCGACCTGAGCCCTGAAGTCGACTTTTCCCGGAAAGCACCCTCCCAGGCTTCGGGGCGTTTTCCCAGGTCAAACATGTTTAAGAGTTAGATTTAGCGGTGGATGGAGCGCTCCCACAAAGAAAGGTCACATTAAGGTCGCGTTTCCATCGTGTTCCGCGATGCCGCTCCGGACCCTTGACACTCCTTGCGGGCCGGGTCACTCTCTCAACCAGAGAGCGCTCCCCAACGACTCTCAACAGGGCTCCGCCCGTCGCCGGCCACCCGCGGCGTGGATGCCGCCGACTGTGGACCAGATGGACCAGGTGGCCCGACGACCCGTCCCGCCATGCCCACGCGCGCCGTTACTCCGGTGGTGAATCCCGTGCGCCTTGTCTCCACGGTCCCTCCCCGAAGGACGACGCGGGAGCCATCCCGCCCCCGTGGCTCTCGTGGCGGCGCCGGACCCCGTAGAGTCGTCCGGCCGGTCGGAAATCGACCGGCGTGTATCCAACCAAGGAGAACCACGTGGCACTGGAGAAGCCGGAGATCGACTTTCCGGAAGGCGCCCCGCCCTCGGAGCTGGAGATCGTCGACATCGTCGTAGGAGACGGCCCGGAGGCCAAGCCGGGGCACCAGGTCACCGTGCACTACGTCGGCGTGGCCTTCTCGACGGGCGAGGAGTTCGACGCGTCGTGGAACCGCGGCGACGCCTTCCAGTTCCCGCTGGGCGGGGGCCGGGTCATCGCGGGCTGGGACCAGGGCGTCGCGGGCATGAAGGTCGGCGGCCGTCGCCGTCTCACCATCCCGCCGCACCTCGGCTACGGCAACGCCGGTGCGGGTAACCGCATCAAGCCGGGCGAGACGCTCATCTTCGTCGTGGACCTGCTCGGCGTGAGCTGACGCCCGGGAGGCGGAACGGCTACCGGTGGGTGGGCGGCCCCCGTCACCGAAGGACTTCGGTGACGGGGGCCGCCCACCCCGCTCTCGCGCACGCTTCCGGGGAACACGACGGCTCCTCAGCTCCTCGCCATCGTGAACGACAGGGCCCCACGCTGCGATTCCGGTGAAAAGCAGGCCGCCCTCTCACCGAAATGTCGCTTACAGCTCTTAGGCTGGCCACTGTGTTGTTGATCGATCTCGCGCGCACCTCGGCGGCCGTGGCCGCCGGCTCCGCCCGGCGGGCGAAGACCGCTCATCTCGCGGAGCTGCTCGGCCGGGTCGAGCCGGATGAGGCGGAGATCGCCATCGCCTACCTCTCCGGAGAGCTGCCGCAGCGCAACGTCGGCGTGGGCTGGACGAGCCTGCAGGATCCGCCCGAGCCCCGGCTGGCCGCCACCGCCACCCTGCGCGAGGTCCACGACCTCCTCGACCGGATCAAGGCCCTGGCCGGTCCCGGCTCGCAGAGCGCACGCAGGGCGCTCGTCGCCGAGCTGTTCGGCGCCCTCACCCGCCAGGAACAGGTCTTCCTGTCACGCCTGCTCAGGGGCGAGCTGCGCCAAGGCGCGCTCGAAGGGGTGATGATCGAGGCCGTGGCGAAGGCGGCAGGGGTGCCGGCCGCCGAGGTCAGGCGGGCGCTGACGCTTCGCGGCTGGCTCCCCGCCGTCGGTGCCGCCGCCCTGTCAGGCGGGGTCGAGGCGCTGCGCGCCTTTCGCCTGGAGGTCTGCCGGCCGGTGTCGCCGATGCTGGCCCAGAGCGCCACCTCCGTCGCGACCGCGTTCGGCAAACTCGGCGGCCCGGTCGCCGTCGAGTGGAAGCTCGACGGGGTCAGGGTTCAGGCACACCGCTCCGGCGACCGGGTGTCCGTCTTCACCCGCGCCCTCGACGACATCACCACTCAGGTGCCCGAGCTGGTCGAGGCGGTGAGCGCCCTGCCCTCCAGCGACCTGGTTCTCGACGGCGAGGTCATCGCGCTACGCCCCGACGGCCGCCCCGAGCCCTTCCAGGTCACCTCCGGCCGCGTGTCCAGCCGCACCGACGTGCCGCGAGCCCGTGACAAGACCCCCTTGAGCGTCTTCTTCTTCGACGCGCTGCGGGTCGACGGCGCCGACCTGCTCGACCTGCCGGGCGCGGACCGTCACGCGGCCCTGGCCGCGGCCGTGCCCCCGGAGCTGGTGACCCCGCGCCTTGTCACCGGCGACGTCGTGGACGGCGAGGCGTTCTTCAAGGACGCGATCAGGGGCGGTCACGAGGGCGTGGTGGTCAAGTCGCTCCTGACGCCCTACGCCGCCGGAAGGCGCGGAGCAGGCTGGATCAAGGTGAAGCCCCGGCACACGCTCGACCTCGTCGTCCTGGCCGCCGAATGGGGCCATGGCCGCCGCGAGGGCAGGCTGTCCAACCTGCATCTGGGCGCCCGCGACCCGCGAAGTGGCGGGTTCGTCATGCTCGGCAAGACCTTCAAGGGCCTGACCGACGAGTTGCTCGCCTGGCAGACCGACCGCTTCCTCGGCATCGCCGAGGGCCCCACCGACGGCTGGACGGTCACCGTCCGCCCCGAGCTGGTCGTCGAGATCGCCTTCGACGGCGTGCAGCAGTCGAGCCGCTACCCCGGCGGCGTGGCTCTGCGCTTCGCCAGGGTCATCCGCTATCGCCCCGACAAGACGGCGGACCAGGCCGACACCGTCGACATGGTCCGCTCCCTCATGCTCTGACGCCTCCCGGCCTCCACCGGGTCACTTCACGAGGCGCAGCGTGAGGGGGTAGCGGAAGTCTCCGTCGCCCATCGCCGCGACGCCACCGATGACGGACAGCACCACGCCGCCGATCCAGAGCAGCGGCGTCAGGACGACGCCCACCACCGTGATCGCCAGCACGATGGTGGCCGCGATCAGCGTCAGCTGGAAGTTGAGAGCCTCCACCGCGTGTGCCCGGATGTAGGGCGAGGTCTTGCCCGCGGTGAGCATCAACACCAGCGGGCCGAGGATGGGCAGGCCGGCCAGTGGGAGCAGGTGCGCCGCCGCCGCGCCCAGACGCTCCGCTCCGGTGTCGCCGCCCCGCCTGCCGAGGTGCCCGCGGTGGCCGTACGCCGCCTGGGGTGTGACCGGCTGGAACACGGGCCGGACCGGCTGCGTGCCGTACAGCTCGTTCATGATCGGCATGAGGTCGCCGTGCACGCGGGCCGTCATCGCCCGCTCCAGCCTGTCGTCGAACTCGACTTTGTCGAGCCTTCCCTCCGTATAGGCGGCCTGGACGTGCTCGACCACCCGCTCACGATCCTGGTTGCTGACCCTGAGCTCCGCGTAACCGGGCCCGGGACCGCCCACCGGCACTCCCCCGTGCCACTGACCCGCCGATGCCGTTGTACCTGCCATGAGACCGATACCCTTTCGTCGCCTCTTCGACCTCAATGCTCGTCCAGATTGTCGGCCGGGTATATCAGGATGAACCCCTATAGGCCCCTGAAACCGACCCTTGGCCTTCCACCGCGGATCGAGCAGGAGAGGTATACAAAGAGACATGAGATGGCGAGATCGCTATGGGTTGAGGCGCAAGCGCGGGCCGAAAATCGCCAAGTTCGACCGCGACGCCACCGATGCCGACATCGAGGCGCTCATCGCCTTCGCGAAATCACGCCGGGGCGTGGAGTTCTACGTCGAGCCGGAGACATTCGCGACCGACACCACGGCGATGGCCGTCGCCGACGACGGCGAATGGACCCGGCGCCGGGTCGGCTCCCCCGCCGTGATCCGCAAGGTGGCCCGTGACCTGGCTCTGCCCGTCTACGACGTGCAGCTGACCGGCTATCCCCCCCGGATGAGGGCCTACAACGAGCGCCAGAAGCGCGCGGAGAGCTGAGCCAGGAACCCGGTGGTCGCATCGTGCGCGGGGCCACCGGGTTCTTCCAGCAATGCGGCCATCGGGAGCAGCCAGGCCATCTTGGGGCTGCCCATCTCCTGATCCAACTCCTCGGGGCTGGGCATCCTGTCGTTGAGGGCGTGTGGCGGGACCAGGTGGTGGATCGCGTGCATGAGCAGGTGAGCCATCGAGTATCCGGGATCGGCCTCGAGCGCCCGGGTGAGGGCGACGCCCGCCAGGGCGGAGTCACCCCGCCGCCAGGCGACCAGGCCGAGCAGCGAGGCGGCCGGGGGCACGAACCTCGGCTCCAGCCTCCGGGTGAGGTCGTGCCAGAGCTTGAGATGCGCGTCATGACCGTCGTCGGTGACCAGTGCCCACGCCTCGTCGCGAATTCTGATCACCGCCAGGTCGAGCCCCAGCCTGGCCGCCTGGTCGTCGTCGAGCCGACCGCCCGAGGCGCAGGTGGCGATCGCCTCGCGGACCCTGGCCACCCCCTCCGCGACGAACTCCACCGCTAGCTCGTCGGCGTCACGACATCCGGCGAGCCTGCCGCTCAACTCCGCCATGAGGCGGCCCGTCGCCTCCCGCATGGCCACCCGCGCGGACCCGGTGACCGGGTCGAGTGAGCGCTCCAGCGCCTGCCTGTCCGGCCACGCGACCAGTCCGTGCAGGATCGCCTCGGCCGCGACGACGGTGGCCCGCCGCTCGTACGGCACGCCTTCGACGGGACAGCAGTCCGTCCGCGCGCAGCCGTACGACCAGTAACGGCCGTCCTCCACCCGGAGCGCGTCGACGACGGTGAGACCACCTCCGCGGAACAGCGCGCCGGCCTCGTCGATGGCCGGGGTCACCAGCGGGCCCGGACCGTAGCCGACCATGACGACCTGCGTGACGTCCTCCTTCCGGAACAGCGGAACGATGCCGCCGAGGCCGCCGGACGCCAGGGGCAGGTCCCATCGGACGGTGAGGTGCAGCCTGCTCCTGGGCAGACCGCCCGTGAGGCCGATGACGACCAGGCTCTCCGCGGGATGGAACCCCAGCAGGTAGGGAACCGCGCCCAGGATGTCCTCGGTGGAGCCGAGCAGGAGCTGAGGCCGGGAAGCGGGCGGAAACGGGGACTCGGGCGAGTCCGGGCTCTCTGTTGTCATGGCCGGAAGCCTCCCGGACCCGCTCCCGTGTCCTTCGGCCCGAACTCCTTTCTGTGGACGGAACGTGCGACCGTCCACAGCCGGGCTGACCCCGATCACCGGTCCGCGGGGCCCACCGGACCGTCCCCCTCAGCACCGTCGCCCCTGCCCCGGGCGCTTTCTCAGGCGCCTCTCATCCCGTCCGCTCCGCCGGCAGGAGGATCGGGGTCAGGCGGGTGCGGACCATGATGGCCGCGCCGGCCACGGCGGGAGGCATCGCGATGATCGCGACGAACGGGACGAGGAAGAGCAGGAAGAGCAGGACCCCGAAGCCGAGCGCGGGGGCCTTGTTCGCGCGGAGCAGGCCGAAGCGGCTCTTGCGCGCCAGTCCCCTGCGTTCCAGGGCCAGTGCGGTCAGCTCGATCGTGAGGAAGAAACCGGAGACCAGGGCGCCCAGCACCGGAACCACCGTCTGCCCGAGCACCGGCACGAAGCCGAGGAAGAACAGCGGGATCGTGAACAGCAACAGCCAGCCGAGGGTGACCACGCTGTCCCTGATGGATCGGGGGATCGACTTCCACAGCGGGAGTTCGTACCCTGTCGGCACCTCCCCGTAGGTCTCCTCCACCTTCTCGGAGAGCTTCTCGTAGAAGGGGTCGCCCAGGATGAGGGTGATCGCCGTGAAGGTCACCACGGCCAGGACCACCCCCGCACCGAAGAGCGTCAGTCCGACCAGCGCGCGCAGCGCGGTCCGTGCCCCCTCACCCCACCCGTCGGCGAACGGCGTGCCCCACGCGGCGATGTCCAGCGCGTTCTTGCCGAGGAGGTAGAGGCCGACCGCGTAGAGGACGAACGCGATCAGCGCCGGGATCAGCCCGAACAGCCACCAGCGCGGATATCGCGCGACCCAGCGCAGTCCCTGGAAGAAGAACCCGATGCCGTCCAGAAAGGAGCGGAAATGACCCATGGCGGAAGATTATCGGGATCGGCCGTCAACCGGGACTGCTCCTCATCGCCCGGATGCCGGCGAAGCGGACGCGGACCGGGTCCGCGGGTCAGGCGCGCTGCCAGAGGCCGGGCACGGAGACGCCGAGCGCCGCGAAGAGGCGGCGGAGCAGGGGCAGGGAGATGCCCAGGACGTTGCCGTGGTCGCCGTCGATGCCGTCGACGAACCAGCCGCCGCGACCGTCCAGGGTGAAGGCCCCGGCCACCTGGAGGGGCTCGCCGGTGGCGACGTAGGCGGCGATCTCGTCGTCGGTGGCGGTGCCGAAACGCACGACCGTCGCGCCCACCTTCGCCACCTCGCGTCCGTCCGCGGCGTCGATCACGCAGTGGCCGGTGAGCAGACGGCCCTCGCGGCCGCGCATGCCCCGCCAGCGGGCGACCGCCTCCGCCGGGGAGGACGGCTTGCCGTAGGCCCGGCCGTCGAGCTCCAGCACCGAGTCGCAGCCGATGACCAGACCGTCGGTCAGGCTCTCGGCCACCACGGCCGCCTTCGCGCGGGCCAGCGCGAGGCAGAGTTCGCTCGGGCTGTCGGCGGTGACGGCCTCCTCGTCCACACCGCTGACGATCACTTTAGGATCGAGTCCGGCGCTGCGGAGCAGGGTGAGGCGGGCGGGGGACGCGGAGGCGAGAACGATCTGGGTCACGCCGATCGAGCCTAGCGCGGCTCCGGCCGTCCCCTCGCCGCGAGCGGAGGTCCTCACAGGCCGGGCGTCCGGTCAACGGCCGCGGGCAGCGCACCCGGGCGGCGGCTCGCAGGTCAGGCGCGGGGCGAGGGCGGGAGTCGCGGAGGCGGTCCCGGAGGGGGAGGTTCGGGGGCGGCGCCCTGCGGAAGGCCGGCCGCGGCGTACGCCTCCGCCTCGCCGAGGGTCTCGTGCTCCAACAGGGCCGCGACGATGCCGTCCAGGCGCTCACGGTTCTCCGCCAGGACCGCCAGGGCGACCTCGTAGCACTCGTCCACGATGCGCCGGACCTCCTGGTCCACCGCGGCGAGGGTGTCGGGGGCGGCGGCGGGCTGGCCGTCGCCGGCGCCGGGCAGCACGCTCAGCGGGCCGATCCTGGAGGACATGCCCCAGCGGCCGACCATGCCGCGGGCGATCACGGTGACCTGCTCCAGGTCGTTCTCCGAGCCGGTGGTGATCACCCCGTAGACGACCTGCTCCGCCGCCATGCCTCCGAGGGCACCGATGATCCGGTCGCGCAGGTATTTCTCGTCGTAGGCGTACTTGTCGGTGTCGGGCGTGGAGAGCGTGACACCGAGCGCCCGCCCACGCGGAATGATCGACACCTTCCTGACCGGGTCGGCGCCGGGCTGGAGCATACCGAGGAGCGCGTGGCCGGCCTCGTGGTAGGCGGTGCGTCTGCGCTCTTCCTGCGGGATCACGACGGCGCGGGCCGTGCCGAGCAGGATCTTCTCCAGCGCGTCGGCGAAATCGGGGGTGCGCACCCTGTCGTGGCCGCGCTTGGCGGCGAGCAGCGCCGCCTCGTTGACCAGGTTGGCCAGGTCAGCGCCCGTCATGCCGGGGGTGGTCCTGGCCAGCCGCTCCAGGTCCACGTCGGCGGCGAGCGGGACGCCCCTGCTGTGGACCCGGAGGATCGCCAGCCGGCCCTCGACATCCGGCACCGACACCACGACGGTACGGTCGAACCGGCCTGGACGGAGCAGCGCCGGGTCGAGGACCTCCGCCCGATTGGAGGCGGCGATCACGATGACGCCCTCGGAGCCGGTGAAGCCGTCCATCTCGGTGAGGATCTGGTTGAGAGTCTGCTCGCGCTCGTCGTGCCCACCGATGGTGCTGCCGCCGCGGACCCTGCCGATCGCGTCGATCTCGTCGATGAAGATGATCGACGGCGCGACCTTGCGGGCCTCGTCGAACAGCTCGCGCACCCGCGAGGCGCCGACCCCCACGATCATCTCGATGAACTCCGAGGCGCTCGCCGAGAAGAAGGGCACGTCCGCCTCGCCCGCCACGGCGCGGGCGAGGAGTGTCTTGCCGGTGCCCGGTGGCCCGGTGAGCAGTACCCCCTTGGGCAGCTTCGCCCCCAGTCTCCGGTACTTGTCGGGGTCCCTGAGGTAGTCGACCACCTCGGCCACCTCGTTCTCCACCTCGTCGATGCCCGCGACGTCGTCGAAGTCGACCCGGACCTTGGCCGGTTCCACCGGCTTGGCCGCCTTCGACCTGCCGAGGCCACCGAGTCCGCCGAGTCCGCCCATCCCGCCGCCCATCGCGGACGCCGAGCGCCGTATGAACCAGATCCACAGCCCCGCCAGCAGCAGGACCGGCAGCAGGGAGAGCAGCAGGTTGGACAGGAAACTCCGGCCGCCGACGGGCTCGGCCTTGATCTTCACGCCCGTCGCGGTGAGCTGCCGGTAGAGGGCGGCCTGGTCGGCGAAGACCGGTATCTCGGTGGAGAACCTGTCGTACTCGGCGTTGCCGCTGTCGGGGTCACGGGCGGGCTTTTTGAGGGTGCCCTGGATCGAGGTACCGGTGGCGTATATGTCCTTGACGTTCCCCGCCCGCACCTGATCGGTGAACTGGGTGTAGGAGATCGGCTCGGTGGCCTCGCCGAAGAACGAGGAGACGATGAAGAAGCCCGCGTAGACGATGAACATGGTCACCAGGAAACGCACCCAGTTGATCCGCGGGCGCTGCGGGGCGGGCGGCCCGTCGGGCAGTCCCTCGGACCGCCAGGGCTTGGATCCGCGCTGCTCGTCGGCCGTGTCCTGGTCAGGCCCCCTGCGCTCCCGAGACGCCGGTCGCTTCAAGACTTCCCCCTCGACGGCTGGGGGAGCCTGCCCGGTCGGACACCCGGGGCACCCGGCTCGGTCCGGGCTCTCGAACCGAGGCCGTCCTCCGCCTGCGCCCCGAACCCGGAACCTCGCGCCCGGCGAGCGGACGGGAGGCCGTCGCGTGTGGCGATGGAGCGGCTTGCCGTGAAATTCCCCCGAGTTTCACCAGATCACATAGATATGGCGGTTCCTGCCCAGATGGGGCTTACTTCAATCTGAGGGAGGAGACCGCGGTGTTGATATCGCGCCAGCGCCTGCCCTGGGTGTCGGGGATCGTCACGAAGAGCATCGCGGGCTTGGCGCCGGGAGCCTCGACCACGGCGACGGCGGCCATGGAGGAACGCGCCTTTTTCTTGATCTTGTACTTCACCCGGTAGGCGAGCAGCCAGCCGTCCTTGATCGGCTGCGAGGCGACCCACCCGATCCTGCTGCCCTTGGGGTGGTGGTTGAGTGTCCACCGGGCCGCCAGCAGCGCGGTGTCCTTCGCCTTCCGCTGCACCAGGATCGGCACCGGGCTGCTCACGAGCATCGCCCGGTGCGCGATCCCCTTCACCTTGGGCAGCACCTGCTTGGTGGAGAACGGCGACGCGCCGAAGACCTTCCAGGGCTTGCCGAAACGGATCAGCGACACCCCCGACCTGTCGTCCTCGATGCGGCGCTTGCTCTTGTACGCCTTGCCGGGGAGCCGGCCGAGCCGCTTGTCACGCGGCAGTTCGGGCACCCGGGGGTCGGCGAGGGCCGCGATGACGGCGCTGCGGTCAGGTGCCGGCTCCCAGCCCTCGGGTGAGGGGGACGGAGCGGCCGTCTCGGCAGGACTCTCCGACGGGGACGCCTGCTCCGACGCCGAGGCCGACACCGAGGCGGACGGCTCCGGCGAGGGTGGACCGGGCGAGGGTGGCGCGGCAGATGGCGCGGCGATCTGCCCCGTCTTTCCCCCGCCCGGTTGATCTGAGGAGCCCGAGGAGACGAAACCGACCACGGCCGCGACGGCGGCCAGGACCAGTGCGACGCCCACGGCCAGGATGCGGTAGATCACTCGCATCGGCAGGTCGCCGATACGGGACCGCTTCACCGGTGAGTCCGATGGTTTCGGGGAGCTCTTCACCACGATTTTCGGCAACTCCGACGTCTCCGCCTCGGCGGTCACATATGTCGGCGTGGGACCCGTCTCCCGGGTCCCCTGAGTCCCACCCAACCCATCGAGCACGATCGGGAGCGTACGACAAATCCGGTTTTCCCGTGCGGGATCCCCATCACACTTCGGGAACGAGTACCTTCCACACCGACCCACCCGGTGGCCGTGGCCTGGCCGCCCGTCCCCTCGGGACGGGGAGGAGATCAGACCTTCGAAGACGCCTGTTTCCTGGTGATGACCACCGACATGATCGCGGCGGCGAAGCAGAGCAACCCCGCGGCGTACCAGGCGAGATCGTAGGCGCCGAAGTGGTCACGGGTGACTCCCGCGGCGACCGCGGCGACCGCCGCGCCGATCTGGTGGGAGGCGAAGACCCAACCGAACACCACGGCCCCGTCGGGACCGTAGATCTGGCGGCACAGGGCGACGGTCGGCGGGACCGTGGCCACCCAGTCGAGGCCGTAGAAGATGATGAAGACCAGCATGCTGGGCTCGGCGGTGGCCCCGAACAGGCTTGGCAGGGCCATCAACGAAAGGCCCCGCAGCCCGTAGTAGGCACCGAGGAGGACGCGCGAGTCGATCTTGTCGCTCAACCACCCGGACGCCACAGTGCCGACCACGTCGAAGATCCCGACCAGCGCGAGCAGCCCGGCGGCGACCGGCTCGGCCATGCCGTGGTCGTGGGCGGCGGGGATGAAATGGGTGCCCACCAGGCCGTTGGTGCTCATCCCGCAGATCGCGAACCCCCCTGCGAGCAGCCAGAAGGGGCGCGTGCGCGCGGCGCTCCGCAGCACGCCGAGGGCCCGCGAGGCGGCACCACCGGTCCGCGCGGGCCGCACTGCCGGGGGTGCGGCCGGGTCGGCGCCCAGGGCCGTGGTGCCCACGTCCTGCGGCCGGTCACGCAGCAGGAACCAGACCAGGGGGACCACTGCCAGAGCCGCGACGGCGACCGTGACGGCGGCCGACCGCCAGCCGCTGTCGGCCGCCAGGTGCGCGAGGACGGGCAGGAAGACGAGTTGCCCGGTGGCGCCGCCCGCGGTGAGCACACCGGTGACGAGGCCGCGGTGGCGGACGAACCAGCGTTCGGTGAGGGTCGCGGCGAAGACCAGGGCCATCGAACCGGTGCCGAGGCCGACCAGGACACCCCAGCACAGGACGAGCTGCCAGGGGGCGTTCATCAGGATGGTCAACCCGCTGCCTGCGGCGACCAGCAGCAGGGCGTACGTCACGACCCTGCGCATTCCGAAACGGTCCATGAGCGCTGCCGCGAAGGGCGCGGTCAGCCCGTAGAGCATGAGGTTGACCGAGACGGCCAGCGAGATCGTGCCCCGGGACCAGCCGAACTCCTCCTGGAGCGGTGTGATCAGCACGCCGGGCGTCGCCCGGAACCCGGCCGCGCCGAGGATGGCCACGAACGCGACTCCCGCCACGATCCAGGCGCGGTGCAGCTTACGTTCGGGCGCCCGAAGAGTCGTTGTCATGCGCCCCATAATCGGGGGGCGAAACACTCCACGCGAGTGGCCTGAGTGCCAACATCCACAAGGATCGGGCCAGGTTCCCTCCGGAGTACCGCCGCTTTTCCCTGTGCGGGCGCCCTTCCGTACGCGGGCACACCGAGAGCTCGGTAAAGGCCATCTCACATACTGGGAGAATTCGCTCAAAGGTTCTGTTTTTTCTATTCTCGTCAACTGGGGGTCTCGCATCCGGCATGGTCACGGGGAGACGCGAGGCCGGTCTCCGGTCCCGCGCGGCCACCAGGGAGCGACGACACTCGCGCTCCGCGGGGCCGATACGGGACCGGCCGGAGAACGGGCGATCGAAGGAGTGGTGCCGTGTTCCACAGGCGAAGGTCGGCAGGGGTCCTGGCACTGCTGGCGTGCGGCTCGCTCCTGCTCGGCGCCTGCGCGAGCGCCGATCCGACGGACGACCCGACGGCATCGGGCTCGGAGCCGAGCCAACCGGCCGATACCATCGCCTACGCGTACGAACAGGAGTTCCACTCCTACAACAACAACACCACCGCCGAGAACGCCACGCGCAACGCGGCGCCCCTGCAGCGGGTGCTCACGGGTTTCTGGTTCTACGGTGACAAGGGCGCGATCGTCCCCGACAAGGACTTCGGAACCTACGAGAAGATCTCCGACGACCCGCTGAGCGTCAGGTACACCATCAACGCCAAGGCGGTCTGGTCCGACGGCACCCCCATCGACTGCGACGACGTCATGCTGTGGTGGGCCTTCCGGTCCGGCAAGGTCAAGGGCTTCGCCTCAGCCGACACCAACGGCGTCCAGGACACCGAGATCCCCGACTGCGAGAAGGGCGGCAAGGAGTTCACCCTGGTCTACGACAAGCCGTTCGCCGACTGGGTGGCCGGCGGCCCCGGCGCGACCGAGATGCTGCCGGCCCACGTGGTCGCCGAGCAGGACGGCCTGTCCGAGGAGGACTTCATCGCGGCGGTCAAGAACACCGACTCGAAGAAGCTCGCCGAGGGCATCAAGTTCTTCAACGACGGCTGGGTCTCCGAGGGCAGGCTGCCCGAGGCCAGGCTGATCCCCTCCTCGGGACCGTACAAGCTCTCCAAGCTGGACGCCGGGCAGCGGCTGACCCTCATCGCCAACGACAGGTGGTGGGGCACCCCCGCCGCGACTCCGACGATCGTCGAGCGTTTCATCACCCTCGACGAGCAGGCGCAGGCGCTGCAGAACCGCGAGGTCCAGATCGTCGAACCCCAGCCGGGACCCGAGGTGCTCAAGCAGTTGCAGTCCCTGCGGGGGGTGAAGGTCAGCGCCTCCGACAAGTACACCTACGAGCACCTGGACTTCAACTTCCACTCCAGCCCGTTCCGCGACAGAAGGTTGCGCGAGGCGTTCGCCAGATGCGTGCCCAGGCAGCTCATCGTCGACCATCTGATCAAGCCCGTCGCCCCTGCGGCCAGGCCCCTGCAGGTTCGCACCGTGGCCCCGTTCCAGGCCAACAGTGCCGCGGTCGTGGCCGCCAGCGGCAGCGCCGACGTGTACATGCGGCAGGACATCGCGGGGGCCAGGGAACTGCTGCGGAAAGCCGGCCAGACGGGGCTGGAGGTCAACATCGGCTACCAGACCCCGAACCCGCGCCGCACCGCGGCGGTGCAGCTCATCATCGACTCCTGCAACAAGGCCGGATTCAAGGTCGTCGACAAGGGCTCCGAGGATTTCCTGGGCACCGTGATGCCGACCAACGGCTACGACGTGGCGCTGTTCGCCTGGTCGGGTTCGGCCCTGGTCAGTGGCTGGGCCTCCAGCTTCACCTCGCCGCAGAAGTGCGACGCCCACAGCAAGGGCAACAACAACGGCTGCTACTCCAGCAGGCGGGTCGACCTCCTCATCAAGGAGTTGAACTCGACCGTCGACCTGGCCGCCCAGGACCCGATCATCGGTGAGATCGAGAAGCGGCTCTGGGACGACCTGGCCACCATCCCGCTGTTCCAGCATCCGGGACTCAGCGCGTGGGACGAGACGCTCCAGAACGTCGTCCCGAACCCCGCGCAGTCGACCATCACCTGGAACATGGACAAATGGCGCCTTTCCTAGAGTCTCCCCTCCTCACCGCCGCGGTCATGGATGGAGAGCCCCATATCTGTCACTAGATGACAGGTACGGGTGCCAGGGTGAGCACAAGAGCCGAGACTTCCAGAGGGAGCCCACATATGCCTCGTGCCACCGGAACCTTCACCATCGACAGCTGGGATCCGCACCCCTACGACGAGGCCGAAGGCGCCACGCTCTCCCGCGTCCACATCACCAAGACCTTCGACGGCGACCTGGCCGGCACCAGCACCACGGACATCATCACCGCGATCGCCCAGGTCGAGACATCGGCGGCCTACGCGGGCTTCGAGCGCTTCACCGGCACCGCGCACGGCCGCAAGGGCACCTTCGTGCTCCACCACACGGCCATGGCGCACGCCACGGAGTCGGGGCTGAGCTGGACGATCCTGCCCGACTCGGGCACCGGGGAACTAGTGGGCATCCGGGGCGGAGGGCAGATCGTCAACGACGACGGCGCCCACTCCTTCCACCTCGACTACGAGCTCGGCTGAGAGCGATTCGCCCAGGGAAACAGCGAAGGGCGGCCGTCTGGCCGCCCTCCGGTGAGGAGTGGAGCTATGGGGATTCGAACCCCAGACCTCCTCCATGCCATGGAGGCGCGCTACCAGCTGCGCCATAGCCCCTCGGTGTAACCGTTTGTCGCCGGACCCGGCCCGGCGACCACGCCAGCATATCGGAAATCAGTCCCTACCCTGTAACCACCGGTGCGGGCCGGGGGTGCCGACCCGCGCGCGGGCGTCTACCGTAACGATCCGGCCTTCCCGATCAACGTCGCGAGCTCGGTCACCGCGGGATCCTCGGTGGCCGCCGCCAGGCGGGTGGCGTGGGCGGCGAGGTCCTCAGGGGCCGCCCCGGCGATCCCCTCCCCAGTACGCAGGTACTCGGCGAAGCCCGCGGCCACCACGTCGACCTGGAACCTCGGCGCGGAATCCCGCCACAGCGAGGACGCCAGGTCACCGGCCGCGAGGGAGCGAGTGGCCTCGGCGGGGTCGCGGGTGTCGGGGTCCTGCCAGCGTACGGTGGCGGTGGCCAGCTGACCCGACGCCCCGCCGCGCAGCCGCACCTCGTACAGAGCGGTCACCGAGTGACCGGGGCCGATCTCGCCGCCGTCCTTGGCGTCGTCGCGGAAGTCCTCGGTCGCGAGCTGCCGGTTCTCGTAGCCGATCAGCCGGTACGACTCCACGACCGAGGGGTTGAACACGACCTGTGCCTTGGCGTCGCGGGCGCGCAGGTCGAGGTTGGTGGCGAGTTGCTCGACGAAGACCTTGCGCGCGTCGTCGACGGAGCTGACGTAGACCGCGGCGCCGTCCCCGTTGTCGGCGAGCTGCTCCATCAGCTGATCGCCGTAGTCGCGGCCGACGCCGACGCACAGCAGGGTTATCTTCTTGCCTGCGGCCTCCTCGACCCGGGCCAGGATGCCCTGCCAGGTGGTGTCACCGACGTTGGCCAGTCCGTCGGAGAGCAGGATGACACGGTTGACCGCCACCGCCCTGAAGCTCGTCGCGGCCTCCGCGTAGCCACTGGTCAGCCCCTCCTCCAGGTTGGTCGACCGCCCTATGGCGAGGCGCTCGACGGCGGCATGGAGCCGGTCCCTGTCGGTTGCCGGGGTCATGGACAGAAGGACGTCCGCCCGGTCGCTGAAGGCCACGACGGAGACCTGGTCTCCGGGCCCGAGCTGGTCGACGAGCTTGTGCAGGGCCTCCCTGACCAGGTCGATCCTGCCGGACTCGCTCATGGAACCGGACACGTCCACCACGAAGGTGAGGTTCGCCGGGCGCCGTGCCTCCGCTGCCGCCCTGCGGGTCTGCAGGCCGACGCGGAGCAGCGCGGTGCCGTTGCCCGGTACACGAGCGCCGTCCATGTGCACGGTGAAGCCGTTGTCGTCCGGCTCCCGGTAGTCCTGCGCGAAGGAGTTGACGAACTCCTCGGGCCGGACCTGACCCGGCTCCGGCAACCTGCCCTCCTGGATGATCCGCCTGCTGTAGCCGTACGAGGCGGTGTCCACGTCGAGGGCGAAGGTGGAGATCTGCTCGGCGGCGGTGTCACGTCGCCTGGCGGCCTCGGCCTCGGAGCCCTCGTTCCCGGAGGTGGCCGGACCACCGGTTTCCGCGAGGGAGGGCCGCGGGACCTGCTTGCCGGATTCGGGCATCGGCTGGCCGGCGGCTCCTTTCTCGGCCGACGACCCTCCGCAGGCGGCGGCGGACAGCAGGGCGATGGCGGCGAGGGCAGTGGCGAGCGGGCGTGACTTCATGTCGCCTCCTAGGGATGCGTGTCATTCCCTACGACGGCTCCTTCCACCTTTCCGCCGGGGGCTTGACCCAAGCGAGCACAAACCGTGTTCGGCACGTGATCAGGGCTTTCAGGCCGGATCACGCCCACCGAGTCATCACAGGGGGGTGGACAGGCCCAGCCGGTCGTCACGGACGTCAGGCCGCGGTCACCGTACGGGTGGCGGCGTGTGACAGCATCTCGTTCATCTCGGCCATGCTGTCCGGCCGGACTCCCAGCCGTCTTGAAAAAACGCGACATAGGATCCTTCGTCATGCGGGTGTACCTCGGCCTCGCGGCCAAAGATCCGGAAGCCGGAATACCGGAGGCGATGCTGCGCCGTGTCAGGAACGCGATCGACAGCGCGTTCCCCGTACCACCGGAGGTCATCAGGTCGCGCGAGTGGCACCGCCCCGGCATCACCATGTTCGCCTGGACCAACGAGCCCGACGACTCACGGCAGCCGCCGCCGCTGATGACCGAGCACGACCGGGTGACCGGGGTGAACGGTTACCTGGCCGCACCGGACGACGTGAACCGGCTGGCGGGTATGACCGCGCTGGACAGCGCGGCGGTCGGCGGGTGCTTCTCGGTGTTCCGGGCCACCGGTGGCGAGTTGTCGGCCGCCACCGCGATCCACCGGGTCTGCCCGGTCTACTACGCCGAGACGCCCGACGTGCACGTGATCGGCAGCCGGGCCCTCCTTGTCCATCTCGCCTGCGGCGAGCGTGTCGACTGGGACGTGCTCGCGCTGCAGTCGATGGTCCGGCAGGGATACTTCCTGTCCGACGAGACGCCCTACCTCGGGGTGAGCGCGCTGCCGCCGTCCTCGTCGGTGACCGTCAGGGGCGGCACCCGTACGATCACCACGACCCCGCTCCCGACCGCCGTGCCGGCGCCGGAGTCGCGCAGGCGGAAGAAGGAGCTCGTCGGGGAGCTGGCCGAGGCGCTGCTGGCCACCGTGGAGCCGCTGCGCGCGGCGGGAGAACCGGTGAACCTCGCGCTCACCGGTGGCAGGGACAGCCGTCTGATCGCCGCGGTGCTGCATGCGGCCGGCATCCCGCTGCGCGCGACCACCAACGGCCTGGACACCCACCCCGATGTGATCCTCGCCGGGCGCGTCGCCCAGGCGCTCCGCGTCGAGCACACCGTCATCCCCCCGGCCCGCGCCGAGAAGAAGGACGCGATCGTCGTCGAACACCCGCTCGCGCGGGCCTACGAGACGCTGCGTGCCTGTGAGGGCATGACATCGGCGTACGAGTCGGTCGTCGGCTACCTCCCCTACAGCGCCAAGCCGACCATGTCCGGGCAGAGCGGCGAGATCCTGCGAGCCGGCGGCCTGCTGCTGCTCCAGACCGACCTGGGGGAGAAAGCCCTGCGCCGCCGGGTGGACGTGACCTTCCTGCGAGATCCGGCGCTGTTCAGCGAGGCGGCCAACGAGCACGCCCGCGAGCTGGCCGGGCCGTGGCGAGAGCGGGCTCCGCTGGAGGCGCTCGACCACATGTACATCTCCTACAAGGTCGGCCGCTGGCACGCGGGGGCGCGGGCGGGCTCGCTGCGCCGGGGCGACCAGATCTGGCCCTTCCTCGACAATCGGGTGGTCCGCGCCGCGCTGGGTCTCGACCAGACCTGGCGGCTGTCGGAGGAGGTCATCTACGAACTCCTCGGCATCCTGGCCCCCTCGCTCAGGGACATCCCGATCGAGGGCAAACCATGGCGATTCACCGCCGGGAGGCGGTACTACCCCTGGCAGCGCAAGCCGCAGGTGCTGACCGCGCCGAAGACCGGCGGCGGTGGCTGGAACTGGCGGACCAGCCCCGGTACGGAGCTGACCGGCCTGATACGCGACCACGTCCTGGGGCGCCTCGACCTGCTGACGCCCATCGTCAACCCCGACGAGGTTCGTGCGCTGTTCGCCGAACCCGTCCTCAAAAAGCCCAACCAGGCTTGGCATCTCTACACGGTGGCCACCATGCTGGGTGGGGACTATCCCGGCAAGGAACCCGAGGGCCTGTCCAGGATCCACATCCCCATCCCGTCCTGACCTACCTCCAGGGCCGACGCCGGGGAGGTCCGCCCCTTACCGGCTCCGTGGCGAGGCCCGACAGTGGCATGAAGGTAGAAGAGATCGCGCCCGCGATGGACTTCGACAGCTCGGCGACCTTCCGCCACCGGTTCACCCGGGCGATGCGCGCCTCTCCCCCTGCCTACCGTCGGACGTTCCGCGCCCCGCTGTCGCCCACCCGCCTATAACGGGTAGTCGCGAAAGCTTCGCCCCGTTCGGACCAGGAACCTCCCGGCCTGCACATCACACAACGTTACGCGTACGACGTACGAAGATCGTGCCCGACGAGTACTTCCCGACAGTGGAACGTGTTCCGCGAGCAGGCGTTCTCAACGGCGACGACGACGGCTCCGACCTCGGCCCACAGCCGGTACCGGACGGCGTCGAAACCTACCTTCAATCACCGCACAGTTACCCCTTATCCGACTTGAGTGAATATAATTCACTTATCCAATTAATTGCCGCGACAAGGATATTAGGATTTTATGTAGCGATTCAAATTTACCGCAAGCAAAGAAACGCGCACCTCCCATCAAGCTTCCACACCTGATTCGACCGGCACTTCTCCCACCACTTCCCGAGCGTTCAAAGAATGGCCGCACAGCGTTTTCGCTGAATGCAACGGGAGAGACAACGCACGTGTCTATTTTCATGAAACGGACCCTTGCGGGCGGCGCGCTCGCCGGGGCCGTCCTTCTTCTGCACTCCCCTGTCCCAGTTTCAGCCGATTCGCAGCTTTCAACTTTGACGCAGGCTCGTCTCGAGAGAATCGAATCTGCCAGGGGAACGCAGGTTGACCCCTGTCTTCTGGCGCTTTCCACTATTTGCACGAGCTTCATCTCCGTCCCCGGAACAGTTAACGCCCGCGACCTCTCCAGCACCAAGGCAATCATCCAGGGCGCATTGCAGCCACAGCCGACCTCGGACAGTTCGGCTTATATCCCGCTGTGCAAGTGGCTGGGTCTGCCAAGCTTCCTGTGCCGGATTCCCGATGGAGTCCAGGGTCCTGCTGGACCCGCAGGGCCCAGAGGCCCGGTGGGGCCCCGAGGCCCCGCGGGCGCAACCGGACCTGAGGGCCCCACCGGCCCCGCAGGACCGGCAGGCGCCGATGGCGCACCCGGACCCGAAGGACCCGCAGGACCGCAAGGACCTGAAGGACCCGCAGGACCCGCAGGCGCCGATGGCGCACCCGGACCCGAAGGACCCGCAGGACCCGCAGGCGCCGATGGCGCACCCGGACCCGAAGGACCCGCAGGACCCGCAGGCGCCGATGGCGCACCCGGACCCGAAGGACCCGCAGGACCGCAAGGACCCGAAGGACCCGCAGGACCCGCAGGCGCCGATGGCGCACCCGGACCCGAAGGACCCGCAGGACCGCAAGGACCCGAAGGACCCGCAGGACCCGCAGGCGCCGATGGCGCACCCGGACCCGAAGGACCCGCAGGACCCGCAGGCGCTGACGGCGCACCCGGACCCGAAGGACCCGCAGGACCCGCAGGCGCCGATGGCGCACCCGGACCCGAAGGACCCGCAGGACCGCAAGGACCCGAAGGACCCGCAGGACCCGCAGGCGCTGACGGCGCACCCGGACCCGCAGGACCCGCAGGACCCGCAGGCGCCGACGGCGCACCCGGACCCGAAGGACCCGCAGGACCCGCAGGCGCCGATGGCGCACCCGGACCCGAAGGACCCGCAGGACCCGCAGGCGCCGATGGCGCACCCGGACCCGAAGGACCCGCAGGACCGCAAGGACCCGAAGGACCCGCAGGACCCGCAGGCGCCGATGGCGCACCCGGACCCGAAGGACCCGCAGGACCGCAAGGACCCGAAGGACCCGCAGGACCCGCAGGCGCTGACGGCGCACCCGGACCCGAAGGACCCGCAGGACCCGCAGGCGCCGATGGCGCACCCGGACCCGAAGGACCCGCAGGACCGCAAGGACCTGAAGGACCCGCAGGACCCGCAGGCGCTGACGGCGCACCCGGACCCGCAGGACCCGCAGGACCCGCAGGCGCCGACGGCGCACCCGGACCGGTAGGTGCTGACGGCGCACCTGGACCCGAAGGACCGCAAGGTCCCGAAGGACCCGCAGGACCTGAAGGACCCGCAGGCGCCGACGGCGCACCCGGACCCGAAGGACCCGCAGGACCCGCAGGCGCCGATGGCGCACCCGGACCCGAAGGACCCGCAGGACCGCAAGGACCTGAAGGACCCGCAGGACCCGCAGGCGCTGACGGCGCACCCGGACCCGAAGGACCCGCAGGACCCGCAGGCGCCGACGGCGCACCCGGACCGGTAGGTGCTGACGGCGCACCTGGACCCGAAGGACCGCAAGGTCCCGAAGGACCCGCAGGACCTGAAGGACCCGCAGGCGCCGACGGCGCACCCGGACCCGAAGGACCCGCAGGACCCGCAGGCGCCGACGGCGCACCCGGACCGGTAGGTGCTGACGGCGCACCTGGACCCGAAGGACCGCAAGGTCCCGAAGGACCCGCAGGACCTGAAGGACCCGCAGGCGCCGACGGCGCACCCGGACCCGAAGGACCGCAAGGTCCCGAAGGACCCGCAGGACCTGAAGGACCCGCAGGCGCCGACGGCGCACCCGGACCCGAAGGACCGCAAGGTCCCGAAGGACCCGCAGGACCTGAAGGACCCGCAGGCGCCGACGGCGCACCCGGACCCGAAGGACCGCAAGGTCCCGAAGGACCCGCAGGACCTGAAGGACCCGCAGGCGCCGACGGCGCACCCGGACCCGAAGGACCGCAAGGTCCCGAAGGACCCGCAGGACCGCAAGGACCTGAAGGACCGCAAGGGCCGGAAGGCCCGCAAGGACCGCCCGGACCTCCCGGATCGGGAACTTTGAGTACCTCGACGAGCAGGCCGCCGGTTGTCAGGACGCCGATCATCACTGTCCCGGTCATCTGGACTCCCATGCATGTCTGCACTCCTACGAAAATCTGCTGAGGTTCTCCAGGGGGCTCGTGACACAGGTCGACTGACACCTCCCAGCCCAGTGGTTCGCTCCGAAGGTCTCTAGGAGCAAGAAAGTGGCCTTCGGGAACGGTTGCGTAGGACAGGTGGCCGTCGACTGACAGATAGAACCGACAGACGGAGAGGTACGGGGCGATGACGCCCCGTACCTCTCCGTCTGTCCGCCCCCTACCGGAAGTCCTCACGCCCGCGGGGCGTCTCCACTTCCGTAGGACAGCGAATCGACACCGCCGGGCGTCGCAGCCTTCCACTCCGATTACGCGATATGCCCCCTGGACAGCGGGAAGTTTTCCTACAAGATTAGTTGGATATTGGTTCCGGCTACGAGTCCAGGAGTTCACTGTGCCGCTCATCCAGCCTGACCCCACCTTCTACCCGTCCGCCCGCGAGGCCATGCTGGCCCCTCCGGAGGAGCTCGCCTACGTCGCCCTCCTCGACCCGGCCGGCGACGGCCGGCCCGATGGGCTCGCCACGATCGACCTCTCGGACGGAACGATCATCGATGTGCACGACATGTCCGTCCCCGGCGACGAGCTCCATCACTTCGGCTGGAACGTGTGCAGCGCGGCCCTGTGCCCGTACGCGCCGCACCCGCACGTGGAAAG
The DNA here is from genome assembly GCF_042665875.1 of Streptosporangium amethystogenes subsp. fukuiense. Lineage (NCBI taxonomy): Bacteria > Bacillati > Actinomycetota > Actinomycetes > Streptosporangiales > Streptosporangiaceae > Streptosporangium > Streptosporangium amethystogenes. The sequence goes on along the minus strand of NZ_JBHTEE010000001.1, from coordinate 9,898,818 downwards.
GCGCTATCTGGTCCTCCCCGGCCTAAGGTCCAGCCGGATCTACATCTTCGACGTCAAGGACGATCCCCGGCATCCCAAGCTCGTCAAGACGATCGAGCCGGAGACGGTCTTCAAGAAGACCGGCTACAGCCGCCCGCACACCGTCCACTGCGGCACGGACGCCATCTATGTCAGCGCACTCGGCAACGTGAACGGCGACGCGCCCGGCGGGGTGTTCACTCTCGACCACGACACCTTCGAGCCAAAAGGCCGCTGGGAGTCCGACCGGGGGCCACAGCGGCTGCACTACGACTTCTGGTGGCATCTCGGGCATGACACGATGATCACCAGCGAGTGGGGGACGCCCAACCAGATCGAGCCGGGCCCTTCGTTGGAGCTGTTGGTCGGCCGACGGTACGGTCACCGGCTGCACGTCTGGGACCTGGCCAGGCGCAGGCATCTCCAGGAGATCGACCTGGGTGACCAGCATCAGATGGCCCTGGAGCTCCGGCCTGCCCACGACCCGACCAAGACCCACGGCTTCGTCAACACGGTGATCAACGTCGAGGACCTGTCGGCCAACATCTTCACCTGGTACCTGGAGGACGGTCTCTGGAAGGCCCGCAAGACGATCACAATTCCAGCCGAGCCCGCCGACCCCGACCTGCTGCCCGAACCACTCAAGCAGTTCGGCGCGGTACCGCCGCTGGTCAGTGACATCTCTCTGACCCTCGACGACCGGATCCTGCTCGTCTCGGCCTGGGGCACCGGCGAGCTCAAGGCGTACGACGTCTCCGACCCGTTCGCGCCGCGCGAGACCGGCTCTGTCCGAATCGGCGGGATCGTCCGGCGCGACGCCCACCCTGCCGCCCCTGACCGGGCGCTGAACGGGGGGCCGCAGATGGTCGAGGCCAGCAGGGACGGGCGGCGGGTCTACTTCACCAACTCGCTCTACCGGTCCTGGGACGACGTCTTCTACCCCGACGGCATCTCCAGCTGGATGGCGAAGGTGGACATCGCCGCCGACGGTTCGATCGCACTCGACCCCGGTTTCTTCGTCGACTTCGCCGCCGACGGCCGCCGTGCGCACCAGATCCGCCTGCAGGGCGGCGACTCCTCCTCCGACTCCTACTGCTTCCCCTGAAGGCTCGCCCGATGGATCTGACGTCCCTGCTCGTCCTGGCCGGGCTCGGCGCCTTCCACGGCCTGAACCCCGCCATGGGCTGGCTCTTCGCGGTCGCGCTCGGCCTGCAGGAGCGCTCGCGCGACGGAGTCCTACGAGCGCTGCCGCCCATCGTGTTCGGCCACGCGGGCTCGGTGCTGATCACCCTCGGGCTGGTGTCCGCGGCACGGCTCGCCGCCCCGCCGAAAGCGGTCTCGTACGGTGTGGCGGCCGTGGTGTGCGCCTTCGGCCTCTGGCGGCTGCTCAGACGGCGCCACCCCCGTTGGGTCGGCATGAGGGTGACGAGGTGGCAGCTGGCCGGATGGTCGTTCCTGATGGCCACCGCTCACGGAGCAGGCCTGATGGTGCTCCCGGTCACCCTGCGCGGCGGGCATGAGGGACATGGCGGCCATGGCGGCCATGACGCCACCGCGCTGGCCTCGCAGAGCCTGCTGGCGACCGGGGCGCACACGCTGGCCATGCTGGTGACGACCACTGTCCTGGCCCTGGTCGTCTACGAACGGCTGGGGGTGGCGGTGCTCCGCAAGGCGTGGTTCAACCTCGACCTCGCCTGGGCCGTCGCCCTCATCGGGGCGGGCGCCTTCGCCGCACTCACCTGACGTCACCCGCCACGCCGAAGGTGAACCGCCGTGCGGCGGCATGCGTTCTAGAAGCATGCGCCGACTGTTTCCCGCCCTGCTGGCCGTCGCCGTCCTGTCATCGTGCGCCATCGCCGAGCCCAACGTGATCACTGCTGAGGGGGTGCGGCGGGAGGTCCCGGACAACCCTCCGGTCGCGGAGACCGTGCATGGTCTGACGTCCTTCGGACATGCCCTGTTCACCGCGACCACGAGCCCGGGGGGCAACGCCGTCCTGTCACCCTTGAGCATCGGTTACGCCTTCGGCATGGCGAGGGCGGGGGCCGCCGCGGACACCGCCACCGAGCTCGACACGGTCTTCGGCTTCCCCTCCGCGGGACCGCATGCCTCGCTCAACGCGCTCGCCAGGCAGATCATCACGACCGAGGACCCGCCGCCCCCTCCCGCCCCGGGCGCGGAGCGGGATGCCCGGGACGCCCCCGCCCCTGCGATCGTGAGCATGGCCAATGCGCTGTTCACCCAGGAAGGGTTGAGCGTCAGGGCGGAGTTCCTGCGCACGCTCGCGGCACAGTACGGCGTGGGTGTGCACCAGGTGGACTTCACCGGGGATGGCGCCAAGGTCATCGACGCCTGGGCCGAGGAGCGAACAGCCGGGCGGATCAGGAAGGTGTTCGACAAGCTGAGCCCACAGACCAGGCTGGTCATCGCCAACGCCGGCTACCTCAGGGCCGAGTGGACGACGCCGTTCACCGAACCGGCCGAGGAAGGCGTCTCCTTCACCCGCGCGGACGGCACGACCGTGCGTACGACCCTGATGCGCCGCGACGGCGGCCTCCCGTACGCGGCGGGGCCCGGCTGGCAGGCCGTGGAGTTGCGGTACGCCGGCGGTGACCTGGCCATGTGGGTTCTCGTACCGCGAGCGGGCGGTTCTCCCGGCGACCTGCTCTCCCCCGCCGTGATGGCACGGGTGGCCGCCGAGCTCAGGGAACGGCCGGTGCGGCTCGCCATGCCACGCTGGGACTTCTCCACGAGCCTGGACCTGGCGGAGCCGCTCGGGAGGCTGGGACTGCGGGGGACCGACTATTCGGGCATCACCGACGGCGCCTCTCTTGAGCAGGCCGTCCACCGCGCCGACATCACGGTGAACGAGTGGGGCACCGAGGCCGCCGCCGTCACCGGCCTCGCCTTCACCGTGTCGGCCCCTGCCCCGCCCGAGGCAGAGGTCCGTGCCGACCACCCGTTCGCCTTCGCGATCGTCCATCGGCCGACGCTGACCCCGCTGTTCATCGGCCAGGTCGGCGATCCGGCCGCCAGGAGCTGAGCCGGCCCGGACGATCACGCCCGCAACGAGTCGACGAAATACGCCATTCCGGTCAGCCAGCGGTCGGGGTCTTCTGCCTTGCGCCGGACGAAACCGGCCACCTCGGGATGCGGGAAGATATGGAACCGCTCGGCGGCGAGGCCCTCGACCACCACGTCGGCCACGGCCTCGGGGTCGAGGACGGATCCCGACGCGCCCGCCGCCCTCGCGCTGAGATGGTCCGCGGCGACGCCACGCTCGAACATGGCGGTGCGCACGCTCTGCGGGCAGAGCACGCTGACCCTGACACCCCTGGTCGCGTAGTGGATGGACACCCACTCGGCGAAGGAGATCGCCGCCGACTTGGTCACGGCGTAGGGGGCGTCTCCGGGGCAGCTCACCAGCCCGGCCGCCGAACAGGTGTTGAGCAGGTAGCCCTCACCGCGCTCGACCATCCCGGGCACGACCGCGCGCGCCGCGTAGACGTGGGCGAGGACGTTCACCGCGATCGTCCGGGTCCAGTCCGGGCTCGTGGCGTCGAGCCCGCGGCCGGTGGTGACGCCGGCGTTGGAACAGAACAGGCCGACCGGGCCGAAGGCACTCTCGGCGGTGGTGACCAGGCCGCGTACGTCCTCCTCGACCGACACATCGGCCCGTACCGCGACCGCCCGGTCACCGATCTCCCTGGCCACTGCGGTCGCGCCCGCCGCGTCGATGTCGGCCACGACCACGCCGGCCGCACCCTCCGCGGCGAACCTGCGGACCATCGCCCGGCCGATCCCGCTCGCGGCCCCGGTCACCACCACGACCTTGTCCCGCACCCGCATGCAAGCTCCCTCGAACCGACCAGCCGGTCTCTGGGAACCTATTCCTACCCGTCAGTAGCCGTCAACGACGGCGCAGCACGAAGACACCCCAGCCCAGGTGTCGCCTGCCGTACTCGACATGCGAGCGGCGACAGCGCTCCAGGAAGCCGCGCACCCCCTCGACGTCGGGATCGTCGGGGTTGTCACGCAGCCAGTCGCTCAGCGTCCACCACTGGCTCGCCACGTAACGGTCCCAGCTGTCCTGGTCGGCGAGGACCATCTCCAGCACCTCGACCCCCGCCGCCTCGAACCTGTCGAAGGTCCCCGCCAGCGAGGTGAAGTCGTCCGGCCCGAACCCGAACGACTCGTATGCCGCCGCGGGCGGCTCGGAGTTCCAGTACGGCTCACCTACGAGCAGGATCCCGTCCTCCTTCAGCGGGGGAAGCATCAGCTTGACCGTCCCCTCCAGCCCGTTGCCGATCCAGGTCGCCCCCAGGCAGGACACGACGTCGAACGTCCCCGGCTCCGCCGGGTAGGCTCCGGCGTCGCCCTTCACCAGGCGTACGCGATCGGCCACCCCGAGCTCCCCGGCCCTGGCACGCGCCGCGTCGAGGAAGACGTCGCTGATGTCCACCCCGACCCCTTCGATCCCGTGGGCGAGAGACCACTGGCAGAGCATCTCCGCCTTGCCGCAGCACAGGTCGAGCAGGCGGGTTCCCCGCCGGAGCCTGGCGACCTCGCCGAGCAGCGCCAGCTTGTCGTTCGTGAACGGGTTGAGGATGCGGTGACCGCCCTCGGCGATCTCGTGAAAACGCAGTGACATGACCGCCATGTTTCCCAGGTGGGAAGAGCCGGACAACCGGTTATCCGCGGGGGGGGGATCCGGGGTTGCGGCTGACACGGTGTCAGCCCCTATACCTGAAGGCACCATGTTCAGCATAGGAGAGTTCGCCCAGCTCGGCCGCGTGTCGGTGCGCATGTTGCGCCACTACGACGCGATCGGCCTACTTCAGCCCGCCCATGTCGACCCGGCCGGTCACCGCTTCTACCGGGCCGGCCAGCTGTCGCGGCTCAACCGCGTCGTCGCCCTGAAGGATCTCGGCTTCACCCTGCACCAGGTCGGTTCGATCCTGGACGAGCGGGTCGACGCCGCGGAGCTTCACGGGATGCTGCGGTTGCGCCGCGCGGAACTGGAGGAGCGGATCGCGGCGGACGCGGCACGGCTGATCCGGGTTGAGGTAAGGCTCACGACAATCGCCAAGGAAGGTCACATGCACCCCGAAGAGGTTCTGCTCAAGCCGATCCCCGCGACCCGCGTGGCGGAGCTCACCGCCGTCGCGGCGAGCTACGACGCCGAGGACATCGGCCCCGTCATCCAGCCGCTCTTCGACGACCTGTGCCGCAGGGTCGAGACCGCCGGAGTGAGGATCACCGGTTACGGCATCGCCCGCTACGAGCCGGAGGCCGACGGCCGGGTGACCGTGCACGCCGGTGTGGAGGTCTCCGCGGAGGCGGGCGGCGACCACGACTTCGCGATCGTGGACCTGCCGGAGATCGAGTCGGCCGCCACGATCATTCACCGTGGCTCGATGGAGCAGACGGGCCCGACGTTCCAGACGCTGGCCCACTGGATCGACGAGCATGGCTACCGGGGCGTCGGGCTCGCGCGGGAGGTCTCCATCGACTGCCCACCCGACGCCCCTGACAACTGGGTGACCGAATTGCAGATGACGGTCACGCGCGCGCGATGACCAGATCGCTGAGGCGGCGGACATCCTGCTGGAGCTTGTGTTTGAGCGCGTGTCCGAGAAAGGGGGCATACAGGCGCCGCAGGCCGCGGAACCTGACTCTGAGGCGAACGGTCACCAGGCAGCGGTCGCCGCCCAGCGGCACGACCGACCTGCCGCCCTCGGCGTCGATCCCCGAGATCGTCCGCCAGGCGAACTCCCTTCCGGGAGTCACCGAGGTGACCACGCTGCCGGTGTAGTGGACACGGCCCCTGAAAGTGATGAACTCGTCCGTGGTGGTGCCCGGGACGACGAGGCCCGGCGGGTCCGGCGCCATGGTGGTCACGCCCGCGCGCCATCGGGGATCCTGGCCGAAGTCGGCGATGATCTGCCATATCTCGGCGGCCGGACACGCTATCTCGATCGACACATTCAGTTCGATCACAGCTCGTACACGATCCCTGCCGGACCCTCGGACCTCGCCCGCAACCGGGTTCGGGTGGCATGTGAGCGAACACCGGAACGGACCCGCCCGGGGCGGCCAGGGCCGTCGACCTCCGTCCAATGACTACTGGTCATTGCCGCTCTTTTCCATCAAGCGATTTAGTCGACAAACCATATCGAATCTGCATTTGTTATGAATGTTGACCAAAAGGGAGAATCGGCGGAGACCTGACGCCTGTCCCCGATCCTTGGTCCACGGTGACCGGGATCGGGGATCGGGGATCACAGCTGTTCGGAACCGGTGGACTCGGGGACGCGGATGGTGACGCCACCGGGCACGACCTTGGCCTTGAGCTTGGTGACGGCCCCCTTGGCGCCACCGTCCAGCTCGTAGGTCATCGGGGAGCCGAACCTGGCGGTGATCTTGCGAGCCCGGGTCATCCGGACGAACGGCGAATCCTCGGACCGCCCCGCGCTCATCCGGCCGAGCACGCGGGCCCACTGGATCGGCCCGTTCGCGGTGGTCACGCCGATCTCCAGCCATCCGTCGTCGGGACGCGCGTCGTCGAACGCCTCGATGCCGCCGGTGATGGTGCCGACGTTGCCCAGCAGCAGACAGCTGGCCTCGCCCTCGAACCACGTCACCCCGTCGATCCTGACCTCCATCGGCACGAGCTCCCCGCGCACGTGACGCAGGCCCGTCCAGACGTACGCCGCACGTCCCAGGCGGTCCTTCAGCCCCCGGTCGGCCTCCTCCATCATCGCCGCGTCGAAACCGACCCCGGCCATGACGGCGAAGTGCTCCCCGTTGACCTTCCCCAGGTCCAGCTTCCGGTTCTCACCGTGGAACGCGACGTGCACGGCCTTGGGCAGGTCCTCGGGGATGCCCAGGTTCTGCGCGAAGAGGTTGCCCGTTCCCGCGGGGAGGATGCCGACCGTGACGCCCGAGCCCGCGATCGCGTCCACGCAGCGCTGCACCATGCCGTCACCGCCCCACACCAGGATCAGGTCGGCGCCCTCCTTCAGCGCCTTCCGCGCCTTCTTCGGCGCCTTCTTGCTCTTGGGCACCTCGTACCAGAGCAGCTCGCCGACTCCCTCGTCGGCGAGGAGCCTGCGCAACTCGTCCAGCCCTCCACCGAATGACTTCCGCTGGTGAGCGATTACCGCGACCGTGCCGACCTTCTGCTTCCGGGGCAGCATCTGACCTCCTGTAGCACCCTGCCGGATACGCTGACGGCTGCCCTCGCACCGGAGCGGCAAACGTCGCGCACCCCCAGCTCGCACCTGGTTTCCTCGTTTCCCGGCTGCTCGTCCGGTTCGGTCAATCGGTGATCAACCGGTCCCAGAAGTCACTATCGTCACAACCATGGAGCAACTGGCGTTCACCTCGACCACCCTGGTCAACTTCAAGGACAGGACCTACCGCTGGGTGGACGTGAAGCACTTCCGTATCGTCCCCGGACAGGACGACGAACCGCTGCTCACCGCGCTGCTCTCGCACCAGCTGTACCGGGACGACTACCTGGGCCCCGACTCCTGGAAGGACGGTGGGTCGGTGCACGGCCCCTACCGCCTCGACGCGCTCTCGACCGCCTCCTTCGAGGGCGTCGACGCGGAAACCGCCTCCGCCACGATCCGCACCTGGGCCGACAGGTACACCGATCTTCCCGAGACCGTCGCCCACGACCTGGAGAGCGAGGTCTACCGGCTGATCCGCGCGGCCACCTCCCTCTACCGCCTCCGCGACCTCGACGAGGCGGACCGCGACGACGACCTGGGATGGATCCTCGGCGACTTCCACGAGCTCGTGCTGATCGACCGGAACGAGGGCTCCCTTGCCGTCGTCGTCGCCTCCGACGACTGACCCGGCCCTCCGCACACGTTCGGCTCTCCGGCCCGCGGCGAACGCGAACACACGGCCGAGCACCTGGGCCGATACGGAGACCGGACAACGTACGGCACGCCCCGAACGAAGCGAAGCGTCCGGGGGTGCGGGGGGCAAAGCCACCGCCTCGGGGGTCACTCCCCCGTGCGAACGACGAAGGGGCCCGCCGGAAGCAGATCTCCGTCTGCGAACAGCGAACCCCGGTCACCACATCGGGGGGCTCGGGGGTCACTCCCCCGTGCGAACGACGAAGGGGCCCGCCGGAAGCAGATCTCCGTCTGCGAACAGCGAACCCCGGTCACCACATCGGGGGGCTCGGGGGTCACTCCCCCGTGCGAACGACGAAGGGGCCCGCCGGAAGCAGATCTCCGTCTGCGAACAGCGAACCCCGGTCACCGAAGTGGAGCTATGGGGATTCGAACCCCAGACCTCCTCCATGCCATGGAGGCGCGCTACCAGCTGCGCCATAGCCCCTTGCGATGCAGATGAAATCTTAACCGACTTCTGACACCCCTCGCGCCATCATTCCGGACACGAGCGCGATGGCCGCCGACCCCAGGGCGCTCGCGGTGATGATCCCGAAGGAGATCACATAGGCGTCCCGGGACGGGATGGCGGTGCCGGCGATGGTGATGGAGGTGAGGAGCGCGGCGGTCGCGGCGCCGGAGAGGCTGCCGCCGATGGAGCGGACCAGGGAGTTGATACCGCTGGCGATGCCGCTCTGGTCCCTGGGCACGTGCTGCACGGCGAGCGCGCCCAGCGCCGCGTAGGCGATGCCGAAACCCAGCCCCTGCACCGCGTTGGCGCCGACCAGCTGGAGCACCGAGTCGTTGAAGAGGGTGAACCAGCCGAATCCGATCGCGCACAGGCCCGCGCCGAGAGCGAGGGAGTAGGCGGGACCGAACCAGGCAGAGAGACGGCCGGCCATGAAGGAGGAGAGCAGCATGGTCACGGTGCTGGGCAGGGCGTAGAGACCGACGTCGAGGACAGATCCCCCGAAACCATACCCAGCGGACGGGGGTGTCTGGATGAAACTGGAGATCAGGGCGAAGGAGCCGAACATGGCGAAGCCCAGGAGCAGCGAGGCGAGGTTGGCCGGGAGGGAACGGCGGCCGACGAGCAGGTGGAGCCGTACCATCGGCGCCCGGAGCCGCAGCTGGCTGAAGACCCAGACGGCACCGAATCCGCCCGCGCCCGCGAACAACCGCAGGACGGCCCCCGAACCCCAGCCCCAGTCGTTGCCCTTGGAGATCGCCAGCAGCAGGCAGACGAGCCAGGCGGACAGCAGCGCCGCGCCGATGAGGTCGGGGCGGCCTCCGGCACCGGTTCCGCCACCGGGGGCACTCAGCACGATGAGGACGATCGCGATCACGCCGAGACCCGCGGTGATCCAGAAGACCGGGTGGTGGCTGGGGGTGCGGTCGGCGATCAGGCCGGTGACGATCATACCGAGGCTGCCGCCGACGCCCATGGTGGCGCTGACCACCCCGATGGCCGTCATGACCCTGTCGGACGGGAAAGTGTCCTTGATCATGCCGATGGCCAACGGCACCAGCGCCGCCGACGCGCCCTGCAGGGCCCGTCCGGCGATCAGTACGGGAAAGGAGCCGGACAGGGCACAGACCAGCGAGCCCAGGACGAGCAGGCCGACCGTGAACAGGATCATCCGCTTCTTGCCGTACATGTCGCCGAGGCGTGACAGCAGCGGCGTGGCCACCGCGGCGGCGAGCAGCGAGGCGGTGAAGACCCAGGTGACCTCGGCCACCGACACGCCGAAGGTGGCCATCAGCCGGGGCAGCAGCGGGATGACCACGGTCTGCTGGACGGAGACGACCATTCCCGCCGCGGAGAGCGCCACCAGGGTCAGCCAGAGATGTCTGCCCTGCTGGGCGGTACCCGGTTCGGCGACGATCGTTCCCGTCACTGCACACTCCTTCGCTGCCGGCTTCTGTTCTCGCATGGTAAGGCGCGGCAGTAAACAGCCGTTTACCGGGCTATGTCACACCGAAGGGCCGTGACGTGTACGCCCCTGTGGCCGTTGAGCGTTTCGAAGGACACCGCGACCTGCCGGCCGGGGTCGCCCACCGGATCCCGGGCGGCGTGACCGACGCCGAAGACGTGGTCCAGGAGGCGCGACCGCGCCGGCGCGGCCTGTGCCGCCCCCGAGAGGGCACAGGCCGCGCCGGCGAGGGAGGGTCAGCGCGTTAGAGCCCGCTCGTCCTCCAGGTAACTCGGCCGCCCGGCGTACCAGCCGGCCACGAACTGCACCGCGACCACCCCGAGCAGCAGCAGGAACGGCAGCGTCCAGCCACCGGTCGACTCGTGCGCGAAGCCGATGACCAGGGGCCCGGCGCCCGCGATGAGATATCCGGTGCTCTGCCCGAAGGCCGACAGCGCGGCTGTCGCATCGGGGGTGCGGGTGCGCATGGCGAGCATGGTGAGCGCGAGCGGGAAGGAGCCCATCCCGATGCCGACCAGGCTCGCGAAGAGCCACGCCAGGCCGACGGGCGCGAGCCAGAGACCGAGGAAACCGGCGACGTAGAAGACCACGAAGACGGCGACCACGGGCCGCTGGTCGGAGAACTTCGACGCCGCCCAGGGCACGAGGAGCGAGATCGGGATACCGATCGCGGTGAAGACGCCCAGCACCAGACCCGCCTGCCCGCTGCTGTAGCCACCATCGATGAGGATCTTCGGCAGGAAGCCGAACATGATGTAGGCGACCATGCTCTGGGTGCCGAAGTAGGCGGCGACCGCCCAGGCCAGCCTGCTGCGGAGCAGGGCACGAGCACTCGTTCCCTCGCTCGCGCCGCGCCGCTCCGGCTCACTGCGCGCGAGCGCAAGCCACGGAATGGCGGCAACGGCGGCGAGCGCCCCCCACACTCCGAGGGCAACGTGCCAGTTGCCGTCGGTGGCCTGCTGGATGGGCACGGTCGCGGCGGCCGCGAGCATCGTGCCCACCGCGAGGGCCGTGGTGTAGACGGTGGTCATGGTCCCGGCCCTGCCGGGGAAGTGGCGCTTGATCAGGCTGGGGATGAGCACGTTGCCCACCGCTCCGCCCGACAGCGCCAGGGCACTGCTGTAGAGGAACACCTCGGCCGAGTCCACCATCGAGCGGATGAGCAGGCCGGCGCCCAGGGCGATGAGGGAGAGAAGCAGGAGGCGGTGTTCGCCGACCTTCCTGGCCAGCGCCGGGGTCACCGCTCCGACCGAGGCGAAGATGAGCACGGGGAGCGTGGTGAGCAGCCCGACTCCGAGGGTGGTCATGCCGAGGCCGGAGGTTATCTGGTCGAGAACCGGCCCGACGCTCGTGACGGCGGTGCGCAGGTTCAGCGCCGCGAGAACGATTCCCAGCACGAGCAACCAGGCGAGAGATCCTGTCGTTCCACCGGTGCGGCCCCTGGTCTGATGGGTTAGCACGCTCATGCTGGCTTCAGTCCTCCTCAGTGGTTTCATCCAATCGTAGGATGATTGGCTGACCACAACTTTAACAGGACTGAAACATCCGTTTGTTCCTGACCGGCGCATCGATGCGGAGGTGATCGAAAATCGCTGACAACATGAAAGCCGGGCCACGCATCCCTTTACAGGGCGTGACCCGGCTCTCTCCCGCGCCGGCGTGTCCCTGGCGCCGATGCCAGAGAACCCGGACGGTCAGGGCTCCGGACACCTCGGGCCGCGCCGGGCGAGCTGCGATCCGGGCGAACCGCAGATGTACGCCCCCTGCGGACGGACATCAGGCGGTCATCCCGGACCCACGAGCGTCAGATGCGCGGCCCCGGGGTGAGCGGCGGCTCCTCGCCGAGCCGGCGGCCGGCCGGAGGCAGCGGTTCACCGCCGGGAGGCGGAAGGGCGGACTCCGGCGGATAACCCTGGCCCACGGTGCGCGGAGGTGCGGGCTCGTCGGAGCCATAGCCACCTGTCGTGCCGGTGCCGCCGACACGGGCGCCGTGCTCGTGCGGTCCCGGCACATCCCCGCGCCAGGCGCCGGTCTCGCCGCCGCGCGACTCGATGAAGGCCTTGAAACGCTCCAGGTCACCGCGGACCCGCAGGCGGACGATCTGCAGCCAGTCGCCGACGGTCTCGACGAACCCCTCGGGGTCGTACTCCATCTGGAGTGTGACCCGGGTGGTGTCCGGACCGAGGTGGTGGAAGGTCACCACACCGGCCTGGTGCGGCCGCTCCACAGATCTCCAGGCCACCCGCTCGTCGGGGTGCTGCTCGGTTATCTCCGCCTGGAACTCCCGGCGGACCCCCGCGATCTCGACGACCCACGCGGTACGCGTGTCGCTGAGCTGCTTGATCGACTCCACGCCTTCCATGAACTCGGGAAAGCTCTCGAACTGGGTCCACTGGTTGTACGCGGTCCGGATCGGTACGTTGACGTCGACTGACTGTTCAATCGAACTCATGACCGTGCCTCCCTTGTGGTTTGGTCGGTTCGGGAGGCAGACCTGCCCGGTACGGGCCGGACCTAACTAGCGCCGCCGCAGAAGCCAGTAAAGCCCCAGGACTGGCAGCACAAACGGGATGAAGAGATATCCGCTCCCGTAACCCGACCAGACTGTGGCACGAGGGAACGCCTCTGGATAGACCATGCTGAGCGTGCCGACGATGAGCACCCCGGCCAGCTCGATCCCGCAGGCGACCAGCGCCAGGGTCCGATCCCCCCTGGCCAGCGCGACGGTGAGCACGATGTAGACGGCGGCGGCGAACGCCGACAGCCAGTAGGCCAGCGGGGCCTCCTGCAGGCGCGTCGCGATCTGTACCGCCGCGCGGGCCCCCGCGGCCAGGGCGAACACCCCGTAGACAGCCACCAGCGCGCGGCCGGGTCCGCTGCCGATCGTCGGCTCGCTCACGGCATGCCCTGCCAGACCTGGAGCAGCCGCCCGACCATGCCGGGAATCGCGAAGCCCGCCACCGCGACCACCGCGGGACCCCAGCGTGAGCGCTCGCCGAGCCCCCAGAAGGCCGCCGCCGGCGGGATCACCACGCTGCCCGCCAGGTAGCCGATGAGGGTGGCCGAGCTCGCCGGCCCCTCGCCCCGCACCATCGCGGCGATCACGAACCCGGCCTGGACCAGCAGTCCGACCTCCAGCACCCCGAGCGCGACGAGAAGCACGGTGCCCATCGCCCTGTTCCGCATGGTGGTCAGGAGGCTGACCAGGCCGATCGCCAGGGAGAACAGGATCAGGCCGGTCGCGAGCGGGCCGATCATCGAGACCGCAGGGGATCGAAAAGCATGAGCAGTAGGGTACTGCCCGCCCCCCTCGCCCCCTCCTTCACGGCGCCTATTCTGAGACCGTGGAAAGGATCCTGGTCAGTGCCTGCCTGATGGGGCGGAAGGTCCGTTACGACGGGTCCGCCAAGACGAGCGGCGACGCGCTGCTGGCCGCGTGGCGGCGCCAGGGAAGGCTCGTCCCGTTCTGCCCGGAGGTCGAGGGCGGCCTGCCCGTCCCGCGCCCCGCCGCGGAGATCGAGGGCGGTGCCGGGGGCGCGGCGGTGCTCTCCGGGGCGGCCCGGGTACTGACCTCCGGGGGCACCGACGTCACGGCCGCCTTCCTCGCCGGTGCCCAGGCGGCGCTCGCCGCCGCCAGGTCCTTCGACGTGAAGGTGGCGATCCTGAAGGAGGGCAGCCCCTCCTGCGGCAGCCTGACCGTCTACGACGGCACCTTCGCCGGCCGGCGCGTCCCCGGCCACGGAGTCACCTCGGCCCTGCTCGAACTGCACGGCATCGCGGTCTTCGGCGAGGATCGCATCACCGAGGCCGCCGCACGACTGCGCGAGATCGGCGAGTCCTAGTATTCCCACAGGTCCGTACGGCTCTCCCCGCCGATGCAGAAGACCGCCGAGCCGTGCTCTCCCTTGACCAGGTCGACCCGGATCCACCCGGTGGCCGAGGCGACCTTGGCCTCGTAGCCCGCGTTGGGGGCCGCGGCGATCAGGCGGCACACACCGTTCTCGATGGCGAACGAGACCGAACCGCCCTTGACGTTCACCACGCGCAGGTTCCCGGTCGAGATCGACCTGGTCCTGGTGACCGTCGGCTTGGGCATGGCGGGCGACGGCGTCGGCCGGGAGGGACCGGCGTCCCGCGTGCGCGCCGGCGCGGCCGCCCTCGACGGGGAACGGGCCGGCTGTGAGCCGGTGGTGTCCCGCGTGGGCGGGATGAGACGGGGCACCGGGGTACGGACGGATTTTGAGGAGGCCGTCGGCACGCCGATGACCTGCGGCCCCGTCGGCGCCCCCGCCGGGAGCCGCGATTCTCCGGTACGGCCGATGGCGGCGTTGAGGGGCTCGATGCTCGCGTCCTCGAAGACCTCGTTGCGGAGCACGTCGCGGACACCGAACCAGGCGACCGAGATCGCCAGGACGGTGGCGCCGCACCACACCGCTATGAACCCCAGCGTTTGCCGCATGTCACGGATTATTACGTCATATGTCCCTTGACTCACTACCGTTACATGACATGGCGATAGTTCTGGTGGTCGAAGACGACGAGTACGTACGATCCGCGATCATCCAGGAACTCAGCAGGCGCCAGCACGCCGTGCGCAGCGCGGGGCGGGCTCTCGACGCCCTGAGGGAGATCACCCAGAACCCCCCGGACGCGGTGGTCCTCGACCTCGGGCTACCCGACCTGGACGGGGCGGAGGCTCTCAAGATGGTCCGCAGCGTATCCAGCGTCCCCATCATCATCGCCACGGCCAGGGACAACGAAGCGGAGATCGTCCGTCTGCTCCAAGCGGGGGCCGACGACTATCTGGTGAAGCCGTTCTCCGGCGACCACCTGAACGCCCGTCTGGACGCCGTGTTGCGCCGGGCGCGGAGCGCGACCCCGCCGCCGCTACTGTGCGTCGGCGCGCTGTCGGTGGACCTGAACCGGCGCGAGGCCCACCTGGACGGCGCCCCTCTCACCCTCACCAGGCGCGAGTTCGACCTCCTCGCCTACCTCGCCGCCCGCGCCGACCGGGTGGTCTCCCGCAAGGAGCTGCTCACCGAGGTGTGGCAGCAGTCCTACGGCGACGACCAGACGATCGACGTCCACCTGTCGTGGCTGCGGCGCAAACTCGGCGAGAGCGCGTCCTCCCCCCGCTACCTACACACCGTACGCGGCGTGGGGGTCATGTTGATCACACCGCGGTGAGACGGACCCTGGCCCTGCTCACCGTCGCCGGGACCTCGATGGTCGCCCTGGCCTTCCTGATCCCGCTCGGGCTCATCGTCAGGGAGATCGCCCACGGCCGGGCCATGGCCGAGGCTGAACGGCAGGCGTCGGCTCTGGTCCCGGTGCTGGCCATCACCGTCGAGGAGACCCGGCTCACCCACGCGCTGCTCAGCACGGGCGCGCAGGACCGGATCGCGGTCCACCTGCCCGACGGCGGCTCGGCCGGCACCGTCAGGGCCCCCGCCCAGACCGTGGCCGCCGCCTCCCGGCTGACCAGGGCCATCACCGCGGAGATGGACACCGGCTACCTCCTGCTGCGCCCGGTCGCCCTGGAGGGTGGGCGGACCGTGGTCATTGAGATCTTCATCCCCTCGGAGGACCTCACCCGGGGCGTCGCCGCGTCGTGGGCCGTGCTGAGCGGGGTGGCGGCGGTGCTCGTCGCCGGCGCCCTGCTGGTCGGCGACCGGCTGGGCGTCCGGGTGGTGCGTTCGGCCCGACGCCTGGGCAGGGCGGCGAGCGCGCTGGGCGCCGGAGATCTCAGCGTCCGCATCGAACCGGAGGGCCCACCCGAGCTGGTCGCGGCCGGTGAGGCGTTCAACAGCATGGCCGACCGCGTGGTCCAGCTCCTGGCCGCCGAGCGGGAGATGGCCGCCGACCTGTCGCACCGCCTGCGCACACCTCTCACCGCGCTCCGACTCAGCCTGGACCATCTGGGGCCCGAGGCCGAACAGAGCAGGAGCGCGCTGGGCCGCCTGGAAGCGGAGGTGGACCAGATCATCGCGGCGGCCAGGCAACCCTCCCTGGCCCCGGAGTTCGTCCACTGTGACGCCGCCGAGGTGCTGCGCGAGCGGCTGACCTTCTGGTCCGCCCTGGCCGAGGATCAGCAGCGCGCCTGGGAGTGGATCGGCGCCTCGACCCCCACTCAGGTCCCGGTCGCGGCAGGAGAGCTCAGCGCCGTGCTGGACGCCCTGCTCGGCAACATCTTCCGGCATACCCCCGAGGGCACGGCGTTCACGGTGACCCTGCACCAGGGATCGGGCACCGTCGGCATGCTGATCGCCGACGCCGGCCCCGGGATCCCCGACCCGGAGGCGGCGCTGCGGCGCGGGAGCAGCGGCGCGGGATCCACCGGGCTGGGCCTGGACATCGCCCGCCGGCTCGCCGAGTCCACCGGCGGCACGCTGCGGATCGACGCCTCCTCCCTCGGCGGCGCCAGGGTCCAGCTCTGGTTCCGCACCGACCGGCACGACCGGCCCCCGCGCATCACCCGGCGCCTGGTCCGCGGCCGCTGGTCCCGCGGGAACACGCCGCGTTGAACAGCCCGCTGAAGGTCATCGTGTTCGCGTGACAGGCGCTTCTTCTTCCCTTTCGCGGTTCCGGCGCGGGAAACAGGCAGGGCTTGGCCATCGCCCGCCTCGCTCGAGGGAGGCGAGAAGCCGCTTCCACCGGGGAGCGGAGAAGTCAGGCATTGGTTAGATCACACGTAAGCACACCTTAAAAGCGGTTAAAGCATGCTGCTTCGCCATTCCTGCTGCACGATCATGAAGGAGCGCGGCAGGGATCGCGCACGCCACCCGCGTCCGTGATCCCCTCGCGTCTCACCGGGCCGGCCTCACGTTCAGACGGAGGGCGCGCGGCCGGCCCGGCAAGACGCGCCGAGGTCCGCGACCAGAACCGAAAACCGCCTCTGACCTGCACTTTTGTGCAGGTCAGAGGCGGTTTAGCGGTGGAGCTATGGGGATTCGAACCCCAGACCTCCTCCATGCCATGGAGGCGCGCTACCAGCTGCGCCATAGCCCCTGGTCACCGCTTCGAGTGCTCTCGTCGCGGCGCTTGGGAAGCATATAAGGACACCGACATGTTCACCTAATCGACGGCCACACGGCCCGCGCCCGCCACCGGGGCGCAAGCCGCACCGGCGAGGTCACTCCTGGGTGACCTCGGGGTTGTCGTCGCTGCTGACCGGCTCGGGGAGGGTCCCGGCGTTGTGCTCCAGCAGGCGCCAGCCCTTGCGCGACTCCTCCAGCACCGACCACGAACAGTTTCCCAGGCCGCCCAGGGCGGGCCAGAGCTCCTGCGGCAGGTTCATGAGCTTGGCGATGCCGAGCCGGATCGCCGCCCCGTGGGAGGCGACGACGAGCAGGCCGTCGGAGTCGACCTGCGCGGCCCAGCGGCGTACCGCCGACGCCACCCTGTCGGCGACGTCGCCGACCTCCTCGCCGCCCGGCGCCTCCCAGGCCGCGAACTCCCTGGGCCAACCCGCGGAGATCTCCTCCCGGGTGAGCCCTTCCCACTGCCCGCCGCCCCGCTCTCGCAGATCCTTGTCGACCATGACGTTCAGGCCGGTGACGCGGGCCAGTGCCGAGGCCGTGTCGAAGGCCCGTTGGAGGTCGGAGGAGACGATCATGCTCGGGCGGAGCGCGGCGAGCAGCGAGGCCGCACGGGTCGCCTGCGCGATCCCGGTCTCGTCAAGCGGGATGTCGCTGTGGCCCTGGAAGCGGTGCTCGACGTTCCACAGCGTCTGACCATGTCTGAGGCAGACGACGCGACGGCTCACTCAGCTACCGCCCCGCGGGCGCGCTGGGCTGCGACCTGGGTCACGCTGTCCGGCAGCGCGATGGAGGGGCAGTCCTTCCACAGGCGTTCGAGCGCGTAGAAGGTGCGGTCTTCCTCGTGCTGGACGTGCACGACGATGTCGATGTAGTCCAGCAGGACCCAGCGGCCCTCGCGCTCACCTTCGCGGCGGACGGGTTTGGCGTCGGCCTCGATCCGCAGCCGATCCTCGATCTCGTCGACGATGGCGCGGACCTGGCGGTCGTTGGTGGCGGAGCAGAGCACGAACGCGTCGGTGATGACGAGCTGGTCGCTCACGTCATAGGCGAGGATGTCGTCGGCCAGTTTGTCCGCCGCCGCCTCGGCGGCGAGCCTGACGAGCTGGATGGATCTGTCGGTTGCTGTCACGGTGTGGGTCAGTCCTCCTGCTAGTCGGCGCTGTCACCTATCAGGGTGCCCGATTCGGCGCTCGTTGAAGAGCCACCGTTTGAACAACGCCTATCGTGGGCCGCCCGATTCCGTACCGCAAACGGATTGGCGGTCTGATCGGGGGCTTACCGCGCGGTCGGGGCCGCGCCTGCCGATCTCGGGTGGGACGGGCGGGTGCCCGGGGCGTTCGACGATCAAGCCGGCCGAACTGTGGATACCCGCCCCACGCAAACTTCTCGAATCATAGCGAAACACGTTCTAACTTGCGTCTTTTCTGCAGATCATCGCGATTCACGGAATCTCTTCCGGCCTGCCCTGCCCCACCCGCCAAGGACGCCCCCCTTCAGATGACGCCCTGCCGTAGAGGCCGCGCTTGTTGATGTACTGGACGATGCCGTCGGGCACGAGGTACCAGATGGGCTCCCCGGCGGCCACCCGCTCGCGGCACTCCGACGACGAGATGGCCAGCGCCGGGATCTCCACCAGGCTGACCTTCCCCTCGGGAAGGCCGGGGTCGTGCAGGACGTGGCCGGGCCTGGTGGCGCCCACGAAGTGCGCGATGGTGAACAGCTCGTCGACGTCGCGCCAGCTCAGGATCTGGGCCAGGGCATCGGCGCCGGTGATGAAGTAGAGATCGACGTCGGGCCCCCAGGCAGAGGAGATCTCCCGGAGCGTGTCGATGGTGAAGGTCGGCCCTGGGCGGTCGATGTCGACGCGACTCACCGAGAAGCGAGGGTTGGACGCGGTCGCGATGACCGTCATGAGATAGCGGTCCTCCGCGGCGGAGACGGTCCTGTCGGCTTTCTGCCAGGGCCGTCCCGTGGGCACGAAGACCACCTCGTCGAGATCGAAGTGGTGGGCGACCTCGCTGGCCGCGACCAGGTGACCATGGTGGATCGGATCAAAGGTCCCGCCCATGACGCCCAGGCGCCGCTTCCCCCGACCGGTAGGCGCGTTCATCATGAAACGGACCATACGCGCAAGCCGTACAGAGCTTTTAATCACCCCCCGCGCGTGGCAGGCAGACCCGACGTAGCATGCCGGACATGACCACCACCCCGGATCGCAACCGCGTGCAGCTTCCCGGCATCAGCTCACGCGCCTACGAACATCCCACTGACCGGTCCGCGCTGGTCGCCCTCCGATCGCTCAGCGGATTCGACACGGTGCTCAAGCAGATGTCCGGCCTGGTCAGCGAGCGCCGCCTGCGCCTGATCTACCTCGCCTCGGCCGTACGCACCGGTGACACGCAGTTCCGAGCGCTGCACGACATGGGCCGCGACGCGGCCTACACGCTCGACCTCCACCGCATTCCCGAGGTCTACGTGCAGCAGAGCCCGCTGGTGCAGGCGAAGGCGATCGGCTTCGACGACCCGTTCATCGTCGTCACGACCGGCCTGCTGGACCTGATGGATTCGGAGGAGCAGCGCTTCGTCATCGGCCACGAGACCGCCCACATCCTGTCGGGCCATGCCGTCTACCGCACCATGCTCGACATCCTGACCCGTCTGGCCGCGCGCGTGGCCTGGATCCCGCTCGGCTACATCGGCCTGCGCGCGATCGTGGCCGGCCTGGAGGAGTGGCAGCGCAAGTCCGAGCTCTCCGCCGACCGCGGCGGCCTGCTCTGCGGTCAGGACCCCGATGCGGCGCTGCGTGCCCTGATGAAGCTCGCCGGCGGCTCGCGCCTGCACGAGATGAACATCGAGGCCTTCCTCGACCAGGCACGGGAGTACGACACCGCGGGCGACGTCCGCGACGGCCTGCTCAAGGTCCTCAACCTGCTGGGCACCACCCACCCGTTCGCCGTCTCCCGCGTCGCCGAGCTCGACAAGTGGCGCCGTGGCGGCGAGTACGACACGATCATCGCCGGTGACTACCCCCGCCGCGCCGACGACTCCAACGCGAAGATCTCCGAGGAGGTCCGGGCTGCCGCCCGCTCCTACCGCGAGTCCTGGTCACAGTCGCAGGACCCGTTCATCGGTGTCCTGCGCGACGTGGCGGAAGGTGCCGTCAACGCCGGGGAGCGCATCTTCAACCGCTTCTCCCGCCGCGATGGAAATTAACCGAGAGTTCCACCAAAAGGGCCCGGACCCCCTCCGGGCCCTTTTTCGTTAGACCTGAGCCGACGCGAACCCCACCATCGGGCGGCACCCGACGCCGGGGCCTCCCTGACGAAAGGACGCCCCCTACACGAGGAGGGCGATCGCGCGTACGGCCGCCGAGCACAGGGCGACGAAGCCGCCCAGCACCGCGAGCGCGCGCAGCCCCTCCTTGCGGAGCTCGACGAGCTCGGCGCCGATCCGCTCGATCTCCCGGCCGAGGAGGCCACCGCAGACGACGCCGAACACGACGCCGGAGACGGCGACCGGGGCCGAGTGCAGCCACCACTCCGATGGCAGCGAGCCACCGAGGGTCAGCCAGAGCGCGAGACCCGCCAGGGCGGCCGCCGGCAGCCCCGGCCAGGCCAGTACGGTCAGCAGTGAGACGGCGAGGATCACCGGGAAGCCCAGCACCCGCAGGGCCACCCGGACCCTGGCCGACTTGCGCTTCCTGACCAGCCAGTGCCCGCCCCAGAGCGCGCGGGCCAGCGCGGCGAACAGGCCGGTGACGGCGAAGGTGGCCGGCGGCCAGATGACCGTGGCCACGACGCACGGCACGGCCAGCACCGCCAGCAGGAGCAACGCCGCGTTGCCCGTGGGCAGCGGCCCCGCCCGGCCAGGGACCTGAGTCTCCCCGGCAGCGCCGCCGGACCGTCTGCCCGCCCGGCGTCGGGGCGCCCTACCGTCCGCGGCGGAGGAACGCCCGCCCCGCGACGTCTCACCCGCCGTGAGAGCCGCACGTCCACCGCTGGGCGCCTCGGTGGCCGGGGATGCCTGACGCCCGCCCCGCGACGTCTCAGCCGCCGCGGAGAGCGCTCGCCCCGCACGGGGTGCCTCACCTGAGGCGAGCGCCGCCCGTCCGGCGCGTGACGTGCCCTCCGTGGCGGCAGGGGGGCGTACCGCCCGCGCGGACCCCGCCGAGCCTTCCGCCGCCGGGACGGGCGGCCTTCCCTTGCCCGTCTCCGCCCTGGCCGATCGGCCGCTCCTCGCGGGTTCGTCGCCCTTGGCGCGGGGCTTGGGACGGCTCTCCTGTTTCCTGGACCCGCCGTTCTTCCCTGCGGAGCCGACCGCTTTCTGGGAGATTCCCGCCTCGGGCGAGGCCACCCGGGCGAGGCGGCCGAGGCGGCCGGCGAGGAGGGCCGCGGTGGGGCGCTTGGCCGGCTCGCGGTGCAGGGCCGCGCGGATCAGGGGCAACAGGGCCGCCGGGACACCCTCGAGATCGGCCTGACCGTTGAGGATCGCGTACATCTGTGCCTCGACCGTGCCCCTGCCGAAGGTGGGCCTGCCGGTCGCGGCGAAGGCCACGGTGGCCGCCCAGGCGTGCACGTCCGCGGGCTCGCCCACGGGCTCGTCGGCGAACAGCTCGGGGGCCGCGTAACCGGGGGTGCCGAGGAAGGTGCCGGTCAGGGTGAGTCTGGTGGCGTCCAGCACGTGGGCGATGCCGAAGTCGATGAGGACGGGCTCGTCGTCCTCGTTGACCAGCACGTTGGCGGGCTTGAGGTCGCGGTGGACGACCCCGGCCGCGTGGATGATCGACAGGGCGGTGGCCAGCCCCTGCGCGAGGGTGAGCAGGCCGCCCTCCAGGGGACCGCCGCGCCGCACCCGCTCCAGGAGGGTCTCTCCCTCGATGTGCTCCATGACCAGGTAGGGCCGGTCACCGTTGAGGTCGGCGTCGACGACTCGGGCCACGTAGGGGCTCTCGACCCGGCGAAGGGCACGTACCTCCCGCTCCAGACGTATCCGGGCCTCGGAGTCGGTGTCGACCATGTCGTGGAGGACCTTGAGCGCGACGTTGTCTCCACGGCGGCCGGCGGCGAGGTAGACCTCCCCCATGCCTCCCCGGCCGAGACGCTCCAGCAACGTGTAAGGACCGACCCGCCCGAGACGACCCATATGACCTCCTGCGTCGGCCACATGGGTCAGGGACCGCTGCGCCTATCGGGTCGCTCGCTCCTGCTCGCTTCCCTGCTGTCCAGCCGTAGGAGACCACACCATAGCGGGCGAGTGTGACGTTTTCCCGATGGCACGCCGGACTCCCGGAAAGATCGGTATGGCGGGACGCGCGCCTCCTCGTGCGCCTCGCCAGGCTCGGGCCAGACCGCGGGCGGAGCGTCTCAGGGCCCGCGCGTGGGCTCGCGGACCGGGTCTTCCAGCAGGCTGTCGAGCTCCGCGGCAGGTTCCGCCGACAGGTCGCGGCGCCGGGTGCGGCGCCAGTTGACGTGCCCGCGGCTCTCCATGAACAGCAGCAAACGGTCCACAGCAAAAACGACAAAAGCTATGAAAAGGAACGCAACGACGATTTCCATGAAGCCCAGTCAAACCACAAGTGACCGTGATCACATGGAGCGACACACCATAACGCTCGGCGACGGCCAGAGGTGGATCACACCCGTGCCGTGCGGCTCGCGGAGTGTTCCCGATGCCGTTGCTCCCCGGCGTCGGGAACACTCCCCGGCCCCACGCCCCCTACCTCAGGCCGGCTTCGGCCGAGGCGAGGACCGTGCCCTCGCTGGTGCGCAGGTGTCCCTCGCCGGTGTAGACCCACTTGGTCGAGGTCAGCTCCGGCAGGCCCATGGGGCCGCGCGCGTGCAGCTTCTGGGTGGAGATGCCGATCTCCGCGCCGAAGCCGAACTCCGCGCCGTCGGTGAACCGGGTCGAGGCGTTGACCGCCACGGCCGCGGAGTCGACCAGGGCGACGAACCTGCGGGAGGCGCTGACCGAGCGCGTGACGATCGCGTCGGTGTGGGCCGAGCCGTACTTCCTGATGTGCGCGACCGCCTCCTCCAGCGAGTCGACCACGGCGGCCGCGATGTCCAGCGAGAGGTACTCCATCCGGAAGTCCTCCTCCTCGGCGGGTACCACGTCGCCGTACGCCGCGACGCGGGCGTCGCCGTGCACCGTGACACCCTCCGCCGCCAGGGCGGCCAGCGCGCGCGGCAGGAAGGCGTCCGCCACGGCCGCGTGCACCAGGAGCGTCTCCGCGGAGTTGCAGACCGAGGGGCGCTGGACCTTGGCGTTGATCAGGATCTGGATCGCCAGGTCGAGGTCCGCATCGGCGTCGACGTAGACGTGACAGTTGCCCACGCCGGTCTCGATCACCGGGACCGTGGACTCCTCCACCACCGAATTGATCAGCGAGGCCCCGCCGCGCGGGATCAGCACGTCGACCAGGCCGCGGGCCCGCATGAGCTGCTTGACCGAGTCACGGGTCAGCCCGGGAACCAGCTGGACGGCCCCCGCGGGCACCTCAGTGTCCGCCAGCGCCTCCTGCATGATCCTGACGAGGACCTTGTTGGACTCGTACGCGCTGGAGGAGCCGCGCAGCAGGGTGGCGTTGCCGCTCTTGAGGCAGAGCGCCGCGGCGTCCACGGTCACGTTGGGCCGGCCCTCGTAGATGATGCCGATCACCCCGAGCGGGACCCGGAGCTGGCGCAACTCCAGTCCGTTGGGCAGCGTGTTGCCCCGGATCACCTCACCCACCGGGTCGGGAAGGTCGGCGACCTGACGGACCGCCTCGGCGATCGCCTCGATCCTGGCCTCGTCGAGACTGAGACGGTCGATCATGTATTCGGAGGTCCCGCTCTCCCTGGCCCTCTCGACGTCGAGCGCGTTGGCCGCGACGATCTCGGCGGACCCGGCCACGAGCGCGTCCGCGATCACCCGGAGCGCGGCGTCCTTCGGCGCCCTCGGCAGCGGGGCCAGCTCGGCGGCGGCCTCTTTAGCCGCCAGGGCTACCTTCAGGAAGTCCTCGGACATCTCGCGCTCCCAAAAGAACTAGTGGTGGGATTCCAGTATGACGATGTCGTCACGGTGGATGAGCTCTCGCTCGTACTCGGGCCCCAGAGCCGTCGCCAGTTCCCTGGTGGAACGGCCGAGCAGCTCGGGGATCTCCCCCGCGTCGAAGTTGACCAGGCCGCGCGCGACCACCTGGCCGCGCGGCTCGCACAGATCCACCGGGTCGCCCGCCGCGAAGTCGCCCTCGACCGCCGTGACCCCCGCGGGAAGCAGTGACTTGCGGCGGTTCACCACGGCCTCGACGGCGCCGGAGTCCAGGTGGAGCCGGCCTCGGCCGGTGGTGGCGTGGGCCAGCCAGAGCAGGCGGGTGCCCGGGTGGCGGCCCTCCGGGTGGAAGTAGGTGCCGACATCGGTTCCCGCGAGGGCCTGAGCCGCGTGCGCGGCGGCGGTCAGCACCACGGGAACACCCGCCCCTGTGGCGATCTTCGCAGCCTGAACCTTGGTGATCATGCCACCGGTGCCGACCGCGCCGCCCTTGCCGAGTTCGACCCCGAGGAGGTCGGAGGGCCCGCGCACCTCGGTGAGCCGGCGGGCGCCGGGGCGGCGGGGGTCATCGTCGTAGAGGGCGTCCACATCGGAGAGCAGCACCAGCGCGTCGGCCCTGGTCAGGTGGGCGACCAGGGCCGCGAGGCGATCGTTGTCGCCGAACCGGATCTCGTCGGTGGCCACGGTGTCGTTCTCGTTGACCACCGGGACGATACCCAGTTCGAGCAGGCGTGCCAGCGTGCGCTCGGCGTTGACGTGGTGCGAGCGGCGCATCATGTCGTCGGCGGTCAGCAACACCTGACCGACCCGCAGACCATACCGGGCGAAGGAGGAGGTGTAGCGGGCCACCAGCACGCCCTGGCCGACCGAGGCCGCGGCCTGCTGGGTGGCGAGGTCGCGTGGCCTGGCCGCCAGGCCCAGCGGGCCGAGGCCCGCCGCGATCGCGCCCGAGGAGACCAGCACGATCTGGGTACCGGACTTCCGTCGGGCGCCGAGCACATCGACCAGGGCGTCCACCCGGTCGACGTCGATCATTCCCTGCGGAGTGGTGAGCGAGGACGAACCCACCTTCACGACGAGGCGTGAGGCCTTACGGATCCGTTCGCGCGCAGAGTCCACGACACGCACCTTTCAAAAATGATCATTGAGAGAACAGCGGAAGGCGTACTAACCGAGCCGGTTGTCCGACCCGCGCGGCCCCTGGTGCACGGCCTCGGCGTTGAGCGTCGGCTGCCAGTCGAAGATGTAGCCGTTCTCCATGGAACCGATGATCACTTCGGCCCCGGCCTTCGCCCCGGCCTTGGTCAGCTCCTCCTCGACACCCAGCCGCTCCAGCCGGTCGGCCAGATAGCCCACGGCCTCGTCGTTGGTGAAGTCGGTCTGGCGGATCCACCGCTCCGGCTTGGCCCCGGTGACCTGGAAGGTGTCCTCGTCGACCCGGCGGACGACGAATCCCGTGTCACCGTGCTGCTTGGGCCTGATGACCAGTCGGGTCGGCTCGGGGGCGGGGGCGGCGGCCCTGGCCGCGGCGACCATCTCCCCCATGGCGTAGGTCAGTTCCTTGAGCCCCTCGTGGGTGGCCGCGGAGATCGAGAAGACCCGGAGCCCCCGCTCCTCGAGCATCGGCCCGACGATGTCGGCCAGGTCGCGGGCGTCGGGCACGTCGGACTTGTTGAGCACCGCCAGGCGCGGCCGGTCCTCCAGCTTGCCGTATGCCGCGAGCTCGGCCTCGATCGCCTCGTAGTCGCTGATGGGGTCGCGGCCCGGCTCCATCGTGGCGCAGTCGATCACGTGCACCAGTGTGTTGCAGCGCTCGACGTGGCGCAGGAACTCGTGCCCCAGGCCCTTGCCCTGTGAGGCGCCGGGGATCAGGCCTGGCACGTCCGCGACCGTGAAGACGGTCGCGCCCGCGGTGACCACCCCGAGGTTGGGGACCAGCGTGGTGAACGGGTAGTCGGCGATCTTCGGCCGGGCGGCGGAGAGGGCCGCGATGAGGGAGGACTTGCCCGCGCTGGGGAAGCCGACCAGCGCCACGTCGGCGACGCTCTTCATCTCCAGCATCACGTCGAGCTCGTCGCCGGGCTCGCCGAGCAGCGCGAAACCGGGGGCCTTGCGCTTGGTGGAGGCCAGCGCGGCGTTGCCGAGCCCGCCGTGCCCGCCCTCGGCGATCACATAGCGGGTGCCCGCGCCGACCAGGTCGATGAGGACCTCACCGGTGTCGGCGTCCTTGACCACGGTGCCGTCCGGTACCGGGATGACGATGTCGGGACCGTTGGCGCCGTCGCGGTTGGAGCCCTGCCCCTGCTTGCCGTTGTCGGCCTTGCGGTGCGGGCGGCGGTGGTACTCCAGGAGCGTCGCCGTGTTGGCGTCCACCTCCAGGATCACGTCGCCGCCGCGGCCGCCGTTGCCCCCGTCCGGACCTCCCAGCGGCTTGAACTTCTCCCGATGGACAGAGGCGCAGCCGTTTCCCCCGTCACCGGCCTTGATGTGCAGGACCACCTGGTCCACAAAGTCCGGCATCTCTACTTTCCTACCTCTATCTACGGGAACTTCTGCGGAAAACGCGAACAGGGGTGGACCGCCGAATGCGATCCACCCCTGCCCTCAACGTCTGTCGGTGCGAATCTACTCCGCGACCGGAACGATGCTCACCGCGCGGCGCCCGCGCTTGACACCGAACAGAACGTGGCCTGCGGCCAGCGCGAACAGCGTGTCGTCACTGCCACGGCCGACGTTGTCGCCGGGGTGGAAGTGGGTGCCACGCTGACGAACGATGATCTCGCCGGCGTTGACCAGCTGACCACCGAAGCGCTTCACACCGAGCCGCTGGGCGTTGGAGTCGCGGCCGTTCCGAGTGGACGACGCGCCCTTCTTGTGTGCCATCTCGCAAAACTCCCGAAACTCAGGCCTGGTCGATGCCGGTGATCTTCACCTGGGTGTACCGCTGACGGTGACCCTGGCGCTTCTTGTACCCCGACTTGTTCTTGTACTTCAGAATCCGGATCTTCGGACCCTTGGTCTCACCGAGAATCTCGGCGGCAACCGTGAACTTGCCCGCCTCGGTGGTCACGTCGCCGTCGTTGACGACGAGGACCGTCGGCAGCGAAACCGTGGAACCGACCTCGCCGGCGACCTTGTCCACTTCAAGGACGTCACCGACGGAGACCTTCTGCTGCCTGCCGCCGCAACGAACGATCGCGTACACCGCGGAACCCTTCTTCTGACTGCTTGCTCGCTGGATGCTGCGCCCCGCATCCGGCTGTGGTCATTGATGACGTACCGGGTAGGCGCGCGAACAGGGCGCGCCATGAGCGCACCGGTTCACCAGAATACCGGATTGACGGTGTCCTGGTCGAACCGGGCGGAACGTCGGGGGTGCCGACCTCAGGACCTGCTCCTTGGATCTTCTGCCTGCCTTGGTCACCGGACGGGGCCTCGCGACGGTCTCCGTCACCCATAGCACGCTATGAGCTCCTCTTCCGCCCTACGAGACACCATCCGGCAGACCCACGCCACGGCAGAATCTGCGGGACAGGACCTACTCGGCCGGCCTGGCCTTGCGGGAGCGTCTCCGCCCCCGGCCAGAAGCCTGTGCTGCCTGACCGTCCTCGTTCTGGACGCCATCAAGCGCATCGGTCACCGTATCACGACCCGACTGGTCACCGGCCGCCACAGCGTGGCTACCGTCCTTGCCGAGCTTCTCCGCGACGGCCTTCTCGACCGCCATCTTGCCCTGCGTACCACGCGGCTCCGGCTTGCCCTCGACCGGCTCGGTCGAGACGTGCAGGCCGCGGCCGTTGCAGCACTCGCAGACCGTGGAGAACGCCTCCAGGAGGCCCTGACCGACCCGCTTACGCGTCATCTGGACCAGGCCCAGGGAGGTGACCTCGGCGACCTGGTGCTTGGTACGGTCGCGGGCCAGGCACTCCAGCAGCCGCCTCAGCACCAGGTCCCGGTTGTTCTCCAGCACCATGTCGATGAAGTCGATGACGATGATGCCGCCGATGTCGCGCAGCCTGAGCTGGCGGACGATCTCCTCGGCCGCCTCCAGGTTGTTGCGGGTGACGGTCTCCTCGAGGTTGCCGCCCTGACCGGTGAACTTGCCGGTGTTGACGTCGACCACGGTCATGGCCTCGGTCCGGTCGATCACCAGCGAGCCACCGCTGGGCAGCCAGACCTTGCGCTCCATCGCCTTGGCGATCTGCTCGTCGATCCGGTAGGCGGCGAAGACGTCGCCGTCCTCCTCCCACCTGCCGAGGCGGTCGGCCAGGTGCGGGGCGACGTAACGGACGTACTCGTCGACCGTCTCCCACACTTCGTCTCCCGCGACGACCAGCGAGGAGAAGTCCTCGTTGAACACGTCTCGGACCACCCGGACCGTCAGGTCCGGCTCGGAGGAGAGCAACTCCGGCGCGCTGGCCGACTTGGCCTTGCGCTGGATGTTCTCCCACTGCGCCGACAGCCTGGCCACGTCGCGGCTCAGCTCGTCCTCCGACGCGCCTTCGGCGGCCGTGCGGACGATGACCCCGGCGTTCTCCGGCATGACCTTCTTGAGGATGCTCTTGAGGCGGGTGCGCTCCTTGTCGGGGAGCTTGCGACTGATCCCGGTCATCGAGCCGTCGGGCACGTAGACCAGGTAGCGCCCGGGCAGGCTGATCTGGCTCGTCAGGCGGGCGCCCTTGTGACCCATCGGGTCCTTGGTGACCTGCACCAGCACCGACTGGCCCGACTTCAGCGCCACCTCGATCCGCTTGGGCTGTCCTTCCAGCCCGGCGGTGTCGAAGTTCACCTCTCCGGCGTACAGCACCGCGTTACGGCCCTTGCCGATGTCGACGAACGCGGCCTCCATGCTCGGCAGGACGTTCTGCACCTTGCCGAGATAGACGTTGCCCACGTACGACTGGCTCGCCTCGCGGTTGACGTAGTGCTCGACGAGGACCCCGTCCTCCAGTACCGCGATCTGGGTGCGCCCGCCGGTACGGCGGACCACCATCATGCGCTCGACGGACTCCCTGCGGGCCAGGAACTCCGACTCGGTGATGATCGGCGGACGCCTGCGGCCAAGCTCGCGCCCCTCGCGGCGGCGCTGCTTCTTGGCCTCCAGACGGGTCGAGCCTCGCACACTCTGCACCTCGTCCACCGAGGTGCTGCGCCCGGCGCGGGGCGCGCGGATGCGCACCACGGTGTTCGGCGGATCGTCGTGAACCTCACCCGCCTCGTCGGCGCCCCTGCGCCGCCTGCGGCGACGCCGGCGCGAGCTGCCGCTCTCCGAGTCCTCGTCCTGCTCAGCCTCGGGCCTGTCCTCCTCGTCCTGCTCGGCCTCGGTCTCCTCGCTCTCGTCGAGGTCCCGCGTCTTGCCACGGCCCCGACCGCCCCTGCGGCGCCGACGCCGACGGCCACCGGCGTCCTCGTCTCCGTCCGTGTCCTCGTCCTCGGGCTCCTCGGCGATCTCGGCGGCCTTCGCCTCGACGGGCTCGGGCTCCGGCTGCGGCGCGGGAGGCTGGACCGGCGCGAGCCGGGCGGCGGGCTGCGTGGCCCGCTGCGGGTCGGGGGCCTGGAACAGCGGCTGGAACACCGCCGCGGGTGCCTGGAAGGTCACCGAGGGCACCTCGGAACGTTCTTGGGCGACCAGCCCGAAGGGGTCGGCGAACAGCCCCGGCCGCCGTTCCTCGACGACTTCCTCACCCGCCGGCTCGTCGTCGAGCGGTTCGTCGACGGGCAGTTCGAGCAGCAGCTCCGCCTCGGTCTCCTCCGCTCCCGCCATGGGCGCCTCACCGGTGACCTCCTCGGCCACGGCCGGCTCCTCCTGCACGACCGCCTTCTTGCGCGTACGGGTGCGCTTGACAGGGGTGGCGGGCTCCTGGACGGCGGCGGGCGCCGCGGGCGCCGCCTCTGCGTCCGCCGTCTCGACAGGCTCGGCGACCGGTTCGGTCACCTTCTTCGCACGACTACGCCGCGCGGTGGTGACGGTGCCGTCCGTCGCGGCGGCCTTGCGCCTGGTGGCGCGCTTGGGCGCCGCCGCCTTCGCCTCCTCGGCCTCGGCGGGTTCCGCGGCCTTCGCGGGCTCCGCCGCGGGCCCGGACGCACCGGCCTCCGACGGTTCCGGCGAGATGCCGGACGCCGCCCGGGGTGCGGGTGCCGTCACGA
The DNA here is from genome assembly GCF_042665875.1 of Streptosporangium amethystogenes subsp. fukuiense. Classification (NCBI taxonomy): domain Bacteria; kingdom Bacillati; phylum Actinomycetota; class Actinomycetes; order Streptosporangiales; family Streptosporangiaceae; genus Streptosporangium; species Streptosporangium amethystogenes. The sequence continues at coordinate 9,868,740 of NZ_JBHTEE010000001.1, read as the reverse complement.
CCTCGGGAACCGAATCCGGTACCTCCGGCGGAGGTCCCGCAGGTCGGCTCGCGGCCCTGCGCCGGGGCGCCGGTGGCCGCGTCTCTTCTGTTGTCGTATCCCCACCGAGGCTGTTGACCCCGGCGTTGGGCTCGTTGTCGAGCATGCGGGCGCTCTCCCGTTCAGCTCCCGGGCACGTCTCCGCGCCGCGCGGGAGCTCTCGTCTCTCACTGTCCGCCAGGCTCATAGCCCGGCGCCAAGTCCTATATGTCGCCGCCGACGTGCCTGCCCACCGGTTCCGCTTCGCCGCCGCGCGTAATGTCGCGGTCCAGGCCGAACGGATCAGCGGGCTCACCGGTGCGAACGTCCAGCGGGCCCTGCGCCAGCCTGGTCACCTCGGGGGGCACCGGCGGCGCGAAGTCAGCCACAAGACGCAGTCCAGTGAGAACGTCGTCGGGTCGAACGGCAGGAGTTGCGTGCCGTACAACCATGCGAAGTATGACACATGGCCGACTGGACGCCTGACCTGCTGTTGTCCCTTTGCCCTCAAATGCCGCGAGGCTCAGCACCGCCTCCCGCGCGTCGAAACGTCGCATCCCCTTCTTGGTAAGGCGTTCGACCTCGACGTGATCGGTGGCGACGAATTTCTCAACCGCGACACCGGCGAGGGCGAGATCGGCTCCGGGCAGCCGCAGTTCCCACGCCGAGCACTCCATCTGGTCGGCCAGACTCGCGGGGCCGGCCACCACGACGTCGAGTACGTCGAGACCGGGAGGCAACGAGGCGTCCAGAGCGACTCGCAGCCGCTCCGGGTCACACTCGCGCGTCAGGCTGATCTCGAGGTATTCGGCCTCGCTGGCGACCCCGGTGGGTGCGGCCCCTCCCACATAGGAGATCTTCGGGTGGGGCGAGAAGCCCGCGCTGAACGCCACCGGGACGTCGGCTCGCCGGACCGCGCGTTCAAGCGCCCGGGAGATGTCGCGGTGGCTGGTGAAGCGCAGGCGGCCGCGCTTGGCGTAGCGCACACGGAGGCGCTGCACCACTGGCGCGGGCGGCGGCCCGTCGGGAGCGGGTTTCAGGGTGGTGTCGTCCTTCCAAAGTCGTGGTCGTCTCCTGGTGGGCGGCGCTCACGCACCGCCTACCTCAGACAACCGTCAGTGGCAGCAGCTTCTTCCCGGTGGGCCCGATCTGGATCTCCGTCCCCATCGTGGGACAGACGCCGCAGTCGTAGCACGGGGTCCATCGGCAGTCTTCGACCTCGACGTCGTTGACCGCGTCCTGCCAGTCCTGCCAGAGCCATTCGCGGTCGAGACCGGCATCGAGGTGGTCCCAGGGCAGGACCTCGTTCTCCTCGCGCTCGCGGGTGGTGTACCAGTCGACGTCGACGCCGACCTTGGCCGCGGCGTCCATCCAGCGCTGGTAGGAGAAGTGCTCGCTCCAGCCGTCGAACCGGCCGCCGTCCGCCCACACCGCGCGGATGACCTCCCCGACCCGGCGGTCGCCCCGCGACAGCAGGCCTTCCACGATCGAGGGTTTGCCGTCGTGGTAGCGCAGGCCGATCGCCCGGCCGTACTCCCTGTCACCGCGCAGGGCCTCCTTCAACGCCCTGAGCCTGCGGTCGACCGTCTCGTGGTCGGCCTGGCCGGCCCACTGGAACGGGGTGTGCGGCTTGGGAACGAAGCCACCGATGGAGACCGTGCAGCGGACGTCGCGCGACCCGGTGGCCTCCCGGCCGGCCTTGATCACCTTCTTGGCCAGGTCGGCGATGCCCTCGACGTCGACGTCCTCCTCGGTGGGCAGGCCGCACATGAAGTAGAGCTTCACCTGCCGCCAGCCCTGGGTGTACGCGGTGGTGACGGTCCTGATCAGGTCTTCCTCGGTGACCATCTTGTTGATCACCTTGCGCATCCGCTCGGAGCCGCCCTCGGGGGCGAACGTCAGACCGGAGCGTCGGCCGTTGCGGGAGAACTCGTTGGCCAGGTCGATGTTGAACGCGTCGACCCGGGTCGAGGGCAGCGAGAGCGAGGTGTTGGTGCCCTCGTAACGATCCGCCAGCCCCTTGGCGACCTCACCGATCTCGGAGTGATCGGCCGAGGAGAGCGACAGCAGGCCGACCTCGTTGAAACCTGACGCCTTCACGCCCGCCTCGACCATGTCGCCGATCGTGGTGATCGAACGCTCACGCACCGGGCGGGTGATCATGCCGGCCTGGCAGAACCGGCAACCCCGGGTGCAGCCGCGGAAGATCTCCACGCTGAACCGCTCGTGCACGGTCTCGGCCAGCGGGACCAGCGGCTTCTTCGGGTACGGCCACTCGTCCAGATCCATGACCGTGTGCTTGTGGATCCGCCACGGCACACCCGACCTGTTGGGTGCGACGCGCTGGATACGGCCGTCGGGGTGGTAGTCGACGTCATAGAACTTCGGCACGTAGACCCCGCCGGACTCGGCCAGCCGCATCAGCAGCCCGTCGCGCCCGCCGGGCGAGCCCTCGGCCTTCCACTCGCGGATGACCTCGGTGATCGCGATGGCGATCTGCTCCCCGTCGCCCAGCACGGCGGCGTCGAGGAAGTCGGCGATCGGCTCGGGATTGAACGCCGCGTGACCGCCGGCCAGGACGATCGGATCATCGTCGCCCCGCTCCGACGCCTCCAGCGGGATGCCCGCCAGATCCAGCGCGGTCAGCATGTTGGTGTAGCCGAGCTCGGTCGAGAAGGAGAGACCGAGCACGTCGAACGCCCGTACCGGACGGTGCGCGTCGACCGTGAACTGAGGTACGCCCTCGGCGCGCATGAGCGCCTCCAGGTCGGGCCAGACCGCGTAGGTCCGCTCGGCCAGCGTCTCCGGCAGCTCGTTGAGGATCTCGTAGAGAATCTGGACGCCCTGGTTGGGCAGACCGACCTCGTAGGCGTCCGGATACATCAACGCCCAGCGGACCGTCGTCTCGTCCCAGTCCTTGACGGCCGAGTTGAGCTCACCTCCAACATACTGGATCGGCTTCTGCACTCTGGGCAGGAGCGCTTCCAGACGGGGAAACAGCGACTCGACAGACATGGCATCAAGAATATCCGCCTGGAGAGAGTGCCATAGGCAGTCACCCATGCCGGTGCTAGAAGGACTGCCGACGCATGTGAATCGCTTGAAGTATCCCAAAAGCAATCATGTTGGCGAAGGTGGCTGTGCCGCCGTAGGAGACGAACGGCAGGGGAAGACCGGTGATCGGCATGATCCCGACCGTCATCCCGATGTTGACGAACGACTGGAAGGCCAGCCAGCACACGATCGACCCGGCCGCCAGCGTGCCGAACCGGTCCTCGCACTCCCGCGCGATCCGCACCCCCCGCAGCAGGATCACCCCGAGCAGTGCCACCACGGTGACCGAACCGAGGAAGCCGAACTCCTCCCCCGCCACCGTGAAGATGAAGTCGGTGTGCTGCTCGGGTACGAAGCGGCCGGTGGTCTGACCACCCCCGAACAGCCCCTTGCCGAACACCTCCCCCGACCCGATCGCGATCAACGACTGGGTGCTGTTGTAGCCGACCCCGCGTGGATCGCTGGCCGGGTTGAGGAACGCGGTGAACCGGGCGATCTGGTACGGCTCCAGGATGTCGAGGAACCAGACGGCCACCCCCGCGCCGACCACGACGAGGGTGAGCCCGCCGATCCAGCGCTTGCGGGCGCCGGCCACGACGATCGCACCGGCCGTGATCACCCCGATGACCATCGTGGTTCCCAGGTCGGGCTGGAGCATCACCAACCCCATGGTGAAGACGGCCACCACCAGCGCGATCACGACGTCGAAACTCCTCGGCCGGTCGGTGCCGCGAGCGGGCTGGGCCAGCAGCATGGCGAGCATCAGCACCAGGCCGAGCTTGGCGAACTCCGAGGGCTGGAACGCGAAACCACCGCCCAGCATGATCCACGAGTGTGCGCCGTTCACCGTGCTGCCGAGGGGTGTGATCACCAGAAGCAGCCCGATCAGCGTCACGCCGTACACCAGCGGCGCGAAGGTTCTCAGCGTCCGGTGGTCCAGCATCGCGGCCGTACCGGCCAGCACGGCCCCGATGACGAGGTTGAGGATGTGCTTCTTGACCAGTCCGGTGGAGCCGGCCGCCCAGGTCCTGGTCGAAGACCAGACCAGCATCGTGCCGATGACCCCCAGGGCGGCTACGGCGACCAGCATCAACCCGTCCATCCGGCCCACCGCGGCGACCGCCGCCACCGTCCTGCCGGCCAACGACGCCCTCGGCGGCGCGGCCGCCACCCGGTTCACGCCGCCCTCCTGGCGGATGTCACCGCCGACGCCGTCACGGACCGCACCGCGGACAGCACAGCGGACCTCATCGCGCCACCGTCCCGTCTTTCGCGATCACCGGAAGCGCTCTCACCGGGCGCCCGCCCGGCAGGATCGGGGAGACCTGCTTGCCGTCGGGCTTGAATCCGAAGATGCCCTCGTAGATCTTCCGCACCGCCGGAGCCGCGGTCTGGGCGCCCATCCCGCCCTGGGACACCATGGCGACGATCACGAACTGCGGCTTGTCCGTCGGGGCGAACGAGGCGAACCACGACGTGTCGGCCTTGCCATAGACCTCGGCGGTGCCGGTCTTTCCGCCGACCTTGACCTTGTTCATGGGAAACCCGACAAAGGCCCCGGCCGCGGTGCCGTCGGAGGCGACCTCGCTCAGCGCCCCCTTGATGTAGGCCCGTTCCCGCGATGAGAGCGGCAGCCTGCCCACCACCGGCACCTCGATCTCCTTGACCTTGGTGCCGTCGGGGCGCACCAGCGCCCAGCCCAGCCGGGGGCTGCGCAGCCTGCCGTCCCCGACCAGCGCCGCGTAGGCCGCCGCCAGCTGCAGCGGCGTCACCAGCACGTCGCCCTGCCCGATGGAGAAGTTGGCGGCGTCACCGGGCCGCCACTGGTACCCCTCCAGGCAGTTCTCGTACGCCAGCCGTTTGAGGAAGGCGGCCCTGCTGGGGCTGCTTCTGGCCACCTCCGGGTAGCCGGTCCTGGCCCGCTTGCAGTTGGTGTCCTTGGTCGCCGACCAGAGCGTCTTCTTCCACGCCCGGTCAGGGATCCGTCCCGCCGACTCACCCGGCAGGTCGATACCGGTGGGGCGGCCGAAACCGTAGGCGCGCGCCATGGCCGCCATCGGTTCCTTGGTCCTCCCCTTGGGATTGAGCCCGCCGTCGCGCAGCCACTGCTCGTAGGCCGCCCGGTAGAAGATCGTGTCGCAGGACTTCACCAGCGCCATGTGCAGGGTGAGCGTTCCCAGCCCGATACCCCGGAAGTTGTTGAACGGCCGGTCGCCCACCATGAAGGACCCTGGACAGTCGTACTGACCGTGCAACGGGTAGCCGTCCTTGAGCATCGCCGCCACCGACGACACCTTGAACGTCGAGCCAGGCGCGAACTCGCCCTTGATGGCCCGGGAGACCAACGGCTTGCCCGCCTTGCCGGACAGCAGGCGCTGGTACTGCACCTCGGAGATTCCCCCGGTCCAGATCGCCGGATCGTACGTCGGCGCGCTGGCCAGGGCGATGACCCTGCTCGTCTTCACGTCCAGCACCACCGCCGCCGCGCCGTCGGCCGTGGGCGCGCCCTTCATCGCCTCGGCCAGCGCCTTCTCCGCCGTGGCCTGCACCCTGGAGTCGATGCTGGTGATGAGCGTGTCACCCGGCACCGGAGGCACGTGCTGCTCCACCCCGATGACCTTGCCAAGCCGGTCGACCTGCACCCGCCGCATCCCCGGCGTCCCCCGCAGCGACACGTCGTAGACCGACTCCAGGCCGTCCCTGCCCACCAGGTCGACCCCGGAGAACGCCGCCCTGAGCCCGTCGCGCCTGTTCAGCTCCTCCTGCGTGATCGGCTGCAGGTAGCCGAGCGCCTGAGCTCCCGCGCTCCGGCTCGGATACTCCCGTACCGCCTGCACCTCGGCCGTGACCCCGGGGAACTCCTCCTGCCGTTCCAGGATCTGCAGGGCCTCGCGCGTGGTGACATCCGCGTCGATGGGGATCGGCTGGTACGGGGAGCCCGGCCAGCAGGGGCGGGCGACCCCTGGCCCGCATGCCCTGATGCGCTCCCGTAACTCGGCGGGGCGACGGCCGAGCACGGCGGCCAGCTTCTCGAGCACCTCCTTGCCGTTGCCCTCCATCCGGTTCAGGCGGGTGCGGTCGACCGAGACCACCAGCGTGGTCCGGTTTCGGACCAGCGGACGGCCCGTCGAGTCAAGGATCTGCCCGCGTACCGCGGGAACGACGACATCGCGCGTACGTGTCTCGGTGGCGGCCACCACGTACTCCGGACCGCGCACCACCTGCACCTGCCAGAGCCGGACGGTGAGCAACGCCAGCATCGACACCACCAGCAACTGCACCACGACCAGCCGCCCCCGCATCAGGCCCATGCCCGCTCCTCCCACCGCCGCTCACGTGTTCCCCAGCACGAGATGCCTCACAGGCGGCTCCGCATGACGTATCCGAGCACCTGGACGGGGCGCGGCTCCGGCCCGCAGACGAGCCTTCGCACCACCCACACCACCGGCGACGCGGCGAGCAGGTTGTAGAGCACCGCCTGCGGCAGCGCGGTCGTGAGCATGGACACACCGGTCCGCGGGTCTCCCAGCAGAGCGCCGGTCGCCACCGCGATCACCGGACCGGCGACCGCGCAGGCCAGCGCTGCGAGCGGCCCCGCCCCCGGATGGCTCTCCACGGCGCGTCCCGCGATGAAGCCGACGAGGCAGAGCACCAGCGCGTGGTGCCCGAACAGGTGCGCGGCCGGTGGCAGCACGTCGCTGAGAAGCCCGGCGGCGAACCCCATGGCCGCCCCCGCCGCTGCCCCGCGGGCCAGCGCGTACCCCACCACGGCGAGCAGCACCAGATCCGGCGCGGCCTGCCCCGGCAGCGGCAGCCTGTTGACGACGGTCACCTGGAAAATCATGATTCCCAGGAGCAGCGCCACGAAGATCGCGTTGCGCCCCATCCCGTCAGACCCCCTCTCGCTGGAAGCGTGGAGGCGCCGCCTTTCGCGGGCCGGAGGGGAGCACCGCGTCACGCGGGTCGCGGCGCGGCGCCTGCACCACCACGCCGACCACGTCCAGCGCGGTGAGGTCGGCGTACGGCCGTGCGTACGCGATGCGGGTCAGCTCACCTGGCGTGGCCTCCACCCGCTCCACCACCCCGATCGGCACCCCCGCCACGTACGGGGCGCCGCGCTGGGAACCGAAACTCACGATGCGGTGGCCGGGGATGATGGGCGCGGTCGAGTCGAGCAGCCGGAAGCGGACCAGGCGGCCGTTCTCCCCCACCCCGTGCACCACTCCGATCTCGTTGCTTCCCTCCAGCCGGGCTCCGGCCGCTGAGGCAGGGTCGCTGAGCAGGACCACGGTCGAGGTGGACGCGCCCACGTGGATCACCCTGCCGACCAGGCCGTCGGCGTTCAGCACCGTCATCTCGGTGCGCACCCCGTCGAGGCGCCCCACGTCGAGTTCGACGGCCTCCTCGAACCCGGGAGCCCCGCGCCGGGCGATCACCTGGGTGGGCAGGATCTTGTATCCGCCGGTACCCGAGACTCCGAGCAGCTTGCGCAGCTCCTCCGAACGCCCCCGGTCGAGGCTCTGCGCCACCAGGTCCCGCTTGAGCCGCTGGTTCTCCGCGAGCAACTCCTCGATGCGTCCACGCGCGGAAGGGGCACCGGTCATCGTCTCGAAGAACTCGCCGACCGGCCGCACGATCCCCGACCCCACGCTCTCCGCGGTGCCGAACAATGTCGTGCCGACCATGCGGAGCGGCCCGAACGGGGACTGCGTGGCCGAACGGTGGTCGATGGTCACGAGCACGAGCGCGGCGGCCAACAGCAGCCCCAGGTTGACCCGTGCCCGGCGGGTGTCCTTCATCAGTGCCGCGGCTCGGGAACCAGGACCTGCTGCAGGGCGTCGAAGTCCTCGACGCACTTGCCCGTGCCAAGCGCCACGGAGTCGAGGGCGTTGTCGACGAGGTGGATCGGCATGCCGGTCTCGGCCTTCAGCCGCTCGTCCATGCCCTTGAGGAGCGCCCCGCCTCCGGTGAGGGCGATTCCCCGGTCCATGAGGTCTCCGGATAGCTCCGGCGGGCACTTGTCAAGTGTGGTCTTGACCGCGTCGACGATCACGTTGAGCGGTTCCTCGATGGCCTTGCGGATCTCGGCCGCCGACACCACGATCGTCTTCGGCAGGCCGCTGACCAGGTCACGCCCCCTGATCTCGGCATGGCTCTCCTCCGGGAGCATGCAGGCGGAGCCGATGGCCATCTTGATCTCCTCGGAGGTGCGCTCGCCGAGCATGAGCGAGTACTCCTTCTTCGCGAAGGCGATGATCGCCTGATCGAGCTCGTCACCGCCCACCCTGATCGACTGGCTGGTCACCACGCCGCCCATCGAGATGATCGCCACCTCGGTGGTGCCGCCGCCTATGTCGACCACCATGTTGCCGGTGGGCTCGTGCACGGGGAGCCCGGCGCCGATCGCGGCGGCCATGGGTTCCTCAACGATGTAGACCCTGCGGGCGCCCGCCTGGTATCCGGCCTCCTTGACCGCCCGCTGCTCGACCCCGGTGATCCCACTCGGCACGGCGATGATGATGCGCGGCTTGGCGAAATGGCGGCGCTTGTGCACCCGCTGGATGAAGTAGCGCAGCATGCGCTCGGTGACGTCGAAGTCGGCGATGACACCGTCCTTGAGCGGACGGATCGCGATGATATTGCTTGGAGTGCGGCCTATCATCCGCTTGGCCTCGATGCCAACGGCCACGATCTTCCCGGTGATGCTGTTGATCGCTACGACGGACGGCTCGTTGAGCACGATTCCGCGCCCTCTGACGTACACGAGGGTGTTCGCGGTGCCGAGGTCGACTGCCATGTCACGGCCCAAAAAAGCAAGATTGCTGCCCATGAGGAAGGCTGGCCTCCTTCCGTCAGGTCGTCGGCGAAAACTACGGAACGCACTCGAATCGTAACGTGACGCACCCACCCTTGAGCGCAATGAGCCGGCCTACCGCAGCAAAATCTTGGGTTAGCCAAACAGGTCGGGCCCCGCCGTCCAGAAGGACGGCGGGGCCCGACAAACACGATAAAAGCGGGCGCCTAGAAGCGATCCGGGAAGAAGATCTTGATCTCCCTTGCGGCGGACTCGGGGGAGTCCGAGCCGTGGACGACGTTCTCGCCGATCTCCAGAGCGTGGTCGCCGCGGATGGTGCCGGGAGCGGACTTGACCGGGTCGGTCAGGCCGGCGAGGGAGCGGAAGGCCTCGATGGCGCGCGGTCCCTCCAGCACCAGCGCGACCAGCGGACCGGAGGTGATGAACTCCACCAGCTCACCGAAGAACGGCCGCTCGGAGTGCTCGGCGTAGTGCGTCTTGGCGGTGTCGACGTCCAGGGTGCGCAGCTCCAGCGCCACGACCTTCAGGCCCTTGCGCTCGACACGGGCGATCACGTCGCCGATGAGACCACGCGCCACACCGTCGGGCTTGATCAGGACAAGGGTGCGCTCGGACACTGAGGTTCTCCTTCGAACACGTATGGGTCGCTGACTGCGGTAATCGCGCGAAGTTTACCGCCCTTCGCGCGCTTTCCCGTGGTCGGCGGAGTCACTGCAGGGCCGGACCGCTTCCCGGGCCGTCCTCCGGGGAGGGCGCGGGCGGTGGCACCACCACCGGCGGCGCGACCACCTTCTCCGGCTCCGGCTCCGCGTCGGGGTCCCGCTCGGGAACGCGGTCCGGCTCGTGCCGAGGCCTGGACCTGTTGCCCTTGCCCGCTCCGGTACCTCCTCCGGCCGCGGCGACGGACCCGCGCTCCGGCCCGGCCTCCGGCTTCGAGCGGGCCGGCGTGTGAGAACCGGTCACCGCCTCGGAGCGCGGCCGCGCCACCGTGGGCCCTGGCTGTCCTCGCGTGACGGCCTCCCGCCATGCACCGCCGACGGGATCGATCTCCCCCGCGGGAGAGGGCACCAGCCCAGAGGAGGGGCCCGCCACGGGTGAGGTGTCCGCCGTACCGGCATCCGGCGAGCTCCCCGGACTCCCCTGACTCCCCGGCAGGAGACGGGCCAGCACAGCAGCGAGCACGATCACCACCAGCACCAGGCCGCCCCCGATCAGCGCCCACAGGTGCAGAGCGTCCACGAACCCGTCGACCAGCGCCTGCGGAGTCTTGGCCTCCCGCAGCTGGGCGACCTGGACGCCGCTGCCCAGCAGGAATCCGGCCAGCACCGCGGGGAAGAACAGCGACAGCGCCAGGAGCGCGGCCTCCTCGGCACAGGAGCGCAACGCGCCGGTGATGGCCACCGAGGCGCCGCCCGCGAGCAGTGTGAACGGGAGGATCAGCGCGAGCCCGCCCGGAGCGGGCAGGAACAGCCGTACCGCACACAGGCCCGCGACCACCACCACCAGTCCACCGGCGGTGACCACGGGCATCGCCGTCGCGCCCAGCCGGTTCGTCAGCGCGGCGGCGAGGAGGGCCACCAGGGTGGCGGTCGCGAAGGCCGACCAGAGGCCGGACAGGCCAGGACCTCCCAGCCCGCCGAGTTCGACATAGGTGACCTGGGCCGCGGTGGGCAGGACCACGACGCCGACCGCGACCATCGCGTAGGCCGGCGCGCGGCCGACGGCCCCCCGTGAGGCCCCCGAGGAGGCCAGAGCGAGCAGCACGACGACGGACACCAGAGCCGCGCGGATCACGAGACCCGCCGACCAGTCGAACGTGCTTCCCAGGGCGAGGGCCGCGACGCCCGCGGCGGGCACGACCGCCCACAGCGTGCGCCCGCGTGCCGCGACGGCCGCGTCCGGACCGGCGGTGCTCCCACCGTCCTTCAGCCACAGCACGAGGTAGAGCGCGGCCAGCGCGAGCGCCACCCCGGTGAGCATCGGGTACGGCTGCAGGGTGACGCGCCAGGAGTCGACCTGGTCGAGGGGCCAGAGCGCGAGCGCCTGTGCGGCCAGGAGACTCGCCGCCAGCACGGCTGCCCACAGTGCCCGCAGGAACGACGAGCGCCCCCAGACGGCCATCAGAGTGGCGGGGACCAGCAGGCCCGCGCCGACACCGTGCAGGACCCGCAGGCCCCCCACCAGCATCGTGGACCCCGCATAGCCGCCGGCGGCGTCCGCGAAGGCGAGCAGGGTCAGCCCCGCGACCACCATCGGGGCCGCCCGCACCCGGCGTACGAGCACCGCGGCCACCGGCATGGTCAGGACCATCGCGGGGAGTGCCAGCCCATGCGCCCTGATCATCGCTATCTGCGAGACTTCCGGCGGCAGGAGGGCGGCGACCACCGAGATGGTGTTGGGGATGGCGACGATCGCCAGCGGCAGCACTACTGCGACGAGCAGTCCGAGGACGACGTCGAGCATCAACGAGACACGGAGTGCGCGCACCAGGCCCGTGGGCCCGGCGCCCACTGCCCGGGTCGGCTGGATGGGAGGGACGGCCATGTTGGCCGACTTTAGCGAGAAGTCACGCCCTCGACACGGCGAGCGACGAATATCGCTGTGATCCACAGCGCGGCGAAGATCACTCCGAGGAGGAACATGGTCGGGACCATGAAGCCGGAGGCTATGGCGAGCAGCTGGATCAGGCTTCCCACGATGTAGGCGAAAGGCCGCTTGAGCAGGCCGATGACCAGAACACAGAGAAGCGCCAGACCCAGCCCGACGGTGGCCGCGACAGCCGGTTCGACACCCTGCGTGTTGATGGCCACCGGCGTGAACAGCCCGACGACTATGGCCTCCATGCCGAGCACGCTGGCGCAGAGGCGCCTCATGCCCGGAGTGACCGTGATCATTTCTCGCTCCTCCTCAGTCGCCCGGCCGTCGGCCGTCGGCACCCACCGCTCATTGCGTCTCGTCCGCCTTGAGCAGAAGCCGCGCGTCACCGGCGGTGACCACGGAACCTGTGATCAACACCCCGGCACCGCTGAACTCTCCCAGAGCGTCGGCCATGCCGATCGCCCTGTCGATCGCACTGTCCAACCGCTCGACCTGGTGCACCCGGTCGAAACCGAAGACCTCCTCGGCCAGCGCGGCGAGATCGTCCACGTCCATGGACCTTGGCGAGGAGTTCCTGGTCACCACGATCTCGTCCATCATCGGTTCCAGCAGTTCCAGGATGCCCTCGACATCCTTGTCCTCGAACACCGCCACCACTCCGATGAGCTTCGCGAAGTCGAAGGACTCGTGCACCGCGTCCAGAGTGGCCCGCATCCCCGCCGGGTTGTGCGCGGCGTCGACGATGACCGTGGGGCCCCGGCGCACCACCTCCAGCCTGCCGGGCGAGCGCACCCCCAGGAACGCCTGTCGCACCAGCTCGGTGTCGAGAGGCTCGTCCCCGCCGGTCAGCGCCTCGACCGCAGCCAGGGCGCAGGCGGCGTTGCTCGCCTGGTGGGCACCGTACAGGGGAAGCAGGATGTCGTCATAGGTCCCCTTGAGGCCCTTGAGCCGGAGCAGTTGCCCGCCGATGGCGAGCTCCCGGCCCAGCACTCCGAACTCCAGCCCCTCGCGTGCCACGGTGGCGCCCGTCTCGGCCGCCTGCCGCATCAGCACCGCGGCTGCGGGGAGCTCCTGCTGCGCGAGCACGGCGGTCGCCCCGGCCTTGATGATGCCGGCCTTCTCCCCCGCGATCGTCTCGACATCGGGCCCGAGGTAGTCGACATGGTCGAGGGAGATGGGCGTGATGACCGCCACAGTACCGTCCGCGACGTTGGTGGCGTCGGTGATGCCGCCCATTCCCGTCTCGATGACCGCGACGTCCACGGGGGCGTCGGCGAACGCCGCGAACGCCATCGCGGTGAGCGTCTCGAAGAAGGAGAGCCGCCGCCCTTGAGCGTCGACCATCTCCAGGTAGGGCGCGATGTCCTCATAGACCTCGACGAAGCGCTCCTCACTCAGCGGAGCACCGTCCACGCTGATGCGCTCGCGCATGGAGACCAGATGCGGGCTGGTGAACCGGCCGACACGCAGATTGCGCTCGCGCAGCAGCGCCTCGATCATCCGGGTCGTGCTCGACTTACCGTTCGTACCGGCAACGTGCACGACGGGATAGGAGTGCTGCGGGGAACCCAGCAGATCCACAAGCGCGGCGATCCTGTCGAGACTGGGCTCGAAGTTCCACTCGACTCCGCGCTGCATGATCGCTTGTTCAACCGCTCGATAGTCCACGTTCCCAGCCTACTGACCTTTCCACCAGGTTCCGGACCGGCCCGTATGGCGCAAGAGCGCCACCGCATGGGATACGAGCCACCGTGAAACGAGAAAGGCCCCGCGCGTTCGGCGGGACCTTTCCGGAAAGATCGTCACGCGGCCCTGGAATCGTCCCGTGGGATTTTCATGTCCGCGCCATAGGCCTGGAACGTCGCGTCATGCCTCGACGACCCGGGTCCCCGCCATCTTGTCGTGCCACCCTTGACGGTAACCGCTGCTGTCGAAGAACGGCGACAACGCCCAGAGGATCCACAGGACAAACAGGATCGGCAAGATCAAGAGTGCGATGTTGAGGACCTCTTTGACGGCGTACCGGCCGAAGGCGGGGTCCACCGTGACCGGCTCGCCATGCTCCTTGTCGACGACCCTGATCCTCACGAGCAGCTTGCCGAACGTCGCCCCCTTCCAGGCGGTCATCACAGGCTCGTAGACCACCCTGAGTATGAGAGTGAGGAAGTAGGAGCGCAGAGAACCAGGCTCGGTGTCGACGTCCAGCACAAACTCCAAGAAGGGCACGACGGGAGTCGCGAGAACTACAAGGATGACCGTATCAACGATATGGGCACCCAGGCGTCTGCCCATGGACGCGGTCCGGAGATGCCTGCCTAAAGAATCGGTGCGCGGTGAATCTGTCACGCCAGAAAGAGTGTCACCGATGACTTGAAAGGGACTGAGATACCGCTTGGAGCCGGAAAGCACGAAGGCCCCCACCGAAAGGTGAGGGCCTTCATATGAAAGATTGTCCGGCGGCGACCTACTCTCCCACACCGTCCCCGGTGCAGTACCATCGGCGCTGAAGAGCTTAACTTCCGGGTTCGGAATGTAACCGGGTGTTTCCCCTTCGCCATAACCGCCGTAACACTATGAAACACACAAACCACCGTTTGCTGTCTCAGAATTGCCTAGTGGACGCGAGCAAGAACTGCTTTGTGGTCAAGTCCTCGGCCTATTAGTACTGGTCAGCTCCACACATTACTGCGCTTCCACCTCCAGCCTATCAACCCGGTCGTCTACCGGGAGCCTTACCCCCTCACGGGGTGGGAGACCTCATCTCAAGGCGAGCTTCCCGCTTAGATGCTTTCAGCGGTTATCCCTTCCGAACGTAGCCAACCAGCCGTGCTCCTGGCGGAACAACTGGCACACCAGAGGTTCGTCCGTCCCGGTCCTCTCGTACTAGGGACAGCTCCTTTCAAGTCTCCTGCGCGCGCAGCGGATAGGGACCGAACTGTCTCGCGACGTTCTAAACCCAGCTCGCGTGCCGCTTTAATGGGCGAACAGCCCAACCCTTGGGACCTACTCCAGCCCCAGGATGCGACGAGCCGACATCGAGGTGCCAAACCATCCCGTCGATATGGACTCTTGGGGAAGATCAGCCTGTTATCCCCGGGGTACCTTTTAGCCGTTGAGCGACGGCGCTTCCACATGCCACCGCCGGATCACTAGTCCCAGCTTTCGCTCCTGCTCGACCCGTCGGTCTCACAGTCAAGCTCCCTTGTGCACTTACACTCGACACCTGATTGCCAACCAGGCTGAGGGAACCTTTGGGCGCCTCCGTTACTCTTTAGGAGGCAACCGCCCCAGTTAAACTACCCACCAGACACTGTCCCTGATCCGGATCACGGACCGAAGTTAGACGTTCAAAACGACCAGAGTGGTATTTCACCAATGACTCCACCACCACTAGCGTGATAGCTTCACCGTCTCCCACCTATCCTACACAAGACGCTCCAAACGCCAATGTCAAGCTATAGTGAAGGTCCCGGGGTCTTTCCGTCCTGCTGCGCGTAACGAGCATCTTTACTCGTAGTGCAATTTCGCCGGGTCTGCGGTTGAGACAGCGGGGAAGTCGTTACGCCATTCGTGCAGGTCGGAACTTACCCGACAAGGAATTTCGCTACCTTAGGATGGTTATAGTTACCACCGCCGTTTACTGGCGCTTAAGTTCTCAGCTTCGCGAAGTCGAAACTCCACTAACCGGTCCCCTTAACGTTCCAGCACCGGGCAGGCGTCAGTCCGTATACATCGTCTTACGACTTCGCACGGACCTGTGTTTTTAGTAAACAGTCGCTTCCCCCTGGCCTCTGCGACCCCCACCAGCTCAGAACGCAAAGGTTCGTCACCAGCGAAGGCCCCCCTTCTCCCGAAGTTACGGGGGCAATTTGCCGAGTTCCTTAACCACAGTTCACCCGATCGCCTTAGTATTCTCTACCTGACCACCTGAGTCGGTTTAGGGTACGGGCCGCCACGACACTCACTAGAGGCTTTTCTCGGCAGCATAGGATCACCCACTTCGCCACAATCGGCTCGGCATCACATCTCAGACTCAATGTGTTGCGGATTTGCCTACAACACGTCCTACATGCTTACCCCAGGACTACCATCGCCTGGGCTGGGCTACCTTCCTGCGTCACCCCATCGCTTACCTACTACCAGTTCAGGCCAGGCGTTCACCCTCACCCCAAGCCCGAAGGCTCGGAGGGGTTAAGGACCCTTAGTATCACTGGATTCAGTATTGGCGCATCGTAGCGGGTACGGGAATATCAACCCGTTGTCCATCGACTACGCCTGTCGGCCTCGCCTTAGGTCCCGACTTACCCTGGGCGGATTAGCCTGCCCCAGGAACCCTTGGTCATCCGGCGCAGAAGTTTCTCACTTCTGATTCGCTACTCATGCCTGCATTCTCACTCGCACAGCCTCCACAGCTGGATCACTCCGCTGCTTCGCCGGCCGCACGACGCTCCCCTACCCATCCACACACCTAAACCACAAAGGCTCAGTTATACGTGTGAATGCCACGACTTCGGCGGTGTACTTGAGCCCCGCTACATTGTCGGCGCGGAATCACTTGACCAGTGAGCTATTACGCACTCTTTCAAGGATGGCTGCTTCTAAGCCAACCTCCTGGTTGTCACTGCGACTCCACATCCTTTCCCACTTAGCACACGCTTAGGGGCCTTAGTCGGTGGTCTGGGCTGTTTCCCTCTCGACTACGGAGCTTATCCCCCGCAGTCTCACTGCTGCGCTCTCACTTACCGGCATTCGGAGTTTGGCTGACGTCAGTAACCTTGTCGGGCCCATTAGCCATCCAGTGCTCTACCTCCGGCAAGAAACACGCAACGCTGCACCTAAATGCATTTCGGGGAGAACCAGCTATCACGGAGTTTGATTGGCCTTTCACCCCTAAACACAGGTCATCCCCCAGGTTTTCAACCCTGGTGGGTTCGGTCCTCCACGCGGTCTTACCCGCGCTTCAACCTGCCCATGCCTAGATCACTCCGCTTCGGGTCTATAGCATGCGACTCAAACGCCCTATTCAGACTCGCTTTCGCTACGGCTCCCCCACACGGGTTAACCTCGCCACACACCATAACTCGCAGGCTCATTCTTCAAAAGGCACGCAGTCACATCACAAACAAGGCAAGCCTCGTTTACGCTCCTACGGCTTGTAGGCACACGGTTTCAGGTACTATTTCACGACCCCTCACCGGGGCGCTTTTCACCTTTCCCTCACGGTACTTGTTCACTATCGGTCATCAGGGAGTATTTAGGCTTACCAGGTGGTCCTGGCAGATTCACACAGGATTTCTCGGGCCCCGTGCTACTTGGGATCCCCTCCAACAGTCCAACCAATTTCGCCTACCCGACTCTCACGGTCTACGGCGCCACTTCCCAGAAGCTTCAGCTATCGGAAGGATTTCTTACTGTCTGGAGGAACGGCAGCTCCTCCCAGAGGGTCCCACAACCCCGTAAACGCAACGCCTGCCGGCTATCACACGCCTACGGTTTAGCCTGATCCGCTTTCGCTCACCACTACTCACGGAATCACTATTTGTTTTCTCTTCCTACGGGTACTGAGATGTTTCACTTCCCCGCGTTACCACCAACCGCCCTATACATTCAGGCGGAGGCAACACCACATGACTGGTGCTAGGTTTCCCCATTCGGACATCCCCGGATCAAAGTCTGGTTGGCGACTCCCCGGGGCTTAACGCAGCCTCCCACGTCCTTCATCGGCTCCTGATGCCAAGGCATCCACCGTGTGCCCTAAAAAACTTGGCCACAAAGATGCTCGCGTCCACTATGCAAATCTCAAACAACAAACAGCGACCAAACCCACCCCGCCACCAACACCCGAACCCTCAACAGGCCGAGCTGGTATGACAGGAGGATGGTCCCGCATGAGGCTCCAACAGACAGCAAGCCCGCCACAAGCGGGCCCGCCACAATGTCCGTTTCCTCAGGACCCAACAGTGTGTTCACCCCAGCGAAACCCCACAACCGCCGTTCCCACTCCCCAACTCCGAAGAACCAGGGCGGTACTAACCGATCAGCGATCCCGCCGAACCGAATAGCCAGTGCTCCACTAATGAGCGCGCCGAGCGTGGAACGTTCGCCCACGAACACGGCATGGACCACGACCACCCGAAGATGACCGCGACCGATGCTCCTTAGAAAGGAGGTGATCCAGCCGCACCTTCCGGTACGGCTACCTTGTTACGACTTCGTCCCAATCGCCAGCCCCACCTTCGACCGCTCCCCCCAGACAAGCTGGTTGGGCCACGGGCTTCGGGTGTTGCCGACTTTCGTGACGTGACGGGCGGTGTGTACAAGGCCCGGGAACGTATTCACCGCAGCGTTGCTGATCTGCGATTACTAGCGACTCCGACTTCATGGGGTCGAGTTGCAGACCCCAATCCGAACTGAGACCGGCTTTTAGGGATTCGCTCCACCTCACGGTATCGCAACCCTCTGTACCGGCCATTGTAGCATGTTTGCAGCCCAAGACATAAGGGGCATGATGACTTGACGTCATCCCCACCTTCCTCCGAGTTGACCCCGGCAGTCTCCAATGAGTCCCCACCACCCCTAAAAGGAGCGTGCTGGCAACATTGAACAAGGGTTGCGCTCGTTGCGGGACTTAACCCAACATCTCACGACACGAGCTGACGACAGCCATGCACCACCTGTCACCCAGTCCGAAGAGGGCTCCATCTCTGAAGCTTTCCGGGCGATGTCAAGCCTTGGTAAGGTTCTTCGCGTTGCGTCGAATTAAGCAACATGCTCCGCCGCTTGTGCGGGCCCCCGTCAATTCCTTTGAGTTTTAGCCTTGCGGCCGTACTCCCCAGGCGGGGCGCTTAATGCGTTAGCTACGGCGCGGAAACCGTGGAAGGTCCCCACACCTAGCGCCCAACGTTTACAGCGTGGACTACCAGGGTATCTAATCCTGTTCGCTCCCCACGCTTTCGCTCCTCAGCGTCAGGTAAGGCCCAGAGAACCGCCTTCGCCACCGGTGTTCCTCCTGATATCTGCGCATTTCACCGCTACACCAGGAATTCCGTTCTCCCCTACCTACCTCTAGCCAGCCCGTATCGAATGCAGACCTGGAGTTAAGCCCCAAGCTTTCACACCCGACGTGACAAGCCACCTACGAGCTCTTTACGCCCAATAATTCCGGACAACGCTTGCGCCCTACGTATTACCGCGGCTGCTGGCACGTAGTTAGCCGGCGCTTCTTCTGCAGGTACACGTCAACTTCGTCCCTGCTGAAAGAGGTTTACAACCCGAAGGCCGTCATCCCCCACGCGGCGTCGCTGCGTCAGGCTTTCGCCCATTGCGCAATATTCCCCACTGCTGCCTCCCGTAGGAGTCTGGGCCGTGTCTCAGTCCCAGTGTGGCCGGTCGCCCTCTCAGGCCGGCTACCCGTCGTCGCCTTGGTAGGCCGTTACCCCACCAACAAGCTGATAGGCCGCGAGTCCATCCCCAACCGAAAAAACTTTCCACACCCACCCGATGCCGGGAGGTGTCGTATCCGGTATTAGACCCAGTTTCCCGGGCTTATCCCAGAGTCAGGGGCAGGTTACTCACGTGTTACTCACCCGTTCGCCGCTCGAGTACCCCGAAGGGCCTTTCCGCTCGACTTGCATGTGTTAAGCACGCCGCCAGCGTTCGTCCTGAGCCAGGATCAAACTCTCCAAACAATGTCTGAACAGTTGCTCCCGGCTGAAAGCACCCATCACACATGATGGATGTTCAACCAAAGGAATCCGTCCCCCACCCCGCAAAGGAGGCAGGTTGGACAGGGTTGTGCTTCATGCACTGGCTTTTAACACACTGTTGAGTTCTCAAGAAACGGGCGCGTACACCGTCGTCCGCGGGCCCGCTTTCGCGGTGTCCCGGACTTCGGGGCGTTCCATTCCGTGTCACCATCTTATCAGATTTGCCGGGTTTGTGTCAACTTGCCGGTTTTCCGACCATCGACTTGAACCCGCCGAATCCGCTAGGATTGCGACCACCCTGTCTCCAGGGCAACCCCTCTAACTTACTCCAACATCCGGTCGATGTCCAACTTATGCAGACACACCCGATTTGCCAGATTTTCAGAGGGGGCTGCAGGACTTTGCCCTGCCTGAAGAACTCTAGCAGCCTCCTGGGGCCACCATGACCAACTTCCCGGTAACAACTAGGTCTTCCCTGAGGCTTCAGCTCTCAAACACGAGAACCCGGAGTCAGGAGACTCCGGGTTCTCGCTTCACTCCGACTTCCTGACCTGTGCCGTTCTCCTCCCAGCCGCCGGCTGGGATCCTCAGGTCAGGGCTCACGCCCTGCTCTCGAACTCAGGCCGTCAGCCTGTCAGCCCGTCGGCAACGCCGCCAGCTGAGCAAGCAGCCGCGCGATGTCCTGGTCGGCCTGCACGGCACGGGATCGCACCTTGGCCACCACATCGTCCGGCGCCTTGGCCATGAACTGCTCATTGCCGAGCTTGGCCGCGACCTGGGCCGCCTCCTTGCGCGCCACCGCGAGATCCTTCTCCATGCGCTTACGCTCGGCGACCACATCGATCGCCCCCGCCGTGTCGATCTCCACGACGACCCCGCTCACATCGAGACGGGCGGTCGCGGCGAACGACTCGGACGGCTGGTCGAGCCGGAGCAACGACCGGATCGCCCCTTCGTGAGAGGCCAGAGCCGTACCGGCGAGCGAGAGCCGCGCGGAGACCCGCTGCCCTGGCTTGAGGCCCTGGTCGGAGCGGAACCTGCGCACCTCGGTGATCAGCCCCTGCACCGCGATGATCTCCTCCTCCGCCGAGGGATCACGCAACGACTCCTGGACCGTCGGCCATGGCGCGACCACGATCGACTCGTGCCCGGTGACCGCCCGCCACAGTTCCTCGGTGACGAACGGGACCAGCGGGTGGAGCAGACGGAGCAGCGAGTCGAAGACATGACCCAGCACGAGCCGGGTGTGCTCCTGCCCGGAGGCGATCTGGATCTTGGCGAGTTCCACGTACCAGTCGCAGACCTCGTCCCACGCGAAGTGGTAGAGCAGGTCGGAGATCTTGGCGAACTCGAAGTCCTCGAACGCGGCGTCCACCGACGCGACGATCTCCTGGAGTCTGGACAGGATCCACCTGTCGGCGGCGGTCAACTCCTCGACCGGAAGCTCACCCGTCACGGCACCGTTCATCAGCGCGAAACGAGTGGCGTTCCAGATCTTGTTACAGAAGTTGCGCGACCCTCCTGCCCATTCCTCACTGATCGCCACGTCGGAGCCGGGGTTGGCTCCACGCAGCAGCGTGAAACGGGTGGCATCGGCACCGAAGCGCTCGATCCAGTCGAGCGGGTCGACGACGTTGCCGAACGACTTCGACATCTTCTTGCCGTACTGGTCCCGGACCATGCCGTGCAGAGCCACGGTCCGGAACGGCGGTTCGCCGTCCATCGCGTAGATGCCGAACATCATCATCCGGGCGACCCAGAAGAACAGGATGTCGTAGCCGGTCACCAGGACGGAGGTCGGGTAGAACTTCGCCAGCTCGGGTGTCCTGTCCGGCCAGCCGAGAGTGGAGAACGGCCACAACCCGGAGGAGAACCAGGTGTCGAGGACATCGGGGTCCTGGACGTAACCATCGGGTGCCTGCTCGTCGGGGCCGACGCAGACGACCTCACCGCCGGGACCGTACCAGACCGGGATACGGTGCCCCCACCACAGCTGCCGGGAGATGCACCAGTCGTGCATGTCGTCGACCCAGTCGAAGTAGCGCTTGGCCAGCTCCGGCGGGTGGATCTTGGTCCGGCCGTCACGGACCGCATCGCCCGCCGCCTTCGCCAGGGGCGAGACGTTGACGAACCACTGGAGTGAGAGCCGTGGCTCGACCACGGTCTTGCAGCGTGAGCAGTGCCCGACGGAGTGGAGGTAGGGGCGCTTCTCCGCCACGATCCGCCCCTCGGCGCGTAGCGCGGCCACCACCGCGGGCCTGGCCTCGAAGCGGTCGAGCCCCTGGAACGGGCCGTGGGCCGTGACCACACCGCGCTCGTCCATGATCGTCAGGGACGGCAGCGAGTGGCGCCGTCCGATCTCGAAGTCGTTCGGGTCGTGCGCCGGAGTGACCTTGACCGCCCCGGTGCCGAAGGCCGGGTCGACGTGCTCGTCGGCGACGATCGGGATGAGACGTCCGGTGAGTGGTAGCTCCACTTCCCTTCCGATCAGGTGCGCGTAGCGCTCGTCGGAGGGGTGCACGGCCACGGCGGTGTCACCGAGCATCGTCTCTGCTCGGGTCGTGGCGACCACGATGGAGTCGTCACCGTCGCCGTAGCGGATCGAGACGAGCTCGCCCTCGTCCTCGCTGTGCTCGACCTCGATGTCCGAAAGCGCGGTCAGGCAGCGCGGACACCAGTTGATGATGCGCTCGGCGCGGTAGATGAGCCCGTCGTCGAAGAGCCTCTTGAAGATCGTCTGGACGGCGCGGGACAGTCCGGGGTCCATGGTGAAGCGTTCGCGTGACCAGTCGACACCGTCGCCGAGCTTCTTCATCTGGCCGAGGATCCGGCCGCCGGACTCCTCCTTCCACTGCCAGACCCGCTCGACGAACGCCTCGCGGCCGAGGTCGTGCCGGGACAGGCCCTCCTTGGCGAGCTCGCGTTCGACGACGTTCTGGGTGGCGATGCCGGCGTGGTCCATGCCTGGCAGCCAGAGTGTCTGCTGGCCGCGCATGCGAGCGCGCCTGGTCAGCGCATCCTGGATCGAGTGGTCGAGTGCGTGGCCGATGTGCAGGACACCGGTCACGTTCGGCGGAGGCAGGACGATGCTGTAAGGCTCGCGCTCGCCGCTCGGATCAGCGGTGAAGTATCCCTGCGATACCCAGCGCTCGTAGCTCCGGGTCTCCACGTCGGCAGGTGTGTACTGGGTGGGCAGCTCTGGCGTCGTCACGATGTCCAAGTCTAGGGATGTCCACGCACTCGATGTTCCCCAGCCGAAGAGTTGCGACGTGTTCCCCCCACCCCGTGGACCGGCTGCTGAAATCGTCCGGCGAACGCGCCACCGGCCGACCCGGCGGAAACCAGCGGAAACAGCGACGCCCCCGCAGGATCTCCCTGCGGGGGCGTCAGCCGTGAAAACCGGTTCGCTCAGGCTGGATCACGCGGACTTCTCACGCGGCGGCCGCTGCTGCTTGTTGAGCTGGTCCCGCGGCACGAGCGTGGGGTTGACGTGTTCGAGAACCGACTCGCGGGTGATGACGACGCGCGCCACGTCCTGCCTCGACGGCACCTCGTACATCACCGAGAGGAGAACCTCCTCCAGGATCGCTCGCAGGCCACGGGCACCGGTGCCGCGCAGGATCGCCTGGTCCGCGATCGCCTCAAGCGCGTCGTCTGTGAACTCGAGTTCGACATTGTCCAGCTCGAACAGGCGCCGGTACTGCTTGACCAAGGCGTTGCGCGGCTCGGTGAGGATCTGGATGAGCGCCTCACGGTCAAGGTTGTGAACGCTCGTGATGACCGGGAGCCGGCCGACGAACTCGGGGATCATGCCGAACTTCAGCAGGTCCTCGGGCATGACGTCCCCGAAGATGTCAGAGCTGTCGATGTCTTCCTTGGAACGGATGATGGCGTTGAAACCAATGCCCTTGCGGCCGATCCGGGACTCGATGATCTTTTCGAGGCCGGCGAAGGCCCCACCGCAGATGAACAGCACGTTGGTGGTGTCGATCTGGATGAACTCCTGGTGCGGGTGCTTACGGCCGCCCTGCGGCGGCACACTCGCGGTCGTGCCCTCCAGGATCTTCAGCAGGGCCTGCTGCACGCCCTCACCGGAGACGTCCCTGGTGATCGACGGGTTCTCGCTCTTACGAGCGATCTTGTCGACCTCGTCGATGTAGATGATGCCGGTCTCGGCCTTCTTGACGTCGTAGTCGGCGGCCTGGATCAGCTTGAGCAGTATGTTCTCGACGTCCTCGCCCACATAGCCCGCCTCTGTCAAGGCTGTGGCGTCGGCGATGGCGAACGGAACGTTCAGCATCTTCGCCAACGTCTGGGCGAGCAGCGTCTTACCGGAACCGGTCGGGCCCAGGAGCAGGATGTTGGACTTGGCCAGTTCAATGCCGTCGTCACGCCCGCGCTCGCCGGACTGCACCCGCTTGTAGTGGTTGTAGACCGCTACGGAGAGAGCCTTCTTCGCCTGGTCCTGACCGATGACGTAGGCGTCGAGGAATTCGTAGATCTCCCTCGGCTTGGGAAGGCTGTCCCACTTGAGCTCAGAGGACTCGCTGAGCTCCTCCTCGATGATCTCGTTGCAGAGGTCAATGCACTCATCACAGATGTATACGCCGGGTCCGGCGATGAGCTTCTTGACTTGCTTCTGGCTCTTTCCACAGAAAGAGCACTTCAGCAGGTCTCCCCCGTCGCCGATGCGTGCCACCCCAGATACTCCTTTGCGTGGGACCGCCCTGGCTGCCGCGGTCCGTTTCTTCCGACCGGCCCGATACCCGATCGAAAAGTCATCCCGCTTAGGTTTCGACGTTACCGTCTTCTGAGCCCTCAGTGAGCCCCCTAGCGGCGAGTCGCACCGGAACGTGCCCGATTCGGCACGGTTCCGGTGCGATATGCCTCGTTAGGAGGCTACGGCCTTCGCGAGCTTCTTGCGGGACGGGATGATGTCGTCGATCAGCCCGTACTCCTTGGCCTCCACGGCATCAAGGATCTTGTCCCGCTCGATGTCCTTGCGGACCGCCTCCGGCGCCCTGCCCGAGTGCTGAGCGATGATGCTCTCCATCTGGGCGCGCATCCTGAGGATCTCGCGCGCCTGGATCTCGATGTCGCTTCCCTGGCCACCCCCCTCGGTGGAGGGCTGGTGGATCAGCATGCGGGCGTTCGGCAGGGCGAAGCGCTTGCCGGGCGTGCCGCCGGCCAGCAGGACCGCCGCCGCCGAGGCCGCCTGGCCCAGACAGACCGTCTGGATCTCCGGCCGGACGAACTGCATCGTGTCGTAGATCGCCGTCATGGCGGTGAAGGAACCGCCTGGCGAGTTGATGTAGATGCTGATGTCACGGTCGGGGTCGAGCGACTCCAGGGTAAGCAACTGCGCCATGACGTCATTGGCCGACGCGTCGTCCACCTGCACGCCGAGGAAGATGATGCGGTCCTCGAAGAGCTTGGCGTACGGGTTCATCTCCCGCACGCCGTAGGACGTGCGCTCACTGAAGGACGGAAGAACGTAACGGCCGTTGATGTCTCCCGGCCGGATCAACTCACTCACCTTGTGCCCCTTCAGGAGACGGCGCCCGTGGAGGGCACCTGTCGAGCGCTGCGCACGACCTGGTCGATGAAGCCGTAGTCCTTGGCCTCCTCGGCCGTGAACCAACGGTCACGGTCGGAGTCGGCCTCGATCTGCTCCAGGTTCTGACCGGTGTGGAACGCGATGCGCTCGGCGAGGGTCTTCTTGACATATAGCATCTGCTCAGCCTGGATGGCGATGTCGGCTGCGGTGCCGCCGATGCCACCGGACGGCTGGTGCATCATGATGCGGGCGTGCGGCAGGGCGTAACGCTTGCCCCGCTCGCCGGCGCAGAGCAGGAACTGGCCCATGGAAGCGGCCAGACCCATCGCGACCGTGCACACATTGTTAGGCACGTATTCCATCATGTCGTAGATCGCCATCCCGGCGGTCACGGAACCGCCTGGCGAGTTGATGTAGAGCCAGATGTCGCGCTCTGAGTCGTCCGCGGCGAGCAGCAGCAGCTCGGCGCAGATTCGGTTGGCGATCTCGTCGTTGACCTGGGTGCCCAGCACGATGATGCGCTCACGCAGCAGCCGCTGGTAGAGCTGGTCTTCGAGCCTGAACGAGCCATTCGGCTGGCTCATCGACTCGGGCCCGGAGCCGGTCGGCTGGTAGAAGGTCGGCGGGCTGGTCACAGCGTCACCTTCCGATGCGTCGTAATCGATTGGCTTTGCTTGTGACCTTAACGCGCGCGGCCTACCGGACATGCCCCCTCAACGCGCTGTTCGCTGACGGCGCATGCTGCCCACCTCCTCCTCACCGCGTCTGGAACCTCCCGTCACACGCCTCGGTAAAGGCTCGGAAGCCGGAGCCCGTACGGCGTGTCGGAACTCTCGGGATACCCGCGCGGACGCCGGAAGCAGATCGAAAGGGCTTCCAGGGCAGAGGAGAGGAGGTCGCGGCTCTCAGCGGGCCCAGGAGCCCGCGGGCTCTCCGGAAAGCGGGGAGAACCGGAGGAATCCAGGAGAGCGTCAGGGCAGCGCTCTGCGGCGCGCTCACCCCCGCATCGCCCTCGGCTCGGCCCCGGAGCGGCCGAAGGTCCTGGCCAGGCCCTGGAGAGCGACAGAACGCGGACGCCCCCGTCACGCTGAGCGCGATGGGGGCGTCCGGGGCGCCCGCCGGGCACCCCTCGCTTCTGCCTAGGGCTACTTCGCGGCGTCAGCCTCGGGGGCCTCCGAAGCCTCGGCGGCCTCCTCGGTCTCCTCGGCCTCCGCACCGTTGATCTCGGTGTAGATGGCCTTGAGGTCGACCTCGTTGCCCGCCTCGTCGGTCACCTTCGCGGCATCGCCGATGACGCTCTTGGCCTTGTCACGGACGATCTCGACCATGGCCAGCGTGAGCTGGTCGTTGTCGGCCAGGTGCTGGGCCAGCGTGTTGGGCGCGACGTTCATCTGCATGGCGCGGCGCACCACGAAGTTGGTCAGCTCCTGCTCGCTGACGCCGAGCTCCTCGCTCTTGACGATCTTGTCGAGGACGAAGCCCGTCTTGAGTGCCTTGGCGGCGCTCTCGTCGAACTCGGCGAGGCGCTCCTCCTCGGTGGTCTGGTAGAGGCGGAAGAACGCCTCCTTGCTCAGGCCACTCTCGGCGATCTGGTGCTCAAGGTTGTGCTTGCGGTTGTCGACCTCGGCCTTGAGCGCACTCTCCGGCAGCGGAATGTCGATCTTGCCGAGCAGGGCGTCGAGCGCGTTCTCGCGGGCCTGGACGACCTGCTCGATCAGCTTGTTGCGGCGGGCCTGCTCGCTGATGCTCGCCTTGAGCTCGTCAAGGGTGTCGAACTCGCTGGCGAGCTGGGCGAACTCGTCGTCAAGCTCGGGGAGGACCTTCTCCTTGACGCTCTTGACGGTGATGGTGACCACGGCCTCCTCGCCGGCGTTCTCGCCGCCGACCAGGTTGGTGGTGAACTCCTTGGTGTCACCGGCGGACAGGCCGACCAGAGCGTCGTCCAGGCCCTGCAGCACCGAACCGGCACCGACCTCGTAGGAGACGTCGTTGGCCTGCTGCTCCTCGATGTTGACACCGTCGATCGAGGCGGCCAGGTCCATGACGACGAAGTCGCCGGCGGCAGCGGCGCGCTCGACGCCGGTCAGCGTGGCGAAACGCTGGCGCAGGCCGTCCAGCTGGGTGTCGACGTCGGAGTCGGAGACCTCGGAGACCGGAACGGTCACCTCGAGGCCCTGGTAGTCGGGGACGTCGAACTCGGGGCGGATGTCCACCTCGGCGGTGAACTCGACCTGCTGGCCGTCCTCGATCTTGGTGACCTCGATCTCCGGCTGGCTGACCGGGAAGATCTCACTCTCGTCGACGGCCTGGCCGTACAGCTTGGGCACCGCGTCATTGAGGGTCTCCTCCAGCACCACCGCGCGGCCGAAGCGCTGCTCGATGATGCGGGCCGGAACCTTGCCGGGGCGGAATCCGGGGACGCGCACCTGCTGCGCGACCTTCTTGTACGCCGCCTGCAGGCTCTCCCCGAGCTCCTCGAACGGCACCTCGACGGTAAGCCTTACCCGGGTCGGGCTGAGCTCCTCCACAGCGGTCTTCACGGGGTCGTCTCCTTGATCAAACTTCGAGTGATCGCGGGCGCGCCAAGTCGTAGCGGCTATCGCGGCAAGCTCTCGCGCCGCGCCCACATGAGTGGCACCTGGCACAGCCATCGAGACGTGCGAGATTAGGGCACGCTCCACTGCGGCGGGTGTTCAGCGCCGCAGGCCAGTCTAGAGCAGAGCGACACCATGGAGCGACCAATGGCCGCTCAGTCCTCTTTGATGATCCGCCGCAGGATGTCGTTCGTCTCACCGGGGGTGGTGCTGACCGCGCACAGTCGCTCCATGACCTCGCTGTAGCGGTCGACGTCCTCGCGCTTGTCCAGGTAGAGGGCGCTGGCCAGCTGCTCGACGTAGACCACGTCCGGGAGCTCGCTGTCGTTGAAGCGGAGCACACTGAAGGCACCGCCCTCCGCGCTGTGGCCGCCGAAGCTGAAGGGCATCACCTGGATCGTGATGTTCGGCTGCCGCATGAGGTCGAGCAGGTGCTCCAGCTGTGCCCGCATGACGTCCGCACCACCGATGGGACGTCGCAGCGCGGCCTCGTCGATGACGGCCCAGAAGAACGGGCCGTCGGGCCGCCTGAGCACCTGCTGGCGCTCCATCCGCAGATCGACCCGGCGGGTGATCTCGTCGGGCGCTATGCCGGCGCTCCCCGCGGTGATGACCGCCCTGGCGTACTCCTTCGTCTGCAGCAGGCCCGGCACGAACTGCACCTCGTACGTACGGATCCGGGAGGCTGCCTCCTCCAGGCCGACGTACGTCTGAAACCATGAGGGCAGCAGGTCGTTGAACCGATGCCACCAGCCGGGTTCGTTGGCTCTGAGCAGCAGATCCATGATCGCCGACCGGGCGCGGTCGTCCTCCACCCCGTAGAAGGTGAGTAGATCCGCCACATCGCGCTCTCTCAGGCCAACCCGGCCGAGCTCCATCCTACTGATCTTGGATTCGGATCCGCGGATCAGATGGCCTGCCTCCTCTCGCGAGAGCCCCTTGGCCTCGCGCAGACGACGCAGTTGGGAGCCTAAGAGGATACGCAGAGCTGTGGGACCCGATCCCGGTTGAACCTGCGCCACTTCGCCTCCCTCTCTACTTGGGCCAGCGCACACAGTGTCACTACTTCCGGCCGCTATGACAAGGTCTCAAGTCACTGCCCAATTCGCCAAGTCGCCGCCCCAACCATCCATGCTGCTGCACATTGCAACTGCACGTGCATTTGGGTCTTGCAGCAGACGTTCCGGTGACCCATGATGGCTTAGTGCATATTGGGCTTATGGTGCACAAGCTCTGAAAACTCTCACGTGGTACGGAGACTCACGATGACAGCGGGAGGTACCGGCAGGATGGTGGAGGAGCCAAAATCGGCTGCCGACTACCTGCAGGCGACCCGCGAGGTGAGCTTTGACGAGCTGCTCGAGGCCAACCAGTCCGACGCCACCGCGTGCCCTCTGCCCAGTCAGGCCGACTCGGTGAAGACCGCCCGGGATGTGACACGCTCGACGCTTCGCGACTGGGGGCTGGCGGAACTCAGCGATGACGCAGCGCTAGTGGTTTCGGAACTCGTCACCAACGCGGTCCGTTACGCGCTGTGCCCGCCCGGCCAGCCGGGGATCACCCCGATCACGCTCGTCCTGCTGCGTCTCTCGCCCCACGTGCTCCTGGCCGTGATGGACCCCAGCAACGAGGTTCCGACCCCCAAGGAGCCGGACTTCATCTCGGAGAACGGCCGAGGTCTCTACATCGTGGAGACCTACAGCCAGGGCTGGGGCTGGGACTACCTCAACTGCGGCGGCAAGGCCGTCTGGGCCCTCTTCAGCGCCCACCGCTGACGTTCACCGCGCTCCCGCGCCGCGAGGCGGCCTTCCAGACATCGCGCGCATGCGCCCTGCCTGTCTCGCGTGACCGGGAACTCGCACCCCGTACGACGAGAAACCGGGCATCGGTCGGAACCGATGCCCGGCATGCGTCGGGGTGACAGGATTTGAACCTGCGGCCCCCTGCTCCCAAAGCAGGTGCGCTACCAAACTGCGCCACACCCCGGTAGGTCGAGTACGCGCACGCTCCGGAACTCCGGTACGCTTACGCCCTGACGAACGGATGAAGTCTAGACCAGACTGAAGCCGCTTCGCGCGGACGTAGCTCAATGGTAGAGCCCCAGTCTTCCAAACTGGCTACGCGGGTTCGATTCCCGTCGTCCGCTCAGAATGGCAAAAAGGCCAGGTCAACCGACATATGGTTGACCTGGCCTTTTGGGTTTCACGCACCCGCACCGATCTTCCGTGCCAGCTGTGTGCCACCGACTTTCTTTTTTCTTTTTCCCGCGCCACCGTCAGCGCCCCGCCCGGCGCCGCCGCGATGACTTTGTCCCGGTCTCGACTCGCGCGCCGGTAGACGGGCGCCGCCCGCGCGGAGGCGTGCCCGATGCGGAACAGTGGAAGTGTCCGGAGCGCCAGGCGAACGCCCGTCCGACCCTTTGCAGCGCGCTTGGAAGCGCCCGGAAGGAAGCTCACGGATGTTGCCGAACCTGCGGGGGCCCTGCCGTCAGGCCGCTCTGTCTCTCCGAGTGGTGACCACGAAAAAAGATCAACAGCTGGTGCGGGGAATTCGCCGGGGCGCGGTCAGGTGGCGTCATCCAACTGTTCGGCCAGCCGCTCCAGGCCACCCTTGATGAGCTGCCCGTACTCGTCGTCGCCAAGTGCGCCGATCTCGGCCCGCGCCCGCTGGAGGTGCTCACGGGCGCGGCCGAGATCGCCCAGCTTGCGATAGCACTCGCTCACATTGAGGTGCAACGACGGATACAGGCCGGCCACTGAAAGCGTCACCCCGGCTTGACCCGCCCGCTCATCGGTGACCAGATCGGCGGCGGCAAGCGCCCGCAGGTCCCACATCAGCTCCTGGTGCACGTCGTCCTGCACATCGGCCATCGAGTGGGCGAGGACACAGACATGCAGCGGGTCGCCTTGCTCGCCTCCGATGCTGTCCCAGATCTGCGCGAACAACTCGCGAGCGGCTTCACGCTGACCTCGGTGGTGATGCAACTCCACCCCCTGGCCGATCCAGGTGAGCGTCGGGTCGGTGATCATTAGCGACTCCTTCACAAGCGCTGCAGCCGTACCTGGCCTACTTGCCCGACACAGCTTAACGATCTTCAAGCTTCTGGTCGGCCGGTTCGCCTGGCAATCCCAGACAACCACGCTTCGGCCGGCGGGCCCAGCCGCTAGGTGGCTCCTTCGGAACGCCTCACATCGCGCCGACCCGCTCGCTCAGGTCTGAAAACTCGCCTGGCTTCAACCGAACGCCTCCGGCGGGCGGGGCGCGTGCGTCCGCACAGGGGCCCTCAGGCCGTGCCACTCGCGTGCCGGTCCGGAAACCGGTCGGACCGTCGCGGCCTCGGTGGCGGCGGGTGTCGCGAGGAACCGGGACGCCGCGCGCGAGCTGAACTACGGTGGGTGACGAGAACGGCACTGAGTGGATCCGACACGTGGAGGCACCCGATGACCGAAGCCACCCGAATCCTGCTCGACGAGTCCCGTATCCCCCACAACTGGTACAACATCGTGGCCGACCTCCCGGTCCCGCCACCACCGATCCTGCATCCGGCCACCTCGCGGCCCGTCGAGCCGGACGATCTCATGCCACTGTTCCCGGTGGAGCTGATCGACCAGGAGGCGAGCGCCGAACGGTTCGTCCTGATCCCGGCGAGCGTCCGCGACGTCTACCGGCTCTGGCGGCCCACCCCGCTGATCCGGGCACGCAGGCTCGAACGTGCCCTTGGCACCCCCGCGAGGATCTACTACAAGTACGAGGGCGGCTCCCCCTCCGGCTCGCACAAGCCGAACACCGCCGTCCCGCAGGCCTACTACAACGCGCGCCAGGGGGTCGGGAAACTGGTCACGGAGACCGGGGCTGGCCAGTGGGGCTCGGCACTGGCGTTCGCCTGCGCGCAGTACGGCCTGGAGTGCGAGGTGTGGATGGTCCGCGCCTCGTACGACGGGAAACCCGGCCGCAGGAGCCTGATGCGGGCCTACGGCGCGACCGTGCACCCGAGCCCGTCCCCGCTGACGGCGTACGGCGCCGAGGCACTGGCCCACGATCCCGACTCACCGGGCAGCCTCGGCATCGCGATCAGCGAGGCCGTCGAGACCGCGAGGGCCGAACCTGGCACCCGGTACGCGCTGGGCAGCCTGCTGAACCATGTGCTGCTGCACCAGACGGTGATCGGCGAGGAGGCGATCGAGCAGATGGCCGCGTTCGGCGAGGCCCCCGACATGGTCGTGGGGTGCACCGGAGGCGGCTCCAACTTCGCCGGGCTGGCCTTCCCGTTCCTGCGGGAGAAGCTGGCCGGGCGGATGGCCCCGGTGATCCGGGCGGTCGAACCGGCGGCCTGCCCGTCTCTCACCAGGGGCGTCTACGCCTACGACTTCGGCGACGCCGCGGGGCTGACCCCGTTGCTGAAGATGCACACCCTGGGCCACGGCTTCATCCCCGATCCCATCCACGCGGGCGGGCTGCGCTACCACGGCATGTCCCCGCTGCTGTCGCACCTGTACGAGCTGGGGATGTTCGAGGCGGTGGCCATGGAGCAGAACGACTGCTTCGAGGCGGGGTCGCGCTTCGCCAGGTCCGAGGGGGTCGTCCCCGCTCCAGAGGCGGCCCACGCGCTGGCCGAGGTCGTCGCCGAGGCACTGCGGTGCAGGGAGACGGGCGAGGAGAAGGTCCTGCTGACCGCGGTGTGCGGGCACGGGCACTTCGACCTGGACGGCTACGACCGCTACCTGTCGGGGCGGCTTGAGGATCTCTCGCTGCCGCAGGACCGGATCGACACGGCCCTGGCCGGGCTGCCCTCCCTGTGACCCGGCGCGCACCGGGAACTCAGGGAGCTCCCGGTGCGGCCTACTGTGGCCACTTCGTCGGCTAAGCGCCCCTAAGTCCTAGTCCATGTGGAAATATCTACGAATCTCTGTTAAACACAGGGTTCGCATATAGATCATTCTTTACAATCCTCCATACCAGCAGTCAGAGTGCCCTGGAGGGAACGTGTCGGAGTTCGACGGCGTCATCGTGGGCGGGGGCCACAACGGCCTCACGTGTGCCGCCTACCTCGCGAAGGCGGGGCTGTCGGTCGCGGTCGTCGAGCGCAACGACGTCGTCGGCGGTGGTTGCAGCACCCAGGAGCTCACCCTCCCGGGGTTCCGGCACAACACCCACAGCAGCTACCACTTCCTGGAGGAGGGCCCGGTCCCCGCCGACCTGGAACTCCAGCGGTACGGCCTGAGCTACGTCTATCCCGAGACCCAGCACGCCACGGTCTTCCGGGACGGCCGGGCGATCACCGTCTACACCGACCCCAAACGCACCGCCGACTCCTTCGCCCGGTTCTCCAAGGCCGACGCCGAGCGCTGGCTGGAGCTGTACGAGCGCTACGCCGAGGCGGCCAGAGACCTGATGAACGGGTTTCTGTACTCCAGTCCGTTACCACCCCCCGTGCTCGCCGAGCGGCTCAAGGGCGACCTGGGCCGCGACCTGCTGAGCTACCTGCCGCTCTCGCTGTACGAGGCCGTCGACAGGAACTTCGAGAGCGAGCAGGTCAGGGTCCTGTTCAAGTCCTTCCTGCACGCCATCTCCATCGAGGACGTGCCGGGCACCGGCGGATTCTTCCCCCGGCTGCTGTCGCGCATCGCCCGGCTCGGTGTGCCCGTGGGCGGTGCGGGGAACGTCGCGAGCGCGCTGCGCGCGGTCATCGAGGAGCACGGCGGCACCGTGGTGACCGGCGCCCATGTCGAGCGGATCCTCGTCGGTGACGGGCGGGCCACCGGGGTGGAGCTGGCAGGCGGCGACGTTCTCGCCGCCCGCCGGTTCGTGGCCAGCGCGGTGGACGCCCCGCAGACCGTCCGGCTGGCGGGCCCGGAGAACTTCGGCCCGGAGATCGCGGCCAAGGTCGAGGACTACCGGTGGGCCGGACACAGCCTCGTCACCCTCCACCTGGCACTCGACGAGGCGCCGCGCTACCGGGCCGCCGAGTTCGAGCCCGACGTGGACCGGGCCTTCCTCGTCGTGCTCGGCGCCGACGACAGCGAGCAGCTCGGCCGCACCTTCGACCAGATCCATCGGGGGCAGCTACCCGACCGGCTGGCCGGCAACGGCGCGTGCCCCTCGCTGTTCGACCCCTCGTACGCGCCGGACGGTAAACACGTGGCCTTCTGGTGGCCATGGGCCCCGTACGACCTCGGTGGCGACGCGGCGAACTGGGACCGTCGGCGCGAGGAGGTCGGTGAGCGGCTGCTCGCCGAGTGGGCCGAGTACGCCCCCAACCTCGCGGGAGGCGCCGTCCTCGGCAGGCGGGTCTTCTCACCGCTCGACATCGAGCGGCACTGCGTCAACATGGTGCGCGGCAGCCACCACGTGGGGGCTTACGAACCGTCCCAGCTGGGCGGAAACCGGCCGGTCCCCGAGATGGGCCGGTACCGCACCCCCATCGACGGCCTCTATCTCTGTGGCGCCAGCAGCCACCCCGGCGGCTCGGTCTCCGCGGCCCCCGGATACAACGGCGCCAACGCCATCGCAGAAGATCTCGAACTGGCAACCTGGTGGACGCCGGTTCCCGCACCCCGGTGGAGCGAGTGAAGTCCCGTTTCGTCACCAAAGGCCCAGCGACGCCAGGGTTCAGGATGGGTAGTCCCGCATCCATGCACGAGCAGCTGTCCCTGCTCAACGCGGCCAGCAAACGCATCGGCAGCACACTGGACATGTTCGAGACCGGCAGAGAACTCATGGACGTCGCCGTGCCGCGCTTCGCGGACGCGGCCGGCATCCTGGTACAGGACCGGTTGGTGACCGAGGGGGAGTTCCCCCAGCAGACCACCGACGGTTCGGCGCTGGTACGGCGGATCGCGGTCGGCGTGGCCGATCCCGCCCCGGGCGTGTACGCCACCGCGTTCCCGGTGGACGAGGTCGCCGTCTACGAGTCGTGGACCCCCTACGCCCGGTGCATGGCCACCGGTAACCCGATCCTCTACCCCCGCCTGGGGCGCCGGACCGCCGAGGAGATCGGACGCTTCTGGAAGCGCGACTCGGTGTCGAAGGTGCTGGAGGACAGCTCGTTCCTGGTGGTGCCGCTGAAGGCGCGCGGCCGGGTGCTCGGCTTCGTCATCTTCACCCGCCGTCCCACCAGCCAGCCCTTCGACGAGCAGGACGTCAACCTGGCCGAGGAACTGGCGGCCAGGACCGGGGTGTGCCTCGACAACTCCAGGCTCTACAACCGGGAGCGCCGTACCGCGCTGACCCTGCAGAGCAGCCTGCTGCCCGTCGACCTCTCCCAGCCGCTGGGCCTGACGATCGCCTCCCGCTACCTGCCCGCCAGCGATCTGGTCGGGGTGGGCGGCGACTGGTACGACGTGATCCCGCTGCCCGGCTGCCGGGTCGCCCTCGTCGTCGGCGACGTGATGGGGCACGGCATCAGGGCCGCCGCCACCATGGGCCAGCTCCGCACGGCCGCCCGCACGCTGGCCAGCCTGGACCTGAGCCCGGCCGACGTGCTGTTCCGGCTCAACCTGATGAGCCAGGACCTGGACGCCAGCCAGATCGCCACGTGCGTGTACGCCACCTACGATCCGGTCACGCGGCGGTGCGCGATAGCCTGCGCGGGTCACGTTCCGCCGATTCTGGTGCGGCCGGGCGGCGAGACCGAACTGCTGGAGCTGCCGCCGGGACTGCCCCTGGGCATCGGCAACGAACCCGCCGAGATGCGGGAGTTCACGCTCCCCGACGGCAGCGTGCTCGCCTTCTACACCGACGGCCTGGTGGAGAGCCGCGACCGGGACATCGAGGAGGGCATCAGCGCGCTGCGCGGCCTGCTCTCCGGCCAGGACCAGGACCTGGAGGAGGTCTGCGACCTCACGATCGGCGCCCAGCGGCCGGGGCACGAGCGCGACGACATCGCCCTGCTGCTGGCCAGGGTGTCCGAGCTGACGGACAAGGAGTTCGCCGAGACGTCGCTGCCCGCCGACCGCCGCTCCGCCTCACAGGCCCGCCGCTTCGTCCGGGCCACACTCGGAGGCTGGGGACTCGACTCCCTGTGCGACAACACCGAGCTGATGGTCAGCGAGCTGGTCGCCAACGCTGTCGAACACGGCCAGGGCGAGGTCGAGCTACGTCTGCTGCGCGGGCCCACACTGGTCTGCGAGGTGTCCGACAGCT
The DNA here is from genome assembly GCF_042665875.1 of Streptosporangium amethystogenes subsp. fukuiense. Lineage (NCBI taxonomy): Bacteria > Bacillati > Actinomycetota > Actinomycetes > Streptosporangiales > Streptosporangiaceae > Streptosporangium > Streptosporangium amethystogenes. The sequence continues at coordinate 9,833,256 of NZ_JBHTEE010000001.1, read as the reverse complement.
CCGCGTCCGAGCCGGTGATGCGGGAGGCGTCCACCACCAGCGACACCGGCCGCGGCCTGCACCTCATCAACTGGCTGGCCCACCGCTGGGGCTCCCGTCTCACCCCGAAGGGCAAGATCGTCTGGATCGAGCAGCGGCTGCGCTGATCTCCTCTCCGCCCCGCTTCGGGTGGGTCGCCGCTTCGCCGTGCGGGGCCGGGATCACTCCCGGTCCTGCTCGGGTCCCATGGCCGTTGGGTCAGGCCGGCGACGTCACCGGCCTGTTCCCGCGCCGGTGACGTGCTCGGCGGGGGAACAGGCCGGTCGGTGTGCGGCGTGTCCTCGCGGCCGCGCGGCTCAGCGAACCTCGTAGATCGCGGTGGTACCGCTGATCTCGTTGCCCACCACCAGGAGCGCGTGCCGGGTCGGGCTGTCGGAGGCGGGGATGAACAGCACACCCTCGGGTCCCACGTCCCCGGCGGTGCCGTCCGCGACCGAGCCGGCGAGGTCGCGGGTGTTGACGTATCCGGCCAGGCTCGGCGCCCGGGGGTCGTCGATGTCGTAGGCGACGACCCCGCCGATCCGCTCCAGCCCGGCGAAGGCGTAGGTGCGGCCGCGCACCTCGCCGACCGTGACCCCCTCGGGTTCGGGGCCCTTGTTGTCGCTGCGGCTGTCGAAGGAGTCGTTCGCCTCGTTGTCGGCGTTGAACGCCTCGGGCAGTTCCTTGGCGACGAGCCGCTCCAGCTCGTCGCCGGAGTCCCAGACGAGCTCTCCGGAGGCGGACCTGATCGAGATCGAACGGGCGCCGAACGCGTGCAGCTCGGTGTAGGCGCCGTTCGCGTCCCTGGGCGAGTCGACGGCCACGTTCAGCCGGCCGAGCTCGCCGTCCTTCTTGAGGTTCTCCGCGTCGGGCATCGCGAGGTTCAGCGACTTCACCCTGACCTCGTCGGCGTGGCAGCCCCAGTCACGCCCGTCGCCCTCGTTCGCGGTGACCAGGTAGGTGCGTCCGCGGTCGCGGAAGTGCGCGATCCCGTCGGGCTGGTAGAGGCCCCTCACCGGCCTGGGCCTGATGTCGATCCTCCCGTCCCTGTCCGAGGCGTCGAAACCGCTCTTCGACCAGTCCTTCAGGCCCAGCGGGACGACGTCGCGGACCTCCACCCGCTTCAGGTCGACGATCGCGAGCGCGTTGTTCTCCTGGAGGGTGACGTAGGCGGTGTCACCGTCGACGGTGACGTACTCGGGTTCCAGGTCCTGGGCGGCGGTGGCCCCGGGACCGGTGATCCGCACCCCATCGCCCCGCAGCCGCTCGGCGTCGAACCTCTGGAACCCCGCGGTCCGCACCGTCCAGCGCTTCAGATCGACGACGCTCACCGAGCCCTCGGGGTCGACCTTCTCCCCCTCACAGTAGGAGGACGGCTCGCCCTCGTTGGCCACGACCACCCGGTGCCCGTCGGGGGTGAAGGTCACCATGTCGGGCAGCGCGCCGACGGTCACCTGCCTGAGCCTCTTCCCGCTCCGGGCGTCGAAGAAGGCGACGGTGCCCGGGTCGGTCTTGACCGCGGCCTGCTGGGCGACGGCGACCAGACCGTCGCGTACCGCGACGCTGTTGGCCCCGGGGGTGGCCAGGGTGGCGACCTTGCGAGGCTTGCGCGGGTCGCGGATGTCGAGCACGTCAACGGTGCCGGCCTGCGCGTTCACGACGAACACCCGGCGGGTCTTGGCGTCGTACGCGGTGATCTCCGAGGCACCGGCGGCGACGGTGCCGGTGGCGTGGCGGCCGAGGAAGGTCAGTTCGACGCCTCGGGGGCCGGATTCGGCGGCGGCCGGGGTCCCGGCCGCGGGCAGCAGGATCAGGCCGGTGGCCGCGGCGACGGCCGCTCGGGTGAAGGTCGTGGTGCGCATAGAAGAGATCCTCACGCCATGTCGTGACTCTTCCCTGACGCCGAGATGACCGGGAGATGAAGCGGTCCGGTCGGATGCGCCGCCGGACGTGCCGGTCATGTCCGTTGACGCGATGACTACTGGCGGGCCAGGGGTTACGGTCAAGATGAGGGCCGGGAGAGAACCCGGGAGGGTATCGGGAGGGCATGATGACCATCGACGTACCCGAGGCTTACCGTCGCGCGCTGGACGACTTCGGCGCTCTCGTCCACCGCATCGGCCCCGACCAGTGGGAGAATCCGACACCGTGCGTCGACTGGGACGTGCGCTCCCTCGTCAACCACGTGGTCGGCGAGAACCTGTGGGCTCCCGAGCTGCTGGCCGGACGGACCCACGCGGAGATCGGCGACGTCTTCGAGGGCGACCTGCTCGGCGACGACCCCATCAAGGCGTTCGACACCTCGGCCGTGCCCGCCGTCCAGGCGGCGATCGATCACCGGGTCCTCGACCGCGTCGTCCACCTGCCCTTCGGCGACGTGCCCGGCCGGGAGTACATCACCGAACTGTTCGCCGACGCCCTCATCCACACCTGGGACCTGGCCCGCGCCATCGGTGCCGACGAGCGGCTCGACCCGGAGTTGGTCACCGCCTGCGCCACCTGGTTCGCCGACGCGGGCTTCGGTTACCGGCAGGCCGCCGTCGGGGAGCATCAGGCCGGAGAGCACCGGAAGGTGCCCTCCGAGACCGACGCGCAGGCCCGGCTGCTGGCCTCCTGGGGCCGCCGCGCGTGACCGCCCGTCTCCGTGTGCTCGGCCTCTGTGGTCGGTACGGCTAGCGAGCGGTCGGCCGTTTGCCGTGGTTGGCCTTGTTCTTCTTACGGGCCTTGCCCTTACGTGATCTTCTGGCCATGCCGACCACCCCTTCCCTGAGGTCCTTCCAGGTCCCGCGAGCGCAGGCCTCCGTGGTTCCGGACCCGTACGGGACTCGATGTCACCGGTTCAGACCTTCACGTTCCTCCTGCGACGCCCGGCGCGCAAGGCCCGAACCGCGATCCACCCCGCTCCGGTGAGTGCGTTGCCCCAACCTTGACGATCAGCGCCTCCCGCGGGTGCGTCCGCATCGAACCCGAGGACCCTTCTTTCCGGCCAGGTCCTAGGCTCGCCCTCATGCGCGAGAAGCTGATGGCCCGCTGGCGGTCCCTGGCCGGTCCCGAGGCCGAACCCCTGGGCCGTGAACTGATCACCCGGTACGACGAGCCGCACCGCAGGTATCACACCGTCACCCACCTGGAGGCCGTGCTCACCCACATCGACACCCTGGCCTCTCATGCCGAGCACCCGGACCTGGTACGGCTGGCGGCCTGGTTCCACGACGCCGTCTACGACCCACGGCGCGGCGACAACGAGGAGCGGAGCGCCATCCTGGCCGAGCGCGCGCTGCCGGAGACGGGGCTCTCCCCCGAGGCGGTGGCCACGGTCGCCCGGCTGGTCAGGCTGACCGTCACGCACGCCCCCGCACCGGGCGACGCGGACGGGGCCGTGCTGTCCGACGCGGACCTGGCGATCCTGGGCGCGGTGCCGGAGGTCTACGCCGCCTACGCGGCCGCCGTGCGCGAGGAGTACGCCTTCGTGCCCGACGACGCTTTCAGGTCCGGCAGGGCCGCGGTGCTGCGCTCGCTGCTCGACCTTCCGGCGATCTTCCACATCGCCGATCTGGAGGAGGCGGCACGGGCGAACATCATGGCGGAGCTTGAGCGGCTGTGAGCGGGCGACCACCACAATTCAACAGTATTTCCCGATACTCGCCGTGGTATTTTGGTGGAATCTGGTGAATTAAAGGGAGTGAGTCAATGCTCGCCCAGCAGCGGCAGCAGGCGATCCTGGAGAGGGTGCGGAGCAGGGGCGGGGTCAGGGTCGCCGATCTCGTCCGGGAGCTCGGCGTGTCCGACATGACGATCCGGCGCGACCTTGAGGTGCTCTCCGAGCGCGGGCTGGTGGAGAAGGTCCACGGTGGCGCCACCGCCGCCGGGTCCGGCTCGACCGAGGAACCGGGCTTCGCCGCCAAGTCGGCGCGCCAGCAGGCGGAGAAGGAGACGATCGCCCGGCGGGCCGCCCGGCTCGTCCGGCCCGCCACCGCCATCGCACTCTCCGCGGGAACCACGACCTGGACGCTCGCCCACCATGTGACCGACGTGCCCGAGCTGACCGTGATCACCAACTCGATCCGGATCGCCGACGTCTTCCACCGCTCCCCCAGGGCCGACCGCACGGTCGTGCTCACCGGCGGGGTCCGCACCCCCTCCGACGCGCTGGTCGGCCCGGTCGCGGTCACGGCGATCCGGGGGCTCCACGTCGACACCCTCTTCCTCGGCGTGCACGGGATGAGCGCCAGAGCCGGGTTCACCACACCCAACCTGCTGGAGGCCGAGACCAACCGCGAACTGGTCGCCTCCGCGCACCGCCTGGTGGTGCTCGCCGACCACACCAAGTGGGGCACGGTCGGCATCAGCACGATCGCCGAGCTGGCCCAGGCCCACGTCGTGGTCACCGACTCCGGCCTGACGGGGGAGGCCCGCGAGGAGCTCGCCGCCTCGGTGGGAGAGCTGATCATCACAGAACCGCAGCAGGAGAGCGAGAGCGTCGGCCGATGAAGCGTACGATCACCCACCTGGCCGACGGCCGGGAGCTGTTCTACTTCGACCACCGCGACGACGCCGACCGCGGGGCGGTCGACAGGCGCGACCTGCCGCCCCGCCCCACCGCCTCCGAGCTGCGCTACGACCCGCTGACCGAGGAGTGGATCGCGGTGGCCGGACACCGCCAGGGCCGCACCTTCCTGCCTCCGGCCAGCGAGTGCCCGCTCTGCCCCTCCACCTCCGGCAACCTCACCGAGATCCCCTCCGCCGCCTACGACGTGGCGGTCTTCGAGAACAGGTTCCCCTCGTTCTCCACCCGTCTGGGGGACTATCAGCAGGTCGGCGGGTTGAGTGAGGTCCGCCCCGGGATCGGCCGCTGTGAGGTGGTCTGCTTCACCGCCGAGCACGACTCCTCGTTCGCGATGCTCCCCCCCGAGCAGGTGGAGCTGGTCATGGAGGCCTGGATCGACCGTACGGCGGAGTTGTCGGCGATGCCGGGCGTGGAGCAGGTGTTCTGTTTCGAGAACCGGGGAGCCGAGATCGGCATCACCCTGCTCCACCCGCACGGCCAGATCTACGCGTACCCCTACGTGACCCCGCGCACCAGGCTGACCCTCGGGGCGGCCGGGCGCCACCGGGAGCGGACCGGCGGCAACCTGTTCGCCGACGTGCTCGCCGCGGAGCGGGAGGCCGGGACCCGGGTGGTGGCCTCGAACGAGCACTGGACGGCGTTCGTCCCGGCCGCGGCCCGCTGGCCGGTGGAGGTTCACCTCTACCCCCACCGGCAGGTCCCCGATCTGGTCGGGCTGGAGCCCGCGGAGCGCGCGGCGTTCGGACCGCTCTACACCGACGTGCTCCGCCGCCTCGACGGACTGTTCGGCGTGCCGATGCCCTACATCGCGGCCTGGCACCAGGCGCCGGTCAACACCGGTCGCGACCTGTCGTACGCGCACATGGAGCTGTTCAGCATCCGCCGCGCGCCGAACAAGCTGAAATATCTCGCCGGCTCCGAGTCGGCCATGGGCGCCTTCGTGAACGACGTGCTACCCGAGGAGGCAGCACACCTTCTGCGCTCTGTTGTCACGAACTGATCACCAATTGGTCTCGTCTTGAAGTCGCGTGACCCTGTGTTTACCACTACTATCCTTCCCACATCGGCTGCAACAGCCGATATGCCTAATCCCAGGCGCATCGCCCGGGAGCCGGGGAACCACCGCACCTGGGGTGAAACCACTTCGGTGGAAGGGCGTTCTCCAGCCCGAACCCGTCAGCTAACCCGGTAGGCGGAAGGAGAGGAGAGTTCGTGGCGGCCCCGTCCCCCACGTTCCGTCGGCATGCGGCTCTGGCCCTTTGTTTGAGCCTGATCGCCACGTTCACCCTCGGCGCCCCCACCGCGGGAAGCGCGGAGCCCAAGCCGACCGAGGCCAAGCTCCGCGCCGAGCTGGCCAAACTCGGCAAGAAGGTCGACTCGCTGATCGAAGCCTACGCGGCCAAGCGCGAGTCCCTCAAGAAGGCGCAGAAGGCCGAGGCCGTCGCCAAGCAGAACCTGGCCAGGGCCGAGGACCTCTACGCCAGGGCGGAAAAACAGGTCGACTCCATAGTCCAGCTCCGTTACCAGAGCAGCACCGGCGGCCTGCCCGCGCTGCTGTTCGCCGACGACATGGGGGGAGCCGCGGTGATGGAGCAGCTCACCGCCCAGCAGAGCGCCCACCTGCAGGGTTTCGCCGAGAGCCTCGAACGCAGGAAGAGGGCGACCGAGACGGCCGCCAAGCTCACCGACGACATCGGTAAGGAGGCCAGAGAGATGCAGACCCAACGCGACGAGGTCGAAGACGTGATCAAGGACATCAAGAACAAGCTCGACCAGCTCGCCCCCGTCGGCTCCGGCCGCCGCGCCGATGGCAGCTGGGCCCCGCAACTCCCCACCGGCGCCGACAACATCACCGATCGGACCCGGATCATGCGTGAGGCCGTCAAGAGACGCTTCGACCTCCCGTACTCGGTCGGTTGCTACCGGTCCGCGAACGACGGCGGCGAGCACCCCCTCGGCCGCGCCTGCGACTTCATGATGAGCACCGGCGGCACGATGCCCTCGGCCGCCAATCTCCGGCTCGGCGACGAGATCGCCGCCTGGGCCATCAAGAACAAGGCCAAGCTCGGGGTGAAGTACGTGATCTGGCGCCAGCGCATCAACCACGGCTCCGGCTGGAGAACCATGTCCAACCGCGGCGGCATCACCGCCAACCACTACGACCACCCGCACATCTCGATGTACTAGCGCCGTCCCCGCGGGGACCGCTGAGGCGTTGCGGCCACAGGTACGTCAGCGGGTCGGTGTCCGGGGGCGATTCCACCAGAGGGAGAGGGACAGGGCCGCGGTGATGAGGGCGGCGCCGCCGGCGGCGAAGGCGGGGGCCGTGTCGACCTGTTGCCGGATGACGGTGAAGCTGCCGGGGAGGGCGTCGAGGGCGCTCTGGAGCTGGTCGGCGTTCTCAGCGCGGTGGTAGGAGCCGCCGGTGCTCTGGGCTATCCGCTTGAGTGCGGGCTCGTCGATGACACGGGGGTTGCGGCCCCTGTCGAATCCGCCGCGACCGCCGAAGCCGCCGCCCCAGCCGCCGAATCCGCGGCCGTCGAACTGTGAGTTGTCACAGACCATCGGGGCCGGGTTCGTGGTGCCGAAGCCGATGGTGAAGACACGGACGCGGCGCAGAGCCGCCTCCTGGGCGGCGAGCTGCGGGTCGACGCCCTGGGTGTTGGCGCCGTCGGTGAGCACGACGATCGCGGCACCGGCGTAGCCTGGCCCGCCGCCGGGGTTCGCCCCGGTGGAGGCGACCGACGGGTCGACCTCCGCGATCGCGTCGATCGAGGTGAGCACGGCCTGCCCGATCGCGGTGCCCCGGGACACGGTGAGGCCGTCCAGCGCCTCGATCAGCGAGTCGGTGTCGTCGGTGGGCGGGACGAGCAGACCCGCGGTGCCCGCGAAGGTGACCAGGCCGATGCGCGGCCCGCCCCGCTGCGACTCGATGAACTCGGCGGCGGCTTTCCTCGCGGCGGTGATGCGGTTGGGGTCGACGTCCGTGGAGCACATGGAGCCGGAGGTGTCGAAGGCGAGCAGGATCGTCGCCGACGTCTGTGGCACCGGGACCGACGCCTGTGGTCGCGCGGCCCCGACCGCGAGCAGCGCGAGTCCGGCTACGAACAGTGCCGCGGGGATCTTCCGCGTCCAGCGCGTACGGCCGGGCAGGGCGCTGCGTACGAGCGCGATCGAGGTGACGCGCACAGCGGCCCGCCGGCGGCGGCGCCGCGCCCACTCGCGGATCGCGAAGATCAGCGGGATGACCAGGATGGACAGCAGTGCCCACGGCCACGAGAACGACATTCAGATCACCCGTCCGGACCGGAGCACGGTGAGCGCCGCGCCCGCGGTGAGCAGCGCGAGGGCGAGCCCGATCAGCCCGCCGGCGAGGGGCAGCGGCTCGTCGGAGACGGTGAGCCGCAGGTCGATCGTGTCGGCGATCCCGTCGAGCCGCGCGGTGTCGGAGGCGGGGTGGTAGGCGCCGCCGGTGGTCTGCGCGATCAAGGTGAGGGTGTCCTCCTCGAGCGAGGTCCGCAGGTGGTAACCGTCGACCCGCACCGTCGCCCCGGCGGTGGTGCCGACCCCGACGGTGTGGATGTGGACGCCCGCCCGCTGGGCCACGGTGGCGGCGCGCTCGACGTCCGCGCCCTGGTTCTGGCCGTCGGAGAACATCACGATCGTCGCCGACGGCCAGTAGCCGATGTCGGGGGCGGCGCCGTCGCGGCCGACGGCCACCTGCCTGCCGGTGATCGCCGACAGCGAGGCCGTGATGGCCGTCCCCAGCGAGGTGCCGCCAGTGATCTTCAGCCGGTCGATGGCCTTGAGCGCGACGGAGTGGTCGGCGTCGGGCCGCGCGGTGGTGAGCGCGCCCCGTTCGAACGCGACGACTCCGATGTCGACGCTGTCGGGCTGGGCCGCCACGAACGCGCGGGCCGCCCGCTGCGCGGCCGCCAGCCGGGTGGGCACGACGTCGTCCGCCCCCATGCTGTTGGAGACGTCGATGGCGAGGATGACGGTGCCCGCGGTCCGCGGGACCGGCACCATGGCCGCCGGTCCGGCGGTGGCGATCGCGAGTACCCCGACGCCGGCGATCGTCAGGCCGACTCCGAGGTACGTCCGGCGGCTGCCCGGCACAGCGACCCCGGCCGCGGTGAGGGCGGCCGTCCGGCGGCGCGCCGAGACGACGGCGGCCCAGGAGAGCGCCGCCGTGACGAGCAGTCCGACGGCCAGCAGCAGCGGGGAGGACAGGGTCATGAGGCCGGCCTCACATGTCCGTCGATGACCTCGGCAGGCTCGGTCATGGCGACCGGTCCCCGGTTCGCGCGACGACCTCGACGAGCGCCTCGGCCAGATCGCGGTCGGTGTCGATGCGGTGGACGGGCACCCCGGCCCGGCGCATGCCCGCCTCGAGCCGGGCGTCGCGGGCGTCGACGGCGGCGCGGAAGCGGACCCGCAACAGCGGGTCGGCGGAGTCGACGACGAGCTGCTCGCCGGTCTCGGCGTCCTCGACCACGATCAACCCGGCTTCGGGCAGCACGTCGTCGGCCGTGTCCGCGATCCGCAGGGCGACCACCTCGTGCCGCCGGGCCAGGCGCTGGAGCGAGCGCTCCCAGTCGCCGTCGCCGATGAAGTCCGACAGCACCACGACGAGTGCGCGGCGGCGCGCGAGCCGTCCGGCCGCATCGAGCATCTCCGCCAGGTCGGTGGTGGCGCCGCCGCGCGCCGTGGAGGTGCGTTCCAGCTCGGCGCCGATCCGCAGCGCGTGCCGCCGGGAGGTGCCGGGCGGCACGACGCGCAGCATCCCGGTGTCGAACAGCAGGGCGCCGACGCGGTTGCCGCCCCGGCCGAACAGCCGGGTGAGGACGAGCGCGAGCTCGGCGAGTACGTCGCGCTTGCCGCGCCCCGGTCGGCCGGCCGCCATCGACGCCGACCGGTCGAGGACAAGCCACACCGTCAGCTCGCGGTCCTCGGTGAACACTCGCAGGTGCGGCTCGTCCAGCCGTGCGGTCACGTTCCAGTCGATGTGCCGGGCGTCGTCACCGTCGCCGTAGGGGCGCAACCCGGTGAAGTCGATCCCGGAGCCGCGGTGCGCGGTGCGGTGCGCGCCCTGGAGCCGGCCGTCGAGTCTGCGGACGACCTTCCACTCCAGGCGCAGCAGGAGCCTCTCGGGTGCGGCGGCCATGGCGGCTCAGCGGTTCTGCAGGACGACGTCGGGCGCCCGGACGGCCCCGAGCACCCTGGTGATGATCGTGTCGGCGTCGACGTCGTCCGCGAGGGCCTCGTAGGACAGCACGAGGCGGTGGCGCAGCACGTCGAGCGCGAGCTCGGACAGGTCGCGCGGCAGGACGTAGGTGCGGCCGCGCAGGAACGCCAGCGCCCGGGCGCCCGTGACGAGCGCGATGGACGCCCGCGGGCTCGCCCCGTAGGTGACATACCGTTCCAGCTCGCCGAGCCCGGCCGTCGCGGGGGAACGCGTCACGGAGACCAGCCGTACCGCGTAGTCGACGATCGCCGGATCGACGTACACCTGCTGAGCGCGGGCCCGCATCGCGATCAGGTCCTCGGCCGTCACCATCGGCCGCGGCGGCTCGGGCGGACGCAGCGCTCGTTCGACGATCGCCTGCTCTTCGGGTTGCGTCGGATAGTCGACGACCACCTTCATCATGAAACGGTCGACCTGCGCTTCGGGCAGCGGGTAGGTGCCCTCCGACTCGATCGGGTTCTCCGTCGCCATGACCAGGAAGGGCTCGGGCACCCGGAACGTCTCACGGCCGATCGTCACCTGATGCTCCTGCATCACTTCCAGCAGGGCGCTCTGCACCTTGGCGGGGGCGCGGTTGATCTCGTCGGCCAGCAGCAGGTTCGCGAACACCGGGCCGAGCTCGGTTTTGAACTCCCCGGAGTGCTGGTGGTAGACCCGCGTCCCCACGAGGTCGGCCGGCACCAGGTCGGGGGTGAACTGGACGCGCTGGAAACTCCCGGTGATCGCGGCGGCCAGCGACCTCACCGCGAGCGTCTTGGCCAGGCCCGGCACGCCCTCGACGAGCAGGTGGCCGTCGGCGACCAACGCGACGGCCATGCGCTCCAGCAGGACGTCCTGACCGACGATCGTGCGTTTGACCTCGAACAGCACATGTTCGAGCGGATGGGCCGACTTGGAGGGCTTGGTCGAGGTCATATGGTGTTCCTTCTCGTGACGCTTCGGTCAGATCTCGGGCCCGCCGCCCGGCGGGCCGTCGCCTTCGCCACCGCCCAGGGCCGCGCCGATCGGCACCGCGAACGCGATGCCGGCGAACGCCTCGTCTCCTCCCGGGTCGGCGATCGAGACGACGATCCCGATGACCAGGCCGCGGGCGTCCAGGAGGGGACCGCCGGAGCTGCCCGGGTTCACGGAGGCGTCGAACTGGATGAGCCCGTTCAGGCCGCCGTCTTTGGCGGTCCGGTTCAGGCCCGACACGACGCCGGTGGAGACGCTGTAGGTCAGGCCCAGCGGATTGCCGATCGCCACGACGGGCACGCCCACGGTCGCGGTGCCGCCGAGCGTCGCCGGGATGACGATCTCCGGCAGTTTCGCGGGTTTGAGGGTCGCGACGTCGAGCTTGGGATTCGACGACGCGACAACGGCCTTCGTCCTGGTGCCGTCGGCGAACGTCACGGTGACGTTCTCTGCGCCTTTGTTCGAAGTGCCTTTGACGACGTGGTGGGCCGTCAGAATCGTCCCGTCCTCGGCCGCGATCACCCCGGTTCCAAGCGACTTCCCGGCCTGGATGACCACCACCGACGGCCCGACCCTCTTGAAGACGTCGGGCACCGTGAGCATCGCACTGGGCGTCGGCGTCGCGCTCGGCCTGGGCGCGGCCTCCTCACCGTTCCCACCGCTGCTTCCCAGCCAGTACGCGAGCAGCGCCACGACGACAAGGGCGCCGCCCGCGACGGCGAACCGCCGAGCCCTCCCGGCCACGGCTCCCTGAGCATCGGCCGCATCGGCCTGCTGCGGCACACGCTCCATTGCCACATACTCATAAATTTCAGTTGAAAGTGCTACAAACTCCGCCTGAGAACTCCCTGAGAATCGGCCCCGGCGACCCCACGCGCGCAGCACGGAGACGAGGATGGCGGCGCCGACCGCCCTGCCCAAGCCGATGGAGCCTGCCGCTCCCCGAGCCATGCGTCCGGCCGGGAGCAAGGAGGCGGCACCGGGAGAACGCGTCCCGCCCCGTCGGCCGGCTCCACCGCGAAGGTCAGCGGGCCCCGGCCGTTCCCCCGTGGCCGGGGGAGCCCTCGGGTGGGGCGGGGGCGGTGGAGCCGCGTACCACCAGTTCGGTGGCGAGTTCGACGTGGTGGGAGTCGACTCGTTCGCCTGCCGCCAGGCGCAGGGCCGTGCGTACGGCGACGCCGCCCATCTCTCGCAGCGGCTGGCGTACGGTGGTCAGCGGGGGCGAGGCCATGCAGGCGACCTGGGTGTCGTCGAAGCCGACGATGCTGAGGTCCTCGGGCACGCGCAACCCTCGCGCCCTGGCCGCCTCCAGCACGCCGAGCGCGATGTCGTCGCAGCCGGTGAAGACGGCCGTGGGGACCTCAGGCAGGTCGAACAGGGCCGCGCCGCCCGTCACACCGTCCCGGTAGCGGAAGTGCCCCGCCCGTACGTAACCCGGGGGAACCGAGGCGCCTGCGGCCTCCATGGCGGCGCGGTAGCCGTGTAGCCGGGCCTGGTTGCAGGCGGCGGTGGCCGGGCCGCCGAGGTAGGCGATGCGCCGATGTCCGAGCGTGAGCAGGTGCTGCGTCGCGGCCAGGCCCCCGGCGAAGTTCGTCGAGCCGACGCTGGTGACCCCCCTGGTCTGCGGCAGGTTCAGCGGGTCGATCACGACCAGTGGCAGCCGCACCCGGGACAGGGCGGCGAGCTGCCCGGCGGTCAGCTCGCTGGTGATGGCGATCAGGGCCCGCCGTCCGGCCGTGACCAGGCCGCGTGCCCAGGCTCCGGCGCGGTCGGCGTTCGTCCGGATGCTCACCACGATCGCCGCGTCGGCCTCGGCCCCAGCCTGCACGGCGCCCTGGACGATCTCGGTCGAGTACGCGTTGAGGTCGGCGTCCAACTCCACTTCGATCGTGGCCGGCACGGCCGCGTCGCCCCGGCGGCGCTGCGGCGGCGCGACATAGTGGTGCTGCTCCAGCAACGACTCCACCAGGGAACGGGTCACCGGGGAGACGTCACCTCGGCCGTTGAGCACCTTCGACACGGTCGCGACCGACACGCCCGCCGAGGCCGCGACCATGGCCAGCGTGGCCCGTCTAGGACTGGCCGGCATCTGTTCCTCCCTGGTGTGTGGCGGAAGAGCCCGGTAGCGGTTCCACATCCACCCGGGTGACCAACCGGCGGCCTGGGCCGACGTGGCGCAGCGGGCCGGTCAGTCGTATGCGGCCCCGGCAGGGCAGATCGGACGCCGACGTGCCCACGAGCACCTCAAGATCCCCCGGTTCGACGACGCGCCGCAGGTCGCGCCCGGTGAACGCGGTCCGGTCGGCGGGTACGGTGAAGGTCGCCAGGGCGCTCGCGCCGGGCTCCAGCCGGACCCGGGTGAACCCGGTGAGCTGCCGCACCGGCCGGGTGACCTGGGCGACCACATCGTACAGGAAGAGCTGGACGACCTCCTCTCCCGTCCGGCCCCCGGTGTTGCGCACCCGCACCGACACGGTGAACTCGCCGTCGGTGGGCACCTCGGCGTCGCTGATCCTCAAGGAGTCGACCTCGAAGGTGGTGTACGAGGTGCCGTACCCGAACGGGAACAGCGGGGTCGGGTCGAGATTGCTGATGCCGTGGCTGTTGGAGCCCAGCGGCGGTTGCAGGTAGGTGCCCGGCTGCCCGCCCGGGCCGCGCGGGATCTGCACCGGCAGCTTTCCGCTGGGCTGCACCCTGCCGGACAGGACCCCGGCGATGGCCGCCCCGCCCTCCTCGCCGGGCATGAACGCCTGGACGAGCGCGGCGGCGGTCCCGGACACACCGCCCAGCGCGTACGGGCGGCCCGAGACGACGACCACCACGACCGGCGTGCCGGTGGTGGCCAGCTCGGCCAGCAGGTCCTCCTGCACGCCGGGCAGCCGCAGGTCGTCGGCGTCGCAGCCTTCGCCCGAGGTACCCAGCCCGAACATCCCCGCCAGGTCGCCGACGACGGCCACGCACACGTCGGACTCACGGGCCGCCCGGAGTGCGGCGGCGAAGCCGGAGCGGTCGTCGCCCCGCACGTCGCAACCCGGCTCGTGGATCAGTTCGGCGTCGGGCAGCTCGGCCCGCAGCGCGTCGAGCAGACTGGGCGCGGCCACGCCGAGCCCGAGCCCCGGATGCCGGGGCAGCACGTGGTTGGGGAAGGCGTAGCAGCCCATGAACGTGTGCGGGTCGTCGGCGCAGGGGCCGACCACGGCCACCCGGCGCGGCTCCGGACGCCCCTCGCCGAGCAACGGCAGCGCGGTGCCCGCGTCGAGCAGCACGATCGACCGCTCGGCCAGTTCCCGGGCCAGCGCCCGGTTGGCCGGCGAGTCCAGGTCCACGGCCCGTGCCCCGGCCACCGACTTCTCCGGCGTCCAGTCCGGGTCCAGCAGTCCGAGCTGCACCTTCTGCGTGAGCAGGCGCCGGGCTGCCCGGTCGACCAGGGACTCCGGCAGCTCACCCCGCCGCACCCGTTCGACGAGATGCGGGCCGAAGCCGAGCGTGTCGGGCAGCTCGACGTCGATGCCCGCGGTCAGCGCCTGCACCCCGGCCTCGCCCGCGTCCGCGGCGACCTGGTGCATCGTCGCGAGGAACGGGATCGCCCAGTAGTCCGACACCACCGTCCCGGTGAACCCCCACTCGTCGCGCAGCAGGTCGGTCAGCAGCCACGAGTCGGCCGCGGCGGGAACGCCGTCCACGTCGGAGTAGGAGTTCATGACCGAACGCGCGCCGCCCTCGACGAGGGCGGTCTCGAACGGCGGCAGGATCATGTCCATCAGCTCGCGCCGGCCCATCGGCACCGGGCCGTGGTTGCGGGCCGCCCGGGAGGCGGAGTAACCGGCGAAGTGCTTGAGCGTGGCGATGATCCCGGCGTTCTCCAGGCCGCGCACGTAGGCCGCGCCGAGCATCGAGACGAGGTACGGATCCTCGCCCATGGTCTCCTCGACCCGGCCCCAGCGGTAGTCGCGCACCACGTCCAGCACCGGTGACAGGCCCTGGTGGACGCCCACGGCGCGCATGTCCCGCCCGATGGCGGTGGCCATCCGCTCCACCAGGTCCGGGTCGAACGTCGCGCCCCAGGCGATGGCCGCCGGGTAGACGGTCGCACCGTAGGTGGTGAAACCGGTCAGGCACTCCTCGTGGACCAGCGCCGGGATGCCGAGCCGGGAGTGTTTCACCACCTCGGACTGCAGCCGCACCACCTCGGCGGCGCCCTCCGCCGCGGTCACCGGAGCACTGCCGAACACTCGCGTCAGGTGGCCGAGCCCGTGGCGGATCGTCTCCTCGAAGGGCACGCCTCCCGAGGCGGCGAAGACGTCCTGCATCGGGGCGACGTTCGCCGTGCCCTCGGACTTCTTCTCGGGCTCCCCGCCCTGGTCGGCCCGCATGGCGTTGCCAGGCCACCGGCTGCCGAGCTGGCCGACCTTCTCCTCCAGGGTCATCTCCTCAAGGAGGGCGTCGACCCGCTCGGCCACGGGGAGTGCCGGGTCCTGCCACGGACGGAGGATCCGGCCCGCCGCGGAAACCCCATCTAGCGCCGTCATCTGCTCTCCCCTCAAGAAAAAATCCGTTCCCGCGGTTCTCCGAAATATTTCGGCACCTTGCGGCAGCTCTACTCGACATCCTGCCGCACACCGGATGACCGGAAAAGCCCTAGATAAGGGTACTTTACACATCTTGAACACTTAGCCCGGTTCGACGCGAGGCCCCCCTTGACAGGCAAGTAGCGGAAATCTAAATTGACGTGCCACGCGGCTTATTTCGGAAATGTTTCGACATACCGGACTCAAGAGGAGCGGACGCCTGGCAGCGGAGGTGCTGATCCACGGCGGACGACCACCGCCACTGATGTTTCACCTGGAGCCGCACCCAGCCTTGGCATTCGACATACGGAGATCAGCGTGAAACCAACGACACCGTCTCGCCGTACCTTCCTCAGTCTCTCCATCGGCGTTCCCCTGGGGGCCGCGCTGGCGGCCTGCGGCACTTCCGGCCCCACCCCGGCGGGTGGAACCGGGGCCGGCGGCAGCGGCAGGAACGCCGCGAACAAGGCCAGCTACTGGTTCCTGTCGGTCCAGCCGCAGGAGGGCGTGCGCACCCGGGCCGTGGAGCGGTTCAACCAGGCCAACCCCAACGGGCAGATCACCTTCACGACCATGCAGAACGACGCCTACAAAACGAAGATCAAGACGGCGATCGGGGCGGGCCAGGCGCCCACCATCATCTGGGGCTGGGGCGGCGGGACCCTGCGCACGTACGTGCAGGCCGGCCAGGTGGAGGACCTCACCTCGTGGTTCGAGCAGAACCCCGCCGTGAAGGACCGGCTGTTCGCCTCCTCCTTCGGTGCGGCCACGATCGACGGCAAGATCTACGCGATGCCGGCCGAGACCATGCAGCCCATCATCCTGTACTACAACAAGAAGGTCTTCGACCAGGTCGGTGTGAAACCGCCGGAGTCGTGGGGCGACATCATGGCCCTGGTCCCCAAGTTCAACGCCGCCGGCATCGCCCCGTTCTCCCTCGGAGGCCAGTCCCGCTGGACGAACATGATGTGGCTGGAGTTCCTCTTCGACCGCATCGGCGGCCCCGAGGTGTTCCAGGCCGTGTTCGACGGCAAGAAGGACGCCTGGTCCCACCCCGCCGCCCTCGACGCCCTGACCAAGCTGCAGGACCTCGTCAAGGCGGACGGGTTCATCAAGGGCTTCTCCTCGATCACCGCCGACTCCAACGCCGACCAGGCCCTGCTGTACACCGGCAAGGCCGCGATGATGCTGCACGGCGGCTGGACGTACGGCAGCATGTCGGCCGACGGCGGTGACTTCGTCTCCGGCGGCCACCTCGGCTACATGAACTTCCCGCCGGTCGAGGGCGGCAAGGGCGACCCCGGTAACACCGTCGGCAACCCCGGCCAGTACCTGTCGATCTCCTCCAAGGCGACCCCCGAGCAGAAGGAGATCGCCAAGAAGTTCTTCGCCACCGCCGTGCTCAACGACGAGGACGTCAAGGAGTGGGCGGGCACGGGCGCGGTGCCGATCGTCAACGGCGCCGACAGCGCGTTCGCCGGCGCCAAGGACGAGGATTTCCTGAAGTTCGTCTACGGCATCGCCAGCAACGCCAAGTCGTTCGCCCAGTCCTGGGACCAGGCTCTCAGCCCCACCGCGGCCGAGGTGCTGCTGGACAACATCGCCAAGCTGTTCCAGCTGTCGATCACGCCGGAGCAGTTCGCGTCCAACATGAACGCGGTCATCGGCAGTTGAACGCGTTGGCCGCCCCCGCTCGGAGAAGGACGTCGCCGGCCGCCACGCGAAGGAGCCGCGGCGGCGTCCTTCCGTGGCTGGCCGTTCCGGCCCTGCTGTTCTTCGTCGCCTTCGGGGTGATTCCGCTGGTCGGGGTCCTGTTCCTCAGCTTCACGTCCTGGGACGGGCTCGGCGAGATCCAGATGTCCGGGTTCACAAGCTGGCGAGCCGTGCTCGCCGACCCCGGTCTCCTGCACGCGCTGTGGGTGACGTTGCTGGTGATGGCCGTCTCCTGGGCGGTCCAGACCCCGGCCAGCATCCTGCTCGGGGTGTTCCTGGCCGGGCGGCAACGCTACCGCGCGCTGCTGGCCGTGCTGTACTTCATCCCGCTGCTGCTGAGCTCGGCCGCCATCGCGATCGCCTACAAGGCGCTGCTCGACCCGAACTTCGGGCTCGGTGCCGGGCTGAACATCGAGCTGCTCGTACAGGACTGGCTCGGCGAGCCCGTCCTCGCCTTCGGTGTCGTGATCTTCGTGGTGTCGTGGCAGTTCATCCCCTTCCACTCGCTGATCTACCAGGGCGGCGTGCGGCAGATCCCGCGCTCCATGTACGAGGCCGCCGAGATAGACGGCGCGGGCCGCGTCCGCAAGTTCTTCAGCATCACGCTGCCGCAGCTCAAGTACACGATCATCACGTCCTCCACCCTCATGGTCGTCGGGTCCCTGACCTTCTTCGACCTGATCTTCGTACTGACCGCGGGCGGGCCTGGTGACGCCACCCGGGTGCTCGCCCTGGACATGTACAAGCGCGGGTTCCAGGCCAACCTCATGGGACCGGCCAGCGCCATCGCCGTCATCCTCGTCCTGGTGGGCCTCGCCCTGGCGTTGCTCCTGCGCCGGCTCGGCGGCCGCGACGCAGGAGCCAGCCAAATGGAAGGGGCCTGACCATGGGCATGACCCAGACGACGAGGCCCGAGCGGGCCGCGGCGGCCGGAACGAAGACGCACCGGCACCGGCGCCGGGCGGGCGGCGAGCAGCGGTCGCGGGCGCTCGGCGAGCGTCCCAACTGGCTGGGCGGGGTCGCGGGCTGGCTGTGGCTGGCGATCGTGATCGTGCCGATCTACTGGATCCTCATCACCAGCTTCAAGGCACAGAGCAGCTACTACGCCACCAACCCGCTGGCGCCGCCCACCGAGCCGTCCCTCGCCAACTACCGGCTGGTCGTCGAGTCCGACTTCCCGCTGTACTTCCTCAACAGCCTCATCGTGACCGTCGGCGCGGTCGTCCCGGCGGTCACGGTCGCGTTCATGGCGGCGTACGCGATCGTCCGCGGCGGCACCCGCCGCTTCCTGCGCGGAGTGAACTCGCTCTTTCTCATGGGGCTGGCCATCCCGCTGCAGGCGACCGTCATCCCGATCTACCTGATCATCATCCGGCTGCGCCTCTACGACTCGCTGGCGGCGCTGATCCTGCCGTCCATCGCCTTCGCGATCCCGCTCTCGGTGCTGGTCCTGGCCAACTTCATCCGTGACGTGCCCAAAGAGCTGTTCGAGTCGATGCGGCTGGACGGCGCGGGCGAGATGAGGACGCTCTGGCGCCTGGCCTTACCGCTCACCCTGCCGGCCGTGGTGACGGTGACGATCTACAACGCACTGACGATCTGGAACGGATTCCTGCTGCCGCTGATCCTCACCCAGAGCCCCGACAAGCGCACGCTGCCGCTCGCGCTGTGGACCTTCCAGGGACAGTACAGCGTGAACGTGCCCGCCGTACTCGCCTCCGTCGTGCTGACCACACTCCCCCTTCTGATCCTGTACGTGGTCGGCCGCCGTCAGCTGCTCAGCGGCCTGACGGCCGGTTTCAGCAAGTGACCGACGCCGCGGGCCGCCGCTCCCGCCTGGCCGCCGGGCTCACGGAGGTCCGCTCCGTCCCCGGCACGGGTCGGCCGACCCGTGCCGGGGACGGAGCGGGTTCGGGCGCGCCCCCTTCCCTTCCTTCGCCCGACGTCCCGTCCCGAGCCACAGGCCGGTCGCCGTGGCGGGCCGGATCTCGACGCGTCGACGTGCCGGGCAGGGCACGGATCACCGTTTGGCGTTGAAGATGATCTCCACCCGCCGGTTCTTCGCCTGGTTCTCCCGCACCGGCCGCCCCTGGACGGCGTTGGCCACTTTGGGCCGTCTCTCGCCGAAGCCCATGGCCTGGAAGGTCACCTGTGACAGCTGCCGCGCGAGGACCTGCCGCACGGCCTGCGCCCGGCGCAGGGACAGCGCGTCGTTGTAGACCTCGGTCCCCTGGTCGTCGGTGTGCCCCTCGATCCTGACCGTCCCGCCCGCGGAGTCGGTCCGGATCCGCTCGGCGACCCCCCGCAGCCGCTGTCGCGCCCGCGGCGTCAGCACGGCCCTGTCAAGTGCGAACAGCACGTCGCTGGTGAGCGCCACGGTGACCTGATCACCCTGCTTGGACTCGCTCTCGGCGCCGTCGAGCGATTCCACTTCGGCGATGACGTCCTCGACGGGGGTGACGATGTCCTCCACCCCGGCCACGGTGTCCTCCGGATCCGCCCACGCGGCCGCGGCCGGGCCCGTCGCCAGGATGAGCGCGAGCGCGAGGACCGCGAGACGCTCAGGAGATCGGGACATCGGTGAAAACGCCCAGCACCTTGAGGTCCACATTGATCTTCGTGACGTCCGGCGGCGGGGCGGCGAACGTGGCGTGCAGCGGCAGCACCTCGCCCGGCTCGGTGAACACGTCGTAGTCGGAGCACAGGCACTTGGTCTTGGGGTACTTGCCCGTGCGCGCGACGGTGTACCGCTTGCCGTTGACCGGGTCGACCAGGCTGATCCCCGCCACGGTCAGGCCGAGGTTGTCCGGGGTGTCCCCCATGTCGCTGTTCATCTGCCAGCGCTCGTCGCCCTTGTTGGTGACCGTCCAGGTCAGCGTGGAGAGCCGGCCCTGCCGCTTGAGGCCGGTGATCTGCACGGTCAGGTCGGCGCCACCGGCCTTGACCTCCCTGCCGGCGATCACCTCGCCCTGCTCGGCGGGCGCGACCTTCTGCTCGGCGGACCCGGCTGCTTCGGAAGGCTCGGCGGACCCGGCGGATCCGACGGGCTCGGTGGAGCCGGTGGCCTGCTTCTCCTCGCCGCCACCGCCCTGCTGCCCGGGAAGCGTTCCGCAACCGGCCAGCACGATCGCCAGCACGGACGCGGCCACCGCCGGCGTGATTCCTCTTCTCAACGCGTTCCACCTCTAGCCGTCATGGATCGGATCGAACCCGACCTTAGGCAGGCCACCTTCAGAATCCGCATAGTGCGCTATAGGCGCAGGCCGCGGCGGCGCCGTACCTCGCCGGCGAGTTCTTCTGCCCCGGCGAGACCGTGCCGATCGCCGAGAACGTCAAACTCTCCCATAGAGCTTGTTATTGCATCAACTGCACCATCTATCTCATCAAGGTCTAAAAGGGCTGCGGCCAGGGTCAGCAGCGCCTGCGCGGCCCCCCTGCGGTCCGCGTGCTCGCGGAACGTGCCGAGCGCCCCCTCCGCGGCCCCGCGGGCGACGTCGGGCCGGCCCTCCGCCATGGCCACCCTGGCCAGGACCACCAGTCCCGCGGCCTCGGGCAGCCGATCCCCCAGCCGCCTGAGCAGGCCGAGACCGCGTTCGGCCCGCTCACGCGCCTCGGCAGGGCACCGCCGGTCCAGAAGGAGCCCGGCGAGGTCGAGCGAGACGGCCGCCTCGCCGCGCGGATCACCCAGCTCCCGATAGGCCGCGAGGCTCCTGACGAGCAGGTCCTCCGCACGCCGCAACCCGCCCAGAGCGCGCAACGCGTCGGCCCTGCCGCGCTGGTCGCCCGCGGCCGAGAACGCGGTCAGGCAGGCCACAAAACACGCCTCCGCCTCCTGCCGCCGCCCCCTGGCGAGGTGGACCAGGCCGAGCCGATGCCGGGTACGGGCCACCTCTCCGGCCTCCGCCAGCGAAAGCGCCCGCTGGAGGGCCTCGGCCGCCGCCACCAGGTGGCCCCGTGCCCGGTACAGGTCCGCCATGGAGCGCAACAGCAGCGCCTCGCCGTGGCGGTGTCCCATCCGCCTCGCGGCCCGCAGGCCGATCTCCGCGGCCATGCGCCAGTCCTCGTGGTGCGCGCCGAGCTCGAAGAAGGGTGTCAGGTAGAAGGCCAGCCGCCAGGCCGCCTCGTCCAGGCCGGTCCGCTGGAAGTCGACGACCGTCGCGACCAGGAACCCCCGCTCGGCGGCCAGCCAGCGGGCCGACTCCCTGAACTGCGTGGTCGCAAGGGCCATGACCTGCTCCGCCGTATGGACCAGGGTCTGGCCCGAGCCCGGCTCCGCGGGCAGCAGCAGTGCCCTGGCCCGCCGGGTGCGGTCCAGGATCTCCCGCCCGGCCGCGGCGAGGACCTGCCCGGAGGTGCCCTCCTCCCCATCCAGGCGCTCGGCGGCATAAAGCCTGGTCAGCTCGTGCCAGCCGTACCTCTCCTGGCCGGCCGCGTCGAGCCCGCGCGCCTGCAGCAGGCCCGCCTCGGCCAGTGCCTCCAGCAGCCGGTCCGCGGGCGCGCCGAGGACCGCGGCGGCCGCCCACGGAGCGAAGTCGGGCGCGGACAGCGCACCGAGGCGGCGCAGCAGCAGGCGTTCCCGATCCGAGAGCGCGTGGTAACCGAGCGCCAGGCTGCTCCGTACGGCCAGATCGCCCGCGCTGAGCTCGTCGAGGCGGCCGCGCTCGTCCTCAAGTCGTCCCGCCAGGTGCCTCAGCGTCCAGTCCGGCCGCCGCGCCAGCCTGGACCCGGCGATCCTGAGCGCCAGCGGCAGCCCTCCGCACAGCACCGCGATCCGCGCCGCCGCCTGTGGCTCGGCCCGCACGCGCTGTTCGCCCACCACCCTGGCCAGCATCGCCACCGACTCGCCGGGATCGAACACGTCAAGCTCGCGGGCACGCGCCGCCTCCAGGCCGAGCAGCGGCGAGCGGCTGGTCACCAGCGTCAGGCAGCCGGGCCCGGTGGGCAGCAGCGGGCGCACCTGTGCCTCGTCGACCGCGTCGTCCAGCACCACCAGCAGCCGCCGCCCGCTCACCATGCTGCGGTAGAGCCGGGCCCGCTCGGCCGGCTCGGTGGGCACGGCCCCCTGCGGGCAGCCGAGCGAGCGCAGCAGGTCCTCCAGCACCGCGCCCGGCGTCCTGGCCCTGAGCGAGGCGTAAAGCCGCCCGTCGGGGAAATCGAGCGCGGCGGCCGCGTGGATCGCCATCGCGGACTTGCCCGCTCCCGCCGGGCCGTGCAGCACCAGGTGGACCGGCGCGCTACCGGCCGTGGGCACCGCCCCGCGGATCCAGTCCAGCACGCGCTCCCGCCCGGTGAAATCGACGACGTCCGGCGGCATCTCGTTCGGCACGGCTCTCGGAGACGCGTCCCTGGCCAGTACCCGCTCGTGCGCCTCCCGCAGCTCGGCACCGGGTTCCAGGCCGAGTTCGTCGATCAGCAGCCGCCGCGCCTCCTGGTAGACGCTCAGCGCCTCCGGCCTGCGTCCCGCCTGGTTGAGCGCCAGCATGAGCTGCCCCCATGCCCGCTCCCGCAGCGGGTACGCGGCCACGAGCGCGCGCAACTCCCCGGTCAGCTCCGCACCGCGGCCGAGCGCCAAATCCAGCTCGACGCGCTCTTCGAGCGCGGTGAGCCGCAACTCCTCCAGCGGCACGGCATAGGCCCGCCGCAGCGGCCCCGAGTCGATGCCGGCCAGCGCGGGTCCCCGCCAGAGCGCCAGGGCGGCACGCAACTCGTCGGCCGCCTCGGCGGTCCTGCCCGCGTCCCTGGCCCGCCTGCCCGCGCTCACCAGGCGCTCGAACCTGTGCGCGTCCACCTGGTCGGGATCGACGTCGAGAAGGTAGCCTCCGGGCACGGTCCGGATCCCGTCCACCACCTTGCGCAGCGCGCTCACGTACACCCGCAGCACCGGCTCGGCCGACGCGGGCGGCTCCTCGCCCCACACCTCGGCGATCAACCGGTCGACGGTCAGCACCTGTCCTCGCCGCAGCAGCAGCGCGGCCAGCAGCGCGCGGTGCTTGGCGGGCCCGGGCGTGAGGTCGCGGTCGCCGTCAAGGACCCGTAGCGGTCCCAGCACGCCGAACCGCATCGCTCAGCCCTTCGCCGGGCGAAGCTCGAACGAGCGGAACCTGACCTGGACGGGCTCGGCCGTGTCCGGCGCCGCGTAGACGCCGGTGTCCCCCGGGCCGTAGGGGCTCCGCGTGTCGGCGGCCTCGCCCACCGGTTCGTCGTTGAGCCACATGCTCAGGGCGACCCGGTCCCCCCGCTGCTCGCACTGGGCGACGATCCGGTCGTCGGCCGACCTCTTCACCCGTATGGGCCCGTATAGGACCGTGCTCTGCCCGCCGTGCCGTTTGGTGATCGAGGCGCTGCCCGAACCGGTGACCGCGAAGTCGTAGCGGTCACCGGTACTCGCGTCGCCGCGGCACCAGACGCCGAACTCCCCCGAGCCCCGCTCCAGCCGGATCCTGGAGCCGACCACGATGCCCTCGGCGGGCTCGCCGGAGAAGGGCGCCGACTTCCACAGCCGCCAGCCGGGGTTCACGGTCAGCAGGTAGGACTCGCCGTCCTGCTCGGCCCTGCCACCGTCGGACACGCCGACGGCCCAGGATTCGGCGAAGTCCGCGTGGTAGGGCAGCGCCGGTGTGCCGAGGCCGGCGTAGACGGCCCATCCGCCTGCCACGAGCGCCGCGAGCACGCCGGCGCCCGCGATCCACGGCCACCGCCGCACGCCCCTTCCGGGCCCTGTCTCCGCTGTGGCCGGTCCCTCGGGTGCGCCCGGCGCACCGGTGACGGCCCAGGTACGCTCGACCACCTGGCTTGCCGTCGCCGGGGTCGGCCGGCCGCCGATCAGCTCGTCCAGCAACTGCTGGGCGCTCGGCCGCCGCGCGGGATCCCTGGCCATGGCCCGCTCGACGACGGCGCGCATGCGTTCGTCGAGGCCGTCGAGATTCGGCCCCTCGTTGAGGATCCGGTAGAGGACCTCCGGTGGCGGACCGCCGCCGAACGGCAACCGTCCCGTGCCGGCGAACGCGATCACCCCGCCCCACGCGTAGACGTCGATCGCGGGCGTCAACGGCTCGCCGCGCACCTGCTCGGGGGCCATGAAGGCGGGCGTACCCATGACCGTCTGGCTGGTCAGGCTCTGGTGGTCGACGAGCTGGGCGATACCGAAGTCGATCACGCGCGGGCCGAGCGGCGACAGCAGCACGTTCGACGGCTTGAGGTCGCGATGGATCACCCCCGCCCCGTGGATGGCGTGCAGCGCCGTGGCGATCCCGACCGCGAGCGCCTCCAGGTTGGCGCCGGTCAGCGGCCCCTGCTCGCGTACCGCTCGCGCCAGATCGGGTCCCCTCACGTACTCCGTGACGAGATAGGCGGCACCTTCCTCGATTCCGGCGTCGAGCACGGGAGCGGTGCAGAACCTGGCCACGCTGCGCGCCGCCGTGACCTCGCGCTCGAAGCGCCGCCGGAAGGCCGGGTCGCCGGCCAGCTCCGGGTGGATCACCTTCACCGCGGCCAGGCCACCGGCCGGGGTGGTGGCCAGATGCACCACGCCCATACCGCCCCGGCCCAGCTCACGCCTGAGCTCGTATCCCCCGATCGCCTTCACCGGAGTCACCCTACGATCAAACGATTACATCCGGGACAAGCCCTCCCTCTCTTCGCGCCTCATCGCCGGCACCTCCGCGGACCCGGCGTACGCCCGGCACGACGGCCACGCCGGCATCGTCCGCGAACGGATCGACAAGGTGGCCGGATCGACGGGGTGGCCGGGGAGTGGGCGGGCCCGGTGGGAAACCGGGCGGGCGGCTCAACCGGGGGCGGGGGTCTCCGCCAGCGTCTCGGCGATCAGCCGGTCGAGGTTGGCCGGGCTCGCCGGACGGGCGATGGCGGCATCGGCGAAACGGGCCAGGAGCCGGGCGAAGATCTCGCGGTCCTGCTCGTCCCAGTCGGCCATCAGGCCGTCCAGGTAGGTGCGCCGGTGGCGGACCACCACCTCCAGCACACGGCGGCCCCGCTCGCTCAGCACGAGCCTGGCCCGCCTGGCGTCCACGGCCGACTCCTCGCGCTCCACGAACCCCGCACCGATCGCGTCGTTGACCAGCCTGCTGGCGGTGGAGGGATCGACGTCCAACTGCTCGGCCACGGCACCCACGGTCACCTCGGGCACGTCCAGGCTCAGCTTGTGCACGGCGTGCACGACCATGACGTTCGACATGTGCACCGGCCGCTGCGGCTCTTCTGCCCTGCGCGCTCGCAGTGGCCGCGACCAGATCCGGCGTAGCCGGAACAGGGCCACATCGATCATCGCTCCGGGCGTCCCCTCGTTCACGGCGCAACCCTAACGCCTGCGGGGGGCGAGGGGCGCCCCCCGCCAGAAGATGGTCAGCCGGCCAGCCGGACCGGGTTGACCAGATCGGCGTACATCAGCAGGCCCGCCATGATGACCATCAGGAAGGCGATCGCGTACGTGAGCGGAAGCGCCTTGGCGATGTCGACGTGGCCGGGGGCAGGACGGCGGGCGACGCGAGCGAAGCCGCGCTTGAGGCCCTCCCAGAGGCCACCGGCGATGTGGCCGCCGTCCAGCGGGAGCAGCGGGATCAGGTTGAACAGGCCGATCGCCAGGTTGAAGCCCGCCAGCAGGTTGATGAAGACGACGATCTTGTTCTCCAGCGGGATCGCGGAGGCGGCGATCTCCCCGCCGATGCGGCTGACGCCGATGACGCCGATCGGGCCGTTCTTGTCACGCTCGTCACCGGAGAAGGCGGCGTTCCAGACGCCCACCATCTTCTCGGGGAACCTGAGCAGCGCGGAGGCGGTGGCCGAGGTGAGATCCCACATGTGCTCGGTCACGGCGCCGAAGCTCTGCTGCTCTATGGCGATCTTCGGGCTGACCCCGAGGTACCCGACACCCTTTTCGATCTTGCCGGGCTCGTCGAGCGACTCGCGGTCCTGGGCGATGAGGGTGGCGTTGACGGTCAGCTCCTGCCCCCCGCGCCTGATACCGATCGCGATCGGCCCCGCGCCGTGGTCGCGGATGGCCCGCGTCGCGGCGTCCCAGCTCGCGGCGGGCCTGCCCGCCACGGCCACGATGACGTCCCCCGGCCTCAGCCCCGCCACGCTGGCCGGGCTGGGCTTGTCGGCCGCGGTGCACTCCTGGTTCTTGGCATAGTCGGCCGCGGTCTTCACGCACTGCGGGATCGAGGCGATCTCGGTCTTCTGCACAGGGATGCCGAACCCCATGAGCACGACGCCGAACAGGACGAACGCCAGCACGAAGTTCATCGCCGGACCGCCGGACATGATGATGACCTTCTGCCACCAGGGCTTGCGGTAGAACACCCGGTTCTCGTCGCCCGGCTGCACGTCCTCCAGGGCCACGTCACGCGCGTTCTCGATCAGGCCCTGCCACGGCCCGGTGGAGACCGAGCGCACCTTGCCCGGGGCGTCGGTGGGCCGGGGCGGCAGCATGCCGATCATCCGGATGTAGCCGCCGAGCGGGAGCCACTTGATCCCGTACTCGGTTTCGCCCTTGCGGCGCGACCACATCGTCGGGCCGAAACCGACCATGTACTGGGTGACCTTGACGCCGAACAGCTTGGCCGGCACCAGGTGGCCGATCTCGTGCAGCCCGATCGACACCATCAGTCCCACGAGGAATACAACGACTCCGACCACGGAGAGCCAGCTCACAGGTTCATACTCCCATCGCGGTTTCACCGACAATGCCCCATAAGAGATTAGCCGAAGTATCCGGCCTTCACGGCCCCGTTCCTCGTCGGGTCACCTGCGGACACTTTGCCGATCAGCCACATTTTGTTGACATTCAGCGATCGTCCGATCACTCTTTGATGAGGTCGAGGGTGAGAGATCGGAGCGTTTTGATCGGAATTTTGGTTGCCGAACACCTACCCCTGATACGGCGCGGGCTGGTGGCCTCGCTGGAGGGCGAGAGCGACATGCGGGTGGTGGCCGACGTGGCCGACGGCGAGGACGTCGTGCCCGCCGTTCTGCGGCACGCGCCCGAGACCGCGGTCATCGACCTCGACCTGCCCGGGGCCGACGGTTTCACCACCGCCCTCCGGCTGCACGAGGAGGCTCCCCGCTGCAGTGTCCTGCTGCTCTCCCGCGCCCCGAACCCGGGTCAGGTCCGCCGCGCCTTCGCCGTCCACGCGCTCGGTTTCATGAGCCTGGAGGTCGACCCCGGGCAGCTGGCCGACGGCGTCCGCCAGGTCGCGGCCGGCCGCCGCGCGGTCGACTCCGAACTCGCGGTGGCGGCCCTGAGGTCGGCGGACAACCCCCTGACCCGCCGGGAGCTCGACGTGCTCCGACTGGTCGCGCGGGGCGCCAGGTCCGGCGAGATCGCCGACCAGCTGTTCCTCTCCGTGGGAACGGTCCGCAACCACCTGTCACGGATCATGTGCAAGACCCAGGCCCGCAACCGTCTCGACGCCGTGCGCATCGCCGACGACTCCGGGTGGCTCTGACGCCCTTCACGCCTCAGGGGCGCCAGATGAGGATGAGGGCGCAGTCGTCGTTGTGCCCCGCCGACATGGAGGTGACCAGGTTACGGGCGCCGTCGCGGAACCCGGAGGGCACCAGGCGCTCGGCCTCTCCCAGCAGGCGGTCGAGGCCCGCGTCGATGTCGCGCCCCGGCTGCTCGATCAGGCCGTCGGTGTAGAGCATGAGCGCGTCCCCCTTGCGGAGCATCCCCTGGTCCGCCTCGCAGTGCAGGTCGGGCACGACGCCGAGGACGACGCCCTTGGCCGTGGAGACCCGCCACGTCCCCGCGCCCGACTCGTACTTGACCACCGGCGGGTGACCGGCCGAGGTGATCACGTACTCGCCCGTCGCGAGGTTGAGCCGCAGGTGGACCGCGGTGACGAAGCCCTCGGCCTCACGCTGGCGGTGCAGGTAGGTGTTGCAGGCGGGCAGGAAGTCGTCGACCGAGCCGAGCAGCCCGCCGAAGGTGCCCGACAGCAGCAGTGCCCGGGTGCCCGCGTCGACGCCCTTGCCGGACACGTCGACCAGGGCGAGCTCCATCGTGTCGCCCTCGCGGATGGAGACCAGGAAGTCACCGCCGAAGGAGGATCCTCCGGCCTGCTTGAGCACCACCTTGGAGCCCCACTCCTTGGACAGCGGGGGCAGGTCGCTCTGGCTCTTGAGACGGTCGCGCAGCTCCAGCAGCATCGCGTCGCCGCGCAGGCCCTGCACGCCGAGCTTGCCCCGGGTACGGGCCATCAGCGCGGCCAGCACGGCGGTGAAGCCGAAGGTGACCAGCAGGCCGGGGCCGATGTAGTCCACCCCTCGCACCGCGGCCACGTAGATCAGCGAGGCCGCGACCGCGCACAACAGCTTGACGAGGCTGTTCAGCCGGAGCTGAAGCCCGGCCACCAGGGTGATCGGGATCATGAGCGCCGGGGAGAACCACTCCATGGAGACCCTCGCGGCCAGCACACCGATCGCCAGGGTCAGCAGGATCAGCGTGATGAGCAGGTTACGGTCGCGCGCCAGAGGGCCCCGGCGCAGCAGACGCACGATGGGGACGAGAAGCGGGATGCGGACCAGGAACGCGCGGAGCGCCGGGGGAAGCAGCGGCACCGGACGGGAACTCATGATGCGCCTGACTGTATCTGGCTATCCCCCTTTTGGGCAGCCGACTTGACCAATGCCTTGATCACTAAGCGTGGATATTAGCTGGCCGGAACTGTTTGTCCCATCTACCGTGTGAAAAATGACTCTTAGCCTGCGTCCGATCGCCGAAGCCGAGTGGTCCGGTTGGATGACCGTGGAGGAGGAGGCGTTCGGCGCTCCCATCCTCCCGCACCGAGCGGAGCTGTACCTGGGCGTCACCGAGTTCGACCGCTCGCTCGGCGTGTTCGACGGCGATCTGCTCGTCGGCTGCACGGCGGTGTGCAGTTTCACCATGACCGTACCCGGCGGCCCGATCCCGGTCGGCGGCGTCACCGCGGTCGGCGTGCTGCCCTCCCATCGTCGCCGGGGCGTCCTCTCCTCGCTGATGACCCGCCAGCTCTCCGACCTGCACGAGCGGGGTGAGGCGGTCGCCGCGCTCTACGCCTCCGAGGCCGCGATCTACGGGCGCTACGGCTACGGCAGGGCCGCGGACAGCCTGGTCTTCCGGATCCCCACGGCGAAGGCGGCCTTCACCCGGCACGCCCCCGTCGATCCGGGCCTGCGGCTGCGTATCGTCAGGCCCGCGGAGGCCAGGGCCACCTTCGAGAAGATCCACGATTCGGCGCTCGACGAGCGTCCGGGACTGTACGCCCGCACGTCCGGGCGCTGGGACTCGGTGCTGAGCGACCACGAGGCCGACCAGGGCGGCGCCGGACCGCTGCGCGCCGTGGTCGTCGAGGACGATCACGGCGCGCGGGGCTACGCGCTCTTCAGGATCAGGCCGAGCTGGACCGAGGACGACGTCTTCGACGGTGAGCTGCGGCTCAAGGAGCTGTTCGGTCTCGATCCCGCCGCCTACGCGCTGCTCTGGCGGCACCTGCTGGACCGTGATCTGGTCTCGCACGTCACCGCCCAGAACCGACCCTCGGACGACCCGCTGATCCACCTGCTGGCCGAACCCCGCATGCTCCACGCGCGCTGGCTGGACGAGCTGTGGATCCGCGTCGTGGACGTCGAGCGGGCCCTTCCGGCCCGCCGCTACTCCGCGCCCGTGGACGTGGTGATCGACGTCGAGGACGACGTCTGCCCGTGGAACGCGCGCCGCTGGCGGCTGACCGCCGACACCTCCGCCGCCCGCTGCGTGCCCTGCGACGATCCGGCCGACCTGGCAATGCCGGTCTCCGTACTGGGCGCGGCCTACCTGGGCGGGCGCCCGCTGGCGGCCCTGCTGGCGGCGGGGGTGGTACGCGAGTCGCGCGCGGGGGCCCTGCGGGAGCTGTCCACCGCGATGTCGTGGGATGCCGCCCCCTGGGGCGGGACGATCTTCTGACCAGGGCCACGACCGCCCGGCCTGATCAAGGCCGGGCCCGGACACGGCCTGCCCTGAGGGGCCGGGCGGGTTATGGTTGCGGCATGGCACTGCAGAGCTTGCAGATCAACGCGATCACCGCGATGCGGGCGCGAGACGTCTCGCGCCCGACACAGGAGCAGCAGGAGAGCGCGGACCGCCGCCCGCTGCGCGACGAGACGCCCCGCAAGGAGCCCACGCGCAGGCGGTGAGGACTACGGCAGCGGCGGAAGCTGACCGATGGTCTCGTACGAGGTGATCTGAGCGATCCGGCGGTTGTGGCGCTCGGCCCCGGAGTACGAGGTGTTGAGGAATACCTCGACGAACCGGGTCGCCTCCTCCTCCGGGTGCATCCGCGCGCCGATGCTGACGACGTTGGCGTTGTTGTGCTCGCGGGCGAGCCTGGCGGTCTCCTCGCTCCAGGCCAGCGCGGCGCGGATGCCGCGCACCTTGTTGGCCGCGATCTGCTCGCCGTTGCCCGAACCGCCGATGACGACCCCCAGGCTGCCCTGGTCGTCCACGACGCCCTGGGCCGCGCGCAGCACGAACGGCGGGTAGTCGTCCTCCGCGTCGTAGACGAAGGGACCGCAGTCCACGACATCGTGGCCGTGCTCCTTCAGCCAGGAGACGATGTGGTTTTTGAACTCATAGCCGGCATGGTCGGCACCGATGTAGACGCGCACCCACCCAGTTTCGCAGGTGTGCGCGGGCGGCTTCACCCGGCCCCGGCTAGAGTAATGGCCCCTATGCTCACCCAACCCTTACAAGAGAGAACTCCACATGCGTGACATCCGAGTGGTCGGTGACCCCGTCCTGCGCACGCCCGCCGAGCCGATCACCGAGTTCGACCGCGACCTGCGGCGCATGATCGACGAGATGTTCGACGTGATGTACGCCGCACAGGGCGTCGGCCTGGCGGGCCCGCAGATCGGCGTGTCGAAAAGGATCTTCGTCTACGACTGCAGCAACCGCAAGGGGCACGTGATCAACCCTGAGCTGACCGTGGACGACGACTCCGAGATCCTCGACGAGGAGGGCTGCCTGTCCGTTCCCAGCCGCGAGACCGGCACCCCGCTCTACGCCAGGACGCCCCGGGCCGCCGGCGTGACGGTAAGCGGCCTGGACCGGCTGGGGCGGCCGATCCAGCTCAGGGCCCGCGGCCTGCTGGCACGCTGCTTCCAGCACGAGACCGACCATCTCGACGGCATGCTCTACGTGGACCGGCTGGCCAAGGACGCGGCCAGGAAGGTCCTGCTCCAGGCGCCCTGATCCGGCGGGCCGGCCGGGCGCGGACAGCCCGCGCCGGCGCCCTCAGAGCTGGATCGCCTTGATCTCCAGATACTCCTCAAGGCCGAACTCGCCCAGCTCGCGGCCGAGGCCCGACTGCTTGTAGCCGCCGAAGGGGGCTCGCGGATTGAACTGGCCGCCGTTGATCGCCACCTGGCCGGTGCGCAGCCGTCGTGCGACCTCGACCGCGCGCTGCTCGCCCCCCGCCCACACCGCGCCCGCCAGGCCGTACGGGGTGCCGTTGGCGATGGCGACGGCCTCGTCCTCACCCCGGGTGTAGGGGATGATCGTGAGGACCGGGCCGAAGATCTCCTCCTGCTCGATCACCATCCCCGGCTCCACCCCGGCGAACACCGTGGGCTCCACGTAGAAACCACGCTCCAGCGGCCGGTCGGTGCCTCCGGCGACCAGCCTGGCGCCCTCCTCCTGGCCCCGGTTGATGTAGCGGATCACCCGGTCACGCTGGGCCGCCGACACGAGCGGGCCGA
Source organism: Streptosporangium amethystogenes subsp. fukuiense (assembly GCF_042665875.1). Classification (NCBI taxonomy): domain Bacteria; kingdom Bacillati; phylum Actinomycetota; class Actinomycetes; order Streptosporangiales; family Streptosporangiaceae; genus Streptosporangium; species Streptosporangium amethystogenes. The sequence continues at coordinate 9,801,455 of NZ_JBHTEE010000001.1, read as the reverse complement.
GCCGGGTCGCCTCGTCGAAGGGATCGCCGACCGTGTACTTCCGGGCGGCCTCGACGACGAGCCGGACCACCTCGTCGTACTGGTCCCGGTGGACGATCATGCGGGTCCAGGCGGAGCAGGTCTGGCCGGAGTTGAGGAAGGCGTTGGCCACCGTCGCCTTGGCCGCCGCCGGAAGGTCCGCGTCCGGCAGGACCAGGCTGGCGGACTTGCCGCCGAGCTCCAGGGCCACCCGCTTGATCGTCTCGGCCGCGAGCGAGGCGACCCGGCGCCCGGCCCCGGTGGAACCGGTGAACGACACCATGTCCACCTCCGGGTGGGTGACCAGGGCCTCGCCCACCACCGGGCCGTGACCGCTGAGCATGTTGAAGACCCCGGCGGGCAACCCGACCTCGTCGAAGATCCCGGCGAGCGCGAAGGCCGCCAGCGGAGCCACCTCGCTGGGCTTCAGCACGACGGTGCAGCCCGCGGCGAGCGCGGCGCCCACCTTGCAGACGACCTGGTGGAGGGGGTAGTTCCAGGGGGTGATGGCGGCGACCACCCCGACCGGCTCCCTGAGGACGCGGGAGTTGCCGACCCGCCCGCCCTCGAAGTCGTAGGTCTCGGCCAGCTGGGCGTAGGAGGCCAGCACCCCGGCCGGCATCAGCGTCTGCACCCTCATCGCCACGCCGTACGGCGCGCCCATGTCCGTGGCGATGATCCTGGCCATCTGGTCGGAGCGTTCTCGGATCAGCCCGGCGGCGGCGGCGAGGATCCGGCCTCGCTCGGCGGGAGCCGTCGCCGACCAGGAGGGGAAGGCCTCGCGGGCGGCGGCCACGGCGACCTCGACGTCGGCGGGCGTCCCGGCGGGCACCCTGTCGATCAGCTCCTCGGTCGCCGGGTTGATCACGTCGATGCTCTCGCCCGACGTGGAGGGCCGCCAGGCTCCGTCCAGATAAAGGTGACGCATACCCCTCATCTTTGCGCGCGTGCCCTTGTTCCGCGAGGGCACGGCGGGTACGGCGGTCACGCGGAGATCATCGTTGTGCGGGAGCACAGTAGTGGTCCCGCCGGACGCGCCCCGCCTCCCCACCCGCCCGGCCATGCGCGGCGGGCCGGGAGGAGAGGGCCGGGCGGCGGATCAGTCGAAGATCGGACGCCTGTCCCTGGACCGCTTGAGCTCGAAGAAGCCGTCGGTGGCCGCGACCAGCCGTACCCCGTCCCAGAGCTTGCCCGCGTCCTCGCCCTTGGGCGCGGGCGAGATGACCGGGCCGAAGAAGGCGACGCCTTCGACCGAGATCACCGGGGTGCCGACCTCCTGGCCGACCCGCTCGATGCCGTCGTTGTGCGAGGCGCGGAGTGCCTCGTCGAACTCCGTCGAGTCCATCGCGTCGGCGAACGTGCGGTCGAGCCCGGCGGCCTCCAGTGCCTCCTCGACGGTCTCGCGGAGCGTGTCGAGCTCCTTGACCCTGCCCTGGTTGTGAAAGCGGGTGCCAAGCTCGGTGTAGAGGCGGCCCACCGTCTCGGAGTCGTACTTCTCCTGCACGGCGGTGACCACCCGGACCGGGCCGATGGCCTTGGCGATCATCTCGCGGTAGCTGTCGGGGACCTCCTTGTCCTCGTTCAGCACGTTGAGGCTCATGATGTGCCAGCGCGGCTCGATCGGCCGCACCTTCTCCACTTCCAGCAGCCAGCGAGAGGTCATCCACGCGAACGGGCAGAAAGGGTCAAACCAGAGGTCGACGGGGGTTCGCTCAGTCATCTTCTCGGCTTCCTGGTCGTAAGGCTTCGTCGACAGCGACAACCCGGACACCCGAGTTCCCTATTCCATGGGTGGATTAATCCCTTTACATGTGACTTTATTCTCAAATTTAATGATCAGCTCATAGGTTGTGCCGACGCCGCGCGTCGCGGACTTACGTGGCAGGATTCAGTCACCCCCTAGCAACGGAGCGGGGGAAGTTGTTAAGAGGGAGCGGTAGTGGCAGGCAATCTGACCCGTGACGAGGCGCGCGAGCGCGCACGGCTGCTCAGCGTGCAGTCCTATACGGTGGAGCTCGACCTGACCGAGGGTGAGGAGCGCTTCGAGAGCGTCACCACGGTCCGCTTCACCAGCACCCGCCCGGGTGCCGAGACGTTCGTCGACCTGGCCGGCGCGAAGGTGCGCAAGGCGGTCCTGAACGGCGTCGAGCTGGACGTGAGCGGCTATGACCCGGAGACCGGACGGCTGCCGCTGCCGGATCTGGCCGGGACCAACGAACTGCGCGTGGACGCCGACTGTTCCTACACCCGCACCGGTGAGGGCCTGCACCGCTTCGTCGACCCGGTCGACAAGAGCGTCTATCTGTACAGCCAGTTCGAGACGGCCGACGCGCACCGGATGTACGCGTGCTTCGACCAGCCCGACCTGAAGGCCACCTTCGAGCTGACCGTGCTCGCGCCGTCCCACTGGGAGGTCATCTCCAACGCGGCGCCCGACTCGGCCGAGGAACTGGCGGAACACCATGGCAGGCACGGCGCGCTCCAGGCGGCCAAGCGCTGGCACTTCCCGCCCACCCCGGTGATGTCGACCTACATCACCGCGCTGTGCGCCGGGCCCTACCACAAGGTGACCTCCGAGCACGACGGCATCCCGCTGGGCCTGTACTGCCGGGCCTCGCTCGCCGAGCACCTCGACCCGGAGAACCTCTTCGAGGTGACCAGGCAGGGCTTCGACTTCTTCCACGAGATCTTCGGCGTCCGCTACCCGTTCGGGAAGTACGACCAGCTCTTCGTCCCCGAGTTCAACGCCGGGGCGATGGAGAACGCGGGCTGCGTGACCTTCCTGGAGGACTACGTCTTCCGCTCGCGCGTCACCGACGCGATGATCGAGCGCCGCGCCGAGACGATCCTGCACGAGATGGCGCACATGTGGTTCGGTGACCTGGTCACCATGCGCTGGTGGGACGACCTGTGGCTGAACGAGTCGTTCGCCACCTACGCCTCGGTGCTCTGCCAGGCCGAGGCCACCCGCTGGGGCCAGGGCGCCTGGACCACCTTCGCCAACGTCGAGAAGTCCTGGGCCTACCGCCAGGACCAGCTGCCCTCGACCCACCCGATCGCCGCCGACATCGTCGACATGCACGCGGTCGAGGTCAACTTCGACGGGATCACGTACGCCAAGGGCGCCTCGGTCCTCAAGCAGCTCGTCGCCTACGTGGGGCTGGACAACTTCCTGGCCGGGGTACGCGACTACTTCCGCGAGCACGCCTGGGGCAACACCACGCTCGCGGACCTGCTCGGCGCGCTGGAGCGCACCTCGGGGCGCGACCTGTCCTCCTGGTCCAAGGAGTGGCTGGAGACCTCCTGGGTCAACACGCTGCGCCCGTCGTTCACCACCGACCCCGAGGGCCGCTTCATCGAGTTCGACGTGCTCCAGGAGGCCCCCGCCGACTACCCGACGCTGCGCTCGCACCGCGTGGCCATCGGCCTGTACTCCCTGCGGGACGACAGGCTGGTCCGGGTGCGGCGAGTCGAGCTGGACGTGGTCGGCGCGCGCACCGCGGTGGCCGAACTGGTCGGCGAGGTACAGCCGGACCTGATCCTGATCAACGACGACGACCTGACCTACGCCAAGGTCAGGCTCGACGAGCGGTCACTGCAGACCGTGGTGAACGGCGGCATCGGCAAGTTCACCGAGTCCCTGCCCCGTGCGCTGTGCTGGTCGGCCGCCTGGGACATGACCCGGGACGCCGAGATGTCCGCCCGCGACTACCTCGCCCTGGCCCTCTCCGGGATCCAGTCGATCACCGACATCACGGTCGCCCAGACCGTGCTCCGCCAGACCCGCCTGGCCCTCCAGCAGTACGCCGACCCCGCCTGGCGCGCCCAGGGCCTGGCCCGGCTGAACGCCGCGCTGCGCGACCTGGTCACCGGTGCCGCGCCCGGCTCCGACTACCAGCTCGCCTACCTGAACGCGCTGGCGTCCACCGCCACCTCAGCCGAGGACCTGGCGTTCCTGAAGGGGCTGCTGGACGGTGAGACCGTACTCGACGGCCTCACCGTCGACACCGACCTGCGCTGGACGCTGACCAGCGCCCTGGTCTCCGGCGGCCTGTTCGGCGAGGAGGACATCGCTCAGGAGCTGCTGCGCGACGCCACCGCGACGGGCGAGCGTTCCGCCGCGCTCTCCCGCGCCTTGATCCCGACGGCCCAGGGCAAGGCGAACGCCTGGACCGCGATCATCGAGGGCAAGCTGAGCGGCGCGCTGCTCCGCTCGACGATCGTCGGCTTCATGGACGCGCGCCATCCGGAGCTGCTGGAGCCGTACGCGGCGAAGTACTTCGAGGAGATCGGCAGGATCTGGAAGTCCTGGACCTCCGACAGCGCTCAGAACTTCGCCAACGGCTGCTACCCGGCTCTGGTCATCTCCCCCGAGACGGTCGCCAGGACCCAGGACTTCATCTCGGCCGACCAGCCGCCGCACGCCCTGCGGCGCCTGCTGCTCGAGGGCGCCGACGGTATCGGCCGCGCCCTGCGCGCCCAGGCCAAGGACGCGTCCACGGACTGACCTCGCCGCGGAGCCGGACGGACACCCCTCGCCAGGACGGGCGGGGGGTGTCCGTCCGGTGCGTCGTCACCGGCCGCTGAGGCCAAGCGGTCCTGAGCACCTTGGGGCGAACACTGGTAGAGATAGGTGTCAACCGCAAGGAACACCCCATGTCCGGCTCCGCCCGGTCATCAAGATCTCGCCGGGGGGTGCGGACCCCGGGCTCCGGCCCCGGAAAGCGAAGTCAAGAGAGGGCCCCCGTGGAATCGGCACGTGATCTGCTCATCTCCCTGGCCAGGAGGTACGCCTTTGGTGATGTCGGAGCCCTCGCCTCCGGTGTCGTGGAGAAAGCGGGTGACATCGAGGCGGCGTGCGAGTTCGGCCAGCGACTGCTCTCGCTCGACGCGGAGGACTTCGCCGCCGAGGCGCGGGCCGTACCGAGTGACCTGCGGCGGCGTGCTCGGGCCTGCACGATGCCGCAGACGCCCCGCGAGCAGCCACGCGGCGCGCTGGAGTCGCTGCGGCCCGCGTACGGGCTGCTGCTGGAGGTCATCGCGGTCAGGTGGCACCGCCGGGAACTGAGTCCCATGGTCGCCGCCATCCACATCGCCAGCGAGTATCTCCCGCTGCTCGCGTTCGAGCCGGTACTCGGCAACGCCGGTGATCCCGCGCGCTGGCCGGAGGGCCTGACCGCGCCGGACAGCAGGTTCGGGGTGATCGGCGACCGCGAGTGCGACCACACGAAGGCCGAGCAGTCGGCGGTCAACCGGACACTGCGCGTGGCGGGAGAGCCCGCCGAGGGATGGCGCGCCTACTTCGACCGCCAGCACAGCCAGGTCGCCGGGGCGCTGGCCACCTGCGTGGCCGACTGCCGCAGCCCCTGCACCGCGATGGACTGGGTGCGCGCGGACCGCCGCGACGACCTCGCCCTGCGTGCCGGTGTGGCGCTGGCCTTCGCCGAGACCCCGCTGGTGCGGCTGCGCCACGCCGCTCCGGTGGGCCACGGGTTCGGCGTGCCCTCTCCCGAGGAGGTCACCGAGGCCTGGGAGCGCAGCCGGACCATCCTGGCCAAGAACGAGGTGGGCGCCGAGGCGTCCGGTGACGACGGCTTCCCCCTGCCGGGGCTGCCGGCCCTGTTCTCCGCCGTCGCGGGCGCCCCGGTGACGCCCTCGACGCTGCTGACGGACATCAGCCGCCATCTGGTGCGGCTTCTCCAGTCCTGAGCCGGCCCTGATACGGCCCTGAGCCGACGCTGCCGGCGGGGCCGATCAGAGCAGCCGGCTGACGCACGCCGACAGCGCGCAGCAGATGACGGAGAGCAGCATCAGCCAGACGCCCCGGCGGATGTAGCGCCGCTTGGCGTCTCCGACGGCGCTAAGCCTTCTGATCTCCAGGACGAGCAGGTCGACCCTGTCGCCAGGCCTCGATCCCGGCCGTACCTCGCCGCCGAACCCTCCGGGATAGAACCGGCGTCTCTCCAGCGTCCTGCCCGCCAGCCCCGCGGTACGGCGGTAGAGGGCTCCGACGAGCATGAGGATCCCCATCAGCCAGAAGAACATGCCGGCCCACCAGAGCCATTCGATCTTGCTGGACAACTCGCCGGGCCTCCAGTACCCGTTCAACAGCCCGACGACGACGGCACCGGCTGCCGCGCCCGTCGTGACCAGCAGGATGACCGCCGTCTCGTCCTCCTCGCGGACCCTCGCCCGGACCTCGGCGAATGCCTCCTGCACGTAGCCGATGATCATGTCGGGCTCCCGCGCCGCCGGGAACCCCCTGGAAGAGCGACCCAGCAGCGCGTTCCACCTGATCCTCAGCACAAGCCGATTATCCGGGAAAATCATCTTCGCTCAGCGCGAACGGATCAGCCGCGCCGCGATGCCCGGTCGGCCAGCAGCAGGACTCCGGTGACCACCCCGCCCACCAGGTCGCCCAGGCCGAGGATCGCGGCCATCGACATCGCGGCCGCGCGGCATTCGGCGTCGGGCAGCCACGCCCTGGCCCGCGGACCCGTGACGATCTCCAGTGCCCTCCCGCCATGGTCCACGAAGACGAGCACCGCCCTGTCGGCCTCCTCTCCCAGCGCGGCGTGCAGCCGCTCCGAGAAGTGACGGCGCGGGCCGATCGCCGGCCCGAGATAGGCGGCGAAGCGCAGCCCGGTGAGCCGCTCCGCGGTGCGCAGGGCCCCGCGGACGTCGTCCCCCTCCGTCGAGGTCAGGGTCAGCATCTCGGTACCTCGCCTCCGTCGGCCCTCGCCGGGCCTCACCAGGCCGCCGACGCTCCACCGGTGTGCCGTCCCGGCTCGGCGGTCTCCGCGAGCGAGACCCAGTCTGCCTCAGGCGCCGGAGACGGGCTCGGACGCCGCTCCGTCAGCACCAGAACGGCATCGCTGACCCCGCGCTCGCTGCCGAACGGTCCCCCCAGCCAGACCGCACCCGCCGACGTGCTCCTCGCGGCCCTGTCGCGCATCCTGCCGGGCATCGTCACAAGCAGGACGATGAGCAGGAACAGGCCACCGGAGACCCCGATGAGAAAGCCCAGGACCTCGATCGCGCTGTCCATCTCTCAAAAGTAACCCCAGGTCGGCGGCCCGTCGAGGACTACCAGGTGGTGGGCCTGCGCTCACCCCAGAAACCCCCGCGAGCAGCCTCGATCTGCGACGACACGGAGATCAGGGTGCCCTCGTCGCCGAACCTGCCGGCCAGCATCACGCCGATCGGGAGGCCGTCCGCGCTCCAGTGCAGCGGCAGGTTGACCGCGGGCTGGCCGCTGATGTTGTAGATGGCGGGGAAGGCGGCGAACCGCTTCATCCGCTCGAAGGTCTCCTCGGGGCCCTCGACGTCCTCGAACCAGCCCACGGGCCTGGGCGGTTGCGTCACGGTCGGGGTGAGCACCGCGTCGTAGGAGTCGGTCGCCAGCAGGCCGAACCGGGTGGCGAGCTGCAGCGCCGACTGGGCCTGCAGGAAGTCGGGGGCCGGGGTGGCGAAGCCGCGCTCGCGCAGCCAGGCGGTCAGCGGCCGGAGCCTGTCCTGCCTGGTCAGATCGACCGGGTGCATGCACGAGAACGCGTACCAGAGCGTCACGAACTGCGGCACCGTGTCCGGCCCGAACGGCGGGGCGATGTCGACCACCTCGTGTCCGAGCGCCGCCAGCTCCGCCGAGGCGTGCTCGTAGGCGGCGAGCACCTCGGGGTCCACGACGACGCCGGGGACCAGCGGCTCGGCGTAGCGGGCGATCCGCAGGCGACCGGGGTCGCGGCCCACGTACGCGTGGAAGGAGCCGAGTTCCGGCGGCGGCGCGTGATAGAGATCGCCGGGGTTGTGGTGGACCATCACGTCGAGCAGCGCGGCGGCGTCGGCGACGGTTCTGGTGATCGGGCCGTTGGTCGACAGGCCGGCCAGGTCGGGAACTATCGGTGCGAAGCTGATCCTGCCCCGGGAGGGCTTGATACCGAACAGCCCGCAGACCGAGGCGGGGATGCGGATCGACCCGGCGCCGTCGCTGCCCTGCGCGGCGGGGGCCAGGCCCGCGGCGACCGCCGCCGCCGCGCCGCCGCTGGACCCGCCGGCCGACCGGGAGAGATCCCACGGGGTGCGGCTGGGCGCCGAGACGGAGGTCTCGGTGTAGCACGGCAGCCCGAACTCGGGCGTCGCGGTCTTGCCGAGCATGATCGTCCCAGCGTCCCTGAGCCGCTCGACCACGCTGTCGTCCACCGGCGCGACGAAGTCCTCATAGGTGGCCGAGCCGAAGTGGATCGGCACGCCCTTGACGAGGTTGAGGTCCTTGATCGGGATCGGCACCCCGGCCAGGGGCGAGGGATCGTCTCCGGCGAGCACCCTCGCCTCGACCTTGTGCGCCTGTTCCAGGGCGAGTTCGGGGGTCACGGTTACGTACGCGCCGATCTGGGGGTCCAGGCGGGCGATCCGGTCGAGGTAGTGCTCGGTGATCTCGACGGGCGAGACCTCCCTGCGCCGCACGGCTGCCGCCTGCTGCAGAGCGTTAAGATCGTGAATGTGAGCCACGCCCCGCACAGTAGGCGCAGAACGCGCGGTTATCCAGAGTGGAAGCCCATAGATACCCGGTTCATAGCAGCGCCAAGCGGGTGACGGCGGTCACAAAAGTATGAGATACGCAATACTAGGCACCCCCCGAGGATGTCAGCTACCGTGAGTTACGTGGATTCCGGTCAGGTACCAGAAGACGGTAACACTACGTCACCGATTTGGGTCAGTGACCGACAGGCCGAGGACCGGCCGACGTCTCGACCCGCCGCACCAGCGTCTACGTACGCACCCGTCGAGCGCGCGGCGCTGCGCAGCCTGCTCGATCACCCCAAGTACCGCCACCTGCGCCGACGCGTTCTCGTCGCGGTCGGCGTGGGCGTGCTCGCAGCCATCCTGCTGGCCAGCTGGCAGCTGGGCTTCACCGCCGCCGTGGTGGCCGCGATCGTCGACACCGTGCTTCACGCCCGTTCCAACTCGTCGGTGCCCGCCTGGCGGCGCTCCTCGGTCGCGGAACGGCGGACGGAGATGCAGTTGAAACGGCTGGAGCGCGGGGGCTACCGCACCCTGCACGCCCGTGCGATCCCCGGCAGCGAGGCCCAGATCGACCACCTGGTCGTGGGTCCCACCGGCGTCTACGCGGTCGACTCCGAGAAGTGGGACAAGCGCCTGCCCGTCCGCGTCCAGTCGCACCGCAAGCTGTTCCACGGCCCGTTCAACCAGAAGCCACGTCTCGACGAGGCACGCTGGGAGGCGTCCCAGGCCGCCGAACTGATCGGCGCGGAGCTCGGCCGTGAGGTCACGATCGTGCCGTCTCTGGCGATCTACGGCCCGGCCATCCCCTGGAAGGTCCTCAACGTCCGCGAGGTGGACGTATTCGACGGCAGTCGTGTCCGTAAATGGATCACCAAGCGGGAGCGCTCACTCACTGACGCCGAGATCGACAGGATCTACGAGGTCGCCGAGCAGGTCCTGCCCGCGCGCTACCCGGAGAACTGACCTCGCCGGCTCTCCCGCACGGTGTTCGCGAAGCGACGGTGTTCGCGGAACCTGTGGTCACGGACCCGATGTCTCATGGCATGGGCGGTCGTCTCACGCGCTGAGCGGTGGCCGTACCATTCATAGACCACGGTTTCGATGATGGGAGAAGCCTCATGCCCGCCCTCAGGTCTCGTACGGTCACTCACGGCAGGAACATGGCCGGGGCCCGGGCCCTACTCCGGGCGACGGGCGTAGCCGGCGAGGACTTCGGGAAACCGATCATCGCCGTGGCCAACAGCTTCACCCAGTTCGTCCCCGGGCACGTCCACCTGCGCGAGGTCGGCGACGTGGTGGCCGGCGCGATCCGCGAGGCGGGGGCGATCCCCCGCGAGTTCAACACGATCGCGGTCGACGACGGCATCGCGATGGGGCACGGCGGCATGCTGTACTCGCTGCCCAGCCGCGAACTGATCGCGGACGCGGTCGAGTACATGGTCAACGCGCACTGTGCCGACGCGCTGATCTGCGTCTCCAACTGCGACAAGATCACTCCGGGCATGCTGCTCGCCGCCTTCCGGCTGAACATCCCCACGGTCTTCGTCTCCGGCGGTCCGATGGAGGCGGGCAAGACCCCCAACGGGAAACTCGACCTGATCGACCCGATGATCGCCGCGGCCAACGACGCCGTCTCCGACGCGGAGCTGCTGGAGATGGAGGAGAACGCCTGCCCGACCTGCGGTTCGTGCAGTGGCATGTTCACCGCCAACTCGATGAACTGCCTCGCCGAGGCCATCGGCCTCGCGCTTCCGGGCAACGGCACGATCCTGGCCACGCACAAGGCGCGCAGGAAGCTGTTCGAGGACGCCGGACGCCGGCTCGTGGAGATCACCCGCCGCTACTACGAGCAGGACGACGAGACGGTCCTGCCACGCGCCATCGCGACCAAGGACGCGTTCGAGAACGCCATGGCGCTGGACGTGGCGATGGGCGGCTCGACCAACACGATCCTGCACATCCTCGCCGCGGCCCGCGAGGCCCAGGTCGACTTCGGGCTGAAGGAGATCAACGAGATCTCGCTGCGGGTGCCCTGCCTGTGCAAGGTCGCCCCCGCCACCGCGAAGTACCACGTCGAGGACGTCCACCGCGCCGGCGGCATCCCGGCGATCCTGGGCGAGCTCGACCGGGGCGGCCTGCTCCACCGCGACGCCTACACGGTCAACGGCGGCACCCTGGGCGACTACCTCGACTCCTGGGACCCGCAGTCGCCGCGCGCGCTGCCCGAGGCCCTTGAGCTGTGGCACGCGGGTCCCGGCAACGCCCGCACCGTGAAGCCCTTCTCCCAGGGAGCCCGCTGGGAGGAACTGGACCTCGACCGGTCCGAGGGCTGCGTGCGCGACATCGAGCACGCCTACACCCGCGACGGCGGCCTGGCCGTCCTCTACGGCAACATCGCCACCGAGGGCTGCATCGTCAAGACCGCCGGGGTCGACGAGTCGATCTGGAGGTTCGAGGGCCCCGCGGTGGTCTTCGAGTCGCAGGACGACGCGGTCGAGGGCATCCTCAACAACAAGGTCAAGGCCGGCGACGTCGTGGTGATCCGCTACGAGGGGCCGAAGGGCGGGCCCGGCATGCAGGAGATGCTCTACCCCACCTCGTTCCTCAAGGGCAAGGGGCTGGGCAAGGAGTGCGCGCTGATCACCGACGGCCGCTTCTCCGGCGGAACGAGCGGCCTGTCCATCGGTCACGCCTCCCCCGAGGCGGCCGAGGGCGGCACCATCGCGCTCGTCGAGGACGGCGACCTCGTCACGATCGACATCCCCGGCCGCTCGATCGAGCTGAAGGTCTCCGAGGAGGAACTGGCCGCCCGCCGGGAGAAGCTCCTGGCCGATCTGGGCGGCTACCGGCCGCGGACGCGCCAGCGCCCGGTGAGCGCCGCGCTGCAGGCATACGCCGCGCTCACCACCTCCGCCTCCACAGGTGCCTCGCGCGACCTGTCACAGCTGTCGCGCTGACCTGGGCTTCCTATCGGACAGAGATGCCTTACCCGATAGGAAGTTCGAAAAAATGTCAGTGCTCGGACGTATCATCTGGGTATGACTAGCGTCATGAAGCTCACCACCCCGCTGACGGCCGCCGAGATCGCCGCCCTCGCCCTGTCGATGGCACATCTGGGGTCGGGCCCGCAGGCCAACGCCGCCCGCAGCGGCCTGCGTCATGCGTTCGAGCAGATGGAGATCGACGACGACGTCGTCGCCACCACCCTGATGACCCTCACCGAGCCGATGCCCGCCCCGATCGCCGACCGCGCCCGGACGATCGCCAACGCCATCACCTCAGGCCTCGTCATCCGCCTCCACTACCGCGACGTCTCCGGGCGGATCACAGTCCGTGACGTCGACCCGGTGACCTGCATGGTCCACCGCGAATACTGGTATCTCGTCGGCATGTGCCGCATGCGTCACGGGATCCGGGCGTTCCGGTTCGACCGGATCGTCGCCACCGAACCCACCTTCGTACCGGCCCGCCCGCACCGAGCCGAGGGATTCCTGCCCTTCCAGGGCAAGCGCGCCGCGTAGCCGGTCGCGGTCAGGTCGGCTCGAGCCGCCACCCCGGCCGGTCCGGGCCGGGCTGGCGGACTCCCGATGTGGTCAGCCGCAGCAGCCGCCGCCGCAACACCCGCCGCCACCACCGGAAGGCCGGGGCGCGGCCGGGGAACTCGCGGAGCCGCCGGTCACCGCGACGGTGGACAACAGCTTGACCGTGTCGTCGTGGCCGTCGGGGCAGAGCGCCGGCTCACCGGAGCGTGCCATCGGACGGGAGATCTCAAAGGTGGACCCGCAGGCGCGGCAGCGGAAGTCGTATCGGGGCATGACCCCAAGGTTACCCGGCTCGCTCGCCGATCACCCGTGCCGCCGGTGTCCTGTCTCCTCTCGTGAGGCTTCCCCGGGCAGGCGGGAAAGGCGCGCCGAGAAAGGTCAGGCGAAGGTGATGGAGGCGTAGTCGGCCACCGGCCGGTAGCCGATCGCCCGGTAGATCGAGTTGGACGTGGGGTTGGACAGGTCCGTGAAGAGCAGCACGTCCTCGGCGCCCTCGGTGAGCACCTTGGCGCTCACGGCATGCGAGAGCGCGGTGCCGTAGCCCTTCCGCCGAAACTCCGCGGGCGTGTAGACGGGGCCGACCCGAGACATCCCGCCGATGGGCGAGGAGGCCCCGGCGAACGCGACGGGCCGCCCGCCCGCCTCCCACACGACCAGTTCCCGTCTGGCGATCCGGCTGGCCACCAGCGGGGTCAGGTCGACGGGGCCGACCGCCTCGGCCTCGGCCTGGAACTCCTCACCCCACCGGACCAGGAGATCGAGGTCGTCGGCGACGGCCACCCGCGAGGCCCCTCGCGGAGCGGGGTCCGGGCCGACCAGCGCGTCGAGCCGGTAGAGGCGTTCCGCACGACGTTTGGCCTCGGGCCGCCACCAGGAGGCGGCGAACGCCTCGGCCAGCGGGAGCGGCCCGGCCACGCCGGGGACCGCCCGTTCCTTCTCGATCAGGTCGGTGGCGAGGTCGAGCACGGTGTCGGCGGGGATGTCGGGGAGCAGAAGGGCGTGCGGAGGCGTCTGGATCGCGGTCGCCACGATCCGGCCGCCGCGCTCCAGCCTGCCCAGCAGCACGTCATCGCCCCACAGACCGCTCCGTACGGCGCGCAGGACCGTGAGAGGGACGGTGTTGCGGACCGGATCCCGCAGCAGCCACGGCTCCGCCATCCCCGCGTACACCTCGATGTCGGAGGTGAAGGTCCATGTCATGACCATGATTGTGCCCATCGGGGGTCGTCGGCGCCAACGGGCCTGCCGCCGTGATCAACGCCGTGCGGCGCGATCACAGCGGCGCCGTTCTCAGGCCGCGCTCTCCGCGAGGTAGGGCGCCCACTGGGGGTCGCCGACGATGTGCGCGCCGATCAACCGCCAGTGGACGCCGCGTGGCACCACCGGGGCGACGCTGAGCGTCCACCCCAGTTCCTCCAGCATGCGATCGGCCTTGCGGTGGTTGCACGTCGTGCACGACGCGACGCAGTTCTCCCAGGTGTGGGGGCCGCCCCGCGAGCGCGGGATGACATGGTCGATGGTCTCGGCCCGCTGGCCGCAGTAGGCGCACCGGTAGTCGTCCCGGCGCATCAACGCGGTTCGGGTCAGCGGAATCCGCGACCGGTAGGGAATCCGGACATATCTTCGAAGCCTGATCACCGAAGGAACGTCGAGCGTGCGGCTCGCCGAGCGGAACACGGCGCCCCGCCCGTCGCGGTGCACGACGTCCGCCTTCTCCCTGAGCACGAGCACGACGGCCCGGTGCAGGGACAGGGTGGTCAGGGGTTCGTAGGTGGCGTTCAAGAGCAGGACCTGGCGCATCAGCGGGCCTCTCCCGCCGCAGGACGTGTCAGTTGAGGGGGCACGCCACCGCGTGCCCCGGCTGGCGGCCCCTCCTGGGGCCCGGGCGCTTCCGTCACGAGGACCTCCGCCGGACGGCCCAGCGGATGCTCACCACGGCACCGTCCTTCACCAAGTTTGGCTTCTGCGTCGCGGTTCCCGCCACCCATAAATGACTGGAGAGAAACCTGATACGTTTTATGCCCGCATTACCAGTTCTTAACTCCTCCTGCCGCAGATCAGATACGCCCGTCGCGCAATGCCCGCGTTCTGCCCTGCCGAGGTCGTAGGGTTCCTGCCATGACGCGACAGCCATATCCTCCAGCCAGCCGTGTTGAGCTCGTCGAGGAGCTCCACGGGGTGCCTGTTTCCGACCCCTACCGCTGGCTGGAGGATTCGGATGATCCGGCGACGAAGGACTGGCTGGTGGGGCAGGAGAGGCTGCTGGAGACCGAGCTGGACATCCTCCCCGGACGCGAGGGTTTCAAGGCGCGGATCACGGAGCTGCTCAGGTCCGGTTCGGTCAGCGCGCCGACGTGGCGCGGGGAGCGGCAGTTCTTCATGAGGCGCACCCCGGGACAGGAGCACGCCGTGCTCTACACCGTCGACCCCGGCGGCACCGAGCGGGCGCTGCTCGACCCGATGGCGCTCGACTCGACCGGGCTGACCACCCTCGACTCCTGGCAGCCCGACAAGGAGGGCCGTCTGCTCGCCTACCAGGTCTCGGTGGGCGGCGACGAGGAGTCGAGCCTCTACCTGATGGACGTCGCGTTCGGCGACCGCATCGAGGGACCGATCGACCGCTGCCGCTACTCCCCCGTGGCGTGGCTGCCCGGCGGCGAGGCTTTCTACTACGTGCGCAGACTGCCCGCCACCGAGGTGCCCGAGGGGGAGGAGCAGTTCCACCGCCGGGTCTACCTGCACAGGGTCGGCACCTCCACCGAGGAGGATGTCCTGATCTTCGGTGATGGCCTGGAGAAGACCAACTACTACGGCGTGGCGGTCTCCCGCGACGGCCGGTGGCTGCAGATCTCCGCCTCCCGCGGCACCGCACCGCGCAACGACCTGTGGGTGGCCGACCTGGAGGCCTCTTCTCCCTCCTCCCCCGACCTGGTCGTCGTCCAGCAGGACGTCGACGCCCAGACGGCCCTGCACTTCGGCCGCGACGGCCGCCTGTACGTCTTCACGGACCGCGACGCCCCGCGCGCCCGTGTCTGCGTGACCGACCCGTCCGATCCTCGGTTCGAGAACTGGCGTGACCTCATCCCGCAGGACCCCGAGGCCGTGCTGACGGACTTCGCGATCCTCGACGACCTCGACCGGCCGGTCATGCTCGCCGGCTGGACCCGCCACGCGATCAGCGAGATCTCGGTGCACGACCTGGCCACCGGTGAGCGCGTCGGAGATGTGCCGACGCCCGGCCTGGGCACCATCGGCGGCATCAGCGAGCGCCCGGAGGGCGGCCACGAGGCGTGGTTCGGCTACACCGACAACACCACGCCGCCGAGCATCCAGCGCTACGACGCCCGCACCGGCGAGACGACGCTCTGGGCGGCCTCCCCCGGCGCCGTCGAGGTGCCCGCCGTCGACACCGAGCAGGTGACCTACCGCTCCGCCGACGGCAGCGAGGTCCACATGCTGGTGATCTCCCGTCCCGGCGCCGAGGGCCCGCGCCCCACGATCCTGTACGGCTACGGCGGTTTCGGGCTCTCGATGACCCCCGGCTACTCGGCGTCCATCCTGAGCTGGGTCGAGGCGGGCGGCACGTACGCCATCGCCCAGCTGCGCGGCGGCGGCGAGCAGGGCGAGGAGTGGCACCGGGCCGGGATGCTCTCCCACAAGCAGAACGTCTTCGACGACCTGCACGCGGCGGCCGAGCACCTGATCGCCACCGGCGTGACCACGTCCTCGCAACTGGCCATCTCCGGCGGCTCGAACGGCGGCCTGCTGGTAGGCGCGGCCCTGACCCAGCGCCCGGAGCTGTACGCCGCGGTGGTCTGCTCGGCTCCGCTGCTCGACATGATCCGCTACGAGCTGTTCGGCCTGGGCGCGACGTGGAACGTCGAGTACGGCTCCGCCGAGAAGCCCGACGAGTTCGCCTGGCTGCACTCCTACTCCCCCTACCACCATGTACGCGAGGGGGAGTGCTACCCGGCGACGTTGTTCACGGTCTTCCAGTCCGACACCCGGGTCCATCCGCTGCACGCCTGGAAGATGTGCGCGGCCCTGCAGCACGCCCAGGCCTGTGACCGGCCGATCCTGCTCCGCAACGAGATCGAGGCCGGCCACGGAGCCCGTTCGGTGAGCAAGACCATCGAGCTCGCCGCCGACCAGCTGACCTTCCTCGCCTACCACACCGGGCTGACCTCCTGAGCGGCGGGGAGGGCACCTCCTGGGGCACCCTCTCCCGGTACGGCCGCGACGCCGGACTGTCGTGGGCGGCGGTTATGGTCGGGGGGTGGACGACGCAGCGGTGGCCGAGGGTCTGACCTTCGTCGAAGGCGAGCCCGGCGCCTTCCTTCGGCCGTACGTCACGCATCTGTCGGCCTACACCGAGCGTCACGCCGAGCCCGTGCCCCGGCGGCAGCCGCCGTTCGCCGGCATCGTGATGATCTTCGGTTTCGGTGCGCCGCTCGCGCTGAGCGGGCCGCGGGGAGGGCGGCGGCTGGCGTCGTTCGCGGGCGGCCTGCACGACACCTACGTCGACACCACCACGGCCGGAACCGCCGAGGGGGTGCAGGTCAACCTCACACCGCTCGGGGCCAGACGGCTACTCGGCGTGCCCATGCGGGAGCTGACCAACCGGGTGGTGTCGCTGGAGGAGGTGCTCGGACCGTGGGCCACGACCACGGTCGAGCGGTTGGCACAGGCTTCCGGCCGGACCGCCCGGCTCGCGCTGCTGGACGAGGCGCTCAGTGAGCGGATCAACGAGGCGCCGGTCACCGACCGCCGCGTCGGCTGGGCGTGGGACCGCCTGGTCGCCACCCGTGGCGCGGTGTCCGTGGCCTCGATGGCCGCCGAGCTGGGGTGGAGCCACCGGCATCTGGTCTCCCGCTTCCACGACCAGGTCGGGCTGGCGCCGAAGGCCGCGGCCAGGGTGCTGCGTTTCGAGCACGCCACCGGCCGGCTGAGGTCCGGCATGTCCCTGGCCGACACCGCGGCCGCCTGCGGCTACTACGACCAGGCCCATATGAACCGCGACTTCAAAGCCATGGCCGGAGTCACCCCCCGCGAGCTGGCGGCGCCGCGCGCCCCCGGATGATCAGGTCAGATTTTTCCAAGCCCGGCCCCTCCCGCCGGTGACATCGTGGTGATCACCGAACAGGAGGAGGAAGCATGCGAACCGTTTATCCGCTGGTCCGCTACCACGACCCCGCCAAGGCCGTCGACTGGCTGGTCCGGGCATTCGGATTCGAGGTCCACGAGCTGGTCACGTCCGACGACGGAGGCGTCGGCCATGGCGAACTGCTCGTCGGCACCGGGATGGTCATGACCGGTAGGGGCGAGCCCGGCGGCCCGGGGATCTACATCGCCGTGGACGACCCCGACGCCCACCACGACAGGGCCGTCGCGGCCGGAGCCGAGGTCACCAGCGAGCCGGCCGACCAGGACTACGGCTCGCGCGACTACGCCTGCAAGGACCCGGAGGGCAACCTCTGGTATTTCGGGACGTACCGGCCCTGACTCCCGCGGCGTCCCTTCTCAGGATCCGGGGCGGGGGTGGCCGAGGACGTCGCGCGCCGCCGCCACGGCGGCCTGGCCGAAGCTGATGCCGCCGTCGTTGGGGGGTACTGCGCGGTGGGTCAGGATCCGGAAGCCTCCGAGCCCGAGGGCGCCCGCGAGACCATCAAGCAACAGGCGGTTCTGGAAGACCCCGCCGGACAGCGCGACCGTGCCGATCCCGGTGCTCTCCCGGATCCTGGCGCACGCCGCGGCGGTGACGGCGGCGAGCCCGTTGTGGAAGCGGGCGGAGACGAGCGCCGGGACCACCCCGGCGCGGGTCTCCTCGGTGACCGCACGGATGAGGTCCGCGACCTGGATCGTCACGAGCGACCCCTCGTCGAGGATCCGCGCCGGGTAGGCGCCACCCTCGGCGGGGTCGGCCCGCTGCTCCAGGGCGATCGCGGCCTGTCCCTCGTATCCGGCGGTGTCCCGGAGCCCGAGGATCGCCGCCACCGCGTCGAACAGACGGCCCGCGCTGGAGGTGAGCGGGGAGTTCGTCCCCGCTCCGGCCACGGCGAGCACCTCGTCCCAGCGTGTGCCGTGGCGGGCCCTGACCCGCAGGTCCTCGGGGAGCGCGGCACCGTACGCCGCGTCCAGGTGGGCGGCCGCCATCCGCCAGGGCTGCCTGATGGCCGCGGTGCCGCCGGGCATCGGCACCGGCGCCAGGCGGCCGGCACGGGTGAAGCCGACGAGGTCGGCCACCAGGAGCTCGCCACCCCAGATCGT
Source organism: Streptosporangium amethystogenes subsp. fukuiense (assembly GCF_042665875.1). NCBI lineage: Bacteria > Bacillati > Actinomycetota > Actinomycetes > Streptosporangiales > Streptosporangiaceae > Streptosporangium > Streptosporangium amethystogenes. The sequence continues at coordinate 9,783,105 of NZ_JBHTEE010000001.1, read as the reverse complement.
GCCGTCGGTGCCGTACCCGAGACCGTCGAAGGCCACCCCGATGACCGGGCCGCTCTCGGCGTTGTCGGCCAGGCAGGAGGCGATGTGCGCGTGGTGGTGCTGCACCCCGGTCAGGTCCACCGACTCCAGATCGAGGGCGTACTTGGTGGACAGGTACTCGGGGTGGAGATCGTGTGCGACGAGGCCGGGGGTGATGCCGAGCAGGCGCCCGAGGTGTTCGATCCCCTCTGCGAAGGAGCGCAGCGTCTCGTAGTTCTCCAGGTCGCCTATGTGATGGGAGACGAAGGCGTACCCTCGCCTCGCGAGGCAGAACGTGCTCTTCAGCTCGGCACCGCAGGCGAGCACGGGCCGCCGGGCGGGCGGTGAGAGCCGCAGTGGCTCCGGGGCGTATCCCCGGGACCTGCGCAGCGGTAGCGCCCGCCCCCGCGCGACGAGGACCACGGAGTCGTCGGCCCGGATGTGGATCGGCCGGTCGTGGGTCAGGAAGGCGTCCGCGATCCCGGCCAGCCTGACGAGCGCGTCGTCGTCGCGGTGGGCGATGGGCTCGTCGGAGAGGTTCCCGCTGGTGAGCACGTACGGCCGGGTGAACTCGGCGGCGAGCAGGTGGTGGACCGGCGTGTACGGCAGCATGAGGCCGAGGGTGCGGTCGCCCGGCGCCACGGCTCCGGCCGGCGCGGCCCCCGAGCGGCGGGGCAGCAGCACGATCGGGCGCCGCGGGCCGGTGAGCAGCCGCTCGCTCTCGTCGTCCAGTTCGCAGAGCGCGTGGGCGGCGCGCAGGTCGGGAACCATGATCGCGAACGGCCTGTCCTCGCGGCGTTTGCGAGCGCGGAGGGTCCTGGCGGCCTCCTCGTCCGCCGCGTCGACCGCCAGGTGGTACCCGCCGAGCCCCTTGACCGCCAGGACGCCGCCCGCCCGCAGCACCTCCGCCGCCGCCACGATCGGATCGCCACCGCCACCGTGGGGGACGCCGTGGGGGGCGCCGCCGTCCAGCAGGCGCAGGACCGGGCCGCAGGCCGGGCAGCAGATCGGCTGGGCGTGGAACCTGCGGTCCGACGGGTCGAGGTACTCCCTCTCGCACTCCCCGCACATGGCGAATCCGGCCATCGTGGTGGCGGGCCGGTCGTAGGGGAGGTCCCGGATGATGGTGAACCTCGGCCCGCAGTTGGTGCAGTTGACGAAGGGGTGGCGGTATCGCCGGTCGGCGGGGTCGAACAGCTCGCCCAGGCAGTCATCACATGTCGCGACATCAGGTGAGATAAGAGTGACCCGCCGGTCTCCGTCCCGGCTGGCCGCGATGCGGAATCCGCGCTCTCCGCGCGCCGGTATCGAGGTGGCCGTCATGCGGTGGATCACCGCCAGCGGCGGGGCCTGACTTCGCAGGTCCTCCTGAAAGCGCGCGACGTCGCCGGGCACCCCCTCGGCCTCGATGAGAACACCGTGGCCGTCGTTGCCCACCCATCCCGACAGCTCCAGCCGCCGGGCCAGGGAGTGGACATGGGGGCGGAAGCCCACCCCCTGCACGATCCCCTCGACCCTGATCCTGACGCGGACCCGCGCCCGCCCCGTGCCCATCCCGCCATCCTTCCCGCGTCCGGCGGGAAGGCCTCGGGGCTCGCATGATCTGGACGGGAAGGTTACGTCGATGATCAGAGCTTTGCCGTTGGTTGTCGAGCCAAGGGTGTCGGCCCTGAAACGGCCAATCGTAACGTAGCGACTACCGTGAAAAATACGGAGCGTTGACATGCCTGTCACACCGAGTACCCAACCACCGCCCGCCGTCGCCCCGGTCACGGAGGCGGAGGTCATCGCGGCCTTCGCGCGACGGGAGCACGCCGGGCGCGCCCTGGCGGGAGACGTGGAGCGCATCGCGCGTGCCGCCCAGGCCATGGCCGCCAGGTTCCACCTCGGCGGCAAGCTGATCGTTTTCGGCGACGGCGGCGCGGACTCGGACGCGGCACACGTCGCGGTCGAGTTCATGCACCCGGTCATCGTGGGCAAGAGGGCACTCGCGGCGGTGGCACTGGGCAACGACGCGACAACGACCGGCCGGGACGGTGAGAACGGCGGGGGCGGCGGGGGCGCTGCCGAGGTCTTCGCCCACCAGGTGCGCCACTGGGCGGACGCCTCCGACATGGCCCTGGGGATCTCACGTGACGACCGGTGCCCGAGCGTTCCGCGAGGCTTGCGGACCGCCGGGGAACTGGGCCTGCTGACCATCGCCCTGACCTGTGGCGAGGCCCGTGGGGACGGGCACGGAGACGAGGTGGCCGACCACGTCCTGGTCGCCGCGTCCGATGACCCTGCCGTGGTCAAGGAGGTCCATGTCACCGCTTACCACCTGCTGTGGGAGCTGGTCCACGTGTTCTTCGACCGGCTCGGCCCACCCGCGCGAGGGGCGTCCCGGTGAACGGGCCGGAGGACTGCACCGCCGGTGTCTGCATCACCTGCTCCGACCAGGCGCTGCCGGTGAGGGTGGTCAGGCTGCTGGAGGGGGAGCTGGCGATCGTCGACGCCGGCGGGGTCCTCGAAGAGGTGAGCGTGGCCCTGATCGACCCGGTGGTGGGCGACACCGTCCTCGTACACGCCAGGGAGGCCATCGCCGTGATCGCGCACGGGAGCGAAGGACGGGGGGACGACGATGAGCACGCTTGACGGAACGCCCGCGGAGGGCACCCGAGGGCTGTACCCCTTCCTCGACGAGTACGAGCAACGGACACCGGACATCGCGGAGGCGGAGACCGAGGCCAGACGGTCGGCGGTGGAGAAGACCGGCGAGATCGTGCGGCTGCGCCGGCGGATGGGCGAGGAGTCGGCGGCGGAGCTGGCCGCGTGCGCCGGGCGGATGGCGGCGAGGTTCGCCTCCGGCGGCCGGCTGTTCAGCTTCGGCAACGGCGGGAGCAGCACCGACGCCCAGGAGGTCGCCACCGCCTTCCTGCACCCCCACCGCGGCCCGGCCCTGCCCGCGCTCTCCCTGACCGATGACGTCGCCGTGGTCACCGCGCTCTCCAACGACGTCGGGTTCGAGGTGGTCTTCTCCAGGCAGCTCGCGGCGCTCGGCCGGCCGGGGGACATCGCCGTCGGCCTGTCCACGAGCGGCGGCTCGGCCAACGTCGTCCGGGCGTTCGAGGAGGCGGCCCGCCGGGACATGCTCACCGTCGGGCTGGCCGGCGGAGGGGGCGGCAGGCTGACCGAACTGTTCGAGCTGGGCGTGCTGGCCCACCTGTTCGTCGTGCCCTCCTCCTCGGTGCACCGGATCCAGGAGGCCCAGACCACCCTCTATCACGTCCTGTGGGAGCTCACCCGGCACGCGCTCGGACCGGCACCGATCCCGCGGATGCACGACCCCGGCTGAGAGCCGGCGTTCCTCTCCCCCTTCACGGTCCACGAAGACATCCACCAGGAGTGGGGAGACGTCATGGCAGCGCCGACAGACGCGGCAAGCAGCAGCTCTCCGGAGCAGCAGGAACCGACCGTCCACATACTGTGGATCAACGCCGGGCTGAGTTGCGACGGCGACTCCGTCGCGCTCACCGCGGCGACGCAGCCGAGCATCGAGGAGATCGTGCTCGGCGCGCTTCCCGGGCTTCCCAAGGTGGCCGTGCACTGGCCTCTGATCGACTTCGAGTCCGGGCCGATGCAGGGCGCGGACGTCTTCATCGAGTGGTTCTTCAAGGCCGATCGCGGCGAGCTGGATCCGTTCGTACTGGTCGTCGAGGGCTCGATCCCGAACGAGTCGATCAAGCAGGAGGGGTACTGGTGCGGTTTCGGCAACAACCCCGACACCGGCCAGCCCATGACGACCAGCGAGTGGCTGGACCGGCTCGCGCCCAAGGCGACCGCGATCGTGTGCGCGGGCACCTGCTCGGCGTACGGCGGCATCCACGCGATGGCCGGGAATCCCACCGGGGCCATGGGCGTCGCCGACTACCTGGGCTGGAACTGGAGGTCCAAGGCGGGCCTGCCTATCGTCAACGTGCCCGGCTGCCCGATCCAGCCGGACAACCTCTCCGAGACGCTCCTCTACCTGCTCTACCAGGTCGCCGGGCAGGCGCCGATGATCCCGCTGGACGAGGCGCTGCGACCGACGTGGCTGTTCGGCCAGACCGTCCACGAGGGCTGTGACCGCGGCGGCTACTACGAGCAGGGCCAGTTCGCCGTCGAGTACGGCTCGCCGAAGTGCCTGGTGAAGATCGGCTGCTGGGGGCCGGTCGTCCGGTGCAACGTCCCCAAACGCGGCTGGATGAACGGGATCGGCGGCTGCCCGAACGTGGGAGGCATCTGCATCGCCTGCACGATGCCGGGCTTCCCCGACAAGTTCATGCCGTTCATGGACGAGCCTCCCGGCGCCCTCATCTCCTCGACGGTGAGCGGCGCGTACGGGACGGTCATCCGCACCCTGCGCGGCATCACCTCCAAGACCGTCGAGAAGGAACCGAAATGGCGCCACAAGGGGCGCGAGCTGCTGACCGGCTACAAGGCGCCCTGGAGCTGACATGACGACATCGGAGCAGAACCCGGAACTCGTGGAGATGGCCTGGGACCCCATCACCAGGATCGTCGGGAGCCTCGGCATCTACTGCAAGATCGATTTCAAGAACCGGCAGGTCGCCGAGTGCTACAGCACCTCGTCGATCTTCCGCGGCTACAGCATCTTCATGAAGGGCAAGGACCCGCGCGACGCCCACTTCATCACCAGCCGCATCTGCGGGATCTGCGGCGACAACCACGCGACCTGCTCGGTCTACGCGCAGAACATGGCCTACGGGGTGCGGCCCCCGTCCCTGGGCGAGTGGATCGTCAACCTCGGCGAGGCCGCCGAGTACATGTTCGACCACAACATCTACCAGGAGAACCTGGTGGGGGTCGACTACTGCGAGAAGATGGTCCGCGAGACCAACCCCGGCGTGCTGGCGATGGCCGAGCGCACCGAGGCGCCGCACGCGGGCGACCACGGCTACCGGACGATCGCCGACATCATGCGCTCGCTGAACCCGCTGGAGGGCGAGTTCTACCGCGAGGCGCTGGCGGTGAGCCGCACCACCCGGGAGATGTTCTGCCTCATGGAGGGCAGGCACGTGCACCCCTCCACGCTCTACCCCGGCGGAGTCGGCACGGTCGCGACGGTGCAGTTGTTCACCGACTACCTGACCCGGCTGATGCGCTACGTGGAGTTCATGAAGCGGGTCGTGCCCATGCACGACGACCTGTTCGACTTCTTCTACCAGGCGCTGCCCGGCTACGAGGAGGTCGGCCGCAGGCGCGTGCTGCTGGGATGCTGGGGAAGCTTCCAGAACCCCGAGCACTGCGACTTCACCTACCGCAACATGAGCGACTGGGGTCGCGAGATGTTCGTCACGCCGGGGGTGATCGTCGACGGCAGGCTGGTCACCAACGACCTGGTCGACATCAACCTCGGCATCCGGATCCTGCTGGGCAGCTCCTACTACGACGACTGGCAGGGACAGGAGCCGTTCGTCACCCACGACCCGCTGGGCAACCCGGTCGACATCCGGCACCCGTGGAACCAGCACACCATTCCGCACCCGCAGAAACGCGACTTCAGCGACAAGTACAGCTGGGTCATGTCGCCCCGCTGGTTCGACGGGGAGAACACGCTCGCGCTCGACACCGGCGGCGGGCCCATCGCCAGGCTCTGGTCGACGGCGCTGTCCGGGAAGGTCGACATCGGCTACGTCAGGTCCACCGGCCACAGCGTGCAGATCAACCTGCCGCGGACCGCGCTGAAACCGGAGAAGACGTTCGAGTGGAAGATCCCCGAGTACAAAGGCCAGCCGCTGTCCAACGCTCTGGAGCGCAACCGGGCCCGCACCTACTTCCAGGCCTACGCGGCGGCGTGCGCGCTGCACTTCGTCGAGCAGGGCCTGGCCGAGGTCCGCGCGGGCCACACCCAGACCTGGGCGCCGTTCACCGTCCCCGAGGAGACGATCAGCTGCGGGTTCACCGAGGCCGTACGGGGGGTGCTCTCCCACCACATGGTGATCAGGGACGGGAAGATCGCCAACTACCATCCGTATCCGCCGACCCCCTGGAACGCCAGCGTCCGCGACGTGCACGGCACACCGGGCCCCTACGAGGACGCGGTGCAGAACACACCGATCTTCGAGGAGAACCCGCCCGCGGACTTCAAGGGCATCGACATCATGCGCGCCGTGCGGAGCTTCGACCCGTGCCTGCCGTGCGGGGTGCACATGTACCTCGGCGGCGGCGAGGAGCTCCGCAGGCTGCACACCCCGCACGCCTTCGACGCCAGGTGACCCAGCGGCCGCCGGGGAGCCGACCGCTTCCCGGCACCGGAAAGGAGGCTTGGCGGATGCCGCAGGCCCATGACATCCGGGTGACCGGCGATCGCGTCGAGGCGCTGATCGCCGACCTCGGCACGCTGAGCGACGCCGTGACCCGCGCCAAGGCCGAGGACCTGGTACGGGCCCTCGTCGAGCTGTACGGCGCCGGTCTGGAGCGCGTCGTCGAGATCGTCACCGAGACCGAGGCGGCCGAGGTGCTGCGCCGCCTGGTCGGCGACCCGCTCGTGTCCGGCCTGCTGGTGCTGCACGACCTGCACCCGCTGAGCACGGTCGAGCGCGTTCGCGAGGCGCTGGACGGCGTACGGCCCTATCTGGGGTCGCACGAGGGCGGCGTGGAGCTGCTCGGCGTGGGCGAGGACGGGATCGTGCGACTCCGTCTGGAGGGCACCTGCCACGGCTGCCCGTCCTCGCGGCTCACCGTGACCGACGCCATCGAGCGGGCCATCGGCCAGGCCGCTCCCGAGGTGTCCGGGGTGGAGGTCGAGGGGGTGACCGACGACCGCTCGGAGCTGTTGCAGATCCAGCGCCGAGCGCCCGGCCCGTGCCCGGTGCCGGAGCGGGCGCCCGCGCCGGAACCGGTGTCGGGACCGGTGCCGTGACGGCCACCGGGCTGCGCAGGTTCCGCGAGCCGCCCGGAAGGGGCGGTCCGCCGGTGACGCTCTGCGAGCTGTGCGCGGAGCCTGCCGGCGAGGACCACGGCCACGTCGTGAACGTCGAGACCCGGGGACTGCTGTGCGCCTGCCGGGCCTGCCACCTGCTGTTCACTCGTGGCACGGGGGGCCGGGCACGCTACCGGGCCGTGCCTCGACGCTACCTTCACGACCCGCGGTTCCCGCTGAGCCCGGCCGACTGGGACGAGATGCAGATCCCGGTCCGCACGGCGTTCTTCTTCCACAACTCCGTGCTGGGCAGGACGGTCGCCTTCTACCCGAGCCCGGCGGGCGCCACCGAGTCGCTGCTGCCGCTGGAGACGTGGGAGCGCGTTCTGACGGCCAACCCGGCGATGGCCGACGTCCAGCCCGACGTGGAGGCGCTCCTGGTGGACCGCCGCCCCGACGGCGGCTTCGCCTGCCACCTGGTGCCGATCGACACCTGCTACGAGCTGGTCGGCCTGGTGCGGCTGCACTGGAAGGGCTTCGACGGCGGCCAGGAGGCACGGGAGGCCATGGAGGGCTTCTTCGCCGACCTGCGCGGCCGCGGTCGCACCGTGCCGGGCGCCTCTCGGACAAGGGGCTGTGACGGCCGTGGCTGAGCGCGCGTTCGACTGCGTGGGCGTCCGGGCGGAGGCGTACGCCGCCTTCCCGACGCTCGTCTTCCGGCTGCGCGTCACCGACCCCTCCCCCGACGGGGTGCACAGCATCGCGCTCCGCTGCCAGATCCGGGTGGAACCGCAGCTGAGACGGTACGGCGACACCGAGGCGGAGCTGCTCGGCGACCTGTTCGGCGACCCGTCCCGGTGGGGCGACACGCTGAAGCCCCTGCAGTTCGCCAACGTCTCGGTCATGGTCCCGGCGTTCACCGGAAGTACCGAGGTCGACCTGCCGGTGCCCTGCGGCTACGACCTGGAGGTGGCCGCAGGCAGGTACTTCGCCGCGCTGGACGAGGGCGAGATCCCGATGCTCATGCTCTTCAGCGGGACGGTGTTCGCCAGGGTGCCGGGCGGCTTCTCGGTGAGCCAGGTGCCCTGGCACCACGAGGCCCGCTGCCGGCTGCCGGTGGCGGTGTGGCGGGAGCTCATGGACCGCTACTTCCCGGATTCCGGGTGGCTGCGGCTGCGGCGCGACACGCTTCGGGAACTCGGCCGCTTCAAGTCCGCCCGCGCCCTGACCAGCTGGGACGAGACCCTGGAACTACTGCTCAAGGAGGCGCGGCGATGAGCGTACCGATGGACATCGCCCGGCGGGTGGCGGACGCGGTGCTGTACGAGGGCTACCTGCTCTATCCCTACCGTGCCTCGGCGGCCAAGAACCAGGTGCGCTGGCAGTTCGGGGTGCTCGTCCCGCCGGGATTCACCGCGACCGCCGAGCACCCGGCCAGCGTGACCGAATGCCTCCTGGAGGGGGCCACGTACGCCGTGGCGCACCTGAGCCTGCGTTTCCTGCACCTCAGGACGCGCGACGTCGAGCGCGCCGAGGACGACGGCTACTGGCCGGTCCAGCAGCTGCGGAACGGCCAGCGGACCTACCTCAGCTTCGACGAGGCGACCGAGCGGGAGGTGGAGACGGTACTCCCCGTCGCGGGCCTGCTCGACGCCCCCGAGCGGGTGATCGAGGTACGGATTCCCGGGGACCGCGTGATCGAGCCGATCGTGGCGCCGTCCGGGGAGGTCGTGGGACGCGTCGTCTCCGAACACCTGCCGCTCCACGCCGAGCTCAGGGTCTCCGCCGAACTGGTGCCCGGCCCCTACGAACTGGTCAAGCTGCGCGCCCGGGTGGCGAACACCGACGACTGGAAACCGCTGGGCGCGCCGCGCGAGCAGGCGCTGCGGCATTCGCTGATCTCGGCGCACCTGCTCATCGCGGTGACCGCCGGGGCCTTCGTCTCCCTGCTCGACCCGCCGGAATGGGCGCGGCCGGCCGTGGAGACCTGCCGCAACGAGCACACCTGGCCCGTACTCGTGGGCGAGCCCGGCCACCGGGACGTGATGCTCTCCTCGCCGATCATCCTCTACGACCACCCGGACATCGCTCCGGAGAGCCCCGGCACCCTGTTCGACTCCACGGAGATCGACGAGATGCTCCACCTCCGCACGCTCACCCTCACCGACGAGGAGACGCGGGAGGCCCGGGCGACCGATCCCCGGGTGGCCGAGCTCATCGACATGGTCAGCGGCATGCCGCCCGAGCTGGTGGAGCGGCTGCACGGCGCGATCCGCTCGGTGGACGCGACCACGGACCAGCGGTCCTCCGAACCTCCGTGGCAGGAGGGGGACCCCCGGAGTCGGCCGGAGGTTCTCACCCCCTGGTGGGACCCCGCGGGCGATGCCACGGTCTCGCCGGAGACCGACAGCGTGACGGTCTGCGGGGTGGCCGTCTCCAGGGGCAGCAGGGTCCGGCTGGTTCCCGGCAGGCGGCGCGCCGACGCCCACGACATGTTCCTGGCCGGCAGGACCGCACGCGTCGAGGCGGTGCTCCTCGATCTCGACGGCGCTCACCACCTGGCCGTCACCCTCGACGAGGACCCGGGCGCCGACCTGCACCGATCGCACGGCCGGTTCCTCTACTTCGCCCCCGACGAGGTCGAGCCGCTCCCGGACGACTCACCCACCGGCGGACCGGCCCCGGGCGGCTCCGCCTCGGAGGGATCGCTCGGCGAGGAGGCCGGCGCATGAGGATCCTGGTGGCCGGTGTGGGGAACGTCTTCCTCGGCGACGACGGTTTCGGGGTCGCGGTGGCCAGGCGCCTGGCAGACACCGACCTGCCGGAAGAGGTCGAGCTGCGGGACTTCGGCATCCGGGGCATCCACCTGGCCTACGAGCTGACCGGCGGTGGGTACGACAGCACGATCCTCATCGACGCGGTATCCCGCGACGGCCCGCCCGGCACCCTGTACGTCCTCGAACCGACGGCGGGCGAGACGCCGGGCTCCTTCGCCGACGCGCACTCGATGACACCCGAGACCGTGCTGTCGCTGGTGAACACGCTCGGTGGCGGGGCAGGCCGCGTCCTGCTCGTCGGCTGCCAGCCCGCCGACACCTCACCGGGCATGGAGCTCAGCGCGCCGGTCGCGGACGCCGTCGGCAGAGCGGCGGACCTGGTCGTCGAACTGGCCGGGCAACAGATCGCGATGGCACTCGCCGCCGCGGGACACGAGGAGGAACGAACATGCTGAGACGCCTTCTGGCCGGGTCGGCGCTGGCGGGAGCGGCCGTACTGCTCTACCTGGCATTTCCCGATATCAAGCGCTATCTGAGGATGCGCAACATGTGACACATCCAGCCCCTGGGACATCGAGCTCGAACGAGAGGAAACAGCCGTGCACGAATTCGGAATCGCCGAGGCGATCCTCGCCGCCGTGGAGAAACGGGCGGACGGCAGGAGGGTGCGGCGGGCGCGAGTGCACGCGGGCGCCCTGCTCCGGGTCACCGAACCGGTGATCAACCAGGCGTTCTCCGCGGTCGCCGACGGGTCCGTGGCCGAGGGCGCCAGAGTGGACCTGGTCATCGTCCCGGTGCGGATGACCTGCCGCTCCTGCGGGAGCACGTCCACCTCCGTCGACCCCTTCGCCGTCTGCGCGGGGTGCGGCGGCACCGATATCGACACCGAGGGCGGCGACGACCTCGTCCTCGAATCCATCCAGATGGCGGAGGCCGCTCATGTGCCTGGGAATTCCCGGGGAGATCGTGGAGATCCTGTCCGACCGTCCTGACCTGGCCATGGTCGACGTCGGCGGCGTCAAGCGCGCCATCAACATCGGCCTGCTGGAGGGCGAGTTCGTGGCACCCGGCGACTGGATCCTCATCCACGTCGGGTTCGCGCTGTCGAAGATCGACGAGGTGGAGGCCAGGGCCGCGCTCGACTTCCTGGAGAGCATCGGCCAGGCGTACGAGGACGAGATCGAGGCCCTCCGAGAATCCATGATCGAAGAGGAGTGAGAGTCGATGCGTTTCGTCGACGAGTACCGCGACGCGGAGAAGGCCCGGATGCTCGCCGCGCGGATCGCCGCACTCTGCGAGCCGGGCCGCGACTACAAGTTCATGGAGGTGTGCGGCGGGCACACCCACACGATCTACAAGCACGGCCTGGAGGACTACCTGCCCGAGGCCGTCACACTGGTGCACGGCCCAGGCTGCCCGGTCTGCGTCATCCCGATGGGACGGATGGACGACGCCATCCACATCGCCGGGCAGCCAGATGTGATCATGACGTCGTTCGGCGACATGATGCGGGTACCCGGCGGGAACGGCTCCTTCCTCGACGCCAAGGCGCGGGGTGCCGACATCCGGCTGGTCTATTCCCCGCTGGACGCGCTGAAGATCGCCCGGCAGAACCCCGCCAAGCGGGTGGTCTTCATGGCCATCGGGTTCGAGACCACGGCGCCCTCGACGGCGATGACCGTCCTGCGCGCCGAGGCCGAGGGGGTCGAGAACTTCTCGATCTTCTGCAACCACGTGACGATCATCCCCGCGATCAAGGCGATCCTGGACTCCCCCGACCTGCGTCTGGACGGGTTCATCGGCCCCGGCCACGTCTCCACCGTGATCGGCTGCCGGCCGTACGAGTTCATCTCGCGTGGCTACGGCAAGCCCCTGGTGGTGGCCGGTTTCGAGCCGCTGGACCTGTTGCACACGGTCTACCGCCTCCTCGCGCAACTGGCCGAGGGGCGCTCCGAGGTGGAGAACCAGTACGCCCGGGTGGTCCCGTGGGACGGGAACCCCAAGGCTCTGCACGTCATCAACCAGGTGATGGAGCTGCGACCGTACTTTGAGTGGCGCGGGCTGGGGTTCATCTCCCACTCGGCCCTCAGGGTCGCCGAACGGTACGCCGCCTTCGACGCCGAGCGGATCTTCCAGATCCCCGGCGGGCGGGTGGCCGACCCGAAGGCGTGCCAGTGCGGCGAGGTGCTCAAGGGAGTGCTCAAACCCTGGGAGTGCAAGGTGTTCGGCACCGCGTGCACACCGGAGACACCGATCGGCACCTGCATGGTCTCGTCCGAGGGCGCCTGCGCGGCGTACTACAACTTCGGCCGGTTCTCGCGCGAGCGCGTCAGGGAGGCGACCCGGAGGTGAACGAAGGGGAGGGTTACGCCGTGCCGGGCGAGGGGCCCGGTGGGAAGCAACAGGTCCTGGAACGGACGACCGGGGCGGACGGCCCGGACACGGCTGACCGGGAGCGGCAGGTCCTGGACCGGATCGAGCGGGTGCGGCGCCGCAAGGCGCGCGTACGCGAGGAGCGCATCACCCTGGCGCACGGCGCCGGTGGCAAGGCCACACACACCCTGATCGAGGCGGTGTTCCTGGAATCGTTCCGCAACCCGATGCTGGAGCCCCTGGAGGACGGCGCGGTCGCCGACGGGCTCGCCTTCACCACCGACTCGTTCGTGGTGACACCGCTGTTCTTCCCCGGGGGCGACATCGGCGACCTCGCGGTGAACGGCACGGTCAACGACCTGGCCATGTGCGGGGCCCGCCCCCGCTACCTGTCGGCCGGATTCATCCTGGAAGAAGGCTTCCCCGTCGCCGACCTGCGGCGCATCGCCGCCTCGATGGCCCAGGCGGCGCGGACGGCGGGCGTGTGGATCGTCACCGGCGACACCAAGGTCGTGCAGCGGGGCAAGGCCGACGGCTGCTACGTGACCACCTCCGGCGTCGGGACGCTGGAGCGGCCCGTCCGGCTGAGCGCCGCCGCCGCGCGGCCAGGTGACGCGGTCCTCGTGTCCGGGCCGATCGGCGAGCACGGGATCACCGTCATGCTGGCCCGGGGAGAGCTCGACATCGAAGCCGACCTGCGCTCCGACACCGCACCGCTCAACGCCCTCACCGACCTGTTGCTGGACGCCTGCGAGGACGGCGCGGTGCGCTGCCTGCGCGACGCGACCCGCGGCGGGGTGGCGACGATCGTCAACGAGATAGCCGGTGCCTCACAGGTCGCCGTCGTGCTCGACGAGGACGCCGTGCCGGTCCGCCCGGCGGTGCGGGGGGCGTGCGAGTTGCTGGGGATCGACCCGCTCTATGTCGCCTGCGAGGGCCGGATGGTCGCGGTGGTGGCCGGGGAGTTCGCCGACGCGGCACTGGCCGCCCTCCGCTCCCACCCGCTCGGCTCCGAGGCGGCGATCATCGGGCGGATCAACGACGACCCGCCGGGGCTGGTCCTGCTGAGGACCTCCTTCGGGGGGACTCGCATCGTCGACCTGCTGGTCGGCGACCCGCTACCGAGAATCTGCTGAGAACAAGCGAATCCATGAGGTTTCACGACATGAGCAAGAAACACAAATCCGAACACCCGGGCAGGCCCGGCAAGGACGCCCCGAGCGAGCGGGATCGCTCCTCCGGCGTGAGCCACGCGAGCGAGGAGGTGGTGCGGTCCGGCAACCTGGCCTTCGGACACCCGCCGGACGACAAGGGCCCCGCGCGTGTGATCTCCGACGTGGAGCGCAAGGGCGTCCCCGCCACCGACACCAAGGCCCGATCCGCCCGCGGGGTCGGCATCAGTGAGCACCGCGGTGCCGAGAAGATCGCCCATAAAGGCGAAAAAGGCCGCAAGAAGCTCGAAACCGATGATAAGGGACGCCCCTACGGTGTCTCCCGTCCCGAGGACATCACCGGGGTCAACCCCCAGAAAACCATAACCAGGGACAATCCCTGAGCCGTGACCGCTCCGCTCCCGAGGTGACCGTTTCACCCCCGGAACCACCCGCCGGGCAGGCCCGGCACTCCCCTCGCCCGGGTGGGTGACGTGCGTGCTCTGGCCGGGCCGGCCGTTCCGGCCCCGGTCAGGGCTCGCGGTCATCGCGCCGGTGGTACCTCGTCAGCTTGGTCTGCTCTTGGGTGTCAGGTTCGGCACGCCGTCGTGGACTTGGGGAGACCGAGCGGCTCCGGACGAGCCGGCCGCAGGGGCCTGTTCCGCGAACTCCGTGTCAACCTGCCTGCCAGGCGGGCTACCCGTCGGGTTTGCGGCGGCGCCACCGCGCGCACGCCTCCGCCCAGGAGGCGTCCCACGCCGCGTACCGCCCTCTGTCGAGCAACCATCTGAACACCCGAAAGGCCGACGTCAGCGTGACCGCCGACCCCGCGACGACCAGGAAGGCCGCGGTCGCGCTGCCCGCCAGCGTCCCCGTATGGCTCGCCGGTGGCCTGGTCAGCTCGCCGCGGCCGTCGATCCACACCCGCACGGCCGTACCCGCCCTGGTGCCCGCGGGCACGGCCACCTGGCCCGTCTTCTGCTCCCCGGACGGAGCCCTCCACCGCGCCGGAGCGTGCGACTCCGGCTTTACGCCGTTCTGCCCGCCCCCGGCGGGAACGGTGTCCGGCGCGTCCCGTACCAGGGTCGCCGTCACCGGCCGGCAGCTGCCAGGAGCGGCTCGCTCAGCCCGCAGGCCCCTCTCGTAGACCAGCCGCCCCACGACGACGGCAGGCCAGACGCTGAGCAGCAACAGAACCAGTGTGACGAGCACACCTGCCGCCTCCAGCCGATCGGAGCGACGACGCAGCGGATTCCGCCCCAGCCAGTATCGGCGCACGCGAAGGATCACCCACTGACTCGTGAGCCTCATCATGCACCTCCCCCTCCCCATCACCCTGCGGCGGCGGTGACGGTTCACAACAGGGGCGTATGACCCAGCCTCAGTGGGGCCTTGGACCCCTTTCCCATGGGGCGCGACGCGACCCACGGCCTCTCGCTCGACCGGCTCCCCCGTGAACTGCCCGTATTCGGGATCGAGGGCACCGGCCTCGCTTTCGAGGCCCCTGTCACACCACCGGTCCAGGCCGCGATCCCCGAGCCTCCACGCGCCAGAATCACCGGTTGAATCGGTGGTCGCGGTCCAGCCGGTCCGGGAGCCCCGGTTCGGAGCCGATGACGCGGCGCGCGCGGTCGGCATCGGCTCGCTCCGTCTCGTCCAGCGACAGTTCGACGGCGGCCAGCGCCTCCTCCAGCAGCGGGAGGAGGCGATCTTTGAGGGCGCGGATCCTGCGGTTCGTCGAGGCTGTTTCGGCCGCCACGATCCGTGCGGCCTCCGCGGCGATCGCGTGTTCCAGCCCGGCGCGCAAGGCGGTGCGGTAGGCGTGCCTGGCGGGAACGAGAGCCGTGGTGATCGGGAGGGGCGCCGCGGCGTCGAATCCGGGGATCGCGCAGGAGACCCGGGCCGGATAGCTCGTCCCCACGGCGTCGGCCCAGTAGACGTGCACGTCGGTGAGGCGGTC
The DNA here is from genome assembly GCF_042665875.1 of Streptosporangium amethystogenes subsp. fukuiense. NCBI lineage: Bacteria > Bacillati > Actinomycetota > Actinomycetes > Streptosporangiales > Streptosporangiaceae > Streptosporangium > Streptosporangium amethystogenes. The sequence continues at coordinate 9,767,922 of NZ_JBHTEE010000001.1, read as the reverse complement.
GTCGGCCGCCAGGCGCACGGCCCGTTGGCCGCCGAGCCGGGTCACGCGGAGGAGCCATTCGTCGGCGGCCCGGCAGGCGACGTACCACTCGGCCTGGGTCCGTGCCGCGTTCCGGGAGAGCCGGTCCTGTTCCCGGCGCAGTATCCGCAGTTTCCTGTCGAGTACGTCGAGTCCGTGCCGGACCGCGGTCAGGCGGCGGCGGAGCCACATCCGCCCCGCACGGCCAGGTGGGATCCGTAGCCTCATGGCTCTCCCCGGTATCCGGCTTCCAGTGCTTCCTCGCCGAGCATCGGCAGTTCGCTCCGCGGCAGCGTGGAGACCACGTCCCAGGCCCGGTCGAAGGTCTCCTCCAGAGTGCGGGCCTCGTCGGGCCTCTGGGCCAGCAGGCGTGTTCGGAAGGCCTCCGCCATGGCCAGGTAACGGCGGTCGATCGGGCTCAGCGCGCTCTCCCCCACCAGGTCGGCGAGTTCGCCGGCCTGACGGGCGCGGGACAGTCCTGCCTGGATCTGCGCGGCCAGGTCCAGATGCTCGGGCCTGGTCCGCCCCGCGCCGACTCCCGCGCGCATCATGCGGGAGAGGGACGACAGCGGGTCGATGTGCGGGTACGAGGTGACCTCGCGGGCCAGCAGGATCTGGCCTTCGGTGATGTATCCGGTGAGATCGGGCACGGGATGGGTGATGTCTCCGGCGGGCATGCTCAGCACGGGCAGCACGGTGATGGAGCCGGATCGTCCCCGGATGCGGCCGCACCGTTCGTAGATGGAGGCCAGGTCGCTGTAGAGGTAACCGGGGTAGGCCCGGCGGGCCGGAATCTCGCCACGGGCCGCGGAGACCTCGCGCAGCGCCTCGCAGTAGTTCGTCATGTCGGCCAGTACGACGAGAACGTGACGCCGCAGGACGAACGCCAGATGCTCGGCGACGGTCAGCGCTATTCGCGGCGTGAGCAGCCGCTCGATCACGGGGTCGTCGGCGAGGTTGAGCAGTAGCGTCAGTTCCGCGGCCGACGAACGTCTCTCCAGGATGTCGCGCACGGTCGCCGCGTCACCGTGGGTCAGTCCCATGGCGGCGAAGACGACGTTGAACGGCGCGCCACCGGTGTGGGCCTGGGCGGCCACCTGAGCGGCGAGTTCCAGGTGGGGCAGGCCGCTTTCGGCGAAGATGGCGATCTTCTGGCCGCGGACCAGGGTGGTCAGTGCGTCAATGGCGGAGACTCCGGTGATCACGGGTTCGGCGGGAGGTTCTCGCACGGTGGGATTCATCGGGAAGCCGGCCACCGGGGCGCTGTCGTCACCGAAGATCGGCGGGCCGCCGTCCAGCGGCCGGCCGCGCCCGTTGCAGACGCGTCCCTGCCATCCGGCCCCCACCGGGACGCGCAGCGGGCTTCCGGTGAAGGTGACCCGTGTCGCCTCGGTCCTGAGTCCTCCGGTGCCCTCCAGGACCTGGACGACGGCGATGTCCCGGTCGACGTCCAGGACGAGGCCGTGCCTGCGCTCGCCGGACTCCAGCACGATCGTGGCGTACTCGTCCCAGCCGACGTTCCGGGTGCCCTGAACGACGATGAGCGGTCCGCGCAGCTCTGCCACGCCGGTGTATTCGACGGGAGCCCAAACCGTCACCGCAGCGTCTCCAGATCGTCCAGCACGGTGTCGCGCCGTGCCGGGACTTCTTCCCGCGGCGCCTCCTTCGCCCGCAGGATGGGAGAGAAGTCGCGATCCTCGACCGAGGCGACGGGCACTCCGTGCTCGACCAGGTCCTGGCAGCGCGCCAGGATCGTCAGGAGCGCGTCGGCGATGAGGGCGGTCCGTTCGGGCGGGCAGTACGCGTCCAGCGCGCTCAGCGAGCTCTGCCGCAGGAAGCCCTCCCGCAGCAGGCGCCCGGCCAGCAGGCCGATGCGCTCCCGGGCGGGCAGAGCGCCTGCCCCGACCAACTCGGCCAGCGCGGTCAGCCGGTCGGCCTCGGCCAGCAGGCCGCCCACGCGCGCGCGGCGGGCCGCGTTCTCGGGATCACCACGGGTCAGGGCATCGGCGTCGCGAGAGAAGGAGTCGCGCCAGGAGATCGCCGGGTAGTGTCGCGCGTAGGCGAGGTCGCGGTCCAGGGCCCACAACGTTCGCACGAACCGCTCCGTCTGTGTTGTGACGGGTTCGGTCAGATCTCCGCCCGGGGGCGAGACGGCTCCGACGATCGTCACCGATCCGGTGGCCCCGCCCAGCGTGATGACCCGTCCGGCTCGCTCGTAGAACGCGGCGAGAGCGGAGGCGAGATCCGCCGGGTACCCCTCCTCGGCCGGAAGGATTCCGCTGCGGGAGGCGAATTCCCGGCGTGCCTCGGCCCAGCGCGAGGTCGAGTCGGCGATGACCACCGCCGCGTAACCCATGTCGCGGAAATGCTCGGCGACCGTGACTCCCGTGTAGATGCTGGCCTCGCGCGCCATCATCGGCATGTTGGAGGTGTTGGCGATCACGACGGTCCGGTCGGAGAGCCGCCCGCCGGTACGTGGGTCCGGCAGCTCGGCCAGCTCGGCGACGACATCCGCCATCTCGTTGCCGCGCTCCCCGCAGCCGATGTAGATCACCACGTCGGCGTCACACCACTTGGCGATCTGCTGAAGGAGCACGGTCTTGCCCGTGCCGAACCCGCCGGGCACGGCCGCGGTGCCCCCGAGGCACACGGGCAGAAGCAGGTCGATGACCCGCTGCCCGGTAGTGAGCGGCACCGTCCCCTCCAGCCGCGACAGGTACGGCAGGGCGCGGCGCACCGGCCGGCGGCGGGTCAGCCGGACCTCGGTTCCGCCGACGACCGCGATCACGGCGTCGGCAGGATGGTGGCCGGCCTGCCGGATGGCGGAGACCTCGCCTCCCGGCGACAGGACCAGATAAGCCGGCGAGCCCGCGTCTTCGACGCGCCCGATGGCCGTGCCCGGCGCCGCTGTTCGCCCCTGCTCGACCAGCGGCGTGAACCGCCACGAGCGGGTGGCGGACGCGGGCCCCTGGCTGAACCCGGCCGCAGCCGGGTTCAGCCAGGGGCCCGCGTCGGTGAGAGGCCGGAGCAGACCGTCGTACACCCCGCCCAGCAGGTGAGGCCCCAGCAGAGCCGAGAGGGGAGATCCGCCGCGGTCGGCGGGATCGCCTGGGGCCAGCCCACCGGTGTACTCGTACGCCTGCACTGTGGCGCGGCCGTCCCTCAGCGTGACGATCTCGCCCGGCAGCCTGTGCGGTCCGAGCAGGACCAGCTCGAACATGGCCGCGCCGGTGAGGTCCTCGACTTCGACCAAGGGGCCGTTGACCCGGCTCACGGTGCCCACAGCCGCTCCACCTCCGCTCCGAGTGCGTCAACGGCTCGTGCGGCCAGCGCGCTGAGCGTGCAGTCGACGCGTCGGCCGCGTCCCTCTGCCAGCACACCGCCGTCAGGCTGCTCTTTCACCACCAGGTCCGGCCCTCCGGCGCTGCGGGTCAGCGCGCTCAGCCGGTCGAGCAGCCCGGGGTAACAGGGGTCGTCGCGCAGTGCCCTGACCGCGGCGGCCGACCGTGCGCACAGTTCGTCCAGGGCCTCCCGCTGAGCGGCGAGTTCCGTGTTGCGGGCTCGGCGCTCGGCGTGCACCCGTTCGGTGACCGCATCCGCCCTGGCCTGGGCGGCTCCGTCGGCGCGGGCGTCGGCGAGGATGCTCCGGGCCTCCCGGCGGGCGGCCGCGACCAGTTCGGCGGCCTCCTCCTCGGCCCCGGCCGTTATCTCCGCGGTGTCGATCTCGACCTGCCTGGACAGGGCTTCGGCCAGCGGCGCCAGGGCGTCCCGCATGGTCGTCACGGCGGCATCACCACCGTCAACCTCGCTGTGGCCTGCCCGCCGACGGCCTCGGCCGCCTTCGGGGTGAGGATCACCACGGCGACGTCGTCGCCGAGACAGGTCCATGCCGCACGGGCGGCATCGGGTGTGTCGGCCGGCAGGACGACCACTCCGGCAAGCCGGAAACCCGTCACGCGGACGGTCTCACCGATGACGGCGACGGTCGCCATGGCCGGTCAAGCCCGTCCGATGAGGATGATGCCGATGACGAGCCCGTAGATGGCGATCCCTTCGGCCAGGCCGACGATGACGATGGCACGCCCGAACAGTTCGGGCCGCTCGCTCATCGCGGCGAGCGCCGCGGCTCCGGTGTAGGCGACGGCTATGCCCGCGCCGATCGCCGAACCGGCGACCGCGATGGCCGCGCCGAGCAGGGCCGCCCAGTTGCCGCCGGCGGCGGCGTTGACCGCCGCCGTCCCCTGGGCGGAGCCCGCGGTCGCCGCGCAGACAAGCAGGATGACCGAGGCGAGCGCGATGGCCGCGTTGAACGTGTGCAGCCCTCGCCTCAGCCAGACGGACATGGCGCGACCTCCTTGGACGTCGGCGGCAGGTGCCAGGGACGGAAGGGCCGTCCCTCGGTTTGGAAGACCTTGGAGAACAGTTCGTAGTATTCGAGCCGCAGCGCCTGGACTCCGGCCACGAGCCCTTCGATCGTCAGCGCCAGCGCGTTGCCCAGCAGGAAAAGCGCCGCCGCGGCGGCGGGGGCGGTGGCCCACAGCCCGGTGGTGGCGCCCCAGACGATCGATCCGATGGCGGTGTGGGTGAGGCCGAAGGCGGCGAGCCGGGCGAAGGAGGCGACATTCGCGCACAACCGGACGACCGCGTCGAAGAGCTGGATCGCCGCCTGGGCGGTTCCGCTCGCACCGCCTCCCGCCTCGGCGTAGAACCCGGTGAAAGCCAGGACCAGTCCCACTGCGGCGATCACGCCACCGGTGACGGTCAGCCAGCCGAGCTTCGCGTACCACCCGAGCAAGGCGAGCCCCAGTCCGAAGAACAGCGCCGAACCTGCGACCCCGGCCGGGGAGTACAGGGTGGCCGGCCAGCCGCCCTCCCGCCACCGGTTCACGACGCCCAGCAGGTAGGCGGCCGCGAGCAGCAGCGCGCCACCACCGAGAGCGGCGGCGAGGAGGGTGAGCGGGTCGGCCAGCGGCCGCACCCAGAGCACCGGGACGACGCCCGTGGGGCCGAAGAACTCGCCGTAGAGCAGGCCGAAGAGCATGCTCGCCAGCCCGGCGCCGACGAAGAACGGCCACGCCCGATGAAAACGGGACAGCCATCGCGGACGTTTGCCATACAGCCCGACCGCCGCGACGAGCAGCAACAGCCCGTGCCCGACGTCGCCGAACATCATGCCGAACATCAGTACGTACGCGCCGACGGCCAGGGGTGTCGGGTCGACGTCGGCGTACGGCGTCGACCCGTAGGTGGTGACGAGCGGGGCCAGGTTGCCGCGCAGTCCCTCGGAACGCAGCAGGGACGGGGCCTCCGTGCCCCGGGGACGGGCGAGCGGCACCACGGCCCCGCCCTCGGGCGCCACCCGGCCCGACAGTTCGGAGACGACTTTGGCGGGCGTCCAGCCCACGAGCGCCGCCACCTCACCGCGGACGACAGCGGTCTTCGAGACCGTCGGCAGCGGCGCGTCAGGCGGCGTGGACAGCTCCACGACCCCCGCCTGCCCCACGATCCTCAGCACGTCGTCCAGCGAACGGGCGGGGGCGACGATCGCCACCCGCTCCATCCGGACGGGCCGCAGCGCCTCTCGCCAGTTCATGGCCCCGGTTCCCGGCGGGTCCGGTCGCGTGAGCGCATCGCCGTCACGACCGCGCGGCCAGTTCCAGGGCGGCGCGCACCCGCCGGGCGTCCGCCGCCAGGACGGCGACCGAGCCGAGGACCGGGCCCGCCGTGAAGCCCGCCCCGGTCAGGAGATCGCGCCCGTCGTCTTCCACCCGCTGCCACCAGCGCTCCTCGCCTCGCGACAGCTCACGCGGATCCTCGATCTCCTGCAGCACCCAGCGCGCCGCCCTGGGAAGCCGCTCGGCCATCTCGCGTATCGAGGGCGCGTCCAGCGCGCCGTCCCCGACGAGTACCCGGCAGCGCCCCCGCGCTCGTTCGGCCAGCCTGGCGCCTTCCGCCAGGTGCGTACGGGCGAGCAGCAGGGCCGTCGCCCCCAAAGCCCACGACCTGGCCCGCGGAACGGTCTCGACCACCCCTTGGGCCCAGGCCAGGCGCATGTCCAGTTGGATCTCGCGGGGGTCGGCACCGCCCGGATCTCCCCACGAGGAGGTGGCCAGCGCCGCCCGTACCTCGGCAAGGGATCCGCACAGCCGCAGCCTCTGCCACTCGGTGCCCAGCGAGCCCAGGACGAACTCGGGTTCTGCCTCACCTCCCGCGAACCGGCAGATCAGCTCGTCCACGTTGGCGAGCTCGAACCAGCGGGCCAGCACGCGGATCATCTGCCCTCCCTCCCGAGGCAGCCAGCCGGCCAGCACGCGCAGATGCCACAGCAGGGTGGCCAGGACCGCCCACTGGGCCTCCGCCAGAGTCTGCCCACGTCGCACGTCATGCCCGTACGGCGTGTCACCCAGCAGAGCCACCGCCTCGTGTACGGACCCGCATGTCGCGATGCGCCGCGCACCCGCGCTTCCCGCCCTCCGCCGGACGAGAGCTCTGGCGCGTGTCGCCCCGGCGGCCCACGAAGCGGTCATGACCGCTCATCGGCCAGGGACCTGACCATGTCGGTCACCCGGGCCACCATCTCCGGCATCCGAGCGGCCGAGCGCCTGCGGACCCCCTCGGCGGCGGCCACGGCCTCACGCAGGAGCTCCTCAGTCGCCTGATCGCGGTCCTGACGGGCAAGGGCCGACAGCCGTGCACGCTCCGCGTCCGCCTCCGCGTGGGCCGAGGCGACGATGGCCGCGGCCTGATCGTGGGCGTGCGCCCGCATGTGGTCGGCACGGCGTTGGGCGTGTTCCCGCTCGTTCGCGCACGCGGCCTGGATGTCGGCGAGTGCCGAAAAGATCGGCGCCAGTTCGTCGGCCTGGTCGGCCACCTGGTCGGCGGGGACGCCCGCCGGGGCCGCCGCCCCGGGCACGCCGGAGGGGCGGAACCGTGCCAGGAAATCGCCCAGCCGGACCATCGCTCACCTCCCCGCGTCCCGTCACCTTGGGTAATGCCCGCGACAGAACCAAAAGTCGGTCAACGGACGGCCGAATGTCTGCCAGGCTGTGGAGCCGGCGGAGGGTCGCCGGCGGAGCCCGAACCGGTGGTTCAGCGCCGCGGCGGCCCGCTGATCCTCATTCGGCTGTGCCGGCCGGCTGGTCGACGTGGCCCAGCGGACGGCCTGACCACCGGTCAGCCGGTCAGCGCAGCCGCCGCAGTAGCGGCGAGGGCGGCTTCTCGGCGGGCGCCAACCGGATTCGGGCGTCCACGGTGGCTGTGCCTCCTGATGTGACCACGACCGGATTGAGGTCCAGTTCGGCCACCTGCGGCAGATCCTCGAGCAGCCTGCCGATCCGTACGACTTGATCGGCCAGTGCGGGGACATCGACGGGTGGCGAACCGCGGTAGCCGTACAGCACCGGAGCGCAGCGCAGCTCGTTGATCATGTCGATGGCATCGATGACGGGCGGTACCCGGAAGACGCGGTCGGCCAGCAGATCGGCCATCACCCCGCCCATGCCGACCATGACCAGCGGCCCGAACATCGAGTAGTTCACGCCGCCCACAATGATCTCCACGCCTCCGGACAGCATTCGCTGGACGATCGCACCGGTCATCTCCGCGCCTATCCGTGCTGACATATCGTGATATGCCCGCCGTACCTCATCTAGGGTTTGGAGGTTGAGCCGGACCCCGCCGACCTCGCTCTTGTGCACGGGACCTGTGGCCTTGAGCACGACGGGCAGCCCGATGCGGGAGGCCGCCGCGACGGCGCTCTCAGGGCCGTCCACGTCAACGGACTTCACCGGCGTCGCGCCGTAGCAGCCGAGCAGCCGAGCGGCATCGGCGGGTGCCAGCCAGCCACCATCCGGGCGCGCCTCCAACTCCGCGTGAACGATCTCCCGGGCGGTCTTCTCGTCAGCCGGAGGAGGTACCGGAACAAGTTCGACGGGGCGGCTGCGCCATTCGGCGTAGCGCACCACGTGGGCCAGAGCCTGGACGGCCTGCTCGGGGAAGGCGTAGCCGGGCACGCGGCCGTCGATCAGGTCGTCGTGGCCGACGACGCAGGCCAGCATGGTCTTGGCCGCTGTCTTGGCCGCGTCGGCGATGGCCCGGCAGGTCGCGTCCAGGCCATCGCCGAATGGCGGGGTATAGACGACGAGGACCACGTCGACGTCGGGTGAGGCGGCCAGGGCCTCGATCGCGGCGCCGATCTCGGCGGCTGTGGCATCGGCGGTCAGGTCGACCGGATTGCCCAGCGCGGCGGCGGCACGGGCGCCCAGCAGCCCGGGCGGCAGTTCGGGAACGACGAGGCCGTGGACTTCGCAGGCGTCGGCGGCCATCGCCTGCGGCCCGCCCGAGTTGCCCACGATGGCCACCCGGCGACCGCGCGGCAGCGGCTGGGCGGCCAGCAGCTTGGCGGTGTCGATAAGCTCGGGGACGCTGTCGAGCCGGATCACGCCGGCGGCCCGAGTGAGCGCGTCCACCGCCACGTCCGGGGTGGCCGCGGCGGCGGTGTGCGAGCGCACCGCCCGGCCTCCGGCCTTGCCGCGGCCGCTCTTGACCAGCAGCACCGGCTTGCGCTTGCCGACCCGGCGGGTGATGCGCGCGAACCTGCGCGGGTTGCCGAACGACTCCAGATACAGCGCGATCACACCGGTGTCGTCGTCGTCCTCCCAGTACTCCAGCAGGTCGTTGCCGCTGACGTCGGCCTTGTTGCCGACCGACACGAACGACGACACGTCCAGCCGATCCAGCAACGCCGCGCCCACGGCACCGGACTGCGACATCAACGCCACACGGCCCCGGACGGGCCGGTGCGGCAGGAAACTGGCGTTCAGCCGGGCTCCGGTGTTCACCACGCCCAGGCAGTTCGGGCCGATGAGCCGCATCCCAGCCGTACGGCACACCCGCAGTAGTTCCGACTCTGCCGCACGCTGTCCGGCCTCGGCGAACCCCGACGTCAGCACCACCAGCCCGGCCACCCCCGCCGCCGCGCAGTCGCGCGCCACCTGGAGCACATGTCGGGCAGGCACCGCCACCACCGCCAGATCCACGCCGCCGGGCACCTTGGGGTGGCAGGTCAGCCCGGCGATCTCGCTCGCGTTGGGGTTGACGGGATAGATCGGCCCGCGGAAACCGCCGTCGATGAGGTTGCGCAGCACCTTGTGCCCGACAGCGTGTTCGTCGCGGCCCGCGCCGATCACCGCCACCGCGCGGGGCGCCAGCACTCGTGCGAGGGACGCCCGCCCCGCCTCGTGGTCACGAACCTCGATGGCCGCCATCAGCCTGGGAGTGGACTCGGCGGCGATGCTGACGTGCACCGTGTCGCCATCAAAGCGCTGCTCCACCTTCAGGCCCAGGTCGCGCAGCACCCGGATCATCGGCCGATTCTCGGCCAGCACGTCGGCCACCAGTTCGCGTACGCCGTGCTCGGCGGCGTCCACGGCGATGTGCTCCAGCAGCAGCGTGCCCAGGCCATGCCCGTGCACGGCGTCGTCCAGAAGGATGCCCAGGTCGGCGCGGCCGTCCTCGATGGGGATGTACTCGGCTACCGCGACCAGCCGGCCGTGCAGGCCCGCCACCAGCGCGCGTCCGTCGTACCTGTCACCGGTGATGCGTTCGATGTAGGTGTGCGCGGTGTTGCGGCCACTGGTGAAGAAACGCAGGTATGCCGAGCGCTCCGACGAGCGGTTCACCAGCTCGTGCAGTTCCTCGCGATCGGCGGGACGGAGCGGGCGCACGTGGGCGATGCCGCCGTCGCGCAGCAGCACGTCGTATCCGTCAGGCATGCCGGTCTTCCGTTCAGATGCAGGGCAGCCGCGTGGACCGAGTTCGGTCCTCCGGACCCTACGTTTCCGCACCGCCGGGCGCGCCCGGCAGTGCCGGACGGCCCTTCGGTCAAGGCCGAAGGTCCCTGACGCCGCGTGCTTCGGAGGGTCATCGTGAGCGAGCCGGAGATCAGGGCCCCGGCGGGCTCCCCGTCCTGTTCTTCGGCGGGTGTCCCGGGCCGGCAGTTCGTCGGCGCGACCTTGGCCGGTCTCCGGCTCGAAACGGCTGGCCGAGGGCACTGCCGAACCGCATCGGACGTACGGGCGGATTCCCGGCGCAGGACACTAGCGGGGGAAGACGATCGTCTTGTGACCGTCGAGCAGGACACGCTGCTCGGTGTGCCAGCGGACGGCGCGGGCCAGGGCCTGGCACTCGACGTCACGGCCGATGGCGGCGAGGTCGTCCGCGGAGTGGGTGTGGTTGACCCGGGCGACCTCCTGCTCGATGATCGGCCCCTCGTCGAGGTCGGCGGTCACGTAGTGCGCGGTCGCGCCGATCAGCTTCACGCCGCGGGAGTGCGCCTGGTGGTAGGGCTTGGCGCCCTTGAACGACGGCAGGAACGAGTGGTGGATATTGATCACGTTGCCCGCGAGCTTGACACAGAGATCCTCGGAGAGCACCTGCATGTAGCGGGCGAGCACCACCAGGTCGGCCCGGTAGTGGTCGACGAGGGTCAGCACCTCCGCCTCCTGCCTGGCCTTGGTCTCGGGAGTGACCGGCAGGTGGTGGTAGTCGATGCCGTACGACTGGGTCAGCGGCCGCAGGTCCGGATGGTTGGAGACGACCGCGACGATCTCGATGTCGAGCAGGCCCGAGCGCGTCCGGTAGAGCAGGTCGTTCAGGCAGTGGCCGAACTTGCTGACCATCACCAGCACCCGCGGCTTGACGGACGCCTCCCGCAGCTTGAAATCCATGCCGAACTCGGGGGCGAGCGCCGCGAAGGCCTCGCGCAGTTCCCCGTCGGGCAGCGGAGAGGCGAACTGCACCCGCATGAAGAACCGCTCGGTCACGGCGTCACCGAACTGCTGGCTCTCGATGATGTTACAGCCCCGTCCGGCCAGGAGACCGGAGACCGCCGCCACCACGCCAGGACGGTCCGGGCAGGACAGCGTCAACACAAACTCGGCCCTGGAACTCATGCCTTCACCCTTGAGCTGGAGAGGTCGGATCGTAAGGTGCTTCCACCTGACCTGGGCAGACTACAGCGGATCCCGGCGCCACACCCAGTCGGTCGGCATCCGGCGGAGAGCTGTCCGGGCCGGGATCCGGCGGTGATAGCGTCCCTGAGCCATGAACACCCCTCAGCCGAACGACCGGCCCGCCGCCCGGGTGATCTGTGTGGACTCCTTCGGCCGGGTGCTTCTCATGCACTGGCGTGACACCGTCAGCGGCCGGAGCGTGTGGGAGCCACCGGGCGGCGGCATAGACCCTGGCGAGACCCCCCTTGACGCGGCACGGCGGGAGCTGACGGAGGAGACAGGCCTGCCCGGCGCGGCGGTCATGGACCGCTGGGTGCCGGTACGCCGTGACTTCCACTGGCTCGGCGTCCACTACGTCAAGACCGAACGGTTCTACCTGGCCAGGTTCGAGGGCACTCCCACGGTGGGCCCGGGGTCGTTCAGCGTCGAAGAGCACACCACCCACCTGGGCTCCGGCTGGTTCTCGACGGAGGAGATGGCCGATCTTCCCGACCACCTGGAGCCCCCGGACCTGCCGGAGGTCGTCTCCCGCGTCACCCGGCTGGGGTGAGCCGGTCATCGAGCACGGCCCTCGATCTCGAAGATCGAGGGCCGCGGTCGTCAGGGAACGATTCTTCCGGCCGGTGAGAATCTCAGCCCTTGTGGATGGCGCCGGCAATGCCACCGAGCCTGGACACGCCAAATTTGTGAACAATGATCTTTTTCATCGCACTCACCCGAGGACGGCGATAGCCACGAAGAACAAGTATTCGGATATTTTCGAAATTGGCAATGCCAAGTAGCAAAGTGGTCTAAATTCGAGTCACTGCATTAGGGGGGACATAGCGACCATTAGCTCTTTTTCTCCATAAACCACCACAGATCCCCCCCTTTCTTCCCTGCGGATCTCGCGCCACCCGAACTTGCGATAGAGCTCCATCGCCGCGGGCTGGCTCAGGGTGGTATCCCCACGGAGTCTTACGTAGCCGAGTTCAATCGCCCGCGCCTCCAGCGCGACGACCATCTGGGCACCGAATCCACGACGCTGGAACTCCGGATGAACCCGCATGCGGCACATCTCGGCGGTCTGATCGTCCACGCGACGGAGCCCACCCATCGTGACAATACGTCCGTCGGGCGTCTCACCCACGAGGAACTCTCCCCGGTCGGCGAGATAGATCTCGTGGATCCTGGGGAAGTCGTCCTCGTAGTAGACGCCGTCCCCCGGCGCGAGACCGACCTGGGCCAGGCATATCTGGTGGAGCGCCCAGACGGATTCGATGTCGGACCAGCGATAACGCCGAAGCGTCGGCCTCAACTGCCACCCCCGTCGGCCACCGCGTCATCCGTCCACGCGCTGCGGCCGCGCAGCGATTCCAGGTAGACCTTGAGCTTGGGATGCCCCGGAGCCTTCACCTCGGCCTGCCTGCCCACCTCGTGGGCACGCTGCATGAGGATGTCGGGCCGGCACGCCTCGTCGAGACCCGAGATCGTACTCTGGGCGATCTCCAGCGCCTCGTCCACATCGCCCTCAAGGATCTTGCACTGGGCACGGTCGAACTTGATGAAGGTCGGGTCGAGCCAGTCGGTCGGGCCGTACTTGGTGAGCGCCTGTTCCAGGATGAGGTCGGCCTCCATCGCCTGCCCGAGCTTGACCAGCGCGTCTCCCTGGTGAAAGTAGAGCTGGCGCTCGGTGTAGCCGAAGGTCGCGTCATCCTGGTCCGCGGCGGTCATCTGGGAGAAGGCCGCCCTGGCCCGGGACAGCGCCCGCTTCGCCTGGTCGACCACGTCCTTCTTGCCCGCGCCCGACATCATCGCCAGCGCACGGGCCTCGACCACCGGGGCCATGGCCTGGGCCGCACAGGGCGTCTGCCCGGCCAGGTCCCGGCTCTTCTTCGCGAGGTTGAGCGCCTCACGCGGGTCACCGTAGTAGAGCGGGACCAGAGCCTCCCTGGCCGTGACCCACGCCCGCAACGCGCGGTCGCCGGTCTCGTCCGCGGCGGTCCTGCCGGTCCTGAAGAAGGATCGGGCGAGCCTGTGGTCGCCGAGATTGACCATGATCATGCCGCTCAGGCCGGCCAGCTGGGCCGCCATGCGGCACAACCGTTCCTGCAGGTCGACCGGCTGGCGCCGTTCCATGGCCTTGCGCACCGCGCTGAACTCCAGCATCACGTCGCACAGCAGCCTGAGCGGGGGGGTGTTCATGTACTGGCGGCCGAAGCCGATGGTGGATTCCTCCCACTGGTCGAGCATCGCGGGCGAGACGGTGGCCGAGACCAGTGTGTCGTCCATCCTCCTGCGGATGCTCTCCACCGATCCAAGCACCTGTCCGTCCAGCACGATGCCGCTACCTGCCAGGAGCTGTAAGAGTGTCCTCCGTAACACGTTCTCGTCCTCCTCGCCCCCGTCCGCGGAAGGGTCCAAGCCGATCGGCTGGATCAGCATCTCGCGCGGATCAGGGGATGTGTCGGGTCTTCCGTCCTGGAGATCGCCTCGGACGACACCGGGCATCCTGTGGCCGTGGCCGCAGATGCACGGGCCGTCGTACCCGAGGGAGGCCGGCTCGACTCGGTAGGCGGAGCACAGGTAGTGCAGGTACTCGGGACCGGGCCGCTTCAGCCCGCTCTCGTACGCGGACAGGAGCGTCTCACCGATGCCGGGGGCCGACTTGCCATCGCGTTCGAACAGCGCCCGTATCTGTTCGATGACGTCCGCGAGGGCGACGCCGTGCGCCAGCCTGTGACCTTTGACCCGTGTAGTCCCGAATTGCGAATTGCATTTCTCGTAGATTTCCTCGGCTATCTGCGCCGAGGACTTCCCGGCGGCCAGGCCACGGGCCCGGACCTGCCGTGCTAGTTCTGTCTCCCTGTGCTGTCTGCCGGACATACCGGCCCCTCTCTCGTGGCCAGCTGGGCTGGCTGGCACACTTAGTCCCGACCGGTCCTCTCTCCCTTGACACACTGTGATCTTTTCGTCGCACTGTGCCTACCGAGAATGATGGACCACGTTTGACTCATCCGGAACGCGCTAATAAAGCCACCGGCTAAGAATCGTCCTCCGGCGGACTGTTTCTTTCAACCTACTTGGCACAACGCCCACCCTGAACTGGGTTTTCCCTGAATTGACCCACGGGGCCGCGGTGAGTCATCTTTGGCGGGCAGCACCGAAGGCGTGATCGAGCGAACACGATTCGGTGCCGGCGAACCGAAACCACGAGGAGGGGCGAGGTGGGTGAAGACGATTTCCGACACCTGGAACGACTGGTGACGGAGCTTGACTGCCGCGGGCTGCACGCCCGTGTGGTGCGGACCCACTCGGGCCGTGCGTTCGTGCGTGTGATCAACCCGAAGGCGACCAGCCTCGCGGAGAACGTCACCTGCCGAGCACAGGCCACCCCCAACCACCGGGATTGGTACTACTGGTGGTCCTGGGGTGAACGGATGCACACGGTGGAAGACCCAGCCGGTGCCGCGACCAAGGTCGCACGCGTACTCGCCGCGGTAGGGGAATGAGGTGAGCGGTGCGGAGGGCTTCACCCGCCCGACGCGCCGTACCTACCACGGCCCGGCGGAGCCGACGGGATGACCGGTGCGGAGCGTCCTCGGACGCTGGTCACCCCGTCGGCTCCGGATCCCCGGACCGGCCCGCTTTCCATCAGGGATCGCCGACCGGACCGGCGCGAACTCCCGCGGAGGCTCTCCCGAGCCGAAGCCCACGAACTGCCGTAAGGCAAAGGCCGCCGCCTGGTCTCTCGTCCGGGCGGTGAGTAGGAGGGATCCCCCTCGGAAACGGCACGGGACACGCTTCCGGGTGCGTGTCCCGTCCGGGCCGCCCGTCACCGGGGCATCCGGGTCCGCCTCCGCGGCCCCAGATCCGGATGTCCCCGTCTTCCCCGGCGTGATGTGACGGAGGCCGGTTCGATCGGCAATATGGGTAGGTCGCATGACTCGCCCATTTGACTCGTCGATCCGATCCGAGAGGGATCCACTCCGTGTTCCTGCTTTCCCCCACGCCCGTCCCCAGCCCCACCCCCAGCTTGACTCCCAGCGTGACCCCGAGCGTCACCTCGACCCCCGACCCTGGAGTCGTGGTCGAGGAGCTGCTCGACATGAGCGCGGGTCTGACAAAGGGCTGCGGGGACGGTGGCGGGATGATCTGCGACTTCGTGCAGATGATCGTCCCGGTGAGCTGGGCGGCTCCCGCCATCGCGGGCATGATCGCCATCGCGCTGGTCGTGGTCATCGCGCTGGCTCTGCGCAACGTGGCGCACCGGCTGATCAGCCGGGTGGTGCGGAAGGCCTCCTCCGAGCGCACGTCCCTGGCGGGGCGGCTACGCGGCAGGGAGGCGGTGACCCCGGAGGGCCTCGACGCGATCGTGGCCGAGCGGCGCAGGCAGCGGGCCGAGACCATCGGTTCCGTGCTCAAGCCGGTCGCCTCGATCATCATCCTGGGCACCGCCGCGCTGACCGTCCTGGAGCGGCTCTCCGTCCCCATCGCCCCCCTGCTGACCAGCGTGGGCATTCTGGGCGTGGCGGTCGGCTTCGGCGCCCAGGAACTCGTCAAGGACTTCATAGCGGGCATGTTCATGCTCCTGGAGGACCAGTACGGCGTGGGCGACGTGATCGACACGGGCACCGCGATCGGCACCGTGGAGGCCGTCACCCTGCGCATCACCCGCCTGCGCGACAGCGACGGCCGGGTCTGGTACATCCGTAACGGCACCATCACCCGCGTCGGCAACGAGTCCCAGGGCTGGTCTCGCGCCACCGTCGACGTGCCCGTGGCCTACGCCTCCGACATCCCCGCGGTCCGCGACCTGCTCAAGCAGGTCGCGGACGAGATATGGAACGACCTCGCCTTCCGCGACTCCATCATCGTCGAGGAGCCGCAGGTCTGGGGCATCGAGCAGATCTCCGACACCGCCGTCATCTTCAGGATCAGCGTCAAGACCATCCCCTCCCGGCAGGCCGAGGTCGCCCGCGAGCTCCGCGTCCGGGTCAAGTCCGCCCTCGACCGAGCCGAAATCCCGATCGCCGGCTGACGTCAATTAGGCTGGAGGCGTGTCCGTTACCCCCGGGGAATCCCAGTCCTTCTACGACGCCGTCGGCGGCGAAGAGACCTTCAGGCGTCTCGTGCACCACTTCTACCAAGGAGTGGCGGCCGATCCGGTGCTACGGCCGCTTTATCCCGAAGATGATCTCGACGGGGCCGAAGAGCGGCTGCGTCTGTTCCTCATCCAGTACTGGGGCGGCCCCAGCACCTACAGCGCGCAGCGGGGCCACCCGCGCCTGCGGATGCGGCACAACCCGTTCGTCATCCGCTCGGTCGAGCACGACGCCTGGCTCAGGCACATGCATGACGCGGTGCTCTCCCTGAAGCTCCCCGAGGACCTGGAGAAACGTCTCTGGGACTATCTCGTGTACGCGGCGAGCAGCATGATCAACGCCCCTGACGCATAAACTTCGTCAAGCGGGGGCAGTCCAAAGCACATGGAATCCCCCTGGTGGCGTGATGCCGTCGTCTACGAGATCTACGTTCGCAGCTTCGCCGACGCCTCCGGAGACGGCGTCGGCGATCTGCCCGGCATCCGGCAGCGCCTGCCGTACCTCGCGGAACTCGGTGTGGACGCGATATGGCTGACTCCCTTCTACCGCTCCCCCATGGCCGACGGTGGCTACGACGTGGCCGACTATCGTGACGTCGACCCCCTTTTCGGCACGCTCGCCGATTTCGACGAGCTCGTCGCCGAGGCGCATCGGCTCGGCCTCCGGGTGATCGTGGACATCGTCCCGAACCACAGTTCCTCGGCTCACGAGTGGTTCCAGGCCGCGCTGCGCGGTGAGGGACGCGATCGCTACATCTTCCGTGACGGCGGTGATCTGCCTCCCAACAACTGGCAGTCGACCTTCAGCGGCCCGGCCTGGACCAGGACCCCCGACGGGCAGTGGTATCTGCATCTCTTCGCTGCGGAACAACCTGACTTCAACTGGCGCAACCCCGAGGTGCACACCGAGTTCCTCGACGTGCTGCGGTTCTGGCTCGACCGAGGGGTGGACGGGTTCAGGATCGACGTGGCGATGGGCCTGTACAAGGCCGAGGACCTGCCGGACACCCCGCCGCAGGATCAGGCGTTCAAGGCCGAGTCGCCGATCTGGGGACGGCCCGAGGTACACGAGGTCTACCGTGCCTGGCGCAAGGTGCTCGACTCCTACGACGGCGAGCGGGTGGCGGTCGGCGAGGTCTGGACCGACTCCGTCGAGGATCTCGCGCTCTACCTCCGCCCCGACGAGCTCCACCAGAGCTTCAATTTCGCCTGGCTGGAGGCCCCCTGGTCCGGACCCGCGTTCAAGAAGATCATCGATGACACACTGGCCGCGGTGACCGCTCCCACCTGGGTGCTCTCCAACCACGACGTGGTCCGCCATGTGACCCGGTACGGCGACGGCCTGACCAACTCCACCATGGGCCTGGCCCGCGCCCGTGCGGCGCTGCTCGCCATGCTCGCCCTACCGGGCTCCGCATATCTCTACCAGGGGGAGGAGCTGGGCCTCCCCGAGGTGAAGAATCTTCCCCCGGAGGCCCGTCAGGACCCCATCTTCGCCCGTTCCAAGGGAGAGCTGCCCGGCCGTGACGGCTGCCGGGTCCCCATCCCCTGGTCCGGCATGGCCGAACCGTACGGCTTCTCGCCCGATGGAGCGCGGCCCTGGCTGCCCCAACCCGTCGAGTGGGCCGCGCTCTCCGCCGAGCGCCAGTCGAGCGATCCCGGCTCGACGCTGAACTTCTACCAGGAGGTCCTGCGGGTCCGCCGCGACCTCCGCGGCACGCTGCCCGAAGAGATCACCTGGCAGGAGAGCCCCGAGGACGCCCTCATCTTCAGCCGGGGTTCCCTGATCTGCGTCATCAACTGTGGTTCCCAGCCGGTGCGACTGCCGCCGCACGACCGCGTCCTGATCGGCAGCGCCCCGGTGGAGGGCCACCTGCTCCTGCCGGACAGCGCGGTCTGGCTGTACGCCCCCGAGGTCTGACGGCTCACGGCAGGCGGCGGACGTCCGCGGGTACGGCCCGTCCGCCACCTGCCGAGTCGAGGCCGGGGAAGGCCTCAGTCCATCGCGAACCTGCGCAGGTAGGCGATCTCGTCCTGGCTCAGCCGCCGCGGGGAGGCACTCCCCACGTCGTAGGCCACGATCACCGAGCGGGCCTTGACGAACACTTCGTCATCGTCGCGGATCTCGTACGCGAGGGTGAACCGTACCGGACGGATCTCCGTCACCCACGACTCCACCCGGACCGGGTCGGGCCTGAAGGTAAGGGGACGCCGGTAGTCGATCTCATGCCGGGCGATCACCAGTCCGGCGAAAGGGGCGTTTCCCTCGCGTTGGGGATCGACGTGGAACATCCCCAGCCGCGCGTCCTCCAGATAGTCGAGGAACCGCACGTTGTTGACGTGACCCAGCGAGTCGATGTCGGCGAACCTGACAGCCCTGGGGAACACATGTCGGTGGCCATGGCCGACCTCGTCCGCGACGCTCTGTCCAAACACACCCAGAACCGTAGCGAGCCCCCGCTGCCCGTCGTACGGCGGGGCACCGGAGGCTCGCGCGGTCGCGACCGGGAGAGCACCTGGCACGACCCGTGCCAGGTGCTCCTGCCCGCGGGCGGAGAGCGGGGTCAGTCGCGGGTGAGCTTGCGGTAGGTGACGCGATGCGGCCGGGCCGCGTCGGCACCCAGACGCTCGATCTTGTTCTTCTCGTAGTCGGCGAAGTTGCCCTCGAACCAGAACCAGTTCGAACCCTCTTCCCAGGCCAGGATGTGGGTCGCGATGCGGTCCAGGAACCACCGGTCGTGCGAGGTGATGACCGCGCAGCCGGGGAACTCCAGCAGCGCGTTCTCCAGGCTGGAGAGCGTCTCGGTGTCGAGGTCGTTGGTGGGCTCGTCGAGCAGGAGCACGTTGCCGCCCTGCTTGAGGGTGAGCGCCAGGTTGAGCCGGTTGCGCTCGCCACCGGACAGGATGCCCGCCTTCTTCTGCTGGTCCGGCCCCTTGAACCCGAACGCGGCGATGTAGGCGCGCGACGGCATCTCGACCTGGCCGACCTTGATGTAGTCGAGCCCGTCGGAGACGACCTCCCAGACGTTCTTCGCCGGGTCGATCCCGCCCCGGCTCTGGTCGGCGTAGGAGATCTTGACGGTGTCACCGACGACGATCTCGCCACTGTCCGGCGTCTCGCCGCCGGTGATCATCCGGAACAGGGTGGTCTTGCCGACACCGTTCGGACCGATGACGCCGACGATGCCGTTGCGCGGCAGGTCGAAGGAGAGGCTCTCCATCAGGACGCGCTCCTCGAAGCCCTTGGTGAGCTTCTCGGCCCGGATGACCGTGGTGCCCAGACGCGGGCCCGGCGGGATCTGGATCTCTTCGAAGTCGAGCTTGCGGTGCTTGTCGGCCTCGGCGGCCATCTCCTCGTAGCGCTGCAGGCGCGCCCGGCTCTTGGTCTGGCGGGCCCTGGCGTTGGAGCGGACCCACTCCAGCTCCTCCTCCAGGCGCTTCTTGCGCTTGGCGTCCTTCTGGCCTTCGAGCTTGAGCCGCGCGGCCTTGGCCTCCAGGTAGGTGGAGTAGTTGCCCTCATAGGGGTGGCAACGGCCGCGGTCGAGCTCCAGGATCCAGTTGGCCACGTTGTCCAGGAAGTAGCGGTCGTGGGTGACGGCCAGCACGGTGCCCGGGTACTTCTCCAGGTGGGACTCCAGCCACTGGACGCTCTCCGCGTCGAGGTGGTTGGTGGGCTCGTCGAGCAGGAGCAGATCGGGCTGCTCCAGGAGCAGCTTGCAGAGGGCGACCCGGCGGCGCTCTCCACCGGAGAGCTGGGTCACCTCTGCGTCCGGCGGGGGGCAGCGGAGGGCGTCCATTGCCTGCTCCAGCTGGCTGTCGAGATCCCAGCCGTTGCGGTGGTCCAGGGCGTCCTGAAGCTTGCCCATCTCGTCGAGCAGCTCGTCGCTGTAGTCGGTGGCCATCAGCTCGGCGATCTCGTTGAAGCGGTCGAGCATCGCCTTGGTCTCGGCGACGCCCTCTTCGACGTTGCCGAGAACGGTCTTGGATTCGTTGAGGGGGGGCTCCTGCTGGAGCATGCCGACGGTGAAGCCGGGCATGAGCCGGGCGTCGCCGTTGGACGGCTGCTCCAGGCCCGCCATCATCTTCAGCAGCGTCGACTTTCCGGTGCCGTTGGGACCCAGGACACCGATCTTGGCTCCCGGCAGGAACGACAACGTCACGTCGTCGAGGACGACCTTGTCGCCGTGCGCCTTGCGCACGCGCTGCAGTGTGTAGATGTACTCCGGCATGCCTTTAGTTTAGGGCCTGGAAAGTTCAGCAGTGCTTGCGAGGAACCTCGGGCCCTCAGGCCAAGCAGAGCGAGTCCGCCAAGCGCCTGCCGAAGGCCCGCAGGCGCAAGGAGTCCCGGTTCGCCCGGGACGTCGACCGCGGCTCGGGACATCGCCTCACGCGGTGTCACAGGCTGGGCGGTGAGTCACACTGTCTGACGCGGACCAAGCCGTCGAAGCCACCGACGGCGAGGAGCTGCGAGCTCAGTCCTCAGGGCTGAGAAGCCGACCTGGGAGCGGCATCGGATCCGGGCCTGCGGGCCGGAGGCACGATGGTGGCCGACAGGCAGATCTGGTCGCGGCCGAGTTCCTTGGCGCGGTAGAGGGCGAGGTCGGCCGCGGCGAGCAGTTCGATCAGGTCGTCCCCGTGCACGCTCATGATCGCGACACCGACCGAGATGGTCACGGTGATCATGTTGTCGTCGGCCGGGAGCGCCATCCGTCCCACCCGGGAGCGCAGCCGCTCGGCGACCCTGCGGGCCTCTGTCACGTCGGCCCTGGGCAGCAGGACGACGAACTCCTCACCGCCGAACCGGCCCACCACGTCGTAGTCGCGAAGCTGGCTGCGGATGGTGTCGGCCACCCCGACGAGGACCTGGTCTCCGATCAGGTGACCGTAGGTGTCGTTGACCCTCTTGAAATGGTCGATGTCGACGATCAGCAGCGCGAGCGTCTCCCCGGTGCGACGCGCCCTGACGATCTCGGTGTCGGCCTCCCGCTGCCAGGCCGCGGCGTTCAGCAGGCCGGTCTTGAGGTCGGTGCGGGCCGCGGCCTGAAGCTGCGCGTGCAGCAGGCTGCGCTGGAGCAGCACCACCGGGGGCAGCGCCAGGACCAGCAGAGCCGGATTGAGCCCGCAGGTGATGGAGATGATGACGCCGAGGCAGAGTTCGACGACGTCGAGGAGCAGGTTCTCCCGGTTCCACAGGACCTCCCGCCAGCGGCTGTCGGGATCGGCGGTGTGCGCCGCGATGGCGATCAACGCGGTGTTGATCACCGTGAACAGGACCGCGCAGCCGACGGCCACCAGGATCGGCCCTCCGTCGCCCCTGGTCAGCGCGTTCAGGTCACCGACCGCGGCATGGAAGAGCAGGGAGGCCGCACATCCGGCCAGGCCGATCGCCGCCGAGCTGAAGACCCGCCGGTAGACGACCGTCGCGCGCACCCGTCTCTGCAGCAGGAACTGGAGCGGAATGGGCGCCAGGAGCGCGTAGAGCGGCGGGAGCAGCAGCGCGGCGGGCAGCCACCAGGCGGAGAGCAGGTCCCGGTGCACGCCGGCCGGCATGCCCAGCCTCCGGGTCGCCTCGATGCACACGGCTCCACACGCCATCAGCGCGGTGAAGGTCAGCGCATCGGACCAGCGGAAGACCCCGGATGCCAGGAAGAACACGATCGCGGCGAGATCCAGCGCTACTATCCCGCAGAGGTAGCCGACCAGCGGGCGGCGCTGTCCAAGCAGGGGCCAGCGATCGGCCAAGGGTGTCATGCCGTCGCGCGGTTTGACCGAGGTGTGGCTAGGAGCCGCCATGTCGTCCCCCTCTCCGACTAACGATGTGTAACACAATAGTTGCGGAGTGTGCGACGCGCGATGGGAACCGCTACCTTTGACGGAGTGGGCCAGCCCACCGGTTGACCTACGTTTTGGAAACCGCTCCCTCGCGAGCGGGCCGTGCGGGAAAGGAGCAAGCCATGCTGCGGGGCGTGACCTGGACCTGAATCAGGTGTCCTGGGCATCTGACACGGGCAAGACCATCGGCTGGTTATCTCGGCGTCGCCGCGCTTCCGTGGTGAGACACCGACCGCGTCCGGCCGGTGCCTCCTCACTCCGCCCGAACCAGACCCTCCTACCGTGTGAGGTCCTGCACTTCCGTCAGGCATCCTGTTCCCGCGAAGTCCGCGCTTCACCGGACGCCTGCCCCTCATCTCCCGTCCGAAATCCTCTCTGCCGATCTTCTGTTCCAAGTCTTCTGCTCGAATCCGCCCCATCCCGCCGTCCGCGTTCTTCCCCTGCGCGGATCAGCGCCCATTCCCCTGTCCGAATTCGACTCCCCGTCCACCTCGAACGATTCCTTCGCCCCTCCGGTTCCGGCCGGCCGATCGGGTTGGGAGGCCCGCGGCCCGGGCCTCCCAACGGGAGGCGGCTCAGGCCGCCACACGCTCCCGCGTCGGCCAGGGTGCCTCATCGCTCACATCTGGGTGGATCTTCACCGTGCCCGGCACGGCCCCGGCCGTCTCCTCCCCGGTGACCCCCGCGGCCGGGTCGTCGGCCCCCACCACCCCCACCCGCCTCGTCGTGCCCTTCGCCGCCTTCCTTCTCCTGGTCACGGCCTCTCCCGCCGCCGGCTCCTCCCCGGCGGAGCCGTGATCCACCGCATGCGAGGCGGCCTCTCCGCGGGTCGCACCTCCCTCGGCAGGCCCGCCCGGCGTGGCCCGCTCGTCGTCGAGCCCGGCCCGCGGCGGGGGCAGGGCGCCGGGTGCCTCCGCCTCGACGGGAACGCCGCCGCTCATCGCCCAGTCGGACGTCTCGCGATCGAGTTCGATCCGCTCCGCGCTGCCCAGGGCCGCGACCGGACCGCCGCGCTGTGGCTTGCTGAAGCTGCCGAGCCCCCAGCGCAGGTCGTGCCCGAGCGAGTTGGCCTCCACCTCGGGCATGAACCGGCGCTCACCCTCGTGGGTGAACTCGCGGATCCGCAGCCGTCCCTGAACGACGACGGGCTGGCCCAGCTGAACCGACTGGGCGACGTTGTCGGCGAGCCCGCGGAAGCAGCGGACGCCGAAGTAGGTCGTCTCACCGTTGCGCCACTGCTGGTTCTCCCGATCGAAGTAACGACTGGTCGAGGCGATCTTGAGCGAGGTGACCCGGGAGCCGTCGGGGAAGGTGTGCTGGCGTGGCGTGGCCGCGACGTTACCGGTCAACGTGACGTAGATGTCGTTCATCGTGCCTCCCATGAGCGCCGGCTGAGTGCCGGCGGCGTGAAAGACACGATGGTCCGAGCCATACCCCTCGCGAGTTGCCGAATCGCGTTCTGGGGACAACCGCCGGACACTCGACCGGGTTGTGGACAACCCTGGGAATCAGTCCCGCAGGCTCCGCATGGCCGAGTAGAACTCGTTGTAGCGGGTCAGCTCGCGCTCCACCGGCTCGATCACCATGCTCTCCGCGAGCCCGGCGACCCTGCGGCGCATCTCGCGTTCCAGCGCGTCACGCTCGTTGCCCGCGCCGAGCACGATGAAGTTACGGCTGGCCACCGCGGTGAGCAACCCGAGCCCTAGCACCGAGAGCATCATCAGCCCCACCCACGGCAGCGAGGCGGCGTCGCCGAACACCTCCAGCCCCGCCGGCGGCTTCCCCGTGCCGAACACTCCGTAGACCAGGGCCGTACCGACCCAGGCGAGGCCCGCGACGAAGAGCAGGACCAGCAGGTACTGCCAGGCGAGAAGCAGCCGCCACCAGCCGGGGACCCGGTCCAGGCGCGGTGCGACCTCCGAGAGCTCCTCCGACAGCACCTGGGGCAGCTGCGCCGAGCGGGAGCGCGCGGCATCCCTGATCCCGCTCTGCCACGCCTCGTGCATGCCGGAGGTCAGGCCGTCGGCCAGGGCGTGCACGGCGGTGTCCACCTCGGCCGGCTGCGCGCTGACCGAGCCACCGGTCAGGCTGCGGATCTCGTCTCGCAGGTCGCCCAGGCGCAGGCTGTTCAACGGATCAGGGCGGAGCTTGGCCGCCCAGCGGGTGTAGGGCCAGCCGACCCACTCACCGGACCTGGCGGCGTAGACGTTCTCCATCGCCTCGCCGACGGCGGGAACTCCGGCCGCGTCGCAGAGGGCGTCGGTGAGGCCGATCCGGCGGGCGTCGTCAATGGAGGAGGGCGGCGCCGGGGTGCCGTCGGCGGGCATGACCTTCGCCAGGCGGAGCGTCAGCCGGTCGAGGTCGGCCTCCAGGCGCTGGGTGGCGGCCCTGCGCCTGGACACGGTCTCGGCGAGGACCGCCTTGAGGTCGTCCACGCCCGTACCCGTGATCGCCGAGGTGGTGACGACCACGGGGTGCTCGACCCCCTCGCGGTGGAGAAGGTCCTCCAGGTCCGCGACGCACTCGGCCAGTTCCTCCTCGTCGAGCCGGTCGGACTGGTTGAGCACGAAGACCGTCACCGCCTCGTGCCCGGCCAGGTCGGTCACGTAACGCCGGTGCGTGGAGGCGTCGGCGTACTTCTGCGGGTCGAGCACCCACACGACGAGGTCCGCGACCTGGATCAGCCGGTCGGCCTCACTGTCGGTCAGCGCCCGGATGGAGTCGTGGTCGGGCAGGTCGAGCAGGATCAGCCCGTGCAGCCGGCTCTCCCCGCGGTCCAGGGCACTGGCCCGCGCGAAGCGGTGACGCCACTGGATCTGCAGCCAGTCGAGCAGCGGGCCTGCACCGTCCAGACCCCAGACGCAGGCGTGGGTACGGGCGGTGGTCGGGCGGCGCACTCCCGTCGGCGACAGCTCCAGGCCGGAGATCGAGTTGAACAGCGTCGACTTGCCGCTGCCCGTGCCTCCCGCGAGCGCGACCACCGTGTGGTCGGAGGAGAGCTTGAGCCTGTCACCGGCACGCAGCAGCAGCTGCCCCGACTCGGTGAGGAGCTTGGGCTCGACCCTGCCCGGCCCCAGCTCCACGATCCGAGCCAGCGCGGCGAGCCGGCTGCCGAGACCTTGGCGTGACTGGGTGGTGCCAACACTCATCGGGCGACCTCAAGGTTGTACGTTGCCTGGTAAAGGCGGGTGGCGGCGGATTCATCCGGTATGCCGGCGCCATCGAGGGCCTGGATGTAACGCGCCGTCTCGTCGTCGAAGAGCATGCCGATCCGGGCGCGGAGATCGCTCCGGGCCTTCACCCCGATGTTGCGCAGCGACTCCGCGCCGAGCAGCGCGTGTACCAGCCGTTGCGGCAGCGCACCGGTGCCGTTCCGCGCCTCCGAGGCGCCGTAACCGAGCAGCCCGATGGTCAGGATCAGCGACAGGGACTCGACGTCGAACGAGATCACCCTGGCCACCGATCGCTTGGTCACCCCCTCGGTGCGGATCAGCTCGGTGATGTGCTCCTGCCAGGCCGCGATGGTCCGGCCGGCCCTGCGCGGGAGGTCGTCGGACGCCTGGCCGAGCTCGGCGGCCGCCAGGATCTCCTGCGCGCCCGGACGGTTCAACCAACGCGAGGCGGCCTCCTCCGCGGCCCGTTGCGCCGCCGAGACGACCACCGACTCCAACCCCGTCCGCAGCGCGGATCTCAGCGCGCTGAGCCGCTCGGGTGCCTGATGGCTCGCCTTGCTCGCGAGGCGGCCGGGCTTGCGCAACTGAAGGGTACGCATGAGATCACCGGAACCGGCGAAGTCCTGCCAGCGGGCGAGGACCTCACCTCGGAGCAGCGAACCGTCGCCGGTGCTCTCGTCGACCTCGACCATTGCCTGGGCGTAGGCGCTCTCCACGTCGGCGCGGAGATCTCTGCGGAAGGCGACCTGGATCTCCAGCTGCTTGGCCAGGGCGGGCACCCGGGTGCGGAAGCTGTTCAGCACCCCGTCCAGGGTGGCCCGCACGGCCTGCTCACGACGCCGCTCGTCGACCGACAGCTCGGTCAGCCACAAACGCAGCTCGCTCACCTCGTGGTCGGGGAGCATGCCGTCGGTGACCTTGCCCTCGTTGACGACGAACCGGTCGACCTCGCCGAGACCGTACTCGGTGAGCATCCTGACGAAGTGCTTGGTGATCACTTCTCTGGACTTGGCCGGCACCCTGGAGAGCACGATGGCCAGCTTGGCTCCACGCTCCTTGGCCAGGCGGAGCAGCCGCCAGGCCGGGGCGTCGGCGTAGCGGGCGGCGGTGGTGACGAAGATCCACAGATCGGCCGCGTCGAGCATGCGGTGCGCGATCTCGTGGTGCTCCTCGACCACCGAGTCGATGTCGGGGGTGTCGAGCAGTGCCACACCGGGAGGTAGGCGCTCGGTGGAGACGAGCACGAGGCCGCCGGAGGCCGCCCCGGGGTCGGGCTCGCTGAGCCGCCGGAGGCTACCGAGCAGGTCGCCCTCGGCGAACCACTCGTGATCGTCGGGGTGGCAGGCCAGGACAGGCGTCCCGGTCGTCGGACGGCGCACACCGGTCGCGCTGACCTTGGCGTTGGCCAGCGTGTTGAGGAGCGTGGACTTGCCCGCGCCGGTGGAGCCCGCGACCACGACGAGGGCGGGCGCGGTGCTCGTGTGGACCCGGGGGATCACGTAGTCGTCGAGCTGGGCCAGGATCTCGCTCTGGACCCGCCTGGCCTCCTCGGCCCCGGGGATGTCCAGGCCGAAACCGAGGTCGGTGACGCCGGCGCGTACGGCGGTGAGCGCGCTGCTCAGGGCCTTGGAGACGGCCTCGGGAAGCGGCGTCTCCCGCACCCGGCCGCCCGGCGACCCCGCGTCCTCCTTGCCTCCGGCCTTCTCGTCCCCGTCGTTCCCGTCGGCCTCGCCATCGCCCTGGGCCTCCGCACCGCTCTCACCCTCCTGCGGAGCCTGCTCATCGATCTCGGCGGGCTCGGCGTCGCGCTGACCCCCGTCGCCGGCCAGGACCCGCGCTCCGGCATCGCCACCGTCTTCGGCCCCGTCCTCGGCCCCGTCGGCGTCAGGCGTCCCGGCGTCGTTCTCCGCTTCGTTTTCCGGCTCCTCGTCATCCGCGAGGAGGACGACGACCTCGTCCGGCTCCTCCTGCTTCTCCTGGGGTCTGTTCCCCCGAAGGGGCGGAGCGGCGGCCTCGGCCCGGGGGGAAGAGCCGTCGCTCGCCGTACGGGAGGGGGCCGCGGCACCTTCCCCGGGACCGTCGGTGCGGGGAGCGCTCGGGGGAACGGGGGCGCCCGGGCGGAAGAGCGCACCGGGAGCGGCCTGGGGAGCAGGTGCGCCGGGAGGAGAAGGTGTGACGGGGCCGCCGCCGGCACGGGGAGCGCTCGGGAAAGCGGGCCCCGGACGGAAGGTCGCACCGCGAGAAGCTCCCGCGACTTCCCCCTGGGAGGCGGGGGCGCCCGGTCTCGGGGGGACAGCGGGAGGAGCGGTGGCAGGGCCGCCACCGCGCGAAGCTCCGGGGGAAGGAGGGGCCCCCTGCCCCGGGTCCGCCCCCGGCGGGGCGGGAGAGCCTCCACGGGGAGCACCCGGCGAGGCTGGAGCACCACCACGAGGGGCCTTCTGAAGGGCGGGGGCACCGCCGCGGGAAGCGGCCGGCGGGGCGCCCGCACCGGGGGAGGCCGGCGCGGGACCGCCGCGAGAGGCACCCGGGGGGCGGCTGCCCGGGGCGCCGGCGGCGGGCCTGCCCACCTCCCGGGAAGTGGTGATGGCGGCGATCGTGGCCTGCGCGGCGGCCGCGGCGGCGTGGAAGGCCGCCATCGCCTCCTCCGAGGCGGGGGGTGCGGCTGGACCCGCCGCCGGACCGGCTCTCCTGCCCGGAGGCGCGGCGGGACCGGCCGCACCGGCGGCGGGCTGGGCGCGAGCGCGGACGGAGGCGGCGTCATCGTCTGGGCGGATGGCGCCGAAGGTCACCGTCTGCTCGCCGGGAGATTCCTGGTCATCCGACGGGGGGCCGTCGGGTGGCTCCTGGGGGATGCCGACGAGGCGAGGGTTACGGCCACCACCCGATTGGGGGGGCCTGTTGGAAGCCGATTTCACGGTACTCGCTCCGCTCGAACCATCTCGACCTCCTGGCCGACCTTCACGACATCACCGACGATCACGATCGCAGGGGGCCGAATCTCAGCCGCGCTTACGCGCTCCGCCACAGTGGAGAGCGTGGCGTAAAGAGCGCGCTGGGTCGGAAGGGTACCGTCCTGTACCACCATTACGGGAGTTTCCGGCGAACGTCCGTTATAGAGCAATGTTTCGGCGATCACTCCGATCCGTTCGACCGCCATCATAAGCACCAGCGTGCCGCCGGATCTGGCCAGATTGGGCCAGTCGACCGTGGATCTCTCGTCGCCCGGCGGGACGTGTACGGAGACCACGTGAAATTCCTGGCTGACGCCGCGATGCGTCACGGGCACGTTGGCGGCGGCCGGCGCCGCGACCGGGCTGGTGATGCCGGGGACCACGACCACCGGGATGCCCTCGCGGGCGCAGGCGAGCAACTCCTCGCCGCCGCGGCCGAAGACGAACGGGTCGCCTCCCTTGAGCCGGACCACGAACTTGCCCTGTCTGGCGTGCTCGATCAGCAGCTCGTTGATCCTCTCCTGGGCCATGTAACGACCGTAGGGGATCTTCGCGGCGTCGATCAGCTCGACGTCCGGGGAGAGCTCGTCGAGCAGGGCCTGCGGGGCGAGCCGGTCGGCGACGACCACGTCGGCCTGGGCCAGCAACTGCCGTCCACGGACCGTGATCAGGCCGGGGTCGCCGGGGCCACCGCCGACCAGGGCGACGCCCACGGGCTTGGTGCGGTTACGCCGGGCGTCGACCGTACCGTCCCTGAGGGCTCCCACGACGGCGTCCCTGATCCCGGCGGCACGCCGGGGATCGCCTCCGGCGGTGATCGCCACACTGATCTCGTCCACCTTGCCGCTGGCGGGGGTCCAGGCCGCGGAGGCGTCCTTGTCGTCGGCGCGCACGCACCAGATCCGCTTCGCCTCGGCCTCCTCGGCCACGGCGGCGTTCACCTCGGGGTTGTCCGTGCAGGCCTGCACCAGCCAGGCCCCGTCGACGTCGCCGGCCTGGTAGCGCCTGGCCTCCCAGGTCACCCGGCCTGTCGCGATGAAATCGTCGAGGGCGTGCGTGACGCTCGTCGAGACGATGGTGACCAGTGCGCCCGCGTCGAGCAGCGCCGGCACACGCCGCTGGGCGACGCGCCCGCCGCCCACGACGAGCACCCGCCGCCCGGAGAGGCGCAAGCCGAGCAGGTAGGGCGACATGGTGACCGATCTCCCGTTCACGAGGAATTGCGAATCATGACGTGCTTAGGAGGTAAACCTACCGGCTAACGGGGCTCTCTTTGCTGCACCTGTGTTAACAGATGTCAAGAAAGGGCTGACTGTTGTCAACCGGCCGGCTTAAGACTTCCGCAGGTCAGGCTTCCTTGTCCGTCACACCGGCGGAATCGAAGGTCGCGACTTCGTGCATCACCCTGGCCGCGGCGCAGACGAGCGGGTGGGCGAGCAGGCCACCGGTGCCCTCGCCGAGCCGGAGTTCCAGCTCCACCAGGGGACGCAGGCCCAGGTGATCCAGGGCCGCGGCGTGACCGGGTTCGGCCGAGCGGTGCCCGGCCACGCAGTGGTCGACGACGTCGGGCGCCAGTGCCGCCGCCGCCAGTGCCGCCGCTCCCGCGATGACACCGTCCAGGATGACCGGCACCCGCAGAGCGGCCCCGGCGAGGACGAATCCGGCGATCGCCGCGTGTTCCAGGCCGCCGACCGCGGCCAGCGTCTCCAGGGCGGACACCGGGGAGGCGGCGCCCGGCCCCCGCTCCAGACCGTTCACCCGGAGTGCCTCGCGGACCACCTCGATCTTGCGTTCCAGGGTCTCGCCGTCGATGCCGGTTCCCCTGCCGGTCACGGCCGCCGCTTCGTGTCCGGTGAACGCGCAGATCAACGCGGCCGAGGCGGTGGTGTTGGCGATGCCCATGTCCCCGGTGATCAGGCAGCGGGCGCCTCCGTCGACGAGACCGCGGGCATGGGCGATCCCGGCCTCCAGGGCCGCGACCGCCTGCTCGGGGGTCATCGCCGGTCCGCGGGACAGGTCGGCCGTACCGTACGCGATCTTACTGATCGTCAGTCCCGGCGCCGGGTCGAGGTCGGCGGCCACGCCGACGTCGACGACCGTCACCGAGGCTCCCACCTGGGCGGCGAAGGCGTTGGCCACGGCACCGCCCGCGAGGAAGTTGCCGACCATCTGCAGGGTGACCTCCTGCGGCCACGGGGTCACGCCCCTGGCGTGGACACCGTGGTCGGCGGCGAAGATCGCCAGAGCCGCGGGAACCGGGAGTGGCGGCGGGCTGACCGCCGCGGCCCCGGCCAGCCGTATCGCCACCTCCTCCAGCGCGCCGAGCGCGCCCCTGGGCTTGGTCAGGCGGTCCTGGTGGGCTCGGGCCTCGGCGACGGCCGCCGGATCGGCGGGACGGATCGCCGCGATGGTCTCCTGGAGGATGGTCATGCGCTCCAGTCTCCTCCAGAAACCAGCATTCGAAAAAACGCCGGAAACCGCATCGCCGGATCACCAGGCGATGCCGCTGAGCGCCTCCTCGTAGCGCTCGATGACCACGTCGGCCAGACCCTCGCAGTCGCCGATGACGTCGGCGCAGCGAACGTCCAGGTTGGAGTGGCCGGCGGCGTAGGCCATGGCCTGAGCCCAGACGCGGTCGAGCAGGCCGCCGGCGAAGAGCAGGTAGGGCACGACGATCACGCGCTTGGCGCCGAGGCGGCGGCAGCGCTCGATGCCGCCGGGGACGCCGGGCGGGGTGAGGGAGACGAACGCCGTCTCCACGGTCATGTACTCATGGGCGTGGGTCTCCCAGAAGAGCCGGGAGACCCGGTGCACGTCGGCGTTGGACTCGGGACTGGTGGAGCCGTCGCCGACCAGGACGACGGCGGTCTCGCCGATCTCGATGTGCTCGGGTTCGTCGTCGAGCGGCCCGGCGGCGGCGGGGACCAGCCGGAGGCTGGCGACCTCGGCGGCGGCGTCGGCCAGACGCTCGGCGAGCAGCGCGAGGACGCGGGGGTCGGAGCCCAGGGGACGGCCGTAGTCGCAGGTGAGCATGGGATGTCTCTCCCGCTCGCGGGCCATCGCGGAGGGGATGTCCGTGCCGAGCCAGGTACCGCCGGTGAGGCTCATGGGCTGGGCCACCATCCGGTGATGCCCGCGCGCGACCAGCGACGCGACGGAGTCGCTGAGGCGCGGCCTGGCCTTGGCGATGTAGCCGCCGGAGACGTCCGCCGCCGTCTGGTCCAGTCGGCAGCGGAGCCGATGGATGAACCTGCCGAACTCAACGGATCCGTTGTCGTCGTGCGAGCCCTGCCCGATGAGCAGCAGCGGCGGTTTCATGGAAACAGGACTCCAATGACCTTGACCTGGGGTTACGCAGTAACGACTCGCGACAATATCCGATAATGACACCACGTGGGCAGGTAACGGATCGGTAAATTCCGCCTTTTCTTCTGCGAACGTGATGGACGGTGGAGATCGGATCGGTTCCGGCGGGCGACAGCCGTCCGCCGGCCGAGCCTGTGGATCACACGCCCTGGCACGCTAGCCGGGCATGCCGGAGACGTCCAGCACGGCCACATCCGTGTTTCGCGCCCGACGCGCCTTCCCCGCCGGGTCAGCGGACGACGACGACCTCCAGCGTGCGCGGGCCGTGCACGCCCTCCACCCGGTTCAGCTCGATGTCGCTGGTCGCGGAGGGACCGCTGATCCAGGTCAGCGGCCTGGAGGGGTCGAGCCTGCCGACCGCCTCGGGAACGCCGGCCACGATCTGCCCGGCGCGCACGACGCACAGGTGATAGTCCGGTACCAGGGTCAACGCCCGGCGCCCCTGCCCGGGGCCGGCGTCCAGCACGATCGTGCCGGTCTCCGCGATCGCCACGGCGCACCCGGTGACGACACCGTCCACCCCGTCCAGCTCGGCCGCGCTCAGCGGCGGATCATCGGTGACCGGTTCTCCGGGAACCCACTCGGATGGCAGCCCTTCGGGGACGACCAACCGGGTGGCGCTCCGGCGGGCCAGCGCCGCCGCGATCGTCGCGGCCGCCTCTCCCTCGTCCACCACGTGCACGACCGCCCGGTAGTCGGCCACCCGCTCGGCGAGCAGTTCCACCAGGCCCGTCGCGCGGGCCGGGTCCGGTGAGGTGCGGTAGGCGCGGGTTATCTCGACCTCGCCGGCCCCGGCCACCGCGGAGCGGATCCGCGACAGGATCAGCTCCCTGCTGCCCGCAGCGGTCATTGAACGCCTCCGTCCGTACGGTCCCACCAGTCACGGAATGACTCGGGAGGAATATCGGGAATGTCACGCGTGTCGGTCCAGGCCGACAGCGGGCCCGGCAGGCGTCCGGGGACGAACCTGCGCAGGCGGCCGCCGAGCCGCTGAGCACGTGCCAGCCGCGCGGGGCGGTCGAACACCCACCCGGCGGCACGCATGCCCAGGCGCTCGACGCGCGCGTGGCGGACCTTGCCGCGCAGGTGGACCAGGACCTCGGGAATGTCGATCGCGACCGGGCAGGCGTCGAAGCAGGCGCCGCAGAGGGTCGAGGCGTACGGCAGCGACGCGTCCAGCTTCGAGGCGGTGCCGCGTAGCTGCGGGGTGAGGATCGCACCGATCGGTCCCGGATAGACCGAGCCGTACGCGTGGCCTCCGGCCCGCTCGTAGACCGGGCAGACGTTCAGGCAGGCCGAGCAGCGGATGCAGCGCAGCGCCTGACGGCCGATCTCATCCGCCAGCACGTTCGTCCGGCCGTTGTCGAGCAGTACCAGGTGGAACTCCTGTCCCTCGACCGCACCGGTCCAGGTGGAGGTGTATGGGTTCATCCGCTCGCCGGTGGAGCTCCTGGGCAGCAGCTGGAGGAAGACCTCCAGGTCCTGCCAGCCGGGCAGCAGCTTCTCGATGCCGACCACGCTGATCAGCGTCTCGGGCAGGGTGAGGCACATCCGCCCGTTGCCCTCGGACTCCAGCACCACCAGCGTGCCGGTCTCGGCGATCATGAAGTTGGCGCCGGAGATCGCGACCCTGGTGGAAAGGAAGCGCTCGCGCAGGTGGAGCCGGGCGGCCTCGGCGAGGGCCCGGGGGTCGTCCGTCAGGTCCTCCGGCGCGGCGCGCCCCCAGTCGGCCATCCTCTCCCGGAAGATCTCGCGGATCTCCGCGCGGTTGCGGTGGATCGCCGGGACCAGGATGTGCGAGGGCCAGTCGTCGCCGAGCTGGACGATCAGCTCGGCCAGGTCGGTCTCGTAGGCGGTGATGCCCTCCAGTTCGAGTGCCTCGTTGAGGCCGATCTCCTGGGTCGCCATCGACTTGACCTTGACCACACTGGTCTCGCCGGTGGCCTTGACCAGGTCGGCGACGATCCGGTTGGCCTCCTTGGCGTCGGCCGCCCAGTGAACGTGGCCGCCCGCCGCGGTGACCGCCTCCTCCATGCGCACCAGGTAGTGCTCCAGATTGCGCAGGGTGTGGTCCTTGATCTCCTTGCCCGCCCGGCGGAGCTCGGCCCAGTCGGGCAGCTCACCGACCATGGCGGCCCGCTTGCCGCGGATCGTGTGGGTGGCCTTGCGGAGGTTGTACCTGAGCTGCGAGTCCCGCACGGCGACCGCGGCGTTCGCGGGGAAGGCCGGCATGCCGAGGAACGTGGCGCTCCCGCTCATCCGCGCACCGCCCTGTCGTCGCCGCTCTCCGTGGCGGCGAGGATCTCGGCGAGGTGCATGATCCGTACACCGGCGCGCTGGCGTGCCAGGGCACCACCGATGTGCATCAGGCAGGAGTTGTCGGCCGCGCACAGCACCTCGGCACCGGTGGTCACGACATTGTGCACCTTGTCCGCGCACATGGCGGCGGAGATCGCCGGGTTCTTCAGCGCGAAGGTGCCGCCGAAGCCGCAGCACTCGTCCGCTCCGCGGAGCGGGACCAGCTCCAGGCCCCTGACCTGCTCGAGCAGGCGGGTGGGCCGGTCCTGCAGGCGGAGGCCGCGCAGCGAGTGGCAGGTCGGGTGGTAGGTCACCCGGTGCGGGAAGTAGGCGCCGACGTCGGTGACGCCGAGGACGTCGACGAGGAACTCCGAGAGCTCGTAGACCTTCGGCACCGTCTCGGCCACCTCCGCGGCGAACGGGCCGGGCGGGGGCCTCTCCCCCGCGGGGGCTCCGGCGGGGGTGCGGGCCAGACGCGGATACTGCTCGCGGACCATCGCGGCGCACGACCCGGACGGCGCGACGACCGCGTCGTACTCGGCGAAGACGTCCACGAAGTGCCGCGCGAGCCGCCTGCCCTCCTCGGGGTACCCCGTGTTGACGTGCATCTGGCCACAGCAGGTCTGCGCCCGCGGGAACTCGACGTCACATCCGAGGCGGCGCAGCAGCGTGACGACCGCCCGCCCGGTGCCGGGAAAGAGCGTGTCGTTCACGCAGGTGATGAACAGGGCGACGCGCACGGTACTCCTTACGCTTTATGGTCAGACCATAGTATGGTCTGACCATATTCCCTCACAAGAGGAGGCCCCCTTGGGCGGTTGGCAACCGGTCCGGCGCACCCGGGCGTTCGAGGACGTGATCGCCCAGATCGAGCGGCGCATCGCGGACGACGGGCTCACGGTCGGCGACCGCCTGCCCGGCGAGCGGCAACTGGCCGAGCAACTGCGGGTGAGCCGGTCGTCCGTACGCGAGGCGATGCGGGTTCTGGAGACGCTGGGCGTGGTGTCGTCGCAGGTCGGGCGGGGGCCGGACGCGGGGGCCTGCCTCATCTCCAGACCCGCGGACGCCCTGAGCGACCTGCTCAGACTCCATCTCGGGCTGTCGAACCTGTCGCTGGCGGAGGTCGTCGACGCCCGGCTGATGATCGAACAGTGGTCCGCCGCGCATGCCGCGGCACAGGGGGCGGACCTGTCGGCCATGACCGCCGCGCTGGAGAGGATGGACGCCTCGACGACCGCGGAGGAGTTCGTCGAGCACGACACGGCCTTCCACGTGGCCATCGCCGAGGCGTCGGGCAACAGGCTGACCACCGCCATGATGCTCTCGCTGCGTGACTCGCTCCGCCGCTACGCGGTCGGCGCGGTCGAGCGTCTGGGCGACACGTCAGGGCTGATGGCCGATCATCATCGGATCCACCGGGCCATCGTCGCCGGGGACGCGGCGGGGGCCGCCGCCGCCGTCGAGGCCCACCTGCTGCGGGCCTACCCCGGCATCTCACGGTCCCCACGGGCCGAGGAAGAGGGGCCGGACGGGCAGCACGGGCGGCTTGACCGAGTCGGCTGACCTGCAGGTGGCGCCCGAGCAGGAGACCAGTGCGTCGAGCTGCTGGTTGAACCGGGCGATCACGGAGAGCGGGGTCTCGGCCGCGATGTTGCGGAGTTGGTAGGGATCCGCGACGAGGTCGTAGAGCTGGTACTCGCCGGTCGAGTAGCGGACGAAGGTGTGCCAGGCGGTCCGCATGCCCTGGTAGGCCGGGACCGGGGTCTGGCGGGCCGAGCCCGGATCCGTCGGGCGGTTGAACTCCAGCAGCACGTTCTGGCGCCACGAGGGCGGCGTGCGGCCCCGCAGGAGCGGCAGCAGGGAGCGGCCCTCGACGAAGTCGGGGAGCGTGACACCGGCCAGCTGGGCGAACGTCGGGGCCAGGTCGACCGTGGAGGCCATGTCGCCGACGACGTGGCCCGCCGGTACACCGGGGCCGCGGACCAGGAGCGGCACCTTGATGGACTCGTCGAAGGGGGTGGTCTTGCCCTGGGCGAGCCGGTGCTGGCCCTGGTGGAACCCGTTATCGGAGGCGAAAAAGATATACGTTCCATCCAGCTTGCCGGAGACCCTGAGGGACTCGATCAGGGCGCCCACCATGTCGTCCACGCCGAGCATGGCCCGGAGCCGGTCGCGGTAGTGCCGGTCGATCTTCTGGACCTTCCTGGCGTCGAACTGCGGGAGCGACCTGAGCCAGAGCGGCTCGGCGCTGACATCCGGCTGGTTGAAGGACGGGGTGCGCGGAGCCACCGCCCCGGCGAAGGCGGCCTCGTGCCGGGGGGCGTAGTTGGCGGGATTGTGCGGGGCGATCGGGGCGAGGTAGAGGAAGAACGGGTCGTCGCCCGGCTGGGAGACGAACGCCCCCGCCTTCGCACTGAGCACGTCGGCCAGGTAGTCCTCCGGCGCGAAGCCGTAGGCCCGCAACGCGCCGTTCTCGTTGAGCGTGTAGCCGTACTCCTCGTAGAGCCTGCGCACCGGCACGTCCCACTCGTCCCAGCCGGGTGGCACGTAGGTGGCGGCGGTGGCGCCGCCAGGGTAGTGGTTGAGGTACTTGCCCATCAGGCCGGTGCGGTAGCCGGCCGACTTCATCCAGGTCCCGAGCGTGGAACGTTCCAGGCCGGTCGTATGGTACTTGGTGAAACCGCCCTCGGGGGCGGTGTTGGTCAGCACTCCGTGGCTGTGCACGTACTGGGAGCGCATGATCGACGCGCGTGACGGGCAGCACCAGGAGTTCGGCACGAAGAACCTGTCAAAGCTGGTGCCGCTCCTGGCAAGGAGGTTTGAGATGTTGGGAAATTTCTGGAGATCCCCCGCATCCAGGTCGTCAACGAGGACCAGCACGATGTTGGGCCGCTCCGCCGCGTGCGCCACGGCCGGGATCGCTCCCGTGACGGCGAGGGCAAGCAGGAAGATCAGGGAGAGGAGCTTGCGAGCTGCATAGAGCACAGATGGACGCTTCCCGGGAGACCGAATTTCGACACCTCACACTCGACCGACCAATGTAGAACGTGTTCTAATTGCGGAGCGTGTCCGGCCTTACGTTGCGAGGAGACCCGGTGAGTACCGATCTGAAACTCGGCCTGAACCTCGGCTACTGGCAGCGCGACGCCGACGACGCCACCGAACTCGTCCAGGCCGCGGAACGGCTGGGGTACGAGTCCGTCTGGACCGCGGAAGCCTACGGTAGCGACGCCTTCACCCCGCTGGCCTGGTACGGCGCGCGGACGTCCCGCATCAAACTGGGCACATCGGTGGTGCAGATCTCCGCCAGGACCCCGGCGGCGACCGCGATGACCGCGATGACCCTCGATCACCTCACCGGCGGGCGGCTGCTGCTCGGCATCGGCGCGTCCGGCCCCCAGGTGGTCGAGGGCTGGTACGGCCGGCCGTTCCCCAAGCCGCTGGCCCGCACCCGCGAGTACGTCGAGATCATGCGCAAGGTCTGGCGCCGTGAGGAGCCGGTGACCAGCGACGGCGAGCACTATCCCCTGCCCTACCCTGGCGGCGCGAACCTCGGCAAGCCGCTGAAGCTGATCACCCACCCGCTCCGCGGTGAGATCCCCCTCTATCTCGGCGCGGAGGGCCCGAAGAACGTCGCGCTCGCCGCCGAGATCGCCGACGGCTGGCTGCCGCTCTTCGTGTTCCCCGAGAAGATCGAGCGGATGTACGGCCCCTCGCTCGCCGGCGCCGGGCCTGACTTCGACATCGCCGCCATGGTCATGACACTGATCACCGACGATGTCAGGGCGGCGCTGGACGGGGTGAAGATGATGCTGACCCTCTACATCGGCGGCATGGGCGCCAAGAGCCGCAACTTCCACGCCGACATCATCGGCAGGATGGGCTACGCCGAGGCCGCCGAGGAGATCCAGGCGCTCTACCTGGCCGGACGCAGGGACGAGGCGTTCAACGCGATCCCCGACGAACTGGCCGACGGCATCTCCCTGGTCGGCCCGGTGGGCCGCATCCGCGAACGCCTGGAGCTGTGGCGCAAGAGCCCGGTGAGCAACCTCCTGGTGATGGGCCCCCGCGACGAGGCCTCCCTGCGGACGATCAGGGACCTGGTCCTGGGCTGACGTACTGGGCCGGGGTCCGCCCCGCCCCCGCGGGAGTGACGGACGCGCCGGATCCGGCGGGTGCCCCGCCGCCCCCTCCCGGACGACGGGGCGAAAGATCACTTCCTGGCGCCGAGTTCCCCGACCCAGCCGGAGCTCTCGTAGGCGACCTTGAAGCCCTTGCGGGCGGGGACGAACACGGAGTTGGCGGTGCCCGCCTGGGGCTTCTCGTCCGGGCCGTCGTAGCGGAAGGCCAGCAGGCGCGCCCCCGACTCGTCGATGACCAGGGTGTGGTGGCCGTTGGCGGTGGTGACCGCGGTGCCCTTGCGACCGAGCGGGTCAAGGACGTCCTGCTTCAGCACGAGTCCTGGCTGGTCGGCCAGGATGCGCAGCATCGAAGCGCGGGTGGCCGCGCTCGTCGGCATGGAGAGCAGGTGGCGCGCGCCCTCGAAGACGAAGTCCGCGAACGGCCCCTCGCGGTGCGCCGAGCGGAGCCAGCGCTCAAGTCCCTCGACGTCGCCGGGCAGCTTCTGCTCCTCCCCCACGGTCAGTGTCTTGGCGCCGAGCCCTATTTGCAGGATCATGGCGAAGTCACTGGTCTCAGGGGAGGACCACAGGGACGGAGATCCCTTGGCCTTCCACGCCGCCTCGTCGGAGGGGGTCTCGAAGGTGATCTTGACGTCTTGACTGGACGAGCTCCGCCCCTTCCGGCCGTCGGACCAGATCTCGTCGGTGTGGGCGACGACCGCGCCGGCCCCGACCGGCTCGAAGGTCCTGGTGCGCTCGAACCAGTACCGGCCCTTCGGGGCGACCTCGCGCGCCGCCGTCTCCGCGCCGGCCAGCAGGAACGACCGGGCGTCAAGCGTGACCACCGGTGCGCCGGGCGTGGAGGCGGAGCTGGAGAGCGGGGGGACGAGCTCGGCGGTCCGGCCGCCGCCCGGTCCCCGCAACCCGATCGTCCCCGTCACGACGGCCGGCGCCGTCACCGCCGCGGCCAGCCCGACGAGGGCGCCGACCAGTGCGACCTTCGGGGTGAGACGGAACCCCGGACGGAAGGTGGGACGGAACAGGGAGCGGGGCCGGGGCCTGGCCTCCGCGAAGGCGCGGGCGAGGTCCGCCTCGCGGCGGCGCCGGTGGGCGTCCTCGGTGAGGGCGTCCGGGCGTAGCGCGCGGACCCGCTCGTCAACGTCGTTCATCTGATACCTCCAGTTGGGAGACCCCGGGCCTGGAACCCGGGGTGGGGCGCGGCGCGGTGCCGCAGGGGATCGGTGAGGTTAGATCGAGCGCCTGGGACAGGCGGCGGCGGGCGCGGTACAGGCGGACCGTGAACGCGCGGGCCGAGCATCCGGCGAGCCTGGCGGCATCGGCCGGGGCGAGGCCGTACCAGCTGGCCAGGACCACGGCCTCGACGTCCTGCTCGGACAGGTCGGCCAGCGCCGCCAGCGCGGCCTCGCGCTCGGCGACCTGGTCGGCCACGTCGCCCGCCGGGGCCAGTTCGGCCAGCCTTTCGGCCAGCGCCCGCTTCCGCAGCCCGGAACGCCGCTGCGCGCGCAGCAGGTTGCGGGCGGTGCCGAGCAACCATGGCAGCGGAGACTCGGGCAGGCGTTCCAGCTGCCGCCAGGCGATCAGG
Organism: Streptosporangium amethystogenes subsp. fukuiense; assembly: GCF_042665875.1. NCBI lineage: Bacteria > Bacillati > Actinomycetota > Actinomycetes > Streptosporangiales > Streptosporangiaceae > Streptosporangium > Streptosporangium amethystogenes. The sequence continues at coordinate 9,728,465 of NZ_JBHTEE010000001.1, read as the reverse complement.
AACGTCTCGCTCGCGACGTCCTCGGCCTCCTGCCGTTCGGCACGGAGCAGCGCGTAGCCGAGCACGCTGCGGTAGTGCCGGTCGTACAGCGCGGTGAATCGCGCTTCTGGATCATCCACACCCAGTAGTGCCTTTCCGTGCGCCCCGATCACCGGCGGGGCGAAAAAACATCCGGCTCGTCCGCCGAACATCCTGCGCCGGAAGCCGGGCCCGCCCGCCACCGGCCAGGTTTGTCAGTGAATGCCGGACCGTTGCCCGGCACCGGGCTGGCAGAATCCATCGGGTGACGATTCGGGTGCTCATCGCTGACGACCAGGAACTGGTGCGGACCGGGTTCCAGATGATTCTGGACGCCCAGCAGGACATGGAGGTCCTGGCGACGGCCGCCAACGGAGCCGAGGCCGTCGAGCTGGCCCGGAGGCTGCGGCCCGACGTCTGCCTGCTGGACATCCGGATGCCCAAGCTGGACGGCCTGGAGGCCACCCGCCTCCTGGCCGGGCCGGGGGTGCCCGAACCGATGAAGGTGGTCATCGTCACGACCTTCGACCTGGACGAGTACGTCTATGGAGCGCTGCGCGCCGGGGCGACCGGTTTCCTGCTCAAGGACAGCGGGCCGACCCTGCTCATCGAGGCGATCCGGGCCGCGGCGGCGGGGGACGCGCTGGTGTCGCCCTCGGTGACCGTACGCCTGCTCGAACACCTGGCCCACCCGCGGGCCGGTGCCCTCCGGCCGCCCCGCGAGCCGCTCACCGAGCGCGAGCTGGACGTCGTACGCCTGGTGGCCAGGGGACGGACCAACCAGGAGGTCGCCGCCGAGCTGTTCGTCTCGCTGTCGACGGTGAAGACGCACCTGGGAAGCATCCAGGCGAAGCTCGGCGCCAGGAACCGGGTGGAGATCGCCGCGTGGGCCTGGGAATCGGGCACCGTGAGCTGAGCGAGCCGAGTTGGCCGAGTGGACAGCCGAGTGGACAGAGTGGTCCGAGTGGGCTGATTAGCGAAAGGGCTGACGGGATAGAAAAAGGGCAGGTCCTCAGCGCATGGCGGGGGGAGATATACATGCGCTCTATCCCATCTCTACAGAAAAGGTCGGCTTCGGCCGTCTACTTCACCCTCACCGCCCTGGTGATCGCGACCGCCGCCCTGGCGGTGTTCGAACAGGCCCGCGGCCGACGCCTCGTCCTGGAGATCTCGAAACTCGGCGGCGACCCCCACGCCCCCGGTGCCGACGCGATCTTCGGCGCGGTGACGGTCTTCGCCATCCTGATCATTTTCTTCGCCGCGGCCACGATCGCCGCCGTCGTCGCGTACCTGAACTGGCTGCTCCGTGCCCAGCAGTGCGCCGACCGGCCCGCGGTGGTCACCGTCCTGGCGAGCTGGTTCGTGCCGGTGGTCAACCTCGTCGCGCCCGCCGTGCTGGTCGACCGGCTGTGGCGGGCCTCCCGTCCGCCGGCCGACCGCCGCCCGCGCTGGCGGGCGCTGCTCGCCGCCTGGTGGCTGAGCTGGCTGGTCGCGCTCACAGTGATGCTGGTACGGCTCTGGCCGGGCGTGTCCCATCCGAGCACCGGCCTGACCGGTTTCGGCCCGCCCGAGCTGACCGCCGTCACGGTCGCCGCGCTGCTCTGCGCGGCGACGGTCCGGCAGATCACCGGGATCCAGACCGCGGGTGCCAGGCACCGGCGCCGGATCCCGGCGAACCGTCCGGAGCGTGCCGGACGCCGGGGCGGGGTGGGATCCTGGGGCGTGGTCGCGCCCTGGGGCGGGGAGTCAGTCCCAGGCCCTGATCAGCAGCCAGCCCTCGCCCGCGGTGTCGAACCGGAGCTCGTAGGTGCCGAGCCGGCCATCGGTGGCGGCCTCGGCCCGCCAGAACCGGCGCTCGCCCGGATCGCTGTCGGAGACCTTCCACCACTCGCGCGCGACAACCCAGTGGTCGAGGATCCGGTGGACCGTGTAAAGCTGGTCGCGCCAGGCGAACCGGACGGGCCGTCCCTCGCGGGTCCACACCTCGACAGGGTCACCGTAGAGTCGGTTCAAGACGCCTCTTCTCCCCGGGGCTTCGGATGAGTGCCCGGGGGAAGGCGGGCCTGTAGTATCGAACATACGTTCTCATCGAGCCGGGCGCAAGTCGCCCATCTGCCGTACCAGCGGGTTGGCGTCCACCGAGTTGCGGATGCTGAAGGTCACGCTGCCCGCGCGGTAGCGGTCGTCGGACCACTCGACGGGCCGGCCCTCGTGGGTGGTGGTGACCCGGCGCTGACGCAGCAGCGGGCTGCCCCTGCGCACGGCCAGCAGCCTGGAGTCCTGCACGCCGGCCGCCACCGCGTCGATGAGGTGCTCGCCGTAGGCGAAGACGAGGCCGACGCTGTCGTAGAGGGCCTGGGTGATCGACTCGCAACCGGGTTCGATGCGCTCGACGGCCGGGGCGATCCACCCGGCGTAGGTGGTGCGCTCCAGCATCACCGGCTCGCCCTCCAGGGAACGCAGCCGCAGCACCGACAGCACCGGTTCGCCCGGTTGGATCGCCAGCCGTGCCGCCTCGGTGGCGCCGGCGCCCCTGCGACACTGGCGCAGCACCTGCCCGCTGACCCGGTAGCCCATCGCCCGCGCCCACTGGGCGAAACTGTGCAGCTCGGCGAAGCTCTGGCTGCGCTCGCGGCCGAGCACGATACGCCTGGCCCCCTGCCGGGAACCGACCAGCCCCTCGGTGGCGAGCACCGCGACGGCCTGGCGGATCGTACCCCGGGAGGCCGCGAAGCCGGTGGCCAACTCGGCCTCCGAGGGCAGCTGTGCCCCCACGGCGTAATCGCCTCGCATGATCGCATCGCGCAGCCTCTCCGCGATGCCCAGGTAACGGGGGGTCACGCCCGGCTCCTTTCTCCCGCGCCCCCGAACGACGGGATTCCTTCTCGCGTCCCCTTCAGGACACCCGCGAACGCCCGGTGACCGCCCAACCTCGCCTCGCCTCCCAGAACCGTCCTCGCGTCCGGCCCCGCTCCCACCACCGTTCCCACCACGGTTCCCACCCCTGTTCCCACCCCTGTTCCCGACGACGGGCGCGAGGGCGCGCTCCTTCGCTGCGCGCACCGACCGGCGAGACCGACCTCCACCCTAAACACCCCTGAATCACCCACATAGCTGCGATTTTCGCATTTCACCCACGTACTCCATGCGTTCATCAAACAGCAACGTAGTCACGGCATACGAGGTCTAGCTTGTTTGTACAAGTTCGTCTACTTTCGTGAAATATTGCGCGACACCCCCTTGGGAGACACAGTGATCGCATCCCGAGTTCGCCTTGCCGGTCTGGCCGCTTTCCTCCTGGTGGGAGCCACCGCGTGCGGGGCCGCCCCCGGCACGTCGACCCCGTCGGGAGCCGCCTCCGACGGAGGCTCCGCGGCCGGTGTGGACGCCAGAACCGCCACCTCCGCGGCCGACTTCGGCGGGCTGGACAAGCTCGTCGAGGCCGCCAAGAAGGAAGGCAAACTCCACGTCATCGCCCTGCCGCCGGACTGGGCCAACTACGGAAAGATCATCGAGGCGTTCAAGGCGAAGTACGGCATCGAGATCGAGAGCGAGACGCCCGACGCGGCCAGCGCCGACGAGATCAACGCGGTGAAGACCCGCAAGGGCCAGGACCGCGCCCCCGACGTTCTCGACATCGGCCAGTCCTTCGCGATCAGCGGCGCCGCCGAAGGCCTGTTCGCGCCGTACAAGGTCCAGACCTGGGACAAGATCCCCGAGAACCAGAAGGAGCCCTCCGGCCTCTGGTTCAACGACTACGGCGGCTACATCTCCATCGGCTGCGACGCCAAGAAGATCGACAAGTGCCCGGAGACCTACGCCGACCTGCTCAAGCCCGAGTACAAGGGCAAGGTCGCCCTGAACGGCAACCCCACCAAGTCCGGCTCGGCGTTCGCGGGCGTGTACGCGGCGGCCCTCGCGAACGGCGGCTCCTTCGACGACATCCAGCCCGGCCTGGACTTCTTCAAGAAGCTCAAGGAGAGCGGGAACTTCAACCCGGTGGAGACCACCCCGGCCACCATCGAGAAGGGCGAGACCCAGATCAGCATCGACTGGGACTACAACAACGCCGCCTACGCCCCCAAGATGGCCGAGAAGGGCATCGACTGGAAGACCGTCATCCCTGGCGACGGCAAGTACTTCCAGCTGTACGCCCAGGCCATCAACAAGGACGCCCCGCACCCGGCCGCCGCGCGCCTGTGGCAGGAGTTCCTCTACAGCACCGAGGGTCAGAACCTCTACCTCGGGGGCTTCGCCCGCCCGGTCCTGCTGCCCGCCATGCAGGCCGACGGTTCGGTCGACAAGGCCGCCGAGGCCAACCTCCCGCCGGTCGACGGTGAGCCCACCTTCCCGACGGAGGCGCAGGTCAACAAGGCCAAGGAGGTCCTGGCGAACGGCTGGGGCGCCGCGGTCTCGGGATGACGGCCCCCGCGGTCACGGCCGCCGCCCCGCGCGGCGGCCACGGCCGATCCAAGAACTGGCTGGGCGCCCTGCCGCTGCTGGTCGTGGTGACCGTGGCGTTCGGCATCCCGGCGGTCACCCTGCTCGTCGGGGCGTTCACCGTCAGGGACCCGGCGACCAGGGTGTCGTCCATCGGCACCGCCAACCTGTCCAGGAGCCTGCAGGGCGCCTACCTCAACGCCCTGCTCAGTAGCGTGCGGCTGTCGGCGGTGGTGGCGGTGGCCGCCGCGATCCTCGGGACGTTCCTGGCCCAGGCCGTGATCACCTCTCGCTTCACGGCGCTGCGCGAGGCGGTGCTGACCTTCTCCGGCGTGCTGGCCAACTTCGGCGGCGTGCCGCTGGCCTTCATCTGGATCGCCACCCTGGGCAACTCGGGGGTGCTCACCACCGCGCTGGGCCTCGGCCCCGGCACGCTGTACAACTTCTGGGGCCTGGCCCTGGTCTACCTGTACTTCTCGGTGCCGCTGATGGTGCTCGTGGTGACCCCGGCGCTGGACGGCCTGCGCCCGCAGTGGCGGGAGGCGGCGCAGAACAGCGGCGCCACCACCTGGCAGTTCTGGCGCCACGTCGGCATCCCGGTGCTGACCCCCGCGCTGCTCGGCGGCGTCGTCCTGCTGTTCGGCGGCGCGTTCGCCGCCTACGCCACCGCCGCCGCCATGGTCGGCAGCACGGTCCCGCTGGTCACCCTGCAGATCGCCGACGCGCTCACCGGTGACGTCCTCATCGGCTACGAGAACATCGCGCTCGCCCTGAGCCTCGACATGATCGTCATCGCGCTGCTGGTGATGGCGGTCTACCTGCCGCTGCAGAGGAGGAGTTCCCGATGGTTGCGGTAGCCGCCCTGCCCGACGTCACTCCCGGCGGTCCGGCCCCCGCCGCCCGCCCCGGGCAGCGACGGGCCTGGCGGGGGATCGTGCTGGTCGTCGCGGCGCTCTACTTCGTCGTGCCGATGGCCGTGTCGTTCTGGTTCACCGCCTACTCCGAGGGACAGGGCTTCTCGCTCGCCGCCTACGGGCGGATCCTGTCGGCGCCCGGCTTCCTGTCCAGCCTGCTGCTCTCCCTCGGGCTGGCCGCCGCCACCATCGTCGTGGTGCTGCTGCTGACCCTTCCGGCGATGCTGGCCGTACGGCTCGGCGCGTCGAGGCTGGGACCGGTGCTGGAGCTGATCGCCACCCTCCCGCTGGTCGTGCCGCCGATCACCTACGTGGTCGGCATCAGCACCGCGCTGCGCGGCGGCATCGACGCGCTGGCCGCCACGCCGCTCTGGGCGACGCTGATCGCCGTCCAGGACGAGCGGTTCCCGATCATCCTGGTGCTGGCGTACGTGGTGCTGACGCTGCCGTTCGCCTACCGGTCGCTGGACGCCGGGCTGCGCGCGATCGACGTGCGGACCCTGGTGGAGGCGGCCCGCAACCTGGGCGCCTCGTGGCCGTACGTGCTGTTCCGGGTGATCATCCCCAACATCCGCTCCGCCATCGCCAGCGCCTCGTTCCTCACCCTCGCGCTGGTGCTCGGCGAGTACACGGTCGCCGCCCTGCTCGGTTACCAGACCTTCCCGGTCTGGATCGTCACCATCTCCGGGAACGACGGGCAGCTCTCCGTGGCACTGTCGATCATCAGCCTGCTCCTCATCTGGCTACTGCTGCTCACCCTCTCGGGTGCGGGAAGGAAACGTTCGTGACCGTCGAGTTCCGAGGACTGCGCCGCGCGTTCGGCCGTACGGTCGCGCTGGACGGCCTGGACCTCACCGTGCAGCAGGGCGAGCTGATGGCCCTGCTCGGCCCGTCGGGCTGCGGGAAGACCACGGCGCTGCGCTGCGTCGCCGGGTTCGAGCACCCCGACGCCGGGGCGGTGCTGGTGGACGGCAAGGACATCACCCGGGTCCCCGCCAACCGGCGGGACGCGGGCATGGTCTTCCAGTCCTACAGCCTGTTCCCCAACCTCAACGCCAGGGACAACGTGGCCTTCGGGCTCCAGGTCCGCAAGGTGCCCACCGCCAGGCGGCACGCGCGGGCGGCCGAGTTGCTGGAGCTGGTCGGCCTGCCGGCGCACGCCCAGCGCTACCCGCACGAGCTCTCCGGCGGCCAGCAGCAGCGCGTCGCCCTGGCCAGGGCGCTGGCGCTGGAGCCGCGCGTGCTGCTGCTCGACGAGCCGCTGTCCGCGCTGGACGCCAAGGTCCGGATCACGCTCCGCGAGGAGATCCGCCGACTCCAGCTCGAACTGGGCATCACCACCATCTTCGTCACCCACGACCAGGAGGAGGCCCTGTCGGTCGCCGACCGGGTCGCGGTGCTGCGCGCCGGGCGGCTGGAGCAGTGCGGTCCCCCGGCCGAGGTCTACGACCGGCCCGCCACCCCGTTCGTCGCGGAGTTCGTCGGCACGATGAACCACGTCCCCGGCCACCTGTCCGGCCAGGAGGTCACGGTCCTGGGCCGGCTCATGCCGGTGGACGGCCCGCTGCCCTCCGCCTCCGACGTCGACGTGCTGGTCCGCCCCGAGGCGGTGCTGGTCACGCCCTCCTCCGAGGGGGACGCCACGATCGTGGCCTCGTCCTTCCGCGGCTCGGTCGCGCGGCTGCGGGTGCGGCTGGGCGAGCTGGAGATCCTCAGCGACGTACCGGGACACGACGCGGTGCGGCTGGCGCCGGGCACCCGGGTGGACGTCGCCCTCGTGCAGCGGCCCGTCCTCGTCGCGGCGCGCACCGCCCCCGCCCCCACTCTCCCGGAGTCGTCCGAGGCGTCGGAGGATCCCGCGGGTGTCGGGTGAGCTCCGCGCCGTCCTGTTCGACATGGACGGCACGCTCGTGGACACCGAGGGAATGTGGTGGCAGGCGTGCGCGGCGGTCGCCGCGGAGTCGGGTCTGGAACTGACCGAGGCCGACGTCGGCCACGTGCTCGGCCGCCCGGTCGAGTACGTGGCCGCCCACCTGGTACGGCGCGCGTCGTCCGCCGCTCCCGACGTATCCGCGCTTCCCGGTGGAGCCGACGCCGTCGAACGGGTGGGGGCGCGGCTCACCGACGCCTTCGCCGAGCGGATCGCGGGCGGGGTGACACCGCTGCCCGGCGCGATCCGGCTGCTGGACGACCTGGGCGCGGGCGGCGTGCCCGCGGCGCTGGTCAGCGCCTCCCCCCGGCGCATCGTGGACATGGTGCTCCAGACCGTCGGAGCCGAGCGGTTCACCCTGGTCGTGGCCGCCGAGGACACCGCGCGCGGCAAACCGCTGCCGGACCCCTACCTGCGGGCGGCCGCCGAACTGGGCGTCGATCCCGGCGAGTGCGTGGCGGTGGAGGACAGCCCGACCGGGCTCGCGGCGGCCCGCGCGGCCGGATGCCGGGTGGTGTCGGTCGCGGGCGGCATGGCGCGGGAGGGCGTGCTGGCCGTGGACGGCCTGGAAAAAGTGGACCTTCCGCTGTTGCGACAGCTGGCGAGCGGCCAGAGATCGATAGGCTGAACCACTCATGTGATGGCGTATGCGGTTAGGTACAAAGGTGAACAACCTCAGTCCCGACGAACCACTACAGATAGGCCGATACCGCTTGCTCAGCAGGCTGGGCCGAGGCGGGATGGGCACGGTCTATCTCGGCGAGGCCGCCGACGGGCAACAGGTCGCCATCAAGGTCATCAACTCGGAGTACAGCCAGCACGAGCGGTTTCGGATGCGCTTCCGCAGGGAGGCCGACGCCGCACAGCGGGTCCGCAGGTTCTGCACGGCCGCGGTCATCGAGGCGGCGCTCGACGGCGACCAGCTCTACGTCGTCACCGAGTACGTCACCGGCCCCAACCTGGAGGAGGCGGTGGAGTCCGGCGGGCCGCTGCACGGCTCCAGCCTGGACGCGCTGGCCGTCGGGGTGGCGACCGCGCTGACCGCCATCCACGCCGCCGGGGTGGTGCACCGCGACCTCAAGCCCTCCAACGTGCTGCTCTCCCCGGTCGGTCCCCGCGTGATCGACTTCGGCATCGCCCGCGCGCTGGACACGCTCAGCGGGATGACCGGGACCGGTGAGATCCTCGGCACCCCCCGCTACATGGCGCCCGAGGTGCTCCGCGGCGAGCCGGTCTCGCCCGCCTGCGACGTGTTCTCGTGGGGCTGCCTGATGGCCTTCGCCGCGAGCGGGCGAGCTCCGTTCGGCGGCGAGGCACTGCCCGCGGTGCTATACCAGGTGCTCAACACCGAGCCCACCCTGGAGGGCATGGAGCCCGCGCTGCGCGAGCTGGTCGGCTACGCCCTGGCCAAGGACCCTCGGCACCGGCCCACCTCCCAGCAGCTCCTCGACCACCTGGTGGGCCGCTCCGCCGCGCCCGAGCAGACCGCCCACTCGGTTCAGGCCTCCTGGCAGGGGCAGCCGACAGTGCCCGCGAACGCCCCGGGGAGCGACGACCTCCGGTGGACTCCCACCTCGATGTCCTCCCAGCCCGGCTGGGCGATCTCCGGCAACCCGCAGACGGGCCCCGGTCACACCCTCCTGAGCCCGCAGGGCGATCCCGGGGTCTCCACGCGCGAGCAGTCGACCAGGCGCCGCAGGCTGGTCATCGGAGCGGCCGCGGCGGCCCTGGTGGTGGCCGGCGCGTTCGGCCTGAGCCTGGCCCTCTCCCCCGGCGGCCCCCCGGAGAACCTCGCCCTGCTCTACCAGGACGACTTCACCCAGAGCGGCACCGGCTGGAGCGGCGGCAACTACGACCCGCTCACCAGCAGCTACGGCTACGCCCCCGACGGCTACTACGCAATCGACGTCAGTGGCTACTCCCCCATCAAGCGGGAACAGGCCCCGATCCCCTTCGTGCCCGCGCCTCCCGCCACTCCCAACCCCACGGCCAGCCCCACGCCGGTCACGCCGAGCCGGATCCTGCTCGGCACCGACATCACGATCCGCTCCGGCAGCATCGGCACGGGCGAGTACGGGCTGTTCTGCCGGGGCGAGGACGACAACAAGGCGACCCGGTACGAGTTCCTGCTCGACACCGCCGGGAACGCCCGCATCCGCAAGACCGTCAAGAGCGCCGGGGGCGAGCTCACCAAACCCGTCAAGGTCGACCTGCCCAAGGGAAAGGCCACCCGCCTTCAAGCCGAGTGCACCGGGGTCGACGGGGGCGTGCAGCTCAACATGTGGGTCAACGGCGATCGGACGCAGTCCTTCCTCGACACCAACCCGCTGCCCAACGGCCTGGTGGGGGTGATCGCCCGGGTCGGCGAGAACAGCGACGCCGTGCTCAAGACCGCGTTCGACAACTTCACACTGCACGGCCCCGCCGCGACCGGGCAGCCCTGAGTGATCCGCCCGGTGCCGGGGACGATCGGGACACCGATCGAGACACCGGTCGGGAAACTGACAGATCGAAGGAGTTCAGCACGATGCGCGCCATAGTCGTCTCCGCCACCGGCGGCCCCGAGGTTCTCGACTACGTCGACGACCATCCGGATCCCGAGGTGAACCCCGGGGAGGTACTGGTCGACGTCGCCGCCTCCGGCGTGAACTTCATCGACATCTACCACCGGATGGGGCGTTACCCGCTCTCCCTGCCCTTCATCCCCGGCGAGGAGGGCGCGGGCACCGTCGTCGCGGTCGGCGAGGACGTCCACGACGTCGCCGTCGGCGACACCGTCGCCTGGGCGTCCGTGCCGCGCAGCTACGCCTCCAGGGTCGCGGTACCCGCTTCCAAGCTGCTCCCGGTTCCCGAGGGGGTCGCCCCGGAGGCCGCGGCGGCCATCACGCTCCAGGGGCTGACCGCGCACTACCTGACCCACTCCACCTACGAGGTGAAGGCCGGTGACGACGTGCTGGTGCACGCCGCCGCCGGTGGCATGGGCCTATTGCTCACCCAGATCGCCAAGCTGCGCGGCGCCCGGGTGATCGGCACGGTCTCCACCGAGGAGAAGGAGACCCTGGCCCGCCAGGCGGGCGCCGACGAGGTGCTCCGCTACCGGAACTTCGCCGACGCGGTCCGCAAGCTGACCGGATCCGGCGTGCACGTCGTCTACGACGGCGTGGGCGCGGCCACCTTCGACGAGAGCATCGCCTCGCTGCGCCCGCGCGGCATGATGGCACTGTACGGCCAGGCCAGCGGCCCGGTCCCGCCCGTCGACCCGCAGATCCTCGCCAGGAACGGCTCCCTGTTCCTGACCCGCCCCAGCCTGAACGCCTACATCGCCACCCGCGACGAGCTCGTCTGGCGGGCCTCCGAGATCTACGGCTGGGTGGCCGACGGGCGGATCCGGGTGCACATCTCCAACCGCTACCCGCTGGCGGAGGCCGCCCGCGCCCACTCGGACCTCGAATCCCGCCGTACGACCGGCAAGGTGCTGCTGATCCCCTGAGCGCCCTCCGCCCGATGCCGGGCGTGCGGGAGCGCCGCGCGGCACCGACCGGGGATGCGACTCCTGGGCCCGTCACCCCGCCCTTCGGTGACGGGCCACCGGGGCTCCGCGTACGGCGGAGTGGTCAACTCAGCGACTGGGCGGGCCAGTCCAGCAGCCGGGCGCCCAGGACCGCCGTCTCCAGGGTGAAACGCTGGGTGGGGTCGTCCGGCGAGAACCCGGTGAGGCGGCGGATCCGCTCCAGCCGGTAGGTCACCGCCCGGGTGCTGACGCCGAGCCTGCGCGCGGCGGCGGTCTGGTTGCCCTGGGAGGCGAAGACCGCCTCCAGCGTGGCGAGCAGCGGCTCGGGACCGCCCCGCGCCTCGAGCAGCGGGCTGAGCACCGTCGTCACCAGGTCCTCGATGGCCGCCCGGTCCCGCAGCAGCACCGGGAAGACCAGCAGGTCGGCGGCTTTCAGCACGGGGGCGCGCAACCCCAGCCGGTCGCCGAGCTCGATGGCGTTGGCGCCCTCGCGATAGGAGGCGACCACCCCGCCGGGACCCCGGTGTGCCCTGCCCAGCCCGACCCGCCAGCCGGGCGCGAACAGCCGGCGGACGTGGTGGGTGAACTCGCCGGTCGCGGCGGCGAGTCCGCCCGGCGCCACACAGACGAGCGTCCCGTCCCGGACCGCGACCAGCACGTTTTGCGAGCCGAACCGGGCGATCAGCGCGTCCTCGATCCGCCGGGCCGTCCCCTCGGCGATCCCGCCGCCCGCATCGGCGGCGGCGCGGGCGACGGCGACCGCGTAGGTCTCGGCCAGGCGGAGGCCGAAGTGCTCGGCCCGCTCGGCGAGCCGGTGGACGCGCCCCTGGAGCAGGTCGTCGACGAACTCCCTGCGCGCTGCCTCCTCCTGACGCAACGCGGAGCGCTGGGCGTCCTCGTACCCCTCCATCAGCGCGGAGACCGTACGCCGCAGGGCCGAAAGCGGGGCGGGGGTCACGGACTCGGCCATGGCCAGCGCCGCCTCGACCAGGGCCCGGACGGGCACACCCCGCTCCGCGGCCAGCACACCGGCGGCGCGGCAGTCGTCTAGCTCGGCTCTGCCCGGCGGCCTGCCGGTGGCGGCCGCCTCCCTCAACGTCCGGAGATGGCCGCCGAGCAGCTCGTCCATCAGACTCCCACGTCACGCCTGTCGAAGGCCGGTATCGCGGTCAGGACCAGCGCGACGATCGCCCCTGCCAGCACGAGATACTCCCACGCGGGAAACCCCTGCTGGATCGGCCGTCCGTCGAGGTAGTAGTGGAACGGCGAGATCCAGCGCAGCCAGGACACCCCGTCCACGTCCCTGCCCATCGTCTCGACCACGTAGCCGGCCACCGCGACCACCCCGACCACCGCCAGGGCGACCCCCCTGCGTCCCGTCACCGCGCCGACGGTCAGGCAGAGCGTGCCGAAGAAGAGGGCGAGCAGGAAGACGCCGGTGTGACCGGCCAGGATCCTGTCGGCCGGAACGTCCATGCCGACGGCCGAGGCCAGGCCGAGCACGACGAGGAAGGTGACCGCCGCCATGCCGAACAGGGCAAGGGCGAGGGCGGCGAAGCGCTCCAGGACCAGCCGCCCGCGGGTGATCGGGAGGGTGAGGACCAGCTCCAGGGTGCCCGTCTCCTCGGGCTGGGCGATCGCCCGGTTGCCGATCACCGCGGCGCACATGATGAACAGCATCGGCCCGAACAGCTGGTAGACCAGTGTCTGCAGGTAGCCGGGACCGCTGGTGAAGCCGTCCTCCAGACCACCCATGAGGTCGCGCATCGCCCCCGGGAACTTGGTCAGCGCCACCTGCCCGTAGAGTTCGGGGTTGCTCACGATGGTCGGGTAGTACGCCAGGTAGAGCCCGAAGAACGCGCTGATCCCGATCGTCCAGCCGAGCAGCGCCCGCCGGTAGTCACGCAGGCTCTTCGACACCAGCGCGGGCATGACGCGCCTCCTCTTCGCTGTAGTAGGTCAGGAAGATCTCTTCGAGGTCGGGCTCGGCGCTGACCATGTGCACCACGGTGAACCTCGCCGCCGCCTTGACCAGCGCGTCCGGGCGGCCGTCGACGGTGCAGCGCACCCCGGCGCCCTCCACCCGCAGGTCCCGCACGCCCGGCAGGTTCTCGAACGCCTCCCGGGGCACCGGCGCGTCGAAGTGGAACTCCACCCGGCGCACCGCCTTCCCACGGAGCGCGGAGACGTCCTCCACCGCGACCAGCCTGCCGGCCCGTACGATGCCGACCCGGTCGGAGACGTGCTCGACCTCGGCCAGCACGTGCGAGGACATCAGCACGGTACGGCCGGAGGCGCGGACCTCGCGGATCATCGCCAGGAACTCCTGCTGCACCAGCGGGTCCAGGCCGCTGGTCGGCTCGTCGAGGATCAGGAACTCCGGCTCGTGCATGAACGCCTGGATGAGCCCGACCTTCTGCTTGTTGCCCTTGGAGAGCCTGCCCATCGGCACCGCCAGGTCGGCCTCCAGCCGCTCGGCCAGTTCCGTGATCCGCCCCCTGGGCACGCCGCCGCGTACCTTGCCGAGAAAGGCGAGGTAGTCTCCCGCCCGTTCCCTGCCCTCCAGGGCCAGTTCGCCGGGCAGGTAACCGATCCGGCTCCGCACGCCCGCCTCGCGGGGATCGCCGCCGAGGACCGTCATCCGGCCCCTGGTGGGGCGGATCACGTCCAGGAGCAGCCGGATCGTGGTCGTCTTTCCCGCGCCGTTCGGGCCGAGGTACCCGAACACCTCTCCGGGCCGGATCTCCAGGTCGAGATCCTCAAGTCCCCGGCGCCCGCCGTAGAACTTGGTGAGCCCCTCGGTCTCCACCACCGCTGTCATGCACCCGATCGTGCCCGCCCGCCGGCGCGGGGGCCATGGCCGGATCCCGACAGTTGGCCGCCTTTTCCTTGCCCGAATCCGGACCCCGCCCCGCCCGGCCCCTCCGTCGTGCCACCGGGCCGCACCCCGCGAGGGCCGTACCGATCCCCGGCGCGGTCTATCGTGAGGTCGTTGACGAATCGCGCGGCGTCGGGCCGCCTGGCAACCTACGGAGGACCGATGAGCGTGGACACCGCCTTCGTCCTCGGTGGCGGGGGTGTCCTCGGCGCGCACGAGGTGGGCATGCTGCGGGCGCTCGACGAGGCGGGTATCAAGCCAGATGTGATCGTCGGCACGTCCGTGGGCGCGCTGAACGGCGTCGTGCTCGCCGCCTCCCCCGGTGACGCGGTCGCGCGCCTGACCACACTGTGGGGCTCGAACGTGGTCCGTACCGCGTTCGCGGGGTCGTGGGTGACCCGGCTGTCCACCCTCGCCAGGACCGGCACCCACCTGCACTCCGGCCAGCCGCTGCGCGACCTGCTGACCCGGACGCTCTCCGTCTCGCGGATCGAGGACCTGACGGTGCCGTTCCAGTGCGTGGCCGCCTCGGTCGAGCGCGCCACCGCGCACTGGTTCACCGAGGGGCCCCTGGTCGAGGCGGTGCTGGCCTCCTGCGCCGTCCCCGGGCTGCTGCCCCCGGTCCCCATCGGCGGCGAGCACTTCCTCGACGGCGGGCTGGTGCACAGCATCCCGGTCGGCCGCGCGGTCACGCTGGGCGCCCGCCGGGTGTACGTGCTGCACGTGGGCAGGATCGAGCGTCCCCTGCTGGTGCCGAGGCGCCCGTGGGAGGTCGGGATGACCGCCTTCGAGATCGCCAGGCGGCACCGCTTCGCCGAGGAGATGGCCACCCTGCCGGGCGACATCGAGGTCCATGTCATGCCGTCGGGTGGCGAGGCACGCCCGGGAATGGATCTGGCCCAGCTGCGTTATCGGGATATATCGCATATATCTGGATACATAGAACGGGCGTACCAGGCATCGTCCAGCTACCTGGCCCGTAACCCGTCCACCTGAGAGTTCCCCACTCCGAGGCCCCAGGCGGCCGCGCACACCGGCGCCCTCGGGGTACCCCCGGAGGTCGTCAACCCGTCAGAGCCATACACCCGCACCGCACATCACCCCCAGGCAGGAGCCGCTCATGCTGCCTCCTCGCATCATCCGCCGTCTGATCCTGGCCCCGCTCGTCATCGTGCTCACCGTGGTCGCGGTGATCACGCTCCCGCTCTGGCTGCTGGTGGTGGCCGCGGCCTCGCTGCACCTGCCGCCCCCGCAGCGGCGTGGCACCCGGCTGGTCTGGTTCGCGGTGGCGTGGCTGGCACTGGAGTCGATGGCGCTATTCGCCTGCCTGGGCCTCTGGGTGGCGAGCGGGTTCGGCGGATGGCTCCACCGCGACGAGCACCAGGAGCGGCACTACGCGCTGATCCGGTGGTTCCTGTCCAAGGTGTACGGGGTGGCCGTGCGGATCTTCCGGCTGAGCGTCGAGATCGACGAGCCGACACCCACCTCCGACGAACTCTCCCGGCGCCTCACCCGCCCCGTCATCGTGCTGTCCCGCCACGCGGGCCCCGGCGACTCGTTCCTGCTCGTCCACCACCTTCTCGCCCGGTACGGCAGGCGCCCGAGGATCGTGATGAAGGCCGCCCTGCAGCTCGACCCCTCACTGGACGTGGTGATCAACCGCCTTCCCAACGCCTTCGTCCCGCGCAAGACCTCCGAGAGCGGCGTTCTCGGCGAGATCCGCCGCCTGGCCTCGGGCATGGACGCCGACGACGCCCTGGTGATCTTCCCGGAGGGCGGCAACTTCACTCCCAGGCGTCGTTGGCGGGCCATCCTCCGGCTGGAGCGCAAGGGCCTGTCCGAGGAGGCCGCGCGGGCCCGCGGGCTGGAGCACCTGATGGCGCCCCGCCCCAACGGGGCCATCGCCGCCATCGAGGCCTGCCCCGAGGCGGACGTGATCTTCGTCGCGCATACCGGCCTCGACGATCTGGTCACCCTCGGAGACGTCTGGCACCGCCTCCCGATGAGTGCCGAGATCAAGGCCAAGTGGTGGCGGGTCCAGGCCGCCGAGGTGCCGCGCGACCGGGAGAGCCAGATCCGGTGGCTCTTCGACCAGTGGGAGGAGATCGACGCCTGGATCACCGCCAACCAGCCCACTTCCATCCCCGCGTCCTGACTACAGGCGCCTGAGCTTCGCCGTCGGATCGAGCAGGTCCGCGTTGCGGAGCTCCTGCCGCTCATCGATCATGACGATCAGGCCGGGCTTCCCCGCCAGCGGCGCGACATCGATCGCATCGGGCAACCCTCTCAGGTTGACCTGCCTCAGCTTCTCCAGCGGCTCCAGTGGGGAGAGATCACGAATCTTCTCGCATCCCCTGATGCTGATCTTCCAGAGTTCCCGCAGTCCGGACAGCGGTGCGAGATCGGCAAGGTTGACGCACTCGGTGAGCGAGACGCTTTCGAGAGCGAGCGACGCGAGCGGGGTTATGTCGTCGAGCCACGGAACGTGGCGGAGCGCGATCCTCCTGACGTTCGGGCAGTTGCCGACGAGTCCGGCGATCCCGTCGAGTGACGGCTCGGTGAGTCCGAGTGTCACCAGGTTGGGAAGCGTGCCGAACACGGCCGGTTCCGAAAGTTTGCGGCAGTTGAGGAGATGCAGCGTCCCCAGCCCGGACAGCTGCGCCAGCGGCGTGAAGTCGGTGACATCGTCGAGCCGGTCGAGACTGAGTTCTTCGACCATGTGGAAACGATCGACGAACCCGATACCGGGCACCGGGTCGTGGTGGAGCACGGAGGCACTCCGCAGGGCGGGCGGCATGGGGGGCCATGGGGAGTCGACCGGATTCCTCTTCAACCGCACCCAGAGTCTCTTCAGATCCGGGTGGCGGTCCAGCACGTCCAGCGCCCCTGGCCCGGCCAGCCGGAACACGCTCAGGCTTTGCAACGGACGGATGTCCCTGAGAAATTCGAGATCCTCACCGTCGTGGTCGACCCGCAGGCTGTTCACATTGCACAGATGCCGCAGGTGGGGAAATATCCTCGGATTCTCCGCGCTCATATATCCGGCGCCGTACGCACCGACCGCGAGTGGAGAGTCGGCCATCACCCGCCGGGCGTATTCCTCCGGGTCGAAATAGTCCCATGCCGTGGTCAGCTCGTACTGCACGTCCAGGCGGGAATCACCGGAGTATCGGGAAAGCCGTTCCAGCGCCTCCGGGCCGTTGATCAACCAGCAGACTCGCACCGTCGCCGCCGCCTGCGACACGGAAAGCCCGGTGATGTCCTCGGGAAGGCGTCGAAGTACCTCATCACCCGCCGAGGCGAGAGTTCCGGCCTCACCCGCGTTCCGCGGGGGGATCACCGCCGCGAAGCAGTCCTCGACCTCCTCCGCCAGGCCCCGGGGCAGCTCCTGGATCGTCTCCAGGCAGCCGACCACGAGCAGGCGTAGCCGCCGCGCATACCTCCCGCCCTCGGCGACCCGGCTGAGCAGCCCTCGCAGAAGTTCCTGACGCAGTGGCGCATTGGCATGTCCGGCGGCCATGACCACGGTCTCGCGCCACTGGTCGAGGTGCGCCCGCTCGATCAGCGGCTCCACGTCGGCACCATCGGCCGCCTGCTTGGCAGCGAGATACTCCTGTACGGTGCGGTGTACGAAATCGATCCGGCCGGGGACCGGCTCCCTGAGGACACCGCTGCGCTGAAGCAGATGCTCCAGCACGGCCTCGGCGGTGCAGTTCACCCGGGGCATGGTCAGGATCTTCTCCTCGACCCGCTTCAGAGCCGTCGCCCTGGACAGCTCGGAGCGGCCCCACACCTCGAGTTGCCATGCCAGGTCCTGCAGAATCCGCACCTTCTGCTCCGGCTCCAGAACGACCTCGGGAACGATCCCCCGCTCGGCGTCCCGGCGCTGGAGCAGCAGTTCCAGCGCCGCGGCGTACAGTCCCATCCGGTTGCGCGGCAACTGCTTGCCTCGGTCCAGGTTCAGAGCGCACAGCATCGCGGCGAGCAGGGGCGTGGAGGCGAGCGTCTGGAGATGCGGACTGCTCTCGAACCTGGCCAGCAGCGCGCCCTCGTACTCGTCCAGCTTCTCGACCCCGAACGGCAGGTTCCTGGAACCCCGCATGGCGGAATGCCACTGCCGTACGAGCTCGCGCAGGTGGGCCGGAGTCATCGGCTCCAACGTCACCGAGGAGAAGCCCTCCTCGTTCAGCCATCGCGCGTCGGCCGCCGCCGGGCGGGAGGTCACGATGACCCGGATCCGCGGGTAGGCCGTGAGGAGACCTTTCAGCCACTGCCGGACAGCCGGGCGGTGCCGCGGGCTCAACTCGTCCACACCGTCCACCATCAGCAGTGCCCGTCCCGAGCCGAGGACCCGGTGCGCCCAGCCCTCGGGCATCAACCCGGCGACCGGCCTCGCCACATCGGCGACGAAATCCTCGGGGGCGGGAAGACCGCCGGTTCCATGGCTGCGGAGCTTGATCACGAATGGGACGGAGCCGTTCCACCCGGCCAGGTCCCCGGTGAAACCGCCACGGGCCGCGGTCACCGCGAGCCAGCGAAGCAGCGTGCTCTTGCCCGACCCCGCGCCCCCTCTGAGCAGGACACGCTGAAGGTGGCCGAGTGCGCTCTCCACCCGCGAGGCGACAGGCTGGTGGTGAGCCGCCCCCTCTGTCAGTTCGGCGAAACGGATGCGTTTGGGGCCTTCGCTCCGGTCGAGATCGTCAGGGCAGGCGTTGAGGCTGATGTACGCGACACTCAGCGTGGCACGGGGGCGGTAGCTCTCCACCCGGACGCCGAACAACTCGACCTCGTCGAGGGTCGTGCTGATGTGCTCCAGATAGCGGCGCAGGAACTCCGCGTCATCCTGGGTGCCGGAGGGCTCATCGAGGGAACGGGCCGGCAGACGGGCCAGCACCGAGGAAACCTGCTGACCGAGGGTGGCAAGACGGTCCTCGACGGACGAAACACGGCCGAGAAGCTCGGTTCCGGCCCGGGGTAGATACTGCGGCAACTGCTGGACGATCCGGACCAGGCAGTCGAGACACTCGTCCAGCAGCACATCGAACAGGCGTGCACCCGCCTCGCCCAACTGCGGCGCCGGGTCCGGCAACCCGGCCCGAACGGACTTGGCGAGTTTGACCGGATCCATGTCCACCGACAGAAGCGCCCGGTCGGAGAGATCGGCGGCCTGGACCGCCGCGATCACCTCGTACAGGACAGCCGCCCGATCGTTCTCGGCGAGCCCCGCGTACTCCAGTTCCAGGAGCACCGTCAGCCGTCTCTCCACCCCGTCGGCGACCGCCTCCAACTGCCGTTCGAGACTGCGCCGCAGAAACCGGTCCGGGAACCCACTTCGAATAAGCGCGGTCAGATCCGCGTTCCGTTCGACCTTGGCTGTCCTGGCGGCGAACCCCTCGCGCATGGCACGCCCCACCACGGCCTTTCCCGCGGCGGCAGCGACGGCTTCGAGTCCTGACATCCTGCTCCTCGGTACGAGGTGGGGTTGTCCTCCAAGGATCACCGAAAAGCGGCGAGACGTTGACAAGAACCATCGAAAATGACGGAAAGCCCCGGACAGGCCGACCGATTCACCACTCCTGGGAGAGACCCGACATCCGGCGGAGGTACTCGTCCTCGTCGATCTCACCGGCCGCGTAACGACGCCTGAGGATCTCGCGGGGGCTGTCGACGACGGGTTCGGGAGCCGAGAAGGAGCGGATCATCCGGGCCACGCCGAGAACCACCATGGCGATCACGACGATGACAACGAACAACACGATGATGCGGACCATCACCGACCTCCCAGACTTCCCCCATCGGATCTGGCAGGGGAAATACCGATTTTACTAGGCCATGGCCCCCTTCTCCCCTGCCGCGCCGGAAAAGAATGCGGACGCCCCCTCGCCGGTCCGCCCCGCCACCGGTCAGCCGGCGGAGGAGCCGCCCCGGGAGAGGTAGGGGGCCTCGTGCCGGGTGGCGCCGGGCGGAAGCGACGGCAGGCCCGAAGGCGCCCCGCCCTCCATCAGCCTGAGCAGTGCCCCGGTGTCGACGTTCCGCTCGACCAGGTCGCCGAGCGCGTCCAGTCGCTCCTCACGCAGGGCGGCGAACGACACGTCGGGGGCCGGGGTGAAGTCGCGGCCGGAGACGGCGGCCACCTCGGCCAGGAAGGCCCGGCGGAAGTCGTCGTTCTCCAGGGCGCCGTGCCAGGTGGTGCCCCACACCGAGCCGTACCGGCAGCCGTCCAGGAAGGGCTCGCCGCCGTCGACCGTCACGACGCCGTGGTGGATCTCATACGCCTCGACCCGGCAGCCGTAGGCGGCGCCCACCGGGCGGCCCAGTGTCTTGTCCTCGGCGAACTCCACCGAGGCGGGCAGCAGCCCCAGCCCCTCGACGAGGCCGGCCCCCGACTCGACGTCGTCACGGATGGTCCTGGCGAGCATCTGGTAGCCGCCGCAGATGCCCAGCACGGCCCGTCCCCGCAGGGCCTCGGCCAGGCCGGTGGCGCGGAGCCAGGCCAGGTCGGAGACCGTGGCCCGGGAGCCGGGCAGCACCACCAGATCGGCGTCGTCCAGCTCGCCCGGCGAGGTCACGTAGCGGACCGTCACCCCGGGCTCGGAGGCCAGCGCGTCCACGTCCGTGAAGTTGGAGATCCTCGGCAGCCGTACCACCGCCACCCGCAGACTCTGCCCGCCGTACGGGGCGCGCGTCCCGGGCGCGGGCCGGTTGTCCAGGGCCAGGGAGTCCTCGACGTCCATCCAGAGGCCGTCCAGCCAGGGCAGCACCCCGTACACCTCGCGGCCGGTCAGCTCCCTGATCATGTCCAGGCCCGGTTCGAGGAGCTCGGGCGCCCCCCGGAACTTGTTGATCATGAACCCGGCGATCAGCGCCTGGTCGGCGGGCTCCAGCAGCGCCACGGTCCCGTACAGCGAGGCGAAGACCCCGCCCCTGTCGATGTCACCGACCACGACGACCGGCAGGTTAGCGGCACGGGCCAGCCCCATGTTGGCGATGTCGCCCGCCCGCAGATTGATCTCCGCCGGGCTGCCCGCCCCCTCGCAGACCACCACGTCGTAGCAGGCCCGCAGCCGCTCCAGCGCGTCCACCGCGACCTGACGGAGCCGCTCCTTGACGTCCCAGTACTCCATCGCGTCGACCTCGGCCATCGGCCTGCCCATCACCACGACCTGGCTGCGCCGGTCGCTGCCCGGCTTGAGCAGGATCGGGTTCATGTCCGCGCTGGGCTCCAGCCCGCACGCGGCTGCCTGCACCGCCTGGGCCCGGCCGATCTCGGCGCCGTCGGCGGTGACGAAGGAGTTCAACGACATGTTCTGCGCCTTGTACGGTGCGACCCGCACCCCCTGGCGGGCCAGCCAGCGGCAGATCCCGGCGGTGACGACGCTCTTGCCCGCGTCGGAGGTGGTCCCGGCGACCAGCAGCGCCCCCTTCACCCCTTCCTCCCGCGCGATCCGCGCACGGCGGCCAGGACGGCGAGCCCCGCCGCGGCCAGCCCGACCGCCCGCGCCAGCCGTACGGACCGGCGGATGTCGGCGACCGAGGGCTCGGGTCCCTCGCCCATCTTCGGCCGGTGCTCCACCCGGGTGCCGTACACGTTCACCCCGCCGAGCGTGCGGTCCAGCGCGCCCGCGAACGCCGCCTCGCAGCGGCCCGCGTTGGGGCTGGGGTGACGGTGGCCGTCCCCGCGCAGCACCGCCGCCGCCCGCCGCGTCGAACCGCCCACCAGGGGGGCGCCGAGCGCGGCGAGCAGCCCGGTGATCCTGGCGGGTACGAAGTTGGCCACGTCGTCGAGGCGGGCCGCGGCCCAGCCGAAGCGCTCGTAGCGCTCGTTGCGGTGGCCGACCATCGCGTCCAGCGTGTTGACCGCCCGGTAGGTGAGCAGGCCGGGCACCCCGGCGACCGCCCCCCAGAACAGCGGCGCCACCACCGCGTCGGAGGTGTTCTCCGCGATCGACTCCACGGTGGCCCTCGCCAGCTCCGGCACCGCCAACCCGGAAGGATCCCGCCCGCACAGATGAGGCAGCCTCTCCCGGGCCCCGGCCAGGTCACCGCCCTCCAGGAGTTCGGCCATCGCGGCCCCCTCGCGGCCCAGCGTGGTACCGCCGAGGACGGCCCAGGTCGCCGCCGCGCTCAGCGCGGCCCGCACCATGGGATCACCCGGCCGGGTCGCGGCGTGGCCGAGCAACGCCACCGGAACCACGCACAGTGCGACGTGCAGCACGCCCCTTGCCCGGCCGTCCCCGTACACCCGCTTCTCCACCTCGGCGGCGGCGGTGCCGAACAGCGCGACCGGGTGCCCGCGCCGGGGATCGGCGAGCACGGCGTCGATCACGACCCCGGCGAGCATCCCCACCCCTTCGGCCACTCCAGGTCTCTTTAGTCCCACTTTGGCGATTAGTCGACTAAATGAGATGTTCATGGAGTTCATCTTGGTGGGTCTCCAGCCACACCCGGGCCCGCCGGATGCGCACCCCCGCCCCACCGGCCCACATCCGGGCCCATCCACCGCTCCCGGCCTCGGCCCTGGCACGCATCACCTGGTACGAGCGGTCGAAGCGGAGCCGGGCCAGATCCAGCAGGCGTCTGCGGTCGCGAGGCGCCAGGCCGTACGCGTCGCAGAACAGGCGGAGCCGGGGCCCGACCTCAAGGCGGCGCTGGAGCGGCTCCAGATCGACGGGGTCGGCGATCGGCGCCCAGTGCCGCAGCGTGGTCACCACATCGAAGAGCCGGGTCGTCGGCCGGGCCATGTCGAAGTCGATCAACGCGACCGGCAGCCCGTCACGGAAGATCACGTTGTCCAGATTGACGTCACAGTGCCCGATCAGCTTCGGGGCCGCGTCGTCGTTGGACCCGCCCTCCCAGACGGCCCCCGGCGGCGGGACGAACCCCTCGGCCGCGTCGTGGAAGCCGCGCAGCAGCCGCGCCAGCGCGGCCAGCGACTCCGCACCGAGCGCGTACCCGGGCAACGGCCTGGCCGCGGAGCCGCCCTCGACGTAGCTCAGCACCTCCCGGCCCCGCTCGTCCACACCCAACGCCCGGGGCGCCCCCTCGAACCCGGAACGCTCCAGGTGCCGCAGGAGCGCGTGCACCGAAGCGGTGGAGGCCCGGCTGGGCCGGCGGACGGTGTCCCCGACCCGCACCACCCCGTCGGTGACATCACCGCCCAGAAGGGGAATCTCCTGTTGGGTCGTGACGGCGAACATGCCACCCGAGCGTAGACCGCTCCGCCTCCCCGCGGGGACGATTCGGGCAGACATCTCCCTGCCGGATGGAACATCCGGAAGTCATCCGCCCATCGGACATCCGCCGCCGCGCCCGGCAGGAGAGTGGCAGGTCACCGGGGAGGTTCCCGGACCGTCCAGCCCGGTTCCCCCGCCCCGAACAGCCGGAATCCGGCCACCGTCCACCCGGGTCGGGGCGCCCGGACGGCGGTTCCCCCCGAAGGCGCGGGGCGCCGCGGAGTGATCCTCGCGACACAGCCCCAAAACCGATACATGAGCACTCCCCGGATCATGCACAATTGAGCGGGAGCACCCTTAGCTCAGCTGGATAGAGCACCGGACTTCTAATCCGACGGTCGCAGGTTCGAATCCTGCAGGGTGCGCTGCCGAGACCAGGTCATCTAGCCGTTGACCTGGTCTTTTGCTTGCCGGAGGTACGCGCCCCTCAGGCAGCCGGAAGCAGCCGTATGCCGCTGATAGTGGATCATACGCGGAATGCCCGAGGCCCCGTTTTCCCAGGTGGGACCGGTGGCTCCGGAGACTCGCGGAAGGATTCCGAGCCCTCCGGGGCACGTCGCGGGGTGGTTCGTGATGTCGAGGTGTGGCACGATGCGCTTCATGACGACCCGAAAGGCCGATGCCGCGTAGACGGCCGCGCATCCTCCGCGCGCAAGTGTGGGCGAATCGCCGACGCCATCACCCAGCTCCCCAGATTCCCGGCGTCTCCAGCCGGACCCGTGCGGCCATCGCACGAATCGAATTCCACCCCCTATGGCCCGGATCCGTCGCTGAGGCCTTCGCCGAATACGAGCGGTTCCTCCGGCAGCCCGGCCGCCACCTCTACCTGCCCGAAGCGAACTGTCCTTGCTGCGACCCGGCAGAGGCCCGGAACACGCTGGAATACACCTTGCGACGCCTTCGATCTTCAGCCAAGGCAGAGCTTTCACAACTCGTGACGCGGCTGGACGAGGAGTTCTACCGCCGGACCATCCCAGACCCTTGGGCGCGTTACTACCCATGGCGCTTCGGCGGATGGTGGCATCACCGCATTCACGAATAATGATCACCTTCCGACATAGCGAAGGGCCCCGGTGTGAGCCGGGACCCTTCGTCGTCATGGTGTTCTTACGATGCCTCACACAGTGAGCGCAGCCAGGATGCGCTGGTTGGCCACCTCGCGCTGGCCGTCGATGCACTTGGCGTAGACCTTGAGCAACACGTCCACCCCGTGCTCCGCTCTCTCCGCCGCCTCCGGTGCGTGCACCCCGGTATTCAGCCAGAGGGAGACCGCCCCGCCGCCTACAGGTTCATCCGGCCAGTGGCCCAACGTTTCGCGGCTCTTCCGGCACCTGCGACCTGGCGTCGGCCGCTCGCTCCCTACGTGCTCGACCTCATCGAGGCCCACAGCACAGTGACCACAGAGATCCCCGTTGCGGAGAAAAACAGGATCACAGGGAGAAACCCGAGGACATCCACGCCCCAGCCGAACGACCCGATAACCGACCTGAGAGTCCCGGAAATCGCGAACAGCCCCATCAGGGCAACAAAAAGCCGGAGTGCCGAGGAGATCATCAGACGTTTACGCGCTCCATCGGCTGCTTCCCCGGCAAGGGCTTGGGATAGTCCTGCCTGCGTGCTTTGACCAGCCCCCGCACACCGACTCCCAGGTAGGGCGCCACGGCAAGAACACCGATGACGATGAACACCCAGTCAAGTAGTTCGCGTACGGTGCCACCCGCCCAGAAGGTCAACGTGAGGACCTTGACCACCAATGCCGGCACCATCAGGACGAGTGCCAACTTAGACCACACCGGCATCTTGGACACGCAGTGATTATGGAGCCGGCAAGCCCTCAGGAGAAGTCCAATGGCCCCACCTCTCCAGCTCGGTTCCGCCTATGTCCGGTGGCGAGTCGCCTCGCCGGACACCTTAGATCAGATCGCTCGCAACGCCCTGGCCCTTCAGCTTGGCGACCGGCCACTGGCCGAGGATATTTACGCCGATATCAAAGAGCAGATCATTCGCTCTGGCGAGCGCTGACATGACCTGGACGTCTCCGTGTCTCTATCTCCCCGGGAAAGCGGCTTGCCGTCTGGTCCCGATGCGATGTTCGCGGTCACCGTCCGCCGGGAGTACCGCGTCACGAGTCCAAGCCCGGCCATGCGCTTCGCCTGCGTCTCCAGCCGTGAGAACTACCGCGAGCTGCTCGAAGATCCCTCGTCTACCTTCGTCTGGTTCTTCCCGCCGGCGGCAGGTCTGACCGGCGAGCTGGTGCAGTTCACGGTAGATGGCCGGGACAGGAACATCCGCCGCAGCGGACGGGCCAAGGGCCAGGTCTTCACCGTGACCACTGGAACCAGCAAGGAAACGGAGCCGCGGGAGGTCACGATCTCCTACACCTTCCGCACCCGCGCAAACCGCGGACGCCGTGATCATCGAGCAGTCCTGGCGGGAGCCCGAGCGCTTCTCCGCCGTCTTCGACCGCTACTACACGGACTTTTCAGGAGAGATCTCGCAGCCAGGAGGCGATGGCCGCCCCGATTTGATCGGGAGCGTCTTCTTGAACCATGTGGCCACCCGTGATCGTGATGTGTGCCTGATTCGGCCACGACCGGGCGATGGCCCGGTGTGTTTCAAACATTGTTCCTGGAACCGCCTCGATGAACAGCTTGGGAACCGAAGACTTAGCGAGCCATTCCGCATAACGCGTGACGACATCGTGAACATCGCGTGGTTCGCCCGCAACGGGAACCTCGCGTGGCCAAGTCAGCGTCGGTCGGCGTGACTCGCCCGGTTCCGTGTAGGGACGACGGTAGACGGCCATCTCCGCCTCCGACAGCCCTCGCAGCACCTCTGCAGGCAAGACGTCGTCAACGAAGAAGTTTTGGTCGAGGACCATCTCTTCACCTGCAGTGGAGCGGATCGCCTGGAAGAGCGCAACCGCAGGCTCCGGCCAGTCGCTCCACGAGGGAATCGGAGCCACGAACGCCTCCATGTAGGCGATACCCCGGAGTGCGGAAGGCTGACGGTACGCCCAATCGAAACCCAGGGCCGAACCCCAGTCCTGCAGCACCATGACCACCCGCTCACGTACGTCGAGGGCCTGAAGGAACGCATCGAGATAGCGGCGATGCTCGACGAAGCGGTATGAGCCCGGCCCGCTGGCCGGAAGTTTCGCGGACTCGCCCATCCCGATCAGGTCCGGGGCGATGCAGCGCCCTTTGTCCGCCAGATACGGGATTACATTCCGCCACACGTACGACGAAGTCGGGTTGCCGTGAAGAAAGACGATCGGATCACCTTCTCCCTCCTCGACGTATGCCATTTCAAGCCCATCGACCTCAATACGACGCTTCCGATATCGTTCCTCAGTCGAGATCATGACTCTCCTCATTTCGCGGGTTCTTGCTTCGGTCGGAAATTCTGCAGCACGACCCGGGTCTTGCCACAAGCCCCCCGGTGCGCCATAGTGTGCGACCGCTGTCAGCCTTGACCTCACGAGAACCCGGCGACCTTCGAGGCACTGTTCCAGGCCGCGGCCGGCGACGTGCACCGGTGTCCAACGCCCGCGGCACGGAGCCGGCTTGGGCCCGGCCGGAGTGAACACCTGCCCGACGGCGGGGACGGCCGAGGGACCCACCGGCCGCGTTCCCGTGGTGTCGGGGTGGGAGGCGCGGCCCGCGTGCATGATCTGAGCGAAGATACGCCCGCCGTTGGTGTGGACCGCATCGGTGACCGGCAGCCAGGCCGTGACCTGGGCGTCGGTGTGCAGTACCGGGGTGCCCGGGTTGGACTGCCCGATGAGGCTGGACTGGATTCCTTCCGTGTGGTCGATGACGAGGGCGTTCAGGGCGGCCGCCTTGTCGACTTCGATGGGCAGGGCATGACGGCAGGTGATGTCGAAGGAGCCGCGGCCGAGAAGATCGGCGATACACCGCCTCGGCGGACGTGACCGACCTCAGCCGCAGTACCGGTGAGGACAGAGCAGTGTCCGTGCCCGTTGCGTGCCCGTCAGAGAAGTGATCAAGGAGGACTCACGGAGAATCACGGTCACTCGCCCTGCTCCTCCGCACGTCAGCGTCTTCCCAGCTCAACAGCCAGGCACGATAGAGACTTCCCAAGCTGATGACGCCGCCCGATCTCTTCCGTGCCGGCCTTACCGCATCACCCGGCGCTCAGCCAGTATCGGAAATATGAGCTGGTGGACTTGAGTACGACGGGATCACTGTGCAACGCCGGCCAAATTTGAAGAAAGTAGTGATCGATCACCACATCGGAAAAATTCTTTTCACGGGCGGCGTCCATTCCACGCGCGTGATACCGGAAGCGATACGTCCCGGGGCCGGCGGATAACGAAGGGATGCCGTGAACGCCTGCACCCCCCGATTCATACAGCGAGATGTAACCTGACGGCGACTCGAAGCTGATCTCTACTATGTCTTCATAGCCCTCAAGGTCGGCACCCGGATCCTGATCGGCTACAGCTACGGTGAAACTCACCGTGCCCGTGTGAAGACCGGTGATCAGGAAGGCGATGCCCTTTTCCACTCGGATGATCCCAACGGGGTGAGCTGGAGAGTCGTCCAACATGCCGTCTGGATAGCAGTCGTCATCCTCATCGAGGAGGTAAGCATGTCTGTAGTGCACTTCGACGTCCATCTGTGCGGTTTCCACCGTAGGAGTTTCGTCTCTTTCCATGGCCGAGGAGCATAGGGGGCTCCACCGACAAGATCACTGCGCTGCCGCGCACCTGCCTCCTGATCACCACGCCAATCCGGGGTTGCACTTCGGGTTGCAATACAGGGGCGTTCAGAGCCGTTCAGGATGGACCGCACACGTCCGCCGGCCTGCATTGAACTGTCCGGAACAGCGCGAAGCCGATCTTTTAATCCGTAGGTTCTTGGTTCGAATCCCAGGCTCCCTGCCTGCGAAAACAGCAGTTATCGATCCTGCTTTAAAGGGCGATGACAGCAGCCTTTGACAGCCATGAGGGCCGAACCTCGCCAAGAGTCCGGCCATCAGCATGTCTTTGATCACCCAAAAAGCTTCTTGGCGACCACGTCGACGGCCGCCCGTTCGATGTCCGGGAGCGCGTGCGTGTACGTGTTCACGGTCAGTCCGATTTGACTGTGCCCCAGTGTCTTCATCACGGCTCCAAGCGAGGCGCCGAAGGCGAGGAGAAACGAGGCGCAGGCATGGCGTAGATCGTGAAGCCTTAGTCAGTGGAACCCCACCAACAAGCGTGATCTGATCCTTCCCAATGCCTTCCTACGTGATCAGGATCGATCATCACCCCCAGCGTTACGGTTGGGAACCGCCTGAGGCGCCCGGTTCACGGCTGAGTGGTGGGACATCCGCCCAGTCCGGTAGCGGCTCGCATCGCCTTCTCCACTCCGAAGGCGGACGGGCGCTCCCTGAAGCCGCGATGATGCCGCCGACGATGGCGCAGGTGGTGTCGATGTCACCACCTGCCGCCGCGGTGGTCCACATGGCCGCTTCGAAGTCCTGGCGTTCGCGGGCGGCGACCCAGAGGGTGAAGGGCACTGTGTCGTGCGCGCTGACCTGCCGCCCGTTGCCCAGCATCGTGGCGGCGAGGTCGGGATCATCGATGGTGAGGAGTCGCCGGGCCTCGACGATGCCGTCGTGGACCATGCTCGCGGGCACGTGTTCCCTGATCCTGTCCAGAAAACCCCCTGCTGAGAGATGAGGCTCCGTGACGGTCGTCGCCGCGGCCACGGCCACGGCTATCGCGCCGGCCACTGCTTCAGGGTGGGTGTGGGTGACCTGCGCCGACAGGGCGGCCTGGTGGACGACGCGCGCGAGATCATCGGCGAACCAGGCGCCGAGCGGCGCCACCCGCATCGCGGCGCCGTTGCCCCACGACCCCTTGCCGTCGAACAGTTCGGCCGAGAGCATCCGCCAGTCACCACCTTCGCGGACGAGACGGAGCATCCGGTTGGTTGCCGGGCCGTACCCGCGGTCGAAGTCGTGACGGGTGGCGAAGCCGACGGTGAGCCGATCCTGGTCGATGGTGCCGTGGTCGGCCAGGACTCGGTAGACGGAGCACGCCATCTCTGTGTCATCGGTCCACTGCCATGGAGCGGGCGGAAGCAAGCGGTCGGAGAAGGCTTGTCGATTGGCCGGAACGAAGAACTGGGAGCCGAAGGCGTCGCCCAAAGCCAGGCCGTGAAGAGACGCGGTAGCACGCACAAGAAGGCTGGAGGACATCTCCTTCATTGTGGGGTACGCCGCATCTTCACCGTCATGACGGGAGAAGCGGCCCTTGGGCACGGACGTGTTCTCCATACCGGCCGAGCGGGTGGTGAACGTCCTACGGGACCGCTTCGAAATCACAGTTGTACCGTCCCGGAGCTGTCGATCAACCTGACGCAGAAGAGCGTGAGCGCTATACCTGTTTCGACAAGGTCCTGGTCGCCGGCCCGGGTTACTACGGCATCACCTCCCATGCCGGAGGCCGGGCAGTAGAGCATGGAGATGGTGGCATGGGGAGCGGTGGTGGTGCCGAGTTCACCGAGGACCGTGTCAACCAGTGGCTGGGTGTGTATCAGGCCAACCTGCTCTACGCACAGGAGCGCGGTCGAGGCGAGGACCGACGGATTGACGGCGGGACCGCTGCGAACGCAGATCGAACAATGGATGGATCTCGGGACGCGTCTGCCTTGACCTGCAACGATCGAGGCGGTCGCCGCCATGGAAAGAAGTGCCGCCGTAGGCCGGCGACCATGGGGCGCAAGAAACGGTCACGGGCTGTAAACCCGTCGGCGATTTGTATCGCCCTTACGATCCCTGATGCCGGGTGGTCTCCGTACGCGGTTTAGGGCGGTCGACGATGCGCGCTTCATCCCTCGATACGGCTCACTACCAGACAGACGCGACCTGCCCGGTTTGTATACCTACGCCCAGCGCAAGGTAGACCGAACAGTTCATGCTCCACCATGGCCCGACGAACGGGTATGCGGAGAGTGGTATCCCGTCGCCTCCCGCTGGGAGGGTCGCGGTGATGGCCGCCGAAGGACTTCCCATCCAGGTCCGCTGCCGCGTTCAAGCGTCTCGGAGTCGGGCTTTCATGCCTGGAGAGACCGGCCGCCCTCGGCCCGGCACTCAACGCCGTGGTGCTGTTCACCAGTCGCCACATCCACACCGCCTTGTGAGGCGTCTTCCTTGGAGCGTGGCTTCAGGCTGCCCCGCCCACCCGTACGGTCCATCTCGCGCCACTCCGGCCGCAGTCCCGTCAGATTCGTGGTGAGAAAGTACACGGTCCCGCAGACGAGCAGTACCGGCGCGAGTCCGACAGCGGCCACCGCCGCCCCAGCGAGCAGGCCGCCGAGAGGGATCCCGGCCCAGCCCAGCGAGTCACCGAGCGCGTTGACCCGGCCAAGCATGCGGCGCGGCACCCGTTCGAAGAGGACTGCCCCCAGCACTGGGTTGATGAAGCCGGCCCCGAACCCACTGACGGCAAAGACGGTCAATACTACCCACAGCGGGGCATCGAAGGCGAGGATCAGGAATCTCGGTGCCCCGGCCAACAGGAATCCGGCGAGAAGCACCACCCTGCGATTCAGCCTGTGCGCGGCCGCCGCAGCGATCAGGCTCCCGGCGACCGCCGCGGCTCCCATCACACTGCCCATCAGGCCGATCGCGGTCGGCCCGTTGCCGGACTCTCTGGCCCAGACGGGGATGAGCACCGCGTTGATCGCCGCGTCCAGCAGGTTGGTGATCCCCACCATGACGATGATGGTGAGCAGCAACGGCTCGCCGCGCAGGAAGGTGAAGCCCTCGCCGAATCGTCGCCAGTAGCCCGGTCCCGTTTCGTCTTCCTGCGACAAGGCTTCCTCGGTTGCGTGCCCCATACCGCGAGGCAACGCCAGTCCGATGATCACTGATCCGAGAGCGAAGCAGCCCGCGTTGACGACAAGCCCTGTCAAAGGGCCGAGCAGCGCCACCAGTGAGCCGCCGACTGCTGGACCGACGGTGGAAGCAAGCCGTTCGATCACGCCGGACAGACCGGTGGCCCGCTCCAGCGGTACTCCACCGCGCTCAGCCGCTTCCGGCACCATGACTTCCTTGGCCAGGTCGCCTGGGCCACGGGCCGCGCCAATCACCGCGACCAAGACCAGCAGGAGCGGAAAGGACAGCAGGTGCAGGGCGTGGAGCAGAGGAACCATGGCAGCGGCGGCCGCGCTGACCAGATCCGTGGTCCAGGAAACAGGCCGTGGGCCGATCCGGTCCACCAGTGGCCCGGTGAACGCCTTGACCACCACATATGGAGCCATCTGAAAGAAGGCGACCAGCCCGGTCTGGGTGGCGCTGCCGGTCGTCACGAGCACGAACCAGGGCAATGCCACGGCCGAGATCCGAGTACCGGTCAGCGACACGGCCATGGCCGCCAGCACCCCACCCAGCGGCCGTAAGGACCGCTGGCCGGATATCCGGCCAGCGCCCGAAACCCCCTCCCTCATAACCTCTCCGTTCCTGCCGCATTCTCGGGACCGGCCTGAACTGCCGCCGCTGCGGGCGCGTCCAGCTCAGGCAGGAGGTAGGTGATAAGGGCGACCCGTTCGGCTCCCTCCGGGGCCCTCGCCGCCATCTCCGGCGTATCCCGCCGGTAGCGGGCGATGACGTCCCGCAAATCCCGGTACAGAGCGGCGGTCTCCTCGGGCGTGAGCCGAAGGGCCCAGTCGCTCATGTCGAAAGAATCCCGCCACGCGCGAGGCATCGTCTGCAGCTCGTTCAGCGTCTGCTGAGTGCGCAGGGTGTAGATGGCGGCGACAGACCGCAGGTAGGCCAGTGCGGCCTCGGGCTCTCGCTCGGCCAGGTCCGGGTCATTGAACCAGGTCGTCCGGTATACCGAGCGCCACCAGCGCTCTCGCGCGTTACCGCGTTCCGTGTCCTCCTCGACAAAACCGGCCGCGCCGAGCTGACGCAGGTGGTAGCTGGCCGTGCCGGAATTCACGCCCAGCCGTTCCGCGAGGCGGGTAGCCGTGGACGGGCCGTACTTCCGCAGCAGCCCGACCAACTGCACGCGCACCGGGTGCGCCAAGGCGCGCAGCCCCTTGGCGTCCAGAACAACCGCGTCCGCTTCGGTCTGCGGACCATCCAGCTTCACTCTCGGGTCAGTCATACCGTCACCCTAAACTGCGAAGACTTCTTCGCAAAGATTCCTTCGCGAACAAGTCTTCGCGGTTTGCGGTCCCGGCCGAGCACCGGAACCGGCCGTACGCAAAAAAGTTGGACCTCCAGGTCTTCTGACCGGTGGGACGAGATGGGCGGCTAACGGTGCCGGCGGCCGGACCACCCGCACCCTCCGGTGTCGGACCGGTTCCTCCCCGGAAAGGTGGCGCGAACGGGGACGCGTGTTCGATACATAGCGGAAGCCCCTTCCCGTCGCGACTCAGGCCGGACAGCTGCGGGAGTGTCCCGAACTTCAACCGTTGTCCGGATGCCGCGCAAAGTTGAACCGGCTCTCTCCAGGTAGTCATATGAGTGCGCACAGCAATGGAGAGGCGGCCCGCAGCAGGTGGGCCGCCCTCGCCCAAAGGAGAAGACCGCGATGAACCGCAGCACGATCGCCGCTGGGCTGATCACTCTCGGCGCCGTCCTGGCCGCGCCCGTACTAGCCGCCGGTCCGGCTCACGCGACGGCCTCCCCCTCCGACCCGTGGGACGGACTCGGGATCGGAATCGGAGACGGGGTCGGGAACGGGATGCCCCTCGACTACGGCAACATCGGCATCGGCATCCTCTAGGGGTAACCGCAAGGACCCGGTCACACCCGGCTGCTCACCGTCGGAGGAAAAGCGCGGCGGAGGGGTCACGTCTACCGGTGGCGGGTGATGGGGGCGCCCCCGGCCCGCCACTGGCCTTCGCCCATGGTGGCCGCACGCCGCCGAGCGGGATCCGGGCCCCTCCAACACCCCTGAACCGCGCTTTCAGCACGCACGACGACGCGCGACCCGCAACTCGGTCAGATAGCCACCTTCTCCACCCGTACCGCCGGGTCGATCCAGTGAGTCGACGTGGTGACGTTGCACTCGGACAGGCCCTACCGTGACGCGCTCGAACGCGAGGGCATCGTTGCGCACAACGCCATACTGAGGTTCCCTCAGTAGTTCGGACACCGGCGGTGTGCCATCAGGCTCCCGGGTCCGCATGTCCGAAGGCGCAGAAGGCTGAGATCGTGCGCGGGCGAGGACCTGCTCGGGTCTGGAGACCTCGATCGGAGACAGCCGGTCCCGGTGGTGCCCGTCGCCCGCCGGACCGGTCAGGTCGCCCGGAGGTGGAACCGCTGGCAGATGTTGTTCAGCCACGACCACTGCACGATGTCGGTGCCGTCGGCGAGCCCGCAGTTGGCGAGGTCGAGTGCCTTGCCGCTGTGCCGTGCCAGGAACCTGACCGAGCCGTCGGCGAGCACCTCAAGGCGCCACTGGGCGTTGGTGCCGGAGCAGGCCCCCTGCGCCACATCGGCGCCGTCGGCGGTGGAGGCCGCGTTCACGATCAGGCAGCTGCCGCTGCTGTGGGCGGGTTGGATCCGCTGGTAGCCGTTGTCGGTGTGGGTGAAGGTCCACTTCTGGCAGGCGGTACCCAGCCAGGGCCACTGCCGGACGTTCGCGCCGTTGCCGGTCGAGCAGTCGGTGACGTCGAGCACCTTGCCGCTCTGCGCGCTGGCGACGGCGGCCGTGCCGACCGGCTGCAGCCGCCACTGCTGGCAGGTGTTGCCCAGCCAGGCCCACTGCCGGACGTTCGCGCCGTCGGCGGTGCCGCAGTCGGCGACGTCGAGCACCTTGCCGCTGCTACGGCTCTGCAGCCGTAGCCAGCCGTCGGTCGTGGTGATCGGCTGCCACTGCTGGCAGGTGTTGTCCAACCAGGCCCACTGCCGGACGTTGACGCCGTCGGCGGTGCCACAGTCGGCGAGATCGAGCACCTTGTTGCTCTGCTTGTTGACCAGGCGGTGGTAGCCGTCGGCGGTGGAGTCCAGCACCCACTGGGCGGCGGAGCCGGCGCAGGAGTGCTGGGCGACGTTGGCGCCGTCGGCGCCGGAGCCACCGGTGGTGGCCAGGCACAGGCCGCTGTTGCGGTTGACGAGTGTGTACGCGGCCCCCTTCACCGCCGCGGTGAGCGGGCCGCGCTCACCGGAGGGCACCGGCAGGTCGACGGTGGTAGCGGCGGGCGTGCCGAAGTCGGGGGTGCCGTCCGCGTTCCAGGCGAACTTCTGCGCCCTGGTGGAGCGGGTGTTCCCGCACCCCTGGGCGGTAGAGGCGTTGCCGTGGTAGACGATCCAGTCCTCGGAGCCGTCCGGGGACTTGAAGAAGCCGTTGTGTCCGGGGCCGTACACGCCGTTGCCCTGCTGGAAGACCGGGTTGGCGGACTTGGTCCATGACGAGGCGCTGAGCGGGTCACTGCCGGTCAGCGTCAGCATGCCGAGCTTGTAGTCCGGGGTGTTGCAGGAGCTGGCCGAGTAAACGATGAAGGTCTTCCCGCCCCGCTGCAGCACCTCCGGGCCCTCGTTGACCCGACCGCCCACGGTCTCCCAGCCGTAGGTGGGCCGGGAGATGAGCACCTTGGAGCCGGTGATGGTCCAGGGGTTGGTCATCCGCGCGATCCACATGCTCTGGTCCGCTCCCTGCCACTCCGACCAGAGCAGGTACAGCTGGCCGTTCAGCTGGAGATAGGAACCGTCGATGTTCCAGGTGCTCGGCATCGGCGAGCCTTTGAGGCTGTAAGGCCCCAGCGGGTCGTCGCCGGCGCTCTCCAGCACGCTGAGGTGCTGGCGGTCGAGGGTGCCGCTCTGCCCGGAGGTGTACATCATGTACCAGCGGGTTCCGCTGGGGCCGTTGAGCCGGTGGAACTCGAACGCCCAGAAGTTGCAGCAGGCGCCGGCGGAGGTGTCCGACCAGACGTACTGCGGAGCGGCGGTGCGCAGGCCCGCCAGGGTCGGTGACTTGCGCATCACCAGCTGGGAGTTCCAGGTGGTGCCGGCCAGGTAGTAGTTGCCCTGGTGGTACTGCAGCCACGGATCGGCGCCGTCGGCCAGCAGCGGGTTGCGGAAAGTGGTCTCCCCCACCGCCTGGGCGGGCGCCGTGAGGGCGGCTATGCAGCTGAGACTGAGAAGAAGCGCACAGATTGCGCCAATGATGCCCTTTTTTCGCGACATGGGGGCTCCTGGAAACGCTTCGGAATGGGTGTGGCGGGAGCAGCGGGCCGCCCGCATCGAGCATGGGCGGCCCGGGAAACCAGGCCGGCGGGTCACTCCAGGGTGAAGGTGGCGCCGGTACGGAAGGCCGCCGAGCCGTCGTCGCGCTCCACCCACATCTGGAGGTCACGATGGCGCAGGTAGTAGCCGGGGAAGTTGACGGACTCCAGCGACACCGCCGAACCGTCGGCCAGGCCGGCCCGGCGGGTGAAGGTGGCGTCGGCACGGAACGTCGCCGAGCCGTCGTCGCGCTCCACCCATGCCTGGAAGCCGCGATGGCGCAGGTGGTAGCCGGGGAAGTTGACGGACTCCAGCGACACCGTTCCCCCGCCGCCCAGGCCCGGCACGATCCGGAACTGTGAGTCGGCCAGCGGTGAGACGTTCGCGTCGAGGCGGGCCCGGAACTCCCAGTGCCGGACGAAACGATCGGGCTGGTCGTAGGACCTCAGCCGCACCGGTGTGATCCCGTCGGGTACCGGGATGCCGAAGTTGGGGGTGCCGTCCGCGGTCCAGTACACCTTCTGGAGCCTGGTACGCCGGTTGGGATCGTTGAGTGGGTCGCCGGAGATGTCCCGGTAGTTGCGGTCGTGATAGACGAGGATGTCGCTCTGCCCGTCCTCGGAGACGGTGAAGGAGTTGTGGCCCGGCCCGTACTGGCCGGTCGTGGCGTTGGTGGCGAACACCGGGTTCTGGCTCTTGGTCCAGGAGGAGGCGTTGAGCAGGTCGGCCGAGGCCGAGGCGGTCAGCATGCCGAGGCAGTAGTTGGCGTCGGTGGCGCTGGCGGAGTAGGTGAGGAAGATCCGGCCGTTGCGCTGGATCACCGTCGGCCCTTCGGCGACCTTGTACCCGCGTGTCTCCCAGGCCAGCGTCGGCACGGTCAGCCGCGTCGTCGACCCGGTGATGGTCCACGGGTTGGCACCCATCCGGGCGATGTACAGGTTCGAGTTGGTGGCGATGCCGGGTTCCTGCTGCGCCCAGGTCAGGTACCGGACGCCGCCCGCGACGAACGTCGAGGCGTCCAGCGCGAAGGTGTCCCAGGGGGTGGCGATCCGGCCGCGTTCGGTCCAGGTGCCGGTCAGCGGGTTGGCGGCGCCGCTCTCCAGCACGTACATCCGGATCCGCCAGACGTCGTCGGCACGGCCGGCGGCGAAGTAGACGTACCACTTGCCGTTGATGAAGTGGATCTCCGGTGCCCAGATGTGGGCTCCCATCTCGCCGCTCGCGTGCCTGCGCCAGATGACCGTCTCGGGCGCGGTGGACAGGCCCTGCAGGGTGGTGGCCCGGCGCAGCACGATGCGGTCGTACTCAGGAACGGTGGCGGTGAAGTAGTAGTAGCCGTCGGTGTGCCGGAAGATGTGGGGATCGGCTCGTTGCGTGGCCAGGGGGTTGGTGTACTGGACGGCCGGTGTGGCGTGGGCCGCGGGGGCCGTCAGCAGGGCGGCGATCAGGCTCAGCACGACCATGGCGGTCAGCGCCGCCGGCCGCGACGGGCGGCGCAGGAGCCTGTTCATCGGCTTCCCGCCTGCCCGATCGTCACGACGTCGACCGCCGCGCGGGGGGTGATGCGCAGCATGCTGGTAATCTCCTAACGCATGTTAACGCTAACAAAAAAGCAGGTGACGGGCCGCGAAAGTCATGAGGGGATTTCACGGAGGTTTCCGCCCAAAGCGTTAACGCAAACATTGCTGACGTCAAGAGCGGGCGTCGATTCCCCGCCGCACTTCGCAGGGTGGTGAGAATCCGGGCCGCCACCGGCCTCGGCTGCCAGGCCGTGATCAAGTGCGGCAGGCCGGATCTTCTGCCACGCTCTCCACGCTTTCGTCGGCGACGGTCGCCCACAAACATATGCGCTGCCGCACCGCCGCGACCGGCCGAGCCGCTCCGTACACCTGGGTGACCCGGCGCCGCCGTGGCCGACACCGCCCCTGCCGTTCCGACCGGATGTGGCGGTCGCCGGGAAACCCGGCAGACCCCAGCCGGGCACTCTGCGGAAAGACCCGCCGACCGCCCCGCACCTCCCGAGGCGATTCACTGGAACTCCTGAGACGACGGCCTCTACGGCGGTGGCGGCCTATGGTTGGCGCTGCCCACGTTCAAGAAAAGGCCGGCGTGTCATCGCGGCGGACGGATCGGTGGTCCAGGGCTACTTGATCGGCCGGTGAGACCGGTAGCGAGTCAGCGGGCACGTGTCGGCGAGGTGCGCCAAGCGTAGAGGGCGGTTATCACGGCCATCAGGAGGGTCAACGCCGCCAGCGTGGCGTTGAACCCCAAGTGTCGCAGTAGCAGGACACCCACACAGGCTCCGAGGACCAGCGAGACGATCTCCCCCGCGCGCCGGCGGGCCCGCGTGCGCTTTCCGGTGCCGAGCACCGAATCAGCCGCCAGGTTGGCCAACGTACCGGTCACCACGGTCGTGCTGATCTCGGGGATCTTGAGGCGGCGCACGACGGTGTTCCGTCCGCCCATGGCGAGTCCCAGGGCGACGATCAGCGGGTAGCGGCCGGCCTGGGTGGTGGGCAGGAGGAACGAGCCCACCGTGGTGACGGCGAACAGGCTGGTCTCCATGGTCATGGCGAGGACCATCCTGCGGCGGACGTTCGACACCCTGTCGGTGAGCCGACCGGCCAGCCCGGCCCCGAGGAAGAAACCCAGCACGGCGATGGCCGTCGCGACGAGCGGGAACTTGGACGGGTCGCCCGCGGCGAAGCCGAGGATGAGCAGGTTCCCCGTCATGTTCGCCATGAACACCTGACCGATGCCCACGTAGCTGATCGCGTCCACGAGTCCGCTGATGGCGGTCAGGCCGGCCAGCGACACGTCGGACGGCCGACCGTCCCTCACCTCCGGCATCGTGACCGAGGGAATCCGTGGGCGCCGGTGCCCCCTGTCACGGCGCTTCCCCGCGGCCGGGCGTGAACTCCCCTGGACGGCATAGTCGAACCTCTCGTTGCCCGGTACCCGCGTCGGCTGCCTCTGAGCGGACACTCTCCACCCGAGGCGGAAGGAGAAGGCCATACCGAAACCCGGGCTCGTCGAATTTTGGCCAGCATTTTCGGATGACCGCGAACAGCACTATCCGGCTGTCAGGCCACCGGTCGATCCCGGTACCGCGACCGCAATGCTGGACGTCGGGCCGTACGGCGGGGTCTCTCAGCACCGTGCCTGAGGTCGTGGCTCGCTGTCAGACCGGCGGCCGGTCAGGCTCTGTCGCGCGCAGCTGCCAGCGGCCGTGGTGGGCGGTGAGCCGAACCCGGGCCAGCGGCGGGACGTCGACGCGCCAGAACGAGGTAGGAGGCGCGGCGAGCACGTTCACCAGCGCGGCCCGGATGACCGCGGCGTGCGTCACCGCGACCGCGCGGCCGTGGAAGGAGTCCCGCCACAGGCCCGCCAGCCAGTCGCCGGTCCGCTCGATCAGATCCACGACCGACTCCCCGCCGTGCGGCCTGGCGGCAGGATCGGTGAGCCAGTCCTGGATCGCCTCGGGTTCGGCGACCTGGACCTCGGCGAGCCTACGACCACGCCAGCGCCCGTAGTCGCAGTCACGCAGCGCGGGCTCGATCGACGGGTCCAGTCCGAGCGCCGCCGCGGTCTCCCTGGCCGCGGCGGCGGGGCTGCACCAGGCCGTCGCCGCGGACTCCCACCCGTTCCCGGCCGCCTGCCCACCTCGTTCGGTGAGCGGTTCGTCGGCCGGGAAGGACGCCCGGGAGAGTGCGACGGTGGGACCATGACAGACCAAGATCAAACGGATCGTCACACGGCGGCTCCGAATGGTGAGCATTTGATTTCCTTACGGCCCACGGACGGAGCCGGACTCGCATCGTACGTTGTCATCAACCTGACTACGACGGCGAGTGGAATCGGTCGGATCTGAGCCGGCATGCCACTGTGAACGTACCGTTGCGGCCTTCTGGACCACGTCTGCGCATCGTCGTAGCCTCCCCACGATCGGGACGTGGCATTCCCGAAGGAGACGGTTCCATGGCACAGGCCGCCGTTACCGCCCCCAGCCCCTCCGCGAAGTCCCCTCTTGGGCGATCTTCGGTACGGTGCTGCCGCTCCTCCTCCCCTACTTCGTCGGAACCAAGGCGGTGATCGCCTCGGTGCAGGTGGGGCGTCGCCTGGCGGCGTGGCCGCCCGGACGTCCCACGACCGGCGCACGACGTGACCGAGCGGGACGTCCGACGACCGCTCGCGGCCCCGTCAGCGGGGGACATAACAGTAGTTCGAACTGTTCTTGAAACGGTGGACGGCTTTCGGCTTGTCGAACCGCCACCGGCAGCCGGCGTCACGTCGGGCCTGGGTCAGATACATGGTCTGGTCTCCCTTCCGCCTGACGCAGTAGGCGCCCGGCCTGGGGATCTTCCGGTATTCCACCCACTCCCAGCCGATCGCCCTGCAGTAGCCGGTGAAACGCCCGGGGCCGAGTTCGACGAGTCCTGCCGATGCCGGTTCGGGCGACGACCGTCCGGGCCGCAAGTCTCCGGGCGAGGGTTCGGGGCCGGTGGAGGCGGAGGGGTCGCGAGAGAACGGGGGCACCGCCGGCTCCGTCGCGGGGCGACTGCTCCCGACGGGAGCGGACACCGATGGTGCCGGCGCCTCAGGAGAGGCCACCCCCGTACCGGCGGAGGCAGAAACACGGCCGGTGACGTCCTCCGGCGTTCCCATCGCGCCGGCCGACACCCGCGAGGTCCCCGGCACGGTCGAGTCTCCGACGGGTAGCAGAGCAACGGAGGCCCCGGCGACGACCGTGAGGAGCGCGAGGACCGCGAGAACCGTCGTACGCCTCCTCCCGCGCGCGTCCGGGTCCGTGTCGGCGCCCATGACGCCGGAGGCGTCCGCTCCGCCCCTGGTCGGGAAACCCGACTCCGCGTCCCGGACCGACGAGTCATCTCCACCGTTCCCGCCCGGCGAGCCCGGCCTCCCTGCCCGGACCGGTGATCGCGGAGCGCCGTCTCCCCCGGGAGTGCCCAGGCGGGGGACAGCGCGGGTCTCCTGTGAGCCGTCAGAAGCGGGCCCCCTCCCACGCACCAGCCGATCGAGGATCTGCTGCGCCGTGGGCCTCCGGCCGGGGTCCTTGGCAAGGCATTCGGCGAGCAGGTCTCGCAGCGGCGTCTCGATCCCGTCGAGGTCGGGATCGAGGTTCAGAA
The DNA here is from genome assembly GCF_042665875.1 of Streptosporangium amethystogenes subsp. fukuiense. NCBI lineage: Bacteria > Bacillati > Actinomycetota > Actinomycetes > Streptosporangiales > Streptosporangiaceae > Streptosporangium > Streptosporangium amethystogenes. The sequence continues at coordinate 9,688,202 of NZ_JBHTEE010000001.1, read as the reverse complement.
TCCTGTTGATGACCACGGGGATGGCGTCGTCACCGAACGGCGGCCGGCCGGTGGCCGCGAAGGCGACGGTGGAGGCCCAGGCGAACACGTCCAGGGCGAGACCGGGCCGACCGGCGCTCAGTTGCTCGGGGGCCATGTAGGCGGGTGTTCCCACGATCCTGCTGGTCACCGGGCCGGTCCCGGCGAGGTCGCGGGCGATGCCGAAGTCGATGACCCGGGGGCCGTCCGGGCCGATCAGCACGTTCTGCGGCTTGAAATCCCGGTGGACGATTCCGGCGTCATGCAGGGCGACCAGGGCGGTGGCCGTGCCGATGGCCAGGCGTTCCAGAGCGCTGCCCGAACGCGGCCCCTCCTCGGTCACCAACTCCTGGAGCGCGCGGCCCGGGACGTACTCGCTCACGATGTACGGGCGGTTCCCCGAGATGCCGAAATCCAGGACCTGTGCCGTGCAGAAACGAGCGACCCGTTTGGCGACTTCCAGTTCGCGCTCGAAGTCGTCACGGACGGCGCTGTCTCGACCGAGCCGGACATGGAACAGCTTTATGGCCACGAGAGCGCCGGAATCCGTCTCGCCCAGATAGACGACGCCCTGCCCACCTTCCCCGATCTTCCGAACAATGCGATAAACGCTGATTCGCGAAGGCTCCCCTGATTCCATAGATTGATCATCCTTCATGCGCCCTTCGCCGGATATGAACTGTTCGACATAAATATCGGCCACGACAGCACAGGTCGGCGCCCCCAGAGACCACACTCCGGAGATGGCGGCTAAACTCCCCGGCCGCGATCATCCGTATGACGGTGAGGGATTCCCCGAACAAAGAAGAAGTGTTCAACCTGACATCCCGTGGAGGACGGAATGGTCACACCGCGCCCTTCCGCCCGGTAGAGATTCGCGAAACCGCCGGCCCAGGCTCGGATATCGCAGTCCGCATTCGCCCAGCGCATGGACCGTCACCTTGAACGCGACGGCCATGTACCCGACCGGCGTCGCCGGCCCCCGCATGATGTCAACCGTGTCAGCGAGCGGGCTTGACTCCTCCCCCGCTTGAAAGCAGGGGACTCCTGGCTCACGCCGTCTGACGGACCGGCGGACCCGTCAGGTCTTCCACGATCAACACCAGCCGGGTTGAGACCAGCCCGGACGAGCATCACGCGGGCGGAGTTCTCATCCCTACCGGCACCCCTTCGACAGGGTCTGTCCGCGCTTCGGTTTCCGCCTGACCATCATCTTCTGGTGGCGGGCCGGCCACCGGGCTGTTTCCCGCCGTGCTCGGCGGGGGGGCAGGTCGTGGTCGTCGCCGCTGATTGATGACAGACGCAGCCGGTAGGTGTACCGGGCCGTGCCTGGCCTCCGACTCGCCTGATGCCGTCATACGGAACCGAGCGAGAGGGAACAGAGCCGGGTCCCGCTCCTGACCGGGGCCCGGCCGTACGATGAACCTCACTCCGGACCGGAACGCGGTCGCACGGTGAACTTCCCCTTCGGCGGCCCGCGGCCGGGCTTCCCGACCGGAGACCGGTCACGGTGGGTGTGTCGTTCAGCTCCCGCCGACGTAGGCGGCGAGGGTCCCCAGCCCGGTGGGACCGCCGACCGGGCGGGTCGTGGCGGGTGGGTGGCGCAGCTCGGACTCGTCGTAACGGCGGGTCTTCATGTGCCAGAGCAGGACGCCCGCCATCCAGTCCTGCAGCTCCGCCACGTATCCGTTGAGTGTCTCCCGAGCCTCCTCGTCGAGGTCGAAGTCGTCGAACAGAGCCGGGAGCTCGGTGGCGACGGTGTGCTCGAACTGCCGCATTCGAGATGTCATCAGGTCGTTGACGATGGCGACCGCCTGTCGCAGGTCGCAGTTGAGGAAGTCCTGGACGACCAGCACGCAGTTGTGCAGCTCGCCTTCGAACTGGATCTCCTTCTGGTAGGAGCAGAGGTCGTTGACCAGGCAGGCGTAGTCGGCGGCCGAGTCGTCCAGCCCGCGCATCGTCCGGGTGTTGTAGACCTCGGGCGGCACCGACTGGCCGTGGGCCAGCCGGGACAGGCTCATGGTGAGGTCGGAGCCGAAGGTCTTGCGGCGCATCTCGATGTAGTCGACCGGGTCGGGAACCCGGTTCTGGATGTGGTTGGCCAGCTCCCACAGCCAGCTCTCCGTCATGTCCTCGACGGCCCGGCGGAACCTGGCGCGCGCGCTCTCCGTCATGGGGGGCGCCGTACGGAACCACAGGTCGGCCAGGCCACGCTCGATCGGGTTGGCCGGCGGCGGGGTGGCGGAGAGGTCGAGCGGCATGAACGCCGACAGCCGCTCGTTGAACACCTTCGCGCCGAGCATGTCACGCCGGGGCCCGAACACAACCGGAAAGTAGTCGTCGGCATAGGTCCCCCAGGTGAGCCAGAACGTCGAGATGTCCAGCTCGGGGCCGGGCGCGTCCGGGTTGATCGCCCCGGCACAGACGGCGAAGTCGTAGCCGTCGAGCTTGTGCTCGGTCCAGACGGCCAGCCCGGGGAAGCCGGGTAGCTGCTCGAACATTCCCATCTCGCGCGCCCACTCCACCGCGTGGCGGCGGGCACTGTCCAGGTTGGGGTTCATCCTGGCCTGGTACGGCATGTAGATCTCGGGCAGCGGCACCGGCCCCACCTTCCGCAGGGGGACGTGGGTGTGGCTCCTGATCCCACCCGGGCCGGTGATGCCGGGCGCCAGCCTGATACGCGCCGCCGAGGTGCCCAGGCCGGTGGGACCGCCGAGGAGGGCCGGGGCGACCGTTGAGGTCTGCGAGGTCCCGTTCATGTAGCGGCTGGAGCGCATGTGCCACTCATGGCCACCCGACTGCCAGTCCTGGAGTCCCTTGACGTACGCGAGGACGTCGATGCGGGACTTGAGGTCCAGGCCGTGCTCCTCGAAGAGGGCCGGCAACTCGGTGAGGGCGGTGTTCTCGAACTGGTGCAGCCTGGAGGTGATCAGGTCGTTGACCGCGTCGGCCGCCTGCTGGGTGTCGTAGCCCAGGAAGCGCTCGAAGACCAGCACCCCGTTGCTGAGCTCGCCCTCGTCGCCGACCTCCCGCTCGTAGGAGAAGAGGTCGTTGCGCAGGTGCACCCCGTCGGAGAAGGTGTCCCTCAGCACGCGCATCGGCCGGCTGGCGGCGATGGCGGCCGGGACCTCCGCGCCCGCGGCGTGCTCCACCAGATTGGCCGACCAGGGGGCGCCGCCGACCTTACGCCGCATCTCGATGTACTCGATCGGGTTGGCGACGCGTCCGGCGTTGATGTTGGCGAGCTCCCAGAGGGACTCGTCGAGGAGGTTCTTCGTGCTCTCGACGAACCGGGCCCGCCAGTCGGCGGACATGGCCGGGATGGTCCGGGCCCACAGGTCGGCCAGGCCGCGCTCCACCGGATTCTCCGGCTCGGGAGCGGGCCCGGTGGGGTGCACCGGCATGAAGGCCGCCAGCCGGTCGAGGTATTCCTTGGCCCCGGCCAGGTCACCGCTGCGCTTGAAGGCCTCCAGGAAGTGGTCGTCGAAGAAGAACACCCACACGTACCAGTCGGTGATGAGATCGAGTTCGGGGGCGGGCGCGTCGGGATGGGTGTAGGCGCAGAGCAGGCCGTAGTCCATCGCCTCCAGCCTGTCCTCGTCCCAGATGCCGAGGTCGGGATCGAGGATGCCCATGTCGTGCGCCCAAACCCTGGTGTGCTCGCGCGCGGTCTCCACGTGGGGGTTCAGCCTGGCCGGATACGGCAGGTAGAAGTCGGGGAGCTCGAAGGGTTGCATGTTCTGTCCTTCCGTATCCGACGTCGACGCGTCCGGGGGCGCCCTGGGCATCGGGCGTCAGGAGCACGGCGAATCGATGAGGTGGCCCCTCTTTCCAGAGGCCACGACAGGCAGAACGTTACGCAATGACCACGGAGAGTGAAAGGGATTATCGCGAATACGCCATGGCACGGTCAGGACATCCGGCGTCCACCGACCAGTGCTCCGGGCGACCCGGGCGCGACGCGCCGGCCGCGAGGTCGCGGAGCTGGTCGGCGAACGCGAGTGCCTGTTCCGGTGTCATCCGGGGCTCGGTGCCGACGTAGAAGACCACGATGTCCCCGCTCGGGGACGTCGTGGCGGTGAACGGGAGAGACGGGTGGATAACCATGATGGGGTCATCCTTGCCTGCCCCACCGACAATTCGCAGGTCCTTTTTTACGCCCGGCACCCTCGTCACGTGAACCAAATACACGTACTCGATACCGCCGATCGACGCCCGTCAACGCTGTGAGATAAGTTGTCGTCCACATGTCAAATGGGCTGACGTGGGAAAACGGAGGCTGGCGATGGCAGGGGACGAGGCGAGCGTCACCGCCGCCGACATCGCACGGATGGCGGGCGTCGGCCGCGCGGCCGTGAGCAACTGGCGGCGACGGCACGAGGACTTCCCCGAGCCCGTGGGCGGGACTGCGACCAGCCCGACCTTCTCGCTCGGCGCCGTCGAGGCGTGGCTGCTCCAGCAGGGCAAGGTGGCCGAGCTCCCGCTACGCGAGCGCGTCTGGCAACAGGTCCGCGCCGCCGGCGACGACCTCAGGCTCGGCGAGGTCGTCGCCGAGGCCGCCGAGCTCCTGCTCGGCCAGGGCAGGCCGCACACCGTCCCGGCCCCCGCGTGGGAGCTGATCAGGCGGTACGCCGAGGAGGAGGGCGGCCCCCAGGCCGTCCGCTTCCTGCTGGACCGCTACGCCGACGTCCACTCGCGCCGCCTGGCCGAGACACCCGCCGAGATCGCGGACTTCATGGCCCACCTGGCGGGGCCCGGCGCGCGGTCCGTCCTCGACCCCGCCTGCGGCCTCGGCGTCCTCCTCGCCGCGGCGGCCCCGGGGCGGCGCGCGTACGGGCAGGAGTACGACGACTCCCTGGCCCGGCTGGCGCGGTCACGCCTGACACTGGCCGGAGCGGGTGGGGCGCCGGAGACCGGTGGCGAGGTCAGGGCGGGCGACTCGCTGCGCCGTGACGCCTGGCCCGACCTGACCGTCGACGCCGTCGTGTGCCATCCCCCGTTCAACGAGCGCCACTGGGGATACGACGAGCTGACGAGCGACCCGCGCTGGGAGTACGGGCTACCGCCCAAGATGGAGTCGGAGCTGGCCTGGGTCCAGCACGCGCTCGCCCACCTGGCGCCGGGCGGCGTCGCGGTGCTGCTGATGCCCGCGATCGCCGCCAACCGCCGCTCGGGCCGCCGCATCCGCAGCAACCTGCTGCGGCGCGGGACCCTGCGGGCCGTCATCGGCCTCCCCCCGAAGGTCGCGTCGGGCGGCACCGCGCTGCCCGTGCACATCTGGGTGCTGCGCAAGCCCACCGCCGACGACCCCACCCCGTCCCGCGTTCTGATGGCCGAGGCCGACCTGGGAAACCTCGACACGGTGGCCGAGCGGTGGCGCGAGTTCCGCGCGGATCCCGACCTCGACGTCGACAGGCCGGGCGAGAGCCGCACTGTCCCGATCATCGAGCTGGTCGACGAGGACGTCGACGTCACCCCCTCCCGTTATCTCGGCACCGAGGAGCAGGTCTCCGCGGAGGGTTACCTCCTGCTCCGCGAGCGGCTGGCCGAGCGGCTCGGGCGGCTGGCCACCCTCGTCCCCGAGGCCGTCCCCGGCACCGGCCAGGAGTTGCCGTCCGTCACGCTGGCGGAACTGGAGCGGATCGGGGCGCTGGCCGTCTGGCAGGCGGGGCGCTTCGAGATCGACGGCTCGGGCGATCCGGTACTGACCGACCGGCACGTCCTGGACGGGGGCGCGGTGGAGACCCGCACCCGCCCCGAGGGCCGGATCAGGATCGAGCCCGGAGACGTGGTCACCGCCATCGGGACCGGCGGCCTGGCCACCCGGGTGATCGAGGAGCCCGGCCTGCTGCTCGGTCCCCGGCTCGTCCTGCTGCGCCCCGACCCCGACCGGCTGGACCCGTTCTTCCTCGCGGGCTTCGTCCGGGCTCTCTCCCCGGGTGCGACGACCGGCACCCAGTCCGGCTCCACCCGCTTCGACCCGCGCCGCGCCCAGGTGCCGCGCCTCTCGGTCGAGGAGCAGCGGAGGTACGGCGACACCTTCCGCGGGATCTTCACCTTCGAGACCGAACTCCGGGAGCTGACCGCCTCGGGCCAGGCCGCCGCCACCGCCCTGACCCACGCCCTCGCCGCCGGAACCCTCGCTCCCCCGACCTGAGGTGTCCTCCCGTACGGGCGGCACGACCCGGCCCTGCCGACAGCTGCGGGGTCGACACCGCCGAGGCTGACGCGTTGCCGACGCCAATGTGTCCGCTTTTTGATGATTTGTCGGCAAAGCGATAACTCCCGTTCAATCAGCCCGGCCACTCTGTCACCGATAGATGAGCAGCCGTTCGCGGCCACCGCGACCGGACGCCCCAGCCGAGGCGTGGGCGATGTTGTGAAGGAGTGACGCATGCGCGGCAACAGGATGACGCGCCGTACCAGGAGAGTGGCGGTGTGGGCCACCTCGACCTTCATCGCCTCGATGCTGGGTCTCGGCACCGTCCCAGCTCTGGCGGCCGACGGTGACACGGTTGTTCTCGCCGAGGACTTCTCCTCTGGGCGGCTTCCCAGCGGGTGGACCAGCCACCTCGGCACCTGGCAGGTAAAGAACGGCCGCCTTGAGGGCACCTCCGTCAACGGACAGCGTGCTCGCGTCACGTTCGGCACCAGCTACGAGAACTACCGGCTTGAGGCCACGGCGAACTTCCTGCAGGTGGCGAACGACTCCCGCTGGCTCAACGTGGCCGCGGACTTCCACGGTGCGCAGGACTACGGTTCGGTGTTCGTGGTGCGCAGCAACACCAAGCTGAGCAACGGTCTCGAGTACGCGGTGAGCAAGGCGGCCGGCGCGGCGTACGCGTCCCCCGTCACCGCCGCCGCGGGCGTCGCGCTCAACACGAACGAGACGCACGCGCTCTCGCTTGAGGTGCGCGGCACGCGGGCCACCCTCTCGATCGACGGTGTCCCGTACCTGTCGACGAAGGACATGTTCCGCGCCGACGGAACCCTCGGCCTCGTCGTCAACAACTCCACCGTCGCCTTCGACGACATCAAGGTCACTCGACTCGCCCCCGAGGCGACCCCGCCGGGCACGCCACCGGGCCTGCACGTCTCGCAGAACGACACCCAGGCCACGCTGACCTGGTCCGCGCCCACCGACGCGGGCAAGACCCCCGCGGGAACGCCCGCGACCGTGACCGGCTATGAGGTCGCGATCGGCACCACCGAAGCCGACCCGGCCGGTCTGGCCTGGTCTCCGGCGGCTGGAACCGCGCACACCTTCACCCCCTCCAAGGCCGGTGTCTACAAGCTGTGGGTGCGTGCCGTCAACAGCGAGGGCAAGGTGAGTGAGCCGGCGAGCGCGACCGCATCGCCGGGGGTTCCCAAGATCAAGGGCTTCAACAAGGCGGTCAGCGGCGGCGCCTGGAGCGCGGGCCACGTGCAGGGCATCGCCATCGACCAGACGAACGGGTACATCTACCACTCGTTCACCACGCTGCTCGTGAAGACCGACCTTGAGGGCAACGTCGTCGGCACGGTGGGCGGGTTCACCGGACATCTCGGTGACCTCGACTTCAACGAGGCCGACGGCCGCGTCTACGGCTCGCTGGAGTACAAGGCGCAGAAGGCCTTCTACATCGCCGTCATCGACGTCGACGCGATCGACAGAATCGGGATGGCGGCGCAGAACTCCGAGATCGTGAAGACCGTCTACCTCAGCGAGGTGGTCAATGACTTCACCGCCGACATGGACGGCAACGGGATCTTCGACGGCGACATCGGGAACACCCCCGACCACCGCTACGGCAGCAGCGGCATCGACGGCGTCGGCTTCGGCCCCAAGTTCGGCACGACCGGCGGCAAGCAGTACCTGACGGTGGCCTACGGCGTCTACTCGAACCTCAACCGCACGGACAACGACCACCAGGTGCTGCTGCAGTACGACACGAGCGACTGGGCCGGCTACGAGAAGCCGCTCGTCGAGGCGGCCCCCCACCACAGCGGCCCAGAACAGGCACCGGGCAAGTACTTCGTCCGTACCGGCAACACCACGTACGGTGTGCAGAACCTGGAGTACGACGACTTCCTGCGGCGCTGGTTCATGGGCGTGTATGCCGGCGCCAAGCCGACCTTCCCGAACTACACGCTTTTCGCGGTGGACGCCGCGACCCGGCCCGTGCCCGGCGAGCTCGTCGGCAACGGCGGGGAGCAGGGCCTGCTGATCCCGCTGGCGGAGGACGGCCGCACGCACGAGGCCGGCGGCGTCCGCGGCTGGGTCCAGAAGGCGGACGTGGGCATGGAGTCGCTCGGAGACGGACTCTTCTACCTCGCGCGCAACGGCACCAGGAACGGGCAGCAGACCTCCGACCTCACGCTCTACCGGTGGACCGGCGACGCCAACGCGCCGTTCGCGGCGGTGAACAGCGAGAGCGAGCTCTACCGCGCCCCCGTCATCACCTCTTCGGCTCCGGCAGGCGGCCAGGTCGGCAAGGCGTACTCCCACACCTTCACCGCCTCGGCGTTTCCGAAGGCGAGCTTCACGGTCACCGCCGGCAAACTGCCCAAGGGGCTCACCCTTGACGCCGCGTCCGGCATGCTCTCCGGCAAGCCGGTGAAACCCGGCAAGGCCACCTTCACCGTCACCGCCACGAACGAGGTCGCCCCGGCCGCCACGCAGAGTGCGGTCATCAAGATCAAGCCTTCCAGGAACGACACGAAGGGCAATGGAAAAGAGGGCGGGAAAGGTTCCTCCCACAACAGGTAGGTGAGACAACCGGATCCAGGCGCCCCGCGAAGGCGATGCACATCACCACGCACGCGGGTGCTCCGCATCTCTCATGATCGCTTTCGCTCGGTGGCCAAAGCCTGCCGTCCTCACGCCCGCCGAGCGGGGCCGTCGGCGACATGGGAGACAGACAACATCAAATAGAGCCCGTGCGGGAGTACGATGCACGGAAATGAAGTGTCGGCGATGACCGTCTGACACCGGGTGAAGCGTGAGCGGAGGTCGTCGATGGGCGAGGGGGCGTTGTCACCGGGCCGGGCGGGGTCGGCGCGAGTGGGGTCAGGCTGGGCGAGCGAGCGGTTCGGCGAGCGTGCCGAGGTCGTACGGCGGCAACTGGCCGTCTCGCTGCTTGAGGCGATGGGCAACGCGCAGGACGCGCAGAGCTCCGCGCACAGCGACAAGCGGTACACCTACGGCTTCACCATGATGGCCAGGCGCTACGAGGCGCTCGCCGAGGGACTGCGCGACGAACCGGGCTTCCGGCTGGTCAGGCCGCACGGCTCGCCGCACCACCTGGTGGTGCTCGGCGGCAACCTGCTGCTGCCGTTCCGCTACGCCGAGGACGACCGCACGCCGATCTCCGAGGCCCGGATCAGCGACGGCCGCATCTCCTCGCTGGTCCGCGAGCTGTTCGACCGGTTCGGCCCCGCGACCTCCTACCGGCAGGAGGAACTGGACCTGGCACTCGACGGGGACGGTGCCCAGGAGGAACTGGACCTGTCCGCGGGGGCGGACGGTCCGGCCACGGTCCGCCCCGCGCTCACCGGGCTGCCCGACGAGACCCGGCTGGTCCCGGTCGCCTACGCGGGCAACGCGCAGGCCGGCCTGCTGCGGCTCTACTGGGGCGAGGCGGAGCTCGTCGACGAGTTCGGCAGGATCCGCTGGCTGCACCACGAGCCGATCCCGCTGCCGGCCGCCCCCGCCGGTCCCCTCGCCGGCCCGTGGGCGACGGAGCCCGGTGCCGCGTCGCGTTTCGACGGCGGTCTCCTGCCCGACCTCGCGCTGAGCACGCGGTCTTCGGCCGAGCGGAAGAATGGCAAGATCTTCCCCGTAGGCAGTGAGGCACCAGAGGAAACCGTGGTCACCGGCGACAATGAGCAACCGTAACCAGCCCCCCCTGTTCGGCGTCGCCGAGGGCGGCCCGAGCCCGCAGGCCGTTACCGACGCGTTCGACCAGGCGCGGCTGACCCAGGCGCGGCAGCTGGCGGGGATGACGAAGAAGGACCTGGCCGAGCGGATCGGCGTCACCCCCGCGGCGGTGGGGCAGTACGAGACGGGCATGACCCGTCCACGCCCCGAGCTCGTTCCCCGCCTGGCCGACGCGCTCGGCGTGCCACCGGCGTTCTTCCTGCTCGGCCGCCCGCACGGCAAGCTGGACGGGTCCATGGCGCACTTCAGGAGCCTGCGCTCCACCCGTGCCCACCAGCGCGCCAAGGCCGCGGCCTTCGTCGAGCAGGTCTGGGAGCTGGCCCACGCCCTGGAGAAGCAGGTCAGGCTGCCGGACGTGGCCCTTCCCGGTTTCTCCGGCGGCGAGGTCCACTCCGGCGTCGAGTTGCCCCGCGACCCCGTCCAGGCCGCCCGCGCCCTGCGGCGGCTCTGGCGGCTGGGCACCGGCCCGCTGTCGCACGTCGTACGGCACATGGAGGCGCAGGGGATCGTCGTGGTCCTCCCGCCGCCGGACGAGGACGCCACCACGGTGGACGCCTTCTCCACCTCCCAGCTGCCGCGCCCGATCGTGGTGCTGACCGCCAACCGGTTCGACGACATCCACCGCTACCGCTTCACCGCCGCCCACGAGCTGGGCCATCTGGTGCTGCACGGTGACGCGGCCTCGGGAGACACCCAGCAGGAGCGCGAGGCCGACGTCTTCGCCGCCGAGTTCCTCACCCCGCGCGACAGCATCCTGCCCGAGCTGCCCGGCCGCCTCGACCTGCGCAGGCTGGTCGAGCTCAAGCGCACCTGGGGCGTGTCCGTCGACTCCCTGCTGTACCGCTGCCGCGAGGTCGGTCTGATCTCCGACTCGGCGGCGAGCCGCGCCTACCAGCGGCTCAAGACGCTCCGCGACCAGCCGGGCTTCGCCGCCGAGCCGATAAGCGGCTACCCCGGCGAGCAGCCCGTGCTGCTGCGCCAGGCCTTCGACCTGGCCGTCGGCGAGACCGGTCTCACCATGGAGCGGCTCGCCACCCAGCTGGCCTGGCCGGTCTCCCGGGTGCGTGAGCTGCTCGACCTGCCCGACCCGCGCCCGGCGTTGCGCCTCGTGCCCGACGCGTCCGCGGCAGGCGGCCCTACTCGGCCTCGACGCGCTCCCTGATCCACTCCATGCCGTCCTGCCAGGAGGCGAACGCCTGGAGGTAGCGGCCGTCACGGGCATGGAAGGCGTGATACCTGAAGTCCCCGTCGCTGCCCGTACGGATCAGGTCGTAGACGTCACCCTTGGAGCGGTACCACACGCACTCGCCGTCAGCGGGACGCGAGGGCGAGGCATAGGCGAACTCACGCGTGATGGACATGTGACGGATGCTACGGATCGACGAATCCGCAGGCAATGCCGTATCCATTTCATTCAGGGATAAAGTTCACCCTCCGTCTCGGCCGGCTCGCGGGCGACCGTGACGATCAGCCGATGCCGTCGCGCCACGGCGCTCCCCCTGTGTCTCCTCCGCTCCCGAGGGGAGCGGCTTCTCGCCGGCCCGCCCGTGGACGTCCCGCCGACTCTAGTAGTGCTAGACAAGAGATCTCTGACAGAAATATCGCGGCTCGCACATCTAGCGGCGCTACGGCAAGTGATCCGGCCCCGGACGAGACGACGCGCCCGCTCGTCCGGCATCCGGGCTGCCCCCGGGCCGCCCCGGGCCGCCCCGGGCCGCACGGAGACCCCGGGCCCGCCCGGCACGGGCCCGTGTCTCCGCCGTCACCCGGCGGGCGGTGTGGGGGTGGGGGTCACCCGGTGGTCGGTCAGGTGCAGGTCGCCTCCGAGCGTCTCGCGCAGCTCGTCCAGGACCTGCCTGGCGCCGAGTACGGTCCACAACTCCCCGACGAGATGGGGGTTGTACTCCGGCGCCTGGTCCATCCACTGGTCCTTGCCGTGCTGGGTGACGAAGGTGCTGATGAAGAACCGGCCGGCGGAGGTCTCGCAGGCTCCGGTACGGATGTCGACCGCGTCGACCTGGATCTCGGCCTTGCAGCCGACCTTCCTGGCGAGCTGCTCGACCGTGGGCGGCGGCCCCGCGGGGACCGCGTCGCCCGCCGCCACGGCGGCGGGGGGACCCGCGGGCCGGTCCGCGCTGCAGGCGATGGAGAACGACAGGGCGAGGATCGCCGCGGCGATCGCGCGCGCGTTCCTGACGACACCGGACTGGCACGAATGTGTCAACATCCTGGAGATACGCACGTCCGGCCCGACAAGTTCACCGCCCGCCCAGGTTGGCCGCCTGGGGAAAGGCGCGTCGCCGGTCAGGGAACCCGGCCGACGGCGCCCACCGTGACGGCGCCGGCTCCCGGCGGGATGACGACGTCGCTGGGGTCGGGCCGCCAGTCGTAGACGGGCACCAGACCGGGTTCGAGGATCTCCAGCCCGTCGAACAGTCCGCGGATCTGGGTGAGGGTTCGGGGGAAGACACCGCCCGCGGTGGTCGTGCCGTAGACACCACGGCCCTGGCGGACCTGCTCCTCGCTGAGGTCGCCGGAGGTGACGTGGGAGATCACCACGTGGCTGCCCGAGGCCAGCCGCCGCCCGAAGGAGGTGGCGATGTCGGCGGCCTCCTTGTCGTCCGCGACGAAGTGCAGGATGGAGACCATGAGGACGGCGACCGGCTGGTCGAAGTCGATGCGCTCGCGGACCTCCGGGTGATCCAGGATCGCGTCCGGCTCCCGCAGGTCCCCGGAGATCACGGTGGTCTGCGGGTTGTCGGCGAGCAGCGCGCGGGCGTGCACGAGCACGATGGGATCGTTGTCGACGTAGACGATCCGGGAGTCGGGCGCCTCGCGCAGGACGACCTGGTGCACGTTCTCCTGTGTCGGCAGGCCGGCGCCGATGTCGATGAACTGGCGGATCCCCGCGGCGGCGAGATGCCGCACGGTGCGCCCGAGGAAGGCGCGGTTGGAGCGCGCCACGTCCTTCACGTTGGGGACAAGCTCCACGATCCTGTCACCGGCCGCCCGGTCGGAGGCGAAGTTGTCCTTGCCTCCCAGGTAGTAGTCGTACATACGGGCCACACTCGGGACCGTGGGGTCGATTCCCGCCGGTGCCTGCTCGCGCTCAGTCATATCCTCGCCTTCACCACTCTTTCGCGCATGCTAGACGAGTGGCCGGTACTTCAGATCATGAAACGACATATCATCTGATCGAAAATTAGGACGGCCCCGAACTCCCGGGCAGCGCATTCCCCCGGAACCGCCGGCGAACAGCCCTTGCGGTCCCGTATCAGCCCGAGAGCTCCTCACGAAGGTCCTCCAGGAACCTCCGGCTCTCGGCGAAGGAGTACGCCTGGACGCACAGGCGGTCCATGACCTGCATGTAGTGGTCGGTCTCGTCGAGCTTGTCCAGGTAGAGGGCGCTGTTGAGCTGTTCCATGTAGACCACGTCGGGCAGTTCCCGCTCGGGGAAGCGCAGGATGGAGAACGGACCGCCAGCCGCGGCGTGACCGCCCCGGTCGAACGGCATGATCTGCAGCCTGACATTGGGCATCTCGACGGCTTCGAGCAGGTGGTCCACCTGGGCGCGCAGCACCTGGGGCCCGCCGATGGGCCGCCGCAGCACGGCCTCGTCCATCACCGCCCAGAGCGTCGGAGCGTCCGGCCTGATCAGCCGCTGCTGACGGGCCATACGGAGCGAGACCCGGCGGTCGACCTCGCTCGCCGAGGCGCCGCCGTGCACGAGCATGATGACGGCCCGCGCGTACTCGGGGCTCTGCAGGAGGCCGGGGATGAACTGCACCTCGTAGGTCCGGACCGTCGAGGCCGCCTCTTCGAGCCCGACGTAGACCTCGAACCAGTTGGGGAGCAGGTCGTTGTACTTGTGCCACCAGCCGGGCGCGTTGGCCTGACGGACCAGTGTCAGCAGCGGGGCCCTTTCCTCGGTATCGGTCACCCCGTACATCGTCAGCAGATCCGCGACGTCGCGTTCCTTGAAACCGACCCGCCCGAGCTCCAGCCGGCTGATCTTGGCGTGCGAGGCGCGGATGGCGTAGCCGGCCTGTTCACGGGTGATGTTCTTGGCGACGCGCAGCCTCCGCAGCTGGGCACCGAGAAGAATGCGCAGGACGGTGGGGCCGCCACCTCCCGCGTAGCTGAGAACACCGCTCTGCGCGCCGCTGTTCTCGGCGGTCCCTCTGGCCATGCCGGCTCCCTGTCGCACCTTCCTACGGTGCCACAGTTTCACATATACAGTGCGAATCTCACAGTCCCGCTAGGCACGCACTTGCGTATGCACTTGCAATCGCATGTGCATACATAGACAAATCTTCCTTTACAGCCCATTTTCCGACTCAGGAACCCGTGTCCGAAACCGGTACCCCGAGCGCGTGCCCGACGGCCGCCTCGTTGAACGCCCGGATCGCCGCCGTCTCCGCCGCCTTCACCCAGGCCAGGCCGAGGATCGAGGGAGGCAACCCTGTGACGGGGACGAAGCTGACATCCGGGCGCCCGTGGTAAGCCGCCGTGGGTGTGCAGAACAACATGCCGCCCCGGTTGAGCGCCACCTGGGTCAGTCCCTCCTGGCTGGTGGCCACCGTACCGGCCCGGGGAATGGGACGGCCGGAAGGGGTCGCGGACGGTGCCACATGCTCGCGCCACGTGCGCGGAGCCGGGCCGTCCAGGCCGATCAGAGATACGCCGGCCAGTTCCTCGGCGCCGATGCTCGCACGGGCGGCCAACGGGTGGCGTGAGGAGACACCGAGCCGGTACGAGACCCGGTTCAGCCCTTCACCCGTCGCCAGATCGGGCTCGTCCACCGGGAGCAGCGTGAACGCGATGTCCACCTGCCCGGCCCGCAACTTGCCGAAGGGGTCGGAGAGCGGGATCTCCACCAACTCCGCCTCGCACCCCGGGTACCAGCGCTCGAAGACACGCACGCTGCCGGTGACGACATCCGTGGGCGTGGCCAGGAAGCCGAGCCTGATCACGCCTGTCACCTCGCGGGCGGCCGCCTTGGCCCGGCTGACCGCGTTCGCGAGGCCGTCGTAGGAGGGGCGCAGGTCGGCCAGGAAACGTTCGCCCAGGGGCGTGAGGCGCACGCGCCTGCTGGTCCGGTGGAAGAGCCCGCCGCCGAGCCTGGTCTCCAGCGAGCGCATGAGCTGACTCACCCTGCCGGGCGACAGGTAGAGGCGCTCGGCCGTACGCGCGAAGTGCAGCTCCTCGCTGAGTACGACGAAGCACTCCAGCTCCCTGAACTCCATCCCCACCTCCACCTGATCGTTTAGTCCACCTAAACCAAGCCTTCGACCTTCGCCATTGTTCCCGCTGGTGACCGGCAGAAAGCTGGCCGGCATGACCATGACCGATGTTTCCGCCGCTCCCCGGGCGCGCTGGCTCGCCGTGTCCTCGGTCGCGGTGGGCACCTTCACCATCGTGACCAGCGAGATGCTGCCCGTTGGCCTACTGACCTCGATCGCCGCCACCCTCGGCGTCTCCGACGGGACGGCCGGGCTGATGATGTCGGCGCCCGGGCTGGTAGCCGCCGTCTCCGCGCCCGTGCTGGCGATCACCGCCCGACGGCTCGACCGGCGCATCACGCTGCTGGGGCTGATGGCATTGCTGGCGGTGGCCAACCTGGCGGGCGCGTTCGCGCCGAACTACCCCGTCATGCTGGCCGCCCGGGTGCTGACCGGGGTGAGCATCGGCGGGTTCTGGGCCTTCGCGGCCGGACTCGGCCTGCGACTGGTGCCCGAAGGGTCCGTCGGGCGGGCCACGTCGATCATCTTGGCCGGGGTGTCGGTGGCGTCGGTACTGGGGGTGCCCGTGGCGACGTTCATCTCGTCGTTCGCGGGGTGGCGGACCGCGTTCATCGCCATGGGGGTGCTGGCCTTGGTCCTACTCGCGCTGCTGGCCGCCACCCTGCCGCCTCTGCCCGGCGAACCCCGAGCCCACGCGTCCGAGCCGTTGCCCCGCGAGGCCCCGGCCCGCGCGTCGGAGGGGCGGTTCACGTGGCTCTCCGGCCCGCTCAAGGTCGTCCTCGTCCTGACCGTCTTGATCGTGGCCGGTCACTTCGCGGCCTACACCTACGTCCGGCCGTTCCTGGAGCAGGTCTCGCACGCCGGTCCCGCCCTCGTCAGCACCGCCCTCCTCCTGTACGGCGCCGCGGGCGTGGCCGGCAACTTCGCGGCAGGCGCACGGGTGGCCAGGAACCCCAAGCCGGTCCTGGTCACGCTGGCCGTGCTGATGGCACTCTCCATGGCGGCGCTGCCCCTGATCGGCCTGCCCCTGATCGTGCTCATGGTGTGGGGCCTGGGCTACGGCGGCGTGGGGGTGACCCTGCAGCTCTGGATCATGCGGTCGGGCGGCGGCGAAATGGGCACGGCGCTCTTCGTCGGCGCCTTCAACGTCTCCATCGCGCTCGGCTCGTTCGCCGGCGGCCGGATCGTGGACAGCGTGTCGATCTCCGCGGTGATGTGGGTGGGAGCGGCGCTCGCCGTGATCAGCGCGGCCGTCGCCGGCTCGACCTGCCGGACGGGTTCATCGCCGAGACCGGAGTCGTGATCTCCGGCTTTCTTCCTCGGTACCGGCCCGAGGCGAGGTCGCAGGTGTCGTCATGTGCGACATCCCGGCCGGCCGCGGTACGGCGGGACAACATGCCGCGCACGATGTCGCACAGCTCGCTCGTCTCCCTCGGCGACAGCACCCGGCTGAGGCGGCGCTCGACCGCTCCCCCGCTCAACGATCCCGGCGCCCTCGTCGCGTTGAGGTAGCCGGACAGGAACGCGATCCGGAACAGCTTCTCCTGCGAGGGCGACTCGGCGGCGGCCCGCCCGGCCGCCTCCCCTCTGTCCCGGGGCGCCTCCAGCCCACCGAACAGCAGGTGCGCGGCGGCCCGTTGCAGGGCCAGCCCGTACAGGCGCATGGCCCCGTCCGGGGAGAAGGCGACGATCGAACGCCCGACGGCCTCGGCCGAGTCGGGCGACAGGTCGGCGATGCCGGTCTCCTCGCCGAGGCGGGTGTAGACGCGCACGACCTGCTCCCCCACGTACCCGGGCTGGAGGTGCTGGGAGAGCGTGACCGTCACCGTGGACCCGTCGGGGTTGCGCACCTCGGCGATGTCGGCCGCGTGGGTGACGTAGGCGGTGGAGTGCGCACGCTCGCACCACGGAGGGCACGGAGCCTCGATGTGGGGGCGAGAAGTCCTGACAGAGGCAGTGATGTCCATCCCGATCCTTCCAGCGTGAGGATGTGCACCGTCAAGGGCGTGCGCGAGCCGTGAGCCGGGGTCCGGCTCGCACGCCGGTGTTCGATGTGGCTCTCACCGGCAGGTACGCAGGATCCGGGCGCCGAGTTCACCTGGCCGCCCGGCATCCGGCGCGACGATCTCGGCCACGCCTGGCGATCCATGGATAAGAGCAGGTCAAGTGGCATCTAACGACAAGCAGGCAACGTAAGGCAACGACTCGGAAACACTCTTGTATTATTAATAAAATATGACTAATGTCCCTCGGTAATCGGATCCTGCAGGTCTGCCAGGCACTGCCCGGAAGCTGTCCACCGGGCATCTCCTCCGTTCACAGGGAGTCAACATGGGATCGAAGATGCCGAGGGTGGCGCGGCTTGCGGCCGTGGCCGCCGCGGCCGTGACACTGGGCGTGACCGCGGCCTGCGGCGGCGCGTCCGGCGAGCCCGCCGCAGGTCCGGCGGGCGGTGACCCGGCCCAGCCGGTCACCCTGAAGTTCTGGTCCTGGGTGCCCAACATCCAGAAGGCGGTCGACGCCTTCAACACCTCCCACCCCGGCATCAAGGTCCAGTTGGAGACCATCACCGCCGGCCCCGACGGCGGCTACGCCAAGATGCTCGCGGGCGTCAAGGCGGGCAACGCGCCCGACGTGGCCCAGGTCGGCTACGACTCCCTGCCCTCCTTCCTGGTCAACGGGGCGCTGGAGGACATCACCCAGCACGCGGAGCGGCACGCGTCGACGTTCGTCGACTGGCAGTGGCAGACCGGGGTCTTCGGCGGCAAGGTCTACGCCATCCCGCAGGCCAGCGGGCCGATGGGCTTCTACTACCGCAAGGACCTGTTCGACAAGTGGGGCATCGAGGCCCCGAAGACCTGGGACGACTTCGCCGCCGCGGCCAGGACGATCCGGAAGAAGGACAAGGACTCCTACATCTCCACCTTCGCCGCCAACCAGGCTCCCTGGCTGATCGCCCTCGCCCAGCAGGCCGGGCAGGGCTGGTTCGGCACCGAGGGCGACGCCTGGAAGGTGACGATCGACAACCCCGACACCCGCAAGGTGGCCGACTTCTGGCAGAAGATGCTCGACGACAAGCTGGTCAAGACCGAGGCCGACATGTCCAACGCCTGGTACAAGGACCTGCAGACCGGCGGCGTCGTCGGCTGGATCGGCGGCTCCTGGGGAGACGCGATCATCCGCGGCAACGCGCCGAAGACCTCCGGCAAGTGGGCCGTCGCCCCGATGCCCCAGTGGGCGGGCAGCACCGGGTTCGCCTCGGCCAGCTGGGCCGGCGGCTCCTCCTCGGCCGTGCTGAAAGGCACCAAGCACCCCGCCGAGGCCACCGCCTTCGCGGTATGGCTCAACAGTGACCCGCAGAGCGTCAACATCCTGCTGTCGGCCGGGTACGGCTGGCCGTCGGTCAAGGACACCGGCCAGATCACCAACCTGCAGCAGGACGACACCGTCTTCCCCTTCTACGGCGGCCAGAACATCTGGGACGTCTTCAAGGAGGCCGACGCGGCCGTCAGCGGCGACTGGCGCTGGCCTCCGGTCAGCGAGGCGCTGTACGCATCGGTCACCGACAACGCCAAGGCCGCGGTGCAGGGCGAGGGCACGCTCGCGGACGCGTTCGCCAAGAGCCAGCAGGCGATGGTCGAGCAGCTGAAGGCCAAGGGCCTCAACGTGGTGACGGGAGGCTGACGGTGACGGGGGTGCTGCAGAGGGAGACGCCGAAGGCCGGAGCGGAGGCGGACCACACGCGTCCGCGGCACCCCCGCCGCTCCCGGTCACACGTCGCGGTCTTCGTCATACCCTTCTTCGTGGTCTTCGCGCTCTTCTTTCTGGCGCCCATCGGCTACGCGGTCTACCAGAGCTTCTTCAAGCTCACCAGCAGCGGCCTCGGGCTGACCGAGCCGACCCTGGACTTCGCCGGTCTCGACAACTACGTCACCGCGCTGACCTCGCCCGCCTTCGTCGGGAGCATCGTCAGGGTGCTGCTGTTCAGCCTGATGGAAGTGCCGATCATGGTGGTCTGCGCGCTGGCGCTGGCCCTGCTCCTGGACTCCGCCCGCGCGCGCTTCCGGGCGTTCTTCCGGGTCTCCTTCTTCCTCCCCTACGGCGTGCCCGGCGTGATCGCATCCCTGCTGTGGGGCTTCCTGTACGTGCCGCAGACCAGCCCGCTGATCGACCTGCTGGCCGCGGCGGGCCTGCCACACGACTTCCTCGGTCCCGACACGGTGCTGCTGGCCATCGCCAACATCTCCACCTGGCAGTTCGCCGGCTACAACATGCTGGTGCTGATCGCCGGTCTCCAGGCCATCCCGCAGGAGCTGTACGAGGCGGCCAGGGTGGACGGCGCGAACGAGCTGCGGATCGCCTGGCATGTCAAGATCCCCCTGGTCCGTGCCCCGCTCGTCCTGATCACGGTGTTCACCCTCATCGGAACGCTCCAGCTCTTCGTCGAACCGCTGGTCCTCAAACCGCTCACCACGGCGATCAACAGCGACTACACCCCGAACCTGGCCGCGTACAACCAGGCCTTCGCGCAGAGCAACATCCACCTCGCGTCCGCGGAGGCGACGCTGATCGCGATCATGTCGTTCGTCATCTCGTTCGGGTTCCTGCGCATGGTCAACAGGAAGGGGAACCGGGCATGGTGAGGCGGATCCGTCCCTCGTCGGTCGTGGTGCTGGCCCTGCTGGGCGCGGCGGCGGTCTATTTCCTGCTGCCGGTCGTCTGGGTGCTGATCGCCGCGACGAAGAGCTCCGCCGACCTGTTCGGCACCTTCGGGCTCTGGTCGCCGGAGCCGCAGCTCGGCACCAACCTCGGCCGCCTGTTCGGCACCGAGGACGGCCTGTTCGGCCGCTGGATCCTGAACAGCTTCCTGTACGCGGGAGCCGGTGCGCTGGTCACCACCCTGCTGTCGGCCGGCGCCGGGTACGCCATGGCCAAGTATCCGTTCCCCGGCAGGGAGGTGCTGTTCAACCTGGTCCTCGCCGGGGTCCTCGTGCCCGCCACGGTGCTGGCGCTGCCGACGTACCTCATCTTCAGCGAGGTGGGGATCACCGGCACCTTCTGGTCGGTGCTGCTGCCCAGCGTCGTCAGTCCCTTCGGGGTCTATCTCGCGCGCATCCACGCCAATGCGGCGATCCCGGATGCGCTGCTGGAGGCGGCGCGGCTGGACGGCGCCGGAGAGTACCGCATCTTCTTCCGGATCGTCCTCAAGATCATGAGTCCGGCGCTCGTCACGATCTTCCTGTTCCAGTTCATCGGCGTGTGGAACAACTACTTCCTGCCCCTGGTGATGCTCTCCGACCAACGGCTCTACCCGGTCACCCTGGGCCTGGCGCAGTGGAACTCGCAGACCTTCAGGGACCCGGCCTTCTACGAGCTCACGGTCACCGGCGCGGCGGTGTCCGCGCTCCTCCTCATCCTCACCATGGCCTCGCTCCAGCGTTTCTGGCGCGCGGGCCTGACCTCAGGGAGCGTCAAGGGTTGAACAGGATCACCCACCTCTACGACCGGCTGGACGGCCTCGGCTTCGGCGCCGACTACAACCCCGAGCAGTGGCCCCCGGACGTCTGGCGCGAGGACGTCCGGCTGATGCGCGAGGCCGGGGTCAACTTCGTCACCCTGGGCATCTTCTCCTGGGCCACGGTCGAGCCCACCCCCGGCGAGTACGACTTCGGCTGGCTCGACGAGGTCATGGACCTGCTCGGCGAGGCGGGTATCGCGGTGTCCCTCGCCACCGGCACCGCGTCGCCGCCCTCCTGGCTGCCCCGGCTGCACCCGGAGACCCTGCCCGTCACCCGTGACGGCGTCACCCTGTGGCCGGGGTCGCGTCAGCACTACTGCCCCAGCTCCCCCGTCTACCGCGACGCCGCCGTGGCGCTCGCCCGGCGGCTGGCCGTCCGGTACGGCGAGCACCCGGCCCTGGCGCTCTGGCACGTCGGCAACGAGTACGGCTGCCACCTGGACGAGTGCTACTGCGAGGTCTCCGCGGCGGACTTCCGGCGCTGGCTGCGCGAGCGGTACGGCGACCTCGACGCGCTGAACACCGCCTGGTCGACGACCTTCTGGAGCCAGCGCGTCACCGACTGGGCCGAGGTGCACCCGCCCAGGACGGCCCCGACGCTGACCAACCCCGCCCAGGAGCTCGACTTCCGGCGCTTCAGCTCCGACGCCCTGCTCGCCTGCTACCGGGCCGAGCGCGAGGCGCTGCTGGAACTGACCCCCGGCGTCCCGGTGACGACCAATGTCATGGGCCTGTGGCGGTCCGTCGACTACTTCTCGTGGGCCGCCGAGTTCGACATCGTGGCGCTGGACATCTACCCCGAGCCCAAGGACCCCCGGGCCCACGTCGACGCGGCGCTCTTCCACGACCTGATGCGCTCGCTGCGCGGCGGGCAGCCGTACCTGATGATGGAGAGCGCGGCGGGAGCGATCAGCTACCGGCCGCCGAACCGGCCCAAGCACACCGGTCTGAACCGGCTCTGGAGCCACCAGGCGCTGGCGCGGGGCGCCGACGCGGTCATGTACTTCCAGTGGCGCGCCTCCGCGGGCGGCGCCGAGAAGTTCCACTCGGCGATCGTCTCGCACGGCGGAACCGACAACCGGATCTTCCGCGAGGTCACCGCACTGGGGGCCGAGCTCGGCGAACTGCGCGACGTGACGGGCTCACGGGTCCACGCCGACGTGGCGATCGTGCACGACTGGGCGAACTGGTGGGCCCTCGAACTGGACGCCAGACCCGGGGAGCTGAAGCTGCCCGAGCGGCTGCGCGCGCACTACACGCCGCTCTGGCGGGAGAACGTCACCGCGGACGTGGTGCCGCCGGACTCCGACCTGTCGGGCTACCGGCTGGTGGTCGTGCCCAACCTCTATCTGTGCTCGGACGCCGCCGCGGCGAACCTCCGCGAGTACGTGCGGGCGGGCGGGCACCTGCTGGTGTCCTTCTTCAGCGGCATCGCCGACGAGTGCGACCGGGTACGCCTCGGCGGCTACCCGGGGGCACTGCGCGAACCGCTCGGACTGCGGATCGAGGAGTTCTGGCCGCTGAGCGAAGGCGAGCGCGTCAAGCTGGTCCCGGGCGGCCCGGAAGACCGGGAAGGCACCGGGAACGCCGGAGGCTTCGGGGGGACGGCCGACCTGTGGGCCGACCACATCGTGCCGGAGGGCGCGAGTGAGCTCGCCGCCTACGCTGACGGACCGCTGGCCGGGCTGCCCGCGGTCACCCGGCACACCTTCGGCTCGGGCACCGCGACCTACCTGGGCACCCGCCCCGACGAGGACACCATGCGCGAACTGGTCCGCGACGCGCTCCGCCTGGCCGAGGTCTCCCCCGTCCTGCCGAACCTCCCCGACGGCGTCGAGGCGGTGGCGCGGGTCGCCGGAGACGGCCGCCGATTCCTGTTCCTGCTCAACCACGGAGACCGTCCGGTACACGCCGCGGGTGTCGAGCTGGCGCCCCACGACGTCACGGTGATCCGCCAGGAGGACGCGTGACGGGCCGCTTCGCCGACAGGAGCGCCGTGGTGACCGGAGGCGCGTCGGGCATCGGCGCGGCGACCGCCAGGCAGCTGTCCACCGAGGGCGCTTCCGTGCTGGTCGTCGACGTGTCCGAGGCCGGGGAGGCGCTGGTCGCCGAACTGCGCGCGGCGGGTGGCGAGGCCACCTTCCTGGCGGGCGACGTGAGCCGCGAGGAGACCTGGGACCGCATCGCCGGACGGGGACCGATCGACGTGGTCGTCAGCAACGCGTACACCGTCGAGGTGGCGCCCGCGCACGAGACGTCGCTCGACTCGTGGAACCGGCAGATCGGTGTCAGCCTCACCGGGACCTTCCTGGCCGCCCGCCGGCTGTTGCCCGATCTTGCTCGCACCGGTGGCGCCATGGTAATCACCTCATCGGTACACGCTCTCGTCGGGCTTCCCGGACATCCCGCCTACGCGGCGGCGAAGGGCGGGTTGACGGCGCTCACCCGGCAGCTCGCGGTGGAGTACGGCCCGGCCGTACGCGTCAACTGCGTCATCCCCGGGCCGATCATGACCCCGGCCTGGGACCGGGTCGACGAGGAGGGCCGTGCCGGCAGTGTCAGGGCGACCGTGCTACAGAGGTTCGGCTCGCCCGAGGAGGTCGCCTCGGTCATCTCCTTCCTGGCGTCGTCCGAGGCCTCGTTCGTCACGGGCGCGTCGCTGGTCGTCGACGGCGGATGGAGCATAGTGAAGGACTCGGCATGATGGCTGTGTACAGCGGACGGGGCCTCCACGGACAGACCGTCGAGGCGATCGCCGCGATGATCTTCAGCGGTGAGTGCCGCGAGGGCGACCCCCTCGACGTGTCCGTCCTGCAGGACAGGCTCGGCGTCAGCTCGACCGCGCTGCGCGAGGCGATGAAGGTCCTCACCGCCAAGGGGCTCATCTCCGCCCGGCCCAAGCTGGGCACGTACGTGCGTCCGCGTTCCGACTGGAACCTGCTCGACGGCGACGTGATCCGGTGGAAGTTCGCCGGCCGCCCCGACCACGGCTTCCTGCGCGACCTGCATGAGCTGCGGGCCATCGTCGAGCCGCCGGTCGCCCGCCTGGCGGCGCTGCGCCGTACCCCCGGGCAGCTGGAGGAACTGCAGGCCGCGCTGGACCGGATGGCCGAGGCGGGGGACGCGGGCGATCCCGGCGCCGTCGTCGAGGCCGACCTGCTCTTCCACCGCGCGCTGCTCGCGGCGGGCGGCAACGAGCTGCTGGTACGCATGGAGGTCGTGATGGGCGCCGGGCTCGCCGGGCGCGACCGGCTCGTCCACGGCTCCCGCGACAGCGACGACCCGGTGCCCAGCCACCTGGCGGTTCTCGACGCCGTCAGGGCCGCCGACGAGGCCGCGGCCGAGGCCGCGATGCGGGATCTGCTGGCCAAGGCGTGGAACGACGTCGAACGGCTACACCTGGAGGGAAAGTGAAGATCGAGAGGATCGAGACGTTCCTCGTCCCTCCGCGCTGGCTGTTCTGCCGGGTGGAGACCGACGACGGCGTCGTCGGCTGGGGGGAGCCCGTCGTCGAGGGCAGGGCCGAGGTCGTGCGGGCGGCGGTCGAGGTCCTCGGTGAACACCTGCTCGGCCAGGACCCGTTGCGGATCGAAGACCACTGGCAGGTGCTGACCAAGGGGGGCTTCTACCGGGGTGGTCCCGTGCTGTCGAGCGCGGTGGCCGGGCTCGACCAGGCGCTGTGGGACATCGCGGGCAAGCACTACGGGGCGCCGGTGCACGCGCTACTGGGCGGACCGGTCAGGGACCGTGTCCGGGCGTACGCGTGGGTCGGCGGCGATGACCCCGGCGAGCTGCGCGAGGCGATCGAGAAGCAGGTCGAGGCCGGGTTCACCGCCATCAAGATGAACGGGTCCGGCCTGATGGACCGGTCGATCGGCGCGGCGGGCCTGGCCGCCGTCGTCGAGCGCGCCGAGGTCGCCAGGGCGACGCTCGGCACCTCCCGTGACTTCGCCGTCGACCTGCACGGCCGCGCCGGAACGGCCAGCGCACGGCGGATCATCGCCGCGATCGCCGACCTGCACCCCATGTTCGTCGAGGAGCCGCTGGCGCCGGAGTACCTGCACCGGCTCGGCGAGCTCACCGCGTCGACCGAGGTGCCCATCGCGCTCGGCGAGCGCCTGTACTCCCGTTCCGACTTCCTGCCCGTGCTGGGCTCCGGGCTCGCCGTGGCACAGCCCGACCTCTCCCACGCGGGCGGCATCTCCGAGGTACGGCGCATCGCCTCGCTCGCCGAGACGTTCGACGTACAGCTCGCGCCGCACTGCCCGCTCGGGCCGATCGCACTGGCCGCCAGCCTCCAGGTGGCCTTCGCCACGCCGAACTTCCTCATCCAGGAGCAGAGCGCCGGCATCCACTACAACGAGGGCGCGGAGCTGCTCGACTACGTCCTCGACCCCACGCCGTTCGCCTTCGTTCAGGGGTACGCCCACCGCACCCCGCTGCCCGGCCTCGGCGTGACGGTCGACGAGCAGGCGGTACGGCGGGCGGACAAGCGGCCCCACGCGTGGCGCAACCCGCTGTGGCGGCACGACGACGGTTCGATGGCGGAGTGGTGATCATGGAATTCCCGGAAACGGCCCGCCTCCTCGAACTGCTCCGGGAGCGGCGCCTGCTGGCCATCGTCCGGGGCCGCGACCCGGAGGGCTCGTTCCGCACGGCGTACGCGCTCGTCGAGGAGGGGATCGACGTCCTGGAGGTGTCGCTCACCGGCACCGGGGCGCTCGACGTCATCGCCCGGGTACGTGCCGAGTTCGGAGACGCCGTGGTCCTCGGCGCCGGAACCGTGCTGACCGCTGCCGACGCGGACGCCGCCGCCTCGGCCGGAGCGGGCTTCGCGGTGACCCCCGCCATGGGCGAAGGGACGGCCCACGCCATCGAGCTGGGCCTTCCCACCCTGATCGGCGCGATGACGCCGACCGAGGTGTGGAACGCGACGACCGCCGGAGCGACCGCCGTCAAGGTGTTCCCCGCCTCCGTGGGCGGACCCGGCTACCTCTCCGCGCTGCTCGACCCCTTTCCCGGTGTGCCGCTCGTGCCGGTCGGCGGCGTGCGCGCCGACCAGGTCCGCCCCTACCTCGACGCCGGGGCCGTGGCCGTCGGGGTGGGCTCTCCCCTGGTCGGCGACGCCCCGCACGGAGGCGATCTGGCCGCGCTGCGGGAACGCGCCCGCGGCTTCCTGAAAGCGGTGCGGCCTTGACACTCGATGAGACCCGACGGCCTGCCGGAGGCGGTGAACCGGTGACGACACCGGACGGGAACGGCGGGCGGCACATGATCGACGTGCTGACCGTCGGAGAGGCGATGGCCTCCCTGCACGGTGCGGGTCCGCTCCGTCTCGGGGGCAGCCTCGGGCTCTCGGTCGCCGGGGCGGAGGCGAACGTGGCGATCGGGCTGGCCAGGCTCGGCCACACCGCCCGCTGGGCGGGCGTGATCGGAGCCGACGAGCTCGGGCTACTGGTGCTGCGCACGCTGCGGGCCGAGGCCGTCGACGTCCGCGCGGTCCGGGTCGACCCCGAGCACCCGACGGGCCTGCTCATTCAGGAGAACCGGATCGGCGACGTCGCCCGTGTCCACTACTACCGGTCTGGATCGGCCGGATCGCGGTTGAACCCCGCCGATGTGGCGGCCGCGCTGACCTCTGACGGACGCGGGGGCTCGGGCGGGGACGGTGAGGTGGGCGGGGGGACGCCGAGGGTGTTGCACGTCACCGGCATCACCCCCGCACTCGGCCCGGAGCCCCGGGCCGCGATCGAACACGCCGTGCGGCGGGCCCGCGAGCTCGGCGCGCGCGTGTGCCTCGACGTCAACCACCGCGCCCGGCTGTGGGACACCACGGAGGCGTCGGCCGTGCTGGGCGGCCTGCTGCCGTACGTGGACGTGCTGGTCGCCTCGGACGGCGAGCTGGCGCTCGTCGTGTCCGGCGGTGCCGAGGGCGCGCTCCTGGCGGGGGTGGATGAGGTGGTCGTCAAGCACGGGGCGGCGGGTGCCGAGGTCTGGACGGCCGACGACCGTGTCGCGCTGCCCGCCCGTCCGGTCCCGGTGGCGAGCACGATCGGTGCGGGGGACGCCTTCGTGGCCGGTTACCTCTCCGGGCTGCTGGACGGCCTGCCGCCGGCGGGCCGCCTGGACCGCGGCGTCACCCTGGGTGCGTTCGCGGTGGCGACCCACGGCGACTGGCACGGCCTGCCGACCCGCGAGGAACTCGGCCTGCTCTCCCTCGCGGCGGGCGAAACCGTCCGCTGAACCGACCGGCGGGCCTTAACCTGCTTTTAGGGTTGGCGCAGCGTGCCACTAACGGGGCACCCGGCAGGCTCGTGGGCATGCGAAACACTACGAAACTCACCATCGCCGCCACCGGACTTCTCGCCGTCATCGCCGGAGGCGGCGCGGTCGCCTCCGCCGGAACCCTGACCCCCACCCCGGCCCCCAGCGGCACCGCGACGACTCCCGCCCCGGTGAACCCGACGTCCGGCACCGAGAGCACCCCCGCGCCCGGCGAGGCGGAGGCCAAGATCTCGCGGGACGAGGCCGTCAGGATCGCTCAGCAGAAGGTGCCCGGCGCCAAGCTCGTCAAAATCGAGTTCGACGGCGACGAGACTCCCGCCAACTGGGAGGTCGAACTCCGCGAAGGCGATGTCGAGCACGACTTCGACATCGACGCCACCACCGGCGCGATCCTGGAGCAGGACCGGGAGACCGCGGACGACGACGCCGACGACAGGGACGACCGGGACGACCACGACGACCACGACGACCACGACGACCGGGACGATGACTGACCGGCCGGCCGGTGTTGAGGAGCCCGTGGCGCCCCGGTGTCACGGGCTCCCCTGCCGAAGGGCCGCGGGGCACGGCCCTCGACACCCCGCCCGACGTCCTCGGCGACGCCTTCCAGAGGTGCCCCCTGCCCGGTGAGGGCCGCCGCGGAGAACGCGGCCGTCAGCGCCGCCGCACCCGGTAGGCCAGCGCCGCGAGGGCGGTGACCCCCAGGAGCCCCGCGACCAGGTACGAGGGCCGCCACCAGGAGCCGCGCTCCATGACCGCCACGGTGGTCGTACCGCCGGGCGAACCCCCCGCGGGCACCGCCGCCGGGGTGGCGACGGGTGTGGCGGGAGCGCCGGAGGCGGGATCGCCCAGGGGGACGGCCGGCGGCCGGATCGCCCCCCAGTGCTCCTGCGGCGGCTGGGCGGCGATCGACTGCCTGAGCTCACTGGGAACCGGGGCGATCTCCAGCCCTCCCGGCACGGTGAGGGTGCCGATCCGGTATGGCGCGAACCAGCCCTGGACGGCCTCCACCTCCCACGTTCCCTTGGGCAGCGAGATCGCGGCGGCGTAGTGGGCGGGCTCCGTCAGCTCCACCCCGACGAACTTGAGGTTCTTCTTCCCGTCGGTGAACCTCAGCGCGACCTCACCCAGGTCGTCGCCCAGGTACGGGTGGGTGCCGTGCTGGAGCAGCCAGAAGCCGAGCGTGTACGTCGTGTCCGGGTCCGTCTTCGCGGGAACCGGGTCCATCACGGTGATCGCCCAGCCTCCGGCCCTCGCCGGTGCGGCCAGGGTCAGCAGGGGAACGATGAACGCCAGGAGGACAAGGATTCGTCTCATGCGGGAGGTACACCGGCCGGTCCGGTCAGGTTCCCGTCACCGGGCGGGCGCGAGGTGGGAGCGGCGGACCCGGCGAGGCGGCCGCGGCCGGGAGTCGAGGCCGAAAGCAGGGGTATGGACAGCAGATGAGCCTTCAGGAAGAACTGCGGCAGGTCGAAGAGGATCTGGAGAGACTGCGTAGCGAGGTCGCCGAGATGCGCAGGCAGGTCGGAGAGCTCGGCCCCACCGACCCCGTCGAACGATCAATGATGATCAACCAGGCCGACGAGCAGGAGATCCTCGTCAACGAGCTCGACGCCAGGCGCGAAGACCTCCTCAAGCGCATCGGCAAGGAGTGAACGGCACGACGGAACCCCCGACACCAAGAGGCCCCTACCTGTGATTCGTCACATTTGGTTATCTCTGACTTCCCAGGGTAACCATAACAGCGAACCACCATCAGGGGGATGAAATGATCAGTACGCTTCACAAAATGGGCGTGAAGTCCAACGCGATGTACATCGCTGGGATCGCCTCGGTCGGCCTGTCCTTCGCGGCGTGG
This sequence comes from Streptosporangium amethystogenes subsp. fukuiense, assembly GCF_042665875.1. Lineage (NCBI taxonomy): Bacteria > Bacillati > Actinomycetota > Actinomycetes > Streptosporangiales > Streptosporangiaceae > Streptosporangium > Streptosporangium amethystogenes. Next base: position 9,659,361 of record NZ_JBHTEE010000001.1, on the reverse strand, counting down.
CTGGCATCGAGTTCGGCGGAGAAGGCAGGCATCGACCGGGCGGACCGGTGGGGGATCTTCATCGGCGAGTGGGCGCCCACCTTCTTCGGGATCGGGATCGCGCTGCGCATGGAGGAGACCCGCGACGAGATGCGGCCGACGGAGCAGGAGATGCTGCACGGCACGTATGCCGAGGGCAGGATGCCCTCGCGCGCGGGTGTCTAGCGGCGCTGCCGGATGATCGAAGGCGGGGCGCGTCCTTCCGGGACGCGCCCCGCCTTCGTACCCGGCCCACCTGTCGCCCCGTCCTGCCGAAAGACCGGTCACGGCGCTGTGACCAGGGCCGGATGTCTCGGGTCGTCGACGCGGACGACCAGGTCGGCGACCCGCGCCGGTGCGACCTCCGCCTCGTAGCGCGCGTAGGCGGGCAGCGTCCAGCGCTCCTCGTCCGGGGTGCGCCGGGCGAGCGCGCCCGGTGAGAGCCTCAGGTGCACGGTCAGGTCGAACGGCAGCCCCCTGCCCAGCAGCAGGGGGCCGGCCAGCAGCAGCACCCCACCCGGGGCGACGGTGACGTAGGGCGCACGGGTGGCCCGATCGATCGTGCTGTCCCACAGCGTGGGCAGCACCTTCCCCGACCGGCCGGGAGCGAGCGGCCCCAGAACCTCGCGGACCAGCCCTTTGTAGTCGAACCAGTCGGTGTAGAAGGATTCAGGATCGGTCCTGCCGTACTCGAAACGGAGCGAGGCCGGGCGCAGGAAGTCGGCGGAGAGGACACGGAGCACCTCCCGGCCGCGGAGCCGGAGCGGGTCGACCAGCGCGTCGGCGAGATCCCCGGGCCGCGCCGCCGGCGCTCCGTCGAGCGCGACGCGCACCCAGGAGTCGCGGGGCTCCGCGTCCACCCGGTCCGCGACTTCCTCCACCAGTGACGACGGCGAGATCGGCGTTATGTCCACTCCACCATCCTGGCCGACACCCGACCTGTCCCCGACCGTTGATCGGCCGACGGCCATGCCCGGGTCAAGGTCGGACGTGATGCCGATCAAAAGTCGGCCTGCCCGGGTTGTCCCGCCGCTACCGGCGGTAACGATCCATATGGGATCGACGGCTCGGCCGTGACCGGGCGTCGGCCTCCCGGTCGCGTCACGTCCCTGTCGGCGCGGCCCGGTGGTTGGCGTGATCTTCACGTCTTTCCGCAACCGAGATCACGGCACGTTACGCACGGAGACAGTGATGTCAGGAGGATTTCAGTGATCAAGCGCGGTAAGCCGACCAAGAACGGCCAGGTCAAGCTGACTTTCACCATAACGGACGGCCCGGCCAGGGGAGGGGTTTCACTGGTCGGCGACTTCAACGGCTGGGACCCCTACGCCCACCCCATGCAACGCAAGGAGAACGGCACCTACCAGGTGAGCCTGACCGTCCCCGCACGGCAGCCCATCCGTTTCCGCTATCTCGCGGACGGCGGCGTGTGGTTCGACGACGCCGACGCCGATCACCACGACGAGCACGGCGGCCGGATCAACCCGGTGGACGTCCAGGAGGCGCCGGAAGGAATCACCTCGGCGCCCGGCGTCGGCAAGCCGATGCGGCAGACGCTCACGGCGGGACAGCCGGTCACGAACTCGGTATCCGCCTCGTAAGGCCTGGCAACAACCACGCATGGAACGGGATCCCGCTCACGGGACAGACCGTTGCGCCGTCTCCGCGATCATCGGGGTGACCTGCCCCTTCCCGTCCCTGCGAGGGCGTGAAAAGGCAGGCCGCCCCGCCCGCGGACGGTGACCGGGTTCTCACGGACGGCCGCCGAGCACGCCGAGGGTGTCGCGGGCGAGTTGAAGCTCCTCTCTCGGACGGATCCCCAGCACGGGCACGGGTACGCCGGGTGCGCTGACCATCCCGTCGACGTCGAGGTCGGTGCGGACGGGCGGCTCGACCCCGAGCAGCGCGAGCCCGCGGCAGACGGCTTCGCGGACCTCCGGCTGATCCCAGCCGATCTCCCCGGTGAAGACGAGCGCGTCCAGCCGGTCCAGGCTCGTCGCGGCCGCGGCGATCTCCCGGCTCACCCGGTACGCGAACACCTCCAGGGCCAGGGCCGCGGCGGGATCGCCGGAGGCGACCAGTTCCCGGGTGTCGCCCGACTTCCCGCCCGAGAGTCCGAGCAGTCCCGACCGGTGTTCCAGGCCGTCGCGCAGCTCGTCGAGTGTGAGCCGGGAACCGGACAGCAGCCAGAGCAGCATGCCGGGGTCGACGCTCCCCGAACGCGTGCTCATCGGCACTCCCTCCAGCGGGGTGAACCCCATCGAGGTGTCCACGCTGCGGCCCTCGCGTACCGCGCACACCGAGGAGCCTCCGCCGAGGTGGGTCAGGACGACCTGGAGTGCGCGAACGGGCCGGTCGAGCAGTTCCGCGGCCCGCCCCAGCGCCCAGGCGTAGGACAGGCCGTGGAAGCCGTAGCGGCGCAGGCCGTACCGGCTCCTCCACCGCGCGGGCAGCGCGTAGGTGGCGGCGCGGTCCGGAAGCGCGGCGTGGAAGGCGGTGTCGGGGCAGAGCACGTGCGGGAGGCCGGGCAGCCGGCGCCGGGCGGCCTCGACGAGCGCGAGCGCGGGCGGCACGTGCAGCGGGGCCAGGTCCGCGTACTTTCCCACCGCGTCCAGCACATCGTCATCGACGACCGTCGGCCTCCGTACGGCCTCGCCGCCGTGTACCAGCCGGTGGCCGACCGCGGCGAGGTCTCCGTCCGGAGTGTCGGCGAGGAAGTCCCCGATCGTCCGCTCCGCCGCCCCGGAGTCGGGACTCCGCTCGCTGTGCTCGGTGCGCAGGACCTCGCCGTCGCGGACGAGGTGAAGCTGGAGGCTCGACGATCCCGCGTTGACGGTGAGCACTGCCAGTCCTTTGGTTCCCATTTTCCCGGCCTGCCCTGGAGGGGGACGGGCAAACGGCGCCTCCCCGAGCCGGTCCGCTTCGCGTCGGGCGCCGTCCTGACATCCGCCGTTTCACGGTCACCCGTTGAACTGTCACAAGCCACGGGCGTACGGTGGTGTCATTGGCACCGGTCCTTGCACGGCTCCCGACAGGGCGCTGTCTCCAACTGCCGTAGACAGCGGGGCGATATGACTCGGCTTTCCGTCACCGTGGACGCGCGTCCGCAGTTCTCCGTAGTGACCCTGATCGGCGATCTGGACAAATCATCGGCTCCACTGCTGGAGGAGAGGATCGCGGAGTTCATGAGGCGGGGTCATGTCTGCCTGGTCGTCGACACGACGGAGCTGGGATTCTGCGACTCCACGGGCATCTGGGTGCTGTTGACGAGCCTGCGGCGCGCCTACGAGCGGAAGGGCTGGCTGCGTCTCGTCGGCGTGCACGGATTCCTCGGCCGCCTGCTCGATCTGACCAAACTGCGAGACGCGTTTCCCATCGCCTCCACGGTCGAGGAGTCGGTGCACGAACTCTCCGGTGGGAGCGTCATCGCCTCCCGCTGATTCCCGGACGCCCTCCGGTGATCGGCCCTGGGCACGCCCGCTCTCCGAGGAGAGCGGGCGGGCGGATCAGCCGCGGTAGACCAGGCGAACGAACTCCTCGAACGAGAAGCGACCGTCGCCGTCGGAGTCACCGACCCGGTTCAGTGACCCGATGGCCTCCGCGGGCAGGTCGGGGAAGTGCCCGCGGAACTCCGCCTCCGTGACGAATCCGTCACCGTCGGCGTCGATGGCCGCGAACGCCTGCCTGAGTTCCGCCAACCGCTCCCCCGTGGGCTCTGTCGACATGGTGACCCGCCTCTCTCAACGACCCGCACTTCGATCAGCAGCCAACTTACGGGAGGAGCCACTCACACAGCTACACCGCCACATATGTCATGTTTTATTATCAAAAATCCGCTTTGCTGGCGCAGTCCCTCCGTACCCCGCGCCTAGACTGCGAGCATGATTCGCCCCGCAACACCGGATGACATTCCGACGATCATCGACATGATCCACGGCCTCGCGGAGTACGAGAAGGCCCCGGATCAGGTCAAGAACACCCCGGACCTGCTCCGTGAGGCGCTCTTCCGCCCCTCCCCCAGCGTTTTCTGCCACATGGCCACCGACGGGGACAGGGCCACGGGGTTCGCGATCTGGTTCGTCTCCTACTCCACCTGGACCGGCACGCACGGGGTCTACCTCGAAGATCTCTTCGTCCGCCCCGAGCACCGGCGTGGCGGGTACGGCAGGGAACTGCTCACCGAACTGGCCCGTATCTGCGTGGAGCGCGGCTACGACCGGTTCGAGTGGTCGGTGCTCGACTGGAACGCCCCCGCCATCGACTTCTACCGGTCGCTCGGTGCGGAACCGCAAGACGAGTGGGACAGGTACCGGCTCGCGGGCCCCGCGCTCGAAAAGCTCGCCACGACGGAGAGAAAGCGGTAGCCACACCGGGTTCGTCCTCGCCGCCAAGACCGGCCGGAACACCATTCCGGCCGGTCTTGGCGTTTTTCGCGTGGCATTCCCCGAACCATCGGAAGCCCTCGCGTGAAAACCTCACCGGAACACGCTCGGACTGTGAACCTTTCATCTCGCGGAACCGCCGTTCACCCCTCCGACCTGCTACGACAGCCTGTCCTCGAACCCGTGGAAAGGCACTCCGTTTACACCCCGGGATCGACGACCTAGAGTCCGTCTCGCGTGGGCGCCTCACCGCCATTGATCAACTACTCGTCACCCCTCGAAAGGGAGGGTAATTCTGTGAGTAAATGGCGAAGTATGGCCATCGCCAGTGTGGCCACATTAATGACCGCACTGCTCGCCGTCGTCCTCGTTCCCCAGTCGGCCTCGGCGCACGGCGCCATGATGACGCCTGGCAGCCGGACCTTTTTCTGCTGGCAGGACGGCCTGTCCCCGCAGGGGAACATCGTGCCCATCAACCCGGCCTGCTCGGCGGCGGTGGCCCAGAGCGGGGCCAACTCGCTCTACAACTGGTTCAGTGTGCTGCGCTCCGACGGCGCCGGGCGGACCCAGGGGTTCATCCCGGACGGACAGGCGTGCAGCGGCGGCAACCCCGGCTACAGCGGGTATGACCTGCCGAACGCCGACTGGCCGGTGACGCACCTGACCTCGGGCGCGCAGATCCAGTTCAAGTACAACAAGTGGGCCGCCCACCCCGGCTGGTTCTACCTCTACATCACCAAGGACGGCTGGAACCCCAACCGGGCACTGACCTGGGGTGACCTGGAGAGCACGCCCTTCCACACCGCCGACCACCCGCAGAGCGTCGGCTCGCCGGGCACCAACGACGCCCACTACTACTGGAACGCCACGCTGCCCTCGAACAAGACGGGCCGCCACATCATCTACTCGGTGTGGAAGCGCTCCGACTCGGCCGAGACCTTCTACAACTGCTCCGACGTGGTCTTCGACGGCGGCAACGGCGAGGTGACCGGTGTCGGCCGGGCGGGCCCCAGCCCCCAGCCGACCGTGACGCCGACCGTGACGCCGCCGCCGGGGAACGCGGCGTGCACCGCCTCCTACAAGACCGTCAGCTCCTGGTCGGGCGGCTTCCAGGCCGAGGTGACCGTGAGCAACCCGGGTTCCGCCGCCATCAACGGCTGGACCGCGACGTGGACGCTCGGCAGCGGCAGCACCATCAACAGCCTGTGGAACGGCACGCACACCACATCGGGGTCCACGGTCACGGCCAAGAACGCCGACTGGAACCGCACGATAGCGGCCGGAGGCTCGACCACCTTCGGGTTCACCGCCTCGGGCACCAGCGGCTCCCCGACCGTCACCTGTACCAGCCCATAACGGGACATGGTCCCGCCGGTGCCCCGACGGGCGCCGGCGGGACCACATGCGTTTCCCCGTCTCACCCCGCCATGTCCGTACCGGGCCCGTGTCCTCGCGGAAGGGATTCCCGTGCCGCCCACCACGAAGATCGCGCAACTGCTGGGTCTCGTCTCGCTCGGCGCGGCGGTGGCCCTGATCGCGGTGGCCTGCGCAGGCCGGACGCCGGAGGGCGGGCACACCGCGGCGCACCTCCCCTCCCCGATCCCCCGTCAGGCCACCTCGGCGCCACCGCCTTCCCCTGCCGTCCGGCCGGACACCCCGGCCGCGCTCCCGGCCGCGGCGAAGTGCCGGGCGACGGTCACCCTGGTGGAGTCGTGGCCCGGCGGCTACCGGGGCGCCGCGACGATCACCAACGACGGTGAGCAGCCACTGGGCGGCTGGTACATCCAGTGGATGCTGCCACAGGGCGCGACCCTCACCCAGGCGTGGAACGGCACCCACATGCAGAGCGGCCCCGTCGCGATGATCCACGCCTTGGGCGACAAACCGCCGCTGCGGCCGGGAGCGACCGCCACCGACATAGGCTTCGTGGGAGCCGCCGCGACACCCCCGACCTTCACCGAGATCACCTGCGGTTAGCGGCACCCCGGGCTGGGCGCCCGCGGCCGGTCGGCCGAGGCCGAACGCGTCCGCCGACGTCTCCGCCCGGGCCTCGAACCGCCGGCGATCAGCTCCCCGCGCGCCGGGCGGCGGCGCGCGGAGCACCGGCGGCGGAATCCACCTCAGAGGCACCGAGACCGCGGCGTCCCGGGCGTCCTTCCCCTTCGGCTCTTTTCCGGCTCTCGCGTGATTCCCGCCTCCGGCTCTCCGACCCGCCGGGGAGGTGAGGCGGTAGCTTGGGGACCGCCATCAAGAAGGAAGAGAGATCGTGACCACGTCTATTCATCAGCGGATCGCCGAAGAGCTGGGTGTGCGCGAGCGACAGGTGCGGGCGGCGGTGGACCTGCTCGACGGCGGCGCCACCGTGCCGTTCATCGCCCGCTACCGCAAGGAAGCCACCGAGATGCTCGACGACACGCAGCTGCGCACGCTGGAGGAGAGGCTGCGCTATCTGCGGGAGCTGGAGGAGCGGCGCACCGCGATCCTGGAGTCGATCGACGGCCAGGGCAAGCTCGACGACGCCCTGCGGGCACAGATCATGGCGGCCGACTCCAAGGCCCGCCTGGAGGACATCTACCTTCCCTACAAGCCCAAGCGGCGGACCAAGGCGCAGATCGCCAGGGAGGCGGGGCTCGAACCGCTCGCCGACGGCCTGCTGGCAGACCCGTCGGTCGACCCGCGGGCCGCGGCGGAGGCTTTCGTCGGCGAGGGGGTGGCCGACGCCGCCGCCGCGCTTGACGGTGCCCGCGCGATCCTGGTCGAACGGTTCGGCGAGGACGCCGACCTGGTCGGCGAGTTGCGCGAGCGGATGTGGACGAAGGGACGCCTGGTCGCGGCGGTCCGCGAGGGCAAGGAGGCGGAGGGCGCCAAGTTCTCCGACTACTTCGACTTCGCCGAGCCGTTCACCAAGCTGCCCTCGCACCGGATCCTGGCGATGTTCCGGGGGGAGAAGGAGGAGGTCCTCACCCTCACCCTGGAGCCGGAGCCCGAGCCCACCGGCACCTACGAGGGCCGCGTCGCGCACCGCTTCGGCATCGCCGACCAGGGAAGGCCCGCCGACGCGTGGCTGGCCGACACGGTCCGCTGGGCCTGGCGCACCCGCATCCTCGTCCACCTCGGCATCGACCTGCGGACGCGCATGTGGCAGGCCGCCGAGGAGGAGGCGGTCCGCGTGTTCGCCGCGAACCTGCGCGACCTGCTGCTCGCCGCGCCCGCGGGGAGCCGCGCGACCATGGGGCTGGACCCCGGGTTGCGCACCGGCGTGAAGGTCGCGGTGGTCGACGCGACCGGCAAGGTGCTGGCCACCGACACGATCTACCCCCACGAACCGCGCCGCCAGTGGGACCAGTCGCTGGCCACCCTCGCCGCGCTGGCGAAGAAGTACGACGTGGAGCTCGTCTCCATCGGCAACGGCACCGCCTCGCGCGAGACCGACAAGCTCGCGGGCGAGCTGGTGAAGCTGGTCCCCGGGCTGACCAAGGTCGTGGTGTCGGAGGCCGGGGCCTCGGTCTACTCCGCCTCGGCGTTCGCCGCGCAGGAACTGCCCGGCATGGACGTGTCGCTGCGCGGCGCCGTGTCGATCGCCCGGCGGCTCCAGGACCCGCTGGCCGAGCTGGTCAAGATCGACCCCAAGTCGATCGGCGTCGGCCAGTACCAGCACGACCTCGCCGAGACCAAGCTCTCCCGCTCCCTCGACGCCGTGGTGGAGGACTGCGTGAACGCGGTCGGCGTCGATGTCAACACCGCCTCGGCACCGCTGCTCACCCGGGTGTCGGGCATCGGCTCCGGACTCGCCGAGAACATCGTCCAGCACCGCGACGCCAACGGTCCGTTCCGGTCCCGCAAGGCGCTGAAGGACGTGGCCAGGCTCGGCCCGAAGGCCTTCGAACAGTGCGCGGGCTTCCTGCGCATCCGCGGCGGCGACGACCCGCTCGACACCTCCAGCGTGCACCCGGAGTCCTACCCGGTGGTGCGGCGCATCCTGCAGAGCACCGGCGGCGACATCACCACCCTGATCGGCAACGGTACGGTGCTGCGGGCCCTGCGCCCGGCGGAGTTCGTGGACGACACCTTCGGGCTGCCGACCGTCACCGACATCCTCTCCGAGCTGGAGAAGCCGGGCCGTGACCCGCGCCCTGCCTTCAAGACGGCGACCTTCAAGGAAGGCGTGGAGAAGCTCTCCGACCTCACCCCCGGCATGCTGCTGGAGGGCGTGGTCACCAACGTGGCGGCCTTCGGCGCCTTCGTCGACGTCGGCGTGCACCAGGACGGCCTGGTGCACGTGTCGGCGCTGTCGCACAACTTCGTCAAGGACCCGCGCGAGGTGGTCAAGCCCGGTGACATCGTCCGGGTGAAGGTGCTCGACGTCGACATCCCCCGCAAGCGCATCTCGCTCACCCTGCGCCTGGACGACGACGTCAAGCCGTCCGGCCCGCGAGGACCGCGCGACCAGCGCGACCAGCAGGGCGGTGGCGGTCAGCGCCAGGGCGACGGCGGCGGCCGGCGGGGTGGCGGGCAGGGCGGCGGGCAGGGACGCGGCGACCGGCAGGACCGCGGGGGCCGGCAGCGTAACGCGCCGAGTGGCGCGATGGCGGACGCCCTGCGCCGCGCCGGGCTCGACGGCTCCGGCGGTCGCCCCTGACCCCGGACCGGGACGGTCCGGACACCGGGTAGGAGACCCTCGTGCGGCGGCTTCCGGGAGGAGACCGCCGCACCGCACGCGGCCAGGACGAGGACGGGCCCGGCGGCCTCCGCGAACGAGGCCACCGGTGCCGCGCGATCCCCCGCGCGCCGTCAGCGCATCGCGGGCGTTCTGACGCATTCAGCTGACAGGGACGACTCCTGGAACGGTCCCCTCTCCGACCTCCCGCTTCCCGCCCCCACACAGATCAGGGCGCTTCGCACAGGGAGGCGAACCAGGCCGCACGACTTTTTTTACCTCTTGCATTGACTGGAGAACGAAGTCTGACCTAGGGTCCCGGGCAAGCGAGATCTTGCCTTGAAGGGACCCCCCATGACTCGCTCTCTCCAACGCGGGGCGTTGGCGGACGCGAGACGCGCCGGCCGCTCTCCGCCCGGGCAGGACCTCGCCTCCCCCTGCCGTATCCGTCGCGGCAGGCCTCCAGGACAGGCCGAGCGACGTGCCGTCACACGTCAGGCCCACCGGGCCGCGTACGGCCACTCGCGAAAGCACGCTCGTCACGTCCGGCCCTCGCACGCCCCCCAAGACGGAAGGAATCAGCGATGATCTCCACCAGCCCGCGTCCCCTACCGGAACCGCCCGGCGGCGCGCGACGCCCGCGAACCCCGCTCGCGCGAGTCGGCGGCCTCCTCGCGGCGATGCTCCTCACCTCCGCGGCCCTCGTCCCCTCCGCCGCGGACGCCCAGACCACCGCCGTCCGGAGCAGCACCGCCCAGAGCACCGCCCAGGTCGCCGCCCCCGGCCCCCTCGTCTGGTCCGACGAGTTCGACGCCGCCGCGGGCACCGGCCCCGACACCACCAAGTGGCGCCGCGACGTCGGTGGCGGCGGCTTCGGGAACAACGAGCGGCAGTACTACACCGCCGGCAACGAGAACATCGCCCACGACGGCGCCGGCAACCTGGTCATCACCGCACGCAAGGGCAACCCCGCCGGTTACTCCTGCTGGTACGGCTCCTGTGAGTACACCTCGGGGAAACTGACCACCGCCGCGACCTTCACCCGCGCCTACGGCCGCTTCGAGGCGCGGATGAAGCTGCCCCGGGGCAAGGGCATGTGGCCGGCGTTCTGGATGCTGGGTGACAACATCGGGTCGGTCGGCTGGCCCGCGAGCGGCGAGATCGACATCATGGAGAACGTCGGCAGCGTGCCGGGACAGGTGCTCGGCAGCCTGCACGGCCCCGGTTACTCGGGGGGCAGTCCGCTGAGCGGCAGCTACACCCTGCCGGGCGGTCAGGCCTTCGCCGACGCCTTCCACACCTTCGCCGTCGACTGGGAGCCCGGCTCGGTGACCTGGTACGTCGACGGCATCCAGTACTCCAGGAAGACTCCCGCCGACACCCGGGGCAACCCCTGGGTCTACGACCACCCGTTCTTCATGATCCTCAACCTGGCCGTCGGCGGCAACTGGCCCGGCTCGCCCGACGCCTCCACGGCCTTCCCCCAGCAGCTGACCATCGACTACGTCCGCGTCTACGCCCAGGGCGTCGGCAGCGGCGGCCGTACCGGGCAGATCACCGGCATCGCCGGCAAGTGCGTCGACGTCGCCGCCGCCGGCACCGCCAACGGCACCGCCGTCCAGCTCTACGACTGCAACGGCACCGGCGCCCAGCAGTGGACCATCGGCACCGACGGCACCATCCGCGCCCTCGGCAAGTGCATGGACGTCACCGCCGCCGGCACCGCCAACGGAACGCAGATCCAGCTCTACGACTGCAACGGCACCGGCGCCCAGCAGTGGGTCCACACCGCGGCCCACGACATCGTGAACCCCGCCGCCGGCAAGTGCCTGGACGCCACCGGCCAGTCCAGCGCCAACGGCACCCGCCTGCAGATCTGGGAGTGCAGCGGCAACCCCAACCAGAAGTGGACCGTCCCGGCGGCCTGACCACCCCGTCATGGGCCGGGAGTGCTCGGCCCATGACGGGCTCGGCCGTGGAGCCGATGTCGCCCCTCGGTCAGAGCAGGCGCCTGATGTCGCCGTAGGCCCGGTAGAAACCGCCCCGCTCGGAGAAGCGGACGCCCTCGACGAGGTAGCGGGCCCCGGCCTCGCGCACGCCCTTGGGGAACTGCACGTTCCGCCGCACGTCGTAGCCCTCGCTGACCACCCGCACCCGGAGCCGCTCGCCCTCGCGGAAGCACTCCACCACCACGCCCTCGCCGGTGTGCGAGACCGTGTCGAGCACCACGGTTTCCAACTCGGTGGTGGGCTCCACCACCGCCAGCCCGGCGGACGCCTTGACGTCGACGGACTCGGGGACGCTGCCCCCCTGGGCCGCCACGATCGCCTCCTCGCTCACGTCGATGCAGGCCAAAGTGCCGTCGGTGGTCACGATGTAGAGGCGGTCGTCGAGATACTGCATGGAGAAGGCGGAGCCGCAGCCGGTGGCCAGCTTCCACAGGCGCTCGCCGCCCTGGTCGAAGCAGTAGATCGAGGAGTGGTTGTCACCGGCGAAGACGTAGCGGCCTTCGGGGGCGGTGGCGCAGGAGAAGACCGTGGCGTCGCAGCGGTAGACCGCCTGGCTGACGCCGTCCGACTTGCGCAGCCGGTGCACGGCGCCGCGCGAGGTGCCGGCGTAGACCGAACCGGTCTCCTGCCAGCCGAACAGCACCGCGCCGTTGATGGGCGTCTCCCAGACCGGCACGCCGTCCGCGGCGTCATAGCGGGCCACCCCGTTGGAGTGTCCGTGGTAGACGGCCTCGTCGTCACAGCGGACCATCCAGGCCGAGTCGCCCTTGCCCTTGCGCGCCCACTGGAACTCGTCCTCGTGGTCGATCGTGGTGATCCGCCCAGCACGGTCGGAGACGCCCAGCACGCCGTCGTGGATGTCCAGCCAGTAGATGTCGACGTCCTCGGCGATCTCGTACGCGACCCTCGGGACCTTTCCACCGAGGTCGTAGACCTTGCCGTCGTCGGCACCCGCGTAGATCCAGAAGTCGTCGCCGACGATGCACTTGACCCCGTCGGGGAGCCGGAAGCGGCCGGTGACGGTGCCGCCGTGGGTGACGGTGTAGACGTCACCGCGCTGGTTGCCGACCCAGCAGCGCTCGGAGTCGACGAAGATGCCGAACGCCGCCGCACCGCTGGCGAAGCGCCAGAGCACCGGCGCCTGGGCCGCGGTGGAGCGGGCGCTCTCCACGCTGCGCCTGGTGACCGCGCGGCGCTGGCGCACTCCCTGCACGGCGGGGGCGTAACCCCTGCGGATCTTCTCGTTGATCTTCTTCGCGGCGGCCGCCTCGGCCTTCGCGACGCTGGCGAAGGCCGATGCCTTGGACTGGCCGGATTCGCCGATGCGGCCGTACCTGATCGTCACCTGGGTTCCGTCGAGCACCACCTCGTAGAACTTGTGCGAGCTCCCGCCGTCCTCGGACAGTTCCAGGTACGTGCTCCGCGCGGTCATGCTCCACCCTCTCCGTTGATCGTCGCTTCCGGAGCGTAGAGCAGCTGTACGACAAATAAGAAAAAGTCAGGAAAGTAGAGGAATGGTGGTCGATCAGCGGCCGGACCGTCCGTGTTCCGCGCTCCGGTCTCCCCTGACCGGAAGTACGTCACCCCGGATCGCGAGAGGGTCAGCCGCGAGCGGCCACCGGGAGTGGGCGGCGGGTACGGCCGCACCGGGCTCCGGCCATCAGGCCCAGCATGGCCAGCACCGCCACCTCGAAGCCCACCACCAGCCGCTGCGTCACCCCGGCGGGGATGTCCTCGCCCGCCAGGTCCACGCCTGCCATCCGCACCACGTACGGGAGGACCACCAGGACCAGCACGCCCAGGGAGGCCAGGCTGAGCAGCCGGATCGCGCGGGCGTACGGGCCGGCCGCGTGCCGCCTGGCCAGGAGCAGTCCGGCGACCGGCATCGTCAGGAAGGCCACGAACGCCGCGTACCTGTGGATGCCACCGGACATCGACAGCGGCACGCCCGGCTCGTCGGTGGGGAAGGCGCCGATCAGCAGCATGCACAGGCCCCAGATTCCGACCAGCAGGGCCGCCGCGCGGTCCTCGTCCCGCCGGGCCAGCACGGCCCCGATGACGGTCGCGGCGGCGGCGAAGAGCGTGAGCGACAGGGGCAGCAGCCAGCCGTCCGCCTCGAACGCGTACTCGCTGATCACCGTGTGCACCGGGTCGAGACCGGTGACCACATGCAGCCCGAGCATCGTGGCGGCCCCGGCGCCGATCGCCGCGTAACCGCCGAATACCATCGCAGATCCCGTGAACGCCTGACTTCCCATGCCTCAACGATGGCGACGATCAAGATTCCGGAATATCGGAGAGAGCCCCCTGACGTCCCTGAACGGCCCCGTAAGGATCTCGGGGCCAGGTAGTGCCGTCCTTCCGGGGGCGCTCCCCGCGACATCTCCCTGACCTGCGCGAAAACCCGCGGTGGTAGGGCGGCCCTCATCAGGGTCGCCCCCGGGACGAGGCCCGTCTCCCGCGGGCACGCCGCCCGTCGGGAGGCGGTCACGCACCGACCGGCGCGCGGTGCGGGTTCCACTCCTCGTCGCTCATCCGGATCATCGCCACGCCCACGGCACCGAAGACGACCAGCAGGAGAAGCGGCCCCGAGTAGCCGAGCAGCGGATTCCAGAGCCGGGCGCCGACCAGCCAGACCACCAGCCCGACGAACACGCCGGCCGGGAACCACCACCCGGCCCGCCCCGCGCGGGCGTACGCCACGGCCACCAGGACCAGGCCGAGGAAGGAGCCGGCCATACCCGGGATCTGCCAGGCGACGATCAGCGCGGGCTGGGCGGCGTCCTGCAGGATCTTCGTGGCCGTCTCCACCGGGAGCTGCTGGTAGAGCACGATGTCGAAGAAGTCGGAGATCATCAGCGCGGAGAAGTTGATCAGGCCGAGCACGGTGACCACCCCGGCCAGGTGGGCGAGGACGACACCCCTGCGCCGGACGAGGTGAACCATGCCGATCACGCCGGGCACCCAGAGCACCCAGGCGTAGTGCAGGAGCGTCGCGCTGACCCCGGTGGCCCCGGGGTTTTCGGCATAGCCGAGGGTGTCCTCGACTCCGAACTCCAGGGGATCGACGATCATGCCCAGCAGCAGGCAGAGGGGGGCGAGGATCAGGCTGACGCCCGCGGCCCCGCGACGGAACGCGTCAGGATCGGTAAGAGTGAACATGGCTCGGAAACTACGAACCGGGCCCCATCTCCGTCATCAAGGCCCGCCTTGACCCGCAATCCCCCCGAAGATGGATGTCAACCGCCCTTCCCGCCCCTTACCCTCACGTCATGCCGCACCCCCCTCCCCCCGCGTCATGAGCCGCCGTTTTCCGCCCACCGCCGTCGACTGGCTGATCGCGGCGGTCATGGCCGTGTTCGGGCTCGCCGAGGAGCTCAGCGAGCGCACGTCGGCCTTCGACCACGAGCAGTCCCCGTGGTGGCTGATCGCGGTGCTGGCCGCGGCGGCACTGGTGCTCGTACGGCGCCGTGCCCCGTTCACGGTCCTGACCGTCTACTCGCTGGCGAGCGCGGCGAGCTTCGCGTACTTCGGCGACCTCGCCGCCGCCTGGCAGTTCTACACCCAGCTCATCCTGCTGTTCACCCTGGTCAGCGAGGTTCCCCCGCGAGATCCCAGAACCGTGGGCGGGCTCGTGGTCACCGGGCTCTTCATCGGGTCGATGATGCTGGCCGTCGACCAGCACTTCGGCCCGGGGGACATGGCGGTGGCCGTGGTGATGGCCTCGATCGCCGGCGGCACGGGCCTCGCCGTGTGGCGGCACCGGCAGGTCGCGCTTCAGGCCCGAGAACACGGCGAGCTGCTCGCCCGCGAGGCCGTGGCCGAGGAGCGCACCCGGATCGCCCGCGAGCTGCACGACGTGGTCGCCCACAGTGTCAGCGTCATGGTCATGCAGGCCGGCGCGGCCAGGCTGATGCTCCGCCCCGACCAGCTGGTCGAGCGCGAGACGCTGACAGTGGTGGAGGAGGCCGGCCGCGAGGCGGTCGAGGAGCTCCGCCGCATGCTCGGCCTGCTGCGCACCGACTCCAGCGAGGACGGGCTGGCCCCGCAGCCCAGCCTGGCCCGGCTGGAGGACCTGGTGGAGCAGGTACGCGCCGCCGGGCTGGAGGTGGAGCTGACCGTGCGGGGCGAGGCCCGGCCGCTCCCGGCCGGGCTGGAGCTGTCGGCCTACCGGATCATTCAGGAGGCGCTGACCAACACGCTCAAGCACGCGGGCCCGGCGCGCGTCACGGTCACCGTCTCCCACCTGCCTCGTACGCTCAACCTGGAGGTCGTCGACGACGGCCCCAGAAACGGCCACGTCGGTCCCCAGGGTGCCGGGCACGGTCTGATCGGCATGCGGGAGCGGGTCGCGCTCTTCCACGGGCGGCTCGCCACCGGGCCGCTGCCGGCCGGCGGTTACAGCGTCAGCGCCTCGTTCCCGCTGGCGATGCGGGTCAGCGGGGAGAGACCCGCGGACTGAGCGGGAGACCATGAAGGAGAGCCGAATGACCATCACCGTCATGCTGGCCGACGACCAGGCCATGATCCGCCGTGGGCTACGGCTCGTCATCGGCACCCAGCCGGACATCCGGGTGATCGGCGAGGCCGCGGACGGGCGCGAGGCCGTGGAGACGGCCAGGCGCCTCGGGCCCGACCTGGTGCTGCTCGACATCTCGATGCCCCGGATGTCCGGCATCGCCGCGGCCCGCGAACTGCTGGCCGACCAGGCCCCGCCGAAGATCCTCATCCTGACGACGTACGACACCGACGAGAACCTCGACGGGGCCCTGCGCGCGGGGGTGAGCGGCTTCCTGCTCAAGACCTCGCCGCCCGAACAGCTGTTCACCGCGATCCGCACCGCGGCGCGGGGCCTGGGCGCGCTCGACCCCGCCATCACCACCCGGGTCATGGCGGGGTACGTGGGCACCTCCCCCCTCCCGCGGACCGTCACCCAGCGGGAGCGGGAGGTCCTCACCCTGATCGGCCGCGGCCTGAACAACTCGGAGATCGCCGCCACCCTGTTCGTCGCCGAGTCCACGGTCGGCACCCACATCAACCACCTGCTGGCCAAGCTCGCCCTGCGCGACCGCGCCGAGGCGGTCAGGTACGCCTACGAGCACGGCCTCGTCCGCCCCGGCGAGCACCGGGATCAGTAGGCGAAGAACACCGTCTCGCCGTCACCCTGAAGGCGGACGTCGAACCGGTAGGACCGCTCCCCCTCCGGCACCGCGACGAGCGTGCTCCGGCGCACCGGATCCACCTCGGCGGGGAACGGCGCCTCAGCGGTGAGGTAGACCCGGGTCCAGACCGGCTTGAGCAGGCCGCGCGCGAAGATCAGCAGAGGAATGTAGCCGTCGGGCCTGGCCGTGCGGAAGCGGTAGGAGCCGTCGGCCCCGGTCTCGCAGCGACCGAACAGCCCCGGCTGGCAGATCTCCAGCAGCGCGTCGGACACCGGTTCGCCCGCGCCGTCCAGCAGCCTGCCGCGCAGCTCGATCATGTCCGGATGGTCCTCCGGCACGACGAGGGGTCCCTCTTCGTACGGCAGGGCGAACGAGAAGAACGGGCCCACGGTCTGCGACGGGGTCTGCGACATCACTCCTCCTCAAAGGGGGTCGCACCCAGCACGACGTCCCAGCGGTAGCCGAGCGCCCACTCGGGCTCGGTGACATCCAGGTCGAAGGCGGAGACGAGCCGTTCGCGGTCCTTCGGCTCCGGGACCGACTGGAAGATCGGGTCGTAGGCGAACAGCGGGTCGCCGGGGAAGTACATCTGGGTGATCAGGCGCTGGGTGAAGGCGGTGCCGAACACCGAGAAGTGGATGTGCGCCGGACGCCAGGCGTTGGGGTGGTTACGCCAGGGATAGGACCCCGGCTTGATCGTGACGAACCGGTAGCGGCCCTCGGCGTCGGTCAGGCAGCGGCCGAATCCGGTGAAGTTGGGATCGAGCGGGGCAGGGTGCTGGTCCACCGGATGGGCGTACCTGCCGGTGGCGTTCGCCTGCCAGACCTCCAGCAGCGTGTTCGGCACCGCCCGGCCCCGGCTGTCGAGGACCCGGCCCGTGACGATGATGCGCTCGCCGATCGGCTCGCCCGCGTGCTGCCTGGTCAGGTCGTGGTCCAGCGGCCCGACCGGCCGGTGGCCGTAGACCGGGTCGAGCAGCTCCGCCGCCTCCGGATCGAGGGCGGGTCGCACCGGCGGGTACGAGGGAGCGCGAAGCAGGGTGCTGAGATAGCCAGGGGTGAGGTGGTGCGGGTGCGGATCTGTGAGGGTCACGGATGGGCTCCGAAATCGAAGGGCAGGCCGACGTAGTTCTCCGCGAGCGTGGTCGCGGCGGCCTCTGAGGAGGTGACGTAGTCGAGGTGTGCGGTCTGCAGGCGCCGCCCGTAGGGGTCGTCGGCGTCGAAGGTGTGCAGCAGCGTGGTCATCCACCAGGAGAAGTGCTGGGCACGCCAGACCCGTTTCAGGCAGTTGCCGGAGTAGGCGTCCAGCAGATCGCCGGAGCCCGTCGCGTAGAACTCGGTCAGGGCCTCGGTCAGCAGCCGGACGTCCGCGACCGCCAGGTTGAGTCCCTTGGCCCCGGTGGGCGGCACGATGTGGGCGGCGTCCCCGGCGAGGTAGAGGTTGCCGTGGCGCATGGGCTCGGCGACGAACGAGCGCATCGCCGACATGTCCCTGGAGATGATCGGCCCCTCGGCCAGCGTGAAACCGGGGACCGTCTCCAGGCGTGCCCGCAGCTCGGCCCAGATCCGCTCGTCCGGCCAGTCGTCGAGCGAGGCGTCCGGGGGGACCTGGAGGTAGAAGCGGCTGATCTCCTCAGAACGCATGCTGTGCAGCGCGAAGCCCCGCTCGGTGTGGGAGTAGATCAGCTCCTTGGCCGACGGAGGGATCCGCGCGAGGATGCCGAGCCAGGCGAAGGGATAGTCCCGTTGGAAGACCGTCAGGACGCCCTCGGGAATCGACCGCCGCGAGACGCCGTGGAAGCCGTCGCACCCGGCGATGACGTCACAGTCGAGGCGCTCACCCTGGAAGGTGAGGTAGGGGTCCCTCTCCAACGAGTGCAGGGCGACGTCCGGGACGTCGAAGAGAATCTTCCCTCCGTCGGCCAGTCTGCGGGCGACGAGGTCCTTGACGACCTCCTGCTGACCGTAGACGGTGATGGCCCGGCCGGGAACGAGCTCCTCGAAGGGGATGCGGTGCCCGGCCCCGCCGTACCGCAGCTCGATGCCGTGGTGCGGCAGCCCCTCGGCGCGCATCCGGTCGCCGACGCCCGCCTCGTTGAGCACGTCCACCGTGCCCTGCTCCAGCACCCCGGCCCGCACCCGTTGCTCGATGTAGTGCCTGCTCCGTGCCTCAAGGACCACCGAGTCGATGCCCCGCAGGTGGAGCAGATGGGAGAGGAGCAGCCCGGCGGGGCCCGCTCCGACGATCCCGACCTGAGTTCGCATGCGTCGAGCATTCCGCACCGTCCACCCCCGCACGCGTCACTCTTCCGCTCAGCGGAAATCTCTCAGCTCCGCAGGGCGGCGAGATCCCGGGAGAGGGCCCCGGCCGCGGTCAGCACGGCGGATGCCAGCCGGCGCTGATCGGCGTTGTGCCGCCAGGCCACCAGTGACAGCGCCGCCACCACCCGGCCGGTCGCCCCCCGTACCGGCACCGCGACCGAGCAGGTGCCCACCGACATCTCCTCCTGCGTACAGGCGATCCCGGTCCGGCGGATCTCCTCCAGCTCGGCACGGAGCCGCGTGGGGTCCACCACCGTGTTGGGCGCGTGCGGGGTGAGCTCCCCGGCGAGCACCCGCTCCACCGTCTCCGGGTCCGCGTAGGCCAGCAGGACCTTGCCGACCCCGGTCGCGTGCAGCGGCAGCCCTCCGGCCACCCGCGAGACGATCGGCACGGAGGTGGGCCCGCGCAGTCGCTCCAGGTACAGCGCCCGGTCGTCACGGAGCACCGCGAGCTGCACGTTGTCGCGGGTCGCGGCGTAGAGGTCCTCCATGTACGGCAGGGCGAGCTCGCGCAGCTCCCGAGGTTCCGCCGCCTGGGCGCCGATCTGCCACAGCAGCATTCCGACCCGGTATGAGCCGTCGGGGAGCCGCTCCACGAATCCACCCGCCACCAGCTCCGCGACCAGCCGGTGGCCGGTGGCGGGAGGCAGCTCGGCCCGGTGGCAGATCTCGGTGAGCGTCAGCCGCACGTCTCCCGGCAGGAACGCGCCGAGGATCGCCATCACCTTTCCGGTGACCGTGGGCGCTCTCACGCGTCCCGCTCCGGCCGCCGAGGCCTAGGGGGCGGAGCCCAGGCGGGTGGCCAGGATCCCGGCACGGGCGAGCTGCACCTCGCGGGCCTTCTTCGCGGCGTAGCCCAGCATCGGCCTGACCCAGGCGTGCACCACGAGGATGTCCTCAACCTCGGTGCCCCCGTTCTTCTCGCTGAGGGTGAACCGGTAGTCCAGGCGCACCCCGCCGGGACTGTCGACCTCGCCCTCGACGGTACGCGGCGTGTTCCGCAACGTCACCTTGATCATGTTGTCGTACTTGACGACGCCGAGGAACCTGAAGCGTTCCACCGAGGTGTAGCGGGTCTCGGTCTCCCCCTGCTCGATGTCCTTGACCGCGACCACCATGGGTGAGAGCCCTATGTAGCTCTGCGGCTGGCTCAGGTGGGCACGGAGCGCCTCCGGGGTGTTATGGACGTAAAAAGTATTGCGAAGCGTGACCTTTGGCATGCTCTGTCCCCGCTTGAAGATCTTTATTGGGAGACACTAGCGGGTTCCGCCATGTACCAGCGAGCATGTTGTTCACCTCGGGTGAGGGAATCGAGCCTGCGAGGCAACTCGCGCCGGGAGAAGGGATCCGCGGCGGCGTTGCGGATGTGGATCCCCACCGCGTAGATGTCCCTGACCTCCATGAGGGTGGAGTATCCCGGCCAGGAACGCAGATCGCTGCCGTACGCGTCGGCGAACGCGTCCACGTCGGCGGCGGTCAGCCCGAAGCGCCGCTGGCCGTGGTAGGTGTGGACCAGGTCCCACTCGCGAGGGCCGACCGCGACGCCGTCCCAGTCGCAGAGCACCACGTGGCCGTCCGTGCAGCGCAGCAGGTTGTCGATCCAGGCGTCACCGTGCAGCAGCACGGGCTCGTCCTCCACGCCGAGGTCCAGCCAGCGCTCCGTCAGCTCCGCGATGCGGTCGCGCAGCCAGGCCCGCTGGCCGGGAGTTAGCTCTTCGGAGCGGTCCACGGCGCGGCGCACCTCGCACAGCGGATCGACGAACCGCCGCAGAGCCATCGGCGGCACCGGCAGCAGGTGCAGGCTGCGCAGGATCTCACCCAGTTCCGTGGTGGTGGGGCGGCCGCTGGCCGGCACGTAGTGCCAGAACGTGACGACCCTGCCCTCGTGCACCACGGGCTGCTCGGAGATCTCATCGGCCGGGCGCACCGCGGGGAACCCCTGCTCGGCGAGCCAGCGGGCCACCGCGAGGACCAGCGGCAGCCGGGTCAGCGCGTTGGGCGCGGTGGCGATCCTGACCACGATCTCACTGCGCAGCTTGAAGACGGCGTTGCTGCGCACCCGCAGCAACTCCGCGTCCCGGTGATCGATGCCGAGATCCTCGCAGACCTCCCGCAGGACGGTGAAGGCCTCCTCGGCGAGCGACCCCATCAGCTGACCGGAGCCGCGCCGGCGACCAGGTCGTTCAGGCGGCGCACCGCCGCCACCCTGTGCCTGGTCTGCGGCACCTCCGACAGCAGCGCCCTCGCACGGTTGAGCACGATGGAGGTGCGGTGCTCCGGCGGGACCTGAAGCAGTGCCTTCTCCGCCAGATGGCAGGCGTCGTCGACCTTGCCGTCGCGGACCAGGTGCGCCGCCTGGTCGAGCAGGATCAGCACCGGGTCGATGGCGTACGGTTCCGAAGGGCTGGTGGGCCCCGGCTTCCAGTCGACATCCTCACCCAGCTCGATCAGGGTGCCGATCCGGTAGAACTGCAGCCGCCGCTCGGAGAAGCGGAAGGCCAGGTGGTCGTGGCCCTCGGGGGGCATCCTGGCGAAGATCCGCTCCGCCTCGGCCAGCGCGACCCTGGCCGCCTTGTGCTCGCCCATCCGGGCCAGTGCCCGCGCCTCGGCCGCCGCGCCGAGCGCCGCCGGGGAACTGGGCGCGCTCCCCGCGAGCATCCTGGCCTCGCGCGCCAGCCGCACGGTCTCGGCCAGGTCTCCGTAGTAGTACGGCAGCATCGCCTGCTGTGCCCGGACGAGGGCGCGCAGCCGCACGTCGCCCATGTCGTCGGAGGCGTTGCGCGCGGTGCCGTACCAGGCGTGGGCCTGACGGGTGTCGCCGAGCTTCATCAGCGCGTCGGCCGACAGCAGCGCCAGCATGACCGTGGCGTTGAGCAGGCGGCGCTGGGCCATCGCGGGCTGACGGGTCAGGGAGAGCGTCCTGACGTCCGACAGCTCCAGCATGAGCCGGTAGAGCATCGGCACCGGCGCGCTGCTGATGTACTCGCGCCGGTAGCGCAGCACCTGCTCGTCGAGCCGGTCGAGCTGTTCCTCGGAGACGGTGGAGATGGCGAGCGTACGGTCCAGGTCCTGACGGGTCCGCTCCACCTCGGCCAGTAGCCGGCCCGTCATCACGGACCGCGAGCCGAGCAGGGCCTGGTGGAACAGCGCCCGTCGCTCGATGTCGTCTTCGGACCGCTCCCGCTCCTCGGCCTGGTAGGGCGAGCGTCCCTCGCCGCCGGAGACGACCACGACCTTGGCGCCTCCGCCATCCTCGCAGTAGTCTCCGGCCAGGCCCAACCTGACGGCGTTCGCGCGGTACAGTCGGGCCAGCAGATCGATGGTCTGCGGGCGCGGTCTGGCCCGGTTGTTCTCCCAGGCGTTGAGCAGGTCGATGCTGGCCCGCGCCTCGCCCAGGTCCTGGCGCTCACAGAGCTCCTCCAGCTCCTGAACGGACTGCCTGGCCGACCATCCCCTGGCCAAACGGTGCGCCTTGAGCAGGCTCACCCCGCAGCAACCATGGATGGCCTGCGCGGTCTGCCAGTGGGTCCACTGCCTGGACGCCGCCTGCTCGCGCCAGCGTCGCGCACATGCGGGCGAGTGCTCACCTCGGGCCACGGCGTCCCTCTCCCGGTCGCTGTTTACGCAACATTAACAAGGGCGCACCACAGCGTAAACGCGTCCGTGCGCTGGATTCCTTTTATTCGCGGTTTCTCCACGGAACATCCATGACTTTCCGGTCTATTCCACTGATCCCGAGGGGGTTTGCGGAAGGACCGATTGCCTCAAGTGCCACGAAACCGCACTCTGCAAAGAGGCAAGTCACGAGTGTCCGCCAGGAGTGATCCGGATGATGGCAGAACGCGGCGAGGCCGTCGACCACCTGCGTCGGTTGGCAGCCCAGTTGGAGGCACACGCCTTCCAGGTACGCCTGAGGTCGGCAGCGGGGCTTTATCCAAGGCTCCATGTGATCAACCCGATGGCCCCCGCCAGGACCGAGGACGTGCTAGCCGCCCATGAGGACGACGGCGAGTGGTGGTTCTGGTTGTCCTGGGCCGGTCGCATCGGCCACGCGGAGGACGTCGCCACGGCCGCGGAGCGTGTGGCCAGTGTTCTTCATGTGATACGGAGATAGGTGATTCTTGGGGCTGACATGGGTAACACCCGATGATCCAGCCCAGAATGGAGCGGCATCGTGAAAAGGATCCTGGTCGTGCAACGCCCCCGTCCCCCCCGCAACCCGGTACCGCTCGACCTGCGCAGCCCCTCAGGTCGTACGCTCCCTTTCTGACCGTCGGCGAAGAGACCCTCCCCGCACACCCATGGGCGGGGTCTTCCATCCCAGACGGACTTGCAAGGGGCTTTCAAGCGTTCTGCAGGCGGTTCGGTAGACCTTATACGCATGAACAGCGCCCCTTTCGCCTTCAGTGTCAGTGTGGTCGTCCCCGCCATGAACGAGGCTGAGAACCTCCCCCACGTCTTCGCGACCCTGCCGTCCTGGATCGACGAGGTGATCCTGGTCGACGGCAACTCCATCGACGACACGGTGGCCGTGGCCAAGGCCCTCCGGCCCGGGCTGCGCGTCGTCAGGCAGACCGGCAAAGGCAAGGGCAACGCTCTCACCGAGGGTTTCGCCGCCGCGACCGGTGACATCATCGTCATGATCGACGCCGACGGATCGACCGACGGCAAGGAGATCCACGCCTTCGTGACCGCGCTGGTCGAGGGCGCCGACTTCGCCAAGGGCTCGCGCTGCGCCCCCGGCGGAGGATCCGACGACATCAGCCCGATCCGCTCGCTCGGCAACACGGTGCTGACCAAGATGACCAACCGGCTGTACGGCACCCGCTACACCGACCTGTGCTACGGCTACAACGCCTTCTGGGCCCGCCACCTCGACGTGCTCGACCTCGACTGCGACGGCTTCGAGATCGAGACCCTGATGAACATCCGCGCCGCCCAGGCCGGACTCGTCATCCGCGAGGTTCCCAGCCACGAGCGCAGCCGGATCCACGGCGCCAGCAACCTGCACGCCGTCCGCGATGGCCTTCGGGTGCTCCGCACCATCCTCCGCGAGCGCGAGGGCCGCGTCGGCGGCGTCCGGCTCCGCCGGGAGCAGGTCGCCGCCTGACCTCCTCGGCCGGCGAGATCGTCCGAAGACCCGCGGATGATCCCCCGCTACGGAGAGATCGACATCACCGAGCACCGTCGTCTCGAAGGCGGCACCTCCGGCTCCGGGCACTTCCTTCTCGCCGCCTCCGGCCGGGATGGCGAGGAGGAGTTCCCCCGGCCCGAGGGCCGGGGCAGCGGCCCGTACTCCGCCGGAACCTTCCTCAAGGCTGTGGACACGCCCAGCGCGCTCCCCGCCCGAGACCGTCCGGTGAGCGTCAGGTGTCTCGATCCCCGTTGAGCACGCGTGTCACCCACTCGAGCGACCCCGTGCCGAGTGCTTCGTCCGCGAGGCGTTTGGCGGACGGCGTCTTCAGCGCGGCGAGAGAGCTGTCGATCCACGGCTGCATGTTCTGATACCCCTGCTCGCGGTACTCGATCGCCTGGATCAGGCACTCCAGCTTGTCCGCGTCACGGGCGCAGACGGCTTCGAGGCTGGTCTTCTCCTCGTACTCCTCGACCGCGCCGCTCACCATCTCCGCCACGGGCCCGGGGAGACCGCGCACCTGGTCCGCGGTGACCTCCTCGTTCTGTGCCGCCTTCAGGTAGGGCTTGGCGAGGTAGGGGATGTCGGTGACCCGCGACTCCTGCGTGTCGTGGAACAGGCTCATGAAGGCCGCCCGCTCGGGGTTGCCGCCTTCCAACGCGGTGATCACGCTCGCGATGATCGCTGTCCGGAAGGAGTGGTCGGCGATGCTTTCCGGGTCCCGTACTCCCGCGACCAGCCAGCCCGTGCGCCGGTAGCGCTTGAGCAGCCCGATCTCATACAGCAGGCCGGCCAGCCTCGACGGTTCCTCGGCCATGGAAGCCCCTCTCCCCCTCGGTGGATCACACTTGGAGCTTGAACTCCTACCCGGTCTGAACCCCGGGGATTCTTCCCGTCGCACCGACTGAGCGGCGCGAGAGTTGACACTTCATGACATGCCGGACAATCGACCAGGGATCTGACCGAGCGGCATGATCGCGCTAAATGACTCGCGTCATCTCCTCGCGGGTTCATACGATCAGTGGACTTTTCACCACAACACAGGAAGGTCGCGAGACGCGATGCTGGATCTGTTGTTCGATCTGGAGACCCAGGATCCCGACGACGTGCTGACCCTGTGCCTGGTCGCGACCCATCCGGCGGTACGGCTGCGCGCCGTCACCGTCACCCCGGGATCACCGGCCCAGGTCGGGCTGGTCCGGCGTGTGCTCGGGCTGGTCGGCCGGGACGACGTCCCGGTGGGCGCCAGTGATCCCGGCACCGGCAAGGACCACGTGTCCGCCTTCCATCACCGCTGGCTCGGCACTCCCGTGCCGGCTCTGCCGGACGCCCCGCCCGATGCCCTGATCGCCCAGACCCTGGAGCACCACCCCCGGGCCACGCTTCTCACCGGCGGACCGCTTCACAACCTCCGGCGGTTCCTCGACGAGCAGGCGGGGGTGAGGCTGAGCCGGTGGGTGGCCCAGGGCGGGTTCGCCGGTGACAACGTCGTGCCGCCCGAGCACCGGCTGCCGAAGTTCGACGGCCGTACCGCGTGCCCGACGTTCAACTTCAACGGCGCCCCCGGGGCGGCCCGGCTCGCGCTGTCGTCCGGCGACCGGATCGCCCGGCGCGAACTGGTGTCCAAGAACGTCACCCACGGAGTTCGCTACGACCGGGAGTTCCACGAGCGGCTGCGGCCGTACCGGGACCGCACGGCCGGACTCGCCCTGGTGTTCTCGGGCATGGAGCACTACCTGCGCAAGAAGCCGGGGGGAAAGCTGCTGCACGACCCCACCGCGGCCTGCGTGGCCATCGACCACGCCATCGCCGGCTGGGCGGAGGTCGAGATGGTCCGGGAGGAGGGCGGCGCGTGGGGCGCGTGGCCGGCCGCCGGCAGCCAGACGTTCATCACGACCGCGCTCGATCACGATCGGCTCTTCGAGACCTTCGTCGGCGAGGGCACCGTTTGATCTCGCACGGTGGTCGCGCGTCGTGCGGAACCCCGCCTCAGGCCGCTTCCAGCGCCTCGGCCACGGAGGGGAACATCTCGAACACCTGGGTCAGACCGGCCAGGTTGAGCCGCCGGGCGAGGTTGCCCTGAACGCCGGTGAGGATGACCCGCACCCCCTCGCTCAGGCCGTGGTGGCGAACCTGGAGCAACTCGCCGATCCCCGAGGAGTCGCAGAAGGTCAGGGCCGACAGGTCGAGGATGAGAAGCTGCGAGGGCAGGACACCCCACGCCCTTCCCATCTCCTCCCGCAGCACGCGCGTGTGGTAGTGATCAAGCTCTCCACTCGCCCGCACGACGAGCGCGGTGCCGTGCAACCCCGAGGTGGCGGTGAAAGCAGGCTCCGCCTCATTTCCCACGAACATGACCAACCTTCTGACCTACCTTGTCCCAAACAACACAACTGTCTCATACGCCGTGAACCCCCCCGGTAGACCACGGAGCACGCCGGTCTCACCGGTCGTTCACGTCGTCCCGGGAAACACCTTCTTCGCCTCCTCGACCGTACGGCGGGTGTCGAACAGCTCTGCCACTCCGAGGCGGCTCAGCCGGTTCCTCATCGCGGCGGAGAGGCCGACGAGGACGAGCGAGCCCGTCAGGCGACGGACGCGGGTGAGGGCGTACATCAGCACGCCGTACCCGGTGGAGTCGCAGAAGGTGACCTCGGTGAGGTCGATCACCAGGCGCGGGTGATCGGTCGCCCGCAGGGCGATGTCGGCCTGCTCCTTCAACAGGGGCGCGGACCCGTAGTCCAGTGCCCCCGCCGCGTACAGGGTTGTGAAGTGACGGTGCCTGTCGGCCCGGATGTGGAATCCCGCACCGTCTTCGCCCCTCGACATCGGTATCCCCTCCTGACTATGTGCCAGGTGCCCCCGAACAGGCGGTTCCAATCCTGGCGGGCACGACCAACCGATGGTGATATAAGGAACAATGACGACATGTTGAAACCGCGTCCGATGGCGGTCACGGTCATCGGAACGCTCCTGGTCGCCGCGTGCGGTGCGGGCCGGACGGCGCCCGAACCCAGCTTTACACCGACGCCGAATCGTCCGGACTCCCAGAGCCTGACGCTCCCGGCCACCGCCTCTCCCGATGCCGGGTCCCGGAATCCCGCGGCGACTCCCCCGGCGAACACGGTGATCGCCGCGTCCGCCGAGTGGGCGGTGGAGGCGGGAGGCTCGAAGCTGTCGGGCGCCACGGCACTGCTCGACGTGGCGGCGACCGGCCCCCGGGACGCCTGGGCCGTGGGATACCAGGACAGCGCGGAGGATCGGGAGGGCACGCCCGCGATCCTCCGCTGGGACGGGAGTCGCTGGCGACAGGTGCCCCTGGGCGAGGTCGACGCCTACCACCTGGAGGCGGTCAGCGCGGGCGGCCCCGACGACGTGTGGGTGGCGGGCAACGGCTCGAGCCCGTTCGCCGCACACTGGAACGGGCGGGCGTGGAGCACGCACCGGCCCTTCGGGGTGGCCGAGGACTACCGGCTGGCGGACGTCGCGACGAGCGGCGGCACCGCGTGGTTCGTCGCCAACGGCCCCTCGGGGGCCGTCGTCGTGGAATGGCGGGACGGCGAGTTCCGCAACGCGCTGAACATCGAGAAGAGCATCCTCGAGGCGGTCACCTTCAGGAAGGGACATGTCTGGGTGGCGGGGACGGGCGAGACCGGTGCCCCGCTGGTCTGGCACGGCGTGGATGGATCGTGGGAGCAGACGGAGACGCCCCAGATCCCCGGTGGCAGGCTCAACCGGGTCTGGCAGGTCTCTCCGACAGAGGTGTGGGCGGTCGGACGGATCTCCACCGCCCCGGACGCGTTGCCGGACCCGAAAGGCGCGCAGCCGCTGGTCATCCGCTGGGACGGAAGCCGCTGGACCCGGGCCGAGCTGCCGGTCTCGCGAGGTGTCCTGCACGGTGTCACCGCCTTCGGACCCGGCGACCTGTGGATCAGCGGCGTCGACGCCGACCACCCGGGGCAGGTGCTCATCCTGCGCTTCGACGGCACCGCCTGGTCACGCGAGTACGGTCCGCTGTTCCGCGCCTACACCGCCACCCAGCAGTACGACGAGACCGACGACGTCGGCGACACCGGTCTGGCCCGGGTGCCGGGCACCGGCACGCTGTGGGCGGTGGGCTCGGTCGGCATCGGCGACGACGAGAGAGCCTTCGTGCTCCGCCGCTGAGTCCGCCCCGGCTCTCCCCGCGCGATCACGAGGTCGCCTACCTGGAACAGACGGTGCCTCTGCCGGAAACACGAGCCCCGTACTCTACCGACACAACGCGCCTCAGCCCTCAAGCCGCCACGACTGACCTCATCAACCACACAGCCGGGATGCCGGCCCCGTACCTCCGCCTCCGCCCGGTCCGCGCTCGGCGAAAAAATCTGCGAAAAAGTCAGTCAGCTGGCGTAGTCTCTCTCGAACTCCAACAAAGAGGGAGTAGGACATGAAAAAGGCCCTAATCCTCCAAAAGCCCCGGCCACCTCGGAAGCCCGCCCCCCTCGACCTCCGCACCCCCTCAGGACGAACTCTGCCCTTCTGACAGGAAGAGCCGGTTGACGAACCAGAGGATCATCCCGATCGCGAGCAGGACCCCTGCTCGGATGTAGACGTCCGCCCCCCTGCCGGTGACCGGCAGCGCCAGGACGAGACAGACCAGCGCCCCCAGGGCGGGCATCCAGCTCGGTGCCCGGAAGTGCTCGTGGTCCACCTGCTCCCTGCGCAGGACCAGCACCGCCACGTTGACGATCATGAAGACACAGAGCAACAGGAGCACCGTGGTGTCGGCCAGGTTGCCCACGTCGCCGGTGGCCACCAGCACCGCCGCGACCCCCACGGTGAAGACGATGGCCACCCACGGGGTGGATCTCGTCGAATGGACCGACGCGAAGATTCGCGGCACGATCCCCTCTCGCGCCATGCCGTAGACCAGGCGCGAGGCCATGAGCATGTTGATCAACGCGGTGTTGCCCACCGCGAGCAGTGCGATCAGAGCGAACAACTTGGGCGGGAACGCCAGCCCGGCGACCTTGACCACTTCGAGCAACGGGCCGGACGAGGTGGTCAGCGTCCTGGTGTCGACCAGCATGGTCGCCGTGAACGCGACCCCCATGTAGATGATCGCCGCGACGGCCAGGCCGCCGAAGAGCGCCCGGGGAAAGTCCCGCTGCGGGTTCTTGGCCTCCTCGGCCAGGTTGACCGAGTCCTCGAAACCGAGCAGCGCGTAGAAGGCGAGCGCCGTGCCTCCCAGAACGCCGAGGAAGGCGCCGTTGACCGGGTGGAACTCCAGGGCCCGGGACGGCTCGCCGTCACCGGACAGCAGGGCGTAGATGCCGATCGCGATGATGACCAGCAGGCCGAACGCCTCGATGATCGTCAGCACCACGTTGACCTTGATGGACTCGGAGATGCCGGCGAAGTTCACCAGGGTGACCAGGCCGAGGAAGATGAACGCGCCGACGACGACCGGCAGCGTGACGAACTGCGCGAGGTAGTTGCCGCCGAAGGCCCGCGCCGCGGCACTCGCCGAGGTGATCCCGCTCATCATCACCGCGAACGCCACAATAAAGGTAACAAAAGGGATATTGAACGCTTTATTCACATAAAGCGCAGCACCTGCGGCCTGCGGATATTTACCGACGAGTTCGGCGTAGGCGGTCGCCGTCAGCGCCGCCAGCAGGAAGGCGACGAGGAAGGGCAGCCACAGGGCTCCCCCGACATAGCCCGCTACCTTCCCGACCAGCGCGTAGATCCCCGCGCCAAGGATGTCGCCCACCACGAACAGCAGCAGGACCCTGCGCCCGATGACCCGCTTGAGCGAGCGCTGACCGGAACCGGATTCGACGATCACCTCAGCCATACTCCGCTCTTACCCACCGCGAGGGAGAAATCACACCGGGTCACTTGAGTCACTTCTGTAAGCACGATGAAAGTGGCGCGCAAGCCCCTATGCTTACCGTCTTGCCTGTCACGAAATGCAATGAAAGGCAAAAATGTTCCGCGCCCTTTCCTCCCGCCGCATCGCCGTCGCCGCCGCGGGGGCCGCTCTCATATCGATGACCGCCGCCTGCGGCGGGTCGTCCACCAACGACGCGATCTGCGCCGAGGCCGCCTGGTCGAAGATCTTCACGGACTACAGCACCGCCGCCACGGCGGGCGCCGGTGACCTCGGCAAGTTCAACGACGCCACCGCCAAGCTCGCCGCCGACCTCAAGGCTCTGGCGGACACCGCGGACGGCGACCTGGCCGCCGCGCTCACCGACCTCTCCACGTCGTTCGGGTCATTCAAGATCGACCCGAACGACCCGGCCGCCGCGGCCACGGCCGCCGGGACGTTCGGAACGAAGATCCAGGAGGCGAGCAACAAGCTCGTCGCCGCCTGCTCGTAACCGGATCCGTGCCTCCTGGCGACAGGGGGCACTCCCGGTACGGTCGCCGCTCCGCCTGCGGGGGGCAGTGCGGCGCGGCGGCCGTACCGAACATCCTCGAGGCCCCTGCCACCGCGCGGCAGGGGCCTCGCCGTTTCACCCACCCCCGACCGGGGGCGAAAAGGCGCCGGCCCGAGTGTTCCCCCGGACCGCACGGGGCCGCGGACCCGTCAGGCCCCGCGGGTGCGAGCCTGCTCGTAACAGCGTTCGAAGCCTTCGAGCACCGTGGGCCAGGAACTGCGGACGGGCTCGGTCTCCCGGTTGTTCGCCGCGATCGCCTGGCGCAGCTCACGGTCGCGCACCAGCCTGGCCACCGACGCGACCAGGTCGTCGAAGCTCCGCCCGAGCAACCCCTCCTTGCCCTGCCGGACGAAGTCGGCCACCCCGCTCTGCGCGCGCGCCACCACCGGTACCCCCGCCGACCTGGCCTCCAGCGCCGCCAGCCCGAAGGACTCGCGGGGCGCGGGAGCGACGAACACGTCCGTCGCGGCGAGCAGCTCGCGGATCTGGTCGCGGCTGTAGCGGCCGGGAAGCGAGACCCAGCCGGTCATCCCGTTGGCCCTCAGATAGCGCTCCATCCGCGATCGGGCCGGGCCGTCCCCGACGATCGTGGCCCGCATCGGCGTCTCCCGAGGCACCAGGGCACGGGCCTCCCGCAGGAGCCGCAGCAGCCGGACCGGCTGCTTGCGGGGCGCCAGCCGCCCCACCGCGACGACATGCACCGGGTCGGACCGTACGGAATCCACAGAAACGGCGGGGGATACGGCGCGCCAGCCGGAGACGTCCAGGCCGTTGGAGACCACGTGCACCGGCACGCCGGGACCGGCCACCGCGCGGATCGGCAGGGCGGCCGCCTCGCTCACCGCGGTGCCCACCAGCCCCCAGCGGTGCCATCCGAACAGCAGCCGCAGCCCTCGGTAGAGCGCCCTGGTGACCGGATCCCACATGCTGTGCACCGTGACGACCAGGGGCAGCCCCGCCCGCGTCGCCGCCCGCACGCCCATCCAGGCGAACGGCGAGACCGCGCCGGTGTGCACGTGCACCACCTCGGGGCGCCGCGCTTTCAGCAGACGGAGCAGGTGTCCCACCCCGAACGGGTGGACCGGCAGGTCGAAGGGGAGTCCCGCGACGATCCTGTGCACTCCGGGAAGAGGCTCCCCCGGGGTGGCGGTCGCCACCTCGACATGGTGACCGGCCTCCCGCTGCATCCGGATCAGATCGGCGACCTGCACCTCGATCCCACCGAGGCGCGGCAGGTAACAGTCACTGATGTGGAGGATCCTCACGATGCCAGCGTAGACCCGCGTGAGATCATGCCTGCGTGCCCCCCGAGGGCACATCCAGCCCTCGCGAACGGAGTCAGCCTGATCAGCAACGTCAAGACAGCGGTGTTCTTTCATGCCCATCCCGACGACGAGGCCCTGCTGACCGCGGGCACCATGGCGATGCTCGCCGCCGAGGGACACCGGGTGGTGCTCGTCGTGGCGACCTCGGGTGAGCGAGGCCAGGCCGACCTCGAACCCGGTGAGGCACTGGGCGCCGCCCGGATGGCCGAGCTCTACGCGTCGGCGGCCACGCTCGGCTGCGCCCGGGTGGTGAACCTCGGCTACGGAGACTCCGGGCTGGCCCCCGGCGGCGGGATCGCCGACGACAGGCCGGACAACGCCTTCATCGACGCCGACGCGGAGGAGGCCGCCCAGCGGCTGGCCGCCGTCCTCACCGAGGAGAAGGCCGACCTGCTGACGACCTACGATCCGGCGGGAGGCTACGGGCACCCCGACCACGTCCAGGTGCACCGGGTCGGCGGCCGGGCCGCCGAGATCGCGAAAACCCCGATCGTGCTGGAGGCCACGGTCAACCGTGACCCTCTGCTGCGGGGACTGCGGCTCGTCCGGAGGTTCTACCCGCAGCTCGACATCCGCGCCTTCGAGCGGGCCTACTCCCCCGGCGAGGTGATCACCCACCGGGTCGGCGTGCGGCGCTTCGCCCGCCAGAAGCGGGCGAGCATGGCCGCCCACGCCTCCCAGGCCACCGGCGCCGACACCCGCACGCTCGGAGTCATGCTCAAGATCCCCCAGCCCCTCTACCGTCTGGTCTTCGGCACCGAGTGGTACGTCAGGCGGGATGTCCCCCTGGGCTCCCGCCTGAGGCACCCGTTCGAAACTCCTCCCCGAGGATGAGTCCGGAAGCGGCACACTGGGGCAGGGGTGTTACGTGAAGAGCAGATTGCTCCAGGTCGGGTTGTCGGTCGCGTCGCTGGCGCTGGCCGCCACGCTTGTGATCTTCCTACCCCAGATAGTGGCGGCCCTGACGGGCAAGCACGTCTCCTGGTCACAGATCGGCGCCCAGTTCGCCGGGCTGGGGCCCGGAGAGGTCGCGCTGATGGCCGGCGTCTGGCTGCTCAGCCTGCTGGCCTACACGTTCGTGCTGACCGCCTCCCTTCCCGGCCTGACCCACCTGCAGGCCCTGACGCTGAACGCGGGCGGCAGCGCGGTGAGCAACCTGCTCCCCTTCGGCGGCGCGGCCGGGGTGGCTATGACGTTCGCGATGACCAAGGGCTGGGGTTTCTCCGTCCGGGCCGTCGTGGTCTCCACGCTGACCAGCGGCATCTGGAACACCCTGTTCCGGTTCCTGCTGCCCGCGGCGGGAATCGTGGCCCTGCTGTTCAGCGGGCAGCCGCTCAGCCCCGCGGTGGCCAGTGCCGGCTGGGCGGGCGCGATGTCCATCCTGGTACTGGTCGCCGTGGTGACCGTCGCGCTCTACTGGGACCGCGCCGCCGACGTCCTGGGCCGGGTCCTCGACGCCCTCACCCGCCTGCTCCCCCACCGGATCCGCCCCGGCGACCACGCCGCCTCCGAGGCGCTGGCCAAGCTGCGGGCCGACACCTCCGAGATCGTGCGGAACCGCTGGGCCGGGCTGACCCTGGGCATGATCTTCTTCCTCGGCTTCCAGTGGCTGATCCTGGTCGTCTGCCTGCACGCGACCGGCGCCTACCCGGGTCTGGCCCAGTCGATCGCCGCCTTCGCCCTGTCCCGGGTGCTGACCACGGCCTTGGTGACTCCCAGCGGTACGGGGATAATGGAGGCCGGAACCATCGGCGCGCTGGTCTTCTTCGGTGCGCCGCTGGACTCCGCCACCGCCGCCGCACTGCTTTTCGGGTTCTGGACCTACACTGTCGAAATCCCCTTCGGTGGACTGGCGCTCGGCGCGTGGTCGTTCCTGCGCCGGCGTGAGAACGCCGCACCGGCCCCTGAAAAGGAGTCGATCAGCCGCTAGATTGGGAAATACCTTGTGTGCGATTGGAAGGCCCACATAGCGTGGCGGCTGACATGGTGGCGTTCCGAGTTCTCGGCCCGGTCGAGGCGCATTCCGGTGAGGACCAGCTCGACCTGGGCGGGCTCCGGCAACGTGCGGTCCTGGCACGCCTGCTCGTCGCGCGCGGACAGGTCGTCCCCGTCGACTCCCTGCTGTACGACCTGTGGGACGACGACGCGGCCAAGGGCGCGCAGTCGGGCCTTCAGGTCTACATCTCCCGGCTGCGCAGGGTGCTGGAGCCCGGCCGGCCACGCGGAGGTCCCAACCGGCTGCTGGTGACCGTGGCCTCGGGCTACGCGCTGCGCGCCGCCCCCGAGCAGGTCGACGCGCTCCGCTTCGAGACGCTGGTCCGCACCGCCGGAGAGCACCTGGAAGGCGACGACCCCGCCTCCGCGCGGCCTCGCCTGGAGAAGGCCCTGGGCCTGTGGCGCGGCACCCCGTACTCCGACTTCGCCGACCAGCCGTGGGCCGAGGCCGAGGTCAACCGGCTCGCCGAACTGCGTCTGGTGGCCCGTGAGCGGCACGCCGACAGCGGCCTGCGGATGGGCATGCCCGCGGAGGCGGTGCCCGACCTGGAGGCGCTGACCACCGAGCATCCGCTCCGTGAGGAGGGCTGGCGGCTGCTGGCCCTGGGCCTGTACCGCTGCGGGCGGCAGGGCGAGGCGCTGGCGGCGCTGCGCAGGGCGCGCACGATCCTCTCCGAGGAGCTCGGGATCGACCCCGGCCCGGCGCTGCGCAAGCTGGAGTCCGACATCCTGTCCCAGGACCCCGGCCTGCAGCTCGCCACCCCGCCGCCGGCCAGGCAGCGCCAGCAGGTGACCGCCGACACCTGGCCGCCCAGGCCGGCGGTGGCCCAGGTGGAGCTTCCCCCACTGGAGCCCGAGCCGTTCGTCGGCCGCGACGCGGAGCTGAGCAGGCTGACCACCGCCGCGGCCAGGACCGGCCGTTTCACGGTCGCGATCATCAGTGGTGACGCGGGCGCGGGCAAGACCACCCTGGTCCGCCAGCTCAACAGGCGGCTGTCCGAGGACGGGTGGGGCATCTCCTCCGGGGCCTGCCCCGACAGCAGTGCCACCCCCCCTGGCTGGGCCTGGGTCGAGATCCTGCGCACCCTGGTGAGCGCGGCCGGTCCCGGCGAGTACGCCGCGCTGCTGGCCCCGCTGCTGGACGACGCGGCCCCCGAGCCCGACGACGACCAGGCCTCCGGCGGATTCCGGCTGCACCGGGCGGTGGGCGGCTACCTCGCCGCCGTCGCCAAGGAGACGCCGATCCTGCTGACCCTGGAGGACCTGCACTGGGCCGACGACCAGACGCTGGCGCTGCTCCGCGCGCTGCCGAGCCTGCTGGCCACCAGCCGGGTGCTGCTGGTGGTGACCTGCCGCGACAGCGAGCTGAGTGACCAGCAGGCCGACGTGCTGGCCGCGCTGGCCAGGCTTGGTCCCGTCCGGGTCGGTCTCACCGGGCTCGACACCAAGGCGGTGGCCGAGCTGGTCCGGGCGACCTGCGTGCGCGAGGTGGACGAGGACGCGGTCAACAGCATCGTCGAGCGCACCGGCGGCAATCCCTTCTTCGTCCGCGAAACGGTGCGCCTGCTCGACGCCGAAGCGGTGAGCGACCGCGCGACGGCCGCCGAGGTGATCTCCGGCGTCCCGTCCGGCGTCCGTGACGTGCTGCGGAGGCGGATCTCCCGGCTGCCCGCGGCCGCCCAGCAGATCCTGCTGCAGGCCGCGGTGATCGGCCGCGATGTCGACGTGGACGTGCTGGTCGACGTCTCCGGCGACGAGGACGCCGTGGTCGACGCGGTGGAGGCGGCGCTGCTCGCCGGGCTGGTCACCGAGCCGGGCCCCGGCATGCTCCGGTTCGACCACGACCTGGTCCGCGACACGCTTTACTCCGACGCCTCCCGCCTGCGCCGCTCCCGGATGCACGCCACGGTGGCCGCGGTGATCGAGCGCAGGAATCCCGGTGACGTGGCCGCGCTGGCCCACCACTACGACTCGGCGGGCACCAGCGAGACCGCCATCAAGGCGGTGCACTACGCCCAGCTCGCCGCCGAACAGGCCGAGCGCCGCTTCGCCCACCGCGAGGCCGCCACCCTGTGGGAGCAGGCCATCGCCGCCTTCGACAGGTCGGGCATCACCCACACCCCCGACAGCACCAGGGAGCGCCTGCTGCTGACCCTGCGGCTGATCAAGGCATTGGCGCTCTGCGGCGACATGGCCGCGGCCCGCAGGCGGCGACGTGAGGCGATGGACGCCGCACTGCCGCTGGGCAACCTGGAGCTCACCGCCCGGGTGGCCGCCTCGCTGGCGGTGCCGCACAAGGGCATGGCCCGCGACTTCACCCGTACCGCCTGGGAGATCGTCGACGTCGCCGAGCAGGCACTGGTCGAGTTGCCCGCCGGTGAGCAGTCGCTGCGGGCGAGCCTGCTGGCCACGCTCGCCCTGGAGTTGGAGGGGTCGGCCACCCCCCGGGGCGAGCAGGCCTCGCTGGAGGCCGAGGAACTGGCCAGGCGGTCCGGTGACCCCGCCCTGCTCGCGACCGCGCTGAGCGGGCGGCTGCGCCAGTCGTACGGCATCACGCCGGTGGGCGAGCGCGAGGTCATCGGCAGGGAACTGCTGGAGGTCGGCAGGGCGACCGGGCAGATCTCGGTGCAGGCACTGGCCCACCTCGTGCTGATGGAGTGCGCGGCCGCCTCGGGCGCGTTCGCCGAGGCCGACGCGCACGTGGCCGCCACCGAGAAGCTGGCCAGGCAGTACGGCCTGTCCGCGCCGGCCGCCGTGGTCGCCTGGTACGCCGGGCAGCGCCTGATGATCGCCGGTGACTTCGCCGGGGCCGAGCGCGCCTACCGCGACGCCGCCCGGCTGACCGCCAGGGCCGGCATGCTGGAGGGCCGCCAGGACCTGCCGCTGATCACCACGTTCTGCCTGAACCTGGTCAACGGGCAGGCCGCGGAGATGGTCGGGCCGCTGGCCGAGGCGCACCAGCGCGGGGCCAAATGGACACTCGACGCCTACGCGGTGGCCCTCGCCTCCGCGGGTCATCATCGCGACGCGAGAGCCGTCATCGCGGTGAAGACGCCGGTGCGCCCGGACTTCCTCTACGAGCTGGCGATGATCTGGCGGGCCCTGGCGGGCATGCTGCTGGACGACCGGGAGCGGATGATCGAGGCGTACGACACGCTGAAGCCGTTCGCCGACCGGATCGCGGGCGCCGGCACCGGCGTGGTGGCACTCTGGCCGGTCGCCCTGACCCTGGGCGACCTGGCGTTGCGGCTGGGCTTCACCGACGCGGTGCGGCCGCACTACGAGAACGCCCTCGCGGTGGCCGAGCGGGTCGGCGTGAGCCGGTGGGTGGAGGCGGCGCGGCGCTCCCTCGGCGGCTGACCGGCCTCAGCAGGCGACCATGAACTTCTCGCTGCGCAGCGGGGCGTCGCCGGGGACCGAGAGCACGACGCGGTACCAGCCGGGGTTGTTGACGATCCTGGGCTGCCACTCGACGACCTGGGCCTCGCCGGTGAAGCCGGAGCCGGTGCCCAGGTAGGCGTGCCAGCGGTGGGTCTTCGAGCTCCAGCGCTCCAGGCGCCAGCCGTAGGAGACGGTGGCCCGGGGGTCGTCGTTGCCGACCACGCTCTGGGCCCGGTAGGGCCTGTCGCAGGGACCGAACGCGTCGATCTCGCTGACGGTGACCTCACCGGCCACCGGGGCCTGCTCCGTGATGGCCGGCATCGACTGCGAGGAGAGCACCACGGTCCGCACCGGTTCCCCCGTCGCCGTGCCGGCCGTGCTCGCCGTGCCGGCCGGGGTCCGGGCGCCGGTGCCGTACGCGGTCTCCACCCCCAGGTAGGCTCCGGTAAAGGCAAGGGTGGCGACGAGCAGCTTGGCGACACTCGCGGTTCCACTCGCCACCACCGGCGCCACACTGCTACGCGAACCCATCACAGACACCTTCCTCCGTTACTCCCAGGTGTATGCCAGGGCGGTTGCTCTGGAGTTGACGTCCGCTTGCAGTCTGTGTGCCTGAGAGGGCTCCGCCATAACGGATGAGGTAAGCCTGGCCTAATATCGAGTCAAGCAGGCGGAACAACCATGGCGGTGATGTTCAGAGTGCGATCTGTTGCGGCGGGTATCCCTGACCCGGCTTCCGCGGCCTTTCTGGGCATGCCCCTGTGGCTCTGGGTGATCGTCGGCGGCGTGGCCCTGTTCGGCGCGTTCCAGGTCTACTACTGGGTCGGCCACGTCCTGGGCTCCAGGCTCTACACCTCCCGGCTGGGCGTCAAGATCGGCCAGGAGAACATCCTGCGGGTCGAGAAGGTCGTCAGGAAACGGGGCGCGCTCGCCGTCTACGCCTGCTTCTGGGTGCCCGGGCTGCGCCACACGCTGCCCTGGGTGGCCGGAGTGCTGCGGATCTCCTATCCCTGGTACGTCGTGGCCAGCGCGCTCGGCTGCCTGACCTGGGTGCCGGTGACGTCGTTCGGCCTGTACTCGGTGATCTGGGGCTGGCTGGAGTTGGCCGTGCGGTCGCCGCTCCTGGCGGGCCTGGCGGCGGTGGCGGCGATCGCGGTGATCGCCTGGTTCGTCCACCGGCGCCGGCGCCGGGTCGCCCGCAGCGAGGTGGAGAGCCCGGCCGCCGCTCCCTGAGTCTCCGTTCGCTCCGAGGCCTTCGGGCCGTTCGGCGCGTCGGCACCGAGAGTCGCCTCTCCCGGTCTCGCCCGCCCGACGCCGATGTCAACTTTTCCATAGCCAAACAGCCAACTTCCGCATATCGACGGTGGCCTCTGTCAGCATGGCTCGCATGCATCACGGGGGAATCCGCCTCATCACCCGCGCGGCCCTGGTCGCCACGGCCGCCCTGGTCACCGCGCCGCAGGCACCGGCCCTGGCCGCCGGACCCCCGACATCCGCCCCGGCCGCACCGGTTTTCAGCGCCGCACCCGCCGGCCGAGGGCGTGCCTCCGTGCCCTCGGCGCCGGGGCGGGCCGCGTACCTGTACGACACCGGCACCGGAGCGGTCCACCTGAGCAAGCAGGCCGGCAAGCGGATGCCGGTGGCCAGCCTGACCAAGGTCATGACGGCGTACGTCGTGCTCAGGGAGGCGAGGCTGGACGACACCGTCACGATCCAGGCGGCGGACGTGCGGCACGCGGCCTCGAACGGCGCGACCCACGCCTCGCTGCGCGCCGGAGAGCGGTTGACCGTCAGGGACCTGCTTTACGCGGTCATGCTCCCCTCGGCCGCGGACGCCTCCCATGCCCTGGCCCGCGTCTACGGGCCGGGCAACACGAGGTTCGTGGCGAAGATGAACGCCACCGCCCGCTCCATGGGCCTGGTCGACACCGCCTACGCCAGCGCCGACGGCCTGCCGAAACCGGCCCCCGGCCATTCCACGGCCCTGGACCAGGCGAAGCTGGCCGAGATCGCGCTGCGCGACCCGGTGCTGCGGACCATCGCCTCCAGCAGGCGCCACGTGGTGGCCAGCTCCAAGGTCCATCGGGCGCACTCCTGGACCAACTCCAACAAGCTGCTCGGCAAGACTCCCGGGGTCCTGGGCCTCAAGACCGGCTACACCGGCGCCGCCGGATACTGCCTGTCGTTCGCCGCCGACCGCGACGGCCACCGCCTCGTCGGCGTCATCCTCGGCGAGTCCAGCGCCGACCGGCGCTTCCAGACCGCGAGGCGGCTCCTGGACTGGGCGAGCGAGCAGACGCCGCCCGAGCTGTGATCAGGCGGTACGACCCGAACTCGCCGACGATCCGTGCGTACCGCGAGAACACGAAGGATTGGACGTACCGGCGCCAAGTGCCTACGGTTTGCCGCATGACAGAGCGGTTCGCGATCCTGAGTGGTTCGACCTTCGAGGAGCAGATCGGGTACGCGCGGGCGGTGGTCGACGGCGACCGGGTGCACGTGTCCGGGACGACCGGCTTCGACTACGCGACCATGACGATCTCCGACGACGTGGTCGAGCAGGCCGGGCAGTGCCTGCGCAACATCGAGGCGGCGCTGAGCGAGGCGGGCTGCTCGTTCGCCGACGTCGTCCGGGTGCGCTACCTGCTGCCCGACCGCGAGGACTTCGAGCCCTGCTGGCCGACCCTGCGCGACCGCTTCGGCGGGGTCCGCCCCGCGGCGACGATGCTCGTGTGCGGCCTCGCCGACCCCCGCATGAAGATCGAGATCGAGGTGGACGCGCGCCGCCCCGCGGCACCGGCCGCCGTTGAGGCCGATGACGTCGCGCCCGATACGGCGCCCGCGGCGGAATCGTGATCGTCGAACGCGCGTGACCCTCGACCTGTCCGGCCGCCGAACGACGCCGTCAGCCGGGTGTGGAGATTCCCGCCGGCCGCCGGAAAAAGATCACTGACGAGAATGCGACAAAATAGCATTAAATAATATATTTCCGCAATTACTGCCTAAATAAGTCGCCGAATTGACGGATGATCTTCTTGGGCTCCCCTCCGGATACGGCCGCACGGAGGGCGGTGACCGCTGTCCCCAAGATCTTCCGAATGGAGAAATGGCCGCGCGCCCGATATTTCTTCCCACCCTCACATCCGGGGCAATACCCTGGTAGGAACTGAAGCACGTGGTATCGAGGCCCCGGAGACGCGCCCGGAGGGAAACCGTGCTGAAGTCGAGACTGCGCGACCGGGGGTATTCCTCGCGGAGGGGGACGGCATGGGGAGGCGCGGCCAGGCGTTATCGCGTCGAACCCCAGAGACGGCGGCGACCAAAGTCGCTGGCCGGTTCTGTGACATGGCCGTTTGAATTCATCTGGATTCGAAGGGGATGGTCCACCATCACGGCGAGCCGTCCATCACGGCGGAGACAACTGGCGCGATGGGTCATACTTTTCTATGCCACCAATGTGCTCTGGAACATGTGGGAGACCTACCAGGGCAATCCGCAGGGCTTCACGACCTACCTCCGCGGCGAACAGGACCTCCTGCCGCTCCTCTATCTCCCGCCGCCCCTGCTCAAGGCGGACCTGTCCTCGTGGATGGACCTGTCGTTTCTGGCCGTGATGCTCCTGATCCTGTTCTGGGCGATCGGCCCGCACAGCCTGCTGAAGGTGACGATTTATCTTCTCGTCGTATTCGGCATAGCGCTGATAGCACCGATCAGCCGCGGATCCACCCGCGCCGCGGTCGTCTCGGCGTGGACCTGGTGGATTCAGACGGCATGGCCGTGGCTCGTCAAGGCCGCCCTGAGCCCCTGGACGACAGCGGTTCTCGGCCTGCTGCTGGCGGCCGGTTGCCTTTTGGCCTTCCTTTTCACCGGCCACCAGGTCATCCGTATGGCCGGAGGACTGATCACAGACGAGATGGACCTGCTGGACGCGACGCGATTCCTTACCTTTGTTCTCGGGGGCGCGATCGTTCTCGGCGTTATCTCGGAGATAGCCGCGTGGTCCGTTCAGCTCATGCGAAACAGCCACGCCTTTCCCGGTTGGCCGCCCTTCCTGTGGACCGTCTTCATCACGACCCTGGCCGCCACCACCGCCGTCACCCTGGAGATGGCGTCGGAGGTCCGGCCTCCCGCCGCTGAGGAAACCAAGCCCGCGACCCCTCACCGTGAACCCGACGAGGATGACCCCTGGCTCTGACCCGGGACCGCCTCGCACGCTGAGATCAGCGGTGCGGGGCGGCCGCCACCACCTTCGCTCCTCTCGCGCGAAGGCACCGCGCGTCAACCCGTGGCACGCGATCGCGGCGGCGGCCACCACGTTGAGCGAGTCCACGCCCGCGGCCATCGCGGTGGAACCCATGACGTGGACCCGGCCTTCCCGGAGGTCGGCGAAGGGCCCGGCCCAGCGGATGCGGTCGTTTCCAAGAGAACACCAAGCCTGTCTTGCAAGGTTCCTGCCAGCGGCGACGTGGTGTCGCCTGAACGGGAGAACCATGAGCGGGAAAAAGAGCACGCTGGCGGTCGGCGTGCTGGCCGGGTTGCTCGTCGGCGGTTCGGGGATGGCGATCGCCAACGTGGCCGGCGACGACACGACGATCACCGCCTGCGTCAACGCCAGGGGCTCCGTCAGGATCCCCGTGCAGAGCGCCTCGGACCCGGAGACGGTGGGTTCGGCCACGCCCAGCCCCCTGCCCTCGGGCTCGTGCCTGGCGGGGGAACAGCCGCTCACCTGGAACCGGCAGGGACCGGCCGGCCCCCAGGGCCCCGCGCTCGGCGGGCGGACGAGATACCTGAACATCACCAGTGGACCGGAGCTCAAAAACTTTCGCGACACAAACGTGCTCTGGATCCCGATGGACGCGGGATCGTATGTGATCGACGCCCAACTGACGTTCGCGGCCAATGTCACCCAGACCCGAAAGGCCTACTTCGCCGAGTGCACCGTCCTCGCCGCCCAGCCCCACGCCGATCCGGGTGGCTCCTTCTCGACCGGTTACACGGACGAGGACTGGACGTCCCTGGCACTCCGTTACGCGTTCACCTTCTCCGATCCCGGGTTCCTCATCATGAACTGCAAGGGGGGCTCCTTCGTCGACGACTCCTTCAAGGTGCGCAACACCAGCAACAGCGTCGTCATCCAGGAGGTCTCCTCGGTCACCCAGGAGACCTATGCCACCCCGCCGCCCGTTCCTACGGCGCTGCCCTCATCGTGGCCGACTCCCGGGGCGGGAAACTGAGCCACGACCGCCGCGCAGGCGACCTCCGGCTGGAAAGGAGCGGATGTACCGTGGAGCCGGGCCGGTAGAGCTCAGCCCGCGCGCATCAGGCCGTGGCAGGCGATGGCGGCGGCGGCGACCACGTTGAGGGAGTCGACGCCGAGACCCATGGCCGTCGGGCTCATCGGGATGCAGACCGGCTCGTCGGCCTCACGCAACCAGCGGGAGGAGAGCCCGTCCCCTTCCGAGCCGAGCAGCAACGCCACCCGGTCGGCCATGTCGACCCTGTCCAGAGGCGTGGCGGACTGGTCGGGGGTGAGGGCCAGCGTCTGGAAGCCCGCTTCGCGCAGCTCGGCCAGACCCGCGTACCAGTCGGTCATCCGCGCGTACGGGATCGCGAAGACCGCGCCCATGGAGACCTTCACCGATCTTCTGTACAGCGGGTCGGCGCAGCGCGGCGAGAGGACGACCGCCTCGACTCCCAGCGCGGCGGCGCAGCGGAAGATGGCGCCGACGTTGCCGTGGTCGACGAGGTCCTCCAGGACCAGGACACGCCGGGGCCGGATGCCCGGCTCCGGAGCCGCTCTCTCCGGAAAGGAGGCCCTGCCGGACAGGATCTCCTCGACGGAGGGCAGTGGGAGACGTTCCATCGCGGCGAGGGCACCCCGGTGGACCTGAAAGCCGGTGAGGCCCTCCACGACGGCGTCGTCCACGATGTGGACCCGGCCTTCGAGGGTGTCGAGGAGGTCGGCGAGGGGCTCGGCCCAGCGGGGGGTGAGCAGCACGGAGCGCACGGGGTAGCCCGCCGCGACGGCGCGGCGGATGACCTTCTCCCCCTCGGCTATGAAGAGGCCGTGCTCGGCCTCCAGGCTCTTGCGCAGCTCGACGTCGCGCAGGTCGGCGTAGTCGGCCAAGGGGCCGGCCAGGTGGGGGTCGATGGCTTCAGGCACCCTCGAATACTGTCACGACCCGCCTGAGCTGCCATATCAGCGCGTGGACCAGGAGCATGGCGGAGCAGCCGACGATTACTCCCGCGCCCAGCCTTGTCACGAGTTCCGCCATGCCGCGTGGCGGGAAGGCGATCGGCCAGGCGATCGCGCCCAGCAGGACGGACAGGGCG
Source organism: Streptosporangium amethystogenes subsp. fukuiense (assembly GCF_042665875.1). NCBI lineage: Bacteria > Bacillati > Actinomycetota > Actinomycetes > Streptosporangiales > Streptosporangiaceae > Streptosporangium > Streptosporangium amethystogenes. The sequence goes on along the minus strand of NZ_JBHTEE010000001.1, from coordinate 9,616,212 downwards.
GTGGCCAGGAACACGGCCATCCGCCCGCGGGCGGAGATGATCAGCCGCTCGGGGACCGGCCGGGGCTCCATCCCGGACAGCCCGCGCCAGGCCCACCAGAACACGACCGCCAGGCCGACCACCGTGGAGGTGTACTGCAGCAGGCGGAACAGCGGAATCACGTCCGCCACCCGGGTGTCCAGCCAGCTCCAGCCCCACATCGCGGAGCTGTAGGAGTGGGTGAAGGAGTCCCAGAGCTTGTGGGTGAGGGCGCCCACCGCGCCTCCGGCGATCACGGCGGGCAGCCGCCGCACCCCGTACATGCCGGGAGTCAGGGCTGCGGCGCGCCCGGCGAGGCCGGGGGGCAGTAGCGCGGTCAGCGGGTCGCGGAGCACCAGGTGGAAGACCGCCAGCAGCACGGCCACGGCGAACGGGTCGATCGTGAGGACGCCCTCGTAGGAGTGCCAGATCGTGTAGTCGGGCAGGAACGGGAAGAAGATCGGCAGATCGGGCACCATGGCCCCCAGAGCGAGTGCCCAGGGATCAAGCAGGCGGCGCATCCGCTCCGAGGAGACCAGCGGCAGCACGGCGGCCACATGACTGGGCGTGAACGGCACGGGTTTCCCTTCGACGATCCACTGGGGCAGATCCATCCTGTGACACGAACACAGCGCGCGGGCACGCCGCCGTGCGGCCGGGGCTTGGCCGAGGGAGGCGAGAGGCCGTCCCCCCGGGAGGGGAGTGGCCGGCGCGGCGGGGAGCCTTGCCACTTCCCCACATGCGAACACTCTGTGACGACTAGATTACCGGACGCCGTTGATCGGGGATTCGGAGGTTGTCGTGACCGACCAAACTGTGCTGGTGCCCAGCGTCGAGTGGCTGCGCGACGCCCGCAGGGCCCGCCTGCTCTCCGTGGTCACCCTCCTCTGGCTGGGCGCGGAGAGCGTGCTCGGCATCGCCGCGGGGCTGGGAGCGCACTCCGTCGCCCTCATCGGCTGGGGCACATCGGCCCTGGTGGAGGCGGCGGCCAGCCTGATCGTGGTCTGGCGGTTCACCGGTTCGAGGACCGGTTCCGCGCACGCCGAGGAGCGGGCACGCAAGGCGGTGGCGGTCAGCTTCTGGCTGCTGGCCCCCTACCTGGTGCTGCATGTGGCACACGACCTGGACGCGGGGCACCGGCCCCTGCCGAGCCTGCTCGGGATCGCTGTGACGGCGACCAGCGCGATCGGCATGCCGTTCCTGGGGGTGGCCAAACGACGGCTGGCCATCCGGCTGCGCTCGGCGGCGACCGCCGGCGAGGGGACACAGAACCTGATGTGCGCGCTGCTCGCCACCGGGGTGCTGGCCGGACTGGCACTGAACACCGCCGGGTGGTGGTGGGTGGATCCCGCCATGGCGGTGCTGCTGGCGGCGGTGGCGGTGCGGGAGGGGTTCAGGGCGTGGCACGGGCACTCCTGCCGGCACTGACCGCGCGCGTCGACCGTGCGCACCGACCGCGCGCCTCCGGCGGACGGGCACTCCCGGCACCGGCGATCACCGATCGATCCACCAGGACGCAGGGTGTCACCACAAACACATATGGTGATAACAGCACCAAAAGGAGTGTTTTGCCACAGTAACCGTTCCAAGTACAGTTCCGTGAATGTTGCGGACAACCGCCCGATAGGGTGACCCGCTAGCTTCCTGACATCGACATCGAAGAGGGAACCGTGGGACGTCACCGTACGGATGAACTCGAGGACGGCTACCCCTCCTACAAGGAGGCGAAGCCCAGGCGGAGGCGTGGCGGACGCGGCAAGGTGCTGGTCCCGCTGGCCGGTTCCGTCGCCCTCGCGGTGCTGCTCGGGGTGGCCGCGTTCGTGGTCATCAACCGTGACCGTGGGTGCGCGGGTGACGCGCTGCCGCTGCGGATCACCGCCTCGCCGGACATCCAGCCCGCCCTGTCCCAGATCGCCGAGCGCTTCAACAAGGCGGCCCACGAGGTCGAGGGCAGGTGCACCACCGTCGCGGTGACCAAGGGCGCCTCGGCGACCGTGGCCTCCTCCCTGGGCGGGGTCGGCGGCAAGGCCGCCGCGATGGACCTGTGGATCCCGGACTCGGGACTGTGGGTGGCGAACCTGCGGGCGAGGAACCAGGATGTGCCGGAGGCGGGCGCGTCCGTCGCGCACTCCCCCATCGTCATGGTGGCCTCCGGCTCGGTGGTGCCGAACCTGAAGAAGAGCTTCGGCGAGGCCAGCTGGGGCGGCATGATCAACGCCGCCAACGTGGCCAATGTCGACGGTCCCGGCCGCAAGGTGCGCGTGCTGGTGCTGGATCCCTCGCTCAACGCCGCCGGGCTCGGCGCGCTGCTGGCCGCCGCCGGGGTGGCCACCGCCTCGGGCGCGGGCGAGGAGCAGCTGGTCGGCGCGCTCAAGAACCTGTCGGGATCGACCTCCACGGTCCGCGACCAGGACGCGCTGCTGTCCAGCCTCGGTGTCAAGGGCAGCAAGGCTCCGCTGGGCATCGCCTCGGAGCAGGGTGTCTGGGCGTTCAACAAGGTCAAGAAGCCCGAGGTTCCCGCCGTGCCGCTCTATCCGGCCGAGGGGACCATCAACCTCGACTACCCGGTGGTGATCACCGCGAAGGACGCCGCCGTGCGCAAGGCCGCCGAGGCGTTCCAGAAGGAGCTCGACAGCGAGTCCTCCAGGAAGACCCTGCAGGATCAGGGCTTCCGCACCCCGGACGGCAAGGGCGGAAAGGCGATCTCCGGCTCCGCGGGCTTCCAGGCCAAGGCGCCGCAGGCGATCGAGACGCCCGACGGCAAGACCGTCGCGAGAATGTCGCAGACCTGGTCCCGGATCAAGCTCGGCACCAGGCTCGTCACCCTGCTGGACGTCTCGGGGACCATGGCCCTGCCGGTGCCGGGCACCGGCCTGACCCGGATGCAGGCGATCAGCAGGATCGCCGTCGAGGGCATGAAGCTCTTCCCGGCCAAGAGCGAGATGGGGCTGTGGGAGTTCTCCACGCACCTCGACGGCCAGGGGGTCGACTACCGTGAGACGGTCCCGGTCGGCCCGCTCACCGAGGACATGAACGGCGTGCTGCGCAGGGACGTGATCAACCAGAAACTGATCGGGGCCCAGGCCAAGGCGACCGGCGACACCGGGCTCAACGACACCCTGGCCGCCGCCTACCAGCAGATGACCGACGAATACCAGAGCGACAAGATCAACACGGTGCTGATCCTCACCGACGGGGCGGGCAACGACGACCCGGACGGGGGGATCAGCAACCAGCAGATCCTGAAGCGGCTGAAGGAGCAGTTCGACCCGGAGAAGCCGGTCAGCGTTCTGATCATCGCGTTCGGCCCCGACGCCCCCAAGGGCAAGCGGCAGATGGACGCCCTGGCCAAGGCGACCGGCGGGGACGCGTACATCGCCAAGGACGTCCTGGAGGTCAGGAAGTTCTTCCTGGAGGGCATGAAGCGCCGGCTCTGCGCTCCCAACTGCTGATCCGGCATCGCGTACGGCTGGTGTCACATTGGCACCAGCCGCACCAATTTCCCCAGGTCATACCAGGTCGGCATGATATTGACCCATCTGGTCAACCGGTTGCGGGGAGGTGACGTCCTACGCGTGTGGGGCCTGGAACGGGCGAGCGACGAAGCCCGTGAACGAGCCCGTCCCGCGGGGAGGAATGTCCGTGCCCGGATGGCCGACCGTCGGCCGAACCGACGACCAACAACTCGTTGAGACGCTGCGGCGCGCCGACGCGACGGCGCCCGCGAACCTCTACGACTCCTATGCCGAGCGTCTCCACGACTATGCCCACTCGCTGCTGGGCGACCGCGAGAACGCCGCGGGCGCCGTACACGACGCCCTGGTCACGGCCCAGGGCCACGTGGACCGCCTGCGCGACCCCGGCCGTCTGCGCGCGTGGCTGTACGCCCTCGTACGGGTCCGGTGCGCGGGCGCGGAGCGCGGCGGCCCACGGGGGACGGCAGCGCCTCCCGACGTCCATGACGACCCGGGCGAGCGGGAGTTGGCCGCCCTGGTCCACGAGGCGATGGCGGAGCTGGGCGGGCAGGAACGCGAGGTGCTGGAGCTCTCACTCCGTCACGATCTCGGTGGCGGCGAGGTCGGCGCGGTGCTCGGACTGACCTCCAGGCAGGTGGCGGCGAGGCTCTGCCGGGCCCGCGACCACCTGGAGAACGCGGCGGCCGCCGTGGTGCTCGCCAAGGTCGGCCGGGCGCACTGCCCCGACCTGTCGGCGATGGTCGACTCGTGGGAGGGCCCCCTCACCACGATCCTGCGCAGGCGGCTGTCGGCCCACATCGGCCGCTGCGAGGTATGCGTGGAACGCAGGGACCGGCATGTCTCGGCCGGGCGGCTGCTGGACCTGGTGCCACCGGCCTACCCGCCGCTCTCGTTGCGCCGCCGGGTGATCGAGACCTGCCTGAACCCGGACCTGAGCGAGGAGCGCGCCTCCGTCGTCGCCCGGGGCGACCACTTCGACAGGACCGGTTTCCCCGCGGAGGGGCAACGGTCACCCGGCCGCCGGCGGTCAGGGAGGAAGGAGTCGGCCGGCGGACGGACGCGCGGCAAGGGGAGCCGTGGAACCGGACAGGCGGCCTCCCCCACGGGGAACGCCGCGGGCACCCGGTCCCGGCGCGCGGCGACGCCGCCGGATGGCGAGGGGCGGCGCACGGAGGTGCTGCCGGCGCAGCGGCGGAGGCAGCGGAGGCGCAGGGGGCCCGTGCTACTGCTGGCGGCGGCGTGCGCGCTGGCGGCCACCGGGGCGGTGGTCGCGGTGGGCGGGCAGGACCTGGCCGGCGGGGCGTCGGGAAACGCCCAGGCCGCACCGGGTACGGAACACGCGCTGATCACGCTGGAGCCCGGCCCGGAGCCGACACCCGACCTGCCACCGGAGGACCCGGAGACGGCTGCCCCGGAGACGGCGGACCCGGAGAGCGCGCCGACCCCCACTCCGCGAAGGACCCGAACGACCGGGACATCCGCCCCCGCCCCCACCGCGACGCGGCCGGCGCCGACCCGCAGGTCCTCGGCGGGACCGGCCCGCGCCACCACCCCGCCTCCCGCGGCCGGGCGGCTGACCGTCTCGTGCCCGTCGGACATCGGAGAGGGCGCCGGGCAGATTCAGCTCGCGGCCCGCAACGCCGCGCTCTCCTGGTCGGCGACCACCTCCGGCGGGCTCGACGTGCATCCCGCCCGGGGACGGCTGAAGGCGGGTGCGAGGGCCATGATCTGGGTCACGGCCAAGGACCCCTCGGAGAGCGGCGCGGGACGGGTCGCGTTCAGGTCCGCCGGGGGCAACACCGGATGCGCGATCTCTTGGGAGAACCCGGAGGCGGACGCCACCGCGCCTCCCCCGGATCCGGCCCCCGACCCGACCCCGGCCCCCTCCGCCGGAGCGAGTTCCGAGGGGGAGGCAGGCTGATCCCCGCATCTCGTTTTACCTAACACCGAGACTTCTCTCAGGAATCCGGTAAACCATGGACTGGTGCCGAGCGTCGGCATTGACGTCCATGCTGAGTGATTGATCACATGAAGGCGCGATCAGTCACGTCATTACCAACCGGGAGTTTCGGAGATGTCGATCAACCGCAGAGTGCTCAAATGGGCGCTCACCTTCGCATGTGTCGCGGGGGCCGTGATCGCCTTGGTGGACATCGACACCCCGTTACGCCTGGTTCTCACCCCCCTGTTCCTGTTGGCGGTACCAGGCGTCGCAGTGGTAGGACTGTTGCGTGATCGTGACCCTCTTGCGGCACTATCAGTGGGGGCAGCGGCAAGCCTGGTTGTGAACGTCCTCTTGGCCGCTGCCATGCTCACTTTTGACGCATGGTCGCCTCGTGCCGGAGTCGCGACGATCGCGGTGCTCGGCGGTTTCATATACGTACTACGCGTGTTGTATCGGGGGAGCGGGAGCTTGCAGACCGAACAGGGGGTCAGGTCAAGGTGAACATCGTCATCGTTCGCCCGGGAGACCTCGGGGAGTCCGAGATCTCGCGATGGCGGGAGTTACAGGTAGCCGACCCGTCGCTGGACAACCCCTTCCTCTCCGTGGAGTTCGCGCTCGCCATGGGGCGCCTGCGCGACTACGTCCGCGTCGCGGTCATCCAGGACGACGGCAAGATCGTGGGATTCTTCCCCTACGAACGGCACAGCTTCGGGATCGGCAAGCCGCTCGGCGGCTTCCTGACCACCTGCCACGGACTGATCTCGGTCCCCGGGCTCGACCTGGACGTCCGTACCCTGCTGCGCGCCTGCAGGCTCTCGGTCTTCGACTTCGACCACCTGGTCCCCGGCCAGCCGACGTTCGCGGCGTACGAGACCGACGTGCGGCCGGCGCCGGTGATGGACCTCAGCGTGGGCTTCGAGACCTACATAGAGCAGGTGAAGGCGAACTCGCCGAAGAACCTCAAGACCGTCCGCTACAAGGAGCGCAAGCTCGGCCGCGAGCAGGGCGAGATCCGCTTCGAGTGGGACTCGTCCGACCTCGGCACGCTCCGCACGCTCACCAACTGGAAGTCCGACCAGTACCGCAGGACGGGCCGCGTCGACCGCTTCGCCCAGCCGTGGATCGTCCAGTTGCTCGACGAGATGCACGCCGAGAAGTCCGAGAGTTTCGCGGGTGTCCTGACCATGGTCTACGCCGGAGACAGGCCCGTCGCCGGGCACTTCGGTCTCCGTACCGCGACGACCCTGGTGGGCTGGTTCCCCGCCTACGACACCGAGTTCGCACGCTACTCCCCCGGCATCATGCACCACCTGCACATGGCCGAGCACGCCGCCGGCTCGGGACTGCGGCAGGTCGACATGGGCAAGGGTGGGCGCGAGTACAAGAGCTGGCTGAAGAGCGGTGACCTCTTCGTCGCGGAAGGCCGCGTCTCGCGTCCCTCTCCCGCGGCCGCCGTCCACTGGATTGGCCGTACTCCGGTCAACAAAGCACGAACGATCGTTACGGATCGCCCGCATTTGTACAGACTTGCCGACCGGGTGCTGAAGGGGTTCGGCCGTATGCGCTCCCCCGCGCAGAACCAATCCAGCACCCCGGTCGTCAAGGAACCATGGGGAGTGGGTTAGACCGCTCCCGTCATCGCACCCCATTCGCCAGGACCCTCGCATGCAACCCTCATCGCATTTGCCATTTCCCCCGATCCCTCCGATCGCCTATGGCCTCGGGTCCGTCCGCCAGTCGCCCCTGACGACAGACCGCCCGGAAGGACATCCGTCATCATGAGTCCCGAAGTCGCCAAGCACTACAACAACAAGCCCCCCCTGAGGGCGGTGCCGCCCATCGAGCGGTTCACCCCCATCACCCCCAATGTGGCGATCTCCCCGACCGTCAGCGTCGTCGTACCGGCCATGAACGAGGCGGAGAACCTTCCGCACGTCTTCGCGACGCTGCCGCAGTGGATCGACGAGATCGTCCTGGTGGACGGCAACTCGGTGGACGACACCGTCGCCGTGGCCAGGAAGCTGCGCCCCAACGTCCGCGTGGTCCACCAGACCGGCAAGGGCAAGGGCAACGCCCTCTCGGCCGGATTCGCCGCCTGCACCGGCGACATCATCGTGATGATCGACGCCGACGGGTCCACGGACGGCCGCGAGATCATCCAGTTCGTGGGCGCGCTGGTCACCGGGGCCGACTTCGTCAAGGGGTCGCGCTACGCGTCCGGCGGCGGCAGCGACGACCTGACGTTCATCCGCAAGTTCGGCAACAAGTCGCTGACCGCACTGGTCAACAGGATGTACGGCACCAGCTACAGCGACCTGTGCTACGGCTACAACGCCTTCTGGGCCCGCCACCTGGACGTGCTCAACCTCGACTGCGACGGCTTCGAGATCGAGACCCTGATGAACGTCCGCGCCGCCAAGGCCGGGCTCAAGGTTCACGAGGTGCCCAGCCACGAGCGCTGCCGCATTCACGGTGAGAGCAACCTGCACGCCGTCCGCGACGGCATCCGGGTGCTGAAGACCATCATCCGCGAGTGGCGGAGCAACCCGGCTCCCGTGGTGCACGAGCCGGCCACCTCCACCCGCGCGGCGGACCAGGGCGCCGCGTAGCCATGAGAAGCAGTGTCGTCATCTGCGTCTACACCGAGGAACGCTGGGAGGACATCCGAGCGGCCGTCGAGTCGGTCGAGAACCAGAGCCGCCGGCCGCACGAGATCATCCTGGTCGTCGACTACAACCCGGACCTCCATCTGAAGCTGAAGAAGGAGTACCCCGGCGCGATCGTGGTGGAGAACGCTCAGGAGAAAGGGCTGTCCGGTGGCAAGAACACCGGCGCGGCGACCGCCTCCGGCGACATCGTGGCATACCTGGACGACGACGCCGTCGCGGAACCTGGCTGGCTGGAAGCACTGGAGGAGGGCTTCCAGGACCCGACCATCGTGGGGGTGGGCGGGCTGACCAGGCCGCTGTGGGGCACCGGGCACCGGCCCGGATGGTATCCCTACGAGTTCGACTGGACCGTGGGCTGCAGCTATCGCGGCATGCCCACGCAGCGGGCGCGGATCCGCAACGTCATGGGCGGCAACGCGGCCTTCCGCAGGGAGGCCGTACAGGAGGTCGGCGGGTTCCACACCGGCATCGGCCGCAGCGTGCAGGGGCGCAAGCCACGCCCGCTGGGCTGCGAGGAGACCGAGTTCTGCATCCGGCTCTCGCAACGGAAACCCGGCTCGGGGATGCTGTTCGAACCCGCCGCGGTGATCGGCCACAAGGTGCCGGCCGTGCGCGCCACCTTCGCCTACTTCCGCTCGCGGTGTTACGCGGAGGGCCTGTCCAAGGCGCTGGTCACCCAGAGCGTGGGAGCGGGCGACGGGCTGTCGAGCGAGCGGGCGCACGCGATGAAGGCGCTGCCGCTGGGCGCGTTGCGCGGGATCGGCGAGGCGTTGCGGGGTGATCCGTCCGGTCTCGGCAGGGCCGGCGCGATCGTCGTCGGCCTCGCCTGGACCACCTGGGGTTACGTCATCGGTTCCCTTCGACTGAAGCGGGTGCGTTCATGATCCGCGTACCGATCCTGATGTACCACTCGGTCTCCGACCGGCCCAACGCCGAGACGAAGCCGCTGGCGGTACGACCCTCTGCCTTCGCCGAGCAACTGGCCTACCTGAAGGAGAACCGGTTCACGCCGCTGACGGTGGCCGACCTGGTCGCCTCGCTGCACAAGAACAACGGCCGCTCCATCCCGGAGCGGCCGGTGGTGGTGACCTTCGACGACGGGTACGCCGACTTCCACAGCGAGGCGCTGCCCCTGCTCGAGCGCTACGACTTCCCCGCGACCGTCTTCCTGACCAGCGGGTGGGTCAGCGACGCGGGCAAGGACGCGGCGGGCAGGCCGCTGGACACGATGCTGTCGTGGAGCCAGGCGCGCGAGGCCGCCTCGTGCGGCATCGAGATCGGCGGGCACAGCCACAGCCATCCCCAGCTCGACCAGCTTCCGGACGACGAGCTCCGCCAGGAGCTGCGGCGCAACAAGGCCCTGCTCGAAGACAAGATCGGCTCCCTGGTCTCGACGATGGCCTACCCGTACGGCTACTCCAGCGTGCGGGTGCGGCGCGAGGTCAGGCGGGCCGGCTACTGGGCCGCCTGCGCGGTGAACAACGCCATCGCCGCCGACCGGCACGACGTGCTCGCGCTACCGCGCCTGACCGTCGCCGAGGGCACGTCGATGAGAATGTTCAGCCGGGCCGTCGAGGGAAACCAGGTCCCGCTGATCTACATGAGAGAACGGATGCTGACGAAGGGCTACGCCGTCGTCAGGCGCACGAGATACGGCCTGCGGCGGGTGCGCGGCCAGGTGTGAGCGGCCGGTCCGCTCCGGGAGGGCAGCGGTCCGCGGGCCGGCGCCCTCCCGGGATACCCGGTCCGCTCCGGTGCCCCCCGCGCGGGGGGCAGGGCGGCCGGACAGGTGCCGCCGGACGGGGGTTCGGTCGCGATATTGCTCTTCAACGGTCTACGCAAAACAGCCGAACATGACGTATCTTCCCGTTCGCTCGTCGCACCCCGGTCCGCGTAGCCGCCATGATGTTAGACGTGAGGCAACGGGCAGGTAATGACGTGACGACGACGCCGGCGGCGGAGACCGCCGAGGTCGAGGGGACCGATCCCACCCACCCCGCGCCTTCGGACGGAACGCGGGCCGGGTCCGACAGCGGGCCCACCGGCACGGCGCCCTCCGAGGCTGCCGAGGTTCCGGACGAGGCGCCCGACGGTGGGGTTCCCGATCCCGACGCACCGGTCGACGGCCGTGACGGCGGCGACAGGGCATCGGACGAGGCCGACGACGCGCCGGACACTCCGGGTGCGCCACCGGAGGTGATCTCCGACGGCGACGACTCGGAGGTCACCGCCGTCATGCGGCTCCCCGCGCGCCCGATCTCACCGCCCACGGCGGACGCTCCCGAGGCCGGGGACGCCTCCGAGGGCGAGATCGACACCACGACGGAGATGCGTCTGCCCTCGGCACCGCTCCGCCCGACGCAGGAATCCCCTGCGCCGGAATCCGCGACGCCGAAGCCCACGGAGCCGGAACGCACGGGCCCGGTGGCCGCGGAAGACGGAACAGCGGAGCGGAGACCGCGGGAAAGGGCCGTCGCGACGTCCAGCCCGCCTCCGGGGACCTCTGAGACCGCCTCGGAGGCCATGCTAGCTCCAGCCGATCGGGAGCCGCAGAGCGCGCCGCTGAGCCCGGAGAAGGCGACTCCGGCCGCTGCCAGGCCGTCGCGGACGACGACGATGATGCGGTCGGCCGCGATGTGGCTGCCACCGTTGCTCACGATCGAGGGCCTGATCATGTACGTGCTGGCCCTGCGCGTGGCGCCGGGCCCACTGCGGGGCGTCGACGTGACCAAGATCGACGCCCTGGGCCTGATCTCGGCCATGCCCGTGACCGCGTTCGCCGCGATCCTGCTGATGCTCGTCGCGTTCTTCGTCACGATCGCGCAGAACACCGACCGCAAGTTCCTGCTGCTCTTCCAGATCGCGGCGATCACCTTCGCCCTGCACGGGGCGTCGGCCCTGATCTCGGACGAGGCCAGGTTCCCCACCGCCTACGTGCACGCCGGCTTCGTGGAGTACATCAACCGCACCGGCGAGTCGTCCGCGATCCTCGACGCCCGTCTCGCCTGGCCGGGGTTCTTCGCGCTGGTGGCGTTCGTCACCAAGGCCGCCGGCGTCACCGACCTGTCGACGATCATGCGGTGGACGCCGCTGCTGTCGAACCTGCTGTACCTGCTGCCGTTCGTGCTGATCCTGCGCCAGGTGGTCGCCACCACCCGGGCCCGCTGGTTCGCCGCGCTGCTGTTCGTCATCGTCCAGTGGATCGGCCAGGACTACTTCTCCTCCCAGGGCTTCACGTACGCGATCTACCTGGCCTTCGTGGCGATCGTGCTGCGCTGGTTCGGCAAGGTCGAGCCCCGCGACAAGCCGATGCCGGCCAAGGGACGCGTCCGGCGGCTGCTGGCCCGGCTGGACGGGCTGACCCCCGGCGAACTTCCCCACTCGACCGGCGTCTACGACCGGGTGATCATGCTGATCGTGCTGATCGGCCTGTTCGGCACCGCGACCGCCTCGCACCAGATCACCCCGTTCATGATGCTCGGCGCGCTGAGCGGCCTGATCCTGCTCCGGCGCACCTCGCTCAGCTGGGCGCTGCCGTTCTTCCTGGGCCTGATCGTGCTGTCGTGGATCAGCTACCAGACCGTCACCTTCTGGAGCGGGCACATCGACCAGCTCTTCGGCGGTCTGGGCCGGATCCTGCAGAACCTGCAGAGCAACACCGGCGACCGGATCGACGGCAGCGACCCCAGACACGCGCTCGTCCTGATGGCCCGCCTCGGCATCTGCGGCGTCATCCTGGCACTGGCCGCCATCGGCCTGCTGCGCCGTGTGCGGCGCGGCGTCGGCGACCGCGCGGCCCTGCTCCTGCTCTGCATCCCGGTGCTGGCGCTCGGGCTGCAGAACTACGGCGGCGAGATCGGCCTGCGGATCTACCTGTTCGCCCTGCCCGGCGCCTGCATCCTGGCCGCCTACGCCTTCTTCCCGAACCTGCCCGCCGGCACGGAGGACGCGCCGGAGGAGACGGTGCCGATCCGCAGACGCAACATCCGGTTCAACCCCGAGCTGACCCGCCGGATCTCGCTGCTGCTGGCCGCCGGGTGCGCCATGGCGCTGGCGATGGTCTTCCTGGTCGCCCGGTACGGCAACGAGCAGTTCGAGCGGGTCTCGGCGAGCGAGGTCGCGGCGATGCACTACATCTACGACCACGACGAGCCCAGTGCCCGCGTCCTCTATCTGAGCCCGACACTCGGCCCCGAGGTCACCCCCATCATCCCGTGGGGCGAACGGGACTTCGACAAGATCTCCTACGAGCAGGTAGAGGTCTCGGAGGATCCGGCCGACCTCTCCGGCACGCTCACCAAGCTTCGCGCGTCGCCCCCCAACACCTACCTGGTGGCGACCCGCGCGCAGGCCGGGTACCTGCAGCTCAACCACGGCTACCCCGCTGACTGGGCCCCCCGGTTCCGTGCCGCGCTGGACGCTCACAAGGATCTCAAGCGGGTGTTCAACGGCGAGGACGCGGCCGTCTACACGCTGAAGTCCTTCCCCGAGGGCACCGAGATCCCCGAGCGCGGGGTGCCGATCGGTGGCAGCGACCCGACCTCGCCGTGGACACCCGTCGGCCTGGTGGCACTGGGTGTCACGTGGATCGCGCTCTTCACCTACCAGGTGTTCCTGCTGCGTGGCGGTGAGCGGAGGAGCAAGGCGAGGAGGCGCATCCTGTTCATCGCGGTGCCCGCCTTCGTGCTGGCCCTCGCGGTGATCGCGGAGCGCTTCGTCGTCATCGGTTACCAACTTCAATAAAGGACAAAGTCTCCTGGCCGACGGCCTCCTCGCGCCATACTGAGCACCGTTTGCCAGGAGACACCTGTCTCAGAGCCTGGTCGAAGGACGGTTGGATGTTCACAGGGGAACCCCGTGGCCGGGCGGGGAGCTCCACCCAGACCTCGGGACGGCGGATCGCAGCGGTCGACGCGTTGCGCGGTTTCGCGCTGCTGGGCATCGTGGTGGTCAACATCACCTACCTCGCCTCCGGATACCGGATGGCGGGGCTGGCGACGCCGTCGTTCTCCGCGCCGCTCGACTGGGAGGTGCGCTGGGTCGTCTCGCTGTTCTTCGAGAACAAGTTCTATCTGCTGTTCGCCTTCCTGTTCGGCTACAGCTTCACCCTCCAGCTCGACTCGGCCCACGCCTCGGCGACGGCGTTCGTCCCCAGGTTCCTGCGCCGCCTGGGAGGGCTGTTCCTGCTCGGCCTCGCCCACGGCATCCTGCTGTTCCCCGGTGACATCCTGGCCACCTACGCGGTGGTGGGGCTGGTCCTGCTGGCGGTGCGGCGGATCACCCCGCGCACCGCGATGGTCTCCGCGGTCGCGCTGACCGTGGCGCTGGCGGTGGGGATGCTGCTGCTGGCCTTACTGGCGACGCTGGGCACCGACGCCTCAAGGGCCGTCTCCGAGAACGCCGCCCAGGCCGCCATGTCCGACCGTGCCCTGCACGGCTCCGCATCCATGATCATCAATGAGCACCTGCACAAACTGGCCAGGATCTTCGTGCTGCGGGTCTTCTTCCAGGGGCCCACGGTGCTCGCCGCCTGCCTGGTCGGGCTGGCACTGGGCAAGATGCGCCTGCTGGGAGATCTGTCCGGGCACACGGCGACGCTGCGGCGGTTGCAGTGGGCGGGGTTCACCGTCGGCCTCGCCGGGGCCGTGGTCTACACGCACGCGACCTGGTCGGGCGGCGGGCACGCGTACCACATGGTCGGCCAGTCGGTGAACCTGGTCACCGCGCCGTTGCTGGCCGCGGCCTACGCCGCCACCCTGCTGCGCCTGCTCCCCGCGGCACCTCGCCTGGCCGGGGCGCTCGTGCCTCCCGGCAGGGTGGCGCTGACGAACTACCTGGGGCAATCTCTGATCAGCTCACTGATCTTCACCGGCTACGGGATGAGCCTGGTCGACCAGCTCAGCCCGTTCTCCGTGGTGTCGATCGGCATCGCCATCTTCACGGTCCAGGCCGTGTGGAGCCGATGGTGGCTGAGCCGCCACCGGTACGGGCCGGTGGAGTGGCTGCTGCGCTGGTTCACCAACTGGCGCAGGCCCTCCCGCTCCCCGGCCCGCCCCGAGCGCGCCTAGCCGTCCGCCCTGCCGCGCTCACCCCTCGCCGGTGCGCTCGCTCCACTTGACCTCGTACGGCTTCAACTCGAACTGCTTGCCGTCCACGGTGGTGTTCGCGGCCGCGTCGGTGGTGTTGACCATCACGAGCTGCCGCTCCTGGGCGAGGACCCGCACCTTCTCGTTGGAGGAGGTGACCGTCTCCAGTTCGGTCCCGAGGGGGAACCACTTGGTGAAGCCGCTCAGGATGCCCGCCATCGGCATCTCCGCACCGGTGCTCGGGTGCCACAGGCAGCCCAGGCAGATCTGGTCGTCGCCGGTGGACTTGCGCTGGGGGCTCCAGTAGAGCGAGGTGGTGACGCCGCTGGTGGCGAACTCCATCATCGCGGCGGTCTGCACCGCGATGCGACGCTCCTCGCTCCACTCCCTGCTGTCCGGCTCGACGTACCACTCGGCCCACCAGACCGGCAGGTTGCCGCTCTTCTGCCGCAGCCAGGTGGTGAGGGCTCCGAACTTGCCCAGGGCGGTGAACTCGTCGGGGTAGGCACCGGCCTCCCTGGTGACCGAGGCCCCGTCGACGACGATGAAGTCGGCGCCCTTCTTCTTCTCGATCCAGTACTCGACCGCCTCCAGGTCACGCTGGACGACGCTGCCCCACGGTCCCTGGATCTCCGCCCCCTGCTCGGGAGTGGTGGTGCTGCCGACCGACACGTACGGCCCGCCGACCTTGATGTCCTTGTCCACGGCCTTCAGCGCGTCGTAGACCTTGTTGTAGAGCTCGGTGTAGCCCTCGATGTCCCAGCGGTTCTGGGCGTTGTTCCAGAAACCCTTCAACTCGTTCCAGACCATGTAGTGCTTGACCGTGGGGTAGCGCCTGGCGACCGTCGCGGCGAGCTTGGCGTAGTCGTCGAAGTGCTCGCGCCGGGGCGCCGTCTCCAGCTGCGTCCAGTCGGTCCGGCCGGAGGTGCCGCCCTTCATCCAGTCGGGCGCGCAGCAGAGCGTGATGATCGGGATGGCCTGGGATCTGGACATGAACCTGACCCGACGGTCGAGGTCGCGGAAGTCGTTCTTGCCGGGTGCGGGCTCGGGGTTGCCCGCGCCCCAGCCCATGATGTGCTGGTTCTGCAGCATCGGGACCCGGCTGAGCATGTGGGAGGCGGACTCGGTGACCGCGCCGCTCTCGTTGTCGGCGCTGAACTCGGTGTGGGTGATGCCCCAGCGTGGCCAGCTCTGGACCGCGGGTGGTTCCTCCAACGTCGGTGCCGCCTGGGTGGGAGGAATTGTCATGCGCTGTCCGCGGGGAATATCCGGTTTGACAGCGAAGGCGATGATGCCGACCACCAGCACCACCGTTACCGCCATCGCTCCCAGTGCGACCGGCCAGGCCGGGCGCCGTCGCTGGTGCCGTCCGTTAGTCGGTATCACCGATTCCTCGATCCTCGCAGGTCAACGAATGTAGCGTTCCACAGCGACAACGGACGTGACGGTGAGCCGAGCTGGTTCACAGACAAGCGTTACCGGTCGCGTCGCCAGCGTATCCATGGCGACTTGCATGACGGTTGAAACCCAGAAGTAGTTCCCGTCACGCCCATGGTTCACCTGGCCGTGCGACACCCGCACCGCGGGTTCAGCCCTCCAGGACCCGCAGCGCCCGGTCGACGAGGGTGGGGACGGCGGCGCCGATGTGCTCGAAGCCCTCACCGACGGTCTTGCCCTGCTTGAACCTGGCGTGGATGCCCTCCACGATGACGGCGAGCTTGTAGTTGCCGAAGGCCAGGTAGAAGTCCAGGTCGGACAGGTCGGCGCCGGAGGCCTTGGCGTAGTGCGCGGCGAACTCGCGGGCGGTGAGGAAGCCGGGGGCCACGGTGACGCCCGCCGCGACCGGGATCGAGGCGCGCTCGGTGTCGCCGGGGTCCTGCCAGTAGGTGAGGGTGAGGCCGAGGTCCGCCAGGGGATCGCCGAGCGTGGACATCTCCCAGTCGACGACGGCGAGGATGTCGGGGTCCGGGGAGACGCGCACGAGCGTGTTGTCGAGCCGGTAGTCACCGTGGACCAACGTCGAGGCCGAGCGGGCGGGCAGCCGCTCACGCAGCAGGGCCACCAGGCGGTCGTAGGCGGGCAACTCGCCGGTCTTCGACCGCTCCCACTGCTGTCCCCAGCGCTCCAGCTGGCGGGCCATGTATCCTTCGGGGCGCCCGAAGTCCCCCAGGCCCGCCTTCTCGTAGTCGATCGCGTGGATCTCGGCGAGCACCTCGGCCAGCCGCTCCGACAGCCTCCGGGTCTGCTCGGGGGTGAGATCCCGGGTGTCCTCCTGGCTCCGCACCGCCGCGCCGTCCACATGCGCCATGAGGTAGAACGGCGCCCCGATCACGTCCTGGTCGGCGCAGAAGGCGACCGGCTCCGGCACCGGGACCGAGGTCGGCGCGAGCGCCGAGATCACCCGCCACTCGCGCCTCATGTCGTGGGCGGTCGGCAGCACGTGGCCCAGCGGCGGCCGACGCAGCACCAGGCGGCGCTCGGAGGTCTCGACGATGTACGTCAGGTTGGACCTGCCACCGGCGATCAGGGAGACCCCGGTGGGCTCGCCGGCGCCGGGGACGTTGGCCGCGATCCATTCGACGAGGCGGGGCCAGTCGATGCCAGGGGTGCTCATGGCCCTTATTAGAACGCCACTCGGGTGGGTGGCGCCAGCCGGAGTCCCACAATGAGATCCCGAAACGTTGCCTCCCCGCTACGAGGAGATCCCTTCCGTACTTTATCGTTACATTACGTCCCTACCAGCATGCTTGGGCTTTGCGGCATCCTGCACAGGATGACGTAAGGGGACCCCGCACATCCCAGTAGGAGCTCATGCGCGTCTCAGTCGTTCAACCCCGTGATCTCGGACCGGTCGACATCGACCGCTGGAGAACCCTCCAGGGTGCCGACGCCGCTTTCGACAGCCCGTTCCTGTCGCCGGAGTTCACAATCACCGTAGGTGCCCTGCAGGAACGCGTCCGGGTCGCGGTGCTGCACGAAGGACAGGACGTGGTGGGGTTCTTCCCCTTCGAACGCCATCCGATGGGTATCGGCATGCCCGTGGCCGCGGGCCTGACCGACGCGCAGGGGCTGGTCCACGCCAAGGATGTGGAGATCGACGCGCAGAGCCTGATCAGGGCCTGCGGCCTGGCCGTCTACGAGTTCGACCACCTGATCGCCGGGCAGCCGCTGCTCCAGCCGGGGCACAGCAGGCACCCTTCACCGATCATCGATCTCCGTGACGGCTTCGAGTCGTACATCGAGACGATCAAGGTGACCTCCGGCAAGACCTACCGCTCGACGGCGTACAAGAGCCGCAAGCTCCAGCGCGACGCCGGGCCGCTCCGGCACGACTACGCCACCACCGACCTGGCGCCGCTGCGCACACTGCTCGGCTGGAAGACCGAGCAGTACCGGCGCACCGGCCGCAACGACAGGTTCGCCCGGCCGTGGATCGTGGAGCTGGTCGAACGGTTCCTCGCCACCGACACCGAGCACTTCGGCGGGGTCCTCGACATGGTCTACCTGGACGACCGGCCGATCGCCGGGCACTTCGGCCTGCGCACCGGGACCACGCTCGCGGGCTGGTTCCCCGCCTACGACACCGCCTTCGCGAAGTACTCCCCCGGTCTGATCCACCACCTGGCCATGGCCGAGAAGGCCGCCGAGGCCGGGATCCAGGTCATCGACATGGGCCGCGGGGAGAAGGAGTACAAGGAGAAGCTGAAGAACGGCGAGTACGAGGTCTCGGAGGGCCGGGTCGCCCGGCTGAGCCCCGGAGCCGGGGTCCACTGGATGCTGCGGGTGCCGGTGCGCAAGGCGCGTGGCACGGTCCTGGCCAACCCGCTCCTGCGCACCACCGCCGACCGCGCGCTCAAAACGTACGGCCGCCTGCGGACGTCCCTGCAGTCCTCCTCCTGAGGAGGGTTCGCGGCGGGGTGGGAACGGTCCTTTCTGGCCCGATCAACTCGGCGACCACCGAGACGCCCCGCCTGAGGTCCGCCTGCGACACGGAGCCGTAGCCGATCACCAGGCCGTGCCGCAGCTGCGGCCCGTGGTAGTGGCGGGTCATCGAGTCGAGCAGCACGCCACGGACGCGAGCGGCCTCGACCAGCGGCGTGACCGCGTGCTCCGTGAGCTCCACCATGACGTGCAGGCCCGCGGTGTCGCCGGTGACCCTGGAGCCGAGGATGTCGACGACCACGGCCCGGCGGCGCGCGTACTCCAGCCGCATCCGGCGCAGGTGCCGGTCCAGGTCCCCCCGCTCGCAGAGCACCGCCACCGCCTGCTGGGCCGGGCCGCCGGTACGGTCGGCCAGGCCGTCCCTGGTCAGGGCGATGGCTTCGATGAGGCTCGGCCGGGCGACCAGCCAGCCGACGCCGATGTCCGGCGTCAGGGCCTTGCTCAGGCTGCCCAGCAGCACCACCCGCTCGGGATCGAGGCCGTGCAGGGCGGGCAGCGGCGCCACGTCGTAGCGGAACTCGGCGTCGTAGTCGTCCTCCACGAGGATCGCGCCGGTGCGGCGGGCCCAGGCGAGAAGGCGCTCCCTGCGCGGGATGGGCAGGCGGCCGCCGAGGGGGTACTGGTGGGCCGGAGTGGTGTAGAGGACACGCAGGTCGTCCGGGAGGCGGTCGACGACGACCCCGTCCTCGTCGACCGGGCAGGGCACGATCTCCGCTCCCCTCCCGGCGAAGACGTTCCTGGCGACGCGGTAGCCGGGCTCCTCGACGCCGGCCCGATCACCGGGCCGCAGGAGAGTGGCGGCGACCAGGTCGAGCCCGTTGCCGGTGCCCCGGGTGACCATGATGTTCTCCGGTCCGACGGGGATCGCCCTGGTCCTGCGCAGGTGCTCGGCCAGGGCCGTGCGGAGCCTGGGCAGGCCGCGGGGGTCGGGGTCGCTCGCCGGCGGCAGGTCGGCCGCTCCGCGCCAGGCCCTACGCCAGGCCGCCCTGTCATAGTCGTGGACCCACGGCCGCCCGGGACGCAGGTCGATCACCTGCCCTCCGTCCCCTGACCGGGCGTCCCAGCCTGGAAGGGCGGCGGACGGTGGGGTGAGGGGGCCGGGAGCACGCTCGTTCACGGGCGGGACCACCATGTCGGCCACGTAGGTGCCGGAGCCGTGGCGTCCTTCGAGCCAGCCTTCCGCGTACAGCTGCTGGTAGGCCTCGGTGACGACGGTACGGCTGACCGCCAGCTGGCCGGCGAGGGCTCGGGTGGAGGGCAGCCGCTCGCCGGAGGCGAGGGTGCCGTCGCGCATGGCGGCCCTGAGCCGGTCGCCGAGCTGGACGGCGAGTGCCGTACCGGATTCGCGGTCCACCGAAACGGGCAGGTCGACGGCGAGGCGCGGCAAAGTGGTCTCCTGTAAGCGCATTGAAGTGGATGTGTTCTCGGTATCCACTTCTCTCTAGGCTAGTGCCATGCTCTCTACGACTCCCCGCACCACCCTCGGCCGCTCGAAGAACAGGGGCCTGACCTCTCGCGAGGATCTGTACGCGGTGCTGGACGCCGGTCTGGTCTGTCACCTGGGCGTCGTGGTCGACGGTTTCCCCATGGTCGTCCCCACCGGTTACGGCCGGATCGGTGACACCCTCTACGTGCACGGCTCCACCGGCGCCACCTCCCTGCGGAACGCGGACGAGGTCTGCGTCACGGTGACCCACCTGGACGGCGTCGTGCTGGCCCGCTCGGCCTTCAACCACTCGCTCAACTACCGCTGCGCCATGGTCTACGGCCGCGTCCGCCGGGTGTCGGGCGAGGAGCACCTGGCCGGGCTGCGGGCGATCACCGAGCAGTTGGCCCCCGGCCAGTGGGACGCCAGCCGCGCGCCCACCGGAAAGGAGCTCGCCGCGACCACGGTGCTCGCCCTCTCCCTCGCCGAGGCGTCGGTGAAGGTCCGCCAGGGCCCGCCGATCGACGACGAGGAGGACTACGAGCTGCCGATCTGGGCGGGGGTCCTGCCGCTCCACCAGGTCTGGGGAGCCCCCGAGCCCGATCCCGCGATGACCGGGGACCTGCCCGTTCCCGCGCACATCGCGTCGCGGGCCACGCCCGTTCGCTAGGCCTCCGCGACGGGCCTGTCCGCGCGAGGCCCTACCGTTCGCACCGATCAATCCGTGACTCCGCCGCTCCCGGAAGGGAGCGGCTGCTCGCTGCGCTGTTCGCGGAGTGAGACTGATTCGCGATTAATGCGCGAAATGCGTTTCCGTATGGCTAGGCTACGGTCCGTCTGTTATGGGTGGGGGCCCAGACAACTGAGGAGACCGTTATGTACGGCACGCCATCGGCCTGGCGAGTCCCCGGATACACCGAGATCCGCGAGCTGGGCGCCGGCGCGGCGGGACGCGTGGTGATGGCGCGGCATGATGCCGA
Organism: Streptosporangium amethystogenes subsp. fukuiense; assembly: GCF_042665875.1. Taxonomy (NCBI): domain Bacteria; kingdom Bacillati; phylum Actinomycetota; class Actinomycetes; order Streptosporangiales; family Streptosporangiaceae; genus Streptosporangium; species Streptosporangium amethystogenes. The sequence goes on along the minus strand of NZ_JBHTEE010000001.1, from coordinate 9,595,670 downwards.
CGGCGTCCTGGTAGCGATCAAGTACCTGTCCGACGAGCTCAGGGGCGACGTCGGCTTCGTGGCGCGCTTCCGGCACGAGGCAAGGGTGCTCAACACCCTGAACAGCCCGCACTCCGTCCGGCTCTACGACTACGTCGAGACCGGTGACGGCGCGGCCATCGTGATGGAGCTGATCAACGGCGTCGCCCTGCGCGCGCTGCTGCGCTCGGAGGGTCCGACCGGCCCGGAGGCGGCGCTGCTCGTGCTCAAGGGCTCGCTCATGGGGCTGGCCGCCGCGCACTCGGCGGGCGTGGTGCACCGCGACTTCAAGCCCGAGAACGTGATGGTGGAGGCGGACGGGAAGAGCAAACTCGTCGACTTCGGCATCGCGCTCCGCTCCGGCGACGGCGACGCCCCCGCGGGCACTCCCCCCTACATGGCACCCGAGCAGTGGGTGGGCGGACCGGCCGGGCCCTCCACGGACGTCTACGCCGCCACCGTCGTGTTCTTCGAGTGCCTGACCGGCACCCGACCCTTCCGGGCCACGAACATCGCCGCGCTGGCCCGCCAGCACCAGGTCATGCCGCCGCCGGTCGAGGAGGTGCCCCCGGCCCTGCAGGGGCTGGTGGAGCGCGGCCTGGCCAAGCACGCCGCCGACCGGCCGCCGACCGCCTCCGCGTTCCTCACCGAGTTGGAGGCCGTGGCCGCCGACGCCTATGGCCCCGACTGGCAGGAGCGCGGCCGCCGCCGCCTGGCGGGGATCGTCGGGCTGCTGGCCGGGATGTTCCCGCTGGACGCGCCCGCCCCGGCGGCCGACACCTCGCTGGCCACCACCGACCTCGGCGGCAAGGGGGGAGGGACCTCCTCGCTCAGCAAGCTGAGCGTCAAGATCCTCATTGGCGTCGGCTGCATCGGGGTGATCGGCGGGCTGACCGCGGTGCTGGTCGGATCGGGCGGCACCACGACGATCCAGCCGCAGAGTTCCACCGTCACGAAGGACCCGACCCCCTCGGACCCGCTGGAGACGGTGATCCCCGGGGACGACGACGATCTCGACGAACCCGACGAGCCCGCGGAGGCGTCGCCGACCACGGGCGCGCCCTCGGCGACCCCCACGCCGAGCGGCACCACCTCGGGCCTCCCGCCCGCGCCGACCGCCACGACGCCCTCCACGACCCCCAAGGCGTCGGCGACGCCCACCAGGAGACCGACCGCGCGGCCGACCAGGAAACCGACCGGGGAGGCGTCGGAGCCTCCTGCCCCCGATGAGAACTCCACGCTCAGCGATCCCGGCAAACCGAACACCCCCACGACCAGGCCGCCGTCCCCGACGACGGCACCGACCGCGGTCCCGACCCAGCCGTCGGCCTCCCCCACCCGGACGCGGCCGACGACACAGCCGACCACGTCCTCGCCCCCCGAGACGACTCCCGCGGGGACCCCGACCTCCGAGAACCCCCCTCAGCTCACCACCTCGCCCCTGCCTCCCGCCGAGACGGCCCCCTCGGCGCTCCTCGCGCTGGGCCTGGTGACAAGCGGTGCCGTGCCGTTCACACTGGCCGTCAAGCGCGGCATCGCGGGACGGCACAGAAAACGCCGCTGACCAGGGAACGAGCCGAATCATGGACACTGATCGGGGCGGCGTCGCCGGATTCCGGTTGACCGGCCGCACCTGGGCCGGCGATCTGGGAATCTGGTCGTCGGCCGTCGCGGCCGACGGGCGGCGGGGAAGCACACTCAGGTTCGACCCGCGACTGGTCGCCGATTCCTCGGCCCGCGAGAGGCTGATCGCGGCCGTGGTCGCCGACCGCAGGCTCACGCAGAGCGGCCTGACCGGGCTGGTCCCGATCGCCGATCTCATCACGGCCCAGGACGAGGTCTGGCTGATCACCTCGGAACCGGCCGCACCGACGGTGCGCGACCTGCTGTCCGGCGCCCCCGGATCACCCGGGCCCGACGCGGGCAGCGCGGCCACGGTCCTGATGGAGACGGCGTGGACGCTGCTGGCCCTCCACTCCTCCGGGCTCGTCCACGGTGAGCTCCACCCGGGCACCGTGGTGATCGCCCCGGACGGGTCGGCGCTGCTCGCCGAGCGGGGGCTGCTCGACGCGCTGCTCGGCCGCCCGCCCGCGCCGGAGCGGGACGTGGCCGCCTGGGCGTCACTCGCCCGGGGGCTGGCCGCCACCTGGGCCTCTGCCGACCGGGAAGCCGCGGGGCTGCTGGAACAGGTGGCGGCGACGGCCTCCATCCGGGGGCTCGCCGCCGCGCGCGACGCCCTGCTCGCCGGGCGTGACCTGCTGCCCTCCGGGTTCACCACCCGTGCCAGACTCGCGGAGACCCTGCACCGCTGGCCGGCACATGAGGCGCCCGGCCGGGGAGGACCCCCGCCGCCCGTGCCGGCCGCCCCCGACGAGGGGGAGATCGTCACACTGCTCCACGTTCCGAGAACCGGCGAGCAGCGAACCCGGGAGGCCGACGGGCACCGGCCCGAGGACGTGGTCCTGCGGTTCGGCCCCGGGGTGCCCGCCGAGACCACGGCCGCCCAGATCTGGCGGGCCGGCCGGGACCAGCAGCAGACCGAGCCGCCCTCCGACCGGCTCAGGACCGCCGCGGCCCCCCATGCCCGGCGGCGTCGCGGTCGTACGATCCTCTCCTCGGCGATCCTCGCGTTGATGGTGGTGGGCGCGCTGGCGCTCTGGCTGTTCCGCGGCTCGTCGGCGCCGCTCGAGGTGACGAAGGTGGACGTCAGCGCCCCCAAAAAGACCCAGGGCTGCGACACGACGGTGAGGATCACCGGCGTCCTGTACACCAACGGCGCGGGCGGGGAGGTCAGCTACCAGTGGAAGCGGAGCGACCGCAAGGAGCCGATCGTGCAGACCGACCAGATCTCGTCCGGAGCGGCCTCGCACGAGGTGAGCCTGGACTGGACGGTCAAGGGCGAGGGAAGTTTCAAGGGAACCGTCGTCCTGTCGCTGCTCTCGCCGGCCCCCGAGGGCAAGAAGATCCAGGACAGGGCCACCTTCACCTACAAATGTTCATGAGTGATCCACAAGGTCCACAATGCGGTACAAAGCCGTTCTTACTACTCTGACGGCCATGACCACGCAGACCCCCTCCGGCTGGTACCCCGATCCCTACGGCTCACCGCTGTTGCGGTGGTGGGACGGCCACCAGTGGACCGATGCCACCCATCAGGCGGATGTCCCAGGACAGGGCACGCCTCAGGGATCGCAGACCGGCCCCTTCTCCTCCCAGCCTCCCGCCGCGGAGCAGGGCGCCTGGCAGGCGCCGCCCGCCTCGCAGGGAGAGCCCGCGGCGACGGGCCCGACCGGCCAGTGGAACCAGCAGACCGTACAGCAGGGACCGGCGGGCACCGGGCAGCCGAACGGCAACACGGCGCAGATGCCCCTCCCGCCGTACGGCGTCCACCCGTCCGGGCCGCCACCGCGCAAGAGCGGCCCGCTCCCGTGGATCCTCGGCGGCGGCGGCGTGCTGGTCCTGATCGTCGTGATCGTGGTCGCCACGATGTATCTGATCAACCCCGACAGCAGGAACGAGGCCGGCGAGCCCGTCACGCCCCGTACGCCGCCTCCCTCGGCGAGCCGGGAACCCAGCCTGGAGCCGACCCCCGAGCCGACGCCCTCGCAGAGCCCGCCGCCCCAGCCGGTAAACGGGCGCATCACCGACCCCGTGACCGGCCTGTCCTACCAGATCCCCGAAGGGCCGTGGCAGGTGCCTCCCAGCCCCGGCAGCGGGCTCGGGTTCAGCTGGACCAGCGCGGCCGTCGCCACCGCCCACGAGAACTTCGACGGCAAGGGCGGCAACTGGGTCGGCAACGTGCTGACCGGCGAGCTTCCCGACCAGTACGGCTACCAGGGTGTCGAGAGCATGCGCTCGATCGCCGCGACGTTGCTGCAGGTCGTCGAGCCCAACTTCTACAGCCCCCCGCACCGCCGGAAGATCGTCGAGGACAAGGCGGTCAAGGTGAGCGGCAAGGACGCCTGGCTGTTCGTCTTCGACCTGGATTTCTCCGAACAGTCCGAGGCCAACGGCTGGAAGTGGAAGCGGGAGCGGGCCGCGTTCCTGATCGTCGACCGGGGTGAGGGCAGCCGAGCGGCGCTGGCCTACATCAGCGTGCCCGACAATCTCGGCACCTCGACGGTGGACAAGGTGATCAAGTCATTCAAGCTCTCGTAACGGAGTACTACCCTGAAGGCTATGAGTGACCTGCTGGTCTGGATCGACTGTGAGATGACCGGGCTCGACCTTGGCCGTGACGCGCTCGTCGAGGTGGCCTGCGTGGTCACCGACGGCGAGCTGAACCAGCTTGACGAAGGTGTGGACGTGGTCATCAAACCCCCGCCCGAGTCCATCGAGCAGATGTCGGAGGTGGTGCGCGAGATGCACACCGCCTCCGGCCTGCTGGACGCGCTGAGCGGGGGCGTCACGCTGGCCGAGGCCGAGTCCATGGTGCTCGAATACATCAAGGGGCACATCAAGGAGCCGAAGAAGGCTCCGCTGTGCGGCAACTCCATCTCCACCGACCGGTCGTTCCTCTCCCGGGACATGACCGCCGTGGACGCCTTCCTGCACTATCGGATGATCGATGTCTCCTCGGTGAAGGAACTGGCCCGGCGCTGGTACCCGCGGGTCTACTTCGCCTCGCCCGAGAAGCAGGGCGGCCACCGCGCGCTGGCCGACATCGTCGAGAGCATCCGGGAGCTGCGTTACTACCGCGCGGCGGTCTTCGTGCCCCAGCCTGGACCCGACTCCGCCACCGCCAGGGAACTGGCCGAGACCGTGTCCGCGCGAAAACCCTGACCGGCTCGCGGGAAACCCGGTACGAAACGACTCCCAAAGACCGCTACACTTTTCATGTGCTGCCACGGCGGCGATGGTGGGCGTAGCTCAGTTGGCAGAGCGCTAGGTTGTGGTCCTAGATGCCGGGGGTTCAAGTCCCCTCGCTCACCCCATGAGAACGGCCGGTCCCTCGGGACCGGTCGTTCTGCATTTCCACTCCCTTCACCCACCAAAAGTGGATATTGCGGGTTATGCTCGCAGCTATCGCTACGCCGTAGGATCGGGGGGTTTCGGCGACCTGACCGTGTTGCAACCACGGAGGCCGGATGAGAGTCGACGATGCCACGTTCGACGCGGAACCCACAGCCGTGACGGGCTTGAGCAGGCGCGAGACCGAGGTCATGGAACTGATCGCGACGGGCCGCTCCAACGGGCAGATCGCCCAGCACCTGTTTCTGAGCGAGAAGACCGTGAAGAACCATGTGAACCGGATATACGCCAAGCTGGGGGTCGACTCGCGGGTCACCGCGATCGATCTGTGGCTGGAACGGGCCGCGCGCGAGGACCCTCGGCACCGCTGAACGGCGACACGACGTCTCCGGACCGCTTCGGAGCCGCCGGGCCTGACCGGGCGGGGCGGCTCGGGCGGCGGGAGACCTCCAGGGCGCGGGCGATGGCGGACGTGCCCTCCTCCAGCTCCTCGGAGGCGATCGAGAGCGCCGGGCGCAACCGTACCGAGCGCTCGCCGCAGGGCAGGACCAGCACGCCCTCGTCCTCCCTGAGCCTGGCCACCAGCAGGTCGCGCCGCGCGGCGTCCGGCAGGTCGAACGCGCACATCAGACCGCGTCCCCTGGCGTTCTCCACCAGGCCGGGGAAGCCGGCCTGGATCTCCAGCAGCGCCTTGAGCAGCTCGGCGCCGAGCCTGCCCGCGCGCGGGATCAGGCCGTCGCGCTCCACGATCTCCAGTATCCGGCGGGAGCGGACCATGTCGACCAGCCCTCCGCCCCAGGTCGAGTTGATCCTGCCGCTGATCTGGAACACGTTGTCCGGCACCTCGTCGACCCTGCGGCCCGCCATGATCCCGCCCACCTGGACCTTCTTGGCGAAGGCCACCACATCGGGACTCAGGCCGAGCTGCTGGTAGGCCCAGGGGGTGCCCGTGGTCCCGGCACCGGTCTGCACCTCGTCCATGACGAGGAGGGCGTCATGCTCGTGGCAGAGCCGTTCCATCGCGAGCAGGAACTCCGCCCGCATGTGGTTGTCGCCGCCCTCCCCCTGGATGGGCTCGGCGATGAAGCAGGCGATGTCGTGGGGATGGCGTTCGAAGGCGGCCCGCGCCGCGGCCAGGGATCTCTCCTCGGCCGCCTCGACGTCGCCGAGGTGGATCGCGGGCACCTCGATCCTGGGCCAGTCGAACTTCGGGAACCGGTCGGTCTTGATCGGGTCGGTGTTGGTCAGCGAGAGCGTGTAGCCGCTGCGCCCGTGGAAGGCGCGGGTGAGGTGGAGCACCTTGCCGCCCAGCTCGGGCGAGTGCCCCCGCGAGGTGTTGAGACGGCTCTTCCAGTCGAAGGCGCACTTCAGCGCGTTCTCCACGGCGAGGGCTCCGCCCTCCACGAAGAACAGGTGCGGCAGCTCGGGATCACCGAGCACCCTGGCGAACGTGTCGGCGAAGTCGGCGAGGTGAGAGGTGTAGAGGTCGGGGTTGGCGGGCTTGTTCGCGGCGACGCGGCCCAGTAGCGCCAGGAACTCGGGGTCGTCGTCGAACGGGTTCACCCCGAGTGGGGCCGAGGCGAAGAAGCTGTAGAAGTCCAGGTAGCTTCGGCCGGTGCGGGCGTCGACGAGCCGGGAACCTCGGCTCCGTTCGAGGTCCAGCACCAGCCGGTAGCCGTCGACGAGCAGATGACGAGCGAGACGGGCGTGCACGTCCATGTCCCCTCCACGGTGATCCGAAGAGATGATCCCCCGTCATTTACACATCTACACGGAGAGATTACGCGTCGAAGATGGTTCTTGTGAAGATTTTTCGGTTTACCGGCCTCCTGGGCATGAACGTCCGGAGCCGGGGACCGTGCGGCCCGAGCCCTTCTCGATGACCGTCTCCCTTCCCGGGGACCGCTCCTTCCGAGACCACAGATCGGTCAAATCAACCTGCCGCGGGTCGGGCCGGGTCAGTTCGGCGGAGAGATGCGGATCCCAACGGTGCCGGCGGCGCCCCGGCGGAACCTGCTACCGATCATGAGCAGCCGGGCGAGGAGCCCGTACTTCGCGACGATCAGTCCCCGGACCCGCTCGCTCTCCTCGGCCGGCAACTCCCGCGCGACGCCCCTGACCCCCTCCCCCCGCGTGTTGCCCCGCGCGTCGCACGCCGCCACGACGACCTCCGGATTGTTACGGATCCTCTTGGCCTTGCCGGAGGAGCCGGCGGTCCAGACCAGCAGTGAGTCACCGTCGGGGGCGACCCACACCGGTGTCGGCACCGCGGCACCGCTCTTCTTGAAGGTGGTCACGGACACGTACTTCTCGGTGCCCAGATCCTGGATTCGCGTCATGCACGGCAGGTTACGCCGCCGCGTAGACCACCAGGGAGACCGCCACGTACTGCACCAGGTAGGCGGCGACGGTGAAGGCGTGGAAGACCTCGTGGAAGCCGAACCACCGGGGGGAGGGGTCCGGCCGCTTCATGGCATAGACGACGCCGCCCGCCGTGTAGAGCACCCCGCCGAGGAAGATCAGGGCCACCGCGACCACGCCCGCGCCCCGCACGAGCTGCGGCAGCACGAAGACGGCGGTCCAGCCGAGGCCGATGTAGAGGGCGGTCGAGAGCCAGCGGGGGGCGTTGACCCACAGCACCCGGAAGAGCACCCCGGCGACCGCGCCCGTCCAGATCACGCCGAGCACCACCGCGTCGGCCGGAGCGTCCAGGGCGAGCAGCGCGAACGGGGTGTAGGTGCCCGCGATGATCAGATAGATGTTGGCGTGGTCGAGCCGGTGGAGCACCTCCTCCGTGCGCGGGGAGAGCACCCCCCGGTGGTAGGTGGCCGAGATTCCGAAGAGCAGGCCGGAGGTGATCGCGTAGACCGCGGCGGCGATCCTCGCCTGCGGAGTGGGCCCCAGCGCCACCAGGACGAATCCCGCGACGAGCGCCACGGGGAGCGCCCCGGCGTGCAACCAGCCGCGGAGGCGGGGCTTGACGGACTCGGCGAGCGTTTCTGCGACGGTCGTGGCCATAAACCTACGGTATCGTAACTTACGTCATCGTAGGTTGTGATCCTCCCTACACACCGCGATCGGAGACCGGCGTCTCCCCCGGCCGGGACCCGCCGCAGCGGAAACGGGGCATATGGTTTCTCTCCGGGTTCACGTCGCGGAAAAGAGGATCCAGCTGATGGGCAGGCGGGAAGCACGGGAGCCGATGCCGGGACGGTATCCGGTGACCTTCGGCGAGGTGGACCTCCTGCAGGACCTCGACCGGCCCTCCGGCTGGGTGGTCTCCAAGGACGGCGTGCCGCAGTCGTACGTCGACCTCGACGACGCCACCTACCTCGACTTCGAGTACGTCCAGCTGATGGCCGACGTCGTCGACCTGCTCGCCGAGGGTCCGCTGGACGCGGTGCACGTGGGCGGTTGCGCCTGCACCCTGCCCCGCTACGTCGCGGCGACCCGTCCCGGGTCCCGGCAGATCGTCGCCGAGCCCGACGAGGGGCTCGTCCAGCTCGTCAGGGACCAGCTCCGGCTGAAGTCGGTGCCCCGGCTCAAGGTCAGGGTCCTCGACGGCCGCACCGCCACCGCCGGGCTCGGGGACGACTCGGCCGACCTGCTCGTGCTGGACGCCTTCAGCGGCGCCACGATGCCGATCGAGCTGGCCACCTCCGAGTACATGGGGGATGTCGCCCGCGTCCTGCGCGCCACCGGCACCGTGCTGATCAACGTCGCCGACGGCAAGGGGCTGGCCTTCACCCGCCGGGTTCTCGCCACCGTCCGCGAAACCTTCCCCCAGGTGGCACTGCTCGCCGAGCCGGGCATCCTGCGGGGCCGCCGCTTCGGCAACCTCATCGTCGCCGCCTCCCGGCTGCCGCTCCCCGTCTCCGAGCTGACCCGCAAGGCCGCGGGCGGCCTCACCCAGGCCCGCTGCGTGTACGGCGAGGACATCGTGAGGTTCATCGCCGGAGCCCGACCGCTGCACGACGGCGACGCCGTGGTCACCCCGGTGCCCCCGCCCGCGGTCTTCGGCTGACCTGCGACCGGCTCGTCGCCCCGATCTCGTCCGCCATGGAATAGTTGAAACATCAACTGAGTTATCGCCTGCGAACATCGCAGGAAGGAATCCACAATGCCGGCCGTGACCGTAGAGAACCCGTTGACCCTGCCCCGCCTGCCGCAGCCGCTGAACGCGGTCCGCGAGCGCCAGGTGCTGGCGATCACCACAGCCCCGAGCGGATTCGAGGGAGAGGGCTTCCCGGTCCGCAAGGCACTCGCGACGATCAAGCCCCAGTATCTCGACCCGTTCATCATGATGGACCAGATGGGCGAGGTCGACTACGCGCCGGGCGAGCCCAAGGGCACCCCCTGGCACCCGCACCGGGGCTTCGAGACCGTCACCTACATGATCGACGGCGTGATGGAGCACGCCGACTCGCATGGCGGCGGCGGCACGATCTCCGACGGCGACACCCAGTGGATGACGGCCGGCGGCGGAATCCTGCACAAGGAGGCTCCCCCGGAGTGGCTGGTCGCCAAGGGCGGCCTGTTCCACGGAATCCAGCTCTGGGTCAACCTCCCCGGCAGGGAGAAGATGGTCGCGCCGAAGTACCAGGACATCGGCAGGACCAACGTCGTCCTGCTCAGCAGCCACGACGGCGGGGCACTGGTCCGCCTGATCGCGGGCGAGGTCGGCGAGTTCACCGGCCCCGGCTCCACCAGGACGCCGATCACCCTGCTGCACGCCTCGCTGAGCCCCGGCTCCCGGCTGACGCTCCCCTGGCGCAAGGATTTCAACGCGCTCGCGTACGTCCTGTCGGGTCACGGCACCGCGGGCGGCGACCGGCAGCCGATCGAGTCGGGCCAGCTGGCCGTCTTCGACGGCTTCGGCGGCCTTCCGGGGCTGGGCACCGACGGCGAGACCATCACGCTGTCGGCGGCCGGCAACCAGGAGAGCCGGAGTCCCAACATGGAGGTCATCGTGCTCGGCGGGCGCCCGATCGGCGAGCCGGTCGCGCACTATGGGCCGTTCGTGATGAACACCCAGGCGGAGCTCGCCAAGGCGTTCGAGGACTACCAGGCGGGCCGCCTCGGCACCATCCCCGCGGGCCACGCCTGACGCCCGGGGTGTGTTCCGTGGATCTTCGCCGTAGCGAGGTTCCACGGAACGCACCCTAGGACGGGATGAGGGTGATGCAGGCGACGCGGGGGCCGGCGTTGCCGGCCTCGGCGCCGGCGGTGCGGGTCGGCTCGGCGTGGATCACCAGCGATCTGGGCAACCGGCCCGCGACGAACGCCCAGTCCCGGGTGGTGGTGGCGGTGGCCTCCCCCCGGGCGTCGGTGGTGAAGTCGAGCCAGACCTCGTTCTGGGCACTGGCGTGGGCGTGGGCGTGCCGGTAGTGCGGCCCGGCGTCCTCGGGCTTGAAACCACACGGGTTGACGTGCAGGTGCGCCCCGTAGGTGCGTCCCGGCAGCATGCCGGTGACGGTGATCGTGGAGGTGGCGAGCACCGCCCCCGACTCCGCGGTGACCCGGGCCGTGGCTCCCGGCGGCACCAGCGTGGTGTCATAGGCGATGACGGAGGCACGAGCTTCGGGAGCGGAGAACACCCCGCCTCCGGTAAGGCGGATCCCCGCGGCGCTTGAGGCGACGGCCGGGCCGTGCCCCGCGGGATGGGTGTCGGCGGCCCGCTCACCACAGCCGGCGCAGAGCAGGGCGACGGCGAGAACTCCCAGGATGCGCATCCATGATCTCCTTGGCGGGCCGGAACAGTGCAGCGCCCACCATAACGAGTAATCGTGTGATCACACTGGGTATTGACCACTTCCGGTCGCCGCCTTCGCTCCCGGCCGGGAACGAAGGCGGCGACCGGAATCCGGCCCTCGCGGGGGTGTTCAGGCGTTGGCGGCGGCTATCTCGTCGATGCGGGCGGCCAGGGTGAAGTCCATCTCGGTCAGCCCGCCGGCGTCGTGCGTGCTGAGCGCGAGATGGAGGGTGCGCCAGCGGATGTCGATGTCGGGGTGGTGGTTGAGCTTCTCGGCCTCGACCGCGATCTCGTCCACGATGCGGATCGCGGTCGGGAAGTCGGCAGCGATGATCTTCCGGCGGATCTCGTCTCCCTCGCGCCGCCATTCGGGCAGGCCGGTGAGCCGGTCGTCCACCGCGGAGTCGTCAAGCAGGTTCATCCTCCCAGGAGATCACGTCCCCGGCGAGGACACCAAGCCTGGGCAGGCTTCCGGCGCGCCGGGCCATGGCCATGATGCCCTGGGCCATGGCGGTGGCGTGGCTGGCCCCTTCCAGGAGGGGCTCCAGCTCGGACAGCAGATCGGGAAGCCGGGACAGGCTCCAGTCGTGCCAGCCGGACAGCCGGGTGCCACCGCTGTCGGGATCCTCGGCGCGGTAGGCGGCCAGGATCGGGCACTCCCGGTGAATGCGGAGCAGCCATCTCTCGATGTCGGCGTTGAGCGCGGCTATCCGGGAAGGCGCGGCGTACAGCCAGCCGTCCTCGCCGATCCGGTCGGACTCGCCGCCGAGGGCGGGGTAGGAGCGGGCCACCGTGCCGTGCAGGAAGAGGCCGCTGGCCACCATGAGCTGGCGCCCCTCGCACCAGTCGAGCGCCCCGCGCAGGGGTGCCGGGACGGTGTCGACGATGACCGCGCGCTGGGAGGCCGTGGGCTGCCGGGCGAAGCGAACGTGCACCTCGGCCCACATGTAATAACTCGCCTCCCCCGCTCCGAAGAAGGGGAAGGGGAAGTCCTGGTCGGGGTGGGCCATGGGTCGGGTTTCTCCGTGGAGAGGGGACAGGAGTCGTTCCGAATATGAACGACTCCTGACACCTGCCTCGGGATTACTCGCCGGAGCCGGTAGTTTGACCGGATCCGGTCATTTGACCGCGCCAGAGGTGAGACCCGACTGGATCTGGCGCTGGAAGATGATGTAGACGATCATGACCGGGATGATGGCCATGCTCAGCGCGGCGAACAGGCCGGGCCAGTCGGCCTCGTAACCGGCACTGGTGGAGATGTTGGCGACGCCCTGGGTGATCAGCCACTTGTTCTCGACGTTGCCCGACAGCAGCACGATCGGCAGGAGGTACTGGTTCCACTGGCCCAGGATGTTGAAGATTGTGATGCTGATCAGCCCCGGCCTGGCCATCGGCACCATGATCTGGAAGAACGTCCGGGTGTGCGAGCAGCCGTCCATCATCGCCGCCTCGGCCACCGAGGTGGGCAGTGTCTTGAAGAACGCCGACAGGAAGAAGACGGTGAACGGCAGCGAGTAGGCGATGTAGACCAGGATCACGCCGAAATGGGTGTCGATCAGGCCCAGGTTCTTCACCACGAAGAAGAGCGGGACCAGCGCGAGGAAGACCGGGAACGTCATCCCCGACACGAACAGGAAGTAGATCGCCCGGTTGCCGGGGAAGCTGTAGCGCGCCAGCACGTACGCGGCCATCGAGCCGAGCAGCATGGTACCGGCCGTGCTGCACGCCACCACGAAGACGGTGTTCAGCATGTACTGCCCGATGTGCGCCTTCGCCCATGCCCGGCCCCAGGCCTCCCAGCCGAAGGAGGAGGGCAGCGTGATGGCGTCCCCGAAGATCTCGGCGTTGGTCTTGAAGGAGGCCAGGAAGGTCCAGAGGATCGGGCCGACGATCAGGATCGCCCAGACCAGCAGCGCGAGGTGGGAGAGCACCCCGAAGGGGCCCAGCGAGTTCCTGGTTCGCCTGGCACGCGCGGGGGCTGCGGGGCGGGAGGCGGCGGGCTTGCGAGCCGTGTCCGTGGCCATCAGAACTCGATCCTCTCGCGCCGGGTCACGCGCAGGGTGAGGGCGGCGAACGTGATGGTCATGAAGAACAGCGCCACGCCCATCGCCGACGCGTAGCCGAACTTGGAGAAGTTGAACGCCGTGCGCCAGATCTCCATCGGGAGCACCGTCGTGGCGTTGTCGGGCCCGCCACGGTCGACCGAGAGGACCTGCACCAGGGCGAAGGCGTCGAAGGCGGCGATGCCGAGATAGACCCAGGCGACCTGCATGGTGTCCCAGAGCAGCGGGATCGTGATCCTGAAGAACAGGGTGAACCTGCCCGCGCCGTCGAGGGCGGCGGCCTCGAACACGTCCTTGGGGATGGAGGACATGCCCGCCGAGAACAGCACCACGTAGAAGCCGACGGCCTGCCAGACCATCACGCCGATGATGGCCAGCAGGGCGATGTCGGGATCGATGAGCCAGCCGACCGGCTCGATGCCGACCTTGCCGAGCAGGCTGTTGATCACGCCGGTCCCGTCCGGGCGATAGATCGCCTGGAAGAGCACGCCGACGATGGCGACCGCCAGGACCTGGGGCATGAAGAAGATCACCCGGTAGACCTTCGAGCCCCAGATCCCGGTCATCCGACCGCCCCGCTGCCCCCCGCTCAGGTTGAGCAGGAAGGAGAAGAACAGCGCGATCGCGATGGTGACCAGCGGCATGACAAGCAGCAGAACACCGTGGTGACGCACCGCAGCCCAGAAGACCTCGTCGTCGAGGAGCCTGCTGAAGTTCTCCAGGCCGATGAACTGAGGGTTCGCCGAGATGCCCTTCCAGTTGGTCACCGCGATGTAGAAAGCCTGGATGTACGGGCTGACCACGAAGACCACGTAGAGGAGCACCGGCGCGGCGAGAAAGCCGACGATGAACGGATACCTGCCGTGCCGCATCGGGGGCTACACCGTCCGGTTCTGCTTGGTGATGGACGAGTCGGCCTTGGTCTTGTCGGCTGCCTTCTGCATCTTCTCGCAGAACTCGTCGGCGGAGATGCGGCCGAACATCAGCGCGTTGGTCTGCTTGCGCAGCTCGGTCTCGAACTCCTTGTACCAGTTCTCGAAGCTGCTGAAGGTGACGATGTTCTGGCCTGCGGCGGTCTGCGCGGCGCTGAGGCTGGCGTTGCCCGGCGACAGCTCCAGGCCGTCGGCGGCGCCGGTCACCACGGTGATGTTGCCCGACTTCTCGGTGAAGCCCCTCGCGCCCTCCTTGGAGAGCATGATGCGCAGGTACTCCAGGCCGCCCTTGGGGTTCTTGGCCTTGGCCGGGACGATGTACGCCTCGCCGGCGGCGGCGCGGATGGCCTCGAACGGCATCTTGTCGGCCGCGGTGACGCTGGGGGTGGGCGACAGCGCGTACTTGAAGCCTTCGGGGGTCTGCTCCTTCTGCTCGTTCTCCAGCCAGGAACCGGAGGGGTAGAGGGCGACCTTGCCCTGGTTCTGGCGGAGCTGCACCTCGGTGTGGATCAGGCCCTCGAAGGACTTGTCCATGTACTTGGCGATCTCGGCCCAGGCGGCGGCGGACTGCTTCATGGCGTCGCGCTGCCACACCCCGTCGACGAGGTTGTCGACGTCGAGCAGGATCTGGTTGCCCTCGATCTTCGCGGCGGAGATGAGGATCATCCAGTACGCGTAGTAGGCGGCGTTCTTGCCCGCGTACGCGAACGGGGTGATCCCGGCGGCCTTGGCCTTCTCGGCGAAGGCCTTGAACTCCTCGAAGGTCTTCGGCGGGGTCCAGCCGTTCTTCTCGAACAGCGCGGAGTCGTACCAGAGGCCGTACGCGGAGAAGACGTAGTTCATCAGGTACGGCTTGCCGTTGATGAGGCCCGACTCCACGGTGCCCGGCGCGACCAGGTCACGGACCTTCTTGCTCGGGTCGTCGATCGAGGGGGCGTCCCACAGCTCGGTGAGTTCGAGGAGCTGGCCCTCCTGCTGCAGGGCGCCGTTGTCCATCAGGTCGGTGCCGGAGTTGGCGATCACGTCGGGAACGTCGCCGCCGGCGAACCGCGGCTGCAGGGTCTGTGCGATCTGCTGGGTGGCGACGTGCTTGACCTGCGCCTGGGCGAACGCCTTCTTGTACAGCGGCTCGTGCACCTCGGTGGCGTAACTGTCACCGAGACCGCCCTTGAAGATGACGACCTCAAGCGGCGCGTCGGCGGCGACGCCGAACGGATTCGCCGCGGAGATCGCGCCACCCGCGGAGGGGGCCGCGGAGGTGCTGGCCGCCGGAGCCGCGCCACCGGTGGCGCAGGCGCTGAGCAGCCCGGCGCCCGGGCCGACGATCAGAGCGCTCATGCCGATCCGGCGGAGCAGCTGCCGCCGGGTGATGTCTCCGGGCGTACCGGCCGAGTTTGACATGCAACCCTCCTGAACGGGGGATCAATTAGGAAAGTTTCCTAAACGTTTGCCCGAAGGTACGTATCCGCGGAGTCCAGCGTCAAGACTTCCCGGCCGGTCTAGACCGAGCCGTGATGTCCTCGCGACCTATCCGCTAGCTACCAAACGCCAAGGAGGTGCAATTGAATGACAGAACGGTACACAGTGCCCGATATTTCCCTGGAACCATTGACGCGGACATCACCAGGGAGATAAAGGAACCGTGCTCACCGGCAGCCGAGGGACGAAAACCGGTCTAGACCAGATAATGGGGGTTTGCCGCCCGGTACCGCAAGCCCCTACTTTTGACGGCATGTTGCTGGCCGAGCAGCGCCGCCTGCTGTGTGAGTACGGCCGCCGGGCCGCCACGACCGGACTGGTCGTCGGAACCGCGGGAAATCTCAGCGTGCGCGCGGGCGAACTCGTCGCCGTGACGCCCAGCGGCGTCTCCCTCGACCGGCTGGAACCCGAGTCCTGCCCGATCGTCGACGTCGAGGGCCGTCTCGTCGAGGGCGACCTGCGGCCGTCCTCGGAGACCCCCATGCACTTGGCGGTCTATACGACCACCGATGCGGGCGCGATCGTGCACACCCACTCCGTCTTCGGCACCGTGGTCGCCACGACCATGAGCGAGCTGCCGCCCATCCACTACAACACCCTGCTGCTCGGCGGGACCGTCCGCGTCGCCGAGTACGCCACCTACGGCACGCCCGAGCTCGCCGCCTCCGTCCGGGCCGCGCTGACGGACCGGCGCGCGGCGCTGCTGGCCAACCACGGCGGGGTCACGATCGGCGACGACCTGGACTCCGCCTTCGAGGCGACCAGGCTGCTGGAGTGGCTCTGTGAGGTCTACGTGCGGGCCAAGGCAGTCGGTGAGCCACGCGTGCTCACCGAGGAACAGCTCGCCGCGGTGGTCCGGCGCGCCTTCGAGCCGCCCACGTTCCCCCGCCGCGAGCACTGATCGCGACACGACCGCCCTTTGCCGGTACGCCCTCGTCGCGAGGACCCAGCGCGACGCGACCCCCGCCCCGTACGCCCCCTTCGCGAGGACTGACCCGATGCCTCTCCAGCTCACCGGCGCCCCGAGCGATCCGGACCTCATCCGCCTGCCCTGGGACGTCCCGCTGGAGGACTGGCCCGAGCATCGCCTGGTCTCCCTGCCCCGCGGCATCTCCCGGCACGTGGTGCGCTTCACCCGCCTGGCGGGCAGGGTCTATGCGATCAAGGAGATCAGCGAGTACTACGCCAAGCGCGAGTACCGCCTGCTGTGGGACCTGAGCCGGATGGACACCCCGTCGGTCGAGCCGGTGGCCGTGGTCACCGGACGGACCGACGCCGCCGGTGAGCCGCTCGACTCGGCGCTCATCACCCAGCACCTGCAGTTCTCCCTGCCCTATCGGGCGGTCATGTCCGGAACGGTCCGCCCCGAGACGCTCAACCGGCTGCTCGACGCCCTGGCCGTGCTGCTGGTACGGCTGCACCTCAGCGGCTTCTACTGGGGCGACTGCTCGCTGTCGAACGTCCTGTTCCGCCGGGACGCGGGCTCCTTCGCCGCCTACCTCGTCGACGCCGAGACCGGTGAGCTGCATCCCATGATCAGCGAGGGCCAGCGACTGTACGACATCGAGGTGGCGCACACCAACATCTTCGGCGAGATGCTCGACCTGGAGGCGGGCGGGTTGCTGCACTCCTCCATCGACCCCGAGCAGGTCGCCGACTCCATCTGCGAGCGCTACCACCGCCTCTGGGGCGAGCTCACCTCCGACGACATCATCGACGAGGTCGACTGGCACATGGTCGACCAGCGAATCCGCCGGCTGAACTCGCTGGGCTTCGACGTCGCCGAGATGATGGTCCGCCGCAAGGCCGGCACCGGGCGGCTGATCGTCCGCCCCAAGGTGGTGGACGCCGGGCACCACCAGCGCAGGCTGCTGCGGCTCACCGGCCTGGACGTGGAGGAGAACCAGGCCAGGCGGCTCCTCAACGACCTCGACTGCTTCCGCGTGTCGTACGGCCTGCGCCACGAGGACGAGGCGATCGTGGCCCACCGCTGGCTGGCCGAGGTCTTCCAGCCCACGGTGGAGGCCGTCCCGCAGAACCTGCGCGGCAAGCTGGAGCCCGCCCAGTTCTTCCACGAGGTGCTCGACCACCGCTGGTTCATGTCGGAGGAGGCCGGGAACGACGTCGGCCTGCCCAGCGCGGTGAATTCCTATGTGAAGAACATTCTTGTTTTCAAGCCGGACGAAAAGGCGATTATCACCGACCAGCCAACGGGTTGATTTCCACCCGGGGTGTATATCTTCCTACTCGGTTGGTGAATCCTACGCTTTTTCCTATCAAGAACCTGGCTGGAAAGGACGAATCCCGAGAGCTTTCCCTACGCTGACCGGGCGACGCCTGAAGTCGCCGGCAAGGGAGAGCACGTGCTCGGAATCGAAGACTGCCTCACTGAGGTAATGGCCATCCCCGGCGCCCTGGACGCGATCCTCATCGATCAGACCAGCGGGACGGTCGTGGCGACCGGTGGCGCGAGCCGCCACGGTGACGTGGAGCGATCGGCCGCGGGACTGAGCGAGACCCTGCGCGCGACGCTGGACGGACTCGCCGTCACCGCACCGGGCGGCGCGGTCCGGATCGACGACATGATCATAACCACGGACGGCGGCCACCATTTGCTACGGCCGTTGGAAACGCTTTTCGACGGCCCCCTGGTGATTTATGTCAGGCTCGACCTTGAACGGTCGAACCTGGCACTGGCCCGCCACCGCCTCCAGGCCCTTTCCGGCCGCCTGATATCGACGTGAAGCCGTGCCGAGCGTCGAGATCATCCTCAGCGGGCTCGCCAGTGATCGCGCCACCGGCTCGCTCCGCCTCGGCAAGGCGGGCGCCATCTATCTCACCGACGGCCGCGTGACCTACGCCGAGAGCGCGGCGGCCCCCCGGCTGGAGGACCTGCTGGCGGCCTGCCGCGGGATCTCCGCCCACGCCGTACGACAGGCCAGGCAGGCCGCGACCGAGGATCTGCGGGGCGGCGAGCCGCCGGTCGCCGCCCCGCAGATCCTCGGAGGCGACCGGCTCCTCGCCCAGGGGCTGCTCACCAGGGGCGAGCTGGAGTTCTGCGTGTTGAGCACGGTGCTCGACGCCAGCTACTTCCTGCTGGAGTCGACCGGGCACCGGCCCAGGTTCCGGCGGGGAGAGCGGCACTGGCTCGGACCGCAGTGGTACTTCGACGCGGCCGGCCTGCTCCGGGAGTGCAAGCGGAGGAAGGCTCAGTTGGAACAGACCTGGCCGTCCGCGGAGCTGGACACGCTCCCGGTCATCCCGCGAAGGCGCATCGCCGCCCAGCGGGTGGTGTTGAGCTCGCTGCAGTGGGAGGTACTGGTCGGCGCCGACTCCACGGCGACCCCGGCCGACCTGGCACGCAGGCTGGGCCGCCCGGCGTACTCGGTGCTGCTCGCCGTACGGCAGCTCGCCTCCCGTGGGCTGCTGCGCGTCCCGGAACCCGACGCGGCCGCCGCACCCGCCGCGCAGGACCCGCTGCCGAGACGGACGAGGGGGGCCTCGGAGATCCCGGCAGCCGGAACGGGCTCCCTCGCGACGCCCGCGTCGCTCCCCGGAGCCACCGGGGACCCGACCGACGTCAACCTGCTCATCCGGCTCAGGAACGCATTGGAGGCACTGACTTGAGCCTGGTTCGATGCCGCCGATAAGGCTGCGGACGCTGAAGCTGATCGGAAGGAGGGTGCCGGTGGAACTGCGTGAGGAGATACGCCAGGAGATGGCGCTGCTGCGAGAGCGCATCCCGGACGTGGACGGGAGCGTCGTGTGCAGCGTCGACGGCCTGACCCTGGCCAGCGATCTGGGCCGTGACATCGCCGCCGAGCAGACCGGCGCGCTCTCCTCCGCGCTCCTGGCCCTCAGCCGCCGGATGACCGACATGGCCGGCAAGGGCACCTTCGAGGAGACGCTGATCTCCGGCACCAACGGCTACACGGCCTGCTACGCCGCCGGACCCAAGATCGTCCTCACAGTCCTGGCACGCCCGGGGACCAATCTCGGGCTGCTCCGGCTGGAGGGCCGCAAGACGGCGGCCAGGTTGGCCGCCATCACCTCGCGTATCTCGATAACCCAGTGATCGGAGACAGAAATGGGCAACATGGACATCTCTCTCAAGGAGATGATGGCGATCGACGGTGCCATCGGCGCGGTCATCGTCGACTACAACAGCGGGATGGCGCTGGGCGCGCTCGGCGGCTCCAAGGATCTCGACCTCCAGGTGGCGGCCGCGGGCAACACCGAGGTCGTCAAGGCCAAGATGCGGACCATGGAGTCGCTCGGCCTCAAGGACGGCATCGAGGACATCCTCATCACGCTCGGCACGCAGTACCACGTGATCCGCCCGCTCTCCGGCCGGAGCGGCAAAGGCCTGTTCATCTACATGGCCCTCGACCGGAACCGGGCCAACCTCGCGCTCGCGCGGCACATCCTGCGCGGCATCGAGGAGAAACTCGAGATCTGATCCTGCCGAGGCCCGTGCCCTTGCGGAAGGGCACGGGCCTCGACAGGAGCTCACCGCCCGGACGTCACCGGGACGGTGAGCTCATCGATCGCGTCGGTGCGGGGTGGGCCGGAGATCGCGCCGGACCTCAACTCTCCTCAGCGACCGCCCTGCGGCGGAGACGGCCGGCGACCAGGTAGGTGCCGCCGCCCGCGGCGAGCACTCCCGCCAGGGCCAGGGAGGCGGCCGTGGAGGGACCGGTCGAGGTCTCGGCCGCCACCGGGGCGGTGGCGCCCAGGTCCCGGACCTCCTGCTCGGCGGCCCCGGCGGCGCCGGACAGGGCGAGCGGCTTGGCGGCGATGATCGCCTCGGGCGCGGTGAGGGGCTCGGACATGATCTTGGGCTTGGCGAACGTCTGGATCGCCTGCTGGGTCTTCACGGACTTCTTGGACCGCTCGGCCTTGACCAGGGCCGTCTGCGGGGGCTTCGCCGGGTTCGCGTCCCGGTAACGCCAGGCACCGGTGGAGAACGCCACGGGGTGGTTCTTCTTGCCCACGCCGTCCCCCCACTTGGTGACCACGTACTTGACGTCGATGTGGCCCATGCCGCCGTTGCCGTCCACGCCGAGCGTGGCGGGGTTGAACCGGCCGCCGGTCAGGTCGGCGAAGGTCTTGGCGTCGAGGTCGATCATGACGCCCGAATTGGAGGGCACGCCGGGACCGCGGTCACCGACGAAGAACTTGGCCTTCTTGCCCTTGTAGACGACGTAGCCCTCGGTGAACAGGGGCCAGCTCGGGCTGGCGATCATGCCCTTCTGCATCGGCTTGCCACTGGCCGGCAGACCGGTGTCGCCGGCCCTGCCCGAGGAGTCGTCCCAGAAGTAGGAGGCCCTGGTCGAGCCCTGGAGGAGCACGACCCCGTTGGCGACCGGCTCGGTGTCCGCTCCGGGGGAGGCGACGGAGGCGGGGGCGGCGGCCGCGGGGGAGGCGGGCAGCGCGGAGACGACGCCGCCGGAGACGAGCAGGCCGGCACCGACGAGGGCGGCGGTGGCGAGGCGGTTCTTGTACGGGAGGCTCTTGGGCAGGCCGTTCTCGGGCAGGCCGAAAGGAAGACGCATGAAGAATGGGCTCTTTCGCGAGGGAACGGGACAACCAGCTGCGACACACGGCAAGAGGTGCACTGGCGGGGACGCGCTCTTCGGAAAAGTGGCGTGGCGAGATCAGCGGGTCGTCACGCGGAGCACGGTCCAGACGCCGCGATCAGGCGCGGCGAAGGAAAGGACGAGGTTCAGGTGGTCGGCACGGGCAGGGCGGGCACCGACGTGGTGACGCGGTGATCCATGAGGGGGATCTCCTCTCCAGCTCGTCTACCGGGTTAGCTGACGGGTTCGGGCGGTGGAGTTGCCCTACCGCCGCACGTTCGCAGCGGATTCACCCCAGGAAAGTGGTTCCCCGGTTCCCTGGCCCCTGGGGGCCGATGGGATTCGACGTCGGCCGGCCGCTCCCTCTTGTGAAGGGCAGGTCGCCAACCGATATCCGTGGACACTACCCGCCGAAATCGGACAAAGCAAAGCAAATGCCATGAAAACCCCAGAAGATCTACCTGCAAGCTTCAAGAAAGCCCCACTGGAGACCCCGTCCCACCAACAGCCGCCCTACCAGCGAGAACGTCTTGCCGATCCCGGGTTTCGCCCCCGGAGCCCCGCATCCGAGACCTTTCCGCCCCCGCGGGGAGCCCGGTCGCCCGAGGGTCGTCCGCACTCGAAGCCCTTTCACGCCCGGAGAGACAGTGGACCACCGCCAAAGACGCGCATCGCCGGAAGCCGCGCCTCCGGGGGCGAGCTCAGTCCCACCAGAACGACCAGGCGTTCCTGCCCTTGATCTGCTCGGCGTAGTCGACGAGGGTCCCCGCGCCCTGGATGATGCTGTCCGGGCAGAACGTCCAGTGCTCCGCGGCGACGTGCAGGGCGTGCTCCGAGGTCGTCGGGGGCGCGGCGACGCTGAGGTCGAGGGTGTTGAACCCCATCCCGACCAGCCGCACCCCGAACCTGTCCTCCCAGCTCCGCACCACCGCCGCGAGCGGGACCATCCACTCGTTGTGGTTCAGGGCGCCCTGCCAGCCCATCACGGCGAGGGCGTCGGCCCCGCGCTCGACCGCGACGAGCCCGAGCGGGGTCCGGCGCTCGGCCACCAGGCCGGCGTACCAGTCGGCGACCACGCCGGGATCGGCGGCGAGCCTTCCCGCCGGGGCCGGACCAGGACATTCGACTCCGAAGGGGTCGAGGATTTCGAGCTGGTCGACGTGCGCCTTGGCGATCCAGTCGGACCAGACCTCGGCCATGAAGGCGGCCGCGTGGTAGTTGTCGATCTCGACGGCGGTGTCCGGGGCGATCTGACCGGCCGACCAGGGCTGCACCGAGTCCTCCAGCAGCACCGGCCACAGGCCGGAGTGCTCGTGCTGCGCCCGCAGCCGTGCCCAGTACTCGCCGGAGACCGCCACCTCACTGAGCCAGAACGCCGGACGGCGACGAAAGGAGAGCTGAGCGTAACCGGGGTCGGGCCACACCACGTCACCCGGTGGCAGGTCCACCGAGAGCCTCCGGCCCTCTCCCCCGCTGCTCCCGTCGGCCCCGTCAGCGAACAACTGGCCCAGAACTGGCGGAAGCCTCCCACCCTCGCAATCGCTCATTCCTACCGATCCGATCCTGACCACGGACCAATTTTGGCCTGTCAACCATCCCGAGGGACAGTTCTGCCCTGGTCCAGGCAAAAATTATCGGTACGGGAGAGAACGGAGCCTGGCGGGTCTCACCCCTTCTTCACTCCGCGCACGTCGCGCCACACGACGGCCCGGGAAACCGGACCCGGCCGGTCTCTCTCCTTTTCCGCTCCGCGAACGTCGTGCCGCACAGTGGCCATCGGGGACCGTACTCGCCTATTTTGCCGTTGATCACCACTATGGGGACACGCCGGTCGACCGGGCCTCCACCCGCTGATCGGTCGAGCCGGGCACGGCCCGCCCACCTACCGAGGAGACGTTTTCCGATGACCGACCTGGTAACGCTCGGCGAGAGCATGGCGCTGTTCAGCGCGCGGCGCACCGGCCCGCTCAGGCACGCCCGCGACTTCGGGCTCGGCGTGGGTGGCGCGGAGTCCAACGTGGCCATCGGCGTCTGCCGCCTCGGCGGGCGCGCGGCCTGGATCGGCAGGGTGGGCGCCGACGAGTTCGGGGAACTGCTCCGCTCGACGCTGGCCGGCGAGGGCGTCGACGTGCGGGGGATGCTGGTCGACCCCGAGGCGCCCACCGGCCTGATGATCAAGAGCAGGCGTACGTCCGAGGTGGTCGACGTGCGCTACTACCGCTCGGCGAGCGCCGGGTCCCGGCTCCGCCCCGCCGACCTGGACGTCTCGCTGATCCGCTCGGCACGCGTGCTGCACGTCACCGGCATCACCCTCGCGCTGTCGGCGTCGGCCGCCGAGGCGGTGCGGGCCGCGATCGCCGAGGCCCGCGACGCGGGCGCGACCGTGTCGATGGACATCAACTACCGCCGTGCCCTGTGGACACCCGCCGAGGCGTCCGCCGCGCTGCGCGAGACCGTCGCCGCCGTGGACGTCCTGTTCGCCACCGAGGCCGAGGCCAGGTTGATCGTCGAGGGCGACGACCCGCTCGCCCTGGCCCGCACCCTGTCGGACCTCGGCCCGCGCCACGTCCTCATCAAACGCGGCGCCCTCGGCGCGATCGAGCTCTCCGACGGCACCGTACGGCACGCGGAGCCCCACCGGGTCGCCGAGCTCGACCCGGTGGGCGCCGGGGACGCCTTCGCCGCCGGCTGGATCGCCGAGACCCTCGCCGGGGCCACCTCCGAGCGGCGCCTCGCCACCGCCTCGGCCGCCGGGGCCTTCGCGGTGACCGCCGACGGCGACTGGGAGAGCCTCCCCCGCCGTGCCGACCTCGACCTGCTCCGCCCGTCCGACGGGGTCAGCCGCTGATCGAGAACGACGCCGTCCGGCTGTCACTGCGCGGAGAGCAGGTCGCGCAGGGCGCGGCACTCGCGGATGACCTGGGTGGAACCCTTGCGCCCGGCGACCGCCGTGACCTCGGGGATCTCGCCGGTCGCCTTCGCCCGCCGGGCCACCCGCCGGGCGAAGGCCAGGAAACCGACCAGTTCCTTGGAGGGCCGCCCGCCCGAGACGGCCAGCAGACCGGGCAGGGCGGCGGCGATCATGGCCCACGCCTCGCGGTGGGTGCCCACGCAGACCGCGTCCTCCATGATCGTCCGGAACCTGAAGATCGAGAGCCAGGCCCGGCGTATCCGCTCCCCGAACTCCGTGCCCATCCGGGTGGCGGGCAGGTCACCGGTGGCCAGGAGGTACTGCACGGCCCGGCGCCGGTACACCGACATGCTCAGGGCGAGCCGTTCCACCAGCAGCAGGGCGGTCGCCTGCCCGACCGGTCCCCGCGCGCACGCGAGGTCGGTGAGCCGCGGCCCGTCGACGAGGCCACCGGTCCAGTCGCTGCGGAACCTGAGCGGGACCATGTGCGCGGCGATCACCTCGCGGTGGGACGGCATGACCCCCGGCCACCAGCCGATCAACCTGCCGTGATGGCCGCGTCCCTCCTCCAGGAACCGGGGCGGCGAGACCAGGAGTCCGGCGATCAGCGACGCCGCGGCACGGACCGTCCGCTCACCGGCCGACGTTCCCGCCTCCTCGTCCGCGCGGTCGCTCGGGGTGATGTCACTCGGCGCGCTGTCGGTCATCGTGCTGCCGGTCACCGTGCTGTCGCTCGGCGTGATGGAGGCCACCGCCAGGGTCTGCCATGCTTCAAGAGCCCCCTGCGGCTCGCGCTCGTCGAGCCAGTGCCCGGCCGGATCCTCCTCGAGCCCCCAGTCCGGCTTCGCACTGGGAGAGCAGAACCGGCGGACGGTCACCACCGGATCGGGCAACCCGTTCCCCGCCAGCCAGCGGGCGGCCTCGCGCCCGGCCGCCGAGGTCAGCGCGGCGGCCCGCGTCACCGCGACGGGATCGGCCTCCCTGGGCAGCCGGAGCAGCGCCTGCGCCAGATCGGCCGGAAGCGGTTCCACACCCGTCCGCTCCAGTTCCTCGATCCTGGCGACCAGCTCCACCGGGTCGAGGTGGCCGGTGGAGAGGGTGGGCGTGGCCAGCAGCAGCGGCGGCAGGACGCCCTCCTTGAGAGCGTCGAGGATCTCCGCGTGGCGGCGCAGCACGAGCCACTCCGGCGCGCAGACCTCATCCCGGCCGGGAAGCCTCGCCCACAGTGACTCCGACAGTGACTCTGACAGTGACTCCGACGGCGACTCCGGCCGCAGGTCGGTGGGGAGGCCGAGCCCGGCCCCGGGCTCCGGGAGCTCCGCGCCGGGATCGACGAACTCCGCCACGATCGCGGCGCCCCAGCACTCGGGACTCGTCCAGTCGCCTTGCGTCGGCGGCCTCTCGGAACGTGCCGCCAGCGCGTCCCGGAGCCCAGTGGGATCTCCGGCGGCGAGGCGGACGAACCCTCCGAGGAATCCCTCGGCCTCGGCCCAGTCCTTCTTCCCGAACAGGGCGGCCACCTGCCGGGGCGTCCGCGGCACCGGGAACACCGTGGCGGGCGGCGGTTCGGGGATCTCGGCGGGGACGAAGGGCTCCTCCGGCTCCGGCTCGGGCTCGGGTTCCTCCTGGAGATCTCCGCCGAAGACCGCGACCAACCTGTTGGACAGGCCGGCCGGAAGCTGCCCGGAGGCGTCCCGTACGGTCTCGGCACCGAGCGGGCCGAAGGCCGCCGCGTGCCCGACCAGCAGGCGCACGGCCCGCTCCTGGACGGCGGGCGCCTCGTGGCCGAGCGCCAACGCCAGAGCCGGCGACAGTTCGTCGGCCCGTTCCGGCTCCCGCTGGAGGAGCCGGTCCAGCCAGGCCAGCCCGGCCTTGACCAGCCCGCTCTCCGCGCGGAACAGCAGGCCGGACAGGGCCTCGCTCACGTCGTCGGGGTCGAGGCCGGCCGCGTTGTCCCCGGAGAGGGAGTCCAGGTGACGCAGGTGCCTGAACGACAGTTCGGCCACCGGCCCCGGCGCCGTCGGCAGCAGCCGCAGGTAGTCACCGGCGCGGGAGGCCACCTCGGCGGGAGACGGTTCGAGCAGCTCGTGCAGGCGGGCGAAGAACCGCAGGTCGGTCGCGCCGCCCCCGCGCAGGAACCGGCCCACGCAGCCCTTCAGCAACGCCTCCCGGCTCACCCTTCCCTCGGCGGCCAGGGTGCGCAGCGCGCCCAGCCACGACTCGGCCGCGAGCGGGTCGGCCCGCTCCTCGCGCAGCGCGCGGCCCACCCCCTGCGCCTGGAAGAGCCTGGGCAGCAGCACGTCGAGCAGCGGGTCCTCGCGCAGCCGCTCCGCGGTCGGCGGTGTGCCGACCCAGGCGAGCACGAGCGGGTCGTGCTCGGGCGGCGTGGCGCCGGTGCGGCCCAGCAGCGCCAGGGTGAGCGGCAGGTTCCGGTCGTGGGGATCGCCCTCCCAGCCTCCGCGCCGGACACGCACCCGGAGCGCGAGCCGTACGGCGAGATCGGCCTGCCACTCGGCAGGGCGGGTGGCGACCGCCTGGAGCACCGGCTCGACGAGGTCGGCGGAGCGATGGCGGCGTTCGAAGTCGCGCCGGTTGAGCCAGGCGACCACGGCCGCCGCACCGGGGAGCGTGCCCGCCCCCGCGACCCGCATCGGGTCGATCCAGGCATCGCCATCGAACGGGGGCGGAAACGCTCTGTAGTACTCCCGATTGTTCTTGGGCCCCTCCCAGGTGCCCTCCATGTCGCCGCCCCAGCCGAGGGTCTCCGCCCACCGCCGGTGGATCTCATGCTCGGGCACCCCGCGTTCGCGGGCGAACCGCTTGTACGCCTCCCCCCGGGCCAGGCGGATCCGGTCGTACTCCTCCCCGCGCTCACTCAGCCGCCGTTCCACCTCCCTGCGGGCCTCCTGGATGTGACCCGGTAGTTCCCGGGCCACCTCCCTCCGCCCGGCGTCGTCGAGGTCGGCGACCCTGGCCGCGACCTTGAAGGCATCACCGGTGCCGATGAGGTCGCGGACTTCTTCCCACACGGTCATGACGGCATCTCCCGAGAACCGGTCCGGATCGCCCGGACGCAAACGTGCGGCGCCTTCGCCATGAGGGACACTAGGCAGCGGCCCGGACAGTAACGGGCCGTTGGAGCCCCGGCGAGCAGAAGATCAACCGCTGGGCGGACACCGTCTCCCCCCGGAGGCGGACACGCCCTGGGCGGAGGGGGTACCCCGGTCACCCGTCGCCCGCCTCCCGGAAGTCGATCACGCCGGGCCTACGGTTCGAACAGCACCAGAGGATGCCGCCGGGCCAGCTCCAGCACCACGCGGCACACCTCTCCGGAGCGTGGGAAGACCGCGTCCATCAGCACGAACTCCTCCCCCACGACCAGCGGTGCGGACCACGGCGAGACCGCGTAGTTCTCGGCGGTCAGGTCCGGGAAGAGCGAGGTCAGCTCCTCGTAGAAGGCCGCCGTCTCCGGGCGCGGCTCACCGGGCACGGCGTCGCTCCGGCTCCAGACGAGATACCTGCGAAGCGCCTCCTGCGCGGTGATCGGTTCGGCCCCGAGCCAGACTCCGAGTTCAAAACTCACGCCACATCCTCGCACGCGCCCCGACTGCCCGGCCGTCGGATCCTGTGCGCCCGGCTCCCACG
Source organism: Streptosporangium amethystogenes subsp. fukuiense (assembly GCF_042665875.1). Lineage (NCBI taxonomy): Bacteria > Bacillati > Actinomycetota > Actinomycetes > Streptosporangiales > Streptosporangiaceae > Streptosporangium > Streptosporangium amethystogenes. The sequence continues at coordinate 9,568,320 of NZ_JBHTEE010000001.1, read as the reverse complement.
CACCCGACTCCTGTGCGCCCGGCTCCTATGCGCCCGGCGGATGCTCGGCGGGGCCGAAGCCGACCGTCAGGCCGCTGATGCTCGGGGGGTCGTGCTCCGCGGCGATCCAGGCCCTCACCTGGGGCTCTCGTTCCGCTTCTCGTCTTCCGTGCCCAGGCGACGGCATTAATATAGGCTCAGCCTAAGTAAGATTGTTTATTACTAAGGTTGGATCGATGAAGTTTACCGGCAGGGCCTTCGACCTCGATCAACTCGACGCGCAGTTGCGGCTCGCGACAGAGGGCAGGGGAGGGACGCGAGGCCGGGCAGTGATCATCACTGGCCGCAGGCGAGTGGGCAAGTCCCGCCTGGTGCAGGAGTTCTGTGATCGTTCCGGCCTGCCGTACGTCGTCTTCCAGGCGACGAGAGGCCGCAGTCCGGTCGCGGAGCGTAATGACTTCGCCGAGACCGTCGCCTGCTCGGGACTCGCAGGCGCCGAGTTCCTCCAGGGCGCCGCACCGCAGGACTGGAACCACACCCTCAGGTCACTGGCGCTGGCCGCGGGTGATGAGACCCCGTGCATCGTGGTTCTTGACGAGGTTCCGTGGCTGATCGAGCAGGACGGGGAGTTCGAGGGTGCCCTGCAGACGGCCTGGGACAGGTATCTCTCAGCCCGGCCGATCCTGTTGATCCTCGTCGGAAGCGACCTGTCGGTGATGGAATCCCTGCAGGAGTACGGCCGCCCCTTCTTCGGCCGGGCCGCTCACATGACGCTGAGGCCTCTTGCTCTTCAGGACGTCGCCGACATGACGGGGTTGCCCGCCGCCGACGCCGTGGACGCGCTGCTCGTCACCGGAGGCTTCCCCGAGGTGGTCCGTTCGTGGGAGCACGGCATGTCCAGGATCGACTTCCTGCGCGACAGCCTTGCCAACCCGCTTTCACCTCTTCTCGCCTCCGGCGAGTTGTCCCTGCTCGGAGAATTTCCGTCGGCGACCTACGCCCGGACCGTGCTGGAGGCCATCGGAACCGGAGAACGCACCTTCAGCACGATCGCCGCCAATGTGGGAGGAGCGACACCGTTGCCGTCCGGCACCCTGGCACCGATCCTCACGAACCTGATCGCCAAGCGCGTGGTGGCGACCGACCTCCCGCTCTCCGACCGGCCCGACACCAAGAACAAGCGGTACCGGGTGGCCGACCACTATCTCCGGTTCTGGCTGGCGTTCCTGCAGCGGGCCATCGCCGACAGTGAAAGAGGCCGACCGGATCTGGCGTTGCGACGGATCGAACGTTCCTGGACGACCTGGCGAGGTCGCGCGGTGGAGCCACTCGTACGTGACTGCCTGGCCAGAATGCTTCCGGATGACGCGTGGCCGGACACCGAGGCCGTGGGCGGGTGGTGGAATCGGCAGAACAATCCCGAAATCGATCTCGTGGGCGCGGACCGGGAACCTGTCGCGAGCAGGGTCCACTTCGTCGGATCGATCAAATGGCTCGACGCCCGGCCGTTCGACCGCCACGACTACGACGCGCTGGTCCAGGATTCGGCGGCCGTTCCCGGGGTGACCACGGAGACACCGAAAGTGGCGGTGTCCAGGTCGGGGTACGAACCGGGACTTCCGCTGGCCGCGGCCTGGACACCGGAAGATCTGCTGGCGGCGTGGCAGCGCTAGGCCCGTTTCCCGCATGCGCCGTATCGCTGTAGGTACCTTTGGAAGAAAGGAGTTCGCGCCATGACCGACAAGCCCGTCCTGCAGCCCGGCCCCGATCATCCGATCACGATCGAGGCGAACCCGGCCCGGATCGTCGTCTCGCTGGGCGGCCGGGTGGTCGCCGACTCGCGGCGGGCGTTGACGCTGCGGGAGGCGTCGTACCCGCCGGTTCAGTACATCCCGATCGCCGACGTCGACCGCTCGCTGCTGGAACGGACCGGCACCGCCACCTACTGCCCGTACAAGGGTGACGCGGGCTACTACACCGTCGCGGTGGACGGGAAGCGGTCGGTGGACGCGGTCTGGTTCTACGAGTCGCCGCACCCGGCCGTCGCCGACATCAAGGACCATGTCGCCTTCTATCCCGACCGGGTCGACTCCATCGCCGAGGAGACGGCCACCTGAGAGCCGGGGACACCCGTCCCGACGCGAGTCGACCGAGAGCACGACCCGCCGGATTCCATCGTGGTCGGCGTCGTCCACGGCACGGAGGCTAGAGACGCCCGCGGTGGATGAGAAGGCGGTGCGACTCCTGCATCTCCTCCGGCAGCTCGTCCGGCGCGAACCATCTCGCCTCCAGGATCTCGAAGTCGTCGATCTCGAGCGTGCCACCGACGAACTCGGCCTCGTACGCCACCTCCAGGCGCAGCTTGTAGCCGCTCTTCAGCCGGACGAGCTCTCCGACGCGGACCTTCAGCCCGGTCTCCTCCCGCACCTCGCGGCAGACCGTGTCCTCGAAGGTCTCCGAGCTGTTCGCACAGCCGGTCGGCAGCCCCCACTGCCTGCCGACCGGCCAGAAGCGGTGCTTCAGCAGGAGCACGTTGCCGTCCGCGTCGCGTACCACCCCGGTCACACCGACCGTGAACTTGGCGTGCCGGAGCCAGAGGATGCGCCACTGGAGCGAGCCGTTGACGAGCCTCCAGAGCCGGACGATCAGCTTCTTCACCATGGGTCCATCCGCGGTTCGGCACCTGTTCGAAGATCGGACGCTACCGGGGAAAGGCGGCAGGGCACCTTGGTTTCGGCTTTTGACGCCTCTCGGCGGCGGGACGCACCGCGTCCGGCGCGTCCCTGCCGCGATGATCGTGATCACCCCGGGGCCGTACGGCGCTAGACTTGGATTGTTCGTTCTCTTGTATCATTCGTGTTTATGACGGTAGGTTTGGCGCCATGACCGCACCCAGGACTCCGAACACCGCCGAGGAACTGCGCGGGGCAGGCCTGCGGGTGACGGCCGCCCGCGTCGCACTGCTCGAGACCGTCCGGGACGGTGATCACCTCGGCGTCGAGGCGATCGCCTCCGGGGTGCGCGATCGCGTGGGCCACATCTCCCTTCAAGCTGTGTACGAAGCCCTGCACGCGCTCACCGCGGCGGGACTCGTACGCCGCATCGAACCGGGCGACAGCCCAGCCCTGTTCGAGGGACGCGTCGGAGACAACCATCACCACGTCGTGTGCCGATCGTGCGGTGCCGTCGCCGACGTCGACTGCGCGGCCGGAGAGGCTCCCTGTCTGACCGCGTCCAACGACCACGGCTTCTCGATCGACGAGGCCGAGGTCATCTACTGGGGCCTGTGCCCCGACTGTTCCACCGCCCGTAGTTCCTGAGCACAGTGATCTTCTTACTTCAGAAGGATTCCATGTCTGAGAACCATGACGCAATCGTCGTAGACGCGAAGACGGAGGGCGAAGGTGGCTGCCCGGTCGCGCACCAGCGCGCCCCGCACCCGACCCAGGGTGGCGGAAACCACCAGTGGTGGCCGGAGCGGCTCAACCTGAAGATCCTCGCCAAGAACCCCGCCGTCTCCAACCCGCTCGGCGAGGAGTTCGACTACGCCGAGGCGTTCGAGAGCCTCGACCTCGCGGCCGTGAAACAGGACATCGCGGAGGTGCTGACCACCTCGCAGGACTGGTGGCCGGCCGACTACGGCAACTACGGCCCGTTCATGATCCGGATGGCGTGGCACAGCGCGGGCACCTATCGGATCAGCGACGGCCGCGGCGGCGCCGGGGCCGGCCAGCAGCGCTTCGCGCCGCTCAACAGCTGGCCGGACAACGTGAACCTCGACAAGGCCCGCCGTCTGCTGTGGCCGGTCAAGAAGAAGTACGGCCAGAAGATCTCCTGGGCCGACCTCATGATCCTGGCCGGCAACGTCGCCCTGGAGACGATGGGCTTCAAGACCTTCGGCTTCGCCGGCGGCCGTGCGGACGTCTGGGAGTCCGACGAGGACGTCTACTGGGGTCCCGAGTCCACCTGGCTCGACGACCAGCGCTACACCGGCGACCGGGAGCTGGAGAACCCCCTCGGCGCGGTCCAGATGGGCCTGATCTACGTCAACCCGGAGGGCCCGAACGGCAACCCGGACCCGCTGGCCTCGGCCCGCGACATCCGTGAGACGTTCCGCCGGATGGCGATGAACGACGAGGAGACGGTCGCCCTGATCGCGGGCGGTCACACCTTCGGCAAGACCCACGGCGCGGGCCCGGCGGACCACGTCGGCGTCGACCCCGAGGCCGCCCCCATCGAGCAGCAGGGTCTCGGCTGGAAGAGCACCTACGGCACCGGCAAGGGCGCGGACACGATCGGTAGCGGTCTGGAGGTCACCTGGACCTCGACGCCGACGAAGTGGACCAACAACTTCTTCTGGAACCTGTTCGGCTACGACTGGGAGCTGACCAAGAGCCCGGCCGGCGCGCACCAGTGGCGGCCGAAGCACGGCGCCGGTCAGGACTCGGTGCCCGACGCCCACGACCCGTCGAAGCGTCACGCGCCGGCCATGCTGACCAGCGACCTCGCGCTCCGGTTCGACCCGATCTACGGCCCGATCTCGCGGCGTTTCTACGAGAACCCCGACGAGTTCGCGGACGCCTTCGCCCGCGCGTGGTTCAAGCTGACCCACCGCGACATGGGCCCGGTCGTGCGCTACCTCGGCCCGGAGGTCCCGACCGAGACGCTGCTGTGGCAGGACCCCCTCCCCGAGGTGACCTACGAGCTCGTCGACGCCGCGGACATCGCCTCCCTCAAGGAGCGGATCCTCGCCTCGGGCCTGTCGGTGTCCGATCTCGTGTCCACCGCGTGGGCGTCGGCCTCGACCTTCCGCGGCGGCGACAAGCGCGGCGGCGCCAACGGCGCGCGTATCCGCCTTGAGCCGCAGAGCGGCTGGGAGGTCAACGACCCCGACAGGCTCGCGACGGTGCTGAGCACCCTGGAGGGGATCGCCGAGGCGTTCAACACCGCCCAGACCGGTGGCAAGCAGATCTCACTCGCCGACCTGATCGTGCTCGCCGGCGGTGCGGCCGTCGAGCGGGCCGCCAAGGACGCCGGTGTCGACGTCGAGGTCCCGTTCAGGCCGGGCCGGGTGGACGCGTCGCAGGAGCAGACCGACGTGGAGTCGTTCGCCGCGCTTGAGCCGACCGTTGACGGGTTCCGCAACTACCTCGGGAAGGGCAACCGGCTGCCGGCCGAGTTCCTGCTGGTCGACCGGGCGAACCTGCTGACCCTGAGCGCCCCCGAGATGACGGTCCTCGTCGGTGGCCTCCGTGCCCTGGACGCGAACCACCAGCGGTCGCCGCTCGGTGTCCTCACCGCGACCCCCGGGGTGCTGACCAACGACTTCTTCGTCAACCTGCTCGACATGGGCACGGCGTGGAAGGCGACCTCCGAGGACGCGAACGTCTTCGAGGGGCGCGACACCGCCACCGGCGAGGTCAAGTGGACCGGCACCCGCGTCGACCTCGTCTTCGGGTCGAACTCCGAGCTGCGTGCGCTCGCGGAGGTCTACGCGAGCGATGACGCGAAGGAGAAGTTCGTGAAGGACTTCGTCGCGGCGTGGGACAAGGTGATGAACCTGGACCGGTTCGACCTCGTCTGATCATGTGACGTCCAGGTCGGCCCGCGCGGGCCGACCTGGACGTCCTCCGCTACGTCGGTCCGGAAGAGCGATGACGTCCCCGTTCTATGGCGCTCGCCGCGAACGGGACGGGACGTGGCGGGATGCGGGTGGGTCAGCCGGCGACGTCGGCGGTGGCCCAGGAGTCACGGAAGGCGTAACGGGCCGGGGCGCTCGCGTAGCGCAGGAAGGCCGAGCTGGAGGTGGTGCCCACGGCGGTGTTCGTGTGGTAGAAACGGCAACCCTCGTAGATCATCTTTCCGTTCGTCACGGCGGAGCCCGCGGCGTCCACCAGGTGGTACCCGGCCAGCGTGCAGTCCTGGTAACGGGCGATCGGCAGCCGGTTGGAGGTGGCGGCGTACCGGTGCAGGTTGAAGCCGGCGGCCGACGAGTACTGGAGGGCGGCCATGTCGGAGCAGGAGGTGAAGAGGACCGAGCCGTTGTTCCAGTTACAGTCGATGATCTTGTGGTTGGCGCTCTTGGGCTCGAAGCGCACCCCGCTGACGCTCAGCCGGGTCGCGCCGATCTCCCCGTTGGCGAGCGGCATGTAGAAGTACCGGGCGGGGTTGGAGCCGACCATCGACCAGGAGCCGCCGATCACGTTGATGGAACCGCCCCGGTCGAAGCGGAAGAAGTCACCCCCTGCGAGCGCGAAGTTGCAGGACAGCATGAAGTAGTTGAGGAACTGGTTCTGCTGGTTGCGGCTGGACGGGCTGGAGATCCCGCAGTGCAGGAAGGCGTCGGTGTAGACGGAGGCGGTGTCGGTCGAGCACAGGATGAAGTGGTGCTCGCTGTTGTTGTTGGCCTCGTGGTCGCCGTCGATGCCGATGACCCGGTCCCAGGCGCCCTTCCATTCGATGTTCTGGTAGACGAAGTACTGGTTCTGGCCGTTGCCGTACTCGGGGTACTGAGAGGTGTCGTCGATGGTGTCGACCGACCAGTAGTACGCGAAGCGGTTGTTGGGGTTGGTGGACTGGAACGCCATGTCCTGGAAGTAGGCGTACCGCAACCGGACGGCGGCCGTGATCAGGTTGTTCTCGCGGGGGTCGCTGTTGGCGGTGAAGTCGGTGGCGAAGTTGATGGTGGTCACCCGCGGGCCGGCGCCGCGGAAGCGCAGACCGAAGATCTGGTCGGCTCTTCCGCCGGTGGGCGACCACATCAGGGTGTCCTTCTTGGTCACCTTGTACGTGCCCGGCGGGAAGTAGATCTCCTTCTTCACCACGCCATTGGTCCGGCCGGCGATCGCTGCGGTGACCGCGGCCTTGATGGCGTCCGAGTCGTCGGTGACGCCGTCCCCCTTGGCGCCGTGATCCTTGACGTCCACGATGAACACCGACGGATCGGTGTTGGCCGCGGCCGGTTCGGCGACCCACAGCGACATCGCGCCCACGCCGGTGGCGGCCAGGCCTCCCACCAGCGCGCGGCGGCTGAACCTGCCGCCGTGCTCGTCTCTTTCGTTTTCGGACATGCTGACACCGCTCCTTGACTGAGGGGTTCAAGATCGCGACCAAAGCTAGACCCCGCCTATTCGATCGGCAACCCCCAATATGCATTTACGGGCAAACCGATTCCGGGTGCCGAATTGAGCGGGTTTAGGACAAACAGCTATACAAGCTGACAAATATCTGTAAGCAGGCGCTACATTCGTAGGTCTTGAGGTAGAGGGGTGCCGCGTCGTCGGTGGCAGCCGATCGGTGCCCGGGCTCGGGACGCCAGGGCGACGACACTCCCCGGACAAAACCGGTCGACTCTTCGAGCTTGATCGCTTTAGCGTGGCGGGATGTCCGAACTACGTACCGATCGCCTCCTGCTCCGCCACTGGCGGGACTCCGACCTGGACCCCTGGGCGGCGATGAACGCCGATCCCGAGGTCCGGGAGCACTTCCCGGACCTGCTGACACGTGAGCAGAGTGCCGCTTCGATCGCGCTCTTCCAGGCCGGACTCGAACAGCGGGGTCACGGGTGGTGGGCGGTGGAGGTCCTGGCGACCGGTGAGTTCATCGGCTTCACCGGCCTGGACCCGGCGGACGAGGGCATGCCGTTCACCGAGATGGAGATCGGCTGGCGGCTGACCCGCTCGGCGTGGGGCCACGGCTATGCCACCGAGGCCGCCCTGGCCTGCCTGGAGTTCGGTTTCAAGACCCTGGACCTACCGGAGGTCGTCGCCATCACGACCACCACCAACCTGCGCTCCCAGGCGGTGATGCGCCGGATCGGCATGACCCGCGACCCCGCCGCCGACTTCGACCACCCGAAGGTGCCCGACTGGCCGCTACGCCGGCACGTGCTGTACCGGATTCGCCGGTGACCAGTCCGTACGGCACCTCGTAGGCACCGTTCCGCTTCTCATCTTCCACGCCCAGGCGGTGACATCAACGCAGACTTCACCTAAGTAAGATCATCGAAGAGGCGACCGCCTGGTGCCCGGTTCTGGTCGAGTCGGGCCGCTACCCCGATATCCGGGCGCGCAAGGCCTGGATGAACCAGTCGAGTACTTCCGTCAGGCTTTCCGGGGCCGGCCAGCCGTTGATCACTGAGAGCAGCCGAAGGTACAGCTCCCGGCGAGGGTCGTTCGCGGTCTCCAGCCGGGCCAACAGCCGGCGCCGAAGGTCGACGTCGTCCACGCAGCCGAAGACCTGCGCGTACTGAGCCGTGACCGCCGCGACGACCGGATCGGCCTGGGGCGAGACCGGGTCGATGCCGGTTGCCAGGGCCGGGCCGACCTGGTCACGGACCATCGCGGTGGAGTCGCGGCGCAGGACCGCGGTGTCGCCCTGGGCACGCTCGGCCACATGGTGCTCGGCCATGCGCCGCACGCCGGCGCGAAAATCCGGGTCCTGGGACAGTTCGGCCAACTCCACCCACGCCTCGACCTGCTCGGCCTCGGGATCGTCGGGCAGCTCGGGGGTCATCGAACGCATGATCCCCGCGAATCCGGCGTTGGCCTCCAGGCCGCCGAAGGCGGTGTCGAGGAAATCGCCGATCAGACGTCGACGTTCGTCTTCGGAAAGCCTGGCCAGCTGGTGCATGAGATCCATCTCCTCAGGGGTGGACCCGCGCTTGGCCACCGCCGTCAGCACCGCGTGCCGCAGACGTAACACTCGGATCTGCGCCGCCAGTGCCTCGGCGTGCGCCGCGGCGACCTCGGGAAGCGAGATCTCCCGGTTCACGACCCTCCGGATCGTGGGAAGGTCCAGTCCCAGGGCGCGCAGCGTCCGCAGGAGATCCAAGCGTGCGACGGCGTCGAGGCCGTAGAGGCGGTGGCCGGCCGGGTTGCGGTCGGTCGGCGGCACGATCCCGCGGTCGGAGTAGAACCGAATGGCCTTGACCGTCAGCCCGGTCCGCCGGGCCAGCTCACCGATCGAGTAGAGCGTGTCACCGTTCATGCCCTCACCCTCGCGCCTCCCCCTACGGGAGACGCAACCCGTTCGATTCCCGACGGCCGACGGACAGGGCTGCCCTGTCTGTGCGAGGCAGGGCAGCCGTGAACTGTCGCGGTGACGACGCCGGGGCGACGAGGGCGATCAAGGGCGAGGTCACCGGCCCTCACGCCGAGCGGCGGTCCGCGCTGTCGGATCGTCGGTCGCGTACCTGCTGGAGCTCGGTGTTGATGCGCAGGGCTTCGGCGAGCTGGTCTTCCAAGATGATGATGCGGCAGGCGGCCTCCAGGGCGGTGCCCTGGTCGACCAGTTCTCGTGCGCGGGCGGCCAGGCGTAGCTGGTAGCGCGAGTAGCGGCGGTGACCACCCTCGGAGCGCTGCGGCTCGATCAGTCTGGCGGTGCCCAGGTTACGCAGGAACGCCGGGGTGACGCCGAGAATCTCGGCGGCGCGGCCCATGCTGTAGGCGGGGTAGTCCTCGTCGTCGAACCGGTGACCGGAGATGTCACCCGGCGTGGCGGGGAGCCCCTCGGCCCTTCCCGCGGTGTCGGCCTTGTCGGCCGTTTCAGCCTTGTCGGCGGTGTCGCGGAGCCGGGGCTCTGAGCGGACGGCCGACGCCATCAGTGTTCGATCCATACAGCCTTCCCATAATGCCAACAGGGGCCCCGGCGCCATGATGCGCCGGGGCCCGCGAGGTTCAACACCATCTACCGGCCCTGGGGCCGACCTGTTTCTTCCGCATTGGCCGCCCGATGGGGGCGGGGATGCGGGGATCGCGTATGCGTGACCGTAGACCACCTTCCAATCTGTGGGACTGCGGTACCCGTGCGGCGGAACATCAGCCGGCAACGGGCGATCCTGATGGCGTTCAACACTCCTTTCGCTATCTCTGCTTCCTTGACCTCATGCATCACTTGCCGCAGCTGCGCGTCCACGGTCGGGACCCTTCACCTGCGCTGGTCCCGGCACGTCCGACGTTGTTGCTTCTTCACTGCGTTGGCAGCGCGTCCACGGCCAGGACCCTTCAACCGCTTCGGTCCCGGCACGTCCGACCTTCTGCCCGTCAATCACTTGCCGCAGCTGCGCGTCCACGGCTGGAACCCTTCACCTGCGCTGGTCCCGGCACGTCCGACGTTGTTGCTTCTTCACTGCGTTGGCAGCGCGTCCACGGCCAGGACCCTTCAACTACTTCGGTCCCGGCACGTCCGACCTTCTGCCCGTCTTTCTGCGCCGTCTACTGCTATCCACACTCGTCCGGGCAGTTCGTCGTGATGCCTACGTCCTGCTCTGCCCTCGTGGATCCGTTCCTTGCGATGTCAGAAACTCTACCCCCACCCAACACTGATGTCTACTCCGGTCACTACAGATTTTCGGTTCCGAAGAAGTAAGGACTGAGCTTTCACGCCTCGGGGAGCAGGTCAGCGGCGGGGCGCGGCCCAGGCGTGGACGGCCTGGGCGGTCTCGTCGGTGAGGTCGGTGTCGGACAGCTCGTCGAGAGTGATCCACCGGTAGGACTCGTGCTCGTCGGACAGGACGATCGGACGCGCGTTTCCGGAAAGGGCGAGAGTGAACTGGCGGGCCTTGCGCCCCGAACCGGACACGTAGTCGAAGGCGGCGACGAAATCCCGGTCGAGGGCGAGCGGGCCGCTCCAGCCGATCTCCTCGGCCAGTTCCCTGGCCAGCGCCGACCGGAGGTCCTCGCCGTCGTCGACACCGCCGGAGGGCAACTCCTCGATGCCGGGCAGGAAGTCGTCACCGGAGGAACGGCGCAGGATCAACACCCGCTCGTCGCGATACACGACGGCGCCGACCACAAGCTTCTGAATTCCGTCACGGTCGGCGTCGTCGACGAGGTGCTGAAGATCGGCCATCTGGCGAGGTTAGCGCCCCTCACCGCGTCGGTGTGGGCCAGCCCCTCCTGGTCATCGCCAGCGGGGACGGCGATCCGCAGCGAGGTCGCAGCCAGACGGTCGCTGACGGGCAGATCGCCGCGGATCGGGCCACGGTGGTATGTCGTGACCGGAGAACGCGGGCTCTGGAAGGCGGGGTAGGTGTGCAGCGGCGGCATCGAGTCACACGTTTCGACATCGGTGCAACCTCGCTCCCGCAGGATCCGGAGCAGGTCCGCGCGACTGAATCCGGCGAGGTGCGGGTCGACGGTGAAGACGAAGGCATACAGCGTGCTGGTACGGTCCAGGCCGGTAGGGGTGAGGACCCGGATACCGGTATATCCGGCGAGTGCCTTTTCCAGGCGAATGGCGTGGCGTCGGCGGACGCGCCTGCCCGCCCGAAGACAGCGGCGGCCCCGAAGGGTTCGCCGACCTGCTGCGCGCGCTATGGCACAAGAAGGGCAGCAAGTACCGCCAGGCGCGTGACATTCTCGGCGCCAGCCGCTGGGACGGCGCCGCCTGGGATCGCCAAGAGGTCAACGACCAGCTCGCCGAGCAGCGGCCATGGTGGCCACCCGGCAAGCTGCCGACGCACCTGTCCTGATGTGGTCAGCGGCGGGCCGGTGACAGCCGCTGAATTGGAGCTAATACTGACAAAAGCGAACTGCGGGGCACGGAGCAAGGGCGAGCGGTGCCACCGCAAAGCTCTGAGATGAGAGCGGCGGCCGGGACTCGAGAAGGATAGGGGGAGGGGATCGGCAACCGGTTGAGCACCGCAGCCATGCGCAAACGCAGACCGCCGGTGTTCCGCTTGTGCTTGCCCCACGATGGAGGTTGCGATGAGTTCTGATCTCATACCCGATTCGCCCGTTCCAGGGTCCGGGTTCGTCTCGTCCCAGGGCGCCCCTTCCGCTCCATCTGCGGAGACGCTGACGTGGTCGGCCACGCAGCGCTACGGCGACCTCGAGATCGGCTTTGGTAACGCCATCCGAACCTGGCCAGTTCCCGACGGCAGCACCCACCCTTCGGGGATCTGGCGCCTGGGAACCATGCCCGGTAACAACCGCTGGGCCGCGGGCATGCACTTCGGGCCCGGCAGCCCCGGCGCACTGCCCGGGGCAATCAGCCTCCGGGATGTCTCCAGCGATCAGAGTCTGCTGCGCCGACCCGTCCGCTGGCAGTATCTGGGCCCGCTCCCCTCCGCAGGCGCGCTGTGGCGGCCGATCCCACCGGAGGGCTACGTAGCCCTGGGTGATATCGCCGTGCGCAACGACATGCCCCCGGAGCAGTATGCCGGGTACGCCGACACCGTCTGCGTCAAACGCGTCCACAACGGCCGCAGCTATGTACGCCCCGCCGAGTGCGGCCAGCAGCTGTTCGAGGCCGGCGGATGGCGACTGTGGTCGATCGTCACCCCGCACCATCCCGACGACGACCTGGAGGAGCGCCTGATCCTGCCTTTGGGCTGCTTCACCGCCGTGAACTCCTCCGGCCGCCCTGCCCCCACGCCGGTCACCTGGATCCTGGATCTGCCGGCGGTCATCGACCGGCGACCAGGCCCGGAGATTCCCGAGCTCACCTCGCACGCCCGGCCGCCGGCTCAGGCCCTCATCACCGACCGGACCGTGACCGTGCCCTATTTCATGGTCAAAGACGATGCCCGCGACGTCCAGTGGAAGGTCACGCACTCACCCTTCTACCGAATTCTGCGCAGGCGGCACTACGAGCTGGTCCTTTACCGCGACAACCGCAACGGCACTCTGCCGCAGCCAGAGCGCCAGGAGGTCACCACCGGCGTCACCAGAGAGGTCAGCGATGCCTTCTCCCGGTCGGTAGGCATCACCGTGGGAGTTCAGGTGGGCGTCGAAGTCAGCGCCGCGCCCCTCGGCGTGGGCGTCTCCACCACCGTGACCAACTCCGTGTCCACCTCCATCGAAACCGGCTACGAACGCCGCAACACCGTCTCCACCATGCGCGAGGAGACCAAAGATCGCGGCCTGAACATCCCTCCGCACAGCTCCGCCTGCCTGTGGATGGAACATCACACCCTCACCGCCATGCGAGGCAACGGCGACAGCCTGGGCCCCAGCGCCTCCCTCGGCTTCCTCACCGACTACTACGTCACCGGTGAATACCCCGGAAGGTCCGGCACCACCTACTTCGAGGAAACACTCGACGGCAACCGCGTCGAACGACCGGCCCGCCATCTGCCGCCCGAATAGCCGCACCACCATCTATGGCCCTTTCACGAGGGTCCCGACACGCCCCAGCTCTTCGCGAACAAGGAGGGGTCTGCCACGCGCCAGACCCCTCCTTCGCGGTCTGGCGCGCGGCGGACCGCGAGGAGCACCAACCTGCAGAGATCGGGTCTGTCAATTAAACGGCTCTGTCCCGTATTCGATGGTAGCGCTGCGTGATCACCTGTCAGCCTGAGGCGTGCTGGAGATCGACGATCTGATGGGTGTGGTGTTTTCGGGCCTGTCTGCCCTGGTCATCGAGGATGTAGAGGACGAGGACGATCACATTCGGATCATGGCCCATACTCGGGATGAGCCGATGCCGTGCCCAGTGTGCGGGGTGCTGACCGGCCGGGTGCATGGCTTCTGCGGCCGGACGGTCGCGGACGTCCCGGTCGACGGGCGGCGGGTGCTGGTCTCGGTGCGAGTAGTACGGCGGCTGGTCTGTCCGGCACGGAAATGCCCACGGCAGACGTTCCGTGAACAGGTGCCCGGGCTGCTGGAGCGCTATCAGCGCCGTACCAGCCGGCTGACCGGCCAGCTGGGCGCGGTGGTGAGAGAGCTAGCGGGCCGGGCGGGCGCTCGCCTCTCACAAGCGCTGGACGTCGCGGTGTCGAGGTCCACGGCGCTGCGGCCACTAACGCGGCTGCCGCTGCCACCGCTGCGGATCCCGAGGGTGCTCGGGGTCGATGATTTCGCCTTGAAACGCCGCCACCGGTACGCCACCATCCTCACCGACGCCGAGACCGGCGAGCGCATCGACGTTCTGCCCGGTCGCGGTGCCGACGCCCTTGAGGCGTGGCTACGTACCCACCCCGGAGTGGAGATCGTCTGCCGGGACGGTTCGGGTGCCTACGGCGAGGCGATACGAAGGGCGTTGCCAGATGCGGTGCAGGTTAGCGACAGGTGGCATGTGTGGAAGAACCTCTGTGACAAGACCCTCGCCGAGGTCCGCTCCCACAGCTACTGCTGGGCCACGGTCAACCCGGCTCGGCCTGCCGGTGTCCGGGAGCAGACCACCCGCGAACGCTGGCAGCAGATCCACGACCTGCTGCACAAGGGCGTCGGCCTGCTGGAATGCGCACGCCGTCTCAATCTGTCTTTGAACACCGTCAAGCGCTACGCCCGCACCCGTGAGCCCGAGGCGCTGCGCCGCGCTCCGCGCTACCGGCCCACCCTCGTTGATCCTTATCGCGATCACCTGCGGGAGCAGCGCGCCGCCTAGCCGACCTCCTCCAGCTGTTCCGTGAGATCAAGGAACTCGGTTACACGGGCAGCCTCAACCTGCTCTACCGCTACATCACCCAGGGCCGAGCCGAGAGGGACCGGCCCGTCATCACCCCACGCCGTCTCGCTCGGCTCCTGCTCACCCGCCCCGACAAGCTGCGGGAGGGCGACACCCGGCTACTGCGGGAACTCACGAGCGATGGCGCAGGAACTGGCAGGCCGGCGGGGCCGGTGCGCTGCGCTCGCACGGGCCGGCCTCCCTACCCCGGCTCGGCGAGCGGCAACTCGCCGAACTGGAACAGGAACCGACCAAGGGGCCGAGCGCGCACGGCCGACCCGGCCGGCGCTGGACCTTGGCACGCATCACGGCCGTGATCGGGCGGCGCTTCCACCTGCCCTACACCCTCCAAGGCGTGCGCAAGCTGCTGATCCGCAACGGCTACTCCTGCCAGGTACCGGCCCGGCGTGCGATCGAGCGCGATGCGGCGGCGGTGACCGGCTGGGTGAAGGAGACCTGGCCGAACGCGGAAGATACGCGGCGGCGCTCGGCGCCTGGATCGTCTTCGAAGACGAGACCGGCCTGTCGATGACGCCGTCCATCATGCGCACCTGGGCACGGCGCGGCCGCACCACGGTCATCACCGTACGAGGCCGCTCCCGACGCCGGATCTCGATCGCGGCCCTGGCCTGTTTCGGCTACTCGCGGCCGGGCCGACTCTCGTAGGTGAGGAGATCGCCGGGCTGACACCTAAGCTCGCGGCAGATCGCGCTCAGCGTGGAGAATCGGATCGCCTTGGCCTTGCCGTTCTTGAGGATCGACAGATTGACGATCGTCACGCCGACTCGATCCGCCAGCTCGGTGAGTGTCATCTCCTGCTCGGCGAGCAAGTGATCCAGGTGGACGCGGATGCGGTGCTCGGCATCGGGCGGCATGTCAGACGAGCCCTTCCGCGTCCTCGCGCAGGCGGGCGCCCCTTTTGAAGATCGACCCCAGTGCGATCACGAGGAGGGCAAACCCAATGGGGGCCGGAGTGAACGGCCAGTCAGTGTCGATCATCCCCCCGGCGGAGGTCCCGTCCACCATGATTACCGCCACCAGCGTCCTGAGCGGCTCGACGAGCAGGCCGTATCCGGCCACGCATCCGGACATGATGAAAATCCGGCGAGCGTTACGCGGCACGAATGGATCACCGGACCTGAGGGTCCGGGCGATCTGCCACAGCAGAAATGCGATGATGGCGGTCAGCAGCGCCGTCACCACCGATGGCATGTTCAGCAGCAGGATCTGCCACCGCGCCGGACGGTCAAGCGAGAGATAGGCGCTGTAGTCCAGGCCGATCCTCAACGGCCCTACCTGCTGAGGGTTGGTGAAAGGCCACTCCCGTAGCCGGGGTACCTCCATCACGGCGGGACCCGTGTGGGTCACTCCCGAGGCCATCCATCCGGCGCCGAGCAGGGCGATGACACCAATCGCGAAAGCCAGATAGATCAGGTTCTCAAAAATCACCCACCAGGTACGGATCGACCATGCTCGCAGTCTCACCCATCCCATAAACCGCCCCTTATCGTTTATCGTTAATAACGATAAACGATAAGGGGTGTTCAGTGAAGAGTTAATCTCTTGGCTTACCAGACTGGTGGCGGCCGGCCGAGTCGGGGAGCGCCGGATAGGCGAGAAGATGTCAACGGCCAAGTGCGTGCGAGTCTGCCCACTCTCCGCGCAACGCGGTTTCTCAGACTTCATATCCCGGCTCATCCCGGCAGCGTTACTGGACGCACAAAACCCCCGACCGGTTGACCGATCGGGGGTTGCGATAGCGAAAAGGACAAAGTCCCATTCGCCATTAAGGGATAACCGAAAACTGGTTAATCCCGTCAATCAGCTCAGGAGGTCGAAGTCTCCCGCCTTGATGCCGTGGACGAAGGACCGCCATCCGGCGGGGGTGAGGAGCAGGTTGGGGCCGTGCGGGTCCTTGCTGTCGCGGACCGCGACGGCACCGGGCAGGTTGGCGGCGACCTCGACGCACTGGCCGCCGTTGTCTCCGGAGAGTGACGACTTCCGCCACACGGCGGTACTCAGATCCATCCCTGTCTCCTTCCTGTTTACGGCCTTCGAGAGAGTCAGACCAGGCGGTCGAACTTCCCCGACTTGATACCGCCGACGAAGGATCGCCACTCACCGGGAGTGAAGAGCAGGTTGGGACCGTCGGGGTCCTTGCTGTCGCGAACCGCGACAGCACCGGGCAGGTTCGAGGCGACTTCGACGCACTGACCACCATCGTCTGCGGAGAGCGATGACTTCCGCCATACCGCGACACTCAGGTCCATTCCTGCCTCGCTTCCTCGATCATTTTGAGGGACATGTGGTCAGGATAAGCCCATCCACGTATCGCTTCATAGCGATTCCATATCGGGGTTACGACGCTGGGATCAGCCGAAACCTGTCCTTCCACTGCAGAGCCTGCATGAATCGCATCCGGCTGGTTGTCCGGAAGTTCCGCGATCATGAAAGGGCCCACCATTCCGGAGAGGCAGAGCCGATCGACGAGTTGGACGGAGACGGAGGGACGCTGGGCGATCTCTAGCAAGTAGGTGAGCTGTTCCCACATTACCTCCGGACCGCCGACATTACGGCGCAGCACACTTTCGTCGATGAGGGTAAGAAAAAGTGGGGGATTGTCCCCTTCGAGGATTTTCTTACGCCACATGCGCGCCTTAACCCGCTCCTCTATCTCCTCCGGGGTGATCCGAGGGGCATGCTTGAAGATCGCTCGGGCGTACGCCTCGGTCTGCAGGAGGCCGGGGACGAGCAGCGGATCCCACGAGCGCATGACGAGGGCGAACGGCTCGACCTCCTGTGCCCAGCTCATGAACCAGACCGGGCCGCCATAGCGGGCAACGATGTGTTCGCGCAGGTCCACGAAGTACGTGCTGCCATTGGTGCCGAAGAGGGCGTCGAGGCGCTCGGCGTCGGACTTGGACGGGGTGCGGGTGGCGCTCTCCAGGCGGCTTATCTGGGTCTGGGTGCAGCCGAGGCGTCTGCCCACGGCGCTCTGGGAGAGCTGGGCGGCCTCGCGCAGGCGGCGCATCTCGGCGCCGAAGCGCGCGCGGGGGGAGCCCGGGTCCGGGGGGATCTCGTCGCTCATCGCATTCCTCCTGAAATAGAGAAAAACGGATTTTTTGTTATAGCGGCGATTCCAGGCCCTGGTATGGGGAAACCCTCACCCGACATTCCAGAGCATCCACCGGGGTGCCAATCCAGCCATGAATCCACCTGCCACGCGGGCAATCTAATCACACGTCTTATCGGTTCGACAGGACGAAAAAGAAAGCATCCTCATACCTTTAAATCAGGGGCGAGAACGAGTGATGAACGATCAGAACGGTGACCTTTCGCGCCTCGGTCGTGTTCGCCGGGGGCATCCGGAGGACAGGAGCGTGACGGCGGTCGAGCGGCGTGCGCGATTCGTTCATCTGACCCGGCTCAGCTGGGATCTGCACGGCCTCGGGGTGTGCACCTCGCTGGTCCTTCCGGTGGCCGGGCAGCCGATTCTGGAGATCCGGACGGCGACGGGCACGGCGCTGGTCAGGATCACGGTCGTCCGGCGCTACTGCGGCTGGGCGTTCGTCTGGCGGCCCTGGTGGGCGCGGCTCTGGCAGCGCGGCGAATGGGTCTGGGCGGAGGCCGACAACGCGGCCGACATGATCATGTCGGCGGTGACCGCATGAGACCCGAGCGGGAGACGACGGGGGAAGAGGACGACCGCCCCGGACATCGCGGTGACGGAACTTCAACGATGCCACGGGAGGAAGCCGGGCATCATGCCCCGATGTCGTGGGCGGACGGGCCGTACAGCGCGTGGCGGCAGGTCTTTCCCGGCCGGGTGGCATCCGTGCCGGAGGTGCGGGCCTGGGCGCGGGACCTGCTGGCCGGACGCGTCGCGGTCCCGCTCCTTGACGACGTGCTGCTCCTGCTGAGCGAGCTGGCCGCCAACGCGGTGGCCCACTCCGACTCCGGGCGTACCGCGGACGGGCGCCTGACCGTCTACCTGGCCCGTACCACCACGATGGTCCACGTGCAGGTCACCGACGACGGCTCCGTCACGAGCGCGCCCGCCGTACGCGTACCGGAGGCCGACGACGACGGCGGGCGGGGGCTGTGGCTGGTCGACCTGCTCGCCGCCGAGTGGGGCTCCCACTGCGACGGAGCGAGCAGATCGGTCTGGTTCCAGGTGGCGGGGTAGTCTCCGCCACCGGCGCCCAGGGCGGCAGGACTCAGATCAGCACGTCGAACGGGTTGACGACGGACACTCCCGTGCCGGCGAAGTCCTTGATGTTCCGGCTGACCAGGGTCCAGCCGTTCACCCGGGCCGTCGCGGCGATCAGGCCGTCCGTCGTGGGGAGTGGGCGGATGGCGTTCAGGCGGCCCCACTCCTCGGCGGCCTCCACGGTGACGGGGACGATGCGATCACCGAACTGCCGCTGAAGGCCGTGCAGCCAGCGTTCCAGCACCGTCGCCTGGCCGGGGTCCCGGCGTCTGCGAAGCTCGACTCCGCAGCGGATCTCTCCGACCGTCAGGCTGCTGATGTAGAGGGTGGGTCCGTGCGCCGCGGCGATCCAGCCCTTGACCTGAGGGCTGCCGTTCCGCTTGCGTGCTTCGGAGACCACGTTCGTGTCGAGCAGATAGCCGATGCCCATCAGTCGAAATCGACTTCCCGGGGAAGGTCCCGGTTCCGCGGGAACTCCACGTCGTCGTCCCAGTCGGGGTCGGCGAGCAGGAACCGTCCGAAGTCCGGAGCGTCACCTTTGAGGCGGCGGTATTCGGCGATGTCGATGACGACGGCCACCTCCTCGCCGTGCCGGGTGACCACCTGGGGCCCTTCGCTCACCGCACGCCGAACGACCTCACTGAAGCGCTGTTTCGCCTCCTGGACCTGCCATCCGCTCATCGGCGTCCCCCTGTCTAGTCTGTCTAGATTCAGAGTAGCCTCAGCAGGAGACGATGTGGTGGTCTTGGCAGCCGTCCTGTCTTGTGAGGTCTCAGCCGAAGTGGCGAGTTCTCAAGTGATCTGGCGGAGCGGCGTCGGTTCTCACCTGATGTGGTGAGCATCGGCCCAGGGACCCTGCTGGTCGGCCTCCTCCTTGCCGGGTGGCCCCGATGCAGCGATGCACCGGGGCCACCCGGCAAGGAGACCCTCGGAAGGGCGCCGCCGTTATTCGGGGAAGGCGGCTTCTGCGATCTGTCGCCGGAAGGCGTAGGTCAGTCGTGGATGCCGTAGTAGTCGGCCAGGTAGTCGATGACCTCGGCGGCGTGGGGCAGCAGTTCGGGCAGGTGCTTGGCGAGCGCGGCCCGGGTGGCGGTGGCGAGTACCGCCTTGCTCGCCGTGGCGGTGCGGGTGTAGGGGGCCAGACGCTGGATCAGCTCGTAGTTGCTGGCGATGTTCTCGGCCCGCATCGCCCGTTCGACCGGCGGCGCGCCCGGCGGCGGGACGGGCGGGAGCACCCGGCTGACGAAGGTGACCCGGTGCATGACCCGCCAGCAGGGCGGTTTGGTGGCGGTCTGGCGGGCCTGGCGCAGCGCGGCGGCGTCGGGGGCGCCGCTGTTGGCCAGCCAGATCGGATCGACGACCTTGTGGAAGAAGTCGTCGAAGTTGGCGCTGCTCTCACCCAGGTAGAAGGTGAGAAAGCGGTAGGCGTCCACCTTCCCCGGCACCAGGACGGGCTTGCCCTGCGCGGTGAAGACGGGTTTGCCGTTGTCGTACCGCTGCAGGTCCCCGGAGGGCGCGCAGTCGACGGTGAGGCCGAAGGTGCGGCTGACGTCCTTGGCCCGGGAGCGGGTCACGGAGGTGCTGCCGCCGACGGAGGCGTCGATGTTGCCGGCTAGGCCGACGCCGAGTGCCTTGATGGTGAAGTCGACGCTGAACGACTCGCTCGTCTTGAAGGCGTAGGTGCCGCTGTGGGTCTGCGTGACGGCGTCGGTGGCCTGAGTGGTCTCGGCGAAGAAGCCGCCCTTGGCCGTCCAGACGTAGGTGTTGACCAGGTCGCGGTGGGAGAACTTGTCAGGGGTCGAGCTGTTGGCGTTGCGGTCGCCGCCCGAGGGGGGGTCGGCGGTCACGCCCATGCCCCGCAGGATCTTCTGGGCCTGCGCCTGCGTCTGATCGGGGGCATGGGTCTGGACGGAGACGGCCTCGTAGTAGGCGCGCAGCCGCTGCTGGTCGCGGGTGATGCGGCGTTTGAGCGCGTACGCCTCCTGGGGTTTGAAGAAGCTGTGCTGGCCGTAGCCTGCGGCGGCGGGATAGTCGGGATCGAGGACCTTGCCGCGGTCGTCGAAGCCGACCGCGCCGTCCAGGGTGCCCTGCTTGGTGTAGCGGGGGTTGACCGGGAAGGTGATGATGTTCCAGTCCTTGGGGATGTCGGGGTTGGGCGTCATCCGGTAGGCGACCAGCGCGCCGGTGTGGGCCAGGCGGAGCGCGAAGATGTCGGCCGTCTCCGACTGCACCAGCGCGAAGCCCGTGTTGGCGGGCACGTAGCGGCGGCCGACGGCGGAGTTGAGCAACTGGGTGGGGTCCTCCAGGTTGCCGGTGAGCCGGAGTTTGGCCGCCCGCGTGGTGTTCTGGCCCTGGGAGAGCTTGGTATCGCTCGACCAGGCGTTGGAGAACTCCAGGTTCGTCGTGGTCGAGAGCTTGTAGTCGATCTCCAGGATCGGGATGGCGGTCCCGACGCCGAGCGGCGCGGTGATCGTCATCAGGTTCTGGTCGGAGTCCTGGCCGAGCGAGACGCCGAAGGAGGTGTCGACGCTGCTGTTGCGGTTGGAGGACATGCTGTAGGTGACCTGGTCGGCCTCGGTGAACTCCACGGAGGAGGCGCCGGCGAAGGAGTCGGCGCCGGTCAGGTTCTCCGACGGCACCGGCGGGGCGCTCTCGATGTAGCCGATGAGCTGCGGGTCGAACTGGGCCTGGCCCACCCACTCGGAGATGAGGTTGCCGACCTTGTAGCCGGTCACCAGGTGCCAGCGGCCCTGGCGCAGGTAGCTGTAGCAGCGTTTGAGCACGCCGAACGGCTCGCCCTTGAGCGTCTGCTGCATGTCGGCGTACTCGCCGACGGCCGGGGTGGCGCCGATCATGTCGTGGAAGGGGGTGCGGATGGCGGCCAGCGCGGAGCGCACCTGGGCGGTGTCGGTGGCGATGGGGGCGTTGGAGAGCATCGGGCGCGGGCGTGCCGAGGCGGGGAATTCGAGGTGGTTGCCGCGCAGGCCCTCGTCGTGCACCTCGGTGGCGGTGGGGGAGGTGGAGTCCCGGTCGAAGGGCCAGTAGCCTACGAGTTCCTGCTTCTCGCCCTTGAGGCGGGTGAAGAGGTTGTCGAGGATCTGCTCCCCGCTCCGTGCCGTACGCCAGAGCCTCACCTCCTCCAGCATGCCGCTGAACGGCTCGCCCACCGCGCCGCCGAGCAGCCGGGCGCCCAGCGTGAGCTGCTGGTCGCCGTAGTCGGCAGGGCCCGGGTCGGGGATGGGGTCGGCGACGACCGGCACGCCGTTGCGGTAGAGGCGGAACGGGCTGGCGGTCGGATCGGGGTCGCGCACCCACTGGGTGGCGCGCAGGCTCGCCGGGTAGGAGCCGTCGGCGGCGAGGGTGACGTTGCCGCTGTTCTCCTCGAAGGGCCAGCGGGCCAGCAGCCCCCTGTCGCGCCCGACGACCGGCAGGCCGAGCTGAGCCGCCTCGCGGGCCACGTTCCAGATGCGTACCTCGCCCAGCACACCGGCGAAGGTCGAGGAGGATCCCACCTTGCCCATGATCAGGTTGCTGCTGTTGCTCTGGGCTCCGGGGCCGGTGTAGTGCTCGGCGCCGGCCGGCTGCCCGTTGATGTAGAAGCGGATGTCCTTGCCGGGGTTGGTGTCCGGCGGGGTCTGGGCGGAGGTGGAGACCTCCACCTTGCGGCCTTTCCGTACGACGGCCACCCGCTGGAAGGCCTTCGGGGTGATGCCGATGGTGGAGGTGTAGCGGACGACCTGGCCGCCGGGCTCCTCGAAGGCGAACTCCAGCCTGCCGTCGCCCCGCACACTGAGCTGGTACGGCACCCCGCCGGAGAAGCCCAGCTCGCCCTTGGAGACCAGCCCCATGGTGCCGCCGAGCCGATCGGCCTGTAGGAAGACCTCGAGGGTGAGGTCCTCGGTCACGTTCAGCGCCTCGTCCTTGGCCACCTCCAGGTAGGCGCCGCCGTCCAGCTTGACGGCCCAGGACTGCTGGAAGGCGGCGGCCAGGTGCGTCCACTCGTTGCAGGGGAAGGCCTCCTGGCTGCGGACGAAGCGGCCGCCGACCCCGGCTACCAGCTGGTAGCCCTTGATCGGGGAGGCCTTGGCCGAGGTGCCGGGGAAGGTCCAGTAGCCCAGCAGGCCGGGCTCGTGGCCCGAGAGCCGCTGGTTGCGCTCGCTGCTGATCTCGTTGGGGGTGCGGATGCGGCTCCAGACGCGTACCTCGTCGAGCTGGCCGGCCAGGTAGTGGCCGGCGAAGGGCTTGTGGCCCAGGAGGAGCGGGCCGCGCCCGGTGTAGGGGGCGTTGGAGATGCGGCGGCCGACCTCGGTGCCGTCGAGGTAGAGGATCTGGGTGCGGGTGGCGTTCTCGTACACCACCGTCCAGTGGTGCCATCCCAGGTCCAGGGAGGGCAGATTGACGTTGAGGTCGTCGCCGTAGAGGCTGAAGCCGAAGGTGTTGTTGGCGTGGATCTGCAGGTGCAGCGTCTGGTTCTGCGCCCCCATCGGGTAGCCGTGGAGGAGCAGCGGCTGGGTGTTGGTCTGCCCGGGCTCGAGCCGTGCCCACAGTTCGATGGTGAAGTCCCTGTTGGCCAGTTCGATGCTCCTGCTCAGCTCGTGGGATTCGGCGCCGTTGAACGCCTTGGCGGTCTTCAACGGGGCGTCCGCGAGTGCCAGCGTGTACTGCGATTGGCCGCTGTTGGCCTGCAGGATCCTGGCCTTGCCGTTCACCGGCCCGACGTTCACCCAGCTCTCCATGGTCAGGTCGCCGGTCACCGTCACGCGCTCCAGTTGGGCAGCGGGCAGGCGCAGGTGCTGCTGGCGGCCGTCGAAGGAGTAGGCGCGGCCCGGCATCTCGCCACGCCAGCGAGCGCCGTGCCCGCTGACCAGGCGTTTGGCGGTCCCGTTCGCGATGGAGGCGACGGTGCCCGCGGTGAGGACGACCAGGCGCGAACCCTCCGTCAGCGGCACTCCGGGACGGGCGCAGACGGCCCGCTGGTAGTCGTAGCCGGCCAGGGTGACCAGGGCGCCGGCGGTGATCGTCTGGTTGGCGGCGGTCAGGGTGAGGCTCTTGGCCCCCATCGCGTGGTCAGCGCCGGCGCTGTAACCGTCAGAGCCGATCATGATGTGGGAGGCCTTCGGCACGGCGGTCGTCAGGGGCTCGGCCAGCTCCACCTGCGTGCCGTTCACCTTGGCCACCGTGCCGAGCCTGACGGGCTCGCCCGGGGCTCCGGCCAGCACCGCGGTCAGCCGCGCGGTGTCGCGCGGCAGCGAGCGCCAGGTCTCGCCCTCCTGGCCGCCGGAGATGGTCAGGTCGCATCGGCTGGGCGAGTCGCCGTCGGTCACCGTGATGGTGAGCGCGCCCAGGTCGATGCCCGCGTCACGGGCCGTGAAGAGGACCGCGCCGCTGCCGACGGGCAGCTCCTGCGTCGACGGGATCACGAAGGTGTCGAGGTAGGCGGCGAAGAACTGGTCGTTGACGCCCCGGAAGTAGAGCACCACGTTGCCGGTGGCGCTCTCCATCAGGGTGGGCGCGTCGGCGCATCGGGCGAAGCCCAGCACGGCTCCGGCGCAGCTCAGCCCGGTGCGGTCCAGGGCCAGCAGCGGCATGGCCACCGTCAGGTCGGTCGACCCCTGGGCCGCGCCGGTCATCTGGGCGAGCTGGTTGCGCGCCGTGTCCAGATCGGTGGTCTTGGTGGCCAGGGTGCGGCGCAGCCCATCGAGCCTGCTCTGCGCCATGCGCGCCTCGTCGATGGCGATGCGGAGGTTGACGACCGCGGTCTGCGCGTCCTTCAGGTAGGTGTCCCAGCCGCTCGCATGCTTGACGGGCACCATCTTGACAAGCCCGGAATCATCTGTCGTGGCCGTTCGCGACTGGACCACCGTGTTGCCGGAGCCCGACGAGGAGACGGCGCACCCGCTGTGGCTGTTGATGAGCCGGTGGTACTCGCCGATCTGCTCCAAGCGGAACCTCGCGCCGTCTCCTTGCTGGTTGAGCCTCGCCATGTCCAATGGGGAGAGGCCGACCACGTTGATGAATTTGCCCGACAAGACGTTGATGGCCCGGTAGGTGAAGGCGTCGTTGGTCGACGTGGGCACCCTGTCGAACTTCCACAGGCCGGTGGGCGAGTTACGGTCGGAGGTTCGCACCAGCTCCGCCCCCGAATCGGGGCTGTCGTTCATGACCGCGATGACCGGCCGGTCGGGAGACCCCTTCAGCTCCAGCCGCCATAGCCAGGCCAGGTAATTGCCCTTGTCGCCATCGAGGTTCTGCTGCCAGCGGGCGGCGATCGCGGCCTGCCTGTCATGGTCGGCCTGGAGCGCGGGCAGGTTCCCGGTGGCCTTGGAGATCCGGTCGATCTCCAAGGGCAGGTCCCGCACCTCGGTCTCCAGGGACTTGATCCGCTGCTCCAGCGCGCTGACCGCGTCCAGGTCCTGGCTCTGCTTCGGGCGGTCCAGCAGCGGCAGGTCCAGCAGGTCGGGCGCCTGGGTCAGCCGCCCGTCCCGGCCCACGCCGAAGTCCACAGCCGCCACCTGGCCGCCGGAGTCGGCGGCGGTCTTGGTGGCGAAGGCGAGCAGCACCCGCGCCTGGCGCTTGGCCGGTTTGGCGGTCGTGCTGTATCCGACGGCGGTGGACTGCTGCTGGTGGTAGATGACGGAGGAGAGTCCGGAGACCACGCTCCGGTCCTTGACGGAGAAGCTGTCACGGCGCACGCCGGGGTGATCGCCCACCGGGGCCTGCGAGCCGACCCACCGCACCCCGCCGCGGAGCGTGCCGTTGACGGCGCGGTCGCTCTGGTCGTAGGCGGTCGTGCCCGATCCCTCGTCGAAGCGGTAGTACGAGAGCAGCCCCGGCTCGTTGCCGATCAGGCGGTGGCCCAGTTCCCGATTGAGTTCCTCGGTCGTGCGGGCGCGGTCCCAGAGCCGTACCTCGTCGATCTCGCCGTTGAAGAACTTGGCCGGCTGCCCCGTGTCGTTGGCCGCGCCGATCAGGACCGGTGCGGCCTGGCCCGCCTGGTACTGCAGGCTCGCGCTCTGGCTCGCCCTGCCGTTGATGAAGACGGTCGCCTTGCTCCCGTCGTAGACCCCGGCCACGTGGGTGTACTCGTTCAGCGAGATCGGCTCGAGCGAGGTCACCGACCAGGCCCCGCCGTTGTGGGCGAGGAAGACCGTGCCGTTCGCGTTCACCCCGAACCGGCAGGCCGCGCCCTTGGCCAGGACGGTCCCGCCGAGGGCCGCCGGTTTGATCCACGCCTCGATCGTGTACGCCCCGGGGCCGAACTGGAGCGCTCCAGAGGTGCCCAGGTCCACGTGCCCGGCCGTGCCGTCCAGCAGCAGCGCGGTCTCCGCGTGCCCCGCGACGCCCGGCACCGGCACCAGGTCCAGGCCGGTGAAGGGGCATTTGCCAGGGGCGCGCTCGAAGACGGAGTCACGGTACCTGGGGTCGGGGCTGGTGTAGTGACGCGTGCCCTGGGTGTTGAAGCCGCCGTCGGCGTCCTGCTCGATGTTGAAGCCGTCGACGCGGTCGGTGACGCTGTTGTACGCGAAGATCTGCCAGCGCCACCTGCCGCTGATCGCGGTCGGTACCAGCACCGCCGTGAAGCGCCCGCCGCTCAGGTTGCGGATGAAGGAGAGCTCCCTGGTCGGCTCGTAGAACGGCCGGCTCTCCATGTCCTCGGTGCCCAGCGTGTCCTTGGCCGAGTCAGGGCGGGAGGCGTGGCGGCTGCGCCGGAAGCGCACCTCCAGCACCGGCTTGAGCTTCCCCTCCACCAGCAGGAAGCGGTCGCATAAGAGCGTGTCACGGACGAGCGGCACCTTCTTGCCGCCGCTGAGCAGGTAGCCGGCCGCGGCAGGGTCGCCGGAGCAGCCGCCGCCGGTCAGCTTGTGGACCGCGTCGGCGTGGCCGTCGGGGATCGACTGCCGCAGCACCACCACGTAGGTGCCGTCCGAGATCACCTGGAACGGGGCCGCCGCCGAGAGCCGCGCGGTCGTGGAGAGGAACCTGTTGGTCTCGTCGGGGTCGAGCTGCTCGCTCGCCTTGGCCTCTATCCGGCCGCCCCGCTTGACCGTCGGCATCGCCGTCGCGCCCGCGATGCTGTAGCCGACCTCGGTGATCTCTGTCGGGAACGGCAGTTCGACTGGGTTGTCGGCCCAGTACGCGGAGTCGAGCACGCCCTTGGTGGCATCCTGTTTGCCCAGATCCAGGACGTTGTAGACGATCCGTCGCGCCGAGTCCATCGCGAACGCCACCGTGACACCCTGGTGCCGGACCATCGCCACATGCGCGTACGTCCGATCGCCGTACACCTTGAGCAGGGCATCCTGAGCCGCCATAGCCACCTCCGTGAGCTGAAGTCCACTCACACTGACCGCGATCGCATTTCGGATCAATACGGTCACAGCGACCGCATTCGGCCATCTTCATCGCTCTATCTCCGCCCCCAGCGGGTATCGCGCCTCGCGGCGGTGAAATGGCAGCGATCCCGTTCGGGCGGCTTCTGAGAATGACCGGTTCTCAGAAGTACACTCCGGTGAGGAGGTGCCGCTGTCGGCCGACACCCGCCGCACCTACGCCCTCCCGGGTCCGGGTGTACCTGGCCTGGCTCGCCAAGCGGCGCCGCTGTCAGGTCATCGTCGTGGCCGATTCCGCGGAGATTTTGTCGTTGTGCGGGTCCTCGGGAAACGGCCGGTAGTTCAGCCGGTTGATTATCGTCATGCGACCGAGCCTGCCCGCGAAACGTTATTACTGGTAGATCGCACTTTTTCGAAGCCAGGTGAGGTCCGGGTGACCGGTCAGGCCGTTTTGATCGCGCCACCGTCGATCAGGTAGTCGGCTCCCGCGATACTGGCCGCGAGCGGTGAGGCCAGGTAGGCGACCAGTGTGGCCACCTCGGCGGGCTCGGCGAACCGGCCGGTCGTCATGCCCATCCGCGCGGGCAGCAGCCGGAGCAGGTCCTCGTGCGGCACCCCTATCGCTTTGGCGAGCTCCGCGCCGTAACTCGCCGGGCCCTCCCACAGCGAGGTCCGCACCGGTCCGGGCGAGACCGTGTTGACCCGCACGCCCTTCGGCCCGAACTCGTCGTTCAGCGCCTTTCCGAACGCCGTCAGCGTCCGCACGATCGCCAGGCCGATCCCCCTGCCGGCACCGGTCACCACCGCGGACTTGCCGTTCAGTCCCAGATCCATGACAGAGCCTTCCCATCCACTCGCAACACTTGTGATGCAGTGAAGGTGCGACATGCAACATATGTGTTGCAAGTAATCCTCAAAGGGGGACATTTAAGGAGCCTTACGGGGTGAACAAGCTGCGCTCGGACACGGAACGGACCGTGCGGACGATCCTGGAGGCGGCCGAACGCGTCCTCAGCCGGAATCCGGCCGCGAGCATGGAGCAGATCGCCGAGGCCACCGAGGTCGCCCGCGTGTACGCCGTGGCCCGGGAGCGGTGCGACGAGATGTTCCGCAGAGCACGCGACGCGGGCCTGCTCCGCGCGGACGCCGACCTCGACTGGACCCGCCGCGTCTACTACGCCCTGATCCACGAGGCGGCGACGGGACCGGACGAGGGGCAGGACGCCGACGCCCTGGCCACCCGCCTGGTCGACACCCTGCTGCACGGTTTCGGCGAGCACAACCGATGATCTTCACCTGACGCCGGGTGACCGCCACCTGGCCCGTACCAGCACGATGGTCCGCCGCGAGCACGCCCGCCGTACCCGTATCAGGGCCCGATGGCGACGGCGGGCGGGAGTCGCGGCTGGTCGGCCTGCCCGCGATCGAGGGGCGGGCAGGCCGGTCCGGTTCCAGGTGGCGGGTCTGACGGTCAGTTGTCCCAGGCCGCGTTCTTCAGGATGGTGGCCAGGCCGGGGGTGGCCCACTGGTCGACGATCAGGATCTTCGACTTGGGCAGGTACCACTCGCGCTGGTTGAACGTCGACTTCTGCTCGCCGCCGGTGTACGTCACGCACCGGCCGGGCCACACCCGGTAGTGCGCCTTGTGCGCCACCCCGATGTTGCGGTAGCCGACCGCGATCGCCTTGCCGAGGACCTGGCCGTACCTGGGGTTGGTCGCGCAGGGCACCACGTCGGATGCCGGGTAGAACGGCCCCTGGTCGGGGTTGTAGCGCCCGAAGCCCTCGGCGCCGGTCTTGAGGGCCTTCGGCCCCATGATCCAGAAGCTGTCGCATTTGGGCTGGAAGTAGCCGCCGTTGGGCCGCGCGCAGGCACCGGTCACCACCCGGACCTGGTCCGCGGTCCCGTACACCCGCCAGGAGTTCGGGATCTCCAGCGTCAGACCGCCGCGCAGCCGGAGCAGCGCGGTGGAGGAGCTCGCGGACGCGGGAAGCTGGGCCGCCAGCACGGCGGCTCCGGCGACAGCGGTCACCGCGATCGTTCTTTTCATCATGGCGGCGATGCTAGTGAGGACGGCTTGCCGTTTGCATGCATTTCTCTTGCGAAAAGGGCATATATCGCTACTTGGGATGTCGACCCGGGACGTGCCGGCGACCTTCGAAGTCGGTTTTAAGAGGTACCCAAGTGGCCGGGGTCACGATGGCCGCATGAACCTGCTGAAAAGCCTGCTCAGGGCCGTCGCGGGGGCGGCTCTCGTGGTTCCGCTCCTCGCCCCCGCCACCTCCGCCTCGGCCTCGGACGCGGCCCCGTACGTCCGGATCACCCTGAACACGATCGTCCCGTGGCGGACGCTGGGGAACGGCGGTGACGAGATCTTCGTCAAGATCTCCGGTCCCGGGCTGATACCGCTCACGACCACGACCTACCGGGTCTGGCCGCCCAGCAATGGGGTCCATCCGGTCACCTCGGGCTACTGCTACACCTTCGAGAACGCCCCGTGCCCGCCGGGCAGCGACGACCAGTCCTGGAAGCTCATCACCCCGAGCAAGCCCATCTTCCTCGCCAATGGCGGCCTGGCGACCATCAACATCCGGGACAACGACGTCATATTCGCCGATGACGACGTCTTCCTCCAGTCCTTCCGCCTCAACCCGCTGACCCAGGAGAGCCGCTACACCCTGCGGCCGAACGCCGGCAGGACCGACACCTCCGACTACCAGGTCAACATCACGCTGACGCCCGTTCCGGCACCGTTCTGACCCTGCCGGGAAGATCGGCGAGATCCGGGGTCGGCAAGCGGGTAAATGGGCATCAAGTGTCACGGAGTACCGCGTACGGCTCCCCGTGCCACCGGTAAGATCATCGAGAGAGGAGCCGGGCGTGTTCAGCACTCCGAGCAACCCCGAGTCCGTCTTCACCTACGGCGCCCCCGCCCTGAAGTTCGGCTCCGGTGCCTCGGCCGAGATCGGCTTCGATCTCGGGCAGTACGGCGCCCGGCACGTCCTCGTCATCACCGACCCCGGGGTGGCCGCGACCGGCGCGCCGCGACGGATCGCCGAGCAGCTCTCCGGGTTCGGCATCCAGGCGAGCGTGTACGAGGGCGTACGCGTCGAGCCGACGGACGAGAGCCTGCTGGCGGCGGTCGAGCACGCCCGCGCCGGTGGGCCGTGGGACGCCTTCGTCGCCATCGGGGGCGGCTCCAGCATCGACACCGCCAAGGCGGTCAACCTGCTCACCACCAACCCGGGTGAGCTGATGGACTACGTCAACGCGCCGGTGGGCGGCGGCCTGGCCCCGTCCCGGCCGCTCAAGCCGCTGGTCGCGGTGCCCACGACCACGGGCACCGGTTCGGAGAGCACCACGATCTGCGTGCTCGACGTGCTCGACCTGAAGGTGAAGACCGGGATCAGCCATGCCCGGCTCCGCCCGGTGCTCGCCGTCGTCGACCCCGACCTGGCGATGAGCCAGCCCGCCGGGGTCACCGCGGCCGCCGGGATGGACATCCTCTGCCACGCCCTGGAGAGCTACACCGCCCGGCCGTACACCTCCTACGAGCGCAGGCGCCCCGAGGAGCGGGTGCCCTACTGCGGCTCGAACCCGGTGGCCGACATGTGGTCCGAGCGGGCCATCGCGCTGCTCGCGCGGTCCTTCCGCACCGCCGTGCGCGACGGGGACGACGCGGAGGCCAGGGGGCGGATGGCGCTGGCGGCGACGTTCGCCGGGCTGGGGTTCGGCAACGCGGGCGTGCACATCCCGCACGCCAACGCCTACCCGATCGCCGGGCGGGTCAGGGACTTCCATCCCGAGGGCTACCCGGCGGGCGAGCCGATGGTGCCGCACGGCATGGCCGTCGCGCTGACCGCTCCCGAGGCGTTCAGGTTCACCTTCGAGGCGCTGCCGGAGCGGCACCTGCGCGCGGCCGAGTTGCTCGACCCGTCCGCCGCCAGGCCCGACGACCTCTCCGAGTACCTGCCCGGCGTGCTGACCAGGCTGATGCGCGACATCGGCCTCCCCGACGGGATCGGCGGCGTCGGCTACACCGAGGCGGACGTCCCCGCGCTCGCCGAGGGCGCGATGAGGCAGCAGCGCCTGCTCGGCACCGCTCCCCGGCCGGTCACCGAGGACGACCTCACCAAGATCCTGACCCGCTCCATCGCGCTCTGGTGACGGGGAATCCGCTCCACTGACGCTCAGCGAATGGTGAAGGTGCGGTCCAGGCCGGTGATCCGGAGCAGGGCCGCCGTCTGGTGGCGAGGCGCGGACAGCTCGAAGGTGACTCCGAGTGATCTGGCGCGGCGCTGGATGCCGACCAGTACGGCCAGCCCCGAGGTGTCGAAGAACGACACCCCGGACAGGTCGAGGATGAGCGGGTTCGCTCCGCGCCGCAACGCGCGGAGCAGTCGCTCGCGCAGTGCCGCGCTGGTGAAGACGTCGACCTCGCCGTGCAGATGAATGACGGTGGCGGCGGGGCCGGCGACCTGGGGACCCGCTCCGTGAGAGGTCTGAGTTTGCAGGACGGTCATGATGTCTCCTCTCGGAGAGGGGCTGAGCCCTGGTGACCGACGGCCGGCGCGCAGCCGGCGATCTGTCCGCCCTCGCCCTCCCAGACGGCCTGGCTGTCATCCCTGGCGATCGAGCCGGCGTCCGAGGAGGCCGCGGCGGTGAGGATGTCGGCCGGGCGGGTGGCGCCCGCGCACCTGGTGGCCAGAATGAGCGCGTGCGCGGCCGTGTCGCTCTCGGTGCCGGGTGGAATGACCAGCAGGTTGACGGGTTCCATGGCCTCGCAGATCAGGGTGACCACGTGCGGGTCCATGTTGCGGAACCAGCCCACCTTGACCTGGCGGCCGGGGGCCACGACACGGTGCGGGATGTCGTCCCAGGACCCCAGGGGCAGACCCACCCGCCTGACGGGCCGGTCCAGCCGCCGGTCGACGGCGGCGATGAGGTCCGGCAGTTCCACCGCCGCGTCCTGTGAGTACGGCCACCAGGCCCCGTCCACGGCGCCCCTGCGGCCGAGGGCGGGATCCAGGCTGAGGCGTGCCTCAGGAGTGGTGTCGGTGAGCGGTGTGCTGTGGGAAAGAAGCTCTGGCGTCATGATCGCCCGGCCCGTCTCGGTCCGTGAGGGACCGAAGTCGCCTATCGCCTTGGGCGACGTCGACCTGAATGTCAACGCACGAAATGTCCTCGGTACTTCCTACTCTACGCCTGCTTTCCGCCCCGGCCGGGCCTGGACGGTGATCGTTCCGGTGGAGTCTGCCCCGCCTGGGCCTGACGCGGAGGGGCGAGGGCTCAGGATTCACCGCCATAACGGGTGGGTTATGTCGAAAGGGGATTATCTGGGCGTATGGCGATAACACACGATGTGGGCACTAGATCCACTGCGCTCACCCCCAAGGAGACGCCGTGCCCCGTCCCGTCCGCCTGGCGCTGCTCGTACCGGCCCTCATCGCCTTCCTCGCCGTACCGACGTCCGCCGCCGCCGAACCGTCACCGCCGGGATCCACCGAGTGGGTGGAGGTCTTCTCCCCCGACGGCACGATCCGACAGGTCGAGATCCCGAAGCGGGAGGCGCCCGCCACCGCACGCGCCGCGGTCGCCGCCACGGTCACCGCCCTGCAGCAGACCGGAGCCTCCTCCCAGCGCTTCGACCTGGTCTTCGTGGGCGACGGCTACACCTCCTCCGAGATCTCCACCTTCCAGTCCCACGCCGCGAGCAAGTGGGCCGAGATGACCACCGTCGAACCGTTCAAAACGTACAAGAACTCCTTCAACGTCTGGATGGTCAACGTCGTCTCCACCCAGTCGGGCGTCGACAACGATCCCACCCAGGGCATCAGCAGGAACACCGCGCTCGGAATGGGGTTCTGGTGCTCGGGAATCGAGCGCCTGCTCTGCGTGAACACCACGACCGCCAAGTCCTACGCCGCGCTGGCCCCCGGCTCCGACCAGGTGGTGGCGCTGGCCAACAGCACCAAGTACGGCGGTGCGGGGTACGGCGCGGGCGGCGGCGTCGCCACGGCCTCGGGAGGCAACGCGAGTTCCGGCCAGGTCGCGATCCACGAGCTCGGACATTCGATGGGTAATCTCGCGGACGAGTACTCCACCGTCAACAGCACCTACACCGGCGGCGAGCCGTCGGCGGCGAACGCGTCGAAGTACACCGCCGCGCAGCTCACCTCGGGCAGGCGCAAGTGGTACCGGTACCTGGGCCAGGCCACTCCCGACGGTGGCGTGATCGGCGCCTACCAGGGGGCCGCCGACTACGCGTACGGCATCTACCGCCCGTCGGAGAACTCGATCATGCGTACCCTCGGAAGGCAGTTCAACCTGGTCGGTCTCGACGCGATGACCAAGGCGATTCTCGCCAAGACCGGATGACGATCCGGCCCTGAACGCACTAGATCGCCGAGAGACGCCCGCTCCCGTGCAGCGACTTTCGGCGATCGCGGTCCTGCCGCGCCCCGCTCGGGGCGCGGCAGGACCGCCTGGTTCAGTGCTTGTCGACCGTCCAGGTGATCGACTGGGTGAGGACGTCCGCCTTGTAGGCGGAGTTCCGCACGAAGTCGGTGGAGTCACCGACCTGCACCGAGTAGGCGCAGTCGCCCTTCTTGGCCTTCAGGTCCTTGCGCCCGCACCACGGCGCCTCGGGCTTCCCGTGGCCCTTGGGCTTCTTGGTCAGGGCCACCGCCGAGGTCCTGCCCGCCCACTCGGTGATCTCGTGGCCGTTGATGAACCAGCGGGTGGACACGGTCGGCAGACCCACCGGGGTGACCGTCAGGGTGCTGTCCGGCTTGACCTTGCCGCTCGGGGTGGAGTCGTCGATCAGGCCGGTCGTGCCGACGAAGGTGCGGACCATCTCCTCGCGGCCGACCAGGTTGAACTCCCGGTACAGGGTGCGCATCAGCGAGTTGTCGCTGGGCCGGTAGATGCCGAGGTTGTAGTAGGCGCCGCCCTCGAAGGTGTCGATCACGCCGCCGTCGGGGGTCTGGGCGCCCAGCCAGTACCACCACTTCGTCCGCTGGGCGGTCTGCTGCCCGGCGTTGTAGATCGAGACGTTCTTCTCGACCGGCTCGTCGTCGGTGTAGGTGCTGCCGTCGTCCGGGTAGGCCCAGTAGGGGTACTCGTCGGCCAGGTCGCCGATGGAGTGGCCGAACTCGTGCGGCAGGATCTCCGGGCCACTCCTGTGCCCGCCGGAGAAGGTGACCAGGTTCTCCTCGATGTAGCCGGCACCGCCGTAGGTGGGGCTGTTGATCACGACGGCGATCTGGTCGAAGGCGGGGGCCAGCGCGGCGTAGGACTCGGCGGTGGGAACGTCCACGCAGACCAGGCGCTCCAGGTCCTCACACCAGTACTCACCGCCCAGCGCGGTGTCCTTCCGCACCCCCTTGACCGGGTCGTTGTCGACGCCGGACTCGCCTGAGACGACGTTCACCTGCCAGACGTTGAACAGCTTGCGGTAGCTCTTGAACGGCTCGCGCTGAACCAGGATGTTCCAGCTGTTGGCCACCTGGGCGGTGTAGGCGGCCTGCTCGGCCTCGGTGAAACCGTCGCCGAGATAGACCAGGTCGATGCGTTTGTCGCTGGGGCCGTTGACCTCGATCGGCGTCACCGTGGCGGACGGCGTGGCCAGGCCCCTCGCCTTGCCGCTCTCCACCGGAACCTCGGTGTAGCCCTGGGGGGCGTTCTCGCCGAAGACCTCGACCTTTCGCGTCCGACCTGGATCCTCGGCGTGAGCCGGGCCGGTCGACAGACACGCCATGACCATGAGCGTGGCGACCACCACGGACGATCTGCGCACGGGTTCTCCTTGCTT
Source organism: Streptosporangium amethystogenes subsp. fukuiense (assembly GCF_042665875.1). NCBI lineage: Bacteria > Bacillati > Actinomycetota > Actinomycetes > Streptosporangiales > Streptosporangiaceae > Streptosporangium > Streptosporangium amethystogenes. The sequence continues at coordinate 9,533,597 of NZ_JBHTEE010000001.1, read as the reverse complement.
GGGGAATGTCGCAGATTGTCACCGGTGTCGGATAACGGGGTGATCACGCGAGAGTGTCGAGCTTGCCGCCCCGTTCGCGTCCGCTGGGGAGTCGCAGGTCAAGGCCGCCCATAACCGACGGGTTATGGGCAGTTGAGATGGAGTGATGGGCTCACCGGCGGGCCATCGTGACGAGCCGGTCCAGCACGGCCCCGCCCGAGGCGCTCAACCCGTCGTGGGCGTACTCGTTGGTGATCCAGGAGGACAGGTCGCGCACCGCGCCCGCCGTGCGGAGGGAGCTGTCGCGGTCCACGTACAGGTCGTCGTGGTAGATCACCGCCGCCACCGGGACGGTGTTGCCGCTCAGCCGGTCCAGGTCGTAGAGGCGCGGCCAGGACTCGCAGGCGGCCAGTGCCTCGGCACAGGCCCGCAACGGGACCAGCGCCGGGTCCTCGTCGAAGAACCACGGGAAGATCATCTCGCCGAAGAACCGGACGGGCCCGCCCTGCTCCACATCGAACTCGGGGAACTCGCCCAGCGCCCGGTGCGCGGCCCAGCCGGAGGCTTCGCCCTGGCAGTAGGACGCCTCGTGCAGCACCGCGTACAGCGGGTGCTCGGCGTAGGAGACCATCGCGTCCACCCGGCGCAGGAAGACGTCGGACAGCTCCTTCTCACCGGCGAACGCCTCCTCCAGCAGATGGTGCAGCGTGTCGAACCTGCCCTCCGTGCCGAACGTGATCCCGAGGGTCTGGAAGCGCCGCGGGGTCAGCCGCTCCCCGCCGGGCAGGAACACCTCCTGCCGGTGCAGGTGGTCGACCACCTGACGGGCGATCGCCAGGTCACCGGGATAGCGGGCGAAGAACCGCTCGTTGTGCGCCAGGACGCGGGGGTAGGCCGCCCGGTACACGTCCTCGGGCCGGCCGGTCAGCGGCGGCAGCCCACCCGCGATCATGACTTCGCGCAGCCCCTCGGGGGCCAGCGACAGGTAGGTCAGCGCGCAGAACCCGCCGAAACTCTGCCCCAGCAGGCTCCACGGCCGGTCCCCCGCAAGGTGCGCGCGGAGCAGTTCGGCGTCCCTGACGATCGAGTCGGCCCGGAAATGGCGCAGGTAGGCGGCGGGGTCGTCGAGGCCGGCCAGGGTCTGCCGGTTGGCGGGAGTGCTGCGCCCGGTGCCGCGCTGGTCCAGCAGCAGCACCCGGTACTCCCGGGTGGCCCGGTGCAACCACCCGGCCGGCGAGCGGGGGGCGCTGTGGCCGGGTCCGCCCTCCAGGTACAGCAGCCACGGCAGGCCGTCCCCCTGCCGCCCCGCCGCGACCACCTCCCGCGCGAACACCTCGATCGTCGCACCGTCCGGGCTGGAGTGGTCAAGCGGGACGGTGATCGTGTGATCGGTGAAGACGAGGTCGGAACGACGGTAGGTCACTGGCATAGGGGTTCCTTCGAAAGTCGGGATCACCGTTAACTGTGCGCCAAACCGAGGAGCCTCGTCTTATCCCAGAGACATATAAATCCAGCGTTATGCCGCACTATATTTGGCCCATGCAGCTGGAGCTACGGCACCTTCGAGCGTTATGCACCATCGCCGGCGCGGGGAGTCTCAGCAAGGCGGCGGCCTCCCTGGGCGTCTCCCAGCCCGCCCTGACCGCCCAGCTGCACCGGATCGAGTCCACGCTCGGCGGCCAGGTCTTCCGGCGCAGCCGGTTGGGCGTGACACCGACCCCGTTCGGCCAGTTCGTGCTCACCCGGGCCAGGTCCGCGCTGCACACCGTGGACGAGCTGATGACAGGCGCCCTGCCGCCCAGCGGCCAGACGAGCGTCGCCCGCATCGGCGGCTACGCCAACCCCCTGTTCAGCGGCCTGCTGCGGCGGCTGTTCGAGGTCCCGGGAGCCTCGATCACCGTGCACACCGAGCACTCGCCCCGCCTGCTGCTGGATCTGCTGGCCTCCCGGCGGCTGGACGCCGCGACCCTCATCGACTACCCCGGCCACGAGCTGGTCATCCCGCCCTCGGTGGGCGTGCGTCCCATCGCCGTGGAACCCGTCTTCGTGGCGATGGCCGAGGCCCATCCCCTCGCGGTGCTGGAGGAGGTGCCGCTGGCGGAGCTGGCGGACGACGACTGGGTGCTCTCGCCACCGGACGGCGCCGGGTGGCCGGAGTGTTTCGTGACCACCTGCCAGAACGAGGGCTTCGTCCCGAAGATGCCGTACATCATGATCGAGCCGATGATGATCCGTAATCTCATCGCCGAGAAGCACGCGATCTCGCCCTGCCAGGCCAGTTTCCCCTCGGGGCAGGGGCTGGTGGTCCGCCCGATCGCCGGATCACCACTGTGGATCAGGCACCTGGCGGCCTGGCGCCGCGACGGCGCCCTCGCCCACCGGGCCGAGGAGCTGACGCGCCTCGCCACCGAGGCCCACCGCGAATCCCTCGAAAGCCAGCCGCACTACACCGCCTGGCGCGCCCGCCACCCGGCGGACCTACGGCCGTGACGGGGGCACGGGCGCGCCCGTCCGGACGTCAGCCGCGCTCGTAGGGGATCTTCTCGCCCGCCTCGATCGCGACCGGCAGCCGGTTCTCCGCCGGCGGCAGCGGGCAGGTGGCGAAGTCGGTGTAGGCGCACGGCAGGTTCGTGGCCCGGTTGAAGTCCACGGTCACCTGGTTGTCGGCGTCGGGCACCCCCAGTTGCAGGACGCGGTTCGCGGCGTAGGTGGTCACACCGGAGGTCGCGTCGGTGAACAGGGCGATCAGGCTGCCCGGCGCGTGGCCGTTGAACGCCGTCAGGCTCAGCGTCCGCCCGTCGAGCTCGAACTCGACCCGCCCTGGCGCGTCGTAGACGTGCCGCAGCCCTTCCACCGCGGCCCCGACGTCCGTCGGCCGGGGCTCGTCGAACGGCAGGTAGCGGCCGGTGACCAGCCATCGCGGGTCCGGCGGGAACACCGGGGTGCCGGCGAACGCGACCCGCAGCGGGTGGTCCGGGTGTCTCGGCCTGACGATGTCATGCCCGCCTCGCCTGGCCACCTCGATCACCGCGTCACCCCAGGTGGCATTGATCGCGCCGCGTTCGGGGATGGGGCCGAACACGTACCGGCCACGCACCGGCGTGCCGTCCACGACCAGTTCCTCCGCGTCGCCGAGGGTCACCACGACGCCCTCGCCGCCGGTCGACCACTCCCCCGGGGCGTCCGGCAGGCGCTGCGGTTCGGAGGTCAGCCAGTGCAGGTTCGTGACGGCGAGGAACCCGTGGGGATCGGCCAGCACCGCCTCGTGCCGGTGGTGCCAGTCCTGCCATTCCTGGACGTAGGTGGCCACGTCGATCACTTTGGCTGCCATGGCTGCTCCCTGAATGTCATGGAATCTTTCATACTATTCCTACCGCTTATATCGGTTTACGTCCAGAGTCGCCCGGACGCTGTCGAGCGGCTCGACGATGTTTTCTTTCATTGTCATTGATTTGAAAGTAAGTTTCTGCCAATGTCACGCTCGGCGCCTTCTTCTTCAGCCCCCGGAGGTCCGCATGAGCGCACCCACCCGACGTTCCGTCCTGAACGGTCTGGCCCTGGCCTCGGCCGCGACGATTCTCCCCCTGTCGGCCCTCACCTCGATGCCCGCCTTCGCCGCCGAAACCGCCGACAGTCCCGTCCCGCCGCTGCGGCAGATGCGCGGGATGTGGATCGCCTCGGTGCTCAACATCAACTGGCCGTCGAAGCCCGGCCTGACCGTCGAGGCGCAGCAGGCCGAGTACCTGGCCTGGCTGGACCTCGCGCGGGCCCGTCGGCTCAACTCGGTCTTCGTCCAGATCCGGCCGACCGCCGACGCCTTCTGGCCCTCGCCGCACGAACCGTGGTCGGAGTACCTGACCGGCGTTCAGGGGCAGGCCCCGGGCTACGACCCGCTGGCCTTCCTGGTCGAGGAGACGCACCGGCGCGGCCTGGCCTTCCACGCCTGGTTCAACCCGTACCGCGTGTCGATGCAGCCGGACCCGGCCAAGCTGCACCCCGAACACCCGGGCCGCAAGAACCCGGACTGGATCGTCTCCTACGGCGGCAAGCTGTACTACAACCCGGGCATCCCGGCGGTGCGGGCGTTCGTCCAGGACGCGATGATGGACGCGGTCACCGGATACGAGATCGACGGCCTGCACTTCGACGACTACTTCTACCCGGTCAACACCACGGCCTTCGACGACGCCGCGGCCTACGCGCGCTACGGCGCGGGCTTCCCCGATCTCGCCTCCTGGCGGCGCGACAACGTGGACCTGCTCGTCCGGGAGATGCAGCAGCGGGTCCGGCAGGCCAAGCCGGAGGTCGCCTGGGGCATCAGCCCCTCGGGCATCTGGCGGAACAGCTCCACCGACCCCCTCGGCTCGGACACCGCCGGCAGCCAGTCGTACGACAACCTGCACGCCGACACGCGGGGCTGGGTCAGGAAGGGCTGGCTGGACTACATCGCACCGCAGATCTACTGGTACATCGGCCAGTCGAACGCCGACTACGCCAAGCTGATCCCCTGGTGGTCCGGCGTGGCGGCGGGCACCGACGTCCAGCTCTGGATCGGCCAGGCCGCCTACAAGGCCGGTGCCGCCGGGCAGCCCGCCCAGTGGTTCCAGCCGGACGAGCTTTCCCGGCACCTCACCCTCAACCTGGACAACCCCCAGGTCGGCGGTGATATCTGGTACAACTCCGGCGATGTACGGGAGGACCGGCTGGGCAGCGTCAGCACCGCCGTGACCGACCACTACATCCGCCCGGCCCTCGCCCCGCTGCTGCCGCGCCTCGCGAGCGGCCGGCCACCGCGCCGCCCGGTCCTGGCCGCCGCCCACAAGGTGGCCGGGGGCGCCGAGTTGCACATCGTCGCCCCCGGCAGGGACGTCCCGTTCCAGTTCGCGGTCTTCAGGTTCGACCGGCAGGCCGGTTCCGGCGACTTCGCCGACGCCCGCAACCTGGTCGCGGTCATCCCCGCGGGCCGCGACGTGCGCTGGGTGGACCCCGAGGGAGCACGGGGCGCGAACTACCACGTGACGGCCGTGGACCGGGCGAACCGCCAGAGCGAGCCCAGCCCCGGCCGCCGGGTCCGCTGACCCGGGTCAGCGAGGATTCACACAGAGAAAAGCCCGGATCGGCGATGCCGATCCGGGCTTTCCCGCAGGTGCGCCGCCAGGGACTCGAACCCCGGACCCGCTGATTAAGAGTCAGCTGCTCTAACCAACTGAGCTAGCGGCGCTTGAAGCCCTTGAAGGATAGCGCACATCGGGCAGGGCTTCGAAATCCGTGACGATCAACGGGTAAGCTAGAACAACATTCGGTCCTGTACTGGGAGCACACATGTGGTTCGCCTCGCCCGCCGACGCCAGCGAGCGGCTCAGCGCCGTCGACTACCTCTCCGACGACTCCATCGCGACCTCGGTCTTCCTGGCGGGAGCACTCGGCAAACCACTCCTCGCCGAGGGACCGGCCGGCGTGGGCAAGACCCAGCTCGCCAAGGCCGTGGCGGCGGCGACCGGGGCGGAACTGGTCAGATTGCAGTGCTACGAGGGACTTGACGAGGCCAGGGCGCTGTACGAGTGGAACTACAAGAAGCAGCTGCTGCGCATCCAGGCCGGGCAGGACGAGAGCTGGGACGCCACCCACGACGACATCTTCACCGAGGAGTTCCTGCTGGAGCGGCCACTGCTCGCGGCGATCCGGTCCCGGACGCCCACGGTCCTGCTGATCGACGAGACCGACAAGGCGGACGTCGAGGTGGAGGGGCTGCTGCTGGAGATCCTGTCCGACTACCAGGTCACCATCCCCGAGCTCGGCACGATCACCGCCGTGCGCAGGCCGTACGTGGTGCTGACCTCCAACGCGACCCGCGAGCTCTCCGAGGCGCTGAAGCGGCGCTGCCTCTACCTGCACCTGGAGTACCCGACGCCGGAGCGCGAGCGCGACATCGTGCTGGCCCAGGTGCCCACGATCACGGCCGCCCTGGCCGAGCAGCTCGCCCGCACGGTGGCCACCATGCGCACCCTGGAACTGAAGAAGGCGCCCTCGATCGCCGAGACGGTCGACTGGGCCAACACCCTGATCGCGCTGGGCAGGACCGAACTGGACGAGGCGGCGATCGGGGCCACCCTCGGCGTCGTGCTCAAGCACGCCTCCGACCAGACCCGGGCCCGCAAGGAACTGGCCCTGTGACCGGCCCTGTGACCGACACGGGGCGCCCGGCCCACGGGGCGGGAGGCGGAAGGTGAGCCTGCTCGACCGGCACGTGGGATTCGTGCACGCGCTACGCGAGGCGGGACTGCCGGTGTCGCTGGCCGAGGGGCTGGACGCGGCCAGGGCACTGGAGGTGATCGACCTGACCGAGCGGGAGTCGCTGCGGGCCGCGTACGCCGCGACGCTGGTCAAGCGGCCCTCGCACCGGCCGGGCTTCGACACGCTGTTCGACCTGTGGTTCCCCGCCTCCACGACCGGCCTGCGGCCCTCGCACGAGACCGAACTCGATCTGGAGACCGCCGAGCTCCCCGAGCTGCGCGACCGGCTGGCCGGGCTGCTGCTGGGCGCCGAGGGGATTAACGAGTTCGCACGGGCCATGGTGGAGCGCTTCGGCCGTCAGGCGGCGAGTCCCGGCAGGCAGAACTGGTTCTCCTACTCGGTGATGCGGGCGCTCTCCCCCGAGACGCTCATGGCGCGCCTGCTCGCCGAGGTCCTCGCCGGTCAGGAGCGCGGCGGGCTGGCCGAGAAGGTCGCCCGGCAGCGGATCGGCGAGAACACCAGACGCTTCGAGGACGCCGTCTCCCGCGACGTGCGCCGCCGGATCGCCGAGGACTCCGGAATCGAGCGGATCGCCCGATCCTCGGTACGCCCGCCGCTGGAGCAGCTCGACTTCCTGCGGATCACCAAGGCCGACCTGGCCAGGCTCCGCAGGGAGGTCCACCCGCTCGCCCGGCGCCTCGCCGCCAGGCTGACCGTCAAGCACCGGCTCGGCCACCGCGGCCGCCTCGACTTCCGCAGGACCGTACGGGCCTCGCTGTCCAGCGGCGGGGTGCCGCTGACCACCTTCAACAGGCCGCGCCGCCCGCACAAGCCCGAACTGGTCGTGCTCTGCGACACCAGCGACTCGGTCGCCGCCTTCGCCCACTTCACCCTGCTGCTGACCTACGCGCTGCGCGAGCAGTTCACCAAGGTCCGCGCGTTCGGGTTCGTGGACACCGTGGACGAGATCACCCGGTTCTTCGTGCCCGGTGCCGACGTGGCGGAGGCGATGACCCGGCTGGTGCGGGAGGCCGACATGGTGCGTTTCGGCCGGACCAACTACGGCCATGCGCTGGAGAGGTTCGCCGAGCGGTACGGCGACGCCATCGGGCCGAAGACGTCGCTGCTGATCCTGGGCGACGCCCGGTCCAACTACCAGCCGCCCGCGCTGGAGACGCTGAAGCGGCTGACCAGGGAGGCCCGGCACAGCTACTGGCTCAACCCGGAGCCGACCGCCCAGTGGGACACCGGCGACTCGGTGGCGACGGCGTACGGGGGGATCGTGCCCATGTACGAGTGCCGGAACGTCGCGCAGCTGGCGGCCTTCATCGAGGAGCTCGCCTGAGCGGCCCCCACCTCCGCGGTCGGCGTACGGTCAGCTCATCCGGCGCAGCACCCGGGCCGCGGTCCTGGCGAGCACCTCCACCTGGGCGTCGTCGAAGTCCGCCCGCGGACCGTCCTTGATCCAGCGCGCGACCAGGCGGGGCTTGAGGAGGGTGAGCCCCTCCGCGGTGACCGACCGCCTGAGCTGCCCGCCGTGCACGGCGAGCAACGGCTCGATGGTGACGGGGATGCCCGACTCGCGGGAGAGCACCTCGGCCAGTGACTCGGAGACCTCGACGAGCGCCTTCGCCGTTTTCGTGCCGTACTTCTCGCCGAGGAACAGCCGGTCACCGTACCGGGCGATCTCGGTCTCCGGGTGCCATGCCTCGTTGTCGACCACCCAGACGCCGCCGGGACCGATGACGAGGTGGTCGATCGAGGCCTTGCCCGGGATGGCCCGGCCGTCGAGGATGTGGTAGCCGGCCCTGCGCAGCCTGCGGCGGAGCAGCCTGCCGGTGATGGTCTCGCCCCTGCGCCTGCCGCGCCAGACGGCGGTGGCGTCGTACTCGCGCCAGGTCCAGAACGCGTCCGCGGCACCGACGAGCAGCCCGCACAGCAGCCCGAGGATCGGCGCGGACAGGTTGAACCGGTAGGCCAGCGCGACGCCCACCACCAGGCCGACCGCCGCCTTGACCCCGCGCATCTTCCTGCGGTGGACGACCTCCTTGAGCCAGAACTGCTCGTACATGACCTGGGGTGACAGGCCGTGGACCTGGTCGACTGGCGTCACGTAGATAGATCCGCCGGGCATGACGAACCCCCATGGCTCGATGTGGTCGTGAAGGAAATGTGGGGGGACCTGCCACACTGAAGATCCTTGGACTATGAAATACCCAATTGGGGGCTCCAGCTATCGCGTAAACGCGAAGGTGACGCAAGTAACACGTCTCCGACAATCGACCGCCTGTTTGACCAACCAGTCGGTACGCTTTCCCTCACCACACCATGGGGGACACGTATGACTCAGGACCAGGAGCCGGTAAGGCAGCGCCTGCTCGGCGAGGCCACCCGCCTCTTCGCCGAGCGGGGCTTCGAGGGCACGTCGGTGCAGGGGATCGTCTCGGCGGCCGGTGTCACCAAGGGCGCCATGTACCACTACTTCGATTCCAAGGACGACCTGCTCCGCGAGATCTACGGCCGGGTGCTGCGCATGCAGATGGAGCGGCTGACCCACTTCGCCGAGAGCTCGGGACCGGTGGCCGAGCGCCTGCACACCGCCGCCGCGGACGTCGTGGCGACCACCGTGGAGAACCTGGACGACTCCAAGATCTTCTTCCGGTCGATGCACCTGCTCGCGCCCGACATCCGCAAGGTCGTCCGCGCCGAGCGGCGCCGCTACCACGAACGCTTCCGCGACCTGGTCATCGAGGGACAGCAGGAGGGCACCTTCAGGAAGGACGTGCCCGCCGACATCGTCGTCGACTTCTTCTTCGGCTCCGTGCACCACCTGGGCACCTGGTACAGCCCGGAGGGCCCGCTCTCGGGTTCGGAGCTGGGGGCGCACTTCGCCGACCTGCTCCTCACCTCGCTCCGTCCGGAGCCGACGCCCCCCTTTACGAAGTAAGTCCCCTACCCGGCGCACGGGGCAAGCCCCGCTCCCCGCTCGCGAGCCGGATGACACCGACCCGCGAGCGGGAGCGGGGCGGCGGGATCAGGCGGGCGCGGGCAGGTCCGCGAGAGCCGCCACCGCCTCCCGGTGCGCACCGGGGGTGCCGAGTGCGATCTCGGTCGCCTTGGCGCGCTTGAGATACAGGTGCACCGGGTGCTCCCAGGTCATCCCGATCCCGCCGTGGAGCTGGACGCTCTCCTCGGCGACGTGCAGCGCCACCTCGGAACACCACGACTTGGCCACCGCCGCGGCCAGCTCACGGCTCTGGACCGTCTCCGCGTCGCCGAAGCCGACCCGGTCCCCGGCGTCCCCGGCCGGCAGGTCGGCCGCGTTCCTGGCCGCCGCGCGGGCGCGCACCACGTCCAGCCAGAGATCGGCCATCCGGTGCTTGATCGCCTGGAAGGACCCCACCGGGCGGGCGAACTGGTGACGCTCCTTGATGTAGGCGAGCGTCGTGCCCAGGCACCACTCGGCGACGCCCAGCTGCTCGGAGGCGAGCAGCCCCGCGCCGAAGCTCAGCACCCTTCGCACGTCGAGCCTGCCGAGCGCCGACGCGGGGGTGTCCGAGAAGGTGACGGTGGCGATCGGCCGGGTCAGGTCCAGCGAGGGCAGCACCTTGATCCGGACGTTCTCCGCCTCCACCCGGTAGAGCGCCGTTCCGACGGGCACCAGCAGCACGTCCGCCACGTCCGCGCCGGCCACCGCCCTGACCTCCCCGTTCAGCAGCCCCTCGTCGGTGACGGTGACGGTCTCCGGCAACGGCCGGTACGGAGACGCCGCCAGCGACACCGCCAGCGCCGCCGTCGTCTCGCCCGAGGCGAGCTCCTGGATCAGGTCCTCCTCGCCGACCTGCAGCAGGGCCTTCGTGGCGAGCACCGAGCTGGTGAAGAACGGCAGCGGCGCCACCGCCCGTCCCAGCTCCTCCAGCACCACCGCGACCTCGCGCGCCGACGCCCCCGCCCCGCCGTGGTCCTCCGGCACCAGCAGGCCCGCCACCCCGATCTCCCGCGACAGCGTCTTCCACAGGTCCATGTCGTACGGCGCCTCGGACTCGACCCGCTTCAGCACGGCGTCGGCCGGGCAGCGGTCCGCGAGGAGGCCCCGTACGGAGGCGCGGAGCTCCTCCTCGACCTCGGTGTAGAGCAGTGTCACCGGTCGCTCACCACTTTCGCGTCGTACCTCATCGGGGCAGGTCCTTCCAGGGCACGTCCTTGTCGACGCGGGGTTCCGAGGGCAGGCCGAGCACGCGCTCGGCGACGATGTTGCGCAGGATCTCCGAGGTGCCGCCCTCGATGGAGTTCCCCTTGGCGCGCAGGTAGCGGTACCCGGAACCCCGGCCGACGAAGTCGACGCCCTCGGAGCGGCGGAAGGTCCAGTCGTCGTAGGCCAGGCCCTCCTCGCCGCGCAGCTCGACGTCCAGCCCGGACAGGGCCTGGTTGAGCGAGGCGAAGGCGAGCTTCATACCGGAACCCTCGGGGCCCGGCTGCCCGGCGGACAGCTGCTCGCGCAGCCGCGTCCCGGCCAGGCGGGTCACCTCCGCCTCCACCCACAGGCGCAGCAGCCGCTGGTGGAGGTCGTGGGTGCGCGCCTCGGGCCGGGAACGCCAGACCTCCGAGAGCAGGCCGACCATGCCGCCGCCCCGCTTGACCGGCGTGCCGCCGATGGCGACCCGCTCGTTCATGAGCGTGGTCTGCGCGACCCGCCAGCCGTCGCCGATCTCTCCCAGCCGCAGGTCGTCGCCGAGCCGCACCCCGGTGAGGAAGACCTCGTTGAACTCGGCCTCACCGGTGATCTGCCGCAGCGGCCTGACCTCGACCCCGGGGGCGTGCATGTCGCACACGAAGTAGGTGAGCCCCCGGTGCTTGGGCACGTCCGGGTCGGTCCTGGCGACCAGGATCGCCCACCGGGAGTGGTGGGCACCGGAGGTCCACACCTTCTGCCCGTCGACGACCCACTCGTCCCCGTCCCTGACCGCGCGGGTGCCGAGCGTGGCCAGGTCGGAGCCGGCGCCGGGCTCGCTGAAGAGCTGGCACCAGATCTCCTCACCCGTCCACAGCGGGCGCAGGAACCGGCTGCGCTGCTCGTCGGTGCCGAACGTCAGGATCGTGGGCGCGGCCATGCCCAGCCCGATCGTCTGCAGCCCGAGGTTGATCTGCGGCGTCCCCGCGAGCTCGTGCTCCACGACGTGCTGCAACTCGCGGGCGGCTCCGAGCCCGCCGAGCCCCTCGGGGAAGTGCACCCAGGCCAGCCCGGCGTCGAACCTGGCCCGCAGGAACTCCAGCCGATCCCCAGCGGGATCGTGCGCGGCCAGGAACGCGACAGCGCGCTCCCTGACCGCCTCTTCGTCCAGCGCCACGAACGCTCCCTTCGTCGATCTTCATCGATTCGGGCGCCCGGCGACCCCGGGCCCCCTGGCACCGCCCGCAGTCCCGGCACGCGGGAGGGGGAACGGCGAGGTCAGGTCAGGTGCTTTTCAGAAGATCCGCAGCGCCCGGCGACCCGGGCCGCGAGCACCGGACGGGCGAACCCGTCCATGACGTCGGGCAGCCGCCCCCGCGACTGCCCGGTCCCGGTCTGGAACACGAAATCCATGGGATCTCCTCACGGTCTGCCGAGAGTGTACCGACCAGACGGTACGCCTGTCGACACGCCCGACCCTGCCGAAATTCACGGGATCCCGTTCCGCGACGGGACCGGGGGCCGCGCCCCGGCCGCCGAGTGGTCGCCGGAAAGTCCTGCCGAGTGGACCTTCGAGCAGGTCCGCTCGGAGCCCTAGAGTCACCTGCCATGACCGCGCAGATGCCCACTCCCCTCACCCTCGAAGGCGACACCGTACGGCTGGAGCCGTTGACCGACGGCCACATCCCCGACCTGTTCGCCGCCGGCGGCGGCGACGACGAGGTGTGGCGCTGGGTGACCGGCCCCGCCCCGCGCACCGAGGCCGAACTGGCCCTGATCGCGGCGCGGCTGATCGAGACACCGGACCACGTGCCGTTCGCGGTGGTGCTGAGGGAGACCGGCCGGGCGGTCGGCTGGACCACCTACATCGACACTCCCGGGTACGCCGACAGCATCGAGATCGGCTGGACCTGGTACGGCAGAACCGTGTGGCGCTCCGCGGTGAACACCGCGTGCAAGGTCCTGCTGATCGACCACGCCTTCGACAAGCTGGGCGTGAACCGGGTGCAGCTCAAGACCGACAACCTGAACATCCGCTCGCAGAACGCGATCAGGCGCATCGGCGGCGTTCACGAGGGCACCCTGCGCCGCCACCGCCGCCGCGCCGACGGCACCTGGCGCGACACCGTCTACTTCGGCATCCTGGACGACGAGTGGCCCGCCCACCGCGCCCGCCTCACCGGCCTGACCCGCTGAGCGGCTCCCGAACCGGCCCGTCCGCCCTTCCGGGCCTCTCCGGTCCCCCGGATCGCCGCTGAACCCTGCCGAGCCCCGAACCATTCGAGCTCCGGACCTCTCCGGTCTCCGCGACGCTCCGGCCGAGCCCTACCCTTCCCGGCCCAGCATGCCGCGCAGCAGCTCTCCGATCCCCAGGCGGAGGTCGTCCAGGGTCGGTTCGGCTCCGGCACCGACCATGGCGTCGAACATCATCCCCTCGCCGAAGGCCACGACCTGGCGCCCGTGCCGTACCGGATCGGCCGACCCGGCGGCGGCGAGGATCGCGACCACGGGATCGCGGAAGCGCTCGCCGGCCCGGTCGTAGATGGTGCGCAGCTCGGGACGGCGGGTGGCCTCAAGGGCCAGCTCATAGCGGGCGACCGTCCGGCGGCGGCCGACGGTCAGCTGCGACCAGAGCAGCCGGGCCGTCATCTCGGCGAGCACGTCGACCGCGTCCAGCCCCGGCGCGTCGAGGATCGGCGCGAACAGGGCGGACTCCAGCCGGGTGAGCCGGTCGAGGGTCAGCTCCAGCAGTGCGGACCGGGTACGGGCCAGGTTGGAGGTGGACCCCGGCGGCAGTCCCGCCGCCTCGTCCACGGCCCGGTGGGTCAGGCCGCGCATCCCCCGCTCCACGAGCAGGTCGATGGCGGTGTCGGCGATGAGCTCGGCGCGCTGGGACTTCACCCTCGAATACTACATTTGTAGTTTAACTACGGACGTAGTAACTTTCACTACATCCGTAGTGAAGGAGAGGGCCATGGCACACGCGGCGATCGTCGGAGCGGGCATCGGCGGGCTGACGGCGGCGGTGGCGTTACAGCGGCGGGGCTGGCAGGTGACGGTCTTCGAGCGGGCCGCGTCCCTGGAACCCGTCGGCTCCGGCCTGGCCGTGGCCGCCAACGCACTCAGGGCGCTCGACACGATCGGGGCCGGCGACGAGATCCGCGGGCTGTCGGCGATCCAGGGCGCGGGCGGCCTCCGGCGTTCCGACGGCAGATGGCTGGCGAAGACCAGTACGGAGGCCGTCTCCGCGCGCAACGGCGGCGACTTCGGGGTGCTACTGCGCCGCGCGGACCTGGTCACCGCGCTCTCCGCACGCCTCACGAGCGGCACGGTCCGGCTGAACACCGAGGTCACCGGGGTCGACGCGGACAGCGGCCTGGTGACCTTCGCCGGCGGGCGGACGGAGGCGGACCTGGTGGTCGGGGCCGACGGCATCCACTCCCCCGTCAGGTCCACGCTGTTTCCGGCGCATCCCGCCCCGAGTTACTCGGGCGTCACCGCCTGGCGGCTGCTCGTCCCGGCTCCGGGCATACCCGGCCAGGCCTACGAGAGCTGGGGACGCGGAAAGGTCTTCGGGGTCATGCCGCTGGCCGGGGACACGGCCTACTGCTACGCCACCGACACCGTCCCCGCGGGCGGCGGTGGCGGGGACCAGTCGGCCGAGCTGCGCCGGTTGTTCGCAGAGTGGCACTCCCCGATCCCGGAACTGCTCGCCGCCGCCACACCGGAACGGGTGCTGCGGAACGACGTCCACCACCTCGCCACCCCGTTGCCCGCCATGCACCGGGGCAGGGTCGCGCTGCTGGGCGACGCCGCGCACGCCATGACCCCCAACCTCGGCCAGGGCGCCTGCCAGGCGATCGAGGACGCGGTGGTGCTGGCCCACGTGGTCGGCGACGGCGAGACCGGCAGGCTGGCCGACTACACCGCCGCCCGGCTGGAGCGCACCTCCAGGATCGTGGCCCGGTCCGCCGCGGTCTGCCGCGTCACCCGGCTGCGCAACCCGCTGGCCGTGCGGCTGCGCGACACGATGACGGCGCTCAGCTGGCGGATCGCCCCCTCACGCGCGAACGGCGCGATGGACGAGGTGCTCGGCTGGACGCCACCCTCGGCCTGACCCGCCGCCCGGGGCGGCTACGGCGAGACCGTCGCCTTCTCGCGCGCCGCGGCCGGGACCCCCTGGTCCGGGGAGAGCCTCCCCAGGACGACCGTCCCCCAGACCACCAGCGCGCCCGCGAAGAGCGCGGGGACCACGTTCAGCCAGCCGGTGGGCACCGCCTCGTCGAGCAGGAGCACGCCGGCGAGGATCGAGGTGATCGGGTCGACCACCTGCACCGCCGCGTAGGAGATGCCGAAGTAACCCACCTCGTAGGTCTTCTGCAGCAACACGACCGCGCAGACGAGCAGCACCGGGATGGCGACCGTGAACCAGCTGAGCAGCTTGCCGAAGTCGCCGCCGAAGTTGCCGCCCACCACCCGGACGAAGGTGGAGACGCTGGCGGTCATCGCTCCGGCGGCGACCGACAGCATGAGCGCCTTGGCCGAACCGCCCATCTTCCGCCCCAGCAGATGGGTCACCAGGATGACCAGCCCGACGCAGCCGAGGAAGCCCAGCGCCTCCTGGTTCGTCAGGTGCGGTTTCACCGGGTGCACGGGAACCAGCAGCAGCAGGCCGAGCAGCCCGACGGCCACCGCGATCGAACCGCTGATCTCCGCCCGGTGCGGACGTCTGCCGTGCAGTATCGCCGCCAGCGGCACCGCGAACACCAGCGTCGCCACGCTGATCGGCTGTACCGCTATCAGCGGCGCGAAGCTGAGGGCGACGGCGTGCAGGGACGCCCCGGTGAACCCGATGACACCGCCGATCCACCAGCGGGGCCGCCTCATCAGCTTCAGCGAGGCGCCCTCGGAGACCGCCTCGAACTGCTGGAGCGCGGCCCCCAGGGCGTAGCCCAGCGCACCGACCAACGCGATCGATATCCCGACCCAGGTCATCGCCACCCCGCAGAACGAACAGGACATCTGGGAAGAAGCGCTTCTTGGGTCACCCCGCAAGCTTAGAGCGCGCGACGAACGGGTAGAGACTTGCGCCGCCTCTCATCGCACCCGGCGGCGGCCCGCCGCCGGGTGCGATGACCGTCCACGCTCGCCGGGTTCGGCGGCGGGGCCCGGAGACGGCCTACTGGTCGCCCGTCGGGCAGACGCAGAACAGGTGGCCCTCGGGGTCGGCGAGCACCACCCACTTTCCCTCGCCCGGCTGGAAGGCGGGCCTGGTGGCCCCGAGCTCCAGGTAGTCCCGGACCGCCGTCTCCACGTCGGCGACGCGGACGTCCAGGTGGAACTGCTTGTCGGGGCCGGGCCACGCGGCGGGCTTGCGGTCCAGGTTCTGCTGGAAGTAGAGGGTCATCGTGCCGTCGCCGATACCGGCGTAGGTGTCCTCCGCGTACTGCACCTGGTAGCCGAAGACGGCCGCGTAGAACTCGGCCAGTCGCCTGGGCTCGGCGCAGTCTATGGTCACGGCGAGGAGTTTCGCTGTCATGGTCATGGCACGATCCTCTCGCCCATACCTGTCAGCCGCTGTCACGTTCACCGACCGTTTACCGGCGAAAACCGGTGGCCCCGTTCTCCGAGCCCACGACGAGCGTCCCCGGCCCGGCTCAGCGCGCGGCCCGCGAGGTCACACCGGACGCCTCGTCCGGCGAGGGCACCGCGACGTCGAGCGCCCAGCAGCAGAAGCTCAGCTCGTCGACGTCCTGTTCGACGAGCGCCGTCAGCGTGGTGCCGCCGCCGTGTCCCGAGGCCCGGAGCGGCAGCAGGAGATAGGGGCCGCCCTCCTTGGCCTCGGACTGGAGCATGGCGACCATCTTGAGCGGATCGTGCGGCGGCGCGACCCGGTCGTTCAACGCCGGCACGAACGCCATCACGGGATAGCGGCGATCGGCTCGGACGTTGTGATACGGCGAGTACCCGGCGAGATAGGCGCCCTCGACGGGGTCGTCGGGCGAGCCGTATTCGACGGTCGCCGAGCTCAGGTGGCCGAATCTCGGAAAGTTCAGCATGTCGAGGACGGGCGCGCGGCAGTAGACGGCTCCGAACGCCTCGGGTGCCTGCATGGCGGTGACGGCGACGAGCAGACCGCCGTTGCTGTTGCCGCGCGAGAGGAGCCTGGAGGGTGTCGTGTAGCCCGCCGACTCCAGCCGGCGGGCCGCCGCGATGTAGTCGTCGAAGGCGTTCTGCCGCCGCGTCTTGACCGCCCCCTCGTGCCAGGCGCGGCCGTACTCGCCGCCGCCTCGCACGTTGGCGAAGGCGAGCACGCCGCCCAGTTTCAGCCAGGCGGCGTTCAGCGCGGAGAAGCGCGGCTCCAGCGGGATGTTGAAGCCGCCGTAGCCGTTCAGCCGCACGGGCCGGCGACCGTCGCGAGGCAGATCCCGGTGATGAACGACGAACATCGACACCCGGGTACCGTCCGGCGACTCGTACCAGTCCTGGTCCGTCACGTACGCGGAGGCGTCCAGCCCCACGTCGGGTACGTGGTACGGCGACAGGCGGTCGGCCGCGTAGTCGTACCGGTAGACCGACGGCGGCTGCACGTACGAGGTGAAGTTCACCCACACCTCGTCGCCGCTCCAGGAGCCGCTGACACCGCTGACGATGCCCTCGCCCTCGTTGCGATTCACCGAGCCGAGCCCCGGCAGCGCCAGGTCGCGCAGATAGGCGCCGTCTTCGGCGTGGATGCGCACCCGGTGCGACGCCGCGTGCGAGTAGACGGCGTAGAGCCGGCCGCCGATGCCCGTGACCGTCTGCAGCGTGTCCGAGTTCTCCGGGATGAGCGTCCGCCACTCCGTCGGGGCGGTGAGCGGCGCGACGCAGAGGCGGCCACGCGGCGCGTCGAGGTCGGTGTGGACGAGCAGAGAGTCGCCGACCACCTGCACCTGGTTGAGA
Source organism: Streptosporangium amethystogenes subsp. fukuiense (assembly GCF_042665875.1). Taxonomy (NCBI): domain Bacteria; kingdom Bacillati; phylum Actinomycetota; class Actinomycetes; order Streptosporangiales; family Streptosporangiaceae; genus Streptosporangium; species Streptosporangium amethystogenes. The sequence goes on along the minus strand of NZ_JBHTEE010000001.1, from coordinate 9,516,271 downwards.
GAGCGCATGACGGGAGCGACCGGCAGGAACGCGTCGTCGGCCAGGCGCAGCAGGTGGACGACGTTGGCGTGCACGTAGTCCCACTTGTACAGCACGGCGAAGCGCCCGCACTCACTGATCCTGACGGAGCACCAGTACTCCTTCTCGTGGTCGTCACCGAAGATCCGGCGGGCCGGCTCGTCCGACCCGAGCCGGTGCTCATAGACGGCGTTCCAGTGCGCCTCGTCGCCCGCGGGCACCTCGCCCGGCTCGGGACAGGCCGCGTAGAAGAACCCCGACCCGTCGGGTCGCCAGGCCGGTGCCGTGTGGCCCGTGCCGCGGGGCCGGTCGGGAAGGAGCCGCCCCGTCTCGACGTCGAGCACCTGGATCACCGCGTCGTGGGTACCGCCGACGGCCTTCCCGAACGCGACCAGCGCGCCGTCGGGCGACGGCACGGCGAACACCAGTGCCTCGTCGCTCGGCCAGGTGTTGGGGTCGAGCACCGCCTCCAGCGGTGCGCCCCCGTGGCGCCGGAGCATGAGGGAGAGCTTCTCGTCGCCGGCCTCCGCCCGCCAGACGAACTCGCGTCCGGGCGGCCCGGCGGGAATCGGCGGCGACAGCCGCGCGTGGCGCGCCGATCGGGACACCGCCGCGCGCAGCCAGTCGCGTCCGGGCTCCGCGCGCAGCACGGAGTGCGTGACGGCCTCCTGCGCCGCGATCCACGCCTGGGTCTCCGCGTCGTCGAGCCGCTCCAGCCAGGCGTAGGGGTCGGCGAACCACCTGCCGTGCAGCGTGCGGCCACCGTCCGGATCACGTCGCGTCCCGGGAACCGCCAGGGCCCGGCCCGGCTTCCTCGTCATCTGATCCTCCGCTGGTGCGACCAGCCTGTCGTCGGGAGCTTCCGTGAGCCCGGTTTCCATGGGAATGCGAATTGAGAATCTACAGAACGTCTGGCTAGGGTGAGTCCGTGTTTCTGATCACTTCCCCGCCGACCGCCCGCTAGCGGGCGGCCCTCTCTCCTGACGACCGGACCCGAGCGGTCCGGTGGGTGCTTGCCGTCCGCATACGTGCGACCTGACGACGATCACCTCATCTGGAGAGACCTCCATGACGCATGTCTCCGTGCGGCGGGGCCTGCTGTACGTGTCCGTCGCGGCGACCGCCTGGGGCACCGGCGGTGCCGCGGGCGCGCTGCTCTACCAGGCGGGCGGGCTCGGCCCCGTCGCCGTCTCCTTCTGGCGGTTCGCCGCCGGAGCCGCCATGCTCCTGCTGGCCGGCCGTCTCCTCGGCCTCGGCGGCCCCCGGTCCGCCGGACCGCCCACCATCCGCGGGACCCGCTCGCCGCGGCCCCGGCTCGGGGCCGCCCTCGGGCGGATCCTGGTCACCGGCGTGGCGATGGCCGTCTACCAGACCGCCTACTTCGCGGCGATCGCCGGATCGGGACTGGCCGTGGCGACGGTGGTCACCATAGGCGCCACTCCCGTCCTCGTCGCCGCGGGCGGGCGGCTGCTCCTGGGCGAGCGGCTGGGCGCGGCCGGGCTGGGCGCGGTCACGATCGCCCTGACCGGTCTGGCGATGCTGACCCTCGACGACGGCTCCGCGACCTTCTCCGCGGCCGGCATCGGGTGGGCGCTGCTGTCGGCGGCCGGGTACGCGGGCGTGACCCTGCTCAACCGGGCCTCCTCCGGCGAGCCGTACCGCACCGCCATGGGCGGCTTCGTCGTCGGCGGGCTCTGCCTGCTGCCCGTCGCACTGGCCCAGGGCCTGCTGCCCTCCGGCGACCCGCTCGCCTCCTGGGCGATCATCGCCTTTCTGGGCACGGTTCCGACGGCGCTGGCCTACGGCCTCTTCTTCACCGGGCTCGCCGGGGTGCGTGCCACGACCGCCTCGGTGATCTCCCTGGTGGAGCCGGTCGGCGCGGCGCTCCTCGGCGTCCTGCTGCTCGGCGAGCGGCTCACCGTGGCGGCGGCGTGCGGCGGCGTCCTGCTGCTCGGCGCGGTCGCCCTGCTCGCCGCGGGCGAGAGGGGAGGGGGGAACGGCACGACCTGAGCCGTGCCGAATCACCGCGAGCCGCGGCGCCGTCCCCGAAGGAGGGCGACGCGGCTCGCGGGCCGTCAGTCGAACAGGTCGGGTTCCGTGGCGACGATCTGGTCGTGCAGCGGCTGGAAGTTGATCCAGCCGACCGTGTCGTTGCCGATCTGCCCGTGGGTGAGCTTGGCGTTCTCGTGGCTGATCTGGACGGTGGGCCCCGCGGCCTTGGCCAGCAGCTGCGCCTGGCACGAGCGCTCCATCGTGATGAACCACCAGGCCGCGGCGTCCACGCTGTCGCCTACCGTGAGCAGGCCGTGGTTGCGCAGGATGACGGCCTTGTGGGAGCCGAGGGCCTGTGCGATGCGGCGGCCCTCCTCGGTCTCCACCACGACACCGGTGTAGTCGTCGAACAGCGCGTGGTCCTCGTAGAACGCGCAGGCGTCCTGGGTGAGCGGTTCCACGAGCGTGCCGAGCGACGACAGCGCCTTGCCGTACACCGAGTGGCTGTGCGCGGCGGCGACCACGTCCGGCCTGGCCTGGTGGACCATCGAGTGGATCGCGAACGCGGCCTGGTTGACGTGGTAGCGGCCCTCGACCACCTGGCCGTCGTGGTTGACCAGGATCAGATCGCTGACCTTGATGTGCTTGAACGACATGCCGAACGGGTTCACCCAGAAGTGGTCCAGGTGCTCCGGGTCGCGGACCGTGATGTGCCCGGCCACCCCCTCCTCGAAGCCGAACCTGCCGAACAGCCGCAGCGCGGCGGTCAGGCGCTCCTGGCGGTGCCGCCGCTCCTCCTTCACGTCGTCGAACTTCTGCGGCAGCCGGAAGGCGAGCTGGTCTGTGGGAACGGGCTGCAGGTCGGACAGGCTCATCGTGCCTCCAGGGCGGTCGTCGTTTCCACGGTGGTCGTCATATGTTCGGCGGTCGTCGTATGTTCGGCGGTCTCACAACCTTCGTGCCGATCATCGGGGATGTCCACGCCTCCCCGGCAGAGAATAAGTCCGATTTATTACGCTATGACATAACAAACCTTGGATAAATTCGTATCTCGCGTCATCGGCCGGGCCGGTGACCTGGCCCTTCGGTGTCCCTCGGTGTCCCTCGGTGTCCCACCGGCCCGATGTCCACGGTGAGCCACCCGCCGCCGCCCGGCACCGACCGGGTCTCGCCTGCCCGCTCCGATCCATGAACAATCGATCTTTGCACCACAATGTGCGAAGAGACGGAACGCGAGCCCGCAAACGGGCGTTGGAGGAGACGTGGCCTCGATAACTCAGCTCTTCAGGCGCTTCCTCGAACGCCCCGGCACCATCGACCTGTCGAAGTTCGAGCGGGTCGTGGCGGATGCCGGGACCCGCGAGGAGCGGATCCGCGCGCTCGACGAACTGCCCACGCCCTCGGTCGACGACCTGGCGGAGTTCTGCGCGATCGTCAGGGAGGCCGCGCGCCGCACGCTCGACCTGCGGCCGTACGACGTGCAGCTGGTCGGCATGCTGGCGATGCTGTCGGGAAACGTCGCGGAGATGGCGACCGGCGAGGGCAAGACCCTGTCCGGTGCGATGGCCGCCGCCGGATACGCCCTGCAGGGCAAGCGGGTCCACGTCATCTCGGTCAACGACTACCTGGCCCGGCGTGACGCCGAGTGGATGGGCCCGCTGTACGAGGCGCTCGGCGTCTCCTGCGGCTGGATCGGGCAGAGCTCCACGCCCGAGGAGCGCCGGGCGGCGTACGCGGCGGACGTGACGTACGGCTCGGTCAGCGAGATCGGTTTCGACGTGCTGCGCGACCGGCTGAGCACCCGGGTGGAGGACCTGATCGTGCCCGCGCCGGCCGTGGCGGTGGTCGACGAGGCCGACTCGGTGCTGGTCGACGAGGCCAGGGTGCCGCTGGTGCTGGCCGGGGCCGCCGACCCCGGTGACGCGGTGCCGGAGATGGCGGCGCTGGTCAGGCAGCTGGTCAAGGGCTACCACTACGAACTCGACGACCAGGCGCGCAACGTCCACCTGACGACCAAGGGGATCGACACCGTCGAGCAGGCGCTCGGCCTCGACCTCTACGACACCCCCGCCACGCTGACCGAGGTCAACCTCGCCCTGCACGCGCACGCCCTGCTGACCAAGGACGTCGACTACATCGTCCGGGACGGCAAGGTGCACCTGATCAACCCGTCGCGGGGCCGGGTGGCGCTGCTGCAGCGCTGGCCGGACGGCCTGCAGGCGGCGGTGGAGGCCAAGGAGGCGCTGTCGCCCTCGGAGACCGGCGAGATCCTCGACTCGATCACCGTCCAGGCGCTGATCACCCGCTATCCGGAGAAGTGCGGCATGACCGGCACCGCGGTCGCGGTCGGCGACCAGCTGCGGGAGTTCTACGACCTCAAGGTGGCCGTGGTCTCCTCCAACCGGCCGTGCGTGCGGACCGACGAGCCCGACCGGCTCTTCGAGTACCGGATGGAGAAGGACCTCGCGCTGGTCGAGGAGATCGCCGAGGTGCACGCCACCGGCCGGCCGATCCTGATCGGCACCATGGACGTGGCCGAATCCGAGCGCCTGGCGCTGACCCTGAGCGGCCGAGGGCTGGAGTGCGTGGTCCTCAACGCCAAGAACGACGCCGAGGAGGCGGCCATCATCTCCCGGGCCGGGGAGCGCGGCGCGCTCACCGTCTCCACCCAGATGGCCGGGCGCGGCACCGACATCCGCCTCGGCGAGGGCGTCGACGAACTCGGCGGCCTGTACGTCATCGGCTCGGGCCGGCACACCAGCAGCCGCCTGGACGACCAGCTCCGCGGGCGCGCGGGCCGTCAGGGCGACCCCGGCGGCTCGGTCTTCTACGTCAGCGGCGAGGACGAGCTGATCGCCCACTACGTCGCCGACGAGTACGCCAAGGGCGTGCCCGAGCACTCCCTGGTGGGCCATGCCCAGCGGGTCGCCGAGGGCGTCAACATGGAGATCCACCGCAACACCTGGCGCTACACCCGGCTGCTCGAACGCCAGCGTGGCCAGTTGCTGGAGCGCCGCGACCGGGTCCTGCGCGGGCGGGTGGCCGGCGAGGCCCTGGCCTCGGCGGCTCCCGAGCGATGGTCGGAGCTGGTGGAGAGCGTCGGCGAGGAGGTGCTCCACGAGGCCGCCCGCCAGATCGTGCTGTTTCACCTCGACCGCGGCTGGGCCGACCACCTGGCCTATCTGGGAGAGCTGCGAGAGGGCATCCACCTGCGGGTTCTCGGGCGGCTCAACCCGATCGACGAGTTCCACAAGGACGCGGTCCCGGCCTACCAGCGCCTGCTGGCCGAGATCGAGTCACGCTCGGTCGAGACCTTCGAGACCGCCGTCGTCACCGCCGACGGCCTGGACCTCGACGGTGCGGGCCTCAAGCGCCCCACAGCCACCTGGACCTACCTCGTCCAGGACAACCCGTTCGGCACCGAGTGGGACCGCATCCTCAACCGCCTCACCACCAAGGTCCGCCACCGCTGATCAAAGCGCAGCTCACCACTCATCGTGACCGATAGGCGTCCGCCCGATGCTGGATAGTGATCACCTGCACCACGATCCGGCCGCCGTCGATCAGATAGAGCACCCGGTAGTCGCCTCGCCGCGCCGACCACTGCGGGGCGAGGGGCTCGTCGAGAGGCTTGCCCACCCGGCGAGGATTGTCGAGAAGCGGGCCGGTGATGAACTCCCAGACCGCAGGCACGACCTTCGCCGGCAGTCGCTCGGCGAGATCCTGTCTGGCCCGACGGGTGAGGCTGAGTTCGTACCGCTCGCTCACAGGCGGCCGGTCCGGCGAAGCTCGGCCTCCACCTCCTCCGGTGAGGAGGTGCGTCCCGATTCCAGGTCGGCAAGCCCCTCTTGGATGGCCGCCACGGTTTCGGCCGAGGCGAGGATCTCGATCATCTCGCGCATCGTGTCGTAGTCGTCGGCGGCCAGCAGCACGGCGGCGGGCACGCCGTTACGGGTGATCTCGAACCGCTCGTGGGTGCTGACGGCGGACTCGACGATGCCGGAGAGCCGGTTTCGCGCGTCTGCCAGAGAAAGAACCGTCATGTACATAATTCTAGCCAATGAAGGTTGCAGGGACCAGCGTTCCGGCGAACACGGACTCCTGGTGTCGGTTGCAGTTGAAGCTGTCGGTGTTCGTGTCGGTGTTCAGGTTGAGTTGTCGGATTCCCCTTCGGCTCCGACAGGAACGGCCTCTGGGAGATCCACTACGACCCTTACGATCTGTCGCAGGTGTTCGTACGCACGCCGGACGGCTGGGTGAGCGCCCCGTGGGCGCACCTGCCGATGGTCGCGGCGCCGTTTGCGGATTTCACCTGGCGCTACGCTCGCCGCCTGACCGCCGAGGCCGGGTTGGACGACACCAACGAGACCGTGGTGGCCACGGTGTTGGACGCGCTGCTGACCCGGGCTCAGGCCGGCCCCGCCGATGCTGGGGACGCGCTGGTGGACGTCACCGGATCGCGCATCGCGGCCCGCACCCGTCTCGGCGCGGCTGCTCACCGCCCTCCCGTGTTGGAGCCTGCCGACCCGCAGTCGTCCGAGCCGCCCGGGCCGGTCGAGGCGGCTGAGGAGCCCGGCGACGCGCTGACCGGGCTGGTGGTCCCGCTCGGGATCTTCGACGTGGAAGCGGAAGCGGAAAGGTGGATATGACGCGCAGTTTCGACGCCTGGCCTGACTTTCCCGGCGCCGACGGAGGAGGCGGGCAGGTTCCTCCCGATGCGCCGCTGACTACGAAGGAGGGGTGGCGGCACTTCGTCGACTACCACCCCCGCTATGTTTTTCGTGGTCCTGCAAGAAGGCCGCTGGCCTCCGGGCCCGGCATGACTGTGTCCCCCCTGTCGAAGGCATGACCTGGGAGGTGGTGTCACCGGGCCCGGGAGGTGCCGTCGGAGACGCTGATGAGAGGTCCGGCCGCCGCCCGGTCCGGTGCAATGCCGGACAGCTCGCGGGCGGCAGGTCTGCATAACGTGGATGCGCGCGTACGACACCACTGCCGAGGCCGGCACGTTCAACTCCTCTGGAAGGGTGCGATGTTCGACACCAGCACTGTAAGCGTCTTCCTCGGCATGGACGTCGGCAAGAGCGCCCACCACGGGCACGGGCTCACCCCGGCTGGCAAGAAGGTCTTCGACAAGGCCATGCCAACAGCGAGCCGAAACTGCGGGCGGTGTTCGACAGGCTGCTCGCGAAGTTCGGCACCGTGCTGGTGATCGTGGACCAGCCCGCCTCGATCGGTGCTCTCCCCCTGACCGTTGCCCGGGACGCGGGCTGCAAGGTCGCCTACCTGCCCGGCCTGGCCATGCGCCGGATCGCCGACCTGTATCCGGGCGAGGCGAAGACCGACGCGAAGGACGCCGCGGTGATCGCGGACGCAGCCCGGACGATGCCGCACACCCTGCGCTCGCTGGAACTGACCGACGAGATCACGGCCGAGCTGACCGTGCTCGTCGGCTTCGAGCAGGACCTCGCCGCCGAGGCCACCCGCACCTCCAACCGGATACGCGGCCTGCTCACCCAGTTCCACCCCAGCCTCGAACGCGTCCTCGGCCCTCGCCTCGACCACCAGGCCGTCACCTGGCTCCTGGAGCGCTACGGTTCCCCGACCGCCCTGCGCAAGGCCGGCCGCCGCAGACTCGTCGACCTCATCCGGCCCAAGGCGCCCCGCATGGCCCAGCGGCTGATCGACGACATCTTCGACGCGCTCGACGAACAGACCGTAGTCGTGCCCGGCACCGGCACCCTCGACATCGTCGTGCCCTCCCTGGCCGCCTCGCTCGCCGCCGTCCACACCCAGCGCCGGGCTCTGGAAGCCCAGATCAACACCCTGCTGGAGGCGCACCCTCTTTCCCCGGTCCTGACGTCGATGCCCGGCGTCGGCGTCAGGACCGCCGCCGTCCTGCTGGTCACCGTCGGCGACGGCACCGGCTTCCCCACCGCCGCCCACCTCGCCTCTTACGCCGGCCTGGCCCCGGCCACGAAGTCGTCGGGCACCTCGATCCATGGCGAACACGCCCCACGGGGCGGAAACCGGCAGCTCAAACGCGCCATGTTCCTCTCCGCCTTCGCCTGCATGAACGCCGACCCCGCCTCCCGCACCTACTACGACCGCCAGCGAGGCCGCGGAAAGACCCACCCCCAAGCCCTCCTCCGCCTCGCCCGCCAACGCATCAGCGTCCTGTTTGCCATGCTCCGAGACGGCACCTTCTACGAACCCCGCATCCCCGAAGCAGCCGCCGCACGACCCCCGGCCTTACCTGTGGTCGCGGTGGGAAGCCCACTCCCCCGAAGGACAACCCCCATGAGTTCGCCGCAGGTTATCGAAGTCCCTGACGCCCTGGTCGCGTCGTACACGAGGAACGGTGGTGAAGAGGAACGGACCTGGATCGCCCGGCTGCCCGCGCTGGTGGCAGAGCTGCTCGACCGTTGGGAACTGGAGCACGACGGCGGCATCGGGTCCGGCGAGGCCTCACTGGTGGTGCCGGTGCGCCGCACGGACGACACCCGCGCCGTGCTCAAACTCCAGATGCCCCGCGAGGAGACGACCGCCGCGCTGATCGGGCTGCGGGCGTGGAACGGCGATGGCATCGTGCGGCTGCTCGACCACGACCCGGAGAGCAGCGCCGTGCTGCTGGAACGCCTGGACGGCTCACGCACCCTGGCTTCCGTCGAGGACGACGATGTGGCCATGAGCACCTTGGCCCAACTTATGGCCCGGCTGCACTCCGTCCCGGCGCCTGAGGGCCTGCGCTGCCTCGGTGACGTCGCGCGTGACATGCTGGCGTCCGTGCCTGCGGCGGTCGCCGCCCTGCCGGACCCCGAGGACCAGCGGCGGCTGCACGGCTGGGCGTCGGCAGTCACCGAACTGGTCGGCGAGCCCGGCGACCGGATGCTGCACTGGGACCTGCACTACGACAACGTGCTCGCCGCCGAGCGCGAGCCGTGGCTGGCCATCGACCCCGAACCCCTCGTCGGCGACCCGGGCTTCGACCTGTGGCCGGCACTGGACACCGGGTGGGAGAAGCTCCACGCCACCGGGGACGCTCCCCGGGTGGTGCGGCGCCGCTTCGACCTGCTGACCGAGGCGCTCGGACTGGACCGCCAGCACGCGGCCGGCTGGACCCTCGCCCGGCTGCTGCAGAACACGCTGTGGGACATCGAGGACGGACGAACCACCGTCGACCCATCCCAGACCACCGTGGCCGAGGCGCTGCCCCGCCACTGAACACTTCACCACCGAGCGCGACATGCCCCCAAATCACCCCAAACCCAACATGGGTGCCTTGACGAAAGACATAGAGGCACCCCCGCGCCGGTGCTGCTCGCGGCTGACGAGCTGTTGGCGCTGTCGCGTCGTGAGCGCGCCGCCTACGATGAGGGCCGCCGCGACTACCACGGCGACCTGCCGCTGGTGAACACCCCGACGATCCGCCAGGTCATCAACACCAGCCGGCTGCTGGTCCAGCTCAACCGCAGGCAGGTATCGGCTCGCCGCGGCGTCATCATCTCCGGCGCGTCCGGCACCGGCAAGACCACCGCGCTGACCCAGCTGGGCCGCACCCACGAACGTCACATCCGCAAACGCCACCCCGGGGATCGGCATCGGCTGCCCGTCATCTACGTCACAGTCTGCTACACCATGTCTCGCCCTACTCATGCCATGCTGAGAACTTCCTCACTATGTGTCCCACTTGAGCCTGACACAGAGGGGAGCGGCGTTGATGCCGTTGACAGCCGGAGCCTCGGGCCGCTTGTTGCTTCCTATCCGACCTTGAGGGCCAGCTTCCCGACGTAGTGATCGTTCAGGGCGCGATGCGCATCCTTGACTCGCTCCATCGGGAAGGTCCGGGCGACGTGGACCTCGAAGGAGCTCGCCTCGATGATCGCGTTCAGCCGATCGGTGGCGGTGCGGCTACGATCGCCGTCGTAGTAGGACACCGTCGCGCCCGGCGGCGTTACGGGCACGGGCAGGACACCGTTCGGCCAGGCGATCCGTCCCGAGCTCTTGATCGCGCGAAGAGATCGTTCGGCGGTCTCGCCTCCCACGGTGACCAGCGCCGCATCGAGCCCGCCTGGTGCGAACTCGAGCGCCGCGGCCAGCACATCCACTTTGCGTCCGTCGATGGCGTCGTCGGCGCCCAGCCGCCGGGCCAGGGCGACACCGTCGCCACCAGAGGCCACGGCCAACACTCGGATGCCGCTGTGCCGCGCCAGCTGCACGGCCATGTGGCCGACACCCCCGCTGGCCCCGAAGACCATGAGCGTCTCGTTCGGCCGCAGGCCGAGCAGATCGAGGCCGCTCAGTGCAGTCAGGGCATCCCAAGCCATCGCGCCAGCCTGTTCGGTCGGCATCCGGTCGGGCACGCGCGCCACGAACTCCGCCTCAACGACGCCGTACGCGGCGTAGAAGCCGCCACGCCGCACCGGCATCGTCGCAGCGTAGACACGCTCGCCCACGTCGAACCGGGTGACGTTGCGTCCGACCGCAGCCACCGTACCCGCCGCGTCCCAGCCGAGGACATAGGGGAAGGCCGACGCGACGCCGAAAGCGTCGTCATAGTCCCCCTCTCGCTCGACCGCGTCCCAGGACGCGACGCCTGCGAACTCCACCCAGACGAGGACGTCGTCGTCGCCGATCTCCGGGAGCGGTATCCGGCGCGGCGAGAGTTCGTCGACTCCGCCGAACCGGTCAAGGACGATCGCGTCCATCTGCGGCACCACGATCGCGCCATCCGCTGTGCTCTCGGCTCTGCTGTCCATCGGCTCTCCTCGTTTACTTGAGTGAATCAAGGATTATTGGACCACAGCTATTTGAGGGAATCAAGTAACTGCTCTAAACTGGGAGCCATGGCGCTGCCGAACGGACCCGTAGCCACCTCGTCCGAGGCCGAGGCCGTCCTGTTCGACCTGGTCGACGTATATGACCGCGCCTACGAGGCGGCCGCGGCCGAGCTGTCGCTCAGCTCGGCGCAGGCATGTGTGCTCGGGCGACTCGATGAGCGACGCGGTATGGGCGCCTTGGCCGAGGAGCTCGGCTGCGATGCCTCCAACATCACCCAGATCGTCGCGCGTCTCGAGGCGCTCGGCCTCGTGACCCGCGAACCGAATCCCCGGGACCGCCGCGCACGACTCGTCGCGCGAACTTCCCGAGGAGACGAGATCAACCACCGGTTCGCAACAGCCTTCACCTTCGCCCGCACGGCGGTCGGACGACTCTCACCCGACGAACAGGATCAGTTGACGGCGCTGCTGCGCAAAGCACTGGGCTGACACGCGCCCGCAGCCCCACCCAACCAAGGTGGATCCAACGGCTTCATGGGTGCGGGCTGCAGCAGCCTCTGGTTGTTCGCGGTCACTGCGGAGCTCGACGGAGGCATGTTCTGCGACGATAAGCATGCTGTCAGCTGTCACGTCGGCGACGCTGCGCCTTCCGCAAGCTCCTCGTCTCCCGCTCTAACCAGGCGCTATGTCTTCGCGGACATCCTCGCCGACCGGCCCTCCAGAGCACGCGGAATCGAGGAGAAAGGTCATGCCCCCGCCGCCTACTGTGCCGAGGTCAGAGGCACGACTGTCCCTTTCTCCCGTACTTGGTCTGCCCCCATTGCGTCCTCGACGGTGCTTTGGCCTGGCCACGAACCACCGGCCTTGGGGCATTCTCGCCGACAGGAAGACCTGAACGGCTCCACGCGAAGTCGTCCAAGCCTAAGAGTCGTGTCGCAGTTCAACACGTGTCCCTTCCGCCAACTTCATCTGAAAGGGACACCTGGCCGCCTCCTCCACATCATGGCGAGCATTACATCTTCAGTAATGGTTTCGCTGATCATCACCGGTTATCGTGGGCCGCATGACCACCACCAGCGCGTCCCGGCCGGTAGGTGAGCTTCTGCGCCAGTGGCGGGAGCGCCGGCGAATGAGCCAGATGGACCTGGCGATCCAGGCGGACATCTCCACCCGGCACCTGAGCTTCGTGGAGACCGGCAGGTCCAAACCGAGCAGGCAGATGATCCTGCACCTCGCCGAGGAGCTGGACCTCCCCCTCCGCGAGCGCAACCACCTGCTGCTCTCCGGCGGTTTCGCACCGCTCTACTCGGAGACACCGCTCAACTCCCCGCACATGGCGTCCGTGCGCGAGGCGCTGGGGCAGGTGCTCAGCGGGCACGAGCCGTACCCGGCGGTGGTCGTCGACCAGCGCTGGAACCTCATCGACCGCAACCCCGCCACCGGGTTGCTGCTCCGCGGGGTCGCGCCGGAACTGCTGGAACCCCCGGTCAACGTGCTCCGGCTGAGCCTGCACCCCAAGGGCATGGCGCAGCGGATCATCAACCTGGGCGAGTGGCGGGCCCACCTCCTGCACCGGCTCCGCCGTCAGATGAGCCTCACCGCCGACCCCGAGCTGGCCGCGCTCTGGCGGGAACTCGACGACTACCCCTGCGACCAGCCCGAGCCGGAGATAGACCGGCCGGGGCCCGGTCACATCGTGATCCCGCTCAGGCTCCGCCGCGGCTACCGGGAGCTGGCCTTCTTCAGCACCATGGCCACCTTCGGCACCCCGCTGGACATCACCGTCGCCGAGTTGGCCATCGAGGCGTACTTCCCGGCCAACCCGGAGACCGCCGCCTACCTGCAGCACCAGCACCACCCGGACTGACCCGGACGGGGGTGCGGGCGTGCCCGCACCCCCGTCGCTCAGCCGGAGACCCCGGCTCCGGACCTGGCGGCACCGGACTCGTCGGTGCCGGACCCGTCGGTGCCCGACCTTCCCGCGCGCGTCCCCGCGATCCTGGCGAGGACGACGTCGATCACCAGGAAGGCCAGCAGCGAGACGCCCAGCAGCGGGAGGAACACGCCCACCGCGATCGCCGCCGCCATCAGGGGAAGGGCCACGACCAGGGGCAGCCTCCGCAGGCCGCCGCGCCGGTAGGGGGCGGCGAAACCCCGGGTCGGGCGGCGCAGCCACCACATGCGGTAGCCCCACACGATGACCGAGATCAGCGCCACCGCCAGCACGGCCAGCAGAATCTGGTTGGCCAGGCCGAACAGCACGCCCATGTGCCCGTCGATGCCCCACCTGGTCAGCTTGGCCGCCACGGGGAAGTCGTCGAAGCGCAGTTCCGCGGTCACCTGGCCGGTGGCGGGATCGACCGCCACCTGGTCGTTGCGCTGCGGCCAGAGCCGGTCCATCTCCTTGACCACGTACGAGCTCCCCGGCTCGGACGGCCAGACGACCTCCAGGGGCCCGGACAGTCCGCTGCCCGCCGCCGCCCGGACCACCTGGTCGGCGTCGAGGCTCCGGGGGCCGCCTCCCCCGTGTCCCCCGGCGGCGTGGTCACCGTGGCCGCCCGAGGAGGGCAGCGACGGGGTGGACCAGCCGAACGAGGTCTGCAGCACGTCGACATTGGCTCCGGCGTACTTCGACCAGGTCAGACCGGTGGCCGACAGGGCGAGCAGGCCGATCAGCGCCCACAGGCCGACCGAGCCGTGCCAGGAGAGGGTCCCGCGCAGGCCGCGGGCGCCGCGCTCGGGCGCGACGACGCGGCGCAGCCGCCGGCCTGCCCGGCGGCGACGGGTCAGCCAGAGCACCAGCCCGCCGAGTCCGACCAGCCAGAGCCAACTGGCGGCCATCTCGCTGTAGAGGCGTCCCGGCTCGCCCAGGTGCAGGTGGCGGTGGAGCTGGGAGATCCAGGTCCGCACGGGCAGGGCACCCGAGCTGCCGTAGCTCTCCAGGGCGCCCCGGACCTGACCGGTGTACGGGTCGACGAAGACCGCCAGGCGGGTGCTCTCCGCGAGGCCGGGCACGTCGAGCAGCACCTGGGTCGTCTGGCCCGGCTCGTCGAAGGTCCGCACGGCTCCGAGCGTTCCCTCGGGGTGCGCGGCGGTGGCGGCGTCGATCTGTTGTGCCAGCGGCACCTTCCGCTGCCCCTCGGGGACGGGGACGGTCAGCTCGTGGGAGTGGACCACCTTCTCCAGTTGGAAGGAGGCCGCGTACAGCAGGCCGGTCGTCGCCGCCACCAGCAGGAAGGGCGCGACGAGGATGCCGGCGTAGAAGTGCAGGCGGAGCAGGAGCGAGCGCAGCGTCGTCCAGGTGGAGGGCGTGCGTGGGGCGGCCGGTGTGGACGGCCCGGTCTCGGGCTGGAGCTCGACGTTCGACGTCATGGAGGTTCTCCGTTCGCAGGGAACGCGCGCACCGACAGGTACGCGTCACCGCGGTGTGGGGTTCGGTTCGCCGGGACGGCCGTCGCGAGAGCGTGACGGCATCGGGGCGGAAAACCGGGAGGGCACTGCGAAAGCCGCGCTCGCCGCCCCGGGCAGGAGACGGGAAGCCGGCTCACCACCCGGGGAGGGCGCGGAGGAGTTCGGGCCGACCGGCCGTGCCGGCAGCCGTCCGGGAAGGGCGCGACGGCTCACGGTCCGGGAACACACGGCGTCCGGGGTCGTGTGCCCGGCGGACACGACGGCATCCGGGCGCGGGCCCGATGTCAGATGGCGAGCGGGAGCGCGGGCGGCCCGCGGCGTGACACCGCGGCGGCGAGCAGCCGGGTACGGAGTGGCACCCGGTCGTCGGGCGCGGCGGGCGGAGCGACGCGGCGGACGACGGGCGCGCGCCACAGCAGCAGGGTGAGGAGCGAGGCGAAGAGCAGGTACAGGAGCATGGCCAGACCGCGCTCCCCCCGCTCCAGCCAGTGGGCGGACAGCAGCGCCATCACGGCGTGCACCAGCAGCATGAACACACCCGCGTACAGGCCGCCGGCACCGTGCTCGTGCCCGGTCACCGGTGTGACCTCACCGGAGGTGAACCACAGGTGCATGCCGTACTGCGCGGCGAAGCTCGCCCCGAGCAGCATGCCGAAGCCACGCTGCCGCCTGGCGAGCAGGAGGGCGCCCGCCGCGGTCGGCGGCACCGCCCAGACCAGCACGCCCGGCCCGACCGGGCTGCCTCCGGCCAGCACGTGCATGGCCAGCGACGCCGTCACGCACACGACCGCGAACACCGCGGCGCGCAGGAGGCGGAAGGCGTGCATAGGGCAATGGTGACAGAGACCGGTGCCTTCGCCATACCCCCGATTCGCAGTGAAAGCGTGGATTCGTATCGCTCGATGGGTGCGCCACGATCGGGTGGTCGGGGCCGCTCACCTTCGGGGCCCCGACCTGGCGATGCCCTCGGTGCCCTCGGTGCGCGCACGGGGCGCCCGCGCCGGTGGCGTCACTCGCGAGGCGTCGGAAGAGGGCGGCACGGCCCCGGCTATCGGGCGACCCTGGGCGCGTGGTCGGCCACCTCGACCTTCAGCAGCGCCGTCGAGGTCAGCACGCTGCCCACCGGGGCGGCGGCCCTGGCCGCGTCCACCACCACGACGCGCTCACCCAGGTACCGGTAGGTGGCCGGGTCGAAGATGTACTCGTGCCGCACCCCGCCCTCCCGGTTGGCCATGGCCGCCGCGACCCCCGCGCGTCCCGCGGCGTCCCTGACCCCGCCGACGGTCTCCACCCCGGGGATGGTGCCGGTCGCCGCGAAGAGCGCGGCCCGCTGGGCGGCCGGCAGGTACGCCTGCGTGATCATCGAACCGACCCGCCCCCAGGCCTCGTAGTGATCGAGGGGCCTCCCGGACAGGCCGGTGTAGAGGTGCTCGCGCATCCCCGCGGGGTCGGTGGGCAACCGGCTCAGGTAGGCGTAGTCGGTGCGCAGGTGGTCCGGACGGATGTCGACGCCCTCGATTTTCGACGGCTCGCCCCCGCTCCCCACCCGCCGCCTGGCCTCGGCGGGCAGCGGCTCTCCCGGGTACGGCTCCGGCTCCAGGTGCCTGACCGATATGACCCCCTCATCCAGGGGGGATCCCTCGACCGGCAGCCAGAGCTTGATCGTGACGCGGTCGAGGTAGCGGCCCTCCTCCGGCTTGACCCGGAACATGGCCTGCGACTCGTAGACGAGGAACTGGCCGGGCTTCGGATGCAGTTCCTCCTGGCTGCCCGCGGTGTCGGCGGCACGCCGGAGAACCTCCACCACCGCCACGGGCGCCACCCGGACCGCCGATTCCGGCGAGGGGAGCGAACGGGCGCCGACGAACGCGACCCCGGTGACCGCCATGGCCGCGGCTCCCAACGCGACGCTCGTACGGAGGTTCGCCCGAAGGCTCACCGGACGGCCCGGCAGGCGGCCTGTCCGGCGACCGGGACGGCCGGGCGGCACCGTGCCGAGAGCGGCGATCTCCGATAGCAGCCGCCGCTCCTCGGCACGTAGCTCGGACACTCCTGCCCGGGGTACCTCCGAGCGCAGCCGGTTCAACCGGGTCATCTCATTCATGGACGGATTCCTCGCTGACAGATGTGGGATCGACTCCGCCGAGCCGCCTGCGTACCTTGCTCCGGGCGCGGTTGACACGCGAGCGGACCGTGCCCACCGGGATGCCCAGCGACCGGGCGGCCTCCGGGTAGGTCAGGCCACCCCATGTCACCAGCAGCAACACGTCCCGGTGGCCCGCGGGCAGCCCGGCCAGGGCGGCCGCCAGGCTCCGTCGTACCGCGCCGGCACTCAGCCGCTCGTCGCTGCGCTCGGTGAACGGGACGGTCACCGGATCGACGCCGGTCCGTTCGAGAACGCGCAGCTGCCGCACCTCGACGCGCCGGTGCCGCCTGATCAGGTTGGTCGCGATGCCGTACAGCCACGGGCGCGCGCTGGGCTGGGACGGGTCGTAACCCTCCCGCCCGCGGAACGCCACCAGGAAGGTGTCCGCCACCACGTCCTCCGCCGCGTCGACCCCCAGCCGCCGGGTGACGTAGCGCTTGATCTCCGGCGCGTGCCGGTGGAAGACCTCGGCGAACGCCTCGGGCTCCCGCCGGGACCGCTCGATGAGGGAGGCGTCGTCCACCCCCTCGGCGGGGGCCTCCTCGTCGTGGGAAAGGACCTCGTCGGGGAGAAGGACCGCGCCGACCTCCGTCCCGGTCCGGCTCGTCTCGCTCATATCCGGCCTCTCGGCTCTCGGTCAGGACACCCGTTGTTGCCTTCCCGAGCGCTCGCGGTTCCCGAAAACGACGAGGACATCTCCCGGATGTCGCACCGCGCCATGTTTCGGAGGCTTCTCACCCGGCCGCCGTTCTCCACGTTCTGGGTGCCTCTCGAAAACGCGGCCAGCTCACCCCATATCGGTCATTTTCCGTTATGACTCCGCGTACAGTCTCAAACTCCGATCCCGACACCGAGGAGTGAACAGACGTGCGTCCTCCCGCCCATGACCTGCCGGACCATCGCAGTCGCGTGAGAGGTTGCCTGCTGGGCGGCGCGCTCGGCGACGCGCTGGGAGCTCCCATCGAGTTCGAGTCGATCGGCCGGATCCGTCATCAGCACGGCCCCGAGGGAGTGACCGGGCTGGTTCCCGACTGGCGCGGCGCGGTGGGCCTGATCACCGACGACACCCAGATGACGCTGTTCACCGTGGAGGGGTTGATCCGCGGGGGCGATGTCGGCGCGGTCCACCGCGCCTACCTGCGCTGGCTGGACACCCAGCGGCATCCCTCCCCGCCCCCCGGCTCTTCTGGGAGCGACCCGATCCGCACCGGCCTGCTCCGCGAGCAGAGGTGGCTCTACTCCCGGCGCGCCCCCGGGAACGCCTGCCTGTCGGGCCTGCGACACCGGGGCGCGGTCGTCCCCGCGCCGTTCGGTGAGCCGGGTCCGGTCAACCCCGACTCCAAGGGCTGCGGAACGGTGATGCGCTCGGCCCCGTTCGGCCTGCGCGCGCAGAGCCCCCTGCGTCCCCGAAGCCCCCTGGGCCCCCGGCACGCCTTCGACCTGGCCGCCGAGTGCGCCCAGCTCACCCACGGCCACCCCACCGGCTACCTCGCCGCCGGCGCCTTCGCGGCCGTCGTGCACTTCCTGGTCACTCCCGCCGGGCAGAGCGACCTCCCCGTGGCGGAGGGCGAGCCGCTCGCGCGGGCCGTACGGCAGGCGACGGACCTGCTGGAGACCTACCCCGCGCACGAGGAGACCAGCCGGGCGCTGCGCGCCGCCGTGTCCCTGGCGGCGAAGGGAGACCCGAGCCCGGAGCGGATCGAGTCACTCGGCGGGGCGTGGGTCGCCGAGGAGGCGCTCGCCATCGCGGTCTACTGCGCCCTGGCGCACCCCGCGCCCGGCGACGTCGAACGGGCGCTACTGCTCGCGGTCAACCACTCCGGCGACAGCGACTCCACCGGGGCCCTCTGCGGCAACCTGCTGGGCGCCCTGCACGGCGAGGCCGCGCTGCCCGCCGGTTGGCTCACCCGTCTGGAGGGCCGCGACGCCATCACCGAACTGGCGGACGACTTCGCGGCCTGGTCCACCGGAGATCACGAGATCACCGACGCCTGGCTCAGGAGGTATCCCGGTCCCTGACCTCGGGGACCGCCCGCTGCTCCACGGATGTCGCGGGAACGGCCGGCAGGGATTCCAGGTCTTTGCGGAGGGTGCCGGTGATGGCCAGTCCCGTCTGGCGGGTCAGGGGGCCGTCGTGGGAGATCCCGAGCTGTACGGCCAGATCCCGGCCGTACAGGTCGACGGTGGCCTCGACGAGGTCGGCGAGGACCGCGGCGGCCTGGCGGGCCCTGACCCGGGCGGTGAGAGCGATGGCGACGGTGACCGGGATCGCGGGCCACCACCACCAGCCGAGGGGAAGGTAGAGGATCGCCCAGCCCGCGAGGCGGGCGGCGGCGGTGTGGTTGTCGCGGGCGACGGTGAGCTCCGCCCGGGTCTGCTCGGGCATGATGAGCCACAGGCGTGGCCAGGCGGAGTCCAGATCGAGGTCGTAGGCGGCGTGGACACGCTGGTCGGCCGCGTACAGGCGATCGCCGATCCAGGTGGGCCGCTGCGGGCGTGTCAGGCCGATGGCGTTCCGCGCGCCGATCGCGTCGCCGACCTCGTGGGCCGGCGCGCCGGAGACCTGGGGCGCGGAGCCCGCTCCGGCCCGGACCGCGGCGGTGATCTCCCGCCGGACGCGCGCGTCGGCCTCGTCCCAGCGCTTCCTGCGGCGCTCGGTGAGCCGCCGGGCCAGCGGGTTGCGTCCGGGGGTGGTCCAGACCCGCTCGACCGCCTGCCCGAGTGCGGCGGCGGTCAGGGCCGCGGCGGCCGCCGCGGCCAGGATCCCGGCCGCGGCCAGCAGGACGGCGCCGGGGCTGGCGGAGGCCGGCTGCGCGGCGATCCGGTTGGCGGTGTCGCGAAGTGCCGCCACGTCCAGGGCGCGGCCGTGCCGCAGGGTGGCGGCCACCACGGCGCAGGTCAGATAGACCAGACCGGGGAGGACGAGGAGGGTCAGCCATCTCTCGGCCAGCTTCTTGCCCAACTCGGCCAGGAAGACGGTCATGTCGGTACCCGTACCAGCGCCATCGCGGTGCCGAGGGCCGCGCACACGGGTGGTGCGGACTCCCGCGTCACGGGTTCGACGCGGCCGCACCGCCTCAGCAGGGGACAGGCCCACGCCTGCACCACGGGATGGCCGCCACCGGTGCCCGCCACCGGGCGGTAGACGCGCTCGGAGGTCGTCACGGCTCCCAGCCCGAACCTGGCCATCGCCTCGTCCAGCGCGTCCAGATCTCTTTCCAGCGCCGCGCCGTACTCGCCACGGCCGAGGGCGTCCACGACGGCCGCCAGCGTCTCACCCGCACCCGCCTGCTCGACGTACCCGGACAGGTCGTCGTCCGCACCCAGCAGGGCGCACAGGTTTCCGACTCGCTCCGCCAGCCCGTCCATGATCCTCACTCCCGGTATGCGCCATGGCGAGTGTAAGGCGTGCGGTTCATACGTGATCTAACATCAGAAAACGGCGAGGCGGGCAGGGTCATCACACGGTGCCGGTACCGGGAGGACGCCAGTGCGAGAGCTTCTTCTGGCCGCGATCCGCAGGCGGATCCTGGCGCTCCCGACCACCGGGGACCCCGGACGGCTCCTGGGTGCCGACGCCCTGGACGAGGTGAGACGGCTGCTGGAGCTCGTCGGTGACGTGGCCGGCGACATGGAGGTCGCGCACACCGTCGGCATGCTGTACATGTTCCGCTGGCAGTCGCTGTCCGGGGGCAAGGACGACGACGACATGCGGACCGCGGTGATCCTGCTGGCGCAGGTCCACCGGGTCGCTCCCGACCGCGTTCCCGAACCGTTGCGAACCTACTTCCGGCAGAATCCGAGCGTGGTCGCCGACGTTCCGAAGCTCGGCGAGGACGGGCCCGAGCAGTGGACCGAGCAGGCCCGGCACCTGCTCGGGCGCGCCCGGCGAAGCGGGGATCCGGCCCTCGCCGTCGAGGCCGTGAACCTGCTGCGGCGCGCCCTGGCCGCCACCCCTCCCGGCCACCCGGACCATGTCACCGGCCGCGCCAACCTCGGGTTCGCCCTGCGGACCCTGTCCGGGGCGACCGGGGACCCGGAACCCACCCGCGAGGCGATCTCACTGTTCCGCCAGGCCCTGGCCGCCGCCCCGCCCGGCCACCCGGATCACGGTTACGTTCTGGCGGGCCTCGCGATCTGCCTGCAGAGCCTGTTCTGGCTGGCCGGCGACGTGGACGCGCTGACCGAGGGGGTCCAGGCGTACCGATCCGCGGTCGCCGCCACCCCACCCGGACACCCCGAGCACGCCAGACGTCTGGCGCGGCTCGGGGCCGCCCTGCAGGCGCTGTTCGAGCGGACCGGGAACGTGGACACCCTGACCGAGGCGGTGGAGGCGGGCCGGGCCGCGGTCACCGCCACTCCCCCCGGACACCCCGACCGCGCCGGGCACCTGAACGAGCTCGGGGTCGCCCTGCGCCTGTCGTTCCAGGTGACGGGGGACCTGGGCAGGGTGACCGAGGCGGTGGAGGCGTACCGGGAGGCGATCGCCGCGACCCCTCGGAACGCCCCCCACCGGGGCAGGGGCCTGCGCGAGCTCGGGATCGCCCTGATGGCCCTGTTCATCAGGACCGGGAACGCGGATGCCCTGACCGAGGCCGTGGAGGCGAACAGGGACGCGCTCGCCGTCACCCCGCCCGGCGACCCCGACCGTGCCGGCTACCTGCGTGACCTCGGGAGTGCCCTGATGATCCTGTTCGGCCGGACCGGGGACACCGGCACACTGACCGAGGCGGTGGAGGTGTGCCGGGCCGCGACCGCCGCCGTCCCTTCCGGCAACCTCCGCTACGCTCCGTGCTCCATGCTGCTCGGCAACGCGTTGCGGCTGAGATTCGAGCGGGCCGGCGATCTGGAAGACCTTCGGGAGGCGGTGCGGGCGAACCGGGACGCGCTCGCCGTCACCCCGCCGGAACACATCAACCACACCGCGTACCTGAACACCCTCGGCATGACTCTGCTCGACCTGGCCAAGCGGACCAAGGATCCGGACGCCGAAGCCGAGGCGCTGGAGCTGTTCCGCCGGTCCCTGGCCGCGACCCCGGTCGAACACGCCGCCTACACGGCGTACTCGGCCAACCTCGGAGCGGCCCTCGGCAGGATGTTCGAGCGGACCGGAGACATGAACACCCTCGGCGAGGCGGTGCGGGCCTACCGGGACGCGCTCGCCACCACCTCACCCGAACATCCCGTTCACGGCGAGATCTCCCTCGCCCTGGGGCGGGCCCTGTGGAGCTCCTTCGAGCGGACCGGAGATCCGGATGCACGGCGGGAGGCCGGCGCCCTGTTCACCCGGGCCACCGCCTCGACGGCCTCATCGGTGAGCACGAGATTCAACGCGATGAGAGGAACGGGGGTGCTGGCGATGGCGGCGGGGGACGCCACGACGGCGCTCACCACACTGGAGAACGCCGTCGCGTTGCTACCGCAGTTCTCGCCGCGCCGGCTGTCGCGGGCGGATCGCGAACACGGCCTGGGAAGAGCGGCCTGGGTCGCCGCGGAGGCGGCGTCCGCGGCGATCGGGGCGGGACGCCCGGACCGGGCGGTGGAACTGCTCGAACAGGCTCGCGGGGTGCTGCTGGCCGAGACCATGGGGGCCCGGGGAGATCTCTCCGATCTGCACGCTCACGCGCCGGAGCAGGCGGCGGAGTTCGTACGGCTCCGCGACGAACTGGACGCCACGGACCCTTCCGGCTTCGACCCCGCCACCGGCGGCCCGGCCCTTCCTCCCATGACCTCGCCCGGCGGTGAAGCGGTCGGTGAGACCCGCGAGGAACAGGCACGGTGGGCGATCCGGCACCTCGCCGACCGGCGCCGGCGGCTGGCCGACGAGTGGGAGGAACTGCTCACCCGGATTCGCGAGGTTCCCGGCCTGGCGACGTTCCTGCTCCCGCCGCGGATCGACGACCTGCGCGGGCAGGCGGCCGACGGACCGGTGGCGATCGTGAACGTGAGCAACTTCCGATGTGACGTGCTGATTCTCACCTCGGACGCCGGACAGCCGGTCAAGCTGGTGGAGCTGCCCGGCATCACCATCGGCGACGTGGTCGAACAGGTCAACCGCTTCCAGTCCGCGCTCGCCCTCACCACCGGCTCACCAGGCGAACGGCTACGGGGCCAGCAGCAGGTGCGAGCCGTGCTCTCCTGGCTGTGGGACGAGATCACCGGCCCCGTGCTCTCCGAACTCGGCCTGACCGGCCCGGTCGAGGTGGGCGGTAGGTGGCCGCGTCTGTGGTGGTGCCCGGTCGGGGAGATGGCGTTCCTGCCGCTGCACGCCGCGGGCCACCACGGTGCGGCTCCGCCGGACACCGGCGAGGACGATCTCCACGACACGCCGCCGACGGTGATGGACCGGGTCGTCTCCTCCTACACGACCACCCTCCGCGCGCTGCGCTACGCCCGGCAGGCCCACCGCGACTCCCCCGGACCGGATGCCGGCCGGGGAAAGGGCGCGCTGATCGTCGCGATGCCGGAAACCCCCGGTGCCCTCGTCTCCGCCCTGCCGGGTGCCCGCTCCGAGGCACAGCGCCTGACCGAGTTACTCCCCGGCTCTCTCCTTCTCACCGGACCGGCCGCCGACCACGACGGCGTGCTGGCCGCGCTGCCCCGTCATCGCATCGTCCATCTGGCCTGCCACGGGCTCAGCGACGCGAACAACCCCGCCGCCGGCAGGCTGCTGCTGTACGACCACGAGACCAGACCGCTCACCGTCACGGCTCTGGCCCGGCTCCACCTCGCCCGTGCCGACCTGGCCTACCTGTCGGCGTGCGGCACCACGGAGACCAGCCAGCGTCTGGCCGACCAGGCCGTCCACATCACCGCCGCCTTCCAACTGGTCGGCTACAAGCACGTCATCGGCACCCTGTGGAGCATCAACGACAGGGTCGCCGTCACCGTCGCCGACGAGGTCTACACCCACCTCACCGACGGCGGTACGACCGAACCGCGCAGCGAGCGAGCGGCCCATGCCCTGCACCACGCCATCCGGCGGCTCCGCGACGACTACCCGGCCAGCCCGACTCTGTGGGCCTCGCACATCCACGTCGGAATCTAGCGTTGTCCGGGGCGGGCCGACCGGGGCGGAACGGCTGTCACCAGGGGACGGGACCTGCCGCGTCGAAGTAGCCACCGGTGGGACCGTCGGCGCCGACCATGGCCAGGCGCACGATGACCTCCGCGCCCTGCTCGACGGTCTGCACACCGTTGTGGCCGTTGAGGTCGGTGGCGGTGTAGCCGGGGTCCACCACGTTGATCCTGATCTTCGGGTACGCCTTGGCGTACTGCACGGTGAGCATGTTGAGCGCGGCCTTGGAGGAGCAGTAGACCAGGGCGGGTATCTTCGACTCGAAGCGGGTGGGATCGGTGGTCACCGCCAGCGAGCCCAGACCGCTGCCGACGTTCACGACGACGGGGGCGTCACCGGCTTCGAGCAGCGGCAGGAACGCGTGCGTGACGCGCACGGCGCCGAAGACGTTGGTCTCGTAGACGGTCCTGGTGTCGGAACCGGTGACCTCGCCGACCGGTTTGCGCGGTCCGGCGATACCCGCGTTGTTGACGAGGACGTCGAGGTGGCCGACCTGCTCGCGGACGACCGCCGCGGCGGCCTGGACGGAGTCGTCGTCGGTGACGTCGATCAGCAGCGGGCGGGCCTCGCCCGCTCCACCCCGGGCGTTGAGGCTCTCCACCGCCTCCTTCCCGCGCAGTTCGTCGCGTGCCCCGAGGTAGACGGTGTGTCCCGCCGCGATCAGGCGGCGGGCGGTCTCGAAGCCGAGCCCCTTGTTCGCTCCGGTGATCAGTGTGGTTGTCATGCCCACCACTGTCGTCGGCGCGGAACCGCACAGGTAGTACCTCGCGCTTCCTGGGAACGGCGGTACCAGGCAACGGACGCCGCCCCGGACAGGAAACACCGGGAATCCGTCCTGCCTGGTACAGGCGGTACCAGGCAGGGGCCGGAGAACCATCGCATACTGGATGAATGACCGGGAACGGAGAGCTGGGTGCCGCGCTTCGGCACTGGCGGGACCGGGTCGGCCCGACCACGGTCGGCCTACCGGCCGGCGGCCCGCGCCGGGCGGCCGGGCTGAGGCGCGAGGAGCTGGCGATGCTCGCGGGGGTGTCGGCCGACTACATCACCCGCCTCGAACAGGGCCGGGCCTCCTCCCCGTCCGCGCAGATCCTCACCGCGCTGGCGCGGGCCCTGCGGCTGTCCGCGACGGAGCGGCAGCACCTGTTCCTGCTGGCCGGCCGGCCGCCGCCCACCACCGGGCAGATGTCGGCCCACATCACGCCGGGGGTGCGGCGGCTGCTCGACCAGCTGGACGGCACCCCGGTCAGCGTCCACGACGCAGCCTGGACCCTGCTCGATTGGAACCCGCTGTGGGCCGCGCTCTTCGGGGACCCGTCCGTGCTGCGCGGACGCGACCGCAACCTGCTCTGGCGCCACTTCTCCGGCGGGTCCGGTCGCGTCAGCCACACCGCCGAGCAGGAGGCCCGGTTCGAGGCGGCCACGGTCGCCGACCTCAGATCGGCGACCGCCCGCTATCCCGCCGACGCCGACCTGAGATCGCTCGTCACCGACCTGCGGAACCTCAGCCCCCGTTTCGCGGAACTGTGGGACGCGCACGTCGTCGGCGTCCACGAGTCGGACACCAAAACCGTCGACCACCCCGAGCTCGGCCCGCTCACGCTCGACTGCGACGTGCTCACCGTGCACGGCAGCGATCTCCGCATCGTCGCCTACACCGCCGCCCCCGGCAGCGAGGCCGCCGACAGGCTGAGACTGCTCGCCGTCATCGGCATCCAGAGCATGTCACCGTCCTGACCCTCGGCGGATCGAAGACCACCGACGACCACAGCCGGACGTTGTTGCGCCAGGTGATGGCGATGGACGGACGGCCGGAGGCGCGTGCCGGCCGGCGCGCCAGGCCCAAGTACGCCACCAGCGCGGCGACCAGCCCGAGGCCGGTGTGGGCCGCGAAGACCGCCCACACCGGCAGTCCGGGTATCGCCATGACGGCTGTTCCGAGCCCGAAGGCCACGGCCAGGACGCTCAACGCGGCGCGTGGCGGCAGCCGGTCGGCCGCGGACGTCCTTGCCGTAAGCCGGTTCGCCGTCTCCGCCCTCGCCGAGACCACCGCGGGCCTGCTGACCTTGGCGACCGGTATGGCCGCGCATCCGGGCGAGCGTACCTGGCTCGATGCTCATCTGCCCGCCTGAAACCGCGGCCGGGATTGTCGGAGCCGGTTGGTAGTCATGGCGGTGCCCCCTATCGCTGGAGACGACCGTTGACTTCTGACATGGGCCTTCTCGACGAGCTCTCCGCCGAGCAGCTCGGCTGGCTCGGCGACCTCGACCGGACCCGCGCGGACGTGTTCGCCCGGCTCGACGAGTTCTACGTACCGGAGCAGTGCTGGCCCGCACCGACGTTCACCGAGAAGGTCACCGCCGCGCTCGGGTCCGATCTCAGCGACGCGCAGTGGCGCGCGGTGGGAGTGTGGGCGCAGTTGCGGATGAGCATGCCCCGCGACCACCGCCCCGGCTCCGCGCTGCTGGCCCTGCGGGTCTCCGAGCGGAGACCCGCCTGGACCGGTGACGAGATCGAGCTGCTCTGGCGGGCAGCGGTCGAGCCGATCCTGCACGGTTACGCCCACGAGGCCCCGCTGCTCATCCCGTGGGCGGTCACCAGGAAGCTCACCCACGAGGAACAACGCCGCCATCTTCCCACGATGCGCCGGATCCAGGAGATCATGACCGCCCACCCATGGCACTCCGGCTCGCGGCTCAAGCGCGACATGGACGTCTTCCTGGCCGGGCACGCCGAGAACCCCGTAACGGCCGCCACCTGCCTGGTCGGCGGCGGCGACGGCTTCGCCGCCCTGCTGGTCACCGAGTACGGCTCGCGCCTCGGTGACCCGCGGACGTTCCCCCTGCTGCGCCACTGGATGACCGCCACCTCGGCGCGTCCCAAGCCCGCCTGGCTCGGGCAGGCCGCCGACCTGCTCACGCCGGACGCCACCGCGCTCATCCGGGAGATCCTGGGTCGGGTGCCCGCCTATCGGGAGTCGACGGTCCAGCAGCGATACGGCGATCATGTACGGACCACGACGACATACCTCCATGAACGCACCGCCACACTGCTGCGTGGCATGGTGTGGAACTGCGAGCTGATCGGCGAGCCCTGGACGGTCCCGCTGCTCGGAGAGGTGGCGCTGGCGGCGGGCACCGGAATCGGCGGGTCCGGACCCAACTCGCGCTGCGAGATGCTGGTCAACGCCGCCCTGCTGGTACTGGGCCGGAACGGCGGCCTGGAGGTGGTGGCTCCGCTGGCCCGGATGCAGGCCAAGGTCAGGAGGAAGTCGATTCTGGCGAAGGTCGCACAGGTGCTGGACACGGTGGCCGTCCATGCCGGGCTCAGCCGCGAGCAGTTACTCGACCGGACCGCGCCGACGTTCGGACTCGGCCTCGACGGCGTACGCGAGGAGAGGGCGGGCGAGCACGTCATCCGCCTGGCGCTGAACGAGGCGGGCACACCGCTGCTGACCTTCCTCAACCCGGCAGGCAGACCAGTCAAATCAGTGCCGAAAGCAGTCAGGGAGAGCCACGGCGCGCTGCTCTCCGAGTTCAGGAACACACTCAAGGAGATACGCGGGACCCTGCCCACCGAACGGTTCCGCGTCGAGCGAGCGCTTGCCGAAGACCGGGTCTGGCGCTGGGGTCAGGTCGAGGAGTTCTTCCTCGACCACCCCGTCACCGGCGTCCACGGCAGGCGGCTGATCTGGCAGATCCTGCAGGGTCCCGCCGGGACACCGGTCAGGGCCGGCGACGGCTGGGAGCTCACCGACCCGCTCGGCCGCCGGATCCAGCCTCGTGCGGACACCCCGATGCAGCTCTGGCATCCCATCAGGGAGACCGTCGAGGAGGTCCGCGCCTGGCGCGACCACCTCCTGGAGATCGGGTCACGGCAGCCGTTCAAGCAGGCATTTCGCGAGGTCTACCTGCTCACCCCGGCCGAGGAGCGGTCCGGGACGCTCTCCAACCGCTTCGCCGAGCACCGGCTGCGGTACGGCCAGGCCAAGGCGCTGCTGTCCGAACGTGGCTGGACCGGTCTCTCGCTCGGTCACTGGGACGCGGCGGGCGGCTCTGAGCAGGGCGAGGCCGTCAAGGACATCCTCGGCTGGCAGGCGCGCTGGGACATGCACCTTCCCTGGGAGTCCTGGGAGACCGACGGTGGTGGCACCGCCGCGTTCTGCGTCAGTGGCCCGATCCGGTTCTACCGCACCGACGAGGAGTCGTCGCAGGAGGAGTTCCGTAGACCGGCACCGCTGACCGAGGTGCCGTCGCTGGTGCTGTCGGAGGTCATGCGTGACGCCGACCTCGCCGTCGGTGTCTCCTCCGTCGGTCTTGACCCCGAAGGGCAGGGCGACTACTGGCAGTCCTACAACTTCGGCGATCTCACCGAGACCGCCGAGATCCGTCGCGACGCCCTGGCCCGGCTGCTCCCCCGCCTGCGCATCGCCGACCGGGCCGAACTCACCGACCGCTTCCTGCGGGTCCGCGGTGACCTGCGCACCTACCGGATCCACCTGGGGTCGGGCAACATCCTGATGGAGCCCAACGACGCCTATCTCTGCATCGTCCCCCGGGGCGGGTCCGACTCGGTCTTCCTGCCGTTCGAGGAGGAGGGCGGCATGCTGTCGGTCATCATCTCCAAGGCGTTCCTGCTGGCCGACGACACCGCGATCACCGACCCGTCCATCACCCGTCAGATCAAGGTCTGACCCGATGTCCGCACGCCGCGTCCCTGCCCTCGGGCGCCGAGGCCCGGCTATGGAGGGTGACGACAGGCGAGACGACCTGGCCGAGCAGAACGGGCCGTGTCCCCTCGCGGTGCGAGGGGACACGGCCCGCGGCGGGTCTCCACCGGGTGTCTCTAGCGGAGCGAGGCCAACCGGTCCGCCGCCACCACGGCGACCCACACCATCGCGGTGATAGCGCCGATGGCCAGGATCAGCGATCCCGCCTGCCCACCCGACATCGCCCAGATGTCGCCGATGGCGAAGACCAGGCCGCTGAGCCGCGAGGCGGCGGCGAAGCCGGGGCGGCCGGCGCGGGAGAAGTGACGGCCCAGCACGAAGCAGGCGGCGATGAGCGCGGTGAACGCGATGGATCCGGCGACCATGTGCATGAGGCCGCTCCCGCTCAACGTACCCGTCTGGCCCAGCGGGGTGCCTGCCGGGAAGCCGTCGCCCGGGTCCATGACGAACACCCCGGCGGCGGCCATCGCGACGCCGTTGACCAGGATCAGCCTGGGCGCCCAGGTGCCACCGGGCGTGCCGCGCAGCACGCGGCGCAGGCCGATCGCGCCCGCGATCGTCAGAGCACCGCTGACCAGGAAGTTGGCGATCTGCAGCCAGCCCAGATCGCCGGTGCTCAGCATGCTCAGGGGGTGACGCGTCAGGTCGAAGCCCTCGCGGGTGAAGGCCTGGGCCAGCGACACGACCGCGAAGAGGGTCGTGGCGGCGACGGAGCAGGTGAGCAGGGCACGCGTCGCGGGGATGACGGGGATGACGGTGCCAGACTGGACGGCGGTCATTGAGATTCCTCTCTGGTGCGACGGGGATCCGTCGCCGTACTCGGTCCGCCGGTCTCACCCGGCCTCGCTGACGCGTCGAACGAGGGGGCCGGGAATCGACACTGCCCCACCGTCACGCCCCTGGACTGCGAATACGCCACCCCATGCGCATTCCCTGTCACATCGGGCCGCGCCCCGGGTCAGGCACCGACTCCGCCGCGCGGCTCGGGCCCACCGTACGGACCGCTGCCGGACACCGGGCGAAGGAACCGCTGGAGCCCGGCCGGGCAGGCCGGACTACGGGCTTTACCTCACCCCAAGGGCTGCGCGAACGCCTGCAGACGATCAACCAGGACCTGCCCGTGCCGGGAGTGGAGGCCGGCCTGCCGAAGCAGTCCTCGGCATGCTCGGCCGTCTGGACAGGTACGACAAGAAGGTGGCCGACGGGCACCGGAAGGTGATCGGCGACGCCCTGGCCACCGCGGTCGGCGCGCAGCCGGTCCTGCTCGGCTCGGAGTGGCAGGCGGGCGACCTCAAGAAGGCGCCGGACGGCGAGCTGGCGACCCTGCTCCGGTACGGCATGTTCCCCGCCGCGTGGCTCACCGAGATGGCACGGGGCAGGGCCGGAAAGCCGGTCGGCGACGGCGACGGCACCCTTCCCCGGCACGCCTGTGCCGATCCCGGGCGGTCACCGGGCGGCGCGGCGGGCCTGAGCCCGGTAGTGGTCGAGGACGTCCTGGCGGAGGAGGTGACCGAAGCCCGCGGCCTCGATGCGCAGGCCGAGCTGCGGCTCGGTCACGCCGAGCGTGACGGCGGTGTCGGCCAGGTTCCAGTCGGCCGCGGCGAGCCGGGTCAGCAGATGACCGCGGCGGACCTGGTTCTCCGACAGACGGAACGTCTTGAGGTACGCGAGCCGGCCGGCGCCGTCGGTGACGAGCTCGCCGATGTGGTTCTCACGCCGACGTTCGAAGGGCGGCAGGAAGCGGGACAGCCGATACCCGCCCATCTGGTAGACGCGCCGGTACGTGTAGTCCGCGTCCAGCAGCCCGCCCGCCATGACCCGGTCATGGAAGGCCGCCCACTCGTCCTGCTGCCGGCGGGCCCGCGCGCGCAGGTCGGCGAGTGAGTGCACCGTCGCGTCCACGATGCGGGCCCGAAAATCGGGCACCGGCCCGCTGAGCATCGCGTAGTGGTAGATCAGCTCGCCGTACAGATCGTGCACGAGGGTCGCGTACAGGGCGCGGTAGTCATCGGGATGCGGCACCACGAACGCGGCGGCGAGCGCGTCCGCGACGTAGACGAGGACGCCGCACTGACCGGGGTGGATCTCGAAGACGCGAAGGGCGTCCTCCAGGCCGCCGACCTCCGCGCCCACGTACGCCTCCTCGACGCGAGGCGAAAGCCCGTGGCTGATCGCGCGGTGCGACCATTCCTCCCACACGATCTCCGGGCCGCCGAAGTGCAGCGCCAGGTAACCCTCCAGCGCCAGGTGCAGCGGCAGGAAGCGCAGCCGGTTCCGGTCGGCTCGGCGAGCCATCCGGCGGTGGAACCGCAGCGGCATCCGGCTGGGCGTGCGGTCACGCTCGGCCGGCCCGCGCAGCTGGGTTCCGTACGCCGCGGCGGGGGTGCCGTCGCGCGTCCAGCTCGCCACGAACCCGTGCGGAATGTAGGAGAGGTACTCGGTCCGCGGGTCCACCTCGACGACGCCGGACTCCGCGTCGTAGAGGCGGGCGTCGAGCCGCAGGTCCTCGATCGGCTCCTCGCGGACCAGCGGGACGAGCCGTACGCCACCCCAGACCTGCGCGGGGCGGGTGGTGAGCCCGGTGAGAGCGAGATCTGTCATGCGTCCTCCCGCAGGAACCCCTCGACGCGGCGCGCCAGGTGGGCACGGAGCTCGAAGATCCCGGTGCGCCCCTCCGCGAACCGGGCCAGCTCCACCAGGGCGACCAGGTTCTCGGCGTCGCGAATCCCGGCGGTCGGGACGGTGGGCGCCAGCCGCCGTACGTCGAAGTCGGCGGCGTCGTACACCGGGTTGAGGTGCACGACGGCGCAGCTGTGGTCCGGGTCGAGCCGGGTGCGCCAGATCCGCAGCACCTCTCCCGCGAGCCCCGGCGGTGAGTTGTCCCATCCGTCGGAGACGATGACGAGGCGCCCGGGCCCGCGTTCGAGGCCGTCCAGGATGCGCTCGCCGAGCGGCGTCGCCCCGTACGGATGGACGAGCAGCGCGTCCGTACGACCCGACAGCCACAGCGGCGTGTACTCGGCGGCCAGCGCCTCCAGCAGGAAATGGCAGGCGAGCGCGACGGCGAGCGGACGGTGGCGCTTGTGCCCCGAGCCGTACGCGGAGAAGCTGTCGTCGAGGACGGCGGCCACCGCGCCCCAGCTCCCGGCCTGGTCGCCCGCGGTCCGGCGGGCGGCCGCGCGCAGCGCCGCCGTCAGCTCGGCGCGGCGGCGCACGCGATCATCCAGTGAGAGGGCGAGCACGTACGACGCCAGCCGGGTCAGCGGCATCGTGGTGAGGTCGGCCCGCACCGCGTCGACCTTCAGGCCGCGCGCCGACTCCTGCAGGCGCAGCCGCTCCAGCCGGGTGAGCCGGGGTGCGATGCGCTCCAGGAAGGTGGCGCGGGCGATGCGGTGCTTCGCCGCGAACCCCTCCGCCACCGTGTAGGGCAGCCTGTACAGCGCGGCCTGCTCGTAGTGGGCCCGCCGCCAGGTCTCCAGGATCGGTGTGGTGTAGGCGGCCGGCCGGTGCGGGGTGAACAGGAACGGCCCCAGCTCCCCGGCCGGGCTCAGGTGGGCATGGCGGACGGCGTCCCTGACGGCGCCGCGGTACTTCACCGCGTCGAACGTGAGGTCGGGACGGGCGGCCAGCCAGTCCCGCATGATCGCCCTGGTCCGCCGGTTGTTGACCCTGGCGCGGCGCAGCTCGCGAAAGAGCCCGTACACCCTGGGCGGCGGCAGCAGGGCCAGCCGCCGGGCGATCAGGCGCCCCTCGGCCCGGCGCTGCTCCAGGTCCGCCTCCCCCGCCGTGACCAGCAGGTTTCGAGCGATCAGTACGGCGTTGTGGTCGTTGACGTCCAGGGCGAGGGTGGCCGCGTACAGGTCGCGGTAGTTGCCCAGCAGGTACTCGTGCAGGAAGTCCAGCGAGAGGCTCTGCTCCTCCGCGCCGGAGTGGAACTCACGCTGGCCGGTGGCGGTGATCGCCGCGTTCACGAACAGCAGGACGTCCTCGGCGGCGATCAGATCCGCACTGGTCTCGATCTCCGCCTCCCGAGGTGGTGTACGGGGCCGGCCGGGGAATGGGGGCACGAGCTGCGAATCATCGCTTCAAAGGCGGGTCCCGGAAGTCGCACCGAAGTCCCGCGGCCGACCCCGGAAGGCTAGCACCGACATATCCCCTTCTTCTTCCTTATTTCCCGCCGCTGTGCGGCCCGTCTCGCCATCGGTACGTCCAAATGAACCGGCCCCGGTCACGGAATGGGCGATGCCGGCCATCCTCGACGGTCGCACCATCTGCCATGTTCTCGTCACCCCTGGAAGCTTCCAGGTTCCCGTACCCCCACCCCGTGTTCGATCATTTGATCGAGTGACCGTCTTCCGGGCAGACCATCGAACCGGCCTTGCCGGGATCACCTTCGGCGACCGCGACCGAGTTGTCGATTCCCAAAGAAAAACCACGGAATCGACCGGACAGGTAGCACGCCGAATCGGTTCCCTCTTCACCGGAAATACAGGAGAAAAGGAAGAGATGAAAACATCCCGTCGCCTGGCGATCGCCGGTAGTTTGCTGCTGACCGCGACCGTGGCGCCGTTCGCCGGTGTCCAGGCCGCCCAGGCCGCCGTGTCGTGCGGCTACACCACCGTCACCGTGGATCCCCTGATCACCCACAAGGGGGCGGGCACCCCCTCGCAGAACAACGGCCTCACCTCGTTCCGTGGCCGCGTGTTCCAGCTGCGCACGGAACCGACCTTCGACTACAGCCAGGGCAACATCGCCTCCGGCTACAAGTCGGGCGACAAGGTGTGGATAGACGTCTCCGAGAACCAGGGACAGAGCTGGACCCAGTGCGGCCCGTACTACCGCGACCGGACCTACTTCTCCTACCACAAGGGGAAGTGGATGCGCGTGTGCGTCAATGTCGACGGCATCACCCAGTGCGCGACCAACGGCAACAAGACCGGCCCCGGCGGAAGCAAGTGGTGGGACGACTGACCTCGATCCCACAGAACGAACCGGGTCGGCCAATGGGCGCTGTTCCGGCAAGCCCGTCAGTGGCCCGCAGCACAGGAGCCACCGGTGGAGGCGACGGAGACCCGTTCCTGGTGAGAACCAGGAGTTGAACCTGACCTCGGCCCTCTGCCCGCTCGGCAGAGGGCCGAGGCGAAACGACGGACAGTTCGGATACGACATAATCGCCCTGCCCGTTGCACGCCGATTCGAGGAGCGTCATGACCGGTTCCGGGGCGGCGGGATGGTTCGGCGTCAGCGCGCGCGGCTGGGCCGATCGCGATGTGATCCGCGCCAGGCTGGAAGCGGGCGCCGACCCGAACTCGGGCGCCTACGCCTTCGGCGGCTACGACGGAAAACCGTTGCACCTCGCGGCCGAATGGGGAACGCCCGAGTCGGTGACCGAGCTGGCCGGTCACGTCGACGACGTCGACGCCGAGTACGACGACCGGACCGCCCTGTGGGTGGCCGTCTTCGCCCACCGCCTGGACAACGCCCGCGCCTTGGTCGCCGCCGGAGCGGACCCGTGGCGGCCCATGATGGCCGGATGGTCTCCTGGACGACTCGCCCTCGCCGGTCCGGCGCCCGACCTGTTCCCGGTCCCCGCCGGGCATCCCGGCCTGTCCCCCGCCGAGGCCGCGACGGTCACGGAGGCGCGACGCCTTATCGCCGCGCTGGGGGAATTCGACGAAGAAGGCTTGAGCGTGGCGTGCGTGGCGAACATCAGCGCGGCCGAGGCCGCCCGGCGGCTGGCGGCCCGGCCGGCCGATGACGCCGACGTCGAGGCGGCCCTGGACGATCCGTGGTCCGACTTCGACGGCAGTCTGAGGATCGTCGGGGTCACCGACGTTCCCGGCGGATGCGTCGTCACCCAACCATGGGGATACGTCCCCTCCACCCCCGAAGTGACCCTGCCGCTGTCCGTGGGAACCGTCTGCTACAGCATGGGCGCCAATCCCAAGAGCGGAAACCAGGGGGCCGTGAGCCGCGACGGCGTCCTCGATGACTCGGACACGCATCCCGGCGGCGGCGACGCCGGGGGCCACCTGACGGCCGACGAGATTCTCGCCGAGTACCTCTACCAGGGCCAGGCCGTGGCCTATTGCTGCGCGGCGGCGGGGCTGCGACCGTCCGACGCGCGGGCCGTCGTCGGCCCACCGGATCTGTGGTTGCGGCTACCGGAACGAGACCGCTGATCCCCGTCTACGCCTGTCTCAGCGGTTCTCAGCGGTGGTGGGCCGGGTGCGGAGTCGTGCGCGTCACGGGCTTCGAGGAGGGCGGAGAGGTGCTCCCCGCTCCAGGCGCGTGCGGCCGCGATGAGGGTCAGCAGGCTGCGCCCCAGCGTCGTCAGCTCGTACTCGACCCGGGGCGGGTTCTCGTCGTACGCGGTGCGGGTGACCAGACCGTCGCGTTCCATCGCCCGCAGGGTCTGGGTGAGCACTTTCGGGGTGACGCCGCGCAGCGGTCCCCGCAGTTCGTTGAACCGCCGCCGGCCGCCTTCGAGACAGAGCACGACCATCGCGGTCCACTTGTCGCCGATCTGTATCGGCATGGCGCTGGACGGGCACACCGGGTCGAACATCTGCGGGTCCAGGGGTTCGATCATGGACGCGAGGCTATCCCGGTATCTTTGAGGTAACCAGTATCTCCCAGATACCGTCCTGTCCGGCGGCGACCTACGCGGCCGGATTGGAGCGACATGAGCGACATCGTCATCTTCGGGGCGGGGGGCCGGGCGGGACGGGCGGTCACGGCCGAGGCACGTGAGCGCGGACATCGCGTCACGGCAGTGGTCCGGGATCCGGACAGGTACCCCGGCATTCAGGCGGACGGCGTCCGCGTGGTGCGGGGCGACGTCACGGACGCATCGGCGATCTCCTCGATCGCGCCCGGCCATGACGCCGCGGTTCAGGCGGTGAGCCCGTTCTCCGGCCCGGAGCAGGGCTTCGCCGACCTCGACCCGCGGTTCTTCGTGAAGGCGGCCGACGCCCTGCTGCACGGCCTGGCCGAAGCGCGGGTGCCCAGGCTCGTCCTGGTCGGGCTGTTCGCGAACCTCCGCGACGCCCACGGGCGTCCGGTGATGGACGACCCCTCGGTCTTCCCCGCTGAGATCCGGCCGTTCGCCATCGCGCACACGGCCGGTCTGGACCGGCTCCGCGAGGCCGGGGACACCGCGGTCGACTGGCTCATGCTGACCCCGCCCGCGCTGCTGGAATCGACGGGCCCCAGAACCGGCCGCTACCGGATCGGTGGAGAGACCGTGCCCCAGGCGGCATCGGCGCACCTGTCCTACGCGGACCTCGCGGTGGCGGTGATCGACGAGATCGACACCCCACGACACCACCGCACCCGCGTCTCCGTCTTCGACTGAGCCGGTCCCGCGAGCGACCAGAGGCCGCTGAGACGAGGTCGTACAGCACGGCCGCGGACGCAATCTCGCGGGGGCGTCATCGATCGTCGAGACCGTCGAGGAGCGCGCGGACCTTACCGGCCTCGGCGTGCTGCGGACCGTATCTCCGCTCCAGGTCGCCCAGCAGGTCACCCAGCGTGCGTCTGGCCTGGGCCCGGTTGCCCGAGCCGAGTTCCACCAGCCCGATCTGACGCCGGAGTTCGAAGATCCGCTCCTCGTCGGCGCCGAATCGCCTCTCGTCGGCCAGGAGCTCACGGAACTGTGCCAGGGCGAGGCTCATCTCCCCGACCGCCGCATGGCAGTTCGCCTCCATCAACCGGCACCGCAGTGCGAGGTTGTTGCCCGGACCCTCCACCTTGGCGACATCGGCCGCCAGCCGCTGGAACTCGGGCGCCGCCCGGCGGTAGTCCCCGCCGAGGAAGAGCGCCTCGGCGAGCTCGATCCGCAGGTCCACCACCTCGGAGCTGGCCGAGCCGAACGAGCCCTCGGCGGGACGCATCACCTCCGCCAGCACATCCGCCGCCTGGGTGAAGCGCGATTCCACCTTGAGCTTCCTGGCATCCCTACGGGCGCGTTCGAAGTCATCGCGTCCGATCTGCGCAGATTCTCCGGCGAGCCTGATCCGCGGCGGCCGTACCGGATCGGCGGGCCGGCGGTTCCGGTTCGCTCCCATGGGAGCGACGCGTCCGACGACCGCGGCGTACATACGCACCGGGTGCGGCGCGTCCAGGTTCACATAACCGGGAAAGGGCGGCAGCTCGCGGCAGAAGTCCAGCAGCCGCTCGTAGACCACCTCCGCGGTGGCCGGCCGTTCCTCGGGAGACTTGGCGAGCAGCCACAGGACCAGCCGCTCCAGACCTTCGGGGATGCCCTGCCTTCTGGCGCGTAGCGGCCGGGGCGGGACGTCCGTGTGGTTGCGCATCGAGGCCAGCGCGGTGGGGGCGGCGAACTGGTTCTCGCCGGCGAGCATCTCGTCCAGGATCACGCCGAGGGAGTAGAGGTCGCTCTGCGGGCCGGCGACTCCGGTCGTGGCCTGCTCCGGCGCCATGTACGCCGGGGTGCCGAGCACCTCGCCCGTTCTGGTGAGCCGGGTCGTCTCCGCGCCGGCCCGGACGGCGGCGATCCCGAAGTCGAGCACCTTCACCGTGCCGTCGGAACAGAGCATCAGGTTGGCGGGCTTGAGGTCGCGGTGCACCAGCGAGTTGGCGTGGGCCACGGCCAGCACCGAGCAGACCTGGGCGGCGATCGCCACCGCCCAGCCGACGGGCACCTCCGTCTCGTCGAGGAGCGCGGAGACGGAGGCGCCGTTGACGAGCTGCATGACGAGGTAGAGGTCGTCGCCGTGCGATCCGCAGTCGTAGACCGTGGGAACCCCCGGGTGCTCAAGCCGGGCGGTGATCCGTGACTCACGCACGAAGCGTCTGGTCAGTTCCTCGTCGCTCCGGCCGTCGGGCAGTTTGTCGGCCCTGATGAACTTGATGGCGATCGGCCGGTCGAGACGCTTGTCGTAGCCGAACCAGACCTCGCCCATTCCTCCCGAGCGACGCGACAGGGGGTCCAGCTCGTAGCGGGCCCCGATGATCGTCCGCCTGCTCAAAACCGCCCGCCTTCCGGAGATGTCGTGAATCCTCGGGATCTTCCGAGGAGACGCATAGGTTGATCGGCCGGACCACGGCTCGCGTTCCAACGAATGAGTGATTTCGTCGGCTAAAAGTGAATGATATTCAGAAAAACAGCAGATCGACGGTGGCCGAGGCATCGGCGGCGTACTCGGGGAGGTCCCGGATGCGTTTCGCGGCCCGCTCCGCCTGGTACACCGCATCCTTGGCGGCCCCGCGGAGCGACTTCGGGCAACCCCAGGATCCGGCCCTTCCGCCCGTCCAGCCAGGCCGCGAGCTCCTCGAACGCGTTACGCACCTGAAAGGAGGTTCCCGGTTCGAATGTCCGGGGAGTATCCGACTCAGGGGCCGCCCATTTGTTTTCGACTGGTTCGGTGGGAATTTGGGATGACAGATTAAGCCGTTACTACTTGTCCCCTAAGTCCGAAAATAGGTCTTCCTGGTCGCCTGTCACGCCCGCCGACACCTCGCAGAGTTCACGCCTGGCCGTTCACCGAAACAAACGTAACCCTGTTTTCGGCCTGGCTCTCAATGTCGAAGCAGACATGAATAACGTTAACGGATATATGAGGATATTTTTCGCCGAATATCCCGTATCCTCTGCTCGGCGGGGCGGGCCCGCTCGTTCCGCCGTGTCCGCCGGTACGGCGGTGCCGCGCTAAGATCGCGCTTCGTGCTTTCAGATAATTTCTGGCGGATTATCAGGATTGGATTAGTAGGTCTGGTTCTTGCGGCGGCGGTCGCGGGCCTAGTGCTCGGCGACGCCTGGCTCTGGGTGGCCGTCGAATGGTCGCCGCCTGCCTACGCGGGGTTATACGAAAACGGCGAGTTCGACACCCTGACGACCGCGGCGCTGCTCGTGGCCGCCCTGGTGAAGGCCGCGTTCCTCTGGCTGATCCTGCGTGCCCCCGCGCCCGGACCGCTGGACCGCCGGGAGAAGGCGCTGCGCCGGCTGCTGTACCTGGCGGTGGCGTACACCCTCGTGCTGCGCTACCCGATCGCGCTGCTTCCCGACGCGGTCGACGCGGCGTTCCAGCTCGCGCTGTGGACCGCGATCGACGTCCTCTACCTGCTGGTCATCCGCTGGCGGTCCCGCGTGCTGCGCGCGACGGCCGGCGCGATGTTCGCGGTCAATCTGGCCGCGATAGCCGACGAACTGCTCGACGAACTCGACCTCCCAGAGCTCGGATCGGGCGACATCGTCGAACTGGGCTTCATGCTGGGCGGAGTGGCGACGATCGCCATCACGGTCATCGGGCAGTGGCGCGACGGCCGGTGGAGCCGCGGCACGCAGATCGCCGGGTGGTCGTCGGTAGGCTCCCACGCGCTGGTGATCCCGCTCAGCATTCTGCTCGGAAGCATCTCCGGCGGCTATCTGGCGATCCTGGTCACGATGGACGCGGTGTGGCTCGTCGGCGCCGTGTGGATCGCGGCGACCGCCCGTGAACTGCCCGTTGAGGGCCGCCCGGCGGACCTTCCGCCCGCGCGGCGGCGCGTGCCCCGCATCGCGGTGGCGGCCGTGGCCGTACTGCCGATCATCGCACTGGTCCACCCGGAACAGACCCCGCACCTCACCTACACCGGCTGGTCGATGGACTGCTATGACCGGCCCAGTTTCGGCGACCTGAAACCCGCGGAACGCGACGCCGCGTTCCTGTGCCGGGCGCGGAGCACAGATGGCGGGGTCCCGCCCATGTTCCCGGACAGCCTGTCGGACCAGGGGGTCCTCGCGTACGGGCGGGCGCTGTGCCGTGCGAAGGACCGCGACGAGCAGGAGGCGATTCTGACGCGGGCCGGGAGCACGCGGCCCGCCTGGGGCGCGGACCCGTGGGACCTCGTCTACGTCTGCCCGGAGATCGTTGGCGCGACCCATCCCGAGTTGCTGCGGTCGACCGCGGAGACGGAGGCGGCGAACACCGCCTACATCGCCGAGGAGAACGCGAAGTGCCACGACCCGTGGCCCCGGACGAAGGGGGTCGTCCAGGCCACGGCCAACTACTTCCTGTTCGCCGACGGCGATCACGGCTATCTGGTCCACGACCCCGGAGACGAAGCGGTCGGCGAGGCGGCGGAACGGGCGATAGACAAGCTCTACGACGACCGCACCCTCATCGGGGTGGCCGGCAGCGCGGTGCTCGTCGGGCACGTCGAAGACGTCGTTGATCTGTGCCTTACCGTGAAGGCCCTCCGCACCGCGCCGCCACGGCGGACGGCCGGGTGGGATCAGGTCAACGAGGTGCCGATCGTCAGCCGCAGCGGCCGGCTCACCGTGCCGGAGATGGGCGAGGGCGGAGAGGTGGGCGCGGGTGCCCCGATGCCGAACCTGGCGATCGCGGGGAAGGGCCGCTACCGGCTCCGTGTCTACGTGCGGGTCGATGCAGGAGAGGAGCAGCACCTGGTCGTCGTGTTCCCTGGTGCGTCGAGGAAGAGGCTCCAACTGAAACCGTGAGCGGTGGCGGGGCGCGCACGCGCTCCCAACGGGCGGCGAAACCGTCCGGCACCGTCTGAACGCCGAGACGTCCCCCTCATCGCCCTTCCCGTTCGGCAGGCGGAGAAGAGGGCTTCGGCGTTGGTCAAGTGGTGGGAACGGTGGTCTTGGTGAGCCGCTCCGAGATCTGCCAGATGCGCTCGGCGTCGTCCGTGCCGCGTAGCGGGGAGTACATCCGCTGCTCGGCGGGCGGGCCGCCGAGGTCGCCGAGGCCCTTGGGTCCGTAGAGGGCGCCGGGCTTGGCGTCGGGGTCGGTCGCGGCCATGAGCGCGGGCAGCATCGCGGTCTCGACGGTGCCGACGAGGATGCCGCGGGCCGAGAGCGCGCGGATCAGGCGGACGCCGCCGGTGTCCTTGTCGCGGCCGAGCTCGGGGCGGGCGGCGAGGAGGCTGGTGGGGGCTACTCCGGGGTGGGAGAGGTTGCTGGTGATGCCCCACCCGTGGGTCTTGCTGCGACGGTCCAGTTCGAGACCGAAGAGCCCGAATGCGATCTTGGACTGCCGATAGGCGCGCATGGCGTTGTAGCCGCGTTCCCAGTTCAGGTCGTCCCAGTTGATGGCGCCGCGTTTCGCGGCGATGCTGACCTGCGATGTGACACGGGCCTGGCCTGCGCGCAGCAGCGGGAGGATGCGGCCGACGAGGGCGAAGTGGCCGAGGTGGTTGGTGCCGAATTGGAGTTCGAAGCCGTCCGCCGTGGTCTGCCGAGTCGGCGGGGTCATCACGCCCGCGTTGTTGATCAGAATGTGGATGGGCCGCCCCTCCTCGCGGAGAGCGTCTCCGAGGGCCTCGATCGACGTGAGCGACGACAGGTCGAGACTGCGCAGCGAGACCTTCGCGTTCGGGAGGCTCTGGCGGATCGCGGCGATCGCGTTCTCGCCCTTGCGGGGGTTGCGGACGGGCATGAGGACGTCCGCACCGGCCGCGGCGAGTCGCGCGGCCATTCCCAGTCCCATTCCGTCGCCGGCGCCGGTGATGAGCGCGCGCTTTCCGGACAGGTCCGGAACGGTGATGTCGATCGCTTGACGCGACATTGCTCTGCTCCTTGTGTTGTCGTCTCGGATCCACGGTCCCGGACGCCGCGTGGATGTTCCAGGGACTGCCGATCCATGGATGCGGGCTCATCCCGCCTCGGAGACCTCGGAGAGGGGGATCGGCAGTCCGTGGTTGCCGTCGCGCGAGGACGATAGAAACGGAGCAGCACCGCGAGCGGAGGGAATGCCATGATCGATCGCGCCGGGCTGGCGGAGTTCCTCCGCAGTCGTCGAGAAGTGCTGCAACCTGAGGACGTCGGTCTCCCGCGCGGTCCCCGCCGCAGGACGAACGGGCTACGGCGCGAGGAGGTCGCCACACTGTGCCACATGTCGACCGACTACTACTCCCGTCTTGAGCAGGAACGCGGACCGCGGCCGTCGAGCCAGATGCTCGCCTCCATCGCCCAGGGCCTGCACCTCTCGCTCGACGAACGAGACCACCTGTTCCGCCTCGCGGGACAGAACCCGCCCGCCCGCGGCGGAGTCGGCGAGCACATCAGCCCCGGCCTGCTGCGCATTTTCGACCGTCTGGACGACACTCCCGCGGAGATCGTCACCGAGCTCGGCGAGACCCTGCGGCAGACCTCGACGGGCGTCGCGCTCACCGGCGACACGACCCGATACACCGGGCCCGCCCGCAGCCTGGGCTACCGGTGGTTCACCGATCCAGCCGTCCGGCAGCTTTACGCGCCAGAAGAACATCCGTTCCTCACCCGGATGTTCGCCTCGGGGTTGCGCGAGATCGTCACCCTCCGCGGCCCCGGATCCCGAGCCGCACACCTCGCCGACCTGCTCCTCGCCCACAGCGACGAGTTCCGGCGCGTGTGGGACGCCCACGAGATCGGGATACGCCCCCACGCGGTCAAGCACTTCATCCACCCCGAAGTCGGAGCCCTGGAACTGACCTGCCAGAGGCTGGTCGACCCCGACCAGGCCCACTCACTGCTCGTCTACACCGCCATTCCCGGCAGCGAGAGCCACGACAGGCTGAACCTGTTGGCCGTCATCGGCACCCAGACCCTTCACTGAAGAACAGCCTGGAGGCGATGGTTTCGGAGACGGTGAACGACAGCTGGGAGTGGTGGGAGGCGTCAGGACCACTCGGAGCCGTCGAAGGGATACTCGCCCGGCCGCCGCACCGCGAACTCCGGACGGTTCATGAAGCCCGCATGACATGCTTTTCGT
This sequence comes from Streptosporangium amethystogenes subsp. fukuiense, assembly GCF_042665875.1. Taxonomy (NCBI): domain Bacteria; kingdom Bacillati; phylum Actinomycetota; class Actinomycetes; order Streptosporangiales; family Streptosporangiaceae; genus Streptosporangium; species Streptosporangium amethystogenes. The sequence continues at coordinate 9,474,402 of NZ_JBHTEE010000001.1, read as the reverse complement.
GTTATTCGGTAGCGGGAAGCAGGGCAGATGCGGTTACAGCGGTGGTGGTTGGCGGCCGCGTTGCTCGCACTCCTCCCCTCGGTCATGGCCTGGTTCGGCAGCGACGCCATCGCGAGCACCGGTCTCTTCTACTACGACTTCCACGTCATCGACGGGATCGGGATACTCCCTCTGGCGCAGGGCCTTGGCATCGGCTATCTGGGCTCTGTCGGGGTGGACATCATGCAGGTGCTGTGGGATGCCGAAGTCGTCGTGCTGGCCTTCGCGCTCCCCGTACCCATGGTGGCCGTGGCGGCCTTGCTCCGACGAAGGTGGCGGGATCGAACCACCCTGGTCCTGGCGGTCTTTCTCGGAATTCTCGCGGTGGTCAACCTCGCCGCCAACGTCGTCGGCCCCTGGTCGGACCTGACCCAATGCCCGCCGACCGATCACCTGTCTCTTCCCGACTGGTACTCCTGCTACAGGAACGGCACAGGGGTCGGCATTCCGCCCTTCCTCTACAGTCCTGCTTACGCCTTTGCCGCCTACACCCTGATCGAGATCCATCGTCGCCCGCTGTGACGCTCCGCCAAGTGGGATGTCCTTGGCCGATCGGCTTTGCCTTCCGATCATCAGACAGGATCGACGGCCCAACTGTGCTGAGCGGCGCGTGGTCGAGTACGAACCGCGAAGTGAGACCGGGCTTCCCGCCGCATGACGGACACCCGGCCATCGCGTTCTGACCGTTTTCTTCGCACCCGTCTGCGAAACCGGCCGCCTGCCCTCTCCCGACGAGGCTCCACCCGTACGGCACCTGGCGGCCGGGCACCTCAACGCCGCCACCGGCCGCCTTCGAGGGGGGCGGATCCAGTCGGAGGGTCTCAGCGAAGTGCCTGGATGATGCGCTGTCTCAGCCGGCAAGCCGTGTGACCATTCCCGCCGCGGTTGCGTCTGCATGTGACGTGACAATCGAAACCGCTCGGGGGGCGACATCATCGAGGAGCTGTACCGCGAGCACTGGCCGCTCGTGTGCGGGTTCCTCCTGCGCAGGACCCGCGATCCGCATCTCGCCGAGGACCTGGCGCAGGAGACGTTCATCAAGGCGACCAGGGCACTGCTCGGCTGGCGGGGGGAGAACGCGGCGGCGTGGCTGCTCACGATCGCGCGTAACGCCCTGGTGGATCACGTACGCAGGAGCCACCGCGAGCTGGCCCTCCCGAACCCCGACGAGCTGGGCGTGCCGCCGCTTCACGTGGAATCGCTGGACGTGCGCGACGCGCTGGAGCGGCTGCCCGAGCAGCAGTACCGGCTACTCACGCTGGTCTACTTCGAGGGCTTCTCGATGGTGGAGGTCGCCGCGATGACCGGCAGGTCGCACAACTCGATCAAAACCGCGGTGTGGCGGGCGAGAGCCGCCTTCGCCGACCTTTACCGGGAGAACCAATGAACATGCCTGAGATGCCAGACCTGCCGGACTTCGACCCCAAGCGCACCCGGCGTGCGGTCCGGCGGGGGCTGTCCAGGACGGTCGCCATCGTCCTGGCCGTGCTGGCGCTGCTCGCGGTGGCCGCGACCGAGGGCTCGTTCCTGGTGCAGACCCGCGGCGACCGGGAACGCCGCATGCAGGCCGTGCTCGGCACCGCCTTCAAGATCTACAACCCGGCCTATAGGGCGACGATCGACTCCTGCTGCCGGACCACGCCCCTATCGATGTCGTTCGAGGTGGCCGCGCGTCCCATGGGGCCTGCCGGAGCCTGGCCGGGCGGGAACGAGTCGTACACGATCAGTCAGGACTTCTTCGGCCGCGTGCGACACCTGCCGCTGGGCCGAACCGCCAACACCAGGCTTTCCCAGGCCCTGTTCGACGTCGGCACCACGTTGACGGCCAAGGACCAGGTGCGCGCGGTGCTCGCCCGGCTGCCCGCCGACCTCAGCGCGCTGGCGGTGGTGGAGTTCGAGCAGCCGCTCGGCGAGGCCGGCCTGAAGGCGTTCGTGAAGCGGTACCGCTCCTGCGCCGAACGGGTCGTGTACGAGCGCAGACCCGGCTCCCTCCCGATCACCTGGGGCTTCGACTACTGGGCCGACGCGCTGGACCTCGGCAAGGGCGGCGACATGACCGATGAAACATGCGGCGGCAGCCTGCCGCGGTTCCGCGACTGGGTCGGCCTGCTGCGTGACCACGACGACGCGAACCTGCGCTCCTTCGACCTGTCCCTGAACCGGCTGCGCGAGGCGGCCGAGGCCGGGCTCGCCCACGGCTATGTGGACCAGCTCAGCTCGGTCCGCGAGCTGCGGGAGCTGCTCAAGGACCCGAGGGTGCGCACGATCCGCCTGGCCGGCGTGACGTTCGACCTGGACCGACCTCGCCCTTAGCACGCGCCGCCTCGGCGAGCACTCGGACAATGCCTCCGTACAGACCGGAGCACGTCCCGATGCTCGAACGTCCGGGGAGATGGTGATGGAGTCGAGAGCGCTGGCAAGAAGGACTGCCACAGCGGTCGGACCTCTCTGAGAATGGGACAGCAGGAGGCTCTGGCGCGGGCCGTTCGTAGCCACACGCCAGAGCCTGTCGGCAAGCGTAGGCGAACCGGTCGTTCGGGGCGGGGGCGCACAGGACTGGCGGGGTACGGCCTGCTAACCGGACTCGTGCGATGGCCAGACTCACACCGACCACCGATCTTCCATTCGGCTTGACGACCGAGGCGGAACAAGCCGACACTGACGATGTCGTGCTCTCTGGGGTACGGAAGTGGCGCCGGGAACCCCCCGATGGAATCGGGAGCCCGGCGCTTGCGCTTTCTCCGGTCAGGCTGCCGATGCTTCCAGGAATGTGACGCGGTCTTCGAACAACGGACGCTGTTCTCGTCGGGGTAGAACTTCAGGCGGCGTGGCTCAGAAGGATGCGGATGGCGGGTCCGACTTCAAGGGACGTGGGATGCCTCATTTGATAGAACGCATCGACAGTGCGATCGTAGTCGACGCCTATCAGTTCATGCTTGTGGACATCGACGGAGCCAACGGGCAACCTGAGGGAGCACTGGATCTCTCGGAGCTCACAACCCGAGCAAACAAGACCGATTGGTTCGTCACCACAGCGAATCTCGCCATCATCACAAGCAGCGACACTTGGCATCTTGCCGACATCGCCATGGAACTGTGGGACGGGCAGCCACCCGACGACGATGGCGAGTGGGTCAAGAGCGAGACCACCATCCTATATTCCAGCTCGGGAAGAATGCGCCTGTCCGAAACACTTGGAGGGCCGTCCAAGTTGGACACGGTTATGGACCTGCGCGACAGAACCAGAACCTGGCCTGTACGCGCAAGCTTCCGGCCCGGCCCAGGCGTGCGCTATATCGAAGAGCAGCCACGCGAAGGCATAGAATCGTATCGGCTGCAGTTTTGGCCTTCAGTGAGGTGATCTCAGCGAGAACAGGCCAGGCATCTGCGGTGTTCTGCCCACGCGTACGAAATCGGCCGCCGACGGCACGAGCGTGGTCGGCGAGCACAGGACGGGTGCGGCTCACCTCACGGCGAGATGGGAAACCCTGTAAAAGGTCAGCGCTGCTCCCAGAACTGAACGAGATAAAACTCCAGGTCATAGGAGGTGCCATGGCGGTCATTTGTCATCGGCTCCCTTAGGCGCCACATATAGGCATGAACACCCCACACTGTTTCGCGGCGCCCCAGGTCGAAGATCAGTCGCGCAGGAGGGTGTTCAACCCAATCCGCCAAGCAGATCGTGCCGGAGAAAAGAGCGATCTCCCCCTCCCATTCCTTGGTCCACGGTTCCGAGGAGAACGGCGGCCCATCCCAGAGCTCGAACCGCACATCGACTACCTGATCACCGAATTCGGTGGTGACCAAGAGGCCGTTACCGCTTGTAGCGAACCAATCCCATTCCCCGTCGGGACCTCCCCAGGGATCCTCCGTTCCTTCCGTCCCCTCCTTTGCTGAATATATTTCTTCGTCGATGACGACGAACGTTTTGTTTGACACCCATACCGTGTCGCTGAGCGTGGCCAAGATATTCGCCATGTGCACATCAGCGCCTTCTATATTCAGGAGTGCGGCCGACTCGGAAACCTCGCCGCTCACACCGACCACTTCGTCTGTCTCAGCGGTTCTTATTTGACCGTCGGCGACCAAACCGTCAGGCGTTGCTGTGCTTCATCGGAGGGTCCTGATGGCAATAGTTCCGGCCGAAGGCACCGTTCCACGCGTTCAGTGGTAGCCGAACTGGCCGAGGCGGTGGTGGGCGATCTCGATCTCGGCCGGGGTGAAGAGATCCGCGAAGCGCGGCTGGACGACCAGCGCCTCGACGGTCAGGTCGAGACGCCCACGCTCCCAGAGAGCGGCGAAGCCGTCGGACACCGCGGGGGCGTGCAGCAGCTTGCGGGCCGTGGCGAGGCTGCCGTGCTCGGCGAGCATGCTCAGGAAGTACGTCGCGTGGTAGTTCGCCTCGGCGCGGGCCCGGTCGTAGACCGAGCGCATCGCCTCGTTGAACTCGACGTCCACCGCCGTCCCGGTCTCCGGCTCGTCCTCGCCGACAGGCCCCGCCACCGAGGACGCCGAGGACCCCGGGGACGCCAGAGAGCCAGAAGGCGCCGAGGCACCGGAGGCGCTCTCGTTGCGACGGGTCACGTAACCGAGCAGGGCGTCGACCGAGGTGAACACCTCGTACCCCAGTTCTGCGAGCCGGGGCAGATCCGCGACGTCCGGGTCGAGCTCCAGGACCACGGGCCTGCCCTGTCCCACCTGCAGCCCGTCCGGCCAGAACGCCTCGGCGACGGCCAGCGCGCGGCCGGTGACGGGATCGGCGATCTCGCTGTCCAGCGCCGGTTCGGCGTACCCCAGCCGTACCAGTTCCTCGGCCATGGCCTTGACCTGTGCCGACCGGACGTCGTCCTGCTCGTCCGCGACCACCGTCACCGGCCGCAGCTCGGTGGCCGCCACCGCGGAGGCTCCGTTGCGGAGTTCGGTCAGGAAGGACTGCACGGCCTGCGCCAGCAGTTCACGCCGGGCGGCAAGGAAGTCGGGATAGCGCTCGGGCCGCCACAGGTCGGGGTCGGTCGGGATCCACTGTGAGGCGAGCACCCCGGGGTGCTTCTCCTCCGCCTCCGCGAAGTACTCCTGAGGAGAACGCTTCCCGATCGTGAGGTTGGTGTCCTGGGTCAGGAAGCAGAAGTTCGCGACGGCGTTGACCTGCGAACGGTCGTAGCCGGCTCGGTAGAGCAGCGCCTTGGGGAAGATGTGGTGCACCTGCAGGGAGGTGAGCCTGCCCAGCATCTCGGCACGCAGTTCCAGCCCGCTGCCGAAGTCTCGGGCGCCCTTGACTCGGGTGAGCATGTAGAGGAGCGGGTAGAAGCGTGAGCCCTTGGTCGAGCCGTCGAAGTCACGGGCCTGGATCTCCAGGTTTCCGCCGCGCCAGCGCTCCAGGGACGCGATCAGCCCGTCGATGCCGGACTCCCTGACCACCTCGTAGTCCTGGGCGAGCACCGTCTCGGTCGACCCGGCGAAACGACCCCATAGCGCGGAGTGCACGTACCAGAACAGCACCTTGTCCCGGTGGACGGCGTCCGCGAACCGGCCCCCCGGGCTGAGATGGAGCAGCCGGGAGATGACGGGGATCGCATAGCGGCCCATGAGCACCTGGTCGTGGTCCAGGCCGAGCCGCCCGGAGGCGGCTTCGAGGAAGTTGCCGACGTATCCGACGGACCTGGTCAGGGCGGTCTCGAAGTCGGTGGCCGACACGGCGTCGAGCGCGGTGAACACCGCCCGGCCGGTCGCCACGGCGGTGGTGTTGCGCAGCAGCCAGTCCAGGGAGAACTCGAATCCCACGCTCTCCCAGCGCTTCAGCTGGTCGCGCATGACCTGCCTGGCGGGAGACCAGTGCGCGCAGATCTTCGCCAGCGCGAGGTCGCCCTTGGACAGCGCGGTGCCGCCGGAGTTCACCCGGTTGAAGATGTCGACGACGACTTCCACGTCCTTGTCGGCCCCGGTGATCTTCTCCTCGTGGAACTCCCGGTCGAGAAGCTGCCGCAACCTGTTGAGCCGCTCAAGGTAGACGGTGAACTCCGGAACGGAGCTGAAGTCCTTGATGAACGGCTGCAACCCGTCGGTGAACAACCGGGTCACGTCCACCCAGCGGGGGTCGTCACGCATCTTCGCCGGACCGTAGAACTCGAAGTTCTCGTCCTCGACGTTGAACCGGAGACCGGTGAACGCCGAGGCGTCTCCCTCGAAGAACGCGGGCGCCTGGCCTCGGATCACCCCGTACAGGGAGGTGATGCGCTGCTGGCCGTCGAGCAGCAGCCGCCGTACGCCGCCGTCGGTCGCGCCGCCGCGTACCGAGGCCTGGTCCGGTTCGGTCTCCCAGATCAGCAGGCCGCCGACCGGGTATCCGAGGTACAGCGAGCGCATCAGCCCGCGGACCTGGTCGCGGTTCCACACGTATCCCCGCTGGAACTCCGGCAGCAGCACGGTGCCGTTGTCGATCTGGTGGAGGAGTACCGAGAGCTTGGCCATGTCCTGCCTTCAGCGTGAGAAACCGATGATCTTAACTGCCGTACCTGGTCATTTACTGAAAGTCACGTGACGAAACCGGCCAGGAACGGGCTGGCCGTTCCGTGCCAGGAGAGGTGGAGCTGCTCTCGCGCCCGGGTACACGCGACGAACACCAGACAGCGCTCACGCTGCAGATCCTGCGCGTGCGTCAGCGGATCCTCCCGCACCGGGGTGACCGCGCTCGACGACGGCACCTGGTGCTCCGAGAGACCGATGATCGCCACACAGCGGAACTCCAGCCCCTTCATCCGGTGCATGGTCCCGGACCGGACCGCGTCCTCGGCGTCCGGGGCCTTGGCCAGCGACCGCGCCGGGATTCCGGCTCGCTCCAGCACGGTGATCGCCGAGTCGGAGAGCATGTTGGACCGAGCCGCGATGCCGATCTCCCCCGGTGCCACGCCCGCGTCCAGCCACTCCCCGACCTTGCCCGCGAGCGCGTCCAGTTCGTCCTTCTGGGTACGGAAACCGCGGAGCTCCGGCGGCCGGCCGTGCACCTGTGACCGGTAGCCGGCCACCATGTCCAGGCCGGCGTCCAGACCGCCGTCCATGTCGTCGATCCGCTCGCCGCGCAGCATGCCCAGGCTCCAGGCGAGGATCTCGGCGGTCGTCCGGTAGTTGATGGTCAGCCGGGTGGAACGGCCCGCGACCCCGATGCCGAGCTCCCGCAGCGAGACCCGGCTCTGGTAGATCCGCTGGTGGGTGTCGCCCGCGATGAACAGGTCGTCGAGCCCCTCGGACACGGCCGCGCGGAGCAGCCGCCACTGGACGGGGTGCAGGTCCTGCGCCTCGTCGACGACGATATGCCGGTACGGCCGTTCCGGCCGCTCGCGGAGCAACCGGGTGGCCTCGACGCAGATCGTCTCGTACGTCCAGACGCGCCGCCGTCGCAGTTCCTCCTCGAACTCCCACACCGCCTGCCACACCTGGGCCTTCTGCCGGGAGCCCAGCCCTCGGCCCCGCCCCTCCCGTTTGGCCTTCAGGTATTCGGCGGCGCTGGTCACCTGCTGGGCGAGCACCACGTGCCGCCACTCCTCGGCGAGGAACGTCTCGGTGAAGGGGGCGTCGAGCTGCTTGACGATCCGCCGCCAGATGTCCTTCTCCTCCTTGTCCCGGAGGATGGCGGCGCGGCCGTGCCGTTCGGCGAAGACCTGGTAGGAGAGCTGGTCGACGTGCCGCACCACGATGCGGTCGCGGACCTCGGGTGAGTCGGCCAGCAGTCGCACCCCGGCCTCCAACGAGGCGGACAGCGTCGAGGTGAAGGTGGTCACCAGCACCGGGCCGGCACCCTGGCGCGCGAGGTGGCAGGCCCGGTGCAGGGCGACGACCGTCTTGCCGGTACCGGGTCCGCCGGTGACACGGGCCGGTCCGCCGAAGGCCGCGTACGCCACCCGGTACTGCGCCGGATGGAGATAGACCTTCCAGAGCGCGAACGGGTGCCGGAACACCTCCATCAGCTCATCCGGTCCGTCGACGAGCACGACCTGCTCGGGGGTGCGCTCGACGGCCGCCGTGATGTCCTCGGTGTCGTACGGCTCCCGCCCGGCGGTGACGCCGAGTTCGGCCCACACCTGTTCGGGGGTCATGCCGGCGGCCAGCCCGTAGAGGGCGTCCCACTGGTTCTGCGGCAGGAAGGCCCGGGCGGCCTCCAACTGCACCACATCGGTCAGCACCCTGGCGAAGGCCAAAGTCTGCTCGTCCACACCGAGTCGCCTGAGATCGGCGTCGTTCGCGTCGTCGAACAGCCGCCGTGGCGCCCGATCCGCCATTCTGGCCAGTTCGGGAAGGGTGGCGTCGATGGCCGCGCCGTCCCTGATCTCGATGCGGCCGGTCGCCGTGTTCACCGATGCCCTGTGGCGCTGCGCCCAGGTGTAGGCGTCGTCATGCGGCAGCACCTTCAGCAGCGTGAACGAGTCACCGGCCTCGGGGGCGAGCACGACCCCGCGCCAGAACTTGTCGATGCGGATGGTCCGGAACCGGGGGTCTCGCGCGTTGTTCGGCTTCTCCAGATGCAGACCGGCATGGGTGGCCTGCTCGAACTTGGCGAAGATCTCCGTGACCCGATCCTGGACGGATCTTTCCAGCTTTCCGAAGTCACGGAGAAAGTCCTTGTCGATTCCGAGCTTCGGCACGCGGTGTCCTCCGGGGGGTTCTCATCTGTGGAAGCGGCCTACAAGGATGCTCGCCCTGATCAGTGGCTATCAAGGCTTTCCAGGATTTCCCGGACCTTGTCGACGGTGGGGTGGCGGGAGCCGTATCTGCCTTCGAGGTCCCGGAGCAGGTCGCTCAGTGTGACCCTTGCCCGCGACCTCCTTCCGGAACCGAGTTCGAGGAGCCCGATCTGGCGCCGCAACTCCAGGATCCGTTCCTCGTCGACGCCGAACCGTCTCTCGTCGTCCAGCAGCCTGCCGAGCTGAGCCAGGGCCAGGCTCGTCTCGCCGACCGCCGCGTGGCAGTTCGCCTCCATCAGGCGGCAGCGCAGGACGAGATCGTGCTCGGGTCCCTCCCGGTCGGTGAGGTCGGCCACCAGCCTGCCGAACTCGGGAGCGGCCCGCCGGTAGTCCCCGCCGAGGAACAGCGCGTCGGCCAGTTCGATCCGCAGATCGATCACACCGGAGTCCTTGGGCCCGAGGGCGCGGACGGCCGGTTCCACCGCCTCCGCCAGCACCTCCGCGGCCTGGGTGAACCTCGACTCGGCCTTGAGCGCCTCGGCGTCTTTTCTGGCGGACGCGATGGCCTCCTGCCTGGCATCACGCTGTTCGGCCGACAACACATCGCCGCCGCCGTGTTGGGGAACCTCGGCGTCTCCTGGCCGCTCAGACCGGGCCGTCCCGGCCGATCCCCGCGCTGCCACGGGCTGTGAAGGCGCGGGCAGCGGCTTCCCGTCCGGTGCCCGATCAACGGTGGAGACGACGGATTCCGCCACGGGCACATCGGAGGCGATCCGGCCCACGACGGCCGCGTACATCCGCACCGGGTGGGGTGCGCCGATGTTCACGTAACCGGGAAAGGCCGGCAGGTCGCGGCAGAAGTCCATCAGCCGCCGGTAGACCACGTCGGCGCTGGGCGGGCGCTTCTCCGGCTTCTTCGCGAGCAGCCACAGGACGAGCCGCTCCAGCCCTTCAGGCACCTCTCGTCTCCTGGTACGCAGCGGCCGGGGCAGGACGTCGGTGTGGTTGCGCATCGAGGCCAACGCCGTGGGACCGGCGAACTGGTTCTTCCCGCTGAGCATCTCGTCCAGGACCACGCCGAGGGAGTACAGGTCGCTCCGCTGGCTGGTGGCCTCACCCATCGCCTGTTCCGGCGCCATGTAGTCGGGGCTGCCCACCACGATGCCCGTCGCGGTGAGCTTCGTGGCGGCGTTGGACCCGAGCGCGGCGACGATGCCGAAGTCCAGCACCTTCACCGTTCCGTCGGGGCAGAGCATCAGGTTGCTCGGCTTGAGGTCACGGTGGACCAGCGAGTTGGCGTGGGCCACGGCCAGTACCGAGCACACCTGGGCGGCGATCGCCACCGCCCAGGCGACGGGCAGCTCGGTCTCGTCGAGCAGCGAGGAGACCGGGCAGCCGTTGACGAGCTGCATGACCAGGTACAGCTCGTCGCCGTGCGATCCACAGTCGTAGACGACGGGCACCCCGGGATGTTCCAGCCGGGCGGTGATCCGCGACTCGCGCACGAAGCGTTTGGTGAGTTCGTCGTCCGGTCTGCCGTCGGCCTGTTTGTCGATCCGGATGAACTTGACCGCGACCGGCCGGTCCAGGCGTTTGTCGTAGCCGAACCAGACCTCCCCCATACCGCCCGCTCGGCGGGAGGTGGGGTCCAGTTCGTAGCGGTCTCCGACAATCGTCCGCTTACCCACAACGGCCCGCCTTCCACGGAGACTCCTGGTATTTTCCGACAATCGCCAAGGGATTTCCGGAGAACGCCCCTGTTCCCCGGCTCACCGCAGCCGCTCCAGCACACCCCTGGCACGCAGTTCGGCGATGTGCTCGGCGGCCCGCGACGGTGTCGAACCGCCGTACACCAGCAGCCCGGCCTCGATGTTCCTGGCGACCCCGGACTGGGTGAGGTTGGCGCTCGACACGAGCAACACCCGCCGGTCGGCGACGGCGAGCTTGGCATGCATCTTCGCCCCCTGCCCGTCCCGTCTGGCCGTCGGCCAGTGCCACAGCTCGACCCCGCCGACCGACGCGAACGCCGCCGCCGGCTCGGCGCCGCCCAGTGCCGACCCCGCACCGCGCAGGGTCTCGACGACGGCCGTCACCAACACCCCGCGCCGCACCGCCGCGGCCAGTGCGTCCAGCAGCGGCTGGTACGGCTTGGCGGAGTAGGTCATCAGCAGCAGTTCGTGCGACGCCTCGCCCACCACGTCCACCAGGACCTGCGCGGTGGCTCTGACCGGCACGGAGTGGGTGCCGGGTCCGCTCCACACCGCTTCGACCCGGTGGGCGGCGGCGTGCCGCGCGTACCCGTCGGCGACACCCCGCAGGTACGCCGCGGCTTCCCCGTCCGGTATCCCCTCGGCGTCCTGCGCCGCCAGTACGGCCCGCGCCACCTCGGCGAATCCGGGGGCCGGGACGGCCGAGGGGATCGCCGAGCGTGGCCCGTCCCCCGAGATCCGCTCGGCCAGCGTGCGGACTCGCACTGGTCCGAGCCGAGCGGCGGCATCGGCCGCCACCCGGGCGAAGGGCGAGTCCGGCGTCACGGGATCTCGGGGTAGAGGGCCAGGTCGGGGTCGCCGATGGGCACGATGAACCTGCGGTCCAGGAAGCGGTTGCCGCGTTCGCAGGTCGTCTCGGAGACGAAGAGGCAGACGTGGCAGGCGGCGCCGTGCAGGAAGTCCTCGGGTGCTCGGGGCAGCCGCTCGGCGCAGAGCGGGTCGGAGGAGCAGTGCCTGGCCTCCGACAGCGCGCGGCGGGTCAGCCGGACCAGTTCCTCGGGTTCGGCGAGCGAGACCAGCCCACCCAGGGTGCCCTCGGCGTCCGGCACCGCCGTGTAGATCAGGATCCCGCTGCGCGGGTCGTCCTCGGTGCCGGCGTAGATCCGCTCGGACAGGCTGGCGGAGTTGTAGCCGCATTCCAGCGCGATCGTGCGGATCAGCAGGTGCGAGAGGGTGTGCAGGGCGTAGTAGCGCAGGTCCGGCCAGCCCCGATACCTGTCGAACCCCAACGGAATCCGGTCGGAGTAGCGGTGGTCGCGGAACCGCCCGTACGCCTCCCGGTGCTCGTGCGGGACCGACCGCGTCTGGCCGCTGTGCTCATCCGTGAAGGAGGAGGCGCGTACCCGCCCCTCCCACGCCGTCAACAGATCCTCGGGCAGCTTCAGGAAGATGCCCTCGCCACGTACCTCGCTCGCGGGCACCCAACTGGGCTTGGAACGGGCCAGCGGCGCCCGGGTCACCAGCTCGGGGTCCTCGAAGTCAGGGGCGTCCAGCCGGGTGAAACCGACCATCGCACGGACCTCGCGCAGCCGCTCGGCCTGGATGACGTCGGCGAAGTAGCCCTTCAGCAGGCTGGGTACGCCGTCCGGGTGCCGGTGGAGGGTGAAGTCGTCGGTCGGCTCGGGGAGCGTGGGGGCGGAGAAGACCTGCCATTCGGGAGTGAGCAGGTCCAGCCGGCCCTGTACCTCACCGCTCGCTGCCTCCAGCTTGTCGCGGTGTCGCTCGATGGCCGCCCAGACCTCCTCGTTGTCGGGCCACTTCGCCAGGGCCTCGGCGATGTGCGGAAAGGAACGCGTCATCATCATGTAGTTCGGTCCGGCGACGTGCTGAAGGTTCTCCCAGAACTGCTCGACCCTGGCATCCAGCTCGTCCGCGCCCGGCTTGGGTACGGCGAGCGCGGACAGGGGCTGCGCGAACCACTGGTTGGAGGCGCCCACCACGACGAGGTGCGGCTGCTGCCCGCAGCCGTTCTCGGCGAACGTGCCCAGGTGCGGGTGGCGGCCCCGGCAGCCCGGCAGTTCGGCCCTGCCCTTACGCCCCATGGCCTCGCGGATGTTACGGTCCTCGCCGCAGCGCTGGCAGGTGATCCGCACGTTGGCCCCGATGTTGCCTCCGAAGTCCTCCATGCGCAGATTGGGCTTGGGCGCCTTGGCGCACTTCTGGCCTCGGTGCACGAACTCCAGGTAGGGGAAGTCGTCCAGGTGACCGGCCGTACAGGCCAGCACGAAACGGGCGCCGACCACCAGGCGTTCCTTGTTGCCGCGTCCGCACTCGTGGAAGAACCTGGCCTCGTGCGGCTTGCTCGGCTTGTCGTTCCTGAAGCCGAACGCCTGGGTGTCGATCGGCGCCAGCAGGTTGCAGGCGGTGCAGCGCATCCAGCTCGGGAACGGCATGACCGGCACACCGACCCTGGCGGCCTCTCCCTTGGGTTTGGTGTCGGTCCCGGGCAGCCAGGGAGCGGGCTTGAGCTCTCCGACGGTCTTGCCGAGGATCGCCTGCACGGCGGCGAGCAGCCGGGGTTCGGTGATGACCTGCGGATTGTCGCCGAGCCTGTCGTACCGCCAGTCGTCCAACCCTCTGACCAGCACCGAGAAGTTCGGCAGGTCGACGATGGAGCCGACGCCGGAGGTGAACATCAGGTGGCTGGGGCGCACGGCCCCCACCCGGCGCAGGTACGGTGCGGAGTCGGCCATTACTTGCCCTTCCCATTCAGCTGGGACACGCCCATCTCGTCCCCCTCGGGGACCTCCACGCCCGTGCCGTCAGCGTCCGACGGCTGGAACATCCAGGCCGGTGCCCCGTACGGCACCGCGAAGATGTCACCGCTGCCCGGTAACAGCAGGTTGAGCTCGTTCTCCGTCTCGCGCATCGAGTTGCCGATGGTCAGCGCGTCCCACCGGCCGTTGCCGGCCCGGTTCAGCAGGCCGAGCACGATCTCCTGCTTGGTGCTCTTGCGCTGCTCGTAGCCGAGCCGGGCCGCGCTGCTCTTGGCCTGCTCCCAGGCGTCGGTCACCACTTTGATCCGTTCGGCCAGGTAGTCGCGAGCGCGGACGTCACCCGCCGCCTCGGCGCGGGTCAGCAGCCGGTCGATGATCCGGCCGACGACCGGCCCCGACAGCGGCACCTCCTCGGCGTCCCGGTTGCGCGAGTACGACTCCTCGGCGTTGCGCACCGCGGCGACGAAGGTGGCCGCGGTGCCCCGGTCCAGCGCCCGGCGAGTGTACGGGGTGACCGACAGCGCCTCGACCTGGCGGTAGAACGTGGCGTGGTAGTGCTCGAAATCCTCGTAGTGCGCCAGGTCGCGGGGGCGCGACCAGTTGTAGAGCGTGATCACCAGACCGGGGCGTTCGGCGTCGCGGCCGACGCGGGAGGAGGCCTGGATGTACTCGGCGGTGTTCTTGGGCTGCCCGGTGACCACCATCAGCCCGAACCGGGAGACGTCCACGCCGACCTGGAGCATGGAGGTGGCGAGCACCGCGTCCACCGGCTGGCGGCCCGTGCCGCGCCGCCGCTGACGCTCGGCCAGCGGATGGGCGTTCCGGCGTTTCTCCCTGTTCTTCTCCTTCAGCACGTCGGCCCACTCCGCGCGGATCGCGTACCGGCGCCCCGAGGTGTCCGTCTCCTGGTCGAAGCCGACCTCCAGTCGCTTGAGCACCTCACTGATGTCGCCCGAGGAGATCCGGGAGGTCAGCTCCACCACGGTGAGCAGGTCCGCCGGGGAGGAGAGCCGGTTGGCGATCCCCTTGCGCCTGCCGTGCGTCCGGATCCGCGTGGTCACGTCGTCGTCCAGATAGCGGCGCATACCGGCCAGCTCGCGGGTGGCGTTGAAGTAGCTGACGACGGTCATGTACGGATCGGCGAGCTCGCCGTACCGGTCGAACATGGTCTGCCCGGCCAGGAACAGGATCTCGGCCAACCTGATCTCGGCGGACTTGAGCCGCGTCCCGTGCGCGCAGACCCCGAGGTAGCGACGACCCGGCGTCTTCTCGGTGAGCGACACCTGCCGGGAGAAGAAGGTGTCGGCAACATCGATGACCTGCGGCGGGAACACCGCGAGCCGGCGGCCGAAGATCCCGAGCACCTGGCGTTCGGCCCGCTTGGTGGTCGCGGTGGAAGCGATGATCTTCGGCCCGGTCAGGTTCCCGGGGCGGGGGCTCCACGTGCAGAGCTCGTCCACCGCCGCCTCGAACAGGCCGACCGTGGTGCCGAGTGCGCCGGAGATCAGGTGCAGCTCGTCCTGGATGATCAGGTCCGGCGGGCGGAGCCGGATGACCGGGCGGCTGACCACCTTGGGCAGTTTCCCCTTGGCGTGGTGCCTGCCGCCGCAGTCGATCTGCTCGTCCAGGTCGGTGTGGCGGTAGCCGTGCCGGGGGCACCGCTGGCTGACCCGGCCGAACAGGTGACCGGCGAACCCCCGCCAGGGAAGCTGCGCCAGCTTGTCGACGGTGGCGATGACCAGGCTGGGCACCAGCCGGTAGATCTCCTCGTCGACGGTGAGAATCGGCAGCCCGTCCCGGCGCGCGGCGATCTCCTCCGTGTCGTCGAACTGGGAGGTGAGCATCAGATCCTCGCCGATCCGGGAGAACGGGCAGGGGTCGGCCTCGCCCTCGCGGCCCCGGCCACAGTAGAGCAGCACCCTCCTGCGGTCATCGTCGGTGAAGAGGTTGCGATCCCCGGTCAGCTTTTCCCCGCACCACGGGCAGGTCAGCGTCTGCAGCACGTTGGTCCTGCGGCCGGCCGGCGCCTCCCTGGCCTCGTGGATCTGGTCGGCTGCCTCCTTGAACCAGTTCGGGGAGACAGCACCGCCCACCCAGAGACCGATCCGGAACGGCTCCTCGCCCCAGGTCGCCGGGTCCTCCCGGCGCTGCACCTCGGCGGCGCAGACCAGGGCGGCGGCCCGCTGGAACTGCTGCGCGGTGAGCAGCCGCAGGGTATAGCGCATCAGCACCGACACCCCGGACCGACCGTCGCGGGCGTCGGCGCCGGAGCCGAGCGTGCCCTGCAGGCGGCGGATCGCGAACGTGTAGGCGGTCAGGCCGAGGTACGCCTCGGTCTTGCCGCCACCGGTCGGGAAGAACAGCAGGTCGACGGTGGCCGAGGCGTCGGCGGCCCGCTCGGCGTGCTCGGGGTCGGTCAGCGACGGCAGGTTGAGCAGCACGAACGCGAGCTGGAACGGCCGCCACGACGCGGCGTCCCTCCCCTGCTCCGCCACCTTGGCCATGGCCTGCGGATAGCTCAGCCCCAGCTCGTCGCGGAGCTTGCCGACCGCGGTACGGCGGCGCTGCGCGGCCATCGCGACGTTGGCGAACCGGAACGCGGCCAGCGCCTGGTGGTGGCGTTCCCGGTCGGGGTCGGTGAGCAGCTCGATGCCGTCGCGGATCCGTTTCGCGGCCTGCTCCGCCTTGTACACCGCGTTCCCGGCGGCCTCGCGGAGCGGCTCGGGCAGATCCGGGATCCGGTTCTTCTGCCCGTTCAGCCAGGTGGCGTATCCGTCGACGAGCGGACGCAGCCCGGCCGCGAGCTCCTCCGGTGAGGCCGTGGCCAGGGCATCCATGGACAGTTCGACCTCGGCCAGCGCCGTCCCCTTACCGACCGGCGCGACGGTGGCGGGCACGTCGTAGGCGGGCAACCAGGTGGTACGCAGCTCCCGCGCGCACCGCTCCCCTTCGGGGACCTCGGCGTGTACGGCGACGTTGCGGCCGGAGGCGTAGCGGCGCTCGTGCCGGTAGAGCAGCCGCAGGTGCCGCTCCTCCAGGTCGTCGCCGACCGCCTTCAGGTCGTCCACCGGGTCGTCGATCGGCAGGAAGACGCAGACGTCGTCGGTGTCTGTGGGGTCGCTACCTGTGGCGTTGGCGTCTGTGGCGGCGCTGCCCGTGGCGTCGGCTCCCGTGGCGGCGCTTCCTGCGGCGGCGGGGACATCGGCACCGGGGGCGGTCGTGGCGGTGAGGACACCGGGGGCGGTCACGGTCAGCTCGACCTGGAACAGCCATGCGGTGTCGGCGGCGCGCTCCGGCTCGATCTGCTGGTTGATCAGCGTCAGTTCGACGACCCTGCGGCCGTCCCGCTGCGGCCGTACGGCCACCGCGAGCAGGACGCCCGGGTCTTCGGCACGTTCCATGGTGAGCGGAATCCGCTGTGACGCCTCACCGTCCAGCCGGATCTCCTCGCGGTGCTTGACCGGCTTCCGCGTCCAGGCCGAGGCGATGCGCTCTCGGCCCTTGGCGCCCTCGCTCACCGTCTCGGCCCTGGTGTAGCGCCCCCAGGAGGCGGTGACCGCGAGCGCGTCGACCTCGTCGGGCACCGCGAACGACAGGCCCATGGATGAGGCCCAGATCCGGCCGAGGTTCT
Organism: Streptosporangium amethystogenes subsp. fukuiense; assembly: GCF_042665875.1. NCBI lineage: Bacteria > Bacillati > Actinomycetota > Actinomycetes > Streptosporangiales > Streptosporangiaceae > Streptosporangium > Streptosporangium amethystogenes. Next base: position 9,457,571 of record NZ_JBHTEE010000001.1, on the reverse strand, counting down.
GCGTGGTGAGCACCTCGGGCAGCTCGCCGTCGGTGTTGTCGCCCTCGACCCCGATCTCGGTCTCCGGCATCTCGCCCGCGTTCCCCCTTGTCGTCCTGGGCGACGGTTTCGGGCCGAGCATGCCGACCAGGTAGCGCTCGCGCGGCCCTGCCGTCCTGGGCGGGAGCTCCTCGTTGTCACCGCCCCACGGCCCGAGCAGATCCAGCCGGACGAGATCCTCGAACGCGTCACGCACCTGGAAGGACGTACCCGGCTCGAACGCTTGGGGAATGTCCAGATCAGGGGCTACCTGTTTGTTTTCGACCGGTTCGGCGGGAATTTCGGACGACAGATTAAGCCCTTGCTGCCTATCCCCTAAGTCCGGAAACAGGTCTTCCTGATCGTTTATCACGCCCGCCGACACCTCTCGCGGAGTCCACGCCTCAGCCGTTCACTGAAACAAACTTAGCCTCGTTTTTGGCGTGTCTCTCAATGCCGAATCAGACAAAAGCGACACCAGTGGATATATAAGGATATTTTTATTCAGGACTCTCGACACCGCTGCCTCCACCCCCGGCCTGACGGCAACCCGCCCGCAGCGAACTCCACGCTCCGCCCCGGTGGTTAGAGCAAGGGTTGTGCGATCCGCAGGACGTCTTCTGCGCATCCCCAGGAGAGGGTCACACCCGCTCCACCGTGCCCATAGTTGTGAACACAGGGCACGTTGTTCGCCAGGCGATCGATCTCAAGTCGGACGGTTGGCCTGACGGGCCGGATTCCGACCTGATGGTCCACGATGAAGGCGTCGCCCAAGCGGGGATCGATCTCGCGGCAACGCGCCAGGATCGCTTTCCCTATCGCGGAATCCGGAGTGCGGTCCCGCACACCGTCGATCGCGGTGCCGCTGAGTATGACTGTCTTTTTGTGAGGGTAGATCGCGGTGAGACGATCCGATGATTCACGATCCTCGCTGAAGAAATCAGTTATTCCCGGATTTTCCACCACCAGGTGATCCCCGCGCACCGCGTGTAGCAAGGGGTCCACGGCCAGTTCCGCTGCCCCGTATCCAGAGCAGTTGACAACCAGATCAGGTCGGCCTGCCTCTTCGAGGGAGGTGAGCGTAGCCTGTTCGATCTTTGTGCCGGTGGCCGACAGAAGATTCTCCAGGTAGCTCAGATAGGTCGGCATCTCTATCATCGGCGTGCTGTATCGCCACCCCATGACGAAGCCTTGCGGCATGTCCTGTGCGGCGCACGGTGTCCACTCGGCCAACTCGTTCAGCAGTTCGTGCCAGGCCGGCGGCGAGACCGTACGTCGGGCTGCTTGAATGCCCGAGGATATCCGCACCCCCGCCGCCGGAACGTGCTCCGCGAGATGCCGGAAGACCCTCAGCGAGTGAGAGCTCCAGCGAGCGACGTCGCCGGTAGGTCCGGCACGGAAGGGACCCCAGAGGGCAGCGGCGACCGCCGAGGAGGTCTGCCGCGGAAGTTCGGAGGCGATGATGGAGATCTCTGCTCCCGTCTCTTTCAGCCTCAGGGCCGTTGTGAGCCCGATCACGCCGGCACCAACCACCGTGATCTTCACGGTGTCCTCTGCTCAGAGTGGATGCGGCTGCGCCCTGCTTTCGTCATGAGCTTCTCCAAGGACAGTGGACCGGTAGACATATGCCAATGACGAGTGCGGACCGAAGAAAATCGCCGGGACCAGCCTCTGTGGCTGTCCGATGGCTCTCTCCACGGCTCTCAGGTAGTTCCAGCGAATCATTGGATATGCCGAGTGAGCGAAATGCCGCAGGTCTCCATAGGGAAGCAGAGTCTGACCGGCAAGAGCTTCCAGCACGGGTCTTCCATAGTAAAGACGCTGGCAGCGCGCGGCCTCGACAGTCACCCGGTTGCCACGATCCGGCGGGCGATCAAACCATCGATGCTCGACGAGCAGAGATATCCACGACAGCTCCGGATAAACGAGGAACCGCGGGATCAGGAAACCGAAGGCAAGCCCGAGTGGTCCACCCAGCAGATATGCACCGACCATCGTGATCGCTGTCGACAAAAGCACCCATCTTTTTTGCCGACTCGAAGTCAGTGCATGCCAGACGTCCCTTCCCGTCCGGTAAACCCCTCTGGGCGTCATCGGGAACAGAACACCCAGAAGGAACCCACCTCTCGTGCACCCCATAGAAAGTCCGGCGTTGGCGAGATCCTCCAAGTTGGGATCGACCCCGGGAATGATGGCGTTCGGGTGGTGACGCCGCACATGAACAACTCGCCGCTGTGTCAGATCCCGCAGAGCGAGCGGAAACTGGAATCCCATGTTGGCCAACATGTCGCCGACACGACGGGTGCGGCAGAGCGAACGATGCACCGCATAGTGGGAAACCTCCTGCAGACAGCGGAACTCAATCGAGACCAGTAGCCCGATGAGCACCCATACGGCGAGATTGTCCACCGCTCCGCCGATCATCCAGAGGCCCGCTATTTCGAGCCAGTGTCCGACGACGACACAGATCGGTGTGTAGTCGTTGGCGCGGGCACGCTGGAGTCGCTTGATAGAGGCTATGTCGTTGCAGGCGGGACGATCCTTGCTGGAGCCCGGAAGACGGCGATACGGGGAGAACCACCAGTGATCGATCTGGCGAACGAGCAGCCCGATCAGAACAAGGACCAGCCCATTGGCCATTAGACGAATATCCCCTTTTCTTTCAGCCAAGCACGATTCTCGTTCTCCAGATCGACATAGGCTGCGATCTCTGCGGGGAAAGACTCGCCCTGCACAAAGGACTCTCGCTCGGCGTCCAGGATGTCGTCGATGGCGACGTCAGCCCGATAGACGAATGTTGCGTTACCTTCGAGGGTCGGCATCAGATCACCGTTCTTCGATCGAAGGGTGACCTTCGCCATTCCTCCCGCATTTCTGACGGTGATCTCGCTTACCTGCGTGTTGGCCGCGAGTCGCGAATACACTGCCGATGACGCTACGACGGCAGAGCCGCAGGATGGCGTCAGGCCGACTCCACGCTCGTAGGTTCTGACGAATATCTCGTCGGGTCCTATGGGGTAGACGAATGAGACGTTCGCCCCGATGGGAAACTGATCAACGTCCGAGGCCACGACGCCTCCGATACGGACAAGCTCCTGCTCATCGTAATGATCGACGATCGCCACAAGATGGGAGTTGGGCACGGCCAAGGCGGTGAAGGTCAGATCCGAATCCAGGACAGGAATGGATCGATCAACCCAGAGTGCGGAGCCGGCCACTATCGGACTGGGCGCCGTGAAAGACACCAGGGGTAGGTCCACTGAGACCTGACGCACACCACCTGCTGTTTCCGGAGCAGTGCGAACAACGAAGCGATGACGGCCTGACATGATCGACGTCGAGGTCTCAGCCCTTCGCTCAAGAACATACCGTCCGAGACATCTCATTCCGTTTCCACACAGGTCCGCCCGCGAACCGTCCGGGTTGAAGAAGGTGGCCTCCGGCACTCCATCGACGTGATCAACGAAGTAGATCCCATCACCACCGAGTGGTCCGTTCCGATCGCAAATGCCACGAACCAACTGCACCAGGTCCACCTCTTCGGGAAACCGGTCATGAGGAGATTCGATGATGAAAATATCGTTCTTCGAGCCGTGGGTCTTCAGGATCTCGATGCTGTTCATATCTCCCACAATCGATTATCTGTGCTTACTTAAAGCTGCGCTGATCTCCGCTGGCTTCCACCTGGAATCGATCAGCAGTTCGCGAGCCACCTGTTCGTATGAATGAAGAACGGCCGGCGCCGCAGACGAGTTTTCCGCACCCCAGATCTCGTCGAACTTCTTCACCCATTTGTCTATGCGCTTGAAGTAGACGCTGCTTCGACCTTTGCTGTATCCCGCATCGCCCTGCTCCTCCTCGACCAGCACGGCCGCCGCGGCCACCACCACGAAGTCGACAGTCTGATCGGGCCTCAGCCACTCACGTACGGCGAGCCCGCACTGAACACCCAGTGACCGGTGAAGGTCGACGAGATCGATCAGGTCTTTGGCGAAGCCACGTTTCGTCAAATCCGACAGGCGGCAGACAAATATGCGTAGAATAACGCCGCCGGACTCGATCAGCCGACGATTCTCCACGAGATATTCTCTACGCTGGGTCAATAGCCGAGGATCTATTGTGAGATCGGTTGCCATAATCTTTCGTGGCTGACATGAAGAGTCGATCAATGTCCGGTACAGCAGCACGCTTATTCGCGGAACCTCCGCCGCGTACAGGAGGAGATGGCCATCGGCGATCTCCTCCGTGTCCTCCATCAACTCTCCTTCGAGAGTGGCGCTTATAAGTTCGAAGTACGTTGGATCAGACATCGCCTTGCCACTCGCTCGCCTGAATTGCATGTAGGTTGCCTGCAACCAAGCATGTCGGATGACAATTGCAACCAACAAGCCAGTTTCAACGACAAAAAGGATTGTTGTTACCGAGGCTTGCCCCAACGCCCAGGCGGTCAACGGAACAATGAGACCAAGCAGGCCAACAAATGTATTGAGCGCTGTGGAGGTAAGCAGGCGAACCGCCCCCCTGGAACCTTTTCGACGGCGCGTCAAATCGGACATCAGGCTCCCTGCTTTACTTGTTTACCAGGAGTTACGGGTCCACAAGCCGGTTTTCGCACTTCACATCTGCTGACCTATTACCTTCACTTGTGCCTCACAGAGTACATCTCCAGCATGACCTTGGGCAGAAGAAAGCAGCGCCCAACGACCTGCGGTTACGCTCTCCTGCGACATTCGGGCAGCCGACTACCCAACCTCGCATACCTCAGATATCCATCCCGTACCGACCTGCCATGGCAACAGGAAAGATGCCTGCCCACGCAACCGCTCTCCATCGATACACCCAAACCAGGGATGCCTTTTATCGATACTAGTTTCATCTTAAATAGCTATCAATTCCGACGAACGCCTAGATACCACCTAGGTCGCATCAAACGATGCATGTCTGCAAAACAAGTCCAAAAGCCGACTAAAACACTTTGATGGACGATTCAGGATAAAAGGCTGATCTAGTCAACTACCGGGCGACCGAAGTTGCAATACCGCCCAGAGCCGTTACAACGGATATAGATGACCCGAATCACCTTGATGGTCACCAGGATCTCCAGCTCAGGCCGGGACACCACATCCTCAAGGAGCCATGACACATGACAGATGATTTGAACCTCTACGATCTCCTCGACGAATACGACCTCGACAACGAGGATTTCGGCTTCCGCGCGGCTTGGTGCGAAGGCCTGACCGGCGAGGAGGCCGCGCGTCGCCTTCGAGCAGACCTTGACAGCGCCTACACGTCCACTATCGACGAGCTGATGCACGAAGAGGGAGACTCCGACTTCGATGAAGGCGCGGTCCTCATCGGTCCGGCCGGGACCTGGACAATGATCCTGCAGCTCAACGGACTGGACTGCACTCGATATTCGGCACTTGAGGCATTGTCCGCCGGGGCCGGGCGAGCAGTTGGAATCGGCTGGAGCGTCAATGGTGACGAGCGGCTGATCTATGCAGAAGATGGGCGCGTCCTGGTCTCAATGGACTTCATGTTTCCAGAGGACCGCAGCGGGCCTGATCGCCAGGCGCTCGACCCGTATATGGAGGGACTTGTTCTCGCGTACGAGGAGGGCGCCGATGTCGAGGAGAGCATCGACGCCGCCTTGACCCTGATCGGCCGAATCACCGGACATCCCATCGATCGCGACTGGGTCGAGGCCCGCCACACGTTCTACGTGATTCCCCGAGACGCATGGGCCTTCCAGTCGTAGGCACGGGACGTCGCGGCCCGTAAGGCTCTCGGTCACGAAGAGTTCACGCCGGACATCATCGGTTTCACTCCGCTCAAGCTCCAATTCTGGCTGGACCACTGAGACAGGGTCGACGGAAACAGCCTGAGCTCTCGGAGGGAAAATGGGAACACGAGCGCGAGACCGTCATCAGTGCGGGCCGGAGTCCGAGGTGTCCGGGTACCAGCGGAAGACCGGGCGGAAGCGGCACCAGGGGCCGGAGGTGGCCGCCTGCTCTGGCGAGGAGTTCACTACCAAGACCGGGATTTTCGACAGAACTACTTCATAGAATATCAAGGCCACCGCTTCCCAGCGGGTTCTGGGCGTACATCGAGAGCGCATCTGGGGTCTGGTGAAATCATTGCCCTGGCAAAGGAAATCGGTCTGAGCCTGAAGGCGAGTGAGCTCACAAGGGTCGACCGAGGTGGCGCACAAGGGTGGCCCTGCGACGTGTTGTTACTGCAAATGGATAGGGAATGACGTTCACAAGGCCTCCCCTCGCTCTGGTCGCGCTCATCCTGGGAACGCTTGTTTCCGCGTTCGGAGACGGCATCGCACTTTTGGCGATGGTCCTGGACGCGGCGGACAAAGGACCGACGTGGTGGGTCACAGAAGTGTATTTCGCCGAACTGGTCCCCCCGCTGCTCCTGGCACCGGCTCTCGGCGCCTTCGTGGACCGCGCCAACGCCAAGAAGGTCTGGGTGGCGGCGGTCCTGCTCCAGGCCGCACTCTTCGCAGCGGCGACGCTGATTCCAGATTTCCACGTACGGGTCGCTCTTGTCGCTCTGGCCAATGTGCTGGCCGTTACCTCTTCGTCGGCCAGCTTCAAATTGCTTCCCGCGGTCGCCGGGGCGGCGGGCATCGAGAAGGCCAACGGCGGGCTCACGACAGCCCTGTCCATCGCCGGTCTGGCCGGCCCCGCTTTCTGCGGCGCCTTCCACCCCATAGTGGGATCCTCGTGGTTGCTCGGGCTCAACGGCACCACCTTCCTGGTGATGGCGCTCGTCGTCGGACTGGTCATCCCCGGTGAGATCGACAAACGCGTGTCGGTGGGCGGGAACCCCTTCGGCGGAGCACTCGACGGGTTGAGGGCCATGTGGCGATCTCCGATCGTCGGCCCGTTACTGCCCATTTTCGCGGGGGTCGTCTTCGCGACTTCCATCGAGGGCGTCGCCGGTGTCTTCTACCTGCGAGAAGTGACGAGCAGCGACGCCGTCTACGGTCTGCTGCTGTCGGCCTGGGCCCTCGGATCCATACCCGGCTCCCTCATCGGAGGGTGGAGCAGGGTGTCGCGCCATCATCTCGTCATGCTGCTGGGCGGGGCATTTCTCGTGTCGGCCGCACTGCTGGTCGAAGGGTTGGTTCCCATCGCCGCGGTTATCGGGTTGGCGTTCCTCGTCGGTGGCTTCGGCAACGGTGTGCACAATGTCGGCGTCCGTAACGTGATCCACCACAACATCAGCCCGGAGATGCACGGCAGAGCATGGGCGTACTACCGCGTGCTCGTGAACACCTGCCTGGCACTTGGGTATATGTCCGGCACCCCGGGAGTTTTCGTGGATGCCCGGACCGCGATCCTCGTTTCCGCACTGCTGTCCATGGTCGTCACTTTGCTCGCGATCTCGTGGTTTTGGAGGCGACGTTCGGAAACGGGGGTGCCGCCAGAGGCCCGGGGCGGCGTTCAGACCGTTTCCAGACTCAAGGAGCCGCGGTGACAGGCCCTTCATCTGCGCATGGAGAACACTGAACCTTTTTCACCCTCTGGGGATGGGCTTACTGGTCACAGCATGATCGCGACTCTGACGTTCGCCTGATGGCGTAGAAAGCTCCTGGTAGACGGATTGATCACCACAACCAGACCCGTCACAACCAGGAGCTTCAGGGGCTGTTCTACCGTGCCGCGGTCGATGTGTCGCGTTCAACGCTGAACTACGTGGCCGGGCTGATCCGTCGGCGGCGCAAGGCGATCGGATCGATCCGGCGGCGGCTGAACCCAGGACAACAAGCCCTGCTCGTCCTGGTCTACCTGCGCAAAGGCGAGACGTTCAGCCAACTGGCCGCCGGGTTCGGAGTATCGACGGCAACCGCCTGGCGCTACGTGGAAGAGACGGTGAGGCTGCTGTCGGCGCGGTCTCCGAAACTCCGGCAGGCGGTACGCAAAGCCAAGAAGGACGGGCTGCACTATCTGGTGCTGGACGGCACGCTGATCCGCACCGACCGGGTGAAAGCCGACCGGCCGTACTTCTCCGGCAAGCACCGCGTGCACGGGATGAACGTCCAGGTCATCGCCACCCCGGACGGGACGATCCTGTGGACGTCCGGAGCGCTGCCCGGCAAGGCGCACGACCTGAGCGCCGTCCGGATCTGGGGCGTCCTACGCGAACTGGAGCGGGCCAGCATCGTCACGCTCGCCGACAAGGCCTATCAGGGGGCGGAAGGCCCGGTCATCACCCCGTACCGAGGTAGAAACAAGCCAGAGTCCCAGAAGCGGGCCAAAAGGTTCATCGTGTCGGTCGGTGCTGCGAGCATGACGAAATGATCACGCCCCCTGACGACTATGCCTGGTTCTCCTACGAGCGCTTCCCCGACCTGACGGAGGCCTACTGCTTCACCTACATCCGCGGCCTGACACCCGAGCAACTGGTGACCCGGCTCGGTGCCCGGCCGGAGGACTTCACACTTATGACGCTTGAGGAGCTCATCGCGACCAGCTACAGGCACGGCTACGGCACCGCGTTCCTCGGCGCCACGACCATCGGCGACTGGGTGTTCGTCGTCGAGCCCAACGGCGGAATCGGCGCCGATGAAGGAATCATCACGCCATTGTCGGCGGGAACCCGCCTCGTCTCCCACTTCCGCGACGTCGAAGGCGTCGAGTCCTTCTACTGGAGCGAAGATGGAGAGATCCGGTTCTGCTTCATCGCTGATGACGGTTACTCGGAAGAGGCGCCGGAGGAGATCGTGGAGAGCATGCAGCGGATCGACTCCGACTACAGACACCTCTACCCCAGCGAAGGGCCGGCGTTCCTCATGGCCGAGCGTCTCACCGGAATCACGCTTACACCGGAACTGCTGGAGGGGTCCACCTACCTGTGCGGAGCCATCCCCGAATCGAGGTGAGCAGGATTCATTGTCTGTGACCCCCGCAGGCTAGCCGCAGCCGGTGGATCACTCCGCTGCAAGCTCCTACGAGATTCACCGATGGGCGCGGGGTTCGTCCCGGCCCACGGCCACATACTTCCTACTCGGCAGGGAGAACGTGATGGCGTTGGATCTGAACGTGGGCGAGGCGGTGTGGTTCCACGGCGTGCACATACCTCGGGGACGGTACCGGCGATAAACCTGATGGTGTTCACCGTCCCCCGCTCGCAGTTACTCAGGGGTCGAGGAAGGTGACGATCTTTCCGAGCGCGTAGTGGCGGTCGATGTCCCCGTTCTCCTCGCTGAGGTAGGCGCCGCCGGAGTAGTTGACGACCTGCCAGGCCCGCGAGAACGGATCCCTGTCCGGATTCACCGCCGCCCTCAGTGCCTCGGCGGCGGCTCCCTTCACCGCCCATCGGCCGTAGTCGGTGTCATGGCCCGGTGAGGGATATCGCTGCCGGGCGCTGTCGGGCGAGGCTTGAAACGCCTCCCACTCCCGTCGCGCGAACTCCATCCGGAAGTCGCCCAGCCGTTCGGCCAGCTCGGCGGAGCACGCGCCGGCCGCGATCAGGGCCAGCGCCTCCTCGACCAGGGGCCCGTCGATGCCCGCCGTGGCCACGGCCATACCGGCCGCGATGGCAATGATCTCCGGCACCCTGTCGGGCGTGGGGTCGGCGATGATGCGGGCGATGCGAGAGTCGACAGCCGCGACGGCCCGCATGCGCCCGTCGACGCGCAGAGCCGGGCGCGCGACAACGGTCATCGGACGTAACCAGTGCAGGGCGTGAGACCGGGCCGTCCAGTCGTCGTCGATGACGACCCCCGACAGGTGCTCGGCCACGGCGAACGCGGTGGCCCTCCAGTCGGCGCGCCAGTCGGCCTCGCCCACCGGCAGGCCGTCGAGCCACTCCCGGCCGGAGGCGCCGTCGAGATCCAGGGCGTCGAACGACGCGACGACCTCGCCGTCACGGACGTAGCTGACGAAGGTGGCCATGTTGACGGTCCACGCCATCCGGAACGCCTCCCCCTTCGCCGCGACCTCGCCCAGCAACGCCTCGCTCAGCCCACGGAACGCGAACGGCTCGACGATCACAGCCCACTCCCCGTGACGGGCCACCAGAGCCACGCCGGTGGCGTCGTCGGGCAGGTCCTCCGGGGCGATGCCGAACAGGCCGTCGAGGGTCTCCGGCTCCGACACCAGGGGGTCTCCACCGAACACCCGGACCGCCTGGTCGAGATCACCGGTCCTGATCCAGGTGAAGCAGGCGGTCTCGATCTCGATCATCTGAACGCTCCAGGAAGTAGCAGGGTGAGGGCGGCGAACAATCCGCCCTCACCCTGTTCATTTATTGAATGGGGGGAATGGGACCGAGGATGGCGTCGGATGCCTCCAGGTGACGGCCGGACAGCAGCCACCGGTCCAGGGCGAGGTGGCGGATGTGCAGGATCCGCCCGTCGGGGTCGGCGAGGATCGCACCGGCGGTCGCGTGGCCACGGAACTCCTTGCGGGTCGTGAGGTCCGCGCCGTCGTCCAGAAGTTCCAGGGCGGGGGCGAGGGTCTGCTTCTCCTCACCGCCGAGCCCCCATTCGGCTTGACGACCAAGAGGGAGCAAGCAGACACTGACGGTGTCGTGCTCTCTGGGGCACGGAAGTGGCGCCGGGAACCCCCCGATGGAATCGGGAGCCCGGCGCTTACACCTTCTAAGGTCCGCTGCCGGATATCGAGGAAGCGGTCGGCGTCGCGCTGATTCAGCAGACCCAGCCGAGTCCGGATGTCTTCCGTTGTCAATGCGGCCTCGCACCCCGGCGGCCGCAAACCCCGAGTCGAGGCATCCTGCCGCCGCCGCGCCTGCCCTCTCGTGCGCGCACTGAACTTCCGGTTCACACGCGTCACACGATGGAGATCGACCGCACCTGGGTGTTGCCCTTGGTTTCGACATATACCTTGTAATCGCCGACGGTGTAAGTGCCGGCGGCGTTGTTGTCGATGGTGAACGTGGCCGTCACAGGAGACTCGCTGCCGTCGATGTGGGTCTGCTTCACCGTGATGGTCAACTCGTTCTTGTTGCCCTTCAACTTCTTCACCACCGCCGACGGCTTGGCATCGATGACCGCGTTGGCGACTGTCACGTAGACCGCGTCGGGCGAAGAGAACTCCGCGTTCTTTTGCCCATCACCGAACAGGAAGAAGCCCCGTTGTTCGATGGCTCCGCGCCCGGGGAACGGATCTGGGTTTGAGGCCAGGTACGTCGGATTGACCGTGTACAGGTCCGTCTTGGAATCCGCGAGGACGGCCTGCACCCCGGCGTACGGGGCATCGGTGATCGCGAGGTTGACCGACAGGTAGATGGCGTCGGGGTTGTTGGCCGAGATGCGCGAGGAGAAGTACTTGTCCGCATTCTGCCCCGCAGGAACGGCCAGCGGCACAACCGCGTCGCCGACGAGAATGTTGAACTGGAAGTCGCCGTAGCCACCGGCCACGAACTTCGCCCAAGCCTCGTCCGACATGTGGTCGGGGCGCTCCACCTTGAACTCCAAGCGCATCGGCGACACGTACGTGGTGTTCAGGTACTCGGTGTCGGTCAGGGGCAGGTAGACCCCTCCCGGGGCGTGCCCCAGCGCGAAAGCCGAGGCCGTCGGAGCCGAGTTGCCGCGCCCGTTCCACATCGGGATGTTGAACGAGGTGGCGCCGAGCAGGGCCTGGGTGCCCAACCGGCTCGTGCCGACAGCGGCCGACGCGTCCTTGTAGGTTCCGATCGTGACGTCGAGCAGGTCGAGGTCCGCCCGGTCGGAGTTCAGCCCCGGGATGCTTGCCCACATGAACTTGGCACCGGCGGGCCCGGAGTACCGGGCCATCTCCAGCATGCCATCGGCCATCATCTTGGTCATCTGCACTGCCGAGTCGACCTTCATCCGCTCGTTGGCCGTGTGCCACCAGCGCTCGTTACCCGGGATCACCGCGCCGAAGGCGGTCATCTTGTTGCGGAAGTTGCCGGCCAGGGTGCCGCCGGTCGTGCCCTGCGGATAGACCACGTCCCTGAGGGAATATGGATCCGCGAACTTCTCCGGGTTGCGGTTGATCGAGGCTTGGTAGCTCCCGAACTGAAGAGCCGTCAGCGGGTTGTCGTGAGTGACGTACAACCCGGCGCCGACGGGCGAGCCGAGGTTGCCGATGGTGAACCCCTTCGCCTGGAAGGCGGCCGTGACCGCCGTCGTTGCCTGGCTGGAGTCAGTCGCGGTGACGTGCATGCTGCGCACGTACATCGGCATGCTGAGGCTTCCGGAGGCGTCCGGGTAAAAGCTCGTCGGGGTCTCCGAATTGATGCCTCCCATGAGGGCAAAGGTCAGGTTCGGGGTGCCGTTGCTCGGGTTGCGCAACAGGCTCGCCGGGATGCCCATGTACTTGCCGATATAGGCCTCGCCTTCGACACCGTCGCGGAAGAACAGGTCGGCGATGCCGTCGGCGGCTTTCTTCAATTGCATGTCGGCGGCCGTGGTTCCCAGTGCGCCGAGTCCCTTGGAGAGGAGGAACATCCCCCACACGACGGCATTCCTGCCGTACTGCGGGGTCGGCATCTCCATCGCCACATCGGTGTTGATCTCCAGCGTGAGCGAGTCGCCGGTGATCATGGTCTGCACCTTGGGGGTGGTGCGGGGAGCAGCCGGGAGCCAACCCTTCGTGGTCGCGGCGGCGGTGATCGCCGCTACGAATCGGTCGCGCTCGGCGGAGCCGGCCCCCGCCACGTCGAGGGTGAAGATTGCCCGGGAGGCGATCTGCGTGGTGCTGCCGTAGGCGATGTCCTTGAGCGTCGGATCGCCTTCACGCAGGGTGACGCCGGCTGTGGCATCCGTCAGCCGGAAGGCCTTGGTACTGTCTGCGGACAAGCTCATCGACACCGACGGGGTCACTGATCCGGAGTTGCCGACGATGACCGGGAACCGCGAGTCGGAGGTGTAGGCCGCGATCGGGATCTCCTCCCGATTGAGGTTCTTGTAGGCCCAGTTGTCGTAGAAGCTCGGGTTCGAGTTGTACGGGATGGACTGGAAGGTGGCGGTGTTCGTCGTCGAGGGCGTGCCGGGACCGCCGTCTTCGTAGATTCCCATGACGATGCGGATGCGTCGGTCGAGGGGCAACCCCGCCTTGAGCAGCGCCTTGGCCGCGAGCAGCGTCGCCAGCGTCGGACCGCTGTCGTCCTGCACGCCCGCCCCGTAGACCCAGCCGTCCTGGACATAGGGCGAGTGGTACGCACCAGGAGTGCCGAGGTTGCCATCGGCGTTCCGCCAGCGCGCCAGCTGGGCCGGCGAAACGGAAGCCGTCGGCGAGTCGAGGTGGCTCAACGCCATGACCATCTCCGGGGCGTCCGGATCACCGATCTCTGCGTAGACGTACTTGTCGGGCTGGCGTTGGACGACCACCGGGAAACCCAGGTCGGTGGCCAGCTTGACCACCCAGGCGAGCTTGGCGACCTTGCGGTCGTACTCGTTCTGGTTGGCTTCGGTGTTGCTGACCGGGAAGGGGTACGCCGTCGCGGCCGTGCCGCCTCGGGAGATGGAGTCGTAGCTCGACCCGTCCAGCATCGCCCCGATCAGACTGAGCGGGTCGTAGGTGCCGTCCCCCGCCCGCGCGCTGTTGACGCGTCCAGCCAACGCCTCGACTTCCGCGTGGATCGCGTCGCGCTCGGCGTCGGTCACCGACAGATCGTAGGTGACACCCGGTTGGAAGCGCTCCTCGCCGGAGCTGGTCGCGGACGCGTCAGCCGCTACCCCCGTGGACAGGAGCAATGACACGCCAAGTGTCAGCGCAAGAGGCTTCTTCCGCGTCACCGCGATCTCCCTGAATGGTCAGACCCAAAAACGTCGGATGATCTTCGTTGTACGCGAGACCTTTTCAGGCCCTTCCCAAGCTTGTCAATATCGAATGGATTCCCACTCGGGCGCGTCGGACAGCGCCTGGCCGACCGGCTCGGCACTACCCCCGGCCACGGACGCCGCTCTCGCCCCGCCGGCCCCTGAAGGGATGAGGGACACCGTCAGGTCCCTGCGGCACGCACCGGGGACAACAGCCCGCGGAGCGGCCATCGCCCCGGGAAACGGGACCGTATCCAGAGATCAATCCTCGTTCTACACTCGGTACGGCCAGCCCCCCGGCCTCGTTCCATCTGGCAGGACACGAAAAAGCGGAAGGGAACATGAAAGAAAAAGAGGAGCGCGCCGCGCGGGTTTACGAAAGAACCAGCACCCTCGCGACGGGAAACGTGCTGGCGCAGGGGGCGAGCGGGTTCTTCGGCGGCGGAGCGAACCTGGTCGTCGACGTGATCGCGATTCCGTTCTACATCGACCTGTGGAACGACGTACGGAGCATCTACGGCAGGGGCCACATCACCGCGGAGGCCGCCAAGGAATACCTGAAGCCGAACATTCCCTTCCTCGCCCAGGACCTGCTCTGGGACAAGCTCGTCGGCTCCATTCCCATCGTGGGGATTCCGTTCAACATCGCCTTCGCCAAGGCCCTGACGTGGCGCCTCGGCGCATGGTTCGGCATGCTCTCGGCAATCGGCGGGGACAGTACTCCCAACGAGAAGATCACCGCGTCCACGATGGAACTCACGCGCAGAATCTTCCCCTCGCTGGGAGACACCTTCAGCTTCAAGGCCCCCGACAGGGACGTCTTCGTCTCCTTCGTCGCCTCCGTGGACGGCTTGACGCATCAGGAGGCCCAGAATCGGGCCGAGGAGGCACTCCGGGTACTCCGCGGCGAAAAAGACACCCCGTCGTAACACCCGGCACGTCGACTCCGTGCGTCCGGAACGTCTCCACGATGCGGGAAGGGGTCGGCGGGGAGCTTCGGATAGCCGGTCCTGAGACCGCCGTAGGGCAGGGTCTGGTCTCCAACGGGCCCAGCAGCAGATGCCGGCTGAGCGACAAGCTGCTCAACATCGGGAGCCCGGCGCTTACGCCTTCTCCGGACGCTGCGCTCGCTTCTTCTTGGCAGCCGGGGCCTCGTAGGGGTCCAGACCGTGCGCAGTCAGTCGATATCGAGGAAACGGGCGGCGTCGCTCTGATTCAGCAGACCCGTCCGAGTCCGGATGTCGTCCATGTCGCTCGCCTCCTCCCATTGTCGTTCCTGCTGTCATCATCGCCGATCGGCCTATCACCGGACAGGGAGCCTCGCCGCTTCCGCAAGCATTACGGTCGGCAGCAAGGAGATCATGATGGGACGACCCGACGGACGGAACCCGCCCACCGGTCGGTCGCGGCACAGTTTCGCACGTGATCAGGCCGCGAGTCCGTGGTTCGGACGATCGCGGCCCTCGTGCTCCGGCGTGCTGTCGCCGTACGGCTCAAGCCGGTCAGCGACTCCTTTTCAGGGCTCAGTGGCCTCTCGGGGCGATGGTGGGGAGGCCAGGGTGCACCAGACGATTTTGCCGCCCAGGGTCGGGCGGTAGTAGCCCCAGTCGGTGGCGAGGAGGTCGACGAGGTGGAGGCCGCGGCCGTTCTCGTCGTCGGGGGCGGGGTCGCGGACGACCGGGGTGAGGGGGCTGGCGTCCCAGACGCGGAGCACCACGGTCTCGCCCATCCGGTAGAGGTCCATCCAGATCTGGTCCGGGTCGGCGTACGGGATCGCCTTGGCGGTGTCGGGGCACGCGGCGTGCGCGGTGATCGCGTTGGAGACCAGCTCGGAGGCGATGAGCTGGGCGGTCTCGATCAGGTCGTCCCGGTGCCAGCTCTCCAGTACGCGCCGGACGTGGACCCGGGCGTAGTAGGGCGAGGTCGGGAAGACGGAGAGTTTGAGGTACTGCGTGCTGCCGATGGCACCGGTCATTTCACCCGCTCCTGGTTGGTACGTCGGGCATAGGACCGGCACCGTTCGCAGCCGGGGACGCCGCTCACCCCCACGGGGGACGGGGGCACGGTGCCGGTCCTATGGGAGTACGGCCGGGGAGCGTCGCAGATGTGTCGCCGGTCGTACCGCTGAGGCCGGACGGACACCCGGTACGGGGTGGGCCGCCTCGGGAGGGAAGATCGCCCGCCCGGCCGTCTGGGGAAATCATGCGTTTCACCTTCCAGGGGGACACCCACCTGGAATGCTTACGGAGAGAGCATGCACCATCACTCTTGGTTAATGCAAGGGGCTTCATTTGTTCTCACACATGATCCAGAGATGCACCAAATGCGGGAGAGGTAGGGAATGAGCGAAAAGACACCCCCGTCATCCGGCAAGCGCCAACCTCCTACGGTGCGTCTGCGCCGCTTGGCGTCCGAGCTACGTCGTCTCCGCCAGGCCGCCGGACTCTCCCAGGATGACGTCACGGAGAAAACCCACGTCAACATCGTCACGCTCTACCGAATCGAGACCGCCAAGACCAAACCGCAGCTCAGGACACTCCTCGCCCTACTCGACATCTACGGCGTCACCGGCGACACCCGTGCAGATCTGATAGCCCTGCAGAAGGAGGCTAAGCAACGCGGCTGGCTACACAGCTTCGAGGCGAGCCTCCCCGACCAGTACACCGCCCTCATCGGTCTGGAGGCAGAGGCCGAACAGGCCATCAACTACGAGTCGCTGTTCATCCCCGGCTTATTGCAGACCGAGGACTACATCCGGGCGATGATCCGCGGTGTACGGCCGACCGCCACCGACGAAGAGATCGAGAATCGCGTCAGCGCTCGACTGCAGCGGCAGGCTCTTTTAGAGGGAGACACCCCTCTCCGCTTGTGGGCGATCCTGGATCAGGCCGCCCTGCTCCGACGGGTCGGCGGCGACTCTGTCATGCGTGCCCAACTCAAGCACCTGGCCCAGCAGGCTCGACGCCCGCACATCACCATCCAGGTCATCCCGTTCTCCGCCGGAGCCCATCCGGGAATGCCCGGCAGCTTCATCGTCCTGAAGTTCGCCGAGGACAACTTCGACGTGGTCTACATCGACAGCATGGCTGGCGACCTATTCCTTGAGAAGGAATCGGATATCGAGATGTATAACCATATGTGTCAGCATCTTCGCGCGATAGCGCTCAGCCCAGCCGACACAACCGCGCTACTCGCATCTCTACGCGAAGATCATTAGCGGAAGGAACCGAGATGCAGCCAGATCTATCGGGTGCACGCTGGCGTAAGAGCAGCCTCAGCGCTGACGGAGCAAGCTGCGTCGAGATGGCCTTCGTCGGCAACGACGTCGCCGTCCGCGACACCAAGAACCGCGACGGCGGAACCCTCATCTTCCACCGCAACCAGTGGACCACCTTCATCAACGGCATCAAAAACAGCGACTTCGCCCCCCTCCCCTGACCACCCCGAAGAACTCCAAAACCGACAGGACCGAGTCCCGCGAGGAGAAGATCCAAGACCGCCGGCCTGTCGCAAAAACCGAGGTCCCGCCCAGTGGGCGGGACCTTCGACCAACGGCGCGTGTCCGATGGCGTGGTCGAGGTCGGCGAACAGGCCCATTTCCGTGCCCGTCAACTCGCTTGGAGTAATAGGCGTACCCGCGCGACCGTCGACTCGGGGCCGGACAGCGCGAAGGCCGGACGCCCGATTCCATCGGGAGGCCCGGCCTCACTTCCGCACCCCAGAGAGTGCGGCACAGCTCGTCTCGCCAAGAATGACCAGGCAAGCATGTTGAGCCACAAAAGGCGCGAGAGCCGGGCACCCGATTCCATCGGTGATCCCGGCCTCACTTCCAACACCCACCGGGGGCGCGGCACTCCCCAGCCTGCCTCACCAACAGTGATCAGACAAGCACTTTAAGCCATGTTTGGAAGCCTGGAGGCCCGGCACCCACTCTCCGAGGGGAGTGCCGACATCCGCGAGACGAACCAGGAACGCGAAAGCCGGGCCACCACCTGCGGAGGTTAACCCGGCTTCACTTCATGACCCCGAGCGAGTCATGCGGCACCCACCGCAGCCAAGGCGACAGCCCCGAGAGACCCGGCGACCGGCGACCTGGCGAGAAAGTGCAAGACCCCGTCCGCCGGACGGGGCCTGATCCCACCGGCACATGTCCCGTGGGGCGACGCCGCAAGCCAAGCAGTCCACATCCGTGTCTGTCAACTCACTCGGAGTAGCGGGCGTATCCGCCATGCCTCTTCCCAACGGCGCTCGGGATGAGCCGAGTGCGCGCTCGGCTCATCCCAGGTTCCCTCGCCTTGCCCCCGGTCAGAACAGGTCTTCCTGGTCGGTGATCGCCTTGGGCTTGGGCTTGGGCTTGCTTCGGGTGGTCTTCTTGGTGGCCTTGTCGTGCAGGCCCTGGGCGACCTCTTCGGCGTAGCGGGCGTGGTTGAGCTCCAGCAGCCGGTCCACCAACTCCCGCTGCACGCCGGGACCGACCGTGTAGCGGGTCTCCCGGGCCACGGGGTGGTGGCCGTGGTCGAGCTGGGGGATCAGGTCGTCCCAGCCGTAGGCACGGCAGACCGCCTCGTCGATGGCCCGGTGGATACGGCGAAGCTCGACGATGTCCTCGTCCTCGCACTTGGGATCGTTGACCAGGTTGTAGGTGGCGGTGAGACCAGCCTGACGGGCGAGCATGAGATTCCGGCGGAAGGTGTCGAGCTGGTTGCCGAGGTCGCGCATCTCCCTAGTCAACTCGGGGAGGGGCAGCGTCTCAAAGACATCTGAGGGCGTGTAGCGGAGATCCGCTTTCATTGACGACGCACGCGCACGCGCCCACCAGTAGTGCGGTGCGCTCGACAGCAGCGCCAGCATCGCTGTGTCATCGGTTGCGAAGACACCAAGCATGTGCGAAAACACCTGCCCGGTCGGCACCATCACCGGCATCACGACCTTACTCACGAGCGTGATTACGATTACCCGCTTTAAGCCCGCAATTGCTGCTTTCATAGAAGGCGCAGGCCGTTTATAGCGCCACCAGAACTCGCGCAACTGCGGGTTGTTGTTAGTCAGGAGAATCGGTCGCACTTGTTCGCGCAACTGCACATAGCAATCAATATAATTTTTTGCTTGCCCCTCCGGCCAATCGTGAAAATTTACAATCCATCGACGCCCCGAACAGTCGGGGCGAGAGTTAAGGTCTTCTCCGTTCACAAAAGGGAAGAGAATATCGGCATTGGCGGGCTTTTTATTGATTAGTTCGCGTGCCTGCTCAGGAGTCATGGTGAAACCATCAATCGCAGTAACTTCAATCCCCTTGAACGCTACCCCTTGGCTAGCTATCAGCCTATGCGGATCTCCAATTACTCGTGTCTCGGGGACTAGGAACGATGTAATTACCGCAACAGCCATGCCGTCTACGATTATCTCGGATTCTTTACTAAGCGAGGTTTGGCTGGTCCAAATAGCGCAGTACTCCAGCACCGCGCTCCTCGACGGCCACGGCTTGCTCTTCACCGCCTGGCGGATCGTCACGCCGCCCTTCACAAGCTGGTCGAGACCCACCTCTCGCGTGTCGCCCTGTGCCAGGGTGTTCGTCGCGATCAGCCCGGTCTGGCCACCGCTGTTCAGCAGCTCATGGGCTCGGAGCACGAAATAGGCGACCAGGTCGGCGCTTCCCCGGGCTCCGTGGCCTATCGCCTCGACCAGGTACTCCCGGTAGGCAACCCCCATCGTCCCGGTGAGCTTCTGACCGCCCAGGAAAGGCGGGTTCCCGATGATCGCGTCAAAGCCGGGGCCATCCGGCCTTGGCCGAATCTGGGTTTCGCCGTTTTCGAGAATCTCGACGATATGACTCGCGAAGACCTCGGGAAAGGCCAACGGCCAGTGGATCGGATGACGGTCGAAGGAGCCGTCAACCTGGTCGGTGGCCAGCCACCTGCGGCGCTGTTCACGGGCGACCAGCTCGGCCTGCTCCGCTCTCCTGCTCACCGCGTCGGCAAGCTCGGCAGCTCGGAGCGAGGCGACATCGGCGCTTAACTTTCTGCCCTTCTCGGTCGAGCCGTGTCGACCGTGGTCGCCCTCCAGGTCCCGGTCCGGGCTGTTGACGTCGTAGATCTCCCGCGCCAGCGCCGCCCCCACCGTCAGGTCCGCGAACAACCGAAGCTGCGCCGAAGCGGCCTCCACCTCCCCTAGCCGAGCCCGCTTCCTGGCCAGCCCCGCCAGTGCGTCCTCCCCCAGCTCGATATCAGCGATCCCCCGGCGGCTCTCGGCCAGCTCGGCGACCTTCTCCCGCGCACCCGCCGTCCAGTCAAAGAGATCCTCATGGATCTTCCGGCCCTTCGCCGGATCCATGTGCATGACCTCAAGCTGCTCAAGCGACGCGATCCCCAGTAGCGAGTCCCCCGCCACCAGCCGGTCGTCCACGAAGGTGAACGGCCGGGCCGGGTCCATCGAGACCAGCCACAGCGACAGCTTCGCCATCTCCACGGCCATCGGGTTGATGTCCGCGCCGTACAGGCAGTGTTCGATGATCTGACGGCGAGCCTCGATGACCAGCGGGTCGGCCTCGGCGTCGACGGTGCGTAACTGGTCGCCGGTCAAGCCATCGAGGTAGGTGACCGCGCGCTCGTCGCCCTCCAGGAACAAGGCTTTGACCAGCGCGTCACCCAGGTAGCGGGCCGCGGCGACCAGGAAGGCGGCCGAGCCCATCGCGATGTCGGCGACCTTGAGCCTCAGGATCTCCTCGGCCGTCTTCGGCTTCCACTGCGACCGGTCGGCGGTCTGGAGGGGACCGACCGTGTAGATCAGCGGCTCCAGGGCTCCCTCGACGACCTCCTCGGCGAGCTTCCTCGGCGTGTAGTGGGTGCCGGTGTTCTTCCGCAACGCCGACTCGGTGACGTACAGCGTGCCGGGCAGGATGACCAGCGGCAGGCCGCGCAGGTCGTCGCGGATGATCCCGGCGAACGGCAGCAGCCGCCGGGCCAGCTCGGCGTCCCCGCCGGTGGCCGCGAGCAGTTTCCGGGTCGCCTCCAGCTCACCGGCCGCGTCCAGCGGGGTCAGTTTTCGAGCGACGGCACCGGCCGTACCGAACCCGGAGTCCCGGTACAGCTCGGCCAGCTTGGCGGCGAAGCCCTCGCCCGTCGTACCGCCGAATCCCGCGGCGAGGTTTTCGAGGTCGGTCAGCTCGACCTCGGCCTCCTTACCGGCCTTGCCGATCAGGCCGACGACGGTGTCCGCCGCGCGGAAGCCCTCGAAGGAGAGCAGGCCCTCGTAGACGTAGCCGATCTGCTCGACGTCCAGCGAGCGGAAGCTGAGCCTGCGGCGCTCGCGGTTCTTGCCGGTGCCGACCTCGACGTACTGCACGGCCTTGAGCATGTGCAGTACGGCCCGGTCGTCGATGCTCAGCGGCAGCCAGGAGAAGGCGTCCGGGTCGAACAGCGAGCCGTCGTGCGGGTGCATGGTCAGCCTGGGGTGGTCGACGCCCCGGTAGACGGCCTCGAAGACGGCGAGCAGCCGGTGCCAGGCGCCGTTGGTGTTCTCCAGCTCGGTCTCGGTGCCCTCGATGGCGCGCTGCTCCAGCTCGGCGCAGAGCCGGCTCGCCGAGTAGGCGGTGGCGTAGACCTCGTTGTCGGCGGGGAGCAGGCCGCGTTCCTCGGCGAAGAGCAGGAAGACGAGCCGCATCATCACGCTCACCGAGCCCCGGTAGACCTCGTGCGCCTTGACCTCGTCACCGACGCCCGCCCGGCCGATCGCGGTGACCAGCAGCTCGACGGCCTGACGGACCTGGACGCCGAGGGCCTCGGTGATCTCCTCCTGGTTGTCCAGGCTGGCGGCGAGCAGCGCGGGGAGCCGCTCGGCCTGGGGTACCGAGAAGAAGCGGTCGAGTTTGAGCAGTGAGATGAAGGCGCGCAGGACGTCGCGCTCGGCGGCTTCGGTCCAGGGGATCGCGTCGAAGACGGCGGTGGTGGTGACGCCGCCCTTCGGCGCCCAGACCAGGGTCCACCAGCGGCCGTCGGTGACCAGGCCGAGCTCGACGCCGTGGTGACGGCAGAGCTGGGCCATCCGGTCGACGGGGGTGGCGGCCCAGGTAGAGGTGCGCATCCGGACCATCGGATGGTCGTTGCTGATCATGCCGAGCAGCCGTACGTCACCGGCCGCGACCGGGCGCGGCTCGATCCTGGTCGTGTCCGAGACCGGCGCGGTCCCGGCCGCGCCCGAGTCCGGTGCGACCTCGATCACGCCCGAGTCCGGCATGGCCCCGATCGCACCCGGGTCCGGTGCGGCACCGGACCCGGCGCCCGGGACGGTCAGCGCGAAGTGCGGGGTGAGGGTGGTGTCGTGCTCGGGGACCTGGACGGTCAGCTCGTCGAGGCCGCCGATCCGCACCGCGTCGTCCCAGCCGAGCAGCTCGCGCAGTACGTGACCGATCCAGGCCCGGCGGACGGCGGCCCGGTCCCTGGAGTCGCGGCCGGCCAGCCAGGTGGCGTGCGCGAGGCGGAGCCGGTCGAGCTCCGCCCTGTTCAGCGAGTCGAGCTCCGGCCAGGCCGAGCGGAGCACCGGCACGCTGAGGAACGGGCCCGACACCTCGACGAGGCTCAGCCACTCCTGGTGGGTGCGTACCGCGTCCCGCTCCCGGCCGAACGTCCTGCCCCGGCTCATCGGGTGGCCTCACGCTTCGGCACGACGAAGACCACGGCCACCGGGAACCGGTGCGGTCGCGGATCGCGGTAGCGGTCCGCGACGGTGGCGAGCTCGCGGTCGCGCTCCTCGGCGAGGCGGGACAAGCGGTCCTCCCAGGATCTGCGGTCTCTGCGGTACTGGTCGAGCTCTTCCTTGTTCCGGCTCGCCTCGATCCGGCTGAACAGCGCGTCCTCGTCGCTGTTCTCGGCGAGCTTGGCGCGGAGCGTGCTCTCGAAGCGGGCCAGGTTGGCGGTCAGCCGGGCCTGCTCGGCCTCCATCCGCTGGGCGAGCTTGCGCTCCAGCTGGTCGCGCTTCTGGTCCTTGCCGTCGACCCGCCAGTCGATCGACTGCAGGACGGCCTCGCCGACCTTCGGCCAGAGCGCGGCCAGGCGGTGCCGTACCGGAGCGGAGGCGGGGGTGCCGCCGGCGAGTGCCCGGCCCAGGAGGGTACCGAGCGCGGTCACGCTGTCCAGCCGCCGGAACCTGCCACCCTCCGGAATCCAGCCTCCGGCGTGCAGCACCTCCTCGTGCAGCCGGACACCGTCCCCGCCGACCAGGACGAACCGGAAGAAGGCGCCGACCAGCGTGGTCTCCAGCGCGGGGTCGTCGCTGACCACCGCGGTCACCCGGTGCAGGTCGATCTCCGGGTTGGAGACGGCGGCGCGGAGCAGCCGGGTGGACATCGCGACGAGCGGGTGGCCGAGGTGGGCGAGGACCACGTCGTCGCGGACCCGGCCCTGCGGGTCGAAGGTGGCCCGCTCGTCGAAGGTGACCGGACGCTGCCTGGGCGGCTCGTCTTTCTTGCGAAGTTTCGCAGCGAGCCCGGCACTCGCGCGCTCCCAGGAGCCGGTGAGCGGCGACACGTCGTACAGGCCCTCGGCGAGGTGCTTGTCGTCGACGTGCCTGTGGAGCGGCTGCTGGCGGGCCAGGCCGAGCGCGGTGTCGACCACCCGTTTCACCTTGACCGGGGTGATGTCCAGCTCGCGTTTCGTGTCGTCGAGGTTGGCGCGGAGCCTGCGTACCTGCTCGCCGACGTCCGTCTCGGCCTGCACGGTCTGGCGCTGCGGCGCGCGCTCCACGTCGTAGTCGGGGATGCCGCCCAGCATCCGCCTCTGTACGGCGTCGGCCAGCACCGCGTTGACCGAGCCGAGGTCCTCCTCCATCCGGGCGACCTTCTGCGCGACCCGGGAAAGGAACTCCAGGTCGGCCTCGAAGGAGTCGACGGCCCGCTCCCAGCCGGTGCCGACGAAGTGGCGGATGTCGGGGTTGTGCTTCTGGCCCCACCGGTCGACCCGGCCGATCCGCTGCTCCAGCTTGTTGGGGTTGAACGGGATGTCGTAGTTGACCAGCCGGTGGCAGTGGTTCTGCAGGTCGATGCCCTCGCTGGCGGCGTCGGTGGCCAGCAGGATCCGTACCGGGTGCTCGGCCGGGTCGGTCTGGAAGGCGACCCGGAGCTGCTCGCGCTCATCGGCGGCGATCCCGCCGTGCAGGATGGCGAGCCGGTCCCCGGCCAGGTCCTCCTGGCGGAGCAGCTCGGTCAGCCACTTCTGGGTGTCGCGGTACTCGGTGAAGATGACGACCCGCTCGCCTGTCCACTGCCCATCCGGGCAGCAGACCGCCTTGAGGTAGGCGATCAGCTCGCGGGCCTTGGCGTCGGGGGCGCCCGTGTAGTCGAGTGCCCAGGCCCGCATCCGGTTGAGCAGTTCGACCTCCGCGACGGTCGCGGCGCCCTGGAGCGGCGCGGCCATCCCGATCGCGTCGTCCTCGGCCTCGGCCAGCGGCTCGTCGTCGAGGGTGGCGGTGTTCTCCCAGAACTCCTCCGCCCACTGGAGGGTCTCGTCGTCGTCATCCGTCTCGACCGGCCGGTCGGTGACGTTGCTCAGGTAGACGCCGACGGTGTGCGCGAAGGCGGCCGGGCTGGAGAAGAGCCGCTTCTTGAGCAGCAGCGTCACCAGGTCGGCGGCCTTGCGGCCCTTCCGGCTCCGGTTGAGCCGCGACCGGCGGAGTTCGGCGAACTCCTTGAGCAGCTCGTGGGCCTCGCGCTCGTCCTTCGGGTAGTGCACCGGGATGGCCCGCGCGGCGCGTTCCAGGAAACGCCTGCTGCCGTCGCCGTTGACGATGTGCCGCTTGAGGCGGCGTACCACCGTCTCCTTTACCGCGGCCTGGTCGGGGTCGACGCCCCGGGCGAAGCGCTGGTCGTCGAGGATCTCCAGCAGCGCGGTGAAGCTCGCCTGGTAGCCGTTGTGCGGGGTGGCCGAGAGGAAGAGCCGGTGGGTGAAGTGCGGGGCGAGGTGGCGGATCAGCTTGGTCTGCTGGGAGTCGACCGCGTAGACCTGCTTGGGCGCGGCCGGGGCGACGTGGTGGGCCTCGTCCAGGATGAGCAGGTCGAAGCGGCGCTCCAGCCCGGAGGAGTCGAGCACCTCGTTCAGCAGCCGCTGCGCCTTCGGGCCGCGCAGCCAGGGCAGGCTGACGATGGTCAGCGGGTAGACCTTGAACGGGTTGGCGGCGCTGCCGTGGGTGCGGCGGACCGTCGCGCAGCGCTCGGTGTCGACGATGGTGAAGTCCAGGCCGAACTTCTCCGCCATCTCGTCGCGCCACTTGAGGGTCAGCCCGGCCGGGCAGACGATCATGACGCTCCTGGCGCGGTGGCGGAGCAGCAGCTCCTGGGCGACGAGCCCGGCCTCGATGGTCTTGCCGAGGCCGACGTCGTCGGCGAGCAGCAGGTTGACCCGGGGCGCGTCCAGGGCGCGGGCCACCGGCTCCAGCTGGTAGTTCTCGATGGCGACGCCGGAGCGGAACGGCGCCTGGAGCGTTTTCACGTCGGCACTGGCCACCGCGGACCAGCGGATCGCGTCCAGAAAGGCGGCCAGCCGCTCGGGCGGGTCAAAGCCCTCGGGGGTCACGTCGGGCAGCGAGCCGCTGGGCAGCACCCGGCGGCCGGGCTCGATCTCCCAGACGACGTCGAGCCGGTCGCCGTACCGGCCGTCCTCGACGCTCTGCAGGCCGACCAGGGTGCTGGGCTCGCCGGCGTCGACCTCGCTGACCACCCAGCGCTGGCCTCGGATCTCCACCAGGGCTCCGATGCCCGGTCGTTGCTGGGTCGCGCTCAGGGGGGTCGCGCTGGTCACCATTCACTCCTCGCCGACGGCTCCCCGCCGCTCCCGCGCTCGGGCCGTCGTTCCGTGATCGAGGGGATGTGATCATCGGGGGGAAGGCTTACCGGGCGGGGGCCAACGGGGGTAAAGGACCTGCAAAGTCGATCGCCCAGGAGCCGTTCCGTCAAGGGCGCGAACTGGACTGTACGCCATATATGTGTCCTATGTCCACAGAAAAAATATTCGTGCGCTTAGTTCACATATAATCAGGAACGATCTAGTATCTCTCAGTGTGACGCGGCACACCCCCGATCGGGTTACCCGCTTCCCGCCCCCAAGCCCCGGCCGTACGAGCACAGGCGTGTGGCCGGCCCCGGAGAGTTCGATGACGCCACATCTACGGCGACCGCCGGACGACAGGGGAAGCGACAGGAAGCGGAGTTCGCCGCTCATCCACGTTCTCAGCCTGCCCTTCCCCCCTGGATTCGGAAATCACGACGAGCTCACCACGGACACCTGCGCGAGGTTGCTACGGCCGGGTTCCGCCGCCGAGGCGATAGCCGAGGATTCGGATCCCGACTGAGAGCGGTCACGTGGAACTCTTGATCGGCGGACAGAAAAGTCGCGGCTGACGGACACCGGTTCCTGGTGGGCGGCCACCAAAAGTCTTGGTCAATGGCCAGGCCGATCTCCTGATCTTGTCCGTGTGTCACAGCTTGGGTTCCCCTCCGCGGGGGCTTGGGTTGCGGGTTGTCGAGACCTTGCACCCCAGACCCGCGGAGGGGGCCCGTGACGAAGTCTGGCATGGAGCTGATGGAGATTTACGAGGCTTACGACCTGACCGGGTGCGCCTGGTCGGCGGCGCAACTGGCGGGGTGTGACCCCAAGACGGTGCGCCGGTATATCGCGATCCGCGCGGCGGGCGGCAACCCGCACCAGCCGGCGCCGCGACCTAAGGCGATCGACGCGTTCCTGGCGAAGATCGAGGAGAAGGTCGACCGGTCGAAAGGGAAGATCCGCGCGGACGTGGTGCACAAAGACCTGGTCGCGATGGGATTCGCCGGGTCCGAGCGGACCACGCGGCGGGCGGTCGCCGAGATCAAGGCGGCCTGGAAGGCCGGACGGCGGCGCGTCTACCGGCCCTGGGTGCCTGAGCCGGGGATGTGGCTGCAGTGGGACTGGGGCGAGGGCCCGCGGATCGGTGAGCGCCGCACGCAGCTGTTTTGTGCCTGGCTGGCCTGGTCGCGGTTTCGGGTGGTGATCCCCGCCTGGGATCAGACGCTGGCCACGTTGACGTCGTGCCTGGACGCGGCGCTGCGGCGGCTGGGCGGGGCGCCGACGTATCTGCTGACCGACAACCCCAAGACGGTCACGATCGAGCACATCGCCCGCATCGCGGTGCGCCACCCGCAGATCGTCGAGCTGGGGCGGCATTACGGGTGCGTGGTGACTACCTGCGAGCCGTTCGATCCCGAGTCCAAGGGCGGGGTGGAGGCAACGGTGAAGATCGCCAAGGCGGACCTGGTGCCCACCCACGCCAACCTCCGCGCCGCCTATGGGAGTTTCACCGAGTTGGAGACCGCGTGTGCTGCCTGGAGTGAGCACATCAACGGCCGCCGCCATCGCGAGACACACCGGCCGCCGATCGAGATGCTGGCCGAGGAACGCGCTCGCCTGCACGTGCTGCCCGCCGATCCCTACGTGCTCGCGCTCGGCGCCGAGCGCCTGGTCTGCGACGACCGGACCGTCCGCTGGGGCGATGTGCGCTACTCGGTGCCGCCCGGCCACGAGGGACAGACGGTCTGGTGCCGCGTCCACGGCGACGAGTTGGTCATCGTCGGCCGCTCCGGCACCGATGAGCAGCACGGTCAGCACGGTCTGAGGGAACTGTGGCGGCATCGGCTGTCGGTTCCGGGCCGGCCGCGGATCGTCGATGCCCACTATCCCGAGCACGAGGGCGGCAACGGCCCCAAAGCGCCCCGGCCTCGCCCGCGGACCAAGGCCGAAGAAGCGTTCCTGGCGATCGGGCCGGGTGCGCAGGCGTGGCTGATCGAGGCCGCCGCCACCGGAGTGGTGCGGATCCGCACCAAAATGGCCCGCGCGGTCGAGCTGGCCAGTCTGCTGGGCGCGGCCCGGGTGGATGAGGCGCTCGGCCTGGCCGCGATCAACGGCCGGTTCGCCGAAGCCGATCTGGCCTCCATCTGCGACCACCTCGCGTTGCATGAGCACGCCGGTGAAAACACCCGTGTCGACGAGGCTCACTCGGTCCAGCCCGGCACCGCTTCCTGGGCTGCCTTCAGTAACACCAACAGCGTCAAAGGAGATCACTCGTGAGTGTCACCCTTCCTGCGGCCCCACCGGTCCCGGCCGAGTTGGAGGCCCTGTTTCGCCGGATGCGTTTTCCTTACGCCCGCAAAGCGGCGCCCGAGGTGCTGGCGACCGCCCGCGCGCAACGCTGGGACCCAGCCGAAGTCGTGCGCGTCCTGCTCAATGAGGAGGTCGTCGGCCGCGACCAGGCGACCCGCCGCAACCGGCGCAAGAGCGCGGGCTTTCCCTCCGGCAAGACCTTTTCCTCCTGGCGGCGCGAGGGCTCCACGATCAACGAGGCCACCCAGAACGCGCTGATGACGCTGGAATGGGTCAGCCGCGCGGAGAACCTGGTGATCGCCGGACCGTCCGGCACCGGCAAGTCCCACTTCGCTGAGGCACTGTCGCATCTGGCGATCGAAAAAGACCTGCGGGTGGCCTGGTTCACTCTGGAGTCTCTCAGTGCCACGGTCGGCCGGGCCAAGATCGACGGATCGGTCTCGCGCGCCATCGGCCGCATCTGCCGCAGCGACGTCATCGTTATCGATGATATCGGGTTGCTGCCGGTCGGCCACGAGACCTCCGAGGCGTTCTACCGCGTTATCGATGCCGCCTACGAGCGCCGCTCGGTCGTGGTCACCAGCAACATCCACCCGTCGGGTTTCGACACCATCATGCCCAAGACGCTCGCCACCGCGACCGTCGACCGGCTGATGCACCACGCCCACCTGGTGGAGACCAGCGGCGACTCCCATCGCCTGGCCGAGGCTCTGTCCGGGCGTGGAGTGATCCCGCTGACCTGACCGCCCACCCGGAGATCGACCTGGCCACCCACCGGGATTCCCAGTGGCCACGCCAGGAATTTTGATGGCCATCAGCCAGGAGAAATCTGGCCGCTCAACTGGAGAACGGCGTGTCCGCTAGCACCCGACGCGATCGAAGCGCCCGACCACTACGAGCCCGAAGAGTTCGAGTTGACGACAGAGCCAGAAGAATCCGCGACGAGTACACCCCCCTGCCGCCGAGGACTCCGTCGAGGCGTTACAGGAGGAGGTGAGCCGTCTGCGCCAGACGCCGCTGAGGGCCGCCGAGGCCACCGGAAACGTGCAACGAGCATGCGCGGACGCACGCCGGCCCCTTGACCGCGACCTCGAAGTGATCGCGCGGAGCGTCACCGGCTTCGACGGACTGCGGGACCGGCTCGCATCGGCGGCCAACTCCACGATCACCGATGGCACGATGGCCGCCCTTCAGCGGACTCTCGACCATGTCGTGGCGGCGAGTTCCCAACGTCGCCGGATACTCGCGCCGGCTCACCTTGAGGGCCGGCCTGCCCCTGAAAGAGGTCGCCGACTCCCTTGGCATCGACATCAAAGAACCATCACCTTCAACACCAAACGGGTCTCAAAAACAAACTTCAACCGAATCCATCAGCCAACCACAGAAAGATCACAACTAACCCGAAATGGCATTGTCGCCATTTGCCATGCAGAAGTCAATGACCTGCAGTACACATAGGAGGTCATAGGTATCATTTGACTTATACTGGCTCGCGGTCGCCGATTTAGCATATTCCAGGCTTGGCGACAGCCCGAAACGGCCTTCCGGCTCCAGGGCCACCAAAAGTGACTTTACCGCGTAATATTTTATGTACAGCCGCCCCCAGCCAGCGTCAGTGGGCGGCATGAGAACGTCGACGCCATCTTCCAGAACGGCAGTGGCCGCTGCCAGAAAAAACGTCCCCGGCTCGCAGTTACTCAGGAGTCGAGGTAGGTGACAACCATTCCGAGCGCGTAGTGGCGGTCGATGTCCCTGTTCTCCTCGCTGAGGTAGGTGCCGCCGGACTGGTTGACGACCTGCTGTGCCCGCCAGAACAGATCCATGTCCGGGTTCACCGCCGTCATCAACGCCTCGGCGGCGGCCCCCTTCACCATCCATCGGCCATAGTCGGTGTCATGGCCCGGCGAGGGGTACCGCTCCCGGGCGCTGTCGGGCGAGGCCTGAAACGCCCCCGACGCCCGTCGCGCGAACTCCGCTCGGAAGACGCCCAGCCGCCCGGCCAGCTCGGCGGAGCACTCGCCGGCCGCGATCAGGCCCAGCGCCTCCTCGACCAGGGGGCCGTCGATGCCCGCCGTGGCCACGGCCAGACCGGCCGCGATGCCGACGATCTCCGGCAGCCGGTCGGGCGTGGGTTCGGCGATGATGCGGGCGATGCGGGGGTCGATGGCCGCGATGGCCCGCATGCGCCCGTCGACTCGGAGGGCCGGGCGCGCGCCGACGGTCACCGGGCGTAACCAGTGGAGGGCGTGGGGCCGGGCCGTCCAGTCGTCGTCGATGACGACTCCGGACAGGTGCTCCGCCACGGCGAACGCGGTGGCCTTCCAGTCGGCGCGCCAGTCGGCCTCACTCACCGGCAGGCCGTCGAGCCACTCCCGGCCACGAGCGCCGTCGAGATCCAGGGCGTCAAACGACGCGACGACCTCGCCGTCACGGACGTAGCTGACGAAGGTGGCCATGTTGATGGTCCACGCCACCCGGAACGCCTCGCCCTTGGCCGCGACCTGGCCCAGCAACGTCTCGCTCAGCCCACGGAACGCGAACGGCTCGACGATCACGGCCCACTCCCCGTGGCGGGCCACCAGGGCCACGCCGGTGGCGTCGTCGGGCAGGTCCTCTGCGGCGATGCCGAACAGGCCGTCGAAGGTCTCCGGTTCGGCCACGAGGGGGTGTCCGCCGAACGCCCGGACCGCCTGGTCGAGATCGCCGGTCCTGATCCAGGTGAGGCAGGCGGTCTCGATCTCGATCATGTGAACGCTCCAGGAAATAGCAGGGTGAGGGCGGTGAACAATCCGCCCTCACCCTGGTCATCTATCGGGCGGGGGGAATGGGGCCGATGATGTTGGCTCCTATTCCGTCGACCGTACAGGTGCCGTGATCGAGTTCCGGAAGTTCCTCCGGAAGCGGATCGGTGACGACGACGCCGGGCGCGCCACCCGTCGGCGCCGTTTTACCCTTCTCGATGATATCCATCCAGAACGAGAAATTGTCACGGATACGGTGACGCTGGTAGAACACGCTCGTCCGCGACCCGGAAGAACAGTTGTCCGAGCCCTTGATGGTGCGCACGGAATAGTCGTAGCTCGTGTTCGCAGCCCCCTCGACCGTTGACGCGAAGGGGAACTCGTCACAGTGGCCGCTGTATCCCGGCCAGGCTCTTCGGCATTCCGGAATCGACACGCCGCGGTTCCTGTTGATGGTGGCCGTGTCCCGGGTGCGATGCAGGCAGACGGGAGCCTGACCCTGCGTGCAGCCGGGGTCCTGCCAGTTGAACCGGCCGGGGATCTTCTTGGCCGTTCCTCTGCCAGGGTCGGTGGCGGCGGGGCGGAAGAGCGCGTCCGCCCAGTGCGCGGCCGACTCCTTCACCTTGGCGTCATTGCCGTTGAGGATGAAGACCGGACGCACGGTGTTGACGATGCAGCCACCGGTGTAGGCCTTGATCCAGTCAGCGCTGTCGCAGATGAAGTTCTGCACCCACGCCTTGCCGTTGAACTGCGGATTGAGCGTCTTGTAGCTGTCCATCAACTCGGGGTTATGGGTGTACTTGATAGACGGCTTGATGCTGCACGTATTCCCCTTGTCCGGGCTTGTCGACCGCACGTTCTCCGGCACGCTCAGCTTGATCTCGATCGGCCCGCGGTTGCGCCACTGTGCGACCGTGAGCTCCTTGCCGTATCCCCACGGCTTGGTCTGGCCGTCGGTGTCGACGAAGGTGGCGGCGCAGTCCGCCGACTCGCCCAGGCTGACCCGGAACGCGCGGTCGTCCCAGTCGGCGTTGACGAGGTTGATGTCGGTGACGGCGAGTTTGACCT
Source organism: Streptosporangium amethystogenes subsp. fukuiense (assembly GCF_042665875.1). Classification (NCBI taxonomy): domain Bacteria; kingdom Bacillati; phylum Actinomycetota; class Actinomycetes; order Streptosporangiales; family Streptosporangiaceae; genus Streptosporangium; species Streptosporangium amethystogenes. The sequence continues at coordinate 9,425,859 of NZ_JBHTEE010000001.1, read as the reverse complement.
TGATGTCCCGGCTGTTGTAGCCCGCAGGGCCGTTTCTGGCGATCCTGGGGGTGGCGGCATTGTGGCCCTTGCCGACATAACTGTTCAACAGGATCGTCAGCCGCCCGTACCAGTTGGTGTCGCTGAACAGCGGGTCGTCGCGGTTGACGCTGGAGTCTTCGTCGCGTTCACCGATCCACATCGCGTAACACATGCTGTAGGAGTTCTTGGAGTACCAGCCCCGTCGGTGCATGGAACTGACCAGGTCCGGTCGGTTGATCGCGGCGATCGCGTCCTGGCACTCCGACTCGGTCATGTGGTTGTAGGGGAACGTCCTGGCTGCGGCGACGTTACGGACCTCCTGCTTATCCATGGAGGGTCGGACGAGCGGAGCCGCCAGGAGGGCGGCGGATAACGGCTGCCAGGCCGACCACTTACCGGTCGTGGTCCGGGCCCGCCAGCGCACCTCCTGCCGGTTGGCGAGCAGACCGGACGGGATGCTGACCGTGGCGGTGGCGCTCCCGGCGGAATCGGTCGTGCCGGACCAAATCGGCTTCTTATGCTTGGCTGGCTGGGCCGACTTGGCCGACTTGGGGGCGACCTCGAACTCCACCTTCGCCCGGTGGTCCTGCGGGCCGGTCAGCCAGGCCTTGAGCCGGGGCGCGCCAACGGAGCCGGACACCGACAGTTTCGCGATTTCCGGTGCGGAGTCGGCCGCCTTCGCCGTGCTGAGTGCCGACGCCGCGAGGGCCCCGGCCGGAGCCGCGCCGACCTGGGTGGTCATGTCCGCCTGGATCTGCGCCTGGGTCTGGGCCATGTTGTAGATCCGGACCTCGTCGATGAGGCCGCTGAAGTGCTCGCCCCAAATGGCATTGCCGCCGATGTGCAGGTCGCCGTCGACGTCCAGCAGGCCGCCGGTAGCGGGGGTCTGGCTGATCTGGGCGCCGTCGATGTACAGATGGGCGGTGGTGCCGTTGTAGGTGACGGCCACATGCCGCCAGGCGTTGGTGGGCAACGCCGTGCCGCCGTTGACCGTCACCATCTCCTCAAGGCCGGTGGCCAGCCATCCGGAGGGGACGACGGTGTTGGACGCGTACAGGCCGTAGGACAACATCTCGGCCTGATTGTCGTCCTTCATCAGGATGGTGCGCCAGCTGGTGAGGTTCGTCGGCCTGACCCAGGCCGACAGCGTCACCCCGGTCGTCAGTCGCAGCGACGGAGAATCGGCGACCGTGACCAGGCTGGTCGTGCCGTTGAACGACAGCGCCTTGCCGTGCCGGCCGTCATTGGACCAGCCGGTGTCCAGGGCCAGGCCGGTGTTGCCCTTGCCGGAGGAGTCGCCGACCGTGGTGCCGTTGCCCTCCTCCATGCCGTAGGCCGCGACCAGTCCCGGGACTGGGGACGGTGTGAGGGTCGGAGACGGGCTCGGCGAGGGCGAAGGGCTGGGGGACGGGTTGGGGGACGAGCCGCCGATCTGGGTGGTCATGTCGGCCTGGATCTGAGCGGCAGTCTGGGCGACGTTGTAGATCCGGACCTCATCGATGAGGCCACTGAAGTATTCGCCCCAGATCGTGTTGCCGCCGATGTGCAGGTCGCCGTCGACATCCAGCAGGGGGCCGGTGGTGGTGGTCTGGCCGACCTGGCTGCCGTCGACGTAGAGGCGGGCGGTGGTGCCGTTGTAGGTGACGGCCACGTGCCGCCAGGCGTTGGCGGGCAAGGGCGCCGTGCCGTTGACCGTCACCTCTGCCGTGTTCTCGGTCGAGAACCACGCGGACGGGGTGGTGCCGTTGGAGGCGTACAGGCCGTAGGACAGTTCCTCGTTCTCGCCGTCGTCCTTCATCAGGATGGTGCGCCAGCCGTCGACGGTTGTCGGACTTACCCAGGCCGACAACGTCATGGCCGTCGTCAGGCCCAGCGACGGGGAATCGCCGACGGTCACCAGGCTGGTGGTGCCGTTGAACGACAGCGCCTTGCCGTGCCGGCCGTCATTGGACCAGCTGGTGCCCTGCGCCAGGCCGGTGTTGCCCTCGCCGGAGGAGTCGCCGACCGTGGTACCGGTGCCCTCCTCCATGCCGTAGGCCGCCACCAGGCCGACGCTGTTGGTGGTGAACGACCAGCTGTCGGGCGTCATGGCGTTGCCTGCGGCATCCTTGGCGCCGCTGACCGTTACGGTGTAGCGGGTGCCGCGCGGGAATGCCTGGGTGGGCGTGAAGGTCAGCACCGTGTTCGCAGCGTCCATCGCCGCGCTGCCCGCGACCGCGACGCCCGCGGCGTTCTTCACCGAGACCTGGGCCTCCTGCACGGCCTCACTGAACACGGCCTGCACCGGGGTGGTGGCGGCGACCCCGGTGGCGTCCCTGGCCGGAACGGTCTGCACGATCGTCGGCGCGGTGCTCTCCACGATCGTGGTGAACGACCAGACGTGCGGAGCCGCCATGACGTTGCCCGCGGCGTCCTTTGCGCCGCTCACCTCGGCGGTGTACCGGATGTTGGCCGCCAGCGCCGCGCCGGGCGTGAATATGAGCACCCGGCCTGCGTCGTCCGTGGTCGTCGTGCCGGTGACCGGGGTGCCGTCGGGGCCCTTCACCACGATCACGCCGTCGGTGACCGGCTCGCTGAACCCGGCGCGCACCGGCTCGCCCACCGGGGTGCCGATCGCGTCGGCCTCCGGGTAGGTGCCGCTCACCGTGGGCGGGGTGGTGTCGGGGCCGGTCGGCGGCTCGGGATCGGGGTCGGTCGGGTGCACCGCCTCGATCGCGTCGAGCCACTCCTCGGCGCTCATATCGTCGGGCACGCCCACGCCGAGCGTGGAGTCCTCCATGACATAGTCCGGCGACTCCTCACGCTGCCGCAACGCCTGCGTCTCGGTGATCTCCGGGGCCGAGGGCCACGTGTCGACGCCGAAACTGTGGTCCAGGTCGTCGCCGACCGTGGGGTTGGCAAAGTAGGGCAGGAACATGCCCTTGGTCTCCGGCTCTGGCGCGGGTTCTTCGTACTTGACGAAGAGGTGTGGGGGGTGGCCGTCGAAGTCGGTGTAGTTGGCCGAGCGGAACTCGCGCCAGTTGATGACGCCGCCCTCCTGCAGGGCGCTGATCCGCAGACCGTGGTTGGGCTGGCCGGCGGCCCAGTCCCGGACGATGCCCTCGATGGTGTAGTACACGTCCCGGGAAGTCAGGTCGCCGGAGCAGTGGTCTCCTACCGCGCTGCCCTTGATGCCCTGCCCGCTGGTGGTCACCGACGGCTGGCTGCTCCAGCTCAGCGAGTTGACACTCCAGCTGCTGGTGATGCGGCGGACGACGATGTCGCCCTTGGCGTCGCCACAGGCGTGGGAGCGGTAGTTCCACGGCCGCAGGTCGGCGTTGAGGATCGGCCGGCCCATGAACGGGGCGCCGGTCAGGTCGAAGCGCAGATAGCTGCGCCAGATGGTGCTCGGATCGTTGGTGTCGCCGTTGGAGATGGCGTTGCCGCCGTTGCCCACCAGCAGCTTGAACATGCCCTGGTTGGGGCCGCCGGTGCCCCAGGTCTTGTTGTTGATGAACGTGTCGTCGGGATAACCGGCGCCGTACCAGTCCGAGCCGGCCGCGGCCAGCGTCACCGGATAGGTGACCTGCGGATCGGCGAGGAATCCCTCGGCCGGAGACAGCACCACGACCGGCCCGCTCGACTTGTCCTGAACAGTGGTCGTCGCCGCACCCATGCGACCGGACCCGGGAGCTTCGGCCGCCGTGGCGTCCAGCATCCGCACCGAGGCCAGATCAGCCACCGGCCTGTCTCCCGCCAGTACGGCGGCCTTGCCCGCGGAGGTCTTTCCGTACTCCATCCCCGCGGGCAGATCGACGGAGATCGGCAGTTTCAGCTGTTTGGCGGGCCGTTCCCGGATCACGATCTCCTGGTGGAAACCGGTCGGGGTCACGGTGACCACCAAGTCGACGCCGCGACCGTAGGCGGACTCGTACACCGCTCTGTTGCCCGACAACTTCGGCGCGGGCAGTTCGCTCGGCGCGGAGATCTTCACCTCTCCGGCCTTGTCCTTCTCGGCCCCCAGCGTCTCGCCCCTGGCGGTCAGCAGAGCGGTGTCACCACCGTCGGACAGGCTGATGTCCAGCTTGGCCACCCGAGGCCTGACGACCCCGTTCTCCGCGACCAGCGTCGTGTCGACCTTCTTCCAGACGCCGTCTCGTTTGACGCGGACGGGCTGGCTGTAGACATAGGTGCCCAGCGTCTTACCGTCGCCTGTGGCGACCGTCGTCGAGTTCTCGGTGTGCAGGGTTTCGATCTCGACCTGCTTGTTCTGCCGTTTCGCCTCCTGCTGGGCCGCCTTCACCGGATCAGGAGTGGCGGCCGGTCGCGACACGGGAACGGCAGAGGTGGGGGCAGGCGTGGGGGTGGGGGCGGCTGCGGCGGGGGTCACGAGGAGCGAGGTGGACACCCCTACCGCGACTATCAGTGAGGCTCGGCGATGGTTACGGAACAGAACGCCAGGTCTTGGTTTCTGCGGTTTCACTCCGACCTTTCCGGTAAACGCTCTTGGGCCGAAGTGATCTTCACATGGAACCGGCAAGAAAGTAAAGACATAATCGCGGACGCCGGGCAGCTCTCACAATCATGAGCGTAACGGGAACACCACATTCTGCATCTTCAATGGCGTTCAACGCCCAAAGAAACCCGCCGCCAAAATAAAAGCAAAACCAAGGGAGATCCCCTGTTTTTGCAGCTCAAACGCCTAAGGCAACCAGCAATCTGACGCATCGACCGTGAGGCGAAGAACAACCTCGGCGAGAAGTGTCGGTGGCCCTGTCTATACTCCCCGTCCGCGAATGATTCGGTCGGCAACACTGACATTTTACGGATGGTACACATACATCCACCACCCGGCGCCCATGCTTTCTTCCATCACATCTCCGACGCTTCCAGAAATGTGACGCGGTCTTCACACAGGGGCCACCATCGCCGATCCCCGTCCAGCCTCCCGGCCACGATCCTCGCGACGGCAAAGGGACCGGAAGGGACCATGCCGTACGAGGTCCTGGAAGAGGGCGGGCACACCTACGAGCGCGTGCGCGAGGCCGTACTCCGAATCAGGGAGGTCGAGCACGTCGGCGGGGACCGGGCCGGGCACCTGTTCCTCGTACTCCCCCAGGCTCCCGAGCCCGCGTGGGCTCCGGGGGTGCTGTCCACCGCCTTCACCGTCACGACGATCTGGAGAGACGGCATCGGGTGGGCTGGAGAGGACCTCGACATCGCCCTTGGTCAAGCCTCCACGGCCGGGCCGGCTCCACGGTGAACTAAGTCAACGGATAGGCTGCCGAAAGGACCTTCTCGGGAAGCTAGGGTGCCTGCCCACCTGGGCACACGCCGTCGTCGCGCCTTCCGGGGTCGTCACCTTTCTGTCCCCTACCCGGAGACACAATGCCTCCTTCTGCCGACTTTTCCGTCTCCGTCACTCTGGCGGAGATAGCCAGGATCGCCGGTGTCGGGCGCGCGGCCGTCAGCAACTGGCGCCGTCGCCACGACAGCTTTCCCGCGCCGGTCGGCGGCACGGACACCAGCCCGCAGTTCGCGCTGTCCCAGGTGGAGGAGTGGCTGAGACAGCAGGGGAAGCTTGACGAGGTCGGCGACAGGGAACGGCTGTGGCCGGAGTTCGAGGCACTTGGGGACCGCGACGCGATGGGGACGGCGATCGCCGTGGTCGGTGCCCGGCTCGTCCGGGAGGAGACGGGCTCCTCAGGCTCCGCTTCCCCTCCCCGGCCCGACTCGGCAATGGAGTTCCCGGACGGCACCGGCCTCTCCGACGCTCAGCGGTCCCTGGTGGAACGCGCAGTCGGCCTGGCGAGGAAACACGGGGCACGGGAGGCCTTCGACTTCCTGCTCGGCCGCTGGCTCGACACCCACGTCCGGCAGATCGGCGTCACACCACGCCCGCTGGCGGCCCTGATGGCCAAGGTCGCCGAGCTGTCGCGCGACGACGAGGCCGGTGACGTCGGCACCGTGCTCGACCCCGCGTGCGGCACCGGCGGTCTGCTGCTCGCCGCCGCCCGGCAGTGGGCCGGCAAGGTGGAAGCGCCCGCCTCGGGCATCCCGCTGAAACTGCTCGGCCAGGACGTCGACCCGACCCAGGCGGCACTGGCCGCCGTACGAATCCTGCTCGCCGGGCATCCGCCGGGGCATGAGACCGGGTGGGAGGTGGACATCCGGGCCGGGAACACGCTGCGCGCCGACCCCCATCCCGGCGTCCGTGCCGACGTGGTGCTGTGCAACCCACCGTTCAACGAACGTGACTGGGGTTATGAGGAGCTCGCCACCGATCCCCGCTGGACGTACGGCCTGCCTCCACGCACCGAACCGGAGCTGGCCTGGGCACAGCACGCACTTAGCCGTCTGGCGCCCGACGGGACGGCGGTGCTGCTGATGCCGCCCGGCGTCGCCTCCCGCAGGGCGGGGCGCCGGATCCGGGCAGGGCTACTCCGTACCGGCGTACTGCGCGCGGTGATCGCCCTGCCACCGGGAGCCGCACCCCCGCACAGCGTCGCGCTGCACATGTGGGTCCTGCGAGCACCGGCCGAAGACGGAACGAGGCCCGGTGCCGGGGTACTCCTGGTCGATGCGGCCGATATGCAACCGGAGCTGTCAGGAGGAACTCAGCGGACCGGCAGGGCGGCGATCGACTGGCCTCTCCTGCACAGGCGCGTGGTTTCGGCCATCCGGACGGAAGACGGGGGTAGGGACCTGCCTGCCGGTCACACCGTGGTTCCGGTGATCGACCTTCTGGACGACGAGGTGGACCTCACCCCGGCGCGGCACATCCCGAAGGCGGCGGCCTCCGCGGACCTGGGCCTGCGGCGCTCGTGGAACCGGTTCGGCACCCTGCTCCACGAACTGCGGGAGCTGACCGCGACCCTGTCCGCGCTCGAACTGAGCGGCGAGGAACCGGCGGGGCAGGGCACGGTGACCGTGGGGGACCTGGTCAGGGCGGGTGCGATGACGCTGCGGGCCGGGCAGCAACCGGCGGACGGCGCGGTGCGCACCGGTGACGCCCCCGATGACGCCGTGCCCTTGCTGACCGTCACCGACGTGCTGGTCGGAGGAAGACCGTCCGGCTGGCTACCTGGGCGCGAGGCCTGGGCGGGTGAGACGGCGGGCACCCTCACCGTGACCGTCCCGGAGGAGGTGGTGGTCGTCGGGGCCTACCGGGCGTTCGGCGCCTGGGTCGACACCGATGCCCCCACGGTGCTGGGCTCGCAACTGTTCGCCCTTCGGGTGGATCCGGCACTGCTCGACCCGTGGTTCCTGGCCGGTTGCCTGCGGGCCCCGGCCAACGCGAGGCAGGCAGGCACCCACGCCTCGACATCCTCCCGCATCGATGTCCGCAGGCTGCAGGTACTACGGCTTCCTCTCGAGGAGCAGCGCCGCTACGGCGAGGCCTTCCGGCGACTCACCGTCTTTGAAAGGTCGTTGCGGGAGGCAGGGACGATCGGCAGGGAACTGGTCAACGGGCTGACCGACGGCATCGCCGCCGGAAGGCTTCCGGGAATCCTGGCATGATCTCCACCGGAAACTTCCCGGAACAGGACGCGAGCGATCGCCCGGCCGATCTTGGCGTCGCACGATCGGAGGCGGGTGACACCCGTACCCCACGCACCTCCCCGAGTGACCGCTCATCTGACGAGGATCACGCTCCGCGGCGCCTGATCGGCGCGAGGATCTCGTTCACCTCCGTCTCACGGCGCAGCTCGGACAGCTCGACACCGAGATCCTCGCAGAGGACGACGATCGGCTCGGCGAGTTCGGCGGGCAGCGCGACGACCTCGCCCACCACGTCGCGCAGGCCGTCCAGCGCGGCGTCGATCTCTCCGGACGGAATGCGGCATTCGGCGACCCTGAGCAGGGCGACGAGCCTCTCGGCCCGGGCCGCCGGATCGGACGCCCGGCCGAGGTCGTCGGCCTGCTGCCGGTAGAGGTCACCGGCTCGGACGCAGTCTCCCGCGATACGCAGGCTGTCGGCGCACGCCCTCCGCGCCCTCCGGACCAGCGGGTCGGCACCGAAATCACGCCGCGCGGCGGGAAGTATCTCGGCGAGGCGCTCGGTGGCGGGTCCGGCCCGCCCCTCGGCCAACTCCTCACCGACCTCGGCCAGGACCTCCTCGACGTTGCGGCGACTCACCCAGGTGGCCGCGCGGCGTGAGCGAGCGGCCCGCGGTGCCGCCGGGGGTTGGCGTACGGCAGCGGCGGGAGATCCGTCCGGCTCCCTGAACCCGAGCGTCGGGTCGGGGTCGACCCGGGGGTCGGGAGCCGTCTCTCCCGGGACGGGAAGGTAGGGCTTCAGCACCTTCAGCACGGCATGGATGTCAGAGGGCCGGTCGCCGGGGTTCTTGGCCAGAAGCCGCAGGATGATCTCGGCGATGTCGTCCGGCACCCAGGGGGCGAACTCGTGGACCGACGGCGGGGCGCTCTCCAGGTGCTGGCTGACGATGCTCAGCCCCGTCTCGGTCCCGAACGGCTGCCGACCGGTGAACAGCTCGTGGATCACGCACCCATAGGCGTACAGGTCGGTGTGCAGGGTGAGTCTTTCCTCCCTGATCTGCTCGGGCGCCATGTATCCCTTGCTGCCGACCGTCGTTCCCTGTGCCGTGTAGCGGGTGACACCGGGGCGCAGGGGCAGGGCGATCCCGAAGTCGATGAGAACGACGGTGCCGTCGCGGTCGATGACCACGTTGTGCGGCTTGAGATCGCGGTGGACCAACTGGGCGGCGTGCGCGCAGGCGAGGGCGTCGGCGATCTGGTAGGCGATCGCGATCACCACGGACCGCGCGAACGGCCACTGGGTCTCCAGGAACCGGTGGAGCGACTTGCCCTTCACCAGCCGCATCGCGATGTAGGGGCGGTCTCCGTGGGTGCCTCTGCCGTACAACTCCGGGATGCCCCGGTGTCTCAGGCCGGCCAGCACCTCCCCCTCCCGCCGGAATCGACCGTGTAGTTCCGTCCGGCCCTGGTGCATGTTCTCGGTGTCGAACCAGTGGCCAACGAGGTCCCGGACGGGGCGGACGACCTTGACGGCGACCTCGTGGTCGTCCCGCGTGTCGTAGGCCTCCCAGACCTCGGCCATACCGCCCTGGCCGAGAAGCCTCTCCAGCCGATAGCGGCTGTCCAGCATGTCCCCAGGCTCCATGTCCACCTTCCGACCGGCGTTCACACCTGTCTCGCGAATCGCCTATGTCGCCTTCTGTAACGACGGAAGCAGTGTAGCGTGAACTTGAGAGAGGAGAGTTCATCGCTTGACTTAGTTCACAGTAGATGCTCTCCTGAGACCACTCACTGCCGCTCCGCCACAGGAGCCCCACTCACATGCCGCGATCGAACAGAGGGGTTCAGATGACCACCTGGGTTCCCCCCTTGGGCACCGCCGGCGATGGCTCACTCGTGCGCACCGGCCTGCCCTCGGCACGGGAAGACACCCGGGACTGCCCCGTCGCCGTAGCGGTCAAGGCCCGTCCCTGGATCCGGGCCGCTCCCGGGTCGCCACGCCGCTACGAGCGGCTGCAGGGCTTCACCCTGAAACCGCTGATGGACATGCTCGACCTCATTGAACATCAGGGAGTGACGGTCACGCAGGCGATGGAGGACCTTCGCCGAACCCGTGGCACCTTCGACCGGAAAGGCCGCCCTCCCGCCCATCCCGGACTGGTCGAGTGGACCGCCGTCGCGGCGTCCCGCTATCTGGCCGCCCGCGCGGCCGAGGAGGCCGAAGGGGCGGCGCGCACCCACCCCGTCCGGGACGAGTGGGTGACAGGGCAGGTTCTCAGGTCACCCGACCATCGCGGCGCGACGCGCTACGAGCAGACCGCCTGGGGACGCCGGTACGCCTCCTCCGACGGAAGTGTCCGCGAACTGTGGCTGCTGTCCTTCGGCACCGTCAACGAGGAACGTTCCAAGGCGGAGCTGGCGGCCGCGGCCCACACCGTCGCCTTCGGCGTCCCGAGCACGGCGGAATACGGCGAGCCCTACAGACCGACGGAAGGGCTGCCCTCCGCTCGTACGACCCGTCCCCGGCGAGTTCGGGTCGTGGGCGTCGGCTGTGGCGACGGCGGCAGCGCCGTCTTGATCGACTGGGACATGGAGGAGGTCCGCGAACGCTATGCCGAGCATGCCGTACCCGCCCTGGGCCGGGCGGTGGACGGCGCCGAGCACGTTCCCGGCTCCGGCTGTGTCGGGTGCAAGGCGCTGAACGGATGTACGGCGCTGCACCGGGCTCCCGGCGTGCTGGCCCTCTCTCCCGGCAGACCGCGCCCACGGCGCAGCGTGTCCGCCAGCGACCTGCGAGCCCACCACGAGTGCCCGGCCCGCTTCCATCTCACCCGGCAGCTGAAGCTGAGGTCCCCGCGTCCGGAGAGTGCCGCGATCCTGAGAGGGCGTGCCGTAGACGCCTGGCTGAACGAGCGGCACACCGCCCTTCCCGCCCGGGGATGCCGGCACGTGGCGGGCCCCGAGGACCCGGGCGACTGGTCCGCCGGAGGACACGCCCTCAGCGGCGACGAGGCCAGAGCGGGTGCGCGCATGATCGCCGAGCACGCGGCCCTGTGCCCGCTCGACGGGCTCGGCCCCGGCGAGCAGGTGCGCGTACAGCCGCAGCTGACCTGCTACGACCCCGAACTCGACGTCGTCGTCATCGCCACCCCCGACCTCCTGCACACACGCGGAGGCGGGTGGATCTGGCGGGAGACGAAGACTGCGGGCAACCACCTGTGGGAGGGAAGGCCGCTGATGCGCACCTACCCCCAGCTCGCCCTCGCCGTTCTCATGATGGCCTCCGGGGTGCTCGGCGGGGACATGCGCCGGTCCCGGATCGAACTGGAAATGCTCTACCCGGACGACGGGGGCCTGGAGGAACTGGACCCCGGACTCCCCTCCGTCGTCGACGAGGCTCGCGCGGTTGTCGCGGAGATGGCCGGTCCCTGGCTGCGGGACACCTCCTACCCCCCGAACCCCGGTCGGCACTGCGTCGGCTGCGAGGCCCTCGACTGGTGCCGCCCCGGTCGCGAGCACCTCGGCACGCCGCCTGCTTTCTCCCGCTGAGAACACCGGCCCCAGACAGGCCTTCACCCGATCCGCCGAACGCCCTTCTCCGAGGAACCCCATCAGGAGGCCGTCCCATGCCATCGTCCCAGCCTTCCGCCTCCCTCGCGGACTGGTCCACGCACTCCGGTGTCACGCTTCTGCACACGATCGCGACGGCCGTGGTCCAGCTCGCGGAGATCACCGACCTTGAGGCGTTCGCCCTTCCCTATCCCGCCGAGGCGCAACGCGCCCTGGACCGTACGGTGCTCGCCTGCCTCTTGAAGGAAGCCCGCCCGCCCCGGAGCCTGCCGGAACTCCTCGCCTGGTGTCGCACCCGCCCGATCGAGGACTGGCCGCTGGACCTGCCCCAGGACGCCTTCGGCCCTGACGACCTCCTCATCGATCCCGACTCCGCCAAGCCCACCCAGCTGTGCCACGAGTGGTGGATCCGCGCCCGGGACAGCGCGGCGGAGCAGTACGACCGCACAGTGATCCACACCGCGATGCGGCTCTGCCGCGAGAGTGAGGCCCCCGAGTCCTACACCGCCTTCCGCCGACTGCTGGTGGAACGTCCCGTCCTCACCGGCAACGACATGTTCGAGGTCGCCACGGATCTCTACCTGGACCCGGTCAGGGAGCTCGTCGAGCAGATATATCACCGCGTCCCCGACAGTTTCTGCAGCGACGGAGCGTACGTCACGTGTGCCCGCTGCCTGACCCTGCTCGTCCCCCTCACCGACGGCGGCTGGTGGTGCGAGCGCGACCGCTGCCGACGGCAGGGGCAGCCCCCGCCGGGACGGACACTGCGCGCCGACGAGATCGGCACGCTGTGGCAACTCAGCCGGCCGCTGCGGCAGTTCGTCACCGGCCCCGGCCGGGCGGAGGCCGACCTGGAAAGGGAACTGCGGGCCCTGCGCCTCCCGGTCGAGATGTGGCCCGGCTTCGACGCCTACGACCTGCGGATCACCTTCCCCGACGGCTGGGTCTGGGCGGTCGACGTCAAGGACTGGGCCCACCCGGGCCTTCTCGGGCAGGCCGCGACCGAGGTCCGGCAGCAGCCGCCGTACGACGAGGCGTGCTGGGTGGTCCCCCGGTACCGCGTCGATGCCCGCCCGAACTATCTGGAGGTGTACGCCCGCAACCGCGCGCACGCGGCGGGCGGCCTCCCCCTGCTCACCGATCGGCGGCTGGTCGCGGCCGCGCGTGCCCGGCTGCGCGGTGACACCGGCCCCGCCGCCCGCCTCGTGCAGGAGAACGGCGACACACTCGCGAACGGAGCCTTCGATGCGTGACACGGAAAGCTGGTACCAACCCCTCGTCTCCGGCATCTCGGGATTCCTGCCCCGGGAACAGGGCGGGATCAGGCTGTCCCTGCTGTTCCAGGTGGAGCTCGGCCTCCGGCTCATGGAACGCCTCGATCCCGAGCGGCCCGCCGACGGCGTATGGGTGCTCCTTGGCGGCTACCCGTTCGCCCGCACCGGCGGCCTCACCACCACCGAGGACGAGGAAAGGCTACTTGTCTCTGCCCGCCACCTGCTGTGGACCCTGCGCCGCCGCCGGATGTGGCTGCAGTCCCTGGAGGCGTACCAGGAAGTGCCGGAGCGGTTGCGCGGTTACCGCCTGCCGTCGGCGGACGCTCCCGCCCGGCGAGTGGAGCCCTCCGTCGCGGCCGGTCGCTTCGCGATGTACGACGCCACTTTGGAGAGTACGCCCGGTTTCGCCCGGCGCAAGCTGACCCTCGCGAGTCCCGGCTCGCACCGTTTCGTCGAGCGCCGTCGGCACACATCCGTCACCCTGCCCGAGTCACCACGCCCGGCACCCGCTCCAGGCCACGAACTCACCGCGAAGGTGACCTGGGAAGGCCGGCCTCTGCACGTGCCTTTGGCGGAACTCGCGGACACCGCACGCTGGATGGACGACAGCGAACGACAACTCGGCCGACGTCCTGGTGACTGGGAGCGGCGCCTCACCGTCTTGGAACTGGACACACGCACCGACGACGGCCTCAGGTTCGCCCCCGCCGAGGTGCTCAGCCTCGACGGGATGCTGCACCTGGTCGGCATGGTCGGAGCGGGCAAGAGCACGTTGATGTCGCTGATCGCGGTCTGGGCCGCGAGACAGGGAATGCGGACCACCCTGGTGGTCGGCGACGTCGCCGAGCAGCTCACGCTGACCGCCCTCTTCCGCGATCTCGGCCTGGACGCGGCCCCCGTGCTGGGCACCACCACCCGGGAGACCCACGTGCAGCGGCTGCACCGTCGCCTCGCCGCCCGCACTCCCGGATCCCTGCTGACCCACGACGACCCGGGCTTCGACGACCTGAGCACCGTCTGTGTCGTGGACGCTCTGCGCGGCAACGAGGCCGTCGAACCGCTCCGTTACGCGGACGCCCCGTGCACCCGCCTCCATCCCGCCCGCAAGACATCGGAGCCCGCCGTCGGCCGGATACTGCCTGACCTCTACCCGATCGGCGAGCCGATCCGGAGCGATGAGCCTCCGGACGCGCTCGGCCCGGCACACGGCTGCCCGATCTGGAGCGCCTGCCCCCGGCACAGCGCCGCCCGGGAACTGGTCGACGCGCTGATCTGGGTGGCGAACCCCGCCAGCCTGGTGCAGAGTCCCGTGCCGAACCACCTAAACGAGGAACGGCTGCGTTATCTGGAGCTGGCCTGCCTGCGCAGCGAGATCGTGATCGTGGACGAGGCCGACCGGGTGCAGATGCAGCTGGACACCATGTTCGCCCCGTCGGCGACCCTGGTGACCAGGGGGCCGGAGTCCTGGCTCGACAAGCTGCACACCCACAAGATCGACGAGTTGGCCCGGCAAGGGAGACTGCCGCTGTCCGAGCGTGACGTCGAGCGCTGGGCCGTCTCGCTCGACGTGGTGAGCGCCGCCACCAACCGGCTGTACGCCATGCTGATGAGTGACGAGGACCTGCGTACCTGGGCCGACATCGAGTACTTCAGTGCCTGGACCCTGCAGGAGAAACTGATCGCCGCCTGGTATCCGACTCCCGGCGAGACCTCCGGAACCACACTCCTCGCCGACGACGTGCCCGACGAGGCGATCCTCTACGAGGACGAAGAAAAACTCGCGCGAGCCGAAGCAGAACAACGGCCGGCCCCGCAGGAAACCTTCCCCTGGGCCGACCGTAGGCAGGAGGTGACCTCCGTCTTCGACACCTTCCGCGACGACCCGCTCGGCGACCGAGGCCCCTACGGAACGGACACCGACCGCCTCATCCAGGCCACCCACGACCTGCTGCACACCTTGAACGAGAAGGGCACGCGGCAGCGGGTGCGCAGGGTCCTGGACCTACTCCTCAAAGGCTCCCCGCTACTCGACGGCTCCGTGCCGCCGCCTGTCCGCCGGCACAACGGCGAACCCGACCTGGCCGACGTCCCCGGCAGCCCCCTCTGGTACGACCGCACCACCAAGCGGCTGGAATTCACCCTCCTGCTCGCCGCGCTGCACCAGCGTCTCGACCGGCTCACCTTCCTGTGGCCGCAGGTGGAGGCCGCGCTCAACCTCGACTTGACCGACAACGAACTCTCCAGGCGTCCACCGCTCGACTATGCCCCCATCGTCCCCGAAGCCCCGATGGGCAATGTCATCGGTTTCCAATATCTCCCCGAGGAGCAGGATCACGACCCCGAGGGCCGCCGCAGCGGCACCCTGCGGTTCTTCCGCTGCGCCGGGGTCGGCCGGGAGCTGCTGCTGTCGCTGCCCAGCCTGGGCGCCGTCCCCTCCACCGGGCGCCCGGGGCCCCACGTGCTGCTGATGTCGGGCACCAGTTGGGCGGGCACGTCCACGCGCGCCCACATTCTGGCCCCCGTCAAGGCGGTGCTCAAGCCGGATCCCCGTGCTCTCGATGCCATCCGGGACACCGTCTTTCGCACGCACTTCCTCTACGACGACGACAACACTCCGCTGAGCCTGTCCGGTCAGGACCAGACCGTGCGACCGGCGGTGCTGCGCCGGATGATCACGTGCCTGGGCCGTCCCGGCCGGGGTGGGGTGCCCAGCCCGCTCGAACAGGAGCTCTCCCTGATCGACGACGACGGCCGTCGCAGGGCCCTGCTGCTGGTCGGCAGTTACCGGGAGGCGAACGCCGCCGCCGACGCCCTGCAGGAAACGGAGCGCTGGCGCGGCCGGGTCCGGGTGCTCGCCGCCGACGACACCGACCTGGAACAGGCCGTGCGAGGCGGGGGGCTCGGCTCCGACGGTCGCACCCACGCCGCCGCCATACGCCGTGGAGACCTGGCATCCTTCGCCGAGGACCCGGACGCCGAGCTTCTGGTCGCCCCACTGATGGCGATCGAACGCGGCCACAACATCCTCAACGCGCAGCGCACCGCCGCCTTCGGGACCGTGCTGTTCCTCGCCCGTCCGCATCCGCGCCCCGACGACCTGTCCCTGGCCATCTTCGCGATCAACGACTGGGTGACCCGCTTCGTCCGTGACCATCCCGACCTGAAAGGGGCCACCTTCGGCGAGCTGATGGCCGAGGCCGATGGCCTCGACGCGGCAGGCCTCGCGTTCCGCCACGAGGCCCGTCGTGAGTGGCGACGGCTGCTCTCCCGCCGTTACGTCTACTCCCGGCTCGGCCCCGAGGAGAGGCGGTCCTTCGCCTGGGACCAGCTAGTGGCGATCTGGCAGGTCATTGGGCGCCTGGTGCGCGGCGGCGTCCCGGCCAGAGTGGTCTTCGTGGACGCCAGGTTCGCCCCGCGGTACGCGGCGGCGACCGCACCGGGAGTCGACACGGCGCGAACCGCTCGTCTCAGCGGCCCTGGCGACGGCCTGCTGGTCGAGCTGCGGGCCGTTCTCGCCCCCTATTTCGCCGCCGATGCCGACCCCGGCCTCTTCGCCGACCCGGCGGACCCCGCCCTCGTCCAGATGCTCTACCGACCGCTCTACGACGCGCTCCGCGGCATGACCGCCGGGCCGGCACGTCCCTGACAAGCCCTCACCCCCAGGAGCCCCGATGGGATTCACCTACAACGAGATCCGCCGCGCCGCCTACCTCCTCGCCCCCGGCGCCGCCCCGCTGACCGCCCGGTACCGTGCCCTGCCCTTCCCCGAGCAGTGGCGCGACAGCCTGCTCGCGCTGTGCGACGCCGGCCGGGACGCCGAGGCGGAACCGTACCGTACCGTTCCCACCTACCGTATGGACGGCGTGCTGCAGAGCCTCGCCCCCGACCTGGTGGTGCGGGGGCGAGGCTCGGAGAAGCACGGCGAAGAGAAGGATTTCTGGCTGTACGCCCCCGCCGACATCCCCCACCCGCTGCCGGACGCGGCGTTCGAGCGGCTGCTCACCGCCTGGGTGCGTAATCTGCGCCCGGAACCGGAACACCGCGGGCGGGTCGTCGAGACCCTCGCCGAACTACGCGCCGACCCGCCGCGCTGGGGTGAGGTGGAGGTGGACCTGCTCGGCTGCGACACCACCGACGGAGGCACCGCGCTCCCGTTCGGCAGGCAGTTCCAGCTCGCCACCGACCATCTGGCGCGCCGCGTCCTCTCCCTGGAGCCCTACGACACGGGAGCCGGCTTGCTGAGGTTCAGGGCCGTTCCGCGCGGCCCTCGGCAGCAGGGTGCGGAGCTGATGTCGCAACCTCTGCCGCACGAGGTCAAGAACCGCACCTGGTGGTTCTCAGTCGTCATCAACATCTCGCTGCACACCGCCCCGTTCTCGCCGCACCTCCGGCTGCACGTCCACACAGGCCTGAGGCGGTGGGCCACCCACCCCGCCGCGAACGGCCGCCTCCACCTGCCCTTCCGCCGCGATACCTCGGTCTACTTGCGCCCGACCGTGCCCTGGCTTCCCGGAACACCCACCAGTGAGCGTTACGCCGTGGCCCGGCTCACCTGGGACCGCACCGAGCGAGCCCATGACTGGCGCGAGACGAGCCCCGCCGGAATCCTGCGGGGCATCGCCCTCGGGCAGCCCTTCCCCGACCCCGCAGAGCTGCTCACCGAACCCGAACGGTGGATCGGCGAGGGGCCCGGCGTGCGCGCCGCCGTGGTGCACAGCAACCACATGGGCCAGCACGGCGTCAAAGCCGGCCTGATGTCCCATCAGCGCTCACAGATCGTCGAGTGGGCCGAACAGGCGCTTCCCGAAGGGCTGACGCGCGCCCCCGACCTGAGGCGCAGCAGGATCTCCCCCAACACGCCCGCCAACCCGCGGCCCAAGCCGCAGGGGAACGCCAAAAAGGCCGAGGAGGTGCGGACCGCCCATGCCCGCCGCGCCGCACTCGCGGTCGCCGTACGAGCCATCTCGGACGAGGAAACGGCGTCCACCGGCGTCCCGGTCATGGAGGCCCGTCTCCTGTGGCAGACCGCCACCATGCGCGACACGGCCATCGCGGCCCTCGCCGAGGTGCTCGCCCTGGACGGGGACGGCGGCGCTCCCGTGGCCGAGGCCTTCGACACGGCCAAGCCCGGAGTCCCGGTTCTCCTCCGCTGGGAAACTCCCGAACTCGCCATCCTGCTGCGGTGCCTGCCGTTGTCGGGAGGTCTCGCCGACTCCCTCGACATCGACCCGACGCCCCGCGGCAGAAGGCGGGCTCTCGCCGCGGCCATCACCGCCCGCCGCGCCGCCGTCACCAACTTCCTGATCGCCGACGGCGCCGACCCGGAAGCCGCCGCCCTCGCCCTGGTCGAGATCGACCGGCGGATCGACTTCCGGACGCCTCTCCACGATCCCAAGTTCGCGCTGCGGCTGGGTTGCGCCGACGCCGGGGTGGTCACCCAGTTCACCGCCGTCCCTCGAAAGACCAGGGGCTACAACTCCGAGAAGAACGCGGCGTACCGCGCCCGTTCGGCCTGGCTGGACGGACTCCGCCAGCTCGGCGTGCGGGTCGTACCCGAGCACACGCTGGGGGATCGGCTGCCCGCCGACCTCCACTACGCGGCCGTGTGGATGGTGAAGCGCCGTGCCGACGGCCCCACCCGGGTGGCCAGGCACACCCCCGTCACCGTCCTGGTCGGTCCTTCGGATCCGGGATCGGGCCAGGCCGTGATCCGCGGCTGGGACCCGGAACAGCGCGTCTGGATCCCCTATCCGAAGTTCCTGCTACGGCTGACCAGGATCGCCGAGCTCCCCGACGCGCCGGACGAGATCGAGGAGGACTGCGCGCCCGGCACGGAGACACCCCTGTCGCCGCCGTCCACCGACGGGCAGCCGTACCCCCGCGTCACCTTTCAGGAGCGACACCAAAAGAGAGAGGAACAGCGCGCGAAGACCGCCCGCTACCTGCAGAAGATGCTCCGCTCCCTGCACGGGCGCCCCACACTGTTGCTCGCCCACTCCCAGAACGGCCGGGCGCACTGGCCCTGGCTCCAGGACGGTCAGGTCATAGCGGACCTGATCAGAACGGGCCACGCGTCGGCCGGCCGGCTCGACCCCGATCTGCGGCTGGTCAGGGTACGTGACGCGAGCGGGCGCGAAACGCCCCAGTGGTGGGGGATCGGCAACCCCTCCGGGGTCAACGGCCTCGCCGCGGGTCTGTGGACCGAGACCTCTGATTCGCGGGTCTTCTACAGCACCACCGACAAGGCCGGAACCTTCCGCGCCTCCGCGGTGGAGGCCGACAAGCTCGCCCCTCGTGCCCTGCGGATGGGAAAGCGCAAGGGTGAGCTGACCATCGACACCGAGATCCCCGCCTGGAACCCCGCTCTCATGGAGGTCGCCGTTCTGGGCTGCCACCCGGCCTCCCTCGGTGAGGAAGGAGACACTCCCGAGGCCCTGGCCATGACCGTCCATCAATTGCGCCAGGCGGCCGACTATCTCGACGCCCTGTCCCTACCGCTTCCTTTGCATCTGGCTGCACTCGCCCAGGAGTACGTGCTTCCCACCGTCGCGGAGGAAGATGACGGATCCGACGACCCCGTCACCACTGACGATCTGGGGTAGGGAACGTGTTTCCCGGTCGCGGGCGGCGCGCGCTGGCGCTGCCCGACCGGCGGTCCCGGCCCACGCTTTCGATCCGGCGGCGGCCATGGAGTCGCTCTGGGCCGAACTCGACCGCCGAGGCATCTCACCGGGCCTGACCGTCGACGCCGAGAACGGCGCGTCTCTGTCGTGGAATGCTCTGGCTCTGTCGGAGGACAACGGCTGGGCTGGGCTCGAAGGCGGAGACGCCGGTGAAGTGGACGAATCGCCGGCACCCGCAGGTGGACGACAGGGCGCTGAACGGGCTCAAGTTCAACACCGCGCTACCGCGTGAGCTCGCCGTCGAGACGCTGACCTCCCGCCTGGCCGACTTCTCCGCCGCGGCCTCCCTACTCACCGAACCAACTCGTCTTCCGGTTCGGTGACCAGGGCGGTCGTCCTTGCTGCTTGAACCTGCCTGCACCGGGGTGCGGCAACACACGCGCTCCGGGGTATCTGCCGCGACTTAAGTGCAATCCAATCAGACACGAACGAGATACATCAATTAGTAATGATATGCATATATGTGACAGCCACAAGCTTTAATCTTGTGCATCGTATTCACAATATGATTCACTGGCGTCGCACGATCGCCCCCACCCCCTGGAAAAGCGAGGTCCCGCCATGCACGGAAACCCGCAACCCTCGCAGCACGGCCACCCCCAACCCCCTCCACAGGCGGTGATCGTGCAGCGGAAGCGAGGCGGCTGCCTGCGCGCGACCCTCATCGGCGCCGCCGTACTGATCGGCCTGGTGGTGATCGGCGCCCTCCTCAGCGGAGGCGACAAGGACGGCGGGAACTCAGCGAGCTCGGACGACACCGCGGCCACCGACACCTCCACCCCCGCGAAGAAGACCGAACCCAAGTCGGCGGGAATCGGCGACACCGTCAGGGACGGCAAGTTCGCCTTCAAGGTCACCAAGGTCGAGAAGGGCGTCGCGCGGGTCGGCGACGAGTACGTCGGATCCGATGCCCAGGGGCAGTACGTCCTGGTGCACGTCACCGTGAAGAACATCGGCGACGAGTCCCAGCTGTTCAGCGACTCCTCGCAGAAGCTCATCGACACCAAGGGCAGACAGTACGACCCCGACTCCGGTGCCGCCGCCCTCGGGCTGAAGAATTCCAACGCCTTCCTCAACACCATCAACCCCGGCAACGCGGTCAACGGGATCCTGCTCTTCGACGTCCCGAAGAACTTCAGGATCAAGGCGATCGAACTACACGACTCCCCCTTCTCCGGCGGCGTCACCGTCGCCCTGAACGACTGACCACGCACCCCTTTTCGGACCGAACCACCGGTAAGATCCGGATCCGGCTATCCCCAACGGGCGCCCGATGCCCAACCTCTGACAAGAGGAGTCCCATGTTGGTCGCGCAGCGCTACGAGCTACGGCAGCCGATCGGCCGGGGCGGCATGGGGGAGATCTGGGAGGGCGTCGACACCCACCTGAACCGCAAGGTGGCCGTCAAACGTGTCCGGCGCGACCGGCTCACCGAGGAGACCGTCCGGCGGTTCAGGCGCGAGGCCCGAATCATGGCCTTGCTCCGCCATCCCGGGGTGCCCGCCGTCCACGACTTCGGGCAGGACGACTACGGGTTCTTCCTGGTGATGGAGTTCGTCGACGGCTGGCCCGTAACGCACGTGCTCGACGCGCACGAGAGCCTCCCCGTCTCCTGGGCCGCGCTGATCGGCGCACAACTCTGTGCCGTGCTGTCGGCGGCGCACGCTCGCTCGCTCGTGCATCGGGATCTGAAGCCGGGCAATCTCATGCTCTGCCGCGACGCGACCCTCGTCGTGCTGGATTTCGGAGTCGCGACGGTTCAGGGTTCACCTGACTTCTCAGTGATCACCGGAACGATGGGGGCGCCGGGCACCGAGCTGTACATGGCTCCCGAGCAGTTCCACGAGGGCAGGACCAGCGCGCTGACCGACCTGTACTCGGTGGGCTGCGTCCTCTACGAGATGCTCACCGGCCGGCGTGCCTTCCATCCGACGGGCTTCGTCACCGGGGTGGACGGACATTTCCGCCGCCCCTCGGCGCCGCTGGGAGCCGCAGTGCCCAAGGAGCTCGACGCGCTGGTGACGGCCCTGCTGGAGCGGGAACCCGGCCGACGTCCGCAACGCGCCGACGAGGTCTTTCACCGCCTCCTGCCGTTCGTACGGGACCTGCCTCCGCTGCCCGGCGTGGTCGATCGGGTGATGAGGCCGATCCACCTGTATGCCGGAGCGCTGTCCCGGGTCAGCTGGTGACCCGCATCATCACCTCGGCGGCCGTCGGCCGGCCACCCGGGTCCTTGGCGAGGCAGGCGGCCAGTGGAGCCTGGAGCGCTGCCGGCAGCACGGACAGATCCGGATGATGGGTGACGATCTTCCGGTAGACGAGGGGTGTGGAACCGGCGTCGAAGGCGTGTCTGCCCGTGGCGCCGAAGAGCATGGTCGCGGCCCAGCTGAAGACGTCGGAGGCCGGGCCGACCCGCTCACCGGAGATCTGCTCGGGAGACATGTAGGCCATGGTGCCCTTGAGGACGCCCGAGGTCATCGTGACCTGGTCCAGCGCCCTGGCGATCCCGAAGTCGATCACTCGGGGACCATCTGGACCGAGCAGGACGTTGGCCGGCTTGAAATCCCGGTGCACGATGCCCGCGGCGTGAATGCCCGCCAGCGCCGCCGCCGTCCCGATGGCCAGCCGGGTCAGACTGTCGCCGTCCCTCGGCCCCTCCTCCCTGACCAGCCGTTCCAGTGACGGACCGGGCACGTACTCGCTGATGATGTAGGCCACGTCCCCGACGACGCCGACGTCGATCACCCTGGCCGTGGCGAAGGGACGCACCCGCTGGGCCATGGCGGCCTCCCTGATGAAGCTCTCGCGTTCGGCCACACCGCCGATGATCCGGCTGTGCAGCACCTTGACCGCCACCGACTGCCCGCCAGGACCGTACGCGAGATAGACCGCGCCCTGGCCTCCTTCGCCGATCTTCTGGTCCAGCCGGTACGGCCCGATGCTGTCGAAGGGACGAGAGCCGGACGCGGTGTCCGCCGGGTACCACGGAGACGGGGAGGACGGCGGGGTCGGGGTCGCCTGGTAAGGCTGAGGCGTGGATGCTTGATAAGGCCGGGATGCTGGTGGCGGACCGTCGCCATCTCGGAAGGCCCGAGTTCCAGGGTGAGGCGCGGGTGCGTGGTAAGGCCCGGTCGGGGGCATCGGAGTCCGATGGTGGTGCGGCGGCACGGGGGTGTACCGCCAGGTCCCCGAAGGGAAGTGAACCGTCGGCCGAGTCCGGAAGACGGATGATCGAAGAATGAACGCGTGCACCGTTGCGCCCAGCCAGTTCACAAGGATGAAGACCCCCACGATCACGTCGACCTCTGGCTCCTTGGTCGTGGGGTCATTGTCGCTATAAATTCCGGAAATGATGACGAACGCAAGCAGGAGAATGCTGTAGATACCGGTCGCGAATCCGGCGATTCGGCTTTTCAGCCGCACCGCTGCGTGTCCGATGATGAGGGGGGTCGCGAATCCGGCGGTGCCCAGTGGGACCAGCGCCCAGATCACGCTGAGCGGGAGGTTCCACCAGGGAGGCTTGCCGGGAACGCGCCCGTCGGCGCCGTAGTGATGGTGGAAGGCAGGGCCACCGGCTGGGAACACAGCGCACATGATACGGACCCACCACTGCCTACGGGGCGGGGCAGACGACGCCCCAGGCGACCGCCGGTGCGATCCGGCGGTCGCGGCGGGTCGTCGCGGCCGGTGACTCCGCGCGGCTCGAACCGGTCGTCACCTTGCCGTTCACCCCGCATTCCACACGTGACCCGATCGACCCGGGATGATTATCCACAGTGCTGAGCCAGATATAGCCGATGACCTGAAACGACCTGGTAAGTATGGAAAACAGGTGAGAGCGGTCAGGCGGAGCCGATGGCCCGAAACCGCAGCGGACGAGCGTTTCGCTCCGAGCCAGGAAATCGGCATCCGTACCGCGCGGAGCCGCGGAGTCATCTCATTACGGGAACGATCCATTCCTTCACCGCCCGGCGACCACTAAAATCTCGTCCACTCGGAATCGCCCCTCCGAGGAGAAGCCTTGCTCGCGCCCGACCGCTGACATCGCTCCTATTCCCAGGCGCCCATCACCTCGACTCAGACCCCCACGACTCGAAGGAGAAGGGAACCACGTGAGCGTGCAGCAGTCCCGGGCCCGCGATCCCCAGCTGATCGACTCCAGCACGCGCCTGGTGGAGTTTCTCCGCCACCTCGCGTCGGCCCGCCGGGCCCCGATCCGGGATCTCCGCCACCACGATCAGGTGCTCTGGCTGGCAGACCTGCCGAACGAGGTCAAACCGGATCGCGAGGCGGGGCTGGGCGAGGTCTTCCTCTCCATCGATCCCGTCCGAAGCGCGCCACACCCGGCTCCGCCGGACAGGCTCTACGGCTGGCTGCGCCACGAGGAGCTCATCGACGCCGAACTGGACGCTCCGGAGCTGTCCGAGACCGGTCCGCGCCGCATCCAGGAGACGGACGAGAACGGGGAGACGACGTCCCGCTGGGAGACCCGGCAGGACCGGCCCGAGGTGGTCAGGGCCTATGGCGACTGGCTGCCTTCCTGGCAGGCCTGGGCGGAGGCGGAACGGGAGCGGCAACGGCAGCAGCACTGGTACCGCGACCTCTACTCGATCTCCAACCAACTGGACCAAGTCGAGGACCAGTTGGAACTGGTGCTGGCTACCGGCCTGCTCTCCTGGGAGGTGCCTGGCGGCCCGCGCGTCCGTAACCATCTACTCGCCACCCGCCTCCATCTCCAGGTCGACCGGCATACCCAGCGGGTGGACGTCCTGCTGGGCGAGACGGCGACCGTACTCCAGGACCGTGAACTGCTGGCCGACCTGGATGGGTTCGCCCCGCAGCGGACCGACCACCTCCGCCGGCGTGTCCGGGAGGGCGAAGGCGTCGGCCTGCGGGATTCGATGGCAGAGATCCTGGAGTCCTGGTGTGACCGGGGCCTGGACACCAACCCCGGCCCTCGATACCGGCACGACTGGTCTCCGGGCGACATGTCCGCCAGAGACGCCGAGGTACGGCCGGCGCCCGCGCTCGTGCTCCGGAAACGGGACCACGGTTCCCTGATCTCCTACTACGACCAGATGATCTCCACGCTGACCGGACCGGCACCCCAGACGCCCCTTGGGCTGGCGCAACTCGTCAGCCCTCTCGAACCGGCGGAGCGGATGGCCTTTATGCGGGACGGAGGGACCGCCTCAGCGGATACTCTCGGCCAGGATCCGCTCTTCCCGCTGCCCGCCAACCCCGAGCAACGCACGATCATGACTCGGCTGCGCTCGGACAACGGCGTCGTCGTACAGGGTCCACCGGGAACCGGGAAGACCCACAGCATCGCCAACCTGCTGTCGGCGCTGCTCGCGCAGGGACAGCGAGTGCTGGTCACCAGCCAGAAGGCGCAGGCGCTGCGCGTCCTGCGGGATAAACTACCGCCGGAGATCGCCGCGCTCTGCGTCTCCATGACCGACATCGGCCGTGGCGGCTCCGCGGAACTCGAAGGCGGCATCAAAGCGCTGTCGAGCCGTTTCTCCTCCTTCGACCCTGCCCGGCAGGCCAGGGCCATCACCGAGAAACGGCACCAACTCGACTCCGCTCGTCGTACGACCGTCGAACTGACCGAGAAGATCCGGGCGCTGCGCGAGTCCGAGACTTACCAGCATGCCGAGATCGCGGCCGGCTACTCCGGCACTCTCGCCTCCGTGATCCGGCGCCTGCGGCAGGAGGAGCCGGAGTGTTGCTGGATCCCGACCCCTCTTCCCGCCTCGGCGACGGCCATGCCACCCATCTCAACCGGTGAAGCCGCGGAACTCATCACCCTGCTCGCCGGAGAGACCCCCAGGCGCGGCGCGAGGCTCTCCCAGCGCCTCCCCGACGTGGCCGCACTGCCCGGCACGGAGACGCTCAAGGCCCTGATCGCGGCGGAGAGCAGCGCGCACAGTATGGCCCGGCACGCCCAGACGAGCATCTCCGCACGCCTTGAACACCTTGGCCTCGATCTGCTCTCCCGGCTTGAGGCGGTGGCAACCGATGTCACCCTCCGGCTGCGACAGCTCGGCATGCCCGAGGAGCCGTCGGTTTGGGATCCGGCCGACTGGACGGTCCGTGCGCTGGCCGATGGATTCGGCGGTCGTGAGACGGCCGTATGGAACCAACTGGCGGCGCACACCCACCGTCTTGACGCGGCCCGGGACGCGATCAGCCGCATCGGCTTCCGCGAAATCCGGTACCCGTCGCTGGACGCGCCGGGCGCGGCGGGTTCGTACCTCCAGTCCATTCAGGCATTGCGCGACTACCTCGCCGCGGGCAACCAGCTCAAACGCGGCCTGTTCAAGCCCGCCGTGCAGAAGCAGGCCGAGCCGTGGCTGGCCGGCACGTCGGTCGACGGAATCACACCGTCCAACGCGGAACTGCTGTCACTGGTCATCGCCGAATTCGAAGGCCAGGCCGCCGTCGGAGAACTCCTGCGCGGCTGGCGGCTGGTCGGAGTGGAATTCCCGCAGGACCAGCCCCTGCAGCGTACGGTCGCACAGCTCGCCGATGCCTTCGATCGGCTCGATCAGGTGCGTCAGATCGTGTCGGCGGTGACGGAGACGGCCCGCCTGCTCGCCTCGACTGGCGCGTACGTCGCCCTCGGCACTCCCGCGCAGTGGGCGTCGTACGTGGCGGCTTTGCACGCCGTACGGCTCCAGGTCGAAGCCGAACAGGCCACCTCGGAACTCCAGGGCCTGTACGAGAGGATCCAGCGGGAATCCCAGCTCGGCCCTCCGCCCCCGGAGCTGCTGGAGGCCGGACACGCGGTGAAATCACGTGACGGCATCACCTACCAGCTCTGTCTCGGCGTGCTTGCCGACGCGCACCGCGAGCAGGCCGAACAGCGACGCTGCGACGAGCTCGCCGGCCGGGTACGCGACGCGCACCCGGCGTTACTCGGCCTGCTCGCCGAAGCAGGAACCTGGCAACCACACTTCTCCACTTGGGACCGTGCCTGGGCATGGGCCAAGGCACGGACGTTCTTCACCGAGCAGCGTCGGCCAGGCCTCGAACAGCAGCTGGAGTCCGACCTCGAAGCCGCGACCGCCCGGGAGATGCGCCTAACCGCGGAACTCGCCGCCGAACAGGCCTGGCAGGCGGCGCTGAGCCGGATGAACTCCCGCCAGACGACGGCGCTGCGGGCCTACCAGGATCACATCGGCAAACTGGGCAAGGGCACCGGACGGTACGCCGACAGGTTCCAGTCCCGCGCACGCGAGGCCATGCACGACGCGCGCGACGCCGTCCCCGCCTGGATCATGCCCATCCAGCAGGTGCTGGAGACGATCCCGCCGACCCGCGACTCCTTTGACGTCGTCATCGTCGACGAGGCCAGCCAGGCCGGTATCGAGGCGCTCTTCCTGCTCTGGCTCGCGCCTCGGGTCATCGTCGTCGGCGATGACAAGCAGTGTGCGCCCTCGACCGTGACTCACGGCGAGCTGGAGCCGATCTTCGCGAAACTGGCGACCTATCTCCCGGACATGCCCGCCTACCTCCGGGACGCGTTCACCCCCAAGTCCAGCCTCTTCGACCTGCTGGCGACGAGGTTCGGCACGGTTCTGCGGCTCAAGGAGCACTTCCGCTGCATGCCGGAGATCATCGACTTCTCCTCCCGGCAGTTCTACGCGGACGAGCCGCTGGTGCCGCTCCGGCAGTTCGGCGCCGATCGGCTACCGCCGCTGCGGGTGGTGCGCGTCACCGGCGCGCTGAGCGAGGGAACGGCGACCCGGCTCCGTAACGTCGCGGAGGCCGAGGCGATCGTGGATCGGATTCTCACCTGCGCGGAGGATCCGGCGTACCACGACAAGACCTTCGGCGTCGTGGTCCTGCAGAGTACCTGGCAGACCCAGCTGATCCACAACATGCTGCTCGATCGGCTGGACACCAAGGAGTGGGAGCGCCGGCGCCTGCGGGTCGGCACACCCCCCGACTTCCAGGGCGACGAACGTGACGTGATGTTCCTGTCCATGGTGATCGCCGAGAGGCGTTCGGCGGTGACGAGCACCGAGTGGCAGCGCAGGTTCAACGTGGCCGCCTCCCGGGCCAAGGACCAGATGTGGCTCTTCCACTCTGTCAGCCCCGACCTGCTCTCCCCGATGTGCCTGCGCCGATCGCTCCTCGGCTACATGCTGAACCCGCCGACGACACCGCTCAGCAGCTCGTTGAGCGATGTGACCCCCGACAGCCGTCATCCGGAGTTCGACTCGCTCTTCGAGCAGCGGGTGTTCCTCCGTATCCAGGAGCGCGGGTACAACGTCGTTCCCCAGGTGGAGGTCAACGGCCGCCGGATCGACCTCGTGGTGAGCGGGGCCGAGGGGCGACTCGCGGTCGAATGCGATGGCGACTTCTGGCACGGCACGCCCGAACAACGCGAGGCGGACCTCGACCGGGAGCGCGAGCTCAAGCGCGCGGGGTGGCGGTTCTGGCGCATCCGCGAGAGCGAGTTCTACTTCGATCCGGCGACGGCCATGGAGTCGCTCTGGGCCGAACTCGACCGCCGAGGCATCTCACCGGGCACGACCGTCGACGAGGGGAACGGCTCGCCACTGTCCTGGAGCGCCCTGGCCCTGTCGGAGAAAATCGGCTGGGACGGGCTTGAAGACGGAGACTTCAATGAGATGGACGAATCACCGATCAGGATGGTGACGGCGGCCCGTCTCGGTAGCCCCTCCTCAACCGGGGTGCCCACCGCGCAGATACGCACCTGGGCCCGCAACCAGGGGTACTCCATCGGCGACCGCGGCCGCCTTCCCGTAGAGGTGATCGAGGCATACCGGCAGTCGATGAACCCGGAACGGGCTTTCCCCGTTTCAGAACATGGCTGACATTGAACGCATGTCGAGACGCACCCTGGTCCAGGGCCCCGGCGGTCCCGGGTTCTGAGTAACCAGACAGCTGACAGCGAGCCCGCCGCGCCGGTCATGGACCGGTTTCCGCACCCGGTTGCGGGCGCAAGAGGTCAGCCATCAGGAGCAGGGCGCGGCGGTTGAGGTCGTCGCGGGCCGCCTCCAGCGCCTCATACGGCTGCCCGTCAAGGTCGGGGATGTCCCAGCGCAGCACCTGCTGAGCTGGTGACCGGTCGCAGGACGGCAGTGGAATGCTCACCGGGCCGAGCAGGACGATCACGTCGGCGGCCTGGAGCGCGTCGTCGGTGACGGGCTTGGGGAACAGGCGGTCGCCGGTCAGGTCGTGGCGCACTGACGAAGCTGTCACCAGCGTCGCGCCGACGGCCACTGCCGCCGGCGCGATCACCCGGGGTTTAGGGAATGAGCAGGAAGAACGGTTCGTCGGCGGCGGTGCCGTCGTTGACGACAGGCCGTAGCACGGCGGCGCGCCCGCACCACGCGCGAGATGTCAGGGCCCGGATACCGCGGTATCCGGGCCCTGCCGCGTCACCGGCACGGCGCCTGCCACCGGATGTCGAGCCGGCCGTGCCGCATGCGGCCTACCAAGCGGACCTGCAGCGTCTCCGGCGCGTTGTCGCCCGCGTCCCTGCTGATCGCCAGCCAGCTGTGCCGTACCGACAGCTCGTTGGCGTCCACCACCATGCCTGGCGCGAGGACCAACTCCACGTTGCCACCGCTCACCCGCAACTCGATGACCAGCTCGGGCGCGCTGCGCACCGCGCTGGTCAGGTCCAGCGTCACGTCGCACCACGCGGTGCGCAGCGCGAGCCGGTGCGGCAGCGTCCACCGGCCATCACGGCGCACCGAGCCGTGCCGCTCCTTGATGGTGAGCAGTTCGGCGGCCGGCTCGGCCAGCGTCCCAGCGAACGGCAGCGTGAGTGCGCCGTCGCTGCCTGGAACCGCGGCCAGATCGGTGATGAGCGGGGCCAGCGCGTCGATGGTGCGGGCGGCCAGCGCCGCGTCCAGCCGCTCGTCGAACTCGACCGGGGCGAGCCGGCCGTCGGCGACGGCGGCGCGCAGCAGTTCGATGACCCGGTCGCGGTCCGCGTCGGACGCGCGCAGGGCGGGTAAGTTGGACTTCTCAAGACCCTGCGCGTGGATCGCCTCTGTCGTCATCGGGGTCTCCTTTTCGTTGGCCCGTGGCGGTGTCACTCGCAGAACACCTGCACCTTGGTGTCGGGCTCGTCGACGTCGACGATGGCCTCGCCAAGCTGCTTGATGAGCTCCTCGATGTGCTGTGCTGACGCTTACCAGCACGGCCGTTCGGCCCTGCTCGATCTCGACCCAGGAGCCGGGCAGCGCCCACAGCAGTTGCCCGGTGCCGCGCAGCTCACCCACCGGGCCCACGCGGATCGACCAGTTCGGCCAGCGCCTTCTATCGCCCCCCGCCGTAGGCGGTCAACGACACCGACGCCGGGGATGTCGTGCCGGTCTGCCAGCTCCTGCGGCGTCTCCTGGAGTTCCGTCACGCGAGGGCTGTCGTCAACCGAGGCAGGACCGGACGGCCTTGGCCAGGTTCGACGCCCGCGGGTCGTCGGGCCGGAAGTTCCAGAGGTTGGTGACGTAGCCGAAGCCGACACCGGCATCGGGGTCGGCGAAGCCGATCGATCCGCCCGAGCCCGGGTGGCCGAACGACCCCGGCCCGACCATCGGCAGCGGCGGGCAGGCTCGCCAGAACCCCAGCGACATGTAGAAGGAGCGGTCAGCCGGGATGTTCAGCCCCGGCGGCAGCCCGTGCATCGGCGTCTTGTCGGTCTGGACGGCTGTCATCTTCTCGACTGTTGACGGATCGAGCAGCCGCACCCCGTCGACGTCGCTGACCGTGGCGGCGTACATCCGCGCCACCGATCGCGCGTCCGCGAGCATGTTCGCGGCCGGGAACTCGGCCGCGCGCCAGGCACGCGTGGTGTGATAGTCGGTCGTGTTGTCCAGGGCGCCGCCGAGCTCGCCGGCGCGGGCTTGGACCGAGCCCGGGCCCCACACGGCGTTCACCCATGCGGTGACGGTGTCCGCGTCGAGTCCGGTGATCGCGATCAGCCCGGCCGTGAGCTCCTCCACACTGAACGGTGCGGCGTAGTGGATCCGGGCCACCCGTCTCTCCTGTTTCTCAGGCAGCCCGATCCAGGCGCTCAGTCCGAGCGGGGCGGCCACCTCCTCGGCGAAGAACCTGCCCAATGACTTGCCGGAGATCCGGCGCACGACCTCCCCGACCAGGAACCCGAACGTGACGCTGTGGTAGACGTGCTCGGCGCCCGGCTGCCACAGCGGCTTCTGCGCCTCGAGTGCACGGATGACCGGGTGCCATGCGCAGGCCTGCTCGAATGTCAGCGGTCCGTCGACGATCGGCAGACCGGCCTGGTGTGACAGTAACCAGCGCACCGGGATCTGGCCCTTGCCGGCAGCGCCGAACTCCGGCCAGTACTGGGCGACCGGGGCGTCCAGATCCAGCTCACCGCGCTGTGCCAGCATGTGGGCACAGATCGCGGTGGCGCCTTTCGTGGTGGATGCGACCTGGACGATGGTGTTCTTGCGCCACGGTCGGTTCGCCTCGCGATCGGCGAGGCCGCCCCACAGGTTGACGACGGGGCGGCCGCCCACGTAGACGCTGCACGCCGCGCCGACCTCGCCGGAGTTGTTTTTGAAGTTCTTGCGGAACGCGTCGGCGACTTTTCCCCAGCCGTGCTCGACACCGTGCTCGACATCGTCACCGCTCACGGAGGCGTTGGCGCGACCGGCGAGGGCGGCGTGCGTGCCGGCGAGCGCGCCGGCACCCAGCACGCCCTTCAACACGGTCCGGCGCCCGACGTATCCCTGTTCGGGTGTCCCGCTTGTCGTGTCTTCCATGCTGTATTCCTTTCTAGAGATCTGAAATGTAGGGAGTCTGAGACTTCTGGAGCAGACGTACGTCGGATCGACCGGGACGGTCCGTGTCGCTGGATCGGTGCGGCAAGAGTGGTGTGCGAGGAGCACGAGCAGTTTTCGTCGAAGGCGGACACGGCCGGCCATCGGTTTCATGCCGTCGTGTCGCTCCGGCTCGCACTTGGTGGTCTTGTCGTGGAACGCGAGCCGCCCTCGTCAGGGGGCCACCGGAATACGGGCGCAAACGGGCCGCGGACGCGATCGCCGCAGGCGAGCAGCCACAGCGGTGGCGGGCGGCCCGTACGCGCTCTCGCCTGTCATTGGTTCGTGGTTACGCGTCCCAGGTGACCGGGAGGCTCTTGACCCCGTAGATGTCGGCGGTCTCCGGGCGCAGGGCGACCTCTTCGGCGGGTACGGCCAGGCGCAGCGTGGGGAAGCGGTTGAGGAGTGCGGGGAAGGCGACGCGCATCTCGACGCGGGCGAGCTGCTGGCCCAGGCACTGGTGGATGCCGTGGCCGAAGGCCAGATGTCCGCCGTCCTGCCTGCGCAGGTCGAGCACGTGGGGGTCGGCGAAGCGCTCGGGGTCGCGGTCGGCGGTGTTGAGCGACAGGATGACCGTCGTACCGGCCCTGATGGTCTGGCCGCCCAGCTCGACGTCCTCCAGCGCGACCCTGTAAAACTGCTTGGCGACGCTCAGATACCGCAGCAGTTCCTCCACCGCGCGGTCGGTGAGCGTGGGGTCGGCGCGCAGCGCGGCCAACTGCTCCGGGTTCCGCAGCAGCGCGAAGGTGCCCAGCGCCAGCATGTTCGCGGTGGTGTCGAACCCGGCCGACAGCAGGATCAGGGCCATCCCCTGCAGTTCCTCGTCGGTCAGGTTACTGTCGAGCAGGTCGCTGAGCACGTCGTCGGTGGGGTTGGCGCGCTTGGCGGCCACCAACTCGGCGAGGTAGTTCTGGGTCGCGGTGTAGGCCGCGATCAGTTCCTCGTCGCCGACCTCTCCGCCGAGGAACTTGTCGATGTTCTCCTGGAAGAAGCCCCGGTCCTCGTACGGCACGCCCAGCAGCTCGCAGATCACGATGGCGGGGATGGGCTTGGCGAACGCGGTCACCAGGTCCACCTGCGGTCCGGCCTTCTCCATGGCGTCCAGGTGGTCGGCGGTGATCTGCTCGACGCGTTCGGTGAGCAGCCGCATCCGCCGGACGGTGAACTTACCGACCAGTGGTCTGCGGTAGCGGCCGTGCCGTGGCTCGTCCATGAGGAGGAACTCGCCGGGCGGCGCCGGGGGGACCTCGATGTCGCCGTAGTCGATCAGCGGGTGGTGGCGCATGAGCTCCTTGCGCGAGCTGAACCGAGGGTCGGCCAGGACCGCCCGGACCAGGTCGTAGCCGGTGACCAGCCAGCCCTGGTGCCCGTCGGGGAAGGGGAAGCGGCTGATCGGGCCGTGCTCACGGGCCTCGATCAGCTCCTTGGGCGGGTCGAAGGGACAGCCGGAGTGACGCGCCGTCGGCATCGTCGTGACGGTGTGGAGGGATTCAGTCATGATCTTCCTTGTCTCGCGATAGGACGTGTTGTGTGGAGCTCGAAGGGTGCGTTGCAAGGAATGGCAGCGAGCCACATGCTCTGGCGGGTATGCCGATCCGCGGCGGCGGCGGTGCGGGTCGCTCCAGTCCACGACATCGGGGCGACATCAGTACCTGGTGGGGGGATCGGCCCGCCCACGGTGGAGGCCGTTCGTCACTCGCACCGGCAAGGGTCAGCGGCTGCCGCACGTGTTCCGGGTGGTCCGCTCACAGCCCGGTGCTCATCTCGCGTAAATCTCCTGGAAGCCTCCGCCCGGCAGCGGAGACAAGCCGAGGAAGTGCTGTTCTTGTTCAGGGCAACCGCGCCGCGATCCGCCTGTCCGCCACGCTCGTCGGGATCAAGACGAGCCCGACCGATACGGTCTAGGAGATCTTGCGGCGGTAGGTGTTCATGGCGAAGGCGTAGGCGACGATGAGGATGCCGACACACCAGGCCAGGGCGATCCAGATGTCGGTGCCGACCGGCTGCTGGGTGAACAGGTCGCGGATGGCGTTGACGATGGAGGTCACCGGCTGGTGCTCGGCGAAGACGCGTAGCGGGCCGGGCATGGTGTCGGTGGGCACGAACGCCGAGCTGAGGAAGGGCAGGAAGATGAGCGGGTAGGAGAACGCGCTCGCGCCGTCCACGGACTTCGCGGACAGACCGGCGATGACGGCGAGCCACGTCAACGCCAGGGTGAACAGGATCAGCATGCCGGCGACCGCGAGCCACGCCGGCACTCCCGCCCCCGAGCGGAAACCCATGAGCAGGGCGACGAGCACGACGACCACGAGCGAGATCAGATTGGCGACCAGCGAGGTCAGCACGTGCGCCCACAGCACCGACGACCGCGCGATCGGCATGGACTGGAAGCGCTCGAAGATGCCGCCCTTCATGTCCATAAACAGCCGGAACGCGGTGTAGGCGATGCCCGAGGCAACCGTGATGAGCAGAATGCCGGGCAGCAGGTAGTTCACATACGAGACCGACCCTGTGTCGATCGCGCCGCCGAACACGTAGACGAACATCAGCAGCATGGCGATCGGCATGATCGCGGTCGTGACGATGGTGTCCACGCTGCGTGTGATGTGGCGCAGGGAGCGTCCTAGCAGGACGGCGGTGTCGCCGAAGAAATGCTTGCTCATCGTTGTTCCTTACTTGCGTACCGAGATGCGGTGTTTGCCGGCGTCGCCGTCCTTGCCGTCGGCACCGACGAGCGCGAGGAAGATGTCCTCCAGGGTCGGTTGCTTCTCGACGTATTCGACCTTGGCGGGCGGGAGTAGCTGCTTGAGCTCGGACAGGGTGCCGTTCACGATGATCCGGCCCTGGTGGAGGATCGCGATCTGGTCGGCGAGGTGTTCGGCCTCGTCCAGGTACTGCGTGGTGAGCAGCACCGTCGTGCCTTGGGCGGCGAGTTCCTTGACCGCCTGCCACACCTCGATGCGCGCCTGGGGGTCGAGCCCGGTCGTCGGCTCGTCGAGGAAGACGACCGGCGGATTGCCGATGAGGCTCATCGCGATGTCCAGGCGGCGGCGCATGCCGCCCGAGTACGTCGACACCTTCCGGGCGCCCGCGTCGGTCAGCGAGAAACGCTCGAGCAGGTCATCGGCGATCTGGCCGGGATTCTTGAGATGCCGTAACCGGGCGACCAGCACGAGGTTCTCCCGCCCGCTGAGGATCTCGTCGACGGCGGCGAACTGTCCGGTGAGGCTGATGGACTCCCGCACGTTCGCGGCCTGCGTGGCGACGTCGAAGCCGTTGACGCGGGTGGTCCCGGCGTCGGCCTTGAGCAGCGTGGACAGGATCTTCACGACCGTGGTCTTGCCCGCCCCGTTCGAGCCGAGCAGGGCGAAGATGCTGCCTCGTGCCACGGTGAAGTCCACGCCGCGCAGCACATGCAGTTCCTTGTACGACTTCTCCAGGCCTTGCACCTGAATCGCCTGGGCTTGCTGTGTCGTCATCAGTCTGTCCTGTCCTTTCTTGCGGTGTTTTCGCCGGCGGCGCGTTCGATGGCGCTGGTGAAGCGGTTCCGCTCCCGGGTTCTGTACTGCCCGATCGGGTAGTTGGCCACGAACGCCTCCACGAACTCCACGGGGTCTTCCCCGAAGATGTCGCGGATCGGGGTTCCGTCCGCCGCGCTCTGTTCGAACAGATCGGCAAGATCCTCATACATCGCCATCGCGCCGGCGCCGTCCGCCGGCCCGAAGTGCATCAGGTACCGCTCCAGCGCTTCGACGGCCGTGCGACAGTTCTCGGGAAGCTGCTTGATGCGCGCCTTGTACTGCCGGTAGCGCCGCTTGTCCTCGAGCGACCCGGTGAGGATCTCCAGGTACTGCAGGTAGCGGCTCTTCGGCTCGGTCGACCCTGTGACCACGTCTACTTATCTCCTTCTCGGAGTTGTTCGAGCCTCTCGGTGAGGAAGCTCCAGTTCCTCCAGAACTCTTCGAGGTACTCCCGTCCTTGAGCGTTCAGGGAGTACACCTTGCGCGGCGGCCCCTTCTCGGACGGGACCTTCTCCACGTCGACGAGGCCGCGCTGCTCGACCCTGACGAGCAGCGCGTAGATGGTGCCCTCGGCGATGTCGGAGAAGCCCTGCTCCCGCAGCCACGCCGTGATCTCGTAGCCGTACGCGGGCCGACCGGACAGGATCGCCAGGACGATGCCCTCCAGCGTTCCCTTGAGCATCTCCGTCAGTTGCTTGCCCACGGAACACCCCCCTCAGCTACTCGGTGTCGCTAACTACTGGTACAAAGTAACACCGACTACCAGTACCTAGCAACACCGAATAGCTGAGGGGCAATCGGGGGCCGCAAGCATGTGGGTGCGGGCGGCCTGATCGCTGCTCGCGAGCGAGCCCGTCGCCGACATCTGCCCGCACACCGGCCGCGCCCGCCTCGGCGAGGCCGACGTCCCGCTGCAGCTCATCATGGGCAAGACCCGGCACAAGAACCCCCGCACCGCCATGCGCTACGTCAAACCCGGCCCCGAAGCCATCGCCAAGATCACCACCATCCTCGGCCCACCCCGCCGCACCCAGTGACCATGCCGTCAACCAGCCGGAAGACCCTTCAAGATCATCCCAATGTGGGTTTTGGGCTTATGTGGGCTGCCCCCCTGGTACGGCTGCGGTGGACGACGACCTCGTCCCCACGCCCCGGATACGCCATGATCAGCAGCCGTTGCCCGCCGTACTTCTCGCCCTTCCAGGGGAGCCAGGCGTAGTGGACGCGGATCCGGTAGTCGCCCCTGCCCCGGACGGCGAGGTTGGGCAGTTCGGGACCACCCATCGCGTCGGCGAGTCTGATCTTTCCGGTCGGGCTGCGGTAGCCGACCTCGACGACGTGGTGCCAGCCCCTGGTCTCCACCGGCGGACGGCGCCGGTAGGTCTCGGTCGTGACACAGATCGAGTAGTCGGAGTGAACACCGACCATCAGATGACCGGGGAGCGCGGCCACCAGCTCGTTCTTGTTCAGCAGGTCGAGCAGGCCGTCCTCGTAGGGATCGCCGTCGTCGCTACCCGGCTCGTACGACTCCAGGACCCCGTAGTCCGTCCACAGGGGTTCCTTGTGCACCGACACCGACACGGGCCTGATCAGGGGGCGGTGCCGGGGTGCCTCGTCGCACTTGCGCTGCTCCTCGGCCTCCCACTCCAGCATCTCGCGCTTCTCGGCGTCCCTCGCGGCCTGGACGGTCTCGGCGGCGCGCGGGCAGACGTCGGCCAGGAGGCCGGAGAGCGTGCGCACGTCGAGGCCATCGAGCTCGCGGACGCGGGCGAGTTCTCGCGGATCGTTTCGCGTGTAGACGCCGCACAACCGGTGTCCGTACGCCACCAGCGCCTGGTCGGGGATGCTCCGCGCGGACGGCAGCGCGTCGGATGTCCGCACCGTGCACACGAAGGCCCGCTCGCCGGTCGGCGGAGGCGTCCTGGGTTCGCCGCCCGCGCTCCGCCCGCGCTCGGGCGGCTCGCAGTCGCCGCGCGAGGTGACCTGGCCGCGCACCTGGTCCGCCACCGGGAGCAGGCAGAGCGTCACGACCGACGCGACGCACGCCACGGCCACCCGGTACGGCGAACGCGGGGCCGTCCGCGGGCCGTACAGGAAGATCAGGATGAGCGCGGACGCGGTGAGGGCGGCGCTGTGCCAGAGCGGCGGGACACTGAAGAAGATCTCACCGCTCGCCGGGTCGGGGGCGAAGGTCCCGTCGGGATACATCCGCATGTTGTCGTACCAGAACCTCGTTCCGTCGCCCGCCGAGCCGGCGGGGGCGTGGTCCGAGGTGACCGCGGTGACGACTCCGACGGCGGCGGCGAAGAGCAGCAGGCTCACCGCCGTCCACAGGGAGCGGCGCGTCCTGCGGACCACCGTGACCAGGACCAGGACGCCGAGACCACCGACCCCGACCAGCAGGTCGAAGTACCCCCAGAACGGGCTGAGTCCCCAGAGATGCGTGCGGACGAAGGACTCGATTATCCCCTGCGGGCCGATCCAGAACGGCAGGCCGTGGGCGAGGTTGACCGCCACCGGGAGCAGCGGCAGCACGACGGCCATGACCGGCAGCGGCCACCAGCCGAACGGGGCCCTGATCCGCTTCTTCTCCGTCCGTACGCGCCTGGTGTGCGGGCCGGCGAGGTCATGGGCGGACCGGGCCAGCCAGACCGGCTGGAAAAGGTTGGCCACGCCCCAGAACACCAGGATGGCGGAGTGATCATCGATGAAGGCGAATGCCAGCGGTGCGACGAAGAACGGCAGCACCATGGACGCCACTCCCGACCACACGGTGCCCCTGCCCCACCTGCCGTCCCTGGCCTGGGCCACGAGGGTCAGCAACATCCAGAGCAGCCAGGTCAACCCGTCCAGTTGGACGATCTCGAAGCCCCCTTCGAGGCTCCGCAGATCGAGAAGGCCGAACACCTCCTCACCGATCGAGCCCGCCACGACGAGCGTCCCGGCCACCAGCGCGGTGAGCCGTAGCGCGCGGGAGGCGCCGTCCAGCACCCGGTAGAACAGCACCACCAGGGCGAGCTGTCCGAGATCTTCCAGGTCGTAGGTCCGCCAAGGCAGATAGGCCGCGAACCAATCAAGCGAAAAGAGGGCCACATTGACATAGAGCGCCACCCGCAGCAGGCGGACGGCCCTCCCCTGCTCGCCGATCTCCCCGGCGACCCGCCCGCGGAGGATCTGCCACAGCGCCCAGCCCTGCGCCGCACCGACCAGGAGCAGGAACAGCACCTGCCGGCCCGCGCCCGGCTCTCCCGGGAGAACCAGCAGCAGCCGGAGAACCCTGTCGTCACCGCTCACCAGCGCGACGACCCCGAATGCGACCACCGCGGCCAGATACTGAGAATGAAAGCTCGGCGTGACGCGCGATCATGCCGCTGACCTGCAGTGATAGATACCCTTCGGGTAACGTCCACCTTTGATCGTCAGTAACCGCCCACGACGAATGCGGCGAGCCATCCGAAACGATATCGACGGCCGGAACGGATGGAACGCATATGTACTTCCCGGGGGGCGAGAAAGCGAACAAAGCGCTCAACCCTAATCGAGCACCGACCCCGGATGTACTTTCACGCCACCGCCGGTACGATCCAGATCTCTCCAACCGCGCTTTCATCCCGGCCACAAGGCGGGCGTCCTGCCCGCGGCGTCGGATACCCCGGAAAGCCGGGTCAGACGGTGCCGGTTTTTACCGCGGTGACCGCCATCGTGGTGTAGGGCATCGTGAAGCCGCCCCCGATCGCGTCGATGGCGGCCCCGACGCCTGCCAGCACTTCGGCCAGTTTGTCCGCCGGGAGCCGGGTGAGGCCACCGGTCGTGGGCAGCAGATCCAGCCACTCGTCGCGGGTGTAGAACCGCTCCCAGTCGAATCGCCACCGCTCCGGGTCGCCGAACTCGCCCGCCTTTCGGATTCCGTCGGCGAACATGGTGAACATCTCCTGGTAGGTGTCCAGGCCCTGCTTCGGCGACCGGCCGTTGAACGGCGAGTCGGGCACCACCCGCCGATAGACCGCCGTGAAGGCCTCCGCGACGGCGGGCGGAGGCTCGAAGACGTGCGCGAACACCGCCAGCCGGCCGCCGGGCCGCAGGATCTGGGCCGCCTTCACGGCGCCCGCGACCGGGTCCACCCAGTGCCAGGCCTGGCCCGCGACGACCGCGTCGAACGTCCGGCCGGCCGGATCCCAGGCTTCGAACGTCGCCACCTGCACGTCGACCCCGCTGTGCCGCGCGAACTCGGCCATCCGCTCATCGGGGTCGACACCCAGCACCGTGCAGCCGGCCGTCTGGAACTGCCGGGCCGCTATGCCGGTGCCGCAGCCGACGTCCAGGACGTCTGGCCCGGGACTGGCCGCGACGATCCGCGCCACGAGGGCGTCGGGATAGCGGGGCCGGGCCCGGTCGTAGCGTTCGGCGTCCGCCCCGAACGACTCCGCCATCTGTCTGGCCTGGTGCGGCTCATTCTCTGAAGGGCGCGATTGTCCCTGCGCTGTAGTGGGCATGCGCCCACTATAGTGGGCGCATGCCCACTTGTCGGCAGGGTAACGTTCGCGGTGAGCATAAGGAGGAACGCGCGGTGCCGACCGGAGTGCACATCCGTGACGCCCGCCGGCAACTGTTCGACGCCGCCGAGCGCGTCCTGCTTCAGGACGGGCCGAACGCGTTGACCAGCCGTGCGGTCACCACCGAGGCGGGCGTCGCCAAGGGCGTCCTGCACCGGCACTTCGCCGACTTCGACGACTTCCTCGCCGAGCTCGTACGGGGCCGTATCGCCCGGATCGACGACCAGGCAGCCGCCTTGCGCGCGTCCGCCGGGACCGGCACCGTCGCCGGCAACCTCACCGGCGCGCTGATGGACCTGTTCGACCCGATCGCGGTGGCGATCACCGGTCTCGTCATCTTCCGGGACGAGCTGCGCGCCCGGCTGCGCCACGCCAGGCCGGGCCACGGCATCCCGGTCATGACGGAAGCCGTGGCCATGATCGCCTGCTACCTCAACGACGAATGCGAGCTGGGCCGCATCGCGGCCGACGCCGACGTCGACGCGCTCGCCCTCTCACTGATCGGGGCCGGGCACCTGCTGTTCGCCGGCCGGGAAGGCGCCCCGGTGGAGGCCGGAGCCGTCGGCAAGGTCGTGACCGCGGTCATCGCCGACGTCGTACAGAGACGGCTGCTGTGAACCACTGAACCGCCTGACGCATGGCATTACGGGGCAGCCTGGTCGCCGTTCGCGGGACTCCTCACCACCCAGGCGTTCTGCGAGACCGGTGCTGAGACTCCCCGGACCCGTGCGCACGGTCCACCTCGGCGTCCGGTCGCATCGACCCGAGCCGAGGCCGAGCACGGGCTACACCGTCGGTGACCAGGGCGCGGATCCGCGTTCGGACCGGTGAACGAGGCCACGTCATCAGTGGTCTCGGTAGACTCCCAGCCGACGTGGCCGAGGTCTGTGAAGACCAGAACGGCGAAGTTCGACGGACGCCCGCTCGCGAAGGGCCGAGCATCGCGGTCAACGCACCGGAGCGCCGGGCTTCCCCCGTTCTGAAACCTGGCCGACACTGAACGCATGTCGAGACGCACACTGGTCTGGTCGGGCGTAACCGTGGCGCTGGCGGCCCTGGTCGCGCTGGGGTGGTATTTCATCGCGGTCGGCCTGGATCGCGCCGACAAGCTCGCCAGCGTGCTCGGCGCCTTCGTCGGACTGCTGGGGCTGGGGCTGGCGGTTTTCGGCGCCGTTTCTTCACCTCCCAAAGACACCGAGTCCGGCGGTGTGCACAACGAGATCAGTGGCACCGTGCACGGTAACGCGGTGCAGGCCAGGGATATCGAAGGTGGGATCACCTTCGATGCCCCAAAGCCCTACAGACCACAGGAAATGGACTGATCGTCCTTCGACAGCCCCGATCAGCCGTCCTCGTACCGGCTGTCGTAGACCGTGAGCCATGCAATCCGGGCGCCGCCGATGGAGTCCCGGTCGGCGATGACGCCCTTCTCATTAAATATGAGACTTTGTGGCAGTAGATAATCCCGCACGCACCGTTACTGCCGTGATGTTCTCGGCGTCTCCGAAGTCCACGGACAACCAGAATCAAGCACTGAAGTGCTGGATGTCGGAATATGCAGCCGTACTGCGGACCCGGAAAATGTCCACTGATCGATGACCGGCAGGTCGAGGCCGGTTCGGCGTCAAACCTTCGTCACCATACGCATCGAAAATCGGCAGGCAGATGTCGTGAACACCTTCCACTCAGCTCGTCTGTCCGCCGTTTCGGACAGACGGTTTGTTTTTTCGGCCATGTTCGCGCGATAATCCCCCTATTCCGTTGTCCCGGGGTGCCGTCCAACATATGCTCCGCACAGATAGAACGCACAGCCAAGCCAAGTGGAGGCGGGCATGGCTCGTTCCTGGGAAGCCGACCCTTCCGCGTCATTCGAGCGGCGATTAGGGAAGTCGGCCAAAGAGTTAGACAGTTCGGACGGCCGCGACGAATGCCCAGATATCTGGCAACTCGACAACGGTGACATCGCAGTGATCGGCAGGGACCTCACCGCCGCCTACAGCCCCCGCCTGCCGGAGGGCGTGTCCCTCGCCCCGGATGAGCGACTGGTCGTCATCCCGGGCATCATGCTCAGCGCGGCGAAGGCGGACATCGCCGATGCTTGATCCCCGCGCCCCCTTCCTCGTTCCCGCACAGGGCGAAAGGCTCGTCAGGGACGCCTACCGACGCGACTTCCGGCACCGGGACGCGCAGATTCACAACCGGGACTCCTGGAAGTTCGAGCGGCGGCAGCACTTCGAGGAACAGGGCAGTCCCAGCCGTGACGCGTTTCGCCGGGGCGACTGGGAGGAAGCGCTTCGGCTTCTCGACGAAAGGCGAGAGGACCTGCTCGCGGTCGCCCGGGAGGACGAACGCCGCGGTTCCTTCTTCCACCGGGTACGCGTGGTCGAGACGCCGCTCACGCCATATATGCGATGGGAACTGCACTCGCTGCGACTGCGCGCCGAATGCGGTGAGCGGGTTCGCGTGGTCGGCGTGGAAAAGGTGGCGGCCTCGGAGAGGACCGCTCCACTGCCGGAAGTGGTCATCCTCGGCGGCCGAACCCTCTACCACGTTCTCTACACCGAAACCGGCGTCCCGAACGGCGCGGTTCGCTACACCGATCCCGGCCTGATCGGCGGCTGGGAAAAATACCTCAAAAGCCTCTATGAGGCCGGTGAAGATGTGATGTCCTACTTCGACCGCGAGGTGGCACACCTTCCCTCGCCCACGACGAAAGCGGAGTAGGCGTCAAAAAGCCCGGAGAAGACGAGAAGCGCCCCGGCAGTTCGCATTCCGAGCTGTCGGGGTCTTCGCGTGATGTCGTACAGGCCAGGGACGTCAGTGGCGGAGTCCACTTCCACGAGCACGGCAGACCGGACCGGAGCGGCTCCGCGAACCTCACCCCACGGCAGCTACCGGCCGATGTGCGCGGGTTCGTCAACCGCACCGGCGAGTTCGAAGAGCTGAACACGATCCTGATCGGCGAAGACGGCGATCCGCGGGTCATCTCGGTGTGCGTGATCGCCGGGACCGCGGGCGTGGGGAAGACGTCCCTCGCGCTGCGCTGGGCCTATCAGGTCCGGGACCGTTTTCCCGACGGGCAGCTCTACATCAATCTCCGCGGCTACGACCCGGGCGAGCCGGTCACCGCCCGGGATGCCCTGCACCGTTTCCTGGTCGCTCTCGGCGTCCGCGCCCATTCCGTGCCGCAGGATCCCGACGCCGCCGCCGCGCTCTACCGCTCGCGGCTGGCCGGCCGCCGGGTGCTGGTCGTCCTGGACAACGCGGCGACACCGGACCAGGTCCGTCCGCTGCTGCCCGGGAGCGCGGGCTGTCTGACCGTCGTCACCAGCCGCAACCGCCTGTCAAGCCTTGCCGTACGCGACGGGGCCCACCGGCTGACGCTGGGCACGCTGCCCGAGCCGGAGGCCGTCGCGCTGCTGCGGGCCGTCACCGCCGGATACCGGCCGGAGGACGACGAGGACAAGCTCACCGAGCTGGCCCGGTTGTGCGCCCGGCTGCCGCTTGCCCTGCGCATCGCCGCCGAGCGCGCCGTCAGCTACCCGCACATGCGGCTGGACGACCTGATCGCCGACCTGCGTGACGAGTCCGCCCTGTGGGACGCCCTGAGCACGGGAGACGACGAAGAGGCTGGAGCCGTCCGTACGGTGTTCGCGTGGTCCTACCGCGCCCTACCGGAGCAGGCCGCCCGGCTGTTCCGCCTGCTGGGCCTGCACCCGGGCCCCGAGTTCGGCCTCCACGCCGCCGCAGCCCTCGCCGGGCTGCCTCCCAGCCGGACCCGGCAACTCCTTGACTCCCTGGTCGGCGCTCATCTGCTGGAGCAGGCGGCCCCGGACCGCTACCAGTTCCACGACCTGTTGCGCGCCTACGCCGCCGACCAGGCACAGCGGGAGGAGCCGCCCGAAGAACAGGAGGTCGCGCTGCGCCGGGTGCTGGACTGGTACCTGCACACCGCCGACGCCGCCCAGAGCTGGATCAGCCCCGCCGAAGCCCGGCTGGAACTCGCCCCACCGGCGGACGGCACGCATCCGCTGGGCTTCTCCGACTACAACGCCGCCGTGGACTGGTCCGAGCGCGACCACACGAGCCTTCTGCAGGCTGTCAGGGCCGCCGCCTCGACCGGGCAGGACCGGCTCACCTGGCAGTTGTCGGCCGTCCTGTCGAACGCGCAGTCCCCTTCGACTCCGGTCGCCGACTGGCTGGCCGTGGGCCGCCTGGGGCTGGCGGCGGCCGGACGGCTGGGCGACCGCGTCGCGGAAGGGCAACTGCTCACGGAGCTGGGCATGGGATACACCCGGATCAATCGCCTGACCGAGAGCCTCGAATGCCATCGGAACGCACTGGCGATCTGGCGTGAGCTGGGTGACCGGCTCGGCGAGGCGCACTCGCTCAACCTGATCGGACTGGCGCATCTCCGCACGAGGCGGCTGGACGACGCCGCACGGCACTTCGAGCAGGCCGCCGTCGCCTTCCAGGAGCAGGACTCCGCTCACTGGGAGGCCACCATGCTGTCCAACCTCGCCAGTACCCACTACCACGCGGGCCGCCTGCCGGAGGCCGAGGACGCCGTCCGGCGTGCTCTCGCCGCACATCGATCCCTGGACAACCAGCGTGGTGAGGGCAATGTCCTGCGCCTGATGAGCGACCTGCAGTGCGAGCGGGGAGAGGTGGAGGAGGCCATGAAGTCGGCTCAGGCCGCGCTGGACATCGCCCTCGGCCTCCGCCACCACCGGCTGGAGGGTTTCTGGCTCATCACCCTCGGCAACGCCCAGCGGGCCGACGGCCGGTTCGCCGACGCGCTGGGTTCCTATCACCGCTCCGCCACGCTCCATCGCCGCCTCGGTGACCGCAGCCGGGAGGCGCTGGCCTGGCACGGCGCGGGCGAGACCTACCGCCGCCTCGGCCGCCACGAGGAGGCGGCCGACTTCCACCGCCAGGCCGCCGCCGTCCATCACGAGCTCGGCGACGCCTGGCACGAGGCCCTGGCCCTCGACGGCCTGGCCGCGGCTCTGCTCCACGAGGACCCGGAGGCGGCCCACCGGCACTGGACGAAGACACTGAGCCTCCTCTCCGGCTACGACGACCCGCGCGCGGTGGCGGTACGCGATCGCATCGAACTGCGGGCGACGGAGACGAACTGAGCCGAATAGCGTGAGCCGTAGAACACACCAGGCGTTCGGTCGTCATGTGGCTCTGGTTGGGGCGATTCGCTTTCCAGCAGGGGTCTCTGGCTTCACCATGGCAGCATGACGATGCGGCGGAAGCTCCGCGTGGGAGTCGTGATGGCCGGGGCGGGGGCCGTTCTGGGGGTGCTGGGCGCGGTCTTCACAGTGATCGGCCTGGAGCAGGCCGATCGGCTGGCCAGCGTGCTGGGGGTCTTCATCGGCCTGGCCGGGCTCGGCGTCTCGGTGTACGGGCTGCGCCACCCGGCCGGGCAGGCGCCCTTCGATCACGGGGTCGCATCCCCAGCCGGTATCGCGTCGTCCCTCCCCGGGCCCGCGGTTCGGCACGGTGAATCGCCTGGTTCCGCTGCCGAACCTGCCGGACCGGCCGAACCCGCCGAATCT
Source organism: Streptosporangium amethystogenes subsp. fukuiense (assembly GCF_042665875.1). Taxonomy (NCBI): domain Bacteria; kingdom Bacillati; phylum Actinomycetota; class Actinomycetes; order Streptosporangiales; family Streptosporangiaceae; genus Streptosporangium; species Streptosporangium amethystogenes. The sequence continues at coordinate 9,381,360 of NZ_JBHTEE010000001.1, read as the reverse complement.
GCCGGACCCACTGGACCTGCCGGACCCGCCGAACCTGTCAGACCGCCCGCTCCGCGTTCCGAGGTCGCTCGCCGGTACGGCGGGGACCACATGGAGTTCCACGGCGGCACCTTCCACGGCCCCGTCACCGGCAAGAGCGTGGGTCGTCAGGGGAACGGCCCGGGTGACGATGGCTCAACCTGATCCGGACGCCGGAGAGAGCGGTGAGAGCCGGTACGACGGGGACCACGTGGAGTTCCACGACAACACCTTCTACGGCCCGGTCGCCGGCACGGTCGCCTACCATGATCACCAGCACCACCATCCGGTCTCCCCTCAGGCGGAACAGCTCTGGACGGGCAGCCCGTACCGGGGCCTGGCGCCGTTCGGGGAAGCCGACGCGGAGGTGTTCTACGGTCGCGAGCAGGTCACCGCCCAGCTGGCACGGATGCTGGCCACCCGGCTGGACGGGCTGGGCATGCTGGTGGTCACCGGGCCGTCCGGGGCGGGCAAGTCCTCGCTGCTGCGGGCCGGGCTACTGCCGTACCTGGCCGACGGCCTGCTGGCCGAGGCGCCGGGGAGCGCGCACTGGCCGCGCCTGGTCATGACGCCCACCGCCGACCCACTGACCGAGCTAGCGCTCCAGTTGTCCGCGCTGACCGGAGCGGATCCACCGGCGGTCCGCCAGAGCCTGGCGAGCCACCCGGACCAGGCCCACCTGATATTCCGCCAGGCCGTACTGGCGCGAACGGATCCGCGCACCGGGGCGGAGGTACGGCAGGCCCGGCTGCTGGTGGTCGTCGACCAGTTCGAGGAGATCTTCACCCTTGTGGCGACGGATGCGGGCACGGCAATGGACACGGGCACGGGGACGGGGACGGGGACGGGGACGGGCGCGGACGGTCTGGAGAACCGGTGGGAGACCGATGCCGGCGCTGCATGGGCGTTCGTCACCGCGCTGCGGGCCGCGGCAGAGACCCCCATCGGCCCCGACCGGCAGCCGGCCGCGCTGGTCGTGGTCGGCGTGCGCGGGGATTTCTGGGACCGGTGCGCTTCCTTCCCTCCTCTCGTCGACGCGCTGCGCGCCGGGCCGTTCACCCTGGCTCCGATGAGCGACTCCGAGCTGCGCCGGGCGATCACCGGCCCGGCCGGACGCGCCGGCCTGCGCCTGGAGGACGGTCTGGCCGACCTGGTCTTGGGGGACCTGCGCACCCTCACCGTGCCCGGCCGCGGAGCGGGGGCCGCCGTCCCCGTTGACGGGCCCGGGGCGGGAGCGCTGCCGCTGTTGTCACAGGCGATGCTGCTGACCTGGCAGCAGCGTACGGGCGACCGGCTGACCCTGAGCGGCTACGGCGCCGCCGGCGGTATCGCCCACGCGGTGCAGACCGGTGCCGAGGCCGCCTACCAACGGCTCACCGGCACGCAGCAGGTCCTGGCCCGGCAGCTCTGCCGGCAGTTGGCCGTCATCACCGGCGACGGGCAGGTCGCACGGCACCGGGCGACCCTCGGTGAGCTGTACGCCGGTCGCGCGGCCGCCGAGATCGGCGACCTGGACGCGGTACTGGAGGTCCTCACCGGCCAGCGCCTCCTGGTCATCGATGGTGACAGCGTCGAACTCGCTCATGACCTGCTGCTGACGGCCTGGCCTCGGCTGTCCGGCTGGCTGCGGGCCGACCTCGACGACCAGATCCTGTACGGGCAGTTGCGCGAGGACGCCGGGGACTGGGAGCGCAACGGCCGCGACCCCTCGTTTCTCTACCGGGGCAGTCGCCTGGCCGCCCTGCGCCAGGTCCGCGACCGTCGGCAGGCAGGCCCGCAGCGCCATCCGCCGCTGACCGCCGTCGCCGTCGAGTTCCTCGCCGCCGCGGACCGGGCCGCCGTCCATGCCGAACAGGCCGCCATCCGGCGCAGACGCCTTGCCCGCCTGGCGGTCGGCGCCCTGGCCCTCATGGCGCTGGTCGCCTCGATCGCCGCCGTGGTCGCCGTCAACGCGGCCGACACCGCCGTCAGGGCACAGAGTAGGGCCGAAGGCCAGCGCAGGGAGGTCGTCTCCCGGTTGCTGTCGGCGCACAGCGACCGGATCGGCGACGACGACCCGACCCTGTCCGGGCTGCTGTCCGCCACCGCCTGGCACTTCACCCACACCGACGAGGCCCGCCACGGCATGATCGCCACCCTGGCCACCGGTATCAGGGCGATCCTGAACAGCCACACCGGTTCCGTCGTCAAGCTGGGGTTCGGCCCGGACGGCACGACGCTGGTCACCGGCAACGAGGACGGCACCGTCCGGCTCTGGGACACGGCCACCAGGAAGCAGGTCGGCGATCCGCTCAAGGGCCATGCCCACCCCGTCTCGGCGATGACGTTCGGCCCGGACGGCACGCTGGTCACCGCGGATCGCCAGGGCGCCGTCTGGCGGTGGGATCTTCGCACCCACCGGCCGATCGGCGACCCGTTCAAAGCACCGGTCGAGCAGACCGGAGCAGTGGCGCTCAACCGGGACGGCACGATCCTGGCCATCGCCCTCGGCGGCACCACCCGGACCATCCGGCTCTGGAACACGACCACCGGAAAACAGCTCGGCGATCTGACCGGCTACGACGACACCACCCGAACGATGGCCTTCAGCCCGGACGGTGCGACGCTGGCCACCAGCGGCGAGTTCGACGGCAGGGTCTGGTTGTGGGACACGGCCACCAGGAAGCAGTTCGCCCTGCTCCTGGGGCACACCTCCCTCGTCACAGCGATGACGTTCAGCCCGGACGGTGCGACGCTGGCCACCGGCGGTGGCGACAACACCGCCCGGCTGTGGAGCGTGTCCACCCGGAAGCAGATCGGTGACCCACTCAGACTCGAAGGGCAGAGTGGCCTGGTCACAGCGGTGGCGTTCAGCCCGGACGGCGGGATACTGTCCACCGGCAGCTCCGAGCATCACATCCAGTTGTGGAACACGGCCACGCAGCATTCGATCGGCGACCCGCTCAGGGGCCATACCGACTACCTCCGGGCGGTGGCGTTCGGCTCCGACGGCACCACCTTGGCCACCGGCGGCGACGACGGCACCACCCGGGTGTGGGACATCACCGCCCATCGGCCGATCGACGATCCACTCGAAGGCCACACCGGCCCTGTCCGGGCGGTGACCCTCAGCCCGGACGGCACCGTCCTGGCCACCGGCGGCGACGACCATACGGTCCGGCTGTGGGACACCGCGACGAGAAAGCAGATCGGTGACCCGCTCGAAGGTCATACCGGCTTACTCCGGGCGGTGACCTTCAGCCCGGACGGCACCGTCCTGGCCACCGGCGGCGACGACCATACGGTCCGGCTGTGGGACACCGCGACGAGAAAGCAGATCGGTGACCCGCTCGAAGGCCACACCGGCAGCGTCGGCATCATGGCCTTCAGCCTTGACGGCACCGTCCTGGCCGTCGGCGACGGCGACACCGTCCGGCGGTGGAACACGGCCACCCGGAAGCCCGTCGGGGACGCGCTCGACATCCCCGACGGTTACGGCACCGTGATGGCTCTCAACCGGGACAGCACGATGCTGGCCGTCGCCAACCGCCAGACCTTCCAGCTCTGGAACATGACCACCCGGCAGGCGACCAGCGAGCCGATCCACAGCTTCCACACCGACATCGATACGCTGGCCTTCAGCCGGAACGGCAAGATCCTGGCCACCGGCAGCCAGGATCGCACCGTACGGCTCTGGAACACGGCCACCCGGCAGGCGATCGGCGACCCGCTCGAAGGCCACACCGACGGCGTCGGCACCATGGCGTTCAGCCCGGACGGCACCGTCCTGGCCACCGGCAGCAAGGATCACACGGTCCGGTTGTGGGACACCGCGACGCGAAGGCAGATCGGCGCCCAGCTCAGCGGACACGGCGAGTACGTCGGCGCCGTGGCGTTCAGCCCGGACGGCACCGTCCTGGCCACCGGCGGTAACGACCGGATCGTCCGGCTGTGGAAGGTGGGCCTCCCCGCGGAGCCTTTGGCTTCACTCTGCGCCATCACGGGCCGCTCCCTCACCGAGGCGGAGTGGAGGCACTACCTCCCTCAGGGCGAACCCTTCCAGGACATCTGCCCCCGGCGGACTCGGTAACGGCGCCACCCGCATCAGACGAGCGCCCTTGACCTGCCACTCTTCCCACAGCGCGGCGATTCCATACAACGCTCGCCTTCCTGAGCTTTGTCGCGCATTATCACCCACGGAAATACGAGACCCTTGATGGCCCATATCGGGAAATAAGCAATTATTTGGCGGATTGCTCGCTTACATGCGAAAATCGCAGGTCAAGCGGCCACTGAAAGGCTGCCAATAATTCTTTTTTCGTTGACATGGCAGGGCGAGAATGACACGTTTATCGATGTCTGGCGCCATTACCTGAGATCAGCAGCGCGCACATTTTCAGCCGCCAGACAGGATTCGCACAGCAGTTCCTGCCCCTGCTCGACTCGACTCGACTCAGCACGGAGGTACGATCATGCGTCAATCACTCCGCAAGGTCTCCATGACGGCCGGCATCGTCAGCGCGGCGCTCCTCGGGATGTCGCAGACCGCGGCGATCGCGGTTCCGTCGGCGTCCGTCCTCGCACCCCCTCCCACCCCCGCTCCGGCCCCCGATACCGGCCGGGCTCCGGCAGGGGGCGAGGCGAGCCTGGAGAACACCGGTTCCGCGACGAACACCCGGGCGCTGTGCGTCTTCAACACCGCGGGGGACTACGTCCACGTCTCCTCGTCCGCCTTCGAGGCCTCCGGGCACGGCTGGTGGGTCAACGGCAACTGCAACGCCACCCTGGCGGTCGTCACCGTGCAGCTGCAGCAGTACTACTCCGACGGCAGCTGGAGAAACGCCGGCACGGCGGGCAGTGCGACGGTGCGGTCCGGCGGCGGCGCCGGCAACCGGGCGACCGGACGCGGCGGATGCAACAGCAACAGCCTGACGGGATGGCGTAGCGTCGTCGATGTGGACCTGGTCGGCCTGCCCGACGACCCGGGCAAGCTCTACACACCGAGCCGGAACATCTACTGCAGGCGATAGCGGAAGAGGGCGACGTGAGCATCAGACCCGACAGCACCATGTTCGCGGCTCTGCACGGCGAGCTGGTGTCACATCCGTGGCGAGATCCTCACGTCGCCTCCTCGGACGCGTACAGCCTGTTCGTCGCGAGGTCGTCCGCGCTGGGATGGCTCACCGAGGCCGTCGAGAACGTGTCCGGCGGCCTGTGGGGGATGAACGACGCCGGGCAGGGCCCGGAACCGTCACGCGTCGCGTGGTTTCAGGTGTCGTTGACCGAGCCGGTTCCCGACGGCCGGCCGTTGCCGGTCCAGCCGTTCCTCTCGTGTGCGGGCGACGTGGTGGCGCGTATCGGCGCTCCGCGCCTGCGCGCGGTGCAGCTCCTGCTGCCGGTGCAGAGCCTCGACGCCTCGACGCGGGCGAGAGCCGTGATACCCCTGCTCCAGGACGCCGGCTGGTTCGCCGACGGTGACCCGCGGTGGAGAACACCGGTGCGGGTGACGTTGGACGGCGGGCAGGAGCCGTCCATCCGCTCGGCGGCGCCCGAGATGCTCCGGTGGATGCGGGGTTTCACCCAGGACGTCTTCGCGTGCGACTCGGTCTCCCTGCCCGACGATCTGACCGACGACGGCACGGTCCTGGAATCCCCCGTCATCGACGAGCTGTGGCGCGGGCCCGCCCGGCACCGGGCCACATTCCGCGGCGTGCTCACCGAGTGGTCGTTGGACGCGCTTGGCTGGCTGGCCGCCTTCCTCGCCGAGGCGGCCTCCCACAACGGGGTCGGCACCCCGTTGATGCTCACGGCCGACCGGCCCGAAGGATCGCGTTCACCCGCCGATTGAGCCGGACGCCATCGCGTGTACTTCATGACAGCTTCGTTGCCGACACCCCATATCGCAGGACTTCGCAGAGGGTTCTCTGTCAAGAGTCCTCTGCAAAGTATGGTCTGCGGTTATTCGGTCTCGCACAGAGCGCGGGCCTGGTCCATGGTGGCGTACGCGGCGGTGTCGCCGCGGCGGCCGAGGCCGCAGGATGCGGCCACATCGACGGTGCTGCCGACGGCCTTCTCGATCGTGTCGAGGAGGCGGCGTTGGTCGTCGACGGTTCGGTCCTCGTGCAGGAAACCGGCAACGAAACGGGTGGTGGAGGGCAGCCGCAGGCCGGTGAGTGGCCGGTAGAAGCGGGTGGCGGTGACCGGCGGTTCGTCGCCGGCGGCGAGGGGTGCGTGGATGTACTCCAGCGTGCGCCCGCTCGGCCACCCGTCGGCGATCGCGTTGGCCAGCCGTACCAGTGGACGGGTCGAGGAGAGGCGGCTGAGTGCCTTGTGGCCGAGGTCGCCGAGGCAGAGATGGATGCCGAAGCGGGTGCCGGTCGGCGCGTCGCCGACGGTGCGGTGCAGACCTGCGGCGAGGCGGGCGGCGGCGACGCCGCCGAGCGGACCGGCCTTCGCCACGAAGACCGTCTCCACCGGGACCTCCAGCTGGAACACGACGTCGGACGGCGACTTCGCGTGGATCGCCGCAATGTCACGGACGGTGGCCTCGCGGAAGGGCTGCCGGTTTCCGGCGATCCGGGTCGGTCCGAGCGTGAACATCGTCATGTCCAGATCACCGGGGACGCCGACCTGGAATGCGAGGTCACCCTCAACGAGCTTGTCGAACACCGGTCGGTTGATCTCGTACCAGCGCAGATAGCCCAAATCGAGGCTGTCCCCGCGTAACCTGTGCCCGCGCCGGACGCGGTAGTTGCGCTGATGCTTGTAGTCCGACCAGTCCCCTTCGCGGGCGACTTCCAGGTCCGGATGCCCAAGCAGACTCATGATCAGCCCAACGACCCAGATCCGCCGATCGCCGGTCTCTCCGTCCGGCAGCTGCCGCAGGTGCGGCCCGAGCCGCTCCAGAGCCCCCCGCATCGCCTCCTCGGCAGTCTCTCCAGGTAGCGTCCCCACCAGCAGCGCCTTGCGTCCTGCCATCTCGCTCCGTGCACCTTTCCAACGCCCACCCGGCGAGGTCAGGAGGCGACCACACTTCACACGCAATCGACGATCCGGGTGCGGCGCCGAAACATTTCCACACCCAAGGGCAGCCTGCCTAGAGCTATGGCGACATGGAACGAAAAATCCGTACTTTTTGTGATCCGAGCCCTTGATCCGCTTGGCGCAATGTCAGCTCGTACGCTGCGCAACGGGGTGGGGGAACTCCAGGCCGACGTCGCAGGCGCGCGGTTGTTCGGCGAGTTCGGCCGGCGCGAGGCCGCGGCCGAGCCACTTGTGCTCGTGGACGACCAGGGGGACCGCGACGCCGGAGGCGCACGTCTCGCGGGCCAGGGTGACGGCGCGCTCGAGTTCGGATGGACCTGACCCACCGTGCCGCACGGCACCGTCCGCGCTCTCCTCCGTCTCGGTCCGTTCCTTCCGCCGACATACGCGCCATATGCCAAAATGATCACGCCTCCCGGAGGCGTGAATCGGTCCATCCGGATTGCCGAAAAGGCGCTCAGCGCCATCAGGAGAGGATGTCGGTTGTCCGTGACGGATCTGGAGCTCGCCGGCGAGCTTCGCGAGCTTGCCGATCATCCCCACCTGGCGGCCCGTCAGGACCAGCTACGTGATCTCGCGGACGCGGTCGCCGATCCCGACATGGCCGGACACTGGTGCGAGGTCGACCTGTTCGCCGCCTTCTCCCCCGACGACACCATCCTGGTGGACGGGGAACCGGCGGAGAGCACGTCCTCGCCGAGGAGGCCGGGATGGCGACGGGGGCTCAGCGGCGCCGTCGGTCCCGCCCTCGTCTTCGTACCGATCTTCATCACCTGGCTCGGCCTGATGATGGCCACCGGCGCCTACGGCGACGTCCTCGCGGCCGGTGGCGTGGAGGCGGCCCGGCGGCCCTTCCTGGAGATGTGGCAGCAGGGCTTCGACGGCCGGTTGCCCGGGTTCTTCAAGTTCGACAACATCGCGCTCTGCACCCTCGCGGCCATCTTCTGCCTCATCTGCTGGACCGTGTTCGAGAACATCACGCGGAACAGCAGGGAGGACGCCTCGGAGCGGGAGCTCCGTGCCCTCCGCGTCCGGCTCCGCGGGGCACTGACCGAGGCGAGCCTGGTACTCGGCCAGGTACGGCTCTCCGCGCCGGAGCGGTTCGGGGCCGAGCTCAACAGGGCGGCGGCCGACATCGGCTTCGTCGGGACCACGGCGCGCAAGGTGCACACCGAGCTGGTCGAGGCGCTCACCCTGACCCTGGAGGCCACCCGTAAGACCACGGACGCGCTGGCCGGTAGCGCGATCGACGTGCGCGACGCCGTCGAGCACCTGGGCGGGCACCTGGCCGCCGTCAACAGCACCTGTGACGACCTCGCCGCGGCGGTGGCCCGGTTCTCGGCCGTGATCGACACCGCGGGATCCACGGCCGGCCGTGCCGTCACCGATGTCGGGAACCAGTTGTCGACGACCATCTCCCGGACCACCCTCGACATGCGCCAGGCGTTCAACGACGAACTCGTACGATCCATCACGTCGGTCCAGGGCAGCGTCTCCGGTCTGAATCTCCGGATCAACGAGCTGGTCGGCGTGACGGCGGGCATCGGCCATGCCGTCGACCGCGCGGCCATCTCGATCGATTCGGTCGGCTCCTCGACGGAGAAGGCGGTCGACCTGCTCGGCGCACGGGTCACCGACACCATCGCGGGCACGGCCAGGGAGCTGCACCGGACCTTCGAGGGCGCCGGTACGGAGATTCGGGAGGCCCTGGAGAGCTGGTCCGCCGTCGCCGGGACCCATGCCTCCCGGGTCGACACCACCATCGAGACGGTCACCCTGCTGGAGCGGACGAGGGAGGCGCTCGACCGGCTTCCCAGCGCGCTCGCGAGCGCGCTGGCCGACCTGCCGTCGAGGGAGCTCGCCGAGCGCGAGGTGACCGGCTCGGAGCGGGCGAGCACCCGGCTGCGGCTTCCGGCCGACGGCCTCTGGACTCTCCCGGCGGGCGGTCCCGGCAAGGAGGGCGGCCCCGGCGAGAACGGCGGGAACGGCAAGGACAGCGGGAACGGCGAGGACCCCAACGGCGGCGGCGGCCGAGCCGACGGCGGCGACAACGAACACGCCATCGGCAACGGCAACGGCAACGGCAACGGCGGAACAGACGACAGCGGCGACGACGAGCCGGACTCACGCCAGAGAGCCCGAACCTCGCAATGACCGCCCGCCGAAGAACCTCCACCACGACCCTGCTGGCCGGTTGGCTCTTCGCCGACCTGCTGCTCGGACTCACGATCATCCTGCTGGGAGCACAGGCACCACCCCCCTCGCCCACCGACCCCGTGGCGGACACCGCTCGACTCCAACCGGGTCCCCTCCGGTCCCCGGCCGACTCCGTTCGGTCTCCGGCTGAAGAACCCTCGGCCGAAGGGCCCCCGGTCGAAGATCCGGCTCAAAAGCCTTCGGCCGAAGGGCCTTCAGCTGAGAAGCCCTCGGAGAGGGAAACCTCGGAGAGAGAGCCCCGGACCGAGGATCCCCCGGAGGAGAAGAGCCCGGCCGAGAAGGAGCCGGGAGAGAAAAGTCCCGCCCGGCCCGCCCCCTCACCGTCCCCCTGCACCGGCCTCGTCGGAGGTGTCCGGGCGAAACCGGTCACGCTCTCGTTCCGGGTCACCCCCGGCGCCGGTGACGTCGTACTGGCCGCACAGGTCCGCCAGGAACTGCGCAGGCACCGGGAGAACCTGGCCGGGCGGCGCGTCGGCATGGTGCTCACCTTCGGCTCCGACTCCGACGGCGGCGCCAGCGGCGGCGTTCAGCTGGCCACCCGGGTCAACACGGCCATCCGCGAGACGTACCCGCGCATCTTCGGAACGGCCGTGACCCGGAACTTCCACGACCTCTCCGCCCCGAACGGGTCGATCTCCATGGAGATCTACTTCGTCACCCACGGCTGCGCCTCGGCATCCCCGAACTCGAAGGCACCTGACGTCGGGCAACCATGAGAAGGACGAGGTGATCTTTTCGAAGGTCACGACCGGCCCGTGACCCCGGCCTCTGAGATCAGTAGCGGGGTTTGCGGCTCAGGGCCACTCCGGCTATCAGGAAGATGCCGCCGACGACTCCGGAACCGATGGCTCCGGGGGTGTTGGGCGGGGTGGTGCTGGCCTGCATGACGGCGGTGACGAGGCCCATCACCGCGCTGATGTAGCAGAAGATCGTGATGAAGATCTTGACGTTGGTGCTCACTGGATTCCTTCGGTGGGGTGACGGCCGTTCTGAGAGGCGTCGGGGGCGGTACCGGCTGCGGTGAACCCGAGGAGCATCACCCAGGCGTCGGGGTCTGCGCGGAACCGGTTCCAGCGGTCGGCGGCGAGGGCGAACTCGCGGAGCGACAACACTCCGGCGGTCACGAGCGGCTGTAGCCGTCCTGGGCCGAGGTGGGGGGCGAAGTCATCCGTGGGTCGGGTGTCGTTGGTGGTGGCGAACGGGCGGAGGGCGACCTCCGTGAAGCCGGCGTCCCGGAGCAGGCGGGTGAGGCGGCGGCCGATCGTGCGGTCACCGCCGGCGGCCTGCTGGGTCGCCGCCATCTTGGCGTGGATTCCCACCAGTTCCGGGTAGACCGGGTCGGCCAGTCCCCAGCAGGAGGCGTCCACCTCGGTGACCAGGATGCGGCCACCGGGGCGGAGGATCCTGCGGGCCTCGGCGAGGGCCGGTGCGGGATCGGGAAGGTGCTGAAGGACGTACCTGAGGAGTACGTACTGCGCGCTCGCCGTCTCCAGGGGCAGGTCGGCGGCATCGGCGACGATCAGCTCGGCGCCGGCGCCCTCGGCATGGGCGAGCAGGTCCGGGTCGATGTCCACGGCGACCAGTGACAACTCGGGCAGCGCCCGCCGCAGTCGCCTGGTGATCGCGCCGGATCCCGCGCCGATCTCGACCAGCGGGCCGCCCGACGCGGTCAGGCCCAGTTCGCGCAGCAGGTTCAGCTCCTCGTCGAACGAGAGCTCCGCCTGCGCCTCCAGCCGCGCCAGCTCACCCGCCAGCCCACCCGCGGTGGTGGTGGCGGGGTTGTACGAACCGGCGTTCGGGGTTGAGGAAACGGGATCCGGCCGACCCGGGTACGAGGTCGGGGGGTGCGGGGGGGTGGGGAGAGTGGTCATCGGGGGCTCACGATCATGTGCATGCCGTGCTTCGGCCGTAGCGTCACCAGTGCCTCCGGTTCCACCGGGAAACCGGGTTCCAGCGTCAGCCGTACCGACTGAGAGAGCATCGCCAGGACCAGCGTCGCCTCGATCAGCGCCAGGTGCTGGCCGATGCAGATGCGCTCGCCGCCGCCGAACGGCAGGTACAGATGACTCGGGAGGTCGACGCCGTCGAAACGGTCGGGTACGTACGCATCCGGGCGGTCCCAGTAGCGGGGGTCACGGTGCAGGACCCACTGGCTGACGCAGACGAGCGTGCCCGGCCGTACCGGATGGCCGTCGAGCTCGTCGGGGCCGGTCGCGCGGCGCGAGATCAGCCAGACCGGCGGGTACAGGCGCATCGCCTCCTGTACGGCCCGGCGGCAGAGCGGCAGGTCGGGCAGGTCGGCGGCCGTGGGCGGGCGTCCGCCCAGCACCCGGTCGACCTCGGCCCGGATGCGTTCCGCCTCCTCGGGATGGCGGTCCAGGAGATAGCAGGTCCAGGTCAGGGCCTTGGCGGTGGTTTCGTGACCGGCCATGATCAAGGTCAGTACCTGGTCGCGGAGGTCGGCGTCGGACAGGGCGCCGAGCATGGTGTCGAGCAGGGTGCCGGTCGCGGCGGGAGAGGCCCGGCGGGAGGCGATGACGGTGCGCGTCATCATGTCGAGCAGGGCGCGGGCGCGTGCGTACTCCCGCCGGCGGCGGCTCGTGTCCGCCGGATCGGGATCGGGGTCGGGTACGTAGTGGCCGATGAAGCGATTGACGGCGTCCACCGCGCGGCCGAACCCGTCGCCCGCCGCGCCGAGGTCCACGTCGAGCACCGCGCGGGTCAGGATCGACAGGGTCAGCGAGGTGAGGTGGTGGTCGATCGGCTGGGGTGCGCCGGTCTCCGCGGCGGCACGCCAGCGGGTCAGCAGCGCCGAGGTCTCGTCGGTGATGATCTGGTCGAAGGAGGCGACCGCGCTGCGGCGGAAGGCCGGGGCACAGAGCCGGCGCTGCCGGGCCCATTCCGCGCCGTCGCTGGTGAGCAGGCCGTTTCCGAGTAGCGGGCGGAGCATGTGGTCGTCGGGCGTGTTCTCCTTCGTGTAGTTGCCGACGTTGTCCTTGAGGATGTGCCGGGCGAGATCCGGGCGGTGCGCCATGAACACGGGCTCGCCGTTCGCATGGTGGCCGGTGACGTCCCCGTAGCGCCGGGCCAGGCCGGTCACGAACCCCAGTGGGTCGCTACGCATGCGTTCCATGTCCACCGGGCCGGGCGGGCCCGGGGGCAGCTGCGTGCCGATAGTCGTCACCGACGCCTCCGCTTAACGGTGCTTAAGTATCTCCGATACGTATTCACAAGTACCGGATATACGTATTGAATGTCATTGATGAGCACATCCGCACTGTGGCATGCTGCCAATGTAACACTGCGTTGATGAAGGTATCAATACTTACATCAATGGCGAACAACTTAAGTCTTGGTATATGCCGCAGGCCATGCGACAGTCCTTTCAGTTGCCGACGCAGAAAGCAGCGGTAAACAAACAGAGGGAGAATGACATGGCGCTCGAACCGCAGGAGCGGGCAGAATTCATCAACGCCTACACCCGCACCCTCATCACCGCCTGGTCGGACGAGGAGTACGCGGCCCGGCTGAACGCGGACCCGCGCTCCGCGCTGGCCGAGTCCGGTCTGACCATCCCGGAGGACGCCGAGATCGTCATCGTGCGCCACATCCCCGAGGGGCACGAGGAGGGCAACCTGGACGTCCAGGTCGGCCTCTGGGAGGTCGGCCTGGCGACCGGCCAGTACGAGCTGCACATCCCCGAGACCCCGGTGGTCGACGCGGCCGAGCTCAGCGAGGGCGACCTGTCCGACATCGCGGCCGGCGCCAACGCCGCGGAGGCCTGCTACTACTGCTGCTGCCCGTGCTGCTGCTGCACCTGATCCACCGATTCTCCGGCATTCACCGAATTCACCGAATTCACTGAACACGCTGGATCTCCAAATTCGCCATGCCGTTCCCGTTCCCGTCTCCATCGGAGGAGTAAGTCGATGGTTTCCGCCGCCGCGGAAAACGACCCGGTCGCCGTCACCGGCCTGAGCAAGCGTTATGGAGAGCACCCGGTGCTCACCGATCTGAGCCTGCGGGTACACCGTGGCGAGGTGTTCGCCTTGCTCGGGCCGAACGGCGCGGGAAAGACCACGACCGTCGAAATACTGACGGGCGTGCGACGGCGGAGCGGTGGAGACGTGGAGGTCCTCGGCCAGGATCCGGCCAGGGACCCCCGGGAATGGCGGGCGCGTATCGGGGTGGTCGGCCAGTCCACCGGCGCCTACCCCGATCTCACCGTGGGTGAGGTGGTCAGGCAGTTCGCCGCCATGTACCCCAGGCCGCTGCCGCCCACGCAGGTGCTCGACATGGTCGGTCTGGGAGCGTACGAGAAGAAGAGGACGACGGAGCTCTCCGGCGGCCAGCAGCGCCGCCTGGACGTGGCCGTCGGCGTGATCGGCGATCCCGAGTTGATCTTTCTGGACGAGCCCACCACCGGGCTCGATCCGGTCGCCCGCCGTGAGGCGTGGGACCTGGTGCGGTTCTTCTCCGCCCGCGGCCGCACCACGGTGCTCACGACCCACTACCTGGACGAGGCCGAGACGCTGGCCGCGCGGGTCGGCGTGATCGCGGGCGGCCGGCTGGTGGCCTGCGCACCGCCGGGCGAGCTGGGTGGGCGTGCGACGACCTCGGCCGCCGTGTCCTTCCGGCGCTCCGAGTCGCTGGCCGGCCGGGAACTTCCCGAGCTGCCCCGTGGAGCGGTGCTCGAACCGGGACCGACGGGCGCGGGTGACCTGGTCACCGTGCTGACCTCGGAGCCGACCCGGCTGGTGAGCCTGCTGGCGTCCTGGGCCGAGACCGAGCTGCCCGAGCTGATCGTGCACCGCCCCACCCTGGAAGAGATCTACCTCAACCTCATCGACCGGCACCGACAACAGCCGGAGGAGAACAAGTGAGCGTCACCGATTCCGTTCGTGCCCCCGGCCGGGAACTCGGGGAGGGGTTGCTGCCCGGACTGTGGCGGGCCAGTGCCGCCCGGTCGTCGGTCGAGCTGAAGTCGTTCTTCCGCAACAGGCAGTCCCTGGTCTTCACCCTTTTCTTTCCGGTGATCCTGCTTGTGGTGTTCGGTGCGATCTTCGACGGCAAGGTGGAGGGCACCCAGACCGATTTCCGGCAGGTCTTCATGGCGGGCATCGTGGCCGCCGGTGTGATGAGCACCGCCTTCTCCGGGCTGGCCATCAACATCGCCATCGAGCGGGACACCGGCCTCATCAGCAGGCTGGCCATGACGCCGATGCCCAAGCCCGCCTACTTCATCGGCAAGCTGGTCAAGGTCGTGGTGACCACCGTGGTGGAGACGGTGCTGCTGCTCGGCATCGCGGTGACCGCGTTCGGGTTGCCCTGGCCGAGCACCGCGCACCGCTGGTTCACCCTCGCCTGGGTGCTGACGCTGGGCACCGTCACCTGCGCGCTGGCCGGGATCGCCTACAGCGCGGCCATCCCGAACAGCCGGTCCGCCGCGGCGATCGTGACGCCGGTGTTCATGGTGCTGCAGTTCATCTCCGGGGTTTTCTACCCCTTTCACCAGCTTCCCGAGTGGATGCAGAACACGGCCGCGCTCTTCCCGGTGAAGTGGATGGCGCAGGGGTTCCGTTCGGTGTTCCTGCCGGACGGCTTCACCGTCGTGGAACCGGCGGGCGGGTGGGAGCTCGGCCGCATCGCGCTGGTCCTCGGACTGTGGGCGGTCGGCGGCCTGCTGCTGACCGCGTTGACGTTCGGCTGGCGCAACGCGCGTGTGCGCTGATCAGGTAAGAGATCGCAAGGGAGACTGACGCGTGACGGTAGGCACCCAGATCCGCTTTCCTGCCCACCTGGCTCACCCCTTCTCCCCCGCGGGACGGGCCGATCCCTATCCGGCCTACGACTGGCTGCGGGCCCGCGCTCCGGTCCACTACGACGCGGCGTCGCGGCTCTGGCTGGTGACCGGGCACGCCGACTGCGCCGCCGTACTGCGTGACCAGGGTTTCTCGGCGAGTGCCGGGCAGCAGGGGCGGGCGCGCGACGAGGAGCTGCCGCCGTCGATGCTCACCACGGACCCCCCCGATCACACCCGGTTGCGCGCCCCGGGGCTGCTGCTGCTCGGACCCGCGGCGATCGCGTCGGTGGCCGAGGCGATCGCCGCCGACGTGGACGGGCTTCTCGACCGGCTGGCGGAGCGGTCCGTGGTCGACGCGGTCGCGGAGATCGGCGGCCCGCTGGCCACCTCGGTCTTCCTGCGGCTGTTCGGGCTGGCGGAGAGCGACCGGAAGGTCTTCGCGCAGCTCGCCCAGGCGGCCTCGATCAATCTGGACCCGCTGGCCGGGCCGCAGGTGGCGGCGCTGGGCAGGTCGGCCATGGGAGAGCTGACCCGGTTCCTGGACGCGCACTGCGCGTCCGCGCCGCCCAGCCCGCTGGCCCGGCTGGCCGCCGACGACCGGCTGAGCAGGCCGGAGATGCTGGGAGTGCTCGGGCTGGCCGTGGTGGGCGGGTGGCAGCCGCTGGCCGAGGCGATCGGCAACGCGCTGTACTGGCTGCTGCCCCGGCCCGAGGCGCTGGCCGCGCTGCGCGAGGGCGGCCGCGAGCCGGCGCGCGTCGCGATGGACGAGTTGCTGCGGCTGGAGGCGCCGATTCCGTTCACCGCCAGGGTCGCGACCCGGAACGTGGCACTGCCCGGGGGGCAGGTGCCCCAGGGGGCCAGGGTGCTGGCGATCGTGGCCGCCGCCAACCGGGACCCGGCCGTTTTCGAAAGGGCCGGGGAGCTGGTGCTCGACCGGACGCCCAACCCGCACCTGGCCTTTGGCGGAGGGCCGCACTTCTGCCTGGCGGCGCAGCTCGTCCGACAGACCGGGGCGGTGCTGCTGGCCCGGCTGGCCGAGCGGTTCCCCGCCGCGTCGCTGGCCGATCCGGAGCCGGCCTGGGCCGGCACGTTGATCCCCCGGCGGCTGCGCGCCCTCCCGGTGCGGCTGGGAGGCGGGGATGCGTACTGAGGTCCTCGTGATCGGCGCCGGCGTCAGCGGGCTGACCTGTGCCGACCGCCTGGCCAGGGCCGGGGTGCGCACCGTGGTCGTCGAGGCCAGGTCACGGGTCGGCGGGCGGATAAAGACCTTCCGGCCCGCGGACGGCGGGCCCCCGCTGGAGCTGGGCGCGCAGGTCGTGCACGGTGACCGCAACCCTGTCCACGGGCTCGTGGAGACCGGGCCGGCGCCGCGGCCGACCGCGGCCCGGGTGATCAGCGGGCGGGTGGGCCGTCCCATGGGGGCGCTGGCCCGCACCCCGCATCCGCCCTGGCTGCTTGAGGCCAGGCTGCACGCGGAGGGCGCCGGGGCCGGCGGGTCGGTGAACGGCTGGCTCGGCGACGTCGGCGGACCCTACCCGGTGGCGAGCGAGTGGTTCCGGCAGATCTGGGCCGCGGACCCGGACCGGCTCAGCGCCGCCGGTGTGGCCGCGGCCCAGCGGGGGGACGACGGCGGGCCGGGAGAGTACGTCGTGTCCGGCGGGTTCGACCTGCTGCCGCGACGGCTGGCGGCGGGGCTGGAGGTGCACACCGGACGCCCGGTCCAGGTGCTCGGCTGGTCACCGGGGCGCATCGCCGCGCTGACGCAGGCCGGGACCGTGGAGGCGGAGCGGGTGGTGGTGACCGTGCCGCCCGCCGTGGTGACCCACGGCACGCTCACCATCAAGGATCTGCCCGAGCACAAGATCGAGGCTGCCCGGGAGCTGGCGGCGGGTGACGGCTGCTGCGTGGTCGCGACCCTGTCGGTGCCCGCGCCGGAGACCGCGTCGGTGTTCGACGCGGACGGCGTCAGCGGCTTCGTGAGCTGCCGCGAGGGGCGCCCCGAGGCGTTGATCGTGGCCAAGGACGCGGCGGCCGCCTGTGTGCGGGCCGCCACCGGTCCCGATCTGTCGGCCATGCTCACGGTGGCGCTGCCCTGGGCGGCGGGGGCCCGGGTGCTGGAGCGGCGGATCGCCGACTGGGGGGCCGACCCGTGGAGCCGAGGCGCGTTCACCGCGCCGCTGCTCGGCGCCGAGCGGGCTCCCGCGCGCTGGGCCGAGCCGGTCGCCGACACACTCTTCTTCGCGGGTGAGGCCACGGTCTCGGGAACGCGACTGCCGTGGGTTCAGGGGGCGATCGCCAGCGGGGTGCTCGCCGCCGACCGGCTCCTGGAGGCGATGGGCTGATGACGGCGCAGTTGGGGAAACCACATTCCGGCTGGTACCTACCGGCCTTCACCTCCGAGCTGACAGCCGAGGTGACCCCCCTGGAGATCGGGACCCGGCGGCTGGTGGCCGTGCGGGACGAGGCGGGGATCCGGGTCTTCGACGCCGACTGCCCGCATCGGGGCGCGCATCTCGGCTACGGGGGACGGCTCTCGGGCGACTGCCTGGTCTGCCCGTTCCACGGCCGCCGGATCGCGCTGGGCGACACCACCAGGCGGTGGTCGGTACGCGAGCACCACGTGATCGTCTCCGGCGAGGCCGTGTTCGTCCGGCTCGCGGACACCCCCGACGACGACCGGGGGCTCACCCGGGCGCTCAAGGAGCTGGGCGGGACCCATCCGCTCACCGCGGCCGTGATCAAGCCGGTGGACGTCGATCCTGCGATGATCGTGGAGAACGCCTTCGACATCGACCACTTCACCGAGGTGCACAAGGTGCCGCGGCTCCGCGGGATGGCGCACCGGGACGGGGACGAGGGCGAACTGATCATCGAGGGCGAGTTCGTCATGGGGGCCAAGCCGGGGAGCACCTCCGGTCCTTCGGTCACCCGGGCGCGCTTCCTGGCGTGCGCCTACAGTCCCGGCGTGGTCGTCACCCGGTTCGGGCCGCCGGGGTGGGAGCAGGTCATCGTCACCGCCGCCGTGCCCCGGGAGAGCGGCGGGTGCGTGGCGCGGGTGGCGATCGGCGTCCGCCCCGAGCAGCGGGGCGAGCTGCCGCTGCTCATCGGCGGCAGCGAGCGGGCGCTGGCCGAGGACGCGGTGGTCTGGGAACGGTTGAATCCGCGGGTGGTGCCCCGCTTCGACGGCGGGGACGCGGCCGTGGTGGCCTACCGGAGGTTCTGCGCGGGCTTTCGGGAGCCGGCGTGAACGGGCTGCGCGTGGTCGAGTCGGGGACGGGTCCTGCGGTGCTGTGGTTGCACGGCTACACCATGGACCTCACCCTGTGGGAACCGCTGTGGGGGCTGCTGCCCGGCTGGCGGCACATCGGTGTGGATCTCCCCGGTCACGGCGGCTCCGAGCCGCTGCGGCCCGGTGTGACGCTGCCCGCCCTGGCGGCACGGCTGGCCGAGATCGCCTCGGCCGAGCGGGCGGACCGGGTCGTGGGACTCTCCTTCGGCTCCTGCGTCGCGCTGCAGATGGCCCTGGAGGCACCCGAGGTGGTACGTCACCTGGTGCTCGCGGCGCCGACGCTCGGCGGTGCGCCACCCGACCCCGCGGCCAGGCGGCGTTACCTGGAGCTCATGATGTTGCGCAGGGCGGGCGGCGCGCGGGAGCAGATGGCCGAGCTGTGGATGAGCTCCCCGCCGGACATCTTCCGCGGCACCGAGGCCCATCCGGAACTGCGTGCCCGGCTACGCGAGGTGATCGGCAGGCACTCCTGGGCCGAGCTGGACAGCGGGGCGATGGCGGGTCTCACCGCGCATCGGCACTCGGCCGAGGATCTGGTCCGGATCAGGGCCAGGACCACGGTGATCATCGGAGATTCGGATATGCCTGTCTTCGTGGACAATGCCAAAATGCTGGAAAAAATGGTGGCACAATGCGACATCCGTACGATTTACCACTCCGGACACCTTCCCCTGCTTGAATGTCCAGAGATGTCGGCTAAAGCCGTATTTGCGGGGCTGGCGTTATCTGAGAGAGTAGACACTGCTTGACCTGGTTGTAGAAATGCCTATAAAAGGACAACCGTAAGGGGGGGATAGTTGCCCCTGTTATTGAGTTTCTTCGGTATGACCGTCATGGTGCTGACCAAACTCGACCCCACCGACCTGGCGTTCCTGTTCGGCCCCCATCTGGTGGAGGCCGCCGAACCACAACTGGTCGTGAAGCTTCTCACCAACAAGTCCTCAGAGGGAGAACTGCTGGTCCAGCGTCCCGACGGGATGTTGCTACAGCGTCGCGTGTTCCGAGGATGGAGCACCATGCCACCACCGCTCCCTCCGTTCGCCGTACTCGACCATCTCTACCTGGTGATGCGTGCCGTCGTCATGGCCAAGGACGACATGACGGTCGCGCTGATCGGCAGTGCCTGCTCGCCCGGCGCCGGCGTGGCGGCCGCACTGGCCGGCCGGTCCTGGCGGCCGGTGTCGGGGCAACTCCTCGTGGTCGACCGGACCACCGGGCACACCCTTCCCTTCCACATCCCGCTGGACCTGCGCGGCAGCGCCCTGGAGTCGGCGAGAAGCGGCGGGTTGATCGGCCAGGAGCCGGACCCGGCGATCTGGCGGCAGGCTCATCCCGCACTGGCCGGGGAGTCCGTCCTGGTCCGCCCCGAGCGGCTGGGCCCGCCCGTCCCGATCACCGCCAGGCTGGCCCCGCCCACGCTGGTCAGGCTCTGCCAGGGGGACGACGACCGCTGCAGGCTCGAACCCTGGTCGTTCCAGCCGCACATCTGGCCGCCGGCCGCCACGGAACTGGCCGACGCGCCCCGCTACCGGCTGCTCATGCCGGAGTTCGGCGGCGCGGAGGAGGCCGCGGCACTCATCGACGACAGGATCCAGAAGGAGCCCCCATGCCCCGGCGGACCGCGTACGGACCGGGAACACCGTGCTGGGTTGATCACATCACTGTCGACCTGACCGGCGCGAAACAGTTCTACGGTGACCTCTTCGGCTGGGAGTTCACCAGGGAGAACAGCCGCGGATACCACCTGATCACCCTGCGTGGAGAGATCATCGGTGGCCTCGGTCCCAGCCCGATGGGCCCGGCCTTCGGCTCGTCCTGGAACGTCTACCTGGCCGCCAAGGACCTCGGCCACACCCGGACGGAGGTCGGGCGCCTGGGCGGCCGGATCGTGATGGGCCCGGTGCCCGCGGGCGAGAACGGCCGACTCTGCCTGGCGGTCGACCCCTCGGGGGCGGCGGTCGGCTTCTGGGAGGGCGGCCGGGACGAGGGCGTGGTCCTGGTGGACGAGCCCGGCGCCCTGTGCGCCTGCGAGCTGCACACCTCCGGCCGGGAGACGGCGACGGAGTTCTACCGGAGCCTGTACGGCGACGCACCCCTGGTGATCCGCCCCTCCGCCAGGACCGGCTGGGTGCCGTTCTTCGGTGTCGGCGCCGGTGATGGCGACGGTGCCGGTGCCGGTGCCGGTGCCGTCGCGGCGGCTCTGGCGGCCGGGGCCCGCCCGCTGGAAGGCGGACTGCTCGCCGACCCGCTGGGCGCGGTCTTCGGCCTCACCACCCTGAATTAATCCATAAATGCGTATAAATACGTATTAACAATATTCACCGCACCTTGCGAGGATTAAACGGTTAGCAGTTTTCCTGCGGGAGGAGTATTCCATGGCGCCTGACGTGGTGGTCATAGGCGGCGGCCCGGCGGGAGCGATCTCCTCGGCACTGCTGGCCCGGGCCGGCGCTCGGGTGCGCCTGCTGGAACGGGACTTCTTCCCCCGGTACCACATCGGCGAGTCGATCTCCTCTTCCTGCCGGGCCATCATCGACCTGGTCGGCGCGCGGGAGAAGGTCGAGGCCCGCGGCTACCAGGTCAAGGAGGGCCTGCTGCTCCGCTGGGGCGCGGAGCGCGACTGGACGATCAACTGGCCGGACCTCTTCGGCGACCAGGTGCGATCCTGGCAGGTGGACCGCGCCGACTTCGACGACGTCCTGCTCAAGCACGCCGCCGAACAGGGCGTGGAGGTGGTCCACGGGGCCCGCGTGAGGAAGGTCGGCTTCGACGACGGCCGCGCCGTGGGCGTGGAATGGGTACACGAAGGGCACCGCCAGGAGACCGCGGCCGACTTCGTGGTGGACGCCTCCGGCCGCGCCGGCGTGCTCTCCGCGCAGCACTTCCGCAACCGGCGGCCGCACGACGTCTTCCGCAACGTCGCCATCTGGGGCTACTACCGGGGCGGCGCCCTGCTGGCCGACACTCCCAGGGGCGGCATCAACGTGATCTCCTCCCCCAACGGCTGGTACTGGGTCATCCCGCTCAGCGGCGACGTCTACAGCGTGGGCTTCGTCACCCACAAGGACCAGTTCCTGGCCCGCAGGTCCGCCTTCTCCTCGCCGGACGAGATGTTCCTGACCCTGGTCGCGGAGTCGGAGACGGTCGCGGAACTGGTGGCGAGCGGCGACTTCCAGGGCCAGGTCCGCGTCGAGCAGGACTTCTCCTACTCGGCTGACAGTTTCTGCGGCCCCGGCTACTTCCTGGCGGGCGACTCCGCCTGCTTCCTGGACCCGCTGCTCTCCACCGGCGTGCACCTGGCCATGTACAGCGGCATGCTGGCGGCCGCGACCATCCTGTCCGCGCACGCGGGGGAGGTCACCGAGCGCGAGGCGCTGGGATTCTACGAGTCCCACTACCGCAACGCCTACGGCCGGATGTTCTCCATGGTCGCCGGCTTCTACGAGCAGTACCGGGGGAAGAACAGCTACTTCTGGCTGGCACAGCGCCTGGCCAGGGGCCAGTATCCGGAGCTGATGAAGAAACGCGTCCGCGGCGCCCAGGCGCCCACCGACGGCGCCTTCGCCTCGATCACCGCGGGCCTGACCGACCTGGACGACGCCACCCGCGTCGGCGGTGCGGTGCCGCTGGACGCGATGGTGCTGGCAGGCGAGCTGACCGCGGGCCAGGACCGCGAGAACACCGCCGACAGCGCCGGCGCCGCCGGGCTGTATCTGGTCACCGAGCCGAGGCTGGGCATCGGACGGGCCACCGAGCCGGTGTCACCCCACTGATCAGGGGCCGATCAGGGACCGGTCACGGGCCGAGGGCGGCGGCCAGCTGGTGCCGCCCTCGGATACCGAGCTTGCGGTAGATGCGGCCCAGGTGAGTGTCGATGGTGCGCTTGCTCAGGCAGAGCCGCTCGGCGACCTCCATGCTGCTCATGCCCTGCCGTACCAGCTCGACGACCCGCTGCTCGGCGGGGGTGAGCAGGATCTGGGCCTGCGCCGGCCGCGCGTCCGGCGCGTGCTCCGGGCTCGCCGCCGGTTCGGCGGCGATCGTACGGGCCGCGGTGTGCTCGCCCAGCGCGTTGTACGCCTTGGCGGCGTGCGCGCGCCAGGGCAGGCAGGCGGGATTGGTGATGCCGCGGGCGGAGAGCCGGTGCCCGCAGTCGAGGAACAGGCTCAGCGCGGTGACGTGGTCGCCCGCCGCCGCCGCGATCAGTCCCTGGACCTCCAGGATCAGGCTCTTGATCAGGGGATGGGCGTCCGCGGGCATCGTCATCTCACGTACCAGCTCCGCGGCGTCCCGGGTGCGGCCCATCCGGATCAGGGCCCGCGCGCCACAGGCGCGCGCCGCCGTGGTCAGCACCCGCGCGCCGATCCGCTCGGCCCCCTCCCGCGCGTCGAGCGCGTCCCGCAGGCTGTCGTCCGAGTCGCCCCGCCGGTGGCCGATATCGGCCCGCAGCAGCAGCCCGAGCGCGTGCAGATCCGGCTGGTCCCAGGTGCGGGCGTCCTGCAGGATCCTGTCGCACACGGCCAGCGCCTCCTCCGGACGCCCCGTCCAGCCGAACGCCAGCGCGGCGCCCACCAGCCCGGTCCCCGCGGGCCGATCCCGGCGGGAGCGTTCTCGGCAGGCCCGCGCCGCCAGCCGCCTGGCGGTGCCCGGATGTCGTCCGCTCGCCGCGACCATCGCCGCCAGCGCGCCGGCCAGCTCCTTGGCGGCCGAGTCCGGCACGCCCGACGAGGCCATCCGCACCGACCTGCGCAACCCGGCGCGGTACCCGGACAGCACTCCCTGCGCGGTCAGCCGGAGCAGCGGCTCCCTCGGCGGGTCCGCCATGCCCGCCAGCTCGTGGGCCACGGTGACGAACGGCCGGACCCCCACCGTGCTGGCGACCAGCGCGGGGCTGGCCAGGTTCAGCAGCGACCTGGCCCGCCTGACGGGGTCGGGCGCGGTGCTGACCAGCGTCTCCGCGTGCCGGACGCAGGCGTCCAGGTCGTGGCGGAGCTCGACCGTGCCGAGCTGCAGGGTCAGCTCGTGAATGGTGGCCGGATCGTCGGAGCAGGCCAGCGCGCGGCGCAGGTAACGGGTCGCGTCGTCGTACTCGCGGGCCGCGACCGCCTCGGTGGCCGCCCTGCGCAGCACCGGAACGCCCCAGTCGGAATCGGTGAGCATCAGGTGCTCGGCGGTCTGGGCGGCCGGCGCGCCCAGCCTGGCCAACAGCGCGGCCCCGCGTTCGTGCAGGCCGAGCCGGGTCTGGTTGTCGATGCGCGACAGTACGGCCGTGCGGATCAGCGGGTTGTGGAACCGCACGGGCGGCCCCGCCGTGATCAGCCCCGCCTGGGCGAGGGCCCGGCGGGCCTGCCGGATCTGCGGCTCGCCCTGACTCAGCAGGATCGCCGCCACGGTGACGTCGGTGTCCGGGCCCATGACGGCGAGCTGGGTGAGCAGTTCGTAGGCCACCGGGTCGTGGTCGTGCAGCCATTCGAGCACGGTGGCGGACAGGGCCGCCGTGCCGACCTCCAGCACCTGGTCGGGGTCGGGCTCGCCCGGGCTGATCCTGGCCTGCCGCATCCGGCTGGTCAGCTGGCGCAGCACCAGCGGGTTCCCCTGCGAGAGCGTGTGGCAGAGCGCGGCCAGCTCCACATCGGGCGGCGCACCCAGCGCCTCGGCGACGAAGTCGGCCGTACAGGTGGCACAGAACGGTCTGAGCTGGACGAACCGCGCGTACGGCAGCTTGGCCAGATCCGTGCCCAGCCCGGCCGGGGGGCTGCCGGGCAGCGTGGCGATCATCATCACCGGCAGGTCGTCCAGGCGGCGCGCGATGTAGGAGAACCAGCGCAGCGACGGCGTGTCGGCGAAGGACAGGTCGTCGATCGCGATGACCACCGGCTGCTCCGCGACCAGGTCGCGGGTCATGTGGAACAGGCTGATCAGCAGGTCCTGGGTGGCGGCGCCGTCGTCGTCGGCGGCGGCGTGGTCGAACCGCCCGCGGGGCCGCTCGCCGGCGGACATCACCGGGTCGAAGAGCTGGCGGACCATGCCGTAGGCGAAATGGCTCTCGCTCGGGTGACAGCGCGCCCGCAGCACCAGACTGCGCGGGGGAAGCATTTCGGTCATGGCTCCGAGCAGGGAACTCTTGCCCATTCCGTTTCCGCCCAGGATCGCCGCGACGGTAGGGCGGCCGGCCCGTAGTTCGTCGAGAGCCTCTCGGAAGACAGCCAGTTCTCTGTCTCTGTGAAGAAGCGGTGCCATGCCTCATCGTCCCATTCTCCCGATACGGATCTCAACGGGTTCGGTACCCGTCTTTCTCGGCGATACCGGTTCAGGACCGGGCCACCGGCGCCGATCCCGGGCGTCCTGCGCGGTGATACCGAGGCGAATACGTCGGCGCCCTAAGTATCGGCCGCGCGATGCGTACGATTTTTTGCGCATTCACCATCCGGGTCCCCCCGTGTTTAAATCCGCACTGAAGAGGGTTGTCGAGAGCTTCATATAAAAAGGCGGATGCTGATGGAGAGTCCACGACTAAAAGCCCATTTCCATGTCGAGGTCGTGGACGGATCCCGGGTCTTCCTGTTCGCCGAGGGGAAGGACTTCCTGGTGCCGGGGAAGGCCGCCGCGGCGGTGCTCCCCTACCTCGACGGCCGCAGGACGGTGAGCGAGATCGTCCAGGAGCTGGCCGGGAGCGTTCCATTCACCACGGTGCTGACCACGCTGCGCCGCTACGAGGCGGCGGGGCACCTCGCGGAGGGCAGGCCGGACCTGCCGGAGAAGGTGCTGGCCTACTGGGACGCGCTGGGCATCGACCCGGCGGCCGTCACGAAGGGCACGCCGGTCACCGTCGCGGCCGCCGAGGGGGTGGACGCCGCCCCGGTCACGGCCGCCCTGACCGAGCTGGGGCTGAAGGTGCTCACCGGCGCGATCGACGAGGTGCCCGCCAAAGGGGTCTCGGTCGTGCTCGTGGACGACTACCTCGACCCGGCCCTGGAGCGGCGCAACGCCTCACAGCTGGCGTCCGGGCTCCCCTGGCTGCTGGCCAAGCCGGGCGGCGTCAGCCCGTGGCTCGGCCCCTTCCTCGATCCCGACCACACCGGCTGCTGGTCGTGCCTGGCGCAGCGGCTCAGCGGCAACCGCCAGCTGGAGCGCTACCTGGCGGGGAAGCGGGGCGAGCGGACGCCGTTCCACCCGGTGCGCGCGCAGATCCCGGCCGGACCGCTGGCGCTGGCCGGGATGCTGGCGGCCGAGGTCGCCAGGATCGTGGCGACCGGCGAGCCGGGCGCGCTCTGCGGCCAGATGGTCGCCCTCGACCTGGCGACCATGGAGACCAGCAGGCACATACTGATCCGCCAGCCGCAGTGCCCCTCGTGCGGCACGCCGCCCGACGACAACCCCAAGATCGTGCTCACCCCGCGGCAGGCCAACCACGTCACCGACGGCGGTTACCGGGTCGACCAGCCGCAGGACACGTTCGCGCGGCTGGAGCGGCACATCAGCCCGCACCTGGGCGCGATCACCAAGCTGGTCTCGATCGGTACCGACCCCAGCGGCCTGACCTACAGCTACGCCGCCGGCCACAACTTCGCCATGGTCAACGACAGCATGGACCTGCTCCGCCGCAACCTGCGCGGGCAGAGCGGCGGCAAGGGGCGCTCGGAGATCCAGGCGAAGGTCAGCGCCCTCTGCGAGGCGATCGAACGGTACTCGGGGGTCTGGCGCGGGGACGAGCCCGTCATCCGGGCCGCCTACGCCGACCTGGATCCGGCGACGGCGGTGCACCCGGACCGGTTGCTGCTCTTCTCCGACGAGCAGCGGGCCGGGCGCAAGGAGTGGAACGCCGACCCGGCGCACCGGCTGCAGCAGGTGCCCGACCCGTTCAAGGAGGACGTGCCGTTCGACTGGTCGCGGGCCTGGTCGCTGACCCGCGACGAGGAACGGCTGGTCCCCGCCGCCTACGGCTGGTACGGCCACCCCGACCTCTACCAGCACTTCTTCTGCATCGCCGACTCCAACGGCAGCGCGGCGGGCAACACCCTGGAGGAGGCCATCCTGCAGGGCATCTGCGAGCTGGTCGAGCGCGACTCCGTGGCGCTGTGGTGGTACAACCGACTGCGCCGCCCCGCCTTCGACCTCGACTCGCTGGACGACCCCTACGTGGGCGAGCTGCGGGACTTCTACGGGGCCATGGACCGGGACCTGTGGATGCTCGACCTCACCACCGACGTGGGCATCCCGGTGTACGCCGCGGTCTCCCGGCGCCGCCACGAGGTGGAGGACGTCATGGTCGGCTTCGGCTGCCACCCCGACCCGCGCATCGCGGCGTTCCGCGCGCTCACCGAGCTCAACCAGTTCCTGCCGACCGTGGACCGGCGTGACGAGCAGGGCAACACGCTCTACCGGGTGGACGACCCGGAGATGCTGGCCTGGTGCAAGGAGGCCAAGGTCGACCGGGAGCCCTGGCTGCTGCCGGATCCCGGTCTCCCGCCGGTCACCGTCGGCCCACCCGCCCCCACCGACCTGGCCGTGTGCGTGCGCCGGTGCGTGGACTCGATCGAGGCGGCCGGATCCGAAGTGATCGTCCTCGACCAGACCCGTCCCGACCTGGAGCTGAACGTCGTCAAGGTGATGGCGCCCGGCCTGCGGCACTTCTGGCGCCGCCTGGCACCCGGCCGCCTCTACGACGCGCCGGTACGGCTCGGCTGGCTCGACCGGCCGACCCCCCAGGACGAGATCAACTCCTGGAACGTGTTCTTCTAAGCGAACGGTCCTCCCATGAACCCCATCATCGTCTCCCGGCTGCGCCGGGACGCGTCGTTCTCCGGTGAGCGCATCCAACTGACCACCACGGCTCTCGAACTGAGGAACCTGTCACAGGGACAGGGCACGGCCCTGAAGCTGCTGGCCGAGGGCGACCACGATGACGCCGCCCTGGCGGGCGCGGTCACCACGGCGGACGGCGAGGCGGGACTGCTCCGCTGGCACATGCTGTTCCGCGGGCTGAACACCTCCGGGCTGCTCGAACACGCCGCGGCGGTGGACGGCACCGCGGTGGCCAGGCTCTTCTCCGTCGGCCGGGGTCCGACGCTGCTGGCCGCGGCCCCCACCGGCCCGGTACGGCTGTCGCGCTTCGCCGAGGCGCGGGTGGTGGACGGCACGCTGACCCTGCAGACCCCCGGCCGCCACCTGGCCGTCGAACTGATGCCGCAGGCCGCCGGGCTGCTCGGCGAGCTGGCGACCTGGAACACCTCCGTACCCGCCCCGGTGCTGCGGCTGCTGGCCACGGCCGGCCTGCTGGCGCCGGGCGGTCCCGATGAGGACGTGGAGGTGGCCGAGCGCCCCTACGCGCAGTGGCACCCCGCCGACCTGGCCTTCCACTCCCGTACCCGCTTCCCCGCCTCGGTCGGCGGATACGGCGGGACCTATCCCATCAGGGACCGCTTCGCACCGGAGCCGGTCTCCCCACCGCCCGCCGGCACCCGGACCGTCGCGCTGCCGGTGCCCGACCTGGACGAGATCGCGGCCGGGGACCCGTCGCTCACCGAGGTGCTCGAACGGCGCCGCTCGATCCGCGCCCACGACCAGCGGAGACCGATCACCCTCGCCCAGCTCGGCGAGCTGCTCTACCGGAGCCTGCGCAGGCGGGGCACCATGACCGGCGGCGACGGCCAGGAACTGGCCGACCGGCCGTACCCGAGCGGCGGTGCCGTACACGAGCTGGAGGTCTACCCGCTGGTGACGGTGTGCGAGGGGCTGGCGCCCGGGCTGTGGCACTACGCGACCGACCGGCACGAGCTGGAACTCGTCGCCGAGCCGGGCAAGGCCACCGAGGCGCTGGTCGGCCAGGCTCGGGGCGCCGCCATGCTGGAGGCGGATCCACAGGTGGTGCTGCTGGTGGCGGCCCGGTTCGGCCGGGTGATGTGGAAGTACGAGACCGTCGCCTACCCGCTGGTCCTCAAGCACGTGGGCGTGCTCTACCAGACCCTCTACCTGGTGGCCACCGCGATGGACCTGGCCGTGTGCGGCCTGGGCGGCGGGGACGCCGCCGCCTTCGCCACCGCCTCGGGGCGCGACCCGCTCCTTGAGGGCACGGTCGGGGAACTCGTACTCGGCTCCCGGCCCCGGACGGAGGAGTAGACCGCGATGAGATTCCGCTACCAGGCGCTGCAACGGATGCGCGAGCCCGACGAGCTGGACTCCCCCACCCTGCTGGCCACCCCCCGGGGCTGGATCGCGGTCTTCGTCGTGATGATCGTGATGGCGGGCGGGCTGGTCTGGGCGTTCGTCGGCGAGCTGCGCATCTCGGTCGCCGCCCCGGGCGTGCTCACCCACCCGGGCGGCACGGCCCGCATCCAGAGTCACTACTCGGGGCTGGCCCGCCGCGTGCTGGTCCGGCCGGGCGACCGGGTGATCGTCGGTCAGTCCGTCGCCGAGCTGCAGGACGCCGACGGCAAGACCCAGGAGGTGGCCAGCCCGTTCACCGGCCAGGTGGTCGGCACCACGGTCAGCGACGGCCAGGTGGTCGCCGTCGGCACCACGGTCGCCACGGTCGAGCGGACCGACCTGCCCGACGACCGCCTGGTCGCCATGGTGTTCGTACCCGCCGACCGGGCGGCCTGGATCGCCCCCGGCCGCCCGGTCGACCTGGAGGTGTCCACCGCGCCCGCCGCGGCCTTCGGGCTGCTGCGCGGCCGGGTCACCTCGGTCAGCCGCTACCCCCTGACCGGTGAGGCGCTGGCCGGGCTGGTGGGCGGCGAGCTGGCCGCCAAGAGATACGCGGCGGTCCAGGCCCCCCTGATGATCATCGTGGACCTGATCCCCGACCAGGACTCGCATTCGGGGTACACCTGGTCGACCGCGCAGGGACCGCCCGTGCAGCTCGACTCCCAGGTGACCGTGTCGGCCTCCATCCACCTGGGCGAGCAGACGCCGTTCAACCTGGTGCTCGGGCGCTGAGCGGAGGAGGCACCGATGACGAACACGACATTGAAACCCGCGAAACCCGCGCCCAGGAAGCAGCCGCAGCCCCCGCGCCCCCGCAGGAAGAACCGCCACCAGGTGCCGACCGTGATCCAGATGGAGTCGGTCGAGTGCGGCGCGGCCGCGCTGGCGATGGTCCTGGGCCACTACGGCAAGCACGTGCCGCTTGAGGAACTGCGGGGCCGGTGCGGGGTGTCCAGGGACGGATCCAAGGCGTCCTCGATGCTCGCCGCGGCCCGTTCCTACGGAATGATCGCCAAAGGATTCCAGGTCGAGGCCGAACTGCTCCGCGACCAGAGCGGGCCGGTGATCATTTTCTGGGCGTTCCAGCACTTCATCGTGGTCGAGGGACTGGTGACCCGGTTCGGCCGCACCATGGTCGCGATCAACGACCCGTCGTCGGGTCCGCGGCTGATGGAGTGGTCGGAGTTCGACTCCGGCTTCACCGGGATCATGCTGACCTTCGAACCCGGCCCCGATTTCAAGCCGGGTGGGGAACGCGCCAAGCTCAGCAAGGCGCTGCTCCAGTGGCGGCTGCCGTCCGGACGCGCCCTGCCGCTGGTGCTGCTGGCCAGCGCGCTGCTGCTGCTGCCCGGCATCGCCGGGCCCGCCTACTACCGGGTGTTCATCGACCGGGTGCTGAGCGGCAACTCCCCTGACATCCTGCCGCCGCTGCTGATCGTCATGGTCTTCACCGCGGCGGCCATCTTCGTGCTGACCTCGGTGCAGCAGTACTACCTCCTGCGGCTGGAGATCAGGGTCGGCCTGGTCGGCTCCGCCCGCTTCTTCCGTCACCTGCTCCGGCTGCCCATCGAGTTCTTCCTGCAACGCCGACCGGCCGAGGTCGCCAAGCGGATCTCCACCAACGACACGGTGGCCGAGATCCTCTCCCGCGACCTCGCGCTGACAGTGATCAACATGGTCCTGGTGACGTTCTACGCCGCCCTGCTGGTCCGCTACGACGTGCTGCTCGGCGTCATCGGCGTCGGCATGGCGGCGTTGAACATCCTGGTGCTGCGCTGGGTCGCCCGGGCCCGCAAGGACGCGGTCACCGCACTGCGCACCGACCGCGGCAACCTCACCGGCACCACCTTCGCCACGCTCAGCATGATCGAGACGGTCAAGGCCACCGGCTCGGAGCCCGACGCCTTCACCCGCTGGGCGGGTTTCCTGGCCAAGGTCGTCTCCGCCCAGCAGCGGCTCGGCGTGCCCACCGCGGTGCTGGTCGTCGTCCCGCCCCTGCTGGCCACGGTGAACACCGGCCTGATGCTGCTGATCGGCGGGCTGCGGGTGGTGGAAGGCGTGCTCAGCATCGGCATCCTGATCTCCTTCCAGACCCTGCTGGCCGCGCTGAGCAGGCCGGTCACCCAGCTCACCAACCTCGGCGGCCGTCTGCAGGACCTCAGCGCCGACGCCAAGCGCATCCACGACGTGGAACGGCACCCGATCGCCCGCTGCTTCGAGCGCACCGGCGGCGAGACCGAACTCGGCGCCCGCCTGGAGGGCCGCCTGGAGTTGCGGGAGGTCACCTTCGGGTACGGCCCGCTGAGCGATCCGGTCATCAAGAACCTCTCGCTGAGCATGACACCGGGCAGCCGGGTCGCGATCGTGGGCGGTTCCGGCAGCGGAAAGTCCACCCTGGGCCGCCTGCTGACCGGCCTGTACGAGCCCCGCGCCGGCCAGATCCTGCTCGACGGCCACCCGCTGGACGAGATCCCGCGCACCGTGCTCGCCGGCTCGATGGCCTACGTCGACCAGGACATCGTGCTGTTCGCCGGGACCGTACGCGACAACCTGACCCTGTGGGACGAGGCGGTCCCCGACGAGGTGGTGCTCGACGCGCTCCGCGACGCCGCCGTCTACGACGCCGTGCTGGCCCGTCCCGGCGGGATCAACTCGTTCGTCCGCGAGGACGGCCGCAACTTCAGCGGCGGCCAGCGGCAGCGGCTCGAACTGGCCCGTGCCCTGGCCGCCGAGCCGACCCTGCTGATCCTCGACGAGGCCACCAGCGCCCTGGACCCAGAGACGGAGCACGTCATCATGGACAACCTGCGCCGCCGCGGCTGCGCCTGCCTGCTGATGGCCCACCGGCTGTCCACCATCCGCGACGCCGACGAGATCATCGTCCTGGACCGCGGCGAGGTCGCCGAGCGCGGCATCCACGAGGAGCTGCTCGCCGCCGACGGCATCTACACACGGCTGTTCAACACCGGAGGGGGACTGTGAGCCCCGCCGCTCTCGCCGGGGTCGCCATCCCGCTGGACCTCGGCACCGAGCGGTTCATGATCCTCGACAACCCCGGGCGGATGCTGCTGGTCGAGTCGGGCCTGGTGGACCTGTTCGCGGTCCGGACCGCCGACGGCGAGCTGGACGGCCGCTGGAACTTCCTGGGCCGGGCCGAGGCGGGAACGGTGCTGGCCTGCGGGGTGCGGTCGGGTCCGCGCCACGTGATCGTGGCCCGCCCGGTGCCCGGCGCCGTACTCGCCGACGTCCCGGTCGCGGTTCTGCACGAGCTGCCCGCCGAGGCCGCCGCCTGGCTGGTGAAGGGACTCAGCGGCGGCATCGAACTGCTGTCCCGGGCGCTGCCCGCTCCCCTGCCGCCCCGCCAGTTCGTCCCACTGCCCGTCAACGGGACGGCCGAGCTGGACGCGGGCCGCGCCGTGCGATCGGTCGACGGCGTGCGCTGCGTGCGCGTCGAGTCGGGTGACGTGGAGGTCGGCGACGGCAACGATCTGGTGCTCGGCGCGGGCAGCGACATCTGCCTGACCGAAAGGGACTGGCTGGTCGCCCGCACCAGGACCCGGCTGCGGACCCGCTCGCTGCACTCGGTCTTCGACGAGGGCCTGCTCTGCGAGTTCCTCGCCGCCCATGCCGCCCGCCTGCTGACCACCGTCGACGAACGCATCGAACGGCGACGCGAGGAGGAGCGCGCCGCCCTGACCGGCCTGCGTGAACGCGAGAGCACCGTGCTGACACAGGCCGTACGGAGCTTCGACGCCGTGCTGCGGGACACCGAGGTCCAGGTGAAACTGGCCGACGTGGCCAACGATCCGCCCGCGCTGGCCGCGGCCCGGCTGGTGGCGGCGCACCAGGGGTTCGAGGTCCGGCCGCCGGTGCGGCGCGGCAACCAGGACCGCCCGGTGGGCGACCTGCAGGCGATAGCGCTGGCCTCCGGCGTCAGGACCCGGCTCGTACGACTGGACGGCCCGTGGTGGACGCAGGACCTGGGGCCCATGGTGGGCAGCAACTCCGCGGGCCGTCCCGTGGCGCTGCTGACCATGGGCCGCGGCTACGTCATGGTGGACGACGGCGTGCTCACCCCGGTCACCGCGGCCGTCGCCCGCGGCCTGGAGAAGCGGGCGCACGTGCTGTACCGGCCGCTGCCCGCCTCGATCAAGTCCGTCGGCGCGCTGCTGCGCCTGGGGTTCCTCGACAGCGGCAACTACCGTGACCTGCTGCGGTTCGCCGCCATGGGGGTGCTGGTCGCGCTGCTCGGGCTGCTCGTCCCGATCATGACGGGCAAGGTGCTCGGCGTGTTCACGGTCCGGGCCGAACTCGACCTCATCGTGCAGGGCTCCCTGGTCGTGATCGGCTCCGGGTTCGTGGTCGCGGCCCTGTCGGTGGTGCAGAACATCGCGGTGCTGCGGGTCGAGAGCCGCACCACCTCGGCCCTGCAGTCGGGCCTGTGGACCCGGCTGCTCTCACTGCCCGCCGGGTTCTTCGCCCGCTACTCCACCGGTGAGCTGGGCACCACGGTGCTGGGCATCAGCTCGGCGCAGGAGATGCTCTCCGGGATGCTGACCACGGCCACGCTGGGGCTGCTCACCGGGTCGGCCAATCTGGTCCTGGTCTACTTCTACGACGTGCGCCTGGCCCTGGTCGCCACCGGGCTCATGCTGTTCGGGCTCGGGTTCGCCATCATCGCGGGACGGATGCAGCTCCGCTGGCAGCGGCAGTCCTACGAGCACGAGCGGACCATGTCGGCCCGGGTCTTCCAGATGCTCACCGCGATGCCGAAGCTGCGGGCCGCCGCCGCCGAGGAGCGGGCGTTCGCCGAGTGGACCCGCGAGGCCACCAGGGGCCGTTCGCTGACCGCCTCGGCCCGTCGTATCCAGAACGCGGTGACCACGTTCAACGCCGGATTCCCGCTGGTCTGCACCGGGGTCGTGTTCGCGGTGGTGGCGGGACCGATGGCGGGTCAGATCTCGGTCGCCACCTTCCTGCCGTTCTTCACCGCGCTCAGCCTGCTGCTGGCCTCCAGCCTCCAGTTCACCGCCGCCGCCGTCAGCGCGATGGGCGTCGTGCCGATGATGGAGAACATCAAGCCGATCCTGGAGGCCCGGCCGGAGACCGACGGCACCAAGGCCGACCCCGGCGACCTGTCCGGGCGGCTCGCGCTCAGCCAGGTGTCGTTCCGCTACGGCCAGGACGGTCCGCTGACCCTGGACGGGGTCGCCCTGTCGATCGAACCCGGCGAGTTCGTGGCCCTGGTCGGCCCCTCGGGCAGCGGCAAGTCCACGGTGCTGCGGCTGCTGCTCGGCTTCGAGATCCCGCTGTCGGGTACCGTGCTCTACGACGGCCAGGACCTCGCCGAACTCGACGTCTCCGCCGTCCGCCGCCAGTGCGGGGTGGTGCTCCAGAACGGCGCGCTGCAGGCGGGCAGCATCCAGGCCAACATCGTCGGCAGCAGCATCCACACGGTGGACGACGCCTGGGCGGCGGCCGAGATGGCCGGGCTCGCCGATGACATCAGGGCCATGCCGATGGGCATGCACACCGTGCTCTCCGAGGGCACCAGCACGCTGTCGGGCGGTCAGCGACAGCGCCTCATGATCGCTCGAGCGCTGGTCGCCCGGCCCCGCATCGTCTTCTTCGACGAGGCCACCAGCGCGCTGGACAACCCCTCCCAGAGCCGGGTCGCCGAGAGCACCCGCCGGCTCAACGCCACCCGGGTGGTGATCGCCCACCGGCTCTCCACGGTGGTGGCCGCCGACCGCATCGTGGTCATGGACGAGGGACGGATCGTCCAACAGGGCACCTACGAAGAACTACTGGCCGTGAAGGACGGCCTGTTCGCCCAGCTGGCCACCCGCCAGCTCTCCTGAGTGCGACTCGGCGAGCCGCCGTGATCTCACCGATGGGTGGCCGGATCCTCCCCCGGCGCGGTCGTCCGCGTCCGGGGGCGCCTCGTCCTTCGGGCGACTCTCAGGTGCCGAGCTGGCGGGTGATCGACGGGTCGGTGATGGCCGTGTCGTCGGCGAGCAGGAACGCCTTGGACAGGATGACCGACAGCATGCCGCCGTTCTCCTCGAAGGGCAGGAAGACGGAGGCGGCGTCGCGGTCGTGGCCGGGGACGATGCACAGGTAGGCGTCGTTGGGTTCCATCAGGATGTTGCCCGAACCCAGGTGGATCCGGTAGGTCCGCCGGTCTCCGCGTACCCGTAGGAACCGGTCGGTCAGCTCCGTCCGGTCGGCGATCCTCAACCTGGGCAGCAGTCGGGCGAGCGCGTCGCGCCGGGTGCCGGCGGTCTCGGTGAGTTCGCCGAACCCGTAGGAGTTCCAGTACTCCTCGTGCCCGGCGACGGCCTGCTGGTCGAGGCCGATCGAGGTGACCCCCACCGCCAGGTCGGCGTCGCGGAGCACCTCCGACAGCACCAGCGGCGGCACCTCGGTCAGCGGGACCCCCTCGTCGTCGCCGGGGCCGACGGGGCCGTCGGCCCGGTGGAAGCGGATCCGCTCACTGGCGCAGAAGGACGCGGTCCCCCACCCGTCGGCCTCCGCGTCTCCCGTCACGTACATGTACCAACGGGCCTGCCAGCCGGACAGCTCCTTGACGGCCTCACCCTGGTGGCTGTCGTATTCGTAGCCCCAGTGACCGATGGACAGCCCACTCCAGCCGCGCTGGTTCAGCAACGCCTTGGCCTGGCCGTAGCGGAGCGTGTGCCCGGCGAACCGGTTGGAATACGTGCGGGTCTGCTCCTCGGCCGGGGTCAGCAGGTAGACCTCGCGGAACGCCTGCTTGTACGGCTGGCGGACACCGTGCTCCAGCAGGTGGTCGCGCCAGGCCCGTACCTCCTCGGCCGCCTCGCGGATCGGGTGCCAGAGCCGGATCGGAGTATCCGGCTCCGGCTGGATCCGGCGGCCTCGCGGATCGGCGAGTTCCCAGCCGGTGTCGGTTCCGACCGGGAGCCCGGCCGGGCCCTGGAGGACCTGCCAGATGAGATTCCTGGCGTACCGGCCGGTGAGAGGGTGGTCCAGGAAGAGCTCCGTCACCTCCTTCCAGCGCCAGAGCCGTTCCTCGATCAGCGCCCGCTCCAGCCGGAACCGCTCGGCGGGCAGCGCCTGCTTGAGGTCCTTCAGAGTGGTCTTGAGTGCGGCCAGTTCGGGGGCCTGGCGGATCGCCTGCGGCGCCGACTTGACCGTTTTCCCGGCCGGGTTGACGAACTGGAGGACGGGACCGTCCGCGCGGAGCCGCACCAGGCAGTCGCCGATCCTCTCCTCCCGCACCCCGTCCGGGCCGAGCCCGAAGGCCGGCACGGTGCGGTCCAGCAACTGCTCGCGGCCCAGCCCCGCCTCGGCGGCCACCGCGTCCAGGGTGCGTGCCACGTTGCCCAGCACGCTCTTCTTGCGGACCTTGACCTGGACCCTGGCCAGGGCCGCGACCACCTCCAGCCCGCCCCGGCGGGCCAGCGTGTTCACCGCGGCGTTGGCGAGCAGCTCGCTGCGGGAGTTGGCGCCCGACCCGCCGATCCCGGTCCCGCAGGTCAGCGCGACGTCGCCGAGGAGCGAGGTCACCCACGGCTCGTCGATCAGCTCGCACGTCCACACCATGCCGCGGACCGGCACGGCGGTGCGCTCGTGCAGGAAGACGGTCTCCCGCCACTCGTGAACGTTCTCCTCCGGCCTCTCCCGGTGAGCCGCCACCAGGACGAGGAGCTCGTGGACGAGGCCGGCGGCCTCGGGAGTCAGCAGCGCTTTCGCGGTCCTGAGCCATCTCTCACTCGGCTTGGAGGACCGCGCGGTGTTCCAGTGCAGAAGCAGAGGCAGGACCTCGGGGGCGGCCAGGCGTGCGCCGTACTCCTCGGCCAGCCTGCGCGCGACGACGTCGCAGTCCCAGATGACGTTCCGCACCACACCGGCCGGGCCGTGCTCGGCGGGCTCGGTCAGCAGAACCTCCATCTGGTCGTGCAGGGCGTCCCAGACCGGCCGGTGGTACTTCCGGAACCACCCCAGCGTCCCCTCCAGGATCTGGCGGCGTCCCCGGTGGTCCAGCCGCCGGATCGCGGCGAGCGGGAGCCGGTACAGCTCCGGGTAGTCGGTGTGTCTCCAGGTCATCAGCGCGTTGGCGGCCATCCAGAGAAAACGGACGTCCTCGAAGGTCCACGGGGTGTCGCCGTCGGCGGCCGACCGGGTCACACGCAGCACGCGCTCGTCGTAGTGGTCGATCCCGTGGTGCCCGTTGCCGAGTCTCAGCTGCGCCCAGCGGCCGAACATCCTCGGGTCGCTCTCCGCGCCGGGCAGCTCCAGCCCCGCCTCGAAGGCCGCGTCGAAGCAGGCGAAGGTCTCACGGGTCGGCGCGTCCAGATATTCCATGACATAGCCGTGCGATCTGGGAAAGTCGTCGATTACACCCATTCCTCAGCCTCCGACCAGCGGGACGAGCTTGATGAAGGACACCACCGGGTCGACGGTCAGGTCGATCATCTCGGACAGGTCGTCGATCTGACGCTCCCCGACGAGCAGCAGGAACCCGTTGCGGCCGAACGCCCGCTCGGCGGCGTCCGCCTGGCGTTCCCAGTCGATCCGCCGCTTCGCGCCCATCCGGTAGCCGTTCAGCTCCACCTCGGCGTCCTCGGGACGGACCAGGCCGTTGAACCGGGCGGCGGGGGCCGCGTTGTACCGGGCGACCTCCTCCCGGACCCGGAGCCGGACCAGTTCCCGCGCCGAGATGCTCTCCGGCAGATCGGGGAGGGTGAACTCCTCTATCGGCTTTCCCGCCGCGGTCTCATCCCTGAAGGTGACCGTCGCCATCTGGCAGCTCCACAAGTCATCGGAATCACTGTGATCGCAATCAGTAGCATTTCGATCCGACAGAAACCGATGTCGCCGAACCACCGGGCCTCCCCCGAGAACCCCGGCAGACCGCCAGGTCTGCCGCGTCCAGCCTGATCCCGTCGCCCCTGAGCACCTCGTGGATGTCGCACGTGTCATTCGTCGCGCAAAGCGGCAGAGATCTAAAATTCAGCGCGGATAACGGGTGACCGAAAAACCGGAGCTCGGCGTGCCGACGGGACAGGGGAAAGGCCACGGCTGGTGTTCGGATTTCGCGATCTCGACGCGTACGGTTGTCATACGGACGCCCGCCGACAAGGAGCGAGAGAAATTCCGGTGAATGACGGGCCACCGCCCGAGTTGCTGAACAGCGATCCGAAGGGCTACGCCTGGCAGGTCTGGCACGACCGCACTCCGAAGCTGGTAGCGAAGATCAAGGACGTGAATTCGTACGGTCCGAAAGAATGCGACGCGCTGGACGCCTTGCTCGCCGAGATCTTCTCCGGGGTGATGGAGCCGCTCGGCGCGCACGCCCATGATCGGGAGGTGTGGGCGGGCTGGGGAGCGGACCACCAAGCCCGTGCCCGGACCGGCCATTACCGGCGGCAGGCCGTTCACGAGACATGATCAGGGTCTACGGCCGGTGCACTGGACGACGCCCGCGCGGGCGGCGGCGGCAGCGGCGTCGGCCGCGCGTACCGCGTCGCGTTCGGTGACCGGCTCGTGGGTGACGAACAGCCGGTAGTAGACCGGGGCGACGGCCATCCTGATCACGTCGGCGCCGTCCGTGTCCGCCGGCACCTCGCCCCGCTCGACGGCTCGCCGCACCACTTCGGCCGCCTGCTCGTGGCGGGCCATGAAGAAGTCGTGCAGGGATCGCGCGGCGTCGCCGTTCTGCACGGCCGCCGTCACGAACGCGGCGGAGATCGGCCCGGCGACGGGATCGGCGAACCCGCCCTGCACCAGCCGGACGACCTCCCTCAGATCATCCTGAAAGGAGCCGGTGTCGGGTATCGGCCACGGCTCCTCACGCGCGAGCTCCAGTGTTGATCAATGGTTCTCCTTACGGCGTCGTCACCGGTTCCGACGGCGCGCTGTGGTTCACGCTCGTCCACCAGGGACAGATCGGGCGGGTCGTGCCGGGCGAGGACCCCACGATCTTCCAGCTCGATCCTGCCGACGGCCGACCCACAGTGATCACCGTGGGACACGACGGATCGCTGTGGTACACGGAGTTCGTCGGCGGCCGGATCGGGCGGATCACCCTGGACGGCACGATCACCGCCTTCGAAGTGAAGTCGTCGTACGGCATCGTCGCCGGTCCCGACGGGGCCATGTGGTTCACACAGCTCCAGGGTGACCGGATCGGACGCATCACCGCGGCGGGCGAGGTCACCCTCCACCCGCTGCCCACCGAAGGCGCGATGCCGTCGGCGATCGCGGCAGGGCCTGACGGCGCCCTCTGGTTCACCGAGTGGGGCATCGGCAGGCTGGGCCGCATCACCACCGAGGGCGAGATCGAGGAGTATCCGCTGGAGGGCGCCGAACCCCACGGGCTCACGGTCGGACCCGACGGCGCGATCTGGGTCGCGATGGAGTCCGGGGCCCTGGTGCGAAGTTAGGCGGTCGACCTGGCCGCTGGTGGGCGGCGTGTGCTACCTCGGAGGGAGTCCGGGGCGCAGCGCTGCCAGGTGGCGCCGACCGACGGTGCTGGCCGTGGCGCCGACGCCGGCCGCGGAGAGCGCGATCAGGAAGGCGGCGAGTGGGCCGTAGCGGTCGGCGAGGGTGCCCGACAGCAGCGCGCCGACGGCGTAGCCGACGACGACGGAGGAGGTGAGCAGGGTCATGACCCACGAGATCCGCTCCACCGGGACCGTCATCTCCCCCTGGGTGTAGGCGGTGACGAGAATCGGTGCGATGGTGACACCGGGCAGCACGATCAGCAGGCCCAGTGGCCAGAGACCGCCGATGTGCAGCCCGCCGACGATCGCGAGGGGCAGGGTGAGAACGGCCAGCAGGACGAAGCCGGTCTGGAGCCGGCGGGCCGGTGTGAAGGACGCGGGCAGCATCGGGACGAGCACGCCGGCGAGGGCGCTG
The DNA here is from genome assembly GCF_042665875.1 of Streptosporangium amethystogenes subsp. fukuiense. NCBI lineage: Bacteria > Bacillati > Actinomycetota > Actinomycetes > Streptosporangiales > Streptosporangiaceae > Streptosporangium > Streptosporangium amethystogenes. The sequence continues at coordinate 9,341,902 of NZ_JBHTEE010000001.1, read as the reverse complement.
CTCAGCCCGAGTACCGCGTAGATCAGCCCGGCGGCCCCGTCGGCGCCGGCGTCGACCGCGCGCCAGGTGACGCCGGCCTGCACCGAGCCGAAGTAGCAGCCGAGGCCGGCCAGCCCGGTGGCGAGGAGGAACACGGGGCCGCGCAGCACCGGGGCCGCGGTGCCCCCGTCCCGACGCTCGTCCCTGGTGACCGCGGCGGCCGTGGGATGCAGGGCGAACGCCACGCACATCGTGGCGGTGAGCCCGGCCGCCACGAGCACCGCCGTAGGGGGCGAGGTCGCCGTCGCGATGACGCCGACCAGTGCGGGCCCGAGGACGAACGCGAACTCGTCGCCCGTTCCCTCGAAGCTCATCGCCGCGGGGAAGCGATTCATGGGCAGCCGTCCCCGGTGGGCCAGCGCGGTCCAGCGGGCCCGGGACAGCGGGCCTACCTGCGGCACCGAGAAGCCCGCGACCGCCGACGACACCAGCGCCGCCCACGTGGGCATGCCCCGCACCACGCACACCACCAGCAGGACGAGGGCCGCCGTGTGCAGCAGCGCCGCTGCCAGCCCGGCCGGCCGGTGCCCGTACCGGTCCGCGGTCCGTCCGACGAGCGGCCCGCCGGCCGCCTGCCCCGCGGCGAAGGCGGAGGCCGTGACGCCGCCGAGCGCGAGGGAGCCCGTGGCCCCGCTGACCAGCAGCAGCGAGCCCAACTGCCCCATGGTCGCGGGGATACGGCCGATCAGCGTGACCGCCAGGAACCAGGATCCGGTGGTGGCGGGCAGGGCGGTGTAGGCGCGCAGCGCGTTCCAGCGGCTCACGGTGAGGGGTCCCGGCCGCCGTCCCGGGCCGTGGTGCGCGGGTCCACCCCGTACTCCAGCAGCGCCGCGCGCGGAACCACCTCCAGTGCCCGGATGTTGGTCGCCGCGAGGTTAACCGGGCAGGCGCAGCCGGCCAGATACGCCTCGTACCACTTCGACGCGATGACGCACCAGTGGTCACCCGGCTTCAGCCCGGGGAAGGCGAGGTCGGGCCGGGGAGTCGCGATGTCGTTGTCGACCGTGGTCTGGAAGGCGATGAAGCGTTCGTCGACGATCGCGCAGACGGTGTGCCCCTTGGGGTTGTCGGGGCCGGTGTAGCAGTAGCCGTCGCGGCGGTATCCGGTGATCGGGTCGAAGCCGCAGGGTTCGAGGGGCTCGCCGAAGAAGTTCAGCGCCGGCTCGGTCATCGTCCGCTCCTCGCGGTAGGAAGGCCCGCGTCCGGGGTGTGACGCGGGGGTGGGGGGCAGCGGAAGACGCGCTCCTCGAACTCGGCCGCGACGCGGGCCAGCCGCGCGTCCGCGCCGGGTCGTCCGACGAGGAGCATGCCGACCGGCAGTCCGTCCACGAATCCGCACGGGACGCTGAGCGCCGGGTGCCCGGTGAGGTTGAACACGCAGTTGTTGTCGTGCATCTCGAAGGGGAGGTCGGTGCCGATCACCGCCTCGCGCGGGTCGGCCGGGAGCGGGTGGGGCGGCATCGGGACGCTCGGCAGGACGAGCAGGTCCACCTCGCGCAGCGCGCGATCGACCTGTTCGCGCAGCCGCACCCGCAGTTGCTGCGCGTACGCCATGACCTTGCCGTGGGTGGCGTCCCGCAGCAGCGTGGCGCCGACGAGCGCCAACACCCCTCCGACCGGTATGTCCTCGGGGCGGCGGGCGACCGCCTCGCCGAAGGTCTCCCCGAAGTTCGGGTGGTAGGGCCCGAAGTGGTTGTTGCCCTGGAGACGGGACTCGAAGACGGTGGTGAGCCCGCCCTCGATCGAGATGGGCAGATGGATGTCCCTGCCGTACCGGTGCAGCGGCACCGACACCTCCGACACGGTCAGCCCCAGCCGTTCCAGCGCCCGCGCGGACTCGCGGACCTGGTCGTCGAGACGCGGGTCGGAACGGCCGGGCCAGCCGAATCCCTCGGCGAGGATTCCGGCGCGCAGCCCGGTGATCTCGCGGGCGTACCGGCCGGCGTACGACCCGTGCTCCCCGCCCGGATGCGGCGCCGCGGTCGCCTCCAGGAAGGCGACCAGGTCGGCGGCGCTCCGGGTGAGCACGCCGATGTGGTCCAGCGTGCGCTCGGTCGGCATCGCGCCGTCGTACTCGACGATCCCGTACGTCGGTTTGAGACCGAAGACGCCGCACCAGGCGGCGGGGTTGCGGACCGAGCCGCCGTGGTCGGTGCCGATGCCGTAGTCGGCCTGCCCGGTCGCCACCAGGACCGCGGCGCCGCTGGAGGAACCGCCGGCCGAGCGGCGCGGATCCCAGGGGTTGCCGACGGGGCCGTGCGCGCTGGTGAAGCTCGACCCGGAGTAGCACAGGTCCTCACAGACCGACGTGCCGACGATGATCCCTCCGGCGTCCCGCACCCGGCCGACGACCGCCGAGTCGGACCCGGGGACGAAGCCGACCATCAGGCGGCTGCCCAGGGTCATCGGCACTCCGCGTACCGCGATCGACTCCTTGACGGTCACCGTCCGCCCGGCGAGCGGCCCGTTTCCCGTCCGCCCGGGATCGTCGATCCGGTAGAGCCAGGCGCCGTACGGATCCTCCGGGCCGCGCGGGACCCGGGTGACCGCGATGGGCGGCGGCTCGGGGGGACGCCCCTCGGCGGCCAGTTCCCGCACGCGACCGTAGGTGTCGCGCATCCGGTCGATCGCGGGGCCGAGCCGGTCCACCAGGCCGGGGTCGAGGCCCCATCGGCCGGCGACGGCGGTGAGGTCGGCGGGTGTGAAGGCGGGAATGCTCATATCGCTCACGCGTGGCGCCCCGGTTCGTCCGCCGCGCCGACCCGTTCGGGAGCGGTCTCCTCCAGCGCCCGGCTCGCCGCGGCGAACGGCTCCACCGGAACAGGGGTGATCCCGGCGCCGACCCGCCCGCGTCCCGGCTCCCGGTGCGCGAGGCCGTTGTTGATGACGGGTTCGATGCCGGTGGCGCGCACCCTGTGCACGTCGATGCCGAGCGGCGTTCCCCGGAAGTCCTCGGCGGGGATGAGGAAACGCCCGCTGGTCCCGGCGCACACCTCCCGCATGCTCCGGGTGATCTCCTGAGCCCTGGCCGTGTCGCCGCCGACGAAGGACATGATCGCCGGCGCCGCGGTCATCGCGAAGGCGCCGAAGCCCGCGGTCTCGGAGATCATCGAGTCGCCCATGGTCGGGGTGACGTCGTCGAGGGTCGCCCCCTCCAGCAGGACCGGGTCGCCGATCGGGGCGGGCACGGTGAACCAGCGGTCGCCGAGCCCGCTGACGCGGATGCCGAACTCCCGTCCGTTGCTCGCCATGGCCGTCACGATCGGACTGCCGGGAATCCCGCCGGCGGCCAGCGTGACCGCCTTGGCGGCGGAGATCGCGAAGGGCAGCGCGAAGTGCCCGTTGCCGGCGATGAACGAGACCACCTTCGCGATGTCCTCGCGACCGAAGGGAGCGTGCAGCAGGCCCGGGGTGAGCGTCACCAGCAGGGCCGCGCTGGTCGCGACCAGCCGGTTGTGGCAGTCGTCGCCGCGCCGCAGCCCTTCGGCCACCAGGGCGAGCAGGTCGAGGGGGTCGGAGCGCCGGAGGGCCGCGTCGAGGGCCGGGGCGAGCACGTCGCCGAGCCACCGCAGCCGTGCCAGGGTCACCTCGTCGTACGACCCGTAGCGCATGGCCCCGCCGACGCCCTCGTTCAGCGGGGAGAACGTCCTGATGCCACCCGTGGCCTCGGCCACCACGACGGGGGTGTTCGGCGTGATGATCCCGGCCATCGCCCCGACGGCGTTCGCGTCGTGACAGGGGCTGATGCTCACCTCGCCGCAATCGATGATCGCCTCGGCCTCGGCGGCCGACCCGGCCTGCCGTTCCAGCAGCAGGCCCGCGATGATCGCGCCCCGCATGGGCCCGGGTATGTCGGCGAGTTCGATCGGCGGCCCGGCGTGCAGGAATCGCCTCGGCCCGACCTGGTCGGTGGCGTCGCGTGCCTTGCAGACGTGACGCAGCCGGACGTCGGTGCCGTTCAGGGCGTCGAGGGCCGCCCGCGTGGGATCGGACATGGTGCTGCTCCTGGTCGGTGGGAATGCGAAAAAGAGATCACGGCATCGCGGAGCGACGTGTGGGGTGAGAGGGCGCGACGGGGACCCGCGCTACGCGGCGAGGCCCAGGTGGCACCGCGGAGGTCGTGGGGGCTTCAGGCCGACGGAGCCTGGTGCTGCCGCTCGGCCAGGAGCGTCCGTACGATCTCGCGGTTCAGCCGGGCGTGCCTGCGCGCATGCTCGGCGGCGAGATCGGCCGAGCCCGAGGCGATCGCCTCGAACCACGCGGAATGCTCCTCGAACAGGTCGTGCGGGTCGCCGGTCTGCCGCAGCAGCCAGTGCAGGCGCCCCTGCAGAGGCTCCAGCACGGTCTGGAGCAGGCTGTTGTGCGACAGTTTCAGGATCTCGTCGTGAAACGCCTCGTTGGCCTTGCCGAGCGCGACCCGGTCCCCGGCGTCGAGCGCCTTGCGGCCGCGGGCGAGTATGCCCCTCACCCGCCGCAGCTCGGCCTTGGTGGCCTGGGTCGCGGCCTGCTGGCTGGCCAGGACCTCCAGTGCCTCGCGCACGTCGAACAACTCCTCGACGTCCTGCGCCGAAAGCTCCACGACGACCGCGCCGCGGCGGGGAATCGTCCTGACGAACCCTTCGCTTTCCAGCGCCCGGATCGCCTCGCGCACCGGCAGCCGGGAGACCCCGAGCTGGGCCGCGATCTCGGTCTCGACGAGCCGCGTGCCGGCCGGGTACACGTCGTCGATGATGCGCTGGCGCAACTCGTCGCGGACGCGGTCCCTGAGCGGCTTGTAGTCGGCGTCGATGTCGAACGAGCCCGACGCGTCCGCCTGCCTGCTCACAGGGCCGTCCCCCCGGTCTTCCGTCTCGGTCCCGGACCACCGCCGACCGGTGCCGGCCGCTCGGTGCCCTGGAAAGGATAACGCCGCCGGAAGTCGTCGGCCGCCGCGTCGAAGGTGGTGAACTCGACCCCGGGCAGGTCGAGCCAGCTCTCGAAGAGCCGTTCCAGCATCAGCAGCACCTGGGGCCGCCCGGACACGTCGGGGTGCAGCGTCACGGGGAACACCCCGTAGTCGAACTCGCGGTAGACCCAGTCGAACTGGTCGCGCCACAGCTGTTCGACGTCGCGGGGGCTGACGAAGCCGTGGCTGTTGGGGGACTTCTTGACGAACATCATCGGCGGCAGGTCGTCGACGTACCAGTTGCCGCAGAACTCCACGAGGTCCACCTCGGTGCCGTGCTGGAGGGGCTTCATCCAGTCCTCTGCCCGGCGGCTGTAGTCGATCTTCGTCCATTCGTCGCCCACCCGGGCGTAGAAGGGGTGGAAGTCGTTGTAGTTCTGCGAGTGACCGTAGGAGAAGCCGTACTCCTTGAGGAGAGCCGGGGTGTCGCGGCTCATCTCCCACCAGGGGGCGACGTAGCCGCGCGGCGGGCGTCCCCACAGGCGCCGGATCAGCTCGACGCAGCGGCCGAGCACGTCCCGTTCCTGCTCCGGGGACATGTCGATGGGGTTCTCGTGGGAGTAGCCGTGCGCCCCGATCTCGTGTCCCGCGTCGGCGACGGCCGCCATCTCGACGGGGAAGGTCTCGATGGAGTGGCCCGGGATGAACCAGGTGGTCCGCAGGCCGTACCGCTCGAAGAGCTGGAGCAGACGCGGGGTGCCGACCTCGCCGGCGAACACCCCGCGCTGGATGTCGTTCGGCGAGTCCTCACCGCCGTAGGAGCCGAGCCAGCCGGCGACGGCGTCGACGTCGACCCCGATAAGGATCTTGATTTCCTTGGCCATGGCGTTCCTCATCTCTGCCTGGAGGTTGCGGGCAGGCCGGCGAGCAGCCGGCCGTACCCGGTGATCGGTGTCGTGTCCCCGGCCAGTCCGAGGGTCTGCCACAGCGTCGCCGCGACACTGTCGACCACCAGGACGCCGGTCCGGTTCTCCCAGCCCGCGGCGAGGTGGGCGGCGCGCAGGTTGGTGCACACCACCGCGACGGCGTCACAGTCCGCGGCGGCGAGCTCGTCGAAGGCTCCGTCCAGTTCCGCGCTCGTGGTCAGCGCGAAGTCGTAGTTGGTGGTGCGGCCGAAGTGGCGGGCCGCGTGCACGGGGAGGCCATGCTCCGCGTAGTGCGCGGCGATGGCGTCGCCGACGTCCCGGGTGTACGGCGTGAGCAGGCCCAGGCGCCGGACCTCGAAGGTCCGCAGCGCCTCCAGGACGGCCAGCGTCGAGGTCGTCGCGGGAGTGCCCGTGACCTGCTCCATGGCCCGGCACAGGTGCTCGTCCCGGCCGGGGCCGAGCCACGAGCCCGAGGTGCCGTTCCAGGCGACGACGTCGACGCGGGCGTCGCCGAGGAGGCGTGCGGCGTCGGTGAAGGAGTCCTGGCCGAACTGGCCGGTGTCGGCGGGATCGAGGCTGATGCTCGTCACCCGGAGCCGGGTGAAGTGGACCGAGACGTCCTGCCGGGAGGTCAGCAGTTCGCCGGTCACGGGCTCCACCACGGTGTTGGAAGACGGGGTGATCATGCCTATCCGCCGGGCGGTCGGCTGCACTATGTCTCCGCTCAGGGGGTCGAATTGGGGATACGGTATACAGGATCCTAAGAAGTGGTCCGCAGGAAAACAAGTCGTTGACAGTGATATGGGTCGCCCTTAATCTCCATATACCGCACTACCGGATACCCACTGAACCGGCTCTTCGACGGGTGACCTCGATCGTCGGAGCAGCGAGGATTCCTGCTCACGCAGGTATTGCACACGCCTGCCCATAGCTCCGGATCTTGGCCTTGTCGACGCCGCCGGAGGGACCAGGGCTCGTTCCACTCAGTGCCCAGGAGACCGCCGTGTCACCTACCGTCCGCGCCCCCCAGCCAGCGGCTTCGAATCGCCACCCGGTAGACGAAGTGCTGCCCGTCCCCCAGCTGTTCTTCTTCGGCCTGCAACACATGTTGATCATGTACGCGGGCTGCGTGGCCGTTCCGCTCGTGCTCGGCGCGGTGCTGAAACTCGACACGCACACCATCGCATTGATCGTCAACGCCGACCTGCTGGTGGCCGGAATCGCCACCATCATCCAGAGCGTCGGCCTGACCCGCTTCTTCGGCATCCGGATGCCGGTGGTCGCGGGCGCCTCGTTCACCTTCCTCACCCCGATGATCCTGATCGGCTCCGAGTACGGCCTGCCGACCATGTACGGCTCGATGATCGTGGCCGGCGTCTTCGGGATCCTGGTCGCCCGGCCGTTCTCCAAGGTGCTGAGGTTCTTCCCGAGCCTGGTCACCGGCTGTGTGATCACGATCATCGGACTCTCGCTGATCAAGGTCAGTGCCGATCTGATCATCGGCTCCGATCCGGCCGCGGCGGACTACGCGAGCGTGCGGTACATCCTGCTGGCCTTCGCCGTCGTGGTGATCATCGTGCTGGTGAACCGCCTGTTCAAGGGGTTCGCCCGCAACGTCTCGGTGCTCTTCGGCCTCGTCATCGGGGCGGTGATCGCCTGGTTCATGGGCCTCGGCGACTTCTCGTCCGTGGCCGGCGCCAAATGGTTCGGCTTCTCCACTCCACTGCATTTCGGCGCGCCGGAATTCCGGGTCGTCCCGATCATCGCGATGTGCGTGGCCATGATCGTGGTCTTCAGCGAGATGACCGCGTGCGTTCTCGCCATCGGCGACGCCGTCGGCAAGAAGGTCACCGACAAGGACATGGCCCGGGGCCTGGCCACCGACGGCCTCGCCGCGGTGCTCGCCGGATTCATGAACTCCGTGCCGGACTCCACGTTCGGGCAGAACGTCGGGCTGATCAGCCTGACCAAGGTCAAAAGCCGTTACGTCATCACGGTCACCGGCATTCTGCTGCTGATCATGGGAGCCATTCCCAAACTCGGCGAGGTCGTCGCCAGCCTGCCCGGACCCGTGATCGGCGGTGCCGGCCTGGTGATGTTCGCGATGACCGCGGCCGTGGGCATCCAGATGCTGCAGAAGGTCGACTTCGAGGGAAACCAGAACCTGCTCATCGTCGCCGTCGCCCTCGGCGTCGGCATGCTGCCGGTCGTGGTGCCCGCCATCTACCAGAACTTCCACCAGGACGCGCAGTTCATCCTCGGCAGCGCCATCACGGCCACCGTGCTGGTGGCGCTGCTGCTCAACCTGCTCTTCAACCACCTGCTGGTCCGCAAGAGCACACCGGCCACCGAGGCCGGCAAAAGTCACGGCGCTCAGGAGAGCACCGACAACACGGTGTGACTCCCACGCCCCCGGCGTCGTCTCACACCTATCGCAGAAGCCCTAAGGAGCACCATCATCATGGGTCAGGCGCCCGTTTCAACACACCTCCGGCGGATCCTCAAGGTCATCGAAGAGGGCTCCCGCGACATGGCCACCGGATGGAACCTTCCCCGCGAGTGCTACGTCGATCCGGAGTTCTACGCCTTCGAGCAGGAGGCCATCTTCATGCGGCAGTGGCTGTGCCTCGGCCGCGTCGACGAGATCCCGAAGCCCGGCGACTTCGTGCGCGTCGACATGGGCGACGAACCCCTGATGATGGTCCGCGGCAAGGACATGGAGATCCGGGTGCTCAGTCCGATCTGCGCGCACCGGGCCCACCTGGTGTGCGAGGGGTCGGGGAACACCGGCAAACTCTTCCGCTGTCCCTTCCACGCCTGGACCTACGGACTGGACGGCAACCTCATCGCGGCGCCGTCCATGAACGACACCATCGGCCTCAAGAACCTGAAGGGAGAGGCCTACCTGCCCTCGCACCGGGTCGAGATCTGGAACGGCTTCGTCTTCACCAACCTCGACCCGGACGCGAAGCCGCTCGCGCCCACGCTCACCAAACTGACCGCCGAACTGGAGAACTACCACATCGGCGAGATGGTGAGCATGCCGGTGGCCGAACTGCGCGGCAACAACTGGAACTGGAAGTCCCAGCTGGAGAACGGCATCGAGCCGTACCACAGCGCCTACCTCCACGGCATGCTGCACGACTTCGCGCACGTCAGGCTGACCAGCTTCGCCGACATCAGCCCCGACGAGGGCGCGATCTACCACCCGACCGGCTTCTACCACGCCGACGCCGGCTTCAACCCGACCACCAAGGCCCTGCTCCCGGTGATCCCGACACTCACCGAGAAGGAACGCAACCAGGTCATGTTCGCGTCTATCCCGCCGAACCTGGGTTTCGGGGCGGTGCCGGAGGGCCTGTTCTACTACCTCGTCCTGCCGGACGGGCCCGAACACATGAACCTGCGCATCGGCCACCTGTATCCGGAGGAGTCCACCAAACACCCCCGCTTCGAACAGCTCTACAAGATCGCCCAGGATGGTCTCGTCCTCTTCCACCAGCAGGACGCCAGCTCGGACGCCTCCCTGCAGAAGGGCATGCGCTCCCGCTTCCGCCGCCCCGGCCGCTACTCCTACCAGGAGGAGTCGCTCCTCCAGTTCAACCAGTGGCTGCTGAAGCGCTACCAGGACTACGTGGACCTGGCCGACAGCGCCCTCGCGCCCTCGACCGCCTCCTGAAAACCCGTATGAGGACACGACATGAAACTCACTGTTGACCGCAACCTGTGCGACGGCAACGGCGTGTGCATGGGCATCGCCCCCGAGGTCTTCGACATCGACGACGACCTGACTTTGCACATCGTGGACGAGATCCCCGACGACCCGGCCGTCCACGCCCGGGTCCGGCAGTCGATCACCTCCTGCCCGGTCCTCGCCCTGACCCTGGAGGAATGAGCGACCGTGGTGGGCAACACCTCGAAGACCATCGTGGTGGCCGGCGGCTCGCTCGCCGGCCACACCGTGGTCACCGAACTCGACCGGCGCGGCTTCACCGGCGAAGTCGTCTGGGTACGGGGCCCCGAAGGTACGGCCCCGTACTCCAGGCCCGCCCTGTCCAAGGAACTCATCCAGGGCAAGGTCACCCGCGACGAGATCCGCCTGCCGGCCCCCAAGGAGCACGGCCTGCGGCTGCGGATCGCGGACCGCGCGGTGTGCGCGCGGCTCGACCCGGACGCGGACCGGGTGCTGATCACCCGTGAGACGGGGGCGGGAGAGGAGCCGTCCGACGGCGAATGGATCCCCTTCGACGCCCTGTTCGTCTGCACCGGGATGCGCGCCCGCGTACCGCAGGGGTTCGCGGGGCTGCCGGGGGTCCACTGCCTGCGAACCCTCGCCGACGCCGAGCGGATCAGGGAGCGGCTGGCCGGGCGGCCACGCACGGTGGTCGTCGGCGCGGGCCTGGTCGGCAGTGAGATGGCCGCGTCGCTGCGGTCCTGCGGACTGCCGGTGGAACTGGTCGTGCAGGGGCGGCTGCCGATGGAGCCCGTGTTCGACGCCGAGCTGGGGCGGTTCTGCCTGGACCAGCACCACGCCCACGGTGTCACGACCCGGCTGCTGACGACCGTCACCGGCCTGTCGGCGGCGGGGCCGGACGGCCCGGTCGTCCTGACCTTCGACGACGGCGGGGAGACCACGGCCGACCTGGTCGTCCTCGGGCTCGGCGCGGTGACCGCCTGCGACTGGCTGAGAGGCGGCGGGCTCGACCTCTCCGACGGTCTCGGCTGCGACGAGGCCCTGCGCACCGCGCGGCCGAACATCTTCGCGGCCGGGGACGTCGCCAACTGGAGGCACCCCCTGTTCGGGCGGCGGATGCGGGTCGAGCACTGGAGCAACGCGTCGGCCCAGGCGCGGCACGCCGTGGAGAGCTGGCAGGCCGGGCAGGAGGGCCGGGAACCTTCGGCGTTCGCGGACGTGCCGTACTTCTGGTCCGACCAGTACGGGCTCAAGTACCAGATGGTCGGCCACGCGCGCGGCTACGACGAGGTCCGTGTCGAGACGGCCGGGGCGGCCGGGTACCCGTTCGCGACCTACTTCCGGGAAGGCCGGGTCGTCGCCGCGGCCGGGGTCAACGCGCCGCGTGCGGTGATGCGGATGAAGGCGCGTATCCAGTCCGAAGGAATGACGAGCCAGGGAGCGTACGCAACGTGAACGGCAATCCCGCCGGGGACGGCACGACGCACGCGCATGACGGCGGCCGAGCCGAGGACACCGCGCTGTTCGGGGTGATCCGGGACAACATGTGGTCGCTGCTGAGCGACCGCTACCGCACCAACCGCCGTACCTCGCACTCGCCGACCGAGGACGAGTACCTCCACGACCGGCCCTTCTGGCCCGCGTTCACCTTCGAGGGGGTGACCCACACGAAGGAGGAGGGCAAGGACCGGCTCCTGGTGACCTTCCACGACACGGACATCCCCGACACCACACTGGGCTTCCGGATCGACCTGGACACGGCCATGACCGAGTGGACCCGACGGGTCGGCGGGCGGATCCCGCGCGAGCACCCGGAGATGTTCGCGGCGGAACTGATCTGGTTCATGATCTGCTTCATCGGCGTCGCCGATTTCGACGGCGCGACCGGCACGCCCGAGTCCCCGCACTGGATCAACAACGGCTCCGAGATCTTCGGAAGGCTTAGGAACAACCCGAACATGGACACCTTCGAGTCCCACCACTGACACCCCTCCGCCCGTGATCGGGCCGGCAGAAAGGCCACCATGGCAGTCGTCGAGATCGAAAAGCCCCGCGACGGTGTCGCGATCGTCCGGCTCAACCGGCCGGAGGTGCGCAACGCGCTCAACACCGAGGTACGTGAGCTGCTCGCCGCCGCCGTCGACACCCTCAACAAGGACGACGACATCGGCGCGATCGTCCTGACCGGCGGCGACACCGTCTTCGCCGTCGGCGCCGACCTGAACGAACAGGCCGGCCGCGACGTGGTGGGCGCGATCCGCGCCTACACCCACCAGGCGTTCTGGTACAGCGGCAAACCGGTGATCGCCGCCGTGAACGGAGACGCGTTCGGCGGTGGCAACGAGTTCATCCTGCAGTGTGACTTCGTCATCGCGGCGGAGAACGCGCGCTTCGCGCAGACCGAGGTCACCATCGGCCTGGTACCCGGCGGCGGCGCGACCCAGCGCCTGCCCCGCGCCATCGGACGGCAGAACGCGATGTACGCCCTCCTCACCGGAGCCCCCCTGAGCGCGGCCGACGCGTACCGGCTCGGCTACGTCTCCGAGGTGGTGGAAGGAAACGCCATCGACCGGGCCGTGGAACTGGCCGCGCTGATCGCCTCCCGCCCACGCCTGGCCGTACGGCAGATCAAGGAGGTCGTACGCCTCGGCCTGGACACCTCTTTCGAGGCCGGCATCGCCCTGGAACGCCGGGGCTACCAACTGATGTTCGGCACCCAGGACCTCCGCGAAGGCTTCGCCTCGATTCAGGAAGGACGCCGGCCCGACTTCACCGGCGACTGAATCCGCGGGCCGACCGTACCGGCGCCCCCGGCCCGGATGTGACGTCGGCGCAGGGACCACTCGTCGCCGGTGAGGTCGCCACGCGCCGTGACGATGGCCCATCAGGGCAAAGGCAGGCGCGCGGCAGACCCTAGCGGGTGCGCGCCCGCCGTTCCACCGGGACCTCCTGGGCCACATTCCCGACAAGGGAGCGGAGGATCGGCTCGGCGTGGGTCCAGAGCACCGCGCCGCCGATCTCCGGCACCAGGTGCCGTACCGCGCCGGGGATCCGGGCGGCGAGCGTCGCTCCCCGGTCCGGGGAGTGGCCGGTGTCCTGCTCGCCGTACCAGACGTCGACCGGAACGGTGATCCTCCCCAGGTCGAACGGCCATCGCCCCATGGCCAGGACGGTGTCACGGGCATAACCGGCCGCTCCCTGGGCGAACCCCTCGTCCAGCGCCCTGCGGTAGGCGGCCCCGAACCTCAGATCCCGATACACCGCCAGGTCGGAGGCCGGGCTCCCGGCCATGACCATGTCCCACATCGCGTCCGCGCCGAAGCCGGCGAAGAACTCCTCCGCCCCGTCCGGATCGTGCACGGCCCGGTCGACGAGCCCGCGCAGCTCCGCGGGCAGCATCTCGGCGAACTCCGGCGCGGCGACCTCGTCCGCACCGGACACGACGGCCAGCGCCGCGGCGACCCCCTCGACGGCGCACGCGAGCGCGAACGGCGCGCCCTGCGAGCTGCCGACCACCGCCGGGCATCCCAGCCCGCGCAGCTCGGCGAGACGGCGGACGTCCTCGGCGAAGCCGGCGAACGTCCGGCCGGGTGCGGGGGTCGAGGCGCCGAGTCCCGGGCGGTCCACGGAGACGAGACGCACTCCGAGCTCGTCGACGACATCCGTGCCGAAACCGAGCCGCCGGCTGGTGGCCGCCCCGGGACAGAGCAGCACCGGGATGCCGTCCGGTGCGCCCCACTCGGCCCAGCCGAGCAGCCGACCGTCGGGGAGCCGGCTCTCACCGAGCCGGACAGGATCGTCGATACGCACACTCATAGGCCCCATGTTTTCCGCAAGCACCCCCTGTCCGCACCCGATTTTCGCCCCCCGGCGGGGCCGCCCCGGTCTCGGACCGTGAGCCCCTCCCGGACCCCGCGAGCGCGGTCGCCGGCACCGCCGCGCCTGCCCGCGCCCGGCTCCTTCACCCGGCATCCGGTTCGGCGTCGGCCGTTTGAATGTAACATACGTTGTTACAACAAGGAGGACGATGGCTGCGAACAGCCGGCTGACGATCGCCGTACACGCTCTGACCTGGATCGCGCTCGCCCAGCGGCGCGGGCAGGAGTGGCTGACCTCGGAGCAGGTCGCCGCCAGCGTCAACACCAATGCGGTGATCATCCGGCGCAGCCTCGGCGATCTGCGCCGGGCAGGCCTGGTGGAGGTCCGTCACGGGGCCGGGGCCGGCTGGAGCATGGCCCGCGCGCCCGAGGACATCACCCTGCTCCAGGTGTACGACGCCGTGGAGCGAGAACCGCTCTTCGCCATGCACCACACCGAGCCCAACCTGGAGTGCCCGATCGGCCGGGGCATCCGGCCCGTGCTGGGCGTGGTCTACGAGCGGGCCGACCAGAGCCTGCGCCGCGAACTCGGTCGCACCTCGATCGCCGATGTGCTGCGGGACTGCCTGTAGGCGCGATGACGCATGCCCTCAGTAGCAACAATGTTCGTTCCAGCGACACGGAAGGATCTTCGCCGGTGGAGAACTGCCGATACCCGATCGTCGAGCTCAGGCAGTACACCCTGCACGAGGGGGGACGCGATGTGCTGATCGACCTCTTCGAGAGGGAGTTCATCGAGTCCCAGGAGGCGGCGGGGATGACCGTCATCGGCCAGTTCCGCGACCTCGACGCCCCGAACCGGTTCGTCTGGCTGCGCGGATTCCCCGACATGGAACGCCGGGCCGAGGCACTGCGCTCCTTCTACGGCGGTCCGGTCTGGAAGGCGAACCGGGACCGGGCCAACGCGACGATGATCGACTCCGATGACGTGCTGCTGTTGCGCTCGGGAGCGGACTTTCCGGCATCGGCGCGACCTCCGGTCGGCGGTGCCGCGCCGCCGTCGATCGTCACCGCGACGATCTACCACCGCGACCGGCCGTTCGACGACGCCTTCGTGGACTTCTTCGACCGCTCCGTACGACCGGTGCTGGCCGAGACCGGAGCACGACCGCTGGCCCGCCTGCGGACCGAGTACGCCGAGAACACCTTCCCCGCCCTGCCGGTCCGCACCGGGGAGAACGTCTTCGTGTGGTTCTCCCGGTTCACCGGTCCCGACCAACTCGCCGATCACCAGGAGCGGCTGGCCCGCTCGCGCACCTGGCACGATCGGGTGCTCCCGGAACTGTCGGAAACGCTCACCGGCGCTCCTCGGCGACTCCGGCTGGCACCCACCGCGCGATCGCTGCTGCGCTGAGACGCGGTCGCGCTCGGATGAGGCTCGAGCGGGGCGCCTGGTAGCGTTCCCGAACGGGTGTATCCGCATGTCGTTCACCCGGACCAGCCGAGTGGAACAGGACCTGCGATGAGCCCTGAGTCGACACCGCGCCGAACGGTCGCCGAGCACATGGTCGAAATCCCCGCCGGGAACATCTTCCTGCGGGACGAGGGCACGAAGGCGATCTGGAAGGTCGAGGTCGGGGCCTTCGAGCTGGCGCCGCATCCGGTGACCCGCGAGCTGTACCGCGCCGTCCGAGGCGAGGCGCCCGCGAGTCCGGCGGGACCGCGGACACCGGTGACCGAGGTCTCCTGGATGGACGCCGTCCGGTTCTGCAACCTGCTTTCCGAAGCGGCGGGGCTCGGCCCCTGCTACTCGACGGGCGACGACCCCGACGGCCAGGACGTGGTCCGCGACCGGGAGGCCGACGGCTACCGCCTTCCGACCGAGGCGGAGTGGGAGTACGCGTGCCGGGCCGGGACCTCCGGCGTGCGCTACGGGGAGCTGGACGAGATCGCCTGGCACCGCGGGAACTCCGGCGGCGAGGTGCACGATGTCGGGACCAGGGCACCGAACGCGTGGGGGCTGTACGACATGATCGGCAACGTGTGGGAGTGGTGCTGGGACGTCTACGATCCCGAGGTCTACGGCCCGTACCGGGTGTTCCGGGGCGGAGGTCTGTACGACCGTCCCCGGGGATGCCGGGCGTCATGCCGCCGCAAGAGTCACCCGACCTTCCGCATCGACGACCTGGGGTTCCGGCTCGCCCGATCGCGGTGAGCGGGGGCTCGGCTGTGTCCGTGAACGCCCTTGATGAGCCCCGTACCGGCCTTGATCTGGGAAAAGTGCCAGGGTCACGGGTTTGCGGCTCGACCTGAGATGGGCACTCTCACTCCTGCGGCCGGTTGTGCGTGGCCGGGGATTCCGGCCTCGACAGGCGTTCCCTCGGCGCTCCAGCACGGGACGGACCGCGTACGGAAGGTCGCGTGACCGTCACCGTCCGGGACGTGAGACGCCGACGCGAAGAGGAGAGGTCATGTCGAACCCGCCGCTTCCCGAGGAAGCAGTCGCCATGCTGAAGAGGCCGAATCCGGCCGTCATCACCACGCTTCAGCCCGACGGCCGGCCGGTGTCCACCGCCACCTGGTATCTCTGGGACAACGGCCGGATCCTGGTCAACATGGACGAGGGCCGCAAGCGGCTGAACCACCTACGCGACGACCCCCGGGTCGCCCTCACCGTGCTCGAAGAGAACAACTGGTACACGCACGTCAGCATCATCGGGCATGTCGCCGAGATGCACGACGACAGGGATCTGACCGACATCGACCGGCTGGCCCAGCAGTACCTCGGGAAGAAGTACCCGCAGCGGGACCGCGGCCGGGTCAGCGCCTGGATCGAGATCGACCGCTGGCACGGCTGGGGCAAACACAAGGACAGCAGCCAGCCCGGCTGACACCCGCGATCGACCCGGAGTCCGGCGACACCTCCGTGCCAGTGAATGTCCAGATGGACGGCCTTGCACTTGGTCGGTCGTGCCCAGGTAGGCGAACAGGTTCTCCTCGATCAGGAGGAGGACCTGGGGTGACAACTGTCCGAGGTAGTCACCGAGTTCCTCCTTGAGGAAGGGCTGGGCGCAGATCGTCCTCGCCCGGCATTTGCTCGGTAGGTTGCCGGTGCCCTGGGCGAGTTTGACACAGTATTCGGTCCTGAGCGTGGTCGACGTCGATGTGGGGACGACGTAGACCAGAGACCAGGTGGCCTGCTCGTTCTTCGCGTCACCGCTGAGAATGATCACTGGCCGTTTGAGGTGGTAGTTGCGTTGATCGTTGGGGGGCATCGTGAGCGACCGGTCGGAGACGAGGTAGACGCCACCCTTGCGGATGGATCCCTTCATCGATCATCCAGCATCTTCGCGTTGGCCCGTCGGAGGCCGGCCCTCATCTCCAGAAACTCCGCCCTGAGCGCGTCATCCACTCCGGGATCGTCCTCCACCGGAGGGCGTGCCGCACGCCGCGATCGGAACCGCTCAAGGCGCGCCTTTACCTGCTGACGGCGCCGTGCCCGGTTGAGATCGAGCAGCACCCCCCGATCCCCCGCCACCTGGGCCTCGATCACGGGCGCGGTCTCGGCGGACAACTCTTCCAGGTCTGCCGCGCTCCTGCCTCCATGGAGGCGCAGCACACTCCGGACACACTCCATGTCCGCCGCGCTCAGCGGATCCTCGATGTCGACGGTCACGGTGAGCGCGTACGAATCGCGATCGACATACGGCGTCTCTCTCCGCTCCACCAGCTCGCTCTCGACCACCCAGTCCTCGGCACGGGTGAGTGCGTGATCGTAGGGTCCGGAGTCGTCCCATCGCCAGGTGGCCCCACTGAACTGCGTTCGCCCCGACTCGATGGCATCCAGGTCCGCGAGATAGAGGAGCCTCGCCAGCGTCTCCGGGGTGAGCTCGACGCCCGTCTCACGAGCCGCCTTCAGCATCGCGAGGACCGCACTGGCCAGGGGGTTGGGCGACTCAAGAGGTCTGCTCATCACGGCGCCTCCCCGAATTCGTCCCAGTGTCACGCTACTCCTATCAGTCGTTTTCAGCTCTTATCGTCGTTCGCCCGCCACCAGGAATGTTCAATGGCAGTAAGTGAGGCCATCATTACATTCGGCTACGACAACGTCAGCGGATCACGACAACGCGTCCCGTTCAGAAGGGCCAGTCCGCGTTGCGGCCGGATTCCAGCAGCGGGATCATTCGGAAGGCCGCGTTGGTCAGGCCGCCGAAGGTGTGCCGGTTCTCCTTTCCCGAGGGGGTGGCACCGTGCTTGTAGCCGCCGAAGTTCCACATGTACAGCGGTACGTCCCGCGGCACCAGGTCGTCGATCCGCCGCTCCGGTCCGCCTCCGTAGGAGGCACCGTTGGAAGGCAGCCAGCCGGGGCGGGTCTGCTCGTCGGTGACGATGACGATCCGGTCGTGGCCGTGGAAATGGCGCTGAACCGCCGAGGGGATGTCGGTCCCGCCGAGCCGGCGGAATAGGCCAGCGCCTCACCGGGCTCGTCGGGACACCGCAGCACGCTGTCGACCAGTCGGCGGCCGCCTCCCGCGAGGCCGGCGTCCCGCCGTGCCCTGACGGCCTCCAGCGCGGCGACGATCGGAGCCGGCCCTGGCGGTGCGGGTACGTCGGGTCACCCTCGCCCTATCGCGAAAGCACCTGATACCACCCTATTAACCACCGATATTGCGGAACCCCCTCCTAAATAAGCGTTCATGCCGCACTATGCGCACCTGCGGGAATCTTCGAGCCCCGCTGACATCCAACCTCGTACGCGCCCGACGTCCATTCACCGGATGCGAGCCGTACCCCCGATGTTGACGAAGGTGTCGTGATCATGACGTCGAATGTGACGCGGTTATATCAGGCGGTGCTGCGCGATCCCACCCCTCCGATCTCGATCCGGCTGCGCCGCGGCTTCTCCGACTGGGTCGTACGGAAGGGGTTCCCGCCGCCGAGCGCCGCGGTGGTGAAGGACGAGGCCGAGGCCGGCGGGGCCCGGCTGGTGATGGAGCGACGCGGCGACTGCGGCCGCTACACGCTGGACGAGCCGTACGAGCAGGGACGCCTGCGGACCCGGGTGACCTACGCGGAATCGGTGCCGGCCATGACCGGATGGGTGGTCGTCACCGTGGAGCAGCACGGGGGACCTGATCCGGCCGCGAGACGGGGCGCGAAGCAGCGCGGGAGACAGAGAGCCGAGCGGCAGCCGGAACCGGCGATGGTGAAGGCGCCGGGTTTCCTCCGCGCGTACCTGAACACCGCGCGAATCAGCGACGGCGCCGTCCAGGTGGAGGGCGCCGCGGTGCTCCTCACCGAGGACGGCGTGCAGCGGTTCGTCTCCGTGATGACCGAGCCCCGGCGCCGGGTACCGATACTGGTCGTCTCCCCAGACCCTCGTGACCCCGAGGTGGCGCGGGAGCGCGCCGATCAGCTGGCCGACGGCGTCGCCGGGGCGGGCCTGGTCGTACGGCTGGCCGACCTGCGCGCCCAGGACCGGTTCAACGAGGCGATGGGCCCGGAGCTGGGCGTGTTCGGCGCGGCGGTCCGCACCTACTTCGCCCCCTTCGATCCCGCCGGGGAGCAGTACCCCCGCCGGCACCCGCCCATGGGCGACGCCGCGATCCGCAGCCGAGGCGCCGCCGCCCTCGACCGGATCGTCGACGGGGCGATCGGTGAGACCGCACACCGTAAGCTCCCCGACGACATGCGGCGGACGCTCGACGTGGTGTACCGCGTACTCGCCGGACGGGCCGAACCTGGCGAGATCGCCGACGCCGCCGCGCCCCGGCCCTCGAAGGTCGATTTCGCCCGTGAGGAGATGCGGCGGCGGATGATGGCCATGACCAGGCGCCCCACCGCGCCGAAGGCCGAAGCCGTCACCCCCGCGAAGGCCGCCGTGCAGGCCACCGTCGAGATCACCGCCGAGATCACCGCCGAGACCACCGTGGAAACCGCCGCCGAAGCCACCGCGGAGACCGCTCGGAGTGTCGCGGACATGGTGGTCAAGGAACTGCGCGGGGAGTTGGAGGCGGCACTCGGGCTCGCCACGTCGTCGCAGGTCCCGGGCGACTCCGGCCAGGTGCTCCGCGAGATCCGCGTGCTCGGCGCGCACCTTTCCGGCCTGCGTGACATCGCCGCGGAACGGCGCGGCGACGGGCCTGCCACCGAGGCGGAGAGGAACCTCCGCGACGAGCACCGGCTGCTCAACGAGGAGTACGCCGAGGCCGTCACGAGCGCCAGGAAGCTCGCCGAGCGGGTCCGCTGGCTGGAGCGCAGGCTCGCCGAGGCGGGCCAGCCGGTGTACGGGGTGACCGAGGACGATCCGGTGTTCGAGCCCGGCGGCCTGGTCGAGGTGCTGGCCGAGGCCCGCGAGAGCCTGCGGCACATCGGGGTCGGCGACACCTACGGCGCCGCCGCCCGGCTGGACCTGGAGCATCACATCCAGTGCCGTACCTGGGCGGCGAAGGCCTGGGACGCGCTGCGTGCCCTGGACGACTTCGCGGGGGCACGGTCCGGCGGAAGGTTCGCGGGCGGCTTCTACGACTGGTGCGCCGGTGACTCCCCCGGCCGCCGCACCATCCCCACCGGGATGCTCTCCATGCGCGAGTCGAAGAGCGTGGTCACCCGTGCCAAGTTCAGCGCACCCCGCAGGTTCGCCGTCCCGCCCGAGGTGCATCCGAGCGGGCGGATTCTGATGGAGTCGCACATCAAGCTCCGGCCCGTCGGGTACCCGGCCCCTCGGATGTACTTCCACGACGACTCCGCCGGCAGCACCGGCAGGATCTGGATCGGCTACCTGGGCGATCATCTTCCCAACACCCGTACCAACTGACCGGGGACTCAGCCCGCCGGGGCCGGCTCGGCGCCCGTCCCGAACCGCCGCCGGTAGGCCAGCGGGCTGAGCCCGGTCTGCCGCCGCATCCGGGCCCGCAGGTTCGACGCGGTTCCGAGCCCGCTGAGCCGGGCCACCATGTCGAACCGAAGCTCGCCTCGCTCGATCAGCCGACAGGCCAGCGCCACCCGTTCGGCCGTGAGCCAGGCCAGGGGGGTGATGCCGAGCTGGGCGGTGAACCGCCGGTGCAGGGTGGCGGGGCTGACCGCCGCGCGGGCCGCCAGGTCCGCGACGGTCAGCGGCCGGTCCAGCCGCTCCTGCGCCCAGGCGAGCACGGAGCCGAGGGAGGCGTCGGGCACGGCGGGCACCGGCCGTTCGACGAACTGTCGCTGACCGCCGTCCCGGTGCGCCGCGAACACCAGGCGGCGGCTCACCGTGTTGGCCACCTCCGCGCCGTGGTCGCGGCGGATCAGGTGCAGGCCGAGGTCCAGCGCCGCCGCGCTGCCCGCCGCGGTCAGCACGTCGCCGTCGTCGACGAACAGCACGTCGGGCTGGAGCCGGACCTCGGGGTGGCGGGCGGTGAACGCCTTCGCCCAGCGCCAGTGCGTGGTGGCCCGGCGACCGTCGAGGACGCCCGCCGCGGCCAGGGTGAACGTACCGGTGCAGAAGCTCACCAGCCGGGCGCCCCGCCCGGCGGCGCGCCGGATGGCCTCCAGCACCTCCGGGGCCGGCTCCACCAGCGGATCCGGCCGGTTGGGCACGATCACGGTGTCGGCCGCGTCGACCGCGTCAAGCCCGGCCACGTCCGACAGGGTGAACATTCCGGCGTGCATGCGGACGGCGGGCAGCGCGGCGCTGAGCGTGAAGTCGTACCACGGCACGTCGATCTCGGGGCGGCGCAGCCCGAACAGCTCGGTCGCCACGCCCAGCTCGAACGGGTTCGAGCCGTTGTCCACGATCACGGTCACCCGGTGCCCCTGCGAGGATCCATGCGACATGTGCGATTCCTAGCACTCACACCGCCCGGACGCCACCCGCCACGATGGCCCCATGAACGGTGAACCAATCCTCCTGCGAACCGCGCTGGCCGGCTTCGACAAGCTGTGGAGCCCGCGGATCGTCACCCGGGTGAACGACTACGAGGTCCGGATCGCGAAGGTGTCCGGCGAGCACATCTGGCACGTCCACGAGAACACCGACGAGTTCTTCATGGTGCTCGACGGCGAGTTGTCCATCGCCCTGCGCGATGCCGACACCGGCGAACGCGCCGTCACGCTGCCACAGGGCGCGGTGTTCGTCGTACCTCGCGGTGTCGAGCACCGGCCGTCGTCGGCCAGGGGCGCCTCGATCCTGATGTTCGAACCGACCGGCACCTCGTCGGTCGGCGACCGGCACGACCCGGTTCCCGGCCACATCGACGCCACCGTCGGCCACGCCCTCGGCTGAGCCGGCGCGACCGGGCGGAGGCCACTACCCGGCGGCCGGCTTCCTGGCCGCGAGCCGCTCGATGACGCCGAGTTTGAAACGCTCGTGCCGCTCCACCGCGAATCCCATCTCGCGCACCCCGATCAGGGGCCGGCGGCAGTAGTGCTCGCCGGCCGTCGGCACGCTGAAGAGGTCGACCAGCCGCTGCCCCATTCGCAGCGGCCAGGACGACGAGGCCACGTGGTCGGCCAGGAGCAGCAGGCCGCCCGGTCTGAGCACCCGGGCCATCTCCTCCAGCGCCGCCCGCTCGTCGGAGATGCCGCAGAGTGAGAACGTGCAGACGACCGTGTCGAAGCTCTCGTCGGGAAAGGTCAGTGCGCGCGCGTCGCCCTGCCGCAGATCGGCCGCCCGGCCGAGAGTCTCGGCCCGGCGCCGGGCCACCGCGAGCATGGCGGCGCTCCACTCCACCCCGGTCAGCCGGACACCCTCCGGGTAGTGGGCGAGGTTCATGCCGGTGCCGACCGCCACCTCCAGGGTGTCGCCGGACGCCTGCTCGCACAGCCATGGACGGCTGCCGGCGAAGAACCGGCGCTCGACGAGCGCCATCCGCCGGTCGTACGCGTCGGCCTGCCTTTCCCAGTATCGAAGCGACCGCGTGTCCCGTACCGAAGAGTTCACCACGATCTCAAGGTAACTCTCCGGTGGAAGCCGCGGCGGATCTCCCGCGAGAGCTCCACCGCGGACACCACACCATAGTCCATAGTTCACATAAAAAATCTTTGTGCGTTCAGTTCACATTTTCCGAAAGATGGCTTACGGTCCATGAGTGTGACGCGGCGCACACTCGATCGGATTACCGAGCGGAGTCCTCTCACTCCGATCCGGTGTGGGCCGCGCGTCCCGGCGAGGGAAATCCCAGTCCAGCAGTGCCCCGGGCACCGACCTCGGAGGAAACATGGGCAGCGTCGACCGTGCCACCCTGACCCGGGGCGGCAACCCCGTCGCCCTGGCGGCCAGTGGTGACCGCGCCGCCGGAGCGGTGAGTGGCGACCGGACAGGCGGGACGGGCGCGGGCATCCGCGCCCTGGTGGTTCCGCACGAAGAGCGCATCGCCGTGATCGCCGAGGAGCAGCGCGCCGTCGACCACGCGTACGACTGCGTCGAGCGCAGGCGGCTCGGCGTCGACCGGATCAGGAGCACGCACGGCCAGGAGCACCCCGACGTCGGCCTCCCCTTCGTCCCGGACGTTCCCCCCGAGTTCGGGGTGGAGGACGACCTCGGCGAGCAGCCGCTCGTCTTCATGCGCGTCGACGTCGCCGACGACCCGGACGGCAGGGAGACCTGGCGCATCGGGCGCCGCGCGGTCCGCGACGCCGAGGGCGATCTCGTCGTGATCAGCTGGACCACCGAACAGGCGATCCGCTGGATGAAGGCCCGCGCCTCCCGCCCCGGCGAGATCCGGCTCCGCCGCAAGCTGCGCCTGCACGGACGCACAGTGACCGACTACCTCGACGACATCCGGCCCCGGGTCGCGAACCGCAGACTCCAGGAGGTCCCGGAGGCCGTCTCCCCCGCCGAGGAGCCGCCCGGCGAGAACGCCGACGCCTTCCTCCTCGCCGACCTCGACCGGGCCCGCGACGGGCTGATGCGCGACATCGTGGAGACCATCCAGCGAGACCAGCTGGACCTGGTCTCCGACGGGCGGCCGGGGGTGCTGGTCGTGCAGGGCGGCCCGGGGACCGGAAAGACCGCGGTCGGCCTGCACCGCGTCGTCTGGTTGCTGGACCCGACGAACCGAGGGCTCGCCCCGGACGACGTCCTGGTGGTCGGACCGCACCGGGGGTTCCTGCGCTACGTCAGCCAGGTCCTGCCGAGGCTCGGCAGCCGGGGGGTGGCGACGGTGGAGGTGGCGCGGCTCTGGGACGGCGAGGTCCGCGCCGTCGACACTCCCGCGGCGCACCTGGTCAAGTCGGACGAGCGGATGGCCGAGGTGCTGCGCCGCGTCGTCGAGAGCGGCATCCGGCCCGAGGCGCCGGCCTCGCACATCAGTGACGACGTCTTCAGCACCCCGTACCGGGGAGCCGCGCTGACGCTTCCCGGCGCCGAGATCGAGGCGCTCGTCGTCGAGGCGCGCGACTCCAGCGGCCCCTACCTGGTCCGCCGCCGCAAGTTCGTCGATACGTTCGTCGACCGCCTGCTGAGCAGGTACGCCAAGGCGCTCCCCGGGCAGCGCCCGGACGGCGCCCTGCGGTCCGGGATCGAGAAACACGGCCGGGTGGCCTCCCTGATCAACGCGGTGTGGCCGGCACTCAATGCCGAGACCATCCTGCGCAGGACGCTGAACGACCCGGACGC
Source organism: Streptosporangium amethystogenes subsp. fukuiense (assembly GCF_042665875.1). NCBI lineage: Bacteria > Bacillati > Actinomycetota > Actinomycetes > Streptosporangiales > Streptosporangiaceae > Streptosporangium > Streptosporangium amethystogenes. Next base: position 9,317,943 of record NZ_JBHTEE010000001.1, on the reverse strand, counting down.
GATCCACGCGGCGGCTCCCGGCGTGCTGACCGAGCAGGAGCGGGAGGCGGTGCTGCGCCCCCGGGTGAGCCGTGCCTCCGAGGAGCCCTGGACTCTCGACGACCTCGTCTGCCTTGAGGAGCTGCGCCATCTGTTGTCCGGGGACGAGCCACGCCGTTACCGGCACATCGTGGTGGACGAGGCCCAGGATCTCACTCCCATGCAGGCGCGCTCCATCGCCCGCCGCTGCCCCGGCGGTTCGATGACCGTGCTCGGCGATCTCGCCCAGACCACCGGCGCCCGCCAGTACGACGTGTGGGGACGGCTCGCCGGGATCCTGAGCGGGCGCGACGGCTGGCACCTGGCCGAGCTGGCCGTGGGCTACCGGGTCCCCGACGAGGTCATGCGGTTCGCGGCGCCGCTGGCCAGGGCCGTGTCCCTGTCCACCACGGTCCCGGTGTCGGTGCGCCCCGCCGACGAGACCTCGCTGACGATCGCCCGGACCGGACCCGAGCGGTTGGCGGACGAGGCCCTCGCCCGGGCACTGGATCTCGCCACGGCCGACCTGGAGCGGTCGCGGTCGGTCGCGCTGATCGCCCCCGACGGCACCGCACTGCTGGAGGAGCTGGAGCGGAAGGTCGCAGCGCTGCAGGGAACCGTCGCGGCGGACGACGTACCGCCGGTGAGCGTGCTGCCCGCGACCATGACCAGGGGCCTGGAGTTCGACCACGTCGTGGTGGTCGAACCCGCCGCCATCGCCGGCCAGGGGCCCGCGGGACCGCGCCGGCTCTATGTGGCGATCACCAGGTGCACCCAGTCGCTCACCGTCGTCCACGCGGCGCCGCTCCCCGAGCTGCTGGGCGCACCGGAGGCCCCGGCGCTCGTGGCGCCGGAAGAACCGGCTACTTCCCCGATCACGGTGCAGAACGGATCGGCACCCCCCGTACCGGAAGAACCCACCATCTCACCGCTCATCGCGCAGAACGGATCGGCACCCCCCGTACCGGAGGAACCCACCATCCCCGAGGAGAACACCACGATGGAGCCCGACACCCCGGCCACGGATGAGAGCTTCCGGTCCTTCGTCTCCTCGCTGGAGGAGCGGGTCGGCGCCGACAGGCGGTGCCACGTCCACGAGCAGGTGCGTTACCGGCTCATCGCCGAGCTGCACGGGGCCAGGCTCGTCCCCTCCCAGTCCCCTCTCGCCGACATCGTCTGCAAGGGGCCGCGGGGAGCGGTCCTGTACGAGGTCCTGGGAGAGGGCGGGCACACCTACGAGCGGATGCGCGAGGCGGTACTGCGGATCATGGAGGTCGAGCACGTCGGCGGAGACCGCGCGGAGCACCGCTTCCTCGTGCTCCCCCAGGCCCCCGAACCCGCGTGGGCACCGGCGATGCTGACCACCGCCTTCGACATCACGACGATCTGGAGAGACGGCACCGGATGGGCCGGGGAGGATCTGGCCACCGCCCTCGGTCAGGCTCCCGGCTGACCCGCCGCGGCCGGCGGTGCCGAGCGAATCCCGCTCCCTACCAGGTGGACCGCTACAGCGGTGTTAACGTTCGCGTTCACCCCCCGGCAACAGCGTGATCGCGATGCTCGGTGGCATGAGGAACAGAAAATCGTTCGTCGTCGCGGTCGCGCTGGCCGCTCTCATCGGTTCCGGGACCGCCGGCGCGAGTGCCGACCGCGCGGCCGGCGACCGGCCGCCGGCGTGCACACCCCCGTCCGGCCCGTCCGGACCTCCGGCACTGAAGCCGACCACCGTCACCACCATCGAGCAGGCGTACCGCTGCGTCTTCGCCAACTACTACAGCGGCCCGGTCCTGGACTCCCGCACGCTGCTGGTGCCCGCGTTCGCCGCGCTCACCCAGGAACTGCAACGCCGCGGGCTGGACCGGCCGAACGCCACCCTGCCGGCACTCACCGGCCGCAGGGACGCCGACTGGGCCGCGTTCCGCTCCGTCCACCAGAAGGTCGTCGACACGTTGCCCGCCGCTCCCGAGGTACGGCAGGCGGTCGCGGAGGCGACGATGCGGGGCATGGTGAAGAGCCTCGACGACAACCACGCGAACTGGAATCGTCCGACTCCCGATGGGATGTCGCTCGGCGCCCGCCTCTCCGGCCTCCGTCCTCCGGGAGTGGCCGATCCGGCGGCCACCCCGCCGTTCTTCATCACCGACGTCCTTCCTGAAGGACCGGCCGCCAAGGCGGGCATCCGGCCGGGCGACGAGCTCGTCTCGGTCGACGGGGTGCCGCTCGTCGTCAACGGGGTGCTCTCCCAGGGGGTTCTTGACGGGTTGGCCGGGCTCCCGGCGGGGAAGGCGATCAGGCTCACCCTGCGCCGCCCCTCCACCGGCGGCACCGTCACCGCCTCGGTGACGCCCGCGCCCGTCTCCGGATCGGAGCCGAAGGTCTCCTCCAGGCTGCTGTCCGGCTCCGTCGCCTACGTCAAGCTGCCGGCCTTCTTCCCCGGCGCGGCGGACAAGGTCCTTGCGGCCATCGCCTCCCTGCGGGAGAAGGCGCCCCTGCGCGGGGTCGTGCTGGACCTGCGCGGCAACGGCGGCGGCAGCCCGCAGGAGGTCGCCAGGCTGCTCGGCGCCTGGACGCGCGGGAAGACCACCAGCTACTGGTGCGACGTGCGCGACCACTGCACCGCCAACCGGAGCGACGACACCGTGCCGCTGCTGGGCCTGCCCCTGGTCGCGCTCACCGACCGCGGCTGCGCCTCGGCGTGCGACTCCTTCACCAGTACGGTCAAGGATCTCCGGCTCGGCACCCTGGTCGGCACCCGTACCGCCGGCGCGGTGTCGGGTCCCGGAGCCGGCTACCTGCTCGACGACGGCAGCGTCCTCATCCTGCCCAGGTTCCATGAGATCGGGGCGAACCGGGAGGTCGTCAACACCATCGGTGTCGTCCCCGACCACCAGGCCCCGACGACCTCCGCGGACCTGTCCGCCGGACGCGACCCGGGCGTCGCGAAGGCCCTGACCCTGCTGAAGTAGGCCCGCACCGATCACGGAGCCCGGCGGCCGCCGGGCTCCGCACCGGTGTGGACGGGGAACCGTACGGTCAGCTCAAGGCCGCCCCCCGGGTTGGGGCGGGCGGTGAGGTCGGCACGGTGGGCTCGGGCTATCGAGAGCACGATGGACAGGCCGAGACCGGCGCCGTCGGCGGTCCTGGTCCGGGAGTGCAGCCTGCGGAACGGCTGGAACAGCTCGGCGATCCGTTCGGCGGGTACCTCCGGGCCGGTGTTGCGGACGGTCAGGACGCCCGTCGCGGTGAGGCCGACGTGCACGGTCCCGCCGGGACGGTTGTAGCGGACCGCGTTCTGCAACAGGTTGGTCAGCAGCCTGCCGAGCAGCACCGGGTCGCCCTCGACGACGACCGGCCGGGTGTCCGCGGTGACGACGACACCGTCGGCGGCCGTCTCCTCGACCGTCTGGCGGACCAGCGGGTCCAGGGTCACCGGCTCCATGCCGCCCGGACCGTGTTCCGCCTGGGCGAGCAGGAGCAGCGAGTCGATCAGCCGCTCGGTCCGCCGGTTGGCGGTCAGCAGCTTCTCCCGTACCGGGATCAGACGGTCCGGCAGCGGGTCGTCCAGCCCGATCTGGATCGCGGCCCGCTGGACGGAGAGCGGGGTCCGCAGTTCGTGGGCGGCGTTGGCGATGAAACGGCGCTGGCTGTCCACCGACCGTTCCAGCCGTTCCAGCATCGCGTCGAAGGTGTCGGCGAGGTCCGTGAGCTCGTCGCGGGGACCGGCCAGCGCGATCCGCTCGTGCAGGTTGGACAGGGAGAGCCGGTGCGCGGTGGCGGTGATGTGCCGCAGCGGGCTCAGCACCCGTCCGGCCAGCCACCAGCCCGCGACCACCGAGACGACGGTGAGCACCGCGATCACGATCGCGCTGACCGTCCACTGGTAGCGCAGTACGGCGCCGGGCAGACCGCTCATGGCGTCGACGACCTCGGGCCGCACCGGCCGGTCAGGCGCCCCGGGTGCCCTCGGCGCGGGCCCTGCTCCCGGGGGGAGTTCGCCAAAGGGCGGGAAGTCCTCCGTGATGGAGCTGACCCGGCTCTCCAGCGCGCTCGTGAGCAGCAGGTTCACCACGGTGAGCAGGATCGTCGAGGTGACCAGGAACAGGCCGGTGTACAGCAGGGTGAGGCGCGTCCGTACCGTGCCGGAAGGCTTCCAGGCCGCGTGCCGGGTCACCGCGGACCTCCGGCGCCGCACGTTCCCCGACCGCGTGCCGGGTGCGCCGCGGGTCTCCGGGTCGTACTCCGGATCACAGCAGGTACCCGGCGCCCGGCACGGTCCTGATGCACGGCGGGTCGCCGAGCTTGGCGCGCAACCGGCTGATGACGACGCGCACCACGGTGGTGAACGGGTCGACGTGCTCGTCCCACGCCGACTCCAGCAGCGTCTCGGCGCTCACCACGCTCCCGTTCGCCCGCATCAGCACCTCCAGCACCGCGTACTCCTTCAGCGACAGCCTCAGGAAGCGGCCGTCGCGGGAGACCTGCATCCGCTGGGGGTCCAGCACGATCCCGTGCCGTTCCAGCATCGGTGGCAGCGGCGGCTGGTTGCGTCGGCCCAGGGCCCGCACCCGCGCCACCAGTTCGGCGTAGTCGAAGGGTTTGGGCAGGTAGTCGTCGGCCCCCAGCCCCAGCCCGGCGACCCGTTCGGGCACCGACGCGGCCGCGGTCAGCATCAGGACGCGGGTACGCGCCCCGGCCCGCACCAGGTCCCGGCAGATCACGTCGCCGGATATCCCGGGCAGGTCCCGATCCAGCACCAGCACGTCGTAGTCGTTGACGGCCAGCCGTTCCGCCGCGGCCTCGCCGTCGTAGGCCACGTCGACCGCCATCGCGTGCCGCCGCAGCCCCATCGCCACCAGGTCGGCCAGATCCCGCTCGTCCTCCACCACCAGTATTCGCATGATCGAAGTCGTATCCGACCACCGGTAACAACGGCGTTAACGCCCGCGCCACACCTCTGTCGTCTCACACGGGCCCATACCGTGCGGTCGGGCATCGCGTTCCTCCCGTCGGGTCTATTTATACAATTTTCTTTTGTGTAAACTCGGAGCATGACCTACGTGATAGGGCTCCCCTGCGTGGACGAGAAGGATCTGGCCTGCGTGGAGGAGTGTCCGGTCGACTGCATCTACGAGGGCGGCCGGAGCCTCTACATCAACCCGGACGAGTGCATCGACTGCGGTGCGTGCGAGCCGGTCTGCCCGGTCGAGGCGATCTACTACGAGGACGACCTCCCCGCCCCGCTGGGCGTCTACCTGGCCGACAACGAGCGGTTCTTCACCGAGCCGCTGCCCGGCAGGGACGCTCCCCTGGGGTCGCCCGGCGGTGCGGCCAGGATCGGCGCGCTGGGCGTCGACACCGCGATGGTCACGGCGCTGCCGCCGCAGGGGGCGTGAGCCGGACATGACCGGGCGAAGGAGACCTCACGGGGCCGATGACACCGACGGCTCGGGCGGCGCGACGCCCGAAGGGGCGCCCGCGCGAGGCGCCCGGCGTCCCGAGACGCCGACGTGGACCGCCGAACGCCCCGTGGCGCCGGCGACCGGCCGTCGAGGGCTCATCCTGACGATGCTCCGCGAATCCACCTCGCCGCTCGGCATCGGCGACATCGCCGCGCGACTCGACGTCCATCCCAACACGGTGCGGTTCCATCTCGACGCCCTGGCGGAAACGGGCCAGGTCGAGCGGGTCCACGTCGCGCCCACCGGCCCCGGCCGGCCGCCACTGGTGTTCCGGGCGCGGCCCGGGATGGATCTCGGCGGGCCGCGCAACTACCGCCTGCTCGCCGAGATCCTGGTCGGCGACCTGGCCGCGGACCCGGACCCCGCCGCCAGGGCCACCGAGGCCGGACGCGCCTGGGGCGGCTTCCTGGTCGACCGGCCCGCCGCTCTTTCCCGCGAGGAGGCGGTGCGCGAGTTGGTACGGCTGCTCGACGACCTCGGCTTCGCGCCGGAGGAACGGCCGGCGGGCGATCCCCGGCAGATCGGGTTGCGGCACTGCCCGTTCGTCGAACTGGTCGAGACCCAGGCCGCGGTGATCTGCCCGCTGCACCTTGGGCTGATGCGGGGGGCGATGGCGGCGCTCGGCGCCCAGGTGACCGTCGACCGGCTCGTCCCGTTCGCCGAACCCGACCTGTGCCTCGCACACCTCACGACAGCGGGCGGCACCCGGTGACCGGCAACGCCCGCGATGGAGAAAGGAACCACGGATGACCCCGGCATCGGCCGCCGCCACCGGTGTGACGTTCGTCTGGCTCGGGATGGTGCTGGCCATCTCGTTCCTGGAGGCACCACTGAAGTTCCGCGCGCCCGGGGTGGACCTGCGCCTCGGGCTCGGGATCGGCCGGCTGGTCTTCCGTGCCCTCAACACCGTCGAGGCCGTCCTCGCCGTGGCGCTCATCGCCATGATCTTCATTGCCGGCCCGCCGACCGGGACGGTGGTCGCCGCCGTCGTCACCGTCGCGGTCCTGGCGGTGCAGCTCGGTCTGATCCGGCCACGACTGACCCGGCGCACCGACCGTGTCCTCGCCGGTGAGGACGCCCCACGCTCGAAGGACCACCACGCCTACATCGTCCTTGAGACCGCCAAGGTCGCCGCCCTGCTCGTCACCGGCATCCTGCTGCTGACGGCGTGAACCGGCCGGGACGGAAGGGAAGCACCATGCTGACGACCTCTCTGACCACCCTGACGAACGAGCACATGGCCGCGGCGCGAAAAGCCGCGAGTGGACGCAGCGCCCACACCGTCCACGGCGGACGCCGGAACTCCCTGCGTCAGACGCTGCTCGCGCTCGCCGCCGGACGGGGCCTCGACGAGCACGAGAGCCCCGGCGAGGCCACCCTGCAGGTGCTGCACGGGCGCGTACGCCTGTCGACCCGCCAGGACAGCTGGGAGGGGACGGCAGGTGACCAGGTCGCCATCCCGGCGGAGCGGCACAGCCTGACCGCGCTCGACGACTCCGCCGTCCTGCTCACCGTGGTGATGCGTCCCGACCCGGCGCCCGGAGAGGACGCGCGCCCTCCGGCCGGCTGAGCACCGAGGCGCCGAGCACCCACCGGCGGACCCGCGTCGTCCTGGCCGCCGGTGGTCGGCGGTGGCTTCAGCCGCGTTTCTGCAGGGTGTAGAGGCGGATCTCGATGCCGTCGGGGTCGGTCACCCCGCCGATCAGCCATCCGATGCTGGCCTCGGCGATTCCGGAGTGGGCCGTGCCGGCGGCGTCGAGGTGATCCGACCACTCCACCAGCGCGTCGTAGGTCGGCACGCCGAGCGCGACGGGATCGAAGCCCCGCAGTTCCCCGGCCAGCCGGGGCTCCTCGCGCAGCGCCAGCATGAGGGTGCCGTCCCGGTCGCGCAGTGCCACGCCGCGCAGCACTCCCGCCTCGACGAACTCGATCGCCACTTCGAGGCCGAGTACCCGCCCGTACCACTCGACGCTCTTGCGCACGTCCGAGACCGGCAGTTTGACGTGGTGGAATCCGCCCAGGGCCGTCATCGGTCACCCCTTCCCGGCCGGCGGGAGCGCCGACGCGGATATGAAGTCATTGGAGCCCCACTTTATGGCCGCCCAGCGGACCCGGAACAGCGAGGAACGGCGCACCGCCCACGGCGCGTCCGTCCGCACCGCTCGCGACCACCGCGAAAGCAGCGAACCGCTCCGGCGGGAGCCTCGGCGGAGGACTTCCGGAGGCCGAGGAGAAGGGCTCCCGGGCCTGTATATCCAAGATCTTTGGAAGATTAGATCTTCATGGTCGCCGGCAACCCGTCATCAACGCTTTCCATATTTCGGTGTATATCAGCTTTTTTCAGCATAATTCAGCATTTGCCGATAGTGGGAGTGTGGCGGGAACGGGCCCGGGAATTATGTCGGGAGTACCGACAACGCGGGATCCCTGGATGGCGACACACGCCGGATCTTGGGGGTGCACGGTGTTCGAACCGCGCGAGTTGGGCTCAGGCCTGGGTTACCGGGCCGAGCTCGCAGAGATGATCGACCAGCACGCCGACCGGATCGACTGGTTGGAAGTGATCACTGAGCACTTCCTGTTCGCCCCGGCCGACAGGCGGGAACGGTTGCGCGCGCTGGCCACCCGCTTCCCGATCGTGCCGCACGGGGTGGAGATGTCCATCGGATCGGACCGCGAGGTGGACGGGGTCTACCTTGAGGCGCTGGCGGCTCTGGTCGCCGAGATCGACGCGCCGTGGTTCAGCGACCATCTCTGTTTCACCCGGACCGATCAGGTGGCGCTCGGGGTGCTCGTGCCGCTGCCCCGTACCCGCCAGGCGGCACGCCGGCTGGGGCGCCGGGCGCAGCGGGTGCAGGACGCGGTGGGGGCGCCGTTCCTGCTGGAGAACATCACCTACTACGTGGATCTGGCCGGCCCGCTCAGCGAGGCGCAGTTCATCGCCGAGGTGATGGAGAACTGCGAGTGTCATCTGCTACTGGACCTGACCAATCTCGACATCAACGCCCGCAATCACGATTTCGACCCGCTGGAGTTCCTCGGCACCATCCCGGTGGAGCGGGTGGCGCAGGTGCATCTGGCGGGCGGTGAGGACAACGACGACGGCGAGCCGTCCCTCGACACCCATGGTGAACCGGTACCGCCCCGGGTGTGGGAGCTGCTGGCCGAACTGGTGGGCCGCACCACCGTTCGGGCCACCCTGGTGGAACGGGACCGCAACTTCCCCGACGATCCGTACGAGCTGCTGGCGGAGATCGACCGGGCCCGGACCCTGCTGGCAGGGAGCGTCTGATGGGCCTGCTGGAGGCCCTGGCGGCGGTGCTGACCCGCGAGTCCGAGCTGGCGACGCTGCGTGAGCACCCCGCCCGGCTGCGGCGCCGTTACGGGCTGAGCGACGCCGAGCTGGCCATGCTGACCGGCGCCTCCCCCGCGGGACTCCGGGTCACCGGCGAGAGCGTCCGCGGCAAGCTGGTGCAGAAGGTGACGGCCTGTCTGCCCGCCACCGTCGCCGAGCTGAAGGCCCACCACCCGGAACTGCTGGACGGGTTCGCCGCCGCCACCGTCCGCCGGCCGCGACCGGGCGAAGGGGTTACGGATTCCGGGGAGGCCGGGCAACTGGTGACGTGGATCGACGGCCGGGTGCCGACGCCACTGGTCGACTTCGCCCGCTACGAACTGCTGTGCGGACAACTCGCCGGTGACCGGCGGGCCGCCCAGGCGGCCGGAGAACCGGTCCTCGTTCCGGACGGACCGCTACGTGGGATGCCCGGCGTCTCCCCCGCCGCCCGGGTCGCGTTCTTCGACCACGACGTCACCGCCGAGCCGCCGCCCTCGCGACTGCCCGCCCGGCGCACGTCGATCCTGCTGCGACGCCAGTGGGGTGAGCCGGCGCTCCGGGTCTACCGGATCAACGACGCCACCGCCGCCCTGCTGGGCCGCTGCGACGGCACCCGGAACGTCGCGGAGGTGATCGCAGAGGTGATCGCGGAGGTCGGCGCCGACGCCGAACGGGTCACCGGCATGCTCACCCGGTTCGCGGCGGCCGGAGTGGTACGCCTCGCCCCCGGCCGTTACTGAGCCGGCTCCCCATCAGGCTCCGCGCCGACCTCACAGAGGTCACCCGAACGGCGCGGAAAGCGGCCCGGCAACGGGTCGTCGAGCTGTGACCCGCCCACGGCGGGTCACACTGCGAAAGGAAACCCATGAGCACAGAGACCCTGACCGAGACCACCGTCGACCAGACATTTGTGTTCGAACCTGTCGTCGATCTCACCTCTGCCCAGGCACCGGATCACTGCGGCGGAAACACCTGCAGTCGATGCGGTCACTAGCCACGACAACGGACAGAGGAGAAGAGGAGTGGGGTCTCGACAACCCCACTTCTCTGCTGTCCGTCGCCGTGGTCGACCCTCGTGGTACCCGCTCACCGCCGAATCAGCCGGCCGTACTTCCGGAAGCCGTTCATCCGCCGCCTCCGTGGGCAGGTCGGAGTACTCGCGGAGGTCGTCTCCGCGAGTCACTGGGGGGTGGCATGGTGAAGGAGCTGGAAACGCTGGGCCAGGTCGAGTTGCCCGCGGAGGTCACCTCCGTGCCCAAGGCGCGGCGCTACGTCCGTGAGTTGCTGGAGGGCTCGGCGCACGCCCAGACCGACGACGCGCTCCTGCTGGTCAGCGAACTCGTCACCAACGCCGTGTGCCACTCCGACTCCGGACGCGTCCCCGGCGGACGGGTCATCGTGGCCGTCGCCCGCCACAATGGAACGCTGCACTGCGACGTGATCGACGCCGGTTCGGCCAGGCGCATCCCCTGGCTCCGTACCGAGGTCGACTTCGACAGCGGCGGGGGACGGGGCCTGTGGCTGGTCCAGAAACTGGCCACGGCCTGGGGTTGGCACGAGACCACCACCGGCCGTGTGGTCTGGTTCCAACTGGGAGGAGCATGAACACCACACCGCCGGCCTCCCCGCCGCTCCGCTGGAAAGGGAGGCCGGCGTCTCCTCAATCCGGCCGCCCACCACCTCGGCGGCCTGGGGGCCGGTAGCCCCCATGCGGACAGGTCGGCCACGCGCGGCCGTCCCTTCTCACACTCGGCCCGTCGTCAGGCGAACAACCCGCCGCCTCACGCATACCGCGTGGACAGGGATACCGCGGTGGCCCGGCCCTCTCACCGTCCGTAGAACATCACAATGCGAAAATCAGCAGCTGAAGGCGGCGAACTTGGCGTCGAACGAGTAGTGATAGTACTTCCGCTTTGAGATTTCGGTTACGCCGCTGAACGGGCGGTTGCACTGAACGATGACATCCTTGGCCTCGGCGAGGAGGTCATCTCCGGAAGTGTCGTCTTCCCACACCTGGACCGTCACCTTCTCACCCGGCGAAAACTTGATGGGGTAACGCGATGGGAATTCGACTATCCGGCCCTCTTCGTCCTCGTTGACGTCGACCGTGCCATTGGTCGGGGCGAAGCGCTGACTTACTCCATTACGCACGACATTGATGAATACTTCGTCACCGTTGCTAAAGGTCCCCTCCTCGTCAATGTCGTGAGCGTAGACGGTGATGCCGAGTTCGGTTTCGACGAGGGCGGGGGCGGCGGCGACAGGAGCGGCGCCGGCCGGGGCGGCGGTGGCAAGGGCCAGCACCCCAAGGAGGCCTAGCATCGACAGAACAGTACTGGGCTTGGAACGCGCGAGCATGGTTTCCTCTTTTATTCGGTTGATTTATCCCATCGATCGCGGCCAAAGCTTCCGCAGCCTCCTTGGAGGAGGCTTGCAGATAGCTTGGATTCCGCCCGGTGGACGCCTGACCTCCACAAAACCCTGTTTCCCGAAAGCCGGCCGGCGAACACCATCTGGCAGCGTTCACTCAGGTCCGGGTCGGCGGCGGCGTGCAGCACGTACCGGGGACCTGTCCATGTTCACCGTACGGCCGGCGTCCACCGGTCGCTCGTAGTACGCGGCCATGCCGTCGCGTATCGCCTCGCGCCCCGCCAGGAGGCCCGGAAAGGCGCAGCCGGCCGGAACGAGCGGCGCCTCGAAAACGCCGTCCGCGGTGAACATCTCGGCCGGCGCGACGGCGTTCCCGGTCATCCCGGCCCAGACATAACGCTCGAAGATCTCCTGTGGGGTCGAGGACACGGCGAACTCCTTCACCCGGGGAGCGCGAAAGGCTACAACACGTTCCCTGAATCGGTCTCGCACCGAGGCCTCAGAAGACGCCGTCCACGTCGGACGAGCCACCGCAGCCTTCCGCTTTTCCTGGAAATTGCCCGAACAAACGGATTCGCAGGGAAATTTGCGTCAAATATACCTACTTCAAGAATGAGAAAGCAGACAATCAGCTCCCCGACTCCAAAGGGTTCGCCTTATATCGTGCCTGGTGCCCATGGCCGCAAAGTGATCCGACTCGCGGCCGTTCAGAGGAGGAACCCATGTACGGAAAGCGACAGTTGATGGTGCTCGGCCCGGCGCTTCTCGCGGCCCTGGCCCTTGGACCGGTCCCGTTCTCACACGCCTCGGCCGCGCCGGACCCCGCGGTACCGGCGGCGAGCACCCTGCCTGCCAGGGTGACGGAGCCGACCCCGCCGGCCAGGGACCCGAGAGGCGGATACTGGAACGGCTATCGAGACGGCTACCGGGCCGCCGGACAGGACTGCTCAAGGCCAAGGGCGAAATCGGGAGAATTGCCCGGCCTGGCACTGAGAATAAGTGACTACGACAGGGGCTGGCTGGACGGCTACGACGACGGCCACGACCGATTCTGCCGGTAACCAGGAACCAAAAAACTCCCCCCAACCGGCACCGAGGCGATCGCGGCCACTTTCAAATGTCAGCCATATCTCTTAATCATTTCGGCGATCCGGCCTGCCGCGGGGCCTCTCGTGTTCGACCGGCCGAGGTCCCCGCGACGTGGAACGGCACCGGTGGCCGCACGGTACGTCCGTCATCGCCCGGCCCGCGCCGGCCGGTCGCACACCCCCGATGCCCGCCGATGACCGGGAACGCCCGAGGCGGTCACCCGGCGAGAAAGCCCCAGGGGATCATGAGCCCAGGTGAAAGGGCCGCACTCCGCCTACCGGCAGGCGGAGATCCCGGTAAAGGTTTCCAGCCCGGTAGCGCAAAGTATTGACGCGATAACCACATAAAAGCATAATTCCCCTCATTCATGCACAAACTTCCACAGAAGTGGGCAACCGTGCTGCCCGCTGAGCGGCACGCGCGCATCGGGGAGGCACTGCGGATCTCCCGCGTCGTCAGCACCGACGACCTCGCGCACGAGCTCGGCGTATCGGCGGAGACGATCCGCCGTGACTTCGTGGCGCTTGAGCGCCAGGGGAGGCTGTCGCGCGTGCACGGGGGCGCGACCATCGCGCTCGGGCAGGCCGCCGGCGAGGAGGCTCCCTTCGCCGAACGCACCGGGACCGCCGCAGACGCCAAGACGCGTATCGGCCGTGCCGCCGCCGGGCTGGTGCACCCCGGCCAGACCGTGGTGATCGACGTGGGAACCACCGCCGTCCAGGTCGCCCGTGCCCTGCCGCTCGACTTCACCGGGACCGTGGCCACCTGTTCCCTGCTGGTCGCGGCGGAACTCTCCGAGCGGCCCGGCATCGAGGTCCTCGTCTGCGGGGGCAGGCTGCGCGGCGGAGACCTCGCGCTCTCGAACTCGGTGGCCCAGGCGTTCTTCGCGGACCTGAACCCGGACGTCGCGTTCCTCGGGTCGGGCGGCGTCGACGCCGCGACCGGCCTGACCGACTACTACCTGGACGAGATCGCGGTCCGGAAGATCATCCTCAGGAACGCGACGCGTTCGTACGTACTCGCCGACTCGAGCAGGTTCGGCCTGGTCGCCCGGCACCGAGTCGCCGAGCTGGGCGAGCTCGGCGGTCTCATCACCGAGGCGGAACCACCCTCCGGCATCCAGGACGCGATCACCCGCGGGAACGGGGTGATCGTGCTCTCTTGAACGTTCCCGACCGTCGAAGGAGCCGGGCGGCGCGGCAACGCCACCCGGCTCGGACTACCACGCCGATGCACCGTCTGACAGGAAACACAGGAGTTGTAGGTCCATGACCCAGTATTCACCACCCGCGCCGGGCAATCAGGAGAGCGGCGCAAGTGTCGAGGAATTCGGCTACAAGCAGGCGATGAAGCGCGGCACCGGGCGTTTCGCCTCGTTCGCCGTGGCATTCGCCTTCGTCTCGATCGCCACCGGCATTTTCACCACCTACGGCTCGGTGCTGAACACCTCGGGCCCCGCGGGCATCTGGACCTGGCCACTCGTGATCGTCGGCCAGCTCGCCGTCGCCTTCATCTTCGGCTCGCTGGCCGCCCGTATCCCGGTGACCGGCTACTCCTACCAGTGGATGTCCCGGCTGGCCAACCCCGTGCTCGGCTGGATCATCGGCTGGGTCTCGTTCTCGTTCCTCGGTGTCGTGGTCGTGGCGGTGGACTACACCATCGCCTCCACCGTGATGCCCGTGCTGCTGAGCTACGAGGGCACCGCGCTGAACGCCTGGGTGATCACCGGTGTGGTCATCCTGTGCCAGGCGCTGCTGGTCGGGCTCTCCACGAAGTGGGCCGAGCGGGTCAACAACTTCGCCGTGACGGCGGAGCTGATCGGCATGATCGCCCTCGTCCTGTTGCTGCTGATCGTGGGATTCGTCGCCAAGGAGGTCAACTTCGCCAACCTGTTCAGCACCGGCGCCATCCCGTCCGAGGGCTACCTCAGCATGGGCACGCTCACCTCGGCCGGCCCGTGGATGCTGGGCTTCCTGCTCGGCGCGTTCACCATCGTCGGTTTCGAGTCGGCGGCCAACCTCGCCGAGGAGACCAAGGACCCGGCCCGGGTCGTCCCCCGCGCCATGTGGCAGGCGGTCCTCGCCTCCGGTGTGCTCGGCTTCCTGTTCCTCGTCGCCGTCACCCTGCTCGCCGGCGACCCGGTCGAGCTGGCCAAGTCGGGAACCCCGGTCGCGGACGTGATCAGCCGGTCGCTCGGCCCCGTGGTGGGTACGGCGCTGCTCGTGCTGGTGGTCATCGCGATCTTCGCCTGCGGCATGGTGATCCTGATGACCGGCGTGCGGCTGGTCTGGGCGATGTCCCGCGACCAGCGCTTCCCCGGCTGGCAGGGCCTGCACAAGGTCTCCCCGCGCTTCGGCACCCCGCTGAACGCCACCCTCTTCATGTTCGTCATCGGCGAGCTGATCCTGGCGGTCTTCTCCACCCGGACCGACGCCCTCTTCGGCCTGTTCGCCGCCGCCACCCTGCTGCCGGCGATCATCTACACCGGCACCGTCGTCCTGTACGTGGTCAAGCGGAAGTCGCTGCCGCCGAGCAAGGGGTTCGCCCTGGGCCGCTGGGAGATCCCGGTGATCATCGTCGCGCTGATCTGGCTGGTGTTCGAGCTGCTGCTCTTCCGTGACTCCTCGTTCGTGGAGTCGTGGGTCTACGTGCTCCTCATGCTCGCCCTCGGCGCCGTGTACTTCGCCTACCTGCTGCTCACCAGGGGCGCCAAGGGCCTGGTGATGCCGGACATGCACTCCATCGACGCGGAGCTGACCGCCGACGCCTCGGGTACGGCCAAGGGCAGGCACGCGGAGGGGACCCACCGACGGTGACCACCGTACTGGCGATAGATCAGGGAACATCCGGCACCAAGGCGATCGTCGTCGACGCCCGCGGTGAGGTGCTCGGCCTCGTCGAGCTCCCGGTCCGCCCCACCTACCTGCCCGGCGGCGGGGTCGAGCAGAACCCCCGGGAGCTGCTCGACTCGGTGCGGGGCGCCGGCCGAGCGGCCGTCGCGCGGGCCGGGGTTCGGATCGACGCCGTCACACTGGCGAACCAGGGCGAGACCGTCCTGGCGTGGGACCCCGCCACGGGGGAACCGCTCTCGGCCGCCATCGTGTGGCAGGACCGCCGCTCGGAGAGCATCTGCGCGGAGCTGGAGGAGTTCAAGGACCGGATCGCCGCGACCACCGGGCTGATCCTGGACCCGTACTTCTCCGCCCCGAAGATGGCCTGGCTACGCCGGAACGTGACCGGGGAGGGGGTGGTCACCACCTCCGACTCCTGGATCATCCACCACCTGACCGGGGAGTTCGTCACGGACGTCGCCACGGCCGGCCGGTCGCTGGTCACCCGGCTCGACGACGGCGACTGGGACCCGGAGCTGCTGGAGCTGTTCGGGCTCGGCACCGAGCGCCTGCCGCGCATCGTCTCCTGTGACGAGGTGGTCGGCCACACCTCCGCGTTCGGCGGGAACGTCCCCGTCGGCGGACTCGTGGTCGACCAGCAGGCCGCCCTGCTGGCCGAGAACTGCCTGAACCCGGGCGAGGCGAAGTGCACCTTCGGCACCGGCGCGTTCCTGCTGGCCAACACCGGCACCTCCACCGCGCGCTCCACCGCCGGGCTGGCCGCCTCGGTCGCCTGGCGGGTCCGGGGGGAGACCTCGTACTGCTTCGACGGCCAGGTCTACACGGCCGCCTCCGCCGTACGGTGGATCCAGGATCTCGGCTTCATCCGCGGTGCCGCGGACCTAGACGTGGTCGCGGCGGCGGATGCCGAGGGGGTGCTGTGCGTGCCGGCGTTGGCCGGCCTGGCGGCCCCCTGGTGGCGTCCCGACGCCAAGGCCTCGTTCTCCGGGCTGACCCTCTCCACCGGTTCCGGGCACCTCGTGCTCGCCGTGCTGCAGGGGATCGCGGCACAGGTCGCCGAGCTCGGCGACCTCGTCGCCGCCGACCTCGGGCAGCCGCTGACCCGGCTGCGGGTGGACGGCGGGCTCACCCGCAGCAGGGTCCTCATGCAGGCGGTCGCCGACCTGATGCGGATCCGGATCGACGTCTACCCCTCCCAGCACGCCACCCCGATGGGGGCGGTGGCGCTGGCCCGCGCCTCGCTCGACCCGTCGCTCTCCCTCGCGGACGCGGTCGACCCGTGGGAGCCCAGCACGACCTACGAACCCCGATGGTCCGCTGATCAGGCGGCCGACTTCCGCTCCCGCTGGGCGGAGGCGGTCGGCGCCACCCTGGCGCGGGAGGGAACACGATGAACACCACGTTCGACGTGGCGGTGATCGGTGCCGGCATCGTCGGCTCGGCCATCGCCAGGAAGCTGGCCGGCCACGAGCTGAGCGTCGCGCTGCTCGACGCGCGCGACGACGTCGGTGACGGCACGAGCAAGGCGAACACCGCCATCCTGCACACCGGTTTCGACGCCAAGCCCGGCACCCTCGAATCCCGGCTGGTCGGTGAGGGTTACCACCTGCTGTCGGAGTACGCCGAGCTGACCGGCATCCCGGTCGAGCACACCGGGGCACTGCTGGTGGCCTGGACCGCCGAGGAACTGGACGCGCTGCCGGGCCTGCGCGAGAAGGCGGAGCAGAACGGGTACCACAGGACGGAGATCGTCGGCCCCGAGGAGGTGTACCGGCAACTTCCCCACCTCGGGGAAGGCGCCCTGGGCGGCCTGACCGTTCCCGACGAGTCGATCATCTGCACCTGGACCACCAACCTCGCCCTGGCCACGGACGCGGTCAACCGGGGGGTGACGCTGCTGCTGAACCGGGCGGTCACCTCGGTCGAGGACCTCGGCGACCGCACGGTGCTGCGCGCCTCCGGCGGGGACGTGCACGCCCGCTGGGTGGTCAACGCGGCCGGGCTCGGCGCCGACGTCGTCGACCGGCTGTTCGGCCACGACCGTTTCACGGTCACGCCGCGCCGCGGCGAGCTGCTGGTCTACGACAAGCTCGCCCGCCCGATGGTCAACAAGATCATTCTGCCGGTGCCCAGCTCGCGGGGCAAGGGCGTGCTGATCAGCCCCACCGTCTACGGCAACGTGCTGCTCGGTCCCACCGCCGAGGACCTCGTCGACCGCACCGACACCGGGACATCGGAGAAGGGATTCGAGTTCCTGCTGGGCAAGGGCGAGAAGCTGATGCCCGACCTGCTGCTTGAGGAGGTCACCGCGACCTACGCGGGCCTGCGCGCGGCGAGCGACCATCCCGACTACCTCATCGAGGCCGACGCCGGGCGGCGCTACGTGCTGGTCGGCGGGATCCGCTCGACCGGCCTGACCGCCAGCATCGCCATCGCCGAGCACGTCGCCGGCCTGGCCCGCGACGCCGGGCTGGCGCTCGTACCACGGGAGAGGCTGCCGGAGCCGCCCCGCATGCCCAACCTCGGCGAGGCGTTCACCCGCCCGTACCAGGACGCCGCCCGGATCGCCGCCGACCCCGCCTACGGCAAGGTGGTCTGCTTCTGCGAGCGGGTCACCGCCGGTGAGGTCCGTGACACCTTCCGGTCGCCGATCCCGCCGGCCACCCTGGAGGGACTGCGCCGCCGCACCCGGGCGATGAACGGGCGCTGCCAGGGGTTCTTCTGCGGCGCCGAGGTCAAGAAGCTGCTGGAGGAGCGACGATGACACCGACGACATCGGAGACGTCGACCGGCGACGTCACCGTCCTCACCCCGGCCGTCGTCATCGTCGGCGCCGGCCCCTCAGGGCTGAGCGCCGCCCGTGAACTCGCGCCGAGGATCAACGGTGACGTCCTCGTCCTCGACCGGGAGAGCACGGCCGGGGGCATCCCCCGGCACAGCGACCATCCCGGCTACGGGATCAGGGACATGCGGCGCTTCATGAGCGGTCCTGCCTACGCCAGGAGGCTCGTCCGGCAGGCCGAGGCCGCCGGTGCGAAGATCCTGACGAACGCCACCGTGACGAACTGGGCCGGTGACCGGACGATCGAGGCCACCACCCCGCGGGGCCGCGTCCGGGTCGAGGCGCGGGCCGTGATCCTGGCGACCGGTGCCCGGGAACGCCCACGACCGGCCCGGCTCATTCCCGGAGACCGCGCCCACGGCGTCTACACCACCGGGCACCTGCAGAATCTCGTCCACCTGCAGCACGGGAAGGTCGGGAAGAGAGCCGTCGTCGTCGGCGCCGAGCTGGTCAGCTGGTCGGCCGCGCTGACCCTGCGCGAGGCCGGTTGCCGGACCGTCCTGATGACCACCGAGCATCCCCGGCCGGACTCCTACTCCCTGTTCAGCGTCCCCGGCCGGATCCTCTTCCGTACCAGGGTCGCCACCCGCACCCGGGTGACGAAGGTCATCGGCCGGCCGGAACTGCGGGCCGTCGAGATCGAGGACCTCGACACCGGCAAAAGGCGGGTCGTCGAGTGCGACACGCTCGTCCTCACCGGTGACTGGATCCCCGACCACGAGCTGGTACGCGCGGCGGGAATCACCATGGACCCCGGCACGAACGGCCCGCTGGTCGACAACGCGCTGCGTACCGACACCCCGGGCGTGTTCGCCGTGGGCAACCTGCTCCACCCGGTCGACACCGCGGACATCGCGGCGATCGACGGCGCCCACGTCGTGCGCGCCGTCATCGCCTGGTTGCGCGGCGGCAGCCCCCCGGCCGAGCAGGTGCGTCTCATCGCCGACGCGCCCTTCCGCTGGGTGGCGCCGGAGATCTTCCGCCCGAAGGATCCGGCCCCGGCCCGCCGCCGCCTGCTGCTGTGGAGCGACCGCTACATCCCGTTCCCCCGGATCGTTCTCCGACAGGAGGGGAGGGTCATCGCCCGGAAGCGGCTGTGGTGGCCGGCGGCTCCCGGCCGGGTGTTCCGCATCCCGACGAGCGTCCTCACCGCGGTCAGGCCGGACGCCGGTCCGGTGCACATCGGCGTGGAGACCTGACGCATCCCCGGTGAGCGGCCCTCGACCAGACCGGTCGGGGGCCGCTCGTATGTGCGGGGTGAGGGGACAGGCTTTTCCGCAGGGGTTTTGACCCTCAGCCCCCTCCCCAACCCGCAAAACCGAACAGCGCTCAACCACCCACTCACCCTCCACCCCGCACCGCGCCACAGACATCAACGGCCCTCGTCCACCACCCGCGACACCGAGCCACCGCACCGGACGGTGCGGATCGGTTCGGCCGTGTCGGCATAGATCGGCGTCCTGTCCGCGTCCTTGCTTGGTGACATGGCGAGGAGGACGGGTGGATCCAGGATTTGAGGCGGGCTTCCGGGAGTTCGTCATCGATCGGTCGGGGGCGCTGTTCCGTACCGCGTACCTGCTGACCGGTGACCGGCACGCCGCCGAGGACCTGGTGCAGTCGGCACTGGCGAAGACGGCGGCGAAGTGGCGCTCTCTTCGCGACCCGGCGGCCATCGAGGGGTACGTCCGCCGCGTCATGTACCACGAGCAGGTGAGCTGGTGGCGACGCCGTTCCCGCGTCGCGGAGGTGTCCACCGAGTGGCTGCCCGATCAGGCCGACGAGGGGCACGCCGAGAGCGTGGACCTGCGCCTGGTGATGCGCACGGCTCTCGCCCGGCTGACGCCCCGGCAGCGGACCATGCTCGTACTGCGCTACTTCGAGGACCTGTCCGAGACCGAGATCGCGCGACTGCTCGGTGTCAGGGTGGGGTCGGTGCGCAGCCAGATCTACCGGTCGTTGGAGCGCCTGAGGAAGGCCGCCCCCGAACTGAGCACCGTAAGGGAGTTGCGATGAACATCGAGGATCTGGTGCGCGAGACCCTCTCCGACATGGCCGGCCAGGAGCAACCGCCGCCACCCAGCCGATTCCTCCGGGCCGCCGGGGGCCGGCCCCGCCGCCGTGGCCTCGCCCTGGCGGCGGCCGCGGCCGTCACCGTACTGGCGCTCGGGTCCACGCTCGTGGTCGGGGGGCTGTCCTCCCGGGTGGCGGAGGCCCCCATCGGGCAGGGCACCGGCGAGGTGGTCGCGAAGAGCGTCACCGTGAAAGAGGGGCTGCGGCTCTCGCAGATCCTGGAGCGGCTGTCGACCGCCACCGGCAGGCCGGTGGCGGAGTTCAGGCGGGCCGCCGCCGACGGCGGGGCGCTCGGCCTTCCGGGCTACGCCAAGGGTGCGCTGGAAGGGTTCGCCTTCCCCGGGACCTATCAGGTCTCGCCCGCGTCGAGCCCGCAGGAGATCCTCGCCGCGATGGTGGCGCGCTTCGCCCGCGCCGCCGAGGACGCCAGGCTGGTGGAGGGGGCCAGGCGTGTCGGCCGTACGCCACTGGAGATCCTGACCATCGCCAGCATCGTCCAGGCCGAGGCGGCCGACAGGCGGGACATGCCCAAGATCGCGCGGGTCATCCACAACCGGCTCGATCACACCCCCGAGATGAGGCTGCAACTGGACAGCACAGTCCTGTACGGCCTGAACAAGTTCAGCGTCGGCGCCTCGACCAAGGATCTCCGGAGCACGTCGCGGTACAACACCTACGCGCGCCCCGGCCTGCCGCCCGGCCCCATCGGCAGCCCGGGCGCCGATGCCGTCGAGGCCGCGCTGAGGCCGGCGGCCGGCCCCTGGCTGTTCTTCGTGGTGACCGACCCGGAGCGGGGCGTCACCGAGTTCGCGGCCTCCGAGCAGGAGTTCTTCAAGCTGGTCAAGGAACGCGAGAAGCACGGGTCCGGGTGATCGATCCCGGCCAGCGTCCGGCGACGAGTGCGGGACGCCGAGAAACCCGGCCGGTGGGCCACATACAGAATGTCGGTCATGGAAGCCCGAATCGCGATAGCCCCGTCCCCGGGGGCGGGAGCGGCCTACGACCGCCCCAACTCCCCCGGCCTCGACCTCCTGCGCCTCGCGGTCGAGGAGGCCGTGTCCGGCGGCGGGGGCGTCAACGTCCCGCTCGCCGAGGCGGACGGCCTGGTGTGGCTCATCCCCGGTGAGCCGGAACTGCTCCGCTCGACTCTGGACGCCCACCCCCGGATCGGCTGGGTGCAGTTCCCCTGGGCGGGAGTGGAGAGATTCACCGCGTCCGGCGTGCTCGACCGCCCGGTGGTCTTCAGCTGTGCCAAGGGGTCGTTCGCCGGGCAGGTCGGCGAGCACGCGCTCACGCTGATGCTGGCCTGCCTGCGCAACCTCGCCCGGCAGGCGCGCACCCCCCGCTGGTGCCCGGTCGATCCCCGGTCCCTGCACGGCCGGCGGGTGACGATCCTCGGCGGCGGCGGTATAGCGGGCGAGCTCATCCGGCTCCTGCGGCCGTTCGAGTGCCGGATCCGGGTGATCCGCCGCCGGGCGGAGAGCATCGAGGGCGCCGAGGAGACGCTGCCGCCCGGAGCCCTGCCCACGGTGCTTCCGGAGACCGACATCCTGGTGCTGGCCCTCGCCCTGACGCCGGAGACGACCCACGTCATCGGCGCCACCGAGCTGGCCCTGCTGCCTGCGCACGCCGTCGTCGTCAACGTCGCCCGCGGCGCGCACATCCGGACCGACGCGCTCGTCGAGGCCCTCCGCGCCGGGACGATCTCCGCCGCCGGACTGGACGTGACGGACCCGGAACCGCTCCCCGAGGGGCACCCGCTCTGGGCCGACCCCAGGGTGCTCATCACCTCGCACTGCGCCGACTCCGCCGAGTACGTCACCCGGATGTTCTGCGAGCGGTTGGAGCGGAACGTGCGCAACCTGCGGGCGGGCCTCCCGCTGGAGGGGGTCGTCGATCCCGCCGCGGGGTACTGACCCGCGACCGGATCAGTGGCCCTGGCCCGCGCCGATCACCTGCGCGGCGCCGAGGTAGCCGGCGAGCAGGCTCTCGGCGAGCGCCCGCACCGTGTCGTCTCCGGGCAGGAAGTACGGGCTGTGCAGTCCCGCCTTCGTGTCGGTGCCCACGAACAGCATCAGCGACGGCACGACCGACGCGAAGTGGGCGAAGTCATCGGCACCGCAGGAGCGCAACGTGGCGGGCATGTGGTGGGCGGCGTCGACGAGGATGCAGCCGGTCTCCTCGGCGAGGCGGGCGTCGTTGACGAGCACCGGATCCCCGTAGGTGATCCGCATCTCCGCCTCGCAGCCGTAGGCGCGGGCGACGCCCTCGGCGAGCTCGTGGAAGCGCTGGTGCAGATGCCGGCGCCAGGACTCCGACATCGTACGGATGGTGCCGCGAGCGGCGGCCTGCCCTGGAATCGCGTTCGGAGCGCTGCCCGCCACCACGGTCCCGAAGGTGACCACCGTCGGCGTCATCGGGTCGGCGTCGCGGCTGACCAGTTGCTGGGCGGCCACGATGACCTGGGCGAGTGCCAGGATCGGGTCGCGGGCCAGATGGGGATAGGCCGCGTGCCCGCCCTGCCCCTTGACGATGACGGTGAACTGGTCCGCGGAGGCGTTGACCGCGCCGGGAGTGCAGGCCGTCTGACCGGCGGCGAGCACCGGCTGGACGTGTGCCGCGATCATGGCGCCGATCAGGTTCCGCTGGAGCGCGCCCGACTCGACGATGTCACGGGCGCCGGAGGGGGGACCCTCCTCGCGAGGCTGTAGCACCGCGACCATCGGCGCCGGCGCCTTCACGTGGTCGATCGCCCTGGTCAGCGCGACCAGGGCGGCGAGGTGGACGTCGTGGCCGCAGGCGTGCATGGCACCGTTCTGCGAGGCCCAGGGCACCCCCGTCTCCTCGGGGATCGGCAGGGCGTCCAGCTCCCCGCGCACCCCGACGGCCAGGCCGTCGCCGCCGACCCGGAGGAGCGCGCCGGTCCCGGCCACCCGCTCCATCGCGCTGCCCTCGGGCAGCGCGTCCAGCACCCGTTTGAGCGTCGGCTCCTCCTGGCCGGACAGGCACGGCTCGGCGTGCAGTTCCCGGCGCAGCCGGTAGGCGGCGGGCAACTCGGCGTGGAGCGCGTCGCGGAGCCGCGCGCCGATCTCGCTCACCGTCTTCCCCCGAGACCGCGGGGGCGGCCGTCCCTCATGCGCCCTCCCCGCCGAGCACGTGGGCCACGGCCGGGCCGATGCCCCCGCTCACGCCGTCGACCACGGCGATCCTGTCGGACGGGTGCGAATCCATCAAATACTCCTCTGTGGTCGGCGGCCCGGTGATCGGGTATGACAAGGCTCGTCATACCCTTCTGAACCCCCTGAACCACTCGGAGCGTCGGCAGGGGCCCGGCGCCGGCACCGCCGCGACTCATCCTGTGAGGCGAGGATCCCTGGGCGGGTCACCGGCCGCCTCACCGTCCGCATCACCCGTCACGATGTCGCCTGTCACGATGCCCGCGCGCCCGGCCCGGATGCCGTACGCGAGGGTGACCGCGACGACGGCGAGCGGGAAGGCGGTGGCGACGAGGATGCCGGCGCGCAGACCCGAACCACCGTCGTCGGGGAGCACGGCCGACAGATCACCCAGAAGCCCGGTGGCCGCGGCGGAGGCGTCCGCGGCGGCTCCGGCGATCCAGGGACCGGCCGCGCCGCCGGCGTCGCCGAAGACGGCCAGCACGCCGAACATGGCCGCGCCGCCGAGCGGGAAGCGGGCGGCGGCGAGGCTGAAGGTCCCCGGCCACAGCAGGCTGACTGCCAGGCCGCACACCGCGCAGCCGACGAGGCTGACCACCGGGTCGGCGGACAGGCAGGCCACCAGGTAACAGACGGCCGCCAGCGCGCCGCACGAGGTCATCGCGGGTACCAGCGGGATCCGCTCGCCCCACAGTCCGTAGACGATGCGTCCGACGCCCATCAGGACCGCGAACAGGCACGGACCCGCCAGGTCACCCCAGACTTTCGAGACCCCCAGCCCCTCCTCCGCGAAGAGGGAGGACCACTGCGACATGGTCAGCTCGGCCGCGCCGGCGCAGAGCATCAGCACGACGGCCGCGGCGAAGGCGGGGGCGCGGAAGAGTTCCCGCAGTGCGGTGCGGTGCTCGTCCGGGACGGTCGCGGGCAGCGGCACCTTCAGGAAGGCCACCATGTTGACCAGCGGTATGAGTGCCCAGGCGACGGGCAGGACCTGCCAGGCGCCCTGACCGATCCAGGCCAGCAGCAGGGTGCTGCCCGCCACCACCGCGACCTGTCCCC
This sequence comes from Streptosporangium amethystogenes subsp. fukuiense, assembly GCF_042665875.1. Taxonomy (NCBI): domain Bacteria; kingdom Bacillati; phylum Actinomycetota; class Actinomycetes; order Streptosporangiales; family Streptosporangiaceae; genus Streptosporangium; species Streptosporangium amethystogenes. Next base: position 9,293,671 of record NZ_JBHTEE010000001.1, on the reverse strand, counting down.
AGCAGTAGAAGGAGTGCAGCAGGCTCATCGCCGCGGCCTTGCCCTCCTGCGGGCTGGGCAGCGCGTCCACGACGGGGCTGACGAGCACCTCCAGCAGACCGCCGCCGACGGCGTAGACGACGATGGCGGCACACAGTCCCAGGTACGGGGAGGGTGACAGCTCCGGGACCACCGCCAGCGACACCAGCCCCAGCGCCGACAGGACATGTGCCAGCACCAGCGGGATGCGGTAACCGGTCCGGTCCACGAACTTCACTGCCACGATGTCGGTGACCAGCTGGGTGGCGAAGTTGAGCAGCACCAGCCGGCCGAGCATCTCCAGTGGCAGCTGGTAACGGGTCTGGAAGACGATGAACAGCAGCGGAGCCAGGTTGTTGACGATCGCCTGGGTGACATATCCCGTGTAACAGGCGCGACGGGTGTGGTCGTACGTGGTCATGGGCGATGCGTGTCTCTCCCTGGGGGCCGGCTGTCCGCAGCCTATGGGGAGATACGCCGAGATTGTGCCTTCACCTGCCGGGGTGCGGTAACACGCCCCGCCGGGCGGCCCGCATCCGGCGCGTGACCGTCGTGCTCGGGACCGCCGTCAGAGCCGCAGGGCCGGGATACCGGTGGGATGAGGGCGGGCGGGCTCGGGGCGGCCGAGGACGAACCAGACGGTCTTGCCGCCCGAGGGGGAATAGGTGACACCCCAGTCGTCGGCGAGGGCGTCGACGATCTGCAGGCCCCGGCCACCGGTGGCCTCCATGTCGCGGGCGCACACGCGGGGCGCGCCCGTCCCGGGGTCGAAGAGCTCGCCGTGGACCAGCCCTCCGCCACCGCGGATTCGCAGTGCGCACGCGGCACCGCCGTGCTTGACGGCGTTGGTGACCAGCTCGCTGACGACCAGCACGCAGTCGTCTATGAGGTCGTCCGCACCCCACAGGGAGAGCTCCCGGCGAACCATCGAACGGGCGTCACGCACGCTCGACGGAGCGGCGGACAGCAGGCACTCGGCCGCGCACTCGGGGACGGCGTCGAGGTACGCCGCGGATGAGCTGTGGTGGAGAGACACCGCGCCTCCTTCTGATGGGAGCGCTCCCACAACAAAGGTAGAACATCTAACCGCATCTGTGAATTGATTTCGCCTTAATTGTTTCCGTCCTATGTCACGAAAGTGAGGAAAATTCACTTCATTGGCCGCCGTGGGGGGTCACCGGATATCACCCGGACCTCTTCGGTGCGGATTCCCCAGGTCACCGGCGGGCCACGGCCGCCGCACCGGAGGTCAGCGCAGCTGGGGAAGGACCTTCGCGCCGAACGCGTCGATGAAGGCGTCCTGCTGCCGGCCCACGTGGTGCAGGTAGATCTCCTCGAACCCCAGGTCCGCGTACTCGTTGATCCAGGCGGCGTGCCGGCCCAGGTCGGAGGAGACGTTGACCGCCTCGGCCACCTTCTCCCGCGAGACGTCCGCGGAGACCACGTCGAAGAGTTCGGCGGTCTCCAGATCCCAGCTCACCGGCGGGGAGAAGACGTTGCTCCGCCACTGGTCGTGGGCGATGTCCATGGCCTCGTCCTCGTTCTCGGCCCAGCTGAGGTGGACCTGGAGTGCCGCCTTTCCACGGCCGCCGGCGTCCCGATAGGCACCGACGACCTCGCGCAGCCGGTCGACGGGCCCGTTCACGGTGATCAGTCCGTCGGCCCACTCCGCGCACCAGCGGGCCGTCTCGACACTCACCGCCGCGCCGACCAGCTTCGGCGGGACGTCCGGGCGGCTCCACAGGCGGGCGCGGTCCACGGTCACCAGGCCGTCGTGGCTGACCTCCTCCCCCGCCAGCAGCGCCCGGATGATGTCGACGCACTCCCGCAACCGCCGCTTGCGGACCTCCTTGCGCGGCCAGCGCTCGCCGGTGATGTGCTCGTTGCTCGCCTCGCCGGTGCCGAGCGCGGCCCAGAAGCGCCCGGGGTACATCGCCCCGAGGGTACCGATCGCCTGGGCCACGATCGCGGGGTGGTAGCGCTGCCCGGGGGCGTTGACCACGCCGAACGGCAGGCCGGTGGCCTGCAGCGCCGCGCCCAGCCAGGACCAGGCGAACCCCGACTGCCCCTGCCGCCCGCTCCACGGGGAGAAGTGGTCCGACGACATCGCCGCCGCGAACCCCGCCTGCTCGGCCCGGGTGACCGCCTTCAGCAGTTCTGCCGGATGGATCTGCTCGTGTGAGGAGTGAAAGCCGTAGGTCGTCATCGTCCCCGGCTACCCGGAAGAGGGGCGTCCATTCCGGAAGGACGCGCCCGAGGGATGGCGGCGGCCGGTGCGGGCGGGGGTCGCGCCGCCGCGGGCACGGTCCCGGCCGGGGTCCGGCCGGGACCGTGCCCGCGGTCTCAGAAGGCCGAGGTGTAGGTGACCAGGGACGGGTAGTCGAGGCGGGTGCCGGCGTTGTAGCAGACGACGTTGCGAACGTACGCGGTACCTCCGCTGGTGGCCCAGAGGGTCTGCAGGTTGCAGAACTCCGGACCGGGTCCGTACGCGGTGACCTGGACGTGGTCCGGCAGGACTCCCACGATCGGGAAGAGCACCATGCGCTGGCCGACTCCCGAGCTCTGGACGGTGTTCAGCCCGCCCTGGGAGTTGTAGTTCACCGCCGGAGGAACCGGTCCGTACGGGCCGGGGTTGGCCGGGGTGTTGTCGAAGGTGTAGGCGAAGTTCTTCGGCGGGATCGCCGCGCCGGTGATGGCCCGCTCCCGCTGGTAGGTAAGGGTCCAGCCGGTGTTGAGCGGCGCGCTGGTCGCGTTGTGACAGCGCACCTGGACCGTCTGCGCGCCTCCGCTCGGGACCCAGTTGGCGACCTTGCACCGGGCGGGCTGAACGGAGTCGACCGCGGTGACCTGCAGGTTGCCGGCGAAGCCGGCCGAGCCCAGGCCGGGCAGAGTGACCGTCCAGGAGCCTCCGCCGCCGGCGACGGCGTTCCCCGCCCCGGCCGAGTTGAACTGGTTGACGATGGAGGTGCCGTCGTAGTACACGTAGCCGAGCGCCTCCGGCGCGGGCAGCAGGCCGGTGCTCTCCTCGAAGACGATGCTGTACGGGGTGGAGACCGGGGCCCCACCGTAGCGATAGCACTGCACCGCCACCACCAGGTCGGCCCCCGCGGGTCCCCACTTCTGCACCTGGCACCAGTAGGCGGTCTGGGAGATCGCCGTGACGTGGACCACGCCCTTGGTGGTCGCGATCTGCGGGAACCTCACGAACGTCTGCCCTACCCCGCCCGGGGAGACGGTGACGTTGAAGCCTCCCGGCCAGCTACCGGCCTGGTGGCCGGGGTTGGGGATACCCGAGGTGACGTCGACGACGGCGAAACCCCATCTGTCGGGGACGGCCGCCTGCGCGGCCGTGACGCCCGTCGCCAGCATGGCGACGACACAAAGGATTCCTGTGATCACTATGAGTAACTGACGCACGCGGTTCTCCATCGGCTCGGGGGGGTTGGGCGACCAGACGTGACGGTGGCACCGGGAGCTCGGCGGCAGAGAATGGACCGTCTGGGATCACAATTCGCTCCGAGTTCTTGATAACCCGCGCGGCATCCCTTGAGAAGACCCAACCTTACCGGGAGGATGACCCATCTTCGCTGATCAGGTCAGTGTTCGGACCAGATGAGCGGATCTTCCCAAAGGCGATCAACGGTCATTTCGCCGAGTACCGTATGAACATGCACAGCCGATCCGCCAGGATCCATGAGACAGGGTGTGAGACCGTGCCGGAGCACGAACCGAACGTTCCGCGTGTCATGTGGCGACTGCTGGAGCCTCTGCACGCCGTCACCTACTTCGCCCCGGAGGCTCGGGCGGCGTCCGACGCGGTCGGCATGCGCGGCTTCTGGATGGGGTACTTCGCGACCAGGGCGGCGCCGCTCGGACCGGTCGGCCCCGACGTCGTCACGGCCGCCTTCCACGGCTTCCCTCCGGCCAAGGTCTCCAGGGCACTCCCCGACGCGTGGACGTTCGCGACCCCCGGCGACGTGCTCCGCGCCCGGCTCGACGGGGCGAAGGCGGCGCTGCGGAACCTGCTCACCGACGAGGTGGCCGGCCCGGACGACCTGCGCGCGGCGGCCGACCTCGCCTGGCGGGCCGCCCGGCTCGCCGACACCGCCGGCCGGGTGCTGAGCGCGGCCAACCAGGCGCTGCCGGCGCCGGACGAGCCGCACCTGCTGCTCTGGCAGGCCGCGACCACGCTGCGCGAACATCGGGGAGACGGGCACGTGGCCGCGCTCGTCGCCCACGGCGTCTCCCCCACCCAGGCCCATCTGCTCAAGGTCGCCGCCGGGGAGACGGACCTGGACCTGCTGCGCGTGGCACGCCCCTGGCCGGACGAGGAGTGGCAGTCCGGTGCCGCCGCCCTGCGCGAGCGCGGATGGGTCGACGCCTCCGGCGCTCTCACGGCCGAGGGCACCCGGGTGCGCGCGCGGATCGAACGGCTGACCGACGAGGCCGCGGCCGGTCCCTGGCGGGCCCTCGGTGACGAGCGGACCTCCGTCCTCGCCCGGCTGCTCCGCCCGCTGACCGAGGCCGTCGTGAAGGCGGGCATCCCGCCGACGCTGAGCCCGATCGGCCTGCCGGCCGGAAGCGAGAACGGCCGGGAGCTCTCGCTCCCGGCCTTCCCCTCGAAGATCGGCTGAGGTCGGGGGCGGCGGGAGACCCGCCGCCCCGTCGTGGATCAGCTGAACGGCAGCCGTACGAGGGACTGGTTGCCGACGCCGAGGGCGGTGGTGCCGTTGCCGATGGCGCTCCAGACCTCGACCTTCACCTGGCCTCCCGACAGGTTGCCGAGCGTCCCCGAGGCGGACTGCGGCCCCGCGCCCTGCGTGTAGTGCTCCCAGCCCGTCACCGGGTCGGTGGCGAAGTAGGCGTAGGTCTCCACCCTGTCCCAGCTCCCGTTGCCGGTCAGATCGTAGGAGACGCGGATCTGGGTGCCGTTGGCGACCGTGGTGCCCGCGTCCACGAAGAGGTCGAACGTGGTGGAGCCGCCGTTGTAGGTGCCGGTGAGGCCGGTCGCCGTGAAGACCTGCGCGTTGGTCGGGGTGCCGTCGCGGTTGCCGTTGGCGGCGGCCAGCGTGACGGTGCCCGCGCTGCCCGCCGTGCCCGGCAGCCCGCCACCGGACTGCAGGTAGCGCGTCGCGGTGAAGGGGCCCACCGTCGGGGTCGGGGTGGGGGTCGAGGTGGGCGTGGGAGTCGGGTCGGGGCCGGTGGTGCCCCCGTTGGCGTTGCCGCCGCTCCAGGTGAGGGCTCCCGAGGTGACGGTCTTGCCCGCAGGCACGTTGAGCGTCGTGCCGTTGGAGAAGGTCACCGTGATCGCGCTGCCGGTGATGTTGGACGCGACATAGGTCCGGGCGCCGTTCTTGCTGAACACCTTGGCCAGCGGGTGGTTGGCGGTCACCGAGTTGTCCACGTTGCCCAGAGCTGCCAGGTTGCGGATCCAGTGGAAGGTGTGAGCCCTGCTCTCCCCCTCCTCCGGGGTGAAGCCTCCGCCTGCCCTGAGGTTCGCCAGTGCCGTGTCGCCGTTGCCCAGGGCGAGGAACTCCCAGATGATGTCCTGCCACACCGTGGGCGGGCCGCCGTTGTTGCGTACCAGTTCGTTGTAGTTGGTGGTCACGTAGCCGGGGTTGTCGCCCAGGTAGAAGTGCCCGCCGGTGACCGGGAGCATGTTGATGCCCTGGATCATCTCCGGCTCGGCGCTGAACCAGGTGGCGTAGGCGGCGCCGGAGCCCCAGACCATGCCGACGGTGCTGTGGCCGAAGGCGGCGGGGAAGTTCTGGTCGCGCACGTCGAACCAGTACTCCTGGATCGCCGCGTTCTGGGTCGTGTAGATGTAGATGCCCGCGTCGCGGACCGCGGTGTTGCCGGTGGCCTGTCCCCACTGGATGAGGGCGTTGGCGAAGTTCATGCCCTCGGACGAGGACTCCTGGTTGTTGCCCGAGCCGAACGAGCCGTGCCCGGCCGCCCAGTCGTGGCCCGCGTAGATGTCGAAGTCACGCAGGTACGGGAAGCGGGTGTCGTCGCGGTCGTAGTTGTTGGCGTCGCGGATCAGCAGGTCCACCATGCCGCCGTACTGGCTGGTCTTCGCCCAGTTGGGGTCGAACTTGGCCAGGGTCGCGGCGGCCGCGATGTAGTAGCCGTAGTGGAAGTGGTGGTCGTTGAGCTCCAGGTCGGAGCCGTACGAGGCCGGGTAGCCGAGCAGGGTTCCCCAGGCCGGGTTGTAGTAGAAGACCCGGCTGGTCTTGCCGGGTGAGGCGGTGAACCAGTCGTTGAGGCGGGTGCGGATGGCGTTCAGCGCGGCGGTGCGCACCGACGTCAGGTTGAGCTGGTCGGCGATCTCCGCGATGCGGGCGGCCCTGCCCAGGCCCTTGCCCGTCCAGTAGGTGTCGTCGCCGCGGTTGTCCATCGGGTTGCCGAGTTCGGCGTTGAGGTGGTTGGTGATCGTGGTGAGGTCGGCGCCCGAGTTGTCGGCCACCGCGGGAACCTCGGGCAGCACACCGGTGTACTTCATCGACGTTCTGAACTGCGTACCGGTGACGATCTTCATCTGGCCGCGCGCCGAGACGTAGGTCTGCGCCAGCGGCGTGGAGCCGGTCAGGTGGTTCCACTGGTGCGGGTAGAGCGCGATGACCGTGCCGGTCGCGCTGCCCTGCCTGGCCGTGGTGGTGAAGGCATACGTCGTGGTGAGCGTGCTGTTGGACGGCGTGTAGGAGTACGAGACCCGGGTGCCGGTGACGTGCGCGTGCGCGTACTGGCCGTAGGTGTTCGCCAGGGTCGCGCGGTCGCCGCCCGCGGGCAGCGCCGCCACCGAGAAGAAGCCCTTGCCCGCGAGGGACGAGCTGATCGTCGTGCCGCTCACCGACCAGGTCGCGCCGGTCGGGGCGTAGGCGACGTAGTCGCGGCCGCCCGCGGTGAAACCGATGGTGGCGCCGCTGTTGGACCAGACCGAGGGGGTGCCGGCCGCGGTGATCTGCGCGTCGCCGCCGGTGATCTGGAAGTAGGCGAACGGCAGGCCATGGCCGATGGTGGCCTTCATGGTCCGGCCGCCACCGCTCCAGTACGGGGTGACGGTCCAGTCGCTCCAGCCGTCGACCTTGACGTCCGGCGAGTTCAGGCCCGCGACACCGACCCTGATGTTCTCGACGTACGGGTAGTGGTACTCCCCCACCCCGGTGGCGGTGCCGCTGATCTGCGGGGTGGTGTTGTAGGAGAAGCCGAGGCCATTGCCGAAGGTGTCGTAGGAGATCGGGTGGGCATGCAGCGGCTCGCCGTACGCGCAGTCGGTCTTCTTGAACAGGATCGACGACCACCAGTCGTTGGTGGGCACGGCTCCGGCAGGGGCGTTGGCCGTCACCCACTGGCGGGGGTTGGTGGAGAGGGAGCCGCAGCCGGTCGGCAGCGAGCGGCCGGCCGGGAGGGTGTCGGCGTAGCCACCGGCGCCGACCGTGGCCGCCTCGGCGGAGTGGGCGGCGCCGAGGCCGAGCAGCCCGGCCACCAGCGCGACGGCCACGCCGGCGGCGAGGCGCCTGCGGCGGGTCCGGATGCGGTGGGCGAGTCGTCCTTCGCGGGGATACGCGTTGTCCGGACCCGTGGTCCGGATCGAGGGATCCATTGGGGGGTGCCTCCGGGGAGAGGAGTCGGGCTCCGAAGCGGACCGGAATGAGAGAGCGCTCTCTCACCGCAAAGTAACGGCCCGCGTCACAGCAGTCAACGTTTCGCGTTGGTAACGAATAAGTAAAGAGCAGATATGCAGGCGGGACGGCATAGGCCCAGAAAACAGGGCGTTCCATCGCATGACACCCGCACCTCGCCCCCGCAGGCGACACATCGCCCCCCTGGCCAACAATCAAGAAATGGGCCTATCCTGATCTGAGAGCGCTCTCAGCAGTGATCGACATCCAGCATCGGCCGACCGCCGGCCACCTCCACTTCCAGCTCCCGCGCGGCCCTCTCCGCCGGACCCGGCACCTCCGCCCGCGCGCGCCTGCCCATCGGCGCGGCGGCCGCAACTGGCGGAACGGTGACAAAATCAAGGCTGGACACTCAGCGTGACGGCTAATTTACTGTGCGTGACCATTCAGGCACTCCCCGTCCCAGGAGAGATCATGCGAAGCAGGAAGCTCATGACCGTCACCCTGAGCGTCGCCGTCGGCATCGCGAGCCTGACCGCGATAACCGCCTCCGTATCCGCCGCCGCCGACACGGAGGCCGCGGCCGACTTCACGGGCTACCAGATCGTCAAGCTCCCGAACGCCAACGTCCCCAACTTCCAGCGCCGCGTGGTCCGCTGCCCCGCCGGGAAGAAGGCCGTCGGCGGCGGCGCCGAGGCACAGGGCAACCAGGCCGTCCTGGTGGGTTCCTTCCCCACCGATGACGGCGGCGGCTGGATCGGCCTCGGCCGCCAGCCCGGTTACAACGACGTCGGCATCAGCGTCTACGCGATCTGCGCCAACGTCGGCTGATCACCACCCCGGAGATCGCGGGTCCAGGTCCTGGCCGTGCCGGTCAGGACCTGGACCCGCGATTCGCCGGCAGCGACCCGGCCGATCGAATGCTGTTCACCGACAGGAACCGCCTAAACCACACAGGCGACTACGTACCATTACTCCCAGAGTCCCCATGATCATGAGGATGCGACTCGACAACCGCGGTGGATCGGCGGCGGGTGGCTCATGCCACCCTTCGGTCTCCGAGTCGCGCATAGGCCGCGGGGTCGCAGAGCCCAGCCGATTCCTTGACGCTTTTCTGGCGGTGCGCACAGCCTGGGCAGGGCATCGATCCGCAAACGGTCACCAAGGGGGACAGATGCCGGGCAAACAGCGGATCCTGCGGCTGCTGGCGTGCGGACAGGGCTATGTGGAGATCGGCGAGATGCTCGGCATGCCACCGGGGCGGGCCTACCTGGTCGCGACCGGCGTGCCCGCCGACGGCGGCGACACGGTGACCCGGGAGCAGCGCGAGCGTCCCGGGATGCTGCCCTCGCGCAGCCAGCGTCTGGTCAATCCACGGGAGGTGAATCCGTCGGCGCGGGGCAACGTGCACCAGTGGATGCGTCGGCGCGCCTGGTCCGACCCGCAGATGCGCGCCAACGCGGGACAGGCTCGATGAGCCGGCGCGTCCCGTTCCGCTCCTGGCCGTTGTTGCGCCAGCTCACCGGCCCCGACCGGCTGGGAAGGGGGGCTGCCGTCAAGTCGCGGCGCAGCGAGGAGTCGACCGCGCGCACCGCGTCCGCCGATCGCGTGGTCAAGTCCGTGTGCCCCTACTGCGCCGTCGGCTGCGCCCAGAACGTCTACGTCCGCGGCGAGAAGGTGGTGCAGATCGAGGGCGACCCCGACTCCCCGGTCAGCCGGGGGCGGCTGTGCCCCAAGGGGGCCGCGAGCCTCCAGCTCACGACGGGGCCGGGGCGCCATCACAGGGTGCTGTACCGGCCGCCGTACGGGCGCGACTGGCAGGAGATCGGGCTCGACGAGGCGATGGAGATGGTCGCCGACCGGATCATCGCCACCCGGCGCGCCACCTGGGAGTGGGAACGCGACGGCAGGCGCACCGCCAGGACCATGGGCATCGCCGCCCTCGGCGGGGCCACCCTGGACAACGAGGAGAACTACCTGATCAAGAAGCTGCTGACCGCGCTCGGGGTGGTGCAGATCGAGAACCAGGCCCGGGTGTGCCACAGCTCGACCGTGGTCGGCCTGGGCTCCTCCTTCGGCCGGGGCGGCGCCACGACCTTCATGCAGGACCTTCAGCACTCGGACTGCATCGTCATCGAAGGCTCCAACTTCGCCGAAGCTCATCCGGTGGGCTTCCAGTGGGTGATGGAGGCCAAGGCGCGCGGCGCCGTCGTGATCCACGTGGACCCCCGATACACGCGCACCAGCGCCCTGGCCGACCTGCACGTGCCGATCCGCGTCGGCACCGATGTCGCCTTCCTCGGCGGAATCATCCACCACGTGCTGGAGAACGAACTGTACTTCCGCGAGTACGTCCTCAACTACACCAACGCGGCCACCCTCATCACCGAGGAGTACCGCGACACCGAGGACCTCGACGGGCTGTTCTCCGGCTTCAACGCCGACACCCGCCACTACGACTTCGAGACCTGGCAGTACCAGGGCATGCGGGTCGTGGCCGCCGCCGGCGACCGGGACGAGGACTACGAGCGGCACGACGAGGGCAGGCGTTCCAGCGGATGGCGATGGCCAACCTCGACTGGCTCGTCGTGCGCGACTTCACCCTGATCGAGAGCGCCACCTGGTGGAAGGACGGCCCGGAGATCGAGACCGGGGAACTGGCCACACAGGCCATCGGCACAGAGGTGTTCTTCTTCCCCGCCGCCGCCCACACCGAGAAGAGCGGCAGCTTCACCAACACCAACCGGATGCTGCAGTGGCACCACCAGGCGGTCGAGCCGTCCGGCGACGCCCGCAGCGACCTGTGGTTCATGTACCACCTCGGCCGGATCATCCGCCGCAGGCTCGCCGGCTCCACCGACCCCATGGACGCCCCGATCCTGGATCTCACCTGGGACTACCCCACCGAGGGGCGGGTCGCGGAGCCGGTCGCCGAAGCCGTGCTCGCCGAGATCAACGGCTGGGACGCCGAGGGCCGCCCCCTGTCCGCGTACACCGCCCTGAAGGACGACGGTTCGACCGCGTGCGGCTGCTGGATCTACTGCGGCGTGTACGCCGACGGCGTCAACCAGGCCGCACGCCGCAAACCGGCCGAGGAGCAGGACTGGATCGCCGCGGAGTGGGCCTGGGCCTGGCCCGCCAACCGGCGCGTGCTGTACAACCGGGCCTCCGCCGATCCCGAGGGCCGCCCGTGGAGCGAAAGCAAACGGCTGGTGTGGTGGGAGCGGATGGGCTTCTTCACCGACACCAGTGTCTGCATCGGCTGCAAGGCATGCGAGGTCGCCTGCAAGGAGTGGAACGCGATCCCCGACGACCCGCTCGGCTTCACCGGCATGTCCTACGACAACACCGGCGGCCTGGGCGCCTCGACCTGGCGGCACGTCGCCTTCATCGAGCAGCCGGGCCGCACTGCCGGGGCCGACGGCGCCGAGTTCCGCTGGCTGATGTCCTCCGACGTGTGCAAGCACTGCACCCACGCCGCCTGCCTGGACGTCTGCCCCACCGGGTCGCTGTTCCGCACCGAGTTCGGCACCGTGGTCGTGCAGGAGGACATCTGCAACGGGTGCGGCTACTGCGTGCCCGCGTGCCCGTACGGCGTGATCGCCCGCAGGGAGCGGGACGGCCTGGCCTGGAAGTGCACCATGTGCTATGACCGGCTCGGCGTCGGCCAGGAGCCGGCCTGCGCCAAGAGCTGCCCGACCGACTCCATCCAGTTCGGCGAGCTGTCCGAGTTGCGGGCGCGCGCCGAGCGCAGGCTCGCGCGGTTGCACGAGGCCGGCGTGGGCTCGGCCCGCCTGTACGGCCACGACCCCGGCGACGGCGTCGGCGGGACGGGCGCGTTCTCCCTGCTGCTGGACGAGCCGGAAGTGTACGGCCTGCCGCCCGATCCCGTGGACCGACCACGACATCGCCGGCTACCTCTTCCTCGGCGGGCTGGCCGGGGCCTCCTCCACGCTGGCCGCCGCGGCGGACCTGACCGGGCGGCGATGCCTGGCGCGGGCGGCCAAGGCCGGTGCCGCCTGCGCGCTCGGCGGCTCCCTGTACACCCTCATCCACGACCTCGGCCGTCCGGCCCGGTTCCTCAACATGCTTCGGGTGTTCAAGGTCACCTCGCCGATGAGCGTGGGGGCCTGGATTCTCGGCGCGTACGGGCCGCCGGCCGGCCTCGCCGCGCTGACCGCCGTCACCGGCCGCCTGCCGCGGACCGGGCGCGCGGCGACCGCCACCGCCGGGCTGATCGGCCCCGCCCTCGCGACCTACACCGCCGCGCTCATCGCCGACACGGCCGTGCCGGTGTGGCACGAGGCGTACCGCGAACTGCCCTGGCTGTTCGCGGGCTCCGCCGCTGCCTCGGCCGGTGGCCTGGGCATGCTGGCCGCCCCCGTCTCCGAGGCCGGCCCCATCTCGCCGTGGCGGGCGCACTGGCCGAGTACGCCGCCGCCCGCCGCATGGAGCGTCGGCTCGGCATGGTCGCCCGCCCGCTGGGCACAGGGCGGGGCGGCGTCCTGCTGCGCCTGGGCAAGGCCCTGAACATGACCGGGGCGGTGGCCGCGCAGACCCTCGCCCGCCGCGACAGGACCGCGGCCGTCGGCGCCGGAGCGGCCCTGCTGGCCGGAGCCCTGTGCACCCGCTTCGGCATCTTCCACGCGGGCCTGGAATCGTCCCGGGACCCGCGGTACACCGTCCAACCGCAACGCGCCCGCCTGGAGGAGGCGGCCGCCCGGGAGAGTGGGTCGTGAACCGGTTGAAGTCCTACCTGCCGCTGACAGCCATCGTCATCCTCACCTGCGGTACGGCGTGGTGGACCGCTCGTCACGGACCCCGGCGAAGCCGATACGACAGGGTTCGATGACGCGCGGCCGGCGCCCGTGCCGCCGTCCGCTACGAGTTGCCGGTACCCGACCAGCGCGCCCTGAGCCCGGCCGACCGGCGGGAACTGTACGTCCACCAGCGGCCTCACTGACCCGGATCGTGCCCGCGCGGAACATCGGCAAGATCAAAGGAGAGGATGTGACCGGCCCCTGCACCGAACCGGCTACCGGGGGCGGTTCAGCGTGAACGTGGCGGCGAATCCGATGCCGACGCCGCCGCGTTGCCGGCCGCGCAGCGCACGGCGAAGACGACCGTGATCATCACCGCTCCCTGCCCGGACGCCGATGGGTGCCCCGCTCGGATTTGGCCAGGAACGGCGAGCGGCCCAGGATGACGATTCCCGCCACCAGCGCGATCAGGCCCGCGACCTCGCCCGCGAGGGCGAGTGGGTCCACGCGCAGGCGCTCGCCGAGGATCGCCACGCCCAGCACGATCCCGATGACGGGCTCGGCCGCGGTGGTGGCCGGCAGGGAGACGCGCAGCGGCGCGGCGTCGAAGGCGCTCTGGTTGAGCAGGATGCCCAGCACCGCGACCACGAGCAATGTGTACGGCTGCCAGATGGTCAGCAGCCCGGTGAGTCCCTGCCCCGCCCGCTCCAGCGTGACCAGCGAGGCGCGGGTCAGCACGTCCTGGATCCCGTACAGCGTGCCCGCTGCCGCTGCCAGCAGCATCGCCTTGACCGGCAGCGCGGCTCGTACCGCCACCAGCACCAGCACGGCCGCCAGGATCAGCGTGGCCAGGATGGCCACCCACACCACCGAGGTCGAGCCGGGCACGCCGCCGCCCTGCGGCTGCCCGGACAGCAGGAACATCGCGACTCCCCCGCTGACCAGCACCGCTCCCAGCCACTCCCACCGGCCCAGGCGCTCCCGGTATGCGACCGCCGCCACGGCCAGGGCGAAGATGAGGTTGGTCGCCAGGAGCGGTTCGACGCGGGCGACGTCGGCACGCTGCAGGGCCAGCGCGCCGAGGACCTGGCCGAAGATCATCGCGGCGATGCCGCGTAGCCACAGTGGTTTGCGGATCAGGTCCAGGAGCAGGCGCGGGTGCAGCATCTCCCCCAGCGGTTCGGTGTAGGCCGCGTGCTGCTGAGCCACGAACCCCAGTCCGAGCAGGCCCGAGGCCGCCAGCCCCAGCAGCACGGTGACGATCACAGGACTGACGCCTGCCGGTCCCGCATCGCCACCTCCACGAATCCGCCGGATGAACCCAGGGAGGTATTTACCCACTTGTCCGATGACGTGGCGATGTCTGCAGAAACAGGATCACGCGGAGATCAACTCATCCACCACTCCGCTGGAGGTGACCGCGCGCCCGGGCCCGGAAACGACTGTGGGCACCCCCGCCGGAAGCGAGGATGCCCATGTCGTCGGCCTGTACCAAAGTGCGCCGCCAGGGACTCGAACCCCGGACCCGCTGATTAAGAGTCAGCTGCTCTAACCAACTGAGCTAGCGGCGCCCGACCTCGACAAGACTACCGGACCCGGCGCTGTAGTCCGTACATGAGCCGACATATGAGCATGTTATTTCGCGGAGTGGGGTGGGGGATGGAATCGCGCGGCCACCTGCGGTTCGAGAGGGGCCGCGCGGTGTTCCGTACCGGCCGGCCCGGACGGATCCCGTTTAGGGCTCCTCGCTCGGGTACTTGGTCCGGAGCCCGGAGAATCCAAGTCAAAGGAGATGTTCGATCATGCAGCCTGAGCTCTGGAACTACCGCGCCGACGTGTACGGCCAGGACAGGACGCTCGATGTCGCCGGGTACCACGTGGAGGCCACCGACGGGAAGATCGGCTCTGTCGACGAGGCGACGTACGAGGTCGGCGAGAGCTACCTCGTCGTCGACACCGGCCCGTGGATCTTCGGCAAGAAGGTCCTCCTGCCGGCGAGCACCGTGACCCAGATCGACCCGCAGGAGAAGAAGGTCTACGTCGCGCGCACCAAGCACGAGATCAAGGGCGCGCCCGAGTTCGACGAGGCCAACTTCAAGGAGCCCGCCTACCGGGACCGCGTCGGCGAGTACTACGGCCGCTTCCCGTTCGGGAGCGGACCGGGCACCGTCTGATCCGGAACGCCGGAAACGAGAGGGGCCCCGCCATCTGGCGGGGCCCCTCTCGTTTCCGATACCGCCCCGGAAGGTCCGGCCGGCGTTTCAGGGCCAGGTCGGGTCGCCCGAGGAGTCGAGGGAGTCGGGGATGACGTCGAGGCGCCCGAGAAGGGTGAGGAAGGTGGAGGCGTACGGGGAGTCCTGCACGACGGCGGCGACGCGGTTCCAGTCGACCTGCTCGCGCAGCGCACGGACCTGGGGCAGCAGCGAGCCGTAGTCGCAGGTGTGCTCGGAGAACGGCAGCAGCCACGAGATGACCAGGTCGGTGGCCTCCAGGACGGGCAGGATCACCGCCGAGGTCTTCATCGGCTCGGCTCGCTTCAGCAACTCCGGGGTGATCGGATGGTCGCAGATCGAGAAGATCAGATCCACCAGCCTGCCCTCGTCGAATGCCTTGACCAGCCAGTCCTCCGGCGGCTTGACCGTCTCGAAGCCCAGCTTGGCCAGCGCTTCGAGCGCGAGCGGCACGTCCTCGACAGGGAGAACGAAGTCGACGTCGTGCAGCGAGGGTGCGGCTCCGCGCGCGTACGCCGCGCAACCTCCGGCGAGCGCGAACCTGACATCCGCCTCTTTCAGCCCGCTGCTCGCCCGCTTCAGCGTTTCCAGGATTGCGTCCGTGACCTCATGACTGTGGCTTCCCATGGCTCACGCGTACCCCATAGCCTCCACGGTAGGCATGCCGGACTTTGACTCGGGTAAACGGAGCGTATGGTTCAGGTCGAACATACGCAAAAAGAAACCCCCCATCCCGGAGAAAGCCGTAAGGAACGCGTCGACCGCGAGCTCGGCGAGCTTCTACAGGGCCTGCGTGTCGCGGTCACCGGCGTGCAGGTGCTTTTCGCCTTCCTGCTGACGCTGCCGTTCGCTGCGGGCTTCAACAAGGTGGACGCCCTGGGGCACTGGCTGTTCTTCATCGCCCTGCTGAGCGCCGCCATCGCGTCCGTCTGCTTCATCACCCCCGCCGCCCAGCACCGCCTGCTGTTCCGGACCGGGCTGAAGGAGAAGATGCTGCACCGCGCCAACGGGCTCGGCATAGCGGGGGCCGCCGGGCTCGCGATCGCGATGACGAGCTCGGTCGCGCTGGTCGCGGAGACGGTCATCAACGCCTGGCCCGCGGCGGTGTTCGGCGGAGTCGTGGCCCTGTCCAGCGCCTGGCTGTGGTTCGTGCAGCCAATAATCGATCTGTACCGAACAGAGGATGACGATGACGAGGATGTTAAGTCATGAATTGTGAGGGCAGAGGCCGGTTATGGCTACTCTACTTTGGATCATCGCAGTTATCCTCGTCATCTCCGGGATCTATGTGATCCTGGCCCGTCGCGACCTCCTCTGGGGGATCGTCCTCATCGTCCTCGGTTTCCTCGTCGGCCCCGGGGGTGTGAGCATCTTCAATGTCTGACGCGGGCCCCGCGCTCGCGAAAACACCTGTTCGATGTCAACCCACTAGATTATTCGACGCGAGTTTCGCGCTCGCAGAAACGCAAGTCGCCCCGAACTCCCAAGAAGCCTCGCGGGCCGGGTCTCCCCGGCCCGCTTCTTCATGTCCCCCCTCCCCCACCGCCGACGGCCCCCGTGGCGGTGCGCCCGGTGGCGCGGGGGAGGGGGCGGCGCCCGTCCACCCCCGCGCGCCGCTTGACCGCGACGCGACAGGAGACTCCCCGGCCTTCAGGCCGGGGAGGGTTTCAAAGGAGGTACACCCCGTACGCCCGGCCCAGCACCGGCAGCGCCACGTTGCGCACCCGGATGCCGCCCGGGGTGACGCCCTTCTCCGTACCGGCGTGCGCGTGCCCGTGGATGATCAGGTCGGCCCCCTCGGCGTCGACCGCCTCGGCCAGCAGGTAGCTGCCGAGGAAGGGGTAGATCTCCAGCGGTTCCCCTTCGAGGGTGTCCTTGACCGGCGAGTAGTGGGACAGCACGATCCGGTAGTCGGCCTCCATCTCCTTCAGCGCCACCCGCCAGCGATCGGCGATCCGCTTGGTGTGGCCGACGAACGCCTTGATCTCCGGCTCGCCGAAGTCGCTGGCGCACTTGCCCGCGTACCCTCCGCCGAAGCCCTTGCCCCCGGCCACGCCGAGCCGCACCCCGTCGATGTCGATCACTGTCGCGTCGTCGTGCAGGACCTCGATCCCGGCCCCGCGCAACAGCGCGGCGATCTCGGCGGGCCGGTCGGAGTGGTGGTCGTGGTTGCCGAGCACGGCCACCACCGGGATCGGCAGGTCGCGGAACTCCTCCGCCACCACCTCCCCCTCCTCCATGGTGCCGTGCCGGGTCAGGTCGCCGGCGAGCAGCAGCACGTCGGCCCGATCCTCGATGCCGTCGAGCCGCCTGCGGTAATTCCCCTTGAGACTCTCGTCCAGGTGCACGTCCCCGACCGCCGCGATCCGCAGCGCGCTCACAGTTGCTCCTCCCTCACCGGCTCCACCACGCTCACGACATCGATCTCGTTGTGGACGGCCAGGCCGGGGGCCGCCTCCCCGGCCACCTTGGCGATCAGTTCGCGGCGGTCGGCGCTGGTGACCTGGCCGCGCAGGTAGAGCTGATCACTTCGGACATCCACCCGGACGCCGAGTTCCGTGGTTCTCTCGTCCTCGGCGAGCGCGCGCTGCACACGCGCGGCGACGTACTGCGGAGCCTCCATCGTCGAACTCCTTTCCGTCCAAAAAAGCTCGCCTTCCCAGGGAGCTAAAGGTCAAACACGTTTAAAGCACTCGCTGAGGGCAGAGGAGACGGCTGTGCCCAGGACGCGGGCACGCCTGCCCCGCATGACCCGGTGGAGACGTGCCTATGAAGATCGCCATGGTTTCAGAGCATGCCAGCCCCCTCGCGACCGTCGGCGGAGCCGACGCCGGAGGCCAGAACGTCCACGTCGCCGCCCTCTCCATCGCGCTCGCCACGCGCGGGCACGAGGTGACGGTCTACACCCGCAGGGAGTGCGCCTTCCAGCAGGAGAGTGTCGCCCTGGCCCCCGGGGTCACGGTGGTCCATGTCCCGGCCGGCCCGGCCATGACCCTGTCCAAGGACGACCTGCTCCCCTGGATGCCGGACTTCGGCCTGTGGCTGGCCAGGCGCTGGAACGCCGCACCGCCCGACATGGTGCACAGCCACTTCTGGATGAGCGGCCTGGCGGCCCTGGTCGCCGCGAGGGAGGTCGACGTCCCCGTCGCACACACCTTCCACGCCCTCGGTACGGTCAAGCTCCGCCACCAGGGCTCGGCGGACACCAGCCCGCGCGAGCGTCTCGGGATCGAGGCGATGATCGCCCACCAGGCGGACGCGGTCGTCGCGACCTGCGCCGACGAGGTGGCGGAACTGCGCCGGATGGGCGTACCGCACCGCCGTACGAGCGTCGTGCCCTGCGGCGTCGACGTGCGCTCCTTCACCCCGGTGGGCCCGCGCGCCGATCTCGGTCCGGGCCCCGTCCTGCTCGCCATCGGCCGTCCCGTGCCCCGCAAGGGCGTGGACACCACGGTCCAGGCCCTCGCCCACGTCCCCGGCGCCAGGCTGCTCGTCGCCGGCGGCCACCCGGACGACCCCGAGGTGGGCCGGCTCTCGCGGGCGGCCGTCAGGCACGGCGTGGCGGACCGCGTCAGGTTCCTCGGCAAGGTGGCCCGCGAGCGCGTCCCGGTCCTGATGCGCTCGGTGCACGCCGTGGTCAGCATGCCCTGGTACGAGCCGTTCGGCATCGTGCCGGTGGAGGCCATGGCCTGCGGGGTGCCGGTGGTGGCGTCCGCGGTGGGCGGGCACCTGGACACCGTCGTCCCCGGGGTCACCGGCCTGCTGGTCCCGCCTCGCGAGCCGCGCACGCTGGGGGACGCGCTGCGCCGGCTGCTCGCCGCGCCGGGCCTGCTGGCGGCGTACGGCGCCGCCGCCGCCGTACGGGCACGCACCGACTACGACTGGAACAAGATCGCCGCCCAGACCGCCGCCGTGTACGCGGGGGTGCTCTCCTCCCACGCCCCGGCATGGCGGAAGGGCGGCGCCCGCTCGTACCCGGGCGTCGCCTGACGGCTCCCCGGTCCCGGAATCAGGACGGAAAACCAGAAAGGCCCCCGGTCCCGTCGGGACCGGGGGCCTTCGGCCGGAGATCGGGCGCCGGGCCCCGAAGGGCCCGGCAGTCGATCACTTGCCGGTGGCTCTGTGGATACTGCGCGCCGCGGAACGGTCGATCGCGGCCTTGACCACACCGAAGATCGCTCCCTGGATGGCAGCCGCCACGAGAACCTCTCGCCAGCCGTACTCATCCGATGTCGCCTGGGGCGCGTCGTCCTTGCCCGACGCGAACTTCCAGACCTGCTTGAAGACGGCTCCGGCGATCGCGCCACCGAGCATTCCACTCGCGGCGCTCATACTGCGGGATACGACCCTGCTCAACGTCTCGCCCTCCGTTCGATTGACCGGAAGGCACGCCTACCCTTCCGGACCGGTACCTAACTCACACGACCGGGGGGTCGTTGTAGTGCCGCTCCTCGTAGACGCGACGGTGGGTGACCGGGTCCTCGACCACGGTGGTGGCCGTCGAGTCCGCCACCGCCCGGCGGGCGATGCTGAGCCGGTACACGGCGAACAGGAGCCATGCGAGACCGCCGATCATCAGGATGACACCGACGATGTTGATGTCGAATCCGGCGATGTCGAATTCGACCGCCCAGGTGAGAATGGCGCCGAGCATGATGAGAATGATGCCGCCTGCGATGGTCATGGGATCTCCTCCTTCGAGCCAACGCATCACATCTATCCCCCACACGGCTCCCAAACGTCACCCGGCGGAGACAGCTGCCGACCACGGCGTTCCCACGGACGTCACGGGCCTGACGACCTCGGAAAAGTCGTCAGGCCCGTGGGTCGCCGGCGCGGAGCCGGTCACTGGGCGGGCAGGACCGCGCCCTTGTACCTGTCCTCGATGAACTTCTTGACCTCGGCGCCGGCCAGGATCTCGGCGAGCTTCTTGATCCGGGGGTCGTCCACCTTGGCGGGGACGGTGACCAGGCCGTTGGCGTACGGGTTGCCCTCGCCCTTCTCCAGGAGCAGGGAGTCGGTCGCGGGCTGCAGCCCGGCCTCCAGGGCGTAGTTGCCGTTGACGATCGCGGCGTCCACGTCCTCCAGGGAGCGGGGCAGCTGGGCGGCCTCAAGGGGCTTGAACTCCAGCTTCTTGGGGTTGTCGGCGACGTCGCGCTCGGTGGCCTTGACGCCGACGCCCTCGGCGAGGGTGATCAGGCCGTTGTCGGCCAGCAGCTTGAGCGAGCGGCCGAGGTTGCTCGCGTCGTTGGGCACGGCCACCTGGGCGCCCTCGGCGAGCTCGGAGACGTTCTTGATCTTCTTGGAGTACAGGCCGAGCGGCTCGATGTGGACCGGGGCGACCCAGCTGAGCTGGATGTTCTTGCCCTTGGAGAACTCCTCCAGGTACGGGATGTGCTGGAAGTAGTTCGCGTCCAGGTTGCCCTCGTCGAGCTGGGTGTTGGGCTGGACGTAGTCGGTGAACTCGACGATCTCCAGGTTCAGCCCGGCGCCGGCGGCGAGGTTGTCCTTGACGTACTTGAGCACCTCGCCGTGGGGTACGGGGTTGACCCCGACCTTGAGCGGGGCGTCGGCCTTCGGCGTTCCGTCGGCCGGTTGGGCCGTGTCGGTGGACGTCCCCCCGCATCCGGCCAGGGTCCCGGCCAGGATCAGTCCGGCCACGATCCCGAATATCTTGCGCATGATTCTCCCCTAATTCCCCTTACAGCTGGTAGGAAATATCTCACAGAAGCGGGGAAAGGGACAAATCCTTACTTGTCACGCAAAGCCAGCATCTGCGCGATCTGCGCTGTACGCGAGATATCGACGCGTTTTGCCATCTCGGTGACCTTGGCGTGCAGCCCGGTCGCGACCTCCACCTTGGCCATCTGGGAGGCGTCGTCCTGCTGGGCGATGAGCATGTCGAGGAACCTTCTCTCGAACTCGGCCGGGGGCGCCGCGGTGAGCGCCGCCACCTCCTCGTCACTCACCCCGGGCATCCCGCCGTGCGCGGCGTGCTCGTCGTCCGGCGCCGTCGCGGGCTGCCCCCAGGCGGCCAGCAGGCCGGACATGGTGCTGGACTCGCGCTCCTGGGTCACGCCGATCGCCTCGGCGAGCTCGGAGACCTCGGGGCGGACCTGCCGCTCCCGCGCCAGCCGCACCAGCCGCACCACCTGCGCGTTGTGCGGCACCATCATCTGCAGGAACATCACGTCGGGGGCGTTGAAGGCGACCCCCTCGGCGGTCCCCGTCGGCGGGGCGGGCGACGGGCTGGGCACCCCCTGACCCGCACCGTGTCCGTCGTGCGCGTCGTGGCCGGAATCCTGGCCGGCACTCCGGGCGGCGGCGCCGTGCCCCGCGTGACCGGACGCGCCGCCCCGAAGCTCCTGGATGCTGTGGGCACCGCAGCCCGCGAGCAGCAGGACGCCCAGGACGACCGCCGGGACCGCACGTCTCATCGAATACCTCCAGGGTGGAGACCCCGGACTCTGACCCCGGGGGAGGAAGCGCGGCACGGTGCCGCGTGTTTCGGCGTGGTGCTCGGTGTGCTGTGCGGCGGCGAGGACCGGTCCGCCGTGCGCGTGCCGCGCGGCGCCCTCGCCGTCGGGCAGGCGGAACCGGTGCGGGACCTCGGGGGGAACGCCCGGCCGGGACGGTGGCTCGTCCCGGCCGGACGTCAACGGGTCAGACGCGCTGCCAGAGAGCCGGCACGTTCGGCGGCTCCCAGCCCGCCAGCGCGGTGTGCGCCTGCAGGCACCGGTAGGTCACGCCCCCGTAGGTCACCGTGGCGCCCGCCGCATAGGCGGTGCCCGCCTGCCAGGTGCCGCCCGGCTGGCTCGTCGGGGTGACGGTCGGGGTCGGCGTCGGGGTCGACGTGGGGGTCACCGTCGGGGTCGGTGTGGGACTGGGATCGCCTCCCCCGCCGAAGTTCACGTCCGAGCAGGTGTAGAAGGCCTCGGTGCTGCCCACGACGCGCTGCCAGATCGAGAAGATGAGCTGGCGGCCGCTCCGCTGCGGGAGGTTGATCGTCCAGTTGGTGAACGTGCTGGGGTTCTGGTTGTTGAAGGTCCTGATGTGCTCCAGGTCCGACCACTTCAGCGGCTGGGTCGGGTTCCAGCTCTGCTTGGTGATGTAGAACTCGAAGTTGCTGTTCGCGTGCGGCGCGGTCGCGTGGTAGGTGACCGTCAGCGGCCCCGGGGAGACCTGGGTGGCGGGCCAGTCGGCCCTGGTGAGGTTGAGTCCCCGGTACTTGTCGCGCCCGGCGCCGCAGAGCTGGCCGTCGGGAATGATCTGGCGGTGGTTGCCGCCGGCTTCGAGCCGGGACACCTCGTGCCAGTCGTAGAAGGCCTGGGTGCCTCCGGCCGCGACGGCCGCCTTACAGGCGTCGGACTTGGGGGTCTCCGGACCCTCCGTCTTGCAGACGTAGGCCCGGCTGGGCGGGTTCGACATGGAACCGTGGGCGACCGCCGCGGTGGACGGCAGCAGCGCGAGCAGGGACCCTACGCTGAGCGCCGCGGCGGCACCGGTGGCCACCTTGTGTCGCAGATGCACGTGGACTCCTCCTGGGTCGGGGAATGGAGGCAGGACATGTCCAACGAGCCGACGGATAGCACGTTATTAACAAGAAACCTTACTAAGAGTACGTCCCATAATGCCAGTCGGACGAGGATACAGATCCCTGACCGGCACGATCCCAGGCCCCACCGAGCGGGTTCCGCGCCCCCGCCCGACCGCGCCTCCGTTCACCGGAACCCCGAGCCCCGGGCCGGCACGACCTCGCCCCTGCCGTACCGGCCCCGAGCTTCCGGAGGCGCCCCTGTTCCCCCCGGAAGCCCCGGCCTCAGCCCACGACCAGCACGATCTTGCCCCTGCCGTGCCTGGTCCCGAGCTCGCGATGCGCGTCCGCGGCCCGCTCCAGCGGGTAGGTCCTGCGCACCGGGAAGACGAGCCTGCCCTCGGCGTACAGGGCGGCGAGCTCGGCCAGGCGGGACGCCAGCCGCTCCCCCCTGGTCCGCTGTGCCCCCAGCTCGGCGGCCCTGTCGTGCTCGACCAGGGTGAGGAGGCGCTCCCCCTTCACCAGTTCCAGGGAGATGTCGAACGCCTCGCCGCCCGCGCCGTCCAGCACCATGTCCACCCCGCCGGGCGCCAGGTCGCGGATCCGCTCCAGCAGGCCCTCGCCGTACGCGACCGGGATCGCGCCGAGCTCGCGCAGGTAGTCGTGGTTCTCCTCGCGCGCGGTGCCGATCACCGTGGCCCCCCAGAGCCGGCCGAGCTGGACCGCGGCGGTGCCGACCGCGCCCGCGGCGGCGTGCACCAGGAGCGTGTCCCCCTCCCCCACCCCGAGCTGCCGCAGCGCCATGTGGGCCGTCTGGGTCCCGGCGGTGAAACCGCCCGCCACCTCCCAGGGCATGCTCGCGGGCTTGGGCGTGACGTTCCCCGCGGGCACGACCACGTACTCGGCATAGGCGTTGAGCAGGGTGAAGCCCAGCACCTCGGCGCCGACGAAGATCCCGTCCACGAGCCCCGCCACACCCTCCCCCACCTGGTCGACGACCCCGGAGAACTCGTTGCCCGGCACCCGGGGCAGTTCCCCGTCCACCCACGGCACGGGCCGGCCCTGCCGGATGGCCAGGTCGACGGGCTGCACCCCCGCGGCCCTGACCCGCACCCTTACCTGCCCCTCGCCCGCCTCGGGTGTGGGAAGCTCCGTCAGCCGCAGCACCTCTGGGCCGCCGAACTCGAAAAAAGCAGCTGCCTTCACAGGGTTCCCCTTCACTCGTGTACGCCGCCACCCAGCCTGCAACCTCAAGCATGATCGAGGTCAACACATGTGCTCCGGATCCCGGCGTGAAGGGGACCACAGTCCGTCGTACGGCGACCGCGCGGAGATCGAACATGGAAACCGGAGCACGTCTCCTCCAGTCGGTCGCTACTCGGCAGGGGTGGGCCAGAGCAGGTCAGGCTCGCTCGGCGCGTGGTAGTCCACACCGGGCACGTCGAAGCCGTACAGACGGCGCACCTCGGAGGTGAACCAGTCGATATCGGCCAGGTCGCCGACGGTGTCGGGGGCGACGGCCTCCCACCGCTCGGTCACCTGCTCCTGAATGAGCGGGTGCAGCTCCCACCCGTCCAGGCGGATGCGTCCCTGGTCGTCGAGGCCGAGCGCCTGGGCGCCGGTGAGCCGGTCCCACAGCTCGACGGACTGCTGAAGCGGGGACTGCATGGCCTCGCCGAGGGCGCCCCGCAGGAGGCTGACGTACAGGGCGATGCCGGGGATCGCGGTGGACGCCTGGGTGACGGCGGCGCCGTTGACCGATGTCATGGCCCGCCCGCCGACCTGGGCCAGATCTCCGTTCAGCGTGAGCGCGGTCTCCTCCAGGTGGGCCTTGGCCGCACCGATGGTCCCGTCCCGGTAGATCGGCGCGGTCAGGTGCGAGCCGATGTAGGACAGGGCCACCGTGGTGAACCCCTGGCGCAGCAGGCCACGGCCGACCAGGGCGTCGACCCACAGGGCCCAGTCCTCGCCGCCCATGACCTTGATGGTGTCGGCCCGCTCGGTGTGGCTACCCGGTTCGACCCAGATCTCTTTCAGCGCCGGTTCGTCTCCGCCGACATCGAGGGTCTTGGTGCTGTAGCCCTCGCCCAGCGGCTGGATCACCGACTGGTGGGCCTGCCCGGTGACGGGGTCGGTGCGCCGAGGTGCGGCGACGCTGTAGATCAGGTAGTCGATGCCGCCGAACCGTTCGGCGAGCAGGTCGAGTACCTGCTCCTTGGTGGTCTCGGCGAAGGCGTCGCCGTTGACGAACGACCAGTCGCGGCCGGCCTTGGCCGCGAGTTCGGCGGTCGCGATGGTGCGGTACCAACCCGCGGTGGCCGTGCGACGTCCGGTGGGCGGGCGCTCGAAGCACAGGCCGACGCCGTCGAGGCCGTAACGACGGATCCCCGCGATCGTGGCCGCCATCCCGTAGCCGGCGCTGGAGCCGATGATCAGGGCGACCGGACGACGCTCGGCCTTCTTGTCGGGGGTCGCGGGAGCGACACGGTCCCACATGTCGCCGACGATCTTCTCGCATCCGGCGGGGTGGGAGTCGAACAGCAGGAACCCGCGCCCGCGGGGTTCGATAAGTCGTTCCGTCATCGTGTGCCTATCTGGTCGGGTCCGCGGGCGGGTCGGAGCCCGCGAGACGCTGAATGATCCTGACGAGGTCGCCGACCGTGTGGGCCTGGCCGGTGTCCTCGTCCGGGACGGTCACCTGGAACCGCTTTCCGAGCCGTCGAATCAGTTCCGGCAGCGAGAGGCTATCGATGCCCAGGTCGTTCCACGGGTTCAGAGCCGGATCGGCGCAGTCGCGTGGCGCACGTCGTCTTCTCGGTCTCGGCGCGGGGAATGTCGGCCGGGGCGTCAGGCGATCCGATCCAGGTCCGCCGGCCGGACCGCGCCGCGAAGCGGAAGGCCCCGCGCCAGCCGCTCGACCTCCGCGACCGCGAACTCGCCCAGGCGGCGCAGCTCCCTGCCCCTGGCTCCGCTGAGGTGCGGGGTGACCAGCACGTTCGGCAGGGCGAGCAGCGGATGCCCGAAGGGCAGCGGCTCGGGATCGGTCACGTCGAGGACGGCGCCGATGCGACCGGTGGCGCAGTGCCGTACCAGGGCGTCGGTGTCGATCAGGGAGCCCCGGGCGGTGTTCACCAGCACCGCGCCGTCGCGCAGCAGCGCGAGGCGGCGCTCGTCGAGCAGCCCGCGGGTCTCCGGCAGCGCGGGGGCGTGCACGGTGACCAGCTCGGCCTCGCGGCAGAGATCGTCGAGCGGCACCGGCCTGGCCCCGAGGTCCGCCGCCTGGGCGGGACTGATGTACGGGTCGCTGAGCAGGATGTGCGCGCCGTGATCGCGGAGCCGCTCCATCACCAGCCGCCCGACCCGGGAGGCGCCGATGACGCCGACCACCGCTCCGATCAGGCCACCGCCCTCGCTCGGCGTCGCCACTCCGGGCAGCGGGTCGCCCGACCAGCCCCGCGTGGAGTACGCGCGCGCCTTGACGATCGCCTGCTTGGCGGCCAGCACGAGCATCGCCAGGGTGAACTCGGCCACCGGCCGCGCGTTGGCCTCGGCCGCCGAGGAGACCGCTATGCCCCTGTCGAACACCTCGGCGGTGAGGTGCCCCTTGACGCTGCCTGCGGCGTGCACGACCGCCCGCAGCCGTGGAGCCGCGGCCAGCACGTCCGCGTCGATCCTCGGACACCCCCAGCCGGTGATCAGGATCTCCACGTCGAGCGGCCCGTCGAAGGATTCGATCACTCGCTCGTCCGTCCGCGTCACCAGCGACAGCCGGTGCCGCAGGTCGGGGGGGAAGAGCTCGGGCAGCAGCAGGGGCTGCATGGCGAACGCCGCGGAAGTGGTCATCGGTCGGTGACCGGACGCCCCGCCGACAGCGGCGCGTTCCCCGGGAACACCGTCGGACTCGGCGTGGGGGCGAGCCCGGCCGCGTAGCGGAGCCCGCCGTACAGGTGCGCCCGGAAGTCCGGCTCGGTGTAGGACTCGATGGTGTGACCGAGGCCGGTGTACCAGGCCCGGCCACCCCGGTACGGCCTGCACCAGGCGATCGGGTGGTCCGCTCCCATCGACCCGCCCGAGTAGGTCGACTCGTCCAGCGTGGCCAGCACGTGGACGGCGGAGCGTGGGTTGGTGCGGTAGTCGTACAGCTCGTCGGTGCGCACCCAGGTCGCCGGCAGGTGGGCCGTCGAGGGGTGCGTGCGGTCCTCCACCCGTACGGTCGCCCGCTGGATGGCCGGGTGGGAGGAGAAGTAGGCGCCGACGAGGCCGCCGTAGAAGGCCCAGTCGTACTCGGTGTCGGCGGCCGAGTGGACGCCCACGTATCCGCCGCCGCCCGCGATGTAGGACTCGAACGCCGTCCGCTGCGCGGTGTTCAGCACGTCGCCGCTGGTCAGCAGGAAGACCACCGCCCGGTATCCGGCCAGGTCCGCCGTGCCGAAGACGGCGGCGTCCTCGGTGGCGTCGACGGTGAAACCGTTCTCGGCCGCCAGCTCGCGCAGCGCGGTGACGCCCGCGGGGATGGCGTCGTGCCGGAATCCCGCGGTCTTGGAGAAGACGAGCACCTTGTAGGCCGGGTCCGCTGCCATGGCCGGCGCCCCCAATCCGATCGTGACGACGAGCAGTGCGGTGATGACCGCGATGACATTACGCACCGTAGACCTTCGTCCCCCACGGGGAGTAGCCCCGGACGGTGCCGTACGCCCGCACCTACAGGGTCTTCCGAGGGCGACGGCACGCTTCTGTCCGGATGCGGACATGGTGACAACCGGATAATTTCCTAGTACGTCTTCCCTAACGCCACATTTGTCGCAATGGGAGTCGCCTTGCGGGTCCGATCCGTTCTCTCCGTCACCGTCCTGGCCGTTGGCCTGGTCCTCCTCCTCCAGCCGGTCGGCGCCGCCGTCACCGAGGTGCGGCAGGACTCGGGTGTCCTCACCGGCATCGTGGAATACCAGTGCACCACCACCGGCTCGGCCGAGAAGCAGGACATCAAGGTCGAGGTCGCGCTGACGATGCCGACCACCGCCACGACGGGCGAGCAGATGAGCATCGGCTGGCAGGGGACCTACGCCGAGGGCACCGGGTTGAAGGCACCCGCGACGGGACTGACCACCGGCACCGGCCTGTACGCGTACGCGTCCATCAGCGAACTCCCCGGACTGACCTCCGCCACCGGGGTGGGCACGCTCACCACGGTCGCCGCGAACCAGGTCATCCCGCTACCGACGGTTTCGGTCAGCCTGAAGACGACCCCGTCCAACGCGGGCACGGCGACGGTGCGGCCGGCCGCCCTGAACTTCGGGACCGCCGCCAACGCGCCGTCGATCGAGTGCGAGGTACAGAACCGGACCGCCCTGACCACCTACCCCCTCACGGTCACCGCGGCCGACCAGACGGGAACCGAGCCCGAGACCGATACGGGAACCGAAACCGATACGGATACCGAATCCGACGCGGGGACGGAGCCGGAGACCGATACGGGGACCGACGGGAACGGCAAGGTGCAGCAGACCCCGTCGGGGCCCGCCGCGACCGGGGGTGGCGGTGAGCGCGGGCCCGACGGGCGGGTGTTCCTGCTGACCGGCTCCCTGCTCATCCTCACCGCCGCCACCGGACTCCTGCTGCGACGCCGCGCCTGGAGATGACCCGGCCCCACGAAACCGGTCCGCTGACGACAGAAGTCCATGCTTCTCACCACTACGCTGTGCGCGCGCCGCGGGCCGGCTCATCTCCCGGCCACCTGTACCCACCGGCCCGCACCGGTCATACCGGGACGGGGAGAACGGCCTCGACCACGGTGCCGCCGTGCTCGCCGCCACGGACCGAGCAGGTGCCGCCCACCTCGACGGCCCGTTCGCGCATCGTCGACAGGCCGGAGCCCGAGCCCCGAGCCGGCTCGCCGACGCCCACCCCGTCGTCGGTGACCCGCACCCGCAGATCGCCCGCCCGCTCCAGCGCCACGGTGATGACCTCCGCACCGGAATGGCGCCGGGCATTGGTCAGCGCCTCCTGCATGATCCGGTACGCCGCGATCTCCACCGCGGGCGGCAGTCCCTCCAGGCTCCCCTCGACGGTGACCGGCACCTCCAGCGCCAGCAGCCGGATCGACTGCTCCAGCCCGACCGTGTCCAGAGTGCGGGGCCGGAGGCCCTGCACCAGCTCCCGCATCTCCCCGTTCACGGCGTCCATCCCCACCCGGAGATCGGACAGCAGCCGATGGGCCAGCTCGGGGGATTTCCCCAGGGATCGCCGCGCCGCCTCCAGCCCGATCGCTATCCCGGTCAACCGGCTCCCCAGCCCGTCGTGCAGGTCCCGGTGCAGCCGCCGCCGCTCCTCCTCCCGCGCCCCGGCCGCCTGTTCCCATGAGCGCCGCAGGTCATGAGCCATCTGTACGGCGTGCGCGACGTCGGCGACGATCGGCACCAGGACGGCCAGCATCCGCCGCTCGTACGCCCGGGGGAAGCGCCGCGCCCCGGGCGGGCCGAGGAGCAGCGTCCCGGCGGGTTCACCGTGCCACACCAGGGGGACCTTGCGAGGGTCGTCCCCGAGCTCGCCGACGACGTGGCTCTCCTCGGTCTCGACCGCCGCCCCGGTCACCGCCAGGCCTTCGGCCACCGCCCGCACCGCCGCCTCCAGCGCCTGGGCGGGACCGGCGTGCCGAATCTGCCGCCGCAGGGCTTCGGCGTGCACCTGGGGATCGCCGCTCCTGCCGTACAGGAGCCGGTCGAGCAGGC
The DNA here is from genome assembly GCF_042665875.1 of Streptosporangium amethystogenes subsp. fukuiense. Lineage (NCBI taxonomy): Bacteria > Bacillati > Actinomycetota > Actinomycetes > Streptosporangiales > Streptosporangiaceae > Streptosporangium > Streptosporangium amethystogenes. Next base: position 9,264,778 of record NZ_JBHTEE010000001.1, on the reverse strand, counting down.
GCTGCAGGCGCCGCTGGACGGGCAGGAACGACAGGCCCGCGAAGATCGCCGCGACCACGCCGAAGAGCTCGCCGTAGTCGGCCAGGAAGAGTCCGGTGAGCGCGCCGACGGCCAGGTACGCCGTGGCGACGAAGACCACCAGGGCGCCGCCGACCAGGGCCCGGCTGGCGAGCGTGTCGATCGAGTAGAGCCGGTAGCGGAGTACGGCGATGGCCACCGCGATCGGCACGGCCGCCTCGCCGACGGTGTCCAGCCAGAGGTAGTCCCAGCCGAGGATCTCGTTGAAGGCGAGGTTGTCGAACGCCACGACGGGCGCCAGCCAGGCGATCTGCCGCCGTACGTCCGGGCCGGCGCGCCAGAACCGGACGAGCAGCACGAGCAGGCTGACCCAGAGCAGCGGCTCGCAGATCGCGGCGGACACCTGGTACAGGCTCGCGAGCGGCCCGGCGGACTCGTGCAGCCGCGGGATGGCGATCACCAGCAGGAGCAGCTGCCACGAGATCAGCGCCAGGTAGACCCAGCGCCATCGGGGCCGCAGCAGGCCGGCGTCCGGATGCGCGAGCGGCAGCATGAGCGCCGTGCAGGTGGTGACGGCGCTACGGAAACAGAGGAGCCAGTAGAGCGGCGGCGGGAGCGGCACCGCACCCTGCCCGTACACCTCGTACAGGGAGATGGCGAGCGTCACCCAGCCGTTGGCCGCCCCGACCAGCAGGAGCAGCCAGCCGACGATCAGCCCGGGACGGCGCAGCACGATCAGCATGCCCAGCGGGGTGCTGAGCAGTGCCTGGACGCGGGCGGTGTCGCCGACGCCGGGCGGCCGGGGGTTGATCGCGAGCTCGATGACCAGGTGCGCGGCCAGCGCCGCGAGGCCGAGCGCCCCCAGGGCCAGGGCCACGGCTCGCACCGCGTAGTCCGCTCTCCGCCCCATGGATCCCCTCCAGAAGGGGATTCTGGGGCCTTGCCGACCTGTCAGCAAACTCTGACGACCAGGTCAAGCCCCGAGTGACGATCTACCGGGCCTTCGCCTCGTCCGTCGCGACGCCGTTCCCCTGCTCGGCGTCGGTCTTCGGTCTGATGCCGCCGTCCCGCTCTACCTCCAGACCTTCGCGATCGCCCTCGTACCGACCCCGCCGAGTGAGCCGGGCTCCACGAGAAGTCAGGTGCGGCGGCGTGGGCGTGACGGATAAATCTGATGCGGCGGTGCTCTGCCGTCCAGCACGATGAGGTGATGAGTGATCTGTCGGAGTCCGACCCCTGGCTCGATCGGGTCCTGCGTGAGGGGGCCGCACCCGGGTTGTTGAGCGCCCTGGTCGAACGGCTCTCGCCCACCGACCTGCAGACGCTGCTGCTGGAGGTCTACCGCCGCCGCGCCGCCACCGTGACACCGGGTGGCCTGCTGCGGGCCTACGAGCGCAACCGTTTCACCGCGCCGTCGGTGCTGGACGCGGGCGAACTGGCCCGCCTGGACGCGCTCGGTCACGAACGGCTGGCCCGGCATGGTTTCACCGGGCTGGCGCTGTCGCCGGTCTGCCCGCTGGGGACCAACTCGGCGGTGGCGACCGTGGACCAGCACAAAATGGTCACCACCGTCCGCAACACCGAGGTCGTCTCGGACGCCACCAACGTCCTGGCCCTGGAATGCGCGGTGCGCCGCCGGGAACTACTGCGGGCCGACCCTCGATCGCGCCGGCGGGTCCGGCTCGCCGCCACCCATCGGGTGGTGCGCGCCCAGCTCTTCGCCGGGCCCGGCATGCCGGCGCACTTCGCGCTGCTGGCGCTGTGCACCGCCGGTCGCGCCGAGGGCTCGTTCGCCTTCGAGACGGCTGCCCTGGCCGAGCAGATCGGCGTTCACCTCGACGTCCTGCGCGGTGCCCGCGAGCTCGGCCACCGGATCTCCGCCGTACACGTGTTCCTCACCGACCTGACCGAGGGGCGGCATCGCCAGGCCCTACGCGAACACGTCCTGGATCGGCTCGCGCGGGCGCATCCGGGCACCACGTTCGCCTTCGACGACGACCGGGTGAGCGGCCGCGGCTACTACGACGGCGCCTGCTTCGAGATTCGCGCCACCACCTCCACCGGGGACGACCACAGCCTCGGCGACGGCGGATTCACCACCTGGACCGCCGGCCTCCTCAGCGACGCCAAGGAGCGCCTCCTCATCAGCGGCCTCGGCCTCGAACGCCTCTGCGGCCTGTTCCACCGGCACACCGTTCTGGACCCCTGAGCCGTGCGGTACCCGGTGGCAGCCCCGTTCGGCAGGCCATGAACCTCGCGGCGGTGCCGGTCAGGTCAGGGCCAGCAGCCGGTCGCACTCCTGTAGCAGACGCCTGCGGAGGGGGGCGGAGCGTTCGGTGAAGGCGCGCTGGGCGGTCGCGTACTCGGCGCGGCCCTCGGCGGTCTCCACCTGGATCGGCCGGTAGCCCAGGGCGCTCAGGTCGTACGGGCTGGCCCGCATGTCCACGATCCGGATGTCGCGGGCGAGCGCGAAGCAGTCGGCGACCAGCTCACTGCCGATCAGCGGCGACAGCTTGTAGGCCCACTTGTAAAGGTCCATGTTGGCGTGTAGGCAACCCGGCTGCTCCAGTTCCCGCTGGCGTTCGCGGGTCGGCTGGATCACGTTGAGCGGGCGGGCGGGGGGCGTGAAGAAGCGGAACGCGTCGAAGTGGCCGCACCGTACTCCGCGCTGGTCGACGATCTCCTCGATCCGTTCGGGGGAGAGCCGGAGCGGGAAGGAGGAGTGCCGGATCTCCACCTCCGGCGTCCGGTAGACCATCGCCCACTCGTGCATCCCGAAGCAGCCCAGATAGGGCGGACGGCTCGCGGTGGCGGCCAGCAGTTCCCTCGTCCAACTGATCGCGGCCGTGCGCTGCGGCAGCACCAGCTCAAGGTCCAGCACCGCGCCTTCGGCGCAGTCGCGGTAGTTCGCCCCGTAGGAACTCGCCCCCGCCAGGATCACCTCGGCCCCCGGATGCCATCGCAGCAGTCGTCCGGGCCGGAAGGTGTAGTAGGTGAACAGGAAGTCCTCGACCGGGTGGGCGACCTGCTCCCGGCCACGGCGCAGATGCGGTTCGATCCAGGCCCCGACCCGGTCCCGATGCGCCGAGGCCCGGCCCCGCCACTCCCGCTCGCTCAGCACTTCCACCCCAGCATGGTAGGAAAACCCGGCCGCTGAGCGGTAAACGGAGCCTCCTCTCGCAGGCCGGTCGTAGAGCCTGCTCGCGAACGGCCCATCCCGCCGGGCGATCATCGAACCGATCTGCTCTCGCCACTACAGGGCTGTCAGGGCGGACAGCTCACGCCACTCGGCCAGCGGGATCTCGCCGGGGCGTGCGGTGAGCACCTGCAGGCACACGTGGTCCGCGCCCGCGTCGAAGTGGGCTCGGACCCGCTTCTCGATCGCCTCCACGTCGCCGTAGGCCACGATCGCGTCCATCAGCCTGTCCCCGCCGTGCGCGACCTCGTCCTCGTCGAAGCCGAGCCGGCGTAGGTTGGCGATCTGGTGTGGGGCGGCGCCGCGGTAGAGGGACACGTGCTCCCTGGCCACCTCTCGCGCCCTGTCCAGGTCCGGGTCCAGCACCACGGCCTGTTCCACCGCGAGCAGCGCGCCCGGCCCCATGATCTCCCTGGCCCGCGCGGTGTGCTCCACGGGCACGAAGTACGGGTGCGCGCCCAGCGTGCGCCGGGCCGCCAGCGCCAGCATCTTCGGGCCCAGCGCGGCCAGCATCCGGTGTGGCGGGTACGGCGGCGCGGGCGAGTTCAGCGGGATGGCGTCCATCGCGTCGAGGTACGCACCCATCGTGGCCACCGCCCTGCCCCGGCTGGGGATCGCGTAGCCGTCCATCTGGATCGGCGTGTCGCTGACCCGGTGCCCGCCCAGGCCCAGAACGTACCGGCCCGGGTGCGCCTCGTTGAGCGCCCGTTCGGCGGCGGCCATGGAGATCGGGTCGCGCAGCGCGATGTTGGCGATGCCCGCCGCCACCGTGATCCGCTGGGTCGCCGAAAGCAGCAGCCACGCCTGGCTCACCGAGTCGCGTCCGAACCCCTCGCCGAACCACACCGCGCCGTAGCCCAGTTCCTCGATCTCGGCCGCCGCGTCGCGCACCTCGCCCGCCGGCTCGCCGTCGAAGGCGAAGGTCCAGAGGCCGACCCTGCCGAGGCGCGGGGCATCGTTCTTGCGCGTGCTTGTCATGGTCTCCTGCCCCATTCGGAATTTCCGGAGAGGTTCTCCGGATATTCCGGGGACTATAATACGGAGAGTCTCTCCGCTTCAACCTCCGAGGTGTCCCGTGCAAACGCGGCCGATGCGCGCCGACGCGCGCCGTAACCATGACCTGCTGGTGGCGGCAGCCATGGCCGTGATCGCCGAAAAGGGGCCCGACGCGTCCCTGAACGAGATCGCGCGGCGGGCCGGGGTGGGGCCGGGCACGCTCTATCGGCACTTCCCCACCCGCGACGCGCTGCTCGCGGCGGTGTTCCAGGGGCGACTGACCAGGCTGTGCGCGCAGGCGAAAGAGCTGGCCGAGGCCATGCCACCCGGCGAGGCGCTGGTCGCCTGGCTACGCCTGCTGATCACGCACGCCATGACCGACCACGGGCTGGGCGCGCGGATGATGCTCGCCACCTCCTCGGCCGGGGTGGACTGCTGGGCGATGCTGCGCGGTGCCGCCGAGCGTCTGCTCCACCCAGCCCAGCGGGCCGGATCCGTACGGGCGGACGTCGAGTTCGTCGACCTGGTCGAGCTGACCGCGGGCATCGCCCAGGCGACCACCGATCCCGGTAGGGCCGAGCGGCTGCTCACATTGACGCTCGACGGCCTGCGCCGACCCTGCGACACCACCGAGCAGACAGCTGCGACCGGATAAAACCAGTCGAAGTCGGATCGAACCAGCCAGGATCATGGCTCCCATGACGTTCCGCAAGGACAAGGACAGAGACCGGTCCCGCCGGCAGATCCTCGCCGAGTTGCACGATTCGCTGGATCGGCGACACCGGCCCGAGGACGTCGCCGACCTGGTGCTGCGAGCACTGGACGGGCAGCTGTCGCGGCGCGAGCGTGTGGTGCTGGAGCGTGCGGCCAAACACTCCTCCCGCCGCAAGGGCCGGTTCTCCTCGATGTCCACCGATTACGCGAGGCCGGTGGGTGGTGCCCGGCAGGTCGCGGCGGCGAGCCGCCTGTTCGAGCGGTCGGTGGAGGTCGACCCCGACGATCCCGAGTCGCTGCTGGAGTTCGCGGCGAGCGTGGGGCACGAGATCCGGTGGACGCCGGACCGCGATGACTTCCTGGCCGACCGACTCAACCGGGACGCCCGGGCGGCGGCGGGCATGGATCTGTCCAAGCGGCAGTACAACCGCCGGTTCAGGTTGCTGGGCCGGATCGCCGCCAAGGCGGGCACGCTGAGCACCGAGCAGGACAAGCGGCGCCTGCTCATGGTGGGTGTCACCGGCTTCGCCGCGGACACCCCCCTGGAGCGGTTCGTCACCGACGTCGACGCCGCGTGCTTCGTGGCGTACTACGCCGCGCGGCGCAAGGTGCGCCGGGAGTTCAGCCTGTCCGGGCGGGAGAACCCGTTCGACGAGATCGCCCAGGTCTTGCTCGGCCGGTGCACGGACCGGAGCGACTGGTGGATGATCGCCCAGGTTCGGACGACCCCTGACGTCCTGGAACGCCTGACCGACGAGGAGCGTGGACGGCTGCTTGGCCAGTGGTCGGCCGCCATGCGGCACAGCGCCGACTTGCTCCGTGCCCGCTGGAACCCCGGCACCGACCGCACCACGATGATCGTACGGCCCGGCGACGACTCCACCACGTGGAACAACCTGGCGGTCGCCTACAACGCGGCCCGGACCGGCTGGTTGGCCTGCCTGGCGTCGCTGGACGCGCTGGAGTTGCTTCAGGTGGCCTGTCCGGGCAAGGTGATGCGTCTGATGGCCGCCGACCTGGCCGCCTGGCATCGCGGTACCGGCGGCGACGTCGACCCCAACACCGCGGTGTGGGCGGCGCTGCCGCCGCCCTGGCAGGTGCTGGACGGCACCGCGGCCTGCACGCGCACCGACGTGGAGGCGGCCTGCCGTGCGGCCGGGCTGGACCCGGCGCGGACGGGCTGGACCGCGCCCGCGGCTCGACGTGGGGTGGCGGTGTTCCGGCCGACGCCCGAACTGGTGCACGGAGTGAGCGTCGCCGATCCGGTGTGGGCGGCCCTGCTGCGGCGTGCCGGGGTGTTCAGCGGCAGGAGCGTGAAGCCCGAACTGGCTGACGACGCCCGTCACGGGCTGGCCTCCGGGGTGGTGGTCAGCGATCTGCCCGCCACGGACCTTCCGGGGAAATAGGCCGGCGGCCCTGCCGCAGGATCAGCGGTGGCGCCGCCCGGCCTCGGATCGGATGAACGCCGGTGCGGGCCTGTCGGCGACGCCGTTATTCGGTGGCGTCCGCCACGCGGTATCGAGCACACTGGGGTGCGGCCCGCTGTAGTTCAGTGGTAGAACGCCTGGCTCTTCATCCAGGTGGGCGCCGGTTCGAGCCCGGCCGGCGGTGCCGCACGCGATGGACGTGGCCTCGCTGTAGCTCAGAGGTAGAGCGCCCGGCTCGGGACCGGGTGGACGCCGGTTCGAGCCCGGCCGGCGAGGTCCGCCAACGAACGTCCCAGGTGGCCGGAGGGCTCGTCGCCAGATCGGCCCGCACACGAAGAGAAGCCCAGGCCGACGATGCCGACCTGGGCTTCTCGCAAGTGCGCCGCCAGGGACTCGAACCCCGGACCCGCTGATTAAGAGTCAGCTGCTCTAACCAACTGAGCTAGCGGCGCTTGCGACGGGGGTAACTCTAGCAGCAGCTCCGGCGCGATCGCACCTCGGTTGACCGCCGCCCTGCTCCCCGCGAGAGGCTCGGGGCCGGGCCGTTCTCGGCGGTCCGGCCCGCACACAGGGTCGGGGCCGGACAGTCCCCCGACCGCCCGGCCCCGATCTCCTCGCGGGGTCTGCCGTCGACTCCGGCGGCTGTCCTGCTCCGGAATAGACTCGGGGCCGGACAGTCCCCCAACTGTCCGGCCCCGATCTCCTCGCGGGCTTTGCCATCGTCTCCCCCAAGACTCCGGCGGCTCCGCTCAGGAACGCGATCCCCCTCGCGTTCTTTATCCGGTGAAAAGTCTCTGCAACGCTCCCCCCGGGCTTCGCAGACCCCTTGACCTGCAACAACACTACCTGGCCAAATGTAACGGGCGCGTCATCCAAAGGTTGATTTTGCGCCTACACCCAACCTTGACCCGGTATCACCGAAGCCTCCGTCACCCCCACCGAATACCCGAAAATTCGCCTTTTCTCCGGTAGATCGGCCTGTTTCGGACACGGACCGGAGACCGATCTCCCTGGTTCGAGCTCGGACCGGGAGCCGGCCGGTCCGGGTCAGGGGAGTTCGAGGCCGACCTCGGTCTTCTCCCGCAGTGCCCGGCTCACCGTGCAGTACCTCTCCTCGACGCGGTGGGCCACCGCGCGAAGCACCTCGGCGGCCTTCTCGTCGCCCTCGGGCAGCTCCACGTCGTAGCTGATGGTGATCGGCCCCAGCCTGCTCGCCTCGATCTTCTCCGCCTGAACGGTCATCGCCAGGCGGACCATGCGGTGGCCGCGCTGGGCCGTCAGCGGCTCCACGGTGACGATGTTGCAGCCGCCGAGCGCCGCGAGCAGCAGTTCGACCGGGGTGAAAGTGCCCTGCTCGTCACCGCTGCCCATGGCGACCTCGGCTCCGCGGTCGTTACGCGCCACGAACCCGTCCTCGGTCCGTTCCACTCTCACCCGCGCCATGGCGCTCCTCCCCGGCCTTCCTCGATCTGCGGATCACCCTACCGAGGGAGGACACCCGCCTCAGGCATCGGGATGTTTGGACAGGTATTCGATGTAGAACGGGCGCAGTGCCTCACCCAGCTCCCCGTGACCCGAGACCATGGCGTCACTGAGCAGGGCCGAGATCCGGCTGAGGTCGTTGGTCGTCTCGTCCTCGCGTCCCGATGACGCCTCCGCCGCCGGGATCAAGGAGAGCAACTCCCACAGAAAGCCGAGATCTCCGTGATGCACGGCGTAGTGGACCGCGCGATCATGCAGTTCCTGGGCCGACAGCGACTCAAGCTCATCCGTTTCCAACAGACCCACCCCCTCACGCCCCTTCTGCCCCGAGATTGCGACCATCATGCGCGATCGGCGGTACGCGCAGTCAGCGCGCCAGCCTGACCAGCATTTTTCCGGTGTTGGCGCCGCGGAGCATGTCGATGAACGCCCGAGGGGCGTTCTCCAGGCCGTCGACGACGGTCTCCATCGAGACGAGCCTGCCCTCGCGGAGCCAGGCGCCCAGCTCGGCGATCATGTCGGGCAGCCGCGCCTGGTGGTCGGAGACGATGAATCCGCGCAGGGTGAGTCGCTTTCCCACGGCCAGGAAGAGGTTGTTCGGGCCCGGTACCGGCTCGGTGGCGTTGTAGACCGAGATCGCGCCGCACATCGCGACCCTGCCGTACATCCTCAGCTCGTCGATGGCCGCCTGCAGCTGGTCACCGCCGACGTTGTCGAAGTAGACGTCGATCCCGTCGGGGGCCGCCTCGGCGAGCTGCTCGCGGATCCGGCCGTCGCGGTAGTCGAAGGCGGCGTCGAAGCCGAGGTCATGGATCAGGTACGCGACCTTCTCCGGCGACCCGGCGCTGCCCACCACCCGCGAGGCGCCCTTCAGCCGGGCGATCTGCCCGACCAGGCTGCCCACCGACCCGGCCGCGCCGGACACGAACACCGCCTCGCCCTTCTTGAAGTGCGCGATGTCGAGCAGGCCCACGTACGCGGTGAGGCCGGTCATGCCCAGCGCCCCGAGGTAGGCGGAGAGCGGGACGCCCGGGATCTCCTCGACCTTGCGGGCCTGCCCCGCGTCGAGCACGGCGTACTCGCGCCAGCCGTACCCGTGGGTGACGATGTCCCCGGGGGCGAGGTCCGGCGAGCGCGACACGACGACCTCGCCGACGGCCCCGCCGTCGAGGGGGGCGCCGATCCGGAAGGGCGGGGTGTAGGACTCGGCGTCGTTCATACGTCCCCGCATGTACGGGTCGACGCTCATGAAGAGGTTGCGGACCCCGATCTCCCCCTCCCCCGGAGGGGGAGACTCGACCTCGGCCAGCTCGAAGTTCTCCGGGACCGGCCAGCCCGAGGGCCGTGACGCCAGCCGGATCTCCCGCGACACCGTACGTCCGGCGGCACGTGCCGGCGTCCCGTTCGCGGCGGCGGTCCTCCCGGCGCCGGTGCCGCCTCCGGTGCCGGGACCGGAGGCGGGGGTGGGACCGGGCCTGGGGCCGGGTCCGGGGGCGGGGCCAGGCTTGGGACCGGGTTTGGGAGCCGAACCGGGGCCAGGCTTGGGAGCCGAACCGGGGCCGGACCCGGGGCCGGGCTTGGGAGCCGAACCGGGGCCGGACTCAGGGCCGGGCTTGGGAGCCGAACCGGGGCCGGACTCAGGGCCGGGCTTGGGAGCCGAACCGGGGCCGGACTCAGGGCCAGGCTTGGGAGCCGAACCGGGGCCGGACTCAGGGCCAGGCTTGAGGCCAGGACCAGGCTTGGGACCGGGCTTGGGGCCGGGGCCGGGGACAGGTCCGGGTTTGGGAGCCGAACCGGGACCGGGACCAGGCTTGGGAGCCGGGCCGGGGCCGGGTTTGGGGGCGGGACCCGGCCTTGGGCCCGGCTTGGGGACGGGCCGGGTTCCGGGTTCCGTCCCGCCTCCGGTGGACTGATCTCCTGATCGGCCGCTGGATGGTCGATCGTCCGACATGATGAGGCCCCCTCGGCGATTCACACTTCTCATCTGGGACTTTCTCATCCGGTAGCGGTCCTCCTCGCGAGACGGCGACGCACCTGACAAGATCTCGCCACTTTCGTGACCGCATCCGGTCATGGATGCGAAACTTTGCCCGGAAGCCGGAACTCGGTCCGCCTCCCCGGCCACCATGATCACCGTGCCCGTGGCACTCGGTATCGATCGGATCAGCAGGCGCTCAGCCGACTAGCAAAGTGTCTAGTGTCCGTATATATCCGCTTCGGGCTGCAGATCTGCCGCCCGCCCGACCATCCATGCGAGGATGCCCAAACGTGAAGATAATCATCAAAATACTGGTGGTGGCCGCCGCCCTGTGGGCGGCGACCCGGCTCGTGGACGGCATCACAGTGTCCGCGCAGACCCCCGTCAAGGAGATCGGCACGCTGCTCGCCGTCGCCCTGGTGTTCGGGATCGTCAACGCCGTCCTCAAGCCCATCATCAAGACGCTCGGCTGCGCCTTCTACATCCTCACGCTGGGCCTGTTCGCCCTGGTCGTCAACGCCGGACTGCTCATGCTGACCAGTTGGATCGCCAAGGAGCTCAGCCTGCCCTTCCACGTGGAGGGCTTCTGGCCCGCGTTCTGGGGCGCGATCGTCATCGGCCTGGTCAGCTGGATCCTCGACCTGATCCTCGACGCGATCGTCGGCGACTGAGTCGATGGTCGTCCTCCTTGACGGCGCCCACCTGACCTGCGAGCAGGTCGATCGGGCGGCTCACGGCTCCGGGGTCGCACTGGGCTCCACGGCCCGCGCGCGGGCGGCGTGGCGGACGGCCACCCTGCTCGAAGGGCCGGTGTACGGCCGGACCACCGGGGTGGGCGCCAACAAGGACGTGGAGACCGAGGCCGCCGGTCTCGACCTGCTCCGCAGCCACGCGGGCGGCGCGGGACCGCGGATCGAGGAGTTTCGTGCCCGCGCCACCCTCGTCGTCCGGCTCAACCAGCTACTCGCCGGCGGCTCGGGGGTCGACCCCGCACTCCTGCCGGTGCTCGCCGCCGCCGTCAACCGGGGCCTGACCCCGCCGATCCGCACCTACGGCGCCATCGGCACCGGCGACCTCACCGCCCTGGCCACCACCGCGCTCTGCCTGGTGGGCGAGCTCGCCTGGAGACCTCCCGCCGAGGGCGTACGAACCGAGAAGAACGCACAGACCGAAGACGCACAGGCCGAAAGCCCTGCTCCCGGAACGCGGGCCGGTGAGCCCGTACCCCGGTTCGCGCTCGCCGCCGGTGACGCGCTGCCGTTCATCAGCTCGGGCGCGGCGACCCTGGCGGACGCCGCGCTGGCCTGCCACCGCCTGGGAGTCCTGCTGTCCGCCGCCACCGCGGTCGCGGCCCGCTCCTTCCTCGCCGTCGAGGCCTCACTGGAACCGCTCTCCCCCGTCGTGCAGCGCGGCCCCGAACAGACCTCGGTCGCGGCCGGGCTGCGTGACCTGGTCGGCGTCACCAGCCCGCGCCGCGTGCAGGATCCGTACGGCTACCGCGCCTTCCCGCAGGTACACGGGGCCGCACTCGACGCTCTTCGCCACGCGGAGCGGACCGTCGCCGAGGAGATGAACGCGGCTCCGGAGAACCCGTTGATCGCCGATGGCCGGGCGTGGCACAACGGCAACTTCCACTCGGCACGGGTCGCGCTCGCCCTCGACGCCCTGCGGGCCGCGCTCGTGCAGACCGCGACGATGAGCGCCGCCAGGCTCGCCACCCTGAACGACCCGGCCCATACGGGGCTGCTCCCCTTCCTCGCCGAGCACCCCGGCGGCTCCGGGGTGATGATCCTCGAATACGTCGCGCACTCCGCGCTGGCCGAGCTGCGCCATCTGGCCGCCCCCGTCACCCTGGGCGGCGCCGTGCTCTCCCTGGGGACCGAGGACCACGCGAGCTTCACCCCGCAGGCGGCCCGCTCCGCGCTCGCCGCCATCGAGCCGCTGGAGATCGTCCTGGCCTGCGAGCTGGTGGCCTCCGTACGGACCCTGCGCCTGCGCGGCGTCCCCTGCGACCTGCCCCTCGATCCCGCGCCGGCCGACCGCCCGCTGGACGCCGACCTCGACGTGGCACGCGGACTACTGCCCGGCCTCGCCCCTCGCTGACCGCCCGCCGGTCAGCCGACCGAGCCACGCTCGCGGAGCTGGGGTGCCTGGACGATGCGGCGACGGCGCGGGTTGCCGTCGGCGGCGGCCACCACCATCCGGACGGCGGCGCGGACGATGCCGTCGATGTCCCAGTCGACGGTGGTCAGGCCGGGGGTGAGCAGTCCCGACATGGGGTGGTCGTCGTAGCCCATCACCGACACCTCCGACGGGATGACCAGCCCCCGCTCGGTCGAGGCCGCGTAGACCCCGTAGGCGATCGAGTCTGCGAAGCAGAAGAACGCCCGGTGCCCGGCGTCGAGCATCTCGCCGGCCACCCTGGTGGCGGAGGCCGGCGACTGCGGGGCGGTGACCAGCTCGATGTCCAGATCCAGCCGGCCGGCCTCGGCCATGACGTGCACGTCGGCGGGCCTGTCGGGGGTGCTGGCCCTGGTCGAGGTGAGGATGGCCAGGCGTCGGTGCCCCCGCTCGCGCAGGTGTTCCAGGGCCAGGGTCACCCCGGCCCTGTTGTCGAAGACGACCTCGCCCGCGGCGCGCGCGCCGGCCAGCGCGTCACCGATCGACACCACCGGCAGCCCCTCGCACAGCTCGGCCCAGAGCGGTGCCGCGGGGTCGACCGGCTGCACGATCAGCGCGTCCACCCGCTGGTCGCGGAGCTGCCTGGCGAGCGTGTGCTCCCTGGCGGGGTCACCCGCGGCGTCCAGGATCAGGGCGTAGCGGTCGTTGTCCTTGAGCGCGCGGCCGATGCCGACGGCCAGCGCCTGCTGCCAGAGATCCTCCAGCGAACCGCAGAGCAGGCCGATCATGCCGGTTCTGCCGCTGGCCAGCGCGCGGGCGATGGGGTCGGCCTCGTAGCCGAGTTCGGCCGCGGCCCGGCGTACCCGCTCGATGGTCTCCTCCGAGACCTGCATGCCGCGCAGCGCGTACGAGACGGCGGCGGGTGACAGGCCGGTGGCCTTCGCCACCTCACGTATGGTCGCTCGTTTCCGAGGCTGGGGCATCGGACCAGCCTATTCCTCAGGGCCTCCGGGAGTGCGCTCCGGAGCGGATCGCATCTTTCCGGAGGTATTGACACAACATGGGGTGAAACGGTTCACTGAAACGGTTCACTGAACCGTGTCACTGTTGGATGTGGCATGGTGAGAGTGGTTACCTATATTCTAGGTAGGGAATACCTCGATAGCCCGGGAGGAGGCCGGTCGTGACCGTCGACGTTCACCAGCACCTGTGGACGCCCGCGTTCGTCGACACGCTCAGGCGCCGCACGGCCGCCCCCCGCCTCGACGGCTGGATCCTCCACACGGACGGCGAGCCCCCCTACCGGGTCAACCCCGCGGACCACGACCTCGCCGCACGCCTCGCGCTGAACTCGGACCTCGCCCTGGCCCTGGTGTCGCTGTCCAGCCCGCTCGGCATCGAGTCGCTGCCGCCCGAGGAGTCCTGGCCGATCATCGACGCCTACCACGAGGACGCCCTGGCCCTGCCCGCGCCGTTCGGCGCCTGGGCGGCGACCTGCCTCAGCGAGATCGATCCGGGCAGACTCGCCGAAAGCCTCGACACCCGGCATGCGGGGCGAGGGTTCGCCGGGCTCCAGCTGCCCGCGACCACCCTGCGCGACGCCGCCGGCCTGGCCGAGGTCGCCCCACTGCTCGACGTGCTCAGCGAGCGCGACCTGCCGCTCTTCGTGCACCCCGGCCCCGCCCCGGAGGCCGAGGAGGCCGGAGTGCCCGGCTGGTGGCCCGCCGTCGTGCCGTACGTGCAGCAGATGCACGCCGCCTGGTACGCCTTCGCCGCCTTCGGCCGGGCCCGCCACCCCCGCCTGCGGGTCTGCTTCTCGCTGCTCGCCGGGCTGGCCCCGCTGCACTCCGAGCGCCTGGCCAACCGCGGCGGGGAGGGCCGGGGGCAGGTCGACCCCGGCGTCTTCCTGGAGACCTCCTCCTACGGTCCGCGCGCCATCGACGCGATCATCCGCGAGCTCGGTGTCGACGTCGTGGTCAGCGGTTCCGACCAGCCCTATGCCACCGCCCCGGACCCCGGGCTCGGCGACGCCGCCTGGCACGCCATCGCGGTCACCAATCCCAACCGTCTGTTGAACCGGAAGGAGTCGCGTCAGTGAACCAGTCCCAGGGCCGCGAGAGCTGTGCGCTCCCGGCGACGACGGCCCCGAGCGCCGAGAGCGCCACCCGAGTGCACAGCGGCGGCGGGGAGTCCTCATGAGCTACGAGACCCTGCCCGCCCGTGTCCTCGACCGGCGCGAGCTGCTCGACCTGGTCAACGAGCTGGCCGCCGACCCCTCGCGGTGGGAGGAGCAGGTCGAGTTCCCCGAGGAGGGGGGCCGCCACTACGCCTCCCTCTACCGTGACTCCCACGTCGACGTCTGGCTGCTGTGCTGGCGGCCCGAGGACGACACCGGCTGGCACGACCACGACACCTCCTCCGGCGCGGTCCGGGTGGTGGCCGGGACGCTGCTGGAGTGCAACCCCCGGATCGGCGGCGAGCACCTGGAGACCGTGATCTCCGAGGGGGAGTCCTTCTCCTTCGGCCCCGACCACATCCACCGGCTGAACGGCGCGGTGCACGGCAGCGTCTCGATCCACGCCTACTCGCCGCCGCTCTGGCGTCTCGGCCAGTACTCGATCAGCGACAGCGGCGTGATGCGCCGCGTCTCGGTCAGCTACGCAGACGAGCTGCGCCCGCTGGACGACGCCGGGCAGCTGGTCGAGGTCGCCTGAGCACGGACGGCCCGGGCGAAGATCCGGCGGGGAGCACGAACACGGCCCCGGTCCTCTTCGGAGGGCCGGGCCGTGTTCGTGTTGTGCGGCTATCCGCATTCGGGTCAGCTGTGTACGCGGACTTCACGTCGTGCTGAGAGTGCTCTCGATAGGCTCCCTGCGTCGCAGCAGACACGGGAGGCCGACGTGATACATGGGGTGCGGGAGATCGAGGTCAAGTACCGGGTGCGCGATCTGCCGGCCCTGGAGGAGGCGCTGGCCCGACGCGGGGCGGTCCTCTCGCCTCCGGCGCGGCAGGATGACCAGGCGTACGCCGAGAACGGCTGGACCTACGAGCAGAGCAAGCTCGGTGTCACATTCGCCCGGCTGCGCACCCAGCGCGATCGGCACCTGTTCACGATCAAACGGCCACTGGACAACGTGATGGCCTGCCTTGAGCACGAGACCGAGGTCGCCGACCGGGAGCAGATGCACCACGCCATCGTCGCGATGGGCTTCCACCCCACGGTCCGCATCGTGAAGACCCGCCGAACCGCGACACTCGGCGGCATGGTGATCTGCGTGGACGAAGTCGAGCACGCGGGCGTGTTCGTCGAGATCGAGCGCACGGTGAGCGGTCAGGAGTCCGGCACCGCCGTACAGGACGAGCTGGACGCCTTCGCCCGCTCGCTCGGTGTTGAGCTGGAGCGCACGAGGGACACCTACGACTCGCTGGTCCGCGCCGCGCTGGCGCCGGCCTAGAACAGTGTGATCTCGTCCGGCTCGGCGAGGTTTCCGTACGGCAGGCGGACGGCGTCGAGGGCCAGGTCCAGTCGGACCGCGGCGTGGTCGGTCAGACCCAGCTCGCGGGTCTCTTGGAGATAGGTGCAGTCGTCGATGCGGTCGACCAGGGCCGCGCCCACGTGGAAGTAGTCGTAGCAGTAGCCCGCGCCGGTCCGGCCGATCCAGCTGTGTGCCTGCACGCCCGGAGAGCGATGAGCGTGGGCGTCGACGAACCCGAGGTCTTCCAGCTCGGTCAGCAGGCTGAACTCGAACGGCAGGAACCCCGGGTGGCGAGGGACGTGATCGGCGGCGATCACGTTGTAGTCACCGCCGACCACCAGGTGGTCGCGCTGCTCGGCGGGCAGCTCGTGCAGGGCCTTGAGCAGGGAGGTGATGAACAGCTCCTTGCGGGTGGTCTTGTCGGCGCTGCGGTCCCGGCTGGGCACGTAGACGCTGAGGAACCATGTCCGCGGAGTCGTGTCGAGGACCGCGGCGGCGACCCGGCCGGGAATGCTCACCCCGGGGAGCAGGAGGGGATCTCCGGCCAGGGGAATCCGGCTGACCAGGGCCGCCCCTCGCTCGCCCTCGTCGGGCGTTTTGACGACCGCGTAGCCTGCGCGGCGGAACCGATCCAGCAGGTAAGCGGTGCCAGTGCCCGCGCTGGTCTCGGTCAGCAGGAACACGTCCTCGGGACGGGAGATGAGCCAGCGCAGCAGCAGCTCGGCGCGCTCCCTGGATGCGGCCCCGATGTTGACGGTCAGCGCTGTGACCATCTGGCTCACCTCATCTCGTATCACGTTTCGAACTGCTTCAGGTGCTGGAGGAGCTGCGCCACCACACCGTCCGGGGTCAGAACGCGGCAGTCGATCCGTGCCTGACGCCAGCCGCGAGCGGCAAGAAAGCTGAACGCGTCCTCGTACAGGTCGAGCTCTCGCCGGGGTGAGCCGGCACGCTCCAGGCGTGACCGCTTGGCGCGCTGCTCCAACCGCTGCCATAGCACTTCGGGGGTGTGGTGCAGGTAGAAGGATAGGGATGCAGGTGGCACATGAGCGTTGTAATGCCAGATCTCTCTCAGGGGCAGGCCGTCGAGGCGCTGGAGCACCAGGGAGGACTGCACGTAGCGGTCGCTGATCACCACCTTCCCGGCCGCGAGTGCCGGGAGGATCTCGGCCTCCAGGTGGGCGTATCGGTCGGCGGCCACCGCCAGGGCCAGGGCCCGGCCGGTCAGGGCGCCTTCGCTGGTGCGGATCAGGCGCCCCAGCGGCGTGTCGGACGGCTCGGTGGTCATGTGGACGGCGCGGCCAGTTGAGCGGAGCCGGTCGGCGAAGCGCGCGACGGCGGTGGTCTTGCCGACGCCGTTGGGGCCTTCCACCGCGATGAACAGGCCGCCGGTCATGACGGGCGGGTGGTGATCTGCAACAAGGGGACGGGGCACTGTTCGGTGTCCACTTCACCGATCCGCTGCCCCCGGGAGATGAGCGCGGCCGGGCAGCCCTTACCGCAGCTGCTGTTCATCGAACACGACCGGCAGGTGGGGTTGTCGCCCATGCCGAGGTTGTCGGCGAGGTCGTAGCTGTCCAGGGCCGCTACGACCTCGTCGGTGAGGATGTTGCCGACGAGGAACTCTCGGTCGGAGTAGGGCGACTGCGGGGTGCGGGCGGCGAACACCAGGTAGGGGCAGACCGCGGTGAGCCCGTCGGCGAAGACGTAGATGAGCTTGCCGGCGTCGCAGCCGGCGAGCGGCTTGCCGTCGTCGTTGGGGAAGCGGATGTGGACGACGTCGATGCCCTGCTCGCGGAACCGCCCGGTGATGTCGGCGATGGCGCGCATCTTGTCGGCGTCGGCGGCCAGGCGGCCCTGGCTCTTCACCCCGCGGCCGAACGACGACAGCGGGTTCATCAGCACGTACTCGGCGCCGATCTCGACGGCGAAGGAGCACAGCGCGCCGAACTCCTCCACATCGGTGAGCGCGTTGGGAGTGGACAGTAGCCCTTGCAGCAGGCCGGCCTCGGCGAAGGCGCGGGTGGTGACCAGGGTGGTGTTGAACGACTTGACGTTGCCACGGAACTTGCCGTGGCTTTCGGGCCGGAACCCGTCGAAGCTGACGTTGATGTGGACGTTGCCGAGGTTGGCCAGGGTGGCGATCTGCTCGGGCGTGGTCTGCGTGGCGTTGGCGCAGATCCCCAGGGGCAGCCCCATGTCGGCGACGGCGTGGCAGATCTCCATGATGTTCGGGTGGACGAACGGTTCGCCTCCGGTCAGGGTCAGGCGTTCGACCCGGGCGCGGCGCAGCCGGGGGAACACGGTCTCGACCAGGTCCTCCAGGCGCATGTGCTCGCCCCAGTCGCCGGAGGAGACGAAGCAGTGGGCGCAGTGCAGGTTGCAGCGCTCGGTGATCTGCACCAGTGCTTTGCGCTCGTCTCCTCCGACCGATGTCCGGAAGTAGCAGGAGCTGGCATGGGTGTCGATGATGAGACGTTTCACGGTTCTCCCTTTGGTGGAGCTTGTAACGAAACAAGTGCTCAAAGTGACCGAAAAGGGGTGGAGATAGCCGGTTACCGTGTGTCTGCGTTCAGGATGACCAGCCATACAGATTCAGGCCAGATGGCGACCGTCTTTCCAATGGCGCGTCGCCTGCCCCGCGGGCGGCCCCTGGTTGTGCACCACCGCCCGCGGGGAGTTGAAGGTGCGGCGGCACGGGACGGGGTGTGGTGTGCCGCCGCACCAGCTCAGGGTGGGGTCACCGGGTCGGCGTAGTGCGTGCCGAGTCGTCCGGCGATGCGGTGCGCAACTCGCGGCACGTCGTCGGTCGGCGCCTGGTCGGCGGGTTCTTCCATGAAGGAGGCGCCCCAGCAGAAGACCGTGCCCGCCTGGTCGGCCCACACGGTCAGGTCAGCGCTGACCACGAGTCGCGGCCGGCCTTGGTCGTAGAAGATCTCCGGGTAGATGCGGTGGGTGTGCAGCTCGATGCGCAGGCTCTGCAGGGCGGCGATGGCGCCCGGGTGCCAGGTGGCCACGTTCAGCCGGTCGCCTGCCGGGGTGTCGTGAGGCGGGATCAAGACCTGTCTCTTTCCTGCGGGGAGTGGTGGGGCCTCGGGACTCGTTCGTCGCCCCCTATGGGCAGGACGCGGGGGTGGGGGACGAGCCCCAAGGCCAGGAGCGGCGGTGGCGAGATCCGCTGCAGCTTGACTTCTGCCTGCTGCATGAGGTCCCACAGTTCGGCGGCGCTGGCCGCGTGGACGATGCGGCATTCGTTGGGGTCGGCGCACTGCCAGGCTTCGAAGCGGCGGTGTCGCAGGCTCCACATAATCAGCCAGGTCGGCGCGTACTCCTGCACCTGCTGGGCGGCGCGGGCCGCGTCGGCATCAGCGCGGGACAACATGGTCGGCGAGGATCGCGTCGGCCAGCAGCGGCAGTTCGCCGTCCAGCAGCGAGATGGCGGGGCGGGTGCGCAGGATCGCGTAGTGCTCGGCGAGCCGCTCGGCGGCGGCGGCCGGTTCCAAGGCGGCGCTGAGCGGGTGGTCGCCGGGTCCGGTGAGCTCGGGGCTGGTCCACCAGAAGTTCTCACCGTCGGTGTAGGCCAGGAGGCCGCGGTAGACGGAAACGATGGCGTTGCCGGAGGCGAGTTCGTGGACGTCGGCCGAGATACCGTGGGTGCGGTCCAGTTCGGCGGCCAGCTCTTCGGCGCGAAGCCGGGCGGCGGACGACGGCGCGGCGGCGATCGCCTGGGAGGCGGGACTGCCGCCGCGCCTGCTTGTGGGGGTGTCGCCCTCTGGGGTCGTCATGCGAAGACCTCCCGCCGGTGCGGCTCGTATCGTCGGGGCGGGAAGGCGTCCGGCGGGTGGCTCCGGCCGGGGGCGGCCGTCATCGGCCGCGTGTGACGGCCGGACCATAGCTGGGGGGTGGTAATGGGCGGGTGGGTCTTCAGCGGGCGCGACGGCACAGCGGCAGGCATCGGACCGCACAGGCCCAGGCGCCGCCGGGTGGCCATGCGGGCGCATACCTGCCGGGGAGTGGGCTGCTCCCACCGGTGGTCGCGGCGATGCGGCAGAGAGTGCGCGTCGTAGGCATAGGGGGCGTGTCCGCACCAACGGCAGCCGAGTGGCAGCGGCGGTTTCTCTGCTCCCCAGCGGATCCGAATGGCTCTAACCTTGCTCATGGATCGCAGCTCCTTTGCGATCAAGGAGCCCGTCCTGATGTCGGCTACCAGTGGCGGGCTCCGCTTTTATGTGGCGGGATCTCCAAGTGTCCGGAGGCATTCCCAGCGGGTAGAGAGCCAGAAGAGTTAGCGCCCGGCGAGGCTCTGGCCTGGGCGCGAACTCTGGACCCGCTTTAATAGTTAGCTGTCAAGAAGCCGAATCTGCGCGTACGCCGTGAAAGCCAAGCGCTTCGTTATTTACACCAGGCGGACACAGTAATGGACAAATCCACCAATCCTGGTAGGCGGCAACGCGCGCACCGTTCCCAGCAGCTCAGGATCCGCGGTCTGACGTGGGATCAAATCGCCGCCGTCTGGGAAACGGACCATCCGGAAATCGGCCCCCGCATCGCGCTCCGGTGGGCGATCAACGCGAGCCACCAGGAAGTCGCCGACCGCTGGAACGAACTCGATTCCGGCGAGTCAACCATGGTCAAGGCCAGGATCTATCAATTCGAACATTGGCCGGAGAAAGGTCGGCGGCCGAGCATAGCGGCACTGCACGCCCTCGCCCGCATCTACCAGGTACAGGGGCGTCGGCTACTCACCAACGCCGAGTACGCCCTATACAACGCCGCCGACCGCGCCGAGATCGATCGCATCGACTACCGGCATCTTGACGCTAACTTCACCGGAGCGGGGCCGAGTCCGGGCGCATCGCCTGCATTTCCCGGAACCGCCGAAGTAGCGTCACCATCCCTTTCGTAGACACGTGATCTCCGGCCGCTTTCTAGCAGCGAACAGTTATCTCTCTACGCCCGGGAATCCGACCTCATTCTCAGCGAGGCCGAAAACAGTAACGCCGGCGCCTCGACGATCGAGCGCCTCAACGCTGACCTCCAGCGCATCGCGGCCAGCTACCTGAAGGTGCCCACGGGGCCACTGCTGGTCGACGTGCGGCGTATCCGAGATGAGGCCCTGCGACTGCTGGAGAGACACCAGCCGCTGCGTCGCCGTAGAGACCTGTATCTAATCACCGGTTGGGCGATGACGTTCCTGGCGTGGGTCAGCACCGACCTGGGCCGCCCAGACGCGGCCGAAGGCCACGCACGAGCCGCATGGCATTTTGCCGAGGAATGCGGACATAGTGGCCTGCTCGCCTGGGTGTGCAAGACCCGGCAGGTCGCCGCTTACTGGGATGACCGCAAAGAGAATGCCTTGCGCCACGCCGAGCACGGGCTTCGCTACGCCATGCGGGCCGGCGGGGAGACCGAGGTGATGCTGGCCAGCACTCTCGCCCTGGACTACGCCCGGCTCGGCCGCGGCGACGAAGCGCGCATCATGCTACGCCACGCTCAGGAGGTCGGACCGGGGCGAGCGGACTACCCCGGCGGGCCGCTGAGCTGCGCGCCGGAACGCGCGCTGAGCTACTGGGCGGACGCTTGCCTGGTGCTGTCGGACCCGTGCCAGGCGCTGGAGATGGCCAGCCGCAGCGTGGAGATCTCCCAGGGCAGACCCGGGCGGACCCGGAACCTGGGAACCGAGCGGATGACCGTGCTCCACATGGTTCGGGCCCATATCGATGGCGGCGCTCTGGACGGAGCGGTCGAGGCGCTCGCGCCGGTCCTGCAAACCCCTCCGGAGGCGCGTGCGGCGCCCCTGCTCCTCCAACTCGCGGAGATCGTCGGCCGGATCCCGGATGCGTCCCGCAACGGGGGGCAGGGCAGAGTGATCAAAGAAGCTATCGGCGCGTTCTGCGACGAGACACCATACACGGAAGGGTGACCCCCCTTGGCAGGAGACGACATCGAGACCCGCGACCACTGGTGGTGGCGGCCAGGCTGGCGGCCAGGCCGCAGCTTCTACACCTGGCACTTCCTCGTGGATGACCAGCCCGAGGTGCACGATCTCGTGGCGCGGATGCGTCCCGATCTCGATGACGTGGCGATACTCGACCCCATCCCGCCCCAGTGGCTGCATATGACCACTCAGGGCGTCGGCTTCGCCGACGAGGTGGGCGAGGAGGAACTGGCGGCGATCGGCGCCGCGGTGAGCGAGCGGGTGGCCGGCCTCGGCTCGATTCGGGTGACGCTAGGCCCAGTGGTGGCGGATGCCGAAGGCGTACATCTGCCGGTGCGGCCTGTCGAGGCCGTGGCCGCGGCGCGCCGGCTTGTCCGTGAAGCCATCGCCGAGGTCTGGGGACAGGGCAGGGTGCCGGAGGCCGCCGAGGGCTTCCGGCCACATGTCAGTCTCGCCTACGTGAACACCAGCGGGGTGCCGCTGGCTCCGCTCCGGGAGATGCTTGGTCGGCACGCCGATGCTGTGCCTGTCACCTTGTCGTGCATCGCCCTGATCGATTTGAACCGGGATGAGGGCTACCGCTGGAGGACCGTTCTGACCTCGCCGCTGTCCCTGCGGACGGCTTGAGTGTTTCCAACCGCCCGCAGGGACAGCACGGCGATGTACGCCTGGGATGGTGGTCTACCGCCGCGCTTGTTCGCACCGTACGCCAAGCAGGTCCTGGCTGGCCATGGCCAGCCAGGACTATGTCCGGGGCTGATGTTCCCCGAGTTCCGCCCAGTACCAAGACCTTCATGGGCACGATCATCACCCGGCGAGGATGTTCTGGTCGGCCGTTCCGAGGAGACCGTGGGCGGAGGCCCACCGAACCCGGCGGGTCAGAACACCCGCGCCCGCACCGCCCTGGCCATGCCCGGGTCGTCGGCGAAGACGCCGTCCAGGCCGAGCCGGTAGAGCCGCTCCAGCCAGCCCATCACGTCGCCGGTGGCCCGGGGGAAGGCCGGGCTGGCCGGGTTGCCCAGCCGGAAGTCCACCGGAAGGTGTGAGTTCTCGTTCCTGACGGTCCAGGCGTGCACCTTCAGTCCCGCCTCGTGGGCGTCCCGGATGAACGTGGTGGGCGGCAGCAGGCGGCCGTCGGGTCCCGCCGGCACGATCCGCCGGGTGTCGACGCCGACACCGTCCGCGTAACCGGCCACCTCACGCAGCCCCGCGGGGGTGACCATGGTGTCGTAGCTGCGCGGATCTCCGGCCGCGATCCAGTCGTACGGGGCGCCGCCGGCGGTGATCAACTGGATCAGCGGCAGTTCCGTCCTCTTGCTCAGCTCGCGCAGGTTGGCGGTCTCGAAGGACTGGATGAAGACCGGGGCACCGTTCCCGTTCCAGCCGTGCCTGCCGAGCACCTCCAGCAGCGGATCCTCCAGGGAGAGACCGAGGGAGTCGAAGTAGCTCGGGCTCTTGGTCTCCGGGTAGACCCCGACCCCGTGCCGCCGCGCCAGCTCGACCACCTCGTCGAAGGTGGGGATCTCCGCCAGGCCGTTGAAGACGGCGTTCTGCGGGCGCAGGTCGGGGATGCGCTCCTCGGCCCTGAGGGTCTTCAGCTCGGCGAGCGTGAAATCCTCGGTGAACCAGCCGGTGATCGATCTGCCGTTGACGGTCTTGGTGGTGCGGCGGTCCGCGAACTCGGGATGGCTCTCGACGTCCGTGGTGCCGCCGATCTCGTTCTCGTGCCTGGCGACCAGCACGTGGTCCTTGGTCGCGACCAGGTCGGGCTCGATGTAGTCGGCGCCGAGCGCGATGGCCGCCTCGTACGAGAGCAGGGTGTGCTCGGGCCGGTGGGCACTGGCGCCCCGGTGGCCGATGACGATGGGTTCGCCGCCGCGAGGCTCGGCGATCACGGGTTCGGATTTTGGCAACACGAAGGCGACGGTACCGGTCGCGAGGAACGCCAGCAGCGCGACCTGAAACCTACGGATCATGCCTGGGAACGTACGAGGCCGGGACCGTGATCGGAACAGCGACCTGCGAAACAGGTGATTCAGGAATCGACAAAGGCTGGGATCGCCGGGGTGGGTCAGGCCCGGGAGGGCGAATCCTCGGCCGGTCGTGGCTCGCCCACGCCGGTCGGCGTCGCCGGGCGGCCCACCAGGAATCCGGCCACCAGTTGCAGGCCGCACGCGCCGAGACCGGCCAGCAGCGGCAGCGTCCAGCCGCCGGAGAACTGGTGGATCGCGCCGACCACCAGCGGTCCGAGCGCGGCCAGCACGTACCCGACGGACTGGGCGACGGCCGAGAGCGCGGTCACCGAGACCGGGTCGGGGGCGCGGAGCGTGATGATGAGCAGGGCCAGCGCGATCGAGGCACCCTGCCCCACCCCCAGGACGATCATCCAGAGCCACGGGAGGGTGGCCGGGGCGAGCAGCACGCCGAGGTATCCGACCACCGTGATGAGGGTCGCGGCGGTGACGTACGACACCTGCGATCGCGCGCGCCCGGCGAGGATCGGGACCGCCAAGGTGGCCGCCACCTGGGCCAGGCTGGTGAGGCCGAGCAGGTATCCGGCCTGGTCGGCGGGGAGCCCCGCGTCCTTGAAGATCGTCGGCAGCCAGGCCAGCATGACGTAGAAGGTCAGCGACTGCAGGCCCATGTAGGCGGTGACGTACCAGGTCATCCGGGCGCGGAGCAGCGGTGCGAACGGTCTGGGCGCGACCTCGGAGCGGGCCGGTCGGCGCAGTGCCTGGGGCAGCCAGAGCGCCGCGGCGGCCAGCGCCGGGATCGCGGCCATCGCGGTCACCTCGCGCCAGCCGTACCCGGTGGCACGCTCCAGCGGGATCATCAGCCCGGACGCCGCGGCGGAGCCCAGCACCAGGCCGGAGACGTAGATCCCGGTGAACAGGCCGACCCGCGAGGGGAAGTGCTGCTTGACCACGCCGGGCATCGAGACGTTCATCACGGCGATGGCCATGCCGGCGACGGCCGCTCCGGCGTAGAGCGCGGGGACGCTTCCCGCGCTGCGCAGCATCACCCCGGCGGCCAGGATCAGCAATCCGGCCATCAGCGTGCGGTCCAGGCCGAAACGGCGGGCGAGCAGCGGGGCGAGCGGGCCCAGCACGCCGAGGCAGACCACCATGGCCGTGGTGATCGCCCCTCCCCCGGCGGCGGTCAGCCCGAGGTCGCCCATGATCTCGTCCAGCACCGGGGAGACGCTCGCCAGTGCGGGCCGCAGGTTGAGCGAGGCGAGCGCGAAGCCCGCGATGAGCACCACCCGCGACACCCGCGACACACCGACCCCCCGCTCGACCATTGGCCAACCTTCCCACAGCCCGCTCGGTGGCCTGTGAGGGGGAGCACACCATCGTGGAGAAGTACGGCGAGACCAAGCTGTCCTTGTCCCCTACACCTGGTGGGCCGAACAGCAGGAACGTGCGAACCGGGACACGCTCGCGCCCTAACAGGCACCCCCGCTCGTGCTGACCCCGGCCCGAAGGCCGGGGTCGGCACCCTTCGAGCATCAGGTCAAGGAACGATGGTCGCCACGTTGACCGTCCGCACGATGGGTCAGTAGGTTCACCAAAAGAACTTTCGTTCGCATGGCGCACATGTGTGAAGGGGCGCGATGGCCACGGTGGTTCCGCTCGCCGAAGCGGTGGCCGATCTCGTGCACGAGGCTCCCTGAACGACATTCGAACCATCCGGAGGTGACCGTGACCTCTCCCGCCACCGCCGGGCTGTTCTCCGGGATGTTCGCCCGGGGCGGGGCCGCCGCGCAGGTGTCGGACGTCGCGTGGCTGGCCGCCATGCTGGACGTCGAGTCCGCGCTGGCCGCCGCGCAGGCCGGGATCGGACTGGTCCCCGCCGAGGTGCCCCCGGCGGTGGCCGCGGCCTGCCGCCCCGAGCTCTACGACCTCGCCGGGCTGGGTGCCGAGGCGGCCCGGAGCGGCAACCCCGTCATCGGCCTGGTGGCCGCCCTGCGGACACGGATCGAGCCCGGCCTGCGGCGGTTCGTGCACTACGGCGCCACCAGCCAGGACATCAACGACACCGCGGCGATGCTGGTCGCCCGCCGGGCCCTGGCCCCGGTCCTGGCCGACCTGTCCGCCTGTGCCGGGGCGTGCGCGCGACTGGCGTCCGAGTACCGCGGCAGCGTCATGGCCGGGCGTACGGTCGGCCAGCACGCCGTACCGGTCACGTTCGGGCTGAAGGCCGCGGGCTGGCTGAGCGCGCTGGACCGCTCCCGAACCGAGCTGGCGCGGGTTCCGTTGCCGGCCCAGTACGGCGGGGCGGCGGGCACCCTGTCGGTCCTCGGCGAGCGGGGCCACGAGGTGCCGCCGCTGCTCGCGGCCGAGCTCGGGCTGGCCGAGCCGGTCGTTCCCTGGCACACCGACCGGACCCCGGTCGCCCGGCTGGCCTGCGCGCTCGGCACCGTCGCGGGGACACTCGGCAAGATCGCGAACGATGTGAAGCTGCTGGCCCAGACCGAGGTGGCGGAGGTCGCCGAGCCCACCGGGCCCGGACGGGGCACCTCCAGCGCGATGCCGCACAAGCGGAACCCGGTGGGCTCGATGTCGGTGCTCGCCTGCGTCCAGCGCGTCCCCGGGCTGGTCGCCTCCCTCCTCGGCGGCATGATCGCTGAGCACGAGCGCGCGGCCGGGCCCTGGCAGGCCGAATGGGAGACGCTGGGCGAGCTGCTCCGGCTCACCGGCAGCGCCGCCCGCTGGCTGCGTGAGGTGCTGGAGGGCATGACCGTGGACACCGCCAGGATGCGCGCCAACCTCGACGCGACCCGGGGGCTGCTGATGGCCGAGCAGGTGGTCGTCCGGCTCGGCGGCACCCCGCAGGACCGGCGGCTGGTGGACGCCGCCTGCGCCCGCGCCGCCGCCGGGGGCCTGACGCTGCGGGAGGTCCTGCTCGCCGATCCCGGCGTCTCGCTGACCGCCGAGGAGGTCGACGCGGCCCTCGACCCGGCGGGTGCCCTGGGCTCCGCCCTCACCTTCGTCGACCGGGCGCTCGCCGCCCACCGGAACCTCGCGGGACCAGGCAGGTGAGCGCCGGGAAGACCGGCGGACGAGCATGGGAGGAACCAGGGACATGAGCGCGGGAGAGAGCAGGGAGATGAGCGGCTGGGAGGCCGGGGACGCGACACGCCGGGCCGTACTCGGTGACGAGCACGTGGACCGCGCCACCGCGAGCGCCACCCCGTTCACCGCCGACTTCCAGGAGTTCATCACCAGGTACGCCTGGGGCGAGATCTGGAACCGCCCCGGCCTGGACCGGCGCACCCGCAGCTGCATCACCCTCGCCATGCTGGCCACGCTCGGGCAGGAGCACGAGCTGGCCATGCACGTGCGGGCCGCACTCCGCGTCGGTCTCACCGAGGAGGAGATCAAGGAGGTGCTGCTGCAGACCGCGATCTACGCGGGCGTACCCGCCGCGAACCGGGCGTTCGCGGTGGCGCGGGCGGCACTAGAGCTCGATCGGAACGAGGAGGACGGCGATGATCGAACCGGTTGACCGCGGCTCCGACCACGTGCAGTCGCTGGCGCGCGGGCTCTCGGTGATCAAGGCGTTCAGCGCGACGAGTCCCGAGCTGACGCTCAGCGAGGTCGCCCGCGCGACCGGCCTGACCAGGGCGGCGGCCCGGCGGTTCCTGCTGACGCTCGTCGACCTCGGCTACGTCAGGACCGACGGGCGGCTGTTCGCGCTCTCCCCCCGCGTCCTGGACCTCGGGTACGCCTACCTGTCCGGCCTCTCCCTGCCCGAGATGGCCGAGCCACACCTCGAACGGCTGGTCGCCGAGGTGCACGAGTCGGCGTCGGTGGCCGTGCTCGACGGCGAGGACGTCGTCTACGTGGCCCGGGTGGCCACCACCCGGATCATGCGGGTGACCATCAACATCGGCACCCGCTTCCCGGCCCACTGCACCTCGATGGGCCGGGTGCTGCTCGCCTGGCTGCCCCCGGACGAGCTGGACGCCTACCTGGAGCGCGCCGAACTGCCCAGGTTCACCCAGAGGACCGTTACGACCGCGGGCGCGCTCCGAGCCGAGCTGGAGCGGATTCGCGCCCAGGGCTGGGCGATGGTCGACCAGGAACTGGAAGAGGGGCTGCGCTCGATCGCCGTGCCGGTCCGCGACCGCTCCGGCCGGGTGGCCGCCGCGATGAACATCTCCTCCCACGCGAGCCGTACCACCCCCGAGTCCGCCCGCCGTGACCTGCTGCCGCCGCTGCTCGCGGCGGCGGCCCGCGTCGAGGCCGACCTGCACGCGGCCGGGACGGCGGGAGGCGCCACCCGGGCCTCCTGGCGCGAGTCCTCCTGAGCCGTTCCCGCCCGCGGTCACGCCTGGCGGCTGTCGTACGCCTCGCGCGCCGCGCCGATCTCGTCCACCGAGCCTTCGAGTAGATCCGCGAGATCGCGCAGGCGCTCGGCGACGCGGGCGCCGAGCGGGGTCAGGGAGTACTCCACCCGGGCGGGTATCACCGTCAGGACCTCGCGGGTGACCATGCCGTCTCGCTCAAGGGTCTGCAGGGTCTGCGCCAGCATCTTCTCGCTCACGCCCGCCACCCGTCGCCGCAGGGCGTTGAACCGGTAACCGGACTCCCCGAGGGCGAGCAGCGCGAGGATTCCCCACTTGCCGGCCACGTCCTCCAGGGCCGCCCGGGAGGTGCAGCCGCGGGCGAACACGTCGCTGATGAGTTCGTCGGTGGGCTCACCGGCGTCGGGGTCGGGGGCACACGCGTTCGGCATACCCCAAGGGTACATATGTCGTAAAACAACTAGTACTGTGTAAAAGTTAGTACTATCGCTTGGTAACCACAGGTGACCTCCAGGAGAGATCATGACCGTCCACGCCGTCACCGGTGCCACCGGCCCCCTCGGCCGTCTCGTCATCGACGCGCTGCTCGCCGGAGGCGTCCCCGCCTCCGACGTCGTCGCCGTCGCCCGCACCCCCGCCAAGGCCGCCGACCTCGCCGCCAGGGGCGTCGTGGTACGCGAGGGCGACTACTCCCGGCCCGAGACGCTGCCCGCCGCGCTGCGGGGCGTCACCAACCTGCTGCTCATCTCGGGCAGCGAGGTCGGCCGGCGGGTGCCCCAGCACACGGCCGTGATCGAGGCCGCCAAGGCCGCCGGGGTCGCGCGCATCGCCTACACCAGCGTCCTGCGCGCCGACACCACCGAACTCTCCCTCGCCGCCGAGCACAGGGCCACCGAGATCGTGCTGCGCGAGTCCGGCGTCCCGTTCACCCTGCTGCGCAACGGCTGGTACACCGAGAACTACACCGGTCAACTCGGCCGGTACCTTGAGCGCGGCGAGATCCTCGGGGCCGCCGGCGACGGGCGGATCGCCGCCGCCACCCGGGCCGACTACGCCGCGGCCGCCGCCGCCGCACTGACCGGCGAGGGCCACCACAACGCCGTCTACGAGCTGGGCGGCACGCCGTTCACGCTGGCGGAACTCGCCGCGACGATCACCGAGGTGACCGGGACGAAGGTCGTGTACCGCGACGTCACGGTCCCCGAGTTGGCGGGCCTCCTCCGGTCCGCCGGCCTCGACGAGGGCACCGCCCACTTCGTCGCCGGCCTGGACGGGGCCATCGCGCGCGGCGACCTCGACACCTCCGGCGACGACCTCAGCCGCCTGATCGGCCGGCCCGGCACACCGCCGGCCGACGCGGTACGGGCCGCCATGTCCTGATCCGGGCGCGGGATCGGATCCCGTTCCGAATCACTCCTCCTCCCCGATCCCGGGTACTGTGATTGCCGGCGTCCGTCCGCGCCCAACCTCCGGCGACCCGCCCCAGCCGGGTCACCCCAGGAGGCAAAGGGAGGTCCACCTCTCGGCCGGGTCGTTGTGTCGTCGATCGTGCGCCCGCCGTACCGGTCGCTGGGGGACCCGCGGACGGGCCGCGGGAGATGACGATGACCAGGCAGTCCGACTTCAAACGGCGGGTGCGCGCCCGCATGGCCAAGACCCGCGAGTCGTACGCGACCGCCCGCAGCCAGATCCTCGCGGAACGGCCGGATGCTCCGCCCCCCGCCTGGATGAGGGCGGCGTTGCACGTGACCAACGGCGATGCCACGGATCTGCCCGGGACCGGGCTCGCCGAGCGCGTGCTGTACTGGCGCGACGTGCTGCACGAAGGGCCGGTGCCCGCGGTGGGGCCGCAGGAGCTTCGCCGGATCAGAGCCGCCTTCCTCCTTCAGGCGAACTGCGACGACAGGGCCGAGGCCGCCGGCATGTTCGCCGAGCGGGACCGCCTCCTGGCCGCCGGTCGCGACGGTGAGTACGTGCTGTGGTTCGAGGCGGACCTGTACGACCAGCTTCAGATCATCCAGATCCTCGCCGGCCTCGCCGACCTTGGGGTGCCGGCGCAGCGCGTCACGTTGATCTGTATCGGCGAGCACGCGGGTATCGCCCGTTTCGGTGGTCTCGGCCAGCTGACGGCCGCGCAGTTGCGCGAACTGCCCGCCACGAACGCGTGCATCCGGTTGACCCCCGCCGCGCTGGAGCTCGCCGCCCACGCCTGGGCCGCCTTCCGCGCGCCGACTCCGGACGGTCTGCGCGCCGTCGCCGATGCCCGCTCCGGCGAGCTCCGGTTTCTGGGCGAGGCGTTCGACCGGCTCAGCCGGGAGTACCCGGCCACCCGCGACGGACTGTCTCTCACCGAGCGGCGGATCCTGGCCGCGGTCGCCGATGGCGCGCCCGACGCCGAGACGGCGTTCGTTCGTGCCGGGGCGCGGGAGACGCGTCCGTACCTCGGAGACACCTGGTGCTTCGCGATGATGGACCGGATGGCGCGCGCGTCCGTCCCGCTGCTCGACGCCGAGCGGGCGGACCGTCCGGTCGGTCGCGGGACCGGCCTGCGCCTGACCGACACCGGAGCACGGGTGCTCGCCGGTGTGGCGGACCACGTGACGCTCAACGGCGTCGACCGGTGGATCGGCGGGGTGCACCTGCACGGGCGTCACGCGCCCTGGCGCTGGGACGACGGGACCGAAACCATCGTCCACGCGACCGGTTGACAACGTTGTCAGTACGCCGCGCATAGGCGATGATCGAGTCGTGACAGAGAGTGTGCGAGGCCGTCCCACCATGAAGGACGTCGCGGAGGCGGCCGGGGTGGCGCTGAAGACCGTCTCCCGGGTCGTCAACGAGGAGCCGGGCGTCAATCCCGCCACGGCCGGACGGGTCACGGCCGCCATCGAGCGGCTCGGCTACCGGCGCAACGAGAGCGCCCGCGTGCTGCGCCGGGGCAGGACCGCGACCATCGGCCTGGTGATCGAGGACGTGGCCGACCCTTTCTACTCGGGGCTCAGCCGCGCGGTCGAGGACGTGGCGCTCCGGCACGGCTCGCTGGTACTCAGCGGCTCCTCGGGGGAGGACGCCCGGCGCGAGCGGGAACTGATCCTCGCCTTCTGCTCGCGCCGGGTCGACGGCCTGGTCATCGTGCCCGCCGGGACCGACCACGACTACCTGCGGCCCGAACTCGACGCGGGCATCGCCGCCGTCTTCGCCGACCGGCCGGGCGGGCTGGACGCCGACACCGTGCTGTGCGACAACGCGGGCGGCGCGCGCGCGGGGGTGAGCCACCTGATCCGGCACGGTCACCGCCGCATCGCCTTCATCGGCGACAGCGCGTCCATCTTCACCGCCGGCGAGCGCCTGCACGGCTACCGCCGCGCCCTTGAGGAGGCGGGCCTGCCCTTCGACCCGTCACTGGTCGCGACCGGCCCGGCCGAGCAGGCGGGTCCCGCGCTGGACCGGATGCTCTCCGATGACGCCCCGCCCACCGCGGTGTTCACCGGCAACGGCCGGATCACCGTGGCCGTGCTGCGTACCGGGCACCGTCCGGCCCTGGTGGGCTTCGACGACTTCGAGCTGGCCGACCTGCTGGTCCCCGGCGTCACCGTGGTGGCCCAGGACCCGGTGCGGCTCGGCAGGACCGCCGCCGAGCTGCTGTTCCGCCGTCTGTCGGGCGACCACGGCACTCCCGAGCGGGTCGAGCTGCCGACCCGGCTCATCCCCCGGGGCTCGGGGGAGCTTCCCGCCTAGGACCAGTGCGCGGGGCGGGTGAGCCCGGCGGGCAGCGTGGTCGCGGTGTCTCCCCTGGCCGCGTTGACCTGGGCCTGGGTGAGGAAGATGCTCCCGGTGAGGTCGGCGCCGCGCAGGTCGGCGTCACGGAGGTCCACCCCGATGAGGTCGGCCGTACGCAGGTCGGCGTTCCGCAGGTCGGCCGCGATGAGGTAGGCCCCGCGCAGGTTGGCCCCGCGCAGATTGGCGCCCTTGAGCCTGGCCCCGATCAGATCTGCTCCCCGGTGGTTCTTCTTGCGGCCGGGCACCTCGGCCCGTACCAGCTCGCTGGCGCGGAGCAGCAGGGCGTTGACACCCTGACGGACCGTCGCCACGTCCGTTTCCACCAGCGCCTCGGCACTGCCACGGGTGAGGCGCTCGGTGTCGTCCAGTGCGCGGCGGAGATCATCGTGGATGGGGCGGGCCTGCGGCAACGCCAGTGCCTCGGTCAGGTACCAGAGCAGCTCGTGGAGCTGCCGCATGACGGGAAACACCTCGAACATCCGCCCGGCGGTGCCCGGAGCCCGCCGCCAGTCCTGCCCGCCGAAGGTGACCTGGGAGACCTGCTGCCCCGCGCCGAAGCAGTCGAAGACCGTGCAGCCGGGAAAGCCCCGCTCGCGGAGGTTCGCGTGGATGCCGCAGCGGAAGTCCGCCCGCAGGTTCACACACGGCTTCCCCGCGGCCTTGTCGACCGCGAAGTCGGCCGAGGCGGCGAAGGGCAGCGCGACACAGCACAGCCCGAAGCAGTTCGCACAGTCGGCCCGCAGGCCGGGGCGGTCTCCGCCCGCCAGAGGGACTTCGTGCTTCTGGGACAACGTAGGTGATCTCCTAGCGCTCGGTGAGATGTTCTCCATTCTCTCCGACCGTACAAGGAGGCCCGGTCAGGAGGGCTCCGGCCGCAGGGAGCGGTGCAGGGCGAGTGAGCAGCAGACGGTCGCGGCCCCCGCCAGGACGATCGCCATGTGCGGGGAGGTCAGTTCGGCGGCCACGCCCACCAGAACCCCGCCGAGCGCCTGTCCGGACATCATTCCCGCCGAGGCCAGGCCGAACGCCTGCCCCCTGACCGGCTCGGGCACCGCCTCCACGAACCACCGCTGCAACCCGAGTTCGTAGGAGGTCGACGCCACCGTGGCGAGCAGCACGAGCAGCGCGGCTCCCCCGAGCCCCGGTTGGAAGGCGAACACCAGTAGCGGCAGGCCCGAGGCCACCGCCATGGGAAACGCCAGCCGTTCCCGGCCGGAGGGCGAGACCAGCCGGCCGACGACGAAGCTCCCCGCCGCCAGGCCCACGGAGGCCGCGGCGAGCGCGTACCCGGCGGTGCTGCCCAGATAGGGGACCAGCATCGCCTCGCCGCCCGCCACGAACGTCACCGGCAGCCACTGCGCGAGAAGCAGGCCGCGTATCCGCGCGTCCGCCAGCAGCACCCGGTTGACCCGCAGGGTCTCCCAGACGGCACCTCTGCCTCTGGCCTGCTCGGTGCGCACCTCCCCGCCTTCCGCCTCACCCGCCGGGAGACCTCCGTCCTCCGTACGCTCACCGGGCGGGCCGGCCTCCGCGCCCCTGGCCGGAAAGTCGGGCAGGCCGAAGCGGAGCACCACGGCGGCCAGCGCGGACAGCGCGGCGGTGGCGGCCAGCGCCCCCGAGGGTCCGGTCGCGGCGAGGATGCCGCCGCCCACGGCCAGCCCGCCGATCTGCGCGCCCGCCGCCGTCACGGTCAGCACGGACCTGCCCAGCACGAACGCGTCACCCGGCAGCAGGTCGGGCAGCAGGGCTATCCGCGCGGCCCCGAAGACCGGTGAGAACAGGCCGGTGACCAGGACCAGGGCGAGCATCGCCCAGACGGACAGCCCGGCGAAGGCGATCAGCAGGCAGGTCACCACCCGCACCAGTTCCCCCGCGATCATCAGCGCGCGCGGCCGGATCCGGTCGGCCAGCGAGAGCAGGAAGGTGGCGCCGACGGCGTAGGGCAGGAACCCCAGCATGTACGCCGCCGCCGACAGCCCGGGCGAGCCGGTCCGCGCGTAGACCAGCGCCGACAGGGCCAGCATCTTGACCTGGTCACCGGCCACCAGAAGGGTGAAACTTCCGAACAGGACACGGAACTCACCGCTCGCGAAGACCTCCGTGTAGGTCGCGCCGCGTTCTTGTGTGGTCATGGGGACGATGCTGGGCGAGCGTTCGGACGGCTGGCTAATCTTTCGGGTATATCCGAAAGGTCGCTCAGTGGTCTATCGCATCGAGGTCACCCCGCACGACATCATGGCCAGCAGGTTCGCCATCTCCCCGCTCATCGTGACCAAGCACGCCCTCTGGGTCCTGTCCGGGGCCAGGGGCTCCGGACAGTGGCGGTCGTGGGCGGACCGGATGCGGGAGCCGTACGAGAGACTGTTGCTCACGCAGCCGGGACTGGCCCCTTTGGTGGCGCTCTTCCGCGAGCGACACTACAACGCCGACTTCCCCGCACCGCCGCCGACCGGAGTGGACACCCCGTTCGAGGCGGAGCTCGCGGTGGTACGGGCCACTCCGGCGGCGCAGGCGCACGACGAGATCGCGAGGAACCTGGAGGGGATGCCGCGTCCCCCCGCGCCCGTCAGGGAGGTGCTGTTCTCCTCCGATGTCGTACGGCTCTTCGCCGAGGCGCTCCAGGCGACGTGGGGTGAGATCGTCTCCCCGGCGTGGCCGCGCTTCCACGCGATCCTGGAGCGGGACGTGATCCAGCGGGCGGGCCGCCTGGCGACCTACGGCTGGGCGGCGGCGCTCGACGACCTCACCCCGCGGATCCGGTGGGATCCCGACGGTGTCATCGAGGTGCTGGCCGGGGACGCGGACGAGACCCACCGGCTCAACGGGCGCGGGCTGCTCTTCGTGCCGACCGTTTTCCCCATCAAGATGGGCTCCTACCTGGAGGACGACTGGCCGTACGCGATCAGCTATCCGGCTCGGGGCACCGGCATCCCGCCCGAGAGGGCGGACGGCCTGGCCCACCTGATCGGCAGGACCAGGACCCGCCTGCTGCTGGAGCTCGCGACCCCGGCCACCACCACCCAGCTCGTCACCCAGCTGGGCCTCGGCCTCGGCACCGTGGGCGGCCACATCTCCGCCCTGCGCAAGGCGGGCCTCATCACCGGCAACCGCATCGGCCGCACCATCCTCTACCACCGCACCCCCCTGGGCGACTCCCTGGTCAACCGCTCACCGGCCCTCGACGCCTCTCGGTGAGGCCGTTCAGCGACATCCCGATCAGTCGGGAAGGTCGGGACGGCTGACGGGCGTTCGGGAATCGTTCATGGAGGTCGGGTGAGGGATGCCGCCTGTGCTGGTCAATGTCCTTGGTGGCCTGCGGCGCGTAGGCGGGTGGCGATGCCGTCCAGGCCGCAGGGGTCGGCCCAGCGGGAGGCCGGGTTGATCTCCTCCATGCCGCCGATGACCGTCAGGCCCCGGCCGAGGAGCACGCCCTGCGGGTGGGCCGAGTAGATCGGCGTTCCGGCCGGGAGCGCGGCGCGGTCCTTGATGACGGTTCCCTCGCGGACGTCCGGATAGACGAACAGCATGACCCGGCTACCCCGGGGCACCGCCCGCCGGAAGTCGGCCACCGAGTTGACCGGGGTCTGGTTCCTCCATATACCGCCCTGGAAGAACTTCACGTGGACCAGACGGGCGGCCGGCCCCTTGAACCGCTCGGTCACCCGCACCGGCATCAGCACGTAGTGCGTGCGGTCACCGGGGATCCCCTCCTCGACGATCTGTCCCGGCAGGAAGTCCTCGACGGTGCCCGCGACGACCAGCGGGGTCTTCTCCGCGAGTTCCTCAGGGGAGTTGAGCGGGTCGTAGTCGAAGGCCGTCTGCCGGAGCAGCCTGACATTCAGCTTCCTGGTGGGCGCCGGAGCACACGCGGATTCGGGTGTCGGGTCCGTCGAGGCCGGGGACGGCGGTGGAGTCGCCGAGGCTTTGAGGACCTCCGGCGCCTCCCGCGCGGAGGGTGCGGACGCCGTTGCCGGGATATCCGGGGTTCGGGCCATGGTCGCGGGGGCGCCGCAGGCGGTCAGCGCGCCAAGAAGCAGCAGGACCGGCAGTCTCATGATCGTGAGACGTTGCCGGGATCCATTCGGTTCAGCCGTTCAGGGGCTCGCATCGGAGTCTTCAAGAGGACGGGCGAACGGCTTCGACGTAGTACAGCAGCGGCTTCACCCTGCCGGTGGCCCTGACCTGAAAACCGGCGCCGGGCACCAGTTCGGCGAGCAGCTCCGGCATGCCGGGCCGCATGGCCGGCCCGACCAGGACGCCGACGAGGTGGGCGGCGACGGGGTTGGCCGGCGGGTGGAACTCGGCGATCAGCAACCGACCGCCAGGCCGCAGGACCCGGAACATCTCCTGGATGGCAGTGCCCCGGGCGGAGGAGGGCATGTGGTGGATCGCGACGGTTGACACCAGGACATCGAACGAGGCCTCGGGAAAGGGGAGAGCCTGCCCCTCGCCCACCCGGTAGGAGCAGTTGTGAGGTGCGCGCTCGCGGGCATGGTCGAGCATCGATGCCGACGGGTCGATACCGGTCACCTGCCCGGCGGGGCCCGCGATAGGGGCGAGTAGCCGGGTCAGGTAGCCCGTGCCGCAGCCGACGTCCAGGATCCGCTCCCCTGGCCGGATGCCCGTCAGCGCGGCCAGGTGGGAGAAGACCCGGCGGCGGCGCCCGGCGAAGCCGATCTCGGCCAGGACCTCGTAGGCGCGCGGGTAGTTGATCACACCGCCCCCGTCGCCGTGCTTCGAATGGTCGTGCAGGGATTTTCCGATACCCATGGTGCTTCCCCTTTTTCCGCATAGGTTGTTTGGTTATGAATGGTCAGTTCATCAACGTGAAGTGGTCAACAATCAGATTCACCAGGCCGTGCTGAACCGAACGGGAGCGGGAAAAGTGTTCGGAGCCCAGGAGCGGGAGAGCCCGGACCGGCGGGTGCGACGGACCCGCAGGCTCATCCGGCAGGCACTGGTGGAACTGATTCTGAGCAAGGGCTACGAGGCGGTGACGGTCACCGACATCATCAACCGCGCCGATGTCGGCCGCTCGACCTTCTACGCGCATTTCACCGACAAGCAGGAGGTGCTCTTCAGTAGCCTTGACGAGCTCTCCGAGCTGCTGCGTTTCACTCCCGGATATCGCTCGGAGACCCTGTTCTCATTCAGCCTGCCGATTTTCGAACATCTCCAGGAGCAGCGCCGGCTGGCTCAGGCGCTGCTCGGCCGGCGCGGGAGCATCGCCGTGGGCACGCGCGGAGAACAGATCATGGCCGCCGTCGTCCGCGACGAGCTGCTGGCCGCGCTTCCCGGGAAAGCCACCCCGCCGGCCTCGCTCGACATGATGGTGACCTGCGTCACCGGCGCGTTCATGGCCCTGCTGCGCAGGTGGGCCGACGGCGAGCTGACCGGCACACCCGCCGAGATGGACGCGGCGTTCCGCGCCGTGGTGCTGCCCGGTCTGGAAGCGGTGCTCGCCGCGGCCGCGACTACCGAAGCTCCGGCTCACCCCAGGATGTGACGTTCACCTCGTCGCCCAGAGCCAGTTTGCCGGGGCGTACGACGGAGAGTTTCACCCCGAACGCGACCCCGCCCTCGGGTGCGCGGCGGTAGGTGGCCAGCGTGCGCAGCGGCTCCGGGCCCGCTCTGGTGCCGCTGTCCTGGTCGACCATCGTGACCGCGCATCGGATGGCGAGCTTGGCGTAACCGAGTTCGGTGTCGCCGACGAGCATCCGCCGGGCCCCGTCCTCCCAATGCGGTCGCGTCCCTCCGCCGATCACGACGTTGGGGCGGAACCGGGCCATCGGCAGCGGGACGCCGCCCCCTTCGGTGAGCCGCCGGTTGAGCAGGGCGAGGGTGGCCTCGGAGACGAGATGCACCGGGCTGCTGTCCGCGTAGCCGGACGTGCCGGGTATCCAGCCGTCGGTCACCCGGCGGTGCTCCGGCGGCACCCGCACGAGCCTGCTCGGCGCGCCCAGCACCTCCGACAACCACTCGGCCGCGGCCCGGCCCTGGTCGATCCCCTGGTACGGCGTGCCGAACAGCTCCACCTCGCGCCTGGCGGAGAGCAGGTCCACCTGGACGGTCAGCGCGTCGAAACCCGGCAGCCGGAGCGTGAGCCGATCCCCGTCCGCGCTGACCTCGGGACTGATGGCGGCAAGCCGCGGATCGCGCCGCTGGCTGCGGAACACACCGTTGTCGCCGACCACCATGAAGGTGCGGTCGTGTGCCAGACCCGACTCCGTGAGCAGCGTCTCGGTCATCGAGACGCCGGCGCACCCCTTGACGGGATAGCAGACCAGTTCGGTGACAACGGCGGCCGCTCTGCCATCCGGCGACGCACCAGCCCGTGGGACAGAGAGCATGACCTGCACGCTAAAGACCGAATAGCCCACACACCAGCAAAAGAGGCGATATTTAACACAAAATCGTCAAGATATCAGCCCTTCAATGCTCCGGCCATCAGGCCGCGCATGAAGAAGCGGCCGAGGAGGACGTAAATGATCATTGTGGGGATGGAGGCGAGCAGGGCCGCGGCCATCTGCTGGCTGTAGGGGACGGTCTGGGCTCCGGCGATGTTGTTGAGCATGACCGTGGTGGGCCAGCTCTGCGGACCGGTCAGGAAGACGGCGAACAGGAAGTCGTTCCACATCGAGGTGAACTGCCAGATGATCACGACCGCGAAGGCGGGTCCCGAGACGGGCAGCACCACCGACCAGTAGGTCCGCAGCATCCCCGCGCCGTCCACCCTGGACGCCTCGATCAGCTCGTCGGGGATGGTGACGTAGTAGTTGCGGAAGATCAGGGTGCAGATCGGGATGCCGTAGACCACATGCGCCAGCAGCAGCCCGGGGATCGAGCCGTAGAAGACACCCGGTACCCCGGTGACCGCCAGGGTGACCTCGTTGAGCTTCACCAGCAGTTGCACCAGCGGGATCATGACGCCCTGGTACGGGATGAACATGCCGAACAGGAACAGCGTGAACAGCACGTCGGAGCCGGGGAAGCGCCACTTCGACAGCACGTAGCCGTTCATCGAGCCGAGCACCGCCGAGATCAGCGAGCCGGGCACGGCCAGCAGCACGCTGTTCCAGATGCCGGGTGCGAGCTTCTCCCAGGCCACCCGCCACGGCTCGGCCGTCCACACCTCGGGCAGCGCCCAGGCCCGGCCGGGATCGGCCTCGGTCAGCGGCTTGAAGCTGGTGACCAGCAGCACGTAGATCGGGATCAGGAAGACGAGCAGGAAGGCGACCAGCAGCGTCAGCCGTACGCCGCGCGACAGCCGCGCCCGCCGCCTGGCCCGCCCGCCGGCGGCACCGGGGCTCCCACCCCGTACGGGACTGGCGGGGGAACCGGTCACGGTGGTCGTCATGCGCGTCGCTCCCTGCGAAGTGTCCAGGGCGGGCAGGGGACGGCGTCCCTGGGATCCGCGCCCCCTGTAGGGATAGAGGTCATGAGCGCCGCTCCCTGCGGAGGGTCCAGACGAGGTAGGGGATGACGAAGACGCTGACCGCGAGCACGATGTACGACGCGATGGTGGCGCCCTTGGCCGGATCGTGGGAGTCGAAGACCGCGACCCACATGAAGACGGCGGGCACGTCGGTGATGATCTGCTTGCCGGAGACCGCGACGATCAGGTCGAAGACCTTGAGCGAGATGTGGCCGAGGATGATCAGGGCGGAGAGGGTGACCGGGCGGAGCATCGGCAGCACGATGTGCCGGTAGACCTGCCACTCGCCGCACCCGTCGACCCGGGCCGCCTCCCGGAGGTCTTCGGGGACCCCCCGGAACCCCGCCAGGAACAACGCCATTACATATCCCGACATTTGCCATATCGCCGGAATGGCCATGGCGGCCATCCCCCAGTCGGGATCGCGGAACCACTGCCACTGCAGGAACTCCAGCCCGAGGCTGTCGAACAGCCGGTTCAGCCCGACCGCCCGCTCGCCCTGACCGGAGTTCATCAGCCAGCGCCAGACCACCCCGGTCGCCACGAAGGAGATCGCCATCGGGAACAGGTAGACCGCCCGGAAGGTCCCCTCGCCCCTGATCCCCTTCTCCATCAGGAACGCCAGCAGCCAGCCGAGCAGCAGCGCCCCGAACACGAAGACCACGGTGAAGACGACGGCGTGGTTGACCGAGATGCCCCAGCGCTTCTGGTCCCAGAGGGTGAAGAAGTTCTCCAGGCCGACGAAACTCCCCTCGGACACCTCGTCGTGCTTGTCGGTCATCGCCAACTGGAAGTTCCAGCCGAGCATGCCGTAGACGAAGACCGCGATCGCGATGATCGACGGTGTGACCAGCAGCAGCCCCGGCAGCCATCTGCGTACCCGTGTCACGGCCACCCTTTCTGAGAGGTACGGCCCGCACGGGAGCGGGCCGTACCGAAGATCAACCGAAGATCACTGACCGGAGTTCTTGGCGGCCTCGGCCAGCGCCTTCTGCAGCGCGGCCACGTCCTTGTCTCCGTGGAACAGGCCGACCGCCTCGTTGATCGCGACGCGCCAGGCGTCGTTCACCACCACGCCGTGCTGGATGGAGCCGGCGAGCTTGTCGCCGCCCCAGTCCTTCAGCGCGTCCGCGAGGTAGTCGGTGTAGAGGGCGGTGTCGGCGTCCTTGCGTGCCGGGATGGAGCCCTTCTTCGGGTTGAAGGCGTCCTGGCCCTCCTTGCTCGCGGCCACCTTCAGCCAGGCCACCGCCCCGTCGCGGTTCGGCGCGCCCTTGGGCAGGGTGAAGCTGTCGGAGAGCCACATGAACGTGCCGCCGGTGCCCGGCGAGGGCGCCCAGTCGAAGTCGGTCTTGGAGGTCTTGCCCAGGCCACCGTCCGGCGGGTTGTGGAAGTAGCCGTACGCCCAGTCGCCCATGATGTTGAACGCGGCCTCGCCGTCGGCCACCTGCTTGGCCGCGGGCTGCCAGTCGTCGGCCGGGTCACCGGCGTAGGACAGGATCGTCTTGAAGTCGTCGAGCGCCTTGGTCATCGCCGGGCCCGACCAGTCGGAGCCCGCGGTCCAGAGCCGGTTGTAGGCGTCGGTGCCGAGCGAGCCGAGCAGCACGCTCTCCAGCAGGTGGACCATGGTCCACTCCGAGCCGATCGAAAGCGGGATCTTGCCCTTCTGCTTGACCTTCTCCAGCGCGGCGACGAAGTCGGGGATCGTCTTCGGCACCTCGGTGACGCCCGCCTCCTTCAGCACCGCCGGGTTGAACCACATCACGTTGGAGCGGTGGATGTTGACCGGCACCGAGTAGACCTGGCCCTCGACGCTGATCTGGTCGATCAACTGCTGGGGGAAGACGTCCTTCAGCTTGAGCTCGTCGTAGAGGAAGTTGAGCGGTTCGAGCTGCCCGGCCTTGATGTAGCCCTGGAGTTCGGCGCCCGCGTGCCCCTGGAAGGTGTCCGGCGGGGTCTGGGCCTGCAGCTTGGTGGTCAGCAGGGCTCGCGCCTTGTCCCCGGACCCGCCCGCCACGGCCGCGTCGAAGAACTCAAGCCCGGCGTTCTGCTTCTCGAAGATCTCCTTCATGGCCTTCAGGCCGTCGGCCTCGCCGGGGCCCGTCCACCAGGAGAAGACCTCGACCTTCTTCTTCGCGTCGGCCTGCGGGCTCTGCGTGGCACCGTCACCGCCGCCGTCACCACAGGCGGTCAGGGCGAGCAGGCCCGCCACGGTGACCGCGACGGCTGCCATCCACTGTCGTCGCACAGCTCTCCGTCCCTTCGGGGTTTGGGGTGCACAGAATCCCCGAAAATATGACAACGTTGTCAGTACGGCAATCAAGCCACTCCACCCCAAGCGCCGTCAAGGTCGCGCGGATAACAGCTCAATATCCCGGGATATGAGCGCCGGACGACACTCTCCGGTGACGGCGAACCGGTCGGCCGCACGGCGGTGCGGAACCGCGGCGCACCGGACGATGGGGACGGGAAAAGGATGGCTGTAAGGACCGGCGGGCGGGGCTCAGACGCGCTGGACCGCGCCGTCGGAGAGCGCGACGACGGTGACGCCGAAGTCATGGATGGTCGCCGCCAGGTCCTCGGACGACAGGCCCGGGGCCACGACGACCAGGGAGCCGCGCATCAACGCCAGCCCGATCAGGGTGGTCAGGGCCAGGCTGCACCTCAGTGGCCAGGTCACCAGGAGGACATCGGACTTCCCCAGCTCGGTGCCCCTGTCGAGCAGGCTCATCCTCGTGATCAGGTCCTGGTGGGTGAGCACCCCTCCGTCCTCGATCAGCAGGGCGGGCTGCACCGCGGGGTCGAGGAAGGGCAGCGGGACGGGCTCCAGGAGCAACAGGTCGGCGAAGTCGACGGTGTCGCGGGCCTGACCGAACGCGATCACCTGCCGGACCCGCGAGTCCTCCACGGCCCGCAACGAGGCGTCCGCCAGGCGCGGAGTGGTGATGAGCAGCCGTGCCTCCCACTCGGCCAGCAGGTCCGCCATCTCCGCACACCCCGAGGTGATCGGCGCCGCCACCCCTCCGGCCGCGATGACCGTGTGCACCGCCAACGTCTGGGCCACCGCGCTGTCCACGTGGATTCCGGCCACCTGACGCCGCCGTGCCCCCCGCCGCACCAGGCCCGAGGCTCCTCGGGTCACCTCCGCGGCCAGCCTGCGGTAGCCGTACACCAGGCCGGCGCCGAGGTCGATCAGTGCCGGCCGATCACCTCGTCCGTGCGCGTAGCCGAACACCGCCTCGGTGAGTGTGCAGCTGGTGGACGGCGAGGTGGGTCTCATTCCGATGAGGGTAGGGTCGGCCTGTCCACAGGGGCATCGACAGATGTATGTAGATGGCTGTGTATTCGGCCCCTTGACGTCCTCCCATGTCTCGAAAACCGGGGATTCCAGCACCCGACCCACCGGTCGGGTCCGCCGGTTCGCGATTCACCGACCCGCGCGAACACCGACACACCCCGCCGCGCTCATGGCCGGGGCTGGTCGACGCGGTGCTTCGAGGCGCATCGCCGCGCCGCAAGCCCCCTCTTCAGAAGGGGGTCGTCGACGGAACCCCCCGACCCCGCCGAGTCGCACCCGCACGACAAGCAATGCTTCCTCCCCCAAGACGGGGCGTCCGCCCCAGACGTTCAGCGACCCCTCTGAGCCACGCCCCCCGAAATCAGACCCCGGAAACAGCCCCCTGAGCGGTCCCCCACAACGGAAGGCGGGCTCGAGCCCTGCGCGACTCGAGCCCGCTGCCGCGTGCGGCCCTTGGCTTCGGCCCCCACCCCTCCGAGGGGGCCTCGCCGTCTACCGGGACACGCGACGTCCGCGACGTGCTCGACCGAGACGCCCGGGATGGTGTGGACCTGCCGTTCCGGACCGGAACTGTGGCCGGCACGGTGCGGAAGGCTGGACGTCATCGGTCGAACACCAGGAAAACGTACGGCGAGCGGCGGTCCCGGCACATACTCCGGACTGGGTATCCCGAGATGTATCTTCACACCCGCACATGTGTAGCCCGGGTGTGTAGAGCCCGAGCGGTCGACCCGGTGACCGCTCCCGGCCCGCCTGTCAGGAACGATTCTGCTCGACGACCCAGGTGGCGACCTGGGTGCGCGAGGAGAAGCCGAGCTTGGCCAGGATGTTGGCGACGTGCCTGGCCGCGGTGGCGGGACTGATCACCAGCTCGTCGGCGATGGCCCTGTTGCTCATTCCCCTGGCGATCAGTTCGGCGATCTCCGCCTCCCTGCAGGTGAGCGTGGTCAGCGGGGCGACGACCGGAGGCCTGCCGAGCAGCACCGGCGTCTCGCACGGCTCGTCGAGCTGAAGTGCGTAGCGGACCGCCTGCTCCTGGGACATCTCCTGGCCGTGCGCCCACAGCTGGGCGACCAGCGCGTCACCGAGGCGTACCCGGGCGGGCTGGAGCAGTTCCTCCATCCGTGCCCCGAACCCGGGCGGCAGCACGGCCCCGCTCATCGCGCTCCTGATCGCGGCGGAGGCTCCGGCCAGGCGCACCGCCCTGCGGTCGTCCTCCTCGGCGAGGGCGAGCTGGGCGAGCGTCTCGATCCGGCGGGCCACGCCGAGCCGCTGGCCGGTCCCGATGCAGAGCCGCAGGCTCTCGATCAGCCTGGCCCGCGCGGTGACGAGGTCCCCCTGGGCCAGGGCGATCCGGCCCAGACCTGACAGGCAGGTGATGGACTGCCAGTGAGCGGTGATGTCCTGGAGCATGTCGAGGGCGCGCTCGTAGTGGGCGCGGGCCTCCGCCAGGTCGCCGCGGAGCCAGGCGACCTGGGCCAGACCGATGAGGGCCACCGGCGCGGCCCAGTGATTGTCCAGCTCGTGGGCGATGGCCAGCGCGGCCTCGAAGGAGCGCTGCGACTCCTTCGCCCTGCCCTCCGACAGGGCGAAAGTGCCCTCCATGGAGCGGATGACCGTTTCGTGCCACGGGTCGTCGACGGTGTGCACGGCCTCCAGCGCCTCGTCCAGCAGGGATCTGGCCCGTTCCGGGCGGCGCTGGTAGATCGCCACCCAGGCGAGGATGGCCAGCGCGCCGCTGAGCGGTCCGGGCAGGCCCGTCTCACGGCACAGCTCGACCGCCGCGGTGCAGGCGATCTGCGCGGTGTCCGGATCGCCCTGCCCGAAGGCCACCTGCCCGCGCAGCGCGAGGGCGTCGCCACGCACGTACGGCGCCAGTTCGTCCGGGGCGGTGTCGAGCAGGCGGTCCAGCCACTTGTCGGTCGGGGTGAACCTTCCCCCGGCGATGATCGGCCAGCGGAGCAACACCAGGAGGCGGAGCGCGCTCTCCGGGTCGCTCGCGGCCTCGACCGACCAGCGCACCGCCGCCCAGACGTTGGCCTGGAGCTCGTCCAGCATGACCAGCATCGGGCAGATCTCGGCCCAGGTGGGCCGGGGCCGCCGGACTATCGTCTGGTGGATCCGGGCGGCGAGCTCGATCATGTGGTCGCGGTGCAGCCGCCGGAACTCGGGTTCCTCGCCGGAGGCTTCGAGCTGCTCCGCGGCGTACTCGCGGATCGTCTCCAGCATGCGGTAGCGCGTCTCGCCCGCGACCTCGGCGTCGGCCAGGACCAGCGACTTGTCGACCAGGTCGCAGAGCACCCCCAGGACGTCCTCGGCCCACAGGGCGTTGCCCGCGCAGACCTGCTCGGCCATGTCGAGCGTCCAGCCGCCGGTGAAGACCGCCAGCCGCCGCAGCAGGATCCGCTCGGGCTCGTTGAGCAGCTGGTAGCTCCAGTCGACCGTCGCCCTGAGCGTCCGCTGCCTGGCCGGGGCCGTTCTGTCGCCCGCCGACAGCAGCCGGAACCGGTCCCGGATCCTGGCGTTGATCTGCTCCACGGTCAGCACCCTGCACAGGGCGGCGGCGAGCTCGATGGCGAGCGGCATCCCGTCGAGCGCCTCGCAGAGCCCGGCGATGTCCGCCGCGTTCTGCTCGGTCATGGCGAAGCCCCGCGAGGCGGCGGTGGCGCGGTCGACGAAGAGTCGCACCGCCTCGCTGGCGCCGGCGTCGTGGCCCTCGCCCCTGGGCAGGCTGAGCGGCGGCACCCGCCACACGGTCTCCCCTGCCACCCGCAGGGGCTCGCGGCTGGTCGTGAGCACGCGAACGTCCGG
Organism: Streptosporangium amethystogenes subsp. fukuiense; assembly: GCF_042665875.1. Taxonomy (NCBI): domain Bacteria; kingdom Bacillati; phylum Actinomycetota; class Actinomycetes; order Streptosporangiales; family Streptosporangiaceae; genus Streptosporangium; species Streptosporangium amethystogenes. The sequence continues at coordinate 9,219,801 of NZ_JBHTEE010000001.1, read as the reverse complement.
GCAGACGGTGAGCACGGCGCGGCAGAACCTGGCGGACTCCTCGATGAGCGACTCGCAGTTGTCCATGACCAGCAGCAGCCGCCGTTCGCCGAGCGCGTCGATCAGGGTGTCGGCCAGCGCGCGGGACGGCTCGGCCTTGACCCCGAGCACGGCGGCCACCCGGGGCTCGATCAGGTCGCCCGGCACCGCGTCGGCCAGCTCGACCAGCCAGACACCGCCGGGGAACTCCTCCGCCAGCTGGGTCGCGACCCGGATCGCCAGCCTGCTCTTGCCGATGCCGCCCGCCCCGCAGAGGGTGACCACCCGGGCGACGCCCAGTAGGTCTGCGAGTTCTTCCACGTCGGCTTCACGCCCCACGAAGCCGTTGGGTTCGAGAGGCAGGTTGCCTCCGGTGAGGGAAGCATGTGCGGTTTCCTGGGTCATCGGCTCTTAAAGAGGTCGAGGGTAGAACCGTCACAGAAAGTGTGACATCAATTACCGAACCATGCCCAGTCTTAGGCCATTTCCGCCCCTCGGATCATCCCGTCCCCGGCCGCGGCCGCGCACACCGCCTCCGAGCGGCGACCCGTCGCGGACGGTGACGGTCCGCGCGCGAGGCGACGCCGACCGTAACCGGCCATTCGATGGCCATCGCCGGTGCGGCGGCCCACACTGCTCGCATGGCAGACTCTCCCCCCGATCCGGCCCCCGAGCTCGGCGAGCTCAGCCTCTCCGAGTGGTACGCGCACACCGACAAGATGGCGAAGGTCGGTTTCCTGACCATCGCCCGCAGGCTTCCCGCGCTGGTGTCGCAGGCCGTCAGGCTGGCGTGGCTGGCCAGTCCCCGCGACACCGCCGTCGCGATCACGCTGAACCTGCTCGGCGGAGCTTTCACCGCGTTCGGGCTGCTCGCCACGACCGGGGTGTTGTCGGCGCTGTTCGAGGCGGGCCCGACTCCCGAGCGAGTGCGGGCCGCCCTGCCGAGCCTGATCCTGGTGGGCGTGGCCGCGACCCTGCGTACCCTCACCCAGGCGGGCGCGGGCTGGGCTCAGTCACGGCTGGAGCCCCAGGTCGGCCGGATCGCCGAGGAGCGCCTGTACGGGCTGACCAGCCAGGTCGGCCTGGCGGCCTTCGACGACCCCGACTTCCACGACACGCTCCAGCGGGCCAGGGCACGCGGGGTGTCCATGGCGGACGAGGTGGTGGTCACGGCCATCAACGCGCTGACCGCGATCATCGGCATCGTCGCCGCGGCGGGCGTGCTGGGGGTGCTCCACCCGGTCCTGCTGCCGCTGCTGGTACTGGCGGTGCTGCCCGACGCCTGGGCGGCGGTCCGCTCCGCGCGCATGCGCTACACCACCATGTACGCGCTGATCCCCGCCCGCCGCCGGAAATGGATCATCGCGGAGCTGCTCGCGGAGCGCGAACCCGCCGCCGAGGTGCGCTCGTTCACCATGCGCGGCTTCCTGATGCGGATGTACGACGCGGTGGCCACCGCCGAGCAGACGGTCATGCTCGGCCTGGCCCGGCGGCAGGTGCTCGCGAAGGTCGTCGGCGAGGCGTTGGGCGGGGTCGGCACCGCCGTGGTCTACGTGGCCCTGGGTGTGCTGCTCGCGATGGGCGCGGTCCCGCTGGCGGTGGCGGGCACCGCCGTGCTGGCGATCCGCTCGGGCCAGACCTACCTGGCCAACCTGATGTACGCCACGAACCGCCTCTACGAGGAGGGGCTGTACTTCACCGACTTCCTCGACTTCTGCGCGGAGGCGGAGCGCAGGCTGCCCTCCGGGCGGCCGGCGCGGGCACCGGAGAGCTTCCAGCGGATCACCGCCGAGGACGTCGTCTTCACCTATCCGGGTTCCACCGTGCCCGCGCTCCAGGGACTCACGATAAACATCGACAGGGGCGAGGTGATCGCCCTCGTCGGGGAGAACGGCTCGGGCAAGACCACGCTGGCCAAACTCCTCTCCGGGCTGTACGAACCGGACGGCGGCCGGGTCAGCTGGGACGACGTCGATCTGGCCGAGGTCGATCCCGACGAGCTGCGCCACCGCATCGCGGTCATCGCCCAGGACCACACCCGCTGGCCGCTGACCGCCCGCTACAACATCAGCATGGGCACCGACAAGGGGGAGCCCGCGCTCGTCGCGGCGGCCGAGGTCGCGGGCGCCGACCAGGTGGTCGCCGAGCTGCCGCACGGTTACAGCACCCTGCTCGACCGGCGTTTCAAGGACGGCCAGGAGCTGTCCGGCGGCCAGTGGCAGCGGATCGCGGTGGCCCGCGGCTTCCACCGGGACGCCCCGCTGCTGATCTGCGACGAACCCACCGCGGCCCTGGACGCCCGCGCCGAGCACGCCCTGTTCGAACGCATCCGGCAGCACGCCGACGGTCGCACCGTCCTGCTGATCACCCACCGGCTGGCCAGCGTCCGCTACGCCGACCGGATCTACGTCCTGGACCACGGCAAGGTCGTCGAGCACGGCACCCACGACGAGCTCATGGGCCTCGACGGCCTGTACGCCGACCTCTACGGCCTCCAGGCCAGGGCCTATTCCGTCTAGTCTCCGTGACGGCTTTGGCCATGGGAGCCGCCACCCGCCACCCTCGACGACCTACTCCGCCTGACCGCCCAGAAACTCCGCCATGACGGCTTTGGCTATGGGAGCCGCCACCCGTCCCCCGGATCCGCCCCCCTCGACCAGGACCCCCACGGCGATCCGGGGGAGACGGCCGGGGCGAAGCCGGTGAAGAGCGCGTGGGCCCTGCCCTTGGCGGTGTTCTCCGCGGTGCCGGTCTTGCCGGCCACCTTCACCCCCCGGATGGCCGCGGCGGAACCGGTGCTCCCCTTCCCGGTGGCGGCGACCATCATCACGGTGAGCCGTTCGGCCTCCTCCGCGCCGAGCACCCGGCGGTACGCCGACGGCTCGGCCTTGTCGATCATCGTGCCGTCGGCGAGACGTACGTCCTTCACGAGGTGGGGGCGCATCAGCGAGCCGTCGTTGGCCACCGCCGCCGCGATCATCGCGATCATGAGCGGGGTGGCCCGGACGTCGAACTGGCCAAGCGCCGACATCGCGGTCTGCGCGTCGTCCAGCACGGGAGGGTAGACGCTCCTGGCCACCGGCATGGGGACCTCCAGATCGTCCGTGTCGAATCCGAACGCCTCGGCCTGCTCGCGCAGCACGTCCTGGCCGAGGTCGACCCCGATCTTCGCGAAGGGGGTGTTGCACGAGAGCTTGAACGCCTGGAGCAGCGGCGGGTTGCCGTTGCCGCAGGTATCGCCGCCGAAGTTGCGCAGGTAGGTGCTGGTGCCGGGGAGGCGCAGGGACGCCGGGGCGCTGACCCGGGTGCCGAGGCCGTACCGCCCGGAGTGCAGCGCCGCCGCGCCGGTGACGACCTTGAAGGTGGACCCCGGCGGGTAGTTCCGCTGGATCGCCCGGTTCAGCAGCGGGTTCGCGGGGTCACCCCGCAGCCGCTTGTCCACCCTGTCCAGCCTGGCCGCGTCGAAGCTCGCGTACAGGTTGGGATCGTACGAGGGCAGCGAGACCATGGCCAGGATCGCGCCGGTGCGTGGGTCGATCGCGACGACGGCGCCGGGCTTTCCGGTGGCGCGCAGCCCGTCGTAGGCGGCCCGCTGGGCGCCGCGGTCGACGGTGAGCCGGAGCGTGGCGCCGCCGCGGGTGCCCCCGACCAGCCCGCGCACCTTCACCCGGGGGTCGCCTCCCGAGAGCAGGGCCTCCTCCGCCTGCTCGATGCCCGCGCCGCCGTGGAGCGAGAAGTGCCCGGTGATCGCCGCGTAGAGCGGGCCGTCTGGATAGAACCGCCGATACCGGTAGGTGGCGCCGCCGGCCTTCCGGCTGGTCGCGATGACCGTGCCGTCGTGGAGCAGGATCTGTCCCCTGGGGCTGTGAAAGCGGGCGATCATCGTCCGCTGGTTGCGCGGGTCCTCGTTGAGCCGCTCGGAGTCCAGCCCCTGGAGGTAGGTCACGTTGGCGAGGAGGGCGAACAGCATCCCACCGCACATCAGGGCGACGTGCCGCAGCGGAATGTTGATCCGGCGTGCGCGCGGTGCGATCATGACCCCTCCCCGATACCGGTTTAACAGCCGGACCGAAAAGGGCACCTCGACCAGTGGCAAAGCCGCCGTACGGGTTCTAGCCGACCATAAGCCGCGAGGGTCCACGGCCGTGGTCACCGGGTTCGACGGCGGGGCCGCAGCGACGACCTCGGCTGGAGCAGCCGGGGAGCCGGCGCGCTAGTCGACCACCGAGTGGTAGTAAGCGATCTTGTTCCGGATCGCCACCTGCCGCTCGCGCAGGTTGTCGACCTGTTCCTGCACCCGCTGGTCGTGGGCTTCGAGCAGCGCGATCCGCTCGCGGACCGTGTGGTCGCCCGCCCTGGTCATCTCCGCGAAGCGGAGCATCTCCGCGATCGGCATCCCGGTGTCGCGCAGGCAGCGGATCATGCCGAGCCAGCCGACGTCCTTCTGGGTGAACCTGCGCTGTCCGGCCGCGTTGCGGTCGATCGACTCAAGCAACCCGATCCGCTCGTAGTAGCGGAGCGTGTCGAGGCTGAAGCCGGTCTCCTCCGCCACCTGTCCCGGTGTGTACACACTCACACCGGGCAGCATGCCACCTGGAGCCCACTCCAGGTCAAGCCCAAAAACTTCCCGGCGAAATCATCTTGACCTGGAGTCCACTCCAGCATTCAAGGTCATCTCCATGACACACCTTCCCCTCGCCCTGGGCACCATGTACTTCGGCACCCTCCTCGACGACAGGACCGCCTTCGCGATCCTCGACCGGTTCGTCGAGGCCGGCGGCACCCTGCTGGACACCTCGAACAACTACGCCTTCTGGAAGGAGGGGGCCACCGGCGACGAGAGCGAGCTGGCCCTCGGCCGCTGGCTGGCCGCCCGGGGCAACCGTGACCGGGTGATGCTGAGCACCAAGTGCGGCGCCCGGCCGACCGTCCCCGGCGCCCGGACCCTGGACTCCGCCGAGGGCCTGTCGGCCGCGACGATCGCCGCCGCCGCCGAGGGCAGCCTGCGGCGGCTGGGCACCGACCACGTCGACGTGTACTGGGCCCACGTCGAGGACCGCACCGTCCCTCTGGAGGAGACCCTGGGCGCCTTCGCCGAGCTGGTCGGAGCGGGCAAGGTCGGTGAGATCGGCGCGAGCAACGTGCGGGCCTGGAGCCTGGAGCGCGCCCGCGCCACCTCCCGGGCCACCGGCCGGCCGCTCTACACCCATGTGCAGCTCCGCCACACCTACCTGCACCCCCGGTACGGGACGCGGCTGCCCGAGGCGGGTCACACCCTGGTCGAGGACGACATGCTCGACTACCTGCGCGCCGAGCCCGGTCTGACCCTGTGGGCGTACAACGCGCTCATGGCCGGCTCCTACACCCGCGCGGACCGGCCGATGCAGGACGCCTACGAGCACCCGGGCACCACCCGCGGGCTCGCCGCGCTACGGGAGATCGCGGACGAGCTGGGCGCGACGGTCAACCAGGTGGTGCTGGCCTGGCTGACCGGCGGTGACGTCACGACGGTCCCGCTCGTCGGGGTGAGCTCGGTGGCCCAGCTGGAGGAGGTCCTGGGTGCCCTGGACGTCAAGCTCGACGACGAACACCGCGCCCGCCTGGACGCCGCCCGCTGAAAGGCCGCCGGGATCCCGCCCCCGGTCACGGGGCCCGGGGCCCCTCAAAGGGGGCCAGACCGGGCTGTCACCGGTTGACCGGTGACGGCCCGGATCCGGGCACCACCTGATCGTCGGCGCAGGTGGCACCCCGCCGGTGGTGTCGGCGACCGGGTCGGCCCTCAGGAACGGGCCAGGGTGAAGCGCCCGCTCCCGCTCTTCTGGATCACTATCACGGCATGGGAGCCGGTCACGGTCGGTGTGATGGTGATGCGCTCGGCCATGCCCGGTCCCCGGGCGAAGGCGCCCTTCGCGTCCGCTCTCGGTCTCGCCCACTTGGACGCGCTGGGCGCCATTGTGAAGATGTCGAGATCCTGGCCGTCGAGGGGGGTGACGGTGAAACTCACCGGCTCACCCGTCGTGAGGTCCGCGGTGCGGATCTCGACGATGTCGGCCGATTCCATGGACAGCTCGGTGGAGGTCGCCGGCGCGAGCGAGCCCTCCGACTCGGCGAACTCGACGAGGTAGGAATCGCTGTCGAGCGCGCTCGCGTTGTGGACCCGGGGGAAGTAGGTCTTCGGACCGGACGTGGCGTCGACGGCGACGAAGTCCGGCTTGTCGTTGCCGGTCTGCTTGCTCGAGATCCCGTTCGTGTGCGACCGATCCTTGAAGAGGCTCACGTGGACGTCTCGCGTGGGAGACTCGACCAGGAGCGCGGCCACCACCGACCAGGTGGGCCGTGCGGTGGTGAGGGAGTAGTCGCCGGACGGCACGGGCGGGCGGTTGAGCTCGACCCTGTCCAGCAGCGGTTCGAAGAACTCCGGATCGATGGTGTTCTGGTAGAAGGCGGCCAGCGCCTCCTGCTTTCCCGCCGGGGTCGATATCCCCGCCAGCAGGGCGTTCTTGAACTCGCTGACGGTGTTCGGCCTGCTCGCCGCGACGACGGAGGCGACCTTCTCCGGGCCTTCTGAGGAGAGGTCCCAGTAGATCTCGTTCCTTGGGTCACCGTCGGCGATGTCCATCAGCGCGCCGGCCACCCGGCCCTCGATGTCGGGTCCCGTCGCTCCTCCCCATTCGGGGGTGTCCCAGGTGGCGTTCTCCAGGTCGACCGACGCGTCCAGCGGCCCCCAGCGCCGGTGAGTCTCCCCGTAGGCCTGGACCGCCAGCCAGGTGGCCCACCCCTCCGTCCAGGCGCATCCCTCCGAGGTCACCTGGTTCATCCAGCGCAGGCCGCCGCACGAGGGGGCCGACGGGTACGCGTCGGCGTAGGCGTAGTCCATGATGAAGTGGCCGATCTCGTGGGCCACGGTCATCTTCGCGAGGTGATCCGTCGCGTTCATGATGATGTGGTCGGGCTCGGAGCAGCTCGAAACGCAGTTGTTGAAGACGGCGTACGGGACCGTGAAGTCGGGGGCCCATTTGATCGGTATCGAGCGGCAGGGTGAGGCGCCGGCGACCCAGCAGCCGCCCGGGTTCCCGATCCAGCCGGTGTACGCCTTCCACGCGGCGTGCGCGGCCGTGAAGATCCGGAACGTGCCCTCGTCCGTGCTGCCGGGCGCGGGGAGGTAGTCGACGATCTCTCTTTCGCCCTGCTCGACATCCGGGACGACGGGCGTCTGGAACGTGTAGAGGGCCCTGTTCCTCGGATCCTGGACCGACCAGTGGTCGTTGAAGGACAGACCCGTCACGTAGACGTCCTGACCACCGCTCTCGTCGCTGTCGTCTCCGTCGAAGCACAGCTCGTAGTCGCCCTGGTCATCGGTCTCGCCTCTGGCGAGCACGTCGTCACCCCCTTCCGCGTCCCGGTCCATGACGTGCAGCCTGAGCCGGGGAACGCCCTGGACGGTCCCTTCGACCGTCAGGTGCGCGACCGTGCCCTGCACGCAGGTGTCCGCCTTTGTCACGTCCACTGTCGCGTCCACCGTCGTGTCCACCGCCGCGAACGTCTCGGCGGGCGGAGGGGCGAGGGTCACGGTCGCGGGTCGCGCCATGCCGAAGAAGGACTTCTCCTGCCCGACGGTGACGTAGGCCAGCGCCTCGTTGCCCGGGCCGGGCCGCCCGTCCGTGACGTGGACGTTGACGGCGGCCGGGCCGGGCGCGGTGGCCGTCACCGTGCCGACGTAACGCGCCTGCTCGTTCTTCCGCATCGGGCCGGTACGGCTCGCACGGTCCAGGTGGCTGCGCCCGATCGTCGCGGGGCCCCGGCTCGTTCCCGAGGGCGGGCTCACCCAGCGCAGGTTCTCGGGCAGGTCCATCAGGACCCGCACGTTCGCCGCCTTCTCCTTCGAGGTGACCGTGACGCTCAGCGTGGCGGTCTGCCCCACGGCCGGTGCCCGGTCGAGGGTGGCGGTGACGGCGAAGCAGTCGCCGGGCACGCACCGCTTCGCGGCGGCGGGTCCGGTCTCCGCGTGGGCGATCGCCCCTCCGGCGGAGAGGCCGGTGGCCACGAGCACCACCGCCAGTAGTCGATGCAGCATTGACGAATCCTTTCTCAGCTCGCGCATGCCCACGGCGAATCGAAATGTCCAGGTGTGGAGGGGTAGGCCGAGCCGCTGTCATTGGCCGGTATCGCCAGCTCCACGTACGCGGACGTACCGGGTGTGGTCGCGTCCGCCGCCGTACGGCCGGCGCCCGAACCCCACGCCACCTTGGCGAGGAAGTCCTGCATGGCCGGGGAGTGCTGGCGGACGATGTTGTGGCCGCCGTTGGCCGCGCCGCAGTGACTGAACAGGTTGTACGAGCCGTTCCAGTCGATCATCCTGTCCCCCGGGTTCGGCCCGTTGGCGGTGATGTCGCCCTGCAGCACGTCCCGGCCCGCTCCTCCGTACAGCCAGTCGACGCCCTGGTGATGCTGGTCGTCGCCACCCTGGGCGTCGGCCTTGTCGGTCAGCTTGAACCACAGGCACGGGTCCACGCTGGTGGTCGGCGTGTCGGCCGGCCAGCGCCCGGGGGCGCAGTTGCCCGGGTAGGAGCCCCGGGGGTTGTAGTCGAGCAGGTCCGAGCCGAGCACGGCCGGCTCCGTTCCCCCTGCGCCACCGAACACGTGGTCGACCATCCGATCGCCGGTGCCCCTGGCGCCCGGATCGAACGTCCCGTCGGAGCTCAGGCAGTCCGGGGTCGCCGCGTCCAGGACGGGGTCGCAGCCCTTGCCGCCCCACAGCACGTCCGCGCCGCCGCCGCCGAAGACCTCGTCGCCGCCGCTGTCTCCGTTGGCCAGGTCGTCGCCGTACCCGGCGTGCAGGCTGTCACGGCCGGGACCGCCTCGCATGGTGTCGTCGCCACCCGAGGTGAGGCCGTCGTGCGGCATGGCCGGATCGGTGGGCGCGCCGACCCAGACATCGCCGTCGGCGTCGTGCAGCAGATCGGCCCGCCGGTCGTAGGTGCCCTCGCGGAAACCGGTGTAGCTCTCCTTGGGCGGCGACTTGAGGCTGACCGTGAAGCTCAGCCGTCGCGCGTCCCCCGCGTCGACGCGTTCGTTCACGACACCGCCCCGGTCGCCGAGCATGGCGTCCTCGCCCGCGCCGCCGTCCATCTCGTCGTCGCCGAGTTCGCCGAACAGGTCGTCGTTCCCCGCGCCGCCGAAGATCCGGTCGTCGCCGTCCTGACCCCACAGTCCGTCGTCGCCGTCGTCGCCGTACATCCGGTCCGCGCCGAACGCGCCCGCGGGTTCACACGTCCGCTGCGCCTCGGTGCAGAACCGGGTGGCGGAGCCGGGCAGGTCCGGGTCGTGGGTGCGGCCGCGTGTGGCGTTCGCCGGCACCTGGCCCGCGGGGTACCGCTCGGTGTAGACCCGCTCCGCCGTCCCGGTCAGGGTGCGGACGAGTGAGCCGTTGTCACCGAGCAGCACGTCGTCCGCGCCGCCGCCCTCGATCGCGTCGTCACCGTCCGGCGCCCCGGGGACCGAGGATCCGCCGATCAGGTCGTCCTGTCCCGCCTGCGGATCGGTGCCTTCGAGGTCCTGGGCCCCGCCCGCCGTTCCCGGCCAGCCCGGGTCGGGCAGCGGGGTGACGGTGGTCTGCGCGGAGTTCGCCGACAGCGGGAGGTCACCGCGGAGCACGTCGGCTCCGCCGCCTCCCTCCACGTAGTCGCCGTCGCCGCCGCCGGAGAGGAAGTCGTCGCCGTCCTGGCCCCAGAGCACGTCCACTCCCGTGCCGCCGGAGATCCGGTCCGCACCCGCCGCGCCGCCCAGCGACCGCACCGCCCTGGCGGTCATCGGAGTTCCCCGCGACCCGATCCGCACGGTGGCGCGGGTCGGTTTCTCCGCCCCGGCCACCCGGAGGATCTCGGCGTTGTCGCCCAGCACGACGTCGTCGCCCGGCCCGCCGTACAACGCGTCGGCCTGGTCGGCCGCACCGGTGAACGAGCCGCCGACCAGATCGTCGTCGCCCTGGTCGCCTTCCACCCAGTCGGTGTCCTGGCCGCCTTCGGCGTAGTCGTCTCCTTCCCCGCCGCGCAGCCGGTCGGTGCCCTCCTGCCCGAAGAGGGCGTCGTCGCCCGCGCCGCCGTCCACCACGTCCGCGCCGGAGCCGCCGCCCAGCACTTGCACCCGGTGGGCGCGCTGCTGCCCTGGCCTGCGGGCCACGGGGGTGGCCTCCCCCGTCGTGGCGAGGACGGCGTTGTCGCCCGCGATCACGTCGGGCCCGTCACCGCCGAACAGCGTGTCCCCCTTGTCAGGGTGCGCCCCGGTTCCTCCGCCGACGATCTCGTCCTCGCCCGCCTCTCCGTACACGGTGTCCGCGCCGTTGCCGCCCTCCAGGTGGTCCGCGCCGTCGTTGCCGTGGATCTCGTCGTCGCCGATCCCGCCGAAGGCGGTGTCGTCGCCGTCCCCGCCATGGATCACGTCCCCGGCGCCCGCCGTCGCCGGCGTCCCGTCGAGGTCGTGCGACCCCGTCGCCGTGCCGTTGTCGCCGACCAGCCGGTCGGCGCCGGTGTCGCCGTACAGTGTGTCGGCCCCGTCGTCCTTTCCGGCGAGACGGTCTCCGCCGACGACCAGGTCGTCCCCGGCGCCGCCGAAGAGCGTGTCCTCGCCGTCGTTGCCCTCGACCGTGTCGGCCTGGGCGCCGCCGTACAGGGTGTCGTCACCGCCGCCGCCCGACACCTGGTCGACCCCGTCGTCGCCGTATCCGGTGTCCTTGCCCGACCCGCCTTCGACGACGTCGTCGCCGGCGCCGCCGTACAGTTCGTCGTCACCGCGTTCGCCGCAGACCCGGTCGTCGCCGCCGCCCGCCACGACGCGGTCGTCGCCACCGCCCGCCGACACGACCTCGCGGCCCGCGCCGCCCAGGATGAGGTCCCGGCCGTCCTTCGCGTCCTCGGCCTCCTCGCACGGCTCGGCGCGACGACGGTCACCGAAGACGGTGGCCCCGCCGTCCCCGCCGACCAGGTGGTCGTCGCCGTACCCGCCCACCAGCAGCTTGGCCGAGGCGACCACCCCTTCCGGCAGTGGCAGGTGATTCACCGCGCGCACCGGCCCGTACGGCTCCGTCCCGGTGACCTCGCCGACCTCGGACGGCTCGGCGATCACCCAGTCGTCGCCGGGGCCGCCGAAGATCTCGTCCTTCCCGTAGCCTCCCGCGAGCACGTCCTCGCCACCGCCGCCGAAGATCCGGCTGACCTGGCCGGGCTGCGAGCGCCCGGCGACCAGGTCGACGCCCCTGCCGCCGTAGACCTTGTCGTCGCCCGCGCCGGTGTCGACGTAGTTGACCCCCGAGTCCTCCGGGCCCTCGTCCTCCGGCCCGGTGACCTGCCGCGGACCCGTGTAGATCTCGTCGTCGTTCGAGCCGCCGGTCAGCGTGTCCCCGCCCGGCCCGCCGACCAGGGTGTTCGGCTGGGCGCGGTAGCGCGGGGACGGGTCGCCGGCGGCCAGCGGGCTGTCGGAGCCCACGCTGATCGTGTCGGCTCCGCCGTTGCCCCACAGGTGGTTGCCGCCCAGACCCGCGGTGATCCTGTCGTCACCGTCGTCGGCGCGATCCTGCGGTTCTTCCGGAGTGTCGTCCCCGTCCCAGTCCGCGACCTCGACGCCACCGACCCTGCGTTTGCCGGGAACGAGCCCGCCGTCGCCCGCGACCCAGTCGCCCGCGCCGCCCACGGTCAGGTGGTCGTTGCCCGGCCCGCCGGCCACGAAGGCCCTGGCACCGCCGTACTGGTCACCCGTGGTGATCTGGTCGTCGCCCGCGCCGCCGTCCACCACGGACGCGCCCGTGCCCGTCATGACCACGTCGTTCGCCGCGCCGCCGAAGGCCACCACCTTCTTGTCGAAGGGGTACGGCTTGCCGTCCGAGCCCGCGTAGCCCTGGAAGAGCAACCGCAGGTCGCCGGTCGCCCCACGACCGTCGGCCAGCACCCGGTCGAACCCATCGCCTCGGTACTCCTCACGGAAGCCGAGCGCGCTGACCGCGAATCCCGCCTCCTGCGTGTCGTCGGCGGGGAGTTGGATCACCGTCCACTGTTCGGCGTCGTCGCCCGGATCCGCCCAGTCGTCACCGCGAGCCCCGCGCATGGGGCCGATGTGCAGGACGAGGGCGTTTCCACTCGCCGTCGCCAGCTTCGGTGGTTCGACCCCGCAGTCGGGCCGTACGGCGAAGTCGAGCAGGGTGGCCTCGACGATCGTCCAGTCGAACCGCTTCTTGAAGATCGAGACTCCGATCTCCACCCATGCCTTCAGGTAGACCTTGAGCTTGCCGTCCATGTTGAACAGGCACTGCGGGTTGCGCAGCAGCACGGTCACGAACTCGCCGAACCGGAACTTGCCGTCGTTGGTCGGGTCCGCCCAGCTCATCGCGATCGTCAGGGAGATGCCCCCGTTTATCCCGGCCTTGATGAGGAACAGTTCCACCGCCGCCCCGGCCTCCAGCTCACCGCGCAGGGTGATCACCGGGAGCGGGAGCCCGCGCTCGTCGGTCGTCACCAGGTAGAGGCTGTCGAGAACGCGGATGTCGACCTTGCGTTCCTCGATCGCCTTGCGGATGCCGTAGGTGTCGAAGCCCGCCTTGATGCGCCCCTCGATGCCGGCGCTGCCGGAGATGACCACCATGATCGGCGGCGGGGCGTAGACCGGGCCGAACGACTGGCTGTAGTTGAACCCGAGCCGCAGCGGGCCCGAGTCGTACTCGACGAGCTCCACGTCCTTGCCCATGAGCAGGCTGAAGATCGCCTTCCCCTTGTTCTCGAGCACGGGGAAGGCGAACCCGGCGCTCTCCGCGTGGTCGATGGGGCCGGACGGGGCGGCCTTCGCCTTCGCGCCGCTCTTGGCGCCGCTCTTGGCACCGGCCTTCGCGCAGGTCCTGGCCTTGTCGTCCAGCGCCTTGAAGAGATCCTCGGTGGCGAAGCGCTCCCCGGTGATGAGCGAGTCCGCCACGTCCGGCGAGTTCGGCGTGTTCAGCGCCTGGCCGCCGAGCACCTGGAAGCTCCCGATCGGGATGGCGATCGAGCCCTGGCAGTCGGGCAGGCTGGACAGGACCCTGGTGACCTCGACCACCTTGGTCAGGAACTCCGTGTCCATTCCCCCGCCGAGGGTGTTGAACTTCTCGGCGATCGTGATCAGGTTCACGTCCGTGCCCCCGGCCGCCCTGCTCAGGTCCGACAGTACGGGGATCGGCGCGTAGAGCTGGTCGATGACCGGCCTGACCGGTTCGGTGAGCCGTTTGACCTGGGTGACCACCGGGCCGAGTACGGTGCGGAAGAAGTCGCCCGCCTCCAGGGTCACGTCGTTGAAGGAGATGTGCAGGTCGTCGGGGTCCGGTGTGCCCCCCTTGGTGAGGTCCCAGTCGAGACGGAATCCGCCGTACAGGCCGGGCAGCATCGGTGAACCCGCCTGGACGGTGAACTTCCAGTCGATGTTCGCCCGAGCCGACATCGTGGTCTCCACGAGATCTCCCGGGTCGGCCAGCTGGGCCATGCCGATCCGGCCGACGGGCTTGAGGCCGACGATGAACGCGCCCGCGAAGAGTTCGGGTGCCGCCGTGGGCCGGTTCTCCAGCTTCACGTCCAGAATCGAGAGCTTGGCGTTGATCTCCTTGGGCAGCTTGACGTTCACCCCTACTCCGAGGTTGGGCCGGTCGTCCTGCTCGGAGTTGACGAAGAACCCGCTCTGGCGGTCCAGGCCGACGGTGGCGTGCAGCCTCCAGGCGAGGTTCGCCTGCACGCCGTCCCCCTCTCCCTGGCGCAGTGCGAGGCCGGGGACGCCGATGTCCAGCCGCCGCTCGACGCTCTCGCAGTCGCCGGAGCACCCCTTGACCGGGTCGAGCTCTCCGACGCCGATGTCGATGGTGAACTTGATGCCGGTCAGTTGCGGGCCCGGTACGGCGTCGCACGTCTCTCCCTCGGCGGGCCCCTGCGCGGTGACACAGCTGATCACCGGCTGCACTCCTGGGCCGATCTTGGGCGCGAGGTAGGTGGTGTACCAGGTCCGCAGGTCCTTGCCGGTGGGGACCCTGCCCTGGTTCGGCAGCTTGGAGAGCGCCTCCTTGATCTCCTGGCGCTTGGCTCCGATGAAGTCGGCACCCTGCTGGAGGTCGTCGCCGACGGCGGGCAGCTTGCCGTCCTGCGCGGCGAACCGCAGGCCGGACTCCATCAGCGTGAGGTAACGCTCAATGCCGTCGCCCAGGTTGTACCAGTCCAGCTCCATACCGGCGGGCAGGGTGCCGAAATCGAAGTCCGGCACCTCCAGCCGTTTGATCCCGTCCGGCAGTTCGGTGGTGAGGTCGAACATGTCGGACAGCGGGGCCACGCGCGGGAGCCGCACGACGAAGGCGTGCTTGCCGTCGGTGGTCACCGGACCGCCGTTGAGGTAGGTGGGGAGCACCGCGCACAGCGCCAGGTCCGTCTGCTCGCGCTGCGGGTCCTGGGCGCACTGGACCGAGTCGCTGGTCTCGTTGAGCGACAGGTCGATGCCGGTGAAGAAGTCGGCCAGCTTGACGGGCTCCTCCGTCTCTCCCGGGTAGCGCAGGTTGACGCTGTAGGCGAGCTTGACCTGCAGGGGGTCGTCGTCCTTCTTGCCGAGCGCGACGGGCAGCGGCCCGATGGTGCCCTCGACCGTGCCGTTCAGCTCCGCCTGGGCCCCGAGCCACACATTCGAGGTGGGGTCGATCCGCAGGTCCTCGGCGGGGTCGAAGGCGGCCTTGAGCGGCACGACGAGGCCGAGCTGGACCCCGCCGTCCACGCCGACGTCGAGAGTTCCGGAGCCGGAGGCGGCGACCAGGCTCTTGTCGCCGAACGAGAACCGCAGCGGCTCCTCGGAGGTGGCCTTCTTGTCGTAGTTCAGTGTGATCTTGAGCTCACCGGGGGAGCCCGGCAGGTAGTTGATCCCGACCTGCCCGCCGAGCGCCTTGTTCAGCTCGTCCACCAGACCCTGCAGGGTGTCGGGCGGAGCCGCGGTCAGCCGGTCGATCGCGTCCCTGAGGGGAGGTCGCAGGCGGTACCGCGTGCCGGTCTCGGGGAGGTTGCCGGTGAACTTCTCGGTGAAGGCGAGGGTGTCGTCGCCGCAGACGGCGGCCACCCGCAGGAGCCGGCTGCCGATGTGCACCCCCCGGCCCACGTAGGCGTCGGTGAACGTGTGCGAGGGGTCGGTGAGGTGGCCCAGGTCGGGGCGGCAGCCGCCGTTGCCGTAGCGGACGCCGGAGCCGCCGCCTGTCTCCTCGGCGGCGACGAGCTCGGACACCGAGCGGCCGACCAGGGGAAGCCTCGCGGCCAGGGCGTCCTGCACCGGGCCGGTCCCCTTGACGTTGTCGAGGTAGGCCGCCAGCGCCCCCAGTGACTTGATCAGCGTGCCGAAGAGCGCGCGGGGGTTGTCGGGGTCGAAACCGAACTCCCCGACCTCGCCGAGCCTGTCGAACCCGCGGAACTCGACGGTGGCCGGATCGCCGATGTCCGGCATCACGACGTCTCCGGAGATGGTGCCGCCGAAGAAGTCGGACGCTCCGGGAACACCCACGGCGAGCCTGCCCCTGGCCTCGGCGTTCACCCGAACGTCGAGTAGCTCGTCCGGCTTGGCGGCGAGCCGCTCGAACAGCTGCGTCAGCCGTACGTCACCCTGGTCCTTGAGCGTCACCCTGAGCAGGTCGCCCGTGTTCCTGGCCCCCATCGACAGATTGCCGGTGAGCCGCACACCCAGGTAGCCGACGCCCGCGTCGACGTTCACTCCGGTCAGCACCGACAGCTGGGCACCGAACAGGTCGCGTCCCGTGCGGAGCAGGGTGCGGTCGGCGGCGCGGGGCAGCTCGGACACCACGGTCGAGGTGCCGTCCGGGTTGGTGTGACGGTAGGGGCACGCCTTGCCCTGGCCGTCCGGCCTGCTCGCGCAGCCCTGGCCGGTGACCGGGTCGCTCAGGTCGAGTACGACCGTCGCCGAGGCGTGGTAGCCCCGCATGACCTGTGCCGTCGACGCCGCGGCGTTCGCCCTGGTGATCCCGGCGTCGGCCTTGAAGGTGTCGCCGAAGGTCACCTGGCCGATCAGCGGATCGGACGAGGCGATCCGGTAGGTCGCGCCGGGCGCGGGGACGCTCGTGCGCCAGTCGCCGGCCAGGGTGATCGTGTCCGCGGAGTTGCCGGCCACGATGCCGCTCGATGTGCCCGCGGTGACCGTGCGCCCCTTGAACTCGTCCTTCTCCCACTTCCTGCCCGTGTGCTTGAGAGTCCGGGCGGCATAGGTGACGCCGGTGCCACCGCCACTGGTCGTCTGGCCCGCCGGGTTGAGCGGTTCCGGCGTCGCGTTGACGCCGCGGTCGACGACGATCGTGAAGGCGATCTTCTTGTCGGAGTCGTCGTATCCGGCCTCGGTGACCTTGACGACCGCGCCGCCGGGAAGGTTCTTCGCCGCTCCCAGCGCGGCCAGCATGCTCTGGATCGAGGTGAACGTCGGCTCGCCGGTGTCACCGTTGACGCTGTCCTTGACGAACTTCTCGATCGCCTCGGAGACCCGCACCGCGTCCGCCAGGCTGCCGCGCATGAACGGTAGGTCCAGGTTGCCCTTCAGCGGGCTTTGGGCGTCCTTGCGCCACTGGGAGCGCTGGACCGCGTTGATCGCGTTGGCCAGGTGCGCCAGCCCGTCCAGCAGGTCCTTGGGCGTCAGGTGCTGGAAGCGGTTGAGCCGGTCCAGGTCGGACTGGGCGACGGTGACCTGTGGCGTCCCGGTCGCGATGTCCGGCCAGTTCACCTTGACGGTCGCGGTCGCGCCGTCGACCGGCGCCCCCGCGAAGGGCTGGGCCCGCAGGTTGAAGGTGGCGGCGGCCGACCCCGCCGGGGAGACGCGGAACAGACCGGCGGCCGCGCCCTCCGCGGCCAGCTCGCCTGTCCCGGTCAGGTCCAGCCTGCCGTCGCCGTTCGGGTCGGCGGCCGAGAAGGTGAGGGTGGAGCCGATGTCGAGCGCCGAGTCTCCCAGCACGTCCACGCCGAGAATGCCGAACGCCGCCGTGGCCTTCGCCGCGGAGTCCAGCCGTCCGGCGGCCTGGACCGTCAGCGCGGGGCCGGAGGCGTCCTTGATCAGGTAGACGGACCGGGTGACCTGGTCGTATCCGAAGGACAGCTTCGCGTTCAGCTTCAGGTCGACGTCCACGCTCTTCGACGTGGTGAACGACACCCTGGGCGTCGCGCTGGAGATGCTGACCGGCTGGTCGCCGACCGACCTGGTGACGTCGAGGGTCAGGTCGAGGCGCTTGAGGCCGCCCTCCTCGCGGGTGCTCGCGAGAAGCCTGCCTGCCCGCGGGCCCGGCGTGGTGTACTCCGGTTCGAGTTCGGAAAGGCTGGTGATGTCCTTGATCGGGTCGTACATCGCCTGATCGAACAGGGTTTCCAGGCCCAGGCCCGCCTCGGCCCCGGGGACCAGCCCGACCAGTGGCAGCCGCTCACCGAGCCTGCCCAGGGTGGCGAAGCCCCGGCTCACCTCGGCGAACCGCTTCACCCCTGCCAGCAGGGCGGTGGTCTCGGCGTCCCGTTGGGACCGCGCCGACGCGGTCTGAGGTAGCCCGGCCGTCATGCTCACCGTGACGAGCACCGCACACAATATTCTGAGCAGTCCACGTGCCCGCACGAGGCCTCCATGACAAACCGGGTTATTCAGGTGCAAAACGCGATTTTTGTACTCCTGCCGACTTGAGATCGACTAAGCGAGATCTCGTCGAGAAAACCCCAAGTCGCCTCGGATAGAGGAACCCGCCGCCCGCCCAGCGGCACGCCGCAGGGACAGCCCTGGACGCGGCACCGCCCCTGCCGCGCGCCGCGCGCGACCCGGGGTCGAGGAAACCGCGGACAGCCGCGACAGAACAGATCTTGCATTCTTTCCGGTCTACCGGATCTCATCCATCCAGGTCAGAGCCGTCGCGTCGGCACAGCGGCCGATCCGGTCCCAGAGGCGACGCGACCAGATGTCGCCGAAACCCGATCGGGCCACAGTGGGTCTGGAGCACGCCCGCGCCCTCGCTCTACACCCAGGTGCGGGACGCGGCCGCCCGACTCAGGTCACGTCCTGGTCGAGGACGACATGCTCGACCACCTGTGCTCGGAGCCCGATCTGACCCTGTGGGCGCACAACACGCTCATGACCGGCCCCTGCACCAACGCGGGCGGGCGCCCGGGGTCATCCCTGCGACAGGTGCGCCGACAGGTAGCGGCGGACCAGGTGCTTGCACTCGGCGATCAGCTCGGGGTCCCCGTCGGGCAGGGAGCGGAAGGCGAGCTTGAGCACCGCGTCGGCGGCCTCGACCGCGACGAAGAGCGCCCGGTCCAGCTCGGGGCCGATCGGGGCGCCGAGCAGCTCGACGGTGATCGTACGGAGCCGGTCGGCCACGATGACGTTGTTCTCCAGCGCGGCGTCGAGCATCCGTTCGGTCCCCTTGACCACGGGCCCGCCGGGTGCGGCGAGCACCTCCCCGAAGTCGACGACGGCGAATCCCGGCGTGGCCCGCTTCATCGCGACGAACTCGTCGATCGCGAGGTCGACCATCTCCGTCCAGTCGGAGAGCCGCACCTCCGCGAGCCTGGCCGTGATCCGGCCGAGGAACGCCTCCAGGTTGCGCAGCGCCAGCGCCCGTACCAGCCCCTGCTTGTCGGGGAAGAACTGGTAGAAGGTACCGATCGGCACCTCCGCGCGGCGCGCGACCTCCTTGGTGGTCAGCGCCTCGTAGCCGACCTCGTCCAGCAGCCGCGCGCACTCGTCCAGCATGCGCTCGACCCGTTCCAGGCTGCGGCGCTGGGCAGGGCGGCGGCGAAGCGTTCCCCCGGAGACGTTCGTCATCTCTCCATCATCCCCCACGGGCAGGCCCGAGGGTTAACATGAGCCAGACTCATACATTTGGAGGCCGGAATGTTCCTGTGGGGTACGGCGACCGCGTCCTACCAGATCGAGGGCGCCGTCGCCGAGGACGGGCGTGGCGCCTCGATCTGGGACACCTTCGCCCACGAGCCCGGCCGCGTCCGCGGCGGCGACACCGGCGACGTGGCCTGCGACCACTACCACCGCTGGGAAGAGGACGTCGAGCTGATGTCCGGCCTCGGGGTGAACTCCTACCGCTTCTCCATCGCCTGGCCGCGCGTCCAGCCGGACGGCAAGGGCGCGATCAACCAGGCCGGCCTGGACTTCTACGACCGGCTGACCGACGCGCTCCGCGAGCGGGACATCGTCCCGGCGGCCACGCTGTTCCACTGGGATCTGCCGCAGCCCCTGGAGGACGAGGGCGGCTGGCTGAACCGCGACACCGCCTACCGCTTCGCCGAGTACGCCGCGGCGGTGGCCGACCGGCTCGCCGACCGGATCCCGATGTGGATCACTCTGAACGAGCCCTTCGTCCACATGGTCTTCGGCTACGCGCTGGGCGCCCACGCTCCCGGCAGGACCCTGGTCCTGGACGCGCTACCCGCCGCCCACCACCAGCTGCTCGGGCACGGCCTGGCGGTGCGGGAGCTGCGGGCGCGCGGCGCGGAGCAGGTCCTGATCACCAACAACTGCACCCCGGTCTGGCCCGCCTCCGCCGACCCCGCCGACCTGGCCGCCGCCGACGCCTACGACATCCTGCACAACCGCCTGTTCAACGACCCGGTGCTGCTCGGCTCCTATCCCGACCTGTCGGCGTACGGGGTGAGCCTGGACTGTGTCCGAGACGGCGACCTGGATCTGATCGGCGCGCCCCTCGACGGCATCGGTATCAACTACTACAACCCCACCCGGATCGCCGCGCCCACCGGTGAGGGCCTCCCCTTCGAGGACGCGGGTGTCACCGGCTACCCCACCACCGCCTTCGGCTGGCCCGTCGTCCCCGACGGCCTGCGCGAGCTGCTGGTCGGCCTCCGCGCCCGGTACGGCGACGCCCTCCCACCGGTCTACGTCACCGAGAACGGCTGCTCCCAGCCCGACGAACCGGCCCCCGACGGGACGGTCGACGACCAGGCCAGGATCGACTTCCTCGACGGCCACATCGAAGCCGTCGAGCGGGCTCGGGCGGAGGGGGTGGACGTGCGCGGCTACTACGTCTGGTCCCTGCTGGACAACTTCGAGTGGGCCGAGGGCTACAGCCAGCGCTTCGGACTCGTCCACGTCGACTTCCCCACCGGGAAGCGCACCCCCAAGGCCTCCTACGAATGGCTGCGCCGGCGGATCTCACAGGGCTGACGTCACGTCTTTCACACCCGGCGCCGCGTGCTCGGACGTCCGCGTACACCGGGAGCCGGCATCGCGCCCCCGGCGCCGGCCCGTGCCGTGGCGGTGAACCTCACCGTCACGGCACGGACACCGCACTCAGCGGTTGAAAGCGTCCGGGTCGGGGCCGATGCGGGTGCCGGCGTCCAGCTTGGCGATCTCGGCGATGTCCTCGGCCGTGAGGGCGAAGTCGAAGACGTCGAGGTTCTCCCTGATCCGCGAAGGCGTCACCGACTTGGGGATGACGACGTTCCCCAGGTCGAGGTGCCAGCGGAGCACGACCTGGGCCGGGGTCTTGTCGTACTTCCCGGCGAGGGCGACGATCACCGGGTCGTCGAGCACGGCCCCCTGCGCCAGCGGGCTCCACGCCTCGGTGACGATGCCGTGCTCGGCGTGGAACCCGCGCAACTCGGCCTGCTGCAGGGCCGGGTGCAACTCGACCTGGTTGACCGCCGGGACGACGCCGCACTCCTCGATGAGGCGGCTCAGATGGGCGGGCTGGAAGTTGGACACCCCGATGGCGCGGACGCGGCCGTCGGCGTACAGCTTCTCCAGTGCCTTCCAGGTCTCGACGTACAGGTCCCTGGCCGGGGTGGGCCAGTGGATGAGATAAAGGTCGAGCCGGTCCAGGCCCAGCCTCTCCATGCTCGCGTCGAAGGCGGCGAGGGTGGAGTCGTAGCCCTGGCCGTCGTTCCACAGCTTGGTGGTGACGAAGACCTCGTCACGCGGCAGACCTGAGGCGGCCAGCGCCTCGCCCACTCCCCGCTCGTTCCGGTACAGCTTCGCGGTGTCGATACTCCGGTATCCCGCCTCCAGCGCCTCGGTCACCACCTCGGCGGTCTGCTCCGGGGGCACCTGGTACACGCCGAAACCGAGCCGGGGCATGGAGACCCCGTTGTTCAAAGTGATCATCAGTACTTCTCTCCTTGAGCGGCCGCCGACGACCCGGGGCGGCCGTCGGCGGCACGCGCCGAACACGGATGCCTCATGGGCAAACGCCTGTCATTCGAGCACACCGCCGGGGCGACCGCCAGAACGTATCCGTACCCGGCCCCTCTGACCTGGGGCGGAGCGGAAAACCCGTTGCGAGGTGACGAGACGAGCCGTAGCGTCCAGCACCATGTGCACCTACTTCGCCAACCTTCTGGTCGGCTACGTGATCCGTCCTCGCGGCAGCCGGGCTCTGGCCCGCTAGGGACGCGTCGGCACTCCGTTCCGCACGCGTCCCCGATGCGCGCCCAGGGCTTTTCCGAGACCTTTTTCACCTCGGACCCGAAAGGGCGACGGCTGTGGCGCACTCCTTCGCGCACGGAAACCATTCACACACCCAGGGAAAGGTAAGGAACGGCAACGGTCGCGGCGAACGCGACCGGGCCAGACGCACCCTCTCGCAGAACTTCCTCGTCGATCCGCACGCCGTCCGGCGGATGGCCGCCGCGGCCGGATCACACGGGCTGCTTCTGGAGCCGGGCGCGGGCACCGGTGCTCTCACCCTCGCCCTCGCCGAAAGCTGCGCGAGGGTCGTGGCGTACGAGATCGACCCGCGGCATGCGGGCAGGCTCGCCGCCCGCACCCGCGGCGACGACGGAATCGAGGTGATCAGGGGTGACTTCCTGACCGCGCGGGCTCCGCGCGAGCCGTTCGCGGTCGCCGGGAACATCCCGTACTCGATCACCTCCAGGATCGTCGACTGGTGCCTGCGCGCCCCCGGGCTCACCTCGGCGACCCTGCTCACCCAGCTGGAGTACGCGCGCAAGCGGTCCGGCGACTTCGGCCGCTGGAGCAGGCTGACCGTGCTGAGCTGGCCGGGTCACTCCTGGGAGCTGGCCGGCCGCGTCGGCCGGATGAGCTTCCGGCCGGTGCCCGCCGTCGACTCGGCGATCCTGCGGATCGAGCCGCGCGGTGTCCGGCTGCTGCCCGCGGGGCGGGACGCGGCCTGGCGCGAGTTCGTCGAGTACGGCTTCACCGGCCTTGGCGGTTCGCTGCACGCCTCGCTGCGGATGCGGTACGCGGCCCACCGGGTCGACGCCGCGTTCGCGGAGGCGCGGGTGGACCGCGACACGGTGGTGGCCTTCGTCCACCCCGACCGGTGGCTGACCCTCTTCGAGCTGCTCCGCTGACACCCCCGCGCACCGCCCGATCCCGGGCGGTGCGCGGTCCCTTCGATCAGGCCGAGTCGGCCTCGTGCAGGGCATAGCGGCCGGGCGTGCATCCGTACTCCCTGGCGAAGGCCGTGATGAAGGCCGAGGGGGTCGCGTACCCGACGCGGCGGGCCACCTCGGCCACCGGCCGGCCCTCCAGCAGCACCCGCGAGGCACGCAGGCGCAACTTGGTTCGCCACTGCGAGTAGGGCATGCCGAACTCGCGCACGAAGTCGCGTTGCAGCGTCTTGACGCTGACGTGCAGCCGTTCGGCCCACTCCTCAAGGCGGACGGGGTCGCCCGGGTCGTGTGACAGCGCGCGGGCGACGGTCATCGCGAATCCGGTACCGGTGGCGTGGTGGCCGACGAAGTCACGGGTCGACGCGCCGAGCCCGGCCATGATGCGCTCGCGGGCGACGAGTGCCGCCTGCTCGTCGTACCCCGGGCGGGCGATCGCCTGGACGAGCCGGGCCGCCTCGTCGTCGATGGACACCGCGCCGGCGCGCAGCCCGCCGAGCATCTCGGGCACCTGGCGCAGGCAGATCCGGTACACGGTCTGCCGGTCCGCCGCCCGCACCTCGTGGCTCACCGCGCGGTGGGCCCAGAACGCCTCCCGCGCGCCCACGAACTGCGTGTCGGCACCGTACCGGGTCGAGAGCATGCCGTCGGGTGACCAGTAGAGCTGGTGCAGGAAGTCCTGCCTGCTCTGGCCGAATTCGAGCACGGCCGCCGAACGGTACCTGAGCACGAGGACACCGGTGAGCGTGCCCAGGCCGTAGCCGTACTCCTCGCACCAGAGCGGATCGGTCCCGAAGTGGCCGGCACCGGTCGCAGAGTGACTTCCCATCGACATTGGATGGCCTCCCGACGACATCGAAAAAGTATTGGTAAGGCTAACCTAAGTACCGCCTGACCATGAGGTCGGGTTGTTCGCCCGTTCTGAAGCACACTGAAGGAACACGCCCATGTCCTCCCGACAGCCCCGGCGCCTGGCCGGCGCTCTGGCCCTCACCCTCGCCCTGGTCGCCGGCTGCGGTTCCACCGATTCCGGCGAGGAGTCCACCGCCGCGGCACCCGAGACCCGCGTCTTCAGCGCCGACAACGGCGAGATCACGATCCCCGCCGCCCCCAAGCGCGTCGTCGCGACCGGTTACGCGGTGCCGGCGCTCATCGAGGCCGACGCCCCCCTGGTCGGCATCTCCGGCTGGAGACGCGGTCTGGCGATGATGACCGAGGAGGACCTCGCGACGTACAACGGCCTTGAGAAGATCGCCGGAGAGACGGCCGCCGAGACCAACTACGAGGCCGTCGCCAAGGCCAAGCCCGACCTGATCGTCATCGGCGTCCCCAAGCCGGCCCTCGGCGACATCGACATGAAGCGGCTGGAGTCCATCGCCCCGGTCGTCGTCATCGGCCCGACCGTCCCCTCCGCCTGGCGCGAGCTGTCCCGGCGCCAGTCCGACGCCGCGGGCCGCCTCGGCGACTTCGAGACCGCCAAGGCGGCGTACGAGAAGAAGGCCGCCGAGCTCGCCGAGAAGTACGAGGGCGCGCTGGACGGCGTGAAGTTCGGCCACGTCGGCGCCTACGGCGACATCGCCAAGGGAACGTTCCACCGCGAGTTCGCCGGGTCGTGGGGCACCAACATCGCCTCCGACATCGGTGTGACCTACTACGGCGAGGTCAAGGAGAAGGGCGGCGGCGCGCTCGACGTCACCGAGTACCCCTCGATCGAGGAACTGCCGGACGGTTTCGCCGAGGCCGACGCCGTCACCTACACGCTGGAGAGCGACGGCTCGGTAAGCGAGCCGGTGCAGTACGTCCTCGACTCCAAGCTGTGGAAGAACCTGCCCGCGGTCAAGGCCGGCAAGGTCTTCCCGCTGCGCTACACCGAGGCGGCGACGTACGGCTCGGCCATCAAGACGCTGGACGCCATCGATGAGGCGCTCGCGCCGCTGCTCGGCCGATGAGCGTCGACCGTAGCGACCCGAGGGGTCGCGTCGCCGCCCACCACCGGTCCGGAACCGGCACCGCGCGGATCGGCTACCCGATCGGGGTCCGCACCGTCTCGGTGCTCGCGCGCCGGTACGTGACCCCGCGCCTGCTCCGGCTGACCGTCGGCGGCCCCGGGCTCGAAGGATTCCACAGCTACCAGGCGGACGACCACATCAAGATCGTCTTCCCTGATCCGGACGGCACCCGCCGCGACCCGGTCGCCAACGACCACCTGGAGCTCGACTGGCCGACGCCGTCGCCCACGACGCGCAAGTACACGGTGCGGCGGTACGACGCCGAGGCCGGCGAGCTCGACCTGGACTTCGTGCTCCACGAGGGCGGGGTCGCGTCGGCGTGGGCGGTCGCCGCCGAGGTGGGCGAGGAGCTCACGATCGCCGGTCCGCCGGGGGCCAAGGCGTTCCCGCACAACTACGGCCACTACGTCTTCGCGGTCGACGCCACCGCGCTGCCCGCGGTCGCGCGCTGGCTGGAGGAGTCCCCGGCCGACGTCTCGGCCCAGGTGGTGATCGAGACCGACGACGCCGCCGAGCACGCCTACCCGCTCGCGGCACGCGACGGGGTGGAGGTCGTCTGGCTGGCCCGTGAGGGCGACCGCTCCTCGCTCGCGGAGACGGTGCGCTCCCTGGCCCTGCCCGAGGAGCGGACCTTCCTGTTCGCGGCCGGGGAGGCGGGTGACATCAAGCCACTGCGCTCGTGGAGCGCGGGACGGCTGGACTCACTGTTCACCGGATACTGGAAGCGCGGAGTTGCCGGGCTTGAGGACTGATCCACCGGCGAGGGCCGCACTCCTCCTCGCGGCCCTCGCACTGCTCGCCGTGGTGGCGGTGGCCGGCGTGAGCGTCGGAACGCGCGCGATCGCACCGGCCGAGATCTGGCGTGCCTTCGCCGACTACGCCGGCACCGACGATCATCTGATCATCCGCGATGTCCGGGTGCCGCGCACGATCCTCGGCATCCTCGTCGGTGCCGCCCTGGGCGCCTCGGGCGCGCTGATCCAGACGCTGACCCGCAACCCGCTGGCCGAACCCGGCATCCTCGGGGTGACCGCCGGTGCCGGTTTCGCCATCAACCTGGGCGGTGTGCTCGGCGTCGCGGGGTCGCAGTCCGCGCAGTTGACGCTCGCGTTCGCCGGCTCCGTGCTCGCGGTGCTCCTGGTCTACTCCGTCGGCAGGACCTCCCCGCTCCGGCTCGTGCTGGCCGGCGTCGCCCTCAGCTCGGTGCTCGCGGGCCTCTCGCTCGGCATGCGCCTGATGCTTCCCGACGTCTTCGACCGGTTCCGCTTCTGGTCCGTCGGAGCGCTGGCCGGCCGCGAGCAGATGTCGCACACCGTCCCGCTGCTGGCGATCGGCATCGCCCTGGTCTGTGCCATGGCGGTGGCCAGGCCGCTGAACGCCATGGTCCTGGGCGAGCAGGTCGCCCATACGCTCGGCGGTCACACCGCACGGACCAAACTCGCCGTCCTCGTACTCGTCACCCTGCTCGCCGGCGCCGCCACGGCCGTGGCCGGACCGATCACCTTCGTGGGGCTCATGATTCCGCACCTGGCCCGCCGGCCGGCCGCCGGCTCGATTCCGTGGCTGATGGCCTACACGATGGTGCTCGGCCCGATCCTGCTGCTGATCTCCGACATCGGATCGCGCGTGCTGCTGCCGACGGGCGAGGTCCCGGTGGCCGTCGTCACCGCCTTCCTCGGCGGCCCGGTGCTCATCTGGGTCGTACGGCGCTACGGGGCGGCGTCGCTGTGAACGCCGTCGTGCTGCGCGCGGGCTCCCACTCGGTCAGGATCGAACGCCGGACGCTCCTGATGTCGCTCGCGCTCGCCGGCGTCGCGCTGGCCCTGGCCTTCCTCGGCCTCAGCCACGGCCCTTCCTGGGCCGCGCCCCCGGAGGTGTTCGCGGCGCTCGCCGGTCACGGGGACTCGGCCCTGGTGATCCGGGAGTGGCGGCTGCCCCGGGTGGCCGCCGCGCTCGTCTTCGGCGCCGCCCTGGGGCTGGCCGGGGCGATCTTCCAGAACCTCACCCGCAACCCGCTCGGCAGCCCGGACGTCATCGGCCTGGACGCGGGCGCCTACACCGGCGCGCTGGCCGCGATCACGGTGCTGAGCGGAACCTCCGCGCAGCTCGCCACGAGTTCGGTGCTGGGCGGCCTGCTGACCGCGGCGGCCATCTACCTGCTGTCGCTGGACGCGGGGCTCAGCGGCCTGCGGCTGGTCGTCATCGGGATCGCGATGAACGCCATCCTGACCGCGGTCAACTCCTGGATCGTGCTCCGTGCCGAGCTCGACGTCGCGCTCGCCGCGACCGGGTGGAGCGCGGGTTCGCTGAACGGCGTCGACTGGGACGAGGTGCGCCTGCCGTTCCTGGTCATCGGCGTGCTCACGCTGCTGCTCGTCACGCTGTCGCAGGCGATGCACCAGGCCGCGCTCGGCGACGAGCTCGCCGTCACCTCGGGTGTGGGCCTGGGCCGCCTCCGGCTGCTGATCGTGCTGGTCGGCGTCGGCTGCACCGCCACCGTGACGGCGGTCGCCGGGCCGATCGTGTTCATCGCGCTCGCCGCCCCCCAGATCGGCCGCCGCCTCGCCGGCGCGGCCGGGGTGCCCCTGGTGCCCGCGGCGCTGACCGGCGCGGTGCTGCTACTGGCCGCCGATCTCATCGCGCAACTGCTGCTGGCGCCGGTCGCGCTGCCGGTCGGTGTCGTGACGACCGCGATCGGCGGGTGCTATCTCATCTGGCTGCTCTTCAAGGAAGTGAGGCGACCGTGGCAGCGCGCCTGACCGCCCAGGACATCACCCTCGGCTACGGCGAGCGGGTGGTGTCGGCGCACGTGAACCTCGACGTGCCCGACGGCGCGTTCACCGCCATCGTCGGCGCCAACGCCTGCGGGAAGTCGACGCTGCTGCGTTCCTTCGTCCGGCTGCTCAAGCCCTCGGCCGGTACGGTCGGCTTCGACGGCCGCGATGTGAACGGCTACCGGCCCAAGGCCATCGCCAGACAGGTCGGGTTCCTGCCCCAGGGCCTGGTCGCCCCGGAGAACATCATCGTGCGACGGCTCGTCGCCCGGGGCCGCTACCCGCACCAGTCGATGCTGTCCACCTGGTCGGCCGAGGACGAGCGGGCCGTACAGCAGGCCATGGCCGCGGCCGGCGTCGCGGAACTGGCCGAGCGGGGCGTCGAGGAGCTGTCCGGAGGCCAGCGCCAGCGCGTCTGGGTCGCGATGGTGCTGGCCCAGGAGACGCCCTACCTGCTGCTCGACGAGCCCACCACGTTCCTCGACATCGCCCACCAGTACCAGCTGCTCAAGCTGTTCGCGCGGCTGCGCGACGAGGGGCGCACGATCATCGCGGTGCTGCACGACGTCAACCAGGCCTGCCGGTTCGCCGACCACGTGGTGGCGATGAAGGCCGGTCGCGTCGTCGCGGAGGGAGCCCCCGCCGACATCGTCGACGCCGAGCTCATCGAAGAGGTCTTCGACCTGCCCTGCGTCGTCGTGCCCGACCCGGTCACCGGCACCCCCATGGTGGTGCCGACCGCCTGACCTTCACCCGCCAGGCGGCCCGAACACGGGGACCGCGCATCGCCATGCCCCTACCAGGTGGTTTCCAGGCTTACGTCCTGCCCTTGCGGCAGTTCGGGCGTCTTGATCCGGGTCACCCGCTGACCGTCCAGCCGGGCAGGAGCCCCACCTCGGACGATACCGAGCAGCACCCGCCCCGACGCGTCGAACGCCACCGGTTTGAACCACTCCTGGGGAACCCACGCGCGCACTCGCCTACCGGTGGTCACTGAGAATTCGACCAGGGAGGGAGCCCTCACATTTCTCCCCCCTTCCTGGGTGACGAAGCTCGATCCGCCGGGCCTGGCAGCGAAGAAGGTCGTGTCGCCGTCGACCGGCTTGGCGGACAACAGGTCGCGGCCCGCGACGGAGGTGTCGAGCAGCATCGCCTCCTGGCCGAACGGCCGATCGTTGTCCTGCCAGGAGAACACCAGTGTGCGGGCGCCTCCCACCCAGGCCATCCGGTAGATGGAGCCGGATTTGGCCGTACGCCAGCGACGCACCTCGCCGGTCACGACATCCGCCACTCGCACCTCGCGCATCCGGTCGGTCCCCGGCCTGCTGACGCTGTACGCCAGCTTTCGCCCGTCCGGTGAGGCGGCCAGCACATCAAGCGTCTCGGTTCGCAGATCGGCGGGGAGCGACAGCGCGACCCGCTCACCGATCTCGCCGTCCGATGTCAGGGTGATCCGATAGAACCGCAGCGGGGCACCCTCCCGCTCTCTCCCGGCCATGAAGAAGGTACGGCCGTCACCGAGTCCGGCGACCTGGCTGTGGGCAAGCGCGGGCAACCACGCCGTACGTTCACCGGTCCTGCTGTCGTAGACGCCCAGCGGGCCTCGGGTCGAGCTGGTGTGCGTCGCGTTCTTGGTCTCGACCGTGGAGGAGGTCACCAC
Source organism: Streptosporangium amethystogenes subsp. fukuiense (assembly GCF_042665875.1). Classification (NCBI taxonomy): domain Bacteria; kingdom Bacillati; phylum Actinomycetota; class Actinomycetes; order Streptosporangiales; family Streptosporangiaceae; genus Streptosporangium; species Streptosporangium amethystogenes. The sequence continues at coordinate 9,190,958 of NZ_JBHTEE010000001.1, read as the reverse complement.
GGCCGCGACATAGAACGGCGGCGCGGGGGCGATCGCGGGCGCGAGCACCGGCGGCCGTCCGCTCTCCCCGCCCCGTAAGGTCACCCCGATTCCGGCCACTACGGCAACGGTCGCCACCGCGACCGCGAGCGGCAACGTCCACCTCCCCCACAAGGGGCGGCGCGGTCCGGGGAGAGGCGGGGGTGGACCATCGTCCCGCACGGTCCATGCCCTGGCGGCCATCGCGTCGCGCAGCCGGTCCTCGATGATCCTGCTCATGCGTTGCCTCCCAGCTCGCGGTGGAGTCTTGCCAGTGCCCTGACGGTCGTGGACCGGACGGTACTCGCCCTGACGCGCATGGTCCGGGCCGTCTCCGACTCGGACAGGTCCAGGTAGTAGCGGAGCACCAGAGCCTCTCGCTGCCGCTTCGGCAGCCTGCCCAGCGCGTCCAGCACCTCCCGGCGCGACTCCCCGAGCAGCACGGCCGTCTCCGACGAGTCGAGCGCCTCCTTGCCCCTCTCCGTCCAGCGCGACTCCACCATCCGTCGTCTGAGCACCGATCTGGAGCCGTTGAGCACACATGTTCTGACGTAGGCGAGCGTGAGAGTCTCAGGCCGGCGGCCGTGCAACCGGGCGAACACGTCCTGAACGATGTCCTCGGCTGTCTCCCGATCGCCGACAAGGAGTACCGCGAGCCGTATCAGGTCGAGCCTGTGGCTGCGGTAGAGGGCCGTCAGCAGCGCCTCAGCCGGGACCGCGGGCAGGCCCCGCGCCCGGGACGCCCATTTCGCCAGCCGCGATATCTCAGCGTTCATACTCTAGGAACGCTTGCCCTTCCCGATCCGCTGCTTCCCGGGACCGCTCAGTTCGTCGTTCGTCACCCCCTCGATCCCGCGCCCCGGAGATGCCTGCCCCGAGCTCTTCGGCGGCTTCCTGATCACCGAACTCTTACGGCTGTCGGCGAGGGGTGATCCACCTGCTTTCACCCTGCGATGGTGCAGGCCATGGCGGACAGCGCGGTTTCAAGGCATTGATCGGGCAGGGCGGTGTGAGCGGTGCGGGTCATCGCCGCGGTCGGGGTCCGGTCAGGGGATGCCGCCGACGAACCAGGCCGGCTCGCCGTGGCTGAGTCGTTCGGCGGTCTCGGGGAGAGCGAAGCAGAGCCGGCGCAGCGACTCCAGCGGATCATCGGCCATGGCCGGACGCTACTCTCCGGTGAGAGAATCGTGGATCATGATCGACAACCGCGTTGACCCTCCCTTCATCGGCGACGAGCGCGCCATGCTGAACAACTTCCTCGACTGGCACCGCGAGACCCTGGCCGTCAAGTGCGCGGGGCTCTCCCATGAGCAGCTCCGTGAACGCTCCGCGCCGCCCTCGCCCCTGTCGCTGCTCGGCCTGGTCCGCCACATGGCACACGTGGAGCGCGTCTGGTTCCGTCACGTGCTGAACGACGAGGACGTCCCCCTCCTCTACAAGACCGACGACCCCGACGCCGACCTCAACGACGTGGACACCGCCTCCGCTGAGGAGGCCTTCGCCACCTGGCGGGCCGAGATCGAGCACGCCCGCAAGCTCTCGGCCGAGGTATCGCTGGACGCCATCGGAAAGCGGAAACGCCACGGAGAGGACTGCTCCCACCGCTGGATCCTGGTCCACATGATCGAGGAGTACGCCCGGCACAACGGCCACGCCGACCTGCTGCGCGAGCGAATCGACGGCGTCACCGGCGAGTAGGGCGGCGCCCCTGCCGCTTCAGGCGTAGGCCGACTCCTCCGCCAGCTTCACCTTGTCCCGCCAACCACGCCGACCGGTTCCGGCCATGTACCCCTCCTGGCTTCGTGCGGTCGCCGGCCGGGGACGCCACGCCGGTGTTCGGCGATGCCGGGCCGATGACGGGACGTGCGGCCACCGCCGCCGGGTTGCGGGCGTTCTTCTCCACCATCGGCGGCCTACGGCACCGGTTCGCCGACCACCTGGTGGCGATGAAGGCCGGTCGCGTCGTCGCGGAGGGAGCCCCCGCCGACATCGTCGACGCCGAACTCATCGAAGAGGTCTTCGACCTGCCCTGCGTCGTCGTGCCCGACCCGGTCACCGGCACCCCCATGGTGGTGCCGACCGCCTGAGTTCCCCGTCAGTTCCAGGGATCCCAGAGGTCGTGGTCGACGATGGCCGGCGACGGTACGAGTTCGACCGGACGGTTACCGTATCCGGCGGGAAGGACGCCCCGCAGCAGGGCCAGCAGCTCCCTGTGGGTGAGGTCCGTCGTGGTGGCCCGCCACAGGACGCGCCCGCCGCTCAGCCGTACGACCGGCCGCTCCCCCTCCAGGGTCAGCTCCAGCCGGAGCACACCGTCCCCCGGGTGCTCCGGCAGCGCCGAGGCGAAGGCGGCGCGTACCGCGTCGAGCCCGCCCTCGCGGACCGCGGCCTCGGCCCGTTCCCTGTCGGCCAGTTCGGCGACCGCGGCCAGGACCGACTCCAACGGCGGCACCTGGGCCGGAGCCAGCGGGACCAGTTCCGCGCATTCGAGCGACCGTTCGTGCCGCGCCTCGGCGTGCCGATGGTCGTAGACGGAGTGGTGGGCGTACAGCGCGTCCCCCTCGACCCGGTACACCGTCACGTACAGCTCGTCCTCCAGCGAGAACATCCGGGTGTCGTACACCCGGTGCACCGCTCCCGAGGAGTCCAGCGCGTAGTAGGTGCGCACTCCCCCGCCGCCCGGGTCGACGGGCTCACCGCCGAAGACCTCGCGGAGGCCGGGTGGACCGGCACCCCACGGCTCCACCGGCCCGGCGACCAGCGTCCGCCCGTCCCGCGTTCGCCAGCCCCGGGCGAGCCCCGCCCGCCCACCGGCGGAACGATCGACCATGACGACACCTCCAGGTGAGCGGTGCGATCAGCTCGCCTTGAGCTGTTCGGCGCCACCGACCTTGTAGGTGTGGTCTCCGAAGTCGGCCACCAGATCGAGACGTCCGCCCAGCGCCTCGACATAACGGGCAATGGCCTCGACAGTGAAGACCTTGCCCTGCTCGATCTGGGAGACCCGGCCCTTGGTCACCCCCATCCGCTCAGCGAGCTGGGCCTGCGTGAGACCAGTCTGCTTACGGATCTCCGCAAGTTGGTAGGCGTCGACACGGGCGGTGACAGCACGATGCCTGCGTTCGGCCTCTTCGGCCCCTCCGACACGTTCCACGTAGGCATCCGGATCCCACCTGCTGTAACTGCTCATGGCCTGTCCTCTTCCGCGCGTTCCTTCACGTAGATCTCGTAACGATCTTCCGCTAGCGGGATCGCCGTGCGATACCACCTTCGCCAGTTTCCAGCCTTATCACCGGCTACGAGCAGGATGACCGATCGCCAGGGGTCGAACACAAAAAGGATACGAACCTCGCTGCGCCCCGAGGAACCGGGACGCAGTTCTTTCATGTTGGGCACCCGAGAGGATTCGATCTTACCGACCAGCGGTCGTTTGAGAGCAGGGCCTGTACGGCTCAACGCATAGATCGCGTCATCGATGAGTTCGAAGGTCTCCGGATCCGTCAGGCGCAGACCGTTGATCCAGTCCCGAACCTCATTGACGTGATAGACCTGCCAGTGACCATCCACGTCAGAAGGATAGCGATTCCTATACTTCATGTTCGCCGAACAGAGCACCCCGACAGCGGTTCCACCGCTTCAGGCGTGGGGCACGACGAGTCCCGACTCGTAGGCGTAGACGATGGCCTGGGCGCGGTCGCGCAGGCCGAGTTTGGCCAGCAGCCGGGCGACGTGCGTCTTGACGGTGTGCTCGGTGACGACCAGCTCCCCGGCGATCTCGGCGTTGGACAGACCTCTCGCGATCAGCCGCAGCACCTCCAGCTCGCGGGGGGTGAGGTCGGCGGGAGGGTGCGAGCGGGATCGCTGCCGGGCGAACTCGGCGATCAGCCGCCTGGTCACCTGGGGAGCGAGCAACGCGTCGCCCCGCGCGATCACCCGGACCGACTCCACCAGATCCATCGCCCTGACATCCTTGAGCAGGAACCCGCTCGCCCCCGCGGAGAGCGCGTCGTACACGTAGTCGTCCAGGTCGAAAGTGGTGATCATGAGGGCGCGGGTGGGCAGGTCGGCGACGATCCGGCGGACCGCCTCGATGCCGTTCAGCTCCGGCATCCTGATGTCCATCAGCGCCACGTCGGGCCGGAACTCCCTGGCCAGCCGTACCGCCTCGGCCCCGTCGGCGGCGGTGCCCACGACGGTCACGTCCGGCTGGGCGTTCAGCACCGCGGCGAAACCGTGCCTGACGCTCCTCTGGTCGTCGGCGACCAGGACACTGATCACGCCGCCGCCTCCACCTGCGTCAGCGGAAGGCCCGCCTCGATGAGGAAACCCCCCTCGGGCGCCGTACCGGTGTTGAGCCAGCCGCCCAGCATGACCACCCGTTCCCGCATCCCGATCAGGCCGTGGCCGCCCGCGTTCGGGGAAGGTCCGGGGCCGTCGTCGCTCACCCTGATGGCCAGCGTGTCCTGCAGGTAGGCGAGCTCGATGCGCACGTTCGCGTCCGGCGCGTGGGAGCGGGCGTTGGTCAGCGCCTCCTGCAGGATTCGGTACGCCGACAGGTCGACGGCCGTGGGCAGCGGGACGGCATCGCCGATGACATCGAGATCGACCGTCCCCCCTGCCTTGCGGTGCTCTTCCAGCAGTTCGGGTACGCGTGCCAGGCCCGGTTGCGGCGAGGTGCCGCCCGCCCCGCCGTCGGTGCGCAGCACGCCGAGCAGCCGCCGCATCTCCACCAGCGTCTCGCGGGCGGTGGTCGCGATCTGCTCGAAGCCCTCGCGCGCCGGCTCGCCGAGATCCTTGATCGTGTACGGGGCGGTCTCGGCCTCCACCGCGATCCTGGAGATGGAGTGCGCCACGATGTCGTGCATCTCCCGCGCGATCCTGGCCCGCTCGGCCATGGCGGCCTGCTCGCGCTGCGCGGCGATCATCTGCTCCATGCTCTCCTGGCGGACCTCCTTGACCTCGCCACGGGCGCGGGCGAGGTCGGCCAGGAGCGCGACACCGCCGACACAGAACGCGATCATGGGCACCGCGGTAAGGGCGAGTTCGAATCTGCCTCTCCAGAGCAGCAGCATGCCCAGTATGAACAGCCCGGCCAGGATAGTCCCGGTCACCCCCCAGGCCTGCGCCCGCGGCAGCGGCCTGAACAGGGTGTAGAGGGCGAGGGCGGCGGACGTGGCGATCGCGAGGTTGGACAGGGGATGGATCCCGCTGAGGAGCAGCCCGACACCGCCGACAGCCGTCGCGACCAGCGCCGCGGGCGGGTTCACCCGGCGGAAGGCCAGCGGCAGGGTCGCCAGCAGCAGGAACGGCACCGGCACGTCGTAACCGTTCCAGGCCGACCCGACGGCCCAGAGCGCGAGACCGATCGCGACGGCCGCATCGAGGACGGAGACCGGGCCGATCTTTCTTTCCAGTAGCAGGTCGCTCGAAGTCATGCCCAGAATTGTGCGGGCAGCCGAGGAGCGCCCGCGTCACTCGAAGGATTGACATTCACCCGCGCAGCGACGCGCCGTTCCCCGGCACATGCCTAAGGGGGCGGCGACCCGGGCGTACGGAATGGATGAGGCGGATATGGATCTACAGCCCTTCGCGATGACGCACGCGGCCACGGTCGCGAGCTGGCCCACCTCGTCGCGGGAGGTCGCGATGTGGTGCGGACGGCAGGAGTTCCCGCTGCCGGCGCGGGTCGTCGCCGACTGGCAGCGGGGGGAGGACGTACGGACCCACCTGCTCGTCGAGGGCAGCGACCCGCTCGGCTACGGGGAACTGTGGCTCGACGCCGAGGAGGACGAGGTCGAACTGGCCCACCTCATCGTGGCCCCGGCCGCCCGCGGCAGGGGAATCGGGCGGGAACTGGTGCGCGGGCTGACCGCGCTGGCCTGGGAGGCGGGCCGCGCGAACGTCTTCATGCGCGTGCACCCGGACAACGACCGAGCGCTGCGCTGCTACCGGGGAGCCGGTTACCTGCCGGTCGACGCCCACCTGGCCGCGGAGTGGAACACCGCCCAGCCGGTCGACTACACCTGGCTACAGCACAGGTGAGGGAGTCAGCTCCGCATCGCCGCCCCGAGTGAACGAAGTTCCGCGTCGACACCGTGCATGGTCGGCCTCCAGCCGAGTCCTTGTTCGGCGGCAGCGCTGGACAAGCGCTGGGAGTACGTCAGGGCCTCTGCGAACGGCCCCATGACGGCGAGGGCGGTCTGCAGGGGCAGTGAGGCGACGGCGCCGCCGGCGCCAAGTGCGGAACTCGCCCGCATGGCGAAGTCCCTGAAGGACAAGGATTCACCGTTGGCCGCCAGATACAGGGCGCCGGCCGGCGCTGCCTGCAACGCGCGGGCACACAACGTCGCCAGGTCCTCGACATGTACGAAGGCCAGCAGGTTGTCGCCGGCACCGACGTAGTGCGTCCGCCCGGAGGTTTTGACCTCGGCGAGAAGAGATCCCGCGATGAAGCCGTCGGTACGCCCGTACACCATGGGGGCACGCACGACCACCGACCGGACACCGCTGTGGGAGGAGCGGCGGATCTCGGCTTCGAGGTCGGAACGCCAGCGAAGAAAAGCCGGGGGGTTGTCAGGTGTGTCGACGTCGACCTCGACATCCGGACCGGTATCACCCGTACCCAGTGAGCCCGTCACATAGATGAACGCCTTTCCGCTGCCGGTCAGCCGGGCAAGCACCGCCCGAACGGCAGCGATGTCCATGTCCCGGAACGCATCGGAATCGGGTGCCAGCCAGGCGAAGACCACCGCATCGGCCTCTCCGGCCCTGTCGACCCACTGCGAGAGGTCCCCGACCTCACCTCGATGCGCTTTCACGCCCTTCCGGCGAAGGGCTTCCGCCGCTTCAGCCGATCTGGCGAGCCCGACAACCTGATGTTCCTGCTCGATGAGCTTGTCAGCGATCGCACCGCCGACATATCCGCTGGCACCGACAATGAAAACTTCCACACAGACCTCTCACGTCAGAAGGTGAAACCCGGCGAATCCCAGGATCGGGCAGGCTACCGCCGCATCCCGGGCACACCGAGCGGCTGAGAACCGCCATACGCGAAGCTAGACCTTGACGTTGACGTCAACGCAAGCCGGTGCGTCGCTCCAGCTCATCCGCGTGGGCGGTCAAACCCGACATTCGCCCGTACCCTCCCGCGGCAGGCGGCCTGGCTAGGCCGTCCGAGCCGTCATGGTGCGCCAGCCGAAGGTGGCGGTGCCGAGCAGGGTGAGAACCACACCGGCTACGGCGATGCTCCAGTCCTTCCACACAGGCGCCAACGCGACGAAGTGCACCCCGACCACGAACGCCACCCAGGCCACGTTGGTCTGCTCAGGACGTTCCCAGGCGGCGAGCACCCGGAGTCTGCCGAAGAGCAGGATCGCCTCGGCGGCGACGACGATCAGGTAGCCGCGGCCGAACATGTTCCGCTGCCGATCGGGGCGAACCCGTTGCTGTCCAGGATCGACCCCCGGCACGGGCCGCGGTTGTCGGCGTTGTCGTGCGACCTCGTGTGGGCGACGACATGGATGGCCGACGCGAACGAGGTGATCGGCCCGTTGCTCGGGCTGCCCGAGTTACCGGTAGTGGACTGGCCGGACTCGGAGGAGAAGGGCCCGCTGCACTGGAAGACCCGCGGCCTGGTCGACTGGGCGGCCGGACGCTCCTTCGTCTGGGTCGACGACGAGATCACCGACCCCGATCGTGCCTGGGTGTCCGCACACCATCACGGGCAGGCGCTCCTTCATCGCATTGATCCTCGCCGTGGCCTCACGCACACCGACTTCGTCGTCATCGCCGACTGGTTGGCACGGCTGTAGCCGATCCGGTCGCTGACTCGACCGGTTCGTTTCGCCGCCGCGGTAGATGGAGCCGTACAGGTTGGACACGACGTGAGGAACCCGTCATCACCGAGGCGGGGTGAGCTGAACGTGACCGACCCCCTTGGTGAGTTCCCTGGCAGGATGAATGAGAACTATCGTGACCAGCATGGAAAATCCCCCTCAGCGTAGGGACTCCCAGATGTCGCACCTGCGCGCCTCGGACAGTAACAGGGAGCAGGTCAGCACCCTGCTCGGTGAAGCCCTGAGCACCGGCCAGCTGAGCCACGAGGAGTACTCCGAGCGCCTGGACAGGCTCTACCAGGCCAAGACCGTGGGAGAGCTCGAAGTCCTCACCAATGACCTGCAGGTCGAGCGGCAGCGTCCGGCCGCGAACCCGGTGTCCTACCTGCCGGGGGCGAACTCCGAACCCGAGAACATCATCGCCATCTTCGGCGGTTCCGAGCGCAAGGGCCGCTGGCGGGTGCGGCGGCGGACCAGAGCGCTGGCCGTCTTCGGCGGCCTGCGGTTCGACCTGACCGACGCAGAGTTCGAGGCGAAAGAGGTCGAGATCACGGTTAACGCGATCTTCGGTGGGGCCGAGATCATCGTGCCCGAGGGGACGGAGGTGCGCTGCCATGGCGTCGGCATCTTCGGCGGTTTCGACGTGCACGGCAGCTCGGACGTCGACCCGTCGGCGCCGGTGGTCGTGGTGAGGGGCCTGGCGTTGTTCGGCGGAGTGGGCGGTAAGACCCGACGCCGGCGCGAGCGCTGAGCGACACGCCCGGGGCGCTCCGAAGGCGCCAGGACGTGATCACGTCCTGGGGCACCGCGATCGTCCGGCACATTTGCCGACACCGGCGTTCGCGGCCAGTCCGAGATCGTCTACCGGCGTCCACGGGCATCAGGCGGAGAGAGACCACGGTGCCCCACTTCACCGCCGTCACGCCGGTTTCATCGGTCGGCCTCCTCGAACTCGTCGGCGCTGTCCGCTCGGGCCGGTAGGAGCAAGGCGGTGACGACCACGACCACGGACAGCACCGCGCCGATGACGAAGGCCAGCCGCATGCCGTCCAGGTTGGCGAGCACCTCCGTGGCTCCCGCGGATCTCAGCGCCTCGGCTCGCGCGCTCATCACGGTGATCACGAGCGCGGTGCCGACGGCCGCGGAGACCTGTTGCAGCGTGCTCAGGATCGAGCTGGCGTGGGAGTAGAGCGGCGGTGGGACCGCTCCGAGCCCGAGGGTGAACACCGGGGTGAAGGTCGCGGCCAGGCTCACCATCAGCAGCGCGTGCAGACCGAGAAGCTGCCAGAACGGCATGGTCATCGTGACCTGGGTGAAGCCGGTGAGCGCGAGCGTGATCCCGATCGCGCCGGGGATGACCAGAACCCGGCCACCGAACCGGTCGAACAGGCGGCCGACGGTCGGACCGAGCAGCCCCATCGCGAGGCTGCCCGGCATCACGAGGAGTCCGGTCTGCAGGGGGCTGAGCTCGCGGACGTTCTGCAGGTACAGCGGCAGCAGGATCATCGAGCCGAGCATCGCCATGAAGGCCACCGACATCAGGATCAGCGCGACCGTATAGGTGCGGTGGCGCAGGGTACGCAGGTCCAGCAGCGGTACGCCGCGCTTCTGCAGCGCCAGCTGGCGGACGACGAAGACGGCGATGGCCACCAGGCCGACCGCCACGATCGCGACGGCGACGCGGACGTCACCACCCTCGAACCAGCTGAGCCCGTAGACCAGACCGCCGAAGCCGACGGCGGCGGTCACCACGCTCAACCAGTCGATGGTGCTGAACCGGGGCTCTCCGACGTTCTTGAGCTGCTTCAGGCCGCGCCATGTGATCACGGCGGCGATGGGGAGCACCACGGCGAACAGCAGCCGCCAGGACCCGAACTGGAGGATCACCCCCGAGACCGTCGGGCCCATGGCGGGCGCGACCGAGATGGCCAGGGAGACGTTGCCCATCACCCGGCCCCGGTCCGTCTCGGGCACCACCTGCATCAGCGTGGTCATCAGCAGCGGCATCATCACAGCCGTCCCGGACGCCTGGATGATGCGGGCGCCCAGCAGCACCTCGAACGACGGCGCGACGGCGGCCAACGCCGTGCCGAGCAGGAACAGGCCCATCGCGGTGGTGTACGCGCTGCGGGTGGACACCCGCTGCAGGAACCATCCGGTGATCGGGATGACGGCGGCCATGGTCAGCATGAAGGCGGTCGAGAGCCACTGTGCGGTCTGCTCGGTGATGTGCAGCGCCTCCATCAGCCGCGGGATCGCGTTGATCATGATCGTCTCGTTGAGGATGACCACGAACGTGGCGAGCACCAGCAGCCGGATCACGGCCGGGGTGCGACCTGAGACGGCGGTCGCGGGCTTGGCTGGTGAGTCGAGCTGTGGGCTGAGCACGGCACCTCGATCGGGGTTGTCGGACACGACGCGGTCATGGCTGGGCCGGCGCCCCGGCCTTGGGTCTCGCGAGAAGTCGTGGTTATGCAAAGACTGACGGACGCCACCGACAAAACTCATCGCCCGTCCCCAGCATTGCGGCAGGCGATGCGAGATGTCACCCGATTTTCACCGGCGGACGACGACCTCCAGATCGCCGGAAGGAGCCCTCGTATCGCTCCATGACCTGGGCGAACACCTCAGAGGACTGGGCCACCCCAGTGGCAGGCACCACGAACCGGGAAGGGCCGTCGCCCGCACCCGCGGTCGAACAACCTGATGATCCTCTGTAGTGGGGAACGGCCATCGACCGGCCAGGCCGACGGCCTCCTCACGGGTACCGGCGTGTGCCCGAGGGGCGACCGGAACCGTTCGTCCTCCTCGGTAGGGCACGGCCGGGTGGACCGTCACGGTCGCCGGCGCGTCTGCTCCTGTGAAGCCAGGTCCTGCTTCGGCGTCTCCGGGCGTTCGATGCGGGTGGGGTTGCCGCGTACGAGCTCGTCGTGGACGCGGCGGCGGGCGGTGGTGACGGCGCGCCCTGCCGTCTCGTCGCCGTCCTCGATGCGCTGTCGCAGCAACCGCATGGCGATGCGGCGGTTGAGGCTGAACCGCCGCTCGGTGTCGACCACGACGACGATCCCCGAGGGCCGGTGCGTCGCCCGTACCGCCGTGCTGGCCTTGTTCCGATGTTGACCGCCGGGGCCGCCGGTGCGGCAGGCGACGATGTCGACGTCCGCCTCCGCGAACGTCGTGCGCGGAATGTCGACCTGGCACGGTTGGGCGATGACGTACCAGTTCTTCCGGCCTGTGCCGGCCCGGTAGGGGCTGGGGGCCTGCCAGCACAGGGTTCCGGTCCACGAGGCGGCGAACGCCTCGGCACCGGCTCCCGATATCCGGATCAGGACCGATCGGTAGGTGCCGGGCCGGTCACCGGGAACGGTCTGGGCCCGATGGGTCTCCAGGTCCTGCCGGGTGGCGTCGGCTTCCAGGCGGCGCAGCAGCCGGGCCAGCGCCCAGGCGCACTCCTGCGGGCCACGCCCGGCCGACAGGAGCAGGTGGACGCTCACCGCGCGCCTCGCTCGCGGCGCCGGTCCCGCCGGGGCGTGGACCCGAGATCGGGCGTCTTGTAGGTGACCAGAGGGACCGTGGTGGCCACGGGCGTGGCCAGGTCATGGTCGACGAGGTCGGCGATCACCTGCTCGATGCGCTTGTAGGCCGTCGGCGCCTCCTCGAAGAGCAGTTGGCGGTCTCCGCACACCACCAGCGACCCCACCGGTGTGCGGCGCAGCTCCTCGACCGTGTGCTTGGCCCGGCCCCGGCGCAGGGCGTCCGCACGCGACATCTTGCGGCCCGCGCCGTGCGCGACGGAATGGCCGGCGTCCGGCCCGGCGTGGGCGGCCACGAGGTAGGAGGGGGTGCCTCGCGTACCGGCGATGAGCACGTCGCGGCCGTCACCCGGCGCCGCCCCCTTGCGGTGCAGGTAGACCCCGTCGCGCACCTCGACCAGGTTGTGGCACTGGTCGACGAGCGGCTCGGCGGGCTCGGCCCCCAGGGCATGGGCGACCCGGGCGGCCATCAACCGCCGGTTGAGCGATCCCCAGCGTACGGCGTCGTCGTGCATCGCCAGGTAGGCGCCGGGGTCGGGGGCGGGGCCCGCGCCGCAGGCCGCGGTGTGCGCCCGCAGGATCCGTTCGCCCAGCCCCCGGGAACCACTGTGGACGATGAGAACCAGGTCGCCGTCGGCGAGTCCGAGACGGCTCGCGTGGCCCGGATCGAAGACGGTCCCGATCCGCGCCAGCTCGACGAAATGATTGCCCCGGCCGACCGTCCCGAGGCCCTCGACGTGACCGGCGGGGATGTCGCCCTTCACCACGGCCCAGGCCGGGTCGTCGGCATCCTGCTCGGGATCCAGCGCGCGATCGAGGTCGGGGAAGCGGGCGGCGAGCTTCTCGGGTACGGCGCGCTTGAGCTTCATGGGGAACACGGCGATGCCGCAACCGATGTCGGAGCCCACCAGGAACGGGTACAGCACGGTCGACGCCATGGCGGCACCGATCGGGGCGCCCTTGCCGGGGTGCAGGTCCGGCATGGCGGCGACGTGCACCATACCGTCGAGGGCGGCCACCTGGTGGCACTGCGCGAGGGCGTCGGACTCGATCCAGCTCGCGGGGGAGGCGAACACGGTGACGGTGGCCGGACCCGTGGCCGTGGTGGACGGCGGCGGGGACTCCTGCCGGGAGTGTTGCTGAGACAAAAGGCTCTCTTCCCTAAAAGGGGTATGGGGTGACAGCGTTGCGGGGCGCGTCGGCGCCGTGGCATCTCGGAGTGGCGGGGTGCTGTCCGTCAGAGCGTCATGGACACCACGTTCCCCGAGCCCACCACGCGAGGCAAGCGATTTTCGGCCGTACCGGGCTGTACGCCTACACTCACCGCCATCTCATGAAGACGGTCCACGGCTTCGAGCCATCAGGCGTCACCGGCCGTGGCGCGGAACGTCGTACTCGATGAGTACGGACACGGCGACACGCCCTGACCGACAATCCCCGGCCATGCTCGTGCCGGCGCCGTGGATGCCCGTCATGGCCGGGTCGGCGATGAAGCCGGCCATGCGACGTCGTCGATCGCGAGCCACGGCGCGACGGCCACGGCCGTGAGTGTGAGCCCGGCGAACGCCTTGACCTCGCGGTGGAGATGCGACTGGTCGACGTAGCCGGTCCGGGTGGCGACGCCGGCCGCGGCGTGACCCGCCGCGAGAAGGTGGGCGGCGTGGTCGAAGCGCACGAGTCGGGCCCCGCGTTTGGGGGTGATGCCGAGCTGGGACCGGAAGCGGGACCACAGGCGCTTGCGGCTCCAGCCGACCTCGTCCGCCAGGCCGTCGATCCGCACTCGCCCCCGGCCGGCGAGTGTCCGCCGCCAGGTGTGGGCGACCTCCGGGTCGACCGGCGGGCGGTCGCCCAGCCGGCGGTTGAGGATTTCGACCGCGATCGTGAACCGTTCGTCCCACGACGCGGCGGCGCGCAGCCTGTCCTCGGCTCGCCCGGCGTCACGGCCCCAGACATCCTTGAGGGATACCACCGTCCCACTGAGCTCGGCCGATGTGCCGAGCATCGCACCCGCCACGACCGGCTCCAGCCGGATCTGGAGGCACTCGCCGGCCCCGCAGCCGGCTGCCCGAAGATCGCCGGGAAGGAGCCCGACGACGACACTGCCGCGCTCGCGCCGGCCATGGACGTCGTAAACGATGCCTTCTCCCTCGCTCAGGTCGACGATCAGGGTGACGGACGGGTGCGCGACCATGGCGATGTCCATGAGTCCGGGGGCACGATGGCGGAACCCGGCCATGGTGACCCCCGGCAGCCGACCTGACGGGCGCGGGACTGCGACGTCCACCGCCGCCCAGGGGAATGGCGTCCCGGTCGACAACACGTGACCAGCCTAGGTCTCAGGGATCATGGGCGGGCTGTCAGCGGCCGTTGTCGTGAAGCCCAGCAGCAGTTCGCCGGTCGTCTCGGGCGCTTCCAACATGGGTAGGTGCCCGACGCCGGGCAGCAGCTCGACCCGCGCGTTCGGCACCGCGTCGTACTGGTGCGCCGACGACGGCTCCCAGCGGGGGTCGGCAGCGCCGAAGATCACCAGCACGGGAACCCGGAGGGCGGCGAGACGCTCGGGCACGCCCCGCTCGGCGATGTACGCGGTGTTCCGGCGCAGCACCGTCCTCATCACGCGGTAGGTGATCCCCCGCACCTCGGCGACCACATCGTCCGGGACGTCCACCGGGCGAGCGGCCGTCGCGCTGATCCCCCTGCGGATCATCGCATCCGAACGCCTCGACCACAGGAGCGGGCCCAAAGGCGGGGCCAACAGGACCCGAAGGATGAACGGCTGCCGAAGGAGCGCATCAGGACTCGGGCCGCTGCTGATCAGTACGAGCGAACCCACCAGGTCGGGACGTTGTTCGGCAAGCGCGGTGGCGACGTAGCCGCCGCTGGAGTGCCCGACCACGGCGACGTGACGAAGGCCGAGCCCGTCGAGCAGCGCCGCCACCCGGCCCGCCTGCGCGGGCACGTCGTACGACGGCGCGGGCGGAGACTGGCCGCAGCCCGGCAGGTCGACCCGGATGACGTGATGACGGTCGGCCAGTGCCGGGACCATCGGGCTCCAGGTGCCGCTCGAGGCACCCGATCCGTGGATGAGCAACAGCGGCCGCGCCTGCCGAGGGCCGTCGTGGACCACGTGCATCCCATGCGAACGCTCAACGTCGTACTCACTCATGCGGAGAATATGCACGGGCGGTCGACTATCGGTCTTGGACAAATGTTCCCGCGCCATCACGAACCCGGGAGAATCGGTAGTCTGCGGCAATGTCATTCGATCATCGATCTATTGGCGCGACAGCGCTGATGGTGGCCGCCTCGCTCACCACAGCCGCCCCCTCGGCCGCGCGGGCGCACGAAGCGCCCACGACCACGGCGGATCGCGTCTTACGGGTCTACAACAACAACATCGAGAATCTGGTCAGGAACAACGCCGACGGCTCGTGCACCCGGGTCTCGGGTCCGGACCACCTCACGTCGATGCTGGTCGACGACAACGGCAAAACCGGCACCTCAGACGTGCAGGCACCCGACCTCCTGATCGTGCAACAGGTACGTGGCACCGGACAGGCCACGGCGTACGCCGATCAACTCTCGGCCAAGTTCGGCTATCCGGCGGGCACCTACAAGGCGATCGTGGCCTGGGACGACCCCGAGGTGTGGGGCGGCACGCACAAGTGCAGCCAGCAATCGCTCGGCGACCTGAAGAAGAAGCAGACCAACGGGATCCTCTACAACACCAGAACGCTGAGCCTCGCGGCGGGCGACATCTCGAAATACTGGAGCGCGGGCTGGCTGAAGCCCGGAACGTCCTACCGCGACGGGGCCGGGTGCACGCTGTACAAGCCGCCGAGCAACGACGCGAGCAGCGCCGACCAACACAAGTGGAAGCGCACCAGCGCCATCGCCGCGAAGTTCACCATCAAGGCGACCGGAACACCGGTGTTCGCCGCGACCATGCACCTCCCGGAACAGAACGGGGCGAACGCCTGCGCGGGTGCGGGCTCCGCGGGCATCGCGAAATCCGGCATCCATATCGGCGCGGACGCCACGAGCCTGATGAACGCATCAACGATCCGCGTGATCGGGATCGACGCCAATCGCACGGGCATCGCCCCGACAACGCTCGGCGGCTTCGGCATGACCGGTTACGGAACGAAGGCGACCTCCGGCTCCAGAAAGATCGACTACCTGTTCGTCAAGGGCACCGTGCAACCGTCGAGCATCGGCCACACGGTAGGCAGCACGAAGTCGAACCATCTCGCGCTGTACGGATTCGTGAAGTTCTGAATGGGTGAACCCGCAGGTCCTCCTGCAGGTGACCGCCGCCCCATACTCGGGCAAGGCGGCGATTGGACACGTACGTGCGCACCTCGTGCCGAGTTCGAAGCCGAAGGGCACGACACCGAGCCGGGCGCGGCGGCGCAGCACGCCCCGCGGTATATGCCGGGCATTCTGTGGAAGCGGCAGCCGGCGCCGCGGCCGCGCGACGCCGGAGCCGGTGGTACGGGACGGGGATATCTTCTTCACCATGAGTGCCCAGCACGCATGGTCTGAACGCTTCCCCGCAAGGCATCCGGTGACCAAAAGTTCTGATCACCCGGCGGTCGGTCCACTCGGCGATCTGTATCCCCCGGCTACCGAAGCAGAGGTCCGCCGGCTTGAAGAGCGGCTGGGTGTGGAGCTGCCACCGAGTTACCGGCGGTTTCTCCTGTTCGCCAACGGGTGGGGCAGCGACGACGACTGCTGTCTGCTGCGTGTCGAGGAAGTCGGCTGGCTCCGTGATGTCGATCCCTCGATCGCCGAGAGCTGGTCGGCACCCAAGCAGGAGAACTCATGGAGCGTGCCCGACGAGCTCTACTTCGTCTACGGACAGGAGCAGGACTCCATCCATTACAGAGGGGAGTATGTGCCCGACACCCTTCTGATCGGGTACTGGGATGACGGAGTGGCTCTCCTTAATCCCCACGTCCGCACCGCCGAAGGTGAGTGGGAAGCCTGGTATCTCGCGCCATGGCTGGCCGGCGCCAACCGTTACAGGTCCTTCTGGGACCTCGCAATGGACGAGCTGAGAATGCGATACGCGCGTTGATGTCCCTTTCGTCGTTGCGGTGTGACCTACGTTCCGCGTAACTCGTACTTGCTGGAGCCAAAGTAACCCTTGATCGGTTGTGACCGATCAAGGGTTACGCGGAAAGGTCCGGTGCCTGGGTGCCGAATTCGACACCAACCTCGAATCCGGTACCCAGCAGTGCGCCGACCACTATTCGGTCATCACCCAGAAAGAGTTCTCGTCGCCGACTCTGAGTTCGGCATAGAAGCATTGCCCTGGTCCTGGTTTTCCTTTGCTCTGATCGCACGGATTGAGAAGTCCCAGCCGGTACCCGCAGCCCCTCCAATGTATTCTTGAATGGATACTCATCGCAGTTCAGATCCTTGAACCCGACCTGGGCGATATATTTTTCCCACTGTGGGTCACTCGCGCCGAATGCGAGGCTGTCGCAACGGAAGTGAGGCATCCATCGTGTCAGGTCTCATGATCGGGTGATGGGCTGGGCGGTGGCGTGGTTGTGGCCGAACGGCAGCGCTCAGTGCCAGGAGGCGCTGAGCGATACCTGGTCCCTCGCACCGAGTTCGGGGTACGGGCGCGCCGACCTTACAGGGTGCCCTGTCGGTCCCAGGAACCCTCGATAATCTTCGGATGCCGCGATTACTCGTGATGCTCCTGATGTTGACTCTGCTCGTCAGCGGCGGCCACCTCCTCGTCGGACGGCTCACCTTCGATGACCACGCCGCCCGCGCCGTCTGGACCTGGCGGGCCAGCGGCGCGGCGGAGATCTGGCGCAACGGCTTCGTCCCGACGGAGGACCTGAGCAAGATGCCGCACGACGTGGAGCAGCGGATCTCCAGTGACGAGGAGTACGGCTTCGCCGTGGCCGGCCCGCTCCCCCCGACCCCGGACGAGGCGCGGATCCGCTGGGACGACGGTTCCACCACGCAGGTCCCCGTGATCAGCGCACGCCAGGCGCTGATCGCACTGTCCCCCTACGAGGAGGAGGCCTCCAGCCAGGACGATCGGGCGTACAAGATGACCGCCGCCACCTTCACGACCATGCGCCTGCGGACCCTGCGCGGCATGGCCACCGTCCCGGCGTGGCGGCTGTACTTCTCCAACCTGCCCGGCCCGATCGACCACGTCGCGGTCGACCGGGCCACGCTCGGCACCGTCGAAGACGCCATCGGTGACCACCTGTCCCCCGACGTCAGAGGCTTCGAGGTGCTCGACGAGCGCACGCTGCGGGTGAGCTACGACTACGGCGTCTGTCTCGGCCGAAAGATGCCGACCGTCCACCTGCGGGCCGACGAGCGGCCCGACGTCGTGGTCCTCGGAATCGAGGTCCACGAGCGCATCGGCAACGGCCTGTGCATGGGCGTCGGCGCATCCGGCAAGAGCACCGTCCGGCTCGGGGAACCGCTGGGCGACCGGGTGGTACTGGATGCGAAAAGTCGACTTCCCATCTGCCTCCATTGGTCGGCCCCCTGCCGCATCGGGTGACCTACGGGCGCAACCGGGCCACCGCCCAATCCATCACTCGATCAACTGATCGGACTTAGGACCTACTCGTTTAGGGGGAGGAACCCGTCCTGCGCGTCCGTGTAGAGCTCCGCCGCGCAGATCTCCCCGGTCTCCAACCGAAACACGCCCAAGGCTCGCGCTGCTCCTCGGGTACGTCGTCCGACGCCTCAAGCCGGATGCTCACGCGATCGGTGTCCGCGGAGACACGGCAGCAGTTCGTGACCGCTCCGAACCAGCCGCCGCCCGGGAAGTCGCCTATTCGTCCCTTTATCAGAACATCGAGATGTGCACGTGGTCGATGTGGTTGGCGGTGTTGCCGCCTCGGTTGGACATCATCTTCCAGCCGGCGCCGGTGCGGACGTCGTAGTACTTCTGCTGCCAGATGATGTACATGACCCCGTACTTGTTGCCGTTGTCGATGGCCCACTGGGCGAGGCGGTTGCCGCGCTCCAGGGCGTCGGGAGTGGGGACGCGGCCACCGGTGCTCATCATGAAGTCGCAGGCCCGGCCGGTGCCGTGGTCGCCCGGGTCGCCGGGGCGGAGGCAGCCGTAACCGTAGGGCATGGGGAAGGTCTGCAGCACGACGTTGCGCATGGTGACCGTGCGGGGGGTCAGGCCGCCGTTGCCCGAGGGGGTCTGGAAGCCGTACTTGGCCAGCAGCCCCTCGATCCTGACCCGCTGGCGCTTGAGGTCGGCGATGTCCTTCTTGAGCGCGACGATCTTCGCGTCGGCGGTCTTCTCCGCGGTCTTGGCCTTCTTGATGAGGTTCTTGACCCGGTTGAGCTGGGTGGCACGGCGGCTGGCCAGGTAGGACATGGTGGCGGCCTGGCTGAGGGCCATGGTGGGGTCGCCCTGGAAGCTCAGCAGGCTGCCGTCGTCCAGGGCACCGCCCATGTAGGCGGTCTGGGCGAAGCGCACGATGTCGGCCTCGGCCGCCGCCAGGGCGCGTTTGAGGCTTTTGGCGTTGACGGTGGCCTTGCTGGCCTGGACCCGGGTCTCCTCCAGGCTCTGCACCTGGCCGCGGTAGTTCTTGTTGATCTCGGCCGCCTCCCGGGTCAGCCTCTTGAGCTCGGCCTCCGGGTTGGGCTTGGCCGCGCGGAGCGGGGCCGCCCCCGCCACGGCCGGCGACAGGAGCAGCACCGCGAGCAGGGCTGCCAGGATCGCCGAGCGAGTCGGTCTCACGCTTCGCTCACCTCCGGCGCCCCCCTCATGGACGGAGCGAAACTATAGAAGACGATCTTGAGGCTCGCCACCGGAACGGAGGAACTCGCGCACCATTGACGAACCATCTGCCCATTTAGGGTGATTTGAGTAAACATTTCCTGACGTGTCACTGGTTTAACCCTGATGAATCCTCGCACAGGGCACCCCACCCCGCCCATCCGGCAGAGACTTCCGTCACCCTTGCCATCGGAGACAGAACATGATTCGGTCTCAAGCAGCGGTGGGGCTTGTGGCGCCCTTCCCCACGGATGACACACTGTCCAAGCAAGCATTCGCTCAAATTGTGACTCTGGCCCGCCACCAGGAGGCAACACATCATGCGCCAGCACGACACGCTCTTCATCGGGGGCGACTGGGTGGCCCCCGCCGGGACCGGCACCATCGACGTCATCTCCCCGCACACCGAGGAGGTGGTCGGCCGGGTCCCCGACGGCACCGCCGCCGACATGGACCGGGCGGTGGCCGCCGCCCGGCAGGCGTTCGACCACGGCCCGTGGCCCCGGATGACGATGCCCGAGCGCGCCGCCGTCCTGTCCAGGCTCGCCGAGCTCTACGCGGCCCGCCAGGGCGAGATGGCCGAGATCATCACGCTGGAGATGGGCTCCCCGATCACCTTCTCCCAGATGGCCCAGGCCCCGCAGCCGCTCGGCATGCTCCAGTACTACGCCGAGCTCGGCAAGACCTTCCCCGTCGAGGAGGAGCGTCCGGGCACGTTCGGCTCCGTGACCGTACGCCGCGAGCCGGTCGGCGTGGTGGCCGCCGTGGTCCCGTGGAACGTCCCGCAGTTCGTCATCATGATCAAGCTGGCCCCCGCCCTCCTCGCGGGCTGCACGATCGTGGTCAAGCCCGCGCCGGAGACCCCGCTCGACGCCTACCCGCTGGCCGAGATGGTCAAGGAGGCCGGTATCCCCGACGGCGTCGTCAACATCGTCGCCGCCGGACGCGAGGCGGGCGAGCACCTGGTCTCCCACCCGGGCGTGGACAAGGTCGCCTTCACCGGCTCCACCGCCGCCGGGCGCCGCATCGCGGCGATCTGCGGCGAGCAGCTCAAGCGCTGCACGCTCGAACTGGGCGGCAAGTCCGCGGCGATCATCCTGGACGACTGCGACCTGTCCGCCGCGATGGGCTTCCTGTCGATCGCCTCGCTGATGAACAACGGCCAGGCCTGCATCGCCCAGACCCGCATCCTGGCCTCGCGCAACCGCTACGACGAGGTCGTGGACGCGGTCTCGGGGATGGTGCGGGGCATGCAGGTCGGCGACCCGTCCGACCCGGCGACCGGTATCGGCCCGCTGGTCGCCAAGCGGCAGCAGGAGCGGGTCGAGGGCTACATCAAGATCGGCCTTGACGAGGGGGCCAAGGCCGTCGTCGGCGGCCTCGATCGCCCCCACGACCGCGGCTGGTACGTGGCCCCGACCGTCTTCGCCGGGGCGACCAACGAGATGCGCATCGCCCGTGAGGAGATCTTCGGCCCGGTCCTGGCGGTGATCCCGTACGAGGACGAGGCCGACGCGATCCGGATCGCCAACGACAGCGACTACGGCCTGGCCGGGACGGTGTGGACCGCCGACACCGAGCACGGCATGGACATCGCCCGCCAGGTGCGCGCCGGCACCTACGGCGTCAACCTCTACATGGTCGAGACCAGCTCGCCCTTCGGCGGTTTCAAGAGCAGCGGCCTCGGCCGCGAACTGGGCCCCGAGGGACTGTCGTCCTTCCTGGAGTACAAGTCGATCGCCCGCCTGGGCTGATCCGGAGCCTTCGGGGGTGCCCGTAAGCCGTACGGGCACCCCCGCCGGACGTACGGCCCAGCACGCCCCCGCGACGCTGGGCGACCGCCTGACCGTCCCACGGCCCGTCGAACGACGGTCCGTGTCCCCGGAGCACTCCCGGCGGATTTCGCACGTCCACCATGGGTAGACGTGCCCTATCCCCCGTTGGTTCGCGAAACCACCAGCAGAGTTTGCCTGGCGATCTCGAACTCCTCGTCCGTGGGGATCACCGCGACCCGCACACCGCCTCCGTCGGGGGAGATGATCGTGCCGCCCCGCACGTTGCGCGCCGGGTCCACGGTGATGCCGAGCGCCCCGAGACCGGCCAGCGACCGCTCCCTGACCAGCGCGGAGTTCTCCCCCACCCCTCCGGTGAAGGCGATGACGTCGACGGTGCCGAGGACCGCGTAGTAGGCGCCGACGTACTTGCGGAGCCGGTGGCAGTAGACCGACATGGCCAGCTCGGCGTCCGGGTCGCCCTCGCTCACCCGCTCCGCCACCGCGCGCAGGTCGTTGTCACCGCAGAGGCCGAGCATCCCGCTGCGGCGGTTGAGCAGCACGTCGATCTCGTCGAGGGACATGCCTCCGGCGCGCGCCAGATAGAGGACGATCGCCGGGTCCAGATCGCCGCTGCGGGTGCCCATGACGAGGCCCTCCAGCGGGGTCATGCCCATGGACGTGTCCACGCACCGCCCCGCGGCCACCGCCGAGGCGCTGGCCCCGTTGCCGAGGTGCAGGACGATCACGTTGGCCTCCGGCCGGTCCGTGAGGAGCGCGGCCTGGCGGGAGACGTACGCGTGTGAGGTGCCGTGGAAGCCGTAGCGCCGCACACCCAGCCGCTCGGCCACCGCCTGGTCGATCGCGTACGTCGAGGCGGCCGGGGGGATCGTCGCGTGGAAGGCGGTGTCGAAGACGGCCACCTGCGGCAGATCGGGGCGGAGCCGCCGCGCCACCTCGATCCCGGTCAGGTTGGCGGGGTTGTGCAGGGGGGCGAGCGGGATGAGCTCCTCGATCTTCCTGACCACCTCGTCGGTGATCAGCGTGGGCTCGGTGAAGGTCGTGCCGCCGTGCACCACCCGGTGCCCGATCGCGACGAGCTCGGGAGAGTCGAGCCCCAGCCCCTCGGCGGCGAGCAGGTCGGCGACCACCTTCAGGGCCGCCCGGTGGTCGGGCACCGGGGAGCCGAGCTCGCCGATCCGCTCCACCACTCCCGAGGCCAGGTGCTCGGCACCGCTCAGCAGCCGGTACTTCACCGAGGACGACCCGGAGTTGAGGACCAGCACCCGGCTCACAGCGTGACCTCCTGTGCCTGGATGGCGGTGATGGCGACGGTGCTCACGATGTCGTCGACCAGGGCGCCGCGTGACAGGTCGTTGACCGGCCTGCGCAGCCCCTGCAGGACCGGCCCGACCGCGACGGCCCCGGCCGAGCGCTGCACCGCCTTGTAGGTGTTGTTGCCGGTGTTCAGGTCCGGGAAGATCAGCACGGTCGCCCGGCCGGCGACCCGCGACCCGGGCAGCTTGGCCGCGGCGACGCGGGCGTCCACCGCCGCGTCATACTGGATGGGCCCCTCGACCAGCAGGTCCGGCGCGCGCTCGGTGACCAGGGCGGTGGCGGCGCGGACCTTGTCGACGTCGGCGCCGCTGCCCGACTCGCCGGTGGAGTAGGACAGCATCGCGACCCTCGGCTCGATGCCGAAGCGCTCCGCCGTACGGGCCGAGGAGATCGCGATGTCGGCGAGTTGCTCGGCGTCCGGGTCGGGGTTGATCGCGCAGTCGCCGTAGACGAGCACCCGGTCGGCCAGGCACATGAAGAACACCGAGGAGACGATCGAGGTGCCGGGGACCGTCCTGATGACCTGGAAGGCGGGCAGGATCGTCGCGGCCGTGGTGTGCGCGGCCCCGGAGACCATGCCGTGCACGAGGCCCCGGTGCAGCATCATCGTGCCGAAGAAGTTGGCGTCGGCGAGCACGTCCACGGCCCGCTCGAAGGTGATGCCCTTGTGCGCCCGCAATCCGGCGTAGTCCTGGGCGAACGACTCGCGCAGCGGCGAGGTCAGCGGGTCGACGACGGCCACACCCGACAGGTCGAGGCCGAGGTCGGCGATCCGCCGCCGCACCACGTCCTCCCTGCCCAGCAGGGTGATGTCGACGATGCGGCGCCGCAGCAGGATGTCCGCCGCCCGCAGGATGCGATCCTCCTCGCCCTCGGGCAGCACGATGTGCCGCCGGTCGGTCCGCGCCCGCTCCAGCAGGGTGTGCTCGAACATCATCGGGGTGACCCGCTTCGAGCGGGTCAGCTCGATCCGGTCGGCCAGGGCGGCGGCGTCCACGTGGGCGTCGAAGTGGCCCAGGGCCGTCTCGATCTTACGGGGGTTGTCCGCGGTGAGCCGCCCCTCCAGGCCCGCCAGGACGGTCGCCACCTCGAAACTGCCCCCGTCGGCCGCGAGCACCGGCATGCTGGGCGCCAGACGGGCGGTGAGCGCCCGTACGGTCGTCGTGGGCCGCTCCCCCACGGTGAGCACGACCCCGGCCGGTCTCACCGTACCGGCCGCCTCGGCGGCCAGCGAGACCAGCAGCAGGTCCGCGCGGTCGCCCGGCGCGATCACCAGCGCGCCGTCGGCCAGGTGCTCCAGGAACACCGGGAGCGTCGCACCGCCGAACACGAATCCGAACACGTCGCGGAGCAGGCTGTCCTCGTCGCCCTGGATCAGCTCCGCGTCCACCGCCCGCATGACCTGCCCGACGGTCGGCGCCGACAGCGACGGCCGCTCGGGGATGGTGTAGCAGGGGACCGGGAGCGCACAGTCGACGACCGTGCCCTCGGGCACCCGGTTGGCGATCACCGCGAGCACGGTGCAGCCCAGATCGGAGAAGACCTGGTAGCCGGTGCGCATCTCGGCCGCGATCTCCTCGGCGGCGTCGCCGTGCGCGCCCACCACCACGATCACCGGGGCGCCGAACTCGGCGGCCAGGCGGGCGTTGAAACCCAGCTCGCGCGGCAGGTCGTCGGTGTCGAAGTAGCTGCCGAGCACCAGCAGCGCGTCACACTCCCGCTCCAGCGTGTGGAAACGGGCGACCAGCCGGCCGACGAGATCCTCGACGCCCCGCTCCGCGTAGATCTCCGCGGCCTTCTCGGCGCTCACCCCCGTCGCCGCGGCGGCGGGCCGGTACCTGCTCCTGAGCAGGTCCAGGATGCGGTCCTCGCCGTCCCCGGTGATCGGCCGGAACACCCCCGTGCGACCGGCCCGCCGGGTGAGCAGCTCCATCAGGCCGAGCTCGACGATCTGCCTGCCGTCTCCCCGCCCGAGCCCCGCCACGTAGATGCTCCGCATGCGCCCCGTCCCCCGCTGTGACCGATCCTCAAGAGGAGTAAACACCCTCCGGCGGACCGAAACGGGCGACGGCCCACCCACCGATGCGGCGGACCAGCTCCGGGGTGGCCGCCGACTCCGCGTGGCCGTACCCGGGCTCGATCCACAGTTCCTTCGGCTCGCCCGCGTACCCGTAGATCTGGTACGCGTGGTCGAGGGGGAAGAACGGGTCCGCGTCCCCGTGCACGACGAGCAGCGGCGCCGGTGAGATCTGCGCGGCCGCCGCGTACGGCGCCAGCGGCAGCGGGTCCCACACACCCCTCATGATCCGGGTGTTCTTGCCCAGCCGGGTGAACAACCGCCCGACCGGCCTCTCGATCGCCCAGTGCACCTGGCGCATCGGCCTGGTCCCCCGGTAGTACCACCGCGCCGGCGCGCTCACCGACACCACCGCGTCCACCCCGCCGAGCACCCCCGCGTGCCGCAGGGCCACCGCCCCGCCCAGGGAGAACCCGACGGTCACCACTTTGCGGTAGCCGATCGCCCGCGCGTGCCGCACCGCCGCGTCCACGTCGAGGATCTCCAGGTCGCCCACCGTCGACAGTCCCCCCGAGCGGCCGTGCCCCCGGAAGTCGAACGCCACCACCCCGCCGAACCCGCTGAGCACGTGGGCGATGCGGCGGGTGGCGCGTTCCCGGTGCGATCCGGTGAAGCCGTGGGCCAGCACGATCCCGAGGTCGGCCGCCCCGCGCGGCGGGGTGTGCGCGGCGTCGATCCGCAGATTGTCCCGGGTCATCAGCATCACGGGGAACGACGGTGCGTAAGGCATGGAACCGAGCTTAGGGATCGCCCGTCCGGCGGCCGGTCGCGACCGGCCTCATCAGGCGGAAACAAGGGGCTCGGAGCGTGAATTGCCGCACTTCATCTGTCAGAGGCGTGAGAGCGATTGTCCGGATCAACTAAAATAGGAGGGCCGCAGGTTCCGCGGCCGCCTCCACGATCACAGAGTGAGACTCCATCATGCCTTTGAACAGCCGCGACGACCTGCGGAACATCGCGATCATCGCGCACGTCGACCACGGCAAGACCACTCTCGTGGATGCCATGCTCTGGCAGTCGGGCGCGTTCCGCGTCAACCAGGACGTGGACGACCGTGTCATGGACTCCAACGACCTCGAACGCGAGAAGGGCATCACCATTCTCGCGAAGAACACCGCGGTCAAGCACGGCGGTATGACGCTCAACATCATCGACACCCCCGGCCACGCCGACTTCGGCGGCGAGGTCGAGCGGGGTCTGTCCATGGTCGACGGTGTGGTGCTGCTGGTCGACGCCTCCGAGGGCCCGCTGCCGCAGACCCGGTTCGTGCTGCGCAAGGCGTTCGCCGCCAAGATGCCGGTCATCCTGTGCATCAACAAGGTCGACCGCCCCGACGCCCGGATCAAGGAGGTCGTGGACGAGGTCTACGAGCTCTTCATCGACCTGGACGCCACCGAGGAGCAGATCGACTTCCCGATCGTCTACGCCTCGGCCAAGGCCGGCCGCGCCTCGCTCAACCGTCCCGAGGACGCCGCCATGCCGGACTCCGAGGACCTGGAGCCGCTGTTCGAGGTGATCAAGAACACCATCCCGGCGCCGACGTACGACCCGACGGCCCCGCTGCAGGCGCACGTCACCAACCTCGACGCCTCCTCCTACCTGGGCAGGATCGCGCTCTGCCGCGTCCACCAGGGCACCATCAGGAAGGGCCAGCAGGTCGCCTGGTGCCGCACCGACGGCACCATCCAGCGAGTGAAGATCACCGAGCTGCTGATGACCGACGCGCTGGAGCGCAAGCCCGCCGAGGAGGCGGGTCCCGGCGACATCATCGCGATCGCCGGCATCCCGGACATCATGATCGGCGAGACCCTCGCCGACCCCGAGGACCCGCGCCCGCTGCCGCTCATCACGGTCGACGAGCCCGCGATCTCCATGACCATCGGCACCAACACCTCGCCGCTGGTCGGCAGGGTCAAGGGTTCCAAGGTCACCGCCCGCATGGTCAAGGACCGGCTGGACAAGGAGCTCGTCGGCAACGTGTCGCTGCGCGTCCTGCCGACCGACCGCCCCGACGCCTGGGAGGTGCAGGGCCGCGGCGAGCTGGCGCTGGCCATCCTGGTCGAGCAGATGCGCCGCGAGGGCTACGAGCTGACCGTCGGCAAGCCGCAGGTCGTCACCAAGCTCGTCGACGGCAAGGTGCACGAGCCGGTCGAGCGGGTGACCATCGACTGCCCGGAGGAGTACCTCGGGGCGATCACCCAGCTGCTGGCCGTCCGCAAGGGCCGCATGGAGCACATGACCAACCACGGCACCGGCTGGATCCGGATGGAGTTCGTGGTCCCGGCCCGCGGCCTGATCGGTTTCCGCACCGAGTTCCTGACCGAGACCCGCGGCACCGGCATCGTGAACCACGTGTTCGAGAACTACGAGCCGTGGTTCGGTGAGCTGCGCACCCGCAACAACGGCTCGCTGGTGGCCGACCGGCCGGGCCCGGTGACCCCGTTCGCCATGCTGAACCTGCAGGAGCGCGGCGTGCTGTTCGTGCAGCCGACCACCGAGGTCTACGAGGGCATGATCGTCGGTGAGAACTCGCGCTCCGACGACATGGATGTGAACATCACCAAGGAGAAGAAGCTCACCAACATGCGCTCCTCGACGAGCGACACGACGGAGACGCTGATCCCGCCGCGCCAGCTCTCGCTGGAGCAGGCGCTGGAGTTCATCCGCGAGGACGAGTGCGTGGAGATCACGCCGGAGAACGTGCGCATCCGCAAGGTCGTCCTCGACGCCTCGACCCGCGCCAGAACCACCGCCCGCGCCAAGCGCGCCAACTGATCACCACCGCCCCTGTCCGGCCCGCGTCACCACGCGGGCCGGACCTGTCCGGGGCCTGTGGCACCGTCACCCGCCGCCTTCCGGGTCCGGTGCCAGCGGGAGTACGGCGCCGAGCTGCCGTCGGCTGTGGACGCCCAGCTTGTGGTAGGCCCTCCCCAGGAGATTGGTCACGGTACGCACCGAGACACCGAGGTTCGCGGCTATGGCGGAGTCGCTGAGCCCCGCCGCCGCCAGCTCGCACATCTCCCGCTCCCTGCTGGTCAGGGCCGTGGCGTCCGCCGAGGACGGGGGCCACGGGGGACGGTGGCCGTCGCAGCGCTCGACGAGGTCGTCGAGGCGCCGCCGTGCCGCGTGGCCGCCGCCGGGCGCCGCACTCGCGGCCTCCAGGGCCAGTCCCAGGTAGCCGAGCTCGGCGAACCGGTCGGCGATGCCGCGCAGCACCGCGCCGTCGCGCGCGGTCAGCGCCTCGGCGTGGTCGGCGAAGAGTTCGAAGAGCGGGCTGTCGCAGGCGCCCGCTGCCTCCCGAAGGCGGGCCGCGGCCCTGGACGACGGGTGGAGCCGGACGTGGTAGTAGGCGCACTCGACCCCGGTGGTGAGCCGCGAGTCGCGTAGGTAGCGGTCGGCGAGCCGGTTGGCGAGATCGGTGGCGTGGGCCAGCCTGCCGGAGTGGGCGAGCAACCGGATCCGGCTGAACTCCAGCCTGTCGCGCAGTCCCAGGTCGCCGGGTATCAGCTCGCGGAGCCGATCCAGCTCCTGGAACGCCTCCTGCGAGTGTCCGAGGGCGGCGACGCACACGGCGTACTCGCAGCCGATGAAGACCCGCATCGGAAACGGTATGTGCTCGTCGACCAGCGCTCGTGCCTCCCGCAACGGGGCGAGCGCCCGCCGCGGTGAGCCCGCCCACAGCCGGCAGTGACCCCGCACGTGCCCGACGATGGCGACTTCCGACGGCTCCGCGCGTCGTACGGCCTCCTCGTAGTAGGTGTCGACGAGGAGAAGCGCCTCGCGGAGCCTGCCCGCCAGGACGAGCGCGTGAACGTGACAGGCCGCGGCCGAGCCCCGCATGGCGGGCCACCGCGCCGGCAGTCCCAGCGGTCCCCGGTCGAAGTCCTCCGCCGCCCGCGCCGGCCTGCCGCGGAAGGTGAGCCGGTAGGCCCGCAGGACCGTGGCGGCGTCGGCGACCAACGGGTTCAGCGGGCCGTGAGCGGGGGCCTCGGGCGGCCCGGCCCCGGACGCCGCCCCGTCGGGGAGCACCGCGGGCCCGGCCGCCGAGGTGGCCCTGGTGAAGAGCGCGAGTCCGAGTTCGGCCACGCGGAGGTCGGCGGATCGTTCCGTGCCCGGATGGCGTGCCATCGTCTCGTGCGCCTCACCGGGCCGGCTGAGTCCCCAGAACAGGTTCAGCGAGCGCAGCGCCACCGTCTCGGCGGTGCCTCCCCCGTGGTCGGCCAGCAGGCGTTCGCCGTCCGCCGCCCGTCCCTGGGCGATCAGCGCCTGGCCTCGGAGGACCGCGCCCGGCGCGCCGGGGACGTGATGGGCGAGACTCTCGGCGAGCACGGGGTCGCCCGAGGCGAGCGCGCGCCCACCCGCCACGAGCGCCTGTGACGCCGGGACGTCGAGGTCGGCCTCCAGTCGCCAGAGCACCGCCGCCGGGTCTCCGGGGTCGGGCACACCCGCCTCGCCCGCGGCTGCCACCAGCTCCCGGTATCTCTGCCTTCGCCGCAGGGGCCCGATCCCGGCGAGCAGGGCCTGCCGGTGAAGCGGATGGGACATGGTGACCTCGTCCGTCCCCCCGCGCGGGGTGAGGGTGATGACGGCCCGATGCGCCAGTTCCCCGACGATCGCCGGTCCGGCCAGGTGCTCGGCCGTCGCCCGGGGCAGGGAACCCGTCAGGGCGACGTATTCCAGCGCCTTCGTCTCCTCCGCGCCGAGTGTGGCGAGGTCGGCCGCGACGAGCTCGTGCAGGCGGGGATGGCCGCCGGGAGACCCGCGCCAGGACCAGACCTCGCGCGATCGCGCGAGGTCTCCGGTTTCGAGGCCGATGCCGACGACGCGCCGGAGCAGCAGCGGGTTCCCGCGGGTGATCCGCCACAGCACGTCGGCGGTGAGCCCGTCGACCGGCCCTTCCAGGACGTCGGTGAGCAAGTGGAGGACGACGGCGCGGGAGAGGTTCGCCACGGGCAGGACGACCAGCGGCCCCCTGCCGCACACCCGGGCGAGGGGTCCGTCGAGAGGCGCCCCGGAGCGCGCGGTGAGAAGCAGCGTGACGCCTCCGGTCCTGACAAGGTCGCCCACGACGGCGGCCGAGGCCGCGTCGAGCTGGTCGGCGTCGTCGATGCCGAGCACCACCCACCGGGCCGACCCCTCCCCCTCTTCCAAGGCGGCGTCGTGAACGCCCCGCGGAGCACCGGCCAGCAGGCCGGAAACAACGGAAAGCCCGGAAGGGGAACCGGTGGAACCACCGGAGACCCGCAGGCCGGCGATCCCCACCCCGGAGATGCCCCGGGTGGCCTCGGTCGCGGCACCCCGGATGATCAGGGCTCCCGCCGCGGCGGACAGGTCGAGGACGAGGTCCGCGAGGCGGGTCTTGCCCACCCCCGGTTCACCGGTGAGGAGCACCCCCGATCCCGGCGGCATCGCCAGCGCCGCGAGGATCTCGCGCACCTCCTCCTCCCGGCCGACCGTGGGCCATCCCCCGCCGGCGACGGGCCCAACGGCGTCGATGGCTCCGGAATCGTCGATCATGACCTCCGGATGTCCGGGCTTACTCCCGTCTGGCCGTTTCCCCGCCGATCGGTCCCCGCACCGGCTCCAGGCTCCGGTGAGTTGGATTATTCATGGCCGTCCACGGATTCCAAGCGGTATCCCGACCATAATCATGGGTAAAGGTCGATTCCTGATGAACTTCCGGTGTCAAGGAGGGTCAGGTGCGCCCGTACGGCGACGCGACGGAGGCGATGCCCCACGACGGGCCCCACGACGGGCCCCACGACGGGCCCCACGACGGCCCCGACGACGGACGCGGCGCCGGTGACCACCGCCCCGCCTGGCCCTTCGTCGGACGGGCGGCCGAGGTCCGGGCCGCCGTGGCCCGGCTCGGACGGCAGGGCGAGCCGGGCGTGCTGCTCGTCGGCGAGGCGGGAGTCGGCAAGTCCCGGCTGCTGGACCCGATCGTGCTCCGCTGCCGTGACGAGGGCATGCACGTCGCGGTGACGGCCGGGGCCGAGGCGTCGAGCGGCCTGCCGTTCGCGACGATGGCGGCCCTGCTGCCCGAACAGGTCCACCGGGACACGGCGAACGTCTTCGCCGCCGCCGCCGGCGCGCTGCGCGAGGCCGCCGGCGACCGCACGTGCGTCGTGGTCGTCGACGACGCGCATCACCTCGACGAGGTGTCCGTCGCCCTGGTCCAGCATCTGGCCGCCACCACGGGGGCGCGCGTCCTCGCCACGGCCAGGACCGGCCACACGGACGCACCGGCCGTCGCGGCGCTGCTGCGCCGTCCCTTCGTCCAGACGTCGACGGTGGAACCGCTGGACCGCGCGACGGTCGGCGCCCTGCTCGGCGCGGCACTGGACGGGCCGGTCGACGGGCTGACCGTCGACCGGCTGTGGCGCGTCACGCGAGGCAACCCGCTGTTCCTCCGCCATCTCGTGGAAGCCTGCCTGACCTCGGGAACCCTGCGCCGGGTCGGCGAGATGTGGCGGTGGAAGGGCCGGATACCGTCCCAGCACCGGCTGCGCGACCTGGTCTCGGGCCTGCTCGGCGGCCTCACCGGTGACGAGGCCCGCGCGCTGTCGTATGTGGCGCACGCCGAGCCGGTGTCGCTCGACGTGATCGAGGCGCTCGTGGACACCTCCGTACTGGTGGAGCTGGAACAGCGCGCGCTGATCGCGGTCGAGCGGGTACGTCGCGACCTCGTGGTCCGGCTGGGACATCCGCTGTACGGCGAGACCGTCCGGGCCCGATCCGGCGAGGACGAGCGTCGGGGCGTCTACCGCACGCTCGCCCGCGCGGTGCTCCACGGCCGGGTGCCCGTGGACCAGGCGCGGCTGCGAGCGGTGACGTGGCAACTGGCAGCGGGCGACCCGGTGCCCGGCGACCAGGTGGTGGGCGCCGCCTCCGACGCGCTGGCACGCTGCGACGCCCCGCTGGCCGAACGGCTGGCACGCCACGCCGGCACCACGGCGGGCACGGACCTGCTGGCGCGGGCCCTGGTCGCCCAGGACAAGGCGGCCGAGGCGGAGTACCTGCTGGGCAGGCGCATGTCCGGCGGGACCGGTTCGCCGGACGAACTCGCCAAGGTGGCGGCGTTGCGCGCGCTCAACCTGTTCTGGAACCTGCGGCGCCCCGCCGAGGCGGCGGAGATCGTCCGGCAGGCCCGCGCCGCGGGGCCCCTGGGCGAAGAGGCCACCGCCGAGCTGGCCGTCGCCGAGCTGGCGCTGATCGCCTTCGGCAACGGCGCGACGGGGCTCGTCTCCGAACTGGTCCCGGCCGACCTGGCCCGGCTGTCCGCCGGGGTGCGGGACGGCGTGATCGCGAGCGTCTGCGACCCGCTCCAGGCATACCTGAACATCTACCTCGGCCGGCCCTCGCAGGTGGCCGACGGTTACACGGCGGGGCGGCTGGGCGCCCCTCGGGTGTGGGGCGCGATGGGTGCCGCCACGGCGGCCTGCCACGTGCAGGCCCTCGCCCTGGCGGGCCGGCTCGACGAGGCGTTCGCCGTGGCCCGCTCCGGCTACCGGGCGGCCGTCGAGCAGGAGGTCTCGGCCGAGGCCGCGCTGCTCACCTTCGAGCTGGGCATCTGCGAGGTGTGGGCGGGACGGCCGAGCCGGGCGCTGCCCCACTTCCGGGAGGCCCGTACGCTCCTCGACCGCAACGTGCCCTTTCCGATCCAGATCTACGTCTTCGCCGAGCACGCCGCCTGCCTGGCCGCGGTGGGCCGGTTCGACGAGGGGCGCCGGACGCTGGAGGAGATCACTCGGCGGCTGCCCGCCACGTCGAACCTGCACAACCACCTGGAGCTGGCGAGGCTCCGCGTCGACGCCCTGGCCGACGGGAACCGGGCGGAGAGCGGGACCGGCGGAGAGACGGAGGCCGAGGCGGACCGGGCGAGGGTCGCGGCGGCCGGGGCCTCGCTGGGCACGCGTTACCGGTCGGCGGGGTGGTTCACCAAGGCGGTCGAGGCGTTCTACCACTCGGTACGGCTGCGCCCCTCGCACGCCGTCGCGGAGGCCCTGCACGAGGTCGTCGCCCGCTGCGACAGCGAGCTGTTCACCCTGTTCGACCGGCACGGCCGGGCGGCCGCCGGCGGGGACGTCGACGGCCTGGTCTCGGTGGCGGGCGAGCTGGCGGAGCGCGGGTACAACAGCCTGGCCAGGGAGGCCCTGTCGACCGCGACCGACCTCGCCGCCCGGCGGGGCGCGGACCGCCTGGCGGCCCGGTTACGGATCCAGGGGCGTGGCCTGGCCCGGCTGTGCGAGGGATACGGGCCGCCGTGGGCGGTGCGGGCCGAGCCGCAGGCGGCGCTGAGCGAGCGCGAGCGCGAGACGTGCGAGCTCGCGGCGGGCGGCATGACCAACGACGCCATCGCCGAGCACCTCGGCCTGTCCAGGCGGACGGTCGCCAACCACCTGCAACGCGCCTACGGCAAACTCGGTGTCCGCGGCCGGGAGGACCTGGCCGAGGCCCTCGGCCTGCCACGGCCGGTACCGCCGGTGGGCCTGACCTGGCTCTCACCGGATCCGCCGGGCGACGCGACCGGCCCGGACCGGCTCCCCTTCCCCTGACAGGACCGCCTCCTGGCGACGGGACCTCGGACGACCCCCACGGCCGGACCGGCAGCGGCGGTCCCTGATAGGGGAGGCCGGGCGGATGCCGTGACGGAACCCGGCCGCGGACTCCGCGGCGGGACCGGGCGGGTCAGCCCAGAGGGGCGGGGGACTCCGCGTCGGGGACCAGCAGGCGCGCGCGGCCCCCGCCGTCCGCGGGAACGGCCCAGACGTCGGAGTGCCGCGCGTCCCGCGTCACGCCGTACATCACCGTGCGGTCGTCGAGCCAGGCGGGCTGGTCGTCGACGGGGCGCGTCTCGGCCAGCGGGGTCTCGGACATGGTCGCCAGGTCCAGGACGGCGGGCCGCCACGTCCCGTCCGGCTGGGGTTTCTTGAAGGCCAGCCGGGTGCCGTCCGGCGACAGCGAGGGACACTCCACGTTCCGGCGGAGGGTCCGCACGCGCCGCGCCGCGAAGTCGCCCTCGACGAGGTAGGTCCGGCCGCCGGTCGACATGGTGGCGTAGAAGCGGTTGTCGTCCGCGGCGAACGTGACGCCCCAGAAGTTCACGTCGGCGGCCTCGTACGGGCGGCCGTCACGGGTGACGGCGAAGGTCTCCAGGGTGCCGGCCACGTCCCCGGTGCGGGTGTCGAGGATTCCCGAGCGGGTGGAGAACGCACCGGCGTCGCTGTAGGAGTCGCCCTGGACGAACACCGTCCACGACACCATCCGCCCGCTCGCCGACACTCTGGCGCGGCTGGGCACCCCGGCGAACGGGCTGGACCAGGTCTCCCGCAGGCGCGCGTCGAACAGCACGGTCTCGTAGGAGCCCGGCGCGTCCGCCTCCTCGCGCAGGCAGACGCCGGTGCCGCCCGCCACGTACGCGCGGACGCAGGCCAGGGCCAGGACGTCGCGCCGGCCCTGGCCCGCGACGACGAGCCTGCCGTGCTCCGGCCCCTCGGCGGTGCCGCGCACCAGCACGCCGGGCCCGGCCGGCAGGCCGGTGACGGGCGAGGAGGCCGGCGGCGCGGTGGGGGAGGCGGTGAACGGTGTCGCGGGCGCGGCCGGCCGCGCGGCGCCGGACAGCAGCGCGAACCCGACCGCCACCGCCGCCAGGACGGCGGTGGCCAGGATCGCGACGGCGACGCGGGCCCTCATCGCAGCCACCGCCCGCACAGCGGGAGCGCGAGCGCGACGGCCCCGGCGGCGGCCCAGCAGGCCGGGGCCGGTCCCCACATCTGCCACACCGCGCCGAAGGCCGCCGAGGAGACCAGGTAGGCCAGTGCCTGCCCGGTCTGCACGACCGCCATCCCGCTGGTACGCCACCGTTCAGGCACGACAGGCCCGGCGCACGCCATCAGTACCCCGTCCGTCGCGGCGTAGAAGGTCCCGTAGAGCAGCAGGACCAGCGGGATGGACCCGCCTCCCGTCGCGAGCAGCACGTACACGCCGAGCAGGGCCCCGCAACCGGCCATCACCGTCGTGCCGCGGCCCACCCGGTCGGCGAGCCAGCCCATCGGCGCCGCCAGCAGCAGGTAGGCCAGGTTCGTCCCCACCGCCAGCAGGGGGAACCACATGATCGACAGATCCTCGCGGCGCTGCAGGATCAGGTAGACGAACCCGTCACCGATCGTGACCAGGCCGAGGAGCACCGCGGCCGACCAGACCCGCCGCGTCCCCGGGGCCCGGAGCAGTTCCCACGGTGAGGTCCGGGCCCGCCGCTCGGCGGGCGGAGCCGGCTCGCGCCGGTCCCGGACGAACAGCGCCAGCAGCAGCACGCCGAGGGTCGCGGCGCAGAAGCTCGCCACGAACACCGCCGGGAACGCCTGGCCGGAGCCCGCCAGGGCCAGCACCCCGAGCGCGGCCAGCGGCCCGAGAAAGGCTCCCACCGCGTCCATCGTGCGGTGGACCCCGAAGGCCCGCCCCAGCATGGGTTCCGGAACCGACAGAGTGATCAGCGCGTCGCGCGGCGGGGTGCGCAGTCCCTTGCCGATCCGGTCGGCCGCCAGCGCGCCGCCGATCCCCGCCACGGACGACCCCGCCGCGAGCAGGCCGAGCCTGGCCAGGGCCGACAGGCCGTACCCGAGACCGGCGACCGCCTTGCGCAGGCGCCACCTGTCGGCCGCGTAGCCGCCGGCGAGCCTGAACACCGCGGTCATGCCGGCGTGGAGCCCGTCGAGCACGCCGTACTGGACCATGCCGAGGTGCAGCCCCAGCACGAGATAGGCGGGCAACACCGCGGTCACCATCTCGGCGGAGACATCCGTCACCAGGCTGACCAGGCCCAGTGCGAGCACGTTGCCCGACAGCAGGCGACGGATCGGGCCGCCCTCCCGTGCCACGGGCGCGGACCCGACGGTCGACAGGTACACGTGGAACCGCCTCCTCTGCGAGCGGTGCAGCGGTGACCGGGCCGGTCACCCGCGGGTGAGGACCTGGTCAGTTGCAGGAGACCGGACCCCCGCTGTCGAGGACCGCGCCGTCGTACCGCACGAACTGCCACGAGTAGCCGCCCGCGGCCAGGGTGAGCTTGAGCACCCCGTTCGCCAGCAGGCGCTTCTCGCTGTTGGCCCGGATCGTGCCGAAGGGTTTCGTCGACGCGCCTCCGGTGCCGACGATGAACTGCCGGATCCCCGACGAGGAGGGCTCGGCGGTCGGTTTCTGTTTCGCGAACCGCTCGTAGTCGTGGTCGTGACCGCTGAGCACCAGGTCCGCGCGGACGCCGTACAGGGCGTCCCAGAACGGCCTCATGTTGGGGAAGTCGCCGTGCGAGGAGCCGGAGCTGAAGAGCGGGCGGTGCCAGTAGGCCAGCACGCAGGGTTTGGTGTTGCGGGCGAGGTCGTTCTGGAGCCAGGTGACCTGCTCGCTGCCCGCGGTCCGGCTCGTCTCGGAGTTGAGCGAAACGATGTGCCAGTTGCCCAGGTCGAAGCTGTACCAGCTCTTCCCCGCGGGTTTGGCCGCCGCGCCGAAGTACTCGAAGTAGCCCGCCGCTCCGTCGCCGAGCCCGTACTCGTGGTTGCCCGGCGTCGGCTTGGTCCTCGCCTTGAACCGGCCCCAGGTCGGCGCGTAGTAGCGGGTGAACTCGTCATAGGTGCCGTTCTCGTACTGGTTGTCGCCCAGGGTCAGCACGACGGCGGGGTCGATGGCGAGGACCCTGTCGGAGGTGCGCGTGTGCGCGCATCCGCTGCCCTGGCAGGTGGTGACCATGTCACCCGCCGCCACGACCACCTGCTCGCCGCCCTGGCCCCCGTCGGGGCCGAGCGCGGCGGTCTCACTGACGCTGGCCCAGGAGCCCTCCAGGCTCTGCCAGAAGGAGATCCGCACGTAGCGGGCGCTGACCGGCGCGGCGTACGGGTAGCTCTCGAAGCCCGCGGTGCTCCCGGAGCTGCGGCCGGCCCAGACCTTGGTGTAGGCCGCGCCGTCCGGCGAGGTGTAGATGTCGAAGTCGTTCCACCGCAGGTCGCCCCGGTGCCAGGCGATCTTCAGGCCGCACATGGTGCGCGCCTGGCCCAGGTCGAGCACCAGGTTCGCGCCGAACCCCTCCCCCGACCACCTGGTGGAGGTGTCGCCGTCGACCGCCTGCCGCGGCGGGTTCACCGGCTCCCAGGTACTGGCCGTCACACCGGAGACCGGCTGGGCGGTGGTACACCCGGGAATGACCGGGACGACGTCGGAGGGGACGGCGACGGCCCGGCCTCGAACCTGCTCGTCGGCCTGTTCGTCGGCCTGCGCGGTGCCTCCGGCGCCGAGCGCCGACAGCAGCAGGAGGGCGCAGAGCGCGGCCCGTACGGGTTTCCTTCGTGACATATGTGATCTCCCTGTCGGCGGTGGGGGCCGCCCGGACCCCGGGTCGCGGAACACCGGCCGGGGTCCGGAAGGCGCGGGCGTGACGGTTCGAAGAGCACGGACGCGGGGATCAGGAGGCGCCGACGGCGGTGGCCTCGGCGATACTGGCCCAGCCGTTGCCCGCGGAGCTGTTCCACCACGAGATGCGGACGAACCGGGCCTGGTGCCGCGGGAAGCGGTACGGTTCCGCGTTCAGGGTGGTGCCCGAGCTGCGGCCCTCCACCACCTTGGTGTAGGTCACGTTGTCCGGCGAGGTGTAGACGGTGTAGTCGTTCCACCGTTGGTCGCCCTGGTACCAGGCGACGTCGACCCCGCACACCGGCCGCGAGGCGCCCAGGTCGAGCACCAGGTTCGCGCCGAACCCCTCCCCCGACCAGCGCGTCGCCGGCTTCCCGTCGATCGCGTTCGCGGGCGGGTTGGCCGCCTCCCAGGTGCTGGCGGTGGCACCGGCGGGGGTGAGTCTCACCGAACAGGGTTCCGCCTGGCCGGCGGGGTCGATCTCCCGGACGCTGAGCCTGCTCACGTCGACCCTGGTGGCGTCGTCCCAGCGGAACGCCGCCTTCGGGCCGCCCCAGGTCACCTTCTCGGTACGGGTGCCGCCGCAGGGGTTGTCCGTGTCG
The DNA here is from genome assembly GCF_042665875.1 of Streptosporangium amethystogenes subsp. fukuiense. NCBI lineage: Bacteria > Bacillati > Actinomycetota > Actinomycetes > Streptosporangiales > Streptosporangiaceae > Streptosporangium > Streptosporangium amethystogenes. Next base: position 9,153,595 of record NZ_JBHTEE010000001.1, on the reverse strand, counting down.
ATGGACCATCCACCGGTGTCGTCACGGGAGGTGACGCGGGTCCAGGTGTTGTTCCCCGCCCGGTCGAGGTACGCCTCCACCCGCACGCCGCCGGGGATGTCGTACATGACGACCTTGAAACCGACCGTCTTGCCCTTGATCGAGGCACCGCCACCGGTGTAGGTGCCGTTCGCGTATCCGTCGCCCTTGCGGTGGTAGATCTCCTTCTCGATCTTGACGGCCCCGTCGGCGTAGCGCAGGTCCGCCTTGTAGGCGGTACCCCAGCACGCCTCGGGAGTCTGGCCGCTGCCGGTGTGCCGGGCGCCGCGGGCGTACCAGGTGAAGGCGTCCCCGTCGTCGGTGCCGCTGACGTAGCGGACGTATCCGGTGATCTCCACGTTCCGCCAGTCGTTGCGGTCGTGCATGAAGCCCCGCGAGCGCAGGTCGGGCTGGCGCCAGACGAGGTCGTCCTCGTGCTCGTCCTGGTCGTAGGTGGTCGTGGAGACACCGATCCGGGTGGCGGTGTCCCGCACGGTGAAGGTGCCGTCCGAGTTGGGCGCCAGGGTCGCCCCGTCGAGGCGGGGGTCGGCGGCGGGGGTCTTCGACAGGTGCCAGACCTGTCCCCCGGCCCTGGTCGGATAGATCATGGTCACCCCGTCGACGGGGTCGGGGCCGGCCAACGACGCCGGCGCCGGGGTGGGGGTGGAGGTGGGGGCACCGGTGGTGAACCCGGTGGTGGACAGGGTGCCGGCGGCGGCCAGCGCGATCATCAGGGAAAGGGGGCGGGGTCGTCGCATCGGGAGTCGCCTCTCCGTGGGGGGAATTCACCGGGGGAGCTCCCGTGCCGCGCGGCGGCACGGGAGCGGTGGGATCGCGTGGGACACCGGTCAGGAGCCGAGGACGGCCGCTTCGGTGATGCTCGCCCAGTCGTTCTGCGGGTTCTGCCAGAAGGAGATCTTCACGTACCTGGCGTCACGCGGACCGTTCGTGAACAGCTTCTGCTCAAGCCCGGTCGTCGTGCCCGAGCTCCGGCCCTCCCACGCCTTGGTGTAGGTCACGTTGTCCAGCGAGGTGTAGACGGTGTAGTCGTTCCACCGTTGGTCGCCCAGGTGCCAGGCGACCCGGGTGCCGCACGTCCGGCGCACCGAGCCCAGATCCAGGAACAGCGAGGCGCCGAAGCCCTGCCCCGACCAGCGGGTGGACAGGTTGCCGTCGATGGCCTGGGCCGGCGGGTTGATCGGCTCGAAGGTGGTCGCGGACGCGGACGCTATCGGGAGGGTGGCCGTACCGCAGTCAGTGCCGCCACCGGCCGGGTTCACGTCCTGGTAGCCGGCCCGCTCGTCGCCCAGCCGCAGCGCGTCGTAGAACATGACCCGCTGGGTGGTGGTGGACTGTGACTGCTCCTTGTTCCAGTCCCACTTGTAGATGCCGAACTTGAAGTACGGCGAGTACGGGCCTCCCGCGTGCGTGGCGCCGGTATACGACGGCATGGCCGGCTGCCCGTCGCGCCACACCTCCAGCACTCCCTTGTCGTCGGCGCGCCACTTGACGTGGAAGACCCAGTCGGTCCACCTGCCGGTGGCGTAGGGGCCGAGGTCGATGATGTTCCCCCGGAAGTCGATCTTCCAGTGTCCCTCGTCGGTGAGCAGTGCCAGCGGCGGCGAGCCCTTCGGGCAGTTGCTCTCGTCGCACTGGTGCCACTGGCTCACGATCTCGGCCGAGGGGTCGTGGACCCAGCTGCTGGGCAGGTTGATGCTGAAGCCGTACCACCGCTCGGCGTTGACGGGCTGCTTGTTGCTCTGGCTGATCTCGGCGCGCTTGCCGTTGGAGATCAAGGGATCGCTCTTGTTGAGCTGGAAGCGCGCCGCGTAGGAGCCGTCCCGCACCGGGCTGGTCACGGTGGTGGCACCGTGACTGCTCACCCACTGCTTGATGAAGCCGGGCGGCGGGGTTCCCGGTATGGTCCGGTCGGCGGCGTTCTCCCAGTTCAGGGTCCTGAAGACGCCCGCGGGATCGGCGCTCGCCGACTGCGCGGACAGCGTCGAGCCCCCGAGCGCCATCGCCAGCGCCGCCGCGGTCAGTGCCGCGGCCCTCTTCCAGATCACTGTCATCAGCTCCCCAGTGGCAACCCGTGCCCTCGCCACTCCGGCGCGGGCCGCGCGCTTGCCGGTATTCGTTGAGCACAGCGTTCCGGAGCACTCAGTGGCGGTCATGAGTAGGCAATGCTCAATGCCCGATGACCGCCTGTCAGGGGCTCCGGTAAGGCCGAAACCGCGAAAGCGCGGCGTGGTGACGCGGGCGCCCGCCCTTCCTGGGATATGAACCTGTGCTGGGGCCGCTCCCCTCCACAGCGGGGAGCCCGGGAACCGTACGGGGGATCTCTCATGTTTCGCAGGACCTGTCTCGTCCTGGTCGTCGCACTCGGCACGTCGGTGGTCGGCAGCGGCGCGAACGCTCAGGCGACCTCAGACGTACCGCGCCGGCCCTGGCCGTCGGCCGAGGCCGTCATCAAGGACACGGCCGGAAAGAATGTCGGCTTTCTGAGCATCGACCACAGGCTGTACAACAAGTCCAGGCTCACCGTCACCGTCAGCGGCCTGAACGCCGGCTATCACGGCTTCCACGTCCACACCCGGGGCGTCTGCGATCCCAAGGCGGTCGACCCGGTCACCGGCAGCCCCTTCTCCAGCGCGGGCGCGCACTTCGCCATCCACCCGGCCACGCACGGCGAGCACTCCGGCGACCTGCCCAACCTCCTCGTCGCCGAGGACGGCACCGGCGAGACCACGGTCGTGACCGACCGCTTCCGGGTGGGCCAGCTCTTCGACTCCGACGGCAGCTCCATCGTCATCCACACGCTGCCCGACAACCACGCCAACATCCCGGACCGCTACCGCCCCGCCGACCCCGGCGACCCGGCCGGCGGCAGCGGCCCGGACGCGGAGACCCTCAAGGCCGGGGACTCCGGCGGACGCGTCGCCTGCGGCGTGATCACCAGGAACTAGGATCCGCCGCCCGACGCGTTGTCGCCGGTCGCAGGCTCCAGCGGCTTCCAACCGTCCTCCAAGAGCGGCCGGGCAGGATTTCCCATGGAAAGGGGGATCATCGCCATGCAGGTCATGACCGGCCGGATACATCTGGCCCTGCTGCTCGCGTGGGCGGCCTTCGCCGCGCTCCTGCTACTGCTCACCTGAGCACACACCCGGTACGGCCTCCGCCCGGGGGGACGGAGCCGTACCGGATCCGTCAGGGGCTCTCGTGCGGCAGCTCGACGGTGATCGTCAGGCCGCCCTCCTCCCTGGAGCCGGCGATCACGACACCACCGTGCGCCTCGGCGACGACCCGGACTATCGACAGTCCCAGACCGCTGCCGCGATCGGAGCGCAGCCGGTCGCCGTGCAGCCGCCGGAACGGCTCGAAGATGGTCTCGATCTCGTAGTGCGGTACGGGCAACCCGGTGTTCGCCACCACCAGCTCCACCCGGTCGGCGCGCTGCCGAGTGGTCACCCACACCTGGCCGCCATCGTGGTTGTGCCGGATCGCGTTCTCCACGAGGTTCTGCACGAGCCTCTCGACCAGCACCGGCTCACCGGCGGTCGGCGCGGGGTCCAGCAGCCGGTGGATGGTCACCCCGCGCTCTCCCGCCTCCTTGCCCGCCAGGTCGAGCACATGCTCGACCACGTCGGTCAGGTCGAAGGGACGGCGGTCCAGGACCGCCTGCTCCCCCTCGGTCAGGGCGAGCAGGCCGTCGATCAGCCGCTCGTGGCGGGCGTTGACCAGCAGCAGGGACTCACCGAGCCGCTTGACGTCCTCCGTCGCATCGGGCCGCCTGACCGCCACGTCCACCAGGGTGCGGTTGATGGTGAGCGGGGTGCGCAGCTCGTGGGAGGCGTTGGCGACGAAGCGCCGCTGGCCGTCGAAGGAGCGGGCCAGGCGGCCGACGATGATGTCGACGATGTCGACGAGCTCCTTGACCTCGTCGTCCCGCCCGGCGTAGGTGATGCGCCCGGTGAGATCATGACTCTGGGCGATGTACCGCGCGCTCGCGGTGACCTCCCCGACGGGGCGGAGCGCCCAGCCTGCGGCCCGCCAGCCGACCGCCGTCGCGATCCCGGCGGCCACGAGCACCGCGAGGCCGCCCACGGTGAGGACGTTGTTGATCGTGTCGGCCTGGTAGACGCGCCTTACCTGCGCCACCCGCTGCTCCGCCACCCGGTACTCGGGATGCTCCGGCCTGTAGTAGAAGCCCGCGACCCGGATGTGCTGGGGATGCCGCAACCCGTCACGGGGCTCCAGGCTCTGCCGTACGAGGAAGGCGAGTCCCGCGACCAGAACGGCGCCGATGTAGAGGACCACCGTGCCGCAGACGACGGCCAACCGGAAACGAACGCTCATCCTCATGGAATGCGGTATCCCACTCCCGTGACGGTCTCGATGACCGGTGGATCGCCGATCTTACGGCGCAGCTTCATCATCGTGGTCCGCACGGTGTTGGTGAACGGGTCGGTGTGCTCGTCCCACACCTTCTCCAGGAGCATCTCGCTGGAGACCACCGCCCCGTCCGCGCGCAGCAGTTCGGCCAGCACGCCGAACTCCTTGCGGGCGAGCGGCACGTAGCGGCCGTCGCGGAACACCTGCCGGTGCGCCCGGTCCAGGCTGATGCCGGCCCGTACCAGCAGCGGCGGGTCGGCGGGGCGCACCCGGCGGCCCAGCGCGTGGACGCGGGCCGTCAGCTCCTCGAAGGCGAACGGCTTAGGCAGGTAGTCGTCGGCTCCCAGGGCCAGTCCCGCCACCCGGCAGCGCACGTCACCCGCCGCGGTGAGCATGATGATCCGCACCAGGCCGCCCTCGGCGACCACGGCCCGGCACACGTCGTCGCCGTGCAGGCCCGGCAGGTCCCGGTCCAGGACGAGCACGTCGTAGTCGTGGATCCGCAGCCGTTCCAGCGCCGCCTCCCCGTCGTAGGCGACGTCGACGGCGAGCGCCTCCCCGCGCAGCCCCTCCGCGATCGAGTCGGCGAGCATCCTCTCGTCCTCGACCACCAACACCCGCAAAACGTGCCTCCCCTGGCTCCGAGTCGCGCCAGCGTGCCACAGGCGGCATAACGCGGGCGTAACCGGATTCGGTGACGTCAAGGTTATCGATCACTCGCTGGACTGCTCCCACCGTGCCGGGAACCCCCCGGCCCCGGAACGGGGGAACCATCCATGCTCGCCTCACCCGGCGCCGTCACGACCGTACCCACCACGCCCGGCCGGAGCGGGCCGCGCGACCGGCTCCTCGGCGGTCACCTGCCGTTCGCCGTCGCGATCGCGACGGCGGCGGGGCTCCGCGTCCTCGTCATGCTCGGCTACGACACCGCCCAGCTCTACTGGTACGACTCCTTCACCTATCTGAACACCGCGGTCCATCTGGAGCCCTCCGGCGCGTTCCATCCGGCCGGGTACCCCTTCCTGCTCCGGCTGCTGCTGCCCTTCCACAGCGTCCAGCTCATCGCGGGTCTCCAGCACCTGATGGGCCTCGGCACGGCCCTGATGATCTACCTGGTGCTGCGCCGCCACGCACTCCCCGGGTGGGGGGCGGCCCTGGCCACCCTGCCGATCCTGTTCAACCCCGCGTTCCTGCGGCTCGAACACGCCGTGCTCTCCGACACCCAGGTCATCTTCCTCGTCACGGCCGCCCTGACGGTGCTCATGTGGCGGGAGCGCCCTTCGGCGCGGGCGGCCGCGGCCACGGGCCTGCTGCTGGCACTGGCCGGGCTCACCCGCACGGTCGCGGTGCCCCTGTTGGGGCTGGTCCTGCTCCACCTGCTCCTGCGGCGGGCCGGTCGGCGGCGGGTGGTCGCGCTGGTCGTCGCCGGGACGTTGCCGCTCGCCGCCTACGCGGGCTGGTATCAGCAGCATCACGGGCGGTTCGCGCTCAGCGGCTCCGACGGTGTGGCGCTGTGGGCGCGCACGATGACGTTCGCCGACTGCTCGGTGATCAGACCACCGGCCCGGGAGGCGGTTCTCTGCCCGAACGGCACGGTGGTCGACGCCGCGTCAGAGTACGTCTGGGCCGCCGGCGCCTCGCTCAACAGGTTGCCCGGAGGCCGGTTCGCCCACAACGACCTGGCCAGGTCCTTCGCGCTGCGTGCCATCGCCGCGCAGCCGCTCGACTATCTCCGCGAGGTCGCCCGCGACACCTCGCTCGCCTTCGCGGCGACCCCGGTGCGTCATCCCCTGCGGGTCTCCCCCGCCCTGACGTTCCCCGTCGGTTCCTGGCCGCTGCCCGCCTTCCCGCTGATCGACCAGGTGCGCCGGGAGTACGACGGCGGCATCCGGGGGATGTCGTCGGTCGAGCCCTACGGAAACCTCCTCGGCGGCTACACCTACCCCGGGGTCCTGCACGGCCCGCTGCTCGGCGCGCTCCTGCTGCTGGGCGGCCTCGGAGCCGTCGGGCGGCGGCGCCCGGCCCTGCTGCCGTGGGCGACGGCCGTCTTCCTGCTCGTCGCCCCGATCGCCGCGCTGGACTTCGACCACCGCTATGTGCTGCCATCGATCCCGATGGCCTGCCTCGCCGCGGCCCTGGCCGCGGCGGGTCTCAGCCACCGAGTTCGTGCCTGCGTCGCAGCAGGGCGGCGTGGTCGGCGCGGGCCCTGAGCAGGAACGTCACCGCGAGCATGGCCAGCGTCGCGGCGACGGCGACCCCCGCCGCGCCGGCCCAGGTCCCCCTGGTGATCGCGATCGCGGCCGTTCCCGCCGTCAGCAGGACGGTCGCGGCCACCGCCAGCCAGGCGGCGACCACCCGGTCGAGGGCGAACAGCGGCGTCCTGCGGGTCAACGCCCAGGCTCCGTAGCCGGCCCAGGCCAGGCCGAGCGCGACCATCGCGCCGAAGGCCAGGTGCGTACGACCCGGCAGGGTGGGTTCCGTGGCCCACAGCAGACCGGTGAACAGCGCCCCGCCCAGCCCGCCGAGCAGGGCCACGACGTTGCCGATCCGGCGGCGCAGCGACAGCGGCCCGGACAGCCTGCCGATCATGTCGTCGGGGTTCATTCTCGATATCCCTTCTCCGTGAGCCGGTCGCGCAGCATGCGCCGCGCGCGGGACAGGCGTGACTTGACGGTGCCGACGGGGACGGCGCAGATCTGCGCGCAGTCCTCCAGGGAGAGGTCGTGCAGGTAGAACAGCACGAGGATCTCCCGCTCCCTGACCGGCAGCTCCGACAGGCCCGCCAGCAGGCCGGCGCGGTCCGCGAGGGCGTCGGCCGGGTCGCCGGTCGCGCGTTCCTCCTCCGTCAGGACCTCGGGTCTGGCGTACTCCTCGCGGAGCCGGTCGGCCACCGCACGCCTGGCGATCGTGAACAGCCAGGGCGCGAACCTGCCCGGCTCCCTCAGCCGCGGCAGCCCGCGCACCACGGCCACCCAGACCTCCTGGGCCACGTCGTCGGCCTGCGCGGGTCCCAGCATGCGCCGCACGTAGTTCCAAACCGGATCGTGCCAGGCCCTCACCAGCTCGGCGAACGCCTCGCGCTCGCCGAGCCGGCACCGGACCACCAGCAGTTCGTCAGTCACCCTGCCTCCTCGAGGAGGAACAGTCGGGAAACAGGCGCGGGAGGTTCACGCTCCGCCGGACCCCCATCCGGCACGAGGGCCGGCTCGGAGGATCTCAGAAGCCGCTGTCGACGGGGTACTTCCTGCCCGACACCAGGCGCCTCCCGTACAGCTCGGAGAGCGTCACCAACCGGTAGCCCCTGGCGGCGAAATGGTGCAGCAGCCGCGGAACGGCCTGGACGGTGGAGGCATGGATGTCGTGCATCAGCACGATGGAGCCCGGTGTCGCCTCGGCCGCGCGGCGGGCGACGATCGAGGAGTCCCTGTCCCGCCAGTCGAGCGTGTCGACGTCCCACAGGATCTGGGCGAGCCCCAGGTGGCGGCTCTCCGCGGCGACCCGGGCATCGGTCGCCCCGTACGGCGGGCGCATGAGGTCCATCGTCACCCCCGTCGCGCGCTTGACGATCCACTGGGTACGGTTCAGCTGCTCTCTGATACCGGCCTCCGACAGCCCGGGCAGCTCCGGGTGGCTCCAGCTGTGGTTGCCCAGCTCGTGTCCCTCGGCCACCATCCTGCGGAGGATCCGCTCGCCGTCCCCGGGCACCATCTGCCCGACGACGAAGAAGGTCGCCCTGCCCCGGTGCCTGGCGAGCATGTCGAGCAGGGCGGCGGTGTAGGCCCCCGGACCGTCGTCGAAGGTCAGCGCCACGCATCTGACCCGCTCGCAGTTGATCCTGCGTGCCGGGCGCGGAACGGGGAAGTCTCCCACCGGCCAGTCCGGCCGGGCCTCGGCCTTCCTCGCGCCCGCCGTCCCCGAGGCGGTCGCCGAGGGCGCGCCGGCGGCGGGAGCGCCGGCAGGGGCACCGGCGGGCGCGGTACGCCCCGGGGGTCCGGTCGGCCCGGCGGGCACGATGGGCACGATGGGGGCGGTCGGCTCGTTCGGCCCGATCGGCGTGGCCCGCCCGGTGGGCGCGATGGTCGCGGTAGGCGGGGGCGCGCCTGTCGTGGTGATCGGAGAAGCGCACCCAGCCGCTGCGAGCAGCAGGGCCATCGACACCATCCGTACCCGCATGCTTCCCCCCGAAAGCAACGCGAGGACGGCGAGCGGCCCCGGCCGCGTCCCCCGCAAGGTCATAGCCGGGTCTTTCCCAGGATGGGACATAGACCGCCGATTAGCCTGTACCGACGCGCCACTTCGACGCCACATCGAATGAGATGCGCACCCGGGGGCGACGTCTCATCTGATGAGACCAGTTAGAGCCTTAAAAAGGCTCTTTCCAGCGGACATCTCATATCGGTCAGCGATCCGGCGTCTCGCGGGGCTCGGTCACGACCATCACGAACCGCAGCGGGACGTCCCCCTCGTTGGCGTACCGGTGCGGGCGGTCGGCGTTGAACACGACCGCGTCCCCCTCCTCGGCGATGTGGCTTCTGCCGTACACCGAGAGGGTGAGCCGCCCCTCCAGCACGGTCAGCATCTCGCGCGTGCCCGGTGGGTGGGCGTCGCCGTCGTGGTGGTCGCCGGGGGCCAGCCGCCAGTCCCACAGCTCCAGGATGGCGGGCGCGTCGGTGCCGACCAGCAGGCGCGCGGTGCTGGAGTCGCCGTGCGGGAAGGTGACCACGTCCGTGCTGTGGACGATCCGGACCACGGGTGTGTCGGAGACCTCCACCATCCGCGCGACGGTCACCCCGAGCGCGTCGGCGATGCGGGTGAGCGTGGTGATGCTCGGATTGGTCCTGCCCTGCTCGACCTGGACCAGCATGCCCCGGCTCACCCCGGAGCGCGCGGCGAGCTCGTCGAGGGTCATCTGCCGGTGCGCCCGCTGGGCCCGCACGTTGTTGGCGACCGCGGCGGTGATCGTCTCTGGGTCCATGAGTTCAGTCTAGTTAACTCGTTTTGCACTCTATTGCACTCCATATATTGTACTAGGAGTACATTTCATTGAACTGAGGTGACGTATGACCGCTGTGGTGCTGGCAACGGCCTGCGCGATGGTTTACGGCACCGCGGACTTTCTGGGCGGCATGGCCACCCGCCGGTCGCGGGTGCTCGCCGTGGTGGTCCTCTCCCAGATCACGGGGCTGGCCGTGGCCGTCGTGCTGCTGCCGATCCTGCCGGGGACCCCCGCGCCCGTGACGCTGGCCTGGGGTGCGGCCTCCGGGCTCTGCGGCGCGGCGGCGGTGGTGCTGTTCTACCGGGCCCTGGCCACCGGTGTGATGTCGGTGGTGGCGCCGATCACCGCGACCGTCTCGGCGGTGCTGCCCGTGCTGTTCGGGCTGGCCGTCGGGGAGCGCCCCGAGCCGATGGCGCTGGTGGGCGTGGTCCTGGCGCTACTGGCGGTGCTGCTGGTGAGCCGCGACTCCTCCGGCGGGGGAAGCGGCGGCGGGTACGGCCCGATCCTGGCCTCCCTCGCCGCGGGCGCGGGTTTCGGCGGCTTCTTCATCCTGCTCGCCCAGGCCCCCGCGGAGGGCGGCGCGTGGCCTCTGGTCGGGGCGCGTCTGGCCTCGGTCACCCTCATCGCCCTGCTGGCCCTGACCACCGGCCGCACCCTGCGCCCCGGGCCGGGCACGCTGCGCGTCATCATCGCGGCCGGAGTACTCGACATGGTGGCCAACGTGCTGTTCATGCTGGCCCAGCAGCGCGGGCTGCTGAGCCTCGTCGGCGTCCTGGTCTCGCTCTACCCGGCGAGCACGCTGCTGCTGGCCCGTCAGGTGCTGGGGGAGCGGCTCAACACCGTGCAGACCGTGGGCATCGGCTTCACGCTCGCCGCGGTCGCGCTGATCGCATCCGGCTGACCCCTTCGCCCCGTCAACGACTCAGACCGGCCGGGCCCGCTGCTCGATGGCCGAGCCCGGCAGACCCGTCCGCCCCATCGCCACCGCACAAACGACTCAGGCCACCTTGGCCTGCTCGATCGCCGAGCGAAGACCGCCCTCCTCGCGCGCGTAGCCCTCAAGCATGGTGCGGAGCTGGCGGCGACCCCGGTGGAGGCGGGACATGACCGTGCCGATGGGGGTGCCCATCCGTTCGGCGATCTCCTTGTAGGCGAAGCCCTCGACGTCGGCCAGGTAGACGGCGACCCGGAAGTCCTCGGGCAGGGCACGCAGGGCGTTCATGACCGCGCTGTCCGGCAGCTGCTCCAGCGCCTCGGTCTCGGCGGACTTGAGACCGCTTGACGTGTGGGACTCGGCGGCGGCGAGCTGCCAGTCCTCGATCTCCTCGGCGGCCGAGAGCTTGGGCGAGCGCTGCTTCTTGCGGTAGTCGTTGATGAAGTTGTTGGTCAGGATGCGGTGCAGCCACGCCTTGAGGTTGGTGCCCTCGCGGAACTGGTGGTAGGAGGTGAACGCCTTGGTGACGGTCTCCTGGACCAGGTCCTCCGCATCGGCGGTGTTGCGGGTCAGGCGCATCGCGGACGCGTAGAGCTGACTGGTGACCGGCACGACATCGCGCTCGAACCAGTCCTGGCGTTGCTCTTCCGTCATCGTGATCATTGGATCCCCCTCGTGCTTTTCCCCCCGCTACCGCCCGGCGAGACTGCGCTACACCCTTTCTGACGGCGTAGCCGATGCTCGCAGGCACCCCGTAAGGGGGCCGTTAAAAGCCCTGCGCGATCGGGAGACTGCTCGCTGACTGCGCCAACGGCGGGTACGACACGCCCTACAGCCGAACAAGTATCAATATCGTAACATCGTTCTCCAGATTCAGTCGAAGGTGTGTCTATCATCACATAACCCCAGGTAGCAGCAACTTTCGGGTTAGGAAAGATGTCAACCGCCACGCCCCCTGGACCCGTCACCGGGTCGGGGCCCGCGCCCGCAGAAGTTCCGAGACCCATCTCCACGTCTCCCCGCTTCCCACGCGTCGCGGAATTAATCACCACCTGGAAGACGGCCCGGCACCCCCTGGCGGTTCACCGCCCGCTTCCCCTGGCGGACACGGCTCGTACCGTGTTCGCATCCGAGTATGTGATGTGCGGGTACCCGAAATCGATCAGTATTTGAGAAGACCACGCCCGGGGGGGCGCCCCTGTCGCGGACCGGCCGCGACGCGCAGGGACCGGCACGGCTCGTCGAGCCCGTGCCGGTCCTGGCATCGGAAGGCGGGACAGGCGGCCCGCCCCTCCCGGCCGGTCAGCCGGCCCGGGCCGGGTCGACCTCGAAGATCTTGGCGAGGTCGTCGAGGATGGCGTGCGCGCCCTGGATGCCGACGGCACTCATCCAGACGGTGTCGTTGACGTCGTGCTTGGCGCCCTTGAGCTTGCCCCAGAGCGGGTTGGCCTCGAACTTCTCCTTGACCGGCCCGACCGCCGGGTCCTCGTAGGCCGCGACGAAGATGTGGTCGGCGTCGAGCTGGGAGATGTTCTCCTGGCTGATCGGAACCATGATCGCGTCGGTCACGGTCGGCTGGTCCTCGGGACGCGGGAAGCCGACGTCCTTGAGCACCAGGCCCGAGTAGGAGTTCTCCACGTACAGCCGGACCGTCGGCTCACCCGCGAAGCGGGCGATGGAGACGGTGGGCAGCTCGCCCTCCTTGGCCTTGATGGACTCGCCGATCTTACCGGCGCGGTCCTGGTATTCCTTGATCTTCTGCTCGGCGAGGTCCTCCTTGCCCAGGGCCTGGCCCACGAGCTGGAGGTTCTCCTTCCAGATGGCCCCGGTGGTCTCGCTGAACACCGTCGGCGCGATCTGCGACAGCTTGTCGTACAGCGCCTCGTGGCGAACCTTGGCCGAGACGATCAGGTCGGGCTTGAGCGCGAGGATCCGCTCCAGGCTGGGCTGTTCCAGGGTCCCGACCGAGGTGGCCTCCTTGGCGTGGCCGAGGACCGGGGTCAGGTAGTCGGGGAGCTCCCCTTCGATCCCCCGGTAACTGGTGAAACCGACGACCTCGGTCTCCAGGGTCAGCACCGCGTCGACGAAGCTCTGGTCGAGGGCCACGACCCGCTTGGGCTGGGCGGGGATCGTCGCCTCCCCCATGACGTGCTTCACGGTCCTGGGGAAGGCCGCCGCGTCGCTCGCCGCGGGAGCCGCGGACGCGCCGGAGGCACCGGTGGCCTCCGGGGTGCTCGACCCGCAGGCGGCGAGACCCGCGGACAGCACGGCTCCCGCCACCCCGACGGCCAGGGCGCGCAATGCTCTCATGATTCCTGGATCTCCTCACAAAGTTTAGGTAACCCTTATTTAGCTTAGCTATACCTAAACTGGCATACTCAGCCTCGATCACGCAAAAAAGGGGAGGTCAGGTGATCAATGCCATGTCCGTTCCACGGGCCGCCCCGCCCGGCACCATCCGGAGAATCCACCACCGCCGCCTCCTCGTGCTGGGTGGACTGCTCGCTCTCCTGGCGTCGGCGGTCACGCTGAGCCTCGCGTTCGGGGCCAAACCGATCCCGCCGGCCGACGTCTGGCACGCGCTCACCGGCCCCACGGGTACCGAGAACGACATCATCGTCCGGTCGCTGCGCATCCCCAGAACCGCCATCGGCGTCATGGCCGGGATCGCCCTCGGTGTCGCGGGCGCCCTCATGCAGGGCCACACCCGCAACCCGTTGGCCGACCCGGGACTGCTCGGCGTCACCCAGGGCGCGGCCTTCGCCATGGTCCTCAGCATCGTGGTCCTGGGGGTCGGCAGCCCGTACGGCTACATCTGGTTCGGCCTCGCCGGAGCCCTCGTCGCCAGCGCCGGGGTGTTCGCCCTCGGCATGGCCGGCGGCCGGGGCGGCCCCACGCCGGTGACCCTGGCCCTCGCCGGCACCGCCGTCAGCGCCTTCCTCTACGGGCTCACCTCGGCGCTGGTGCTGCTGGACGAGCAGGCCATGGACACCTTCCGCTTCTGGCAGCTGGGGTCGATAGCGGCCAGGGGCGCGGACGTGGCCTGGCAGGTGCTCCCCTTCATCGCCGTCGGCCTGATCGTGGCCCTGGCAGGCGCGCCCGGCCTCAACGCGCTCTCCCTGGGCGAGGACGTCGCCCGCGCGCTCGGCCAGAACGTCGCCGTCACCCGTGCCACCGGCATCGCCGCCATCACCCTGCTCAGCGGCGCCTCCGTGGCGGTCTGCGGCGCGCTGGCCTTCGTCGGCCTGATCGTCCCGCACCTCACCCGGCCGCTCTCCGGCCCCGATCACCGCTGGCTGCTGCCGTACTCCGGCCTGGCGGGCGCCTCGGCCCTGCTCCTCGCCGACGTCATCGGCCGCGTGGTGGCCCATCCCGGCGAACTGGAGGTGGGCGTGGTCCTCGCCCTCGCGGGCGCGCCGTTCTTCATAGCCCTGGTACGGCGCAGAAGGCCGGTGCGGCTGTGACCTCGACCGCGCCCCCTCGCCTCAGCAGGCGGGCGCTGCGCATCGGTCCCGCCTCCTGGCTGTTCCGGCCGCGCTCCGTGGCCGCCGCACTGGTCCTGCTGGGCACAACGGTGCTGCTCATGGCGCTCAGCATGCGCCTCGGCGACATCCCGATGAGCGTCTCCGAGGTCCTCCGCGCCATCACCGGCGACGGGCCCGACCATTTCGTCGTCATGCAACTCCGGCTTCCCCGCGCGCTGACCGGCGCCGGGGTCGGCGCGGCGCTCGCCCTGTCCGGGGCGATCGTCCAGGCCATCGCCCGCAACCCACTGGCCAGCCCGGACATCCTGGGCGTCACCACCGGGGCCAGCGTGACCGTGGTCGCGGTCATCGTGGCGGCGGGAAACACCTGGGGCGGCGTGAGCGGCGTCCTCGCCGAGGCGGGCGTCCCCGCGGCGGCCCTGCTCGGCGGTCTGGTCGGCGCGCTGACCGTCTACCTGCTGGCCTGGCGCAAAGGCATGGACGGCTACCGGCTGGTCCTGGTCGGCATCGGCGTCTCGGCGATCTGCACCAACCTCAAGTTCTGGCTGCTGACCGTCGGCGACGTCAACGACAGCAGCCGGGCCATGGTCTGGATCAGCGGCTCGCTGAACGGCCGGGGCTGGGAGCACGTGACGCCGGTCGCGATCGCGCTGGCCCTGCTCGTCCCACCGGCGCTGCTCGGCACCGCCTCGCTCGGCGCACTGCGCTTCGGCGACGACACCGTGACCGGCCTGGGGGTGCGGATGAACCTCACCAGGGGGCTGATGATCCTCGCGGCCGTACTCCTCGCGGCGACGGCGACCGCCTCCGCCGGGCCGATCGCGTTCGTCGCCCTGGCCGCACCGCAGATCGCGCTGCGCCTGGCCGGGGTGGCACAACCCCCGCTGGTCGTCTCGGCCCTGGCCGGCGCGGTCCTCACCGTCGGCGCGGACCTGGTCGCCAGGACCGCGTTCAGCCCCGTCGAGCTGCCGGTGGGCGTGGTCACCGGAGTCATCGGCGCCCCCTACCTGATCTATCTCCTCATCCGTGTGCGCAGGAAGGCCCGTACGTGAGACTCCAGGCCGTTGACCTCAAACTGGGGTACGGGGACCGCGTCGTCGTCGACGGCCTCGACCTCGGGATCGAGGCCGGGACGGTGACCGCCGTCATCGGGCCGAACGGGTGCGGCAAGTCCACGCTGCTGCGCGCCATGGGGCGGCTGCTCAAGCCGTCGGGCGGCGAGGTACTGCTGGACGGCAAGCGCATCGACAGGATGCCCGGCAGGGAGGTCGCCAGGGTCCTGGGCGTGCTGCCCCAGTCCCCCTCGGCACCCGAGGGGCTGACCGTCGCCGACCTGGTCTCCAGGGGACGGCACCCGCACCAGACCTGGTACCGGCAGTGGTCGTCCGACGACGAGTCCGCGGTCGGCGCGGCCCTGGCCATGACCGGCCTGCTCGACCTGGGCGACCGCCCGCTGGACGAGCTGTCGGGCGGGCAGCGGCAGCGGGCCTGGATCTCCATGGCCCTCGCCCAGGGCACCGACCTGCTGCTGCTCGACGAGCCGACGACCTTCCTCGACCTCGCCCACCAGATCGAGGTGCTGGAGCTGGTGCGCAGGCTCCACCGCGAGCTGGGCCGCACCGTGGTGATGGTCCTGCACGACCTGAATCTCGCCGCCCGCTACGCCGACCGCCTGGTGGCCATGCGAGACGGCAGGGTCGTCGCCGCCGGGTCCCCGTCCGAGGTGCTCACCGAGGCCCTGCTGGCGGAGGTCTTCGAGCTGGACGCCAAGGTCATCGAGGACCCGGTGGCCGGCACCCCGCTGGTCGTCCCCATCGGCACCCGGTCCCACGCCCCGCACTGAGAGCGAGGCTCGATCTCCGAGACCTCGGGATCGAACCGGGCCACGCCGGTCGGCCTCCCCCGAGACCGACCGGCCCGGCGGGGCTCACCCCCCGAGGAGCGTGTCCACGAAGACCTCGGGATCGAACGGGGCGAGGTCGTCGGGACCCTCACCGAGGCCGACCAGCTTGACCGGCACGCCCAGCTCGCGCTGGACGGAGATGATGATGCCGCCCTTGGCGGTGCCGTCGAGCTTGGTCAGGGCGATGCCGGTGATGTTGACCACCTCGGCGAACACCTGGGCCTGGCGCATGCCGTTCTGGCCCGTGGTGGCGTCGAGGACGAGCAGGACCTCGTCGACGGTGGCCTTCTTCTCGATGACGCGCTTGACCTTGCCGAGCTCGTCCATCAGGCCGGTCTTGGTGTGCAGCCGCCCGGCGGTGTCGACGATCACCACGTCGGCCTTCTCGCTGATGCCCTCGGCGACGGCGTCGAAGGCCACCGAGGCGGGGTCGCCGCCCTCCGGGCCGCGTACCACCGCGGCCCCGACCCGCTCTCCCCAGGTCTGCAGCTGGTCGGCGGCGGCGGCACGGAAGGTGTCGGCGGCGCCCAGCACGACCTTGCCGCCGTCACCGATGAGGACGCGCGCCAGCTTGCCCGTGGTGGTGGTCTTGCCGGTGCCGTTGACCCCGACCACGAGGACCACCGCGGGACGCTCACCGTGCGGCTTGACGTGCAGCGTACGGTCCATGCCGGCACCGATCTGGGTGAGCAGCTGCTCCCTGAGCAGGGCGCGCGCCTCCTCGGGTGTCCGGCTGCCCAGCACCTTCACCCGGGTACGCAGCTCGTCGACCATCGCCCGGGTCGGCGCCACGCCGACGTCCGCGGTGATCAGGGTCTCCTCGATCTCGTCCCAGGCGTCGTCGTCGAGACGGTCACGGGAGAGCAGCTCCAGGAGCCCCTTGCCCAGGGTGCTCTGCGACCGGGCCAGCCGGGCGCGGAGCCGCACCATCCGGCCGGCGGACGGCGGCGGGATCTCGATCTCCGGGATGACGACGACCTCGGGCTCGACCGGCCTGGCCGGCGGCGGCACGGTGGTCGTCGCCTCGTCGTCCATGACCGCGCCCTTGCCGGGGGCCCGCGTCTCCTCGGGGGCCGGCGGCGCCTCGGGCGCCTCGACCCGCGGCGGCGCGCTGGTGCCCCCCCTCCTGAACAGCAGGAGCATGCCGCCTGCCGCCAGCAGGGCGACGACGACGATGATCGCGATTATGCCGAGATAGGCTTCCACAAGACCACAGTTTTCCAGACGCCCCGGGATGCTCCGACCTCAAGGGGTCCGGACGGGTTCGCGGTTCCTCACCGTCGGTCACCATCTCACCGCGCGAACCGTCCTGGTTCGTCCTCGAAAACACGGTTTCGAGCACCGGAGCGGGCTCACGACCGCCCGGCCCCGCACCGGCCCTCCGGAACCGTCCCCGGAGACCCGGGCAGGCTCACGACCTCCCACCGCTCCGTCCCGGAGGACGCCCCCGGAGCACCGCCCGGCCTCTCCGGGAACCCGGGAGGTTCAGGCGGACTCGTTCTCCCTCAGGCGCTGGCTGATGACCTGGGTGACGCCGTCCCCGCGCATCGACACGCCGTACAGCGCGTCGGCGATCTCCATGGTGCGCTTCTGGTGGGTGATGATGATGATCTGCGAGGTCTGCCGGAGTTCCTCGAAAAGGGTGAGCAGGCGCTGGGTGTTGGTGTCGTCCAGCGCGGCCTCGACCTCGTCCATCACGTAGAACGGCGAGGGCCGCGCCTTGAAGATGGACACGAGGAACGCCACCGCGGTCAGCGACCGCTCGCCACCGGACAGCAGCGACAGCCGCTTGACCTTCTTGCCCGGCGGCCGGGCCTCGACCTCGACACCGGTGGTCAGCATGTCCTCCGGGTCGGTGAGCAGCAGCCTGCCCTCACCGCCGGGGAACACCCGCGTGAAGATCGTCTCGAACTCGCGGGCCACGTCCGCGAAGGCGGCGCCGAAGACCTGCTCGACCCGCTCGTCGACCTCCTTGACCACGAGCAGCAGGTCGCGGCGGGTCTTCTTGAGGTCTTCCAGCTGCGAGGTGAGAAACGAGTGCCGCTCCTCGAGGGCCGCGAACTCCTCCAGCGCGAGCGGGTTGACCTTGCCGAGCTGGGCCATCTGCCGGTCGGCCGCCCTGGCCCGTTTGAGCTGCTCCTCGCGGTCGTAGGGAACGGGCTCGCCGTCCGCCGTCGGAATCGGCTCACCGGGGCCGTACTCGGCGATGAGGGTGTCCGCCTCGACGCCGTACTCCTCCACCGCCCGCCCCTGGAGCTGCTCCAGGCGGAGCCGCTGCTCGGTGCGGGCCACCTCGCTGCCGTGTGCCCGGTTGACCAGCTTGTCCAGTTCACCGGTGAGCTCACGGACCCGGACCCGGATCGCCTTGAGCGAGGCGTCGACCTGCCCGCGGGCCCGCTCCGCCTCGTCGCGCTCTCCCGCGGCGGCGGCCAGGGAGGCCTCCAGCGTGCGCAGCGCCAGCTCCGCGCCCCTGACGACCGCCTGGGCCACCCGAGCCTGCTCGCGCCGCCGCTCCCTGCGCTCGGCCGCCCTGGACCTCTCCTCGCGCTCACGCTCCGCGGCGCGCGTCAGCTCCTCCGCCCTGCCGTCGATGCCCCTGACCCGCTCCTCCGCCGTCCGTACCGTGAGGCGGGCCTCCATCTCGTCCTGCCTGGCCGCCGCGCAGATCTCGGCGAGCTCGTCGCGCAGGTCGGTGCTGGGCTCGATCTGTCGCTCCTCGGCGGCCACGGCCGCGGCGAGCCGCTCCTCCAGCTCGGCGAGACCGGCCGCGTCGCGGTCCCGCGCCTCCTCGGCGGCCCGTACGCCCGCCGCCAGGCGCTCGCATTCGTCCCGGGCCGCCCTGGCGGCGGCGTCCAGCTGGGCGAGCCTCCTGGCCACCGCGGCGACCTTCTGGTCCGCGTCGCGCTGCCTCGCCCGGACCTGGTCCAGGACGGCCTGTGCCGCGTTGACCCCGGCCTGCGCGTTCTGCACTCCCGTCTGCGCTTCGGCGATCCGCGCCTGGGCGTTCTCGACCGCGAACTGCGCCTCCCCCTCGGCCTCCGCGGTCTCCTCCAGCTCCGTCGCCGCGAGTTCGGCGGCGACCCTGGCCTCGGCCAGGTCGGCGGTCGCCTCGTCGAGCGCGGCCCGCATCTGAATGGCGGAGGTGGCGCCCGCCGAACCGCCGCCGGCGGCGGCGTGGGCCCCCAGCAGGTCGCCGGAGCGGGTGACGGCCCGCAGCCCGGGATACTGTTCGACCGTCTTCCTCGCGGTCGCGAGGTCGTCCACGACCAGCACGTCCGCCAGCAGGTGGGTGGCGGCGGCCCGCAGCTCGGTGGAGACCGTGACCAGGTCGATCGCCCACTCCGCGCCCGCCTGCGGCACCTGGCCCGGCGGGACCGCCGCTTCACCGGCGGCGATGACGAGGCCTGCCTGGCCGCCGTCGCGGCCCCGGAGGAACTCGATGGCGTCGGCCGCGCTCTGCAGCGACTCGACGGCCACGGCCTCGGCGGCGGCCCCGAGCACGGCGGCGACGGCCACCTCGGCACCGGGCCGCACCGACAGCATGGTCGCCACCGGCCCGAGCACCCCGGCCAGGTCGGCGGCGAGCAGCGCGGCACCGCCGTCGGCACCGCCGGCCAGACCCATCTCCAGCGCCTCGAACCTGGCTTCCAGCGCGGCCACCTGGCGCTGCGCCTGCTGGTCGGCCTTGCGTGCCGCGGCGAGGGCGGCCCTGGCGGCGCCGAGCGCGGCGTTCGGGCCCGCGACGGCCGCCTTGGCCTCCTCGACCCCGGCCCTGGCCGACTCGACGGACTCCCTGGCCTGCTCGACCGTCTCCAGGGCGATCTCCAGCTCCTCGGCGAGGGCCGGATCGGCGGCCGGCTCGGCCGTCTCCTGGCTGTCGTGCTCGGCGCGGGCCTCCTCGGCGCGCTGTTCGGCCTCCTCCAGCGAGCGCCGCAACCGGCCGATCTCCTCCTCGGCGGCCCCCGCCCGGCTGCGCGCCGCCCCGGCCTGCCCCCTGATCCTGGCCAGGCCCTCGCGCCGGTCGGCGGCGGCCCTGGCCTCCGCGGCCAGCCGCCGCTCCTCCGCGGCGAGCGCGGCCTCGGTCTCGGTACGCCTGGCCACGGTTTCCGCGAGCGACTCCCGCTCCCCCTCCAGCAGCTCGACCAGGACCCGCTCCTGCTCGCGGACCTCCTCGGCCTCACGCTCGAAGTCCTCCGGGTCGCGCCCCCGCCGCTCCACCGCGGTGTCGACGGCGTGCCGGTGCCGCTCGGCGGCGAGGCCCGCCAGGCCCCTGAGGCGCTCGCGGAGGGAGGAGAGCCGGAAGAACGTCTCCTGCGCGGCGGTCAGGCGCGGCTGGGCCTCGGCATCGGCGGCCTCCAGCTCGGCCTCGGCGGCCTGGCCCTGCTCCAGCTCGGTCTCCACCGCGGTGCGGCGGGCGAGGACCGCCGCCTCGTCGGCCATCTCCCGTTCCAGGGTGGTCCGCAGGGTGAGCACGTCGTCGGCGAGCAGCCGGAGCCTGGCGTCGCGGAGGTCCGCCTGGATGACGGCGGCCTTACGGGCGATCTCGGCCTGGCGGCCCAGCGGTTTGAGCTGGCGGCGCAGCTCGGTGGTGAGGTCCTGTACCCGGGTCATGTTGGCCTGCATCGCGTCGAGCTTCCGCAGCGCCTTCTCCTTGCGCTTGCGGTGCTTCAGGACGCCCGCGGCCTCCTCGATGAACGCCCGGCGCTCCTCGGGTCCGGCGTGCAGCACCTGGTCGAGCTGGCCCTGGCCGACGATGACGTGCATCTCGCGGCCGATGCCGGAGTCGGACAGCAGCTCCTGGATGTCGAGCAGGCGGCAGGTGTCGCCGTTGATGGCGTACTCGCTCTGGCCGGCCCTGAACATCAGGCGGCTGATCGTCACCTCGGTGTAGTCGATCGGGAGCATGCCGTCGGTGTTGTCGATGGTCAGCGTGACCTCGGCGCGGCCCAGCGGTGCCCGCGAGGAGGTGCCGGCGAAGATGACGTCCTCCATCTTGCCGCCGCGCAACGACTTGGCGCTGTGCTCCCCCATGACCCAGGCCAGGGCGTCGACCACGTTGGACTTGCCGGATCCGTTGGGGCCGACGACCGCGGTGATGCCCGGCTCGAAGCGGAGCGTGGTGGCCGAGGCGAAGGACTTGAAACCGCGCAGGGTAAGGGTCTTGAGATACAAGGAGAACCCCCCATTCACGGTGTGGTCGCGCCGGTCCGCGTGTCGCGCCGTGCCCCCGGGCGCCGATGAACGCGTCTTCCCCCGTCAGCCCACGGCTTCGCCAACGCGGGAAGACTACCGTTCTTCACCCGCACCCGCCCGCACACCGCCTATGGTGCCCTGCATGAACGCGGAACGCGGTGCTGACGGAGCTCCGTCACGCCCATCGGGCGGCAGGGGTCATCTCGGGCGGCGTGCCTTCCTGGTGGGCGGCGGGCTGACCGCGCTGGGCCTCGGCGGCGCCGCGCTGGCGGCCGGCCCGGACGGCATCAGGGGGGCGTACGCCCAGATCGTCTGCGGCGCGGTCCCCGTGCCCCCGGTGACGTCTCCTGGAACGCTCCAGCGCAGCCGGGTCGACCGGCGCCGGGTCATCGTCGGGATGCCTCCGGGGGCGACGGACGGGCTGCCTGTGGTGATCATGCTTCACGGGGCCGCGGGTGACGCGCGCACACCGTTCGACGTCTACGCGATCGACCGCTACCTGGCCGCCGGGGGCGGGCGCTTCGCGCTGGCCGCCATCGACGACTGGCCCTCCGCCGACATCCCGGGAACCCTGCTGCCCTACCTGAGCATGAACGGGATGGACACCGCGAAGATCGGGCTGATGGGCTGGTCGGCGGGTGGCGCGGGGGCGCTGAGGCTGGCCGCGGAGCTGGGCCCCGCACAGGTGGGGGCGGTCGTCGCGGCGTCGCCGGCGGTGAGCGCGGCGCAGGCGCCGCTGCGCGAACTCGTGAACATCCCGGTCTGGCTGGGATGTGGGGAGCGCGACGCGTGGGCACGGCAGACCCAGACCATGCTGAAGGCCCTGAAGGCACTGGGTGCCACTGCCGAGGGAGGGATCAGCGAAGGATGCCAGGACACGGCCTACCGCCGCAGGGTGTTACCCGAGCAGCTGGCCTTCCTCGCACGACATATATGACATATATGACAAGGGACGCCCCGGTGAGGCGTCCCCGGACAGTGTTTCCGCCCCGACCCCGTTAGGTGAGAGCCGGCTCGCGATCCTGCAGACGGTTGAACTCCTCGTCGCGGGCGCTTGCCGCGAGTTCGTCGTTCTGGGCCTGGAGCCGGGTGAGCTCTCCCTCGAGATCACGGATGCGCTGCTGGAGACGACGCATTTCCGAGACCATACGAGGGTCGGGACCGCCGACGTGGCCTAGTAGAGCCTTCGCCATAGTAAAGGGTCCTCCACGCTGAGTGACCAGACTGGTTCGCGCACTTCTTTGCCGCGGGAGGGGTGCGCGTGGTTCTTTGTCAAGAGTCGCACCGGTGAGGGAGACGGTCAAGCTGAACGCTCCGAATGGATGCACCAGTAGGCACTCTCGACAGTCAACTATACCGTATTTTGGGCGGTTTAGGAAAGTGGTCAGCGCTCGACAAAACCCTCGAGACCGCCTTTGACCTCGCTCCAACGTTCGACGACCCCGTCCACCCTGCCGGGCGTCTCACCGCCCCTGAGCAGCTCGAGCAGCATCGCGCAGGACTTCTCAGCCCCCTGCGCGACCACCTCGACCCGGCCGTCGGCCGTGTTGCGCGCCCAGCCGACCAGGCCGAGCTCCAACGCCCTGGACCGCGTCCACCAGCGGAAACCCACACCCTGCACGCGACCCCTGACCCAGGCGGTCAGCCGCACGTCCGTCACGCCGCGGCCCTCCTCGGCCTGGGCTGGCAGCGAGGGCAGCTGTAGGAGGAACGGTTCATGAACGACTCGCGAACGATCGGGGCGCCGCACCGCGGGCAGGGTTCGTCACGCCTGCCGTAGACCGCGAGGGAACGGTCGAAGTAACCGCTCTCACCATTGACATTCACGTAAAGACTGTCGAAGGATGTGCCGCCCTCGGCCAGCGCGGCGGACATCACCGCCCTGGCGGCGCCCAGCAACTCGGAGATCTTCGGCTTGGTCAGCGTCCCGGTGGGCCGGGCGCCGTGCAACCTGGCCCGCCAGAGAGCCTCGTCGGCGTAGATGTTGCCGACACCGCTGATCAGCGACTGGTCCAGCAGCGCGCGCTTGACCTCGGTCTGCCGGGCGCGCAACCGGCGGGCGAACGCCTCGTCGTCGAAATGCTCCTCGAACGGGTCGGCCGCGATGTGCGCGATCGGCTCGGGCACCGCCCGGCCGCCGGCCCGGGTCATGGCGGTCACCAGCACGTGGCCGAAGGTCCGCTGGTCGACGAAGCGCAGCTCCGGGCCACCGTCGGTGAAGCCGATCCGGACCCGCAGATGCTTCTCCGGTACCGTGTCCGGCTCCACGACCAGCAGCTGGCCGCTCATCCCGAGGTGCGCCAGGATGGCGTCGGGGCCGTCCAGCGGCAGCCAGAGATACTTACCCCTGCGCTCCGCCGCACCGACGGTGCGGCCCTTCAGCCGGGTGGAGAACTCCTCCGCTCCGGGAAGGTGCCGTCTGATCGCCCTCGGGTGGAGCACCTCGGCATGGGCGACGACCCTGCCGGAAACCCACCGCTCCAGGCCACGGCGTACCACCTCGACCTCGGGCAGTTCGGGCATGCACCCCTCCTTGGGCGACGGTCAGCCGGCTTCGCGCCTGTCGCGGTCCTGGCGGATTCTGTTCCAGGCCGCCTCCGCCGCCTGCTGCTCGGCTTCCTTCTTCGAGCGGCCGGATCCCGAACCGTATCCCTCTCCGCCGACGCGAACGACCGCGGTGAAGGACTTGGCGTGGTCGGGGCCGCTCTCCTCAACATGATATTCGGGCACGCCGAGCGACTCCGAGGCGGTGAGCTCCTGCAGGGAGGTCTTCCAGTCGAGCCCGGCGCCGAGCGAGGCGGAGCGGGTGATGAGGGGGTCGAAGAGCAGGTGGACGACGCGGAACGCCTCGTCCAGCCCCCTGTTCACGTAGATCGCGCCGATCAGCGCCTCAAGGGTGTCCGCGAGGATCGAGGACTTGTCGCGCCCCCCGGTGCCCTCCTCACCCCGGCCGAGCCGCAGGAAACGGCCGAGACCCAGCGAGCGGGCCACGTCGGCGAGGGCGCGCATGTTCACCACCGCGGCCCTGAGCTTGGCCAGTTGCCCTTCGGGCAGGTCGGGGTGGTTGCGGTAGAGGGTGTCGGTGACGACCAGGCCCAGCACCGAGTCGCCCAGGAACTCCAGGCGCTCGTTGGTCGGCAGGCCGCCGTTCTCGTACGCGTAGGAGCGGTGCGTCAGCGCACGCTCCAGGATGGCGACGTCCAGACGCACCGACAGCAGGCGCTCAAGCTCGTCCTTGACGAACTCGACGGCGACCGGTTTGACACTCGTACCCACGGCTTCTCCTCGCACGCTCTCTCATCGAATGCGCGATGGCGAAGAAACGAGAGATGCCCGAAGATGTGGTGGGCGCCGGGAGGGCACGCGTTCTACCGCGAACCCCGGCGTCCACCACAACCGCGGGCGGACCGCCATCGCAGGGTGGGCGGACGGTGACGCCGACCGGGCCGGAAAGGACCCGGCCGGCATCCGTCTGTCAGACTGCGATCAGGCGGAGGGCTCGATCACCTGACGGCGGTTGTAGGTGCCGCAGGTCGGGCACGCCACGTGCGGACGCTTCGGCGAGCGGCACTGGGGGCAGCTCACGAGCGAAACCGCGGCGGCCTTCCACTGCGACCTGCGGGAGCGAGTGTTGCTCCGCGACATCTTGCGCTTGGGGACAGCCACGTCAGCTCTCCTGATCGTTGTTATGTTCCGGAATCAGACCCTGCAGCTTCGCCCAGCGGGCGTCGATCACCTCGTGGCCGTGGTCAGGCCCGGCATCCGCCAGCCTGACCCCGCACTCCACGCAGAGCCCGGCACAGTCCTCACTGCAGACCGGGCTCAACGGCAGTGTGAGCACCACCGCGTCGCGAAACGCGGGTTCGAGGTCGAGAAGTTCACCGTCGAGAAGCGAGTCACCCTCGGCAGCATCCTCTGCCGAGTAGAAGAACAGCTCCTGGAAGCCCACCTCGGCTCGCGAGATGACCGGCTCCAGGCAGCGTGCGCACTCCCCCCGCAGCGGGGCTTGCGCAGTGCCCGTGACGAGCACACCCTCCATGACCGCCTCAAGCCGGATGTCCAGCTCGACTTCGGCGTCCTTGGGAACGCCGATCATGTCGACGCCGATGTCCGCCGGTGCCGGGAGAACGAGGTCCATCCGCCGCATCGACCCTGGTCGTCGCCCCAGGTCATGGGTAGAGATCACCCATGGGGCTCGGGGGTCAAGGTTGGGATGAGTCATTTCGCTCTCGTTAGGCATGGCGCATCATCGCCATCGTGCAAGGCCGAAACAAGAGAATAGCAGGGCCTAGCCCCTGAGCCGTTCGACCAGGAGCTCCTGGACAAGATCGGGAACTAGCCCGGCCACGCTCCCACCATACTTGACGATCTCCTTGATGCGGCTGGAGGACAGGAAGGAGACCTCGGGCCCGGTGGCCATGAACAGGGTCTCCACCCCCGACATCCGGTAGTTGAGCTGCGCCATCTGGAGCTCGTAGTCGAAGTCGCTGATCGCGCGCAGGCCCTTCACGATGGCGGGGATCTCCTGCTGC
Source organism: Streptosporangium amethystogenes subsp. fukuiense (assembly GCF_042665875.1). Classification (NCBI taxonomy): domain Bacteria; kingdom Bacillati; phylum Actinomycetota; class Actinomycetes; order Streptosporangiales; family Streptosporangiaceae; genus Streptosporangium; species Streptosporangium amethystogenes. The sequence continues at coordinate 9,128,142 of NZ_JBHTEE010000001.1, read as the reverse complement.
CTGCAGTAGTCGACCAGGAGGCCGTGGAACTTGTCCACGCGGACGTTCCCGTACTCCTTGGTGACCGTCTGGAGAGTCTGGATACGTTCGTCCACCGTGAAGAGGCTCTTCTTCTCGATGTTGATCAGTACGGCCACGACGACCTCGTCGTACTGCCGGGAAGCCCGGCCGATGATGTCCAGATGACCGTTCGTGACGGGATCGAAGGATCCCGGACAGACAACGCGACGCAAGGTGGACTCCCTGCTCTTAAGGATTCCCGGCGGCGCGACCGTACCAAACGGCCGCTTCACCGTAACGACGGACCCTCTCCTCTTCGTACCCCGCCGGCCAGCGGAGGTCCCCTCCCCGGCTCTCCCTCTCCACCGCGACGAGCGCGTCCTCGGCCAGCCAGCCTCGGTCGCGCAGCAGTTCGAGCACCGTCCCCACCTCCTCGTCGCCCAGCGCGTACGGCGGGTCGGCGAGGACGAGGTCGTACGGCTCCCCGCTCTCTCCGACGCCCCTGGCCAGCAGCCGCTCGACCCTGTCGGCGGCGACCTCGGCCCCGGGCAGCCCCAGCGAGGTGACGTTCTGCCTGATCGTCCGGATCGCCCTGGCGTCCGACTCCACGAGAAGCACCCGGGCGGCCCCCCGGGAGAGCGCCTCAAGCCCGAGCGCGCCCGAGCCCGCGTAGAGGTCGAGCACCCGGCACCCCTCCAGCGGGCCGATCAGCGACCCCACCGTGGAGAAGATCCCCTCCCTGGCCCTGTCGCTCGTGGGGCGGGTCCCCCGCCCCGGCGGCACTGCCAGCCGCCGTCCTCCTGCGCTTCCCGCGATGACTCGGCTCACCCGGCCATCCTCTCAGTGCCATCGCGCGGCGCCACCGCGCGATGGCACCGCACGGTGCCGCCGCCCGTCCCCGGCGCCTGCCCCCGGAGCGGCCCGGGTGCGCCACACGCAGCACGGCGTGTCGCGACGCATCACATAACCGCAGGTCAAAAGGGTCCTGGTAGGTGATCTAGGTCAAGAGTGGGCAAGGAGTGGCGACGAAAGCGTAAGGGTCGTTCCGTCAGGTGCCGGTCCCTTGCATGATGATTCCTGCGGCCTCCAAGTGACCCAGGGGGAGGCCGACCGGCGTGATCGTGAGCCCTTCCGCACGCCGGTGCTCTCGGCACCTGACCCGGGAGTGGGCCCAGGCGGGGACGGCATTCGGGGGGAGGCCGTCCCCGCAGTTGGGCACGGCGCGTCCGCCGGCCCCGGCCACGAAGCCCCGCCGGGCATCGCCACCGTCGGCCCTCAGGTCTTCTCCAGGTACTCGGCGCGCTCGTCCGCCAGGAGCCTGTCGATCTCCGCGCGGAGCACGGGGTGCCCCGCCAGCTCGAGGTCGGCCTCCAGCATCGCCTCGGCGTCCAGGCGCGCGGCGTGGATGACGTCCTCGTCACGGAGGAGCCTGAGCATCTTCAGCGACGACCTGCGTCCCGACTGGGCCACCCCGAGCACATCACCCTCCCTGCGCTGTTCCAGGTCGACACGGGACAGCTCAAAGCCGTCCAGGGTGGCCGCCACGGCGTCGAGCCGCGCCCTGGCGGGCGTGCCGCCGGGAGAGTCGGTCACCAGCAGGCAGAGACCGGGCAGCCCGCCGCGGCCGACCCGGCCGCGGAGCTGGTGGAGCTGCGAGACGCCGAACCTGTCGGCGTCCATGATGACCATGACCGAGGAGTTGGGGACGTCGACGCCGACCTCGATGACCGTGGTCGCCACCAGCACGTCGATCTCTCCCCTGGTGAACGCCTTCATCACCGCGTCCTTCTCCTCGGGAGGGAGCTTGCCGTGGAGCACCTCCGTACGGAGCCCCAGCAGCGGCCCCCGCGAGAGCGTCTCCGCCACGTCGAGCACCGCCAGCGGCGGCCTGCGCTCGTCGTCGGACTTCGACATGTCGCCCTCGTCACCCTCCAGGTCGCCGATGCGCGGGCACACGACGTAGGCCTGGCGGCCCAGCCCGATCTCCTCGCGCAGCCGGGTCCAGGCGCGGTCGAGGAAGTGCGGCTTCTCCGCGGCGGGAACCACGTGCGTGGTGATCGGGGCACGCCCGGAGGGCAGCTGGGAGAGCGTGGAGACCGTGAGATCGCCGAAGACCGTCATGGCGACCGTGCGGGGGATGGGGGTGGCGGTCATGACGAGCACGTGCGGGCGGCCGGCCCCGGCCTTCTCGCGAAGCGCGTCGCGCTGCTCGACGCCGAACCTGTGCTGCTCGTCGACCACGACCAGGCCGAGATCGGCGAACTGGACCCGCTCCTGCAGGACCGCGTGGGTGCCGACGACGATGCCCGCCGTGCCCGAGGCCACGTCGAGCATGGCCGAGCGGCGGGCCGCGGCGCCCAGCGAGCCGGTCAGCAGGGCGACCGCGGTGCCGCCGAACATGCCCCCGCCTGCCAGGTCGCCGAGCATGGCCGAGATCGACCTGTGGTGCTGCTGGGCGAGCACCTCGGTGGGCGCCAGCAGCACGGCCTGTCCCCCGGCGTCGACCACCTGGAGCATCGCGCGCAGCGCGACGACGGTCTTGCCCGCCCCGACCTCGCCCTGGAGCAGCCGGTGCATGGGGTGGGCCATGGCCAGGTCGGCCGCGACCTCCTCGCCCACCTCGCGCTGCCCCTCGGTCAGCTCGAACGGCAGCCGCTTGTCGAAGTCGGCGAGCAGCCCGTCGGAGATCGCGGGCCTGGGGGTGGCGGGCCAGGAGGCCGCGGCCATCCGGCGCTGCAGCAGCACCGCCTGGAGCAGGAACGCCTCGTCGAACCTGAGCCGCTTGCGCGCCCTGGCCACGTCGGCGTGGTCGCGCGGCCGATGAACGGCCAGCAGCGCGTCCGACAGACCGGGGAGCCTGTGCCGGGCGCGCAGTTCCTCGGGAAGCGGGTCGTCGAGTTCGCCCATCGTGTCGAGGACGACGCCCAGCGCCCTGCGGATGGCCCAGGGCGTCACGTCCTTGCCCGCCGGATAGATCGGCACGAGCGCGGCGGCGAACTCCTCGGCCCCCGTCTCGTGCTCCTCGATCATCTCGAACTCGGGGTGGGAGAGCTGCCACTTGCGCTTCTCGCCCTGGCCGAAGGCGCCGACCTTCCCGGCGAACATGCCGCGCCTGCCCGGCCGCAGCCGCGTCTCCGCGATGTGGGACGCCTTCCCGAAGAACGACAGGTAGATCTTGCTGCGGCGGGCGTCGACGACCTCGACCTCCAGCCAGGTGCCGCCCTTGTTCCGCATCGGCCTGCGCATCGCCCTGGTCACCTCGCCCACCACCGTGACGTGCTCGTCGACCCGCAGGTCGTCGAGGTCGGTCAGCTCACCCCGCTCGGCGTAGCGCCGCGGGTAGTGCCGCAGCAGGTCGCCGACGGTGCGCAGGTCGAGAACGCTCTCCAGCAACTTGGCGGTTTTGGGGTCCAGCGCCTTCGCCAGCGGCTCGTCGAAGCTCGTCACCCCAGCTTTCTACCGTGTGCGGGGGACAGAAATCGCCCGGCCCGGCCCACGGAACGGTTCACGCGCGCCTGTCGGCGAACCCACGGCGCCCGCTCACCCACCCGGTTCACTCGACGCCGATGAGCAGCGGGTAGCCGCCCTGGCCGCCCTCGTACAGCACCACCTCGATGTCCGGCCTGGTCTCGGCCAGGTGGTCCAGCACCGCGCGCGCGAGCCCCTCGGGGGCGTCGACGCCCTCCAGAACGGTCACCAGCTCGCTGCTGGAGGACACCATGCGGCCCACGACCTCCAGGGCGGTGGCCCCGAGGTCCCTGCCGATCAGCGCGGCGTCCCCGTCGACCACCCCCAGGACGTCACCCGGCTCGGCCAGGCCCGCGCTCGTCATGACCTCGCGGTCGGCCACCCAGACGTGCCCGTGGCGGGTGTGCGCGGCCGCCTCGGTCATGGCCACCACATCGTCGTCGAAGCGGCGCAGCGGGTCGTGCACGGCCAGCGCCGACAGGCCCTGCACCGAGGCCCTGGTCGGCAGGACGCCGACCACCAGGCCCTCCTCCCTGGCCACCTCCGCGGCGGCCGCGGCGACCTCGCGCGTCCCGCTGTCGTTGGGCAGGACCACGACCTCCGAGCCGGCCTCGCGGATGGCGGCGAGCACCGCCGCCAGCGGCGGGCTGGAGCCCGGCTCGCGGCGGACGACCACGGCCCCCGACTCCTCGAACAGCGCGGCCAGCGCGGGTCCCGCCGCCACGGCCACCACTCCCCTGCCCCGCGCGGCCGGGTGGGTCCTGTCCGCGCCGACCAGATACGTCACCCTGATCCGGTGGGGCCGCCCCAGCCGGACCGCCGCCTCGATCGCCGCGCCCGCGTCGTCCACGTGAACGTGCACGTTCCACAGGTCGTCCCCACCCACGATCACCAGCGACTCGCCCAGCGCGTCGAGTTCCGCGCGAAGCGCCGCGACCTGTGCCGCTCCGGCCTCCAGGAGGTACATGACCTCGTAGCCGGGCCCGTCCGCGCTCTCCCCCGCGACCTCCGCGCCGATCCGGTGGGCCGGGGCGGGGATGTCCACCCGCCCGGTGTAGGAGTCGGTGACGATCGCGGCGAGGCTCTCCAGAATGATCGTCAGGCCCGCGCCGCCCGCGTCGACCACCCCGTTGCGGGCCAGCACGTCGAGCTGCCCGGGGGTACGGCGGAGCGCGGAGCGCGCCTCCTCGGCCGCCCTTCTCGCGATCGAGGCGAGATCTCCGCGGCCGTCGCGCACCGCCGCGGCGACCGCGGTCAGGACGCTCAGGATCGTGCCCTCGACCGGCCTGGCCACCGCGGCACGGGCCAGCTCGGCGGCTCTGACCAGGCCACGGCAGAGGTCCGTGCCGCGCCCCTCGGCCTCTCTGAACACCTCGGCGAGGCCGCGTAGCACCTGGCTGACGATCACCCCGGAGTTGCCCCGCGCGCCGAGCAGCGCTCCCTGCGCGAGCGCCTGCCAGGTGGCCGCCGTCCCCGCGTCCGCGGGCAGCCCGTCGAGCGCCTCGGCCGCGGAGAGCATGGTCAGGTGCAGGTTGGTACCGGTGTCGCCGTCGGGCACCGGGAAGACGTTGAGCGCGTCGATCTCCTCGCGCGCCTTCCCCAGCGTCTCCGCGGCCAGCCGCGACCACCTCCGCACCGAGGGCGGGTCGAGAACCTGCAGCATTCCTGCCCTCCTGCTCCTGCTCGCCCTCGTCGATCCCACCGGTCTCCCCTGGCAGATCCCGATGCCGCGACCGGTGGTCCCCCGTCCGCACAACCCGTCCGCACAACCCGTCCGCGCAGCCCGTCCGGCCCGGCCCGCACCGGCCGATCGCCGCCCGCCGGACGCGACCCGCCATGGCGCGTCCCGGGATGCGCTACGGTTGCCTCCGGAGATTATCCCCGTTCGACCGTTCACGGCGGCTCACGTTCGCCTGTAGGGCCGAACATCGGGTATCCTCGTGTGGCCAGCCGGTCGTCCCGGCATGCCCGATGACCGCCCGCCAGTGCGGCGGATCGAGCCTCTCGACTGATCTAAGGAGCGAACCGTGGCTTCCGTCTGCGACGTTTGCGCTAAGAAGCCGACCTTCGGCAACAACGTCTCCCACTCGCACCGCCGCACCCGCCGCCGCTGGAACCCGAACATCCAGCCCGTGCGCGCAGTGGTGAACGGCACGCCGAAGCGGCTGAACGTTTGCACCTCCTGCATCAAGGCCGGCAAGGTCACCCGCTAGTCGGACTTCCGCGAAGCCCGCCGCCCCTCTACGGGGTGGCGGGCTTCGCCGTTCCCAACGGGTCTCGCCGCCGGGGACGGGCCTGCCCGCCGAGGCCGGCTCTGCCGCGTTCGGTACGGCTCCACCGCGTTCGAGGCGGGTTCTCCGCGTTCAGCGGAAGCGCAGCCGCCAGGCGTGGTCCACCGGGCCGATGCCGGCCCCCAGGGGGAAACCGTGCTCGATCGCGCCGGTGACGTACGCCTTCGCCTTCTCCACCGCGGCGGGGACGTCCTCGCCGAGGGCCAGGTGGGAGGCTATCGCGGAGGCCAGGGTGCAGCCCGTGCCGTGGGTGTGCCGGTTGTCGTGGCGCTCCGCGGTGAAGCGGAACTCCCGCGTGCCGTCGGTCAGCAGATCGACAGGAGCCCCGGGAAGGTGGCCGCCCTTGATGAGCGCCCACTCGGGCCCGAGCGCCAGGACCGCGTCGGCGGCCCGGCGCAGGTCGGCTTCGTCGGTGACCTTCACACCGGTGAGCTGGAGCACCTCCCACAGGTTGGGGGTGACCACCGTGGCCGTGCGCAGCAGGCTCGACCTGACCGTCTCCACCGCCTCCGGGGCGAGGAGCGCGTCACCGTGCTTGGAGACTCCCACCGGATCGACCACGACGGGCACGTCCAGCCCTGCCAGCACCTCGGCGACCGTCTCCACCAGTACGGGCGAGGCGAGCATGCCGGTCTTGACCGCCTGGGCACCGATGTCACCGAGCACCGAGTCGAGCTGGGCGCGGACCGCCTCCGGGGGAAGCTCCCAGTAGCCCTGCACGCCCAACGAGTTCTGTGCGGTCACCGCGGCGATCACGCTCATGCCGTGGACGCCGAGGGCCAGCATGGTCTTCAGGTCGGCCTGGATGCCCGCACCACCTCCGGAGTCGGAGCCGGCGACGGTCAGCACGCGAGGGGGAGCCAGAACGGTCATGCCCCCATCCAACCAGCCCCGTGCCGACCGGCTGAGCACCCCCGTCCACTTCCCGCCACGCCTTGGCCGCGTGGAAGAGCCGCGGCGGCACCGGCTCGGGCGACCGAGGCCCGACCGGGCCGGATCCGACGGCACCGGCCTGGTCCGGGACGCCGGGTCAGACGCCGGGTCAGACGCCGGGTCAGACGACGGCGCACTCTCCCCGGTCGCTCCGACAGGTCTCCGGAATCCCCGCGTCACCGCTCGCGGTGAAGACGACGACGAGTTCCTCGCCCGCCTCCAGCCCCTCCGGCGAGTCGATCACCAGGCTGTCGTCGAGTTGCTCCCAGTCGGCTCCGTGCACCGAGGAGACCGTCCCGTTGACCGGCACGCTCACCCTCAGGTTCTCGACGCTCTCGTCCGCGGCGACCACGAGCCTGACCGTGTACGACTGTGCCCTGCTCTTCACGAGGGCGGCGCCCACCATGATCACGGCGCCTCCCGCGGCGGGCGCGGGCGCCTCGAAGGTGGCGGTGGGCACGGGGACGGGCGCCGTGGTGCTCGGGGACTGCTCGGGAGCGGGTGTTCGGTGGTTACCGACGACGAGGGGCTCGGAGGTGGGCGTGGGCTCCGGTTCGCCGGTGGGCGACGGCTCGTCGGAGGCCAGGGGCGCGCGGGTGGCCTTCCTTGTCGTGGTGGGCCTGGGGGTGGAGGTGACTCCGCCTTCCCTGCGGGTGGAGGCGGGAGTCGGGACGGGCGTGGCCTCCGTCGTCTCGTCGCCCGCCTCCTCGGGCTCGTCGGCCGGTACGGGGTCCTCGGTGGGCTCGGTCTCACCGACGGGGTCGGGCAGCGGTTCCGGCTGGTTCGACACCGCCGTGGCGCAACCGGCGACCGGGCAGTCGGCGGCGGAGCTCTCGGAGCCGGTCAGCGTCCGGATCCCGAACGCGGTCCCGCCGAGCACCACCGCCACCGCGGCGACGATCAGCAAGGTCATTCTGGTCCGTCCGCCGGACCTTTCCTCGTCCTCCGGCCATGTGACGGACGGCTCGGACTCCGACGTCCATCCCGAACCCAGGAAACCCGTCTGGGGCTCGGTGACCATCGACTCCTCGGGACGGAGCCGGCGCCCGATCGGCTCGTCCCGGTGACCGGGTGCCGGATCGGGCCCCGGCCCGCGTTTCCCCCGGTCCGGGGAAGCCGCTTCCCCGTTTCCACCATGGCGGCCCATATCGCCCCTTTCTCGGAGGGAATCTCGACCGCCCAACTTCATACCAGTTCAATAACCGTTTGTGGCAATTTTCGCAGATGTAACAACGAGTGGTAAAGGTCACTCCCGGAAGTGATCCCAGCCGCCACGGTCCAGCAACATGCCTTTGACCTGCACTCCCTCACCCTCGATGACATGGCCCACCACACTCCAGCCCTCCGGGAGCCGTACCCGGGCCGGGAAGGTCGCGGCGAGGGCGTGGTCGTCGCCGCCGGAGAGCACCCACTCCAGCGGGTCCGTGCCGAGCAGCCGGGCGGCCTCCCGCATCACCGGCGGGATGTGGAACGCCTCCGGGTCGAGCACGAGCGCGGTTCCGGCCGCGGCCGCCACGTGGCCGAGATCCTGAAGCAGGCCGTCGCTCACGTCGAGCATGGCGGTGGCCCCCAGTGCGGCGGCCTCGGGGCCGCGCGGGTAGGGAGGGCACGGGCGGCGGTGGGCGTCGATCAGCTCCACCGGCCCGGCCAGGCCCGCACGGAGCAGCGCGAGGCCCGCGGCGGCGTACCCGAGGCGGCCCGCGACCGCGACCACGTCACCGGGCCTGGCCCCGGACCTGGTGACCGGCGCCCGGCCGCCGAGGTCGCCGAGGGCGGTGACGGCGATCACGACGAGGTCGCAGCGGGTGATGTCGCCGCCCACCATGCTGGCGCCGACGAGGTGGCACTCGTCGCGAAAGCCGTCCGTGAGGTCGTCCAGCCAGCCGGTGGCGGCGTCGGCGGGCAGCCCGAGGCCGACCACGAGGCCGGTGGGGTCCGCTCCCATCGCCACGACGTCCGAGAGATTCTGCGCCGCGGCCTTGCGCCCGATGTCGTAGCCACTGGACCAATCACGGCGGAAGTGCCTACCCTCGAGTAACAGGTCAGTCGTCACGACGACCCGCCCGTCGGGAGCGCTCACCACCGCGGCGTCGTCCCCGGGACCGAGCAATACGGTCCCTCCCTGCGGCAAGCGTCCGGCAATACGTGCAACAACTCCGAATTCGCCGAGATCTCCGACTGTGATGACACACCTCCCGTTCATCACAGGGTACGGTGGCCCTTCGGCACTGATCCAATCGCCCCGGAGGTCGTTGTGGTGCAGGCCTACATCCTTATTCAGACCGAGGTCGGCAAGGCCGCGAACGTGGCTTCGGAGATCTCCGGCATTCCTGGTGTCACCCAGGCCGAGGACGTCACCGGACCCTACGACGTGATAGTGCGGGCGGAGGCCCGCAACGTCGATGAGCTGGGAAAGCTCGTGGTGGCGCAGATTCAGGGTGTGGAGGGGATCACGCGTACACTGACGTGTCCCATCGTCCATATCTGAGTCCGTATCTGACCGTCGGGAACGTGACATGCCACTGCGGTCCATCCGCCTGGCGGGGTGCGCCTGCGCCCTGCTGATCCTGGCGGGATGCGGCGGCGCCGTCCGGGTCGAGCCGCCCGTCCCCGAGGGACCCGCCGCCGCCGCGTGCCAGGCGCTCGCCGAGCGGCTCCCGCGGAGACTCGACGGCGCGGACCGGGTCGAGTCCACCCCCGCCTCCCCCTACGTCGCCGTGTGGGGGCAGGGCCGCATCGCGCTGCGCTGCGGGGTGCCGCGGCCGGTGACGATGTCGCCCACCGACCAGGTGCCCGAGATCAACGAAGTGGCGTGGTACGCCGACCCGGCCCGACCGACGCTGTTCACGTCGGTCGGCAGGGCGGCCTACGTCGAGGTGACGGTCGCGCGGGAGCACACCCCGCAGAACGTGCTGGTCGATCTCGCGGCACCGATCAAGGCAGCGCTACCGCAGACCGGGTGAGCGGCGCAGCGCGAGCTGGATCAGCCGGTCGACCAGCTCCGCGTAGGGCACCCCGGTGGCGGCCCAGAGCTGCGGTGCGACCGACATCGCGGTGAAGCCGGGCATGGTGTTGATCTCGTTGACGATCAGTCGCCCGTCGGTGGTGTAGAAGAAGTCGACCCGCGACAGGCCCTCGCAGCCCAGCGCCTCGAAGGCGCGCACGGCCATCGCCCGCAGCTGCTCGGCCGTCTCCTCGGGGATGTCCGCGGGCACCGACAGGGACATGTCGTCCCCGAGGTACTTGGCCTCGAAGTCGAAGAACTCGTGGTCTCCGTGAACCAGCACCTCACCGGGCATGCTGGCCCGGGGCGCCTCGTCGCCCGGCGACTCCAGCACGGCGCACTCGATCTCGCGGCCGGTGATCGCGGCCTCGACCAGCACCTTGGGATCGTGCTCGCGGGCGAACTCGATGGCCCGCTCAAGCTCCTCCAGGTCGGCGGCCTTGGAGATGCCCTGGCTGGACCCGGCGCGGGCGGGCTTGACGAAGACCGGCCAGCCGAGCTCCTGGACCTCCTTGAGCACCCGGCCGCGGTCGGTCCGCCAGTCGCGGTCGCGGATCGCGACATACGGCCCGACGGGCAGGCCCGAGGCGGCGAGGACCATCTTCATGTACGCCTTGTCCATGCCGACGGAGCTGGCCAGCACCCCGGAGCCGACATAGCGGACCCCGGCCATCTCCAGCAGCCCCTGGATGGTGCCGTCCTCCGCGAAGGGGCCGTGCATCACCGGGAAGACGACGTCGACGTGGCCGAGCTCGACGGGAATGCTGCCGGGGTCGTACGCCACCAGCGAGCCACTACCGGATGTCAGCGCCAGCGTCGCGCTCGCCGCGTCGACGGCGGGAAACTCGCCGCTCTCGATCCCATACTGCTGCTCCCCGGAGGCGAGCACCCACCGGCCGTCCTGGGCGATCCCGATCGGGACCACCTCGTACTTGGACCTGTCGATGGCCTCCAACACGCTTCCCGCTCCGAGAATGGAGACGGCGTGCTCGGAATTGCGACCGCCGAAGACGACGGCGACCCTCGGTAGAGGTTCGTGCTGCTCACTCATGATGCTCGAATCTACCCCCTGTTAGGGGGCAATCCGGCTGTTAGACGCGCCTATCTACTCGATGCGGGTAGTGAGTCGAGTGCCTTGGTCACGTCCATGATGAGATCTTCCGCGTCCTCGAGCCCGATGGAGAACCGGACGGCCGCCTCGTCGATCCCCGCCGCCCCGCCGAGCCGCCGGTGGGTGGTCGAGGCCACGTGCGCGGCCTTGGTGTGGATTCCTCCGGCGGAGGGGGCGATCGAGGCGAGCCTGAGGGCGTCGGCCAGGGCCACGCCGGCGTCGTAGCCACCGCGCGGAGTGATCGTCACGCAGGCGCCGTACCTGGTGCCCTCGGGTCCCGAATCGAACAGGTGCCTGGCGAGCTGGTGTCCGGGGTGTCCCGGCAGCCCCGGGTAGTCGACCCGGCGCACGGCGGGGTGCTTGGCCACGGCCGCGGCGAAGACCATCGCGGTGGAGCACATCCGGCGGACCCGCAGCGGCAGGGTCGCGAGCCCCCGGCGGAGCAGGAAGGCGTCGTCGGGGGAGAGCGTGCCCCCGGTGTCGATCCTGACCTCGCGCAGCTGGGCGATCAGGTCGGGACGGCCCACCGCGACGCCCCCGGCGCAGTCGTCATGGCCGCCGAGGTACGTGGTCGCGGAGTGGATCACCAGGTCGGCGCCGTGTTCCAGGGGACGGCACACGATCGGGGTGGCGAAGGTGGAGTCGACCACCAGCAGCGCCCCCGCGGCGCGGGCGATCCGGTAGAGGCCGCGGATGTCGGAGACCGCCATGGTCGGGTTGGAGAGCGTCTCCGCATAGATGATCTTCGTGTTGGGCCTGATCGCCGCCTGCACCCCGGTCAGGTCGCCGTAGCCGACGAAGTCCGCGCTGACCCCGAACCTGGACAGCACATTGGTGATCAGCGAGTGGGTCCCGCCGTACAGCGGGGTGGGCGCCACCAGATGCGCGCCCGCGCGCAGGAACGTCATCAGGACGGCGTTCACGGCGGCCATCCCCGAGGCGAACGCCTGCCCGGCCACGTCCTCGGGCGCCGCGGCCCCCTCCAGGGAGGCCACCGCCGAGGCGAACGCGGCGGTGGTGGGGTTGTCGATCCGGCCGTAGACGTGGCCGGACCCCTTCTCCTCCAACACCTCGGCGTACTCGGCGGAGTCGCCGAAGCCCCAGGCGGAACTGCGCCACACGGGGAGACCGAAGGGTCTCTGCGGGGGCGGCTCGGGAGCCGGCAGGTGCACCGACCGGGTGTTCTCCCCCCTGCGCCTGCGCATCCGTCTGTTCATGGGCCACACCGTGTCTTCACAGGCCGTACCGTTCCGGCTTGGGAGTCCGCGACATCAGGAGCACCGCGGCCTCGCTGGGAGGCATTGCGTCATGGACGACGGCCACCACCACTTCGGTGATCGGCATCTCCACGTCGTGCTTTCTGGCCAGTTCGAGCACCGACTCGCAGGATTTGACCCCCTCGGCGGTCTGTTTCGTGGCGGCGATGACCTCGGCCAGGGTCATACCCCGCCCAAGATTCTCCCCGAAAGTACGGTTCCGCGACAATGGGGAGGTACAGGTCGCCACCAGATCGCCCATGCCCGCCAGCCCCGCGAAGGTGTGCGGGTCCGCGCCGAGCACCGTGCCCAGCCTGGAGATCTCGGCCAGCCCGCGCGTCATCAGCATCGCCCCGACGTTGTCGCCCAGCCCCATCCCCGCCGAGATGCCGACCGCGAGGGCGATCACGTTCTTGACGGCCCCGCCGAGCTCGACCCCCACGACGTCGGGGTTGGTGTAGGGGCGGAACCAGGGCGGCAGGTAGCAGGCCTCCTGAAGGCGCTCCATCGCCCGCTCGTCGGTGCAGGCGACCACGGTGGCGGCGGGCTGGCCCCGGACGATCTCCCCGGCCAGGTTGGGGCCCGACACCACCGCGACCCGCTCCTGGGGCACCCCGGCGACCTCGCAGATCACCTCGCTCATCCGCTTGGTGGTGCCCAGCTCGATGCCCTTCATCAGGCTGACCAGCACCGCCTCCGGCGGCAGGTGCGGCTTCCAGCGGGTCAGGTTCTCCCTCAGGGTCTGGGAGGGCACCGCGAGCACCACGAAGTCGGCGCCGTCGAGAGCCTCGGCCGGGTCGGTCGTGGCGCGCAGCGTCTCGGGCAGCACCGCGCCCGGCAGGTAGACGGGGTTCTCGTGCCGCCGGTCGATCGCCTCGACGACCTCCGCGCTGCGGCCCCACAGGACCGTCCGGGTACCCGCCCCCGCGAGGATCATGCTGAAGGTCGTCCCCCACGATCCCGTGCCGAATACAGCCGCCTTGGTCATCGGTTCTCCTTGGGCGTGGAAACCTCCGCCTCCGGGCGGGGGAGAAGACACGGCGCGACGCCGTACGGTTCGGCACCGTGTCCGGCGGTGGCGACAGCCGGGCCACTACGAGTGTGACCGGCTAGGTCCTCACCGCCGGGCTGGCGGAGAGGTGAAACGCCTGTGGAGCTGGTGTAGGACCTCAAGGGATTTCTCCTGGCGGGCGACCGGCGGTGATTCAGGAACTCTCACGGGCGACCGTGGGAATCCCCTCCCTTCGGGGAGGGGAGGATGTCAACACCGTACGCCGAAGTCAGTTGTCGGAAGGTCGCTTGAACGGCGCCTTGGGCGCCTTCTCCCCGCGGAGTTCGGCCAGCTGGGCCGTGATCGCCGACATGATCTCGGTCGTCGCGGAGCGCAGCACGTCGGCCTGGAGCGGCTGCCCCCGGTACTTCGACAGGTCGACCGGTGGCCCGGTCAGCACGCGGAAGGTCTTGCGCGGCAGCAGGCTGGGCCTTTTGGCACCGTACGGCAGGATCTCCTGGGCGCCCCAGTGCGCGACGGGGATCACCGGCGCGCCGGTCTCCAGCGCCAGCCTGGCCGCGCCGGTCTTGCCCTCCATCGGCCAGAAGTCCGGGTCGCGGGTGCAGGTACCCTCCGGATAGAACATCACGCACGCCCCCGCGGCGAACCGGCGCCGCGACTCCTCCAGCGAGCGTCCCGCGTCGGAGCTCCCCCGGTAGACGGGAATGACCTGGAGCGCCCTCAGCAGGGGGCCGAGCAGCGGCACCGCGAAGAGACCCGACTTGGCCAGGATCACCGGCCAGCGGCCGTTGTTGTAGAGGAAGTGCGAGATGAGGATCGGATCCAGCCACGACAGGTGGTTGGTCGCCACGATGATTCCGCCCGTCCTGGGCAACCGGTCGCTGCGACGCCAGTCCTTCTTGACCAGGAGCCACGAGATCGGCTTGACGATCGCGACGGCGAAGGCGACCCAGAATCGTGAGGGCCAGCCGGGGCGTCTCATGGGCTCCTCCGTATGAGCGGTTTGCGCACCAAGTCTCCCGGTTGGCTCCCCGAGATGTCGAGACGGGATGCTTAACGCTATGCCTGCTCAGGAAAGTTCCGCCTGGACCCTTGTCGTCCCGGTCAAGACGCTGGTCGCCGCCAAGACCCGCCTGTCTGCGGCGGCGGGCCCGCACCGGGCCGCGCTGGCCGTGGCGATCGCCTGCGACACCGTCGAGGCGGCGCTGAGGTGCGCGCTCGTCACGCGGGTGGTCGTGGTGACGGGTGACCCCGTGGCCGCCGAGGCGCTCGGCGGGGTCGGCGCGCACGTGGTCGGCGACCCGGAGGCGGGGCTGAACGCCGCCCTGCGGCACGGCGCCCTGGAGGCGGCCCGGCTGGCGCCCGGCGACGCCGTCGGCGCCCTCCAGGCCGACCTCCCCGCCCTCCGCCCCGCGGAGCTGGCCCGCGTGCTGACCGCCGCCGCGGAGTTCGACCAGATGTTCCTGCCCGACGCCTCCGAGATCGGCACGACCTTCTACGGCGTACGGCCCGGCACGCCGTTCACGCCGGGGTTCGGCGGCGAGTCGCGGGACCGGCACCTGCGGCGCGGCGCCAAGGAGCTCTGTGTGGCGGGCGTGGAGTCGGTCCGCCATGACGTGGACACCCCGGACGACCTCCGCCAGGCGCTGGTCCTGGGCGTCGGCCCCCGCACGCTGGCCATGGCGGAAAGGATCTCGGTGTCCGGCGGCCCTTCGCGGCCGGAGGAACGCGACAGGGACCGATAGTCCCGGGTTGGGGCGGGATTCCCGTCCGGGGGCTACCCTGGGCGTGTGCAGGCGACGGTGCGGAGCTTCGAGGAGGCGACCCGGTCGGGGTCGGTCTTCCTGGACGACGGGACCGAGATCCCGTTCGGCGCGGCGGCCTTCGACGCGGGGCCGCTCCGGCTGCTCAGGGCGGGTCAGCGGGTCAACATCGTCATGAACGGCGACGACGTCTCCTACATCACCCTCTCGACTTTCCCCGTACCCGGCCGGTGAGGCGGCCGGGTAACCGGCTTCCCCGGCGGTCCGAGCCGCGATCATCTCCGCGGCGCCCCGCCGACGAGTCCGTCGAACGTGGCGGAACACTTTTCGACGGCTCCGGCCGGGCGTCCCGATCCGGCGGCGCCGGTCGGAAAGCCGGACGCCCGGGCTCCCGCTTCGGGAGTCCGGGCGTCTACGCCGAGACCTATTTCTTCTTCGATGCCTTCTTGCCGCCGTTGTTGACGAGTTCCTTGAAGTCGGAACCGGGCCGGAATTTCGGCCCCCAACTCTCGGCGACGTGGATCTCGGCACCCGTCGAGGGGTTGCGGGCGGTGCGGGCCGGCTTGTGCACCATCTCAAAGGCACCGAACCCCGTGATCGAGACCTTGTCACCACTCGCGACGGTGGTCTGGATCGTGTCGAGCACCGCGTTCACGGCTTCGGTGGCCGTCTTCTTGTCGCCCACCCGATCCGCGATGGCGTCGACGAGTTCCTTTTTGTTCATAAGGTTGCTCCCCCTGCTTACCGATGTCCGGGAGTGGGTCACGGGGCAGAAAACCCGTCTCACCCGATTTGTCACGGCGAGGGGTCTCATCACAGATCTCTCATCAACGATCACGATGAGAAACCCCCTGCTCGCTTGAAATTAGGGGACGGAGCCGTATGACTCAATCACCTTCCGCAATGTTTCCAGTGCTCGGCGTATCTGAAACCACGACATCAATACTGAGAAGGAACAAATCAAGACGCCCTGTGGCGTGATCGAGGTCGCGCTTGGCCATATCGCAGATGGCCAGCAGGCGCCTGGTGAGACGTTTTCTCTCCTCGACGGAGACAGGCAGGGACCGGACGCGGCGGTGCGCCTCGCGCAGCCGCCACGCCAGCTCGTCTTCTGAACTCGTCAGACGGTCGTCGGCAGCCATGGCTGCCGACCATTCTCGTATGTCCCGATGGCGTCGGCGTTGCGCAGGGTCAGCCCGATGTCGTCCAGGCCCTCCATCAGCCGCCAGCGCGTGTAGTCGTCGATCTCGAAGGCGGCGGCCTCCGTGCCCCAGCGGACCTGACGTCCTGCCAGGTCAACGGTTATCTCAAGGGTCGGGTCCGCCTCGACCGCGGCCTGCAGCGCCTCGACGATCTCGCCCGGCAGGACGACCGGGAGCAGGCCCATCTTGGTGGAATTATTACGGAAGATGTCTCCGAAACGGGCCGCGATCACGACGCGGAAGCCGTACTGCTGCAGGGCCCAGACCGCGTGCTCCCGGGAGGAGCCGGTGCCGAAGTCGGGGCCGGCCAGCAGGATCGAGGCGCCCTCGTGAACGGGGTCGTTCAGGACGAAGCCGGGGTCCTCGCGCCAGGCGGAGAACAGGCCGTTCTCGAACCCGGTCCTGCTGACCTGCTTGAGCCAGACGGCGGGGATGATCTGGTCGGTGTCCACGTTGCTGCGGCGCAGCGGCACGGCCCGGCCGGTGTGGGTGGTGAACGCTTCCATCGCGAGGGCTCCTTACAGGTCGGCGGGCGCGGTGAGTTTGCCGGTGACGGCGGTCGCGGCGGCGACCTGCGGGGACACGAGGTGGGTACGGCCACCCTTGCCCTGCCGCCCCTCGAAGTTGCGGTTGGAGGTCGAGGCGCTGCGCTCGCCGGGGGCGAGGGTGTCGGGGTTCATCCCCAGGCACATGGAACAGCCCGCCTCGCGCCATTCGGCGCCCGCGGCCTTGAAGACCTCGTGCAGCCCCTCCTGTTCGGCCTGGAGCTTGACCAGCATCGAACCGGGCACGATCAGCGTGCGCGTCACGACCTGGCGCCCGCGCAGCACCTCGGCCGCGGCGCGCAGGTCCTCCAGCCTGCCGTTGGTGCAGGAGCCCACGAAGACCGTGTCGACCTTGACCTCGCGGAGCGGGGTGCCCGCGGTCAGGCCCATGTACTCCAGGGCACGCGCGGCGGCGGCCGGGTCCTCGGTGTCCTCGGGACGGGGCACGGACGTGCCCAGCGGGGCGCCCTGACCCGGGTTGGTGCCCCAGGTGACGAACGGGGTCAGCGTCGCGGCGTCGATCTCCACGACGGTGTCGAAGACCGCGTCCTCGTCGCTGACCAGCGACCTCCAGTACTCGACCGCGGCGTCCCAGTCGGCGCCGGACGGCGCGTGCGGACGGCCCTTGAGGTATTCGAAGGTGGTCTCGTCCGGGGCGATCATGCCCGCACGGGCGCCCGCCTCGATGGACATGTTGCAGACCGTCATCCGGCCCTCCATGGAGAGCTTGCGGATGGCCTCGCCCCGGTACTCGACGATGTGGCCCTGGCCGCCGCCGGTGCCGATCTTGGAGATGATCGCCAGGATCAGGTCCTTGGCGGTGACGCCGGGGGGCAGCTCGCCGGAGACCTCGATGGCCATGGTCTTCGGCCGGTAGGCGGGCAGTGTCTGGGTGGCCAGCACGTGCTCCACCTCGGAGGTGCCGATGCCGAACGCGATGCCGCCGAAGGCGCCGTGGGTGGAGGTGTGAGAATCACCACACACGATCGTCATGCCGGGCTGGGTCAGGCCGAACTGCGGGCCGATGATGTGGACCACGCCCTGCCCCGCGTCGCCCATCGGGTGCAGCCGGACGCCGAACTCCGCACAGTTCTTGCGCAGCGTCTCCACCTGCGTCCGCGACACCAGGTCGTTGATCGGACCGCGTACGGTCGGGACGTTGTGGTCCTCGGTGGCGATGGTGAGGTCGGGCCGCCTGACGGGGCGACCCGCCATGCGCAGGCCGTCGAACGCCTGCGGGCTCGTGACCTCGTGAATGAGGTGAAGGTCGATGTAGAGCAGGTCGGGCTCTCCCTCCGCACGTCGCACGACGTGCTGCTCCCAGACCTTCTCCGCGAGCGTGCGGCCCATGTCGCCTCCTTGCGATCGGCTATCCCGCACCCACTTGCTTTCTCATATGTCGAGACGGCAGTATCGGTGTATGGACAACTCTAGCGGAGTCGGCGTACTGGACAAGGCCGTCCTCGTGCTCAACGCCCTTGAAGCCGGCCCGGCGTCCCTCGCACAGCTCGTCCACGCCACCGGCCTGGCCCGTCCCACCGCCCACCGGCTGGCCGTAGCCCTGGAGCACCACCGCATCGTCTCCCGCGACACCCAGGGTCGTTTCGTCCTGGGCCCCCGCCTGTCCGAGCTGTCCACCGCCGCCGGCGAGGACAGGCTGCTGGCCGTCGCCTCACCGGTTCTCACCCAGCTGAGGGACCTGACCGGGGAGAGCGCGCAACTCTACCGGCGGCAGGGTGACGAGCGGGTCTGCGTGGCCGCCGCCGAGCGTGCCAGCGGGCTGCGCGACACCGTACCGGTCGGCTCGGCCCTGCCGATGCTCGCGGGGTCCGCGGCGCAGATCCTGCTCGCCTGGGAGGAGCCCGACCGCCTGCACCGGGGCCTGCGCGGGGCCAAGTTCACCGCGGCCACGCTCGCGAGCGTGCGGCGCAGAGGCTGGGCGCACAGCGTCGGCGAGCGCGAGCAGGGTGTGGCCAGCGTCTCGGCGCCGATCAGGGGCGCGGGCGGCAAGGTGGTCGCCGCGGTGTCGGTCTCCGGCCCGATCGAGCGTCTGACCCGCACCCCCGGCAGGCTGCACGCCGCCCCCGTGGTCACCGCCGCCGAGCGGATCACCGAGTCGATGCGCCGCGCCAACTGACCTCCGCGGCGACTGACACCGAGCGACCTGTGGGCGATCTGTGGGCGATATGAGGAGGCGAGCACCCCTGCGGCCCCCTAGGCTGGGCAGGTGACAGATCGCATCGAGGCAGCCGCGGCTGAACTGCGTCCCCTGCTCCAGAACTTCATCCTGTGGGCGCGTGAGAACGCGCCCGGCAGCGATTCCAACCTGGTCGGCTCTGTCGCGCTGTGGCACCGGCTGATCGCCTCCGACGACGTCGGCCGGTGGAGGCAGTCCGACCTGCGCACGGTTCTCCTCGATCGGATGCCCCAGGTCGTCGAGGACCCGGACGCCGCCGCCGACGGCATGGTGCCCGCGGTCCGCGCCTATCTGACCTTCCTGTCGGAGTCCGACCGCCTGGCCAAGGGCTCCGCGCCGCTGGGGGACCTGCTCGCCGAGCTCGACCGCCTTGAGGACGACTTCGTCGACGCCATGGAGGATCTCGTCGTCGAGGAGGACGAGGACGACGAGTACGACGAGGAGGAGTCCGAGGGGCTCGGTGACTTCGAGCCGTTCGCCGACGAGCTCTCCGAGCTGCCGACGATCAGGCTCCGCCCGGACTCCGAGCTGGCCGAGGCCACCCGCAGGACACCCCTGATCTCCAAGGCCCGCGACCTCGCGATCTGGGTCGGCTCGGAGCGCCGGGTGGGCGAGACGAGCCTGCTCGACGACGCCGAGATCACCGAGGCCCTGGCCGTCCTCGGCATCCCGGTTCCCGAGAAGGGCGACAAGTCGCTGGCCGACTCCGTCCCCGCGCTCTGGAACATCTGGAACCTCGCGATCGACCTCGACTTCCTCCAGCCCGAGGGGGAGGACACGGTCAGCATCGACGCCGACACCGCGGAGTGGCCCTTCGAGGAGGACGACGACGCCCTGGACGCGTGGATGGCCGGTCTGCACTCCATCGACTACGGCGACCCGGAGCTGGCGGACGAGGAGGCCACGATCGCCCTGTCCGGGCTGACCAGGGCGCTGCTGGTCCGGGTGCTGCTGGCGACCGGCTCCAAGCCGCTGGCCGAGCTCCGCACCGAGCTGGCCGAGGCCGCCGCCGAGTACGACGACCTGGGCGCGGAGGCCTGGGCCGCCGCCACCGCGCAGTACGGCGACCCGCTCAACCCGGTGCTCGACTGGCTGGCCGGGTACGGCATGGTCGAGGTCGAGCACGACCAGGTGCGGCTGACCCCGCTCGGCATGGAGGGCGTGGTCCACCTCGTGGACGAGGCCGACATCGAGCTGGACGCCCGGCCCGCCATCGACGCGATGACGGCCCTGGACCTGCTCTCCTTCGGCTCCGAGCTGCCCGAGGAGGAGGCGGACGCCGAGTTCGAGGCCTGGATGGAGCTGCGCGCCCCCGAGCAGGCCGCCAGGGACCTGCTGGAGGCCGCGGCCGAGGACGACGCGAACGCGCTGATCCGGGTCCAGGCGGCCAGCATGGTCGGCTCGCTCGGCGAGGTGGCCGTCACCGCCTGGCGGGAGGCCCTCGACGAGCCGTCCCTGCGCCCGTACGCGGCCACCCACCTGGCCCAGCTGGGTGTCGAGGACGCTCCCACGCCCACCCAGGCCGACACCCACTGGCTGATCCTCGACATGCTGACCATCTCCGCCGGCCTGGGCCGTCCCGAGTTCGTCAGCAGCCTGGACGACATCGGCAACGTGCCGAACCTGGTCAGCCTGCTCGAAGTGATCTGGAAGGTGCCGCACCCGCACCTGGAGGAGCTGCTGGAGGCGATCGGCAAGGCGCATCCGGACAAGCAGGTGGGCAAGGCCGCCAAGCGCGCCCTGTTCAAGGCCCGCTCGGGGCAGAACTAGGAACGGAACCGGAAAGGGACGGGGCGCCGCCCCGTCCCTTTCCGGTTCCACCGTGGCAGGAGCGTTCAGGCGTCACCTGGCCGTACACCGGGAGTGGAAGGCGATCTGAGAGATTCACCTGTCAGGCGGGCTTCATATGCCCCTGAAACGACAAAAACCCCCGGGAACCGTTGCTCCCGGGGGTTTCGCACTTGTAGCCCCGACCGGATTCGAACCGGCGCTACCGCCTTGAGAGGGCGGCGTCCTAGGCCACTAGACGACGGAGCCTTGCGAGAGACAGTGGTAGTCCCGACCGGATTCGAACCGGCGCTACCGCCTTGAGAGGGCGGCGTCCTGGGCCACTAGACGACGGGACCCTACACACTGTCATCAGATTCGGAGGGAGCCGAATCTGCGGCATCTTCCTGAGAAGATGCAGCTGGGGTACCAGGACTCGAACCTAGAACAACTGAACCAGAATCAGCCGTGTTGCCAATTACACCATACCCCACCGCGCTGGACTCCCTTGCGGGACTCGCTGGCGCCTCCGAAAGAATAGCCCAGGTTGGGGGTCAAGACCAAAACGATTGCCGGCGGCCGAATCGCGGTATCACCGGGCTGCCGCAACGAAGGTCGGTTGTGTAACCCTGCTGAGAGATCCGTCCACCCGAGAGGAGTCCCAGCCTTGGCCGAGAACCCGTTCTTCGAACCCAGCACGCTGCCGTACGGGCTGCCGCCGTTCGCCCTGATCAGGGAGGAGCACTACCTTCCCGCCTTCGAACGTGGCATGGCCGAGCAGCTGCGCGAGGTGCGGGAGATCGCCGACAACCCGGAGCCCGCGACGTTCGGCAACACGATCGAGGCCCTGGAGCGCTCGGGCCGGATTCTCAAGCGGACCGTGACCGTCTTCAGCAGCATCTCCGCCTCCGACACGACCGACGGCATCCGGGAGATCGAGACCCAGGTCTCCCCCCGGCTGACCCAGCACGCCGACTCCATCCGCCTGGACCGCTCCCTGT
This sequence comes from Streptosporangium amethystogenes subsp. fukuiense, assembly GCF_042665875.1. Lineage (NCBI taxonomy): Bacteria > Bacillati > Actinomycetota > Actinomycetes > Streptosporangiales > Streptosporangiaceae > Streptosporangium > Streptosporangium amethystogenes. Next base: position 9,106,592 of record NZ_JBHTEE010000001.1, on the reverse strand, counting down.
ACGCCCGGATCAGACAGGTGGCCACCGACGACCCCGAGGAGGCGTGGCTGCTGCAGAAGTACCGCGTCGACTTCGTCAGGGCCGGCGCGGACCTGTCCGAGGACGACCAGGATCGCCTCAGGGCGCTCAACGAGGAACTGACCAGGCTCGCCACGACCTTCTCCCAGAACCTGCTCACGGCCTCCACGGCCTCCGCGCTGGTCGTCGAGGACGTCAAGCTGCTGGACGGGCTCGCCGAGAGCACGATCAAGGCGATCGAGAAGGACGGCAGGTACGTCCTGCCGCTGTTCAACTACACCAACCAGCCCGCGCTGGCCGAGCTGACCGACCGGGAGACCCGCAGGAGGCTGTACGAGCTGTCCATCGGCCGGGCGCCGGAGAACTTCGAGCTGGCGGCCAGGATGGCGGCGCTCCGCGCCGAGCGGGCGGCCCTGCTCGGCTTTCCCGACCACGCCGCCTACTCCGTCGCCGACCAGACCGCCAAGACCACCGACGCCGTCGAGGAGATGCTCGGCAAGCTGGTGGGCCCCGCGGTGGCCAACGCCCGCCGGGAGGCCGAGGCGCTGAGCGAGCAGGCCGGCTTCCCCCTGGAGCCGTGGGACTGGTCCTTCTACGCCGAACGGGTGCGCAAGGCCCGCTACGACTTCGACGCCGCCGACCTTCGCCCCTACTTCGAGCTGGACCGGGTGCTGCGGGACGGTGTCCTCCACGCCGCCGGCGAGCTGTACGGGATCACCTTCGCCGACCGGGACGACCTGGCCGGGTACCACCCGGACGTCCGGGTCTTCGAGGTGTCCGACGCGGACGGCTCACCGCTCGGCCTGTTCCTGTTCGACCCGTACGCCCGGCCGACCAAGCGCGGCGGCGCCTGGATGAACAACCTGGTCACCCAGTCGCACCTGTTCGGCGAGCTGCCCGTGGTGATGAACAACCTCAACATCACCAAGCCCTCCGAGGGTCCGACGCTCCTGACGTTCGAGGAGGTCAACACCGCCTTCCACGAGTTCGGCCACGCCCTGCACGGCCTCTTCTCCGACGTGCGCTTCCCCCGGGTCTCCGGCACCGACGTGCCGCGCGACTTCGTGGAGTACCCCTCGCAGGTCAACGAGATGTGGGCCACCTGGCCCTCGGTCCTCGCCAACTTCGCCAGGCACCACGAGACCGGTGAGCCGGTACCCGCGGAGCTCCTGGAGAAGATGAGGGCCGCGGAGAAGTTCAACCAGGGCTTCGCCACCGTCGAGTATCTCGCGGCGGCGCTGCTGGACTGGGCCTGGCACAGGCTGGCCGCGGGCGAGACCGTCGAGGACGCCGAGGCGTTCGAGAACGCGGCCCTGGAGCGCGCCGGGATCGCCTACGACCTGGTCCGCACCCGCTATCGGACCAACTACTTCGCGCACATCTTCGTCAGCGGGGTGGGCGGCTACAGCGCCGGCTACTACTCCTACATCTGGAGCGAGGTGCTGGACGCCGAGAGCGTCGACTGGTTCACCGAGAACGGTGGCCTGACCCGCGGCAACGGCGACCACTTCCGCTCCACCCTGCTGTCGGTCGGCGGCTCGCGGGACGTGATGGACGCCTTCCGCGACTTCCGCGGCCGCGACCCGCGTATCGAGCCCCTGCTGAAGCGCCGCGGCCTGCTGGTTTAGCCCTTCCTCCCGCTGTGGGGTGCGGGAAACCGCACCCCACCCGGGTACGTGCCCTCAATGCGCTTCGCACGGGCGGTACACACACTGAACATCGTGAAACGACCATGGAAATGGAACATGACGGGCGCCGCGCTCGTATCCGGCCTGGCCTGTGCCCTGCTGCTGGTACCGGGGGCCGCGGGAGCCGGGGCCGCGGCGGCACCCGCCGGCACCGCGCCGCCGGGGGGCGCGGCGCCGGCCACCGCGGGCGGCGCGAACCCGATGACGGTACGTACCGACTCAGGATGGGTGCGGGGCAGGGCCGGTAAGGATCACCTGTCCTTCCAGGGCATCCCGTACGCCGCGCCACCTGTCGGTGAGCTGCGCTGGCGGTCGCCGCGGGCCGTCACCCCGTGGCAGGGAGTGCGCGACGCCACCGCGCCGGGCGACCGGTGCGCGCAGACCGCCGACATCTGGGGCCTGCCGGGAAGCGAGGCGGAGGACTGCCTCTACCTCGATGTGACCGCCCCCGCGGGCGGCAAGCGGCCCAGGCCGGTCATGGTGTGGCTGCACGGCGGGAGCCTCACCAAGGGGGCCGGCAGCGACTACGACGCCCGCAGGCTGGCCGTACGGGGCGATGTCGTGGTGGTGACGGTCAACTACCGGCTGGGCGTCTTCGGGTTCTTCGGGTATCCCGGGCTGGAGAACCCGGGAGCGTTCGGGATCGAGGACCAGCAGGCGGCGCTGCGCTGGGTGCGGCGCAACGCGGCGGCGTTCGGCGGCGACCCGCGCAACGTCACGCTGTTCGGCGAGTCGGCGGGGTCGCACTCGGTGTGCGCGCAGCTCGCCTCCCCCTCCGCGGCGGGTCTGTTCCACCGGGCGATCACCCAGAGCACCCCGTGCGGGACCGGGACCTTCGAGGGCACCGCGCTGCGGCCGGTCCTGGACATCCCGCTCTGGGTGCCCCGGGCCGCCCACGACGGCCACGGACAGGCTCTGGCCGCCGCGCTGGGGTGCGCGGACCCCCAGACCGCGCTCGCCTGCCTGCGGGACAAGCCGGTGGCCGACCTGCTGGCCCAGCAGCCGCTCCCGTTGCCCGCGTACGGTAACGCGGTGCTGCCCGAGGATCCCTCGAAGGTGTTCGAGGAGGGCCGCTTCCACCGCGTGCCCATGCTGACGGGCATCACCAGGGACGAGGGCACGCTGTTCACGTCGCTGCTGTTCCCGCCGATGACGGCCGAGGAGTACGAGGCCGCCGTCAACGACAGGTACGGCGCCGCGGGACCCGACATCCTGGCGCGTTACCCGCTGAGCGCCCACGGCGGCTCGCCCCTCCAGGCGATCTCGGCCATCATGAGCGATCTCGACTGGGCGTGGCCGGCGCGCGACACCGATCTGCTGCTCGCCCGGCACGTGCCGACCTTCTCCTACGAGTTCACCGACCGTACGGCGCCCGAGCTCTTCCCGTTGCCCAACGGGATCAGGCCGCTCGCCTCGCACGGCTCCGAGCTGTCGTTCCTCTTCGGGGTCGGCTGGGAGTCCGCCCCGCTCACCCCCGAGCAGCGGCGGCTCGGCGACACGATGATCGACTACTGGTCCAGGTTCGCCGCCGCCGGCGACCCGAACCGGCCGGGACTGCCCGTCTGGAAACGCGTGCGTCCCGGACACGGCACGCCGTACGTGCAGGAGCTGTCCCCGGGACGGGACGGTATCAGGCCCTTCGACCGCGCCTCGGCCCACAACCTCGGCTTCTGGGACGAGCTCGCCGGGCGGGGCACGAAGCAGGGACGTCCCTCGGGCTCCCCGTCCTGAGGCCCTTCCCGTGGCCGCGGTCACGGGAGAAAGTGGTGGCCCGCCCCGGGCAGAGACCAGGGCGGGCCGTCATCCTTTTCAGGCCGTGCAGGCCATGCAGGCCGGAAGCCTCTCCAGAGCCCCGGGCTCGGCCGGGCCTGGGACCTCTTTCTCTTCCGGGCCCCTCGAGACATCCGATCGGGTGCGAAAGCCCGCTCGAAGCCGCGAAGCCCGATCAGGCCTTGAGCCTCGCGAGGGCGGCACGGAGACGCTCGATGGAGCGCTCACGGCCGAGGACCTCGATCGACTCGAACAGCGGCAGGCCCACGGTCCGGCCGGTGACGGCGACGCGTACGGGCGCCTGGGCCTTGCCGAGCTTGAGGCCCTGTTCGAGGCCGACCTCCTCCAGCGCGGTCTTCAGCGACTCGGGATCCATGTCGACCGTCTCCATACGGTCGAGGTAGCCGGTGAGGATCTCCACGGCGGAGTTCTTCATGGCCTTGTCCCACGACGCCTGGTCGAAGACGGGCTCGTCCAGGAAGAGGAAGTCCACATTCGCGGTGATCTCGGACAGGACCGCGATGCGGGTCTGGGCGAGTTCGGCGACCTTGGCGAAGGTCTCGCGGTCCCAGCTCGGGTCCAGCCACGGCTCGCAGCGGGTGACGAACTCCGCCAGGGGCAGCGCCCTGATGTACTCGCCGTTGAACGCGCGGAGCTTCTTCTCGTCGAAGAAGGCCGGGGAGGGGTTGACGTCCTCCAGCCTGAACAGCGGCACCATCTCCGACCAGGGCATGATCTCCCGGTCGTCGCCGGGGCCCCAGCCGAGCAGCATCAGGTAGTTGACCATCGCCTCGGCCAGGTAGCCCTCCTCGCGGTAGGACTCCAGGGCGACCTTGTCGCGGCGCTTGGACAGCTTCTGGCGCTTCTCGTTGACGATGACCGGCACATGCGCCCAGGTGGGCGGTGCGACGCCGAGCGCCTCCCAGAGCAGCTGCTGCTTGGGGGTGTTGGACAGGTGCTCCTCGGCGCGGACCACGTGGCTGATCCGCATCTCGACGTCGTCGACGACGTTGGCCAGCACGAAGAGCGGGGAGCCGTCGCCGCGCGCGATGACGAAGTCCTCCATCGCGTTGTTGGGGAACTCGACGGTGCCGCGGACCAGGTCGGAGATCACGGTGACGCCCTCGTCGGGGGTGCGGAAGCGGACCGCGCCCTCGGACAGGCCCCGGTCGCGGCAGAAGCCGTCGTAGCCCTGGTGCTCGGACCCGGTACGGGCCTTGACCTCGTCGCGGGTGCACGTGCAGTAGTAGGCCCGGCCCTCGGCCAGCAGCCTGGCCGCGGCCTCGCGGTGCTGCTTCTCGTACGAGGACTGGAAGTAGGGTCCCTCGAAGGCCGGGGCGCCGTCGTTGATCCCGATCCAGGCCAGCGCCGAGATGATGCCCTCGGTCCATTCCGGCCGGTTGCGGGCGGCGTCGGTGTCCTCGATGCGGAGCACGAACCTGCCGCCGGCCCTCTCGGCCAGGGCCCAGTTGAACAGCGCGGAGCGGGCGCCGCCGACATGGAACATGCCGGTCGGCGAGGGGGCGAAACGAACCCTAATCACGGGAGACCACCCGGTTGCTGAGAGTGCCGATTCCTTCGATGAAGACGCTGACCTCGTCGCCGACGCTGAGCGGGCCGACCCCTTCCGGCGTCCCGGTGAGGATGACGTCGCCGGGGATCAGGGTCATGACCGCGCTCACGTGGGCGATCAGCGCGGGGATGTCGTACATGAGCTTGGAGGTACGCGAGCTCTGCTTGACCTCGCCGTTCACGGACGTGACGATGCCGACGTCGCTCGGGTCGAGCTCGGTCTGGATCCACGGGCCGAGCGGGCAGAACGTGTCGAAGCCCTTGGCCCGGGTGAACTGGACGTCTTTCTTCTGCAGATCCCGCGCCGTGACGTCGTTGGCGCAGGTGTAGCCGAAGATGACCTCGTGGGCCCGTTCCCGGGGCACCTCCCGGCAGAGTCTGCCGATCACCACCGCCAGCTCCCCCTCGTAGTCGACCCGCCGGGACAGGGTCGTCGGGTAGGCGATGGCCTCACCCGAGCCGATCACCGAGGTCGACGGCTTGAGGAAGACCAGTGGCTCGTCGGGAACCTCGCCGCCCATCTCGTGGGCGTGGTCGGCGTAGTTCTTGCCGATCGCGACGACCTTGCTGGGCAGCATGGGCGCGACCAGCTTGACCTGGGAGAGCGAGTGACGCTCACCGGTGAACTGGATCGGCCCGAACGGATGACCGGAGATCGCGGAGACGAACTCCTCCCCTGGGCCACCCTCGACCACCCCGAACCCGACACCGTCTCCTGTGGAGAACCTCGCTATACGCACACGACAAGGCTAGTAGGGCTCGGGGTCTCGGCTGACCGCACCCGCGTCTCCGGGAGGTTCGCGCCCCCGCCCGACCGGTCCCTCCACCACACTGCCGAGCCCTCTGGGCTATATACAGCCAAAAATACCTATAAAGGCCATTTTCCCGATACGACCATGATTGAGTTAAAAATAAGTATGTCATGGTTAGTGGCAATATGAGGGGTATGACCGTTTCTGTCAGCACCGGGGAGGCCAGCAGAAGGTCTTCCCTCGGGGGAAGGAACGGACGTGACTGAAGCCAGCACGGCGAACAGGCTCAAGGGCGAAGAGATGCCTGTGCCCCGGGCACGCACCGACAGCCCCGGGTCCCAGGGTGGCCTGGTCACTCCCAAGGGAACCACCACCATCGAGAGCGGCGTCGTAGCGAAGATCGCGGGCCTGGCGGCCAGGGAGATTCCCGGCGTGCACAACATGGGCGCGAGCACCGCGCGAGCCATAGGCGCGGTACGCGGCATGGTCGGCGTCGACCAGAACATCACCCAGGGGGTCTCCGTCGAGGTGGGCGAGCGTCAGGCCGCCGCCGACCTCGAAGTGGTCGTCGAGTACGGCATGGCCATTCCCGACCTGGCCGCCGCCGTACGCCGCAACGTGATCACGGCGATCGAGCGCATGTGCGGGCTCGAGGTCACCGAGGTCAACATCAAGGTCTCCGACGTCCACATGCCCGGCCAGGACAAGGACTCCGCGGAGGAGTCGTCCGAGCCGGGGCCGCGCGTCCAGTGAGAGATCCGGCGCGCGGGCCCGGGGATCCGGCCCGCGAGGAGACGACGCGTCCGGTGACGGCGGGGTCCGGCCACCGGATGGCCGCGCCCGCGAACGACCCGGGCGATCCGGCCCGCCGGCCGCCCACCTCGGCCCCGGCGACCGCCGCGCCCGCGCACGGACCGGAGCATCCGACCCCGGCGACCGCCATGCCCGCGCACAGGCCGGAGCACCCGGTCCACCCGCCCGCCACCCAGGCCCCGGCCGGGGCCGTACCCGCCCAGAGACCACGGGCCCCGGCCCGCACGACGGCCGCCGCACCGGGCGAGACGGGTCCGCCCCGCGAGGAACCGGCCACGGCCGCCGAGCGGGAACCGGTCCGCCGGGGGGCGGGTCTCGCGCACGGGATAGCCGACGCCGTACGGCGCTGCCCCGATGTCGTCGACCTCTCGGGCGGCCCGTTCGGGACGGTGGCGACCTACCTGCCCGGCGAGAGGGTGTCCGGCGTCGCGCTGCACGAGGACGGGATCGAGATCTCGGTGGTCGTCAGGCTGGGGCGCCCGCTGCCGGAGATCGCCGACGAGGTACGTGCGGCGGTCGCCCCGCTGGCGGATGACCTGCCGGTGAATGTCCATATCGGAGGTTTGACATGAACAATTTCCCAGTGTGGTCCGTGCTCGGCACGATCGTCGGCGTTCTGCTGGGCTTCGCCGGAGCCTTCGGCGGCTTCTGGGCGTTCCTGCTGGTGCTGGTGCTCGGTGCCATCGGATTCCTGCTCGGCCACTTCGCCGAGGTCGGCGAGGTCAACCTGTCCAGGATCTCGGCGAGACGGCGATGAACACCCCCGTCGAACACCGCGCCTCCTCCTCGGAAACGGCCGCGGACTCAGGCGGCCTGCCCGCCGAGCGGGCGGGCTCCGCCCCCGCCGGAACCGGGCGGTCCGCGCCACCCGCCGTACCCGCCCAGCCGTCACAGCGGGCCGTACCGGCCGAACTGCGTGGCAGAACCGACATATCCGACCGGGTGGTGTCGCGTATCGCGGCCGGTGCGGCCAGGGAGGTGGCACGGGTGCGGAAGGTCGGCGAGCGTGGACCGCTGTCCCTCCGCGGAGGCACCCGCGCCGCCGTCGACGGCACGCTCGCGACGCTCCGGCTGGACGTGACCATGGAGTACCCGGCCCCGATCCGCGAGGTGGCCGACGAGGTCCGGCGTCACGTCGCCGAACGGGTCACGACGCTGACCGGCATGGACGTCGGCCACATCGACATCGACGTCACCAACGTGATCCGCGCTCCGGAGAGCCCGCCCGAGACCTCGTACGAGGTCTCGCGTGAGACCTCACCTGAGACCTCGCCCGAGACCTCGGGGGCCGAAGGCGGGAGCCGGCCCGACTTCCGGACACCGGACGCGGCGGCCCACGGGACCGACGTCCCGTCGCGGGAGGAGGAGCGATGACCTCCCAGACCCCCGACCCGGCCGAGTCCTTCTCCGGCAATGTCTCCGAAGTCTCCGAGACGGGGCCGACCGAGGAGATTCCGGCCGCACCCGGCGCGGCGTCCGTGGCGCCGTCCGCGCCGCGGGCACCCGACGAGGTGGTGAGGAACGCCTCCGCCGACCGGGCGGCGGTCAGAGCCTTCCGCCCGCGCCGGGTGATCCCCGCCGTCATCACCGCCGTGGTGATGACGGCGATCGGCGTCCTGGTGGCGCTGGAGGTCATCTCCGCCCTGGTGGGCCACCCGCTGCGCCTGCTGCCCTACGACCGGATGCTCACCTGGGCGTCGTCGACGCCGTGGAGCGACCGGCAGGTGATGGCGGGCGCGGGCCTGGTCGGCCTGCTGGGCCTGCTGCTGGTGCTGTTCGCGCTCATCCCGGGGCGGCCCACGCTGATCCCGGTGCGGACGGGCGACAAAGACCTGGTCATCGGCATGCAGCGCCGGGGCTTCGCCCGGTCACTGGCCCACGCGGCCGAGCGGGTGCGGGGAGTGGACCAGGCCAAGGTACGGCTGGTGGGAAAGACCGTCCGAGTGGACGCCCACAGCGCCGTCCGGGACACCACCGGACTGGCCGACGCCGTACGGGAGGCGGTGACCGCGCGGATCGCCGCGCTCTCCCCCGTCTGGCACCATCCCGTCCACGTGCACCTGCGAGGGAAGTGAGCGCCATGGACGACAAGACCGCCCGGGGCAACCGGCTGGGGCTGCTGCTCGTGGGACTGGCGCTGATGGCCCTGAGCGCCCTGGTGATAGCGCGCGGCGCGGGGGCGTTCCCTCAGGCCGTGGCCTCCGCCCGCGGACCGCTCGTGGACGCCCAGACGCGTGCGGCGTTCGCCCGCTACGACCCGTGGTTGTGGTGGGTGGTCGCCGCGGCGGCGATAGTGCTCGCGCTGTTCGGCCTGCGCTGGCTGCTGGTCCAGGGACGCAGCCGGAGGCTGAGCGGCATCCGCCTGGACGGCGGTCCCGCCGGGATCACCGAGGTGGACGCGCACAGCGTGACCGACGCGGCGGCCGCCGAGGCTGGCTCGCATCCCTCGATCATCGGCGCCACCGCCGCGATGACCGGCACGAGCGAACACCCCGCCGTACGGATGCGGGTGGCGATCGTCGAGGACGCGCCGATGAGCGCGGTCCGCGAGCAGCTGAGCGGGGTGGTCATCCCGCACATGCGCCAGACCCTGGAGACCGAGCGCATACCCGCCGTCGCCCGGGTGAGCCTGGGGGACGCGCCGCACCCCCGCAGGACCGTCACCTGACGGAGCGCCGCATAGGGTGATCGAGGAAACCAACGCTTCGAGGAGACGATGTGCCTTCGGTCGTGAAGATAAACGTGCTGACGGTGTCCGCGGAGATGCGCGAGGAACTGGAGCGCCGCTTCTCGGGACGGGCGGGAGTGGTCGAGTCCGCGGACGGGTTCGAGTGGTTCGAACTGCTCCGCCCGGTGGACGGCACCGACCGCTACCTGGTCTACACCCGCTGGCGTTCCGATGAGGACTTCAAGCGCTGGACCGAGAGCCAGGCCTTCCAGCGGGGTCACGCCCAGGCCACCGCCGAGGCCGGCCAAGGCCAGGGTCACGGGCACGGGCAGGAGGCGGCCGGCCCGGCCCAGGGGCACGGCCACGGGCAGGGCCCGGCGGCCTCCGGGGCCGAGCTGTGGTCGTTCGAAGTCGTACAGAGCACCGGGCCCGCGCCCGGAGCCTGATCGCTCGCCGAAGGGCGCCCGGCCGGCCCCGCTCCCCTCGTTTCCGGGAGCGGGGCCGGTGCGCTCAGCGGTCCAGGGGGTTGGCGGCGATCCGCTCGGCGATCCCCGAGCGGACGAACCGCCCGGCCAGGCTGTCCGGCTTGCGCGCGGCCTGGTCCGCGAAGCATCCGGCGAACTCCGGGCCGATCCCCAGCCTGGGGTAACGCTCAAGCACCTCGGCCCGGAGCCCGGCGGGGAAGTCCTCCGACCGCCGCCCGGAGATGTCCAGCCCGGTGGACAGTTCGAGCAGGTGCCCCTCGGGATCCGCCCCGGGGTCCACGCTGTCCCACATGTGGCGTACGACGATCTCCGACGCGCGCACGCGACGCTCGACGGGCCACCCGGCCCCGGCGGCGAAGACCCAGGCGACATGGCCTCCCGCCTCCTCGAACGGCACGGTGTGGCTGTCGAACTCCTTGACCAGGCCGATGTCGTGCATCATCGACGCGACGTACAGCAGCTCGGCGTCGAAGGCGATGTCGTTCATCGCACCGTAGGCCGCCGCCCACAGGTAGGCGCGCACGGAGTGGTTGAGCAGGGCGGGCGAGCAGTAGGCGGTCGCCACCTCCAGCGAGCCGCGGGCGGCCGGGGTGTCGGGGATCGCGATGTCGGCGAGTCTCATGCCGCTCAGCCTGCCGAAACGCGGCGGCGCCCGCGAGAGGCGGCCGGGACATCGACCGGCAGGATCAGGCCACGCGTGCCGGGAAACCTGGGAAACCCGCATCTAGTTGCTAACGATGTCCCGGAAGCACCCATCCCGACTTGACCGGTTTGGTGGGATTCGGACAGCATGATCCGCCCTCTTCGTTTGGCCCGGAAGGAACTGGCGTGCGCCGCCGCACACAAGCACTCGCTCTCTCCCTTGTCCTCCTGACGACCTGCGGCGCCACAGTCGGCACCGCGGAGGCACGGGAGGTAAAACGCACCGCCGAGTGTCAGGGGGACTGGCTGCCGGCCACGCCCACGGCGACGGACATCATGAACGGCGAGGTCGCCTTCCTCGACCTGGCCCCGGTGAAGATCGGCAAAAACGTCGACTGGCGCACCGACCCCTACCGGAACCGCTCCTGGAGCATGGTCTTCCACTCGCTGCGCTGGATGGGCCGTCTCGTCGCCGACTACGAGACGAACGGCAACGAGGCGTACCTGACACGGGCCACCGAGATCGCCAAGGACTGGGTCGCCGACAACCCACGCGGCGGCGCGGGGGCCAGCCCGTACGCCTGGCAGGAGCACCCGATCGCGCTGCGCGCCCCCGCGCTGGTCTGCCTCAGCAAGCACGTCAACGAGTCGTGGCTCTCCCGCAGCCTGGCCGAGCACGCCAAGATGCTGTCGGACCCGAAGCTGTACGAGAAGGGCCACAACCACGGCATCGACCAGGACATCGCGCTGCTCGGCATCGGCTGCCGCTACGGCCGGGACCAGTGGTCCAGCCTCGCGATCAGGCGGCTCACCGAGACCGTGAAGCTCGACGTCGACTCCCAGGGCGCGCTGCGCGAGCAGGCCCCCCGCTACGCGATCTACGTCTACGAGCGGCTGAAGGTCGCGATGGAGAACATCAAGTCGTGCGGGCGGAAGGTGCCCGCCGACATCTCACGCCGCTGGGAGTCGCTGGAGGACTTCATCTCCCACTCCACCCAGCCCGACGGGTTCATGGTCCCGATCGGTGACGGCGGCGCGGACGTGCGGCCCGTCGGCTACTCCCACCCGAAGAAGACGGTGCGGGTGTTCGGCAACGGCTACGTCTACGGGCGCACCGCCTGGAACAAGCCCGAGTCGGCTTTCTACTCCATCCGCTTCGGGCCCGGCATGAAGTACCACGGCCACGAGGACCACCTGGGCGTGACCTACTACGCCCAGGGCCGCGACGTCCTGGTCGACGTCGGTTTCGACTCGTACGAGAACAGCGGCTACCGGCACTGGACGATGTCGGCCGAGGCGCACAACACCTCGGTCGTGTCCGGGGCCAGGTTCCGCGGCAAGACCGCCACCACCCTGAGCAGATCCTCGATCGGGTCCGAGCGGCAGAGCTACCGGCTGACCGACCGGGCCTACGGCGTGCCCAGGACCCGCTCGGTGCTCGTCAACCACGAACGGGACCTGATGGCCGTGCTGGACACGGTCCCCAAGGGCTCCTCGGTCCGCAACCTCTGGCACTTCTCCCGTGACCTGTCCACCGTCTCGAACAGCGGCGGCCAGGTCGTGGTGAAGGACAAGGCCGGCTGGAAGGCGACGCTCGTGCAGGTCTCGATGCCCTCCTGCAAGCCGGTCGGCGGGCTCAAGGTGGTCCGCGGCCAGAAGAACCCCTACCAGGGCTGGGTCTCCTCCGCCTACCTGCGGCGGCACCCCGCGCCCGCGGTCGTCGCACCCGCCTCGGGCGACTCCGTGCTGACCGTGCTGGTGCCCGGCACCGACAAGCCGTCGCTCTCCTGCTCCGGCGGCAAGGTCAGCGTGGAGACCTCCGAGGGCCCGGTGAGTTTCCGCGTCGGCGGCGCCGACCTCTCCTGACGACCTCGCCCCGGCGGGACCGACCTGGCCCGCCAGGTCGGGAGGGCGGTCCGGGGGGCACCCCCCGGACCGCCCTCCGGCTCTCTTTCGGGTGCCGCCTCAGCCGGTGTGGCCGGCGCGCAGCAGACCGTAGGTGACGGCCTGCTCCAGCGCCTGCCAGGACGCCTCGATGATGTTCTCGTCGACACCGACGGTGGACCACTCCCCGGCCGCGTCGCTGGAGGTGATCAGCACGCGCGTGACGGCGTCGGTGCCGTGCGTGCCCTCCAGGATGCGCACCTTGAAGTCGATCAGCTCGACCCCCGCCAGCTCGGGGTAGAGCCGCTCAAGTCCCTGCCGTACGGCCCGGTCGAGGGCGTTGACCGGGCCGTTGCCCTCGCCGGTGGCGACGATCCGCTCGCCCTTGGCGTGCAGCTTCACGGTGGCCTCGCTGACGACCTCGCCGCCGCGGGTCCGCTCGACGATCACCCGCCAGGACTCGACCTGGAAGTGGCGCCTGCGCTCGCCCGCGACGGTGTCGCGGAGCAGCAGTTCGAAGGAGGCGTCGGCGGCCTCGAAGGTGTAGCCCTTCGACTCCATCTCCTTGACCCGCGTCACCAGCTCCCGCGAGGTGTCGGCAGCCAGCTCGTAGCCCAGCTCGCGGCCCTTGAGCTCGACCGAGGCGCGTCCGGCCATGTCGGAGACGAGCATCCGCATGTCGTTGCCGACCTCGGCGGGGTCGATGTGCTGGTAGAGGTTGGGGTCGACCTTGATCGCGCTGGCGTGCAGCCCGGCCTTGTGCGCGAAGGCGGAGACCCCGACGTAGGGGGCGTGGGAGTTGGGGGTGACGTTGGTGACCTCGGTGATCGCGTGGGCGATCCTGGTCATGTCGGCCAGCGACTCCCTCGGCACCAGCTCGAACCCCCGCTTGAGCTGCAGGTTGGCCACGACCGTGAACAGGTTGGCGTTGCCCGAGCGCTCCCCGTATCCGTTGGCGCAGCCCTGCACGTGCGTCGCGCCCGCCCGCACCGCGGCCAGGGAGTTGGCGACCGCGCAGCCGGTGTCGTCGTGGCAGTGGATGCCGATCCTGGCGGACGTGCCGACGGCGGCCTGCACGACCTCGGCCAGCTCGTCGGGGAGCATGCCCCCGTTGGTGTCGCAGAGCGCGACGACCGAGGCCCCCGCCTCGGCGGCGGTGCGCAGCACCTCCAGCGCGTACGCCGGGTTGGACTTGTAGCCGTCGAAGAAGTGCTCGGCGTCGAGGAAGACCCGCTGCCCCTCCGTGTGCAGGTGGGAGACCGTGTCGCGGATCATCGCGAGGTTCTCCTCCAGGGTGGTGCGGAGGGCCAGTTGCACGTGCCGGTCGTGACTCTTGGCGACAAGGGTCACGACCGGCGCGCCGGATTCGCGCAGCGCGGCCACCAACGGGTCGTCGGCTGCCTTCACACCTGCCCGGCGGGTCGCGCCGAACGCGGCGAGCTGCGCGTGCTTCAGGTCGAGCTCTGTTTGAGCTCGCCGGAAGAACTCTGTGTCCTTGGGATTGGCCCCCGGCCAGCCACCCTCGATGAAACCGACGCCCAGGCCGTCCAGGTGACGCGCGATGGCCAGCTTGTCGGCCACCGTGAGGTTGAGCCCCTCCTGCTGGGCCCCGTCACGGAGGGTCGTGTCGTACACGTGGAAGCGGTCGTCGGCCATGTCGTTCTCCTTCGCGGTTCGATGATTCGCCGCGCGCTCATTCGGCTTCGAGAAACAAAAAAACCCCTCACGGACGTGAGAGGTCTGCGCGCTGGCGGTGTCCCTTTTCAGCCAGCGCGCCTGCCGATAATGAGCAGACCGTAGAACATGATGCTCTGGAGTCTGCCACACGCTGACAGCATCTGACACATCGATCTTAGGATTCGAGACTCGCGACCTGCCGACACGGCTCGGCTTCACCCCCCGCGACCATCTCCCACCGACCAGAATGGGGCTCATGAAGGCGACCTATCTCGACCCCGCCGTGGGGCAGTATCTGCTCGCGCACACCACCCTGCCCGACGACGTCCTCGACGCACTCGCCGTCGAGACCCGCGAGCTGACCGGCGACAGCGCGGGAATGCAGATCTCTCCCGACCAGGGGCGGTTCCTCACCATGATCGCCCAGATCGGCGGCGCCAGGAACGCGGTGGAGGTGGGCACCTTCACCGGCTACTCCTCCATCTGCCTCGCCCGCGGGCTCGCCCCCGGCGGCGGGCTCACCTGCTTCGACGTGAGCGAGGAGTGGACCGCGATCGCCCGGAGATACTGGGAGAAGACACAGGTCTCGGACCGCATCGAGCTGAGGATCGGCCCGGCGGCCGAGCGGCTGCACGAGCTCCCCGAGCATCCCGCGGTGGATCTGGCGTTCATCGACGCCGACAAGGTCAACTATCCCGTCTACTACGAGATCCTGATGTCGCGGCTGGCCCCCGGCGGGGTGATCCTCGTCGACAACACGCTGTGGAGCGGCCACGTCGCCGATCCCGCCAGGGACGACGAGACGGTCAGGCACATCCGCGAGTTCAACGACATGGTCAGCGCCGACGTGCGGGTCACCTCGATCATGCTCCCCATCGCCGACGGCCTCACCATGATTCGAAAGCACTGACGAGAACTTTTCCGAATCCGGGGCGGGCGGGAATCTTTCCGATTACTTTAAGCGATGTGGCAAACACGTTGCGCCCACCTGTACGGAGGGAAGGATGACCACATGGCCAAGACCTTGGACCGTCGCGAGGCAAAGCCCATGTCCGCCAACCACCAGGAGCTCGAACGGCACTATCAGAAGACCTGCGATCAGTGGCCTGACCGCAAGGTCGAAATCATCAACGGCCGGATCGTGGTGAGGGAGTTGCCCACACTCAACCACGCCAAGAGCATTCTGCAGTTGCTGATTCAGCTCATCCCGTTCGCCACGGAACAGGGCTGGCATCCCGTATACGACGTCAAGATCTTCTTGGGCGTCCAGAAAGATCGTTACCGACCCGACCTTCTCGTTCTCCCGAAGTTTCCCCGTATGTGGGACGACGAGAACGTTTACGCCGAGGAGGCCCTTCTCGTCGTGGAAGTCGTGTCTCCCAGCAGCCGAGACGACGACCATGTCACCAAGCCCCAGAACTGCGCGATCGCGGGTGTCCCGCTCTATCTGGTGATCGACGCCACTCAGAACCTCGTCCGATTGCTCAGCCATCCCGGGGAGAGGGGCTACCAGCAGCAGCACCAGGTAATCATCGGAGAACCACTTGAGTTGCCCGCACCGTGGAATCTCACGATCGACACCGGCAAGCTGAGCGAAGGATAGGCCCGCTCACGGAGGAGGCCCGGCCAGTCGGAGGCCGGACCTTCTCCCGGGGGCCATCGCGGTGACCGACCGTAAACGTGTTGACCGGGTCTCTTCGCACCCTTGGCGGCACCTGTGAGGCGACGTCGCAGTTCAGATGCCGGATGAGAGCCAGGATCGCGGGTGACCGCCCGGATCGACCGAGGCCGTACCCGAAACGCGGGACTAGCAGATCTTGTGGACCCAGTTGTGCGGGTCCGGGCGGGAACCGTACTGGATGCCCACCAGCTCCTCGCGGATCCTCCCGGTGACCGGCCCCTGGGTGCCGTCACCGATCGTCCAGGCGCGGTCGGCGCCCTTGACCGAGCCGACCGGGGTGACCACCGCGGCGGTGCCGCAGGCGAAGACCTCGGTGAGCTCGCCCGACTCGCAGCCCCGCTGCCACTCCTCGATCGACAGCCGCCCCTCCTCCGCCCGCAGGCCGAGGTCGGCGGCCAGGGCGAGGATCGAGTCGCGGGTGATGCCCGGCAGCAGCGTGCCGGTGAGCGCCGGGGTCAGCAGGCGGTCGCCGTAGACGAAGAACAGGTTCATCCCGCCCATCTCCTCGACGTAGCGGTGCTCGCTCGCGTCCAGCCAGACCACCTGGTCACAGCCCTGCTCGACGGCCTGGCGCTGGGCCACGAAGGCCGCGGCGTAGTTGCCGCCGCACTTGGCGAAGCCGGTGCCACCGGGGGCCGCGCGGGTGTACTCGGTGGAGAGCCAGACGCTGACCGCCTGCCCGCCGCCGAAGTAGGCCGCCGCCGGAGAGGCGATCACCATGTACTTGTAGGTCCTGGAAGGGTAGTTGACCCCGAGCGCCGGCTGCGTGGCGATCATGAAGGGGCGCAGGTAGAGGCTGTGTCCGGGCGTGGTCGGCACCCACTCGCGGTCGGTCTGGACGAGCAGTTCCAGCGACTCGACGAACGTCTCCTCGGGCAGCTCGGGCATGGCCATCCGCAGTGCGGAGGTGTTGAAGCGGGCGGCGTTGGCCTCGGGGCGGAACGTCACGATCGCACCGTTCTGCTGGCGGTACGCCTTCATGCCCTCGAAGAGCTCCTGCGCGTAGTGGAAGACCGCGGTCGCGGGATCGAGGCTGAGCGGGCCGTACGGCATGAGCCGGGCGTCGTGCCAGCCCTCGCCCTCGGTGTAGTCGATCGAGATCATGTGGTCGGTGAAGACCTGGCCGAACCCCGGAGCCGCCATTACCTGCTCGCGCTCGGCCGCGGTGCGCGCGTGGTCGGAGAGCTGCACGTCGAAGCTGAGCTTCTGAGCGGTGGTCATGACGCGGATCCTTACCTTGGTGTCTGGCTTACCCTTGGGTCCATTGTGCGTTGGACCGGGTAACGGGAAACTACTGCATCCATGCCGAAAACCGGCAGTGCGTGGGAAACAAAAACGCGCCCGGCGGCTCGGAGGAGCCGCCAGGCGCGTCGGGGTCGAGGGGGCGGCTTCCTCAGCCGGCTACTCGCGCGGTGATGTCGTCACCGATCTCCTGGGTGGTCCGGCCAGCCCAGCCGGCCAGCCGCTCGAGCAGGTCGTCGGCGACGGCCTGCTCGACCCGGGCCGCCTCGTCGGCCAGGCCCAGGTGGTCCAGGAGCATGGCGACCGACAGGATCGTGGCGGTCGGGTCGGCCTTGCCCTGGCCCGCGATGTCCGGGGCGCTGCCGTGCACCGGTTCGAACATGCTCGGCGCGGTGCGGTCGGGGTTGACGTTGCCGCTGGCCGCCAGGCCGATGCCGCCGGCGATCGCCGCGCCGATGTCGGTGAGGATGTCACCGAAGAGGTTGTCGGTGACGATCACGTCGAAGCGCTCCGGCTGGCTGACGAAGAACATCGAGGCCGCGTCGACGTGGCAGTAGTCGGTCTGGACCTCGGGGTACTCCACGCTGATCCGGTCGAACGTGCGGGCCCAGAGGTCACCGGCGTAGGTGAGCACGTTGGTCTTGTGGACCAGCGTCAGCTTCTTGCGGGGGCGGGCCACCGCCTTCTCGAAGGCGTAGCGCACCACGCGCTCGACACCGTAGGCGGTGTTCAGCGACTCCTGGGTGGCGATCTCGTGCGGCGTGCCGCGGCGCATGACCCCTCCGGCACCGGCGTATGGGCCCTCGGTGCCCTCCCGGACGACGATCATGTCGATGTCCTCGGGGCGGGCCTTGCCCAGCGGCGTCTCGACGCCGGGGAAGAGCTTGACCGGGCGGAGGTTCACATAGTGGTCGAGCTGGAAGCGGAGCTTGAGCAGCAGGTCGCGCTCCAGGATGCCCGGGGGCACGCTGGGGTCGCCGACCGCGCCGAGCAGGATCGCGTCGTATCCGCGTAGCTCGTCGAGCAGCGGGTCGGGCAGGGTCTCACCGGTCTCGTGGTAGCGCTTGGCCCCGAGGTCGTACGTGGTGGTCTCCACCTTGGTGCCGACCGCTTCGAGGACCTTCAGGCCCTCGGTGACGACCTCGACTCCGATCCCGTCCCCGGGGATGACCGCCAGGCGAATGTTACGCGAATCCATGCAGGCACCTTACCTGTCCGTCTCGGTGATCGAACACCGATCTCACCCTTCGGACGTGTCCGCACGTCCGCCCGTGTGATCACTTTGTCCTTTTTTGCTCCCTATTGACCGTTTCGTGAGGTTTCGTTATCGTCCTCCCCATTCACATTGATGCCTAATCCGTACGGACCATCCCCCTACCGGCCCGTACGGAGCCGGGGAACCACTTTTTTCGGGATCCACCGGGCCCCCGGGAACCTCGCTCCGCCCCGGAGCGCGTTCCCGGCTGCCATCACGGGATTCCTTGGGGCGAATCGGTGCGCTTTCGCGCCGTAGGGCGGCCTCCACGCCCGAGCCCGACAGCTCACCCGGCCGGCCTTATGGAAGGAATCATCCTGTCCGGCAAGATGTACTCTCGCGTCCTGTCCCTCCTCGTCTCAGGCGCCGCGGTGTTCGCGGCCTCGGCCATGGCGCCGACGGCGGCACTGGCCGCCTCCCCTCTCCCCTCCCCCGAGGCTCCCACGCTCGGCACCGTCAGGTTGAAGGCGGCACTGAAGAGCGCGGCCCCCAAGCCCGCCTGGCAGACGGCCGTCAAGTGGGCCATGTCCAAGCGCGGCACGCCCTACGTCTGGGGTGGCACCGGCAACGGCGGCTTCGACTGCTCGGGCCTGATGCTCCGCGCCTACGGCGCCGCCGGGATCAAGCTGCCCCGTGTCACCAACGACCAGTACGCCGCCTTCTCCAAGAAGATCGCCTGGAAGGACCTCAAGGCCGGTGACCTGGCCTTCTTCAGCGGTCTCGGCCATGTCGGCATGATCACCAGGCCCGGCTACATGGTCCACGCCCCGCGGAGCGGCGACGTGGTCAAGGAGGAGAAGCTCAGCGCCTGGCGCCGGTCCTCCTTCGTCGGCGCGGTGCGCCCCGATCCGCAGGGGGTCAGGTTGACCGAGCAGATCAAACTAGCGACCGACGGATGAGACACGCCGGCTGATCGGCCGAGGGAACCCCGTCGGCGCCGGGAACCGGTTCAGCGGATGGGAGAACCACCGTTGTCCCGGCGGTCCAGGGCGGTCTGGAGCGCCTCGGCGGCCTCGTCCTTGACCTCTTCGGCGTGGTTCCAGGGATACATGTCGTACATGGCGAATCTCGTCTCGGTCGGATGCGAGCAGGGCGATGGTCGAGACTCCGATCAGGGCTCCGACCAGGCCTGATGTCACGGGTCCGGATCACGGACCGGTGATCTGGGCGTGGCACCGGAGAGTCGCCGGCCCACCCCTGTCAGACCCCGTCGCGGCAGGTTGGGACCTGGCGCATTTCATCTCAGGCTACCTGGCGGCCGGAACGCCGTCTCGCCCGGCGTACACACTTCTCACATATCGAGACGAAAGGTGGCCGTCGCCCCGCGGTGCGGGGCGACGGCCACCTCGGTGAATCCTTTGCCTGCCGCTAGTCGGCCAGGTCGACCGAGCGGCCGCTGTCGGCGCCGATCTCCGCGCCGATCTGGTCGATCACGTCGGCCGGGATGGCGGTGTCGACGGTGAGCGCGATGAGGGCCTTGCCGCCCTTGACGTCCCGGGCCACCTGCATCGAGGCGATGTTGATCGAGTGGTCGCCGAGGATGCGGCCGACCACGCCGACGACGCCGGGGCGGTCGGTGTAGGTGAAGAACGACAGGTGGTCGGTCGGCTCGATCTCCATCTGGTAGCCGTTGACCTCGACGATCTTCGTGATCTGCCTCGGACCCGACAGGGTGCCGGAGACCGAGACCGCGCGGCCGTCGGCGAGGACGCCGCGGACCGTCACCACGTTGCGCCAGTCGGGGCTCTCCGCGCTGGTGACCAGCTCGACCGAGACGCCGCGGTCCTTGGCCAGCAGCGGGGCGTTGACGTAGGTGACGGAGTCCTCGACCACGTCCGTGAAGACACCCTTGAGCGCGGCCAGCTCCAGCACGCGGACGTCGTGGGCGGCGATCTCGCCGCGCACCTCGACGTCGAGCTTGGTGGCGACCTCGCCCGCGAGGGCCGTGAACACCCGGCCGAGCTTCTCGGCCAGCGGCAGACCCGGCTTGACGTCCTCGGCGACGGCGCCGCCCTGGACGTTGACCGCGTCGGGCACGAACTCCCCGGCGAGGGCGAGCTTCACGCTACGCGCCACCTGGGTGCCGGCCTTCTCCTGGGCCTCGTGGGTGGAGGCGCCCAGGTGCGGGGTGACGACCACCTGGTCGAGTTCGAAGAGCGGGCTGTCGGTGACCGGCTCCTTCGGGAACACGTCGATGCCGGCGCCGGCGACGCGGCCCTCCTTGATCGCGGAGTAGAGGGCGTTCTCGTCGATGATGCCGCCGCGGGCGACGTTGATGAGGCGGACGTTCGGCTTGACCGCGTGCAGTTCCCTGTCACCGATGAGGCCGATGGTCTCCTTGGACTTGGGCAGGTGCACCGTGATGAAGTCCGCCTCGCGCAGGGCCTCCTCCAGCGTGACCAGGCGGACGCCCATCTGCGCGGCGCGGGCCGGCTGCAGGTAGGGGTCGTAGGCGATCAGCTCGACGCCGAACGGCTGGAGGCGCTGCGCGACCAGCTGGCCGATCTTGCCGAGACCGAGGATGGCGACGACCTTCTCGTCGAGCTCCACGCCGGTGTACTTCGAGCGCTTCCACTCGCCGCCCTTGAGCGCGGAGTGCGCCTGGGCGACGTTGCGGGCGGAGGCGAGGATCAGCGCGACGGTGTGCTCGGCGGCGCTGGTGATGTTGGAGGTCGGCGCGTTGACGACCATGACGCCCGCCTTGGTGGCGGCCTCCACGTCGACGTTGTCCAGACCGACACCGGCGCGGGCGACGACGCGGAGCTTGGGCGCGTGGGCGATCGCCTCGGCGTCGACCTGCGTGGCGCTGCGCACGATGAGCGCGTCCACGTCGGCGAGCGCGGGCAGGAACTGGGCACGGTCGGCGCCGTCGGTGTGGCGGACTTCGAAGTCCGCGCCCAGGACCGCGAGACCGGCCTCGGAAAGTTCCTCGGCGACCAGTACGACGGGCTTGTTCACAGGCTGGATCCTTACTAGGCGGTGAGGGTGCACGGACCTCACGTAGTCTATCGACGCTTGTGAACGTATTCACGAGTGTCCCGAGATGCGAGACGCGACCGCCCCATGATCCAGCACGCCGGTACCCGCTCCTGACACATCCCATGCACCAAAATTCAAGTTGGTCTTGATCCTAAGAAAACTTCCCGATTACCCTGATAAGCCGTGGGTCACTACCTATCGTTCCTCATATGAGCATCGGGAACCCCGCTCTCGGCAACGTACTCGCGCAGCACGGCGAGCCACACCGGCTGCTGGCGGCGCTTGCCGAATGGGGACTCCTGGTCGCCGTGCGACCTGACCGCTCCGTCGTGCTCGGCACGACGCAGGCCGGTGAGCGTGTCCTGCTCGGATACACCTCGGCGGACACCTACGCGCGGCACCGTGGCAGCCACTCGCTGTCGGCGTGCGACGCCGACACAGTCCTCGACATCCAGCGGGTCACCGGCGTGCGGGAGATAGTGATCGACGCGGCGGGACCCGCGGCCGCGGCCGTACCGATCGAGGATCTCCAGCGGTACCTGCTCTCGAAGCGCAGCGGCCCCGCGCCCGTGCTGTCGAGCACGACGCCGACGGCATACGCGACCGGGGCGATGGCCACGGTCTCGCGTCCCGCGCCGGCGCGCCCGCAGAGAACGCCGGTGCCCGCCGCGCCCGCCCAGCCGTGGATCCCCGCGCCCCGGCCCCACCTGTCGGGGCCGATGCAGATGGTGGATCCCGGCTACCGGCGGTGCGAGCACCCGATCCTGCCCGCGCTGCGCGCCGCGATCTCGTACCTGCTCGTCGACTACCCGCTCGTCCATCACGTGTGGATCTCCGAGGCCAGCACCTCCTCCGGCGCTCCGGGAATCATGCTGCACGTGAAGGTGCACATGTCGGCGGCCGAGGACGTGGTCAGGGACATCCATCGCGGGGTGCGCGCCCGGTTGCCGCAGCTCGCCGCGAGCGAGGCGCCGATCCTGATGGCCAGGGTCGCCGACGCCCGCAGCGAGCAGCGGATGATCGAACTGGGCGCCCACGTGGTCTGCGCCGACGTCACCGACTGAACCGGTCCGCGGGGCACGGGCGCTGAGCACCCGCCCCGCGGGCCGGCCCGGCTACCCCAGCCGCCGGGTCGGTGTCACCCTGGTCCTGGCGGACGCCATCGCGATCAGCGCCGCCAGCAGCGGCAGGCCGATGCCCACCACCAGCAGCGTCTGCCACGGCACGCTGAGGATGACGCCCAGCTTCTCGAACGGGACCCCGTTGAGTGCGATCTCACGCTCGGCGTCACGCCGCAGGCTCACCTGACTCGCCAGCGCGAGCCCGGGGACCAGCCCGGCGAGTAGTCCCAGGGGCACACCGAATCCGGCGACGACCGTCGCCTGCCCCGCCGCCACCAGCCTGCGTGTCAGGGGACGCGCCCCGACCGCCGAGAGCGTGTCGAGGTCGGGACGGGCGTCGGCCGCGGCCAGCCCGGAGGCGGTGAGCGTTCCGCCGAGCACCACCAGCGAGGCGAGGCCCGCCATGACCCACATGATTCCGGTGACCCTGTCGGCTCTGTTCCGCCGGACCCCCCGTTCGGTCTCGACCGCGACGTTGGGGGTGACGGCGCGCACCGGCCCGCTGAGCCGCTGCTCCTGCTCCGGGGTCAGCGATGCGACCGCCGGATCCACAAGCAGGTGGCTGAGCTTGGGGATGAACCCCGCCCTGGTGATCGCGGCGACCGGCAGCACACCGCGCACGTTGAACGGTCCCGGAACGGTGACCAGCACCGCGGGCACGGTGAGGACCTGCTCCTTCTCCTGGTCGCTGCCACGTGTCCAGGTTCGGAGACGGAGCCTGCCGTCCCTGATCGCTTTCGGATTGAAGACCACGGCCTTCCCCTCCGCCAGCGCCGCCTCGGCCGCCCGGTCGGTGCGGCCCAGCAGGAGGCGGAGCAGGTCCGGCCCGCCCACGGGGATCTCGTTCAGCGGGCCCGTCGAGGTCATGCAGCGGCTGCATTTGCCATCTCGCGCGCGGAAGTCCACCGTCCTGCCCTTGGCGTCGATGGGCCGGTAGGTCTCCACCAGCGGCACGCCGGGAAGCGTCCGATCGACGATCTGCCGGATCTCCTTCCAGGACTCCTCCGTCACGTCGTCGCCGTGGATCGCCGTGGTGCCCGTCGGATAGGCCGGCCGGTAGTACTCCTCCGACGCCCGCTCGCTGCTGGCGACGCCGACGGCGACCGTGCTGAACGCCGCCGCCGCGGCCAGCACCGCCACGACGGCGGGAGCCGTACGGCCGCGGTTGCGGGAGGCGTCGCGGACGGCCAGCCGGAGGGGCAGTGGGAACCCTCCGGCCAGGCCGCCGATCCGCCGAATGAGCCATGGCGTCACCATGACCAGGCCGAGCAGCCCGAGCACCGCGCCGAAAAGGACCACCGCGTCGGTCGACCGGACCCCGTAGACCATGGCCCCGGCCCCCGCCGCCAGCAGGACCAGTCCGAGCAGCGGCCATCCGGTCCGGTCACGAGCCTCAACCCGCCGGCCGGCGAGTGCCGCGACCGCGTCGGCCCGGGCGGCCTGTACGGCGGGCACCACGGCCGCCGCCACCCCGCTGACCACGGCGAGCGCCGCGACCAGCACGATCTGCCCAAAGGGAATCTCGAACGCCCCAAGACCACCGGCCGGCCAGATCCCCGCCCAGGCCACGATCCCCCTGGCGACGGCGATCCCGAGGGCGGCTCCCAGCACGGCGGCGGCCAGGCCCAGGGTCAGCCCGTCGGCCAGCACGACCAGCCTGAGGTGGCGGGCCGAGCCACCCTGGGCGGTGATGAGCGCGAGTTCCCTGCGCCGGCGCCGCAGGCCGACGGCGAAGGCGGGCCCGGCCAGCAGCACGACCTCCAGCACGGCCAGGGTCACCCCGGAAACGGCTGCCAGGACGCCGCTGCGCGTGATGGTGGATCTCGTCCCGGGCTCTTCGACCGCCTGGTCCGGACCGCCTCCCACGGGCGGCGGGTTCTCCAGCACCGCCCGCGACAGCACGGTCACCCCCGCCTGGTTGAACCGGCGTGTCTCGGTCCAGGTGACCGGCGCCGGAGCGTCCAGCAGCCAGGACCGCTCGGCGTCGGTCACCCCCGAGCCGGGGTTCAGCGAGCCGGGCAGCCCGATGATCGCGCGCCTGCGGTTGCCCGGCTGCGAGACCACCGTTCCCACCACACGCTTGGGCACGTCGTCACGGGTGTAGCGGAGGGTCGAGCCCACGGCCGGCTCCATGGAGTCGGTGACGACCACCTCGTCGGCGGCCTGCGGGTAGCCCCCCCGGACAAGCGGGAACATGGCGCCCGCCATCGGGTCGCGCAGGTCGACCTCCAGGACCTGCGCGAAACCGTAGGCGGTTCCCGTCCAGTATTCCGCTGAGCCGCTGTTCATCGGGATGATCCGGCTGCCGGGTCCGGCCAGGGCCAGGATCTCCGCCCGGGACCGTGGCGACCCACCGTCCTTTCGAGGTCGCCAGTCGTAGCCCGTCGCGTCCTGCCTGATCGGCCCGGCGGCCCCGGTGTCCGTCAGCTTGGCGTCGGCCGCACCCAGGTCCATGGTCAGCCGCTCCTCCGGCCGGAGGTTCTCGGTCGCGGAGAAGGTGAGCACGGCGGTGACCGCGAGGACGGGCAGGCCGATCATCACGATGATGAGCGCGCTACGCGCCTTCGCCCGGATGATGCTCCGGCGGGAGATCCGCAGTGCGGCGAGGAGGGCGCTCATGCCTCTCCTCCGCTCCGCGGCCCCGAGGTGGGGGTGCGTTCCGCGCTCAACCGAGCACTCTCCAGGGGCGTGGCGGTGGAGTCGGCGATCTCGCCGTCGCGCAGGAAGACCACACGGTCGGCCCAGGCGGCGTAGCGGGGTTCGTGCGTGACGAGCAGCACGGCGGCTCCCGCGTCGCAGCGGACGCGCAGCAGCTGGAGGATGTCGTCGCCGGTAGGGGTGTCGAGGGCGCCGGTGGGTTCGTCGGCCAGGATCAGCCGCCGCTCCCCGACCAGGGCACGGGCGATCGCCACTCGCTGGCGCTGGCCGCCGGAGATCTCGTCGGGGAAGCGGTCGGCGACGTCGGCCAGACCGACCTCGGCGAGGGCGTCCCCCGCCTCGCGGCGGGCCTGCCCGGCCCTGACGCCGTCCAGCTCGCGCGGGAGCATGACGTTCTCCGCCGCGGTCAGCGACGGGATCAGGTTGAGGTCCTGGAAGACGTAGCCGACATGGCGGCGGCGGAGCCCGGCGAGCCCCCCGGCGGTCATGCCGGAGAGCGGCGTGCCCGCCACCACGACCTCACCCGAGGTGGGCCGGTCCAGGCCGCCGGCGAGGTTGAGCAGAGTGGACTTGCCTGACCCCGACGGCCCCATCACCGCGACCAGCTCGCCTGCGGCGATGTCCAGGCTCACCTCCCGCAGCGCCGGTACGGCCTGCGGCCCGTCTCCGTGTACGCGGCTCACGTCCATGAGCCGTACGACCGGATCGAAACTCATTTCTGCTTCTCCTGCGTCTGGGGGGAGGCAGTGAGCACTGCCTCGCAGTGGTCGAGCCAGCGCTGCTCGGCCTCGGCCTGGAAGATCATCGAGTCGAGCACCAGCCGCTGGGCGGGACCCTCGACGTTCGCCCGCTTGGCTCGGACGAACTCCTGCAAGGTGCGCATGGTCGCGGTGCGCTGGGCCTGGATGATCGGCCGTATGTCCGCGGCGGCGGTGACCGCCATCGCGAGCTTGATGACCAGCTCGTCCCGAGGCCGGTCCGACTGGGCGACGGGGGTGCCGAACCATCGCTCCATCTCGGCCAGACCGGCCTCGGTGATCGAGTAGACGACCCGGCCCTGCTCGTCCTGCTCGCCGGGGCTCACCAGGCCGTCGCGTTCCATCCGGGAGAGCGTCGTGTAGATCTGGCCGATGTTGAGCGGCCAGGTCGCCCCCGTCGACGCCTCGAACTCGGCGCGCAACTGGTAGCCGTAGCGAGGTCCCTGGCTCAGCAGGGCGAGGAGCCCGTGTCGGATCGCCATGCATACTGAGTATGCATACTCAGTATGCCCGCTGCAAGAGATCTGCATATTCTGGACAGGTTCCACCCTTGGGGCCGATACTCGGAGGATGAGCTCGACGCATCCCCCGTCCCGCGCCTCCGACGGGGATCGCGATCGTGCGATCAACGAGCTCCGTGACCGTGCTGTCGAGGGGCATCTGTCGCACGACACGTTCCTCGGCCGCGTCGACATGGCCCTGCGTGCGCGCAATCAGGGCGAACTCGACAATCTCGTCGCCGACCTGCCGCAACGCGGCCGGTTCCGCCGCATGGTCACCGAGGTCGTCGCCTCGGCCTCCGACTTCACCAAGCGGGTGGAGTCGGCCTGGCGGCGTCCCAGGCTGCCCAGGCTGGCACTGCCCGCCGACGACCGGACCCGCTACGTGGTGGGCCGGGGCTCCGCCTGCGACCTGGTCCTCGCCGACCTGACCGTCTCCCGGGTGCACGCCGAGCTCCGCCGCGACGAGGACGGCTGGGTCCTCGTCGACCTCGGCTCGTTGAACGGCACCCGGCTGAACGACTGGCGCCTGGTGGGCCCGGCGAAGGTCCGGCCGGGCGACGTCGTCTCCTTCGGCGACTGCGGCTTCCTGATGATCACGCCTCAGCTGCTGTCATGACCTCGCGGCCGAAAGCGCTCAGCGGAGCCGGAGCCCGGGGGCTCCCGGCGGACGCTCCCTGAGGGGTGCTCCGAACGGCTGCCCTCGACCTCACACCATGATCACCCCGAGGCCGTTCCTGCCCCTGGCCGCGCCTCAGCCGTTCTGGGTCTCTGTCGCTCCGGTCTCGGCCGCCCCCGCCCCGGCCTTCCTGAGTTTCTCCGCGGTCAGGGTGTAGCGCGTGGTCAGCACGATGCTGACCACCATCAGCAGCGCGGGCAGCAGCGTCGTGCCGTACAACACGGCCGTGGTCGCCGACTCGGGCTGCGCGACCGGCGTGGCGGGGTCGGACTCCACGAACCCGGTCGCACCGAGCAGCCAGCCGAGGATGAACGCGCCGAACGCGAAGACCACGGTCTCGGCGGCGGTCCACAGCCCGGTGAACACTCCGGCACGCCGCTTTCCGGTGACCAGCGTGTCGTGGACGATCACGTCCGAGAGCATCGAGAACTGCAGCAGCTGGAACCCCGCGTAACCGATGCCGACGAGAAGCACGCAGGCGTGCGCGTACGCCGAGCCGAGCGGTCCGGAGAAGGCCATCCCGACGGTGCCCACCGTGAACAGCGCCGACGACAGGATCATCGCCCCGCGCTTGTCGTAACGCTTGGACAGCCAGACCCAGAGCGGCATGGTGATCAGCAGCGGGCCGACGATGCCCAGGAAGAGCGTGGTGGTCGCCGCCGGATCACCCAGCGTGTAGGTGGCGAAGTACGGTGAGCCGGCCAGCATGATCCCGGCCGCGAGCATCTGGGCGCAGCTCAGGCCGAGCAGCACCATGAACGTCCGGTTCGAGCGGGCGGCGGTGAACTGGGCGCCGAGCGACGACTCCGCCTCGGCCCGCGCGACCATCGGGGCGCGGGCCGTGCCGAAGAAGGCGGCGAGCATCGACAGCAGCAGCACCCCGCCGACGACCAGCCCCATGGTCCGGTAGCCGGAGACCTCGGTGCCCGCGATCATCGGCGCGACGGCCCCGGAGAGCAGGATCCCCAGGCCGACGAAGACCATCTTCCACTGCAGCAGGGAGGAGCGCTCGTGGTAGTCGTCGGTCATCTCCGCAGGCATGGCCTTGTACGGCACCTCGTAGAAGGCGTAGGCCGTCGCGGTGAGGAAGTAGCAGAGGCCGACGTACAGCGCGGCGGACAGGCCGGTGAGCGGAGGGCCCGCGAAGGTGAGCGTGAAGGTCACCGGCAGGGTGAGCGCGCCCAGCAGCATCCACGGGCGGCGGGCCCCGAAGCGGGAGACCGTCCGGTCGGAGCGCTGGCCCACCCAGGGGTTGATGAACATGTCCCAGAGCTTGGGGAGGAAGGCCACCACCCCGGCGATCCAGGCGGGAACCGCCAGCACGTTCGTCATGTAGAAGAGCAGCAGCAGGCCGGGGACGGTGGAGAAGGTCGCGGTGCAGATTGAGCCGACACCGTAGCCGATGCGCACGCCGCGCGGCACGGTGACGACGGCGGGTGAGGGCGCCGGGGAGATCATGCCACATTCAATCGCAGCGAGTGACCGCTTGGTAGGCCCAGGGAACGTGAATATTTTACCTTCCCCGCCGGGGAGCCCCCTTCGCCTCACCCGGCCCAGTCGATCTTCATACCGGCTGATGTGATGAATGTCCAGCTCAGGCAGGCCACAAAGGGACTTCCTGGGGGGGAGATGAGCCCCGACTTGGACCGGTGCATCGTCAGCCCCAGACGCCTATGTGATCACTCTGGTTTACCTGGAGCCCGCAATTAATGTCGGTAATGTGCTGACAAAGCCGACCTGCCCCCGACAGAATGCGGAACCGTCCAGCGTCTCACCAACTGGAGGAACCGACATGCGCAGACCACTAGGGGTACTGCTGTGCCTCGGGAGCCTGGCGGCCCTCAGCACGCCGATCGCCACCGCGCACGCCGCGTCCGCCCCCTTGGCCGAGTGTCGCGTGTACGCCGCCAAGCCCTACGTCACCGCGGCGGGACGGATCCAGGCCTCCGCCGCACGGCTGGGCTGCGACGACACCGCGCTGGTCCGCGTCCGCATCAAGCGCGCCGTGGCCGGCGCCGACCCGGTCGTCAAGAGCGCCTCCCTGCGCGGGACCAACGGGCGGGTGACCGTGAGACTGTGGTGCGCTCCCGGCGTCTACTACTCCGTCGCCACCGACTACCGGGGCAACGTCAGCCGTTCCAAGGCCGTCAGGCTCGCCTGCTCCCCCGCGGCCACCCCGGCCCCGAACCCCACCTCCACCGCCCCGACCCCCGGCCCGGTCCCCACCCCGACGGCCACCACCAAGCCGACACCGGCTCCGACCTCCACCGCTCCCACCCCCGCACCGGGAGGGTCCACCACCTCCGAGGAGGTGGTGCGCCTGACCAACGCCGAACGGCAGAAGGGCGGCTGCGCCCCGCTCGTCTCCGACCCCCGGCTGCGCTCGGCCGCGCAGGGCCACTCCGACGACATGGCGGCCAAGAACTACTTCAGCCACACCTCGCCTGACGGCACGGACATGACCGCCCGCATCAAGGCGAGCGGGTTCAGCCCGATGCGTGCCTGGGCGGAGAACATCGCGATGGGCCAGCGCACCCCTGCCGAAGTGGTGCGGGCCTGGATGAACAGCTCCGGTCACCGGGCCAACATCATGAACTGCGCCTACACCCATCTCGGAGTGGGCGTGGCCGACAGCTCACGCGGCATCTACTGGACCCAGAACTTCGCCAAGCACTGAGCATCACCGGGGACCGGATCCGGCCGCCCGGCCGGACCCGGCGTCCGACCGGCTCTCCCGCCCCGGCCAGGGTGGGAGAGCCGGTCGGCCATTCTCACCGGAACGGCCCGCGCCCCCGCGACGTGAACTCGTCGCGGGGGCGCGGGCCGTTCCGAGGTGCCCGGTGCGGGCAGCCCCTACTTCAGCCAGCTCATCATCGGGCGGAGCTTGGCACCGGTCTTCTCGATCGGGTGCTCGGCGAGCTCCTCGCGGTAGGCGGTGAACTTCTTCTGGCCGCTGTCGAACTCCTCCACCAGTTCCCTGGCGAACTCGCCGGACTGGATCTCGGCGAGGATGCGCTGCATCTCCTTCTTGGTCTCCTGCGTCACCACGCGCGGGCCGCGGGAGTAGCCGCCGTACTCAGCGGTGTCGGAGACCGACCAGTACATCTTGTGGATGCCGCCCTCGTACATCAGGTCGACGATCAGCTTCATCTCGTGCAGGCACTCGAAGTAGGCGACCTCGGGCTGGTAGCCCGCCTCGATCAGGGTCTCGAAACCGGCCTTGATCAGCTCGGACACGCCGCCGCAGAGCACGGCCTGCTCACCGAACAGGTCGGTCTCGGTCTCCTCCTTGAAGGTCGTCTTCAGCGCGCCGGCGCGGGTGCCGCCGATGCCCTTGGCGTACGACAGGGCGAGGTCCAGGGCGTTCCCGCTGGCGTCCTTCTCCACCGCGACGAGACACGGCACGCCGCGGCCCGCGGTGTACTGGCGGCGCACGAGGTGACCGGGGCCCTTGGGGGCGACCATGGCCACGTCCACACCCTCCGGCGCCTCGATGAGGCCGTAGCGGATGTTCAGGCCGTGCCCGAAGAAGAGCGCGTCGCCCTCGACCAGGTTCGGGGCCACGTGGTCGGCGTAAAGGTGGCGCTGGATGTGGTCCGGCGCGAGGATCATGGTCAGGTCGGCCTCTTCGACGGCCTCCGAGGGCGTGAGCACCCGCAGGCCGTCGGCTTCGGCCTTCTCCCTGCTCTTGGAACCCTCGGGCAGGCCGACCCGGACGTCCACACCGGAGTCGCGCAGCGAGAGCGCGTGGGCGTGGCCCTGGCTGCCATATCCCAGAACGGCGACGTGCCGGCCCTGGATGATCGACAGGTCGGCCTGGTCGTCGTAGAAGATCTCAGTCACTTGCTTAACCTTTCGGGTTTCTCGGGTGCGTTACGCGGTCCGGTCCAGGGCCCGGAGAGAACGGTCGGTGATGGAACGGGCGCCGCGGCCGATGGCCACCATGCCCGACTGGACGAGCTCCTTGATGCCGAACGGCTCAAGGACCTTGATGAAGGCCTGCAGCTTGTCCGGCGTGCCGGTGACCTCGATGGTCACCGCGTCCGAGGAGACGTCGACGCAGCGCGCCCGGAACAGGTTGACCAGCTCCAGCACGCTGGAGCGGTTGTCGGCGTCGGCCCGCACCTTGATCAGTGTGAGCTCGCGCTGCACCGACTGCGCCGGGTCGAGCTCCACGATCTTCAGCACGTTGACGAGCTTGTTCAGCTGCTTGGTGACCTGCTCCAGCGGCAGGTCGGCGACGCTGACCACGATGGTCATCCGGGAGATGTCCGCGTGCTCAGTCGGCCCGACCGCCAGCGAGTCGATGTTGAACCCCCTGCGGCTGAACAGCGACGCGACGCGCGCGAGCACGCCGGGCTTGTTCTCCACCAGCACGGAGAGCGTGTGCCTGCTCATGCCTAGTCCTCGCTGTCCCAGACCGGCGCCATGTCGCGCGCGAACTTGATGTCATCGTTGCTGGTCCCGGCCGCGACCATCGGCCACACCATGGCGTCCTGGTGCACCACGAAGTCGACGACCACCGGCACGTCGTTGATCTCCATGGCCTTCTTGATCGTCGCGTCCACGTCCTCGGGGCGCTCGCACCGCAGTCCCACACAGCCGTATGCCTCGGCGAGCTTGACGAAGTCGGGGATGCGGCGGACCGTCTGCAGGTCGGTGTTGGAGTAACGCTCGTTGTAGAACAACGTCTGCCACTGCCGGACCATGCCCAGGTTACCGTTGTTGATGATCGCGACCTTGATCGGCACGCCCTCGATCGTGCAGGTGGCGAGCTCCTGGTTGGTCATCTGGAAGCAGCCGTCACCGTCGATGGCCCAGACCGTGGTGTCGGGCCGACCCATCTTGGCACCCATCGCCGCCGGCAACGAGAAGCCCATCGTGCCCGCGCCGCCGGAGTTGATGAACGTGCCGGGGTTCTCGTAACCGATGAACTGGGCGGCCCACATCTGGTGCTGGCCGACCCCCGCGGTGTAGATCGCGTCCGGGCCGACGATCGCTCCCAGCCGCTCCATCACGTACTGCGGGGCGAGGGAGCCGTCCTCGAACTCGGTGTAGCCCAGCGGGTAGGTCGCCTTGTAGGTGTTGAGCGCGGTCCACCAGTCGGCGTAGTCGCCCTTGCGTCCCTCACCGCGCACCGCGGCGATCAGGTCGGAGATGACCTCCTTGCAGTCGCCCACGATCGGGACGTCCGCGTGCCGGTTCTTGGAGATCTCCGCCGGGTCGATGTCCGCATGGACGATCTTCGCGTACGGCGCGAAGGTCGACAGGTCTCCGGTGACCCGGTCGTCGAAGCGGACACCGAGTCCGATGATCAGGTCGGCCTTCTGCAGCGCGCCGACCGCCGACACCGAACCGTGCATGCCGGGCATGCCCATGTGCTGCGGATGGCTGTCGGGGAAGGTGCCCCGCGCCATCAGGGTGGTGACCACCGGGATGCCGGTCAGCTCGGCGAACTCCAGCAGCTGCGCCGACGCGCCGGCCCTGTGCACGCCGCCGCCCACGTAGAGCACCGGCCTTCCGGCTTCGACGATGAGCTTGGCCGCCTCGCGGATCTGCTTGGAGTGCGGCCGGGTCACCGGCCGGTAGCCGGGCAACTGCATGACGACCGGCCATTCGAAGGTCATCTTTGCCTGGAGCGCGTCCTTGGCGATGTCGACCAGCACCGGCCCCGGGCGCCCGGTCGAGGCGATGTGGAATGCCTCCACGATCGTCCTGGGGATGTCGTTCGGGTCGGTGACCAGGAAGTTGTGCTTGGTGATCGGCATGGTGATGCCGGAGATGTCGGCTTCCTGGAAGGCGTCGGTGCCGATGGCGGCACTGGCCACCTGACCGGTGATCGCGACCATCGGGACCGAGTCCATGTAGGCGTCGGCGATCGGGGTGACCAGGTTGGTCGCGCCGGGACCGCTGGTGGCCATGCAGACTCCGACCTTGCCGGTGGCCTGCGCATACCCCTGGGCCGCATGCCCCGCGCCCTGCTCGTGCCGTACAAGCACGTGCCGGACCTTGGTCGAGTCGTAGAGCGGATCATAGGCGGGGAGAATCGCGCCGCCCGGGATCCCGAACACAGTGTCGACCCCGACGTGCTCCAGCGCCCTCACGAGGGCCTGGGCTCCTGTCATCTGTTCGGTCATCGGCTCGTTCCTTGTGGCTGAACATGCTTAATGGCATAAAAAATGCCCCATTCCGCTTGATCGGCGGAGCTGGGGCGGCGCGCAGGTCAGAGTACTTCGCTCAGCGACCTGCGCGCCGGTGAAGTACTACAAGAATCCCACGGTCAATCTGCATGCCTCCACCTTGGCCGACGGAGTGGCTCCACGTCAAATTCATGGGACAGATATCTCAGAGTCCGAGATGTGAGGTCACGCGTGAGTCCCCAGGCTGGAGAGGCTGGTGCGCATCAGCGAGTCGACGCCGCGCGCGGCCATCGGGCGCGCCACCAGGAATCCCTGGCCTCGGGTGCAGCCCATCTCGCGCAGCAACTCCAGCTGCTCGGGCCGCTCGATGCCCTCGGCGACCACGATCAGCCCCAGGTCGTGGCCCAGCCGCACGATCGTACGGGTCAGCAGGGTCAGCGTCTCGTCGCAACCGAGCCCGGACACGAAGGAGGGGTCGATCTTGATCATGTCGACCGGGAGCTGCCGCAGCAGCGCCAGCGAGGCGTAACCGGTGCCGAAGTCGTCGATGGCCAGCCGGACCCCGAGGGTGCGCAGCTCGGAGAGCCGGGTGATGGTCTGCTCGGCGTCCTCGACCAGCATCTCCTCGATGACCTCCAGGGTCAGCGCGCTGGGCGGCAGCCCGCTCTCGACCAGGGCGGACTCGACGGTCTCCACGAAACGCGGCGCCATGATCTGCCGGGCGGACAGGTTGAGCGAGAGCCCGATCTCCCACGCGGAGGCGCGCCAGACGGCCACCTCCCGGCATGCCTCGCGCAGGATCCACTCGCTCAGCGGCACGATCAGGCCGGTGTCCTCCGCCGGACCGAGGAACTGCTCGGGCGGTACGAACTCGCCCCCCTGACACCAGCGCACCAGTGCCTCGACGGCGGTGACGCGCGAGGTGGCCAGGTCGACCACCGGCTGGTACTCGATCACGAACTGGTCTTCCAGCAGCGCCCGCTGCAGGTCGGCGGCGAGCTCCAGGCGCCGTACCACGTCGGCGTGCATGTGCGCGGCGAACACCTCGACCCTGCGCCCGCCCAGTTCCTTTGCCCTGGCCATCGCCACGTCGGCGTTGCGGATCAGGTCGGCGGAGGAGACGTCGTCGGCCGCGAAGGCCACCCCGACGCTCGCGGTCAGCGCGATGTCACGGTCGGCCACCCGGAACGGCTCGGACGAGACCGTGCGGACCAGTCGCTCGGCCAGGTCCACCGCGGTCTGGGCGTCGACCGCCTCGAGCAGCACCGCGAACTCGTCTCCGCCCCAGCGCGCCAGGGTGTCGTCGGTCCGTACGGCGGCGCGGAGCCTCCTGGCCGCCTGGCCGAGCAGGTAGTCGCCGCTGGCGTGGCCGACCGAGTCGTTCACCGCGGTGAAACCGTCCAGGTCCAGGAAGACCACGGCGACGCTGCTCGCGCCGGGACGGCCGAGCACCTCGCGGGTGCGTTCCTCGAAGTAGGCCCGGTTGGGCAGGCCCGTCACCCCGTCGTGGAAGGTCAGGTGGGCGACCTGGCTGCGCAGGGCCTCCTGGTCACTGATGTCGCGGGTGGTGACGAGCAGCAGGCCCTCGCCGCGCACGTGCCGGGTGGCGACCGACTCGGCGGGGCGCCAGGTACCGTCGGAGGCTCGGACCCGGCAGGCGACCATGCACGCGCCAGGCCCCTCCTCGGCCTCCTCCTCCAGGCTCATCGCGCTCAGCGCTCCCTGGATTCCCGGCACGTCCTCCGGGTGGATGTAGTCGAAGATCTTCCCGCCGACCAGTTCCTCGGGGCGGTACCCGTACGTGCTCTCGACCCCCTCGCCGATCTGCCGCACCACACCGTCGTAGTCGCAGAGCAGCACCACGTCGCCGGCGCTCTCCGCCAGGTCGTGCAGCTGCCGCTCACCGAGATGGAGCAGGCTGCGCAGCCGCCCGGTCTCCAGCAGCATCACGAACATGCGTACCAGCAGGACCGCGACGATCGACGCGCACACCGAGGCCAGCACCACCGGCGGTCCCTGTACCCCGCCACCGATCACCTTCAGGAGCACGACGACGGTGGCCGCCGCGACCAGGAACAGCGGCACCGCCGCGATCAGCGAGGACGTGCTCTCGCGGAGGAGGGGCTCGTCGTCCTCCAGGTCCGGCGGTCGCTCCGCGCGCCCGCTCCACGGGACCACGGCGAGCACCAGGAACGCGACGGGGGCCAGCCACACCCAGGTGAGCGACGGCGTGTCGCCGCTCACCCGAGCCAGCGCGGTGGTCGTCTCCGAGGTCGCGACGGCGGCCAGCACGGCCAGCGCCGCCAGACCGACCGGCCAGGCCGACCGCCTGATCGGCACCACGGCGGGGCCCACGACACAGGCGAGGATCAGGCAGAACAGGGGTGAGGCGAAGGTGACCGCGGCGTTGCCCGCGTCGCCGGCGTCGCGGTAGACCGGCCCCACCAGCGTCACCCAGATGATCACCAGAATGGAGGCGGCGCACACGTAGGAGTCGGCGAGATCGCGCAACAGGGCATGCCCTCGGGCGGGCCTGACCGCCGACAGCGCGGTACCGACGGCGATCATGGCCGTACCGGCCAGCAGCACCAGGTCGGCGAAGGTCACCACGAACGGCGCGCCGTCCGCGATCGGCCGCACCCCCACCCCGAGCAGCCAGGTGACCGAGCCACCCGCCAGCCAGCGCCAGGCCAGTGCCCTGCGCCTGCTGATCACCCTGGAGGCCGCGGCGAACAGTGAACCCGCGGCGGCCGCAGCGGTGACGACGCCCGCCACCGCCTCGACGACCACGGCGGGAGCGCCGCTGACAAGAGCGGCAACGAGCCCCACCACGCCGACGGCGGCGGCGGTCAGCGGTACCCGGGGGTCACGCCAGCGGATCAATGTCGTCTGCCTATCGGTGTCGTTTCAGTGTGCTCTGCTCCCGCAGCATCCCTTACTCACTGCGCTCGTGTCACCGGCGCGAGCACGTCGTTCTTCGTCCTCGGCGCTCGTACCGGCACACGGCCAGTGTGGGCCGTCCGGCCCGCGCGAGGAGTGACAACGCCATAGTCGTCACCGATCTGATAACCGCGCGGGCGATGCAAATCGCTCCTGCCGACGGTACGCACCGCAGGTCACGAGGTAGCCACAGTCCGGATTCCTTTGCCGGTCAGTAGGAACCCGTGATCACGTTTTTGAGCGGCTCGCCCGCGAGGTAGCGCAGCAACTGGGAGCGGAGCAGCTTCAGCGTGCGCCGTACGGACGCCGGGCTGCTGCCCGCGACGTGCGGGGTGATGAGGACCCCCGGCGCGCTCCACAGCGGGTGCCCCTCGGGCAGCGGCTCGGGATCGGTGACGTCGAGCGCGGCCAGGATCCGGCCGCCGCCCAGCTCGGCGACGAGAGCCGCGGTGTCGACCACCGACCCCCTGGCCGCGTTCACCAGGACGGCGCCGTCCTTCATCGCCGCCAGGAAACCCGCGTCCACCATGCCCGCGGTCTCGGGGGTGGACGGTACGAGCAGCACCACCACATCCGCCGCGGGCAGCAGGGCGGGCAGCTCGTCCATGCCGTGCACACCTGGCCTGGCGGTCCTGGCCACCCGGACGACGTCCACCTCGAAACCGTCGAGCCGCCGCTCCAGTGCCTCACCGATCGAGCCGTAGCCGACGATCAGGACCGTGGAGTCGGCCAGCACCCCGGTGTGGTGGTAGGTCCACTCGCCCTTCCGCTGCGCGTGCACGAATCCGGGAAACTCCCGAAGCACCGCGATCATGGCCCCCACCGCCCACTCGGCGGTACCCGCGTCGTGCACTCCCCGGGCGTTGCACAGCGTCACCCCCTCCGCCAGGTGCGGCCGGTAGGCGTCGACACCCGCCGTGACGGTCTGCAGCAGCCGCAGGCCGGTCATCCTGGCGAGCAGATCGGGGAGACCCGCCACCGGCGTCAGCGGCGGAATCCAGACCTCGACCCGCTCCGCCCCCTCCGGCACCGGCTCCGTGCCGTCATAGACGGCGCACTCCACTTCGGGCAGATCACACAGAACGTCGGCGGCGGCTTTCGAGGGGACCCAGATC
The DNA here is from genome assembly GCF_042665875.1 of Streptosporangium amethystogenes subsp. fukuiense. Taxonomy (NCBI): domain Bacteria; kingdom Bacillati; phylum Actinomycetota; class Actinomycetes; order Streptosporangiales; family Streptosporangiaceae; genus Streptosporangium; species Streptosporangium amethystogenes. Next base: position 9,069,555 of record NZ_JBHTEE010000001.1, on the reverse strand, counting down.
TTCATCCCCGCATTATCCAACCACTCCCAGAAAGGTCACCCCAGCGACCACCCCGAGGACGTACCCCACGTTCCATCCCCGAGGGACTCCCCGTGAGGCCGCGCCGGCGACTGGACTGAGGAGAGGAAGGTCGTGAGGAACGAGCGGCCTTCCTCGACGAGGGAAGGAGCCGGGTAAGAGCGGCCTCACTGCGACGCGTCAGCGTCGCCATCGGCACGCACGCACTTCAGGTCGAGTTCGGGGCGGTAGACCGTGGTCTCCTTGACGCGCTTGATCTCCTTGCCGTTCTGCTTGAAGACGCGCCAGACGTCGATCGTGAACCCCTGCTGGCCGACCATCGGGATGCAGTTGGGGCCGCTGTCGGTCGCGCTCTTGAACGGGGTGATGTTGTAGCGCTCGGACGAGATCGACTCGATCTCGTACCGCTTGGTGCTCCAGAAGGCGACGGTGACCCCGTTGTTGTCGAAGGAGGTCTTCACCAGCACCCCGTACGGCGAGTCGTTCTTCCAGCGGAAGTCGGGTTCGGGCCAGGAGACGGTGGACTCCCGTCCGGCGGGGTAGCGGGAGATGTAGAACTCGTGTGCCATGTGCTGGACGTCCTCAAGGCCGCCGAAGAACACCGCGTTGTACATCGTGGTCACGAACTGGGAGATGCCGCCGCCGACCGAGTCGACCAGCCTGCCGCCCTGGATCATGGGAGCGGGGACGAAACCGCGGGCGGTGTCGCGCTGGCCGATGACGCCGTTGAGCGAGAAGGTCTCGCCCGGCTTGACCAGGTAACCGTCCAGCAGCTTGGCGAGCGCCCTGATGTTGGTCACCCGTGGCGGGCAGCACTCGTAGGGCGTGGTGAACTGGCTGATCCGCTCCTTGATGCCGAGCTTGCGCGCCTCGGCGTCGGACATCCGCGGCCGGACCGTGGCCATGGCCACCGGGATCGTCCGCTCTCCGTTACGGGAGACCATCTCGGCCACGTCGGCCGCGAGCCGTTCGTCGTCGACGCCCTTCCCCTTGCGGCCGGGCACCAGTTTCGGCTTGCCCGCGACGATCTGGAACGTGGGGTCGCGCGGGGCCAGCACCGGGTCGATGAGCTTGTCCTCCACCGAGGCCACCGCGCTCCTGGCGTCGAACACCGGGCGCATGCCGCCGGAGCTGTCCGGCTCGAAGGACAGGTGCGCGGCGAGGGTCTCCACCGGCAACTGGACCTGCTTGCCGGCGAAGGTCAGGGTGACCGGCCCGGACAACGCCTTGCCCGCGTCGTTCGCGGCCTTCTTGACCGTCTCCGCGCCGACCTTGGGCTTGATCACCGAGACCGGAAGCCTGACCTCCTTCGCCGGACCGAGGAAGGCGTCCGTGATCGCGGCGACCGCGGCCTCCCTCTCCAGCTCCCTGCCGTCGCGGGGCGTCACGACGACGGGCTTGACGCCCTCGAACGTGACCGAACCCTCGCGGACCTTGAGGTCGATCTTCTTGGCCAGGCCCGCGACCGCGGTCTTCATGGCCTCGGCGTCGGAGGAGATCTTGGGCTCCAGCTCGGTGGTGCCGGTGAAGGCCCGCCACACCTCGGCGGGATTGGGGAAGTCGCTGGGCGCCTGGTCGATGGTGTCGACCACGTTGAACTCCAGACCCGCCTTGCCCGGTTCGAATTCGTAGCGCTTGCCCGCGGCCAGGAGGGTCATCTCCTCCGAGGCCTCACCCGCCAGCCGGTCTCTGAGCTTGTCGGCCGCCTCGGTCGCGGTCAGGCCGCCGATCTCGACACCCCGCACCGTGGTGCCCGGCAGCATCTTGCCGGACATGACGACCGCGGGCACCGCGTAGGCGAGAGCGGCGACGAACAGCACGGCGAGGATGATCAGGGCGATCCTGCGGCCCTTGCGCCGGCCCGGGGCGGGCTCCTCGTAACGGAGGCCGCTGGGCTGCGGGAACCCCCCGTCGCCACCGGGGACGAGCGAGGGCTCGTCCCGCCGGAACGAGGGCTCGGGTGGAGCCGCCATCTGCCAGGGTTGCGGTGGCTGTGCCACGGGCGGAAGCGCCGTCGCCCCGCGGGCCGGTGCGGCGGGACCGCCGAAACCGGTGGGGCCGAAGATGTCGGGCGAGACTCCCGGGGGGAGGCGCGAGCCGTCCTTGGAACGGCCGCCCGGTGCTCCCGGAGGGAGGCGTGGATCACGGGCACCGGGCGGGACTGGACGCGAGGGAAGCGGTATCGCCTCAAAGGGGTCCGTCGGCGGGTCCACAGACGCTCCGGCGTTCCGCACGGCCTCCGTCTCCTCCTGCTTCGCAGCTTCCACCTCCCGCAACCCTAGACCACACCGGTCAACCGACACCCAAAAATAAATAACAAATCAACCAGTCCAGCGGTAGCGGTGCTCGGGCCGACCAGCGGTGCCGTACTTCGGACGGAGCTCCGCCTGACCCGCCGCGCACAGGTGCTCCAGGTACCTGCGGGCGCTGACTCTGGAGAGGCCGGTGATCACCGCCGCCTCGGCCGCCGACATGTCGGTGCCGCTCTTCCTGAGCGCGGTGGCCACCAGGGTGCACGTGGTGGCCGACAACCCCTTGGGCAGCGGCAGCGGGACTCCCTTGACCGTGCCGAAGAACTGGTCGACCTCGTCCTGGCGCGCCTCGTTCCCGAGAGTGGCGAGCCTCCGGTGCATCTCGGCGTACTGTCCGAGGCGGTCACCGAGAACGCGGGCGGTGAAAGGTTTGATCAGGTAGTTGACCGCGCCGCCGCGCATGGCCGCCCGGACCGTGGCCACGTCACGCGCGGCGGTGATCACCAGGATGTCCACCGGGTGCGAGGCTCCCCTGAGCGTCATGAGTACATCGAGTCCCGACATGTCCGGCAGATAGATGTCGAGCAGCACCAGGTCGGGCCGGTGCGTCATGACCGACTCGATGGCGGCGCTCCCGGTGTGCACGATGCCGGTGACCGTGAAGCCGGACAGCCTGGCGACGTAGCCGCCGTGGATCCTGGCCACCATGAAGTCGTCGTCCACCACCAGTACGCGGATCTCCTCCGCGCACCCGTCCCCGGTCATCTCCGCACCTGCCGTTCCGCGGGCTCCCCGGGGCCGGCGGGCTCCCCCTCGGGAGACGGCGGGGGCTCACCCGTGGGGAGGAGCGCGGTGAAGACGGCGCCGCCCGCGTTGTGCACCCGTACCCAGCCACCCCGGCGCGAGCACGTCTGGCGGGTCAGCGCCAGCCCCAGGCCCCGTGGCCCGGCATGGGCCACCTTGGTGGTGAAGCCCTCCAGGAAGACCTCGTGGACCAGGCTCGGGGTGATCCCCGGACCGGAGTCGCCGACCCGGATGTGCAGCCCGTCCGCCTCGGTACGGACCGAGACCTCCACCGTTCCCCCACTCTCCTGCAGCGCGTCGAGGGCGTTGGCCACCAGGTTGCCGACGACCAGGACCGCGTCGTGCGGATCACCGATCATGCCCTCCTCCACCCGGGAGTCGTCGGACAGCACCAGGGTCGCGCCCCGCTCGGCCGCCTCCGCCGACTTCGCCAGCAGCAGCGCGGCCAGCGTCGGGTCGGCGACCTTCTCCCGGACGCCCGCGGCGTGCCTGCTGTACGCCTCGGTGGTCTGGGTGATGTAACTGACGGCCGTCTCGTACTCGCCGAGTTCCAGCAGGCCGACCACGGTGTGCATCCGGTTGGCGAACTCGTGGGCCTGCGCGCGCAGCGCGCCGGTCGTGGTGCTGGCCTGGTCGAGCTCGCGCGCCAGTCGTACCAGCTCGGTCCGATCCCGCAGGGTGACCACCCAGCCGCTCTGCCGATCCCGCACCGCCACCGGGGTCCGGTTGAGCACCAGCACCCGGTCACAGTGGAGCACCACCCGGTCGTCGCCGGGGTCCGCACCGTCCAGCACGTCCCGCATCCGGTCGGAAAGCCGCATCTCTCCCAGACTCCGGCCGACGTCGTGCTGGGAGAGGCCGAGCAGGTCGCGTGCCGCGTCGTTGACCAGCGTCACCCGGCCCGCCAGATCGAGGGCGAGCACCCCCTCCTTGACGCCGTGCAGCACGCCCTCACGCTGTTCGAGCAGGGCCGCGATCTCCGCCGGTTCCAGGCCGAACGTCTGACGGCGGACCCTCTGAGCGATCAACGCGGCGGCGGCCGACCCGGCGACCAGGACCGCGAGCACGGTCCAGAACAGTGGCGGCAGCGCCACGCTGAGCTGGTCGGCGACGGTCTCCTCCAGGATCCCGACCGAGGCCAGACCGATGACCTTCCCCGCGGAGTCGAAGATCGGCGCCTTGCCGCGCACCGAGCGGCCCAGCGTTCCCGTCTGGATGCCGGTCCAGGGCCGCCCGTCCGTCATGACCTGCGAGCCGTCGGTGGACAGCCGCTTGCCGATCAGGGCCGTGTTGGGGTGGGCGTAGCGGATCTGGTCCCGGTTGGCGATCACCACGTAGTCGGCGCCGGTGGCCGCCTGCACCCCGACCGCGATCGGCTGCAGGCTCAGTTCGGGCCGCGCCCTGCTGAACGCCTCGCGCACCTGGGGAAGCCCCGCCACGGACTCGGCGATCGCCAGGGCGCGCTGCTGATACTGCCAGTCCAGCAGCTCACGGGTGTGCTCCATCCAGACAGCCGCCGTACCGCCGACCGCGAGAAACACGATCACCGTCTGCAACACGAAGAACTGGGTGCCGAGCGAGGCGTTGACCAAGCGTCGCACGAGTTGACTCCCTTGTCAGGGAAGATCGATGAAAGCAGTCCGAGATAACGGTGAGATCGCGGAGACGCGTGACCAATATGACCGATACGACGGCAAACACGCAAAGGATCGACACGGCGACCGGCTGCGGTCACCATCCTCACCACGCTCTGTTCATGTTGTTGGGAGTTCGACCATGCGTCTTCGGAGATTCGCCACCCTCGCGGTGCTGTCCCTCGCCGCCCTCACCGCCTGCGGTTCCGGTGGGGGCTCGGGTACCAGCGCGCTGAGAATCATGGCTCCGGCCTCACCGGGAGGCGGCTGGGACCAGACCTCCCGCGTCGCGGGAGAGGCGTTGAAGTCCGCTGCCCCGTCCCGCAAGGTCGAGATCTACAACGTGCCAGGCGCGGGAGGCACCATCGGCCTCGCCCAGCTCGCGGGCGAGAAGGGCAACGGCAATCTGCTGATGACCATGGGCCTGGTGATGGTCGGCGCGGTGGAGCAGAACAAGTCGAAGGTCACCCTGGCCGACACCACGCCCATCGCGAAGCTGACCGAGGAGTACGAGATCGTCGTGGTTCCCGCGGGGTCGCCCTACCAGACGCTGGCCGACCTGACGGCGGCGTGGAAGGCGGACCCCGCGAAGATCGCCATCGCGGGCGGCTCCGCCGGGGGTACCGACCACATCGTGGCGGGCCTGATGGCCAAGGCCGCGGGTATCGACCCCAAGCAGGTCAACTACATCGCCCACTCCGGCGGCGGCGAGGCGCTCAACGCGCTGCTCGGCGAGAAGGTGGCGGCCGGGATCTCCGGTATCGGCGAGTTCGCCGAGCACGTGAAGTCCGGCAAGCTACGCGCCCTCGGTGTCAGCTCGCCCGCCCGGCTGGGCAACGTGGACGCCCCGACCCTCAAGGAGGGCGGCCTGGACGTGGAGCTGGCCAACTGGCGAGGCTTCGTCGCGCCCGGCGGGCTGGACGACGGGACGAAGCAGGAGCTCATCGAGCTGGTCACCAAGATGCACGACTCGCCGGCGTGGAAGGACGCGGTGATCAAGAACGGCTGGGCCGACGTCTTCCAGACCGGCCAGCCGTTCGCCGACTTCCTCGCGGCGGAGCAGACCAAGGTCAAGGCGGTCATCGCGGAGATGGGCCTCGTCTCCTGATGCTTCCCGTAGAAGACCAGTCTGATCGCACCGGCACCGGCACCGGCGCGACCGGTGCCGGTGCGACCGGCACCGGATCCGAACCCGCCGCCGTCGCCCGCGCGGGCGACGGCGGTACCGGCGCGCCCCCCGGCCCCGGCCCGGATTCCGGTCCTGATCCCGTCCTGGATTCCGCCCCCGGTCCCGTCCCGCATTCGGGAGGCGAGGCGGCGCCCGAGAGCGCGACCGGCTGGTCGTGGCGGCGGCCCGAGCTGGGGCTGGCGGTGCTGGTCCTCGCGCTGGGGGCGTTCGTGATCGTCGGCACCGCGGACGTGGCCGCCGCGGGCTCCTCCTTCGGTCTCGGTCCCCGGTTCTTCCCCGCCCTGGTCGGGGCGGCGATGCTGCTGATCGGACTGTTCTACGTGATCGACGTGCTCAGGGGGGGCCACGGCGATCCCGAGGACGCCGAGGACGCCGACTCCGGCGCGCGGGCGGACTGGCGCACCGTCGCGCTGGTCAGCGTGATCTTCCTGGCCTTCGCCGGGCTGCTCGACCTGCTCGGCTGGGTCGTCGCGGGCGCGCTGCTCTTCTTCGGCCTGTCCGTGACGCTCGGCGCCCCCCACCGGCTGCGCGCGGGCGTCATCGCGATCCTGCTGTCCACCGCCACCTACCTGGCCTTCGTCAAAGGGCTCGGTGTGACCCTGCCGGCCGGGCTGCTGTCCGGGGTGATCTGAGTGGACTCGTTCCAGTTGCTGCTGGATGGCTTCGCGACCGCCCTCACCCCGGTCAACCTGCTGTACGCGCTGGTGGGCGTCACGCTGGGCACGCTGGTGGGTGTGCTGCCCGGCATCGGCCCGGCCATGACCGTGGCACTGCTGCTGCCGATCACCTTCACCGTCCCTCCGGCCAGCGCGTTCATCATGTTCGCGGGCATCTACTACGGCGGCATGTACGGCGGGTCGACCACCTCGATCCTGCTCAACACGCCCGGCGAGAGCTCCTCGATGATCACCGCGCTGGAGGGCAACAAGATGGCCAAGCGGGGCCGGGCCGCCCAGGCGCTGGCGACCGCCGCCATCGGCTCGTTCGCCGCGGGCACCATCGCCACCGCGCTACTGGTCGTCGCGGCCCCCCTGGTGGTGGACTTCGCCATCTCCTTCGGCCCCGAGGACTACTTCGCACTGGCCCTGCTGGCCTTCACGGCCGTCTCGTCCGTGCTGTCCCGCTCCGTGGTGCGGGGACTGGCGTCCCTGGGGCTCGGCCTGGTCATCGGGCTCATCGGCATCGACCAGCAGACCGGCCAGGCCCGGCTGACGCTGGGCGTGCCGCAGCTGCTCGACGGCATCGACGTGGTGATCGTCGCGGTCGGCCTGTTCGCCGTGGGCGAGGTGCTCTACGTCGCCTCCCGGCTGCGGCACGGCCCGCCGGAGGTGATCCCGGTCGGCCGGGCGTTCCTCGGCCGCTCCGACTGGTCGCGTTCCTGGCGGCCCTGGCTGCGCGGCACCGCACTCGGCTTCCCCTTCGGCGCGCTGCCCGGCGGCGGAGCGGAGATCCCGACGTTCCTGTCGTACTCGATCGAGAGACGCCTGGCGCGCGGGATCGCCCGCGAGGAGTACGGCAAGGGCGCCATCGAGGGCGTCGCGGGCCCCGAGGCCGCCAACAACGCCTCGGCGGCGGGCACGCTGGTCCCGCTGCTCACCCTGGGCCTGCCCACCTCCGCGACGGCCGCGATCCTGCTGGCGGCCTTCCAGCAGTACGGGCTGCAGCCGGGGCCGCAGCTGTTCGACCACAATCCGGCACTGGTCTGGGGCATGATCGCCTCACTGTTCGTGGGCAACACCATGCTGCTGGTGCTCAACCTGCCGCTGGCCCCGCTCTGGGCCCGGGTGCTGCACATCCCCCGCCCCTACCTCTACTCGGGGATCGCGCTGTTCGCGGCGCTCGGCGTCTACGCGCTGAACTCCTCCTGGGTGGAGCTGGTCATCCTCTATCTCCTGGGCCTGCTCGGTTTCGCGATGCGCCGCTTCGGTCTGCCGGTCGCCCCGGCGGTGATCGGCCTGATCCTGGGCCCGATGGCCGAGATCCAGCTCCGCCGGGCCCTGGCCATCGGCGCGGGCGACGTGACGGTCCTGGTCAGAAGCCCGATCGCGGCGACACTGCTGGCCGTGGCGGTACTGGCGTTGTTCACGCCCCTCATCAGGAAGGCGGCCGCCCGCCGCGGCGTCTGATCGGAACCGGCCGCACCGGGTGCGGCACACGCGGGCACGGACGGACGTCCGTGCCCGTTTCCGCGCCTGTTTCGGCTTCCGTTTTCTCGTGCGGGCGTACCCTCCGTCTCCGCCCATCCCCGCGCGGAGCGTACGCCCGCGCGAACCACCGGAAGACTTCCGGGCGCTCAGGGGGTGAACGCGGCCAGCAGGTCGTCCAGCCCCGCCTTGACGCGCTCGACCGTCACCCCGTGCTCGCGCAGGCGGTGGGCGAGCAGTGGCGCGGCCAGCGGGGCGAGAAGTGCGTCGGCGAGGACGTAGGCGTCGGAGCCGGGGCCGGCCTGGGCGACGAGCATCGACAGATGGGCGTGGTAGGCGTCGTAGGCACCCCCGAAGCGCGCGAACGGTGTCGCCGTCTCGGCCATCACCAGCAGGTCCAGCTGTTCCACCGTCCTGTCAGCGAGGGCGTGCAGGAAGCCGCGGATGCGGGCGGGCGCGTCGGCACCTGGCCCCAGGGGCGGCGGCCCCTCGATGAAGGCCGCCTGGAACTCGCGTTCCCGCTCGTCGATGAGCGCGTACGCCAGCCCTGAGCGGTCGCCGAACCTGCGGTACAGCGTGCCGACGCCGACCCCCGCGGCGGCGGCGACCTCCGCCATCGACAACCCCTCGACGCCGTGAGCGGCGACGATGCCGGCGGCCGCGGCGAGGATCTTCGCCCGGTTGCGCGCCGCGTCGACCCGCTCGCGGCGGGGATTCGTGACGACGTCCACGATCACAGGCTACTGGAGACTTGTAAGCGGAATCAGTTCCGCTTTATGGTTAAGCGGAACTGATTCCGCTTAAGGAGTACAGCATGACACGCAGGGTCGCCCTCGTCACCGGGGGAAGCCGTGGGATCGGCGCCGCCATCGCCGTACGCCTCGCCACGGAGGGCACCGACGTGGTGATCACGTACGCGCGCTCGGAGGAGCGGGCGGCGACGGTCGTCAAGAAGATCGAGGCCGCCGGCGCCCGTGGGCTGGCCGTGGTGGCGGAGGCCACCGACGCGGGCGCGCTCGTCGCCGCGGTCGAACGGACGATCACCGAGTTCGGGCGGATCGACATCGTGGTCAGCAACGCCGGCATCGCCCCGTTCGGGCCGCTGGAGGAGGTGACGCTCGCCGAGGTCGACCGCACCCTCGCGATCCACTCCCGCGCCTCGTTCGTGCTGGCCCAGGCCGCCGCCCGGCACATGGGCCGGGATGGCCGGATCATCTGCATCGGCAGCAGCCTCGCCGAACGCGTGCCGTACCCGGGGTGGACGCTCTACGCGATGAGCAAGTCCGCGCTGGTCGGCCTGACCAAGGGCCTAGCCAGGGACCTGGGGCCGAGGGGCATCACGGCCAACCTCGTCCAGCCCGGTTCGACCGACACCGAGATGAACCCGGCCGACAGCCCCGAGGCGGAGGAGGAGCGGCGCTTCACCGCCCTGGACCGCTACTGCGACCCCGGCGACATCGCCGCCACCGTCGCGCACCTGGCGGGAGAGGGCGGCAGGAACATCACCGGCGCCACCATCACCGTCGACGCCGGCACCACGGCCTGACCGCCATGGCCTGGGTTCTGCTTCTCACGGCGGCCGCACTGGAGATCGTCTGGGCCACCGCGCTCGAACGCTCGGACGGGTTCACCCGGTTCTGGCCGGCGTTCGTCGGGGTGACGGCGGCGGTCCTGAGCTTCGTCATGCTCACCTTCGCGCTCAGGACCCTGCCCCTGGGCACCGCGTACGCGGCCTGGGTCGGACTCGGTGCGCTCGGGGTCGCCGCCGTAGGCATCGTCGCCCTGGGCGAGAGCGCGGCACCCGCCAGGCTCGGCTGCCTCGCGCTCGTCCTGGCCGGCGTCATCGGTCTCAAACTCCTGGACGGATGACGCGACGGCGGGGCTTCACGACGCGATGCCGGGACCCGGCGACGGAAAGGGGTCGGCGAGAAACGGCCGCCCGGCCGTGGGGAGCCGGGCGGCCGGGTCTGTCGTCCCCGCTGTCCCCGCTATCCCCGCAGGGTGTCGACGTTCAAGCCGTCGGCACCCAGGCCGTCCTCCCTGGCCAGGTAGCTGCACGAGACCCATCCCGTGGTGCCCGCCGCCAGTCCCGAGGCCGATCTGCCGCCCAGCCGGAAGTTGCACCAGCCGCTCGTCGAGTTCGGATTCAGCACCTGCCCGTAATCGCCGTAATAGAGATAGCCGATAACCGTCGACCCTCCGGCGCTGGCCCGCAGGCGCACCCCGTTCGCGATCACCACGGCGTCCACCGCGGGGAGCGCCGACAGGACGGAAAGCCTGTTCACAGGGGCTGCCTGGGCGGGAACCGCCGCGACGGCCATTCCCGCCGCGGCCGTCAACGTCGCGGCGGCGAATGCCAGGAACCTTCTCATTTTTCGTGCTCTCCGAATGTGAGGTCAGGTCGTACCAGAGTGAACGGCGGGACTGTAGTGATCACTTTGCAAGTCATCAAGAATTTCGTCAATACCTGTTGAATTTCAGAAATATGAATTACCACATGAAAAAATCCCGCCGATCGCCGGACACTTTTCTTCGCGTTTCCCGGATTCAGGGGGACCGGGACCGCTTCGGCGGGCCGGGCCGCGCGGATCGCCCGGAGGCGGCCAGGACGGTCGAGAACCTCCGGCCCCGGACACAACCAGGGCACAAGTGGCCCGCAAGTGTCCGTTCCTAGGGTCCTCCACACGACCGGGGCCGAGAACAAGGACCTGGTGACCGGCTCCCGATCCCGGGAGCGGAAGACCAACGGGGGTCGCGACGACGCGGCCGAAAGGAGTGATCATGTCGAAGATCACGATCGACGACCTGCCCTTCGAGGGCGCCGAGCTGACCGAGGCCGAGCTGGGCGAGGTCGACGGCGGCCAGAAATGGTCCGTCAGCGCATGGAAGAAGAACCTGCCGTGCGAGTGGTGGCAGTACTAGTCCGAGCACACGACCGCTAGTCCGATACGACCGCGCCGCCTCACGCGGCCAGAAGGAGCGATCATGTCGAAGATCACGATCGACGACCTGCCCTTCGAGGGCGCCGAGCTGACCGAGGCCGAGCTGGGCGGGGTCGACGGCGGCCAGGGCGGATGGGTGCTGACCTACGACGGGGCGGGACCCTGCCGCCGCGAGTGGGTCGGCTGACCAGGCCACCCCGCCGGTGCCGGGAGGCCGTCTCACCATAGGACAGGCCGCGCCCCCGATCGGCGTACTGGATCGAACACGGCGCGGCGGGACGGGAAACCGGTCCCGCCGCGCCTGCGCAGATGGGACCGGGCAGTGATTCTGATAGTCAGCAGCCGTGGGGACGGGGCCGCGGAAAGAGTGCTGGCCGCGCTCCGGCGGCGCGGCGCCCGGCTGGTGGGTGACGATACCGGTGACGGCACCGGCCCGCCGGTGCTGTGGTGGGACACCGCCGACTTCCCCGGGCGCAGCCGGATCACCGCCTCGTTCGCCGGCGGGCAACGGCGGCTGATGCTGGACACCGGTACGGAGACGGTCGACCTGTCCCGGGTCACCGCGGTGTGGCGCAGCCGGCCGGGCAAACCCTCGGCCGCCGGCACCGTGACCGAACCGAGCCACCGCGCGCACGTCGACGAGCAGGCGGAGTTCATGCTGGACGGGGTGTGGAGCCTGCTGACCGCGCGCTGGCTGCCCGGCCGCCGGGCGGACGAGCGCCGCGCGCACAACAAGATCTTCCACATGGCGCGGGCGATCGAGCTGGGCTTCTCCGTACCCGACACGGTCTACACCAACGACCCCGCGGAGCTGGCGGACGCGTACGAGTCGGCGGAGGGGCGGCTGGTCGCCAAGCAGATCACCGCCGAGCCGTTCCAGATCGACGGTGCCGAGCACCGCGCGTACACGACCGTGGTCACCCGCCGCCACCTGACCTCCCGGCACCGGATCCGGCACGAGCCGGTCATCCTGCAGCCCTACGTCCCCAAGGCGGTCGAGCTGCGGGTGATCGTCGTGGGGGCGCGGGTGTTCGCGGCCGAGATCGACGCGTCGGGCTCCCGGGCGGCCAGGGACGACTGGCGGCACTACGACAACGACCGGGTCAGGTACGGCGTGCACGAGCTGCCCGCCGAGGTGTCGCTGCGCTGCGCCCGGCTGGTCGCCGACGTCGGGCTGACCTACGCGGCGCTGGACTTCATCGTCACCCCCGGCGGCGAGTACGTCTTCCTGGAGCTGAACTCCAACGGCGCCTGGGGGTTCGTCGAGCTGTGGACCGGGCTGCCCGTCAGCGACGCGATCGCGGGCTGGCTCATGGACGGAGGAACACCGTGACCGATTTCGCCGAGGCCCTGGAGGCAGGGGTCTCCCTGCTCCGCGCGCTCCCCCGCCGCAGCGTAGACGTCGCCGACGCCCGCCGCACGGCCGGCGAGTGGGCCTTGCGGCACCCGGAGACCCGGGCGCGGCTCGTCGTCGACCGGCGCCCCGGTACCCCGGTGGTCGACTACGACCTGCTCCTCGACCATCCCGACGGCGGCACGGTCGCGCTGACCGCCCCGCCGGAGGACGGGGTGCCCTGGCTGATCGACCACTCGACGCACTGGGCGGCCGGATACCTGGTCAGCGTCAACGACGTGGACGTGACGGTCCCCCAGGCGCTGACCATGCTGCGCACGCTCTCCCGGGGTGACTCGTCGCCGTACCGGGAGATCGTCGACCAGTGCCTGCTCGTCGAGGCCACCGGCGACACCGAGTCACCTGCCGGTTCGCCCGCCGAGCCGCTCACCGCCGCCGACCTCCAGGCGACGGCCGACGAGTTCCGGCGGGGCCGGGGACTGCACGACCGCGCGTCGACGCTCGCCTGGATGACCGAGGCGGGCATGTCGGGCGAACAGTTCGAGGCGTACATCACCGAGATCGCCCGGCGCCGCCGGTTCCGCCGGGACAGAGAGGCGGAACTGGCCCCGGGGTACCTGGCCGCGAACCCCGGCGACTTCGTCCGGACCAGGGCCGTGTGGGTCACCGGCGAGCAGAAGGTGACCGCCGGCACCGTGTCCGACCTCCTGACCGGTCTGGCCTCGCTCGGGGACACCGGAGAGGCCACGGTGACCTTCGCGACCCGCTGGGAGGCGGACCTGCCCACGCCCCTGCGCGGTACGCCGCCCGGCGGGATCGTCGGCCCGGTGGAGCTGCCGGACGGCGGCTTCCTGACCGGTGCCGTCCTGCACAGGAGCCCGGCCACCGGCGACCGGGAGACGCTGGCCGCCGCCGGGCGCGCCGCGTTCGCCGGCTGGCTGGCGGAGCGCCGCGCCGCGGCCACGGTCGAATGGCACTGGTCGTGATCGATCCGGACCGCACCCAGGCCGTTCCCGCGCCCGGCCGGCACAGGGCCGGCAACTGGGAGGACACCGAGGGGTACCGTCCCCGGGCACCGTACTCACCTCCGCCTCCTCGGCAGCGCCCGCCCGCGGCGGCCCCGCCCGGCCACCGGCCGCATTCCCCGTCAGCGCCTCCGGAAGGGCAGCCGACGGGGTCCCCGCCGGGACGTCTCATCTACCGGACGGAGGCGTTGCGCCGGCATGCCGAGGCCCGCTCCGTCGCCCGGATGCCGCTGGTGATCAGCGGCCCGTCGTTCCTGCTGCTGTGGATCCTGGTGGCCGCCGTCCTGGCGGCCGGCGCCACGCTGATCGCGCTCGCGCTGGGAGCCGGCGGATGAGGAGCCGCGTACCGGTCCTGCTGCAGAACACCGTCACCGAGTGCGGCGCCGCGTGCCTGGCCATGGTGCTCTGCCACCACGGCCAGCGCACCACCCTGCACCAGGTGTCCGAACGGCTCCAGGTCGGCAGGGACGGCCTGAGCGCCAAGGCCATCGTGGACGGCGCCCGCGAGCACGGCCTGAAGGCGCGCGCCTTCTCGCTCGCGCCCGAGGACCTGGCGCGCGTGCCGCTCCCCGCGGTCGCGCACTGGGAGTTCAACCACTTCGTGGTGGTCGAGCGCTGGTCGCCCGACCGGGTGGACCTCGTCGACCCGGGGCGGGGCCGCCGCAGGCTGACCGCGGAGGAGTTCAGCGCCGGGTTCACCGGCGTGCTGCTGGTCTTCGAACCCGGCGAGGGATTCCACCGCGGCACGTCCTCGATGGCGAGCGCCTGGCGGCGCGAGTTCGTCCGTACCCTGTTCCGGCGCCGACGCGGCCTGCTCGCCCAGGTCGTCGCGGCCTCGCTGCTGCTGCAGCTGCTGGGGCTGGCCCTGCCCTTCTTCTCCCAGCTGCTGATCGACAGGATCATCCCGTCCCAGGCCGCGGACCTGCTGCCCCTGCTCGGCGGGGCCGTGCTGCTGGCCGGGCTGGCCCAGTTCGTGATCGGCTATCTGCGGGCGGCGCTGCTGGTGGCGGTACGGGCCCGCGCCGACCAGGAGCTCACCGAGGGGGTGATCGGCCACCTGGTGACGCTGCCGTACCGCTACTTCGCGCAGCGCGGCAAGGGCGACCTGCTGACCCGGGCCGCCAGCGTCTCCACGCTGCGCGACATCCTCACCGGCCAGATCGTGGCGGCGCTGCTGGACGGTCCGCTCGCCGTCGGCTACCTCGTGCTCGTGTACGTGTGGGATCCCGTCTTCGGGCTGGCGCTGACCGGCGTGGTCGCCTTCCAGGGGTTGCTGGTGCTGGCCACCACCCGCCGGATCAACCTGCTCACCCAGCAGGAGCTGACCGCCTTCTCCGCGTCGCAGAGCAGCCTCATCCAGGCCATCACCGGCATCGAGACGCTGAAGGCGTCCGGGGCCGAGAAGCGGGCGGTGGAGCAGTGGTCGGCCCACTTCGCCCAGCAGCTCAACGCCGACGTGCGCAGCGGCCTCACCCAGGGCCTGGTGGAGGCCGCGCTGTCCGCGAGCCGGGTGATCGCCCCGCTCGGGCTGCTCTGGCTCGGCGCGTGGCGGGTCCTCGACGGGCAGCTGACCGTGGGCGCGCTGATCGCGCTCAACGCCATCGCGCTCGGCGCCCTGACCCCGCTCGGCTCGCTGATGACCGGCCTGCAGAGCCTGCAGCAGGTGGGCGCGCACTTCGACCGCCTGTCCGACATCCTGGCCTCCGAGCCCGAGCCCAGCGAGGGCATCGAGGTGCTGCGGCTGCGCGGTGCGGTGGAACTGCGCGGTGTGAGCTTCCGGCACGACCCCCGCGGCCCGTGGGTGGTGCGGGACGTCTCGGTCTCCATCCGGCCGGGGCAGAAGGTGGCGCTGGTGGGCGCCTCGGGCTCGGGCAAGAGCACGCTGGCCAGGCTGCTGCTGACACTGCACATCCCGGTGGAGGGCGAGATCCTCTACGACGGCGTCCCGGCCTCCGAGCTCAACCTGCGCACCCTGCGCCGCCAGTTCGGTGTGGTCGGCCAGGCCACCTCCCTGTTCAACGGCTCGATCCGGGAGAACATCGCGCTGAACCTTCCCGACGCGCCCCTGGAACGGGTGATCGCCGCGGCAGAGGTGGCGGCGCTGCACGAGGAGATCATGGCGATGCCGATGGGGTACGAGACGGTGCTGACCGACGGCGGCGGTCTCTCCGGCGGTCAGCTCCAGCGGCTCTCCCTGGCCCGTGCCCTCCTGCCCCGGCCGAAGATCCTGCTGCTCGACGAGGCCACCAGCAACCTGGACAGCACCACCGAGGCGACCATCGAGGCCAATCTGTTCTGGCTCACCCAGACCCGGATCGTCATCGCCCACCGGCTGAGCACCATCCGGGACGCCGACCTGATCCTGGTGGTCGACTCCGGCCGCATCGTGGAACGCGGCACCCACGACGAACTGATGGCCATCGGCGGCAAATACGCACAGCTCGTCGCCGCCCAGGCCGCCCCCGCCTGACCTCGCCTTTCACACGATATGAGACCGGCGTAAATTGATCAAAATCTCGAGGTGGCGCAGTCAAGGGGAGCGGCCCATGGTTGCCATCCGGACGCCCGGTGGCCCATCATGGCGGGCATGACCTACGGGAAGGGCGGCCACCGCCCCAGCCGGTGAACCCCGGCACGTGGAAGCTGGGTGACGATCCCCTCGACGATCGCCCCACCTTCCTCGCTCACGCACTCGCGATGTCCCTGCGCTACGGGCCCGGCCCGTGGCCCGAGGACGCCTACCGGCTCCCAGATGACCCGCCCCGCCGTGACCGTGAGCCGTTCATCACCAGCGTCGTCATGGACGGCATCCAGAGCCACCACTTTGGTATCGAGCCCGACAACAACGCCGTCGTCGAAATCGCCGACCTGATCAGCAGGCTCGTCACCGGCGACCCCGCCCGTGAAGATCTTCTGCGGCTACATGATCGGCTCGGCACCGTATCAGCACTCGGCATCGCCGACGACCTCGTCGACCAGATCCGGCGACGGCGGCTCCCCCGTAATCGAATCGGCGAAGTCGGGCGGCATCTGACCGAGCACGGTACCCGGCGCGACGCTGTCAAGATCGGCATTGTGCTGCTCGGCGTCTGTGGAGACGAGCGGGACAGGGAGCTGCTGCTCCTGCTCGGCACGCTGGAGGAGCTCACCCTGTACGCGGTAGTGGCCCTGCAGCACACTCAGCCCGACCGCCAACGTGCCGCCTACGAACTGGCCCGCCGAGTGCGGGACTGGGGCCGCATCCACGCGGTGGAACGGCTCAAGGGATGCGACGATCCACAGATCAAGGCCTGGTTGCTGAGGGATGGTTTCCGCAACGGGATCATGAACGAATACCTGGCCCACCTCGCGGCCACGACCGGCGACCTGTACTCGGCCCTGCTGGAGCCGGACATCGACGACACCCTGCTCGACGGCGCCGCGGACATCCTGGCCGCCCTGGCGCTGGGTGGTCCGGCCAAAGACATGGGCGACTACGCCGACGCCGTACCGGCCATGCATCGCTTCGCCGACCTCCTCGCCGACCGGCAGGCCACGCTCGACAGGTTGCACGCCGTGCTGAGAATCCTGGCCTTCCTGCGCGAGTCCGACGACGATTCGCCCTGGCCGCCCGACATGATCGCGCAGCTCCGCCGCCGCTACGAGGAACTCACCACCCAACCTCGGTGGAACGACCTCGTGCTGGGGTGCCTGGCCGATCCACACCATGTCGATTTCAGCCATGCGATGTGGGCTGCCGACGAACTTCATCTACAGGTGGTCGAGCAGATCATCGCCCGCCTGAAGATTGATCCGCTGGATGAGTTCGCCTGGCACCACGCCATCCGGCTCGCCACCGCCGAGGAAGCCGAGCAGCTCAGCCACCTGGCCGAACGACTTCTTCCCCTGGCCGATCTGGCCAACGGGCCAGAGGACAGCCACGACATCGGCGAGGAGTACGGGCCGGATCGAGCGCTGGAGTCCATCGTGGGCGGGCTGGAGGCCTTCCCCGGCATCGGGCTGGCGCTGATCGACGTGGCACTGCGCAACCGGGTCACTCGGATCCGGCGCGCCGCCCTGGCCGCGTTGACCACCTGGCCGGCCTCAGCCGTACCGGACGAGGCAAGGCACTGGATGCGGCAGGCGGCATCGGTCGAACCGCACGAGGAGACCAGAACCGAGATGATCGATTTCCTTCGACGCTGACGCTGGTCAGCTGGTCAGCTGGTCAGCGGGGTGTTATCACCACACGCGCAGGACGTTGAGAGTCCGCCACTCCTGAGACGTTCATGCGCTTTTCCACCGAGGCGCTCGCCTCGGAACTGTCCGTCCAGGTCGAAAGACTGCACAGCGCGCGGGCCCGGCACACCTTCACCGCCCCGTGAACAGCCGCGACAGCACGGACCCTTTCGTGCCGTCGCACTGAACTCCCGCGAGCGGTGGCGCGGATACCAGGGGCCGCTCGTGGGTCAGACGCGACGGTACAGCGCTTCGGGTCAGGTCGTTACGGCTCCGTGCTTTTCGGTGATTTCGTTGATCCGGTCGGCAAGAAGAAAGTCCAGCTCCGTTACGACATCGCCTGCCGTGTGAGTGGTCATGGCGATCCGCAGATGGTCCCATCGGATATCGATGTCTGGCCGATGTTCCAACTCGATGGCAGCCTGTGCGATTTCGGTGACGGCGCGCATCGCGCTGTCGTAGTCGATCGAGAAGTTCTTACTGATCTCGTTGGTGTCGCCGGACCAGCCGCTTGATGCCAGGCGCTGCGTAACCTCTTCGGCGGGCAGAGGGTCACGAAGACCCATGTTCACCACCTCCCTATCTCGCAGGGTTCCTGCTAGGTGATATTCATCAGGGCCTCAGTCGTCTCACGCCTTTATGCACCCATGCGAGTCCAGGTCGAGACTGATGGCTGGCGCGAGGATGCTCGAAAGGCTGTTTGTTCAGGCACTCTGCAAGGCCTCAGTGGTCAGCACTTCGTGAAAATCGCCGACAGCCGGGCGGGCCTGCTGATCGCGAGGTACGGCGCGCAGCAGTATTTTCCCGGTTTCGATGATGTGGTTGCTGCGGTAGGCGGGCGCAAGAGGGGCTATCACCGTTGCCGCCCGCCGCATGCCCTCGTCGATGTCCCCCCTGACGACCATGCAGAGTGCCTCGTGGAGCGCGACGTTGGCCTGGTACTGGTAGTCGCGGGTCAGTCTGAGCACATTGGTCCGGGCGGTGTCCGCCCTGGCCTCGTCACCCGCACCGGCGTAGACCCAGCTCTCGGCGAAATGGATCTGGTTCGGCTTCCAGAAGCCGAGGGAGTCTCCGGTGCTGCCCTTCGCCGCCAGGTCGAGAAGGGCGTTCAGCGTTCCGAGCGCCTCATCGTGCCTGCCAAGCAGGGAGAGGGCCTTGGCCTGGGTGGTCAAAAGGTCGACGGAGGGTCCACCGGCGATCTGTTTCGCGTCGTGCACGAGGCGGAGGACCGTCCCCGGGGCGCGCTGCCCGTAGAGTCCGTGGCCCGCCTCCTCCGCCCGGACCAGCAGGCGGAGTTCTCGATCCCCGGATGCGTCAGCCGCGTGACGGGCCGTGTGCCACCAGCGGACGGCGGCCCCGTGATCGCCTAGGCGGGTCAGCGCGTTGGCATGGACGGTGGAAAGTGCGGCCATGGTCCTCTGCAGTCCGGCGACCTCGGTGGGAGCCGACGTCTCCAACTGCCGTCGCACCAGGAGCAGATCGATGATGAGATCGGCTGCCACCTGTGCGGGAGGTCGGGTCCGGAGCGCGTAGAGGTGATCGCCGCAGGCCAGTTCCCATTCCTCGGCGCTGCGGAAATCATGTGCGAGAGACAGGTCAAGCAGTTGGCGAACCGCTTCGCCGGACAGGCCGAGTATTCCGAACCCGGTGGCGGCGAGCTGTAGAAGTCGTCGGCGTTCCATGTCGTCTCCATCTGGCGCCTTCTCTGCGAGGCTACCCCGGGTCGGGTGCTCAGAGGCAGAGACATTCTGCGGATCGTCGAACAGGTCGGCCTCGGGGATGCCGAACGCTCGTGCGTACAGCACGCGGTACGGATCACCGGGCCGGTTGTGCCCGGCCTCGTACGCCTTGATCCGGCGGATCAGGGTCTCCCGGGTGGGCAGGTGGTTGCGGGTTTCCTCGTCGGCCGCCTCGACGAGTCGGCGGGCCATCTCGCGCTGGGGCCACAGCCGGTCGCGTCGTTCCTTACGGAGTCGTACGGCCCACACGGGGAGATCAGCGGCCATCACGTACACCTCTTCGCCGCACTTGGGGGCGGTTCTGTCGCCCCCAGTGTCCTCCAAACGCATCTGTGCCGAAGGGATTACGCAGCGTTGTGATGAGAGGAGTCGCAAAAGAAACGGGACCCGTAGGCGCTGACACGCCGTACGGGCCCCTTGACCAGGAAGCGAGTCCTGATCCATGGCCAAGATTAGAGCCATCCGGATCCGTTGGAACGCGGATTCCCCGCCGCTGCCGCTGGGCTTCCGGTGGTGCGGGCATGCCCCCTATGCCCACGAGGCGCGCAGCCTGCCGCATCGTCGTGACCACCTGTGGGAGCAGCCCACGCCCCGGCAGGTGTGCGCCCGGATGGCCACGCGGCGGCGTCTGGGCCTGGGCGATCGGCTACCGGTCGCGGCGCCGTCGCGCCCATCGAAGGTCCACCCGCCCGTCACTCCGTCCCAGGTTCGTCCCGGACGTCACGCGCGTCCGGCGGCGATCACCGATGCCTATGGCGGAGGCCGCTCGCCGGACACCACCTCCCCGCCCCGGCGGCGTGAGCCGTACCGGCGAGGGGTTGCGGCATGAACTCGGCCCCGAAGCGTAGTGACGCTCTCGTGAGCAGGCGCGGCGGTCTCCCTCCCCCGGTGCACGCCGCCGCGCCGCCGACCACCGCCCGGCTCCGCGCCGAAGAACTGGTCGCCGAACTGGATCGCGCCCATGGCATCTCGGCCGACATCCATGAGCTCCGTTCCGGCAACGCCATCGTGTCCGTCTATCGCGGGCTCCTGGCCTACAGCGACGGTGAGAACTTCTGGTGGACCAGTCCCAAGCTTGACGGATCCGGCGATCATCTACTCAGCGCCGCCTCAGACTCGACCACGGCCGCCGAACGGCTCGCCGAGCACTACGAGATCCTGCGCGCCCGCCCCCTCACCACGCTGCTGGGCTGCGAGTTGCCGCTGCTGGCCGACGTGATCCTGGCAGAGCATGTCGACCCACGCTGACGCCGACGCGGTGCTGGCCGCCGGGCAGGTGCAGACCTACGCGTACGGGTGGCTGGTCTGGTGGAGCCTGAGATACCGGCGGTTCGAAGCCTGGGATTGCCGGGACGTGGCGTTTTTCCGCACCGTCTACGCGAACAGCGCCGCCGAGCTGTGGGACCGCATGCAACAGGTGGAATTCGACCTTTGGCGAACCTCGTCCCCAGGTGCCACGCCGCTCGTGGCCATCGCGGCCGACCACCTGAGCCCGTCGGAGTCATGTTCTCAAGCAGATGAGAGGAGTTGACGGTGATCCCGTCCTACGGCACACCGGCGGGCGACCGGCTGGGCGCCGCCATCCGGCGGCCCGCCGCCGTCGCGGCTCTGCAGCGCCTACGCGTGGAATTGCACACTCACCGGATCTATCCGGCGATCTCCTACGACGAGGGACAGCCTCGCCTCGTGGTCAGCGCCGATCTGACCGTGTGGGCCGATCGCGCAGGAACCGTCTTCTGCTGGGGCGCCGCCTACCAGGAGGAGCCCGCCGAGCATGCTCCGGTGGACGACCTGACGCAGGTCGCGGTCCGGATCGCCGAACGGCTCGGTGAGCACTACGCCGAGCCGCCGAACTCACCATGAGCAGCGCGGCGGCACGGAGAGACGACTCCCGTGCCGTCGCGCCCAACTTCTCGCGAGCGGTGGTACGCAACCACGGGCCGCTCGTGGAGCTTGGACGCGATCGGATCACCCGGGCGCGAGCGCGGCCCCGCCAGGGCGGCGGGGTTTTCACGCGGACTCCCGGAAACCCTTCGCACGGGCTCTCCGTAAAACCTTCAGCGTGAGTTCCCCGGAAACCTTACGCGCGGGCCACTCGCAGACCCTTCGCTTGAGCTCCCGGGAAACCCTACGCGCGGGTTGCCCGGAGACGCCGATTACCCGGAGACGCCGAGGCGCTCCAGGATGAGCTCCCTGGCCCGGCCCGCGTCGGCCTTGCCCCGGCTGGCCTTCATGACGCCGCCGACCAGGGCGCCGACAGCGGCGACCTTGCCGCTGCGGACCTTGTCCGCAGCGTCGGCGTTGCCGGCCAGGACCTGGTCGATGATCTCCATCAGCTCGCCCTCGTCGTTGACGATCTGCAGGCCGCGGGCGGCCACCACCTCGTCCGGGGAGCCCTCACCGTTCAGCACGCCCTCCAGCACCTGGCGGGCCAGCTTGTCGTTCAGCGCCCCCCCGGCGACCATCGCGCACACCCTGGCGATCTGGTCCGGGGTGATCCGCAGCGCGCTCAGCGGGAGCCCCGCCTCGTTGGCACGGCGGGCCAGCTCGCCCATCCACCACTTGCGGGCGTCCGCGGGCGGGGCGCCGGCGGCCACCGTCGCCTCGACCAGGCCGATGGCGTCGGCGTTGTGCATGGACGTCATGTCCAGATCGGACACGCCCCACTCCTGCTGGAGCCGCTTGCGCCGCACGCCCGGCAGCTCCGGCAGGGCCGCCTTGAGCTCGGCGACCCACGCGGGGTCGGGGGCGATCGGCACCAGGTCGGGCTCGGGGAAGTAGCGGTAGTCCTGCGCCTCCTCCTTGGACCGTCCCGAGGTGGTGGTGCCGGTGTTCTCGTGGAAGTGGCGGGTCTCCTGGATGATCCGGCCGCCGTCGGCGAGGATCGCGGCCTGGCGCTCGATCTCACCCCGTACGGAGCGCTCGACGCTGCGCAGCGAGTTGACGTTCTTGGTCTCGGTGCGGGTGCCCCACTCCGAGGAGCCGCGCGGCATGAGCGAGACGTTGACGTCAAAGCGCATGGAGCCCTCCTCCATGCGTACGTCCGAGACGCCGAGACCGCGCACCAGCTCGCGCAGCTCGGTGCCGTAGGCGCGGGCGACCTCGGGGGCGAGCCTGTCGGTCCCCGGGATCGGCTTGGTGACGATCTCCACCAGCGGAATGCCGGCCCGGTTGTAGTCGACGATCGAGTAGTCGGCCCCGTGGATGCGGCCGGTCGCGCCACCCACATGGGTGGACTTGCCGGTGTCCTCCTCCAGGTGGACGCGCTCGATCTCGATCCGTACCGTCCTGCCGTCGACCTCGACGTCGAGGTAGCCGTCGAAGCAGAGCGGCTCGTCGTACTGGCTGATCTGGTAGTTCTTCGGCATGTCCGGATAGAAGTAGTTCTTCCGGGCGAAGCGGCACCATTCGGCGATGGAACAGTTGAGCGCCAGGCCGATACGGATCGTCGACTCGATCGCGGCGGCGTTGGTCGTGGGCAGCGAGCCGGGCAGCGCCAGGCAGACCGGGCAGACGTGCGTGTTCGGCGGGGCGCCGAACGTGGTCGGGCAGCCGCAGAACATCTTCGACGCCGTGCCCAGCTCGACGTGTGTCTCCAGGCCCAGCACCGGTTCGAAGCGCTCCATCGCCTCGTCGTACGGCATCAACGTCTCAGCGCTCATCGTCGTTCACCGCTCCTCATAGAAGACGTCATAGATATCCAAGTCCCTTCAACGCGTTCCTCGTCTCGGCCACCCAGTTCGCGTAGGCGGGCACCTGGGCCAGAACGGCGAGGTCGATGTTGCGTCCTATGTATTCGAAGTAGTCGCGGACCGGTTTGCCACGCCGGGGGACGGTCACGGCCAGTACCCCCGCGGGATCGGCGATCCTCTCGACATCGCGGGGCCGCGCGGGCAGCCCGCCGAGGTCACTGCCCGCCAGCCCCGCCCACACGGCGCGGTCGGCGAGCAGCCAGGCCTCGGTGTCGCCAAGTCCGATCACCGGCACCAGGTAGTGCGAGTGGTAGCGGACGCCGTCGCTACGGCGGCGCTCCCGCCCGTCATCGTGGGTGAAGAGCAGGTGGCAGTCGGCCGCGAGCTCCTCCAGCGCGGTGACCATGTGCTCCCGGTCGTGGGAGACGACCTCGGTCTCCTTGACGTCCACCGCGTACGGCGACATCCAGGTGAGCTCGCGCAGCTGCCTGGCGATCACGATGCTGAGGAAGCCCTCGTCGGTCTCCCCTTCCGCGATGAGTCCGGGAACCAGCGGGCGGCTCATGCGGCCGCGCCCAGGTACTTGCGGACCTGCCGGGGTGAGACGAACGTGCCCGGCTCGCCGTCCGGCTGGATCGGCTTGGCCACGGTCACCCTCGACACCCGGTCGTTGTCGGGGTCGACACGGACCGCGGTGTCGAGGAACGTCAGCGCGTCCGGCTCGGTCCGGTAGACCTCCGCGACGACGATCGGGGACTGGCTGGTGAGGATCACCTGCCTCGGCGGCTCGGCACCCCCCGGCCCGGAGGTCCGCTGGCGTACCCGCCGCAGCAGCTCGCCGAGGCGCCCCGGGTGGACGCCGCTCTCGATCTCCTCCACCAGCAGCGTGCCCGGGTGGTCGGGGTCGTACAGGGCGGTCAGCAGGCCGAGGACCCGCAGGGTGCCGTCGGAGAGCAGCGTGGCCGGCACCGCTCCCTGGCCGTCGACGAGCAGGTCGAAGGAGCACTCCCTCCGGTCGGTGCGCGGCACCAGCCCGGTGACGTCGGGTAGCACTCCCGCGAGGTCGACCACGAGGTCGGCCAACGCCTCCGTACCGGCCATCCGCGCGAGCACCGCGGCCAGGTTCGCGCCGTCGTCCGCGAGTGCTCCCCGGTCGGCCGAGGGGCAGCGGCGGCGCATCGCCGCCGGGGACGGCGAGTAGCGGCGCCACGAGGAGACCGTACGGCGGGGCGTGCCCTCCGGATCCGGGTCCTCGACCAGGAGATCCAGCAGCTCGTGCGGGATCCGCTGGGCCACGTGGCTGACCACGGCCCCGCTGGATCTGGGGATCTTCAGCACCATCTCCGCGCCCACGTCGAACCTGACCGGCACCACGGAGCCGGGCTCCGGGGTGACCAGTGCCTCCACCGAGACGACGAACCCGCCCACGGCGGAACCGTGGGCGACCCGGTGGAACTGCTCGCCCGGCAGCCCGCGGGTCGCGCCCAGCAGCCCGCCCGGCCCCTCGATCTCAGCCGCCACGAACCCCACGGCGTCGAAGAGGTTCGACTTGCCGCTCGCGTTGGGTCCGACCAGCGCGAGGAAGGGCGGCACATCGAGATCGAAGCTCAAGAAGGACTTGAACCCGTCGATCTCGATCCGAGTGATCATGCCGCCGTTCTCCCTGTCACCTGTCGCCCCCTCGCCCCGAAATCCAGAAAACCCTTATAGCTCCGGGGCTCTGGACAGCAGGCTGCCGCCCCACCGCGCCTGGAGGGCCTTCTCGACCGCGGCACCGACCCGGTAGCAGCGGTCGTCGCCGAGCACCGGAGCCATGATCTGCAGACCGACCGGCAGGCCGTCCTCGTCCGCCAGGCCGCACGGCACGGAGATGGCCGCGTTGCCCGCCAGGTTGGCCGGGATGGTGCACAGGTCGGCCAGGTACATCGCCATGGGGTCGTCGGCGCGCTCGCCGATCGGGAACGCCGTGGTGGGCGTCGTCGGCGAGATGAGCACGTCCACCTGCTGGAAGGCGGCCTCGAAGTCGCGCGCGATGAGCGTGCGGACCTTCTGCGCCTGACCGTAGTAGGCGTCGTAGTAACCGCTGGACAGCGCGTATGTGCCGAGGATGATGCGGCGCTTGACCTCGGGGCCGAAGCCCTGTGCCCGGGTCAGGGCCATGACCTCCTCGGCGCTGCGCGTGCCGTCGTCACCGACGCGCAGGCCGTACCTCATGGCGTCGAAGCGGGCCAGGTTGGAGGAGCACTCCGAGGGGGCGATGAGGTAGTACGCCGGGAGGGCGGTGGTGAACGAGGGGCAGGAGACCTCGAAGACCTTCGCGCCCAGCGACTCCAGCAGCTCCACGGTCTCGTGGAAGCGCGCGAGCACGCCCGCCTGGTAGCCGTCGCCGCCGAACTCCTTGACCACGCCGATGCGCAGCCCGGCCACGTCGCCGCTGCGCGCCGCCGCCACGACCGAGGGCACCGGGGCGTCGACGGAGGTCGCGTCCATCACGTCATGGCCGGAGAACGCCTCGTGCAGCAGCGCGGTGTCCAGCACGTTGCGGGCGAAGGGGCCCGGCGTGTCGAGCGAGCTGGCGAAGGCGATCAGGCCGTAGCGGGACGAGCCGCCGTAGGTCGGCTTCATGCCCACGATGCCGGTGACCGCGGCGGGCTGGCGGATCGAGCCGCCGGTGTCGGTGCCGGTGGACAGCGGGGCCTCGTAGGCGGCGACCGCGGCGGACGAGCCGCCGGAGGAGCCACCGGGGATGCGGGACAGGTCCCACGGGTTGCGGGTGGGGCCGTAGGCGGAGTTCTCGGTGGAGGAGCCCATCGCGAACTCGTCCAGGTTGGTCTTGCCGAGGATCACCAGGCCGGCCTCGCGCAGACGGCGGGTCACGGTGGCGTCGTACGGCGGGCGATACCCCTCAAGGATCTTGGATCCGGCCGTGGTCGGCATGTCGACGGTGGTGAAGACGTCCTTGTGCGCGATCGGCACGCCGGCCAACGGGCCGAGCTCCTCGCCGGCGGCCCGGCGGGCGTCGACGGCCCGCGCCTGCTCCAGGGTCGTTTCGGCGTCGACGTGGAGGAAGGCGTTGACCTGCGGGTCGACGGCGGCGATCCGGTCGAGATGGGCCTGGGCGACCTCGACGGCGGAGACCTCTCCGGCGGCGATCAGCGCACCCAGATCCGCGGCGGTCTTGTGGATGAGGCTCATGCTTCCTCCCCGAGGATGCGCGGCACGCGGAAGCGGTCGTCCTCGACTGCCGGGGCGCCTGACAGCGCCTGTTCCGGCGTCAGTCCCGGCCGTACCTCGTCGGGGCGGTAGACGTTGGTGAGCGGCAACGCGTGCGAGGACGGCGGAATGTCGTCGGCCGCCACCTCGGCGACGCGGGCGACCGCACCGATGATCACATCGAGCTGGGCGGCGAAGTGGTCGAGCTCCTCGTCGGCCAGCGCCAGCCGGGACAGCCGGGCGAGGTGAGCGACCTCGTCGCGGGTTATGGCGGACATGAGTCGTTGAACCCGTTTCGTGGAATGGCAATTGGACAGTGTCATCCTATGGCTCGCGACCTGAGGGTCCCGACTCATTAACACCGTCGCAACCAACCGAAGATCTCTTACTCGAAGCGGTCAGACCGTCCCCGGCCCGCCAGGCCGGAGAAATCGGCCCCCGGCATGACCCGCCTCCCGCCCGAATCGATCTTGAACGCTTCCTCGCGCGGCCCCGGAAAACACTTGCCGGGAGGCGGACCGGCCACACACGAGATCATGGTGACAGGGAGGACCAGGCCCGCTGGGAGTCGAGGATCTCGGTGGGACGCAGGAAGCCGAAGTCGTGCGGGGCGAGCCCTCGATGCTTGCGCAACCATACTGTCGCGTCAGCGGCCGACATGGGCTCGGCGAACAGCCAGCCCTGGCCCAGATCGCACCCCATGTCGGCCAGGCGCTCGGCCACCTCGGCCGACTCGACGCCCTCGGCGACCGAGCGCAGGCCGAGGGAGCGGACCAGATCGACGATCGAGCGGACGATCCGCTCGTCGTCCTTGGACTCGCCGATCCGGCGGACGAACGAAGAGTCGATCTTGACCTCGGCCACCGGCAGACGCTGCAGGCGGACCAGCGAGGAGTAGCCGGTGCCGAAGTCGTCGAGCGCGAGCGGCACGCCCAGCGAGGCCAGGGCGCGGACCGCGTCGGCGGTGTACGCCTGGTCGGTCATCAGGATGCGCTCGGTGACCTCCAGCTGGATCGCCTTGGGCGGCAGCCGGTATCGCGCCAGGCCCGCTCCCAGCTGGTCGGAGAGCGCCGAGTCGAGCAGGTCGCGGGCCGAGACGTTGACGGAGATCTGCTCGTGCAGGCCGGTGTGCCACCAGTGGGCGGCCTGCTCCAGGGCCGCGTCGATGACGTATCCGGTGAGGTGGCGCATCAGATACGACTGCTCGGCCATCGGCACGAACTCTCCGGGGGAGATCATCCCTCGCTCCGGGTGGCGCCATCGCAGCAGCGCCTCCACGCCCCGCACCTGCCCTCCCGACAGGTCGAGCTTGGGCTGGTAGTGCAGCCGCAACTCGGAGCGGTCGATGGCCCTGCGCAGGTCACCGAGGAGGGTGAGCCGCTCGGGACTGTTGCGGTCCTTGTCGGCGGCGTAGATCTCGACCCCGGTCCTGCTCTCCTTCGCCAGGTACATCGCCACGTCCGAGCGCTGCAGGAGCATCTCGAAGTCCGGTGCGTGGTCGGGGTAGATGGCGATGCCGAACGAGGCGTCCAGGTCGAAGCTCATGCCCTCCAGCCGTACCGGCTCGGTGATCGCCACCCGCAGGCGCGCCGCCACCTCCCTGGCCGCCGCGGCGTCCCTGACCGAGGGCAGCAGAACGGCGAACTCGTCGCCGCCGAGCCGGGCCACCACGTCGCCGGGGCGGACGCTGTGGGTGAGCCGGTGCGCGACCATCTGCAGGAGCCGGTCGCCGACCGGATGCCCGAGGGTGTCGTTGATCTCCTTGAACCGGTCGAGGTCGAGCAGGAACAGGCCGACCCGCTCGCCCTCCCGCGCCTCGGCGAGCGCCTCCTCCGTGCTGAGCACGAGCATCTTGCGGTTGGGCAGCCCGGTAAGACCGTCGTGCATCGCCTGGTGGTCGCGGCGGACCGACATGCTGGCCGTGAAGTAGACGGCCAGCACGGGCGCCAGAAAGAGCGGCACCAGGGCCGGCGAGTGGTTCATCACCACCACGACGAGCGGGGCCATGCCGAGCAGCCCGGCGTAGACGAGGCTCTGGTGGCCGATCGTGGTCTTGATCACCCGGTGGATCGACCTGCGCTCGTGCAGCGCCACCGCGCCGGAGACCAGCGCGGCCCGGACCACGAAGTAGGCCAGCCCGGCCAGCCCGATCGCCAGCAGGTCGGTGCCGTCGGGCACTCCGGCGCCCACCGTGACGGGCTGGTCGCCGAAGAGGCCGAGCACCATCCCGGCGGCGGTGTAGGCCAGGGTCACCTGGGCGATGTTGAACATCACCCGGTGGCACGCCTTACGGGTGACCGCCCCGTTGACGACCATGGCGACCGCCTGCAGCAGCACCGCGATCGGCAGGCCGTAGTGGAGCAGCGCGGCGAAGGTGAACATGGTCGACGGGTAGGTGCCGCCCACGGTCAGCGACGCCGACAGGATCACCGGCCGCAACTCACCCAGCACGACAAGGACCGTGAGCATCCAGAACAGCGGGCTCCGGGCGAGTTCCACGACCTCGGCCGTGTCCATGCGCAGCTGGGACACGACGAGGGCGACGAACCCGACCGCGATGACGGCGGCGAGATAGGCCCAGAGGGGCGATCCCAGACGCGGTCCGGTATCGCGAGTGTCGGTTGGGTCGGCCATGAGTAACAAAACCCCCATTAGTTCACTATGGGAGAGTACGGCCTACGGGCCACTTCGCGAAACCGATTGCGCACGTTCCGTCACTGAAAATTCACGCGTCCTCGCACACGGCGGCGGGGCGGTTCCATCACTTTTCGGGCTGCACCGTCACCTTCGCCGCCGCCTCGGGCCCCTCGGCCAGCAGGACCCGCAGACCGGCCTCGTCGAGGATCGGCACGCCGAGCTTCACGGCCTTGTCGAACTTGGAACCCGCGTTCTCCCCGACCACCACGAAGGAGGTCTTCTTCGACACCGACGCCGAGACCTTGCCGCCTCGGGCGGCCAGTGCCTCACCGGCCTCGTCGCGGGTGAAGTCGGCGAGCGTGCCGGTCACCACGAAGGTCAGCCCGGCCAGGGTCTGCGGAAGCTGCTCGGCCGGCGGGTCGTCGACCATCCGGACCCCGGCGCCCGCCCAGCGCTCGACGATCTCCCGGTGCCAGTCGACCTCGAACCAGTCGCGGATCGCCGCGGCCACTCGCGGGCCGACGCCCTCGACCGCGGCGAGCTCCTCCTCGGAGGCCTTCGCGATCGCGTGGATGGAACCGAACTCCGCGGCGATCGCCTGGGCGGTCGGGGGGCCGACATGCCGGATGGAGAGCGCGACGAGCACCCGCCAGACCGGCTGGCCCTTGGCCTTCTCCAGCTGCTCCAGCATCTTCTCGGCGTTCTTGCTCGGCTCGCCGCTCTGGTTGGCGAAGAAGGTGACGACCTTCTGCTCGCCGCTCTCCGGATCGGTCTTGGGCAGCCCGGTGTCGGGGTCGCGGACCACCGACCTGATCGGCAGCAGCCGCTCGATCGTCAGATCGAACAGGTCGGCCTCGGTGCGGACCGGCGGCTCCTGCGGCGGCAGCGGCTGGGTCAGCGCGGTGGCCGCCACGTAGCCCAGCCCCTCGATGTCGAAGGCCCTGCGACCGGCCGCGAAGAAGATGCGCTCGCGGAGCTGGGCGGGACAGGCCCTGGTGTTGGGGCAGCGCAGGTCGGCGTCGCCCTCGTTCTCGTACGCCAGCTCGGTGTCGCACTCCGGACAGCGCTCCGGCATCGTGAACGCCCGCTCGGTGCCGTCGCGCAGGTCGACGACCGGGCCGACGATCTCGGGGATGACGTCACCCGCCTTGCGCAGCACCACGGTGTCGCCGATCAGCACACCCTTGCGCGCGACCTCGGAGGCGTTGTGCAGCGTGGCCCGCTCGACGGTGGAGCCGGCCACCACGATCGGCTCCATGACCCCGTACGGCGTGACCCTGCCGGTGCGGCCCACCGCGACCTGGATGTCGAGGAGCCTGGTGTTGACCTCCTCGGGGGGATACTTGTAGGCGATCGCCCAGCGGGGGGCCCGGCTGGTGGAGCCCAGGTTGTGCTGGAGCTCGATGCGGTTGACCTTGACCACGACGCCGTCGATCTCGTAGGCCGGGTCGTGACGGTGCTCGCTGTAGAAGCCGACGAAGTCGTTGATGCCCTCAAGGTCGTCGACGACCCGGTAGAGGTCGCTGACCGGCAGGCCGAACGCCGCGAGCCGGTCGTAGATCTCCGACTGGGTGCGGGGCGGGGCGGTCCCCTCCCACTTGCCGATCCCGTGGACGATCATGTGCAGCGGCCGCTGCGCGGTGACGCGCGGATCCTTCTGCCGCAGGGAGCCCGCCGCGGAGTTGCGCGGGTTGGCGAACGGAGCCTTGCCCGCCTCGACCAGCTGCTCGTTGAGCTTCCCGAACTCCTCGACCGGGATGTAGACCTCGCCCCTGACCTCCACCAGGTCGGGCACGTCGTCGCCGGTCAGGCGGTGCGGCACGTTGGCGATCGTGCGGACGTTGGCCGTCACGTCGTCACCGACCCGGCCGTCGCCCCTGGTGGCCCCCCTGGTCAGGCGGCCCTTCTCGTAGACCAGTGCGATCGCCAGACCGTCGATCTTCAGCTCGCACAGGTAGGGCGCGGGGTCGCGCTCGGCCAGCCGCTCGGCCCTCGCCCGCCAGGCGGCGAGATCCTCGGCGTTGAAGGCGTTGTCGAGGCTCTCCATCCGCTGCAGGTGCTCAACGGGATTGAAATCGCTGGAGATCGGCGCGCCGATCTTCTGGGTGGGGGAGTCGGGCGTGCGGAGGGACGGGCTCTCCTCCTCCAGCTCGCGCAGCTCGCGCATCCACCCGTCGTACTGGGCGTCGCTCACGGTGGGCGAGTCGAGCACGTGGTAGCGCCAGTTGGCCTCCTCGACCAGCTCGGTCAGCTCCGCGTGCCGCTCCAACGCACGCACCGGCACGCCCTCGACCTCAGCGCCCATCGCCCGCCTCTCCCCTCGTCGTCGGCCAAGCCAAACGTATCCTTGAGCACCGACAGTCCGTGCCCCTCCTTACCCCGAGTTGGCACGCCCGGCGGCCGGGATCACTCGCCGGGGTCGTCCTGCAGCACCCGGGCGGCCTTGCGGCAGGTGGCCAGGGCCGCCCTGGCGTAGGCGGGCGAGGCTCCGGCCAGGCCGCAGGCCGGGGTGAGCACCACCTGCGAGGCCAGCGTCGCGGCGGGAAAGCCGAGACGGCGCCAGAGCTCGACGGCCGGTCCGGCGACCACGCCGACATCGGGAAGCCTCGCGTCCACGCCCGGCACGACACCGAGGAACAGGGCCGTCCCCGCCTCGACGGCCTCGCCGATCGCGTCCTCGTCGCGCCTGTTCAACCGGCGGGCGTCGAGCGAGACGCCCGCCGCCCCCGCCGCGCGCAGCACCCGGAAGGGCACGTCGGGGGCGCAGCAGTGCACGACGACGAACGTCCCCGCGGGGAACACCGCGCCGAGCCGGTCCGCGGCGACCTGGCGGTCGACGGCGGTCAGCCGCCCGAAGCCCGAGGCGGTCGGCACCGTGCCCGCGAGGACGCCGGGCAGCCCCGGCTCGTCGATCTGGACCACGATCTCCGAGGCGCCGGGCACCCTGCGGCGCACGTCGGCGATGTGCGCGGCGAGCCCCTCGGTCAGGGAGTCCACCAGGTCACGCACCGCCCCCGGATCGGCGAGCGTCTTGTCGCCGTACTTGAGCTCGACCGCTCCCGCCAGCGTCCACGGGCCGCATACCTGGATCTTGAAGGGTCCCTCGTATCCCTGGGCCGCCTCTTCCAGGGCGTCGAGGTCGCGTACCAGGTGGTCTCGGGCGCGCTTGAGATCGCGGCCCGGCCGGTCGGCGAACCGCCAGCCCGAGGGCTGCACCTCCACCGGCATCTCCAGCAGCAGCGAGGCGGTGCGCCCGATCATGTCGGCGCCGACGCCTCTGGCGGGCAACTCCGGCAGATACGGCAGCGCGGGCGACTCGCCCAGGACGACCCTGACCGCCTCGGCATGGTCCTCCCCCGGATGCGACCCGATGCCGGTCGCGGTCGCCTCGCCCCACGGATATCCACTCATGCCCGCTCCTGGCCACGCTCGTCGGGGAGGTCTGAGCGATCGCTGCAGTACACGTCGACTCGCTCGCTTCGCTCATTCACATCAGCCAGCTTAGGACCGCGAGCGCCGCCTCCATCTGAGCGAGCTCTCTGCCTGACGAGGCTTGATCAAGTTGAGTAGGGTTCTGTCGGTTATTCACCCGTTTTGGGGGACGCATGGTGATCGGTCGGACACTTATCGCGGTGTCACTGCTGCTGGCGGTCACGGTCCCGGCGACTCCCGCGGGCGCGGCCGGGACGGCGGAGCCCGACAAGTGCTCGCTCAAGCAGGGCACGACGAGCATCGCGGAGTCCTGGGCCCAGCGGCGGCTCAACCTACCCGAGGTGTGGCGGCTGACCCAGGGGGCCGGGGTGACCGTCGCGGTCGTCGACAGCGGCCTGGACACCAGACACCCCCAGCTGACGCGGGGCATCGTGGAGGACGTCACCAGCACCGGGGGACGCGACTGCCTCGGCCACGGCACGGAGGTGGCGGGCATCGTCGCCGCGGCCCGGATGAGAGGGGTCCCCTTCGCCGGGGTGGCACCGGAGGCGAAGTTGATCTCCGTCAAACACACCAATGACGGCAAGGGACAGGTGGCCATGCTGGCGCTGGCCATCGTGAAGGCCGTCGAGCTCGGCGCCGGTGTGATCAACGTGTCGGCCCAGGCCAGCGACCATCCCGACCTGCGCAACGCGGTCGCCTACGCGCTGGCCAAGAACGTGGTGGTGGTCGCCGCGGCCGGCAACATCGACAAGGAGGACGGCTCTCCGGCTCGCGCCTACCCGGCCTCCTACCCCGGGGTCCTGTCCGTCGGTTCCGCCGGCCCCAACGGGAAGAGGGCCGACTCCTCCAACCCGGTCACGCCCATCAACGTGCTGGCACCGGGCACCGGAGTCACCTCCACCTGGCCCGGCCAGGCCTACCAGGAGAACCTGGAGGGCACCAGCTACGCCACGGCGTACGTGACCGGGGTCGTCGCGCTGGTCCGCGCCCGCTATCCGAAGCTGACCTACGAAGAGGTGGGGCGGCGCATCACCTTGACCGCCGACGGCGGCTCCGGGAGCGGGACCGGCGAAGGAATGGTCAACCCGCTGCTGGCCGTCTCGGCGATCCTGCCCTCGGAGGCGGTGGCACTCGCGCCGGCGGAGCCCGCTCCCCTGCCACTTGACGCGATAGTGCACGCCCCGCCGGAGGACACCCAGAGCATCTCGGTCGCGACGTGGGTCGCCTTGCTCTCGCTCGGCGGAGTCGTGCTGGTCACTCTGGGGAGCATCGCGATTCCGTTGGGACGCCGTCGCAGGTGGCGGGCGGGCCCCTTGGAGAACGGGTCATGAAAGTGATGCGAAATCAGTGAACTACAAGGCCGATATTTGCTTTGATAGTCGTAGATCACCACATTAAGCGTTTTATCATTATTTGAGGTGGAAGGAATGCAATGGGGGATTTGAATCCGTTACTGCCAGAGGATCCAGAACGCGTAGGCGTTCACATCCTCGTCGGGCGACTCGGCCAGGACCCCCAGCAGACCGTCTACCTGGGCCACCTCCCCGATGACGACACCCTCCGCGTCATCCGCCTGCTCACCCCCCACCCCGGAGCCGACCCCCAAACCCGCGAGCAGATCACCAACACCCTGTACGCCGCCAAACGCGTCTCCGGCGCCCACACCGTCAAACTCATCGAAGCCGGCTGGTCCGACGATCGCCCCTACATCGTGCGCGAACACGCCGAAGGCCACTCCCTGCGCCAGACCGTCACCACCGACGGCCCCCTGAACGGCGACGCACTCGAACGACTGGCCGTCAGCACCCTCACCGCGCTCACCGCCATCCACCTGGCCGGACTCACCCACGGCTCCCTCAGCCCCGACACCGTCATCCTCGGCCCCGACGGACCCCGCGTCTGCGACATCGGCCTCGGCATCACCGCCCCCGAACCCGACTACCGCGCCCCCGAGACCCTCAACGCGGAAACAGAACCCTCCCCGAACACCCCACCCCAACCCGGCAGACCCGCCGACCTCTTCTCCTGGGCCACCACCATCGTCTACGCCGCCACCGGGCAACCACCCTTCGGCGGGGAGATCGACAGGGTACTGAAAGGCCCGGCCAACCTCGGCGGCCTCACCCCAGAACTCGTCGCCCTCCTCACCGCCTGCCTCGACAAACACCCCTACGAACGCCCCGACACCAAGGCCGCCATGCTCCGCCTACTCGGCGAGGAACCGGCGATCCGGATCACCGGGGACGTCGGGTGGCAGGAGGAGGGGCTGCCGGCCCTACCGCAGCAGCCCGGCGTCACCGCCTCGCAGCCGGTGCCGCCGTCCGGCTGGGGCGTGCCGCCGCTCCCGCGGAGCGCGGCTTCCGCACCGCAGGGGCCGGTCGTGCTCCAGGCGGCCGCTGAGACCAGGAAACGGCAGAAGACCGGCGGCTTCTCCATCATGCTGGCCGCCTGCGTCGGCGTGGTCGCCCTGCTGTCCGGACTCGGACTGTGGGCCGCCGGGAGATACACCTCCCTCGACGCGCAACGGGCATCCGCCGACGGAGCGGCCCCCCAGGCGAGCCTGAGTCCCTTCGACCAGTCCTGGGCGAAGGAACAGAACCTCTGGGAGAACCCGGCGGACACCGGCAAGGTGGCCGTGCCCTGGGGCACCACGACGGACCCGCAGACCCCTGACGTCGAGCCGCTGCGGCTGAGCACCGAGGTCCCGACGATCTCGCCGCCGGTCCCGTCGACGACGTCGTTCGTCACCTCGCCGCAGATCCCGGCGACCACCGCTCCGGCGGTGCCGACCACCACCGGCGCGCCGTCCACTCCGACACCGACGGCCGAGCCGACGCCGACGGCCGAGCCGACACCGGCCCCGACGGCCACGCCCACGCCGAGCGAACCGCCGACCCCGACCCCGACCCCGACCCCGAGTGAGTCCGCCACACCGAGCGTGACCCCGAGCGCGACTCCCACCCCGACCGCCACCCCCACGCCGCCGAGCAAGCCCACGGTCAAGCCGACTCCGGCACCGTCTCCGCCGGCCGCTTCGCCCTCCGTCGAACCTTCATCGCAGCCGTCCTCACCACCGCCTGCGGCTTCGCGTCCCAACCCCTACACCCCGCAGCAGGTCTGCGGATCGGGCTACTACGTGCAGCGCTCCGACTCCTTCAGCGGCGGAACCACCTACCAGCTCTACAACGCCTCCGCCGGCTCCAACTGCGTGGTCACCATGAAAAGCGCGAATGTGGGCACCGCCACCTCCATCTGGGCCACCCTGGAGGTCCAGGGCGGCGGAAGCAGGACCGACCGGGGCAACTACGAGTACTACGCCGGACCGGTCATCCTCTCCGCCAAGGGCAAGTGCGTCCGCTTCAGCGGCGGTGGACCGGGCGGCAGCACAGGCGCCGACTGGGCCAACTGCGGATGACACCCTCGATCCGGAGCGGTCAGGTCCCACCTGGCCTGGATCGGGAGGCGTACCGGAGTTGACCGCGCCCCGTCGCCGGAAGGCCACCTCCCTCGTACGGGGAGGTGGCCTTCTCCGTTGTCCGGACATTCTTGCTGAGGGGTGAGCAGGGATCGCAACCGATTCGAATCGGAACTGCCATCTGAAACCAGCCATCCCAATGGGATGGGTTTGGTTATATGTTGCTTGATCGTCCGGTAGTAACACTTGTTCGGTAGTTGAGGTGGAAGGAATGCAATGGGGGATTTGAATCCGTTACTGCCAGAGGATCCAGAACGCGTAGGCGTTCACATCCTCGTCGGGCGACTCGGCCAGGACCCCCAGCAGACCGTCTACCTGGGCCACCTCCCCGATGACGACACCCTCCGCGTCATCCGCCTGCTCACCCCCCACCCCGGAGCCGACCCCCAAACCCGCGAGCAGATCACCAACACCCTGTACGCCGCCAAACGCGTCTCCGGCGCCCACACCGTCAAACTCATCGAAGCCGGCTGGTCCGACGATCGCCCCTACATCGTGCGCGAACACGCCGAAGGCCACTCCCTGCGCCAGACCGTCACCACCGACGGCCCCCTGAACGGCGACGCACTCGAACGACTGGCCGTCAGCACCCTCACCGCGCTCACCGCCATCCACCTGGCCGGACTCACCCACGGCTCCCTCAGCCCCGACACCGTCATCCTCGGCCCCGACGGACCCCGCGTCTGCGACATCGGCCTCGGCATCACCGCCCCCGAACCCGACTACCGCGCCCCCGAGACCCTCAACGCGGAAACAGAACCCTCCCCGAACACCCCACCCCAACCCGGCAGACCCGCCGACCTCTTCTCCTGGGCCACCACCATCGTCTACGCCGCCACCGGGCAACCACCCTTCGGCGGGGAGATCGACAGGGTACTGAAAGGCCCGGCCAACCTCGGCGGCCTCACCCCAGAACTCGTCGCCCTCCTCACCGCCTGCCTCGACAAACACCCCTACGAACGCCCCGACACCAAAGCCGCCATGCTCCGCCTACTCGGCCAGGAGTCGGCGGCCCTCACCCCCGACGAGGGCGACCGTACGGCCGACTCCGGGCCGGAGCGGAACTCCCCGGACGGAGCCGTTCCCGCGGCCGTAGCGGACGCACCGGCGCGGCCGCGCTGGGGGCCACCGGTACTCCCGGGAAGCACGCCTCCGGCGGGCGCGGTCGCGCCGCCCGATGCCGCGCCCATCCGGGAACGGCAGAAGGCCGGTGGCTTTCCCCTCATACTGGCCGCCTGCGTCGGCGTGGTCGCCCTGCTGTCCGGACTCGGACTGTGGGCCGTCGAAAGCTACACCTCTCTTGGCCCCATGGGACGAACGGCCGCCGGGGGAGAGGTTTCCAATGTCCTCTCAGCGTCGCCGGGCCAGGGACGTGGCCTGCCGCCGGGAGACGGGCAGGGCGGCGAGGACATGTCGGCGGGCAAGGTGACCGTCCCCTGGGGGACCACGACGGAGCCGCAGGTCCCGGACGTCAGACCGCTGCGGCTGAACATTGAGGACCCGGCGGCGACGTCCCCTGCCCCGGCACCGACCTCGCCCGTCACCCCACCGTCGATTCCGTTGCCGGCGCTCCCGGCCACCACCGCGCCGGCGGCCCCGCGGAAAGCCGACCCCAAGGCACCGCCCACGGCCAGACCCAAGAAAACATCCGGGAACACCCGGGCCGCCAAGCCGACCGCCGAACCGACCGCCAAACCGGCGCCCAGACCCACAACGACGACGCGGAAGGCGAGCCCGACACAGAAGCCTTCGCAGACACCGACATCGACCAAACCCTCACAAGAACCGACATCAGCCAAACCCTCACAAGAACCGACCAAACCCTCGCAGGCACCGACATCAACCAAACCCTCACAACCCGCTAAGGCCGCGCAGACGACCGCCCCCGCGCCGAAGTCGACCCCGCCGGCTTCGCGTCCCAACCCCTACACCCCGCAGCAGGTCTGCGGATCGGGCTACTACGTGCAGCGCTCCGACTCCTTCAGCGGCGGAACCACCTACCAGCTCTACAACGCCTCCGCCGGCTCCAACTGCGTGGTCACCATGAAAAGCGCGAATGTGGGCACCGCCACCTCCATCTGGGCCACCCTGGAGGTCCAGGGCGGCGGAAGCAGGACCGACCGGGGCAACTACGAGTACTACGCCGGACCGGTCATCCTCTCCGCCAAGGGCAAGTGCGTCCGCTTCAGCGGCGGTGGACCGGGCGGCAGCACAGGCGCCGACTGGGCCAACTGCGGATGACATCCGGGGGACGGCCGATTCCTCGGCCGTCCCCCGGGTCCATTCCGGCTCTCGGCCGGGAGCCTCCGCTCGGCGGGCTCAGCCCCGGCTGGTCAGGCCTCCTCGGTCAACGATCGTCCCGTGATGTTTCCCGTCACTCCGTCTCGACCGATCCACGCGCTCGTCTTGCCTGTTCAACAGGCTTTCGATGATCGGAGACTTGGCGGACGGCCGCCGTTCGCCCCGTGCTCCCACGAGGCCGTTCGGTGATCACGCTTCTATGCTGTGGACTACCGCGCACCCGGCGAGGCGGAGGTGTAATGCAGACCCGTCGCGATCTTTACCAGGCGTACAAGCTGATGACCCAGCGCCTGGGAATGGCCCTCCTACAGGGCGAACCAGACCTTCCCGAGTCGCCGATGCGCAGGCACAACGTGGCGATGTTCGGCAGCGTGCTGGTCGCAGTGCTGGTGACGGCCGTCTTCGGCGTGCTGGGACTACTGAGTCCCGGCAACGGTACCGGGCTCACCGATCCAGGGGTCGTGATCATAGAGGAGGAATCAGGCGCGATCTTCATCTACAGCGCCCCACAGGGGAAGATGATCCCCGTCGACAACATGACCTCCGCCCGGTTGCTGCTGGGCGAGTCGGAGGTGAAGGTCAACTCGGTCACCGCGGCTTCGCTCGCACAGTTCCAGCGCGGCGTACTGGTGGGCATTCCGGGTGCGCCCAAGTCCCTGCCCGCCCACGACAACCTGGTCCGCACCCCCTGGTCGGCCTGCGTGCTGGAGGCCGCGGACACCAACGGTGAGCGCAAGCCGTACACCACGCTGATCGGCGGCCTCGACGTGGGCGGCGGGCCGATCGAGCCGGGCGCGGGCATCCTGGTCGAAGAAGGGGGGCAGGCCTGGCTGCTCTGGTCGAACCAGCGGATGCGCGTACCGGCCAAGAGCATGCGGGCGCTGTCCCAGGAAAAGCCCCGCCAGGTCCCCGCCGCATGGCTCAACGCGCTGCCCGTCGGGCCCGACTTCCAGAGCCCGTCCATCCAGGGCCTCGGCCGCACGGTGCGTGGCCCCGACGGCAGGAAGTCCGCGGTCGGCATGGTGTTCAAGGTGCCATCGGTGACCGAAGGACCCCCGAAGTGGTACGTCCTGCTCGCCGACGGGCTGGCGGACCTCACCCCCGCCCAGGCCGCCCTGCTGCTGGAGGATCCCGCCATCAAGCAGGCGTACGGCCGGAAACAGCCCCTGCCCGCCGACATGGCTCCCGCGATCGCGAACGGGATGAAGGAGTCGAAGACCCAGCTGGGCGTAAGCGGGCTTCCCACGACCATGCCGAAGATCATCCCGTCGCCCTCGGCGAGCCCGCTCTGCGCCGTCTATCCCGACACCGAACGCGGTTCGACCCAGGCGGTCCTGACGGTGGGCAGCACGATGCGGATTCCCCCACCCCCGAAGGGGTGGTTCAATCAGGACGTGGTGGATCAGGTGGTGCTCCCCCCGGGGCGCGGCGCCCTGGTGGGACTGCTGCCGGGAAACGGCAGGCTGGACGCGGTCGGGCCGCTCTTCCTGATCGGCGATCAGGGGCGGCGGCACTCCCTGCCGTCCTCGGAGGCGCTGACGAGCCTCGGCTACACCCTTGCGGAGGTCGCTCCGCTCCCGGCACACCTGGTGAAGCTGATCCCGGAGGGGCCGACGCTCGACGCCGCGGCCGCGAGCACGCCCATACAGGTCAGCAGACCGGCACCGGCCCGCTCTCAGGGATAGTCGCGGTGCGGCCGGGCGGAGCGTCACGGACCGTCCGACCCACGTGTCCGGCGCTCACGTCCGGCCTCGGCCCGGAGAGGGCGCGAGCACCGGACGCGCGGGCCGGACGGCCTCCGCTCAGCCGCGGTCCGGCCGCCCGGCTCCCCCCATGCGCTCCTCCATGGAGCGGGCGAAGGAGTCGTAGGCCTGTGTCAGCTGCTGCTCCGTCTTGGTGAAGTCGAACGGCTCCCGCGGGAGCTGCATGTCCTCTCCCAGCGCCCCGCCCAGCAGCTCACGTGCCTGGCGCTCGCCGTCCTCCTGGGACTCGCGAAACGCCTTCGTCAGCTCGTCGGCGAGGGCATGGCTGTCCAGGCGCATCACACGCGGGTTGAGTTCGATCTTCTCCAGATGGCCGGATCCGTTGGTGATCACACTGATCAGGCCGTCCGCGCCCGTTCCCGTGCCGCGGATCCCCTCAAGCTCCCCCTGGACGTTGGCAAGACGCTCCATCGCCTTCTCGGCTTCCCTGCCGATTCTTTCCAGGTCTTCCAGGTCGAAATTATCGGGATCAAATATCATACACCCTCCATCGAACCCTGTGTGATCAAAAATAACCCAAACCGCTCCTGACACGGAAGAAATTAACCGATACCGTCCTGTCAGTGCTAACGGCACACCATGAGCCGGTAACACCTGGCTTGACGTCGAGCGTGATACGGACCGGAGGAGAGTCAGGACATGGCCCAGGACAAGTACGTCACCTCCTCCAGCATCGGGAACATCCAGCGGAACCTCGGCGAGAAAGTGATACCGGGCCTCAGGGAGCTCAAAAGTGACATCGACTCCACCGATGTGGGCTTTCCCGGATTCGGGCTGATCGGCGCGCTGACGGGCAGCAAGTACAGCCAGACGCAGGACGACATCAAGAACATGGTCGAGGACGCCATCACCTCCGTCGAGGCCTGGATCGCCGCCCTGGAGACCATCAAGAAGAACTGGCGTGCCGCAGAGGACGCCAGCACCGTCGTCTACAGGTGACAACCGAGAAGAGGAGGGGAAGGCATGACCTTCGCCCTGGCCACGGTGGCTCTCGACAGGCTCAAGGCCGCCGCCAAGCTGGACCCTCGACTCTGGTTCGCGATAGCCGTCGTCACCCCGGCACTGGCCAACGTCCCGGGCATGGGTGACGCCAAGGCGAACTGGAACGGCCTCGCCAAGGACCTTGAGGTGAAGTACCCCAACATGGTCGGCAACGCGGTCTTCCTGTCCCGTGGAAACTGGATCGCCGAAGACGCGGAGGCCTTCCTGCACGCGACCGCGGTGTTCAGCGGCGAACTGCAGAGGCTCAGCGGCATCTGTTACAACGTGGAAGGCCAGCTCGACAAGGTGCGCGGCGCCTACTACGACTATTGGCTGGGAGTCGTCAAGATCGCCGGCGTGGCCCTTCTCTTCGCCCTGACCACCAGCGCACTGAGACTCACGCCGTGGGGGCTCAAGGCGCAGGAGTTGATGACCAAGCTCGCCATCACCGAGCAGGTGCTTCTCGCCAAGATGACGGGGCTTCTCCTGACCCACCTCCAGCTGTCGGGCGACACCCTGGTCACCCTTCTCAAGTCGATGGGCGATCTGTTCAACATCAAGCCGACCGGCGGTCTCAAGATCGACTTCCAGCAGGCCGTGATCGACACGAAGCCTCCCTCCCAGTGGGTGGCCCCCAAGCGCGACATCCCCGCGCCGTACCAGGCCCCCCCGGCCACCACCTGACCTCGGCGGCCACGGCCCGCGCGCCCGCCGGCCCCGCACGACAGGGGGAAGGCGGGCGGCGGCGGCTTACCGCGGCACGGTGCCCACGGGGTCGGCCGCGACGGTGCCCGGCCCGCCCGGACGGTCTGCGGACCGGCCAGGCCCCCGCCCCCGGCGGCGGCTACCAGCCGAACTCGGGGAGAAGTGAAGGTTGCTCCGTCTTGGGCATTTCGGGGGTAGGAGGAGTCAGCCCTCCTGTGGTCGAGTCGTACTTGAGGGCCTGGGTGAAGCTGGGCGTCTCTCCCTGGATGGCCTGCACGCCGGGCAGTTTCTGAGTCTGCTGCTGGACGAGAATGGCCACGGCGGTGAGAATCGCGGTGAACTTCCAAACTCCCTTACGAAGGGTGCTCACCAGCCCTGTCGCGAATTTCGAAAGACTGGCCACGATTTCTACCGCCGTAGCCTCTGCGGGCAGTGCGGCAACGGCACTGGAGCGAGCGGACATAACATAGGTCGCCAATCCCATCAGAATCGTTGCCAAGGACAGGCAGACCACGGCACCCACATAGAAGAGCGATGCCGCCGAGTCAAGGCTGTCTCCCATACCTTTACGGCGATCATCAAGTAACGCCAGCTCTTGGTCGAACTTATTGAAGTTCTCCATGAATGTGTTGTAGGACTGGCCCGCCCACTCCTGGTTGCTGCCGACCGCCTTCGCCAGTTTCCCCAGCTCCTGACGGATAAAAGCGATATCGCCGTCCGCCACGTTATCCGGTGCGGCCATCGGAGGGTGCCATTCCCTGGTCTCGGTTGTGAAGAGGGACGAAGAAGGAGCAAAGAGCGGCGTGACGCCGACGGGTGACTTTTCGCGCCACTGCGCCGCGGCTCTCTCCATCTCGGCCGGGTCGGAGACCATCGTTCCCATGATCACCACGAGGGGCCGCGCGTATGGCATGACGACCGACGCCCTTGTGGCCAGGGCGATTGCAGATCCGTACATGACAGAACCATCGACGTGCATTATTACGACAACCCGCCCTACTCGATCACAGAAGGCGCGACGTCACCGTCGCCGCCCCAGATGTCCTCTTCCACAGCGAGCCATGTGGAGCGTTCACGGTCCTTGTCGCCTTCGCCGCCCACCCCTCCGGCCATGGGGGCCATCGGCATCATGGGCATGCCGCTGGAACCCAGGCCCCGTCCCAGGCCGGCGCCCTGACCGGTGAGGCCGCCGGCGTTCGCGCCCCCGGCGGCACCTCCCGCATAGGTGCCTCCGCCCGTGCCGCTCCCTCCGTCGAGGCCCCGCTGTCCCGCGGACAGACCTTCCAGTCCGGGCGACCGGAGATCCGTCGTTCCCGGCATTCTGGGTGTGTTGGACAGAGCATCCGCCACGGCCGTCTTCGGGTCGTACCCGGCGAGCTGAGTTCTGAGCGGGTCCTCCAACGTGCCGGTACCCGGCCTGTTCTGGTCGAGACCGTTCAGATCAGGCGGATTGACGTTGCCCGCCGCCCCCGTCCCGTCCTGGCCCTGACCGAGGCCAGGGGTCTCGGGGAGGTCGTCGATCCCGGGGGGCTTAGAAAGGTCGTCGATCCCGGGGGTCTCGGGAAGGTCGCCGGAGCCGGGGAGCTCGTTGTCGAGACCTCCCAGCTCGGGGTCGAACGAGGGGGTCTCGCCGGCCCCCAGGCCACCCAGTTTCGACGGGTCGAACGAGGGACCGCCCCCGCCGGGCGGGGTTTCCTCCGGATCCCCGCCGCCCTCTCCGGCCTTTTCGGCTTCTTTGGCGTTCTTCGCGGCGCTGGAGAGCGCCACTTTCCAGGACTCCAACACCTCTCTGGCCTTTTCCAGGGCATCGGCGGCACCGTCACGCACCTGATCGTGCACCACATTCAGACCTCCACCGATGACGCCGAAGGTGAGCATGTGCATATTGATGGCCTTGGTCTTGCCGCTGAGATCCGTCATGAACCCGGCACGTTTCCCCATGCTGTCGCCCAGGCCCTGGACCTTGTCATGGTTCATCTTGAACTCGGAGTCCATAAGACGCGGGTCGACGACGCCGGGTTTCGTCGTGCTCTGGGTCGGAAAACCCCCGGGAAAGCCGTAGGGATTATTT
The DNA here is from genome assembly GCF_042665875.1 of Streptosporangium amethystogenes subsp. fukuiense. Lineage (NCBI taxonomy): Bacteria > Bacillati > Actinomycetota > Actinomycetes > Streptosporangiales > Streptosporangiaceae > Streptosporangium > Streptosporangium amethystogenes. The sequence continues at coordinate 9,025,963 of NZ_JBHTEE010000001.1, read as the reverse complement.
CCAGAGGAAGCGGAAGAGTCAGCCACAAGGACCTCCACCACGGGAATGAGCCCCGTGAAAGCTGATCGCGTCGACCACGCAGACTACGTCAGTTGTTCGGCCTCCGTACAGGGCGATCCCCCACCAGCCACTTCGTAAGGGAACATCCATGCAGAAGATGGATCTCCCTCCTCGGCCACCGGTGCGATCGTCACCCTCGCCGCGACATCCCTCCGATTAAACGGGCGACCTCAATACGGACTTTAGTTCACATTTCCGACATAAACCCCGAACATCAATGATAGCTGCAGTTCCTAGCGAGCTGCACATATACTAAATATATATACAATTGCAATCAAATATTAACTTGATCACCCGTGGGCGGTGTGACGCTTGATCGCTAGTGTGGTTCTCTGTCGTCATTGCCTGACCGTCCAAGGGCGGGCGAGTGCGAGCAGATCACGTGGAGGTGACCGTGGCGCAGCAGGCACAGGTAAAAGAGCAAGATCTCCAGGACGCCATCAACTGGATCGGAGACGCCGCGGAGAGAATCCGCGCCATCCAGAGGAACCTGGACACGGCGGGCGCCGAGCTGCGCGTCAACTGGCAGGGCCAGTCACATCACGCCTTCAACAAGGTCCACCTGCTCTGGCACGACCGCATCGACGTCATCCTGGAGAGTCTCCAGAACCTCGCACGGAGCATCCAGGCCAACAACAAGAACTACAGGGCGTTCAACGAGGCGGCGACAGCCGAGATCAGCAAGCTCGAAGGCCTCATCAACGCCGCCGCGCCGGCCAGCTTCAACAGGTAAGTCCTCTCAACCTGCCCTTCGAGAACGAACGGAGACCGTGATGGATGACTTCGACGTCACCAAGGTCAACTTCAGCGGGCTGGACCTGGGCGAAAGCGCCTTCCAGTCGGCCTTCAACAGCCTGGTCGGCGAGCTCGAAGACCTGGAGACCAAGCTCAACCAGAAGACCGCGATCTGGGAGGGCGGCGCGCGGGAGGCGTACAACGTCACTCGGGCGACCTGGCAGACCGAGGCGAAGGGGCTGGCCGACATCGTGTCGATGATGGCCAAGAACATCAACATCACCAGGATGAACATGCAGGACGTTGAGCGGATCAACACCGCCATGTTCGACGGCAGGTGATCGAAGGCACACCTGTGCAGCCCTCTCGGCCACTAGAGGGTGTGAGACGTGACCGTGAACGGGGTGTTTGCGAATGGGTCGCGACGGTGGAGTCGAAGTCAGTCACCAGGCCGTCAACAACGCCAAGGCGGACCTCGAAGAAGTGCTCAAGCTGTTGAATCCCGGCTGGGACAAGGGCACGGAGACACCCGCCTTCCCCGAGGGCGGCGCCGTCCGGCAACTGAGTCACGATTCCGAGGCGGTCGGTGGCTTCTGGCCTGCCGCGCAGGGCTACCACACGAGCTTCCGTAATGCCGATCTCGCGGTCAGCGGCGCCTACCTCGAGATCACACTTCAGCTCGAACACGCGATCACGCTGCTCAAGACGGCGGTCACGAACCTCGAAAACGCCGAAGGCGCGGGAGCGGCCCACGCCGGTCAGGCGCAGGTCTAGGTCTGGGCCTGACCGGCATGGTCCCCATGTGCGGCGGAACAGACGGCAGGTCGGCTCAAGAAGACGGGTGAGGGCTCATGGTTGTCAGAGAGACGCCGATCAAAACAGAGATCAGCACATCCGAGGCCGTCATCACGCTGGACTTGCTGAAGGACGCATTCGACAAGGTCAAGCCGGAGCTGATCCAGAGCGCGGCGGGAGAGTTCAGGTCGGTGATGGCCAACCTGAAGACCCTGATCGCCTGTCTCGACCGGCACCTCGACTCCTTCGACAAGAAGTGGACCGCCGGCGAGGACGCCAAGATGGTGAAGGCCCAGCTCCGGCGGCTCCGCGAGTCGGCGCAGAGCGTGGTCGACGCGATCGTGACACCCAATCCGCCGGGCAAGACGGGCCCCTTCCCACCCAAGGGGATCGCCCCGGCCCTGGAGATGTACAGCTCCACGCTGAAGGCGTTCAGGGGTGACCAGCCGGACAGCGTGGACCGGGACGTCTCCTTTCTCGAAGGGGCCGCACAGGGCGGGACGATCGGCCTCACCGGAGGCGCGATATTCGGCGGCGTGCCCGGAGCGGTCATCGGGGGCGTGAGTGGCGCGGTCGTCGGAGGCGTCACGACGCTGTTCACCGACGGCCCTTTCCAGAACCTGTTCGGCGACTCGAAAGAGGAACAGGAACTGAAGGCAGCCAAGAAATACCTGAAGAAGCTGACCGCGGCCACCGCCCAGAACAATGAGGCGTTTCCGGACTCGGTCAGGACCGACACCCCGGAATTCTCCATGCCCAACCCCTACCTCCCCCCCGGTGCTCTCCCGGTAGGCACCTACCCACCCGGTGGCGGTGCTGGGCAAGTCCCGGGCGGAGTCCCGGCATACGACCTGACCGCCGGGAACGACTTCACCGTGCCCGGTTCCGGTCTCGACGGCCTGAACGGTGACGGTTTCGGCGTCCCGGGGGTCAACGCGCCCGTTTGGAACGGCTCCGGCGCGAACGGGCCAGGCTGGAACGTCCCCGGCCTGAACGGAACCGATCTGAACGGGACCGGCCTGAACGGGACCGGCGTCAACGGCGGCTACCCCGACGGCTCGGGGACCAACGGCACGGGCAAGGACGGCGGTTCATCCGGGGATCCCGGAAACGACACCAGACTGGCCGGCTACAACTCGCACGTGCCCGACTTCGCCGGCCAGCAGAGTTCCCCGGGCAGCGGCTCCGGGTACTCCGCCTCGGTAGGCGGAGGGGTCGGCTACGGAGGCATCGGGGCGGGAGGCGACTTCAGGGGCGCGGGTACCGCACGTGCCCTCAGCGCGGGCACCGGGTCGATGATGCCCCTCGTCCCGCACAGCGGGGCCGGTCGCGAGGACGACGAGGAGCGTGAACGGTCCACGTGGTTGCTGGAGGACGAGGACCTGTTCATGAGCGACCGTCCGGTGACGTCGCCCTTCATCAACGGGGCACCGAAAGGTAAGGCATGAGTAGCGAGGATCTCGGCACACCGGCTCCCGAGCTTGAACTCGAGAAGAACTGGCCGGGACTTGACGGGGCGCCCGCGAACGGCGGTCCCAACGCCGATCATGCCCGGATCAAGAAGATCGCCGAGGCGCTGAGACATGAGGTCGACACGCTGAAGGGCTCCATGGATCAGGGGGGTTACCGCGACTGGTTCGGCCCCCAGGTGGGTCCCGCCGATACCGGCAAATGGAAGGCGGCCGACTACTTCGGCCAGAACGTCACGCAGGGCTACCGGGTACTGACCGGAAAATATCAGGCATTGCTCGAACAGTACGAGGCTCTGGTCGTGGCGATCGAGAAGGCCGTCAAAAATTACGAAAAGAGTCACGACGCCAGCAGCGCGTGAGGTTATGGCGGGGGTGTCACCATGGGATCCAACCGCGGCTGGGAACCGATCAAGGTCCACGCGAATCTGCACGGCATCGACGAGGGGCCGCTCACAAGGGACGATATCAAGGCGAAGTTCGACGCCACCAACCCGGACCGGTTGGAGCAGGCGGGGAATGCCTTTCTCGCCTGCTCCGAACTGCTCGGCGGCAAGTCGGGAGGTAACGGCGCATCCGAGTTCGGGATCCAGGCCACGATCACCAGTGCGGCCAGGGAACTGGCGGACGCGTGGAGCGGCGACGGTGCGGCCAAGGTGCAGACCGCACTCCGCCAACTCCATGCCACCGCGGGAGCACTCGGCGACGCGATGCTGGCGACCGGCGCGCCGCTTTCCTGGTACGCGCTGCGGCTCAGGCACTACCGCGACACGGTGCCGCCCCTCCCCCTGACCCCGAGCCAGAATCCCTCGGAGGGCGCCGGAGGTGGCAACACGGGTATCCCGCGCGACTACTCCGGCAGCTCCCAAGGGGGCGCCGGAGGCGGCAACACGGGTATCCCGAGCCAGAATCCCTCGGAGGGCGCCGGAGGTGGCAACACGGGTATCCCGCGCGACCACTCCGGCAGCACGGGTACGCCACCCCTCGACCCGAACGAACCGGCCCGGGCCCATCTACGCGCCTTCAACGAGGAGATCGTCGAGATAAACACCACCCTCGCCGAGGGACTGGCCTTCGATTTCCCCACCATCGAGCCGATCGACTTCGCCCCGGAGCGCAAGGCTCCGCCGGTCACCGTAGGCGGTTCCGGTGCGCCTGACACGCGCTCCGACGGGACGTGGAACGGCGGCTACAACACGTCCGGCGGGTCCCCGGGTCAGGACGGCTCCGGCGGAACGAGCGGCACGAACGGCCCCGGCGGAACGAGCGGGCCAGGTGGCTCGGACAGCCCCGGCGAGCCCGGCGGGCCGGAGGGCTCGGACGAGCCGGACGCCCCCGGCGAATCCGGAGAGCCGGACGGCCAGGGCGAGCCGGACGGTCAAGGCGAGCCGGACGAGCAGGGCGACGGGACCACCGGTCCCGGCGGGGAGGACGGGACGGGGCAGGAGGTGCCGCCCGTCATCGGCGCGATGGACGATCCGTCCCAGCAGACCGAGCTGGCCAACGCCTACCAGAACCCCTGGACCGCAAGCCCCGGCACGAACGGCCAGACCGGGCCGAGCACGCTGACCAACCCCTTCGACAGCCGCGCCCTCACCGGGGTCGGCCCCAACACACTCAACCCCAACGGGATGATCAGTCCTGTCCAGGAGGGCATGGGTGGTGTCCGTCCCCCCGGCATCGTGTTCGGCGGTCAGGGGTCCGTCGGGGCGCACATGAGCGAGACGGGCGTTCTGCGGGCGGGCACGAGCACGGCGGGCTCCTCGTTCATGCCGTTCATGCCGGGCGCCGGCGCCACCGGCGAGGGGGAGCAGGAGCGCGACCGGACGGTCTACGCACCGGAGGGCGACGTGTGGACCTCCCAGCATCAGACGATCTCTCCCCTCATCGGCCACGAGTGATCGGCGTGCGCCAGGAGGGGCAGCGCCTCGGCGAGCTACCGGCCAGGAGCAGGCGGTTCCTCGTCGGACGCCGGCCAGGGGATCCCGGTGAGGTTGAGGGCGACTGCGAGTTCGGCCGACGATTGCAGCGCCACGACGGTCTACCTGCTCAGAGGTCGAGGCGGCGGCTGATGCGGTCGAGTTCGCCCATCACATCCTCGAAGGTGCGATTGTAGGCCGTCTCCATCTCCCTGACCTGGTCCAGTACCGCGTCGGGGTCGTTCATGTATTTCATGGGGTTGCCCTCCTCGCCGAACGCCCCCTCCATGACCTCGCCCGTCTGCTTCTGGAGATCCTGGGCCGCGTCCCGGACGGCCTCCTTGATCTTTTCGGAGAGCTCGCTCGAGCTCAGGCGCATCGCCTTGGGATGGAGTTCGAGTTCACGCAGCCCGTCGCCTGCGTACTCCACTCTGACCAGGCCGTCTTCGTCCTGCGCGTGCCCGACCAGCGTGGCCATGCTTTTCCGGACGCTCTCCATGCGGGCCAGGTAACCGTCGGTGCTCTTTAGCAGCTTGTCGATGTCAATGTTCGCGAAATTCCCGAGCTCCGTCATCGGCTGTCCCGTTTTCTCCCGCGGCCGCCCGGCCGCATATCCGCCCAAAGGCACATGTAGCCATTTTCGCAACAACCTAGCCTCGCGGTGGATACGCAAGCAATCCACTCGCCGTGTCGGCCGCTCAGCCGGCCAGGCCGCGCACCCAGGAGTAGACGTCCAGCACGCCCAGGGCGAGCGGGAACAGTGCGACGATCAGCAGGAGTTCCAGGATGTCCCCCGCGCGTCCCCAGAACGGGGAGGGCCTCCCGTACGGCAGCCACAGACCGATGCCCGCCGAGAGCAGCGCGATGAACAGCATCCCCATCACCGCGGCGATCGCCGCGACGCCGCCCGCACCGGCGACCTTCGAGATCATGAGAATGACGATCCCCGCGGCACCGGAGATCAGCAGCCAGAGCCGCTGGCCGAGCCCGTGGAAGACACGGGCCCGCATGATGAGCGTCAGCGACAGCGTCAGCGCGGTGGCCACGGCGGCCCAGCCGTCGCCCATCGCGAGACACACCAGGGCGGCCAGCGCCACCATGCCCGTCCCTGCGACCAGCCCGGTCGCGTAGCGCTGCGCGTGGAGGGTGCGCTCCCGGACGGAGGCGCCGTCGATCTGCTCGTTGTCGTTGCGCAGTTCCTCGGCGCTGGTCGGCATCGTGGGCATCGGCAGACGGGCGAGCCGGAACGACAGCATCGGGATCAGCGGGCTGAAGGCCAGCAGGATCGCGATGGTCATCGCCGCGACTCCCGAAGGGGAGGCCCCGGAGACCATCACGACGGCGGCGCTCACCGATCCGGTCATCGAGGCGATCGCGGTGCCGAGGAAGCCCGGTACGCCGTCGGCGATCGCGATCACACTGATGGTGGCCACAAGGCCGACGCAGGCGAAGGCGGCGAGCAGGTTCGGCGCGCTGAAGCCGAACGCTCCCCCGGCGCTCGCCGGCGCCATGAACCCGGCGAAGAAGCCGTACGGCAGCGCCGCATAACCGATCAGCGCGCCCGCCCCCGAGTCGCCCATGGCCCGGGACAGCACGGTGCCCGCGACGATCAGAAGGACCGCGAACACCCCGGCCAGCACGGCGGAGACCACCCACGGAGGCCCCGCCAGCGCCAGGGCGGCCGACCCGGTGACGAGAACGGCCGTCGCGATCCCCACCCCCACCAGGCGGGTGTGCCTGTCACTCCATTTCCCCGGCCCCTCCGAGACACCCGTGGCGACCACGTCGGCCACGTCGTCGAACATGGCCGGAGGCAGCACGGCCTCGAGCGGCCGGAGGTAGAGCACCTCGCCGTCGAGCACGCCCAGGGTTCCGAGGCTCTGTCCGATGTCGAGCGGGGTGCCGCCTGGCCGCTGCAGCACCCACCCGGGGGCCGACGCCGAGTCGCCTCCGACCTCGCCCACCGCGCGCAGCAGGCTCGGCAGCACGTGGGGCAGCGGGATGTCCGCGGGCAGCGCCAGGTCGACCTTTCTGCTGGGAGCCACGATCGTGACATGACACAGCGCCGGCAGCGGCGCGGCGAACTGTGCCAGCGCGCCCTGTGGCATCGGCCCCTGAGCGGGCGGTTGAGCCAGCGACCTCACAGTCGTACTCCCTCTTACCACAGACATCGCGGACATCAGGGATACGGTATCGAGGAGATTGGGATCATGCGCTACAGCCTCACATAGCCGTTTTCTGGTAGGAAGTAGCGCAAACGATCAAGGGGACGGTTCCAGGATGAGCATCGTCATCGTACGGCGCCCGGAGCGCCGTCCAGCACCCAAACCTCCCCGGGGTGAGATCCTGCTCGAATCACCGCCCGAGATCCCCGAGGTCCAGTCGCAGGGCTTCATGGCAGTGCTGACCTACCTGCCTATGATCGCGGGCGGCGCCGCGATGGGCCTGATGTTCACCGCCGGCGGCAATTCCAATCCGATCATGTACGTGGCGAGTGGCCTGTTCGCCGTGTCCATGATGGGAATGACGCTGGGCCAGATAGGCCGCCAGTCCGGTGAGCGCAAGCAGCGGCTGAACGGCCTGCGCCGCGACTACTTCCGCTACCTCTCCCAGGTCCGCAAGAAGGTACGGCGTGCTGCCGTACAGCAGCGCGAGGCCCTCGAATGGAGCGGCCCCGCCCCCGACTCCCTGTGGTGGGTCGCCATGAGCCAGCGCCTGTGGGAACGGCGGCCCCGCGACGACGACTTCGGCACGGTACGGCTCGGCACGGGTGTGCAGAAGCTCGCCATCCAACTGATCCCACCCGACTCCAAACCGGTTGAGGACCTGGACGCCCTGTCGGCCGGTGCGCTACGGAGATTCGTCCGGGCGCACTCGACGGTGGCCGGGCTGCCGGTGGCCGTGGCCCTGCACTCCTTCGCGCGGATCAAACTGACGGGTGACCCGCCGGCCGTACGTGAGCTCGTGCGGGCGATGATCGCCCAGATGGCCGTGTTCCACTCCCCGGACGACATGCGGATCATGGTGTGCGCGAGCAAGGAGTGGATGCCCCAGTGGGACTGGGCCAAGTGGCTGCCCCACACGCTGCACCCGGAAGAGACCGACGCCGCCGGCCAGGTGCGGCTGATGGCCGAGGATCTCGGCGAGCTCGACCGGATGCTCGGCTCGGAGCTGAAGGAACGCGCACGGTTCAAGCCCGGCGCCTCCTCCGACGCCCTGCCGTACCACGTGCTGATCATCGACGGTGGCCACGTGCCGCATGACTCCCAGCTCGGCACCGATGCCATCCAGGGCGTCACCGTGATCGACCTGTCCGAATCGGCGGGGCCGATCGAGGAGAAGAGCACCCTCCGGCTGGACATCCAGCCGGACGGCTTCCACATGATCAAGATCGATCACGCGGGCAAGGAGAGCTCGACCCGCCTCGGTGATCCCGACCAGCTGGACTTCCTGCGGCTCGAAGGTCTGGCACGGCAGCTCGCCCCCCTGCGGGTGTCGACCGCCAAGGGAGGGGAGACGCAGGACGTGCTCGCGATGAACACATCCCTGACAGACCTGCTCGGCGTCGGTGACCCGACCCGCCTCGACGCGTCAGTGGCGTGGCGCCCCCGGGCCGGCCGCAACCGGCTGCGGGTGCCGATCGGTCTCGGCGTGGACGGGCGCCTGGTCGAACTCGACATCAAGGAGTCGGCGCAGGGCGGCATGGGCCCGCACGGCCTGGTCATCGGCGCCACCGGCTCGGGCAAGAGCGAACTGCTGCGGACTCTGGTGCTCGGTCTGGCGATCACCCACTCGTCGGAGATCCTGAACTTCGTCCTGGTCGACTTCAAGGGCGGCGCCACCTTCCTCGGCCTCGACACCCTGTCCCACGTCTCGGCGGTCATCACCAACCTCGAGGACGAGCTGCCACTCGTCGACCGCATGTACGACGCCCTGCACGGGGAGATGGTCCGGCGCCAGGAGTTGCTGCGCGCCGCCGGCAACTACGCCTCTCTGCGCGACTACGAGCGCGCCCGCGAGCAGGGCGTCGACCTGAAGCCGATGCCCACCCTGTTCGTGGTGATCGACGAGTTCAGCGAGCTGCTCTCGGCCAAGCCCGAGTTCATCGAGCTGTTCGTGATGATCGGCCGGCTCGGCCGCTCCCTCGGTGTCCACCTCCTACTGGCCTCCCAGCGCCTGGAGGAGGGACGGCTGCGCGGCCTGGACACCCACCTGTCCTACCGGGTCGGCCTGCGCACCTTCTCGGCGATGGAGAGCCGGGTCGTGCTCGGCGTCGCCGACGCCTACGAACTGCCGTCCGCTCCGGGCAACGCCTATCTCAAGTTCGACACCACCGGGATGACCCGGTTCAAGGCCGCCTACGTGTCCGGGCCCTACCAGGTGGATCCCCATAACGTGGCGACGCCGGACGGGCAGGGACCCGTGCGGCAGGTCGTGGAGTACGGTCCGGAGTTCGTTCCGGTCCCCGTCGTGGAAGAGCCCAGGAAGGAGCTGCCTGCGGCGGACGGACCGGCCGACCGGAGCTTGGTCAGCCTGCTGGACGTCGTGGTGAACAGGCTGAACGGCCAAGGGCCGCCCGCCCACCGGATCTGGCTGCCCCCGCTGGGTGACCCACCGACCCTCGCTCACCTGCTCCCGCCGCTGTCGGTCACGCCGGAGTTCGGGCTCAGCACGACCGGGTGGGGAGGCCGGGGCCGGCTACACGCCGTCGTGGGCCTCATCGACAAGCCGTTCGAGCAGCGTAGTGATCCGTACTGGCTGGACATGTCGGGCGCCACCGGTCACGTCGGCGTCGCCGGAGGAACACAGAGCGGCAAGAGCACGGTGCTGCGCACGCTGGTCACCAGCATGGCACTCATGCACACCGCGCGCGAGGTGCAGTTCTACTGTCTGGACTTCGGCGGCGGCTCCCTTGCCTCGCTGGAGGGGCTCCCCCACGTGGGCGGGGTCGCCAGCCGTCTCGACGGCGATCGCGTCCGCCGCACGGTCGCCGAGATCGCCACCCTCCTCGAACAGCGAGAACGCGACTTCACCGAGCAGGGGATCGACTCGATCATCACCTATCGCAGGCAGCTCGCCGACGGCACGATCGAGGGTGACGGGTACGGCGACGTCTTCCTGGTGGTCGACGGCTGGCTGACCATCAGGCAGGACTTCGAGACACTCGAGCCCATCATCACCGACCTGGCCGCGCGCGGGCTCGGCTACGGCATCCACGTCGTGGCCTCCACCAACAAGTGGTCGGAGTTCCGTCCGGGCATCCGGGATCTGTTCGGCACCCGGGTGGAGCTCAAGCTCGGTGACGCCTACGAGTCGGAGGTCAACCGCAAGTCGGCGCTGGCCGTGCCCGAGGGCATACCGGGCCGCGGGCTCACCAAGGAGGGACTGCACTTCCTGTCCGCGCTCCCCCGGATCGACGGCGTCCGGAAGGCCGACGACCTGTCCGTCGGCGGGCGCGCGCTCGTCCACGCGATCAGAGACGCCTGGCAGGGCCCCTCCGCCCCCGGCGTGCGACTGCTGCCGCCGGTGTTGCCCGCCGAGACACTGCCCGACGCGACACAGACCGGTCCAGGCCGGATCCCGGTCGGCATCGACGAGGCCACCCTGATGCCCGTCATCCTCGACTTCGACACCGACCCGCACTTCATCGTGGTGGGGGACACCGAGAGCGGGAAGTCCAACCTGCTGCGCCTGATCTGCGAGAGCGTGGTCGCCCGGCACACGCCGTACGAGGCCAGGATGATCGTGATCGACTACCGGCGGTCGCTACTGGACTCCGCCGTCACCGAGCACCGCATCGGCTACGCCGCCTCCAGCGCGGCGGCGCTCGAACTGATCAACGACGTGCGCAGCGCGCTGCTCAAGCGGCTTCCTCCGGCCGACCTCACGCCCGAACAGCTCCGGGCGAGAAACTGGTGGCAGGGTTCGGATCTGTACATCGTCGTCGACGACTACGACCTCGTCGCGACCTCGTCCAATCCGCTGCAACCGCTGGCGGAGCTACTGCCGCAGGCCCGTGACATCGGGCTGCACCTGATCATGTCGCGTGCGATGGGCGGCGTCGGGCGGGCGATGTACGACCCGATCATCCAGCGGATGAAGGACATGGCCAGCCCCGCCGTGATCCTGTCGGGCAACAAGGACGAGGGCTTCCTGTTCGGCAACGTGCGGCCACATCCGCTCCCGCCGGGCCGGGGCTACTTCGTCGACAGGAAGTACGGCGCACGCCTCACGCAGACCGCCTTCATGCCGCCTCAGGCGCCTCCGGAAACCGGCTGACGGACCGAGGCCGGCCGGCCTCGGTCCGTGGCAGACTGATCGCCGTACCACAGATATGCATTTATTTTAAAACACGGTCTTTCGTGATGACATAGAGCCCATCTTCATAGATCATGTTTTGGGCGAACGGCGCCATCCCTGCCCGAAAGCCCCTCATTCGCAGACACATCATGCGAAATCCGATTAATCAGGCTAAGTACGTGAACGGAGCTGGATGGCGACCCACAACGGCTACGAGGTGTACCCACAGGCCATCCGGCTGAGAAGCCCCGACTTCACCGCTCACGGCAGGACACTCGAAGACGCCAGAGGCTCGCTTAAAACCACGCTGGCCGCCGCGGGCTCACCCTGGGGCGACGACCACTTCGGCAAACAGTTCGAGAAAGGTTATCTGCCGCTCATGGAAGCCGTCCTCCAACGACTGGACGAGGCGGCCAAGGCGTTGTACGAGCTCAGGACCGGACTCGACCTGGTGGCGACACGATACGAGGAAGCCGAGCGGCAGAGCACGATAAGGCCGTGACCCGAGATGGACCGCCACCTTGAGGCACTGGTTCCTCCGATCGTGCGGCCCTACGTGGGCTGGATCGTCGGAATGGACTGGCCGAAAGGCGATGAGGAAGGCTGTTTCCGCCTGTCCGACGCCTATCGGGAGATCGCCGCGACGATCACGGCCCTGATCGAGGACGGCAACACCACCTGCCGCGACATACGAATGTACATGGACGGATCGGCTTCCGACGCCTTCGAAGAATACTGGAAGACGTTCACCACGACCGAGCCGTTCATACTGCCCCGTCTGAAAGAGGCCTGCGAGAAAGCCGGTAAACAACTCAACGCGGTAGGCCTGGAGATCGAGTACGCGAAGTACATGATCCTGCTGTCCCTGTTCCTGCTGGCGGCGCAGATCACCTACTTCGTCTACCTGGCCGCACCGTCGTTCGGGCGGTCGCTGAGCCTCATCCCCATGGCGTGCAGGTTGACGCAGATGACCGTGCGGCAGATCGCCATGAGATTGCTGCGCAACATCGCGCTGTTCGGCGGGGTGATGGTCGGGATGGACGGGCTCATCCAGACCGTGCAGGTGGCCGGCGGGCGGCGGGAGGACTGGGACTGGATGAAGACCGGCATGTCGCTGGCAGGTGGCGCGCTGGCGGGGTTGGCGTTCACCGGGTTCGGTGTGGCGATCAGCAAGCTGGGCGGATCACGCATCGCGAGCGAGACGGTGGAGCGCATCGCGATGACGTGGAGGGAGAAGGCCGCCGCCCTCCTGGACCAGTCGGCGCTGGGCATGGCGACGCAGAGCATGACGGCCAATACCTTCGCCAGCATGCCGATGCTGGCCGCGAGCGGCCAGCTGAGCTGGGAGACTCTTGCCAAGAGCGCCAGCGCGGGCTTCCTCGGAGGCGCCGACGGCCACCTCATCGCCCCGACCGGTCACCAGGGCGCCAACCCCCTCGCCCCCCTGACCGGCCGCTTCCCGGAGAACGGGATCCTCACCTCGCTTGGTGATCGTCACGGCGCCGGTGGTGACACCCCCCTGGCAACCGCCCTTGCCGGGAACGACCCGATTGCCGGCGCGCCCCGTCAGAGTGATGCCGCCGCAGGGCCCCTTCCCCATCCCGACGCGGCCGACTCGACGGCGGGCGGCTCCACACTCCAGGGCATCGCGAGACCCGATCCGGTGCCGCCCGCAGACAGGCCTGGACCTCCACAGGGCCGGCAGGCACACGATGAAACGGGGATGACCGCCCGCCCGCCCGGAGGCACGGAGGTACAGGCGGCTCCCGCTGTCCGCCCGAAAACGCAAGCGGATATTCCCACCACAGCCCACCCCAACGCCGCCCGCCCAGACACCCCCACCACAGCCCACCCCAACGCCGCCCGCCCAGACACCCCCACCACAGCCCACCCCAACGCCGCCCGCCCGGACACTCTCGTCGCCGCCCGCCCGGAGACGCCCTCGCCGGCCGGGGAGCGCCCTGGGCCGAGTTACATCGATCGGATGCTCAACCCGGATTCACCTTCCGGGCCGCCGAAGGTCGCCACCCACCTGGCAGGCGACCCCTTGGCTTCCGCAAAGCCCCACGAGGCCCCTGCCCCAGCGCCTCGCGACGCGGCCCCCCCGCGCGATCCCGCCGCGTCCGGCGCCGTCCCACCACGAGGGCCCGGGGACGGGGCACCTCCCCCGGCGGACCCTCCCCGATCCTCGGGTTCGGGTCACGGCGTTCCTCCGGACGACAAGACAGCACAGCTGCGCCCCCGGGAAGACGACAAGACAGCAGATCTGCGCCCCCGGGAAGACGACAAGACAGCAGGCCTGCGTCCCCGGGACGACGACGCCTCCGCTGCGAGAGGGGCGGATGGCCCTCACCGCGATGGGGACGGTCCCGCGTCGCCCCGGGTGGCGGAACTGCTCACCGAATTGACAGCGGCAAGGGAGCAAGAGCCCCGCGTACCGCCGTGGCTGAACCGTGGAATCCATTCCGGCATCGCCGGAGAGCCCGTACTGCTGGGCGGCAAAACCGGGGGGGCGGACGGCGTAAGGGCGACCTGGTCCGTGCTGGTAGAGAAATGGACGTTCAACGACGGTTCCCACATGATCCGAAAGGTCCTGGCGACCTCACAGGAGGCAGACGCCGAGGTGCTGGCTGCGATAGTGGGGACCTCCTTGGGGGCCGACGTCCCCGGGGTTTACCGGGCCGACGACAGAGTCGTCTATCAGGAGTTCAAGGAGGGGCAGCACAGAGCGGCGTTACCAGATGAGGAGGTGCCGACGAGACCCGAGTTGACGCGGAGCGGCATGCGCGTCAGTCTGCTCGACGTGCTGATCACCAACCCTGATCGTCACTCCTTCAACTGGTTTCTGAGTTCTGACCCGGAACTGAGATCGCCCACCGGCCAGAGGCTCGGGGTCATCGGCATCGACCACAACCTCTCGTTCGAAGACCCCAAATTCTGGGCTCCCAAAGGGGAATTCGGAACTCAGTTCGTCCGTGGTGAGCTCACACCCGACGGTGCCCGCCAGATCTACGTCGGGAGGCCCAACCCACTCAGCCCGGAGGACGTCCAGGGCATCAAGCGGGTGCTCAAAGATCCCAAGATGAGATCGGAGTTCGAACGGCGGGGACGGTTGGACTGGTACAACAACATGCTCTCCCAGCTCAATATGATCGAGAGGAACGCGGTCGGGACGGAGCCGAGGATGCCGATGCCCGTACGAGTAGTGCCCAAGGTGATCACACGCCCCGAGAGAAACCCTCTCAGCTGGGAGGAGTGATCCGGATCACAACCCCAGGGAGCAACACCAACCATGGAACGGATACTTCGACTATGACGAGACGGATGCTGAAAGTCGTGACGGTAGACACCGACACGGTCCTGGGGACGATCGAGCTGACGGAGGCGGGCAAGTTGGCGGGTAGCTCACCCGATATCCAGGACATGGTCGACACCATGTCGAGCAGCAGGCGGGCAAGCCCGCAGGAGGCGTTCGAGGGCCTGACCTTCTGGAGCAACGGCTATGTCAAGGTCGTCCCTGTCGAGGACTGATCTCGACCTGCCCCGTATCAGCCGTCACCTACGCTCCTCCGACGGCAGGTTCGCGGGAAGGAACGATTCAAAACTCGCCTGCTCTCCGAACAGCTCGTCGAACGGCAGGCCCTCCGGCGCGAATGGTTCCATCAGCTCCCGCGTCCGCTCCGAGACCTCGCCGACGGCCAGTCCGATCTGCTCAATGATCGACTGCGACAACTCGGAGGGCGACAGCTTCCGGTAAACGCGGGGATCGAACTCGATGCTCCGTATCTGGCCGTTCAAGCCCACCGTCACAGTCACCATGTGGTCGTCCGACTGCGCGGTCGCCGTTAGTTCCCCCAGTTTGGCGTACATCTCCCGAAGCTGTTCGGCCTGCCGGGTGTACTCCTCGGCAAGCTCTTCGAACGCGACGCGAAACTCATCCATCACCGACGGTCACTCCCCGCAAGCCGCATGGACCACAGAGATTCACCATCCCAGACATCCCCCCCTCTTTATCCGGAAAACAGCCTTAAGCGCTTCGGATCGCTCCCCTCACCCGGCGATAAATCCCTGCGGGAACAGAGCGGCACCGCCCGCAGAGGGCCACGCAGGGATCTGTCCAACGCCGGACAGGCCCCGGCACGACCGCGGGGCGTCGTGACATTGCCTTTCCTCGAAGATCTCCGTCCACTCGGATCGATTTCCGATGCTTTGCGTCACGACGGCGGATCCACCGGCCGGGGGAGGAACGACTCGAAGCTCACTCCCTCCCCGAATATCTCCTCATAGGGCAGACCCTCCGGCGCGAAAGGGGCCATCAACTCCCGGGTCCGCTCCATGATCTCCGCCGTCGCCACACCGATCTGCTCCATGACCGACCGTGACAGCTCCGGCGGTGACAGCCTGCGGTAGACCCGGGGATCGAGTTCGATGTCCCGCACCTGGCCGCGCGGCCCCACCGTCACGGTCACCATCCGGTCCTCCGAGCACGCGGTCGCCGCCAGCTCATCGAGCCGGCCGTACATGTCGCGTAGCTGCTCGGCCTGCTGGTTGTACTCCTTGGTGAGCCCGTCCATCACGAGCCGGAACTCGTCCATCATGAGATCATTTCTACCCAGAACCCCAGGTATGTCGCCCACTATTTATCGAACCTGGTGAACGTGGCCGGACACCCTGTCCAGGCCACGGACGACCGGACCCGGCGCCGTGCCGAGACGGTCGGCGAGGAAGCCCCTGGTGTCGCCGTCGGCGATGAAGCAGATGTCGTGGCTGTCGGGTTTGTCGGCCACCATGAGCCCGCGCCGCGCGGCCTCCTCGCGGACCTGGGCCTTGGTGGAGTCACCCAGCGGGAAGATCGCATGGCCGAGCTGCTCCCTGGTGAGCACGCCCAGCACGTACGACTGGTCCTTGCCCGCGTCGGGGCTGCGGCTCAGCACGCCGTCGGAGGTGTAGGTCACGTGGCCCTTTCGCGCAGGCCCGTCTCCGCTATGCTCGATCTTGATCGGTTCGGGGGTGGCGCCGAGGAGGAGAGAGTCATATGGAAGGCATCGATCTCCATTTTCAGGCGCTCGAACGGTGCCGTACGAAGGTGGGAAAGCTGGCCAACCGGATTCGTGACGAGCTCAGCGATGATCACCCCGCCCCGCCGTCCAACACCTCCGACTACGGCGACCTCACCGGATCCGCCGCGCTCGCCGGTCTCGTCGACACCCTTGAGGGGTTGATCCACGAGGAGCTCCAGCAGGTCAGAGAGAAGCTCGGAGGCGTCGAACACGCCCTGGAGACGGTGCAGAACAACGTCAGGGGGGCGAACGACGCCAGCGGACCCGGAGAGCGGTAGTGGCCGCCTTGGACGATGTCGCAGTGGCTCTTGGCAAGCTGCCCGGCGGCAGTGATCTCGCCGATCTCAGGGAAAAGGTGAGTGGCGCCCCGGCGGTGATCCGCACGGTCATGACCCGCTGGCGGGGGACGGCGAATGGGGCGAACGAGCTCATGGGCAATCTGAAGACCACGGTGCTCGACGTGGACCACGCCTGGCAGGGTGCCTCCGCGGATGCCTTCTGTGCCTACATGCAGATGTACGACAAGGCCGGCGACGGATTCCACGACGCACTGAACAACTGCGCGGCCTCCATCGGAGAGGTCGCCACGAAACTGACGGACGCGAGCTCGAAGGTCAACGGCATCTGCGCCACCCTCCTCAACCAGGTGGAGACCCACCGTAGGAACAACCCCGACACGGAGGAGGAAGACCTCAACAAGACCTTCGGGCCATGGGTCACGACGGCCGTCTCCGACGCTCGCGAGGCTGTCAAACCCGCCGAGGAAGCCGTGGGCAAGGCCCTGACCACCCTGCAGACACACGCGAAGGACAAGCTTGCCCACTTCGCTCTCATCAGGTCACCGGGCAGTGACTCCTCCATACCCACCTCCGGCTGGCAACGGACCCCCGGCTATCGGCCGCAGATCGAAGGCGGCGGTCCCGACGGTTCCGGCGGCAACGGCTCGGGCGGGTACGGCGGCGCGCCCTCGGGCGGCGGGGTCCCCGCGCCGAAGGAGGAGGTCGTGGAGTGGATCAAGGAGGCGCTCACCATCCTGCGGGACCACGGCGTGGCCGTGAACCCGGACGACCCGGCGACCATCGACAAGATCTGGACGGTCATCTTCCACGAGTCGGGCGGCAACCCACAGGCGATCAACAACTGGGACTCCAACGCCGCCGCAGGCATCCCGTCCAAGGGACTCATGCAGACGATCGACCCCACGTTCCAGGCGCACAAGCAACCCGGCTACAACGACATCTGGAACCCGGTGCACAACATCATGGCCGGTGTCCGCTACACCATCAGCCGCTACGGCTCCCTGGACGGTCATCCCGGCATCGCCTCCCTCAGCGATGGCGGCGGCTACAAACCGTACTGACCCCTCACCGAACATGAGCGGCCCTCCGGCCACCGGCGGCACGGCGAAGATCGGCGTGCCCCTTAGGGTGAGGGAATGAGACTCACGAAATTCGGGCACGCGTGTGTTCGCCTGGAGAAGAACGGTTCCACGCTCGTGATCGACCCGGGCTCCTTCAGTGAGGAGTCCGCGCTCGACGGGGCCCAGACCGTGCTCATCACCCACGAGCACTTCGACCATGTGGACGCCGACCGGCTGCGCCGGGCGGCCGAGGCCAACCCCTCCCTGGAGATCTGGACCAACGAGGGCGTGGCCGCCACGCTGACCGACGTCCCCGCGAAGACCCAGGTGGTACGGCACGGCGACGCGTTCGACACGGCCGGCTTCGGGGTGCGGGTGGTCGGCGAGTGGCATGCCCCCAACCACCCGGACCAGCCGATCGTGCGCAATGTCGGCTTCCTGGTGGACGAGGAGGTCTTCTATCCTGGCGACGCGTTCACCCCGCCGGGCGTCGAGGTGCCCACGCTCCTGGTGCCGACCAACGCGCCATGGATGAAGCTGGCGGAGATGGTGGAGTACCTGCGCCTGGTCCGCCCGGCCCGCGCCTTCTCCACCCACGACGGCCTGCTCAACGACATCGGGCTCGGCCTGGTCGACAGGTGGCTGGAGATGGAGTCGGAGAGGCAGAAGGCCGAGATGCGCCGCCTCAAGCCCGGCGAGTCGGTCACCCTGCCCTGACCGGAGCCCTGACCTGGGCCGACCTCATGCCCGGGTGGGGCATGTCCCGGCCTGTCGAACGCCCGCCCGTATCGGGAGGCGACCGGCACGGACGCGTTCCCGCGGCCGCGGGACGAACGCCACCGGAGCGCGGGCCGGTGCTCCGCCCCGCACTCCTGCGATCGGGTCAGGAGGCCGAGGCGATGGTGGCCGAGCCGATCACGGTGTCACCGAGGTAGAGCACCGCGGCCTGGCCCGCCGCCACCCCGGTGGCCGGGGCGTCCAGTGCGATGTGCACCTCCCCGCCGGAGAGCCGGGCACGACAGCCGTACACCTCGCCGTGCGCGCGGAGCTGGACCGTGCAGGTCAGCGGCTCGCGCGGCTCGCCGGTCGGGCCGTTCCAGACCGGGCGCTCCGCAACGATCTCCGAGACCGCCAGAGACGAGCGCGGACCGATCGTGACCGTGTTGGAGACCGGCTCGATGGACAGCACGTAGCGCGGACGGCCGTCGGGGGCCGGCCGGTCGATGCGCAGGCCCTTGCGCTGGCCGACCGTGAAGCCGTAGGCGCCCTCGTGGCCGCCCACCACCTCGCCGGACTCGTCGACGATCGGACCCGGCGCCGTGCCGAGGCGGTCGGCGAGGAAGCCCCTGGTGTCGCCGTCGGCGATGAAGCAGATGTCGTGGCTGTCGGGTTTGTCGGCCACCATGAGCCCGCGCCGCGCGGCCTCCTCGCGGACCTGAGCCTTGGTGGAGTCACCCAGTGGGAAGATCGCGTGACCGAGTTGCTCCCTGGTGAGCACGCCCAGCACGTACGACTGGTCCTTGCCCGCGTCGGGGCTGCGGCTCAGCACGCCGTCGGTGACGCGCGCGTGGTGCCCGGTGGCCACCGCGTCGAAGCCCAGCGCGAGGGCGCGGTCGAGCACCGCCTCGAACTTGATCTTCTCGTTGCAGCGCAGGCACGGGTTGGGCGTGCGGCCGGCGGCGTACTCGCTGACGAAGTCCTCGACCACGTCGCGATGGAACCGCTCAGCCATGTCCCAGACGTAGAAGGGGATGCCGATCACGTCGGCGGCCCTGCGGGCGTCTCGCGAGTCCTCGACCGTGCAGCACCCGCGGGCGCCGGTCCGATAGGACTGGGGGTTGGCGGAGAGGGCGAGGTGGACACCGGTGACGTCATGGCCCGCCTCGGCGATGCGGGCGGCCGCCACGGCGGAGTCGACGCCGCCGGACATGGCGGCAAGCACACGAAGACTCATAACCCCTTGAGCGTACCCGCGTTGGCGGGCGCCCCGTCGGGCTGGGAGAATCCGGGGTCATGCGACTGTTCGGGCGGAAGAACGAGCCCGCCGCCGACCCTGCTGACGGTATCGGCGAGTTCTGGGCGTGGTGGGCGGAGGCGAGACCGGAACTGGACGCGATGGTCGCCGCCGGCGAGGCCGAGCGGCTGGCCGAGTGGATCGGGCCCGCGGTACTGGTCGTCCACCCATCGCTGGTGTGGGAGATCGCCCCCGGCCTCGACGCCGACCAGGCCCTCGTGGTCACCTCGGCCGGCGACCCCGAACTGCGCCCCATCGCGCACCGCTGGGCCGCCGCCGCACCGCCCGCCGACGCCCTGTGGGAGTTCCACCCGTCCCGGCGGGCCAATCCGCACGCGATGGACCTCACGCTCGACGTGGGCGGCTACGAGTTCGCGCTCGACAAGCTCGTGCTCGGCCTGCGCGCCCCGCACGGCAACCCCCGGGTCGACGTGGTCGCCTACCATCCGATCTTCACCATTCTCGACGACGAGACGCGCACCGAGGCGGCACTGCTCGCCCTCGACTGGCTGCTCGGCGAGGACGACGTGGCCCGCTGGGTGGGCGACATCTCCGCCGCGGCCTTCGAGCCGATCGACGCGGTGCCCGCCGTGCACCTGCCGAGCGTGGTCTCCGATCTGGCCTCCGGCTACCGGGACGAGCAGTGGGCGCTGCTGGAGGGTGAGACCGCCACCGGCGCCCGCCTGATCGCCACCGCCCGGTACCCGCTCCGCCCGGTCGACCACCCGCTGTTCGACCAGCACATCGCCATCACGCTGCCGTACGCGCACCGCGACGCCGAAGGGCTGCCCACCGGCCCCTCGCTGGAGGCGCTGCGCGACTTCGAGGAGCGTCTCGCCGGGCGGATCAGCAGGCTGAACGGCCAGGCCCTGCTCGCCGCGCACATGAGCGCCGAGGGGCAGCGGGTGCTGCACGTCTACGCCGACCCGGTGAGCGAGACGGCCATCCACGCCAAGGAGCTCATCGTGAGCTGGGAGGAGGGGCGGCCCCGGGTCGACGTGGTCGGCGACCCCGGCTGGATCGCCATCTCGCCCTTCCTGACCTAGTGCCCTGAGTCAGAGGTTCGCCGACAGGCCGACGGTATGAGGCGAGAGCGCCGAGGACTTCTTCGGCGGTCTTGGTCCAGGCGAAAGGCCCGGCCCTCGACGTCAGGTCCTGGACACCCTTGCGGGCAGTGACTCGCAAGAGGGTTCCAAGTCGTCTCACGTATCACTGGTGACGGATCATCCGAGCCGAGAAGCACCGGAAAGAGGAGAGACGATGCGCAGGATCGTCCGTGGAACGCTGCTGGCCACCGCGCTCGTGCTGGGACTGCCCGCCGCGGCGAGCGCGACGGCCCAGGGCGACTTCCATCTGGGGACGGTCAGCTCCGGTTCCGGGCATTCCGGGTACGCCAAGGCGCGACTGTGGGTCACCGGCTTCAACCAGAGCCACTTCACCGCGTACGGCAGGATCTACGACCGAGACCGCCACCCCGGTCACTGCGCCTGGGTTCGTGCCAGGTTCCACTACCAGAAGGGCGGGCCGTCCTGGTCGCCGGTGCGCTGGTCCTGCGCCTCCTCCGGGTACAAGGGCTACCTTTTCGAGACCAAGGGCCAGGTCAAGAGGATCGATCTCAAGGTCTGTGTCTACCAGCCGAAGCGGAACACGCTCTCGCACTGTCGGGTCGAGACCACCAGGGACGAGGACCTCGCGAACTGACCCACTGAGGCGGTGCCCGGGCACCGCCTCAGTGGAGCCGCTCGAAGAGCGTCCGCCACCGGTCGGGGTGGACGAACGCCACCACCGTGCCGCGGTCCGGTCCGGCCTCGTCGAACACACCGCCGCCCCGGAGATCGACATGGAGATCGTTCGCCGCAACCCGGCCACCAGAGGATTCATCCCACTGCCGCGCCGCTGGGTCGCCGAGCGAACCCCGCGCCAGCCAGTGCTCACCGGTGCTTGGCCCGTGACCACGAAACCCTGCCCACCAGTTCCGAAGCCGTGATCCATCTCGCGGTGATCGGCAACATGACCCGCCGCTCAACTGGTGAGAACACCTCAACCTGGCGCGACACCTGAAGCCGAATCAGACGGAACCCGTAGGATCAAACACCCCTTCAAATGGGGTGCAAGTCGTACACCAGCGCTGATCCCTAGCGTTGCCGCAGGTTCGCGCGCCCGACGTTTCCGAAGGACGGGCCTGGACCGGTACGGCTCGGGCGCCCCCGGGCCCGCGGTGACGATGAGAGGAAAGTGCATGACGGACTCCAAGACGGGCCAGGACGTCGCCCTCGCGCGGATCGGCGACTGCCTGCGGGACGGATCGACGGACCTCGATCTGTCCGGACTCGACCTGGACACGCTGCCTGGCCCCCTCGGCGATCTCACACACCTCACCGCACTTGACCTGAACCACAACCAGCTGACCGCCCTGCCCGAGTCGCTGGGCAACCTCACCGGACTGACCTGGATCAACCTGAACTGGAACCGGCTGACCGCCCTCCCCGGGTCGATGAGGAACCTGACCCGTCTGGACCAGCTCGGCCTGGCCAGCAACCAGCTGACCGCCCTGCCCGAGTGGCTGGGCGACCTCACCGCCCTGACCTGGATCAACCTCGGCGCCAACCAGCTGACCGCACTACCCGAGTCGACGGGAAACCTCACCGCCCTGAGCCGGATCACTCTTTACGACAACCGGTTCACCGCCTTCCCCGGACCGCTGGAGAACCTCACCGCCCTGAGCCGCATCGAGCTGGACGGCAACGGACTGGCCGCACTGCCCGAGTGGCTGGGCGACCTCACCGCCCTGACCTGGCTCGACCTCAATGACAACAGGCTGACCGCACTGCCCGAGTCGCTGGGAAACCTCACCAAGCTGGGCGGACTCGGGCTAGGCGGCAACGAGCTGACCACACTGCCCGAGTCGATGGCGAACCTCCCCCTCACCAAGCTCAACCTGAGCCAGAACCGATTCACCACCCTCCCCGGATGGCTAGGGGGCCACCCCGTGAGCGAAGGCGACTATATCTACTTCAACATCATTTGAGAGCCCGTGACGAGCGGCGCGGCGCGGCCATCCTGTCCCTGCCACAGCGTCCGCAGGCGGTGAAGGGGCCTCCCGCCGTACGGAACCGTTCGGAGCTGTACGGATCAGCTCAGACCCGCGCGGCGGGCGCGCTCGACGGCGAGGCCGATGATCTCGGCCAGCCGGTCCACCTCGGCCTCGGTCGAGGTGTGGCCGAGGGAGAAGCGCAGCGAGCCGCGCGCCCGGAATCCGTCGGCGCCCATCGCGAGCAGGACGTGGGAGGGCTGGGCGACCCCTGCCGAGCAGGCCGAGCCCGTCGAGCACTCCACGCCCTTGGCGTCCAGCAGCATGAGCAGCGCGTCACCCTCACAGCCGGGGAAGGAGAAGTGGGCGTTGCCCGGGAGGCGGTTCACCGGGTCGCCGTTGAGGATCACATCGGGCACCGCCTCACGGACCCGGCGGATCAGGTCGTCGCGGAGCGCGGCCAGCCGGGTCGAGGTCTCGGCCTGCCGGGCCACCGCGGTCCGCACGGCCGTGGCGAAACCGGCGATGGCGGGGGCGTCGAGCGTGCCGGAGCGGACGTCCCGCTCCTGACCGCCACCGTGCAGCACCGGCACCGGGTCGACGCCCCGGGCGAGCAGCAGCGCGCCGACGCCCATCGGGCCGCCGACCTTGTGACCGGAGAGCGTCAGCGCGTCGATCCCCGAGTCGGCGAAGACCACCGGGATCTGACCGACCGCCTGGACCGCGTCGGTGTGAAAGGGGACGCCGTACTCGCGGGCCACCTCGGTGAGCGCGTGGACGGGCTGGACGGTGCCGACCTCGTTGTTGGCCCACATGACGCTGGCCAGCGCGACGCTGCCCGGGTCTCGCTCGATGGCCTCGCGCAGGGTCTGCGGATGCACCCGGCCGAACTCGTCGACGTCGAGCAGTTCGACGGTCGCCCCCTGGTGATCGCTCAGCCAGTGCGCGGGGTCCAGGACGGCGTGGTGCTCGACGGCGCTGATCAGGATCCTGTCCGCGCCCCCGGCGCGGCGGGCCCAGTACAGGCCCTTGATGGCCAGGTTGTCGGCCTCGGTGCCGCCCGCGGTGAAGACGACCTCGCTGGGACGGACGCCGAGCGCGGCGGCGATGGTCTCTCGCGACTCCTCCACGACCTGGCGGGTACGACGGCCGGCGGCGTGCAGGGATGACGCGTTGCCGACCTGGCCCAGTTGGGCGGTCATCGCCTCGATCGCCTCGGGAAGCATCGGCGTGGTCGCCGCGTGATCGAGATAGGCGGACTTCACGGCCGCATCCCCTCCCCCACATCGCTGTCAACCTTCCAAGGGTATCCGTGCCCGCGAAGGGCCTCATCCCCGGAGTTGACCACTAAACCGTCCAGACGGTACAGTAACTGGCATGAGACGGGGTGAACTGTTGGACGCGGCAGAGGATCTGCTCTCCGACCAGGGCTCCCAGGCGCTCACCCTGGCGACCGTCGCCGAGCGCGCCGGATGCAGCAAAGGCGGCCTGCTCTACCATTTCAGCACCAAGGAAGCCCTGATCAAGGGCATGGTCGAGCGGCTGATCGAGGAGTTCGACGAGCTCATCGCCGCCCAGGGCCACGACACCTACACCAAGAACTACCTGGCGGCCACGTTCGCCGCCGTACGGAGCGGCAGGCTGCGGCGCTGGGCCGTGGTGACCGGAGCCTCCGGCAACCTCTATCTTCTGGCACCGCTGCGGGTGGCGATGGCCCGGTGGCATCGCGAGGGGCTCGACAGCGAGCCCGACCCGGAGGCGGCGCAGATCGTGCGCCTCGCCTGCGAGGGACTGTGGGACGTGGCGAGCCACGACCCCGATCTCTATGACGACGAGCACTACGAGACTCTGAAACGGCGCCTGCTGGCCATGCTGCCTTAATAGGCCCCCGACACCTTTTCCCTGGTTCCCCTGGTTCCCCTCACTCGCCCGCGCGCCTGATCGCGGGCCCGGCCAGGGAGAACCCATCACACAGATTGGTGGTCGCTTCCGCACGCGCGAAAGCGACCGTCTTTGGTGTGCCCGTTCACCGGTTTGTCAAAACATTTATTGAAGGGATTGAGCATGACCCGCGACCTGAGAACAGCTCGAACCGGGGCGGTTCTCACATTCGTGCTGGCCGGTCTGATGTGTGGATCGATGACCGTGCGCATTCCGGCGCTCTCCGACAAGCTCGGCCTGTCCGAGGCGTCGGTCGGTGTCACCCTCCTCGTATGGGGGCTGGGAGCGCTCGTCACCATGCAGTCGATGCGCGCCGTGATGGCACGCTTCGGCAGCCGGAGCATCCTCCGGGTCGCAGCCCCCCTCACCGCGACCGCCCTGGCCCTGCTGGCCGTGGCGCCGTCGTTCCCCCTGGCCGTGGTCGCGAGCGGCCTGTTCGGCATGGCGTTCGGCGCGGTGGACGTCGCGATGAACGCGCAGGGATCGGTGGTCGAGCGCGCCTACGGCCGCCCGCTGATGAACGGCATGCACGCCGGCTGGTGCGCCGGAGCGATCGGCGCCGGCCTGCTGGGCACCGCGGCGATCGCGGCAGGACTCTCGATCACCACCCACCTGGTGCTGGTCGCCCTGCTCGCGCTCCCCGCGACGGTCCTGGTCAGCCGCACCTACCTGCCCGACCCGGTGGCGGCGGCCGGCGCCGCCCCCGCCGCGCCCCGCCGCCGGATGCCTCCGATGATCTACCTGCTCGGCGTGATCGCCTTCTGCGCTTTCATGGTGGAGGGTACGGTCGCCGACTGGAACGGCCTGTACCTGCGGGACGCGCTGGGCGCTCCGGAGGCGGTGGCCGCCCTGGGTTACCCGATCTTCGAGGCGGGCATGCTGGCCGGGCGCCTGGCCGGTGACCGGGTCCGGGCCCGCTTCGGCGCCCGCGGCATGATGGCCGCCTCGGGCCTGGCCACCGCCGCGACCTTCGGCGTGGTCATCACGGCCCCCAGCGCGCCGGTCGCCCTCGCGGCCATGCTGTTCGTGGGCGTCGCCGTGGCGACGGTCTCGCCGATGGCCATGTCCCTGGCGGGCGAGGCGACCGACACCCCCGGACCCGCCATCGCCCAGACCGGTGCGATGGGCTACGCGGGACTTCTGCTGGGCCCGGTGATCATCGGTTTCCTCTCCGATCTGGCCACGCTCAGGGTGGGCCTCGGCATCGCCGTGCTGCTCGGTGTCCTGATCGCCGTGGTCGCGCGCTTCCTGCCCCGCCACCGCGCGGCGGCCGTCCCCGCCGAGACCGCCAGGCGGGAGCTCTCGATGGCGGCCTGACCCGGGAACGCGAGACGGCACCGCACATGTCGTGCGGTGCCGTCTCACGTTCGCGTCACCCCGCGGGTAAGCCGTACCCCTGCCGGATCACTTGCGCTTGGTGACCTCCTGGGTCAGCTGCGGAATCACTTCGTGCAGATCGCCCACGACGCCGAAGTCGGCGAGCTCGAAGATCGGCGCCTCGGGGTCCTTGTTGATCGCGACGATCGTCTTGGCGGTCTGCATGCCGGCCCGGTGCTGGATGGCACCGGAGATGCCCGCCGCGATGTAGAGCTGCGGCGAGACGGTCTTGCCGGTCTGGCCGACCTGGAACTGGTGCGGGTACCAGCCGGCGTCGGTGGCGGCGCGGGACGCGCCGACGGCCGCGCCGAGCGAGTCGGCCAGCTCCTCGATGATCGAGAACTTGTCGGCCGAGCCGACACCCCGGCCACCGGAGACCACGACCGCGGCCTCGGTGAGCTCCGGGCGCGCGCCCTTCTCCTGCTTGACCCGCTCCACGATCCTGGCGCTCTTGGCGGCCTCGGACACGGTGAAGGAGACCTGCTCCTCGGTCCCCGCACCCGCGGCGGCCTCGACCGGCGTCGAGTTGGGGCGGACCGCGATGATCGGGGTGCCCTTGGTCACGCGCGACCTGACGTTGACGCCGCCGCCGAAGATGGACTGGTCGGCGACCAGGCCGTCCTCGATGCCCACGACGTCGGTCAGCACACCAGAGTCGATCTTGATGGCGAGGCGGCCGGCGATCTCCTTGGCCTCGGCGGTGGCGGCCACGAGCACCACGCTCGGCGACTTCTCGGCCACGAGGTGGGCGAGCAGCTCGGCCTTGGGGGCGACGACGTAGTCGCTGACCTCGGCGGAGTCGGCCACATAGATCTTCTCCGCGCCGTACTCGGCCAGCTTGGCCGCGGCCTCGGGCGAGTAGCCGGCGCCGGTCCAGACCGCCGACGGAGCGCCAAGCTTCCTGGCGAGGGTCAGCAGCTCAAGGGTGACCTTTTTGACCTGGCCCTCGACGTGCTCGACCAGAACGAGAATCTCAGACATTTCCAGCTACCCCCGTTCTCAGACGAACTTCTTCGACGCGAGGAAGTCGGCGGCCTTCACGCCACCGTCGCCCTCGTCCTTGACCACCGTGCCCGCCGCGCGCGGCGGAGCGGCCGCGAAGTCGACGACCTCGCTCCAGGAGCCGGCCAGCCCCACCTGGGAGGCGTCGACCTCGGCCTCGGCGACGCCGAGCTTCTCGACCGGCTTCTTCTTGGCGGCCATGATGCCCTTGAAAGACGGGTAGCGCGGCTCGTTGATCTTCTCCACCACGGAGACGACGGCGGGCAGCGAGGCCTCGACCCTGTCGTAGCCGTAGTCGGTGACGCGCTGGATGGAGATGGCGCCCTTGTCGATCTGGACCTGGTTGGCGAAGGTGAGCTGCGGCACGCCGAGACGCTCGGCCAGCATGGCGGCGAGGACCCCGGTACGGGCGTCCGTCGACTCCGAACCGAGTACGACCAGGTCGAAGCTGATCTTCTTGAGAGCCTGCGCCAGGGCGTGCGAGGTGCCCAGCGCGTCCGAGCCGTGCAACGCGTCGTCCACCAGGTGGACGGCCTTGTCCGCCCCCATGGCCAGGGCCTTGCGGATGGTGTCGCTCGCCTTGTCGGGACCCATGGTGAGAACGGTCACCTCACCGCCATGAGCCTCCTTCAGACGTAGCGCCTCCTCGACCGCGTATTCGCACAGCTCGTTGATGACGCCGTCGGCGGCGTCGCGATCGAGCGTCTTGTCATCGGACCTCAGCTTGCGCTCGGTCGCCGTGTCGGGGACCTGCTTCACGCAGACGACGATGTTCATGGCTGGTGGCCGACCTCCCGTGGTCGCTTACGCCACCGCGTCACTGCGGTTGGCGCCGGATACTCGGTGCGTACACGCGGGGCACGTGCACACTGTGCCAAGACTGCCAGGTGCCCGAGAGCGCCGTGGCAGCGGGTGGCCCGGTTGGGACACGCCCGTCCCTACCCCGAGCCTATGTTACTTATCAGTAGCTTGGCCGCAAACCGCCAGGCAGGACGGCCGGCGACCGGGACCTCGGAGCCCCCAGGGACCCCCGGACCACCATACCGAACTATATTCCGGTGCCTGCTCGCGGGCCCCTTACTCCGGAAACGTACCCCGGGAATTGGCCTGACTAGCTTCGTGCGCTCAGCTGGCCACCAGGATCCCGACCAGGACGAAGACGACGGTGCCCAGCGCGAGCGCCAGGGTGATCGTGCTGAAGAACGCGCTGAGGGCCGCCCACAGCGCGA
This sequence comes from Streptosporangium amethystogenes subsp. fukuiense, assembly GCF_042665875.1. Lineage (NCBI taxonomy): Bacteria > Bacillati > Actinomycetota > Actinomycetes > Streptosporangiales > Streptosporangiaceae > Streptosporangium > Streptosporangium amethystogenes. The sequence continues at coordinate 8,997,671 of NZ_JBHTEE010000001.1, read as the reverse complement.
CGGCCCCGGCTCCCGCGGACAGGTCGAGGATCGTGCGTCCGCGGTCCCCGCGGGCGAACAGGGCGATGCCCGCGTCGACGAGCATCGCCGAGCCGTACCCGGTCAGCAGCAGCAGCGCCACCTCGGGCAGCGGTTCCCTGGCGGTCGCGGCCATCAGCGAGACGAGCAGGCCGGTGCCGACGACCCAGCGGCGGTGCAGCACGACTCTGCGACGCTCGCGGGCCTCCTCCAGTGTGGGCCTGCCCTTCTGCGGGCGGGGGCGGTCGCCCGGCCGCCACTCCCGGGTGGTGAGGCCGTGCATCCCGTTCTCCACCACCGCACGGGGCCGTGGCGGACCCACCACCGGGGCCGCACCCAGCCGGGCCGGCAGCGCGCCCGCGTCAGGCCGGGCCGCGGGGTCGCGCAGCAGGCACTCCCGCAGCAGCGGCTCCAGCCACCCGGGAACACCTTCGAGGTCGGGAGGGTGGTGGACGACGCGGTAGCCGATCGCCGACGCCGGGCCCGTGCCGTAGGGGTGCCGCGCCGTGGACGCGTACGCCAGCGTCGCCCCGAAGGCGAAGACGTCGGCCTCGGCACCGGATCCGGTGCCCTCCAGCACCTCGGGCGCCAGGTAGCCGGGCGTGCCGAGCACCGCTCCCGAGGCGGTGACCGAGGGCGAGTCGAGCGCGCAGGCGATGCCGAAGTCGATGACGACCGGCTCGCCGTCGCTCAGGATCACGTTCGCGGGTTTGAGGTCGCGGTGCACCACCCCCGCGGCGTGCACGGCCGCCACGGCCTCGGCCAGACCGCGTGCCAGCCGTACGAGATCGTCTCCCGCGACCGGCCCGTCCGCGCCGACCACCTCGCTGAGCGGGCGACCCTGCACGTAGCGGGTGACCAGGTAGGGGCGCGCCCCGTCAAGGGAGGCGTCCAGGACCTCGGCGACGTGCGGGCCCCGGACCAGCCGCATGGTCTCCACCTCGCGGGCCAGCCTGGTCAGCGCCGTCGCGTCGGCCGCGACGTGGGGATGCAGGATCTTGACCGCCACCGTACGCCCCTCGGGGTCCAGAGCCAGGTGGACCTCGCCGAAACCTCCGGCCCCCAGTCTCGACAGCAGGCGGTAGGGGCCAAGACGTTCACCGTCCGGTGCGACCATGCGACTCCTTCCGGTGGATCTCCTCCATCGTGCCGCAGAGAGGGCGATCCCGCATCGGCTGGATGTCAGGAAACCCCCATCAATGGACGCGGGATACAAACCAGAGGTTTCCCATCGACCACATCCGGTAACCGGGCTTGGGACCGGCTTGGTATCGATCTTCAGGAATCGCCCAGGAGGCCGGGGCCGGCCTCGCCCCGGAGAACGCCGGTGCCCGGGGGTCTCACCCGGCGGGACCGGCCGTCGCGTACGACCTCGACCGGCCCGCCCGCGCCGGCGGGATCGTCACTTCCAGAACGTCAGGAACCCGAGGCCGAGGCTTGTCATCAGGTCGTCGAGGAGGCCGCCGACGAGATCGAGCGCGCCCATCGCGCCCTCGTTCGCCGACTGCCGCCACTGCGCCGTGAGGTTGTCGACGACATCGGTCGGCTGCTGCCACGGGGAGAAGGAGGGAACCACGCTCAGCGCGGCCATCACCGCGAAGAACGCCAGCGTGCCCAGGACGATCGTGGTCACCATGCCCGCGCCGGGGCTCCGGATGATCCCGCTCAGCGCGCGGGCGACGGCCTTGCGCGGCTTGCCGCCGCCGGGCAGGACGAACAGCCCGGCCGCGAAGGCGCCGGCCGCGTAGGCGGCCGCGTGGTTCTTGTTCATGTCGCCCGCGTAGACCAGGACCCCCCACACGCACATGCCGAACATGGCGGAGAGCAGCGAGGTGACCAGCGTCGCGAAGGTGGCCCTGATCAACGCCCACGGGGTGCCGAGCAGCGCGAGCAGCGGGTCGGTGGCGCTGCTGCCCCTGATGGAGCGGCGCTGGACCAGGTCCCCGAACAGGTACTCCCCCACCCGCAGGCAGAGCGCGGCGGCCAGCGCGAACACGCTCACCACCACCGGCAGCATGCAGGCCACCGCCACCAGGATCGTCAGCAGCAGGAACGCGGCCAGCGGGTGGCTGGCGCGGTAGCGCTCCTGCGGCGGGGTCCTGGGCGCGGGTGCGGGCCGCTCCTGCGGCGGGGTGTGCGGCCGCGCCTGGACCGGCGGCGGATAGTGCCTCGACGGGCCGGTCGGCGGCGGCGCCGGGTATCCGGCCACCCGCTGGTCGGGGTAGGGCGGCGGTGCCGCCCCCCTGGCCTGCGCCGAGGGCGTCGCGGGGACGTAGGGCGGCGGCTGGGGGGCCGGGACGTACGGCGGCGGGGCGGTCCCCGCGCCGGACGCCTGGCCGGACGCCTGCCTCGGCCTGCGCTCGCGCCGCTCCGGCTTGGCGTACTCGACCGGCGGGAGCAGGTCGGCGTAGCCGTCGTCCTGCGGCAGGACGCGGGTGCCGTTCGGCGGGGGCGGCGGGGGCGGCGGACTCTGGCCGTCCAGAATCCTGGTGCCGTCGGCGTTGAGGACCTTCGTCCCGCCGTCGAGGACGGCGGTGGGCGGCGTCTCGTGGAAGGTCGTCACCGTCGGGTCGAGGGCGCGGGCCATCCGGTGCAGCTCCGTCGCGGACGGCCGGGCGGCGGGGTCGACGGCCAGTGCCCGCTTGAGCCAGCCTCGCAGCCAGACAGGGGCCTTGTCGACGTTCGCCCGGCCCTCCATGATGTTGAAGCAGACGACTTCGAAGCTGCCCGTGCCGAACGGCGGCTGACCGGTCGCGCCGAAGAAGACCGTCGAGGCCAGCGCGTGCACGTCGGCCGCCTGGGTGATCTCGGAGTCACGGATGATCTCCGGGGCGAGGTAGCCGGGGGTGCCGACGAACATGCCGGTCTGGGTCAGCCTGGTCGCGTTGACCAGGTGCGCGATGCCGAAGTCGATGACCAGCGGGTCACCGTTGACGATCATCACGTTGGACGGCTTGAAGTCGCGGTGGATGACATCGGCGGCGTGGATGGCCACCAGTGCCGCGCACATGCCCTGCGCCAGCCGGATGACCTGGTCCGCGGGGAGCGGGCCGTCCTGCAGGACGGTCTCCTCCAGCGTGCGCCCGGGGGCGAACCGGGTCACGATGTAGGGCTGCCTGGCCGTCAGTTCGGCGTCGAGCACCTCGGCGACGTGCGGGCTGCGCACCCGCCGCATGGTCTCCACCTCGCGGGTGAGCCGGTCGCGGGCCTTGAGGTCGGCCGCCACGTGCGGGTGCAGGACCTTGACGGCCACCTCGCGCCCGTCCTCGTCGATCCCGAGGTGGACGACGCCCATGCCGCCCTCGCCGATCTTTCTGAGCAGCCGGTACGGGCCCAGCCTCTCGGGCGCCCGCGTGTCCCCCGTCATCACGCCGCCTTCTTTCGTAGGTCGCTCAGTTCGTCCACCACCGTTCCGACGTCGACCGGTGTCCACACCGCCGGCCGTGCCCTGTCTCCCACGGTGCCGATCGCCAGGAAGACCATCAGCGCCGCCACCGCGCCCAGCGCCGCGGCGGCGATCATGGCCGCGCCGCGGGACGGCAGCAGTGATGCCAGCGTACGTCGCATCTGGCGGCTGGGGCCCTCCACACCGGGTCCGGCGCAGACGGTCCAGAGCGCGACGGCCGCACCCCAGCTCAGCGTGTTGGCGATGGGCATGCTCCCGACCAGCACGGCGAGCAGGAGCGTCACCGGCAGGCCGAGGATCAGCGCGTACGGCACCAGGGCGACGGTGATGCCGATCGACTTCAGGAGCGCGGCCGGCTGGCCGAGCACCCGGAGGACGTCGGTGGCCGCCTCGCCGGCGGTCCTGCGGGCGTTCAGGGCCGGCTGGGCGATGTCGGCGGCGCGAAGCAGGATCGCCACCGGGATGGCCACCGCGGCGACGATCAGCGGGGCGATGACCGCCGCGATCGTCATGATGACCAGCATCAGCACGCTCACCACCCCGTACGCCCTGGAACGCTGCAACGCGTGCCCCGGCCGCTGCCCGGGGTGGAGCGGCGACGGCGCGGGGTACTGCTGGGCCTGCTGGGGGTACTGCTGGGCCTGCGTGGGGGGCTGGGGGTGCGAGTAGGGGTAGGGCGGGGGTGCGGGGGTACGGACGTGCGGGGTCTGCTGCTGATCGAACGGGGCCTGCCGCTGCGGGTAGGGCTGCGGGGTGCCCGCCTGCGGCGCCCGGCCCTGCTGGCCCGGCTGCCCCTGGTAGCCACCCTGCTGGTTCTGGTGGCCCGGCTGGCCCGGCTGGCCCGGCTGGTTGGTGTACTGACGGATGTATTCCTGCAGGTCCTGAGGGCGGACCCGCTGGGTGGGGATGTCCCCGTCGGGGACCGGCGCGGTGAAGCCCCGGTCATCGCCCCTGGCCCCCGGCTGGTCACGGACGGCGGAGACGGGCGGGGAGCCATGGACCGCGCCCGGGGTGCGGGTGGGCACGTCCTCCGGAGCGAGCATGCCGGTGGGCAGGTCGTGCGCGGACTGCTGGGCCGCCGCCTGGCGCAGTTCCTCGGGGGTCACCCGGCGGGTCGGCCACGGGTCGGCCTGCTCCTCGCCGAGCAGCGAGACGTACTCGTGGGGCTGGGCCATGGGGGTGGGCGGCCAGGGAGTGGGCGGGACCGCCGGGCGGGACGCCACCGGGGTCGGCACGTCGCCGGGATCGCCGCGGAACCCGGGATCACCGCGGAGACCCGGGTCAGGGGCGGCGCGAAAGCCGGGAGCGGGGGCGTCGAACTCCGCGACCGTGGTGATCTCGTCCGGCACCCGGGGCCGGCCGGTGTCCGGCAGCAGACGCCCCACCTGCGCCGCCAGCTCGGCGGCCGAGGGTCGCCTGGCCGGGTCGCGCTGAAGCGCGGCCCGCAGCACCGGCTGGAGCTCACGCGGGACGGCCTCGACGTTCGCCTTGCCCGCGGTGATGTTGTAGAAGATCATCTCCAGCGTGCCCTTGCCGAAGGGCGGCTGGCCGGTGGCGGCGAAGACCAGGGTGCCCGCCCAGGCGTGCACGTCGACCTCGGGGCCGGCCTCGTGTCCCTCGATGATCTCGGGGGCGAGGTAACCGGGCGTGCCGATGAACATGCCGGTCTGGGTGAGCCTGGTCGCGTCGACGGCCTGGGCGATGCCGAAGTCGATGAGGACCGGCTGGCCGTCCAGGATGAGGACGTTGCCGGGCTTGAGGTCGCGGTGGATCACGCCGACCGAGTGCACGGCGGCCAGCGCCGACGCCACACCGTGCGCGACCCGCAGCAGCGCGGGCAGCTCCATGGGGCCGTCCTGCTTGACCACCTCGTCCAGCGGCCGACCGGCGACGTACCGCGTCACGATGTAGGGGCGGTGGCCGGTCACGTCGGCGTCGATGACCTCGGCGATGTGCTCGCTGCGCACCCGCCGCATCGTCTCGACCTCACGCGAAAGGCGGCGACGGGCGACGTCGTCGCCCGCCACCTCGGCGCGGAGCACCTTCACCGCGACCTGTCGGCCCTGTGGGTCGACCGCGAGGTGAACCACCCCCATACCGCCCTCACCGAGCCGCCGCAGCAGCCGGTAAGGGCCCAATCGGTCGTCCTGATTCATGGCATGAAGCACCATATCGGCTTAGACCCCGCCCATGAGATGAACCATCGGGCCACATTTTCCGACTGAATAACGTTCACAGAACCCCGACGGTTTCCCGATTCCCGCTCTCACTTAATCTCATTTTCGCTTCAGTTCGCCAGACGGAGAACCTGCGCCGTTTTCAACCCTGCCAGCAGGGAGCCCGGCACCGCCAGCTTGGAGCGGCGGACCCCGCTGCCGATCACGACCTCCGGATGGGCCGCCACCGCCTCGTCGACGAGCACCGGCCAGTCCTCGGGCAGTCCGAGCGGGGTGATCCCGCCGTACTCCATGCCGGTCAGCGTGACCGCGTCGTCCATCGGCGCGAACGAGATCTTCCGCGCGTCCAGGTGACGCCGGACCACGCCGTTGACGTCGGCCCTCGTGGTGGCGAGCACCATGCACGCCGCGTAGCGGACCTCCCCCGCGCGCCTGGCCGCCACGATCACGCAGTTGGCCGACTCGCCCAGGCCCACGCCGTAGCGCTCGCAGAAGGCCGCCGTGTCGGCCAGTTCCGGGTCGATCTCGGCGACCTCGATCTCGCCGAGGCCCCCGTCGGGCCCGCCGACCGCCCGCGCCACCGGCTCGGCCAGCAGGTCCGGCCGCTCGGCGGCACTCGTCCAGTCAAGTGTTCCGATCGCCATCGCCGTCTCATCTCCCTTGGTTTTCCTTCGCACCGAAGACCTTACGGCCGCGCCGGAGAACTCAGGAGGTCGCGCTCAGCACCCGGCGGTGCAGCTCGGTGACCGTCCTCCTCGCCGACTCCATCGCGCCGGCCTGCCAGGCGATCAGCTGGGTGAGCCAGTCCCCGGCGAAGTAGACCCGCCCCGCCGGGCGCTGGAGGAGGGCGAAAGCACCCTCGTGGGAGGGCCAGCCCACCCAGCCTCCCTCGATGTACGGCGTGCGCCGCCAGGCGATCGAGACGCTGGAACGCAGCTCGGAGCGGTACTTCTCACCGTGGATCTTCTTGCCCTGGGTGAGCGCCCGCTTTCGACGATCACTGTGGGAGAGCGCGCCGTAGAGGTCGGCGTTCGGTCCGACGTTGTAGTAGCCGACCAGCAGGCCACCGCGGGAGTGGTAGCCGTGGGAGGGGTACCAGATGTGGGTGATGTCCAGGTCGGTCTCGGTGACACCGCCGTAGATGCGGTCGTCGATCTCCCACCAGCGTCTGCCGTACTCCAGACCGATCTTGCCCGCGGAGACCGGGACGGGCGTGCGGAGCGCGGCGGTGACCGGGGTGCCGAGGTTGTGCGGCAGGCGCGCGAGCAGGTGGGGCGGCAGGGTCGCGATGCAGTAGTCGGCGCGGACCGTGCCGCCCCGGTGGGTCACCTCCACCCCGTCGGGCAGGTTCCTTATCCCGGTGACCGGGGTGCCCGTCCTGATCCGGTCTCGGCCGACCGCGTCGGCGAGCGCGCCGGCGATCGTGTCCATGCCGCCCACCGGCTGGAACATCGGCATCGCCTGGTCGTAGCCGAAGTCCATGGTGACGGCCCTGCCGGTGCCCGCGGCGAGCACGTCCCGCAGCGAGGGCGTCGCCCCCAGGGGAACGCCCCGGTCCACTCCCGGATAGGTCTCGAAGCCCCGCCGTTCCGAGCCTCGGTAGGTGAGGTCGGAACCCAGGTCGCCGAAGCGCCGCAGGAACTCCGCCAGCCGCTCGCGGTCGTCGGCGGTGAGCCTGCGGTTCAGCGCGCCGGCGTTGCTCGCCTTGGCCAGCAGCTCCGCGACGTAGCCGTACAGGTCCGCGCGGGCGGTACGCGCCCGGACCGGGGCGGTCATGTTCTCGTTGTAGACGTACGCCGAGGCGTTGTTGTTGACGAACGTCTCGATGGGGACGCCCAGCTCGCGGCAGTAGTCCATGGTGACCATCCACGGCGCGATCCGCCCGGCCCCCGCGTTGAAGTAGGTGCCCTCCTCGAACGCGGCGGTCTGCGGCTCGCCGCCCAGTTCGTCCAGCCGGTCGCCCGTGCGCAGCGTGATGGTCCTGCCGCCCACCCGGCCGGACGCCTCCAGGACCGTGCAGTCGTATCCGGCCTTGCCCAGCTCGTAGGCACAGGTCAGCCCGGCGATACTGGCACCGAGGACGACCACCTTGGCCGCCGCCTTCCCGCTGAGGGAGAAGTCGGAGGGCTGCGGGGGGGTGAAGTCCTTCTCCTGGGACTCCGGGGCGAGGCCGAGCGCGCCCATGGCCGCGAACATGGCTCCGGCACCCCCGGCCGCGCCCACCCCGACCAGCAGTGCCCTGCGCGTCAGTCCTCCGCCTCTGCCGGGGGCGGCCTGGGCGGCGGGCTCCGTCTCGTCACTCATCGAAGGTCTTCAAGGACATCGGGCACCGCCGGGGGTCGGCTCGAAGGGGACATGGAAGGAGGATCAGCCGTAGATGCCGCTGCCGCAGGCGACCTGGCCGCCGATCATGGCGAAGACTCCCAGCAGGGCCATGATCTGGGAGAAGTCGTCCGTGGTGAACTCGGTGTGCCGGGGGCCCACCGCCCGCACACCGGGAATGAGCGCGCATCCGGCCGCGATGGCCGTGGAGTTCCACTCGACGCCGAGGGTGAACGGCGGCTCGGGGGCGCAGAGGCGGAAGTCGGCCACCCGGTCGAGCGCGCGGGCGGTGGCCTCGCGGATGCGGGCCTGGGCGACGGCGGGCGGCAGGAGTTCGGCGGCGAACCTGTCGATCCCCTTCTTGACCGCGACGGTCTCCACGTCACCGAGCAGTTCCCTGGCCTCCTCGCAGACCGCCTCGTCCCCGGTCACCAGGACCACCGGCACGCCGAGCGTCCCGGCGAAGGAGGCGACGAGGCGGGTCTCGCCGCAGACCTCGCCGTTGAGGTGGACGTTCTGGATCTCCCTGCCCATCCAGGTGTGGTTGAGGACGCCGTGCTGGACACCGGCCCGCGCGTGGTAGCCGACGAAGCAGGCCGCCCGGTGGCTCGCGTCGAGTCCCTGCCCCATCCGCAGCGGCTTGCCGGGACCGCGGAGCAGGGTCGCCCGCTCGTCGAGCAGGTCGATCCTGAGGTTCTTGGTCGAACCGTGCGCGTCGTTGACGCGTACCGCGGTGGCGCCCGCGTCGAACGCCCCCTCGATGACCGCGTTGGCGTCGCCGGTCATCAGCTCGCAGCCGCGCTCGTAGCCCCGCCCCCCGGCCTGCATCTCCTCGGGGTCGGTCAGGCCGGTGACACCCTCCATGTCGACCGAGACGTACACCTTCACGCCGTCCCCCACGTCTCGACGCGCCGCGCCTCGTCCTCGGTCATGAAACCGATCTCCCCATCCATGAAGTCGTGAACCTGCTTGCGCCACGCTTCGGGAATCTCCGCGATCGCCGGCCGGTAGCAGCGGTCCAGCCAGGCGGTGGAGGACTCGGTCGCGCGCAGGTACCCGGCCGCCGCGCCGAAGACGGTGTCCTCGATGCCGGGCACCCTGGCGCAGCCGTACTCGATCATCTCCTGGCCGCCGTACGGCGGCGGCTGCTGCCACCTGCGGGCGACCGGGCGGCCCGCGGTGATCGTGGTGCGGAGCGGGCGACGCTCGACGGCGGCCTGGATGAGCTCCTTGTACAGGCACTTGCCGCAGGTCCCGCAGGGGCCGTTCACCCCGCGCAGGCACCAGCGGACCTGCTCACGCAGTTCGGAACCGAGGGCGAGCCGCATCGTGACGGCCTCGCTCACCCCGCCCACCGGGAGCACGATGTGCAGACCGGCCGCGGCGAACGCCCGCCCCCAGGCGCCGTGCGGCGCCCACATCGGGTTGTCGGGTGTGTAGCGGAGCAGGTAGCGGTCGCCTCCCAGCCAGCGCGAGCCCAGCTCGTAGCCGAAGGCCAGGCCCCCCAGGTCGAGCTCGTCCGCCAGCAGCAGCGCGCCGGCGGCGACCGCGTGGTGCTCGGGGTAACCGGGGCGCGGCTCGGCGAGCGTGAACTCCAGGTCGGAGCGGACGACGGTCAGCTCGCGCCCGGTCCTGGCGGCCAGCGCGGCCAGCACGTCGGAGCGGTAGTGGGTCCACCGGTTGGGCACCCGCGGGTGGGAGACCCGCTGGAAGTGCACGAAGGACGCGTCGGGCAGCATCGCGGCCACCGCGACCGAGTCCGCCCCGCCGCTGTAGGAGATCGCCAGCCTGTCACCCGACCGCGCCCGTCCCCCTTCGGGGCCGGCCTCGATCCCCCAGCCGTCGCCGATCGCCCCCGCGAGCTCCGGTGAGATCGGCCGGTCGAAGGTGACGCGGCGCCGGGTCCACGGCGCGACCACGGTCCACGCGGCGAGGGCGAGCAGGTCGGGGTGGATGTCACGCGGGGCTCGCGGCAGCTCGACCCGGAACGAGTTCGTGGCCAGCTTCAGCGGCTGGCCGTCGGCGCAGCGGCCGGTGACGTCGTCCTCGGGGTCCAGCCGGAACGACAGGTGCCAGGTGCCGTCGTCCGCGCTCCAGGTCACTCTCACGCGGTGCCCCCGGCGGTCCTGTCCGGAATGCTCCCACGCTCCCCGGAACCCGCGGCGCGGTCCACGGCCTGCCAGAGCAGCACCTCGTTCTGCAGGACCCCGTCCAGCGCGACCGCGGTCTCCTGGGCCAGCCGGTGGGCGTCGTCCCAGCGTCCGGCCCGCGCGGGGTCGAGAGCGACCCCGGCCACCCGCGCGCGGAGCTCGACGACCTCCGCGCGCAGCGAGGTGACCTCCCTGGCCAGCGTCTGGACCTCCCAGAGCGCGTCCTTGACGTCCTGCCGGTGATCCGCCCTGGAGATGTACCGGGAATCGAACCAGCCGAGGACCGCCCGCCGCAGCGGAGCGGGCACCAGCGCACGCTTCACCAACCGCACCATAATCCGGCACGATACCGGCAATTTTTCATCACCCATCACCGATCCCGGCAAGCCGGATGAGTGCCTCAGCGGCCGGTGAACTCGGCCTTCGACCTCTCGGAGAAGGCGCGCATGCCGATCCCGGCGTCGGCGGTGGCGAACATGCCGGAGAACTGCAGGCGCTCGATCTCCAGGCCGGTGTCCAGGTCGGTCTCCAGGCCGTGGTCGACCGCCTGCTTGGCGGCGCGCAGCGCCAGGGCCGGCCCCCCGGCGAACTGGGCCGCGTACGCGAGGGCCTCGGTGTGAACGTCGTCGTCGGGGACCACCCGGTCCACCAGGCCGATGGCCAGCGCCTCGTCGGCGGCCACATGGCGTCCGGTGAAGATGAGGTCCTTGGCCTTGGCCGGGCCGATGAGCCTGGGCAGCCGCTGGGTGCCCCCCGCGCCGGGGATGATGCCGAGCAGGACCTCGGGCTGGCCCAGCTTGGCCGACTCTCCCGCGATCCTGATGTCGGCGCACAGGGCCAGCTCGCAGCCGCCACCGAGCGCGTAGCCGGTCACGGCCGCGACGACGGGCTTACCGATTCTCGCGACGGCGGTGAAGCAGTCCTGCAGGGTCCGCGAGTGGACCGCCATGTCCGCGTACGACATGTCGGCCATCTCCTTGATGTCGGCCCCGGCCGCGAAGACCCGTCCCCCGTAGAGGACCACGGCGCTCACGTCCCCGTCGGCGTCCACCTGCCGGGCGCACTCGGCGATCTCCAGCTGGACCTGCCGGTTGAGCGCGTTCATCTTCGGCCGGTCGAGCCTGATCGTCGCGACCCCGTCGGCCTTCTCCACCCGCACGAACTCACCCATGGACGTCCCTCCGTCAAGATTCACAACGCGACCGGTCCGGTGCCGGTCGCGCCGTGATCCAACATAGAGCGCCGCTCAGTTGACGGGCATGGCCAGGTCCCTGCTCCCCGCCGCGCTCCCCGCCGCACTCGCCGCCGCACTCGCCGCGACGCGCTCTTCCGCCCGCCTCGACGGCCCGGCGATCACCCTGCGGTAGATCGCCTCGTACGCGCGGGCCATCGTCTCCAGCCCGAAGAAACGCTCCGCCCGGGAGCGGCAGGCGTGCGGGTCGAGCACGTCGGCCGCCTCGATGGCGGCGGAGAGCTCCGCGGGGGTGCCGCGGATGAATCCGGTGACCCCGTCCACGACCACCTCGGGCACCGCGCCCCTGCCCAGGGCGACCACGGGCGTGCCGCAGGCCATGGCCTCGATCATCACCATCCCGAACGGCTCCTCCCAGACGACCGGGAAGACCAGACATCTGGCCGCGGCCAGCAGTTCGCGTTTGCGGGCGGTGTCGGCCTCGCCGACGTATTCGGCGTCGGGACCCAGGCGTGGCCCGACGTGGGCGTCGAAGTAGTCGTGCTCGGTCTTCTCGGTGAGCTTGCCGGCCAGCAGGATGCGCCGCCCGGCCGCGCGAGCGGCGTCGATGGCCAGGTGGGCGCCCTTGTCCTCGCTGAACCTGCCCAGCCAGAGCGTCCAGTCCTCCTTGCGTTCCCTGAAGGGGAACGCCTCGACGTCGACGGCGTTGTGGACGACCCCCGCCCAGTTCAGGTCGGGGGCGATGCGCCGCTGGGCCTCGGAGATGGCGACCATGGACATGCCCGCGCCGAGCACCCGGTAGTACTCGCCGTACTCGCCCCCCACCTCGCCGTGGCAGGTGATCACGGTCGGCGCGGCCTGCGCGGGCGCGGTCAGCGGGCCGGCCAGGGAGTGGTCGTGGATCACGTCCACGACGAGCTTCGAGCTCATCGCGTACGCCCTGGCGGCGTGCAGGACCTCGGGCAGCGCCTCGCCGATCCGCTCGGACGGCGCCCGCCCGTAGGTGGCCAGGAAACGCGCCGGCGTCCCGGCCGTGCCCGCCCCGATCATCGTGACGTCGTGCCCGCGCCGGGTCAGCCCGGCGACGAGGCCCGCCACCATCGACTCGATGCCCCCGTAGCCGCTGGGCGGTACGTCGTACCAGGGCGGCGCGACCATCAGGATGCGCATGCCGTTGGACCACCCCGGGACAGCTCTGGAAGAAACCATGGCGACCTCACCTGGAGAGAGACGAAGGAAACGGTCAGTGCACCTGCCTCAGGGCGGCGGTCAGCGGCCTGCGCGGCGCGTTGATCAGGGTGATCCCGTCCGGCAGCCCGCTGATGGTGGCCCCGGACGCGCCGACGTCGATCGTGACCCTGGCTCCCGCGAGCGGCAGTCCCTGGATCCGCAGGCCCTCCAGCCCGACGGGATCCAGCCACACCCGCCCGTAGGGAACCCACGGCTCGAAGCGCAGCAGACTCCTGACCAGCTGGATGGGGCTCGCCGCGGCCCACGCCTGCGGGGAGCAGGAGGTGGGGTACGGCACGGGCCAGGTGAACTCGGCCCGGTCGAACCCGCAGAACAGCTCGGGCAGCCGCCAGCCGAACGCCTCGGCCGCGTCCAGCAGGCCGTAGGCGATCCGCTGCGCGTCCCGGGTGAAGCCGTAGCGCATCAGCCCGGACGCGATCAGGGCGTTGTCGTGCGGCCAGACCGAGCCGTTGTGGTAGCTCATCGGGTTGTAGGCGCCCATGGTGGAGGCGAGGGTCCGCACCCCGTACCCGGTGAACATCTCCGGCGAGAGCAGCCGCTCGGCGACCTGTGCCGCCCGGTCCTCGTCGACGATGCCGGCCCACAGGCAGTGCCCCATGTTCGAGGCGAGACTGTCGATGGCGCGCCCGGCGCCGTCGAGACCGACGGCGTAGTAGCCCCGGTCCGGCAGCCAGAAGCGCTCGTTGAAGGCGTCCCTGATCCGGCTCGCGCGGGCCGCCCACTGTTCCTCCAGAGCCGTGTCGCCGACCTCGTGGGCGAAGTGGGCGCGGGCGATGTAGGCGGCGTAGACGTAGCCCTGGACCTCCGCCAGGGCGATGGGCGGGCGGGCCAGGGTGCCGTCGGCGAAGTTGATGCCGTCAAAGGAGTCCTTCCATCCCTGGTTGACCAGTCCGTGGTCGGTCTTGCGCCGGTAGGACAGGAACGGGTCGGCGCACCTGTTGATCCAGTCGAGGGCGGCGTCGGCGTGCGGCATGAGTTCCTCGACGGCCTCCCTGTGCATGCCCCACCGGCGCAGCTCGCCCAGGACCATCACGAACAGCGGGGTCGAGTCCACCGAGCCGTAGTAGGCGCGGCCGGCCTGCGGCGAGGCGCCGACCTGGGTCCCGAAGCGGAGCTCGTGCAGGATCTTGCCCGGCTCCTCCTCGGTGAGCGGGTCGTCGACGGTGCCCTGGAGCCTGGCCAGGCGGCGCAGGGTGCCCAGCGCCAGGCACTGGTCCATCTGCAGCGCCATCCACGAGGTCAGCAGCGAGTCGCGGCCGAACAGGGTCATGAACCACGGCGCGCCCGCGGCGATGGTCGGCGGCTCGTCCGGCCTGTCGGACTCGAAGAGCCGGAGCGCGCCGAGATCCTCCTTGGAGCGTTCCAGCGCCTTCGACAGGAGGCGGTCGGAGGTGACGACGACCGGGCTGAGGCGCTCCCAGTCGGCCCGGCGCCTGGCGGGCTCCGCGTTCTCCAGGGGACAGCGCGTGGAGAACCAGGCCGGTGACTCCTCGCCCTCCAGGATCGGGTTGACCTGCAGGCTGACGGTCCACTCACCCCGGGCGGGCACCACGACCCTGAAGATGAGCATGCCCGGCACGGCGAACGGCGACGGTTCGGCCACCACCCTGGTGCCGCGCGAGCGGCAGGTGGAGATGATCAGTAACCCCGACCTGTCAGCGGTCATCTCCACGTCGGCCACGTGCCTGACCCGGCCCGCCTTCACCTCGAACAGGTCCGCCACATCGGAGGCCACGTGGATGTCGACGACGCATCCGGCGGGCTCGTCGGCCAGGTTGCGCAGGGTCACGTCCTCGCGGAGGCCGCCGCCGACGTAGCGGTCCCTGATCACGAGCAGGCTGCTCTCGGCCCGACCCGGACGAGGGCCGGTCCTGCCGAGGAACGTCGCGTGGTACGGCTCGGCCGGCAGCACCCTGAGAGGCTCCACCGCCGTCTCGTCCACCCTGAGCTCCCAGCGCGAGAGCAGCCGGGTGTCGGCGTGGTAGACGCCCTGCGCCCCGCCGGGCCGGATGTCGCCGTTGCGCGCGCACACGCAGAAGGAGCCACCCTCGACCAGGGTGACCGTGGTGTCGCCCAGCGGGCCCGGCTGGCCCTCGAACGTCCATGCGTTCAATGCTCACTCCAGCCTGTGCGATATGTCGGCTATCAAGCCATTCCCGAATAAAAGGAGAGGGAACTAGACAAAAGGGGTCCATTGTCACGTTTTGCCCGATAAAAGAGCTTTTGTCCGACTCTGCTTGATATTTCGCCCCCGCGCACCATCGGCCACCCACCCGCCTGTTGCGACAAAAACCGCAAAAAACCGGCTCTGTCACATCGGTTGGAGTCACAACCGGGAAGATCCTGGCACGCCGGAAGGTAAACCGATAGTAGTCATTTCATTACCTAGAGTGACTAGCGACAGGAGGATGCCGTGACAGGCATCGACCGGCGAGGATTCGCCAGGCTGGCAGGGCTGGGCGCGGTGGGGGCCATGGCCCCCGCGGTCCCGGCCGCCGTCTCGCTCACCGGCCCGGCCCCCACCGGCCCCCGGCGGGAGCCGCGTGACGGAGAGCGCTGGGACACCTGCCTGAAGGTGGCACGGGATCTGCTGCTGATCGACGAGAACGGCGCGGACCTCAAACTCGAATACCTCAGGGTGCTGATCGACAAAGGTCTGCCCAGGACCCGCAGCCCGAAGAGGATCCTGGTCGTCGGCGCCGGGATCTCCGGGCTGGTGACCGCCACGCTGCTGAAGCGGGCCGGGCACCGGGTCACCGTCATCGAGGCCAACGGCAACCGGATCGGCGGCCGGATCAAGACCTTCCGTACCGGTTTCGCCGACCGGCGGCAGTACGCCGAGGCGGGGGCGATGCGCATCCCCGACTTCCACCCGCTCACCCTCGCGCTGATCGACAAGCTCGGCATCTCCCGCCGCCTGTTCTACAACGTCGACGTGCGGCCCGGCGACGCGGCGAGCGGACCGACACCGCCGGTCGTCTACACCTCGCGCCGCGGACCGGTCTGGCGCTCCGGGCCGTCCCGCGGGGAGTTCACCGCACCGCGGCGGGCGAACCACACCTGGATCCGGGTCAACGGCATCTCGCAACGGCGCGACGAGTACGCCAGGGACCCGCGAAAGATCAACGCCTCGTTCGGGCTCAGGGACGACAGGACCGCGGGAAGGATCCTGGACGAGGCGCTGGATCCGGTCAGGGACTACTTCTCCGTCGTCCGCGGCTCCGAGCGGGTCGACAAGCCGCTGCCCGAGCTGATCGAGGGCTGGGCCCGCGTGCTGTACGACTTCGACGACCACTCCATGAACCGCTTCCTCCGGGAGCACGCCAGGTTGAGCGACGCGGCCATCGACGCCATCGGCACCATCGAGAACCTGACCTCCCGGCTGCCGCTGTCGTTCATGCACACCTTCCTCACCCGGAGCCTGGTCAACCCGTCGGCGACCTACTGGGAGATGGCCGGAGGCAGCCGGGAGCTGCCCTACCGGCTGGAACCCGGGCTGCGCGGGAACATCCGGATGGACCGCCGGGCCGTGCGGATCCGGCACACCGCCCGGGGGGTGCGCGTGGAGACGGTCACCGAGACGGGCAGCACCGAGTCCGTCTCCCGGCCCCAGGGCAGGGGTGAGACGTTCGAGGGAGATCTCGCGATCATCACGATCCCGTTCTCCGCGCTGCGCCACGTGGAGATCACCCCGGCTCTGCCGTACCCGAAGCGGCGCGCGGTGATCGAGCTGCACTACGACTCCGCGACCAAGGTGCTGCTGGAGTTCCGCAGGCGCTGGTGGGAGTTCGACGAGCGAGACTGGAAGCGCGAGCTGGGCCCCCGCTACCGCCCTGGGCCCGCGAGCCACGTGACGGGCGGCGGCTCGGTCACCGACAACGCCAACAGGTTCGTCTACTTCCCCTCGCACCCGGTGCGCGGCAGCGAGGGCGGGGTCGTGCTGGCCAGCTACGCGTGGGCCGACGACGCCTCCCGGTGGGACTCCATGGACGACGCCGAGCGCTACGGCCACGCGCTGCGCGGACTTCAGGAGGTGCACGGGGAGCGCATCGCCGACTTCTACACCGGCCACGGCCAGACCCAGAGCTGGCTGCGCAACCGCTACGCCTTCGGCGAGGCCGCGGTCTTCACCCCCGGCCAGATGACCGAGATCCACCCCGCCATCACCGCACCCGTCGGGCGGCTGCACTTCGCGGGCGAGCACACCTCGCTCAAGCACTCCTGGATCGAGGGCGCCCTGGAGTCGGCCGTCCGCGCGGCCCTGGAGGCCAACGCCTGACGCCGCCGTCCACCCGGCGTGTCCACCCGGCGCGCGCCGGGTGGACACGCGCTCAACGGAGGGTGCCGTTGGTCATGCCGACGGGCTCCTCGGGCACCGCGACCAGGCCGAGCTCCGCGGGCGACGCCACCAGGGAGTGGTCGGGAACGATCCGGACCGTGTAGCCGAACGGGCCGGTGCGCTCCAGGGGGATGGTCCCGCCGAAGACGGCCCTGCCGTCGTCGCCCACGTTCTCGACCGTCAGGTCGGCGTAGGCGGGCGCGACCAGGTCGTCGTGGTCCCCGACCCGTCCGTAGGCCGCCTGGACCCGGATGTCACCGGGCTCCAGCTCGCCGAGGGCGACGGTGGCCTTCAGCCCCAGGGACGATCCGAGCTCGGGGGTGTCGCCGAGACCCGCGGCCTCCACATGCTCGACCCGCACACCCGGCCAGGCCCTGCCGACCCTGAGCTTCCACGCCGCGAAGCTCCTCGCCTGCTCGTACCCGTCGCCGGACAGGGCGCGCGCGGAGGAGGCCGCGGGGGCGTAGAGACCCACCACGTAGTCGCGGAGCATCCGCCCGGCGAGCACCTTGGGACCGAGCGAGGTAAGGGTGTGCCTGACCATCTCCAGCCAGCGCCGGGGCAGGCCGTCCGCGCGGTCGTAGAACCGGTCGGCCACCTCGTGCTCGATCAGGTCGTAGAGGGCGGTGGCCTCCAGCTCGTCGCGACGGTCGGGGTCGGCGACGCCGTCGGCGGTGGGGATGGCCCAGCCGTTGGTGCCGTCGTACCACTCGTCCCACCAGCCGTCGCGGATGGACAGGTTGAGCCCGCCGTTGAGCGCCGCCTTCATGCCGGACGTGCCGCACGCCTCCAGCGGGCGGAGCGGGTTGTTCATCCACACGTCGCAGCCCTGGACGAGCAGCTGCCCCAGGGCCATGTCGTAGTCGGGCAGGAAGACGATGCGGTGCCGCACGTCCTCCGCGTCGGCGAACTTCACGATCTGCTGGATGAGCTTCTTGCCGCCCTCGTCGGCCGGGTGCGCCTTGCCCGCGATCACGATCTGGACCGGCTTGACCGGGTCGAGCAGCAGCGCCCGGAGCCTTTCGGGGTCGGACAGCATCAGGGTGAGCCGCTTGTACGAGGGCACCCTGCGGGCGAAGCCGATGGTCAGCACCTCGGGGTCGAGGGCCTCGTCGATCCAGCCGAGCTCGGGCGGGGAGGCGCCCCGGTTGAGCCACGACTGGCGGAGCCGGGCGCGGGCCGCCCTGACCAGCTTCTCGCGCAGCCTCCCCCGGATGCCCCAGACGTCGCCGTCGGAGATCTTGGTGATGCTCTCCCAGCCCTGGGCCTGCTCGACCAGCGTGGGCAGCTCCTGACCGGCCAGCTCCATGATCTCGCGGCCCACCCAGGTGGGCGCGTGCACGCCGTTGGTGATGAACCCGATCGGGACCTCGTCGGCGTCGAAGCCGGGCCAGAGCCACTGGAACATCTCCCGGCTCACGGCGCCGTGCAGTTCGGAGACGCCGTTGACGCGCTGGGCCAGCCGCATGCCCATCGCGGCCATGTTGAACTTGCCCGGCTCGTCCTCGGCGCCGAGCGTGAGGATGCGGTCGGTCGGGACCGTGGGCCACGCGTTGTCGCCGCCGAACTGGCGGGCGATCATCTCCGTGGGGAAGCGGTCGATCCCGGCGGGCACCGGGGTGTGCGTGGTGAAGACGGTGCCGGCCCGCACCGCCTCCAGCGCCTCGTCGAAGGAGAGCCTGGCCTCGGTGAGTTCGCGGATGCGCTCCAGGCCGAGGAAGCCGGCGTGCCCCTCGTTGGTGTGGAACACCTCGGGCTCGGCGTGCCCGGTGACCCGGCAGTAGGCCCGGATGGCGCGGACGCCGCCGACGCCGAGCAGCAGTTCCTGGAGCAGGCGGTGGTCGGTGCCGCCGCCGTACAGGCGGTCGGTGACGTCACGGGCCGCGGTGTCGTTCTCGGCCACGTCGGAGTCGAGCAGCAGCAGCGGCACCCTGCCGACCTGGAGCACCCAGACCTGGGCGTGCAGCGTGCGCTGTTCGGGAAGGCTGAGCTTGATCCGTACCGGGGTGCCGTCCTGCTCCTTGAGCAGGGTCAGCGGCAGGCCGCCCGGATCGAGGGAGGGGTAGTGCTCAAGCTGCCAGCCCTCGGGCGAGAGGGACTGGGTGAAGTAGCCGTGCCGGTAGAGCAGGCCGACGGCCAGGATGGGCACGCCGAGGTCGCTGGCCGCCTTGAGGTGGTCGCCGGCGAGGATGCCGAGCCCGCCGGAGTACTGCGGCAGCGCGGCGGCGATGCCGTACTCGGGTGAGAAGTAGGCGATGCTCCGGGGAGCGTCGGGGATGGTCTGGTACCAGCGGGGAGCGGTCATGTATTCGCGGAGATCGTCGGCCGCGTCGGCCAGCCGCCGCAGGAAGCGGCGGTCGGCGGCGAGCTCGCGGAGCCTGTCGGCCTCCACGGCACCCAGCAGGGCGACGGGATCATACCCGACACGCCCCCAGATCGCCGGATCGACCTCGCCGAACAGGTCCAATGTCTCCGGGTGCCACGACCAGCGCAAATTCAGCACGAGCTCCCCGAGGGGTGCCAGCTCGGGGGGCAGGACGGTGCGGACGGTAAACCTGCGAATAGCTCTCACGGTGCCAGACCCTAGTTACTCAGCGCCACGAGGGCGACTCAAACACTCACGCGTCTCCCCCTCACCGCTATCAATCTCCCCCAAACACATCAAAGGCAGGTGATCGACTGTTAGGACAACTCGCCGAAGAGTAAGAGGTCCCGCACTCTATCCACCGGCACGCATGAAGATGGACTATTAGGGCACCGGACATACGAGCCAGAATGCGCTGCCCTCGGAATCGGCCGTCCCGGCGGGGCAGGGCTCCGCCTTGCCCCGAGAGCGGCCGCCGGGGACGCTTGAAAATCGAAGATCTTTCCTTGCTGACTTCCCCGGCGGCACCGGGCGTGCCGCCGCTACCTTGAGACGCGATGATCGGACGAATCCCAATCCTGGACATCTACCCCACGGTCGAATGCGGGCGTTACCCCGCGAAGGCCGCCGCGGGTGAGACCTTCGAGATCTCCGCGACCGTGTTCCGCGAGGGACACGACGCGGTCGCCGCAGGGGTCGTGTTCACCGGCCCCGACGGCGTGCGCGGGCCGCTGCTGCCCATGGGCGAGCTCGGGCCCGGCACCGACCGCTGGGGCGTGGAGGTGACGCTGCCCACCGAGGGCGAGTGGCGCTTCCGGGTGGAGGCCTGGGGCGATCCCCTGGCCACCTGGCTGCACGACGCGGGCATCAAGATCCCCCGTGACCTGGACGCCGACCTGATGTGCGAGGAGGGCGCCCGGCTCTTCGACCGCGCGGCGCGGGCCGTACGGGCCGCCGACTGCGAACCGGCGACCGGCACCGTCGCGACCGGCAGGCCGGTGAGCGGCAGGACCCCCGCGGCGAGGACGGCGAAGCGCGGCAAGGTCACCCAGGCACACGCGTGCGGGCACCGCGCCGCGCTCCAGGCGGTCGCGGCCAGGCTCCGCGACACCCGGATCGACCCGCGTGCCCGGTTCACCGTCGCCCAGCTTCCGGAGACGGCGGCGCTGCTGCGCGCGCACCCCCTGCGTTCGCTGATCACGAGATCGTCCCCGCGCTCGGTGGTGGTGCACCGCCGCAGGGCGCTGTTCGGGTCGTGGTACGAGTTCTTCCCGCGCTCCGAGGGTGCGATCATCGAGCGGGACGCAGCCCCCAAGTCCGGAAATTTCCAGACTGCCGCGAAGCGGCTGCCGGCCGTCGCGAAGATGGGCTTCGACGTCGTCTACCTGCCGCCGATCCACCCGATCGGGCAGAGCTTCCGCAAGGGGCGCAACAACACCCTGACGCCCGAGCCGTACGACCCCGGCTCGCCCTGGGCGATCGGCTCGCAGCAGGGCGGTCACGACGCCATCCACCCCGACCTGGGCACCTTCGAGGACTTCGACGCCTTCGTGACGAAGACCCGCGAGCTGGGCATGGAGGTCGCCATCGACCTGGCCCTGCAGTGCGCGCCCGACCACCCGTGGGTCACCGAGCACCCGGAGTGGTTCAACATCCGCGCCGACGGCTCGATCGCCTACGCGGAGAACCCGCCGAAGAAGTACCAGGACATCTACCCGCTGAACTTCGACAAGGATCCCGAGGGGATCTACGAGGAGATCAGGCGGGTGGTGCGGCTCTGGATGGAGCACGGCGTGCGGATCTTCCGGGTGGACAACCCGCACACCAAGCCGGTGGCCTTCTGGGAGAGGTTGCTGGCCGACATCAACGCCACGGACCCGGACGTGCTGTTCCTGGCCGAGGCGTTCACCCGGCCGGCGATGATGCGGACGCTGGCCAAGGTCGGTTTCCACCAGTCGTACACGTACTTCACCTGGAAGAACTCGCGCTCGGACGTCGAGGATTACCTGAGCGAGCTCTCCCACGAGACGTCGTCGTACATGCGGCCGAACGTGTTCGTTAACACTCCAGACATTCTCCACGAGTACCTTCAACATGGGGGTGTCCCGGCATTCCGTATCAGAGCAGTACTTGCGGCGATGGCGATGCCGACCTGGGGCGTCTATGCGGGCTATGAACTTGCGGAGAATGTACCGGTTAGACCAGGCAGCGAGGAATATCTAGATAGTGAGAAATATCAGTACAAACCCCGTGATTGGGTAGGGGCTGAGCGGGAAGGTCGTAGCCTTGCCCCGTTCATCACGCAACTCAATTTGTTCCGAAGAGCACACCCGGCGCTCCAGGAACTGCGTAATCTACGATTTCACAGCGTTAACCATCCGGACATGGTCTGCTTCTCCAAGCGGCTGCCCGGCGCCTACGACACGGCCACACGACGGCACGGCCTGGGCGACGTGGTCCTCGTGGTCGTGAACCTGGATCCGCACAACACCCACGAGGCGACGGTGTCGCTGGACATGCCCGCCCTCGGTCTCGACTGGCAAGCCGAGTTCGTCGTGGACGACGAGCTGTCGGGCGAGTCGTACCGGTGGCGGCAGGACAACTACGTGCGCCTCGATCCCCACATCCACCCAGCGCACGTCTTCACTCTGCGTGCAGCGGCGGCGAACCAGCGGTGAGCCGGCCGGGTACGCGTATACCGGCAGAACAGCGGGGAGTCCACTGGTGAGTCAGCTACCTGAGCCAATTCCGAACACCTTCGACGAGGAAGAACCGCGCGATCCCTACTGGTTCAAGCGCGCCGTCTTCTACGAGGTTCTCATCCGGGGTTTCGCCGACTCCAACGGCGACGGCACCGGAGACATCCGCGGTCTCATCCAGAAACTGGACTACCTCCAGTGGCTCGGCGTCGACTGCCTCTGGCTGCTGCCGCTGTACGAGTCACCGCTGCGCGACGGCGGGTACGACATCGCCGACTTCATGAAGATCCTTCCCGACTTCGGGGACCTCGGAGATTTCGTGAAGCTGGTCGACGAGGCGCACAAGCGCGGCATGCGGGTCATCGCCGACCTGGTGATGAACCACACCAGCGACCAGCACCCGTGGTTCCAGGCCTCCCGGCACGACCCCGAGGGTCCTTTCGGCGACTTCTACGTCTGGAACGACCACGACGAGCTCTACAAGGACGCCCGGGTCATCTTCATCGACACCGAGACGTCCAACTGGTCGCACGACCCGGTCCGGGGACAGTACTACTGGCACCGCTTCTTCTCGCACCAGCCGGACCTCAACTACGAGAACCCCGACGTGCAGGACGCGATGCTGGAGGTACTCCGCTTCTGGCTGGACCTCGGCATCGACGGGTTCCGGATGGACGCCATCCCGTACCTGTTCGAGCAGGACGGCACCAACTGCGAGAACCTGCCCAGGACCCACGAGTACCTGAAGCGGGTCAGGGCGGAGGTCGACCGGCTCTATCCCGACCGGGTGCTGCTGGCCGAGGCCAACCAGTGGCCCGCCGACGTGGTCGAGTACTTCGGCGACCCCGCCACCGGGGGCGACGAGTGCCACATGGCGTTCCACTTTCCGCTGATGCCGCGCATCTTCATGGCGGTCAGGAGGGAGTCGCGCTACCCGATCTCGGAGATCATGGCCCAGACGCCGAAGATCCCGGAGAACTGCCAGTGGGGCATCTTCCTCCGCAACCACGACGAGCTCACGCTTGAGATGGTGACGGACGACGAGCGCGACTACATGTACTCGGAGTACGCCAAGGATCCCCGGATGCGGGCCAACGTCGGCATCCGGCGGCGGCTGGCGCCGCTGCTGGAGAACGACCGCAACCAGATCGAGCTGTTCACGGCGTTGCTGCTCTCCCTGCCCGGTTCTCCCGTGCTGTACTACGGCGACGAGATCGGGATGGGGGACAACATCTGGCTGGGCGACCGCGACGGGGTCCGCACCCCGATGCAGTGGAGTCCCGACCGCAACGCGGGATTCTCCGACTGCGACCCCGGCCGCCTGTATCTCCCGGTCATCATGGACCCGATCTACGGCTACCAGGCACTGAACGTCGAGGCCCAGCAGCGGAGCGCGGGCTCGCTGCTGCACTGGACCAAGCGGATGATCGACATCCGCAAGCGGCACCCGGTCTTCGGCCTCGGCGCTTTCACCGAGCTGAACTCCTCCAACCCGAGCGTCCTGGCCTACGTGCGGGAACTCGGCGACGACCGGATCCTGTGCGTCAACAACCTCTCCAGGTTCCCTCAGCCGGTGGAGCTGGATCTCCGCCGCTTCGAGGGGTCGATTCCCGTGGAGACGATGGGCGGAGTTCCGTTCCCACCGATTGGCGAGCTTCCGTATCTTTTGACGCTCCCGGGGCATGGGTTCTACTGGTTCACCCTGCCGCCCGTATCCCAGGAGGCGTAAAGCCGTGTTGACGGAGCTCCTTACCGGTTGGATCACCCATCAACGATGGTTCGCCGGTAAGGGGCGTCCGATCGACAATCTCGTCGTCGACTCGGACGTGCAACTCGCACCACGCCTGCGCCACGTGATCATCTCGGTTCACCAGGCCGGGGCATGCGACCGGTACCAACTGCTGCTCGGCACCGACGCGCCCGACGAGTACCGCTTCAAGCCCGCCCACATCGGCGAGGACTACTACGACGCCGCCTACGACGCCGACCTCACCTGCGTCCTGCTGACCGGCATGGCGGAGAACCGTGATCTGGGCCCGCTCCGCTTCCGCCACCTCGACGGGGTGGAGATCAACACCTCCCTGCGGAGCCTGGTGCTCAACGCCGAACAGTCCAACACCTCCCTGGTGTACGGCGACACCTACATCTGCAAGCTGTTCCGCCGGCTGACCCCCGGGGTCAACCCGGAACTGGAGATCGTCACCGCCCTGGCCCGCCGTGACGGCACCCACATCGCGCGGCCGTACGGCTGGATCGAGACCGACCTCGACGGCGAGCCCACCACGCTGGCGATGACCCAGGAGTTCCTGTCGAACTCCAACGACGGCTGGGCGCTGGCGCTGACCAGCGTCCGCGATCTCTACGGCACCCTGGAGTGCTCGGCCTCGGAGGCGGGCGGCGACTTCAGCGCCGAGTCCTTCCGCCTCGGCGTGGCCACCGCCCAGGTACACCACGAGCTGGCCGCCGCCTTCCCGGTCGACGTGATCGAGTCGCAGGAGGTCAAGCGGATGGTCGAGGAGTTCGGCCGCCGCCTGGCCGTCGCGGTCGCCGAGGTGCCCGAGCTCCGCGAGCACGCCCATGTCGCCGAGGAGGCGTACCAGCGGGTCTCCGAGGTGGCCAGGGAGATGCCGGTCCAGCGCGTCCACGGCGACTACCACCTCGGCCAGGTGATGCGGACCCCCACAGACTGGATCATCCTCGACTTCGAGGGCGAGCCCGGACAGCCCATCGCCGAGCGCCGGGCCCTGGCCTCACCGCTACGCGACGTGGCCGGGATGCTCCGCTCCTTCGACTACGCGGCCCGCCACCTGCTGGCCGACCACGTCGACGCCGACGAGCTGCGCCCCCGCGCGGTCGAGTGGGCCGAGCTCAACCGCTCCTCCTTCCTGGCCGGCTACTCCGCCGGGGGCGGCCATCTGCGCGCCGAGGACGCCGTCCTGCTCCGCGCCCTGGAACTCGACAAGGCCGCCTACGAGGTCGTCTACGAGGCCCGCAACCGCCCGACCTGGCTGCACATCCCGATGGCCGCCTTCCAGCTGGACCGCTGACGGGTTCACTTCGAGCGGGGCAGCAGCACCTTGTCGATGATGTAGACGGTGGCGTTCTTGGTGGCGATGTCGCCGCAGACCACCTTGGCCCTGCCGGAGACGACGAAGTCCTGCCCCGAGCCCTTGACGGTGATCTGACCGCCCTGCATGGTCTTCAGCGGGGCCGCGGTCAGCTGGGACGGGCTCTTCCTGCCCTCGACCACGTGGTAGGTCAGCAGCTTGGCCAGTTGCGGCTTGTCGGCCATCAGCTTCTTGAGGGTGCCGGGCGGCAGCTGGTCGAAGGCCGCGTTGCTGGGAGCGAAGATCGTGACGCCCTTGGCCGTGTAGAGCTTGTTGGTCAGACCCGCGTCCTTGATGGCGGTGCTCAGGGTGGACAGCTCGGGGTTCTCGGCCACCGCGGTGGTGACCCGCTCCCTGGCCGCGTTGCCGAGGCTGCCCTTGCCGGTGGCCGGCAGGGCGGAGCAGCCGGGGCCGACCGGCTTGCCGCTCACGCCGGGCGAAGGTGACGACGTGTGGCCCGGGGGCGACGCCGACGGCGTCGGGGTGGGCGCGGACTGGGTGGCCGCCCCCGCGGCGACAGGGAGCGCGCTCAACATCAGCACGCTCAGCCCGGAGACGAGAAGTTCCTTCTTCATGGGACCTCCTGATTCGGATGCATGAGCCGCCGGGGTACTCCCGGCGGCTCATGCCGCCTGCTCACTGGCCACTTTCCCCCCAGATAGTCATCTATCGGACATATGGCCATTAAATTCCTAAAACAGATCAGAATGTTCACCAGCAAGACGGCATCCCGGGCCACCCTCACACCGAATCGGGGCACAGAGTAATCAAACAACCCCATAGAGTGACAGTATGGCTCCACCGCTACCCGGCCCGCTGGCCCATCTGGCACCGCTGCTGGACCAGTACGGCTACCTGGCCGTCGGCACGCTGATCTTCATGGAGGACTTCGGCGTTCCCGTCCCCGGGGAGACGATCCTGCTCACCGCCGCGATCTACGCCGGGGCCGGGCAACTGCACCTCGCCGCCATCGTGCCGATCGCGGTGCTGGCCGCGGTGGCCGGGGACAACCTCGGCTACCTGATCGGCCGCACCGGCGGTCGCGCCTTCATCCGCCGCTGGGGCCACTATGTCCTGCTGCCCCCGGAACGCTTCCAGAAGGCGGAGCGGTTCTTCGAACGGCACGGCGGCAAGGTCGTCGTCGTCGCCCGCTTCATCGCGGGACTGCGCGAGGTCAACGGCATCGTCGCGGGCACCATCGGCATGCCCTGGCTCCGTTTCCTGGCGTTCAACACCCTCGGCGCGGCGCTGTGGGTCACGGTGTGGACGGTGCTGGGGTACACCGTGGGCAACTACATCGGCGAGGTGTACGACGAGATCGCCCGCTACTTCGGCTACCTGCTCCTCGCCCTGGTCGTCCTGGCCGCCGGGCTGATCGTCCGGCACCTGCTACGCCGCCGCCGCGACCGCCGGTGACACCGGGGAAGCACATCGGCCACAGGGCCCGGGACATCGGGCCGGTCTCCGGTGGCCGAAAAGACGGATGATCACAAAAGGATGTTCGCGATCATCCGCCTGCGGCGTCACGGGACGGTTCGGCAGGCCCGTGCCCCGCCGTGTTCGGCCGCCTCGGTGTTCTCAGCCGCCTCCGTGTTCTCAGCCGCCTCCCGGAACGGTCCAGTAGATCCGTGTCCCGGTCGTCCGCCCCGTGGGCGGCGTCAGATTGACGAAAGCGCCGCAGTTGCCGGGCCATGCCGGGTTTCCCCCGCGGCCGGGGACCGGCCTGATCCTGCAGGTCGTCTGCATGACCCTGCCGTCGGTGCTCAGCATGTCGACGTACAGGCTGCCTCCCAGCGCCGCCAGGGTGATACCGATCACGTTGCCCGGATAACCGGGCACGGACGAGAGGTCGTGCCAGTTCGGGGTGGTCCTCGGATCCCTGAGCAGGGTCCGGCCGTCGCCCGGCACATAGCCGAGGTATTCGGTGTCGCCCTGGATGGCCGAGTCGATACCGCCCCCCGGCCCCGGCGGCCCCATCGGCCCCGGATCCCCCTGCTCGCCCTTCTCCCCCTGCGGACCCGCCGGACCCTGAGCGCCCGGATCACCCTTCTCACCCTGAGCCCCCGGCGGACCCACCGCCCCCTGCTCACCCTGCGGACCCGCCGGACCCTGGGTACCCGGATCACCCTTCTCACCCTGAGGACCCGCCGGACCTTGCAGACCTGTCAGACCCTGCAGACCTGTCAGACCCTGAAGACCCCGCACCCCCTGAGCACCCGCCGGACCCGGATCGCCCTTCTCACCCTGAGCACCCGCCGGACCCTGAGCGCCCGGATCACCCTTCTCCCCCTGAGCACCCGCCGGACCCGCCGGACCTTCCGAACCCGGGTGGCCCTGTGGGCCCCTCTTACCTTCCGGCCCCTGTTCGCCCTGCGGTCCCGGAAAACCCATCGGGCCCCTCTCGCCCTCCGGCCCCTCCGGTCCCTGGGGACCTCGGCGTCCCGGAACGCCCTGTATCCCCTTACGCCCCCGCCGTCCGCGCTCGCAGAATCCGTGACAACGGTGGCACGGACGGCCGCAACGGCGGCAAGGTCTGTGACGGCACTCCCCGTGGTGATCGACGGATGCGACGGGACCGCCCCCTTTGACGACCGCTCCGGCCGAAGCGCCCGGCACGGGCTCGGCCATCGCGCTCACCGGCGCCTGGCTCAACAGCACCGTCCCCGCCGTGGTCACGACGACGGCATACTTCAAGAGGCGGCGGCCGGCAGGACCCCCGGCCGGCTCACTCCCATGAGGAATCAACTTGTTTCCCTTTGCAGCGAGAATCCGATTTTTTATCATTTCCAGCGATCCGAATCGGAAATACCCGCACACCAAAAAGGAAAACGCGCCCCCCATTTTCGAGTCAGCAAACAGATGGCATTTCAGAGAAAACCGAATCCACCCTACAGGGCTTCTTCGCATTTTATGTACGACTAGACAATTCACCTTAAATGCCGGTTGCCGCGATTCTGTTCCGTGAAACGTGCCGAACGCGATATCACGGGAGCCCTGCGGCATGATGCGTCGGCCGAGCCGAGGTCGCCGCCGCCCCGTACCCGGTCACCGTCGAGGCGACCGTCGCCCGAGGCCATGGCCGCCGAGGCCCCTGTCCTCCCGGCGGCCATGGCCTCAGAACACGACCCTCGCGCCTTCCGGCTCCGCACCGGGGTCCGGCCGCCGGGTCCGCAGCGCCCAGCGCACAGCCGGTCCCATGGCCAGGCCGGAGAGCAGGAACAGGCCGCCCAGCACCAGCCAGCCCGGAGTCCCCCAGGTGACGATCAGCGTGGTGAGCAGCAGCGGGCCGAGCATCCTCGCGACCGCCGCACCGGATCCGAAGAAGCCCTGGTACTGGCCCTGTTTGCCGACCGGGGCGAGGTCGAATCCGATCTCCCAGGCGCCGGAGGCCTGCATCATCTCACCGAGCACCTGCAGGCAGGCGGCCACGAGCAGGACGAGCCCGGCGACCCACGCCGAGGATCCGGCCGACGACAGGGCGAACGCCACGCACGAGGCGAGCAGCACCGCGCCCGCCCACCGTACGGACCGGGCGGCGGTCTCCAGGTCACTGACCCGCCGGGCCACCCGTACCTGGAACAGCACGACGCCCAGGGTGTTGAGGACCAGCAGTGCGGCGACCGTCCAGCTCGGGGCCTGGGTCCGCTGAACGATCCAGAGCGGGATGACCAGGCTGAGCAGCGGCATGTTCAACAGCGCGATCATGTTGAGGAACGAGATCAGCGCGTACGGCCGGTCTCTGAGCACCGCCAGCGCCGGCTCGCCCGCTCCGGCGGCCGGCGTGGCCGGCACCGGAGCGAGGCGGAGCAGGATCAGCGCGGAGAACAGGAAGCTCAGCGCGTCCATCGCCAGGACCGTCAGGTAGGCCGCCGGGGTGTCGAGGTGCAGCGCCGCTCCCCCGAACGCGGCGCCGACCGCCAGCCCCGCGTTGACCGTCGCCTGCAGGTGGGCCCGGACCCCGGTCCGCCGCGCCCTGTCCACCAGCCCGGCGAGCAGTGCCTGCCTGGCGGCGGCGAGACCGCACTGGGAGATCGCGTACAGGCAGGCGACCAGCACGAACAGCGGGAAGGACCGGACGAACAGGAACGAGCCGACCGCGACGGCGGTGGCGACGGCCAGCAGGACCGCCGTGCCGCGCGGTCCCCGGCGGTCGGCGAGGTGCCCGAGCGGGACCCCCGCCACGAACCCGACGGCCCAGCCGAGTGTCAGCCCGAAGCCGACCTCGGTCGGCGACAGCCCCACGATCCGGATGAAGTAGAGCGCCGAGCACACGTAGTAGGCGCCGTCTCCGATCGAGTTGGTCAGCTGCGCGAGGGCGAGGATCCTGGGCGGCCCGGAAGGCGGCATGATCCGGCTGAACATCGGACTCCTTGGTGGTCACCGCGCTGAGGTCTCCCGTGTTGGGAACAGCGTGACTCTATTGAGGGGATTGGCCCCATATAAGATCCAATGGAAGACAGAATCATTGGGCCAATACGAGGACGGTCGGGTGGACTTCCATGTGAGCCTCGCCGGGCGCGGCGATCTGTCCGCCCGCATCTACCGGCAGCTTCTGGACGCCGTCCTCGACGGCCGCCTGCGCCCGGGGGAGCGCCTGCCGCCGACCCGCGAGCTGGCGCGACGGCTCGGCGTGTCACGCAACACCGTGGCCGGCGCCTACGAGCGGCTGACCGCCGAGGGCGTCCTCGTCGGTCAGGTCGGCGCGGGCACCTTCGTGTGCGCCGAACCCCTCGGCCGCACCCGCTCCCGGGCCGCGCCGGCGGGCAGCGGCGTGCGCCCCCGCCGCCTCTGGCGGTCCCTGCCCACCCCGCCGAGCGAACCGGCCACGGAACCGGTCTACGACTTCAGGGTGGGCGTCCCCGACGCCCGGCTGTTCCCGCTCGAAACGTGGCGCAGGCTCGTCGCCCGCGAGTTGCGCCCGGCGCTGGTGCGCTCCACCGGCTACGGCGACCCCTCGGGACATATGGGCCTGCGGGAGGCCGTCGCCCGCCACATCGGGATCTCCCGCTCGGTACGGGCGAGCGCCGCCGACGTGCTCGTCACCCAGGGTGCCCAGCAGGCGCTCGACCTGATCGGCCGCGTGCTGATCGAGCCCGGCTGCCGCGTGGCGGTCGAGGAACCCGGCTACCCGCCGGCCAGGCTGCTGTTCCGGTCACTGGGCGCGCGGGTCACCGGGGTGCCGGTCGACGGTGAGGGCCTGGACGTGTCCGCCCTCCCCGACTCCGCCCGCCTTGTCTACGTCACGCCCTCGCACCAGTTCCCGCTGGGCACCCCGATGTCGCTCGGCCGCCGCGCCGCGCTGCTCGAATGGGCCGAGCGGCGGGGTGCCGTGGTGATCGAGGATGACTACGACAGCGAGTTCCGTTTCGAGGACCGCCCGCTGGAACCGCTGCAGGGCCTGGACCGCAGCGGCCACGTCATCTACGTCGGTTCCTTCTCCAAGACGATGCTGCCGATGCTGCGGCTGGGCTTCCTGGTCGCCCCCGCCTCGCTCCAGCCCGCGCTCCGCAGGGCCAGGCAACTCACCGACTGGCACGGCGAGCTTCCCACCCAGGCGGCGCTGGCCGGGTTCATCGGCGAGGGCCTGCTCGGGCGACACGTCCGCAAGGCGACCCGCGAGTACGCGGCCCGCCGCGAGCGGATCCTCGCCACGCTCCGGCGGGACTTCCGCGACTGGCTGGAGCCGATCCCCTCGGCCGCCGGCCTGCACCTCTGCGCCCACCTGACCTCGGACGCCGGGGTCGACATGAACCGTGTCACGGCGTACGCGAACCAGGCGGGGATCGCACTGCAGGACCTCGCCCCCTACTATGGCGAGGCCCCCGCGCGGGCGGGGCTGGTGCTCGGGTACGGCGCCATCCCGGCGGAGCGGATCGAGCCGGGGCTACGACACCTGGCGGAGAGCTTCCGAGCCGCGTGGAACTCACGCGACGTCTGAACGCCTGGTCCCGCTGGAAGCAATCGCCGGTCTGATGTGAGTGCTCACCTCGTTCGCCGACTCGGGCGTCCGGGATGGGTTCTCGCCCTGCGGCCGAGGCACCCGGAGATTTCCGGCGGATCTCCTGACCGGACGGCAGGAAATCGTTACCGCCTCCGGATACCGCGGGCGATGTACCCGACATACCGCTGCAGTTGTAGGAATAGATCAATCTTTCATGGTATGTCGCCTTAAAAACCATTCATATAGCTTCGTAGCGGATCTTGAACTCTGATGCACGGCGATTAGTCATGTGCGGCAGCACCTGTGATCGTGAGCATCATCGAGGAGGCCGGCGTGCGTGGATGGTCATCGTCGAAGCTTTCCTGGCGGAACGCTCTGCCCTGGGTCGCCCTGCTCGCGACCGCAGGACTGCTGCTGGTTCTCAGCCCCGCCCTGCCCTATCGGCTGTCCGCCGCCGCGGCCGACCTGGCCGACGGGGTGGGCCGGCGACTGGCGAACACCAACAGCGGGCTGTGCCTGGACGTGCCCGCGGCGTCACAGGCCGACGGCATCAAACTGCAACAGTGGGGATGCACCGGCGCCACAGCACAGAGTTGGACGTTCACCGCGACGCCCGCCGGCTTCTACGCCCTGAGGAACGTCAACTCCGGCAAATGCCTGGACGTGCCCTACGCCAGCCCCGACCCCGGAGTCCAACTCCAGCAGGTCGTCTGCAACGGCTCCGACGCCCAGAACTGGCAGACCGTCGAGTCGGCCACCGGATTCCAGGTGAAGAACAAGGCCAACGGCCTCTGCATGGCGGTCAAGGACGCGGCCCTGACCAACACCGCCCAGATCGTCCAGATCGCCTGCGCCGGCCAGCCCGCACAAATCTGGACGATCAGCACGTCGGTGAACCTGGCCG
The DNA here is from genome assembly GCF_042665875.1 of Streptosporangium amethystogenes subsp. fukuiense. NCBI lineage: Bacteria > Bacillati > Actinomycetota > Actinomycetes > Streptosporangiales > Streptosporangiaceae > Streptosporangium > Streptosporangium amethystogenes. Next base: position 8,965,800 of record NZ_JBHTEE010000001.1, on the reverse strand, counting down.
ACGGGGTGAGCCGGCGGGCGGTGAACGCCAACAGCGGGCTGTGCCTGGACGTGCCCGCGAGCTCGCAGGCCGACGGGATCAAGCTGCAACAGTGGGAGTGCAACGGCGCCGCGGGACAGAACTGGACCTTCACCGGAACAGGCGACGGCTTCTACACCCTGAGGAATGTCAACTCCGGCAAATGCCTGGACGTGCCCTACGCCAGCCCCGACCCCGGAACACAACTCCAGCAGGTCGTCTGCAACGACGCCGACGCCCAGAGCTGGCAGGTGCTGGAACTGTCCGGCGGAACCCGGCTGAAGAACAAGGCCAGCAACCTCTGCGCGGCCGTCAAGGACGCGGCCCTGGCCGACATGGCACAGATCATCCAGATCGCCTGCGCCACCAAAGACGCACAACTCTGGGCGGTCATCACCCGGGCGCCACTCGATCTGGCCGACGGGGTGGGCCGGCGGGCGGTGAACATCAACAGCGGGCTGTGCCTGGACGTGCCCGCGAGCTCGCAGGCCGACGGGATCAAGCTGCAACAGTGGGAGTGCAACGGCGCCGCGGGACAGAACTGGACCTTCACCGGAACAGGCGACGGCTTCTACACCCTGAGGAACGTCAACTCCGGCAAATGCCTGGACGTGCCCTACGCCAGCCCCGACCCCGGAACACAACTCCAGCAGGTCGTCTGCAACGACGCCGACGCCCAGAGCTGGCAGGTGCTGGAACTGTCCGGCGGAACCCGGCTGAAGAACAAGGCCAGCAACCTCTGCGCGGCCGTCAAGGACGCGGCCCTGGCCAACATGGCACAGATCATCCAGATCGCCTGCGCCACCAAAGACGCACAACTCTGGGCGATCACCGCACTGGGTGGTCTGCCCGGCGCACCGACCGCGGTTCAGGGCACCGCGGGTGACAGGCAGGCCACCGTCACCTGGACCGCCCCGACCGACACCGGGGGGATGGCCCTCACCGGCTACACCGTCACCGCCACGCCCGGCGGCCGGACCGCCACCGTATCCGGCCAGGCGACCACCGCCACCGTCACCGGCCTGACCAACGGCACCAACTACACCTTCACCGTCGTCGCCGCCAACGCCGCGGGTTCCGGCCCGGCCTCCCAGCCCTCGCCCGGCGTGACGCCGGTCGGCCCACCGGCTCCGCCCACGGCGGTGACCGCCACGGCGGGCGACCGGCAGGTCATCGTCACCTGGACCGCCCCGGCCGACACCGGCGGCTCGCCGATCACCGGCTACACCGTCACCACCACGCCCGGCAACACCGCGACCACCGTCGCCGGCACCATCCTGACCGCCACGATCACCGGGCTGACCAACGGCACCTCCTACACCTTCACCGTCAAGGCGAAGAACGCCGTCGGAACCGGTACCGCGTCGGCGTCCAGCTCGCCGGCCACCCCGAACACCACACCTGGTGCCCCCACCAACGTCACCGCGAACGGCGGCGACGGCAAGGCCACGGTGTCCTGGACCGCCCCGGCCGACACCGGCGGCTCACCGATCACCGGCTACACCGTCACCACCACGCCGGGTGGCACGACTCTCGTCGTCACGGCCGACCGCACCTCCGCCACGGTCACCGGACTGGCCAACGGCACCACCTACACCTTCACCGTCACCGCACGGACCACCGCCGGCCCCGGTCCGGAATCGGCTCCGTCCAACCCCGTCATCCCGGCGGCGGGGCTGGAGGCGCCCACCGACGTCACCGCGGTCCCCGGCGACCGGCAGGCCACGGTGTCCTGGACCGCCCCCGGCGGAACCGTCACCGGCTACACGATCACGGCCGCGCCCGGCGGCCGGACCGCCACCGTATCCGGCCAGGCGACCACCGCCACCGTCACCGGCCTGACCAACGGCACCGCCTACACCTTCACCGTCGTCGCCACCAACGGCCAGACCACCGGCCCCGCCTCACAACCCTCGACCGCCGTGACGCCGGCCGGGCCTCCGGGCGCCCCCACCACCGTCACCGTCGAAGGCGGCGACGGCAAGGCCACGGTGTCCTGGACGGCCCCGGCCGACACCGGTGGAAAGCCCGTCACCGGCTACACCGTCACGGCCGCGCCCGGCGACCGGACCGCCACCGTATCCGGCCAGGCGACCACCGCCACCGTCACCGGCCTGACCAACGGCACCGCCTACACCTTCACCGTCGTCGCCACCAACACCGCCGGCACCTCCGAGCCGTCCGCTCCCTCGGCCTCGGTGACCCCGATCGGCAAACCGTCCCCGCCCACCGCCGTCACCGCGACCGCGGGTGACGGCAGCGCGACCGTGTCCTGGCAGGCACCCGTCAACGGCGGTTCGACGATCAGTGGCTACACGGTGACCGCGACACCCGGCAACGCCACGGCCACCGTAGCCGGCACCACGCTGACCGCCACGGTCGGCGGACTGACCAACGGCACCGCGTACACCTTCACCGTGACGGCGACCAACGCGGCCGACACCTCCGAACCGTCCGAACCGTCCAACCCCGTGACACCCGCCGTGCAGGCCCCGCCCGGTGCTCCGTTCATCACGGACGTCTACCCCCGGGACGGTGCGGTGCGTGTGTCCTGGACGCCCCCCGACACCGGGACCTCTGGCCTGACCAGGTACGTGGTGACCGCCACTCCGGGGGCGGCGAGTGTGGAGACGGCGCCCGACGCGACGGAGACGATCGTGACCGGGCTGACCAACGGCACCGCGTACACCTTCACCGTGACGGCGTTCAACGCCGTCGGGGAGGGCAGCGCGTCCTGGCCGTCCAACCCGGTGACGCCCGAACCCGCCAAGGTCCCGCTGCGGCCGGCCGGTGTGCAGGCGTTCCCGCTCGACCGGCGCGTCGACGTGCGGTGGGTGCCGGTCGGTGACGGAGGATCGCCCATCACCGGCTATGTGGTCACCGCGCAGCCCGGCGACGTGACCGTGGAGGTGGAGGCCACCGACACCACCGCCTCTCTGACCGGATTGACCAACGGGACGGCCTACACCGTCACCGTCGTGGCCCGCAACAGCGCGGGAGACAGCACACCGTCGGCCGTCGAGGCGGTCACCCCCTCGGCCAACCGGCCCCCCGGGGCGCCGGAGCAGGTCCTGGTCGGCGTGCCCACCACCGGGACGGCCGAGATCTCCTGGAAACCGCCGGTCGACACCGGCACCGGCCCGGTCACCGGCTACACGGTGACCGCCGCCCCGGGCGGTCACAGCGTCACCACCTCCGCCGCCACCACCACCGCCACCGTCTCCGGGTTGAATCCGGAGACCGCCTACGCCTTCACCGTGCGGGCCGCCAACGCCTCGGGAAACGGGACGGCCAGTGGCGCGACCGGGAGCATCATCCCCAAGGTGACGGTGAAACGCGATCCCGTCCTGCTGTCGCAGGCGGCCCTCGCCACCCTGCGTGACGTGCGCGACGGCCGGACCCTGGTGTTCCACAATCCCCCGGCCCAGGTCACCGGGCTCACCCTCGGGGACATCGTCATCATCGAGGACAGCCCGCACGCCCCGGAGGGATTCCTCGGCAAGGTGCTGAGCGCCGCCGCCTCCGGCGAGGAGTTCATCGTCAGCACCACGACGTCGTCCCTCGACGAGATCTTCACCGACGCCGCCTTCTCGATGGACACCCGCCTGGACGCCGACCAGATGGAGTTCATCCCGGCCGGTCCCGGCGCGCGGGTGGCCGCCGCCGGTCCCGGCACCCCCAGGGCGTTCATCAGGCCACCGGGAGTGCTGGTCGTCGACCTCAGCTGGACGCTGCGGGACAGGGGCAGAACCACCACCCAGCTCAACGGCTGGGTCACCGTGGACCCCTCTTTCAAGATCACCAACACCCTCACCAGCAATCTTCTCGACTACCGCCCCAAGGTGGTCACCGAGACCAGCGTCAAGCTCTCGTCGGAGCTCCGGCTGGACCACGGATTCAGAAGGGGGTTCCAGGAGAAGCTCACCCTGGGCGTGGTGAAGGGCCCGTGCTTCAAAGTCAAGATCAGGGGTGTTCCGGTAAAGGTCTGCACCCGCTTCTACATCAACTACACGGTGTCCGGCGAGGTGTCGGTCGGCCTGAGTTACGCGGCCCACCTCGACAGGGAGGTAGGCGTCCGATGCACCGCCTCCGGTACCGCTACGGAGAACGGTTGTGAGATCTTCGAGAACGAGGGGCCGGGGTTCTGGCTTGACGACTGCACCGGACCTTCGGTGGTGAACTGTGTGGGTCTCTACGGCGACGGCCAGATAAGCACGGGGATAGAGACCGATGTCGCGCTCATGCTGTACGGAGGAGTCGGCCCCGCGCTGACCTTCACGTTCCCCAGGTTCGACCTGAAGACGAGCACCACCCAGAATCCGTGGTGCGAGCTCGCGGGCCTGGTGAGGGTGGGCGCCGCACTGGACGCGAGGATATTCAACAAAACGTACTCGCCCTGGCGTAATCCCGACCTCATACCCCTTGCCGGGAAGTCCCTCGTCTGCGGGGACACCTTCCAGGGCCTGAAGATCAACCCTCAGGTCGGCCAGGTGGCGCCCGGACTGAGTCTCCAGTTCGACGCCACGGTGTCCGGCTACCCCGACAACGTCACCAAGAACTGGGCGGTGCTCAAAGGCCCCGGCACCATCAACCAGGACGGGCTGTACACCGCGGGCACGGAGCAGGGAGTGGCCGAGATCGAGGTGGTCAGTCCGGCCACCGGCGGCCACCCCGAACTGCGTGCCCGGGCGGCGGTGGAGGTCGGCACCGTTTACGGCACGCCCAGCGCACCCCGCCGGGACGGCTGGAGCCGCCCGGGGCAACGGTCGATCACCGCGAGCTGGCAGCGACCGGTGTCGCAGGGCAGCAGCGCGATCAGCGGCTACGTCGTCATCGCACAACCCACGGCCTCCGACGACGCTTCCGATGCCGTAACGGCCTACGCCCCCGGCAACGCCACGCACGCGCTCGTGCAGAATCTCGCGCCTGGCGAAACGTACCGGATCACCGTGTACGCGCGGAACGCGCAGGGCACCAGCCTCCCTTCGGAGAGCGAGGAGATCACCACCCTCGACCTCACCTTCCCCGCACCGATGACGCAGGGCAACGACCTGGCGACCAGCAACGAGGTGCCCCGCGGCCGGCCCGACTCCACCAACTCGTCCTTGGGAGTCATCTCCGGCGACGGCCGATACCTGTTCTACCTCACCCAGGGCAGAAGCAATCTGGCGGCCGCCCCGGTGGCCAATCCCGCGAACTACAACCTCTATCTCTTCCGCTACGACACGACCACCACGGAACGTATCGTCGTCTCCAGAGGGCTGACCGGAGAAGCGGTGACCTCGGCCTACATCTTCAAGGCCAGTCGTGACGGGAACGCGGTGGCCTTCCTGAACGGCAGCAACCTGATCGTGCACCGCATCAACGCCGGCACGAGTTGGAGTCCGGGAACCGATCTGGCCCCGTACGGGGTGAGCAACAACGGCGACGTCGTGCTGTACCGGAAAAAGCTGGCGGGCACCACTGCCCAGTTCAACGCGTTCCGTCAGGTCGCCGGTGGCGCCCCGCAGCGGATGGACGAGGAGTGCACCACCGGTGCCGCCGACGAGAAGTGCCTGGATCTCAGCGCGACCATGTCCGACGACGGGTCGAAGGTGGCGTACGGCACCATCGACAACCGCGACGGGGGCAACGAATGGCGAGTGTGGGTGTTCGACGCCGCCGCGGGCACCCGGACCGAGGTCACCAGCGACAGCGCCGTACCCCGCGTGTCGAATCCGATCATCTCCGGTGACGGGAGCACCGTGGCGGTCTCCTACACCTGGTGGAACCGCTCTCCCGCATCGGAACCGCTGGTGAGCGGCCTGGCACTGAAACGACTCGGCACCGGCCCCGTCACCCGCGCGGACATCGTGGTGCCCTTCGTCAGCGACACCTCCGGGCAGGGCGGCTCCGCCAACCAGGAGTGGGCGACGCCGGAGGTCCTGAGCGGAGACGGCCAGGTGCTGGCGTATCACCACCGCACCAAGACCGGGACCGGCATATTCGATGCCCTCCACAGCCTGCGGACCTATCGGGTCGGCGGCATGACACACATCGCCGGTGGATCCGCGCTCACCCAACCTTCGCTGATCAGCTTGACCGATGACGGGCAGCGGCTGGTCTACACCCTGACGGGCGCCTCCGGATCAGGGCTGGGCCTCATACCGGGAGTGTGGCACGACCTGTTGTGACAGAAGGCTCGTGATGGCGGTGTCGTCGTAGGCAACCGGCCCTCGGCCTGGCTCACGACGACACCGCGAAGGCGGCGGTGGCCGGCGAGCACGCCCGCCTTTCGGGCCGGTCATAACGTTTACCTGCGAACCACTTCCCCATACGCCGCTTTTACTCCGCCTGTGGAACCCTCTGGGCAAAGCAGACGGCGAAGATCGAGTGGGGATCAGGTGTCATCGAGTACTGAGGGATCGACATGGTGGCGGCCTGGGCGGGTGGTCGCCTCAGCCGCGGGAGTCATCGCGACGGCGATGATGGCGGCGAGTTGTTCCTTCGGCAGCACCCCGGACCAGGCGGTCACCGCCACGCGACAGGCCGACGCCCCCTCGACGGCGGCGTCCGATCCCCCGACCACGGCGCCCAGCGGCAAGATCCAGAAAGCGCCGGCGGTGGACCCGGCGTGGCCTCGCTGGGGGTTCACCCACACGGGGGTCAGCGCCAACAACGTCACCCCGCAGTTCGAGCAGGAGGTGAGCCGGACACTCGCCCGGACCCCGATGCTGCAGAACCAGCACATCATGGGGTTCGGGGCGCTCAACCCCCAACCGCGCCCGCAGGAGTTCTACTGGGAGGACCTCGACAGCCGGACGAACCTCATGAGGCGGTCCGGCGGCACACAGATCATCACGCTCTGCTGCGCCCCTGACTGGATGAAGGGCGGCCCCGAGGGCCCGACCGAGGACTCGGCCTGGGACGAACACCTGGAGGACGCCCCCTACCCCAAGCATTTCGACGACTTCGCCAAGCTGTCGGCGACCGTCGCCGCGAAGTACCGCGACGTCGAGTACTTCATGGTCTGGAACGAGTTCAAGGGCTTCTGGAAGGACCACTCCAAGCCCGCGGACTTCAAGGGCTACACCGACCTCTACAACAAGGTCTACGACGCGGTGAAGGCGGTCCGGCCCGACGCCAAGATCGGCGGCCCCTACCTCGGCTTCGACAGCAACAGGACCGGCGAGTCCGAGCTGCGCGGCAGCTGGGGAGTCGTCAACCAGAACGCCCTGGACGCCTTCAACTACTGGTTCAAGAACAAGAAGGGCGCCGACTTCATCGTGGTCGACGGCGCCTCGCTGACCGACGCCCACGAGTTGCTGCCCGACGCGTTCGGAGCGCTGAGCAAGTTCGGCGCGGTCACCACCTGGCTGCGCGACAAGACCGGCGACCTGCCGGTCTGGTGGTCGGAGTGGTACTTCGTCCCCGAGGACGACACCGTCTGGCCGGAGCCGATGCGGCTCGCCGTCCAGGCCGCCTCGATGATCGAGTTCGCCGAGAGCGGCGCCGCCACCGCGCTGTACTGGAATCCACAGGCCAAGGAGGGCACCTGCCAGGGGTGCATGTGGGACCCGCGGACCGGTGCCGAGCTCCCGACCGGCAAGCTGGTGGCCGACTTCACCACCTGGTTCCCCGCCGGAGCCGAACTGGAGCACGTCACCTCCTCCGACCCCAAGGTCCGGGTGCTCGCACAGCCGCGGCGGCTGTTGATGGTCAACACCACCGACGCGAAGATCACCACGACCGTGGACGGAAAGTCGTTCGCCCTCCAGCCCTACGAGATCAAGTGGAGTGACCGCTAGCCTCAGGACGTCGCCGGAGCAGGGATCGGGGAGATGGGCGTGGGGCAGAGGGGCGGGCCACTGCGGGCCACCCGGTGGTTCGCCGGCACACCGGTGCCGACGGGCGACCTCGTGCGGGTGCTGGAGGCGGCTCGGTGGACCGGCTCGGCGCGCAACCGCCAGCCGTGGAGGTTCGTCGTGGTCAGGGAGCACGGCCTGCAGCGGAGGTTGAGCCTGCTGGGAGGCTACGCGGCTCACCTGGCCGCCGCTCCCGTGGTCGTCCTGCTCGCGGTGGACCACGGCACGGGCGGCGAGGACGCGGAGTTCGACGCGGGCCGGGCCGCGCAGAACCTCATGCTCGCCGCGCACGACCTCGGCCTGGGAAGCTGCCCGGCCTCGTTCTTTCCCGCCTCCAACGCCGAGCGGGCCGGCCGGATGGTCGGCGTCGAGGCTCCGTGGCGGGTCAGGACCGCCATCTCCCTCGGCTACCCCGCACCCGCGCCTCGCGGCAGGTCAGCGATCCCCTCGGGCCGCCTGCCGCTGGACGACCTGGTCCGCTGGATCGGTCCCTGAGCGGCGTGCCGCCGCTCAGGGACCGGTTCCCGGCCTGACAGGTGCTCTCGTAGCGGGCCGGTCGGCCCGGCGTTCGGAGAGGCGGCCGCAGGCGGTGTCGGCAGGAGGGGCGGTAGTGGCGGCGGGGGCTTGCTGTTTGAATGATCCGGATCGTAACGGTTCAGGGCTTGGAGTCCGAGTGGCCGTTGTGGAGTGGGCCGGGTGAGTGGAGGCGTGCCGGATGACGCTGGACGGGGGTACGGCCGCGGGACGGGTGATCTCTCCGGTTCTCGTGGGACGTGAGGACCAGTTACGGCGGCTGGTGACCGCGATGAGCCGTCCGCCCGCCGTGGTGGTGCTGGAGGGAGAGGCCGGCATCGGTAAGACCCGGCTGGTGACGGAGATGGCGGCCCACCCTGATGCGGCGGGTCGCCTGTTCCTCGTCGGGGGCGCCCGGCGGATCCGGGAGCCGTTTCCCCTGGGGCCGGTGGTGGAGGCGCTACGCGGCACAGGCGAGCTGCTGGCGCGGGCCGAGCTGTCGCCGGTCACGGGTGCTCTGCGAGGGTTGCTGCCGGAGCTGACGGGAGTGCTGCCGCCTCCCCTGGAACCGCTGGACGACCGGGCGGCCGAACGCCACCGGCTGTTCCGCGGTCTCAGAGAGGTGCTGAGCGCGCTGGGACCGCTGGTGCTGGTGATGGAGGACCTGCACTGGGCCGACGAGCAGACGGTCGAGTTCCTCGCCTACCTGCTGGCGGCCCTGCCGGACCGGATGTCGGTGGTGCTCGTCTATCGGGGTGAGGAGGTCGGAGCCGGGGTCAGGGAGGCCACGGGCCGTCTCCCGGACTCGGTCTTCCACCACCATGTCGTGCTGGAGGCCCTGGACGCCGAACAGACCGGCGTGCTCGCGGCGTCGATCCTGGACGCGAAGAACGTCACCCCCGACTTCGGGGCGCACCTGCACGAGCTGTCGTCGGGCCTGCCGCTGGCGGTACAGGAACTGCTGGCATTGCTGCGGGAACGAGGTGCGCTGATCCAGCTGCGCGGCGGGCGATGGGCGCGTAAGGCGCTGGCGGAGCTGGACGTGCCGCCGGGGGTCCGTGACTCGGTGCGCGAGCGGGTGGGCCGACTGTCCGCGGCGGCGCGCGGGGTGGCCGAAGCCGCGGCGGTGCTGCAGGTGCCGGTACAGGTGGCGGTGCTGGCCCAGGTGGGCGGGCTGTCCCGGGCCGAGACCGTGGCCGGGCTGGATGAGCTGCTGGTCTCGGGGCTGCTGGCCGAGCAGGACGGGACGGTGGCCTTCCGGCACGTACTGGCCGCACAGGCGGTGTACGGGGGAGTCCCCCTGGGGCGGCGGCAGGACCTGCACACCCGGGCGGCGGCCGCCGTACGCTCGGTGAAGCCGGTGCCGCTGGGGCAGGAGGCTCACCATCTGCGCCAGGCCGGTCTGCTGCGGGAGTGGGTGGACGCCGCGGAGCAGGCCGCCGACCAGGCGTCGGAGCTGGGCGACGACGCCGAGGCCGTGCGGATTCTGGAGGACGTGCTGCGGAACGCCCCGCTGGAGCCCGAACGCCGGGGACACCTGGCGGTGCGGCTGGGCTGGGCCGCCGGCCAGGTGCTGCGTCCCCCGGAGGTGATCGACCTGCTGTCGGAGGCCCTGGAGTCCGAGCAGCCGGGGCCGTTGCGCGGGCAGCTGCACTTCCTGATCGGCCTGCTGCAGGAGCGGCTCGGCGACGCCCCCGGCGCGCAGCGGCGCGCCTTCATCGCGGCGGTCGACGACCTTGGGGACCGGCCCGAACTCGCGGCGTGGGTGATGGCGGCCCTCGGCAGGCCGATGGACGCGGCCGTGCCGCTGGCCGAGCACACCGTGTGGCTGGACCGGGCCCTGGAAGTGGTGCCCGCGATAGGCGATCCGGTCGAGGAGGTCTTCGTGCTCGGCAAGGTCGCGACCTCGCTGAGCGGATTCGGCGACCGGCGCTGGGCCGCGCTGACCGACGACGTCCGCCGGCGGACCGGCGGCCGGCCGCGGCATCGCCAGGAGGTGAACGCCTACCGGTCCATCGCGGAGAGCGCGTGTTGCACCGGGTATTTCGAACTCGCCGACCAACTCCTGACCGCCGCGTCGCAGGCGGCCGGTGCGGAATCCTCCCGGGAGCCGCTGGCCCGCTGCCGGCTGGTCGCTCTGGTGCTGGCCTACTGCCGGGGCACGTGGACCGGGCTGGCCCAGGAGACCGCGCTGCTTCTCGACGAGTACGGCGGCCGCCCGTTCGACAGGATCACCGCCGAGACGGTCGCGGCCTGCCTGGCGCTCGCGCACGGCGACCTCGACGTCGCCCGGCGCGACCTGCACGATGTCGTCCGGCGCACCGTCGACCTGGGCGGCTACGAGCTGCTCCCGCTGTCGGTGACCGGATTCCTCCGGCTGTCCAGCGCACGCGGCGAGGCCGAGGCGGCGCTCGCGGTGACCGGCGCGGCGGTCACCGTGTGGGAGACCAAGGGGCTCTGGCCGCTGGCGGTACGGGCGGTGCCCGCGCTGGCCGAGGCGATGGCCGGCGTGGGCAGGCACGACGAGGCCGCCGATCTGATCACCCGGCTCTCGGCGCGACTCGACGGCCTGGACGCTCCACTGGCTCCGGCCGCGCTGGCGCACGCGCGCGGGCATCTGGCGGCCGGCCCTACGGCCGCCGCGGAGCGGTTCCTGGCGGCCGGATCCGCCTACGCCCGGCTGGGCGCCTTGTACGAGGCGGCCCAGGCCCGTGAACAGGCGGCCGGTTGCCTGTTCGCCGCCGCGGACACGCGGGCCGAGGAGCCGCTACGCGCGGCGATCACGACGTTTCAGGCGTTGGGCGCCCGGTGGGATCTGGACCGTGCCGCGCAACTGGCCCGCAAGTACGGGGTGGCGGTGAAGGGGCGATACCCAGGTGGCCCGCAGGGTTACGGCGACGGGCTGTCTCCCCGGGAACGGGAGATCGCCGAAATGGCCGCCGCCGGACTGACCAACCGGGAAATCGGCCAGCAGCTTTTCGTGTCCCCCAGAACGGTGGAGAAGCACCTCAGCGCCGCGCTGCGCAAGCTCGGACTCCGCTCCCGCGCCGCCCTCGGGATGCACCTGGGCGGCGACCGCGACGGTCGCTGAGCCGTACGGCACCGCCCACCCCCGTAGTACCGCACCCCATTACGGCCCTCCGAATGGGGGGCCCTACCCATAGTCCCGACGTGCCGCGCAGGCGACGCTAACGGCATGTCCGAAACCGACTCCACGGATGGCCGCCCGGCCGATGCCGCCCCCGAGGCCGACGCGGACCAGGAAGGGCGGGTATCCCCCGCCGCCCCGCCGGATGAGGCGGCCGCCGAACTCCCCGACGACACCCCCGAAGGGTTCGAACCCCTCTGACCTCTCCAGCCCCACCCCCCGAAAGGGCAGTTCCGCATGTCTGCACACATGTCCCCCGACCAGCCCCCGCCGGGCGGCGACCCCGGCCCTCCCCCCACTCGAACCACCGCTCGAATCACTGCTCGAATCCCCGCTCGAACCGGCACGAGACGGAAGGTGGCGCGCGGAGGATCGCTCCTGGCGGCCTCGGTCATGGTGCTGGGCACCCTGGTGGCGCCGGGCACGGCCGCCCTCGCCCAGGAACAGGAGCCCGCACCGGCCACCCCGGCGACGGAGCCGGCCCCCGACCCGATCGCGCTGACCGGACTGGGCCAGGGTGACCGCACGGTCACCCTGGTCACCGGGGACAGGGTGAGGTTGAGCGACGCCGGCGGCGGCAGGTACGCCGTGCGCCCCGAGCCGAGCGTCCGCCCCGACGGCACCAACGCCCAGCTGTCCACGCTGGCCACCCCGAAGGGCGTGTACGTCACCCCCAGCGACGCCCTGCCCGCCATCAACGCCGGCCGCCTGGACCGGGAGCTGTTCAACGTCACCTACCTGGCCGAGAACGGCTACACCGACGACAAGACCAAGCAGCTGCCCGTCATCGTGCAGTACCCGCCGCAGCACACCGCCAAGGCCGTCGCCTCGGCCGCCAAGGCCATCCCGGCCAGCGAGCCGGTGCTCACCCTGGAGAGCGTCAACGCCTCGGCGCTCCAGGTCACCAAGGCCGAGGCGGGCGCGTTCTGGAACGCGGTACGGGCCGTACCGGAGAAGAAGGGCGCGAACGGGCTCGCCGGGCCGGCCAACGTACCGGACACGCTGCGCGGCGACATCGCCAAGGTGTGGCTGGACCGCAAGGTCAAGGCCGACCTCGCCGAGAGCGTCCCGATGATCGGCGCGCCGCAGGCGTGGGCCGGCGGGCACGACGGCGCCGGTGTGAAGGTCGCCGTGCTGGACACCGGCATCGACGCCAAGCACCCCGACCTGGCCGACCGGATCGCCGACAGCAGGTCCTTCATCCCCGGCCAGGAGGTGCAGGACGGCCACGGCCACGGCACGCACGTCGCCTCCACCATCGCCGGCTCCGGCGCGGCGGCCGACGGCAGGTACAAGGGCGTCGCGCCAGGCGCCCAGCTGATCGTCGGCAAGGTGCTGGACGACACGGGCTCCGGCTCCGACTCCCAGGCCATCGAGGGCATGGAGTGGGCCGCGGCCTCCGGTGCCAAGGTGATCAGCATGAGCCTCGGCAGCGGTCCCACCGACGGGACCGACCCGATGAGCCAGGCGGTCAACACGCTGAGCGCCTCCACCGGCGCGCTGTTCGTGATCGCCGCGGGCAACTCCGGCGCGTCGGGCGCCGAGACGGTCTCCGCCCCCGGCACGGCCGACGCCGCGCTGACCGTGGCCGCCGTGGACAAGAGCGACGCGTGGGCCACCTTCTCCAGCCAGGGACCGCGCGTCGGCGGCGGCCTCAAGCCGGACGTCGCCGCCCCGGGCGTGGCCATCGCCGCGGCACGCGCCGCGGGCACCACGATGGGCAGCCCGGTCAACGAGCACTACACGGCCGCGAACGGCACCTCGATGGCCACCCCGCACGTCGCCGGAGCCGCCGCGATCATGGCGCAGCTGCACCCGGACTGGACGGGCCCGCAGATCAAGGCCGCGCTCATGTCGACCGCCAAGGACGACGCGCTCAGCGTGTTCAAGCAGGGCGCCGGCCGGGTCGACGTGGCCAGGGCGTACACCCAGCAGGTCTTCGCCGTCACCCCCGGGGCCGACTTCGGCGCCATCGAGAGCGACGCCGAACCCGTGACGCGGGAGCTGACCTACACCAACCTGGGCAGCCGGCCGGTCACCCTGACCCTCACCCCCGTCCTGAACAAGTCGGACGGCGGCGCGGTCGAGGGCGCGCTGACCCTCGCCGGGACGACCCTCACCGTGCCCGCCGCGGGCACCGCCACCACCACCGCCACCGTCGACCCCAAGACCCTGGCCGGCCTGGACAACTACACCGGCGCCGTCACCGCGACCGCCGACGGCGTCCAGCTGCGCATCCCGGTGGGCGTGGTGCGTGAGGCGCCCAAGGTCACGCTGACCGTCCACACCCTGGGCAGGGACGGCAAGCCCCGCACCCCCTTGGCCCAGGACACCATCGACGTGTCCGGCGGCAAGGGCGTCCTCGGCGGTGTCGCCCTGACCTCCGAGGGGACCACGGTCACCCGCGTCCCGCAGGGCGTCGTCAGCGTGACGCAGGTGCTGACCTGGGTCGGCGACGACGAACGGGACAACCTGGCGCTCCTGTCCGTGCCCGAGCTCACCGTCACCGGGGACACCGAGATCACGCTCGACGCCCGGAAGCTGACCGAGGTCCGTTTCACCACCCCGCAGCCGGCCGAACCGTTGAGCAACGTTCCCTACGTGGCCTACCAGCGGACCGTGGCCAACGGCGGTGCCTACATGGGATTCACCTGGCCCGGCCGCACCTGGTCCCGGCTGTGGGCCCTGCCCACGGAGAAGGTCACCAAGGGCGCCTTCCGCTTCCACACCCGCTTCACCCTCGGCAGGCCCGAGGTCGAGATGAGCGTGCGCGGGCGGGGCGGGCTCACCCTGCACCCGGCCTCCGCGCTGCACGGCGTCAACACCTACGGGGTGCACGAGCAGTACGACGGCTTCCCCGACTTCCGGCCGTTCACCGGCACCCGTGAGCTGGAGGTCGTCGACGTCGGCGAGGGCAGGCCCGAGGACATCGCGGGCCGCGACCTGCGCGGCAAGCTCGTCCTTGTGGAGGCGCCGATGTCAGCGGGTCTGTCCGGACCCATGTGCGGAGTCCAGATCGAGCGGATCGGCCCGATCCGCGATGCCGGCGCGGCCGCGATAGCGCACTTCCCGCAGCCCGGGACCGGCTGCGCGATCCCGCTGAGCTTCACGCAGACCCCGTACACCGGAGAGGCCAAGCCCATCGGTCTCCCCACCGTGTCCCTGCCCTCCCGTGAGGCGCTCGGCCTGCGCGAGCGGCTCACCGGCGGCAAGCCGGTCACCGTCCGGGTGACCGGCACCGAGGAGTCGCCCTACACCTACACCTTCGCCCCCTACGAGGAGGGCCGGGTGCCCCGCTCGCTGCACTACACCTTCGCCGAGCGCGACCTGGCCCGGATCGACCTGAACCCCCACATCGTCGCCCACGCGCGCTACAACGACTGGCGGTACGCGCAGAAGCCCGACGACGTCATGCCGATGTCGACGTCCGTCTCCGGGTGGGGCGGCCCCCGGCTCACCCTGCGGGAACGCCGCGACTGGGTCGGACCGCTCGACTCCGGGGTCCTCTGGTCGCACGGCATGGAGGAGATGCGCGGCGCGCCGATGGACGACCGGGTCCCGCAGTGGGCCCTGGAGGTGTTCGACAAGCCGGTCCGCACCCGGCAGTCCTGGATGACCACCCCGTTCACGCCCGGCGCCGCGACCGGCTCCGACAAGGTCTACAGGCTCGCCAGGCCGGGCGCGAACATCGGCTCGTTCTTCCGGTGCATGATCTGCGTCCAGGGCGACAGCCTGTGGGCGGAGTTCGAGCCCAGCTACGGCTCGCCGGGCACCAGGAAGTACAACGGCGACTACTGGCCGACGACCGACCTGTCCAAGCCCGGCTTCGACGTCCGCCTCTACCAGAACGGAAAGGAGATTCCGCGCACCCCCGTCGGCGGCACCGACTTCATGCCGCTCTTCAGCCTGCCGGACAGTCCCGGCAGCTACCGGCTGACCGCCAAGAACGACCGGAACGACACCGAATGGACCTTCACCACCCCGGTCAAGGCCGAGCGACTGCCCGGATCCTTCTGCTCCCTGGAAGTGCTGTACGGCACGGCGGAGCCCTGCAGGCCCGCCCCGGTCGTGTTCGTCGGCTACGACCTCGGCGACACCCTGGACGCCGCCAACAGCGTCCGCGCCGACCGTACGCACACCTTCACCGTCTCCCCCTACCACTCCCCGTCCCCCTCGAAGATGCCTGACATCACCGGCCTGAAGCTGTGGGCCAGCACCGACGACGGCGCCACCTACACCCCCGTCTCCGTCAAGCGCGGCAAGGACGGGACCTACACCGCCACCACCCGCTACCCCGCCCTCAAGCACACCAAGGGCGCCGTCACCCTCAGGGTCGAGGCCTGGGACAAGGCGGGCAACACCATCAAGCAGACCACCGTCCGCGCCTTCGATCTCCGCGGTTAGGCCACCGGACGACCACACGACCACACCGAGCGGGAACCCCGGGTCACTCAGCGTGATCCGGGGTTTCCCCCGGTTCGCCGCCGGTAAGGCCGGCGGACACCCGATCCGACGGTCGCCCCGGTCATGGGCCGGTCCTCAGCTGCGGGTCGGTGATCCCGCCGGGGCAGGCGAGCCGGGCGATGTCCCAACCGGCACGCCGGGCTCCGGCCTGGTAGGCGCTCTCGTAGAAGGCCAGTGCCGCGACGCGGGGGTCGGCCGCCGATCGGGCGTCGTCGTAGCGCAGCACGGCCAGGTGGCCGCCGCGCTGCTCGATCCACTCCGCGGCCTCGGGCCTCAGCGGCTCGTTCTCCAGCCCTTCGGGCTCGGGGGCGGTGTACGAGTAGAAAGCGGGCTCGGGAAAGACGTCGTCGCCGAACCAGAAGCCGGAGCTGATCACCTCCCGCGAATAGGCCTCCCGCGTCACGGGGTCGACCGAGGGCGGCTGGTCGACCCGGCGTTCGGAGAAGCGGCTGCAGGCGAGGTCGAAGGTGTGCCAGAAGTGATGCACCGGGCTGATCTTCCCCGAGAAGCCCGAGGAGAACTCCTCCAGCACCAGGTTCACCTGGCTCAGCACCTGCCAGTAACGATTGGCCATGACGGGGTCGTAGGCCGCGTGCTCGGTGTCCTCGACGAACGGCCGCCCGGAGTCGGGCAGGTCGAACGGCCACGGCCGGTCCAGGTCCACCTGCACGTCCAGCTCCGCCAGCGCCAGCATGACCTTCTGGTAGAAGGACGCCACCGACTGGCCGTAGAGCGGGAAGGAGACCGCCCGGCCGTCCAGCTCGGTGACGAGCAGCTGGTGGCCGACGAAGTCGAAGTCGATGGTGAAGATCGGGTTGCCGTCCGCCTGTCCCATCGGGCGGGTGGTGAGCCCCCGGCCGGTGAGGTGGAACGGCACGTTCCACCAGTGGTTGCGCCGGACCTCGGCGGCGAGCCGGATCTTGCCCACCACCTGGCAGAACCGGTGCAACGTGGCCTTGGTGTCCCGCCACTCGTCCAGCGGCATCGGGGCGAACAGCTCCATGACGCCACCATTCCCGCAGCGTGCGCGCCAAAGACCCGGCCGGCACCACGGACAGCAAGATCTTCACCGGGGCCGCGCCGGGAACACTCCGGAGCGAGGGCGAGGGCGACTCATGGCGCCCGGCGCCCGCGCCTCGCGGCAGGCCCGCGATCCCCTCGGGCCACCTGCCACCGGATGACCTGGTCCCCGGGCCGGCCCCTGGGGGCCGCCTCTCCGGGCTGTCCGAGGTGACCACCGCATACCGCGCAGTGTCCAACAAAAAGTCATATAGGAAATCTTTTATAAAGAGTATGCAAATCCTTTTATAGCAGTGAGTACGCCCTTTTATCGGGGGTACCGGCCACGAGTATGTCCGGCCTGCGCGTGCCGCTGCCCGCACAGTCGACCTGCGTGCGGCTCGCCATTCTCGTCACCATCCCGGCGGCACCGGTACCGGTGCCGGGAGGCGTTGCTCCCGTCTCACCGGAGGCCGCGCGGGTGCGCTCCGCTCCAGACTTCCCCGCCCGCCACAGGGCGCGGCGCGTCTCCGGGCCTGTCGTCCCAGGCCTGCTCGGTATCCTTTTCGCGGCCCAGACGATCATGCCGATGGCACTCGCCGGCTGGAGGATGCGCGGCATCGTCATGGCCACGCTGCGCCCGGTGAGGAGGATCTGCGACCGCCTCGACGAGATCAACGAGGGTCATCCGGAGGGCCGGATCCCGGACTTCCCGGGTCGGCAGGAGATCAACCGGCTCGCCCGCGGCATCAACAGTGCCCTTGAGCGCGGCTGGAAGGCGCACCGGTTCGCCTCCGACGTCTCACATGAGCTGCGCAGCCCGCTTACCGCCCTTCGCGTGCAGATCGAGGGGGCACGGCTGCACGGCGGGCAGATCGATCTGGACGACCTGCTCCGCCGGGTGTTACGCGAGGTCGACCACCTTGAATCGATCATCGATGATCTCCTGACGCTGTCTCGGGCGGAACAGGGTGGCGAGTCGGCGGCGTGCCGGCCGTTGGACATGGCGGCAGTGGTGAGGCAGCACGTCGCCCGGCGGCACGACCGCGTTCCGGCCGGGCTTCGGCTTGAATCCGGTGTGTTCGTCAACGGCGTGGAACCCCAGATCTCCCGGATCCTCACAAATCTGCTGGACAACGGGCAGCGGCACGTCAAGGAATCGATCACGGTCGGAGTCCGGCGCGACAGCGACATCGCCGAGATGACCGTCGAAGACGACGGCGACGGCGTCCCGCCCGTCGAGCGGGAGCACATCTTCGAGCGCTTCGCCCGCTCCGAGAAGTCGCGCCGTGTCGACCCGCGCGGTGCCGGGCTCGGTCTGGCGATCACGCGCGAGATCGCCCACGCGCACGGCGGCACCATCCATGTCGAGGACTCCGCAGCCGGTGGTGCCCGCTTCGTGCTCCGGCTGCCCGCCATCGACCCGCCGGGTGAAACCGGTGAGACGAGATCGGTGTGATCCTGCCCGCCGGCCACCGCCTGAGACAATCGGCTCCGCCCGGCGCATGGCGCGAACCCGCCGCGCGGCCGCGTTAGTTCTCTGCAGATGAGGGAACATTTAAAAATCCAACTTATAGCCCAAAGAGAGTGCTATTACCACAAAGGAGATGCAATTTGTTCAACTGAACCATTCACCGGTTCTTCATTGATCCATCGTCGCTTCGGGAGACCAGGATGCAACTGCCCGCGCCTCGAGGCCCCCTCACCGCGCTTCTCTTCGAGCGACTGGCGTGCCCGCCTCATGAGTTCGGCCCGCCACCGGTGCCCTCCAGGACACCGGCCCTGGAGGACGAGGATCTCCAGCTCGCGCTTTTCGCCTGTTACGAGCTGCACTATCGCGGCTTCGCGGAGGTGGACGAGGAGTGGGAGTGGGAGCCGTCGCTGCTGGCGGTCAGAGGGGCGCTGGAGCGGCGGTTCGAGGACGGTCTCGCGCGGTCGGTGCCGCGCCCTGTTCCCACCTTCTCGGCGTCCATCCGCCGGGCCCTGGCCGAGCTGACGGCCGCCGCCACCGGGCCCGACCTGTCGGGCTTCCTGCAGCACGAGGCCGACCTCGCGCAGTTCCGCGAGTTCGTCGCGCACCGGTCGATCTACCATCTCAAGGAGGCCGACCCGCACACCTGGGCGATCCCCCGGCTGCACGGTGGCCCCAAGGCGGCCCTGGTCGAGATCCAGGCGGACGAGTACGGCGGCGGGCACGCCGGGCGGATGCACTCGGAGCTGTTCCGCACCACCATGCGCCGCCTGGGCATGGACGACTCCTACGGCGCCTACCTGGACCGGGTCCCGGCGATCACGCTGGCCGTCTCCAACGCCATGTCGCTGTTCGGACTCCATCGGCGGCACCTCGGAGCGCTGCTGGGCCACCTGACGGCGTTCGAGATGACCTCCTCGATCCCCAACCGCCGCTACTCCATGGGCCTGCGGAGACTGGGCGGGGACGAGGAGGCGAGGCGTTTCTACGACGAACACGTGCAGGCCGACGCCGTCCACGAGCAGATCGCCGCGCACGACATGTGCGGCGGGTTCGTGCGGCAGTACCCCGCACGCGCCGGCGACGTCCTGTACGGGACCGCCTGCGCCCTCACCCTGGAGCGGCTCTTCGCCGAGCACGTCATGGACAACTGGCGGCGCGGCGCCTCCTCCCTGCGTGAGGCGGGCCTGACGGTGGGGAGCCGATGATGGACCTGGCCTACGTACTGCCGTTGCGCTGGGACGACGACTCCGGCCTGGAGGAGCTGACCGCCTACCTGCGCCGGCTCGGCCGCAGCGTCCGCGTCATCGTCGTCGACGGCTCCCCGGCCGCCCTGTTCGACCGGCACGCCCGCCGGTGGAACGGCCTGGTGTGGCACCTGCGGCCCGACGAGGATCTCGGCTTCGCCAACGGCAAGGTCAACGGCGTGATCACCGGGATGCGCCGGGCCGACGCCGAACACGTGGTCATCGCCGACGACGACGTCCGCTACGGCGAGGCCGAACTGTCCAGGCTGGACACCCTGCTGGAGGGAGCCGACCTGGTCCGGCCGCAGAACTACTTCGCCCCCCTGCCCTGGCACGCCCGCTGGGACACCGCCCGGACCCTGCTCAACCGCGGCCTCGGCGCCGACTACCCCGGCACGTTCGGCGTACGCCGCTCCACCTTCCTGAAGATGGGCGGCTACGACGGGAACGTGTTGTTCGAAAACCTGGAACTCATCCGCACGATCCGCGCCCACGGCGGTCGCGAGTGTCGCCCCCTGGACCTCTACGTCCGCCGTCTGCCGCCGGAGCCGCACCGGTTCTGGTCCCAGCGCGTCCGGCAGGCCTACGACGACCTGGCCCAACCGGCCCGCATGGCGTTCTTCCTCGCCGTCGTCCCCGTCCTGGCCGCCGGGTTGCCACGCCGGCGTTCCCGGACGGTTCTGGCCGGTGCCGCCGTATCGGCCGGGCTGGCGGTGGGACTGGCCGAGATCGGCCGCCGCAGGGGCGGCGGGCGGCGGGTCTTCCCCTTCACCGCCGCACTGTTCGCCCCGGTGTGGCTGCTGGAGAGGGCCGTGTGCAGCTGGCTGGCACTGGCGGCCCGCCTGTTTCGCGGCGGGGTCCCCTACGCCGGACATCGGATGCGGACCGCCGCGCACTCCTCCCGCCGGCTCAGGGCGCGCGCTCAGGCCACCGCGTCGGGCTCGCTCGCCGCCCGGAAACCGACCCGCTTGTGCGAGCCGTCACAGAACGGCTTGGCCGCCGAACGCCCGCAGCGGCACAGCGCCACCGTCGCCCGGCCCGGGTCGATGACGGCCCCGTCCTGAGTCATCAGCGTGAACCCCCCTCGGATCAACAGCGGCCCATCCTCACAGAGAGTCACCGTAACCGAATTATCCGTTTTGGGCATGTCAGGGTGCTGCCCGCTGTCTCCCTCCGGAAACGCAGGCCGCCGCCCCAGCGCACGCATGCCGGGCACCCCGAACCGAGGCGTCACCTCCTCCGCGGCGACCACTGACGGTCAACATCCAACATCGCCGACGCGAAGGCCCGACCCCACATGCCGGCCGGCATGTCAACCAGCAGGTGAAAGCGGAGGAGGAGATTCTCAGCGTCTTCTTCTGCCGGAGTGCTTGATGACGCCCCGGATCACGTGAGTCAGGACGCCAGGAACACCTCGTCTTTTACTCCGATAAACCGCAAATCGGATGTCCGGTGTTGGCCGAGCCCTGGCGCTCCTACGCCGGGACGTCATCCACACCAACCACCGGCTCATTCCCGAAGTGCCCCTCGGCGCGCTGGACGACGAATGGATCCCTCGGGTGGCGACCAGGAACCTGGTAGTGATCACTCGCGACAAACGCATCCGTACCAAGCACGCGAAGACCATGCTCTACACCGAGAAATGATGGAAGCCCTCGGCCAAGTGGCCGAGGGCTTCTCTCGTTTCCGGAGGCGGAGTCAGAAGTCGAACTCGCCCTTCTTGGCCCCGTCCACGAAGGCGTCCCAGACGCTCGCACTCACCACGAACGGCGCCCGCCCCGGCGCCTCGGTGTCCCGCAGGCCCACCCGACCACCCGACAACGGAGCCACCTCCAGGCAGTTGCCCTGATCGGATCCGCTCTTGGTGGCCTTACGCCAGGTTGCGGTCTTCAGCTCATCGCTCAGGTCCACAGTTTCTCCGCCTCTCTGATCAACTCGATGGACATGTGCTGAGGTTGCGCCTCGGCTCGCAAGGCGTCATATCTGCTATGGATAGCTTCGACATCTTCTGAGCGGTTTGTCACGTGCCCATGGATTGCGGACTGGATATACGCCGTATCCGGACTCCCTGAAAGCTGCGCGATCACGAAGCTACCGAGGATTCCCGTCATCACCCCCAGCATCGAGGGGATGATCTGGATGCCGATTCGCGGGGACTCTACCGCCTCCACGAGGCGTTCGAGTTGCCGACGCATGACTTCCTTACTGCCGACCAGGCGATGTAGAACGCCTTCGTCCAGTACCGCGCGGAACAGCGGTGGAGTGGCGCGCCTGAAGATCTCCTGACGCTCCATTCGAGCCGTAACAGCCTTCTCGATTTGCCTGTCGGTTATGCCGGGCTCGCCGCGGATAACCGCCCGCGCGTATTCCTCGGTCTGCAGCAGGCCTGGAACGACGAGCGGTTCCCAGGTATGTAGGGAATGCGCCTCCTGTTCGATGTCCAGCCAGCCCCGGAACCACCGGGGGCTCGCCGCGCGGGTGAGGTTTTCCCAGAGTCGGACGAGCTCCCCGCCCGCGTCCATGGCCTCGTCGTAGCGCTCCATGAAGTTCCGGCCGGCCCTGCGCTGCCCTCGCTCGATGAAGCCGATCAGGCTCGCACTGAACTGGATGACCTCCGCCAGGCGCTCTATAGAGATACCTGTTCTTTTTCGGTGTTTGCGAAGCTCGGTCCCCAAAAGGACCAGAGGCTTCACAGCAGGATCGGGTTCCTGGAAAACGAACATTTCAGCTCCGTCCTGTGGGGGCGCTACTCCGGCAACACAGAAAAACACAGTCCACTACAAAGTGTCCCGGTGATGTGCGGGGAGTTTCGATACCCAACGTAGCCGGTCGAGGGCACCCTGCGAAGGGAACGAAAGGCGCGAGAAACCCATCGGATAAGCCCACTTACCACATGCAACGAAAGGCCCCACCAAACCCGTCGCCAAAATAGTTGGCTATGTCCAGAAAAGGAAGCGGGAAAAGACGCCGAGGTGCCGGAACATGCGAGGAAACCCCCGGCCCATCAGGGTCCGTTGGCATGCCGACCGGCCACCGATGCCGCTCGGCTGTCGCTGGTGCGGTCATCCCCCGTACGCGCACGAGGCCGCCAGCCTGCCACACCACGCCCACCACCACTGGGAGCAGCCCACCTCCGCCCAGGTCCACGCCCGGATGACCACCCCCGCCGCCTCCTCGTCCCGCCACCCCCCACCGCTCGCCCCGGCCGACCGCCGGCGACTTTCCCCAGGCACTCCCCGGTTTTCCCGCAGCACCCCCCAATGCCACCTTCCCAGCAGTCCTCCGAACACCCCCCACTGCTCTCCCCCGAGCAGCTCCCCGCCCCCTCCCCCGGCCGACACCTGCGGCCGGAGCCGCCCGTGGCCACGGCCGCCGTGCCGTACCGGCGAGGACGGCCGCCGGGTCCCCGTCCCCCCTCCGGCAAGCACACCCCGTACCGGCAGGGGGCGACGACATGAACGAACGCGTCCCCCACCCCCGGCAGGGCGGGCGGCATCGGCGCGGGGCCGTCACCGAGCAGGTCGACTCCCAGGCCTGGGACCTAGCCGAACGGGCCGCCGCCGAGCAGCTCGACCAGATCGAGCCCGCCTGGACCGTCTGGTACGGCCCCGGCACCCGGCACTTCCACGCTGTCGCCGGCTGGCCCACCCCCGAACCCCTGATCGTGCGGGCCCGCACCCCCGACGAACTACGCGCCCTGACGCACGAGGCCGAGGACACCACACCGCCACCCCAAGGAGGGGCCATGCCCGAGACCCCTGACACACCGCACCCCCCGCACGACCCCCACCCCCTGAACCCCTCCCAGACTGGGGGCCACCCACACCCCCCGGACGACCCGCGCGCCGTCTACTGGGACCTGCCGCACGACCTGCCGATCGTCGGCAAGGCCCGCGCCATGGTGAGTGAGACCCTCGCCGCCTGGGCGTTGCACCACCTCGTCGACGACGTCGCCCTGGTGGTCGGTGAGCTGCTCGCCAACGCGATCGTCCACGGCGAGCCCGTGGTCAGGCTCTCCCTGTGGGCGAGTCCTGACGAGTTCCAGGTCCAGGTCACCGACCGGGGCACCAGACAGCCGCGTCATCTCACCCTGGATCCCGAGTCCCTGCACGGCCGCGGGCTCGCCATCGTCAGGGCCATCGCCCACGACACCGGCGTCACCCCCCTCCCCAACCGCCCCGGCAAAACCGTCTGGGCCCGCTGGCGTCTTCCCGTCGAACCGTGACCACCCGGGCATCGTCCTGAACTTCAGAAGCTGATCAGCACATCCGCGCAGGCGTCCGGAGCGTCGGGGTCACTCAGGACGTTTTCCGCTGATCTCCTCGATCAGCACGTCCAGGGCACCGTCGAGGTAGTCACCCGGTACGACCGGGTGTACCGGGTCGAGGGCTGGGATGACCTGAGGCGTCCTCAGCCAGTCACTGAATCCCTTGAGAGAACCGCCGTTCGACCGTATCCAGGCCTGCATCACGAATGACTCGTTCCACTGCCTGAAGGTGTAGGCCGTCGTGTTGGCGAGAGTGCTGGGCATCCGAATCTGGAACCGGAGAAGACGCTTGGCGAGCAGGCCGAGCCCCAGGTGACTGAGGCAGGCCATCCGCCGGGAGGTGTGGAGGTATCTGTTGGGGATACTGACCAGGCGTCCGAAATCAGCGACGTGCGATGCGACGGTCTCCTTCCCGCCGAGCAGCACGGGAAGGTCGGGAAGCGCGAACTTGTCCATCGCGCCCGCGCGCTCGGGGCCGAAGTTGTCGTAGTGCGGCACCTCCGTCACGGGTGCGACCGTGAGGCGAGGACGCAGCTTGTCTCCGTGGTAGCACTGGCACGGGTGAGGGACGAGCCACCATGGACTCGACGAAATCCACGAGGACCTTGCCGGGCTCCGGCGGAGTGGAGGGCATGACCGGCAGGGGGACACCGTGGTAAACATCGCCCTGGAAGACAGGCCGGTCGATCTCGCATGCGGAACCGACCTGGTGGTACAGGTGTTCGGGCTCCAGCCACTCCGCATCGTCGACCGAGGGGGGAGGTGTGGTCATGGTGTCTGGTCAGCGTCCCTTTCCCTCATGTCCGCCACCTCGGGAAGGCTGTAGGGGCTCCACGGTTCGTCGTCGTCATCGACGTCGTCGCCGGGGAGTTCTGTTTCGTCCGCGACGGCCAGCGCCACGAACACGCCCTCCGCGACAGGGCGTGGATCCTCTACCGCCACGATCGCGCGGTGCAGGAGATCGAACCGTCGACTCGTGAGCAGATCGACCGGTGTCCTCGCCCCGTTGAGCGGTGTGTGCAACCAGGCGCGAGCACCGTCCGGCCCGAGACGCCGAACCAGGTCACGGACGAGGGTGTGCAGAAATCGCAACTGCCCGAGACGGACGTCGCTGATGGGGTGGCCGTTCGCCCAGCGGGAGTACTGTTCCCGGGTCACGCCGAGAGCGGCCCCGAGCAGCCTGGCTCCCAGACCGCTCATCTCCCGGACCTCACGCGCCAGGAGTGCCGGCTCCCGCTCGGGAGAGCGTGTGACTTGGGGAAAATCGGGTGTCTGCGCCGTGGCAGCCGTTGTGGTGGTCGCCCGGATCTCCTCAAGCTCCAGCACCTCACCGGCCGCGACGAGCCTCAGGTCATCCAACTGGCCGAGGAGTGCGGCCCACGAGGACAACGCCTCGGGCAACCGGGCGGCATGACCGGATCGGGCATGCGCCATCACCACGTTCATGAGTGCGCTCAGCAGCGTCGCGTTGGCGGCCTCGATAGTGCCGCGCACGACAAGCCTGACGGAGGTGTCCCCCAGCTCGCACGCACCAGTGCCGGTGAGGAAGACCTGGGACAGGCGCTGGGCGATCGGATCGGGTTCGTATCCGGTCCCCGCCGTGAACGGCGATGTTCCCCGGTCGGCGAGGCCGGGCGCGGCATTGGCCACCGTGCCCTCCCTGGGTTGCTCAGTCGTCTACGGCAGAGGCGAGCTGCTTTCGGTACGCCTCGGGAACACACCAGCAGAAGCAACGGTAACTCACATCATTGAGCGCGTCGAAATCATTCAGCGTTTCCCGAAGTGAGAATGTGCGCGGTTGAACTTTGGCGCAGTCTACATCAATCAGGTAGGGAGCCGAGAGGTTCGACGGGTCGGCCGCAAGCCCATAACGGAGCAAAAGTTGCATTTCTCCGTCTTCGGCGATTACCTGGCTGATCATCGTATTGAGGTGCCGCCTCCAGCCCATGTCAACAGCCGGCCCAAGTAGTTCAGGCTGCACCTTTTGAGAGAAAAGTCCATGGTCGTCCGGTTCGATATGATTGATATAGCGAAGACCAACACGTTCTCGAACGCGAATATTTGTGATGTCCTCAACGGCGGTGAGCGCGGCTTCCAACCTCTGCCTGAACGATGTCCAGGTCGCATAGCGGGTCGTCTCCAGAGTGAGATGCTCCCGGCCGATCACGATGGACCAGGCACCGTCCAGGTCGGTCAGTCGATACTGGGGAAGCAACTCACTGGAGGCTCCCGTCGCCGTCATCGTGACGACCTGCTGCTGCTCCGTCAGAAAACGCGGGTAGTGATCGGCGAGTGCCTCGTGAACCACCGCGGCACCCTCATAGGTCCCGAGCATGCTCTGGCCGCCAAAACGCACCTGCGCGATGACCTGCCTGAGCGGTGCACCGCTTAGGCGCACGACCTCGGCGAAAGGCAGGAAGTCGAACATCGGCTCCTCCTGAGCAGCTGTACATCACACCCTACATCACACCCCTCCCGATGTTCCATCAATGCGGCCCGGTAGACCATGAACATCCGAGAGATCGTTCCCTTGCCGTTCCCTCAGGGCTATTTCGAGGAGTTCAAGAAATCCCCTTCCACAGGTAAACAAGCGAAGGCCATGACGATGCCGAGCCGGCCGCCGTTGCTTCGGGAGTTCATCGACATTCCCGAGGGGATGAGCGCTCCCTAAAGGCGTTCGGGCACCGCCACTTCATGGAGCTCACCACCGTTTTCACGGCGTCACCGCAGTTCACGGTCCTGCACGGCCGTGCGGAGATCGGTCGCATCGACCGTCTCGCTCGACGACGGCACACCCTTTCGTGACCGGAGTTACCCCGGCTCCGTTCTGCTCCCTGCCGACCGGCAGCGACGCTACGACCTCTCCGGCACCGGGCGCCTGATCGCGACAGCCCCCGCCGGACAGGTCGTTCATGCCCGGACTCCCCGGCCTCCGGTTTCCGGAAGCCGGGCAGCCCACCTCCCTCAGCCCTCCTCGACGCCGAGATGCGTGCGGCGGTGCTTCGGGGTGTCGATCTCGTCGAGCAGCGCGATCGCGAGGTCGGCGTAGGAGATGCGGCTGGCCGCGTCCGCCGGGGCCGTCCGGTACCGGCCGGTGCGCGTACCGCCGTGGTCGAAGTCGCCGGCCGGGCTGACGACCAGCCAGTCGAGAGTGGTCTCGGCCGCGCGCAACGCCTCCGTCCCGGCGGCGTGTCCCAGGTAGAACGATCGGTACTCCTGGGGATAGCCGGGGGTGTCCATCAGCTTCACCCCGGAGGCGGTCTCCAGGGCGGAGGCCAGCCCGACCACCACCAGCCGCCCCACTCCGGCCTGTCCCAGACCGTCGACCAGGGCCCGCGCCGAGCCGGTGAAGAAGTCATGCGGGTCGGCGCCCATGTCGCAGGCGGCACTGATCGCACCGTCGTGACCCGCGGCGATCTTGGCGATGGCGGACGTGTCGGTGACATCGCCCGCGACGACCCGTACGCCCTCGGCCGCGAGGTCTCCGTGGACGGCCGGGTCGCGGACGACGGCGGTGACCTGGTGGCCACGCCCGCGCGCCTCGGCCACGGCCGCACGTCCGGCCCGGCCGCCGGCCCCGAAAATCACGATCTCACTCATCGGAACACTCCCGTCGTCAGGGCCGGATCCCAAGTTCCGGCCGCCGACCCGGACGCTATCCGGAGCGGTGGTTACCACGGGGATACCGTGGCGCCGGTGAGCGAACCGCCGGCTCCCGGCATGTTCGACGGGCTCCGCCCGTCCGCGCTCGCACCGATCCGGTCCGGCGGCACGTGGGCAGGGATGATCGTCCGCTGTCTCGAACACGGGCCTCGGCGCTTCCCCGAGCCGCGGGTCCCCCTGCGCGGCATCACCGCGAACAGGAACGAGTCGACGGCCCGCGACCATACACCGCCATGATGATTCCACCGGGTCTCCAGCGGGAAGTCGATACTCTGACGTGTCTCCCCCGAGGCCGCGGGGAACGGCGGCACGGCCGGAAGAAGAAGCCATTGAGTGCGATGACCTTCCACACCCACGACCTGCCGGCCAGGGACCGTTTCCCCTGCTGGTTCGAGATGGCCACTCGGACGCACGTGCGCGCCTGGGGCCGCAGCGAACACGAGGACGACTTCGCGGCCACGATGCGCGTGTGGCGACTGGGCGAGGTCCAGGTGTCGCTGCTCTCCTACCCCTCACTCCAGGTGGCCCGAACTCTCAAGTTGATCCGCGAGAACGATCCGGAGATGTATCTGCTCGATCTCAACCTGAACGGCTCGGCCGGCCTCACCTACCGAGGTCGCTCCACCCTCTACCGCGCCGGGGAGTTCGCCTTCTGCGGCACCTCCCACCCCAGCCAGGGATGGCGATCTTCGCAGGAAGAGCCGGCGCGGTCACTGGTCGTGCAGTTCCCGCGTGCCCTGCCGGGCCTGGCCGCCGACAGCGTCGATCGGCTCGCCGCGGTGCCGATCTGCACCCGGAGGGGCATCGGCGCGGTGCTGGCCGCCCACCTGTCCCAGCTGATGAGGGACACGGACGGCTACACCGGAGCGGACGAGACCGCCCTGTCCGGCATCACCCTCGACCTGGTGGCGGCCACCCTCGCCCACCGCCTGGACGCGTCCGACGCGCTCACCCCCGAGACCCACCTGCAGGTCCTGCTCCAGCGCATCGACCACTTCATCGAGCTGCGGCTCTCGGACCCGGAGCTGAGCCCGGAGGTCATCGCCGCGGCGCACCACATCAGCCTGCGCTACCTGCATCGGCTGTTCCAGGCACGCGGTGGCCCCACCGTCAGGGCCCATATCCGCCAGGCCCGGCTGGAACGCTGCCGCCGCGATCTGACGGACCCTCGGCTCGACGGCCTGCCCCTGCACATGATCGCCGCCCGCTGGGGGTTCGGCGACCGCACTCACTTCAGCCGCCTCTTCCGCTCCGCCTACGGCGTCTCGCCCGGTGACTACAGGCACACGCGGAACAACGGCGGGTAGTGCACTGATCTCCATAGGAACGTGCGCCGGCGGTCACATCCCGCGCGCCACGACGACCTAACTTTGCTCTGCACCGAAAAGCGATATCTCAGTCGGACCTCGCCATCCACGTACGGAGTCTCGCATGCCCATCCTCCGCACTCGCCTCGCCCGCAGGATCGCCCCGCTGGCCGCCGCACTGACCCTCGTCGGCGCACTCGCCGTGCCCGCCTCGGCGTCCGCCGATCACTCCGCCCTGACATACTTCGTGATCAGGAGCGCCAACGACTGCACGCAGGCGTCGTTCGATTACACCTACACCTATATCAACACCTTCAATGGCCGTAAGGCGTACGACGTGTATCTGAGCGGGTCGCTGTCGGACTACGGCGACTGCTACAACGACAACTACGGCGGCGCACTCCAGTTCAAGGGGTACCGGTACTCCGGAAGTACGTGGACTAACTACTCGGCGACCGTCTTCGTCACCTATGAGGCCGACGACCACACGACCGGGTTCAGCACGAGTGCTCTTCCCAGCGGCCTGTACTCCGACCTGCACTTCCGAGCCTGCAACAAGGGCCCGACGGGTTACGTCGGCACCTGCGGGGCCTGGACGGGCTCGTGATCCCCGGATACCGGACCACTGGTCCCGGGCGACGGAGAGCGTCCGTTCCCATCGCCGGTCCGCCGCCGTCCGGCGGCTCGTCCTCCAGGCACCTGCTCCCGTCGTGGCCGGCATGCTCGGCCACCTCCACGACGAGCCGACGTTCCTCCTGACCGGGCGCCTCGCCGGGCTCACGCTGACAGCATGAGGAAGCCTCAGCGCAGTATCCCGGCGAGGCGGCGCCATTCCTCGCGGGGCAGGTCGAAACCCGACTCGGTGATGGCCTGCAGCGCCACCTGGTCCGCGCCCGCCGCGTGGAAGTCCTCGACCCGCGCCCGGATCCGCTCCTCGTCGCCCCAGGCGAAGAGCGCGTCGATCAGCCGGTCGCTGCCGCCGCCGGCCAGGTCGTCCTCGGTGAAGCCGCCGCGCAGCCAGTTGTTGACGTAGTTCCGCACCCCCGCCTCCTGCCAGGCCAACCCGCTGAAGACGCCGTACCGCCCGATGTTCGGGGTCTCACTGCTCATGGGAAAACCTCCAGGTCGTCAGGTCCTTCATCGGCCAACACGTCAGATGATCTCGCCTGTTCCTCGGTGGCGATCTCTCCGACGCGCCATGATGTGCTCGGCTCGCGTGGCCACCCTGGCCGGTCGGTGCCCCCTCGGGTGAGCACCTCTTCCGTGCTCCTCCGCCTCGGACGCGGCTCCCGGCGCCGGCCGTACCCACCCACGGCGATTCTTCGCCTCCGCCGGTGGACCCTCCCGCACATCGCCACGTCGCTCCCGTCGCTCGTTCACCGCCCGCTCGGCGGCGACCCCCGCGGCCCGATGTACGGGCTCGCCAGGAGTACCCGACCGAGAGGTGGGTGGCGACCCCGCATGATCCTGTGCCGGAAACTTGACGTCGATTGAGAACCGCGAAAACACCGAAGGCGGTGACTTTCCATAGGCGCCTAGGTCAAACTGGTGGGCGTACCACCTAGAGGAAACCGCGTCGAATTACGCGGTGGTCGCAGTAGCGGTGCGGGGGCCCAGGAATCCTGGAGTGCCAATTTGAACGTGCCGGTGACTGTCACAGCCGAGAACTCCGCGGACGAACTCCGTAACCTGCACTCCTGGTTGCGGGAAGAGCCCGAGCTGCGCGGACAGGTCCGGGTCAGGGAGGGTGACCCGCCGCCCGATGCTCTCGGTCCCGTGGTCGACGGGCTGCAGGTCGCCCTTGGTACGGGAGGGGTGGGGGCCTCGCCGACGGGTGTGCTGATCGCCTGGCTGCGAACATGCGGAGAAGTGAGTCTGCCCCTGGCCCGCGGTGAGAACGAGACTCGCGTGGAGATGACCGCCAAGGGTGTCAAAGCTCTGAATCTGGTCGAGAAACCGGCACTCACCACGCAACTGGTCGAGGTGCTCAAGAGCACCGAGGCCCATGATGGCGGCGACTGAACCGCCTCTCAGCCTGCTGCTCGCCACACCCGGCACCCAGGTCCTTCTGGTCGGTTCGGGAACATACCCGACCGGCTCCCGCTTGCCCGATGTTCCCGCCGTCCCCGGCACCGTCAGCGATCTCGGACAGTGCCTGATCGACCACGCGGGGCTGGACCCGGCCGATCTGACCGTGCTGATCGATCCCTCCGGCCCGCAGGAGTTCGGCGCCGCGCTGGTCCAGGCGGCACAGCGGGCGCGAGCCGTGTTGTTCGTCTACTACCTGGGCCACGGCCTGGTCAGCAGTAACAACGAGCTGCATCTGGCCACCCGTTCGACGGTCGATCTCACCGAGGGGATTCCCAGCCACCAGGCCCTGCCGTACTCGGTCGTCCGGGAGGTCGTCGCCGGCTCCCCGGCCCGCCTGACGCTCATCGCGTTGGACTGCTGCTTCGCCGGACGAGCACAGGGGACCACCGGCCGCGCCGACATCGATCAGGTCTTCGACACCGCCCGGCAAGGCATGTATCTCCTGACCTCCACCAACAGGAACGAGGCCGCGTGGGCGCCCGAGGGACAGCAGCACACCGCCTTCACCGGTGCCCTCATCCACCTGCTGACCAATGGAGACCCCACGGCCCCGCCACTGCTGACCCTGGACGATCTCTACAGGTCACTGTCGCGCACTCTTCCCGCGCAGGGTTTTCCCCGGCCTCGGCGCCAGGCCGCCGACTACGGAGACCGGCAGCCGATCGTCCCCAATCCCGCCTACCGGAGCAGATCCCCCGAAGACCCGAGAGAACAGGTGGGAGATTTCAGCCCCTACCGGGGGCTGGCCGCGTTCGGCCCGGAAGACGCCGGACTCTTCTTCGGCCGCACCGATCTCATCACCGCCCTGGTCGACCGGGTGACCGGACATCCGTCCCAGGCGGGGCCGCTCGTGGTGATCGGGCCGTCCGGGTCGGGCAAGTCGTCGCTGCTCCGCGCCGGTCTGGTCCCCGCTCTCCAGCGAGGATCGCACTCCGGCGAGACCGGCAGCAGGTTCATGATCTTGAGCCCCGGTGACGATCCGGTGGGCATGCTCGCCAAGCGGTTCGCCGTTCTCGGCGACTCATCTCCCGAGGAGTTCCGGCGACGGCTCCAGGATCAGCCCGGTCATCTCCGTGAGGCGCTCGTGCGGATCCTCGGCGACCGGACCGAACGTCCGGTCATCATCGTCGACCAGTTCGAGGAGGTCTTCACCGCCTGTCCCGACGAACACCAGCGTCGAATCTTCGTCGAGGCACTGCACTCCGTATCCGTCGGCACCGAGGGTGACGCCCCGGCCGTGGTCGTCATCGGAGTGCGGGCCGACTTCTACGGACACTGCACGGCCCACCCGGAACTCCTGTCCGCCCTGGATCACCCCCTGGTCGTCGGCCCGATGACGACGGCACAGCTGAGCGAGGCGGTCGAAGGACCGGCCGCGCTGACCGGGCTGATCCTCCAGGACGGGCTCGTCGACCTCCTCCTGGAGGATCTCGGCACCGGCGCGCAGCTCAGCGCGATGGGAATGGGAGGCGTTCTCCCCCTTCTCTCCCACGCCCTGCTGGCGACCTGGCAGAACCGGGAGGGACGGACGCTGACCCTGGCCGGATACCGTGAGACCGGGGGAATCGCCAGGTCGCTGGCACAGACCGCCGACACCACCCTGCAGGGCCTCGACTCCGCGGGCCATCGGATCGCCCGGCGGCTCCTGCCCCGCCTGGTGCGGCTCGGCGAGGACACCGAGAGCACCCGGCGAACGATCCCTCTGGCCGACCTGCTTCCACCGGCCGCCTCGCCGGGGCACGTCGAGGCACGGCAGGTCCTCGACCACTTCGTCCACGCCCGGCTGGTGACGGTTGACGAGGACAGCGTGCAGCTCACCCACGAGGCCCTCATCCGCGCCTGGCCCCAGCTACGTCTCTGGATCGAGGAGGACCGCGCCACCCTGCTGGTGCTTCAGCAGCTCGGTGAGGACGCCCGCGAATGGGCCGGGCATGACCGCGATCCCGCTTTCCTCTACCAGGGCACCCGTCTCCTTGCGGCTCAGCAGGCTCGTACCCGCCGGGAGGGCGACTCCCTGCGCCACCACGTCACGCTGACCGTGACCGAGCAGGCGTTCCTCGACGCGGGTTCGGCGTTGATGAGGCGGCGGGGGCGGCAGCGCCGGCTGACCCTGGCGGTTCTGTCGGGACTGCTGGTCGTCGCCCTGGCGGCCGCGGGTCTGGCCGAGAGCCGGCGCCGGGTGGCCGACGAGCAGACCGCCGAGGCGGTCGCCCAGCGAGATCGCGTCGTCGCCAGCCTCGTCGCCGCTCGCGCAGGCGTCCTGCGGCCCACCGACCCGGTGAACGCCACCCTGCTCAGCATCGCCTCCTGGCGGCTCGGGCAGGTTCCGGAGGCCAGGGGCAGCCTGTACGAGGCGCTGGATCAGCTGGAACGGTCAGTGGTCACCGTCCCCGGCGCGGTCGTGTACGAGTTCAATCGGGACGGCACGGAACTCGTCACCTTCGGACCGGACGGCGGCGGCGTCTGGGACGCCGCCACGGGCAGACGGCTGCGGACGCTGAGCGGCTCCGGATCGGACGTCACCGTACCGATGAGCAGGGGTGCCTCAGCGGGGAGGTCGTTCAAGACCGTCACGCTCAGTCCGGACGGCCACACGCTGGCGGTCGTCACCGAAAAGGGCCGGGTACGACTCTGGGACACCGGAACAGGCCGTCAGATGGGCGCCGAGTTCGGCTCCGGGGTCGAGGCGGTGGAGTTCAGTCCCGGCGGAAAACGACTGGTTCTCGACAGGGGAGAGCCCGACTGGCTGACGTTCGATCTGGAGGTCTGGGACGTGGCCCGGCAGGTCATGCTCCACAGAACCTACTCAAGTCGGCGACTGGTCGCGTTCAGCCCCGACGACCGGCTGGCGGCCTACTTCAGCCTGGACTCGGACACCGTCGTCTGGGACCTGGCCTCGGCGAAGAAACGTCTCACTCTGCGGACGAGGTCGGCGGGAAGCGAGGCGATAAACACTGACACCTTGGGAATCGCCTTCAGCCCCGATGGAAAGTACCTGGCCGTCGCCGGCCACAGTAGCGGCCCGCGACTGTGGGACCTCGGCACCGGGCGGGTCGTCGAGGACGAGTACGGCGTCGACGGCTACAGCGTCAACGACTACGACGGAGTCGGCGTGGCCATGCTGCGCTTCAGCTCCGATGGGCGCTTCCTCGCCGGATTCGACGACGACAGAGCCGTGTGCCTGTGGCGCGTCGCCGATCACACCCTGCTCCAGCGCTACAAGCCCGCCTACGAGGAGGTCTTCGACTTCCGGTTCACTCCGGACGCCTCCTCGCTCAGGCTCGTGGGCGACGACGGTGCCGTACTCACCCTTGACCTGCGCGCCGACACCCACCCGGCGATCGTCAAAGAGGCGTCGCTGAGCCGCGACGGCTCGACGGTCGTCTCCGTGGGAGAAACCACCACCCTGCTCGACTCACGCAGCCGCAAACCGATCGGGTCGATCCCCAACGACGCCTTCGACACGTTGGAAGTCGGACCCGGCGCACGGATCGTGGCGTTGCAGAAGGGCTCCCGCGTGACGCTGACCAAACCCACGGGCCAGGCACCGGTGGTCTTCGACCTACCCGGCGAAGCGCCGTACGGACGCTGGCAGTACTTTCTCCACGGCATGACGTTCAGCCCCGACGGAAAGAGCATCGCCTTCGTCACCGGTGACGACACCAAGCCCAGGCAGACGGTCCTGCTGTACGACGTCGCGACCGGGCGGCAGCTCCACTCGATCAAGGTCGATCACATCGACAGGCCCACCGGGGCATTGGCCTTCCAACCGGGTGGCCATCTGCTCGCGCTCGGCACCTACCCCGGACACGCGATCGACCTGACCTCCGGCAAGATCCTTCCCGAGAAGTTCGGCCCGGAGACGAACCAGACAAGCACGCTGGCCTTCAGCCCCGGCGGCGACCTGATCGCCGTCGGCGGCAACGACGGCCAGGTCACCTTCTGGGACGCGACCACATTCGGCCGAGTCGGGCTCAGCCTCCGTGGCCACAAGAACGGCGTCGACTCGCTCGCCTTCTCCAGCCGAGACGATCTGCTCGCCGTCGCGGCGGACGACGGCGTGCGGATCTGGGACGTCGCGAGCCGGCACCAGCTGGGTCTCCTGCTGACCACCCCGGGAGATGACGTGACCTTCGCCCCCGATGGGTCCATTCTGTACACGACCGGAAGGACCGAGGACGAGGAGACCTGGATCTCCGCCTTTCCCACAGACCCCGAGCAGGCCATCATCACCCTGTGCGCCCGGGTGGGGACCACCCTCTCAAGGGAGGAGTGGACGAGACTCATCCCCGAATCGTCCTACCGCGGGATCTGCCCGAAAAGCGCGGCGGGGATCAGGTAGGCGGCCGCCTCGGCCCGCCCCCGCCTCCTGCCAGGCCGGCCCGCCGAAGACGCCGTACCGCCCGATGCCCGGGTCCCGAACGGCATGGAGAGGGCGGTTCCGTGTCCGGATTCACCTACCCGGCCGACGCCATCGCCGGCCAGACCGGCACCTCGGCCACCGCGTTGCTCTCCGCGCCACTCGGCGCCGCCGTACTGCCGGCCTATGCCCTGATCGCCACCGCCGTCGCCGTCGCGGTACCGCTCAGGCGGGATATCACGTAAACGATCCGCTGGAACACCCGATGATCCGGCACCGGGCCGATCTCCCAGCCGGTGTGGCGGCCCCGCCCGGCGGACGTCGAGCGGGGCCGCCGGGGGTCAGCGGGCCTCGTGGCGCCGCTGGCAGGCGATGCAGTACCGGGCGAGCGGACGGATCTTCAGCCTCTCGAAGGGAATGTCCGCGTCGCAGCCGGCGCACCGGCCGTAGGTACCGGCGTCAAGGCTCTCCAGTGCCCGCCTGGTCTCCGCGAGATCGCGGCCCGCGGCGGCGAGGGCGACGAGCTCGTCCTGCCGGGACGCGACCTCCCCGTCCTCCACCGAGGTTTCGAGCTCGTTCACCCGGGTGGTACGCCACAGGAGTTGCTCGTCCAGTTCCTCGCGGATGATCCGGGCCTGCACGCTGCTGAGACGGGTGCCCTCACTGTTGACTGACATGATCGGAAGTCCTTTCCAAAGCTGAGAACGCCAAGCGGCGCAGTTGGCCGCGCTCGTCGTCGAGTTCGCCCGGCGGGGCCTGGTCACGGCCTCGCGGACATGGCGTGAAACGGGCCGGGGTACGGCCCGATGGAACCTGCGGGGTATCGGCCGGGGCGGGGGTGTGCACAGAGTCGCGGCCGTTCCACGGCTCTGTCCGGTGACACGCGGACACGGCGGACGGCAGAGCGCGCACCCGGGTGTTCGGTGAACACCGGCGCGCGTACGCCACCCGCCGGTCGAGCGCGTGGCCCGACAGGTGAAGGGGAATGGATCGGCTAGATCAGCGGCGGGCTGCGCGAGCCCGAGGTCCGGTGGGTGGCCAGCTGGGGGCTGCGTACCATGTCCGGATCCCGCCACGCGGGGGACAGCAGCGGTAGCAGGTTCGCCAGATCGGAGGCGGAGCGCTGGTGCAGCCGCCGGAGGGCCGGCATGTGCTCGAAGGCGCCGGCGGACGCCCGCGGCATGGTCGACGACTGTTCGAGCCAGTGTCCGGGCTCCCAGACGTCGCCGGTCGCTCCGGGGGAGCGCAGGGCGGGGCCGCCGCCGTACGAGGTCGGGGCCAGGGCGGCGAGCAGGAGGGCGGCCAGAACCAAGCCCACCACCACGGACAGGGCGGTGGACTCACGTGGGGTTCGCCACGAGGTCGCCATGCTGCCGACCATAGCCCAACCAGCGAAAACAGGCACATGCCCAGCCCGGTGCCCCTGGACTCGCCTGCCTGCCCGCGCCGGCAGGCGGTGGAGACGGCCCGGCCGATCCGCCCGGGAAGATCGGGAGGCCCGGAAGGCCGGGAAGACCGTCCGGACCCGGCCCCGAGTTCCGGCAAGCGGGAGTTCAGCAGGTGCCAAGACGGGCGCGTCAGGCTGTTCCGTATGTCGTTCCTACCAAGAACCCATGAGATTCCCGCAGGTGTGGAGCATGACCGGTTCCGCATCCGGCCCATCACGGTGCACGACGCGGTGCGTGACTTCGACGCCGTGATGAGCAGCGCCGCCCGGCTGCGGGAGCGCTTCCCGCTGTGGGGCGGCTGGCCGCTCGACGACATGACACTGGAGGACAACCTGATCGATCTGGCCTGGCACCAGAAGGAGGCGCTGCTGCGCAGATCGTTCAACTACGCGGTGCTGGACCCGGAGGGGTCCCGGCTGCTCGGCTGCGTCTACATCGATCCTCCGGAAAGGCAGGGGGCCGACGCCGACGTGTCGTTCTGGGTGCGGGCCGACGAGGAGGGCACGGGCCTGGAGGAGGAACTGGAGCCGGTGGTCCGCGCCTGGTTGCGCGACGCGTGGCCGTACGCCTCGGTCCGCTGGCCCGGCAGGGAGATCTCCTGGCAGGAGTGGGATCTCCTGCCGGGCGTGCCCGGAGAGTAGACGGGCTCCGGCCGCGGACGGGGACGCGGGAGCCCCTGGCGAAGGCGGTCGGTCTCGCGGCGGGCGGGCGAGCAGGGCCGGCCGTTCGTCTTCGGCGACCAACGGCCTGTGAACGGGCGACGGCCGCCGGTCGGGGGGACCGGCGGCCGTGCGGGCGTCAGGCGGGGTCAGCGGGCGTCGCCGACCTTCACCTTCTCAGTGCGGTAGTTCTTGCCGTTGCCGTCAGGCTTGTAGTTGTTCTCGACGTTGCCGGCGATGTCGACGGCGAACCAGCGGACCTCGGTGGTCTTGTCGATCGTGATCTGCTGCGCGCTCTCGCGCATTCCGGCGGCGACGAGCTTGGTGGAGTTCAGCGTCGGGCGGCTGCCGTCCAGCGTGTAGTACACGTTGGCGGGCTCGTCGGTCTTGAAGGTGAAGGTGGCCGAGGTACCGGTCTGCCCCGTCACGTTCAGCTCCGACTTCGGCTGCTTCTTGTCGTCGGAGAAGGACCTGGCGATCTCCAGGATGCCGATCTGACCGGCGGCGAACTCCATCGCCTCCTCGTGGCCCTCGGCGAACGGCGGCTGGAAGCCGACCGCCTGGAAACGCTTGGTCTCCGGGTTGTAGACGTCCGCGCCGACCTCGAAGTCCCAGCCGATGATGCCCCGGTTGTACCAGTGCTCGTCGGCGCTGTTACCGGCCGCGGAGTACAGCACGTCCGTCACCGGACCGGTGCGACCCGGCCAGATCCCCGTACCGCGCCAGGTCTGGACCGCGGAGAGGATGTGGTCGGAGGCCTTCCAGAAGTAGTTCTCCGTGCCGTAGTCGACCCGCGGCAGCAGTTCGCGACCCGCGGTCTTGTAGGCGCCCGGAGGCCACATGAAGTAGCCGCCGTAGGAGTGCGTATTCATCGCGAACTTGATGTTCGGGAACTGGTTGGTGAGCCAGACCTGGTTGCGCGCCTCCGGCTCGGACAGCTCGGCCGGGCCCGCGAAGGTGTCGCTGGTGCAGGTCGTCGAGGCGCCGTTGTAGCCGTCGAACACCGAGCCGACCGAGAAGTTACGGTTCAGGTCCACGCCCCAGGAGTTGCGCCGGGCCGGGTCGCCGTTGGTCACATCACAGTGGTTGGTCATGTTGCGGCGCTGCGAGTTGTAGTCGTACAAGCTGTAGTGGCCGCCGTCGGGGTTGGCCGTGGGCATGACGAAGATGTCGAGGTTGTCGACCAGCTTCTTGGTCTCCGCGTCCTTGGCGTAGTTGCGCACCAGCCGCTCGGCGGTCTCCAGGCAGACCAGCGGGGTCACCCACTCGCGGGCGTGCTCCTGGCAGTAGAGGAACACGCCGACCTTCGAGCCGTCGCGCTTCTTGCCGATGCGCAGCGCCTTCATCTGGAACGGGTCACGCGAGACGGTCGCCGGCGCCTTGAGGTTGTCGGTCAGCTTCGTCGCCGCGGCCGCGGCGACGAGACCGGCGCCGGCGTTGCCCCGGTAGGTGGCGGCGGTCAGCAACGCCGACGCTGCGGCGTTACCGTTGAGCGCGTCCACCACCGCCTTGGCGGTGCTGTTGATCGCGGCGGACGCGTCCGTGCCGAGGTTGACCACGACGTCCTTACCGCTCACCGAGACGCTCAGCGCGGCCGAGGCGGTGTCCGGCTTGACCAGGGCGACACTGATGTCGTTGCCGCCCTCGTGCCCGTAGGCCTTCGAGCTCACGTAGAACGTGCTCGCCGTGGCCGTGCCGAACTGCGCCTGCGCCGCCCGGCGGTAGCCGTTCGTCTTGTTGGGCAGGTCGACGATCTGGGTGATCTTCGGGAACTCCGCGGCCAGGGCGGTGATCCGGCCGGTGAGCTCGGTGGGGTCCATGTAGCGGTCGACGAAGTCCGCGACGTAGTGCTTGCTCGGCGCCTTGCGCTTCTCACCCAGCCACTTGGTCACCGGAACCGTGACCGAGCCACCCCGGTTGCTGGTGATCGTGACCTTGGTGGGAACCGCGGTGAGGGCCAGCGGCGAGTTGAACCGGTGGTACATGTACTGGCCGGCGTCGGTGAAGCGCGACATCGTCGTGGTGCCGCCCGAGTCCGGGGCCGTGTCCTTTCCGCTGTCCCAGGTGGCGGTGAGCACGGTCTGCGCGTCGATGGCGCTCGACTTGACCTCCACCGAGAGGAAGTGCTCGTTGTCGAGGCTGGTGAACCACTCGGCGCGGAGCGGGGTCAGCGTGTCGACGTCCGCCGCCGCCTCCGCAGCCTGGGCGAGCGCCTCCTGCCGTGCGACCCTGTTCTCGGCCACATCGGTCTGGTCGAAGATGGCGTCGCGCACGTCGATGCCGAGGTCGCGCAGTCCCTGGGCCTCTTCTGGACTCAGTACCGCGTGCACCTCCAGGCCTTCGTCGACGGGCTTCTTGTATTCCGCGAGGTCGACGCCCATGTCGTTGAGCCGTTCGACGGACTCCTGGTCGGGAACGATGACGCGCAGCAGCGCCACGCCGTTCTGCTCTGTGCTGGACTGCCGGTCGGGGGCGACCTCACTGGTCTGCGGCGCCGGATCGGCCAGTACCGGCATCGCGCTGAGGCTGAGGGCAAGGGGCAGGGCGAGTACGACCGCGACGCGACCGGCTCTCCTCCCGTTGAGGGGGCTCCTCATGAAAAATTCCTCCAGTTCGCGCACACCCCAGATAGTTGGTCATTCTGGAATGAAGTGCGCAATTGGCAAGAATCCTCGCTAGAGGTCGAATATTCGTCAAGGCCCCAAAACGGCATATCAGGCGTACTTAAATTCTGTAAGCAAATATTCACATGAAGGTTATATGTGACTTATGCCATTCAGCCCAGAACTGTGGTATATAGCAAAGATCAATAGCCCGTCAAGTAAGTGCATCACGTAATTGATGGGTGTTTGGGCGGTTTATGACCATTAGTGGCCGTATGTCGCTATCGCAACCGGGTGCGATCCTGGCGATCGGCACCCCGTCACCCCCACCGCCGACCGGATCGGCACCCGCCGGTGAAGCACCCCGGACGGCCGGGACGGTTCCCCCAGGCCTCGCGGAGCAAAAGGCCATCAAGTTCCGCAAACCTCGGTAACACCCACCAAAAACGCAATACGCCTTTAGACCCGCCCTCCCCCTCCCCGATCGCTACCCTTCGCAATGAAAAGTCAACGGTGAGTAAAGAGGGCGCTCATGGGGCGAAGGTTGATCGTGACGGCGATCGCGGGGGCGGGGGTGGCCGTCGTCGCCGGCGCGCTGCTGTTCGTCTCCGGCGAGCAGGGGTCGCAGGCGGCGCGGTCCGCCCCGCGGATGCCCGCATGGGAGGATCCACTGACCGGCCAGGAGGTCGCCCAGGCCACCGCCATCGCGTCGGCGGGCTCCAGGTCGCACCTGGCCGCGGGGCGGATCAAGCTGCTCTACGTGGAGCGCGACGACGACAAGGACGTCTCGGACCGCCGCCGTGCCGACGCGTATCTCTACGACTACGGCAGTGACAGGCTCATCGTGCGGACCGTCGACCTCGGCCGGGGCACCGTCGTACGGGAGACGGTGGCGCGGGGGGTGCAGCCGCCGCCGTCGAAGGAGGAGGAGACGACGGCCGCCGGGCTCCTGCTGGCCCACCCGGGATACGGCAAGGTCGCACGCGAGGCGTACGCCGGGGCGGGAGGCGGGCGGCTGGGGTCGGCGGCGGATCTG
Organism: Streptosporangium amethystogenes subsp. fukuiense; assembly: GCF_042665875.1. Taxonomy (NCBI): domain Bacteria; kingdom Bacillati; phylum Actinomycetota; class Actinomycetes; order Streptosporangiales; family Streptosporangiaceae; genus Streptosporangium; species Streptosporangium amethystogenes. The sequence continues at coordinate 8,924,662 of NZ_JBHTEE010000001.1, read as the reverse complement.
GGGCTGCGCGGGCTGATCTTCACCCCGTCCGGCGAGAAGGGACCGGCCAGGCAGTGCGAGGCCCACCGGTGCCTGCGGCTGTTCGTCCGGCTGCCCGACGGCACCTGGCTGGACACCAGCCGGCTCGTCGTCGACCTGTCCGCCAAGAAGATCCACACCCTGGAGTGGTGATCAGTGTTCCTCCGCCTCGCCCTCTCCTGCGCCCTGCTCGCCGGAACCCTCACCGCCCCCCAGGCCGCACCGATACCGCCGCTCCCCTCGCCCGGCGCGCCGTCCGGCGCCCCGGCCGAGACGGCGGAGACGACCGCCGCGCAGCCCGGTACGGCACCGTGTAACGCGCCGTACCGGATCGACAAGACCCTGCCCAACGGGGCGCGCTGGCAGCTCTGCTGGGAGATGCGCAACGTCGAGGGGCTGACCCTGACCAGGGTCGTCTACACACCGAGGAACCAGCGGGCGATCGCCGTGCTGCGCAGCACCTCGCTGGCCCAGATCCACGTGCCCTACGACAGGGGCCGGCCGCGCTACCACGACATCGGGTCGCTGGGCTACACCGCCATCCCGCTCCGGGCGGCCGACTGCCCGCTCGGCGAGCGTCGCGAGCAGTTCGTCTGCGTGACGACCAGGGCCCGCGGCCACGCGTACCTGAAGTCGGTCCCCGACCAGCCGAACCTGACGGCCCAGGGGCGTGACCTGGTGGTGTTCGCCGCCTTCCAGGTCGGCTGGTACACCTACCTGGCCGAATGGGCCTTCTCCGACGACGGTGCGATCACCCCGCGGGTGGGGGCCACCGGGTCACTCGCCGGTTTCACCACCACGCCGGAGCACGGCTGGCCCATCGGGGTGGGCGACGACAGGTTCGAGGCGAGCCACACCCACAACATCTTCTGGCGCCTGGACTTCGACGTGGCGGGCCGGGCCGACGACGTCGTGGAGCAGTACGACTTCAGCGGCTCGGGCACCGCGAACCGGCGGCTTGAGCGGACGACGTTCGGCACCGAGGCCAAGGCCGTCAGCAGGCCGATGCGCTGGTGGCGGGTGGTGGACCGCAAGGTGCGCAACGCCGACGGGCACCGTGTCTCCTGGGAGATCAACAACTCCGACAGCGCCCAGTACCGGGGCCCCGCCGACGAGGCCTTCACCCGGGCCGATCTCTACGTCACCGACTACCGCTCCTGCGAGCGCCTGGCGAGCGTCAACCCGACCCCCCGGTGCGCCAAGTCCGTCGACCGCTACACCAACGGCGAGCGACTGACCGACCCGGTCCTGTGGGTCAACGTCGGCTACCACCACGTCCCCCGCGACGAGGACGCCGACCCGATGCCGAGCCACTGGCAGGGATTCCGCATCACCCCCCGCGACGTCACCGCCAAGAACCCGTACTGACGCCCGGTTCCGGCACGCTCCACATAGCTGGCGATCGTCACTTTTCTCCCATTCGGCTCCGCACCTTTTCCTCACACGCATGGTGATAGTGGACAAGGGCATGGGTTGAGAGACCCGGGTAGGGCAAGGTAGGGGCTATCGATCTACGGGAGTTGACTCATGAACGCGCACTTGGACCTGGACCGGCTCGCGGGCGGAGCGCACCATGATCCGCACTCGATCCTCGGGGCGCACCAGGGTCCCGAGGGCGTGACGATACGGACGCTGCGCCCGCTGGCACAGAAGGTCCAGGCCCTCGTGGACGACAGGGCCCACGACATGAGGCATGTGGCCCACGGTGTCTTCGCGGTGACGATCCCCGGCCTCGACAAGATCCCCGACTACCGGCTCCGGATCGCCTACCCCGATGCCGAGCCCTACCAGACGGACGACCCCTACCGGCACTGGCCCACGCTGGGCGAGATGGATCTGCACCTGATCGGCGAGGGGCGCCACGAGCGGCTCTGGGAGACCCTCGGCGCGCGGGTCATCCGGCACGAGGACGTCGAGGGCACGGCCTTCGCCGTGTGGGCGCCCAACGCCCGCGGCGTCCGGGTCATCGGCGACTTCAACCACTGGGACGGCACCGCGTATCCCATGCGCTCGCTCGGCAGGTCGGGCGTGTGGGAGCTGTTCATCCCCGGTCTCGGCCCCGGCGACCGTTACAAGTTCGGCATCCTCGGCTCGGACGGGATCTGGCGGGCCAAGGCCGACCCGATGGCCCGGCGTACCGAGACACCGCCCGCGACCGCGTCGGTGATCGAGAAGTCGGAGTACGGCTGGCGGGACGAGGAGTGGATGCGGCGCCGTGCCGGCGGCGCCGCGGTGCGCGAGCCGATGAGCGTCTACGAGGTGCACCTCGGCTCCTGGCGCCCCGGCCTGTCGTACCGGGAGCTGGCCGTCGAACTGGTCGACTACGTGGTGGACATGGGGTTCACGCACGTGGAGTTCATGCCGGTGGCCGAACATCCGTTCGGCGGTTCCTGGGGTTACCAGGTGACGTCCTACTACGCGCCGACCGCCCGTTTCGGCTCTCCCGACGACTTCCGCCATCTGGTCGACAGCCTGCACGAGGCGGGCATCGGGGTACTGGTCGACTGGGTGCCCGCGCACTTCCCGATGGACGACTGGGCGCTGGCCAGGTTCGACGGCACCCCGCTGTACGAGCACGCCGACCCCGCGCGGGGCGAGCACCCCGAGTGGGGCACCTACATCTTCGACTTCGGCCGCAGGGAGGTGCGCAACTTCCTGGTCGCCAACGCGGTGTACTGGCTGCGCGAGTTCCACGTCGACGGGCTGCGCGTCGACGCGGTGGCCTCGATGCTCTACCTCGACTACTCGCGGCGCGAGGGCGAGTGGACGCCGAACGAGTACGGCGGCAGGGAGAACCTCGACGCGGTCGAGTTCCTCAAGGAGATGAACGCGGTCGCCTACCGGGAGGCGCCGGGCATCGTCACCGTCGCCGAGGAGTCGACCGCGTGGCCGGGCGTCTCACGCCCCGTGCACCTGGGCGGGCTCGGCTTCGGGTTCAAGTGGAACATGGGCTGGATGCACGACACGCTCGCCTACCTCAGGCACGAGCCGGTCTTCCGCCAATACCACCACCACCAGATGACGTTCTCGCTGATGTACGCGTACTCGGAGAACTTCGTGCTGCCGCTGTCGCACGACGAGGTGGTGCACGGCAAGGGGTCGCTGCTCGGCAAGATGCCCGGTGACGAGTGGCAGCGGTTCGCGAACCTGCGCGCGCTGTTCGCCTTCATGTGGGCCCACCCGGGCAAGCAGCTGCTGTTCATGGGCGGCGAGTTCGGCCAGGGCTCGGAGTGGTCGGAGGAGCGCGGGCTCGACTGGTGGGTGCTCGACTTCGACGGGCACCGGGGGGTGCAGCGGCTGGTCCGCGACCTCAACCGGGTCTACAAGGACTCTCCCGCCCTGTGGAGCGTGGACGCCTCCCCCGAAGGGTTCCGCTGGATCGACGCCGACGACGCCCAGGGCAACGTGTTCTCCTTCCTCCGCTACGCCGAGGACGGCTCGGCAGTGGCCTGCGTGGCCAACTTCTCCGGCGCCCCGCACGAGAACTACCGTCTCGGCCTGCCCTTTCCCGGCCGGTGGGAGGAGGTGCTCAACACCGACGCCTACGACTACGCGGGCAGCGGCGTGGGCAACCTCGGCGCCGTCGAGGCCGTCGAGGAGCAGCGCCACGGCCTGCCGTACTCCACCACACTGCGCGTCCCGCCGCTGGGCGCCCTCTGGCTGCGCCACCCGGGTGAGTCCGAGTCCGCCGTGGAGTCCCCCGTGGAGTCCACGGCGGAACCGGCGGCGGACGAGCGCGCGGTGCGGATCGTACGGGAGCGACCGGAGAGGCGGGCCGCGACCGAGTCGCCCGCCGACGAGCCGGAGGAACGCGAGGAGGCCGAACCGGCCTGATCACAACTCAACAACACTCGCACACAGTATCGAATACTCCTCTACCCTCAAGATCGCGAGGCGTGGTGATCTTCGATCCCGCCCGCCAAGTGATCAGCGGGCGTGCGCGGCAGCGGGCGCCCCCTTCCCTGGAGGTTGAGTGAGACTTCGACGTCTCACGGCGGGCGCCATCGCGCTCACCGCCGTTTGGGCGACCCTGGTCGCCACCCCCGTCTCCGCTCTCGCGGCAGGACCGCCCCCCTCGGCCGGTCCCGCCATCGACCCCGCCGTCACAGCCGGGGTCGCCTCGGGGGAGAGGGTCCGCGCCATCGTCGGCGTGGCCGAGGGGCAGTCCGTCGCCTCCGTCGCCCGCAGCGCGGAGGCCGCCTCGCCGGAGACCGGCGTTCTGCCCGGCTCCGGCACCGAGACGTTCTTCGTCATGAACGTCGACGGGCCGACGCTCGCCGCGCTCGGCGGCGATCGGCGCGTCGCGTCCGTTCACGAGGACCGGCTCAGCGCTCCCGCGCTCGCCTCCACCACCAAGGTGATCGGCGCCGACAGGGCGTACCTGGCCGGTGCCACCGGAGCGGGCCAGAACATCGCCATCCTGGACAGCGGCATCGACCGCGACCATCCGTTCCTCGCGGGCCGGATCGTGGCCGAGGCGTGCTTCTCGCACAACGCGGAGGAGTGGAGGAGCCGCACGCTCTGTCCCGACGGCAGCACCAGGCAGGTCGGCCCCGGCTCGGCGGACGCCGAGACGGCCCAGTGCGTGGGCCCGCGCGGAAACCTGTGCGGCCACGGCACGCACGTCGCCGGGATCGCCGCGGGCAAGCGGTTCGGGAAGGAACGGGCGAACGGCGTCGCCCCCGGCGCGGGCATCATCGCGATCCAGGTGTTCAGCCGTTTCCTCGACGAGGAGCAGTGCGGCAAGGGCAAGGCCCCGTGCGTGCTGGCCTGGGCCTCCGACCAGCTCCGTGCGCTGGACTACGTGATCGACCTCACCAGGACCCATCGGATCGCCGCGGCCACCATGAGCGTCAGCCAGCCCGGCGACAACCCGTACGACGAGAACGAGACGTGCGACGTCGAGCCGGTCAGCGAGGAGATCGCCGAGTTGCTGAAGCTGGGCGTCCCGACCGTCATCGCCTCGGGCAACGGGGGGTACGAGGGCAGGGTGAGCGTCCCCGGTTGCGTCCGCAAGGCCGTCACGGTGGGCGCCACGAACGACCGTGACGCCATGGCCCCCTTCTCCAACCGGGGAATCCTGCTGGACCTGCTGGCCCCGGGGGTCGGGGTCAGGTCCTCGGTCCCCGGCGGCGGCTGGGCCACCCGGAGCGGCACCTCGATGGCCGCCGCGCACGTGGCGGGTGCCTTCGCGCTGCTCAGGGAGCGCTCGCCGGAGGCGAGCCCGGCCGAGTTGCTCGCGCGGCTGCAGGACACCGGCAAGGCGGTCACCTACCGCAACCGGGGCAGCGACGTGACCACGAAACGGATCGAGGTGCACGCCGCGCTCGGTCCGGCACCGTCCGCCACCCCGACCCCCAGCCCGACCCCCACCGCCACGCCGTCGCCCAGTGCGACGCCCACCACCGCACCCGCCACGTCCCCGCCGACCACGACGCCGGCCGCGACGCCGTCGCCCGACCCGACGGGCACGGACGCGGGTCCGGCCACCCCGGACCCGCTCCCCGAGGCCGGCACCTGCCGACGAGGCGGCGGCACGAAGGCGCTGACCTCCGCACGGTGGGCCTTCGAGCTGCGCCGGGGCAGCGGGAGGCTCTCGGACCTCACCCTCTCCTGCTATCTGAGCCTGGCCCAGAAGGGCAGCAAGGTCTTCCCAGAGGTCACCGCGTCGGGCTCGCTCGGCAGTGCCTACCGGGTCCTGAAGGGCAGGGCAGGCAAGGCCGCGCTCGACCGTGAGCTGCTGGCCGCCTGGCTGAACTGGGCCCACGGCGCGTACGACGGTTCCTCCAGGGTGCGCGGCACCACCACGCTGAAGAGCGCGATCGCCGCCGCGGAGAGGCAGCGCCTCAACGGCAAGGCGACCGGTGTCCAGGTCGCCGCCGCGACCGGATACCTGCAAAAGCACGTCAACCGGGCAAGGTAGCCCTTCTCCGCGGTCTCTTCGCTCCCCGTGGGAGTGTCCATTCGAACCCAGGAGGCACCCCAGGGGAGCGATTCACCTCGCCGAACATGATTACCCGGGCCGGTCACGCCGCTGCGTGATCGGCCCGCTTTATATCTATTTAGTGCCTTAAATCTGTTTTGCGCTTCACGACCGTTCCGTGACACTCCGACACGGCCCCCTCCCGCCGCGCCCGTTCCACCACCGTTCCTCCCAAAACCTTAAATCGGCCTTATATCCGCGACCGAGGCATTGACCGGCAGCGAAGGAGAACCTACGCTCAAGAAATTAATAGGAAACTTTCCTATGAATACGGGGGCTAGGCACTCTCTGACCTGGAGCGACCCTTGCGACGAATTACCATCGGCTCCTTCATCGCAGCGGCGGCGCTGCTGATTCCGCTGGGGATCGGCAACGCCACGGCCGCCACACCCGCCACCGCGACCTACTCGACCGTTACCGACTGGGGTTCCGGCTTCGAGGGCAAGGTCGTCGTCAAGGCCGGCACGAGCGCGCTGACCAGTTGGAAGGTCGAATTCGACCTCCCCGCCGGCAAGTCGATCAGCTCGGCCTGGGACGCGGACCTGACCAAGAACGGGAACCACTACACCTTCGTCAACAAGTCGTGGAACGGCGCGCTGGCGGCGGGTGCCTCGGTGAGCTTCGGCTTCAACGGCGCACCCGGCGGGGTGTCCGGCGTGCTCAACTGCACGCTGAACGGCGCCGGCTGCGACGGCACCGGCGGCCCCGACCCCACGCCGACTCCGACGGTGACCCCGACGGTGACCCCGACCCCCACGCCGACCGTGACCCCGACCGTCGACCCCTCCGCCAAGAAGCTCATCGGCTACTTCACCCAGTGGGGCGTCTACGGCCGCAACTACCACGTGAAGAACCTGGTCACCAGCGGTTCGGCGAGCAAGCTGACGCACATCCTGTACGCCTTCGGCAACACCACCGGCGGCAGGTGCACCATCGGCGACTCCTACGCCGACTACGACAAGGCATACACCGCGGACCAGAGCGTCGACGGCGTGGCCGACACCTGGGACCAGCCGCTGCGCGGCAACTTCAACCAGCTCCGCAAGCTGAAGAAGGCGTACCCGAACATCAAGGTCATCTGGTCCTTCGGCGGCTGGACCTGGTCCGGCGGCTTCACCCAGGCGGCGGCCAACCCGACCGCGTTCGCCGACTCCTGCTACAACCTGGTCGAGGACCCGCGCTGGGCGGACGTGTTCGACGGCATCGACATCGACTGGGAGTACCCCAACTCCTGCGGTCTCACCTGTGACAACAGCGGTCCGAACGCGTTCAAGAACGTGATCTCCGCGCTGCGGGCCAAGTTCGGCACCGGCAACCTGGTCACGGCGGCCATCACCGCCGACGGCTCCACCGGCGGCAAGATGGACGTCGCCGACTACGCCGGCGCGGTCTCGAATCTCAACTGGCTCATGCCGATGACCTACGACTTCTTCGGCGCCTGGGACGCCCAAGGCCCGACGGCTCCGCACTCGCCCCTCACCGCCCTCCCCAACTCCACGAAGCCCGGCTTCTACTCCGACGCCGCCATCCAGAAGCTGAAGGACAAGGGCGTCCCGGCCAACAAGCTCATGCTCGGCATCGGCTTCTACGGCCGCGGCTGGACCGGCGTGACCCAGGCGGCTCCCGGTGGCACCGCCACCGGCCCCGCCCCCGGCACCTACGAGCAGGGCAACGAGGACTACAAGGTCCTCAAGACCAAGTGCCCGGCCACCGGCACCGTCGCCGGCACCGCCTACGGCTTCTGCAACGGCCAGTGGTGGGGCTACGACACCCCCGCCACCATCACCGGCAAGATGACCTACGCCAAGAACCAGGGCCTGGGCGGCGCGTTCTTCTGGGAGACCAGCGGCGACACCGCGAACGGTGAGCTCATCACCGCCATGTCCAACGGTCTCAAGTAATATCCCAATCACTCGACCCTCCGTGTGCGTCACGCCGCGGGGGGTCGAGCAGTTCCTGAGAAGATCCTCAAAATCCGGGGCAAAGTATTCACGCGTCGCATATGGCTGTTTAGACTCCTAAACGCCCTTTGATCCCCCCGGAGGACGTGTGCGAGTTCGAGCCCTGGTGGCCCTGGCGTTGGTCCTCACCATCGCACCCGCGGTACCCGCCCTCGCCGAGAACCCTCCGGCTCCCCCGGGCGCCTCCGCGAGTCCGTCCCCCGGCCCGGATGAGAGCGCGCCCGCCGACGTGCCGGCCCCGCCCACCGACGGCGAACTCCCGCCCGGTGACGGCGAGACCCAGCCTGGTGACGGCGAACCCCAGCCGAAGCTGGAGACGGGGCTCGCCGCGGAGAGCGACGGGACCCGGGTGATCGTCGAGCTGGCGGCCCCCGAGGCGGCGGCGCCGGTCGCCGGGGAGGCGGAGCGACTCCCCGATGCCCAGGTCGTCCTCGAACCCTCCGACACCTCGTTCATCGTGGTCGAGGGCAGCGGCGAGTCGCTCGCCAAACTGGCCGAGGACCCGCGCGTCCTGTCCATCCGCCGCGACCGCGTCTACTCCCCCGCCGCGCTGACCTCGCTGGGCTCGCTGGCCTCCAGCCTGCAGGTGGTCGGCGCGGACAAGGCGCACGCCGCCGGGACCAAGGGTGCGGGCCAGACGATCGCGGTCATCGACACCGGGATCGACGCCGGCCACCCCGACTTCGGGGGCAGGGTCGTGGGTCAGGCCTGCTTCTCCGCGACGGACGAGGGCGCGCAGTCCCTCTGCCCGAACGGGCAGACGAGCGACCCCGGATCCGCCGACGCCAACACCCCCGCCTGCGTCCACGAGCAGGTCAACCTCTGCGACCACGGCACCCATGTGGCGGGCATCGCGCACGCCGTCGCCCCCGAGGCGGACATCGTCGCGGTCCAGGTGTTCAGCAGGTTCAACGACTGCGACGACGAGGGCGGCGCCTGCCTGAGCGCGTTCGAGTCCACCATCCTGCTCGCCCTCGAACACGTCGCGAAGCTCAAGGAGGGCGGCACGAACATCGCCGCGGTGAACCTCAGCCTCGGCGGCGGCCTGTACGAGGGAGCCTGTGACGCCGAACCCGAGTTGGCGTCGATGAAGAGCAGGATCGACGACCTTCGCGCCAAGGGGGTGGCCGTGGTGGCCGCCGCCGGCAACGAGGGCCTGTCCGGCGCCGGGGCTCCCGGCTGCCTCTCCGGCGCGGTGACCGTGGGCGCGACGGGCGACGACGACACCATCCCCTACTGGTCCAACTACGGCTCCGTGCTCGACCTCTTCGCTCCCGGCCTTGACATCGACTCCGCGGTGCCGGGCGGCGGCCACCAGGTCTACAGCGGCACCTCGATGTCCACCCCGTTCGTCACCGGCGCCCTGGCGCTGATGGCCCAGAAGGCGCCGGGCGCCCCGGACGCGCTGGAGGCCGCGCTGAAGACCGCGGGCCGGCCGATCACCTACGGCAGCGTGACCACCCCCCGCCTCGACCTGAACGCCGCGATCGCCGGGGGCACCCCCGGCGATCCCATCACCCGGACCCCTCCCCCCGACTCCGCCGACTCCCCTGAGGACCCGTCCGAGGACCCGTCGGAGGAGCCCAGCCCGGAACCGAGTTCGGGTCCCACGCCCACACCCACGCCGACCGACCCGGTGCCGACGCCGATCCCGCTGCCGACGGTGACGGTCACCGTGACGGTGACCGTCCCCCCGACGACTCCCCCTGCGGCCCCCACGGTGTGCACGCGCGGCAAGTCCACGAAGACGCTGACCGTCGCGCAGTGGGCGACGGAGATCAGCCGGGGCTCCGGGACGATCCCGGACGCGACGCTCGGCTGCTACCTCGGCCTGGTGAGCAAGGCCAGCAAGGTCTTCTCCGAGATCACCCGCGCCTCCACCCTGGGCACCGCGTACAAGGTGCTCAAGCCCGCCAAGAAGACGTCGAAGGCCAAGCTGGAGGGCGAACTGCTGGCCGCCTGGCTGAACTGGGCGAACGGCGGGGTGAACTTCACCGCGAAGATCAAGGAGACGGCGACGCTGAAGACGGTCCTCACCTCGGTGGAGAAGCAGCGCCTGAAGGGCACCACTCCCGCCGCGTCCACCTCGCTGCTCAAGAAGAAGGTGAACGCCCGCCGGGCCGCCTAGTACGTGATCGGGGTTGAGAAACAACCGGTGGCTGTTCCTCAACCCCGATCAGCCGCCGCCCGTCGCGGTGGCGGCGCTCATGCCTGGATGAGGGTGAGGACGTTGCCGGCCGGGTCCTTGACCTGTGCCTTGACCACCCAGCCGTTGTCGGTCGGCGGCATGGCGACCGCGCCGCCCAGTTCGGCCGCACGGCGGACCGCCTGCTCAAGGTCCGGGACCAGCACGCCCAGGGTGACGCCGGCCTGTTCGGTTTCGACGATCGCCCCGCCCAGCCCGCCGGGCGTCTGAACCAGCGCGTACCCCGGCCCCTTGCGGTCGACCTGCCAGTCCAGTAGGTCGCCGTAGAAGCGGTGCAGGTCCGCGTCGTCCGGGCCGCCGATGTCGAAATGCGCCACCGCGTTCGCCGGGCGCACAGTCTGCTCGTTCATGTCATGTCCTCCTGGGTCTCTTCGCCGTCCCGGGCCTGGACGGTGGCCGGAAAAGCCTGCACGAGCAGGTCGGCAAGCCGGTGAAGCCGTTCAGGGCAGGCCCGGTAGAGCCGATACGTCCGGTCGACTCTCATCGTGACCAAGCCGGTCTTGCGCAGCACCTTCAGGTGCTCCGAAACACTGGCCGGGGCCAGGCCGAGTTCGTCGGCCAGTTCTCCCGCGCCGCGCTCACGCTCCCAGACCTCGGAGAGGATACGCCGACGGTGCCTGCCGGCCACGGCGCGCAGGAGTTCATCGAGATCATCCGGCTCGATCACGACGGCGATGCTATTTCGGATTAATCCGAAATAGCAAGCGGCCGATCACACGCGTTGCCCCGGCAGGCGGGTGAACCTCGCCACACCGCGCATCCCCGGTTAGGGACCACTCACCGCGTACCCGGCAGGCAGCCGAACGTCCGGCAAGCCCGGTGAAAGCGGGACACCGGCAAGCCTCACCGCCCCGCCTACCCGGAAAGCCGACGAACCTACGCCGATCCGCATAAGCCTGGTATGTGTCGCTTAGGGTGAAGGGCATGGACGCGACCAAGGTGATCATCGATACCGTCGACCGGTTCAAGCAGCGGCGTACCGCCCCGCTGGTCCTTGAACTCGACCTCACCGAGGGCCTGACCGACGGCGCCCCGGCGGATCCGCTGGGCGCCATCCTCGCGATGCGCAAGACGAGCCTGGCCGACGTGCTGGCCGGGCTCAAGCGAGCCAGGAAGGACGACCGGGTCAAGGCCCTGATCGTCAAGATCGGCACCCAGTCACCGGGGCTCGCGGTCGTCCAGGAGCTCCGCCAGGCCGTCGCCCTCTTCCGTGCCTCGGGCAAGCTGACCGTCGCGTTCGCCGAGAGCTTCGGCGAGTTCAGCGGGGGCACCGTCCCCTACTACCTGGCCAGCGCCTTCGAGCGGGTCTACCTCCAGCCGTCCGGCGACGTCGGGCTCACCGGCGTCGCGATGGAGCAGCGCTTCCTGCGCGGCGCGCTGGGCAAGCTCGGCGTCGAGTACCAGCTCGGCCAGCGGCACGAGTACAAGACGGCCGCCAACACCTTCACCCAGGACCACATGACCGACGCCCACCGCGAGTCGATGGGCCGCATCACCGAGTCGGTCACCGAGCAGGTCGTGGCGGGCGTCGCCGAGGGGCGCGGGCTGGAGCCCGCCAGGGTACGCGAGCTGATCGACCAGGGCCCGTTCATCGGCGCCGAGGCCGTCGAGGCCGGGCTCGTCGACCGGATGGCCTACCGCGACGAGGTCTACGACGAGGTCAAGCAAGAGGTCGGCGAGAACTCGCTGCTGCTGTACGTCGGCCGCTACGCCAAGGCGCTGACCGCGAAGAAGCTCCCGCACCCGGGCGAGCAGGCCGTCGCGCTGGTCCGCGGCAACGGCGCGATCCGGCTCGGCCGCAGCGGCCGCAGCCCGATGGGCGGCGGCGGCGCGATGGGCTCCGACACCATCTGCGCCGCGCTGCGCGCGGCCCGCCGCGACGACAGCGTCAAGGCGGTCGTCTTCCGGGTCGACAGCCCCGGCGGCTCGTACGTGGCCTCCGACGCCATCTGGCGCGAGGTCGTGCTCACCCGCAAGGCCGGCAAGCCCATCGTGATCTCGATGGGCGACCTGGCCGCCTCCGGCGGCTACATGGTCTCGATGGCCGCCGACGTGATCGTGGCCCAGCCGGGCACGCTCACCGGCTCCATCGGCGTGTTCGGCGGCAAGGCGGTCATCGGCGGCCTGCTGGAGAAGATCGGCGTCACCTCGGAGATCGTCGGCGAGGGCGCCAACTCCGGGATGTTCTCCCCCACGAACGCCTTCTCCGAGGCGCAGTGGGTGCGGATCAACGCCTGGCTCGACCGGGTCTACGACGACTTCGTGAACAAGGTCGCCGAGGGTCGCGGCCTGACCCGCGAGCGCGCCCACGAGCTGGCCAAGGGCCGGGTCTGGACCGGGGCCGACGCCCTGGAGAACGGTCTCGTCGACGAGCTCGGCGGCCTGGAGGACGCGCTGGCCGTGGCCCGCAGGAAGGCCGGCCTGCCCGCCGACGCCCCGGTGCGCGCCTACCCCAAGCTCAACCCGCTGGAGCGGCTGCGCCCCGCGGAGTCCAGCGAGGACAAGGCCGCCGCGCTGGCCCGGGTCCGGGTGGAGGCGTGGGGCCCCCTCGCCCACCTCGCGGGCGAGCTGGGCCTGCCCTCGTACGGGCCGCTCATCCTGCCGGGCTCGTGGACGATCCGCTGACCGCGTCCTGCGGTTGAACCACTGACGTTGTCTCCCGCTTGTCTCCCGCACGCTTCGGTCGTACGGACCGCCCGGCTCGGCGGGCTGATCGTCTTCGGTGAGGAGCCGCCGCGTTCGGACAGAGTGTCCGGCGGCTTCGACGAGGGCCGCCACCCGGATCGGGTGGCGGCCTTTCGGATCAGCGGTGGCGACTCCGACCGTGCGACATTCGCCTCCCGTACGGAAGCGAGCGACGAAACACCGGGGCAGCGGTAACGGCTCCGCGCCTCCCGTACGGAAAAGGCGGGCGGCGGACCGCCAGGTCAGCGATAACGGCTCCGGTAGCGCGTCAGCGGCGGAACGGACGCGTCGACGTAGTCGACCCCGAGGACCTTGGCGACGAAGAGGGTGTGGTCCCCGGCCGGGACGACCTTGACCGTCTCGGCCTCCAGCGCGGTGACACCGCCGTCCACGATGAGGGCCCCGCTCCGCTCACCCCGGTGATGCGGCATGCCCGCGAGCAGCAGCCTGGCACCGGGACGTCCCGCCGCGGCGAACCGGCTGGCGATCGTCTTCTGCCCGGCCGACAGCACGCTGGCGGCCCAGCGGTCGTGCCGGAGCAGCAGCTCGTTGAGGTAGCCGGTGTTGTCCAGGCTCACCATCACCAGCGGCGGGTCCAGCGAGATCGAGGTGAACGTGCCGACCGTGACCCCCACGTCATCCCGCTCGTCCTTCACCGTGACGACCGTCACCCCGGTCACCACCTGGGCCATGGCCTCGACGAACTCGTTCATGCGGCAATCATCCCGGAGCCTGGTGTAGGCGGGACATCCGCCCGGCAAAGCCGTGGTCGCACGCGGCTGATCAAGGTTCCGCCAGGTAGAACAGTGACGACACTGGGCGGGATCACCCTTGACCGCTTCCGGACACAATCTCCCCATCACCCCCGGTCACTGGCGGAGTGACGCCCTTGTCGTCATCGGATGTCCGAAAATAGGCCCTGACCACCCATTCGGATGCTTTTTCATGGCCACCACTGCTTCTTGCCAGGTGCGATCTGGGATTTCAGAAAAAACCCTCGAAGGCGAACAGTCCGAGGTGGCCAAGAGTGATCACATCCACTCCCTACGTCACCGTTTTTGTCTCGTCACTCCGCGACTATCCGTCACATCTCACTCACGTGTTCGATATCTCCCCTCCTCAAACCTGACCGTCGCGCCCGTTATTTGTTCCTTATGTAGATCTTGCGGATTTAAGTGATCTATATGTACTTTCTGATCGTTTGCTTGCATTTGATGCACTCTGAACCGTCAGCTCCGGTCTTGTTCGGGCTCCCTGACGGACTGGGGTAACGCGAGGACGCCCGTTCTCGCGCTGACGTGTTCGGAGGATGACGGCGTATGCGCCGGAGTTTGTCATGGACGTTTTCCACAGGCGCGCGTACCTGGATGGCAGTAGCCGTCACCACGCTCGTGACCCCGGGCCTCCTGCTGTTCCAAGCGGTTCCGGTGTCCGCGGCGGTGCAACCAACCGCGCTGATCAACGGCACTCCTGACACACCCCGGCAGTTGACCGGTTCGGCGGCAGGGCTTGGGTCGCTGGTCGATTCCACCGTCACAGCGACGACGGCGAAGGTACCCTCCGGCCCCGAGCAGGCCCCCCGAGGTGTTCCGGACGCGTTGCCGCTGGAGAAGCGACCCAGCTCAAAGACCGCTCAGCCCGCAGCGGACCCCGACAAGGGCTCCTCTGCGGCTGCGGCGCGCAAGGCGCAGAGCATGGATGTCGTGTCCAACGCCACGGTGTCGGCCCTGACCGCCTGGTGCGAGGACTACCCGCAATGGGACTCCTCCACGCGCTACAGCTACGGCAACGTCGTCTACTACGACGCGTCCCTGTGGGAGGTGACCGCTTTCAACAGCCAGGTCGGCTCGCCGCCGACTTACGGCCAGGGCTGGGTAAACCGAGGGGCGTGCTCATATCACCGGTCCCCGTGGGCAACGGCCACGTTGCCGACCGATGGCGCGCTGGTGGAATCACGGACGCCCATACTGCAGGCCCGAGGCGGCAGTAACGACTCCTACAGCACCCCGGTCGAGTTCACCTTCGAGATCTGTGACGACGAAGCGATGACGAACGAGTGCATCTCTTCTGGTGTGCTGTCGGCCGACTGGACCAATACGAAATCCTGGAAGGTCCCGGCGGGGAAACTGGCGTGGAGCAAGCAGTACTGGTGGAACGTCACCATCACCGACACGGACAACGGGATGCATACGACGTCATCGACGCTCTCCTTCACCACCGGGGTACACCAGCCGGTGATCGGCTCGCGACTGGCCGCCCGGGGAGTCAACGGCCAGGAGTTTCACCAGCTGGCCGGTAACTACACCACCGAGGCCACGGACCTGTCGGTGGCCACCTCCGGTCCTCCGTTGTCAGTGACGCGCTCCTACAACAGCATGGACGCGCGTACCGACGGGATCTTCGGCGCCGGCTGGTCGACCCGCTGGGACATGAAACTGGTCCGTGAGGTGCGCGGAGACCTGGTCTCGGCACTGGTGACCTACCCCGACGGGCGCCGAGTGCGGTTCGCCGCCAACGGAGACGGCAGTTACCAGCCGCCGCCTGGCATGTACGCCACACTGGCGGAGGTGGCCGGTGGGGGCTGGCGGCTGATGGACAAGTCCGCTACCTCGTACGTGTTCGACGCACAGGGGCGTCTGACCAGGGTAACCGACGCCCGTGGCCGAGCTCAGGAACTGCTCTACGGTACGGGCGGCAAGCTGGAGAAGGTGACTGCGGCCGGGGGCCGGTCGCTGACGTTCACCTGGAACGGCGCACACGTGGCGAGCGTGGCCAGTGATCCGGTCGGCGCAGCGGCGATCACCTGGACCTACCACTACGACGGTGAGCGACTGACGGGGGTATGCGCCCCGGTGGCTGCACCGAACTGCACCACCTACACCTACGGCACCGGCTCGCAGTACCGGGGCATCGTGCAGGACTCCGAACCGTACGGATACTGGCGGCTGGGCGAGGTGCCTGATACCTGGGATGCGGCCGACCTCGGCTCAGGGGCGGGCCCCGCGTCTTACTACGGGCTCGATACCAGCGTGTCGAACATAACGCTCGGTAAACCCGGTGCCCTGGCGGGCAGCACCGACACGGCGGTGGAGTTACGAGACGCGATGATCGAGCTGCCCGAGTACGCACTGGCGTACCTGCGAGATCACGCCTCCTTGGAGATGTGGTTCAAGACCGCTTACTCAGGAGTCCTGATGTCTGCCACTCCGGCTGACGAGATCTTCGGTGAGGGCGACAACGAACAGATGCTGTATGTCGGCACTGACGGCAAGCTGCGTGGTTCGTTCGGGGCGGTGGCCTCACCGATGGCCTCAACAGCGGCGGTCAACGACAACCAGTGGCACCACGTGGTGCTGACAATGGCGGGCACCGCTCAGACGCTCTACCTCGACGGTGCGCAGATCGGCACGATGACCGGTGCGGTCAACACCTGGCGACCGCACGCGTGGATCGGTTACGGATCCGTTCAGCGGGGTTCCGCCCCGGGACTTCCGACCGGTAGCGGGACGCAGGACTTCCCCTTCCGTGGGCAGTTGGACGAGGCCGCCGTCTACGGCAAGCCGTTGACCGCGGCCGAGGTGGCGCTGCACCACGCGGCGCGGACCGAGGCGCCGCACAAGCTCACAAAGATCACCCTGCCGTCCGGGCGGGCGTGGGCGACCAATACCTACGACGCCGGCACCGAGCGGATCACCACCCACATCGATCAGAACGGTGGCACCTGGAAGCTCGGTGCGCCCATCTACACCCAGGAAACCGGTCTCTCGGCGGTCACGGTGACCGATCCCAACAACAACACCCTCGGCTACGTCTATGATGCCTGGCGCGGTTACCGCCTGGTCAGCCAGACCGACCAGCTTGGCAAGGTCACCGCATACGAGTACGACACCGGCGGCTTCCTCAGCACGATCACGGACCCGAACAACAACGTGACAGAGCGCTCCTACGACAAACGCGGCAACGTTGTCGGGGTCAAGCAGTGCCGGAACACAAGTAGTTGCCAGACCGAGCGCTATGCGTACTACCTGAACAACAACGACCAGTTCGACGCCCGCAACGACCGGCCGATCGCCTCGCGGGACGCGCGCTCCTCCAGCGCCACCGACAACACCTACGCCACCAAGTGGGAGTACAGCCAGCACGGCGAGACACTCAAGCAGACCACCCCGGCCACCACCGACTTCCCCAGTGGCCGCTCGACCACCTTCACCTACACCGACGGCACCGAACCCGCCGTCGGCGGCGGCACCACCCCGGCCGGCCTGCGCAAGTCGGCCAAGGATTCCAAGAACAACGAGACTACCTACCGCTACACCGCCGCAGGGGACCTGGCCGAGCAGACCAGCCCCTCGGGGCTGAAGACCCAGCTCGCCTACGACGCGCTGGGCCGGGTGACCTCCAACACCCAGGTGTCGGAGGCTCACCCCACCGGTGTCACCACGACGTTCAGCTACGACAACCTCGGGCGCCTGCTCACCCGGACCGAGCCCGGGGTGAAGAACGAGGTCACCGACGTCACCCACACCGCCAAGACCACGCTGACCTACGACGCCGACGGCAACCAGCTCACCACCACCGTGGCCGACCTGACCGGTGGTGACCCCGCCCGTACGACCACCTACACCTACGACGCCAGGGGCCGGGTGGAGACGGTCACCGACCCCGAGGGCGGCGTGGTGCGCTCGGCCTGGGACGTCACCGGCGCCCAGGTCTCGACGACCGACCCGCTGGGCACCGTTCTCACCTACGCCTACACCAAGCGCGGCGAGCCGGCCTCCACCACGATCAAGAACTGGACCGGGAGCCCGGTCAGCCCGCAGGCCCCGCAGGATGTGGTGCTGGAGTCGCGCTCCTACGACCCCGGCGGACGACTGGCCGGTCAGGTCGACGCGATGGGCCGCAAGACGGCCTACACCTACTTCACCGACAACCGCCTGTCGGAGGTGATCGGTGACGATGTCCGGTTGAACGGTTCCACCACCCCGGCCGACGTGGTGCTGGAGGCCAACACCTACGACGCGGCCGGCAACCTCGTCAAGCAGGTCACCGGCGGCGGGAAGGCGACCACCGACTACGTCTACGACGCCGCCGGCCGCCTCACCTCCACCACGTTCGACCCGGCCGCCCTCAAACGCAAGACCGCCTTCGAGTACGACGCGGTCGGGAACGTCACCCAGAAGACCTTCACCGGTACGGGCACCACCCGTACCGAGTCCACGGTTTACGCCTACAACGCGCTGAACCTGGTGACCCGGCAGACCGTGGAGAACGGGGCCGACGACCTGGTCTCCACCAGCACCTACGACGACCGCGGCCTGCTGACCGCGACCACGGACCCGCGCGGCAACGCCTCCGGTGCCACCGCCGCCGACTTCACCACCACGATGCGCTACGACCTCGCCGGTCAACTCGTGGAAACGAAGGCTCCCCAGGTGAAGATCGAAAAGAACGGGTCCGCCGCCGACGGACGCCCCACCCAGAAGTACGGCTACAACAGCATCGGGCTGGCGACCCACACGGTCGACGCCGAGGGACGGACGCTCACCTCGACCTTCGACAAGGCCGGACGCCTCACCTCAGCGGTCGCCCCGTCCTACACCCCGCCGGGTGGCAGCGCCGTCATCCCCAAGGTCAGCTTCGACTACGACGCGGCGGGCCGCCAGATCAAGGTCACCGACCCGCGCAATTACGTCACCTCTACCACCTACGACGCGCTGGGACGCCCGGTCAAGGTCACAGAACCTGGCCCGTCGGGACCCGGTGGCGTCTGGGTGGCGGAGTACGACCTGCTGGGCGAGCAACTCGCGGCCATCGATCCCACCGGCGCACGCGTCGAGGCAACCTACGACGACCTCGGCCGCAGGATCACCCAGACGCAGATCGAGCGCAGGCCCACCACCGCCGCGCACACCACCACGCTGACCTATGACACCGCGGGCAACCTCACCAAGAGCGTCGCTCCCGGCGCCAAGACCACCGCCTACGAGGTCAACGCCGCCGGGCAGGTCAAGACCGTGACCGACCCGCTCACCCACAAGTTCACCCTCGGCTACGACTTCCT
This sequence comes from Streptosporangium amethystogenes subsp. fukuiense, assembly GCF_042665875.1. Classification (NCBI taxonomy): domain Bacteria; kingdom Bacillati; phylum Actinomycetota; class Actinomycetes; order Streptosporangiales; family Streptosporangiaceae; genus Streptosporangium; species Streptosporangium amethystogenes. Next base: position 8,905,748 of record NZ_JBHTEE010000001.1, on the reverse strand, counting down.
CGGCCGAGCCGCCAAGGTGACCGACCCGTTGGGCAACGCCACCGAGGCAGAGTACGACCTGGCCGGACGCCAGATCGCCGCCAAGGACCTCGACAGCACCGGGACCACCGTCCGTACCTTCGGCTTCGGCTACGACCCGGCCGGCAACCCGACCAGCACCACCTCCGGCGAAGGGCGCGTCATCCGTCGTACCTTCGATGCTACGGACCAGATGATCTCGCTCATCGAGCCGGTCACCACCGGCACCTCGATCACAACGACGTTCGGCTACGACGCCACCGGAGCGCGCACCCGCACCACCGACGGCCGGGGCAACGCGACCTGGACCGGCTACAACACCCTCGGCCTGGTCGAATCAATCATCGAACCATCCACCGCCGCCCACCCCAATGCCGCCGACCGGACCTGGATCAATGTCTACGACGCCTCGGGCAACGCCGTCTCCACCCTGCAGCCGGGCGGAGTACGCATCGACCGTACCTTCGACCCGCTGGGCCAGGTGGTCGAGGAGAGCGGCAGCGGTGCCTCGGTGGCCACCCCGACGCGGAACTTCACCTACGACACCGCGGGCCGGGTCACCGCAATCGGCGACTACACCTTGGAATACAACGACCGCAGCCTGCTGACCAAGGTCTCCAAGGCCACCAACCAGGTCGCCGCCTACACCTACGACGCCGTGGGCAATCCCACCCAGCGCGTCGACCCGGCCGGGACGGCGAACTACACCTGGGACAACGCGGACCGGCTCAAGACCGCGAGCGACCCGGTGACGGGACGCACCTGGACCTACGGTTACGACGACGCCGACCGACTCACCACCAAGACCTCCGCGAGCTCGGTCAACACCCAGGCTTACGTATACGACGCCGTCGACCGGCCCACCTCCCAAACATTGAAGAACAGCTCCGGCGCCGAGCTGTCGAAGATCGTCTACGGGTGGGACAAGGACGACAACCTCACCACCAAGACCACCACCGGCACCGCGGGCGCGGGTACCAACACCTACAGCTACGACCACGCCGGACGCCTCAATTCCTGGACCGCCCCCGGCGGTGCCGTCACCGCCTACACCTGGGACGAATCGGGCAACCGCACCACAGCCGGCGCCAAGACCTTCACCTATGACGAGCGCAACCGGCTCATCTCCGGCGGCGGCACCGACTACACCTACACCCCGCGCGGCACCGCCGCCACCGAGACCAAGGCCGGCGTCACCCGCGACCTCACCTTCGACGCCTTCGACCGCCTCATCTCCGACGGCGACGCCACCTACGGCTACGACGCCCTGGGGCGGATGACCTCGCGTACCAAGGGTGCCGATCAGCGACGCTTCGTCTACTCCGGCCTGGAAAACGACATCGTCACCGTCGCCGACGGCGCCAACACCACTCTGGCCAAGTACGGCCGTGATCCCTTCGGCGGTCTACTCGGCCTTCAGGAAGGGGGAACGGCCGCTCTCGGGACCATGACCGACCTGCACGACGACCTGATCGCCACCTTCTCCGGCACCGCCCTGGTCGACTCGACCGCCTACGACCCCTTCGGCGAGGTCACCCACCGCACCGGCACCCAGCGCAGCCTCGGCTACCAGGGCGAGTACACCGACCCGGACACCGGCAAGGTCAACATGCACGCCCGCTGGTACCAGCCCGGCACCGGCGCCTTCACCTCCCGCGACGACTGGACCCTGGATCCCCAGCCATCGGTTCAGGCCAACCGCTACACCTACGGCAACGGCAGCCCACTGGTCAATACCGACCCCTCAGGTCACGCCCTTCCCCTCTTGCGTGATACGGCAGGAGGCAAAATACCTGCGCCTGTACCTCCGGCCCCTAGAATACCCGTTCCTCCCCCGGTCTTCCCTATCCCCAATACAGGCAAAAGTCCCACTACAGCCCCTAGCCCTAGTCCAGGCAAAAATACCAATACAGGCTCTAACCCCAATCCAGGAAAAGGCTCCAATCCCGACCCAGGAAAAAGCTCCAACTCCGACGGCAAGGGAAGTACCGGCAGCAGGTACACCGCTACCGCCACAAGCAGCACGCAGAGCGTTACCACCAGAAGCAATACGGGAGCTACTGGTCCGCCCAGGGTGTCGCCTCCACCGCCGCCCAAGAAGCCGGAGCCGTACAAGCCCGACTTCGATCCGAACAGTCCAGAATTCAAAAACGACCCGAACAACGGCAATAACCCGATCTATCAGCGTACCCCCCAAGAAGAAGCCGACTACTACTGCACGCATCTCGGACCATGCACGGAGAGCTACACCGGCCACGTCGGAACCGATATCGTGGGCGCTATAGGAGGTGGAGGCGGCGGCGGGATCTCCTGCGAGGAATGGAACCCGGGAAACTGCGGAAAAGACTCCTGTAGCGAATCCATTGGCTTTCTGTCCTCCACATCGGTGTCCGGATGTGTGCCCAGTTCCGGCAACGATCTAGGTAACGGCACAGCTCGCCCGCGTAACTTCCCCGTACCCGATACCGACATCGACCCCGACCGGTATCCCGACGCCCCACCACTCTCGCCGGTGTCCTGTTCACCCTCCGGCTTCAACAGCTTCGCCCCGGGCACCAAGGTCCTGATGGCCGACGGCACCACCAAGCCGATCGAAGACGTCAAGGTAGGCGACTGGGTGGTGGCCGCCGACGCGACAACAGGACTGACCGCCGCCAGACGTGTCAGCCACCTGATCACCGGTGACGGCGAAAAACACCTCGTCCGCATCACCGTCACCCCGGACAAAATGACCGGCAAATCCGGAACATTGATCGCCACAGATGGTCACCCGTTCTGGGTCCCCGACCTCCGCAAGTGGGTCAAGGCCGGCGAACTCCAGCCCGGCATGCTCCTACGAACCAGCGCCGGCACCTACGTCCAACTCACCGCCATCAAAAAGTGGACCGCCACCCAACACGTCCACAACCTGACAGTAGAAGGCCTGCACACCTACCATGTGATGGCAGGCGACCAAGCTATCCTGGCCCATAACGCAGGACCTGGTGACCCAGAGCGTGGCCCGGATGGCAGATTCCTGCCTAATCCGAATCCTCTCAACCCGGACTCTCGATACGATCGGGTTTCGCTCTGGGAGAAGACTAAGCGGGACATTCGAAACGCTGCGCCGACGGATGCGAATGGCGACTTTATTGACCCTAACACGGGTCAGATTATTCCGAAGGGAGGACCCTTCCATTACGGACACAAGCCTGGTCATGAGTATTGGCGGGCTCGCGATATGGCACGGGAGAACAACTTGTCCCGAGAGCAGTTCATTGCGCATCAAAACAACGCGGACAACTATCAGATCGAGGACCCGAGTAGCAACATGAGCCATAGATACGAGAGTCCCTGTTAATGATGATCGATCGAGACGGCCGCTCTGACCTGCATCAAGCCGCCTTCACGGGTGATGTGGCTTGGATTACCCTCCTGGCCGAGGAGGGGCTAGATGTAAATCTCCCGGACCGTGACGGCTTTACTCCACTCCACTTTGCCGCACAAGAGTGGAATGTGGATGCTGCACGTGCACTACTGGATCATGGGGCATCTGTCGATCCAGTCAATCGTCATGGGAATACTCCGCTATTCGTGGCGGTGTTCAACTCTCACGGAAGGGGTGAATTGATTGTTGTTCTGCGCGAATTTGGAGCTAACCCCTTCAAGGAGAATGGCCACGGCCAGACCCCTGTGGGACTGGCTAGGCTGATCGGCAATTACGACATCGCGCAATATTTCGCCGATCTATAGAAACGAAATTCGACATCCCTTGTGATGGCTTCACCCGGGGCACCGCACGCCGTTTGACGGCTATGTTGACGGCTACAGCGACCGTGATCGTTTTTGACGGCTACGTTTCGGGGTGGTCGTCGAGGGCTCCCGCCATGCGTTCGATGACCTCGCACTGGAGGCGGAGCCGGACGTAAGCGTAGGTGTCGACGGTGATCGAGATGTGGGCATGGCCGAGCAACTCCTTGATCACAACTAGGTCCATGCCCTGATCCAGTAGGAGCGAGGCGTATGAATGCCGTAGGCCATGGAAGTGGATCATGCGCAGGCTCACGCGCTGAAGCAGAGCCTTAAAGTCACGGTTAACGTTGGCCGAATTGATCATTCCGCCGCACCGTGTTTGGAAGGAAGTTAATTAGGCCGTTAATCAGCAGCCCAAGTTGTCGAATCCTCCACTTTTGGTGCTACGGACGAATGACTGCCAATCGCTGCTTGCGAAACGCAGTATAGGTCCGTTCGGGTCCTTGCTGTCTCGTATGGCGCGGCCTCCGCCCGGAAGGGCTGCCACCTCCACGCAGTTGTCCTGCTGGGCGCTCTTGCTGCTCTTGCGCCAAGCGAGCGCAAGGGGGATTTGATCCACGGTTGTCGCCTCTACTTCTGCTGTAGCTGGTCAACCAGGGCGGCCACGTAGCGTACGGACTCCTCCACGGTCAGTGCCGCCGCCACTACGCGGTTGAAAATGAGGGTATATGCCTGAACCTCCTCTGGTCGCTCCAGAAAGAGATTGTCTGTTGGCGTCTCCAGGTAGACGATCGACGGGTCCAGGTCGCCCATGAAGTCCAGGATGACGAACCCGCTCCCCATCGCCGCATGCGCACCGCTTGAGTCAGGAAGCACCTGGACAGCAATGTTGGGTCGCATCGCCATCTGGGCGAGGTGGCTGAGCTGTTCGGCCATGACGTTGGGGCCACCGACCATCTTGCGCAGTGCTGCCTCGTCGATGACCGCCCAGATCTGCGGCGGGTCGTCGCGGTGGAGGATCGCCTGCCGGGCCAAACGCGCCTCAACGCGTCGCTGGACAGCCGTCTGATCAAGAACCTGCCCGGCCTGGAAGACCGCCGTGGCATAGTCAGCCGTTTGCAGCAGACCGGGGATGGTCACGAGCTCGACGGTGCGGATCTGGCTCGCCTCCGCTTCGAAGCCGGGGAGGCTGCCGCCGAACACGTCCTTGTATTTCGCCCACCAGCCCCTTTCACGGGACTGTCGGGCGAGGTCGAGTATCGCCTCGCGTACAGCAGGATCGACAACCTGGTAAAGGTCCAACAGAAGGCGAACATTACCGATATCAGGCAGAACCCACTTGTTCTGCTCCATATGGGTGAGGCGGCCACGCGACCATTCCAAGCGTTTGGCGACCTCGTCGTGGGTGAGGCCGGCTTGTTCGCGTAGCCGGATGAGTTCGGCACTGAGGCGCCGTCGTTTGATGGTGGGGCTGCCAGCCATATGACCTCTTTCCGCACATTAAGTGAGCGAACTACGCCATTCCTCCGCCAAAACCAGACAATATCGGCGATGAAGTTTTGGCCTTGAAAATTTTGTGGCCAGCCATCACTATGTGAAGAGTATCCAACACCGAGGGTGATCAAGGGGTGACTCTCACCCAACGCGTCTTTGGAAACTCTCAGGAAGTCCCCCTGGGACCAATGGCCGACACAGGCCGGTGCCGAGTTCAGGCCCAGGCTGTCGCCGGCCGGGACTGCTACAGAAAACGGCTCTGCCAGGCGAATGGCGTCGCCTGGCAGAGCCTCGCCCGCACACTGGAGGTGCGAACTGTGCTCAACCCTAGTAGAGCCTGCAAGATCATCAGGGTCCGCTGGCAGGCCGAGCGACCACCCTCGCCCCTGGGCTGCCGCTGGTGCGGCCATCCCCCCTACGCCCATGACGCGGACAGCCTGCCGCACCGGCCCGGTCACCTGTGGGAACAGCCCACCCCAGCCCAGGTCCGTACCCGCATGACGGCCCGGCGTCGTCTCGGGCTCTGTGGTCGGCTGCCCGCTCCCACCGTCGCCGCCTGCCCGCCGAGCCGTCCCCTCTCCGGCTCTCTCCCCAGCCGCGGACGCCACTCACGACCGGCCTCGACGACTGCCGCCCCGCCGTACGAACGAGAATCGCCGCCGGGCGTACGGCCCGGACCAGGCAGGCGCGAACCACGCCGCAGGGCGGTGACGGCATGATCTCCGTCGACACCCCCTTCCGGCACGAGCCCGTCGAGGAGATCGGAGCGCTGCATAAGCCGGCGCTGCGGTTCACCGGCTGGCATCTCTGGTACGGCAAGGCCACCGGCCGCTACTGGGCACTCTCCCCCGCCTGGTGCCGAGAGCACATCGGCCTGATCGAGGCCGACACCCCCGCCGAACTCGCCGCACAGATACAGAACATCGAGAACTACCGCCCCGGGACAGACGCCCCAGTCCCGAGCGACGAGAGCGCGGGAGGTGACCGAGATGGCAGCACGACTCCTGGCCGTACTCGTCGGCGTGCTCGCTGACCGCTTCCGCACAACGGCCGACGGCGCCGTACGGTCACCGCACCTGGGACGGATCCCCGGCTGGTCGGCGCCCCTGGGCCACACGCCCGTCATCTCTCAACGGTTCGCGGCCACCCCCGACCAGGTCAGGCCCGCACGCGTCTTCGTCGCCGAACTCCTCGGCGACGACCACCCGTTCCGCGACGACGCCGTACTCCTGACCAGCGAACTCGCCACCAACGCCGTCGAACACTCCAGCGGACCACTCGATGCCCGACCGCGCGCCACCGGACCGGTCGACCCGCCACGAGAGTTCGTCGTCACGGTGGCCTTCCTCCCCCACGGAGTACTGGTCACCGTCCAGGACCCCGGCGCCTCAAAGGTCCCCTGTACGAGAAAGCCCGGCCCAGAGGCCACCGGCGGCCGAGGACTCCTCCTCGTCAACGACCTCGCCACCCGCTGGGGCTTTCACCGCGACCCCACCGGAACCGTCACCTGGTTCGAACTCCGCTCGACCAGCGGGTAACCCCTTGATCACGGCTACGGCCTCCTCGCCGCCGGAGGCCGCGACGATATCCGCGCAGGCTACGTCTACGACGCCGCCGATCGGCTCACCTCGCACTCGGTGAAGAACAGCTCCGGCACCGAGCTGTCGAAGATCGTCTATGGGTGGGACAAGGACGATCTCCTCACCTCCAAGACCACCACCGGCACCGCCGGAGCGGGCACCAACACCTACGGCTACGACCGCGCCGGACGCCTGACCTCCTGGACCGCCCCCGGCGGCGCCGTCACCGCCTACGAGTGGGACGCCTCCGGCAACCGCACCAAGGCCGGAGCCGAGACCTTCGTCTACGACCAGCGCAACCGGCTGACCTCCGGTGCCGGGACCGACTACACCTACACCCCGCGCGGCACCACCGCCACCGAGACCAAGGCCGGCGTCACCCGCAACCTCACCTTCGACGCCTTCGACCGCCTCGTCAACGACGGTGACGCCTCTTATGGTTACGACGCCCTGGGCCGGATGACGTCACGTACCAAGGGCGCCGACCAGCAGCGCTTCACCTACTCCGGCCTGAGCAACGACCTCGTCGCCACCACCGACGGCGCGGGCGCCCTGCAGGCCAAGTACGGCCGCGACCCCTTCGGCGGCCTGCTCAGCCTCCAGGAAGGCGCCGGCCCCGCCCTCGCCACCATGACCGACCTGCACGGCGACCTGGTCGCCACCTTCTCCGGCACCGCCCTGGTCGACTCGACCGCCTACGACCCCTTCGGCAACGTCACCCACCGCTCCGGCACCCAGCGCGCCCTCGGCTACCAGGGTGAATACACCGACCCCGACACCGGCAAGGTCAACATGCACGCCCGCTGGTACCAGCCCGGCACCGGCGCCTTCACCTCCCGCGACACCGCCACCCTCAACCCAGACCCCTCCGTCCAGGCCAACCGCTACACCTACGCCAACGCGAGCCCCCTCACCCATAGCGATCCCACCGGACACAGTTCCATCCAGATCAACAACGCGAGCTCCATCACCGGCACAACTGGTAGCTCCAGCTGGCAGTCCTTCGACATGAACGCGTACATGAGCGCCCACATCGACAAGCTCTCCGCCAAAAGTTTCGATGTTACGAAAATCAACTGGCCAAAGCCGGGACAGCCGTACAATGCGTGGGGTGGCGACGGCTCGGGTCTGTATAGAAGCGACGGACTCCCGGACTGGGAACCATGGAATCCAGGAGTCTCAAATGACGAGGCGCAGCGAATTGGTTACATGACTAATGGGAGGCCGGCACCGAAGGGTTACTGGAACGAATCCAAAGAAGTCCGGGACACCTACATGTCCCTGTACAGCATTTACAAAGATGATGCCGACATGGCTAAAACCTGGTCAGTACTTAAGAAGATTGATAAAGAATCAAAGCAAAATAGGGCTTCTTCGGGATCCCCTTATGGCGGGAAGGCCTCACTTGCACTGTGTGTAACATGCAAAGCGGGCAGCAATGCGGGTAGCAAAAAGAATATTCCGCCCCCTCCGAAAGACGACAAAGACGCCAACTGGCTACAATGGCTAAGCCAGGCTGGCGTTTGCGCTACGCACGGAATGGTAAAGTGCGGTCAAATAGCTGCGATATCCGCGTATGCCGCAGGGCTCACATCAGGCATAAAAGATAGTAACAAGGCGAATGCAATTCGCCATTTCGTATGGATGGCAGGGATGGCGACAGTGGTGGGAGAAGCTGCGGCGTTGGACTTTGCCAAAGCTCACGAGGCGGGAACCGGAAGAAAGAAGTACGGTGACAGCTTGCGTGACCAGTTGAATAATATCCATTCCATGAAATACGAAAAGAACCACAGAGGGGAATTGCAAGCTATTTATTGGACGGCGTCGGTCGGGGCGGGCATCACGACCGTGATGAACCACCTAGCGATTGCCGGGAGTAAAGAATACAACGCGGGACGTATGGCAATCCTTGTTAGTGTCAACAAGCATGAAGAGCAGGTCTGGTATGGAGGAAGAATAGTTTGGCGTGGGAAAAAATAGAAAGTTTTTTCCCCTCACTAAATCTCTGCTGGTTGTCGTTTCAATAACGCTTACGGTAGCGGGGTGCACGGACACGTGTGAGTCCGAAGTAAAGAAGCTCCTCACTATGACAAAAGAAGCGACTGATAATTCGTTTAATACAGGGTGGGTCGTCTCGCGTGACACATCCGGGTGCGACTCTGGGGACAACCCTTCGGTCACCTTTTGGCTTGCCGAAAATGTTCGGTCGTCGACTGAAGTGTCCGAGAAAATGAAGATGGATGGCTGGACGGCTGTTTCAAAAAAAGACGCGAGACCCTACAATGCCGATGTTGTACTCAAGAAGTATGTTAATAACCAATCTCTGGCTGCCGCAATAAGGAATGCCCCTCAGATAAACAAAAAGATGGTTGAGGTTTTTTTCGGAGATTAAACTGCCCGAAAAGATGTCGCTGTGCACTCGCCGCCGATCACGTTTGATAAATCGCCTGGTTGAGTCGAATTCCTGGACGTCAAACACGTCTGCTGTGTCCAGCCAGGTTATGCAGGATGCGCATCTGGTCAGGCCGGACTTGACGCCACGTGACCGAACAAAAAATTTGCTCCACATCTTTACTTGTTCACCGTCGCCGGGCGCTTCATCCGAGATGGCCGAAGGCTACGGTTACGCATCGCCGTCCGCTGGCTTTGGACAGAATCATCACTGTCGTCATGCGCCTGCAAGCTTTTCCTTCACCGCTGTGGCAGCACCACCTCATCCCGGTCGGGTGGCCGGAGGAAATCTCACCCTCCGGCTCCCACAGATCCGGACGTAAGAGCCTCGAACACACTTCAAGCAATGTCGACCTCCTGTTGAAGGGAGACTAATTGGGCCATTGATCAGTAGCCCAGAGTGTCGAACGCTCCGCCTTTGATACCACCGATGAATGACTGCCAATCACTACTCGCGAAACGCAGCACAGGCCCGTTCGGGTCCTTTCTGTCTCGTACGGCGCGACCTCCGCCCGGAGGGTCTGCCGCTTCCATACAGTTGTCCTGCTGGGCGCTCTTGCTGCTCTTGCGCCAAGCGAGCGTAGGGCTGGTCCGGTCCACAATCCTCTCCTCGTACTGCGGCTGATCACCCAAATCGAACGTTTCAAAGGATGTGCATGCGTGTTCCGAGGCGGCGGATGCGTTCCCTGTAGTTGTAGCGCTCCAGGTCCAGCAGGGTTCGTACCGCCTGCCGGGCCATGGGGTGGTTACGGATGAGGAGGGGGGCCGCCTTCTCCGCGTGTTCCAGTTCGGCCGTGGCGGCCTCGCGGTGGCCGCACCAGAGCAGGGCGCGGGCGTAGTCGAGGTGGTGGTAGCCGACACGGTTGGCCGGAGCCGGACCGCCTTTCCCCGGCTCACGGCCTGGGGACCGTCACCGAGTACGGCCCGGCGACCCCGTGGATGTCGACGTTGGTCTGGCTGGTGCACATCTCGTAGTAGTTGGTGTGCTGGCGAGCCCCGAGCCGAGTGACCGCCTCTCCCGCGAGGCGGTGTCGTGACCACGCCTCGTGGCGTCGTTCCTGCGTGCCACAGTAATGGCCACTCGACTTTCGACTGGTCAGATCGCGTCTACCGTCGATTGGTAAAGGTCCTCGAATCTTCGAACCGCAGCGGTATCCGCGAAAGGGCGGAGGCGGGAACGAATGAGCTCTATGCGGTCGGTGACGCGGGCTGAGTTGACCTTGACCGCCAAGTTCAACGACTTCGAGGCGGCCTCGGTGGCCCGTTCGATCTCGCGGGCCTGAGCGTAGGCGTCGGCGAGCCAGCTCAGATAGAGGGAGACTTCCCGTGCGTGCGTGGCGTCGTAGGTGTCGATGCCCTGGGTGAGCAACGGTTCGGCCTTGAGCGGGCGGCCGAGTTCGGTGAAGCACCGGCCGGCCATCACGTCGACCTCGCCTCGGTCCAGCCAGTAGACCCACTTCGGGTCATCATCGCCGTCCCCGTGCTGCTCGAACACCCGGTCGACCGCGCCGAGTGCCCGTTCGGTGATCGCTGAATCTCCGGCCTTGGCGTGTGCCCAGGCCACTCGTTCCAGTAGCAGGGCGCGGGTGAGCGGGGTGCTTGATCGCTCAGCGCCCTTGACCGCCGTACGGGCCATCGTGGCCGCTTCCCTGGGGTCTCCCACATTGGCCATCTGGTAGCTCAACGAGGACAGCAGATTAGCCGCCGTCGGCTCATCTTCAGCGACGTGCGCGGCTTGGATGCCTTTGACATAGTAGGTACGAGCGCGACCGTACAGCCCCGCATCGGAGGCCACCCATCCCGCGAGCTGGCAGAGCTCTCCCACCGCTTTCAGAAGTCGGCGGCCCACGTCCTCGCGGTACGCGGCCTCCTTGGCGACTGTGGCGGTCGCCTCCAGCTCTTGAGAGACAAGCGTGTGCAGGTCTGTACCGCCCACGTAGTCATCGAGGTGCCGCAAATGGTCGATCCGGGTCTCGATCTTGCCGACCAACGAATGACCGACACGACGCCCCGCCCGGATCTCATGGAGCTGTGGCGGCTCCACGATCAGCCACTCGTGGGCGACGCGGAGCGCGGACTCCTCCGACATGGCTTCGCTCTCGATGACCAGCCCGGCGGCCATCGCCTCGTTGCTCTCGCGCGTCCAGCCGTCGCTGAACAGTGTCAGACGATCACCGTTCACGCTGGGCGGGGTGACGCCCAGTCGTTTGGCGCGGGACAGCACGACCGCCTGGTCCAGTAGAGCCAGCGGGAGATCCAGCACGATGCTCAACCACGGCAGCCAGGCCAGGGGCAACCGCCTGCCGCGCTCCCAGCGGGAGATCTCGTTGCGAGTGATCGTGGACTGCCCTGAAGCTCGGGCGAGCCGGTCGGCGAGGCTCGCCTGAGTGAGGCCCTTGGCCTGCCTGGACTGCTTGATCAGTTCCTCGATCGTCAGACCCTCCACGCCCCGGCTCCTTTCGCTCACCACCTGTAGGCCAGGAAGCGGCCCCCTCGCGACTGACCTGGCCTTCAAGGCGGCCCTCGACGCGGGCCCCTACGAGGCTCCTTTCATCGTCACCCAGCTGCGCTTCTCTTGGAAGAGAATTACACAGAGTTACTTGATCTCACCGGGAGAAGATATGTCGGGCGATCCCTCACCAGTGATCACCATGGATCCCTGCCAGACCACCGAGCTTCTGCAGTGCACATCGCGAGACGACGGATACGACCGGGTTCCGCGTGCGCTGGCGCTGCGGTTCACCGGCTGGCACTTCTGGTACGGCAAGGCCACCGGACACTGGTGGGCGCTCTCCCCCGCCTGGTGCCGACAGCACGTCGGCCTGATCGAGGCCGACACTCCCACCGAACTGGCCGCCCAGATGCAGCACATCGAAAACTTCTGTCCCCATCTCGCCCCCGGCCAGCCCAACCACCCCCTCTCCAGGGCAGAAGCCCCGCGCCCCGAAAGCAGCACGGACGTCAAGGGCGCCAGAAACCCCGAGCAGAACAGGATCGCGCGCACGGGAGGTGACCGAGATGGCAGCACGACTCCTGGCCGTACTCGTCGGCGTGCTCGCTGACCGCTTCCGCACAACGACCGACGGCGCCGTACGGTCACCGCACCTGGGACGGATCCCCGGCTGGTCGGCACCCATAGGCCACACGCCCGTCATCTCTCAACGGTTCGCGGCCACTCCCGACCAGGTCAGGCCCGCACGCGTCTTCGTCGCCGAACTCCTCGGCGACGACCACCCACTCCACGACGACGCCGTACTCCTGACCAGCGAACTCGCCACCAACGCCGTCGAACACTCCAGCGGACCACTCGATGCCCGACCACTCGACACCGGACCGGCCGACCCGCCACGAGAGTTCGTCGTCACGGTCGCCTTCCTCCCCTACGGCGCACTGATCACCGTCCAGGACCCCGGCACCTCAGAGATTCCCTGTACGAGAAAGCCCGGCCCAGAGGCCACCGGCGGCCGAGGACTCCTCCTCGTCAACGACCTCGCCACCCGCTGGGGCTTTCACCGCGACCCCACCGGAACCGTCACCTGGTTCGAACTCCGCTCAACCGGGGCAGCGCCGGATTGCTGAGCGAGCACCAGGAGAAGAATTCCCACGAAAACCCCGGAAAGCACATGTGCGCGGGATGACACTGAGACACCATCGGTCAGGAAAGCCTTTATTGTCACATCCACTCCGCAAAACCCGTATTTGGTGTTTACTTACCCCTCATGTCAGCTGATCTTGGTGCTTCTCGATGGGGGCCTCGTGAATGGGGTGTGCTCGGGGTCGCGGTACTGCTACTCGCGGTGAGTTTCTGGGAGTGGTTCGGTATCACCTGGGCGGTCTCGGATCAGTACGGGGACCGCACCGAGCAGTCGACGGCGAACGTCTGGCAGGCCTCCACCGCCTGGTCGGTCGCGGTGCTGCTGGTAGTGGCCGCCGCGCTGCTGTGGAGCCTGCGCGGCGTTGCTACCGCGTCACGATGGAGTCGGCCTGCCGCGCTCACCCTCGTCGTCCTCGGCATCGCCCTCACGACGTGGCAGTGGTTGAGCGTTTACTCGGTCGGAGGGACGTTCTCCAACGAGATCGAGGTGACGTCCGAGTTGCTCCCGCTCGATGATGCCGCCAAACCCGAAGAGCAGATCGGATACATCACTCGGGACATTCTGCTCAGCTTCCACCAACCCGGCTACAGCGCGGACGTACGCCCCGGTCTCTATATCGCGCTGTTTCTGCTCGTGCTGGAACTCGTCCTCATGCTCAGCGCGTTCCTTCCGCGCATCCCGCTACGGCGAGAAAGTGCTCGGACAGGATGAACGATCACATGATCGACAGGGAGCGCGTCAGGGATGTGCTGTCCATCGGGATCGCCGTCGGCGTCCCGATCTGGGGCGCCGTCGGCGCGTGGACGGCCGTCACCGTGCAGAACTACCCGTGGAACCAGTGGGTGCCGTTCGCCAACGGAGCGAGCAAGGGCGTGCTACTTGGCTTGCTCGCCGCCGTCGGTGTCGCCACCGTGCTGGCTGATGGCTCACGGCCCGGATGGCGATGGGCCGTGTTCAGCTGCGCGCTGATCGGCGGCGGCTTGCTGGGTACGATCAGGGATCTCCTTGGTCCGCCGACCCCCGCGGTGTACTTCGAGGACTCGATTCCCGATGAGCGGTGGTACGGAACGACGATGCTGCTGCACTGGACGGGCAAGGTGGTACTGCCTGCCGTGGTGTGTGCCGTGATCCTGACCCTGCTGGTGGCTCGTCCGTACCGGCGGGCACAGTCGGTCCTGGCCGGTGCGGCACTTGCCCTCGCGGGTGTCGCGCTGCTCCTGCTTCCAATGATCGCCTCAGCTCTCGCGCCCGAGGTCCAGGGCAATGGCCAGCACGTCAACGAGGGCTTCAAAGCGGGACTACTCTGCTGGGTCCTCGGAATCCCGGTGCTGGCCGTCGGCATGCTTCGAACGTTCTCGCTCCGCACCGGTCGGCGCGGAGCGCGCACAGAGCGGATGCGTTCCCGGTAGCTTCGGCGCGGCCGCCCGGTCCTTGTCTGCGGCGGCGTGGCCGAGGTCCTCCACCCCCAGGTGGATCCCGGATCCGGCATCCGTACCGGTGCTGGGACCGCCACCAGCACCGGACGGGGCGCGCCGTCGGCCGGACGACCCCCCTCTGCCATCATGGTCGTCGGCCGACGCGACGGGAGCGGTTCCAGATGCATGTCGAGACGTACGGTCCCGCCGACGCGCCGCCCGTGCTCCTGCTGCACGGTGGCGGTGTCGCCGGTTGGATGTGGGAGCCGGTGCGGGAACGTCTCGCGCACGACCACCGGGTGATCGTCCCGGACCTGCCCGGCCACGACCGCAGCGCGGACGAGACGTATCACTCCCATGCCCGCACCGTCGAAGCCTTGACGAAGCTCCTGCACGACGTGGGCGGTCGTGTCTCCGTCGCCGGGTTCTCCCTGGGCGCGCAGCTGACGGTCCTGCTCGCCGCACACCGGCCCGAGCTCGTGGAACGCGTGGTCGTGGTCAGCGCACAGGCCAAGCCCATCGCGGCCGCCGGGTTCACCCTCGGCCTGCTCGGTGCCACCGCCGGGCTCGCCCGGCAGCGGTGGTTCGCCAGGTTGCAGGCCAAGCAGCTGTTCATTCCCGGCCCGCTGCTCGACGACTACGTCCGCACGTCCGCGAGCGTCTCGAAGCAGACCCTGCTCGCCGCGGTCGGTGAGAACCTGCGTTTCACGCCGCCGCCCGCGTGGTCACGTTTCCCCCGCGAGGCGCTGATCCTCGCCGGCGGGCGTGAACGGGGCCTGATGCGGGAGTCGGCCCGCGTGCTGCACGAAGCCCTGCCGGGCAGCGAGCTGGAGATCGTGGCGGACTGCGGGCACGGCATCCCGCTGCAACGGCCCGGCTGGTTCGCGGACCGGGTGCGCGACCTGCTCGGCGCGTGACCCGGCCGCCGAGCCGCACCCCTGGGCGCTCGACGCCAGAGCAAGGTTTTCGGTCGTTCAGCGGGCCCGCAACGTGATCCTGACGCCGCCGCGGAACTCGTCGCCGAACGAGGTCGCCGCCCGCGCGGGGGGCGCCGAAGGCGTGCTCTACCCGAGGTTCACCGGGCCGACAAGACGCCTGTCAGCATCGGCGGTTTTTCAGTAGCGTGAAGTGATGTTCTTCGATCCCGTACCGACAGAACAGGAACCCGTCGCCCGCCCCGAGCTCCCGCCCTGGTCGGCCCCGTCCTCCCTGGAGATCGGAGCGGTGCTCGCGGTCGAGCGGGTGGTGGCCCGGAGTGCGAACGTCGTGGTGCTCCTGCCGACGATCCGGGTCTTCAGCACCGGCTGCATGCTGAATGTGGAGGTGGTGTCCAGGCAGGGTGACCTGTCCGGTGAGGACTGGTGGTACGTGCAGCTGGCCGGGGCCCCGATCGCCCAGGCGTTCGGGCGCGGCCGCCGACCGGACTCGCTGTTGCGGCTGGGCGTGCGGTTCGCCGACGGCACGAAGGCCACCGCCCTCGAATGGGCACGGCCCCCGAAGAGCACCCCCGGCGATCCGCCGGTCGGGCCTCAGCTGTCCTGGTCTCCGATGGGCAGCGGCATGCGCGGCGGCGAGTTCGGGTTCAGCGGCTTCGGGCTGTGGCTGTGGCCGTTGCCCCCGGCCGAGAACTTCGAGTTCGCCGTGGAGTGGCCGTTGGGCGGCATCGAGTTGACGACCGTCGAACTCGACGGCGCGGCCATCGTCTCCGCCTCCGGCCGCTCGGCGCACCACTGGCCGGACTCCAAGCAAGGGGGAGCGGGTTACGCGGTGTGAGTGTCGGCGCCGCGCTTCGTCCACGGCCTTGTCTCCGCCGGAGTCCGCGACGAGGCGCGGATGTCGCTCCAGTGGGGAAAGCCCGAAGCGCGCATTTGCCACAGCGGTATTCGTGAGTCTCACGGCATGGTGGTCGCGTCAGGATCGGAGACCTGCCCGCCGTTCTCCTCGTGCGGGGCCCTGTGCCGTGAGGTCGGCACCACGGTCTCCTCGGTGTCCTTGTCGCGAGTCACCCAGAGGTAGACCAGCGCGCCGATGAACAGCACGATCGAAGTCCACTGGTTGATCCGCAGCCCCAGGAGCGTCACCGCGTGGTCCACCCCGCCGACCGGGTCGATCCGCAGCCCCTCGATCCAGAACCGCCCGAACGTGTAGCCGGCGACGTAGAGGGCGAACAGGCGGCCGTGGCGCAGCGTGAACCGCCTGCCAGCCAGGATCAGTCCGAAACCGAGCGCCGCGTCCCACAGCGACTCGTACAGGAACGTCGGGTGGTAGAGAACGCCTGGCTCGCCGCCGTGCGCCTGGTCGATCTCCAGGCCCCATGGCAACGTGGTCGGACCGCCGTACAGCTCCTGGTTGAACCAGTTTCCCCAGCGGGCGATCGCCTGCCCGAACGCGATGCCGGGCGCGACCGTGTCGGCCACGGCCCCCAGGGAGAGCCCCCGGCGGCGGCAGGCCAGCCACACGCCCAGGCCTCCCATGGCGACCGCGCCCCAGATGCTGAGCCCGCCTTCCCAAACGAACAGCGCCTGGTAGGGCTCCTTGATCGCGCGCGGGCCGAAGTAGGTCTGCCAGTCGGTGATGACGTGGTAGAGGCGAGCCCCGATCAGGCCGAAGATCACTGCGGGGATCGCGATGTCGCCGATCGTGCCCTTCTCGCCGCCGCGGGCGCGCCAGCGGCGCTCGCTCAGCCAGATGCCGAAGCCGATCGCGATGATGAAGCACAGGGCGTAGGCCCGGATCGGGATGAACCCGAGATACCAGACCCCTTCGGAAGGACTGGGAATCGAGGCGAGAGGCATGCCGGTGAGGCTAGCCAACGCCAGGCCACCCGGCCGCCTTCGTGACCTGATCGCGAACCTTCTGCGGCGCGCCGGACGGTCGATGTGCGGAACCGAGCACCGAGCGCGGTGCGCCCGAGGAGGCCACGCCGTTGGAGGCGTCGGTGGGCTGTGAACGCGACGGGGTGGGCCGGTAGCGCACCGGTGGGGGCCGCCATGAGTACACAGCGATCCGGGGTCCGGCTGATCGGTGAGATAGGTCCTGAAGGAGGCGGTGGCCGGTGCCCAGCGCGTGATCGCAGGCGGTTCCCCCGGTCAGGAGCACTCCATCCTTGTCGCCACTTTCAACGTATAGCCGGGTGAGGGGCTTGCGGCAAGGCCCCGGTGGTCCCTCAGAATCGGGAGCCGTGCGCCGGACCGTCCCAGGGCGGGGCTCACATTCGCCATGCGGCCGGTCGGTCGTGATCCAAGCCGTCACAGGGGGAATTCAGGTGCGTGTGCTGCTGTCCACCATCGGGTCGCGTGGCGATGTCCAGCCGTTGGTGGCACTCGCCTTGGAGCTGCGGGATCTCGGTCAAGAGGTCCGCATGTGCGTGCCGCCCGACTTCCGCGAATGGATCGACGGCCTCGGCATCCCCGTCGTGCCCGTCGGTCCCGAGCTGCGCGCCACCGCCGTCAGCCGACCGGCCCCATCGGTTCCGCCCGCCCCGCCCTCTCCCGAGCAGCGGCGTCGGATGGCGGAGGCCACGGTCGCCGCCCAGTTCGCCACGGTCACGTCGGCGGCTGAAGGCTGCGACGTCATCGTGGCCGCCACAGCCCTGCAGCTGGCCGCCCGCTCGGTGGCGGAGACGATGGGGATCCCCTACGTCTTCACCGCCTACTGCCCGACGGTTCTGCCGTCGTCACACCACCACCCCCCGCTGCTCGCACCGGGACAGCCGCCGCCCGCGACGGCCGACAACCGCGAGTTGTGGGCTCGGGACGCCGAACGCTTCAACGAGCTGTTCGGCGCCGCGCTCAACCTCCATCGGGCGCCGGCCGGTCTGGCCCCTGTCGGTGACGTGCGAAGCCACGTCTTCACCGACCGGCCCTGGTTGGCCGCCGACCCGACGTTGGGGCCGTGGCCCGAACCCGCCGACCGGACCGTGCTCCAGACCGGCGCCTGGATCCTCCCCGATGAGCGGCCGCTCTCTCCTGAGCTGGAGGCGTTCCTGACCGCCGGCGAGCCACCCGTCTACTTCGGCTTCGGCAGCATGCGCGCGCCGCAGGACCTCGCCCGGGTGATGGTCGAATCGGCCCGTGCGCTCGGGCACCGGGCGATCGTCTCCCGCGGGTGGGCCGGCCTGTCACCGGTGGACGACGAATCCGACTGCCTGTCCGTCGGCGAGGTCAACCAGCAGGCGCTGTTCAGGCGGGTCGCCGCCGTCGTCCACCACGGCGGGGCGGGCACCACGACCGCGGCCGCGCGAGCCGGTGCGCCCCAGGTCGTCATCCCCCAGATCTACGACCAGCACTACTGGGCGCGGCGAATCCACGATCTCGGGATCGGAGCCGCGCACGCGCCCGGCGCGCCGACCGCCGACTCGCTGACGAGTGCCCTCAGGCACGCTCTCCGGCCGAACGTGGCGGCCCGTACCCGGGTCATCGCCGCCGGGGTGCGCACTGATGGCGCCAGAACCACCGCGCAGCGCCTGATGACCTTGGCCTCTCAGAGGTCATCCTGATACTGCGGTGCAGCATGCCCGTTTCGCTCCTCCCCACCCCATCACTCCGTACGGTGCGATATCGATGAGCGACCCCGAATCTCCTTCCACCGAACACAGGACCCGAGTCGTTCTCCGAGAACGCGAACCGGCCCCGGACGAGAGGTCCGGGGCCGGTCGGGGGAATCGTTACAGCAGGCCGTTCTGGGTGAGCCAGTCCTTGGCGACCGCTTCGGCGTCGTCCTTGTCGACCGCGACGCGCTTCATCAGCGCGACCAGGCCGGCGGTGTCCAGCTTGGCGGAGACCGCGTCGAGGGTGGTCTTCACCGTGTCGTTCACGCCCGCCTTGTTGACCAGGGGGGCGATGTTCTCCGCGGCGAAGGCGCTCTTGTTGTCCTGGAGGGAGACCAGGTCATTGATGATGATCTTCGGGTCGGTGGTGAAGACGTTGCCGACCTGGACGGTGCCGTCCTTGATGGCGTCGGCGGTGGCGTCGCCGGTCTTCTTCCACTCCTTGAACTCCAGGCCGTAGGTGTCCTTGAAGTTCTTCTCCTGGCGGCTCTTGAACTCCGGCGGGCCGCCCACCGCGTAGCCCTTGGCGACCTTGACCAGGTCCTCGATCGTGGTGAGGCCCTCGGAGGTGGCGGTCTCCTTGGTGACGGTCAGCGAGTTGTTGTCCTCGGCCGCGGCGGGTGTCAGCACCTCCAGCTCGGCCGGGAGCTTCTCCTTGAGCGCGGCGACCACGTCGTCCTTCGACTTCGCCGTGGCGGTGTTGTCGACGAAGGCCAGCAGCGAGCCGATGTACTCCGGCAGGATGGTCAGGCCGCCGCTCTTGACCTGGTCGTACAGCACCTCGCGGCTGCCGATGTTGAACTTCTCCTCGACCTGGACGCCCTTGGCGGCCAGGGCCTGCGAGTAGATCTCGCCCAGCAGGACGTTCTCCGGGAAGTTGGCCGACCCGATGACGACCTTCCCTGCGGCCGCCGGCTCGGAGGCGGACCCGGATTCGGCGGGAGCCTGGGACGCGCTGGTGAGGGGATCTCCACCCCCGCACGCGGTAAGTGTGAGCGCCGCGGACAGAAGGATCGCCGCGGTGCTGAACAGGCGCTTCATGGTGCTATTCCCTTCCAAAACGGGGGGTAATGGAGACTATCGGATGGTCTGGCGCTCGCTCACCCCCGGGGAGACCGTTGCGCGCTGTACCAGGGTGAACCCGAGCTGAACGAGAAGCGCCAGCAGTGCTACGAGAACCGCTCCGCCGATCGTGCTCGGGAAGTTCTTGGTCGCGAGACCGTCGATGATGAAGCGGCCGAGGCCGCCCAGGCCCACGTACGCGGCCACCGTCGCGGTCGCCACCACCTGGATGGCGGCCAGCCGCAGGCCGAGCAGGATGAGCGGCAGCGCGACCGGCACCAGCACCCGGCCGAGCACCTGCCCGCCCCGCAGTCCCATGCCGTACGCGGCGTCGCGCAGGTCCGGGTCCACCCCGCGGATGCCCTCGTAGGTGTTGACCAGGATGGGCGGCACGGCCAGCGCCACCAGCGGGATCAACACCGGCAGAATGGTGCCGACCCCCATCAGCAGCACGATGAGGACGAGCAGGCCGAGCGTCGGCAGGGCGCGGGCCGCGTTGGCGATGGAGACCACCAGCAGGGCGCCCCGGCCGGTGTGGCCGATCAGCAGCCCCAGCGGGAGCGCGATCAGCATGGCCAGCAGCAGCGAGAGCCCGGCGAACTCCAGGTGTTCGAGCAGCCGGGCGGGAATCCCGTCCGGACCCGACCAGTTGACCGGGTCGCCGAAGAAGTCGA
Source organism: Streptosporangium amethystogenes subsp. fukuiense (assembly GCF_042665875.1). NCBI lineage: Bacteria > Bacillati > Actinomycetota > Actinomycetes > Streptosporangiales > Streptosporangiaceae > Streptosporangium > Streptosporangium amethystogenes. The sequence continues at coordinate 8,885,177 of NZ_JBHTEE010000001.1, read as the reverse complement.
TCAGCCAGTTCACGCGGCCTCCCTCACCCACGACCACCTGGTGATGGGAACCCCGCCGGATCGTCGACCACCTGTGCCCGCCGGATGCGGTGACGTACGACTTCCGGCGCCGGCTTCGGCGAGGCTGCGACTGGAAACCCCGCCAAGACCCACGGCCACCACACCGGCCGGGTCTCCGAGGAGATCAAACGGTCGGTTCACGCGGACCCCCTTGCCCGTGACCACGGGGTGAGCAGGCGCTGCGCCAGGATCAGCAGCAGGTCGGCGACGCCCGCGAGCACCACGACCAGCACGATGCCGACCACGATCGGGGTGTAGAACTGCCGCTGCCAGCCGTCGATGAACAGGTAGCCGAGTCCTCCCCTGCCGACCAGCGCGCCGACGCTGACCAGGCTGACGCTGGCGACCGTGGCCACCCTGAGCCCGGCCAGCACGACCGGCACCGCGATCGGCAGCTCGACCTGGAGCAGCCTGCGCAGCGGGGTGAAGCCCATGGCCACCGCGGACTGGCGTACGTGGTCGGGGACCGAGCCCAGCCCGTCGACGACCGCCGGGATCAGCACCGCCATGGCGTAGAAGGTGAGCGGGACCATCACGGTCAGCCGCGTCGCGAGGCCGGTGACCGGGATGAGCACGATGAAGACGGCCAGCGAGGGCAGCGAGTAGATCACGTTCATCACGCCGACGGTCGGCTGGTAGAGCCAGCGCCAGCGGACTCCGGCCAGCCCGAGCGGGAGCGCGATGAGCAGCCCGACGACGATCGGCACCAGCGCCATCACGATGTGGTCCTCCAGCAGGCCCTGGATGGTGGGCCAGTTGCGGCCGATCCAGTCCCAGCGGACCAGGGGTTCCTCACTCACCCGCGTCCCCCGTGCCTTCCGCGCCCAGACCGGTGCTTTCCGCGTCCGCCGCTGATCCGGCCGCGCTTCCCGCGGACCCGCTGGATCCGGCGGCACTCCCCGCACCCCTCACGGGCCCGCCGGAACCTCCCACACTCCCGACGGACCCGCCGACACCTCCCTTGCCCCCTGCGGACCCGCCGACACTTCCCGCCACCTCGGCCAGCGCCTCGTCCAGTGCCTCGCGGGTGGCGACACCCACGGCCCGGCCCTCGCCGTCCACCGCGACGGCGTTGCCCGAGGGCGAGAGCAGCGTCGCGTCCAGCGCGCCGCGCAGCGAGTCGCGCCCGCTGACGAACGTCCCGTACGGCGCGAGCTCCAGTTCGGCGAGCGTGCCGGACTCGGGCAGGTCCTTGACCGCGACCCAGCCCAGCGGCCGGCTCCCCGCGTCCACCACGGCCAGCCACGGCTCGCCGGCGGCGCGCGCCGAGGCCGACGCGGCGTCGGTGGAGACCGGGACGAGCAGGTCGGCGCGGAGCCGTACCCCCTCGGCCGAGACGAACGAGAGCCGCCGGATGCCCCGGTCGCGGCCGAGGAACTCGCGGACGAAGTCGTCGGCGGGCCTGGCCAGCAGCGTGGCGGGGTCGTCGAGCTGGGCCAGGTGGCCCCCGACCCGGAAGACGGCCACCCGGTCGCCGAGCTTGACCGCCTCGTCGATGTCGTGGGTGACGAACACGATGGTCTTGTTCAACTCGGCCTGGAGCCGCAGCAGTTCCTCCTGCAGGCTGGTCCGGACGATCGGGTCGACCGCGCTGAACGGCTCGTCCATCAGCAGCACCGGCGGGTCGGCGGCGAGCGCGCGGGCCACGCCGACGCGCTGCTGCTGGCCGCCGGAGAGCTGGAAGGGGTAGCGGTCGGCCAGCTTCAGGTCGAGCCCGACCCGCTCCAGCAGTTCCATCGCCCGGTCGCGGGCCTTCTTCCTCTCCCAGCCGAGCAGCAGGGGGACCGTCGCCACATTGTCGACGATCTTTCTGTGCGGGAAGAGCCCGGCCTGCTGGATGACGTAGCCGATGCCCCGACGCAGGGTCGGCGGGTCTATGGTCTTGACATCGACGCCGTCCAGGAGGATCCGGCCCTCGGTGGCATCGATCATTCTGTTGATCATGCGCAGGGAGGTCGTCTTGCCGCACCCCGACGGGCCGACGAAGACGGTGATCTCCCCGGTGGGCACCTCAAGGCTCAGGTTGTCCACCGCTACGGTGCCGTCGGCGTAGCGCTTGGTGACACCGTTGAATGTGATCATGCACAACCTCTTGTTGTCGCCGGGTTACGGCCCCCTGCCCCAACCGCCCCCCAAAATCTGGCTCAGGTCAGCCTATGCCCCACTTCTCCGATCTGTCTTCCCGGCTTTGCCGGGTAGATCGACATGTGTATTTCTCACTAAAAGGGCATTCAGTAGTGCGGGAGGTGCCCATGACTTGACATGATTACCCACATTGCTGGAGTTGACCCCTCTGGCACCGTACGTCACAGGCCTCACAGCCGCCCCAGCTCTTCACCACGCTCGACGAACCACCAGAGGAAGCCGGTCCCGTGACCCAACCGCTCCTCGGTCAACGCTCGCGCGGCGAACTGATCGCCGAGCTCTACGACCGCCACGCAGCAGGGCTGTACGCCTACTCCCACGACCAGTTGGGCAGCGCGGACTCGGCCTTCGACGTCCTGGTGACCGTTCTGTCCAGTGTCACGGACACCCACCCCCCGCGCGCCGCGCTGTACGCGCTCGCCCGCCGCGAGATCTTCCTGCGCGACATCGTCTACTCGCCCCCGGTCACCGGCCTGGACCCGGTCCCCGCCCTCGTCGAGCGGGTGTTGAGCGAGCTGCGCACCCACCAGCGCGAGGTGCTGTACCTGTCGGGCGTCTGCGAGATGAACGCCGCCGAGCTGTCCTGGGTGCTCGACGTGGCCGTCGACACCGCCGACGAGCTGACGGTGAGCGCCTGCCGCAGGTTCGCCCAGTCGCTGGGCGCCGCCCTGGCCTCGGCCCGGATCCCCGCGCACCTGACCGAGGTGTTCGGCGCCCTCGCCGTCGCCCCGGTCCGCGACGTGCTCGTCCTCGCCCCCTGGGCCACCCCTCCCTCCGGGCTGCGCGCCGCCGTGCTCGGACCACGGGCACCGCTCGCCCCCGCCGGCAGGCGGTCAGCGTCCCCGCTGGTCAGGCAACTGTGGCCGACGTCACCCGCCTGGCCGCCACCGTCTCCGGAGAACGGTGCCCAGGCCGGTACCCCGGCCTTCCCCGCGCCGGACCACATGGCGGGCGACCGCTTCCCCGACCCCTTCGCGCCGAGGGACCCCAAGGTGGTCTCCACCCACGAGGCCAGCACCGAACCGCTGCCCAAGCTCGGCGACTCGGTGCTCACCGCCCTGGACACCGCGGCCCTGCGGCCTCGCCGCCGGCTCCAGCGTCCCAGGCCGCGCCGGGCCGCGCCGCTGTCGGCGCCCATCCCCGGGGACGTGCTCGACGGTCCCCCCGTACGGGAGAACCTGTTCCGCCCGCTCAGCCCCGAGGCGCGGGCGGCCCGCGTCTACACCGACAGGCTCGTCGCCGCCGCGCCCCGCCCCGAGGCCGCGCCCGCCGCCCCGCCCACTGATCCACTCGCCGACCCCGCACCCGTCGAGGCCCCTCGCACACCCCTCGCGAGCGTCCCGGCTCCCGGACCCGTGCCGGGGGACGTGCTGGAGGACGTGCCCACCGCGCGCCCCACCGCGCACCCGCTCCCCGGCTGGCCCCTGCAGACCGACCAGCTCGACGCGCTCTCCGACGCCGAGCGTCACCGGCCTCTCTTCCCCGTCAGGGCGGCGCAGGCGGAGACCTCTGACATCGGTCGGGCACAACCGCCGATGCCCACCTGGGCCACCCCGGCACCGGCCCCCGACCCGGAAACCGGTCGGGTACAACCGCCGATGCCCAGTTGGGCCGCCGCCCCCGTTCGGCCCGCCGAGATCGACTGGTTCGCGGACGCCGCCCCCTCCGGCCCCGAGACCGGCCCCGAGACCGGCATCGCGACCGGCATCGCGACCGGCACCGCGACAGACGCCCAGGCCGACGAGACCCGGCACGAGACCCGGCACGAGACCTCGGGCGAGGACCCGGCGGCCCTCCCCTCCTGGTCTCCCCGGCCTGACCATCTCAGCACTCCGACGGGCCGTGCCCAGCTGCGCCTGCCCAGCTGGATCATGCGGGTCGACCAGCCGGAAGACGCCCCGAACCACACCGCGCCCCAGGACCACACCTCGATGTCGTACGACGCGCAGTGGAGCGAGTCGACGATCGCGCGGGGAGGCGATTCGGAGGCGGAGACCGGCGAGGCCGGGACGGCGGAGAGCGGAATCCGTCTTTCCGGACGGGCCGGATCCCGCAGGCGCGCGGGCCGCCGGGCGGCACGCAGGCACAAGGCGCAGGCGAAGGTCTCCCACCACGACTGGGCCTGGGAAGTGGTCGGCTTCATCATCGCGGTGGCGATCGCCATGGTCGTCTTCTTCGCGGTGCCGATGATCACAACCCCTTAGTCCCTCCTCCGGACCTTCGGGCAGATGGTCACCGCCGCCGAGACGGGCGCCCCGCCGGCCGTCGTGCCACCGGCCGCCACGAACAGCAGCCCGTGGCAGTACTGGACGGCGGACGACCTCGCCTTCCGGCCCCCGATTTCAGCCGCGACGATCCCCTACGAGCAGGGGGCAGAAGCCGCTGGAGAGGATCCGCAAGGGCGGCAGGAACGCGGTCGAGCAGACCGTACTCCGCGCGTACGGCGTCAGGTGACGTGACTCGGTAGGCCCGGCGCCGGGCCCACCGCTCGGAGACGCGGGCCCCGGTAGCGCTCCTGGAGCCCGCCGGGTCTCCCGTTCGCGACGGCGTTCGCGACGGCGGCGCGGCCGGATACCGGGTCAGAGCCAGCGTTCGGTCGCGGCGCGCCAGGCCAGTTGCGTGCGGGTCTGGGCGCCGGCGAGTTCCACGATGTTCGCGACGCGTCGCTGCACGGTCCGCTGGCCGATCCCCAGCTGGGTGGCGATCGACTTGTCCGGCACGCCCGCGACCAGCAGCGAGAGCAGGTAGAGGTCGTCGGGGCCGAGCGGGCAGGGCGTCATCCCCTCGGTGAGGTCGCCCCCCTCGGTGATCCGCAGCGGCGTCGCCCGCTCCCAGTAGCTCTCGAAGAGTGCCATCAACGCCTCCAGCAACTGGCCGCCGCGGACCAGCGCCGCCGTCGGTTCCGAGATCCCGGTCTCCTGCACCAGCGGCAGCACGGCGATCTCCCGGTCGACGACCGTCAGCCGGACCGGCAGCGAGGGCACGGCCCTGGCCTGCTCGCCCAGCTTGACGCCGTAGGCCACGTTGGCCTGCATGCCGGGCTCCTTGAGCAGGGGCCGCTCGTAGATCACCCGGTAGTCGACACCGCGGCGCAGCGCGGCCGGTTCGGCGTCGTTCTCCTCGGCGGGCATCACGGTCGCGCGACCCCGGCAGAAGTAGAGGACCTCGTGGCGGGCGTTGTCCTGCAGGTGGTCGAGCTGCTCGCGGAGCGCGACGCGGTTGGGCAGGACCTCGACCAGCAGGCCCGCGTCGCGGCGGCGGGCGTTGTCCCGGTACTCCTCGGACAGTCGCTCCACCTCGCGCCGCGCCCAGTCGAGCGCCTGCTGGTGGCGGAGGAGCTGTGAGCCCAGCACGATGTCCGGCGCGACCGCGGCGAACCGCCGCCTGCCGGGAGAGACCGTTCTGATCAGCCCCCTGACCCGCATGGAGACCAGCACCGTCTCCGCCGTCTCGGCATCGATGGCCAGATTCCCGATGAGGTCGGTGATGTCCGCCTCCGCGGTCGTCACCAGGAACCGGTAGACGCGTTCCTCCACAGGATCGAGCCCGAGGGATTCCAACATGCCGCAATAATGGCACCCCAAATGCCGATAAAAGTTACATCTAATAGCTAACCGGATGGATCGCGCCCCGGTGAACCGGCAGCGCGCGAGATTCCCCGCGTTTGGAACGCGCCCGGCCCGCGATGGCGGGACTCACCGTCCGAACGGGTTGTGACAGCGATCTGTCAAGGCTAGTATCACGATAACTCTTAGGAAACTTTCTTAAGAGAAACATCAGGCCGGCGATCCCGCGCCTCGCGGCGGAGCCGCCCGATCCAGGCATGAGCTGCGCGAACGCGATGACGCGGGTCGTCACCGCGCGAAAGTCCGACCGTCCGGACACCCCACACCATCCGGTTTCCCCCCATGGGAGTGATCAAGTGTTGAGACAGCGCATCATGGCCGCCCTCGCCGCCCTGGCGGTCACCGGCGTGCTCGCGGTCGTCCTGCCGACGTCCTCCGCCTCCGCCGAGAGCTGCGCGGCCGCGTGGAGCTCCTCGGCCGTCTACACCGGCGGCATGACCGCCTCGTACAACGGCCACAACTGGTACGCGCAGTGGTGGACCCAGAACGAGAGGCCGGGCACCGCCGCCGTCTGGACCGACAAGGGCACCTGCGGCGGCACGACACCGCCCACGGGCAACTGCGACCACCCGAACTGGGCGGCGGGCACCTGGTACCCCGTCGGCAGCATCGTCAGGTTCACCGACGGCGGGTACTACATCGCCGTGCACGAGAACCCGGGCTACGACCCGGTGATCAGCCACTGGTACTGGGACCCGTACACCTGCGGCGGCACGACGCCCACCGACCCGCCCACCTCGGGCTTCGTGGTGAGCCAGGCACAGTTCAACCAGATGTTCCCGAACCGGAACCCCTTCTACACCTACAGCGGGCTGACCGCCGCGCTGAGCGCCTACCCAGGCTTCGCGAAGACCGGCAGTGACACCGTCAGGAAGCAGGAGGCGGCCGCCTTCCTCGCCAACGTCAACCACGAGACCGGCGGGCTGGTCCACATAGTTGAGCAGAACACCGCGAACTACCCGCACTACTGCGACGCGAGCCAGCCCTACGGCTGCCCCGCCGGTCAGGCGGCCTACTACGGGCGCGGCCCGATCCAGCTGAGCTGGAACTTCAACTACAAGGCGGCGGGCGACGCGCTCGGCATCAACCTGCTCGGCAACCCGAACCTGGTGCAGAACGACGCGGCGGTGGCCTGGAAGACCGCCCTGTGGTACTGGAACACCCAGAACGGCCCCGGCACGATGACGGCGCACAACGCGATGGTCAACGGCCACGGCTTCGGCCAGACGATCCGCAGCATCAACGGCAGCCTGGAGTGCGACGGCAGGAACCCGGCGCAGGTGCAGAGCCGGATCAACGCCTACCAGAGCTTCACCCAGATCCTCGGCACCACCCCGGGCGGCAACCTGAGCTGCTGACCGACACCCGTGTGCGACCCACACGCGTGACACGAAGGGCGCGGCCCACCGGCCGCGCCCTTCCTCCGTGCCGCCCCCGCCTCCGCTCCGTTTCGGAACCCGCCCGGCCGCCGCGAGCGGCGCCGGGTCACTCCGCCGACAGGACCAGTCCGCTGGTCGGCACCCCCGTGCCCGCGGTGACCAGCACGTTGCGTACCGAGGCGAGCTGGTTGGCCGAGGTGCCGCGGATCTGCCTGACGGCCTCGGCGATGCCGTTCATCCCGTGGATGTACGCCTCGCCGAGCTGGCCGCCGTGCGGGTTGACCGGCAGGCGGCCGTCGATCTCGATGCCGCCGTCGGCGACGTAGTCGCGGGCCTCGCCGCGCCCGCAGAAGCCCAGCTCCTCCAGCTGGGTGAGCACGAACGGGGTGAAGTGGTCGTACAGGATGGCCGCCTGCATGTCCGAGGGCCCGAGCCCGGACTGCTGCCACAGCCGGCCGCCGACCACCCCCATCTCCGGCAGGCCCGTCATGTCGTCGCGGTAGTAGCTGGTCATGGTCATCTGGCCGGCGCCCGCCCCCTGGGCGGCGGCGGCGATCAGCGCGGGTGACCTGCGCAGGTCTCTGGCCCGCTCGGCGGAGGTGACCACCAGCGCCACCGCGCCGTCGCTCTCCTGACAGCAGTCGAGCAGGTGCAGCGGCTCCGCGATCCACTTCGACGCCTGGTGCTCCTCCAGCGTGATCGGGCGCCCGTGGAACCAGGCGGCCGGGTTGGTGGCGGCGTGCCTGCGCATGGCCACCGCCACCCTGCCGAAGTCCTCGGAGGTGGCGCCGTAGGCGTGCATGTAGCGGCGGGCGAACATGGCGACCCAGGCGGCCGGGGTCATCAGCCCGTACGGCAGGTGCCAGCTCAGGTCCAGGCCGTGGGACGTGGGCTCGCCGCCGATCCCGGGGTTGGGCTGGCCGAACCTGCGTCCGGAGCGCTCGTTGAACGCCCGGTAGCAGACCACGGTCTCGGCGACCCCGGTGGCCACGGCCATCGCCGCGTGCAGCACGGTGCCGCAGGCCGCGCCGCCGCCGTAGTGGACGCGGGAGAAGAACGACAGGTCGCCGATGCCCACCTCGCGGGCCACCGAGATCTCCTGGTTGGCGTCCTGGGTGTAGGTGACGAGGCCGTCCACGTCCGAGGGCGCCAGGCCCGCGTCGTTGAGCGCCGCGAACACGGCCTCGGCGGCGAGCTGGAGCTCGGACCGGCCCGACTGCTTGGAGAACTCGGTCGCGCCGATGCCGGCGACGGCCGTACTCCCGGAAAAGGAGACCACGCTGGTGAGGGCCTTTCTACGGGAGGGCGAACCTGACGGTGCCCGAGGCGTGGTCGCCGAGGCTGACCCCGCCCCGGACCTCGACCGTGAACTCGCCGTCCTCGCAGGCGAGGACGGTACCGCTGAAGACCAGCCGGTCGCCCGCGTACGCGGGGACGCCGAGCTTGACGTTGATGCCGCGGATGATCGCCTCGGGTCCGGCCCAGTCGGTGACGTAGCGCTCGACGAGGCCCATCGTGGTCAGGATGTTGAGGAAGATGTCCTTCGACCCCTGTGCCCTCGCGCCCTCGACATCGTGGTGGACGGGGGTGAAGTCCATGGTCGCGAGCGCGGTCGAGACGACCACGGTGGGGGTCAGCTCGATCGCGAGCTCGGGGAGGACGGCTCCGACCCGCACCTCGTCGTCGGTAAGTGTCCGCATCACGCCTCCCGGGGGACCCACATGGGCAGGATCAGCTCGTCGTCCATCTGGCGATACGTCAGGCGCACCGGCATACCGATACCCACCCGCGAAGGGGCGCAGTCCACCACGTTGCCCACGATCCGCACACCTTCCGGCAGTTCCACCACCGCGACCACGAAAGGCGTCCTGATTCCCGGTACCGGGGGGTTGTGGTGGACGACGTAGCTGTAGACCTCGCCCTCACCGCTCGCCGTCACATGCGTGCGGGCGGCCGAGCGGCACGAGGGGCAGACCGGCCCCGGCGGGTGGCGGAGCTCGCCGCAGTCGGCGCACTTCTGGATCCTGAGCTCACCCTCGGCCGCCCCCTCCCAGAAGAAGGCGGTGTCGGCGTTGACCGCGGGTCTCAGCGGGTACGGCCTGCGAGCGGGCGCGTCCTCGTCGTTCCCGCCCGCCGCGGGCGTGTCCTCGCCTGTCGAGGGCAGGTCCTTGCCGGCCGCCGATCCGTTCCCGTCCGTCGCGGCCCCGCCCTCGCCGGTCACGGACGAACCGGTCGCGGACGAACCGGTCGCGGACGCGCCCTTGGCGGCCGACGTCCCGTTCCCCGCGGGCTCCTTCGCCCGCTCCCTGGGCCGGAACTTCAGCACCCGGAACAGCATCTCGGCCACCGCCTCGCCGGCCACGTACCAGGTGACGTTCCAGGTGACGAAGTAGCCCTCGCCGAGCGCGGTCCGCTTCGGGCCGGCCAGGCCGGTGAACCGGGTGGCCGGGACCGGGGACTCGCCGAGCCTCAGGTAACGGTGGTAGGTCTGTTCGCAGTTGGTGGCGACCACGCCGGTGTAGCCGTTGCCGTCCAGCATCGCGAGCACGGCGTCGACCGGGGTGCCCGCCTGCCTGCGGTCCCGGTTCACGCCGGGCATGGTCCAGACCTGGATCATCGCCGGTGGCGCCACGATCTGCCCGTGCACCCCGGCCGCGGCCGCCGCGGGGTCGGTGTAGATCGGGTTGGCGTCCCCCAGGGCGTCGGCCCAGTGCCGGATCATCGGGGCGTTCACCGGGTCCGCCGCCGCGGCACCGAGCACCTCGCCCGCGGCGATCTGCCGCTCGGCCAGGGCGGTGAGCCGCTCGTGCAGGCCGGTGGGCTCCGCCGTCGCGGTCATCGGGGCGGCCTCGGCAGGCTCAGGCCGAGCATGGCGATGAGCTCGCGCTGTACCTCGTTGACGCCGCCGCCGAAGGTGAGCACCAGCCCGCCCTTGGCACCGCGGTCGACACGCTCCATCAGGTCGGCGGTGCCGGGGTCGGACGGGTCGCCGAACCGGGCCAGCACCTCGCCGACGATCCGGCCGACGTCCTGCAGCCGCTCGGAGCCGTAGACCTTGGTGGCCGAGGCGTCGGGGGCGCCCAGCCAGCCGAGGTCCATGTTGGCCGCGACCTGCCAGTTCAGCAGCTCGTTGGTACGGAAGTAGGCGTAGACCTGGCCGAGCGCCCTGCGTACCGCGGGTTCCTCGATCGCGCCGGTACGGCGGGCCCAGGCCAGGAACCGGTCGTAGGTGTGCGCGATGTTGCCCGCCGGGCCGAGCGTGACCCGCTCGTGGTTGAGCTGGTTGACGATCAGGTCCCAGCCCTTGTTCTCCTCCCCCACGACCATGTCCACCGGCACCCGGACGTCGGAGTAGTAGGTGGAGTTGGTGTGGTGGCGCCCGTCCATGGTCAGGATGGGCGTCCAGGAGAAGCCGGGGTCGGCACAGTCGACGATCATCATGGTGATCCCCCGGTGCTTCTTCGCGTCCGGGTCGGTGCGGGCGGCGAGCCAGATGTACTGGGAGTAGTGCGCGCCCGAGGTGAAGATCTTCTGCCCGTTGACCACGTAGTGGTCGCCGTCGCGGACCGCGGTGGTGCGCAGTGACGCCAGGTCGGTGCCCGCCCCCGGCTCGCTGTAGCCGATCGCGAAGTGGCACTCGCCGGCCAGGATGCGCGGCAGGAAGAACTCCTTCTGCGCCGCCGTGCCGTACTGCATGAGGGTCGGCCCGACGGTCTGCACCGTGATGATCGGGTACGGCACCTCGGCGCGGGCGATCTCGTTGGCGAAGATCTGCTGCTCCAGCGGGCCGTACCCGCCGCCGCCGTACTCCTTGGGCCAGCCGAGGCCGAGCTTGCCGTCGCGGCCGAGGTTGCGGCAGTGCTCCATGTAGGCGTGGCCGAACGGGTCGGTGGAGATCTTCTTGCGGTCGGCGGCGGTGAGACAGGACTGGAAGTACTCGCGCAGCTCGGCGCGGAGCCGCTGCTGCTCGGGAGTCAGGTCGATCAGCATCAGACGAGCGCTCCGATCATGTCGAGCCGGGCTTCCACCCCGCCCAGCAGGTGGGCGTGGTGCTTGCCCCAGGCGAAGTAGCGGTGCAACGGGTAGGTCACGTCCACGCCGATCCCGCCGTGCAGGTGCTGGCAGGTGTAGAGCGCCCGCAGCGCCTGGTCGGTGACGGTCAGCGCGCCGACGGCCAGGTCGGCGTCGGCCTCGGCATCGGCCCCCTCGGCCAGCCGCCACGCCCCCGACCAGACGGCCACGTCCAGCGCCCGGCCGGCGATGTAGACGTCGGCGATCTGCACGGTGACCGCCTGGAACTCGGCCAGCGCCCGGTCGAACTGCCTGCGCGTCCTGATGTACTCGGTGGTGAGCGCCAGTGCTCCGGCCAGCACTCCGGAGGCGACCGCGATGTTCCCGGCCAGCACCAGCCTGCGCAGGCCGTCGGCCGCGACACCGTCCTCGGCGCCGACGAGCTCGCCGGGAGTGCCCGCCAGGCTCAGCGCGGCGGCCGGCTCACCGGTGGAGAGCGTCACCCGGTGCTGTGTCGTCTCGGCGGGGTCCACCAGGAACAGGCCGACGCCCGTCCCCGTGGTGGCCGGAACGAGGATCCTCGCGGCCTGGGCCGCGTAGGGCGTCGTGGTCTTGGCGCCGTGCAGCACCCAGCCGGAGCCGTCCTCGCGCGCGGTCGTGGCGGGCGGGGCGCCGAGGTCTCGACCCGGCTCGGACGGCGCGGCGGCCAGCGAGATCTCACCGTCCGCCAGCGGGGCCAGTGCCTCGCGCTGCTCGCGGGAGCCGTACCTGGCGATCACCTGCGCGGTGACCAGGCTCTGCTCCGCGGGGACCGGCGCCACGTGTGCGCCGATCTCCCGCAGGACGACCGCCAGCTCCACCGGACCCAGCCCGGCCCCGCCGGCCTCCTCCGGCAGGCAGACGCCGAGCAGCCCCGCCTGGGCCAGGGAGCGCCACAGGGCCGCGTCGTAGGGGGCGCCGCTCTTCTCGTGGGCTTCGAGCCTGGCCGAGGTCACCTCCCTGCCGAGGAGGTCGACCGCGAGTTCGCGCAGGTCGGTCTGGGTCTCGTCAAGATTGAAATCCACTGGCGCTCCAGGGTTGCCGTCGGCCGTACTGGATGAACTCGTCGTCGATGCCCCGGGCGTCCTCGGGGGTGAGCGGCCGCCAGGACGCCTGCCCGGGTGGACGCCACCAGACGGGGTCGCCGGTGTGCCATGCCTCGGTGGCGAGGATCCGCTTGATGACCTTGTTGGATGCGGTCTGCGGCAGTTCCTCACTGATCCGGATATATCGAGGTATGGCCTTGGGGCCCACGTCCTTCCTGCCGGCCAGGAAGCCCGCGAACGCCTCGGGGTCGAAGCCGTCCCGCAGGACCAGGGCCGCCATCACCTGGTCGCCCGCCGCGGCGTCCGGCACGGGGTAGACGGCCGCCTCGACCACGCCGGGGAACTCGCGCACGACCGCCTCTATCGGCGCGACCGCCAGGTTCTCCCCGTCCACCCGGAGCCGCTCGGTGCCCCGCCCGGCGAAGAACACGTAGCCGTCGGCGTCGGCGTAGGCCAGGTCCCCCGACCAGAACGCGCCCCGCCTGACGCGCTCGCGGTCGGCCTCGGGGTCGTTGTAGTAGCCGTCGAACAGGCCCAGTCCCCGGGTGTTGACCAGTTCCCCGATCGCCTCGCCCGCGTTGAGCAGCCGCCCGTCCTCGAAGACCCCGACCGGGCACCTCTCCCCCGTGGCGGGGTCGCGGATCTCGACCTCCTCGGGGAGCCTGCCCAGGCATCCCGGCGGCCCGGACGGGGCGGGGGTGATCGAGATCGCGGTCTCGGTCGACCCGAACGCGTCGATGACGTGGCAGCCGAAGCGCTCCCCGAACCGGCTGACCGCGGTGGCGCTGCCCTCGTTGCCGAACGCGATCTTGAGGGTGTTCTCCGCGTCCGAGGGCTCCGCCGGGGTGGCCAGCACGTAGGAGAGCACCTTGCCCACGTAGTGCAGGTAGGTGACCCCGTAGCGCCTGACGTCGGGCATCAGGCCGGAGGCCGAGAACCTCCGCCGCAGCACCAGCGCCGCCCCCGACGCCACCGCCGGGGCGTACGCGGCCATGATCGCCCCGGAGTGGAAGAGCGGCATCGAGCAGTAGACGACGTCCTGCGGTGACAGCATCGCCGCCAGGCTCGTCCCCGGAACCGCGATCTTCCGCTGCGTGATCTTCACTGCCCTGGGCCGTCCCGAGGTCCCCGACGTGAAGATCAGCATCGTCAGCGCGTCCTCGCGGACCGGGCCCGCCGAAGGGGCGGGTGACGGCCGGGAGCGGGCCGACCCCGGATCGCGGAGCGCGGCGAGGTCGGCCGCGAGGGTGGCGTATCCGGGCTCGTGCAGGATCAGGTCGACATGGGTCGCGTCCGCGTCGCGGGCGAGTTCGGCGGCGCTCCTGGTGGTGTTCAGCGCGACGATCACGTGGCCGGAGAGCGCGGCCCCGCCCAGCAGGAACAGCACCTCGGGAACGTTGTCGAACAGCACCCCGACGTGCAGGTTCCGGCCCCGCGCGTCCAGCAGGGCGGCGCGGGCCCGGCATTCGGCGACGTACTCGCGCCAGCTCCAGGTCCGCTCCTCGAAGAGCAGTCCCGGCCGGTCGTCGTCGGCGCGTCGCGCCAGCAGCCCCGCCAGTGTCTCTTCGGACATTGCGCCTCCCGCCAGGATGCCCAGGCCAGCTGCTCCGAAAAGTAGAACAGATTCTATTCTGTGTCCAGAGCCGGCCGATCACAACACCCCACCGGATAACCGCGATACCGCATATGCCATGTAAGCGCGGGGCGTCTTTGTGACCGGCGAGTAACCCACCGAAGCATCCGGAAATCAGATAACGTGTTCTCATGCGTACCCCGCATGTGTCCACCGACGTGCCGGTCACCCCGCACGCGGCCGACAGGCCCGTCCCGAGAGACCTCGATCCGGTCACGACCGAGAAGACATCCGGCATGCAGAGCGAACCGGCGTCCACGGGCGTCCGCACCAGGAGCCAGCACCAGCGGCGCAAGCGCATCGTCCAGGCCGCCGCCGCTCTCGCCTCGCGGGGCGGCGTCGAGGCGATGCAGATGCGGACCGTCGCCGAGCGCGCCGGGGTCGCGCTGGGAACGCTCTATCGGTACTTCCCCTCCAAGATGGATCTCGTCGTCGCCGTCGTGGGCGAGGAGATCGATCTCCTCGAAAGCAGCATCGAGCGCCGCCCGCCCAGCGCCACCGCAGCCTCGGGGCGGGCCGTCGACATCCTGATGCGCGCCACCCGCGGCCTGATGCGCGAGCCCGAGCTCGCCGACGCGCTCATCCGCTCGCTGATCATGGCCGAGGTCGAGACACCGTTCGGCGACCGGATGACCGGACTGCTGCTCCGCGTCGCCGGAGACGACCTCACCGTCGACACCGCCACCGAGGAGCAGTTCGCCCTCGCGGGCTCGCTGTCCAGCATCTGGGTGCACGAACTTCTGGAGATGCTCAGGGGGCGCCGCACCTACGAGCAGATCCAGCGGCGCATCGAGATCGCCGCCGAGCGCCTGCTCGCCGATTTCCACCCCTCTCCTTCCGCGTGAAACTAGAACCCGTTACAGTCGCATTGACAGGCGACTAGAGCTACATTCTGGAGCGACGCGCGAGCAGGGCGAGCGGGAGCGGTCGCCCGGTGGCCGCGAGCTCCGAGCCGGCGGGCGAGGAGATCGTATGGGTGCAGTGATCGTCGAAGCCGTGAGAACCCCGATCGGCAGGCGCAACGGATGGCTCGCCGGACTGAAGCCGCAGGCGGTCCTCGCCGCGGCGCTGGGCGGTCTGATCGACCGGGCGGGCATCGACCCCGCCGCCGTGGAACAGGTCTTCGCCGGGTGCGTCACGCAGGCCGGTGAGCAGGGCGGTCATGTCGGACGACATGCCTGGCTGTACGCCGGCCTGCCTTACCAGGCGGGCGTGACCACGATCGACGCGCAGTGCGGCTCCGCCCAGCAGGCCGTGCACCTGGTCGCGGCGCTCATCTCGGCAGGCGTCATCGACGTCGGTGTGGCCTGCGGCGTCGAGGTGATGAGCCGGGCGCCGCTCGGCTCCAACGTGCTGCCCGCCCGGCCCCGGCCCGACGACTGGTCCATCGACCTGCCCGACCAGTTCACCGCCGCCGAGCGGATCGCGCGACGGCGCGGGCTGACCCGCGAGCGGCTGGACGGGTTCGGCGCCAGGTCCCAGCGGCTCGCCGCGGCGGCGTGGGCCGAGGGCCGCTTCGACCGGGAGGTCATCCCGGTGACCGCGCCGATCCTCGGCGAGGACGGGCGGCCCACCGGGGAGACCCGCGTCGTCAGCAGGGATCAGGGGTTGCGCGAGACCACGCTCGAAGGACTGGCCGGGCTCAAGCCGGTGATGGGCGAGGGCGGCATGCACACCGCGGGCACCTCCTCGCAGATCTCCGACGGCGCGGCGGCGGTGCTGCTGATGAGCGAGGAGGCCGCCGCCCGGCACGGCCTGCGCCCCAGGGCCCGCATCCTCGCCCAGGCGCTCGTCGGCGCCGAGCCGTACTACCACCTGGACGGGCCGGTGGACGCGACGGCCAAAGTCCTGTCCGCTACCGGGATGACCATGGAAGATATCGAGAGGTTCGAGGTGAATGAGGCTTTCGCAGCGGTGGTCTTATCCTGGTCATCGGTGCACAAGCCGGACATGGAACGGGTCAACGTCAACGGTGGTGCCATCGCACTCGGCCATCCGGTCGGCGCGACCGGTTCCCGGCTGATCACCACCGCCCTGCACGAGCTTGAGCGGTCCGACTCCTCGACCGCACTGGTATCGATGTGCGCGGGCGGGGCGCTCGCGACCGCGACCGTCCTGGAGCGCCTTTGATCGGCGCCGGTAAGGAGCAGCACCCTTGAAATCCCGCCGCAGGCCGTACAGCGAGCAGCGTCCGTTCGACACCGGTGGCGGTGTGTGGAGCGTGCCCGTCCCGATTCCCGGCAACCCGCTCGGCTACACCCTGGTCTACGCGATCGAGTCCCCCGCCGGGCCGGTGCTGATCGACGCGGGCTGGAACGCCCCCGAGGCGTGGCTGGCCCTGCGCGACGGGCTGAGCGCGGTCGGCATGGACGTACGCGACGTGCGCGGGGTGGTCGTCACTCACTTCCACCCCGACCACGCCGGGCTGGCCGGGCAGGTCAGGGAGTCCTCCGGCGCGTGGATCGCCATGCACGAGGCCGACGCCGAACTGGTCAGGTTCATGCGGGAGGTCGGGGGCGACGCGCACCGCGACCTCCAGGCCGACATGCTGCGCCGCGCGGGGGCGGGCACCGTCGAGGTGGAGGAGGTGACCGGGAACCGGCCGAAGCCGCCCGCGCTGCCGGACCGTGTTCTCTCCGACGGCGACCTGATCGACCTGCCGGGGCGCAGGCTCCGTACGATCTGGACCCCCGGCCACACGCCGGGCCACGTCTGCCTGCACCTGGAGGACGCCGACCGGCTCTTCACCGGCGACCACGTGCTGCCGGCGATCACCCCGCACATCGGCATCTACCCGTACGACCGGGCGGACATCGACCCGCTCAGTGACTTCCTGGAGTCGCTGGAGAAGGTGAAGGGTCTGGGCGAACTCGAAGCCCTGCCCGCCCATGAATGGATATTTCCAGATACGGCGGCTCGGGCGGCGGAGATCGGCATCCACCACGAGGAGAAGCTCCGACTACTGGCCGCACTGCTCGCCGAGGCGGCGGAGCCGCTGACCATCTGGGAGATCGCCGGGCGGATGACCTGGAACCGCCCCTGGGAGGACTTTCCTCCCATGCTTCGCGGGATGGCGGCCGGGGAGGCTGCGGCGCACCTGCGCACCCTGGAGGCTCGCGGGATCATCCGCCGCGTGACGGGGGTGGACCCGGTCCGGTTCGCCATACACTAGACATCGGATGTCTGGCGAAACCTGAGGACGGTGCGGAGTGGCGGTCACCGACGCCGCTATCGACAGGATCAAGCAGATGATCCTGTCCGGCGAGCTCGCTCCGGGCAGCAGGCTGCCCAAGGAGGCCGATCTGGCCGACCGGCTCGGCCTCTCGCGCAACTCCCTGCGCGAGGCGGTCAGGGCACTGGCCCTGATCAACGTGCTGGACGTGCGCCAGGGCGACGGCACGTACGTGACCAGCCTGGAGCCGAGACTCCTGCTCGACGCCATGTCGTTCGTGGTCGACTTCCATCAGGACGACACGGTGCTGCAGTTCTTCCAGGTCCGCCGGATCCTGGAACCCGCGGCGACCGCCATGGCGGCGACGTACATGTCCGAGTCGGAGGTGGCCGAACTCCGTAAGATCCTCGACGCGCTGCCCGTCGACCCGAGCGTCGAGCAGCTCGTCGCCAACGATCTGGAGTTTCACCAGCGCATCGCGGCGGGCTCGGGCAACGCCGTGCTCTGCTCGCTCATCGAGAGCCTCTCCGGCCCCACCACCAGGGCCAGGATCTGGAGGGGCCTCACCCAGGAGAACGCCCTGGAGAAGACCCGCGAGCAGCACACCGCGATCTGCGACGCCATCGCCGCCCGCCAGCCGGAGGTCGCCCGCGCCTGGGCGACCGTCCACATCGCCGGCGTCGAGGACTGGCTCCGCAACGCCCTCGCCTGACCGAGTCCATCACCGGTTTCCCGCCGCTCCTCACTGGCCCGGCGCCTCCGCCTCCCGTACCCGTGACAGGCGGCGCATGATCGTGATGTGCGGGGTACCGGTCAGAACTCATTCGGTACGGCAGACAGACGGCTGCGGGCACGACGGGCGAAGGCGGGAATTCCGGCTCTGTTCAGCGCGTCGACGATATCCAGGACGGTCATGGGGGGACGTCGTTTCCCTGCCGCCATCCGGGCCAGCACCCCCATCACCTCGTGAGGACTCTGGCTCAGCAACGAACACAGGTACGTATCGGGGTCGGTGACGGTCAGTCCGTACCGGCCGAGGAAGGATACGGGAAAGTCCGCGAGATTCCAGGTGACCAAGGTCTGGACGTGGCCCGCGACAGCGGCGGCCATGTGATGGCGATCGTCGGGATCAGGGCCTTCCATTCGATCGAGCAGGTGTTTGTAGTCGTCCTCCGATACACGGGTGTCGGCGAAAAACTCCCGGATCGCCGCACCGATACGTGCCGCTGCCGGTGCACGGCGATGTTGCTCCCGCACGATGACGCGTTCCCATTCCTCCAGCAGATGATCACTCCAGACCATGGTGTGCACAGCGTCCTCGGTCAGGGCGAGCATCAGGTCCATCAGCGAGAATGGAAACAGCACGTTGGTATCGACGAAGACACGCGCCGTCAACCAACACCCCCGGAAGATCAGTAGGGAAACTCCGCCTCTTCGGCGGCTTCCATGATCCTGCGGCGGCCTTCGGCGCGGTGCTCACGACGAGCCTGGAACTCCAAGATGTCAGCAAGCCGGACCAGACGATGGCGGCTGTCGGGCAGATACTGAGAGGGAATCTCACCCTCGTCAAGCAATCGGACGACGAAGGGGCGCGACAGACCGAGCATCTGGGCGACCTCGTTCGGAGTCAGCCGGGTCTCCACTGGAAGAGCGAAGACGGCGTTGCCCTTCGCGAGGTCGTGAGCGGCAGCCAGCACAAGACTCATGAGCGATGCGGGCAACACGATGTCATGGCCGTCGGCCCCACGCAGCACAAGCTGCGCGTGTTGAGCGGCGGCTTCGATATGGGCGAGCAACTCACGATCCCCGTGGTCGGCTTCGACGCGGACGGCATGAGCAAGGACCCCGGTACGGGACATGATCACCCCCTGTGAGGATATCTGAAATAAGTGTAACCCACAGGTCGGCGGAGCATCAATCGTGATCCCCTCATAGCTTGATCGTCCACATAGCGGCACCTCATCCGTATTCACGGCACAGGCGAACTGCGCTATCCCACCCGCGCGTCCTTGCGCTTCTCAGCGAATCAGACCTTCGGCCGCGAGGTCGGCCCAGAGCTCCTCGGGGACGGGGCAGGCGGTCAGGGCGGCGTTGCGGGTCACCTCGGTGGCGGAGCGGGCGCCGACGACGACGGTGGCGACCGCCGGGTGGCGGAGCGGGAAGGCCAGGGCCGCCTGGGGCAGGGTGACACCGTGCCGGTCGCAGACGGCGGCGATCCGGCGGGCGCGCTCCAGGAGCGGGCCGGGGGCCGGCGCGTAGTCGTAGGTGCCCGACGGGTCGTGGGTGGCCAGCAGGCCGCTGTTGAACACCCCGGCGGCGAGCACCGAGACGCCGCGCCCGGCGCAGAGCGGCAGCAGCTCGTCGGCGCCCGACTGGTCGAGGAGGGTGTAGCGCCCGGCGAGCATGACCATGTCGACGCCGGTCTCGCGGACGAACCGAGCGAGCATCCCCGCCTGGTTCATGCCGACCCCGATCGCCTTGACGACCCCCTGGTCGCGCAGCTCCGCCAGGGCCGGGTACGCCTCACCGACCGCCTGCTCCCAGTGGTCGTCCGGATCGTGGATCAGCACGATGTCAACCGCGTCGAGGCCGAGCCGCGCCAGGCTCTCCTCCAGCGACCGCCGGACCCCGTCGCGGGAGAAGTCCCACACCCGGCGCAGGTCGGCGGGGACGTCGAAGCCCTGCTCGTCCCGGCCGAAGGGGCCTTCGGCCGGGACGAGCAGGCGACCGACCTTGGTGGACAGGGTGTAGGAGTCACGGGGCCGGTCCGCCAGGGCGGCGCCGAGCCGCCGCTCCGACAGGCCGAGCCCGTAGTGCGGCGCGGTGTCGAACAGCCGGATGCCCGCCTCGTAGGCCGCGTCCACCGCCGCCCGCGCCACGTCCTCGCCGACCTCGGAGAACAGGTTCCCGATCGGGGCCGCGCCAAAGCCGTACCTGCTGACCTGCACCTCTTGCTCCGTTCTGGACGGCTTGATGTTTCTGGTACGGGAGTGATGCTTCTTGGCTCTCGCGCAGTCCGAGGTATCCGCCCGGGTCCGCGCATCCCTGAGAACTTCGCTCCTCCGCGTGTCCCGCCCGGAGGGGCGGGACCGCGACACGTCAGTCCTGGGCCTTGCCGCCTGCCAGGCGACTGATCATCAGGGCGACCAGAATGATCGAACCGTAGACCAGCTGCTTCCACTCACCGGGGACGCCCTTCAGGGTCAGGATGTTCTCGACGAGGCCGATCACCAGGACACCGGTGAGCGCACCGAGGATCGTCCCCTTGCCGCCGTCCATGCTGACGCCGCCGATGACCGCGGCGGCGAAGGCCATGAAGATCCAGCCGACGCCCTGGTTGGCGCTGATGCCACCCAGGCGACCGGTCTCCAGCACGCCGGCCAGCGCGGCGACGATCCCGCCGATGACGAAGACGACCCAGACCACCCGCTCGACCCTGACGCCCGCCGCGCGGGCGGCGTCGGCGTTGCCGCCGATGGCGTAGAGCGAGCGGCCGACCCGGAAGTAGCCGAGCGCGACGATGGCCACCGTGAAGAGCGCGCCGACGATCCAGATGGCCGCCGGCAGGCCGAGCCAGGTGGCGCTGCCCAGGTAGAGGAACGACTCGGGCAGCTCGAACAGGCTCTTGCCCTGGGTGAGCCCCAGGTGGAGTCCGTGCACGACGATCATCATGGCCAGCGTGACGATGAACGCCGACAGCTGGAACCGCATGATCAGGAAGCCGTTGAAGGCGCCGACCAGGCCGCCGACCAGCAGGCAGAGCGGGATCGCCAGGATGCCGGGCAGCTCCAGGCCGAACCCGCCGGCCGCCACCGGGATGACCAGCATCACGCCGACGGCGGGAGCCATGCCGACCGTGGACTCCAGGGACAGGTCGAACTTCCCGGAGATCAGGATCATCGCCTCGGCGAGCACCACCAGCGCCAGGGCCGACTGCTGCTGAAGCACGTTGGTCAGGTTGCCCGGGGTGAGGAAGATCGGGTCCACGAAGGAGCCGGCGATCAGCAGCACGACGATCACCGGGACCAGGGTGAGGTCGCGGAACCGCCCGAGCTGTATGCGGCGGCCCAGGGGGGCGGCCGACACGGGAGAGGAGGTCTTCGTCGTGGTCATCAGTGGTCGATACCTTCCATCGCCGCCACCAGCTCGTTGTCCGTCCAGCCACGCGGCACGTTCTTGACGATCCTGCCGTGGAACATGACGAGGACGCGGTCACAGATCCGCAGGTCGTCGAGTTCGTCGGAGACCAGCACGGCCCCCGCACCCCGGTCGGCCGCGTCCTCCACCGCACCGAGCAGGGAGTGCTTGGCCTTGACATCCACCCCGGCGGTCGGGTTGATGACCACGAGCGCGCGGGGGTCGTCGGCGAGCGCCCTGGCCAGTACCACCTTCTGGGCGTTGCCGCCGGACAGGTCGGCCACCGGCTGGTCGGGCCCCGTCGTCTTGATGTCCAGCTGTTCGATCATCCGGGCACCGTGCTCGCGGCGGCGGGCCGGGGACACCGCGCCGAAGCGGCCGAGCTTGTGGGCGATCGGGATGGTCGCGTTCTCGGCGATCGAAAGCAGCGGGACGAAGCCCTGGTGGTGCCGGTCCTGGGGGACGAACCCGAGCCCCGCGCGGAGTGCGGAGGGCACGTCGCCCTGCTTGATGTCGGTGCCGTTGACGGTCACCGTCCCGGTGTCGGCCCGTTGCAGGCCGACCAGGGTCTCGGCGAGACCGACCTTGCCGCTGCTGCCCGAGCCGGCCAGGCCGACGATCTCGCCCGCGCGGACGTCCAGGTCCACGTTCTGGTAGCGGCCGGCGAGGCTGAGCCCCCGGGTGGACAGCACCACGGGGGCCGCAGAGGCGAGGGGGCGGGTGCGGTACTCGTAGGCGGCGGTGGCCTCGCCGGTCATCGCGTCGACGAGCCGGTCGTGCGGCAGGTCCTCGACCGCGGCGGTGACGATGTGCCGTGCGTCGCGGAAAACCGAGACGCTCTGGCAGATCTCGTACACCTCCTCAAGGTGGTGGGAGATGAACATCATCGTGACGCCCTGCTCCCGCAGGGAGCGCATCCGGTCGAAGAGCCGCTGGATGGCGGGGCCGTCGAGCTGGGCGGTGGGTTCGTCCAGGATGATGAACCGGGCGCCGAACGACAGTGCTCGCGCGATCTCCAGCAGCTGGCGCTGCTCGACGCCGAGGTCCCCGGCCATGGTCTCCGCGTCGACGTCCACGCCGTACTGCTCCAGGAGCCGCCGGGCCCGGGTGCGCAGGGACCGCCAGTTGATCCTGCCTCGCTCGGTCTGGCGGTTCAGGAAGAGGTTCTCCGCGACGGAGAGCGTGGGGATGATCGTCGACTTCTGGTAGACGCACGCGACGCGCTGCCGCCAGGCGTCCCGGTCGGCCGGCGGCGGCGCGGGCTGCCCGGCGAAGCGGACCTCGCCCTCGTCGGGGCGCTGCAGCCCGGTGAGGATCGACACCAGGGTGGACTTGCCCGCGCCGTTCCTGCCGATCAGCGCGTGCGTCTCCCCTTCGGTGATGGCGATCTCGGCGCCGTTGAGAGCGGTGGTCGGGCCGAAGCGCTTGGTGATCCCAAGCGCCTCGACCGCCTTGACGGAAGAAGTCATCACTTGACCTGGTTGCCCCAGAGAGCCTGGTCGTCCACGTTCTCCTTGGTGACCAGCGGGGCGGGAAGCTGGTCCTCCAGGCCGTTCGGCAGCTGGATGATCGTGCTGTCGTGGTCGGTGGGGCCGGGCTGGAAGGTCTTGCCGTCGATCGCGGCCTTGGCGTAGAAGAGCGCGTACTTGGCGTAGAGGTCGGCCGGCTGGGAGAGCGTGGCGTCGATCTCGCCCTTGCGGATGGCCTCGAACTCCTGCGGGATGCCGTCGTTCGAGATCACGAAGACGTGCTTGGGGTCCTCCGGCGGCGCGATCAGGTTCTTGGCCTTGAGCACCTGGATGGTGGGGGCCAGGTGGACGCCTCCGGCGTGCATGTAGACGCCCTTGATGTCCGGGTGCTGCTCAAGGCGGGTCTGCAGCATCGAGGCGGCCTTGGTGCCCTCCCACTCGGTCGGCTCGTTGAAGACGGTGATCCCGGGGAACTTCTCCTTCATGCAGGCGCCGAACGCCTCGGCCCGGTCGCGGCCGTTGATCGACGAGAGCGCGCCCATGAGCTGGACGACCTTGCCCTTGCCGCCGAGCTTCTCGCCGAGGAACTCGCAGGCCTTGGTGCCGTACGCCTTGTTGTCGGCCCGCACGACCATGTAGACCTTGCCCTTGTCGGGGCGGGTGTCCACGCTGACGACCGGGATGTTCTTGTTCTCCAGGTTCTGCAGCGTGGAGGCGATCGCGCCGGTGTCCTGCGGGGCCATGACGATCGCCTTGGCGCCCTGGCCGGACAGGGCCTGGACGTTGGCCACCAGTTTGGCCACGTCGTTCTGCGAGTTGGTCGGCGGCATCAGGTCGACGCCGAGCTCGGGTGCCATCTGCGGGATGTACTTGTTGTAGGAGTTCCAGAAGTCGGAGTCGGCGCGGGGGAAGTCGATCCCGACCTTGCCGCCCGTGGCGCCGGCCTCGCCGGCGGGCTGGGCCGCGCCGGTCCCGGTGGACTCCGACGATCCACAGGCGGAGAGGGTGAACGCGATCGCGAGCAGCGCCGCACCTGTCGCCGCGGGGCGGATTTTCATGCTTTTGCCTCTATTCGGGGGGATGAATTGCTTTTAGAGCGATATCTCATCTGGCGGGATGGCTCCCGCCGTCGATCCGTCGTGACCCGCGCGAGTCCGGGCCGCGGCCGAGGCCTGGGACCCGGTCAGGATCTGGGCCGGAGCCGGAGCCCCTGCATCCCGCCGTCCACGGCCAGGGCCATGCCGGTGGTGGACCCCGCGAGCGGGCTCGCGAGGTAGGCGATCGCCGCGGCGACCTCCGGGGCGCTCACCAGGCGGCCCGTCGGCTGGCGGCTTTCAAGGGCCGCACGCTCGGCCGCCGGGTCCTCCGCCACGTCGAGCAGGCGCCGCACCCAGGGAGTGTCGGCGGTGCCCGGGTTGACGCAGTTGACCCGGATTCCCTCGCGGATGTGGTCGGCGGCCATCGCCAGGGTCAGCGACTGGATCGCCCCCTTGGACGCGCTGTACAGCGCCCGCTGGGGCAGCCCGGCCGTGGCCGCGATCGAGCAGGTGTTGACGATCGCGGCGTGTGCCGAGCGACGCAGATGCGGCAGTGCCGCCCGGGTGACCCGGACGACGCCCAGCACGTTGACGTCCAGGACCCTCGACCACTCCTCGTATGAGTTGTCCTCGACCGTCCCGGCGGCACCGATCCCAGCGTTGTTCACCAGAATATCCAGCCCGCCGAGTTGTTCCGCTGCCCGTGAGACGGCCGCGCGGACCGCCTCCTCGTCGGTGACGTCCGCCCTGACCTCGACGAACGGGCCATCGGAGGCGTTGATGTCCAGGCAGGCCACCTGTGCGCCCCGCTCGGCCAGCAGGGTGGCGGTGGCCAGGCCGATGCCGGATCCGCCACCGGTGACCAGGGCACGCAGGCCGTCGAACTCAGCCATTGAGGGACCTCCATACCGGACCGTTGGGATAGGTGTGGTCGGTGATCGACGCGGCGTGCATCGTCGCGCCGAAACCGGGCAGGCTCGGCGCGACGTAGGCGCCGTTCTCGATCACCACGGGATCGACGAAGTGCTCGTGCAGGTGGTCGACGTATTCGATCACCCGGTTCTCCATCGAGCCGCTGACCGCGACGTAGTCGAACATCGACAGGTGCTGTACCAGCTCGCACAGGCCGACCCCGCCCGCGTGCGGGCAGACCGGGACGCCGAACTTGGCGGCGAGCAGCAGGATCGCGATGTTCTCGTTCACCCCCGCGACGCGGGCCGCGTCGATCTGCAGGTAGGAGATCGCGCCGGCCTGCAGGAGCTGCTTGAAGACCATGCGGTTCTGGACGTGCTCGCCGGTGGCGACCGGGATGGGCGCGATGCCCCTGGCGATGGCGGCGTGGCCGAGCACGTCGTCGGGGCTGGTCGGCTCCTCCACCCAGTGCGGGCGGAACTCCGCGAGGGCGTTCACCCAGGCGATGGCGGAGTCGACGTCCCAGCGCTGGTTGGCGTCGATCGCGATGGGGAAGTCGTCGCCACAGGTGTCGCGGGCGATGCGCATCCGTCGCCGGTCGTCCTCCAGATCGGCGCCGACCTTCAGCTTGATCTGGGTGAAGCCCTCGTCCATCGCCTCCTTGCACAGGCGGCGCAGCTTGTCGTCGTCGTAGCCGAGCCACCCCGGTGAGGTGGTGTAGGCCGGGTAGCCGTGCTCGCGCAGGTGGGCGACGCGCTCACGCCTGCCGGGCTCGGCGGCGCGCAGGATCTCCAGCGCCTCCCGCGGGGTGAGCGCGTCGGTGAGGTAGCGGAAGTCGACCAGCTCGACGAGTTCCTCGGGCGACATCTCGGCCAGCAGCAGCCAGAGCGGCCTGCCCGCCCGCTTGGCCTTCAGGTCCCAGAGCGCGTTGACCACGGCGGAGATCGCCATGTGCATGACGCCCTTCTCCGGGCCGAGCCAGCGCAGCTGGGAGTCGTGGACCATCTCCCTCCAGAGCGCGCCCATGTCCTCGACGTCCCTGCCGAGCACGTACGGCTCCAGCGCCCTGATCGCGGAGGTCTGCACCTCGTTGCCGCGTCCGATGGTGAAGGCGAAGCCGTGGCCCTCGAACCCGTCGTCGGTCCTCAGCACCAGGTAGGCGGCCGAGTAGTCGGGGTCTGGGTTCATCGCGTCGGAGCCGTCGAGCTCCAGCGAGGTGGGGAAGCGGATGTCGTGGGTCTCCATCGAGGTGATGCGGTACGCGCCCGCTCCCTCGCTCATGCCTGTCCCGCCGTCTGCCGCTGGGCGCCGAGGCCGTCGATCTCCAGCTCCATGACCTGTCCCGCCCGCAGGTACGGGGTGCCGGGCAGGCCGAGCGCGACGCCGGCGGGGGTGCCGGTGTTGATGAGGTCACCGGGTTCGAGGACCATGAACCGGCTGAGGTAGCGGACGATCTCCGCCACGGTGAAGACCATGTTCCGGGTGTCGCCGTTCTGGCGCCGTACGCCGTCCACCGACAGGCGCAGGCCCAGGGCCTGCGGGTCGGGGATCTCGTCGGGGGTGACCAGCCAGGGGCCGAGCGGGTTGAAGGTCTCGCAGGACTTGCCCTTGTCCCACTGGCCGCCGCGCTCCAGCTGGAACTCGCGCTCGGAGACGTCGTTGGAGATGGCGTAGCCCGCGACCTTGGACAGCGCCTCCTCGTCCGTCTCGACGTAGCGGGCCGTCTCGCCGATGACGACCGCCAGCTCGACCTCCCAGTCGGTCTTCACGCTGTCCCTGGGGATGAGCACCTCATCGTTGGGGCCGACGATCGTGTTGGGGGCCTTCATGAAGACGACCGGCTCCGCCGGGATCGCGGCGTTCGTCTCCTCCGCGTGGTCGCGGTAGTTGAGCCCGATGCACACGATCTTGCCCGGCCGGGCGATCGGGGCGCCGATCCGCAGTCCCTCGGCGTTCAGCACGGGCAGTTCGTCCCGCTCCAGCGCCTCCCGGACGCGAGCCACCCCCTGCGAAGCGAGGAAAGCCCCGTCGATCTCCGCCTCCGAGATTTCGCGGAGATTACCGGCCCCGTCCAGGACCGCCGGTCGCTCCTGGCCGACGGGTCCCACTCGCAGCAGCTTCACACCGCACCCCTCGTTGATACATCCGATGTCTTATCTCGCGATGCTGAACGATTTCGAACCTTGATGTCAACCCCTCACAGCCTGATACATCCGATCCGTTATCGAGGAGAAACCTCTTCTAGCAGGGCAGATGCCGGATAGCCGGTTAAACACGGCCCCTATTCATCGGACTTCCCCGCGCGAACAGGGGTGAAGATCATTCCCGGCGTTTGCCGCCGCGACGAGGGTTCAAGCGATCAACTCACTACAGACATCGGAGGACGATGCTTGTTACGGTGGAGTTTCGATGCCATCTCCTGGAAACAGTCCCGTCCTGTGATCGGAGGAGTTCGTTGCCTCGCCCCCACGACGACGTCTCACCACGGTTCTCCTCGCCGCCGGCACCCCCACCACCTGGCCGTACGGACCCGGTCCGGCGAACGAGGAGCCGGCAGCGGACATGAGACGAGCGGACACACCCGATGACCTGACGCTCTGGTACGACAGCCCGGCCACCGACTGGGAGACCCAGGCGCTGCCGATCGGCAACGGCGCGCTGGGCGCCATGGTGTTCGGCGGCGTCGGCGGCGAGCGGATCCAGTTCAACGAGAAGTCCCTGTGGACCGGCGGCCCCGGTTCCGACGGCTACGACTTCGGCGACTGGACCTCCCCCAGGCCGAACGCGATCGCCGAGGTCCGGGCGGAGATCGACCGCGACGGCAAGGTGTCCCCCGCGGCGGTGGCGGCCAGGCTCGGCCGGCCCAGGAGGGGGTTCGGCGCCTACCAGACCTTCGGCGACCTCTGGCTGGACATGCCCGGTACTCCCGGGGCCGCCACCGGCTACCGCCGGGAGCTGAGCCTGCGCGACGCGATCGCCAGGGTCGGCTACACCTCGGACGGCGTGACCTACTCCCGCGAGTACTTCGCCAGCCACCCCGGCAACGTCGTCGTCGGCCGGATCTCCGCCGACGAGAAGGGCAAGGTCTCCTTCACGCTGCGCACCTCCTCCCCCCGCTCCGACAGGCGGGTCTCGGTCTCGAAGGGACGCCTGACGGTCCGGGGCGCGCTCGCCGACAACGGCATGAGGTTCGAGTCGCAGGTCCAGGTGATCACCCGGGGCGGCACCCGCACCGACGGCACCGACCGGATCACTGTCGCGGGCGCCGACAGCGCGGTGTTCGTGCTGTCCGCGGGCACCGACTACGCCGACGTCCATCCCGCCTACCGGGGTGCCGACCCGCACGCCAGGGTCACCTCGGCGGTCGACAGGGCCGCCGGGAAGTCGTACGAAAGGCTCAGGTCCGACCACCTGGCCGACCACCGGAAGCTGTTCGACCGGGTCAGGCTCGACCTCGGCCAGCGGGCCCCGGCCGTCCCGACCGACAGGCTCCGCGCGGCGTACACCGGTGGCGCCTCGGCCGACGACCGGGCGCTGGAGGCGATGTTCTTCGCCTACGGCCGCTACCTGCTGATCGCCTCCTCCAGGGAGGGGTCGCTCCCGGCCAATCTGCAGGGCGTGTGGAACGACTCGACCAACCCTCCCTGGTCGGCCGACTACCACGTCAACATCAACCTGCAGATGAACTACTGGCTCGCCGAGCAGACCAACCTCGTCGAGACGACCGAACCGTACGACCGCTACATCCGGTCGATGGTCGCCCCCGGGGCGAAGACCGCGCGGGAGATGTTCGGGGCGCGCGGCTGGGTGGTGCACAACGAGACCAACCCGTTCGGCTTCACCGGCGTGCACGACTGGGCCACCGCGTTCTGGTTCCCGGACGCGGCGGCGTGGCTGACCCAGCGGATGTACGAGCACTACCGCTTCAGCGGCGACACCGAGTACCTGCGCGAGACCGCGTACCCGGTGATGAAGGGCGCGGCCGAGTTCTGGCTGGACACCCTGCACACCGACCCGCGTGACGGCACCCTCGTGGTCTCCCCCAGCTACTCCCCCGAGCAGGGCGACTTCACGGCGGGCGCCTCGATGTCCCAGCAGATCGTCTTCGACCTGCTGACCAACGTCCTGGAGGCGGCGAAGGAGCTGGAGACCGACGAGGCCTTCCAGGCCGAGGTGACGGCCGCGCTGGCCAGGCTCGACCCGGGCATCCGGATCGGTTCCTGGGGACAGCTCCAGGAGTGGAAGGAGGACCTGGACGACCGGGGCAACACCCACCGGCACGTCTCCCACCTGTTCGCGCTGCACCCCGGACGGCGGATAACGGCCGGAACCCCCGAATCCGAGGCGGCCAGGGTCTCACTCACCGCGCGGGGCGACGGCGGCACCGGCTGGAGCAAGGCGTGGAAGATCAACTTCTGGGCGCGCCTGCTGGACGGCGACCACGCGCACAGAATGCTCGGCGAGCAGCTCAGGGGCTCCACGCTGGACAACCTGTGGGACACCCACCCGCCGTTCCAGATCGACGGCAACTTCGGCGCCACCTCCGGCATGGCCGAGATGCTGCTGCAGAGCCGGCACGACACCGTCCACGTGCTGCCCGCACTGCCGTCGGCCTGGCCCACCGGCTCGGTCACCGGCCTGCGTGCCTGGGGCGACGTGACGGTGGACGTCTCGTGGCGGGACGGTGAGGCCGACCGGATCACCCTGCGAGCGGGAAGGACCGGACTTCTCCGGGTCCGCGCGGACATGATCGGCGGCGGTTACCATGTCCTGGACGATCGGGGCGGCACACTCGACCCGGGCCGTGACGGCGACGTCCTGGTCATCGACGCCCAGGCGGGCAGGTCCTACACGGTCGTCAAGGAGATCACGAGGGACCGCCCCCTTGACGAGGCACCCCTGAGGTAATAGAACACGTTTCAGAAAGTAATCCAACCAAGCGCTTGATCAAGCGCCTGGCGGTTCAGCGTGCCCCGGCGGGAGGCGGGAACATCGGCAGGCCCCGCGCTCGCCACGTCCACGACGGATGTCCCGCGAGGAACCCGCCTCGCGACCGGAGGGCACATCGCCGACCGCACCGACAACGAGCCGCGTCACAGGACCGGGGACCCGGTTCGCACAGGAGGACCGATGGACATCGATCTGGTCGACCAGGACTTCTACTGGCGGAACGGCGCGCCGCACGATCAGCTTGCCTGGCTACGGGCGAACGCGCCGGTCTACGCGCACCCGGGTGACGCCGAGCGGGACTGGCCGGGTTTCTGGGCGGTCACCAAACACGCCGACGTGGTGCACGTCTCCCGCCGCTCCGACCTGTTCTCCTCAAGCAGGAAGCTCGCGCTCTTCGACGAGATGCCCGAGGACGAGCGCGCCCTCCAGCGGATGATGATGCTCAACCAGGACCCGCCGGAGCACACCCGTCGGCGCTCCCTGGTCAACCGGGGCTTCACCCCCCGCATGATGGGCGCCCTGGAGCAGCACATCCGTGACATCTGCCACGAGCTGGTGGACGAGGCCAAGGCGCGCGGTTCGGTCGACTTCGTCAGGGACATCTCCGCCCCGTTGCCGCTGTACGTGATCTGCGAGCTGCTCGGCGCCCCCGTCGAGGACCGGGACAAGATCTTCAACTGGTCCAACCGGATGATCGGCATGAACGACCCGGACTACGCGACCGATCCCGCCGAGGGCACGGACGCGGCCATGGAGGTCTACGCCTACGCCAACACCCTGGCCGCCGAGCGCCGGGAACAACCCCGCGAGGACATCGTCACCAAGCTGATCATGCCCGACGCCGCCGGGGAGACCCTCACCGAGGAGGAGTTCGACCTGTTCGTGCTGCTGCTCGTGGTCGCGGGCAACGAGACCACCCGCAACGCGGCCTCGGGCGGCATGCTCGCCTTCTTCGAACACCCCGAGCAGTGGCGGCGCCTGGTCGCCAACCGCACCCTGGCAGGTACCGCGGCCGACGAGATCGTCCGCTGGGTCTCCCCGGTGAACCTCTTCCGCCGTACGGCCACCGTCGACACGACGATCGGCGGCCAGGAGGTCAAGGCCGACGACAAGGTCGTGGTCTTCTACAGCTCCGCCAACCGGGACGAGGACGTCTTCGCCGACCCCTACACCTTCGACATCGGCCGCGACCCCAACCCGCACATCGGCTTCGGCGGTGGCGGTGCCCACTTCTGCCTCGGCAACCACCTCGCCAAGCTGGAACTGCGGGTGCTCTTCGAGGTGCTGGCCGAGCGGCTGCCGAACCTGGAGCAGGCCGGCCCCGCCCGCCGGCTCCGCTCCAACTTCATCAACGGCATCAAGGACCTGCCGGTCTCCATCTCCTGAGGTCCGGCCGCGATCACCGATGACGTCCGCGGGAGGCGAGGCGATCTCCAGTCTTTAAACAAATTGTTTAACACATATGGTTGACAATAGATCGTTCAGTGATTCATCGTGGTTCGCATGCCCACGAACCACGATGAATCAGCCGACACCTTCACGGCTCCGGATCCGAGCCGGGCGCGAGCGCACCGCGAGTACGCCTCCCTGTCACGTATCACCGAGCGCCACGCGACCGACGACGCCCAGCGCCACCGGCAGGTCCACCCCACGGTCCTCGGCGCGCACGAGGCCGTCAGGCTCGTGTCGTTCCTGCTGAGCGGTGCCGCCCATCGCGAGGAGGGCGAGCCGGAGGTGGACCGCGCCGACATCACCGCCGCCCTGACCCTGCTGCCCCGGGCCCGCGCGGAGCTGGACGAGCTGGAGGCGGCGCTCCTGCTCATGGCGCGAGGCCGCGACCTCACCTGGCAGGAGATCGCCTTCGGCCTCGGCCTGGGCACCCCCCAGGCCGCCAAGCAGCGCTATGAGCGCCTGGCGGGCCGCGCCGCCAGATCGAGCGAAGAACACGAGTCGCCGGCCGGGCACACCATCCCGAGATAGGACCACCATCGGGCCGTCCAAGCCGTCCGCCGGCGAGCGGGGACCTTTCGGCGACCGGGGCGCATACTCCCCGCCCACTCTTGGGATCCTCTTGGATCGCCCGCACCCGGCACCCTCCGGCGAGGATTCCAGAGGCGGGAAGGGGTGCGGGCGAGCATCGGGGCACCGGCGCCCCGGGCCGCCGATCGGAAACCCCGAACACACCGTCGTCGCTTCCAAGACGTCAGCAAGGAATCGCTTAGGAGGCCCCAAGGGGGACACGCAGGATGGCCGGGAAATCCTACCTGCCGGTACCACCGCTCGAAGGTCCGTGGATCAAGGGATACGGGTTCCTCCACTCACCCGTATTCCATGCCATCTCGCCCACAGCACCCCCTACTCCGCCTCTTGGAGGACTTTTGTCCACGACAACGGCCGCCGCGGACACGCCCGTACGGTCCGCTCGCAGGGAACTGGCCGCCGCGACCGTCGGCGGCGTCGTCGAACTCTTCGACTGGACGCTCTACGGTGTGCTCGCACCCTACTTCGCCGCGCAGATATTCCCCGGCGGCGACCCGCTGACCAAGCTGCTCGCCGCCTACCTGGGATTCGCGGTCGGCTTCCTGGCCCGGCCGCTGGGCAGCGCGGTCATGGGCCGGCTCGCCGACACGCACGGCCGCCGATTCGTCATGACCCTGTCGGTCATGACGATCGCGATCGGCAGCCTTCTCATCGGCATCGCGCCCACCTACGCCACGGCAGGCGCGACCGGAGCGGTGCTCATCGTCATCGTACGGTTCGCGATGGGGCTGTCGGTCTCGGGCGAACTGGCCAGTTCGGCGGCCTTCGTGACCGAGACGGCACCGCGCGCGCGCCGGTTCCTCTACAGTGCCGTCTCCTACGGCGGCGGCATGCTCGGGCAGCTACTGTCCTTCGCGGTGCTCGCCGTCCTGCTCGCCGGCTTCGGCAAGGAGGGGCTCGAGAACGGCGCCTGGCGGTACGGCTTCCTGTTCGGCGCGGTTCTCGGGCTGGCGGCCCTGTGGATCCGCCGGTCGGTGGACGAGCCGGAGGAGTTCGTCAGAACACGTGCCTCCGGCGCGCGTCCCAAGGTGCTTCCGCTGCTCCGCGCCAACCTGCGCAAGCTGCTCGCCGTGTTCTTCATGACCGTCGGCAGCACGATGAGCCTCTACTTCGGCACGCTCTACCTGCCCCAGTTCGCGGCCAAGGCCGGGGTCGTCTCCGCGGCGGCGGCGTCCTCCCTCATCATGGTCGCGATCGCCGTCCAGTTCGTCGCCATGGTGGTCTTCGGAAAGCTCTCCGACCGGCTGTCCCCCCTGACGCTCACCCGCGTCGGGCTGGGCTACCTGGCCGTGGCGACCGTGCCGCTGATGTCACTGCTCCTGTCGGGCGCGCTGCCCTTCCTGCTCGTCGCCTGCCTCTACGTGATCGGCGTCGCCCCGGCGCTGGCCGTGCTCAACGTGGTCGGCGGGCTGCTGTTCCCCGTCCACATCCGGGCCATAGCCATCGGCCTCTCCACCTCCCTGGCCGTCGCGGCCTTCGGCGGCACCTTCCCGCTCGTCGCCGAGGCCATGACCGGTTCCGGCCACCCGGACTGGGTCGGCTGGTACGCCGCCGCGGGCGCCGTCATCTCCCTCGTCGCCTCGCTGTTCATCCGCCGGCAGGACCTGCGGCACGGGGAGAGCCGATCCTTGGCCGGATGACGGTCTTCAGCGGTTCCTCGACCTGGTCGGCCGCGTGACCGGACGGACGGCGATCACCGGAGACGAGTCCAGACTGTGCCGGGCGCTGAAAGGTCTCCCGCCGGGATCAGGAGCCGGGCGCGGGGGAGGGCGGAGTCAGGCTCCATACCCGTATCTCTCCGTCGAAGTCGCCGGAGACGACGACCGGCCGCCCCTGCAGTCGCGTCACCAGCATCGTATTGATCTCCTGGGTGCGGCCGGTGGACGGCCTGCCGATCTGCTCGCGGGTGGCCAGATCCCACACCCGCACCCCGTCGTAGCCACCGGAGACGACGACCGGGCGGCCCGCCGACTCCGTCACCAGCACCGATTCGACCCCCGAGGTGTGCCCGGTGAACGGCCTGCCGATCTGCTCGTGGGTGGCCAGGTCCCACACCCGCACGGTGTGATCCTCGCCACCCGCGACGCCGGAGACGACGACCGGCCGCCCCGCCAACTCCGCCACCGCCACCTTCACCGTCACGTCGTCGTCGGTGTATCCGGTGAACGGCTCGCCGATCTGCTCGCGGGTGCTCAGATCCCACACCCGCATCTCGTTGTAGCCGCCGCAGACGAGAACCGGCCTCCCCTCCAGCTCCGCCACCGCCATCGACTCGACGGAAGCGGTGTGGGCGGCGAACGGGGCGCCGATCCGCCGGTGGGTGGCCAGATCCCACATGTATATCCTTCCGTTGCCGGTGGCGATGACGACCGGCCGCCCCGCCGGCTCCGCCACCAGCACTGACGTGAGCCTCGTACCGGGGCCGGTGAGCAGCCCGCCGATCTGCTCGCGGGTGGCCAGGTCCCACACCCGCAGCCCGTCGTGGTCGCCGGAGACGACGACCGGCCGCCCCGCCAACTCCGCCACCGTGACCGCGTAGCCGGTGAACGGCCTGCCGATCTGCTTACGGGTGGCCAGATCCCACACCCGCACGGTGCGACTCTCGTCGCCACCACCGCCGGAGACGACGACCGGCCGCCCCGCCAGCTCCGTCACCGCCATCGAGTGGACTCCCCCGGTGTGCCCGGTGAACGGTTCACCGACCGGCATGCCGAAGGGAACGGCCTGCTGAGTCCGACCGGGCGACGGAGCGGAGGTCCCGGAGGAACCCGTGGCGGATGAGGACGGTACCGACAGAGCCGGGGTTCCGGAGGGGGTCGTGGACGGCGACGCGGAGACTTCGGGGGACTCCGGTCGCCACGGCCAGAAGACCACGGCGGCCGGGACGAGAGCGGCGGCGATCACCACCGCGGCCACCAGGCGCCCCCTGACGGAACGGCGCGGGACACGGGACGCCGGAGGCGGCGGGGCGGGGCCGCGCGGCCGGTGATCCACCGTACTGGACTCCACCGTGCCGGACTCCTCCGTGCCGGGCTCCTCACGGGTGAGGACGGCGAGCAGGTCGGCCACGGTGGGCCGGACGCCGGGGTCCTTGGCCAGGCAGGCGGCCAGCAGCGGGCGGATACGCTCGGGCACCCCGGCGAGGTCGGGTTCGCGGTTGGAGACGGCGTTCATCACCGCCGCCGGGATGGCGCCGGGGAACGCCGGATGCCCCGTGGCTGCGAACACCATGGTGGCGGCCCAGCTGAACACGTCCGACGCCGTACCGGCCTGGTGACCGTCGAGCTGCTCCGGCGACAGGTAGGCGGGGGTGCCCACCAGCCCCGAACGCGTGGTGGCGGCCAGTACCCGGGCGATTCCGAAGTCGATGACCACCGGCCCCTCCGGGCCCATGATCACGTTATCGGGTTTGAAATCACGGTGGATGATCCCGGCCCGGTGGATCGCGGCCAGCGCCGTCAGGGTGGCGACCGCGAGCCGGTCCAGGCCGCTGCCGGTCCGCGGCCCGTCGCCGGTGACCAGTTCCTTCAGCGAGGGCCCGGGGATGTACTCACTGACCAGATAGGGCCGATCGCCGACGATCCCCCCGTCCAGCACCTGGGCGGTACAGAACGCCGCGACCCGGCGGGTGATCTCCGCCTCGCGCATGAACCGCTCGCGCACCTTGGGGTCGGCCGCCATCCGGACGTGCAACACCTTGATCGCGACCTTGCGGTCCGCAGGGTCGTGGCCGAGGTAGACCACGCCCTGACCTCCGTCGCCCAGCACCCCGCTCAGCCGGTAGCCGCCGATCCGCTCGGGGTCGCCCACGGTCAGCGGGCCCGGCTCGGACATCGCTCACCTCGTCTCCACGCCCCCGCCGGCGGACGACCGGAGTCACCGCCGATCCAAGGAACGACGATAGGCGGCCCCCTGCCGCAGCAGAAGCCCTACGGCTCCGGAGATCAGGGCCAGGAGGAGTCCTGGTCGGGGTCGCCGCCGTCGGAGAGCAGCTTGACGTCCGATTCGACCATCATCGCCACCAGTTCCTCGAAGGTGACCGAGGGCTCCCAGCCGAGCTGGACGCGGGCCTTCTTCGGGTCCGCGCAGAGCAGGTCGACCTCGGCGGGGCGGTGCAGGGTCTGGTCGGTGACGACGTACCGCTCCCAGTCGAGCCCCGCGGCGGCGAAGGCGGCCTCGGTCAGGTCGCGGACGGTTTGGGTGCGGCCGGTGCCGATCACGTAGTCCTCGGGCGTGTCCGTCTGGAGCATCAGGTGCATCGCGCGGACGTAGTCCCCGGCGAACCCCCAGTCGCGACGCGCCTCCATGTTGCCCAGGCGCAGCTCCGAGGCGAGGCCGAGCTTGATCCTGGCCACGCCGAGGCTCACCTTCCTGGTGACGAACTCGGCGCCCCTGCGCGGGGACTCGTGGTTGAACAGGATCCCCGACACCGCGTACATGCCGTACGACTCGCGGTAGTTCTGCGTCAGGAAGTGCCCGTACGCCTTGGCCACGCCGTACGGCGAGCGGGGGTGGAAGGGGGTGATCTCGGTCTGCGGGGTCTCGCGAACCTGGCCGAACATCTCCGAGGACGACGCCTGGTAGAACCGGATCTGCCCGGATCCGGCGGCCGTACGCGAGGAGGAGATCCCGGAGCAGACCCGGATGGCCTCCAGCATGCGCAGCACGCCCATGCCGGTCACCTCGCCGGTGAGCTCGGCCTGCTCCCACGACATGGGGACGAACGAGATGGCGCCCAGGTTGTAGACCTCGTCGGGCTGGACCTTCTCGACCGCGGAGATCAACGAACCCTGGTCGAGCAGGTCACCCCGGACGAGCTGAACGTCCTGCAGGAGCTTGCGGAGCCGTGAGACGCGCGGGTTGGCCTGCCCTCGGGCCAGGCCGAAGACCTCGTAGCCCTGACTGAGCAGGCACTCGGCCAGATAGGAACCGTCCTGCCCGGTGATACCTGTGATCAGCGCGCGC
Source organism: Streptosporangium amethystogenes subsp. fukuiense (assembly GCF_042665875.1). NCBI lineage: Bacteria > Bacillati > Actinomycetota > Actinomycetes > Streptosporangiales > Streptosporangiaceae > Streptosporangium > Streptosporangium amethystogenes. Next base: position 8,848,556 of record NZ_JBHTEE010000001.1, on the reverse strand, counting down.
CTGGCCAACGCGTCCTCCTCGCTTGCGGGGGCGGGACCTATGCCTGGTCTTATGCCGTTTGATTGGCGAATGTACCGTCCCACCCCCGTGTGGGCACTATCTCCCCCACGGCGCACCTAGAACGCGTTCCACCGAATCCTGTTCGGTCAGGTTAACCTCCCAGCTCGCGCCCGGTGAAGCACACCCTAGGAACAATTCCACATCAGGTACAACAGAGCTACCGAATGGTAGTGTCCGAGGACTAAGGTCATCTTTCACGGTACCTGTCCCCTTTCGGGCAGGGTGAGAAAGGGGTTGCCGTGCCGGGTGCTGAATCACTGCGGGTGGCACTGCTGTCGTATCGCAGCAAGCCGACCTGCGGTGGGCAGGGCGTCTACCTGCGTCACCTCAGCCGCGAGCTGGTCGCCCTCGGGCACAGCGTGGAGGTCCTCTCCGGCCAGCCCTACCCGGAGCTCGACGAGGGCGTCATCCTCACCAAGGTCCCCAGCCTGGACCTGTACCGCGACGAGGACCCCTTCCGTACTCCCGGGCTCCGCGAGTACCGCGACTGGATCGACCTGCTCGAGGTCGGCACCATGTGGACCGCCGGGTTTCCCGAGCCGCTGACCTTCACCCTGCGGGCGCACCGCGAGCTGAAGAAGCGCGTCGGCGACTTCGACGTGGTGCAGGACAACCAGACCCTCGGCTACGGACTGCTCGGCATCCAGAAGCTGTTCCCCGTGGTCGGGACCATCCACCACCCGATCAGCGTGGACCGGCGCATCGAGCTGAAGGCGGCTCCGCTGCGCAAGAAGCTCTCCATGCGACGCTGGTACGGCTTCGTGCGCATGCAGGCCAAGGTCGCGCCGCGGCTCAGCCCGATCCTGACCGTCAGCGAGTCCTCCCTCGCCGACATCCACCGCGACTTCAACGTGCCCCAGAAGAACATGCGGCTCATCCCGCTGGGCGTCGACACCCGCTACTTCCACCCGCGCCCGGAGCTTCCCAAGCGGCCCGGCTCCATCGTCGCGGTGGCCAGCGCCGACTCCCCGATGAAGGGGGTCGCGACGCTGCTGCGGGCCGTGGCGAAGCTCGCCACCGAGCGCGACGTCCACCTGACGGTGGTCAGCAAGCCCACTCCCGGCGGCCCGACCGAGAAGCTCGTCGGCGAGCTGGCGCTGCGGGACCGGGTCAGGTTCGTGCACGGCATCTCCGACACCGAGCTGGGCGAGCTGATCGCCACCTCGGAGATCTCGGTCGTCCCCTCCCTGTACGAGGGCTTCTCGCTGCCCGCCGTCGAGCACATGGCCTGCGGCACCCCGCTGGTCGCCAGCCGCACCGGGGCGCTGCCCGAGGTCGTCGGCGACGCCGCCGTACAGGTGGCCCCCGGCGACCCCGAGGAGCTGGCCGCGGTGCTGCGCCGCCTGCACGACTCTCCCGAGGAGCGGGCCGCGGTGGGCAAGAAGGGCTACGACCGGGTCATGGAGCGCTTCACCTGGAACGTCGTCGCCAGGCGGACCGTGGAGGCCTACCACGAGGCCATCCAGGCCCACCGCGCGAAGTGACCGACACCCTGAAACGATCACCTCTCACAAGGAGCGGCCAGTGCTGACTGTCGACTTCGACCGGTTGCCCGTGGGTCCGGGAACCCGGGTGCTGGACCTGGGGTGTGGCGGCGGACGCCACGCGTTCGAGGTACTGCGGCGCGGTGCCGACGTGGTGGCCTTCGACATGGACGCGGGGGAGCTGGAAGGCGTGGCGAACATGTTCGCCGCGATGGACAAGGCCGGTGAGGTGCCACCCGGGGCGACGGCGGACACCGTGACGGGCGACGCGCTCGACATGCCGTTCGAGGACGGCGCCTTCGACCGGGTGATCGCGGCCGAGGTACTGGAGCACATCCCCGACGACATGGCCGCGATGCGGGAGATCTTCCGGGTCCTCAAGCCGGGTGGCCAGGCGGCCATCACGGTGCCGAGCTTCCTGCCGGAACGGATCTGCTGGGCACTCGACGAGGCGTACCACACCGCTCCCGGCGGGCACGTCCGCATCTACACGCTGGCCGAGCTGAGCGCGAAGCTCAAGTCGACCGGCTTCACCATCGGCCCGCACCACCACGCCCACGGCCTGCACGCGCCGTACTGGTGGATCAAGTGCGCGGTCGGCGTCGACAACGACGACCACCCGCTGGCCAAGGCCTACCACGAGCTGCTGGTCTGGGACATCATGAAACGTCCCGCCGCCACCAGGATCGCCGAGGCCGTACTCAACCCGCTCATCGGCAAGAGCGTGGTGCTCTACGTCCGGAAGCCCGCATGATCTCCTGGGAACAGGTCGTGCAGACCGCCCAGAGCATCGCGGCGGTGCAGGAGCCCGACGGCGGCATTCCCTGGCCCGAGGGGCACGTGGACGCCTGGAACCATGTCGAGTGCCTGATGGCGATGAGTGTGGCGGGGCTGACCGGCCCGGCCCGCCGGGGATACGACTGGCTGGTCCGCACCCAGCGCTCCGACGGTTCCTGGCCGATGAAGCTGGTCGGGGGCGAGGCCGTCGAGCAGGGCGGGGAGTCCAACCACGCCGCCTACATCGCGGTCGGCGTCTGGCACGAACTGCTGGTGACCTCCGACGAGGACTTCACCCGGCGGATGTGGCCGGTGGTCCGGGCGGCGCTGGACTTCGTGGTCGGTCTGCAGACCACTCGGGGCGAGATCGTCTGGGAGCGCGCGGCCGACGGCAGGCCCGCCGAGTACGCGCTGCTGACCGGCTGCGCCTCCGTCCACCAGGGCCTGCGCTGCGGCGTGCTGCTCGGCGAGCACCTGGGCGACCCGCAGCCCGACTGGGAGCTGGCCGCCGACCAGCTCGGCCACGTGCTGGTCGCCCACCCCGAGGCGTTCGCCGACAAGAGCCGCTTCTCGATGGACTGGTACTACCCGATCCTGGGCGGCGCGGTGCGCGGCCCGGCCGCGCGGGCCCGGCTGGCCGAGGAGTGGGACACGTTCGTGGAGCCGGACCTCGGCATCCGCTGCGTCTCCGACCAGCCGTGGGTGACCGGTGCCGAGACGTGCGAGCTGGTGCTCACCCTCGACGCGCTGGGCGACCGGAACCGGGCGCGGAAGCTCTTCTCGGACATGCAGCACCTGCGGCACGAGGACGGCTCGTACTGGACCGGCTGGCAGTTCGCGAACGAGAAGTGGTTCCCCCACGAGCGCTCCGCCTACACCGCGGCCGCGGTCGTACTCGCCGCCGACGCGCTGGCCGGGCACACCCCCGCCGCGGGCATCTTCCGCGACGCGGGCAAGTACCTGACCGACCGCCCCACCGCCGCCTGCGGCTGCAGCCACGCCCGCTCCCGGAGCTGAACCCCCGGCTCTCGGCCGTGCCGTCGGCGTTTTCTTTGCACGGAATCAGAAACGTGGTGCTTGAAGGGCTGAATGCGGCTCACTACGTTCGGGTCCGTGAGTAATGCGGAGGGCACTCGGACGGTAGCTCAGAGCGATGACACCGAGACGGCCGGCGCGGAGGCCGTCCCGGAGGGCACCCCTGACCCGGCACCCCCGCGGCGACCCGAGCCCACGGGCTCGGCCGGCCCTCCGGACCCCGCCGAGCATCCGGGCCCGCAGGAATCCCCGGTCCCCTCTCCCCGGCCGGACTTCTCCGAGCCCGGCCCTCCGGGGCCCGACCTTTCCGAGCCGAGGGCGCCGGCTCCGGGGACGTCGGCGCCGCCCAGGCCGAACGGCGTGACCCGGCTGCTGTGGCAGAACCCCGCCCGGGTGGGGTTCGGGGTACGGCGGTTCCGGCTGGGGCCGGCGCGCGAGCGGCTGGAGGGCGCGGAGCGGTCGTTCACGACCGGGTTCAACGCGGTGGTCGCCGGGGAGGCCGAGCGGATCGACGACCTCCGCGAGGACCTGCGCGGTTTCGGGTACGAGGGCGCGGGCATGGCCTGCGCCACCCTCGACGTGCTCACCCTCACCGGCGGGCGCCGCCTGCGGGAGCTGCTGAGCGGGCCGGGGATGCGCTACCCGCACCTCATCCACATGGGCACCGGCCGGGCGTACGCCCGGATGCGGCTACGGCCGATGTGGGGCGTCCGCTCGGTGCACCCGCTGCTGCGCTGGCTGGCCCACGACGGCTTCGGCTTCCACCAGGGTTTCTTCTCCGCGGACCGCACGGTGGGGCGCCAGCGGACGGCCGGGCTCATGGACCGGACCCGGAGAGCGATCTTCGATCAGGGACTGGGGCGGATGCTCTGGTTCCACGAGTGCGCGGGGACGGCTGACGTCGTGCTGCGCATCGCCGAGTTTCCCGCGGGGCGCCGCGCCGACCTGTGGAGCGGCGTGGGCCTGGCCGCCACGTACACCGGGGGTGCGAGCGCCGCGGACCTGGGGCGGCTGGCCTCCGCCGCGGCCGAGGACGGTTTCCGCGCCCACCTCGCCCAGGGGTGCGCCTTCGCCTGCGCCTCCCGGCTGATCTCGGCCGTGGTCCCCGAACACACCGTCGCCGCCGCCCCCGTGCTGTGCGGTGCCGAAGTGGACGAGGCGGCGGCCTGGACCGACACCGCGCTCGTCGCGCTGGGCCACAACGCGCACAGCGGCGACCACTACCAGGCCTGGCGGGCGGGAATCCGGAAGGCCTGGGCACGGCGCGACCGCGATTCTTGACCGCGACTCGAAGAGGGGACGCGGACGATGCCGGACCGGTCGCGGCCGGGATCGTCACCTGCGGCTCGAAGGGGCGGTGAGAGCGATGTCAGGGGTTCGCAGGTACGCGGCGGGAGCCCTCGCCCTGATCGCCGCCGCCGCCGGGTGGCGGCTGACCGGCCTGCCGGACACCTCGGTCGCGGAGACGTCGGCCGACTTCTCCTTCCACGCGAGGCCGCTCGGGCCGCCCCCGGGACCCGGTGACCGTACCCTGCGGCCGGTCGCGGCGGGATACGCCGGTCTCCAGGGCTGGGTGTCGTCGCTGGGCGCCGGGGTGGCGCTGTTCGACGTGGACAACGAGGTCGTCGCCGACGACCTGTGCCTGGTCGATCCCCGCCATGACACGGTGACCGTCAGGCGGGCACCGGGGACGCCCCGGGGTTACCGGCCGTTCACGCTGGTCCCCCCGGATCGCAGGCGGTACGAGGCGCCGACCGGGTGCCTGCCCGCCGACCTCGACCAGGACGGCTGGCAGGATCTGGTCGTCTACTACTGGGGCCGCTCCCCCTCGCTCTTCCTGCGCGTGCCCGGGGTACCCCCTTCCGGAACCGCCTTCCGCCACCGCGCGCTGACCACCGAGCCGGAGATCTGGAACACCAGCGCCGCCACGACCGGTGACTTCGACGGGGACGGCCGCCTCGACCTGGTCTTCGGCGACTACTTCCCCGACGGCGTCCGGGTGCTCGGCGACGGCGCCTCCACCGACGGTGCCTCCAAAGACGGTGCCTCCAAAGACGGTGACCCCAACGACGCTGACCCCAACGACGGTGACCCCGGCAGCGCGGTGATGCCCGACTCGCTGTCCGCCGCCGCCAACGGCGGCGGCGCCCGGCTCTACCTGGCGAGCGGACCGGCACGGTTCACCGAGGCCGAGGGGGTGTTCGACGAGGTCGGGAACGGAGGCTGGACGCTGGCGCTGGGCACCCAGGACCTGGACGGCGACGGGCGGCCCGAGCTGTACCTGGCCTGCGACTTCGGCCCCGACCGGCTGCTGGTCAACGAGTCGGTGCCCGGCCGGATCCGGTTCACCGAGGCCAGAGGCACCAGGCACCTGACGACTCCCGCCTCCAGGGTCGTCGGCCGCGACTCGTTCAAGGGGATGGGCGTCGGCTTCACCGACCTCAACGCCGACGGCAGGCCGGACATCCTGGTGAGCAACCTCACCGAGGACCACGCGCTGCACCAGGGCAACTTCGCCTTCGTGTCCCGGCCCGGCGACCTGCACGGCGGTCACGCGCCCTACGAAGACCTCGGTGAGGAACTGGGGCTGAGCCGCAGTGGCTGGTCCTGGGACGTCAAGGCCGCCGACTTCGACAACGACGGCGACGACGAGATCATGCACGCGACCGGGTTCGTCAGGGGTGAGGTCGACCGGTGGGCGCAACTGCAGGAGGCCGCGTCGGCGAACGACCTGTTCCTCTCCCGTCCCGCGCTCTGGCCGAGCATCCGGGCCGGAGACGACCTGTCGGGCCGCGACACCAACACCTTCTTCACCAGGGGTCAGGACGGCCGCTACGCGGACGTGGCCCGGCGGGCCGGGGTCGGCGGCGACAGCGACGGCACGGTCAGCCGGGCCTTCGCGGTGGGCGACGTCGACGACGACGGGCGACTGGACTTCGCGGTCGCCAACCAGTGGTCGGAGTCGGTGCTCTACGGCAACCACGGCCCGACGGCACCGTTCGTGGGCCTGCGGCTCCGTCTGCCGGCGGGCCCCTGCCGCCCATCCGCCGCGCCACGCTCCGGACCGGAGCGGTCCCGAGCGGCACGCCTGGAGTGGACACGCCCCGGGCCGACCCGGCCCGCCATCGGGGCCGTCGCCACGGTGCGCCTGCCCGGCGGGGGCATGCGCAGCAGGCAGCTCTACCCCGCCAACGGGCACAACGGCTTCTCCGCGCCCGAGCTGCTGTTCGGTCTGGGCGACCACCTGCCGGACTCCCCCGTCCCCGTCGAGATCTCCTGGAGGGACGCCTGCGGCGGCGCCCGTACCGCGTCGGTGTCCGTGGAGCCCGGCTGGCACCGGATCCTGCTGGCCGACGGCCGGGCCTCGGAGGTCCGCCGTCCGTGAGCGCCGCCCCACCCCCCGAGACAGCGAAACCCCGGACAGCGAAACCGCGGGTCTCCGGTCCGAGCCTAGGCAGGGCGCTCCGCCGGTCGGCGTGGTCCCTCACCCTGCTCACCGTGCTCGGGCACACCGTGCTCGGCTTCGAGCAGTCCTGCCTGGCGCCGGTGGTCGGCGCGCTCACCGGCGTGGCCACCGAGTTCGCGCTGGAGACCGTGGAGGCGTGGGCGTGGCGGCGCCCGGCCCGCTATCTCGGGGTGCCCCGCGACCGGGTCGCCGACTTCTTCCTGCCCTCCTACATCCGCGGCCTGCTCTGCGCGATGCTGCTGTACGGCAACGGGCGTCTGATGCCGATCGTGCTCGCCGTCCTGATCGGCGTCGGCAGCACGTACCTCTTCCGCGTGCGGGCGCCGGAGCCGGCGCGCACGGCCGATGGGGCGGGAACGACGAGACCGGCGAGGCGCACCGGCGGGGACGCGCCCGGCGTCGCGTTCCTGAATCCGGTGGCCTTCGGGATCGTCGCCGTGCTGCTGCTGTTCCCGTGGGTCGGCCTCGCCCCCGCCTACCAGTTCACCGCGTGGGTCTCGGGTCCTCTCGACCTGATCGTGCCGCTGGCCGTACTGGCAGGGGGCGTGCTGGCGAACGCCGGACCCGCCGGCAGGCTGCCGCTGGTCCTGGGCTGGGCGGGCGGGTTCGCCCTACAGGCGTGTCTCAGGGGCGGCCTGGGCGACGTGTCGGCGGTCGGCGCCCTGCTGCCGATGACCGGGACCGTCTTCGCCCTCTACACCGGCTACGTGATCACCGATCCGGGCACGTCCCCGGTCAGGGCGCGCGACCAGGTCGGGTTCGGCCTGGCCACGGCGGCGGTCTACGGGCTGCTTGTCCAGTTCCACGTCGTCTTCGGGCTGTTCCTCGCCCCTGTGATCGTCTGCGCGGGCCGGGAGCTGAAACGGCTCCGCCGCCCGCCCGGCACCGGGCGCCCCGCACGGGGAGGTCAGCCGATGCCGGGGCCGATCCGTTCGAGCACCCGCAGCGAACCCTCCTGCCGGACCTCCCTGAACGCGCCGGAGGCAAGCGCCCGCTGGTAGACGCGGTACGGCGCCTGCCCGCCCGTGGCCGGGTCCGGGTAGACGTCGTGGAAGACCAGGGCGCCGCCCTGCATGACGTGCGGCGCCCACCCCTCGTAGTCCTTGGTCACCGGGAGCTCGGAGTGGCCGCCGTCGATGAAGAGCATCGCCAGCGGGGTGTTCCACAGCCCGGCGACGCGCTCGGACCTGCCGACGATCGCGATGACCTCCTCCTCCAGACCCGCGGAGGCGATGGTGGTGCGGAAGGTGGGCAGCGAGTCCATCTTGCCGAAGCGGGGGTCCATCAGGGTGGGGTCGTGGTGAGCCCACCCGGGCTGGATCTCCTCGGAGCCCCGGTGGTGGTCCACCGTGAAGACCACGGACCCGGCCTGCCGGGCCCCCGCGCCGAGGTAGACCGCCGACTTCCCGCAGTAGCTGCCGATCTCGCAGATCGGGCCGCGCGGGCCGTACTCGACGGCGGTCTCGAACAGCGCGAATCCCTCCTCGTGCGGCATGAAGCCCTTGGCGTGCTGGGCGGCGTACAGCAGGTCGGCGGGCATGGTGGCGTTGCTCATCCCAGCAGACTACCCATACCGAACAACATTCCGATTGGCCCTTGCCCGACCTTGTGGAACGTGTTCTACTTTGCACCGTGAACCAGCGCGCCCGCATCGTGATGTCCGACGACGAGGTGACGGCTTTCGTCGGTGAGTCGCGGAAGCTGCAGCTCGGCACCATCAATCCGGACGGCACCCCACACATGGTGACCATGTTCTACGGGTTGACCGAGGGCAAGATCTCCTTCTGGACCTACGGCAAGGCCCAGAAGACACTCAACATCCAGCGCGACGCCAGGGTGAGCTGCCTGATCGAGGCCGGGGAGGAATACTCCGATCTGCGCGGCGTACTGGTGTACGGGGTGGCTCGGAGGATCGACGACCCCGAGGGCATCCTCGACGTCGGCATGAACGTGGCCAGACGGATGGCCGGGATGCCCGACGCGGAGGAGTCGCTCACCGAATACGTGGCCTACACCGGCCGCAAAAGGGTCGCCTTTGTGGTCGAGCCCACTCGTGTGATCTCTTGGGATCACCGTAAGCTCGCCATTCCCGGCTAGGAGGCCCGCATGAAAATCAAAGTCGACTATCTGGTCTGCGAGGCCAATGCGATCTGCATGGGACTCGCCCCGGAGGTCTTCGAACTCGACGACGACGACCAGCTGCACCTGCTGCTGCCTGAGCCGCCGCCGGAGATGATGGACCGCGTCCGGCACGCCGTGCGGTCCTGTCCCAAAGCCGCACTCTCCGTTGAGGAGAACTAGGAGGTCCCCCATGCGTGGTGCGCTTCTGCATGCCGTCGGCGACGACAAGCTCGACATCCGCGATGACTTCACCCTCGCCCCGATGGGCCCGACGGACGTCCGCGTCAAGGTCAGGGCCACCGGCGTCTGCCACTCCGACCTGTCGGTGATCAGCGGCGTGCTGCCCATGCCACTGCCGGTCATCCCCGGCCACGAGGGCGCCGGAGAGGTCGTCGAGGTCGGCGACCACGTGACCACGGTGCAGCCAGGCGACCACGTCATCATCAACTGGACCCCGGCCTGCGGCACCTGCGCGAACTGTCTGGTGCACCAGCCGTTCCTGTGCATGACCTACGTGATGGACAGCTTCGTCAACGCCCGCTTCCGCTACGGCGGCGACACCCCGGCGTTCGGCATGGCCGGGTGCGGCACCTGGTCCGAGGAGATCGTCGTGCCCTGGCAGGGCGCGATCAAGGTCGACCCCGAGGTGCCCTTCGAGGCGGCGGCCCTGATCGGCTGCGGGATCACCACCGGCGTCGGCGCGGCGCTCAACACGGCCAAGGTGAAGGCCGGCTCGACGGTCGCCGTGGTCGGCGCCGGCGGCATCGGCCTCTCGGTGATCCAGGGTGCCCGCATCTCCGGCGCCACCACGATCCTGGCGATCGACCCGCTGGAGTCCAAGCACGCCCTCGCCAAGAAGGTCGGCGCGACCCACGCCATCACCCCCGACCAGCTGATGGACGCGCTCGGCACGCTCACCGGCGGTGCCGGGTTCGACTACGGCTTCGAGGCCGTCGGCAAGTCCGCCGCCATCATGACGGCCTGGCAGGCGACCCGCCGGGGTGGCGACATGATCGTGGTGGGCGCGGGCGCGATGGACGACAACGTCCCGCTGAGCGCCTTCAGCCTGCTGTTCGAGGGCAAGAACATCCTCAGCTCGCTGTACGGCGGCTCGGACGTCCGGCGCGACTTCCCGTTCTTCGCGGGACTCTACAAGGCCGGCAAGCTCGACCTGGAGAGCATGATCAGCTCCCGCATCAAGCTGGCCGACCTCAACGACGCCGTGGCGGCGCTCAGGGGCGGCGAGGTGCTGCGCCAGATCGTCGTCATGGACTGAGCGCCGAACCCGCGCACCGGGCCACCGGGCCGCCCACCTGAGCAGGGCGGACCGGTGACCCGGCCGGGTCACCGGCATGCCTCCGGCACATCGGCCCCGCGTGTCTCAGTCGGAGGAGAAGGCCGCGTCGAAGGCGGCCGAGGGCGGGGTGATGGCGTTGAACCCGCGGATCACGGCCAGCGCGTCGGGGGCGCCGTCCAGGCGGTCCATGCCCGCGTCCTCCCACTCGATGGAGATCGGCCCGGTGTAACCGATCGCGTTCAGCGCGCGGAAACAGTCCTCCCACGGCACGTCGCCCCGGCCGGTGGAGACGAAGTCCCAGCCCCGGCGCAGATCGCCCCAGGGCAGGTGCGAGGCCAACCGGCCGCGGCGGCCGTCACCGGTGCGGACCTTGGCGTCCTTGCAGTCGACGTGGTAGATCCGGTCGGCGAAGTCCAGGATGAAGCCGACCGGGTCGATCTCCTGCCACACCATGTGCGAGGGGTCCCAGTTCAGCCCGAACGCGGGCCGGTGCCCGACGGCCTCCAGGGTCCGTACCGTGCTGTGGTAGTCATAGGCGATCTCGCTCGGATGCACCTCGTGGGCGAAACGCACCCCGACCTCGTCGAAGACGTCCAGGATCGGGTTCCACCTGGCGGCGAAATCGGCGTAGCCGGCCTCGATCATCGCGGACGGCACCGGCGGGAACATCGCCACGGTGTGCCAGATGGACGATCCGGTGAAGCCGACCACGGTGTCCACACCGAGCCTGGCCGCCGCCCGAGCCGTGTCCTTCATCTCCTCGGCCGCGCGTCGGCGCACCCCCTCGGGTTCACCGTCGCCCCAGATCCGCGCGGGCAGGATGCCCTTGTGCCGCTCGTCGATGGGACTGTCACACACGGCCTGGCCGAGCAGGTGGTTGGAGATGGTCCACACCTTGAGGTTGTGCCTGGCCAGCACTTCCAGTTTGCGCTCGACGTAGGAGTCGTCGGACAAGGCCTTGTCGACCTCGAAGTGATCGCCCCAGCAGGCGATCTCCAGCCCGTCGTATCCCCAGCCCGAGGCCAGCCGGCAGACCTCCTCGAAGGGCAGATCGGCCCACTGGCCGGTGAACAAGGTGATCGGCCTGCTCATACGTCCTCCACGGTTGATGGACCTGTTCTCTCCTGGCCGACGGTGTGGCGCACCGCCGGCCCGCTCACGTCTGCCGTACCGCTGTCAGCCGGCTCTGGTCGGCGGCGCTGCGCTCGACCGCGGCCAGCACGCGCTGGACCCGCAACCCGTCGTCGAACGACGGGGACGGCGCGGCGCCGGAGGCGATCGCCTGTACGAAGTCCTTCACCTCGTGGGTGAAGGTGTGCTCGTAGCCAAGGCCGTGACCCGGTGGCCACCACGCTCCCGCGTACGGGTGTCCCGGCTCGGTGACCAGCACCCGGCGGAACCCCGCCTCCTCGGCGGGCAGGGCGTGGTCGTGAAACCAGAGCTCGTTCATGGCCTCGAAGTCGAACGCCACGCTGGCGGCCGAGCCGTTGATCTCGATGCGCAGCGCGTTCTTACGCCCGGTGGCGAACCGGGTGGCCTCGAACGAGGCCAGCGCGCCACCGCTGAACCTGCCGATGAACAGCGCCGCGTCATCGACGTCCACCTCCCCCGTCTCGGCACCGCCGACGCCGGCCGACAGCCCGGCGGAGGTCTCGGCCAGCGGGCGCCGGGTGATGAAGGTCTCGGTCAGCGCCGAGACCTGCGTCAGGTGCTGACCGGTGATGAACTGCGCGGTGTCGATGATGTGCGCGCCGATGTCGCCCAGCGCCCCGGACCCGGCGAGTTCCCTTCGCAGCCGCCACACCAGCGGGAAGTCCGGATCGACGATCCAGTCCTGCAGGTACTGCGCCCGCACGTGCCGGATCTCGCCCAGCCTCCCCTCTGCCACCCAGCGGGCGGCGAGCGCGATCGCGGGCACCCGCCGGTAGTTGAACGCCACCATCGCGTGGACCCCGCGGGCCGCGGCCGCCCGTGCCGCGTCCGCCATCGCCTCGGCCTCGGCGACCGTGTTGGCCAGCGGTTTCTCGCACAGCACGTGCTTGCCGGCCTCCAGCGCGGCGATCGCGATCCGCGCGTGCGAATCACCGGGGGTGCAGATGTCGACCACGTCGACGTCCTCACGGGCGATCAGCTCGCGCCAGTCGGTCTCGACCGCCGCCCAGCCCATCTGCTCGGCCGCCCGTGCCGTGCCCTCGGCCGAGCGGCCGCACAGCGCCGCCATCACCGGCCGGACCGGCAGGTCGAAGAACGCCGGCGCGCTGCGCCAGGCCTGGGAGTGCACCCGGCCCATGAACGCGTAGCCGACCATGCCGATGCCCAGCCTCGGGCGTTCCCCTCCCGCCGTTCCCGGCGCCGGCCCCGGTGTCGGCGTCGATCCGGGCGTGGCCTCGTCCGTCTGAGCCATCAGGACTCGAATCCCAGCGGCAGGTAGGCGTCCACGTTCTCCTTGGTGATCGTCTCCGAGGCCAGGGTGATCGACTGGGGTACCTGGTTCTCCACCAGATCGCTCATCCCCTTGCCCTGGGCGATCAGGCGGGCCAGCTTGATCGCCGAGGAGGCCATCGTGGGACTGTAGGTCACCGTCGCCTCCAGCACCCCCGTACCCGCCTTGATGTCGCGCATCGCGTTGGCCGACCCGGCGCCACCGACCATGAAGAACTCGCTGCGCCCGGCCTCCTTGATCGCGGCCAGCACGCCGATGCCCTGGTCGTCGTCGTGGTTCCAGATCGCGTCGATCTTCTTGTGCGCCTGCATCAGGTTCGCCGCGACCTTGGTCCCCGACTCCACGGTGAACTGCGCGTCCTGCTTGGCCGTCACCGCGAACCCGTACGTCTTCAGCGCGTCCTCGAACCCCTTGCTGCGGTCCTGGGTCAGCGGCAGCGTCGCGATGCCCTGGATCTCCAGGATCACCGGGTCGGCCACCCCCTTGTCCTTGAGCTTCTTGCCGATGTAGTGGCCGGCCGCGACGCCCATGCCGTAGTTGTCGCCGCCGATCCAGGTGCGGTACGACAGCTTGTCGGGGAAGACCCGGTCCAGGTTGATCACCGGGATGCCCGCGTCCGAGGCCTGGCGGGCGATCTGGTTGAGCTGCTGGCCGTCGTTCGGCAGGATCACCAGGGCGGCGACCTTCGCCGCGATCAGCGACTCCACCGCGGAGATCTGCGCGTTGATGTCATTGGTCGGCTCGACCGGCTTGAACTCGATGTCGGCGTACTGCTTGGCCGTGGCCTCGGCGTTCTTGGCGATCGCGGCGATCCAGCCGTGATCGGCCGCGGGTGCCGAGAAGCCGATGACCACCTTGTCGCCGGGCGCGTCGTTACCGCCGGTCGCGGCCGCCGGCGCCGGCGCCGAGCTCGCCGCGCCGGCCGGTGCGGCCACCTCGTTGCCGGTGCACGCGGTCACCAGCGCACCCGCGCCGATGACCGCACCGCCGAGCAGGAAACCCCTGCGAGCGACGTTCTCTGTCATGATCCTGCTCCTTCTTGGGGGGGAACTGGGAGGTGGAGGCGTAGCGCGCCCCGCGGACCCCTGACCGGTCCGCGGGACGCGGGTCCAGGCTCTGTCCGGCGGATCCTGACGCGGCGAGGACCGGCCGGCCGGTCTCTCCCGAGGCTGCGGAAACGTGGTGAGACGCCTCCTGGCCTCGGGATACGGAAGATCCACCGGACCGGGCTCAGGTTCGTGAGGTGAGGGCGCGCCGCTGGAGCAGCACCGCCACCACGATGATCAGGCCCTTGGCCACCAACTGGTCGCTGGTGTTGAGCCCGTTGAGAATGAACAGGTTCGTGATCACAGTGAAGATCAGCAGACCCAGGATCGATCCGATGATCGACCCGCGCCCCCCGGTCAGCAGCGTGCCGCCGATGATGACCGCCGCGATCGCGTCCAGCTCGTACAGATCTCCGTGCGTGGAGGAACCCGTCGTGGTCCTGGCCATGATCAGAACCGCCGCGATCCCGCAGCACAGCCCCGACAGCGCGTACAGCAACACCGTGTGGCGGCGCACGTCGATGCCCGCCAGCCTGGCCGCCTCGGGGTTGCCGCCCACCGCGTAGGTGCGCCGGCCGAACGTGGTGCGGTTCAGCACCACCCATCCGGCCAGTACCACCAGCGCGAAGATGTAGACCAGCAGCGGGATGCCCAACACCCGGGTCGTCGACAGCTCCACGATCATCTCGTTGCCCTGCTGCACCAGCTGGGTGCGCCGGTCGGACATCCGCTGGGCCAGTCCCCTGGCGGCCACCAGCATCGCCAGCGTCGCGATGAAGGGCACCATCCGCCCGTAGGAGATCAGCAGCCCGTTGACCAGGCCCGCCCCGGTACCGACCAGCACCGCGCACACGATCATCACGAGCGGGCCGTAGGACTGGGTGGCCAGCGTGGTCGCCCACACCGACGCCAGCGCCATCACCGCGCCCACCGACAGGTCGATGCCCCCACCGATGATCACGAAGGTCATGCCGACCGTGATCACTCCGATGGTCGCGGCCAGCGACAGGATGCTCACCAGGTTGGAGGTGGTCGCGAAGGTGTCGGGCACCGTGACCAGGCCCACCACCGCCAGCAGTACCAGCGCGACCACCAGCCCGAGGTGGCGCATCTCCCCGAGACGGGTCAGTGGGCTCGCCACGGCGGGTTCACGGACCGGCGCCTCGACGCGCTCGTCCGCGGGCGACTTCACCGGAGCCCCGCCGGGGTGTTCTCGAAGCGACGAGAGATGACGTTCATGAGGACCTGCCGGTTCCTTTCACCAGTCCCGGTGCTCCCGGTCGACAGGGATGTCACAGGGCACTTCCTTCCATGATCATGTCGAGGACGGCGTGTTCGTCCAGCTCACCGGCGCCGGCCTCGCGGATGACCCGGCCCTCCCGCAGGACCAGCACCCGATCGGCCAGCCCCAGCACCTCGGGCACCTCGCTGGAGACCAGCAACACCCCGATCCCCTCATCGGCCAGCCGCCGCACCAGCGCGTACAGCTCCGCCCGAGCCCCCACGTCCACCCCCCGGGTAGGCTCGTCCAGCAGCAGCAGCTTGCGGTCGTTGAGCAGCCACCGCGCCAGCACCGCCTTCTGCTGGTTGCCACCGGAAAGCGTCTTGACCGGCCGCTCGGGATCGGCCGGCCGGATGTCCAGGGCCCGCACCATCTCCCGCGCGTCCGCGGCCTCGCGGCGGCGGTCCATCCATCCCAGCCGCGAGTAGCGGCCCAGGCTGGCCAGGCTGATGTTGCGCGACACGCTCTGGTCCAGCAGCAGGGCCTGCGCCTTGCGCTCCTCCGGGGCCAGCCCCATCCCCAGCCGGACCGTGCCCGTCGTACCGCCCCCGCGCACCGGCCGCCCCTCCAGGAGCACCTGCCCCGAGAACCTCCGCGCCCCGTACACCGCCTCGATGATCTCCGAGCGGCCCGAGCCGACCAGTCCGGCCAGCCCCACGATCTCCCCCGCCCGCACCGAGAACGACACGTCGGCGAAGACGCCGGGCACGGTGAGCCTCTCGACCCGCAGCACCTCGGCCCCCGCGACGCGTTCCGCGCGGCGCGGCGGGAAGACGTACTCGACCTCGCGGCCGGTCATCAACGCCACCACCCGCGAGGTCGGAGTCTGCTTGGCCGGCAGCCCCACCGCGACCGTGCGACCGTCCTTGAGCACCGTCACCCGATCCCCGATCTCGCGGATCTCCTCCAGCCGGTGCGAGATGTAGACCACCGCGACCCCCTGGGCGGTCAGCTCCCGGATGATCCGGAACAGGTTGCCCACCTCGTCATGGGCCAGCGCCGCCGACGGCTCGTCCATGATGATCAACCGGGTGTCGTGTGACAGCGCCCGCGCCATGCTCACCACCTGCTTGGCCGCCGGCGACAGCCGTCCCACCTCCGTCGACGGGTGGATCTCACCGTGCCCCAGCCGGGCCAGCAGCTCCCGCGTCGCCCGCGCCGCCCTCCCCCGTCCGACGAACCCCAGCCGGGCCGGCTCGTGTCCGAGGAAGACGTTCTCCGCCACACTCAGCCCGTCCACCAGATCGAGCTCCTGGTAGATCGTGGAGATGCCGAGCCTGATCGCGGCGATCGGGCTCGACAGCCGCACGTCCGCGCCGTTCAACGTGATGGTGCCCTCGTCGGGCTGGTGAGCGCCCGCCAGGGTCTTGATCAGAGTGGACTTCCCGGCGCCGTTCTGGCCGAGCAGGCAGTGCACCTCACCGGGCAGCACCTCCAGGTCGACGCCGTCCAGGGCACGCACACCGGGGAACTGCTTGACGATCCCCCGCATGCGCAGCAGGGGGGTGGCTTCGGACATGGGGCCTCACTGGTTCGTCGTCGGGCCGAGAGGACGTGATCGCCGCAGGCCCCACCCGCTCCGCCGGGTGCGGCTCGACGAGCCTGTCGGGTTCCGCACGTGAGCGCGTCTCGCACGCGGCGACCGTGGTGACCCGACTCACAGCACCTCCTCGCCCGGAGTGGGATGTGCAGAAGCTAACCCCCTTCGGCTGGATTTGTGAAGAGCTTTTAACTAACAGTCCGTCGACTTTTGCAGAAATCAACAAAAGTCCCGGCCCCGTCCCCGGCGCGGACAGCAGAAGGGGCGCCCCCGGCGTGGGAGCGCCCCTTGAGTCTCAGGACCGCCGGAACGCGGCCCGCGGCGTCAGAGCATGGCCTTCATGGAGGCGCTCGCCTGCTGGCCGAGAGTGGTCGGGGTCAGGTACGGCTGCTCGGCGAGGATCGCCTGCCAGTTGTCGCGGATGTCCTCCACCGTGTGGTCGTCCTGCCGCCAGCCGGGCCCCTCGGCCACGAACACCCGGGCGATCCGGCCGCCGCCGACGCTGAAGACCTCGCCGCTGGTCTCACAGGCCTCGTGCGCCAGGAAGGTCACCAGGGTGCTGACCCGCTCCGCGGTGAACTTGGCCTCGAACTCGGCGGGGAGGAGTTCCTCGGTCATCCGGGTCCAGGCGACCGGCGCGATCGCGTTGGCCTTGATCCCGGCCCTGGCCCCCTCGATACCGAGCGTCTTGGTGAGGCCGACCAGGCCCATCTTGGCCGTGGAGTAGTTGGCCTGGCCGAAGTTGCCGAACAGCCCGGCGGGCGAGGAGGTGTTGACGATCCGGCCGTACCCCTGCTCCTTGAGGTACGGGAACGCCTCCCGGCTGACCAGGAACGAACCGCGGACGTGGACGGCGAGAACCTGGTCGAACTCCTCGACGCTCATCTTGCCGAAGGACTTGTCCCGCAGGATGCCGGCGTTGTTGACGACGATGTCCAGCCGCCCGAAGGCGTCGATCGCGGTCTGGACGATCGCCTTGGCCCCCTCGGGGGTCGCGACGTTGTCGGTGCTGGCGGCCGCCTCGCCACCGTTCTTCCTGATCAGCTCGACCACCTCGGCGGCGGGTCCGGTGGAGGCCCCGGTGCCGTCCAGCGCCCCGCCCAGGTCATTGACGACCACCTTGGCACCGCGCTCGGCGAGCGACAGCGCGTGCGAACGGCCGAGACCGTGTCCGGCGCCGGTGATGACCGCGACCCTGCCGTCAAACCGCAGCTCTGACATCCGCAACCCTCCTACGAGAACATAATTCTAGTCCTCCGAACAATAGCTTGCTCGCCCCCGGCGATGCCATCACGGGCGCCCCGGACCTCCGGCGACGCCCCCGGAAGCGGCCGACCACCTTTCGGATAAAGGCCCCAAAATCCCCAGGGCGGTAACCAAAAAATAGGAGATCATTGCGCATAGTAAGCGAGCGTGTTAATTTCTGCTAAAGTTTCTGCCCCATACGGGCGAGGGTCAATGATGACACCCCTCATTTCCCAACAGGGCCCCGCCCAACAATTCGGGCTGGAGGCCCCATATGTCCTTATCGCCGCCCCTGCGCGTGATCCAATGGGCCACCGGCGCAGTCGGCAGATACTCCCTGCGCAGCCTCATCACCCGGCCGGAGTTCGAACTGGTCGGGGTGCTGGTCTACGACCCGGACAAGGTGGGACGGGACGCGGGGCTCCTCGTGGGACTTCCCGAGGCCGGTGTCCTCTGCACCGACGACGTCGAGGAGATCCTCGCCCTGGAGGCCGACTGCGTGCTGCACATGCCGCTGCCGACCTTCTACTTCGGCGGGGGCCATCCGAACGACGTGGAGACCATCTGCGCGCTGCTCGCCAGCGGCAAGAACGTCATCACCACCACCGGGTTCGTCTACCCCAAGTGCTATGGCCCGACGGTGGTGGCCCGCCTGGAGGCCGCCTGCCGGGCGGGAGGAACGTCCCTGCACGGCACGGGCGTCAATCCCGGTTTCATGAGCGACATGCTGCCGCTCACGCTGACCGGCCTGTCCAGCAGGGTCGACCACATCTACGTCCGGGAGTCGTCCGACTTCCGGGGTCACCCCTCCCGGCAGATCGTGGTGGACCTGTTCGGCTTCACCCGCTCGGCCAAGGACTACACCGCCGGAGTGCGTCCCTTCCGCGCCTTCCAGCGCTCGCTGTTCGCCGAGAGCGTCCAGTTCGTCGCCGACAACCTCGGCGTGACCCTCGACGAGGTCGAGGAGAGCGACGAGTTCGAACTCGCCTCAGAGGAGTTCGAGATCGCCGCGGGGCTGGTCAGGGCGGGCACCGTGTGCGCCTCTCGCTGGATGTTCAGCGGGCTGGTCCGCGGCCGCCCCCTGATGACCGTGGAATGCGTCTACAAGGCCGACGCCACCCGGGTGGCACGCTGGGCCGACCCAGGCTTCAGCGTCCACATCGAGGGCATGCCCCAGCTGATGCTCACCGTCAGCGAGATCTCCCACGGGCTGGCCGGCGCCGCCGCCCATGCCGTGAACTCCGTGGCCGCCCTCTGCGCCGCCCCACCGGGCATCCGTACCGCCCTGGACCTCCCCCTGACCACCGGCCGGGGCACCGTCCGCCTCGCCTGAGGAAGCACCGCCGGGCATCCGCGGGCGAGCCCCGCGGCAGGCCGGCCGTACCGCGACCGGGACACCCGCCGCCGCCGATTAGAGCTATCCGGTATTTAACACTTTTGCCGAAATAAGCAGATTCTCCGCCCAGTCGGCGCGTCGGTCACCCGCGCCGCGTTCCCTCATCCGGAAATCGGCCATCGAATTCACCGGGACACCGAAGGTCAGAGCTCATGGAACATCCCCTTACCCGACCAAACGGAAATTCCCCTCAACAATCAGGAGTGCGGGGTGAAACGCCCGAAACGACCCTGGTGGTACAGGAGCGGGCGACCGCCGGGTTCGAGGCTCGTCTCGGTGACGAGTCCGACGACCAGGATGTGATCACCGATGTCGACGGTTGAGTGGGGGGCACAGACCAGGTGGGCCGAGACGCCGTCCAGCAGCGGGACGCCCAGGTGCCCCGGCACCCAGGAGGTGGGTGCGGCGAAGCGGTCGACGCCCTTCCTCGCGAAGCGCGCGGCCAGCTCGGCCTGATCGCTGGCCAGCACGTTCACCGCGAAGTGATCGGCCTGCCGGAGCCAGGGCCAGGTGCTCGACGACTGGTCCACGTAGAAGGAGACCAGCGGGGGCGTAAGACTGACGGATGAGAACGAGGTGGCCGTGAGACCGACCGGTACGCCCTCGAACTGCGCCGTGACGACGACGACCCCGGCCGCGTGAACGGCCAGCGCCTGCCGGAACCGCTCCGCGTCGACCGCTCGGCCGGACAGGGTCTCGGTCATGACACCTCTCCCAGGGACGGGTGGGGTACCGCCAAGATGCTCCACTTGGTCACTTTTCCCCCTCCGAGGAATAAAAGACACTTCTCAGAACCCATTAATGCCGCCTTCTCTTCCCGGCGTCACGCGGGAGCCCGCTGCCCGAGTGCCGCCGCCACCTGCGGGGCGACCCGGTCGACCCAGGGGCCGAGGACCGCGTCGAGGTCGGCGAGCTGCGATTCCAGCAGCGCGAGGCCCGGCGTGGGAACGACGGCGCCCAGCTCCACCAGCAGCGGCCGGAGGTGGACCTCCACCGCCAGAGAGTGCTTGGCGTCCCCCATCACCAGCAGCGGAAGCGCGACGGCCGAGGCGAGGGCGCCACCCGGCAGCCGGTCGAGGAACGCCTTGAGCAGGCCGGTGTAGGTGGCCTTGTAGGTCGGGCTGGCCACCACCAGCACATCGGCACCCGCGACCAGTTCCAACGCGGCCCTCACCTCCGGCGCCGTCTCCGGGGCGAACAGCAGCGGAGCCAGGACCGCCAGATCGACGACCTCGGGAGCCTCCCGAACCCCGATCCGCCGGGCCACGGCCTCCGCCGCCGAGTTGGCCGCTCCGTGAGTACGCGACCCGGGTCGCGGGTTTCCCAGCACGGTCACGATGCTCATGAGGCCACCGATGCTTTCTGGTCGAAACGGGTCAGATAGCAGCTCATACCGGACAAGTTACGCACCCCTCCGGGCTAAGTCAATATTTCCTACTTGTTTTGCATGAAATCCTTGGAGGGCCCGGCTCCCCCGACCCTCTCAACCGAACCATGTTCTATTCGAGATCCCGTACCGTCATACCATGAAGCTGGAAAAGGAGATCTCCGGCGACGGCCGCTTCGTCAGGCAGCAGAACCGGTTCACGACGCGGATCGAGGCGGGCGGCGAGCATCCGCCGGAGCCCGGCCGCTACCAGATCTACGCCTCCTACGCCTGCCCGTGGGCGCACCGCTCGCTCATCGTCCGCGAGCTGCTGGGCCTGCAGGAGGTGGTCGGGGTGACGATCGTCGATCCGATCAGGGACGAGAAGGGCTGGCGGATGCCCGGCGGCGATCCGGTGACGGGGGTGGAGTACCTCTCCGAGCTCTACCTGGCGACCGATCCCGGCTACCAGGGCCGCTACACGGTGCCCTGTGTCTGGGACATCGCCGCCGAGCGCCTGGTCACCAACGACTACCCGCAGATCACCCTCACCCTGGAGACGGCCTTCGCGCCGTGGCACGCCGAGGGCGCACCCGACCTCTACCCCGAGGAACTGCGCGAGGAGATCGACGCGCTGAACGAAGTGATCTTCCACGGCCTCAACAACGGTGTCTACCGGGCCGGGTTCGCCCGCTCCCAGGAGGCGTACGACGAGGCGGTCGCCGGCGTGTTCGCCACGCTCGACCTGCTGGAGGAGCGCCTGACCGGCCGGCGCCACCTGCACGGCGACGCGCTCACCGAGAGCGACGTGCGGCTCTACCCCACGCTCGCCAGGTTCGACGCGGTCTACAACTCGCACTTCAAGTGCTCGGTGCGACGGCTCGTCGACTACCCGGCCCTGTGGGCCTACGCCCGCGAGCTGTACGCCGTTCCCGCGTTCCGCGACACGACCGACTTCGACCAGATCAAACGGCATTACTTCGTGACGCAGACGAACGTCAACCCGAGCGGGATCGTGCCCCGGGGGCCGGAGATCGACTGGACCGCTCCCTGACGCGGTCCCCCGGAAGCCCTGAAAGTTTCATCGGGCAAATCGGTCATTCACCCGGTCAGCGGGCGGCCCCGGAGGGGGGACGATTGACTGCGGGCGAAACGCGCTGGAAACATCGGCACATCCTCGCGGTGGGAGCGCTCCCACAGGGACGCTCCCACCCGGCGCTCCCACCGCGAGGCGCATCCCCTGCGTAAAGGACCCCCCGTGATCAGACCACCTGCCTGGCTCGCTCTCGCCACGGCCGCCGCCCTGGTGACCCTGACCCCACTGCCCGCCGCCGCGGACGGTCCCGAACAGATCGTCAACGGCACCTTCGACACCGGCACCGCCCCCTGGTGGAGCACCGGCAACACCGCGCTGGAGATCGAGGCCGGACGGCTCTGCGCGGACATCCCCGGTGGCACCGTCAACCCGTGGGACGTCATCGTCGGCCAGAACGACATCCCCCTGGTCAAGGACGAGACGTACGAGTTCTCCTTCTTCGGCGTCGCGACGCCCGGCCGCGTCGCCAGGGCCCTCGTCCAGCTCCCGGTCGACCCCTACACCCAGTACCTGTCGGCCAACCCCGAGCTGAGCGTGTCGGGCAACGACTACCGCTACACCTTCACCTCACCGGTGGACCTGCCAGGCGCGCAGGTGGCGTTCCAACTCGGGGGCAGCGCCACCCCGTGGAGGTTCTGCGTGGACGACGTCTCCCTGAAAGGCGGAGCCGAACCCGACGTCTACCGGCCGGACACCGGGCCCCGGGTCCGGGTGAACATGGTCGGCTACCTGCCCACCGGGCCGAAGAGGGCCACGCTCGTCACCGAGGAGACGGAGCCGGTGGGCTGGAGGCTCCGGCGCGGCGGGCAGCTCGTCGCCCAGGGCGACACCGTCCCGCGCGGCGTCGACGGAAGCTCCGGCCAGAACACGCACTCGATCGACTTCGGCACGGCCCCCGGCACCGGCATCGCCCCCGGCACCGGCTACACGCTGGAGGCCGACGGCGAGACCAGCCGCCCGTTCGACATCGGCGCCGACGTCTACGACGAGCTCAGGAATGACGCGCTGAAGTTCTACTACACCCAGCGCAGCGGCATCCCGATCCTCGACACCCTCCGCCCCGGCTACGGCAGGCCCGCCGGGCACGCGGGCGTGGCCCCCAACCAGGGCGACGTCGAGGTGCCCTGCCAGCCGGGCGTCTGCGACTACACGCTGAACGTCAAGGGTGGCTGGTACGACGCGGGCGACCACGGCAAGTACGTCGTCAACGGCGGCATCTCCGTCCACCAGCTGATGTCCGCCTTCGAGCGCGCCAAGGCCGACGGCATCCACTCCGACGGCGACCTCGACATCCCCGAGAGCGGGAACGGGGTCCCCGACATCCTTGACGAGGCCCGCTGGGAGCAGGAGTTCCTGCTCAGCATGCAGGTCCCGGACGGCAGGCCACACGCGGGGATGGCCCACCACAAGATCCACGACGCCGCGTGGACGGGCCTGCCGCTCCTGCCCCACCTCGACGCGCAGCGGCGCGAGCTGCACCCGGTCTCCACCGCCGCCACCCTCAACCTGGCCGCCACCGCGGCCCAGGCGGCGCGGCTCTTCGCCCCGTACGACGCCGCGTTCGCCGCGCGCAACCTCGCCGCCGCCAGGAAGGCCTGGGCCGCGGCCAAGGCCGACCCCGCGCGGTACGCCGACGCCTCCGACGGGGTGGGCGGCGGCGCCTACGACGACAACAACGTGACCGACGAGTTCTACTGGGCCGCCGCCGAGCTCTATCTCACCACCGCCGAGAAGGAGTTCAGGGACTACGTGCTCGCCTCGCCGCACCACACCGGCGACATCTGGCGCGAGCGCGGCTTCGACTGGGGCAGCACCGCCCAGCTCGGCCGCCTGCAGCTGGCCGCGGTGCCCAACGCGCTCCCCGACCGGGCACGGGTGCGCCAATCGGTGCTGGAGGGCGCCGACGGTTATCTCGCCGCCCAGCGGGCCCACCCCTACGGCGTCCCGTACAACCCGTCGACCTACGACTGGGGCTCCAACAGCCTGGTGCTCAACAACATGGTCGTGATGGCCGTCGCCCACGACCTCAGCGGCGAGGCGAAGTATCGCGACGGGGTGCTGGAGGGGCTGGACTACCTCTTCGGGCGCAACGCCCTCAACCAGTCGTACGTGACCGGCTACGGCGAGGTCGCCGCCAAGAACCAGCACAGCCGCTGGTACGCCCGTCAGCTCGACCCGTCCCTGCCCAACCCGCCGCGCGGCACCCTGGCCGGCGGCCCGAACTCCAGCATTCAGGACCCGGTGGCCCAGGCCAAGCTCAGGGGTTGCGCGCCCCAGTTCTGCTACATCGACGACATCGAGTCGTGGTCCACCAACGAGCTGACCATCAACTGGAACTCCCCGCTCGCCTGGATCGCCTCCTACCTGGACACCCCCGCCGCCGCCGGTGAGTGCAAGGTGACCTACACCAACCACGGCCAGTGGCCCGAGGGGTTCAACACCCAGGTCACCGTCACCAACACCGGCAGGAAGGCCATCGACGGCTGGACCCTGAAGTGGTCCTTCCTCGGCGGCCAGACCGTCCGGCGGCACTGGAGCGCCGACATCTCCCAGGACGGCGCGACCGTGACCGCCAGGAACCTCAGCTGGAACAAGACCATCAGGCCCGGTGACTCGGTCACCTTCGGCTTCATCGGCGCCGACGCCCCCGGCCCCAACCCCAAGCCGGAACGCCTCCTCCTCAACGGCACCCTCTGCGGGCGACCGGCGTAACCAGGCACCTGTCACCGGCGGGGTCTACCCCATATGCCCCTAGTCGGGCGTCCGCATCGATGCCCTGTGGTTATCAACCCCGACGTATCACGGATTATATAATCGATGACATATAGCCTCACGGCCGTGAGGCTATATGTCATCGAGATCGAGCCCGAGATCCGATCTTGGCTTGAGTCACTCTCCGAGCGCGACTATGTCAAGGTCGAGGCCTTGGCCGACCTCCTCTCAGAACAGGCTGAGACGCTGGACGAGCCATACTCCAAGCACCTTGGCGGCAAAGTGCGTGAGCTACGCCTCTCACTCACGCGCCGGCAGGTCAGGATCACCTACTGGCTCGCCCCGCGACGGCGAATCGTCCTTCTCACCGTCTTCACCAAGACACGCCGCAGGGAGACCGGTCAGGTTGAACGCGCTCGTCGAGCACAGGTCGAATGTGAGAATCTTCATGTGGTCGCTTCAGAGGTCTACGACCGCGTCTGGAAGGACTGATTGGGGTATGGCTCACAGCACGTGGAAACGGACCGGCGCCGAGCGCCGGGCCGATGCCTACCAGGAAGCCCGTGAGGCTTTGCTGCTGGGGCAACAGGTCTACAACCGCCGAATGGAGCTCGGCCTCTCGCAGGCGGAGCTGGCCGAGCGTGCCGGCATGACGCAACCGCAGGTGTCCCGCCTGGAAACCGGGGGGGTCACCCCGACGTTGACGCTGCTCCGACGTCTGGCGAGAGCGCTGGACGCCGAGTTGAGCGTCACGTTCAGACCTCACGCGGCCGCCTGACGCGGCCACGGTCGACCCGCGGAGGCCACCGATTCGGGGTCCAGGTGTGCACAGTTTTCGAAACCCCGACGTCTATCGAATATCTCGCCCCTCCAAAGTGCGGGACTGTGAGCGGCCTAAGCTGGGGGAGTGATCGAGGACATCTGGGTGGACCCCGCCGTCAGCGCGCTCAGGCCGGACTTCGCGGTGCTGGTGATAGGGGTGTACGGGCTGCGCAACGGGCCGACGGACGACAGGTCGAGGGCCTGGCTGGCGGAGGCCGCCGAGAAGGCGGTGGCGGCCGACGACGCGAGGGTCGAGGCGTGGCGGGAAACGTACCGGGCATTCGGCGCCAAGCCCCAGCGGACCCGACCCTCGGTGGACGCCCTGGTCAGGCGGATGCCGCCGCCGGAGATCAACCGGGTGGTCGACGCCTACAACGCGATCAGCATCAGGCACGGCCTGCCGATCGGCGGAGAGGACCTGACCCGCTACGAGGGGACGGCGAGGCTGGTGCGCGCGGCCGGTGACGAGCCGTTCGAGGTCGTCGAGAGAGGCGAGCCGGCGATCGACCACCCGGAGATCGGCGAGGTCGTCTGGCGGGACGACAGGGGAGTCACCTGCCGCCGGTGGAACTGGCGGCAGTGCGTCCGCACCCGGATCACCGAGGAGACGACGGACGCGCTGTTCCTGCTGGAGCGACTCGCACCCCTGTCCATCGAGGAGTTGCGGACCGCCGGAGACGAACTGGTCGGCCTGCTCGAAGATGTTACCCCGGAGATACGGACAGAATTCCGACTGGTCGGATTTGACTGACAAAGCTCCCCGAATCCAGCTGACCAGCGACTCAGCGGGCGAAACGGCTACCCAGGAGGTGACCGTTTTAAACGAGTCTGAGAGGATCGACAAGGAAGCTGCGGCCAGAGTGGCGCAGGTCCGGGCCGAGGCGAGTAGCCTTGGACAGGTTCTCTATCATCAACGCCGATCTGCGGAAGAGGGCGATTTCCGCCGTGTCGTCTGAGTCGTCGCGGACAAACCCGCTGGCAGCCTTTGGCCAGAACGAGTGGCTGGTCGACGAGCTGTACCAGAAATACCTCCAGGACCCCGAGTCGGTCGACCGGGCCTGGTGGAGCTTCTTTGCCGACTACAGCCCTGATGCAGGGGCCGGCAGAGTCGCTCCCCCGGGTGCGGCGACCGCCGCGTCCACTCCTCCGACACCCACCGCTTCCTCGACCCCGGCCACCCCAGCCCCGGCCAGCGCGGCTCCGGCCGCCGCGGCCCCCGTGACGACGACCCCAGCGCCGGCGGCGGCCAAGGCCGCCCCGGCGGACCGATCCAAGCAGGAGACGCAGTTGCCCGCCGGTGCCGAGGAAGTTCGACTACGCGGCGCGGCCGCGAGGACTGCCGCCAACATGGAGGCCAGCCTTGTGGTTCCGACGGCGACCAGCGTGCGCGCGGTCCCGGCGAAGCTGCTGATCGACAACCGGATCGTGATCAACAACCACCTGTCGCGCGGTCGCGGCGGCAAGGTGTCGTTCACCCATCTCATCGGCTACGCGGTGATCAAGGCCCTCAAGGTCCTGCCGGAGATGAACCACTCCTACGCCGAGGTCGACGGCAAGCCGGCGCTGGTCAAGCACGAGCACGTCAATCTGGGCCTGGCCATCGACGTCGCCAAGAGCGACGGCACCCGTCAGCTCCTGGTCCCGTCGATCAAGGCGACCGAGCAGATGGACTTCCGCCAGTTCTGGGTCGCCTATGAGGACGTGGTGCGCAAGGCCAGGGCGGGCAAGCTGGGGGTCGACGACTTCGCCGGCACCACGATCTCGCTGACCAACCCGGGCACCATCGGCACCGTGCACTCGGTGCCGCGCCTGATGCCGGGACAGGGCACGATCATCGGCGTCGGCGCGATGGAGTACCCCGCGGAGTACCAGGGCGCCTCCCCCGACACGCTCTCCCGCCTCGCGGTGAGCAAGGTCATGACGCTCACCAGCACCTACGACCACCGGATCATCCAGGGTGCCCAGTCCGGCGACTTCCTGCGGCAGGTCCACCGGCTGCTGCTGGGCGAGGACGGCTTCTACGACGAGATCTTCGAGGCCCTCCGGATCCCGTACGAGCCGATCCGCTGGGTCCAGGACATCTCCACCACGCACGACGACGACGTGGCGAAGTCCGCGCGGGTCATAGAGCTGATCCACGCCTTCCGGGTCCGCGGCCACCTGATGGCGGACACCGACCCGCTGGAGTACAAGCAGCGCAAGCACCCCGACCTGGACATCAAGTCGCACGGTCTGACCCTCTGGGACCTGGAGCGCGAGTTCGCCACCGGCGGTTTCGGCGGCCGGCCCCTGATGAAGCTGCGCGACATTCTCGGCGTGCTGCGCGACTCCTACTGCCGGACCATCGGCGTGGAGTACATGCACATGCAGAACCCCGAGGAGCGGGCCTGGATCCAGGCGCGCGTCGAGCGGCCGCACGCCAAGCCCGACCGCACCGAGCAGCTGCGTGTCCTGGAGCGGCTGAACACCGCCGAGGCGTTCGAGACGTTCCTGCAGACGAAGTTCGTGGGGCAGAAGCGCTTCTCGCTGGAGGGCGGCGAGTCGCTGATCCCGCTGCTCGACTCGGTGCTGAGCGCCGCGGCCGAGGAGCGGCTCGACGAGGCCGTGGTCGGCATGGCCCACCGAGGTCGACTCAACGTGCTGGCCAACATCGTCGGCAAGTCGTACGGGCAGATCTTCGGCGAGTTCGAGGGCAACATCGACCCGCGCAGCGCCCACGGCTCCGGTGACGTCAAGTACCACCTGGGTGCCAGCGGCGACTTCGTCTCGCCCGACGGTTCCAAGCTCAGGACCTCGGTCGTGGCCAACCCCTCCCACCTGGAGACGGTCGACCCGGTTCTGGAGGGCGTGGTCCGCGCCAAGCAGGACCTCCTGGAGCGCGGCGAGGAGGGCTTCACGGTCCTGCCCGTGCTCGTCCACGGCGACGCGGCCTTCGCGGGCCAGGGCGTGGTGGCCGAGACCCTCAACCTGTCGCAGCTGCGCGGCTACCGCACCGGCGGCACCGTGCACATCGTGGTCAACAACCAGGTCGGCTTCACCACCAGCCCGGCCAGCTCGCGTTCCAGCGTGTACGCCACCGACGTGGCCCGGATGATCCAGGCCCCGATCTTCCATGTCAACGGCGACGACCCCGAGGCCGTGGTCCGGGTCGGCCGCCTGGCCTTCGAGTACCGCCAGGCGTTCCGCAAGGACGTCGTGATCGACCTGATCTGCTACCGGCGTCGCGGCCACAACGAGATGGACAACCCGGGCTTCACCCAGCCGCTGATGTACGACCTGATCGACGCCAAGCGCTCCACCCGCAAGCTCTACACCGAGGCGCTGATCGGCCGGGGCGACATCACGGTCGAGGAGGCCGAGGGCGCGCTCCGCGACTACCAGGCCAAGCTGGAGAACGCCTTCGCCGAGACCCGGGCGGCGGCCAACGAGCCGACGGACGAGTTCTCCCGCCCGATCGACATGGAGACCATCCCCTGGTCCCACGAGGACGTCAAGACGGCCATCTCCGAGGAGACCGTCAAGCGGATCGTGGAGACCCAGCTCAACATGCCCGAGGGCTTCACCGTCCACCCGCGCCTGCTGCCGGTGCTGCAGCGTCGCGGGCAGATGGTCACCGAGGAGCGTATCGACTGGGGCATGGGCGAGACCCTGGCGTTCGGATCGCTGCTGATCGACGGCCACCCGGTCCGCCTCGTCGGCCAGGACTCCCGGCGCGGCACGTTCACCCAGCGGCACGCCGTGCTGGTCGACCGGGTCACCGGCGAGGAGCACACCCCGCTCAAGGCGTTCAACCAGGGCACCACGAAGTTCTACGTCTACGACTCCCTGCTGAGCGAGTACGCCGCGCTCGGCTTCGAGTACGGCTACAGCGTGGAACGGCCCGAGGCGCTGGTCGCCTGGGAGGCGCAGTTCGGCGACTTCGTGAACGGCGCTCAGTCGATCATCGACGAGTACCTCACCTCGGGCGAGCAGAAGTGGGGCCAGCGTTCCGGCGTCACCCTGCTGCTGCCGCACGGCTACGAGGGACAGGGCCCCGACCACTCCTCGGCTCGCATCGAGCGCTTCCTGCAGATGTGCGCCCAGGACAACATGACCGTCGCGCAGCCCACGGTGCCGGCCAACTACTTCCACCTGTTGCGCTGGCAGACGCTGTCGAACCGGCACCGCCCGCTGGTGGTGTTCACGCCCAAGTCGCTGCTGCGGCACAAGGCGGCGATCTCGTCGGTCAGCGAATTCACCTCGGGGTCGTTCCAGCCGGTGCTCGGCGACACCACCGTCGCCCCGGCCGGCGTCCGCAAGGTCGTGCTGGTCTCCGGCAAGCTCTACTACGACCTGGCGGCGGCTCGCGACAAGCAGGGCCGCAACGACGTGGCGATCGTCCGTCTCGAGCGGCTCTACCCGTTCCCCGGCAACCCGCTGGAGGTCGAGCTGAGCCGTTACTCCGCCGACGTCGAGCTGGTGTGGGCGCAGGACGAGCCGCTCAACATGGGTCCGTGGCCGTTCCTCGCGCTCAAGATGGCCGAGAATCCGGGTGTCTTCGGCGGCCGTACGATCAAGCGGGTCTCCCGCAAGGCCAACTCCTCCCCGGCGACCGGCTCGCACTCGGCCCACGAGGCCGAGCTGCAGCAGATGCTGGGCGAGGTCTTCGTCTAGCAGGAAGGACCGCCGACCGGCGGTCCGCAGTGCAGGCGTCACCACGGAAGTCCCCCGCAGGAACCTCTGCGGGGGACTTCCCCGTTATGACAAGTGTCACCACGAGGAGAACGATGTACTTCACCGATCGGGGCATCGAGGAGCTCGTCGAGCGTCGTGGCCAGGAGGAGGTCACCATCGGGTGGCTGGCGGAGCGGCTGCGCGAGTTCGTCGACCTGAACCCCGACTTCGAGACTCCGGTGGAACGGCTGGCCACCTGGCTGGCCCGGCTGGAAGACGAGGACGACTGAAATAACACGATATATCTTGACCTCCCGACTGACGCGACATATCGTGTCATGCACAAGGAGGTCACGAACATGCGGCAGTGGACGATCGAGAAACCAGAGCAGCTCACCTTCGACTCCGTGAAAAAGCTGAACGTACGCATCGTGGCGGGCAGGCTGGCGGTGCTGGCCGGCGACGGCCCCGCCATGCTCGAGGTCACCGAGGTGGACACCACACCGCTGCTCGTCACCCACGACGACGACGGCACGCTCACCGTCACCTACAAGGACCTGACCTGGGACGGCCTGCTGGGCTGGCTGCGCCCGGGGCGACGCCGGGCGACGCTGACGCTGACCGCGCCCAAGGACTGCCCGATCAACGTGGGGGTGGTCTCCGCCTCCGCGGTCGTCTCCGGATTCGAGGACCGCACCTCGGTCAGGGGCGTCTCGGGTGACATCGTGCTCGACGGAGTGAGCGGGGAGATCAACGCCGACACCGTCTCCGGTGACGTGGAGAGCCGCGACCTGGTCGGGGACCTGTCGTTCAAGAGCGTCTCCGGCGAGCTGACCGTGGCGCAGGGCACCCCCCGGCGTCTCAGCGTCACCACCGTCTCCGGCCGGATCACCGCCGACCTGGAGCTCCCGCCGACCGGTCACGTGACGCTGAACAGCGTCACCGGCGACATCGTGCTCAGGCTCCCGCACGCCGTGGACGCCGATGTCAAGATCCGCTCCACCTCGGGCAGGCTCGACACCGCCTTCTCCGAACTCCACCACTCCATCCAGACCGGCACGAGGTCGCTGACCGGCCGGATCGGCGGCGGCATGGCCTCCCTGACGGCGCACACCGTCTCCGCCGATGTCACCCTGCTGAAGGGAGCCCAAGCATGAGCCCGGTTTTCGGTCATGGAAGGCTCCGGCTCTATCTCCTGAAGCTGCTCCAGGAGAGCCCCCGCCACGGTTACGAGGTGATCCGGCTGCTCCAGGATCGCTTTCTCGGTGTCTACTCCCCCTCGCCCGGCACGATCTACCCGCGCCTGGCCCGCCTGGAGGAGGAGGGGCTGGTCACCCACGAGGTCGTGAACGGCAAGAAGGTCTTCACGATCAGCGACCGGGGCCGCGCCGAGCTCAACGACCGCCTCGACGAGCTCGCCGATCTGGAGCAGGAGATCTCCGACTCGGTCCGCGACATCGCCCGCGAGGTCAAGGAGGACGTGCGCGACACCGTGAAGTCGCTGCGCGAGGAGCTCACCCAGATGGCGCGTGACGTGCGCCAGGGCGCCAGGCACGAGGAGAAGCAGGCCAGGCAGGACCAGCGCAGGGCCTGGCACGAGCAGAAGACGGAGTGGCAGCGCCAGAAGCACGAGTGGCAACGCCAGACCGGCGAGTGGAAGGACGACTGGAAGCGGATCTGGGCCGTCGGCTTCGCCGGCGAGGGGTCACACGCCGTCGACGCCCGGCTCGGGCAGATGCTGGCCGAGTTCGCCGAGGAGGTCCACCGGGACGCGTCGAACGCGCAGGTCACCGAGGAGACCCTGGCCACCGCGCAGGACGCCCTGTACGACGCGGCCCGCCGCATCCGCGAAGCGCTCCGGTGACCATCCGCCTTCCCGCCGACGGCCGGTCCGCGCCCCCGCCACGCGACGCGCACGGACCGGCGGCACGGGACAGGCGGCCTTTCCTCAGGCGACGCGCATGGCGCGGGCGAGCCGCTCCTGTGCGCGTGCCGCCCGCCTGGCGTGATAGGCGATCGGCAGGTATCTGGCCCGCTCGGGCAGGCGTGGCATCGTCGCGGCGACCGCCCTGCCGAGACGGCGCAGCCGCACCTCGTCCCTGGCGGTCCACGGCAGTTCCAGCTTCCGGCGAACCGCGTCCGGCAGCGTGCCGACCGTGACGAAGTGGTTGAGCCGGCCCGAGGTCAGACCGAGCGGACGCCACAGTGCCCGCAGCGGCCCCCGGAGCGGCGGCGGTGCCCCCACCGTGAGCGTGGTCTCCAGCACGTCGTGCGCCGTCGGATGGTTCTCCAGCGTGTTGTCGACCATGTCGTGGAAGTAGGTCCAGTAGTCGCCGACCGTGGCGGGGAACATCCGCTCGGGGACCCGCAGGATCCGGCCCAGGCGGATGACCTCCTTGTACAGGCGCTGCTCCTCCTGCGGGGTGTACGGCCGCTCGCCGAAGTACTTCGCCATGGTGACGGCGCGCTCGAAGGCGGTCAGGTGCACCCAGGCGTACGGTCCCGCGCTCAGCGCGTGGTAGCTCCTGCCCTGTGCGTCGACACCGCTGATGTCCTTGTGCATCTCACGCAGGCGCTTACCTTCCTCGATGGCCTGCGGTCCTCCGTACACCCAGGTCTGCAGCGAGTTGAGCGAGCGGGTGAGCCGTCCCCACGGGTCGGACCGGTAGACCGACTGCTGGCCGACCGCGGCACCGATCGCCGGGTGCATGACCTGCATGATGAGACCGCCGCCGAGCAGGAACATCAGCCGCTGGTCGCCCATCCCGTCCCAGAGCAGGTCGCCGGGGCCGAACGGTTCGGGTTCGCCGCGCGCGGGCCCGTCGTCCCCCGCCTCGGGGAGAGTCGGGACGGGACCACCGGGTGCGGAGGAGCCGGCGGGCGCGGCGAGGGGGGCGCGCGGTGCGTCGGGGTCGCGGCGCGCGATTGAGTCGGTCATTCCGGGCCTCCCGGGTGATACATCGCTCATCCGTGTTCTATCACCCGAGAGGCCAAGAAGTAACCCATTACTTACGTGCGTGACCGGGAACACATCGGTGCCCGGCTGCGGACCGCGTTCACCCCGGCAGCGTGAAGACGACCTTCCCGAAGAGCTCACCCTCGTGCATGGCAGCGATGCCCTCGCGGGCCTCGGTCAACGGAAGGACCCGGTCGATCAGCGGGCGGGTGCCCGTCTGCTCCATGAAGCGGGCGAGCCTGCCCAGTTGGTCGCGGCTGCCCATGGTGGAGCCGATCACCGAGAGCTGGAGGAAGAAGATGCGGTTCAGCTCGGCCGGCGGGACCACCCCGCTGGTCGCGCCTGAGATCACGATCCGCCCGCCGGGGCGCAGCGCCTTCAGCGAGTGCGCCCAGGTCGCCTGGCCGACGGTCTCCATCACCGCGTCGACCCGCTCGGGCAGCCGGGCACCGTCCTCGAACACCTGGTCGGCGCCCAGCTCCAGGGCCCGCGCCCGCTTCTTCTCAGAGCGGCTGGTCGCCCAGACCCGGTATCCCCCGGCCCGGCCCAGCAGGATCAGCGCGGTGGCCACGCCACCGCCCGCGCCCTGGACCAGCACCGTCGAGCCCGGCTCCAGCCCGGCCTTGTCGAACAGCATGCGGTAGGCGGTCAACCAGGCCGTCGGCAGGCAGGCGGCCTCCTCGAAGCTGAGCGCGGCGGGCTTGGGCACGAGGTTGCGCCTGGGCACGACGACCCGCTCGGCGAAGGTGCCGTCGTACTTCTCCGACAGCAGGGAACGCTTCGGGTCGAGCGTCTCGTCGGCACCGCTGCCGATCACCGAGTGCACGATGACCTCGTTGCCGTCCTCGTCGTACCCCGCCGCGTCGGTGCCGAGCACCATCGGGAGCTGCTCCGCGCGGATGCCCACGCCCTTCAGGGTGAAAAGGTCGTGGTGGTTGAGCGAGACCGCTCTCACCGTGACGGTGGTCCACCCCTCGGGGACCTGGGGTTCCGGGCGCTCACCAAGGGTGAGACCGGCGAGCGGATTGTCGGGATCGATCTGCGTGGCGGTTACAGCGAACATGGCCGCACCCTACGCTGTCCGCCTGACGACTATTTCAGCGACCGCCCTCTCTACGTGCCCTCGCTCTCCCGAGGCCGCCACGTACACCCCGTCCTGGCAGGTCTCGGCGGAGAAGCGACGCCGCTGCTCGATCACGGAGAGTTCGATCGCCGCGACGTCACAGCCGGGCACCGGCGCCAGCACGAGCAGCGTCTCCCTGGCCCCGCCGAACCACAGCTGCGGCCCTACCTGCTCGCCGCGGAAGGTCTCCCCCGGCCGGGCCAGCCGCACCGGAGCCTGGGCGTCGAGCACCAGGTAGCCGTCCCTGGTCACCCTGCCGCGCAGGTTGCGCGCCCAGAGCATGCGCTGCTCGAAGGGCATGCCGTCCTTGAGATCGCGCAGCGCCACGAACCAGGGGTCGAACGCGAACAGCAGCACCTCCCCCTCGACGGGACTCATCGGGTGCCAGAGTGTGACCTGCCCGGCCAGCTTCCGGATCATCGGCCTGCCCATCGCCACCCCGGCCGGCCCTCCCTGCGGCACGGTCAGCTGCCGGTACGTGCCGGCCTCCCCGTCGAGCCTGCCCGTCATCGCGGGCCGGACCCCCAGCCCGGCCAGGCCCAGTTCCGCCGGGTAGCCGACCTCCGCCGCCGAGCCGTCGGGGAAGACCACGTTGAGGATCTCCCTGCCGCCTCTGTGCCGGGGCCGGGGGTAGAGCACGTTGGGTGCGTCCTCCGCGACGGCCTCCGCCCTGGCGGGCACCGACGGCGGAGGTCGCGGAACGGAGTCCGGCTCCCGGCCTGCCAGCAGGCTCACCACCGGCACCAGCACGAGGGCGGCCAGCACCGCCACGCCGATCCAGCGCCGTGGTCCTCTCGGGGACCTGGCCTCGATGATGTCGTGCGGTTCACCGGCCACGTCCTGGGCCGCCTCTTACGAGAAGGTACGGTTCTCGCTCCATCTTCGGGTTTCGACGGTCTTGATGCCATCACGAATCGGAGTCGATGCCCGTCGGGAGAGGATCACCAGGTCGCGACGTTCACCGGCCCTTCGGGGACCAGGCGCACCTCGGTGCCGACCAGTTCCCGCGACTCGGCCTCGGCGATCAGGTCGGGGTGGCGGACGTGGGCGTGTGCCCGGCCGCCGCCGGGAAGGTCGGCGATCAGGACGCCGCGTTCGGCCGCTCCGTCCCTGCCGTGTGCGACCGTGTATCCGGCGACGGTCGCGGAACCCTCGTAGGAGTCCGCGATCGGCACCGGTTCCGCGACGTACACCGGTGCGGCGTCACCCGGGACGCCTCCGGGCTCGGTGGACCAGACCGCGTAGGTGTGCTTGGTCAGGTGCATGCCGACCCCGGTGACCAGCCCGTGGCCCGGCGCGGCCCGCAGGCGCTCGGCCATCGCCGCCGTGGAGTGCAGGACGTAGTCACTGGCCGGACCTCCCGCGTACGGCAGGCCACCGGTGACGGTCAGCCCTCGCGGGTCGAGCGGGTCGAGTTCCACGGCGGCGCAGGCGGCGCGGAGCGCGATCGCGAAACAGCTGTAGAGGTCCAACGCGGACATCTCGTCGAGGCCGGTCCCCGCCCGCTCGAAGGCCGCCCGCGCCGCGGCGGCCATGGCCGGCGAGGAGCCGAGCGCGGGACGGGCCGCCACCTCCCAGGTGTCCTCGGCGTAGGACCATCCCCGCAGGTAGACGCGTTTGTCTCGGGGGATGCCGAGCCGGTCGGCGAGCCCGTCGCTGACCAGGATCGCGGCGGCGGCCTGGTCCACCTCCATGACCGCGACGGTGCGCCTGGTGTAGGGCCAGCCGACGAACCGGTTGTCCGCGGCCGGGGTGACCAGTTCCGAGGGCTTCGCGACCTCCCGGTACCAGGCGTGCGGGTTGGCCGCGGCGATCTCGGTCATCGGGGCCATCATCAGCCCTCGCGCCGCCCGCTCCTCCTCGATGGACTCGCCCGCCGCCGCCCGCCGGGCCGTTTCCATGATCGCGTAGGTGTGTACGGGCAGGAACAGCTCGTGGGCCAGCTCGGCCGGGTGCGGGGGCCGCTCCCAGCCGTAGGGCGGCTTGGGATTCGCCGGATGGCTCCACGCCACGCGCTCCCCCGCCCTGCGCAGGGCCCTGCGCGTGGCCAGCGCCTCGGCCCCGGCGACCAGGGCGGCGTCCATCTCGCCTCTGGCGATCATCGAGGCCGCCTCTCCGAGGAGCAGTTGCGGTGCCGTGCCGCTCACCTTGGAGTAGGCCCGGTGGCGGGGAGCGGCGCCGAGCCGTTCGGCGAGCCTGGCCGTCGGGTCGTCGTACTGCCAGGACTCGGTGTAGACGACCTGGATCGAGTCGAGGGCGTTCAGCAGACCTGGGGCTCCGGCGTCGGCGGCGGCCTCGCGGGCGACGAGTTCCCACAGATCCAACGGCTCGGGCCCCGGCTGGACGCGGACCGTGTGCTGGGCGACGCCGACGAGGCATGGGGTACGGGGATCTCCACTCATGCCGACATCCAACCAGAACATAATTCGGTTTAATAGGCCGGGGGTGCCGGAGTTACTTGAGAAACCTTCGGTAATCGCTGTTACCAATGGTGCCACAGAGGCCCACAGAGGCCCACAAAACCCGCTATGACCTGCAAAGATGCCTATTCGTTAAACCATAACAAATCGCTATTTAAATAACGGGATTGCATCGCCTGGAACCATTCGATGCTTTTTCCCGTCAATTCCTCGCCGACCGCCCGATTCAGTCAGTAACGTTCCGATCGTTTTCCCGGCGAGGAGAGGTCCCGTCTCCACGCCGAGTGTGAAAGGAGCTCCATGAATTCCCGAGCACGGCGCCTCACGATCCCCCTCACCGGCGTTCTCATGATCGCCGGAGTGATCGGCGCCACCACAGGCGCCAACGCCGCTCAAGCCCCCAGCGACGTGGTCAGTTCCCCGGCCTCGGAGACGGCCACGGAGGCCACCTCCTTCTGGTCGCCCGAGCGCATGCGCAAGGCCACGGACGCCACCGGCGACCTCGACCTGAGCATCAAGGGCGGCAAGGCCTCCGGCGCCGCGGGCCCCGACGGCCCCGGCGGAGCGGTCCCGCCGATCGGCGAGGAGGGCGCCAAGTCCGCCAAGAGCAAGCACGTCAACCTGCCCAACACCGTCGGCCGCGTCTTCTTCACCCTGCCCGGCGCCAACCCGGCGGACCCGAAGAGCTGGAAGTACTGCTCCGGCAGCTCCGTCCAGGGCAAGTACCGCAACGTGGTCGCCACCTCCGCGCACTGCGTCTACGACGTGAAGACCAACCAGTTCTACGACAACTGGATCTTCATTCCGTCCTACTGGGACGGCGACCAGGCGTGGGACGGCAAGAACCCCTACGGCATCTACGCGGCCAAGTGGTTCAACGCGCACGACGACTTCGTGGTGAAGGAGGACTACGACTACGACTACGCCTTCGTCAACGTCCACTCCGGGTTCAAGGTGAACTGGGAGAAGGACAAGGACGGCAAGTGGCAGCCGATCATCAAGAAGGTCGGACGGCTCGGCGACAACGTCGGCGGCCAGGGCTTCGCCTGGAACCAGAAGATCAAGAACACGGTCTTCGCCTTCGGCTACCCGGCCGGACTGCACCCCGACGGCGACAAGCCCTTCTCCGGCCGCACGATGAAGTGGTGCTACGGCAAGACCGGCGCCATGCCGGCCGCGCCGAAGTACAACGTCCAGGAGCACATCGGCTTCAAGTGCGCCTTCACCGCGGGCGCGAGCGGCGGCCCGTGGCTCTACAAGTACAAGAGCTCCAGCCGGACCGGCTACCTGATCGGCGTCAACAGCGTCGCCTGGGACACCGACAAGAACGACCGGTACGACAAGATCTCCTCGCCGTACTTCAACAGCGACACCTACAAGGTCTACAAGGCCGCGGCCAACCGCTGGACCGACTGACCCGCGCGACCGTCCCGTGAGGGTTCGACCTGCCGGATGAGGAGGGGCCCGGTCTCAGGACCGGGTCCCTGCTCGCGTCGACGGTCATCGCCCTGTCCCGGAGCGTTCCAAGGACAAGCGGACGCCCGCCGCCGAGTCAACGGGTTTCCGCAGTTCACACGCCAAAAAAGGCCGTACGAGGCTCCTCGGCCCAACAAGGCAAGATCAGACGGGCAGGACCGATTTCCGGTTCCATGGATTTGGTAACGAAATCATATCGGTCCAAGCCTCTGCCCGTTTTGTAGCTCTTTAACCCATCTTTGCCGAGTACGGTCACCTCTTGTCTCTTTACGCATGCGTGGATCGCGTCCCGAGTGGTCCATGACAAAGAAGGAGCTTCATTGAACCCCCGAGCCAAGCGTCTGATCCTTCCCCTCGGCGGTGCCCTCGCGGCGGCCGCGATGATCGGCGCCTCCCTCCCCGCCACCGCACAGGCGAGCACCGCCGACCCCGACATCAAGTCGGCGGCGCTCACCCCCTCCGGTAACGCGAAGGCCATCGCGGGCTACTGGACCGCCTCGAAGCTGAAGTCGGCGAAGACCTACCTCTCCGACTCCACCGTCTCGGCGAAGCTGAAGAAGACCGGCGCCGCCAGGGCGGCCGCCGACGGCAAGCCCGGCGTCGTCGCCCCCACCGGTGAGGGCGGCAAGTCCGCCGGCAAGTCGCGGAACGTGAACCTCCCGATCACCGTCGGCAAGGTCTTCTTCGTCGACAACAAGGGGCAGGAGCGCTGGTGCTCCGGCAGCTCCGTGCAGTCGAAGTACCGCAACCTGGTCGCCACCGCCGGCCACTGCGTCTACGACACCGACACGAACAAGCCGTTCGACAACTTCGTGTTCATCCCCGGCTACTACCAGGGCAAGGCTCCCTGGGGCATCTATGTCGGCGCCAAGGTCAACACCCACGACGACTTCACGGTCTACGAGGACTACGACTACGACTACGCCTTCGTCAACGTCTACAACGGCGTCAAGCAGCAGCCGGAGAAGGAGGTCGACTACAAGACCTTCAAGGCGCACGTCGACAAGGGCGGGGTTGGCCGCGAGGACGCCAAGACCGTCGACTTCGAGACCTACGACAGGTGGACCCAGAAGGGTGGCATCGGCAAGGTCGAGAACATCTCCTCCGAGGACGAGGTCGGCCCCCAGTACAAGGGCGCCCTCGCCGTCGCGTCGGAGACGGACAAGTGGGCCTGGGAGAAGGTCACCGGTGAGGTCTACGGCCTGAAGAACGACAAGGTCACGCTCAAGGGCAAGGAACTGCCGCAGGGCGACTGGCCCAAGGCCGGCTCCAAGCTCGAGAGCCGTGTCGAGAACGTCACCAAGGCCGACTACGACGCATACAAGGGTCCGGGCTACAAGAAGGTCGACGACAAGGGCAACTACACCATCACCCACTACTACGTGGTGAAGTACATCAAGAAGACCGCGTCGGTGAAGTATGTGATCTTCCGCCACTACATCTCGACGGTGGCCGACGCCGGCCGCCTCGGCGACAATGTCGGTG
The DNA here is from genome assembly GCF_042665875.1 of Streptosporangium amethystogenes subsp. fukuiense. Lineage (NCBI taxonomy): Bacteria > Bacillati > Actinomycetota > Actinomycetes > Streptosporangiales > Streptosporangiaceae > Streptosporangium > Streptosporangium amethystogenes. Next base: position 8,809,255 of record NZ_JBHTEE010000001.1, on the reverse strand, counting down.
GCCAGGGCTTCAGCTGGAACCAGAAGCTGGGCAAGAAGGTCTTCACGTTCGGCTACCCGACCTCGGCCCACCTGGACGGCGACAAGCCGTACTCCGGTCACACCCAGAAGTGGTGCTACGGCACGACCGTCGCCGCGCCCGTCGTCGCGGCCTACAAGGCCGAGGAGCACCAGGCGATCAAGTGCGCCTTCACCCCCGGCGCCAGCGGTGGCCCCTTCCTGCTGCAGTACAAGAACAGCAAGCGGACCGGCTACCTCAACGGCGTGGTGAGCCTGACCGTCGACAGCGACAAGAACGGCCGCTACGACCGCGTCACCACCCCGTACTTCAACGGTGAGACGTACGGCATCTACAAGCACGCGGCCAACCTCTGGACCGGGAAGCTCCCGGCCTAGGACGCAGTTCGCGTGAACCAGGAAGGGCCCGGTACGCACCGGGCCCTTTCCGTACCTTCACGGGGTGCTTATACACCCTCGGGCACACTGGCCAGATAACGGAGTATGAGCGGATCGGTCCAGCGAACTGCCCAAAACCAAGTTGATCTGGAAAAATCACCCCTTGCATCCCTGGTAGTCCCCTGAAACTCCGGCCTCCCGAAAGGAATCTTCCTCATGTCCTCCCGCGTACGGCGGCTCACGGCCACACTCGGGACGCTGGTCGCCGCCTGTGTGACCGTGACGTCGGCATTCGCCGGGAGCGCCGCGGCGGGTCCGCTGAACACGGTGCCCAGCGGTATCACCTCGATCCCGCTGACCAAGAGCGCCGCCGACATGAGACGGATCGCGGAGTACTGGAGCCCGGCCAGGCTCAAGCAGGCCATGGACAATGTGCCCGCGACACCCGGGGTACCGGCGGCACCCAGTGGGAAATCCGGCACCACCACCTCGCCGTCCCCCAGTGCCGGAAGCGCCACGGCCGGAAGCACCACCACCGGAAACGCCACGGCCGCCGCCGCCGGGGAGACAGGCGACGCGACAGCCAGGACCGAGGAGACCACCGCCACGACCAGCGGCGGGAAGAACTCCGCCAAGCCCAAGGGGACCGCCCCCCTGGTCAGGCCCACCCTCCCGAAGAAGCGGGCTCCTGGCTCCGGCGGCTCCCCGCTGACCGTCGGCAAGGTGTTCTTCCGGATCGGCAACAAGGACTACTGGTGCTCCGCCTCCTCGGTGGCGGCGGCCAACCGCAACCTGGTCGCGACGGCCGGACACTGCGCCTACGACGCCAAGACGGGCAGCCAGGCCGAGTACTGGATCTTCATCCCCGGCTACAACAAGGGCGACACCCCGTACGGGATCTATGTCGGTCACTCGCTCAACCTGCATGAGGACTTCGTCGGCAGGGGTGACTACGACTACGACTACGCGTTCGTCACCGTGCACGACGGCTTCAGGTGGAAGGCGGGCAAGACCGCCGGCAGCTACGAGATGGAAAGTGTCGGAAGCCTGGAGGACAACGTCGGCGGACAGGGCCTGGCGACCAACCGGGGCACCGGCCTGTTCACCCTCGCCTTCGGCTACCCCGCCGCCCCGCACCCCGACGGCAGCAGGCCCTACGACGGCCAGCGGCTGAAGTCGTGCGACGGGCGCACAGAAAAGGTGAAGGCCCCCGCTCGTCTGGTCGAGCAGGGTATCGCCCTGACCTGCGGGTTCACCACCGGCGCGAGCGGCGGCCCCTGGCTGATCTCCTACGACAACAGGACCGCGCTCGGCTACCTCAACGGCGTCAACAGCTTCGCCTGGGACACCGACACCGACCGCAGATACGACCGGATCTCCTCCCCGTACTTCATCGCGTCGACCTACGTCGCCTATCACTGGGCGGCCACCCAGCAGGCGCCCCGAACATAACGACACCTTAAGAGAGCCTTAAGAGAGCCTTAGTCGACGTTTGGCCCGGCGATCCCTGCATAGGTTCGTAGCTTGTCGTCCCGCAGTTCCCGGATGTCCGGGAACGTTGCAGCGCAAGGAGCTCGTCTTTTGAAGCACTCTCGTCTTTCCCTCGGTGGCTCCGCAGCCGCCACCGCCCTGCTGGCCACCACCCTGGTCGGCCCCCTGGCGGGCACCGCCCAGGCCGCCCCCGACTGGGCGACCGACCCGATGGCCAGGAACAACTCCTCGGCGGTCTCGGTCATCAACTTCTGGGCAGCCTCGAACTTCGCCGCCCTCAAGAAGGCGACCGTCTACAACGTGGACCCCGGCGCCCCGAAGATGAAGGTCGGTGGCGGTTTCTCCCCCGACGGCAGGCCCGGTACCGTCGGCCCGACCGGCTCGCAGAAGCCCACCCCCTCACTCGCCAAGAACGTCAACCTGCCCAAGACCATCGGCAAGGTGTTCTTCGTCGTCAACGGGCAGTACCGGTGGTGCTCGGCCACCTCGATCCAGGGCAAGTACCGCAACCTGGTCGCCACGGCCGGCCACTGCGTCTACGACCCCGACAGCAACAGCGACACCCTCGACAAGTGGGTCTTCGTCCCCGGCTACTACCAGGGCAAGACCCCGTGGGGCATCTACGTCGGCAAGTCGGCGTGGACGCACTACGACTTCGCCAACTACGAGGACTACGACAAGGACTACGCCTTCGTCACCGTCTACAACGGAGTCGCCTTCAACGGCGTCAAGCAGGTCACCAAGGCCGAGTACGCGGGGTTCAGCGGCCCCAAGTGGTCGCGTGGCTCGCACTACTACATCCTGCTCTCCAAGGACGTCGGCCGCCTGGGTGACAACGTCGGCGGCCAGGGCTTCACCTGGAACCAGAGGACCGGCAAGCCCGTCTATGTCTTCGGTTACCCCGCCGCCCCGCACCCCGACGGCGACCGGCCCTACAGCGGCGTGACCCCCAAGTACCTGTACGGCAAGCCGTCAGGCAAGGAGTACGTCTCCGCGGCGCACAAGGTCGAGGAGCACGTCGGCCTCAAGGGCGCCTTCACCCCCGGCGCCGACGGTGGCCCGTGGTTGACGCAGTACAGCAGTGCCCAGCGTCTGGGCTACGTCAACGGCGTCACCAGCCTCCTCGGCGACCAGGACCAGAACGACCGCTACGACCTGATCACCTCGCCGTACTTCGACGGTGAGACGGCCGACATCTACCGCAAGGCCGCCAACGTGTGGTCCGGCAGGATCGTCGGCCCGAACGGGGAGCTCTACAAGTAGTTCGCACACCTTCGAACAGCGGGACCCGGCGCCACGCGCCGGGTCCCGCACCCGTTTCCGGGGCGGGAAGAGCTCGGCTCGGAGGGGCCGGAAGCCGGGTTGCGAGTTGACGCGAAAGCCGGATCGGCCCCTGAAGGAGACGTTAGACGTGCCCACGGCGGAATCGGTGCCATCAAATTGATGTGATCTATGTCACAGGGGGATGGTGGCTCACAGTAAGTGGGCACTCACGTCACATTCGCCACCTTCATCCCAACATCATGTCTAGCTGCGTAAACACCTTGAGCAAGTTTTGGTTACAGCATCGGCATCAGGACCACTTAAACATCACGAAACGATCTCGGCACTCCAGATCCGCCTCTTCCCCCTCAAAGCGGCTTCCGGTCTTCAAGATCGACGCTGTATGTTTCTGGCATTCCCTTTACTGACGCATGGGACGCAAGAAGCGTTCCACATCAGACCAAGGAGTTCCCCTTGAAGCGCATCCTCCTCCCCGCCGGTGGCGCCATCCTGGCCACCGGTCTGCTGGCCGCCGGTCTGGCCGGCACCGCCACCGCCGCGGTTCCGGACTGGGCCTACGACACCCTGGCCAAGGACGCCCCCTCCGCCTACGCGGTGGCCGAGTTCTGGACCAAGGTCAACGGCACCACGAACAACCTGGCCAAGGCCACTCCCTACACCTGGGAGACCAAGGCCACGCCGAAGCTGAACGCCGGTGGCGGCTACGTCGCCGACGGCAAGCCCGGCGTCGTCGCCCCGATCGGCGAAGAGAAGAAGACCGCCGCGAAGGTCAAGAACGTCAACCTGCCGAAGTCCATCGGCAAGGTGTTCTTCGTCGACGCCGACAACAACCTCAAGTGGTGCTCGGCCACCTCGATCCAGGGCAAGTACCGCAACCTGGTCGCCACCGCCGGTCACTGCGTCTACGACGACGGCAAGGACGCCAGCGTCATGGACAACTGGGTCTTCGTCCCCGGCTACTACCAGGGCAAGACCCCGTGGGGCATCTACGTCGGTAAGACCGCCTACACCCACTACGACTTCGCCAACTACGAGGACTACGACAAGGACTTCGCCTTCGTCACGGTCTACAACGGCATCCAGATCGGTGGGGGTGTCAAGGAGGTCTCCTACAAGGAGTTCCAGGACTACGACGGGCCGAAGTTCGAGAAGGCCGAAGAGGTCAAGGACTTCGAGACCTACGACAAGCTGACCCAGAAGGGTTACGTCGGCAAGGTCGAGAACGTCAAGGCCTCCGACGAGGTCGGCCCTGACCACAAGGACGCCACCCCGGTCTCCATTGAGGTCGACAAGTGGACCTGGGAGAAGGTCACCGGCGACGTCTTCGCCGTCAAGGGCAACGACGTCTACAAGGGCAACTCCAAGCTCGGCAAGCACCAGTGGCCGGCGGCGGGCTCCAAGCTCGCTTCGAAGGTCACCGATGTCACCAAGAGCGAGTACGAGGCCTACAAGGGTCTTGGCTACAAGGCCACCGATGGTAAGGGCAACTACACCATCACCGAGTACTTCGTCGTGAAGTACACGAAGAACACCGAGTCCGTGAAGTACGTGATCTTCCGTCACTTCATCAGCCCGATCGCGGACGTCGGCCGCCTCGGTGACAACGTCGGTGGCCAGGGCTTCACCTGGAACCAGAAGCCGCAGCAGACGGTGTTCGTGTTCGGCTACCCGGCCGACGCGCACCCCGACGGCAACAAGGCCTACACCGGTGTCACGCCGAAGTGGACCTACGGCAAGACCAACGCCCAGAAGTACGTGCAGGCCGCGACCAAGACCGAAGAGCACGTCGGTCTGAAGAGCTCCTTCACCCCCGGCGCCGACGGTGGCCCCTGGCTCACCAAGTACAGCAGCGCCAAGCGTCTGGGCTACGTCAACGGTGTCACCAGCCTCTTCGGTGACCAGGACGCCAACGGCCGCTACGACCTCATCACCTCGCCGTACTTCGACGGTGAGACCGCGGCCATCTACACCAAGGCCGCGAACGTGTGGTCCGGCTCGATCGTCAAGAAGTAGTAGCTCCCTGACGATCACCCGAGCCTGAGCGTCCAAACCTCAGACTCACCTGATCCACCAGCTTCACCCGAAGGGGCCCGGCGTCAGCCGGGCCCCTTCGGCCATCCCCACCGGAGTCCCGGAATCGGCTCCCGGTTTCACATAAATGGTGAGGGGCCCGGCTGACGCCGGGCCCCTCACCATTCACCATTTGGGAGACGGCTCCGCCTGGAGCTCGACGATCTCTCCATCGGGGGATCACGGTCCAGGAGCCAAGGCGACGTCGATCACAGAGAATTCCACGTGCACCGACTTCTCGCTTACTCCGCAGAGGCACCTTCGCGGCGCCACATCGCGTTTTCCGGGAAGGTCGAACCTTCCCAGCCGGGAGTACCCGCCTTCCCTGTCGTCGCCCGGCAGGAAAAGGATCATGCCTCTGCAGGGCGACAGGGGCACGGAGGAGACCTCGCGCGCCGTCTCCCGGCATCTGCCCGCCGTGGCACCGTTGCTCTCCGTGCCGCTTTGGCCTCTCCTCGCCATCGGACTCCCTCCGGGAGGCCTCTTAGACGTATCACTCGCCCAATCGGTGCCATCGATTTATTGTGATCTGCATCACATGACAAGGGTGACCACTAATGTTCACCCTCTTATGTCACATCGACCACTTTCCATCAAACCAGTGCCCATCTGCACAAACGTCTCTTCAGCCCTCGATCTCAACAACAGCTTCAAGGGTGCCCAAACATCACGAAATTGCATCGAGGCGATCAGGGCGGACTTTGGCCCCAAGTCGGCTTCCGGTGCTCAAGATCGACGCTGTATGTTTCTGGCATTCCCTTTACTGACGCATGGGACGCAAGAAGCGTTCCACATCAGACCAAGGAGTTCCCCTTGAAGCGCATCCTCCTCCCCGCCGGTGGCGCCATCCTGGCCACCGGTCTGCTGGCCGCCGGTCTGGCCGGCACCGCCACCGCCGCGGTTCCGGACTGGGCCTACGACACCCTGGCCAAGGACGCCCCCTCCGCCTACGCGGTGGCCGAGTTCTGGACCAAGGTCAACGGCACCACGAACAACCTGGCCAAGGCCACTCCCTACACCTGGGAGACCAAGGCCACGCCGAAGCTGAACGCCGGTGGCGGCTACGTCGCCGACGGCAAGCCCGGCGTCGTCGCCCCGATCGGCGAAGAGAAGAAGACCGCCGCGAAGGTCAAGAACGTCAACCTGCCGAAGTCCATCGGCAAGGTGTTCTTCGTCGACGCCGACAACAACCTCAAGTGGTGCTCGGCCACCTCGATCCAGAGCAAGTACCGCAACCTGGTCGCCACCGCCGGTCACTGCGTCTACGACGACGGCAAGGACGCCAGCGTCATGGACAACTGGGTCTTCGTCCCCGGCTACTACCAGGGCAAGACCCCGTGGGGCATCTACGTCGGTAAGACCGCCTACACCCACTACGACTTCGCCAACTACGAGGACTACGACAAGGACTTCGCCTTCGTCACGGTCTACAACGGCATCCAGATCGGTGGGGGTGTCAAGGAGGTCTCCTACAAGGAGTTCCAGGACTACGACGGGCCGAAGTTCGAGAAGGCCGAAGAGGTCAAGGACTTCGAGACCTACGACAAGCTGACCCAGAAGGGTTACGTCGGCAAGGTCGAGAACGTCAAGGCCTCCGACGAGGTCGGTCCTGACCACAAGGACGCCACCCCGATCGCGGTCGAGGTCGACAAGTGGGCCTGGGAGAAGATCACCAGCAAGACCTACAAGGTCTTCGGCGGCGACATCTACGAGAAGGACGGCCGCGGCGGCCACGGCAGGGACGACAAGAGCCGCCACGGCGGCCACGGCGGCTACGGCGACTGGGACAAGCTCAACAGGAACGAGTGGCCGGCGGCGGGCTCCAAGATCGAGTCCAAGGTCACCAGCGTCACCAAGAGCGAGTACGAGGCCTACAAGGGTCTTGGCTACAAGGCCACCGATGGTAAGGGCAACTACACCATCACCGAGTACTTCGTCCTGAAGTACACGAAGAACACCGAGTCCGTGAAGTACGTGATCTTCCGTCACTTCATCAGCCCGATCGCGGACGTCGGCCGCCTCGGTGACAACGTCGGTGGCCAGGGCTTCACCTGGAACCAGAAGCCGCAGCAGACGGTGTTCGTGTTCGGCTACCCGGCCGACGCGCACCCCGACGGCAACAAGGCCTACACCGGTGTCACGCCGAAGTGGACCTACGGCAAGACCAACGCCCAGAAGTACGTGCAGGCCGCGACCAAGACCGAAGAGCACGTCGGTCTGAAGAGCTCCTTCACCCCCGGCGCCGACGGTGGCCCCTGGCTCACCAAGTACAGCAGCGCCAAGCGTCTGGGCTACGTCAACGGTGTCACCAGCCTCTTCGGCGACCAGGACGCCAACGGCCGCTACGACCTCATCACCTCGCCGTACTTCGACGGTGAGACCGCGGCCATCTACACCAAGGCCGCGAACGTGTGGTCCGGCTCGATCGTCAAGAAGTAGTAGCTCCCTGACGATCACCCGAGCCTGAGCGTCCAAACCTCAGACTCACCTGATCCACCAGCTTCACCCGAAGGGGCCCGGCATCAGCCGGGCCCCTTCGGCCATCCCCACCGAAATCCCGCCGGTGAAGGCTTTCCGCGCCGCGGGCAGGAGGGCTCCTACCCCGCTCGCCCAACGCCGCCCTGGCCCCCAACCGCGGCCTCCGCCGCAGAACCGCGGCCCGGGAGCAGGTCCTGGCCGACCGAACCTGCCTCCCCTGGTTCCTTCAAGGCGAACGACCGGCAGCGTGCGTGACCCGTTCGCACACATGTACCGGCCGCTCAACGCGTACCTGGTGAGCGCGGTTACCAGCGGGCTTCTTCCACGACGTGACGCGCGACGGATGTCAGGGTTCCAGGAAACCGTGAACGCCCCCCGCCGGTCGGGCGAGGGGCGTTCACGGTTGGGTGCCTGATGGGCGTGATCGTGCTCAGGTGCCGGGTGGCGGAGTTCGCCTGCCACCGCACCTGGGTGATTGTGGCAGGTGAGAGCCCTAGAGACGGGCGACCCCGTCGGCACGGGCCTGCTCGGAGACGGCGGCGATGACCGCCGGGGCGACGCGCTCGTCGAACGGGCTGGGGATCACGTAGTCGGCCGACAGATCGTCGTCCCCGACCACCCCGGCCAGCGCCTCGGCGGCGGCGACCTTCATGTTCTCGGTGATCGTGGTGGCACGGACGTCGAGCGCCCCGCGGAAGACGCCGGGGAAGGCCAGCACGTTGTTGATCTGGTTGGGGAAGTCGGAACGGCCGGTCGCGACCACCTGCGCGTACTTGCGCGCGATCTCCGGCCGCACCTCAGGCGTCGGGTTGGACAGCGCGAAGACGATCGAACCGGAGGCCATCGACGCGATGGCCTCCTCCGAGACCGTCGAGCCCGACAGCCCGATGAACACGTCGGCCCCGGCCAGCGCCTGCTCGGTGGAACCATGCAGACCGGCCCTGTTGCTGTCGCGGGCCAGGGCCTCCTTCACCGGGTTGAGACCGTCGCGGCCCTGGTGGATGATCCCCTTGGAGTCGGCCACCGCGATGTCACCGATGCCCGCGTTGAGCAGGATCCGGCTGACCGCGATCCCGGAGGCGCCGGCACCGGCGACCACGGCCCGCAGATCGCCCAGCGAGCGACCGGTCAGCCGCGCCGCGTTCTTCAGCGCGGCCAGCGCGACGATCGCGGTGCCGTGCTGGTCGTCATGGAAGACGGGAATGTCGAGGATCTCGCGGAGACGCGCCTCGACCTCGAAACAGCGAGGAGCACTGATGTCCTCGAGGTTGATCCCCCCGAAGGAGGGGGCGAGCCGGACGACCGTCTCGACCAGTTCGTCCACGTCGGTGCAGTCCAGGCAGATGGGCACCGCGTCGACGCCTGCGAACTGCTTGAACAGCAGGGCCTTGCCCTCCATGACCGGCATGGCGGCGGCAGGCCCGATGTCTCCGAGACCGAGCACCGCGGTGCCGTCGGAGACGACGGCGACCACGTTGGAGATCCAGGTGTAGTCCTTGGCGAGTTCGGGCTTCTCGGCGATCGCGCTGCAGACCCTGGCCACGCCAGGTGTGTAGGCGAGTGCCAGGTCGTCGGCGTTGCGGACCGGGACCGTGGAACGGACCTCCAGCTTGCCCCCGCGGTGCAGGGCGAAGGCCGGATCCAGATCGAGGGCTTCGAGGGCTTCGAGAGAGATGGAAGATGGCATGGTGGCCACAGCGACCCCTGTAGTTCAGTCAGGCAGACGGATAGTTCCTTCTGAGGCGGCCGTGGAAAGCCTGTCCCCGGCTTCTGTAGCCGCTCGGGGCCTACTTCACTGAGCACGGTCGCCTGGAGGGTCCGGGGGTCACCCGTCGCTCGATTGTGCCACATGTTGAGACTGTCACCACGGGCGGGTACCCCATACTTTCGTCGTCCCGGTGTTAACCTCACCACACCGTGTAATACTCGAAGTCCATGCCACCTCTTACATTGACGGATCCTCAGATGGACCTGACCTCCTACGCGGAGCTGGCCGTACTACTGATCAACAGCCCCGACCGGCTGACCGGTCTCGAAGGGCTGCGCGCGCTCCTGGAAGAGGGCGGTCGCTACCGGCCCGGCTGCCGCATCACCAGAAGCGACCTGGAGGCCCTGCGTGACCTGCGCGAAGAACTGATGATCGTGTTCGAGACCGCCGAGGCGGGCGACGAGGAGGCGGTGGTCGACCGGCTCAACTCGCTGCTGATCCACCACCCGGTCCAGCCGCAGATCTCCGGGCACGACGGCGAGCGCTGGCATCTGCACCTCACCGAGGGCGGCCGGATGGCCGACCAGTACGCCGTGGGAGCGGTGATGGGGCTCGCCACCATGATCACCGATCTCGGCGTCGACCGGCTCGGCCTCTGCCAGGCGCCGCCCTGCCGCAGGGCCTACCTCGACACCTCCTCCAACCGGTCGCGCCGGTACTGCTCGGAGCGGTGCGCCAGCCGTGCCAACGTCGCCGCCTACCGGGCCCGCCAGAAGGTCGGCCAGTAGCGCAGCACCACCCGGCCGACGATCGACGACGGAGGCAGCGCGCCGAAGTCCCAGCTGTCACGCCTGCCGGGAGCACGCTGGTTGTCGCTCTCCAGCCACCAGCCGCCGTCCGCCTCCCAGACCGCACGTTTGACGATGAGCACGGCGGGGTCGGACGGCAGCCGGGCGACTACCAGGTCGCCGGGCCTCACCGCCGCTCCGCGCCGTACCCAGAGCCAGTCGCCGGACCGCAGCGCGGGCAGCATCGAGTCCCCCGCGACACGTACTCTCATCGAGCGTAACCCCCTCCCACACGGGCATTCAGAGACGAGTAAGGTCGTTAACCGGACCATTCTGAACATGGCATCAAGGAAGGATTTCCGATGCTCGCACGACTTCTGCGCCCCAGGAACATCGCGTCGGCGCACTGCGACCTGCCCTGCGGCGTGTACGACCCGGCTCAGGCCCGCATCGAGGCCGAGTCCGTCAAGGCCATCATGGAGAAGTACGCCGGAAACGAGGACCCGGTGTTCCGCTCCCGTGCGCTCACCATCAAGGAGGAGCGGGCCGAGCTGGTCAAGCACCACCTGTGGGTGCTGTGGACCGACTACTTCAAGCCTCCGCACCTGGAGACCTACCCGCAGCTGCACCAGCTGTTCTGGGAGGCCACCAAGCTCGCGGGCGCGGCCGGCGGCAAGGGCACCGTCGACGTCGCCAAGGCCGACGAGTTGCTGGGCAAGATCGACGAGATCTCCAAGATCTTCTGGGAGACCAAGGCCGCCTAAAACCCTCACGACCAGCCCGTGAGGCCGCGCCGGGGACCTGCCCCAAGCAGCACCCCTGGGGGACGTGCCTGCGCTCTGTCCCGAGGGACTACCGTGAGGCCGCGCCGGCGACTGGACCGAGGAGAGCGGGGTCGTGAGGAACGAGCGACCCCGCTCGACGAGGGAAGGAGCCGGATAAGAGCGGCCTCACCGCGACGCGTCAGCGTCGCCATGTAACAACCGAACCGCGACGCGTTAGCGTCGCCAGAGGGTCGCCATAGATTCGTAATCAATACAGTCAAATCGCCCCGATCGCGAGTCCAAATGGGCCAACCACCGTCTCAGGGCTGTAGGTTGCAGTCAGCGACTCTGCGAGGAGGAACGTGACCGAACACACCGAGGCGCCCGCAGTCGGCATGGGCGGGATCCGTGACGTGGTGAGCGTCCGGCTGCCGGCGACGAGTGCTTATCTGTCCGTGCTGCGTACGGCGACAGCCGCACTTGCCGTACGGCTGGACTTCACGCTGGACGAGATCGAGGATCTACGGATCGCGGTCGACGAGGCGTGTGCGATGCTGCTGACCCAGGCCGTCCCCGGCACCGATCTGACCGCCGAGTTCGAACTCACCGGGCAGTTGATGAAGGTGCGGGTCGAGGTCAGCACGGTGGGAAGCACCCCCCCGAAGCGCGACGATTTCGCGTGGATGGTGCTCACCGCCCTGGCTGATGATGTGGATGCCGTAACCGACTCCCCCGACCGTATGGCGATCGTCCTCCGCAAGCGCCGAGGCGCGGCGAGGCCGGCGTGACGGAAAGGACTCGTGCCATGGCCGCCAGCGACCACGCGGTGCCCGACCGGGTGCGTGCGCGCCTGCTCTTCGCGGAGCTGGTGGAGTTGACCTCCGACGACCCCCGGCGCCAGCGCATCCGTGACGAGCTCGTCGAGCTCCACCTGCCCCTCGTCGAATATCTCGCCCGCCGGTTCCGCAACCGGGGCGAGTGGCTGGATGACCTCACACAGGTCGCGACCATCGGCCTGATCAAGTCGATCGACCGCTTCGATCTCGGCCGCGGCGTGGAGTTCTCCACCTACGCCACCCCGACGATCGTCGGCGAGATCAAACGTCACTTCCGTGACAAGGGCTGGGCGGTCCGCGTACCGCGCCGGCTTCAGGAGCTGAAGCTCTCGCTCACCAAGGCGATCAGCGAGCTCTCCCAGCGGGAGGGGCGCGCGCCGACCGTGGCCGAGCTGGCCACGTTCCTGAAGATGAGCGAGGAGGAGGTGCTCGAAGGGCTGGAGTCGGCCAACGCCTATTCCACGGTCTCCCTCGACGCGCCCGACTCCGGCGACGACGACGCACCGGCGGTGGCCGACTCCCTGGGCATCGTGGACGACTCCCTGGAGGGCGTCGAGTACCGTGAGTCGCTCAAGCCCCTGCTGGAGCGGCTGCCTCCGCGCGAGAAGCGAATCCTGCTGCTGCGTTTCTTCGGCAACATGACACAGTCCCAGATCGCCACCGAGCTCGGCATCTCGCAGATGCACGTGTCCCGGTTGCTCGCCAGGACACTCGCGCAGCTCCGCGAGGGCCTGACCGTGGACGACTAAGGCCTGCCTGGCAGGTCCTGCCGCGACGAGGGTCGGTCAGGCGGTGCCTTACAGGGCAGCGGGGGAACCGCGGTGACCGGTGGCGCGACGAGGCCCCGCCTGACCAGTCCCGCGAGTGCCTACTCCTGGTCCCCGTAGAGGGCGTGCGTCGTCGGCGGAGACAGTAGCGTGACCAGTCCGATCACCGCCAGGGTGATCAGCGAGATGCCGATCACCAGTTGGTCGGACTGGATCAGCGTGATCGAGATCGGGGTGGCGAAGATCTGGGTCAGCACGCCCGGACTCCTGGCCCACCGCTCGGTGAGGATCATGCCCCATCCGACCCAGAGCAGAGCCGCGCCGATGATGATCCCGGACACCGCGACGGCGATCGAGGTCGTCAGGTCGGACGGCTGGCCGATCACGGTCTCCACTCCGACGTAGCCGCCGAGGAGCAGAGCGGTGGCGCCTTCCACCGCCATGACGGCGGCGGCGACGGCGAGGGTCATCGGACGGTTCGACACGGTGTCAACCCTATCGCCGGAGGGTGCCGCACCGTTCTTTGCCGTCTTGGCTTGGACCTTAACGGAAGGTCGGGTTTCGACGGAAGTTCGGGGCTCGGCGGATACGCTGAGATTATGCGCGCGATGCTCCTGGTGAACCCGAAGGCGACGACGACCAACCAGCGGACCAGGGATGTGCTCATCAGGGCGTTGAGCGCGACGATGAACCTGACCGTCGAGGAGACCGGCTACCGGGGACACGCGACACAGCTCTCCCGCAAGGCCCACGCCTCCGGTTACGACGTGCTGGCCGTCCTGGGCGGTGACGGCACCATCAACGAGGCAGTGAACGGCCTGCTCGACCCGGTGGACGGAAAGGGAGGCGACGAGGGCAGCTCGGCCGACCGGCCGGCACTGCTGGCCATCCCCGGCGGCAGCGCCAACGTGTTCGTCCGGGCCCTCGGCCTGCCGAACAGCCCGGTCGAGGCGGTGGGGGCGATCCTGGAGGCGATCCGGGACGGCCGGCAGCGGATCGTCGGCCTCGGTCAGGCGATCTGGGATGGCCAGACTAGATATTTCACGTTCTGTAGTGGCCTGGGGTACGACGCCGAGGTGGTCAGGGCGGTCGAGGGGATGAGGGGCACCGGCCGCAAGGCCACGCCCGCGCGCTACGTGAACACCGCACTACACCACTACCTGTCGACGGACAAGCGCCATCCTTCGATGACCGTCGAGGGGCCGGAGGTGCCGCCGACCGGCGGCATCTACATGGCCGTCGTCTCCAACACCTCACCCTGGACGTACATCGGCCCGCGGCCGGTCTCACCGACCCCGTGGGCGAGCTTCGAGACCGGCCTTGACCTGCTGGGACTGCAGCGCCTGGGCCTGCCGAGCATGCTCCAGCTGATACCTCAGATCATCGGTGCCCGCGACACTCTGCCCAACGGCCGTCACCTGGTACAGCTCCACGACGAGGGAGAGTTCACGCTGAGTGCCGAGCGGCCCGTGGCGTTTCAGCTGGACGGGGACTACCTGGGGGAAGTTGAGCGAATAACGTTCCGTTCTATCCCTAACGCGTTACGAGTCTTGGTCTAACCCGTTACGTCGTGTCATTGTGTGACGCATCCGACATCCATTTCAGGCAAAACCTTCTCCCAAACCTCTTGCGTGTACTGAGCGTGGCTGACAATCTCGAGATTGACGTCGGAACGTAGGACCTTTGAGCGGCACCCCGCTCCCAGGCCATCGGCGATCAAGCGGACGTGCCCCGAGCCGAACCACGGATCGGGGAGTTGTTCGCGCTGGTTAGTGAAACTCTTCACAAAGTGAGCCGTTGGAGCGCGTAAGAGCTCCTCTTTACTAAGGAGTGGACGCATGGACTGGCGCCACCGAGCTGCCTGCCGTGACGTGGACCCCGAGCTGTTCTTCCCGATCGGCAACACCGGCCCCGCCCTGATGCAGATCGAAGAAGCGAAGCAGGTCTGCCGTACTTGCACCATCAGTGAAGCATGCCTGAAGTGGGCACTGGAATCCGGGCAGGACGCCGGCGTCTGGGGCGGCCTGAGCGAGGACGAGCGACGCGCCTTCAAGCGCCGTACGGCCCGAGCCCGCGCCCGCAGTGGTGTTTAACAGTGTTCAACTGCGACGCTGACGCGTCGCGGTTCGGCCGCTCTTACCCGGCTCCTTCCCTCGTCGTTCATCCGCTTCACTCCTCAGTCCAGTCCCCGGCGCGGCCTCACGAGTGTCCGGCGACGCTGACGCGTCGCGGTTCGACCGCTGGGACCCGGCTCCTTCCCTCGTCGAGCGGGGTCGTTCGTTCCTCACGACCCCGCTCTCCTCAGTCCAGTCCCCGGCGCGGCCTCACGGTAGTCCCCTCGGGCCAGGGCATGGGCACGTCCCAAGGTGGCATCTGATCGGTCACCGGCTTGGCGTTGTGGTGAAGCGCGCTGATCTGGTTGCCTATCTCTTCGCTTGTTCCGTTTCGCGTTGCGTCAACGGCGACGCCGCGCGTTGCGGATAGGACACTCCGATCCCTGCTCCGGCCGGCGATACGGCCTCGCTGTGAGGTCTTGAACTGATGCTATTCCCCTGTCCTGCCGCCTAGGCAGCGGGGAGGGGGATGCTCAGGCTCACCTCGGTGCCGCCGCCCTGTCGCGGTTCGATGGCCAGCCGCCCGGACAGCTCTCCCACCACCAGGGTCCGTACGATCTGCAAACCCAGACTGGTGGTCTGGTCCAGGTCGAAGTCCTCCGGCAGCCCGCTGCCGTTGTCGGACACGATCACGTCCAACCGCTCGCCCCCGCGTGACACGATCACCTGAAGCTTACCCTGACGCTGCGCCAGCCCGTGCTGGACCGCGTTCTGCAGCAGCTCCGTGAGGACCATCGCCAGCGGCGTCGCGATCTCCGAGCGCAGCACCCCGAAGCTCCCGACCCGGCGCGGCACGACCTGCGTCTCCGGGGCCGCGACCTCTCCCGTCATCGCGATCACCCTGTCGGCGATGTCGTCGAAGTCCACCTGCTCCTCGGGCGTGTGGGAGAGCGTCTCGTGCACGATCGCGATCGACCCGACCCTGCGTACCGCCTCCTCCAGCGCCTCCCTGCCCTCCGGCAGCTGCAGCCGCCTGGCCTGGAGCCGCAGCAGCGCGGCCACCGTCTGCAGGTTGTTCTTCACCCGGTGGTGGATCTCCCTGATGGTGGCGTCCTTGGTCATCAGCTCTCGCTCGCGGCGGCGCAGCTCGGTCACATCCCTGATGAGCACCAGGGCGCCGATCCTCCCGCCGCCGACGATCAGCGGGATCGCCCGCAGCTGCACGACGGTGCCACCCGACTCCACCTCCGTCTCCCTGGGCTCTCGCCCACTCGCGACGATCATCAGGTTCTCGTTGATGGGCTCGTCGGAGTAACAGAGCGTGGCGGTCGTACGGCCCAGCTCCGCACCGACCAGGTCGGCGGTGAGGCCCAGCCTCCGGTAGGCCGACAGCGCGTTCGGCGAGGCGTACGTGACCCGGCCCGCCCGATCGAGCCGGAGCAGCCCGTCGCCCACGCGCGGTGAGCGGACCAGGATCGGCTCCGCGCCGGAGAACGGGAAGCGGCCCTCGGCCACCATCTGGGCCAGGTCGGAGGCGCTCTGCAGGTACGTCAGCTCCAGCCTGGAGGGGGTCCGCGCGGAGGACAGGTTCGTCGAGCGCTGGATGACGCCCAGGAAGTGGTCGGCCCGCCGCACGGGAATGGTCTCCTCGCGCACCGGCACCCCGCTCGACCAGTCCGGATCACCCTCACGGCAGATACGCCGCTCGTTCCAGGCCGTCTCCAGCAGCGGCCGTTCGCCCTTCGCGGCGATCATGCCAACGATGTCGTCGTGATAGACGGTCGGCCCGGTGGTGGGCCGCATCTGCGCGATCGCGACCCAGCCGGAGCCGTCCTTCAGCGGGATCCACAGGATCAGGTCGGCAAAGGACAGGTCCGCGAGGAGCTGCCAGTCGGAGACCAGCGAGTGCATCCACTCAAGGTCCGCATCGTCGAGCGCGGTGTGACGAACCGCCAGGTCGCTTAGAGTCGGCACCCGTGCATCATGCGTTCTTTCCAGGCCCGAACGCGAATCGGGTGAGTCCTGCTGAAAAGATGCCGCTTATGGAGCAGATCCCTGATCCGCTGGTCCGGTTCCGCGCGGCGGCGACCACGAGGGAGGCCGCGGGGCTACGGCGGACCCTGCGCGCCCGTACACCGGACGACGACGGCCTCGTCGATCTGGCCTCCAACGACTACCTCGGCCTGGCCAGGGACGAGCGACTGGCCGAGGCCGCCGTGGCGGCGACACGTACCTGGGGTACCGGCTCCACGGGTTCCCGCCTGGTCACCGGCTCCACGACCCTGCACGCGCGCCTGGAGGCCCGGCTGTGCGCCTTCACCGGCGCGGAGGGCGCCCTGGTGTTCTCCTCCGGCTACCTGGCCAACCTGGCCGCCGTCGCGGCTCTGGGCAGGGGCGCCCTGGTGGTCTCCGAGGCGGGCAACCACGCGTCGATAGTGGACGCCTGCCGGCTGTCGCGCTCGCGGGTCGTGGTCACCCCGCACCGGGACGTCGCCGCCGTGGAGAGGGCGCTGGCCTGCCGGGAGGAGGAACACGCGATCGTGGTCACGGACGCGGTCTTCTCCGTGGACGGCGATCTGGCCCCACTCGCGGAGCTGTACGCGGCGACGGTGCGGCAGGGTGCGCTGCTGGTCGTCGACGAGGCCCACGCGATCGGGGTCGTCGGGCCGCGCGGACAGGGCGCCGTGCACGCCGCGGGGCTGGCGGCCGAGCCGGGCATTGTGAGAACGATCACACTGTCCAAGTCCCTGGGCTCCCAGGGCGGAGCCGTACTGGGCACGCCCGAGGTGATCCAAACCCTTGTGGACACGGGCCGGCCGTTCATCTTCGACACCGGGCTGGCACCCGGCAGCGTGGCCGCGGCACTCGCCGCTGTCGATATCCTTCACCATCAGCCCGAACTGCCCGGACGCGTGCGAACCATGGCGAGGGAGCTGGCCGCTATGGCCCGCGATCTCGGCCTGGAGAGCGGCGATCCAGCGGGTGCGGTCGTCCCCGTCGTGCTCGGCCCACCCGAGATCGCACTTCGGGCCGCCCTCATCTGTGCGGAACACGGGGTGCGCGCCGGATGCTTCCGGCCGCCCTCGGTGCCGGTCGGCCGCTCTTGCCTGCGCTTGACGGCACGGGCCAATCTGAGTTCCGACGATCTAGCGGTGATCAGGGGTGCACTCACCGCCGTGGCCGAGATGAAGGTGACCATGTGAGCGACGACTCCCCGAGAATCCCGAAATACTACGACGTCAAGCGCAGCCTGCTCACCCTCACCAAGAGCCTGCCCGCAGGCAGCGCCCTGCCCCCCGAGCGAGCCCTCGCGGTCCGCTTCGAGACGTCGCGCACCACGGTGCGCCAGGCCCTGTCCGAGCTCGTGGTCGAGGGCCGCCTGGTGCGCATCCAGGGCAAGGGGACGTTCGTCGCACAGCCCAAGGTCGCCCAGGTCCTCCAGCTGACCTCCTACACCGGGGATCTGCGGACCGTCGGCCTCGAACCCGACACCAAGATCCTTGACATCAGCTACGTCACCGCCGACGAGCAGCTGGCCCGCCGCCTGGCCATCAACGCCGGCGGCCGCGTGCTGCGTATTCACCGGTTACGCCTGGCCAGCGGCGAGCCGATGTCGATCGACACCACCCACCTGTCGGCCCGGCGCTTCCCCCGCCTGCGGCGGGAGCTGGAGATGCACTCCTCGCTGTACGAGACGCTGTACAACGCGTACAACGTGCGGCTGACCGACGCCGAGGAGATCATCGAGACCGTGCTGGCCACCCCGTACGACGCGCAGGTGCTCGGCGTCGACGCGGGCCTGCCGCTGCTCCTGCTCACCAGGCACGCCTTCGACGCGGACGGTAACCCGGTCGAGTGGGCGCAGTCCCTGTACCGGGGCGACCGCTACAAGTTCGTCACCCGGCTGCGCCGTCCCTGACCCACCTAAGCTGGGACGGATGAGCATTCTCGTGGTCACCGGGACCGACACCGGGGTGGGAAAGACAGTCGTCACCGCGGCGGTGGCCTCGCTCGCCAGGGAGCGGGGCTCCTCCGTGGCCGTGCTGAAACCCGCGCAGACCGGGGTGTCGGACACCGAACCCGGCGACGTGGACGACATCATCCGGCTGTCCGGGGTACGGACGACCTTCGAGTCGGCCAGGTACCCTGCCGCGCTGTCCCCCGCGGCGGCGGCGCGCCTGGCCGGTCTGCCGCCGGTCTCCCTCGCCCGGGTGGCGGACCGGGTCGGCGAGCTGGCCGACTCACACCGGCTGGTGATCGTCGAGGGGGCGGGCGGGCTCCTCGTCCGTTTCGACGAGGAGGGCGCGACCCTGGCCGACCTGGCCAGGGCGCTCTCGGCGCCGGTGCTCCTGGTGACCAGGGCCGGGCTGGGCACGCTCAACCACACCGCGCTGACGCTGGAGGCGATGGCCCACCGGGGGCTGGAGCCGGCCGGGGTGGTGATCGGCTCCTGGCCGGCCGAGCCCGGCGTTGCCGAGCGGAGCAACGTCGCGGATCTGGAGATGCTGGCCGCCCGGCCGCTGGCGGGCGCCCTCCCCGAGGGTGCCGGGCTGCTGGGGCGCGACGCCTTCGCCCGCGCCGCCCGCTCCGGGCTGGGGCCGGCGCTGGGCGGTGGCTTCGACCCCGCCGCCTTCCGCACCACCCTTAGGCTTTCCCCGTAGCCACGGCCGCGGATCCGAACCGCTCGACGTCCTCCCCGGTGGAAGCCGGGAGTCCCCCTTTCCCGGGGCCGGCACCCGGGATCTCCACGCTGGAGGTATTCATGAGCGACATCCTCGAGATCGCCAGGACGCAGGTGCTGGAGGAAGGCCGCGGTCTCGACGCCGCACAGGCCCTGCGCTGCCTGGAACTGCCGGACGACCGCCTGGCCGAGCTGCTGGCCCTGGCCCACGAGGTGCGGATGAAATGGTGCGGTCCCGAGGTGGAGGTCGAGGGGATCGTCTCCCTCAAGACCGGCGGCTGCCCCGAGGACTGCCACTTCTGCTCGCAGTCGGGGCAGTTCTCCTCCCCGGTCCGCGCCGTCTGGCTGGACATCCCCTCACTGGTCGAGGCCGCCAGGGAGACCGCCGCGACCGGGGCCACCGAGTTCTGCATCGTGGCCGCCGTACGGGGACCCGACCAGCGCCTGATGGACCAGGTCCGCCAGGGCGTGAAGGCGATCCGCGAGGCGGTGGACATCAACGTCGCGTGCTCGCTGGGCATGCTCACCCAGGCTCAGGTCGACGAGCTGGCCCAGATGGGCGTGCACCGCTACAACCACAACCTGGAGACCGCGAGGTCCCACTTCGGGAAGGTCGTCACCACCCACACCTGGCAGGAGCGCTGGGACACCTGCCTGATGGTGCGCGAGGCCGGCATGGAACTGTGCTGCGGCGGCATCGTGGGCATGGGCGAGACGCGGGAGCAGCGGGCCGAATTCGCCGGGCAGCTGGGCGAGCTGGCGCCCGACGAGGTCCCGCTGAACTTCCTCAACCCGCGCCCCGGCACGCCCTTCGAGTCCTTCCCGCTGCTGGAGGGGTCCGAGGCGCTCCGGACGATCGCCACCTTCAGGCTCGCGCTGCCCCGCACGATCCTGCGCTACGCGGGCGGTCGCGAGCTGACCCTGGGCGACCTGGGCACCCGCGACGGCATGCTCGGCGGCATCAACGCGATCATCGTGGGGAACTACCTGACCACCCTGGGTCGCAGGGCCGAGGCCGACCTCGGCCTGCTGGCGGACCTGAAGATGCCCATCAAGGCGCTCTCCGACACTCTCTGAGCCTCCCTCCGACGCATGACGGCCCCTTATCTCCGGCCGGATGCCATATGTGCCGCCCGCATTAGGCGAGGGGATCTGGGCAGGGAGAACAATCCCTGTTCGGCTAAGTGACTGACTGGTAGGTTGCGCGATATGGAGTCTCCGAAGCACGCAGGTGACATCGCGGTCGCCATCTCCAAGGCATACGGCATCGAGACCATGTTCACCCTGTCCGGTGGACATGTCTTCCCGCTCTACGACGGCGCGGTCCACGAGGGGATGCCCATCCTGGACGTTCGCCACGAGCAGAGCGCGGTCTTCGCCGCCGAGGCGACCGCGCGGCTCACCCGTAAACCCGGGCTGGCCGTGCTCACCGCGGGGCCCGGCATCACCAACGGCGTCAGCGGAGTGGCCACCGCGCACTTCAACGGCTCGCCCGTCGTGGTCATGGGAGGCCGTGCCCCCCAGTCCCGGTGGGGTTCGGGCGCGCTGCAGGAGATCGACCACCCGCCGCTGTTCGCACCGATCACCAAGCTGGCCTTCACCGGATCGGGCGCCGACTCCATCGCTCAGGACGTGGAGATGGCCTTCCGCACCGCCCTCGCTCCGCACCGCGGCCCCGTCTTCCTCGACTTCCACATGGACCACCTCTTCTCGGCCGCGCCTCCGCTCGAGGAGGCCCCCGAGACGCTGACCCCGTCGCCGCTGGAGCCCGACCCCGATGCGCTGGCCGCGATCGCCCGCCTGATCGCCGAGGCCCAGCGCCCGGTGCTGGTGCTCGGTTCCGATGTGTGGATGGACCGCGCCGAGGAGGTCGCCAGGGGCTTCGCCGAGGAATACCGGTTGCCGGTCATCCCCAACGGCCAAGGCCGCGGCATCCTGCCCGCCGGCCACGAACTGCTGGTCACCCGGGCCAGAGGAATGGCGTTCTCCCAGGCGGACCTGGTGATCGTGGCGGGCACCCCGATCGACTTCCGCCTCGGCTACGGCTGGTTCGGCGGCAAGGACGGCGCTCCGCTCGCCAAGGTCGTGCACCTGGCCGACGCGCCGTCACAGCTGACCACGCACATGGACCCGGTCGGCACCGCCGCCGGCGACCTCTCGCTGCTCTTCTGGGGGCTCGGCACGGCCTGCGCCGAAGCGGGCGTGTCCCCCAAGAACCACGCCCCCTGGGTGACCCGGCTCTCCGAGGCGGCCTCGGCCGCCATCGCCGCCGACGCCGCCCTGCTTGAGTCCGCGGCCGACCCGATCCACCCGATGCGGATCTACGGCGAGCTGGGCAAGCTCCTCGCCGACGACGCCGTGGTGATCGGTGACGGCGGTGACTTCGTCTCGTACGCGGGCAAGTACGTCGAGCCGAAGCAGCCGGGCAACTGGCTCGATCCGGGTCCGTACGGCTGCCTGGGCACGGGCCTGGGTTACGCCATCGCCGCCAGGTTGGCCCGCCCCTCCTCACAGGTGGTGCTGTTGCTCGGCGACGGTGCGGCCGGTTTCTCGCTGATGGACGTCGACACTCTGGTGCGCCACCGGCTGCCGGTCGTGATGATCTGCGGCAACAACGGCATGTGGGGTCTGGAGAAGCATCCCATGCAGATGCTCTACGGCTACGACGTGGCCGCGGATCTCCAGCCGCAGTGCCGCTACGACCAGGTGGTGACCGCCCTCGGCGGTGGCGGCGAGCTCGTCACCGACCCCGCACAGATCGGCCCGGCCCTGCGCCGCGCGTTCGACTCCGGCGTGCCCTACATGGTCAACATCGCCACCGACCCCTCGGTGGCCTATCCTCGCCAGACCACGGGCGTCTAGGCTCTGCTCGACGGGCGTCGATCTCGTCGGCCTGTCGCCGACGAGATCCGCCACCGCATTGACCGGACCTTTCGCTACCTGGAGGGGGACATCCGGCTAGGTCGTGGGTGTGGCGGTCGGTGTGGGGGTCGGTGGGCACTTCTCACTGATCACCACGATCTCCACCGGCTTGCTGGAGTCCCACATGGCATTCGGCGCGGGGTCCTGCTGAACCACTTTCAAGCACTGTGAGTGGTCGATGTCGGCGCTCTCGCTGACCTTCGCCTTCAGACCCGCCGCCTTGAGCTGTGCCACGGCCGCCGTCGGAGTCAGACCCACGACGTTCGGCACCTTCCTCTTCTGCGCCGGCGTCGCGGTCGGCGTTGGCGTCGGGGTGGGGGTCGGCGTGGGAGTCGGAGTCGGCGTTGGCGTGGAGGTCGGGGTCGGGGCGGCGGGCTCCGTCGATGGCGGACAGCCATCGTCGGTCACCACGATCTCCACCGGCTTTCTCGGATCCCACATGACCCGGGCGACGGGATCCTGCTGAACGACCTTCGCGCACTCCGAGCCGCCCGTGTCGGCGTTTCCGAAAACCGTTGCCTTCAGACCCGCCTTCTTCAGGTACGCTCTGGCCGCCTCCGGTGTCAGGCCCGTCACGTTGGGCACCCGCCGCTTCTGCACCGGCTTCGCGGTGAGCGTCTGCGGTTCGCTCACGCTGGGCGTCGACTGGGTGTTCATGTTGTCTTTCGGCACCGTGGAGGCCGCCAGCCCGTTGATCGCCACCGCGACAAGACCAACGCATATCACGCCCGCCGTGGCGGACACGGCCACCAGCCCGCCCTTACGCCGTGGCTTCTTCATCGCGCGGGAGCCGCGCCCGCCGGGAATGGCCTCGGTGGCCTGCGCCGACCCCGGCACCTCGGGTGGCTCGGTCCCCTGCCGGCCGCCCGCCGGCCCATGTCCTGGCTGAGGTGCAGCGGAGCCCTGCCAGCCCGTCTGAGGCCCGGCGAACGCCTGCTCCTGCCAGCCGGTCTCGACCGGTGACTGCTGCGGACCCGCCTCGGCGTCCCGCGGGAGGATCGACTGCCTCGCGGCGGCGCTCATGGCCATGGCGCTTGGGAAGCGCCGGGCCGGATCCTTGGCGAGGGAGCGCTCCACAAGTGCCCGGATCGCGGGCGGGACGTCTGGCGGCAGCGGCGGCGGCGTCTCGCGGATGTGCTTGAGCGCGATGGTGACCGGCGTGTCACCGTCGAACGGGCGCTGCCCGGCCAGGCACTCGTACGCCACCACGCCCAGCGCGTAGATGTCCACCGCGGGGGTGACGGGTGCGCCCTCCGCCTGCTCCGGCGCACAGTAGGCGGCGGTGCCGAGCACCATGCCCGCGTCGGTGAGCCGGCTGGCGGTGTCGGACCTGGCGATGCCGAAGTCGGTGAGCACCAGGGTGCCGTCCGAGCGCACCAGCAGGTTGCCCGGCTTGATGTCCCGGTGAACGATGCCCTGGTCATGGACCGCCTGCAGCGCCGAGGCCGCCTGGGCGATGAGGTCCATCGCGGCGCCGGGGGCGATGCGTCGCAGCCGCCCGAGCAGGCGGTCGAGCGGCTCACCGTCGACGAACTTCATCACCAGGTACGCCGTAGCCCCCGCGCCGGGCACCTCGTGAACCCCGTAGTCGTACACGTCGACGACCCCGGGGTGGTTGATCGTCGCCATCGCCCTGGCCTCGCCCTGGAAGCGAACCAGGAAGCCCGGATCATCGGTACGGCCCGGAAGCAGCACCTTGACGGCGACGGTGCGGGCCAGGACCATGTCCTCGCCCTTCCACACCTCGCCCATACCACCGGCGCCGATGCGGGTGTTCAGGCGATACCGCCCCGCCAGCGTCGTGCCTTGGGCCACCATTACTCCCCCGTAACCCTCTCCACTCCTACGCCAGGGCTCTCCAACAAAGCGGATTCGCATCGCGGCACCGTCACGGCGCTGTAACGAAACCCTGCATGCCGTAGGGCTCGCAAACAAGACGCGTGCCGTAGCATCGCACAAACCCCGGCACTTTTGGGCGTACTTGTACACCTTGCAGACCCTTGCGCCCGGGGCAACTCGGGCGTCATACCCGAAACAGTCGACTCGGGTACCGCACTGGCAACCCACAGCACATCAGCAAAGTCCGTAAAACCCTACAGGTCTACGAAGATAAGGCGTAAACCGGGGCGAAAGCCATCTACTTCACCGAACCACATTCGGGTGGAAAAGCCGGTCGCATGCCGCTCACCGTCAGCCGCTTGTCACACCGTGCTCGGCGCAGCGCGCGGACCAGCCGCCGGGGGTCACCTGCACCACCATCCGGCGGCGGCAGCGGGCACAGTAACGGGGCGGCTCCATCACGCGCGCGGCCCGGCACCCGGCGTGGTCGGCCTCGCCCTCCGGGCGGCCGCAGTGGTCGCAGTACGGGGTCACGGGACCAGAGCCTATGCTGGCGCGCATGGCACTCGCTCCCGGTCTGCAGGCACGGCTTCTCACCATGGTGGAGAGAGAGGACACCGCGGCGAAGGTCGGCAGCGGGGACGTCCCCGTGCTGGCCACCCCCCGCGTACTGGCTCTCGCGGAACAGGCGACCCTCCAGGCGGTCGCGGGGGCTCTGGCCCCCGGCCAGACCTCCGTCGGCACCCGGGTCTCTCTGGAGCACCTGGCGGCCAGCCCGGTCGGCACGCACATCGAGGTCGTCGTCGAACTCACCGAGGTCGACGGCCGCCGCCTGGTCTTCGGCTTCACCGCCCGCGATCGGAGGGCCGTCGTCGCGAGCGGAACCATCGAGCGCGTCGTCGTCGACCGCGAACGCTTCCTCGCGCGCCTCGCTCCCGGGAACGAGGGCGGAACTACTCGATAACGGCGATCAGGTCGCCCTCCTGGATGACGTCGCCCTCGGCGACCTGCAACTTGGCGATCACACCGTCGTCCTCGGTGAGGACCGGGATCTCCATCTTCATCGACTCAAGAATGAGCAGGGTGTCGCCGTCCTCGACGGTGTCCCCCTCGGCCACCAGGACCTTCCAGACGTTCGCCACCATCTCAGCGCGGATCTCAGCCACCGGAAACTCCCATCGTTCAACGTTCTTCAACTTTGCCAGACAGAGCTGATCACGCTCGCATCCGAGACACCAGTCCTGTGTCGTACTTTCCGTCGACGGACTCCAGGCCGTTACAGCAACTCCAGGCAGAGCCGCAGCCGGCGTTCAGCCGCGGGGAGGCTTAGAGCCGATGGATCGGGGCCAGCCTGTCGATCACTTTGGCCATCGCCTCGACGACCGTCGGATCGTACTCCTTGCCCGCGCCGAGACGGAGGCGCTCCAGTGCGGCGCCTGCCCGATCGCGGTCACTGGAACCACCCACGAGATCGTCGTAGGCGTTGGCCGCCTTGATGATGCGGCTGGCCATGGGCGGCGTCTCGGCGCAGGTGTCACACTGACGACGGACGATCTCGGCCACCCGGTCCAGCACCCCGGTCTGCTTGATCACCTCCGCGCCCAACTCGGCGATGCGCCGCGCCTGCTCGGGGTCGGTGAGGACCGTGGCACCGCCGGGAATCGGGTCGCGCAACGACAGCTGACCGATGTCGTGCATGAGCGCGGCGTATTCGAGCTCCAGCAGCTCGGGCTCCGCCGTGCCGAGCTCTCGCCCGACCGCCACCGCCAGGCGGCTCACCCGGCGGGAGTGCCCCGGCTCGACATAGCCGCCGACCTCGGTGACCCGCGACAACGCTCGTACGGTCTGCAGATAGGTGGCCCTGATCCCGGCGTACTTGCGGAAGGCGACCTGGGTGACCAGCAACGGCGCCGCGAAGACCAGCAGCGCGGCCATGTCCATGCTGTGCGAGGCGAGCGCGAGCAGGATGCCCGAGGCCGCGACGGCGACCCCCAGCGGCGCCGCCATCCACAGCTCGTCGTGAACGGCCACCCTGAAGGCGGCACGCACCTGCTCGGCCCGGAGCGCGGCGGCCAGCAACACGTCCGCCACCACCATGAGCAGGATGAACAGTGCCATCACTCCGAGCGCGGGCCACCAGCCGCTCTCATCGCCTCTGGCCAGGTCGAACAGCGGGCCTGCCAGCGGCCGGTAGGCCAGCGCGAGCAGGGCGCCGGTGAGCAGCCTGCGCGCCATCGCGTCCAGACGGGGTGGACGGCCCACCGCGAGGTGCGGAAGCGCCCCGGCGACCATGCCGACCGAGAGCACCGCGACGACCTGGAGCGCCGAGTGCCGGGTGGGAACACCGCCCATGTCCAGCAGGAGCGTGTAACCGAGCGCGGCCGCCGCGCCGATCGGTGCCACCTCCCTGTTGCCGGGCATGGTCAGCCTGGCCAGCTCCCCCACCGCGATCAACGCGCCGAAGGCGACGGCGATCTGGGGATCGAGCAGCCCTGTCGCGGCCGTGTGGGCCACCCCGGCCACCGCCAGCAGGCCCGCCGCGCAGATCAGCAGCAGCTGACCCGAGTCGAGCGCCTGGAAAGCCCGGTTGGCGCCGGAGCCGTTCATCGCTCGGACACCACCTGAATGGGCATGGTCGGGTCGTCGTGATCCTTCGTGGTGGTCTCCGCCGCGTCCGCCGGGGGCGTGCCGACGGTGCGCGGCGGCTCCCAGCCGTCACGGTCGACCGCCTTGATGAACGCCACGACCATCACCGGGTCGAACTGGGTGCCGGCGTTCTTGCGCAGCTCGGTCATGGCCACCTCACGCGAGCGGGCGTTGCGGTAGGAACGGTCCGAGGTCATCGAGTCGAAGGCGTCGGCCACCGCGATGATCCTGGCGAACTCCGGGATCTCGTCCCCCGCCAGCCCCATCGGGTAGCCCTTGCCGTCCTGCCGCTCGTGATGATGCATGATCCCGGCGAACGCCTCGTCCAGGAAGTCGATGCCGCGCACGATCTCCAGCCCGCGCATCGGATGGAGCTGGATGGCCGCGAACTCCTCCTCGCTGAGCGGGCCGTCCTTCTGCAGCACCTTGGTCGGCACGCCCAGCTTGCCCACGTCGTGGAGCATCCCGGCGTAGCGGATCGCGCGCAACCGCTCGGACCTCATGCCGATCTCCTCGGCGATCATTCCCGCGGCCAGGGAGACTCGGGTGCAGTGGCCGCGTGTGTAGTAGTCCTTGGTCTCCACCGCCTGGCAGAGCGCGGCGATCGTGGCGTCGTAGGAGCGCTGCTGCGCGAGGTACTGGCCGAAGGCCCAGCGGGCCACGAAGAGCGGGAGCAGCACGAGCACCGCGGAGATCGAGTTGACCGTGGCCCACAACCCCGCGATCAGCAGGCCGAAAGTGGCGTAACCGAAGTAGGAGACCATGAACTGGGCCACGCCACGCAGCGGCACCTGGTGAGCCTGGCCCGTGAACGCCAGCACGAACGCGATCAGGACGAAGTTGAGGGGCACGAAGACGGCCGCCGCGCCCGCGAACGGCACGATGATCTCGTCGAATCCGGCGATGGTGGGTACCTCGGCCCTGCCACCGAGCGCCACGTAGACCCGGCCCGCGACGTAGCCGCAGATGGCGAACTGGGCGCTGTTGAACAACCGCTTCACCAGCGGCAGGCCGGGCCGCACGCTGAACATGGCGGTCATGCCGACCAGCGCCGCCCCCTCGGGGCCGAGCAGCACCACCGCGGCGAGCACGGCGGAGAAGCTGACCGACACCGCCGCCTGCCTGACGTGCAGCAGGGTGGGCACCGATTCGCACACCAGGAACAGCAGGGCAAGCACCATGAGGTTGGACCAGTCGAGCCGACCCAGACGAGCGTCCGCCGCCATGCTGTATCCGAGCAGCACGAAGGCGGCTCCGATGACAAGGATCAGATAGACCTTGGCAAACCACGGCAGTCCACGCAAAGCGGCCACCCTAGGGCTCCGAAGGGCGCGCGTTCAGGTCCAGGAGATCCCGGGATGGGCCGGGCCGACCGTTTCCTTCAACATGCGCTGCCTCCACGTCGATTTCGCACTCAGGCTACAGAAGCGAGCCAGATCAGGAGGGCGAGACGACCAATCGCAAGCAAAGCGTAATCAGTCAATCACGTGCTGTTGGCGACGCTGACGCGTCGCGGTTCGGGCCTGCCTACGGCGACGCTAACGCGTCGCGGTGAGGCCGCTCTTGTCCAGCTCCTTCCCTCGTCGAGGGAGGCCGCTCGTTCCTCGCGACCTCCCTCTCCTCAGTCCAGTCGCCGGCGCGGCCTCACGGGTAGTCCATCGGGAAAATTCTTGAGGGACTCCCCTGGGCGCTGTCCCGGTCTGCGGTGCGGTCTCACGAGGTGAGGGTGCTTTGCGGGATCACAGGCTCGTGATCCTGGCCCTCGCCCAGTCGACCGTGGCCTTCAGGCCCGTGGCCAGGTCCGTCTGGGGGCGCCAGCCGAGCTCGTCGAAGGCGTCGGCCGGATCGACGGCCATGGCCGGGAGGTCTCCCAGGCGTGCCGGGGCCGCACCCGGCTCGTCGGCGG
Organism: Streptosporangium amethystogenes subsp. fukuiense; assembly: GCF_042665875.1. Taxonomy (NCBI): domain Bacteria; kingdom Bacillati; phylum Actinomycetota; class Actinomycetes; order Streptosporangiales; family Streptosporangiaceae; genus Streptosporangium; species Streptosporangium amethystogenes. The sequence continues at coordinate 8,780,626 of NZ_JBHTEE010000001.1, read as the reverse complement.
CCCCCGCCGCCGCGGCGACCAGCGAGTGCAGCCTCCGGTCGGTGGTCTCGACTCCGGTGCCCAGGTTGAAACGGCCACCGCCGCCCTTGGCACCACAGGCGCGGGCGAAGCCGTCGACCACGTCGTCGACGAAGATGTAGTCGCGAGTCTGGGTGCCGTCGCCGTACACCACCGTGGGGGTGCCGTTGAGCAACGCGTCCGTGAAGATGGCGACCACCCCCGCCTCGCCGTCCGGCGACTGGCGCGGGCCGTACACGTTGGCGAGCACCAGCGTGGTGTAGTCGATGCCGTGGAGCGCCTTGAACGTGGCCAGGTAGGTCTCCGCGCTGAGCTTGGAGGCCGCGTACGGAGAGCGCGGGTCGGTCGCCGCGCCGCCGGAGACCGGGATGACCTCCGGCCTGCCGTAGACCGCGACCGAGGAGGCGAAGACGACCTTGCGGGTGCCCCCGTGGTGGGCGGCCGTCAGGGCCGACACGGTGCCCTCGACGTTGAGCCTGGCGTCGTGCACCGGGTCGGCCACGCTCTTGCGCACGCTGATCTGCGCGGCGAGGTGGCAGATGACCTCGGGTCTCCACTCGGCCGCCAGGCCGATCAGGGCCGGGTCCCGGACGTCCATCACGTGCAGGGCGAACAGGGGACTCTCCGCGGCGCGGACCAGGTTGCCGCGGTCACCGCCGGACAGGTCGTCCACCACCGCGACCTCGTGCCCGTCGGCCAGCAGCCGGTCAACGAGGGTGGATCCGATGAACCCCGCCCCACCGGTCACGAGTATGCGCATGAGCAACCCCCATCGTCGTGTGACTCCTCGGCTCCACGAGGGGAGCGGCTTCTCGGTTCCCTGGACCGAGGGAACCGACGGCCAGGTCATGACCGTTTCGAACCCAGGAACCATAACAGGGAAGCGGTTCACCTGCCGGGTGGACCCGGCAGTCCCTCGGCACACGCGACGACCACGACCGTACGGAAGCTCCGGAGAGGTCAGTGGGCGAGTTCGGAGCGTACCTGGTCGATCCGGCTGAGCACCTTGGCCCGCAGGTCTTCCGAAACCTGGTCGCAGCCGCAGTGCTTGGCCACGAGTTGCTTGACGACCTGTTCCAGGCCGTACTCCTCCAGGCAGGGGTGGCACTCGTCCAGGTGCTGGCGGATGTCCGCGCAGTTGCGCTCGTCGAGCTCGCCGTCCAGGTAGGTGTAGACCTTGTCCAGGACCTCACGACAGTCGGTGTCGTGGTGCTCGCCACAGCTCATGCGATCACCTCACCCAGGGGTGTCGAGGCCGCCGGGGCGGGATCGCCGTTCCTGTCTCGCTCGCTCACTTCGCACCTTCCGCGGGAACCAGGCCACGCTCGCGGGCGTAGTCCTCCAGTTGGGTCCGCAGCTGGCGACGGCCACGGTGCAGCCGCGACATCACAGTCCCGATGGGGGTCCCCATGATGTCCGCGATCTCCTTGTACGGGAAGCCCTCGACGTCGGCGAGATAGACCGCGATGCGGAACTCCTCAGGAAGCGCGGCCAGCGCCCGCTTCACGTCGGTGTCCGGGAGGTGCTCCAGCGCCTCGGCCTCCGCCGACTTCAACCCCGCCGAGGTGTGCGACTCGGCCCTGGCCAGCTGCCAGTCCTCGATCTCCTCGGCGCCCGACTGCTTGGGCTCCCGCTGCTTCTTGCGGTAACTGTTGATGAAGGTGTTGGTCAGGATTCGGTAAAGCCACGCCTTGAGGTTCGTGCCTTGCTGGAACTGGTGGAAGGACGCGAACGCCTTGGCGAAGGTCTCCTGAAGAAGGTCCTCGGCGTCCGCGGGGTTCCGGGTCATCCGAAGTGCGGCGGAGTAGAGCTGGTCGAGATAGGGCATGACATCCCGCTCGAACCGTGTGCTCCGCTGCTCCAGAGTCTCCTCGTCTGTCGCAGGGACCGGACCCACCCCCTTAAGATCGCCGGAGTCCTGCTGACGCGGGACACCGTACTGAGCGGAGGATACCCGCTCACCGGGGATGGCCCGATCACCGGGGCGGGTGACGGGTTCGATCAAGGCGAGCATCTGCTTGCCAACCTCCGAAAGGATCGTGCGTTGTCCGCTTGCAACACGCTCGTCCGGTCATCTGTTCCCGCAAGATAGAAGGTGACGAACGACCCGGTACGGGGAAAAGAAGATACGTACCGGTAGGTAATCAAAGACCACCGGATCCTCCCGACGCCAGGAGCTGCTTGTGCTGCCCATCCCGGCCGAAGAGCTGAACGGCTCAGGTGCGCTCGGGCCGTACTGGACCTTTTATCACGCGGTCGTGGCCGAGCAACTGAGTCGATGGCTGCCGGAAACCCCCTCCACCGTCCTCGACATGTCCTGCGGCAACGGCCGCTGGGCCGTCCAGGCGGCGAAGGCGGGACACCGGGTGATCGAGATGGTCGACTTCCGCCGGCCCGCGGACGATCAACCGCTGCACGACATCTCCAAGGTCAGCCAGGTACGCGCCGACGACCTGCGCTTCCTGCCCGACTGCAGCGTGGACGCCGTGCTCGCCGAGGAACGGGCGATGTCCGTGGAGCTCATGGCCGAGTCCGCGATCGACGATGTCGCCAGGGTTCTGCGTCCCGGCGGCCGGACACTGGTCTGCGTCGACTCCCTGGTGCTGGGGATGGCGATCCTCGCCGAGCAGAACTACTGGGCCCACCTGCGCCAGACCGGCGAGGTCATGCTCGTTCCCTGGCCCGACGGCAGCATCACCCGCTGCTTCAGCAGCGCCCAGCTCCGGGAGCTGCTCACCGAGGCGGGCCTGGAGGTCGAGTGGGTACGGCCCCGCACGGTGCTGTCCCCTTCGACCGTCGACCATGTGCTCGCCTCCGACTCCCGGGCGCTCACCTGGCTGGTCAACACCGAGTTGGACACCCACCCCGACGACGACGACACGGTGGGCATCCACTTGGTCGCCAGCGCACGCCGGCCCTGTTAAAGGCGACGCTGTGTTGATTGCGACGCTAACGCGTCGCGGTTCGGCCGCTGGGATCCGGCTCCTTCCCTCGTCGAGCGGGGTCGCTCGTTCCTCGCGACCCCGCTCTCCTCAGTCCAGTCGCCGGCGCGGCCTCACGGGTGGTCCCCAAGGGAGGGCATGGGGTACGTCCCCTGGGCGCTTCTTGGGTTGGGTGAACGGCCCGTCCCTCCTGGGGAGGAGAGAGACCTCGCGGCCTCACGGGTCGTCCCGCGGCCCGTCCCCAGGAATGCTTCTGGAGCGGGTGAGCGGGTTCCGGGGAGCAGGAGCCCGAGGGGCACGGGGCATGTCCCCGGGGTGTTTCCTGGGCGGGGTCAGCGGCGGCGTTCGCGTTTGGACTGGCACTGGAGGCAGCGGGCGGCTTCGGGGCGTGCCTCCAGCCTGCCCTCCGGGACGGGTGCGGCGCAGTCCGCACATAGTCCGTAGCGCCCCTCGTCCATCCGCCTGAGTGCTTCGATCACCGAACCCCGGTGCCGGGTGGCCCCCTCCAGCAGTGCCCGGTTGCGGTCGGAGTCGGTCAGCTCGGAACCGGCGTCCGCCGGGGAGCGGTCCCCCGCGGCGGGTGAATCTCCACGAAGGACTCCAATGGAACGGTCAAGTTCGGCGAGCATGTTCTTCAGGCGCTCGCGCGCGGTCGCGACGTCCACGAATCCGCACCTCCGGAAAACGGGGGCGGCCTGTGAAGGGATCCCCAACTCTCCCGTCAGGCGCAAGGGGTGAGTTCTGGCGACGGTGAACCCGCCCGGTCGTCGCGAGTCACCGCTTTCCTCAGCGGATGCCCACTTGGCGGAAGTTTTACACCGGATCGACCGGCGTTTTCAGAAGAGCGGCCGACGGCCGCCCTCCTCTACCGCAGCGGCTCGACGAGCTCGGGGCTGTTGTTGCGCACCGAGTTGACCGCGGTGGAGACCGGGTAGACCTCCAGCCCGGTGGAGCCCGCGGGGATCAGGAACTCCCGCGCGTCGGTCACTCCCGGGTCGAGCCACTCACCCCACCGGTCGCGCTCGATCAGCATCGGCATCCGGTCGTGTACCGCACCGGCCTCGTCCACGGCGTCGGTCGTGATGATCGTGCAGGTCACCAGCCAGGAGAGCGGGTCCTCCTCGGCCCGGCCCCGGTCCCGCCAGAACTCGTACAGCCCCGCCATGGCCAGTACGCCGCCGTCGGCGGGGCGGACAAAGTAGGGCTGCTTCTTCGGCCTGCCCTTGGCGTCCTTCTCGTCGAGCACGACCCACTCGAAATAGCCGTCGGCGGGCAGCAGACACCTGCGCTCCGCGAAGGCCTTGCGGTAGGCGGGTTTCTCCGCCACCGTCTCCACCCGCGCGTTGATCATCTTTGAGCCGATGGAAGGGTCCTTGGCCCAGGCCGGGACCAGTCCCCAGCGGACCACGCGGAGCTGCCGGACCGGCCGGCCGTCCGGATCGGCCTTCGGCACCCGGCTCATCACCGCGTACACCGGTTTCGTGGGCGCGACGTTGTAGTCGGGCCTGAGTTCGTCGTCGGCCGCGCCGTCAAGCTCGACCTGGAACTCCTCCAGCAACTCGTGCTTGTCCCGCGTAGACGCGTATCTCCCGCACATATCCCCACCCTGCCACGCCCTGCCACAGCACGCCGAAAAACCCCACGGGGAAATGCCCACCCTCCTCTTCCCAAGGGACGACCCGTGAGGCCGCGCGGCCTCACTCCTTCCCAGAAGGGGCAGGCCGTTCACCCGCCCCAAGAAGCGCCCCAGGGGACATGCCCCATGCCCTCCCTTGGGGACTCCCCGTGAGGCCGCGCCGGCGACTGGACCGAGGAGAGGAAGGTCGCGAGGAACGAGCGGCCTTCCTCGACGAGGGAAGGAGCCGGGTAAGAGCGGCCTCACCGCGACGCGCAGCGTCGCCATCAACACAGCTAGGCTTTTGGGCATGTCCGTTCCGCTGTGGCCCGCGCCGACCGCGACCGAACCCGTCCGCGCGACCGTTCCCCTGCCCGGATCGAAGTCCGTGACCAACCGCGCGCTGCTGCTCGCCGCGCTGGCCGAGGGACCAGGCACGGTGCGGCTGGCGCTGCGCAGCCGCGACGCCGATCTGATGGCGGACGCGCTGCGGGCACTGGGCGCGACGATGACCCCCTCCAACGAGAGCGCCTCAAGCGTCGACTGGGCGATCACGCCCGGCCCCGTCATCAGCGGCGCCCACATCGACGTGGGACTGGCGGGCACGGTCATGCGCTTCGTGCCGCCCATGGCGGCACTGGCCAGGGGTGAGGTGTTCTTCGACGGCGACCCGCACGCGCGCAAGCGCCCGATGGGCCCGATCCTGCGCGCCCTGCGCGCCCTCGGCGCCGAGGTGACCGGCGACGCGCTGCCTTTCACCGTCAGGGGGCCGCTGACCGGCGGCGAGGTCAGGCTCGACGCGTCGGGCTCCTCTCAGTTCCTCTCCGGCCTGCTGCTGACCGCCGCGCGCTTCGAGAAGGGCGTGACGGTACGCCACGACGGCCCACCGATTCCCTCGCAGCCGCACATCCGGATGACCGTTCAAATGCTGCGCGAGTTCGGCGTCGTGGTGGACGACTCCGAGCCGGACGTCTGGCGGGTCGAGCCCGGCCCCATCGGAGCAAGGGACTTCACGGTCGAGCCCGACCTGTCCAACGCGGCACCGTTCCTGTCCGCCGCCATGGTGACAGGCGGCACGGTCACCATTCCCGACTGGCCCGTGCGGACGACCCAGCCGGGTGACCAGTTGCGCACGCTGCTGGCCGACATGGGCGCCTCGGTGGAGCACACCCCCGAAGGGCTGGCGGTCACCGGTACCGGGCGGATCACCGGAATCGAGGCCGACCTGCGCGACGTGGCCGAGCTGACCCCGACGATCGCCGCGCTGGCCGCTCTCGCCGACTCCCCCAGCAGGATCAGCGGTGTCGCCCACATCCGCGGGCACGAGACCGACCGGCTGGCCGCTCTGGTCGCGGAGATCAACGGTCTCGGCGGCGACGCGAACGAGACCGAGGACGGCCTGGAGATCCGGCCCCGACCGCTCACCGGCGGCGTGTTCCACTCCTACGCCGACCACCGGATGGCCACCGCCGGAGCGGTCATCGGGCTGGCCGTGCCCGGCGTCGAGGTGGAGGACATCGCCACCACGGGTAAGACCCTCCCCGAGTTCGCCTCGATGTGGGCGGACATGCTGCGCGGCGCGCGGTGAGGGGCGACCGGCCGGCAGGCCCAGGAGGCGCCCGGTAGTCGCGGCCCTTAGCGGGGCGCACCGGGCCGGACAAGGCGGAGAAACTGAGAAAGCGCGAGTACGACGAGGACGACGTCAGGGTCAGGCCGGGAAAGGGATCTCGGCCCCGGACCCGGATCCGTCCTGCCCATGAGAACGCGGTCCCGGCGTTCGTGGTCGCCGTCGACCGCGGGCGCTACACGTGCCTGGTCGAGTCGGAAGGCGAGCGTGGGCGCCGCCGCAAGCGGGACCAGGCGGAGGGCGCCGTGATGAGCGGCCGGGTCGTGGTCGCGATGAAGGCGCGCGAGCTGGGCCGCAAGGGAATCGTGGTCGGCGACCGGGTGGCCCTGGTGGGCGACGTCTCCGGGATGACCGACACGCTGGCCCGCGTGGTGCGGGTCGAGCCCCGTGCCTCCATGCTCCGCCGCTCCGCGGACGACACCGACAACACCGACGGCATCGAGCGCCCCGTGGTCGCCAACGCCGACCAACTCGTCATCGTGACGGCCCTGGCCGATCCGCCGCCCCGGCCCCGCATGATCGATCGGATGCTGGTCGCGGCCTTCGACGCCGACATCGAGCCGCTGCTCTGCCTCACCAAGTCCGACCTCGCCTCGCCCGACGAGTTGGTCTCGCTGTACGCCCCCCTCGGCGTGCCGTACGTGGTGGTCTCCAAGGGCGGCGACCTGGTGGAGGTGCGGGAGCGCCTCAAGAGCCGGATCAGCGTGCTCGTCGGCCATTCCGGGGTGGGTAAGTCAACCCTGGTCAACGCCCTGGTACCGGACGCCAACCGGGCCGTCTCACATGTGAACGCGGTGACCGGCCGGGGCCGTCACACCTCCACCTCCGCCGTCGCCCTCGAACTGCCGGAGAGCGGCTGGATCATCGACACCCCCGGGGTGCGCAGCTTCGGTCTGGCCCATGTCTCGGTGGAGACGGTCCTGGCCGGCTTTCCCGACCTGATCGAGGGCACCATCCAATGTCCGAAGGGCTGCAATCACCTCTCAGAGGAGTGCGCCCTGGACGCCTGGGTAGCCGCCGACCACGCCGACCAGGCCCGCCTGACCTCCCTACGCCGCCTCCTCGCCAGCCGCGAAGGCGCCCCCGACGACGACTAACCCCAACAAACACCACGAGCACGCGCCGACAACCGGGCCAAGAAGCACCTCAGGGACGTGCCCCATGCCCTCCCTTGGGGACTACCCGTGAGGCCGCGCCGGCGACTGGACTGAGGAGAGGGAGGTCGCGAGGTACGAGCGGCCTCCCTCGACGAGGGAAGGAGCCGGGTAAGAGCGGCCGAACCGCGACGCGTCAGCGTCGCCAAGGGCAGGCCCGAACCGCGACGCGTCAGCGTCGCCGGCAACTCGCGAGGAACGAGCGGCCCCACTCTCCTCAATTCGGTCACCAACGCGATAGCGTTGGCCTCCGTGACGGGTTATAACGACGATCTTCGCCTCGCGCACGTCATGGCCGACGCGGCCGACGATCTGACCATGCGTCGGTTCAAGGCCCTGGACCTGCGGGTGGAGAACAAGCCTGACCTCACACCGGTGAGCGATGCCGACCAGGCGACCGAGCAGGCGATCCGCGCGACCCTTGGCCGGGCCCGTCCTCGCGACACCATCATCGGCGAGGAGTTCGGCAAGAGCGGCTACGGCGAGCGCTCGTGGATCATCGACCCGATCGACGGCACCAAGAACTACGTGCGCGGAGTGCCCGTCTGGGCCACGCTCATCGCCCTGGTGGACCAGGGCCGCGTCGTTGTGGGCCTGGTCTCGGCCCCCGCGCTCGGCCGCCGCTGGTGGGCCGCCCGCGACGGCGGCGCCTGGGCCGGCAAGAGCCTCACCAAGGCCACGCGCTGCCAGGTCTCCTCCGTCGCCTACCTGGAGGACGCGTCGTTCTCCTACTCCAGCCTCGGTGGCTGGGAGGAGGCCGGGAAGCTCGACGCGTTCCTCGACCTGAACCGTTCCGTCTGGCGCAGCCGCGCCTACGGTGACTTCTGGTCACACATGATGGTCGCCGAGGGGGCGGTCGACGTGTCGGCGGAGCCTGAACTCTCCCCCTGGGACATCGCGGCGCTGACCGTGATCATCGAGGAGGCGGGCGGCATCTGGACCGACCTGTCGGGTGTCCCCGACATCGACGGCGGCAGCCTGCTGTGCAGCAACGGCCCCCTGCACACCAAGGTCCTCGAGCGCCTCGGCAGCGGGCCGCTCACCTTCCCCGTTTAGTCCCTTTCCGGGCGCCGTACGGCCTTCCGCGCACACCCGGGTACTCGCCGTACCCGTTGGCCCATCCCGGACCGTGTCCGTTCACCTTCCCCGGGATGTCGGGAGGGTGAACGGATCACCAGATCCGCGAGTACCGAGGCCGGGAGCGAGGGCGATCCGGCGCCCCTTCCCCGCCCACCAGGTCATATTTCCGGCAAAACCTTCCAAGGCGCAGCCCAAGGGCCCTACGCGGGTGCAAGCCAGGACGAAAATCCTGCCAAAGCCCAGGTATTCACATCCGTGGGTTCACCTCTTCCGGTGCCGGTCACGGCTCGTTTCACTTCCGTTCACTTTGCCCCAGTTTCATCGAAGACATCGAGAACGGATCTCACTACGGAGAAGGAACATACCGTGACCAGTGGACAGCGCCGCCTCAGCGCGGTGGCGACGGCCGCGCTCGTCGTTTCGCTCGCGGCCGCATGCGGTGGCGACGCCAAGCCCAGCAGTGACGGAAGCACCTCGTCCGCCGCCCCAGCCACCGAGGCGGGCGCGGCTCTGAGCGGCGAAGTCAAGATCGACGGTTCCAGCACCGTGGCTCCCCTCACCCAGGCCGCCTCCGAGCTCTTCGGCGAGGAGCAGCCGCAGGTGAAGGTGCCGGTCGGCACCTCGGGCACCGGCGGCGGCTTTGAGAAGTTCTGCGCCGGTGAGACCGACATCTCGAACGCCTCCCGCGCCATCAAGGACGAGGAGAAGGCGGCCTGCGAGGCGAAGGGCATCACGTTCACCGAACTCACGGTGGCGACCGACGCGCTGACCGTCGTGGTTCCCAAGGAGAACGACTGGGCCACCTGCCTCACCACCGACCAGCTCAAGAAGATCTGGGAGCCGGCGGCCGAGGGCAAGATCAAGACCTGGAAGGACGTCGACGCCAAGTTCCCCGCAGAGGCGCTGAAGCTCTACGGCCCCGGCACCGACTCCGGCACCTTCGACTACTTCACCGACGAGATCAACGGTGAGGAGGGTGCCAGCCGCAAGGACTACAGCCCGAGCGAGAACGACAACGACATCGTCACCGGTGTCTCGGGTGCCAAGGGTGGTCTGGGCTACTTCGGCTTCACCTACTTCGAGGAGAACGCCGACAAGCTGAAGGCCGTGGAGATCGACTCGGGCAGCGGTTGCGTGGCCCCGAGCGTCGAGGCGGCCCAGGGTGGCAAGTACACCCCGCTCTCCCGCCCGCTGTTCATCTACCCCTCCACCGCCGCGGCGAAGCGGCCCGAGGTCGCGGCCTTCCTCGACTACTACGCGTCCAACATCAACGCGATCGCCAAGGACGCCAAGTTCGTCCCGCTGAACGCCGAGCAGGAGGCCAAGCTCAAGGCTGACATCACGTCGCTGAAGAGCGCCGGCTGATGTCGGCACAGCACCGCACGACCGTTCCAGGGACCCAGGGGTCCCTGGCGCGGTCGCGCCCGCGTTACGGCGAGTTCCTGGTCAAGGCCGTTCTCCTGACCGCCGCCATGGTGTCGGTGGCGACCACGATCGGCATCGTCATCGCACTCCTCGAACCGACCGTCGAGTTCTTCGCCACGGTGAGCATCGGCGAGTTCTTCGGGTCCACCGACTGGGGACCGCTGTTCAACCCGCCGGCGTTCGGTGTCTGGCCGCTCATCGTCGCGACCGTGGAGATCACCCTCATCGCCGTCGTGGTCGCCGTGCCGCTAGGTCTGGCCGCGGCGATCTACCTGTCGGAGTACGCCTCCCGCAGGACTCGCAAGATCTTCAAGCCGGTGCTGGAGGTTCTCGCGGGCGTTCCGACGGTGGTCTTCGGCTTCTTCGCCCTCACCTTCGTCACGCCGCTGCTCAGGTACCTCTTCCCCTTCCTGGACCTGGAGGCCAAGAACGCGCTCGCCGCCGGCCTCCTGGTCGGCGTGATGATCATTCCGATCGTCGCGTCGCTGTCGGAGGACTCGATGGCCGCGGTGCCGAACGGCCTGCGCGAGGGCTCGTACGCCCTCGGCGCGTCCAAGATGCTCACCTCGGTGCGCGTCGTCGTCCCCGCCGCGTTCTCCGGCATCGTCGCCGCCATCATCCTGGCGATCTCCCGGGCCGCGGGCGAGACGATGATCGTCGCGATCGCGGGCGGCTTCAAGTCCGTCTTCACGCTCTACCCGGGCAATGAGATGTCCACGATGGCGGCCTTCATCGCCCAGGCCGGCTCCGGCGACGCCTCGGTCGGCTCGATCGCCTACAAGACCATCTTCGCGGTGGGTTCCCTGCTTTTCGTGATCACCTTCGCGATGAACTACCTCAGCGCCCGCATGGTCCAGAAGTATCGCGAGGTCTACGACTGATGGCCATCCTCTCCACCCCGCGTTCGGCCGTGCAACTGGCGAGCAAGGGACGTCCGCTCAAGGAGCACCTCTTCCGCATCGCGCTGATGGCCAGTCTCGCGATCGCTCTGGCGTTCCTGGCCATGCTGCTGCTCTACGTCGTCGAGAAGGGCTGGCCGCGGCTCAACTCGATGCTCTGGGAGAACCAGCCCTCGATCCGCCGCCCGGAGACCTCGGGCATTCAGTCGGGCATCCTGGGCACTTTGTGGATCATCGCGCTGACCGCGGTCATGGCCCTGCCCACCGGGATCCTCGCGGCGATCTACCTTGAGGAGTACGCCGACAAGACCAAGTGGTACAACAGGCTGATCGAGCTGAACATCTCCAACCTGGCGGCCGTTCCCTCGATCGTCTACGGCATCCTCGGCCTGGGCATCATCGCTCGCTGGCTGCAGTTCGGCTTCACGGTCATGACCGGCGCGGTCACCATCTCGCTGCTCGTACTGCCCATCGTCATCATCTCCGCGCGTGAGGCCATCCGCGCGGTGCCCCCGTCCATTCGCGAGGGCTCGCTGGCACTGGGCGCGACCCAGTGGCAGACCATCTACCGCCAGGTGCTCCCGGCGTCGATCCCAGGCATCGCGACGGGCTCGATCCTGGCCCTCTCCCGTGCGATCGGCGAGGCGGCCCCGTTCCTGATGCTCGGCGCCGCGACGCTGGTCCGGTTCAACCCCGAGGGCGTCTGGAGCAGTTTCACCGTCCTGCCGTTGCAGATCTACAGCTTCATCAGCCGGCCCCAGGAGGAGTTCAGCGTCCTCGCCTCCGCGGCGATCGTGATCCTGCTGGCGATCCTGCTCCTGATGAACTCGGTCGCCATCTGGCTCCGTAACCGCTACCAGAAGCGCTGGTGAGGTAAGAAATGTCCGAGATTGGAATTTCCGTGCCGAATGTGAACGTGCGCGGCCCCGAAGTCCCCCGTACCATCGAGGCCCTCGACCCGGTCTTCACCGTCTCCAACCTCAGCGTCTTCTACGGTGACTACGAGGCGGTACGCGGGGTCGACATGACCATCGGCAACCGTGAGATCACGGCCATGATCGGCCCGTCCGGCTGCGGCAAGAGCACGGTGCTCCGCTGCTTCAACCGGATGAACGACCTGATCCCTGGCGCCCGCGCGGTCGGCGAGATCCTGTACCACGACGAGAACCTGTACGGCGACCACGTGGACCCGATCGAGGTCCGCCGCCGGATCGGCATGGTCTTCCAGAAGCCGAACCCCTTCCCCAAATCGATCTACGACAACATCGCCTACGGTCCCCGGGTCAACGGGATCAAGGGCAACATGGACGAGATCGTCGAGGAGGCGCTGACCAAGGCGGCGCTCTGGGACGAGGTCAAGGACAAGATCAAGCAGAACGCGCTCTCCCTGTCCGGCGGGCAGCAGCAGCGCCTGTGCATCGCCAGGGCGATCGCGGTGAAGCCCGACGTCATCCTGATGGACGAGCCCTGCTCGGCCCTGGACCCGATCGCGACCACCAAGATCGAAGACCTGATGCAGGAGCTGACGCGCGACTACACGATCGTCATCGTCACCCACAACATGCAGCAGGCCGCCCGTGTCTCCGACCGTACCGCCTTCTTCACCGCCGAGGTCGACGGAGCCGGCGTGCGGCACGGCCGCCTGGTGGAGTTCGACGAGACCAGCCGCATCTTCACCAACCCCACTGACAAGCGGACCGAGGATTACATCACCGGTCGCTTCGGCTGACCCACATTGGAGGATCCGGGTGCTCCAGCCGCAGACGGCACCAGAAGTGGAAGGGGACAGACGGACGGCACCCATACTGCTGGTGGCCGATCCGGAAGCGGCCATGGTCCATGACCTGTCCGCGGCCCTGGAACGCGAAGGGGTGCGGGTCACGGGCGTCACCGACGGCGCCCAGGCTCTCCTGCAGGCCGGGGCGCTACGGCCCGACGTCGTTCTCGTCAGCGCCTCACTGCCGATCCTGGGGGCTGTGGAGTTCGTCCGCGCGGTACGGCTGACGCGGGCGATCCCCGTCCTGCTGGGCGTGGGCGAGGGACACGCCCAGCAGGCCGTCCAGGCGCTGGCCGCCGGGGCCACCGCGTGCGTGGCCCGCCCCTACCGGGTGCCCGAGCTGCTGCCCCTGGTCCACGCCGCGTTCACCGGCGAGCCCGGGGCCCGCCGGGTGCTCGTGGTCGGCAAGGTGGAACTCGACGTCAACGCCTACCAGGTCACGGTCGGCGGCCGGATCGTCCACCTGCCGCTGCGCGAGTTCGAGCTGCTGCACTACCTGATGCGTAACGCGCACCGCACCGTGACGCGGGAGCAGATCATGAGGCATGTCTGGAACTCCACGGACACCGCCTCGACCAACACCATCGCGGTACACGTCAAGCGTCTCCGCGCGCGTCTGGGCGATACCGACGACCAGCTGATCCAGACCGTGCGCGGAGTGGGCTACCGGCTGGTCGACAGGACCCCTTAGCGGATACCCGCCGCTCAGTTCGCGTCCGGCTCGCAGCCGTGTTCACCCCTGAAGGCTTCCATGACGCGTGCGGCCACGCCCTCGACCTTGGCGATGCCGGCACTCATGCTCGGACTGTCCTCGGTGAGGACGGCCACCGCGTAGTCGTGCCCGTGCCCGCGGATCAGTCCGGCGCTGACGACCACCCAGCGCCCGTTCGACGCGTGCCGCAGCCAGCCGTTCTTCAGCGACACCTGGTCGTTCTCGCACGCCCCCGCACTGATCCCCCACTTCTGGCCGGGGGTCACCCGCTCCATCAGCCCGAGCACCCGCCGGCGTTCCGCGGGGGCCAGCGGGCTCCTGCCCGTGGCCAGCGCCCTGACCAGCCGTACCTGGTCCTCGGCCGTGCTCCGCGTGGCGTCCCAGCAGTTCGGGGCCGCACACCGCCCGCCGGGGGTGTAGGTGCGCTTGAGGCCGAGCCTGCGGTTCGCACTGGCCAGCCCCTGCTCCAGGCCGATCCGCTCGTACAGCCGGTCGGCCGCTCCATCGTCGCCGAAGCGGATCATGTGCCTCGCGTCGGACCTCGCCTGATCGCCGAGCTCGCGCCACCGTGTGTCGAGCAGCAGTGCCGTCAGGATGCTCACCTTGGAGATGCTGGCCGTCGGCAGTTGGAGGGCACGGTGGTAGCGGTAGCGCCGGCCCGTGGTCAGGTCGCGCACCGAGACCGCGGTCCGGCCACCGCCGTACCTGACGAGAAGGCCGTCGAGAGTGCGCGTGAGCTTCCCGGGGAGGATCCTCGGCGAGCCGGCGAGCACCGTCCGCCCCGGGATCCCGAGCGCCATGGTGCCGGGGAAGGTGGGCGCGGGAACCGCTGCCAGGAACGGTGCCGGAGGAGGAGGCACCGATGCCGGTGCCGCCTGCCGCGTCGGGGAGGAGATGCTCACCGGCGTCAGGCCCTGGCAGGTGCTACAGGCGGTGACCTGCGCGGTGACCAGCAGGACAGCCGCCGCGACCACCCGGTGCCTGGCTCTCATCATCCACCCCAACCGTCTCCCCCATTACGTGACGATCGGGATATATCCCACAACAGGCACTAAGAAGATGATGAAGCGAAATCTAGCCAGAAAAAGGACTTACGCCTTGGGATGTCGCGCCGAACCTGCACCTACCCTTGGGGAACCTCGGCGATTAGCCGGGCGATGCTCTCGTCGTCGCAGGTCGCCCAGAACTCGCCGACGACGTCTTCGAGGTGCTTCAGCGACTCGGCCCGGAAGAGAACATCCTGATATTTCGTGATGTCGTAGTGCGTGGTGCCCATGACGGCGACGTCCAGCGGCCGGATGTCCATGCCCCGGAACTCTTCGATCTCCCCATAGGAGGACAGGATGCCCGCCCCGTACGCCCGCAGCTCACCCTGGTCCGTCATGACGCCGAACTCCATCGTGAACCAGAAGACCTTCGAGACGAACTCCAGCGCCTCGGAGCTCTCGACTCTCCGCGCCGCTTCCCCGGCCAGTCGGTAGAGCCGCGAGTAGCGGTCGGAGGCCAATGCGTTGGCGTGCCCGATCACCTCGTGGATCACGTCGGGCTCCGGCGTGTACAGCGGCGTGGAGTGGTGCCGGATGTACTGCGTGGAGTGGAAGAGCCCATCCGCCAGAACACCGTAGAAATCTCTGAGCGGCACCAGCCCCGCGGCCGGGATGTAGCGGAACCCGGTCAGTGGCTCCAGCAGATCGCCGACCTCCTGCAGCTGCGGGATGCGCTCGGCGGGCAGTCCGAGCCGCTCGGTCGCGGCCAGATACTCGACGGTGGCGTATTTGTGGTGCTTCAGGCTGAGTTCCCGGCTGACCAGTGCCCACACCTCGTGCTCCTGGGCGGTGTACTCGGCCGTCGGGATCGGCGTACCCGGCACGTACCCCACAGCGAGGGCCGCGATCGCGTTGCGGCGCGCACGGTAGACCGGATCGGCGAAACCTGGATGACCGGCGCCGAGGTGGACCTCGATCGTGCCGTCGTCACGGGTCGCCACCGGCGCGAAGTACTGCGCTTCTTCGAACATGTATGAAATGACAGCAATTCCTGGAAACATTGACAAGAGCGGCCAGTTTTACTGGGCGATCCGCACAGAACTGTACGGTCATACCGCACTTACGCTGGTCGAATCGCCCAGTCTGCTGCCATCCTGTTGAGATGTCTATCGACGAGTTGGACGGCCGCCTCCTGGTCACCATGCGCGCCAACCCGCGCATCGGCCTGACCGAGCTGGCCCGCCTGCTCGGCGTGGCCCGGGGCACCGTTCAGGCCCGCGTCGAGAAACTGACCGCCCGCGGCGTCATCGCCGACTTCGGCCCCACGGTCACCCCCGAGGGTGCCGGGTACCCGATCCTGGCCTTCGTCTCGCTACAAATCGCCCAGGGCCGCCTGGACGAGGCTGTACGGGCGCTGGAGCCCCTTCCCGAGATCCTGGAGGTCTACGGCACCAGCGGCCAGGCCGACCTGCTCTGCCGCGTGGTGGCCCGCAGCACCCCCGACCTCCAGGAGATCATCGCCCGCATTCTGGCCTCCCCCGCCGTCCAGCGGACCGACACCACGATCGCCCTCTCCGTCCAGGTCCCCTACCGGATCGAGCCCCTGCTCCGCGCCGCAGCCGAGGCCTGAACCGCGGCCGGATGCCGGCACCGGTCATCGACGGTCCGCGGACGCCCTGAGGCCGTCGAAGACGATGGCGAGCGTACGACGCTGGAGGTCGCGATCCCACCCAGCGTGAAGCGCTCCCTGGCAGATACCGGTGAGCAGCGCGATCACCTCGTCCGGCCGGACCCCCTCGCGGACCGTGCCGGCTTCCTGGGAACGGACCAGGAGCGTCGCGATCCCCTCGTGCAGCATCTGAACCGAGCTCGCGACCTGGAGATCGATCCCCGTCTCGGCGAGAAGCCCCACGACCGTCCTCTTCTGCGCCGCCTGTTCGACCATGCGGGCGACGAAGGTGAACAGCGCCTCGCCGGGTGCGTCGTCGGCCGCGAGAGCGGCCATATCCCGATCCAACCTGCCCAGGAGATCCTTCATGATGGCCTGCAGGAGTTCCTGCTTGGTCGGAAAGTGCTTGAAGACCGTACCGATGGCCACTCCAGCGCGGGCGGCGACCTCCTCCGTCGACGCCGACGGCCCCTTCTCCGCGAAGACCGCCTCGGCCGCGGCGAGAATCCGTTCCCGGTTACGCCGGGCGTCCGCGCGCATCGGCCTGGCACCGCCCGGCGAGGGCTTCGAGGACGTCATCCCAGCCGGCCTTCCCCGATCCTGGACGCCGAATACGGCATTGACAAAGTGAGTCTCCACTCATAATCATAAAGATGAGTCACCACTCATCTTAACTTCCATCAACGAGGAAACCATCATGCCTGAGACCACCATCACTCCCGGCCCTCGCGACATCTTCGAGCGCATGCGGCGGCACTGGCTTGAGAACCCCGGCGGCATCGGGGGCGAGCTGGCCGAGGACGCCGTCATCGAGATTCCCTTCGCCCCTTCCGGCAGGACCCGACGCTATGAGGGGCGGGAGGCGTTTCTTCACTTCGCCGGCCCCGAACAGGCCGCCTTCGTTCGGGAGTTCCGCTTCGACGAGGTTCGCGATGTGGTCATCCACGAAACCACCGACCCCGAGGTCATCGTCGTCGAGTACGAGCTCGCCGGCACCGTCATCGCCACCGGCCACCAGGCCGCCTCCGCCTTCGTCGGGATTCTCCGGGCACGGGACGGGAAGATCGTTCATTGGCGTGAGTACCAGAACACGCTGGCAATGATCGAGGTGCTCGGGCCCATGAGCGGAGCCGAGAACCTTCGATAGACAGGGCCACGGGACACCGGTACCGGAGAACACGAAGGCCCCCACCGCATGGTGAGGCCCCGGGAACGAAACTCCCCGGAAAACACGAAGGCCCCCACCGAAAGGTGAGGGCCTTCATATGAAAGATTGTCCGGCGGCGACCTACTCTCCCACACCGTCCCCGGTGCAGTACCATCGGCGCTGAAGAGCTTAACTTCCGGGTTCGGAATGTAACCGGGTGTTTCCCCTTCGCCATAACCGCCGTAACACTATGAAACACACAAACCACCGTTTGCTGTCTCAGAATTGCCTAGTGGACGCGAGCAAGACCCTGATCTGGCGCTGCTCCGGACCCGGCGAAGGGACAGAGCGCTGCACAGACCAAGCATATTGCTTTGTGGTCAAGTCCTCGGCCTATTAGTACTGGTCAGCTCCACACATTACTGCGCTTCCACCTCCAGCCTATCAACCCGGTCGTCTACCGGGAGCCTTACCCCCTCACAGGGTGGGAGACCTCATCTCAAGGCGAGCTTCCCGCTTAGATGCTTTCAGCGGTTATCCCTTCCGAACGTAGCCAACCAGCCGTGCTCCTGGCGGAACAACTGGCACACCAGAGGTTCGTCCGTCCCGGTCCTCTCGTACTAGGGACAGCTCCTTTCAAGTCTCCTGCGCGCGCAGCGGATAGGGACCGAACTGTCTCGCGACGTTCTAAACCCAGCTCGCGTGCCGCTTTAATGGGCGAACAGCCCAACCCTTGGGACCTACTCCAGCCCCAGGATGCGACGAGCCGACATCGAGGTGCCAAACCATCCCGTCGATATGGACTCTTGGGGAAGATCAGCCTGTTATCCCCGGGGTACCTTTTAGCCGTTGAGCGACGGCGCTTCCACATGCCACCGCCGGATCACTAGTCCCAGCTTTCGCTCCTGCTCGACCCGTCGGTCTCACAGTCAAGCTCCCTTGTGCACTTACACTCGACACCTGATTGCCAACCAGGCTGAGGGAACCTTTGGGCGCCTCCGTTACTCTTTAGGAGGCAACCGCCCCAGTTAAACTACCCACCAGACACTGTCCCTGATCCGGATCACGGACCGAAGTTAGACGTTCAAAACGACCAGAGTGGTATTTCACCAATGACTCCACCACCACTAGCGTGATAGCTTCACCGTCTCCCACCTATCCTACACAAGACGCTCCAAACGCCAATGTCAAGCTATAGTGAAGGTCCCGGGGTCTTTCCGTCCTGCTGCGCGTAACGAGCATCTTTACTCGTAGTGCAATTTCGCCGGGTCTGCGGTTGAGACAGCGGGGAAGTCGTTACGCCATTCGTGCAGGTCGGAACTTACCCGACAAGGAATTTCGCTACCTTAGGATGGTTATAGTTACCACCGCCGTTTACTGGCGCTTAAGTTCTCAGCTTCGCGAAGTCGAAACTCCACTAACCGGTCCCCTTAACGTTCCAGCACCGGGCAGGCGTCAGTCCGTATACATCGTCTTACGACTTCGCACGGACCTGTGTTTTTAGTAAACAGTCGCTTCCCCCTGGCCTCTGCGACCCCCACCAGCTCAGAACGCAAAGGTTCGTCACCAGCGAAGGCCCCCCTTCTCCCGAAGTTACGGGGGCAATTTGCCGAGTTCCTTAACCACAGTTCACCCGATCGCCTTAGTATTCTCTACCTGACCACCTGAGTCGGTTTAGGGTACGGGCCGCCACGACACTCACTAGAGGCTTTTCTCGGCAGCATAGGATCACCCACTTCGCCACAATCGGCTCGGCATCACATCTCAGACTCAATGTGTTGCGGATTTGCCTACAACACGTCCTACATGCTTACCCCAGGACTACCATCGCCTGGGCTGGGCTACCTTCCTGCGTCACCCCATCGCTTACCTACTACCAGTTCAGGCCAGGCGTTCACCCTCACCCCAAGCCCGAAGGCTCGGAGGGGTTAAGGACCCTTAGTATCACTGGATTCAGTATTGGCGCATCGTAGCGGGTACGGGAATATCAACCCGTTGTCCATCGACTACGCCTGTCGGCCTCGCCTTAGGTCCCGACTTACCCTGGGCGGATTAGCCTGCCCCAGGAACCCTTGGTCATCCGGCGCAGAAGTTTCTCACTTCTGATTCGCTACTCATGCCTGCATTCTCACTCGCACAGCCTCCACAGCTGGATCACTCCGCTGCTTCGCCGGCCGCACGACGCTCCCCTACCCATCCACACACCTAAACCACAAAGGCTCAGTTATACGTGTGAATGCCACGACTTCGGCGGTGTACTTGAGCCCCGCTACATTGTCGGCGCGGAATCACTTGACCAGTGAGCTATTACGCACTCTTTCAAGGATGGCTGCTTCTAAGCCAACCTCCTGGTTGTCACTGCGACTCCACATCCTTTCCCACTTAGCACACGCTTAGGGGCCTTAGTCGGTGGTCTGGGCTGTTTCCCTCTCGACTACGGAGCTTATCCCCCGCAGTCTCACTGCTGCGCTCTCACTTACCGGCATTCGGAGTTTGGCTGACGTCAGTAACCTTGTCGGGCCCATTAGCCATCCAGTGCTCTACCTCCGGCAAGAAACACGCAACGCTGCACCTAAATGCATTTCGGGGAGAACCAGCTATCACGGAGTTTGATTGGCCTTTCACCCCTAAACACAGGTCATCCCCCAGGTTTTCAACCCTGGTGGGTTCGGTCCTCCACGCGGTCTTACCCGCGCTTCAACCTGCCCATGCCTAGATCACTCCGCTTCGGGTCTACAGCATGCGACTCAAACGCCCTATTCAGACTCGCTTTCGCTACGGCTCCCCCACACGGGTTAACCTCGCCACACACCATAACTCGCAGGCTCATTCTTCAAAAGGCACGCAGTCACATCACAAACAAGGCAAGCCTCGTTTACGCTCCTACGGCTTGTAGGCACACGGTTTCAGGTACTATTTCACGACCCCTCACCGGGGCGCTTTTCACCTTTCCCTCACGGTACTTGTTCACTATCGGTCATCAGGGAGTATTTAGGCTTACCAGGTGGTCCTGGCAGATTCACACAGGATTTCTCGGGCCCCGTGCTACTTGGGATCCCCTCCAACAGTCCAACCAATTTCGCCTACCCGACTCTCACGGTCTACGGCGCCACTTCCCAGAAGCTTCAGCTATCGGAAGGATTTCTTACTGTCTGGAGGAACGGCAGCTCCTCCCAGAGGGTCCCACAACCCCGTAAACGCAACGCCTGCCGGCTATCACACGCCTACGGTTTAGCCTGATCCGCTTTCGCTCACCACTACTCACGGAATCACTATTTGTTTTCTCTTCCTACGGGTACTGAGATGTTTCACTTCCCCGCGTTACCACCAACCGCCCTATACATTCAGGCGGAGGCAACACCACATGACTGGTGCTAGGTTTCCCCATTCGGACATCCCCGGATCAAAGTCTGGTTGGCGACTCCCCGGGGCTTAACGCAGCCTCCCACGTCCTTCATCGGCTCCTGATGCCAAGGCATCCACCGTGTGCCCTAAAAAACTTGGCCACAAAGATGCTCGCGTCCACTATGCAAATCTCAAACAACAAACAGCGACCAAACCCGCCCCGCCACCAACACCCGAACCCTCAACAGGCCGAGCTGGTATGACAGGAGGATGGTCCCGCATGAGGCTCCAACAGACACCCACCCCAAACGGGGGCAGGCACCAGGGCCACCACCAACCGGTAGCAGCCCTGACCATGGTCCGTTTCCTCAGGACCCAACAGTGTGTTCACCCCAGCGAAACCCCACAACCGCCGTTCCCACTCCCCAGCTCCGAAGAACCAGGGCGGTACTAACCGATCAGCGATCCCGCCGAACCGAATAGCCAGTGCTCCACTAATGAGCGCGCCGAGCGTGGAACGTTCGCCCACGAACACGGCATGAACTCTCCCCTCGGCCGAAGCCGACACGAAGAGCCGATGCTCCTTAGAAAGGAGGTGATCCAGCCGCACCTTCCGGTACGGCTACCTTGTTACGACTTCGTCCCAATCGCCAGCCCCACCTTCGACCGCTCCCCCCAGACAAGCTGGTTGGGCCACGGGCTTCGGGTGTTGCCGACTTTCGTGACGTGACGGGCGGTGTGTACAAGGCCCGGGAACGTATTCACCGCAGCGTTGCTGATCTGCGATTACTAGCGACTCCGACTTCATGGGGTCGAGTTGCAGACCCCAATCCGAACTGAGACCGGCTTTTAGGGATTCGCTCCACCTCACGGTATCGCAACCCTCTGTACCGGCCATTGTAGCATGTTTGCAGCCCAAGACATAAGGGGCATGATGACTTGACGTCATCCCCACCTTCCTCCGAGTTGACCCCGGCAGTCTCCAATGAGTCCCCACCACCCCTAAAAGGAGCGTGCTGGCAACATTGAACAAGGGTTGCGCTCGTTGCGGGACTTAACCCAACATCTCACGACACGAGCTGACGACAGCCATGCACCACCTGTCACCCAGTCCGAAGAGGGCTCCATCTCTGAAGCTTTCCGGGCGATGTCAAGCCTTGGTAAGGTTCTTCGCGTTGCGTCGAATTAAGCAACATGCTCCGCCGCTTGTGCGGGCCCCCGTCAATTCCTTTGAGTTTTAGCCTTGCGGCCGTACTCCCCAGGCGGGGCGCTTAATGCGTTAGCTACGGCGCGGAAACCGTGGAAGGTCCCCACACCTAGCGCCCAACGTTTACAGCGTGGACTACCAGGGTATCTAATCCTGTTCGCTCCCCACGCTTTCGCTCCTCAGCGTCAGGTAAGGCCCAGAGAACCGCCTTCGCCACCGGTGTTCCTCCTGATATCTGCGCATTTCACCGCTACACCAGGAATTCCGTTCTCCCCTACCTACCTCTAGCCAGCCCGTATCGAATGCAGACCTGGAGTTAAGCCCCAAGCTTTCACACCCGACGTGACAAGCCACCTACGAGCTCTTTACGCCCAATAATTCCGGACAACGCTTGCGCCCTACGTATTACCGCGGCTGCTGGCACGTAGTTAGCCGGCGCTTCTTCTGCAGGTACACGTCAACTTCGTCCCTGCTGAAAGAGGTTTACAACCCGAAGGCCGTCATCCCCCACGCGGCGTCGCTGCGTCAGGCTTTCGCCCATTGCGCAATATTCCCCACTGCTGCCTCCCGTAGGAGTCTGGGCCGTGTCTCAGTCCCAGTGTGGCCGGTCGCCCTCTCAGGCCGGCTACCCGTCGTCGCCTTGGTAGGCCGTTACCCCACCAACAAGCTGATAGGCCGCGAGTCCATCCCCAACCGAAAAAACTTTCCACACCCACCCGATGCCGGGAGGTGTCGTATCCGGTATTAGACCCAGTTTCCCGGGCTTATCCCAGAGTCAGGGGCAGGTTACTCACGTGTTACTCACCCGTTCGCCGCTCGAGTACCCCGAAGGGCCTTTCCGCTCGACTTGCATGTGTTAAGCACGCCGCCAGCGTTCGTCCTGAGCCAGGATCAAACTCTCCAAACAATGTCTGAACAGTTGCTCCCGGCTGAAAGCACCCATCACACATGATGGATGTTCAACCAAAGGAATCCGTCCCCCACCCCAATGACAGGGCAGGTTGGACAGGGTTGTGCTTCATGCACTGGCTTTTAACACACTGTTGAGTTCTCAAGAAACGGGCGCGTACTCCGTTGTCCGCGGGCCCGCGTTCGCGGTGTCCCGGACTTCGGGGCGTTCCATTCCGTGTCACCATCTTATCAGATTTGCCGGGTTTGTGTCAGCTTGCCGGTTTTCCGACCATCGACTTGAACCCGCCGAATCCGCTAGGATTGCGACCACCCTGTCTCCAGGGCAACCCCTCTAACTTACTCCAACATCCGGTCGATGTCCAACTCGTGCGGACACGCCAGACCTGTCGGGAAAGCGAGAGGGTTTTGCCGGGCACTCCGCCCACCCGGGAGATTCTGGATCCGGGGGCTCGTTGCCCTGCGAGAAGAACACTACCAGGACTCTCACGTCACAGAGACAACTTGCCAACCATCCCCGGGGCTCGCGCGTCCCAAACAGTCATAGAAAGTCGAAGTGCGCAACCAGACGTCAAGCCATTCGCAATCGACTCTGGATACGAAGTAGGCGCGAGGGTCAGGATCCTGACTCCGCCGTGGAGGTGAGCACCATGACCCGCTCGGAGTTCGACGACATCCGCGCGCACATCGACGCGGAGGCCAACCACCCAGGTGACTTGTTGAGGGTCGCCAGGTCTCTGCTGAACGACCTTGAAGACGCACGCATGCGAGAGGCGACCCTCCGCGCCTACTACCTGCGTCTCCTCACTGCGGCTCGGGCAACGGTCGCCGCGGAGGCGGCCGGCTACCCGGAACCGCTGACCTTCCTCACCGACGAGCTGGCCAAGCGCGGCCAGCTCCCGACATCCGAGGACGAGGTGAACCGGATCCTGGCAGACGCCCACACAGCGGCCATGCTGCTGACCTACCTTGAGGAGAATCCTCTCGGAACCACCCCGATGAACGCCGGAGGGGCTCGCGCGCGCAGGTGTGCCGGCACAAGCCGTAGCATCCCCCGATGAGGCGTTCCGCGTCATTGACCTGGTCTTGAACCAAGATCTGCAAGACTCCAGGCATGTTGCAGCGAGGGCTGAATTGGGCTGCGGCGACCCTCGTGGGCGTCTTCGGCTTCGTCTGGACCGGTGTGGTGATGTTCGCGACCGTCGAGACCTCGGCGTGGACGTGGATCGGGCAGGTCTCCTTCGGGGCCTTCCTGACCTGCTGGGCTCTTTACAAGGCGAGCCTGCTGGTGCGTCGCGCCAAGCCCGGTTTCGTTCCGCGGCATCGCCGGGTGCGGGCCGGACGGGCTACAGCCCCGTGACGGCACCTCAGGTCGGCCCCGGCCCCCTCCTCGCTCTTCAGTGACCACGGAGGCACCGGGCGGACCGGTCACGGACAACGCAAAAGGCCCTGATCTCCAAGAGATCAGGGCCTTCCTTGGTAGCGGGGACAGGATTTGAACCTGCGACCTCTGGGTTATGAGCCCAGCGAGCTACCGAACTGCTCCACCCCGCGTCGGTGTGTGCTTGAACATTAGCCGGAACTCCCCTCCGGGTGCAAATCAACACGGGGACGCGGGTTGACATATCCCGCGCCACCCACTCGCGGATGACCCGGCCGCGGCGTGATCACGCAGGTCGGAACGGCCGTGGCCGGAGGCATCGCTCTCATCCGCCACCTCGCGCACGGACGGGCATCAGAGTTTGGGCGGTGAACGCTTCACCCGGCTGTGGACCCCGCGCGAGAGCCGCACGGCCCAGATTCGGAAGAACCGGGGGAAAAGCAGAAGATCCCGGTCGCCGTTTCCGGCGACCGGGATCTTCGTTGGTAGCGGGGACAGGATTTGAACCTGCGACCTCTGGGTTATGAGCCCAGCGAGCTACCGAGCTGCTCCACCCCGCGTCGGTGTATGTATGAACCATACCCGGCTTTGGAGGTGGACGCGAATCGAATAGCGCTGGGCCCCTCTATCGCCCCCTAGGAACTTGGCGGGGGCGACGGTGTCGCCGACGGAGCCGGCGTGCCGGACGGTGTCGCCGAGGGTGACGGGCTGGGGGTGACGCCCGCCGTCTCGGCGGTGTCCTTCAGCTTGCCCAGCGCCTTCTGAAGCTCCTGCTGGGCGGCGCCGTACTCGGTCCAGTTCGGCGGGTCCGCCTGAAGCGCCTCCTGTGCCTTGTCGTACGCCTTCTGCACCTCGTCGATCGACTTGGCCAGTTCGGTGGCCGGCTTGGCCTCCTCCGGCTTCGCCTCACCGGACGTGTTCTCGCCCTGTGGCGCGCTCTGGGTGCCGTCGCCGAAGACCTGCTCCAACGCGCCCTTGAGCGTGTCGGCCGAACCGACCTTGTTGCCGTAGGCCACCAGGACCCGGCGGAGGATCGGGTACGGCTCCTGGCCGGAGGCGGCCGCGATCTCCACGTAGACCGGTTCGATGTAGACGAGGCCGTCGGCGAACGGCAGGGTCAGCAGGTTGCCGTAGCGGACCTTCGCCTGGCCGAGTCCGAGCAGGTTGAGCTCGCCGGAGAACTTGTTCTGGAAGTTGTTCTGTACCTGTCCAGGTCCGGGAATCGTGGTGTTGGACGGCATGCGAAGGATGCGCAGCTTTCCGTAGTCCGGTCCGGGATTGGCGTCCACGGCCATGAACGCCGCCAGGTTGGGCCCCTGGCGTGGCACGAACGTGGTCGTCAGCGAGAACGTGGGCGCCGAGGTCTTCGGCATCTTGACCGACAGGTAGTACGGCGGCTGCTTGGTGTCGCCGCCACCGGACGGGTCGTTCGGGACGTTCCAGAAGTCCTGGCCGCTGTAGAAGGCGTTCGGGTCGGCGATGTGGTACTGGGAGAGCACGTCACGCTGGACCTTGAACAGCGCCTCCGGGTAGCGCAGGTGCTGCTTGAGCTCGGACGACATCTCCGTCTGCGGCTTGATGATGCCGGGGAAGGCCTTGCGCCAGGTCTGCAGGATGGGGTCCTTCTCGTCCCACGCGTACAGGCTGACGGTGCCGTCGTAGGCGTCGACCACGGCCTTCACCGAGTTGCGCATGTAGTTGATCTGGTCGCGCGGCTGCGGCACCACCAGGCGCGGGTCGGTGATGGTGTCCCGCGTCATCGCCTCCAGGCTCTTGCTCTGGGAGTACGGGTAGGCGTTGGAAGTGGTGTAGGCGTCGGTGATCCAGACCACCCTGCCGTCGACGATGGCGGGGTAGGGGTTGTCGTCCAGACTCAGGAACGGCGCCACCTTGGCGATGCGCTCCTGCGGGTTGCGCTCGTAGAGGATCTTGGAATTCGGGTTGATGTCGCCCGACAGCAGCAGGTTGATCTCACCGTACTTGGCGGCGTAGAGCATCCTGTTGATGAACGAACCGACGGGGACCCCGCCCTTGCCGTCGTAGGTGGTGTTCTTCTGGCCGGTGCCGCCGCTCTCGGGGTAGTCGAGCTCCTGCTGCTTCTCCCCGCCGCCGCCGACGACGACGTACTGGGTCGAGGCAGGTGCCTCACCGAAGTAGATCCGCGACTCCTTGAGCTTCGTCCGCTCCACCAGGGAGCCGGTGACCGGCATGTCCTTGGCGTCGAAGTTGGGCAGGCCCTCGGAGTCGACCTCGTTGCCGGGCGCGGCCACGAAACCGTTGCCGTGGGTGTAGACGAGGTGCCGGTTGATCCAGTTGTTCTGCTCCGCCGGTGGCCCGGTGAGCTCTCGTACGGCCA
Source organism: Streptosporangium amethystogenes subsp. fukuiense (assembly GCF_042665875.1). NCBI lineage: Bacteria > Bacillati > Actinomycetota > Actinomycetes > Streptosporangiales > Streptosporangiaceae > Streptosporangium > Streptosporangium amethystogenes. The sequence continues at coordinate 8,754,377 of NZ_JBHTEE010000001.1, read as the reverse complement.
CGATGGTGTCGCGGACCGTGCCGTCCGCGTCGGGGTAACGGTCGACGTCGAGCGGCTCGTGGAAGTCGTAGTAACCGCGGATCCGCTGCTTCTGCTGGTAGGTCTTGGCGACCAGGCTCGGGTCGAGCAGGCGCACGCCGGAGATGGAACTGTCGGCGGTGACGCTGACCTTGCTCGGATCACCCTGAGCCGTGTAGTCGATCACCTCGGCTCCGTCCACGCCGTAGGCTTTTCGTGTCGCGTCGATGTTGCGCTTGATGTACTCCTGCTCCTTGCCCTGCTGGTTCGGCTTGACCTGGAACTGCTCGACCAGGGCCGGGTAGACCCCGCCGATCAGGATGGCCGAGAGCACCAGGAGGCCGAAGCCGACGCCGGGCAACATGCCGCCGGATCGCACGACCCCGGCGAAGAACAGCACCGCGCAGATCAGCGCGATGATCGCCAGGATGTTCTTGGCGGGAAGCACCGCGTTGACGTCGGTGTACGAGGCACCGTGTCTGAAGCCCCGGTCGGAGAACACCAGCCCGTACCGGTCGTACCAGTAGGCGACCGCCTTCAGCAGCACGAAGATGCCGAGCAGCACCGACAGGTGCGCCCGAGCGCCACGCGAGGCGTGCACGCCGGGTGACTGGAGCCGGAACCCGCCGTACAGGTAGTGCACGATCGCCGAGAGCAGGGCGGACAGCACCACCGCGACGAACAGGAAGTTCAACACCATCCGGATGAAGGGATAGGTGAACATGAAGAAGGAGATGTCGTAGCCGAACTGCGGGTCGGTCTCACCGAACGGCGTCGCGTTGATGAACTCCAGCCAGGTCTTCCACTGGCCGGAGAAGGATGATCCCGCGAACAGGCCGAGCACCGCCACACCGATCAGGAAGATCAGCTTGCGGTGCGGGTCGAGGGCCATCCGATACCGGTCGGCACCGCTGGCGCCGCCGAACATCCCGGGGCCGAACATCGGCCGCATCCGGTACGCCATCAGCATGTTGCCGCCGACGATGCCGACCATCAGCAGCGCACCGACGATGAACAGGAGGATCTGTGTGATGATCACGCCGGAGAAGACGGCCGTGTAGTCGACCGCTTCGTACCAGAGGTAGTCGGTGAAAATACCGGCAAAGAGGAAGAATAACGCGACTATCACGACCAGAGTGATCGCGACGGGAAGTAGCAGTCGTGGCCGGCGGGGCAAGCGCATTGCCCTACCGGCTCCGGGGGTCCGGAAGCTCAAGGCCAACCCCTTGTCGTAAGAGCACGGTCCGTGTCTGGAAACCTACACCGGCGAGAGTTGGGGCGCGCTTAGCCTTTCGGGCACGGTCCGGCCACAACGTCCGCTGGTATCGGGTCCACCGGTAGCAACGCACAAGGGTCCTGATGAGTGCCCCATGACGAACTCCTGACCCGAAAATTCAACTTTCTTTGCAAATCGGGCATCACACTCATATCGCCATCGAGCTCGCGGAGCCACTCCCCCGGCGGGAACCGCGCGCACCATGACGTCCTGGCGCACGGCCGGCCTCCGGGCCGATTCCGGCGTCAGCCGGTCGGGCAGCTCTGCACGGAACCCGAGCCGGTACGGATCGAGTCGATCGCCTGAACGGCCTCGCGCAGCGTCTCGACCTTGACCAGCCTGAGCCCGTCCGGGATCGCCCTGACCGCCTCGGCGCAGTTGTCGGCCGGGGTCAGAAAGATCGTCGCGCCGGCCCTCCTGGCACCGACCATCTTCTGCTGGATGCCGCCGATCGGGCCCACGTCACCCTCCGCGGTGATCGTCCCGGTCCCCGCGATGGACTTGCCGCCGGTCAACGGCCCAGGGGTGAGCTTGTCGACGATGCCCAGGGAGAACATCATCCCCGCGCTCGGCCCGCCGACGTCGCCAACATTGATCTTGACTTCGAAGGGGAACTTGTAACCCACCCGCATGGTGATGCCCACGATGGGTGCTCCGTCCTTGCCTGCGACGGTAGGGACGGCGATGGTCAGGCTCTGGGTGCCACGGTTGACGACGAAACTGACCTCTTCCCCCGGCTTGTGCTTGCGGACGGAGGAGGAGACGGTCTCCCGGTCGGCCACGGGCGTGCCGTCCACCGAGACGATCTCGTCACCGGCCTTGAACTTCCCGTCGGCCGGCATGCCCTTCTCCGTGGAACCCACGGTCACGATCGAGTTGTAGGGAATCCTCAGCTCGGTCAGCGCCGCCGCGGTCGCGTCGTCCTGGGAGTTCGTCATCTCCTGGGTGTTCTGCTCCTCGACCTCCTTGGCGGTGGTCGCCGGAGGGAAGATCGTCTCCTCGGGCACGACCGCGATGGTGGGATCGATCCATCCCCTGAGCGCGCTGAACAGATCGATCCTGGTGCCGGGACCGCCCTGGTAGGCGACGGTGACGAGGCTGAGCTTGCCGTCGGTCGGATACGTCTGGTGTCCCTCGATGCTGATCACCGGCTTACCGTCGACGTCGCCGATGGTGTTCTCGGTCGGCCCGGGGCTCAGCACGACGTACGGCACCGGCAGCACGGCGCCGATCAGCGCGAGCATGAGCGTGAGGAAGCCCGCCACCATCAAAGTCAGGGCTCGTCGGGACATGGACAAAGCCTATGCCGTACGACAGGTCATGAAACCGCACCCGGACGCCGCCGCGCCGACGGGCACATACCCGTCAGTCGAGATCAATCGCAGGCTCCCACCCACTCGGAGGACCCGTCGGTGAAAAACTGGTTCTTCCAGATGGGGACCTGGCTCTTGAGATCGTCGATCAGCCTTCTGGACGCCTCGAACGCCTCACCGCGGTGCGGCGCGGCGACCGCCACGACGACCGCGACATCGCCGAGCCTCAGGTCGCCGACCCGGTGGACGGCTGCCAGGGCGGTCACCGGGAAGTCCGCGGCGACCTTCTCGGCCACCCTGCGCAGCTCGCCCGGGGCACTCGGGTGTGCCGAGTAGGACAGGCTCGTGACCGGCCTGCCGTGATCCTCTTCTCGTACCGTGCCGACGAAGACCGTCGTACCGCCCGCTGCGTGATCGCCGACGGCGGCGAGCACCTCGTCGACGGAGAGCGTGCTGTCGCGAATATCGAGCAACCGGATGACATCCACGCCAAGGAGTCTAAGGCGACGCTGCGCGTCGCGGTGAGGCCGCTCTTACCCGGCTCCTTCCCTCGTCGAGGCAGGCCGCTCGTTCCTCACGACCTCCCTCTCCTCAGTCCAGTCGCCGGCGCGGCCTCACGGGGAGGTCCCTCATGGGGGGCGTGGGGCACGTCCCCAAGGGATTCTTGGTTCAGTCGCCGGCGCGGCCTCACGGGTAGTCCCTGGGGGGAGAGGGCTTGGGCACGTCCCAGTGGTTCAGTGCCTGGCGCGTCGCAGTGAGGGGCTCAGGGGCGGCGCTTCTTGCGGGCGGCGCGGACGATCGCCGCGGTGCCGAGGACGGCGACGGTGGCGCCGGCCGCGGTGAGCGTGGCCTCCTTGCCGGACAGGCGGCGGCCCACGACGGCGTGCCTGCCGCCACGCAGCTCCAGGAGCTGCTCGAACGCGGCCTCGTTGGTCCACATCGGCTTCCAGCCGACCTCGCGCAGCGTCGTGCAGTCGACCACCCAGGGGTAGACGACGTAGTGCAGGTCGGTGGCCGGGGCCGGGGTGACGCCGAGACGGTGCAGGCGCTGGGCGGTTCCGAAGGTCAGCCCCGCGGGCAGTTCCAGCCGGCGCAGCCCGGAGAGCTCCTCCACCTGCTCCTGCTCCAGCCAGCCCTCTCCCCCGACGGCCACCACCCCGGAGACCGTGCCGAGCGCCGCCATCTCCAGGACCGAGACCAGGTCGTCCACGTGACAGAACTGCCAGCGCGGGTTGCATCCCTTGACGGTCAGCAGCCGGGGCGCCTCGAAGTGCCGGGTCACCACGCTGTCGACACCGGGGCCGACCACGGCCGCGGGTCTGACCACGGTCACGTCGAGACCCGGGTGGCTGCGCAGGGAGCGCCGGGCCAGTGCCTCGATCTCCAGATGGTCGCCGACCATGCCCGTATCCGGCTCGGCCGCGACCTCGGAGTTCTCAGGCAGCGGGACGGGATTCTCGGGGACGGCCCCGTAGACCATGGCGCTGGTGACCAGCACGACCCGCCGCACCCTCGCCGCGGCACTGGCGGTGAGCACCGTCTGGGCCGCGCGCAGGTTGTAGGCGCGTCGCTCCGCGGGGTCGGCGTCGAGCGCGTAGTCACCGGCCAGGTGCACGAGCACGTCAATATCGGATATGCGGTTCGCCAAGAGCGGATCTCGAACATCGAGCACCCGCCATGTGACATCGGGCACATCGCCGCGCTGCTCGTCGATGGCCACGACCCTGCGGAAATCCGCAGACGAGGCGACCTTCGCGAGGAAAGCACGGCCTAGGCCCGAGGCGGCGCCGGTGACGGCGACGACAGGGGGCCGGGAGCGTTTCGAGGTAGGCACCAGGTCCTCACTTTGCACTGACCCGCCATGCGACGGATAACGTGGCGGATGTGGACTCCTCCATCCTGCACGAGGTAGAGCGGTGACTGACTTGCCAGGTCGGGAAAACGACCCCAACGACAATCCGTTCGCCATGTTCGGCGACCCGGAGCAGATCGCAGCGGCAATGCGCCAGTTCGCCGACATGCTCTCCGCTCCGCCGACCTCAGGTCCCGTCAACTGGGACATGGCGAAGAACATCGCACGGCACGTCGTGGTCGCCGAGGGCGATCCCAGTGTCATGGAGGGTGAGCGACGCCAGATCGTCGACGCCCTGAACCTGGCCGACCTTTGGCTCAATGAGGCCACCTCCCTGCCGAGCGGGGTGAGCAACCCCCAGGCGTGGAGCCGTTCGGAATGGATCGAGAAGACCGTCCCCGTCTGGCAGAAGCTCTGTGACCCGATCGCCGCCCGCATGGTCGAGACCATGAGCGGCACGCTCAGCGCCTCCGGTCTGCCCCCGGAGGCTCAGGCCATGGCCGGGCCGCTGATGGGGATGATGAAGCAGATGGGCGGCATGATGGTCGGCCAGCAGATCGGCCAGGCCATCGGCTCGCTCGCCCTGGAGGTGATCGGCGCCACCGACATCGGCCTGCCGCTGTCGGACAGCGCCGCCCTGCTGCCCGGCGGCATCTCGGCGTTCAGCCAGGGTCTGGAGACCCCCGCCGAGGAGATCCGCCTCTATCTCGCCCTGCGCGAGGCGGCCCACCACCGGCTGTTCCAGCACGTGCCGTGGCTGCGCGCGCACCTGCTCGGAGCCGTGGAGGAGTACGCCAGGGGTATCACGGTGGACGCCTCCGCCCTGGAGGAGCAGCTCCGCGGGCTTGATCTCAACAATCCCGAGCAGCTCCAGCAGGCGCTGAGCGGCGGCAACCTGCTCAAGCCCGAGGAGACCGAGCGGCAGAAGGCCGCCCTGTCCCGGCTGGAGACCATGCTCGCTCTCGTCGAGGGCTGGGTGGGCACCGTCGTGGACGGCGCCGCGGACGGCAAGCTCCCCTCGGCGACGGCACTGGCGGAGACCGTACGGCGCCGCAGGGCGACCGGCGGCCCCGCGGAGCAGACCTTCGCCACGCTCGTCGGCCTCGAACTCCGGCCCCGCCGCCTGCGCGAGGCCGCCACCCTGTGGCAGGCGCTGGAATCCGACCGGGGCGTCGACGGCCGCGACGCGGTCTGGAGCCACCCCGACCTCATGCCCACCGCCGACGACCTGGACAACCCCGAGGGGTTCGTACGGGGCGAGCCCGAGCTCGACCTGTCGTCCCTGGAGGGAACTCTGCGCGAGCCTCCCGCCGCTCCCGGCAAGGACGATGACAAGGGTGACGACAAGGGCGACACCGGTGGGAGCGGCGCGTGAGCCTGCGCGCCGACGCGCGGGACGTGCTCACGGAATGGACCGCGCCCACGGCGGAGGAGGAGATCCTCCGCAAGGAGTTCCTGGATCACGTACACGCCCATGACGACGCGATGTGGCGCGAGTGCGTCACCGGTCACCTGACGGCCACGACCGCGGTGCTCTCCCACGACGGCGAGCGGGTTCTGCTGACGCTGCACCCCAAGGCCGGGATGTGGCTGCCCATGGGCGGCCACTGCGAGCGCGGCGACACCTCCCTTGAGGCGGTGGCGATGCGTGAGGCCACCGAGGAGTCCGGTATCCCGGGCCTGCGGCTGTTGCCCGGCCCGCTGGCACTCGACCGGCACCGGGTCTGGTGCCATCCGCCGCACAGCAGCCATCTGGACGTGGAGTACGGCGCGGTCGCCCCCGCGGACGTCGAGGCCGTGATCAGCGCCGAGTCGCTCGACCTGCGCTGGTTCCCCGTGGACGAGATCCCCGAACTCTCCGACGAGGCGACCCGCCGCCTGGCCCGCCGCGCCCGCGAGGCCCTGCGCTCCGGCTGACCGGGAGTCCGAGCCGGTACCGGCTCGGACTGTCGTGGCTCGGTGCCACCGCGGCTCCGGATCTGGGAGGCGTGGTGACCACTGGGAGATCCTCGGTCTCGGCGGCTTCCCGGAACGCGTAGGTTCCGATGAATCGATTGATTTCCGGCCGTCTTCCGCGGGCGTTGGACCGTTTTATGCTTGTCTCACCTCTGCCTGGATATCTTCGTTCCCAATCAGGCTGTACAGAGCGGATCGGGGCGCTGTGAGCGTAGACATCGTGGCTGACAGGAGCGCCGGAGGCGCGGTCGTGACGCCGCCGCGGCGGCGCTGGAGGATCCCCACCTCCCTCGCCTGGGCCGCGGTCACACCATTCGCCGCCTGGGCGGTGGCCCGGGTCGCCGGACTCGAACGTGACTCGCTGACCACCCAGCTCATGACCGGTACCCCGTACGTGGCGGCCGCCTCGCTCGTACCGGTGCTGCTGTCGGTGCTGACCCGCAACCGGGCCGCGACGGCCGTCGCGCTGGTCACCACCGCGGCGCTCGGCCTCAGCGTGCTCCCCAGGGCCTTTCGCTCCGGGGATGTGGTGGCGGGAACGCCCCTGCGGGTGCTGACGCTCAACACGCTGTTCGGGCACGCCGAGCCCGACGCCGTGATGGATCTGGTCCGGCGGCTGGACCCGGACGTGCTGAGCACCCAGGAGCTGACCCCGGGAATGGTCGAGAAGCTGGAGGCGGCCGGTCTTGGCGGGATCATGCCGTACCAGGTGCTGGAGCCGGAGTGGAGTGCCGGCGGCAGCGGCCTGTACTCCCGGTATCCGCTGACCCCCAGGGAGAACCTGTTCGAGGCGATCGGGCACAACATGCCCGCCGCGCTGATGACCGTCCCCGGCGCCAAGCCCGTCGAGATCATCGACGTGCACCCCTTCCCGCCGCTGGGCAGGCAGGTGTACGACTGGACGGCGGCGCTGGACGCCCTGCCCTCCGCCTCGCCCGACACGATCCGCATCCTCGCGGGCGACTTCAACGCCAGCCTCGACCACGCGGTCATGCGCCGTTTTCTCGACCGCGGCTATCAGGACGCGGCCGACAGCGCCGGAGAGGGGCTGACCCCCACCTGGCCGGTCAACAAGCGCGTCCCGCCGCTGATCACGATCGACCATGTCGTGGTGGACCGGCGGGTGGGCGTGAACACGGTCAGCGTGCACAGCGTTCCCGGCACCGATCACCGGGCCGTCTTCGCCGACCTACGCCTGCCCGCGCTCTGACGGCTCGGGCATCCGGGCCGCTCAGGCCGAGAGCAGTGCCCGGGTGTTGTCCCAGCCTTCGAGGCCCGGGTCGAGGAGGTGGAGGTCTCCGGGAGCGCGCAGGCGATGCCAGCCGGGCCCCCTGGCGACCATACGGCTGCCGGGCGCCGAGGCACGGAGCGCCTTGACCGGGTCAAGGTCGTCGAAGCCCACCGAGGCCCAGCCCGGGTAGGGCAGGTGGGCGGCCAGCGCCACGGTGCCACCGCCCGCGGCAGGGCAGACGGCGATCCGTGCCCGGCCGAGTTCGCGGAAGAGTTTGCCGATGAGCAGCGGAGGCAGGTCGGGCGCGTCGGCGCTCAGCAGGACCGCCTGCTCGCCGTGGGGCAGGGCGGCGAAGGCCGCCTCGACCAGGGCGCTCCCCGAGAGATCGGGGATCTCGACGACAGGGGTGCCCGGCCAGACGATCTCCTCCATGCCCGGGACGCTCGTCACCACGACCGGTGAGACGAAGTCGAGTCCGGCGACGAGTTCGTAGGTGTCCTCGGCGACGGCGGTCAGGAAGTCGGCTGCGTCGATTCCCGGCGGGGCCGCGTCCGCCGCGGAGGGCGTGACGAGAACGGCCACCACTCGATCCTCTGTCAACATTCCTCCGCGGAGCCGTGGGCCGCCGTGGAGAATCCCTCCAGGAAGCCCCGTGCCCGCTCGGCCTTGGGATATCGTTCCACGAGCGCCCAGAAACGCGAGCCGTGACTCGGCACCAGCAGGTGGACGAGCTCGTGCATGATCACATAGTCCACCACCCACGAGGGCATGCCCCTCAGGCGCGTGGAGATCCTGATGGTTCCGTGATCCGGAGTGCACGAGCCCCAACGGTGCTTCTGGTTCTCCACCCAGCGCACGCTCGACGGTTTCGCCTCCCCGCCCAGGTAGCGGGCCGACAGCTCGACGGCTCGATCGAGGAGGTCGTCGTCCGAGGGACGTCTGCGCTGCTCCTTGGCCGCGAGTCGATCGAGCATACGGCGCACCCACTGTTCCTCGTCGGTGCTACTCAGACCGGCGGGGAGGAGCACGATCGTTTTCTCGCCGTCGCGGTACGCAGAAACCGTCCGCCGGCGGCGAGAACTTCGGCGGACCTCGACTGTCTCGGGGGGCACATATGAACGGTAGCCGAGAATGGCGAATTCACACCAGAGGGTAGAACACGTTCCCGCTGGTCAATCCCCGTTCACCGATTGTTCGGCGGGAGCGATCAAGTGCGGTCACAACTTATCTAATTAACCTGGATATCAGCCGTCTCACGCGTTGCCGAATCGCGGGACCCGCTGTTCTCGCTGAGCCGCCAACCCTTCGAGCATGTCGTCGGAGGCCATGGTGACCGGCTGGGCAAGGGATTCCCAACGCAGCGCGGCGTCGAGATCGGCGTGCCCGCCGCCCGCGAGGGCGACCTTGGTGAGCCGGGTGGCGATCGGCGCGTTGGCGGCGATCCGCGACGCGATGCCCAGCACCTCGGCCATCAGCGACTCACGGGGAAACGCCCTGTTCACCAGCCCCGCGGAGGCCGCCTCCAGCCCCGTCATCGTCCGCCCTGTGAGCAACATCTCCCTGGCCACGCCCACCCCGGCGACCCTGGGCAGCAAGTAGGTGGCCGCCATGCCGGGGTGCAGGCCGAGCGAGGTGAAGGGGGCGAGCAGCTTGGCCTCCTCGGCGGCGTAGACCAGGTCACAGGCGAGGGCGAGGCACAACCCCGCCCCGACGGCGGCGCCGTTGACCGCGGCGATGGTCGGCACCTCCAGATCGGCGATCGTCAACCAGGTCCGGTAGAAGCCGAGCATCCGGTCGCGTAGGGCGGGGACGTCCTCGATACGTCGCTCCGCGAGCCAGGACAGGTCTCCTCCGGCGCAGAACGCCTTCCCCTCCCCGGTGACGACCACGCACCGCAGTTCGCGGTCCGCCGCGAGGCCGGCGACGGCCTGCCGCCATCGGGCGGTCATCGCGTCGGTCATCGCGTTGCGCAGGTCGGGGAGGTTCAGGGTGAGCACCGCGACACCGTTCTCACGCCGATCAATCAAGATCTCCTTCATGTCGGGAGCGTAGCCCACGACGTTTTCCGCCCTAGGCCGAGGGCGGCCCACCAGGAGTTGTCCACAGGGCAGGAGTTATCCACAGGCGGCGGGAAAGGCGTCCGGGAGCCCGCGGGGGCGTGGCACGCTGGCACACCCGGCCAGCCTGTTCACCGGCTCTCCCGCAGGCTGCCTCCTTCGAGGAAAGGTCCCTTGATGCGACCACGCCTGAAGCCCGCGCTGCGCCGCGTCGCCCGTGATCGGCGCACCCTGCAGTTCGGCCTGCATCCCCGGCACGCGGTTGTGCTGAGCGATCTGGAACCGGAGGTCCGCCGCTGGGTGGAGAGTCTCGACGGCGTAAGGGATCTCGCGGGCGTGCTGGCCGGCGCCACCGAGGCGGGTCTCGACGAGGAGCGCGGCCGGACCCTGCTCGATCTGCTGGTCAGCCGGGGTGTGGTGGACGACGCGGCGGCGGGTCCGGGCCCGCTGCGCGCGCTGACGCTGGCCGAGCGCGACCGGCTCCAGCCCGATCTGGACGCGCTCTCCCTTTCCCCCGGCACGGTCGACGGAGGGCTCGCCGTGCTGGAGCGCAGGCAGCGGGCCCGGGTGCGGGTCTACGGCGCGGGCCGGGTGGGCGCGCAGGTCGTCGCCCTGCTCGCCGCCTCAGGGGTCGGCCACATCTGCGTCGTCGATCCCGGTACGACCCGGCGGCGGGATGTCGTCCCCGGCGGGCTCGGCTGGACGGAGGTCGGGATGAGCAGACAGGACGGTGCGGTCGCGGTGGCCAGGAGGCTGGCACCCGGCCTCACGGCGTCGACCGGCGACGGCGCCGCCCGACCCGCCGACGGGGCCGGGCCCCCCGACCTGGCGGTGCTCGCTCCGGTGGTGCCCCTGGACGGCCTCCTGGTCAGGGAACTCGTCGAGTGGGGAATCCCACATTTGCTGGCAACCGCCTTCGAGGCCTTCGGTTCGGTCGGTCCGCTGGTGCTACCTGGACGGAGCACGTGCCTGCACTGTCTAGATTTGACGCGACGCGATCGCGACCCCGGCTGGCCCATTGTCAGTGCGTGCCTGGGCGGCTTCCCCGCAGGGGAGATCGCGTGCGGGACGGCGCTGTCCGCGCTGGTAGCGGCATCGGCCACCGGTCATGCGCTTGCTTGGATAGACGGCCGTGAACCCGTTGTGACGAACAGCACAATGGAAGTATTGCCAGATTGGACGTGGAAAAGGCGATCCTGGAGTGTTCATCCTCAATGTCGTTGCTTCCGAAACGAGTTGGGTTCGCTAACAATGGTCGCGTCGGCTACCTGCCGCTGACGGACAAGCACAGCGAAGGGAGGGAGCGGCGTCTCGCTGTAACGGGGGACACGCCGCTAACCGAGGTGAGTGACCTTCCGCGTCGCGCCGTTGCGCGCTCTGCAAAGCTGGCGGCCCTTCCCATCGGGTTCGCCGGTCGTACCGCTCTCGGTCTCGGAAAACGGATCGGCGGCAAGTCGGCCGAGATCGTCGCCCAGGAGATCCAGGAACGCACCGCCGAGCAGATCTTCAAGGTTCTCGGAGAGCTCAAGGGCGGGGCGATGAAGCTCGGCCAGGCGCTGTCCATCTTCGAGGCGGCGCTGCCCGCCGAGATCGCCGGCCCCTACCGCGCGACCCTGACCAAGCTCCAGGACGCGGCTCCGCCGCTCCCCACCGCGACCGTGCACAAGGTTCTCGTCGAGCAGTTGGGGGACGACTGGCGGGAGAACTTCCAGTCATTCGACGACAAGCCCACCGCGGCCGCCTCGATCGGGCAGGTGCACAAGGCGGTCTGGCACGACGGCCGAACGGTCGCGGTCAAGATCCAGTATCCAGGGGCGGGAAAGGCCCTGCTCTCCGACTTCACCCAGCTGGCCAGGCTCGGCAAGCTCTTCGGGGTGCTACTGCCGGGTCTCGACATCAAGGCGGTCCTGAACGAGCTGCGCGAGCGGGTGATCGAGGAGCTCGACTACCTGCGCGAGGCCGAGGCGCAGCACGCCTTCGCCCAGGAGTTCAAGGACGACCCCGACTTCCTGATCCCGGACGTCATCGCCGCCAACGAGCAGGTGCTCGTCTCCGAATGGGTCGACGCCACCCCGCTGTCGCGGGTCATCACCGACGGCACCCAGGAGGAGCGCGATCGGGCCGGGCTCCAGCTCGTCCGGTTCCTGTTCTCCTCACCGGCCCGGCTGGGCATGCTCCACGCCGACCCCCATCCGGGCAACTTCCGGATCCTCGACGACGGCAGGATGTGCGTGCTCGACTTCGGCGCGGTCAACCGGCTGCCCGACGGATACCCGCCGCTCTTCGGGAAGCTGACCCGCATCTTCAACAACGGCGACATGGAGACCGTGGTCCGGGGCCTGCGCGACGAGGGGTTCATCCGCCCGCACATCGAGGTCGACACCGAGGCCCTGCGGGCGTTCCTTGCCCCCTACGTCGAGCCGACCTCCGTGGAGGAGTTCTCCTTCAGCAGGGAGTGGCTCCAACAGCAGGCCGCCATGGCCACCGACCTGCGTCCGAACAACGTGGTGCGCCAGCTCAACCTGCCCGTGTCGTACGTCCTCATCCATCGGGTGCACACGGCGGGAATCGGCGTGCTCTGCCAGCTCGGCGCCACCGCCCGTTTCCGCCAGGAGGTCATCCGCTGGGTCCCCGGATTCGCCGACGAGGACACCGGAGAGCCCACCCTCGCCAGCGCCTGACCGGAGACGGCCCGGCGAGACGCGTAAGGGGCGGTTCGCCGAGACCCGTGAGAGGCGACCCGCCGAATCGCATGGGTAACGACCTGGCGAGACCCCTGAAGGGCGACCTCGGCGAAACGCGTAGCCGGCGACCCGGCGAGAGCACCGTGAAGGGTGGATAGCCGAGACGCGTGAGAGGCGACCCGCCGGAGCGGGTCACCCCTCATTCATCTGCCGTGTTCCGCTGTGCCTCCGCTATGCGTCGCCGCCGATCCTCATGGATCAGACGAGGCGCAGGAGCGCGGTGCGCAAACGCGCCGACGCGCGTTCCGCACCACGTTGGGCTCGTTGGAGACGTTGAAGCCCGGCGGCCCTGCGATGCTCCTCCGCCTCACGGTGGAGGGTCCGTATTCGGTCACGTACCAGTTCTTCTTGCATAGACGGCAGGTCGAGCCCCGTGGTGTTGAAGTAGCTCATCGGAGTGGTCCTTTCGGGAACGTGTGATTTCTGGTTGATCGAGTTCTCGGTGGTCTGGGCGATGACCGGATTGTTCAGGCCGCGACCGGGTTCTTGCGCGGACGTCCGCGCGGGCGCTTCCGGGGGACGATCGCCCCCCGCAGAACGAGCTCGCCGCCCCAGACTCCCCATGGCTCCTCACGCTCCAGCGCGCGGGCCAGGCAGGCCTGGCGGATCGGGCAGCCTCCGCAGAGCGCCTTGGCGAACTCCACGTCCTCCGGAGACTCGGCGAACCACAGGTCAGGGTCGGTACGACAGGGGATTGTGGCTTCGTCGATCAGGTCCATGACCGTCTGGGCCCCCATCTGTTTCACCTCTCAGTTAGGTGTTGATCTTCGGCTACCTCTTGGGTGGGGGTCAGGAATGACGCGGACAAACAAGAAGGCCGCGGATCCTGGTGCGGATCCGCGGCCTGAAGGCTCTTTCCTCGGTCAGATTATGACCGGAGGATGCCTCCAGGGTTGCGGACCGCGCAGTCCACCGTTTCCGATGTGCTTGGTCGTTGCTGCGTAGCCGCCGCCCACAAGGGTCGGGACAGCCGGGGCCTCTGTCGCCGCGAAGGCGATCGAAGCGGCCTGGCGGTTGGCCTCGACCCAGAAGCGGGCAGGCTTGTCCTGCAGAACCGGGGCTGCCGCGCCACGGGCGAGGGAGACCTGGCTGCCGCAGGGCAGTTCGGTGTTACGGCGCACGGAAGCGAGCCCCATCTGGGACGACATCAGGATGTTCTTCACAGCGGACTCACCTCCATTCGTGGATCGTCGGACAGGAACGTCCGACTTGCTTGACCATGACCCTAAACCCGGGCCACCGGAGCGGGCAACATATTTTCTACCTGCGGCTTTGCGACTATCTCACGCGGATCATCGCTTCCTGCACTACCGACACGGCCAGTTCCCCGGACCGGGTGAACATCTCGCCCTTGGCGAGCCCGCGAGCCGCTCCCGACCACGGGGACTCCTGAGCATAGAGCACCCACTCGTCCACCCGGATGGGGCGGTGGAACCACATCGCGTGGTCCAGCGAGGCGCCGGAGACATTGGAGGCGCCCCAGGCCAGGCCGTGGGCCAGCAGCACGGTGTCGACCAGGGTGAAGTCGGAGGCGTAGGCGGCGAGCACCACGTGCAGCAGCGGGTCGTCGGGCAGCTCCGCCTCATAACGGAACCACACGTTGGTGTTTGAACCCCGAAGCTCCGGGTCGCGATGGGCCTCCCAGGTGAGCGGAGTCACATAGCGGGCGTCCACCGGCCGGGGCCTGGACGCCCACTCACGCATCAGTGAGTTCGTCCCCACGATCTGGAGCATCCGGTCCCGGTAGGACGGCAGTTCCTCAGGACCGATCACCTGGGGCATCGTGGCCGCCTGGTGCTCGACGCCGGTCTCCTGCACGTGGAAGGAGGCCGACATGGTGAATATCGCCTTGCCGTGCTGGATGGCCACCACCCGCCGGGTGGTGAAGGAGCGGCCGTCACGGACCCGCTCCACGTTGTAGACGATCGGGATGGCCGGGTCTCCCGGGCGGATGAAATAGGCGTGCAACGAGTGGACGTCGCGGCCCTCGGGCACCGTTCGCCCCGCGGCGACCAGGGCTTGCGCGGCCACCTGACCGCCGAAGACACGCTGGATACGCTCCTCGGGACTGCGTCCCCTGAAGATGTCGAGCTCGATCTGCTCCAGGTCGAGCAGGTCCAGGAGCTCCTTTAACGCCTCGTTCACGCGCCCTCCGTATGGTGTGCGGTGGAACGGCACAGTTCGAGCACCGCTTCACCGTAACGCTCAAGTTTGACGCGCCCGATTCCCGCGATCGCCAACAGGTCCTGTTCGGAGACCGGCGCCCGCTCGGCGATGGCCTGGAGGGTGACGTCGGTGAAGACCGCCCACTGCGGGAGCTTCTCCTTCTTCGAGACTCCGGTACGCCATGCCTTCAGCGCTTCGAGCAGTGCCTCGTCGTAGTCCGCGGGACAGGCGGCACACCTGCCGAGCTTCTGCTCGGCGGCGGCCATCAGGGTCTTCCCACAGACCCGGCAGCTGATCGGTGCGGCGACCACGCGGCGATCAGCCGCCGCGGGTGTGCGGCTCCGCTGCGTGGCGCGACCGGTCAGCCCGTCCAGGAATCGGGAGGGTTTGCGGGAGCGTCGACCTCCCGGCGAGCGCGCCAGCGCCCACGACACCCCCAGGTGGGCGCGGGCGCGGGTGACGCCCACGTACAGGAGGCGACGTTCCTCCTCGATCTGCTCAGGGGTCTCCGCGTAGATGATCGGCAGCATGCCCTCGGTGACGCCGACAAGGAAGACCGCGTCCCACTCCAGGCCCTTGGCCGCGTGCAGCGAGGCGAGGGTGACCCCCTCGACCGGCGGCGCGTGCTGCTCACTGGCCCGGCGCTCCAGCTCCGCGACGAAGGCGGGCAGGTCCGCGCCCGCGGCGGCGAGGTCCTCGGCGAGGTCGGCCAAGGCCTTCAGCGACTCCCACTTCTCGCGGGCCTTGCCTCCGCCGGGTGGCTCGGGGGTCAGCCCGATGCCGGACAGGATGTGGTGCACGGTCAAGGCGAGCGTGTCGCCGGGCTCGGCGGAGCGTGCGGCGCCGCGCAGCAGCACGACCGCCTGGCGGACCTCGGGACGCTCGAAGAACCGGTCGGCGCCGCGCAGCACGTACGGCAGGCCGGCCTTGCTGAATGCCTGCTCGTACGCCTCGGACTGGGCGTTGACCCGGAACAGCACGGCGATCTCGCGGGTCGGCACACCGCCGGTGACGAGTTTCCGCACCGCCCGCGCCACTCCCTCCGCCTCGGCGGTCTCGTCGTCGTACTCGGCGAAAACCGGTTCGGGGCCGTCCGGACGCTGGGCGATCAGGGCGAGCTTGTGCGGGGTCCTCGCCCTGTCGAGCACCCGGTTGGCCAGGGAGACGACCTGGGGGGTGGAGCGGTAGTCACGGACCAGCTTGATCACGGTGGCGTTGGGGTACTCGACCGAGAAACCCGTCAGGTAGCGGGGTGTGGCCCCGGTGAAGGAGTAGATCGTCTGGTTGGGGTCGCCGACCACGCACAGGTCGTCGCGTCCGCCGAGCCAGGTGTCGAGCAGCAGCTTCTGCAACGGGTTGACGTCCTGGTACTCGTCGACCACGAAGTAGCGGTACTGCCTGCGGATCTCGCCTGCCACCTCGCGGTGCTCGGTCATCACGGCCGCGGTGAGCTCCAGGATGGTCTCGAAGTCGACCAGGTGCCGGTCGCGACGGAGGGTCTCGTACATCTCGTAGAGCCGGGAGACCTCCTCGGCCGGTACGGGCGAGGTCCGGCCGGCCTTCTTCGCGGCCTCCGCGTAGTCTTCGGGGCCGATCTGGGTGACCTTGGCCCACTCGATCTCAGAGGCGATGTCGCGCAGTTCCGAGCGCTCGTGGTTCTTACGCAGGGAGCGGCAGGCGTCGACCAGCAGCGGCAGCTTCGACTCGATCACCCTGGGCGGGTCGCCACCGATGACCCGCGGCCAGAAGTAGGTGAGCTGGCGCAGCGCGGCGGCGTGGAAGGTGCGCGCCTGCACGCCCGGCGCGCCGAGCTGGCGCAACCGCTGCCTGAGCTCACCGGCCGCGCGTGTGGTGAACGTCACCGCCAGCACTCCCTGGGCGTCGACCACCCCGTTGCGGACGGCGTGCGCGATGCGATGGGTGATGGCACGGGTCTTGCCCGTCCCCGCGCCGGCAAGGACGCAGACCGGTCCCCGGACGGCTTCGGCCACCTCACGCTGCTCTGGATCCAGCGCCGCCAGAATGTCGTCGGGCCTCACAGAGCCTCCTTACAAGCAGTCGAACGGACCGGGCCGCAACATCCTCCCAGGCTCTGGCCAAACCTTGCTCATTCTGGCAACATGCCGCCTTCAACCTGTATCGATCACCGAGATGCATAAAGTGTGCCTTTTGCCCCACAATGGGGTGCGACTGGTTCCGGGGAAGGAAGAGGCCCGTGCGAAGTTGGGTAACCGTGGGTGCGCTCGCTCTGGCGGCGGCGATGGTTGGACCCGCGGTGGTGGACACGACCGCGCCCGCATACGCGATCTCAGCACCGACCCGGATCGGCGGCGGGGAGACGGGTAAGGCCACCCCGACGCCGCCTCCGACGCCGTCCCCGTCTCCGTCTCCGTCTCCGTCTCCGAGCACGGAGGCCGCACCGCTGGCCCAGGGCACCCTTGTCGAAACCGTGGCCTACGGCCGGCACGTGCGCCAGCGCATGGACGTCTGGTACCAGCCCGACGAGCTGAAGCGGCCGGGCGTCTTCCTGGTCCACGGCGGCTGGTGGTCCTCGGGTGACAAGAAGTACATGACCGAGGTGAGCCGTAGCTACGCCGAGCAGGGCTACGTGGTCTTCAACATCAACTACCGTCTCTCCGGCGACGCCTCCTGGCCGGCCCAGCGCACCGACACCTTCGGTGCCATCGCCACCGCGCGGCGGCACGCGGCGCGCTGGTCCTTCGACCCGAACAACTACGTGGTCGTCGGCTTCTCCGCCGGAGGCCATCTGGCCACCGCCGTCGGTACCTACAAGAGCCGACTGCCCGGCCTGCGCGGCGTGGTCGGCATCTCTCCGGTGATCTCCCCGCTCACCGCGTACACCGAGGGCATCGACAGCCTCGACCCGAACAAGCGCAAACTGCGTGATTCAGCCATCAAGCTCGCCGGGGGCTGCGAGCCCACCGGCAAGTGCGCCAGGGTGTGGGCCAGCATGGAGGTGCCGTGGCACGCGAGCCGCGGCGACGCGCCCATGCTGATCGTGCACTCGTCGGACGAGTTCGTGTCGGCGGAGCACAGCAAGCAACTCAAGGAGCACCTGCAGCAGGTCGGCGTGCCGGTGACGGTGCTGACCGAGCAGGGCATCGAGCACAGCGCGCCTCTTTACCGGTTGCCCGGCGTGGCGGAGCGGGTCCAGCAGTGGGTCACGGAGAAGCTTCTCACATCGGGAAGATGAAGGACTCTCGCTTTGTTGCCAATGGCGCCGGACATCACATGAGGGGATTTTTCACGACATGGCGCTGACTGTGTACACCACCACCTGGTGCGGCCCCTGCAAGCGGTTGAAGAGCCAGCTCAGCCGCGAGGGCATCTCCTACAACGAGGTCGACATCGAGAGCGATCCGGACGCGGCCACGTTCGTCATGAGCGTCAACAACGGCAACCAGGTCGTGCCCACCGTCGTGGTCGACTCCCCCACCGGCCGGATCGTCAGGACCAACCCCTCGGTGATCGAGGTCAAGCGCATCCTGGCGGGGGCGGGCGTGTAACCGTCCCCCCGCACCACCCGAGCCCCGGTTCCACCGAGAACCGGGGCTCCCACATGCCAGGGCCCCGCATACCGGTACGGGCTCCATCGCGTACGTACCGGCACATGGAGTGCGCCCGCGTCTGCCCCGCCCGGTCAGCCGGCCCTGGCTCGTCGAGGCGGTCGGCACCGTCGTCGTCGGCCGAGCCCGTGCGGTCCCGGCCGCCGGATCCGTCAGCGCCCGTGGCGTACGGCGGACACCACGGCGGCGGGCGCCTTCACCAGTCGCCGGTCAGCGGCGCGCCGTACCAGGTCTCGATGAGCCTGCGGGCGATCGACACCTCCGACGGCAGGCGCACCTCACCGCTCTCCATCGCGGCCAGCAGTTCGGCACGGCTGAACCAGTGGGCCTCGGCGATCTCCTCGGAGTCGAGGACGAACTCCGTCGACGTGGCCCGCGCGAAGAAGCCGAGCATCAGGCTGCGCGGGAACGGCCAGGGCTGGCTGCCCATGTAGCGCGCGTCGGCGACCCGCACGCCGACCTCCTCGGACACCTCGCGCGCCACGGCCTGCTCCAGCGACTCGCCCGGCTCGACGAAACCGGCCAGCACCGACAGCCGCCCCTCGGGCCACTGCGGTCCTCTGGCCAGCAGGCACCTGTCGTCGTCATCGTGGATCAGCATGATCACCGCGGGGTCGACCCGGGGAAAGTGCTGACTGTCGTCCTTGGGACAGACGCGCACATGCCCGCCGGCCCGTACCTCGGTGCGGCTCCCGCACCGGGGACAGTACTCGTGGGTGGAGTGCCACGCCTCCAGGGCGACCGCGTACACCAGCAGTCCGGCGTCCAGATCCCCCAGCAACGATCCCACCTGGCGCAACCCGGCGGTGACGGTCTGCCCCTCACCCGGTTCCGAGGGGTCGAGCGGGGAGACGATCCGGTTGAAGGAACCGGGACGGGTGGCCGGCGACGCCGCCACGGCGAAGTAGGCGATGCCCTCCGCGTCGAGACCGAGCAGGTAACGCTCTCCCTCGGGAGCGTCGGCGGTGGACAGCAGGACCAGCTCCGCGTCTTCGCCGTTGCGCCGGATCAGCGCCTGCCCGTCGTCGACGACCACGACCCTGGTCGCGGCGTCCGCCCAGGCCCGCTCCAGCCACTCGGCGTCACCGCGGAGCACCGCCGACCTGTCGATGGCGCTGCGCGCAAGCAGCAGCGGCCCCAGAAGTCCTTCTTGTGCAGCGATCTCCACGCCGTTCCGCCTCCCCAAACGAGGCACATATTACGCCGCCGGAACACGGAGCCGCATCGGGCCGACGGCGTCGCCCCTGGCCGGAGGCCATCCAGAAAAGACCCCATCTTTTGACGACACGGACATATACGGTCAATAGACCGATCATCCCGGCGCGATGATCTCCGTCCCGCTAGGATGCACCGAGTTAGGTTAGCCTTACCTGATATCGGGGGTCCCTGCATTGCGGCTGTACCTCACCGCGCTGAAACCGACAGACTCGGTCACCGACGGCTTCCTCCCGGCGGCACGCGCACTCGGGTGCGAGGTCACGATCCTCACCGACCGGCCGGAACAGTACCGCGACCACGGAGCGGAGGTGCTCCGTTGCGACGTGCGCGACGCGCGGGCGGTGATCGACACCGTCGCGCACCACCGCGTCCCGGACGCGATCTTCTCGAACTCCGACCACATCCAGGCGGAGACCGCGCTCGCCGCCGCCTACTTCGGACTCCCCGGCAAGGACTGGCGGGCCTGTGTCGACACCAAGAACAAGGCGCTCACCCGGCGGCGGCTGGCCGCGGCCGGGGTCGAGACCGTCCGTGCCGCGCGGCTGGCACCGGCCGATCCGCCGGTCGCGGACGTGCCCTTCCCCGCGGTCGTGAAACCGCGCGAGGGCGTGGCCAGCGAGGACGTCGTGCTGGTCCACGACGCGGACGAGCTCGCGGCGGCCGTCCTGTCCATCAGGGACAGGCGGCCGGCCGAGACGCTGGTCGTGGAGGAGTATCTCGACGGCCCCCTGCACACGATGGAGACGCTCGGCGACGGCGAGCGGATCAGGGTGCTCGGCGGTTTCCGCACCACTCTCGGACCGCTGCCGCACTTCGTGGAGGAACGGCTCGACTGGGAGCCGCCTCCCGGCCGCGACCACGTGCTGCGGGCCCTGGAGGCACTCCGGGTGGGGTTCGGGGCCTGCCACACCGAGTACGTGATGACCCCGGCCGGACCGCGGATCGTCGAGGTCAACTACCGGGTGATCGGCGACCACTGCGACTTCCTGCTGGCCGGCCTGCTCCAGGCGCCCCTGTTCGAGCTCGTCCTCGGCACACATCTCGGAATGGGGCCGGCGGACCTCGCCCCGGTGCGGGAGCACGGGACCGCGCTGAGCCTGGTCGCCGATCGCTCGGGGACCGTGGTGGAGGCTCCCGGGACCGTCGTCCCCGCCTCCGGCGACCCGGTCCGGATCTGGCACCGGCCGCTGCGCGCCGTGGGCGATCGGATCGACCGGAGCAACACCAACCGCGACTATCTGGGCATCGTCCGCGCGACCGGGCCCGACCGGGCGGGCGTGGACGCCGCCGTCGCGGCCTTCAGGGCGGAGAACCCGTGGGTGATCGCGTGAGCCGGGGAACCGTGGACGGCTCCGGGATCGGCGGAGGTTCGGTGCGCGGGCGGGAGTCGTACCTCGCCGTCCGGGTGCTGAACGCGCTGCTGCGCGAGGACTACGGTGGCCTGGCCAGGCGGGTGACCCACGGCAAGGACGGCGTCGCGCTGGTCCTGCCCGGGGGCAGGCGGGTGCGGCTGGTCCCCGGCTCGCTGTTCCAGGACTTCGTCGCGGCCCCGCAGGAGGCGCTCTGGCTGTGGGAGGTCCTGCACACGCTGCGGGAGGTCTCCGACCCCGCCGACGCGGCCGGGGTCGAGTCGTTCACCAGGGAGTGCCACGAGGCGCTGCGCGCCCTCGACCTCCACGACCTCCACCGCGAAGAGGTGCTCACCAGACTGGCCGCCACCGCGCACCCCGCCACCACGGGCACGGCGGGAACCGGTGGCGGACGCGACAGCGTGTGGTACGAGACCCTGGCCGCGTTCGTCGATCACCCCGTCTATCCGACGGCCCGGTGCCGGATCGGCCTGTCCGACGAGGAGCTGACCGCGTACGCGCCGGAGTTCGCGCCCGCCTTCGAGCTGCGCTGGGCCGCGGTTCCCCGGGAGCGGCTCACCGGGGCCGAGCTGCCGGGGGCACCCGGGTTCCGTGCCGTCGGGCTGGCGGGGGGTCTGGCCGAGACGCACGCGCTGTTCCCCGTGCACCCGCTGACGGTCCCCCGCGTCGAGGAGATCCCGTGGGCGACCGTGGCCCCTCGGCCGTATCTGAGGGTCAGGCCCACGCTGTCGATGCGCACCGTCGAGATCGCTCCGGGCACGCACCTGAAGCTGCCACTGACCACCAGCACCCTCGGGCTGCGCAACCGCAGGTCGATCAAGCCCGACACGCTGGCCGACGGGGCGCGGGCCGAGCTGCTGCTGCGGGCCATGCCCGATCCCGAGGTGCTGCTGGCCGACGAGCAGACGTACGGGCACGCCGGGCACGAGTATCTGGGCTGGCTGCTGCGCCGCCAGCCCGCCGGGGAGGTGGTCCCCGTCGCGGCGCTGGCGGCGCCGCTGCCCGGAGGCGGTCTGGTCGTGGAGGGTCTCGCCGGACGACGGTTCGGCGGGGACGTCGCCGCTCTGCTCGCCCGGTACCTGCGGGTGCTGTTCCGCTTCCACGTGCGGCTCTTCGTCAGGTACGGCACCGCGCTCGAGGCCCACCAACAGAACCTCTCACTGGTGTTCGACACCGAGACCACGGGCGAAGGTGTCATGCGGCTGCTCGTCAAGGACAACGACGGATTGCTGACCTCACCCGGCCTGCTGGGAGGCGCCGGTCTCCCGGTCCCGGACTTCACGGACGCGCGGATGCTGACCGACGACCCGCACGCGCTCGCCGACATGTTCGTGACCATCACCCTGCACCTGGCGGCCGCCGCCGTGGCGTTCGGCGCGCTGCCGTCGCCGCGGGCCTTCGAGCTGGTCCGCGACGCGCTCGCCGGAGCGCTCGACGAGTACGGGGAGGACCCGATGGCCCGGCTGCTGCGGGCCAGGACCCTGGACGCCGCCAGGCTCGTCGGTAAGTCGATGGTCACCGCCGGAACCCTGGTGGACAAGGCGCGCACCGGCGCACGGGATGTGAACAAGTTCTACGGCACGAGCGGGCCGAACTACCTCCGCCAGCAGCCCCAGGCCACACCGGCCGCGACCACCGGAAGGACGCCATGACCAGCCTCGCCCTCGACTCCCCCGCAGCCGTCGCCGAGGAGGCTTCACTGGCGGCGCTGCTGCGCTGCTGCGTGCGGGAGATCTCGGGACCTCGCGGGCAGGTCAGGCACGACCAGCCGTACGTGCTGCTGCGTGTCGCGGACACCCTGCTGCGGGCCCGCGCGCACGGCGGGCTCGCGCTGCGCTTCGAGGGGCGGGCCGAGTGGCTGGAGAACGACTCCTGGCAGCCGCTCTCGGCGGACCGGCTCGTCCGGCTGGTGGAGGCCGAGCTCGGTGAGGGCAACGACGAGTTCGCCGCCCAGGTGGCCGCGAGCAGGGACGCCATGGTGACGCTGCTCGCGGCCCGGCGGGACGCGCCTCCCCCCGCCGACCCGTGGCTGGCCTCGGAGCAGGCGCTGGTCTTCGGGCACCCGTTCCACCCCAGCCCGAAGGCACGCGGCGGCGCGGGCTGGCTGCGCTACGCGCCCGAGGCACACGCGAGCTTCCCGCTGCGACTGCTCGGGGTCAGGGACGACGTGCTGGCGGAGGCGGGCGAGGTCGGCTCGCTCGACGCGCTCGGCGCGGCGCCGCCCGGTTACTCGCTGCTGCCCGCGCACCCGTGGCAACTGGAGCTGCTCTCGGCCGACCTGGCCGCACCACTGGCCGACGGCCGGCTGCTCGATCTGGGAAACGGCGCCCGGATGGCGGTTCCCACCTCGTCGGTCCGTACCGTCTACGAGCCGTTGATCGACCGGTGCCTGAAGTTCAGCCTGGACGTGCGGATCACCAACTGCCTGCGGAAGAACTCCTGGTACGAGCTGGCGGGCGCGGTCGAGCTGAGCCGCCGCCTCGGACCGGTGTTCGCGGAGCTGTCCGCGACCTTCCCCGGCACCCGCTGGCTGCCCGAGCCCGGCTACCGCTCCGCCGAGCTGGGCACCCGGCTGCTCGAGGGACTCGGCGTCATCGTCCGGGTCAGCCCGTGGTCGGTCTGCAGGCCCGGGGTGACCCCCCTGCTGAGCGGCGCGCTGGCCGCCGGGCGGCAGGTGACGGCCGCCGACCCGGTGCGCTGGTGGCGGGCGTACGTGGAGCGGGTGGCGCTGCCGGTGCTCGACGCCTACCTCGGCCACGGCGTGGTGCTCGAACCTCACCTGCAGAACGTGCTGATCGGGGTGGACGCGGAGGGACTCCCGGTGGAGGCGGTCTTCCGCGACATGGAGGGCACGAAGCTCGTCGCCGGACGGCACGACCTGTCCGGCCTGCCGGCCCGGGTCGCCGAGGCCCTCACCTACGACGCGGAGGCCGGCTGGAGTCGGGTGGTCTACTGCCTGATGGTCAACCATCTCGCCGAGATCGCCGCCTCCCTTTCCGGGGCCGGGCCCGCGCGGGAGCTGTGGGCGGTGGCCGGGCAGGTCCTGGCGGGGTACGCGGAGTCGCGGGGGTGGCCCCGGCCATTGTCGGATCCACTGTCGGACCTGCTGGCGGGGGCGCCGCTGCCGGCCAAGGCCAACCTGTCGGTCAGGTGGGCGCGGTCGGCGGACCGCGCCGCGGGGTACGTGCCGGTCGCCAACCCGCTGGCCGCGCTCTGAGCGAGTGCCGCCCCGGAGGAGCCGGCTCCCGGCGTGACAGCGGGGAGCCGGATCCTCCGGGCGTGCCTATCGGGGGTAGACCTCCAGCTCGTAGAGGGAGTAGCCGTACGTCGTCCCGCGCGTGACGCCCTGCATGCGGACGTGGCGGGCGGTGGTCGGGGTGAACGTCACGTTGTCCACACCGCCGTTTCCGGTGGTGGTGGAGTAGACGGTGGCCCAGGTGGAGCCGTCGGTCGAGGTCTGGATCGAGTACGCGGCCCCGTAGGCCGCCTCCCAGCGCAGGATGACCCTGCCCACGGTCGTGGCGGAACCGAGGTCGACCTGGAGGTACTGGTTGTCGCTGGACGAGCTCGACCAGCGGGTCGTCGGGTTGCCGTCAACGCCCCTGCTCGCCGGGTAGGAGGAGGACTGGTTGCTCGACGACCTGGCCGTCCGCCCCTCCGCCAGGTTGGTGATCGCGTCGCCCCTGCGGGCCGGGAAGGACAACACCTGCTGGTAGGTCGGCCGGTTCTGCCAGGAGATCAGCGAGTGCGTGATCCCGCCGAGCGGCGACTGCTCGACGGCGTCGGCGCACCACTGGTTGCCCGCCGCGCACACGTCGTCTCCCGGGTAGGTCGTCGCCGCGGGCTCGGCGAGCGCCTCCGACAGGCTGTTCAGCAGGACGGTGCGGCAGCCCGCCACCGTGCCGTCGCCGCAGTACTTGGCGGGCAGCGGGCCGGAGACCTGGTCACCGAGCACGTTCCTGACGTCCTTGCTCACATAGCCCCACCAGCCGTACTGGAAGGCCGAGCCCTTGTGCGTCTGCGCCCCGTTCGCGGAGGTGGGCAGGCTGGACCTGTCGCCCTGCTGGAGACCCGAGGGAGACTCGTTGATCTGCAGGGTGTCGACCAGCGACTGGTACAGACCGTCTCCCAGCCCCGGCTTGAACTGCGCACGGACCAGCTTGGGCCACCACGCGTCGAACGCGCGGATCGCGTCGGCATGGGCGTACGCCTTGCTGCCCTGCGAGGTCTCCAGCCGCTTGGAGCCCGAGGTGCTCCAGGCGGAGAGCTTGGTGACCGCCGAGGCGAGGGCCGGGTCGGTGACGGCGGCGCTGTTGATCACCCGGAGCAGGTCGGGCAGTACCTTCCTGCCCCGCAGGTCGGTCACGCCGGCCTCGGCCATGATCTTCGCGGTGCCGGCCCGGTCGAGCTTGCCGCCTCCGGCCAGGGCCGCCTTGACCGGGGCGTCCAGCAGGTCGGCCCGGTGCACCGGCCCGAAGCTGAAGTTGCCGTCCGCGGCGCCGTAGTCCTTGGCCTGCTTGTTGTTCCAGCTGACGAAGTAGTCCTGGTTGACCGCCTGCGGGTGGGTGGCGGCGGCGGTGTAGGTCGCGGTGTTGGTCGCCGGGTCGTAGCCCGCCCACTCGTGGGCCGCGTCGGCGACCATCGGCAGGTTCGGGTCGGAGACCGAGGACCTGACCGGGGTGTTGCCCGACATGAAGTACGCCGAGTCGGTGGAGTTGACGTAGAACCAGTTGAACGCGAAGCCGATGGTGGCGGCCGAGTTCTTGAAGGCCGTCGCGTCGCCCATGGTGGCCGGGTCGTTGAACATCTGGAAGCCGATCGCCGAGTCGACCTCGTGGTGGTACGTCGACCGCAGCGCGGTGAAGGCGGTGGGCTGCCCGCCGACCGTGCCGCGCCAGCTCACCAGCCCGTACTTGGTGCGCTGTATCACCAGGTCGTACGAGCCGGCGGGGGTGGAGTCGGCGACCGTGGGCTTCCAGGAGTTGGTCTTGCGCAGCGTCTCCATCGCGGTGCAGACGCCCCGGTAGAGGTAGTGGTTCGACGCGACGGTGGCCGCGCCGCCGCCGGGCTCGCAGAGCTGTAGGGCGTAGGTGTCGGTGATGTCCTGGCCGCTGGAGGTCGCGCTCCAGGCGTAGTCGGTGCCCCGGCCGAGCAGCACGTACAGGTTGAGACCGGCGAAGGCCGCGCCGCGCGCCCGGATGCCGGGTCCGGAGAGCTCCTGGAGCATCAGCAGCTGGGGGGCGAAGTAGCCGGTCTGCGGGCCGAACACCGCGACCGGGTGCCCGGTCTTCGACTTGGCCGCCGAGACCACCACGGCGTTGGACATGCCGGGCTGGGAGTTGTCGACGAGCAGCCCGTCCAGCATGCCCTTGGCGGTCAGGGCCGAGGCCGGGGTGGTGGCCGAGCCCTTCTTGTTCTCGACGATGTTCACCGGTGCGGTGGACGGGTCGGGGAGGACGACCCCGGTGGCCCCGGCGGGCGCGGCCCCGGACGGGAAGCTCTGGCCGTTGTGCAGGGTGAGCGTCGTCTCCGGGTCGTTCTGCGCGCGGAACGCCGCCCAGACCTGGTCGCCGACCGCCGTGCCGTACTTGGCGCGGGACGCGACCCGGACCAGTGCGGACTGCATCTCCGCGCCGCCGCCACCGCCGAACAGGCCGCCGATGACACCGGAGATCGCCACCAGGTCGGTCATGGTGAACTTCACCGGACCGCCCGCGTTGGTGATCGCGTCCATGTGCCCGGTCAGCACGTACTCACCGGGGCAGTCCCGGTTCGCCATGCAGGTGTCGATGTAGGCGTTGACGCCGGCTATGTAGTGCTCGACGTCGGTGTAGAGCTGCGCGCCCCGGGGGCTCGCGTTCCTCAGCCTGGTGATCTGCGCCTGCAGGTCCGCCTCGGTGTACGGGGCGTTGCGCCAGGCGCTCTGCTCCAGCTCCCGGTTGCCCGGCGCGCCCCCGGCGAACGAGGTCAGCTCGCCCCGGCCGACGTGCCGCATCAGGTCCATCACCCAGAGGCGGTTCTGCGCGCCCGCGTACCCGGCGCCGAACATCGTGCCCTCGCGGGTGGTCCCGGTGATGTGCGGGGTGCCGGTCGCCTTGTCCCGGACGATCGTCACGTCCGAGCGGGGGCTGATGGTGCTCTCCACCTGCCCCTCCGGGACACCGAACGAGGCGTCGTTGAAGAAGCCGGCGATCTGGTCGTCGGTCAGGCCGGTGTAGCCGGAGAGGAGGTTGGCGTACTTGCCGAGCTGGTCGTCACTGTGCTTGGGCTTCGTCCCCAGTGACTGGTGGGCGAGGATCCCGGCCAGGGTCGCGTTGCCGTTCTGGCCCGGGGGCAGGATGTCCGCGCACTCGCCGAGGCAGTAGTCGTCGGGAGGGTAGGCCGCCGCGGCGGTGACCGCGGACGTCGGTACGGATGCGGATGCCGGTACGAGGGGGGATGTCAGCGCGAGGGCCATCAGCAGCGCGGAGGCCGCCGTGATCGTCCGCCTGAGGCGTGCATGCATAGGAGAGTCCCTAAAACATGAGGCGTACTCGGATGTTGAGAGGAACATACGTTCCCGACCAACAGCGAATCAATGGCCGATGTGATAATCGTCGGCTCCGGTTCATGACCGGCCGTCAGTGCTGCCGGTCGGAGCCGGGGACGCCGTCATCGCCGGATCACGAGTGCCAGCGGCGTTCGGCGGGAGGCAGCAGGAGCACCTCCAGGACGCGGGCGCAGGCACGGGCCTGCTTGACGAACCAGGGGATCCGCGTGTCACCGATGAGCCGGGGCGTGGCCCGTACCGCGAGGGCGTAGCGGGCGTGGTCGGCGCGGTCCAGCACGGGGACCGCGACGGTGCGGACGCCCTCCGAGGACTCTCCGTCGTTGAGCGCGTGGCCGCTCTGGCGCACCTGGTCCAGCTCGGCACGGAGGGCGGCATGATCGATGATCGTCCGCTGGGTCTGGGCCTGGAGCGGGCCGAGCGCGGCGAGGTCGCCGTTCCCCGGCGGCGCCCAGGCGAGCAGGACCTTGCCGAGCGCCGTCGAGTGGAGCGGGCGGTGCAGGCCGATTCCCCGATCGGGGTTGAGGGACCCTCCGACCAGGATGACCGCGTGCGGGCCGTTGCGGACCGCCAGATCCACGGTGGCCGAGGTGACCCGGGCGAGTTGCCCCAGCTCGGGGGCGACCTTGTGCAGGCCGCGCCGATGGAAGGAGAGCTGGCCCAGTTCGGTGATCGAAGGGCCCAACCGGTAGCAGGCGGTCTCGACGTCCTGCTCCAGGAATCCGGTGTCGAGCAGGCTGCGAGCCAGCCGGTGCGCGGTGGAGGTGGACAGGCCCGTCCGCCGGGCGAGCTCCGAGACGGTCAGCGCGGGCTCGCCCTCGCGGAAGCAGTTGAGTATCCCGACCGCCCGCAGGACCGACTGGACACCGTCCGCGCGACTCGATGCCGCCATACGGGAATCTCCTTCTCTCCGATAGGGAGGGATATGAGCAGGTAGAAGCAGTTGAAGGGGAAAAGGCATCCCGCATCGCGGGACATACTTTGCATTTCCTACCAATTTACTAGCAAACTCTTCCGCATGACCACAGCCGCACCAGACACGATCTGGTTCACCCGGTGTCCGGTGCCCACCGCGACCGGTGTCGCCGCCGACCAGGGCTGGCTCACCGAGGAGTTCGCACCCGACGGGATCGGCGTCCGGTCCCTGCAGGACGCGACGGCCGACGTCTCCGCCGACCACCACTTCACCCACGAGCTGACCGGCCTGTTCCGCGAGGGCGGGAACGTCCCCGCGCTCTGGGCCCGCTCGCGCGGCGAGGCCACCCGGCTCATCGGCCTGACCTGGATCGAGGAGCGCCAGGTCATCCTGGTCCGCGGCGGCAGTGGTCTGCAGAGCCCGGAGCAGCTCAAGGGGCTACGTCTGGCCGTCCCCCGGCACCGCCTCGCCATCGACTTCTGGCGGGCCATGGCGCTGCAGGGCTTCCGGGGTGCACTCTCCCTGGCCGGACTCGACCTGGGCGACGCGGACCCGGTGGACGTCGAGGCCACCCCGGGCGGCGGGCAGTGGGAGGCCGAGCTGGCCGCCCTGGCCCGCGGCGAGGTCGACGCGGTCTACGTCAAGGGCGCGCTCGCCGTCGAGGCGGCCCTGCGCCACAGCGCCGAGGTGGCGGTCGACCTCGACGCCGTTCCCGACCGGCGCGCGCGAATCAACAACGGGACGCCGCGCCCCATCACCGTCCACCAGCGGCTGCTCGACGAGCGCCCCGACCTGGTCACCCGGTTCCTCGCGGTGCTGCTGCGGGCGGCCGACTGGGCCGCGGACCACCCGGCCGACGTCACCAGGATCCTGGGCGCCGAGACCGGCGCGGGCTCGGCGGGAGTGGCCGGCGCCTACCACTCCGGCGCCTCCCTCCACTTCGACCTGTCCGCGGAGCGCCTGGAGTTGCTCGCCGAGCAGGAGCGGTTCCTGCGCGGCCACGGCTTCCTGGAGTCGGCGGTGGACGTCACCACCTGGGCCGACCACACCCCGCTCGCCAATGCCCGATCCCACGGAGAATCCCATGCGTAGACTCGCCCTGGCCGCCGCGCTCCCCCTCGCCCTGCTGGTCGCGTGCGGCACCACTCCCTCGGCGAACACCTCGGCCGCCGCCGCGCCGGACGCCAAGACCGAGCCGGTGGTGGTGCGGATCTCCGATCCGGGCAACAGCGGCTTCCTGGCGGTGGCGAAGAAGGACGGCAGCCTCGACGCCGCCCTGGCCAAGGTGAACGCGAAGGTCCAGTGGGCCGGCGACTTCTCCGTCTTCGCTCCGGCGGCGCAGGCCATCAACGCCGGGTCGCTCGACATCGCCGTCGGCTCGATCACCTCGGGCGTCACGGCGCTGGCCGTCAAGCCCAGCTTCAAGATCTTCGCCACCGTCCCGCCGGACCTCGCGGGCGAGGGGATCGTGGTCAAGAAGGACTCCCCGATCAGGTCCGTGGCCGACCTCGCCGGACACACCGTGGCGGTCGGCCACGGCGGCACCAGCGAGTACCTGCTCCTCAAGGCACTGCAGACGTTCAACGTGCCGGTCGAGAAGGTCAAGCGGGTCTACCTGGCCCCGCCGCAGACGGCGCCGGTCTTCGGCTCCGGCAAGGTGGACGCCTGGTCGACCTTCTCCACCTTCCTCATCCCGGCCGTGACCAGCCTGGACGCCCGCATCCTGGCCAGCGGGGCGGAGATCGAGTCGGACAACTACGTCATCTACGTCGCCGCCAACACCCTGATCGACAAGCACCCCGAGGTGCTGAAGGCGCTGTACGCGTTCATCGAGGAGGGCACCGCCAAGGAGAACGCCGACCCGGCGGCCTACCTCAACGTCTTCACCTCCGCCGGGCCGCAGGCCGTGACCGGCGCCCAGCAGGACTTGGTGGTCCAGATCCAGAAGCAGGGCAAGCCCGCCCAGCCGGTGACCGCCACCGAGATCGCCAAGTACCAGGAGGTCGCCACGTTCTTCCTCGACCAGAAGGTCCTCACCGCCCCGCTGGACGTCTCCCAGTACGTCGTCGACGTCACCGCACTGCCGGACGCGGCCTCATGACGGTCCTGACCGGACAGGAAACGGCGGGGCTCGTCCCGCCGGACCCGCCCAGGAACACCGGCCGCCATCCGGCGGCGAGCCTGACCCTGCGCGTCCTCGGCCCGGTCCTGCTCGTCGGGCTCTGGTACGCGGGAACCGCGTCAGGGGTGATCACCCCGGACGTGCTGGCCGGTCCGCAGGAGGTGGCCGGCACCTTCGGCGAACTGTGGGCCGACGGGCAGATGCAGGAGGCACTGGGCGTCTCGCTCACCCGCGCCGGCCTCGGCCTGCTGCTCGGCGCCTCCGCCGGGCTGGTCATCGGGGTGCTGTCCGGGCTGAGCAGGCTCGGCGAGGAGCTTCTCGACTCCTCCATGCAGGCGCTGCGTGCCATCCCGTTCCTGGCGCTGACCTCGCTGTTCATGGTCTGGTTCGGGATCGAGGAGACCTCCAAGATCCTGCTGATCAGCGTGGCCTGCACCTTCCCGATGTACATCAACGTCTCCAGCGGGGTGCGCAACGTCGACCGCAAGGTGGTGGAGGCCGCCCGCTCGTTCGGGCTCGGCCGCCTCGCTCTCGCCAGGGAGGTGGTGCTGCCGGGCGCGCTGCCCTCGATCTTCGCCGGGCTGCGGCTGTCGACCACGCTCAGCGTGGTCGCGCTGATCGCCGCCGAGGAGATCAACGTCACCGCCGGTCTGGGGTACCTGATGGCCAGGGCCACCGACTACCTGCGCACCGACATCCTCGCCCTCTGCGTCATCCTCTACGCGCTGATCGGGCTGACCGCCGACGTCATCCTCCGGCTGGCCGAGCGGTTCACCATGCCATGGCGGAAGGCGGTGGCGGCCCGATGAGCCTGGCCGTACAGACCACGGACCTGCGCAGGGTCTTCGGTGACCGCGCCGTACTGGACGGGATCGACCTGCGGGTACGGCGCGGTGAGTTCCTCGCGCTGCTCGGTG
Source organism: Streptosporangium amethystogenes subsp. fukuiense (assembly GCF_042665875.1). Classification (NCBI taxonomy): domain Bacteria; kingdom Bacillati; phylum Actinomycetota; class Actinomycetes; order Streptosporangiales; family Streptosporangiaceae; genus Streptosporangium; species Streptosporangium amethystogenes. The sequence continues at coordinate 8,723,087 of NZ_JBHTEE010000001.1, read as the reverse complement.
CCAGCGGCACCGGCAAGACGACGCTGCTGCGGATCCTCGCCGGGCTGGACGCCGCCACGAGCGGGACCGTGCTGGTCCCGCCGGTGCGGACCGTCGTCTTCCAGGAGCCTCGGCTGATCCCCTCCAAGCGCGCGCTGGCCAACGTGATCCTCGGGCAGGGCCGCGGCGCCCGCGCCAAGGGCCTGGCGGCACTCGCCGAGGTGGGCCTGAGCAGCCACGCCGACGCCTGGCCGGCGACGCTGTCCGGCGGCGAGGCGCAGCGGGTCGCGCTGGCCCGCGCCCTGGTCCGCGAGCCCGAGCTGCTGCTGCTCGACGAGCCGTTCGCCGCGCTCGACGCGCTGACCAGGCTGCACATGCAGGACCTGATCGCCGAACTGTGCGCCAGGCACCGCCCCGCCGTGGTGCTGGTCACCCACGACGTCGAGGAGGCCATCCTGCTCGCCGACCGGATCGCCGTGCTCCGCGACGGCGCGTTCGTCACCGACCTGACCGTCGAACTGGACCGCCCCCGCGACCGGGCGGACGGCGACTTCGTGGCGCTCCGTCGCCGCCTGCTCGCCGACCTCGGGGTCTCCGCCAGGGAACCCGGACACGTGGGAGTGGCGCGGTGAGCACGGAGAAAACCGCGCTGAACTGGATCGACGTGAACGCACCCGTGCTGACCGGCCTGTCGGACACCATCTGGTCGTACGCCGAACCGTCGCTCCGCGAGTGGCGCTCGGCATCGGCCACCGCGGACCTGCTCCGCTCGTACGGCTTCGCGATCGAGTGGGGCACCGCCGGATTCCCCGCGGCCTTCGTCGCCACCCACGGCGGGCACGGTCCCGTGCTCGGGTTCAACGTGGAGTACGACGCGCTGCCCGGCCTGTCCCAGCACGCGGGCGTGCCGTACCACGACCCGATCGGCTACGCGGGCGACCCGCTCTACGGCCCCGCGTACGGTCCGGGGCACGGCTGCGGGCACAACGCGCTGGCGGCGGCGTCGGCGGGCGCGGCCATCGCCGCCGCCGTCGCGCTCGGCGACCGCGCGACCGTAAAGGTCTTCGCCTCCACCGGCGAGGAACAACTGGTCGGCAAGGCGTACGCGGTACGCGACGGCGCCTACGACGGGCTCGACGTCTTCCTGGACTGGCATCCGGCCCCTGTCACGGCGACCGGTTGGGACGTCACCAGCGCGCTGATCTCCGGGACCTTCACCTTCCTCGGCTCGGCCGGGCACGGGTCCGACCCACTGGGCACCAGGAGCGGCCTGGACGGCGCCCTGCTGCTGACCACCATGATCGAGCACCTGCGCGCCGCGAACGTCTCGCCGTCCGGCCGGGTGAGCTACACCCTCAGCGGGGGCGGCGCCCCGAACGTGACACCCGACGTGCAGACGGTCTGGGTCTACGTCCGCGAGGCGACCCACGAACGCGCCAGGACCCTGTACGACAAGGTCGTCGAGTGCGCCGGGGCGGCCGCCACGGCCGGCCGGACCCGGCTGGAGCACCGCCTGGTGACCGCGATCCGGCAGGGGCTCGGCAACCGGGCCGGGGCCGAGCTGCTGCATCACACCATGTCCGAGCTGGGTCCCGCCCGGTTCACCGACTCAGACCACGAGTTCGCCCTCCGTCTCCAGGCCGCGATCGGCAGGCCGCGGATCGGGCTCGCGGCCGGGATCGCACCGCTCACCCCGCCGCCGGAGACCGACCTCGGCGGCCCGTCCAGCGACACCTCCGAGGTCGGCTGGCAGGCCCCGCACCTCAGCCTGGTCGCCCCCGTGGTGCCGCTCGGCGTACCGCTCCACTCCTGGGCGGCCACCGCGTCGACCGGCACGAACATCGCCCACCAGGGACTGCTGGCCGCCGCCCGCTACCTGGCGGCCGGCGCGGTCGCCCTGGTCGAGCAACCGGAGACGCTGGCGGCGATCCGGGACGAGTTCGACGCGCGGGAGCCCTGGCACAGCCTGCTGCCCGCCGACGCGACTCCCCCGCGCTACCCACCGCCACCCGAGTTCCTGAAGGAGACCGGGCAGGAGTTCACCCTTCCCGCGCTGCCTTTTCCCGTCTCCGCCGAGCCTCTAGGAAAGATCTGACATGGCTGTCCCATCGATTCCGGCCAGTCCGCGAGAACGCTCCCACACAGCACGGCGCCCCGGCACAGTGGCATGGGCACACGACGTTTCCCCGGGCACGGTGCCACGGACGCACGGCGTTCCACTCGGCGCGGTGCCATGGGCGCACGGCGTGCCACTCAGCACAGTGACGCGAACGCGCGACGTTCCGCCCGGCGCGGTGGCGTGATGGCCAGGTTCAACGTCACGCTGCCCACCCGGAGCACCGCCCGGCCGGTGCTGCCCGGCTTCGTCACCGACGTACGGCCCGCCCGCTCGGATCCGGCGGGACCGACGGGCCGGGCCGCCGAGCTGGCGGGGCTGTCCGGCGCGCTGCTGCCCTTCGATCCCGAGGGGCAGGAGTCGCTGGTGCTGGCCGCCGGGGTGCTGCGCGACTCACGCCACCTGCGGGTGATCGCGGAGTTCCACCCGGGCATCGCCACCCCGGTCTACCTGGCCAAGCTCTCGGCCTCGCTGCAACGCTTCTCCGCCGACCGGCTCGGCTGGCGGCTCGCGGTGGACCTCGACCCGGCGGTGGCCAGGGCCCAGGGGGACTTCCGCACCGGAGCCGACCGGTACGCGCGGGCCGAGGAGTTCCTCACCGTCGCCAAGGGCGTCTGGCAGGGGGACTTCGAGTACCGGGGCCGCTTCTACCAGGTGGCCGGGGGCGGCTTCGCGGCCCCGCTCTCCGGACGGGTCTTCCCGACCGTCTACCTCGGCGGCACCTCGCCGGAGGCGCTTGAGCTCTCCGCCCGCCACGCCGACGTGCACGTCTTCTCACCGCAGGACGACCTGGAGGCCCTGACCGCGCGACTGCCCGGCGTGGCGTACGGTCTGCGACTGCCGGTGCTGGCCCGCGAGGACGACGACGAGGCGCTGGCCGCGGCCCGCCGTACCGGCTTCACCGGGCTGACCGGCTCCTACCCCGCCGTCGCCGCCGCGATCGGGGAGTACGCCGACCGGGGCGTCTCGGAGTTCTTCCTTGAGGCCGGGCCGCGCCCCGAGGAGACCTACCGGCTGGGCGAGCACCTGCTGCCGCTGTTGAAGGAGAGCACCCGTGTCGGTTGACATCTACTGGCGCATCCACATGGAGGGCGACCAGCCCTCGCTGCGCCGCAGGGGCGGCAGCCGCGGCGGCTTCGCCGACCTGCCGGGTGCCCTCGCGCCGGGAGTCAGGGACGGCGCCCCCGACGGCTACAGCCATGCCGACTACATGGCCGAGGTGGCCAGGGCGGCCGAGGACTCCGGCTTCGTCGGCGGGCTGCTGCCGTCCTTCCCGCACACCGACGACCCGTGGGCCGCGGCGGCCACCCTGGCCCGGGAGACCCGCTCCTACCGGTTCATGATCGCCTTCCAGCCGGGGTTCCTGCACCCGGTCCAGGCGGCCCGGATGACCGCCACCCTGCAGCGGGCCACCGGCGGGCGGGTGGTCTACAACGTCATCTCCGGCGGCGGCGGACCCGCGCAGCTCTGGTGGGGCGACCGGATCGACCACGACGACCGCTACGCGCGCACCTCGGAGTTCCTCGACGTGCTCAAGGGCGTGTGGCACGGCTCCCACACCCACCACGGCCGCTTCTACCAGGTGGAGAACGCGAGCCTGCCCGAGGAACTGGCCGGGCAGCCGTTCCCGGAGATCTTCTTCTCCGGCTCCTCCCCCGCCGCGATCGCCGCCGCCGGGCGGCACGCCGACCACTACCTGTCCTGGCTGGAGCCGTACCCCGCGCTGGCGGAGAAGTTCGACCTGGTCCGTGCGCACAGCGACACCCCACCGAAGTTCGCGGTCCGGGTGGACGTGCTCGCCCGCGAGACCGAGGAGGAGGCGTGGGACGAGCTCCGCCGGGGCTGGGCGGCCAGGGTGCCCCGCGACTCCGGCGGGGAGTCCGGCTCCGGCTCCGACACCGGTTCCGGCGACTCGGTCGGTGTGCGGCGCAGCCGGTCCTTCCTCGCCTCGGCCGGCGGGGACCTCCGCGACCTGGAGGTCTCGCCCAACATCTGGGGCGGGTTCGGCGAGTTGCGCGACGGCCCCGCCTTCGGCCTGGTCGGCGACTACCACCAGGTCGCCGAACGGCTCGACGAACTGATCGGGCTCGGCGTGGACGCCCTCATCCTCGCCGGAGTCCCACACCTGGAAGAAGCCCATCGGGTGGGCACGCACGTGCTCCCCCTGCTGAAAGGACGGTCCTGATGACCACCCGAGTCGGATATTTCCCCCAGAACAACTCGCTCTGGGTGCTACGCCACCGGGGGCTTCCCGACGTGGAGTGGGTGAACCTGCGCTCCCTGCCGACCGGTGAGCGGGTCGACCCCACCCGGGCGCTGCCGTCGGTGCACAGCGACCACCTGTTCGACGGCGGCTACGACTTCATCGGCACCGGCGCCACACCCCCGGTGACCGCCCAGGCCAAGGGGCACGACGTCGTCTACGTCGCGATCTCCGAACCCCGGATCGAGAACGGCCGCCTGGTCGTCCTCGACGACTCGCCGATCCGGAGCCTGACGGACCTGAAGGGCAAGAGGATCGCCCTCGGGCACGGCTCTTGGCAGACCACGCTGCTGCTGCTCGCCCTGGAGCGGGTCGGCCTCGGCTGGAGCGACATCGTCCCGGTCGACGCCTACGGCGACGCCGCCGAGCTGTTCCTGTCCGGCGAGGTCGACGCGTGGGTGGGCTCCTACCCCTACCTCACCGGGGTCGAGCAGCGGGCGTCCGTCCGGGAACTGGTCGCCACCGACGGCCTGTTCAGCCACCGCTCCCTGTGGTTCACCCGCCGCGACTTCGCCCTCGAACAGCCCGAGGAGCTGGCCAGGATCGTCTCCGCGCTCCAGGAGTCCGACGAGTGGACCCGGCAGAACCCCCGCGCGGCGGCGGAGCTGTTCGCCAAGGACGACGGTGGCGACCTGGACGCCTGGGAGCACGCGCTGCGCACCCGCCCGTGGGGCCTGCACCCGATCAGCGAGGAGTTCGTCGCCGAGCAGCAGCACGTCGCCGACCTCTTCCACGCCAACGGGCTGATCGAGAAGAGGATCACCGTCACCGACGCGGTACTCCCCGAACTCGGCAAGCTGGTCACAGGCTGACCGTCCGGTGTGATCCCGCAGCCGGTGCATCACCGGCCGGCTGATGCGGCCCCGTGCGGCCTTCCTCACCTGCTCTGAGCATCGGGAAGGCCGCCCTGACGGTCCCGGTTTCCCGGCCGCGGGATCGCAGTCCATACCGGACATCAGGCGAGCAGGTCGCCTGCACGGAACCGGGCGGATGCCATGAACGCCGCCTCGATGACGGAGGAGGACCGGAGGAACGCTCCTTCTCGGGCACGGGACCCTTTTTCCATGGATGCCTCCTCACGGACTCCGGAGAACGGAACCAGTTCCGCGCAGTCGACGGCGCGGGACACGTCGGACTCCGAGCGGGAGATCCCCCAGGCGGCCCAGACCGTCTTGCCGACCCCGCCCGGCACCGGAACCACACCCCACCGGTCGGCCAGCGCCTCCACGATCGCGAGCCCCCGGCCGTGCGAGGCGTCCTCGCCCAGGCTGAGCTTGCGGGGCCGTTCGGAGCCGTGATCGGTGACCCGTACACAGACTCCCTGGGGCATACCCCAGAGCGAGAGCCGGATCGGTTCCTCGCCGTACAGCGTGGCGTTCGCCACCAACTCGCCGACCACCAGCACCGCGTCGTCGGCGAACTCCGGCGGCAGGCCCCAGACGGTGAGGGTGTCGCGGGTCATCCGGCGGGCCTCGCCGACGGTCGCCGGATCACGGGGAATGTCCCAGCAGACGGTCCGGAGTCCGTCGGGGGTGCCTGCGATCATCGGATCTCCTTGCCAGTGCCGGTGGGATTCCGTTTGTCGGTGAGATTCCGGCCGCCTTGGGGGTTCTGGCTGTCGTTGGGGTTCCGGCTGTCGTTGGGGTTCCGGCACCATATGCACGCCGGGCGGCTGCTCGGGTGACGGCACCGTCGCCGGTTCGGTGACCTCGCTCTCGCGCATCAGCGCGCACAACTCCTCGGCCGTACGCGCCTCGACGACCAGGGGCCCGGGAACCTGCCCGGCGGCGATGGCGTAGAACCGGCGCCCGCCCACCCCGTACATGACCAGCCAGCCCGCCTCGGCCCGATCCAGCCGGGCCGCGACCTCCCGCTGCTCGCGGTCCCACTGCCGTGGGCCCCGCTGATCGACGGGCCCTCCCCGCCGATGCCGCCCGCTCACGCCGCCTTCCCTTGCCGCAGCATGCCCGGGTACGCCCTCCGCCCGCTCAAGGTGAGATCGTCCGGTGGTCGACCTCGCCCGTACGACGCGAGCGACCCGGCGACCACCGGCTCCACAGGCCGGGCGTGACGTCCGTGACCGGAAAACGACCGCGTCTCCCCCGGCGGGCGTACCTCCGCCGAGGCGGACAGGCGCCCCGCGAACCCCAGCCGCCACCACTCCGCCAGCCGCGCCCGGAACTGCGCGGGCGTCGGCCGCTCGTAGGCGTGCGCCTGCCGATGGGGCAGGCATCGGTCATCGTGCGCGTACGGCGAATGCCCACACCACCGACACCCCAACGGGGCAGGCGGCCGGTCACCACTGAAGCGCATCCGGATGACCCGGATCGCTCTTGTAAAATCGAGCACGGAATTGGACCTCCAGCGTCCGGTTCAAGAGGCCGTCACGGTGTTGCTGCACCGTGGCGGCCTCGCCTATTGGCGTCGGTTCAGTGAAGACAAGACAGGATGCGACCATCGCAACCGCTTGGGCCGGATAGGTAGACCAGGATCACTAACGTCACCATCCCTCTTATTCCACATCGATCAGAGCAGGCATTCCTTCTGTCGATTCAGAACTGAAATGCAACTCGTGTCTGAATTGCCGATCTGCAAGTAGCATTAAATGCACTAATCGCCAATATGCCACTAATCCGGACACGTTTACCCGGCCCTCAAGGGCGAGCGCCTACCACTGTCGCAATGCGCCCACTTTCTCGCCTCAAGCCCACTAGCATGCTGGCAGAGCAAAGTATAAATCGCAACGCACAAGTAATTGTACGGTGAATTGTCTACTTTGACCGTGGGTCATACCAGACAATTCCCAAAGGAGGTCTCAGTATGGTGAACAGCCCTACGGTCAAGCGACGGAGGCTTTCTCAGGCATTCCGCCAACTCCGCCAGGAAGCCGGCCTCTCGGTGACCGAGGCCGCCAGAAGGCTGGAGTGGGAGCCGTCGAAGATATCGAGGATGGAGCGCAACGAGTGGAAGCTTCCCAGCGTCCATGACATACGCCTGATGCTCGACTTCTACGGTGTCACCGACGAAGACCAGCGCGAGGCAATGATCACCCTCGCCAGGGAGTCACGCCAGCGCGGCTGGTGGGAGAAGTACCAGGACGTCTTCCGGACCAGCCTGCCCGACTTTGAGGCAGGTGCCAGCGTCATCCGCACCTGGGAGGTCGTCCTCATTCCAGGATTACTTCAGACGGAGGCATACGCGAAAGCGGTGTGGCGAGCTGGCCGGGTTCTGGACGAGAGCCTCATCGAACGCCACGTGCAGGCAAGGCTCGCACGCCAGGAGATCCTCACCAATGAGAATCCGCCAACCCTGCTGGCGTTGATCGACGAGGCCGCGCTGCGCAAGTCTATCGGTGGCGCGGAGGTGATGCGTGAGCAGATCAATCATCTCATCGCGATGGCCGCCAGGCCAAATATCACCATCCAGGTGGTTCCCGACTCCGCCGGTGCTCACCCCGCCCTGGACGGGGCGTTCGTCATCCTGGACTTCCCCAATGACCCGAGCCTCATCTACACCGTGACCGTGACGGAAAATCTCTGGCTTGAACAGCAGGTGGACTACCAGCGATATGGCCTTATCTACAATCATGTGATGACATTGGCTCTATCGCCAGAAGAGTCGGTTCGGTACCTAGCGAAGCTCGTAGAGCAACTCACGGGATAGGTGAAACACAGTGGGCCAAAGCACTCAGAACCTCACCTGGCACAAGAGCACTCTCAGTGGAGCCAACACCGATAACTGCGTCGAGGTCGCCAATCTACCCAGCGGCGGCCAAGCCATACGAGACAGCAAGGACCCCAACGGCCCCACACTCAACTTCACTCACGCCGAGTGGCGAGCGTTCATCACCAACGTCAAAAACGGCAACTTCGACCAACCAGGCTAGCCAAATGGGCCGATTCAGCAAGCAGCGAAGCTCATGGAGTAACCCAAGGGATAGGTGAAACAGTGGACCAGAGCCGTCCGAATCTCACCTGGCGCAAGAGCACCCTCAGCGGAACCAACAACGATGACTGCGTCGAGGTAGCCAACCTGCCCAGCGGCGGCCGCGCCGTACGAGACAGCAAAAATCCCAACGGCCCCACGCTCAGCTTCACCCCCCATGCTTGGAGAACCTTCATCACCAGCATCAAGAACAACGAACTCGGCTAGCCCGAACACCCCGGCAGGGAACCACCCGATGGAAACCCCGACCTCAACCTGAAGTGGCGCAAGAGCACTGAGGGGCTGTGTCTGAGCGGCGGCTGCCGGGTGGTGTTCGCCGGTCAGGGCTTTGCCGGGGCTGGTGGCCTGGGCGCGGCAGGTGCCGGGCATCATCGTGCACATCGTCGGCAAGCCTGTCTGGCAGCGGGGCTTTCAGGCGCATCCCCGGCGGTGAGTGGTGGAGCCGGCGCCGGCACGAACCGGAGCGGCAAGAATTCGCCCCCGCCCCAAGAACCCAAATAACCGCAGGTCATACCTATATCTGTTGGGTTTTCGGCCTGGAATCCAGGGACCCTGAAACCTTATAGGTAGCCAAGGTCTCAACCTCCAACCTTGAATGAGCGATGTCGGGCTGTGCGACCGGTGGCCCCTCACCGAACGTTGACCGGGAAGCCTGCGACGGGAAGCAGGTGTTCCGAGCCCGGAAAAGCCCGGTCAAGGTTCGGAGACATCTCACCGGCCATTGTCGAATCCGGTGGCCGGAAAAAGTCGGACCAAAGAACGGGGAGAAATTCTTGCGTGCAACGATCAGGATCACTCGTACCATCGCAGTCGCCGGCGCGGGTGCCGTGTTGTCGCTCGGTCTGAGCGCCACCACCGCGAACGCCGAGCCGAACCCCTGTGCCGGTCGTAGCAGCGACAGCGGCAGCGGTGGGAGTCTCGGCACGATAGACCCCGTCACCGTCTACGGCACCTGGTACAACTGTGGCGGCGGAACGGGCGCCGACAGGAAAAAGCTCAACATCGCAAACGCGGATGACGGCCCGTGCATCACCATCCCGTACGGGAGCACCGGCTCCAGCACTGTCTCGAGATACCGCTACATTTCGGGCGTCGGCCCGGCCCCGCGCTACAACGGGTGGATATCCTGCTGAGCTGCTGACCCGAAGCGGCCCCGCCCCCGATGGGGCGGGGCCGCTCTGCTTGACCGGTCGGCCGTTTGGGCTGCTCACCGGCCCCGCGACGGCCGCCGCCAAAAGCCCCCCGCGGAAAAGACCCGGTCATCTGTCTTCGGTGAACGTGTCCGGCGTCGAGAAGAAGGTCGCCCGGGAGAGGGGCCAGAAGATCGCTATGGCGCGGCCGATCACGTCGGCCTCCGCGATCGTTCCCTCGCCTTCCTGCTCCTCGTGGCTGCGGGAGTCCTGGGAGGCCGAGCGGTGGTCGCCCATGACCCACAGGCGGCCCTCGGGAACGACCTTCTCGAACTCCTCACCCGAGGGGAAGTCGTCGGGGTGGAGGTAGTCCTTCTCGTCGAGCGGGACCCCGTTCACGGTGATCCTCTTCTTGGCGTCGCAGCACTTGACGGTGTCGCCGCCGATCGCGATGACCCGCTTGATGGTGTCCTCGCCGTTCCAGCCCTTGAAGACCACCAGGTCGCCGCGCTCGGTCGCACCGTGCAACTTGTTGACGACCACGCCGTCGCCCTCGCGCAGGGTGTTCTCCATGGACTCCGACGGGATCCAGAACAGCCGGAAGACGAAGACCTGCAGCAGCACCGCCACCACGACGCCGCAGACCAGCAGGAACAGGCTCTCTCGCGCGCCCCCCTTGCGGGAGGGCTTGTTCTGCTTGTTCTCGGAGTCGACGGTCATGAGATGCCTCCATCAGCTTCCGGGCCGGCGGCGTCCGCCACCGGCCCCACATCGATGACCTCATCCTGCTGCTAAGGTGCGGCAGACTCCCTAAGATCAATTCCAGACGAATAACGAAAAGTCGGGAGAAAGTGTGGAAGATCAGGCTACGCCGGTCGGGGTTGACCCGAACGTGCCCAACGTCGCCCGGATGTACGACTACTACCTGGACGGCAAGGACAACTACGCCGCCGACCGGGCCGCAGCCGAGCAGATTCTGAAGCTCTTCCCCGAGACCCGCGACTCCGCGAAGGAGAACCGGGCGTTCCTCTCACGTGCCGTACGCCATCTGGTCGAGTCGGGCATCCGGCAGATCGTGGACCTGGGCTCCGGGCTGCCCACCCGGGGCAACACGCACGAGATCGCGCACGCGGTCGCGCCCGACACCCGCGTGGTCTACGTGGACTACGACCCCGTCGTGTGCGTGCACAGCCGGGCGCTCCTGGCGAAAGGCGACAACGTCACCATCGTGCAGGCCGACGCGCGTGCCCCGGAGACGCTGCTGACCGAACTGCGCGAGCACGTCGACTTCGACCGGCCCGTGGCGTTCCTGCTGCTGGCCATCCTGCACTTCATCCCGGACGAGAACCCCGACGGCGCGGGCGCCTACCAGATCATCCAGCGGCTGTACGAGGCGAGCGCGCCGGGCAGCCACCTCGTTCTCAGCCACGCGATCGACGCCAAGCCCGACACCACGCCGGAGGCTCTGGAGATCTACAACCGGTCCACCGAGGCGCTGAGCCTGCGTACGCACGCGGAGATCGCCCGCTTCTTTGACGGCTACGAGTTGCTCGAACCCGGCTTGGTGTTCCCCAAGGACTGGCGCCCTGTCGATCCGCCCCTGTTCAACGCGCGGAACACCTCGATCGGCTACGTCGGAGTGGGCCGCAAGCCCTCCTGACCCTCGCGATGCGCCGGGCGAGAGCATGAGCCTCCCGCCCGGATACCTCGTCGGCCACGAAAGATCATTCCTGTGTTCGGACGGCATGGTCGCGGATTCGCCTGTACGTCTCGGCGTCCTCGGGAGAGGTGGCGAGCGCGGCGATGTCCTCGGCCGCCGGAGCACCATCGGGCCGAGAGGGAGTGGCGGGTCGCCCCGCCGCTCCCTCTCGAACCGTGCCTGCCGCTCGCCGCGTGGGGCCTGAAAGGCCTGCGCCCCCGGGAGTTCATCCGTTCAACAATGAATCCCAGATCTCTGCCGAATAATTCTTTTACCGTAATCGCGGGTTTGAAATAAAGAGTCCGTTTTGTGTGCTTTTGTCAGTGAATGTCGGGTATCACTCTCCCGCTGAGAATGTCGCGGTCCCGTGCCGGCCTCGGTCGGCACGACGGCACCGCTTGATCGGCAAAGGAGATGAGCACCATGTCCAACCGAATCCTTCAGGCGATCGCGATCGGTGCGACGAGTGTCGCGCTGATCGGCGGTGTGGCGGGCATGGCGGGTGCGACCCCGACCGACCCGGAGGCGGCGGCGGCCAGCCCCTCGTACACCGCGACCCCATCCCCGAACAAGCCATGCCAGAAAGACAAGGACTGCAAGAAGGGTTACAAGGACGGGTACAAGGCCGGCAAGAGCTCCTGCAAGAGCGGCGAGGCCCAGGGCAGAAGCGGCGGTCAAGGCTCTGGCGGTTTCGGGGAGTATGAGCGCGGATTCGATCTGGGATACGACCACGCCCGCGCCCGGTACTGCTAGGGACGGCGAGCACCAAGGAAAAGGGCATGGAGCCTAAAAGCCTCCATGCCCTTTTCTCCTGGCGGAACAGCCCGCTCAACCGGCGGAGGTGAGCAGCGGCAGCTTCCGTACGCCGGTCATGTTGGGGCTCGGCAGGAAGAGCGGTGGCTCGTCCGGGTCGGTGCGCAGGTGGGGGAAGCGGTCGAGCAGGATGTCGAGCGCGACCTTGCCCTCCAGGCGGGCCAGCGGCGCGCCGAGGCAGAAGTGGATTCCCCGGCCGAGGCCGAGATGGGGGTTGGGGTCACGGCTCGGGTCGAAGACGTCGGGGTCGGCGAACTGCCGGGGGTCGCGGTTGGCCGCCGCGATCCACACCATGAGCAACTGGTCGGCGGGCACCTGCTGCCCGCCGAACTCGACGTCGACGTTGGTGACCCTGCTCAGGGCCGCGAACGGGCTGAAGAAGCGCAGGGACTCCTCGATCACGGCGGGTAGCGTCGATCGGTCCGCGCGGGCACGGGCCAGTTGCTCGGGCTGGGCGTCCAGGCAGAGCACGGTGTTGCCGAGCAGCATGGTGGTGGTGATGTGCCCGGCTATCAGCAGGATGTTGGCGAAGTTCACCACCTCGGCCTGGCTGAGCCGCTCACCGTCCACCTCCGCCTCGACGAGCTGGGTGAGCAGGTCGGCGCGCGGCCGAAGCCGACGCTCCGCGGCGTGCTCGCCGAGGTAGTCGCTCAGGTGCTTGGCCTGCTCCATGACGAACTCCAGGTTGCGCTCCTGCTCCTCGCTCCGGTTGACCAGCGAGAACCGCTGGGACCCCTCGAACATTTTGTCCACCCACTGCTTGAACAGGTAGCGGTCGGAGCCGGGCACCCCGAGCAGTTCCGCGATGACGATGACCGGCAGCGGGTAGGCGAGGTCGGCCACCAGCTCCAGCCGGCCCGTGTCCGCCGCCGTGTCGAGCAGTTCGTTGGTCAGCGCGGCGATGCGCGGTTCGAGGTCGGCGACGACCTTCGGGGTGAAGGCGTGGCTGACGAGCTTGCGAAGCTTGCTGTGCATGGGCGGATCCAACTGCGTCAGGCTGCGCTCGGCCGGCCTGGCGATCTCGGGCACCATACGGCTGGTATCGGAGGAGAACGTCTTCGGATCGCCGAGAATCCGCAGTGCCTCGGGGTAGCCGTAGACGTTCCACATCCCGGTGCCGGCGTCGAAGCTCACCGGCTGGTCCGGCCGCCTTCCGCGTAGCCAGAAGTGCCCCTCGTGCAGGCCCCATGTGTCGGCGATGGTGGTCATGGCGTGCCTTTCTGGTCGGGACGGGTCCGGCATCAGCCGGGCTCGCGCGTTTTCTCGTACGCGTAGATCCAGGTGCGGTAGGGCGGGACCAGGTCCTCGAAGACGGCGACGACCGCCGCGCGGCTCGGGCGGTTCGAAGGCGTTCCGGACGGCGCACACGGGCGACTCGGCCCTGGCGCGCACGTCCGGTCGGACGGCCGGCGGATCCGAGCTCTCGGTCGAGAAGCTCCTCGACGTAGGAGATGGCCTCACGCGGCGGCACGGCCTCGGACAGCTGCCGCTTCGTGCGCCGGTGCGGGTGGACCGTGCCCTCGCCGATGCCGGCGAGCCGGGCGATGTCCTCGATCGTCACCTTGCGGTAGCCGAGGCGCACGAGCGGTTCGCCCGCGGCGTCGAGGATCCGGTCGACGCGACCGGCGGCCTGCCCTGGTCGTTCCGTCATCCTTGGAACTCTCACTCTGACTTCATGACCGATTATGAGATCTGGTCAACAAGCCGGAGAGTAAACCTCCGTCGGGGCGAGGACAATCCCGGGTCGGCGTGGCGACGTCCGCGAACGGCATCGACACGTGACCCTGGCCGCGTGGCCTGCCCGGCGTCATCGCTCCCGACGAACCCGGCGGTCGTCGTCACGATGCCCCGGGTCATGGGGCGGCCACACAGCCCGTGTCACTGGGCGGTCATGCCGCCGTCGATGGCCAGCGCCGCGCCGGTGATGAACGGCGCCTCGTCGCTGAGCAGGAACGCGGCGAACGCGGCGACGTCCTGGGCCGCGCCGACCTGCCCCGTCGGGATCAGGCTCTTGAGGTAGACCTCGAACGAGGGTTCGGCGGCGACGGCGTCCCGATACAGCGGCGTGTCGATGAGGCCGGTCACCAACGCGTTCACCCGGATGCCCTCTTTGGCCATTTCGAGCGCGACCGACTTCGTGAGCCCGATGACACCGTGCTTCGCGGCGACATACGCGTGCATGAGCGGATTGCCGACCACGCCGCCGGCCGAGGCGTTGTTGACGATGGAACCACCACCTGAGGCGAGAATCGCCGGAACCTCGTACCTCAGGCTGTAATAAAGGCTCGTCAGGTTCAGGTCGATCGTCGCCTTCCAGAACTCCGTCTCCATCGTGTGGACCGATGAGATGGTGTCGCCACCCCCGGCATTGTTGAACGCACCGTCCAACCTCCCGAACGTGTCCACAGCCGTGGCGACGAGGGCGGCCACCTCCTCCTCGACGGTCATGTCCGTCGGCACGAACAGCGCCGTGCCGCCATCCGCGACGATGCCGGCGGCCACCTCTTCGCCCCGCGCCTTGTCGCGGGCGGCCAGGACGACCGTGCCGCCTTCCGAGGCGATCCGTTCGGCCGCCGCACGACCCATTCCAGCGGTACCACCGGTGACGATAATCACCTTGGAGGAAAAACGGCCAGTCATGTTTGCTCCCAAATTTTTCCGCCGCTGCCGGGCGGCATTCGGGCCCAATTCTAGCCCGGCTAAAATAACGGCTTAACTTCGACCATTACCGTTGGGAGTCATGTATCAATTGGCGGCCGGGGAGATCTACCACCTCGTGGCTCCGGCCGGGGAACCGCATTGGGGTGCCGTCGGCGAACGTGTCACCGAGCCCTGATGAGCAACAGACCACGGGTCCACGGCCTGCGCCGAAGGCCAGGACGACTCCGGCCGGTCACCACCCTTCCGGATGGGAACTCCGCCCGGCCCGCACACCCCGCGTGATCCCCTGGGCCAGGGCCGCGAACGCCACCGCACCCGTCCGCCGCTCAGGGAGGGATCACGCCCGGTACGCGGGTCTCAGCGGAGTTCGGGCACCGACTCGACGAGGGTGACCAGGCCCCGCTCGTCGAGGAGGTCGACCGGACGGACCGTCTCGCCCCGCAGGACGTAGTGGAAGGCCGCGCCCACCTCCTCCAGGGGGACGGCGGCCAGGTGGGACCAGGCCAGCCGGTAGGCGGCGAGCTGGACGGAGGCGGCGGCCTCGGCCTTCCTGCCCCTGGGGCGCCGGCCGGTCTTCCAGTCGACGACCTCGTAGCGCCCTTCGGAGATCTGGAAGACGGCGTCCATCCGGCCGCGGACCACCCGGTCGGCGATCACCGTTTCGAAGGGGACCTCGACGTCGAGCGGTTCCCTGTCCGCCCACTCGCTCTCCTCGAAGCGGTCGCGCAGCTCGTCGAGATGGGCGTCGGTCTCCTCGAAGTCGTCGGACGCGCCGGGCAGCTCGAACTCGTCCATCAGCCGCTGCTGGCCCCAGCGCCCCTCCAGCCAGCGGTGGAAGGAGGTGCCCCGGCGGGCCAGCGGCGCGGGCTTCTTGGGCACCGGGCGGCGGATCTGCCTGGCCAGCGCCTTGGGGTCGGAGGCCAGCGTGACGAGGGAGGAGACGGTCAGGTGGGTGGGCAGCTCCACCCTGCCGCCACCGCGCCGCCGGTTCGTCTCCCGCTCCCTGAGCAGGAGCTCGATGTCACGCTCCCAGGCCTTCGCCCGCTCCCTGTCCCACCCCCGCAGCTCGGCCGCCGGCACCGGCCGCCGCTCCCCTGGCTCGGCAGTCTCGGCAGTCTCGGCTGTCTCGGCACCGGAATCGGCCCGGTCGCTCCGCCGGATGTCCGCTCCGGGAAACCCCCCGGGAAACTCCTGCGGATCGCCGGGGAAGGGCACATCGCCGTTCTCCGCCCCCTCGGGAACGGGCCCGCGGTCGTCCGGACCGGGAACCTCCTCATCCGGCAGGTCTTCGGGGAAGAACGCGTCCTCGTCCCACGGATCTTCGGGGAAGGGCACCTCCTCGTCCTGAGGGGCTTCTGGAAAGGGGACATCCTCGGAAGCGTCAGGGAGGGGGACATCCCCGGAAGGACCGGGAGCGGGCCCCTCGGCGAGGGCCGCGAGGGCGGCCTCCACCATGGTGGCGCCGTCGAGAACGGCGGCGTAGCGGGCATCGTCCGGCTCGATCGGCCACCGGGCCTCGGCCGGCTCGGCGAGGAGCGGGTTGGTGGCGCCCTCCTCCATCTCCGGGGCCCAGAAGGCCACCCTGCCGCAGGTCTCACGGATCTCCAGCAGGAAGTCCGACGGCTCCAGCGGCTTGGAGGCGGTGCCCCAGCGGTAGCCGGAGGCGATCAGCAGGTAGTGGGCACGGGTGACGGCGACGTACGCCAGGCGGCGCTCCTCAAGCAGGTCGCGGTCGCGGCAGCGCTCGTCGAAGTCGGCCAGCTCCTCCTTGGCCAGCCCGGCCAGCCCAGGCAGGTCGGAGGCGTCCCCGCGGAGCTGATAGGGCAGCTTGCGAGGGTTCTCCGTCCACCTCGGGCTGGTCGTGGAACGGGCCGGGAACACGGTGCCGACGGTGAGCGTCCCGGCCTTCGACAGCGCCTGGGAGAGGCCGGGCACCACTACGACCGGCCATTCCAGCCCCTTGGAGGCATGGACCGTCATCAGCTTCACGCTGTTGCTCTCGCCCACTCGCCCGGCGTCCAGGCCGTTCTCCTCCTCGTCCGCCGCCTTCAGGAACGCCAGGAACGCGCCCAGCGTGGGATCCTCGGAGTCTCCGGCGAACCGGGCGGCGGCGTCCAGGAAGGCGTCGAGGTCGGCGCGGGCGGCGAACGGGCCGACGGCCGTCCCCCTGGCCGCCACCTCGATGTCCAGGCCGAGCCTGCGCTCGATCTCCAGGATCAGGTCGGGCAGCGGCTGGCCGGTGTGGGCGCGCAGCAGGCGCAACTCCTGGGCCATGGCGACCAGCCGCACCCTCGCCAGCGGGGAGAACAGATCCTGCCAGGCGGGACGGTCGGGCAGCTCGTCGAGCGCGTCGACCAGGCTGCCGCGCTCCTCTGCCATGTCGGCCACGACCTGGTCCAGCGGGTCGGCCACCGGCGACGCGCCCTCGCGGGTCTCCCGGTTCAGCTCACGGGCCCGCTCGCCCAGTTCCTTGAGGTCGGCGGGGCCGATCCGCCAGCGGGGACCGGAGAGCAGTCGCACCAGGGCGTCCCCCGCGCTCGGGTCGTAGATCACGCGCAGGGTGGAGACGATGTCGGCGATCTCGGGTACGAGGAGCAGGCCGCCCAGGCCGACGACCTCGACCGGGATGCCGCGCTCCTCCAGGGCCTTGCGGAGCGCGGGAAATTGCGAGCGCTTCCGTGCCAGGATCGCCACGTCGTGCGGCTGGAGCGACTGCGGCCCGCCCCACATGCTCTGCTTGGCCTTCTTACGCTCGCCGTCGCCCCACGGCATGCCGTCGGGCGCGCTCTCGACGCCCAGCACCCTGGCGATCTCCAGGGCGGCCCAGCGTGCCTCGTCGTCCGCGGTCTCGTGGAAGGCGCACATCACCCGGCCACGCTCGACCCGGTTCTTACCGGGCACCAGGACCGGTACCTCCCTGGCCTCCATCCGGAGCGGCAGCTGGAGCCGGGCGGCGACGTCCAGCACGGCGTCGCCGTTGCGGAAGCTGACCGACAGGCGGTTGACGGGCGCGGGCTCCCCCGAGGCGGTCCTGAAGTCACGGGGGAATCGGGTGAGGTTGCCCGCCGAGGCGCCCCGCCAGCCGTAGATGGACTGGCAGGGGTCGCCCACCGCCGTCACCGGGTGGCCGCCGCCGAACAGGGCGCGGAGCAGGACGAGCTGGGCGTGGCTGGTGTCCTGGTACTCGTCCAGCAGGACCACGGCGAACCGCCCGCGCTCGATCTCGCCGACGTCGGCGTGCCGGTCGGCGATCCGGGCGGCCAGCGCCATCTGGTCACCGTGGTCGACCACCTCCCGCCCGCGCTTGAGGCGGTCGTACGCCTCGACCAGCGGCAGCAGCTGCTCCCTGGCCCGCTGGGTGACCAGCGGTCTGCGCTGGTCCTTGGTCGGGGTGCCGGGCAGCTCGGCGAACCGCTGGGCGAGTCTGGTGCCGACGTCGCGCACGTCCTGCGGGGTGCGCAGGTGCTCGGCCAGCTCACCGGCCAGTTCGAGCACCGCCCGGGTGACGGTCGCCGGGCTCCACTCGACCTGCTCCATCGGCCCGTCGTAGGCGCTGACCACCCGGCTGGCGAGTTGCCAGGAGACGGCCGGGGAGATCAGGCGCATGGTCGGCTCCAGCGCCTCGCGCAGGGCGTGCTCGGTGACCAGGCGGGCCGCGTAGGCGTGGTACGTCGAGATGGTCGGCTCGCCCTCCATCAGCTCCGCCGGCACCTGCCCGACCTCGACGAGCCCGTTGAGCCTCTCGCGCACCCGCGCGGCCAGCTCCGCGGCGGCCTTCCTGGTGAAGGTCAGGCCGAGCACCTGTTCGGGGCGGAGCAGCCCGTTGGCGACCAGCCAGACGACGCGCCCGGCCATGGTCTCGCTCTTGCCCGACCCGGCCCCGGCCATCACGACCATCGGTTCGAGCCCGGCCTCGATCACGGCCGCCTGCTCCGGGGTCGGCGGCAGGATGCCCAGCTTGGCGGCAAGCTGAACCGGGCTCAGCACGCGGCGGCCCCGGTGGAGGTGGCACGGCCCCGGCGCCGGGGAGCGGCACGGACGCCCCCAAGGCGCCCTGCGCCCAGGCGGTTCAGCACACCTGGTCTCCGTTCTTGCTGACCGGGCAGCTCGACCGTACGGCGCAGGTGCGGCAGCCGTCGTTGACCTTGGCCTGGAAGAACGGCCCCGACATGCCGACGGCGACGGTGTCGACCATGTCCCGGGCCCAGCCGGGCTCGGGGTCGTCGGACAGGGGAGGCTGCGTCTGCTCCTTGGCCTTCTTCTTACCCGCCGCGTCGCCCACCTGGACCAGGGCCGCGCCGCCCGGCTCGGTCAGGCCGTGCCGCTGGAAGGCGCCCAGCAGCGCGGCGAGCTGGTAGACGCCCAGCTGGGGGTGGCGTTCGAGCTCGGTGTCCTTGGCGCCGGTCTTGCCGGTCTTGATGTCGATGATCACGGCTCGGCCCTCACCGTCGCGCTCGACCCGGTCGACCCGGCCCTTGATCTGCACCCCCTCGGAGACCATGGCCGTGAACGCCTCCTCCAGGCCGACCAGCGTCCGGGGGTTGTTCTCGTGCCAGGCGACGAATTTGGAGATCATCTCCTCGGCGACCGCGCGCTGCTTGCGGTTGTACCAGACACCGCCGAAGTCGAGCTCGTTCCAGACCTCGTCCAGGCGCTTGCCGAGGGTCTCCTCGGTGGGCATGCCGGTCGCGGCGAGGACCGCCAGCGCGTGCACGACGGTGCCCAGACCTCGGGCCGCGTCGGTGCCGCCCGCGCCCACCGAGGTCTCCAGCAGCCAGCGCAGGCCGCACTTGCTGAAGCTCTCCACCGCCGAGGGCGAGACGCGCACGACGTCGTCGGGCCAGCTCAGCGGGCGATCGTCGGAGATGGGGGTGAGGGCGTACCAGTCGTTGGGGTGGGCGCCGGGCACTCCCGCGGCGGCGAGCCTGGCCAGGTGCTCGGCCGCCGCCCTGCGCAGCGGTTCCGGTCTGGTGGAGTCGGTGACCGCCGACCGCAGGTCGGCCACCAGTGCGGACATGCTCAGCCAGCGGGACCGCTCGTCGACGCCCGCCTCCTCGGTCGAGCCGGGCACCAGCTCGGTGAGGAAGCGGGAAGGCCGCTCCTCGGTGTCGTCGCCGCCCACGGCGGTGACGATGAGCCTGCTTCTGGCCCTGGTGGCCGCCACGTAGAACAGGCGACGTTCCTCGGCCAGCAGCTGGGAGGCGAGCGCGGCGGAGACGGCCGCCGGGTTCTCGTGCTCGGAACCCTCGGCCCTGGCGACCATGTCGTCGGTGCTCAGGATGGACCCGCGCAGCCGCAGATCCGGCCAGGCACCCTCCTGGACCCCGGCGACGACCACCACGTCCCACTCCAGGCCCTTGGAGCGGTGCGCGGTGAGGATGCGGACCTTGTCTCCGTCGGGAGCCCGAGCGGCCAGGGAGTCGCCGGGAATCTCCTGGGCGACCAGGTCCTCGACGAACACGTCCACCCCGGCGTGCGGGAGCCGGTCGACGAACCTGGCCGTGTGGTCGAAGAGCGCCACGACGGCGTCGAGGTCGCGGTCGGCCATGGTGCCCCTGACCCCGCCCCTGAGGCTGACGTCCGTCCATTTCCCGGCCAGCCCGGTGGCCTGCCAGACGGTCCACAGCACGTCCTCCGCGGTACCGCCCTGCCGTACGGCCTCGGTGGCGGCGGAGATGAGGCCGGCGACCCGCTCGGCGGGCAGCGCCACGTGCGGCTCCACCCGCACCAGTTCCCGCGCGTCCTTCAACGCGGCGACCAGCAGCTCTCCCGAGGAACGGGGGCCGGGGGCCTCGCGCTCCAGGCCGAGATCCACATCGAGATCCACATCGAGAGCCGCGCCGCGATCCGCCTGCTCGGCCTCCTCCTGTTCGGCGGGGTGGGCCAGCGCCTCGTGCTCGGCGATCCGCAGGGCGCGGCGGAGGCGGCGTACACCGATCATGTCGGTGCCGCCGAGCGCGCCGGTCAGCAGTTCCTCCGCCACCCCCTCATCGAGGGTCTCCGGGTGCAGCGCCACCTGGATGAGCCTGATCAGCGGCCGCACGCCCGGCTCCTGGAAGAGCGGCACCTCGCCGCCGCCGACCACGACCGGCACCCCGGCGGTGACCAGGGCGCGGCGCAGCAGCGGCACCTGACGGGTCGCGGAGCGGACCAGCACCGCCATCCGCGACCAGGGGACCCCGTCGAGCAGGTGCGCCCTGCGGAGCGTGTCGGCCACGATCGCCGCCTCCTGAGGTGCCCCGTCGGCCACCAGCACCCGTACGTCACCGGGGTCGGCGTCCGGCAGGGCGCGCAGGTCGCGGTGGGCGGCCCCGCCTGGGGTGGCGGGCAGCCGGGTGGTGACGCGGCGGGTGGCCCGCAGCAGGTTCCGGCCGCTGCGACGGCAGACGCGCAGCGCGACGACGGGAGCCTTCGCGCCGCCGGCGTCGCGGAACCGGTCGGTGAAATTCATGATCCCTCGGACGTCGGCGCCGCGGAAACCGTAGATCGACTGGTCGGGGTCGCCGACCGCGACCAGGTCGCGTCCCTCCCCCGCCAGCTGCTGGAGCAGGAACTCCTGGGCGGGGTCGGTGTCCTGGTACTCGTCGACGAAGACGGCGTCGTACGCCGATCGCTCGCGGTCGCGCACCTCGGGGTCGGAGAGCAGCGCCCCCGCCGCCCGGATCAGCTCCGCGTAGTCGAGCACCGGTTCGAGATCGAGGTCGAACCTGGCCTGGTAGCGGTCCGCGAACCTGCCGGCGGCCACCCAGTCGGGGCGGCCGTGGCGGCGGCCCAGCTCGACCAGCTCCGGCCCGTCGAGGCCGCGTTCGGCGGCGCGGGCCAGGAAGTCGCGGAGCTCGGAGGCGAAGCCGCGCGTCTTGAGCGCCTCGTGCATGTCCTGCGGCCAGTGCACGGCACCGTCCTCCAGCTCGCCGTGGAGCAGGCGGCGGATCTCCAGGAGCTGCTCGGGGCCGGTCAGCAGGCGCGGCGGCACCCCTCCGGCGATCACCGCCTCGCGACGGAGCAGCGCGTAGGCGTAGCTGTGGAAGGTGAGGGAGAGCGGAGTGCGGGTGGTACGGCGCATCCGGGCCGTGATGCGCTCGCGCAACTCCTCGGCCGCCTTGCGGCTGAAGGTGAGGACGAGCACCCGCTCGGGGTCGACGCCCCGGCGCTCGATCCGGTCCACGACGGTCTCCACGATCGTGGTGGTCTTGCCGGTGCCCGGCCCGGCGAGCACGAGCAGCGGGCCGCTCTGGTGGGCCACCACCGCCCGCTGGTGCTCGTCCAGCACAGGGGCAACAGCTCTCCCCGCACCCTCACGACGTACCAGCCGCCAGTCCTGACCACTCACAACTCGCCATTCCACCAGATCCCGGACGATGATCGTGCCGAGTCGGCGGGTACGGCATGGCGGATTGTCGGCCCCGCCGGGCGGGCCACGGGCGGGGCCAGGGGCGGCCGATGACCAGAGTGAGGCGCTGACCTGCGCCGGAGCAGTCCCGGGGCGGGTTCAGGGGCCGCCCGCAAGCCGCCCCCGGGAACCGCTCAGGAGAAGAAGACGTGGTCGACGAGCCTGGCCGTCGCCTTGCCGTCGTCGCGGGGCGCGTAGGTGCGCTGGAAGAGGTCGTACCGCTCGGCGTGGGCGGCGGTCACCTCGTCGATCGACCGCAGTGCCTTGATGACCTCGGCCCCGGTGGAGAGCAGTGGGCCGGGCGCCTCCGCGGCCAGGTCGAGGTACATGCCCCGCTTGGACGAGTAGCGCTGCAGGTCGTGCGTGAAGAAGAGCATCGGCCTGCCGGTCGCCGCGAAGTCGAACATGACCGACGAGTAGTCCGTGATCAGCACATCGGCGATCAGCAGCAGATCCGTAATATCGGGATATGTCGTGACATCGCGTCCGAGGCCGGCGGGCACGTTGGGCGCCGCCTGCATCGAGTGCGCCCTGATCAGGAACTCGTGGCCGGGGCCGAGCACCCGGTGCGCCTCGGCCAGGTCCAGGCGGATCGAGGCGTTCTTGCGGTCGTAGTCGCGGTAGGTCGGCGCGTAGAGCACCACCCTCGCCCCCTCGGCGATGCCGAGCCTGGCGCGCATCCGCGCCGCCATCTCGTCGCGGTCGGGGGCCACCAGCACGTCGTTGCGCGGGTAGCCACTCTCCAGGACCTCGCCCTGGTAGCCGAAAGCCTTGCGCAGCACCCGGGTCGCCCAGGGGCTCTGGGAGACCAGCAGGTCCCAGCCGCGCACCTCGACCGCCTGCCGGTGCCAGGCCGGCGGCCTGGGGTCACGGGACATGTGCGGCAGGTCGTTGCCCAGGCGCTTGACCGGGGTGCCGTGCCAGGTCTGCACGACCGTCTGGTCCTCTCGCGCCCGGAACCAGGGCGGCAGGAAGCCGTTGGTCACCACGTACCGCGAGCGGGCCAGCACCGCGTAGTGCTCACGGCTGCCCGCGCGCACCACGGTCGGCCCCTCGCCCTCGCCGAAACCGAGCTCGGCGGGGCCCGGAGGGGTGAACGCGCCGTCCTTGACCACCCAGATGTGCTCTCCGGCGTCGCCGCGCCGCACGTGCTCCTCGTAGATCGCGCGGACGTTGCCCTCGTACTGCCGTCCGTCGTAGGCGACGTAGACGATCGCGTCGTTCAGCTCGCGGGTCCGCTCCGCGGGGTAGAAACCGCGGCGCAGCGCGTACAGGCCACCGGCGCCCTTCTCGTCGTCGGGACGGTGCTCGGCGACGGAGAGCACCGGGATGTCGAAGCGGGTGGAGATCAGGCGGTACTCACGGCCGTCACGGATCTTCGTGTCCTCGTCCAGACCGTCGAGGATGGCGTGGTCGACGCGGAACGGGACGATCTGGCCGGCCGGGTCGCGGACCGCCATGCTCCAGGTGCCGCTGCCCAGCGGGACCGTGTCCCCGAAACGGGGCATCGCGGCGGCCGCGACCCGCACCGTGAAACGGGAGCCCTCCCGCTCCAGGGGGATGGCGTGGATCAGTCCGCTGCGGTGCTTGAGGGTCAGCTCGGCCGTGCCGGAGCCCGGGTAGGAACCCTCCAGGACGAGCACGCCCTGCTCGTCCCAGGTCGCGGCGGTGATGACCGGGCGGATCCGGTGCGCGGAGACGCTCACCCGGTCACGCCGGTCACGCAGCACGGTGATCTCACGATCCCCGACGACCGTACGGCTCTCCTCCGCCTTGCCGATCATGACGGAGGCCGCGGGATCGCCCTTTGGCTCGATCCAGAGACGGCCGCCGTCGCGTTCCTGCAGCAGGGACGCCACGGCGAGCGGTACGACCACCGCGGTGCCGCCGTCGACGGGGGTGAAGTCCGCGGCGATCCGGTGGCCGTCCAGCCTGGCGTGCCCCCTGCTCGCCTCCTTGCCCGGCAGGAAGACCTGGACCTCCAGCCGTTCGCCGTCCAGCTTCACGCCGGTCAGCTCGGCCCTGGTGGGCTGTAGCACCACCTGGAGTGCCCGGTCGGAGGTCCAGACGGGGCGGATCCACCAACCCCCGCCGAGGTCAAGCCCCGAGGGACGCTCGGTACGGCCGGTGGAGGGGCCGCGCAGCAGGCCGACGGCGCGGGCACCCCGGCTCCAGATCACGATCTCGGCGCGCCAGGTGGTGGTGTCCTGCACGGTGGCGCGGCGGCGCAGCAGACGCTTGCCGCCGCGCACGACGGCCCGCACCGCGGAACGCCAGCGCAGCGGCCACGGGCTCAGCTCGGCGGTGAACCCGGACCAGTCGTAGTTGCAGCCGGCCTCTTCCGCGCCGTAGGTCGCCTCGGGATGGAAGACCCTCCGGGTGCGCAGCCGCACCGGCGGCAGCCAGCGCGGGCCGCGCAGCACCACCGTGGCCCTGTTGAAGCGGCGGCTGCGCACCGACAGCCCGGCCAGATAGGCATGGCCGCTGACGTGCAGCCGCCCGCCGGACCAGGAGACGTCCTCGATCTGGGTCATCGGGATGAGATCCGCGGCCCGCAGCCGGAACAGGGCCTCGGGCAGCTCGTCCTGGAGCGGCAGGTCCGCGTACCAGCGGAGTTTCTTGCGGACGCGCCTGGACGGCTCCGCGGCGGCGGCCACGAGCTTCTGCAGCGCGTCGCCGTCCGCGAGGTCGTCGATCTCGCGGTGCTCGATCAGGTGAAAGGCGATCCTGCGGGCGACCGGCAGGTCCCGCTTGACCCTCGCGTCCACACCGGTCACGTACGGCTTCAGGACCGTGACGAACTCGCGGCGCCGCGCGGCGCCGCGCTTGGCGGCGATGTCCAGCCTGGAGCCCAGCGGCCCGGCCAGCGCGTCGGCGTCGAAACGACGGCGCTCATGCGGTTTCAGCCCGTCGGCCAGCACCGCGGCCATGATCGAGTCGAGTGGTTCTCCCCGGTCGCAGAGATCCTGGACAACCCGAAGACGGTCGACGACGGGGTCGCCGCCGGCTCGTGCGGGGGTGGCACCGATGGCCATGGGGGAAGCACCGCCTTTCGGACAGAGCGCTGTCCTAGGCCATGTTAGTGCGCCGCGGCAGGGCCGGTTACGCGGTGAATTAAGGGTTCCCGGGATTTACAGGCTTTTGTGATCTAAGGCTTTCCATCCCATCTGGCCTCCCGCATATCGGCCCGGGCGCCCCTCAGCGGGGTCCGCTCCTCGCGCCAGTTCACCAGGCATCGCTGCTCGTGGCCGGGTGGCGGGGTGCCGTCGGCGTGCACGACGCGCCACCAGGGCACGCCCCCACCCCAGGTGGACATCACCCTGCCGACCTGGCGCGGGCCGCCCTCGCCGAGATACTCGGCGATGTCGCCGTAGGACATCACCATGCCGGCCGGAATGCGCTCGACCAGATCCAGCACCCGCTCGGCGTACGGGGTGGGATGGCCTACTGGCTCCATACCGTCGGTCCGGCCGAGAGGATTTCGTCGAGCTTGCCGAACTCGTAGGCCACCGAGCCGTTCAACTGCTCGACCAGACCGCCACGGATCGCGTAGGACTCGCCGTCCTCGCCGACCAGCCGTGCTCCCAGCAGAGCGGACACGCGTGCCAGCTGGGCCACCTGCCAGTCCGATCCGGGGGCGCCGGACAGGCGGCCGTTCCATATCGCTATGGCATGAACCGCGCCGTTGTGGCGGGCCAGGACCTCCCCCGACTCCTGCGACCCTCTGAACTCGAACCCCGCCTGCCCCAGCACAGTCGCGAGTTCCGCGAAGGCGAGAGGCGCAGGGCGCTCCACGCGCAACTCGTACCCCATAACGCGGGAGAATAGCGAACCTTCCGGGTTTCCCGGAGTGCAAATCCCGACATTCGGGCTATCGCATCCGAACAGTGTCCCAAACGCGTTCTAATTGACTTCAAACTGCGCTTATCTCCGCGATCTCCCGCGCTTGGCCGTTTTGGTGTCGACCACTACCGGTCCATTCCTGTCCGAGTGCCGGCCGAGCATCACCACGGCCGCCGCGAACGCCACCAGGCCGCCGACAAGGCTCGTTCCGTAAAGCCAGAGCCTCAGCGGATCGGGGCCCGGCCTGCTGTACTCCTCGTGCGGGACGCCCGCGCCGAAGTGCTTGTCATCCGGGACCGATATCTCCGTCGCACCCGCCACGAGCCGATCCGCCCTGTCGAGCGCCGCGGCGGCGTCGACGACGCCGAACCCGATGTGGTCGTCGTAACCGGCGGCGGGACTCGCCGAAGCCGTGGAGACCAGGGCCTGCGCCACCATCTGCGGCGCGATATTCGGGTATTTCGCTTTTATTAGTGCGGCGACCCCTGCCACCAGCGCGGTCGCCGAACTGGTCCCCTCAGAGGATCCGTAGTTTCCGCCGGGGACGACCACCGGCACCCCGGCACCGGGCGCCGAAACCAGGACCGACAGATTGTCGCTGCTGAACCTCGCCGGCTTGCCCAGCCTGTCCACCGCGCCCACACCGATGACCCCGGAATATCCGGCGGGGAAGTTCCAGAAGGAGGTGGAGTTGTCCTTGGCGTACTGGGAGTCCCCGTCGTTGCCCACCGCGGCGACGAGCACCACGCCCCTGGACAGCGCGTAGGAGACCGCCTCCCGCTCGCTCCGGTGCGGTCCGTAGGCGCCCAGCGACATGCTGATGACCTGGGCCCCGTTGTCCGCGGCGTAACGGATCGCCCGGGCCAGCGGGCTGTCGCTGCGCGAGCGCAGATCCTCCTCCGGCAGCACGGAACCGTCCTCGGGCCGCTCCTCGACGATCAGCGGCAGCGAGAGGATCCTGGCCTCGGGGGCGATCCCGAGAAGACCTCCCTCGCCGTTGCCCGCCCCGGCGATGAGCGAGGCCATGGCGGTGCCGTGCCGTCCGGCGTCCGGGGAGTTCCTGTCGAACTTGACAGATCCCATGTCGGGCCCGGAGATCACCCGCCCGCGCAGCTCGGCCACCTGGTCGTCCACCCCGCTGTCGACCAGGGCCACGGTGACGCCCGCGCCCCTGGTGACCTTCCACGCCTCCTGCGCTCGCAGCATCTCCAGCACCCAGCGCTGGTCCTCGCGCACGTCGGCGCCCTCCGGCGGCGCGGCCGGCACCGGGGCGGCGGGCATCCCGGCGAGCAACCCGGCGGGCGTCTCGGCGGGCGTCTCGGCGGGCGTCTCGGCGGGCAGGGTCGCGAAGGCCGGCACCGCCGGGACCGTCACCGAGATCGCGACCAGCACTCCCGTCGCCCACAGCCGCCGCCTCAGCACACGTTCCCCTGGGTGCACTGGGGCACGGCGCTCGGCTCGTCGCCGAGTGCCCTGGCGATGCGCCCCGCGACCGCCTGGGCCGCGGGCCACAGCTCGCTGTGCAGGATCTCCTCGGGGGCGATCGCCTGGCGGGTGCGGCCGTCGGTGTAACCGGCGGTGGAGAAGACGATGTAGGGGCCGACGCCGACCCAGGCATTGTGCTGGCGCTGGGCCGCCCCGAACAGCTCGGTCGCCGTGCCGGGGAAGGCCACCGGCCGCACCCCCACCCTGTCGTCCACGACCAGCTGCGCGGAGGCGGCGAGCCGCCGCTCCTCGTCGGCGAGCACGGCGATGCCCACGGTGAAGACGAACGTGGACGTCTGGTCGACGTAGGTGGCCCGCAGCAGCGTGCGGCAGCCGTGCCGGGTGAGCACCGACCCCACCTGCGCGTCGGTGCCGGCCGCGCAGGCCACCTCGGGCGCGAGGCCGACCCTGCGGGCGTACTGCTGGACCCTGCCCAGGCCGATGTACTGCAGCTCGACGGGGAAGACCAGGTCCGCGGTCCAGGTGTACCAACGCTTGGCGATGTCGTCGGAGATGTAGCGGGCCTGCTCGGCGGCGGTCAGCGGGCGCGAGCTCGTCTCGCGCAGCAGCCCGACCGCGCCGGTCAGCACGTTGGTGGCGGCGATGGCGAGGATCGTGCCCACCAGGATCAGGAAGATCGTACGGAACCGGACGCCCTGCTCCAGGGCCGCCAGCTCGGCACGCTGGATCGCCGCGCGGTCACGGCCCGCCGCGGGCCAGGAGCGCACCCGGTGCCGCCTGACCGTGGCGCCCTGCGCGGGCGCCCGCCTGGTGCGGCCGCCCCCCGTGGCGCTCACCCGGGAGCCGGACGGTGGCCAGCCGCCGCGGGCGCGGGGGGCCGGGGCTCCCAGACGCCGCTCCGGCTCCTGGGACCGCCCTGGCTGCGACATACTCCGATGCTACGTCGCCTGCCCTCTCCGCCCCATCAGCGGCGTGCATTTTCGTGGCGGCGACCTTGGCCCGGCTCCGGCCGCGATCCGGCTCCGGGCCCGATGCTCACGGCCAGGGCGCGGCGACCGCGTCGGGCCCGGGGTCCTGGTAGGTCGTCGACGAGCGCGCACGGCCGACCAACACCGCGATCGTGACCAGGCAGGCGATCGCGCCGAGCCCGGCGGCCACGGCCACCCCGCCGTACAGGTTGATCCTGTCCCGGTCACGGTGGACGACCCGCACCGGCTCGACCGCCAGGCCCAGCGGGCGGGCGGGGTCGTGCCCGCCGGCCCCCTCCGCGGTGAGGGTGTGCCGGGAGATCCTGGCGGCCGCGGCGAGTGCCCGGGTGGCGTTGACGACGCCGAAGCCCATGCCGGTGTCGTAGCCGCCGGTGGGCCGCCGGGTGGCTCCCGCGGTGATCGCCTGGACAACCAGCACGGGCGACATTTCTGGATATTTCGCCTTAATGAGGGCGGCGACGCCCGATACCAGGGCGGTCGCCTGCGAGGTGCCGCGACCGACCCAGTACTCGTCGCCGGGACCCGCCCCGAGGATGTCCACCCCCGGCGCGGCCACCAGGACCGAGGGGTTCCGGTTGGAGAACGAGGCGCGGCGCAGCCCCCGGTCCGTCGCGGCGACCGAGACCACTCCCGGGAAGGCCGCCGGGTAGGAGTACGGGGCGTTGCCGCCGGCGTCGGTCGCCTCGGCACCGTCGTTGCCCGCCGCCGCGACGAGCACGACCCCCTTGGAGATCGCGTAGCGGATCGCCGCCCGCTCCTCCCTGGTCGCCAGTTCCTTGGAGATCGACATGTTGATCACGTCGGCGCCGTGGTCCACCGCGTACCGGATGCCCCTGGCCACCACGTTCTCGTAACGCTCGGCGGTGTTGAACTCCCGGAAGCCTGGCTCCTCGTCCTCCAGGATGACCCGCACCGACAGCACCTTCGCGCGGGGCGCGACACCGATCACCCCGTCCGCCCCGCCCGGCCCGTGACCGTGCCCGGCGATCAGCGACGCCATGTACGTGCCGTGCAGCCGGAGGGGCCGCACACCCGGCGGGTTGGCCCCGGAGGTGAAGTCCTTACCCTCGATCACCGACCCGGCCAGGTCGCGGTGGTCGCTGTCCACCCCCGAGTCAAGCACGGCCACGACCACGTCCTCCCCCTCGGACACCCGCCACGCGGCGGGCAGGTCGAGGGTCCGCAGCACCTCCCGCTGGCTGTCCCTGACATCGTCGGCCCGCACGGCCGGGGCCGGTCCCGCCACTCCCGTCAACACCGCCACCCCCGTCGACACCGTCAGTGTCAGCAGTGTCGTCGCGAGCGCCCCGCGGGCGGCGGAAAGACGCCTCGGCACGGTCAGCATCGCCACTCCGCGGAGGCGCAGTCGGGGCGTGCGGGCCTGGTCAGGTCGGCGAGGATCCGGTCGGCGATGTCGCCGGTGAACGCGAACAGGGTGGGCCGCTGCTCGCCGACCGCGCTGGCGGGCCGGCCGTCGGTCTGGCCGACCGTGGCCATCACCATGTAGGGGCCCGCCTGCCGGACGAGGCCGGCCTGGCGTCCCGCGGATACGAACCGGTCGGTGACGGTGCCGGGGAAGGCCAGCGCCCTCAGGCCCGGCGAGGGCCGGTCGCTCCTGGGCAGCGCCGCCTTGGCCCTGGCGGCGCCCGTCTCGTCGGTGAAGGCCACGACTCCGATGGTGACGACCACCCCCTGGAGCGCGTCGATGTAGGTGGCGCGCAGGATGCCCAGGCAGCCGGCCTCCCGGAGCGCCTTGCGCAGCTTGGCGTCGACCGCGTCGTCACAGCGGGTCTCCGGCGAGATGCCCACCCTACGGGCCTTCTCCTCGCCCCCCTGTTCCGCGGCGTAACGGACCGTCTTGGGGAAGACCCGTCCGGCGGGCCAGGCCTGCCAGCGCCGGGACACCTCGTAGAGTGCCGCCCGATCGAGCTCCGCCTGGGTCGGCCCCCGGGTGAGCTCCGCTCCGGCGGCGCTGGTCGCCACCCCGGCCACGATCGCGCAGAACAGCGTCAGCGCCGATGCCACGACCAGCGTCGGCCATGAATGCCGTCGCTGACGTGGGACTTCATTCACGCTCTCGACCTTAATGCGGCGAGGCGGGTGTCATCCGCCGTTCCGTCCATATCCGTCGGACCGGAAAGCACATGTGGCGGCGGGGCGAGCACCTCCCGGACGGCGGGGGAACGGCGAGCGCCCCGTGGAGCGCGTGCTCCACGGGGCGCGGGCGGTAAGAACCCCACCGGGCCGGTCAGTAGGTCGGCAGGCTCGGGTCGATGGTCTTGATCCAGCTGAGCACGCCGCCGCCCACGTGGACGGCGTCGGAGAAGCCGGCGCTCTTGATGACCGCCAGGACCTCGGCGGAACGGGCACCGGACTTGCAGTGCAGGACGATCCTCTTGTCCTGCGGGAGTCCCTCCAGCGCGGATCCGTTGAGGAACTCGCCCTTGGGGATGAGCACCGCGCCGGGGATGGACACGATCTCGTACTCGTTCGGCTCGCGGACGTCGATCAGGTAGATGTTCTCGTCCGCGTCCTGCATGGACTTGAGATCGGCCGCGGTGATCGTGGAGCCGGAGACGGCCTCCTGGGCCTCCTCGGAGACCGCGCCACAGAACGCCTCGTAGTCCTCCAGGAGCTGGGTGACCGTCGGGTTCTTGCCGCAGAGCACGCACTCGGGGTCCTTGCGGACCTTGACCGAGCGGTAGTTCATCTCCAGGGCGTCGTAGATCATCAGACGGCCGACCAGCGGCTCGCCGATGCCCGTGAGGAGCTTGATGGCCTCGTTGACCTGGATGGAGCCGATCGACGCGCACAGCACGCCGAGCACGCCGCCCTCGGCGCACGAGGGGACCATGCCGGGCGGCGGGGGCTCGGGGTAGAGGCAGCGGTAGCAGGGGCCGTGCTCGGCCCAGAAGACGCTGGCCTGACCGTCGAAGCGGTAGATGGAGCCCCAGACGTACGGCTTGCCGAGAAGGACCGCCGCGTCGTTGACCATGTAACGGGTGGCGAAGTTGTCCGTGCCGTCCACGATCAGGTCGTAGCCGGCGAAGATCTCCATCACGTTGTCCGTGGTGAGCACCTCGTTGTGGACGATCACGTTGACCAGGGAGTTGATCTCCCTGACGCTGTCCGCGGCGCTCTCGGCCTTGGGGCGGCCCACGTCGGACTGGCCGTGGATGACCTGCCGCTGCAGGTTGGACTCGTCGACCACGTCGAAGTCGATGACGCCGAGCGTGCCCACTCCGGCGGCGGCGAGATAGAGCAGCCCCGGGGAACCCAGGCCACCCGCGCCCACACAGAGCACCTTCGCGTTCTTCAGGCGCTTCTGCCCGGCCATGCCCACGTCCGGGATGATCAGGTGGCGCGAGTAGCGGCGCACCTCATCGACGGTCAACTCGGCTGCCGGCTCTACCAGCGGTGGCAACGACACAGTTCTGCTCCCGTTTCAGGGGGTCTTGACGATACGGCTAGCGCAGCACGCTCCACTCACAACCTAACCCGGTGCCCTGGTCATTCCCCAACCGGAGTGAGGACCGTCTCACCTATCAGGATCCTGGCCTCGCGGGCCACCCGGTCGGGGAACTCCATCTGGGCCACGTGCCCGGCGTCGGGCAGCAGCACCAGCTTCACCTGCGGGAACGTCCGGCCCGCACGGGCCGCCATCCGGGGGTTGACGAGCCGGTCGTGACGACCGTGCACGACCAGCGTGGGCGCGGTCACCTGGGCCGCCTGCCGCCACAGGTTCGTCTCCCCGCGCCGGAAGTACTCGGCGACGATGCCGCGCGCAGAGTTGATCAGTGCCGCCCCCGCGTACGGGAGGCCGTCCCGGCGGCGCACCTCCTCGATCGCCTCCTTGAGCCGCTCCGGGTGAATCCTCCCCACGTCGGCGTAGCACATGGCGAGCGTGGCACCGAGCCTGCGCTCGGCGGGCAGCAGGCTCAACCGGCTCGCCGCCCACTCGCCGAGCCTGGGCACGGCGGACAGCGCCACCCGCGCGGGGCCGTACCTGGGCAGCAGGTCGGGCAGGGCCGGGGAGATCAGGGTGAGCGAGCGGACCAGGTCGGGACGGGTGGCGGCGAGCCGCACGGAGACGGCCCCGCCCAGGGAGTTGCCGAACAGGTGGACGGGGGTCCGCGAGACCCGCTCTATCAGGGCGGTGACGGTCCGTACGTGGGCGTCGACGGAGTAGTCGCCGCCGGGCGGCTCGGGCGAGTATCCGGCGCCCGGCAGGTCGACGGCGTGACCGGTCACCACGTCGAAGAGCTCGCCCATCAGGTCTGTCCAGTTGGTCGCGGAACCCGCGAGGCCGTGTACGTAGACGGCGGTCTCCGCGGGGCCTGGCGGGGTCGAGCGCACATGGATCCGCTGGTCGCCGAGGTCGACCATCTCGCCCTGCCAGTTGGGGATCGGTTTGTGCACCACGCGTCTCCTCCTGTCGTCCGGCCGCTCTTCCACGATAGTTCGCCGCTCGACGCGGCAGACGACAGCCCCCGAGTTACCACAAAAGGCACATAAGCCTATTTTAGCCAGATGTCTTTTTATTGCACGCTTTATCACTATTAGTTAGGTACCCCCTCCGGCGCCCCTTCCCCCGAAGAACAAATGCGACATTAAAGACATTTAACTTGAAAGCATCCGGTAACTATCCAAGGTCGACCACAAATAGATAAGGAGAGTGCAAAAGGATTCGATCTCCGTTTATTAGCAGACATGCGAGGAAATCATGACAACCAGGGATGGCCCATCACTCACCATCTCCGGTAATTCCCGACTGATTTCGGCAAGTGCCGAAAATCGGGGCAACCGATCCTTTCAAGGGGGAAACGC
The DNA here is from genome assembly GCF_042665875.1 of Streptosporangium amethystogenes subsp. fukuiense. NCBI lineage: Bacteria > Bacillati > Actinomycetota > Actinomycetes > Streptosporangiales > Streptosporangiaceae > Streptosporangium > Streptosporangium amethystogenes. Next base: position 8,689,986 of record NZ_JBHTEE010000001.1, on the reverse strand, counting down.
AATGCCCAAGTTCAAGAGTGTCCTCGCAGGGCTCGCGATCAGCACGGCGCTGGCCGGCGGAGTCGTCGGCATGGGCGCAGCGACCACCGTCACCAGCGCCAGCGCGATGACCACCGCGGTCACCTCCGTCGCCTTCCCGACCTGGGGCGGCGGCTGCGGTCGCGGCTGCGGTTGCAACCGCTCGCACTGGCGCCGCAGCCACCACCGCTTCAGGCTGATCATCAACAACCACAACAACAACGACAACCACCTGGACAACGACAACCGCAACGACCGCCTCGTGCCCGTTCTCACCCAGCGCGACGAGCGGGAGTAGCAGGCCTCTCGATCACGGACCGGGGCCGCACACCCCGATGGGGGCGCGGCACAACCGGAACATGAGGCCACTCACGGTCGAATCCGCGATCTCAAGCGGCTTCGAAACCGTAACGGAGCGACAGGGTCCCGGTATTCGCCATGATCATTTTCTCTCACCGAGAGACCGTGATCAGAAAGCGAAAACGGGAGGCTGAGGAGAAATCCTCAGGCCCCTGACTCCAACGCAGTGCGAGTTCTCATTTCTCAGGAATCACAGCGGGGCCCCGCGGTTCTCGAACCGCGGGGCCCTCGCCCATGCGCCCGGCCTCCGGCACGCCACCCTCCCCGCCCCGCCGCCCCGCCCCCCTTCACCGTCACCCTTCCCCACCTCGACACCGGCGTACGAAAGCGGCCTCACGGCGCCCGCCCACGCGACAGCGGGACGCCCCGGAGACGACCTCGGCCGGACCACCCAGGAAGCGGGCGAGGGCCCCCGGCGCATCCCGCCCCGCTCCTCGGCAGGCCCCGACTCCCTTCCACCACAAATGCGACATTAAGTGCATTTCACTTTAAATTCATCAATAAGGGTTCGACGTCGACGATAAATATCTAAGGGGATAGCAAAAGCCTTCGATCTCTGTTTATCAGCAGACATGCAAGGAAACTATGACAACCAGGGATGACTCATCATCGATCATCTCTGGCTTTTCCTATTTATTCGGGAAATTCAGAAAATTAGGGCAACAAATCCTTTCAAGGGGGAAACGCAATGCCCAAGTTCAAGGGTGTCCTCACAGGGCTCGCGATCAGCACGGCGCTGACCGGCGGAGTCGTCGGCGTAGGCGCAGCGACCACCGTCACCAGCGCCAGCGCCAGCGCGATGACCACCACGGTCACCGCCGCCGCCTTCCCGACCTGCGGCGGCGGCTGGGGCCGCGGCTGCGGCTGCTGCGGCGGCTGCCGCTCGACCCACCGTCACACCCGCCACCGCTTCAGGCTGATCATCAACAACCACAACAACAACGACAACCACCTGGACAACGACAACCGCAACGACCGCCTCGTGCCCGTTCTCACCGAAGGACGCAGGGACTAGCACCGGACCCGAGTCGCACGCCCCGATCGGGGCGCGGCACGGCCGACGGCCGAAACCACACGGCCGGACCCGCGGTTGTGAGCGGCTCCGGAACCGTAACGGAGCGACAGGGGCCCCGCGTTCGCCACGACCACCGCTTCTCACCGGGAAACAGTGGCCGAACAGCGAAACGGAAAGTTGAGGAGAAATCCTCAGGACCCTGACGCCGACACAGTGCGATTTCTCATTTCTCAGGAATTACAGCGGGGCCCCACGGTTTTCGAACCGCGGGGCCCTCGCCCATGCGCCCGGTCGCCGACATGTCACCTCGCCCGCCGTTCTCATCGCCCGCCTTTCCTCACCTCGGTGCCCGCGCACCAGAACGGCCCCCGCGGCATCCCCCCATATCAACCGGATCCGGACAGCGGGACGCCCCGGAGACAACCTCGGCCCCGACCACCCGGGAGGCCGCCGAGGCCCCTGCCGCACTCCGCCCTCCCACCGCACCCGACGCCCCCCAGCACCAAAGCACAAATGCGACATTAAGTGCATTTCACTTTAAATCCATCAATAAGAGTTCAACGTCGACGATAAATATCTAAGGAGATAGCAAAAGCCTTCGATCTCCGTTTATCAGCAGACATGCAAGGAAACTATGACAACCAGGGATAGCCCATCACTAGCTATCTCCGGTAATTCCCGACTGATTTCGGTAAGTGCCGAAAATCGGGGCAACCGATCCTTTCAAGGGGGAAACGCAATGCCCAAGTTCAAGGGTGTCCTCGCAGGGCTCGCGATCAGCACGGCGCTGACCGGCGGAGTCGTCGGCATGGGCGCAGCGACCACCGTCACCAGCGCCAGCGCGATGACCACCACGGTCACCGCCGCCGCCTTCCCGACCTGCGGCGGCGGCTGGGGCCGCGGCTGCGGCTGCGGTGGCAGCAGCTGCCACCGCCGTTTCAGCCACAAGCGCTTCAGGCTGATCATCAACAACCACAACAACAACCGTAACCACCTGGACAACGACAACCGCAGCCAGCGCTTCGAGCCCATTCGCGAAGAGCGCCGCCGCGAGCGCGACAACGACGGTCCCGGCAACGGTCCCGGCAACGGCGACCTTGGCACCCCCCCGGTCTCCTAGTCACCTGGCCGGGGGCGCGTGCCCCGATCGGGGTGCGGCACGGCCGGCGGCCGAAACCACACGGCCGGATCCGCGATTGTGAGCGGCTCCGGAACCGTAACGGAGCGACAGGGGCCCCGCGTTCGCCACGACCACCGCTTCTCACCGGGAAACAGTGGCCGGACCTCGAATACGGGAACTTGAGGAGAAATCCCCAAGCTTCTGTCTCCCAACACAGTGCGAGTTCTCATTTCTCACGAATTGCAGGCGGGGCCCGCGGTTTTCGAACCGCGGGCCCCGCTGTGGTACCCGACCTTCCACCGCTCTCCCCCGAATGCCGGCCGCGCGGCCCCCGTCCCCCTCCCGGCCATCTCGATACCGACGCGCCCCACCTGGTCCAGCCCCTTTGACCACTTATCGTACACATGTTCTAAATAAGGGGTAAAGCATCGTCAATGCGGCAGGTACCGCCATGGGCAATCCGATGCCGCGTCTTTCTCGGCGCGCGGCATCCGAGGTCGTACGCTGGGCGTTGTCCGACGTTTGCAGGAACCGGGTCAGGACAGGAAACGTGCCAAGGTCCGGATGACGACAGGGGATGTCAGACATGAACCCGCACGGCGACAGAGAGCATGGGAGAACGGTCGACGATCCGTCCGAGGAGATCCCGATCGAGACACCCGAGGCCGACGCCGCCGAGCAGCGCCGGTCGGCACGCGAGGGCGGCTCCGACTCCTCCCCCGACCTCTCCGCGGAGGCGGAGGTCGACCCCGCGGACGCCGCCGAGCAGAATCGGACCGCGCGTGAGGAGGACGAGGAGTGGCCCGATACCGTTCCCATGGAGGCCGACCCCGCCGACACCTTCGAGCAGCGACGCACGATCGAGCTCGATGAGGACGATTATCGCTGACCCGAGTTACCCGCGCGTAGGATGGCCCCAGACGCCAGGAGTTTCACCCGAGGAGACCACGTGACCGCTACCCCGGACGCCAAGCCCCGGGGCACCCGGCTGCCCCGGACAGCCCGCCGCCGCCAGCTGCTCAGCGCGGCGCAGGAGGTCTTCGTGGAGAACGGCTACCACGCGGCCGCGATGGACGAGATCGCCGAGCGGGCCGGGGTCAGCAAGCCGGTCCTCTACCAGCACTTCCCAGGCAAGCAGGAACTCTATCTGGCCCTGCTCGACCTGCATGTGGACGACCTGATCACCCGCTGCCGCGACGCCCTCGCCTCCACCACCGACAACAAACAGCGTGTCCAGGCCGCGATCGGCGCGTTCTTCGACTTCGTCTCCAGCCAGGGTGAGGCCTTCCGGCTGGTGTTCGAGTCGGACCTGCGCAACGCCGCCCCGGTCCGCCAGCGCATGGAGCGCAACCTCCGGGAGAGCGCCGAGATGATCAGTCAGGTCATCCAGGAGGACACCGGCTGCTCCAGCGACGAGGCACGCCTGCTGGGCGTCGGGCTGGTCGGGATGGCCGAGGTCAGCGCGCGTTACTGGATCAGCAGCAACGGCTCCATCCCCAAGGACGCGGCCACCCAGCTCATCGCGCGCCTGTCGTGGCGGGGCATCTCCGGTTTCCCCCGCACCGTCGCCGACCACTGAGAACGTCCCGTGGCCACGGGACTTCTGTTCGCTTGGCGCGATCAACCCGCGCGTCGAACCTTCGATGGGGTGACCATGGGACGAGCAACCCTCATCGAAAGGGAGCAGGATGGAAATCAAGATCGGCGTACGTTCCGTGCACCGTGAACTCGTAGTGGAGACCGACCTCACGGCCGAACAGGTCGAGAGTGAGATCAGCGCCGCCCTCGCGTCCAGCGCCGGTGTCTTCACCCTTACCGACGTCGGTGGCCGGAAGGTCATCGTCCCGATCGCGTCACTCGGCTTCATCGAGATCGGTGGGGAGGCGATGCGTCCCGTCGGCTTCGGCGGCACGCTCTGACGGATTCCGCGGCTCGCGCCAGATCGTCGTCCCTCGCCGGCACGGCGCGGTCCGCGGATCTGGCGTGAGCACCGGCGCCGGGCGACCCACCCCTCACGGAGAGCGCGAGGGCGCCGGACGGCCCGGCACACGTCTCGCCAGGCTCAGAAACGCTCGTTCCCCCATGTTCCCGGGCACTCGTCCCGCTCGCCGAACCCGCAGCAGCGCGGACGTCTGACCCGGCGGAGATGCTCCCGGCCCCGGCCGACGGCCGGGCACCCCGCGCCTCCTCTGCGTAACACGGGACGCGAGGTCCAGCGGTTCGGCCCACATCTCGTCAAGGAACTGCCATAGCGGCGCGAGGCCCTCATGTCTCGCACGCTACCGGAATCGTCCGTGGTGCTCCGGCGTTTACGCCGGAGGTGAAGCGGACTCTCGCGCGTAGCGGGCAGGGAAGCTGTTTCGCCGCCAAGGCGGAACAGCGTGTAGTACCGTGATCGCCGTCAGGTGCCGCCGGGCGGGAACGCGGGCCGGAAGGCTCGAAAGCCTGTGGAGACCCGGTAAGACCACTTCGGTGGCACAGGTCGGTGAAACAGGAAGCCACAGAAGTGCCGCATCGGCGGCACAGGCTGAATCTTCGGCATTCATGCCGAAGAGCGCGTCAACGCTGTTCGGCGCCCCACGCGTCTTGATCCGCGGGACCGGTTCCCCTGCTCCGCCCCCGGCGAACAGGCCCCGGGCCGGTCCAGCGGCTACTCCAGGAGCGGAGGACAGGCCCCGGACAGGGGGGCCTGCCCGGTCCCCACGCCGGAGCCCGGAGCCTGCGGTTCACAGCCCCAGAGCGGCCATCCGGTCGCCGTGCTTCTCGGTCAGCCGGGCGAACATCCGGCCGATGTCCTCCCCCGCCGCCTCCACCAGCAGTGCCGCGAGCTCCGGTCTGGCCGCGGCCACGTGCTGTCCCTGGCTCAGCGCCTCCCCGACCAGCCGCCTGGCCCACAGCGCCAGCCGCCCCGCCTGCTTGGGGTCCTCCTGAAGCGCCGCGCCGACCCTCTCGACGGCGAACTGCGACCGTCCCTCGTCGGCGAGAACCTCCTCGACGAGGTTCCGGGTCCGGTCGTCCACGCCGACTGCCGCCTCACGGTAGAAGTCGAGCGCGATCCCGGTGCCCACATACGCCTTCACCAGAGCCTCCAGCCAGTCCCCGGGAGCGGTCTGGGCATGCCAGTCGTCCAGTGGCCCCACGAAGGGCGCCATCGCCTCCTCGGGATCCACCCCGAGGTCGGCCAGCCGGTCGCGGAGCAGCTCGAAGTGCGCGTACTCGGCCGCCGCCAGGCCGCCGAGGGCCGCCCGATCGGTCAGTGAGGGGGCATGCCGCGTGGCGTCCTCGGCGAGCCTGAGGAACGCCGTCAGCTCGGCGTAGGCGAGAACGCCGAGCAGGTCGGAGACACCGGGAGGGGAATCACTCATGGACGCAGCCTACGATCTGATCGACCTCGCGATTCACCGGGAATACGAAGAAATCGGTTCTCCGTTGTGGTATCGAGTACACTGCTCTGTGAAAGTGCGACCGCACCGTGTTAATCCGGGATATCCACTCCCGGACGCCCCCAAAAGTCGGCGTGACGCCGCAGCGGTCGCTGATGACATGAGAAGGCTGGACCTTCCGCGAGGACCCGGCACGGGGAACATGTTTTCTGCCCGTGGTCCCGGCAGTCCTGCCTTCAACGGAGATTTAGGCAGGCCAAGCTGACGACGTTCCGAGACCTCGGAGTCACCCCAGAGATCGCCGATGCCCTTGAGACCGAGGGCATCATCGCGCCGTTCCCGATCCAGGAAATGGCACTCCCCCTGGCCCTCAACGGCCAGGACATCATCGGCCAGGCGCGCACCGGCACCGGCAAGACCTACGCCTTCGGCGTGGCGATGCTGCAGCGTGTCGGCAAGCCGAGGAAGAACCGCAAGAAGCCCCGCGGGCTGGTCGTGGTACCGACCCGTGAGCTCGCCGTTCAGGTCACCGAGGACCTGGTGACGGCGGCCGGAAAGCTCGGCTCGCGGATCCTCACCGTGTACGGCGGGCGCGCCTACGAACCCCAGATCGAGGCGCTCAAGCAGGGCGTCGACGTCATCGTCGGCACCCCGGGCCGCCTGCTCGACCTGGTCAAGCAGAAGCACCTCGACCTCAGCCAGATCGGGACCCTCGTCCTCGACGAGGCCGACCGGATGCTCGACCTGGGCTTCCTACCCGACATCGAGCGCATCATCAAGCTCATCCCGGCGGAGCGGCAGACGATGCTGTTCTCCGCGACCCTGCCGGGTGAGATCGTCGCCCTGTCCAGGCGTTACCTCACCCGCCCCACCCACGTGCGGGCCGAGAACAACGACGCCGAGGCCGAGGCGACCCCGCAGACGACCCAGTTCGTCTGGCGCACGCACCGGATGGACAAGATCGAGATCGTCGGCCGCCTGCTGCAGTGCGAGGGCCGTGGACTCACCATGATCTTCTGCGAGACCAAGCGCGCCTGCGACATGGTCGTCGAGCAGCTCAAGGAGCGCGGCTTCGCCGCCGCGGCCGTCCACGGCGACCTCGGCCAGGGCCAGCGCGAGCAGGCCCTGCGCGCCTTCCGCAACGGCAAGATCGACGTGCTGGTCGCGACGGACGTCGCGGCGCGCGGCATCGACGTCGACGATGTCACCCACGTCGTCAACTACGACTGCCCGCAGGACGAGAAGGCGTACGTGCACCGGATCGGCCGTACCGGCCGGGCCGGCAAGACGGGCGTCGCGGTGACCTTCGTCGAGTGGGAGGACCTCACTCGCTGGAAGGTCATCAACAACGCGCTCTCGCTCCCCTTCCCCGAGCCGGTCGAGACCTACTCGACCTCCCCGCACGTCTTCAGCGATCTGGGCATTCCCGAGGGCACCAAGGGCGTGCTGCCGCGCGCCAACCGGTCCCGGGCGGGCCTGGCCGCCGAGGAGGTCGAGGATCTCGGCGAGACCGGGCGAATCCGCTCCCGCTCTCCCCGCAAGGGGCGCGAGGACGATCGTGAGGAGCGTCGTGAGCGTCCGGCACGTACGCCTCGCGAGCGCCGTCGCACCCGCGGTGGCCGTACCAGCGAGGAGATCTCCGCGCCGGTCACCACCGAGGAGGTCCAGCCGGCCGAGTCCCCTGTCGTCGAGATCGCTGAGGTGGAGACGGACGTGGCCCCCCGCAAGGACAGCCGTGACGACCAGTACACCGCCGAGGCCGCGCCCCGCCGGGGCCGCGCTCGCCGGGCCGGGCTGAATCCCGAGGTGAGCCTCGTCGGGAAGTCAGAGGCTCCGGCTCACCCCGACTCCACGACGGACGAGCCGGTCCGCAGGCAGCGCCGCGCCAGGCGTGAGCAGGTGGCCGAGGTCCCCTCGTGGAGCGGGGAGCCGGTGGCGGAGTTCGCGACGGGTGGAGAGGACGACGCCGTGGCCGAACATCGGGACGACGAGCCCGCGGCGGAGGTCTCCAGGCCTCGGCCGCAGCCTGAGAAGATCATTCCGCCGAGCCCGTTCGCGGTGATCTTCAAGTCTCCGGACCTGGCGTCGGACGACGACGAGATCGCCCCCTCGGCGGCCTCCGAGCGCGTGCAGAGCCGCCGCCGCCCGCAGACCCGCGGCCAGCAACGAGGACCTCGCCGTCCGAACTAGTGGTAACAACATCAAAAGGGGCGCGACCCTACCGGGTGGCGCCCCTTTTCGCGCTCCCGGACGCACGGAGCGATGTCGTCAAGAGAGGTATCGTGGGGCCACGTGAGTACGCCGCGTTTTCTGACCATGCCTCCTGGCGTCCGCTCTCGCCAGATCGAGACGGCGGTGGGCACCTTCGCCGCACTGGAGGCCCTGCCCGTCAGCGGCATTCCCGAGCGCTGGCCGGCCCTGCTGGTCCCCGGTCTGACGGGGAGCAAGGAAGACTTCATCGCGGTGCTGCAGACGCTCGCCCAGTCCGGCCGCCAGGTCATCGCGATCGACATGCGAGGCCAGTTCGAGTCGAACGGCCCTGACGACAGGAGCGCCTACAGCTGCGCCGCGCTCGGCAACGACGTCGACGTCCTGGCCCAGGTGATCGGCCACGGAGGCCCGGTCCACCTGGTCGGCCACTCCTTCGGCGGCCTGGTCACCCGGGAGGCGGTCATCGACGGCCGTACCCGGTTCGGGTCCTACACGCTCATGAGCTCCGGGCCCGCCGCGATCGTCGGGCCCCGCGAGCGCGCGGGCCGCATCATGCTCTCGGAACTGCCCGACCTCGGGCTGGAGCACCTGTGGCACAACCGGATGGAGCCCGAGGCCCTGTCCGCCGGGGTCTCCGACGAGATCATCGCCTTCCTGCGCAAGCGGCTGTTCGCCAACTCGCCCACCGGCATGTACGCGATGACCGAGGAGGTGCTCTCCGCGCCTGACCGGTGCGACGAGCTCACCCAGGTCGATGTCGCCACCCTGGTCCTGTACGGCGAGCACGACGACGGCTGGCCGCCGCGTATGCAGTCGGAGATGGCCCGCCGGCTGGACGCCGACTGCGTGGTGGTCCCCGGCGCGGCCCACTCCCCCGCGGTGGAGGCCCCGGAGACCACGGCCGCCGCGCTCATCCGTTTCTGGAACGCCGCGGAGAGTCGGCCGAGAAGCTGACCTGGGATTTCCCGCTGCCGGGACCCCTGTTGGACGGAGCGTCGAATGCCATGTAATGATTCACTTACTATGGCGAGCATCGAAGACATCGTCGTCCAGCCTCCGCACACCGCGACCTGGCTGGTGCACATCGACCGCTCCATGTGGGTCGGCGGGGTCCGCGGCCTCATGCTCCAGGCCCTGCATCCCCTCGCGATGCGTGGCGTCTGGCAGAACTCCAACTTCCAGCAGGACCCGTTCGGAAGGCTCCGCCGCACGGCGGACTTCGTGGGCAGGGTCACCTTCGGCAGCCCCGCGGAGGCCGACGAGATCGGCCGCCGCGTCCGGGGAATCCACCGGCGGCTCCGCATCGACGACCCCGACACCGGCCGCACCCACCGGGTGGACGACCCGGAGCTGCTGCTCTGGGTGCACTGCGCGGAGGTCTCCTCCTACCTGACCGTGGCACGCCGGGCGGGCCTGGGGCTCAGCGACCGTCAGGCCGACCGCTACCTGGCCGAGCAGCGCCGCAGCGCCACCTACGTCGGCCTGCACGCCGAGGACGTGCCCGGCTCCCTGGCGGAGCTGGACGACTACCTCACCTCGGTCCGCCCGACGCTGCGGGTCACCCCCGAGGCCGCCTCCACCGTGCGCTTCCTGCTCTGGCCGCGACTGCCCGCCGAGCTGCGTGCCCTCACCCCCGGCAAACCCGCCTACTTCCCCTTCGGCGCGCTCTGCTACTACTCGCTGCCCGACTGGGCCAGGCAGATGTACGGCGTGCTGCCCGAGGTGCCGCCCAGCACGGTGACCGCCGCGCTGAGGGCGTTCCGGCTGACCATGAACTCGCTTCCCGAACACGTCCACGACCGGGCGTTCACCCCCGGCACCCGCGAGATGCTCGGTGCCTCCCGCGAACGGCTCGCCGCCGCGGGTTACGACCTGGGCAAGGGGCTCAAGGGGCTGACCGACCCGCGCCGCTGGCCGGACCTGCTGCCCCGCGCCGCCTGACGGCGCGCCGCGCGGTCAGTCCGCGAGGGCGTCCCACGGCTCGCGGTCGCCGCTCGCGGCCTGGCCCTCGGGGCAGTGGCGGCGAAAGTCGCACCACGAGCACAGCGGGCCCGTACGGGGCGGGAAGGAGGCGTCGACCTCGGGCGGCACCGGTGGCGGGGTCCGGCCGGTGCCTCTGGTCCGCGACGCGGCCGAGCCGGTCCCGCCGGGACGGGCGGCCGACCATGCCCGGTAACGCTCGTCGGCCTCGGCGGCCTCGACGGCGATCTCCTCGGCTCGGCCGAGGTGCCGGGCCAGCGACTCGTCGGTGTGCTCCCACTCCACGACGGAGGCGGTCGGCAGGTGATGGAGCTCGACCCGGTGGCAGGGGCGGTGCATCATCGCCGAGGAGGCGATGGCGTAGACCGCCAGCGCGAGCGAGGAACGGGCGTCGTCGGTGGTCAGCGGGCGCCTGCCGGTCTTGTAGTCGACCACGACCAGTTCCTCACCGCGCCGGTCGAGCCGGTCCACCCGGCCGGAGAGGGCGACGACGGAGGTGCGCGTGGCGACCGTGCGCTCGACGCCGACCGGCTCCGCGGCGGGGTCGAGACCCGCCACGTATCCCCGGACCATCTCCCTGGCCCGGTCACGCCAGGCGGCCGACTGCTCCGCGTCGCGGAACCCCTCGCCGATCCATCCCCTGGTGAGCAGGGCGGCGGCGACCTCGGGCGTACGCAGCTCGTACGGCTCGCGCCACCAGGCGGCCAGGGCGTTGTGCACGCTGACGCCCACGCTGTTGTGCGCCCACGGCGGACCCTTCTGCGGCGCGGGCCGATCCAGGTAGGTGAACCGGTAGCGCCGGGGGCAGTCCAGCCAGCTGTTCAGCCGCGACGGCGTACAGGCATACAGCCGCCGCGGCATGCCGTCCAGGGGAAGCTGGTCCATCGGGGGCTATTCGTCCCGGAGGTTCAGCCGGATCCCCGCCGCGCGCGTGCCATCGGTCAGCGGCCCCTCCTCCTGCTCCTGCGCCCCTCGGGTCAGCGAGCCGGAGAGCCAGGCGTCGAACTGAGGCTCCAGGTCGCCGATCGTGGTCTCCTCGCCGTGCGCGGGCAGCACCCGGGTGGCGTGCGGCAGGGTGAACAGCCGTCCCCCGATGGCGGTCAGCTGGTCGGCCAGGGCGGGATACTCACCGCCGACCCTGCCGGGGCCGTCGGCCTGGAGGGTCTTGCCGGTGAAGACCGCCTCCAGAGCCTCGCAGTAGAGCGAGACGCCACCGTGGGAGATGCCCGGGGTGGACATGACCTCCAGCTGGACACCGCCGACCTCGAACAGGCCCTCGTCCTCCATGTCGATGTCCGGCCAGGTGTCCGGCCAGGTCAGTCGCCACAGCGGCCTGTCCTTGGGGTGGAGGGCGATCACCGCCTCGTCTCTGGCCGCGACCTCGATGGCCGCGCCCACGTGGTCGGGCAGGCCGTGGGTGCAGATGATCGCCAGCACCTCCCGCTCGCCGACCTTCTCCAGGATCGCCTCCGCGTCACGCGCGGGGTCGATGACGATGACATCCTCGTCGTCACCCAGGATCCACGTGTTGTTCTCGACCTTGTGCTCGACGCCGTCGACATCGACGACGCCCTCGGTCACCACTCGCTCGATACGCGCTGTCACGCTTCCGAACTTTACTGCCTCCATCCGCCCTCCGGTCCGGACGGAACGGTCAAGGGTTCGAATACCGAGCGGGCGGTCAGGAGGCCGGGGCCTCCAGGCGCGGGGAGAACGCCCCGAAGGGCAGGTCGAGGGCCTGGTCGTGGTCGCGCAGATCGCGCAGGGACAGCTCGGCCAGGGTCATCAGGTAACCGGCCTCGGCGGGCCACACGACCGCCCAGAGCCAGTTCCCCAGCGCCTCACCCACGTAGACGGCCCGGTCACAGGCGGCGGTGACGCACCACAGGGCGGCCGGATGGCCCTTGACCTCGATCTTGGCGTGCGGCGGGCCCTGGTCGAAGCCGGTGCCCGGATCGGTGCTCTCCAGCCCGGCGAACGCCGCGCCGAGCCCGACCCCGGGCTCCTCCGCGATGAGCAGCAGATCGGCGGGCCCGTAGGTCAGCGAAGGTCCGGAGACCGCGACCACCGTGGCCCGTACGCCGCTGCGCTCGTCGCCCACGTGGGCGAACCCGGTGACCAGCCATCCCGTGGGCAGCGGCCACGGGACCCAGACGGGGACGCGGGAGATGCGGGTGATGGCCTCCACCGCGGCGGCGGAGGGAGGTATGGGTGGCTGGAACGGCAGCACATCACCGTGGGGGCCGCATCTCCAGGAGCTTGACCAAGCACTCGGCGGACGTAGCGGGCCGAAACAGCGTGGGCATGTAGGGGCGGCTTTCACGCCTACCCACGCTGCTTCTTCGACGGCCCATCCGTCAAGAGGCCTGGTCGTTATCACGCCGTAATGTTGTTCACGTGCGCGTAAATTGTGTGGGGGCGATCATCCTCGACGACTCGGGGCGGATGCTTCTGGTCCGCCGCGGCCGGCCACCCGGGATGGGGTTGTGGTCCGTCCCCGGCGGCCGGGTCGAGCCCGGCGAGTCCGACCCCGAGGCGGTCATCAGAGAGGTTCTGGAGGAGACCGGCCTGACCGTCGTCCCCGGGCGCCTGGCCGGAACCGTCGACCGCCCCGGCCCCGGCGGTGCCGTCTACGAGATCCGCGACTACCTGGCCGAGGTCTCCGGCGGCACGCTCTCCGCCGGGGACGACGCCGCGGACGTCCGCTGGGTCACCCGCGCGGAGCTACCGCGGCTCCCGCTCACCCCCGGCCTGCTGGACGCACTGGCCGAGTGGTCGGTCATCGCACGGGAGTGAGCGGCGCGAGGCCCGGCTCACCGTGTCGAGGTGAGCTTGGAGCGCCACAGGGTGAGGTGGTCCGCGCTGTAGGTGGTGGAGCGGCCCAGGGCCACGACCTGGCCGCCCAGGACCGCCACCGCGCCGAGCCACTGGGCCCCGTCACCGTCCAGCCTGCCCTGGCCGGGGGTGTGGAGCTGCCAGTCCAGCCCGTTCTCCGAGGTCCAGGCCGCGCTGTCGCCCTCGCCCGGAACCCCGTGCCAGCCCACGGCCACCACGCCCTCCGGCGTCGCGGCGAGGTCCTGCACGGCGGACGCGGTCTCTCCGGGGAGCCAGGAGAACTCCCAGCTCGTCCCGTTGTCCGCGGACACCGCGCCGAAGGCCCGCCGACCGTCCGCCGTGCTGGCCGTGCCGGCCGCGACGATGTCCCCGCCGTACAGGACCACGTGCCGCAGCCCCGCCGACGTCGCCCCCGGGGGCAGGACCGGCTTGCGCGCGTTCCAGTTGACCCCGTCGGCCGAAACCCAGACCACGCCGGTCTCGCGCTCGGCCGTGCCGGCGCCGCCGACGGCCACGTATCCGGACGAGGTCGCCGAGACGTCGTGCAGCCGCACGCCCGTACCGCCCGCGGGCAGCTTGGCCGCCCTGGAGTAGCGCTTGAGGTCGGCGGAGAACCACAGGACGGGCACGGTGGCGGCGGGGCCGCGGTCCTCACCCGCCATGACGTAACCGGAAGGGCCCGCCGCCACCGCGTGCGGGGCGAGGAAGTCGTGGTCGCCGGCCGGGGCGAGGGAACCCAGCACCGCGACCCTGCGCCAGTTCTCGCCGTCGGAGGAGGTGAGCAGCAGCGGTTCGGTGGAGGAGGCGTCGGTCATCGTGCTGCCCGCGGCCAGCCAGCCCCGCCTGCCGTGCGCGACGTCGGCGAGCGCCTGCCGCCTCGGACCGCCGAGGAGCTGCGCCGGGCCGCCCGCCTGCCAGCTCTGGCCGCCGGGGCTGCTCCAGATCCCGGCGTCGCCCGAGACGGCACCCACCGCGACGAATCTGCCGTCGCCCGCGGCCACCCTGGCCGTCTCGCGGGCGGCTCTGGCCAGGCCCTCGATCCCGCCCAGGGAGACCGGCCTCGGTTCTCCGCCCTTGGGCGCGGTGATGAGAACCACCCTGTTGTCCACGTCGGCGGCGCGCTCGTCGCCGCCGACGACGAGCGCGCCGGTGTCGGACAGGGCGAGCGCCCGCAGCGAGCCGGGTACCTCGCCGAGGTCTGTGGTCTTGCTCCAGTCCCGGCCGTCGGGGCTGGTGTGGACCGTGTAGCGCTCGAAGCCGGATTCGACGACCGCGGCCACCCCCGCCGAGGAGGAGGCCAGCCGCCTGACGCCGGAACCGTCGGACCCCAGGCCGGTGATGGTCCCGCAGGCCTTCCAGTCGGCGCCCTCGGGCGAGCAGTAGACGCGGACCTCGCCCCTGTCGCTGCGCTGCTGGGTCGGCACGAGGACGAACCCCCCGCCTGCCACGGCCAGCGCGCCCGGCTCGGGTATGACGTCGTTGAGCGCGGTGCCGGTCCGCTGCCAGCTCCCGCCTCCGTCGGCCGAGCGCAGGATGACCGAGGTGGACTGCCCCTGGGCGGGGTCCGCCAGTGCGACCACGGCGTTCCCCTTGGCGACGACCGCCTTGATGCCCCGCACCTTGTCCGGCATGCCGATCTCCCGGGTCGCCACCCGTTTCCAGGCGCGCCCGTCGGGCGAGACCCAGGCGACGGCCCCGGTGGTGCCGTCGTCCAGCACGGCCGCGCCGACCGCGACGAAGCCCGAGTCGGTCCTGGCCAGGTCCATGATCTTGTCCCCGCGCGCGAAGGCGTCCAGCTCGGCGGGGTCGACGGCGGTCCAGCTGTAGCCGTCGGAGCTGGTCCACAGGCCGTGCCCCGAGCCGAGGGGGTCGTTGCCCGCCGCCAGCCAGCGGCCGTCACCGCCCGCCACCCGGCCCACCGTGGTCGGCCCCGTCTCGTACCCCACCGGGCCGACCATCCTGCCCAGCTGCCAGGTCGTGCCGTCGTCGGGAGAGACCAGGAACAGCGGCCTGGGTACCGGGCTGGTGGTGTCGCTGCCGACCGCGACCATGACGGAGCCCACCGAGGCCACCGCGTTGAGAACCTGGTTGGAGCCGTTGCCGCCGACACCGGCCCGCGGCACGAAGTTCTCGTCACCCGAACCCGCCTCGTCGCCGACCAGCCGGAGACCGGTGGCGAACGGGCTGCTCACCCACCCCCACAGGGCCAGGCCGCCGCCGACCGCGACGGTGAGGACCATGACCATCAGGAACGGGATCACCAGGCCCCTGCCACGCCTGCGCCTGGTCGGGCTGGACCGGCGTACCGCGGAGGGCGCGGCGGCCGAGCGGTGGTGCCGCCCGCCGTTGGGGCCCCGCCTGCCGGGCGGGCCCTCCGCGACGAGCAGGTCGGGCCTGGCGGGCCTGCCGCCGGGCGGGCGCCCCACCCGGCGTACCGGCTCGAAATCGTCCTCGACGGGCGTGCCGGGCCCCTCGGTCTCGGACGCCGGATCCGATTCGGAGGTCGGCCCGGGTTCCGGGGTGGGCACAGGTTCCGGCGTCGCCGGAATGCTCGGTCCCATCCTGATCCGGTCCTCGGGCATGGGCGGCGGGGGTGCTGTCCGCCCGTCCTCGCCGCGCTCGCGGGCCGGCCCCGAGGCGACCAGGCGGTCGGGCCGGTCCGCCCTCCTCCTGCCCCTGCGCTCGGGCGTCGGCCCCGAGGCGACCAGGAGGTCGGGGCGGTCCACCAGGCGCGGGCGCCCTCGCTCCGGTGTGGCGTGGCGGCCCTGACCCGTCCCCCGCTCCTCCACGGGCTCCTCGGCGAGGTGATCGGTGGCGGGCTGGTCGGCGGCGGGGGAATCCGGCGGAAACGGCTGCCCGGCGGGCTGGGGGGTGGGGGCGTAGGGCTGGGCGTACGGACGGCGCCGCTCGCCGCCGAGTCCTTCCGGGCGGGCCCGGGGCGGCTCGCCGTCGTCCGGGGTCGGCGCCGCGAACGGCGGGAGCATCCACGGGGAGGCCATGGAGAGCCCGCGCGTATCGTCGCCGGAGGGGCCTGGCGGGGAGTGCTGGATCGTCGGTGGGGACGCGTGTGGCTCCTGGGACCTGCCTGCACGCATGGCATCGTCGTGAACGCCGCCGTCATCCGCCGGCCACTCTCGCGAGCGCGGGTCGTGGGGGCCCGAGGCCACGCTCAGCACCTCCTCGCAGGAAGCCCGTTTCAGCCCGGGGTCACCACCCCGGACCGTTCCAGTCGTCTCCGTAACGGTAGGCCGCAACCCCTACGGATGCGGCAAATCGCACGCGACCCTACTACTACCCCGTTCTCCGGAAACGATCACCTCCCGCGGCCGACCGGCCGGACCTCGGCCGTACACAGTCAAGAGCAACACGTCCCGGCCGCGATGACGAGACCTCTCTAGTCAGATTTATCAATCCGGCACCCGGATTATCATCATTTGTCCATAAAAATCCTGAAACACACCAGCCCGCTGAGCCCCATGGAGGAACCCCCGGCTCACCCGCGCCCGCCACCGCGGCGCACCGGCAGGTGATCGCCGGTGTCAGGCCGTGGGCGGGGTGAAGGCCGTGGTTCGCGCGAGACCGGCGGCCCTGCCCTTCGCCGCCACCACCAGCGCCATCTTTCTGGACGCCTCGTCGATCATCTCGTCGCCGAGCATGACCGCGCCGCGCCTCTCGACCGTCGTGTAGTACTCGTACGCGTCGAGGATCAACTCGGCGTGGTCGTAGTCCTCCTGCGACGGCGAGAACACCTCGTTCGCGGCCTCGATCTGGGTCGGGTGGAGCACCCACTTCCCGTCGAGCCCCAGCGCCGCGGCCCGGCCCGCCACCCGGCGGAAGCCGTCCAGGTCCTTGATCGCCAGGTAGGGGCCGTCGATGGCCTGCAGGCCGTGCGTCCGGGCGGCCATCAGGATGCGCATCAGGATGTAGTGGTAGGCGTCGCCCTCGGTGTAGCCGGGCGGCTGCTCACCGACCACCAGGGTCCGCATGTTGATCGAGGCCATGAAGTCGGCTGGGCCGAAGACGAGCGTCTCCAGGCGCCGGGACGCGCCGCCGATGGCGTCCACGTTCACCAGGCCCTTGGCGCTCTCGATCTGAGCCTCGATGCCGATCCTGCCGACGGTGAGGCCGTTCGCCTTCTCGATCTGGGTGAGCAGCGTGTCGAGCCACATCACCTGGGCCGCGTCCTCCACTTTGGGCAGCATCAGGCAGTCGACGAACTCCCCCGCGCCCTCCACGATCTCGATGACGTCGCGGTAGGTCCACTGGGTGCCGAGGTCGTTGACCCTGACGACCCTCGTCCTGCCCGACCAGTCGCCCTCGCGCAACGCCGCCACGATGTTCTTGCGCGCCCCCTCCTTGGCCAGGGGCGCGACGGAGTCCTCCAGATCGAGGAAGACCTCGTCCGCCGGGAGTCCCTGGGCCTTCTCCAGGAATCGGGGGTTGCTGCCGGGCACCGCGAGACATGAACGCCGAGAACGCATGGGCACACGCTAGCGCCCGCGGGAAAGCAGACCGGCGGCCGGGCGGCGCTATGGCGTCCGCACAAAGACCTCCCGCCGTTCTTGGCGGCGATCTCGCAGGGCTTTTGCCGGAGATCTCAGAAGAATGTGCGACAAGAACCTGCAAAGGAGACACCCACCATGGCAAACGCCTCCGCTGTGAACAGGCCCGCCGTACTGTCCGACCTCATCCCGGGCTCCCGTGCCCGCGACGTCGCGCTCGTGGTCGGCGGCGCCGCCCTGACGGGCCTGGCCGCGCAGCTCAGCTTCCCGCTGCCCGGCTCACCCGTCCCGGTCACCGGTCAGACCTTCGCGGTCGTACTGGTCGGCGCGGCCCTCGGCATGAACCGCGCGGCGCTCAGCATGGCGCTCTACATGCTGGCCGGTCTCGCGGGCTTGCCGTGGTTCGCCGGCGGCACCTCCGGCTTCGGCGCGTCCTTCGGGTACGTCATCGGCTTCGTCGCCGCCGCGGCCGTGGTCGGCAGGCTCGCCGAACGCGGCGGCGACCGCACCGTCCCGCGCACCGTCGGCACGATGATCGTGGGCAACCTGGTCATCTACGCCTTCGGCCTGCCGGTCCTCGTCGCCGTCGCCCAGACCGACCTCGGCACCGGCATCGCGGTGGGTGTGCTGCCCTTCCTGCTCGGCGACGCCCTCAAGATCGCTATCGCGGCCGGGCTGCTCCCGGCCGCCTGGAGGCTCTCCCGGCACTGACCTCACGGCGCGTACGGCCTGTACCGCCCCATAGGGAGGAACAGGCCGTACATTCGTCCTATGGGTGTGATCGAGGAGGGCGCCAAGAAGTCGGGCGTTCTGTGGCTGTCGCTGGACCGGCCCCGGCTGGCCTGGCACACCTGGCACGACGGCGCGATCTACTTGGTCACCGGCGGGGGCGAGCAGCCGCTGCCGGGGCTGGCCGAGGCCGGTGAGGTCCGGGTGACACTGCGCAGCAAGGACAACGGCGGGCGCCTGGTGGCCTTCGACGCCAGCGTGGAGGTGATGGACCAGACGAAGGCCGCCGACGCGGTGGCCGCGCTCGCCAAGGAGCGGCTCAACGCCCCCGACGGCGCGAGCCTGGTGGCGCGCTGGGCCACCGGTTCCCAGGTGATCCGGCTCATCCCACGGGAGCCGGCTTCCTGACCTCCGGCACGGCCACGGGCGGCACGACCGTGGCCCGCTGGGCCAGGTAGGCGCCGATCAGGACGATCACGCCACCCGCGATCTGGAAGGGTCCGAGCGCCTCGCCCAGCAGGATCCAGGCGACCACCGCCCCGGCGATGACCTCGAGCGAGGCGACGGTGGAGCCGATCGCGGCCGACAGGCGGCGTACCGCCAGCACGCCGAGGATGTAGGCGATGACCGTGGCGACCACGATCAGGCAGGCCAGCGCCGCGGCCACCGGCAGCGAATAGCCGCCCACGGGTGTGGCCGTCCCGCCGAACGCCTCCCAGGGGATGTTCCAGGGCTGGGAGATCGGGACGAGCGCCACCGCGGCGCCGAGCAGCCCCCAGGCGACCAGCCCGAGCGGATCGATCTCGTCGCCGAAGCTGTCGTTGAGCAGGAAGTATCCGGTGCAGCACGCCGCCGCGGCGAAGGCGAGGAGCAGCCCCACCGGGTCGAGGGCGAGACCCGACCAGACCTCCACCACGATGCCGAGGCCGAGCACGGCGACGGCGGCTCCGGCGAAGGCCGCCCGCGGCAGCCGTACCCGCCGGACGAACCGTACCCAGAGCACCACCAGCACCGGTGAGGTGTACTCGATCAGCAGGGTGACGCCGACCGGCAGCCGGGTGATCGCCGCGAAGAAGAGCGCCTGCACGCCGGCGACCGCGATCACCGCGTACGCCGCGAAGAACGGCAGCCGCGAGCGCGGGATGCGCAGGGCCGAGGGCCGGGCCACCGCGAGGACGCCGACGAGCAGCAGCCCGGCGCCCGCCATGCGTACCCAGACCGCCTCCAGCGGGGCCAGCCCGGCCGCGCCCACGTATTTGGCCATGGGGCCCGAGAAGGCGAAACAGAGGGACGACGCGAGCGCGATCAGCAGTCCTGCACGTCTCATGAAACACCATTCCCGTAATTACCGTTATGCGACTTTGATGCTGTCATGTTGGGATACCGGCCAGCAAATCGAGTCCGGCATGTGAGCCGGGGAGCGTGGCAGCAGCCGGTAGGCCCGAGACGCGGCCTACGCTTCAAATGTGAGGATCTTCATCGCGCGTCTCGCCGGCACCCCGGTCTTCGACCCCGCCGGGGACCAGATCGGCCGGGTCCGTGATGTGGTGGTGGCCATCGCCGGCAGCGCGCCGCCGCACGTGCACGGGCTGGTCGTCGAGGTGCAGCCACGGCGCCGGGTCTTCCTGCCGATCACCCGGATCCGGTCCGCCCAGACGGGTTCGGTGGTCTTCAGCGGCCGGCTCAACATGCGCAGGTTCGAGCAGCGGGCGACCGAGACCCTGGCCGTCGCCGAGTTGCTCGACCTCGGCGTGGAGGTCGGCGGCGAGCGGATGACGGTCCTTGACCTGGCCATGGAGCAGACCAGGCGTGCCGAGTGGCTGGTCACCAAGGTGGCGGTGGTCCCGAGCACACCCGGCATCGGACTGCGGCGGCGCGGCGCGACCAGAGTCGTCGACTGGGCCGAGGTCCACGGCTTCGGCGCCGTCCAGAAGGACCAGGGCGCCGCCAACCTGCTGGTCGCCTTCGAGTCGATGCGCGCCGCCGACCTGGCGGGGGCACTGCACGACTTGCCGGACAAGCGGCGGGTGGAGGTGGCGGCGGCCCTTGACGACGTACGGCTCGCCGACGTGCTGGAGGAGCTTCCCGAACGGGACCAGATCAGCATTCTGAGCAGGCTCTCCCCCGAACGGGCCGCGGACGTGCTGGAGGAGATGAACCCCGACGACGCGGCCGACCTGCTGCAGGACCTTCCCGCAGAGCAGGCCGAGGCGCTGATGGCGCTGATGGAACCCGAGGAGGCCGCGCCGATCAGACGGCTGCTGATCTACCCGGAGAACACCGCGGGCGGGATGATGACGAGCGAGCCGGTGGTCCTGCCGCCGAACGCGACGGTCGCCGAGGCGCTGGCCAACATCCGCCAGCGTGAGCTCACTCCCGCGGTGGCCGCGCAGGTCTACGTGGCCAGGCCGCCCATCGAGACGCCCACCGGCCGCTTCCTCGGCCTGGCCCACTTCCAGCGGCTGCTGCGCGAGCCGCCGTCGACACTGCTCGGCAGCATCCTGGACACCTCCCTCGACCCGATCAGGCCGGAGTTCACCCTGAACCAGGTGACCTTCTACCTGGCCAACTACAACCTGGTGGCGGTTCCCGTGGTGAACGAGGCCGGGCGCCTGGTCGGGGCCGTCACCGTGGACGACGTGCTCGACCACCTGCTGCCCGAGGACTGGCGCGAGCAGGAGGACAGACATGGCTGACCGCCTCGACCAGCCAAGACAGCCCGGCCTGCGGCTCCGCCCGCACTACGACCCGGAGGCGTTCGGGCGGCTCTCCGAGCAGATCGCCCGTTTCCTCGGCACCGCGAGGTTCCTGGTCTACATGACGGTCTTCGTCACCGTCTGGGGCCTGTGGAATGCCTTCGGCCCCCCGTCCCTGCGGTTCGACCCCTACCCGTTCATCTTCCTGACACTGATCCTGTCCCTGCAGGCCTCGTACGCGGCGCCGCTGATCCTGCTCGCCCAGAACCGGCAGGCCGACCGTGACCGGGTCCAGAACGAGCACGACCGCAGGGCCGCGGAACGGAACCAGGCCGATCTGGAGTACCTCGCCCGGGAGGTCGCCGCGCTGCGCATGGCGGTCGGCGAGGTGGCCACCCGCGACTACATCCGCTCGGAACTGCAGCGGCTCCAGGAGGATCTCCAGGAGCCGCGAACGTCCACGGAGGCGTGAAAGACGGGTCGCGCGCCGGGTGTCCCCGGCGCGCGGCCCGCGCGAACCTCCGCGGTCTAGAAGAACCGGTTCTCCGGCACCGGCAGGTCCAGTCGTGCCGGCCCCTGCCACCTGGACGTGTCCTTCGGCACGTCGGCGCCGCCGAGGGTGCTGACCACCAGCGGGATCACGACCTTGCTCTCCGCCAGGTCGACGGTGACGTTCGCGCCGGTGGCCCGCTCGGCGCTGTAGGTCGAGTCGGTGCCGGCGATCACGAGGGCCAGCCTGTGTCCCTTCTTGAAGACGTACTCCTGCGGCAGCGTCTCCCAGCTGACCTTGCCGTACGTGCCCGGGGGCAGCGGCGAGGGCTCGCTGAGCGAGTCGCGGTTCTGCACGTCGATCCAGCCACGGGCGACGATCTCCAGTGGCCGGGTGGCCCGGTTGGTGACGACCTGCCGGTAACAGGCGTCGTCGGAGGCCGTGCTCTCGCCGTGGCAACTCTCCTCGGCGACCGTGGTGATGCCCTGACCCCGCCGCCAGTCGATCCGGGTGTCCTCGCCGAAGTCGACGAGGAGCGCGGTCAGGTTCGAGGTGGGCTTGTCGAGCGCGACGCGCAGGTCCACCACGGGCGTGCCGGACAGCCGCAGATCCAGCGGCAGCTCGCCGGTGGTGAAGGCCACCCGCCCCGGCTTGACGGTGCCGACGTCGGCCACCATCGCGTCCTCGGACTGGCGGATGTCGGTGAACGTGGCGGTCTGCCCTCTCCTGGCCGGGACCAGGCCGAACGAGCCGTCGGCCGCGGGGCGGAAGGGAACCTTCAGGGAGAGCGGGGCGGGCCAGTCGCGCTGGGTGATCCAGCGGTCGAGGCTGGTCTGCACGTCGGCGCGGGGCTCGCGCATGACGCCGTTCTGCACGCCGAGCAGCCAGTGGTCGAACCAGCGGTGCAACGTGTCGACCCAGAGGTCACGACGGCCCTCGAAGTCGAAGGGGTCGACGTGCTGGTACTGCCCGACCCAGATCTTGCGGGGCACGTTCCGGCCGGCCAGCGCCTGCCACCACTTGGAGAAGTTGTCGGGCCTGACGTTGAGGTCGTTGACCGTGTGCACGGCGAAGACGCTGGCACGCACCTTGGAGACATCGGCCATCGAGCCCGCGATGTAGTCGCGCTCGGCCCAGAAGCCGTTGTAGTCGCCGGTGTCGTCGCCGTCCTCGGCGTCCAGCCGCGCCCGCACCGCGGCGCACTTGGCCTCGGGGTCGGTGTCGACGTAGTTCCCCAGCCACGACATGTAGTCGTAGTTGTAGACCACCCCGTTGGAGCGCTGGTACCTGTACCAGGAGCTGATCGCCGAGATCGGCACGATGGTCTCCAGCCCCCGCACGCCGGTCGCCGCCACGGCGTTGGCCAGCGTGCCGTCGTACGACTTGCCGATCATCGCGGCCTTGCCGGTGGTCCAGTCCGCGACCGCGGGCGTGCCGTCGGGACGGTAGGCGGTGGCGCGGCCGTTCAGCCAGTCGATCACGGCCTTGCCGCCCAGCACGTCGGCCTGCCCGCCGACGTCGGGACAGCCGTCGGACCTGGTGGTGCCGATCATGTCGACATTCAGGACGGCGTAACCGCGCGGCACGAAGTAGTTGTCGTAGAACAGCGGGAATTTCACTACGTTCCCGGCGGCGTCGTAGACCTTCCGCTCGGCCTCGTTGCCCCGGCCGGAGTTGTCGTAGTACGGACTCTCATCGATGATCACCGGTACCTTGAGCCCGGGGCCCGATTCCTTCGGCCTGATGATGTCGACACGGACCCGGTCCGGCCTCCCATCGGAGTCGCTGTCGACACTCGACTCGACGTAGACGTGCTCGCGGACGGCGTCGGCGTAGGAGAAGACCGGCTGGGTCCGCCCCTGCTCGACGGTGAGGGATGGCCGGGTGGCCGCGTGGGCTGGGGTGACGCCCGTCGCGAGAACCGCGAGGACGATGAGGGCTGCCCGTAACTTCGGCAAGCGGAGCCTCCAGAACAACTAGGGAAACATCCGCAATATCAATCTTTGTCCGTATAGTCCGCAAGATCCTTTATGTGTTCGACATCACCCTGGGGCTGGTATGTGACATGGCGCTCGACAGCCCTGTCCGACCGTCCGGTCAGGAGTGCCCGGCACGGGCCCGGGCAGGCGGAAGCGGGGGGCGGCCGGGTGCGGCGGCTACCCGCCGCGGGACCTCAGCAGGGTTCGGTGCCGGAGACGGGCAGGAGCTTGTTCAGCATGACCGCGCACCGGCGCAGCTCGTCGGCGTCGAGCATGTCCAGGAACTGGGCGCGGACACCGCGCAGATAGGTGGGGCCGGCCTCGGCCAGGAGCGCGGCGCCCGCGTCGGTGAGCACCGCGAACAGGCCGCGCGCGTCACTGGTGCACGCCTCGCGCTCGACCAGGCCGTCACGCTGGAGGCGGTCGATGAGCCGGGTCAGGCCGCTGCGCGAGAGCAGCACCCGGTCCGCCAGGTCGTTCATCCTCAGCCGCCGCTCGGGCGCCTCGAAGAGCTGCAGGAGGACCTCGTAGGAGGCCAGGGACAGATCGTGCTCGACCAGCAGGTCGGCTTCCAGCACTCGGGCGATGCGGACCTGTGCTCGCTGAAGCATGCGCCAGAGCATCAGCTCCTCCGAGCTGAAGCTCTCCGTGGACTCGCCCGCCGTGAGGGTCACCCAGTAACCTTAGAACGTTGCACGCGCATCTACACAGCGAATTGTCCGAATCCGGCGACCAGAACCGGAGCCGGAATTCCTGCCGACGTTCCGTGGTTCATACCATTGGACTCACGACGCCGACCGTTCCCTGACGGGATCGGGCCTCTCGCCAAGCCATACGAGCGCCGCGACGGGCAACTCCTGCCCTTGAGACGCCTCATCGATAACAGACAAGGAGGGACGGCATCCTCCGTCGCCCCCGGGTGACGCCGCGCTGCCGACACTTCGATGGCACCTACCCCGGAACTGGTGATGGCCGCTCTCGCGACCGTCAACGACCCTGAGATCCGTCGGCCGATCACCGAGCTGGAAATGGTCAAGAGCGTCGACATCTCCCCCCAGGGGGCGGTACGTGTCGCGATCTTCCTCACCGTGTCCGGCTGCCCCATGAAGGACACCATCACCCGAGACGTCACCGCCGCGGTCTCCAAGATCGACGGAGTGACCGGCGTCTCCGTCGAGATGGACGTCATGAGCCCCGAGCAGCGCAAGGCGCTGCAGAGCAAGCTGCGCGGCAACAAGGGCCCCGAGAAGGAGATCCCCTTCGCCCAGCCCGGCTCGCTGACCCGGGTCTTCGCCGTCGCCTCCGGCAAGGGCGGTGTCGGCAAGTCGTCGGTCACCGTCAACCTGGCCGCCGCGATGGCCGCGAGCGGTCTCAAGGTCGGCGTCGTCGACGCCGACATCTACGGCCACAGCATCCCTCGCATGCTGGGCACCTCCGAGCGCCCCACCAAGGTCGAGGACATGATCATGCCGCCGGTGGCGCATGACATCAAGGTCATCTCGGTCGGCATGTTCAAGCCGGAGGGCAACACCCCCGTCGTGTGGCGCGGTCCCATGCTCGACCGGGCCCTGCACCAGTTCCTCGCCGACGTCTACTGGGGCGACCTGGACGTGCTGCTGATGGACCTGCCCCCGGGCACCGGTGACATCGCGATCTCCGTGGCGCAGCGGATGCCCTCCGCGGAGCTCCTGGTGGTGACCACCCCGCAGCAGGCCGCCGCCGAGGTCGCCGAGCGGGCCGGATCGATCGCCGTCCAGACCCACCAGCAGATCGCCGGTGTCATCGAGAACATGTCGTGGCTGCCCTGCCCGCACTGCGACGAGCGGGTCTCGGTCTTCGGCGAGGGCGGCGGCCAGACCGTGGCCGACGCGCTCACCCGCACCCTCGGCGCCCGCGTGCCGCTCCTCGGCCAGGTGCCGATCGACATGCGCCTGCGCGAGGGCGGCGACGAGGGCAAGCCGCTCGTGCTGACCGACCCGGACGCCCCGGCCGCGGCCGAGCTGATCCGCATCGCCGGCTCCCTCAGCAAGAAGTCGACCAGCCTCAAGGGCCTCCAGCTCGGCATCTCGCCCACCCGGCGCGGCTGAACGGCACCCGCTCCGACACGACGACGGCGGCGTCCCCCTGTGGGGGGCGCCGCCGTCGTCCGTCCCGGAAGGGACTCAGGTCGCCTCGGAGTCGTACGGAGGGATCTCGCCGTAACCCAGCTCGCCGCCCGCCGGGTAGGAGGAGGCGGGTTCGGCGGTGGCGGTGGCCGGGGTGGAGTTCCAGTCGTCCTCAAGATCAGCGGTGAGGTGCTTGCGGACGAAGTTCTTCGGATTCAGGTCGGACGGGTCGAAGTCGGCGAACTCCGGCCCCAGCCCGGTCCGCAGGTCGTCTCTCGCGTTGTTGGCCATCCTGCGCAGGTTGCGCAACGTCTTGCCCGCCTGGGCGGCGGCCTGGGGCAGTTTCTCCGGACCGAACACCAGGAGGGCGATGACCACCAGCGCCACGATCTCAGGCCAGCCGAGTCCGAACACGGTGATCTCCTACCGGGAAGAGGCCATGGGCACCTCTCCGGCCACATACCGGAGAGGTTCCAGACTAATACCGCCGAGCGTGAGCACGCGCCCCCGCCCGGCGGCTCAGGACGGCTCGGGTGCGGGCTGGTCCGGCGCGGTGCCGACGGTCACGGTCGCGGTGTTCTCCTGACCGCCGCGCTGGTACTTGACCGAGAGTTTCTCACCGGGAGCCCTGTTGCGGACCAGCGCGATCAGCTCGTTGCCGTCCTGCAGCACGATGCCGTCGACCTCCAGGATGACGTCGCCCGGCTTGAGGCCCGCCTGGGCGGCGGGGCCGTTCGGCTCGATCGGCTGGCCACCCTGCTTGGCCTCGGTCGCGATGCGCACCCCGACGCCCTGGTAGGTCGGGTCGATGGCGACACCGATCCGCGACTTCTTGGCCTTGCCCGTGGTGATCAGCTCCTGGGCGACGCGGCGGGCGTGGTTCACCGGGATGGCGAAACCGAGGCCGATGCTGCCGCTCTGGCCGCCGACCGACCTGCCGAGAGTGGCGATCGCCGAGTTGACGCCGATCACCTCGCCGTTGCCGTTGACCAGCGGTCCCCCGGAGTTGCCCGGGTTGATGGCCGCGTCGGTCTGGACCGCGCTGAGCCAGGTGGTCTCGGAGTTGTTCTCCTCACCCGCCTGAACGGGGCGGTTGAGCGAGCTGACGATGCCGGAGGTGACGGTGCCGGTCAGGCCCAGCGGGGAGCCGATGGCGATGACCGGGTCGCCCACGACCACGTTGTCGGAGTTGCCGAGGGTGATCTCCGGGGCGCCGAAGGTCTCCGCCGGCTTGACCACTGCCAGGTCGGACTCGGGGTCGCGGCCGACGACGACGGCGGAGGTGGACTTGCGGTTGTTGAACTGGATCTGGATCCGGCCGCTCGGATCGGCGCCGGCGACCACGTGGTTGTTGGTCACCACATAGCCGCCCTTGATCAGGAAGCCGGAACCGGTGTTGGAACTCGTCCCGCCCTCGACCGCCAGCGAGACCACGCTGGGCAGCACCTTCGAGGCCACGCCCGCCACCGAGTCCGGGGGCCGGGCGTTGGAACCGGTCGGCGCGTTCCCCAGGCTGTAGGAGGGGTCGCGTCCCGAGCCGGTCGGCTTGGTGAGGAGATAGGTGCCGACGCTGCCGAGCAGCGAGGCGAGCAACGCGATCACCACGGCGAGGACGACCAGCGTGGCCGTGCGCGGCCCGCGGACCGCCGCGGACGCCGGGCCGCCGAAGCTCCCCGCCAGCCCCGGGCCGCCGGGAGGCGGCGCCCAGCCGGGCCCCAGGCCGAACGCCTGGGTGGGCGGCGGTGGCGGCGGAGCCTGGTGGGCGGCGAAGACCGCCGTGTCGTACCTGGGCCGGCCGGAGGGGTCGCCCCAGCTCTCCGCGTAGCCCTGTCCCTGGACGCCCTCGCCCGCCGGCGGCTCCCCGTCGTCGTGACGGAACAGCTCGGGTTGCCCCTGCCGGCCACCCCACCGGCCACGGCCTGGCGGGGCGCCCAACTGGCTCCAGCCGTCGTTGTCCGGCTGCTCGGCCTGGGACGGCGCCCCCTCTCCGGCGGGCAGGAACTCGGGGCGCGAGAACTCGGGGCCGGAGGAGTCTGCGTGGCGGGACTCCGGAGCGCCGTGACCACCGTCGGTGAAGTCCGACGGCGTACGCCCCGCAGCATCGTGCGCCCCGTGGCCGGTACGGGCCTCGTCGGTCATCGAATACTCACTACTCCTTGCCTCGCAGATGCCCACTCACCGGGTCAACCCGGCAATCTTCCCCCGAGTGGCATACGAGATGTGTAAAACACGCGTCAACCGAAGGGATTGACCCACGAGAGCAGGCGACTCGCACCTCGGCCGAGCCTCGTCCAGAGATCCGGAACATGCTCGTGCGGTAGGGCCGCGACAGCCGTGTCGACCATGTCGGCCGGCGCGTCCGCGAAGACTGTATAGACATGCCCCCCACTCGCCCAGATCATCTCCTGCCCAACCGGGCCTCGAATCCAGATCGTATGCCCGCTGCGCCGTTCCGCATGCCAACCCTGGAGATGATCCTCATCAAGCACTCCGGGCTGCACAAAAACCGACACAACTGATAACCCATCTGAATACCCCAAATATAAGTATCCAGCGGGGGCTCTTCGCGCGGCGAACAACTCCAGGCGGCCCGGCAGGGCACGGGGAATACGCCAGCCCGCGGCCAGCAGGCGGGGCATCTCCACGAGGTCGAGACCCCCGGTGGCCAGCGGCGGCACCGTGGGCACCGCCCCCTTGGCCACCGGGTCGAGGGCCAGATCGACGAAGGCTCCGACGTTGACGACCCGGCCCCTCGCGTCCATGAGCTCGCGGCGCAGCACCGGCCCGGCGGCCTTGTCGATCCAGTAGCGGGCGGCGACCGTGCCGTCCCCGCGCAGCACGTTCACCAGACGGGCGGGGCGCCCGCAGGCGTGCCCCTCCCCGGCGGCCACCACCCGGTAGTTCCGGGCCAGCACCTCGAGCATCGTCTCCGACGGGCTGGACATGCCCCCGGCGGGGGTGCCTGGATCGGCGCTCCGCACGGAGCCCGAGGGCTCGGCATGCACCGTCATCCCCTTTCCGGGGACGTTGCGCACCTCCAGCACCGCGGAGGTGGAGCCGGAGGCCCCCCATACCGTGACGTACTGGGTGCCTGAGTATCCACGGGCCCGGCCCGCGACCGCCGCCTCACGGAGCAGGTGCAGGCCGGTGTCCTCGTTCTCCGCCTCGTCCGGCGGTATGGCGTGCGAGGTCCTGACCGCGTGTGCCGTACCGCCCGTCACCAGCCCCAGCAACATGACAGCCACCAGGATGATCGTGGCGGGCAGCCGGATCACGGAGTGGGTGAGAAGGTGGGCGTCGCCGATCCGCCGTAGGGTGCCGTGTTCCTGTGCTGGTTGGCGAACATGTCGACCGGCGGCACGACACGCGGATTGGGGTCGGCCCCGCCTACCACGAACAGTGTGCCGATCGCCACGGCCGCCGAGGCGACACCCACCGCGACGTAACCCGCTCTCCGGGTGCGGCGAGGTCCTTGGGCCCGGCTCCTGGGACGGTTGTCCGGGGGAGCGACGCTGTACATGCTCGGAATAGGTGCTCCGCCGAAGGTGCGCGAGGCCGGAAAGGGGCGCTCACGCGGGGGCAACGGGCCGCCGGGCTCCGCCATCCGCAGCAGGGACATCGTCAGGTCGGTCGGCATCGCGGGCCCGTCGAGGGACCGCAACCGGCTCTTCAGCGCTCGCACGGCGTCGACCTCGGCCCGGCAGTCGGCGCAGAAGGCCAGATGCGACAGGGCCCGGTCGCGCTCGTGGTGATTCAGCTCACCGTCCACCAGTGCGGAAACACGCTCTCCTAGATGACTCATGCGCACTCCTTGCCAAGTGGCTCGTCGTGACATTCGTCATGACTGTGATTTCTCATGCGAATTCCTCCCCGTGAGTAACGCTCGGGGGGAATAGATCGTTCCGCGGCGCGCGATGCTCAAGCGCCTCACGCAACTGCGCCCGTCCACGGTGGATCCGGCTCCGAACCGTGCCGAGCTTCACACCCAGCGTCGCCGCGATCTCCTCGTAGGACAGCCCCTCGATGTCACACAGAACGACGGCCGCGCGGAACTCGGGCGCGAGCGCGTCGAGTGCCGCCTGGATGTCGGGCTCCAGATGGGTGTCGTCGTACGCCTGTGCGGGAGAAGGCTCGCGCCCGCGCAGCCGCTCGGCGGCGTCGTCGGCGAGCCCCTCGAACCTGATGCGCTGCTTGCGCCGCGCCATGTCGAGGAACAGGTTGGTGGTGATGCGGTGCAGCCAGCCCTCGAAAGTGCCTGGCGTGTAGTTCGACAAGGACCTGAAGACCCGGACGAAGACCTCCTGTGTGAGATCTTCCGCATCGTGCACGTTGCCGGTCAGCCGATAGGCCAGCCGATACACTCGTGCCGAGTGCGCCCGGACCACCTCCTCCCAGGTAGGAGGCGTCCAATCAGACACTGGAGCTTCTGCCTGGTGGTCAGGCTCGTCCACCAGCACTCCTCTCTCCGGGACCACCGCTATCGCCATAGTGCCTGGTTTCGTCCCTTCGTGCGCACTGACTACCTTCAGGACCGGCAAAGGCCGCTTAAACCGTGCAACGCACCGGGGACGACATGAGTTCCCGATCGGGCCTGCCTCCCTTAGGCTGCGACCCAGCGCCTATATGACTGTGTACGGAGAAAGCGGGAGGAGAGGCCGATGGCAGAGACGCCGACAAGTCCGTTGGAGGCCACTCTGGCCTATGCCGATGACTTCCACAGGGAGGACGACATCCTGCTGGCCGCGCGCATGCGCGGAGCCGAGGTGGGAGCGCCCCCGATCCGGCCCGGCGGCGGCGCCGCTCTCTGCTTCCTCGCCACCGCCATCAACGCCCGTGCCGTCGTGGAGATCGGCACCGGCTGCGGGGTGTCAGGCCTGTGGCTGCTCCGCGGCATGCGCCAGGACGGCACGCTCACCAGCGTGGACGTGGAACCGGAGCACCAGCGACTGGCCAGGCAGAGCTTCGCCCAGGCCGGATTCTCCGGGGGCCGGACCCGCCTGATCACCGGCCGCGCCCTCGACGTGCTCCCCCGGCTGTCCGACGGCGGCTACGACCTGGTCTTCTGCGACGGCGCCATGCACGAGTACGCCGACTACCTGGCCGAGTCCGTCCGGTTGCTCCGGATCGGCGGCATCGTCGTCTTCGACAACGCCCTCTGGGGCAACCGGGTGGCCGACCCCGTACAGCGGGACCCCGACACGGTCTCCATCAGGGAGCTCGGCAAGCTCGTCCGCTCCGACGAGCGGCTCCGCCCGCTGATGATGCCTCTCGGAGACGGCATCCTGGCGGCCGTCAAGCTCTCCGACTGACGGCCGCCACCCGGCCGGGGGCGGGACGACGACACCGTCCCGCCCGCCGCGCGATCACCGCTCCTGGAGCCCCGCCAGCCATTCGAGCAGCAGGCGCACGCCGTATCCGGTGGCTCCCTTGCTGAAGAGCCCCTCGTCCGCGCCGCTACGGCCGACGCCGGCGATGTCCAGGTGTGCCCAGGGCCGCCCGCCGGTGAACTCGCGCAGGAACAGCGCCGCGGTGACGGAACCCGCGCCGTAGGTCGATCCGGCCTCGATGTTGGTCAGGTCGGCCACCGACGAGTCGAGCGCGGGAAGGTAGTCCTCGATCAGCGGCATCCGCCAGAGCCGCTCCCCACTGGCCTCCCCCGCCTCGACCAGCGCGCCGGCCAGCGCGTCCTCGGAGGTGAAGACCGCGCCGAGATTCTTGCCCAGGGCCACACTGATCGCCCCGGTCAGCGTGGCGACGTCGACCACGACGTCCGGGTCCAGCTCCGCGTCGGCGTAGGCCAGCGCGTCGGCCAGCACCAGGCGGCCCTCGGCGTCGGTGTTGAGCACCTCCACGGTCCGGCCGCCGTACTGTGTGATCACGTCCGAGGGGCGCTGGGCCGAACCGGAGAAGGAGTTCTC
The DNA here is from genome assembly GCF_042665875.1 of Streptosporangium amethystogenes subsp. fukuiense. NCBI lineage: Bacteria > Bacillati > Actinomycetota > Actinomycetes > Streptosporangiales > Streptosporangiaceae > Streptosporangium > Streptosporangium amethystogenes. The sequence goes on along the minus strand of NZ_JBHTEE010000001.1, from coordinate 8,658,645 downwards.
GGCGGCGGCGACCAGGCCGGTGACCCGGATCGGCACGCCGAGCGAGGCCAGCGCGCCCAGGACCGCGATGACCACCGCTCCGCCGGCCATGTCGGTCTTCATGAACACCATGCCGGCGGTCGGCTTGAGCGACAGGCCGCCGGTGTCGTACGTGATGCCCTTGCCGACCAGGACCACGTGGCGCGTCGCGCCCTCGGGCCGGTAGGAGAGCTGGATCAGCCGGGGCGGGTTCACCGACCCCTTCCCGACGGCGAGGATGCCGCCGAAGCCGCCGGCGCGCAGTTCCCGCTCGTCCCACACCCGCACGGCGACGCCCTGCTCGGCGGCGCGCTCGGCGAGCCAGGCCGGTGACTTCACCGAGGACGGGGTGTTGGCCAGGTCCCTGGCGAGCGCGACGGCCCCGGCGATCACCTCCGCGCCTGCGACCTCCGCCTCGACCTCGTCTCCGACGAATTCGAGCGTCGTCACGGGGGACTTCGCCTCGCCGACCCTGAAGGTGTACGTGGCCAGCAGCGCGCCCTCCACGAAGGCCGCCACCGGCCCGCCGGGCAGCACGATCCTGACGGCGTCCTTGCCCTTACCGCGCCGCGCCACCGCCGCACCGGCCTTGCGCAGGGCCGTCGCCGACCCGTCCCCGACTCCGTAGAGGAGCACCCGGCCCACGGCGTCGCCGTTCGCGACGGGGACCTCGACGATCTCACCCGCCTCGCCCTTGGCCTGGTAGTGGGCGAGCAACGCGGCCACGGGCACCGGCAACTCGATCTCGGGCGCGAGATCCTCGGCGAAGGGGACGGCGAGCAACTCGGCGTCCTCCCCGACGATCAGCCCTTGGGCATAGGGCACGCGGGGTAGGAGCAGACAGGGGGAGATGGGCATGGATGACTCCAGTCGTCAGGCCCGGCAGGAGAGAAGCCGGGGAGAACACCGCGGCCCTGGCGCGAGCCGCCGCAAGGCGGTCCGACGGCCAGGGCCGTGTTCATCGTCGGTCGCGCGGGCCATCGCAGGTGTCATGCTCCCCGAGCAAGCTCAAATAGGGCCCGGCTCCGCCACTTTGTCTTAGATCGGTATCAACCGACGATCTTCTTCAGTTCCTCACCAAGAGCACTTGCCTCGTCCGCGGAGAGCTCAACGACGAGACGGCCGCCCCCCTCCAGAGGAACCCGCATGACGATCCCCCTGCCTTCCTTGACGACCTCCAGCGGACCATCACCGGTCCTCGGCTTCATAGCCGCCATGCGTGTATCCCTTCCTGCTTCGGGCTCCGGATCTCCGACTGACCCGAGGGTGGCCGACGCATTCACGTCTTCTGTGATGTCCTATTATCCCGCCTCCGCACGGAGAATGGGAACGATCAGTCTCAGCGTCGGCTCATCCGGCGATCAAGACCGTTGTCCGAGACCCCCCGGACGGCCAAACTTGTCCTCGTGAACGCCCGCGCCGCGCTCTTCGATCTGTACGGGGACCACCTCGGATCCCGAGGCGGCCATGCGTCCGTGGCCGCCCTCGTCCGCCTGCTCGCCCCGCTGGACATCGCCGCTCCGGCCGTGCGCACCGCCATCTCGCGGATGGTACGGCAAGGCTGGCTGGCGCCCGCCCGGTTGCCCGGGGGCCCCGGCTACGAGGTCACCCCCAAGTGCGTGCACCGCCTCGACGAAGCCGCGCTGAGAATTTACCGAGTTGGGACGATCACCTGGGACGGCCGATGGCACATCCTGGTGCTGGAGCCCGTGCGCGAGCGGTCCAGAAGGGAGCGCCTCCGGGCCGAGCTCTCCTTCATCGGGTACGCGCCCCTGTCCGAGACCACCTGGATCGGGCTCCGGCCCTCCTCCGAGCTGGAGGCGATCCTCAGCCGCGAGGGCGTCGGCGCCGAACGGTTCGACGCGGTGCTCGACGGCGACCCCGCGGCACTGGCCGCCAGGACATGGGACCTGGACGGCATCGGCGCCGCCTACCGGAGATGGCTGGCCCAGGCGACGGACCTGATCGGCGAGCTGCCCGGCGACGCGAGCGACGCCCGGGTGTTCGCCGTCCGCAGCAGGCTGTTGCACGGCTGGCGCAACTTCCTGTTCCACGACCCCGGGCTCCCGGCCGAGCTCCTGCCGGAAGGCTGGCCGGGGGAGCAGGCCAGAATCTACTTCGAACACGAGGCCGGACGGCTGCTCCCAGCCGCCGCCGCCTTCGTCGACCGCCACCTCGGCGAGCCGTAGTACGCGGAGCCGAGAAGCCCGAAGGAGCCCTTGTTGAACGACGTTCTCTACTCCGTCGACGACGCCGTCGCCACCATCGTCATCAACCGGCCGGAGGCGATGAACTCGCTGACCTCCCGGGCGAAGACCGCCCTGCTTGAGGCGGTGACCGCGGCGTCGCAGGAGCGTGCCGTGCGGGCGGTGCTGCTGACCGGGACGGGGCGGGCGTTCTGTGCCGGCCAGGACCTGGGCGAGCACGCCGCGAACCTGGAGGCCGGCCGGGGCCTGGACAACACGGTACGTACGCAGTACAACCCGATCGTCCGCACGATCACCGAGATGGACAAGCCGGTCGTCGCGGCGGTGAACGGCGTCGCCGCGGGCGCGGGCGCCGCACTGGCCTTCGCCTGCGACCTGCGAATCGCCTCGGAGAAGGCCAGATTCGCGATGGCCTTCTCCGGCATCGCCCTGGCCCCGGACTCGGGTGCCTCCTGGACCCTGCAGCGCCTGGTCGGAGCGGGCCGCGCTGCGGAGCTGCTACTGCTCGGCGAGCCCGTCGGCTCGGCCCGCGCGCTCGAACTCGGGATCGTCTCCCAGGTCGTCCCCGCCGACGAACTGGACACCGCCGCCCACGCACTGGCAGTACGGCTGGCACAGGGGCCCACGAGCGCCTACACGGCCACCAAGCGCGCCCTGCGGTTCGCCTCGACCAGTTCGCTGGCCGAGGCCCTGGAGCTGGAAGCCGACCTCCAGGACGCCTGCGCCGGGACCGACGACCACCTGAACGCGACCCGCGCCTTCCTCGCCAAGGAGCGCCCGGTCTTCCAGGGCCGCTGACGGCCTGCCGGCGGTTTCCGCCGGGAACCCGGCCCGGCCGCCGCGTACCCGCTCCCTGCCGCGCGGGCGGCGGGGCGTCCGCGCACGGCTCCCCCTCGCCCGCGGGAGGGAGACCGTCAGGCCCGGCGTGTCCAGCAGTCGGCCAGGTGGTCGTTGACGAGGCCGATGGCCTGCATCAGCGCGTAAGCGGTGGTCGGGCCGACGAAACGGAAACCGTGTGACTTGAGCTCCTTGGCCAGCGCCTTGGAGCCGGGGGTCTGGGCGGGCAGGTCCGCCGGGGTCTTCGGGACCGGCGAGCCGGGGTCCGCGTGACTCCAGACAAGGTCGGACAGGCCGATGCCGAGCGCGGCCCTCGCGTTGGCGATCGTCGCCTCGATCTTGGCCCGGTTCCTGACGATGCCCGCGTCGGCGAGCAGGCGTTCGACGTCCTGCTCGCCGAAGGCGGCCACGGCCGGGATGGAGAACCCCTCGAAGGCGGCACGGAAGTTCTCCCGCTTGCGCAGGATGGTGATCCAGGACAGGCCGGACTGGAACGCCTCCAGCGTGATCCGCTCGAACACCCGGTCGTCGCCGGTGACCGGGCGGCCCCACTCCTCGTCGTGGTAGGCGATGTAGTCGGGGGCCGCGCTCACCCACCCGCAGCGCACGAGCTCCACGGGTGCCGCGGGCACCAGGGGTCGCGAGGTCTCGGTCAACGGGACTCCTCCTTCTTGTCCGTCCCCGGCCGCTCACCGAGGTGGACGCCGACGGCGTCGGAGGACGGCTCCGGCGAAACCCCGGAAGGGGACGGGGAGTCCGGCACCCGGGACGGCTCGGACGGCGAGGAGACCCGCGACGCGCCAGGCGGCTCCTCCGCCACGGAACTCCCATCCGCCTCGGAGGGCCCGCCGGCCTCCTGCGGCCCGTGCCCGCCCCGTGGAACGGCCGGTGACCCGCCGGAATCCCCCTCGTCGTGCACGAGGTCCGGCACGGGCTCGGCCGGGTCGGGAAGCCGGGGCGGCACCTCGCGCTCGGTGAGCGAAACGGCGGACGAGCCGTCGGCACGCTCCTTGTCCGCCGCGGGCCTGCCGTGGCCGGAGAGCTCGTACGGCGCCTCAAGCTCGCGCAGGGTGGCGGGCAGGCCGCCTTTGAGCTCGTGGCGGGCCTGGAGCCGGCCGGCGAGCAGCTCGGCCACCCGCTGCTCCAGCACGGCGATCCTGGTGTCACGCTCGCTCAGGGCTCCGGCGACCCGGTTCAGCGCCTCGTCCACGCTCTGGGTGTGATAGCCGACGAGGCTCACCGGGAGCTGGAGCGCCATGAAGTCGACGGCACCGAGCTGGCCGCCCTTGGGCAGGTCCAGCGGAGGCACATCGGGGGCGAACTCGCTCAGCTCACCCCCTCGGCCCATGGCGACCACCGTGACACTGGCGACGACGGCTACGGCAGCGAGGGCTAATACGACCAGCACATACGAATCGTGCCACAACTCCGCTGACCTAGGATCGGGTCGTGACTCCTCCGCTCCCTGAAGAGAGCAGCCTCCCGCCCGCCTCCGCCGAGGCGGGCGACGACCGGGCCCCGGCCTCTCCGAGCGGGCGGACCGGGACGGTCCCCCTCGTGCTCGGCCCCGGCGATCCTGGCGAACCCGGCTGGGTCGAGGCCCACTCGATCGGGGAGGTCGAGGAGCTCGTCCGCGCCGGGCACACCGTGGTCGTCACCCCCGCCAGGCTGGCCGCCGGCGGGCAGGCCGGGAAGGCCGGAGACGAGAGGGACGCCGAGGCCGCGGAACTCACCGCGGCCTCGATCTGCGCCTGGGCGGGTGCCCGCGTGTTCCGTACGGATCGCCGGGAACAGGTGCGGCTCGCGGTCGAGATGACCGACTCCCTCGCCGGGCGACGTCCACCCGCGCTAACCCGCCGTGGCCTCGCCTAGTTCCTCGGCACTCGGTTCCAGGTGCCTGGTCGACTTCTCCAGCAGCCGGAACGCCTCGTCGACCGTGGCGGTCCAGGAGATGGCGTCGAAGACGTTCGGCCGGGTGAAGCCCGCCTCCTGCATGCCCTCGACCAGGTCCCGCAGCGGCCGGTAGATGCCCCACGGGTCGAGGACCACCAGGGGCTTGTCGTGCAGGCCCAGCGTGCGGGACGTCCAGATCTCGAACAGCTCCTCCAGCGTTCCGATGCCGCCCGGCAACACCAGGAAGGCGTCGGAGCGGGCGTCCATGACCCCCTTGCGCTCGCGCATGTCGCCGGTGATCACCAACTCGTCGGCGTGCTCGTCCGCGAGCTCGATGTCCACCAGTGACTGGGGGATCACACCCACGGTGCGGGCGCCCCCCGCACGGGCCGCTCGGGCGATCGCGCCCATGCAGGAGACCCTGGCCCCTCCGCTCACCAGGTCGTGCCCGCGCCTGGCGAGCTCCGCGCCGACCTCCTCGGCCAGCTCCTGGTACTTCTTGTCGATTCTCTGACTAGACGCGAGGAATACACATATGAACACGCCCCGACCTTATTCGGCTTCGCCGACCGGGGTCATGGGCTTCTCCGCCCGTCCCTGGTGCGGTCGGCCCTGGTGCGGTCGGCCTCCACGATGATCCGGACCGCCTCGTCCACGTCGTCGGTGACGTGGATGAGATCCGCGTCCCGGGCGGAGATCTTGCCGGTCCGCGCGAGGGTGTTCCTGATCCAGCCGATCAGGTCGCCCCAGAACTCGGTGCCCATCAGCACCACGGGGAAGGAGGTGACCTTCCCCGTCTGGACCAGGGTGAGCGCCTCGAACAGCTCGTCCAGGGTGCCGAACCCGCCGGGCAGCGTGATGAAGCCGCAGGAGTACTTCACGAACATGGTCTTGCGCACGAAGAAGTAGCGGAACTCGATGCCGAGGTCGACATACTCGTTCATGCTCTGCTCGAAGGGCAGCTCGATGCCCAGGCCGACCGAGACACCGCCGGACTCCGCCGCCCCCTTGTTGGCGGCCTCCATGCAGCCGGGGCCGCCACCGGTGATCACGGCGTAGCCCGCCTCGGAGAGCCTCTTGCCCAGCTCGATCCCCATCTCGTACTCGGGGCTGCCCGCGGGGGTACGCGCGGATCCGAACACGGTCACCGCCTGGGGCAGCTCGGCGAGCTGGCCGAAGCCCTCCACGAACTCGGCCTGGATCCGCATCACCCGCCAGGGGTCCATGTGCAGCCAGTCGGCCGGCCCTCTCCTGTCGAGAAGCCGCTGATCGTAGGTGGAGTCGGAGACGAGGTCACCGCGGACCACCGCGGCTCCCTGGCGGCGTTCAGGACGTGTTTTCCTCATGCGGGACACCGTAGTGCCGCCCCGGAAAAATCTTGAAAAATCTCCATGAAAACATGGAACCGAATTTTGACGGGAGCGCGTCTAACTGCCGAGGGTGCTGCTCGGGACTGAAAGTGGCTTTCCCCGCCAAATGGCCGGCGAGGAAAGCCACTTTCATTTGCGCCGCACATCGCTCCGGCCCCTCACGGGGTAACCGCCCACGTCAGGGTGGAGTGGATCACACTCGCCGGATGCCCCACCCCACCGTGAACGGCACGCCCGGCCGGGTGGGCCCGGCCTTTCACGACAGCCAGCCGAGCATTCCGCGCTCGCAGTCGGCGATCTTCTTCAGTGAGACGAACTCCCCCTGCTGGTGCGCCATATTCGGGTCTCCGGGGCCGTAGTTGACGGCGGGCACCCCGAGACCGGCGAAGAGCGAGACGTCGGTCCAGCCGAGCTTGGCCCTCGGCGTTCCGCCCACGGCGTCGACGAAGGCCGCCGCCACCGGATGGGTCAGGCCGGGCCGCGCGGCGGCCGCGCCGTCGGTGAAGCGGACCTCGTACCCCTCGAACACCTCGCTCACGTGGGCCTGCGCCTCCTCCAGCGACAGGTCGGGGGCGAAACGGTAGTTCACCGTCACCACGCACTCGTCCGGGATCACGTTGCCCGCGACGCCACCGCCGATGCCCACCGCGTTCAGGCCCTCGTGGTACTCCAGCCCGTCGACGACGGGCAGCCTCGCCTCGTAGGCGTTCAGGATCGCGAGCACCGGCTGGACGGCGTGGATCGCGTTGACCCCGAACCAGGACCTGGCGCTGTGCGCCCGCTTGCCCCGGGTGACGATCTGGGCCCTGAGCGTGCCCTGGCAGCCGCCCTCGATCGCGCCGTCGGTGGGTTCCATGAGCACCGCGAAGTCCCCCGCGAGCCAGTCGGGGTGCCTGCGGCTGAGCCTGAGCAGGCCGTTGCGCTCGGCCTCGATCTCCTCGCAGTCGTAGAAGACGTAGGTCACGTCCCTGCTGGGTTCCGGGAGGGCCGCGGCCAGCTTCAGGGCGACCGCGATGCCGGACTTCATGTCCGAGGTGCCGCAGCCGTAGAGCAGGTCGCCCTCGACCCGGCTGGGCAGGTTGCCGGCGACGGGGACGGTGTCCAGGTGCCCGGCGATCACCACCCGCTCACCGCGGCCCAGCCGGGTACGGGCCACGACCGACTCGCCGTCGCGCTCGACCGTCAGATGCGGAAGAAGCCGGAGGGCCTCCTCCACGGCGTCGGCCAGTGCCTTCTCGTCACCGCTGACCGACTCGACGTCCACGATCCGGGCGGTGAGCTCCCCGACATCCTGGGTGAGATCCAGACGCGTACTCATGCCCGCGACCCTAGTGCCCGCGCGGGAACCGGACGAGCCCGCCCCCGCCGCTCCGTCCGCGTCCGTACGGCATCCGGTCGAGTCCGGCGTGGGGCCGGGCGCCCCCCTGTCGAGCAGGCCGCCTATCCGTGTCCGTGCAGCATCCGGTCGAGTTCGACCTCGCCGGGCCTGCGGCCCTCCTCCAGGCGCTCTAGCACCAGTACGCAGCGCAGGCCGAAGGTGCCACCGGGAAACTCACGCCGCCGGGTCCCCCCTGCCACCACACACCAGTCCGGGACGCGGCCGCGGCCGAGTTCCTCCCCCGTCCGCACATCGATCACAGGGGTCGAGCCCGACAGGATCGTCCCGGCGCCGACCACGGCGCCCCGGCCCACCCGGGCCCCCTCGGCGATCACCGCACGGTGGCCGATCAGCGCGCCGTCCTCGACGACCGCGGGTGCGGCCCTCGGCGGCTCTCCCCCGGCGCCGGAGCCCTCCTCGCCGTCCTGGCCGCCCGTCGCTCCGACGCCGGCCCCGCCGGCCAGGTGGACGTTCTTGCCGATCTGGGCGCACGAACCGACCGAGACCCAGGTGTCCACGGTGCTGCCCTCGTCCAGGTGGGCGCCGATGTCGACGAACGAGGGCATCAGCACCACGCCTCGCGCCAGGTAGGCGCCCCAGCGGGCGATCGCCCCCGGCACGACGCGTACCCCGTCGACGGAGGTCTTCAGCGGAAGGCGATCATGGTGATGGAAGTCACCCACCTGGGACCTGGCCATGCCGAGCACCCGGAAGGCGAGCTTGACGGCCCGCCGGGCGCGCTCGTCCACGACCACCTCGCCGCTGGGGGAGACCTCCGCCACCCGGGCCTTTCCGCCGTCGAGCATGTCCACCGCGCTCACCACGACGGCGCGGGCCTCGGTGTCCGCGGGGCTCAGCTCGGCCCGGCGTCGCCACAGCTCGTCGACGGCCGCGGGCAACGGGCTGGCATCGCTCTGGATCATGGCCCGGAGCCTAGTGTTCACAGCGTTATCACAGGCTGAGCAATCGCGGGGACCGGTAGGTTCTTGACCGTGCGAGGGCGCTTCTCAAAAGGGGTTATCGCGATCATCGCGATCGTGGTCGTGCTCGTGGTGGCCATCACCGCGGGTCTGTTCACCCTGCTCAAACGGGCGAAACCGTTCGTCGACCTCGGCGAGGGGTGCAGGATCACGACTCCGGAGGGCTCGCTGGACCTGGACATCGCGCAGGCCCAGGTGGCGGCGTCCATCGCGGCCGTGGCGGCCCGCAGGAAGCTGCCCGAGCGGGCCGCCGTGATCGCCTACGCCACCGCCATCCAGGAGTCGAAGCTGGAGAACCTGAGGGGCGGCGACCGCGACTCGGTCGGCGTGTTCCAGCAGCGGCCCTCCCAGGGGTGGGGAAAGCCCAGCCAGCTCATCGATCCCGTCTACGCCTCGGAGAAGTTCTTCGCCGCGCTGGTGAAGGTGAAGGGATACCGGAAGCTGCCGCTCCACGAGGCGGCCCAGGCGGTGCAGCGCTCGGCCGACGGGTCGGCGTACGCCCAGCACGAGGAGGACGGGAAGATCCTCGCCGCGGCGTTCACCGGACGCGTCCCCAGGGCCGTGCACTGCTGGTTCCCCGTTCCCTCGGGTCCCTCGGGCAAGAGCCCGAGCCCCGACACGGGTGCGGCGAAGCGCGAGCTCACCAGGGCACTCGGGGCCGCGTTCGAGGCCCCGTCGCGCAGGCGCGGCTGGCTGGTGGCCGGCTGGTCGATCGCCCACGCCAAGGAGTTCGGGCTGACCAGGATCCGCTACGACGGCCAGTCGTGGGTCTCCGCGAACGGCCACGACGGCTGGCGGGCCGACCCCAAGGTGCCCGCGGGGAAGGTCGAGATATCGCAGTCAACGACCCCTTCCTGAAGGAGGGGGCTTGAGGCGCGGTAACGCGCTTGACCAGCCCCGCGTCGACCGGCCCTGGCCATCAGCGTTGTGATACACGAGGTCGCGGACCCACCGGCGGGTGCTTCCTCAGCCCGCCGCCCTGGAGGTCGAGCCCGCCCCCTGGGTCTCAGCCCTTCTTCTCGATCCTGATCGTGCCGGGGGCCAGGTGCTGGGCGTGCGAGGCTCTCCAGCGCCGGCCCTGCAGGCGTTCGAAGCTGAGCAGGCGGCCGTCGGCCGCCCGGTAGTCGGCGAAGTCGAGCAGGCCCCGCTCGGGCATCGAGGTGACGCCCTCACCGCGGAAGGCCGCGGTGCCACGGTCGATGGGAAGGAAGTCGACCCCCTCGACGCTCAGGGTGGTCTTGGCGGGGATCATGCCCTCGGTGGGCACCTGCGTCCACAGCAGCACCTCCAGGTGCGGCGGCTCGCCGGTCGCCAGGCCGTCGTGCATCTGGATCGAGAGCCACTGGTAGCGGCGGGTGCCGTCGTCGAGGAGGTACTCGGTCCACTGGGTGCCCTGCCACGACAGGTACAGGGCGCCGAGAACGCGGCTGCGCACCCCCTGGCATTCGATCGTGTCGCCGACCTTGATCGTACGGGGGTCGGGATAGTCGATGCCGACATGGCCCATGGCCGGTTGGGGCGGCTGCGCGGCCCCAACCGAGGAGGAGAGGGGTGTCTCGCCGGGAGGCTCGGGGTCGTCGGCCCCCCTGTCCTGACGCGTCGTCGCGAAGAACGCGCCGAGCAACAGGACAAGGGTGACCACACTCAGACCGAGTATCACGGCGACCTCGGGGGTCATGCCGCGCGATCCTACTGGAGGCGGCGCACAGCCGCACTGATGCGTTCGTCACCGGCCGTCACGGCGACCCTGATGTGCCTCTCGCCCGCGGTCCCGTAGAAGTCGCCCGGAGCGACCAGGATCCCGTTGTCGGCCAGCGCGCGAACCTGCTCCCAGCAGCCCGTCCCGTTGGACGCCCACAGGTACAGACCCGCCGTGGAGTGCTCGATCTTCCAGCCGGCCGCCTCCAGGGCGGGCCGGAGCGCCGCGCGGCGGGCGGCGTAGCGGGCCCGTTGCTCCTCGGCGTGCTCGTCGTCGTCCAGGGCGACGGCCATCGCCGCCTGGACCGGCGCGGGCATCATCATGCCGGCGTGCTTGCGTATCTCCAGCAGCCGCTTGATCAGCGCGGGGTCGCCGGCGACGAACCCGGCGCGGTAGCCGGCCAGGTTGGAGCGCTTGGACAGCGAGTGCACCGCCAGCAGGCCCTCGTGCGAGCCGCCGCAGACGTCCGGGTGCAGGATCGAGACCGGCTGCTCCTCCCAGCCCAGCTCGATGTAGCACTCGTCGGAGGCCACGACCGCGCCGTGCTCGCGCGCCCACGAGACGACCTTGCGCAGGTGCTCGGCGGGCAGGACCCTACCCGTCGGATTGGACGGGGAGTTGACCCAGACCAGCGGCACCCGCTCGGGCCCGAGCGCGAGCAGCCCGTCGGCGGCGTACGGCTCGGCGCCCGCGAGGCGGGCTCCCACGTCGTAGGTGGGGTAGGCCAGCTCGGGGAAGATCACTCGTTGTCCCGGCCCGACGCCGAGCAGTGTCGGCAGCCAGGCCACCAGTTCCTTGGAACCGATCAGCGGCAGCACGTTCGCCTGGTCGAGGACCACTCCGTGCCTGCGCCGCAGCCATCCGGCCGCGGCCGAGCGAAGGCGCTCGGAACCGTAGGTCTGCGGGTATCCGGGGCTGTCCGAGGCGTCCGCGAGCGCCTGGCGCACGATGGCGGGCACCGGATCGACGGGGGTGCCCACCGAAAGGTCGACGATCCCGTCGGGGTGCGACGCCGCCAGTTCCTTCAGCGGCGTGAGCCGGTCCCACGGAAAGTCCGGCAGGCCGATCATCGGAGCCTCGCGGACACGTTCGGGTTCTCTGACCGGTTGGAAGTGGCGCTCACTTGATTCAGCCGTCGTCTCTCGCTCTGTCGGATCTGCCGGTGGCACGCACCGGAGGAGCGATCTCGCACCCCTCCGGCACCGGACCCCGTCCTTTGGATCTTTCACCCACCGCGGCCGGTCAGACGGCACCTCGCCGTGTCGTCGTCGGTCGCCGCGGCACGCCGCGGCGACCTCCTTCACTCCGCGAGGCGGCGGCCGGCCGATCCTCGCCACGGCAAGATCCGCCGGACAGGACCTAGTGGCTCTCGGCCTGCGGGGGCAGAGCCTCGACGACCGGGTGGTCCTTCTCGATCTTGCCGACCTTGGAGGCGCCGCCGGGCGACCCCAGGTCCTCGAAGAAGTCCACGTTCGCCTTGTAGAATTCCTTCCACTGCTCGGGAAGGTCGTCCTCGTAGAAGATGGCCTCCACCGGACAGACGGGTTCGCACGCGCCGCAGTCGACGCATTCGTCGGGGTGGATGTAGAGCATCCGTCCCCCCTCGTAGATGCAATCGACAGGGCACTCCTCGATGCATGCCTTGTCCAGGACGTCCACGCAAGGCTGCGCGATGACGTAGGTCACCTCGGGCTCCTTCTTCTTTACGCACCTAGGCACGACTTCGACCGCGGGTTGCTTAGCCCTAGTATTGCCGGGCCCGCCACGTGTCTGAAACGGGAGGGGGCAAAAGTCGATGGCCCTTGGTTTCGGTGCTCACCTGAATATCACCATAACCCCCTCTGACGTGGGCAAAAGAGTCACCACGCGGAGACGGGTCCCCGAGGGATTCCGGGACGCGGTGGGCGAGTTGGAGTTCTGGCGGGACGGCGTGCTCGGCGTGCGCAAACGGGACGGCACGCTGGTCGAGATCGGCGAGGAGACACTCGCCGCGGCGAAGGTGGTCCAGGAGTCGCGTCCCCCGCGCGCGTGAGGCGCCCGCCGGGGCGTTCGGGTAAGCCGCTCGCCAAGACACGTATAAACCGTCCGGTGGGAAGGGCCGCGCCTGCTCGACCGGAGGAATGACAGCGGAGAGCATTCTCTCCGTGACCGTACGTACCAGCGCCGCAGCCGCCGTGATCCTCACGGCCACGATCGCCGGATGTGGCGCCCCGGCTCCTCAGAACATCCAACTTCCGCCGGTCAACACCCAGGCCGCCTCCATGAAGGAGGGCTTCTCCACGATGGAACGCCTCGTCGAGGCGGCCAAGAAGGAGGGGACCCTCACGGTGATCGCGCTACCGCGCGACTGGGTGAACTACGGCGAGATCATCGACACCTTCGCCGAGGAGTACGGGATCAAGGTCGACCAGTTGGAGCCCGACGCGAACAGCGCCAGGGAGATCGCGGCCATTCCCGCGCTCAAACCCGACGTGTTCGACCTGAGCGTGGACGTCGCCGTGTCCAAGTCCGACCTCTTCGCCCCGTACCGGGTCCAGGGCTGGCAGGACATCCCCGACCATCTCAAGGATCACCGGGGCACCTGGTACGCCGGGTACGGCGGCTACATGTCCATCGGCTACGACCCGAGCAAGGTCGCGGCCCCCGCCTCCTTCTCCGACCTGCTGAAGCCCGGTCACAGCGTCTCGCTGCCCGGCGACCCCCGGGAGGTCTCGGCGGCCTTCAACGGGGTGATGGCCGTCTCGCTCAGGGGCGGCGAGGCGAGGGCGGAGCGGGGCGTCGAGTTCTTCCACCGCCTCAAGGGCGCGGGCAACCTCGCGGCGACCCCCAAGGCGGCCTCGGTCATCGTCGACTGGGACTACCACAACGCCGAGCGGGCGGCCGGCGGCAAGGACTGGAAGGTCGCGATTCCCGGCGACGCCGTGCTCGGCTCGTACTACGTCCAGGCCATCAACAAGCAGGCCCCGCACCCCGCCGCCGCCCGGCTCTGGCAGGAGTTCCTGTTCTCGGACAGGGGCCAGAACCTCTTCCTGAAGGGCTACGCCCGCCCGGTCAGGATGGAGGCCCTCCAGATGCGCGGCACCCTGGACGACGAACTCGCGGCCAAGCTCCCCGCCACCAGCGGCAAACCCGTGATCCTCACCGTCTCGGAGATCGACAGGGCCAGAGCCTACCTTCAGCGCGAGTGGGCCAGAAAGGTGAGATGAGGGTGGGGCTGATGAGACTGATATGTCGTGACTTCCCAGAGGCTCTAAAGTGTCTGGAGAGTACCGATAAGAGACCCTGGCGTCTCAGAATGTGAGCTGATCGTCTTGCGATACGACGCGCCTAGCTTGACGAGGTGGAATGCTCGCGCCTATGACAGCAGCTTTGGGTACGTTTCAGCACATGGCGCCCCCCTGGTCGAGCTACTCGACCCGCAGCCGGGCGAGCGCATCGTGGATCTCGGCTGCGGCACGGGGACGCTGACCGCCGAGATCACCTCCAGGGGCGCGCACGTCCTGGGGATCGACGGATCGCAGGCGATGATCGAAAAAGCCCTGGCGCAGTACCCGGGGCTGGACTTCATAGTCGGCGACGGCCGCGACTTCACGGTGGCCCAGCCCTACGACGCGGTCTTCTCCAACGCGGCCCTGCACTGGATGGGCCAGGAGCCGGACGCGGTGATCACCAGTGTCCGCGAGGCCCTCGCACCCGGCGGACGGTTCGTGGCCGAGATGGGCGGCGCGGGCAACTGCGCCGCGCTGACGGCGGCGCTGTCCACCGCCTGGCGGGAGTACGGGCTCCGTGAGCCCGGCCTGCCGTGGTACTTCCCCACCCCCGCCGAATACGCCACAAGGCTGGAGAAGGGCGGCTTCACGGTCCGCTTACTGGAATACTTCGATCGGCCGACCCCGCTCGACGAGTGCCCCAACGGGGCGGCCGACTGGGTGCGGATGTTCGCCGGTTCGCTGCTCCAGGAAGTGCCGGTGGAGATGGTCGACTCGCTGCTGCACCGGGTGAACGAGCTGGCCGCCCCCGCCCTCCGGCGGGAGACCGGCTGGATGGCCGACTACGTGCGACTGCGGTTCGCGGCTGTACGCCGCTGAACCGACCCGATGCGCCGTAGCGATTTGCCAGACTATGGTCTGTTCCATGAGTCTCGTTCCCCGGCCACACGGAGTGTCTCGGGCGGCTTAAGGGGCTGGTGAAGGGAACGGATGAACTTCTGTCTGAGTGACCTCGTGCCGCCGCTACGCTGGAGCGACGCGGCCACGGTCCCACTTCTGCGCGACCAGCCGGATCTGCCGGACGCCTGGTGGCGGAGCCTGCCGATGGCCCGCGTGCTCGCCGTGCTGCCTCCTGAGCGGCTGGCGGAGATCCTCACCGTGCTCGCCCTGAACCACTGGCCTGCCGCTACCGTGGGCGACGTGCTGCCCGCACTGCACGTCCTGGACCCGGACGAGGCCGACGAGCCCTGTACGGCCATAGCCCTCGACCGCGCGGGATCCTGGCCGGGCCTCCTCGCGCTGACCGGCCACGACCTGCGCGACCAGCCGTTCATCCAGCCGGTCCCGCTGCTGCACGCCCTCTTCACCGCGGTCTTCGCACGCCTGGCGACCCCGCTCCCGGCGACTTCGGCTCCGATGTCTCCGGCCGCTTCCGTCCAGGCGGCTCCGGTTCCGGTGGCTCCGGTCCAGGCGCCCGGCGCGCGGAGCGAACCGGTCCCGGACGAGTCCGATGCCATACCGAATGAGTCTGGAGCCGACCCCGCGCCGGAGACCGGGCCGGGCGTCGTGGCGGAGTCCCCCGCGGAACCCGCCGCCGAACCCGCTTCGGAGCCCGCTTCGGGGCCCACTGCCGAAAGCGCTGCCGAGAGCGCGGAGAGCTCCGTGCCGGAAGCCCTGCCGGTGCCCGAGGCACGTCGTGCGGCGGAGGCTGAGGCTGAGCCCGCCGCCGTCCCCGGGTCGCTCTTCCAGCCGGCTCCGGCGAGGAACGATCCGCCCGTGACCGAGCCGGAGGCTCAGGCCGCCGCGCCCGGCGCCGTGTCCGAAGAGGTCCGGGAGTCCTCCGCCGAGAGCGTGCCCGAGGCCGAGGCGGCCGCCGCCCCGGTCGGGGCGATCGCCGAGACCGGCGACGACCCCGTACCCGCCGCCGCCCCGGATGCGGCGAGCGCCTCCGAGCCGGAGGAGGCCGCGCGGAGCCCGCGGGCCGGGCAGCCCGCGGAGAGCCTGCACGCACTGGTGGACGGTGTCTTCGCCAACGCGGAGGACAAGCGCTGGGCGGTGGCGCAGAACAGGCTGTTCAGCGACACCCCGGCGAGCGCCGAGGCGCTGGCCAAGCTCTTCGCGGTACGGCCGGAGGTCATCTTCGGCATCGAGGTCGACCTGCGCCGGGAACTCGGGGAGTGGATCGCCTCCGACGAGGCCGCCCCGTACCGGGAGCACCTGGAGGAGATGAGAAGGGTGCTCGGCAGGGCGGCGCCCAAGGAGCGGCTGATCAACGCCGCCGACTGGCACACCCTGGAGCTGCACTCTCTCGACATCCCGGCCTGGCAGTTCGTGCTGGCCACACTCCCCGGTTACCACCTGGTCGACGAGTGGCTGGTGGAGGGCGACATCACCGAACTCCGCCATCGCACCCGCGACATGCTCAGCGACGCCCAGCCGCCGCTGACCATCAACAAGGCCCTCGACATGGTCTCCTCGCTGGGCATCCACCCCGAGGTGTCCAAGGAGTGGCTGGAGAACGTTCCGCAGCTCCGCATCCTCGGCGCGGGCGAACGGCCTCCCCATCGCCCGAGCGGCGCCCCGGCCCTGATCGCGGAGAAGCCGCCCGGCGCGCCTCGGGAGAACGGGGAGCCGGCGAAGGCCCCCTTCCGCCCGCTGAAGGACGTCTCGCTGACCAGGCGCTGCTTCCGCCAGCCCGACGGCCGCTGGTGGCTCCGGATCGACGTCACCTCCGACCACCTGCGGGGCGCCGAGTGCCCGTTGCCCAGCGGGTTCGCCGCCTACCTCGGGATGTCACCCGGTGAGGGCCGCACGGTCAGCAGCGCGGTCGGCGATCTGGTCCTCAGCTGGCATGACAGGCCCGTACTCGAGTCGCTCAGAACGCTCCTGGAGGACGTGGGGGCCAAGGAGGGCAGTCACCTGTTCCTCACCCTCTCCGACGAGGGCGTCCTGCGGGCCAGGCACCTGCCCTCCGCCGGGGGCGAGGGGGAGGCGACGGCCCAGGCGCTGAGACTCGTCGGCTACACCGCCTCGGGCGGCACCCCGGAACAGGCCGGGCGGGTCATCGCCACCCGGGTCGGCATGACGGGCCCCGTGGGCATACCCGACCTTCTCATCCGGCTGCGAGAACGCGGGGACCGCGATCTCCTGTCACTGTTGGCCTAGCTCATGCCCCGCCTCGCCATCTCCCCGGACTTCCCCGTCGAACTCGGCGCCCTGGCCCAGCCGGTGCGCCGGGACGTCGTGGTCTCGGCGCGCAGGTTCCTGCAGAACGTGGCGGGTGCTCCGCACCCCGAGCGGGTCAGGGGGGCCAGGGATCCCCGGGTCGCCACCCTGAGGCTGGCCGACCGGTACCGGGGCGTCGTGGTCAAGCAGCGGGACGTCTACTGGCTGCTGACCGTGCTGCCGGACGCGGAGGCGTGGGCGTACGCCCAGCGCTACCGGTTCGGCGTCAACACCGCGCTGGGCGTGGTCGAGATGTGGGACGCCGAGGCGCTGGACCAGGTGCGGCCCGCGGTGCGCAGGGCGGCCGAGGCGTCCGCGACGCGGCTGTTCTCCGAGATCTGTGACAGCGACCTGGCCGAACTGGGGGTGGACGGCCGGTTCCTGCCGCTGATCAGGCAGATCACCGACCAGCTCACCCTGGAGGCGCTCGAACCGCTGCTGCCCCCCACGCAGTACGAGCCGCTGGCGGCGCTCGCCAGGGGCGAATCGATGGCCGGAGCCTGGCGGGAACTGGAGAACTGCCGCGCCGTCGCCGCGGGACCCGAGCCGATCAACCCCGAGGACTTCGGCGCCGCGCTGCTGCGCAGCCCGGACCGGGCCGTCTTCACGGACCACCCGCGCGAGCTGAACCGCGTGCTCGACGCGCCCGGCTGGTGCGTGTTCCTGCGGCCGCCGCAGCACCGGCTGGCGTACTGGGAGTCCTACCAGCAGCCGACGCTGGTCACCGGTGGCGCGGGCACCGGCAAGACGCTGGTCGCCCTGCACAGGGCGGCCCACCTGGCCAGGCGCGCGAGCGGCCAGATCCTGCTCGTCACCTTCTCCCAGGGGCTGAGCGCCGAACTCGCGGCCAGGCTCGACCTGCTGATCGAGGACGAGACGATCCGCAAGCGGATCGAGGTCGGCAACGTGGACCGGCTGGCCCATCGCATCGTCGCGGAGGCCGAGGGCCGTCCGCCCTCGCTGGTCGGCGCCGCCGAGCTGACGGCGCTCTGGGAGGAGACCGCGACCGGCCACAGCCCGGCGTTCCTGCTGCGCGAGTGGGAGCAGGTGGTGCTGGCGCAGAACCTGCGAACCCTGGAGGAGTACCTGGCCACCCCCCGCTCGGGCCGCGGCGTCGAGCTGTCGGCCGAGGAGCGCGGCGCCGTCTGGGACGCGATCGGGCACGTCACCGGACGGCTGCGGGAACGCGGCAAGCGGACCCTGCTGCAGCTGGCCTCCGAGGCGTCGGTGCTGCTCGGCCAGACCACGGGAGACCTGCTGGAGGAGACGGAGCCCATGCGGGAGCCGTACCGGCACATCGTGGTGGACGAGGCGCAGGACCTGCACCCCGCGCAGTGGCGGCTGCTGCGGGCGGCGGTGCCGCACGCCCGCGACGACCTGTTCATCGTGGGCGACCCGCACCAGCGCATCTTCGACACCAGGGTGACGCTCAGCGCCGTCGGGATCGACGCGATCCAGCAGCGCCTGCAGGTGTCGCACCGGCTCCCGCAGGAGATCCTGTCCTGGGGGGTCCGGCTGCGCGGGGGCGGTCCCGCCGACGGGCTCGTCAACGGTGTGCAGGAGCTTTACGGCTTCCGGAGCACCCGGCACGGGGCCAGGCCGATGGTCCGAGCCTACGATTCACCGCAGGATGAGCTGACGGGGCTGGTGGCACAGGTGGGACAGTGGGTGGATGAGGGCGTGACGCCCGAGGAGATAGCGGTGGCCGCCAGGACCGCCGGCCTCGTGCGTGACGCGCGGACCGCTCTGCGCGAGCTGGGGGTGCGAGTGACGACGCTGCACGGCATGAAGGGACTCGAGTTCCGACGGGTCGCGGTGATCGGCGTGGGCGAGGGAATCGTGCCCGACCCCGACTCGCTGACCCCCGTCGGCGAGGATCCGGCAGCCAGGGCCCACGATCTCCAGCGGGAGCGCGGCCTGCTCTATGTCGCCTGCACCCGGGCACGAGAACTCCTTTACGTATCCCATTCCGGACGGGCAAGTCCCTTCCTTCCCAACTGACCACATAGTCTGAATTGCGGATGTAATCCCCTTTGCCGGTTGGACCTCAATGAACCTCAGCCTGAGCGACATCGCGCCACCTTTGCGCTGGACCTCTCCCGGCCAGGTAGCGCCGATCGCAACCGATCCGCGCCTCCCAGAGGCGTGGTGGCAGGCGCTTCCGCTCGACAGGGCCTGCTCCACCATCGGGACGTCCGAGGTAGCCGGACGCCTGACCGACCTCGCCCTGGCATGCTGGGGTCACCTGATGCTCGGCGACGTCCTCCCCCTGCTCAGGTTCGCCGACCCCGCCTCAAGCGTGCGCACGCCCGAGGGGCTCGGCCGTGAGACGGTGCACAAGCTGTTCACCGGGGTGCTGGAGCGGCTGCTCGAACCGGTCACCGAGGAGAGCATCGCCCAGACCCGCCCCGCAAGGCCCGACCGGCCGCTGCCCGAGCTGATCGACGAGGTCTTCGCCACGCTGGACGAGCGACAGCGGGCCATCGCCAGGGACCGGCTCTACGCCTCCCAGCGGGCCACGCTCGACGACCTGGCCCAGCGATTCTCCGTCACCAGGGAGCGCATCCGGCAGATCGAGCGTGACCTGCGCGACCATGTCGAGACCTGGCTCGCCAAGGACGACGCGGCCCCGCTGATCGGCCACGTGTCCTGGTTGCGGGGCCGGCTGGGCTCCGCCGTGCCCGCCGACGACCTGGCCGCGGCGGTGCCCTGGCACCGCACCGACCTGGCCACGCTGGGCATCCCCTCCTGGCGGTTCGTGAGGACGCTGCTGAGCGGCTACGAGCAGGTGGACGGCTGGCTGGTCGCGGGCGGCGCGGACGAGCTCAGGGAGAAGACCAGGCAGCTGTTCACCGACGGGCCGCGCCCGCTGGACGAGGCCGTCACGCTGGTCAGCCAGCTCGGCATCCGCGAGGACGTGGCCGAACGCTGGCTCATCGCGGTGCCCCAGCTGCGGGTGCTGGAGAACCACGTGGTGCCCTGGCCGCGCAGCGTCAACGACAAGGCCGAGGCGGTGCTCGCGGTGGCCGGCAACCCGCTGACGCCCGAGGAGATCCAGGAACGCATCGGCGAGGACTACAGCCTCGTCGGCATCCGCAACCAGCTCACCGCCGACGACCGGTTCCTGCGGGTCGACCGGAACAAGTACGGGCTGTCGCGCTGGGGTGGCGAGCAGTACCTGGGCATCCGGGAAATGATCGTCAGGGAGATCGAACGCTCCAACGGCGAGGCGTCCGTCAACACGATCGTCACCAACCTCACCGGGCGCTACGACGTGAGCGAGAGTTCGGTCCGCGCGTACGCCGGCGGCCCCGGCTTCGAGCGCACGCAGCGCGGGTGGATCCGGGTGGCCGGAGCCGAGCAGTCCGACTACCAGCCGCGCCGCGACGTCTCGGAGACCCGGCGCTGCTTCCGCAGCCGCGACGGGCGCTGGTGGCACCGGGTGGACGTCAACGCCGAGCATCTGCGCGGCTCAGGCTCCCCGCTGCCGACCGGCTTCGCCGCGCATCTCGGCATGGCCCCCGGCGGCCAGCTGACCGCCTCCACCCCCTCCGGCGACGTGGTGATCAGCTGGCACAACCAGCCGACCATGGGCTCCATCCGCCCCGTCCTGATCGCGACCAACGCCTCCGAGGGTGACCACATCTTCCTGACCGTCTCCGACGGCGGCGAACTGCTGACCCGCTACCTGCCCGCCGCCTCACCGGCACTGCCCGCCCTGAACCGGGCGCTGCACCTGATCGGCTACACGGCGCCGGTGGCCTCGGAGGCCGAGGGCATCCGCCTGATCGGCGCCCGCATCGGCCTCTCGGACGGCTGCACCCGCGAGGAGGTGATCGCCCGCCTGCGCGACCGAGGAGACCGCGAGATCCTCGCCTTCCTGGAAAATGGTGGGTGATTGCGTAGGCTCGGCGTATGTTGCGCCTGTATGACACGCGGAATCGGCGGGTTGAGCGGATCGTCCCCGAAGGGAGCCGCTCACTGCGGATGTACACCTGCGGGCCGACCGTCTACAGGTCGGCCCACGTGGGCAATCTCCGGTCGTACCTGCTGTCCGACCTGATCAGGCGGGTCAGCGAGCGGCAGCGGGTCCGGGTGGTGGTCTGCCGCAACATCACCGACGTCGGTCACCTGGTCGACGACGCCGAGACCGATCCTGTCGGCGAGGACAAGGTGCTCGCCCAGGCGAGGGCCGAGGGGCGCAGCGCCCTGGAGATCTCGCGGTTCTACGAGGACGCCTTCCTCGCCGACACGGCCGCGCTGAACATCCGGCCGCCCGAGCACTCGCCCCGGGCGAGCGAGACGATCGACCTGATGATCGAGATGATCGCCAAGCTGATCGAGAAGGGGCACGCGTACGCGGTGCCCGGCGGGTCGGTCTTCTTCGACGCGGCCTCCTTCCCGACATACGGCGAGATCTCCGGCAACCGGCTCGACCAGCTGAGGCCGGGCCACCGGGTCGAGGGTGTCGATCCGCGCAAGCGCTTCCACGCCGACTGGGCGCTGTGGAAGCCCTCGGACCGGGAGCTGACCTGGGAGACACCGTGGGGCCGGGGCTTCCCCGGCTGGCACATCGAGTGCTCGGCCATGTCGCTGCGCTTCCTCGGTGAGCGCATCGACGTGCACACCGGCGGGATCGACCTGCGTTTCCCGCACCACGAGGACGAGCGCGCCCAGTCCGACGCCACCGCCGGACACGAGGTGGTGCGGCACTGGGTCCACGGCGAGCACCTGCTCTTCGACGGGCGCAAGATGTCGAAGTCCACCGGCAACGTGGTCCTGCTCAAGGACGTGGCGGACGCGGGCCTGGACCCGCTGGCCGTGCGGCTGGCACTGCTGGAGCACCGCCACCGCCAGCAGATGAACCTCACCTGGGACACCCTGCGGGCCGCCGACCGGACCCTGCGGCGCTGGCGGAGCCAGGTGGCCCGGTGGTCGGAGTCGCCGAGCGGGCCGATGCCCGCCGATCAGGTCTCCCGGATCGAGGCGGCCTTCGACGACGATCTCGACACCCCGCTGGCGCTCCGGCTGCTGCGCGAGCTGGAGCGCGACGGCTCGGTCGCCCCCGGCTCCCGCTTCGAGGCGTTCCTGCACCTCGACCAGATCCTCGCCCTGGACCTCTCCCTCGACATCGGCAGGTCGAGGAGCCTGCCCGGGGGTGCCGCGGAGCTTCTCGAACAGCGTGCCCGAGCCCGCGACGCCCAGGACTGGGCCGTCTCCGACCGCCTCCGCGACGAGCTGGCCGCCCTCGGCGTACAGGTCGCCGACACCCCGGAGGGCCAGATCTGGTCCTGACATCCCCTGACCGGCCCTTGGCGCGGTCCAGGTCAGAGCCCCTGCCTCTGACCTGGCCACGGAGCGGCCCGCATCGGGAACAGCCACTGACACGACCCGCCACAGACCTGTCTCATGGGTGTTGAATTACCAGGTGACAAACATCGCGCCCACCGGGACTCAGTACACCATCGCGGCCGGCGGTTTCCAGGCGGTCATCACCGAGGTCGGGGCCGGCCTGCGGAGCCTCACCCTGGACGGCCGGCCGCTCGTCGTCGACTTCCCCGAGGACCTGTCCCCGATCGGCGGCGCGGGGCTGCCGCTGCTCCCCTGGCCGAACAGGATCGAGGACGGCCGCTACACGTTCGACGGTACGGAAAGGCAACTCGCGCTGAGCGAGCCGCAGACCGGCAACGCGATCCACGGCTTCTCCCGGTCCTTCCCCTGGCGCGTCCTCTCCCGTGACGACGCCTCGATCCTGCTGGGGCTGCGGCTCTTCCCCCAGCTCGGCTATCCGCACATCCTGGATCTCCACCTCCGGTACGCGCTGGGCGCGTCCGGCCTGGAGGTCGAGGTGTCCGCGGAGAACGTCGGCACCACCGACGCGCCGTACGGCTTCGGGGCCCATCCCTACCTGACCCTGGGCACCCTCGACGACGCGATCCTGGAGCTCCCCGCCGCCCAGTGGCTCGCGGTGGACGACCGGAAGATCCCCACCGACCGCCGGGACGTCAAGGAGACCGAGTACGACTTCAGGACCGCCCGCCCGATCGGCCGGACGGTGCTCGACACCGCGTTCACCGACCTGGAGCGCGGCGCCGACGGGCTGGTACGGGTGCGGCTGAGCGCCGCGGACGGGACCCGCGGGGTCCAGCTGTGGGCGGGCGAGGGGATCGAGTGGCTCCAGCTCTACACCGGTGACACCCTTCCCGAGGAGCACCGCCGCCGGGGACTGGCCGTGGAGCCGATGAGCTGCCCGCCGAACGCCTTCCGCAGCGGTGAGGACGTCATCCGGCTCGCTCCCGGAGAGCGCGCCGTCCACCACTGGGGAATCGGCCCGATCTGACCTGCCGCCAGGGGACCGGGACCGCCTTCTCCCCCGGTCGCTCCCGGTCCTGGCCGCGGGGCGGCACTTCGGGCCGGGACTCCTCAGCGACCGGGAACGGCACGTCAGGAGAGCTCGACTGGGCTGACCAGGATGCCGTCCTCGTCGCTGTAGAGCCAGGCGCCGGGGGTGAAGACGACCTCGCCGAAGGTGACGGGGACGTCGAGCTCGCCGGTGCCCTCCTTGGCGCTCTTGGCCGGGTTCGACCCGAGGGCCTTGATACCCAGGTCCAGGCCGGCGAGGGCGACGGTGTCGCGGACGGCGCCGTTGACGACCACGCCTGACCAGCCGGAGGAGACGGCCGAGGCGGCGATGAGGTCGCCCATCAGCGCGGTGCGCAGCGAGCCCGCACCGTCCACCACCAGCACCCGGCCCGCACCGGGGGTGGCCAGGACCCGCTTGACGAGGGCGTTGTCCTCCAGACAGCGGACCGTCGCGATCGGGCCCGCGAATCGGGTGCGCAGGCCGTAGGAGCGGAACTGGGTCAGGCAGCTCGCGACCGCGGCGCCGTGGGCGTCGACCAGATCGGCCGTGGAAAGTGTCATACCCGCATCTTCGCTAATGATCACAATGCCGGGACCTCCGGGGTGGTGCCACACTTGCTGGAGCATGTCGCCTAGGAGGTTTTTGTGAGGTTCCGCCCATACGCCTGGATGCCCCGTCCGCTCAAGTGGCTGGCCCGTGTACTTTCCGTCCTCGTGGTGCTCGGTCTGCTGTTCGCCGGGGCCGGCGTGTGGAGCGTACGGGCGTCCTTCCCCCAGCTCGAAGGCGAGCTCAAGGTGCGTGGCCTCACCGGGAAAGTCACTGTATATCGCGACAAAACGGGTATCCCGCATATCTATGCCGACTCCCCCGACGACCTGTTCCTCGCCCAGGGCTACGTGCACGCGCAGGACCGCTTCTTCGAGATGGACTTCCGCCGCCACGTGACCGCCGGCCGGCTGTCGGAGATGTTCGGCCCGGCGACGCTGACCGAGGACAAGGTCATCCGGACCATGGGCTGGCGAAAGGTGGCGGAGAAGGAGCTCTCCCTGCTCGGCGAGCAGACCCGGCGCTACCTGGACGTCTACGCCGACGGGGTGAACGCCTGGATGGAGCGGCACGACGGCTTCGCCGCCCGGAGCCTGGAGTACGTGCTGCTGCGGGCGACCAGCCCCGGCTACAGTCCCGAGCCGTGGACCCCGGTCGACTCGCTGGCCTGGCTCAAGGCCATGGCCTGGGACCTGCGCTCCAACATGACCGACGAGATCGGCCGGGCCCTCGCGGCGAGCAGGCTGCCCCGCGGGCGGGTGGAGCAGCTCTGGCCCTCCTACCCGTACGACACCCACCAGCCGATCGTCACCCGGGGCTCGGTCGGCGAACGCGGGTTCGACCAGGACGAGGAGCCGAAGAAGAGCGTCGCGGAGCCGCCGGGGACACCGGCCACCGGGGCACTGGTCCGGGCGGCGGCGGCCATCCGCGCGGTGCCGAGCCTGATGGGCGACCCGGCGGGCGGCAGCGGCATCGGCTCGAACTCGTGGGTGGTCGGCGGCAAGCACACCAAGTCGGGCAAACCTCTGCTCTCCAACGACCCCCACCTGTCCGCGAGCATGCCCTCGGTCTGGTACCAGACCGGACTGCACTGCCGCGCCAAGAGTCCCGAGTGTCCCTTCGACCTCACCGGGTTCAGCTTCTCCGGCGTGCCCGGCGTGATCATCGGCCACAACGACAGGATCTCCTGGGGCTTCACCAACCTCGGCCCGGACGTCGCCGACCTCTACCTGGAACGGATCAAGGATGATTCGTACCTGTTCATGGGCGACTGGAAGCCGCTGACCACCAGGACTGAGACGATCAAGGTGGCCGGAGGCGCCGACGTACAGCTCAAGGTGCGCGACACCATGCACGGGCCGATCATCTCCGACGTCCTGCAGAGCACGGAGGACACGCTGCCCGGCATGGACGCGGTCTTCGAGGAGAAGGCCGACGCGGTCGCGCTCAAGTGGACGGCCCTGGAACCGGGCAGGACCGCTGACGCGATCTTCGAGCTGAACACCGCGCAGGACTGGGAGCAGTTCCGGGCGGCGGCGAGCAGGTTCGAGGTGCCCGCGCAGAACCTGATCTACGCCGACACCGCGGGCAACATCGGGTACCAGGCCCCCGGGCGGATCCCGGTGCGGAGCCGCGGCGACGGCACCTGGCCGGTGCCGGGCTGGACCGGCGAGTACGCCTGGCAGTCGACGATCCCCTTCAACGAGCTGCCCAGCGTCTACAACCCGCCGGAGGGCTACATCGTGACCGCCAACAACGCGGTCATCGACCCCACCCGCTATCCGTACAACCTCACCAAGGACTGGGCGTACGGATACCGCTCCCAGCGCATCCTGGACCGCCTCCGCGACGCGGTGAAGGACGGCAAGGTGGACGTGGCGACGATGAGCGCGCTGCAACAGGACAGCGACAACGGCTTCGCCGACTTCCTGGTGCCCAAGCTGATGGACGTCGAGATAGCCGGCCCCGCCGAGGGCGCCCGCGAGCTGCTGCAGAAGTGGGACCGCTCGCAGGGCGAGGACTCGGCCCCCGCGATGTACTTCAACGCCGTCTGGCGGCACCTGCTCATCGAGACCTTCAACGACGACCTGCCCGAGGGGGCCTGGCCCGGCGGCGGCGACCGCTGGTTCGAGGTCGTCCGGGTCATGCTCGACAAGCCGAACGACGCGTTCTGGGACGACAGCGGCACCCCGCGTACCGAGACCCGGGACGACATGCTGCGACGGGCGATGGCCCGGGCCTACGACGAGCTGAACGTCCGGCTCGGCCCGGACGCCAAGGACTGGCGCTGGGGAGACCTGCACTCGCTGAAACTCGTCCACCAGACCTTCGGAACCTCGGGGATCGGCCCGATCGAGTGGCTGTTCAACCGGGGCCCGTTCCCGGTGGCCGGCAGCGACGACGCGGTCAACGCCGCCGGCTGGGACGTCCAGTCCGACTACACGGTGGGCTGGCTGCCGTCCATGCGAATGGTGGTCGACCTGGGGAACCTGGACGAATCCCAGTGGATCAACCTGACCGGCGCCTCCGGCCACGCGTTCCACGACAACTACTGGGACCAGGCGCCGCTCTGGGCGAGCGGGAAGACCGTCCCCATGCTCGCCCGCGAGGAGTCGATCAAGAAGGCGGCCACCGACGTCCTGACGCTCAGCCCCTGATGACCCGGGGCGGGCGCCGGGAGGCGCCCGCCCGCCAGGACGCAGGGTCGCGGGTCGTCAGGTGGTCAGCACGCGGGACTCGCCGACGGCGAGGTCCCACAGGTCGGCGCGGTCCCGTCCCGCCTCCGCCCAGGCCGCCCTGGCCTCCTCCACCGGCGCGAGGAGCGACTCTCCGGACAGTACGAACGTGCCCCAGTGCATGGTCGCCATCCGGCGCGCCCCGACGTCCTGGCAGGCCCGTACGGCCTGCGCGGGATCGACGTGCGCGGCCTTCATGAACCAGCGGGGCTCGAACGCGCCCACCGGCATCAGGGCCAGGTCGATGCCGCCCGGATAGCGTGCCCCGATCTGGGCGAAGCGCTCGCCGTAACCGGTGTCCCCGGCGAAGTAGATCGTCTGGTCGTCGGAGGCGATCACCCAGCCGCCCCAGAGGGTCCTGCAGGTGTCCCAGACCGTGCGGCGGCTCCAGTGGTGGGCGGGTACGAAGTCGAAGCGGACACCGCCCACCCAGGTGCTCTCCCACCAGTCGAGCTCGGTGACGTGGCGGAACCCGCGTCTGGTGAACCAGGACCTGAGCCCGGCCGGGACGAGGACCGGCGTGCTCCGCGGCAGCCGCCGCACGGTCGGCGCGTCCAGGTGGTCGTAGTGGTTGTGGCTGATCACCACGGCGTCGATCCGGGGCAGGTCCGCCCAGGCGACGCCGGGCGGGGTCAGGCGGGGCCGGGTGCCGGGGATCTTCCTGGCCCAGACCGGGTCGGTGAGGATGGTCAGCCCGCCGATCTGCACCACGTACGTCGCGTGGCCCACCCAGGTGAGGACCGCGTCGGTCCCCGCCGGGCGGGGCAGCCCGTCCCGGTGAACCGGGATGCGGTCCGCGTCCCCGACCCCTGGGCGGAGCCTGCCGTGCCACGCGATCGCCAGCAGCTCCTGGAAGGTCGGGACCGGCGAGGTCAGCCGGTCCCTGAAGCCGCCCGGCCACGACCGCCGGGGCGCGGGTGCCAGGCGGCCTGGCGGAGGCGCCGGTCGGGGCGCCGGCCGTACCGGCGGCTCCGGCCGGGTGGGGGGTTCCGGGAGCGTGGCGGAGCCGGCCGCCGCCTCGACCACGGCCATCCGCCTGGAGGCCCGGCCCAGCTGTCTCAGCGCGCGCGCCGGCCGTGTGGCGAACCGGGCCGACCACCCGGAACGGCGGGGCGGCTGCTCGACAGGGCCCATGGGTTCTGCTGCGGCGGCTTCGGGGTGGGACGTCTGCGACATGGGCGGTCCCCTTCTGTCATCGTCGGCTCACCCCCTGTTGATCCCCCCACAGAGAGATTCATTCCCTTTTAAGGGGATTTAGTACGAAACCACCACGGGGATCTGCGGGCGTAGTTGCCGTCCTCCAGGTTCGCCAGTCGCTCGAAGAGGTTCCAGGAGGCGTGGTCGCCGCAGATCAGCATGGAGACCGCCACCGCCACGACGTAGAGCGGCAGCATCGGCAGGCCCACGCAGAGCATGTACTGGGAGGCGTGCCGGTCCTCGTGCCTGAGCAGGGCTCCGGTGAGGAAGCCCTCCTCGTGCTTGGTCAGCACCACGTTGCCCACGGTGAACGCCGAGGCGATCGGGAACCGGAAACGGTAGCCGTACGCCAGGACCAGCCCGTCGGGCCCGGTGGCCACCCTGGCCCGCCCGAGGCGCGCCAGCAGCAGCCCCAGAGGCGTGGCCAGGTTGATGTAGTTGACAGTCCGTCGTACCCGATGCAGCCGCCGCATACCGGGATTGTCCGTCATCCGGACGGCTCGCGGTAGCGGCCCCCACCGCGCGGGGTCCGGGCAGAACCCGACCGGGCGAGCCCTCAGGTGCCGGGCGGGGGCTGCGGTCCCGGCGGCC
The DNA here is from genome assembly GCF_042665875.1 of Streptosporangium amethystogenes subsp. fukuiense. NCBI lineage: Bacteria > Bacillati > Actinomycetota > Actinomycetes > Streptosporangiales > Streptosporangiaceae > Streptosporangium > Streptosporangium amethystogenes. The sequence continues at coordinate 8,630,396 of NZ_JBHTEE010000001.1, read as the reverse complement.
CCTGACCGGGTGGTGCCTGCGGGCCCGGCGAGGCGGGTGAGGGCTGCGGGCGGGGACCGTACCCGTGCTGGGTGAGCGGCCACGAGCCGCCCTGCGCGGCCGGTGGCGCGAGCAGGACCCCCACCGCGACCGCCGCGAGGCCCCCGTAGAGGTAGACGTAGCCGGACAGGTCGTTGGCGATGACCAGGTCGCCCTCCGGCCGCCCGGTGATCCAGATCATGGTGATCAGCGCCCAGCCCATCGCGAACGACAGGGCCGCCGCCTTGCCGCGGGTCATCCGGCCCGCTCCGTAGGTGATCGCGAACAGCAGGGCGACGCAGACGAGGGCGGAGACCGGGACGGGCCTGATGTACCAGGAGTGCTCGAACCCGCCGAGGACGCCCATCAGCAGTCCGAGCATGACGAGCACCGCGTTGACCGCCACGGTGACAACCGTCTCCGAGGGTTCGCGTGTCGCGGGGACCTGCTCCATCACAAACATCGAGGCTAGTCGATCCCGGCGAAGAGGTCGTCCTCGCGGCCGTAAGGCTCGCCGAGACCTCCCACCTCGATCGGCGCTCCCGGCCTCGCGGGACCCCGCGCGCCGGAGCGGAGAACGAAGTGCTCGATCCCGAGCAACTCCTGGCCGACGTCGTTGGACAGCGCGAACCAGGGCGGGCTCACGCTGATCTGGGTGGCGTGCGCCCGCATCGCGGCTACCTTCCGTTCGATGTGGGCACGGGCGTCGATCTCGGTGGTGACGTCGTCGTCCGCGCAACCGAACGGCAGGTCGGCGACCGACTCGACGAGGAAGGGGGTGCCGTTCTCACGCATCGCCTCCTCCCCCCTGATCATCACCGACCTGGGCATGGCGGTGTGGTAGAACTTCGAAACGCGCCACGGACCGTCCTCGCCGTACGCCGGGTCCGCCGCCAGCTCAAAGGCCCGCCAGGTGACCCGGTGGGCCTGGATGTGGTCGGGATGGCCGTAGAAGCCGTTCTCGTCGTAGGTGACGAGAACCTGGGGCCGCACCTCGCGGATGATCCTGACGAGCTCCCCGGCCGCCTCGTCCAGATCGGCCTGCCAGAAGGCGTTCGCGGCGTGGTTGGAGACGACGCCCATCATGCCGGAGTCGCGCCAGCGGCCCCGGCCGCCCAGGAAGCGGTGGTCGGTGACGCCGAGCGCGGCGCAGGCCGCGGCGAGCTCGGAGACGCGGTGCTCTCCCAGGGTGTCGTCGCGATCGGCGGTCAGGTGGGCCAGCTCAGGCGGGATGACCTCGCCCTCCTCCCCCAGGGTGCAGGTCACCAGTGTGACGTGCGCGCCCTGGGCCGCGTACCTGGCCATGGTGGCCCCGCTGCCGATCGTCTCGTCGTCCGGATGGGCATGCACGAGCATCAGGCGCCGGTCAGTCATAGGTTTGAGGGTATCGATGCCAGGGATCGCCCAGAACCTCCGAATTCACCACTTCTGGAGAACAGGACAGCCGACGCGGAACTGGCAAGATGGCTCGTATGAGTGAGAGCTTTCCTCGCCTGCACGCCAGAACCCGCCGATTCACCCTCGGAGTGCCCCGCGGCTTCACGATCGCTCCAAGCGGTGATCGCATCGTCTTCCTACGGACCAGGGGCGGCTCCGATCCGGTGACCTGCCTGTGGGAGTACGACGTCCTCAGCGGCGCGGAACGGCTCGTCGTCGACCCGCGCGCCCTGGCCGCGGACGACGAGAACCTGCCCCCCGAGGAGCGGGCGCGCCGCGAGCGGAGCAGAGAGCAGGCCGGCGGCATCGTCGGATACAGCACCGACGCCGCGGTGGCCACCGCCGCGTTCGCGCTCTCCGGCGGCCTCTACGTCGTCGACCTGAAGACCGGGTACGTAAGGAATCTGCAGACCCCCGGACCGGTGATCGACCCCCGGATGTCCCCCACCGGAGAACACGTCGGCTACGTGACCGGCGGCGCCTTCCACATCCAGGACCTGGCGGACGAGGTCGACCACGCGCTGGCCCGCCCCGAGGCCCCGGAGGTGACCTACGGCCTGGCCGAGTTCATCGCCTCCGAGGAGATGGACCGCATGCGGGGCTACTGGTGGTCCCCGTCGGGGGACGCGATCCTGGTCGAGCGGGCCGACGAGTCGCCGGTCCAGCGGTGGCACATCGCCGACCCCGCCAACCCGGCCCGGCCCGCCGCCGAGCAGCGCTACCCCTCCGCGGGAACCGCCAACGCCGGGGTCGAACTCTTCGTACTGACCCTCACCGGGGCCCGCGTCCCCGTGCCCTTCGACGACGAGTACCTGGTCAACGCCGCCTGGGACGCCCACGGCCTGTCGATCGTCACCATGACGCGCGACCAGCGGACCATGCGGCTGCTCGCCGTCGACCCGGCCACCGGCGCCTCCACCCTGGTGCGCGAGGACACCGACCCCGCCTGGGTCGACGTCGTCACCGGCGTTCCGGGCCACCTGGCCGACGGCAGCCTCGTCTGGGCCGCCGTCTCCGAGGGCGGCCACCGCCTGATCGTCGGCGACGGCCCCGTCACACCGCCCACCCTCCAGGTCCGCGAGATCCTCGACATCGACGGCGAGACCGTGCTCTTCCGGGCGAGCGGGGAACCCACCGAGATCGCGGTATGGGCGTACCGGAGGGGTCAGATCACGCTCGTCAGCCCGACCGAGGGCGGTGTCTACAGCGGCCACACCGCGGGCGGCACCCTGGTGATCACCGGTCAGACCCTCGAGAGCGAGGGCTCGGTCACCCGCGTCCTGCACAACGGCACGCCTCGCGGCCACATCACCTCGCACGCCGAGCGTCCCGGCCTGGACCTGCGGGTCTCCCTGATCAGGGCGGGCGAGCGCGACCTGGCCACCGCGGTGCTGCTGCCCTCCGGGCACGTGCCGGGCTCCGCGAGACTGCCGGTCCTCATGGACCCGTACGGCGGACCGCACGCCCAGCGTGTCCTGGCCGCGGCCGGGGCGCACCTGACCAGCCAGTGGTTCGCCGACCAGGGCTTCGCGGTGGTCGTGGCCGACGGCCGCGGCACCCCGGGGCGGGGCCCCGAGTTCGAGCGGGCCGTCCTGCACGACCTGGCCGGCCCGGTCCTGGATGACCAGATCGACGCCCTGCACGGCGCCGCCGCGCGGTTCCCCGACGACCTGGACCTGACCCGGGTCGGCATCCGTGGCTGGTCCTTCGGCGGCTACCTGGCCGCCCTGGCCGTGCTCCGCCGCCCCGACACCTTCCACGCGGCCGTCGCGGGAGCCCCGGTGACCGACTGGCGCCTGTACGACACCTGCTACACCGAGCGCTACCTCGGCCGGCCCGACGAGGGGCACTACGACTCCTCGTCCCTGTTCGCCGACGCCGAGAAGCTGGACCGCCCCCTCCTGCTGATCCACGGCCTGGCCGACGACAACGTGGTCGCCGCCCACACCCTCCGCCTCTCCTCGGCTCTGCTGGCCGCCGGTCGCCCGCACAACGTGCTGCCGCTGTCCGGGGTCACCCACATGACCCCGCAGGAGGTCGTGGCGGAGAACCTGCTCCTGCTCCAGGTCGACTTCCTGAAGAAAGCCCTGACCTGAGCCGGGGCCGTTCCCGTCAGAAGATACGACGCCGTGCCGGTGCGGCACAGAACCGCTCACCGGCACGGCGTTTCCCATCGGACGCGCGACTGAATTCCTCCGGTCGCCACGTTCCGGAACAAGTACGACTCGACCGGCCAGCTACCCTCAACAGTCCCACCGAGGATATATAGGCGAGTCCCCAGGACAACGTAGGCAATCCAGCCCGCCACACCCGCCGGGGAACGGCCAAAAATGTGCCGCTGTTCTCCCGAGCCGATCCATTGATTGGCGATGAAAATCCGGCACGCCGCCAAACACTCGTCATCATGGGATTTGGGACGGGTATGGCTTTTCCCCGTTCAGTACGTTTTTTCCATTCCTCGACGGCCATCCGTCCCCCATCTCGGATTCGCCGCCGTTCCGGGGTTCACCGGTGCCTCGATTTACCCTGGAGAAGTTTCAGCGCTCGTTGTGACGACCTTCCTCGGTCGGCCACGCCGAAAATCGATCGAGCTGGACGGATCCAGAAAGAAGGCGTTCCCAGGTGCGCGCGAATTCAGCGAAGGTGCTCGTCGTCGGAGCCGGTGTGAGCGGGTTGACGACCGCGCTCTGTCTGGCCAGGGAGGGATTCCGGGTCACCGTCATCGCGGACAGGTTCGCACCCGACATCGTCTCGGTCGTCGCGGGCGCGCTGTGGGAGTGGCCGCCCGCGGTCTGCGGTTACCACCACGACCAGGTCTCGCTCGCCCGCTCCAAGAGCTGGTGCGTCACCTCGTACCGGATATTCGATGAGCTGGCCCGGTCCGGAGTCCCCGGGGTGGCCATGCGAAGGTCCAACTTCTATTTCAAGCACCCCGTCGAGGAGAACCCCCACGATCTCCACAAGATGCGGGAGCTCGCGGGGAAGGTGCGCGGTTTCGTCCACGACCGATCGCTCGCCGAGCGGAACGGCGTCGGCCCCGGCTACGGCGTGGTCGACGCCTACTCCCACCTGGCGCCCATGATCGACACAGACCGGTACATGCTGTGGCTGATGCGGCAGGTCAGAATGCACGGGGTGCGGGTCGGACGGCATCGGATCGAGGGGTCGCTGACCGAGAGGAAGGCCGAGCTCCTCGACCGGTTCGACGCCGAGGTGATCGTCTGCTGCGCGGGGCTCGGCACCGCCGAGCTCCGCGGTGTCGGCATGTATCCACTCCGCGGTGCGCTGGTGCGGGTCCGCAACGACGGGATCGACGAGGCCCACTGCGTCTCCCACGACGAGACGAACGACGGCGAGCAGGACATCGTCTTCATCGTGCCGCGCAGTCCGCAGATCCTTGTTCTCGGCGGGCTCGCGGAAAAAGACGAGTGGGACACCGGAATCAACCTGGAGAATCACGCCCCGGTGCGGGACATGTATGAGCGCTGCCTGGCCTTCATGCCCGCGCTGCGAAGTTTCGAGCTGGATCCTGATGAACCGGTACGGGCCGGACTGCGGCCGTTCCGGAAGGAGAACGTCTGCCTTGAGTGGGACGGGGAAGGACGGGTCGTCTACAACTTCGCACACGGCGGGGCCGGATTCAGCTTTTCCTGGGGCTGCGCCCAGGAGGCCGTCGGCCTGGTGCGCGCGGCCGTGGCGGACCGCACGTACTCCTACTCCTGCTGAGCGTTCTCCTTTCTTCCCGGAGTCGACGCGAGACGGCCTGAACACGGCGAGGTCGCCCGGCGCCGTATGTCACCCTGCTCGGTCGCGACGACAGACCAAAGAGGCTCACTGAAATGCAGAGAATCGTCAAATGCCTGCTGATCTCGAACACGGCCCTCGCGCTCACCTCGTGCCTGCCGTTGGGCATCGCGAACACCGGCACCGCGAACACCGGCGTCGCGTCACCGAGACGCTCCGGACCCGCCGCCGTCGCCGACGACCGCCCGCCCCGTTCCGGGCACACCCCGCTGTCGCGTTTCCCCGTCCTTCGCCCCGGTGACCGGGGAACCCAGGTCCAGGAGATCAAAAAACGTCTCGACCGGCTGGGGTTCCGCACGGGATCCACCGGCCAGGAGTACGACCCCGCGCTGCGCGCGGCCGTGTGGGCCTTCCAGAAGGCCAACGGGCTGCCCGCCGACGACGAGATCGACCCGGCGACCTGGAAGGCACTCGCCCATCCGGCGCGGGTCAGGCCGCTGGTGTCCTACGGGGCTCCCACCAGGGTGGAGATCGACCTGCGTCGCCAGTTGCTCACGGCCTGGCAGGACGGCAAGCCGGCGCTGGTCTCCCATATCTCGACCGGCAACGACAAGCACTACTGCAAGAACGGCCACTGCGGGGTCGCCGTCACGCCCACCGGGGACTTCCGCGCCTGGTGGCGGACCACCGGCTGGACCCATGGGCCACTGGGCGACCAGTTCTACACCATCTACTTCAACGATGGCATCGGCTTCCACGGCTCGGAAAGGGTCCCGCTCCACCCCGCGTCCCACGGCTGCATCCGCGTCCCGCTGCACAACGCCAAGCCGCTGTTCGACATGACCCCGACCGGCACGCCGGTGTACGTCCGCCGCCCGGCCCCTGCCGAGCCGCCGAAACAGGCCGCGGCCCGGCGAGGCTGACCCGCGCCGGTCCTCAACCGGAGGTGCCGTGCCAGCTGCGCCACAGGGCCGCGTAGGAGCCCCCCGCGGCGACCAGTTCCTCGTGGGAGCCGAGTTCGCCGATGCGGCCGTCCTCCACGACCGCGACGCGGTCGGCGTCGTGGGCCGTGTAGAGGCGGTGGGCGATGGCGATCACCGTACGGCCTTCGAGGACGGCGGCCAGCGAGCGTTCCAGGCGGCGGGCCGCGCGGGGGTCGATCAGCGAGGTGGCCTCGTCGAGGACCAGGGTGTGCGGATCGGCCAGCACCAGCCGGGCCAGGGCCAGCTGCTGGGCCTGGGCGGGGGGAACGTGCTCGCCGCCGGAGCCGACCGCCGTGTCGAGCCCGTCGGGCAGGGCCTCGACCCAGTCCCAGGCGTCCACGGCCTCCAGCACCTCGCGGACCCGCGCGTCGTCGGCGTCGGGCCTGGCGATCAGCACGTTGTCGCGCACCGTGCCCCGGAAGACGTGGTGCTCCTGGGTCACCAGGGCGACCTGGCCGCGCAGGTCGTTCAGGGGTAGCTCGACCAGGGGGACGCCGCCCACGGTGACCGATCCGGTGCGGGGGCCGTGGATGCCGGCGAGCAGGCGGCCCAGCGTGGACTTGCCCGCCCCCGACGGCCCGACCATGGCCAGCCGCTCGCCCGGCTTGACCAGCAGGTCGATGCCGTGCAGCACGTCGTGGCCCTCGCGGTAGGCGTAGCGGACGTCGTCGGCCGCCAGCTCACTGCCCTCGGGAGCGGCGGAGGTGGCCTCGCGGTCGTCGGGCACCTCGGCGACGCCGAGCAGCCGGGCCATGGAGGCGCCACCGACCTGGAGCTCGTCGATCCACATCAGCAGCCGGTCGAGCGGGTCGATGAGCTGCTGGACGTAGAGCGTGGCCGCGGTGACCTGGGCCACCGATACCCAGCCCTGGAAGTGGAACAGGCCGCCGATGACCAGCGTCGCCACGATCGGGATCACGTAGCCGAGCTCGACCGAGGGGAACCACACGGTGCGCAGCCCCAGCGTGTAGCGCTCGGCCGCCCACGAGCGGGCGATGTCGGTGTCGGTGCGGCGGTGCCGCCGCTCCTGCAGGCCCAGGGCCTCCACCGCACGGGCGCCGCCGACCGTCTCGGCCAGCCCGTCGGTCATGTCGGCGTACGCGGCGCTCTCCCGCAGGTAGCCCTCCCTGGCCCGGTTGAGATACCAGCGGGTGGAGATCCACAGGATGGGGACGGCCAGCAGCGAGGGCAGCGCGAGCAGCGGCCCGACCAGTACCAGCGCGCCGACGGTGATCAGGCAGGTGACCAGCGCGATCAGCGTCTCGGGCACGGCGTGCCGTACGGTGCGCGACAGCGAGTCGACGTCCCGCGAGGTCCGCGAGATCAGATCGCCGGATCCGGCCCGCTCGACGACGGACAGCGGCAGGCCGAGCACCCGCCCGACGAACTCCTCGCGCAGCTCGGCGAGGACCTTCTCGCCGAGCCTGGCCGAGGCGTAGACGGCGAACCTGACCAGCACCGCCTGGGCGACCAGGAAGCCGCCGATGGCCAGCGACACCGTGGTCACGTCGATCCCGGTGCCGTCCTGGACGCCCTGGACGAGGCCGCCGAGCAGCCACGGCACCGCCAGGCCGGCGACGGCGGCCAGGCCGTGCAGCCCCAGCGCCACGGTGAGCTCTCCGGGATATTTCAGGGTGAGCCTGCGGGCGTACGCCCGAACCTGCGCGGTGTCGGCGACGGGCAGGATCTGCCTGCTCATGACTCCTCACCCCTGGTCACGACGGCGGTGTAGCCCGGGTGGGCGGCCAGCAGCTCCCGGTGCGTGCCCTGGGCGCGCACGACGCCTCCCTCGACGTAGATGACGTGGTCGGTGCGGTCGAGCACCAGCGGGCTGGTCGTGCAGACCAGCGTGGTCTTGCCCGCGCGGGCCTTGGCCAGCCGGTCGGCGATGCGGGCCTCGCTGTGCGCGTCGACCGCGCTGGTGGGCTCGATGAGGATGAGCACCTCCGGGTCGAGGGTCAGCGCCCTGGCGAGCCTGAGCCGCTGCTGCTGGCCGCCGGAGAACTCCCGGCCGGCCTCGGCGACGCGCCCCTCCAGACCGCCGGGCAGCGCCTCGACGATGTCGGTGGCGCACGCGGCCCGCAACGCCGAGTTGATCTCCTCGTCGGAGGCCCGGCCGGTGACGTCCAGTTCGTCCCTGAGCACCCCGGCGAACAGCTGGGCCCCGTTGTCGGCGACGAGGATGCGGCGGCGGACCTCGGAGATCGGCAGGGTGTCGAGCGCCACGTCGCCGAAGTCGACGTCGCCGTCGCTGTAGCGGCCGAGCCGGTCGGCGATGGTCACGGCCTCCTCGGGGACGGCCGCCGCGATGGCGGTGAGCATGCCGGGACGCACCGCGACCCCGGAGGTCACGTCGCGCAGCAGGCCGCCCTCCGAGCGGCCGGTGCCGCCCTCCACCTCGGGATTCAGCGCCAGGATACGCACCACCCTGCGAGCGGCGACGTGCCCCTTGGTCAGCTTGTCGGCCGCCTCGGTGAGGGTGCGCACCGGGGCGATCAGGAAGACCGCGTAGCCGTAGAAGGCGACGAGCTGGCCGGCAGTGATCTCGCCGCGCATCGCGAAGGTCGCACCGAGCCAGGTCACCCCGGCGATCAGCAATCCGGGCAGCAGGATCTGCGCGCCCTCCAGCATCGACTCGACGGAGGCCACCCGCACGCCGGCGTGGCGCACTCGCTGCGACTCGGCGCCGTAGCGGTCGGCGAAGACCCGCTCGCCGCCGATGCCGCGGAGCACCCGCAGGCCCGTGACGATGTCGGCGGCGCGGGTGGCGAGGTCGCCCTGCAGGTCGCGGTGGTCGTTCTGGCGGCGGTGCAGCGGCTTGAGCAGGGGGGCGACGGCGACCGCCACGAGGGGCAGCCCGACCAGCACCATCAGCCCCAGTTGCGGCGAGGCGCCGATCAGGATGACGGTCACGACGGCGATGGCGACGACGGCGCCGCTGCCGCGGAGCAGGATGTCCATCGCGTTGCCGATGTGGGCGATGTCGGAGTTGCCGACACTGACCACCTCGCCGGTGGACATGCGCTTGGGCAGGGTCGCGCCCAGCCGGGTCGACTGCCTGGCGGTGACCTGGACGGTCCGGTAGGCGGCGCTCAGCCAGTTGTAGACGGCCATCCGGTGCCGCAGGACGCCCATGACGGCCTGGATGATTCCCAGGGCGAGCACCACGGCGCCCCAGGTGACCAGGGCCGGCAGGTCCTTGGCCTTGGGCGTGATCGCGTCGATGCCGTTGCCTATCGCGGCCGGTACGAGCGCCATCGCCAGCCACCACAGGATGGCGTAGCCGATGCCGATCAGCAGCGGGCCCCGCTGCATACGGGCCACCCACAACAGGTAGCCGATCGGGCTGCGGGCATCGGGAACGCCTGGGTCGGCGGCTGGTAAGGAGCGCATCTCACAGCAAGGGTCACAAACTTCGACCTGGCTCGGCAAACGATTTTCGGCCTCCTCGGCGTGTCGCCGTCAATCAGGGTTGACAGATGGAGTACGTCAACCTAAATTGACAGACATGAGTGATACGGCGCAACTGGCATCCGACGCCGGTAGCCGCGATCCGGCCGTCGGCCTGCGGGCCGTGCGGGCGCTGCGGACGCTGGTCGACCGGCTGGAGGCCCTCCAGGTGGAGAACGCCAGGGACCAGGGCTGGTCCTGGCAGGAGATCGCGCACTGCCTTGAGGTGAGCCGGCAGGCGGTGCACAAGAAGTACGCGGGCGGCCGAGGTCTGCTGAGACGGAAGGACTGACCATGTTCGAAAGGTTCACCGACAAGGCCCGGCGGGTGACGGTCCTCGCCCAGGAGGAGGCACGGCGCCTGCGTCACGGTCACATCGGCACCGAGCACCTGCTGCTCGCCCTGCTGCGCCAGGGTGACGGCGTCGGCGCCCAGGTGCTGACCGGCCTCGGCCTCACCCACGAACGAGCCGACGAGGCGGTCGGCCGCACTCCCCGCGCCGGAGACCTCGACGCGGAGGCCCTGGAGACCATCGGCATCGACCTCGACGCGATCCGGGAGAAGGTCGAGGCCGCCTTCGGGCCCGGCGCCCTGGATCGCCCCCGCGACCGCAAGGCGCCCCGGGGCCACATTCCCTTCACCCCCGGCGCCAAGAAGGTCCTGGAGCTGTCCCTGCGGGAGGCCCTGCGGCTGAAGAACAAACACATCGGCACCGAACACCTGCTGCTCGGCCTGGTCCGCGACGGCACGGGGCCCGGGATGCGGGTCATCACCCAGGCGGGCCTCACCGCCGACGACGTCCGCCGCGAGATCGCCCGCCACCTCGGCCGACCGGATCGGCACTGATCCGAAGGACGTTCGAACCTCGGGCGTCGTCGCCCTGCGCGCGTTCCCGGCCGGATGGATCCCGGGACGGCGCGAGCCGTACATCACCTCGGATGTACGGCTCGGTGAACCCGGGAAGGCCCGGAGGATCGATCGGGCACCCGGCCCCGGGGACGGGGCCGGACGCCCGGCGACCGCCTGGCCTACTTGGCGGCCCGCAGGTAGTCGTGGTTCATCTGGGCGATGGTGTCCAGCGGGATGCCCTTGGGGCAGACCGCCGTGCACTCGCCGGTGTTGGTGCAGCCGCCGAAGCCCTCGGCGTCCATCTGCTCGACCATCGCGACGGCACGGGAGTCGCGCTCGGGCTGGCCCTGCGGCAGCAGGCTCAGATGGGTGATCTTGGCCGCGGTGAAGAGCGAGGCCGAGCCGTTCGGGCAGGCGGCGACGCAGGCGCCACAGCCGATACAGGTGGCCGCGTCGAACGCCGCGTCGGCGTCGACCTTCTTCACCGGGACGCTGTGCGCGTCGGGGGCCGAGCCGGCCGGGACGGAGATGAAGCCGCCCGCCTGGATGATCCGGTCGAACGCCGAGCGGTCCACGACCAGGTCCTTCACCACCGGGAAGGGCGCGGCACGCCACGGCTCGATGGTGATGACCGCGTTGTCCTCGAAGTGGCGCATGTGCAGCTGACAGGTGGTGGTGGCCACCTGCTCGCCGTGCGCCACGCCGTTGATGACCATGCCGCACATGCCGCAGATGCCCTCGCGACAGTCGTGGTCGAAGGCGATCGGGTCGTCGCCCTCCAGGATGAGCCGCTCGTTGAGGACGTCGAGCATCTCCAGGAAGGACATGTCCGGTGACACGTCCTCGACCCGGTAGTTGACCATCCGGCCCTCGTCCTTGGGGCCCTTCTGACGCCAGACCTTGAGAGTGAGGTTCATACTCACGGTTCGCTTACCTCTCCTCATTCGCTGCGCGGATCGCTCGTTCCACGCGAACCGGTCCGCTCACCGCGTCGGGTGCACTCACTTGTAGCTCCGCTGGCTCATCTTGACGTACTCGTAGTCGAGGTCTTCCTTGTGCAGGATCGGACCCTGCTCGCCGTACTCCCAGGCCGCGACGTAGGAGAAGTTCTCGTCGTCGCGCAGGGCCTCGCCGTCGGCGTCCTGGGACTCGGCGCGGAAGTGGCCGCCGCACGACTCGGTACGGTGCAGCGCGTCGATGCACATCAGCTCGGCCAGGTCGAAGAAGTCCCCGACCCGTCCGGCCCGCTCCAGCGCCTGGTTCAGCTCGTCGGCCTCGCCGGACACCTTCACGTTCTGCCAGAACTCCTCGCGCAGCTCGGGGATCCGCTCCAGCGCCTTGCGGAGCGACTCCTCGGTACGTTCCATGCCGCAGTACTCCCACATGATCTTGCCGAGTTCACGGTGGTAGGAGTCGGCGGTGCGGGTGCCGTTGTTCGTCAGCAGCTTTTCGATCTTCTGGCGCACCTCGGCCTCGGCCTCGGTCACGTCCTCCTCGTCGACCTCACCGTAGGGGCCGTTCGCCAGGTAGTCGCCGATCGTGGTCGGCAGCACGAAGTAGCCGTCGGACAGCCCCTGCATCAGCGCGGACGCGCCGAGGCGGTTGGCGCCGTGGTCGGAGAAGTTGGCCTCGCCGATCACGAACAGGCCCGGGATCGTGGACTGCAGGTCGTAGTCCACCCACAGGCCGCCCATCGTGTAGTGGACCGCCGGGTAGATGCGCATCGGCTGGGAGTACGGGTCCTCGCCGGTGATGCGCTCGTACATCTCGAAGAGGTTGCCGTACTTCTTCTCCACCGCCTCGCGGCCCAGACGGCGGATCGCGTCGGCGAAGTCGAGGTAGACGCCCAGGCCGCCGGGGCCGACACCGCGGCCCTCGTCGCAGACGTTCTTGGCCGCGCGGGAGGCGATGTCACGCGGGACCAGGTTGCCGAACGCCGGGTAGATCCGCTCCAGGTAGTAGTCGCGCTCCTCCTCGGGGATCGCCGAGGCCGGACGGGTGTCGCCCGCCTTCAGCGGCACCCACACGCGGCCGTCGTTGCGCAGCGACTCCGACATCAGGGTCAGCTTCGACTGGTGGTCGCCGCTGACCGGGATGCAGGTCGGGTGGATCTGGGTGTAGCAGGGGTTGGCGAACATCGCGCCGCGCCGGTGCGCCCGCCAGATCGCCGTGGTGTTGCAGCCCTTGGCGTTCGTCGACAGGAAGAACACGTTGCCGTACCCGCCGCTGGCCAGCACCACCGCGTCGGCGACGTGCCGCTCGATCTCGCCGGTGACCATGTCACGGACGATGACGCCGCGCGCCCGGCCGTCGGAGACGATCAGGTCGAGCATCTCGTGGCGGGTGTGCATCTTGACGGTGCCGGCCGCGATCTGGCGCTCCAGCGCCTGGTACGCGCCGAGCAGGAGCTGCTGGCCCGTCTGGCCTCGGGCGTAGAAGGTACGGGAGACCTGCGCGCCGCCGAAGGAGCGGGTGTCGAGCAGACCGCCGTACTCGCGGGCGAACGGCACCCCCTGGGCCACGGCCTGGTCGATGATGTTCACACTGACCTGGGCGAGCCGGTAGACGTTGGACTCGCGGGCGCGGAAGTCGCCGCCCTTGACCGTGTCGTAGAAGAGCCGGTAGATCGAGTCGCCGTCGCCGCGGTAGTTCTTGGCGGCGTTGATACCGCCCTGGGCCGCGATGGAGTGCGCGCGGCGGGGCGTGTCCTGGTAGCAGAACGAGGTGACGTTGTAGCCGAGCTCGCCGAGGGTCGCGGCGGCCGAGCCGCCCGCCAAACCGGTGCCCACGACGATGACGTGAAGCTTGCGCTTGTTGGCCGGGTTGACCAGCTTCGCGGAGAACTTGCGCTTCTCCCAGCGCTCCTCGATCGGGCCGTCGGGAGCCTTGGTGTCACGGATCGGCTCACCTTCGGTGTACCCCGTGCTCATCGCGGTCCTCGCTCCTTGTGCTCCGTGCGGCAGGCCCGCCGGGTTCGCGTTCTCGCTCACTTGATCACTCCGATCGCGACCGCCACCGGGACCACCAGGAAGCCGATGACCAGCAGCGCCGACAGGCCCGCGGCGACGGCCTTCAGCGGGCGGTAGCTACGGCTGCTCGCCAGGCCGAGCGTCTGGAAGGCGCTCCACAGGCCGTGGCGCAGGTGCAGGCCGACCATGACGAGGGCGAGCACGTAGAACAGGGTGACCCACCAGCGCGACGGCGCGAAGCCCTCGACCAGGCGGTCGTAGGGGGTGGCGCCGCCACCGGCCGGGTTGGCCGTGCCGAACGTCAGGTCCAGCAGGTGGTAGATCACGAACAGCACGATGATGACGCCGCCGTAGCGCATGGTGTGCACCGCGTAGCCGTTCGCCCTGGACTTGCGCTTGGCCGCGTACTTGACCGGGCGGGCCTTGCTGGCCCGCCGGGCCAGGGAGATCGCCGACCACATGTGCAGGACGACCGCGACGACCATCACGACCTCGACGACGGTCAGCAGGACCCGGTACGGGAGCATCGGCTCGCCCATGGTCCGCAGGAAGGCCGCGTAGGTGTTGAACGACTCGGCACCGGCGAAGCTCTTGAGGTTTCCGGCCATGTGGCCGACGAGGAAGATCACCATCACGGCACCCGTGATGGCCATCACGGCCTTCTTGCCGTTCGAGGAGCCCAGGAAGCCGCTTCTCCGCCTGGGCTTCGCGGTCTTCGCGGTATCCGCGGGGGGGTTCACAGACGCGGTGGCGGATCCGCGCTCAATCGTGGCAGTCACCCTCGTGACGCTAGGTAAGGGGTTTTAGCCAAGTCCAAGTCATCGTGGATGTGGTTTCCATAGCCTGCGGCTATTACCTCTGCGTCGCTGTCGCTTCCAGCGCCGCGCCCTCCGACGCGGTGCGAGCAATCTCACATTGTCCCCCCCACCACCACCCGCCCCGAATCCGCGGTCGGGGGGTCCGTACGCTAGGGAAACGTGCAGCTCCAGCAACTCGCCTATTTCGTGGCGGTCGCCGAGGCCCGGCACTTCACCCAGGCCGCCGAGCGGATGCGCGTAGCCCAGCCCTCGCTGAGCAAGCAGATCAAGGCCCTGGAGGCCGAGCTCGGCGCACCGCTGTTCAGCCGTGCCCGGGGAAACGTCACGCTGACCCCCGCGGGCGAGGCGTTGCTGCCGCTGGCCCGCCGCATGCTGGCCGACGCCGAGACCGCCAGGAGCGAGGTCGGCGAGCTGGCCGGGCTGCGCCGCGGCCGGGTCCGGCTGGGTGCCACGCCCTCGCTCTGCGCGGGGCTGCTCGCCGACGCGCTGGCCAGGTTCCACCACGCCTACCCCGGCATCGAGCTGTTCGTGGAGGAGGGCGGCTCCCGCGACCTGGTCCGCACCCTCGCCCGGGGCCAGCTCGACCTGGCGCTGATCATCATGCCGCTGCACAGCGACGACCCCGCCCTCGTCACCGAGGAGGTCCTGCGGGAGAACCTCGTCGTCGCCTCCCCCTCGACCACTCGCGCCCGCAAGCCGTACGTGCGCATCGAGGAGTTGCGGCGGCGGCCGATGGTGATGTTCAGGCGCGGATACGACCTGCGGGAGGCCACGCTCAACGCCTGCCGGCAGGCCGGGTTCGAGCCCAGGTTCGCGGTGGAGGGCGGCGAGATGGACGCCGTGCTGCGCTTCGTGGAGGCCGGGCTGGGGGTCGCGCTGGTCCCCTCGATGGTCCTGGACGGCCGCCCGGGACTTTCCGGGACACCCCTGGCTCCCCCCGGGCTGCGCCGCACCATCGCCATCGCGCACCGCAAGGACGTCGAGCCCACCCGCGCGGCCCAGGCCTTCCGCGCGACCCTGCTCCTCTTCCTCGCCGAGGCCGCCCACGAGGGCAGCCTTCCCCAGGGATTGGACCTGATCATCCAGGGTTGACCACCGGCGAGGAGACCGTCGGCGCCTCGCGCCGATCCGTGCCTCCCCCGGTGTCCGACGGGCGGTGAATCACATCGCATCGGCGTCCCGGTACCTGACGTGTCGCACTATTCTACGTAGCGTCGACAGGTTCTCCCGAGCTCATGAAGAGGCGTCAGTGACCGCCCCCGCCAATGAAACGCTCACGCTTCTTCTCATCGAAGACGACGCGGGCGATGCCTTCCTCGTGGAGGAGTTGCTCGGCGAGGCGGACAATCCACCGAAGATCATCTGGGTGCGGAGCCTGGCCGAGAGCAGGGTCCGGCTGACCTCCGAGGTGCAGTGCGTGCTCGTCGACCTCTCCCTGCCCGACGCGACCGGCCTGGAGGCGCTGGAGCAGGTGCTCTCGATGGCGCCGCATGCCGCCGTGCTCGTGCTGACCGGCCTGAACGACGCCCACGTCGGCGTGGAGGCGGTCGCCGCCGGCGCCCAGGACTTCCTGGTCAAGCAGGACGTGGAGGGTCGCCTGCTGGCACGGGCGATCCGCTACGCGATGGAACGCAAGCGAGCCGACCTGGCCCAGCGCAGGCTGGTCGAGGCCGAACTGCTCACCAAGGAGAACTCCCGCCTCGAACGCGGGCTCCTCCCGGTCCCGCTGCTGTCCACCGAGATCCTCGAACACCACGCCCGCTACCTGCCAGGACGCAGGCGCGCCCTGCTCGCCGGTGACTTCTGGGACACCGTGCAGAGCCCCGACGGCGCCGTCCACGTGGTGGTCGGCGACGTGTGCGGGCACGGCCCCGACGAGGCCGCGCTGGGAGTCGCGCTCAGAATCGCCTGGCGGACCCTGGTCCTGGCCGGGCACACCGGCAACGAACTGCTCGGCACGCTGGAGTCGGTGCTCCGCCTGGAACGCAAGTCCGCGGAGATCTTCACCACCCTGTGCATCGCCACGATCGACCCCGCGCTCAGCCACGCGCGGATGTACGTGGTCGGCCACCCGCCGCCGCTGCTGATCCGCGACGGCGCGATCGGCGTGGTGCCGGGTACCCCCTCGGGGCCGCCACTGGGCATCTTCCAGGACGTGCACTGGTCGGAGATCGACGTCGCGCTCGGCGACGACTGGTCGCTGCTGCTCTACACCGACGGGCTGATCGAGGCCACCGTGGGCGGCGGACCCGACCTGCTCGGCACCGAGGGCCTGCTCAGGCTCGTCCAGGAGCAGGGCGGGATCGAACTCGATCGCCTCATCGAACGCGTCATCGAGCTGAACCGTGACGCGCTCAGCGACGACCTGGCGACCGTGCTCATCTCACGGAACGGAAGACGATGACCGACCGCTCGGATCGCGGCACCAGCCCGCATCCCCTGCCCGCACCCACCCCCGCGAAGGGTTTCGGGAGGTTCCCGGTGGGCCGCTGGTTCATGTTCGCCGGGGTGGGCATCGCGCTGGTCTTCATGATCTCGGCCGTCGTCACGATCAGGTCGATCGAGGACGCCCGCCAGGCCAGGGAGACCCTGGTCGACGTCATCGACCCGGCGACGCTGCGCACCCTGGAGATCTCCAACGCGCTGACCGCGCAGGAGAGCTCGATGCGGACGTACGGCAGGACCAACGAGGAGACCTCCCTGCGGGAGTACCGGGAGGCGCTCGCCGCGGAGCACCGGGCGCTGGACGCGCTCACCGCGCTGATCCCCCGGATACCGGAGCGACAGAGGATCAGCGTCGAGGTGGCCAACCTGAAGGCCAGGGGGGAGGCCTGGCGGCGCGACTACGCGGAGCGGGTCATCGCCTTGGTGCCGACGCTGAAGACCGACGCCGCCCGGCAGAACGCTACGATCAACGCCACCCGGTCCACCGAGATCCGCCAGTCCCTCGA
This sequence comes from Streptosporangium amethystogenes subsp. fukuiense, assembly GCF_042665875.1. Lineage (NCBI taxonomy): Bacteria > Bacillati > Actinomycetota > Actinomycetes > Streptosporangiales > Streptosporangiaceae > Streptosporangium > Streptosporangium amethystogenes. The sequence continues at coordinate 8,613,177 of NZ_JBHTEE010000001.1, read as the reverse complement.
AGAGCTGCAGAACCATCTGAACCGGCTGCACGAGATCGGCAGCGTGCAGCTCGACCGCGGCTGGCAAGCCCTCTACGTCGCGCTCATCGGAGTCGCCGGAGCACTGGTCGCGGCCGTGATCGTCTCGGTCCTCATCGTGCGCCACGTGGTGCTCCGCCCGCTGGCGGAGCTGAACGAGCAGGTCCGCGCGGTCGCCCAGGGAGACTTCGACCACAGGCTCAGGGTCGAGCACCCCGCCGAGCTGGCCGAGCTGTCCGGCCACGTCGACGCGATGCGTCACCGTATCCTCGCCGAGTGGCACCGGTCCTCGGAGACGCAGCGCAAGCTGGAGGACCAGGCGACGGAGCTGAGGCGCTCCAACAGCGAGCTGGAGCAGTTCGCCTACGTGGCCAGTCACGACCTGCAGGAGCCGCTGCGCAAGGTGGCCAGCTTCACCCAGATGCTGGAGCAGCGCTACGGCGACCAGCTCGACGACCGCGCCAAGCAGTACATCGCCTTCGCGGTCGACGGCGCCAAGCGCATGCAGATGCTGATCAACGACCTGCTCGACTTCTCCCGGGTCGGCAGGATGGGCGGCGAGCGCACCGACATCGACGCCGAGGGGCCGCTGAGGGCCGCGCTGAACAACCTCGCCGCGCCGATCGAGGACACCGGCGCGACGGTGACCTACGACGAGCTGCCCCAGGTGCACGGCAACCGGGTGCAGCTCACCCAGCTCTTCCAGAACCTCATCGGCAACGCGATCAAGTTCCGCTCGGCGGATCCGCCGGAGATCCACATCGGGGTGCGGCGCGACGGGGACATGTGGGAGTTCTCCTGCACCGACAACGGCATCGGCATCGACAGTAAATACACTGACCGCATCTTCCTGATTTTCCAGCGTCTGCACGGGCGGGACGTCTACGCGGGCACCGGCATCGGGTTGGCTCTCTGCAAGAAAATCGTCGAGTACCACGGCGGTCGCATCTGGGTGGACACCGAGGACAGCGAACCCGAGAACACCACCAGAACCGGTACGACCTTCCGATGGACCTTTCCCTCAGGAGAAACCGCTGATGAATGACCTGCGCTGGATCGACGTCCTACTGGTCGAGGACGACCCGGGCGACGTCCTGCTGACGCGGGAGGCGTTCGAGCTCAACAAGGTCCGCAACAAGCTGCACGTGGTCAACGACGGCGAGCAGGCCATGTCCTTCCTTCGCAAGGAGGGCGAGTACGCCGACGCGCCCCGGCCCGACCTGATCCTGCTCGACCTCAACCTGCCCCGCAAGGACGGCCGGGAGGTGCTCCAGGACATAAAGGCCGACGAGAAGCTCCGCGGGATCCCGGTGGTCGTGCTGACCACGTCGGAGTCCGAGGAGGACATCCTGCGCAGCTACAACCTGCACGCCAACGCCTACGTCTCCAAGCCCGTCGACTTCGACCAGTTCATCAGCGTGGTCCGGCGGATCGACGACTTCTTCGTGACCGTCGTCAAGCTGCCCAGCTCCGGCCAGCACTACTGACGGCACGCCACGCCCGGCGGCGGGGTCTCCCCGCCCGCCAGCCGGTGCCCGTTCTCACGGCCTCCGAGACCTCCCTGTGATCGTCCACCTCTTGAGACGCCGCAGGCGGGGTGCCCTCACGCGCCAACGTGACAGGAATCACACCTGGCTAGTGAAATTACCAGTGACCTCTCTCACATAACCCCCGGGCTCCGTCGTAACGTATCCCCCACCAACATGCGCGCGCACGTGTGAGCCGGCGCGACCATGGCCCAGCGCGCGGCACAACTGAAACGACCCGGACCCCAAGGCGAGCGGGGTTCGCGGGAGGTGGAGAGGTCTCGATGACCCAGACAACGGCCGAGAGCCCGGCCAGAAGGCAACGTGCGCAGATCAAGGAGCGCACCCTGCGAACCGACCCGTGGTGGCGCTATCCACTGGTCACATTCATCATCTTCACGGTATTCGTCGTCTACGCCACGTGGACGATCTTCGACGCGAGTTACTTCGTGTCCCCATATCACGCACCGTTCACATCGCCCTGCCTGGCGACGAGCTGTCCCGAGGAGGCGCGGCTGTTCGGCCTCGCCCCGTTCGGCGACTGGTACGCGCTGCCCCCGGCCCTGCTGATCCTCGGTTTTCCCGGGGGCTTCCGTCTCACCTGCTACTACTACCGCAAGGCCTACTACCGGGGCTTCTGGCTCTCGCCGCCGGCGTGCGGGGTGGCCGAGCCGCACAAGAAGTACACTGGTGAGTCACGCTTCCCGTTGATTCTTCAGAACATTCACCGCTACTTCTTCTACGCGGCGATCGTCATCGGCCTCATCCTGGCGTACGACGCGGTGAAGGCGCTGATCGCCAAGCCGACCGGCCTGGGCACCTGGATCCTGATCGTCAACGCGATCCTCATCAACCTGTACACGCTGTCGTGCCACTCCTGCCGGCACATCACGGCCGGGCGCCTGAACCACTTCTCCAAGCACCCGATCCGCTACCGGGCCTGGGGCATCGTCTCGAAGCTCAACGCCAAGCACCAGGAGCTCGCACTGATCTCCATGTTCAGCATCATGGGCGCCGACCTCTACGTCCGCCTGGTCGCCAAGAACATCATCGCCTTCCCGTTCGTATAAGGATCACCTGTGGAAATCGAGCGTCACGAATACGACGTCGTCGTCATCGGCGCCGGCGGTGCGGGGCTGCGGGCGGCCATCGAGGCCCGCCAGCAGGGCAAGCGGACGGCGATCGTCTGCAAGTCCCTGTTCGGCAAGGCGCACACGGTCATGGCCGAGGGCGGCGCCGCCGCGGCCATGGGCAACGTCAACAGCGACGACAACTGGATGGTGCACTTCCGCGACACCATGCGCGGCGGCAAGTTCCTCAACAACTGGAGGATGGCCGAGCTGCACGCCAAGGAGGCGCCCGACCGGGTCTGGGAGCTGGAGGCGTGGGGCGCGCTGTTCGACCGCACCAAGGACGGCAAGATCAGCCAGCGTAACTTCGGCGGGCACGAGTACCCGCGGCTGGCCCATGTCGGCGACCGCACCGGCCTGGAGCTGATCCGTACCCTGCAGCAGCGGGTGGTCGCGCTCCAGCAGGAGGACGAGAAGCTGCACGGTGACGCCGAGGCGTACATCAAGGTCTTCCAGGAATGCACGGTGACCCGCCTGCTCAAGGACGGCGACGCCATCTCCGGCGCCTTCGGCTACTGGCGGGAGAACGGCAAGCTCATCCTGTTCGACGCCCCCGCGATCGTGCTGGCCACCGGCGGCATCGGCAAGTCGTACGTGGTCACGTCCAACTCGTGGGAGTACACCGGCGACGGCCACGCGCTGGCCCTGCTGGCCGGGGCGAACCTGATCAACATGGAGTTCATCCAGTTCCATCCCACCGGGATGGTCTGGCCGCCCTCGGTCCGGGGCATCCTCGTCACCGAGTCCGTCCGCGGTGACGGCGGGGTGCTGAGGAACTCCGAGGGCAAGCGCTTCATGTTCGACTACATCCCCGACGTGTTCAAGGACAAGTACGCCACCTCCGAGGAGGAGGGCGACCGCTGGTACACCGACCAGGCCAACAACCGCCGCCCTCCGGAGCTGCTCCCCCGTGACGAGGTCGCGCGGGCCATCAACTCCGAGGTGAAGGCGGGACGCGGATCACCCCAGGGCGGCGTCTACCTCGACGTCTCCACCCGCCTCCCGGCCGCCGAGATCATCAAGCGGCTGCCGTCGATGCACCACCAGTTCAAGGAGCTGGCCGACGTCGACATCACCAAGGAGGCCATGCAGGTCGGCCCGACCTGCCACTACATCATGGGCGGCGTCGAGGTCGACGCCGACACCGGCGCGGCGGCCGTACCCGGCCTGTTCGCGGCCGGTGAGGTCTCCGGCGGCATGCACGGCTCCAACCGGCTGGGCGGCAACTCGCTGTCCGACCTGCTGGTGTTCGGCCGCCGCGCGGGCATGGGAGCGGCCTCGTACGTGGACGGCCTGGCCGCCCGGCCGAAGGTCTCCGAGGAGTCCGTGGCCAAGGCGAGCATGGAGGCGCTGGCCCCGCTGGAGCGCTCGGGCGAGAACCCGTACGAGGTCCACCACGAGCTGCAGCGGACGATGAACGAGCTGGTCGGCATCATCCGCAAGTCCGAGGAGGTCTCCGAGGCGCTGGAGGCGGTGGAGAAGCTCAAGGAGCGGGCCCAGAACGTCGGCGCGGCCGGCAGCCGGATCTACAACCCGGGCTGGCACCTCGCCCTCGACCTGCGCAACATGCTCCTGGTCTCGGAGTGCGTGGCGAAGGCGGCGCTGCTGCGCGAGGAGAGCCGCGGCGGCCACACCCGTGACGACTTCCCGGCCATGTCCGCCGAGTGGCGGACCAAGATCCTGCGCTGCGCCCTCACCCCGGACGGCTCCGGCATCGCGGTCGAGGAGCAGGTCCAGACCGCGATGCGGGACGACCTCATCACGCTGTTCGACCGCGACGAGCTGAAGAAGTACATCACCGAGGAAGAGCTGGCCGCCTTTGACGCGCTGGCCAAGGAGTAACCATGAGTTACAAGGCGAAGTTCCGCGTCTGGCGGGGCGAGGGCGGCGAGGGCAGGCTTGAGGACTTCACCGTCGAGGTGAACGAGGGCGAGGTCGTTCTCGACATCATCCACCGGCTCCAGGCGACCCAGGCCCCCGACCTCGCCGTCCGCTGGAACTGCAAGGCCGGCAAGTGCGGCTCGTGCTCCATGGAGATCAACGGCAGGCCGAAGCTCGGGTGCATGACCCGGATGTCCACCTTCAGCGAGGAGGAGACGATCACGGTGACGCCCATGCGGACGTTCCCAGTGATCAAGGACCTGGTCACGGACGTCTCGTACAACTACCAGAAGGCCAGGGAGATCCCGTCCTTCACTCATCCGGCCGACGTGAAGCCGGGCGAATACCGCATGCAGCAGATCGACGTCGAGCGGTCCCAGGAGTTCCGCAAGTGCATCGAGTGCTTCATGTGCAACAACGTCTGTCACGTCATCCGTGACCACGAGGAGAACAAGCCCGGCTTCGCCGGTCCGCGCTTCCTGATGCGGATCGCCGAGCTGGACATGCACCCGTACGACGTGGCCGACCGCAAGGACTCCGCTCAGGAGGAGCACGGCCTGGGCTACTGCAACATCACCAAGTGCTGCACCGAGGTCTGCCCCGAGCACATCAAGATCACTGACAACGCGCTGATTCCCATGAAGGAGCGCGTCGCCGACCGTAAGTACGATCCGCTGGTCTGGCTGGGCAACAAGATCTTCAAGCGTTCCAGCTCGAAGAGCTGACCCCCGTACGGCGGCGCCGCCCACGGGGCTCTCCCCGGGCGGCGCCGCCGTGTTTCCGCAACGTTCAAGCCGCTCGGACCTTCGTGACCTTCCGCGCTGTCTCAGGCCGGCGGCGCGATCAGGGACGAGGACGGTTCCAGAGGCCGGTGGAGGTCAGGTGGAGCGGCGGAAGAGACCGCGCTTCTTCTTGCCGGCGTCCTGGCCGGGGAGCGGGTAGACCGCCGTCGAGGCCGGCCCCATGGGGGGCTGCTCGCCGGCATCCGGCCGGTTACCCGGGCCGTGGGTCCCCGGACCACCGGGACCGTCAGGACCACCGTGAGCGGGCGGGCCGCCGATGGGGCCGTGGGCCCCCGGACCACCGAATCCTTCGGGGCCGCCCTGAGCCGGCGGGCCACCGATGCCGTGAACTCCGCCGAAGGGACCTCCGTGGCCACCTCGGGCGGGCTCCTGCGGGAACGGCGCCCCGGGGAACTCCGGCTGCCCCTGCGGAGAACGCCCCTCGCGAGGCTCGGGGCCAAGGGCTCCGGGGTTCTCCGGCCCGCCCTGGCCTGGAACTCCCTGACCCGGAGCGTGCTGCCCCGGAACATCCTGCGGCTCGGGTCCGAAAGGCCGGAAATCGCCCTGGGGGCGGTCCGACCGGTTCCGATCATCCTGCGGTTCCTGGCCGAAGGGCTGGGGACCGTGGAACGCGGCCGCCGGGCCGTCCTGCCCCGCCGGGCCGTAGGGCACCTGCTCCTGGACGGTCTGACCGTACGGGTCGCCGTGGCCGGTGGGCTGCTGCTCGTAGCCGGGCGCGGGCATGTACGCCGTCGTCTGCTCGTAGCCGTAGGGGTACTGCCCGGGGACGTAACCCTCCGGGTAGACCGGAGAGTACATCTGCATCGGGACGAGGCTGATGATCGGCGCGTAGGCCGTGCCGCTCTGGTAGGGGCCGGGAACGAAACCAGGTCCGGCGGCGTAGCCGGGACCGCCGTGATAGGTCATCGGGTCCATCGGATCGACGCGGGGACCCATCCCCCGGGGGCCGGCCCGGCGGATGGCCGCGGCGTGGGCCAGGCGGCGCAGCCTGCCCTCGAAGATCAGAACGGCGAACAGCACCAGCAGCACCAGGATCAGCGCCGGGATGCCGAGCTGGCGGCTCAGCGTGGCCCCGTCGAACTCGGCGTTCGCGTTGCGGATCTCGGACACCGAGGAGCCCGAGGCGTTCTCGTCGAACGTGGCGCTCTCTTCCGGTGAGGGTGTGGCCGAGGGAAGCGGGGTGTTGGCCGGGAACTGGACCTCTTGTTCCTCGGACGCCGAAGGGCTGGGATCGGTCTCCGTCCCCGTCTCCGGCGGAGCGATCGGGGCCGAGCTCTCCTGGGCCGGCGGAGCGGCCGACTCCTGCGCGGGTGGCGGGGTCGTGGCCTTCGGAGGCTTCGTCGTCGGCGGTACGGTCACCGTGGTGGTCACGGTCTTCTGCGGGACCGGGGTCTCCTCCGCGCCGCCTCCGGGATCCTCGGTGACCGTGACCGTGACGATCGGCGTGGGCTCCTCACAGGGCCCCGCCGGATCGACGTCACATCCGGGGATGGACGACGGGTCGACGACCATCGTCCTGACCGTCGCGCCGGCCACGGAGGAATCGGTGAGCGGTGCCACGACGACCAGGAAGGCACCGCTGATCCCCAAAGACATCACAACGGCGGAGACAGCTGCCCTGAGCCGTGCTCGCGTCACCGGTGCCCTCCGTGCAATCAACCATGAACACGTCAAAGAAATACTAGTTGGGCAAAAGTAACAGTAAATCGCCTTTTACAAAACGTGTCGCGAACGACGGCGGCGCTGGATCCTCCGCTGCAGCCAGAGGAGGCCGAGTAGTGCTCCCACCGCTGCTCCCACCGCCGGTAGGCCCCGCACTCCCGTCAGCAGCGGGCTTGACTCGGCGACCGCCCGGACCTGGGTGTTCGGACCGTCGAGATCCTGCGGAAGAGGCGCACCCTGCGGTACGGGGACCTGTGCGGCGGCGGGGAAGGGGCCCGCCGGCGGCAACTGGAGCTGGGGCCCGGCCCCGAGACCGGGCATCTGACCCGCCCCCGCCATCCCCGTGGAACCCGGCGGCACCTGCTGCGGTACGCCCGGCATCTGCCCCATGGGCAGCGGCGGTACCTGCTGCGGCACCATCGGTGCCTGGCCACCCGGCGGCTGCGCCATGGGCACCTGCTGTCCCGCTCCCGGGAAACCGGCCCCCGGGAAGCCGGGACCGACCGGCCCGCCCACTTCCCGTCGCGGCGCACCAGGCCGGCCGGCCTTTCCCTGCCCGCCTGCCCCCGGATGGCCCGGAAGCATCGGCTGCGGCTGCGCGCCGAGCTGACCGGGCGGGACGAGCATGCCCTGACCGAGCTGACCAGGCGGGACGAGCATGCCCTGGCCCGGCTTACCCGGCCGGCCAGGCATGCCCTGACCGGGCTGGACGAGTTGCCCGGCCGGCCACTGAACGGCCCCCGGGTAACCAGGCCCCATCGGCGCCACCATCGGGCGGCGCGCTCCGGGCTTGCCGATCATCGTCTGGCCGCCTGCCGGATAGCCGGGTCCCACGGGCGCGAGCATCGGTCGGCCCGCCCCCTCGCGGCGCGCGCCGGACCGGCAGGCCGCCCGCCGCTTCCCGGACATCTTCCGCCCGGCCGCCCCGCGTCCCGCGTGAGTCCCCACGGCCGGATGGTTCCGGCCGTTTTGCCGCTGAAGGAGATGTTGCTCAGGTGTTCTCACCGGCTGCGGTGCGGCGTCGGCCGGGCCATGGCCGGCCACACCGCCGTTCGTCCCCGGTGCGGTGCCCGGAACGGCGGCGTCGGCGGGAAGCCGCGTTCCCGGCCGTACCGAGCCCTCGGGAGCCACCGGGGCCGAGGGGGCAGCCGGGGCCGAGGGGGCAGCCGAGGTCGAGGGAGCTCCCGAGGTCGAGGGCACGGCCGTGCTCCCGCCCACACCCGCCACGACCGAACGCGGCGCCTCGGGGACCGACGTCTTTTCCAGAACGTCGAAAAGGAAGGCCAGCGTGCGCTGCTCGGCCTTCTCCGCCTCCGACGCGCCGGGGGCGATCTTCGGAGCCCAGCCCCGCTCCCCGACCGCCTGGGGAGCGTTGAGAACCAGGTCGGCGCCACCGAGCGCCTCCACGCCCGCGCGCGGATCCGCGGGCCGGGCCGGCGGGGCATCTCCCAGATGGATCCTGGAAGGGCCGGAGATTTCCGGGGCACCGGAGCCGCCACGCGAGGGCGACGCCCCGGCACTCACCCCGGAGACGGACCCGGGCATCTCCCTCTGGGCACGGGCGAGCTCCGGGCTCCCGGCGGCGCCCCGGATCTGCGGTGTCACCGCGCCCGGACTCCCGGCAGTGCCTCCGACGGTGCCTCCGACGGTGCCCCGCACCTGCCGGGTCACCACATCCGACCCCTTGAGCGCGCCCTGTCCCTGCTGCACCGTCTCCCCAGCGGGTCCGCGCATCCGGGCCATCGCGGTCAGCGTGATGTCCCGCGGACGCTCCGGCGCGGCGAGCAGCACGTCGACGAGCCCGCCGCCGTCGGGCAGGTCACCGACCGAGCAGACCGCCGTCCCCTTGGGAAGCGGGGTCGCGGGCCCGGTCGCCACCGGACACTCGATGCCTCTGAGGGCGTCGGCGGGGGTCGTCACGACCGCCAGCCGCGCGCCGGTGCCCGGCCCTCGCAGGCGGATGCGGAAGCGGATCACCTCGTCGGCGCGGCTCCACCGCGCCCACGTACCGGGGGCGGCGGCCAGATCGAGGGGCGACTCGGCCGGCTCGGCCGGCTGGGCGGCGTACACCCCCGAGGCACCGCCGAGGATGAGCACCCCCGCTCCGACCGCCGACACGAGCCGAGTACCACGCCACCATACGGTCACCGCATATCTCCGTTCCCCGGGTACGGACACGCGACATCGCCACGTCCAGTAGCAGTTATGTCACGGTGCGGAGACGATCAATCCTTATTGAACCGACCTTGCCCATCGTTGAGACGACCTTGTACCGCCCGCACGATTGGAAGGTCCGCGGGCAGCCACGCCACGTCGTAGAGCTCGTCCATCTCCAGCCAGCGCAGATCCAGGTGCTCCCTGGTCTCCGGCCTGCCCTCGGCGATCACCGCGAACCAGACCCGCAGGACGTAGCCGCCGGCGAGCGCCCAGTCGCCGCCGACCCGCTCGCCCACCTCGATCAGTACGCCGAGCTCCTCCTGGCACTCCCTGACCAGCGCCGTGTGCTCGTCCTCGCCGGGATCGACCTTGCCTCCCGGCAGCTCCCAGCCACCGGCCAGCTCGGGAGGATCAGCGCGCTGGGCGGCGAGCAGCCTGCCCTGGCCATCGACGATGGCGGCGCCCACAACGACCTTTTCCGTGACTCCTCCGCTCCCCGAGGAGAGCGGCTTCTCGCTCCCCCGGCCGAGTTGGGCGATGGTCAGAACACCGGAACCGTAACAGGAAGCGACTCACCTGCCGGGTAGGCCAGGCCGTCCCCTCGCCGAACATGACGCCCCCGATTCTGTCAGCCCTGCTCCCTCAACTTGAGTTGCTCCAGGATCTGGGGGTGTTGCAGCGGTCGGGTGAACCCCACGATCCCGGTGCGTTCCCGATAGGTGGTGACCTTGATCGGCCCGCAGAGCCGGCATCTCGCCTCGACCATCTTGCCCGGCGACACCACCAGGCCCACGTGCCCGGGACGGTCGGGGCCGGTGCCGGGACCCGAGTTGAAGAAGACGAGATCACCCGCCTGTTCCTGCCCCGCGGAGACCTGCACACCGAACGGCCACTGGCCGAACGTGGTCCGCGGAATGGTCAGGCCAACGCTCCGGTAGGCCATGTAGATGATCCCCGAGCAGTCGTAGCCGGCGGGCCCGGTGCCGCCCCAGATGTAGGGCTTGCCGCGCTGGGCCAGCGCGTACTGCAGGATCGCGGCCACCGTACCTGTCGGCGCCGCCTCCAGCATGGGTTCGTCGCAGCTGTCGTCCGCCTCGGGCGGGGTGGCGACCTCGCCGTCCTTGGCGTACTTCTCGGCGATCTCCATGACCTGGTCGACGTACCACCAGGCGCGGTTGTAGACGAACAGCGAACGCCGTACGTTCTCCGGCGCGCCGTTCCGCTTCAGCATCTTCGCCGCGCCTAGGATGGCGTCAGCCGGGTTGTACACGTCGGCCCAGCCGTCTCCGTCGCCGTCGGAGGCGTAGCCGTTGAACGTGGACGGGATCTTGATCTTGGCCTTACCGCCCCAGGTGCTGATGAGAAACTGCATCGGCCCGGCGGCGCCCGCGTAGTTGACGCCGCTGCGCACGCCGGGGAGCGTGGAGCGTCCGTGGTCGGTCTCGCGCTTGCCGACCCCGGCGAGCACGTTCCACTGCACGCCGACCTTCTGTCCGTGCTCGCGGTAGAGCTTCAGGTACTCCTCGGGGATGTCGGACGTCGCGGTCTCCGACTCGTCGCCCACCGTCTGGACGTTCTTCCCGCAGTCGGGTTGCGCCTGCCCGGTGATGGAGGGGAACGAGGGGAAACCACTGATCATCATCATCGGCGCCATGATCAGCGTGATCATGCAGAGTCCGGCGACTCCGAGGACCAGCGCGAGGCGGAGGTGTCTGTTCTCCCTCATGAGATTCCGCCGTTCATCCGGCCACGCCGGTCTCGGAAGGCTGTTCGTCTCCCTCCTGGCCGGAATCCGCCGGCTGGAGGTCGTGGACCCGCCACTCGGCACCGACCTGGATGAGCGTGACGGCGTACTCCGCGGTCCTCTCGTTCACCCCGCTCTTGGCCGTGACGTTCTGGGTGCCGACGACCACGAACACCACCGAGGCGCTGTTGATCTGCCGGATCTCCTTCACCCGCGCCGCGCCGACCGAGACGACCTCGTCGGCCCTGTTCGCCTCGACGGTGCCCGGCGAGGTGACCGTGCGCAGCAGCACCCCGGAGAACTCGGCCGTGGTGTAACCCTTCAGGCGGTCGCCGTAGACCGCCGGGTCCTCGTCGTAGCTGAACGTGCCGTACTCGGCGGTGAAGCGCTGCGCGTAGTCGGCGGCGGCCGCCAACTCCTGCTTGGTCATCGGCAGGTAGGAGTAGACGTCGAAGGGCGCGTTGCTGGCCGTCGCCTCCGGACGCGTCGGCTCCGCGACCGGCTCCCGTCCCGATGCCACGGTACGGGTGGCCCCCGCGGGCTCTGTCAGGTTCTCCACCCCGTCGCCCTCCGGCCACATGGTCAGGTAGACGCCGACCGCTGCGAGCACCGCGACCAGCACCGCGAAGACGACTCCCCGCCGGCTGCCTCCCTCGGTCAACGTCAGTCCCTGTCCGGGTTGGACGGGCGGAGCCAGAACGGCGGCGGCTCACCGGCATCACCACCGCGCTCCGCTCGCCTGGTGATCCAGAGCGGTGGCGCCTCGGACGACCTGCCTCCGGCGTCCCGGTTCCGCGAACCGCCGGAGGAACTCCGCGAGCCGCCGAAGATGCTCTCGCCCGACCTCGAACCGCCCGAGCCCTTCGGGCCCGAAGAGCCGCGGGAGGAGTTGCCGTTACGCGACCCCGAGCCGGAGCCGCCTCGCGAGGAGCCGCCGAAGATGCTGCCGCCCGACCGGCCGCCACCCGAGGATGGCGCGGCGGGCCTGACCGCCGAGGGGCCGGACGATCTGCCCGCCGAGGACGCCCCGTTGCCCGAGGAGCCGCCCTGCGGCGCCCAGCCTCCCGACGAGCCGCCGAACCAGCCGCCGGAACCACGTCCCGAGGACCCTCCGGACCTGGTGGGGGGCGCGCCACCGCCCGTACCGGCACCGGACAGGTTGAGCGGTGGCGCCGCGCCCGGGCGTGCCGCGGTGACCGGGCGTCCGGTGCCCTTGCGCCGCCCCGCCGCCTGGGAGTCGGTGTCGAGCGGCGCCGGTTGCGCGCCGACCGGGACCCGGGTGCCCGACGGGGTGGCCGGCGTGGCGCCGTCCTCGCCGCGTCCCCTGCCCTGGGCGACCGTGGCGGCGGCCGCCGCGCCGACGGAGGCTCCGCCGGCCATCGCGGCCGCCTGGAGCATCGGCTCCGCCTTGCGCATGCCCCAGCGGCCCACCCTGGCCGCCGCGACCGGCGGCAGCGCGGACGCGGCCCGCTGCAGGGTCGGCGCGGTGGCCGCGTCGCCGAGCATCCGGGTGGTGAGCGTGTGCCCGTCCATCGAGGCGAACAGGTGCTGGAAGGGCCGCCGGTAGAAGAACACGGCGATCGTCAGGATCGCCATGAACATGACCTGCATACCCCATGGCATCGCGGTGGAGATGATCAGCGCGTAGCCGTACACGAGCACGCCCAGGACGAGGGCCAGCACCGCCTGTCTGAGCAGTGTGCCGATCAGCATCTCCACCCAGCGCATGGCGATGATCCGCCCGGACCCCGGATGGACGCCGATCAGCAGGAAGACCGGCGCGAGGATCAGCAGCAGCAGGAACCCGACCTTGAGCACCAGCAGCGAGACCGCCACCAGGAAGATCAGTAGCCCCGCGACCACCGCGGCCATGAAGGCGCCGATCGCGACCCCCAGCCGGTTCGTCCAGTCCTTGCCCTGGAAAAGGGGGAAGATCGGCGTGTTCTGCAGCTTGTCGGCGACCTCTGTCTCGTATCGTGCCTGGTGAAAGCCCGCTTCGGGCGCCTGCTGCGCCTTCAGCTCGGCCGCGTCGATCGTCTGGATCTCCAGCAGTTTGGCGCCGAACACCTTGATGACGGGGGCGTCGGCGTCGGCCGTGCCGAACTGGCCCATCAGCCACGGCTTGCAGACCAGGGTGGACCAGAGCGCGTCGGAGTTCTGCTCGACTCCCGGCACGCCGCTCTGGCCGTATCCACCGCCCTGGACCTGCGGGTTGGCGTCGCCCTTGGCCGGCAGGCAGGAGGTGCCGCCCGCACCGGGCAGCCCGGAGAAGGCGGAGTTGACCACCTCGCCGGTCTTGTCGGTGACGACCTTGCCCAGCCCCGTGAGGTCTCCGGGGCGGCTGAAGAACCAGACGGCCACGGTGACCGCGAGGACCATCCAGATGACGCCCTCGGCGGTGGTGGTGGCGCGCTTGCGGATCAGCCCGTACCAGGCCAGCCAGACCGCGCCGAGGATCACCAGCGGCCGCAGGTACGGCCAGTACATGGCGTCGGCCAGGCGGACCACGATGTCGTCGACGACGTTCTTGATCGACTCCAGCGGCCCCTCGGTGGCGGCCGCCTGGTAGGTGGTGATGGTCAGCCGGTCCAGCGCCTTGGCCCACAGGAAGACCGTGTTGGCCATCGCGTTGCCCATCACCGCCGCGATGTCGTCACAGCCGAGCTGGTGGGTGTGCCAGAACTGGCCGCTCATGCCGTAGGTCGCGTAGTTGCCCTGAACCGCGGGAACCTCCGCCTGGGCACCCGGCTGCGCGGGGTCCGGGACCGGCGGCTTGATCAGGCCGTCCACACCTCCCGCGACGATGTCAGGGGACAGGTCGGGTGACATGTCGCAGGGCGCGGCGGCGACGGCCGTGGACGCCTCGTCGGGGAACACCATTGGCAGCGCGAGGAACGCGGCCAGTGCCACCAGCCCGATGGCGATCCGCCTGCCCAGCCTTCCCCTGCGGGAATCCCTCTTGCGAGAGCCCTTCATGACCGCACCTCCAGCGCCGCAGCCCCCGGCCCATCGACTCTGTCGCCCCCAGGGAGATCATGCACTTTCTCGTCGGGTTTGTCGTGGGTAGGGTTCGTATCCAGCCAGCGCAGCAGCTCGTCCGAGATCAGGTCCACCCCGATACGGCCTGCTCGGCCGTCCAGATCCCGGAAGACGCACTCACCGTTACCGAGCGAGCGCAGCACCGCCTTGTGCTCCTCGGACGCCTCGACACCGAGCAGCGCCATCACGTGCTCCACCTCGACCCGCTCGGTGGAACGGAACGCGAACACCGAGGAGAGGCAGTTCGTCACCTGCTCGCTCAGCAGGTCACCGGCGTTCTGCGAGACCAGGACCAGCGCCGTGTTGCGGGAGCGGCCCATCCTGCTGACCTCGGGCACCAGCTTGGCGCCCTCGGGAGTGGAGGTGATCGCCCATGCCTCGTCCAGGAAGATCGCCTTGGGGGTCCGCCGGTCCAGGCCGTTCATCAGACCCCGCGCGAACTGCGCGACGAGGTAGAGCAGCGCCACCGACAGCCGCTGCTCGTAGGAGTAGTCGTCGCGGCCGGTGGAGGCGTCGGGCAGCGTCAGACCGCCCAGGGTGAAGACGGTGGTCCAGCCCTCGGTGTCGATCTGGTCGCCGCCCGAAGGGTCGAAGCAGAGCCTGGCCAGATGCATGTCGGACATGGAGCGGAGCACCGCGCCCAGGTTCTTGGAGGCGGCGTCGTCCGTCTGCTCCAGGAAGTCGACCACCTTGCCCAGCGACGGGTCCTCGGCGTTGGAGACCGCGGCGACCGCCTGGATCATCGCCGACTCGCGCTCCTCCGACATGCGCGGCAGCAGCAGGCGCAGGGTCTCGGTGGCCATCGTCTTCTTGGCCGCGAGGTCGTCGCCGAAGGAGAACGGGTCGAGCAGGCCCGGTGCCGCGGAGCCGAGCGGGATGATCCGTGCCTTCCTACCCCGCTTCCGCAGTAGCTGGACCAGCGAGTCGGCGTCGCCCTTGGGGTCGATGACCGCGACCGTCACTCCGCGCAGCGCCATCTGGTAGATCATCAACAGCGCCAGCGTGGTCTTGCCGCCGCCGGGTTCGCCGGTGATGGCGATGGCCGTAGGCCGGTTGCGCGTCGCCGCCACCAGCGGGTCGAAGTGCACGATGCTGCGCGCCCGGCCCAGGGTCTCCCCTACGTACGGGCCCATCCAGCCCGAGCCGCCCTCGTCCGTCCGGTCACCCAGGTCGACGGTGGCGGTGGCCATGCCGCCCGCGATGGTGCGCAGCGGCTGCCGCTGCGCGTAGGCGTTGACCCTGACCCGCTCGCCCGGCAGCGTCTCGCAGAACAGCGAGAACTGGTCGCCGGTGGAGTTGACGATGTCGATGCCCATGTCGCGGTAGTGCTCCACGACCGCCTCGACCCGCTGCACGCAGATCTCCTCGGTCGGGGCCGACACGATCAGCCGGTGCCAGCCGTACACGAACGGCAGGCGCTCCTTGGTGATGCCGTGCTCCAGCATCCGGGCCGCGTCGATCTGCTCGGCCAGGGCCAGCGGCGCCTCCGCCCCGGCCTCGCGGATGTGGATGTCCATGTCACGGGCGTGGGCGAGCTGGCGCGCCACGTCCTTGCTCGCCTTGACCGGCGGGATCAGCCGCATCCTCGAACTGATCTCCACCGGGAAGGGCAGCTGGTCGGCGAAGTGCATCCAGGGTTCGCCGTCGGGGAAGGGCATCAGGTCGGGGAAACGGGCGAAGGACATGTGCGCCACGTAGGAGTCACCGTGCGGCTGCTCGATCCGGAGCAGCGCCCTGCCGTTGTGGATCTGCCCCTCGACCAGGGACTCGATCTCCCCCTGTCCCCACCGCCGCTTGGGGCTGGCCGAGGCCGGAGGGTCGCCGAGGGAGCCGGTCGTGGCGTGCTGGAACAGCCAGGCGAGCTCGACGGAGCTGGCGTGCCTGGCGTACAGGGCGCTGGCCGACAGTGCCCTGCCCAGCCGCTCCGCCTGCTCGGACCACTTGGCGATCTCCGCCTTGGGGACATGGTCGTCCTCGATGCCCAGGGCCTTCTCGCTGCGCTGGTAGAAGCCGAAGAGCTGGGAGAGGACCCCGGTGCCCAGTTGCCTGCCGCGCGTGCCGAGCCGCACCCCGAGATAGACCTCCTTGGTCCAGAAGTCCTTGGCCCAGACGTGCCGGTACATGTCCTCCAGGTAGTCACGCCAGCCGGGGCCCTCGTCGGAGGTGGCGTTCAGCGCCATCGCCCATTCGGCGGCCGGGTAGGTGCGGTGCGCCACCCGCAGGTGCACCTCGGCGTCCGGCATCCGGATGGCGGCCAGCGCGATCGTGATGTTGGTGGCCAGCGCCTCCCGCTCCTCGGGAGTGATGAACTCGTAGCTCACGGTGGGAAGCCTGAAATAGGCCCAGACCGACGAGTCGGTCAGCAGGATCCGGTCGTCGAAGTACCGGACGGCGAGGCGGCTGCGCGCTCGGGACGCACGGCTCACAGGCCCTCCCCCACCGGTCGTACGGCCCTGCCCGCACGCCTGCCCGTGCGGCCTCCGGCCCACCCGCTCACCCGCACCTCGTCACGCCCGTTCACCACGTCTTCTCGCGCCCGGGGGATCACTGAGCTAGTTCCTCCTCGCTGGGTCGACCCGCCTGCACCGTTCCGAAGCCCGCCACCACGACACCCGCCAGGGCGAGGTACGCCCGGCGGCCCGGCGCCCTCAGGTGGGACGGTTCCACCCGATCGGCCCTGCCGGGAGCCAGCGCGTCCTCCCAGGGGACCCTGACGATCGCCCGGCACCTGCCCCGCGCGACCGCCTCCGCCTGCTCCACGTCCTCCATACTGCGGCGGCTCACCCCGTTGACGACCATGACCGCCCGGTGGCGGAGGTCCGCGCAGCCGTGCCCGTCGAGCCACTCGTAGGTCATGGCCACCGCGTCGGGCCCGTCCTCACTGGCCGGGACGACGAGGACGAGCTGATCCGCGTAGGGGAGCACCCGCGCGGCCAGGGCCGCCGCCGGGTCCATGACGATCATCTTGTAGTACCGGTCGAGCGTGTCCATGGTCTGGCCGAGCCGCCGGTCGGAGAAGAGCGTGCGGTCGGACAGGCGCTGCTCGGCACCGGCGTCGGTGTCCCCGGCGAGAACCTCCAGCCCCGAGGCACAACGGCTGGTGTAGGCCCGCATGCCCAGGTATCCCTGGACGTTGTCGAGGCCGGCGAGCAGGGAGCTCAGGGTCTCGGGCGACTCGCCCTGGATCCGGCTGGACAGGGCGTGGGAGCCGGTGCTGGCGTCGACCGCGAGAATCCGGTCCTCCCGGTAGCGGGCGAGGGTGTGGCCGAGCATGAGCGCGGTCGTGGTCTGCCCGGCGCCGCCGGTGCAGCCCAGCACCACCACCCGGCGGCTGCCGCTGAACACCGCCCTGGCCCGTGCCTCGTCGATCTCCGAGCCGTCCGTACGGCCGCCGCCCCCGGGTCCGATCACCACCTGGGCCAGCCGCCGCCAGCCGCCCGAGGAGTCCCTGCCGACCACCGACTCCACCCGGCGGACCCTGGCCCCCGCCTCGCCGGCCGAGGAGGTGGGCACCGGCACCACGGGGGCCACCGGATCGGCCTTCGCCGTTCCCGAGGGGACCGCGCGGATCGACATGCCGGCACCGGTCTGGACGCCGGTGTCCCCTGGGATGCCGGGACCCGCCTGCGTCCCGGCGGGCCGCTCGGGCGGCCATGCCTTCGAGGCGTCGGCCGCCCGGCCGATCGGGGTGGGCCGCCCTCTGCGGTGCTGGCGCCGGGCGCTCCTGTCGTCCGGCGAGAGTTCGGCCGCCTCAGCGTCACGGCGTCCGGCCGGCGCCGGTCCGACGAACCTGGGCACGAAGGACGGAACGGCCGGGGCGGAGGGCTTCTCCACGGGGTCGGGCACGACGGCCGGCCTCTCGGCGGGCACCGTACGGCCCTTGGCGGGTGTCTCCACCCGGGCCGGCTCCGGAGCCGAGGGTGAGGGCGGCGGCACGGCCGGGGCCTCGGGACGGTCCCGGACGGGAGAGCGCGAGGCGGGCACGGAGATCTCCGGAGACACCTCGGGCTCGGGTGGGGTGGGCGGGGCGGCGGCGCGCTGAGCCTCGGCGGAGGCGGCGAGCCTGCGCAGCCGCCGCAGCGCCTCGGTGCTGATCGGAGCGGCCGGAGCCTCCGCCGTGTCCGCCGTGTCCGGCGTGCCGGGCGTCGCCGGAGTGCCCTCGGCGTGCTCCCGTGCGGGAGCACGGTCCCACTGGGCCGCGGGCCGGTCGGCGGGAGCGTCGGCGATCGGCCGCGAGGGCGGACCCGGGACCGGCGTGTCCGGCGGGGAGGTGACGGTCTCGGCCGGAGCCTGCTCCGGTGACACGACGGGCAGTGAGGCGCGGGGCACCGCGGACAGGACGGGGACGACCGGGGCCGGCTCGGCGGCCGTGGTCTGGGCGAGGGCCGGGGCGGTGCCCTGACGGAGTGCGCGAGCCTCGCCCCAGGCGACGCGCTCGCGGGCGACCGGGGCGGTGGCGGCGGCCGCCGCCGCCGCGGCCACGGCAGGCCGCACCTCGCGCGAGCGTGCGGCGGCGCGCTTGGACTGGGCGTGGCGGGCCTTGCGCGACGCCTTGACCCGGACCGAGGCGGGCCGCGGCGCGGCCCGCCAGATCCGGCCGTTCAGCGCGATCTCGGCGGGCTCGGAGATGGGAGCCATCCGGCACCAGGTGCGCGGCTCGCCCACGTAGCGCATCTGCGACTGGAGCAGCTCGGTGAGCCGCTTGCTCTCGATCACCGGCCGGGTGGAGAGCCAGGTGACCACACCGGGCGGCACCAGGTAGAGCACGTGCCAGGGGGCCGCGAAGGGCAGGCCGAGCAGGTAGAGCAGGAGCGACCACGGAGCCAGCACTCCCACGAACCCACCGATCCAGACGATCGGGAGCGGCGTCGGCAGCCGTAGGTCGTACAGCTTGTAGAGCCGCTTCTCGATCCTCCAGATATTGGTGTACGTGGGCAGGTCCACGTGATCCTCCTCTCCGCCTCTCCTTGTTTGACCGTTTGGAGGCGGTCTCAACCCCCCGAGATGCCCAGTGCGCCCGCGATCGCCTTGGCAGTCACCTCGATGATGTTCGGCACGTAGAAGATCACTCCGATGGCGATCGCCAGGATGATGAACTGAACGAACCTGGTGATCTCACGGGTGAAGAGGAAGAAGAGGGCCACCACCGAGACGATGACGAGGAAGAGCGGTGCGAAGAAACTGCGGAGGAAGTCAGCGAGGCCTTCTGTGTTGACGCCTGCCGGAGGGGCTGTGGGCTGAGCGAACTCCATGGCGCTCAGCAGCATGGTCTTGATAATCACTTCTTGTCCTCCGTACTCACGATCGCGGCCCCCGGGCGGCGACGGGCCCGCGACGCACTCGCGCGCGAACCCGAACCGGCGGCTCGTCGATCAGGGGGGGTCTGCTCACCGTGGACCGGCACCATTCGATCATGCGTTACCTCGCCACAGATCGATACGCACCACGAATGTCCTTGACGAACCACTTGTCGCCTTGCTTGACCACGGTGAGCAGGTAGGCCTGCTCGAGCTTGCCTTCCATCTGGCCGGGATCCGCGGGTTCCGGGTCGGTGGACTGCCTCGCCTTTGACGGCACACCCCACAGGACCGTCGCGGTCACCTCTCGGGTGGCTCCCCCTCCGAGGGGCACGGCGAGTTCTTTGAGCTGCAGGAAGGTGAACGCGCCGCCGAATCCCTCCAGGGTGATCCCGGCGTCGGCGTAACGCTGCAGCGAGGCGGTGTCGCTCGCCGCGTAGGCCTTGAAGAAGTCCTCCATCGGGGTGCGCAGCTCCTGCTCCGCGGCGCGGTCACGCTCGGGTGCGGCCTTGGGCGGCAGGGCGGCCGCCTTCGGCGCCGGCAGGATGCCCGGACGCCCCGCGACGACGAACCTCTTCGTGGACCGGTCGTGGTAGACGGGCACCGACAGCAACTGGCGGCGGTTGTCCGACTGGTAGAGGACGGTGACGACCGCGTTGTCCGCGTCGACGACCTCGATCCCGTACGGTTGCACCGCGCCGGCGCTCATCCGGCCGAAACCGTCCCAGCCGAACTGCGGCTCCGTGCCTTCGGGCAGGTAGGGGGCGAGCCGCGACCTTCTCTCCTCAAGACGGGCCCCGTCGAAGTTCAGGTAGACCTCGGCGAACTGGGTCGCGAAGGCGGACCCCTGGGCGGTGGGGAACCCGCTGTCGGAGGCGGGCGCCGCGCCCGAGGGGGCGTTCTGCTGAGTGAAACGCTCGAAGGGCGCGCGGACCCCGTTCACCACGATGACGACTATCAGCGCCCAGAGTACGGCGCGGCCGGTCCACACCAGCCAGCGACCGCCTCCACCGGACCAGCGGCCCCGCGACGCGCCCCGCCCGCGCGCCGGGGCGCGGCCGAGATCGGGGTCGTCGGGAAAGTCCGGGTATGCCGACAGCTCAGGGTCGCCAGCGATCCGGGGATCACGCTGGACCGTCGACCTTCGAGCCATCACGCCTCCGCTCGCGTCAATCCTCGGCCGCACGGTGTCGTATCGCCGCCAATCCCGTCGGCCATGGTGACGCACTTACTCTAGCCGCCCCGCCGATTCTTCCAGGAAAGCCACGCCTATGCTGCAGGCATCGCGATGACTGAGCAAACCCGGTCTGGAACCCCGTCGAGACCGGCGATGCCGCCGATGCCCGATGAAAAGTGCATTACCCCTGGCCAACGCATGGGTCGATTACTCAAACGCCACGCATTGCTAACTGGACGGTTCCCGGACTGTCGCGACCTGCGCATTTAACCCGAAATACGTCACCCAGTGTCACAACCCCACGGAATGGCCTCGTTCCCCGGTCCGAACAACGACCGGGCCGCGAGGGCGCCCACCGGCGCGTCGGCTTTCCGCTCGGTGCGACCTCCGATGCCGCCGGGCCGAGGAGGCCGTCGCCCCGGTCCGGCATTTTGACGATCATCGGCGGACGACCGGGCGGACGTGACGCGGCCGCTTTCGGCCGAGCCGGCCGGGCGAACCTCGTACGACAGGAGAAGGCCCCCGCTCGATCGGGCGAGCGGGGGCCTTCCGGGCGATCGGTCAGACGTTGAAGCGGAACTCCACCACGTCGCCGTCGCGCATGACGTAGTCCTTGCCCTCGATGCGGGCCTTGCCGGCCTGGCGGGCGGCGGCGATGGAGCCGGTCTCCACCAACTCGACGAAGGAGACGATCTCGGCCTTGATGAAGCCGCGCTGGAAGTCGGTGTGGATGACGCCGGCCGCCTCGGGGGCGGTGGCGCCCTTGGGGATCGTCCAGGCCCTGGTCTCCTTGGGGCCGGCGGTCAGGTAGGTCTGCAGGCCCAGGGTCTCGAAGCCCACCCTGGCCAGCTGGGCCAGGCCCGACTCCTCCTGGCCGACGGACTGCAGGAGCTCCAGCGCCTCGGCGTCGTCGAGCTCGACGAGCTCGGACTCGATCTTCGCGTCGAGGAAGACGGCCTCGGCCGGTGCGACGAGCGCCGAGAGCCGGGCCCGGAGCTCGGAGTCCGTCAGCTCGTCCGCGTCGAGGTTGAAGACGTACAGGAAGGGCTTGGCGGTCAGCAGGTGCAGCTCGCGCAGCTCCTTCGGATCGATCCCCGCGCCCTTGGCGCCGGCGTACAGGGTGGTGCCGCCGTCGAGGAGCTTGAAGGCCGCCTCCGCCGCGTCAAGCGCGAACCTACGATCCTTGTTGGTCCGAGACTCCTTCTGGAGGCGGGGAATCGCCTTCTCCAGGGTCTGCAGGTCGGCGAGGATCAGCTCGGTGTTGATCGTCTCGATGTCGCGCCCGGGGGCGACGTCGCCGTCCACATGGGTCACGTCGGGGTCACCGAAGACCCGGATGACCTGGCAGATCGCATCGGTGTCGCGGATGTTGGCGAGGAACTGGTTACCCCGCCCCTGTCCCTCCGAGGCACCGCGGACCAGCCCGGCGATGTCCACGAACTCCACCTTCGCCGGCAGGATCCTCGCGGACCCGAAGATCTCGGCCAGCTTCTCAAGACGCGGGTCGGGAACGCCGACGATGCCCACGTTGGGCTCGATGGTGGCGAACGGGTAGTTCGCCGCCAGGGCGTTGGCGGTCTTCGTCAGCGCGTTGAAAAGCGTTGACTTGCCGACGTTGGGCAATCCGACGATGCCGATGCTCAAGCTCACGTGAGCCGAGTTTACGCGGAATGACCCACTGCTAACCGCCACCGGCAGGTCACAGGGTGGTGGACATCCTCTTCGGGCGCCCGCCGCCGGTGGTCCGGCACCGATCGAGGCCGTCCGGGCGACTCTCCCCGGTTCGGCCAGGTTCGGAGACGATGCCGCGGCTCCCGGTCCGGCCCCGGGCGCCTTCGGAAGGCGTGTCGGCGCGCCAGAAGTGATCGGGCCTGGAATCATGCCGGGGTGGACGTCATGGCGCTCTCCTTCCAGCTCGCGGTGGGCCTCGCCGCGGGGCTCGCGATCGGCTTCCTGCTGGGCCGGGCGCGCGCCTCCTCGGGAGCCGCCGACGTCATCGCGCGCCTGGCCGACGCCGAGGCCCGCGCGAAGATCGCCGAGGAGAAGGTCGTCTACATCGAGGAGCAGCTCTCCGAACGCTTCCAGGCCCTGTCGAGCCGGGCGCTCGATGTCAACAACCTGCGGTTCCTGGAGCTGGCCGAGACGAGGCTGGCCGCCAACCGGGTCGAGGCGGCCGGTGAGCTGGAGCAGCGCAAGCAGGCGGTCGAGCACCTGATCGAGCCGTTGAAGGACACCCTGGCCCGCGTCGAGACGCAGCTGCGCGACACGCAGACCGGCCAGCGGGCCGCCCACGCGGAGTTGGCCAAGCACATCGACGTCGTCCGCGAGAGCAACGAGCAGCTCCGCGCCCAGACGAGCTCCCTGGTACGGGCCCTGCAACGCCCCGAGGCCCGGGGCCGGTGGGGAGAGCTCCAGCTCCGCAGGGTCGCCGAGATCGCCGGGATGCAGCGGTTCTGCGACTTCGACGAGCAGGTGAGCGTCACCACGCCGGACGGCGTGTTACGGCCCGACATGGTGGTACGGCTGGCCGGCGGCAAGAACATCGTGGTGGACTCCAAGGTCTCCCTCGCCGCCTACCTGGAGGCCGCCGAGTCCGCCGACCCCGGCCACCAGTCGGCCCGGCTCGACTCCCACGCCCGTCACGTGCGCGAGCACGTGGACCGGCTGGCCGCCAAGACCTACTGGCAGGCGTTCAACCCGGCACCGGAGTTCATGGTGCTGTTCATCCCCGGCGAGGCGTTCCTCGCCCCGGCGCTGGAGCGCGACCCCGCCCTGTTGGAATACGCCATGCGGCGGCGGGTCCACATCGCCACCCCCACCACGCTGATCACCATGCTCCGCACCGCGCAGTACGCCTGGCAGCAGGCCGCGCTCAGCGAGAACGCACGGGCGATCTTCGAGGTCGGCAAGGAGCTGTACGAGCGGCTGAGCAGCATGGGACGTAACGTCGACGCTCTGGGCCGCTCGCTGAACCGGGCCGTGGAGTCGTACAACAGGACCGTCGGCTCGCTGGAGACCCGGGTGCTGGTGAGCGCGCGCAAACTAAACGATCTGGGACTGGTCGAGACCGATCTGGACAGGCCGCAGGCGGTCGAGGACCTGCCACGCGCACTGACCTCGCCGGAACTGCTCGCGGAAGAGGAGCCAAGCTCGCCTCTCGTATCCCGCCTGAACGGTAGGTTGGCCAACGACCTGCCCTGAAACTGTTCTCCCAAGGCGCCGACGGCCGGACACTGGAGGCGACGGGGTTGACGACGTGGGGTCCGAGGTCATGGGGAGCGAGTGGTGGACGAGCGAGGCGGCCTACAGCCGGCCGGCGGGGTGATCGTATGAGTGAACTTGGCCGGACCACCGGCGGCGTCCGGCTGACCGTCCGGGGCGCGCTGGCCCTCGTGCTGGCGTCCACGCTGGTGGGCAGCGTGCTGCAGGCGCTGTTCGGGGTGGCGGCGCTGACCGGGGCGGCGTTCGTGGCCGGCTGCGTGGCCGCGGCGGCGCTGGTGAACCGCAGGGACCTGCTGACGCTGGTGGTCTCTCCGCCCCTGGTCTTCTTCGTGACCACCGTGCTCATCGAGGCGGTCCGTTCCCTGTTCGCGTCCACGCCCGTCCAGGCCTTCGGCCTGGGCATGTACACCGCGCTCTCGCAGGGTGCCCCGTGGTTGTTCGGCGGCTCGCTCCTGGTGCTGGTCATCGCCTGGCGCCGCGGTCTGACCCACTGCGTCCGTGAGCTGCGCGACGAGCTCAGAGCCGGCAAGGCCTCCGTTCCCGCGCCGAGGAGCGGCGAGGGCGCCTTCGCCCCCGAGCCCGAGGGGTACTTCGAGCCCAAGGTGTACGGCACACCGCGCGAAGGCTCCTGACCGGCTGTGGCCTGCCGCGACGGGCCGGGCGCGGCACCGTGCCCGTAGCGGCGGCGGAACCCCTCGAACAGCGGTACGGTCAGGCCGTGACGCGCAGGTCCTTGCGCAGCTCGTGCGGGAGCGCGAAGCGCACGCTCTCCTGGACGGACTCGACCTCCTCGACGTCCTCGAAGCCATGCCTGGCGAGGCGGGCCAGGACTTCTGTGACGAGCTCCTCCGGCACCGAGGCGCCGCTCGTCACGCCGACCGTGGTGACACCGTCGAGCCAGGCGTCCTCGATGAACGCGGCGTCGTCGACGAGGTAGGAGGCATCGGCCCCGTGGTCGAGGGCGACCTCGACCAGCCGCTTGGAGTTGGAGGAGTTCTCCGAGCCGACCACGATGACCAGCTCCGCCTGTGCGGCGATCTCCTTGACGGCGACCTGACGGTTCTGGGTGGCGTAGCAGATGTCGTCGCTCGGCGGGTCGATCAGGTTCGGGAAGCGCTCCTTGAGACGGGAGACCGTCTCGACCGTCTCGTCCACGGAGAGCGTGGTCTGCGACAGCCAGACCAGCCGCTCGGGGTCCTTGACCCGCACGGCGCCGACCGACTCCAGACCGTCGACGAGCTGGATGTGGTCGGGTGCCTCGCCCGCGGTGCCCTCGACCTCCTCGTGACCCTCGTGGCCGATGAGGAGGATGTCGTAGTCCTGGGAGGCGAAGCGCCTGGCCTCGTTGTGCACCTTGGTCACCAGCGGGCAGGTGGCGTCGATCGTCTTGAGGCTGCGCCGGGCGGCCTCCTGGTGGACCGCCGGAGAGACGCCGTGGGCGGAGAAGACCACGATGGCCCCCTCGGGCACCTGCTCGGTCTCCTCGACGAAGATCGCTCCACGTGCCTCCAGCGTCTTGACCACGTGGGTGTTGTGGACGATCTGCTTGCGGACGTAGATCGGGGCACCATACTGCTCCAACGCCTTCTCCACGGCCTGAACAGCACGATCGACCCCCGCGCAGTAACCGCGGGGCTTCGCCACCAGTACGCGTCGGGTCGCGGAGGTCTTGGAAGTCATGCTCTTATGCTACGTGGAGACGCCCGCGAGACAGCCCATACGTCCCACAAGCTCATGCGGCACAGTCTTGCCACACTAGCCTTTCTCGATACAGACCTCCCAGGGAGACGATATGTCAGTCCCCGACATGATCCGCAATGTCACGCAGAAGGCAAAAGATCTGCCGCTGCACATGCTGCAGACCGCACTGAGCGGGATGGGTCAGGCCCTGCTCCTCGGCGACCGCGTACGGTCCAAGATCAAGGGGACCTCCGGCCAGGGAGAAGAGCCCGGCGAGTCCCGCGAGACGCTCGGCGGCCAGTCGGCGGAGACGGGTGAGAAGGCCGCGGAGCAGGTGGAGAAGCCCGCCCGCCGCGCACCCGTCATCTTCGCGCCGCGCCCGGAGAAGGCCGCGGACACGGCGACCGCCGCCGAGAGCAACGGCGCCAAGACCACCCGCGAGCCGGTCATCTTCAGCCCCGCCAAGCCCAAGGCCGCGGAGCCCTCCGCCACCGAGGCGCCCACCGAGGCCGCCACCGAGGCCGCCGAGACCAAGCCCGCCGAGGCCCCCAGCGCGGAGCCCTCCACCACCGAGGCACAGGCCGCCAAGGCCCCGATCCCCGCGGAGACCCCGGCCGCCGCCGAGCCGGAGGCCGCGGAGGCCCCCACCACCGAGGCGAAGGCCGCGGAGACCCCGGCCGCCGAGGCGAAGGCCGCGGAAACCCCGGCCGCCGCCGAACCGGAAGCCGCCGAAACCGCCACCGCCGAGCCGGAGGCCGCGAAGGCCCCCGCCGCCGAGGCGAAGGCCGCCGAAACCGCCGCCGCCGAGGAGAAGCCCGCGGAGACCCCGGCCGCCGAGGCCCCCGCCGCGAAGAAGCCCAGGGCCACCCGGGCCAAGCCCAAGGCCACCGAGCCTGTGGAGCCTGTGGAGGCTGTGGAGTCCGAGGCCACCGCCCCCAAGGCCGCCCCGAAGGCCAAGGCGACCAGGGCACGCAAGACCGCCAAGACCGCCGCCCCAGCGACCCCGGTGGCGGAGAGCGATGCCCCCGTCGAGACGCCCGCGGCGGTGAAGGTCGAGGTCGAGCGGGTCGAGACCGCGAAGCCCGAGAGCACCGACGCCGCGGCGGTCGAGGTGACGGAGACCAGGGTCGCGGCACCCGAGACGGCCGAGCCGCTGCCCGGCTACGCGGGGCTGACCGTCGCGTCGCTGCGGGCGCGGATGCGGGGCAGGACGTCCGAGCAGATCCAGGAGCTGCTCGCCTACGAGCGCGCCACCGCAGGCCGCGAGGCCGTCGTGCGGATGTACGAGAACCGCCTGGCCAAGCTGGAGGCCGCGGAATAGTCGCCTCCGGCGCGTAGGCTCCCGGCCATGAGTTCGAACACCACCCCTGAGCAGCCGCTCCCGGTTCGCACGGTGTTGCAGATGGTCGGCGGCTGGATCGGCAAGCTCGGCACCGTCTGGGTCGAGGGGCAGATCACCGAGCTGACCGCCCGAGGCGGCACGGTGTTCCTGACGTTGCGTGACCCGGTGGCCAACGTGTCCGCCCGGGTCACCTGCCCGCGTGGTGTCTACGAGGCGACCGTCCCCCGGCCGGTCGACGGCGCGAGGATCGTGGCCCACCTGAAGCCCGATTTCTGGGTCAACAAGGGCTCGTTCGCGTTCACCGCGCTGGAGATGCGTCCGGTCGGGGTGGGCGAGCTGCTGGCGCGGCTGGAGCGGTTGCGCCGGTTGCTCGCCGCCGAGGGGCTCTTCGGCGTCGACAGGAAACGCCGGCTGCCGTTCCTGCCGGGCACGGTCGGCCTGATCTGCGGCCGGGACTCGGCCGCCGAACGCGACGTGCTGGAGAACTCACGGCGCCGCTGGCCGGCGGTGCGGTTCAAGGTCGAGCCGGCGGCCGTGCAGGGGCCGTACGCGGTCGGCGAGGTCATCGAGGCGCTGCGCAAGTTCGACGCCGACAGCGAGGTCGACGTCATCGTGGTCGCGCGGGGCGGCGGATCGATGGAGGACCTGCTGCCCTTCTCCGACGAGGCGCTCGTCCGGGCGGTCGCGGCCTGCCGCACGCCCGTGGTCAGCGCGATCGGCCACGAGCAGGACAACCCGCTGCTCGACCTGGTCGCCGACGTGCGCGCGTCCACGCCCACGGACGCGGCGAAGAAGGTGGTGCCGGACGTCGGCGAGCAGATGACGCTGATCCGCCAGCTCAGGGACCGGGGCCGCAGGGTGGTGGGCGGCTGGCTGGATCGCGAGACGGCCTGGCTGGCCGCGGCCCGCTCCCGCCCCTCCCTCGCGGACCCGGTCCGTGAGATCGAGCGCAGGGCCGAGCAGGCCGAGCAGCTCAGGGACCGGGCCCGACGTTCCCTCACCGGTTCCCTGGACCGCGCCGCCGATTCGCTGGAGCACCTGCGCGCCCGGCTGGTCTCGCTCTCTCCCGCCGCCACACTGGAGCGCGGCTACGCGATCGTGCAGCGTCCCTCGGGCGATGTCGTACGGCTCGCGAGCGAGGTCTCCCCCGGCGACGAGCTGACCGTGCGCTTCCCCGACGACCGGGTGCGGGTCAGGAGTGATCCCGCCAGGTGAGCGAGGGGTAGCCGTCGTCGACGAACCCCAGCTGCCGGTAGAGCGACTCGGCGTCCGAGGTGGCGTGCAGGTCGACCCTGCGGACCCCGCTGTCGCGGTACCACTTCAGGAGGGCTCCCATGATGGCCCGGCCGTGCCCCCTGCGCCGGTGGCGCGGGTCGGTGGTCATGCCCTGGACGTAGCCGTAGCGGCCGTCGGGAAGGCTGGGGCCGGGAAACCGCTCGAAGATGAGGCCGATCCCGCAGGCCGCCAGTCCCCTCTCCGGGGAGTCCACCACGTAGACGGCGGTGTCGAGGCTGCCCAGCCGCTCTTCGAGGCTCTCGGCGTAGGTCTGCTGCCACTCCGCCTCGATGGGGAGGTTGCCGTCCCTTGCCATCCGGTCGGCCAGGATCTCACGAAGGCGCACCAGCTCGGGGATGTCCCCGGCGGTCGCGTCACGAACGTTCACCTGGGCATTCTCCCAGCCGTGCTCCCCCGCGGAGCGACCGGGGAGGCACCTTGTCGATCACGCCGTCGCGGGGGGCGCCTCGGCTCCCGGTACGGCACGGCGTCATCGGGTGGGCGTCACGATCTAAGGTGGGGTGCGTGGCCGATGAGAAGAGACCGTCGTACGAGCAGGCGCGCGAGGAGCTGACCGAGGTGGTCCGCAGTCTTGAGGCGGGCGGACTCACCCTGGAACAGTCGATCGAACTCTGGGAGCGCGGCGAGAAGCTGGCCGCGGTCTGCGAGGAGTGGCTCCAGGGTGCCCGGGTGAAGCTCGCGGCCGCCATGGCCCAGCGGCGGCACTCCGACCCGGCCGGAGAGACCCCCTTCTAGGTCCTGTCCCGCGCTAGGAGTCGTTCCTCGGCTGCTGCTTGAGGGAGCCCGCCAGGGTGGACAGCTCGTCCCAGGGGGCGGTGCCGGTGACGACGATCGTGACGTCGGGCAGGAACCGTACGAGGGCGCGCTGGTTCTTGTCCTCGCGGACGCGCTGCTCCCAGGTCACGCCGTCGATCTGGACGGTACCGGTGACCGTGGAGGTGTTGGAGAGCCTGCCTGCGAACTCGGCCGCGGGCTTCTCGTCGCTCTGGGCGAGCATCGCGTGGAAGCGCTTGGCGGTGGCGAAACCGAGCTTCCAGGTGGTGGCGCCGTTCTCACGGGTGCTCCGGGAACTGTTCGGGATCCACCCTGCGGCGACGGGCTCGGGGGCCCACATCTGGAAGGGCGCCGTACGGCGCAGATCGGCCAACGCTATCGAGTAGTCGACCCTGGGGATGTGCTCGGTCCTGCTCTGCGGTGTGACCAGCAGGAACAGGCCGACGGCGGCCAGGCAGATCGCCATCGCGACCACATAGCCGTAAAAGCCCTGAGTGAACCTTCGCACGACTGTCGACACTATCCGTTCAGGGAGGTGGTCCGCCCTCAGGGGCGGCGGATCTGGGCGATGATGGCCAGCACGTCCTCGACGAGCGCCCGTGAGGCGTCCTCGTCGTCGGACAGGGCGACCTCGGAGACCGCGGCGGCGAGCGCCCCGGTGAGGACCACGACCAGCGCTCCCTCGTCACCCTCGAACAGGGCTGCGTTGCGCTTGGCCCACTGCCGGAGCCGGTCGCGCACGATGACCTCGAACCCCGGCGGCCCGTCACCGCGCAGGAACAGCGCGGAGATCTCCCGCTCGGCCAGGCAACCCTCCAGGTAGGCGCGGGCCCCGGCGATGAACAGCCGCATCGGGTCGCTCTCGCCGGCCGCCCTGGCCTGGCCGACCGCCTGCTTGGTCCGCTGGGTCTGCCGGGCCTGGAACTCGTCGAAGAGCGTGAGGTAGAGGTCGGCCTTGCCGGAGAAATGATGGTAAAGACTTCCGACGCTCGCCCCCGCGCGGGCGACCACGTCGGTGACCCCGGTCTCGGCGAATCCGCTTGTGACGAAAATCTCCCTGGCGGCGGACAGCAACGCGGCGCGCGTGGCGGCCCCCCGCTCGGAGGTCCGCGCACCCACGCCTTTCACCAGCCGTTCCGCGTCGCTGCTCATGGTGGGCACATTATCCTCCGCCGACCGGTCAGAGGGGCGCCAACTACGATCGTTGCATTAGCCACGAGAGGGGTTTCCCACCATGTCTGATCAGACGTCCGTTCCTGCCGCCCTTGCCACGGGCGAGCACGCCCCTGATCGAAACCTCGCCCTGGAGTTGGTCCGGGTCACGGAGGCGGCCGCGATGGCCGCGGCCCGCTGGGTCGGGCGGGGTGACAAGAACGGCGCCGACGGCGCCGCGGTCAACGCGATGCGCCAGTTGATCAACACGGTCTCGATGCGCGGCGTGGTGGTGATCGGCGAGGGCGAGAAGGACAACGCGCCGATGCTCTACAACGGCGAGCAGGTGGGTGACGGCAGCGGCGCGGCGTGCGACGTGGCCGTCGACCCGATCGACGGCACCCGGCTGACCGCGCTCGGCATGCCCAACGGGATCTCGGTGATCGCGGTCAGCGAGCGCGGCTCGATGTACGACCCGTCCGCCGTCTTCTACATGGACAAGCTGGTCACCGGTCCCGAGGCCGCCTCGTCCGTGGACATCAACGCACCGGTGGCCGACAACATCGCCGCGGTGGCCCGCGCCAAGGGCGGCGAGCCCTCGGACGTGACCGTGGTCATCCTCGACCGGCCCCGCCACGAAAAGATCATCCGGGAGATCCGGGAGACCGGCGCCCGGATCAGGCTCATCACCGACGGCGACGTGGCCGGTGCGATCATGGCGGCCCGGGTGGGCACCGGTGTCGACCTGATGCTCGGCATCGGCGGCACGCCGGAGGGCATCATCGCCGCGTGCGCGCTCAAGTGCCTGGGCGGCGTCATCCAGGGCAGGCTCTGGCCGCAGGACGACGCCGAGCGCCGCCGGGCGCTGGACGCGGGCCTCGACCTCGACGCCACGCTGAGCACCGACGACCTGGTCAGGTCCGACGACGTGTTCTTCGCGGCCACCGGGATCACCGACGGCGAACTGATGCAGGGTGTCCGTTACCGCGCGGGGCGGGCCATCACCAACTCCCTGGTCATGCGCGGCCGTTCCGGGACGATCCGGAAGATCGAGAGCGAGCACCAGCTCTGGAAGCTGCGGGCGTACAGCGCGATCAACTTCGACAGCGCCAGCTGAGGACCGGCACTGGAACCGGTGTCGTCCGGCATCCCGGAACGGCATCGGAACCGGAGCCGGAGGTGACCTCAGCGGCGGAACCAGGGTCGGCGAGGACGTTTGGGGGACTTGGCCACGATGTTCCCGAGCGTGACGACGCCGGTGATCTCGATGACCGGGCCGTCGGGCGCGCCCGGGGGGACCTGGTTCTTCTTGCCCCCCATGAAGGACGAGGCGGGCATCTCGATCCGCACGCCCTCGGGGACGATCAGGGTGAGGGTGCCGCCCATCACGGTGACCTGCAGGGTCACCCGGCTGGACTGGAGCAGCGCCTCGCACAGGTCGAGCTTGACGTTCGCGCAGATCGCGGTGGCGGAGAAGTGAGTCGGCACGACCCAGCGGCCCGAACGCTCCTCGGAGCCGAAGAACGCCGTCACCGGACGGACGTCGGTGCGGAGCGGCTGCGCCTCGGGCGGCAGCAGGTCCGTGGTGAGCGCGGAGAGCTCTCCCAGGGTGCGGGCGCGGTAGACCGCCTCGGTGCGCTCCTCGTACTCGTCGTGGTTCAGGCGCCCGTCGGCGAGCGCGTCGCCCAGCACGGCGGCCACCCTCTCGCGGTCGGCGTCCGCCGCCCGTAGGTCGGCGGGGGCAGGTTCACGATTGCGACGGCGGTTCGCGGGCGGGCGGGGACTCTCCACCCCTCGACCCTAATCCCTGCTGGGCCGCCCCGAGCGTCCCAGCACCGCCCGGCCGTCCGCTCCTCGGCCCCGGCCCGCGCGGCCCCGGGGCCTCTGCCGCGAACCGGTGGAGCCATGCCTCGTCCGCCCGGTCGCGGGTCCCGAGCGGCACAGGGCATTGACCGCCGGGGGCGGCACACCTAGCCTGGCGAGAACTTGAACCCCCCTCATGTTCTCCGGAGGCCGTCGTGCCCCTCCCGCGTGACAGACAGGCGCGCGTGGCGACCTGGGCGGCCTTCTTCGTCCAGGGCCTCTGCTTCGCCACCCTGCTCACCCATGTGATCGACCTCCAGCACAGGTTCGGGCTCAGCGACGGCGACCTCACCCTGGTCCTGCTGCTCGTACCGGTGATCGCCGGTGCCGGCAGCGCGATCGCGGGCCCGCTGGCGAGCCGGTACGGCAGTGCCCCGATCCTGCGCGTCTCCCAGGTCGGCGTCTGCGTCATCGTGGCGCTGTCGGGCTGGAACGATCAGCTCGCCGGGCTGTACGCGCTCAGCGCCGCGTTCGGCCTGTTCGTCGGCGCGGTGGACGCGGCGATGAACATGCAGGCGGTCGCGGTGGAGCGCCGGTACGGCATGAGCGTGCTGACCGGCTTCCACGCCGTGTGGAGTGTCGGCTCGATGCTGGGCGCCGGATTCAACTCCGCCTTCAGCGCGCTCGGCGTCGAGCTGGGCTGGTCCTTCTCCGTCCCGGTGCTGATCGGCGCGGTGATCTCCATGGTCATGCTCCCCCGCCTCTACGGGCGGGACGCGGAGCGGGCCGGCGAACAGGCCGCGCAGGTGGCGGCCAGGGTGCCGTGGCGGCCGATCATCCCGCTCTGCCTGGCGATGGCGTTCCTGTACGTCGGTGACGCGGCGGTCTCCAACTACAGCACGATCTACATGGAGAAGGCGCTGGCGGCGAGCGGCTGGCTGGTTCCGTTCGCCTACCTCGTCTACCAGGCGACCATGCTTCTCGCGCGGGTCCCCGGTGACCT
Source organism: Streptosporangium amethystogenes subsp. fukuiense (assembly GCF_042665875.1). NCBI lineage: Bacteria > Bacillati > Actinomycetota > Actinomycetes > Streptosporangiales > Streptosporangiaceae > Streptosporangium > Streptosporangium amethystogenes. Next base: position 8,580,471 of record NZ_JBHTEE010000001.1, on the reverse strand, counting down.
CGCGGTACGCAGGTACGGACCCGCGCCGGTCGTCCGCGCGGGCGCGGTGATCGCGGCCGTGGGCACGCTGGGCGTCGTCGTCGCGCCCGGCGTCGTGCTGGCCGTCGTGTCGTTCGGCCTGGTCGGCGTCGGCCTGTCCATCATCGCCCCGCAGTCGTTCTCGGCCGCCGGGCGCCTCGGTGCCGGTGCGGAGACCGCGATCGCGCGGGTCAACATGTTCAACTACGTCGGCTTCCTGGTCGGTGCCGCCGTGGTCGGCACCCTCAACGACGAGGTGAACGTCCGCGTGGCGTTCGTACCCGCCGTGGTGCTGGTGGCCCTGATCGTGTTCCTAGCCAGGGGTTTCCAGCCGGAACCGGAACTCGCCGCGCGCCCCTAGGGCTCTCGCGAGGGCGCGGACCGCCTGGCCGGCGCGGTGTCCGGGCAGTCGGGCGAAGCCCATCAACAGCGCGGGCGGACCGGGGGCGTGCCGCATCGGCTCCACCGGCTCGACCGCCAGCCCGCACTCCTCTGCCCTGGCCACCACCGATGCCTCGTCCCAGCCGTACGGCAGCTCGGCGAACAGGTTGAGCCCGGCGGAGACGCCCCGCACGGTGATCTCGGGAAGGTGCTCGCCGAGGGCCAGCACCAGGGCGTCGCGGCGGGCGCGGTACTGCCGGCGCATCCTCCTCAGGTGCCGGTCGTAGTCGCCGGTGGCCACGAAGTCGGCCAGGACGTACTGCTCCAGGACGGGCGACCCCATGTCCAGCTCGCCGCGGGCCAGCCGCAGCGACCCGGCGATCCGGGGCGGAGCGACCGCCCAGCCCAGGCGGAGGCCGGGGGCCAGCGACTTGCTGACGCTCCCGACCAGGACCACCCGGTCGGCGGCCAGCCCCTGCAGACAACCCACCGGGTCGCGGTCGAAGCGGAACTCCGCGTCGTAGTCGTCCTCCAGGATCATCGCGCCGGTCGCGACGGCCCACTCGATCAGCTCGGCACGGCGGCGGGGCGAGAGCACGACCCCCGTCGGGTACTGGTGCGCGGGAGTGAGCATCACCGCCCGCGCCCCGGTCTCGGCCAGTGCCCCGACATCGATGCCCTCGTCGTCCACCGGGACGGCGACCAGGTCGGCTCCCGCCGCGCGGAGCAGCGGGAGCTGGCGCACCCCGGCCGGGTCCTCGACCGCCAGCAGGATCCGGCCCGGGGAGGGCACGGGGTACTCGACCCGCTGGACGAACCAGTCGAGGTCGGGGCGCGCCCGGACCTGGGGAAGCCGCCCCGCGAGCGCCTGGACCGTGAGGCTCAGCCCCTGGGCGACCCCGCCCACGATCACCAGGTTGTCCGGGACCACGTCGGCCGCCCGGACCCTCCCGAGGTAGGCGGCCAGCTCCTCGCGGAGCGCGGGGACACCGCCGGGGTCGCCGTAGTCCAGGGCCTCGACGGGCAGCGCGGCGAGCGTACGCCGCATCGAGGCCAGCCACCGCTCCCTGGGGAACGCCCTCAGGTCGGGCGCGGTGGAGCGGCGCTCGTGATACGGCTCGCGGCCCTCCGCGGGGCTCGTCATCCCGGGACCGGCGGGCGAGGGCGCGCTGTCCTGCGGCCGGGAAAGGCTCCCTGGAAGGACTGCCTGGCGGCTCGCGGCCGGAGCCACCGTGGTGCCCACCCCGGTCCTGGAGATCAGGAAGCCCTCGGCCACGAGCTGCTCGTACGCCTCGACCACCACCCCCCGGGAGAGCCCGAGATCTCTGGCCAGCTCACGGCTGGCGGGCAGCCGGACCCCGGCCGCCAGCCGTCCACGCCGCACCGCCTCGCGGAGCTCGCGGGCGATCTGGGCGGCGACACCGCCCGCCGCACGGTCGACGACGAGATGCAGATCGGCCAATTGGTCCTCTGTTCCGATGCTTCATTGGACCCGACAGGGGAGCCATTGGCTTCCTAGCATTCCGCACATGAAGGTGGATGTCAGTACCGTCTCCCGGCCGGAGTTACGCGGCCTGAGTGAGGCCGCAGGAGCGATGTTCCTGGTGGGAACCCTGGCGGGGGTCTCCGGAGTGATCGGGGACTATCCGGTCTACGGCGGCCAGGCCATGCGCTACCTGCTGGCGGCCGTGGTCCTTCTCGCGGTCGCCCGGATGGCGGGGCTGCGGTTCGTGCGGCTCACACCTGGTGAGACGGCGCTGCTGGCGGCGCTCTCCCTGACCGGGCTGGTGATCTTCAACGTGTGCGTGATCGAGGCCACCCGGCACGGCGGCCCGGCCCTGGTCGGCACCGTCCTCGGCACCGTGCCACTGGCACTGGCCCTGCTCGGCGGGCGCCCCTCGCCCCGGCTCCTGTCGGCGGCGGCGGTCGTCGTCACCGGAGCGACGGTGGCCACCGGGCTGGGCAGCGGTGAGGCGGCCGGACTGCTCTGGTCGCTGGGCGCGCTGGGCTGCGAGATCTGCTTCTCCCTGCTGGCCATCCCGCTGCTGCCGAAGCTGGGCGCCGTGCGCGTCTCGGCCTATTCGGCGTCACTGGCCGTACCGCTGCTGGTCGTCGCGGGCCTGCTCGCGGACGGCACCGCGATGATCCGGGTGCCGACCGCACCCGAGATCGCGGGCCTCGGCTACCAGTCGCTGGTCGTGACCGCCGTGGCGTTCTTCCTCTGGTACGACGCCCTGCCCCGGCTCGGCCCGGGGACCGCGGGGCTGTTCGCCGGGCTGATCCCGGTCGGCGCCATCGCCACCGGCGCGGTCCTCGGCCTCGGTGCGCCCTCGCCGCCCGACCTGCTCGGCGCGGCGCTCGTGGTCGCCGGCATCGTCCTCGGCCTCAGAGCCGGTGCACCCGCTGCCGGGGCAGATTCGCCTCCTGCGAAGGCTCCTCGTCCTGCGGGGGCAGGCTGACCCGCTCGGCGATGCCGCCGTCCCGCTGCGGGGGGACCGCCCCCTGGTGCGGTGGCAGGACGATCTGTCCGGACTCGGCGCTGATCCGCTGCCTGGGGACGCTCCGCTGGGAGTCCGGCCAGCTCACCGGCCACTGGGGAGTCCGCCCGTCGCCCTCTTTGATACTTGTCAGCGTGATGGCTATCAGTGATACGGCGAGTCCTGCCACCACGAAGACGGCCACGAGGATCAGCAGGACGATGTCACCGGTCATCAGGGTGTTTCCAATGTCCATGATGCCTCCCAACCTCCACCGGACGCTCGGCCCGGCCCTCTTCCAGCTTCTCTCGTTTCTTCGGACACGTGTGGACAAAAGACGCATATGCCATTAATGCTTGTCCCAAATATGTGGTTTTCATACGATCTGTCCACTGGCGCTCGCGTGGAGAAAGGGAGAGTCGGCTCCCACCCGACCGCGAAGGTCGGGCCCGATCGCGAGGGCCGTACCCTCTAGGAAAACGGCGCCCGCACGGAGGACCTACCACGATGCCCGAGTTCGACTACACCGACCTGCTTCCCATGGGACCGGACGAGACGGAGTACCGCCTGATCACCACCGAGGGGGTGCGGGTCGTCGAGGCCGCGGGGCGCAGGTTCCTGGAGGTCGAACCCGAGGCACTGCGGCTGCTCACCGAGACCGCCGTCCACGACATCTCCCACTACCTGCGGTCGTCCCACCTGGCCCAGCTCCGCAAGATCATCGAGGATCCCGAGTCGAGTGGGAACGACCGCTTCGTCGCCCTCGACCTGCTGAAGAACGCCTCGATCTCGGCGGGCGGCGTACTCCCGATGTGCCAGGACACCGGCACCGCGATCGTGATGGGCAAGCGCGGCCGCCACGTGCTCACCGACGGCGCCGACGCCGAACACATCTCCCGCGGCGTCTACGACGCCTACACCCGGCTGAACCTGCGCTACTCCCAGATGGCCCCCATCACCATGTGGGAGGAGAAGAACACCGGCTCCAACCTCCCCGCGCAGATCGAGCTCTACGCCGAGGACCCGCTCGGCCACCCCGACGAGTACAAGCTGCTGTTCATGGCCAAGGGCGGCGGCAGCGCCAACAAGTCGTTCCTGTACCAGGAGACGAAGGCCGTGCTCAACGAGAGGCGGATGCTCCAGTTCCTGGAGGAGAAGATCCGCTCCCTCGGCACCGCCGCCTGCCCGCCGTACCACCTGGCGATCGTCGTCGGCGGCACATCCGCCGAGTACGCCCTGAAGACCGCCAAGTACGCCAGCGCCCGCTACCTGGACTCCATCCCCACCGAAGGCTCCCCCTCCGGCCACGGCTTCCGCGACACCGAGCTGGAGGCCAAGGTCTTCGAGCTCACCCAGAAGCTCGGCATCGGCGCGCAGTTCGGCGGCAAGTACTTCTGCCACGATGTCCGCGTCATCCGCCTCCCCCGCCACGGCGCCTCCTGCCCCGTCGCCATCGCGGTCTCCTGCAGCGCCGACCGCCAGGCCCTGGCGAAGATCACCCCCGAGGGGGTCTTCCTGGAGCGGCTGGAGACCGACCCGGCCAGGTTCCTGCCCGAGACCACGGACGAGCACCTGTCGGACGACGTGGTGAAGATCGACCTCAACCGCCCGATGCAGGAGATCCTCGCCGAGCTGACCAGGTACCCGGTCAAGACCCGTCTGTCGCTGACCGGGCCGCTCGTGGTGGCCCGTGACATCGCGCACGCCAAGATCGGTGAGCTGCTGGACGCCGGCGGCGAGATGCCGCAGTACCTCAAGGACCACGCGGTCTACTACGCCGGCCCCGCCAAGACCCCCGAGGGCTACGCCTCCGGCTCCTTCGGCCCGACCACCGCGGGCCGGATGGACTCCTACGTCGAACGCTTCCAGGCGGCCGGCGGCTCCAAGATCATGCTCGCCAAGGGCAACCGCTCCAAGCAGGTCACGGACGCCTGCAAAACCCACGGCGGCTTCTACCTCGGCTCCATCGGCGGCCCCGCCGCCCGCCTCGCCCAGGACTGCATCAAGAAGGTGGAGGTGCTGGAATACCCCGAGCTGGGCATGGAGGCCGTCTGGAAGATCGAGGTCGAGGACTTCCCCGCCTTCATCGTGGTCGACGACAAGGGCGAGGACTTCTTCACGGACACGACCGGGCCCGTCCTGAGCATCGGCCGCCGCTGACCATCCCCGGCTCTCTCAGGCATCGTCCACGAGGTCGCGACGACCCGGCGTCCGGGTACACCGGCCGGTCACACCGTTGTGTGCCGGCCGGTCGCGTCCCTGAGTATCGGCCGAGTCGCGGGCCGCCGTTTCTCGCCCGGCCGGACCGGGGCGCGGATCACAGCGGGGTACGATCCGGCGGCGGCCATGCCGAGACCGGTGACGGTGCGGGAACCGGGGGCGTGACAGGGCCGATGCCATCCTCGCCGCCCGCCGGTAGGTCCGATCGCGGGTCGTGAGGTGGCGCTGTCGCAGATGTCGCCGGTCGGCGGACAGAAACCCCTGGTCGCCCCTATCCCGCCGGCGCTTTCACGGCACTCACCGTGTGACCGGTGGAGATGTACACGACACCGTCGGCCACCACCGGCCTGAAGGTACGGTCGCCGGTTTCATAGGTCCAGCGGTGCTCGCCGGTGGCCGCGTCCAGGGCGTGCACCCTGTTCTCCTTGTCATCGGAGAGGTACACCACACCGTCGGCCACCACCGGATCGAGGTACCTGCCTCCGAGAGTTCCGGAAAACTTGTGGGTCCAGCGTTCGGTGCCGGTCGCCGCGTCCAGGGCGTACACCCTCTTCTCGTCTTTGCGGGCATGTACGGCATACACCACGCCGTCGGCCAGTACCACGCTGGAGTAGGGGATGCCGCGAATCTCATCGATCCAGCGTTGCTCGCCGGTCGCCGCGTCCAGGGCATGCATACTGCTAGCGGTGAAGTACACGGCACCCTCGGCCACCACCGGGCTGAAGATGGTGTCGAGGAGGCTGTGTTTCCTGTAGGTCCAGCGGTGCTTGCCGGTCACCGCGTCCAGGGCGTACACCCTGCCGGCATCGTCGTCGAAGTACACGGCATCGCCGGCCACCACCGGACTGGAGTCGACCTCAGCGCGGTAACCGGTTTCGTAGCTCCAGCGGCGCTTGCCGGTGGCCGCGTCCAGGGCATGCACCCTGCCGGCATCGTCGCCGAAGTACACGGCATCGCCGGCCACCACCGGACTGGAGGTGATGTCGACGAGGTCACGGTTTTCGTAGCTCCAGCGGCGCTTGCCGGTCGCCGCGTCCAGGACGTACACCCTGCCGGCATCGTCACTGAAGTACACGGCATCGCCGGTTACCACCGGGCTGAAGTCGACCTTGGCGCGGTTACGGGTGTCATAGGTCCAGCGTTGCTCACCGGTCGCCGCGTCCAGGGCGTACATCCTGCCGTCACTGGTGGTGTACACGACACCTCCGGCCACCACCGGATCGGAGTAGCCGATTGAGGGAACATTGGGAAGTTTGCGGGTCCAGCGTTGCTTGCCGGTGGCCGCGTCCAGGGCGTACATCCTGTTCTCGCCGAGTTCGCCTCCGAGGACGTACACCACACCGTCGGCCACCGCCGGCGTGGAGGATCCGAAGCCGACGTCGTAGGTCCAGGAGGGGATCACGGGCGCGGTCGCCGTCACCGCCCGCCACGCCAACCAGGAGGCAACGACCAGTACGCCGATCGTCAGTCCTGTGACCGCCCGCTGCCATCCGCTCCACTGACGCCGGCTCACGCTCTTCATCTCCCGGACCTCATCGCCGTCTCTCCTTAAGGTGCTCGCATGCCTGGAGCCGGCTTTTGTGTCGCGCCCGGCACGAAGCCCCCGAACGACGCTAGAGGCGGGCGCTGGAGAACGACTTGTCGGTCACTGGGACGGTCATGTTCGCCACCTGCCCGGTGTGCATGCCCTCCGCCCAGATGAGCAGGTTACGCAGACTCGACCTCGGGCACCCATCACCACCCTCGATGCCGGAAATATGCTTATTGCTTCCACTATCACTACACATGTCCATATTTTCAGGAGAAGCAGGGGTCCCGCGGCAATTCACCAAATATCACGCAGCGTTTCCCAACAGTTACGAGCGCGAAAATCTGACTGAAGTTGGCAAGAATATTCGGCCCGGTCTCTACTGGTCTCATTACGCAAATCGGTAAGCTGCACCACATGCGTGCGCCGCCCGGATACCTTCTTGCAGCGCGCTACCGGCTGTCAGAACCGGTTGGGCGCGGTGGCATGGGCACTGTCTGGCGCGCGCACGACGAGTTGCTCAACCGCGAGGTGGCCGTCAAGGAGGTCCGCCTCCCGCTGATCCTCGACGAGGATCTCCGCGCCGAGCTGTGCGCCAGGACCGAACGCGAGGGACGGGCGACCGCGATGGTCGCCCACCCCTCGGTCATCACGGTCTTCGACGTCGTCACCGAGGACGAGCGTCCCTGGATCGTGATGGAGCTGCTCCGTGCCAGGTCGCTGGAGCAGCTCCTGCAGGACCACGGCCCGCTGCCGCCACGCCAGGTGGCGGAGATCGGCCGTCAGGTCCTGGGGGCGCTGCGCGCCGTGCACGCCAAGGGGATCCTGCACCGCGACGTGAAGCCCAGCAACGTCCTGGTGACCGACGACCGGGCGGTGCTCACCGACTTCGGCCTGGCCGCGTTGGAAGGCGACGTGTCGATCACCCAGGCGGGCATCGTGCTGGGCTCGGCCGGATACATCGCCCCCGAGCGCGTGCTGGGCGCCAAGGCCAGCCCGGCCGGCGACCTGTGGTCACTCGGCGCGACCCTCTACACCGCCGTCGAGGGCCGCGGCCTGCACGGCCGCCGTACGGCCGCCGCCGCGCTCGCCGCGCTGACCAGTGGCGAGCCGATCCCCATGGAGCGGGCGGGCCCGCTGACGCCGGTGCTGCGGGGTCTCCTCACGATCGACCCGAACGCCCGGCTCGACACGGGACGGGCCTCGCTGATGCTCGCCCGGGTGGCGGCCGGCGGGCTGGTCGAGGACTCCTTCACCATGCCTCCGGCCCGGCCCGACGGCAGGCCCGCACGGCCCGACGTCAGGCCCGACATCAGGCCCGCCAGGCGCCCCGACGGCAGGCCCCCCGTGGGCGGGTCCGGCGGGACCCCGGTTCCGCCGTTCAGCCGTCGTTCCCAGCACCGCGGGCTGCATCGGTTCGGCTCGGTGCCGACGCCGACGTCGGCGCCGCGGCTCTCGTCTCCCATGTCGGCCCCGCCGCCGTCCGGACCGATGTCGGCACCGGTGTCCCAGCCTCGCGCGCACCGGCGCCCGGGTGAGGGGGTACACAGAAAGCCGGCGGAGGTTTCGCCAACCTATCGCCCATTTGTCCGTTTTATGACACCCCTTATAAGGTTGATGCTCCCGCGTCTTCTCTGGCCGAGGGAACTCCGTAAGCGCGGGTAAAGCGCTTCTCAAGGTGGAATGGCTATCTTCTTCTCATGCCGGAACAGCAGATGCGCGTGCTCGCGGACCGTTACGAGCTGATCGCGCCGCTCGGCCGGGGCACGATGGGCACAGTTTGGAAAGCCCATGACCGTTCCCTCGGCCGTGAGGTAGCGATCAAGGAGATCCGTCAGGAGCCCGGCCTCAGCGAGGCGCAACGCGCCGAACTTCGGGAGCGGATGATCCGCGAGGGTCGCACGGCCGCCCGCATCAGTCATCCCTCGGTGGCCACGGTCCACGACGCCATCGTCGAGGACGGCAGCCCCTGGATCATCATGGAGCTCGTGCAGGCACGCTCCCTGGAACAGGTGATCGAGGAGGAGGGGCCGCTCCCGCCCCGCCTGGTCGCCGAGATCGGGGCCGACCTGCTGGGGGCGCTTCGCGCGGCCCACGCCCAGGGAGTGCTGCACCGCGACGTCAAGCCCGGCAACGTGCTGATCACCGAGAACGGCCGGGTGGTTCTCACCGACTTCGGCATCGCCAAGGCCGAGGGCGACACGAGCCTCACCAAGACCGGCATGGTGATCGGCTCTCCCGGATACACCGCGCCCGAGCGGGCCCGCGGCGAGCACAACGGCCCCGAGTCGGACCTGTGGTCCCTCGGCGCCACGCTGTACTTCGCGGTCGAGGGCCGCCCGGCCTACGAGCGGGCCTCGGTGGCGGAGACCCTGGCCGCGCTGATGAGCGAGCAGGTCGACCCGCCGACCCAGGCGGGGCCGCTGCGCCCGGTGCTCGAACAGCTGCTGGAGAAGGACCACACGGCGCGGCTGACGGCCGCTCAGGCGGGCGCGATGCTCCGGGCCGTGGCGGACACCCCCTCGCACCTCGTGGACTCCATCCCCGCCGTCCCCGCCCCCGCACCGTCCCCTCCCGCCCCGGAGACACCCCTCGCACCGGACGCGGAGGAGGACGACGCCGACGGCTTCGACGCCGACCGCACCATGGTGGTCATCCGTCCCAAGGGCGGCCTGCGCATCCCCGGCGGAACGGCGCCCGCCGCGGAACCTCCCGCCTCCCCTCCCTCCGCCGCGGCCCCCGGCCGCCCGACCACCTCGCCCTACCCGGACAGCCCGCCCCCCGCGGAGCCGGGCAGGCCGGCCCCGGGGCGGCAGGGCCCTCCCGGTCTCGGAACTCCGGTCGCCCGGGGACCCGCGGTCGCCGGTCGCGGCCCGGGCGCCTTCGGGCGGCAGGAAAACGAGCACGGATTCCTCGACGACGGAAAGCCTGATCTCTCCGCCACCCCGCCGCACGGCTTCCCCCCGGTCGATCCGGAGTTCGGGGCGCCCGTCCCCGGACGCCCGGAAGCCCCCGCCGCCCTCCCGCCACATGGCCCGCCCCCCGGCAACCGACCCGCCGACCCGGGAGCCCCGATGTTCTCGCAGCCCTGGCGCCCGCCGGGGCCCGAGTCCGCCGACGGCGCCTTCGGCCGCTCTCCCGGCCTGGGCACCGACCTGTTCGCGATCGCGGGTCAGAACGGCCGGCAGGTCCCCGGCATCCCCGGTGCCCCCGGTGCTCCCGGGGAGCGGCAGGCCCCCTCGAAAAAGCCCCCGATCGGCATCCTCGTCCTCATGGGCGTGGCCGCGATCGCGCTGGTAGTGATCATGATCCTGGTGGTGGCCGCCTTCTCCTGAGTGCTCCCCGGTAAGGACCCGCACCCGCCGGTTTGATTCCCTCCCTGGGACGCAGACTGGACGTATGAGCGAGTATCGGATCGAGCATGACTCGATGGGCGAGGTGCGGGTGCCTGCGGGCGCGAAGTGGCGGGCGCAGACCCAGCGGGCGGTGGAGAACTTCCCCGTCTCCGGGCGCGGGCTGGAGGTTCCGCACATCTCCGCACTCGGCCTGATCAAGGCCCTCTCCGCCGAGGTCAACGCCGAGCTGGGGGTGCTCGACAAGGAGATGGCGCAGGCGATCGCCGAGGCCGCCACCGACGTCGCGGAGAACGAGTGGGACGGCGAGTTCCCCGTCGACGTCTTCCAGACCGGCTCCGGCACCTCCTCCAACATGAACGCCAACGAGGTGATCGCCACCCTCGCCGAGGAGCGGCTGGGCCGCCCCGTCCACCCCAACGACCACGTGAACGCCTCGCAGTCGTCCAACGACGTGTTTCCCACCTCCATCCACGTCGCCGCCATGACCGAGGTGTCATACCACCTGATCCCCTCCCTGAGGCACCTGGCCACCGCGCTGCGGGACAAGTCGCTGGAGTTCGACGGCGTGGTGAAGGCGGGGCGCACGCACCTGATGGACGCCACCCCGGTCACGCTGGGCCAGGAGTTCGGCGGGTACGCCACGCAGATCGACAACGCCATCGGGCGGGTGCGCGGCGCGCTCCCGCACCTCGCCCAGCTGCCCCTGGGCGGTACGGCGGTGGGCACCGGCGTCAACACCCCTCCCGGCTTCGCGGCCAAGGTCATCGAGAAGCTGCGCGAGGCCACCGGGTTGCCGTTCTCCGAGGCTCCCGACCACTTCGAGGCCCAGGGGGCCCGGGACGCCATCGTGGAGCTCTCCGGCCAGCTTCGTACGGTCGCGGTCTCGCTCAACAAGATCGCCAACGATCTCCGCTGGATGGGCTCCGGCCCCCGGGCGGGACTGGGCGAGATCAACCTGCCCGACCTCCAGCCCGGTTCGTCGATCATGCCGGGCAAGGTCAACCCGGTCGTCCCCGAGGCGGTGACCATGGTCGTCGCCCAGGTGGTCGGGAACGACGCGGCCATCGCCTTCTCCGGAGCCTCGGGCACCTTCGAGCTCAACGTGATGCTCCCGGTCATCGCGCGCAACATCCTGGAGTCCATCCGGCTGATCGCCAACGCCTCCCGGCTACTGGCCGACCGGTGCGTGCACGGCATAACCGCCAACGTCGACCGCCTGCGCGAGTACGCGGAGTCCTCGCCGTCGATCGTCACCCCGCTCAACCCCTACGTCGGGTACGAGGAGGCCGCCAAGATAGCGAAGCAGGCCCTGACCGAGCGCAAGACCATCCGCGAGGTCGTCATCGAGCGCGGCCACGTCGCCAACGGCGCCCTCACCGAGGAACGGCTCGACGACCTGCTCGACGTGCTGTCCATGACCCGGCCTCCGTCCTAGCTCCCGCCCACCACGCCTCCGCTCGCCGCGGCCGCCCGGACGCGTCCCGCCGCGTCACGCGGGTCGGCGCGGCACGCCGCTGCTCCCTCCCCGCCTCGCGAGACACCGCCTGGCCGGCCCACGCCACGGCGGGATTCGCGGGACGGCGCCCGGAGCCGCGACCCGGCCTGCGCCGTGCACCCGGTCACCTGCGAGACTGCGGAACATGACCCAGATCAAGTTCTACGGCCGCCGGGACGTGTGGTCCGGCCGGCGTCAGGAGATCTCCGACACCGTCCACGGCTGCCTGGTGGACGTCTGGCGACTCCCCGAGGACAAGCGGTTCCACCGGTTCCTGCTGCTGGACGCCGAGGACCTGGTCTGCCCGCAGCGGAGCGAGCGGTACCTCATCGTGGAGATCGTCTGTTTCGGCGGCCGGTCGGACGAGGCCAAGCGCGCGCTGATCCGCGCCCTGTTCGCCAGGGCCGGGGAGGCACTCGATCTCCCCGCCGAGGACCTGGAGATCGTGATCCTGGAGTCGCCCAAGGTCAACTGGGGCATCCGCGGTCTCCCCGGCGACGAGCTGACGCTCATGTATCCGGTCACCATCTGAGACGCCGCCTTCCCCTCTGCGGTGGCCGCCCCGGGAGGTTCGTACTCCGCCCCCCATCGACATCTCCCCGAACCGGGCGGGAAGACGGAGTCAGGCCACATATACCGGGAATGGAGTGTGGGGGTGGGCGACATGGGCTGGGATTCAGGTCATTGCCTAGATTCGGCAGCATGATGGACCTAGCGGGTCGGCGAGCCGTGGTGACCGGGGCGGGCAGCGGGATCGGGCGCGCCTGCGCGCACCGGCTGGCCGCGGCCGGAGCACACGTACTGGTGGTCGACATCGACGCCGAGGCCGCGGCCAAGGTCGCCGCGGAGATCTCGGGAACACCCGTCGTCGCGGACCTGTCGGCACCGGACTTCACCCGGGCGATCCCGTCCGGTACGGACATCCTGGTGAACAACGCGGGATTCCAGCACGTCGCCCCGATCGAGAAGTTCCCCCCCGAGGTGTTCTCCAAAATACTCAAGGTGATGGTGGAGGCGCCCTTCCTGCTGGCCAGGGAGACGCTGCCGGGAATGTACGAGCGCGGCTGGGGCCGGATCGTCAACATCTCCTCGGTCCACGGGCTCCGCGCCTCGCCCTACAAGTCCGCGTACGTCACCGCCAAGCACGCCCTGGAGGGGCTGTCCAAAGTGATCGCCCTGGAGGGCGCCCCGCACGGCGTCACCTCCAACTGTGTCAGCCCCGCCTACGTCCGCACCCCCCTGGTGGAGAACCAGATCGGCGCCCAGGCCGGAACCCACGGCATCGGCAGGGACGAGGTGGTCGAGCAGATCATGCTCGCCCCCGCCGCCATCAAACGGCTCATCGAACCCGCGGAGGTCGCCGAACTCGTCGCCTACCTCTGCGGCCCGCACGCCTCCTCCATAACCGGCGTCTCCCTCCCCCTGGACGGCGGCTGGACCGCCCGCTGACCCCCATGAGACCGTGCCGGAACCGGACTGAGAAGCAAAGGGTTCCAGGTAAGACCGTCCTCACCTCGACGCGCTAGCGTCGCAAACAACTCACAAGAACGCGACATACGGGACGGGCCAAATGATCCGTTCCCAAGGGACCAGCCGTGAGGCCGCGCCGGCGACTGGACTGAGGAACGAAGGAGCGAAGCGGATGAGTGACGAGGGAAGGAGCCGGACAAGAGCGGCCTCACCGCGACGCGCAGCGTCGCCGACAACACAGAGCGAAGCGGATGAGTGACGAGGGAAGGAGCCGGACAAGAGCGTCCGAACCGCGACGCGCCAGCGTCGCATTCAATACCGTCTTCCTTGAGCTGCTGGCCAGGGAGGCGTCGGCGGTCGAGTTCGAGGGACCCGTTCTCGCGGCGAGGAGCGCCGGGATCGGCGCGGAGGCACTGGCCGAGCTGGAGGAGGCCAAGCTCACCGCGTTGAAGGTACGGGCGTTGCTGCGGCGCAGGGCGAAGCGTGAGGCGGAGTTGTCCGCGCTCTTCGACACCGCCGGCGACCTCGCGGGACTGCGGGATCTGGACGCCGTCCTGGAGGCCATCGTGCACCGGGCCAGGCAGCTGCTCGGCACCGATGCCGCCTATATGACGCTGCACGACCCCGAGCGGGGCGACACCTGGATGCGGGTGACCGACGGATCGGTCTCGGCGAAGTTCCGGGCGCTGAGGCTGCCCATGGGCGCGGGTCTCGGCGGGCTGGTGGCCCAGACCGCCACCCCGTACTCGACCGCCGACTACTTCGCCGACGCGCGCTTCCGGCACAAGAGCGACATCGACGACGCGGTGCTTGAGGAGGGGCTGGTCGCCATCCTCGGCGTGCCGCTCAAGCTGGGCACGCGGGTGATCGGAGTGCTGTTCGCGGCCAACCGGAGCGTGCGGCCCTTCACCCAGGACGAGGTCGTGCTGCTGGGCTCGCTGGCCGCGCACGCGGCGGTGGCGATCGACAACGCCCGGCTGCTGCAGGAGACCAGGAACGCGCTGGAGGAGCTCAGCGAGGCCAGCCGGCAGGTGAACGCGCACAGCCAGGCGGTGGAACGCGCTGCTCTCGCGCACGACCGGATGACCGGTCTGGTGCTGCGCGGCGGCGGGGTCGAGGACGTGGCGGCGGTGGTGACGGAGGTGCTCGGCGGCTCGCTGACGGTGCTCGACGACGCCGGACGCCCGATCGCCGGGGACGCGAGCGTGCTGGAGGGCACGCTGGACGAGGAGACGCTCGACCGGGCGGAGTCCGAGCAGAGATCCGCACAGAGGTCGGCGCGGAAGCCGGCCAGGAGGTCCGGCGCCGGGCGCAAGGAGGGCGCCGGGCAGCCGCCGCGGAAGGCGGCGGATGTGATCGCGGACGCCGCACGGTCGTCGAGGGCACTCGGGCGCACCGTGTGGCGGGGGAACCTGCTGGTCGCGTCGGTGGAGGTGAGCACGGAACCGCTGTGCACGCTGGTGTTGCGCAACGGCGTGCGGATGTCGGACGCCGATCATCGCATCCTGGAGCGGGCCGCGCTGGTCACCGCGCTACTGCTGCTGTTCCGGCGTACGGTGGCCGAGGCGGAGGGCCGGGTCAGGGGCGAGCTGCTCGACGACCTGATCTCGCGGCCCGCCCTCGCCGGCCTGGCCGACCGTGCCCGGCGGGTGGGGGTGAACCTGGACGCCGACCACGTGGTGGTCGTGGTCCGCCACGACGGCGGGCGGGAGCGGGCCGCGTTCTGGGCGTCCTCCCAGGCGGCCCTGCACCACGGCCTGGCCGCCCAGCGCGGTGACGAGGTGGTCCTGCTGCTGCCGGGGGACCGGCCCGGCCCCCTGGCGAAGCGGGTGGCGGCCGAACTGAGCGCCTCGCTGGGCCACCCGGCCACGGCGGGCGCCGGAGGCCCGGTACGCGGCGCCGCGGAGGTTGCCGCAGGGCACCGGGAGGCCCAGCGCTGCGCCGACGCCCTGGTGGCCCTGGGGCGGGCCGGAGACGGCGCCGACGCCGGAGAGCTCGGCTTCGTCGGACTGCTGGTCGGCGAGGGACGCGACATCGGGGCGTTCCTCACCTCGACGCTCGGCCCGGTGATCGACTACGACGCCCGCAAGGGCACCGCGCTGGTGCGGACGCTCGCCGCGTACTTCGGCGTGGGCGGCTCGCTGTCGCGTACGAGCGAGGCCCTGCACATCCATGTCAACACGGTCACCCAGCGCCTGGATCGGATCGGCCAGCTCCTCGGCGACGACTGGCAGGCCCCCGACCGAGCCCTGGAGATCCAACTCGCCCTCCGCCTGCACCGCCTCAGCGGCTGATCCCGCGGCCGCACCCACCTCGGCGGTCGAAACCGGGCCGGCGGCCACCCGGTCACGCCCTGCCCGATCCCGGCCCCGGCCCGATGGTCGGCCGCGGCCGCGCCAGGCCCTGCCCGTACGGCGTCGTGGCCCGTCCCGGGTGTACCGCGCGGCGGCTCCGAACACCCACATAGGACGCTTGTCGGCTATGGCTGTCATCCCCATAGGAGTGACGCCGGTCACTACGTACGGTAGCCGGAATCCCCCCAACAGCGACTCCCCCTGGTGAGTGAGATGGCAGAGAAAACCCGAAGCCCCATCGGAAAGATCGTCGGTGCCAGCCTCATCGGCACCACGATCGAGTGGTACGACTTCTTTCTGTACGGTTCCGCCGCCGCCCTGGTCTTCCCGAAACTCTTCTTCCCCGAGTCGGAGCCGCTGACCGGCACCCTGCTGGCGTTCCTGACCTACGCGGTGGGCTTCGTGGCCCGCCCGCTGGGCGCGCTGGTCTTCGGGCACTACGGCGACCGGGTCGGCCGCAAGAAGCTGCTGGTGTTCAGCCTGCTGCTGATGGGCGGGGCCACCTTCCTGATCGGCTGCCTGCCGACCCACGCCGCGATCGGCATGGTGGCGCCGCTGCTGCTGACCCTGCTCCGGCTCGTCCAGGGCTTCGCCCTCGGGGGCGAGTGGGGAGGCGCGGTGCTCATCGTCTCCGAGCACGGCGACGCGGAGCGCCGCGGCTTCTGGGCCTCCTGGCCGCAGGCGGGCGCCCCCGGCGGCAACCTGCTGGCCACCGCCGTGCTGGCGGCGCTGGCCGCGATCCAGACGGACGAGACCTTCCTGAGCTGGGGATGGCGGGTGCCGTTCCTGCTCTCCGGCGTGCTGGTACTGGTCGGCATGTGGATCCGGCTGTCCATCAGCGAGTCGCCGGTCTTCCAGCAGGCGGTCGCCAACGCCGAGCCCGCCCCGTCCATGCCGATCGTCGAGGTGTTCAGGCACCACTGGCGGGACGTGATCACCGCGATCGGCGCCCGTTTCGCGGAGAACGTCTCCTACTACATCCTCACCGCGTTCGTGCTGGTCTACGCGACGACGTCGGCGGGGCTGACGAAGCCCGTCGTGCTCAACGCGGTGCTGATCGGGTCGGCCGTCCACTTCGTCTCGATCCCGCTGTGGGGGGCGCTCTCCGACCGGCTCGGCCGCCGCCCGGTCTACCTGCTCGGCGCCGCCGGAGTGGGCCTGTGGGCCTTCGCCTTCTTCCCGCTGATCGACACGAAGAACTTCGCCGCGGTCACCCTGGCGGTGACCGTCGGGCTGATCCTGCACGGTGCGATGTACGGCCCGCAGGCGGCGTTCTTCTCCGAGTTGTTCGCCACCAGGATGCGCTACTCGGGCGTGTCGATCGGCTCACAGCTCGCCTCGATCATCGCGGGCGGCCTGGCCCCGCTGATCGCGGTGGCCCTGCTGAGCGCCTACGAGTCGTCGCTGCCGGTCATGCTGTACGTGGTCGGAGCCGCCGTACTCACCCTGATCACCGTGTACGTCTCACGTGAGACCCGGGGACGTGACCTCGTCACCCTCGGCGCCCGCGACGAGGCCCCGACCACCCGCTGAACATGATGGAGAGGCATCCGATGCGCATCGAGAACCGGCGGGTACCCACCGCCCGCATCACCCAGAACGTGCTGTCCGCCGCCGATGGAACGGCGAGTGGCGAGACGGTGCTGCTCGTGCACGGGAACGTGTCGAGCTCCGCCTTCTGGCGGGACACGCTGCTCGCCCTGGCGGAGGCGGGCCACCGGCCGCTCGCCGTCGACCTGCGGGGCTTCGGCGACACCGAGCCGGCCCCGGTCGACGCCACCCGCGGCCTGCGGGACTACTCGGACGACGTGCTCGCCCTCATCGACGCCCTCGGGCTGGACGACGTGCACCTGGTCGGCTGGAGCATGGGCGGCGGGGTGGTGCTGCAGGCGCTGCGGGACCGGCCGGCCGGCGTGCGGAGCGTGACGCTGGTCAACCCGGTCTCCCCGTACGGCTTCGGCGGCACGCACGGCCTCGACGGGGCGCTGAACCACCCCGACGGCACGGGCGCCGGCGGCGGGTCGGCGAACCCGGACTTCGTGAAGCTGCTCGCGGCGGGGGACACCTCCGACGACTCCCCGGCATCACCGAGGAACGTGATGCGGACCACGTACGTGAAGCCCGGCACCGTGATCAAGGACGAAGACGCCCTGGTCGCGTCGATGCTCTCCACGAGGGTCGGCGACGACCACTACCCGGGCGACGTGGTGGCGTCGGAGGAGTGGCCGGGGGTGCGTCCCGGCACGCGGGGCGTGCTCAACTCCTTCTCGCCGCCGAACTTCCGGCTCGACGACCTGCACACGATCGACCCGAAGCCGCCGATCCTGTGGATCAGGGGCGAGGCCGACGTGATCGTCTCCGACACCTCGCTGTTCGACCTGGCCCATCTGGGCGCCCTGGGGGTCGTCCCCGGCTCCCCCGGCACCCCGGCGCAGCCGATGGTCGCCCAGACCCGCGCCGTCCTGGAACGGTACGGCCCGTACACCGAGATCGTCCTGGACACCGGTCACAGCCCCCACATCGAGCGCCCCGAAGAGTTCCGCACCGCCCTCATGAACCATCTGAAGCGGAGCTGACAGTGTCCATGGCAGCACCATCACGTCGCGGTTGGGCTGGAGCACTCGCCGTCGCCCTGTTCGCGGCCCTGCTGGCGGGCGGTCCCGCGGCGAGTGCGGGGTCCTCTCCCGCGCACTGCGCCCGGTTGGACCGGGTGCTGGTGCCGGGGGCCGAGCACCAGGTGAAGGCGTGCCTGGACGACCTCACGACGGCCGGCACGATCGCCTCCGGGCACACCGACCCGGCCGACTGGGCGGGTCTACACCCGGCGGGGGCGGTCAACCCCACCGGCGTGCCCGGCATCCAGGTCGACGGCTACTTCCCCGACACCTCGACCTCCAACACGACGCACGGCTGGAACCACGACTCGCAGTTCGTGCTCCGGCTGCCCGACGACTGGAACGGCGGGCTGGTGGTCGCGGGCACCCCCGGCAACAGGGAGCAGTACGCGAACGACTTCACCATCTCCGACTGGGCACTGGCCAGGGGCTACGCCTACGCCGTGACGGACAAGGGCAACGTCGGCGTCACCTTCCACCAGGACGGCCGCAGGCCCGGCGACGCGGTCGCGGAGTGGAACGACCGGGTCACGCAGGTCGCGGTCGCGGCCAAGGCCGTCGTCGCGCAGCGCTACGGCAGGCTTCCGAAGCGGACCTACGCGGCGGGCATCTCCAACGGCGGATACCTGGTCCGCTGGCAGCTGGAGAACCGGGCCTGGCTCTACGACGGCGGGATCGACTGGGAGGGCACGCTCTGGCGGGTCAAGGGCGACAACCTGCTCAACTACCTGCCTCCGGCGCTGCGGGCCTACCCGGCGGGCGACACCCAGGCGATGTACGACGCCGGGTTCGCACGCGGGTCGGAGTTCCTGTGGCCCTTCCACTACCAGTACTACTGGGACCTGACCCAGCGCGTCTACCGTGAGGAGCTCGACCCCGCCTTCGACGGCGACACCGAGGCGGGCACCCCGTTCTGCGCCTCGGGCACCCCCGCCTGCGACGCCGACTACGACTACGACGCGCGCAAGCCGTACGCGGCGGTGCGGAAGATCGGGCTCACCGGCCGGATCGGCAAGCCGCTGATCACGATCCACGGCACGCTGGACACGCTGCTGCCGATCTCCCGCTCCGGTGACGTCTACGCGGAGATGGTCGGCGGGCACCGGCCGTTCCGGTACTACCGGATCACCGACGGAACCCATGTGGACAGCCTCTACGCCGCCTACCCCGACAGGCTTCGCCCGCTGCTGCCGTGCTTCCGCAGCGCGTTCGAGGCCATGGAGGGCTGGGTGGAGCGCGGGCAGAACCCGCCGCCGAGCGCGACCCTGTCGAGGCCCTCCGGCGGTGACCTGCCCAACGAGTGCCGGCTCGGCGCCTGACGTGGCCGTGCGGTACGGGTCACCGTCTCAGCTGAGCATGTAGCGGCGCTGCACCGTCTTGGTGACCCGGACCGCGTTCCTGACCCCCGGTATCCGCAGCGCGAGGCGTTTCAGCAGCGGGTACCAGGGCTCGGGGGGCCGGGCCGCGGCGGACTTGAGGATCTCCACCCGCCCGCCGCGGTTCATCTCCATCTTGAAGCGGAGCCCGGTCTCCTTGCCGTCCACCCGTAGGAAGGGCGCCCAGGCGCCCGGCGCGAGGAACCCCTCCCGGTACGCCAGCCGGGTCGGAATCTTGGCGATCAGCCTCCCGGCGAGCTGCCCGGGGACACCCGGCTCGACCAGGGCGGGCGCGGCGACCTCGCGTTCCCTGCCGGTGGTCTGGCGGAGCACCAGTTCCACGGGCGGCCCCCCGCTCGGCGGCACGTACGGCACGGGCACGACCACGAAGACGTACTTGCGCTGCCTGATGACCGTCGTACCCGGCGAGACCAGGACGATCGACTCGGAGAACGAGCGGGGCTCCACGCAGATCCCCAGCTCCCCCCGGTCCGACCACCAGGGGACGACCAGCCGCTTGGAGTAGTCGGCGACCACCCCGGTGCAGTTCAACGGGGACCCGGTCACCCGGGTACGGGCCTGCTGAGCCCCCCCGTACATGCGTACGTGGATCTCCCAGAGCCCCGGCGGCAGCGGGCCGTCCACGGCCGCCGAGTCGACGTCCAGCCGGGCCGTGCCGGTGACCTGGAGCCTGACCCCGTTGCGGTGCCGGCAGCGGATCATCGAGCACTCCACCGGCAGGAAGTAGACGACCCCGGTCTCCTCGTGTCTGATGTACACCTCGAACCGCGCCCTGGCCGCGGCCTGGCTGACGTCGGCCATCTCGGGGGGGAGGCGGAGCCCGTCCAGGGGCACCGGAGGCTCCCAGAGCAGGCCGTCCTCCCCGTAGGGGATGAAGCGCATCGGGGTGCCGTCGGACTGCATGATCTCCACGGTCAGCCCCATGGTGAGCACGCCGTCGTCCCAGACGACGTCCGTCAGGTCGGCCTGGAGGTGGATGCCCTGGCTGGCTCCGGCCAGCATGACGAGCTGGTCGAGCCTGCCCGCCCGCAGCAGCGCGGCGCGAGCCCGCAACTGCACCGGCAGCAGCAGGTCGAGGCGCGGGGGGAAGCGCTGGACCACCAGCTCGCGCAGGGTCGTGAAGGTGGCCGCCCGGCCCAGGGAGGAGGTGGCGAACGCACCCCCGCCGAGCCGCCGCAGCACCGCGGTACGGAACCACTGGGCGTACATCCGGTCGCGTCTGCGGCCCTCGGGGACCTCGTCGTCGATGATGTCGAGCAGCTCGCGCAGCTCGGCGGCCCAGACGTACGGGTCCTCCTGCGGCTCGGGCCGCTCGGCGACGTGACAGCAGACCTGGTCGGCCATGACCACGACGACCTTGGCCCGCAGGTAGGCGCGGACGACGAAGGCCTGTTCGGCCAGGCGCCCGCCGGGGTCGGAGAAGTTCAGCGCCTCGTCGTCGAGAAAGGCCCTGCGGAACAGCTTGTGCGGGGTGAGCAGCGTGAGCAGCCGGTCCTTGACCACGTCGGCGCGCTCACGGTTGACGTCGAAGACCGGGGAGGGCGGCTTCCGGTCGTCGACCAGCCGCCCGATGAGGATGTCGGCCTCGGTCTCCACGGCACGCCGGTACATCAGCTCCAGGGCCGTCCGTTCCAGGCGGTCGGTCTGGCCGAGCATGTAGACGTACTCGCCCCTGGCCACCATGAGGGCGACATTGCGGCCGCGCATCGGCGAGCCGGTCCGCTCAAGGTGGAGCACCTTGACGTTCGACCGCACCGCGGCCACGGCGTCGAGGCGCTGCTGGATCCCGTCGTCGGAGCCGTCGTCGGCGAAGATCACCTCGTAGTCGTCGGAGGCCATCGACTGTTCCAGCACCGACCGGATACAGGCGTCGGCGCCATCACCGGGGTTGTGCACCGGCACTACCACGCTGACCTTCACATCCATGCGGCCAAGGGTGCGATGCCCGGGGCCGGGAGACGGTCAGACTTGCCGAGTCCTGGTCTCTCAGTACCAGCCTTTGGCCTGGGAATGGGCCCAGGCCCCGCAGGGCGTGCCGTAGCGGCCCTTGATGTAGGTGAGCCCCCACTCGATCTGGGTGGCCGGGTTGGTCTGCCAGTCGCTTCCCGAGCTGGCCATCTTGTGGCCGGGGAGGGACTGGGGGATGCCGTAGGCGCCGCTGGAGGTGTTCATGGCGCGCTCGTTCCAGCCGCTCTCCTTCATCCAGAGCTTCTCCAGGCAACCCCACTGGTCGGCCCAGCCCCGGGACTCCAGCATCTGCTTGCCCAGTGCCCTGTTGCCGGTCGGGTTGGCGGTGCCCGGGGGGAGCCGCTGCGGGTTGAACCCGCCACCGCCCGGCGCCTCGTCAACGATCTTGACCGGGCTGAGCACCTTGCGGTTCTCCCGCTCGGCGGCGATCTTGTCGGCCTTGAGCGCCTGGGCCGCCTGGGCCTTCAGCATGTCGGACTCCAGGTCGGAGCCGAACGGGTCGGAGCCGAGCACCTGCGCCATCTCTTCCAGGGTGAGCGGCTGCGTGGGCGGCGCCGAGGCGTTCTGCACCGCGGTGTAGGCGGTGAAGGCTCCGCCACCCACCAGGATCACGACCGCGGTGCCCAGGATCAGGACGCGCTTGGGGGTCAGACGGCCCGGCGTCTTCGTCTTGGCCGTTCTGCGATTGGAACGACGGGCACGGGGCGCCGCCGAGCGGTCCTTCAGTTGCTGTGATCCTGGACTCACGACCTATGAGCTTGCCGTGCGGAGGGGGGTGGTCCGCAACCGGAACGTAAGAGTTGGTCGGCGCCGTACGAGATCCACCGGGCCTCTCCTGAGCTAATCACCAGGCCAGAGCGCTTTCCCGGCAAGGAAAAGATGGGAGTGATTTTGCTCACATTTTACCCTACGGTGCCCCTTCGCCTCTCTATGTGATCACAGGAGCGCCCGAATCACGGCTTGACTGCCTTGTTCAGGTACTGTTTGCCCTATGTCGGGGTTCGTGACCTGGCAGATCCATCCAAGCCTTGAGAGAATGATTACCCGGTGGCAGGCATCCTCCTCGTCGAAGACGACCCCTCGGTCAGGACCGGGCTGGAGCTGGCGCTCACCCGGCAGGGCCATTCCGTCACCGCATGCGCCAGCGGTGAGGAGGCGCTTGAGCACATCAGGTCCCGCCGCCCCGAGATCGCCATCCTGGACGTCATGCTGCCCGGCATCGACGGCGTCGAGGTGTGCCGCCGCATCCGCAGGCTGGACCAGCTGCCGGTGATCCTGCTCACCGCCAGGGGCGACGACCTCGACGTGGTCGTGGGACTGGAGGCCGGGGCCGACGACTACGTGGTCAAGCCGGTCGAGCCTCGGGTACTGGACGCCCGCATCCGCGCCGTCCTGCGCCGGATGGAGTCGGTCGCCTCCGACCGCATCACCTTCGGCGACCTGGTCATCGACAGGGGCGCGCTCAAGGTGTCGCTGAGCGGCCGCGAGGTCCACCTCACCCCCACCGAACTGCGGCTCCTGCTCGAACTCGTCCGCCATCCCGGCCAGGTGCTCAACCGCAGGTACCTGCTGCGGGCCGTCTGGGACCACACGCACGTCGCGGACTCCCGGCTGGTCGACGCCTGCGTCCAGCGGGTTCGCGCCAAGATAGAGGCGGTTCCCGCCGAGCCCGAGTTCATCCACACGGTACGGGGATTCGGCTACCGGTTCAGCCCACCGTGAAACGCACCCACACCGGCCTGCGTGGCCGTCTGGTGATCACCTTCACCCTGATCGCCGTCACCGCCTCCTCGCTGGTCGCCGGGATCGGCTACGAGTTCGTCAAGATCCGCATGATCGGACGCGCCGAGCAGGTCGCCGTGAGCGACGTGCGCGACATCCTGGAGGGCATCAGAGTGCCCATCGGCGCGCTCTGGCCCGGGGACAGCCCGCCGACCGACGACGAGATCAGCGCGCTGCAGAAGAGCCTGCGCCCGCAGGGCGGCAGGGTGGTGGTCCGCTACGAGGACTACCTCTACCCCGACGGCGAATTCGGCATCAGGGACGTCCCCGGCGACCTCGCCGCCAGGGCCACCCAGCGGATGGTCGCCAAGCGGCAGATCATCAACGGCGACATGTGGCTGCTCATCGGCACCCCCGTGTGGCGGATCGAGCCCATCCACACCGCCCAGCCCACCGGGATGACCGTCTACGTGTTCGCCCCCCTCATCGAGGAGGAGCGTCTTCTCAGCGGCCTGCGGCAGCCGCTGGCCGTCGCCAGCGTCGCCATGCTGATCATCGCGCTGGCCCTGGGACTGCTGTCGGCCCGGCAGCTCCTGCTGCCGGTAAGGCGGCTCGGCTCCGCGGCCCGCGCGCTCGGCGCCGGTCACCTGGACACCCGCCTGCCCGTACACGGTAAGGACGAGCTCGCCGAACTCACCGCCACGTTCAACGACACCGCCGCCGCCCTGGAACGGAGCGTCTCCGAGCTCCGCTCGCTGGAGGCGATGTCCCGCCGCTTCGTCGCCGACGTCTCCCACGAGCTCAGGACCCCGCTGACCGCGATGACCGCGGTCACCGACATGCTCTCCGAGGAGGCCGAGCGGCTGCCCCCCGAACCCGCGGCCGCCGTGCAGCTGGTGCTGCGGGAGATCGCGCGGCTGCGGACCCTGGTGGAGCAGCTCATCGAGGCGAGCCGGTTCGACTCGGGCACCGCGACGCTGAACGTGGACACGGTGAACATCGTCGACGTGATCTGGGACTGCCTGGAGATGCGCGGCTGGTCGGACCAGGTGCGGGTGAACGTGCCCCAGGGACTGGTCTTCTCCGTCGACCCCAGGCGATTCGACGTCATCGTGGCCAACCTGGTGGGCAACGCCCTACGCCACGGGGAGCCCCCCGTGATGGTGACCGCCCGCAGCACCCCGAACGGCCTGGAGGTGAAGGTGCGCGACCACGGCAAGGGCATCCCGGCCAAGGATCTGCCGTTTGTGTTCAACCGCTTCTACAAGGCGGGCGCCCGGGGCGACGGCAGCGGACTCGGCCTGTCCATCGCGCGGGCCAACGCCCAGTTGCACGGCGGCACGATCTCGGTCCGCGCGCAGCGGCCGGGAACCCTCTTCACCGTCTGGCTGCCCCCGGCATGAGACGCCTCACCTGTCTGCTCGTCGCCCTCGCGGTCCTGTGTGGATGCGGCATCTCTCCCACCGAGGTCCAGGACTACGGCCGCCCGCCGGTGATCAGCTACAGCCCGACCTGGGTGACCGTCTATCTGCTCCGTGACGGACGGCTTGAACCGGCCAGGATCCCGGTGGTCTCCGACTCGGCCAAGAACATCATCGACACCCTCTTCCGGGCGGGCAAGCAGCCGCCGAAACGGGGGCTGACCAGCGCGCTCAACAACTTCAGCCACTACGACACCAAGACCACCCGATACTCCGACAACACCGATCAGCGCAACGATCCGGACGACAGCCTGGGCTACCGGTTGAATGTGATCATCACGGGCGAGGGCAAGATCTCCAAGGAGGGCCTCGCCCAGATCACCTGCACCATCCGGCAGAACAAGCAGGAGAGCATCTGGAGCGTCGAGATCACCCGGCTCTTCCCCGGAGTCCCGGAGTCGATGGGCGAGCACACCTGCTTCGAGTTCCGCAAACTCGCGGCCCCCGGCGTACGACTGCCGCCGTGAGCGCTCCCTGACGCCCGGTGCCGTGGTCCACGGCCGGCGTCCGCCGACCCGCGAACGACGCGCGAAGCGCGGTCGCGGATGCCTTGAGGCATCCGCGACCGCGCTTCGCGCGATCATGCCTGGAGGTCCAGGACACCCGTCACATCGTGATGTCCTCCAGCATCTCGGTGACCAGCGCCGCGATCGGCGAGCGCTCCGAGCGGGTCAGCGTGACGTGCGCGAACAGCGGGTGCCCCTTGAGCTTCTCCACCACCGCCACGACGCCGTCGTGCCGGCCCACCCGCAGGTTGTCGCGCTGGGCGATGTCATGGGTGAGGACGACCCGGGAGTTGGCGCCGATCCGGCTCAGCACGGTGAGCAGCACCCCGCGCTCCAGCGACTGCGCCTCGTCCACGATGACGAAGGCGTCGTGCAGGGAACGGCCGCGGATGTGGGTGAGCGGGAGCACCTCCAGCATGCCCCGGTCCATCACCTCCTCGATCACCTCGGGCGTGGTGACCGCGCCCAGGGTGTCGTAGACGGCCTGTGCCCACGGGCTCATCTTCTCGTTCTCGGAACCCGGCAGGTAGCCCAGCTCCTGGCCGCCCACGGCGTACAGCGGGCGGAAGACGATGACCTTGCGGTGCTGGCGGCGCTCCAGTACCGCCTCCAGGCCCGCGCAGAGGGCGAGCGCGGACTTTCCGGTGCCCGCCCGGCCGCCCATCGAGACGATGCCGACCTCGGGGTCCATCAGCAGGTCGAGCGCGATCCGCTGTTCGGCGGAGCGGCCGTGCAGGCCGAACACCTCGCGGTCGCCGCGCACCAGCCGCACCGACTTGTCGGGCAGCACCCTGCCCAGTGCCGACCCTCTGCTCGACAGCAGCCGCAGACCGGTGTGGGTGGGCAGGTCGCGAGCCTCCTCCAGGTCGGCGGTGCCGTGCTCGAAGAGCACCTCCACGTCTTCGGAGGTCACCTGGAGTTCCGCCATGCCTGTCCAGCCGGACTCGACCACGAGTTCGGCGCGGTACTCGTCCGCGGCGAGACCGATGGAGGCGGCCTTCACCCGCATCGGCAGGTCCTTGGAGACCAGTACCACGTCGTGTCCCTCGGCGGCGAGGGTGCGGGCCACGGTCAGGATGCGGGTGTCGTTGTCGCCGAGCCGGAACCCGACGGGCAGGATGGACGGGTCACTGTGGTTGAGCTCGACCCGGATGGTGCCCTCGCCGATCGGCATGGGCTCGTCCAGCCGTCCGTGCGTCACCCTCAGGTCGTCGAGGTACCTCAGCGCCTTGCGCGCGAAGTATCCGAGCTCTGGATGATGGCGTTTGCCCTCCAACTCGGTGATGACGACGATCGGGATGACCACCTCATGCTCGGCGAAACGGCTCATCGCCGTTGGATCCGCCAGGAGCACCGAGGTGTCCAGGACGTACGTGCGCCGCTTGACTGCCGGCGACGTGGGTGAGGACGAAGGGTTTGCCACGCGTTCTCCCCCGGGCGCCAAGGACGGCGCCCTGCCATGAGCTGGGATGCGGACCGGCCTCGGACCCGCTCACGAGAATGCCGAGCAGGGACCGGTGACCGGCCCTCCTCAGCGAATCGTGACGCAAAGGCGGGCCCTCTCCGGCGTAGGTGAGTCGTGCTCTCCTACTTCTTACGGTACGTCCTGAATGCCCTACTTCCAACTGCTTAAGACTGACCGAAAGGGGTCGTTCATGTGCTGTTTCAGGAACCGTACCTACGGTGCCGCGCGGCGTACGAGCGGAGGGCCCGCAAGAAGTCGACCCTGCGGAAGTCAGGCCAGTAGGCCTCGCAGAAGTAGAACTCGGAGTGGGCGCTCTGCCAGAGCAGGAAGCCGGAGAGCCGCTGCTCTCCCGAAGTACGGATGACCAGATCCGGGTCGGGCTGGCCGCGCGTGTAGAGATGCTTCGCGATGTGCTCCACATCGAGGACCTCGACAAGGTCCTCGATGCTCGCGCCCTTGCTCGCGTGCTCCTGGAGAAGGGAGCGCACCGCATCAGCGATCTCACGCCTTCCTCCATACCCAACGGCAACGTTCACAATCAAACCGGGACGATGTGATGTCGCTTCTTTTGCATCTTTAAGCACACGGGCCGTGTGATCCGGCAAAAGATCTAGCGCACCCATGGGCTTGATGTGCCAGCCGTCTGCCACGAGTTCCTGGACCACATCCTCGATGATCTTCATCAGGGGGTCCAGCTCGTCCTTGGAACGGTTGATGTTCTCGCTGGAGAGCAGCCACACGGTGACGACCTCGACACCGGCCTCGCGGCACCAGCCGAGCAGCTCCGAGATCTTGTCCGCGCCCTTGCGATGTCCGCGGCTCACGTCGTCGATGCCCATCGAGCGTGCCCAGCGGCGGTTACCGTCAACGATCACGCCGACGTGCCGGGGAAACATCTCCCGCTGACGGGACAGCTTCGCTTCGAGCCGGCGCTCGTAGAGTCGATAGACGAGATCGCGCACGCCCATTGGAGCCCCTCCCTCAGCACCCGCCATGAATGGGCGCTGACAGGCAATTATCGCCGTCCCGCGGACCCCTCCGCCCCCTCTACAGGGATCTGGCCGACTTGCCTGGTTTGTATGGTCCTAGGCATCCTTCGGCTTCCGTGATGATGTCTTCCACGAAAACCCCCAGCTCAGCAGAAGTGAGCACGGCGCGCATACCCACTCCGCCGCCACCCCATGCCTCCAGGAACGCTCTCCTGGTGAGCCGCCATGCCCCGGCCGGGCCGCGCCGTCCGGGAACCCAGATCGGAATGGTGCGCAGTTGGCAGCGGAGTTCACCCCCGCCGACGACCCCGTTCCTGGCCCGGTAACGAAAGGCGAACAGTTCCGCGTCACCGGG
This sequence comes from Streptosporangium amethystogenes subsp. fukuiense, assembly GCF_042665875.1. NCBI lineage: Bacteria > Bacillati > Actinomycetota > Actinomycetes > Streptosporangiales > Streptosporangiaceae > Streptosporangium > Streptosporangium amethystogenes. The sequence goes on along the minus strand of NZ_JBHTEE010000001.1, from coordinate 8,552,674 downwards.
GAAGCGGTCGTCGGGATCGGGCCACCGCGCCTCGTGGCCGGCGCGGGCCTCGGCGACCCCGCGCGCCAGCCGGCTGAGAATCCAGCCGCAGCGCTCCCCCACCGTCCCGTACAACGCGCCGTCGCGATGGAGTTCGAGCGTTATCTCGTACGGCGTACCGACACTGTCCCGGCACGCCACCGGCGTAACGGTCAGATAAGAACCATCAAGACAACGCACTCCCCCCACCTCAGAGAGGGTATCCCCGGCTCAGACCATCAAAACGTGATCAACGCCATCCATGTCCCCGCCAGCCAGGCGGCTGGTGCCACTCGGTCCATCCGTACCCCAGGCGCCCGTCGGAGGCCTCGAACCGGCACAGGGCACGTGGGAAGCGGGCGACCTCCCCGTCCGGCGACGTCATGGCGACCGGGGCGAAGGCGAGCGGGACGACGGTCATCGGCATCCCCGGCACCTCCAGCCGCGCCCCGGACGGGAATCCGTCCTCCCCGAACTCGCTCGCCGCGGTGAAGCCCTCACGGTGCTCCAGCGCCCCGCCCGGCGGAGCCGTGAAGCAGGGCCAGGGCATCTCGAAGCCGACGTTCGCCCGCATGCCGTGGAAGAACGTGCCGTCGTCGAGCCGGCCCGAGCTCCACAGCCACGACGGCCCCCACCAGTCACGCTCTCCCCAGCTGTGGTCGCGCTCACCATGACCGGAGAAGGCGATCTCCTCGCCACCGACCCGGATGGTCCCCTCGACCTCGCAGGGGACCTCGTAGCGCGGGACGAAGCCGTAGGGGTACGCCTCGCCGGCGCTCCGCCACTCCAGGTCGAACGCCAGGGAGGTCGTGGCGGCGCCGTCCAGGTCCCGGTACGCCAGGGCGGGGTCGGAGAGGACGGCGGCCGCCCCCGCCTCAAGGCTCACCCGCAGGGACCGCATGGGGAGCGTCACGTCGTGGGTGGCCTGGAAGTTCTCACCCCGCACCGCGAGGTCGGGACCGGGGAGTGGGACGTGGTGGTCGACCAGCAGCACCGTGGGCCTGCCCACGCCGACCAGGCACGCCCAGTACCAGGCGCGGTTCCAGTTGGGATACAGGCCCAGCCGGACGTAACCGGCGAGCGCACCGTCCTCGGTCGTGAAGTCCAGGTAGACCGACTCGCTCCACAGCGGCTCGGCACCGGCCGGATGCGTCCCCTCGTCCTCGGGGCGCAGCGGCCAGGTCGCGTGATCGGCGGAATTCCCCACGGTCGCTCCCGGCACAGGCACTCGATCATGTACCGGCTCAACCTAACCGACGGCGCCTCCGCGGCATAGAGCCCCTGGCGGCCGTCGCTCCGGCCTTCCGGCCCCCGGTGCCGGTCGAACGGCGTGCGCGCGAGGAGTGCACGGCCAGGCGTAGCGCGACCAGCCCGGCGACCAGGAGGAGCACGACGAGCACGGTGATGATGATCTTTGCGATGTGCATGCCGACCTCCGGGACGAATTCCCTTCCCGAGGTCCACTACCCAGTGGACGAACAGGGAAGGCCGCAAGTTTCTAACGGCGCCTGGTGAAAGGCGACCATCGGCGGGGCTCAGGGGCGACGGACTCCTCCGGCAGCCGTCCCGCCGCGCGCAGCCGGTCGGCGAAGTCGCGGGCGTCGGCGTGCGAGCCGCCCGGCGGCTTGGGGCGGCCTCGCGCGTACGCGTCGAACTCCGCGGCGAAGCCGTCGCCGAGCAGCGCGGCCAGGTCGGGCCGGAGACGGGCCACCGTTCTGCGCCGCTTGGAGATCAGGCTGGACTCCTGGATCAGCAGCCGCTCCCTGTCGAACCCCGGCGGTGCCTCCTCCCCCGCCACCAGGGCGGCCAGCAGCGCTGCCTGCGCCCCGGCCAGCGCCTCCCTGGCCGCGTCCTCAGACACCGGACATCGCGCCGCGGATCCGGCCCAGCTCCCGCTCCAGCGCGCCGTCGCTGGGGTAGTCGTCGTCCCATTCGAGCAGCACTCCCGGCGGATCCACCCTGGCGCACAGCTCCGCGAGGATGTCCAGCACCTCCTCGGGGACGCGGGCGGTGTGGGTGTCGTGCCACAGCCCTCCACGAGAGTGACCCCCGGCGACATGGACGTAGGCGAGTTCGGACAGCGGCAGGCCGTCCAGCGCGGCGGTGGCCGACAGACCCAGATTGACCTGGTTCGTGTAGAGGTTCGCCACGTCGACCAGGAGTCCGACGCCGGTCATCTCCACCAGCTCTCCGAGAAAGGCGGCCTCGGTCATCTCGTCCTCCGGCCAGCCGAACAGTGCCGCGACGTTCTCCAGGGCCAGCGGGACGGGAAGCGCCTCCTGTGCCCGCCGCACGTTCTCCGCGACAACGGCCAGCGCGGCCCTGGTACGCGGCACCGGCAACAGGTGGCCGGCCTCCATGCCGCCCGCCCTGACGAAGGCCAGGTGCTCGCTGACCAGCGGCGCCTCCAGGGCGCGCGCGCAGTCCGCCAGCCGCGCCAGCCGCCGGGGGTCGGGATGCCCGGCACCGCCGATGCCCAGCCCGACGCCGTGCGGGATCACCGGCACGCCCCGGGCGCGGAGCACCCGCAGTGACTCGGGGAGCCGGGCCGGGTCGACGTTCTCGGCGACGACCTCGACGAAGTCGACCCCGGGCAGCCGTTCCACGGTCAGGTCGATCTCCGGCCGCCAGCCGATGCCCACGGCCGGCCCGGCCGCCGCCGGGAGCACCCCGCCGGCGACCGGGGGACGCTCACCCACCGCAGCCGCCCCCGCACCCGCCACCGCAACCGGACCCGCCACCGTCACTCGATCCGCCACCGTCACTCGACCCGCCGCCTGAGTCGCCCCAGCTCCCGGATCCGAAGTCACCGCCGCCGCCACCGCAGGCGCCGACCGCGCAGCCGCTCCCGGAACCACTCGCGCTCTGGCGCTGGAGCTCCTCCACAAGGCCGGGCTCGTCGAGCTCCCCCAGCCCGTACAGGGCGACGGGAATGCCGACGGCGAAGGCCAGGTCGGGCGCGACGGGGCGGGCGCCCCGGACATAGGTCCCGCGGGCGGAGGTGAGCACGTCGTGACCCGCGTGGCTCAGGACGTCGCGCAGCAGCCGCTTGTGCCGCGCGTAGACGGAGAGCCCGAGGAGCGCCGCGATCAGTCCGACCAGCAGCGCCGCGGCGCCGAGCCTTCCCCTGGCGCCCGCGATCAGGATGCCCACCGCGAGGACCAGCGTGACGATCGAGGTGACCAGGAGCCGGTTCAGCAGTCCCCGCGCGTGGTCGAGCGCGCTCTCGGGCACCAGCAGGCCCAGCCCCAGCAGCCGGTAGCGCAGGCCGTCGACGGCCTGTCCGGCGGCCACCGCGTGGCGGAGCTCGCCCACCGGGGCGGCGCCCCCACGCTGGGCGAGCGCCGCCGTGACGGCGTGTTCGATCGGATCGGGAGAGGGCACGGCCCCGGCGACCAGGCTGACCTGACCGCCTCGCGAGACCCGGATCACCCCGGCTTTGGCCAGCATGCCGAGCGCGGTGTTGACCACTCGGCGCGGGCCTCCGGAGAGGTAGGCGAGCTCGTAGGGGGTCGGTGGCCCGCCGTGGTGGCGGGTCACCGCCGAGCGGACCCGGCGGTGCTCACGGCCGAGCGTGAACGCCGTGAAGACGATGGCCAGGGCGGCGGCGAAGGCGATGACGAACAGCGGGAACCCCATATCCGCCTCCTCGGGGGAAAGGGATCACAGGCGTGACGTCCCGTGTATCCGATTGGACGGGCACAGCCTGTCAGAAGTTTCCCCCGTCTTCGACCCCTTTGCAGCTGTCAGCCCAGGCGGGCGACGAGTGCCTCGTGCTCCTCCCAGAGCTCGCGGGGCAGGTGGTCGCCGAAGGTCTGGAAGAAGGCGGGCATGAGCGCCGCCTCCTGCCGCCAGATCTCCTCGTCGACGCTGAGCAGCGTCCGCATGTCCTCTTCGGAGACCGCGAGACCGTCGGTGTCGAGCTCGGCGGGGAGCAGGCCGATGGGGGTGCGCACCGCCTCCGCCTGGCCGTTGAGACGGTCGACGATCCACTTGAGCACGCGGGAGTTCTCCCCGAACCCGGGCCAGATGAACTTGCCCTCGTCGTTCTTGCGGAACCAGTTCACGTAGTAGACGCGCGGCAGCTCGGCGTTCTCACGCTGGCCGATCTTGAGCCAGTGGGCGAAGTAGTCGCCCATGTTGTAGCCGCAGAAGGGCAGCATCGCGAACGGGTCGCGGCGCAGCTCGCCGACCTTGCCCTCGGCGGCGGCGGTCTTCTCCGAGGCGATGTTGGCCCCGATGAAGACGCCGTGCTGCCAGCTCAGCGCCTCCGTCACCAGCGGGACCGCGCTGGCGCGGCGCCCGCCGAACAGGATCGCCGAGATCGGCACGCCCGCGGGATCCTGCCACTCACGGGCGATCGTCGGGCACTGCGCGGCCGGGACCGTGAAGCGGGCGTTGGGGTGCGCGGCCGGCTCGCCGGACTCCGGCGTCCAGTCCCGGCCCCTCCAGTCGGTCAGGTGCGCCGGGGGCTGGTCGGTGAGTCCCTCCCACCACACGTCACCGTCGTCGGTGAGGGCGACGTTCGTGAAGATGCTGTTGCCCCAGAGCGTCTCGATCGCGTTGGCGTTGGTGGACTCGCCGGTGCCGGGAGCGACGCCGAAGAAGCCCGCCTCGGGGTTGATGGCCCGCAGCCTTCCGTCGGCACCGAAGCGCATCCAGGCGATGTCGTCGCCGATCGTCTCGACCTTCCAGCCCGGGATGGTCGGCTGGAGCATGGCGAGGTTCGTCTTGCCGCACGCGCTCGGGAAGGCCGCCGCGACGTAGCGCGTCTCCCCCGAAGGCGGGGTGAGCTTGAGGATGAGCATGTGCTCGGCCAGCCAGCCCTCGTCCCGGGCCATCGTGCTGGCGATTCGCAGCGCGTAGCACTTCTTGCCGAGCAGGGCGTTGCCGCCGTACCCCGAGCCGTAGGACCAGATCTCGCGGGTCTCGGGGAAGTGGCTGATGTACTTGGTGGCGTTGCACGGCCACGGCACGTCGTCCTGGCCGGGTTCGAGCGGGGCGCCGACCGAGTGGACCGCCTTGACGTAGCCGCCGCGCTCCTCGATGAGCCGCAGCGCGTCCTCGCCCATCCGGGTCATGACGCGCATCGACACGACCACGTACGGCGAGTCGGTGATCTCCACACCGAGCTGGGAGATCTCACCGCCCAGCGGCCCCATGCAGAACGGCACGACGTACATCGTCCGGCCGCGCATGCTGCCCTTGAAGATCTCGCCGAAGGTGCGGCGCATCTCGGCGGGGGCGATCCAGTTGTTGGTCGGCCCGGCGTCCTCCTCGCGCTCCGAGCAGATGTAGGTCCGGTCCTCGACCCGGGCGACGTCGCCGGGGTCGGAGGCGGCGTGGAAGCTGTTCTGCCGCTTGGCCAGGCGTGTGAAGGTCCCTCGCTCGACCAGCAGGTTCGTCAGGCGCGTCCATTCGACCTCGGAGCCGTCGCACCATTCGATCCGGTCCGGCTGTGTCAGCTCGGCGATCTCCCTGACCCATTCGGCCAGTTCCGCATGACTGGTCGGGCTGGTGGTGTTCACGTCTACGGTAAGGGACACTGCTCGGGCTCCTTTACGCTTCACGGGGCCAAAACATCATTAACGACGGAACCGCGCTTAATCCAATTGGCATAGACCAGTGAATTCGCGCGATCAGATGTCAAGGCGCTTCCGGCCCGGCGTCTCCAGCGATGTATAGCCTGGCAGGAGCCGCAGGGCTGTGCAGCCCCCTACCCAGAAAAAACGGCCCTAAAAAAGCTTTTCCCGCACTGGTATAGGCCAATGAGAAAGGTCTAAACCAATCGGCCGACAGGTTCAGACCAATTTATCGACCATTCCCGCTGCCCAGCCTCAGGAATTCACGTCGGGTCCGGCGGCCCGGACGCGGTCGACATGCCGTAGCGCGTCCCTCAGATCCGCCAGCCAGGTGTCGGTGTGGTCGCCCACCAGACGTACGCACCAGGCGAGCGCGTCACTGCGACTGCGGGCCACCCCCGCGGCCACGAGGGTGTCGAGCACCCGGCGCTCCGACTGTCTGAGCCTGGTCATGACGGGCACCGACAGTGTGGTGAACATCACCGTCTCGCCGCCGACCGCGACCCCCCAGGAGACCTTCCTGCGGAACAGGTGTTCGGCCTCCAGAGCGATCTCCACGCGCCGCTCCCTGGTCTCCTCGCGGAAGCGCAGGATGCCGCCCTCCAGCGCGGCGGAACGCTCCACCTCCGAGACGTCGTCGCCGAGCGCGGGAGCCCGAAGCCGGCCGACCACCGCGATCTCCTCGCGGTCCAGCACGATCTCGGGCTCGCCTTCGAACCATTCCCGGGGCAGCCTTCCCGAGAACCAGCCGCGCAGCCTCTCCATTGTTTTATCTTTTTCCATGTAATTTAGATTACAACGTTCACGGCCGCTGTCCACGCTGGCCCGCACAGGCGCGAGAATCGGCGAATGAGATCACCCCAACGCGCCGGAGGGCTGCGCGAGCGCAAGAAGGCGAAGACCCGCTGTGCGATTCAGGAGCACGCGCTGCGTCTGTTCGCCGAGCGGGGATACGAGGCCACGACCGTCGAGCAGATCGCCTCCCGTACCGGCCGCGATCCCCGCGACCTCTCCGTCGAGACCTTCGCCGCCGCGGTGCTCGGGGCCATGCTCCCCTCCGTCGCCCGCTGGGCCGCGAACCCCTCGGAGAACCTGCCCGACCTCCTTGACACCGCCCTGGTCCAGCTCGCCGCCGGCCTCCCGCTCACCGGCACGCGGTAGGCGAGAGATCCAAGGGGGCCTAACGGACGCGGGCGGCGACCGCCGGGCTGACGCGCACGGCCCCGGCGAAGTTGCGGGTGGTGACGGGGACGAGCTTGACCACGTCGCCGGTCCTGGGAGCGTGCAGCATCTTGCCGTCCCCCCAGTAGATCGCCACGTGCGAGACGTAACCGGGGTTGGTGGGGTCGTGCCGCCAGAACAGCAGGTCCCCCGGCTGGGCCTGGGCGAGCGGGATCTGCGGGCCCGAGACGAACTGCTGGTGCGTCACCCGGGGCACCGTGATCCCCGCCTGGGCGTACGCCCACTGGACCAGGCCCGAGCAGTCGAAGCTGTCCGGCCCTTCCGCGCCCCACACGTACGGGCGGCCGAGCTTGCTGATCGCGGCGGTGAGCGCGGTCCTGATCTGGGGAGTGGTCGGGAAGGAGCCGGCCGGCCAGTTCGCGCTCCGGGAGACCGTCAGCACCGGGTTGATCACGGCGACCTGCCCTCCCTTGGGCAGTACGCGCAGAAGCGCGCGGCGCAGCTTCGCGGAGTCGGCCTTCGGGGCGCTCACCACGAGCGCGTTGTTCTCCGGGATGCCCAGTGCGCGGGCGGTCGGCCGGGAGACCACCGCGTCGATGGCGCCCATGCCCATCGTGGCGTAGGCGCCGACCCTCAGGTTCTGCCCGGCGGTGGTGAACGTCTTGCCCAGCGGCATGCCCCCGTCGTTGCCCAGGACGAAGGAGACGGCGACCTCCCCCGCCGAGACGTTCCGCCAGAGCCTGTCGGAGCGCGCCGTCGGCTTGGGGGTGTAGGCGCGGAACGTCGAGGGGTTCACCCCGAGCGTCTGAACCCGCTTGCCGTCCAGGATCACCTCCGCGGCGTCGGCGCGCTCCACCGCCCGCACCCCGGAGAGCTGGGCGACCTTGGCCACCACCGCCGAGCTGAGCGGCTTGGGCGCCACCACGAAAAGATGCGGTTTCCGCATCGAGGTCAGCGGCGCCACCGGAGCGGGCGCCTGCGCGGGCTGGACGGGCTTCGCCACCTGGGTCGGCACGGTGGCGACGGATCTGCGCATGGTGACCGTCTCCGGATCGGCCTCCGGCATCTGCGTGTAGATCATCAGGCCGATGGCCAGCACGCCGACGAGCAGAACGGCGAGGATCGGGACCGCCTGCCTCATCAGACGGGCGGCGCGGCTGTAGCGGAGACGGGGACGGTAGGCGAGGTCCTGGCGGGCCTCCCGAATCAGGTCGGAGACACGTGGCCGCCGATCGAACACGACATATCCCCTTCTCCCACCGGTCCGGCCCTACGAGGGTGCCGTACACCGCCCGGCGATGCACGCGAACCCACCAAAAAGCGCCTTATCTGCAATATGGCCGAAAGACTACAAATCTCCCGCCAAATCCTCCAAGACATGGCAATCCGCCGGGACACCCGTCCCGGCGGATCAACGGATCAACGGAGTGTGGGGAGGTCAGTTGCCGACGTACGGCACGGCCTCGAGGATCTCGACGGTGTTGGACCGGCCGTTCGGCATCGTGTAGGTCGCCTTCTCACCGATCTTCTTGCCGTTGATCGCCGAGCCGAGAGGCGACTTCGGCGAGTAGACGTCGATCGGGGCGCCGCTCTCCTCGCGGGAGGCCAGCAGGAAGGCGACCTCCTCGTCGTCGCCCTCGAAACGGACGGTGACCGTCATTCCTGGGCCCACCACGCCTTCGGTACGGGGCGCCTCACCGACCTTGGCGCTGTCCAGGATCTGACGGAGATGGAAGATGCGGGCCTCCATCTTGCCCTGCTCGTCCTTGGCGGCGTGGTAGCCACCGTTCTCCTTCAGGTCGCCCTCTTCGCGGGCCGCCTCGATCTTCTTGGCGATGTCGACGCGCCCGGGCCCCGAGAGATGCTCGAACTCAGCCTTCAGGCGGTCGTACGCCTCCTGAGTGAGCCAGGTGACGCTCTCGTTGTGGGAGTCGGCCACGGGTTCTCCTTGCTTCCTCTAGGGGGCTTCGTGCTTGGGGGTTGCGGACGGTCGAATCTCGACAGGCTAACAAGTTAGGCCTTCGTCCGCCTCCTCAAATGTCTCACTATACGAGATAGCAGTACTGGACATGACCAGAAGTGGCCTGAGCACTGGTCTCTAGCTGTTCAGTAAGCCGAACATACCCCTCACCAGCCGGAATATTGACCTCCTTGCTGCCGACCTCGACGTGGCTGACGTCGGTGGCCCGCAGCCGGCAGAGCGCCGCGCGATCAGATGGTTTGACGACCTCGAACATGATCTGCACAGAATCGCCGCGGCTGGCATCGAATGCGATGAGCTGGTCGATGACTTCCGTGTTGCCCTTGGACGCCCACATCACATAGCCCCAGCCCCCCGCGCACACGGCGCAGAGGATCGCGATCACGACGTGCACGACGAAGCGTCCCCTGCGCTCCGGACGGTCGGGAAAATCGTCCGGGGTGCCAAGGATCGGGCCGTTCTGACGGCCCTTCTCGGCTTCGCTGGTGGCCATGACGGAATCTCCCTGCACTACCTCGGTGTTATCCGAGACAATTGTCCCCTGCGGGGGCCTCGCCCTCGCGACCGCCCAAGAGAAACTAACCTCTTCACAGAGTGACGTAAGCCAAGGGCGCGCGGGGTACCGCGTCGAGCGGAGCGGGGGATACGGCCAGGTTAGGCCGTCCGCGAGGCGACCGACGACGATCCGAAGCGCGACCGACACAGAGGAGACACCGAGCCCGTGAGTGCACCACTCAGGCTGATGGCCGTCCACGCGCATCCCGACGACGAGTCGAGCAAAGGCGCCGCCACCATGGCGCGCTACGTGGCCGAGGGCGTGGACGTGCTGGTCTGTACGCTCACCGGGGGCGAACGCGGGTCGATCCTGAACCCCAAGATGGAGCGCCCGGAGATCCTGGAGAACATCGGCGAGGTGCGACGTCTGGAGATGGAGCGCGCCCGCGAGATCCTCGGCGTACGACAGCGCTTCATGGGGTTCGTCGACTCCGGCCTGCCCGAGGACGAGAGCGAACCGCTACCCGAGGGCTGCTTCGCCCTGCAGCCCCTCCAGATCGCCTCGGCCTCGCTGGTCGCGGCCGTCCGCGAGTTCAGGCCGCACGTCATCCTCACCTACGACGACGACGGCGGCTATCCGCACCCCGACCACATCATGACCAACCGGGTCTCGGTGGAGGCGTTCGAGGCGGCGGGCGACCCCGACCGTTACCCGGGCACCGGCGAGCCCTGGCAGCCCCTGAAGCTCTACTACCACATGGGTTTCACCAAGGACCGGTTCGAGGCGCTGCACGAGGCGATGAACTCCCGCGGCATGGGCTCCCCCTACGCCGACTGGATCTCCCGCTGGGAGGACCGCCCGCAGAAGTGGCCGGTGACCACCCGGGTCCCCTGCGGCGACTACTTCGAGATCCGCGACGAGGCGCTGCTCGCGCACGCCACCCAGGTCGATCCGGACGGCTTCTGGTTCGTCTGCCCGCGTGACCTGCAGCGTGAGGTCTGGCCGACCGAGGACTACCACCTGGCCCGCGCGCTCGTGGACGTCGAGCTTCCCGAGGACGACCTGTTCACCGGAATCCACGCGGACACGGTCTCGCACGCCTGCCACTGACGCGACCGTGGGGTGGCGGTGGCAGACTTGACGTGTGATTACACCAAACGTCCTCGACGAGTCCGTCGTCAACCCGGGCCTCGTGGGCTTCCTCGTCGTGGCAGCGATGGGGTTCGCCCTCTACCTGCTCGTCAAGTCGATGCGCAGGCAGATCTCCAGGATCGAGGTCCCCTCCGAGGCCGAGCTGAGGAAGCAGCGGAGCACCGCCGGCACCACGACACCGACCGCCCCCTAGTCCGGTTCCGCGTACGTCCCCGGCCCGCCGGGGGCGATCGAGGGACGGGCGGGGGTGATCGGGGCGATCACCCACACCGCCGGACCCGTGACCCCGGCCGGTGACGGCTCGGCACGCGCGAAGAACCCGCCCGGCAGGGCCGACACCCCAAGGACGAGCATGGCCGACGACATCGAGGTCTCCGACAACCACGAGGCCGCCCGCTTCGAGATCCTGCTGGACGGCGGGGTCGCCGGGTTCGCCGCGTACCGGCTCCGATCCGGGAAGATCATTTTCACGCACACCGAGATCCTCCCCGAGTTCGAGGGCAGGGGCCTGGGCGGGCGGCTGGCCGCCGCGGCTCTCGACGCGAGCCGCGCCTCCGGCCGGATGGTCGTGCCGCTCTGCCCGTTCGTCGCCCGCTACATCCGGCGCCACCCCGAGTACCGGGACCTGGTGCCGGAGAGCTACCTCGACCTCCTGGACGAGGACGCCTGACCTCGGCGGCCGTGCGGCGGGCACCCGGTTCTCCGGGCCTGGCCGACAGGCCCCTCCGCGCGTCCCGGCCGTCGGTCCGCGGCCCTCGCCCCCTCAGTCCCCGAGGGCGTCCGTCGAGGACCAGGCTCGCTCCAGCGCCTTGGGCAGGCCCCAGCGACCCAGCGGGGTGAGCACCTCGGTCCTGTCGACGATCCCGAGACACGCCCAGAGCGGGGTGACCGAGCTGAAGAGCGTCTCGGCCGCTTCCAGATCCTCCGGCTCGTCCATGTCGACGTCGATGTCCTCCGACTCGGCGATGAGCCGGGCGATCCGCTCGGGTGAGGCCAGCACCCCGGGACCGCGCCTGGCCAGGGCCGCGACCACGGCCAGCCAGTCGGCGTGGTGGATCGCGCACAGGGCGGCCAGCACCGAGTCCTCGTGGCTGAGCTCCCCGTCCAGATCGGTGAAGACCTCCAGCCGGTCCTCCTCCTCCGGCAGGTCGGAGATCGGCCCTGCGATACCCGCCGTGACGGTCAGCCAGAGCTCCTCGTCGTCGGCCGGCAGCGGCTCCCCCTCGTACCCTGCGCAGGCCCGCAGCACGTTTCCCGGATAGCCGGGGCCGGCCAGCACCTCGCGCAGCCGGGTGGCCGCGGCCCGCAGCTCCCCGACAGGCCGCTCGGGCTCGGGCAGCTCGGCCAGGATGCGCCGCAGCTCGCCCAGCGCGAACGCCTCCTCCTCGTCCCAGGCGGCGAACAGCTCCTCGTCCTGCTCGTCGGAGACCGCGGCTCCCGGGACCCGCCCGTCGGGCAGCGGACCGGTGAGCCAGCGCTCCTGGAAGTCCGCGTAGACCTCCCTGGCCTGCTCGTCACCCCGTGCGAGCGCGTCCGGGTCGATCTCCCCCGCGGCGACCCGCTCCTCCAGGTAGGCGACCAGCCGGTTGAACATCTCCTCGCCGACCGGTCCCCGTTCGTCCTCCTCAGGCCAGACGAAGAAGCTGCGGGTGAGCAGGAGCGGCTCGGTGCCCGTGGACTCCATCCAGCGCTGCACGTCCCCCACGGTCGCGCCGCCAGACTCGATCGCGCTGAGGGTCGCCTTCGCGGAGTCCCAGAACGGCACCGACAGCGGGTTGCCCGCCGCCAGCAGCGCCCGCCTCAGATCGGGCAGCGCCACCAGCGCCACCCCGGACGGCACGGCGAGCAGCGCGCGGGCAACATCACGCCGGGTCAGCTCGGAAGCCGCCCTTCCGGCGTGCACACAGACGAAGTCGAGATCCACGCCCAGTGAGCCTACGCCCGAAGCGCGATGAACACACCTTCCTGCCCGGTGTCACCTCCAGCCCCTCGGCCGGCACGGCCTTCACCGGGCGGCCGGAGGGGAGAACGCGGCGGTGAACCCCGAACGCCCGGCGAGACGATCGCCGTCCACGGCGCGGGCCCGGCCGGGCTCAGGGCCACGCTCCCGGCGACCGCCGTCCCAGCCTTCTCGCCCTCGTCGAGCAGCTCGGCGGGACTCCCTTCGACGACTCCAGAGGGCCGAACGTCAAGGACCACGACCACGGGCCGCTCGGCCGCACCCTCGGTCTAGTGTGGGAAAAACCGGGACGCGCGACCTGTGCGCACCCCGCGAGGAGAAGTACGCACCGCGTACCCAGGAAGGGTCTTCATGAACCGTTTGACGGACGCGACGAGCCCCTACCTGCTGCAGCACGCGGACAATCCCGTCGACTGGTTCCCCTGGGGGGACGAGGCCTTCGCGGAGGCGCGACGACGGAACGTGCCCCTGCTGATCAGTGTCGGTTACTCGGCGTGTCACTGGTGTCACGTGATGGCTCACGAGTCGTTCGAGGACCCCGGCACGGCCGCGCTGATGAACGAGCACTTCGTCAACGTCAAGGTCGATCGCGAGGAGCGCCCGGACGTCGACGCGGTCTACATGACGGCCACCCAGGCCATGACGGGCCAGGGCGGGTGGCCGATGACCGTCTTCGCCACCCCGGAGGGCCACCCCTTCTACACCGGCACCTACTTTCCCAGGCAGCAGTTCCAGCGGCTGCTGGCCGGAGTGTCGAACGCCTGGAACGGCGACCGGGAGGCGGTGCTCGAACAGAGCTCGAAGATCGTGGAGGCGCTGAACGAGCAGTCGGCGATGCCGTCGGGTCCACTGCCCGCGCCGAGCACGCTCACCCGGGCCGTACAGAGCCTGGCCGAGTCCTTCGACTCGGCCCGCGGCGGCTTCGGCGGAGCGCCCAAGTTCCCGCCGTCGATGGCCCTGGAGTTCCTGCTGCGCTACGGCGCGACCCCCGCCGACGAGGATGCGCGGACGACCGCGAACGCGGCGATGTCCATGGCCGACCGGACGCTGGAGGCCATGGCCAGGGGCGGCATCTACGACCAGCTCGGCGGCGGGTTCGCCCGCTACAGCGTGGACGCGGACTGGGTGGTGCCGCACTTCGAGAAGATGCTCTACGACAACGCCCTGCTCCTGCGGGTCTACACGCACTGGTGGCGTTCCACCGGCTCCGCCCTGGGCAGGCGGGTGGCACTGGAGACCGCCGACTGGCTGCTGGCCGAGATGCGCACCCCCGAGGGGGGCTTCGCCTCCGCCCTGGACGCCGACAGCGAGGGCGTGGAGGGCAGGTTCTACGCCTGGACCCCCCGGGAGCTCCGCGAGGTCCTCGACGAGGAGGACGGCGCCTGGGCGATCGACCTGTTCGAGGTGACGGGGACGTTCGAGCACGGCACCTCGGTGCTCCAGCTCCGCTCCGACCCCACCGACCCCGAGCGGTTCGCCCGGGTGCGCTCCGCGCTGCTGGCCGCGCGGGCCCGCCGGGTGCGGCCCGGGCGCGACGACAAGGTGGTGGCCGCCTGGAACGGCCTGGCCATCGCCGCCCTCGCCGAGACCGGCGCCCTGTTCGACCGGCCGGACCTCGTCGAGGCGGCACGCGAGGCGGCCACCCTGCTCGACGACCTCCACCTGGACGGTGACCGGCTGCTGCGCACCTCCCGCGACGGCCGCGCCGGCACCAACGCGGGGGTACTGGAAGACTACGCCGACCTCGCGGAGGGCCTGCTGGCCCTTTCCGGGGTGACCGGGGAGGTCCGCTGGTTCCGGCGGGCCGAGTCGCTGCTGGAGACCGTCCTGGAGCGGTTCTCCGACGGCTCCGGCGGGTTCTACGACACCGCCGACGACGCCGAGCGGCTCTTCCAGCGCCCGCAGGACCCGACGGACAACGCCACTCCCTCCGGCCGGTTCGCCGCCGCGGGGGCGCTGCTGTCGTACGCGGCGCTGACCGGCTCGTCCCGGCACAGGGCGGCGGCCGAGGCGGCCCTGGGCACGGTCACCGTCCTGGCCGACAGGCACGCCCGGTTCGCCGGGTGGGGCCTCGCGGTGGCACAGGCGGCGGTGACCGGCCCGATCGAGGTCGCGGTCGTGGGGTCGGCCGACGATCCGACGACGGCGGCCCTGCACCGGGCCGCTCTGATGTCACCCCTGCCCGGCCTGGTCCTGGCACTCGGAGAGCCCGGTTCCGGCGAGATCCCGCTCCTGGCCGGCCGGGGCCTGGTGGGAGGCGCGCCCGCGGCCTACGTGTGCCGTGGCTTCACCTGCCGGATGCCCGTCACCACCCCCACGGCCCTGCGAGCCGAGCTGGCGGGCGGGGCGTAGGGTCACTCGCTCCCCACGGGGGCGACGACGCGGCGGCCCAGGCCGTTGAGGTCGAGCTCGTCGCCGCCTCCGTCCTGGCCCTCCGGGCCGTTACCGGGGCCACCCTGCCCGTCGTCGCCCGGAGCCGAGGTCTGGCCGGGGCCGGGGGTCTCCTGGCCGGGACTCGCGCTCTGGCCGGGGCCGAAGGTGCCGGTCTCGTCGGGGGTGGGGCTGGCGGTGCCCTGGTCACCGCCCTGGTCGTCGTACCGGCCGTCGGAGCCGTAGACGTCGTACGGGTTGGAGTAGCCGTAGCTGGACGGCTCCTTGAACTCCTTGACCGGCTTGCCGTCCATCGCCTCCGTCATGAAGGCGCGCCAGATCTGGGCGGGATAGGATCCGCCGTACTGGGCGCTGCCGTTCACGGTCACCGGCTTGTTGTCGTCGCGGAACATGTTCACCGCCGTGGCCAGCTGCGGGGTGAACCCGGCGAACCACACGGCCGCCGACTCGTCCGTGGTGCCGGTCTTGCCCGCCACGGGGCGGTCGTACAGGCGGGCGCCCGAGCCGGTGCCCGCCTCGACGACCTGGGTCAGCGCGTAGGTGGCGTCGATGGCGGCCTGCTCGCTGAAGGCGCGCTTCCCCTTGGTGGAACTCTTCACCACCTTTCCGTCGGCGTCGGTGACCGAGCGGATCACATGGGCCTCGCGGTGGACGCCCTCCGCGGCGAAGGTGGCGAAGCCCGAGGCGTTCTGCACCGCGCTCACCGAGGCCACGCCGAGCGGGAGGGTGGCCGCGGCCCGATGCGGGTCGAGCTGCCCGCTGGGGATTCCGGCGGCCTCGGCGACCTTGACCACCTTGTTCAGGCCGACCTTCTGGGCGAGGTCGACGAAGGCGGTGTTCACCGAGCTCTGGGTCGCCTTGACGAGGTTGACCTGGCCGTAGGAGTAGCCGCCCGAGTTGGGGATGTCGGCGGAGGCGATCCGCAGCGGCGAGTTGCCGTCGACCCTGGTGTCCAGGCCGAAGCCGTTGTTCAGGGCCGCGGCCAGCGTGTACGCCTTGAAGGTCGATCCGGCCTGCACCTTGGCCGAGAACGAGTTGTCGAACTTGTTGGCGGCGTAGTCGCGGCCGCCGTAGAAGGCGAGGACCTCACCGGACGCGGGATCGACGGCGGCCAGCCCGGTGCGGACCTTCCTGGGGGTGTTCTCCGGCAGGACCGAGGTGACGGCGCGCTCGGCGGCGGCCATCAGGTTCTTGTCGAAGGTCGATACGATCTTCAGCCCGCCCTGGTTGATGACCTCGTCGGTGTAGCCCCTGCTCTTGAGCTCGGCCGCCACCTGGTCGAGCATGTAGCCCTCCTGCCCCTTGGGCGCGAAGATCGCCTTGGGCTTTCTGAGGGTGGGGAAGGTCACCTCGGCGGCCTCGGTGGAGGTGACGGCCCCGATGGCCACCATCCCGTCGATCACCGACCTCCAGCGGTCCCTGGCCGCATAGAGGTCCGCGCCCTGCGGGTCGGCGAACCTGGAGGGCTGCTGGATCACCGCGGCGAGGTAGGCGCCCTCGGCGAGGGTCAGCTTGCCCACGTCCTTGCGGAAGTAGGCGTCGGCCGCCGCCTGGACCCCGTCGGCGCCCCGGCCGAAGTAGATCGTGTTGAGGTACTGCTCCAGCACCCAGTCCTTCGACTTCGACTGGTCCACTTTCAGGGAGATCATGATCTCCTTGAGTTTGCGGATTATGGAACGTTCCTGACTGAGGCCGCTGTAGTAGTTGCGGACCATCTGCTGGGTGATCGTGGAGCCGCCCTGGAGCTGCTGCCCGGTGACCGTGGACCACATGGCCCGGAAGGTGCCCTTGAGGGAGATGCCCTGGTCGTCGTAGAACGAGCGGTTCTCCGCGGCGATGACCGCGTTGCGCAGGCCCTGCGGGACCTTGTCGAGGGTCACGCTCTTGCGGTTGACACCCTGCTTGGCCAGCACGGTCTTGCCGTCGCGATAGAAGATCACCGAGCCCTGCGCGGTGGCCCTGGGCTGGGTGCTGTCCGGGATGGGGGTCATCGCCCACACCACCCCGAGCAGGCCGATCACCGAGATGACACCGACGCCGAAGACGATGAGTGTGATCCGCAGGAGCTTCCTCCTGGGACTGCCCGTCCCGCCCTTTAGCACGCGTGACCCCCCGATCGGATCCGTCGCAGACCCCCGACGGCTGCGCGGACCGTTAAGGGTAAACGATGGATAACGGTGTCTGGCCCCTGCTTGGCATGGTACGGCTAGCTCCTCCCCTTGCGCGGGACATCGGCCACCAAAGGCAGAACACGGTATGGCACAGGGGTGTCCAAGGCGATCACCGACGAGGTCCTGACCACGCCCCGGACGTCAACGATCAGGTCAATTACCCGCTGCAGATCGGCATTGCTGCGCGCCACCACGCGGCAGTGCATGTCGTCACCGCCGGTGATCGTGTGCACCTCCAGCACCTCGGGGATGGCCGCGAGTTGCACGGCGACCGGGTCGTGCCCGCTGACCTGGCGGATCTGCAGGGTCACGAACGCGGTCACGTCGTAGCCGAGCGCCGCGGGGGCGATGTCCGGGCCGAACCCGGTGACCACCCCCCGGGCGACCAGCCGGTCGAGGCGTGCCTGCACGGTCCCCCGGGCCACTCCGAGCCGCCGCGAGCACTCCAGCACCCCGAGTCTGGGCTCCGCCGCGAGCAGGGCGATGAGGCGGGCGTCGAGCTGATCGATCGTCATGATGTACAGGCGCTCCGCGATGATCGGCAACCGATTGTGCATATTGTGCACTATTTCAAGTGAGTGTTGCACAAACAGACCAGCAAATCAGAAGGTACTCGCATGAGCGACATCTTTCCGGTGAACGGCATGGACTCCGTGGTTTTCGCGGTGGGCAACGCCAAGCAGGCCGCCCACTACTACTCCAGCGCGTTCGGCATGCGGCTCGTGGCCTATCGGGGCCCGGAGAACGGCAGCCGCGACGAGGTGGCGTACGTCCTCACCTCGGGCGCCGCCAGGTTCGAGTTCCGCGGGGCGGTACGCCCCGGCACCGAGGTCGCCCGCCATGTGGCCGAGCACGGTGACGGCGTGATCGACCTCGCCATCGAGGTCCCCGACGTGGACACGGCCTACGCCCACGCGCTCGCCCAGGGCGCGCGGGGGCTGTCGGAGCCGCAGGTGCTGGAGGACGAGCACGGCAAGGTGGTGGTCGCGGCGATCGCCACCTACGGCGAGACCCGGCACACCCTCGTCGACAGGTCCAACTACAGCGGCGTCTACCTGCCCGGCTACCTCCCTGCGGAACCTCTGGTCGCGGCCCCCGACGTGAAGAACGGCCGCCTGTTCCAGGCCGTCGACCACTGCGTCGGCAACGTGGAACTCGGCAAGATGGACGAGTGGGTGGAGTTCTACAGGCGGGTCATGGGCTTCACCAACATGGCGGAGTTCATCGGCGACGACATCGCCACCGAATACTCGGCGTTGATGTCCAAGGTGGTCGCGGACGGCACCCGCAAGGTGAAGTTCCCGCTCAACGAGCCGGCGATCTCCAAGAAGAAGTCGCAGATCGACGAGTACCTGGAGTTCTACGGTGGCCCCGGCGTGCAGCACATCGCGCTGGCCACCAACGACATCCTCGGCACCGTCGACCGCATGCGCGAGGCCGGGGTCGGCTTCCTGGACACTCCCGCCTCCTACTACGACGACCCGGAGCTGCGGAAGCGCATCGGCGAGGTCCGCGCGCCGATCGAGGAGCTGAAGAAGCGCGGCATCCTGGTCGACCGGGACGAGGACGGCTACCTGCTGCAGATCTTCACCAAGCCGGTGCAGGACCGTCCGACCGTGTTCTTCGAGCTGATCGAGCGGCATGGCTCGCTCGGCTTCGGCAAGGGCAACTTCAAGGCGCTCTTCGAGGCGATCGAGCGTGAGCAGGACCTCAGGGGAAACCTGTGACCCCGGCTCAGAGGTAACCCAAAACCGCCGTTGGCTTTGTGATGGCACTCTTCCGGCAATCACCCGTAAATGGGATCAATACCGCCACCGCCGGATGACCGGGGATCGGACCCGTGGTCCGATCCCGCTCCACCGGGGCCGGGCCACCCGGGTCCCGGCCCCGGTCCACACCACGGCCCCGGCCCGGAACCCGGCCCCGGCCACGGTCCCGGCCCCGGCTACGGTGAGGGGCCGTTCGGCGGTGCCCCCTGGGACGGGGGCATGCGACTGGGCGGACGATGGCGCCGCCTGTTCGCGGGCATCCTCGACCTCGTCATCATCAGCCTCATCTCCACACCGTTCAGCTACCGGACCATCAGCACCGTCACGGGCTCCGAGGGCTTCGTCGCGATAACACCCCGCGCGGAGACCCTCCTGGTGGCGGTGATCGGCTTTCTGTACTACTGGCTGCTGACCGCCTTCTGGAACGGGCAGACGCTCGGCAAGCGTCTCTTCCACCTGCGCGTGGTCGACCTCGGCGGGCGAAGGGCCGACGTCGGGCAGGCCGCGATTCGCGAGCTGGTCCGGTGGGTGATGTACATCACCTGCTGCCTGGGGTGGATAGACCTGGCTTTCATCCTTTTTCAGTCACGCAAGCAGGCCGTGCACGACATCGCGGCCAGAACGCTTGTCATAGACGCCTGATCGACGCAGGTCAGTCGCGTAGTGTGCCATGCACGAGCTCGGCTCAGCGGGCCGGGGAAGGGGTGTTAGGGGTATGGCGTCCAAACGGCTGGCCACCACGGCGACCGCCGCTCTGCTCAGCACGCTCGGCACCATCGGCACGGTCGCCTGTGCCGCGTCGAGCGGGGAGAGCGCCCCGGCGGCGGGCTCGACCGTCAACTCGACGGTGAACTCGACGCTGTCGGGCCCCTCCGCCTCCCCCCTGTCCAGCTCCGCCGCCGACACCAGGGCCAGGCCCGGTGCCCCCGGGATCGGCGACTCCGACTTCCCCACCGACGGCAACGGCGGCTACGACGTCGACCACTACCTGCTCAAGCTGGGCTACACCCCGTCCGCCAAGCACCTGGCCGGGACGGCCAGGATCGAGGCCCGGGCCACCCAGCACCTGGCGAGCTTCAACCTCGACCTCTCAGGCTTCACGGTCAGCCGGGTCACCGTGGACGGCAGGCCCGCGAGATTCGATCGGGCCGGAAGCGAGCTCACCGTCACCCCCGCCGAGTCCATCCCGAACGACGCGACGTTCGCCGTCGACGTCACGTACGCCGGAGAGCCCAAACCTGTCCGGAACTCCTCCAATCTGGGCACGTACGGCTTCATCCCGACCCAGGACGGCGCGTTCGTCACGGGCCAGCCCAACGGCGCCAAGACCTGGTTCCCCAGCAACGACCACCCCGCCGACAAGGCGCGCTACGACTTCGAGCTCACCGTGCCCGCGGGGCTGACGGCGCTGGCCAACGGCGAGCTCGTCGGCGAGCCGAAGACCGCCGGGGGCAGGACGACCTTCCGGTGGCGGGAGAGCCACCCGATGGCCAGTTACCTGGCCACCATGACGCTGGGCAGGTTCGAGGTGCTCCAGGGCAAGACCCCCGGGGGCCTGAAGAACCTGGCGGCCGTCGACCCGATCTTCCGTGGTTCGCTGCGGAGGCTGTACGACGTGTCGGGCAAGGTCACCGACTACTGGAGCACGCTCTTCGGCCCCTACCCCTTCTCCTCCACCGGGGGCGTGGTCGACGACTTCCCCGCGGGCTACGCGCTGGAGAACCAGACCAAGCCCATGTACGGCGGGTTCGCCCCCGACGAGGACATCATCGCCCACGAGCTGGCCCACCAGTGGTTCGGCGACAGCCTCAGCATCAAGCGGTGGAAGGACCTGTGGCTCAACGAGGGCTTCGCGACCTACGCCGAGTGGCTCTGGTCGGAGCACGAGGGCCGGGCCACCACCGAGCAGCTCTTCCGCAGGCACTACGCCGCCGCCGTCGGCGACCCCATCTGGAGCTACGCCCCCGGCCGGGCCAGGCCGGAGGACCTGTTCAACAATTCCGTCTACACCCGGGGTGGTATGACGCTGCACGCGCTCAGGCAGCGGATCGGCGACCAGGCGTTCTTCAAGCTCCTGAAGCAGTGGGTCGCCACGCACAAGTACGGGAGTGTCACGACCCCGGAATTCATCGCGATGGCCGAGAAGATCTCCGGCAAGAACCTCGAAGCCCTCTTCGACGCCTGGCTGTTCACCGCCGAGAAGCCGTCCACCTGGTGACGCGGGCCCGATGCGGCGAGGAGCCGGGCGCCCGGTGACGGCTCAGGTACAGACGATCTTGTACCCGTCCGTCCGCAGGGAGCCCAGCACCTCCGCGGAGTGCGCCGGCCCCCTGGTCTCCAGTTGGAGCTGGACCTCGACCTCGCCGGGGTGCATGCCCAGCCGCTCGTGCACGACGTCGAGCACGTTGGCGCCGAGTTCCGCCAGCCTGGCCAGCAACCTCGCCAACGCACCCGGCCTGTCGGAGAGCGGCACCCGCATGGTGAGATAGCGCCCCGCCGCGGCCAGGCCGTGCCGGAGGACCTTGGCCAGCAGCAGCGGGTCGACGTTGCCCCCGGAGAGCACCGCCACCACGGGCGGCTCGAAGACCCGCGGGTGGGCCAGGATCGCGGCCACCCCGGCCACGCCCGCCGGCTCGACGACCTGCTTGGCCCGTTCGAGGCAGAGCACCAGCGCCTGGGAGATCTGGCTCTCGGTGACGGTGACGACGTTGTCGACCAGGTAGTGGATCAGCTCGAAGGGCAGCTCGCCCGGGCGGCCCACGGCGATGCCGTCGGCCATCGTCGAGGCGGGCCGGACCTCGACCGGATGCCCGGCGGCCAGCGACGCCGGGTAGGCGGCGGCCCGCTCGGCCTGGACCCCGACGATCCGCACGCCCGGCCTCAGCGACTTGGCCGCCAGCGCGACCCCGGCGGCCAGCCCGCCGCCGCCCAGTGACATCACGATCGTGCCGACCTCGGGAAGCTGCTCCACGATCTCCAGCCCGATCGTGCCCTGCCCGGCGATGACGTCGGGGTGGTCGAAGGGATGGATGAACACCGCTCCGGTCCGCTCGGCATGCTCCCCCGCCCGCTCCAGCGCGACGTCCACGGTGTCGCCCGCGAAGATCACCTCGGCGCCGTACGAGCGGGTGGCGGCCACCTTGGGCAGCGGCGCCCCCTGCGGCATGTAGACCGTCGAGGAGGTCCCGACCAGTCCGGAGGCGAGCGCCACACCCTGCGCGTGGTTGCCCGCACTGGCCGCGACCACCCCTCGCCGCCGCTCGCTCTCGGTCAGCCCGGCGATCCTGACGTACGCCCCCCGGATCTTGAAGGAACCCGAGCGCTGCAGGTGCTCGCACTTGAGGTGGACGGGCCCGCCGACGATGCCCGACAGCACGTGTGAGTGGAGCAGCGGGGTGCGCAGAGCGACGTCGGCCAGCGACTCGCGCGCGGCGACCACGTCCTCGTAGGTCACCCGAGACTCCGACATGCGGGCCATCGTACGGCGCGCGCTCGCGCTTTCGCACCGGACCTGGCGGGAGCGCTCGCCGGACGGGGCGACCACCACCCGCGATCGCCCCCAGTCGCTTACAAGGACTTCACAAGACGGTGCGGGCAGACTCGGGCGGAGACGGGATCGGCATCGGTTCCTGGACAACACGGAGCGCAAGATGTACGCGGTGGCCTGCACCGGGGAGCAAGGTGTCCTGAGATGACGGACGGGCGATTCACGGAGGAGGAGTACGTCGAATGGGCGAGGCGGTGGCTCGGCGACCGCCCGATCCCCGGTGAGCTGCTGCGGATGGTCGCCATCCAGGCCTCCCGGCCCCTCCACGCGGGCCCGGACGCCGACCCGCTGCACGAGCTGGAGATCACCGTGCTGGGGCCGGGAAGCACCCACCCGGTGTTCGACGACGCCGCCAACCGGGAGATCGGCGGATCGTGGTCGGAGGTACTGAGCCACCTGTTCCCCGTCGTGGAGACGTTCAACTCGCCCTCGCTCGGCGACGGCGTGTACGGATACTGGCTGCACCCGGACGAGCGGGCGGAGCGGCCGCCGATCGTCGCGATCGACAGCGAGGGAACCTTCTTCGCGCCGAGGGGCAGCACCCTCCTTGAGGCGTTGCTCAACGATTCCGGCGTCGACGGCCCGGCGTTCGGGCACCTGGCGGACCGGTTCGCCGCCGTCGGCCTGCCGATCTCCCCGCGCAGCCGTGCCGAGATCCCCGAGTCCGGCATCGTCATGGACCCCGAGGCGCTGGAGAAGATCGTGGACGCCGAACACCGAGCGGCCCACACCGCGAGCAGGGCCCTCGCCTCACGATGACCGTCCAGTCCGGACGGCGGGGTCGACCGTATCTCGGCCCGCCCAGGATCGGCTGATCTCAGGGCTGGCCGGCCGGCGGCCGGGCGGAGAAGACCAGGACCGAGGCGGTGAAGCCGTGGACGTGGTTGTGGCCGCCCACCGGGCCCACCTCTCCCGCGGCGAAGAATCCGGCCACCCCGATGGGGCCCAGGGTGTCGCGGACGGCGACGGCGTCGTGGTCGGCGCTGCCGAACATGGCCGAGCCCCGGCCGTTGCAGGAGAACAGCAGGGCGCCGTCCACCCGGCCGAACGTCTCTCGGTGGGCGTCGAGCAGCTCGTACAGGTCCTCGTCGGCGGTGGCGGCGTCGCGGACCTGGAACCGGACGGTACGCCCGATCTCGACGACGTCGCCGATGGCCACCGCCTCGCGTTCGGGGTCGATGCCGAGCACGCCCCTGATCAGGAAGTCGCCGCGCTCGTGCCGTTCCGCGTACTCGTCCATGGCGATGCCGATCTGCAGCCCCGAGGCGACCAGGTCGCGGTCGTCCTCGTCCAGGGCGCTGACGATCTCCTCCAACCGGGCCAGAGCGGGCTGCCCCGCGAGTTCGAGCAGCAGGTTGTCCTCGACGGAGGTGACGGCCATCGTCGGGCCGATCGGGCGGCAGCCCTGGCTGACCACGGTGCTGACGTTGAGGTCACCGCTGAGCAGCACCCCGACTGCCCCCTCGGTGTAGATCCTCCCGTCGGCGAACAGCCGCACCGCGCCGCGGCCCTGGATCGCGTTGGCCAGGCCGCCGATCAGCGGAAGGTCTCCCATGACCTCCTCCGAGCGCTCGACGAAACCGTCGGTGGGGAAGGTGTAGGGGTCGGCGAGCAGGATGGCGGCGTGATCGTCGGGGCCGCAGTCGGGCAGGCCGACCACGACGAAGCGGTCGTCGGTCCGCAGCGTGTCGAGCGCGAAGGTCGTCAGCCTGGCCCCATCGAGGGTGGCGGCCCAGGCACTGACCGCCGGGGTGACCTCCACCCCCTGCCCGTCACCGATGACCCCGGTGGCGCTGCAGCCAAGGACGGCGGCGCCCGGTGCCATGCTCATCGCACGCAGTCCGGCGCGGGAGACGTCGTCGGGATCGTCCCCGCAGATGAAAAAGCAGAGCAGGTCAGCGGGTCCGGACAGGCCGGACAGAGCTTGGCGCACCGCGGTCTCGGCTGCGGCGACCAGATCGGACCCCACCGCGAGGCCATCGGCGAAACGGCTCGTCATCAGCGCCACTCGTCTCGCCTCTCCCTCTTGTCTGACGGCTCGCCCGGGAGTGACCGTGGTCTCGCCCGAAGCTCGCCGTGAAGTTCGTGAATGCCGGAACCGTCCGACGTCCCCCCGAGGCCGTCCTGACGCTTGATCCTGAAGTCATCCGGTGTCTTGTCTTGGAGCGATTCTCCCCACTGCCGACACAAGCACTCGTGTCGAGCCCCACACAATAGTCAAGATCCGAAAGAGGGATGAGAGTGCCGGATCGGGTGTTGTGGACGTAGGCTCGATCCCGTGCCTCAAATCCCAGAGCCACGTACTCTGCGCGAGCTGCGCGCGAGCGGCCATATTCACCGTACGGTAAAGGCCGAGATCCGTGAGAACCTCCTGGCCCGCCTGCGGGCAGGGGAGTCGCGGTTCCCCGGCATCGTGGGCTTCGACGACACCGTCCTGCCATACCTGGAGCGGGCGCTTCTCGCCGGGCATGACCTGGTCCTGCTCGGTGAGCGTGGCCAGGGCAAGACCCGGCTGATCCGCACCGTGACCGGGCTCCTCGACGAGTGGACCCCCGTCGTCGAGGGCTGCGAGATCAACGACCATCCCTACCGGCCCTCGTGCGTCCGCTGCCGCCGCCTGGCCGACGAGGCGGGTGAGGAACTGCCGATCTCCTGGAAACACCGGGACGAACGGTACGGCGAGAAACTCGCCACCCCGGACACCTCCGTCGGCGACCTGATCGGCGACATCGACCCGATCAAGATCGCTGAGGGACGCACGCTCGGTGACCCGGAGACCGTTCACTACGGCCTGGTGCCCCGGAGCAACCGGGGCGTGTTCTCCGTCAACGAACTGCCCGACCTGGCCGAGCGCATCCAGGTCTCGCTGCTCAACGTGCTGGAGGAGCGCGACATCCAGGTCAGGGGCTACAACCTGCGCCTGCCCCTGGACGTCCTGCTGATCGCCAGCGCCAACCCCGAGGACTACACCAACCGCGGCCGGATCATCACCCCGCTGAAGGACCGTTTCGGCGCCGAGATCCGCACCCACTACCCGCTCTCGATCGAGACCGAGCTGGTGCTGATCCGTCAGGAGGCCGCTCTCGATCAGGTGGGCGCCGACCTGCCCGACCATTTGATCGAGGTGATCGCCCGCTTCACCCGGCTGGTCCGCGAGTCCACCGCCGTGGACGCGCGCTCTGGCGTCTCGGCCCGCTTCTCCATCGCCGCGGCCGAGACCGCGGCCGCCTCGGCCATCCGGCGTGCGGCGCTGACCGGCGAGGACCACGCGGTGGCCAGGGTCGCCGACCTTCCGGGGATCGTGCACACGCTCCGCGGCAAGGTGGAGTTCGAGGTCAGCGAGGAGGGCCGGGAGACCGAGGTGCTCTCGCATCTGCTCCGCAGGGCGGTGGCCGAGACGTTCCGCGGCACGCTCGGCGGCACGGACCTGGCCCCGTTGCTGGACAGGTTCGCGGAGGGCGTCCAGGTCGAGTCGGGGGTGGCGGTCCCGGCGGCCGAGTTGCTGCGCAGGATCGGCCCGGTGCAGGGCCTGGCGAAGATCATGTCCCAGCTCGGCATCGGCGACGAGTCGCCCGGCCACGCCGCCGCCGCGCTGGAATTCGCCCTGGAGGGCCTGTATCTCCTGCGTCGGCTCTCCAAGGACGAGGTGGACGGCACGACGACCTACCGCACCTGAGGTGTCTGGCATGAGCTATCGCTACGGCGAATACCGGGACGGGCCCGACCCGCTCGCCCCTCCGTACGACGTCCGTTCGGCGCTGGATCGGATGGGCGACGCGATCCTGTCCGGTTCCAACCCCGCCCACGCCCTGCGTGACCTGCTCAAGGAGGGCCTGCCGGGCGCGCAGAATCGGCGCGGGCTCGACGATCTGCTCCGCGAGGTGCGGCGCCGGCGCCGGGAGCTGCGCGAGCGCGGACGCCTGGACGGCACGCTGGAGCGGGCCAGGGCGCTGCTGGACAAGGCGATCGGCCAGGAGCGGGCCGAGCTGTTCCCCGACCCCTCGGACGAGGCCAGGCTCCGCGAGGCGGAGCTGGCCGCCCTCCCCGACGACACGGCGAGCGCCATCCGGGAGCTGGGGGACTACCGGTGGCGCTCGGCCGCCGCCAGGCAGACCTTCGAGGAACTGCGCGACCTGCTGCGCGGGGAGGTGCTCGACAGCCAGTTCCGCGGCATGCGGCAGGCCCTGGCCAATCCCGACCCCGCCGCCATGGAGCGGGTCAGGGAGATGATGTCCGACCTGAACGACATGCTCGACCGGGACGCCCGTGGTGAGCACACTCAGGCTGATTTCGATAATTTCATGTCGAAATATGGGGACATGTTTCCGGAGTCGCCGCGGAACCTGGAGGAGCTGGTCGACACCCTCGCCCGGCGGGCCGCGGCCACCCAGCGCCTGCTGGCCTCCCTGACCCCGGCCCAGCGCGAGGAACTGGGCCGGCTGATCGAGCAGACGCTCGCCCAGGCCGGGCTGGACGAGCAGATGCGCCGCCTGGGCGAGTCCCTGTACGCCCGCCGCCCCGACCTCGCCTGGAACACCCCGGAGCGGCTGAGCGGCGACGAGCCGATGGGGATGTCCGACGCGGTGAGCGCGCTGGACGAGCTCGCCGACCTGACCCAGCTGGAGGCCGCGCTCCGCCAGGACTACCCCGGCGCCCGAATGGACGACATCGACGAGGCCGCGATCCGGCGTGCCCTCGGCCGGGCGGCCGTCGACGACCTGCGGGCGCTCAGGCAGGTCGAGCGCGAGCTGGAGCAGCAGGGCTACCTGCTGCGCCGGCGCGGCAAGCTGGAGCTCACCCCGAAGGCCGTCAGGCGCCTGGGCGAGACCGCGCTGCGCCGCGTCTTCGCCTCCCTGGAGAGCGGACGCCGCGGCGACCACGACCAGGTGGACGCCGGTTCGGCCGGTGAGCTCACCGGCTCCTCACGGCCCTGGCGGTTCGGCGACGAGCAGCCGATCGACGTGGTGCGCACGGTGATCAACGGCGTCCGGCGCGGAGGGAGCACCGGCGCGGTGACCCTGTCCGTCGACGACTTCGAGGTGGCCGAGACCGAGCGGCGTACGGCGGCGGCGGTCTGCCTGCTGGTCGACCTGTCCTACTCGATGGCGCTCCGCGGCACCTGGGCGGCCGCCAAGCAGACGGCGATGGCGCTGCAGGCGCTGGTGGCCTCGAAGTTCCCGCAGGACTCGGTGCAGATCATCGGCTTCTCCAACTACGCCCGCGTGCTGCAGCCCGACGAGCTGGCGGGCCTGGAGTGGGACATGGTCCAGGGGACGAACCTGCACCACGCCCTGCTGATCGCCGGGCGCCACCTGGACCGCCACCCCGACTTCGAGCCGGTCGTGCTCGTGGTCACCGACGGTGAGCCCACCGCCCACCTGCGGCGTAACGGCTCGGCGGCCTTCGAGTGGCCGCCCACCCAGGAGACGCTGGAGCTGACGCTCGCCGAGGTCGACAAGATGACCCGGCGCAGGGCGACGCTCAACGTCTTCATGCTCGCCGATGACGAGCGTCTGAAGGATTTCGTGAACGAGGTCGGGCGGCGCAACGGCGGCCGGGTCTTCTCTCCAGGCGCCGACCGCCTGGGAGAGTACGTCGTCAGCGACTTCCTGCGGGCTCGTCGCACGCGCTGACGGCCCCCGGCCCGCCTGAGGGCTCAGAAGTCGGCGTAGCCGTCGAGTGCCAGGTCGAAGCCGTCGTGGTAGTGGCGGTAGGAGCGGTAGCAGGGACGCCACGCCGTGCTGTTGCCGACACCCGCGCGGGCGTCGGCGATCGCGGAGGGGATCCGCCGGGGAGAGAGCAGCAGGCCGCCGCCGAGATAGCGATCCTCGGCGAGGACCGTGGGGGTGCCCGGGTCACCGCTCGCGTAGCGGCCACGGCGCCAGCCGCTCTCCTCGTCCCAGACCAGCGCGTCGCCTCCGGTCAGGCGGACGGTGACGGTGCGCGGGTCGCAGGGTCCCCGCCACCAGCTCTCGACCTGGTCACCCAGGGCTTCGACGACGAGGCCGACATAGTGGGCCGGCTGGTCCCGCCACTCCTCGGTGTACGGCTCAACGTGTTTGACAGCCACGGCTGGCACTCCTTCGTGCCGTCTTATCTCTGTTCGGTGGAAGGCCCGCCCGGCACGACCACGACTTCGCCGCCGGTCTCATCACACGGGAACGGACTCTTTTCGATCCTACTCATCCCCGGGTGTGCTCGAAGCAGGATTCGAAGATCGACCACCTCGCAAACCGTGACCCTTCCGTAACAACGTCTTCGGGGCTGCCGCCGTCTACCTAGTAAAGAAAGTTCACCAATTCAAGGGGGAGGAATGAGTCCGATGCTCGCGGGAACTCTCGTGGCACTGATGCTCATTGTCTGCGTCTGCTTCGAGTTGTGCATGGTCCCGCACGGCCGGGACAGGCACGACACCATCGACGGCGAGTGACATCCCCCCGAATGTCCGACCGGCCCGGTCCGCACGGCCCCCGCGGGACGACCAGGGGGCCGGGACCCGCCCGCCCGCCGCACCGGAACCGTCTTCAAAAGATCACTGCTGGTCGGTGACGTCCGAGCGAGCCGTACCCAGAAGAGATCGACGAAGACTAATGTCTGGCGCATGACAGACCTGCTGCTCTGGCTGCACATCGGCTTTTCGATCTTCGCTCTGGGCCCGGTGACCGCCGCCATGATGTCCACTCCCAGATTCATCCGTGCCAAGAACGTCGACGTCCTGCGCTACCTGCACAAGACCACCCGTATCTACGGCTTCGCCTCCCTGGGGATCTTCCTGTTCGGCCTGTTGCTGGGCCGCGAGTTCCTCGGCAGGCCGTACCTGTCGGTCTCCATGACGCTCTTCATCGTCACCTTGGGACTGCTGTTCATGGTGGCCCGCGACCAGGGCGCCGCCATCCGGGTCCTCTCCAGCGAGAGCCCGGAGGACGACGCCAAGGTTCAGACCGGCCGGATCGCCGCCTTCTCCGGCGTGATCGTGCTGATCTGGATCGTCATCCTGGCACTGATGGTCTGGTTCAACCCGGTCTGAGCGCGCCCGCGCTCCTACCCCAGCGCCTGGGTGAGGTCGGCGAGGAGGTCGTCGACCGACTCGATGCCGACCGACAGGCGGACCAGGTCGCCGGGGACCTCCAGCGGCGAACCCGCCACGGAGGCATGGGTCATCCGGCCGGGGTGCTCGATCAGCGACTCCACACCGCCGAGCGACTCGCCCAGGGTGAACAGCCTGGTCCGGTCGCACACCTCGACCGCCTCGGCCTCCCCTCCGGCCATCCGGAAGGAGACCATGCCGCCGAAGCGCCTCATCTGCTTGGCCGCCACCTCGTGACCGGGGTGCTCGGCCAGGCCCGGATAGAGCACCGAGGTCACCCGCGGATGGGCGAGTAGCAGATCCACCACCCGTTCGGCGTTCTCGCAGTGGCGGTCCATCCGCACCCCGAGCGTCTTGAGACCGCGCAGCGTCAGCCAGGCGTCGAACGGCCCGGCCACCGCGCCCATCGCGTTCTGGTGGTACGCGAGCTCCTCGCCCAGCCCGGCGTCGCGTGCGACGAGCGCGCCGCCGACCACGTCGGAGTGGCCGCCCACGTACTTGGTGGTGGAGTGCACGACCACGTCCGCGCCCAGCGCCAGCGGCTGCTGCAGGTACGGAGAGGCGAAGGTGTTGTCCACCACCAGCAACGCGCCGCAGTCGCGCGCGAGCTGGGCCAAGGCCGCGATGTCCGCGATGCCGAGCAGCGGGTTGGTGGGCGTCTCCACCCAGATGACCCTGGTCTTCTGGGTCACCGCGGCCGCCACCGCCGCCAGGTCGCCCAGCGGCACCGGGTCGTAGTGCAGCCCCCAGCGCTCGTGCACCTTGGCGAACAGGCGGTAGGTGCCCCCGTAGGCGTCGTTCGGGATGATGACATGGTCGCCCGGCTTGCAGATCGTGCGGAGCACCGTGTCCTCGGCCGCCAGGCCCGAGGCGAAGGCCAGGCCGCGGCTGCCGCCCTCGACCGCGGCCATGGCCTCTTCCAGCGCCGTCCTGGTCGGGTTGGCCGACCGGCTGTACTCATATCCGGCGCGCAGACCACCAACGCCGTCCTGCTTGTAGGTGGACACCGCGTAGATCGGCGGAACCACCGCCCCGGTGTAGGGGTCGGGTTCCTGACCTGCGTGGATGGCCAGCGTCTCGAATCCTTGGTTCATGGGGTCAACGCTACTCGCAACATCGGCGCCCTCAGAGCACGCAAACCGCTCCCGCCACCCCTCGACGCACCCCCGCTAGGGAGCACGCAGACCACTCGCCCCACTCCCTCGGCGCACCCACCCGCCAAGGGGCACGTACAACCGCTCCGCACCGCCTTCCTCGGCTCCCTCTGCGCGCTCCCCGGTGATCCGCGAGAGCAGGACCGGGTCGGCGAGCGTCAGGGCGACGCCGACCAGCAGGCCGGCGACCGGCAGCAGAATTCCGATGACAGTCATTTCCCTCTCCCCCTTCGACATGTCAAGCATCGGTGCGGCCGCCCTGGCACCGCCTCCGCTGAAGGACCGGTTCGAACCGGGACGGCTCAGCCGAACGGCCGATATGCCACCTCCCCCTTCAGGTTTAGGCTCTGGGACCGTGGGGGAAACGAACCGGCTCGTCTACTGGGTCAAACGGCTCAGCGAGATCGCGTTGATCGGCTGGCTCCTCCTGCTCCTGCTGCTCGACGTTCTGATCGTGACGAGCTCGCACGGGGAGGCGATGTGGCCGGTTCTGCTGTGCGGCGTGCTGGGCGTCGCGGCGGTGCTGTGGCGCCGCCGCCTGCGGGTCGGCGGGTTCGTCGCCCTGCTGACGGTGTCCTTCCTGTGCAGCCTGGCCGTCGGCATCACCGAGGGTAACGGCGGACCCGGCCTGGCCGAGATCGGAACGCTGCTGGTCCTCACCGTCGGCGGGCTGCGGGCGATCGAGCCGGTGCGGCGGGCCGCGCTGTTCGCGCTGGCGGCGATGGTCGTGCTGGAGGCGTCCTGCGTACGCCTGAACGAGACGACCGCCAGCCTGGTCACCGGCTTCCTGCTCTTCGTGAGCTGGTCGTTGGCCGCCGGTGTCGGCGCCTACCTCCGCTTTCAGCAGGAGCGCCGCAGGGAGGCCGTGGAGTCGGTGCGGCGGGCCGAGCGCCTGGAGTTGGCCAGGGAACTGCACGACCTGGTCGCCCACCACATCACCGGGATCGTGGTGCAGGCGCAGGCCGCCAAGATCGTCGCCGAGCGGAAACCGGAGGCCGTGATCCCCTCCCTGGAGGCGATCGCCGGTGCCGGGGCCGACGCGCTGACCTCGATGCGCCGCCTGGTCAGCGTGCTCCGCGCGCAGGACGAGGCCGCCCGGTCACCGGGCAGCACGCTCATGGACATGCGCACGATGGTCGAGCGTTTCTCCGCCGCCGGCCCCCAGGTCGCCTTCGACATCGGTCAGGGCATCACCGACGGCACCTTGGCCCCGGAGGTGATGACCACCCTCCACCGGGTCCTCCAGGAGTCGCTGACCAACGTCCGCCGGCATGCTCCCGGCACCGGCTGGGTCGAGGCGGACCTGAGACTGACCGACGGCTCCGACCTGCGCGCCTGGGCCGAGAGCGAGCGCGCGGGGAAGGGCTGGGAGCCGGGGAGCCGGGAGAACGCGGCCGGGGACGCCGTGCGGCTGCGGGTGCGCAACTACGGCTCGGTGTCCGATGCCAGGATCTCCCACCTCGGCGGCGGCTTCGGCCTGGTGGGCATGGTCGAGCGCGTCGAGGCGCTCGGCGGCAGGCTCATGGCCGGGCCCACCCGTTCCGGCGCCTGGGAGGTGACGGCCGAGTTCCCCCTCTGATCCGCAGGGACGGCCCGAATACCGGCCTGGGTCTCCCGGCCGGCATTCGGGTGGTCTCAGCGGTCGGCGAGCTCAGTGGTTGGCGAGGAAGGCCAGCAGGTCCTGGCGGGTGAGCAGCCCGACGGGCTTGCCGTTGTCGAGGACGACCGCGGCGTCGGCCTTCTCCAGCGCATCGACGGCGATGGAGACCGGCTCCCCCGCGCCGATCGTAGGCAGCGGCTGCGACATGTGGGCCGCCAGCGGGTCGGTCGGCCGCACCCGGCCGCGGTAAAGGGCGTCCAGCAGGTCTCGCTCCAGGATCGAGCCGACCACTTCGGCGGCCATGACCGGCGGCTCCTCCTTCATCACCGGAAGCTGCGACACGCCGTACTCGCGCATGATCGAGATGGCCGTGTCGACCGACTCGTACGGATGGGTGTGCACGAACTCCGGCATACCGGAGTTCTTCCGGGTCAGCACGTCCTTGACCAGGCCCTCGTCGCTGTAGGTGGTCAGGAAGCCGTAGTCGGCCATCCACTCGTCGTTGAAGATCTTCGAAAGGTAGCCGCGGCCACCGTCGGGCAGCAGCACCACGACCACGTCGTCCGGGCCGGCCTGCGAGGCCACCCGCAGCGCCGCCACCGTCGCCATCCCGCAGGAGCCGCCCACCAGGAGCGCCTCCTCGCGGGCCAGGCGGCGGGTCATGCCGAAGGAGTCCTTGTCGGAGACCGCGATGATCTCGTCGCAGATCGTGGTGTCGTAGGTGGCCGGCCAGATGTCCTCGCCGACGCCCTCCACCAGGTACGGCCGCCCGGTGCCGCCGGAGTAGACCGAACCCTCCGGATCGGCACCGATGATCTTAACCCGGCCGCCGGAGACCTCCTTGAGGTAGCGGCCGGTGCCGCTGATCGTGCCACCGGTGCCGACGCCCGCCACGAAGTGGGTGATCCGGCCCTCGGTCTGCTCCCAGATCTCCGGGCCCGTGGAGTGGTAGTGACTCTCCGGGTTGTTCGGGTTGGAGTACTGGTCCGGCTTCCAGGCGTTCGGCGTCTCCTTGGCCAGCCGGTCGGAGACGGAGTAGTAGGAGTCGGGGTGATCGGGAGAGACCGCCGTCGGGCAGACCACGACCTCGGCACCGTAGGCGCGCAACACCGCGATCTTGTCCTGGGCCACCTTGTCCGGCACCACGAACAGGCACTTGTAACCCCGCTGCTGCGCCACGATGGCCAGGCCGATTCCGGTGTTGCCCGAGGTGGGCTCCACGATCGTGCCCCCCGGCCGCAACTCGCCCGACTTCTCGGCGGCGTCGATCATCCGCACCGCGATGCGGTCCTTCACCGAACCGCCTGGGTTGAAATACTCCACCTTCGCCAGCACCTGGGCGGAAACACCCTCCGTCACCTTCTGCAGCCGGACGAGAGGGGTGTTGCCCATCAGTTCGACGAGCGAGTCATGTACGCGCACCGGGATATCACCTCGAAATACCAAAGCTCTGTCAGCTTGTTGTGTTGATCGCCGTGATCCCATGGGGGTGGCGGGACCTCGACCATGTTTCAAAGGCAACGCTACCGCCCCGTACGGAGGGAGCAACGTCACGTGATCTGGACACCCGGGACGGCGCGAGCCGCCCGTCGCATCGCCGCGGCGGCCGCGCTGGGAGGGGGAGGCGTCACCGTGCTCGGTGCGGCGACCTACGGGCTGCTGCTGGCCGAGGCGATGGTGGCCCGCCGTGCGGTCGGCCGGCCGCACGGCATGGACGGACCGCCTTCTGACGGCGTGTACGGGGCCTTCGGCGGCGAGCCGATCCGGATGGCCATGCTCGGCGACTCCACCTCCGTCGGCCTGGGCACCACGAACCCCGCGGAGACACCCGCCGTGCTGATCGCCAACGGGCTGGCCGTGATCGCCGAGCGGCCGGTACGGCTGACCGTGGTGGGCAGGTCGGGGGCGACCTCCGCGGAGCTGGGCGACCAGGTCGACGAGGCGCTCAAGGCCCGGCCCGAGATCGCGGTCGTTTTCATCGGCGCCAACGACGTCACCTCGCAGGCCGTACCGGCCCAGGCCGTACGGCACCTGCAGAAAGCGGTCCGGAGGCTGCGGGAGGCGGGGGCCGAGGTGGTCGTGGGCACCTGTCCCGACCTCGGCACGGTCAGGCCGATCGCGCAGCCGCTGCGCTGGATGACCAGGCGATGGAGCCGCCAACTGGCCGCCGCGCAGACCGTCGCCGTGGTCGAGGCGGGCGGGCGGACCGTGGCCTTCGCGGACCTGCTGGGGCCGGAGTTCGACATGAACCCGGCGGAGATGTTCGGCCTTGATCGTTATCACCCATCTAGCCAAGGCTATCTCCAGACAGCTTACGCAGTGCTACCTTCCGTATGCAGTGCGTTGGAGTTGTGGCCCGAACCTCGCGTCCAGCGTGCTGAGTCGATCTACCTCGCGGCGGCCAAGGCCGCGGAGGAGCCCGGCGCCGAGGTCTCCGCGACCCGTGTCGCCGGTCGAGCGACCGGACCCCAGGGACGATGGGTGACCTTGCTCGGCCGGAGGCCCGGAAAGCGACCCGACCGCGCCTGAACACGGTCACCCTCCGCCGCGAAGCCGTAACGCCTCGCCCGCATTGGAGTGGAATACCCGTGATCCGGCCCCTCGCGAAACCGGCCCTGGTGCTCGCCGGAGCTCTGACCCTGGGCGGCTGCTCCGGCAGTGAAGCGGCCACCCCCGACCATCCCACCTGGCACAACACCGAGGTGAACGTGGTCAGCCGCACCACCGTCGCCGATGGCGTCGCCATGGCGACCTCCATGAAGCCGGACGGCACGCTTGAGGCGGTGGCCGTGGACCTCGCCACCGGCAGGAAACTGTGGTCCCACCCCTCGACCATGGCCGGCCGCCTGCCGGGGATGGGGGTGCCCGCTCCCGCGATCGTCGAGACCGCCACCGGGCAGACCGTCGCGGTGACGGTCGACCCCGCCAGGCGGGGGCGCTGGAAGGCCACGCTCGTCGGCCTCGACGCCAGAACCGGAACTCGCAGGTGGAGCCGCCCGGTGCACTCCACCTTCGGCCCCCAGCGGTGCGGAACCTTCGTGTGCGTGTCCGAGCACACCGCGCTCGCGAGCGCCCGCGTCGTCGTGCTCGATCCGGTCACCGGCAGAATCGTGCGGAAGCTCCCCGGCATCGCCGAGGTCGAGTGGTCCGACACCTCCCGCGTGGTCTTCCTCCGCCTCGCCCGCCATCCCGTCCTGGAGTCGCACGACCTGAGGACCGGCAAGGTCATCTGGCGGGCCCCCGTCGAGCAGGCCCTCGGCTCCGGGGTCGACCTGTCGGGCGGCTGGTCCTTCGGCGCGACGACGGGAAACCTCGTCGGGTACGTCGCCCCCTACACCAACCCGAAGACGAGCAAGGTCTCCGCCTTCGGCCTGTTCTCCGTCAAGCTCGCCGACGGCACCGTCAACTGGATGCGCCCGTCGGTGGTCCGCGTCTATCCCAGCGGCAGCCCCGGCTTCGCACCGGTGGTCCGCCCGGTCGACCAGGAGGGCCAGTACGGCGGGTTCGCCCGACTGGAGGCCGACAGCGGCCGGGTGCTCGGCCAGATCTCCGCCGAGCAGGTTCCCGAGTCCGGTTGGTGGCTTGCCTTCCCGACCCGGATGGAGAAGGTCGGTTTCCTGCGACACGACAAGCCGGGCAACGCGTTCGACCTTGCCACCGGCCGCAACGCCGACGTCAAGGACGAGCACGGCTGGTCCTTCTGCGTGACCGATCCCAAACCGCTCGCGCTCAAGGGCCAGAACTCCGGGTTCTACTCGGTGGCCTCGCTGTGCGAGTTCAGGCTGGCCGACGGCAAGCGGGTGTCCGGCCCGGGCGTCCCGCCCGCCTGGTTCACCGGCAGCCAGAACGGCTGGCGGATGTGGCGCGACGAGAAGGGCGGCCTCCACGGGATCAAGGACGGCGACGGCACCTCACCCGGCATGTACGGCTGACATCCGCGGCCCGCGAGGGGCGGTCGACCCGCGACAGGGCCCCGTCTCCGGGCGGGACCCTGTGCATCCAGTACAAAGTTCTGTTTCAATGCCGCCCTGGGCGTGGCTTTGGGCATACCGCGCGGTACGCTCCGCTGGAGGAGCAGATACGAACCCAGGAGAGCCACATGCCCGAGGCAGTCATCGTCGCGACCGCGCGCTCGCCCATCGGACGCGCCTTCAAGGGGTCCCTCAAGGAGATCCGCCCCGATGACCTGACAGCACAGATCATCCAGGCCGCGCTTGCCAAGGTCCCCCAACTCGACCCGACCACGATCGACGACCTCATGCTGGGCTGTGGCCTGCCGGGCGGCGAGCAAGGCTTCAACATCGGCCGCGTGGTCGCCACCCTGCTCGGCCTGGACGGCGTGCCGGGCACCACCGTGACCCGCTACTGCTCGTCCTCCCTGCAGACCACCCGGATGGCACTGCACGCGATCAGGGCGGGCGAGGGCGACGTGTTCGTCTCGGCGGGCGTGGAGTGCGTCTCCCGCTTCGCCAAGGGCAACTCGGACTCGCTGCCCGACACGCAGAACGCGCTGTTCGACGATGCCCGCACCCGTTCGGCCAGGGCCGCCGAGGGCGGCGGCGAGGTCTGGCACGACCCGCGCGAGGACGGTCTGCTGCCCGACATCTACGTGGCGATGGGCCAGACCGCGGAGAACCTCGCCGGGCTGAAGGGCGTCTCCCGGCAGGAGCAGGACGAGTTCGGCGTCCGGTCCCAGAACCTGGCGGAGAAGGCCATCGCCAACGGCTTCTGGGAGAAGGACATCACCCCGGTGACCCTGCCCGACGGAACCGTGGTGAGCAAGGACGACGGCCCCCGCGCCGGCACCACCTACGAGGCCGTCTCGACCCTCAAGCCGGTCTTCCGGCCCGACGGCACGGTCACCGCGGGCAACTGCTGCGCGCTGAACGACGGCGCCGCCGCGGTGATCGTGATGAGCGACACCAGGGCAGCCGAGCTCGGCATCACCCCGCTCGCCCGGATCGTCTCCACCGGCGTGACCGGCCTGTCCCCCGAGATCATGGGCCTGGGCCCGGTAGAGGCCTCGAAGCAGGCCCTGGCCAGGGCGGGCATGTCCATCGGCGACGTGGACCTCGTCGAGATCAACGAGGCGTTCGCCGCCCAGGTCATCCCGTCCTACCAGGAACTCGGCATCGACCTCGACAGGCTCAACGTCAACGGCGGCGCCATCGCGGTGGGCCATCCCTTCGGGATGACCGGGGCCCGCATCACCTCCACCCTGATCAACAGCCTCGCCTTCCACGACAGGTCGATCGGGCTGGAGACCATGTGCGTCGGCGGCGGCCAGGGCATGGCCATGGTCCTGGAACGCCTCAGCTGAGGCCGGGCCGGGACCGGCCCCGACGCCTCGGTCAGCCGTGGACGTCGGGGCCGGCACGGGTGATCGTGATCTTCACGATCACCCGTCGGTCCCGCTCCATGGCGGCCCGGTAGTCGTCCCAGTCGGGGTGCTCACCTGAGATGTCGCGGTAGTAGGAGACCAGGGTCTCCATCGCCTCGGGCAGCGAGATGATCTCCGCGGTGCCGTCGATCTGGATCCATTCGCCGAAGAAGGCGTCGGTGGTCACGCAGAGCGAGAGTCTCGGGTCCCTGCGCAGGTTGCGAACCTTGGCCGCGGTCTCCCGGGTGCTGACGATCGGGTTCCCTTCCGCGTCGAGCCCCACGGTGACCGGGGAGAGCTGCGGACGCCCATCCGCATGCGTGGTCAGCATTACCGCGCGGTGGTTGGCACGGATGAATCCGCGCGCCTTCTCATGATCCATGAACTCATCATGGCGCACATGACAGAGCCCGCACCACCAAGGTGGCGCGGGCTTGGCGAAGACGGTCGACTACAGGTGGCGGGTACGGCGGTGCCGCTCGTGCTCGTGCACTATGGCGGCGGCATAGCCGTGGGACAGCCCGTGCTCGTCCGCGAGCCAGGTGGCGCGCTCATCGCAACGAAGGAACGACGGACCGTTGTCGATTGCTCGGAACCACTCGGGGAGTGCGCGTCCCGTGATATCCGGAACCCTTGCGATCAGCTTGTTCTGCGTCTCCATTGAGTGGTTCAACGACATGGGCACCTCCACGGATAGGCTCCTTTGCTCGACAGTGCATCACGAAAGCGCAGATAGCAAGCCCCGAGACACTCTCTCTCGTCGCGGTTCGTCTATCCCCCGTTGCCTTCCGTTCACTCACGCATCCGCTCAGAAAAAAGGAGGCCCCGCCGGATCGGATCCGGCGGGGCCTCCTGGCGTCACGGTCAGTCACTACTTGAGAAGTAGCTCAGCAGGCGCAGGATCTCCAGGTAGATCCAGACCAGGGTGACGGTCAGGCCGAAGGCCATCAGCCACGAGTACTTCTCCGGGGCGCCGGCCCGCACCCCGCGCTCGACCTCGTCGAAGTCGAGAAGCAGGAAGAAGCAGCCGATGAGGATCGTGGCGATGCTGAACACGTAGGCCAGCGGGCCGCCGGCCCGGATGCCGATGCCGTCCTCGATGAAGAAACCGGCGAGCAGGTTGATGAGCATGAGGCCCATCAGTCCCAGCCCGGCGGCCACCACGAACTTGGTGAACTTCGGCGTCACCCGGATGATGCGCAACGAGTAGACCGTCAGCATGGCGCCGAACGCCAGAGCCGTACCCACCACCGCCTGGAAGACGATGCCGCTGTACAGATCATTGTAGACATGGCTGATCACGCCGATGGCGACGCCGTACGCCACCGAGTAGCCGAGGATCAACGCGGGGTTGGTGCTCTGTTTGAACGAGATGATCAGGGCCAGCACCAGGCCGGCGATGACGCCGACGATCGCCGCGCCCATGCCGAGGTTGAGCGCCCAGGCGACCGCCGCCGAGACAACGAGCGTGCCGAGCGTGATGAAGCCACGCACGACCACGTCGTCGATCGTCATCGTCCGCTGTGCGGGCGGCGCGTATGACGGCGTGTTGTACATTCCCTGAAGCTGGTCAGGGGTGGGGGTCGGCATGCCCCATCCCTGCTGATGCCCCTTGGCCTGCCGACTGAATACGGGGTTCTTGCTCTCCATCGCTGCCTCCACGCTGCGACCTACGCGATCAGCGTATTAGATCGGTTGTCACACGGCCGTATCGTGCTGATATCCATGTTGTTCAAGTGACCGTACGGCTACCGCCGATGTTGCCAACGAACGGTTGGCGCGTCTGGTTCCCGGACCTCACATCTCCTTCGCCGATCTCTCGTCGAAAAGGCGCTGCGACGCCTCGACCTCGTCGAGGTTGCGGCGCGCCCACTCGCAGAGGCCGGTCACGGTGACCGAGAGGTCACGGCCGATCCGGGTGAGCACGTATTCCACCCTGGGCGGCGAGGTCGGATAGACGTTGCGCTCGACGATGCCGTCGCGCTCCAGCGCCCGCAGCGTCCGGGTCAGCATGCGCTGGTTGATCCCCTCGATCCGCGCCTTGAGCCGGGAGAACCGCTGGGCCTCGTACCCCAGGGCCGCGATCACCAGCAGGGACCACTTGTCCCCGATGTGATCGATCACCTGCCGGGCGATCCCATTGGCCCGGAGCATCGGCTCCAGGTTCGCCTCGTTCCCCATGGTTACTATTTTATACCAGGGCCCCGTCGAATCCCAAGTAGTAAGAAAAATCGGCCCGCGACCACATTTGCACTGGTCACGGACCGATTGTCGAATGGGCAATGCGGTACCCCCGGAGGGACTCGAACCCTCACTCGAACCCTTTTAAGGGGTTTGCCTCTGCCATTGGGCTACGGGGGCGCCTAATCATACGTAACGGAACACTCATGCGTAACTGCTCAAGCCAACCGTCGCATGACTCACTGCTCCAAATCTACGGACCCGCCCTGGATTCGGGAACCCGGTCAAGAAATAGCACACCGTCGGCAACGACGAATCCGGGGGTGGACACTCCTGTCCACCCCCGGAGAGGTTCAGGTCGTCGCCGCGGCGCGGAACTCCGTACGTGGCTCCTCGATCTCTCCGAGAGAGACGGTCTCGCGCTTGAAGAAGAGCGCCAGGGTCCAGTCGGCCGTCACCCGGACCTTTCGGTTGATCGTGGGCACCCGCGACAGATGATAGGTGCGGTGCATGAACCACGCGGCAAGCCCGCGGAGCTTGATCCCGTAGACGTTGGCGACCCCCTTGTGCAGGCCCAGTCCCGCGACGGAGCCGACGTACCTGTGCCGGTAGTCGACCTGCTCCTTCCCGTGGAGCCTGCGGGTGATGTTGTCCGCGAGGACCTTGGCCTGCCGTACGGCGTGCTGGGCGTTGGGCGCGCAGTACTGGCCCGGGTTGGTCACGTCGGGCACGCCCGCCACGTCTCCGGCCGCGTAGGCGTCCTCGACGCCGACCACGGTCAGCCGGGTGCTCGTCTTGATCCGGCCACGCTCGTCGAGGGGCAGGTCTCCGGCGTTGACGACCGGGCTGGGCTTCACCCCGGCGGTCCACACGATGGTGGCGGATTCGAACTCGTCGCCGTCGGAGAGCTTGACCAGGCCGCCCTCGCAGGAGTCGAGGCGGGTGTTCATCTTGACCTCGATGCCGCGCTCGCGCAGCTGCTCGGCGGTCCACTTGCCCATCTCGGGGCCCACCTCGGGCAGGATGCGGTCGGTGGCCTCCACGAGGACCCAGCGCATGTCCTCGCGGGAGATGTTGCGGTAGTAGCGGGTGGCGTCGACCGCCATGTCCTCCAGCTCCGCGAGCGCCTCGACACCCGCGAAGCCGCCGCCGACCACGACGAACGTCAGCGCCCGCTTGCGCAGGGCCTCGTCGTCGTCGCTCTCGGCCCGGTCGAGGAGTTCGAGCACCCGGTTGCGCAGCGCGATCGCCTCGCCGACGGTCTTGAAACCGATCGCGGCGTCGGCCAGACCCGGAATGGGGAGCGTACGGGAGATCGAGCCCGCGGCCATGACCACGATGTCGTAGTCGATCTCGTGCGCCGTGCCGACGTTGGGCGCGAAGGTGAGGCTCTTGGCGGCGTGGTTGACCTTGGTCACCTTGCCGTTGAGGATCGTCGCCTTCGAGAGCACGCGCCTGAGCGGGACGACCACGTGCCGGGGCGAGAGGTTTCCGGCGGCCGCCTCGGGCAGGAAGGGCTGGTAGGTCATGTGGGACTCGGGGGTGAGAACAGTGATTCGCACGCTTCCTTCGCGCAGTTCCTTGCGGAGCGTGTGCTGCAGGCGCAGCACGGTGTAAAGGCCGACATAGCCTCCACCGATCACCACGATGTGCTTGGAGTTGCGGTCCACTTCGACGCCTTCCTTAAGTCTCGAGGCTTGTGAAAGCTTTCACAAGCATATGTGCGCGGCCCCGGTCGCGCCAGCCACAAGCCTGGCAACCTATCCGAAATTTCTGCCGACGGTTAGAAACATCCCCTCTTCTCGTGAAAATTCCTGCTGATCTTCTGGTTGTGATTGATTTCACAAGTTGCGGAGCGCGTTCGCCCTGGTGAAGAGCTCGTCGAGCATCGGCGCGGTCACCCGGCCGGTGAAGGTGTTCTGCTGGCTGGGGTGGTAGCAGCCGAGAAGGCGTACAGGGCTTCCCCCGGGGGAGGTGATCTCCACTTCGGCGCCGTGCCCGAAGGCCGGCCTCGGCCGGGGCAGGGCGTACCCGGCGTCCTTCAGCGCGGGCCAGATCGCCTGCCAGGCGAAGCCTCCCAGCGCGACGATCACCCGTAGGTCCGCCGAGATCAGGGCGACCTCACGGGCCAGCCAGGGGAAGCAGGTGGCCCGCTCGGTCGGCTCTGGCCGGTTCGCGGGCGGAGCGCACCGGACCGCCGCCACCATCCGCGCGCCGACGAGCCGCTGCCCGTCGCCCGCGTGCAGGCTGGTCTCCTGTACGGCCAGCCCCGTCCGGTACAGCGAGGCGAACAGCCAGTCACCACTGCGGTCGCCGGTGAAGATCCTCCCGGTCCTGTTGCCGCCGTGCGCCGCCGGGGCCAGTCCGACGATCAGGATCTCGGGCCGCTCCGCGCCCCATCCGGCGATGGGCCGGCCCCAGTAGGTCTCCTCGGCGAACGCCCGTCTCTTGACCGTCGCCACCTCCTCGCGCCACTCGACCAGGCGCGGACAGGCCCTGCAGACCGACTGCGCGGCCGTGAGCTCAGCGAGGGTACCGCTCTTCTCCGCGAGCTCGCGCACCTCGGCGGGGTCGTGGGCGACGGGGGTGTCGGGCTGGGCGGGATCACCGGGCCAGCCGGATCCTGGAGGAACACAGGTCATGAGTTTGATGGTGCCCGATGCGGGAGACCGCGGAGCACATCGGGCCGCTCGCCTTCCGCGGGGTGGCCGGGGAGAAAAGGCGACAGGCGGCGCCCGCTGGGTGCGGACGCCGCCTGTTTCACTCCGGACACGTTCCGGCGTCAGTCGCCGGGCATGCTGTCGCGACTGTCAGGCCATCAGGCGGGAAGACTCGCGGCGGGGGTAGGAGTGGGGGTCGGGGTGGGAGGGGGCACGCAGGTGACCTTGCCCACCGCGGTGCCACTCGTCGGGCCACCGTAGATCTCGATCGCGCGCTTGGCCTCACCGGACGCCGAGGCGGTCCAGGTGTCGGTCACGCTCTGGCTCTGCGGACCGTGACCGCCGAAGTAGACACTCTGCCAGTCGCCCGCGACACCGTCGCGGATCCAGCGGTACTTCACGGCGCCACGGAGGTGCGAGACGCTGATCGTGCCGGTGAACGTACGGGCCGCCGGGCAGGTGCCGGCGTAGTCGGCCGGGGCGTAGGCCGAGACCGACACCTTCGGCGACGTGTCCTTGCACCAGATCTTGAAGTAGGCGCGGTTGGACGAGGTCCCGACCGGGCTGAGGATCTCCAGCTCGGCCCAGCCCCTGAAGTCGTCACGGGGCTTGATCACGTGGTAGACCTTGCGCGAGCCGTTGACGTGAACGGCGTCACGGTCGACGACGCGGCCGTTGACGACCCACTGGTAACGCACCCAGCGGGAGTCGGAGGTGGTGATGCGGCCGATCAGGGCAGCCTCGCAGTTGCCCTCGTCGACCCACACCTGCGCACCGACACCGGGCCTGACGACCTCGTAGTCGTCCTCACCGGCGCCACAGGAGACCGAGAAGCGGCCCTTCGCGGAGGTGGCGGCACGCGGAGCCAGGAGCTGGATGGCCTGCCAGCCCTTGACGTCGCCCTTGAAGGTCGCCTTCTCCTTGACGGTGAAGCTCTTGACGCCCTTGCCGCGGAAGGTGAAGGTCTGGACCTTGCCCTTGGACCCGTCTCCGCGCAACCACCGGTAGGCGACGGTGGTCTTGGCCTTGACGGCCTTCACCTTGATCTTCGAGGAGAAGGTCACCTTGACCGGGCACTCACCCTCGTACTTCGAGGGAGACGCCTTGGGAGTGCCCGCCCACACCGCGGGCTTCGGCTTCGGCTTGGCGGCGGCCGAGACCGCCTGACCCGATCCACTGGCCGCCGCTGCGGGCGTGGCCAGCATGCCTACTGCCATGGTTGCCAGCATGGCCGCGCCGGCTCCTGCTGCGGCTAGCTTTCTTGCTAGTCCGGACTTCATGAGGGGATGCTCCGTTCGTTGGGAAGCAAGATTCGCCCTGGAGACGGTTGCCGCCCCGACAACAAGCTGTGCCGGGCCCACGGCAAAGTCCCACTAAAGCTTCTTTACCTAACCATAAACGGGAAGCTTTCCTCAATACTCCCTAAACGGGTGAATTGTCTAGGTCTTGTTATGACGTGGCTGCGGACCACGCGATGCCATCGAGGATGTCGCGCTCGCTGGCGACCACATCACCGAAACCGTAACGGGTCACTATCCGGTCGAGGATGAGCGCGCCCGCCCCGATCACGTCGACCCTGCCGGGGTGCATGACGGGAATCTCCGCCCGCTGCCCGACGGTCATTCCGAGCAATCTGCCGGCAATGTCATGCACCTGACCTGCGGTAATTCGCGAATGATGAATTTTCTGCGAGTCATATTCGGATAGTTCGAGCGCTACTCCGGCGACCGTGGTGACCGAACCGGCAAGCCCGACCAGTGTCAACGCCCGTTCCACCGGCACCTCGGCCGCGACCCGGTCGAGCGCGTCGTCGATGTCGGCGGTCATCGCCTCGATCGCCTCCGCCGACGGCGGGTCACCCGCGCCGCGCAGGTGACGCTCGGTCAGCCGGACACACCCGATGTCGACGGAGAACGCGGCCTCCACATGCGTCGAGCCGAGCACGAACTCGGTCGAGCCGCCGCCGATGTCGACCACGAGATACGGGGGGCGAGTGCCTTCCGGTGCGGGCAGTCCCGTCTCGGGCGAGAAGCGCACCAGCTCGCGGGTGGCTCCGACGAACGACAGCTCCGCCTCCTCGACGCCCGTGATCACCTCGGGCTCGACGCCGAAGATCTCGCGTACGCCGTCCACGAAGTCCTGCCGGTTGGCGGCGTCCCTCGTCGCGCTGGTGGCGACCACGCGGACCGAGGCGGCCGCGTGCCGGTCGATGAGCTCGGCATAGCCGCGCATGGCGGTGAACGTGCGCTCCAGAGCGTCCGCCGCCAGCCTGCCGGTCTCGTCGACCCCCTGCCCCAACCGGACGATCTCCATTCGGCGCTCGACGTCGATCAGCCTGTCCCTGCCGACCTCGGCGATGAGCAGGCGGACGGAGTTGGTACCGCAGTCGATCGCGGCGACGCGGATCACTTGCTCTCCTCTACGTCTTCGACGTCCACACACGGCCCGGCGGCCCACCACTCGCCGAGCGCGTCAAGGGCCTCATGGCCGAAGGGGTTGCTCCCCGGCACCGCGAGCTCGTGCCCGACCAGGGCGTGCAGGCATTTGACCCGGGTGGGCATGCCCCCGGTGCTCTGCATGTCACGGGGCAGCGGCTCCAGGCCGTCCTCGGCGGCCGCGGCGTCACGGCGCGCCAGGTAGTCCTCGTGGGC
The DNA here is from genome assembly GCF_042665875.1 of Streptosporangium amethystogenes subsp. fukuiense. NCBI lineage: Bacteria > Bacillati > Actinomycetota > Actinomycetes > Streptosporangiales > Streptosporangiaceae > Streptosporangium > Streptosporangium amethystogenes. The sequence goes on along the minus strand of NZ_JBHTEE010000001.1, from coordinate 8,507,712 downwards.
GGCCCGGTACGCCTCGGCCAGCTCCGGGTCGTCGGCGAGCCTGGCCTGCATCTCCCGCATCATCCCCGAGGTCTCCAGCGTGCCGATGGCCGAGGCGGCCCTGGGGCACGTGAGATAGAACAGGGTCGGGAAGGGCGATCCGTCGGGCAGTCTCGGCGCGGTCTCGACGACGTCGGGCAGCCCGCACGGGCAGCGGTGCGCCACCCCCCGCAGTCCTCGCGGCGCCCGGCCGAGCTGTCGCTCCACCGCCGCCACGTCGCGGTCATCAACCATTCGTGACACCCCCAAGAAGATGACAACCAGGGTATCGGCGTCACCCGGCGGCCTTCGCCGCCTTCTGCCCGGTGCCGCTGTCGGCGGCCTTGACCGAGTCCCACAACGTTTCGTACCACGGTGGTCTGGCGACGGCCTTCCGCTCACCGACCGTGTTCCTGCCCGGCGCGGGCGACTCGCCCATGACGACGTAGCACTTCTGGCCGGGGTCGCAGTAGAAGAGCCGCTCCCTGCCCTGCCGTTTGATGAAACCGGGGTCCAGGAGCTGCTTGTGGCGGTCGTCCAGGGCTTTGATCGCGGCGATCTCCCTGGCCTTGTCCTGCTCCAGCTGGGCGATCTGGCGGCGCTGTGCGACGTACTCCCTGATGGGGTAGGCGAGGCTCATGGCGATCGCGCACACCACGATCGCGAGGACCGCGGCCCGTCCCGTCAACTGCGGCCGTGTCGCCATGCGCCCCTCCTCGTCCCCACGTTCTCGCGGCCCCGTCCGTCGTGCCCCGTCCGTCGTGCTCTGTGTCCACCGTGCCCCGCGCAGCGGCTCCGACACCGGCGATCGCCGATCTTCGCACCTCGGGAACGCCGGACCGCGGCCGGCGTTCCCGAAGTGCGGCCCGCGCTCGGAACGGGTGCGAGCCGCCAGAAGAAACTATCGCCGGAAACGCGGGAAGGCCGCCCGACCCGCGTAACGGGCCGCGTCGTCCAAAAGCTCCTCGATGCGGAGCAACTGGTTGTACTTGGCCACCCGGTCGGAGCGGGCCGGGGCACCGGTCTTGATCTGGCCGCAGTTGGTGGCCACGGCGAGGTCGGCGATCGTGGTGTCCTCGGTCTCGCCGGAGCGGTGGCTCATCATGCAGCGGTAACCGCTGCGGTGGGCCAGGTCCACCGCGTCGAGGGTCTCGGTCAGGGTGCCGATCTGGTTGACCTTGACCAGCAGCGCGTTGGCGGTGCCCTCGGCGATGCCGCGGGCCAGGCGCTCGGGGTTGGTCACGAACAGGTCGTCGCCGACCAGCTGGACCTTGTCGCCGAGGGCACGGGTGATGGCGTTCCAGCCCTCCCAGTCGCTCTCGTCCAGCGGGTCCTCGATGGAGACCAGCGGATAGTTCGCGACCAGGTCCTCGTAGAAGGCGATCAGCTCGGTGGCGGACAGCCCCTTGCCGTCGATGGTGTAGACGCCGCCCGTGTGGAACTCGGAGGCGGCCACGTCGAGGGCCAGCGCGACGTCCTCGCCGGGCACGTACCCGGCCTTCTCGATGGCGACCAGGATCAGGTCGAGCGCGTCACGGTTGGAGGGCAGGTTCGGGGCGAAGCCGCCCTCGTCGCCGAGACCGGTGGCGTAGCCCTTCTCCTTCAGCACCGCCTTGAGGGCGTGGTAGACCTCGGTGCCCATCCGCACGGCCTCGCGGAACGTCTCCGCCCCGATCGGAGCGATCATGAATTCCTGGATGTCGACGTTGGTGTCGGCGTGCGCGCCGCCGTTCAGGATGTTCATCATCGGCACGGGCAGCAGGTGCGCGTTCGGCCCGCCCAGGTAGCGGAAGAGCGGCAGCTCGGCGCTGTCCGCGGCGGCCTTGGCCACGGCGAGCGAGACACCCAGGATCGCGTTGGCGCCCAGACGTGCCTTGTTGGGCGTGGCGTCCAGGTCGATCATGATCTGGTCGATGCTGCGCTGCTCGGTGGCGTCGAACCCGAGGATCTCGTCGGCGATCTCGTCGGTCACGCCGAGGACCGCCTTCTCCACGCCCTTGCCGCCGTAGCGCTCGTCGCCGTCACGGAGCTCGACGGCCTCGAACTGGCCGGTGGACGCACCACTGGGAACCGCGGCGCGCCCCTGGCTGCCGTCGTCCAGGAGGATGTCGACCTCGACCGTCGGGTTACCCCGGGAGTCAAGGATCTCTCGGGCGGTAACGCCCTCGATGGAAGCCACGAAGCGCTCCTAAAGTCGCAGGACAGTTTGCTTCAGAAGCCTATCGAGATCTATATGCCAGTACGGTGACCGGGACACCGCCGAACAATGTTCGCGCAATTTTCATACGAGGCCCCGAAGGCACCCCACCTCCGACACCAGGACCCGCCCAACACTCAGCTCCCACCGGAGACTGAACCGAGAAGACCATCCCAAGGAGCCCCTGAGGACGTACCCCATGCCCTTCCTTGGGGGACTCCCCGTGAGGCCGCGCCGGGGACTGGACTGAGGAGAGCGGGGTCGTGAGGAACGAACGGCCCCGCTCGACGAGGGAAGGAGCCGGACAAGAGCGGCCTCACCGCGACGCGTTAGCGTCGCTGTAGGCAGGTCCGAACCGCGACGCGCAGCGTCGCAATCAACTCGCGTCGCCGATAGCCCGCCGGTAGGCGCGGGCGACGGCGCGCAACTCGGCCTCGGGGTCGAGACCGGCCGCGTGCCCCTGCCGTACGAGCTCGAAGAGCTTCGCTCCCAGGCCGTCGGCGGGCACCCCCTCGGGAAGGCCCGCCGGGGCGCCGGCACGCTCGGCGCGGCGCAGGAGCTGCGCGACGAGGGAGAGCGCGGGCTGGCCCATCGGGACGCCGTCGACCGCCGAACCCGGATCGCCGCCGCTCTTGGCCGCGCGCTCGGCCGCCTTGATGGTCTCCCAGTTGGCACTGACCTCGCCCGCGCCCTCCACCCGGGTGCCGGCGAAGACGTGCGGGTGGCGGCGGATGAGCTTGGCGACGATCCCGTCGGCCACGTCGTCGACATCGAACCCGTCCGGCCGCTCGCGGGCGACCCGCGCGTGAAAGGCCACCTGGAGGAGCAGGTCGCCCAGCTCCTCACGCAGGGCCTCATGGTCGCCCTCCTCGATGGTCTCCAGCACCTCGTAGGCCTCCTCGATGAGGTACGGGGCCAGGGACTCGTGGGTCTGCCGGGCGTCCCACGGGCATTCGACCCGCAGCCGGTCCATCACCGAGACCAGGTCGAGCAGCCGCGCGCCCGGCAGGTCGTACGAGCCGGGGACGACCTCGATCACCGGCGGGTACTCCAGCGCCACGGCGGCGTGGCCGATGGAGCGCATCAGCGCCTCGTCGGCCTCCAGCCACACGACCGTCGCCGCCGCCGCCTCGCGGACCAGCGCGGCGGGGTCGCAGGTGACCACCTCGACGTCGATCCCGGCCTCCGCCAGGTACGGCAGGTGCGGATGGTCAGCGGCCCCGGTGCGGACCGGGCCCTGTCCGAGAACCTGCCAGGCGCGATGGCTGAGCAGCCCCGGGGCGACCCGGGGCGAAGTGGTGACGATGATCAGCGACATGCCCGGAGGTTACTGCTGCGGAGTCTCGGGCTGCTCGGCGGCAGGGGCGGCGGAAGCCCCGGCGGCACCGAAACGGCCGGCGTCGACGAAGACACTCGGCTGCTCCTGGCTCCGCTGCTGGTTGAGCTGGCCGTAACGCGGGTTCCAGGTGATCGGCACGGCCTGCAGGTCCTTGATCGCCTGCTGCTGGCCGCGCTGGATGGCCGCCTCGTCGGTGCCGCCGCCGTACTTGGTGACGAGCTTGCTGATCAGCACCTGCGACCTCATGAACTCGCGTGCATGCGAGGGGGCCACCGCCTGCTGGAGCATCTGCTGCTCGAACTTCTCCTGACCGCCCTGGCCCGCGATCACCTGGTCGATCTCGCCGTCGGTGACCGTGATGCCCTTGCTCTCCGCGACCTTCGTGTACTGCTTGGCATTGGCCAGCTGGAAGAGCACGAGCTGCGAGACGCTGTCCTGGAACTGCAGTTGCGAGGCGGAGACGCCCGCCTTGGCCAGCGCCTCCTCGTACTCGCGGACGTTCCTGTTCAGCTCGCTGGAGCTGATCCGCTCTCCACCCACGACGGCGGCGGCGCCGATCTGGTTCGGAGAGCAGGCGGTCAACGCGACACCGGCGGCGGCGACCGCCAGGATGACGCGCACTCGGGTCGACTTCACATGCGTTCCCTTCACGACAAACGTGCTTACTCTACCCGCGCGGTTTCGAGGAACATCGCCTCGACGAGATCGCCGCACCACTTGAGCAGGTCCAGATCGCGCAGCGGCTGGCCGCCCAGGGGCCTGGTCTTGGGTACGGGCACCAGCAACGTACCGGCCGCCTGCTTCAGCAGTGCCTTCGGGTACAGCCTCTGGAGCCGGACCTGCTGGGAGTCCTTCAGCTCGACCGGCGCGAACTTGATGTTCTGGCCCTGCAGGGTGACGTCGGTGAGCCCGGCGCGGCGGGCGCGAATCCGGAAGCGGGCGACCTCCAGCAGGTTCTCCACCTGCTGGGGCGGCCGTCCGTACCGGTCGACGAGCTCGTCGCGCACCGCGCCGATGTCGGAGTCGGAACCGATCGCGGCGATCCGCTTGTACGCCTCCAGTCGCAGTCGCTCGGAGGTGACGTAGTCGTGCGGGATGTGGGCGTTGATCGGCAACTCGACCTTGACGTCGGGCCGCTCGTCCTCCTGGTATGTGCCGGCCAGCTTGGCCTTCTGCTCCTGCACCGCCTCGGCCATCATCCGCACGTACAGGTCGAAGCCGACACCTGCGATGAAGCCCGACTGCTCGGCGCCCAGGATGTTGCCGGCGCCACGGATCTCCAGGTCCTTCATCGCCACGTACATGCCCGCGCCCATCTCGGTGTGCTGGGAGATGGTGGCCAGGCGCTCGTGGGCGGTCTCGGTGAGCGGCTTCTCCGGCGGGTACAGGAAGTAGGCGTAGCCGCGCTCGCGGCCCCGGCCGACCCGGCCGCGCAGCTGGTGTAGCTGGGAGAGGCCGTAGTTGTCGGCCCGGTCGACGATCAGGGTGTTGGCGTTGGGCACGTCCAGGCCCGACTCGACGATCGTGGTGCAGACGAGCACGTCGAAGTCGCGCTCCCAGAAGCCCACCATGATCTTTTCCAGCTGGTGCTCCTGCATCTGGCCGTGCGCGACGGCGATCCTGGCCTCGGGCACGAGCTCACGCAACATGGCCGCGACCTTGTTGATGCTGGCCACCCGGTTGTGGACGAAGAAGACCTGGCCGTCGCGCATCAGCTCGCGTCGGACCGCGGCACCGATCTGCTTCTCGTCGTACGGGCCGACGAAGGTGAGGATCGGGTGCCGCTCCTCGGGCGGGGTGAGGATCGTGGACATCTCCCTGATGCCGGTGAGCCCCATCTCCAGCGTGCGGGGGATCGGGGTCGCGGACATGGCCAGCACATCGACCTGGGTGCGCATGTGCTTCATGGCCTCCTTGTGCTCGACGCCGAACCGCTGCTCCTCGTCGATGATGATCAGGCCGAGCTGCTTGAACCTGACCTCGGACGAGAACAGCCGGTGCGTGCCGATCACCACGTCGACCGAGCCCTCGCGCAGCCCCTCCAGGGTCGCGGAGACCTCGCCGTCGCTCTGGAACCGCGACATCGGCCTGACGTTGAGCGGGAATCCGGAGAACCGCTCGGCGAAGGTCGACATGTGCTGCTGCACCAGCAGCGTGGTCGGCACCAGGACGGCCACCTGCTTGCCGTCCTGCACCGCCTTGAACGCCGCCCGCACCGCGATCTCGGTCTTGCCGTAGCCCACGTCGCCGCAGATCAGCCGGTCCATCGGGATCGGGCGCTCCATGTCGCGCTTGACCTCGTCGATGGCCTCAAGCTGGTCACCGGTCTCGGCGTAGGGGAAGGCGTCCTCCATCTCGCGCTGCCACGGGCTGTCGGGCGCGAAGGCGTGTCCCGGCGAGGCCATCCGGGCGGAGTACAGGCGGATCAGCTCCCCGGCGATCTCCTTGACCGCCTTCTTGGCCTTGGTCTTGGCCTTGGCCCAGTCGGCACCGCCCATCCGGTTGAGGGTGGGCGACTCGCCACCGACGTAGCGGGTGACCTCGTCGAGCTGGTCGGTCGGCACGTAGAGCCGGTCGCCCCTGGCGTACTCGATCACCAGGTACTCACGGGTGGCGCCCTGTACGGTGCGCTGCACCATCTCGACGTAGCGGCCCACGCCGTGCTGCTCGTGCACGACGTTGTCGCCGACCTTGAGCTGGAGCGGATCGACCATGTTGCGGCGCCGGGACGGCAACCGCCGCATGTCCTTGGTCGAGGCCTTCTGGCCGACCAGGTCGAGGTGGGTCAGCACGGCCAGTGACGGGGTGACGAACCCGTGCTCGATCAGGCCGGTGGTGACGTGGACGACCTTGGAGTCGGGGATCCGCTCAAGGCCCGGCTCCAGGCGCGCGGGCAGGTCGACGCCCTTGAGCAGCTCGACCATGCGCTCGGCGGGGCCGTGGCCCTCGCTCAGCAGGACGACCACCCGCTCGGAGTCGAGCCAGCCCTTGATGTCCGACAGCGCCCGCTGGGTGTCGCCCCGGTACGCCTCCGCCTCGCGCGCCCTCAGCACCAGCCCGCCGTCCGGCCCGCCGCCCTGGGCACCGTCACCCTCGCCTTCGACACCGAACGGCGCGAGCGACCACCAGGGCTGGCCGAGCCGCCGCACGTGGTCGCGGATCTCCTCCAGGGTGCGGAAGGCCGCCCCGCCCAGGTCGATCGGCGCCTCGCCGCCGGAGGCCGCGTTGATCCAGGACGCCTCCAGGAACTCCTGGCTGGTCCGCACCAGCTCGTCCGCGCGCCCGCGAATGCGCTCCGGGTCGCACACGAAGATCGCCGCTCGTTCCCCCAGGTGGTCGACGAGCAGGTCCATCTCCCCGGCGAGCACCGGCGCGAACGCCTCCATGCCCTCCATCGGCACGCCCTCGGCCAGCTGCTCCAGGATCTCGGCCAGCGAGGGGTGCGTCTCGGCGAGTTCCCTCGCCCTCTCCCTGACCTCGGCGGTCAGCAGCAGCTCCCGGCAGGGGGCGGCGAACAGCCCGTCCTCGGCCACCTCCAGCGAGCGCTGGTCGGCGACCTTGAACCAGCGGATCTCCTCGACGGTGTCGCCCCAGAACTCCAGCCGGAGCGGGTGCTCCTGGGTCGGCGGGAAGACGTCGAGCAGCCCGCCCCTGACCGCGACCTCCCCGCGCTTCTCCACCATGTCGACCCGGTGATAGCCGTTCTCCACCAGGCTGTGGACGACGCCGTCGAGGTCGGCGTCGTCCCCGGCGCGCAGCCGCACCGGCCGCAGGTCGCCCAGGCCGCGCACGATCGGCTGGAGCAGCGCCCTGATCGGTGCGACCACCACGTGCAGCGGACCGGCCGAGAGGTCGCCCTCGACCGGGTGGGCCAGCCTGCGCAGCACCGCCAGGCGCTGGCCCACGGTGTCGCTGCGCGGCGACAGGCGCTCGTGCGGGAGCGTCTCCCAGGCGGGGAAGACCGCGACGGTGCTCTCGTCCAGGAGGCTGGTGAGGGCCGAGGCGAGATCCTCGGCCTCGCGGCCGGTCGCGGTCACCGCGAGGACGGTCCTGGCCGCCCTCTCCGCGCCCTCCCTGGCCAGCGCGGCCACCGCGAAGGGGCGGAGCGCCGGCGGCGCGACCAGCGACACGTCGGACGAGTCGCCCTCGCGCACATCCCGAAGAAGGGAAGCCAGCTCAGGCTCCCCGGCGACAAGGTCCAGAAGTCCGGAAAGACTCATCAGATTCGCCCACAGCCCCACGACGGCAACACGACAGCCCCGAGCCGTACGGACACGGGGGGTACCTGGTCAAGGCTACCGAATTGCGGGCCGGTGCTCCGGCCTTCGGGCGCCCGGGACCGCCCGCACCCCATAAGACCGCGCCGGCGACTGGCCCGAGGAGTGAAGGAGCGAAGCAGATGAGCGACGAGGGAGGGAGCCGGATTCCAGCGGCCGAACCGCAACGTGCCCGCGTCGCCAACGACCCGTGAGGCCGCGCCGGAGACCGGACCAGGAGAAGGGACGCACCGTTCTCCCACCTCAAGAATCACCCCGAGGACGTGCCTCATGCTCCTGTCCTTGGGGGACTACCCGTGAGGCCGCGCCGGCGACTGGACTGAGGAGAGCGGGGCCGTGAGGCCGCGCCAGCGACTGGACTGAGGAGAGGGAGGTCGCGAGGTACGAGCGGCCTTCCTCGACGAGGGAAGGAGCCGGGTAAGAGCGGCCGAACCGCGACGCGTTAGCGTCGCCGGCAACTCGCGAGGAACGAGCGGCCTCCCTCGACGAGGGAAGGAGCCGGACAAGAGCGGCCGAACCGCGACGCGTCAGCGTCGCCATGTAGATGAATCGTGCCGGGTTGACTACTCTCGGTTACATGTCAGAGGTGAGATCGGTCGTCGATCGAGACGACCTGTTGAGTCAGCGGGTCAGGGAACAGTGGACCAGCCAGCTCGGTCGGCGGCTCGATGTCCTGATCGCCGGGTGCGGATGGCCGGAACCGCTCGACCTGGGGCAGGCGGAGGCCAGGGTCATCGGGATCGACGAGGACCTGCCCGCGTTGCGTAAGAGCACGTCCGCCCGCAAGGACCTGGACTCGTGGGCGCTGGGCGACCTGCGCTCCGTTCCGGTGCCGCCGCGGGCGTTCGACGTCGTCTACGTGCCGTTCCTGCTTGAGCGGATCGAACACTCCGAGCTGGTGCTCGACCGGCTGCTCACCGGTCTGCGCCCCGGCGGGCTGCTGCTGGTCAGAATGCGCGATCGTGCCTCGGCGTACGGAGCCTGCGACCGGCTGGCGCCGTCGAGGCTGCGGCGGATGCTGTGGCGCAGGTTCGTCCCCTCGGGAACGGTGGGCCCGCTGCCCGCCGTCTACGAGCAGATCGCCTCGCGCGAGGGGATGCACTCCTTCTGCCTGGTGCGCGGGCTGATGGTGACCGAGGACATCTCCGCCAGCAGCGGGCCCGCGCTCAACGGACCTCTCGGTAAGCTTGCCCGCGCCGCCTGCTCGGTGGTGGAGGTCCTCTCCAGGGGACGCCGGCCCGCGTCTCACGACGAGATAACCATGGTGATCCGCAATCCCCAGAGCCATTTCGCCCGGCTGATCTGAGATCCGCCGGAGCGGTGGAGCCGGGGTCGCCGGACGGGGCGCCCATCCTGAGCAGGCGGGACCGGAAAGTCCGACGATCAGGATTGTGGAGCGGGAGCAGATGACGGCGCCTTTCGAGTGGACCCCCGACGCCCGTGAGCTGGCCGACCTCGAACTGCTGCTCTCCGGCGCCCTCAGCCCGCTGACCGGCTTTCTGAGCTCGGCCGACGCGCACTCCGTGGACGAGCACGGCACGCTCGCCGACGGCACGCCGTGGCCCGCGCCGGTCACCCTCACGCTGCCCGACGACCACCCCGCCGCCCCCGGCGACCGGATCACCCTGCGCGACCCCGAGGGCGCGGCGCTGGCCGTGCTGACCGTCACCGGGCGCGAGGACGGCTTCGTCGCCGGTCCCGTGGAGGCTCTGGACGCCCCCGAGCACGGGCCGTTCGCCCGGCTCCGCCACACTCCGGCGCGGGTCCGCGAGGAGGTGGGCGAGCAGGAGGCGGTCCTGGCCGTCACCATGCGCGGGCCGTTGGGCGATCTCGACGAGATCGTGGCGACCGCGCAGGAGCTGAAGGCGTCGATCCTGCTTCTCCCGCTGGCGTACGGCGAGGGTGGTCCCGCGGTGGTCCGCGCCGCGCTCAAGGCCCGTGACGCGCTGCCGGAGGGCACGCTCGTGGCGGTGGTGCCGCTGGCGCCCAGGGAGCCCGCCATCGACCTGGAGCTGCGCGAGCGCGTGGCCGAGGCCTACGGCGCGACCGAGCACCTGGCGGGCCCGGAACCCGTGACGATTCCCGGGCCCCCGCACCGACGGGGGCTGGTGATCTTCTTCACCGGCCTGTCGGGCTCCGGCAAGTCGACCGTCGCCCGAGGGCTGCGCGACGCGCTGCTTGAGCGTGGCAGCCGCACGGTGACCTACCTCGACGGCGACGTGGTGCGCCACCTGCTGTCGGCGGGGCTGACCTTCTCCAAGGAGGACCGCGACCTCAACATCCGCCGCATCGGCTTCGTCGCCGCCGAGGCCGCCAGGCACGGCGGCCTGGCGATCTGCGCCCCCATAGCGCCCTACGCCGCCACCCGCGAGGAGGTGCGCGCGATGGTCGAGGCCGTCGGCGCCGACTTCCTGCTGGTCCACGTCTCCACCCCGCTGGCGGAGTGCGAGCGCCGCGACCGCAAGGGGCTCTACGCCAAGGCCCGCGCGGGGCTCATTCCCGGGTTCACCGGCGTCTCCGACCCGTACGAGGAGCCGGACGACGCCGACCTGGAGATCGACACCACGGGCATCAGTGTGGACCGGGCCGTGCACCAGGTGCTCGACCCGCTGATCCAGGGCGGCTGGATCCGCTGACGGATCCCGGTCCCGTGACCCGCGTCGACGTCAGGATCGGCCCGCGGGGACGGCGGCGTCGAGGTACGGGTCGCGGGCGAGTTCGGCGAAACTCCGCCGGCCGCCGGGGGTGGTGTCGAAGCGGGTGTCGCCCCGGGGGGCGCGTGGCGAGTCGAAGTAGACCAGGGCTTTGATCCGCGGGTAGTCGCGGATCTCCTCGCGTACCGAGGCGAAGAACCACTCCTTGAACCCGGGCCGGTCGTGGCGCTCGAAGACGCCCCACTCGGCGAGCATGACGGGCTTTCCCGGGAAGCGCCCACTCATCCAGCGGTAGAACCCGGGCCACCGGGGGAAGTCGGGCCGGGTCTTGTTGACCAGCCCGTCGAAGCTGTGCACCCGGTGGTCGACGTAGGGGTCCATCCCCACCCAGTCGACCACGTCGTCACCGGGGTAGAGCTTCTCGAACCAGGGCTCCGACGCCCAGTTGGGCGCCCCCATGTAGGTCATCACGGTGACGGCGTTGGTCACACCCCCGTGCCGCAGGCGCCGCACCACGTGCCGGAACATCGCCGCGTAGTCGGCCGCGGACATACCCGCGCCGCGGGCCTCCCGTACGTCGTTCTCCGGCTCGTGGTGGACCGTGAGGAAGAACTTCTCCGGGAAGGTCCGCACGATGTGGGCGGCCAGCCGGTCGATCCGCTCGTCCAGCGCGCCGTGCGCGATCTGCTCCCAGGTGTGCTCCAGGGAGGGCTTCCAGTTGATCAGCAGGAGCCTGCGGCCGTCCGGATCGCGGGCGATGGCACGCTCCGCGGAGGTCGGGAAGAGCTCGTCCCCCCGGTGGTAGACGTGCATGATGTCGGCCGGGCGGCCCATGCGCCGCTCGGCTCTGGCCAGCGCCCGCTCGGGAGGCCTCCCGGTGAAGATCTCCGGTGCGACGCCCCACCAGGCTCCGCAGGAGGGGACGAGCCTGCCGGTGACCTCGCAGGCGGCCCGTGGGCGCTCGCCCGCCGGATCCGGTACGCGCGCGGACGTCCGAGGCTCCCGGGACGCACCGGGACTCTCCGCCCCCGGTGTGCCCGGCGTACTCGGCGCCTGCCGGGCACCCGCGGCATCGGAGGTCTTCGAGGCGCTGGAGGTCCGGCCGAGCCCGCTCAGCCCCGCCATGCCCAGTCCGAGAGTGCCCAGTCCCAGCACCAGGATGACAGCCGAACCGGCAATTCTTACCATACGTGGAATTATGTCCATAGTGGCATTTTTCCGATGCACCGGTTCCTCACAGCCGTCGCGCGCACGCATTCTTCGACCATCACCGGAAACACCTTCCCACCGCCTGGACGTGCCTCGCCCCCGACTTTACCGGCCCGTGCCGGAGCCCCGGAGCAGCCGGTGGGAAATGTCGGATAAATAGCTGTTATCTCATCGTGATTAGCGGGATCGACGCGAAGAAAATCTTGTGTATTGGTTCGGGGAAATGGGCGGCCGACCTATAGTTCCTAGGGTTCCCAGCGTCTGTTCGCCGGAGAGGCACTCGCGAGACATGAGCCCGTCACCGGACGCCCCCGGCCGCCGCGCAGGCGGAGACCTGGCGGACTACGCGTCGTTCCTCCGCCGCCGATGGCTGATCATCTGCTCCCTGCTCCTCACCGGAGCCGGTGCCGGCGCAGTCCTGCTACGGCTCGTCCCGCCCTCCTACACCGCCTCCGCTCAGGTCCTGGTGACCGCCACCGGTTCGCCGGAACAGACCAACCAGGTCACCAACCGCCAGCGCGAACCGCTCAACCTCGACACCGAGGCCCAGGTCGCCCGGTCCGCGGTGGTCGCGGCGAAGGCCCACGAGCTGTCCGGCGCTCCCGGCTGTCCCGCCGTGGTCTCCGTGCCGCCCAACACCTCGGTCCTGGAGATCTCCTGCACCGCCGCCGACCCGAAGGCGGCCGCCTCGGGCGCGAGCGCCTACGCCCTCGCCTACCTGGCCCAGCGCCGGGAGTCGTCCACCCAGATGCTCACGGCCCAGCTCAAGGCCGTGCTGGTCAAGCTGAGGCAGGTCAACGCGGGCCTCGCCAAGGTCGCCACCACGCTCCCCCTGCTGAGCAGGGGCACCACGGAGCGAGCCCTCGCCCTCCAGCGGCAGGACATCCTCGGCCGCCAGGCCCAAACCCTCACCGCCAGGTACGACGCCCTCAAGACCATCGCCGTCACCCCCGGATCGGTGATCAGCAAGGCGGTGGCGCCCACCGCCCCCAGCGCCCCCCGCCCGCCCCTCTACCTGGGCAGCGGCCTCATGGCGGGACTGCTCTGCGGGGTCGGAGTCGCCTGGCTCCGTGACCGCCTCGACACCACCCTGCGGACCACCGCCGACGTCAGGCGTCTGACCGGTCTCGACGCCCTCGGCGGCGAGGAGATCCGCGGCCTGGCGGGTGCGGTGCTCGTGATCGCCGTGCCCGGCACCTCCTCACGCGAGGTGCGGGACGCCGTACGGACCCTGAACGACCGCGGAGTCCGAGTGATCGGCGCCTTCGTCGGCCGCGGTGACGCCCCACCGCCCGATCTCCCGTCCGGCCCCGCGCGGACCCCGCACATCTCGTCCGCGGCACAGCCCGGCGCGGCCCGCCCCAGGAGAACCGAACGGCCCCTCGCGGGCCTGGCGGGCGGTGACCGGGCCGCACCGGACTCGCCGGGCACCGGAGTCGCACCCGGAACATCCGGGAACCTCCCATCCGGACGGCAGGCCACGGCCGGGCGGAGGGGACATCGGCTGTGAGGAGGCTGCGTCCGGCCGCCTGGCCGATCGCCGCGCTCCTGGTGGGATATCCAGTCTGGTGGGCGCTCGGTTTCGGCGGCCTGTCGGTGGTCGTGACGGCCCCGGCGATGGCCCTGATCCTGCTGCGGAGGCGGCCGATCAGGGCGCCGCGCGGATTCGGGCTCTGGCTGCTGCTCCTGGCGGGCTACCTGATCAGCGCGCTGATGCTCGGCGAGATGCCGCCGGGCACCTACGGCGAGTTCGGCGCCGGGCGGCTCGCCGGCTACCTGATACGCCTCTGCCTCTACCTGTCACTGACGATCATGGTGCTCTACCTCGGCAACCTGACGGAGGAGGAGCTGCCCCAGCTCACCCTGGTGCGCATGCTCGGCGCGCTGTTCGTCACGACCGTGGCGGGCGGCCTGCTGGGCGTGTTCGCCCCGCGCGCCGAGTTCACCTCACCGGTCGAGCTGATCCTCCCCGGCTGGATCAGCGGCAACCCCTTCGTCCACAACCTGATCCATCCCACCGCCGCCCAGGTGCAGAAGGTCCTCGGCCACGCCTCCCCCCGCCCGGAGGCGCCTTTCGAGTGGGCCAACGCCTGGGGCGGCAACATCTCGGTGCTGCTCGTCTGGTTCGTGATCGGCTGGTGGGTGTACGGCGGCCCGCGCAGGCGCCTGGCCATGATCCCGCTGACCGCGCTGGCCGCGATCCCCGTCGTCTACTCGCTCAACCGCGGCCTGTGGATCGGGCTCGGCGTCGCCGCCGCGTACGTCCTGGTGCGCCTGAACGCGCGGGCCCGCATCGCGGCCTGCTCGGCTCTGGTCGCGGGGGCACTGGTGTTCGCCCTCAGCCCGCTGCAGACGATGGTGGCCCAGCGGCTGGACAGCCCGCACAGCAACGACATCCGCGCCTTCACCGTGTCGGCGACCGTCGCCGCCGCGGGCACCTCACCGCTCATCGGCTACGGCAACACCAGGAACGCCACGGGCAACCACCGGACGATCACCACCGGCAGGAGCGGCTGGTGTCCCACCTGCGGCCACCCACCGCTGGGGAGCGACGGCCAGCTCTGGTACCTGATGATCACGCAGGGCTTCACCGGGGCCGTGCTCTACGTGGCGTTCTTCGCCGGGGCCGTCCGCCGCCACTGGCGCGACCGGAGCCCGATCGGCATGGCGGGGGTTCTCGTGATGATCCTCACCCTGCTCTACATGTTCGTCTACGACGGGCTGTTCACACCACTCAGCCTGTACCTGATCTCCTTCGCGCTGCTCTGGAGGAACTCGGTCAACGACCCCCTCCTGAGGGAGGGGGCTTGAGGCGCGGTGATGCGCTTCGAAGCCCCGCGTTGACCAGCCCTGGCCGTCATGAACTGGAGGTGTGATCCAGATGGCTACGTTGAACACAAGATCGCAGACCGACCTTGGGGTGCTTCCTCAGCTCCAAGCTCTCGAATCCGTGGGAGCAGACACGCCCGAGGGTGGGCACGAAACGGCTCACGGACACCGCCTGGCGGCGGTATCTGGTGTTCAACCTGGGCGAGGGGAGACCGGTCCGGCCGCACCGCCGCACCGGCGTCACCCCGAGGACGCTTCGGCATCCGAGGGAGCGAACCGTGAGGTTCATCCGGCCGTGTTCGTCCTGGACGCCCACGGCCACCCGCTCGACCCCTGCCATCCCGCCCGTGCCCGTCGCCTACTGGCGGCCGGGCGGGCGGTGGTTCACCGTCACACCCCGTTCGTCATCCGTCTTAAGGACCGGTCGGTGGCCGACTCCGTCGTGACAGGCGTGCAGGTCGGTATCGACCCCGGTTCCAAGCACACCGGCCTGGCGGTGTTCACCGACCACAACGGGAGCCGGAACGGGAGGTATGCGATCCAGCTCGACCACCGAGGCGCGCTGATCCGCGACAGGCTCGCCTCGCGGGCCGCACTGCGCCGGGGCCGCCGTTCCCGGAACCTGCGCCACCGCGCGCCCCGGTTCCTCAACCGCACCAAACCGAAAGGGTGGCTCGCGCCGTCGCTGCGACACCGCGTCGAGACCACCATGTCGTGGGTGGCGCGGCTGACCCGGTGGGCGCCCGTCACCACCGTCCACGTGGAGAAGGTCTCCTTCGACACCCACGCCCTCTCGGCGGGCAAGCCGTTGGAAGGGGTGGAATACCAGCAGGGCACCCTCGCCGGGTACGAGGTCCGCGAATACCTGCTGGCCAAATGGGGCCGGGCATGCGCCTACTGCGGCGCGAGCGGCGTACCACTCAACCTCGACCACATCCACCCGCGTTCCCGGGGCGGCTCCGACCGGATCAGCAACCTCACCCTGGCCTGCATCGGCTGTAACCAGACCAAGAACGCCACCCCTGTGCAGGAGTTCCTCAAGGACAGGCCCGCCCTCCTGACGAGGGTCCTTCGGCAGGCGAAGGCTCCGCTGCGCGACGCCGCCGCCGTCAATGCCACCCGCTGGGCACTGTGGCAGGCACTGAAGGCCATCGGCCTGCCCGTTCACACCGCCTCCGGCGGGCGCACCAAATGGAACCGCTCCCGCACCGGCGCCGCCAAGTCCCACACCTTGGACGCGCTACACGTCGGCGACCTCGACACCGTGACCACTTGGCCGTCCACCGTGCTCGTGGCCAAGGCGACCGGGCGTGGCACTTACGCCCGCACCCGCCCCGACCGCTACGGCTTCCCCCGGCTACGACTGCCCCGGACCAAGCACGTCAAGGGGTTCGCCACCGGCGACCTGGTCCGCGCCACCGTCCCGACCGGCAAGAACACCGGAGTCCACACCGGACGGGTCGCGGTCCGCACCACCGGCAGCTTCAACATCACCACCCGGCACGGCACCGTGCAGGGAATCCACCACCGCCACGTCCGCCTGCTCCAACGAGCCGACGGCTACGGCTACACCACCCACCCGGAAACACGGCACCGCGCCGCGTTTCCTCCCCCGCCTGAAGGCGGGGGTCTCCACGCTGAAGGTATTCGATGAACGACGCGCGCGCCCGCCTGCGCTACCTCGACGAGACCATCGACCTGCTGTTCCCCGGTCCCGGCGCCCCGAGGCCCTACACCCTGCTCCCCCACCGGCTGCTCCCCCGCAGGCTGGTCCCCCGCGCCTGGTGGCATCCCGGCGGGAGGCTCATCGTGCCGTCCGGGCAGGACGGCATCGAGAACCACCTGAGCGAGGTGTTCGACACCCCCGTCCGCGTCACGCTGCGCGTGCGCCCCGCACTGCGCGCCAACCGCAAGCCGATCCTGGAGGCGCGCGGCCCCGACGGGCCGATCGCCTTCGTGAAGGTCGGCGACACCGACCTGACCAGGGAGCTCGTCGCGCACGAGGCGCGGACGCTCGACCTGCTCGCCGGCGTGCCGCTGAAGACGGTCGTCCCACCCGCCGTGCTGCACCACGGATCCTGGCGCGGCCTGTCCGTACTGGCGCTGACCCCGCTCCCGGTACGGCGGGGACGGATCCCCTGCGGCGTCCTCACCGACGCGATCGCCGAGATCGCCCGCGTCCCCGCGGAGCCGGTCCCGGACCGCGCGCCTTCCAAAGACCCCGGCTGCCCGGACCCGGACCCGGCGGGGCGTGCCCTCGGAGACCGCGCTCGGGCCACCGGGACGGAGCCTCGCACCGGACGAGAGTTCGCCTGGCACGGTGACCTGACGCCCTGGAACATCTCTCGGGGCCCCGACGGGCGGCTGCTGGTCTGGGACTGGGAGCGGTTCGGCACCGGGGTACCGCTCGGCTTCGACGCCGTCCACCACTTCTTCCAGCGGGCCCTGCGCCGCGACGCCCCGGCCACCGCCGCCAGAGCCTGTGTGGCGCGGGCCCTGCGGATCCTGGCCCCGTTCGGGCTGTCGGCTGCCGAATCCCGGCTGACCGCCATCCGCTACCTGATCGCGCTCGCCGACCGGCACGCGGCCGACGGCCACGCGCCCCTCGGGCCGCCGGAACTCTGGCTCAACCCCGTCGTCGACTCCCAGGAGGCTCTGCTGTGAAACCCGCACCGAAACGCTCGCTCCACGCGGCCACCTGGGGCACCCGGATCGCCCCCGCCACCGACCCCCAGGAGGCCCTGCCGTGAAACCCGCGCTGAAGCGCTCGCTCCACGCGGCCACCTGGGGCATGGGACGCCTCACCTCGGGGAGCCGAGTGCTGCCCTCCTTCCTCATCGTCGGGGCGCAGCGCTGCGGCACCACCTCGCTGTACCGCGCCCTGTCCCAGCACCCGCTCATCCTCAAACCGGTGCTGCGCAAGGGCGTGCACTACTTCGACATGGCGTACGACCGGGGCCTGTCCTGGTACCGGGCGCACTTTCCGCTGCGGGTGTCGGCCTCCGCACTGGCACGCAGGTACGGTTGCCGGCCCCAGGCCTTCGAGTCGTCGCCCTACTACCTGTTCCACCCCCTGGCCGGCCCCCGTATCGCCCGCGACCTGCCGGGTACCAGGCTGATCGTACTGGTCCGCGACCCCGTCGAGCGGGCCTACTCCGCGCACGCCCACGAACTGGCCAGGGGGTTCGAGACGGAGCCGTCCTTCGCCAGGGCCGTGGAACTGGAGGAGGAGCGGCTGGCCGGGGCGGTGCGGGCCCTGCGCGACTCGCCGCACTCGACGAACCTGTCCCACCGCCACCACGCCTACCTGGCCAGGGGCCGCTACGCCGAGCAGCTCGCCCGGCTGGAGCCACTGGTCGGCAGGGACCGCCTGCTCGTCATCGACAGCGGCCGGTTCTTCGCCGAACCGGAGCTCGTCTACGACCGCGTGCTGGCCTTCCTGGGGCTGCCGCACCTCGGCGATCCGGTGTTCGAACGGCACAACTCCCGGACCAGACCCGCTCCGATGCCCCGCAGGCTCCGTCGCGAGCTGGCCGGCCGCTTCGAGGAGCAGGACACCCTGCTGACCTCGTGGCTGGGCGGGGAGCCGTCGTGGCGCCGCTGAGCCCCACCCGTCTGGCGGGTCTGACCGGGGCCGCGCGGAGCGGGGTGGCGGGGCTGCTGGGGGCGGGTGCCGGGGCCGCCGCTCAGTTCCTGACCGTCGTACTGGTCGCCAGGGGGGTGGGCCAGGAGACGGCGGGTGCCTTCTTCTCGGTGACCGCCCTGTGCCTGGCGGTCGCCACGGTCCTGCGACTGGACGCGGGGAACGGGCTCGTCTACTTCGTCGCCAGGTCCCGTCCTTTCGACCACCGCCGCACCTCCGGCTACGTCCGCGCGGCGCTCGTCCCGGTCGCGGCACTCTCGCTGGCGGCCGCCTGTGCGATCATCCTCAGCACCTCCGACCCCGCGCTGCGGGTACTGGCGACGGCCCTGCCCGCGGTGACGTGCTCGGGCGTCATGGTGAGCGCGACCCGGGGGTTCGGTTCGATGCGGCCGACCGTGCTGCTGGACGGCGTGCTCCAGCCGTCGGCCCAGCTCGCCCTGGTCGGGACCGTGGTGCTCGCGGGCCGCGACTCGGTGCCGCTGCTCGCCGCGGCCTGGGCACTGCCGTACCTGCCGGTGCTGCTGCTGGCCTCGGTCTGGTTGCACCGGCGGCTGCCTCGGACGTCCTACCTGCCGGGCACCGCGCACGACCTGTGGCGCCACACCTGGCCCCGATCGCTGGCGGCCGGAATCCAGGCGGTGTTCCAGCGGCTGGACATCGTGATCGTGGCGTTGCTGGCCGGGCCGGCCGAGGCCGCCGTCTACACCGCCGCCACCCGTTTCAAGATCGTGGGCCAGCTGGCCGGCCAGGGCCTGGCGCAGGCCACCCAACCGAGGCTGGTGCGGGCCCTGGCCGAAGGCGACCTGCCACGTGCCCGGGAGCTGTACCAGTCGGCCACCCTCTGGCTGGTCCTGCTGACCTGGCCGGTCTGGCTCGGGTACGCGGCACTCGCTCCGTGGCTGCTCGGAGCCGTCTTCGGGGACGGCTACGCCTCCGGCGCACCGGTGGCGATCGTGCTGGCCGTGACGATGACGCTCGCCACCGCGTGCGGGATGGCCGACGTGGTGCTGACCGCCGCCGGACACACCGGCGCCAGCCTGGCCAACCTGGCCGCCGCCGTCGCCACGACCGTGCTGCTCGACCTGCTGCTGATCCCCTCCCTGGGCTCGCTCGGCGCCGCCCTCGGCTGGGCGGGGGGCACGATGGTCAAGAACCTGCTGCCGCTCTGGCACATCCACCGCCGGTACGGTCTGCGGCCCTTCGGCGCGCACAGCCTGGCCGCCCTGAGCCCGTGGCGGGCATCCTGATGGGCGCTGTGCCCCCCATGCCCCCCGTGCTGGTCACCGGGCTGCCCAGGACCGGGACGAGTTGGACGGGCAGGATGCTCGCGGCGAGCGGGGAACTGGTCTACGTCAACGAACCGCTCAACCCCGAGCATCCGCCTGGCGGCTCCCCCGGCGTCCTCGACTCCGTGGTCGGCCACCGCTTCCAGTACATCTGCACCGACAACGAGCGGGGCTGGCTGCCCGCCTTCACCCGCACCGTCGCGCTGCGCTACGGGTTTTGGGCCGAACTGCGCCGCAACCGCTCACCGTACGACCTGGCGCGGATGGTCCGGTACGGCACCGCGTTCACGCTGGGGCGGCTGCGTGGCCGCCGGGCGCTGCTCGATGACCCGTTCGCGCTGTTCTCCGCCGGATGGTTCGCCGACCGGCTCGGATGTCGGGTGATCATCCTGCTCCGCGACCCGGTGGCCTTCGTCGGTAGCTGGCAACGGCTCGGCTGGACCGTCTACTTCCACGAACTACTCGAACAGCCGCTGCTGATGCGCGACCAGCCCCACCTGGAGGCGCTGCGCCCGCTGGTCGGCTCCCAGGACCGCATCGCCAAGGCCGTGGCCCTGTGGCGGGCGGCCGGGATCACCGCCGCCGACCTGGCCGGACGGCATCCTCGGATAACCCTGGCCCGCTACGAGGACCTGGCCCGCGACCCGCTGACGGAGTTTCGCCGCCTGTACGAACGGACCGGCCTGACCTGGTCGGCCCGCGCCGAGGGGCGCGTTCGCCACGCGTGCACCGCCGCGTCCGGCGCGAGTGGCGACGGCTTCGCCTGGAGCGGCCTGTCCCGTACGGCCTACCGGCCGATGGACTCGCGCCGCGCCCTCGCCGAGGCCGACGCCAGGCTGAGCCCGCAGGAGGCCCTCCGGGTCAGGGAGCTGGCCTCCTGACGGACGGCGTTCTCTCAGGAGGGTCTTTCAGGAGAAGAGCCCGCGCAGCAGGGATACCGCGAGGAGCCTGAGGGCGTACGGCAGGTCGTCGACCAGATAGCGGCGAGCCAGCCTGCCAGGCTCCCGGGTCAGCCGGAAGAGCCACTCCAGGCCGCCCCCGCGCATCCACGCCGGAGCCCGCCGGACGGTGCCCGCGGCGAAGGCGATCGCCGAGCCACAGCCGACGAACCAGGTGCCCGGCAGGTCCCGGCGGAGCGAGGCGATGAGCCGCTCCTGCTTGGGGAAGCCGAGCCCGACGAAGACCAGCCGGGGTGCCGCGGCGATCACGGCGTCGCGTACCCGGGCATAGCTCTCCGGATCGTCCTCGAACCCGTACGGCGGGGCGTCGACTCCGGCGATCATCAGCTTCGGGTGGCGGCCCACCAGCTCGCAGGCCGCCTGCACGGCCGCACCCGCGGGGCCGCCCAGCAGGTACACGGGGTGGCGGTAGAAGGCGGCGGCCTCCGACAGGGACCAGATCAGGTCGGCACCGGCGACCCGGCCGGGCAGGGGGGTGCCGAGCAGTCTCGCCGCCCAGACCAACGGCATGCCGTCCGCCACCGCGAGGTCGGCGCCTTCGACGAAGCCGCGGGCCCGCTCGTCGCGGGCGACGATCCGGCTGATGTCGATGTTCGGGGTGACGAGGTGGCCGCCCTCACCGCGTTTCAGCGCGGCGACCACGTGGTCGACCACCTCGCCCTCGGTCATCGGATCGATCGCGACGCCCGCCACCCGCACGCGCCTGCGCAGGCGTCTGCGGGTGGCCTTGTCCGGCCTGGGCCGCCGGCGGGGGGCGACCTGCGTCGCCCCCCGCCTGGCGGCCGGCGTCCCGGCCCGCCCGGCGACGGCGGGCAGGCCGGGCACCGGACCATACCCGGTGGTCGCGGACCGGTGGTCGGTGACGGGCGGGATCGACATCACGGCGTGAACGGCCTTGCCCGTCGCGAACGGGGCGATCTGCGGGTCGTAGCGAGATGGCGCCAAAGGATGCCCGGTGACCTGCCCCATCACGGCGGGAACCACCGGCAGGCCGTAGCGGGCGGACGCGCGCGGACGATCGGCGGTCCGCCCCACCTCCGACGGAGCGGCGAGCAGATCATGGCGAGCGGTCATTGACGGGCGCTCGGCGCCCCGCCCCGGCAGGAGCGGGACGACCTGCACGCCGTGGCGCGCGAGCACCGGCAGGCGTTCGACGGCCTGACCGGCCGAGGGCGGGGCGACCTGCGGGCCATAGCGGACCGTCACCCGCGGACGCTCGGTGATGGGCGCCATCAGATGCCGTGCCCTCGGTGGTGCAGGACGCTGAGCAGGGTCCGCGCGGGGACCAGGCCGGCCGCCACCGCGAGCGCGATGGGTGCCCGGGGCTCGCCGTGGCGTGCGGTGAACGCCCGCCAGGCCCAGCGGCCCGCCTCCCGCCGCTGGCCGAGGGCCGCGTGGTGGAAGGCGAGCTGACCGTAGACCCGCGCCGCGCCGCGCGGATCCACGGCCAGATCAGGGTGCCGGGCGAGCATCCACTGCAGCCCGGCGATCCGGTCGGCCCAGCGGGCCACGTACGAGGAGCCTCCCCAGCGCACCCGGACCAGAGGCCGGTCGACGTGCACGATGGGGTGCTGGGCCGCGGCGCGCAGCGCCAGGTCCCAGTCCTCGTTCTGGCCCTTGGGGGCGCTCTCGTCCACCCAGAGCCCGCCGCGCCGGAACACGAACGTCGAGGAGTGCACCATCACCATGCGCGAGCGCACCAGGTGACGGTAGGTGACGCGACTGGTCCCCGCCAGGCGGGGAATGCGGCGCGAGCCGTACTCGACCTCGATGGCGCAACTGGAGAAGCGGGCGTCCGGCTCCGCCTCAAGCGCGGCGACCTGGGCGGCGACCTTACCGGGCAGCCACTGGTCGTCGTCGTCGCAGAAGGCGACGAGATCGGTGCCGAGGGCCGCGATGCCGGTGTTGCGGGCACCTGGCAGGCCCGGGGTGAGCCGGTTGGCCATCACCCGCACTCCCCGCGAGGGCGCCCCGCGCCGGCCGGGTGCCAGTGCCCTGCTGGCCAGGAGGTCGGCCACCTGGTCGGCGACCCAGGCCGGATCTCCGCCGTCCACGACCACCACCACCTCGACGGGACCGGAGTGGTCCTGACCGAGCACCGCGAGCGTGGCCGCGCGCAGCTGGTCGGGCCGGTGTCCCCGGGTGGGGATGACGACACCCACCGATGTGTTCACGCGAGTCTCCTGTGATAGCCATACTTGATCATGAGCGGCCAGGTCAGCGCGGTGACCAGGCGCAGCTGCCGGGACCCCGCGGCGGCACGCCAGCCGTCGTCCCTGGTCAGCTCGGTACGGCCGACCGTGAAGCGGATGGGGTTGCCCGAGGCGGTGTGCGCCGTCGAGAGCTCCGCCCAGCTGCCCGAGAGGAAGTCGAGGCGGCAGGAGAGGCCGATCCCGGCGACCAGGCGCCTGAGCGTGTCGGCGGGGGCGCCGAGCAGGTCCTCATAGCGGACCCGGGTGACCGGGACACCCCTGCGGGCGAGGAGTCCGAGGCCGAGGTTCTCGCTCAGCCAGTGCAGCGAGGTGCGGGAAGGTGACCAGTGGGTCATCGGACGCCCGTCCTCCGGGCGCTCGACCCGCCTGCGCCAGGAGTGCGCGACCGCGCGGGGGTCGCGGACCACGTGCACGACATGGACGTCGACCCCGGCCGCCGCCAGGCAGAAGGCCAGCGAGGCGTGCTTGCTCGAATCGATCACGACCGGGCAGTCGGCGACCTCCCCCGCCGCGTCGTACAGATCGCGGTGGACGGCGACATACTCGTCCAGCTCGGCGGTTCCGGGTGTCGGCCACCTGCCGTTTCCCGCCCGCTCCTCGGCCAGCATCCTGGCCAGGGTCGGGATGCGCCGGGTGCGGTCGACGCGGGCCCTGAGCGCGATCATCCGGCGGGCCAGGTCCGCGGACCAGCCTCCGAACGCGCGCATCCCGACCTTGTCCCAGAAGGGGCACGTCCCGAAGGGCTCGCCGCATCCGCAGGCCTCGTCCGCGAGCACACTCCTGGCCCAGAGGTGGACGACCTCGCCGAGCGGCACGATACCGGGGACCTCCCCGAGCAGGCGCTCCAGCAGCGTGGTCCCGCTGCGGCCGAGGCCGCCCAGGAAAACCACCCGAGCAGGTGACGGACTATCAGACACAGGCACGAATCCTTACCCGATGGATACGGAACGTGCCGAGGCTAGCGCGGAGCGTAACGGAGAGGTCAGAGAACGGACAAAGGATCTACCCAGTGAACGCGGCACCGTCCGCCGGTGCCGCGTTCCCACGATGAGGGCCGACCCGGGTGCGGGACCTGGAGCATCCCGTACCCGGTCGCCGGCCGGCGTGCTCAGGGAGTCACGACGGCGATCTTGTCGACGTAGTCCTCGGTGACCCAGAGGTTGTCGTCGGGTCCGGCCGTGATGTCGAACGGCCCGGAGATGACGGTCGGCAGCGAGGTCTCGGTGATCGTCCCCGAGGTGGTGACGCTGGCGACGTTGTTGGCGCACTGTTCGACGAACCACAGGTTGTTGTCCGATCCGACGGTGATGCCCCACGGGCAGCTGTCGGGATCGGTGAGCGGGTACTCGGTGAAGGTGCCCGCGGTGGTCATGGAGCTGACCTTGCCGTTGGCGTCGGTGTACCACAGGTTGCCGTCCGGTCCCGTGGTGATCCCGATGGGGACCGCGCCGGAGGACGGGACGGCGAATTCGGTGATCGTTCCGCCGGTGGTGATCCGCCCGATGTTGCCCACGAGCGCCTCGGTGAACCACAGGGCGCCGTCCGGGCCGGTGGTGATCCGCCAGGGGTAGGCGCCCGCGGTGGGCAGCGGGTACTCGGTGATCGTCCCCGAGGTGGTGATCCGCCCGATCTTGTTGCCTTCCACCTCGATGAACCACAGAGCGCCGTCCGGACCCGCGGTGATCCCCCAGGGGTAGGCGCCCGCGGTGGGCAGCGCGTATTCGGTGATCGTCCCCGAGGTGGTGATCCGCCCGATCTTGTTGCCCACCGCCTCGGTGAACCACAGAGCACCGTCCGAACCCGCGGTGAGGTGCCCCGGCTGGGAGTCGGTGGTGGGGATGGCGTACGAGGTGAACACGCCCGCCGTGGTGACGCGCCCGATCCTGTTGCCGTAGTTCTCCGCGAACCACACCGCGCCGTCCGGCCCGGTGGCGATCCCGATGGGGGTCGACGGGCTGGTCGGTATCGACAGCTCATTGATCGTCGGTGTCCGCAGGATCTGTGCCGTGCGCCCGGCCTCCGTGGCGAACCGGGGCCGGGACGCGGGCGGGAAGTGACAGCGGATGCGCCGATGCTGTGGCATCTGCTTGAGCTTGAGGCAGATCTTCACCCATGGACGCGGAAGGGAGGGCCGGTGTGGCGGGGCACCGGAGGCGGACACGGGCATGGGGATGCTCGCCGCCAGGATCAGAGCCATGACCACGAGCGGATATCCCAGGCGCCTTGAGTAGCGATGCATGACGTCCCTTCGAAAAAAGAAAGCCCAAAAGGAAGGCGGGTGGACCGCCGGGTGTATTCGAGCGATGTGAGATCCGCGGCGTCGGAGCGCTGTGAGCGAGAATCTGCGGGCATCGGCACGAACACCCTGCACGAACACCCTGAAGGCCCGCTCCGGACGATGTTCGTCACCGCTGTCCGGCCTCGGCGATCCCAATATCCCGCTCGGCCGCCGTTCGTCGTCGATCATCTGCGTCCGTGGCTGGTCATGGAAGCGCCAACTCATCGGCGGCGACCAGGGGCGCGTCCGGTTCCGTCGGCGGGCGGTCTCAGACGCGTCGGACGCGCGGACTCCGGGTGGTCCCCGCGGGCGGCAGAGCGGCTCGATCGGCCGGCGTCATCGTCCTGCGCCGGACAGCGGACCGCCGCTCAGGCGACCGAGTGGGTGATGACACCGCGGTAGACACCCGTGGCGGTGGCGGCCGAGACGGTGACGACGAGCGTCGGCGCCCAACTCGTGGAGGTGGGCAGAGATATCGTCTTGCGTCCGGTGAAGGCGGTCACCGATGTGGACAGGGGAACAGCCTGGGCCGCGGTGGCCTGCCCGGGAGTGCGGCTGCCGCCACCCGATGAATCGGTGACTGTGCCGGACCAGTAGGAGATGTTGGCTTTTGTGATGGTCTGCGCTGGCGATCCGCCACCGGTGGTGAAGTCCGTGGCCGACACGGTCGCCGTCCAGGGGGGAACTCCGCTCCGGGAGTCGACCACGGTCACCGTACCCAGAGAGGCGCTGATCGTGCCGCCCGCGGCGCCGCTGCCCAGATTCGCCGAGGTGGGCACGGTGATCGTCAGCGTGTCGGCGCGCCAGGCGACCGTCGCGCCAGCCACGGCTCCGGAGGTCGGAGCCGCGGGAGCGCCGAGGGCCAGCGGCAGGACGATCGACGCAACCAGTGACAAGGGGGTCCGCGCGACGAAGCCGCCGGCCCGGCTCTTCCTCATGGCGATTCCTCACATGTGAGTCGTGGGCGATGCACGTGGAGCATCCGTTCGGTGACGCACGGAAACCGATGGCAGCCTAGATCACACGATTCGGGGGACGTTCTCCAAACTCGTCCGTGGGCGGTAAGTCCCCGGCAAAGGCATCGCGGGAAACCTCGCGCCGACGCAGCCGGGCAGGTCGGCCGGTACCGGTGAAAGACCAGCCCCGGCGAGAGAGGTGGCGAGAGGGTCCGCCTGGTCCAGTCACCCGGCCGGTTCGTCCGCACGCCCTTTCCGACGATCAGGTCACCGATCCGACAATTACCGGTAGTCATCATGTGATCACCAAATGTTTCCAGATGCCTCCGGAGACGGCTCTCGAAAACCGATCGCCACGCAAGATGTGATCACGTAAGAACGGCCCGGCCCAGCGGCGAGAGTCCGGCGGAGGAGATCAGCAGTGTCCAGAAACCGTCTTTGCATTCCTCTGGCAGGTATCGCCGGAGTGGTGGCGGCCATGATGACGGCTCCGTCCTCCCAGGCCGACACCTGCCCCGCGTCGACCACCTGTTCCACCACGGTGACCTTCACGGTGACCGCCCCGAACGGGCTGACGATCACCGTTCCCAATGGCCCGGTCAGCGTTGGAAGCGGCACGCCGGGCAACCAGATCAGCGGGCAGCTCGGCTCGATCACGGTGTCCGACCAGCGTGCCGCGCTCACCGCGACCTGGATCGCGACGGTCATCGCGGCCTCGGGGGGCTTCACCACGGGAGGCGGCACGGCCGCCGAGACCATTGCCACCGCCAACGTCTCCTACTGGTCCGGCCCCGCGACCGCCACCACCGGCACCGGCACCTTCGCTCCCGGCCAGGCCAACGCGGCGGCCGCGCAGACGCTGAGCGCGTCGCGCACCGCCTTCAGCAAGACGACCGGCTCCGGCAACAACTCCGCCACCTGGAACCCGACCATCGTCATCAGCGTTCCCGCCCAGGCCGTGACCGGCACCTACACCGGCACGGTGAGCCACTCCGTTGCCTAGCCCACTGCTACGGCGGCTCGTCTCGGCGGCGCTGCTCGCGCTCCTGTCGCACACGATGATCGGTGCTCCGGCGAGCGCGGGCACCGGGCACCGGGAGGCGCGTCCGGCCGACGAGGCATTCCTCGGCATCAGGTTGCTGGAGATTCCCGCCAACCGGATGGACGATCCGCGATCACATGCCTTCATCGTCGACCATGTCAATCCCGGCACCACCTTCACCCGGCGTTTCGAGGTCTACAGCACCTCGGCCAAGCCCCAGCACGTGCGGCTGTATGCCGGCGCGGCCGATATCCGCGGCGCCCGCTTCACCTTCGCACCGGGCCGCACCCCCAATGAGCTGAGCTCATGGATCACGCTCAACCGCCCCGCGGCCGACCTGCCGGCACACGGCAGCGCACCGGTCAAGGCCACCATCGCCGTGCCGGCGTGGGCGACCAAGGCGGAGCGGTACGCCGTCATCTGGGCAGAGGTCTCCTCGGCCGGCCCGGACCCGAGAGGCAACGTCGCACTCGTCAACCGCGTCGGGATCCGCGTCTATCTCGACGTCGGTCCGGGCGGTGAACCGCCCTCGGACTTCCGGATCGGCGGGATAGTCCCGCAGCGAACCGGAGACGGGCAGCCGAAGGTCGTGGCAACCGTCGCCAACACCGGACGACGCGCCATCGACGTCGAGGGACAGCTGACCCTGTCAGCAGGGCCCAGCTCGCTGAGCGCCGGCCCCTTCCCGACCGACCGCGACACGACCCTGGCGCCCGGCGAGCAGGGAGAGGTCACCGTACTGCTGGGCAAGGTCCTCCCCGACGGACCGTGGAAGTTCCGCCTCGCCCTCCGCGGCGGCCGGATCGGGCACACCGCGACCGGAACGCTCACCTTCCCCGCCAAGCCCGGCAGCTGGGGCCCACCGGCGTCGTTGGACTCCCCACTGACGCTGGCCCTCTCGCTCGCCGGGCTGGTGGCCCTTGTCGCCGCGGTGATCCTCCTCAT
Source organism: Streptosporangium amethystogenes subsp. fukuiense (assembly GCF_042665875.1). Classification (NCBI taxonomy): domain Bacteria; kingdom Bacillati; phylum Actinomycetota; class Actinomycetes; order Streptosporangiales; family Streptosporangiaceae; genus Streptosporangium; species Streptosporangium amethystogenes. The sequence goes on along the minus strand of NZ_JBHTEE010000001.1, from coordinate 8,479,867 downwards.
CGGCCTCCGTCGTCTCCGCGCACGTCAGCGGATCCCGGCCGCCGGTCATCTCCGCGGCGACCTCGTCTGACGTCGGCCGACGTACCGCGCCGACGGCCGGACGACAATGACCGGTCCCGAAGACACGGAACCGCCCGCGGCCCGGGCCGGGTCTCTCCCGTGACGTACGAGGAAGGAGACCACGGCGCCGGGCGCGGGCGGTGGCAGCTACTTGGCGTCGACGATCATGCCGGCACCGACGGTGTTGTTGGTGGCCTCGTCCACGAGGATGAAACCACCGGTGAGGCGGTTGCGGGCGTAGTCGTCCACGAACAGGGGCTGGGTGACGCGGAGCGAGACGCGTCCGATCTCGTTGAGACCGAGCGAGGAGGCGGTCTCGTCCCGGTGCAGGGTGTTGACGTCCAGCCGGTAGTGCAGGTCCTTGACCAGGACGCGGGCCGTACGGGTGGTGTGCTTGATGGTCAGCTTGGCGCGCGGGGCCAGCTTGCTGGAATCCGTCATCCAGCAGATCATCGCCTCCAGCTCCTGGGAGACGTGCGGCTGGTTGTTCGGGCGGCAGATCATGTCGCCGCGCGAGATGTCGATGTCGTCCTCCAGCCGGAGGGTCACCGACATCGGCGGGAACGCCTCGTCGACCGGTCCGTCGAAGGTGTCGATCGACGCGATGCGCGTGGCCAGGCCCGAAGGCAGGTGCATGACCTCGTCCCCCGGCTTCAGCACGCCTCCGGCGACCTGGCCGGCGTAGCCTCGGTAGTCGTGGAAGGCCGGGTCGGTGGCCCGCTGCGGGCGGATGACGTACTGCACGGGGAAGCGCACGTCGACCAGGTTGCGGTCGGAGGCGATGTGCACGTGCTCCAGGTGGTGCAGGAGCGAGGACCCGTTGTACCAGGGGGTGTTCTCCGAGCGTGCCACCACGTTGTCACCGTGCAGCGCCGAGATCGGGATGAACGTCAGGTCCGGCGCGTTCAGCTTGGAGGCGAAGGCGGTGAACTCCTCGCGGATCTCCTCGAACCGCTCCTGCGAGTAGTCGACCAGGTCCATCTTGTCGACGGCCAGGACCAGGTGCGGCACCCGCAGCAGCGTGGTGAGGAAGGCGTGCCGCCGCGACTGCTCCAGCACGCCCTTGCGCGCGTCGATCAGGACGATCGCCAGGTCGGCGGTGGAGGCACCGGTGACCATGTTGCGGGTGTACTGGATGTGCCCGGGGGTGTCGGCGATGATGAACTTGCGCTTGGGAGTGGCGAAGTAGCGGTAGGCCACGTCGATGGTGATGCCCTGCTCCCGCTCGGCCCGCAGGCCGTCGGTGAGCAGCGACAGGTCGGTGTACTCGGTGCCGCGGTCCCGGGAGGTGCGCTCGACGGCCTCCAGCTGGTCCTCGAAGATCGCCTTGGAGTCGAAGAGCAACCGCCCGATGAGCGTCGACTTTCCGTCGTCGACGCTTCCCGCCGTGGCAAAGCGAAGGATGTCCATCAGAGGTGCTCTCCAGAGGTCGTACGGCTCGCGGCGCGGGACCGCGCGGGAAGAAGGGAGACGGGAGGGTGGGTGAGCACTAGAAGTAGCCCTCCCGCTTGCGGTCCTCCATGGACGCCTCGGAGGCGCGGTCGTCGGCGCGGGTGGCGCCGCGCTCGGTGATCCGGCTCACCGCGATCTCCTCGATGATCGCCTCGACCGTCGCGGCACCCGACTGGACCGCGCCGGTGCAGGTCACGTCGCCGACCGTGCGGTAGCGGACCGTCATCTCCTGGAGCGGCTCGTCCTCATCGCGGATGATGAACTCACTGTCGGCCAGCAGCATGCCGTCGCGCTCGAACACCTTGCGGGTGTGGGCGTAGTAGATCGAGGGGATCTCGATGCCCTCGCGCCGGATGTAGTCCCAGATGTCGAGCTCGGTCCAGTTGGACAGCGGGAACACCCGGATGTGCTCGCCCTTGCGGATCCTGGCGTTGTAGAGGTTCCACAGCTCGGGACGCTGGTTCTTGGGGTCCCACTGGCCGAAGTCGTCGCGGAAGGAGAACACCCGCTCCTTGGCGCGGGCCTTCTCCTCGTCGCGGCGGGCACCGCCGAACACGGCGTCGTACTCGTTCTCCTCGATCGCGTCCAGCAGCGTCGTGGTCTGCAGCCGGTTGCGCGAGGCCCTGCGGCCGGTCTCCTCGACGACGCGCCCGGCGTCGATGGAGACCTGGACGCTGGCGACGACCAGGCGCGCGCCCAGCTGCGCGGCGCGGCGGTCCCGGAACTCGATGACCTCTGTGAAGTTGTGGCCGGTGTCGACGTGCATCAGTGGGAAGGGAATCGGCGCGGGCCAGAACGCCTTCTCCGCGATGCGGAGCATGACGATGGAGTCCTTACCACCGGAGAAGAGCAGACAGGGACGCTCGAACTCGGCCGCGACCTCACGCATGATGTGGATCGCCTCTGCCTCGAGGACGTCGAGCTGCGACGTGGTGTAGTCGCGCTGAAGCATCAAACTCTCCTAGCGGGGATTAGCGGTGCAGATCCCGGATTCCAGCGAGCAACGTCGGCGCCAGTCCCGGTAGGGATACAAGGATATCCGGCAATGAGGGGTCGGGCTGGTTGTAGGTCAGCTGCGAGCCGTCGATGCGGCTGGCGTGGGCCCCCGCGGCGAGGGCCACCGCGACGGGCGCGGCGGAATCCCACTCGTACTGGCCTCCGGCGTGCACGTAGGCCTCGACCGCTCCGGTGAGCACCGCGGAGATCTTGGCACCGGCCGACCCGATCGGTACCAGGTCCGCGCCGACGAGAGCCGCCAGCTTCTGGACGAACTCCGGCGGGCGGGTCCTGCTGACCGCGATCCGCGGCCTGGCGCCCGCCTCGGAGGCGGGCCGCACCGGAGGTTCGGCGGTGGAGAGTGTACGGCCCTGGGCCGGTAGCGCGACGGCACCGGCCGTCAGCGTGCCACGCTCCCAGAGCGCCACGTGGACCGCCCAGTCCGCACGGCCCTCCTCGGCGAACTCTCGGGTGCCGTCCAGCGGGTCGACGATCCAGACCCGCTCGGCACGGAGCCTGCGCGGGTCGAGCCGCTCCTCGCTGGTCGCCTCCTCGGACAGCACGCTGTCGTCCGGGCGCAGCCGCGCCAGGGCCTCCATCAGGAACAGGTGAGAGGCGATGTCACCCTCCTTGCGCAGTTCGGAGGGGTTGTCGAAACCCCGCTCCGCGCGCAGGGCCGCCAGCTTCTCGCCGGCCGTCGTCGCCAACTCCGCGGCGAGTGTGTGATCGTCGCGAACGGTCATCAGTATGCTCCAGTTCCTCGCGCGACAGCCGACCAGGTCTTCCACAGGATCTGCAGGTCCAGCATGAGAGACCAGCTCTCCACGTAACGTAGGTCCAACCGTACCGATTCCTCCCAGGACAGGTCAGAGCGACCGCTCACCTGCCACAGACCGGTCATGCCCGGCTTGACCAGCAACCGGCGGCGGACATCGTCACCGTACCCCGCCACCTCCTCCGGTAGTGGCGGCCGGGGGCCCACCAGGGACATGTGTCCCAGCAGCACGTTGATCAGCTGGGGCAGCTCGTCCAGCGAATGGCGGCGCAGCCGGGCACCCAGCGGGGTCACCCTCGGATCGTTCTTGATCTTGAAGAGCGGGCCCTGCCCGTCGCTGGACAGGGTGATCTTCCGGTGCTCGGCGTCGGCGCGCATCGTCCGGAACTTGTAGATCGTGAACTCCGCGCCGTCGCGGCCCACCCTCGTCTGCCGGAAGAACGCCGGCCCCGGCCCGGAGGCCCGCACCGCCGCCGCCACCGCCACCAGCAGCGGGAGCAGCACCGCCAGCAGCACCCCGGCGCCGATCCGGTCGAACAGGTTCTTGACCACCTGGCGCAGGCCGGAGATCTCGGGGTGGTCCACGTGCAGCAGCGGCAGCCCCGCCGCCGGACGGATGGTGATCCGCGGCCCGGCCACCTCCATCAGCGCGGGGGCCACGACCAGGTCCGTGTCGGTCTTCTCCAGCCGCCAGGCCAGTCGCCGCAGCGCCACCCCGTCCATCTCCGGGCAGGCGAGCACGGCCACGGTGTCGGCGTGGACCTGCCCGACCGCGAGCGCGACGTCGGAGAGGTCACCGAGAACCGGTACGCCCTCCACGTCGCCCATCCCGTCGCGCGGAGCACAGGCCCCGACGACCTCCATGCCGTGGTAGCGCTCCCGGCGGAACCTGCGGACCAGCTCGCTGATCGCCACCCGATGGCCCACCGCCACCACCCGCCGCATGCACCTGCCCCGGGCCCGCCTGCGGTGCAGGGAGCGGCGCAGCCCGTACCGCGTCAGGAGGGTGAGCAGCGTCGTCAGCGGGAGTGCCAGCACCACGTAGCCGCGGGCCACATCGGTCTTGGTGAGGTAGGCGCCGACGGCGAGGGCTGCGGTGAGCATGAAGCCGCACTGGAGGATCCGCTGGAACTCCTCCGAGCCCAGGCCGATGAGCCGAGGCTCGTAGGCGCGGTTCAGCGCGACCACGCAGACCCAGACGGCGGGCAGGGCGGCGCTCAGCATGACGTACGGGAGAACGTAGGCGGTAACCTCGCCGAATCGAACGAGCAGCGCGAGAGCTCCGGCCAGGGCGGCGCAGACGGTGTCGGCGGCGAGGGCCATCGCGCGGTGCCCCCGCACCCAGTCCGGCATCTGACGGCGCGAGACCGGCACGGCTCCGGACCCGGCCTGGACTGCGGTCACGTCGCGCACGCGCTCCCCCTGCGTAACCGTTCACGGACAGACAGTTATGTAATGGTAGCGGCGACAAGAGAGGCCCGAAGGTTGAAGACCGAAACGTACATCTCTGTGGATGTCGAGGCCGATGGCCCCATTCCGGGACCGTATTCAATGGTCAGCTTTGGTATGGCGGTGGCCGGGCGGATGACCGGAAAGGTCTTCGAACCGGTCGATCCGCAGACCCGTACGTTCTACGCGGAGCTGCGGCCGATCAGCGACGACCATGTGCCCGAGGCGCTCGCGGTGAGCGGGCTTGACCGGGAGACGCTGATCCGCGAGGGCCGCGACCCGGCCGAAGCGATGCGGGAGGCCGCCGCGTGGATCCGCGACGCGTGCGGGAACAGCACACCGGTACTGGCGGCCTACCCGCTCTCCTACGACTGGATGTGGATTTATTGGTACTTCATGCGATTCGCCGGTGCCTCACCGTTCGGGCACTCGCGCTGCATCGACATGAAGACGCTGTACGCGGCCAAGGCGGGAGTGCCGATCGGCTGGGCGACCAAGCGGCAGATGCCCAGGCACCTGCTCTCCCAGCGGCCGCACACGCACAACGCCCTGGACGACGCGATCGAGCAGGCCGAACTCCTCCAGAACCTGATGGCCTTCCCACCATCCCCCCATGAGGACGCACCTGTGCTCCCCCTTTAAGGGACTCCCGTGAGGCCGCGCCGGGGACTGGACTGAGGAGAGCGGGGTCGTGAGGAACGAACGACCCCGGTCGACGAGGGAAGGAGCCGGGTAAGAGCGGCCGAACCGCGACGCGTTAGCGTCGCCATTAACTAGAGATGTTCAGGTCGCCGGCGTGGAAGGCGTTCTGGGTCGGCTCCAGGCCGACCCTGATCAGCGACTCCACCACGTCGGCCGCACGGTCGACCAGGAACCCGAGATCCTTGCGCTCGGCGGTGGCGAAGTCACGCAGGACATAGGTCGCGGCGTCCATCCGGCCCGGCGGGCGGCCGATGCCGAACCGGACCCGCAGGTAGTCCTTGGTGGCCAGCGACTTGGTGATCGACTTCAGCCCGTTGTGACCGTTGTCACCGCCGCCCAGCTTGGCCCTCAGCGCGCCGTACGGGATGTCCAGCTCGTCGTGGACCACGATCACGCGGGCCGGGTCGACCTTGTAGAAGTCGGCCAGGGCCTTGACCGGTCCGCCGGACAGGTTCATGAAGGACAGCGGCTTGGCCAGCACCGCGGGGACACCCGCCAGGCGGCCCTCCAGCACCTCCGAGCGCGACCTGTGCGCCTTGAAGCGCCCGCCGGCGCGCGCGGCCAGCTCGTCCAGGACCATGAACCCCGCGTTGTGCCGGTTTCCTACGTACTCCGGCCCGGGGTTTCCCAGGCCCACGACCAGCCAGCGGTCCACGATCGGCATCCCCTTCATACGCGCGTCAGGGCGGCCCGGGAACGGGCCGCCCTGACAGATCTAGCAGAGAAAACTACTCGGCGCTCTCGGCGCTCTCGCCCTCGGCCGGAGCGGCCTCGACGGCCTCGCCCTCGGCCGCGGGCTCGGCGGTCGGGGCCGCGGAGACGATCAGGACCAGCACCTCAGGGTCGGCGGCGAGGCTCGTGCCCTTGGGCAGCTTCAGGTCGGCGGCGGTGATCTGGGCGCCGACCTCCAGGCCCTCGACGTCGACCTCGACGCCCTCGGGGATGTGGGTGGCCTCGGTCTCGACCGAGACGGAGACGAGCTGCTGGTCGAGGATGCCGTCGGCGACCTCGCCGGTCACGACGACGGGAATGTCGACGGTGACCTTCTCGCCGCGCCTGACGAGCAGGAGGTCGACGTGCTCGAGGAAGCCCTTGATCGGGTCGCGCTGGACACCCTTGGGCAGCGCGAGCTCGTCGACCGCACCCTCAAGGCGGATCAGCACGTTCGGCGTACGCAGGGCGAGCAGCAGCTCGTGACCCGGCAGGGACAGGTGCCTCGGCTCGGAGCCGTGTCCGTAGAGGACGACGGGGACCTTGTCCTCGCGACGGATCTTGCGGGCGGCGCCCTTGCCGAACCTGTCGCGGAGCTCGGTGGTGATTACCACTTCGGACATGCTGATCTCCTAGGGATCTCAAGAATCGGAAGATGCGCTCCCCCTCACCCGCCCTAGCGGAAGGCGTTACGAACGCAACTTGACAACCCTACCGTGCTTATTGCGACGCTAACGCGTCGCGGTTCGGCCGCTCTTACCCGGCTCCTTCCCTCGTCGAGGGAGGCCGCTCGTTCCTCGCGACCTCCCTCTCCTCGGTCCAGTCGCCGGCGCGGCCTCACAGGGAGTCCCTCAGGGACGGAGCACGGACACGTCCCCAGGGTGGGTGGACGGCACGTCCCCGAGGGGGAAGGTGATGTTCGGCGGGGAAGGTGACGAGTAACTAGCTGTCGCCTTCGAAGAGGCTGGTCACCGAGCCGTCGCTGAAGACCTCGTTGATCGCGCGGGCGATCAGCGGGGCGATCGACAGGACCGTGAGCTTGTCGAACCTCTTCTCCTCGGGGAGCGGCAACGTGTTGGTGACGATGACCTCGGAGACCCTGGAGTTCTTCAGCCGGTCGACCGCGGGGTCGGAGAAGACCGCGTGGGTGGCCGCCACGACCACGTTGGTGGCGCCCTGCTCGTAGAGGGCGTCGGCCGCCTTGCAGATCGTGCCCGCAGTGTCGATCATGTCGTCGATCAGCACACAGGTCCGGCCCTTCACCCGGCCGACGACCTCGCTCACCTTCACCTGGTTGGCCACGTCGAGGTCGCGGCGCTTGTGGATGAAGGCCAGCGGGGTGCCCAGCGTGTCGGCCCAGCGCTCCGAGAGCCGCACCCGCCCGGTGTCGGGTGAGACGATCGTGGTCGTCTCCAGGTCGAGCTTGTCCTTGAGGTAGTTGACCAGGACGGGCATGGCGAACAGGTGGTCCACCGGGCCGTCGAAGAAGCCCTGGATCTGGGAGGTGTGCAAGTCGATCGACATCAGCCGGTCGGCGCCGGCCGTCTTGAACATGTCGGCCATCAGGCGGGCGGTGATGGGCTCGCGGCCCCGGCCCTTCTTGTCCTGGCGGGCGTAGCCGTAGAACGGCATGATCACGGTGATCCGCTTGGCGGAGGCGCGCTTGAGCGCGTCCACCATGATCAGCTGCTCCATGATCCACTGGTTGATCGGCAGAGTGTGGCTCTGCATGACGAACGCGTCACAGCCACGGACCGACTCCTGGTAACGGGCGTAGATCTCCCCGTTGGCGAAGTCACGCAGCGTGGTCGGCGTCTCCACGATGCCTAGGTGGCTCGCCACCTCGGCTGCCAGCTCCGGATGCGCCCTGCCGGAGAAGAACATCATGTTCTTCTCACCGGTCTTCTTGATGCTGCTCATGCCGTCCCCCCCGCCGGAGAGCACATCGATGTCCGCGCGACGCCGCGCCCACCGGGCCGCTCGCTCCGCTCACTCACGTCTGGCTCCCCTGCTGTTTCCCCGACTCGGCGGCTTTCCGCGCCGCCTGAGCCGATCTGGTGCCCGCGCGCCTGCGCACGACCCACCCTTCGATATTGCGTTGCCGCCCGCGGGCCACCCCGATGCTCCCTGCCGGGACATCTCCGTCGATGACCGAACCCGCGGCCGTATATGCGCCGTCGCCGATGTTGACCGGCGCGACGAGCATGGTGTCGCATCCGACGAAGGCGTGCTCGCCCACCGTCGTGTGATGCTTGTTGACCCCGTCATAGTTGACGAAGATCGCCGAGGCGCCGATGTTGGCGCCCGCACCGATCGTCGCGTCACCCACATAGCTCAGGTGCGGCACCTTCGCACCCTCTCCGACCTGGGCGTTCTTCATCTCGACGTACGTTCCGGCCTTGGCCTTGCGCGCCAGCACGGTGCCGGGGCGCAAATAGGCGTACGGCCCGACCAGGGCCTCGGGGCCGATCACGGCCTCGGTGCAGACGGCGTTGCGCACCAGCGCCCCCTCGCCGACGACGGTGTCGGTCAGCGTGCTGGCGGGACCGACCTCGGCGCCCTCGGCGACCGCCGTACGGCCGTGCAGCTGGGTGCCGGGGTGGATCACCACGTCCCGTTCGAGGGTGACGTCCACATCGATCCAGGTGCTGGCCGGGTCGACCACGGTCACCCCGGCCCGCATGTGCGTCTCCAGCAGGCGCGCGTTGAGGACCTGACGGGCGAAGGCGAGCTGTACACGGTCGTTGACGCCCTCCACCTCCACGTAGTCGGCCGCGACGTGGGCGCCGACCCGGTGGCCGTCCTGGCGCAGGATCGCGAGGACGTCCGTGAGGTACTCCTCGCCCTGGGCGTTGGAGGTGGACACCCGCTTGACCGCGTCGGCCAGCAGGGACCCGTCGAAGGCGTAGACGCCGGAGTTCATCTCCTTGATCGCCCGTTGCGCGGGGTCGGCGTCCTTCTCCTCGACGATCTCCAGGACCGCCCCCGAGGCGTCGCGGATGATCCGGCCGTAGCCGTACGGGTCGGGCACCTCGGCCGTCAGCACGGTGACGGCGTTGCCGTCCTCGCCGTGCCGTTCGAGCAGGGCCGCGAGGGTCTCGGTGCGCAGCAGCGGCGTATCGCCGTAGGTCACCAGGACGGTGCCGCTGATGGTGCCCACCGTCTCCAGGACGGTACGGACGGCGTGGCCGGTACCCCTCTGCTCGGCCTGCACGACGACCCGCGCGTCAGGGGCGGTGCCGGCCAGGTGTGCCTGGACCCGCTCCCGTTCGTGGCCGATGACAACGATGAGCCGCTCGGGTTCGAGCCCTCTTGCGGCGGCGAGCATATGGTCGACCAGGGTACGGCCGCACAGTTCATGAAGGATCTTCGGTGTTCTCGACTTCATCCGGGTGCCCTCGCCTGCGGCAAGGACAATGACGGCGGCCGGGCGCGGCACACTCACGGACGAGGCTCCCTCGGCGTCGCGGCTGAGACATGACGGAGCACGACGACGGATATCCACCCCCAGGGCATGGCACCGTCACCTGCTCGACAACGTGAGGATACCTTCCCGTTCGGGAACCCACCCAGCCGACTAGCCGAGCCAATAAAGCAGACATAAGAGACGGCTCCGGCACCAGGACTCGAACCTGGACAACAAGGACCAAAACCTTGCGGGCTGCCAATTACCCAATGCCGGATCGGCCAGACAGCGGGGACGACCCCGTACGCCTGGCACCCCTACGATACAGAGCCCGCGGTGTCGAACGCGCGCCGTTTGGGAGCCGTCCTGTCCGCAAAGTCGAGCGGCCCCGGCAACGAGCCTGGGGAACCCGTCGTTTGGCAGGTCAGACACGGGTAGAACAGATTACGAAGCCGCTGCGGCACCAGCCCCGGCGGCCCATCTTCCACACACTTGGTGCTTAGGGATTCCTAACTTACGATGGCGTAGGTTACGGTGGCGTAGCCGCACGTGAATCCTTGCCTTTCCGAGCCACCGCGAGGTAGCGCATGACCGTCATCGAAGAACGCCCTGCTCCGGGCCCCAAACCAGACGTAGACCCAGAGCGGAAGACACTGCCGGAGATCATCACCTTCGGGGTGGTCGTCGGTGCCCCGCTGATCGCCCTGGCCATGGCCGTCCCGTTCGCCTGGGGCTGGGGACTCGGCTGGTCCGACATCGCGATCGCGGCGGTCTTCTACGTGGTCACCGGGCTGGGGGTCACCGTCGGCCTGCACCGCCACTTCACGCACGGCTCGTTCAAGGCCAAGCGTCCGCTGAAGATCGCGCTGGGCATCGCGGGCAGCCTCTCGATGGAGATGTCGGTGCTCGACTGGGTGGCCACCCATCGCAAGCACCACAAGTTCTCCGACAAGGACGGCGACCCGCACTCGCCGTGGCGCTTCGGCACCGGCTTCGTGGCCGTGTCCAAGGGCCTGCTCTGGGCGCACATGGGCTGGCTGTTCGAGGCCGATCGGGCCAACCGTGAGAAGTACGCCCCCGACCTGGTCAAGGACCCGGACATCATCAGGCTGCACAAGTTCTTCCCGGTCCTGGCGATCACCACGATGGTCATGCCCGCCCTGCTGGGCGGCCTGCTGACCTGGTCGTGGTGGGGCATGGTCACCGGTTTCTTCTGGGGCACGCTGGTCCGGATCGGCCTGCTGCACCACGTGACCTGGTCGATCAACTCCATCTGCCACGTCTTCGGCGAGGAGTCCTTCGAATCACGCGACAAGTCCCGCAACGTGTGGTGGCTGGCCATCCCCTCCTTCGGCGAGTCCTGGCACAACCTGCACCACTCCGACCCCACCTGTGCCCGGCACGGCGTGCTGAAGGGGCAGATCGACCTCAGCGCGGGTGTCATCCGCTGGTTCGAGAAGGCAGGCTGGGCCCACGACGTCCGCTGGCCCACCCCCGAACGCATCGCCGCCAAACGCATCGCCGCCTGACCTCCTACTTCTCCTCTCGTCTCCCACGGAGAGGTGCCTCTTCCCCAGAGACACTCCGCCATGAGGCCGCGCCCGGCCACACCCCGAGAGACTCCCCTGAGGACGTGCCTGAGACACCCTCCTTGAGGGACTACCCGTGAGGCCGCGCCGGCGACTGGACTGAGGAGAGGAAGGTTGCGAGGAACGAGCGACCTTCCTTGACGAGGGAAGGAGCCGGACAAGAGCGGCCGAACCGCGACGCGTTAGCGTCGCCGGCAACTCGCGAGGTACGAGCGACCTGCCTCGACGAGGGAAGGAGCCGGGTAAGAGCGGCCTCACCGCGACGCGCTAGCGTCGCAATCAACACAGTGGAGCAGCATTATTAGAACCGTGAGCGAACCCCGACGGCGGATGTCAGGCAAGGAACGCCGGGAACAGTTGATCCAGATCAGCAGGACCCTGTTCGCGGAGAAAGGGTTCGACGGCACATCGGTCGAGGAGATCGCGGCGACCGCCAACGTCTCCAAGCCGGTGGTCTACGAGCACTTCGGCGGCAAGGAGGGCGTGTACGCGGTCGTCATCGACCGGGAGATGCAGAAGCTATTGATCATGGTAACCGAGGCCCTGTCCGCCTCGCACTCGCTGATCAAGCTGGAGCGGGCGGCCCTGGCCCTGCTGGCCTACGTGGAGGAGAACAGCGAGGGTTTCCGCATCCTCGTTCGTGACTCGCACGCCGCCTCGGGGACCGGGACGTTCGCCAGCCTGATCAACGACATCGCCAGCCAGGTCGAGGACGTCATGGTCGACGAGTTCGTCGAACGGGGCTATGACCCCAAACTGGCCCCCATGTACGCCCAGATGCTGGTCGGCATGGTCGCACTGACCGGCCAGTGGTGGCTGGACGTGCGCAGACCGTCGCGCGAGGAGGTCGCCGCACATCTGGTCAACCTGGCTTGGAACGGTCTGACCGGGCTGGACCCGAGCCCTCGGCTCACCGCCTCCTCTCGCGGCCTGGGGCAGCGGCTGGTCCAGGCGCACCAGCGTCCGGCCGACGCCGACCACCATCCACCGGGATCGCGCCCGCAACCCCACCCCGCTGCATCGCGCTCGCCCGCGCCCCAGCCGCCCACGCCCCTGACCGAAAAGGAGCTCCGGGAGCTGGAGAAGGCCCGCGAGCGGGAGCAGAAGGAACAGGAGAAGCTACGCGAGCGCGAACAACGCGAGGCCGAGAAGCTGGCCAGGGAGCAGGAGAAGGCACGGCTCCGCGAGCAGCGGGAGCTGGAGAAGGCCCGCGAGCGGGAGCAGCGGGAGCAGCAGCGGCTGCTGAGGGAGCAGGAGCGGGCCCGCGAGCGGGAGCAGAAGGAGCTGGAGAAGGCGATGCTCCGTGAGGCCAAGGCCGCCGAGCGCGAGGCCGTCAAGCGAGCGAAACTCGTTGGTGAAGAGCAGGAAAAGCTTGAGCCAAGTGAGTAAACAACAACGCCCGTTGAGCCGAAATTAACGTTCCGTTCAACAAAAGCGGGCATTCTGGTCATATGTCCGCTGAACCCGCTCGTTCCACCCCCGACGGACTTCCTCTCCCGCAAGAGCGCTTCCTCAACCGGGAGGAGAGCTGGCTCCAGTTCAACCAACGGGTTCTGGAGATGGCGGAGGATCCGTCTCTGCCGCTGCTGGAGAGAGTACGGTTCCTTGCCATCTTCGCCAGCAACCTGGACGAGTTCTTCCGGGTACGGGTGGCCGGGCTGAAACGGCGGATGGCCACCGGCCTCCTGCTCCGCACGAAGAGCGGGCTGAAGCCCCGCGAGGAACTGTCCAGGATCGCGGCGATCGCCAACGACCTCGCGCTGCGGCAGTCGGCCTGCTTCTACGAACGGATCAGGCCGCAGCTGAGCGCCGAGGGCATCGAGATCGTGCGCTGGGACGACCTCGGCCGCGACGAGCGCACCGAGATGCGCAGGCTCTTCAGGGAGCGGATCAGGCCGGTGCTGACGCCGCTGGCCGTCGACCCGGCCCACCCCTTCCCGTACATCTCGGGACTCTCACTGAACCTGGCCGTCACCGTCCGCAATCCCTCGACCGGCAACACGGTCTTCGCCCGGGTCAAGGTGCCCAGCCGGCTTCCCCGCTTCGTCGCGGCGTCCGTGAATCGTTTCGTCCCGCTGGAAGATGTCATCGCCGCTCACCTGGGGCAGCTTTTCAAAGGTATGGAGATCGTCGAACACCACGCCTTCCGGGTGACCCGCAACGAGGACCTGGACGTCGACGAGGACGTCACCGAGAACCTCATGCAGGCCCTGGAGCGCGAGCTCCTCAAGCGCCGCTTCGGCCCTCCGGTCCGGCTGGAGGTCGAGGACACCATCACACCCGAGGTGCTCGACCTGCTGGTGGACGAGCTGGGGGTGGCCGAGCACGAGATCTGCCGGCTGCCGGGGCCGCTGGACCTGACCGGGCTGCACGCGATCGCCGACCTCGACCGGGGCGAGCTGACCTTCCGCCCGTTCGTGCCCGCGGAGGTGGTGCACGTCGAGGACGACATCTTCGCGGTGCTGCGCGAGCGGGACGTGCTGCTGCACCACCCGTACGACTCGTTCTCCACGAGCGTGCAGCGGTTCATCGAGCAGGCCGCCGCCGACCCGAACGTGCTGGCCATCAAGCAGACGCTCTACCGCACCAGCGGCGACTCACCGATCGTGGACGCGCTGATCGACGCCGCCGAGGCGGGCAAGCAGGTGGTCGTGGTCGTGGAGATCAAGGCCAGGTTCGACGAGCACGCCAACATCAGCTGGGCGCGCAAGCTGGAACGGGCCGGCTGCCACGTGGTCTACGGCGTCGTGGGGCTGAAGACCCACTGCAAGCTGGCCCTGGTGGTGCGCCAGGAAGCCTCGGGCGAGCTGCGCAGCTACTGCCACATCGGCACGGGCAACTACAACCCCAAGACCGCCAGGTTGTACGAGGATCTGGGTCTGCTCACCGCCGACCGGCTGGTCGGCGAGGATGTCACGGACCTGTTCATCCACCTGACCGGCTACTCCAACCACTCGGCCTACCGGCGGCTGCTGGTCGCCCCGCACTCCCTGCGCGGCGGGCTGCTGGCCAGGATCGAGCGGGAGATCGCCCATCAGGAGGCGGGCCGCCCCGCAGGCATCAGGATGAAGACGAACTCCCTGGTCGACGAGCCCATCATCGACGCCCTCTACCGGGCATCGCAGGCCGGCGTACCGGTGGATCTGTGGGTGCGGGGGGTCTGCACGCTCCGCCCCGGCGTACCGGGGCTGTCGGAGAACATCCGGGTCAGAAGCGTGCTGGGCCGTTTCCTCGAACACTCGCGGATCTACGAGTTCGGCCACGGCCGGCGCCCGGAGGTCTGGATCGGCAGCGGTGACATGATGCGCCGCAACATCGAGCGCCGGGTGGAGGTACTGGTCAAGGTCGCCAGCCAGCAGCAGCGGAACTACCTCAGCGGCCTGCTGGACCGGGCCATGTCCGACGACACCGCGACCTGGTGGCTCAACCCGGACGGGACCTGGGTCCGGCATCCCGGTAACGACCTGCAGACCTATCTGCTCGGCACCCGTAGGTGGAGGTCCGTCGATGGCTGAGCACACCACCCATCCGGATGGCGTGATCCGCGCGGCCGGGGCGGTCGTCTGGCGCGGTTCACCGGGCGCGCCGGAGGTCGCCCTCGTCCACCGGCCCAGGTACGACGACTGGTCGTTCCCCAAGGGGAAGCTGAGGAACGGCGAGCACCCCATCGCCGGCGCGCTGCGCGAGGTGGCCGAGGAGACGGGGATCACCGTGGAGCTCGGCCGGTCGCTGTCGCCGAGCCACTACACGAAGGACGGCCGGCCCAAGCGCGTCGACTACTGGGTGGCCAGGATGCTCTCCGAGAAGCGCCGTACCGACACGCGTGAGGTCGACGACGTGGTCTGGCTCCCTGTCGAGGAGGCCGCACGGCGCCTGACCTACGACTGGGACGCCGGGCTGCTCCGCGCGCTCGGCGCGGCATCGCTCGCGACCACCCCGCTCGTGCTGGTACGGCACGCCCTGGCGGGGAGCCGGCAGGACTGGAAGGGCGACGACGACGACCGGCCGCTCGACGAGAACGGCCTGAGGCAGGCCGAGGTGCTCGCGAGGGTGCTGGACGCCTTCGGCCCCGCGGAGCTGGTCAGCTCCCCCAGCAGGCGGTGCGTGCAGACCCTGGAACCGTACGCCGAACGGGCCGGCCTGCCGGTCCGGCTCGAACCCGTCCTGTCGGAGACCCACTACGACTTCCAGGGCTCCCTGCTCCTGGTCAAGGAGGCCCTGGCCGCGAACCGGCCCGCGGTCTTCTGCGGCCACGGCAAGACCCTGCCCGACCTGATCTCCGAATTCGGTGGCCGGTCCGGCGACACGCGGCCGGCCAAGGGCGCGTTCACGGTGCTGCACCACAACGGCGGCCGTGTCGTGGCCGTGGACCGTTACACCGTCTGACGCGATCTCCAGCGGGTTCCTCACCTGTCCCGGGTACGTGGCGGTCGAGAGGACGTCAGAGAAGCTTCGCGACGGCGTTCTCGGTGTCGGCCCAGAGCCGGGGGAACTCCTCGGCGGCGCGTTCGGCCCCGGCCCGCTCCACGCCGGTCAGCACGCCGTAGGTGTAGGTGTCCTCCCCCGCCAGGCGGGCGTTCGCGGCCTCGGCGGCCAGCCGCTCCTGCGCGACGACGCCGTCCATGTGGGTGCCCAGCGCCTCCTGTATCGCCTCCGCCCGCTTGGCCAGCTTCTTCATACCGAGCACCTCCGCGGTGTACCGGGCCCGCTTGGCCGCCTTGCGCACTTCGTGCATGGCGGACTCGTGCTCGGCGGGGTTCTCGATGGACAGCGCGGTGTCGTAGGCCCTGGCGACCCGGCGCCAGCCCTTGGCCGCGACGGCCTTCAGACTCTCCGCGGGCCTGCCCGCGGCCTTGGTGAGCACGGGGGTGGCGATCAGGTCGTCGAGGGCGTCGAGCAGGGCGAAGTAGCGCTCCCCGCTGAGGGCGTCCCTGATCCGGTCGAGGGCCTCGTGCTCGTCGTCCAGCAGGTCGGAGCTGAGGCGCGCCCTGATCGGACCCACGATCAGGGCGCTGTCCAGGCTGTCGAGCCTGCTCGCGAACCGCTCGCGGATGACCTCCAGGTCGCGTGCCTCACCGAGGACCGCGCCGAGCCACTTGAGCTCGTCCTGGACACTCCCGGTGCCCCCGACGACCGTCCTGAACGACTTCATCGCGCTGCGGAGCCGCCGGGCGGCGACGCGCATCCGGTGCACGGCGTCCTCCTCGGCCTTACGGACCCGGGGGTCCTGCGCGAGCAACGCGCCGACCTGGGCGGTGAGATAACCGACGGCGACCTCACCCGCGGAACCCGGGGCCGTCCTGGCAGGCGGCTGCCTGTGGGTCGCTCCGGCGCCGTCGAGCAGGCGAGCGAGCTTGCTCGCCGACTCGGCGGGACCGGCACCGGCCTTGCGCAGCCGCTTTCCGACCTTCTTCAGCAGCCTCTCGTCGCCATGGAGGATCTCCGCCTCGACCTCGTGCCAGCGTTCGACGTGGGGCTCGTCACCGAGCACCGTGCCCTTGACCCGGTCGTCGGCGATCTCGACCAGCCTCACCCCGGCGCCGTTGACCAGCGTGGTGACGGCACGGCGGGTGTCCAGCTCGGCGACGGGCGCCAGCGGGGCACCCCGGGTGTAGGCGAGCACCAGATCCGCCAGCTCGGCAGGAACGATCTTGATGCTCCGGGTCAGCGGGTGGGTGATCTCCTGCCGTACGCCCTTGGCCTTGGGAAGCTTGAGGTGCCAGCCTGGATCGGTGCCGCCCCTGCGCCTTCTCAGGGTGATCCCCCGCGCGGCGAGCCTCAGATCGGGCGTGTCGAAGTAGAGGGCCACCAGCCGATGGGTCTTCGGACCCACGACCTCCCCGACGCCCGGAAGTCCGGTGAGATCCGGCAGCTGGTAATCCTCCGGCACGTCGAACTTATCCTCGATCTCTATTGCCACAGGTCATCCCCTAATTTGCCCATATATCCATTCATGCCCGGTTGTTTGGCCAGAAACCCGCTCCTGAGATCAGCGGTCCACCGGCACCCGCCGGGCGGGCGGCGGCGCGTCACCCGGTCACCTCCCGGCGACCACGAAGATCCTGCGGAAGGGGAAGACCGTGCCGTACGGCCCGCGGGGATAGGCCTCGCGGAGCAGGGCGGCGCAGTCGGCGAGGAAACCGGCGGCCTCGGCGGGGTCCAGTCGGCCGAGCATGGGGCGCAGGGCGGTACCGGTGATCCAGGAGAGCACGGCGTCGTCGCCGGGGAGCACGTGCAGATAGGTGGTCTCCCACGCGTCCACCCGGCAGCCCAGTCGAGCGAGCAGGTCGTGATAGCCGGCCGGGTCGTCGACCGGGGAGGGACGGGCCAGGTCGCCCAGCCGGTCGCGCCACCTCGTCCGGCAGAGCTCGCGGACCAGGGCGTGGCTGGGAGCGTCGAAGTTGCCGGGGACCTGGAAGGCGAGCCGGCCGCCGGGGGCGAGGGCCTCCACCCAGCGCGGCAGCAGTTCGCGGTGGCCGGGCACCCAGTGCAGGACGGCATTGGACACGATCACGTCGACCGGCCGCTCAGGGCGCCAGCGCGTGACGTCGTCGACGGAGAAGGAGAGCGAACCGCCCGCCGGCGCCTTCTCGATCATGGCGGGCGAGGAGTCGAAGCCGTGGACCCGGGCGTCCGGCCAGCGCCTGGCGAGCTCGGCGGTGAGCTCGCCGGTGCCACAGCCCGCGTCGACCACGTAGCCGGGGTCCGCCACGGCTATCCTGGAGACAAGATCGAAGAAGGGGCGCGAGCGCTCGTCGGCGTAGCGGCCGTAGATCACGGGGTCCCAAATATATCTCGACATCAAGACAATTGATATCCGGCGAGATATCTCGATGTCAAGACAGATAGACTCCTGACATGACCCTGCACCACGCGGACCATGACTCCGGCCGTTCGGCCGGAGCGAAGGACGAGGTCGACCTGCTGGTCGCCGCCTGGAACCAGGAACGCCCGGATCTCGACGTGGAGCCGCTCCAGGTGCTCAGCCGAGTCTCCCGGCTGGCCCGCCATCTCGACCGCGCCCGCCGGGCCGCCTTCGCCGAGCACGACCTGGAGACCTGGGAGTTCGACGTGCTCACCGCCCTGCGCCGGGCCGGGGAGCCGTACCAGATGAGCCCGGGAGCCCTGCTCCGCGCGACGCTGGTGACGTCGGGCACGATGACCAACCGGATCGACCGGCTGGCCGCGGCCGGGCTGGTCAGGCGGCGCCCCGACCCCGAGGACCGGCGCGGCGTCCTGGTCTCCCTGACCGACGCCGGGCGGACCCGGGTGGACAACGCCTTCGCCGACCTGCTGCGCCGCGAACGCGAGCTCCTGGCCAGCCTGCAGGAACGCGAACAGCAGGCCCTTTCGGACCTGCTGCGCACGCTACTCGTCCCTTTTGACGCGACCGACACCGGAGCGCACTGACCCTCCCCTGCCCGAGAGCGGCGGGATAAACCCGGCGCGTCCCGAAGGCGTGTTCCCGGCCACCCTCGCGGGACTCACTCGCCCAGGCGGTCGGCCAGCTCCAGCCACTCGCCCTCGATCGAGTCCTTCTCCGCGAGGATCTCCTTCAGCTGCGCGTCGAGCGAGGCCAGCCGCTCGTAGTCGGCGGCGGCGTCGGCCATCGACTCGTGCAGCTTCGTCTCGCGGCCGCTCAACTTGTCGAGCTGGCGTTCCAGGCGGGAGAGCTCCTTGCGGAGATCGCGCTCCTCACGCGCCGACAGACCGGCCGTCGTCTCCTTCGGGACCGTGGCCGAGGTGGCGGAGGCCGCACCGGAGACCGCACCGGACGCCGCGCGCGCGGACAGCGCCGCCCCCGAGGCCCGCCGGGACAGGTACTCGTCCACTCCGCCGGGGAGCATCGACAGCCTGTGGTCACCGAGCAGGGCGACGGTCCTGTCGGTGACCCGCTCCAGGAAGTAGCGGTCGTGACTGACCAGGATCAGCGTGCCCGGCCAGCCGTCGAGCAGGTCCTCCAGCTCGTTGAGCGTCTCGATGTCGAGGTCGTTGGTCGGCTCGTCGAGCAGCAGCACGTTGGGGTCGTCCATCAGGAGGCGGAGCAGCTGCAGGCGGCGCCGCTCGCCACCGGACAGGTCACCGACGACCTTCCACTGCGCGTCCCCCTTGAAACCGAGGCGCTCCAGCAGCTGGGAGGCGGTCCACTCCTTCTTGCCGACCTGCACGAACTTGCGGACCTCCTCGACGGTCTCCAGTACCCGGCGCTCAGGGTCGAGCTCGCCCAGCTCCTGCGACAGGTGCGCCAGGCGGACCGTCTTGCCGCGTACCAGCCTGCCCGAGTCGGGGTGCACGGTACCGGCGAGCAGGCGGAGCAGCGAGGACTTGCCGGAGCCGTTCACCCCGATCAGGCCGATCCGGTCGCCGGGGCCGAACTGCCAGGTCGAGTGGTCGAGGACCAGCGGCCCCTGGCCGGGTCCCCCGGCGTGCAGCGTGACGTCCTCAAGATCGTAGACCGTGCGCCCCAGCCGGGCCGCGGCGAACTTGACCAGTTCGACGCTCTCCCTGGCCGGCGGCTCGTCGGCGATCAACGCCTGGGCGGCGTCGATGCGGAACTTGGGCTTGGAGGTGCGGGCGGGCGGACCCCGGCGCAGCCAGGCGATCTCCTTGCGCATCAGGTTCTGGCGGCGGGCCTCCGCGGAGGCGGCGATCCGGGCACGCTCGGCCTTGGCCAGCACGTACGCGGCGTACCCGCCCTCGTAGCGCTCGACCGCGCCGTCCACGACCTCCCACGTCCTGGTGGAGACCGCGTCCAGGAACCACCGGTCGTGGGTCACGACCACCAGCGCGGTCCTGCGGCCGGCCAGGTGTCTGGCGAGCCAGTCGATCGCCTCGATGTCGAGGTGGTTGGTGGGCTCGTCCAGGATGATCAGGTCGTGCTCGTCGATGAGCAGCTTGGCCAGGGCCGTGCGGCGCCGTTCACCTCCCGACAGGCTCCCGGCGAGCGCGGTCAGGTCGATGTCGCCGAGCAGGTTGGCGAGGATCTCGCGGATGCCCGCGTCACCCGCCCATTCATGCTCGGATCTGTCGCCGAGGACGATCTCGCTCACTGAGCGCGCCGGGTCGAGGTCGTCGCCCTGCGACAGCGACCCCACCTGGAGCCCCCGGTTATGGGTGACCCGTCCGCTGTTCGGCTTGAGGTCACCGGCTATCACCGAGATGAGGGTGGTCTTGCCACCGCCGTTGCGGCCGACCACGCCGATGCGGTCGCCCGCCTCGATGCCGAGTGAGACGTCGTTGAGCAGGGGCTTGGGACCGTAGGAGTGGGAGACCGACTCAAGATTGACCAGATTCATCGCCAGACAAGCGTATCCGCTCCCGGCCCACCCGGCCCCCGTCGCGAGAACCGTCCCGTCCAGGACGGCGCCTCCATCGGATGACCGCCCCGACCGGCGAGACGGCCGGTCGTGCGCCCACGGGGGACGGGTGACCGGGAGAGCCTAGACGACCGCCGGGCCGGGCACGGGGCCGTGGGCGGTGATGACGTCGCGCGCCACGCCGGCGTCCTTCAGGCCGGCCGCCAGCTCGCCCGCGTGGGCCGCCGACCGGGCGAGGAAGGCGCAGGTGGGCCCGGAGCCGGAGACCAGCGAGCCGAGCGCGCCCTGCTTTCGCCCCGCGTCCAGGGTGTGGGCCAGCGAGCCGCGCAGCGCCACGGCGGCGGGCTGCAGGTCGTTGCCGAGCTGGGCGCCGAGGGCCTCCGCGTCTCCCTCGCGGAGTGCGGCCAGCAGTGCCCCGGCTGCCTGGGGCCAGGCCACCAGCTCGCCACTCGCCTGGCGGAGGCGGTCGCACTCGGCGTAGACCGCGGCCGTGGACAGGCCGCCGTCGGCCAGCGCGAACACCCAGTGGAAGGTACCCGCGACGTCCAGCGAGGTCAGCCGCTCCCCCCTGCCGGTGCCGATCGCCGTACCGCCGAGCAGGGCGAAGGGGACGTCGCTGCCGATGTCGGCGGCGATCTCCATCAGGTCCTCGCGCGGCAGGCCGAGACCCCACAGCTCGTTGCAGGCCACCAGGGCCGCGGCGGCGTCGGCGCTGCCGCCCGCCATGCCGCCCGCCACCGGGATCGACTTGCGGATGAGCAGGTTCACCCCGTACGGGCGGCCCGCGTGCCCGGCCAGCGCGATGGCCGCCCGGATCGCGAGGTTGTCGCCGTCCTCGGGCACCTGGTCCGCGGACTCGCCCTCCACCCGGACGCTCATCCCGGTCTCCGCGGTGGCCGTGACCTCGTCGAAGATCGAGACGGCGTGGAAGACGTTGACGAGGTCGTGGTAGCCGTCATCCCGGAGCGGTCCGACGGCAAGTTGCAGGTTGACCTTCGCTGGTACGCGGACGGTCACGGAGTTCATGCGTCCCCCATGGGGGCTCGCTCACTGGTCACGACGTCAGATCGTAACGGGATCCCTCCCCCCCGCACGCAAACGAACCGGCAAATCACACTATGTACTGCTTTCAGACGTACGGTTCTCGGCGATCCGCGCGAAATCCTCGACCGTGAGCTGCTCGCCGCGCGCGCCGGGATCGATCCCGGCGGCCCGCAGCGCCCGCTCCGCGGCGGGGGCCGTACCGGCCCAGGAGGCGAGGGCGGCACGCAGGGTCTTGCGGCGCTGGGCGAAGGCTGCGTCCACCACCGCGAAGACCTCCTCGCGAGTGGCCACCGTCGTGGGCGGCTCCCGCCTGACCATCGCGACCAGGCCGGAGTCGACGTTGGGAACCGGCCAGAAGACGGTGCGGCCGACGGGACCGGCCCGGCGGACATCGGCGTACCAGGCGGCCTTGACCGAGGGGATGCCGTAGACCTTGGAACCGGGGACGGCGGCCAGCCGGTCGGCGACCTCGGCCTGAACCATGATCAGGACCTTGCGCAGCGACGGCTGCGTCTCCAGCAGGTGAAGCAGCACCGGGACCGACACGTTGTAGGGAAGGTTGGCGACCAGCGCGCTCGGCCGCTCCTCGGGCAGATCCTCGGGCAGCACGCGCATGGCGTCGGCGAGCACCACGGTGAGCCGGTCGGCGAGCTCCGGGGCGTGCCGGTCGATCGTCAGCGGCAGCTGGGCGGCGAGAACGGGATCGATCTCCACCGCGATCACGCCGCGGACCTCGGGAAGCAGCGCGAGCGTGAGCGACCCCAGCCCTGGACCGACCTCGATGACCACGTCGTCGGGCTCAAGCTCGGCCACCCTCACGATCTTGCGGACCGTGCCCGCGTCGATCACGAAGTTCTGGCCGAGCTTCTTCGTAGGACGAATATTGAGCTTGTTCGCCAAAATACGTATTTCCGCTGGACCAAGAAGGCTCATGCTGGTCCCTTACGCAGTGGCCCGGATTCCACGCCCGCCGGACCGCTGTGCTCTCCCATTTGCCTGCCTCGATCACCCAAGGTCGCTCTCCCATGTCATTCGACAAGTTTCCCGCACCAAAGCACATGCGAGGACGCTGGATGAAGCGCGAGAGGTTCCCTTGTGGATAACGTTGCCATACGGGGGACCGACTGCGAGTAAAGGGAACCTTCCCGGTCAACGACCCCCTCCTGAAGGAGGGGGCTTGAGGTGCAGCGATGCGCTTGACAAGCCCCGCGTTGACCAGCCCTAGCCGTCAGCTCAGAGAGGTGCGTTGTGATGGCTACGTTGAACACAAGATCGCAGACCCACCGGCGGGTGCTTCCTCAGCCTGCCGCTCTGGAATCCGTGGGAGCAGACACGCCCGAGGGTGGGCACGAAACGGCTCACGGACACCGCCTCGCGGCGGTACCTGGTGTTCAACCTGGGCGAGGGGAGACCGAGCGGACCGGCACCCGGTCTGCTCGGCGTCACCCCGAGGACGCTTCGGTGTCCGAGGGAGCGAACCGTGAGGTTCACCCGGCCGTGTTCGTCCTGGACGCCCGCGGCCACCCGCTCGACCCCTGCCACCCCGCCCGCGCCCGCCGCCTGCTCGCGGCCGGGCGGGCGGTCGTGGTGCGTCACACCCCGTTCGTCATCCGTCTCAAGGACCGCGACGCGGCGACCTCGACCGTCGAAGGCGTGCAGGTCGGTATCGACCCCGGCTCCAAGCACACCGGCCTGGCCGTGTTCACCGGCCACGACGGGAGCCGGACAGGGAGGTATGCGATCCGGCTCGACCACCGGGGCGCGGCGATCCGCGACAGGCTCACCGCCCGCTCCCGGTATCGACGACGACGCCGTGGCGCGAACCTGCGCTACCGATCCCCCCGATTCCTCAACCGCACCAAACCGCAGGGATGGCTCGCGCCGTCCCTGCGACACCGTGTGGACACCACCATGTCGTGGGTGGCGCGGCTGACCCGGTGGGCGCCCGTGACCGCCGTGCACGTGGAGCGGGTCTCCTTCGACACGCACGCCCTGTCGGCCGGGCGGCCGCTCGAAGGGGTGGAGTACCAGCAGGGCACCCTCGCCGGGTACGAGGTCCGCGAATACCTGCTCACCAAGTGGGGGCGCGCCTGCGCGTACTGCGGCAAGCAGGACGTGCCGTTGAACATCGATCACATCCACCCGCGTTCCCGGGGCGGCTCGGACCGGATCAGCAACCTCACCCTGGCCTGCATCGGCTGTAACCAGGCCAAGAACGCCACCCCGGTGGAGGAGTTCCTCAAGGACAAGCCCGTCCTCCTGGCGAAGATCCTCCGGCAGGCGAAGGCTCCGCTGTGGGATGCCGCCGCCGTCAACGCCACCAGGTGGGCGCTGTGGCGGGCCCTGGAAGCGACCGGCCTGCCCGTTCACACCGCCTCGGGCGGTCGTACGAAGTGGAACCGGTCGCGTACCGGCGCCGCCAAGTCGCACACGTTGGACGCGTTGCACGTCGGCGAACTGGAGAGTGTGACCGCCTGGCCGTCCACACTTCTGGTGGTCACGGCGGCCGGTCGCGGCACCTATGCCCGCACCATTCCTGACCGGTACGGGTTCCCCCGTCTTGTCCGGCCACGGAGCAAACGGCACCACGGCTTCCAGACCGGCGACCTGGTCCGGGCGAACGTCCCGGCGGGCAAGAAGGCCGGGATTCACCTCGGGCGAGTCCTGGTCCGCTCTTCTGGCTCGTTCGACATCACCACCCGGCACGGCCGCGTCACCGGGATCAACCACCGCCATGTCCGTCACCTTCAGCGCGCGGACGGCTACGGCTACAAGACCCGGAAAGAAGCCGATCGACATGACTGATCGGTCAGGGCACGCTCGGGCCTTGACGGCCCTCCCGCTCCCGGCTCCTCCCCGGCCTGAAGGACTCTGTTGCTTAATTGCCGCCGGTCGACGTCTGGCGTCGTTATCCGGTTCCGGGCACGCAGGTCGCGGAGATCGAAAACGAATTGGGCAACTGAGTCCTGAAGGCCGGGGCATCCTCGGGAGGTTGCGGTGAACCAGCCCGGTGTCGAAGGACTGCGATCCGGCGACCCCGAGCGCATCGGGGCCTACCGCCTGCTCGGGCGCCTTGGCGAGGGCGGGATGGGGACCGTCTACCTGGCACTGGCGCCGGCGGGACGGCCGGTCGCGCTCAAGGTGGTGAAAGCGGAGGTCGCGGTCGAGGACGGCTTCGCCGCGAGATTCCACGCGGAGGTCGAGAACGCCCGGCGGGTGGCCTCGTTCTGCACGGCGCAGGTGCTGGACAACGGCACCGGCGACGACAACCGGCCGTACATGGTCACCGAGTACATCGCGGGCACGCCGCTGTCCCGCCAGATCTCCGAGCACGGCGCGCTGGAGCCCGGAACGCTGCACGGCGTGGCCCTGGGGGTGGCGGCGGCGCTGGCCGCGATCCACGTCGCCGGCCTGGTGCACCGCGACCTCAAACCCGCCAACGTGATCCTGTCCATGTCCGGGCCCCGTGTGATCGACTTCGGCATCGCCAGGGCCCTCGACTCCACGCACAGCTTCACCCGCTCGGGCGAGGTGCTCGGCAGCCCCGGCTGGTGGGCCCCCGAGCAGGTCCGGGGCCTGGACATCACGCCGGCCGCGGACATCTTCGCCTGGGGCTGCCTGGTCGCGTACGCGGGCAACGGCCGCCACCCCTACGGGCGGGGCGACCTGATAACGATGGCCACCCGGCTGCTCAACAGCCCGCCCGACCTGGGCGCGCTCCCCGCCCCGCTGAACGACCTGGCCCGCCGCGCGACCGCGATGGACCCCTACCAGCGGCCCACCGCCCAGGACCTGCTGATCGCCCTGGTCGGCGGTGGGATCGCCGCCCCGTCCTCACCGGCCCCCACCCGGGCCGATCCGCCCACGCTGATAGCCAGCGATCTGCTCCACGAGTCCTGGCAGCCGCCCGCCAACGTGGAACCCGACTCCACCCAGACGCTCAGCGCGCTGAACCTGGGGGCGCGGTTCCCCGCTTCGTCACCGACCCAGGAGCCCGCGGACCCGGCCACCGCCCCCGCCACGCCCGCGCCGCCCGGCCCTTCCACGGCACCGGCGCCTGTGGACTCCCCCTCGCCCTCGCGGCCCGAACCCACGACATCGCCGTCACAACCGTTCACCGGCCCCGTCCCGGCCGGGACATCGCCCGGCTTCCGGCTTCCCGCGGGATCGGACGCGCCGGGCGCCGAGGGGACGGCACCCCGGCGGCGCTGGCTGTTCGCCGGGCTGGCCGTGCTCGCGGCACTGGCCGTCACGGTCGTCGTGCTGCTGAACCTGCGTGGCCCGGACCAGGGTGGCCGGGGGGAGCCTCGGGCGGGCAGTACCGGCGGCACCGGCGGTATCGTCGGCGACGGCGCCACCGACGTGGGCCGCCGGGTCACGACAGGCTCCTTCCTTGAGGATCCACAGCTGATCATCCCGCGCGTCCCGGCGTGCGGGCTCACCGTCTACGAGAACGCCACCCCGGTACGCGGCAGGCTCTGCGCGATCCCGTGGACGCTGGTCAACACCGGCGCGGAGGCGGCCCGGCTCAGCCGCACCCCGCTCACCCTGCTCGACGACACCGGCACGGCGCACACCGCCGAGAGCGCGTCGACGGAACTTCCGGCCACCCTGCCCCCCGGGGCGAAGGTGGACGGCGTCCTGGTCTACGACCTGCCCCCGTCCCGCAAACCCGCGAAGCTGACCGGAACGGTGATCGAGGGCGGCGGGGAGATAGAGGTGAGGGTGTCATGAGGCTGCTGCTCTCTCTCGTGGCCGCGGCCGCGGTCGTGTGGTCGTCCACCGGGTCCGCCTGGTCCGATGCCGCTTCCGCCCCGGCCGCCGACTGCACCGGAACGGCCACCGGCGACTTCGACGGCGACGGGGTGGACGACATCGCGGCCGGTGACCCGTTCGCCGATCCCGGCGGGCTGGCCGGCGCGGGGGCCGTGCACGTGCTGTTCGGCCGGGGGGAGGACGGGAAGGCCGTGACCGTCGCCGAGACCGAGGCGGGCGACGGCTTCGGGTGGTCGGTGCGGCTGGCCAGGATCGACGGCGACGGCTGCGCCGACCTGCTCATCGGCGCCCCGTACGCGGACGTGGCGGGCTACCGGGACGCGGGCGCGGTCTACGTGGTGCACGGCGGCCCCGACCCCAGGACGATCCGCCTGGTCTCTCCCTCACCCGAGGCCGACGCCCACTTCGGCTGGTCCCTGGCCTCCGGCGGGACACTGGTGGCGGTCGGCGCCCCGCACGAGAACGCCGACGGTGTCGCCGACTCCGGCGCGGTCTATTTGTTCGACACCGAGGCGTCCGGCGAGGGCCGGCGGATCTCCCAGGAGTCCAAGGGCGTCACGGGCAACGGCGAGGCCGGCGACATGTTCGGCTGGTCGCTGGCGATCGGCGAACTGGGTGGTACCCCTGGCCAACCGGATCTCGCGGTCGGGTCGCCGTACGAGAACGACGACGGAACGGGGCCCCAGGCCGGCGGGGGCGAACCGGACGCGGGGGCGCTCACAGTGATCTTCGACGTACGCGGGTCCCGGAGCGAGTACCGGAGCAGGAAGTGGGAGCTCCGCGAGATCGTCGACGCCGGCGCGGGCGACCGGTTCGGTTACGCGATGGCCTATGCCGAGGAGGGCGACGTCGGCTATCTCGCGGTGAGCGCCCCGCTCGGCGACCGCGTGGGCGTGCGGGACTCCGGTCTCGTCCAGTTGTTCCGGGCCTCAAGCACCCTGGAGATCACCCCTGCCGCCACCTTCGACCAGGGCTCCGAGGGGGCGGCGGGCGAGGGGTACGGGTTCTCGCTGGCGTTCACCGCCTCCGGAGGGGTCAGGCTCGCCGTGGGCGTGCCCTTCGACGGCCCCGACCGGCGCGGCGGCGTGCGGCTGGTGCCGGTGGACGACCCGGCGGGGAGTCGGCTGATCACCCAGAGCCAGGCCGGCGACCACTTCGGCTGGTCCGTCGGGTTCAGCGGCAACCGGCTGGTCGTCGGCGCCCCCGACCAGGCGGGCACCGGAACGGTCATCCTGCTGGGCCGCAACGACGCCCAGGGCGTCCCGCTCTCGCCGGGCACCGGAAAGGTCCCCGCCCTGGACGGCGGCGTCTCCGCCGACTTCGGCGCCGCGGTGGGCTGAACCCGTCACCAGGAGCCGAAGACGGTCTCTCCGTTGGCGCTGACGGCGGCGGCGAGGTCGGCGAGGCCGATCTCCTTGACCTCCGCGAGGCAGCGCAGCGTGAGCGGGATGAGGTAGGGCGCGTTGGGCTTGCCCCGGTGCGGCGTGGGCGGGAGGTAGGGCGCGTCGGTCTCGACGAGGATCAGCTCGCTCGGCGCGACCCTCGCGGCCTCGCGGAGGTATCCGGCGTTCTTGTAGGTGACCGGCCCAGAAAATGACATGAAATATCCGGCATTGACGCACTGCTTGGCCATCTCGGCGTCGCCCGAGAAGCTGTGGAAGACCACCACCTCCGGGGCGCCCTGCTCGGCCAGCACGCGCAGCACGTCGTCGTGGGCCTCGCGGTCATGGATCACCAGGGCCTTGCCGGTCCGCTTGGCGATCTCGATGTGCGCCCGGAAACTGGCGTGCTGGTCCTCTTTCGACGCCCAGTCGCGGTAGTAGTCGAGCCCGGTCTCCCCCACCGCCCTGACCTGCGGCAGGCGGGCCAGCCGCTCGATCTCGGCGAGGGTCTCCGGCGTCGAGGCGTGCGCCTCGTTGGGATGGACGGCCACCCCGGCGTAGACATCGGGGTGGAGCGCGGCCGTCTCGGCGTTCCAGCGCGAGGACGGCAGGTCGTAGCCGATCGTGACGAGCCGCGTCACGCCGACGGCGCGGGCCTCGTCGAGGATGCCCTGGACGCTCGCCTGAGCCGCCTGCGCGGCCTGCGCGACCGGGTCGCCCGAGGACGCCTGGCGGTTGCCCACCATGATGTCCAGGTGACAGTGGCTGTCGAACACCTCTGCCGGCAGGGGCTCGGGGGCGGCGGGAAGCTTCTGCGTGCTCACGCCGTCCAACCTACCGAGGAGCCGGCCCGGCCCGCGCCCGGCGCCCCCGCGCGGACCGGCTCGTTCCCAGGCCCTCGTTCCCAGGCCCTCGTTCCCAAGCTCGGGACCGGGCCGTGGCCCCGCGCGCACCGGCCCGCCCGCCCGCGTACCTGACACCGGCCGGGCAGTGACTGGGCACAGACCGGCGGCTTTCGCACAGGGCCGGGCACCGGCCCGGCGGCTCCGAACATCCGCCGGGCAGGCGCGGACCGGGTGAGACCGGCCCGCTCCCGAGCCCGGGGCCTTCGCCGCTACTCGCCCAGACGGGCCAGTTCCTCGTCGACGATCTTCGGGTCGAGCTTGACGAAGAGCGGGGTCGGCGGGGAGAGCGGGGTGCCCACCCGGATCGGGACGGATTCCCAGCGCGCGGCGCCGTCGTAGCGGCCGGTGATGATCGGGTAGCTCCGGCCGTCCTCGTCGGTGACCTCCTGGATCTCCGGCATGCCCGCCCAGACCCCGGTGCCGCCGAGCATCGCGTAGATCTTGTTGGAGGAGTTGGGCAGCACCGGGGTCAGCAGGGTCTTGGCGTCGTCCACCACCTGCAGGGCGACGTGCAGGATGGTCTTCACCCGCTCGGGGTTGTCCTTGATCTTCCAGGGCTCCTGCTCGGCCAGGTACCTGTTGGCCTCGCGGATGACCTCGAACGCCTCGTTCGTCGCGTTCTTGAACCGGCACTGCTCGAACTCGGCCGCGACCTTCGGGAAGGCCGAGCGGCTCCGCTCCAGCATGGCGCGGTCGACATCGGTGAGGTCGCCCGCCTCGGGGATGACCCCGAAGTTCTTGGCGGCCATCGAGATCGAGCGGTTCACCAGGTTGCCCCAGGCCGCCACCAGCTCGCCGTTGTTCCGGTTGAGGAACTCCGACCAGGTGAAGTCGGTGTCCTGGTTCTCCGGGCCCGCCACCGCGATGTAGTAGCGCAGCGCGTCGGCGTCGTAGCGCTCCAGGAAGTCACGCACGTAGATGACGACCTGGCGGGAGGAGGAGAACTTGCGCCCCTCCATGGTCAGGAACTCGCTGGAGACGACCTCGGCGGGCAGGTTCAGCGCGCCGAGCGAGCCCGGCTCGCCGTCGCGGGCGCCCTGGCCGTTGTAGCCGAGCAGCATCGCCGGCCAGATCTCCGCGTGGAAGACGATGTTGTCCTTGCCCATGAAGTAGTAGCCGAGGGCCTCAGGGTCCTGCCACCAGCGGCGCCAGGCCTCCGGGTCGCCGGAGCGGCGCGCCCACTCGATGGAGGCGCTGAGGTAGCCCACGACCGCGTCGAACCAGACGTAGAGCCGCTTGTTGGCCTGGTCGCTCCAGCCCTCCAGCGGGATCGGCACGCCCCAGTCGAGGTCGCGGCTGATCGCGCGGGGGTGCATGTCGCCGAGCATGTTGAGAGCGAACTTCAGCACGTTGGGCCGCCAGTCGCCCTCCTTGGAGCGCAGCCACGATGCCAGAACCTCGGCGAACGCGGGCAGGTCGAGCATGAAGTGCTCGGTCTCCACGAAGACCGGCGTCTCGCCGTTGACCTTGCTCACCGGGTTGATCAGCTGGACCGGGTCGAGCTGGTTGCCGCAGTTGTCGCACTGGTCGCCACGGGCGCCCTGGTAGCCGCAGATGGGGCAGGTGCCCTCGATGTAGCGGTCGGGCAGGGTGCGCCCGGTGGAGGGCGAGATGGCGCCCATCGTGGTCTGGGGGAAGATATAGCCGTTGGCGTGGAGCCCCTTGAAGATCTCCTGCGCCACCGCGTAGTGGTTCACGGTAGTGGTCCGGGTGAACAGGTCGTAGGACAGGCCGAGCGCCTGGAGATCCTCGACGATCACCCTGTTGTAGCGGTCGGCGAGTTCGCGGGCGCTCAGGCCCTCCTTGTCGGCCTGCACCTGGATCGGGGTGCCGTGCTCGTCGGTCCCGCTCACCATGAGCACCATGTTGCCCGCCATCCGCTGATAGCGGCTGAAGACGTCGGATGGCACGCCGAATCCGGAGACGTGCCCGATGTGGCGGGGGCCGTTGGCGTAGGGCCAGGCGACCGCGGTCAGGATGTGCTGGGACATGGTGCCCAGCCTAAGGGACGCGGGCTCAGGCCTTGGTGCTCTCCCTGCCGGTAGTGGCACTCGCGGCCGCCTCCCCGGCGCGGTTGACGGCTTCGGCGGCCTCCTCCGCCGCGGAGGCGGCCACGTCGATGGGCGTCTCCTTGGTGCGGCGGATGCCGAGGATGCTGATGAACAGCGCGGCGAAAATCGTCTGGAAACTCACGATCAGCGCGGTGGCCGAGGGCACGACGAGGCGCAGCGACTCCGAAGGGATCAGCGGGCCGAAGCTGCGGGTCTGCCAGTGGACCAGGGAGGCGACCAGGCCGCCCAGACCGCCCAGGGCCAGCAGCCCGCCGACGACCAGCCCCTTCTCCAGGGAGACGATGTCGATGAGCTTGCGCACCCGCCTGTCTTCCGGCAGGAAGCCCTCCTCGGCCGCGTACACCTTGGTGAACAGCGCGAACAGCACCGCCTGGAAGCCGATCACCACCATGGCGGAGGCGCCGACCAGGGTGTCGACGTCGAAGGCGAGCTTTCCGATGTAGACCGGGCCGAAGGTCAGGGCGGCGCCCGCGACCAGGCCGAGGGTCATCAGCACCAGGCCGGGGATGAAGAACAGCCAGCGCGGGCTGTAGAGCATCAGGAAGCGCAGGTGGCGCCAGCCGTCACGCCAGGAGCGCAGGTGCGGCGGGCGGGAGCGGCCGTCGGGCGAGAGCGTGGTGGGCACCTCGCGTACGTCCAGACCGGACAGGGTCGAGCGGACCACCATCTCGCTGGCGAACTCCATGCCGCCGGTCTGCAGGCCGAGCTTGAGGATGGAGTCGCGCCGGAACCCGCGCAGGCCGCAGTGGAAGTCACCGATCGCGCTGGGGAAGAAGAGGCGCCCGATGAAGGAGAGCACCGGGTTGCCCAGGTAGCGGTGGAGCGGGGGCATGGCGCCCGGCGCGATGCCGCCCTTGAACCGGTTGCCCATTACCAGGTCGGCGCCGTCACGGAGCTGCTCGACGAACGGCAGCAGCGCCGTGAAGTCGTAGGAGTCGTCCGCGTCGCCCATGATGACGTAGCGGCCGCGCGCGGCGCGGATGCCGCCCATCAGGGCGTTGCCGTACCCCTTGGCGTCAACGTGCACGACCCGGGCCCCGGCCTCGCGCGCGAGCTGCTGTGAGCCGTCGGTGCTGCCGTTGTCGGCGATCAGCACTTCCCCGTCGATCCCGTGCTCCCGCATGCAGGCGAGTGCCTTGCGTACGCAGGTCTCCACGGTCTCCGCCTCGTTCAAACAAGGCATGACCACGGTCAGTTCCACGTCTCAACCCTTCGCTCACGGCACAAGCCAATCTCACCATGATGCCCTCTGAAGCCCCTTGCCCGGGTCAACTCCCTGAAACGGCTGGCATCCTGTATTGCATGGTGACCGTCGCCGACCGCCCTCGCCTGGACGTGCCTCCGCCCGACCGGGTCACTCGCCTGCGAGCGTTCCTGCACCGGCATCGCCTCTTCGTGGCCGCCCTCGTGCTGGCGTTCCTGCTGCGTGTGGTCACCATGCTCGGCTACGGCCCGGCCCTGTGGTTCAACGACTCCTACGAGTACGTCTCCGGGGCGGTGAACCCCGACCGGCCCAGTGCGCTGCGCCCGAACGGCTACTCCTTCCTGCTCCTGGCGCTGCGGCCGCTGCACAGCTTCGGCCTGGTGGTCTTCGTACAGCACCTGATGGGCCTGGGCATCGCGGTGCTGATCTACACCCTGTTGCGCGGCAGGTTCGGCCTGCCCGGCTGGGGGGCGACGCTGGCCGCGGTGCCGGTGCTGTTCGACGCCTACCAGATCCAGCTCGAACACCTGGTCATGTCCGACGCGATGTTCATGCTGCTGGTCGTGGCCGTGATCACGCTGGTGCTCTGGCACCGGCGGATGTCCTGGCGGATCGGCGCGGTGATCGGGCTGCTGCTGGCCCTCACCGCGCTCACCCGGTCGATCGGCCTGCCGATCCTCGCGCTGGTCGTGGCCTACCTGCTGGTCAAGCGCACGGCCTGGAAGACGATCGCGGCGATGATCACCGCGTGCGCGCTCCCCGTGGTCGGCTACATGGCCTGGTTCGCCTCCGCGCACGGCAACTTCGCGATGACCAACAGCGACGGGGCGATCCTCTACATGCGGACGGCGCTCTTCGCCGACTGCGAGAAGATGCGGGTCGACCCCCGCAAGGAGCTGGAGCTGGCGCTGCTGTGCATCAGCGCGCCGCCGGGCCAGCGCGGCTTCTCCGGGCAGAAGTACCTCTGGTGGGCGCAGAACGGCCAGCGCTTCCACGCCTTCGGGGTGGGCAGCACGTTCACCCCGGAGACGAACAAGACGGCGAGCGCGTTCGCCCAGCGGGCCATCCTGTCCCAGCCGCTCGACTATCTGAGCCTGGTGGCCGGCGACTTCTTCCGCGCCTTCCACTGGGACCGGCCGCGCTTCCCGGATTTCAACACCTACCGGCAGTACGAGTTCCTGCCGGAGAACAAGATCCTTCCGGCCTGGAGCTCCTATCGGGGCAGCACCGATACCGACGCGCAGAAGTACGATCCGGGCCTGCGGACCGCGCAGATCCAGGGCAAGCTGCGCGTGATCGGCACCGACGTCCACGACCCGTGGGCGGGCTTCATGCAGGGCTACCAGCGGATCGTCCGGCTGCCCGGCCTCGTGATCGGCGTGCTGCTGCTGATCGGCCTGGCCGGGGTGGCGGTGCGCTGGCGCAGGCTGGGCGGCCCCGTGCTGCTGCCGTGGCTGGCCGCCTTCGGCCTCATCCTGGCCCCGGCCGCGACCGCCGAGTTCGACTATCGCTACCTGCTGCCCGCGGTGCCGCTGGCCTGCCTGGCGGCCGCGATCTCGCTGCGCCACGGGCTCTCCCGGCCCGCCGCCTCCGGCGCACCTGCCACACCCGTCACGCCCAGCTCCGGAACAGCATCCGCGCCCACCACTGGGAGTGCGGGATGACCTCGGCGGCCAGCACCGGGTGGAGCCACCAGAAGTTGACCAGCGCCAGCAGGGTGAAGGCCCCGACGACCGCCGCCCCGAGCGCCCTGCGGTTGGGCGCGGCGTCGGCCCGACCGACGATCAGCCCGGCCGCCATGGTCAGCGCGAGGATCATGAAGGGGACCATGGCGATCGCGTAGAACAGGTACATGGTCCGGTTGTCGGCGAGGGCGTAGTAGAACCAGGGGAGCCAGCCCGCGGCGTAGCCGAGGAGCACGGCCCCGGCGCGCCAGTCGCGGGTGGCGACGTACCAGGCGACCATGGCGATGAGGGCGGCCAGGCCGCCGTACCAGATGACCGGGGTGCCGACGCCGAGCACCGCCTCGGCGCACTCGTCGGCGCCGCACCCGGTGCCGGGGGTCTGGTAGTGGAACGCCACCGGGCGCGAGAGGATGGGCCAGGTCCAGGGGGTGGACTGGTAGGTGTGCCCCTCGCTCAGCCCGGTGTGGAAGCTCAGCACCTGGAAGTGGTAGCTCAGCCAGGAGCGCAGCGAGTCGAAGACGAAGAACCCGGGACCCTGCGAGGTCGCCTGTGCCCAGTTGCGGCCCCAGCCGAGCGACGAGGCGAACCAGCCCGCCCAGGAGGCGATGTAGGTGAGGGCCGGCAGCAGGGCCAGCGCCGACAGGACGCCGGTCAGGTCCCGGTTGACCACTCCCAGGTACGGTCTGCGCAGGCCGATGGCCCGGCGGGCCCCGGCGTCCCAGACCAGGGACATGACCGCGAAGGCGATCAGGAAGAAGATCCCCGACCACTTGACCGCGCAGGCCGCGCCCAGGCAGAGCCCGGCCGCGATCCGCCATGGCCGCAGTCCCAGCCAGGGGCCCTGATCACTGAGCGGCGAGGTCTCGTACCAGTCGGCCAGCCTCCCGCGCGCCCAGTCGCGGTCGGCCACCAGGCAGGCGAACCCGGCCAGCACCCAGAACATCAGGAAGATGTCCAGCAGCGCGGTACGCGACAGCACGTAGTGCAGGCCGTCGACCGCGAGCAGCAGCCCGGCCAGGCAGCCCAGCAGGGTCGATCGGGTCATCCGGCGGGCCACCCTGGCCAGGATCAGGATCGACAGCACGCCGACGACCGCTCCGGCGAACCGCCAGCCGTAGGGGGTCATGCCGAAGAACTGCTCGCCCAGGCCGATCATCCACTTGCCCAGCGGCGGATGGGCCACGTAGAGCGGGCAGGGGTCGGCCTCCGGCGGGGTGCACTTGACCAGGAAGTCGGTGTTCCCCTGGATGATCATTCTGTCCGCGACGGGGTCCTTCACGGTGCCGAGCGAGGCTCGCTCCACCCCGTGGTTGATCAGCGCCCAGGCGTCCTTGGCGTAGTACGTCTCGTCGAACATGACCGCGTTCGGCCGCCCGAGACCGGTGAAGCGCAGGATCCCCCCGAAGACCGCGACCAGCAGCGGGCCCAGCCAGCCCCACAGGGGGTTTCCCGGCATAGGCGGCAAGAGACGATCCCGTGTTGATCCCATTCAGGGAATTATGGTGATAAGTCAGCCTCGATGGACAGCTTGATAAAGATCCCGTTTGGGAATTCCCGCCGCTTTCGCCACATCCACGATCGCCTGCTTCCTCGGCACCCCCGTCTCCTCGCGGCGCGCGACCTCGTCCACCAGGTCCTCGATCACCGGCGGCAGGGCCTGCCCGGCGTGCCCGGCGACCACGATGGTGATCTCTCCCCTGACGCCCCCGGCCGCCCATTCGGCCAGCTCGCCGAGGCCGCCCCGCCGCACCTCCTCGTAGGTCTTGGTGAGCTCGCGGCAGACCGCCGCCCGGCGGTCGGCGCCGAACGCCTCCGCCATCGCCGCCAGCGCGGCACCGAGCCGGTGCGGCGCCTCGAAGAACACCATCGTGCGTTCCTCCTCCGCGAGGGCCGAGAGCCTGCGGGAGCGCTCACCGGACTTGCGCGGCGGGAAGCCCTCGAAGCAGAACCGGTCGCTGGGCAGCCCCGAGACGGCCAGCGCCGTGGTCACCGCCGACGGCCCCGGCAGCGAGGTGACCGCGATCCCGGCCTCGACCGCCAGGTGGGTCAGCCGGTAGCCGGGGTCGGAGACGCCGGGCATGCCGGCGTCGGTGATGACCAGCACCGTCTTGCCGTCCTGGAGCGCGCCGAGGAGCTCGGCGGCCCGCCCGGCCTCGTTGGCGTCGTAGTAGGAGACGACCCGGCCGCCGATCTCGGCGCCCAGTTCCCCGGCCAGGCGCCGCAGCCGCCGGGTGTCCTCCGCCGCGACCACGTCCGCGCTCTCCAGCGCCAGCCGCAGCCGGGGGGAGGCGTCGCCCGCCTGCCCGATCGGAGCCCCTGCCAGCACAAGCCTGCCGTTGTCCGTCACCGCTCCATCCTCCCGCATTTCGGATGACCGCTCAGCGCGGGGAGAAGTTAACCATTTAGTCCTGTAGTGAGGTGTTTCCTGGGCTAGCGGCGGTAAGGGGACCGTACGATGTCCGGGTGGCCGTGACCGACTTCCCCAACCAGGCGCCAGAGCAGCCGGAGCCCCAGCCCGACGGCGGGCCCTCGGGTTCCGCTCGTGACCGCCTGGTGCCGCCGATGCCGGGAAACCCCCTGTGGGGCTGGCTGGGGCCGCTGCTGGTCACGGTGTTCGGGGCGATCCTGCGCTTCACCAACCTCGGTCACCCGAACGCGGTCATGTTCGACGAGACGTACTACGCCAAGGACGCCTGGGCACTGATCAACTTCGGTGCCGAGCACAACGTCGTCAAGGACGCCGACAAGATCCTGATGCGGGGCGGCACCGAGATCTGGCAGCAGTGCGCGCCCGCGGAGGTCGACAAGTGCGCCTCCTATGTGGTCCATCCGCCGCTGGGCAAGTGGATGATCGGCCTGGGCGAGCAGTTCTTCGGCATGACCCCCTACGGCTGGCGGTTCGCCGGAGCGGTCGTCGGCGTGCTGTCGATCCTGATCCTGGCCAGGGTGGCCCGCCGGATGACCCGATCGACCCTGCTGGGCTGCCTGGCCGGGCTGCTGCTCGCGGTCGACGGCCTGCACTACGTGCTGTCGCGTACCGCGCTGCTGGACATCTTCCTGATGTTCTGGGTGCTGGCCGGGTTCGCCTGCCTGGTGGCCGACCGCGACTGGGCGCGCGGGAGGCTGGCCGACTGGTACGAGACCTCGCCGCTCAGTGATCAGGGCCCCTGGCTGGGACTGCGGCCATGGCGGATCGCGGCCGGGCTCTGCCTGGGCGCGGCCTGCGCGGTCAAGTGGTCGGGGATCTTCTTCCTGATCGCCTTCGCGGTCATGTCCCTGGTCTGGGACGCCGGGGCCCGCCGGGCCATCGGCCTGCGCAGACCGTACGGCGGGGTCTTCGGCAAGGACCTGCCGAGCGCCCTGCCCGCGCTGGCCCTGCTGCCGGCCCTCACCTACATCGCCTCCTGGGCGGGCTGGTTCGCCTCGCCCGGCGGCTGGGGCCGCAACTGGGCGCAGGCGACCTCGCAGGGCCCGGTGTTCTTCGTCTTCGACTCCTTCCGCTCCTGGCTGAGCTACCACTTCCAGGTGCTGAGCTTCCACACCGGGCTGGCGACCCCGCACAACTACCAGTCGGATCCCTGGTCCTGGCCGCTGCTGCTCCGCCCCGTGGCGTTCTTCTACGAGAGCCCCAAGGGCGCCTGCGGCACCGACAGCTGCTCACAGGCGGTCCTGGGCGTCGGCACCCCGGTCATCTGGTACGGCGGCCTGGCCGCCCTCATCGCCATGGTCGCCTGGTACGTCGCCACCCGCGACTGGCGCGCCGGGGCCGTGCTCCTCGGCTACGCCGCGGGCTGGCTCCCCTGGTTCTACTGGGCGATCGCCGACAACCGGACCATGTTCCTGTTCTACGCGATCCCCATGGTCCCGTTCATGATCCTGGCGATCGTGCTCGCCGCCGGAATGATCATCGGTCCGTCCGGTGCCCCACCCGGGCGGCGGATGGCCGGTGCCGCGATCGTGGGGGCCTTCACCCTGCTGGCGCTGGTCAACTTCTGGTGGCTCCACCCGGTGCTCACCGCCGAGATCATCCCCTACGCCGAGTGGAGCTCACGAATGCTTTTCAAGAAAGGCTGGATCTGACAGCTCGCATATGAGCCACTTAGAAGACATTTCCTAGGGTAGGCACCGTGCAGGATCCATTACGTCACGTTCATCGTCAGAGCAGGCCCGCATACGGCAGACTTCGAGGCATGCCTGCACCGGACGTGGCCGCACTCCTGTCGGAGCTGGAGCGTTCCGAGCCCGCCTCCGCCGAGCACGCGCGCAGCGCGATCGACTGGCTGACCGGTGGCGAGCCACTGGAGACGATCACCGAGCTCAACGTGTGCGAGTTCCTCTGGTACACGTTGCCCGCCAAGGTCACCGGGGACCGCACCGTGATCGCCCACGCGCTGGGCCGGCTGCTGCGGCTGGGCGGCCTGGAGCGCTACGCCGCCCTCTGCTCCTCCCCCACGACCGCCCACATCCTGCGCACCTACGCCCGCCTGGGCGAGGACGCGGGCATGGCGGCCTACCAGAGCGCCCTGGACGCCACGGGCGTGCTTCCGCCCGACGTTCCCGAGCTGCACTGGAGCTCGATCATGGGCCCCGAGGAACTGGGCGCGCACGGCGCCTGCTCGGCCGCGCTGGAGCTGGCCATCGTCTCGGGAAGGCTCGCCCCCGACTCCGCCGAACGGCAGACGCTCACCAGCCACTGGCTCACCGCGCCCCGTCCGGAGCTGGGCGGCGACAACTGGCTCCACCGGGTCCAGGGCGAGCGGCTCAACCGCTGGGTCCTCGGCCGGGGCACCGCCTGGCGCGAGCTCGCCCAGCCCTTCGAGGTGCGCCTGCACGCCCCCATCCCGGCACCCGACGAGGCTCACCTGGGCGCGCTGCGCTGGCTGCTGACCGTGGGCCGCCGCCCGGGGGGCATCCCGCTGACCCAGCGGGGCAACCTCGCCCGTTCCGTGCTCGCGGAGAGCACCTGGAGCGGCGCGGAGCTGGCCGCGGTCCGCGAGGTGGCCCAGGGCCACATGGGCGCGCTGCGCCAAAGTGGCAGGCGCCTGGTGACCACCCCGGTGGGCGAGCGCCTGCTCGGCGACGCCGACCTGCTCTGGGAGACCGCCGCCGCCGCGCTGCTCGCCCCCGTCTCGGGGGAGAGCGGCTTCCGTACCTCGGCCAGGGAGGTGGCGCTGATGCTGCTCGCCGACGGCGCTCCCGCCGACCGCGAGCACGTCACGGCGGTGATCGACTGCACGGAGTGGCAGGCCGTGGAGGTCGACGCCTCGCTCACCGAGCTGAACAGGCGCCTGGACGCCTTCGGCCTGCGCGTCGACGGCGACCTCACCCCCGCCGGACGCTCAGCCGCCCTGGCCGCCCTCCGCAGCCACGCCCTCCGGCCCCGCCAGTACGTCAACCTGACCTGACCTCTCTTCGCGGGTTCCGGTGCCGCGGCCGACCTGAGCCGTACCAGGGCCCGGGCGGGCACGGCGCGCCGAGGCCCGCGGCGAGCGAAATCACGGCGGCCGGCCGACTATCTCTCCGTGAAACGGGCAGGGTCCGCTGGTGTCCGAGCCCACCCCCGCCGACCGCGTGCCAGCGGCGGCAACATCCCCTCCCGGCGTTCCACCGGCGGAAGAGACCACACCGACCGGATCGGCCGACCAGGGCGAACCGGCCAACGCAGCGGACCTCGAACCGATCATGACCTCGGCGGGTCCCCTGCCCCTGCCGGGCGTACCGGCGGCGGGTCAGGGCGGCTCCGCGCCCAGGCCTTCGGGGGCCGGACCGGACCACCCGTTCGGCCGTCCGGGGCGCTCGATGAGCGGCAACCCGTTCGTGTTCGGTTTCACCGCCGCCCTCGGCGTGCTCACCGCCTGGTGGCTGGTGCAGGCGGTGGTGAGCGCGAGCTCGGTGCTGATCCTCATCATCGTCTCGCTCTTCCTGGCCATCGGACTGAACCCGGCGGTCGAGGTTCTCCAGCGGCGCAACGTACCGCGCATGATCGCCATCGCCGTCGTCTTCCTGGGGGTCATCGGGGTCTTCGTCGGCTTCGGCCTGGCCGTGCTGCCCCCGCTGACCGCGCAGTCCACCCAGTTCGTCGAGCAGTTCCCGCAGTACCTCAAGGAGCTGCAGGACAACCCGATGATCCGCGACCTGGACCAGCGCTTCCAGCTGCTGCAGAAACTGCAGCAGTACGTGACGAGCGGCGACTTCGGCACCCAGATGTTCGGCGGCGTGCTCGGCATCGGGTCGGTCCTCATCGGGGCCGTCTTCAACTCGCTGACCGTGCTGGTGCTGACGCTCTACTTCCTGGGCTCGCTGAAGTCGCTCAAGAGGATGGCCTACCGCCTCGTCCCCCGCTCCCGCCGTACTCGCGCGACCCTGCTCGGTGACCAGATCATCGACAGCATCGGCGGCTACGTCGCCGGGAACCTGATCATCTCGCTCATCGCCGGTGTGACGACCTTCTTCTTCCTGAGCATCATGCAGGTCCCGTACGCCCTGGCGCTCTCCCTGTTCGTGGCGCTCACCGACCTCATCCCCCTGGTCGGCGCCTTCATCGGCGCGGGAGTCGCCTCGCTGGTGGGGTTCTTCGTCTCCCCGACCGTCGGCATCGTCTGCCTCGTCTTCTTCACGATCTACCAGCAGATCGAGAACTACTGGATCGCACCGGCGGTGATGAAGAGCTCGGTCGACGTACCACCGCTCGCCACGATCGTCGGTGCCCTGCTCGGTGGCGCGCTGCTCGGCGTGGTGGGCGCGCTGCTGGGCATCCCGATCGCCGCGGCCGTCCTGCTCATCGTGCGGGAGGTGGTCCTGCCCCGGCAGGAGCGCACCTGAGGGCGACCGGGAGCACCCGGGGGGCGGAGGTCACCGGCGCCGCCCCGTAGCTCGCGCCGGGTTGTGCGGCGTCGCGAATATTTATCACTTCTTCGACACGAAATCTCATAGGTCACAACAACATGCGATAGAAGATCACATGCACCTATTGTCTCCTCTTGGGGTACACGTGAAGAAGCATCTTCGACTCCTCGCGGCCCAGCTGTTCGCCATGGCCCTCGTCATCACCGTCTTCTCCAGCCCCGCCCACGCCGACACCACGAGCGACGCCCAACTCGCCGCCGAGTGGCAGACCGCATGGGACACCTATAAGTTCTACGACTGCACCCCTCCCCTTCCGGGCTCCGGGCGGAGCCGCGCCACCAGCAGCATCTCGATCACGATCAACGCCCCCGCCGCCAAGGTGTTCCCGGCGTATTCCAACATCAACAACCACGTCGGCATGCACTCGTTCCTGAAGCGGGTCGTCACCCACAAGGACTGGTTCCAGTACGGTAAGCGCCACATCAACTTCACCGCCGTCGAGGAGATCCCCTACGAGGGCGCGATCGTCACCAGCAACACGCACGCGCAGCAGCGCATCAACGCCGACGACCTCTACTACGAGACGGACACCTGGTCACTGCCCGGCGTCGTGACACACCAGAAGATCGTCTTCACGAAGCTGGCCGGCGGGAAGACCAAGGTCACCGAGTACCTCACCTTCGACGCCGACACCTCACTGATCGACTTCGTCGTCGCCAACGGCGTCGCCTCCCACGAGGTGACCCAGGCGGGCCTGAAGCAGGCGATCGAGAGCGGCTCCATCTGATCCACCCCCCGGCCGGGGCCCGCTTTCACGGCGCGCCCCGGCCGGCTCAGCGCGGCACCGCCGACCCTGTATTCCGCACATGATCCCGATTGACCTGCGTTGATCCCAGAGTGCTCGCAGGTGTGGTCGTACCAGGCGCCCAGCCAGCCAGGCCATCTTCACTTCCTTGGCCGGCGCCGGGTGACACCGACGTTCCGCCCCCCTCGGACCGGCGCACAGGTTTCGACATTTCCGGCCCCTCCGGCAGCCCGGGAACCTCGCAGGTCACGAACAGGATGCGGGCCGATCGCGGGCGGGCAAACCCCACCCGGCGATCACATTCGGCGAATGACCTTCTTGACGTGAAATATTACAAATGGAAAAGTTTCTTTCGAGAGAGCGCTCTCACGCCTCGTCCACCCCCCAACCTCAAAGGACCAGCCGTGAGATTCACCGTGCTGGCCAGCGCGGCGGTAGTCGCCGCCGCGCTGGTCTTCCCAGCAGCCCCCGCACAGGCCGCCCCGCCCGGCCCGAACCCGTCCGCCTCCCCCGAGCAGGCACTACAGCGTGATCTCGGCCTGAACCCCACCCAGGCCCGCATCCGGCAGGCCCACGAGGCCGGCGCATCGGTGGTGGAGCGGAACCTTCGCAGGCGCCTCGCCGACCGGTTCGCCGGCGCCTGGTTCACCCCCGCCGAGGGACGGCTCTCCGTCGGCGTTCTGAACAGCCAGGACGCCGAGCTCGCCCGCAAGGCGGGCGCGCTGCCGGTGGTCGTGCCACGCAGCGAGAAGCAGCTGGACGCCACGAAGGCCGCCCTCGACAAGGCCGCCGAGGCCGCCGGCAAGGACATCTACAGCTGGCACGTGGACGTGGCCGCGAACACCGTGGTGGTGTCGGCCGCCGACAGCGCCGCGGCCCAGAGCTTCGTCAGGAGCAGTACCGCCGACTCCGGCGCGGTGCGGATCGCCGTCGGCCAGGCTCCCAGACCGCTCTACGACATCCGCGGCGGCGACCAGTACGTCATCAACGGCAACACGCTCTGCTCGGTCGGCTTCTCGGTCAACAACGGCGGCTTCGTCACCGCCGGGCACTGCGGTGGCACCGGCAGCCCCACCCTCGGCTACAACAACGTCGGCCAGGGCACCTTCGCCGGTTCGTCGTTCCCCGGCAACGACTACGCCTGGGTCCGTACCAACGGCAACTGGACA
Source organism: Streptosporangium amethystogenes subsp. fukuiense (assembly GCF_042665875.1). NCBI lineage: Bacteria > Bacillati > Actinomycetota > Actinomycetes > Streptosporangiales > Streptosporangiaceae > Streptosporangium > Streptosporangium amethystogenes. Next base: position 8,437,522 of record NZ_JBHTEE010000001.1, on the reverse strand, counting down.
CCCCGCCCGTGGGTCAACAACTACGGCGGCGGCAACGTCTCGGTGGCGGGCTCCCAGGAGGCCGTGGTCGGCGCCTCCATCTGCCGGTCCGGGCGCACCACCGGCTGGCGCTGCGGCGTCATCCAGGCCAAGAACGTGACCGTCAACTACTCGGGATCGCTGGTCTACGGGCTCACCCAGACCACCGCCTGCGCCGAGGGCGGCGACTCGGGCGGCGCCTGGATCACCGGTGACCAGGCCCAGGGCATCACCTCCGGCGGCTCCGGCAACTGCTCGACCGGCGGCAACACCTTCTACCAGCCGGTCAACGAGGTCCTCGGCGCGTACGGCCTGACCCTGACCACCACCGGCGGCAGCGGGAACACCAGCCGGCTCATCGGCTGGCAGGGCAAGTGCATCGACGTACCCAACAGCAACGGCGCCGACGGCCAGCGCCTGCAGCTGTGGGACTGCAACAACACCAACGCCCAGAACTGGACCTTCCCCGGCGACGGCACCGTCCGCGCCTTCGGCCTCTGCATGGACGTGGCCTGGGGTTCCACCGCCAACGGCGCCGCCATCCAGCTCGCCAACTGCAGCGGCAACCCGGCACAGCAGTTCGTCCTGAGCGGTGCGGGCGACCTGGTCAACCCGCAGGCCAACAAGTGCGTGGACGTCACCGGCTGGGGCGGTAGCGGCACCCCGCTCCAGCTCTGGGAGTGCAACGGCGGCGCCAACCAGAAGTGGCGCCGCGGCTGACCTTCACCCGATCCCGTCGGGGCGGTGAGCACTCACCGCCCCGACACCGACTCCGCCGGCGGCCACCTGGCCTACGGCAGGAGCTTGACGAGCAGGGCTCGGAGGTCCTGGACGCCGTCGGGGCCGAGGGTCATCTCAATGTCGTGCTCGACGCCCAGCATCGCGTCGCGGACCGCGGGAAGGCGGGCACGGCCGAGGTCGGTGAGTTCCAGGGCGTAGCGGCGGCGGTCGTGCGGATCCTGGCCGCGGACCACGATCCCGGCCTGGACGAGTTCCTCGACCAGCGACGCGGCGGCCGGTTCGGTGAGGTCCAGGTACTGGGCGAGTTGCTGCTGGGGGCAGGGGCCCAGCCGGTCCAGGGCGGGCAGCAGGCCGAAATGACGGGTGCGCAGGCCGTACTCCGCCAACCTGTGGTCGCCGAGCCGGCGCAGCTGGTAGTGGGCCTGGGCGATGAGGTGCTCGGTGCTCGCGACGGTGGACCGCTCGTCATACGCGACCAGCCTGCTCAGCAGTTCGGTGAGGCGCCGCCGTTCGGCCGGGGTCAGCGGAGCGGTGAGCCGGACGTCCCGGTCGGCGACGGCCTGGCGCATGTCCTTCAGTGCGGCACGGCCCTCGTCGGTCAGTGACAGGACATAGGTACGGCGGTTGGCCGGGTTACGGGTCCTGGTGACGTAACCGGCCTGCTGAAGCCGGTCGAGCAGCTTGACCATGATCGTCCGATTGATGCCGAGGCGGTGCGCGAGGTCCTGCTGCGAGGGCGCGTCCTCGTCGGCCAGCACGTCGAGCACCACGAAGTCACGGGACTGCGGCCCGTCCCGCATGGCCTCGCCGGTGATCCCGGTGAAGACCCGCCGCATCAGCGAGCCGATGGTCACGCGCAACGGCCCGGACTCCTCGCCGACGGCCCCTCCCCGCTGGTCGGGCACAGCCACCACCTCCCCGAACAAGCCTAGCGGCGCTGATCGTTCGAAGAGTTGACGTAGGTCGAAGACCGGCGGGAGCCGGATCGCGGCTCTGGTCCGGCCCGCGTCGACGTCGGGAACCTCCGCCGCCGGGACCGGCGAGGTACAGCAGGCTGTACTTCTGGCCGGTGATCCGGCGACTGCCTGGACGATGTCCCGCCGACTGGTCCAGGATGTGCGGATGCCGACCCATGCCCCTCCGGCCGCCCCCGGGCCGGCCCGTCGATGGGACGTGTTCGCCCGCGCCCGCACCACCCTGGACGCGCTCGAACACCTCGCCGGCGGGTTCGGCACCGCGGTCCTGGCACTGGTGGTACTCCTGTCGGTGGTCGTCACCGCGCTGGCCTGCCTCGTCGGCGTGGGCCTGCCGCTGGTGCCCGTCGCGCTGCGCGGGGTGCGCGCCGTCGCCGGCCGGGAACGCGCGCGGCTCTCCCGCTGGGGTCCGGAGATCATCGACCCGGAGCCGGCACCGTCCGGGCTGCGCGCCGCCCTCGCCGATCCGGCCACGCGTCGCGAGCTGGGCTGGGTGGCCACCCATGCCGTCCTCGGGCTGTTCCTCAGTCTGGCCGGTCTCACACTGCCCCTCAACGCGGTGCGCGACCTCACCTTCCCGCTGTGGTGGCAGTTGCTGCCACCGGACGAGGCGGCCACCGCGTCCATGGGGTTCTGGACCGTGCGCGACCTGCCCGGTGCCCTCGGAGTCGGCGCGCTGGGCCTGGGCTGGATCGCCATCACCATGCTCCTCACCCCGGGCATGGCGCGGCTGCAGGCATGGTTCGGCCGGCGACTCCTGGCACCCGACCCCGGCACCGACCTCGCGCTGCGGGTCGCGCAGCTCACCGCGACCCGTGCCGCCGCGCTGGACGCGCACGCCGCCGAGCTGCGGCGGATCGAACGGTCGCTGCACGACGGCACCCAGAACCGGATCGTCGCCGTCACCGTCCTGCTCGGCGCGGCCCGTCGTGCCGTGGCGCGCGACCCGGCCGGCGCGGAGGCCATTCTCGAACGCGCGCAGGACGCCGCCGAGCAGGCGCTCGCCGAGCTCCGCGGGGTCGTCCGGAGCATCCTGCCGCCGGTACTGACCGACCGGAGCCTTTCCGACGCCCTCACCGGCCTGGCCGTCGGCTGCCCGGTCCCCTGCCGGATCGACGCCGACGTTCCCGTCCGGTGCGCCGCGTCCGTCGAGGCCACCGCCTACTTCGTGGTGGCCGAGGCCCTCACCAACATCGCCAGGCACAGCCGTGCCCGGCACGTCGTCGTCAGGGTCCGCCGCCGCGACGACCGGCTCCACCTCCAGATCACCGACGACGGCCGCGGCGGAGCGAACGAGCTCAGCGGGTCCGGGATCGTCGGCATCCGTAACCGCACCGAAGCACACGACGGGACATTCATGCTGGACAGCCCCACCGGTGGTCCCACCACCCTCACTGTGAGCCTGCCATGCGGATCGTGATCGCCGAGGACGATCCGCTGCTGCGCGAAGGTCTCGCACTGCTGCTGCGCGCCGAGTCGCTTGACGTCGTGGCCACCGCCGCCGGCCCCGACGGCTTCCTGAGGGCCGTCGACGCCCACGATCCGGACGTCGCCATCGTCGACGTCCGGATGCCGCCGACCCACACCGACGAGGGGATCGTCGCGGCCGTCGAGGCCAGGCGCCGCAGACCCGGCCTGGCCGTGCTCGTGCTGTCCGCGTACGTCGAGCAGGCCTTCGCCACCGAACTGCTCGCCCACGGCAGCTCCCGCCTCGGGTACCTGCTGAAGGAGAGGGTCGGACGGGTCGAGGAGTTCCTGACCGCGCTGCACCGGGTGGCGGCCGGAGGTACGGCCATCGACCCGGACGTCGTCGCGCAGCTTCTCGCACGCACCAGGCCCGACAGCGGGCTGGACCGCCTCAGCCCCCGTGAGCGCGACGTGCTGGCCCTGATGGCCGAGGGACTCGGCAACACCGCCATCGCCGATCGGCTCTTCGTCACCGACGGTGCCGTGCACAAGCACATTCGCAGCATCTTCGCCAAGCTCGACCTGGCACCCACCGACCAGGCGGACCGGCGCGTCACCGCCGTCCTGCGCTACCTGGAGGACGCCCAGCGCCGGTGGTAGCGCCAACCGTCGTGGAGGTCTCCGGAAAGTCCAGGACTGTCTGAAGGATTCGGACAGTCGGTGTCATTCCACTCAGCGCGGGTAGGGACGAGAACTACCGCGCGGGTGCGCCGTAGACCGGAGGGACGACCATCCGGGCGGGGTGCCGCTACCGCAGACGGGGCGGCGAGAGCGGTCGTGACCACCGCTGGAGCGGCGGGAAGCCACCATCCAGGTGAGGAATATCATGGTTGAAGAACACGAATACCCGATTCCCCCCCTCGTTCGCGCGCTGGGCTGGACCAGCCTGGGACTGGGTGTGGCGCAGCTCGCCGCACCGGGTGCCATCAGCCGCCTGGCCGGAGTCGACGACTCGCCCAAGGCGTTCGGCGCGGTGGCGCTGGTGGGCGTACGGGAGTTGTTCCACGCGGCGACCCTGCTGGGCAGCCGCGATCCCGTTCCCTGGGTGTGGGCCCGGGTCGCGGGTGATGCCCTGGACCTGACCCTGCTGGGCCGGGCGATCGCCGACCGCACCGGCTGGAGGCGTGGCCGCGTCGCAGCGGTGGCGGCGGCGGCCGCCGTCGTCACGGCCGCCGACCTGTGCGCCGCGATACGCGCGAGCCGGCACCGTCCGGAGGAGAGGTCCGCGCGCTGGATGAACCTGCACGCGGCCGTCACGATCAATCGCCCCCGCGAGGACGTGTACCGGTACTGGCGCGACTTCGAGAACCTTCCCAGCTTCATGACGCACCTGGAGTCGGTGCGGACGATCGGTGACGGGCGATCGCACTGGAAGGCGAAGGGGCCCGTGAAGAAGGCCATCGAGTGGGAGGCCGTGATCGTCGAGGACCGCTCCGGCGAGGTGATCACCTGGCGCTCCACCGGGAAGGCCACCGTCGACAACAGCGGTTCCGTACGTTTCACCGACGCGCCCGGCGGGCGCGGCACGGAGGTGCGGGTGAACCTCCGCTACGCCCCTCCGGGCGGCAAGGTGGGCGCGGCCTTCGCCAGGCTGCTGGGAGAGCACCCCGAGCAGCAGGTACGAGACGACCTGCGCCGGTTCAAGCAGGTCATGGAGATCGGAGAGGTGGTCCGCTCCGAAGGGAGCCCGGAGGGCACCCGCGCCCTGCGGCAGGCCCGGCAACGCCCCGCTCAGCCCGTGATGTCAGGGAGTACCTCATGAAGGCCAACTGCTGGATGGGGCGCAACACCGTCGAGGTCCAGGAGGTTCCCGACCCCACGATCCTGAACGCTCATGACGCCGTCGTCCGCGTCACCTCGACCGCGATCTGCGGCTCCGACCTGCACCTCTACGACGGCTACATCCCGACCATGAAGAAGGGCGACATCCTCGGCCACGAGTTCATGGGCGAGGTGGTGGAAGTGGGCCCCGAGGTGCGAGAACTGCGGGTCGGCGATCGCGTGGTGGTGCCCTTCCCGATCGCCTGCGGCGCCTGCGGCGCCTGCCAGCACGGCATGTACTCGGTGTGCGAGAACTCCAATCCCAACGCCGGGATGGCGGAGAAGCTCATGGGTCACTCTCCCGCCGGGATCTTCGGTTACTCCCACATGCTCGGCGGCTACCCCGGGGGCCAGGCGGAGTACGCGCGGGTGCCGTTCGCCGACGTGGGGCCGATCAAGATCGAGGACGACCTGCCGGACGACCAGGTGCTGTTCCTGTCCGACATCCTGCCCACCGGCTGGATGGGCGCGGAGATGTGCGACATCAAGCCCGGGGACGTCATCGCGGTCTGGGGCGCCGGGCCGGTCGGCCAGTTCGCGATCGCCAGCGCGTTCCTGATGGGCGCCGAGCGGGTCATCGCCATCGACCGCTTCCCCTACCGGCTGCGGAAGGCCGAGCGCGCCGGTGCCGAGACGCTCGACTACGAGAAGGTCGACGTCCTCGACGCGCTGCGGGACATGACCGCCGGTCGGGGACCGGACGCCTGCATCGACGCGGTGGGCATGGAGGCCCATCACCCCGCGGGCGTCGTGCACGCCTACGACCGGGCCAAGCAGGCGACCCGGATGGAGACCGACCGGCCGCACGCCCTGCGCGAGGCGATCATGTCCTGCCGCAACGGCGGGGTCGTCTCCGTGATCGGCGTCTACGGTGGCCTGATCGACAAGTTCCCGATGGGCTCGCTGATGAACCGGTCACTGACGCTGCGCAGCGGCCAGTGCCACGTGCAGCGCTATCTGAAACCCCTGCTGGGCAGGATCCGCAACGGCGACATCGATCCCAGCTTCGTCATCAGCCACCGCATGCGGCTGCAGGACGCCCCGCGCGCCTTCGAGATGTTCAAGAACAAGGAGGACGAATGTAACAAGATCGTCCTCACTCCCTGACGGGGTCCTCCCCCCGGTACGGACACCTTGGGTGCCGGGTGCGAAATGACCCTGCCGACCCGGGCCGCCGAGGAGGCCCGCTTGTCCGGGATGGAGCCGGGTCCAGGGCACGGTGTCGACCGGGGAGCCTGGCGAGGCGTTCGTTTGGACCTGGCGCGGTGTGCGGGAACCGCTGTGCCCGCGCGCTACGCACGTCGGGGCGTCACTCAGGCGAGCCTTCCGGCGACCGTGACGGCGTCCACCGTCAGCGTTGCTCGCCCGCACGCCGTTGCAGCAGGTCGCGAGCCTGCAGGAACGGAGCTCGCAGGAAGGCCAGGTGGTCTTCCTGCCCGTGGCGATGGCAGACCTGGCCTGGCCACAGGCGCCGGCTCCGCTCATCGATGTAGGCCAAGGAGCCGTCGACAAGGTTCAGCATGTGCTCGACGGTGAGCGCGTCGAAGCGACTGTAGTCCTCGCCGGTGCACAGGTAGACCGGTGACGTGTGCGCCATGATGGGCCTGGCCCACACGTCGTGGTGCCTGGCGACATCGGCGCCCGGACCGTAGCACCGCGCGGCGATCCACGAGTCACCGGCGATCGGCACGTCGGCGGCCAGTTCGAGCACGTACTCCGGGCGATGGGACCGGTGCTCGGCGACGACGCGCCCGTTGGCCACGATCTCGATGCGATCGATGGCGAAGATCGACTCGGCTCGGGCCTGGACACGGACAGTCGTGTCCGCGGGCACCCGGATCTCCTGCCCCGGCCGATGGCCGCCGACGTCCAGTCGTAGAAGCGGGCCGCTCGTCACGAACGTGGCGCCCTCTCGCACGGCCTGGCACCAGGTCCAGTAGTCGAGGTCCTCGTGCGGCGGCACGTGCGCGTAGGTGCGGATGAGGCCGATCGGCACCTCGCTGCTCATCTTGTCGGTGCCGCCGACCAGGGTCACCCGGTAGCCGGCGTTCAGATAGCGGTAGTACTCCCGAATGTTGTACGGGTCGTACGCGATCATCTCGACGGCGTCCAGCCGGCCGGTGGCGAGCAGGGCGGCGACCTCGCCGTTCGGCACCGGGAAGTGCGCGAGGACGACGGTACCGCCCTGCTCGTGGCATTCGTCCGCCCAGTGGGACAGCGTGGTCTCCAGACCACCGCCGAGCTCCGACTCCTCGGCCCCTCCGGTGCACCAGGGCATGATGGGGTGCCGCAGGCCGAGCAGGTTGATGTGGCCGAGCATGCCGCTGCGATTCTCCTGGCCCGCGAAGACGTGGGTGTGGCCGTCGGCCGACGTGTGCGGGCGCCCGGTGAACTCCTCCGTGTTGGTGAACAGATGCCCCCACTGGCTGAGCAGCAGGTTCGTGACGCGTACATCCTCGCCGCGCGCCTCCAGTTCGGCGCCGAGGGTCGAGACGAAGTGCACGTGGGTGTCGCCGCTGTACCAGCCGGTCGCGGCCATGTCGGTCATCCGGGTCAGCGTCAGCTCCAGCTCGGCCTGGCCGGGGCGGATCGTGACGGTCGTGCGCAAGGGCTGGTACTCGAACCCGCGGGCCGCCTCCACCGTTACCTCGCCCAAGGGCAGCCAGCCCTCGCAGGTGCCGTCGATGTAGGAGTAGGTTGTGGCGCCGAGCCTGACATCGCCGCCGATGTCAAGGTTCCAGGTGTTGCCGTCGGAGTTGATGTGCCCGTGGTGGCCGTGCGGTGGGTAGGGCACCCCGTCGGTGGACCGGAAGTGGATCCGGCACGGGACGGGTTCGCCGGTGGCCGCGTCGCGGACCACCGTGCGTACCCAGGTCCGCCCGGCGTCGGGCACGCACCAGGTGATCCCGCGGTCGCGACGCGAGCCTGCGGCGAGCAGGTCCTTCCAGCCACAGGTGCTGATCTCGGACGTTCCCCGCCTGAGGGTCAGCTGGGCCGAGGGGGTGGCGGCGACGCGCACATAGGCGCGCCGCTCCTCCTCGACGGGCGCTCCCCAGGCCGGTGTGGGGCCGTCCACCCCGCCCACCCGGCGATAGAGATAGGTCGCGGAGCCGCGGTCCACGGTCACCGACAACTCCTCCGAGACCGTGCCGGTCGGCGGGTCGAGATCGAGGAGGACGTCGCGCCACACCGTACGCCCGAACGGGTCCTCGTCGAGTTCGCTGGTGGTCACGGCGCCGATGAGGACGCTCGGGCCCAGCGAGCGGATTTCCAGGGCGCGCACGGGCACGTCGGGCCGCGGGTTGCGGAACGGCCACAGGTAGAAGCGGTAGGGCAGCACGTACGGTGACCTGGCCTGCGGGTCGTCGATGTCGACGAACCGGGCGCCGGCCGCGTCGAAGCGCCCATGGGTCCGCGGCATCAGCCGGTGCTGGGCGTCGGGTACAGCCAGGAACGGCGTCTGCCCCCAGTCGAGCGGAATCGCCCGGTCTCTCCACAACCGCGGCGTGGGCCCGATCTCGAAACGCCGGCGGACCGGCAGCCGCTCGGTGTGACCGTCCTCATAGAGCAGCGTGTAGTGCGCGCAGACGCCACCGACCGTCTGGCCGTCGAACAGGTCTGAGGATTCCAGAGCGTGGGCGATCACCATCCACTCGAAGGCGCGCTCCACCGGAATGCCGACGGCTGCTCCGGACACCCGCAGCAGTGCCGCGTCCGCGCGCTCGTCCCCGAAGAGAAAGGGGATACCGTACAGTGTGCGCGGCCCGAGTGGGTAGGACTCGCCGTCATCGAGGACCGAGCGCGGTGCGTTGAACACCGCGGTGAGATCGACCGGCCGGTAGCCCCGGCCTTCCGTGGAGGGTTCAGGCATTGTCGGCCGCCAGGTCTCGTGGCCCGTCGACGGATGTCTGCGCCAGCCCGCCGTAGAGTCGGGGCGAGCGGGCTCTCAGGTACAGCGCCCGTACGACGCCGACGACGACGGCGACGGCGGCGACACCCACGATCAGGACATTGGTGACGGTACCTGCGCCGGTCAGCAGCGGCAGATTGGTCAGCACAAGGAAGAGCACCACGGCCAGGGCCGCGAAACTGAGCCCGGGGGCGATCGTCGTGCGGAAGAGCCCGGCCTCGGGCGCCTCGCGGCGCAGGAACCGGATGACCGCCAGGCTGCACAGCGCCCACAGGGTGATGATCCCGAGGAAGCCGAGCGTGCTGCCCCACAGCAGCAGCCCCAGGTAGGGGTCGAGCCCGAAGGCGGCGAACACGGCGACGACGACCGCTGCCACGGCGGTCTGCAGGAGACCCGCGGCCCACGGCGCCTTGGTCCGCGGGTGCGTACGGCCCAGCACCTGCGGCAGGAGCCCCTCGCGGCCCAACGCGAAGAAGTAGCGGTTGGCCGCGTTGTGCAGCGCGAGCAGGGCGGCGAACGCGCTGGTCAGCAGCAGGATGTTCATCACCTCGACGATCGGGGCGGGCACGTAGGTGTCGAAGACGGTGACCACGAGGTTGACCGGGTCCGCCTCGGCCGCGGCGGCTATCTTGGCCGGACCGTAGGCGAGGACGATGACCCAGGTGATGAAGGCGTAGAAGACGGCGATGAAGGCGACCGCGATGTAGGTCGCCCGCCGGACCGTCCGGATGCCGCCGCGCGCCTCCTCACTGAAGATCGCGGTGGCCTCGAAGCCCATGAAAGCCCCGGCGACCAGAGCGAACATGGCGCCGTTGCCCGGGTCCAGCACGGCGGCGGGCGAGAACGACACGGCCGACCAGTCACCGCTCCCGCCCTTCACCAGGACGTACACCGCCAGCACGACCAGGACCGCGGTCTCCAGAACGAGCAGGATCCCGAGGATCCGGGCGCTGGTGTGGATGCCGCGGTATCCGAGCCACGCGACGAACACCAGGCCGATGAGCGCGAACACGTACCACGGCACGTCGAGGTGGAAGTACTTGGCGAAGGTGGTGTTGGCGTAGACGCCCAGCGCGCCGTACGTGCTGATCTGCAGGGCGTTGTAGGCCGCGACCGCGAGCACCGCCGCGCCTGAGCCGGTCGGCTTGCCGAGCCCCCGGGCGATGGTCGCGTAGAACGCTCCGGCATTGCGGACGTAGCGGCTCATGGTCATGAAACCGACGGCGAAGAGCGCCATGACCACGCCGGCGACCAGGTAGCCCCCGGGGACGGCTGCGCCGCCCTTGAGGAAGTGCAGTGGGGCGACAGCGACGATGAGCGTCAGGGGTGCCAACGCCGCCAGGACGGTGAAGACGAGATCCTTTGTCCCCATGACGTTGCCGGCCAGGGCGTCGGGCCTGTTTGCGGGACTTCCGGTGACGTGACCTGGCATGTGTTCGCTCCTTACTCCGGGGCAGGACACCGGTGCACGGGATGGAGGAGAGGGGGAGGGCCTGGGAACCGAGCCGCCTGGCCGATTAGGGGGAGCCTATGGCGGGTCCTGAGGGCTGGACGAGTGACGATCCATCCAGGCCACAGTGCCGCGACTGTACGTTCCGCACAGTCCTGCCCTCCTAGACCTCCTCGAGCGCCCGCAAGGCGAGATACAGCTCCATGCGTGTTTCCGCGTCGCCGAGCCGGCAGCCGAGGCTGCTCTCGATCTGCCCGATGCGGTGACGGACGGTGTTGCGGTGCACGCCGAGTTCCTCGGCGGCACGGTCCCAGTGGCCGTTGTGCCGCAGCCAGATCCGCAACGTGGCGAGCAGATCGGCGGCGTCCTGCTGACGGCGCTCGCGCAGGGGGCGGAAGCGGCGGTCCGCGTAGTCACGCAGGCGGCTCATGTCCAGCGCCGCGGCGAGCCCGTCCACCTCGGTCCCGCTGATCACACAGGCGCCCTGGAACAGGGCCGTGCGCAGCGCCTGGACGGCCTCTTCGTACGCCGCCCTCAGCTGCGCGGCCGGATGAGCCGCGCTGATCCCGGCCAGCCAGCCGGCCCGCCCGAGATCGTCGGTGATCCGGGCCGGTGGTACGGACTCCGGCAGCAAGGCGATGGACACTTCGCCGTCCTGGTCGACGAACGGCGAGGCCAGCATGGAGGCGAGCTCACCGAGCCTGGCAGAGGTACCCGTGCCGCCGGCGGCACGCGCGCAGACGACCCGCCAGCGGGCACCGGAGCCGTGGACGCCGAACACGTCCGCGGCGTGCCGGACCCAGCGAGGTGAGTGCGGGTCGAGTGCCAGGGCCAGCGCCGCCCGGCCGACCTGGTGGGCGGGCCAGTTGTCCGCCGGAACGGGGATGAGCAGGCTGAGCAGGGAGGCCGCCATCGTCATCAAGGCGCGGTCGGTGACCCCGGCCACGATCGGGGCGCCCACGGCCAGCGCGTAGCCGCAGGGCAGCGGGCCGACCACCGACTGGACCATGACCCGCTGGTCGACCGAGCTCATCGTGACGCTCGTCGGGCGTGTGCTGGCGCAGACCCGATCGATGGCGACCCGTACCTCATCGTCGATCCGCGGCTCGCCCCCGGCCCATTCCCGCGGCCTGACCCGATCGGACAGCAGCGCCCACCCTCCCATGTGCGTGGCCAGTAGTTCGAGCGTCCTGGTAAGCGGGGACGGACCGGTGGCGGCCTTGATCAGGGCACGCTGGGCGTCGGTGAGCCGCTTGATCTCCGACATCTCCGAGGAGAGCAACTCTCCGTAGAGCAGCTCGGCGCAGGATTCGAAGGTCACCGCGGCAGGGATCTCCAGCAGCGGGAGGCCGTGCACCCGGCAGGCCGCCACGAGCTCTTCGGGCACCCGGTCGAAGACCGGCGTCACGCCGAACCCGATGGCCGCGACCCTGGCGGCTTTGACCCGGGCCACGTACTCCGTGCTCAGCTCGGGCCGCAGGTTGGTGCCCGCCAGCAGGAGCAGTTCGTCGCCCTGCAGGTAGCGCGAGGGATCGGTCAACTCGCTGACGTGCACCCAGCGGATCGGGACATCGAGGTGATCCTCGCCCGCGCGCACCGGCAGCCCCAGTCGAGCGACGAACACGCTGAGTGGCAGCATGCCGCCACTCTAGTGTCAATGCCGCCATGCCCTCGCCATCGGCGCAGCTCAGCGGCTCACTGCGATGAAGACCTTCGCGCTCGGCTCCATGGTGATCCAGTCGCCGCGGAATCCCTGAGGAATGTGGAACGACTCCCCGGCACCGAACTCCTTGCGCCGCCCCGCCGTGTCCTGCACCGCGACGCGGCCCTTGAGGATGACACAGATCTCGTCGTAGGGCCAGGAGTCGAATCGCACCGCTCCGGGCTCACCCGTCCAGAAACCGCCGGTGTACGAGCTCGCCGCACCGCCGAAGATCCGGAACTCCTCCTCCACCCACTCCTCCGACAGCAGGTGATAGTCGCTCAGCGGGGGCACGAAGCGCTCGCCGGCCCCGGCGTGTACGGCCCGCACCTGGTCGATGTCTGGAATATGTCCGGCGGTCACGCGGCGGCTCCGAAGCGGCGTAGGACGTTGTGCGTGATGCGCTCGACGAACGGGTCTCCAAGGCTGAGCACATGGGACCACTCCGTGGCGCCCCCGTTGAACACCTCGCCGTCGCCACGGGTGAAGGCCGCGATCATTCCGGCGCCGCGCATCTCGCCTTCGTGCACGTAGTCAGGCAGATCGTCGCCGAGGTCCGCGTTGTAGTTGTAGACCTCCTCCTCGGGCCCGCCGATCGGCACCTGGCCGCCGAAGCGGTTCTCCTCGCCCCGCACCGCGGGGGCGAGCGCGAGGATCTCCAAGGTCTCGGGCGCGCCGTCCTCGAACGTCGGATACGGCAACCCGCGCCGGAACGTGTACTCGACAGAGTCGAGCTCGAAGGCGGCCAGGAACGACGGCGGCCCGCCGAGCAGGTCGCCGTAGTAGAGGTCGCTGCCCTCGAAGGCCCAGTGGTGCGGCCGATAGACGGTGAAGCCGCCCGACGAGCGCGGCGTCGCCACGCCGTAACGGTTGTAGATCCCGCCCAGACCGTTGAGCCCCATGGTGGTCGCGCCCGGCCGGCCGACCGACTTCGCCTCCCACACCGTCGTGGCCAGATGGGGCGTCTCCCGCGCGCTGGGGTCCGCGGACGGCAGCCGGTAGCAGTACTGCGTGGTCCCGTCCTCGCTGAGCCGTACCTGCCACTGGTAGTTGCCGCCGAACCTGGCCAGGTTGCCGCCCGCGTCGACGAACGCGTCGACGGCGTCGCGCATGCGCCACGACCAGTACTCGTCGTGCCCGACGACGATCGCGCAGGAGTACCCGTCCAGTGCGTGGGGGTCGAAGTGCAGGTCGTGCTGGGTCAGGTAGTCGAGTTCGTACCCGTGACGCTCCGCCCAGACGACGAAGTGCCGCTCGTAGGTGGCCCAGAACGCGTCAGCGTGGTGGCGGCTGTAGCCGAACAGACGCGCCCACTCATACGAGGGGTAGCGCGGGGCGCCATACATCGGCAGCGTTCCCGTGTTGGCCTCGCGCGGCGCACCGGCCGGCTTACGGATCATGCCGCGGGCGATGGGCCGCTGCGTCGAGGCAAGCGGCGATCCGGCATCGTTGCGGGGGTCGTCGCCCAGGCCGCGGTAGTGATTGGCGCCGCCCCAGTCGTTGTAGGCCAGCATCGTGCTGGTGGTCAGCACGAGCGCGGCGCGGGCTCGCCGGTGCGCGGGCGCCTTGACGACGAAGAAGTGCTCGCGCTCCCACAGCTCGCCGGCCGGGGTGGTGGCGCGCACAACGACGATGTAGAAACCGCTGCGCCAGTCGTCGGGGATCTTCAGCTCCAGCCCGGCGGGCCAGCCGCAGCCGTTGGCGTAGGCGTCGGCCGGCGCCTCGAAGCGGCCCGCCGACAGCCTTGAACGTGACCACACGACCTGTGGCTCCAGCCCGTCTCGAAGCACCTGCAGCTCGAAGGACGGAACGCCGGCGCTGAGATGGAAGCGGACCGTCTCGCCGGGAAAGTAGGAGAACCTGTCGGTATAGCACCAGACCTCGGCCGCGTCCCGCTCGCTGAACGCGCGCTCCGACGGCCAGCCCCTCGGGGACCAGGCGAACGCGGCCGGCAACCCGGCCTGCTTGATCGTGTCGCTCACGACCCTCCTCGACTCGTATGTGGGACCGAGTTTATGAACCGGTGTTCGGGGCGGCGGAATAGACGATTTGCACAACGTACCTGGACGCTTCAGCCAGGGATCGTCGCGGCCCGAGCTCACTAGTCTCGGCATGCGCCTGCCCGTCTCGCGTGATCACGACCTGGGATCCACGTGCGCCGCGGCCAATACGACGACGTACGGACCCGCCGACACGAGAGGATTGACCAGAATGACCGAGCCCCGGGGGCCTGTCGACTCCTCACGCGTCCCGCGCTTCGCCGGCCCGGCGACCTTCGCCCGGCTGCCCCGCCTGGATGAGGTCGGGCGCGCCGACGTCGCGATCGTGGGAGTGCCGTTCGACACCGGCGTGTCCTACCGCCCGGGAGCGCGGTTCGGCCCCTCGGCCGTCCGGGAGGCCAGCCGCCTGCTCCGTCCGTACCATCCGGGCCTGGACGTCTCGCCGTTCGCGACCCAGCAGGTCGCCGACGCGGGCGACATCGCGTGCAACCCGTTCGACATCGGCGAGGCCGTCGAGACCATCGAGGAGGCCGCGTCGGGCCTGACCGCGGACGGAACCCGGCTGGTCACCATCGGCGGCGACCACACCATCGCGCTGCCGCTCCTGCGCGCCGCCGCGCGCCGCCACGGACCGATCGCGCTCCTGCACTTCGACGCCCACCTCGACACCTGGGACACCTACTTCGGCGCCGAATACACGCACGGCACTCCCTTCAGGCGCGCGATCGAGGAGGGCATTCTCGATACCGAGGCCATCGGCCACGTAGGCACCCGCGGCCCCCTGTACGCCAAGCAGGACCTCGACGACGACGAGCGCATGGGCTTCGGCATCGTCACCAGCGCGGATGTGATGCGGCGCGGCGTGGACGAGGTCGTCGACGCGCTCCGCCGGCGCATCGGCGACCGGCCCCTCTACCTGTCCATCGACATCGACGTGCTGGATCCGTCGCACGCGCCCGGTACCGGCACCCCGGAGGCGGGCGGCCTGACCAGCAGGGAGCTACTGGAAATCCTGCGCGGCCTCGCCGGCGGCAATCTGATCGGCGCGGACGTCGTCGAGGTGGCCCCCGCCTACGATCACGCCGAGATCACGTCGATCGCGGCCTCGCACGTGGCCTACGACCTGATCAGCCTGCTCGCCCTCTCGATTTCGTCGGCGAGACCGGGCCGCTGAGTGGGTGGACCGCACCCCACCGTATCCGTGCGTGGCCGACCCCGGTTCCCTGACGACCGCTCCGCAGTGGGCCACCGGGCGGGATTCCAGATCGCAGGGCAGCCCATTGCCGGCCGGGAGGCGCTGACCGGCCCCCTCAGCGTCGGCGAGATGCTGGGACGCGGTCCGCGATCGATCAACTGGCTACGTTGATCCGCATGACCGGGCCTCTCCCGCGTGTGGCCGGATGCGGTGGCGTCCGATGGGGAGCATCAGGGGGCTGCCGGAGACGGGGTCCTCGATGATGCGGCTGTCGAGGCCGAAGACGGTGCGGACGTTGTCCTCGGTGAGGACCTCGGCCGGGGTGCCGGAGGCGTGCAGGCGGCCGTCGGCCAGGGCGATGAGGTGGTCGGCGTAACGGGCGGCGAGGTTGAGGTCGTGCAGAACCATCACGACGGTGGTGCCGCGGGTGTGGTTCAGGTCGGTCAGCAGGTCGAGGACCTCGATCTGGTGGCTGGCGTCGAGGAAGGTGGTGGGCTCGTCGAGGAGCAGCAGGTCGGTCTGCTGGGCCAGCGCCATGGCGATCCAGACCCGTTGGCGCTGGCCGCCGGACAGCTCGTCGACGGCGCGGTCGGCGAGGTCGGTCGTCTGGGTGGCCTCCAGGGCCGCCGCCACCGCGGCGTCGTCCCCGTCGTTCCACCGGGAGAAGATCCCCTGATGGGGGTGGCGGCCGCGGCCGACAAGGTCGAGCACGGTGATGCCCTCGGGCGCGACCGGCGACTGGGGCAGCAGTCCGAGCGTGCGGGCCAGCTCCTTGGCGGGCATGCGGTGCACCTGTCTGCCGTCCAGGACGACGCGGCCCGCCCGGGGTGCGAGCAGCCGGGACAGGGAACGCAGGAGTGTCGACTTCCCGCAGGCGTTCGCGCCGACGATGACCGTGATCTCGCCGGGCGGCACGACCAGGTCGAGGGACTCGACGACGACGCGGTCGCCGTAGCCGAGCGTGAGGCTTTCGGCTACGAGGGAGTGGGACGTGGTCACAGCGAGCCTCCGGCCCGATGGGTGCGGACGATCAGATAGACGAGGTACGGCGCGCCGAGAACGCCCGTGACGACGCCGACCGGGTAGCGGACGTCGAACGCGAACTGGCCGGCGAAGTCGGCGACGAGGACCAGGAGGGCGCCGACGAACCCGGCGGGCACGAGCAGGGAGCCACCGGTGCCGACGAGCCGGGCCGCGATGGGGCCGGACAGGAACGCCACGAACGCGATCGGCCCGGCCGCCGCCGTGGCGAAGGCGATCAGGCCGACGGCGGCGACGATCAACGTGACGCGGGTGCGTTCGACGCGGACCCCGAGGGCGGAGGCGGTGTCGTCGCCGAGCCGCAGCGCCGACAGGTCCCGCGACTTCGCCAGCAGGACGGGGGTGAGCACGACCAGCGCGACGAGGGCGGGCAGGGCCTGCTCCCAGGTCGTGCCGTTGAGGCTGCCGGTCAGCCAGCGCAGGGCCTCCTGGAGATCCCACTCGGCGGCCCGGGACAGGACGTACGAGGTGATGCTCTCGAGGATCGCGGAGATCCCGATGCCGATCAGGATGAGCCGCGTGCCGACGACGCCGTCCCGGAACGCCAGGGTGTAGACCAGCAGGGCGACGGCGAGGGCGGAGACGATGGCGAGGATCGACACCTGGGTCCCGCCGAGGGACAGCGACACGATCGCGATGGCCGCCGCGGCGCTCGCCCCCCAGCTGATGCCGATGATGTCGGGGCTGGCCAGCGGGTTGCGGAGCATCGTCTGGAAGGTGACGCCGGCCAGGCCGAAGCTGAATCCCGCGACCACGGCGAGGACGGTCCGCGGCAGCCGGAGCCGCCCGACCGTGAAGGACGCCCCCGGCACCTGCTCGCCGAGGATGACGCGGACCACGTCGCGGGGCGGGTAGAAGGTCTGCCCGAACATCAGGGTCACGGCGAACCCGGCGGCGACGAGCACCGCCAGTGTCAGGACCACGGCGCGGCGCCGGGAGGCGCTCCGGCGGCGGCCGCGGGCGACGGCCTGGACGACGGAGGGCCCAGTGGCGGCGGGGGCGTTCACAGTCCCTCCTTCGTCGGGCCTGTGAACGCAACGCTGCTGTGCTCATTGGCTCGCTCGCTACGCTCGCTCACAGTCCCTCCTTCGTCGGGACCGTGAGCGCAACGCTGCTGTGTTCATTGGTTCGCTCGCTACGCTCGCTCACAGCTCACGCACCTTCTGGCGGCGGACGATGTGGATGAAGAACGGGGCGCCGATCAGCGCCGTCACGATGCCCACCTCGATGTCCGCGGGGCGCGCCACGATGCGGCCGACGACGTCGGCCGCGGTGAGCAGCGACGCGCCGACCAGGGCGGAGAACGGCAGCAGCCAGCGGTGGTCCACGCCGACGAGCAGGCGGCAGGTGTGCGGGACGACGAGTCCGACGAAGGCGATCGGCCCGGTGACGGCCGTCGACGCCCCGCACAGTACGACGGCGCCGAGAGCGGCCGTGGCCCGGGCGACGGCGACGCGCTCGCCGAGCCCGGCGGCGAGTTCGTCGCCCAGGGCGAGCGAGTTCAGCGCCCGCGCGGACAGCAGGCACACGACGAGGCCGGCGACGAGGAACGGCAGGACCTGCCCGATGCGCTCGTAGGACGCGCCGCCGACCCCGCCGATCTGCCAGAGCCGGAAGCTCCCGGCGATGTCGTTGCGGGGCAGGACGACGGCGCTGACCAGGGACGCGAAGGCCGCCGACGTGGCGGTGCCGGCGAGCGCGAGTTTGAGGGGCGTGGCCCCGCCGCGCCCGAGGGACCCGACGGCGTACACGAAGACGGCCGAGACCGCGGCTCCCGCCATCGCGACCCAGATGTACCCGGTCGGCGACGTGAGCCCGAAGAACGCGACGGCGGTGACGACGGTGAGCGACGCGCCCATGTTGACGCCCAGGATCCCCGGGTCGGCCAGCGGGTTGCGGGTCACGCCCTGCATGACGCCGCCGGCGAGGCCGAGCGCGGCACCGATGACCACCGCGAGCAGGGTGCGCGGTATCCGCTTGGCGACCGCCGCCTGTTCAAGGGTGTCGTCCGCGCCGCCGAGCGCTGCCCAGACGTCGGACCAGGCGACGTCGCGCGAGCCGAGGGCGACCGAGGCCACCATGAGCACGGCCAGGACCAGTACCGTGACGAGCAGCCACAGAACCCGGACGCGCGCCGGACGCCGCACGAGAGCGGCGTCCGGCGGGCGGTCGGTGTCGACCGGCGTCACTTGACCTTGTCCGCGGCCTCGGCGAGCGCCTTGGCGTAGTCCTCCAGCACCCACGAGATCGACAGGGGGGTCGGGTTCGCGGCGGTGCCCAGGGGCGTGCTGCCGGGCAGGAGGTACACCGAGCCGCGCTTGATGGCGGGGATCTTCGACAGCAGCGGGTCCTTGCCGAGCTTCTCGAGCAGCTCGCCCTTCTCGTCGCCGTATCCGGTGATGATGTCGACGTCGTCGAACACGTCGATCTGTTCCGCGCTCCGGGTCAGGGCGAACTTGTCCGTGCCCTCGGACGCCTTGGTGATGCTGCCCGGAATCGTCAGCCCGAGGTCCTCGAAGAACAACGTGCGGGTGTCGTGCGTCGTGTAGAAGCCGATCTCGCTCACATCGTTGGGGTCGACGTGCGTCATGAACATCGCCGACTTGCCCTTGAGCTGCGGGTACTTCGCGACGACCGCTTTGATGTCGCCCTCGATGTCGGTGATGAGCCTCTCGCCCTCGTCGGCGAGCCCGATGGCCTTGCTGTTCATCCGGATGATCTCGCGCCACGGGGTCGCCCACGCGGCGTCCGGGTAGGCCACCACGGGAGCGATCTCGCTCAGGGTGTCGTAGTCCTGCTTGGTCAGGCCCGAGTAGGCGGCCAGAATGACGTCCGGCTTCGTGTCGGCGACGGCCTCGAAGTCGATGCCGTCGGTCTCGTCGAACAGAACGGGCGTCTGGGCGTTGAGTTCCTCCAGGCGCTTCTTCACCCAGGGCAGGAGACCGTCGCCGTCGTCGTCGCCGAAGTTCGCGGCGGCCATGCCGACCGGGACGACGCCGAGGGCCAGCGGCGCTTCGTGGTTGGCCCAGTTGACCGTGGCCACCCGCTCCGGCTTCGCCGGGATGGTGATCTTCCCCAGCGCGTGCTCGACCGTCATGGGGAAGGCGCTCGGGCTGCTGCTCGGGGTGCTGCTCGCACTCTCGTTCTTGGTCTCCGGCGAGCCTCCGCAGCCCGCGATGCCCAGCAGGATGGCCGTCACGGCGAGGATGCGAAGGCTATATGGGCGCTTCAATCCGTACTCCACTCTCAGAATTCCGCTGGTGCCGGCCCTCACACGTCTGGATCGCGGTCCTGCGTTCGTGGAGCGGTACACCGTGCTACCGCAAGCTCTCGACCTAGTTAGGTAAGCCTTGCCTTGTTTGGAACCTTAGGAGAAATGACCGACTTGTCGCAATAGCCCTTTTGAGACACCTGTTGTTGAGATCGGGACACGGAGACCGGGCGACGGCCCCTCAGGCGGTGTCCGCCCGAGGACACGACACGTCCGCGAGACCCGCGCCGCGCGTGGAAGGCGGCCTTCGGCGTCCCGGAGTCTCAACGCGCTCGGAACGCCCCCGGTGTCAGCCCGGTCGTCCGCCGGAAGGCCGCGCCGAACGCGCTCGCCGAACGGTAGCCGACCTCCTCCGCCACGACGTCGACCTCCCATCCCTGGGTGAGCAGCGCGACCGCGTGCTGAGCGCGCACCGCCGCGATCCAGCGCGCGAAGCTGGTGCCCGTCTCCGCGTTGAAGGCACGGGTGATCGTGCGGGGGCTCACGCCCAGGATGGACGCCCAGTCCGCCAGCGTCCGAGGATCGCCCGGATCGTCCCGGAGCGCGTCGGCGATCGGGCGCAGCAGATCGGAGGTGGGCATGTGCAGGAGCAGTTCGCGCGAGGAGGGGGTGAGCACGTCGAGCACCATCGCCTCGGTCACCGACCGCGAGCCGGAGGACAACTCCGTGTCGGCGAGCCGCTCCAGCAGCAACCGGAGCAGCGGGGTGATCTCCACGCCGACGGGCGTGGGGAAGATCGAGGTCGTGGTGCCGAAGCCGAAGAAGTTGGCGCGACACCAGGTGCCGGCGATCGCCGAGCCGGAGTGCAACGTGCCCGCGGGCATCCACAGGCCCAGGGCGGGGGTGACCGTCCAGACCCGCGCCCCCACCACGGCCGTGGACGCGCCCCGCTCGTTCCAGAGCAGTTCGTGGAAGGGGTGGGAGTGCTCGTTCCAGGTGGTGTCGTGGGCGATGGTCTCGCTCCAGCCCAGGATCACGAACGGCACCTCGACCGGTCCCGCCGCGAGGGCGGGCAGCACGCGGGTCTCCCTGATCATGAGAGGACGCGGTGGGGCACGAGCGGCATTCCCCTACCCTAGGACCTGTCCCGCGGACCATGAGAGGCGGTCGGCGTTACCGGCGGGGGCGGTCGATCGCCAGGTCCGCGAGCCGTGGGCCGACCTCGGGAAACGAGCCGTCGCCGAACAGGATCCGCGCCGCCAGGGCACGACCGGCACGACCGCGCAGCACGCTCACCGCCGCCTCCGCCGCGGCAGGGGATCGGATGCCGGCGAACACCCGGCGCAGCAGCAGCCGGCCTCGGAACCGGGCCCGCAACGCGTCCCCGTCGTAGCGGCTCAGCACCCGCTGGTCGCCGGTACGCAGGTAGCCGGCGGTAACCGCCGCGGCCAGTTCGGACATGCGCAAACAAGGGTCCAGCCCGCCGGCCGTCAACGGCGACACCGCGCCCGCCGCGTCCCCGACGAGCAACCCGGCAGGGCATGCCAACCGTCGCAGCACACCGCCGACCGGGATCGGACCACCTCGACGCTCGACCGGACCGGCCGGCGGCGTCCTGCCGGGCGCATCCGCGGCGAAGGCGTCCAGCAGGTGGCGGATACCGGCACGCATCGCGTTCGGATAACCCGCGACGCCGACATGCGCATGCCGGCCGTCGTCGATGACCCATCCCAGATACCCCGGAGCGACCCGGGGGTCCAGCACGCAGTGGAACGCCGGAGTGGTCGTGCCCGACGCGACCGGATGGACGATCTCGGCACCGACGAGGAAGCGCCGGTTGACATCAAGCCCGAGATCACGGGCCACCCGGGAGCGGGCGCCGTCCGCGCCGACGACGAACCGGGCCATCACCGGTTCCGCACCCGCGAACCGCACAAAACCCCTCGACGCCTCGACATACCGCACACCCAGAAGGACCCGCGCCCCGGCCGACTCCGCGGCACGCCGCGCGTGCCGGTAGACGGCCGCCATGTCGGCCACACGGTACTCGTCCCGGTCGCTGGTGAGCCGGATCGGCGCCCGCCGCGACGGCGGATACAGCAGCACCTCCCGGACTCCCGGCCCGAGCAGGTGATCCGGCACGTCGAAGTCATCGAGGGTACGGCGCACGAAGATCCCTGTCGTGCGGATGCCCGTCGACAGCGACCTGCGACGGTCGACCACCAGCACGTTCAGTTCCCGTCGCGCGAGCAGGCGGGCGGTGCGCAGACCGGCCAGGCCCGCACCCACGACCAGTACATCCACTGTCCGCATACCTCGCGACGGTAGGAGCGATGCCTCACCCGTACGAGGGTTTGCACGCTACCTGCCCCATATCTCCACACCGTCGCCACATTCGAGACCGTGGACAGCCCCTCCACCGAGAAACCAACGTCAGAGTGATCGTTCTCCCGCTCGGCTCGAACGGTGCCACTGACGCGCAGGATCTTTGATGGTCATGGTCACTGTTCCTGGGCGCGATCGTGCCGGCGTTGGCGCTCGTGTTCGGTGCCGGAGCCGGTGAGGGTCCAGTGTGCGCGTCCTGCGACGTCGAGCCCGAGGGCGCGGCAGAGGGCTTCGACGACGGCGGGCGACGGGTTGATGGGACACCCCTGTTCGAGGCGTGCGTAGTAGTCGGTCGACACTCCGGCCAAGAGGGCGACTTCCTCGCGGCGCAGGCCCGGCACCCGGCGGACGCGGCCATCCGGGGGGAGGCCGACTCGCGCAGTTGCTGGAGCGCGGTGACAGCGTCGCCGCGACGACGCGCTCTTCCGAGCGGCTGCTCGCGGCGCTCGGTGACCGGGCCGACACGTCACGTCTCCTCCCGCTCACCGTCGACCTGCGGGACGAGGCGGCGGTCAGGCAGGCCGTGCTTGAGACCACCGAGCGTTTCGGCGGCCTGGACTGCGTCGTCAACAACGCGGGCTACGGATTCCTGGCCGCGGTGGAGGAGACCGGCGACCGCGACGTACGCGACATGCTCGACGTCCAGGTCGTCGGCGTGTGGAACGTGCTCCGTGCCACGCTGCCCATCCTCCGCGAGCAGCGCAGCGGCCATGTCATCAACGTGTCGTCGGTTCTCGGCCTGACCGCCGTTCCGGGCTGGGCACTGTACTGCGCGGGAAAGTTCGCGCTGGAGGGGCTGAGCGAGGCCCTCGCGGCCGAGGTGGCGGACTTCGGTGTCAAGGTCACCATCGTCGAACCCGGCTACTTCCGCACCGCCTTCCTCACCGAGGACTCGCTCGCCCTGCCCGCCGGCACGACCGCGCACTACCCGGCCATCCGCGAGATGACCGGCGACCACCTCAAGCTCCAGGGCAGCCAGCTCGGCGACCCGGTCAAGGGCGCCGGCGCGATCATCGGCCAGGTCGTGGCCGGCGACGGCCCGCTGCGCCAGCTGCTCGGCTCGGACGCCCACTCCTACGCCACCGCCAAGGTCGAGGCTCTCCGGTCGAACCTCGACGCCACCGCGCTCAGCGCGCCCGGCACCGACTTTCCCGCCGCCTGACATCAGTCGGCACACCGTGGAAAGGAGCCGCCCCGTTCTTTGATCCGGCGTCGGCGCGGGTGGACGCGGTCGCCGCGGGAGGAGTACGTCTTGCCGGCGGCCACCGCGCCCCGGGAGGGGGCGCGGGCGTCCGACGGGCAAGGCGGCCCGCGCCGGGGGCCGGGACGGCGCGGAACCGCGGGCTGTCGCCGGCTCTGGACTACTTCGGAACGGGCGGGTCGCAGACTTCAAGGAGCAAAGTGGTGAATCGGAAGCCTATTCCCATGCCGACAACGAGAATCTTCTCCCCCCTTTGGAGTTGTCCACCGCGGAGAAGGTGATCGATACCGAGGAGCGCGTCAGAGGGACCGACGTGGCCGGTTTCTCGTAGGAAATCCCACGTGGTACGACTCGGCGCGATGTCCAGGGGTTCCAGGATCAGGGCGGAGAGCTGGGCGAGGCCGACCCCGGTCACCGCGACCTTCGCCACCTCCGGCAACTCGACTCCCGACTCCTCCAGCACCTGCTTCACTGTTTTCATGCCGGCATCTCGGATGATGGGAAGGTAGGGCCCGAGACTGGTCTTCTGGGCCAGCATGATATTCCCGTCATCCAGATCTCCCCGGACCGCGACGAGCGACTCAAGCTCAGAGGCGGAGGTGTGAGAACTGGCTATCAGCCGGGCGTACCCGCCCTCGCGGGACAGAACCGCCGCGGCGGAACCATCCGAAAGGAAGACGCCCAGCGATTCCTGCCATCGCCCCAACCTGCCCGCGTGGTAGCGACCGGCCGCGGTGACCATCGCGGCGCCGGCGGAAGGGTCGGATCTCAGCAAGCTCGCCGCGACGACGAGACCTGTCGCTCCCCCGTTGCTCGCCGCCCCCAGTTCGAAGGCCAGCGCTTCGGGCACGCCGAGGACCCGTTGCACGTGACAGACAGGCGCGAAGTGTTCCTGATCATCCAAACAGGCGTAGACGAGCGACGCGATGTCATCGGCGCCGCATCCCGAGTTCTTCATCGCGTCAACCGCCGCCATCCCCGCCATCTCCGCTGCCGAGTGGTCCCGCGAAATGGTGAGGGAGGCCCAGTCGGACAGCTTGAGGCTGGTCGGATTCGCACTGATGGCGCAGTCGCTCAGCACGTCCTCGACGTTCACCCGGGGCGGCAGGAATCTCCCTGTGCCGGAGATGAAGACGCTATCCCAGAGCAATGTTCCCACCTGTTTCATTGGCCGTGCTCCGCGCCAGATCCATCAGCCAGTTACTCACGGTCAGGCCGATGAGCGCGGAGTGTTCTTCGAGTACGTCGGTCTCGGCGGGAACGGTCACCACCTTCGGGACTTCCACGGACGCGATCGGGAACCGCGAGGAAGAGCCTGCGTGACCTGGCCGGACGAGGAGGATCGGGGTTTCGATCTCCGCGGGTTCCCAGCGGTGGAAGAGTTCGCCGTACCAGGCGGTCGCGGTGAGTCGCTCGTCGGAAGGGACGTCGGGCCCCTCCCTGCCTGCCATTCTCCGCAGCAGAACGGAGAGTTCGTCGCGGTGTCCGTTCGCCGCGTTCCCAGGGGGATCGATCAGCACCACACCCGCGAGCGGCGAGTTCAGCCGCTCCAGTGCCAGTGCTGTCGCGCACACCGGAAGACACGTCAGCGAGTTGCCGACCAGTACGACCGGCTTCCCGTGCGGGGACTCCGGAAGTGCCCTGATCACGCTCTCGGCCATGACCGCCACGTTCGCGGGAAGCTCTCCGCTGGAGAACCCGGGCAGGGTGATCGCGGAGACGTCGCGAATTCCTTCGAGCGCTCTCGCGAATTTGAGATATTCGGACTCACCCGACGAGAGGCACACCAGCGCCGGTCGTACGGACCCCTGGGACAGCGAAGTCGAGGGCAGCGGTCGTGCCACGTCGAATGACGGGCGCAGCCGCGACGCGGTCAGCAGTAGATCTGCTCCTTCCTCAGGCTTGCCGAGTGATATCGCCTGCCTGAGAAGCGAGAGGATCGGGCCGGCGTCCTTGCCGCTGTCGTCTGGGCAGAGCTCCCGGTGAATGTAGGCGGCGAGGGCCCGCGAGGTCGGATAGTCGTAGATGAGGGTGGCTGGAAGCTCCAGGCCGATGACCCGCTTGAGGTGCTTACGAAGTTCGAGAGCGGTCAGCGAGTCCAGGCCGAGATCCTTGAAGGAGTGTTCGAGCGGTATTCCGTCGGAGTCACTGTGGCCGAGCACGGTGGCGACGGTGGTCTGGACGACGCCCAGGAGGTGGTGGCGCTGTCGTTCCGGGGGTAGTTCCGCCAGTCGCACCGCCAACGCGTCGCCGGACCCGGAGGAGACGGCCGGGCTTTGGCGGATGCGCGCGACTTCCGGGATCTCATCGAACAGGGAGCACGGACGATAGGCGGTGTAGAGCGGGTAGAAGTTGCCCCAGTCGAAGCTGGCGATGACAGCGGTCGGCCGGTCCTCGGTCAGCACCTGCTCAAGCTCGGCCAGAGCCCGCTGCGTCTGCATTCTTCTCAGGCCGTGATGAGGGAAGGTGTGGTCCCTGCCCTCCCAGATCCCCCACGCGATCGAGTGGGCGGGAAGACCTTGGGCACGACGCTGGTGTGCGAGGTAGTCCAGGAAGGCGTTCGCAGCCGCGTAACTCGCGAACCCCTTTCCTCCCAGGATGACGGCCGTGGACGAAAACAGGATGAACTCTGAGAGGTCACTGGATTTCGTCAGCTCATGGAGGTTCAGCGCACCGTCGACCTTCGCCCGCAGAGCGTTCTCCAGTCGTTCTGCTGTGAGGTCGGACAGCGTGGCGTCGTCGAACGTACCGGCCATGTGAATGACTGTCCGCAGCGGCTGACCGGGGTCGATGTCGGCGAGCACCCCCGCCAGAGCGGAACGATCCGCGATGTCGCAGGCGACGATCCGGATCTCGGCGCCCAGCGCACGCACTTCGTCGACCAACTGTGCGGCGCCCGGTGCTTCCGGCCCGCTGCGGCTCAGCAGAAGCAGGTGTCTGGCGCCGTTGTGCACGATCCGCTTGGCGAGAGACTTTCCTACTTCTCCGGTACCGCCCGTGATGAGCACCGTTCCGTCGGAAGGCCATGCGTAGGAGGAGGCTCGGGGCACGGCACTACGACTGAGCCGGCGACGCAGCAGTCCTCTCGGCCGGACAGCGAACTGATCGTCGACACCGCCACCGAGTGCCTGGCAGATATGTGTCCCGACCTCGTCTCCGACGTGCTCGACCAGGTCGATCAGCCCTCCCCAGCCGTGCGGATTCTCCTGGCGTGCCACCAGGTGCAGGCCCCAGGAGAGGGCGTGGATCGGATCGTCCAGCGGTTCGTCGGGATCGGTGACCACCGCGTTCTGGGTCAGGACCCACAGGGGAACGTCGATCCCCTCCAGGGCCTGGGCGAGTTTGAGGTTGCCGATCACACCTGCCGGCAGCTGGGGGAACGCCGGATGAGAGCGCCGGTCCAGGGCGAGCCAGGAGACGACTCCCGCCAAGGCGGATGACCTACCTTCGCCGGATCGGTCGTCGACGCCTGAATCCGCGCCCGATGGAGAGAGCGATCCGACCATGTCGTGAACGTGCCGGGTCAGCTCCTCCCGGGAGACGGTGTCGGCGACCACGAGGGTGACGACCTTCGCCCCCTGCTCGGTCATCGCGCTGGAAGTCGCCGATACCTGGCCCATGTCGGCTTGTCCGGGCGTTGTGACGACCAGCCAGGTACCGGACAGTCGCGGCACTTCTCGTTCCAGCCGCCGCCACGTGAGCTGGTAGTGCCAATCCCCCGTGACCGCACGATCCTTTCTCCCGAGACGCCACTCCCCGAGATCCTTGAGCAGGGGCCTCAGGGAGGCGATCCGCTCGTCATCGACGATGTTCAACAGGGAGGCCACCTCTCCCGGATCGTCGTTCTCCACGGCGCGCCAGAATTCGAGATCGTACGATGGGACGTCGGCTGCCCTCTCCGTCGAAGTGAGCCAGTACGGCCGGTGCTGGAAGGGATACGTCGGCAACTCCGGCCGACCGGTGACCGGCGGAACCGGATAGAGCGCGCCCCAGTCCGGGCTCAGACCATGGGCGTGCAACGTCGCCACCGCCGTGGCCAACGCCGTCACCTCGGGACGGTCCTTACGCAGGCTCCCCACCGCGATCGCGGGCACCTCATGCGCCTCGACCCTGGCCGAGAACGCCGGCACCAAAATCGGGTGCGGACTCACCTCGACGAACACCCGATGGTCCTGACCGAGCAGGCTCTGCACCGTCTCGTCGAAACGCACACTGTTACGCAGGTTGCGATACCAGTACTCACCGTCCAACCCGGTGGTGTCCAACGGCCGCCCGGCACCCTGGCTCTCGATGCCTTCGATGCCTTCGATGCCTTCGATGCCTTCGATGCCTTCGATGCCTTCGATGCCTTCGACGGTGGAGTAGAACGCCACCTCACCCGGCCTCGGGACGATACCCGCCAACGCCTCCACAATGGTCTCGCGCAACTCCTCCACCAACGGAGAATGCGAGGCGTAATCCACCTCCACCGCCCGAGCCCGCACCCCCTCGGCCTCACACACCGCGAGAAACTCCGCCACCGCCTCGGCCGTACCCGAAACGGTCGTGCTCTGCGGGCCATTGACCGTCGCCACCCACAACCGGCCCCGCCAACGCTCCAACAAGACCAACACACTGGCCTCATCAGCCCACACCGACACCATCGCGCCGGTACCGGCCAGACGCGCCAACGCCCTGCTCCGCAACACCACCACCCGCGCCGCGTCCTCCAACGACAACGCACCCGCCACATACGCCGCCGCGATCTCCCCCTGCGAATGCCCGACCACCGCATCCGGAACAATCCCCCACGACCGCCACAACCGCGCCAAAGACACCATCACCGCGAACAACACCGGCTGCACCACCTCAGCGCCCGCCAACGCCGGCGCCCCCACACCACCCCGCAACACCTGCACCACCGACCAACCGGTATGCGCACTCAGCGCCCGGTCACACTCATCCAGCGCGTCGCGGAACACCTCGAAGGCGTCATACAACTGCAAACCCATACCGGCCTGCTGCGAACCCTGACCGGGAAAGACGAACACCGTCCTGCCCGGCCCCTGCGCACTCACCCGCCCGTACACCACACCCGGATGAACACGCCCCTCGGCAACAGCTCCAACAGCCTCGGTCGTCTGCTCGACATCACCGGCCGCCGGGTCCACGATCACGGCCCGGTGCGCGAAATGCGTCCGCCCGACCGCCAGCCCATGCGCCACGGCCACCGCATCCACATCCCGGCCATCGGCCAGATACCCACCCAACCGCCGCGCCTGCTCCCGCAACGCCTCCTCACTGCGTGCCGAAAGCGGCCACACCACCAACGACGACCCATCACCACCGCCCTCGTTCTCGACGACCGGCGGCTCCTCCAAGATGAGATGAGCGTTCGTCCCACTGATACCGAACGACGACACCCCCGCACGCCTGGGCCGCCCACCCCCCGGCCACACCCGCGCCTCGGCCAGCAGCGACACCGCCCCCTCGGACCAGTCCACATGCGGACTCGGCTCATCCACATGCAACGTCCTCGGCAACACCCCCCGCTCTATCGCCATCACCATCTTGATCACACCCGCGATACCGGCCGCCGCCTGCGTATGACCGATGTTGGACTTCACCGACCCCAGCCACAACGGCCGATCGACCGGCCGATCCCGCCCATAGGTGGCGAGCAGAGCACCGGCCTCGATCGGATCACCCAACGTGGTCCCGGTGCCATGAGCCTCGACGACATCGACATCAGCCGCACTGAGACCGGCACTGGCCAAAGCAGCACGAATGACACGCTGCTGCGAAGGACCATGAGGAGCCGTCAGACCGTTGGAAGCCCCGTCCTGGTTGATGGCCGACCCACGAACCACCGCCAGTACCCGGTGACCCAGACGACGGGCGTCGGACAACCTCTCCAGCAGCAGCATCCCGGCGCCCTCACTCGCCACCATGCCGTCGGCACCGGCACCGAACGCCTTCGTCCGGCCATCCGCCGCCAGCACGCGCTGCCGGGCGAAGTCCACGAACAGGTCGGTGGAGGCCATGACCGTGACAGCACCGGCCAGTGCCATCGCGCACTCACCCCGGCGCAACGCCTGAGCGGCCAGATGCACGGCCACCAGTGAGGAGGAACACGCGGTGTCCACCGTGATCGCCGGCCCCTCCAAACCCAGCGTGTACGCGATGCGGCCGGACGCCACGCTGGCCGCCACTCCGGTCAGCCGGTGGCCCTCAACGGCTTCGGAGCTCCCGGCACCATACTCATGAGACCACGTACCCGCGAAGACCCCGGTGGGGGTCCCGGCCAGGCTGCGCGGATCGATGCCCGCCCTCTCCACCGCCTCCCAGGCGACCTCCAACAGCAACCGCTGCTGCGGATCCATCCCCAACGCCTCACGAGGCGAGATACCGAAGAACTCCGCGTCGAACCCGGCCGCGTCATCCAGGAACCCACCGCGCCGAACATACGTCGTACCCGACTCATCCGGATCGGAGCCGAACAACCGGTCCAGATCCCAGCCACGATCCACCGGGAACTCGACACTCACCTCCCTTCCCGCCTCGACCACGTCCCACAGCTCCGCCGCGGACGTCACCCCGCCGGGGAAACGGCAACCGATCCCCACCACCGCGATCGGCTCGTCCGTCTCCATCCCTACCGGTGCTGGAACGGCGGCGGACGCGACACCGGCTACCTGCTCGTAGAGATGAGTTGCCAGGGCCCGTGGCGTGGGGTGGTCGAAGACGACGGTCGGGGGAAGGTCGCAGCCCGTGGTCCGGCCGAGCTGCTTGCGAAGTTCGAGCGCGTTGAGGGAGGTGAAGCCGAGAGCCTTGAACTGCTGCTCTGGGTCGAGGGTGCCGGAGCTGACATGCCCGAGAACGGTCGCCACGTGGGCCTGGACGATCCGCAGGAGCCGGTCGTGCTGTTGACCTGGAGTGAGACCGGCCAGTTCGGCGGCGAAGGACCGTGCGGTGTCGGCATTGCCGGCACGGCGACGGACGGTCCGGGTTGGGCGGCTCCTCGGCGTGACGGGGGTGTGCTCCTCCGAGAGCGGGCTGCTTGACCGGAGGGTGAGGGCGTCGATGGTGATGACGGGCGCGTCCGCGGGATCTGTGGCGGTGACACTGACGGTGTCGGCGTCGACGGTGGTGATGCGTACCCGCAGCATCGTGGCGTCGGTGGCGTGCAACGTGATGCCCGACAACACGAACGGCATCCGCATACCGCCACCGCCGCCATCGCCACTGGTGGTGCCGGGCAGTATGAGGGGGTGAAGCGCCGCGTCAAGAAGGGCCGGATGGATGCCGTGACCGCGGCTGTCGAGGCTTTCGGGAAGCCGGACCTCGGCGTAGAGGTCATCGCCCTGGCGCCAGATGGCGCTCACGGCCTGGAAGGCGGGACCGTACTGGTAACCGGCGGCGGCCAGCCGCTCATACAGACCCTCCACCGGAACCACCTGTGCGCCCGGCGGCGGCCACGAATTCCAGCCCGCCGTCACCGTGGACGAAACACCCGACAGGTATCCGCTCGCGTGTAGTGTCCAGCCATCCTGCCCGCCCGTACTGTGCGGGCGGGAATGAACGCTGAAGGCGCACCGCTCCTCCCGCGATGTCCCGACGATGACCTGCAGGTCCACCGCCCCCTCGGCCTCCAGCACCAACGGCGCCTGCAACACCAACTCGTCAACGACCTGATGACCGGCATGATCGGCAGCTCCCAGCACCAGATCCACGAACGCGGCCCCCGGCACCAGCACCCGCCCACCCACCGCGTGATCGGCAAGCCAGGCATGCCCCCGCAGTGAAAGCCGGCCCGTCAACACCACCTGACCCTGCTCGGCCAACTCGGTCACCGCACCCACCAACGGATGATCCGAAACCCCCAGACCCGCCGCCGACACACTCCCACCCGCACCCACCGCCGAAGCCAGCCAGTACGGCCGGTGCTGGAAGGGATACGTCGGCAACTCCGGCCGACCGGTGACCGGCGGAACCGGATAGAGCGTGCCCCAATCCGGGCTCAGACCATGGGCGTGCAACGTCGCCACCGCCGTGGCCAACGCCGTCACCTCGGGACGGTCCTTACGCAGGCTCCCCACCGCGATCGCGGGCACCTCATGCGCCTCGACCCTGGCCGAGAACGCCGGCACCAAAATCGGGTGCGGACTCACCTCGACGAACACCCGATGGTCCTGACCGAGCAGGCTCTGCACCGTCTCGTCGAAACGCACACTGTTACGCAGGTTGCGATACCAGTACTCGCCGTCCAACCCGGTGGTGTCCAACGGCCGCCCGGCACCCTGGCTCTCGATGCCTTCGATGCCTTCGACGGTGGAGTAGAACGCCACCTCACCCGGCCTCGGGACGATACCCGCCAACGCCTCCACAATGGTCTCGCGCAACTCCTCCACCAACGGAGAATGCGAGGCGTAATCCACCTCCACCGCCCGAGCCCGCACCCCCTCGGCCTCACACACCGCGAGAAACTCCGCCACCGCCTCGGCCGTACCCGAAACGGTCGTGCTCTGCGGGCCGTTGACCGTCGCCACCCACAACCGGCCCCGCCAACGCTCCAACAAGACCAACACACTGGCCTCATCAGCCCACACCGACACCATCGCGCCGGTACCGGCCAGACGCGCCAACGCCCTGCTCCGCAACACCACCACCCGCGCCGCGTCCTCCAACGACAACGCACCCGCCACATACGCCGCCGCGATCTCCCCCTGCGAATGCCCCACCACCGCATCCGGAACAATCCCCCACGACCGCCACAACCGCGCCAAAGACACCATCACCGCGAACAACACCGGCTGCACCACCTCCGCGCCCGCCAACGCCGGCGCCCCCACACCACCCCGCAACACCTCCACCACCGACCAGCCCGTATGCGCACCCAACGCCCGGTCACACTCATCCAGCGCGTCGCGGAACACCTCGAAGGCGTCATACAACTGCAAACCCATACCGGCCTGCTGCGAACCCTGACCGGGAAAGACGAACACCGTCCTACCCGGCCCCTGCGCACTCACCCGCCCATACACCACACCCGGATGAGCACCCCCCTCGGCAACAGCCTCCAGCGCCCCACCCGACACCACACCACCGGCCACCGAACCCGTCACCGAATCCACCGGGTCCACGATCACCGCCCGGTGCGCGAAATGCGTCCGCCCGACCGCCAGCCCATGCGCCACGGCCACCACATCCACATCCACATCCACATCCGGACGATCGGCCAGATACCCACCCAACCGCCGCGCCTGCTCCCGCAACACCTCCTCACTGCGCCCCGAAAGCGGCCACACCACCAACGACGACCCAGCGGAAACCACACCGGCACCACCGGAACCAAGACCATCGACGACCGGCGACCCCTCCGAGACGACCGGCGGCTCCTCCAAGATGAGATGAGCGTTCGTCCCACTGATACCGAACGACGACACCCCCGCACGCCTGGGCCGCCCACCCCCCGGCCACACCCGCGCCTCGGCCAGCAGCGACACCGCCCCCTCGGACCAGTCCACATGCGGACTCGGCTCATCCACATGCAACGTCCTCGGCAACACCCCCCGCTCCATCGCCATCACCATCTTGATCACACCCGCGATACCGGCCGCCGCCTGCGTATGACCGATGTTGGACTTCACCGACCCCAGCCACAACGGCCGATCAACCGGCCGATCCCGCCCATAGGTGGCAAGCAGAGCACCGGCCTCGATCGGATCACCCAACGTGGTCCCGGTGCCATGAGCCTCGACGACATCGACATCAGCCGCACTGAGACCGGCACTGGCCAAAGCAGCACGAATGACACGCTGCTGCGAAGGACCATGAGGAGCCGTCAGACCGTTGGAAGCCCCGTCCTGGTTGATGGCCGACCCACGAACCACCGCCAGAATCGGATGCTTGTTGGCCAGCGCGTCCGACAGTCTTTCGAGCAGTACGATCCCGGCGCCCTCACTCGTCACCATGCCGTCGGCACCGGCACCGAACGCCTTCGTCCGGCCATCCGCCGCCAGCGCACGCTGCCGGGCGAAGTCCACCAGAAGGTCGATGGAGGCCATGACCGTGACACCACCGGCCAGAGCGAGGTCGCACTCACCTGATCGCAGTGACTGACAGGCCTGATGCACGGCCACCAGCGAGGAGGAACACGCGGTGTCCACCGTGATCGCCGGCCCCTCCAAACCCAGCAAGTAGGAGATACGCCCCGAAGCCACACTGGCCGCCACTCCGGTCAGCCGGTAGCCCTCAACGGCTTCGGAGCTCCCGGTCCCATACTCATGGGACCAAATGCCCGCGAAGACCCCGGTGGGGGTCCCGGCCAGGCTGCGCGGATCGATGCCCGCCCTCTCCACCGCCTCCCAGGCGACCTCCAACAGCAACCGCTGCTGCGGATCCATCCCCAACGCCTCACGAGGCGAGATACCGAAGAACTCCGCGTCGAACCCGGCCGCGTCATCCAGGAACCCACCGCGCCGAACATACGTCGTACCCGACTCATCCGGATCAGAGCTGAACAACCGGTCCAGATCCCAGCCACGATCAACCGGGAACTCGCCGATCACTTCCTTCCCCGCCTCGACCACGTCCCACAGCTCCGCCGCGGACGTCACCCCGCCGGGGAAACGGCAACCGATCCCCACCACCGCGATCGGCTCGTGTGCCTGAGTTTCCAGTTCACGAAGCCGCTGCTTGGTCTCGTAAAGCTCGACCGTCGCCTTTTTCAGATACTGTACGAGCTTCTCTTGGTCGCTCACCGGGCCAACCTCCGCATAATGGTGTCGCTTGACATCAGGAAATCGTCTTGTCGATGAGGTCGAATATCTCGTCGGTCGAAGCCGACATTATGTGTTCGACCACGGCATCCGACTGCCGCCGAGATCTGCCCAGACCTTCGAGCAAGCCGTTCAGTTTGGCTTCGATCGCAAATTTTTCGTCCTCGTCAAGGGCTGCCGAGGCGAGGGCGGCTTCGAATCTATTGAGCTCGGAAAGAAGGTCGGAGGACTCCTTCGTTATGACAGAGGAAAACCTGCTGTCGAGGTACGTACAGAGCGCGCGCGGGTTGGGATGGTCGAAGACGAGGGTCGGCGGAAGTTTGAGGCCGGTGTGGTGGCCCAGCTGGTTTCTGAGTTCGAGGGCTGTGAGGGAGTCGAAGCCCAGGGTCTTGAAGGGTTGCTCCGGGTCGAGCGAGGTGGAGGTGCCATGTCCAAGAACCATGACGGCTTGGGTCTGGACGAGTTGCAGCAGGCGCTCGCGCCGATCAGCGGAACCGAGGCCGGCCATTTCGGCCGCGAAGGAGTGTGCGGTTCCGGCGTCGCCGGCACGGCGACGAACGGAGGTCGCCGACAGACTGGTGAGAATCTTGGGGAGTGTTCCGGTCCGGGACTGCGCGGTGAGGACGCGAAGGTCGAGCGGAGCCGGCGCCAGTGCGGGCAGACCCGTGGCCAGCGCCGCGTCGTAAAGCTTCATTCCGTGCTCGGCGGTGATGGGGGTGAAGCCGAAACGAGCGAGACGTGACTTGTCACTACCGCTGAGATGGGAGGTCATCCCGGTGGCCGGCTGCCAATAGCCCCATGCCAGGCTCGTGACCGGAAGACCAAGGTGACGTCGGTGGTGGGCCAGGGCGTCGAGGTAGGCGTTGGCGGCCGCGTAGTTGCCCTGTCCTGGGGAGCCGACGGTACCGCTCAGAGACGAGAACAGCACGAATCCGGCCAGGTCGAGATGGCGGGTCTGCTGGTGCAGGTTCCAGGCGGCGTCGACCTTGGAGCGCAGTACCCGGTGCAGATGGTGAGGAGTGAGCGCTGGAACCGTCGCGTCGGCCAGCACTCCGGCGGCATGCACGACAGCGGTCAATGGGTGCTGCTGAGGAATGGAGTCGAGCAGAGCGGCGAGTGCGGCCGGGTCCGCGATGTCACAGGCTGCGACCGTGACCCTCGCACCGAGCTCGGTCAGTTCCTCGGCCAGCCCGACGGCGCCGTCGCTGTCCGGACCCCGGCGAGAGACCAGGAGAAGGTTTCTCATCCCGTACTCGGTCACCAGGTGACGGGCGAGCAGGCCACCAAGGGTCCCTGTTCCCCCTGTGATCAGCACGGTTCCGTTGCCGTCAGGCGCGTTCGGGAGAGTGAACACTATCTTGCCCACGTGGCGGGCCTGACTCATGTCCCGGAACGCCTGGCGTGCCTGCCGGATGTCGTACGTACTGATGGGAAGAGCAGGCAAGGTGCCGTCTTCGAACAACGGAGCCAGGCGGGTGAACAGCCGGTGAATGACTTCGGGGTCGCCGAGGGCGCGGTCGACGGCCTGGTAGACGACGCCGGGGTACATGGCGGCGACCTGACCCGCGTCTCGTACATCGGTCTTGCCGATCTCGATGAAACTCCCCCCGTTGGGAAGCAGTTCCAACGAGGCGTCGACGAATTCGCCCTTCAGGCAGTCCAGTACGACGTGCATTCCCTGGCCGCCGGTCACCTGCAGGAACTTGGCCTTGAACTCCAGGCTGCGGGACGAGGCGATGTGGTCGTCGTCGAGGCCCATCTCCCGCAGGATCGGCCACTTGGCCGGGCTTGCGGTTGCGAACACCTCCGCCCCCGCGTGCCGGGCAAGCCGGATGGCCGCCATACCGACTCCGCCGGCGCCCGCGTGAATCAGCACCCGCTGCCCGGCCTGGACTTCGGCCAGTTCCGACAGGGCGTGGTAGGCCGTCAGATAAGCCACCGGGGCCGAAGCCGCGTCGGTAAAGGACCAGTGACGAGGCACAGGGATCACCATGCGCTGGTCCGTGACTCCAGCGGGGGCGAACGAATCGGGTATGAACCCCATGACCCGGTCGCCGACGGCCGGCCCGTCCACGTTGGGGCCGACCTCGGTGACGACTCCCGCCCCCTCCAGGCCGAGACCGTCGTCTCCGACGAGGCCGAGAGCGACCATCACGTCGCGGAAGTTCAGTCCGCTGGCGCGGATACACATACGAATGTGACCGTCGGCCAGAGCCTGCTCAGGCCCCGGGCCCGCGATGTCCGCCGTGGTGGCGAGGCGCGCCGCTTCCGCCGAACCACACTCGGCGCCGGTCGACTCTCGCTGGAGCAGGGCTCCGGGAGCGACCGGATCCGGTCCGGCGCTGAGCACGAGATTGGCGAGGGTGCCCTTACCCACGGTGTCCAGCCGCCAGGAGGCGGCAGCCGGCAGAGAGAGAATGTCGTCCGATCGGACACGGGTGAGTCGGGACATGTGGACGACACCCTGGCGAAGGGCCAGCTGGCCTTCCTCGTCCTCCAGGATGTGACGGGTGAGCAGGTGCCGAATCTGCCGGTAGGAGGCTTCGTGGTGATCCGTGTCCAGTAGCGCGAAACGATTGGGGTATTCGTTCTGAGCAGTGCGGACCAGTCCCCATACAGCGGCCTGAGCAAGGTCGGGCGCCCCGTCCAGAGGGCCGGTCGCGATGGCGTGGTGAGTGAGGATGATCAGGCGGGTGTCGGTCAGCCGAGGGTTGTCCATCCACGCCTGCAGCAGCTTCAGAGCCTGCTCGGTGACGGCGTGAACGGCCGCCGGAACGTCGACACTGCCGGCGTCGATGAGA
The DNA here is from genome assembly GCF_042665875.1 of Streptosporangium amethystogenes subsp. fukuiense. NCBI lineage: Bacteria > Bacillati > Actinomycetota > Actinomycetes > Streptosporangiales > Streptosporangiaceae > Streptosporangium > Streptosporangium amethystogenes. Next base: position 8,400,845 of record NZ_JBHTEE010000001.1, on the reverse strand, counting down.
GGGGGAAGCCAGACGACCAGTTCTGGATCCTCTGTGCCGATCGAGCTCGGTCCGTCGATCAGCGCGGTCAGATCCCGGTGGACGGGGGCGGCACCGATCGCCGTGGCCACTTCGGTCGCTCGCTCCGGGTTCTGCTCTGCCAGCACAGCGCAGCGGGGCCGCCGTCGTGCCGCGGCATTCGCCGGCATGGGCCTGATGTCCGCTGTCCAGGAGAGGTGGAAAAGATTCGAGCCGACGTCGGAGGCCACGGCAGGAGCACTGTTCAGCGTGTCGGCGTCGCTGGAGCGGAGGGTGAGGGCGTCGATGGTGATGACGGGCGCGTCCGCGGGATCTGTGGCGGTGACACTGACGGTGTCGGCGTCGACGGTGGTGATGCGTACCCGCAGCATCGTGGCGTCGGTGGCGTGCAACGTGATGCCCGACAACGCGAACGGCAGCCGCACACCACTACCACCACCGGTGTCGGTCGGCAGTACCAAAGGGTGAAGCGCCGCGTCGAGGAGAGCCGGATGGATGCCGTGACCGCGGCTGTCGAGGCTTTCGGGAAGCCGGACCTCGGCGTAGAGGTCATCGCCCTGGCGCCAGATGGCGCTCACGGCCTGGAACGCGGGACCGTACTGGTAGCCGTCGGCGGCCAGACGCTCGTACAAGCCCTCCACCGAGACAGCCTGCGCGCCCGGCGGCGGCCACGAAGCCCACCCCACCACCGTGGACGACAAGGCATCTGATGAGACGCGGGACAGGTATCCGCTCGCGTGCAGCGTCCACCCCTCGCGCCCACCACCGCCCGTGGTGTGCGGACGGGAATGAACGCTGAAAGCGCACCGGTCCTCCTCTGGCGCCCCGACGATGACCTGCAGGTCCACCGACCCCTCGGCGCCCAATGCCAATGGCGCCCGCAACACCAGCTCATCGACAACCTGATGACCGGCATGATCGGCAGCCCGCAGCACCAGATCCACAAACGCCGTACCCGGCACCAGCACCCTGCCCGCCACAGCGTGGTCAGCGAGCCACGCATGCCCCCGCAGCGAAAGCCGACCCGTCAACACCACCTGACCCTGCTCGGCCAACTCGGTCACCGCACCCACCAACGGATGATCCGACACCTCCAGACCTGCCGCCGACGCACCCGCCCCGACCGTCGGGGTGAGCCAGTAGCGCCGGTGCTGGAAGGGATATGTCGGCAGCTGCGGTCGCTCGCTGAGTGGCGGGGCCGGATAGAGCACGTTCCAGTCGGGGCTGAGTCCATGGACATGCAACGTCGCCACCGCCGTGGCCAGTGCCGTTACCTCCGCGCGATCCTTGCGCAGACTGCCCACCGCCACCGCGGGCGTCCCACGAGCCTCAACATGAGCCTCGACCCGGGCCGCCAACGCCGGAACCAAGATCGGGTGCGGACTCACCTCGACGAACACCCGGTGATCCTGATCCAGCAGGCTTTGCACCGTCTCGTCGAAGCGCACACTGTTACGCAGGTTGCGGTACCAGTAGCCGCCATCCAACCCCGTGGTGTCCGCCGGGCCTCCCGTCACCTCACCTTCGACGGTGGAGTAGAACGCCACCTCAGCCGCCTGCGGGGCGATCCCGGCCAGCGCCTTCAGGATCGGCTCCTCCAGCGTCTCCACCAGCGGGGAGTGGGAGGCGTAATCCACCTCCACCGCCCGAGCCCGCACCCCCTCGGCCTCACACACCGCGAGAAACTCCGCCACCGCCTCGGCCGTACCCGAAACGGTCGTGCTCTGCGGGCCATTGACCGTCGCCACCCACAACCGGCCCCGCCAACGCTCCAACAAGACCAACACACTGGCCTCATCAGCCCACACCGACACCATCGCGCCGGTACCGGCCAGACGCGCCAACGCCCTGCTCCGCAACACCACCACCCGCGCCGCGTCCTCCAACGACAACGCACCCGCCACATACGCCGCCGCGATCTCCCCCTGCGAATGCCCGACCACCGCATCCGGAACAATCCCCCACGACCGCCACAACCGCGCCAAAGACACCATCACCGCGAACAACACCGGCTGCACCACCTCAGCACCCGCCAACGCCGGCGCCCCCACACCACCCCGCAACACCTGCACCACCGACCAACCGGTATGCGCACTCAGCGCCCGGTCACACTCATCCAGCGCGTCGCGGAACACCTCGAAGGCGTCATACAACTGCAAACCCATACCGGCCTGCTGCGAACCCTGACCGGGAAAGACGAACACCGTCCTGCCCGGCCCCTGCGCACTCACCCGCCCATACACCACACCCGGATGAGCACCCCCCTCGGCAACAGCCTCCAGCGCCCCACCCGACACCACACCACCGGCCACCGAACCCGTCACCGAGCCCGCCGGGTCCACGATCACCGCCCGGTGCGCGAAATGCGTCCGCCCGACCGCCAGCCCATGCGCCACGGCCACCACATCCACATCCACATCCGGACGATCGGCCAGATACCCGCCCAACCGCCGCGCCTGCTCCCGCAACACCTCCTCACTGCGCCCCGAAAGCGGCCACACCACCAACGACGACCCAGCGGAAACCCCACCGGCACCACCGGAACCAAGACCATCGACGACCGGCGACCCCTCCGAGACGACCGGCGGCTCCTCCAAGATGAGATGAGCGTTCGTCCCACTGATACCGAACGACGACACCCCCGCACGCCTGGGCCGCCCACCCCCCGGCCACACCCGCGCCTCGGCCAGCAGCGACACCGCCCCCTCGGACCAGTCCACATGCGGACTCGGCTCATCCACATGCAACGTCCTCGGCAACACCCCCCGCTCCATCGCCATCACCATCTTGATCACACCGCCCACGCCGGCGGCGGCCATGGTGTGACCGATGTTGGACTTCAGCGACCCCAGCCACAACGGCCGATCAGCCGGCCGGTCCTGCCCATAGGTGGCGAGGATCGCCTGCGCCTCGATCGGATCACCCAACCTGGTCCCGGTCCCGTGCGCCTCCACCGCGTCCACCTCCGCGGCGGCCAGCCCCGCCTCCGCCAGAGCGGCACGAATGACACGCTGCTGCGAAGGACCGTTGGGAGCAGTCAGGCCGTTGGAAGCCCCGTCCTGGTTCACCGCCGTCCCCCGGATCACCGCCAGCACCGGGTGACCCAGACGACGGGCGTCGGACAACCTCTCCAGCAGCAGCATCCCGGCGCCCTCGCCCCAGCCGGTCCCATCGGCCGCCGCGGCGAACGACTTACACCGCCCATCGGGTGCCAGCCCCCGCTGTCGCGCGAACTCCACGTACATCCCCGGGGTCGCCATGACCGTGACGCCGCCGGCCAGCGCCAGCTCGCACTCATCCCGGCGCAACGCCTGAACGGCCAGATGGATCGCCACCAGCGAGGAGGAACACGCGGTGTCCACCGTGATCGCCGGCCCCTCCAAGCCCAGCGTGTACGCGATGCGGCCGGACGCCACACTGAGGGTGCTCCCGGTCAGCAGGTAGCCGTCGTGGCCTGCGGTCGGCTCGTGCAGGCGGGGGCCGTACTCGGAGGTCAGGGCTCCGACGAACACCCCCGTCGCGGTGCCGCGCAGGCCGGCCGGGTCGATGCCCGCGTGTTCGAGCGTCTCCCAGGCGACCTCCAGCAGCAGCCGCTGCTGCGGATCCATCCCCAGTGCCTCACGGGGCGAGATGCCGAAGAACTCCGCGTCGAATCCGTCCGCGTCGTGCAGGAACCCTCCCTCTCGCACGTACGTGGTTCCGGCGTGATCAGGATCCGGATGGAACAGGGCGTCGAGGTCCCACTCCCGGTTGACGGGAAACGCCCCGAGCGCGTCCACCCCGTCCGCGACCAACCGCCCCAGATCCCGCGCCGAGCGCACCCCGCCCGGGTAACGGCAACCGATGCCCACGATGGCGATCGGTTCGCGTGCCCGGTCGGCCGAACGCTGACCGGCCTGCTTCAGCCGCTGGATCTCTTTCAGAGAGCGGCGCAGCGCCTCGACGAGTTCTTCGCCGGATGCCTTCATCTCAACTCTCCGATCCACCCGGCCACGAGGAATAGTCGTGGGCCAGTTCTAGAAGGTCGCGGGGGTCCATGGTGTCGATGTCGTCGGTGCTCGGAATTCGCACGGTGTCGTGTGCCGGTGAACCGTTGGCGAGGGCCAGCAACTGCTCCATCAGTCCGGTTTCACGTAGCTTCCACAGCGGAATGGCGGCGAGCGCGGCGCGTACGGCGCTCTCCTCCGGGTCGGCCTCGGCGGTGGGCCCGGCGACCGTGGCGTGCAGGTGGAGCGCGACCGCCTCCGGAGTCGGGTGGTCGAAGATGAGGCTGGAAGGGAGGCGCAGGCCGGTGGCGGTGTTGAGGCGGTTGCGAAGTTCGACCGCGGACAGGGAGTCGAAGCCGACCTCCTTGAACGCGCGGCGGACGTCGACGCCGGCGGAGTCGGCGTGCCCGAGGGTGGCGGCCACGTGACCGCGGACCATGTCGAGCAACAGGCCGCGCTGGGCGACCTCGGTCAGCCCGGCGAGCTGTTCGGCGAGCGAGACGGTGCCTGACGGAGCGGCGGCACCGGCGGTGCGCCTGGCCGGTGTGCGGACCAGCCCCCGCAGCAGCGGCGGCACGGTCCCCTCACGGGCCGCGGCGACCAGCGCCGCCCCGTCGAACTCCGTGAGCAGCAGGAACGGATCTCCGGTCGACAACGCCCTGTCGAACAGGGCGAGCCCGGACTCGGCGGTGAGGGGTTTGAGGCCCGAGCGGGTCATCCGCCGCAGGTCGGTGGCGGTGAGGCCCCCTGTCATGCCGCTGCTCTGTTCCCACAGTCCCCAGGCGAGGGAGAGGCCGGGCAGGCCACGGGTGTGGCGGTGCCGGGCCAGGGCGTCGAGGTAGGCGTTGGCGGCGGCGTAGTTGGCCTGCCCGGGACCGCCCAGCGTACCGAGGGCCGAGGAGAACATGACGAACGCGGTCAGGTCCTGATCGCGGGTGAGCTCGTGCAGGGTCCAGGCCGCCTGCGCCTTCGGGCGCCACACCTCCTGAAACCGCTCCGAGGTCAGGGAGCCGATGACGCCGTCGCGCAACACGCCCGCGGCGTGGACCACCATGGTCAGTTCGCGTCCGGCGAGCAGGCCGGCCAGGGCGTCGCGGTCGCCGATGTCGCATGCGACGATCTCCACCCGCGCGCCGAGTGCGCCGAGTTCCGCCGCCAGTTCCGAGGCCCCTTCGGCATCCGGTCCGCGCCGGCTGGTCAGCAGGAGCCTGCGGGCGCCGTGTCGGCGGACGAGGTGCCGGGCCACGAACGAGCCCAGCGTCCCGGTTCCACCGGTGATCAGAACCGTGCCCTCCGGGTCGAACGGCGCGGGCACGGTGAGCACGATCTTCCCGACATGACGGGCCTGGCTCATGAACCGGAAGGCCCGCGGAGCCTGCCGGATGTCCCAGCAGGTCACCGGCAACGGCTGGAGCACTCCCCGCTCGAACAGCCCGACCAGTTCCACGAGCATCCGCTGAACATGATCGGGTTCCAGTCGCAACAGGTCGAACGCCTGGTAGACGACGCCGGGATGGGCCTTGGCGATCTCATCGGGGTCGCGTAGGTCGGTCTTGCCCATCTCGATGAAACTGCCCCCGCGGGGCAGTAGGTCGAGGGAGGCGTCGACGAACTCCCGCGCCAGTGAGTTCAGTACCACATCCACACCGCGCCCCCCGGTGGCTCGCAGGAAACGCCGGGCGAAGGCCAGGTCCCGGGTGGAGGCGATCCGCCCGTCGTCCACCCCGAGGCCGCGCAGGACGTCCCGCTTGCCGTCGCTCGCGGTCGCGTAGACCTCCGCACCCAGATGCCGGGCCAGCTGAATCGCCGCCATGCCCACACCGCCGGCTCCCGCGTGAACCAGGAGCGATTCCCCCGGTTTCAGTCCGGCCAGGTCCACAAGCCCGTGGAACGCGGTCAGGAACACCACCGGCACCCCGGCCGCCCGCGCGAACGACCAGTCTCCCGGTATCCGGGCGACCAGGCGCCGATCCGTCACCGTCAACGGCCCGGCGCCGTTCGGGAACAACCCCATCACCCGGTCGCCCGGACGCACTCCGGTGACCTCCGCGCCGACCTCGACAACGACTCCGGCCCCCTCCCGGAGCACCCTGCGGTCGGCCAGCATGTCCAGCGCGATGAGCACGTCCCGGAAGTTCAGCCCGGCCGCCCGCAGCGCGACACGGACCTGCCCGGGCTCCAGCCCACCGACCGACTCCGGGCAGTCGACCAACGCCAGGGCGTCCAGTCCGCCCTGCTCGGTCACCTCCAGCCGCCAGCCGCTCCGCCCCGGCGGCACCAGCGCACCCCTCCGCGCCGGATACGGGACCACCCGTGCCGCCAGCAGCCGCCCCTCACGAACCGCGAGCTGGGACTCGCCTCCCGTCGACGCGGTCCCGATCGCACCCGCCAGCGCGGCGTCCGACGCCTGACGCCCGTCCACGTCGATCAGCGCCAGCCGCTGCGGGTTCTCGGTCTGCGCGGTACGGACCAGCCCCCACACCGCGGCCGGCACGTCGCCGACACTCTCGCCGTCAAGCGCCGCGACCGCACCGCGTGTCACGACCACCAGCCGCGACCCGTCGAACCGCTCGTCGGCGAGCCAGCCCCGCACCAGGCTCAGCACGTTTTCGACACGGCCGGCGGCCGCGGTGGCGCTCTCCCAGTCCTTGCCCGCGTCCACCACGGCGACCACCACGCCAGGTCCGGCGGGAACCGGGTGGTCGTCGAGCCACGCGCGCAGCTGATCCAGACCGGCGAACCGTCGACCGGGCGGAAGGCCGGCGAGCGGCTCCGTCCCCGGGCGGTCCTGCCCGTCGGCGCCGAGCCGTACCACCCAGGTCGAGGTGGTGTTCAGCGGCGTCTCGACCGCGTCGACCGGCGTCCAGTCGAGCAGGTGCGTCCCCTCATGCCACTCACCGGCAACGGGACGGTCGAGAAGGTCCAGCTGCTCCGCGCGCACGGGCCGGAGCGTGAGCTCCTCCACCAGCGCGACCGGCGCCCCACCGGGGTCGGCGCAGACCAGGCCGACGGCATCGGCGGACGTAGGGGACACCCGGACGCGCAACGTCCGCGCCCCGGTGGCGAACAGGCGCACCCCGCTCCAGGAGAACGGCAGTCGTACGGCGTCGGCACCCGCGTCGGCCACCAGGATCGTCTGCAGGGCCGCGTCCAGCAGCGCCGGGTGAATTCCGTAACCGTCGTCGGCCACCGGCTCGGGCAGCCGCACCTCGGCGAAGGTCTCCTCGCCCCGCCGCCAGACCGCGTGCACCCCCTGAAAAGCCGGCCCGTACCCGTATCCCCGCTCGGCCAGCCGCTCGTACGCTCCGTCGAGCGCCATCGCCGTCGCACCCGCGGGCGGCCACACCGCCAGGTGCTCCCCCTCTCCGGCGATCAGGGGTGCCAGCACTCCGGAGGCGTTCCGCGTCCACCGGTCCCCGTCCGCCGAGGCCCCGCCCCGGCGGGAATGGATCGTGAACGAGCGCCGCCCCTCATCGCCGGGTCCGGCGATGAGGAGTTGGACGGACACCTGCCCGCCCTCATCCGGCACCGCCAGCGGCGCCTCCAGTGTCAGCTCCTCGATCCCCCCGCAGTCCAGACGGTCCGCCGCGTGCAGCGCCAGTTCCGCGAACGCGGCACCCGGCAGCAGCACCCGGCCCAGCACCGCGTGATCGGCCAGCCACGGATGCGCGCTTCGCGACAACGAACCGGTGAAGACGACACCGGTGCCGTCGGCCATCTCCACCGCCGCGCCCAGCAACGGATGGTCCGCCGCGTCCACTCCCGCCCGCGTCACGTCGCCCGCCCCGAGGGCGGGGGGCAGCCAGTAGGACCGGCGCTGGAACGCGTACGTCGGCAGATCACGACGGTGTCCGGCTCCGAGGACCGGTATCCGGTCGACCGGCGCGCCACTGACCCAGGCGTCGGCGAGCGAGGCGCTGAACCGCTCCGGCCCGCCCTCCTGGCGGCGTAGCGACTCGATGACCGCGACGGTGGCTCCCGCGTCGGCCGCGGTGTCCTCGATCGCACCGGTCAGCACCGGATGCGGGCCGACCTCGACGAAACGGTCGTGTCCATCCTGGATCAGGGTGCGGATCGTACGCTCGAACTCCACACCATGGCGTAGGTTGCGGTACCAGTAGCCCGCGTCCAGTCCCGCGGTGTCCAGCGCCTCGCCTGTGACGGTGGAGTAGAACGGGATCCGTCCCGCCCGTGGCGCTGTCGCGGCGAGCGCTTCGAGGATCGGCTCACGAAGAGCCTCCACGTGCGGGCAGTGCGAGGCGTAGTCCACCGCGACCCTCCGGGCCTGCGCCCCCCTGGCCCGGTAGACGGCCATGATCTCCTCGACCGCGTCCGGATCCCCCGCCACCACGGTGGCGGCCGGGCCGTTGACCGCGGCCACTGACAGACGTCCTCGCCGACCGGCCAGTTCCTCGCGGACACGATCGGCCGGCACGCCCAGGAACGCCATGCCGCCGGTACCGGCGAGCGCGGTCAGGGCCCGGCTGCGCAGCGCGACGACACGCGCGGCGTCCGCCAGGGACAGGGCTCCCGCGACACACGCCGCGGCGATCTCCCCCTGGGAGTGGCCGACGACCGCGTCCGGGCGAACGCCATGGGCCTCCCAGTTCCTGGCCAAGGACACCATGACGGCGAACAGAGCGGGCTGCACGACGTCCACCCGGGCCAGAGCGCCGGCATCGCGGAGCACCTCGTGCAGGTCCCACGGAACGTGCGGAGCCAGGGCGTCCGCGCACTCGGCGAGCGCCTCGGCGAAGACCGGTGAGTGTTCGGCCAGCTCGACGGCCATGCCCGCCCACTGAGAGCCCTGCCCGGGAAAGACGAACACGGTCCTGCCGCGGGCGGGCACACCCCGGGAGACGTTGGGGGCCGCGACTCCCTCGGCCAGCGCGGTCAGGCCGGAGAGGAAGTCCGCGTGTTCGCCTCCCGTCACCGCCGCGCGATGCTCGAACACGGCGCGGGTGCCGGCCAGGCTGTAGGCCACGTCGACCGGCCGCGGTTCCGGATCGGCCCGGACGAACTCCGCCAGTCGAGCGGCCTGCGCACGCAGCGCCCCCTCGGACCTTCCCGACAGGAGCCAGGGCAGCGCACGACGCTCCACCGTGCCCGCGTCCGTGGAGTCGGCCGCCGTGGGTTCGGCGACCGACGGCGGCTCCTCCAGGATGAGGTGCGCGTTCGTGCCGCTGATCCCGAAGGACGACACCGCCGCCCGCCGCGGCCGCCCGTACGGGAGCCACGGCCGCGGTTCGGTGAGCAGCGACACCGCCCCGCCCGCCCAGTCGACGTGCGGGCTGGGCTCGTCGACGTTCAGGGTCTTGGGCAGGATGCGACGCTCCATCGCCATGACCATCTTGATCACACCGCCGACCCCGGCCGCGGCCTGGGTGTGGCCGATGTTGGACTTCATCGACCCCAGCCACAGCGGCCGATCGACCGGCCGGTTCCGGCCATAGGTGGCGATGATGGCCTGGGCCTCGATCGGGTCGCCCACGGTGGTACCGGTGCCGTGGGCCTCCACCGCGTCCACGTCGCCTTCGCCGAGCCCGGCGGCCGTCAGCGCCTGCCTGATCACACGCTGCTGTGACAGCCCGTTCGGCGCGGTCAGGCCGTTGCTCGCGCCGTCCTGGTTCACCGCCGACCCCCGGATCACCGCGAGCACCCGGTGACCCAGACGCCGGGCATCGGACAGGCGCTCCATGAGCACGAGAGCGGCGCCCTCCCCCCAGGCGGTGCCGTCGGCCGCCGCGGCGAAGGGCTTGCACCGGCCGTCGTGGGAAAGCCCCCGCTGCATGCTGAACTCGACGAACAGCCCGGGGCTGGACAGGACGGCGGCACCACCGGCCAGTGCCATCGAGCATTCGCCCTGACGCAGGGCCTGGGCGGCGAGGTGCATGGCGACCAGGGAGGAGGAGCAGGCCGTGTCGACCGTGATGCTGGGGCCTTCGAAGGCGAACGTGTGCGCGATCCGCCCGGACGCGACGCTGGGCGAGTTCCCGGTCAACAGGTAGCCGTTGTGGCCGTCCGCCGGTTCGTACAGGCGCGGGCCGTACTCCTGGGCTCCGGCGCCGACGAACACCCCGACGGGTGCGCCGCGCAGCGTGGCCGGATCGATGCCGGGCCGTTCGAACGCCTCCCAGGCGACCTCCAGCAGCAGCCGCTGCTGGGGATCCATCGCGGCGGCCTCGCGGGGGCCGATCCCGAAGAAGTCGGCATCGAAGGCGGCGGCGTCGAGGAAACCGCCTCGCCGGACATAGGTACGGCCCGGCACTCCCGGCCGCGGGTCGTACAGCCGGCTCAGGTCCCATCCTCGGTCGGTCGGGAACGGCCCCGTCGCGTCGACCTCGTCCGCCATCAGCCGCCACAGGTCCTCCGGTGAACCGACACCGCCCGGATAACGGCAGGCCATTCCGATGATCGCGATCGGTTCGCCGGCTCTGACCTCCGCGTCCTCCTCGCGCGCCGCTCCCGTGCGGTCGTCGCCCCACACCGCCTCACCGAGGTGGCGGGCGAGCGCTTCGGGGGTGGGGTGGGCGTAGACGAGCGTGGCATCGCGGCGCAGCCCGGCCGCGTCGGTCAGCCTGTTGCCGAGTTCGACCGCCATGAGCGAGTCGAACCCCAGGTCCTTGAACATCCGCCCGGGCTCGACGGCGTCCGGACCGGCATGGCCCATGACCGCCGCGGCGTGTGCCCGCACGAAGTCCAGCAGGACCCGCGGCCGCTCCTCCGCGTTCGCCGCGGTCAGCCTGCCGGAGAGCGACGAGGTCTCCGTCCTGGGAACGCCCGGCGTCCGATCGACCGGCCGGGACTCGCCGGCCCCGTTCTCCGCGGCCACGGCGCGGGCGGGCCGCGCCGCCTCGCCGGGCCAGTACGACCGACGCTGGAAGGCATAGGTCGGCAGGTGGACCCGCCGACCGGCGGTGAGTGTAGTGGTCCAGTCGACCGGTGCGCCGCTGACGTGAGCGTGGGCGAGTGAGGTCCGGAAGCGGGCGGAGCCGCCGTCGTCGCGACGCAGCGAGTCGATGACGGCGACAGGGGAATCCGCGCCGGCGGCCGTGTCCATGATCGCGGTGGTCAGTACGGGGTGCGGGCTGATCTCGATGAAGCGGTGGTATCCCGCGGCCAGCAGACCGCGGACCGCGCGTTCGAAGTCGACCGGCCGGCGAAGGTTCCGATACCAGTAGCCGGCGTCGAGCCCGGCGGTATCCATGACCTCGCCGGTGACGGTCGAATGGAAAGGGACCCGGCCGGAAGACGGCTTGATGGAACCGAGCCCGTCGAGGATCGGCTCCCGTAGCACCTCCACATGTGCGCAGTGGGAGGCGTAGTCGACCGCGATGACCCGCGCGTGGACTCCCCTGGCCTGCAGGTCCGCCACTATCCCGGCGACGGCGTCGGCGTCTCCGGACACGACGGTCGCGGCGGGGCCGTTGACGGCGGCGACGGCCAGACGCCCGCGCCGACCGGCCAACTCACCGCGGACCTCGTCGGCGGGGAGCCCCAGGAAGGCCATCCCGCCCGTACCGGCGAGGCGGGTGAGTGCCCGGCTGCGCAGGGCCACGATCCGGGCGGCGTCCGCCAGGCTCACCGCACCGGCGACGCAGGCCGCGGCGATCTCCCCCTGGGAATGCCCGACCACGGCCTCGGGGCGCACCCCGTGCGCCTCCCAGTGCCGGGCGAGGGAGACCATCACCGCGAACAGGGCGGGCTGCACGACCTCGACGGACCGGAGAGCGGCGGGATCACGGAGCGCCTCGCCGAGGTTCCAGCGAACATGCGGAGCCAGTGCCTCGGCGCACTCGTCGAGCGCCCCGGCGAACACGGCGGAGGCTTCGGAGAGTTCGACGGCCATGCCGGCCCACTGGGACCCCTGGCCGGGGAAGACGAACACGGTCCTGCCGGGCACGGGCGTGCCCCGCACCAGGTTGGGCGTCGCGGTGTCCCCGGCCAGCGCGGTCAGGCCCCGGAGAAGGTCGCCGCGCTCGCTCCCCAGCACCACCGCCCGATGCTCGAAGGCGGTGCGCGTGGTCGCGAGGCTGTAGCCCAAATCCACCGGACGCAGCCCGGGATCGGCCTCGACGCGCTCCACCAGCCGGGCGGCCTGCGCGGCCAACGCCGCCTCCGAGCGGCCCGAGACCACCCAGGGCACCACCTCCGGGCCGCCGGGGTCCGCCATGAGGCCGGCCGACGAGGGCTCGTCGGCCGGCGGCGCCTCCTCCACGATCACATGCGCGTTGCTGCCCCCCATCCCGAACGAGCTGACGCCGGCGATCAGGGGCCGATCCGGATGAGGCCAGGGACCCGAAGCCGTCCGCACGCGCAGGTTCAGTTCGTCGAGCGGGATGGCCGGAGAAGGCGATGTGAAGTTCAAACTCGCCGGCAACGTCCGCGCCTCGATGCTCAGCGCGACTTTGAGCAGGCCCACGATTCCGGCGGCCGCCTCCAGATGACCGACATTCGTCTTGACGGACCCGACGACGAGCGGGCTGTCCGCCGGGTGCAAGGCGCCTACCGCCGAACCGAGGGCGGCGGCCTCGATCGGATCGCCACGCCTGGTCCCGGTGCCGTGCAACTCCACGTACTGCACCTGTACGGGTGAGACACCGGCCCGCGCGCACGCGCGCCGCACCACGTCCGCCTGGGCGTCGGCGTCGGGCACGGTCAGCCCGCCGGTGGCACCGTCGTTGTTCACCGCGCTGCCCCGGATCACGCAGTAGACCCGGTCCTCGTCCGCCAACGCGCGGGCCAGTGGCTTGAGCACGACGACGACCCCGCCCTCGCCGCGTACGAACCCGTTGGCGCGGGCGTCGAAGGTGAAACAACGGCCGTCCGCGGACAGGCCGCCGAACCTTGCCGCGGCCAGGGTCCCCTCCGGCAGGATGCCGAGGTTCACCCCGCCCACCAGCGCGAGAGCCGACTCCCCGCTCCGCAGGCTCTCGACCGCCAGATGGACGGCGACCAGGGACGAAGCCTGCGCGGCGTCCACCGTCATGCTGGGACCCCGCACCCCCAGGGCGTACGACACGCGGTTGGCGATGAGGCCCCGGTTCAGCCCCGTCAGGGTGTGCTGAGAGATGGCGGCGGTTCCCCGCCGATCCAGCAGCCGGGCGTACTCATCCCCTGTCGCCCCGACGAAGACCGCCGTCCGGCTACCGGCCAGGGACGCGGGGAGGATGCCCCCGTCTTCGAGCGCCTCCCACGCCAGCTCCAGCATCAACCGCTGCTGGGGATCCATGGCGACGGCCTCGCGGGGTGAGATCCCGAAAAAGCCCGCGTCGAACTCGGCGACCCCGTCGAGGAATCCTCCGCGCCGGACACCCGCGTGATCCGGAGGGGTGTCGTCTCCCGGCTCGATGTCCCACCTGCCCTCGGGCACGGGTGTCAGTGCGTCCACACCGTCCCGGAGCAACCGCCAGAACGCCTCCGGATTCGGCGCCTGGGGGAGTCGGCAGGACACTCCGACGATCGCGATCGGCTCATCGGAACTGCTCGTTGGATCGTGTGCCGTCTCGTCGGCGCGCACAGGAGATGGTCCTTCCGCAGGGTAAGCAGACGTATGAATCCGAGACGCGTCGCATGCTCGCCGTGGGACGTCGTTCAGGGGGGCACACCTGGAGTACGGCCACATGTGGTGCCTTCGCCGGAGATGTGAGACGCCGCCACAGGAGTGCGGAAGCCGCTCGGCGTCCGTCCCGCCGTGTCAACGGGAGGAGCGGATCGACGACAGCCGGTGAAAGGGGAACGCCCGCGCAGGTGCCCCGCGGATACCGTCTGACTACGGCAGGGACAAGACGACGGCGTCGCGTCGGTCGCAGTCGAGCCGGTCGACGTTCGGGGCCATGCCACCGGTGACGGCGGCGGGCTAGCCGTCGTCGAGCCGGTGAGCGGTCATGTCGAAGTCGGTCATCTCGGAGGAGCCCTTTCCCCGATTGGAATGTGCTCGCTTAAGATCACAGAGGCCACTTGTGAAACTCTTGGGGATCACTGTGATCGCCCAGCTCAGCGAAGCCGAGACCGAGGCCGTACCGTCCGCCGCACGCCGTCGGGTTCGCACGCCCCCCGTACCCGGCGACCCCGAGCGGCGCGGCCTGGCCATCGGCGTCTTCGGCGCGGGCATGGGCGGCACCGCGATCAGTGCCTTGACCACGGTCAAGCTGGTCAAGGCCGACGGCGCGGCCACCCCGTTCCTGCTCACCGCCGCAGGCCTGGCCGTCTACACCGTCGTGGCGTGGTTCACGCTGCGCGACGCGCCGGGCCGCACGGTCCCCACCCAGCCGCTCGCCGCGCGCCTGGCCGCCACCGCGAAACTGCCGATCACCTGGCAGGCGTGCATCCTGTACACGGTGGCCTTCGGCGGGTATATGGCGTTCTCGGTGTACCTGCAGACCACCTACGTGCTGGAAGATGATCGGCACCGCCTACTGGTACCTGCACACCGACCAGTGGCGCTACGACACCTACAGCGCCGACGTGGTGGCCTCGCCACTGGCGGGCGGCGGCGCGTTCACCGGCAAGGCCACCGCCCACCTGCTGTCGCGGTCGGCCCGGCTGGGCTGGATAGCGCGCTGCTGCTGTTCGCCGTCTGGCCGTTCACCCGGCTGGTGCACATGCTCACCGCGCCCGTCGGCTACCTGACCCGGCCGTACGTGGTCTACCGCAGCCGTGACGAGCAGCCGACCGGCGCCCGCGCCCCTCGCAGGGGCTGGGAGCCGTCCCGCTGACGGCACGGGCACGGCAGCACATCGCCGTGGCCCCTCATTCCGTGCGCCGGCGTGCCTGCCTTACTTCGCGGTCGATCGCCCAGGCGTCCGCCACCGGGCCCACGTGCCCGAGCTTGTCGGGGTTGATCACCGAACGGATCGTCTGGACCTGCCCGTCGAGCACATCGAGCACCAGGATGTGGAGCACCCTGCCGTCCCGGTCGCGGAAGATCGCACCCGGCTGGCCGTTGACCTCGTGCGGCTCGAACGTCACGTCGATCCGGGCCAACCGGGGGAAGAGAGAGGCGAGCAGCCGGGCCACGTTCTCGGCGCCGACGACGGCCCTGGCCAGCTGCGGGGCCTTGCCGCCGCCGTCGCCGACCACCGACACGTCGGCGGCGAGCAGTTCCCGCAGGCCGACGAGGTCACCTTCACGGAGGGCGTCGAAGAACCGCGACGCCAGTTCCTCCCGCTCTGCGCGGACCGCTTCGAAGCGCGGCCGCCCGGCCTCCATATGCCGCCGTGCCCGCACCAGCAGCTGCCGGCACGCCGCCTCCGACCGCCCCACCGCCGCGGCGACCTCGTCGAACCCGAAGCCGAACACCTCCCGCAGCACGAACACCGCCCGCTCCAGCGGGCTGAGCCGCTCCAGCAGCAGCAACGCCGCCATCGACACCGAGTCGGCCAGCTCCGCCGACCGCGCCGGATCCTGATACGGATCGCTGAGCAGCGGCTCGGGAAGCCACGGGCCCACGTACTCCTCCCGCCGCACCCGCGCGGAACGCAGCACATCGATCGAGATCCGCGTCACCGTGGTCGACAGAAGAGCCTTGGCCGACGTGGGCCGGGTCGCCGAGCCGTCATAGCGCAGCCATGTCTCCTGCACCGCGTCCTCGGCCTCACCCACACTGCCCAGAATCCGATAGGCGATCGAGAACAGCAGCGGCCGCAGCTCCTCGAACTCCTCGACCTTGCTCACGCCGGACCCCCTTCCCCCGCACCTCTCACCCGGCCGTACCCGCCGGTGCGGGCATCTTCCGATGATCGTCCGGGACGCCGGAGAGACACCCCGAAGCCGGAAGGCTCGGAGCCCGTGGCCGGGCCCCGAGCCGGTCGCCGATGCCGTTCAGTGAAACTGCCCTGGCACGTGGTCGCCGGCCGGCTGCCGGGTGATGATGTTCAGCCGGTTCGCCGTGTTCATGAAGGAGACCAGGATCACCAGGGCGGTGAGCTGCTCCTTGTCATAGTGCTCGGCGGCGTACGCCCACACCTCGTCGTCGACCCCACCGGCCGCGTCCGCGACCCGGGTCCCCTCCTCCGCCAGCCGCAGCGCGGCGCGCTCGGCCTCGGTGAAGACGGTGGCCTCCCGCCACGCCGCTACCAGGTTCAGCCGCACCGGGGTCTCACCGGCGGCGACGGCCTCTTTGGTGTGCATGTCGACGCAGACGGCGCAGCCGTTGATCTGACTTACCCGAAGCGCCACCAGTTCCTGCGTGGCGGCCGGCAGCGGCGAGTCCTTGAGCGCCTTGCCCGCCGACATGAAGTGCTTGAGGACCTTGCCGGCGGTCGGGTCGGCGAAGTAGTCGAGTCGCGCGTCCATGCTGTGCTCCTCCGTGGTCGTTGACGGCTACACCCCCTGAGACGGGGTAGCCCGATCCCCTGTGACATGGACGGGTGTGACCCGCGTCTCCCGGCCTCCGAGCCAGGCCGGCGTCGACCTGCCGGGCACGGGGTTCGCCGTCGTCCTGACCCGCCTGAGGCGTGCTCACCGACTGGAAGGCTTGCGGTACGTGATCGGCTTGTCCCCCTTCCCGGGGAACGCCATGATCAACAGACGCTGGCCGCCCTCCTGCTCTCCCTTCCACCTGAACCAGTCGTAGTGCACCCGGATCCGGTAGTGCCCCGCACGGCCGTTGAGCGACAGGTCGGGAAATTCGGTGCCGCTCAGCTCGTCCCTCAGCACGATCTCGCCGGTGGGGCTCTCGTAGCCGACCTCGGCGACGTGGTCCCAGCCCTCGGTCTCCACCGGCGGGCGGCGGGTGTAGGTCTCCAGCGTGACGCAGAGGTCGAAGTCGGAGTGCGTCAGGATCATCAGGTGGCCGGGAAGCGCGGCCACCAGGTCGTCGTCCTGAGCCTGCTCCAGCAGGTCGTCCTCGGACGGGTCCCCGCCGTCCTCGGTCGGTTCGTACGTCTCCACGACCCCGTAGTCCGTCCACTGGGGTTCCTTCATGCGGATCGCCTTGGCCGGTTCGATGAGCGGGCGGTGGCGCGGGCTCGAGTCGCACATGCGCTGCGCGTCGGCCTGCCACTCCTGGATCTCCCGGTCCCGTTCGGCGGCCGCGGCCTTGACCACGGCGCCGGCGCTGGGGCAGATCTCCGCGAGCGGGTAGGTCAGGTCATCGCGCTTCAGCCCCTCCGTCGCCCGAAGGCGGGCGACCTCCTGCGGATCGTTACGGGTGTAGATGCCGCACAGCCATCGGGCACGGGCGAGGATCACGGTGTCGGGCGTGGTGACGGCGAACTTGATCAGGTTTCCCTGCCGGAGGGAGCACACGAGTCGCTGGTCCCGGGTGAGCCTGGGCTCCTCGGGCTCGCCCCTCCACGCCTCGCGTGGGGCGCAGTCCTCGGCCGCGGTGACCGGGCTGCGGGCCTGGTCCGCCACGGGCAGGAACCCGAGCGCGACCAGTGTGGCGAGCCCGGCCGGCAGCACGCGGTGGCGTACGCGCCGGGTGGGCGCGGCCGGGTACAGGAACAGCAGGAGCAGGGCGGAGGCGAGCAAGGCCGCGCTGTACCACAGCGGTGAGATGCCGAAGAAGGTCTCACCGTCCTTCCCCTGGGTGAACAGCCCCTCCGGGTAGATCTGCGTGCCTTCGTAGAAGAAGTCGCCGAAGTCCTCCGACCTCGGCGTCGCCGTGACCGCGCTGACGAAGCCCACGGCCGCGGCGATGGCCAGCGCCGGCGTCGTGAACCGCACGAGGTGGCGGGTCCGGCGCAGGACGGCGGCCAGGATCAGCAGCGCGGGGCCGCCGACACCGACGAAGACGTCCAGGACGAGCCAGGTCAGAGCATGCTCGCTGCCGCCGTCCACTCGGACGAACCGCTCGATCGCGCCTCTGGGGCCGATCCAGTGGTACCTGCCGTACGCGAGGTTGACGGCGGCGGGGATCAACGGGAGCACGACCGCCACGGCGGGCAGCGGCCACCACCTGGCCGCCGACCGCGCCGACGCCTGCCTTGGGGCCGGCCGCGGAAGGGGGTTCGCCAGCTCGTGGGCGGTCCTGGCGCTCCACACCAGCCCGAGGACGCTGGCGGCGCCGAGGAGCGTATAAGCCGTGATGATGTCGGGGAAACCGGTGCCGCCGAAGGAGACGAACCCGCTGGGCTGGAGGACGGACATCACCTGCGAGATGACGCCTATCCGGACGGTCGCCGCGCTCCATCGGGGATCCCTGGCCTGGGCGATCAGGATCGACACGGACCACGCCGGCCAGCCGTACCCTTCGGCGAGGGTGAGGATCTGCGCGACGGCGCCCAGGTCGAAGGCGGCCGCGACCTCCTGGCCGATGCCGCTCACGTAGGCGATGCTCCCGACAACGAGTGAGAACAGCCGCAGCCTGCGGGAGACGATGTCACGGAGCACCAGGAAGAACAACCAGACGATGGCCAGCTGCACGAAACCGGAGACGATCCCCGTCACCGACCAGAACCAGTAGATCTCCAATGCGAGGATCAGCGGGGCGCCGACGATGATGAGCAGGCCGTAGCCGACACCGAGGTACAGGGCGAGCCGCAGCAGGCCGACCTTCCTGCCCCGGTGTGTCAGCTCACCGCGGGCGCGCCCGCGCAGCACCTGCCACAGGGCCCACGCCTGGAGCGCCCCGATGAGGATCAGGACGAGCGCCAGCCCCCGCGAGACAGTGAACGCCTCTCCTACGGGGCCGAGGAACCAGTTCATGCCGAAGTCGCGGGTGACGACCGTCCAGAGGACATCGCCCCGGTCGGTGGTCAGCGCGAAGGCGCCCAGTACGGCGACCACGACGAGGTAGCCGAGCGCGATCAGGGCGGCGATCCTGCCGAAACGGTAGCGACGCATGGCCATCTCTTGGGGGCGGAGCGGTCGAAGCGCCCAACCCTAGCGAGTCACCAGGAAGTTGATCAAGCCATGGCGAGCGCGGAGCTTTCGCGAGCCACCGTCGTCTCCTTCCTGCACAGTGCAACGAGGAAGAGGGGCGGCGTACGACGTGGACGGTCCACGCCGGCTCCTGGACTCGCGCGCAGTCGCCCGTAATGCGTCAGAGATCCGTTGCGACGTCGAGCAGTAGCGTCCGAAGCCATTCGATGAAGTACTGATCAGCCAGTCGGGGGTTCCAGACCATGTCGATCCCGAGCCCGGGAAGCGGGAACGGGAACTCCTCGATCCGCAGGTCGGCCAGCGTACGCATGGTGGCGGCGACCTGGTGGCGAAAGAGAGCGACGCCGCCCGCGCGCGCGACCAGGAAAGGCACCAGCAGAAAGTCGGAGACCAACTGGCCGACGCGGTAGGGGATCCCCTGCTCCTCCAGCACCGGATAGGGGAAGACCCGCCGATCTGTGTCGACGACGATGTGCGGCTGTGTGGTCAGCAGGTCGAGCGCGGTCGCGTCCGGTGGTGTGTCCGGTGAGGCCACCACCACACAGCGGTCGTCGTAGAGGCGCTCGCGCGGATACGGTGAGAAGTGCCCCTCGGAGAGCAGCACGACGTCGACGCCCCTGTCGGTGAAAGTGGCCTCGGTCGGCACCGTGATCGTAAGTATGCGCAACGTGGCGCGAGGAGCGCGCTCGGCGACGAGCCGCGCCAGTCGAGGGCCGACGACGAACGCCGTGCTGTTGGTCATGGCGACCGTGATGACGCGCTGATCCGTGGCGGGGTCGAAGCAGGGGAAGTTCACGATGCGTGCCGTCTGCTGCAGGGCACTGCGCAGCGGCGCGATCAGCTCCTGTGCCCGCGGGGTCAGGGTGACGCCTGCCCCCTGCCGGACGACGAGTTCGTCACCCAGCAGACGCCGCATTCTCGTGAGGGCGTGGCTCATCGCCGGCTGTGACAGACCGACCCGTTCCGCCGCCCTGGTCACCGAACGCTCTTCCAGGAGCGCGAGGAGCGGCACCAACAGGTTGAGGTTGACCGATGTCAGCCGGTCCAACCCCGAACCCGTGACGCCCTCTCCGTCGTGTCCCATGGAGAGGAACTTTACGCGGCCGCCCGGCTCATACGACGCAGCCGGGGAATCGGGACCCGGTGGTTGAGCGCCGCGGCCGCACCGGTCCCGTCATCGTGTGACCAGCGCATCAACGCCGGCCCGCCACCGGGCTCTCCGTCGACGTACGCCGGTTCCCCCGCCAGCGGCAGATAGCCCACCGCCTTGAGGCTCAGCCCGAACTGCTCGGTCCAGAAGTACGGCTGGAACCGGAGCGGCGGCGCGTCGTCGCCGCGGACGAGTGCCCTGGCTGCGGCCTTCGCCTGTTCGATCGCACTGCTCCACAGGGGGATGCGGCGCAGGCCGTACGGAGTGGGGAAGGCCGCGAGGTCACCGACGGCCGCGACGTCGGGCCGGACCAGCCCGCGCGAGTCGACCGGGATGGCGCCCTTCGCCACAAGTCCCGTGTCCGCGAGCCATTCCGTGTTGGGTACGTCGCCGACGGCGGTCATGATCATCTCTGCCTCGAGGGCCGCGCCCTCGGCAAGGACGACCCGAGCACTCACCGCACCCCGTTCGAGCCGTGCCGACCCGGTCTCGACGATGGTGAGCCCCTGGTCCAGCGCGGCCTTGACGAAGACGCCGGCGAGGTACGGACCGAGCTGGACGATCAGCGGCACGCCCTGGGAGACGAGGGTGACCTGGCAGCCGGCGGCCAGGCACCCCGAGGCGATCTCCATTCCGAGCGGGCCTCCGCCCACCACGACGACCGACGGCCTGGCCGCCAGCCGGCCGCGCAGGGACAGCGCGTCGTCGAGTCCGCGCAGGGTGAGTTCCTCG
Source organism: Streptosporangium amethystogenes subsp. fukuiense (assembly GCF_042665875.1). Classification (NCBI taxonomy): domain Bacteria; kingdom Bacillati; phylum Actinomycetota; class Actinomycetes; order Streptosporangiales; family Streptosporangiaceae; genus Streptosporangium; species Streptosporangium amethystogenes. Next base: position 8,380,130 of record NZ_JBHTEE010000001.1, on the reverse strand, counting down.
GAGAGGCCGGACAACCGCCGCGCCCGGGAGCCGGTGGCCAGGACGACGCGGTCGTACGGCAGAACCGTGCCGTCGCCGAGGGTGACGAGCCGACGGTCGAGGTCGAGCGCGGTCGCGCGTACGCCCAGCAGTTCGGTCGCCGCGTGGCCGGTCGGCGGAAGCTCGTGCGACGACATGTCGTCGCCGTCGAGCAGCAGCGCCTTCGACAGGGCCGGGCGGCTGTACGCCGGGTGCGGCTCGTCGCCGACGATGGTCAGCTCGCCGTCGAAGCCCGCCTCGCGGAGCGCGTCGGCCGCGGTCAGCCCGGCGATCCCGTTGCCGACGACGACGACGCGGTCCATCGTGCCCCCGCTCACGCGATCCTCAGCGCCGCGACCGGGCACACCCGGACAGCGGCGTTCGCCAGGCCGGCGTCGGCTTCGCCGACCTCCTCGCGGTCCAGCACGAGCTCGCCGTCATCGTCGAGGTGCATGAGCCGCGGGGCGGCCTCCTCGCACAGGTCGTGGCCCTCACAGCGGGGGCGGTCAAGAACGATCCTCATGCGGGGATCACCTCCAGGACGGGAAGCTCCTCGATGCTCCGGGTGATGTTGCCGGGGACACGGACCTCGGGCCCGACGACGAGGCGCTTGACGCGCCGGGAGAGCGCTTCGATCACAGCGTGAGCCTCCAGGCGCGCGAGTCCCTGGCCCGCGCAGCCGTGCGGGCCGTAGCCGAACGACAGATGGTCGACCGGATTGCGCTCGACGAGGAAGACGTCCGGGTTCTCGTAGTGCCGGGGGTCGCGGTTGCCGGCGCCGAGCAGGACCGCGACCTGCGCGCCGGCCGGGATGACGGTCCCGTCGATGTCGACGTCGGAGGTGGCGCGCCGGCCCCAGACGTTGACGGGAGGCCAGAAGCGCAGCACCTCGTTGAACGCCCCCGGTACCAGTGACGGGTTCTCGCGGACCAGATCGAGCTGATCGGGGTGCGCGGCGAAGAGGGCGACGATGTTGCCGATCGCCGCCACGGTGGTGTCGACGCCGGCGCCGAGGTACTGGTGGATGATGTGGCCGGCCGTGTCCGGCGGAACGGCGCCACGTGCCTCGGCGTCGAAGATGCCGCGGCCCACGGACCCTTCGACCAGGTCGGAGGCTTTGACCTGGGAGCACCATGCGTAGAGCTCGCCGGCGATCGGGAAGCTCTCGGCCGTGCGCTGGTTCATCGGACCGATGACCTGCATGGCGGCCTGTCCCCAGCGCAGCATGTTGTCGCGCACGTGGCCCGTGAAGCCGATCAGGTCCGCGACGACCTCCAGCGGGAAGGCCCGAGCGAGGGAGTCGATGGCCTCGAAGGAGCCCTTCTCGACGAGTTCGGCGACGAGTGCGTCCGCCTTCGCCTCGATCCGGCCCTTGAGCCCGCGCAGCGCACGCGGTGAAAGGTTCTCGGTGAGCGTGGCACGCAGCTGGGTGTGCACCGGCGGATCGGACGCGAGCGAGGTGCCGGTGAGCGCCTCGTTGGCCATCGGATTGAACGCGATCGAGGTCGAGGAGAACGACTCCCAGTCCGGGAGTGCGTCACGGATGACGGCGTACCGCGTCAGCGCGTGGACATCGTTCTTCGGGAGGTGGACGACAGGGCCCTGCTCCCGCAGTTCGGCGTAGACGGGGTACGGGTCGAGCACGACCTCGTCGGCGAAGAGATCGACGTCGGAGGTAGGCGGGGTGGTCATGCCCTCAGTGAAGTGGCTGACCCAACATTGAGCAAGTGAATGTTTTACATGCTGTCACATGCATGACATTCATGTTTACCCCACTCGGCCTGCCCGTCGGCGCCTTGAAGGACCGGGTTCTTTGTAACGGGCCGGTGATGAGCGATCGTAAAACCCCCGGAGGGTCATCGCGGCCTCAGCGACCAACTCCGCCAGAGTTCACCGGCTGAAGCCGTCGACCCGGCATCGGCGTGTTACCCGTACCTCCGCCGTTCGTGTCCTGCAGGCTGGCATGAAAAGGAGCGCGACAGCGATGAAGCTGAGTGACCTTCTCGCCGGATACGACCACCATGTGCTGCAGGGTGATCCGGAACTGGCCGACGTCAAGACCGGTGTCGCGTATGACTCGCGGCGGATGACCCCGGGGTCCATGTACATCGCTCTGCAAGGCGCCCGTACGGACGGACACCGGTTCGTGCGCGACGCCGTCGAACGCGGCGCCACGGCGGTGCTGATCGATCGCCCGATCGACGATGGCCTGCCGCCACAGGTGTGTGTAGTGCAGGTGGCGGACACTCGCACGGCGGCCCCGGTGGTGGCCTCCAGATACTTCGGGGAGCCCGCACGCGAGATGGACGTCGTGGCCGTCACCGGCACCAACGGCAAGACGTCGGTCTCCTACATGATGGAGGCGGTGCTGCGCACCGGGCTGAGAGCGCGGGCAGGGGTCATCGGGACCGATGGGTATCGCGTCGGCCATGAGCCGATCAGGATGGAGCGAACGACCCCCACCACTCCGGAGTCGGTGGATCTACACCGCGTCCTGCGGTGCATGCGAGACCAGGGCGCGGACACGGTGATCATGGAGGCGTCCTCGATGGCGCTGATGCTGCATCGCGTCGACCATGCCGACATCGATGTGGGCGTGTTCACCAACCTGACACCTGATCACCTGGACGACCACGGCAGCATGGAGCAGTACAAGGCGGCCAAGCTGCGACTGTTTTCGATGTGCCGCCGGGCGGTGGTGAACGCCGACGACCCGGTCAGCACGGACATCGCCGCGTTGATGCCCGGGGCGGTGACGACATTCGGCATCGACAGCGCCACAGCGGACTTCCGGGCCACCAACCTGGTCGTGGAATCCACCGGTACCCGGTTCGTGCTGCACCACGGCGAGCGCCAGAGGCACGCGCAGATGCCCGTCCCGGGCCGGTTCGCGGTGGCCAACGCCCTCGCCACGGTAGCGGTCTGTCACCTGCTGGGCCATGACCACGACATCGTCGTCGACGCTCTGGCGTCGCTGCCGCCGATTCCTGGCCGATTCGAGACCTTCCAAACCTCTGAAAACGTGTCCGTGGTCGTGGACTACGCCCATTCCCCCGACGCGCTGCAGAAGGTGCTGGCGACCATCCGTGAATTCGCCGGCCGCCGTGTCATCACGGTCTTCGGTTGCGGCGGAGATCGCGACAGAACCAAGCGCGCCCCCATGGGGAAGATCGCCGGAAAGCACTCCGATGTGGTTGTGGTCACCAACGACAACCCTCGTAGCGAGGATCCCGAGACCATCATGGATCAGATCATCACCGCGGTCGCCGCGACCGGCACCCAGTATGAGCGGATCACCGACCGCGGAGCGGCGATTGAGTGGGCGCTGACCGTGGCCGAGCCCGGCGACATCGTGCTGATCGCAGGCAAGGGCGCGGAGAAGTACCAGATCATCGGCGAGCGGACCATCCGCTTCGACGACATGGAGACCGTCCGGAGACTGGCGGCCGGTCCGCCGACTTCCTGAAGGCACATCAGAACAGGCGGCCGACGAAAATCCTCGCAGATGGTGTGAACCCTGGGCACGTCGGAACGGCCATGCGATCGGATGCGGTCATGAGAACGAACACCTACTCCTTTACGGCAAGTGGAGACGAGATCTCGCCTGATCAAGCGATCGGACGGGATCTCGTCAACCATCCTTGAGCCAACTCAAGAACGATCCCTGGTGAGGTGTTCACGAGCAGGGCCGGCCTGGGGTGCGGGGGGAATCAGGGAGATCGCTTCCCCGAGTTGTGCGGGGGCGAGGTCGTTGGAGTGCTCGCCGTCTTCTTCGCTTCGTGCTCTACGCCGGCGTCTTGACGGCCGAGCCCGCCGCGGCCCACTCCCGCGTGACGCGGCGGCGCCGAGCCGGCAGCCCGAACGTCGGGTTGGCGACGCTCCAGGCGGCGCCCTTGCAGACCAGTTCCTTGTAGACGGCGGCGAGCCGTCCGGTCAGGACCGCCCGCACCGCGCGGTCGTCGGCGGTGACGTACTGGATCAAGCCCTCCTGGCGGCCCAGTGAGATGCACTGGTTGAGATAGCGGATCGGCACGTTCGGGAGCCTCCCGCCGGTCAGGCGCGCCGCGATCGCGCCGGCGGCCTGCCAGGCGGTCGGACCTCCCGAGGCGCACGACATCCGTAGCGGCTTGTTCCCGGGGCCCATCACCATGGCCGCGTCGCCGATGGCGTACACATCCGGGTGCGAGACCGAGCGCATGGTCTCGTCGACCACGATCTGCCCGCTGCCGGTGACCTCCAGAGCGGTCACCTTCGCGATCGGGTGGACCGCGAAGCCGGTGGTCCACACGGTGACCGCGGCCGGAATGGTCTTGCCGTCGGCGGTGGTGACACGCTCGGCTTCCACGCCGGTGACGGCGGTGTGCTCGTGCACGGTGATCCCGAGCTTGTCGAAGACCTTCCGCAGGTGTTCACGCCCCCTGGGCGAGAGCCGGTCCCCGAGGTCGCCGCGGGCGGCGAGGGCGACGTCGAGGTCCGGGCGGGCCTCGGCGATCTCGGTCGCGGCCTCCAGGCCGGTGAGACCGCCGCCGACGACGAGCACGGTCTGCCCGGCGTCGAGGCGGGCCAGGCGCTCGCGCAGCCGGAGTGCTCCGGGGCGGCCGGCGATCTGATAGGCGTGCTCGGCACTCCCGGGGACTCCTTGGGCGTTCCAGCCGCTGCCGAGGGCGTAGACGAGCGTGTCGTAGGCGAGTTCTTCGGTGCCGTTCGCGTCGACGACGGCGACGGTCTTGCCGTCGACGTCGACGCCGGTGACCTCCGCGAGCCTCAGTTCGACACCGGTGCCCGCGAACATCTCGCTGAACGGCCGGGACTTGAGGTCCTGACCGGCCGCCAGTTGGTGCATGCGGACGCGTTCGACGAAGTCCGGCTCGGCGTTGACGAGGGTGATGACGACCTCCTCGCGGCGGAGCCGCCTGGCGAGGCGGCCGGCGGCGATGGCTCCGGCGTATCCAGCTCCGAGGACGATGATGCGGTGCTGCATTCCCTTGCTCCCATCTTGCGAGGCTTTGCCCCTTGAACCGGACGGCCCGCCGTTTCCTGACAGGAACGCGATGTGAAGCACCTCACATCGCACTCAGAAGGCGTTGAACAGGGGTTCCCCGTGGTCGGCGGCCGCCCAGTGCGCGGTCGCGCGTTCGAGCTTGTCGGGGTTGACCTGGTTGCGGAACGCGGAGATGCCCTCGGCGGTGACCTCCAGGCACATGACGCCGATGATCCGGCCGTCCACGACGGCCACAACGGCGGGGTCGCCGTTGGCGGTCCAGGCGTAGACCTCGGCCGTGCCGCCGACCATGGCGCGCTTGGCCTTGCCGGGTTTGAACAGGCCCCACAGGAACTTCGCGACCGCGACGGCGCCCTCGAACGCCTTGGCGCGGGCCGGGACCTTCCCGCCGCCGTCGCCGATCGCGACGGCGTCCTTGGTGAGCAGGCGCACGAGCGGCTCGGTCTGGCCACTGGTGGCGGCCGCCAGGAACTCCTCGGCGATCCGCCGGGCGGCGGCCTCGTCGATCCCGGTTCGGGCCTTGCCCTCCGCGACGTGCTTCTTGGCGCGGTGGAAGATCTGCTGGCTGGCGGCCTCGGTGATGTCGAGGATCTCGGCGATCTCCCGGTGCGAGTGGCCGAAGGCCTCCCGCAGTACGTAAACCGCCCGCTCGTTGGGGTAGAGGCGCTCCATGAGGGTGAGGACCGCGTACGAGACCGATTCGCGCTGCTCGGCGGTCTCAGCCGGGCCGAGCATCGGATCCCCGGCGAGCAGCGGCTCGGGAAGCCATTGCCCCACGTAGGTCTCGCGGCGCGCCCGCGCGGAGGTTAGCTGGTTGAGGCACAGGTTGGTGAGAACCTTCGTCAGCCAGGCCTCAAGGACCTCGATGCGGTCGGCGTCGGCGGCCTGCCAGCGCAGGAACGTCTCCTGCACGGCGTCCTCGGCCTCCCCGGCGGAGCCGAGGAGGCGGTAGGCGATGGCCTCCAGGCGCGGCCTGGATGCCTCGAACCGGTCGACGTCGTCCGCGGTCAAGGCCATGGCCCGATCCTAAGCGGGAGAGCGCCGTTCTCCGAGTTCACGCTCGCGGTGCTCGCGGGCCGAGCCCGATCGCGGGCAGGATCGCCTGGTCGACGATCGCTGCCAGCTCCTCGTCGGTGGGCGGTGCTCCGCCGTCGATCAGGTGCTTGGTGACGAGGGCCTCGCCGATGTCGGCCACGACCGGAGTGAGCAGTTCGGCCGGGAAGCGGCCCCGGTCGGCGTAGTGCTGCAGCACGGTGCGGGTGAACGTGCCGCCCCGGTTGGCGAAGACCCGTTCGAACAGGGCCTCGGACATCAGCGCGGCGCTCCTCGGGTCGGTGAGGATGGCCGCGACGGCGCGACCCGCCGGGCTGAGTGCCCACTCGACCATGAGACGCAGGGCGCGGATCAGGTCGCCGCGCAGGTCGTCGGCCCCCGGGGTCGGCTCCTCGACCGGGTGCTGGTGGTAGAGCGCGTCGAGGAGTACCTCGATCGGATCCGACCAGCGACGGTAGAGGGTGGTGCGGGGCGTGGCCGCGCGCCGGGCGATGCCGTCCATTCGTCCAGCGCGCGCTCGCGCCCGATCTCGCGCGCGGGCTGATGCTGCTGCTCATCGCCTTGGCCCACGCGCACATGTACCTGTCAGGCCACGAGGCGGGCTTCCGCGGCTACGCACTCGACGGCGACGCTTCGGACCGGCTGGTCGCCGGGGTGCAGATCCTGCTGGTGGACGGACGGGCGCTACCCATGTTCGCCGCCCTGTTCGGTTACGGCCTGGTGCAGCTCGCCAACCGGCAGCTCGCCACGGGCCGGAGTTGGCCGCAGGTGCGCAAGGTGCTGCGCCGCCGGAACCTGTGGCTGCTGGCGTTCGGGTTCTGCCACGCGCTGCTGCTGTTCTTCGGTGACATCCTCGGGGCGTACGGGCTGGTGGGGCTCATGCTCGTCGGTTTCGTCCGGCGCGAGGACAGGGCCGTGCTGCGGGCCGCCGCAGTCGGACTGGTGTCGCACGTCGTGGTGCTGGTCGGCTTCGGGCTGCTCACCGTCTCCGCGCCGAAGGGCGACACGCCCGCCGCCCTGGCGGACCCGATCGAAGCGACCGTGATGCGGCTCATCGGATGGTCCGGAATGACGCCCACGTACTTCGCCGTCAGCGTGGCGCCGGCCTTCCTGTTCGGGATCTGGGCGGCCCGGCGCCGCGTGCTGGAGGACCCCGCGTCGCACCGGAACCTGCTCTCCCGGGTCGCCGCCACGGGTCTCGGGCTGGCCGTCGTCGGCGGAGCGCCGTTGATGCTGATCGACACCCGGATCTGGATGCCGTCGGACACGATCGCCATATCGATGTACACGCTGCACAGCGTGACGGGCATCGCCGGCGGGCTCGCGTACGCGGCGATCGTCGGGCTCCTCGCCGACAGGATAGGGCGCGGCCATCCCGGTCCGGTCGTCAGAGCTCTCGCCGCGTGCGGTCAGTGGTCGCTGACCTGCTACCTCCTCCAGTCGGTGATCTTCGTGGCGGTGTTCGCGCCGTACACCGGAGGGCTCGGCGCGCATGTCGGTGACGCTGCGGCGTCCGGCATAGCCGTGATGACCTGGCTGACCACCGTGGTGCTCGCCGCGCTGTCGGCGCCCGGCGGGCGAAGGGGCCCGGCCGAGGCCGCGCTGCGGCGTCTCACCTACGGGCGTCGATGACTCACCCGTACGCCGAGCGCCCCGCCCCGGCCGCCCGCAGCCGGCCGAGGTGACACCGGCACCGCGAAAGGCCGCCCGCGATTGGCTGCCCGAACACCACAGCGCCGGCACCGGCACACCGGCTGCGCCGACCGCCTCCGGGCCGTCTCCGGAACGACCCCTGAGTGAGGTGTTCACGGCAGGTGACGGCCCGCTGGAATAGGTACAGCCGAAGATCGCTTCCCGTGTGAAGGCCGGCCGTTTCCCGGGTTCGAGGCGGCCACCACGCCAGGACCGCTCGCCGACAGCGCGGCCTGTCACGGAGAACGACGAGATCCCGCCCGATCGGGCGGGATCTCGTCAACCGCCTCTGGTGGGGTGTTCACGAGTACGGCTGAGCCGGACGTTCAGGAGGGCAGCGCAGATCGTTTCCCCGATCCCTGCTCGTCGGCATTCCTCGGACTTCAAGCAAGATCGAGAATCGGGATCAGCTGCTCCTCCTCATACGTCAGGTGCGCCTCGAGCTCGTCGACGAGCCGCTCGATCTCGGCCCGCACCTTCAGCGGATCCTCACCGGATAGGGCCTGCTTCAGCTCTTCCAGGAGTACGGCGATGCGCTCGTGCTCCCTGGCCAACCGCTTCAAGGCCGGAGCGAGCGAGGGATGCCGCTCGGCCAGGCCGGGGAACATCATGGTGTCCTCGCCCGTGTGGTGATTGTGCAGCCCCTGGCAGACGGTCAGGCAGTTGATCCGAAGCTGCACGCCCAGGCCTGGCCGTCCCGAACCGGACAGTTCCTTGCGAATCAGCGCGAGTTCACGGCGGAAGCCGTCGTGCACCAGCTTGAGGTACGCACCGCCCGACGGTGCGCCGACCCGGGGCGGGCCGATCACGCGAAGTGTGACGACCGGGATGGTACGCGTCGTCTTGGCCTGGTAGTCGGCCCAGCCAGGGTCGCCTTCCACCGCGCGGGCGAACGCCGCGTCACGCTCGGCGCCCTCCAGGACCTCCGCCTCGACATCGAGGACGAAGACGCCGGTCTCCACGGTGGCGCGCGGGTCGGCCTTCAGGTTGTGGTACCAGGCCGGGTTGTTCGGCGCTCCCCCGGCCGAGGCGATGACCAGCATGCGCTCGCCGCCGTCGGGCAGGTAGCCGAGCGGGGTCGTGTGCGGCTTGCCCGAGCGGGCGCCCGTGGTGGTGAGCAGGAGCAGTCGCGCTCCCTCGAAATAGCCACCGACCTGGCCGTTGTTGGCGCGGAACTCGTCGATGACCTGCTTGTTGAAATCCATTCTTCTCCATTGGTGGTTTCCACTGTGCCGTACTGAATGGAGAAGAAGACGGCGGGCCGCGGGCCCGCCCGGCGATCAAGCGTCAGCCGGGCTGCTCTCTGGTTCGTGGCCCAAGGCCGACCCGGCAGTCACGCAGACCAGGCTACTTCATCAAGATTTTTCCGCAAAGTGGCGCCCCGTCCAGTAATCGTAAGCGCCTAGGAACGCGCTCCCCGTAACCACCAGGACCTTCCCAGTTCTAGAGGTGATAGGCGTGGCTGCTCAACGGTCTGCGCCGGACACGACGCCCGGATCTGATCGCCGACTGCACCGGCGACCGTTGTGCCGCTCAGTCGGATGTCGTCCCGGAATGTTCGAACGGGCTCAAGCGGTCGGCCAGGAAGGCGATGATCTCGTCCCTGGCCTTCAGCGTGGGATGTCCGTCCTCGTCGACGAGGTGGGCGGTGACAACGCTGTGGGGGGTCCCGACCACGTCGTCGAAGAACGGTGGCGGGCTGGTGTTCGCGGAACCGCCCGGAAGAACACGGCCGTCGAAGGCGTCGCCGAGGAGCGCCTGGTAGGCGGCGAAGCGCTGGCCGGTGCACCAGCGGTCGTCGTCGAAGCGGTAGGCGAGAACCTTCAGTCCGTCGCGTGCGATGCGCTCTCGGACCGCGCGTGCGTCCTCGTCGCCGATCTCGAGTCCGGCAGGGTCGTCCAGCGGCAGCGACGGGTGGTTGACCACTGGCGCGATGACAGCCGGCTCAAGTGCCATCGTGAGAGCGAAGTTGCCGGTGAAGCACAGTCCGATCGCGCCGACTCCCGGGCCGCCGCATTCGCCGTGGGCTTGGCGCGCGAGCCCACGTAGCCATGCCGTGACCGGGCTGGTGCCGCCCCCGGCGAACGCGCGGAACTCGGCACTGACACACGCGCGGCGGACAACCTCCGTACCGCCCTCGGCCGTGGGATAGGCACCGTCGATCCCGAAAAGTGAGGGGACATAGACCGTGAAGCCCGCGTCCCGTACCCACCGCGCCAGTCGAAGGACGTCAGGACTGATGCCGGGCATCTCCGGCATCAACACGACGGCCGGCCCGGAACCCGCGGCGTACACCGTCTTCACCACCCCCTCCACATCCACGAGTCGGCGGGAGAAATCCGTGATCATGTCGTCAAGTCCTCCGCTGGCAGCGCTCATGGTGACAGCGTGGACCGATGCCCCGGCACAAGGTGAGAGGCCAGGTCGCCATGTATGCGGGTAATCTCGCCAGAGGCGGCGGTGAGGAGGCGAGCGTGAGCGCGCTGCGGGTTGGTGTCCTGGCCTATCCAGGCTGCTTCGCGTCCGAGGTGTTCGGCGTACCCGATCTCTTGACGATGGCCACGCACGTCGCCGGACCGGACGGCTCCGGATACGAGGTGTCGATCGTTTCGCCTCGTCGTCGTGTCGCCGCGTCGGGTGGTGCGGCGTTGGACGTCTCACCGCTGCGCGAGGTGGACGTCCTTGTCGTGCCGGGGTTCGAACTCGTGCCGGGCCTCGACGTGGACGCGAAGCTCGCACCCCTCGTCCCTGAGATCGCGGCGATCCGTTCACACGCCGCGGCGGGCGCTGCCGTCGTCTCGATCTGTGTCGGTGCGTTCCTGCTCGCCGAGGCCGGACTCCTCGACGGACGCCGCGCCACGACGGCCTGGCTCCTCGCGGACGAACTGGCTCGACGCTGTCCGGACGCCGACGTCCGACCTGAGCGTCTGGTCGTCACCGACACGGGGGTGACGACCACGGCGGCCTTCAGTGCCATGTACGACTTCGCGCTGGATCTGATCCGCCGGCACAGCGGTGCCGGCGTGGCACGGACAACCGCACGGGTGACACTCGTCGACGATGCGCGATCGTCCCAGACTCCATATGTCGACGCACGATTTCTTCCGCGGCCCGGAAACGAGTTCTCCCACCAGGTCATGCGGCGGCTCGACCAGCACCTCGCCGCCCGATACGACCTCGCCGCGTTGTCGGACACGTTCAAGGTCAGCACTCGGACGCTGCTGCGGCGCTTCGCGGACGAGACCGGCCAGAGCCCGCTGGAGTACCTGCAGTCGTCGCGTGTCCGTCGCGCCCGCCACCTCCTTGAGACCACGAACCGAACCGTCGCCGGCATCTCCGCCGCGGTCGGATACAAGGACCCCGGCACGTTCGCCGCCCTCTTCGCCAAGCACACCGGACGACGCCCGAGCGACTACCGCGCGGCCTTCCGTCGTGTCGACTGACCACTCGGACGGCCGGAGCGCCGGCCTGTCCGGAATCTCTGGAGCACCTCAGGGCGGCGCGCTCAGAATCGCCCGGACGAATGATCACCATGGCGATGGCCGGCAGCGCGACTGCTCATGCCTCCGACGTGGTCTGGGCGGCCGGTTGGTGGCGCGGGGCGGCGAGGTCGTGGGCGGAGCGGGCCAGCCAGATCATGATCAGGACGCTCGAGACCACACCGAGAGCCTCGACAGCGCCTCCCCCGCCCAGGAACGGCAATGCCGCCAGCACCAGAAAGATCGGCACCACCAGGGCGGCGACACCGTATGCGACGGTCGCCGTCCCCCAGCGGTCGTCGTCCCTCTGGGCCCGTAGGACCAGCACCGTCCAGACCAGGCCGGCCAGACCGCAGATCGACTCCGCCGCATCCGGGACGGGCCGGCCGACGAGGTCGAGCACGCCGATGACGGTGAAACCGCCGTACCCCAGCACCCCCGCGCCCCGCATGTACGGCCGGTCGCCACCCAGCACCCGCATGAACAGCAGCACGACCACCCACATCACCGCAGAGATGATCACCGTCGCATCCGCCCAGATCAACGACTCGGTGACGTGGAGCAGCCACGTCGTAGCCGTCGCGACGTAGAGCGCCACGCGCAACCGCAGGGTGTTCCGGTCCTGCCGGGGCGGCGGCCCCGCCAGTGGCCCGCGCAGGATCTGCCAGATCCCCCATGCCCAGGACAGCCCGGCCAGGACCAGGAGGAGCAGGTTCTGCCCTGTCGCCGCGACACCTTCGGTCATGGTCGCGAACAGCGTCAGCCACCACAACGGGCCGAGGTCGCCAGAGGTCAGGGCGACGACGACGGCGACCGTCAGCGCGGCGCCGTACAGACCGGTGACGAGCAGGGCGGGCAGGGCTGAACGGTGACGACGTAACACGGGACGCTTCCCGGGGGTTCAGGGGGATGGGGGCGAACGCCTCACCCTACAATCGATCATGAGGAGTGACGCCGGGCAGAGGGCGTGCGTCCGCGGGCGCGTTCGAACGCCACGCCGGGGCGTTTTCGCCAACCGCCCCGACGACGCCCGCGCCCTGGTCGCCGCCGGAGCGGACCATGGCGACCGATGATGGCCGGCCGGTCCCCGACCTGTTCACCGTCCCCTCCCGGGAGCAGCACTCTCGGGTCAGATATTCAGCGATCTTTGCACGGCGGCGTCCACCAGCTCGTGGATCTCCTGCTCGGTGAAGATGTCGGGCAGTGTCAGCCGTTCCACGATGAGCCAGTTCAGAGCGAGGTAGAGGAGCATCACCGAGGTCGAGTCGCCGGGCAGACCCGAGGCTGTGTGGTGGCCGATGTTGGCGTCGATGTCCTCGCGGATGCGCTTGGTCAGCACGGCGCGCAGCTCGGGGCGCCGAGTGGACTCAAGCCGGAGTTCGAGCAGGGCCAGGTAGCCGGAGTTGAAGGCGGAGACCCGATGCACCAGTTCGTGCATGAGCTCGGCATAGCGGGTTTGGTCCTGCACGCCTTCCCGGCTGCGGGCGATCGTGGCCTCGTCGGGCAGCAACCGCTCATAGATACGTCCGCCGACCTGGGTGAACAGATCGTCGCGGTTGGCGAAGTAGTTGGAGGCGGTGCCCGGGGGCACGGCCGCCTCCGCGTCGACGGCCCGGAAGGTCAGCCCCCGCGCTCCCTCCTTGGCCAGCACCTCGATGGCCGCGTCGATCAGCGTCTGCCGCCGCTCGGGATTTCTCCGCATTGACACCACTCCGCCTGTAGTACTACGTTTTAACCACTCCAAACAGAGTACTACATCGGGAGTTGCTCGATATGCGAAAGCTTGTCTACTACATCGCCGTCTCGCTCGACGGCTACATCGCGGGCCCCAACGCCGAGTTCGACTTCTACCCCGTGTCGGACCAGATGGTCGCCTGGATCAACGACCGTTACCCCGAGACCCTCCCCACCCATGTCCGCAAGCTGGTCGGCCTCGACGACGCGCCCAACAAGGTCTTCGACACCCTGGTGATGGGCCGCGGCACCTACGAGCCGGCCCTGACCGTCCCCACCACCAGCCCGTACGCCCACCTGCGCCAGTACGTCGTCTCCAGCACGCTGACGATCGACGACCCCACCGTGCGGGTGGAGACGGGCGACCCGATCGAGCTCGTCCGGCGGCTGAAGGCCGAGGACACCGGCATGGACATCTACCTCTGCGGCGGTGGCAAGCTCGCCTCCTCCCTGCTCCCGGAGATCGACGAGATCATCCTCAAGAGCTACCCCGTGGTGGCGGGAACGGGCATCTCCATGTTCTCCGGAACGTTCCGCCCCACCCTGTTCACCCCCACCCAGCGCAAGTCCTTCGACAACGGCACCCAGGTCACCTGGCTCACCAGGGCTTAGCACCGCACGGCCGGGCTTGATGACGTAGGGTCCGCCCGATGCTCTTGGAGGGGGCCTCTGACCTGGTGGGGTGTTCACGAGTCAGCCTGAACTGGTATGGAAGCAAGGCGCTGAAAATCGCTCCCCAGACCCAGGTTGATCGTTTCCCGAGGTCGGGACTGTTTGGACGGCTCAGCCGCGGCTCCTGTCGGCTGCGGGGATGCAGGGCGCCGGCTCAGCGGGATTTGGTGAGTGACCATAGGGATACCGCCATGAGCAGAGCGGTCAGCCCGCCACAGATCATCACGGTGGAGACCGAGAAGGAGTCGACGACGCGGCCTCCGAGGAACGCGCCGAGGGCGAAGGTCGCCTGGAAGGAGGAGGTGAAGACGACCGTGGCGGCTTCGGGCGTGTGAGGGGCGGCGGTGATGAACGATGCCTGCGAGCAGACGGGCACGCCTCCGTAGGCCAGGCCCCAGATCACGAGCAGTACCACGGCGCCGACGGTCGTGCCGCCTACCGAGGGCAGCAGCAAGGTGGTGGCCGCGATCAGGCAACCGCAGGTTGCGAAAGCGGCTCGCAGGCGTGTGGCGGTGGCTTTGCCGGCCAGGAAGTTGCCGGCGATTCCGGCGATGCCGTACGCCAGCAGGACGGCGCTGACGGCTGTGGGAGGCAGGCCGGTGACGTCCTGGAGGAATGGCGTGACATAGGTGTAGGTGCCGAAGTGGGCCAAGACGATGAGGAAGGTGGCCAGCAGGGCGATGGTGGCCCCCCGTGCGCGCAGCAGGTCGAGCAGGACGCGAGGGCTGGTGACCTGGTGGGCGGGCAGCGGCGGCAGCAGCATCAGCAGGGCGGCCAGGACCAGGATGGCCAGCGCGGCCAGCACCAGGAAGGCGGTTCGCCAGCCGGCGAGGTTGCCGATGAAGGTGCCGGCCGGTACGCCGAGTACGGAGCCCAGTGGCACGGCGGAGAAGATCACAGCGGTGGCGGTGCCTACGGCGTGCGGCGGCATCAGGCGGCCGGCCAGCCCGGCCCCGATCGACCAGAAGCCGCCGATGGTGAGGCCGACGAGCACCCTGGAGATCAGCATGACCCAGTAGGAGGTCGCCACTGCGGCCAGCACATCGGCCACGGCGAGCACCGCCATGAGGACGCACAGCATCACGCGGCGGTCCAGGCGCGCAGTGGTCAGTGTGACGATGGGTGCGGCGACCGCGGCGACGATGCCGGGCAGCGTCATGGTCAGCCCTGTGATGCCGTCGGAGATGCCGAAGTCGGCGCCGATGGCGGTCAGCAGGCCGATGGGCAGGATTTCGCTGGTGACGATGGCGAAGATGCCCAGCATGAGCGAGGTGACCGCGAGCCAGCCGGTGAGGGGCGAGCGGGGTCGGGCGAGCGTGGCGGTAGACATGATTCCCGTTCAGGCAGGTGCGCGTGGCGTGCAGGCACCCAGCCAAGCAGTGATGAAGCAGCGGGCACTGGCACTTTTCGGACGCAACCAACGAGCGGCCCGCACGGTCGCTTGCCCGACCGCTGTTTTCCCGGCGGACGCTACCTGACCGCGATTGATCCTACGGTCGCGCTCATGACAGAGAAAACATCCGTCGTCCCCTTCCATATCAACGTGGCGCAGGCCGAACTCGACGCCCTACGGGATCGTCTGACCCAGACGCGCTGGCCCGGGGAACTGCCCGGTGTCGGCTGGAGCCGAGGCACGCCGGTGGCTTACGCCAGGGAGCTGGTCGAGCACTGGCTCACGGGCTTCGACCGGCGGGCACAGGAGCGCAGGCTGAATGAGCTGCCGCAGTTCACGACCGTCATCGACGGACAGACCATCCACTTCGCACACGTCCGTTCGGATGATCCCGGCGCGCTGCCGTTGCTGCTCCTGCACGGCTGGCCCAGCTCGTTCGTCGAGCTCCTCGACGTGATCGAACCGCTGGCCAAGGAGTTCCATCTGGTGATCCCCTCGCTCCCCGGGTTCGCGTTCTCGACGCCGCTGGCCGAGCCCGGCTGGACGGCCGCCCGCATGGCCGGGGCGTTCGTCGAGCTCATGACCGTGCTCGGCTACGAGAGGTACGGCGTTCAGGGCGGCGACACCGGCGCGTTCGTCGCCCCGGAGATGGGTCACCTCGCCCCCGAGCGCGTCATCGGCATCCACCTCAACGGCGTCCTGTCATTCCCGGCCGGGGTCGAGGGAGAGGACGCGCAACTGTCCGCGGTGGAGCGGCAGCGCTCGGCGGAGCTGGAGGAGGCCACCGCCGGCTACGTCCCCATCCAGTCGCGATCGCCGCAGCGTCGGCTTCGCCCTGTCCAGCGACGCGAACTCGAACCTCCACCGGCGCCCTGACACCACCGGACACGGGGCAGACCATCTCGCGACGTGATCCCGCTTGACCTTGACACGGTGACAAGGCCTTCACTGTGGCTCGTTCCACATTTCAACGCGCTCGACGCGCGGCTGGAGGTGCAGTCGTCATGGCCATGATCTACAAGTCCGAGGCCGGTGGACGCGAGCTCCGCGACCACTACCGGCAGGTGCTGGATGCCTGGCCGGTGCCCGCCGAGCACCTACGGGTGCCGACTCGCGAGGGCGAGACCTTCGTCCTCGTCTCCGGCCCGCAGGACGCGCCGCCCATGGTGCTGCTGCACGGCTCGGGCGCGAACGCGTCGATGTGGCGAGGAGATATCGCCACCTGGTCGCAGCACTTCCGCAGCTACGCCGTCGACCTCGTCGGCGAGCCGGGCCTGAGCGCGCCCTCGCGCCCCGCTCTGGACTCCGACGCCGTATCCCTCTGGCTGGACGACGTACGGGAGGGGCTCGGGATCACCAACGCCGCGTTCGTCGGCGCGTCCCTCGGCGGCTGGACGGCCCTGGACTACGCCATCCGCCGTCCAGAACGAGTGACCCGCCTGGTGCTGATGTGCCCCGGCGGCGTGGGACGGCAGAAGGTCGGCTGGATCTTCAAGGCCCTGCTGACCCGTCCGTTCCGGCGCGATGGACTACGCGAGTCGGCGATGGCCGTCGCAGGACTGGACGGGGAGAAGGACCGGCAGGCGCTCGACGCCGTCGTCCTGACGTTCACGCACTTCAACCCGCGCAGGGAGAGGCTCCCGGTATTCCCCGACGACGCGCTGGGCGGCCTCACCATGCCCGTACTCGTCATCGTCGGTGACCGTGACGCCATGTTCGACTCCCACCAGACCGCGCGACGCGTCCGTGAGTACATCCCGCACTCGACCGTGAACCTGCTCCCCGAGGCCGGTCACGCCATCTTCGGCCAGGCCGAGCCGATCGCCGAGTTCCTCCGGGCCTGAGGTGAAAGGTCACTCAACAAGGCCGGGGCCGGGCGGCGGGCACGTGAGCGGCACCAGGCAGCAGCGCCAGAAGTGCGGCCCGGCTTCAGGTGGCGCGCACTCCTTGCCCGTCGGCCGCGGCGATCTGTGTGCATCGCTGCCGGTCACGCGGTAGCTCCGCCTCTTTGAAGCAGAGGGCGACGCTTCCGTTTCTGCGGTGCGATGAAGGGTCGACGGCCGTGCCCGGCCCGATGGCCGGGCACGGCCGTCAGGTCACTCGACCATGATCTGATGGGTGGCCTTGGCCGGCCCGGCCGTGGCCTCTCCTGACCACGACGCGAGGTAGCTGTACCTGCCGGCGATGGCCGGCGTGTCGGTGAACGTGTACGTGCCGTCGGCGTTCACGCTCACCGGCGGCAGCTTGACGCTTCCAGCGTTGACGTTGTCGACGTACACGCTGCGCTGCACGGTGAGCGTGGCCCCCGGCGAGGGCGGCTTGTCACCCGCCGTCAGCACGCCGGTCAGTTCCATGGCCGTGCCGACGACGCCTGACTGCGGCCCGTCCATGGTGAGGATGGATACGTGCCTGACCGTCACGGTGACAAAGGCGCTGCTTCGGCGGTAGTGGTCGTCGCCGTCCCAGAACACCAGGTAGGTCACCTCACCGACGTCCGACGGCCTGTCCTCGAAGGTGAACGTGCCGTTCTTCTGCGTCGTCACGCCGGTGATCGGCTCTTTCGTCCCGTCGAGCAGGCGTCGGGTCACCGCGAGCGGCTTGAGCCCGAGCGCCTTGCCGTCGGTGCGGGTGAGCCGCCCCTCGACGGTGACCGGCGAGCCGAGGAACACGCGCGCCGGAGCGCTCACCGTCAGATTGGACGCCGGCAGCGCGACGCCCGTCACCCGCCACAGCAGCAGCCGGTTCGCGGAGCTCCGCAGCAGCACGAAGACGTCCGGGCCGGAGAACGCGACGCCGTCCGGGAGCAGTTCGGCGTCCGGCTGGTCGGCCGCGAACATCGCCGCGCCGGTCGCGGCGTCGTAGAGCGTGAGGTCGGTGCCGCCCCATTGGCGTCCCGCGGCGACGTAGGCGCCGCCCGAGTCGAGCGCCACGGCCGACGGATACCCGTCCCAGCCGTCGCCGTAGGTGCCGGTCGCCGCCAGGGTCCCGGTGTCGTACCTGGTGAAGTGTCCGGGGGTGTCGGCCGCGGAGAACAGGGTGGTGCCGTCGGAGGTCAGGGCGAGGTCGCGCAGGTAGTCCATGCGCCACTCCTCGCCGTCGATCGTGCCGCGCGGCTCCGGGGTGTCGCCGCCGACGTCGTAGACCAGCATGTCGGCGTGGTGCAGGCCGGTCCGGCCGACCACGAGCGTGTCGCCGGCGGCCGCGAGCACGGGAGCGTGCAGGTGCTCGCCCCCGACCGCCACCGGCGCCGGTGTGGCCGCGCTCAGATCCAGGCCGACGACGCCGCCAGGGCCGTTGTCGCACCCGTGCCCCACCCACAGCCGCTCGCCCAGCAATGCCAGGGTGGACGGGCACGGGTGGGCCGACAGGTCGATCCGCCGGGTGACGGCGAGGCTCGCGGTGTCGATCTCGGCCACCTCGTTCGAGCCGGCGAGCGCCGCGTACAGGCGGGTGTCGTTCGCGTTCATGGCCAGCTCGCGGACGCCGGACAGGCCGGTGACGACGCCGCCGGTGAGGTTTCCGCCGGTGTCGGCCACGATGATCCGGTCGTCGGCGGCGACGAACACCCGGCCGCCGCCGACGGCCAGGTCGGCGGTGTAGGAGTCGAAGGTCACCCCGAGGTCGGTCGTGGTGTCGGCCGCCGAGGCGGCGGGGGCCGCAACCGTGAGCAGGCCGGTGAGCAGGCCGACTGCGCCGCAGTAAGCGACTAATCGACGAACCAGTGGGTGGCGCACGAAGACCTCCTACACAGATGGGAACATACGTTCTAATAACGCCTTATGGCTGCTCCCACGTCAAGATCGGCCGATCGCGCGACACCAAACCGTGATCAAGTCCGCCCCAGGTCGAAAAAAGCGACCCCGCGGGATGACGAACGCGGTGCTCTCACCGGACTTCGTACGGGAGACGCGCGACCTTTTCGACGCCCTGGCGGCTCGGCACCACGCCGAGTACGACGGCTGGGAGGCTGCGGCCACTCCGTGAGGCACAGTCACTCGGTAACGCCGATGGCCGCTACCAACCTCCTGGTAGCGGCCATGTGGCGGGACCGGCTTCGGGGTTGGTAGGGCGTGAGTGGAGTTGTCAGAAGGAGATTGGTCGATTCATCGGGCGGGGTTCCCGGTGAACGAGGTGGCGTGGTCGGTGACCCACTGGCGGAAGGTTCGCGGTGGCCTTCCAAGGAGGTCGGACACCGTCGAGGTGACGTATGCCGGGCGTCCCATCGCGGCGTTCCACGCCGCCAGGAGCATGTTCACGGCCGGGCGCGAGGCTTCCGGGGTCTCGCGCCGGAACTCGTCGGGCGGCAGTTCCTCGAACGTCAGCCGGCGGCCCAGCACGTCTCCGATGACGCTTATCTGTTCGGCCTGAGTGAGTGACTCGGGGCCGGTCAGGACGTAGTCACCGCCGGCGTGTCCGCCCTCGCGCAGGGTCCGCGCGACGACCGCGGCCACGTCTCGATCGTCGACCGGGGCCGTCTCGGCCGCGCCGTACGGCCACCGGACCACGCCTTCGCCACGGATCGCGGCGGACCACCAGAACAGGGCGTTCGACGCGAACATCCCAGGCCGGACGATCGTCGAGTCGAGTCCGGTGGCCGCGATGAGCCGCTCGATCTCGGCGTGCAGCACCGCCATCGGGTTCGGTTGCCGGAAGAACGGGTGCGGGGTCCGGTGCGGTGCGGACAGATAGACGACCCGCTGTGCGTGGGCGGCCAGCCGGTCGACGACGGCCGCCGCGGTCTGCGGCGGGGCGGTCCAGACCAGGAAGACCGTACTGATGGCGTGCAGCGCGGCGTCGAGCGATTCGGGCACCGTGAGATCGCCGGTGACGATCTCGACGTTGGCGGGCAGTGTCGCCGCCGACTCGGAGCGGCGCACGAGGGCACGGACCGGCACGCCCGCATCGGTCAGCAGGTCGACCACGGCGCGGCCGATGCGTCCGGTCGCCCCGGTGACGAGCACCGGAGGCCCTCCTGCGGGTGTCATGGCAGCCTCGCCGTCGTCGACGGAGTGCGGCGGAGTGTCTGTCTGTTCCATGGGCGCCATTTTTTCGTTACCGAGTTAAAAACGCAACCCGGTAACGAATGTTACCCTGATAGGGTGAGTGAGCCGGTCGGGCTGCGGGCCCGCAAGAAGGTACGAACCCGGGACGCGATCGCCGAGGCGGCGATCTCGCTGTTCCTGGCGCGCGGGTTCGACCAGGTATCGGTGTCCGACATCGCCGCGACGGCCGAGGTGTCGAAACCGACGCTGTTCCGCTACTTCGCCACCAAGGAAGACCTGATCCTGCACCGCTTCGCCGACCACAACGGTGAGGCCGCACGCGTGGTCCGCGATCGCCCTCCGGGTATCGCGCCGACAGCGGCGCTGCACCGGCATTTCCTGGCCGGTCTCGACCGCTTCGAGCCGGTCACCGGCCTCAACGATCATCCTGAGGTGGTGGCGTTTCATCGGCTGGTGTTCACCACCCCAACCCTGGCGGGACGGCTCCTGCAGTACATGCTCGACGACGAGGACGCATTGGCCGCCGTCCTCGACCCGGGTGTCCGGGGCCGGCTGCAAGCCGCCCAGGTGATCGCGGTTCAACGCGTACTGGCCCGGACCAACTGGCAGAAGATCGCCGACGGGCGGACCGCACACGATGTGCACCCCGAGGCGGTCGCCGACGCAGACCATGCCTTCGCCCAACTGTGCCACGCGACGGGCAACTCCTAGCCCGCTGCGCCCGCACACTCCGGCCGGCGCCGACAGCAGGCCCCACCTCGCGAGTGATCCGCCCCGCCACCAACCGCACAACACCACGACGACCACTGGGGTTCGCACGCCCACCGGCCGATCCCACACGCGCTCACAGCGGTCCACCACCACCAGCCCCCTCCGCCAAAGCCACCACACGAGCCGAAACCAGCCCGCCCAGCGGCCACAGGACCAGCGCCATCTCCGCTACCCGGAGTGTCGGGGCAGATCAGGCCGCAGGTGGCTGCGGCGAGTTCGGTGGACATGGCTCACGGTCGCTTGACCTCGATTGAGGTTGAGGTTGGAGACTTCTCTGCACCGGTGCGCGGGTGGGCCAAGTGCGAGGGAGCAATCGACATGCGGGTGGTACAGGCGATGCGTTTCGGAGGTCCCGAGGTGCTGGTTCCGGGCGAGGTGCCGGATCCGGTCGCCGGGCCGGGCCAGGTGGTCGTCGACGTATCCGTCGCGGGCATCACATTCGTCGAGACGCAGATCCGGCGTGGCATCGACAAGTGGCACAGCAGGCCCGAGCTGCCGTACGTGCCGGGCGGTACGGTGGCCGGCCGGGTGAGTTCGCTCGGGGAGGACGTGGATCCGGGCTGGTCAGGACGGCGCGTCATCGCCGGCACCGGGGAGAGCGGCGGCTTCGCCGAGCGCGCGGTGGCCGCCGTGGAGGACCTGATCCCGGTGCCGGAAGGACTGGGACTGCCCGAGGCCGTCGCCCTGCACACCGACGGCAGCACCGCGTTGGGCCTGGTCGAGGGAGCCCGGATTCGTTCCGGGGAGTGGGTGCTGGTCGAAGCGGCGAGTGGCGGTGTCGGCAGCCTGCTGGTGCAACTGGCTCAGGCGGCCGGCGCCAGGGTCATCGGAGCCGCGCGCGGCGCGCGGAAGCTGGAGCTGGCTCGCGATCTGGGCGCGGAGGTCGCGGTCGACTACTCCGATCCCAACTGGACGAAGCAGGTACGTGAGGCGACCGGTGGTGCGGGCCCCGATGTGGTGTTCGACGGGGTCGGTGGAGAGATCGGCCAGGCCTCGTTCGAGGTGACGGCGGACGGCGGCCGCTTCTCCGTCCACGGCGCCTCCAGCGGCCAGGTCACGGCGATCGACCCTGAGCAGGCGCGACAGCGCGGGATCGAGGTGATCGGGATCGAGCAGCTCTTCGGTTTCGGGCCACGGATGGGCCGGTGGGCCGAGCAGATGATGTCGGAAGCGGTGGCGGGCCGGATCCGGCCGATCATCGGGCAGACCTTCCCGCTGGAACGCGCCGCGGACGCGCACACCGCGATCGAATCACGCAGTGCCCTGGGCAAGACCCTGCTCCTGATCTGACAGCGCCCCAAGACATCCCCGCCGAGCCACACGCCGCGATCAATCAGCCGGAACGACTGGACGGCCCCCAGTGTGTGTTCATCGGTGAGGTCTCGTCATTCGTCGGCATGGTGCCGGTCGTCAGTCGACCACCTCACTGACCGCGGACCCGGCGGCCTCGTCGACGCGGTTCTTGCCCGAGGCGAACGCGGCGACCGGGGACCGCAGGGTGAGGTCGTTGACCGCGCAGGACAACCGCGGGCGGTGGTGTGGATCAAGACCGTGGCGTGTGCCTGGCGGTTGATCATCGCCCCGCGATGACCACATCACCCCAGATACCGTTACGCCCGGCCGGCCATGCGTACTCTTGGCACCGGCGCCGACTCGCGCCCCATACATCCGGTGAGGCCAATTCGCCGAGATCATCCCGGCGAACCGGCGGACTCGAACGCGCAAGATATCGATCTCAGAATATAAGGCTTTCCGGTACGGCGAGCGAGGAGCCGAGAGGCTCATCACTCAGATATCAGCGCCTCTCGTAAAATCCAAAATCGAGAATGCTCTGCCCGCCGTACACGGATTTATTGGGGCAGTATGCCGTCGAATACGAACTGGACGGCATGTATACCCAGTTGCCGTATGCCGAGCCGTAGGTGCCGTCGGGATAATCGCAGAAAGCGACCGCCCGATAGGAACCCGTCCCCGACTGGCAGACCGCGATGGAAGCAGTCCGCGAGGCGGCCCCCGCAGAACAGTTGGTCGGAATAGCATGGGCAGGAGCGGCCGTGAATGTGGTCGTAGCGATCCCCGCTGCGCAGGCCAGTGTGAGACTTGTGATTCGTAGACGCATTGCTTTCCTTTCCCCTGTGAGGGTTCTACCGTCCAGCAGCGAACGATGATGATGTTGCGATGACCGGCCGGCGACCAACGGGTCTTTTACATGGGTCCAGTCCGGACCGTTTAGAACCTAGATAATGATCACCGATTAGTTGGAATCTTGGGAACCTATAAGGTTCCAGGGTGCTGCGTTCCCCCTCGCAGCGTGGAGACCGAATTAGGAAAGGTTCAAGCGTGTCAGGTACCACGAGGCGCCACTTTGATCCGGAGTTCCGTGCCGGGGCGGTGCGCATCGTCAGGGAGGCCGGCAAGCCCGTCTCGCACGTCGCACGAGATTGAGGTACCTCAAATATCCCAGACAGTCGGCTACATAAGCTGATAGAGGTTCTGGGCGACAAAACCATGCGCACCCCACCCGAGCAACTGAACGAGCCGATCGCAGAGCGCGAGCCCTACCGGCTCAAGCTCAAACAGAGCCCCGACGCCCAAGAACGCATACGACTGCAATGTCCGGCCGCGGGTCCTTCCCCCTCGGTGACCTGCCCGCGCCGGGGCCACACCCGCCCCACCCCACCCGCCTCTCCCGCGGCGGTGGATCTGGCCAACGCCCGCCAGCGCGCCGCCCACCTGGCCGCCAAACCCACGATCCAACTGCCCGACAACGAAAGAAAACGGCCCCTTCCCCTGGCCGAACTGCCACGCATCTGCCAGAAGTCGACCATCACGCTGCGCCCCGACGACCTCGGCATCAAAGACAAGCTCCGCCAGGACCGGCACTACCTCACCCCCACCTGGCAGGACGCCTACAAGAGCATCCGAGCCAACACCGAAGGCATCAACGGCAGGATCAAGGGCCACCACATCGATGTCGGTGACCCCAAGAACCGGCTCGCGCACGGCCGCGTGGCCCAAACACTGCTGACCGCGCTCATGGTCTGCCTGGCCAACCAGCACATCCTGCTCAGCTGGCGGCAGACCCACGACCGCCCCGAGGAGCCCGTACCTCAGGACACGACGATGCTCGACGAGCACGACCTCGCCCCGCCCAGCGCCGACAGCAGACCACCACCTCGCGAATGATCCGCCCCGCCACCAACCGCACAACACCACGACGACCGCTGGGTTTCGCACGCCCACCGGCCGGCCCCACACGCGCTCACAGCGGTCCACCACCACCAGCGCCCTCCGCCAGGACCACCGCACGAGCCAAAATCAGCCCGTCCAGCGGCCACAGAACCTCGGAAACGATGAAATCCCGCCCGATCAAGCGATCGGACGGGATCTCGTCAACCGTTCCTGAGCGAACTCAAGAACGGCCCTGGGTGGGGAGTTCACGAGTGCAGTTGAGCTTGGAGAATGCGAGGCATTGAAGATCGTTTCCCAGCGGGGAAGTGATCGTTTCCCGCAGGGGCTGTGGCCGGAGATTGGAGGGAGGCCGGACTACCGCCAGCAGCCCGGCGAGCGTCGGCGTCCCTCACTCTGCCGGGAGTGCCCGTCGCAGCGGCTCGTCCGGCAGCGCCGTGCGGTCGGTACCGGTGGTGGTGCCGAGGTCCTGAACGTCCGGCCCGGTCGAGCCCCCGTACGTGGCGATCTTATATTCGACCGCCGTGAGGGAAAGGGTCAGCTCACGGATCCGGCGGCGGATGGTGTCGCGATGTTCGACCAGCACATCGAGCCGCTCCGGCACCGTGTGCCCTCCGGCATCGACGAGCGAGATGTAGTGCTGCAGGTCACGCATCGGCATACCGGACAGCCGCATCCGGGTGAGGAACACCAGGCGCCGAACCGCTTCGGCGTCGTAGACGCGATGACCATTACCGTCGCGGGCCACCTCGACCAGCCCGGCCCGCTCGTAATAGCGCAGCGTGTGAGGTGAGATGTCGAGGAGGCCGGCAACCTCGGCGATCGTCATCGTCTCGGGCAGATCGACCAGGTCGGCGAGGCGGTGGATCGCCTCGACCGACAGCGGACCGTCGTCCCCGAGCGCTTCGAGCGCTCTGGTCATCAGATCGTCGGTGGCCATGACCACGAGCCTAGATGGGCCGTACCGATGCGGAGACACCCTCGAAGTCGGCGCTGCGGGCGGTCTCGGCCCACTGCTCGACCTCGTCCAGGCCGCGCCGGTAGGCACGCGAGATACGCTCGACCGCCTCGCGCCCGAGCGGCAGCCGCAGCGGCACCTCGTCGCCGTGCGCGAGGGACACGATGATCTCGGCCGCCCGCGCCGGGTCACCTTCCTGGCGGCCGTCGGTCCCGGCCATGTCCGCACGGACGTCGGCGAGCAAGTCACGATAGGTCGCGGACGGCTCGACGAACTCGAGCACGTCGCCCCCATTGAAGCCGGTCCTGAACCGGCTGGGCTCGACGAGCATCACCCGGATCCCGAACGGCGCGACCTCCCCGGCCAGGGCCTCGGACCAGCCTTCGAGGGCGAACTTCGACGCGGAGTACGCCGACACGCCGGGGAACGACGTCCGCCCACCCTGGCTGCTCATCTGCACGATCGTCCCGGTGCCCCGCTCACGCATCGTGGGCAGCGCCGCCCGGACGAGCGCGGCGGGGCCGAACAGGTGCAGATCCATCAACTCGCGCAACTGCGCGTCACTGACCTCCTCAACCGCTCCGACCACGGCCCGTCCCGCGTTGTTGACCAGCACGTCGAGCTGACCGAAGCGGTCGAGGGTGTCGCGCACGAGGCCCGCGGCCGCCGCGACGTCCCGGGCGTCGAACTTCGCGATCAGGCAGTCGTCCGGGTACTCGGCCTCCAGATCGGCCACACTCTCGGGCCGGCGCACCGCCGCCACCACGTGGTCACCCGCCGCGAGCGCCGACTCCGCCAGTGCGCGTCCGAACCCGCGGGACGCGCCAGTGATGATCCAGGTCTGTGTCGTCATGGCGGGGACGCTATGCCTTCGAGCGCGCTCGAACGCAAAACCGACGTGACCCCCAAAACGGAAGATCGTGCCCGGAAGCGCAAGGGAACGTGGACCGCCACCTGCCCGCTCCGGCTCTTGAGGGTGAGCCTCCCCCGGTAGCGCCCCGCCCACCGTCGGCTTCGCCATGCCCAACGGCCGGATCTTGCTCCCCCATCAGCGGCCTGACACCACCCGGGCCTTCCCCGACACTGACTCCGCAGCCCTCAAAACCAGGACGAACCCGATTCGGAAACCCAGAAACGACAAGATCCCGCCCGATCGCGATGATCAGACGGGATCCCGTCAACCTCAGTCCAGCCGCCTCAAGAACGGCCTCTGGTGGAGATGGGGGGATTCGAACCCCTGACCCCTTCGATGCGAACCCTGGTAGGACGTGCCGGACCTGCTCGCCGGATGCCGTCTGGTGTCGTCAGGTACCGTGCTGATGCCGTCTGATGAGAGCGGTCACGTGGAACTCTTGATCGGCGGACAGAAAAGTCGCGGCTGACGGACACCGGTTCCTGGTGGGCGGCCACCAAAAGTCTTGGTCAATGGCCAGGCCGA
Organism: Streptosporangium amethystogenes subsp. fukuiense; assembly: GCF_042665875.1. Classification (NCBI taxonomy): domain Bacteria; kingdom Bacillati; phylum Actinomycetota; class Actinomycetes; order Streptosporangiales; family Streptosporangiaceae; genus Streptosporangium; species Streptosporangium amethystogenes. The sequence continues at coordinate 8,353,728 of NZ_JBHTEE010000001.1, read as the reverse complement.
TCTCCTGATCTTGTCCGTGTGTCACAGCTTGGGTTCCCCTCCGCGGGGGCTTGGGTTGCGGGTTGTCGAGACCTTGCACCCCAGACCCGCGGAGGGGGCCCGTGACGAAGTCTGGCATGGAGCTGATGGAGATTTACGAGGCTTACGACCTGACCGGGTGCGCCTGGTCGGCGGCGCAACTGGCGGGGTGTGACCCCAAGACGGTGCGCCGGTATATCGCGATCCGCGCGGCGGGCGGCAACCCGCACCAGCCGGCGCCGCGACCTAAGGCGATCGACGCGTTCCTGGCGAAGATCGAGGAGAAGGTCGACCGGTCGAAAGGGAAGATCCGCGCGGACGTGGTGCACAAAGACCTGGTCGCGATGGGATTCGCCGGGTCCGAGCGGACCACGCGGCGGGCGGTCGCCGAGATCAAGGCGGCCTGGAAGGCCGGACGGCGGCGCGTCTACCGGCCCTGGGTGCCTGAGCCGGGGATGTGGCTGCAGTGGGACTGGGGCGAGGGCCCGCGGATCGGTGAGCGCCGCACGCAGCTGTTTTGTGCCTGGCTGGCCTGGTCGCGGTTTCGGGTGGTGATCCCCGCCTGGGATCAGACGCTGGCCACGTTGACGTCGTGCCTGGACGCGGCGCTGCGGCGGCTGGGCGGGGCGCCGACGTATCTGCTGACCGACAACCCCAAGACGGTCACGATCGAGCACATCGCCCGCATCGCGGTGCGCCACCCGCAGATCGTCGAGCTGGGGCGGCATTACGGGTGCGTGGTGACTACCTGCGAGCCGTTCGATCCCGAGTCCAAGGGCGGGGTGGAGGCAACGGTGAAGATCGCCAAGGCGGACCTGGTGCCCACCCACGCCAACCTCCGCGCCGCCTATGGGAGTTTCACCGAGTTGGAGACCGCGTGTGCTGCCTGGAGTGAGCACATCAACGGCCGCCGCCATCGCGAGACACACCGGCCGCCGATCGAGATGCTGGCCGAGGAACGCGCTCGCCTGCACGTGCTGCCCGCCGATCCCTACGTGCTCGCGCTCGGCGCCGAGCGCCTGGTCTGCGACGACCGGACCGTCCGCTGGGGCGATGTGCGCTACTCGGTGCCGCCCGGCCACGAGGGACAGACGGTCTGGTGCCGCGTCCACGGCGACGAGTTGGTCATCGTCGGCCGCTCCGGCACCGATGAGCAGCACGGTCAGCACGGTCTGAGGGAACTGTGGCGGCATCGGCTGTCGGTTCCGGGCCGGCCGCGGATCGTCGATGCCCACTATCCCGAGCACGAGGGCGGCAACGGCCCCAAAGCGCCCCGGCCTCGCCCGCGGACCAAGGCCGAAGAAGCGTTCCTGGCGATCGGGCCGGGTGCGCAGGCGTGGCTGATCGAGGCCGCCGCCACCGGAGTGGTGCGGATCCGCACCAAAATGGCCCGCGCGGTCGAGCTGGCCAGTCTGCTGGGCGCGGCCCGGGTGGATGAGGCGCTCGGCCTGGCCGCGATCAACGGCCGGTTCGCCGAAGCCGATCTGGCCTCCATCTGCGACCACCTCGCGTTGCATGAGCACGCCGGTGAAAACACCCGTGTCGACGAGGCTCACTCGGTCCAGCCCGGCACCGCTTCCTGGGCTGCCTTCAGTAACACCAACAGCGTCAAAGGAGATCACTCGTGAGTGTCACCCTTCCTGCGGCCCCACCGGTCCCGGCCGAGTTGGAGGCCCTGTTTCGCCGGATGCGTTTTCCTTACGCCCGCAAAGCGGCGCCCGAGGTGCTGGCGACCGCCCGCGCGCAACGCTGGGACCCAGCCGAAGTCGTGCGCGTCCTGCTCAATGAGGAGGTCGTCGGCCGCGACCAGGCGACCCGCCGCAACCGGCGCAAGAGCGCGGGCTTTCCCTCCGGCAAGACCTTTTCCTCCTGGCGGCGCGAGGGCTCCACGATCAACGAGGCCACCCAGAACGCGCTGATGACGCTGGAATGGGTCAGCCGCGCGGAGAACCTGGTGATCGCCGGACCGTCCGGCACCGGCAAGTCCCACTTCGCTGAGGCACTGTCGCATCTGGCGATCGAAAAAGACCTGCGGGTGGCCTGGTTCACTCTGGAGTCTCTCAGTGCCACGGTCGGCCGGGCCAAGATCGACGGATCGGTCTCGCGCGCCATCGGCCGCATCTGCCGCAGCGACGTCATCGTTATCGATGATATCGGGTTGCTGCCGGTCGGCCACGAGACCTCCGAGGCGTTCTACCGCGTTATCGATGCCGCCTACGAGCGCCGCTCGGTCGTGGTCACCAGCAACATCCACCCGTCGGGTTTCGACACCATCATGCCCAAGACGCTCGCCACCGCGACCGTCGACCGGCTGATGCACCACGCCCACCTGGTGGAGACCAGCGGCGACTCCCATCGCCTGGCCGAGGCTCTGTCCGGGCGTGGAGTGATCCCGCTGACCTGACCGCCCACCCGGAGATCGACCTGGCCACCCACCGGGATTCCCAGTGGCCACGCCAGGAATTTTGATGGCCATCAGCCAGGAGAAATCTGGCCGCTCAACTGGAGAACGGCGTGTCCGCTAGCAGTCTGATGATCTCGGCCACGCCCCCGTGTCAGCGGGTTCGCTGACTTTTCGCTGACTCTGATCAGCCCTCCGCGGGCCAGTTCTCCTCGCCGGTCGCGAAGTCTCCACGCTGCGACAAGGTGATCATCTGCCCCTCCTCGCGTAGCATGGCCACCGCCTGGCGAGCGACGCCACGAGCGATGCCTTAACTTCTGACCGTCTCGGGCTTGATCGCAGTATGGGTCAGTCGCCGTCCGTCGTCTTCCCTCACCGTTGACGAATACGACGGATGCGCCTCCGACAGCTCCCGGATCGTTGCCCCCCTGCCATGCCACACGCAAAGGAGCGCCCCATGGATCCGATCCATGCGCGATACGCCGAACTTCTCGAAGCCGGTTTCCCTGACGGCCAAGTGTGCGTGACCTGGTGTAAGAACAACGACTTGGAAGAGGTCGCCCACTACTTCGGCGCGGCTCCCGGAACAGGGTCGTGGGCCACGCTCGACGAGCTCGAGGATCTGGAGGAGGAGCACGGAGAGGAACTGGTCGAGCTCACCACGACGGGCGAATGGACGATCGCCCTGGAACCCAGCGGATTCCAGGGAGTGCGCTCCGCGGTTCTGGAGCCTTTGTCGGCTGGCGGATGTGCCTTCAGTGTGTTCTGGAACGTCGAGTGGGACAGCAAGGTGGCTTACGCCGTCGACGGCCGGGTCGTCACGTCCTTTGACTTGCTGGACATCGGGCAGCGCTCAGGCAGTGATCCGACCGCCTTGGACGAGCTTCTGCATCAGGTCGGCCTGCACGACGGCCTGCCAGCGCAGGCGCGCAAGGCACGGGTTCTGGCCCTGGGCGAAGTGATCAGCGGGCAGCGCCTCACCCCGCGGTGGCTGCGCTCCGATCAGTTCACGATCCTTGTCACCGACCCACTGCCCAACCCCCTCGTGCCCGCCACCCTTCGGAATCCGCGCGCGCCCTTCCTGGACGAGCCGGAGATGGCGCGGATTCTCGCCGACCCCTCGCCGGCCGTACTGCTCGACATCACCAAGCTGGCCGTCTCCTTCGCCGTCGCCGCGATCGATTTGGAAGATTCACTCGGCGAGGAGACACTGCGGGTGCTGGAGCACGGCGAGCGCTCGCCTGGCGAACGTGAGGCACTGCGGTCGCGGCTGGCCCGGCTGTGTACCGAGACCGATGGGCAGGCCAAGCAGATCCTGGCGCGCTCCACGCCGGGCGCGACCGACGAGGTGATGCCACTGTGGCGGAAGAGCGCCGCGCTTGTCCTTCTGGAGCAGGCTCTGGGCCCTTCTCCCGTCGACGCGGCCCGTTCCGCTGCCGAGCGGGCGGGGAATTTCTGCACGACCGGAACAGACCACATGCGCCTGCGCGTGCTAAGCAACGTCGTCGAACGCGTCGCATATGACCTGCGACACCTTTGACCGCCCCCAGATCAAAATCTGTGTGTCCACCGGCGACCAACACACCGCATAACCCGCTGCCACATGCATGATCGATGGCTTGTCGAACTGCCACATAGATCCCGAGCAACAAGAAGGCCCGGCTCCATGATCTGGAACCGGGCCTTCTCAATCTTGTGGAGATGAGGGGATTCGAACCCCTGACCCCTTCGATGCGAACGAAGTGCGCTACCGGACTGCGCTACATCCCCAAGACGTGGACTAGATTAGCAAACTTCCAGGGGCACTCGCGCCATCCAGAGCCACCGTCGGTGCCACCGTCAGTCGCCGACCGCGCGGCGGGGGCTCTCGGCGTACTGGTCGAAGAGTTCGTCGCGGAGCGCGGTCAGGTCGATGACCTCGGCCACCGGGCGCTGGGCCTCCAGCAGGGCGGCGCGGCGGCGGGCGCGTCTGGCACGTTCCGCGCGGGCCTTGGCGGCCGCTCTCCGCTGCTCGGCGTCGATCTGCACGGTGACCCGGAGGATGGCCAGATAGGTCCCCAGCAGCACCACTGAGGGCGCCACACCCCACCAGGGGATGATCCGGACGGCGGCCGTCACCACGGAGGCGAGCAGGAGCAGCACGCACCAGAAGGTCAGCCGCCTGCGCTTGGCCACCTGCCTTCCCCTGCGCCGGAGCTCGGCGCGACGGCGCTCGGCCGCGGCCCTACGCGGGTTGGGCCGGCCGGCCGGGGGCGAGGTCCGCGCGTCCGCCGGGGTCTTCCCGGCGGCGGGCAAGGGCACGTCGTCGTCCGCCGGGAACTCCGACGTGCTCTCGGCGGCGGAAAGGGCTCCCGAGGAGGACTCCGGAGAGGAGGCGTGCGGCGGCTCGACCAGGGTCTCGGTGGAGTCCTCGTCGTAGGCGTACGACTCGGGGTCCTTGGCCGTCTCGACGAGGGTGTTGCGGTCGCGGCGCAGCCACATGGGCACGAGCACGCACAGCCACATGATGACAATGGCCAGATACAGGACGACGCTGCTCACGGCCACCTCCGGGCAGCACGAAGACACGGGTGGTCCCCCGGCGCCTTCGATGTGCTCATGTCACGCACCGTAAGACCGCGTGTCACTATTTGACGAGCATTCGATGCGGTGTGTCGCGAGATCTTCAAACCTCTTCGTGCGGAGTGCCGCCATGGGCGGCCGCCTCACGGGCCCGCCGCCACCGCACCAGCAACCCTCTCGGTGCGTCTTCGACCGTGAGCGCGTAACAGATATGGTCGCGCCAGGCACCATCGATGTGTAGATGCCTACGTCTGATGCCCTCTTCCCTGAAACCAAGCTTTTCAACCACTCTGCGGCTTGCGTGATTTTCCGGACGAATGTTGGCCTCGACGCGATGCAGCCCGGTGGTGAAGAAGCAGTGGTCGACCGCCATCGCGACCGCGGTGGGGGCGATCCCGCGACCGGCCAGCGCGCCGTCCACCCAGTAGCCGATCTGTGCCGACCTGGCGGAGCCCCAGACGATGGCGCCCACGGTGAGCTGCCCGGCGAAGGCACCCTCGTAGGTGATCACCCACGGTAGCGCGAGGCCCTGCCGGGCCTCCCTGCGCAGGGTTCCGGCCATCGAGATGTAGGGACCGAGGCCGGTCTTGAAGAGGGGGGTCTCGGGATTGCTCGGCTCCCAGGGACGGAGCCAGTTCGCGTTGCGCAGCCGCGACTCCCGCCAGACGCGTACGTCCCGCAGCCGCAGCGGTCGAAGTCCTACCGGACCTTCCGTCAGGGTCACCGGCCAGCCACGAAGTCGATCCACGCCCTCCATCATCCCCCCAACACCGCCCACCGTGCCATGGGAGTCGTGCCATGGGAGCCGGGGCAGCGGCCGCGAGGGGCCCGCGCGGAAGGTACGGGTCAGCGAGGGTGGTCTCCCCCGCGAATCTGGTCCACGGCGTGCCGGAGCACGGGCGCCAGCACGGCCATGCCGTCGCGCACCCCTCCGGAGGAACCCGGCAGGTTGACGATCAGCGTGCCGCCCGCCTGCCCGGCGAGCCCGCGCGACAGGATCGAGGTGGGCACCTTCTCCCGGTTGACCTGACGGATGGCCTCGGCGATGCCGGGGACCTCCCTGTCGATCACCCGCCGGGTCATCTCCGGGGTGAGGTCGGCCGGGGTCAGCCCGGTGCCGCCGGTGGTGACGATCACGTCGTACCCCTCGGCCACCCCGGAGCGGAGCGCCGCCTCGACCGGCTCGCCGTCGGGAACCACCCTCGGCCCCTCCACCTCGCACCCGGCCTCGGCGAGCAGCCCGGCCAGCAGCTTCCCGGACGTGTCCTGGTACGTCCCGGCGGCGGCCCGGTTGGACGCGGTGACCACCAGAGCTCTCACGAGGTTCCCCTGGTCCAGACGCCCGTCTTGCCGCCGGTCTTCTCCTCGACCCGGACATCGGTGATCACGGCGGCCGGGTCGACCGCCTTGACCATGTCGATCAGGGCGAGCGCGGCGACCGAGACCGCGGTCAGCGCCTCCATCTCGACCCCGGTACGGTCGGCGGTCCTGACCCGTACCGTGATCTCCACGCCGTCGTCGACCACGGCCAGCTCGACCTTGACCCCGTGCAGCGCGATGGGGTGGCAGAGCGGGATCAGGTCGGGGGTCCGCTTGGCACCCATGATCCCGGCGATCCGCGCGGTGCCGATCGCGTCGCCCTTGGGGACCTCCCCCGACCGCAGCAGCGCCACGGCCTCGGCCGAGAGCAGCACCCTGCCGGTGGCGGTCGCGGTACGGACGGAGACGTCCTTGGCCGAGACGTCCACCATGCGCGCCGCGCCGGTCTCGTCGATGTGTGTGAATCCAGTCACAGCGGGATGACCTCCACCTTCGCTCCCTCGGGAAGCTCGACGACGTCCTCGGGGACCACGATCAGCGCGTTGGCCGCGGCCAGTGCGGCGAGCTGGTGGGACCCCTGCCTGCGCACCGGGTCGACGGTGCCGCCGGGACCGAGCACGCCGCGCAGGTAGGAGCGCTTCCCCTCGGGCGAGCGGAGCGGCCCGGTGGTGATCGCCCGCACGGTCGGCGTGGGCTCGGCGGCCAGACCGCCCATCTTCCGTAGCGCGGGCCGGACGAACACCATGAACGACACGAACGACGACACCGGGTTGCCCGGCAGCGTGAAGATCGGGATGTGGTCCTCGCCGACCACGCCGAAGCCCTGGGGCATGCCCGGCTGCATGGCGACCCGATCGAAGCGGACCGTGCCGAGCGGCCCGAGGGCCTCCTTGACCGGCTCGTACGCCCCCATCGAGACACCGCCGCTGGTGATCACCAGATCGGCCCGCAGCAGCTGCGCGTCGAGCTGGTCGAGGAAGCGCGCGGCGTCGTCGGCGACGATCCCGGCCCGGTAACCCTCGCCACCCGCCTCACGGACCGCGGCGATCAGGGCGAAGCTGTTGGACTCCCAGATCTGACCGTCGCCCAGGGGCAGGCCGGGCTCGACCAGCTCGGCCCCGGTGGATATCACCACCACCCTCGGACGGGGCCGCACCAGCACCCGGCGGCGGCCCACCCCGGCCAGCACCCCGAGCTGCGCGGGCCCGATCGGGGTGCCCGCGGGCAGCACGACGTCGCCGGCGCGCACGTCCTCCCCCGACCTGCGGATGGCGTTCCCCGGCGGCGCGGGACGGTTGATCAGCACCTGCGCCGTGCCGCCGTCGGTCCACTCGACCGGGATCACCGCGTCGGCCCCGGCGGGCAGCGGGGCCCCCGTCATGATCCGCATGACCATGCCGGGGCCGATGGCCTGCACCCGGCCGTCGCCCGCCGCGATGTCGTCGATCACCGGGAGCGTCACCGGGGCGTCGGCGACGTCCTCGGCCCGCACGGCGTAGCCGTCCATCGCGGAGTTATCGAAGGGCGGCAGCGGAACCGGGGCCGTGACCTCCTCGGCCAGCGTGGTGCCCAGCGCCTGCTCCAGCTCCACCTCCAGCGGGGCGAGGACCCGGACCGTGCGCAGGATGTCGGAAAGGTGGTCGTCTACCGATCTCATGAAGCTCATCGCGCGGCCAGGAACTCCTTGAGCCAGGGCAGGAACTCCGGCGCCAGGTCGGGGCGGTCGGCGGCGAACTGCACCACCGTCCGCAGGTAGTCGAGCTTGTTGCCGGTGTCGTAGCGGCGGCCCCGGAACAGCACCCCGTGCACCGGGCCACCCTGGTCGTTGCCACGCCCGGCGAGGGTACGCAGGGCGTCGGTGAGCTGGATCTCGTTGCCGCGTCCCGGCGGGGTGTTCTCCAGGACCTCGAAGACGGCCGGGTCGATCACGTACCGGCCGATGATCGCCCAGTTGGACGGGGCCTCGTCCGCGGGCGGCTTCTCCACCAGGTCGGTCACCCTGACCACGTCCTCCTCGTCGGTGGGCACGATGGCGGCGCAGCCGTACAGGGAGACCTGTTCCCTGGGGACCTCCATCAGCGCGATGACGCTGCCACCGTGCGTGCCGCGCACCTCGATCATGCGCTTGAGCAGCTCGTCGCGGTAGTCGATGAGGTCGTCACCGAGCAGGCACGCGAAGGGGTTGTCGCCCACGTGCTGCTTGGCGCAGAGGACGGCGTGGCCGAGGCCGCGCGGCGTACCCTGCCGTACGTAGTGGATGGTGGCCAGGTCCGCGGGCTCGCGTACCTGGGAGAGGCGCTCGTCGTCGCCCTTGGCCTCCAGGGCCTCCTCAAGCTCGACCGCCCGGTCGAAGTGGTCCTCGATGGAACGCTTGTTCTTCCCGGTGACCATGAGGACGTCGAGCAGTCCGGCGGAGACCGCCTCCTCGACGACATACTGGATCGCGGGCTTGTCGACGATCGGCAACATCTCCTTGGGGGTCGCCTTGGTCGCCGGAAGAAAACGGGTGCCCAGACCCGCCGCGGGGACAACGGCTTTCGTCACAGCTTCGAAGTCGGCCATAACCAAAACCATAGTGGAGGGACCCGTGGACAAGCTGAGGCTGCGTGCCACTATCGAAGCGGCGCGGGCCGCGATCCCCGATGAGCGGCGCCAGGCGGCCTCCGTCCAGATCAGGGAATCCCTGCTGGACCGGCCCTGGGTCCAGATGGCCGGGCTCGTCGCGTGCTACTGGTCGATCGGGACGGAGCCCGCGACCCACGGGCTGGTCTTCGCCCTGTGGAAGCACGGCGCGACCGTGATCCTGCCCGTGCTGCGCGACGACAACGATCTCGACTGGGCCGTGTACGACGGCCCGGACACCCTGGCCCCCGGCCGCTTCGGGATCATGGAACCGGTCGACACCCGGCGCGGCGTCGACGCGATCAGGACCGCGGCACTGGTGATCGTGCCCGCGCTGGCGGTGGACAGGTCCACCGGGGTGCGGCTCGGGCGGGGCGGCGGCTCCTACGACCGGGCACTGGCCAGGGTCGGCCCGAACGTGCCGACCGTGGCCCTGCTGCACGAGGGCGAGTTGCTCGACGACGTGCCCGCCGAGCCGCACGACGTGGCGGTCCGCTACGCGGCGACACCCGAGGGGGTCTTCAGGACGGGCGCCACGGGCACCTGAGCCGGCACACGAGCGCCCCGATCGCCCGGGAAACCTCCGACACCGACGCCGGGAACACGAGCCCGACCACGGTGGGTCACCGGAATCCGCATCTGAACACGCGAGCGGCGGGCGAAATCACCGCCCGCCCCGGGCCGGTGTGCGTCCGAGCCGTGACCCGTTGTGCGCGTGGGGCGTGTGTGACGCCCCTTCCGAATGCGACACAATGGTCCCCGGAGACAGAGAGGGGACCAGGTGGGGGTGGACGTCTGGCTGCTTCTCGGCGCCGGAGTCGTCATCGCGGCCATCGTCGCCGTACGTGTCGCCCACTGGAGCGGACTGCCCAGCCTCCTGCTCTTCCTGGGCTTCGGGGTGATCCTCGGTGAGTCCGGGCTCGGGCTGCAGTTCGAGAACCCGGAGCTCGCGCAGCAGATAGGCCTGATCGCGCTGGCGATCATCCTGGCCGAGGGCGGCCTGACCACTACCTGGAGCCACGTCAAGGGAGCCATTCCCACCGCCCTGGTGCTCGCCACCGTCGGCGTGGGGGTGAGCATCGCGGCCGTCGCGGTCTCGGTGCACCTGATCCTCGCCCTGGACTGGCGGACCGCGCTGCTGGTCGGCGCGATCCTCGCCTCCACCGACGCCGCCGCCGTCTTCTCCGTACTACGCCGCCTGCCGCTGCCCCCGCGCCTCGCGGGCATCCTGGAGGCCGAGTCGGGTTTCAACGACGCGCCCACGGTGATCGCGGTGATGCTGCTGAGCACCGCCACCTCGCCCAGCCTCGGGACCGCGCTGTTCGACGTGCTCTTCGAGCTGGTGGTGGGCGCGGCCGTCGGCCTGGCGGTCGCCCCGCTCGGCATCTACGCGCTACGCCGCATCGCGCTGCCCGTCTCCGGCCTGTATCCCATCGCGGTGCTGGCCCTGGCGTTCGTCGCCTACGCGGGAGCCGTGTTGCTGCACGGCAGCGGCTTCCTGGCGATCTATCTCGCGACGCTGGTCATGGGCAACTCCCGGATGCCGCACCGCGCGTCCTCGCGGGGGTTCGCCGAGGGCGTGGCCTGGCTGGCCCAGATCGGCCTGTTCGTCATGCTCGGGATACTGGTCAGCCCCTCGGAGATGCCGGCCGCGATCGTACCCGGCCTGGTCGCCGGGCTGATCCTGGTCGCGGTCGCCCGCCCTCTGTCGATCATGGTTTCCGCCCTCGTGACCCGGCTGACGGGCATCGCCAGGCTCAGCTGGCGGGAACAGGCGTTCCTGTCGTGGGCCGGGTTGCGCGGCGCGGTGCCCATCGTGCTCGCGACCATCCCCTGGGCCGCCACCTCCATCGAGAACGGCACGGCCAAGCTCGTGTTCAACGAGGTCTTCGTGATCGTCGTCGTCTACACGCTGCTGCAGGGGCCGACCCTGCCGTTCGTGGCGAAACTCCTCGGGCTGTCCACCCCCGAGGAGGCCCGCGACCTGGAGGTCGAGTCGGCGCCGCTGGAGGAGCTCAACGCCGACCTGCTCCAGGTCAGGGTGCCGCCGACGTCCAAGCTGCAGGGTGTGGAGATCTTCGAGCTGCGGCTGCCCAGGGACGCCCAGGTGACGCTGATCGTCAGGGAGGGCCGGACGTTCGTCCCCACCGACTCCACCAGGCTCAAGGTCGAGGACCAGCTCCTGATCGTGACGACCGCCGCCTGCCGGGACACCGTCGAGCGCCGGATGCGGGCGATCAGCCGCAGGGGCAAACTCGCGGGCTGGTACGGCGAGCGCGGCGTCTGATCGAGATCTCCCTACGGAATGCGAAGACTCCAACTCGCGTTTAAGCTTGTCGGCTGCGTACCATTAGCAGTCGCGCCACTAGAGTGCCAATCGGCGCGGACCACACGAGGAGGAGCGCGTGCCCACCTACCAGTACGCCTGCAGTGCCTGTAACCACCAGTTCGAAATCGTCCAGAAGTTCTCCGACGACGCTCTCACCGAGTGCCCGAGCTGCGCGGGTGACCTGCGCAAGGTGTTCTCCGCGGTCGGCATCGTCTTCAAGGGTTCGGGCTTCTACCGGACCGACAGCCGGTCGTCCTCGTCCAGCACGGTGAGCTCGTCGAGCTCCTCGGACTCGGCCGGCTCGTCGAAGTCGTCCGAGTCGTCGAGCTCCTCGACCTCGTCGGAGTCGAAGTCGGACTCGAAGTCCGACGCCAAGCCGGCGAAGGTGGCGAGCAGCCCGGCTGCCGCGGCGTCCTAGGTTCCCGGCCGTCGAGAGGTTCGGTCGCCCGACGGGCGGTCGGCCGTCGAGCCGAGCAACCCCCGGGGGAGCCTGTCCAGCAGTCCCCCGAGCTCGGGATGCCCGGCCGGGCCCAGTCACCGATCAGCCGCGCGAGCCCTCCGCGCGCCTCTTCCACCAGGCGGCTCGCCAACCGCTCGCCCTCGGGGGTGAGTCCAGGACCCTCCGGTCCCCTGATCGGCGGATCAGGCCGCGCTCGACGAGCGTGTCCGCGTACGGCCGGCCCTCCTCGGCGGTCACCCCCGTCCGCGCCGCGAGTTCCGGGGTTATCTTGGGTTCTTGGCCCTTCAACGCAGGTCAGGACGTGATGATCTTGTCAGGCACGTAAGGCGTGTTGGCCGGGGTTGAAGGTCACCGGAACGGAAGACGCCGTAGCGACCGGCGGTGACGTCGCCGTCTTCCGCGACGGCGATCCCGACCAGGACAGCCCCGACCAGGAGGTCGTTGACGAAGCCGCGGAGCCGAGCACGGTGCCCAGGTTCAGCCCCAGGACCGTGCACCCGCAGCGGAGGTGGACCAAGCATCTCGACGCTGGTCCAGGCCAGCGTCGACGTCATCACGGTCCTTCCGGCGGCTGCTGACGGGTTCGTCGGCCTTCAGGGAAGCTCAGGCGGTTCCTTCAGCATCACGACCGTCGACATGGTGGCGCGGGTGCCGCTCTGGCTGACCGTCACGTTGTCATCGGCCTGCGGCGGCGGGCTGCCAGGCGGGTCTTGGGTCACCTCTCTGCCACGCTTGCGATGTATTTGGCCGCCAGAAGCAACCCTTGGCTTCATTCGCCGAAGTGCCGGCCCGCTTCGCGCACAGGTCAGCGCTGCATGTCGATGATGAGCTTCCCACGGACTCCGCCGGCTTCGAGTCGTCGGTGAGCCTCTGTGACGTCGCCGATCGGGTAGACGGCGTCGATCACAGGGCGGACGCTGCCCGCCTCGGCGGAGGCGGTGAGCTCGGCTATCCGCGCAGGGGAAGGGTTGTTGCTGAAGAGTTTCATGCGCCGGGGCGAGAGGGCGGCTCGCAGTCCCGTGGTGGCCATGGAGGTCAGGATTCGGTCCTGGTCGAAGGCCAGCGCGACCATGCGGCCACGACGATCGAGCCGGGCCTGGTAGGCCCCGAGATCGGTGCCCACGACGTCGAGGATCACATCGTAATGACCGAGGTCCTGCGGCCGGGTCGTGCGGTAGTCCAGGGCCGCGTCGGCGCCGAGTTCGGTGACCCAGCCGAGATTGCGTGCACCGGCGAGCGCGGTGACGTGGGCGCCGAGCGCCTTGCCCAGTTGCACGGCGATGCTGCCGACGCCGCCGGTGGCGCCGCGGACCAGGAGCCGTTCACCGCTGGTGAGGCCGGCCTTGTCGGTCAGGGCGGTCAGGACGGTGGTGCCCGACGAGGGCAGGGCGGCGGCGTCCAGCAGGCTCAGGTTCTTGGGGGCCCGGGCGAGCCGCTGTTCGGGGACGGTGACGTAGTCGGCGATGGCGCCGAAGGCGAAGTGCGGCATCAACCCCCACACCTCCTCTCCCTCGCTCCAGGCGTGTACGCCGGAGCCCAGGGCCGCGATGCGGCCGGTGAAGTCGCCCCCCAGGCCGCGGGGGAAGCGGGCTCGGGCGATGCCGCGCAGTCTGCCTGCGCGGAAGGCGAGTTCTCCGGCATCCACGCTCGCGGCGCGGACCTCGACGAGCACCTCTCCCGGCCCAGGCTGAGGCGTGGGCACGTCGTTGATGCGCAGCACCTCGGGAGGGCCGAATCGGGTGTATTGGACGGCGCGCATGATCTCTCCCAATCGTCGGACCATAAGTGGGCTCGCGGCCCACTTACGGTTCGGCTACTCTAACCGGAGCGCCAGCCCACTTGTCAAAACCTGGAGGAGGCCATGCCCCACGCCGCCCGGCGACGGCCCCTGCGTGCGGACGCCCAGCGCAACTACGACCGCATCGTCAGCGCGGCCCGGGACGTCTTCGCGCGTGACGGCGCCGGCGCCGCCCTGAAGGAGATCGCCCGTCAAGCCGGGACGGGATCGGCGACGCTGCACCGCCTCTTCCCCTCCCGCCGGACCCTGCTCGAAGCCGTCTTCCACGACCGCGTCGAGGACCTTTGCGCCATGGCGGCACAACGCGCCGAGGAGAACGAGCCGGGCCCCGCGCTCCTGGCCTGGCTTGGCGACCTCAACACCTACGCGTGCGCCAGTCGCGGCCTGGCCGCCTCACTGCTGCAAGACAGCCGGGATGCCGACCTGTTGGAGCAGAACGCAGGCTGCCAGGCGATGATCACCGATGCGGCGCGCGACCTCCTGCGGCGAGCACAACAGACAGGCGCCGTACGCCCCGGGATCCGCGCCGAGGACCTGCTCGCGCTCGTCAACGCCATCTCACTGGCCGCCGAGCAGCACGATGACGACGAGCAGGCGGACCGGCTGCTGGAGATCGCGATCGAGGGCATCCGAGGCCAGGCCGCATGACGGATCAGATGGAGACGCCATTGGCCGGCGTAGCCCTGCCGGGTTGCGCTCGCGGAGCCGCATCGATCAGGGCCGGCTGGGGCGTAGGGGGATGTCAGTGACGCGTGACACTGTGACGTCCATGAATTTGAGCGTGCGTGAAGCCGTCCTCGACGCTGGACGGGCCCTTGCCGTGCCCGATCCGGTGACCGAGGCGTTCATCCGCCTCCTGCGCCCCTGCATCTACCTCTGCCCCTACGACGAACTGCCGCAAGAGCTGAAGAAGGATGCCCGGCCGGCCGCTCGGGCCCTTGGGTTTCCCCATCTGCCCGAGGACGTGGAAGTGCCCTCGTACCGGTCGCACGTGGTGACCATCGACTGCGCCGCCCTACCTGCCGATGTCCTCGACATCGACTTTCCCGCCGACGGCCACCTGGTCATCCTCGCCGAGATCACGGACGACCCGGAGGATGGCGTCATCATCCACCTCCCGGCAGGCACTGAGACCGTCGAACGACAATCGCAGTCGAAGTCTCATGAGCCGTTCCCGCTCTACGCGGTCCCGGGCACCACCAAGCCCGACCCTCTCCACTGGTCCCAGGTTGCGGAAGCGGCCGACTACGCCGAGGGCGACGCCGAGCGGGCCCGCCTCGTGACCAAGTTGATCGACGAGATAGGAGAGATTCCCGACGTCCGGTGGAAATATAACCTCCAGCTCGGCGGCTACTCCCGCGCCTTTCACAACCCGGTCGAAGACCGCGGGAAGGCACTGTTCCTCTCCATCCCGGAGAGCGCGGTCTTCGGGGACGGTTGCATCACCCTCGTCTCGGGGACCCGGGAGCAGATCGCAGAGCACCGCTACGACGAACTCGAGTTCGACGTCGAGTGCTGACATTTCCAGGACCGGCGGCCGACGGTAGGAGCGACGTCCACCGGCCCTCGCCTCCGCGCGGCCATCTTCGACTCGGCTGGCTTACGGCGGCGTGACACCGCCCGGCAAACCGAAGAACAAGCCCGCCGGGTATGGGTGGGATGGATGACGGCCGCCCGACGCGAGGCGGGCATCGGTCCCGCCGGTGACCGCTCCACCGTGGCTGGCGCCGCCGCCCGCTTCCTCGGCACGCTCCAGGTCGCCACCACTCACGTTGATGTGCCGGCGGACGAAGGGCGACAGGTGTGCGATGTCTTCTCCGGCCAGAGGGTAGCCCTCGGCCTTGAGCTGATCGAGTGCCCGGTCCATGTGGAAGGTGTTCCACAGCGTGACGCAGTTGAGCACCAAGCCGAGCGCGCCGAGCTGGTCCTCCATGCCCTTGTGGTAGCGCTGGTAGAGCTCGCCCTTCTTGCCGTGGAAGATCGGGGTTGAGGAACAGCGGGACGGTCATTGGCGGTAAACCGCTGCGGCGCAGGTCGCGGAAGACTGTGTAGGGCGTCGGGGCGGTGTCTTCCGGAGCCGCGCCCTCACTTCAGTGGGCTCTGACCGCCTGGCCCTGATGTGCTTTGGAGGCGCCCGTGAGCAACTTCTCGCTGTCTGTTCGGATCCCCGGTGAGTGGGGTCGTCATATGCGGACGATCGTCATCACGGTTGTGATCGTGGTGGCTGTCGCGTACGGGGTGGACATGTCCGTACTGCCCTTCCTGCGCGTCTGAAGCATCGCGGTAGCCAGGCCCCCGCACCGACTGGTGCGGGGGCCTGCTTCGTGCCTGCGGCGTGTCAGTTTAGGTCGGCCATGCTGATCGCGGTCGGCTGTTCGTCGTCGCCGGCCACGGTCAGGGTCCTCCACTCGGGTCGGCGTCATAGGACGCAAAGTAGCTCTGTGTAATCGCGTGTCAGTGTCGACAGACTCTCTTCTGTCGACACTCCACCGGCAAACTACGAGGTCGCAGGTAGTGAGCATCAAGAACTCGTGCCGAGAATCAACGTCGGCGAACGGGTCGGTGAGTGGATTCCGACAGGCACCGGCGCGCTGTCCTGACCTGGGGATACGCCCCTACTTTGCGGTCTATGACACCGACCCGAGCGGAGGGCCTTCCAGGTTGTACCCGAAGGTTCTTTAGGAAGCTCTGACCTGCATATCCGTTGTATTTTTCGCCAGTACTACTGGGCCCCCCTTCCGGCCGACCGGGGTGGGGCCAAATCAAGCCGCTACCCCAATTTTCCTATGATCGTCAAGTGGTCCCAGGTCAAGCCGTCCAAAGGGGCCAAATGGAACCGCCCTAGCCATCGACTATGCCAGCATGCCAGTCCGGGCCTTCTGGCTCAGGAAGGTGGGGCTGTGAACGACATCGAACTCATTGATATTTTTCGCTTCCTCGTAGATGTAGCGGTATCTATGGTGATATCGACCCCGTTGGGGTGGATATGGCTGGCAGCCGGGGCGTTCTGGTTTCTGCGGCTCCTATGGAATTCATTGGGCGGTTCCAGCTCATCAAGCGGTTCCAGCAGCCACCACGACGGGGCCGGCGGCGACTTCGGCGGGGGCGGGGGCGGCTTTGGCGGAGATGGGGGCGACGGCGGTGACTGACGAAATCTCGGTAGCAATATGGTCGCCCCGGACGTCGTCGACGCCATCTTGTGGAAGCAGGTCGACGCCGTGCGGGAAAGCCGCCGCGCCATGAGCGACCTTGCGTCGGTGGCGCTGAACCCCGACTCGACCCCGAGGAACACGCTGCGGCCCAAAGTGATGTATCCCGAGTTCGAGGGAGTCCTTTGATGCCGGCCCGGCGCATCAGCATGGCCACCGCTCCGTGCCCGACCGCGATGCCTCGCCCCATGGTGAGCTCGGCGTGCACCCGCAGGCCGCCGTAGACGCCGTTGGATGCGGCGTGCACTTTCCGGATTTCGTCGGTCAGCCAGGCATGCCGGAGCGTTCGAGCTGAGGGCGGCCGGTCTCGCCAGGCATAAAAGCCCGACTCCGAGACGCTTGAGATGCGGCAGCAGACCTGGATAGGGAGTCCTTCGGCAGCCGTTACCGCGATGGCCTCGAACCGTCTTTGGGGGGCACCGCCTCTCTCAACAGCTCGGCGGCGCGCCTGGTCACGGCCGGCTCGGTCTCCAACTCAGCGATCCGGCGCCGAGCCGCGACCAGCTCGGTGTGATCCGACGAAGTCAGGCCAGGTTTCTGACCGGTGTCGATCAGCTCCTGCTCGCGCCAGTTGTAGATCGTCTGGTCGCTGATCTGTAGATCGAAGGCCACTTGGCGGACGGTTCGACCGGCCTTCAACAGGTCCAGGACCTTACGACGAAACTCAGGGGATATCTCTTCGACATGCCGACCTCTCCAAGGGGGCGGAGGCATGTAAGTCAACCAAAGCGACTCCGCGAAAGCCGGAGTACATCACGTCGAGGATCTCACCGCGCTGCCGACCTCGGCGGGGAGCGCTGAGGTCGAGACAGTCACCGCTCCCGGACTGCGTAGGTCAGGTGGGTCACCCGCTGCGTCGGCTCCGCGCGGACCTGCTCCAGGGCCACGCGGCCCGCGTCCACGCCCTCGAACAGGCGGATTCCGGAGCCGAACAGCACGGGTGAGAGCGCGATCGAGAACTCGTCGATCAGGCCGGCGTTCACGTACTCCAGGATCGTCGCGCCGCCGCCCGAGATGCGGACATCGCGGTCGCCGGCGGCCTCGCGGGCCTGGTCGAGCGCGGTCTCGATGCCGTCGTTGACGAAGTGGAAGGTGGTCCCACCCGGCCGCTCCCAGGGGTCACGCTTCTCGTGCGTCACGACGAACACCGGCGTGTGGAACGGCGCCTCCTCCGGCCACGCCTGCTCGCCGGCGTCGAACATGCGCTTGCCCATCACGCTCGCGCCGGTACGCTCGAACGTCTCCCGCACGATGTCGTTGTCGCGCCCTTCCTCGCCGCCCCCGCCGAGCTTCAGGTTCTCCCGGAAGAACCGCAGCGGGAATATCCACCGCTGCAGTTCCATCCACTGCCGCCCCATCAAATCCCCGAGGGACTCGGGTGCGATGAAACCGTCCAGCGACATCGACACGCTGAAGAAAACCTTCCCGGCCATCAGCCCTCAGCTCCCTTCCGAACTATCTCGGTGACGTAGGCAGCCAGGTTGCTCAGGGTCTGCCGGCCGCCCTCGATCGCGTGGTATTTCTCGACCGCTTCGTCGCGCAGCTCCTTGGTGGGGAACACCGTGCGCATCTCGATCCGGGTCGCCGCCCCGTCGGGCGCGAACGCGAGGACCGACTCGAAGGCGTTCGGGTCGCCGCGGTATTCGCCGTGCAGCAGCGCGATCCCCTCCGGCGGGACGATCTCGGTCCAGGTGATCCACTCCCGGTAGTCCGTCCCGTCCGGCCCGTGCATCACGAAGTCCCACTCCCCGCCGACGTGGAACTCGAAGGACCGCGTGGTGGTGGTGAACCCCTCCGGCCCCCACCACCGCGACAGGTGCCGCACCTCGGTGAACGCCTCGAACACCAGCTCCCGTGGGGCGTCGATGACCCGGGAGATCACAATCTCGCGGTCGGCCGTCGCGGACTGCGCCGGCGCTCCTTGTCCCGTCTCGCTCATCGGTTACTTCCTTCCTGTCTTGCCTGCTTGAGGTCCTGCACGTAGGCGTCCAGCCGGTCGAAGCTCTCGTTCCAGAACCGCTCGAACCCGCCGGTCCACTCGTGGACCGGTCGCAGCCCGCGGGCGTCCAGGCCGTACAGGCGCTGTTTGCCTGCCTTGCGGTCCCGCACCAGCCCGACCTCCCGGAGCACCCGCAGGTGTTTGGACGCCTGCGGCTGGGTCATCCCCAGCTCCTGGGCCAACTCGGTCACCGGCCGCTCACCCGCCCGCAGCACTATCAGGATCTCCCGGCGCTGCGGCTCGGCGATCGCGTTGAAGACGTCCGACGTCGTCGCTGCTCGTGCCATGGCCGCCATCATATGCCGATATCGGCATGCGTCAATCCAGGGGAATCAGGCGGGTCTTGTCAGATGACGATCGCGCCCTGGAACAGCCCCTTCCTGCCCGTCGCCCTGGGCCGTGTCCCGTGGATCGGGTGACCGCTGTGGACATCCGCTGTCCGACGCCGGCCACTGCCGGCGCCGCCGCGCCGCGGATGCCGATCCAGCGGACAGGACCGTGCCGGGGTCATACCGGAAAACCCATGGCGACTTTCCGACGACAAGTCCGACAATCACGCAATGGAGCCTGTCACCCTGACCACGCAGCGCCTCTTGCTGCGCCCCCTCGAACCCAGCGACGCCGAAGCCGTCTTCCTCGCCTGCCAGGACCCCGACATACAGCGCTGGACCGGGATCCCCTCACCGTACGAACGTCAGCACGCCGAGTACTTCCTGCGGCAGTTGGTACCGGAGGGCCGGCAGAAGCAGACCATGTTCCACTTCGCCGTGGAACCCCGCTCCGGCGGCCCCCTGCTGGCCTCGGTCAACGTGCACAATCACACCGGCACCTGGGAGATCGGCTACTGGACGGCGCGGGAGCATCGGGGCCACGGTTACGCGACCGAGGGGGTACTCGCCATAGCCCGCTGGGCCTTCACCACACTGGGCGTGCACCGCCTGGAGTGGCGCGCCGAGGCCGGCAACGAGGGTTCGCGCATCGTCGCGGAGAAGGCCGGCTTCGTCTTCGAGGGCGTGCTGCGCGCGGCGATGATGAACCACGGCACCTGGAGGGACGTCTGGATCGGCGCGCTTCTCCCGTCCGATCTCGAACCGTCCCCCGCCTCATAGCGCCCCCTTCCTGACGGGCTTCCCCAACCGGCCGCCATGGAAGCCGGGTTGTCCACAGGCTGCGCCCCGGACTCCTCAGGGGTCCGGTCGTGGCGCTAATCTCGGCGCCATGGTTACTCGCGCGGACATCGGAGTCATCGGCGGCTCGGGCTTCTACTCACTGCTCGACGACGCCACAGAGATCGAGATCACCACACCGTACGGGCCGCCGAGCGACGTCGTCACCGTCGGCCACATCGGGTCGCGCTCGGTCGCGTTCCTGCCCCGCCACGGCCGCGACCACCGCTTCCCGCCGCACCTCATCCCCTACCGGGCGAACCTGTGGGCGCTGCGTTCCCTCGGCGTACGCCAGGTGCTCGCCCCCAGCGCGGTCGGGTCGCTGCGCCCCGAGATCGGCCCCGGCGCCCTGGTCGTCCCCGACCAGCTCATCGACCGCACCGCCGGCCGCGTACAGACCTACTACGACGAGGGCGGCGTCGTCCATGTCGCCTTCGCCGACCCCTACTGCCCCTCGGGCCGGGCGGCGGCGGTCGCCGGCGCGCGCTCCTCGGAGTGGGAGGTGTCCGACGGCGGCACCCTGGTGGTCATCCAGGGCCCGCGCTTCTCGACCCGCGCGGAGTCCCGCTGGTTCAGCGGCAACGGCTGGTCGATCGTCGGCATGACCGGCTTCCCCGAGGCCATCCTCGCCCGCGAGCTGGCCCTCTGCTACACCTCGATCTCCCTGGTCACCGACCACGACGCCGGGGTCGAGGCGGGTGAGGGGGTCACCCACGAGGAGGTCCTCGCCTTCTTCGCCACCAACGTCACCCGGATGCGCTCCCTGATCACCGACGTCGTCGCCGCCCTCCCCGAAGAGCGCACCTGCCCCTGCCCCACCGCCCTCGACGGCCTCGATCTCCCCTTCGACCTTCCCAGCTGAGCCCATACCTTCCCCCGTCCCGCCATCCGGTGGGCATCCCGTCACGGGCACCGCGCCGCCCGGCTCCCATCCATGGAGTCAGCCATGCGCGCCCTGCGCCGCCTTCTCGGCCGCCGTCACCGCCTGCTCGCCGCCCTCGTCGCCGCCCTGGCGATGGGATGCGCCCTGCTGGCCCTACGCCCGGACACCGCCTCGGTGATCGTCCTGACCGCCGCCAGGGATCTCTCCGGCGGCGTGCTGAACGGGACCGACCTGACACCGGCGGCCCTGAGGCCCGGCACGGTCCCCGACGGCGCGCTGAGACCCGGCACGCCGTTCGCCGGAAAGATCCTGGCCGGTCCCGTACGACGCGGGGAGCCGCTGACCGACGTCCGCCTGCTCGGCCCCGGCCTGCTGTCCGCCCACGGCCCCGGAACGGTCGCCACCCCGGTCCGCGTCGCGGACCCCGAGACCGCGCGCCTGCTCTCGCCGGGTGACGTGGTGGACGTGCTCGCCGCCGCCACCTCGACGTGGGACGGCACCACCCCCGCTCCCGCGACGATCGTGGCCGAGGACGTCACGGTCCTGGCCACCCCGGGCGAGAAGTCCGAGCGGGGCGCCCTCGTCGTGCTGGCCACCACCTCGGCCCAGGCGACCGAACTGGCCTCCGCCCAGGCGGGCGGACGGCTCTCCATCACGATCGGCACCCGCACGAGGTGATTCCCAGGAGCGTGCCCCCAGCGCCGTTGGTCATCAGGTGCTCCTGCCTGGCGGACGCGGGCGGGCTGGATGAGCCCCCGCCCGCGTCACGCGCCGTACGGGCGCGTTGGATAACGGCACGGCGGCCTGGGCCGGGGAAGGGAGGGCCGCCGTGCCTGCTCAGAAGTGGCCGATAGTGGCCGAGGTGGAGGTGAGCGCCCAGCGGTGCAGGAGCGCGGTCATCTCGGCCTCGCGCATCTGCGCCTTGAGGCCGTCGATGGTGCGGTCGCACAGGAGCAGCGGCTCAGGGGTGGGCCAGGTGGCGATGGCGTGAAAGAGGCGACTGCCGGTGCCGTAGAGCACGGCCCAGCCGGGCCAGGTGATCTCCAGCATCGCGGCTTCGGCGCGGGCTTCGTGGTCCCAGGTGTAGTGCGGCACGGGAGGGGCGGCCTGGCCGTCGCGGTGGCGCCCGCGCGGGCGGGCGGGCCGTCGCCGGATCATGAGATCACCTGCCCGGTGGCCTGCTCCTGCGTTTCCCCGGCGGGGGTCTCCGTGACGGCAGCCGCCTGGGCATTGGCCTCCTTGGCGATGGCCTCCTGCCGGTCGGTCTCGGCCCGGAGCGTGTCGAAGGTGTCGGCGTCGATGGTCCGTTCGGCTCCGGCATGGAACGCGGCCAGGGAGAAGGGCTCCTCCCTGCTGGCCCACAGCCGTCCGGCGTCACTGAGGATCAGCCGCCAACCGGGGATGGTCGACTCTGGGGTGCTGGAACTAACATCGTCCACTGATTGGACCTCCATCCGATCAAGGGCCCGTCCGGACGTTGGTAGCGGAGGACGGGCCCGCTTCATGGGGCGGTGCAGGACACGGAGGGGTGCGCCGTACGGGCCGGGCGGCCGGTACGGAGACGGGGTGACCGCCGCCCGACGCAGAGTGCAGACGGTCGTTCGCCCGGGACGGGGCATGCAGCGATACCTGCCCCCGGGCCGGGGCGGTCTAGTGCGGGCGGACCTGGCCAGGGGCACCGGGCGACGACGGCAGGGCAGCCGCCGGGGTGGCCCGGGCTCGACGGCCGGGACCTGCTTGGCAGACCGCTGAGCGGGTACCAGCGGGATCAGTTCGGCCGGGATCGTGAGAGCGGGCGACTCGAAGCAGGACAAGGAGCGGTTCCCGGTACGGCGAGCCTCCAGTCGCGTGGCCATCAGAGCACCGGAGGGCTGCGCGTACTCATGATCGGCGGACCGGTCTGGACAGCCGTGCGCATAGGGGGCATGCCCGCAGGCGGCACACCCCATCGGCATCGGCGGCTCGTCGACGAAACAGCCGCAACCGCTGGCTGCCCGTCGGTCGAGAACCGGAGCACTAGGGTTGGTCACGGTTCAGGAGGACCTTCCTGGTCAAGGACCCGTCCGGTCGTGGCAGCGCCGGGCGGGTCTCGTGTTGCTGGACACGAACGAGTGATTCACCAGGCTCTACCCTGGTGCACCACAGTGGAGCAGGGTAGAGCCTGAGCGGGTTAAGTAGGGCAAAGTGCAGCCCTCTACGGTACGAATCATGGAGTGGGACGAAGATCGCACGATCTGGGAGCAGCTTTACAGCGCCCTTCGTGCGCGCATAGTAAGTGGCGAATATCGGGAAAGATCCGTCATCCCCAGCCTTACCCAGTTGGAACAGGAGTTCGGCGTCGCCAGGACCACGATCCAGAAGGTCTTGCGACTCCTGAAAGACGACTTCCTGATCCGTACCATCCCCGGCAAGGGAACGTACGTACGCCCTCAGAGCGAATGGCGACATAACGCACATAACCCGGAAGGATGAAGTGACAGGGAGCATCAGTCACCCTCCAGTCATCACGTGATTCTTATGTCGCAGGCATCATCTCTCCAGGTGACGGCGGAGTGCTAGGATTTCCAGAGAATTTCAGAAACTTCTATTTTTCATGGAAGACTGGATCATGGTGGCTGGCTCAGGTCCGACAGTACGGCAGCGCCGACTGGCGTCAGAGTTGCGTCGGCTTCGTGAGCTCAAAGGATTCACCGGAGAGCAGGCGGCGCGACGAGTCGGGTGGCAGTCATCCAAGATCAGCCGTATCGAGCACTGCACCTCCCGGGTGAAGGCTGCCGACTTGATCACCCTGCTGGACGCTTACGGGGTGGCAGGGGAGGCGCGCCAGAGTCTGATCACCTTGCAGGCGTCAGTTCGTGAGCACGGATGGTGGGACGTCTACGACGACCTGCCGTCCGGCTATGCGGGCTACATCGGCCTGGAGTCCGACGCTGCCGTGATCAGGTGTTACAGCATGCAGCTCGTGCACGGACTGCTCCAGACCGAGGACTACGCACGCGCTGTCATCGGGGCGACGATGATGTCCCAGGAACCGGCCGAGAAGATCGATCGGCGCATCGAAGTGCGGATGACTCGCCAGGCCACGTTGAGCAAGCCCGAGCCCCTGAACATCCATTCGATCATCGACGAGGCCGCACTCCGCCGCATAATGGGCGATCCCGGCGTGATGAGTAGGCAATGCGCCCACTTGCTTGCCCAGGCCCAGCAACCACACGTGACAATTCAGGTCCTGTCACATGATGCCGGGGCGCATCCCGCCGTTGTTGGCCCCTTTGCAATCTTGGACTTCCCTGGCATCCATCCGGACATCGTTTATATCGAGACGCTGGCGAGTAGCATCTACATCGAGGCAGATGCCGAGGTGTACCGATATAACCTGGTTTTCGACCAGCTATGCGCGATGGCACTTAATCCTGATGATTCCCTCGTCTTTCTCCACGCCATTGCCGCCACAACCTGAACGCATGGAGGATGCCAAGATGCCGGACCTGACACCTACTCCCGCGTGGCGCAAATCCACCCTTAGCGACGGCGGAAACGGCTGCGTCGAGGTGGCCACCAACCTGCCGGGCCTCGTCGCCGTCCGCGACAGCAAGGACCCGTCCGGTCCCGCGCTCACCTTCTCCTCTGCTGCCTGGAACGACTTCCTCGCGGGCATCCGTACGGGAGAAGTCTGAGACCACCGCACGATCTCCTCGTCCGGCGGTGCCGGATGAGGGCGGGCACGGCCAACAGGCTATGGGTGGGCGCCTGCGGCTCAATGTGGCCGGAGAAGCTTGAGTGCCCGTCATTCAGCGGGAAGGCGTACTGCCGATCTACCGGGGGCGCTGGACCATGCCCGTTGGACGGTCCGGTAGTCGATCACGGTGATGCCCTCCTGCTGGAGGAGTTCGCGAGCCTCCGGCGAGGTCAGGAACTCGTAGTCGGTTCGGCGTACGCGCCAGCCGTCGTCGATCGACTGCGACTCCTCGCGGCCGACGCTGGGATGCACCGCCCATTCGCTGAGCCCGGTCGGCAGTTCGCGTAGCAGCTGGGCGTATCGGGCCGACTTACCCTCGATGCTGAGGGAGAAGCTGTCCAGGAACTCGTTGTCGGTGACCGGCAGGCCCCGCTGTCGCATCTTCCGACGTCCGGGTTCGAGCCAGACCCGTACCGCCAGGCCGTACTCCGCGGCCAGCGCCACGGTCAGGTCGAGGATGTCGTCGCGTCCGCCGTCGGCCAGGCAGTGGAAGTCCAGATGCGTCGGTGTGAGCCCGGCGTCGGCCACCGTGTTGATCTGCGCGCGGAACTCAAGCTCCACCTCGTCGAGACGGGCCTGGGCGAGGAACTCGGAACGCCCCGCGGGTGTGGATGTGAACAGTTCGCCCGCGTCGTCGAGCAGCGAGGGCACTCTCTCCTTCGCGGTCAGCGGGCCCCACCGGTAGTGGGCCGTGTCGCAGACCAGCGTGAGGTGGATCCCGAACGGGATCTCCGGCCGCCCGCGAAGCAGACGCATGGCGTGCGGCGCCGATGGACAGGGTGCCATCAGGCTGCACGAACCGGCGATCCCCTGCTCGATCGAGTCGATCACCGCGGTGTTGATCGCGTCGTACATCCCGAAGTCGTCGCAGTTGACGATGAGCACCCGGGCGTCGGGAGGGAAGCCCAGCAGTTCGCTCGACTGCACCAAGGGCGTGGCGGGCTCGAAGGCATGTCCGTCCATGCCCGCAGTGTGAACCGCCGGCGAGAGGTCGCGCACCGGAATTACCCGCCACGCCGCCCTCACGTTCGGTCGGGGGATCGACTTCCGTGGACCGTTCTGCCAGGAGCCCCTACAGCAGGGAACCGAGCTTGGGGTCGTACTCCCAGTGCCAGGGTTCGAAGGGGCTGACGTAGGCCCACTGGGGGTGGATCCAGCCGAACCTCTTGCCGTTGGCCTCCACCCAGTTGAACTCGGCCGAGCGGAAGCGCTCGACGCCCCCGCACAGGTCGACCGCGAGCCCCAGGCCGTGGTTGCTCCGCCCGGGAACCGCGGCGAAGCCGGGGCGGCGGTAGTAGACCGACTGCTGCTCGGCCAGGCTCCGGTAGCTGTCGGTCACGCACATGGGCTTGCCGAACCGCCGCTTGTACGCCTCGTTGAGGCTGATGAACGCGAGCGCGGCGTCACCGCGCAGCTGGTTGCCCGGCTGCTGGAGCGGGCAGAGGTACGCCTGCGGGATGAGCCCGTTGGGAAAGTCGCCCATCGAGGTCGCCCTGGTCGGGTCGCACCCGGCCGCCGGCTGCCCGTTCTTGTTGATCTTGACGCCCAGCTTCACCAGCGCCTTGGTCAGGGACTGCACGATCTTCTGCGAGCGCGCCCTGAGCGTCTCGATCTCGGCGCCCATCTGCGCCTCCGCGAGGAGGTTGGTCGCCCGGAGTTCCTGGGCCTCGCCCGCCAGCCGCTCCCGCTCCAGTTGCAGGCGGCTGCTGTCCTTGAGGATCAGGTCCCGCTCGGCGACGAGGTGGGTGACACCGGCCATGGCACGCAGGGTGTCCGCGCTGGACTCGCCGGACAGGAAACCGGACACGTCCCCACCGAGAGGCTGCTGGTAGAGGAACCCGACCAGGTCCGAGAGCGGCTGCCGTACCTGGTCGAAGGCCCTCTCGGCGACCTGCAGCTCCCTCAGCTTGGCGGTGAGCTGCTTCTCCGAGTCACGGATCTGGGTCCGTCGCTGCTCCAGCGCCTTGGTCGCGGCCTCAAGGTCCTTTGTCGCCTTCTCCGCCTCGCGACGCAGTTCTGTGAGATTCACCGGATCGGCGACGACAACGGCCTGAACCTCCGCCGGCGCCCGCTGCGCGACAGCGGCCCCCGGCAGGAGGGAAAGCATCGTCGCGACGACGGCGATCAGACCCGCTGATCGACGAGGTGGCACGTTCGACCCCTCCGTTTGCGAACTCGTGACCTGGGTCAGGCACGCACGCTACTACAGCTGGCCAACTACCCGGGCCAGACCTCCACAGCCGTTATGCGCCGAACACCCCTTTTTGCGACCGGACAAGTCAGACTTCTTGCCGCGCGTGCTCCTTGCAGACCTCCCAGAGCCACGTCCTTCGCCACTCCGTCGGACAGCCGTCCCAGGGCTCTCGCTCCTTTTGGGGCTCAGGCTCCACAGGCGGCCGCGACGCGGCCCTCCGCGGCCCCCTGGGGACCCTCAGAGGTACGACCATGTCCGGCTCGTCCATGCTGTGTCGGCTTGATCCACCCGAACGGTCCGGCCCACCCGTGCGGCCCAGTTGGCCCACTCCACCTGGCAGGCCCGGCTGTCCCGATTGACCCAGTTGGTTTGGTTGACCCAGTCGGTTCGACTGACCGGGTTGGTTCGACTGGCCGGGTTGGCTTACCCCTCCCGGTTCGCCCGTCCCGCCGAGCCGGCCCGGCTCACCCACCGAGCGTCCGGCTCCCGATTCCGCGGCGACCAGCATCCACCCCCCGTACACCCGCTCCGGCCGCAGAGGTGGGGGCACCAGCCTCGGCCCGAACAGCCCGCTCCGCACAGCCCCGACCGCGACCGGCACCACGGCCACCGCATCCCCCGTCGCCCCCTCATCCCGCAGCCCCGTCCTCTCCCTCACCACTCCCGCCCCCGGTTCCCCTCCGCCCAGAAGCCCAGCGCCTTCCCTCACCGCTCCCGCATCCAGCAGCCCCGCTCCCCGCACTTCGCTGTCCGACAGCTCCGCTCCCCCACCCAGCGGTCCCGCCCCCTCTCCCGCCACTCCCACGCCTAACAGCTCCGCATCCTCTCCCGCCGCTCCCCCAGCCAACAGCCCCGCATCCGCCTCCAAGGCTCCCTCGTTCAGTAGCCCCGCGTCCGCCTCAGAGACTTCCCCGTTCAGTGACCCCGCGTCCTCCCCCGTCCGGAGCCCCGAATCATCCCCAGTCCTCATCCGAGGCTCCGTACCGCTTCCCGCTCCCACCCGAGACGCCCCAGCACCACCGTCTCCCACCCGGGACATCGCGCCGTTCCAGGCACCCTCCCGGGGTCCCTGCCGCCCCCCGCGCCCCTCCCCGCCTCCCGCTTCCCCGTCCGCCCCGGGCCCCGTACCGGCGTCGGCCATCCGGATGGCCGCCTCGTAGCCGGTGAGTTCGGCCACCAGCAACCCCCCGGCCAGAAGCGCGGGCGCCAGCATCGCGCCACACAGCACCGCCGGCCGCAGCGCCCGGCGCCCACGGATACGCTTCCGTCTCCTGTCAATCACGGAGCGTGACGCTAACCCCGCCCAACCTCGCACACCCGCCCACTTGCCGCCCTTTTACTCCAGCTCAGCGAACCGATAACCCGCTGTCCGCCCCGAACTCCCCCTCCAAGCGCGCAACCACTCGCCACTTTCGCTACTCTTACTAGGAGCCCCTGCCTCCGTAGCTCAGGGGATAGAGCACCGCTCTCCTAAAGCGGGTGTCGCATGTTCGAATCATGCCGGGGGCACTCTTTTGACCTTGTCATCTACTGCTTGACCTGGGAATTCTCCTCGGTACGGCGTGCGCCCCTGTGCAGCCGTAGGCCACCGCGAGCGGCCCTGAGTCGCCATTCACGGAATATGCACGAGATGATCTTGGAGCCGTTCTGTCCGGTTCAGCGACTGATCCGGCGGTCCGCCCCCTCTCCCCTTCCTGACATTCGCCCCGACGATGAAGCATCACTTAGCTGTCACAGGCACACCAACGGCTCAGGAAGCGCAGTCACTGATCGACTCCTCGACGGTCCCTATCTTCGAGAATCTGATCTCTTCTCTCCCATCCTTCGTCGACGCCCCATAGGTCTGGAAGAGAAAGTCCTGCGACGCAGGTGTCGGATCAGACCCAGGAGTCCAGTCCAGGCCGCCCTTACGGACAACCACGGACCATACTTTGGAGGGCAACATGAGGAAGACGCCCTCGCTGCAAGGTGCAACGAGCACCTCAGCGTTCTGCATTGCGTCCTTATCAGCTACGCGAGACAGAACAAGGACGCTGGCGGCAGCCGGATTAGCGTTGCGAATCTTCATCTTCATCCCTGCGGGATCGGGATACGCCAGCACAGCAACACGCCTGACGAAAGAAGCATGCTCACGCATCCGCTCCTCTTCCTGCTGCTCCTTCTCCCGCTGTGCTCGCTGCTCCTCCCGCTGCGCCTCCTCACGTGACTGTTGCTCCTGCTGTTGCACCTCCTGCTCCCACTGCGTTCGCCCCATCCATGTGCTCACGACGAGGGCGAGTGCCGCGACGATAACGCCCGCGACTTGCCCACGCCCTCCCAGCAGACTCCCACGTGCAGCTATCTCGGCATGGTCATGCTTGCGACTGCCTGCTTTGCCGTCCACCGACTCCTTCGACATCGCCCCGAGAACTACGACTACGCCAGAGACCACCATGAAGAGCAGGAACCAGAACGGCAGCGAGCCCCATCCGAACGGTAGGGGGATGGGAGTGGTCAAAAACTCGCCAAAGTCAGGCACTGAGCGCCCCCGCCGAGATGCATGTTTCTTATAAGGATCTTTAAGCGTAACGGTCCGATACGCCCCCTAGTTCCGGCGCTAAGGCACCCATCATGAGTTCTGGGACATCACCCGACCATGTGTCCAGCGCCCTGGAGATTTGACCGTTGGCGTGAGCTCGTTGTCCTTCGATGCACTTGGCGTGGACGCGGAGGAGCACGTCCATCCCGTGGCCAGCTCGTTGTGCTACCTCAGTCGGTGGAACTCCTGCATTGAGCCACAAGGAGACCGCCGCATGCCGAAGGTCGTAAGGCAGGGCCGCCAGCGGAGAGGCGATCTGTTCGACGGTGAACGCCAGCCGCCGGGTTTCCTGCCAGACGGTGGAGTAGGCCGAGGAGGAGAAAGTCCTGCCTTTGCTCGTGCGGAAGAGCCTGCCGCCCCTTTCGGCACCGTGCTTCTCGATGTGCTCACGGAGGATCGTGACGAGGATGGGAGGGATCGGAATCTCCCTCGTGTTGTCCCTGGCCCGGTGCTTGAGACCGCGTTCGTCGTGGGTCTCCCTTGAGTTCGTCCACCGCTTGTTCACCTGCGGACGTGCCTTCTCCAAAGTGAGCCGTCCCCACCCCTGCTCGGGCAGCTCACAGTTCTGACGGCAGATTGCCGGGGCTTTCTCAGGCCGGAGCTCGGCGTAGTACATGCAGGCGAACATGGCCGCCGTCCAAGGGCCACGCGTCCATCCGATGGACGACAGAACCGCCAACAGCGTTCGGGCTTGTGCCGAATTGACCACTGTTCGAGGGTCGACCGCGTCTGTTGCCTTGGGCGGCTTCCACTTGATCGTGTCCAACAGGTTGGAGGGCAGTTCCCTCAGCTCAACCGCGGTTTCGATCAGGTGATGCAGGACGGAACGCTTACGCCGTACCGAGTTGACCGACGCCACCTTGCCATCGAAGGTGAGCGTCACTGCGTCGAGGGCCGTCCTAACGATGCGGGGCTCTTGCAGAGCAGCCAGAGACAGTGAAGCTGCCTCCATCCAGCGCAGCACGGGCAGACGATCCGCCGCCAGGTCACACACGCCGCCCCTCAGGAAGGAGCGCGTAATCCCGGAGGACGGCCCGCAGCTCC
Source organism: Streptosporangium amethystogenes subsp. fukuiense (assembly GCF_042665875.1). Classification (NCBI taxonomy): domain Bacteria; kingdom Bacillati; phylum Actinomycetota; class Actinomycetes; order Streptosporangiales; family Streptosporangiaceae; genus Streptosporangium; species Streptosporangium amethystogenes. Next base: position 8,323,406 of record NZ_JBHTEE010000001.1, on the reverse strand, counting down.
TCGTTAGTGGGCTTGCCGGGCAGATCCTTGGCAAGGGCGGGAATCAGGGAGAGAAGGGCATAGGTGTCGGTCTCTCGTGTCCGCGCCGCCGAGTGGAGCCACCGGCCTCCGATGACCTCACCGAGATTCGCGCCACGATCCGGGACCTGTCGGAGCGGCTCGCACGAGTCGAGTCGACGCTGGCCGACCGTCAGTAGCGGGATCATCCCCGAACGTGGCAGCCGGTCACCCGCCGAGCCAGACCCGCGGCGCAGCTCGGCGGGGCATCGCCCAGGTGCATCCTCCGATCCTCCTGGCGCATCCCGATCAGGACGAACACGTAGCCGACGAACACGGCCACGCCGAGCACGAGGCCGATGATCAGCGGGATCGTGGTCACGTCCAGCTCACCCCCGCCCGGGTGATGTCGCGCGGACGGTTGGCCGGACGCCGGGTTTCCTCGCGCCGCTTGGTCGTCGTGCGCCTGGCTCCCTGACGCCGGATCCAACACTCTCGCGCCCGGCACTTGCGGCACAGGAACTGTCCCTCCTCCAAGAGTGCGCCGCACCCGCAGGTGGGGGTCTCGTCGATCGGCCGGGTGTAGTTGATCACTGTCGTCTCTCCTCTCGGTCGCTGTCGGTGGTGCTGTGCGATACCGAGAGTGCGACAGAGAGTCAGGACGAGATCACTATAGGATGGGACATGTTCAGGACGTCCGGTCTACGATTGCCGGGTCCCTGAACGTCCCCTCCTACGGGCAGGTGAGATGGCGAACGAGCGGTTACGGGTGGCCCTTCTCGAACACGGCACCACGGTCGACGCGCTGGCCGAGGCCGTCGGAGTCGACGCCAAAACAGTGGAACGGTGGATCACCCAGGGCCGCGTACCGTACCGAAAGCATCGATTCGCGGTCGCCAAACTCCTCGGCCTGGAGGAGGCGTACCTGTGGCCGGGCGCACTGACCTCCCAGCAGACCGCAGCGGTGTCCGAGAGCGAGATTGTCACCGTCTATCCGCACCGCTGGGCCGTTCCCAAGGACACTTGGGGACGTCTGTTCTCGGCGGCCGAACGGGAGATCGGTGTGCTGGTCTACAGCGGCATCTTCATCGCCCAGGACACCGGCCTCATGCGCCTGTTCGCCGAGAAAGCGGAGGCCGGCGTACGGGTGCGAATCCTGCTCGGAGATCCTGCTTGCCAGGAGGTCGCACAGCGCGGTGCGGACGAAGGTCTCAACGACGGCATGGCCGCTCAGATCAGGACCGCTCTCCTCCTCTACCGGTCACTGCGGCAGCGCGACGGGGTGGAGATCCGGCTGCACGACACCATCTTGTACAACTCCATCTACCGCGGCGACGACCAGCTTCTGGTCAACACCCACGTCTACGGCAGGTTCGCCGCGGACGCGCCGGTCATGCACCTACGGAAGGTCACCGGCGGCGACATGGTCTCGACCTACCTCGACAGTTTCGAAGCCGTCTGGAACCGGGCCGCCCCGGTAGAGTCCTGAGCCATGGCCCGCCGGCTGGACTTCTACGACGACCCCTCAGCGCCCGCGCCCAACAGCCTGGTTCCCTCGGTGAACGTCGTGGTCGTCAACGACGCCGGGGACATCCTGATGATCCACCGCACCGACAACGACAACTGGGCCGTCCCCGGCGGAGCGATCGACCTGGGCGAGTCCCTGCCTCAGGCGGCGATCCGGGAGACGCTGGAGGAGACCGGCATCCGGTGTGAGATCACCGGTCTGGTCGGTACCTACACCGACCCCAGGCACGTCATCCTCTACACCTCCAACGGCGAAGCCCGCCAGGAGTTCTCTATCGTGCTGTGTGGCCGGCCGATCAGCGGCGAGCCCACCCCGAGCGACGAGTCCCGCGAAGTGCGGTGGGTGCCCCGCGACCAGGTCGAGTCACTGACCATGGATCGGTCGATGCGGCTGCGCCTCAGCCACTATCTAGCCGGCGCCGCCGGACCGTACATCGGTTAGCGCGGCCTGGATCGCTCGCACGGCCGAGGTGATGCACGGGGTCGCGTTGGTGATGGACCGGCTGACCAGGTGCTCGGGGCCGTACCGGGAGTGGATCTCCGCCAGGCGAGCATCGACGTCCAGGACGAGGCCGTCCGGGCTGGTGGTCATGTCGCAGTAGGTCAGCGCCTCCACCAGCTCCGGACGTTCCCGATCGAACTCGGTGTTCAGCACATCCAGCAGGCCGCGCTCGGTCGCCTCGTAGACCGCGCACGAGTGATGCGCGACCAGCCGGGCCAGCTGGTCATCGGCCTGATGCACATCGCGTAGGTAGCGGGCACCATCCAGCGGATGAAAGCCGGTGTCGACCAGCTCGGGCGCATATCCGATGTCGTGCAGCCAGGCCGAGGCGGTCAGCAGATCGGCTTCCTCACCCAGGATCGGTGCCAGCGTCTCAGCCCGCGCGGCCACTCCCTGGGTGTGTGCCCACCGGCGCGGCAACGGCTTCTCCAGCAGTTGCCTGGCCAAGTCACGCGCCCACTCAGCTTGTCCCATGCGGCCCACGATAGACGCCGGTCCCCGAGGTGAATCCAGAGCGCGCAACGAGACGTCCCAAGACGTCTCAATCCCGCACGGCCTGGACGAAATGGCCTTTGCCGTGCCGGGTCACGATCAGTCCCTCGCATTTCAGCTCGTCAAGAGCCTGACGGACGGTGTTGCGCGACGCCCCGTGCTGCTTGCACAGTGCCAGCTCGCTCGGCAGCTTGGCGCCGGCCGCGAGCGTCCCTGTCCCGATCTGCGCACGCAGCTCGTTGGCGATCATTTGATACCGGTAGGCCGCACCGGTCTCCCCCTCGGGGCCGTTGACCACGCGGCCCTTACCGGGCAACGTGATGATCAGCTCCTCGTCCGCCAGGATGGCCAAGCCCCGGCGGACGGTGGAGCGGGCCAGCCGGTAGTAGTCGGCCAGCGCGGACTCAGAGGGCAGCGCGCTGCCCGGCGGGTACTCACCCGCACTGATCTGGGCGCGGATGCGATCGGCGAGTCGGCGATGAACCCGCCCGCCGGTCAGCCAGTTGCTCGTCTCAGGAGTCATCGGATCAGCAGCGGTACGCGTCTGCGATCTTGCTCAGGTCAACGCTGAGCGTTCCCTGCTCTCCCTCACGCCAGCCCTCGCCCGCGGCCTCAACGATCCGCTCGGTGGCCTTCAGCAGATGCAGCGACGAGATCCGCTCGTCGTGCTGGTCGCCCCAGTAGAACCAGCGGAATGCCGTCTGCACGTACACACGCCGCGTACGGAAGTGCAGGTCGAGGACCTCCAGGCAGGGGTGCCCGTTGCCGTCCACGATCAGGACGGTGGTGATCTCGCGCGCTCTGAGTTCGCCGTCCAGGGCGGTGAGAAGGTCTTGCTGATATGCGCGCTGTCGCTCTCGTGCGGTGGTCATGAACTCAAGCTCCCATCGACGTGAAAGGGCAGAGCCTGGGTGCCTGGCTCTGTGCGGATGAGCTTCGTCTCCGAGGGTTCTTCTTCAACACCGCAACTCGGGGACGTCTAGGGACGTCTCGTGTTAGCGTCGCAGGCAGTGACCGTGTCACGGAAGGGAACCCCATGAACGAGAACCTCCGCCATGCCCTCATCCGGGCACGACTGCAACCCCTCGACGTCGCCACCCACCTGACCGTCGACCCCAAAACCGTCGGCCGCTGGCTGAACGGCCGCATCCCCCACCCCCGTCACCGCCTGGCGGTCGCCGACCTCCTCCACGTCAACGAAGACGACCTGTGGCCCGAAAACATGCGCCAGCGCCGAGGACTCTCCAACGAGATCAAAGCCGTCTACCCGCACCGGTGGAGCGTGCTGGCCGACACCTGGCGCGCCTTCTTCGAGTCCGCCCGCACGGAGATCGGCATCCTCGTCTACAGCGGACTCTTCCTCGCCGAGGACGCCGGACTGCTCCGCATCCTCACCGAGCGGGCCACCGCCGGGGTGAGGGTACGCATCCTGCTCGGCGACCCCAACAGCCCTCATGTGACAGCTCGCGGAGACGAGGAAGGCACCGGCGGCGACGTCATGGCCGCCCGCGTCAAGAACGCACTCACCCTCTACCAGCCACTGCAAGGCATCGACGGAGTCGAGATCCGACTCCATCGCACCGTCCTCTACAACTCCATCTACCAAGCAGACGACGAGCTGCTGGTCAACCTGCACGCCTACGGCACCCGAGCCCCCGAGGCACCCGTCATCTACCTGACACACACCGAGACAGACAGCACCGCGACGACCTACCTCGACAGCTTCGAACGCGTCTGGATCAGCGCCGAACCCGCAGCTCAGATGACCTGATGATCAGCCTTGTTCAAGATCGAACGTAACTTATCTGTTCGTCTTTAAAGGCGAGCCGCCTGCGGCGTCTCGCCGCGCGTCGGGCGGTCGCTGGCCGCGCTGCGGCTCTTCGGCCGGTCGCAGCCAGCGCCGCCCACGCGCTAACGGTTACCGAGGCAGACGTACCGCGGAGGGGAGAAGGGCACTTGCGATATATAACGCTTGGCGTGTGAAGCTATACCGCTGCGAAACACTGCCCCGTAACCCTAGAGATCTGGGTACGGGCGATAGGCACCCGCAGGGACAAACTCTGTACCGCCATGAATGGGTGGCGGCCTTAGGAGTTGCGTCCTCAGCCTCGCTCCGGCGAGCACCGATCGGAGTGCTAGCCAGCTTTTTACGAGGAAGTTGACAGCTAGCCTAGAGTCGCGGAGTTCATGCAGTCTGCACCAAGGAGAGCTCTCGATGGCTCACCTGAAGCAGGCAACTAAAAACAAATAGGACTGAGTTAACCTTGTTCAATCTTGTCATCGAACAGTTGGAGTGCCAGGTCCCAAAGCGAATGCTTGCCATCTAGCATCCAGCGGCCTGGACCCTGCACAGAGACGGGGGAGTCGTCGTAACCTGCGAGCTCCCAGATCCGGGTGACGAGGCCGCTGGCCGAGTACCTCTTCTCGTCATATGCCCACAAAAGGCACTTGACCCGGTCGTTCACCCATGTAGCCCGTACCCGTCGGGGATCCTTCGCAAGCCAGTCCTTCACGGCCGCCGTCTCGGCATCGCTCCCTGATCGGAAGGTCAGCGGGGTGCCGTCGGCGAGGCGGCCCGCACTGACGATCGTGGGCACCGCATTGGGGCGGCGCGGCTTGCGTGGTTTCCCCGCCGGGAGCCGGTAGTCCTCCGCCAGCACGGGGATCGTTCCACCGCGCCGCACGTCTTCGAGTACCAGCTTCGCCAGGTGCTTGCAGCGGGTTTCGTCGCTGAAGGTGCTGGTAAGGAAGGAACTCCTGCCGTATTCAGCATCCAAGTGGTGGATCAGCCAGGACAGAACCGAGGCCGTCAATTCCGAAACGCGATCCAGCGTCGGCTGCCAGTCCAAGCCCGGCTCATCAATCTCGTCCTGGTCAAGAAGCTGGAAGACGAGGTGAGTAATGAGCATTTCCCCACGCCGTGCCATGTCGGCAGCACGTCCATGCAACTGCTTGCGCTGGATCGTCAGGGCTGCCCCCACCACTCGGCGAGCCTGCACCAAACGCCAGATCCGGTGAGCGGCAGGGACCTCCCCGAACAATCGCGGGTACGCCCCACTGGTGCCGCGTTCCCAGAGCAGATCTGTGTCTTGGCCAGCACGCACAGCAAGCTCCGGACTCCGGTGAGCACAAGCCAAAGCGATCGCGGCATGCACGACGGAGCAGCCTGCTTCGGGCGCCGGGTCGGGCTCACCCCGCTTGTAGACGTAAGTCTTGCCCAGCGACAGTAGGAAGTCCTCCCGGATCTCGGCCTGTGCCGGCTCCAGGGCAATGAAGTCTCGCTGTGACACGTCGTTCTGGGTGTTGGTCGTCTCAGTTATCCGCTTGGCGTAGGCTGACCGATCCACTCCGAGTGAGAAGGCACGGACAGTGACGTCGGCGTTATCAGCACTGTCCGAGTTCTGTGACATCGCCTCATAGATGGCCGTGACGGTTTGCGCACCATTGACGACGCTGACGCCCTCCAATCTCAATTTGACTGGTTCATTCGGCAGACGGCGCCCTGGCCAATGAGGCTCGATACTGTCGCACAACACGGTAATACCGTTGTTGAAGTACCAAAAGTTTTCCGGCTCTTCGAGAAGGGTCTCCTTGATGCCGGAGTTGATTCGGGTGAGGCCGAGGGAGTTCCGAACGTTCTGTTCGTACAACGTGTTGCCATGCTCGGCGTACCAATGGGCCACATCGCGGACTGCAACGGTCCCCTGCCATGCCTCGAAAGGGGTGTCTCGGCGGATCCAGCCTGTCATCGTGGCCGTGACGTTCACTGGGTCGGGTGCCAATTCTTGGCGCAACTGCTGGTGAAAGTCGTCCGCGTTCAGGACCCGATAGCTGAGCATCGGCCCCAGGCTGGGGTGGAGTTCGGAGCGTGCTCTGTCCAAAACTTCGGTGACCGCATCGGAGAGAGTGCCCTCCCCCATGAGCGCGATGACGAGGGTGATGTGCAGCCGAGGATCAGCCATCGCGGCATCGAGCTGAGCGGCGAACGGGGTTAGCCTTTCGTTAAAGCAAGTGAAGTCGCGCTGGTCGATCAGCCGGAGCCCGTCGATGAACTTGAGTGCCTCGCCCTTGTCCAGCCTCGCTCTACCCGAGTCGCTCCACTTGGCCTGAACAAGCCAGACGTCCCTCGAACTTTCACCCACCGCAACGCCATCGATACCTTCATCTTTATCGCCGTCTATCACAGCCCGGCCGGCCTTGTCATGGTCGCAGCCAGTCACTACTCGGACGGCGGCGGCCGCCAGGGCACGAGAGAGGAAGCGCTGTTCCCGGCTCGGTTGGTCGTAGCCCTTCAAATCGTCGTCATAGATCAACCCTGCGTAGTCGCGCAACAGCGCTTGGCGTACGTGCTGCACTCGGGTAGGCAGCTTTGATCCGTCCGGCTTTTTCGCGTTCATCCCTACCTCAGAATTACCTCGTATGCGTGATCTGCCACACACCCGTAGCATAACTCTCCGCTGTTTATCGCAATTCCCCCAAATTCACTTCCGCCCAGATCTATGAGAGCGAGGAGCTGCAGAAATTTTACATATCTTCTGATCATAAGGCACGCAGATACAAGTCGCGATCCTGCCATTAGCCCCACGCCACGAGGTAAAACCAAAGATCAAGCACCCTATGACGAGGTTTAAAGCGGGCACACATTCCTCTCCAGCAAGCCCCAGTCCCGTCGAATAGGTGCCATCCCTGAGTTAGGCGACGCCGAAGCTTCCAGATCAATCGAGAAGCTTCGCGATCGCGGTGGCCAAGTCAGAGATCCACTCGAGCGTCTCTTGCGCCTCTCTTGCTGTCATCGGCGTCGGGTCGCCACGGGGATCGCGGTCAGATCGATGGGCGATGTCGTTCCTCCGCTTGATCACTTCCTTGTCATGACGTCTTTTGACGTCCACTGGTGTCATCATCAAATGTCTTCCGATCTGCGTCCAGATGACATCAGCGTTCCCAAGCAGGAGGAGCCGGAGCCCCTTCGCGATCTGCTCGGTCGTGTGGTAAGTCTCGCGCTGTAGTTCCTCCGCAAGGAACTTTTTGAAAACCTCATGCTCTTCTTTATTGCGCATCTCCTCGACTACAGCGAACGGTATTCGTAGCCGGTTCAAGGTATCCGTACGCGTATTACCAAGATCATCTATGAGATGCGCAGCACGATTGATGATCTCTCGGCGCAGCCAGTAATCAAACGTGGAGACGGCCTGTGTCCAGGCAGCCCGGTAAAGATCCTCGGGGTGGGCCGCTGTTAAGTTCCCGTAGTCGGCGCCGCTGGCTTTTGCGGCGGCCTTCAGGCCCTGGATCGCGTTACCACCCGTGATCAGACCATTCGCGTACTCGATGCTCTTCGTGAACTCCTGAAACTCTGGAGTCGTCACGGTTCTTCGCTTCCTTCGTATGGCGTGTCGTCGGGTAATGCCGCCGCCAGGGCGGCGAACTCCGAAGCGGCGACACGCAGTTCGTCAGCGATCTCCTGAGCGATCAACTTGGGAGAGAGCCATTGATCCTCGGTCGTATCTGTATCCGGCCAGATATCCAGATGAAGGTTGCGGGCATGAAGCTCGGCATAGGTGAACGCCCTGAACCTCTGCGTCGCCACTCGCTCCTCACGTGGCTTGTCTGGCCCGTAGCAGTCCAGAAAAGTGCCGAAGTCCGATTGTCGCAGTCGGTTCTGTGTAGGCGAGAACTCCATGCCACGCCGGAAGTCATAGACCCACAAGCGCTCTGTTGCAACGCCACCGTCCGAGCGAGGGCGTACACGGTCGAAGAAAAGCACGTTGGTCTTCGTGTTCGCGCCTTTGAAGACGCCTTCCGGCAGCCTGAGCAGGGTATGGACATCACAGTGGTCAAAGAGCCATTGCCGCACAGCCGGCTCACCACCGGAACCGAAGAGCACATTGTCCGGAACGAAAACCGCCGCTCTTCCCCCTATGGGCAGCGCACGAGCAATGTGTTGGACGAAGTTGAGCTGGATGCTCCTGGTTACCGTGAGGAAGTCCTGCCGCCCCTCCGGGCTGGGGGTCTCACTCCGGAACGGAGGATTACACACCACGATGGTCGGGCTCACTGTGCTTGGGGCCGCCAGCGCGTCCATAACTGTGACGGGTGCCGGGCCGAGAAAGGTACCCCAGGTATGCAAGAGCAGGTTCATCGTGGCCAGCCGACACATGCGCTCGTCCATGTCGACGCCGATGACCGACATTGACGGGATCTTCACCCCCTCGGACGCCATCGCCGAGTACGCCCCAACGAGAAGCGATCCCGTCCCGCAGGCCGGATCGAGCACCAGATCGGATGAAGTAGGCCGGAGAGCCTCGACCACAGCGGATACGAAGACTGTGGGGGTGAGGATCTGCCCAGATTTCTTCTGGAAGTTATCGCCCGCCTTGTCAAGCAGCAGCGCATACATGCCGGGCAGCACTTCCCGAAGACCGCTCCAAGTATGAGGAGCGATCTGATCCTGGATCAGCGCGTGCAGTTGGGCAGCGTTCCGCACCGGGAGCTTCGCTTTGTCGAAGATCGCACGCATGATCCCGCGATCCGGATCGGCGGTGTTCTTCCCGCACTCCCGCAGGATGTGACGGAACTGTTGCTCCAACTCGGTCCCAGACTTGCCAACCAGCGAGGCCCAGCCTATCCCCCTGCGGATTACCCGTTCGGGGTTGAGCCCCCGTTCACCCCGTTCATGATCGAGCTTCAGGAAGAGTAGATACGTCACCAGCTCAGCAAAGTCGAGGTGATTCACCCCCTCGTTGCTGAGGTTCTGCTGATAGAACTTCCAAAGCCCGTCAAAGAGCGAGCGCGCGTCGTTCACGGTCTTGCCGCCCTAAGCACACCAGGGCACACAAGAGTTCGCGATCCACGGATATCATGACATGTCCGTATCCTCACGAGAGGACTTTAGCGCCTTTAGTGACTCGGTGATCGCGGAAAATTCGGCGAGCGCAGCCTCCAGTTCGTCCATGATCTCCTGTGCGATGACGTCCGGCTCTTCCAGCACGTCAGCGGAACTGTCCCGCATGAACGTCAGATCGAGGTTGACCTTGTCACGAGCGATCAGCTCGGTGTAGTCGTACGCTTTGAAGCGCTCGGTCTCCATCCGATCGTCCCGGCGATCTCCGGGCCGGTAGCACTTGATGAAGTCGTCGAAGTGTTCCCGCTTGAGCGGACGCTGCTTCATCGTGAAGTGCTGGTCGGTACGGAAGTCGTAGACCCAGAGCTGCTTAGTGGCGGGCGAGCTGTCCGGGCGCGGCGGCTTCTTATCGAAGAAGAGCACGTTGGCCTTGACGCCACCCGCGTAGAAGATGCCCGTCGGCAGGCGGAGCAGCGTGTGCACGTCGCAGCGCTTCAGGAGCTCCCGGCGGATCGTCTCACCAGACCCGGCCTCGAAAAGCACGTTGTCAGGGAGAACCGCCGCGGCCTTCCCATGCATCTTCATCGAGGTGTAGATGTGCTGGACGAAGTTAAGCTGCTTGTTGGTGGTCTCCGTCCACAGGTCCTGCCGGAATTTCGCGTAGTTCTCCCCGGTGACGGTCCCGACCCCGAACGGCGGATTGGCCAGGACTATGTCGGCGAACCGCGTTGGCGACTTAGCTAGAGAGTCTCGGACCTCGATCAGTTCTTCACCGTTCGCCAGGCCAACTCCGTGCAACAGCATGTTCATCGATGCGAGCCGCGCCGTCTCACGGACGAGTTCCACACCCCAGATGCCACCGGTCATCAGCTTCCGCCGTTGAGCGTCATTGAGCTGGGAAGCGTACTTCTTGACGACGTAGTCATGCGCCGCGATGAGGAAGCCGCCGGTGCCACAGGCCGGGTCGAAAACCGTGTCGCCAGGCCCGGGCTGCACACACTCCACCATCACATCGATCACCGATCGTGGTGTGAAGTACTGTCCTGCACCTGTCTTCCGATCCTCCGCGCCCCGCTGGAGCAGCCCTTCATAGGCGTCGCCCTTGACGTCTGTATTCTCGCTCGACCAGTTGTGCTGATTGATCAGATCCTTGACAAGTCGTTCCAGTACGGCAGGCTCTTGGATCTTGTTCTTGGCCCCCTTGAAGATGGCGCCCAGCATGCCCTTCTCCCTGGCTAGCTGGCTGAGGACGTATTCGTACTGCTCGTGCAGGGAATCAGCCGACTTGTTGACCAGGCTCGACCAGTCGAGACCCTCAGGCACGATCCGCTCAGGATTAAGTCGCCGGTTGGCCCGCTCGTGCGCCATCTTCAGAAAAAGCAAGTACGTGAGCTGCTCCACGTAATCCAGGGTCGAGACCCCGCTGTGCCGCAACAGCTCGCAGTAGCTCCACAGCCGGTTGACCAGCCCTCGTGGATCGAGTTCATCGGCAACGACACTCACGACAGCAGATCCCCTTGAATTCCGGCAGTTTTCTTCGTACGACTCCCGCGCCCTGCCCTAGCTTTGGTCCCCCGCCCCACTTGGATCCGCTCTAGGAGCATCGATGCCGACTCATCAGTGAAGTCCTGCGGCGCAAGCTCCCCTTCAAAGGCTTTCTTGAAAAGCAGGGAGCGCAGGACATCTGCCCTTCCAACTGCGGCTTGCGCAGACGCCCGCCCCGCATGCGAGATAGACAACACCTCAGCAACGCGAGTCACGATTAAGCGCTGCTCATCAATCGGAGGAACCGGAATTGGCAATTCTCGACACGTTGATAGCGCGATATTAAACTGTCCAGCAGTTGCTCGCGCAGTTGCCTGAAGCTTGTTAAGAATGAAAGGAGATTGGAGTACAAGCGCCAGCCATTCTGGCGTCAATTCCAACCCTGCACGAAAGGCAACAATGGCTTGATTGATGTTCCATTCTTCATGTAGGTCTGGGACAATGGCCGTCTTCCCCAGAGGGGGGCCAACGATATTTGTCAACACATCTCTTGGGCGAACTCTGGATCTGGCAAGCTTGCCCACATGAGTTGAATGATCGATAAAGGTTGGTCGAATAGAGAAGTCGATCATCCCATCCCGGGTGATATTGTATACTTTCAAGAAGGGGATATCGCCTTGATCAGCATGCATGAGACGGGCCTCAGGTGTAGCGCCCGACGTGATCAGATCGCACACATCCGAAGCGACTCGCCATTTCCAGGTAGGAGGCAACGGCTCCAGTGCTTGGTAATTAATTTTTCGAAAGGCATGGTCTTTGATTAGCTCAAAACTCGAATTATCATTGACTGGAGCCGCATGTGACAGAAGACGTCCGCTAGCTGCAGCGCTAAGGACTGTGGTTCGGAGCAGCTTGCAGCGATCATCCACTGCATTAACCGAAGAACGCGCCGAATTAAGACGAGCAAGATGTTCTTCGAGAGCTGCGACGATCCGCCTCTGTTCGTTCACTGGGGCGACAATTATCGGAGTTTCCAAGAGCTTCTTAGATGCGACGCTCGCTTGATTGACATGGTTATTAAGAACCGTCTTGAAATATCCCTGCATCCACAGCCAATGCAACTGGATAGCGAGAAAGTCAGACCGAATCCCTTCTGGCGGCCTCAACCTGGTCATATGATTAGAGAACGCCAGCGGTTCGACGCTGGTAACGAGCGCAGTCTTACCTACCAGTTCAGGACTATTCGTGTTATTGAACAATACATCGCCTGCAATAACACGCCGATCAGACGCGTCGGCAACGTAACGCACGTCGTTGAGATCGATCCTGCCGTCCCGAGTTATGTTCATTGGCCGCAGATGAACAACACCATCACCATCACGATTGTGCTTTCCGCTGGCGAACCCAGGTTGGGCATCCACACCAAATTCATCGAGTGTCGCTCGAATCCACCCGTTGGGAAGTTCACTCATGCGGTCAGGTCCTGGTCCAGGTCGTTGAGGATGGATACGGCACGGTCGTCACCGAAGGCGGCAAGGAAGCCATCGGTACCACCACGACTGCTGAAGGGCACGTGGTCCAGGTCAGCCGTGTCGAATCGTACCGTCATGGCGGTGGTCTCAGCGATGTGTTCCAACCACCAGAGCTGCGCATCGGTGAATCGGACCCCGGCCTGTTCTTGGCGCATAAGCCAGTTCCAGAACCGGTCCTCGATCACTGATGCATACGGGCGGGGCTCTTCTTCCAGACCGAGTTCGAAGCGGATCAGGGAGACCAGATCGGCCACACCGTGCCGCACACCGCTACGGGAGGCAGCGAGACCCGCGCGCTCATACGCCTTCCACAGCGCGTCGTGGGTCCAGCGGCGCGGTGGGCGGGCGATCCGTTCGGCGATGACCTTGAGATCGGCGAACACCTCTCGCGGCTCTTTGGAACGCTGGGCGTAGGCGGCGTGCCAGGCGACGATCTCGTCCTGATTCTCAGCGAGGTACTCACGCCAGCTGGTGACCGTAGACTTAGCCTCCTCCGTGTTCACAACCGCGCCCGCGTGGACAACCCGGTCGGAGTTGACCTCGTCGAAGACGATGTCCATCGCGCGCCGGATCTCCAGGAGCCGCTTTCGCAGCTCGGCGTTGCTCTCCAGTGGTTCGATGGCCTTCCTGAGAAGCTCCACGACCGCCTGCTCTCCACCGCGGACTTTTGCTGCTTCCTGAGCATCGATCGAAATAGCGTCTACCATTCTCCTGACGATCGCGCGGAGTGGCTGGCCAGCGATACGCTCAATCTCAGCCTTGTCCTGGGGACGATTGTTGAGGTCCTTGTCTAGCCGGGAAAGGCGTGATGCGAGGGTTGAGACCTCCTTCTCATCGCATTCGCCGTTGGCGGCTTTGCGGAGCAGTTTCTCCAGGCTTTCTCGTTTGGTCTCGTCGCGGTCGAGCGGTGCGGCGTCCACCTTGGGATTCTCGGTGACTCCGATGGCGTCTACGATGACGAAACGGGTCTTTTCCCCGATGTCGGGAGTGACGGCCTGAAACTCGGCGAGCGGGATGGTCCGCGCTCCCCGGCCTTTCATCTGCTCGAAGTAGGCCCAGCTCCTCACATCGCGCATGAAGATCAAGCACTCCAGCGCCTTGACGTCCGTCCCTGTGGCGATCATGTCGACAGTGACAGCGATTCGGAGCTGCGCGGAGTTGCGGAAGGCGGCCAGGAGTTCGTGTGGCTTCTTGGCCTTGTGCGTGATCTTTGCGCAGAAGTCGTTGCCGCGGCCGAAGGCGTCACGAACGGTCTGAACGATCTCTTCGGCGTGCTCGTCGTTCTTGGCGAAGATCAGCGTTTTAGGCACCATTCGTTTGTCTTTCGGGATATCCCGGCGCTCAGGGAAGATCTCCGTGTAGAGCCGGTCGCGGAAGGTCTCGATGACGGTTTTGAGCTGGCCCTTGCTCATGACCCGGACGCCGACGTCACGCCCGCCGTACTGGAAGTCGTCATCGAGGTCCATGTAGCGCTGCTTACGTGTTCTACGGTCGCGGACCGGCACCGTAGTGCCCGCGTCGATCAGCGCGCCCAACTCGGAGATCTCGGTCTTGATCCGGTAGACCTCGAAATCGACGTTGACGTTGTCGGCGACAGCCTGTTCATAGGTGTACTCGCTGACCAGGTTCTGATGGAAGAAACCGAAGGTCTGCGCTACCGGAGTGGCAGTCAGGCCAACCAGCGGGGCATCGAAGTAGGTGAGGACCTTGCGCCACTGGCCATAGATCGAACGGTGGCACTCATCCACGATGATCAGATCAAACGACTCCGGCGGGAAGTCTGCTTTATAGCGGACATCGATCTCTCCTTCCACCTCGTAGGAAAGGTCGTCGTCAGTGATCGGCTTCCCGGTGAGCACTTGGAAGAGCCTCTGGATAGTGGAGACCACCACCTTCGATGAGGCGAGCATGTCACTGCCGGTGAGCTGCTGCACGTTGTAGAGCTCAGTGAACTTCCGACCATCGTCGGGTGTGTTGTAGTTCTCAAACTCGGTCCGGGCCTGAGTGCCGAGGTTGTTCCGGTCAACGAGGAAGAGGATCCGCTCGGCCTTGGCGTGCTTGAGCAGCCGGTAGGAGAAAGTGGCTGCGGTGTAGGTCTTACCCGCGCCGGTGGCCATCTGGATCAGCGCACGCGGCCGGTTAGCGGCGAGTGAATCCTCCAGGCCATGAATCGCCTCGATCTGCGCGGGACGTAGCCCCTCAATGATCAGCTCGGGCAGCCGGAGCCGGAGTTTGGCTCGGTAGGTAGGGGCTTGCGGGTCCTGCTCAGCATCGTGAATCCACCGGGCGAAGGTCTCGGGGCGATGAAAATAGGAGACGTCGCGGGAGCGGGAGTCCGGGTCCAAGATATTACGGAAACGAGTGGTACCGCCGTCAGTCGCGTAGCGGAACGGCAGTTCGTTCCTCCACGCTACCCGTCGCTGACCAGAGGTAAGGCTGACGGCGTACCGATCGGCCTGCTCCTCCGCGGCGGTCAGGTCTGCGCCCTCACGTTTGGCCTCGATGACCCCGACCAGCTTTCGGTTCACGTACAGGACGTAGTCGGCGCGACCCGCCGCAGTGGTGACCTCTCGGGCTGCGACCCCCTGCTTCGCCCAAAGGTCCAGCCCGACCCCGGCGTCCTGCACCGACCAGCCCGCGTCTTTGAGCATCTGGTCGAGCTGGATTCGGACCTGCGCCTCGCTGAGTGGCTCGCGGGCGGCCGTCTCGGCGTTGGTAAGAAGCGTCTCGCGCTCTTCCAGGGTGGTGGTCCGCTTGCTTTCGTCGAACTGGCGGCGGAAGCCGGCGAGTTCGTCGCGCATCGCCGCGACTATCGTGGCCAGTTCGCTCTGCGCGGCGTACGCGCGGGCCAGCTCGGCCTCGGCGGCGCGATTGGCGTCCTGCTTGGCTTGCTTCTCGGAGGCCTTATTCTCGAAGGTTAACCTGGCTTCGGCGAGGGCGCGCTGCGCGCGTTCGAGATCGGCGCGGAGCGCAGCAATCTCACCGGTGTCCGCGTCGGCTGCCGATCCGGGTACCAGGGGCTGGGGCGGAACAAAAGGAAGCTGATCGCGGCTGCCGGTCAGGAGCCGGTGGAACCAAACGCCGAGCCGGAAGCAAGTCTGGACAGCCTCCAGTGCCGTGCGCTGCGCGGCGGGGGTGTTCTCGCTGGCGAGGTTTTGGTGGACCGCGCGGTTGCCTAGTCCCCGGATCTGGTCGAATGCTTTCTCGACGTCGCCGTGGAGGTAACCCTCGCGGGCCAAAGCGTGAAGCCGGTCGACCTGCCGGTCTCCCTCGACCCGCACCCGGCCGCGCCGTACGAGATCGGTGGCGAGCACCTCACCGAACTGGCGAGCCTTGAAGAGTGCGACATTGGGGTCAGTGAAGACAACCGTCTCCGCGCCCGCGCCGTACAGCACCAGGAGCGGCTCATGCGGCAGCAGGAACCCGAAATTCGACGACTTGCCCGCCAACTCCTGGATCCGCGCGTCCATTCGTCTCCGTTCACCGTGTCGATTATCTCAAGGTCAGTATGGGCTACCAGCCCAATCGATCTGTCCGATAGATCCTTTTCATCGTGAACGTATATCCTCGGTACGACATGTTCTTTGGAGGACCGTGCAGGGCTTCCCTCCGATAGCACGGACAACAAGCACATGATCTGGCGTACTGCAAGGGATCCGCCTAAACATTTAGACGACACTGCGGTGCCAAGACAGCAACGTGTCCGGCATCACGACCCGATGCAGCCGAAGGCATGTGGGGCCAGTCGTGCCAACACGGCGAGCAGCGCTCGGTCGGCTCAGTGAATCGCCCCGGCTTCGGCCGAGACTCAGGTGTGTCCCGAGAACCGCTGAGCCCTCAAGTGGCCGTCTCGGAGGGTGCGGGACATGCGCGGGATGATCATACAAACGGCGAGTGCCGCGCAGGGTATTTTTGCAGGTCATCCCTAGTGAGCAAGCAGTACCGCCCGCGCTCTCCTAAAGCGGGTGTCGCATGTTCGAATCATGCCGGGGGCACTCTTCTGACCAGCCATTAAGCCCTTGATCAGGGGCTTAGTGCGGCCCTCTCTAGTGATCACATGCAGCCGGATGCCGTCATGTGCAGCCGTAGGTCAATGACCGGGGGACATATGGGGGACGATCTTGAAGGCGTTTCCCCAGGTCGGTCATGATTCTCGTCCCCCTGAACACAGCTTCGAGGGCACTGGGCCTCGATCCGCTCCGCTCCTATGGATCTTCGCTGGCACCATTTTGTCGGTGCCGCAGTGTGTTCTTCATGTCACCTTCGGAAGGAGTCAGAGGCATGTATGACGACGAGTCGGCGTTGCACGATGCGGCCGAGAACGGTTCACCCGAGGAGGTCGCGGAGCTGGCCGGTCGGGTGGAGGACGTCGACGCCGTGCACGAGGGCCGCACCGCCCTCTGGGTCGCCGTGTACGAGGAGCGCCACGACAACGCCCGTGCCCTGGTGGCCGCCGGGGCCGCCCCGTGGAGGCCGATGATGAGCGGCTGGTCGCCCGGGCGCCTCAGCCTGGCCGGCCCGGAACCCGGCCTGTTCGACCGCCCCTCCGGGGTGAACGGCCTGACAGATGACGAGGCCGCCGCGGTAGTGGAGGCCGAACGTCTGAGAGCGGTGCTGGGCGACCTCTACTGCGAC
The DNA here is from genome assembly GCF_042665875.1 of Streptosporangium amethystogenes subsp. fukuiense. Classification (NCBI taxonomy): domain Bacteria; kingdom Bacillati; phylum Actinomycetota; class Actinomycetes; order Streptosporangiales; family Streptosporangiaceae; genus Streptosporangium; species Streptosporangium amethystogenes. The sequence goes on along the minus strand of NZ_JBHTEE010000001.1, from coordinate 8,306,398 downwards.
GGCACGGGACTGGCGTGCGTGGCCGGGATCGACGCGGCCGAGGCGGTGCGACGGCTGGAGGCCACGGTCGAGATCATCGATCCCGAGGAGTTCCTCGACGAGATAGACCCCTTCAGCGAGGAGTCGATGGCCTTCGTCGGCGTTACCGACGTACCCGGCGGCTGCGTTGTCACCCAGCCGTGGGGGTACATGCCGCAGACGCCCGGCGCCAGCAAGCGATTGTCCGCAGGTACCGTCTGCTACGGCCTGTACGCCAATCCCAAGAGCGGCAACCAGGGCAGCATTGTCCGCGACGGCGAGATCGTCGGCTGGGACCTGCATCCCGGTGGAGCTCCCTGGGAGGACGACGGGCCCCTGGAGGTCCTGTTCTCCTACCTCTACCGGTACAACGCGGTTGCCTACTCCTGCGCCTATGCGGGCCTGCGGCTGACTGACGTGCGCGCGGTCACCGGCCCACCTGACGTGTGGCTGCGTCTGCCGGAACGCGACCACTGGCGCTGATCTCACCTTTCCCGCGGAACAAGGGCGATGTCTCGACGCAGTGGCAGCTCTCCTTCGACCAGCTGTACGGCCTGCTCAGGTGAGCCCGGCCGGCTCCGCCCGCGAGGTGATCCCTAGCTTGGGGAAAGCCTTGTACAGGTGGTAGCCGACGGTTCTGGGACTGAGGTCCAGCCGGGCCTCGACGTTCCGGTTCGAGGAACTGGTCACGGTCGGCCGTACCACCTGGTGCTCTTGGGGAGCATGCTGAGCAGGTCGTCCGCCTGGCGCGGGGTGGCGGGCAGGTCGCCGGCGAGCCGCAGTTCGGCGTGCACCCGCCCGGCCCACACTGGTTCAAGCGGCATATGAGTACTCCGCCGAGCTCATCGGGGTGCTCTTTGTCGTGATCTCGTATCCCATCGGCTTCGAGCGCCTCGGAGTCAGACGCGTACCTCCGCGGTGTGGGCGTGCCCGCGACTCCCCCCCACCTCCACCTTGAGCGCGCCCCTGGCCTTGTGCACACTACGATCGCCCTCCCTGACCGACTTCACCCGCCAGGGCAACGTCACCTTCACCTCGTCGACGGTCCTGGACGGGTCGGCCACCGCGAGCCGTACCCGCTCGCCCGCGCGCCGGACCAGCAGTGTGCAGGGGCCGTCCACGCTGAGCGGCCCATCCTGGGTCTCGACGGTCCCCCCACGCCAGAAGACGGCGGCGGTCACCCCGTCGCGCGAGATGGCCTGCACCGCTCCGGAGTTGGCGAGGATCTCGACCCGCCCCTCATAGGCTTCCAGCTGCGTGATGGAGGCGTCGGGCAACACGGCGTAGGCGTAGCGTGCCCTGCGGGGGTCGACGCCGTGGTCGATGAGGATCGTCGTGTAGTGCCTGGTGACAGGGGATGTGTCGCCCCCGGTGGTGGCGCCCTTGTCGATGTCGCGCCAGCGGCCGGTGCGCTCGGCGCGGATCACCTTCGCGTCGGCGCCGTCGAGCAGCACGTAGCCGGCCACGCCGGGCAGGTGGATCCAGCCGTCGCCCCGGGTCAGCGGTGGGTGCCGGTCGTGGGTGTTGCGGTTCTCCACGATGGTCTCGATACGGCGGCCGTCGGAGGCGGTGATGCCGGCGCCGAGGGCGATCACCGCGTCGTCGAGCAGGAACCACGCCTTCTTGGCCCGCAGCGAGGAGCCGCCGGCGATCAGCTTCATGGCGGCCACGCCGTACTCGCCGTCGAGTGCCACGCCGCCCGCCCACGGGGTGGGCGGCAGGCGACGGTGGTCGTGCGGGAGATCGGCGCGTCTACGGGTGTCGACCGTCGTGCCCGGCAGCCGGTACGGGTCGATCGTGGGCCACAGGTCGTCGTTCCAGTGGGTGAGGTCGCCGGTGTAGAGGTAGGTCATGCCGTCGCCGGTGTACCAGCCGTGCAGATTCTCCCGGTTCATGGCCTCGGCCGCGCCGATGCGCTGCGAGCTCATCGCGATCGCGTACCCCCAGGTGGGACGGCGGTGCACGACCCGGTCCATGTCGGCGAAGACGTACGTGCCCGTCGTGCGCGGGCCGACCGGCACCGACGGGTCCTCCAGCAGGGCCGTGGCCCTCGCGATGCTCGCCGGCGGTGCGAGCGTGCCGTAGGGGATGGCCTGGTTGCGGGTGAGCCAGCCTTTGACCAGCGGTCGCCAACGCCGGGCATGGCGCTCGGGTGCCGTCTCCAGCAGGGTGAGGACGGCCTCGACCGTCTTCTGTCCCGAGTGGTGGTCGCGGTGGCCCTGCACCGAGATCTGCCGGCCGCGTACGCAGTCCATCATCAGCCCGTCGAAGACGAACGGCACGAACGAGCGATCCACGATGTCGTAGACGTTGCCGATTCCGGTGATCTCCCACGGTGATCTGGAGAGCATGGCGATCAGCTTGGCCACGCTCTCCAGGTAGTCCACGCCGTAGCTGCCGGTGTAGGGGTACACGTCGTGCTGGATGAACGATCCGTCACGGTAGAAGCCGTCGCCTGGGCCCCTTGTCGGCCGCAGCAGGTCGGAGACCGCGTTTCTGGCCCGCTTGACGAGGCGCGCGTCGTGGGTGAGCAGTCCGCGCATCGCCACCGCCATGGCCTTGCCCGCGCGGTTGGCACCGGTCTCGACGACACCGGGGTGGCTGACGCGGCGCTCCGGGTCGGGGCACCAGCGGCGCAGGGGGCGCAACCAGCGCTCAAGGCGGTTCTTGGGCAGGCCGTCGTACAGCAGGGCGCAGGTGTCGGTCAGCGCGCGGGGGACGCCGATCTCCCACCAGAACCAGTTGCTGCCCCGCCGGTCGAGCCTCTCGTGGTACGCGTGCTCGTACAGGAAGTCCAGCGCCCTGACAGCGGTCTCGGCGACCTGGCCGTCCCGGTGCATGGCGGTGCCCGGCGTGGCCCAGGCCAGCGCCAGTGTGCGCATGCGGTTGTAGGCGCGGTTGAAGTTGCCCGTCCTGGGGTCGGACAGCGGCAGGTCGGGCCACAGGCTCGGGCGGTCGGGAGCGGGCTTCAGCTTGCGCAGCACCGCGTTGGCCGAGCCTTCGAGCGCCCGCGTCCTGTCGGTATGAGCGGAGTTGTCCGACCCGCCGGCCAGCAGGCTCACCCACCGCTCACGCGCGGCGTCGAACGCGGCGGTGCCGGCCGCCTCGGCCGGTCTGTGCCACAGGGCGAGACCGGCCACTGTCGCGGCGCCCAGCAGGGCGGACCGCCGACTGAGGGGGTGGGTCATGGAGGCTCTTCCAGCACTGGTGCAAATATCAGGCGAAAAGATCATAAGTCGACATGCGGGTGGATCATTCGGCTCCTCTGGCGGTGAGCGGGCGTACGAACGTCGTCGGGAGCGTGCGCTACCCGGCTCGGGCGGTGACATGCCGGACCGTTCAGCCGACGGCGTCTCACCCGCTGGAGTATCCCAAGCCGCCGGCCCACCTCGCCGAACAACAGGGCCTCGATCCGGAGCCGTCCTGGTGGACCTGACGAAAGTCAGGTGAGGTCCGGCCGATCGTGCGCTGTGTGACCCTCGGCCCCGCTCCTAGCGTTCGTCCCATGTGGACGAAGACCTCAAAAAGGCCCCTGATGACGATGGGAAAAGTCGCGGCGATCGTCGGTGTGCTGCTCACGATGGGGATGACGACGGCGGAAGCGGCGGAGACCGACGGGCTGAGCGCGACCGCGATCGACCGCCACCTGCGCGACTACATCGAGCGGACCCGGCTGCCCGGTGCCCTGATCGCGGTCACCAAGGGCGACCAGGTCGTGTACGCCGCGGGTTACGGCCGCACGGCCGGTGGCGAGGCGATCACGAAGGACACGCCGATGCCGCTCGCCTCGGTCTCCAAGTCGTTCACGGCCTTGGCGGTGCTGCACCTCGCCGACCAGGGCAGGCTCAGCCTGGACGACCCCGTTCGGAAGCATCTGCCCGAGTTCACCATGGCCGATCCCCGCGCCGGGAAGATCACCGTGCGGGAGCTGCTCCAGCAGACCTCGGGGATGAGCGACCGGACCTTCCCCGAGCTGACGCTCCCCGCGGCGGACACTCTCAAGGACGCCGTCGCGATGCTGCGGACCGCCCCACTCGCCGCCGACCCGGGCACCAGGAAGATCTACCACAACCCCAACTACTCTCTCGCGGCGCGGCTCGTCGAGGTGGTGGCCGGGGTGCCGTTCGGCGACCACATGGCCGCCACCGTCTTCGCCCCACTCGGCATGACGTCTACCAAAACGGTGAACACCACCGTGGACCTCCCCGGCGCGGGCGAGGGTTACGTCCGCGCCTACGGCCGGGTCGTCAGGCGTTCCCATCCGAAGTGGTTCGTCAACGGCGCCTACGGCGTCGTCAGCACCGCCGACGACATGGCCAAGTGGCTGATCACGCAGAACGGCGCCGGCCGGGTCTTCCCCAGGGAGACCGTCAAGATCGCCCAGACCGCGTCCGGGGTGGGCGGCAGCGGCTACGGCATGGGATGGGACACCGGGAGGACCACAGGGGGAGCGCCCAAGCTCCAGCACACCGGCTGGCTGCTCACCCACAACTCCGCGCAGACCCTGCTGCCCGCGAGCGGATACGGCATCGCCGTCGTCACCAACACCGGGATGATCTCCGGTGACGACGCGGTCATCATCACCGACGGCCTGGTCGACATCATCGAGGGCCGCCCCGACGCGGGCACCGTACCCTTCACCATGACCGCGGACCCCTGGCTGGGCGGCCTGGCGCTGCTCAACCTCGTGCTCGGCTTCCTGGGGGTCTACCGCGCCCGCGGTTGGGCCCGCCGCCGTGCGGGCCGCCCCGGGTGGCGCCTGGTCGTACGGCTGGTCCCCTACGCGCTGCCGATCGCACTCTTCGCCGGCCTCGCCGATCTGATCGGCTTCGTGATGAATCGGGTGGGCACGCTGGATCAGATCACCTACGTCTGGCTCGCGCTGTACATCTGGGCCGGCACCGGCGCGCTGGCCGCCGCCGCCGTCGTCGCCTCCCGTCTCGTCCACACCGTCCTCGCCCGCCGCGCGGGCGCCTCCGCCCCTCTCCCCGTGGGATAGCGTGACCTGGCGATTACCGAAGGACAGAGGCGGGGGCCGATGATCCGAGTGCTGCTGGCGGACGACGAGGCGATGATCCGGGCCGGCATACGAGCGATCCTCGCCACGGCCGACGGCATCGAGGTCGTCGCCGAGGCGGCCGACGGGCACCAGGCCGTCGACCTGGCCCTGAGACACCGCCCGGACATCTGCCTGCTCGACATCCGGATGCCGCGGCTCGACGGGCTCCAAACGGCGGCCGAGCTGCGCCGGGTCCTCCCCGAGGTCGCCGTCGTGATGCTCACGACCTTCTCCGAGGACGAGTACGTCGCGAGCGCGCTCGGCTCCGGCGCGGCCGGTTTTCTCCTCAAGTCGGGCGACCCACGCGAGCTGATCGCCGGCGTCCAGGCCGTCGCCGAAGGCGGCGCGTACCTCTCCCCCACCGTCGCGCGGCGGGTCATCACCCGCCTCGGTACGCGGCGGTTCGGCAGGCAGGCCGTCGCCCACGCCCACGTACAGGAGCTGACCGCCCGCGAGCGCGAGGTCCTCGCCCTGGTCGGGGCCGGCCTGTCCAACGCCGAGATCGCCCGGCGTCTGCATGTCGTCGAAGGCACGGTCAAGGGGTACGTCAGCCAGATCCTCGCCCGTCTCGACCTCAAGAACCGAGTACAGGCGGCGATCCTCGCCTACGAGGCAGGTCTCGTACCCGAGGAGGAATCCCCGCTTTCGTCAGAGCATCGGCGATCCTGAGCCCATGCGCAGCGTGCCCGGCCGGCTTTCCCGTCTCTTCGACCTTGGACTGTGGCTGGTGGTGTGCGTGCCGCCGGTCACGGCGGCCACCTCCCTGCATGGGCCGGACGTGCTGACGGCTGCCGTGGGCGTCCCGCTGCTGGGGGCCGCGGTGGCACTGAGCCGGAGGTGGCCGCTGGCGGCGCTGGCCGTGCCGGTGGCGCTGAGCCTGGCCCTGGATGTGCAGATGTCGACGCCCCTGTACTGGACGGCGCTGGTGCTCTTCGGCTACCTGGCCGGGCGGCGGATGGCGACCGCCCGTCCGGCGCTGTGGTTCTTCGGGGCCGTCGCCACCGCCGGGCTGCCACTGTGCGCGTTCGTCCTGCGGGACCTGTGGGGCTGGCCCATGCAACTGCTGACGCTGCTGCTCACCGTGGTGTTGCCGTGGTTGGTGGGCCGCTACCGCCGCCAGTACGCCGAACTGGTCGGTACGGGCTGGCGGCTCGCCGATCGGCTGGAGCGCGAGCAGCAGGCCGTCGCCGACCGCGCCCGTATCCGGGAGCGGGCCCGCATCGCGGGCGACATGCACGACTCCCTCGGCCACGACCTGACACTGATCGCGGTACGGGCCGGCGCCCTGGAGCTCGACCCCGGGCTGGACGCCCGGCAGCAGGCGGCCATCGGTGAACTGCGGGAGGCCGCCGGGGCCGCGACCGAACGACTCCGGGAGATCATCGGTGTGTTGCGCGCGGACGACGAGCAGCCGCCCAGAGTCCCGGCCGCGGAGAACACCGAGGCTCTGGTCGAACGCGTGCGGAACTCCGGGGTCACGGTCACGCTGGAACGCCTGGGCGATACGGACGACCTGCCGCCCATGGTCGGCCTCGCCGTCCACCGCGTGCTCCAGGAAGCCCTGACGAACGCCGCCAAACACGCACCGGGCACGGCCGTACAGGTCCGGCTCGTACGGGACGGGGCGCTCCTCGGCCTCAGCGTGGTCAATGACCCGGCCACGGTGGCCCCGCTGCCGGGCGTGGCCTCGGGCGGCTCCGGGCTGGTGGGGCTTGACGAGCGGGTACGTCTCGCGGGCGGCACGCTGCGCACCGGTTCGACCCCCGAGGGCGGCTTCGAGGTCGTCGCCGAACTGCCGGTCACCGGCGGCACGGCCGCACGCGCCGCCACCGCCGCCCGGCCCACCGTCTCCGCCGGGGAACTGGCTCGTGCCCGGCGGCAGGTGCGGCGCCGGCTGGTGCAGGCCGTCGTGGTACCTCTGGCGGTGCTGGCCGGGATCCTGCTGCTCATGATCCCCATCAGCTTCGTCAGCTCCTCCTTCTCGGTCCTGGGCCGGGACCGGTACGAGCAGCTGGAGGTGGGCGATGTGCGGTCTCGGCTGCCCGCGTTCACCAGGGACGGCCCGCCGGACGACGCCCCGCCCACGCCCAGGGGTGCGGACTGCGTGTACTACAACACGAGAACGGCCTCGGCCGACGCCTACCGGTTGTGCTTCGCCCACGACCGTCTCGTTTCCAAGGCGATCGTCGGAGGTTCGCGGTGATCAGGAAGTACCGGTAGGGCTCGTCGAGCTCGCGCGGGTCGAAACCGGTCCTGGCCGCGAACGCGTCGCCCGTCCCAGAGGCGCGGTCCACCGGCTCGGCGGTGCCGTTTCGAGGGTGCGGGATTCGATGGAGGTCATGGCCGCAACGCCGGTCGCGGCTCGCCGACCGGCGCTTCTCGGTTCCTGACCGGTCTGGTCACCTGTTTCGCCAGGCACGACGGCATCCCCGCCGCGGCACCCGCCACGCGGCGCTGGTAGACGCTGGGCGGCATGCCGACCAGTTCGGTGAAGCGGGTGCTGAAGGTGCCCAGCGACGAGCAGCCGACCGCGAAGCAGACCTCGGTGACGCTGAGGTCGCCACGACGCAGCAGCGCCATCGCGCGCTCGATGCGACGCGTCATCAGGTACGAGTACGGCGACTCGCCGTAGGCGAGCTTGAACTGGCGGCTGAGGTGCCCGGCGGACATGTGCACGCCGTGGGCGAGCGCCTCGACGTTCAGCGGCTGCGCGTACTCCCGGTCGATCCGGTCGCGGACGCGGCGCAGTCGCGCGAGGTCTTTCAGGCCCTGTGCCGCGGTGAGTGCGCGCCCCCATCCGGGATGACACATGAGAGAACTCCTTTCGTCGATGTCCGCGAGCACCTGGGCTGCCTGGCGAGACGCTCGCCGACGAGGGTGGGGCCGGCGGCGGCCATCGTGGCCGCATCGATCACCTGACGGTTCAGCGAACCTCCTGGATGCGGACCAGGTTGCCCGCGGGGTCGCGGAAGGCGCAGTCGCGGATGCCGTACGGCTGCTCGGTCGGCTCCTGGACGACCTCGGCGTCGCCGGCCTGCAGCTTCTCGAAGGTGCCGTCGAGGTCGGGGGTGGCCAGCAGGATCCAGCCGTAGGTGCCCTTGGCCATCATCTCGGCGATGGTGCGGCGCTCGTCGTCGGTGACGCCGGGGTCGGCGGCCGGCGGGGCCAGGAGGATGGACGTGCCGGGCTGCCCGGCGGGGCCGACCGTGATCCAGCGCATCTTGCCCTGTCCGACGTCGTTGCGTACCTCGAAGCCGAGGGTGTCACGGTAGAAGGTCAGGGAGGCGTCCGGGTCGTCGTGCGGGAGGAAGCTCGTGTGAATGGTGATGTCCATGTCTGTCACGTTATCTGCGGTTCGGTGGCCGGTGCTTCTCGAATCCTGATCGGTTCGGCCACCTGTTCACCCGGGATCTCCAGGACCGCCTCCCAGGTGATCGCCGGTTCGGCTTCGCGATCTTCCGGCGGAGGGCTCCTCCCACAGTGAGCCCGTCTCCCCCTGACGGCAGAAAACGGCCCGAACCGGCTCGGCTTCTGGCAGGGTCGAGCGAGACAGGACCGTTGACGGATGACGATCGTTCAAGTTGGCAGTGGTGCTTCTAAAAGCGCGATCGGCGGTGTGCGCGATGGCCTCTGGACGGCAGGCGGGTCACGGTGCCGACGGCGGTGTCCTCCGGGACCGCGATCGGGAGTCCCCCGTCCCGGCACGGACGCGGGTGAAGTGCCGTTTCCGCATGATGGCGGCCGTACTGCTGATGGGAGCCTGCGCCTGCGGGCCCTCCGTACCGCCGTCGGCCACCGACGGGCAGGCTCCGAGCGTCCCTTTCGAAGAAGATAATTCACCGGCGTGGCTCGCCCCGTCGGAGACACCCCCACCCGTGCCCCCTCCCGTTCGGAAGGCCGAAACCCCTTTCGCGCGGGCCTATCCCCGGGCCAGGATCCTGTGGATCCCCGCCAAGGACACGATGTCCCGTTCCGTCGTCGGTGCCCTGCCCGACGGGCGGCTCATCGTCCGCAGGTTCTCCCGGTACCTCCCGTACCTCGACCACGTCGACATCCTCGACCCTGTCACCGGCCGCAGCACGCTGTTGCAACGCGAGGACAGGGAGTCGTACACCGCCGTCGCGGCGGCGCACGGCACGCGCGTGGTGAAGCTCCTCGGAAACAGCGAGCCGGGTGGGTGGATTCTCGAGGTCACCGACATGCGCACCGGCCTGACCCGGCAGGTGATGAACACCTGGGGCGTTCCCGGCGGGCACTGCGGGACCGACTGGCAGTACCCCATCGACCTGCAGTTCCATCGGGGTGAGCTCTACTTCTCCGGGTGCGTCAGCAACGCCACCGGAGACGTGGGCGTCTACCGCATGGGCCCCGGCGACAGGGCTCCCCTGCTGTGGCTGCGGGGACTGTACGACATCGTCTGGGAGGGCGGCACCTTCCTCGCGAGGTCCCCCGTAGTGGCGGATTCGTCGGATCCCGGTGAGTTCACCGGCTCGCCGCCGGCCCGCTACGGCCCGGACGGAGCCAGGCGCGGCGTTCCCGATCAGGCCTCGTACATCGCCGGGGTGGGCAGGAACCGGGATCTCCTGGAGTACGGCGACGGCACCGTCGCCGGACTGAGCCCACATGCCAGGAACATCGGCATCTCGCGTCACGGGCGTTTCGCGGCGTGGCGCGAGGGCGGGGCCGGATGGCTGCTCGACGCGCGGACGCGTACCGCGGTGCGCCTGCCGGGCCGGGAGACGGACAAGGTGAGCCTCTCCAACGCCCGGTACCTCCATTGGAGAACGGCGGACGGCTACCACGTCCTGGACCTGGCGGCCCTGAGCGACCGGGGTTGAGCGTCCTCGTCTCCGGCGAGGACCGGAGCAGGAACGCTCCTCCCGGTTCGAGAAGCCCTATGACAGAGCGGCATGGGACCGCCGACGGCCGGGCCCCTCCACCGGCACGGGTGGAGGGGCCCGGGTCAGCGGATCAGCCCGGGGGGAAGTTGCCGTTCTTGGCGACCGGCAGGGCCAGCTGGCTGGCGCCGCTGAGGGTGGCCTGCTCGACCGGGAGACCGGCGAGGACGGGGTTAATGTGCCGCAGGGTCAGCGAGACCGTGGGCAGGGCGGCCGGGGTGACGATGTCGAACTTCTCCAGGTCGATCCACCGGACGATGTTGAACACTTCGCCCGGGATGTCGTCGCCGGCCTTCTGCACCGGGACGCACAGCTGGCGGGCATAGAGGACCTGCGCGCCGTGCGTGGGGATCACCGGGGTCAGGACGGGGTTGAGCTGGCGCAGGGACACCTGCTGGTTCAGCGGGTTGTTGGGGGTGATGCCGTAGCACTTGAGGTCGATGTGGCGGACGAGCGACAGCACCTCGGCGGGTGGGGCCACGTTGTTCTTGATGACCGGCACGCACAGCTGCTGCGGGGTGTTCATGGAGATCTGCGTACGTGGCAGGCCCTGGAACAGCGGGTTGAGGTGGCTGAGCACCAGGCCCGTGTTCACCGTGGTGCCGGAGATCTTGTAGCAGGCCAGGTCGATGAACCTGATGAAGTCGAGCGCGGGCGACGGCGGCGCCTGGTTGTTCTTGGCGACCGGGACGCACAGCTGCTCACGCTGGCCGAGGGTGACGGTCTCGATCGGCAGGTTGCCGAGCACGGGGTTGATGTGCCGCAGCGTGAGCGTGGTGGCGGGTGGCTGGTACGGGTTGGTCTTGAAGCATTCGAGGTCGAGGAAGGCGGTCAGATCCTTTGGCGTCGGCAGCGCGAGGGCGGCGGCGGGCGGCACGCAGAGGAATGCCACGGCGAGCATCGCGACGATGGCGGATGTGAGGCGCCGGAGCGTCGATTTTCTACGCCCGTGAATTCCGATTACGGCTCGGTTCATTGCGGCTCCAAAAATCTGGGATGGCCTTCTCAACGCCGAGTGTGTGCCTCCATGACCGGACTTTCAATATTGCTACCACTTTTTGTTATACGCAGAATTCGGACCGGCGGGCCAGGGAGTTATCATCAGACATAAAAGCGTTGTCAGCTCGCCGACAATCGGAACACGGCATCTTTATCGAGGCTCTGGCAACCCGATGGAGCAGGACATCAAAAATACGCACCGGGGTGGGTTGACATGAGAACAGGCTCCCGGTAAGGCTGTCATTCGTTATATCGAGGGATTCCATAATCGGCGTCGACTTCATTCGTCCGTTGGCCACCGGACGCCATTCGAAGCCCTCGGCGAGTATGCGGCTTCAGCCGGTTGCGTAGTGCACGGCCGCAGATTCCGGCCGCCTGTGCGGTTGGTCCAAGATTTTGGCCGTGTAGTTCGCCGGTTGTGCCCTCATCTGCTCGGCGGTCATGCCGCCGAGCAGATGAGGGCGATGCGGGTCTTACCGGTGGTCGCGCAGGCGTGCGCGCAGCAGGTTGGGATCGGTGGCCGTGGTGTAGGCGGCGCTGAGCACGTACACGTCGTTGCCGCGCAGCGCGACCGAGGTGGGGTTCTGAAGTCCGTCGGCGGCATCCAGCACGGTGGTGCTGGTGCCGTCGGACCGGATGTGCACGACCGTGTTGGGGGCGTTGAGGGCGGCGAGGATCTCGTCGCCCCGGCCGGTGAAGGTGAAATCGTCGATACCGACCATGCCTGACGCCTTGACCTGCGGTGCTCCCGCACGGTTTCCGGAGCGGATCGGAATGCGCAGGAGGGTGCCCTGGTCGAGGTTGGTCACCCACAGCGCGCCACGGTGTACTTTCGCACCGTTGGCTCCGAGGAAGCCGGTCGAGGCGAGTTCGGGGGCGGTGGACCACGCGGTGGGAGTGCCGCCGGTGACGGGGACGGTCCACACGGTGCCGAGCACCGAGTCGGTGATGTAGAGCCGTTCACCGTGCTCACCCAGTGCCAGCCCGTTGGGCAGGCCGTTTGCGGGCAGCGCGGCGATGCGCTGCGGGACCCGCCCGGGGCGCAGCCGCCACAGCCCTGTCAGATCGGCCGTGCCGGTCGCGTACAGCACGTACACGGTGCCGTCCGAGGTACGGGCGATGCCGGTGGCCAGAGGGAAACCGAGGATCGGTGTGTTGACCCCGCCGTCGGCGGGTGCGGGCAGCGTCGCCAGGATGCGCGTCGTACCCCGGGGGGTGATCTGAGCCACCTGGCGGCTGGCGGCGAAGGTGATGTTCGCCGTGCCGTCGGGCAGCAGGGTGATGTTCTCCGGCATCTGGCCCGCGGACAGGTCGAAGTGGGTGGCGATCCGCACGTCCGTCAGCGGCCCCTTGGGGGGCGTCGCGTTGGCCGGCGCGGCCGTCGTCAGGGTGGCCGCGGCCATCAGAAGGGCCGACATGGTGATCTTGATGCTTCGCTTGGACATGGTTCCTTCACTGTTTTCGGGCATGCGGCAGCCGCGGTGCGGCGCCGTGGTCGAGGGGGCGCCTCGGAGGGAAGGTCGCGATCGTGCTGCCGACCGGCAGGCGTGGGAGCGGTCGGCGACAGGGCGGCCCGGCAGGGACGCCGCGGACGGAGGGGCTCAGGTCAGGTGGCGCGGATTTCGGCTCCGTGGCGCGGCTGGGCCGCTTCCTGCGATGCGGTGACGTGGGCGAGCAGGGTCAGGGCTGTCGCAGAGGGGGAGCCGGGATCGGCTGTGGCCACCACCAGGGCCGGGCCGTTTCCCTGCGGGCTCTGCAGCGTCTGCTGGGTGACCGTCAATGTCCCGACCAGGGGGTGGCGCATCTCGTAGTCGGCGACATCGCAGGGTAGAACCCGGTGATCGGCCCACATCGCGGCGAACTCCGGACTCCGCATGGTCAGCTCGCCGATCAGTCCGGCCAGCAATGGATCGTCCGGGTATCGCCCAGCCGTCAGGCGCAGGTTGCCCACCACGGCCCTGGCCTTGGCGAGCCAGTCGGTGTACAGGTCACGGGTGTGCGCGTCAAGGAACACCAGCCTGGCCATGTTCGGCCGCCGGCCTGGGTCGTTGGGGCCGTCCGGGTCGAGATGGCCGGCGAACAGCCCGTGACCTTGGCGGTTCCAGGCCAGGACATCGCTGCGGCGGCCGATCACGATGGCGGGTGTGCGCTCGAAGGCTGCCAGCAGAGCGCTGGTCGCCGGGGTGACGCGTTCGGCACGCGGCCGGCCCGCGGGTCCGCCCCGTCCCGGTGCGCGGGCCAGGGTGTGCAGATGGGCACGCTCGGACTCATCCAGTCGCAGGGCACCCGCTATGGCGTCGAGCACCTCGCGCGAGGCGTTGCGTGACTGGCCCTGCTCCAGGCGGGTGTAGTAGGGCGCGCTGATGCCTGCGAGCATCGCGAGCTCCTCCCGCCGCAGCCCAGGCACCCGGCGCCGCTCGCCGTAGGTCTGCAGCCCGACGTCTTCCGGCCGCAGCTGGCCCCGGCGTGTCTGGAGGAAGTCGGCGAGATGCCCGTGCTCGTTCATGGAACCGAGTATGCGTGCCACCGACGATCCGCGCCTCACCCCGCTGGGGTAGGGATCCGCAGGGTCTGGCTCACCCGAGCCCCTGCCTCCAGGATGAGCGCGTTCGCCTTCGTCGTCGGCGGCGCCGACCACGGCATCGTGCGCTGGGGCTGGCACTTTCGCGAGCAGGGCAGGGGCAGCATCGTCCAGCAGTCCTGGCGGCTGTCACGCGCCGATGCGGTCCTGGGCGAGACCCGCGAGGACGTCCAGGCGTTGCGCGACCACATGGCCGACAGCGCGGAGTCCACTCTGCTCGCCCTGGCGGAGTGGATCGCCGGCCATCGTACCCGCTGATCATTCGGGCCCGTCTCCGGTACGCCGCTGCCGCCGGGAGCGCCGGTCGAGAGGCGACCGCATTCGAGGAAATCGGTGGGATGCCGAGACGGTGCCCGCCACCCCTTTCCCAAGACATGTTGGAAATGTCATAATCCCAACATGTCTTGGGAAAACGATGACGGCCTGGTGCCGCTGCGCGCGCTGGCGAACCCGCTCCGGATCCGCATCGTGTCGCTGCTCACCGGCACGTCCATGTCGGCCACCGAGGTCGCGGAGGAACTGGGCATCGCCCACGCCTCCGCCAGCTACCACCTGCGCCAGCTGGCCGAGGCCGGCTTCCTGCAACAGGTGGACGAGCGGCCGTCACCGGGCGGCAAGGGCAGACCCCGCCGGCTCTACCGTTACGACCCCTCCAGCGGCGCGCGGCTGGACCGCGCGAACGGCCGGCAGCTCGTGCACGAGGCGCTCAGCACCGACCTGGCACGACGCCTCGCCCAGACAAGGCTGCAGCGCATGTCCATGGACGCCGAGGTATGGCTGGATCGCACCGTGTGGGAGGAGATCGTCGGGCTGGTCGAGCAGGCGGTCGCGCTGGCCCACGACAAGGCCGGACCGCCCCGCTCCGGCGACCGGGTCAAGGTCAGCATGACCGCGATCCTGCTGGAACTCGACGACGTGCGATGACCCGCCCGCTGATGGCGTGCGCGGGAGCGTGCTTCCTGTCGCTCGGGCTGCTCATCCCCACGATCCCCAAGTACGTCACCGGCCCGCTGAACCAGGGGCCGGGCCTGGTCGGCGGTTGCTTGGCGATCACCGCCGTGTGCGCCGTGCTCTTCCGCCCGCCGGCCGGTCGGCTGGCCGACCGGCGCGGCCGCAGGGCGGCGGCCTGCACCGGCGCCGCGCTGCTGACGATCACCTCCTTCGCCGTGCTCATGGTCGAGTCACTGCCGCTGTTCCTGGCGTGCCGGGCCGTCGCGGGAGCAGGGGAGGCCCTGACCTACGTCGGCCTGGCCACCGCGGCCAGCGATCACGACCGTCCGGGCGCCGCGATCAACCGTTTCTCCATCGCGGTCAACGCCGGCCTGCTCGCCGGACCGGCGCTCGCCGAGGTCGGCCACTCCGTCGCCGGCCTGCGGGCCGTATGGGCGCTGTCCGGAGCCGTGGCCCTCGCGGCCTTCGTGGCCTGCCTGTTCCTGCCCGCGGGCCCGGTCGTCGCCGGCGATCCGGCCGGTACGAGGAAGGCCGGGCCGCTCGTGCATCGCGCGGGACTGCGTCCCGGGCTGGCGTACTGGGCGTCGGTGTGGGGATACACCGCCTTCAGCGCCTTCCTCCCGCTGCACGTCGCCGCGCTGGGCGGGAGCGGCAGCGGCCCGCACTTCCTCGTCTACGGCGGCGTGCTGCTCGCCGTGCGGCTCGGCGGCCAACGATGGACGAACCGGATGGACCCGCGTGGGACGGCGACCGCGGCGCTGCTGGTCACCGCGGCCGGGCTGGCCCTGCTCGTCGCCTGGCCGTCCGTGACCGGGGCGCTGGCCGCCGCGGCGGTGATCGGCGCCGGGCAGGCGCTGGGGCTTCCCGCGTTCCTCACGATGGCGGTGGCCGGTCTGCCCGCCGCGCAGCGCGGCTCGGCGGTGGCCACCACGACGGCGTTCTTCGATCTCGGGTTCATGACGGCCGCGCTCGCGCTGGGCGCCATCGTGCAGTCGTCCGGCCTGACCTACGGCTTCGCCGTCGCGGGCTGCGTGCCGGCCCTGGCGCCGCTGCTGTTCCTCTCCCGCTCTCGCAAGACCCGCAGGACATCACCCCAAGGAGACAGCCGTGACCATTCCCACCGCTGAGCTGGCCGGCTACGCCGACGTCGTCTTCGACGTCGCCGTACCGGTCGTCGCCGGCGACCGGGTGCTGATCAACGCCGAGATCGAGCACGCCCCGCTCGCCCGCGCCCTGGCCGAGGCGGCATACGCCCGAGGTGCCCGCTATGCCGACATCTGGTATTTCGACCCCTACGCGAAGCGATCCCGGGTCCAGCACGCGGACGCGGCCACGCTGAGCGAGGTCCCGGCCTGGCTGGACGCGCGCAACGAGGAACTGGCCCGCCACTGCGGCATCCTGCTCAACATCCGCGGCGCCGCGGCACCGGATCTCCTCGCCGGGCAGGACCCGGTACGGGCGGGCCTGGACCGCATGCCGTACCTCACGTCGAGGCAGCGGCTGCAGCTCGGCAACCTCGTCCGCTGGGCGATGGTCCCCTGCCCGACCGCGGAATGGGCGCGCGCGATCTTCGGGGAGCCGGACGAAATCCGCCTCTGGCAGCACCTGCGCCCGATACTGCGCCTGGACCGGCCCGATCCCCGTGCCGCCTGGGAGCAGCGGATCGCCGAGTTGCTGGGCCGCGCGGAGGTGCTGAACGGGATGCGGCTCGACGCCGTCCGGTTCGAAGGGCCGGGCACCGACCTGACCGTCGGCCTGCTCCCGGACGCGCACTGGACCGCGGCGCGCCTGGAATCCGTGCGGGGGCACCGCTTCCAGGCCAACCTCCCCACCGAGGAGGTGTTCACCACGCCTGACCACCGCCGGGTGGAGGGCACCGTCCGTTCGACACGGCCACTCGCGCTCAACGGGAACGTCATTCGCGACCTGGAGCTGACCTTCACCGCCGGGGTGGTGACGGAGGTGAGGGCGAGCGCCGGCGCCGACGTGGTCCGCACCCACCAGGCGACCGACGCGGGCGCGGCCCGTCTGGGCGAGCTGGCCCTGGTCGACGGTTCGTCGCCGGTCGGGCGATCGGGCCTCACCTTTCTCGAGACCCTGCTGGACGAGAACGCCACCTGCCATCTGGCCTGGGGCGCCGGCCTGCCTCCGGGCGTGCCCGAGCACCTGCGCGAACGGGACGCCGCCGGGCTTGAGGCGGCCGGGGTCAACATCTCCGGTGTGCACGTCGACTTCATGGTGGGCGGTCCCGACGTCACCGTCACGGGGATCGGGCACGACGGCGGCGCGATCGAGTTGCTCCGCGGCGACGAGTGGCAGGTCTGAGAGGTGTCGGTGACGGCGCATATGGTCAGGGGATGGCAGAGACGCTGACCGGTGAGGGTTCCCGGCTGGAGCCGTTCCGGGGCGAACTGACCGGTTACTGCTACCGGTTGCTCGGCTCCGGCTTCGAGGCCGAGGACGCGGTGCAGGAGACGCTGCTACGTGCCTGGCGGGCGTTCGACCGCTACGACGAGCAACGGGCGTCGCTGCGTACCTGGCTCTACAGCATCGCCACCAACGTCTGCCTCGACATGCTGCGCAGCACGCAGCGCCGAGCCTTGGCCATGGATCTCAGCGGGGCCGCGGACGGCGGGCCGAGCATCGGTGAGCCGCTGTCGGAGCGGATCTGGGTCCAGCCGGTTCCAGACGGTCTCGTGCTGCCGGCGGACGGCGATCCGGAAGAGCTGGCCGTGCTGCGGGAGACGATCCGGCTGGCGTTCGTCGCCGCGCTGCAGCACCTGCCGCCCCGGCAGCGGGTGGTGCTGATCCTGCGCGACGTGTTGCGGTGGAGGGCCGGGGAGGTCGCGGCCCTCCTGGAGACCACCGTCGCGTCGGTGACCAGCGCGTTGCAGCGGGCAAGGTCGACCCTCCAAGCGGTCGACGTCATGCCCGGTGAGCCGTTCCGGCCGTCCGACCCGGGCCAGCGCGAACTGCTCGCCCGTTATTGCACCGCGTTCGAGCGTCACGACATCACCGCGCTCGTCGCCCTGCTGCACGAGGACGCGACGATGTCGATGCCTCCCTTCGCCTGGTGGCTTCGCGGCCGTGACCGGATCGAGCAGGCGCTGCTGGACCCGAACGCGTCCTGCGCGGGCGCGCGCCTCGTCCCGGTCGCGGCGAACGGCTCGCCGGCGTTCTGGCAGACCAGACCCGGTCCCGACGGCGTTCACGTGCCCTTCGGGCTGGTTCTCCTGGACGTGTCCGAGGGTCTGATCAGCGACATCACCACGTACCTGGACGCCGACCGGCTGATCCCGCTTTTCGGCGCTCCGGCCGACTCCTCCCGGCCGTCGCGAATGATTCCCGCACACCGATGAGTTTCGTGACGCCCCGGCGTATCACCGTGGACGGCCACGCACAGCAGACCTGAGGAGCGGACATGACGACCGTCCAGCCCATCATCACCACATCCGACCTGGCTCGGATGCGAACCTTCTACGAACGCCTGCTCGGAGCGGTGGAGACGAGCCGCTTCCCCGATGACGGTCCCACCTTCTTCGTGAACCTGAAGCTGGGTGACTCGGAAGTAGGACTGGTCAACGAGGCGGCGACCGACCTGTCCGCCCCGCAGCGGATCCTGCTGAGCGTGCGGGTCGACGACGTCGACGGTCTGCTGGAGCAGGTCGGGGCGGCCGGCGGCCGGGTGCTCGGCCCGTCGAACGACATGCCCTGGGGAGAGCGCGTGGCCCACATCCACGATCCTGACGGAAACATGGTCAACCTGACCCAGCAGCTCCAGGGGCACACCGGTTGAGAGACGGCTGAGGACCGGTGCGAGCCGCGCGACCGCTCACCGAGGCGTCCGGACGCCGGTTCCGCCCGCCTGCGGCGGTGGTGATCGCGTCGTACGGCTCGCCGGTCAGCCGCCGTCGCCCGCGGTCACGGGGGCGTGCAGCGGGAGCAGTGCGGTCCCGACCAGCAGCAGTTCGTCCGCTGGTCGCTGTTGGCCGGCATCACCTTCGGCAGGCCGGCGTCTCGCGTTCCCCGGTCAGAACCCGGCTACGGGCGGTCCTCTCGGTGCGGGAAGGTGGGGAGGGTCGGGGGTTCGAAGTCGGCGCCGGTCCGCGGGTCGCCGGTCGACTGGGTCAGCAACAGGCGGGTGGTCTCCAGCAGGTGGTCGTGCATGGCCTGCGCGGCGCCCTGGTTGTCGCGGGCCCGGATGTTGTCGAGGATGCGCTCGTGGACCCGCCAGATGTCGGAGAGGGTCCGCGTCTGGGTGGTGGACAGGCCCCGCGCGGACATCTGGGCGCGGGTCGTCGCGACCGACTGGGTCACCCGTTCGTTGCCCGCCGATTCCAGGATGAGCTGGTGGAACTTCACGTCCTCCTCCTGGAAGAGGCGTTCGTCCCCGGCCTCGCCCGCCTGGCGCATCTTCTCCAGGGCCTCGGAGACCAGTGCCATCTGGGCGTCGCCCATCATGGTCGCCGCGCGGTACACCGAGGGGACCTCCAGCAGGAAGCGGAGCGAGTAGATCTCCTCGATGTCGCGCGTGGTCATCTGGAGGATCCGGACACCGCGGCTGCGCTCGAATCTGACGACTCCGTGCGTGGCCAGCTGGAGCAGGGCCTCCCTGACGGGGGTCCTGGACACACCGAGCTGGGCCGCTATCCCCACCACGGAGTGCAGCGTCCCGGGAGCCAGTTCGCCGGTGATGATGGCGCGGCGGACCACCTCGAAGGTCCGGGCCGTCAGCGATGCCTGGTCCACCGCAATCTGTTCCATCCGACAAGACTCCCGGGGGGATCGGTCCGGCGCCCGACCGAATGATCAGGCGCCCCTATTTGGGGAAAAACGGTACCACGCGTGCGGTAGTGCAGCATGCAACATGCAGCATTACCACTCCGCGGGGTCAGAGGAACGACAGGTCGGCACCCTCACCCGCGGGGAGGACCGTCTGCGCGTACAGTCGCCGCCAGCCTCGCTCGGGCAGCTCGGGCGGGGTGAAGTCCGCCCGGCGGCGCTCAAGCTCGTCCTCGTCCACCAGCAGATCGAGCCGTCGCGCCTCGACGTCCAGCCTGATGAGATCGCCGTTGCGGACCAGCGCGATCGGCCCCCCGGCGGCGGCCTCAGGGTCGCAGTGCAGCACTACGGTGCCGTAGGAGGTGCCGCTCATCCGCGCGTCGGAGACCCGCACCATGT
This sequence comes from Streptosporangium amethystogenes subsp. fukuiense, assembly GCF_042665875.1. NCBI lineage: Bacteria > Bacillati > Actinomycetota > Actinomycetes > Streptosporangiales > Streptosporangiaceae > Streptosporangium > Streptosporangium amethystogenes. The sequence goes on along the minus strand of NZ_JBHTEE010000001.1, from coordinate 8,286,711 downwards.
CCCGGATCCCGGCGCGGGCCAGCTTGGCCGGGATGGGCAGGGCACCGGCCTCGGGCATGCCCGCGGCGATCGGGCCCGCGTTGCGCAGCACCAGTACGTGGTCCGGGGTGACGTCCAGATCCGGGTCGTCCAGGATCCGCTGCGCCTCCTGCGCCGAGTCGACGACCAGCGCGGGGCCGGTGTGGTTCATCAGGTGGGCACTCGCGGCGGCGGTCTTGATGACCGCTCCGCCCGGGGCCAGCGTGCCTCGGAGCACGGCCAGGCTTCCCGCGGGTCCGAGCGGGTCCTCCAGGGGGCGGATCGTCGTCTGCCAGTCCTCCCGAGCGGGGGTCTCGGCGAGCAGCGATTTCAGGCTGTCTCCGGAGACCCCGACGGTCTCCGGTTCGAGCAGCGGTTCGAGGACCTTCAGCAGCGCGGGAAGCCCTCCGGAACGGTGGAAGTCCTCCAGGTACCCCGAGCCGGCGGGCTTGCAGTCGACCAGGAACGGCACCTCGGCACCGATCACGTCGAAGTCCCTGAGTTCGAGCTCCACGCCGGCCCGCCGGGCCACGGCGAGCAGGTGGATCAGCGCGTTCGTCGAGCCGCTCATCGCCGAGAGCACCCGGATGGCGTTGCGGAACGCCGCGGGGGTCATGACCTCCTTGGGCACCGGGCCACCGGAGCGGGCGAGCTCGACGGCGCGGCGGCCGGTCTCGGCGCCGTGCCTGAGCCGGGCGCCGGTGGCCGCCGGGGGCGTCGCACCGCCCGGCAGCATCATGCCGAGGGTCTCGGTGACGCAGGCCATGGTGGAGGCGGTGCCCATCACCGCGCAGGTGCCCGCGGTCGTCACGAGCTCGTTGCGCACGCTGGTGATCTCTTCCTGGTCGAGTTCCCCGCCCCGGTGCCTGCCCCAGAAACGACGGCAGTCGGTGCAGGCGCCGAGCCGCTCGCCCCGCCAGCTGCCGGTCATCATCGGCCCGACGACCTCTAGCAGTACCGGCTTGTCCGAGGAGGCCGCGGCCATGAGCTGGGCCGGCACGGTCTTGTCACACCCGCCGAGCAGCACCGCGGCGTCCATCGGGAGGGCGCGGATCATCTCCTCGGTGTCCATCGCGAGCAGGTTGCGGAACAGCATCGTCGTCGGGGAGGTCAGGATCTCCCCGAGCGAGATGGTGGGGAACTCCATGGGAAGGCCGCCGGCCTCCAGCACCCCGCGCCTGACCGCCGCCAGCAGCGCGGGCATGTCGCGGTGGCAGGTGTTGTAGTCGGAGTTGGTCACCGCGATGCCGATGATCGGCCGGTCCAGCGCCTCGTCGTCGTACCCGCTGGAGGCCAGGAAAGCACGCCGGAGATATTTACTGAAACCGTCGTCACCGTAGGACGTACGACTCCGGTCGATGACCGATTCAGTGGGTTTGGCGTGCATGGTGGTAATGCCTCCGGGGGTCAATCCGATCAGGGAAGAATGGGGCCGCGTCAGGGGCGGAACGGCATGGCCAGCGGGCGCATCGGGGCGCCGGTCGCGCCGCGCAGTTTCATGGCGGCGGCCACGAAGGCGAACTCGTGGAGCCGCTCGGCCGAGATCTGCTCGCAGTCGACCACCTCCATGATGGGGATGCCCGCCTCCCCCAGCAGATAGGTGTGGACGACCTGCCAGTTCTCCTCGTCCGCGGCGGGCATCTGCTCCAGGGCGAGGGTGTCGCCGCCGATGACCGACGCGCCCAGGTGGGCGAGGAACCGCGCCCCTTCCAGGTTCAGGCCGGGGCTGTTGTCGATGTAGGCGTCGATCTTCGGCCACGCGCGCATCCGGCCGGTGCGCACCAGCGCCACGTCACCCGGCCGGAACTCGACGTTCTGGCGTCGCATGGCCTCGCGCAGATCGTCCTCGCCGATCCCGTGGTTGTCCGGGAGCACATCGACGCCGTGCAGCGCGGCGATGTCGAACAGGACCCCGCGGGCGATGATGGGCGGGATCTTGTCGGCGCCGCACTTGGTCCAGTGCCGGGAGGTGATGTGCTCCTCCGCGGAGAACCCGTTCCAGATCTGGCCGTTGTACCCGAAGTGGTTGAGGGTGTCGATGTGCGTCCCGCAGTGGGTGTACATCGAGATCGCGTCGCCCGAGTAGGAGACCAGTTCGTTCTGCGCGCGGCCCATTCCGGTGATGTCGTCCAGGACGGTGCCGGCGGGCGTGTGCGTCATCCACTGCTGGAAGCCCGGGTCGCCGGCCTTGGTCCACGAGGGCATCCCGACGAAGTAGTCGACCGACAGGTCGATGACGCTGCCGCCGTCCGCCCGCCGCAGCACCTCGCGTGACGCCTCGGGGGTGAGCAGGTTCAGCATGCCGATCTCGTCGTCGGGACCGAATGGGCTACGGGTGACCTCGCGGAACTTCGCGCAGTACGCCGCGATCCTGTTCCTGGTCGCCTCACTGATGAGTGCCGGCCCGCACATGTGGTGTCCGCCTTCCTGTTACCGGTCCGGGGTCACCGGACGGGTGATCTCGCCGTACATCTCGGGGCGCCGCCCGGAGAACACCGGGAGCTCGAACTCGCCCGGCCTGATGACCAGCCTCTTCGTCCGGGAATCCCGGAGGTCGATCGCCGCCCCGAACAGCCCTTCCTGCTCCCCCGCGTCCACCAGCACCGCCCCGGAGGGGGCGATGATCTGGCTCCTGCCGATGAAGCGGGTTCCGGACTCGGAGTCGGCGCGGTCCGCGACCGCGAGATGGACCAGGTTCTCCAGGGCGCGTACCCGGACCATGTGGTCGGCGAGGATGTCCGCCCCCTCCGGCCAGTTGGTGGGCATCGCGATGACGTCGGCGCCCTGCAGCCCGAGCTCGCGGGCGGATTCGGGGAAGCGCAGGTCGAAGCAGATCATCACGCCGACCCGGCCGAAGGGGGTGTCGACCACCCGTGGCGCCGCGTCGGCGCCCGGGTCGACGAAGCGGTCCGCGCCCAGGTAGGGCAGGTGCTGCTTGCGGTACCTGCCGATGATCCCGGTGGGTCCGAGCACCAGGGCGGTGTTGTGGACGCGTCCGTCCGCCTCCTCCAGCAGGCCCACCACCGCGTGGATGGAGTGCTCGCGGCAGGCGTCCACGATGCGGCCGATCCTCGGGTCCCCCGCGCTGATCGCGGCGGCGTGCGTCTCGGCCCGGGAGCCGAGCAGGTACCCGGTGAGCACGCATTCCGGGAAGACCACCAGTCGCTGCCCGGCCGCGGCGCCCTCTCGCAGGGTGTCGACGACCCGATCGACGTTCGCCGCCACATCGGTTCGGTCGACGCCGACCTGAGCCACGCCGATCCGGATGCCGGTTTCGGTATCTGCGCCGGGCAAAGTGCCACCCCTTGGGTCCGCCGTGAGTTGAATACGCCCCAGAGTGGCATGCAACATGTTGCACGTCAACGCAGTACTCGTCATTGACATGCAGCGTGCTGCATGCCAGTCTGGCCGACCAAATCGGACATTGTGCTTGAGAGGGATTGAGTCGTGCCGGAAGTAGTGATCCTCAGTGGTGCCGGAGGCGGGATCGGCGCCGCGACGGCGCGCGAATGCGCGGCAGCCGGCGCGTCCGTCCTGCTCACGGATCAGCGGGTCGATCTGGTCGAGCGGCTCGCGGCCGAACTCCGCGCCGACGGGGCCGACGCCGTGGCACACGGGCTGGACGTCACCGACGAGGAGGCGGTCGCCGATGCGGTACGGGCCGCCGTCGACCGGTGGGGCCGGGTCGACGGGCTGGTGAACTGCGCCGCCACGATCGTGGCGAAACCGCTGGTCGACACCACTCTCGACGACTGGAACCGGGTCATGACCATCAACGCGACCGGGACCTTCCTGCTGTGCAAGCACGTGGTGACCGCGATGCTCGCCCAGCGGACCCCCGGGTCGATCGTCAACCTCTCCTCGATCTCCGGGACGGTCGGCCTGCCCAACCAGCCCGCGTACTGCGCCTCCAAGGGAGCGGTGCTGCAGCTTTCCCGCCAGATCGCCGTCGACTACGCCGCCTCGGGGATCAGGTGCAACGTGGTCAGCCCCGGCTCGGTGGCCACCGAGCAGCTGGCCACCTACCTGCGGTCCCAGCCCGACCCCGAAGCCGCCCGGCAGAGCCTCATCGCCGGCCATCCGATCGCGCGCCTGGCGGATCCGCACGAGGTGGCCAAGGTGGTCACCTTCCTGCTGAGCTCCGCCGCCGGCTTCATGACCGGCGCGGACGTGGCCGTCGACGGCGGCTACACCGCCATCTGAGCACGGATTCCCAGGAAGGGACTCGGAAATGTCTCGGCATACGACCTTGCCTCCGGCCAAGCGCGCCGGTCCTGGTGGGCTGCTCGACCTGCGCCGCCTCCGGGGCGGCCGGTTCTCCTCGATCTGGCTGATCACGCTGCTGCTCTTCGCCGTCAGCCCGCTGATCTCACCCGGCAGCCTCTCCGGATCCGCCGTACTGTCGATGCTGCCGTTCGCGGCGGTGATGGCGATCGCCGCGCTCGGGCAGACCCTCGTCGTCTCGCACGGCGGCATCGATCTGTCGGTGCCCGGCGGAATGGCGCTGGCCGCCGTGCTGGCCACCAAGCTGCCCGCGGTGTCGGGCGTCCCGATCTGGGCGGCCGTCGCGCTCGGGCTGGTCGCGGGCGCGCTGGGCGGACTGGTCATCGGCATCGCCGTGGTCCGGCTCTCCATCGCGGCGTTCGTGGCCTCGCTCGCGGTGAACTCGATCCTCATCGGTGTGGTCCTGCAGGTCTCCAAGGGTTTCCCCGCGTCGGCCGGCCCCGCGCTGAGCGCGTTCGCGGTCGGCTCGGTGGCCGGCGTCCCCAACCTGCTGCTGGTCGCGGTCGTGGTGATCGGCCTCGCGCACTGGGGCATCCGGCACACGGTGCTCGGCCGGCGCTTCATCGCGGTCGGCGCCGGACGGCCCGCGGCGCGGCTGCTCGGCCTGCCCACCGGCTCCTACGAGGTGGGCGCCTACGTGGTGGCCGGAATCTGCTACTCGCTGGCCGGAATCCTGCTGGCCGGTTACCTGCGCACCCCGGACATCCTGCTCGGCGACACCTACCTGCTCCCCACCATCGCGGCCGTCGTCCTCGGCGGCAGCCTGCTGTCCGGCGGCATCACCAACCTGGCCGCCACCGCCGTCGCCGCGCTGTTCCTCACCCAGCTGAACCAGGTGGTCCTCGCCGCCGGCGCCTCCACCGCCACCCAGCTCCTGGTCCAGGCCGGCGTGCTGGCGCTCAGCGTGGTGGCCCGCGGGGTGCCCTGGAACTCCGTCCGCGCGCGGCTGCGAGGCCGCTCCCTCAAACCCGCTTCCACCCTGTCCTCGCCCTAGAGGCCTCCCCCAACAGGAGATCGCAATGTCCCTCACCAAAACCCGCCTGCGGGCCCGTCAGTCGGTCGCCGTCCTGGCCCTCGCCGCCCTCGGCGCGGCGGGCTGCGCCGGCGGCCCCGGTGAACCGGCCGCCGCCAACGGCGGTGTCGAGGCCGTCTACAACGACGCGGCCCGGACCGGAGACGTCTCCGCCCTCCGTCCCATGACGGACTTCTGCGGCACCAAGCCGGTGAAGGTCGCCCTGGCCGACGGCACCGGCGACAACGCCTTCCGCAAGACGGCCCGTGCCGAGTTCGAGGACGAGGCGAGCAAGTGTCCCAACATCACACTGCTGCCGTACGCCGACGGCCAGAACAACCCGCAGAAGGCGATCAGCGACGTCAAGGCCCTGGTCGCCCAGGGCGTGGAGGCGCTGGTGGTCTTCCCCGACGCCGGTGAGGCGCTGCTGCCCACCCTGCGTGAGGCGTACAAGGCGGGCGTGCAGGTGGTGCCGTGGACGGCCAACCCCGGCGGCAAGCCGGGTACGGACTACACCACGTTCGTCGGCCACAACACGGTCAACGACGGCGTGACCTGGACCCGCTGGATGTGCGAGGCGCTCGGCGCCAAGGGCGGCAACGTGGTCTTCCTCGGCGGTACGCCGGGCAACACCCAGAGCCTCACCGAGATGGTCGGCATCGAGAAGGAGCTCAAGGAGAACGCCGGCTGCTCGGCCGTCAAGCTGCTGAACGACCCGGGCAAGCCGATCGACACCAACTGGAACCCCGCCCAGATGCAGAAGGTCGTCTCCGGGTTGCTCACCAAGTACCCCACCATCGACGGCGTGATCACCGACTCCGGTGACGCCTCCCTCGGCGGCATTCGCGCCTTCCTGCAGGCAGGCCGGCCGCTGCCGCTGTGGACCGCCAACGACCTCAACGGCTTCGCCTGCGCCTGGAAGGACAACTCGGACAAGCAGCCGAACTTCCAGACCGTGACCGTGTCCTCGCGTACCTGGATCATCCGTCTCGCGCTGCGCAAGGCCGTCGCCGCGCACCAGGGGATCAAGAACGACGAGCCGGAGATCATCAACATCCCGATCTTCGAGAACACGCTCGACACGTCGAAGGCCCCCAAGTGTGACCCCTCCCTTCCCGCCAGCGCGATCCTGTCCTCCGAGCTCACGCCGGAGCAGCTCAAGCGGGCCTACAGCTGATCACTCGTTGTCTTCCGCCGGGCACGCGCCCGGCGGAACGCACTGAGCCGGAGTAAGGAGTGATCCTTCGCATGGTCGAATCGACCGCTGGACTGGTTCTCCGTGGAGTGACCAAACGCTTCCCCGGCGTCGTCGCGCTCGACGGGGTCGACTTTCAGGCGCACCCGGGCGAGGTGCACGCCCTGGTCGGCGGGAACGGCGCCGGAAAGTCCACGCTCATGGCGGTGGCCTCCGGTGCGCTGGCACCCGACGCGGGCACCGTCGAGATCTCGGGCTCGCCGATGCGGCAGTCGTCCCCGATCGCCGCCCGGGAGCAGGGCCTGGCCATCGCCTTCCAGCATCCGGCGCTTCTGCCCGATCTCACGGTCACCGAGAACCTCCTGCTGAGCGTGCCGAAACGGCTCCGCCCGTCCTTCGGCGACGCCCAGGACTGGGCCAGGGAGAAACTGCTGCCCATGGGGATGGACATCGACCCGGCCGCCGCGGCCGGCCGGTTGACCCTCGCGGAGAAGCAGGCCGTCGAGATCTGCGGAGCCCTCGCCTGTGAGCCCAGCGTCCTGATCCTCGACGAGCCCACCGAGCCGTTCATGGTGGCCGAGATCGAGAGGCTGTTCGAGCAGATCAGAAAACTCGCCGCCGACGGGATGGCGGTGGTCTACATCAGCCACCGGCTGCCCGACGTGATGGCACTGTCCGACCGTCTCACCGTGCTGCGCGACGGGCAGATCCGCGGCACCTTCCTGGCCTCGGAGGTGACCGAGGAGGAGATCGTCACCCGCATCGCGGGACGGGAGATCGACGCGCTGTTCCCGCCGCGCCCCTCCTCGGTCGGCGACGTCGTGATGGAGGTCCGTGACCTGCGCTCGGACCGGCTCCACGGGATCACCACCACGCTGGCCCGCAACGAGGTCCTCGGCCTCGCCGGGGTGGAGGGCAACGGGCAGCGCGAGTTCATCCGCGCGCTGGGCGGAGCCGACCCGGTCACCGGCGGCACCGTCACCGTCGACGGCCGGGCCGTCGAACTCGGCAGCCCCCGCCGCACCCGGCGGGCCGGGGTGGTGCTCATGCCCCAGGAACGGCATGTCGAGGGCGTCGCCACCGTACTGTCGGTCAGGGAGAACCTGGGCGTCGCCGCCACCGGCAGGACCGCGGTCGCCGGAGTGGTGCGAGGCTCGGCGGAGAACGCGATCGTGGCCGAGGAGATCAGAGAACTCGGCATCAAGGTGGCCTCACCCGACTCCGCCGTCGATCACCTGTCCGGCGGCAACCAGCAGAAGGTGGTGCTCGGCCGGTCGCTGCTCTCCGCGCCCAAGGTGCTGCTCTGCGACGAGCCCACCCAGGGCATCGACGTCGGCGTCCGCTCCGACATCTACCACCGGCTCCGCTCCACCGCCGACTCCGGGACACCGGTGGTGGTGCTCAGCTCCGACAACGTCGAGCTCGCCGGACTCTGCGACCGGGTGCTGGTCTTCTCCCGGGGGGAGGTCGTCCGCGAGCTGACCGGGGACCGGATCTCCGAGCACGCCATCACCGAGGCGTCCCTCACCGCCGCGACCTCGGCACGGAGCGCCGAGGCCACCGGACGGGCACGGGGCACCGGCCTGCTCGGCGGGTTCCGCAGGCTGCTCTCCAGCGAGCAGGCGCCCAGCGCGTTCCTCGCCGTCGCGATCGTGCTGCTGGCCGCGGTGAGCGCGACCCGGAGCGACCGCTTCCTGTCCGAGTTCAACATCGCCAGCATGCTGGGGCTGCTGGCCCCCGTGCTCTTCCTCGCCGCGGGCCAGCTCATCGTCATGCTCACCGGAGGCATCGACCTGTCGGTCGGCCCGCTGAGCGGGACCCTCGTGGTCATCGCGTCGTTCTACGTCCTCGACGGGTACGGCACCGGATGGTGGATCCTGGGCTTCCTGCTGATGATCCTCGCGGCGACCGGCGTGGGACTGACCAACGGCATGCTGGTGAGATTCGCCCGGGTGACACCGGTGGTCGCGACGCTGGTGACCTACACCGCGCTGCAGGGACTCTCCCTGGTCATGCGGGACTCGCCCGGAGGCTCGATCTCCACCGCCGTCACCGAGGCGCTCGGCGCGCGCATCGGCCCCATCCCGTACGCGGTGATCGTCGGCGCCGGTGTCCTGGTCGCGCTGGAGGTGATGTCCAGGCGCTCCATGACGGGGCTCCGGCTGCGCGGGGCTGGCTCGTCCGAGCAGGCGGCGCGCAAGCGCGGAATCCCGGTGGCCCGCGTGCACCTCGTGGTCTACCTGGCCAGCGCGCTGTTCACCGTGGTCGGCGCCCTGCTGCTGATGGCACAGATCGGCGTGGGCGACCCGACCGCGGGCGTCAGCTACACGATGGCCAGCATCACCGCGGTCGTGCTCGGCGGCGCCTCGATCTTCGGGGGCCGGGGCAGCTTCGTCGGCGTCCTGTTCGGCGTCGTCCTGCTGCAGGTCATCCAGAACGCCACGGTGTTCCTCGGCCTCTCGCAGTCATGGCAGTACTGGATGCTCGGCCTGATGGCCCTGGGCGCGACGGCGGTGTACTCGCAGGTCCGCACATCGCGGGCCTAGGCACCGTCCGAATGAGGCGGGCCGGGTCGCGGCGCTCGCGGAGACCCGCGTCGCGACCCGGCGGACGGCCGTCCCTCCGCTCGGGGACTACGCGACCTCAGGTGGGCGGTTCGGGCAGGACCAGCCCCAACGCGGCTGCCAGGTCGATCGTTCTGCCGGGTGTCGAGCACCGCCTGGCCAGGCCTGCCTGGTCGAGCCGGCCGTCACGGGCTTGGAACAGGTACTTCGCGGCGGGATGCCGGCGCAGTTCGTCCATGGTGAGCTCGCCGGCGACATGATGCGCCGCGGCCACCAGGGCGGGAAGCGACGACCGCAGATCCGCGGCCCACTTCTCGACCGTCTCCAGCCAGCCGCGTACGGCGGCGTCGGGCACCGAGCCGGCCACCGGGTCGGCCACCGGGTCGGCCACCGGGGAGAATCGCACGATCGCCTCGGCCAGCTCCTGCCAGGTGAGGTCACGCCAGGGCTTGGTCTTCAGGACGGGCAACTGCCACTGGCGCTTGGCGATCGACCAGTGATCCGCGTGCGCCCGCACCGAGTGGACCGTGAATCCCGGCACGCACAGCGCGGTCAGGTTCCAGCCGTGGCAGGCACCGGTGTCCAGGCCGAAGATCCTGCCGTCGCGGATCATCGGCTCACGCCCGGTCACGTGATGGCCGAACACGACCGGCTTGGCGTCGGTGTAGTGGTCGTGCCAGTGACCGTCCGGGAAGAGCTCGGTGAGCTCTCGCCGGCCGCCGGTCGAGCCGCAGAGGATCTCCTCCTTCTGGTCGGCCGGCGGAACCCCGGGCAGCATCGCGGCGTGCACGACCCGGACATGCTCGTTCTCGAAGTAGTAGGGCAGCGTCCGCATCCAGTGCACCGTTTCGGCGTAGCCGTCGCCCAGCTGCAAGCGCGTGATCTCCTGCGCGTAGGAGAAGATGCCGCGCACGTGCTTCCTCTCGTGGTTGCCCATGACCACGACCGAGTTCGGGCGCTCGCGGAAGAACCTGACCACCTCACCGGGCGCCGGGCCGCGGTCGACCAGATCGCCGACGCTGACCAGCAGGTCGTCCGGGCGGAGGTCGACTTTCTCCAGCAGTTCGAGCAGTTCGTCGAAGCAGCCGTGGATGTCGCCGACGATGACGGTACGTCGCACCCCGGCGATCCTAGGCAGGCGGCGGTCCGGCGTGCAAAGGGTTTCCTCCGCCGGCCGGTGTGATCACCGGTCCTCACCTGCGACACCGGCCCCAACGCCGACCGACCGGGCGCGTCCCGGATCCCGATCTCAAGCGCTCGTACCCCCAACGGCGAACATGTCCTCCCGGACGGATCGCCGCTCGGGTACGTTGAGGCCGATGAGAGATCAGCGCGCGGTGGTCGCACGGTCCCGGCCGAACGAGGAGACGGTGCCCGCGACGAGCCTGTGGACAGGCCGGTGGCGCGGGAGGCCGGTGGCCGCGGCGCTCGTGGGGCTGGCCGTCGCGCTCTCCGGCTGCGCCGGCTCGTCGGGTGCCGCCTCCTCGGTCGCTCCCCGGCGGACAGCCCCGAGCGAGACGGTTCCGAGCGAGGCCGCTCCGGAGCCGTCGGCGACGCCACGGCCCGCCCTGCCCGATCCGAAGGCGGCGATTCCCAAGGACCCCGCGAAGCTGGCCCGTTCCCTGACCGGCACCGTCGCGGAGCTTCGACGCGCCACCGACGACTGGATCCGCGACGGGGACCCCGGCAAGGGGCTGCCCCCCGAGCCGGTGGTGCTGCTGGCCCTGCAGCAGCAGCGCCTCTACCGCCATCTCGCCCGCAACCCGGAGGTCGCGTCCCGCACCTACGCCAAGCTGTCGAAGTCCCTGGCCGCGCAGGCGAAGGACAACGTGACGGCCATCCGGAACCTGCTCTCCCTGGTCCACCCCATCAGCGGGTCGGCGAAGTTCCGCGTCCAGCCGGCCAAGCCCGCCGATGTCCTGCTCGGTCACTTCAAGTACGCCGAGCGCCGGTTCGGCGTCGACTGGGAGATCCTGGCGGCGGTGATGTTCGTCGAGACCAAGTTCGGCCGGGTACGGTCACCGAGCCACACCGGGGCCAAGGGGCCCATGCAGTTCATGCCGGGCACCTGGGCCGCCTACGGGATGGGCGGCGACATCCAGGACACCCGGGACGCCCTGCTCGCCGCGGCCAACTACCTGCGTGCCTCGGGGGCACCGCGCGACTACCGGCGCGCGCTGTACGCCTACAACCACTCCTGGGCGTACGTCGACGCGGTGCAACTGCACGCCCGCCAGATCAAGCGCGACATCAGGAACTACTACGCGTACTACAACTGGCAGGTCTACGTGGTGACCACCAACGGCGACCGCCGCCTCACCGGCCCCTGACCGGCGCACGAGTTCAAGCGTGTCCGTGCTCTGTCTGCGGTGACCGCGTGTTGGCAGGTTCGGCGACGGCCGACCGAGCCCAGATAACGACGCTCCCCTGCCCTGCCGCCGTCCGGGACCTTGCCGGGAAAACACGTAGCCAATGGCTGTGCCCTGATGTGGGTCTGCCGCCCAACCTCTACCGGTCATACGATCGCCGGTCGCGTACCTTGACGAAGTCTGTACCGTTCAGAGCGGTGTGCCACAGAGAACGCCCTGCCGGCCGCAAGCGCCTCGACCCTTGCCAGCCCGCAGTCTCGATCTTGACACGCCCGACACCGGCCGCCATCTCCAGGGCAGGCTCCATGTCGGTGTCATGAGAAGCCAAGATGACTATGTCGTACTGACCGAATTGAGCAAGCTGGACCAACTCCAGGGCAACCATGACATCGATGCCCTTCTCCCGCGCCCGTTCGATACAGGTGGGGTGTCCCCAGTTGGACGGATACCGCAGCGGGCGATAGGTCACGTGCACGCGCGCGTCCCGGGTCCACTCAGCTCTCTGCCTCTGGGTCACACTGTAGAGAACCGGCTCCTTGGCGTTGCTGGGAGAACCTCTGAAGACATGAACCTTAGCCAGCGACACAGACTTTGGGGCGGGATGGGTCTGGAGTCCGGCTCGCACCTCAAGAACCCGCTCGGCGAAGGCCAGAGGGCTCACGAGGGTGTCTCTGGCAGGTGTCCCATGCGGGGCGAACAGGCCCCCGGCCGTGAGATGGATGTTCTGATAATCGATCACCATGCACGCCGAGAGGGTCGCTTCGCTCGCCATCGAGCACCTCACACAAAAAAGGCCCGCCAGTTCCGGAGAACGGCGGGCAGCAACGGAATGAGCATAAGCCGCTTCAGCACGTGACCGCAACACGTCCGCGCCAAGTGTAAGTCAAGCCTCACCAATGCGTAGCGTTACCAGCCATCATCTTTTTGTCATGCTTCGCAGCTCCGAAGAGACCCATGTCGGGATTCTGGGAGCTCACGCTTTCTCCTCCACCGCCCCGCCCCGGCAGCTTCGAACACATCCGAACCAGCCCCAACGCCGCCCTCTGCTTAAAGGTGCTCCACGGGAAACCCTTGATGCGGGAGTCACCGCACCGGGAGGTCCCCATCTCATCGCGCCGCCACCGGGCCCGATGACCACTACGGCAGGCTGTCCTTGCCCTCAAGCTTGACGGTCCCGAAACAGGTCGGCAGCGGGGCGGATTCCTCGGAGGCGGGGGGCGACTGTGCGCGTCCCGCAGGGGAAGGGTCGGCCACACGCGCCCGTGGCCAACCGCATCATCAAATCATCCCTACAGGTCGGTAGCGATGATCTTCTCGATGTTCCGTTCGGCGAGGGCCGTGATGGTGACGAACGGGTTGACGCTGGTGTTGCCCGGGATCAGTGAGCCGTCGATGACGTACAGGCCCGGGTAGGCGGTGAGACGACCGTAGTTGTCCGTGGCCTTGTTCAACACCGCGCCACCGAGGGGGTGATACGTCAAAGTGTCGTTCCAGACCTTGTAGACGCCGAAGAGGTCGGTCCGATAGATCGTCCCCTCCTTGGAGTTGATCTTGTCGAAGATGGTCTTGGCCATGTCGATCGACGGCTGCTTCCAGGCGAGCTGCCAGTTCAGGTCGACCTTGCCGGTGGCGGCGTTCCAGGTGAACTGGGCCCGGTTCGGGTTCTTGGTGATCGACAGGTACAGCGAGGCGTAGGTCTCGATCCCGGTGGGTATCGGGGCGACCTCGGCGAACGCGCCGCCGGCGTCCCAGTTGTCGATGCCGGAGCAGGGGATGGTCGACTGGAGGCTGCCGGTCGGGTCCCACAGGTGGTTGGCCCGGCCGCACATGACGTTGCCGTTGTCGCCCCAGCCCTTGCCGATCTCGTTGTTCAGGTTGGGCAGCGCGCCGGTGGCCTTCAGCCTGACCAGCAGCTTGCTGGTGCCCACGCTGCCCGCGGCGAAGAACACCCGGTCCGCGGTCACGGTCTTGGTGGTCGCGACGCCACCGGTGGTGTTGAGCTGGTCGATGACCACCGTGTAGCCGCCACCGGCCGCCGGGGAGACCGAGGTGACCTGGTGCAGCGCCGAGACGGTGACCCTGCCGGTGGCCTTGGCCTGGGCGATGTAGGTCTTCTGCAGTGACTTCTTGCCGTGGTTGTTGCCGTAGAGGATCTCGCCGGCCAGTGCCGACTTGGTGACGGTTCCGGCCGCCTCCTGCTTCATGTAGTCCCAGTCGTACACGTCGGGCACGAAGACGAACGGGAAGCCGGAACGCTGGGCCTGCTTGCGGCCGACTCGGGAGTACTGGTAGCAGGCGGTGGAGTCGAACCAGGCCGGGTCGATGGTGCCGACGCCGAGCCCGGCGTTGGCGCGCGGGTAGTAGGTGTTGTACATCTCGTCGGCGTTCACCGACGGCAGGATCGCGGCGAAGTTCTCCCGCTTGGGGGTGACCGCCATGCCGCCGTTGACCAGCGAGCCGCCGCCGACGCCGCGACCCTGGTAGACGGTGATGCCGCCGAACTCCTCGGCGTCCAGGATGCCGGTGTAGCGGGAGATGTCCCGGTCGATCGGGAAGCCGAGGAAGAAGTTGAGGGGTGCCTTGGTCCTGGTGCGGAGCCAGTAGGAGCGCTGGTCGGGCGAGGTCGTGTTGCAGAAGATCTTTCCGTCGGAGCCGGGGGTGTCCCAGGCCATGCCCATCTCGATCATGTGCACGTCGACGCCCGCCTGGGCGAGGCGCAGGGCGGCGACGGAGCCGCCGTAGCCGGTGCCGACCACCAGGGCCGGGACACGGGCCCCGTCGGCGATCGGAGCGGCTGCGCGTGCGGCTTTTAGCTGGGCTGCTGCGGCGGGAGTCGCGAGGGCCGCGACTCCCAAGATAGAACCGGTTCCAGCGATGAATCCACGGCGCGAGATGCCTTCGGAACCTGTTCTACGCGAGGCTTTGTCACTCATGTGATTTTCCTCACTCTTGACGTATTAGAACAAGTTCTACATGTTTCCCGGATGTTAATCCACCGCGTACCAGCAAGTAACTTGTGTCAGGTCGAGGGCGACCTGCCGCTGGGCAGCACGCACACGGTGTCGAGGCCGAGCACGTGGTTGAGCCGGCCGAACGCCAGCCAGGAACCGATGCTCATGCTCAGCTCCACGATCTCCAGTTGGCTGTAGTGCGCGGTCATCCGGGTCCAGAACTCGTCGTCTAGGCCGTGGTGGTCCAGGGCGTACCGCTCGGCGTACTCGGCGGCCAGCCGGGTGCGGTCGTCGAAGGCGTCGGTGGTACGCCACTCGGTCACCGCGTCGGCGAACTCCTCCTCGACCTTCTGCCCGTCCCGTTCGGTCCGCCAGTCGAGGCAGAAGACGCACCCGTTGATCTGCGCGATCCGCAGCCGGGCGGCCTCGAACTCACGGAGTCCGAGGGTCGTGTGGGCGTACACCGCCATCGAGAACTTCGAGGCGGCGACCCCGATGCCGGGGACCATCTCCCCCCACACGTAGCCGATCGCGTCCTTGCCCTCGGGGATGTCGATGTTCACGGTTCTCTCCTTCCGAGCTTGCCGACGAGTTTGCCGACCGCCGGGCGCAGCGGGACGTCGAGCGCGTCGTAGAGTCCGGGTGCCGCGTCCACCAGCCAGTCGATGGCGCTCACCAGCCGGCCGACCGCGGTGGCGTTCCCGCCCGCCGACCGGTTGCCGCCCTCGTCGGTGGCCTCGACCGTGACCTCGATGCGCGGCCGGCCCTCGATGACGACCCGGTGGGCTCCGACGCCGTCGGGCGGCATCGGCCAGTCCTGGGCGCAGGAGGCGTGGATGCGGGTGACGTGCTCGATGACGATGCGGGGTTCGCCCTCGACGATGCCCTGCACCTCGAACCGGACCGCGCCCTGGGTGCCGGCCTCGAACTCGCCCATCGTCGCGGTGCTCACCGTGGCGTCGAGCGCGCGCCGGTCCAGGGTCTCACGGATCTCGTCGAGCTCGACGCCCAGCGCCCTGGCCATCAGCCGTATCTGCCCGCCCCAGACCATGGTCGGGACCGTCGGCGCGGTCATCGGCGGTTCGTAGTCCATCGGCTGGCCCATGCCGACCAGGTAGCGGACCGAGTCGGGCTGGTCGTAGGTGGAGTAGTCGAAGATCTCCTGGCAGCGGATCACGTCCACGACGGTGCCGAGTCCGCTGATCAGCAGGGGCAGTACGTCGTTGCCCCAGCCGGGGTCGACGCCGGAGACGAAGAGCGAGCCGCCGCCGTCCGCGATGGCGGCCAGCACCGGCTCGCGCAGCTCCGGCGGGGCGCCCCGCTGGTCGTAGAGCGCGTACAGCGAGGGGGTGACGACCACCGCTCCGGCCCGGATCGCCCTGATGATGTCGGCGAGGGCCTCGTCGGGGCGGATGTCGCCGGACGCCGCGTACACCACGGCGTGCGGGCCGCCGGCCAGCACCGCGTCGATGTCGTCGGTGGCGGCGATTCCCAGCTTGTGGCCGAGGTCGCCGAGGTCGCCCGCGTCGCGGCCGACCTTGTCGGGGTTGTGGACGAGCACTGCCGCGAGTTTCAGCGCCGGATGGGCCTCGACGGCTCGAATGGCCGCGCGGCCGACGTTGCCGGTGCCCCAGACAATCGTGGAGAGCATGCGCGGAGAGTAGCAAGCGCTTGGTTAGGTGTATAGTGCCGCCGCCCTCTCCACAGCCGGCCGCCGCACGGCCGCGACGCGGGCGAGATCCCGGCGATCCCCCGGCCGGGCGTCAACCGGCCGTCCCGACCTTCTTCACACCCGCCGTCGGGCCAGTACGGAGAGCCGTTTTTCGCCCGTTGACGTGGTCGTAGCGCGTATGTAACCTTTGGCCAACACTACGCAAGAATCTTGCAAAGAAAAGTTCTTTTTCTCGCGGCTCTTCGCAACTTCAGGAATGCGCTGCGCCCATGCACCTGCCCCCCATCCGTGTGCGGTGAAGGCGCATGCCTTCACGCCTCGGCCCTGTCGTGCTCGACGAGAGATGGAAGAACGCGCATGAGAAAACCGTACGGACCGTTACGGCTGGTGGCGGCCATGCTGGCGACCACGGTCACCGCCGGCCTGCTCGTCGCGGGGTCGGTCGTGCCGGCCTCCGCCGCGGGCGGACCCAACCTGTCGCCGGGCAAGGCGACCCAGGCAGGCACTTCCATCGCCGAGTACCCGGTGTCCGCCATCAACGACGGCGATCAGAACACCTACTGGGAGAGCGCGAACAACAGCTTCCCGCAGTGGGCGCGGATCGACCTCGGCACCGCCACGAGCGTCGACCAGATCGTGCTGAAGGTGCCCGCCCCGGCCGCCTGGCAGACCCGCACCCAGACCCTCTCGATCCAGGGCAGCACCGACGGCATCGGCTACAGCACGGTGGTGGCCTCGGCGAACCACACGTTCGACCCGGCGACCGGTAACAAGGTCACGATCGACTTCAACGCCGCGACCTACCGGTACTGGCGCGTCAACGTCACCGCCAACACCGGCTGGCCCGCCGCGCAGATCTCCGAGTTCGAGATCTACGCCGCCGCCGGCGGCGGCGACACCGAGAAGCCGTCGGCCCCCGGAAACCTCGCCTTCACCCAGCCGGTCCCCGGCCAGATCAAGCTGACCTGGAACGCCTCGACCGACAACGTGGGCGTCACCGGGTACGACATCTACGCGGGCGGCCAGCTCCGGGGCAGCGTCGGCAACGTGCTGACCTACACCGACGACCAACCGGCATCGGCGACCGTGACGTACTTCGTGCGAGCCAGGGACGCGGCGGGCAACGTCTCGGTGAACAGCAACACGGTGACCCGCAACGGCACCGGCGATCCCGGTTCGAACCTGGCCGTCGGCAAGGAGATGGTCGAGTCCGGCCATGTGCACACGTTCGTCGCGGCCAACGCCAACGACAACAGCACGGCCACCTACTGGGAGGGCAACGCCGGTTACCCGAACACGCTGGCGGTCAAGCTCGGCGCCAACGCGAGCGTCGGCTCGGTCGTGCTGAAGCTGAACCCGGACGCCGCGTGGGGCACCCGTACCCAGAACATCCAGGTCCTGGGCCGGGAGCAGAACGCCACGGGCTACACCAACCTGGTGTCGGCGCAGAACTACACGTTCAACCCGGCCTCCGGTGGCAACACGGTGACGATCGGCGTCAACGCCACCGTCGCCGACGTCCAGTTGAGGTTCAACGGCAACACCGGCGCACCGGCCGGACAGGTCGCCGAGTTCCAGGTCATCGGCGTCCCCGCGCCGAACCCCGACCTGACGGTCTCGGCTCTCGGCTGGTCCCCGAACGCGCCGATCGAGACCAACGCGATCACGCTGACCGGCACGGTGCGCAACATCGGCACCGCCGCCTCCGGCGCGACCAATGTCAACTTCTACCTCGGCGGCACGCTGGCCGGCACCGCTCCGGTCGCCGCTCTCGCGGCCGGCGCCCAGGCCACGGTGACCGCGAACATCGGCACCCGCGGCGCGGCGACCTATCAGGTCAGTGCCAGGGTGGACGAGCCGAACACGGTCTTCGAGCAGAACGAGGGCAACAACGCCTTCACCGCGGCGTCCCCGCTGGTGGTCACCGAGGCTCCCGGGCCCGACCTGCAGGTCCTCGGCATCGGCTCCAACCCGCCGAACCCGGCGGTCGGCGCGGCGGTCACCTTCACCGTGTCGGTGAAGAACCGCGGGAACACCGCGACGGGTGCGACCACGGTCACCCGGCTGACGGTGGGCGGCACCACGCTCAACACCAACACCCCGTCGATCGCCGCGGGCGCGACGGTCAACGTGGCCGTCGGCGGCGGCTGGACCGCCACCGCCGGCGGTGCCACCATCACCGCCACCGCCGACGCGACCAACGTCGTCGCCGAGACCAACGAGACCAACAACGCGTTCTCCCAGGCGATCGTGGTCGGGCGCGGGGCGGCGGTTCCGTGGGTCGAGTACGAGGCCGAGGCCGCCAGGTACCAGGGCACCCTGCTGACGGCCGACCCGCTGCGCACCTTCGGGCACACCAACTTCGCCACCGAGTCCTCGGGGCGGCAGTCGGTACGGCTGAACAGCACGGGACAGTTCGTCGAGTTCACCTCGACCAACTCCGCCAACTCGATCGTGGTACGCAACTCCATCCCCGACGCGCCGAACGGCGGTGGCATCGAGGCCACCATCAGCCTGTACGTCAACGACACCTTCGCCCGGAAGCTGACCCTCTCGTCGCGGCACAGCTGGCTGTACGGGAACAGCGACGGCCCGGAATCCCTGACGAACACCCCGCAGGCCGACGCCCGGCGGTTGTTCGACGAGTCGCACGCGCTGCTGTCGTCGACCTACCCGGCAGGCACCAGGTTCCGGTTGCAGCGCGACGCGACCGACACGGCCTCGTTCTACATCATCGACCTGATCGACCTGGAGCAGGTGGCACCGGCGGCGAGCCGACCGGCCGGTTGCACCTCGATCACGGCGTACGGCGCGGTGCCCAACGACGGGCTCGACGACACGGCCGCCATCCAGCGGGCGGTGACGGACGACCAGAACGGGGTCATCGACTGCGTGTGGATCCCGGAGGGACAGTGGCGGCAGGAGAAGAAGATCCTCACCGACGACCCGCTGAACCGGGGTCAGTTCAACCAGGTGGGCATCAGCGACGTCACGATCCGCGGAGCGGGGATGTGGCACTCCCAGCTGTACACCCTGACCGAGCCGCACCTGGCGACCGGCGGCATCAACCACCCGCACGAGGGCAACTTCGGCTTCGACATCGACGACAACGTCCAGATCTCCGACATCGCCATCTTCGGCTCGGGCCGCATTCGCGGCGGCGACGGCAACGCCGAGGGCGGGGTGGGGCTGAACGGGCGGTTCGGCAAGAACACCAAGATCTCCAACGTGTGGATCGAGCACGCCAACGTGGGCGTCTGGGTCGGCCGTGACTACGACAACATCCCGGATCTGTGGGGGCCCGCCGACGGGCTGGACTTCAGCGGCATGCGCATCCGCAACACCTACGCCGACGGCATCAACTTCAGCAACGGCACGCGGAACTCGCGGGTGTTCAACTCGTCGTTCCGCACCACCGGCGACGACTCCCTGGCGGTCTGGGCCAACCGGTACGTCAAGGACCCGGCGGTGGACATCGCACACGACAACCGGTTCGTCAACAACACCATCCAGCTGCCCTGGCGGGCGACCGGCATCGCGATCTACGGCGGCTACGGCAACAAGATCGAGAACAACCTGGTCTACGACACCATGAACTACCCGGGCATCATGCTGGCGACCGACCACGACCCGCTGCCCTTCTCCGGGCAGACCCTGGTGGCCAACAACGCGCTCTACCGGTGCGGCGGCGTCTTCTGGAACGAGGACCAGGAGTTCGGGGCCATCACGCTCTTCGCGGCGAACCGGGACATCACCGGTGTCACCATCCGGGACACCGACATCCACGACTCGACCTACGACGGCATCCAGTTCAAGACGGGGGGCGGCAACATGCCGGGCGTCGCGGTCACCAACGTGCGGATCGACAGGTCCAACAACGGCGCCGGCATCCTGGCGATGAGTGGCGCCCGCGGCAGCGCGACGCTGACGAACGTCACCATCACCAACTCGGCCAAGGGCGACATCGTGAAGGAACCGGGGTCGAGCTTCGTGATCACCCCCTAGTCCTCCCGCGCCTGAGAACGACCGGCCATGCTGGACACCCGCATGGCCGGTCGTACCGGTTCCAGGCCGAGGTACGGCGCCGGAACGGCACCGCCGCGATTCAGCCCGCGGGCCGGCGCGAGGTGACCAGGCCGCAGTCGTAGGCGGTGGCGACGACATGGGCGCGGCTGGACAGGCCGAGCTTGCTCATCGCGCGGTTGAGGTGGGTTTTCACGGTGGCCTGGCTCAGGCACAGCTTCTGGGCGATGTCATGGTTGGACAGCGTCTGGCCGACCAGGGTGAAGATCTCAAGCTCGCGGGCGGTCAGCGCGAAAAGCTGGGACACGTCACGATCGGGCACCGCGGGCGGGGCGGGTGTGAACGCCTCGATCAATCGCTGGGTACTGGTGGGCGACAGCAGGACGTCCCCGGCCGCGACGGTGTGAATGGCGGACAGGAGGCGCTTGGCCGGGGTCTGCTTGAGCAGGAAACCGGAGGCTCCGGCGCGCAGCGCTTGGTAGACGTACTCATCGATGTCGAAAGTGGTCAGAATGAGTATCTGCGGGGTACTGGACGCGCTGCCGTCGGCCAGGATGCGCTTGGTCGCGGCGATGCCGTCCATGCCGGGCATGCGGATGTCCATCAGGATCACATCCGGGTGGGTGGCGGCGGCGCACTGGACGGCCTCGTGACCGTCCGAGGCCTCACCGACTACTTCAAGGTCCGGGGCGGCGCGCAGGAGGGCGGTCAGTCCGGCCCGGATGAGTTCCTGATCGTCGGCTACCAGCACCTTGATCATCGTCACCTCTCGCTGGTTGGAGTGGCGGGCTCCCGACCGGGACGGGTGAGCAGGGGAAGGGTCACCACGACCTGGAATCCGCCCGTGGGGCGAGGACCGGTGGTGATCGTGCCCTGGTACAGCTTGACTCGCTCGGTCATGCCGATCAATCCCTGGCCTGGTGTGTTATGGATCACTTCGACCGGTTGGTCGATACCGAGACGGCCGTCGTCGCACACCTGTAGCGTCAGGACGCCCGCACCATAGGTGAAGGTCACCCGCACCCGGGTGGGGGCGGCGTGCTTGACGACGTTTGTCAGGCATTCCTGGATGATCCGATAGACGCACAGATCCAGCCTCTGCAGCAGGGGCTTCTCCTCGCCGATCACGACCACCTCCACCGTCACGCCGGCCGTGCGCACCCGCTCGATCAGCGTTCCCAGGTCCCCCAGTCCGGGCGTCACGCCGTAGTGCGCCTCCCGTTCGTCGTCGGCCCCGATTCGCAGGATCAACAGCAGCAGTCGCATCTCGTCCAGGGCCTCACGGGTGGTGTCCGCGATGGTGGCCAGTGCCGTGCCGGCGGTGGCCCGATCGGTCGACAGCACGTACTGGCCCAGCTCGGCCTGGACCGCGACCACCGACAGATGATGGGCGACCACGTCGTGCAGTTCGCGGGCGATCCGCGTTCGCTCCTGAGCCACCGCCAGCCGGGCCTTGTTCTCCTGCTCGTCACGCAACTGCCTGGTCAGTTCGGTGAGCCGCCGGTTGCTCTCGATGACCATTCGGGTGGCGCTGCCGAAAGCCCAGGTGAAGCCGACGGCCATCAGCGGCCACACGACGGCCATCCAGAACTTGGTGCCCGGGAACGCCATCGAGGAGCACCACCACAGGCCGAAGGTGAGCACCGCCCCCGCCAATGACACCGCCACCGGCCGCTGGACGGCCACGGTGTACAGCACCAGCAGCGTTCCCATCTTGTTCACCTGGGAGTGGTAGCCGAGTACCAGATGAATCAGGGACATCGCACACGAGAACACCAGCACCGTGCACGGCATCCGCCGTCGCAGGGCCAACGGCAGGTTCACCGCGAGGGTCAGTGCGAGCGACAGGCCGTCCGGCGGGCGCGTCCCATACCTGGTGTCGCTGAGTTCCCACATCCACATGACGGCGGACAACACCACCGCGATCACAGTGTCGACGAGCAGTGGATGCGCTGTGAGAAGTCTCAACCAAGATGTCCTCGCATAGCTGTACATCAGCGCATGCTAGTCATGTTCCCGCTACCTGACACCCCCCTTTCCTGTCATATACCGCAGGAGGTGTACAAGGCATAACGCGGCAGGTGTAGCAGCGAATAAACCTTGCGCGGTATGTGGCGGATATGCAACTCGGGTAGCTTTTCAGGGAGAGTTTCACTCCGCCGAAAATTACGGCGATCCTCTCTTTACGGAGGCAGAGAGGATCGCCGCCGAAATCCATTCATGACCATAATCAAGACCACTGCGGAGCGGAGCCGATGCCTTTGCCGTCTCAGCGCACCTCGGGGGAGGCGAACTCGGTCATCGCGTCGAGCAGCCACCGGGCGACGTAGTCGGCGAAGGAGGAGCGGGGCAGGATCAGGTACGTCGAGGGACCGGACTGCCAGAGCAGCACGGGCACCGGTCCGAGCGTGGTCGTCACCGCGTCGCCGGGGCCGAACGACCGGGGATGCAGGTCGGCGGGGCAGCCCTTCTCCAGCACCTGACGCGCCGCGGCCCCGCTGAGCTCAAGGATCGTCCGGTTCGCCGACACGTCGACCACCGTGCCGGAATCACCCGCCAGTGCCAGGGCGAGGTCCGCCACCAGCGGGCCGGGGTCGGCCGACGAGACCACGAGCCATTCGTCCGGGCCCAGCCATAGGGCGGTGTGCGCTCCCGCCCGAGTGGTGTCCGCGACCCGCTCCGGCAGGCCGCCCCCCAGGGCCGCCCCGATCCGGTCGAAGGCCGCGGATCCGGGTACCACCCGGACGGAGATCATGGTCAGGAACGGCAGCTCCCGCAGTGACCCGCCCCGGGCGGCGCGCATCCGGTCCTCCAGATGCGCCAGCGGGCTCCGCCGCAGTTCAGCCGTCACGCCTGCTCCCCTCCGGGTCGTACAGCACGGGTCCGGTGACCTCGACCTCGACCGGGGAGTCGCCCACGCAGGCGATGAGGGTCTCCCCGATCCGATCCCGGCCGCCGGCGACGAGAGCGAGGGCGAACGGCCGGCCGAGCGCCTCGCTGTGGTAGCTGGAGGTGACGTGCCCGAGCATCGGGACGGGTCCCTGCTCCGGGGTGACCGGCGTGTCCGGCGCGATGATCTGCGTGCCCTCGGGCAGCCGGGTCACCCGGTCGGCCGGCAGCAGGCCGACCAGGTGCCTGCGGTCGGCCCGCGCGGTGTCCGCCCTGGTGTAGGAGCGGTTGCCGATGAAGTCCTTGCGTTTCGAGACCACCCAGTCCAGGCCGGCGTCCTGCGGCGTGACGGTCCCGTCGGTGTCCTGCCCGACGATGGGGTAACCCTTCTCCGCGCGGAGCACGTGCATCGTCTCGGTGCCGTAGGGCGTGATGTCGAGGTCCGCTCCGGCGGCGTACACCTGCTCCCAGACGGCGAGGCCGTACCAGCCCGACACGTTGATCTCGTAGGCGAGCTCGCCGGAGAAGGAGATCCGGCAGATCCTGGCGGGCACGCCGGAGGCCAGCGTGGTCTCGCGGAAGGTCATGAACGGGAACGCCTCGGCCGAGACGTCCAGGTCCGGGGCCACCCGCGCGACCACCTGCCGCGATCTCGGGCCCACCACCGCGATCGTCGTCCACTGCTCGGTCACCGAGGTGCAGTACACGTCCAGTTCGGGCCACTCGGTCTGCAACCACTCCTCAAGCCAGTCGAGGACACCGGCCGCACCGCCGGTGGTGGTGGTGAGCAGGAAGCGGTTCTCGTCGAGGCGCAGGTTCACACCGTCGTCCAGGATCATGCCGTCGGGCCTGCACATGACCCCGTACCTGGCGGAGCCGACCGGCAGTCTCCGGTGGGCGTTGGTGTAGACGCGGTCCAGGAACTCGCCCGCGTCGGCGCCGCAGACCTCGATCTTGCCCAGCGTGGAGGCGTCCATCATGGCGACGCCCCGCCGGGCGGCCCGGCTCTCGCGGGCGACCGCCGCGTCGATGTCCTCACCGTCCCTCGGGAAGTACCGGGGGCGCAGCCACTGCCCGACGATCTCGAACCTGGCGCCGTGCGCGACGTGCCAGGGGTGGATCGGGGTGGTCCGTTCGGGGTCGAGGAGGTCGCCCCGCTCGCGCCCGGCGAGGGCCGCGAAGGAGACCGGGGTGTACGGCGCCCGGTAGGACGTCGTGCCGATCTCTCCGGGGGTCGCGCCGAGGGCGGTGGCGATCACGCCGATCGCGTTGACGGCGGAGGTCCTGCCCTGGTCGTGCGCGGTGCCGATCGAGGTGTAGCGCTTCACGTGCTCGATGCCGCGCAGGCCCGCGCCGGTCGCCCGCCAGACGTCGGCGACGGTCTGGTCGCGCTGCAGGTCGACGAAGTGCTCGTGCCAGTCGGCCGGCCCGCCGGTCCGCCCCGGCACCAGCCAGAGCTGCCGGACCGGCCCGTACTCGCCGGTGGCCGCCCGCCCCACCGGGG
The DNA here is from genome assembly GCF_042665875.1 of Streptosporangium amethystogenes subsp. fukuiense. NCBI lineage: Bacteria > Bacillati > Actinomycetota > Actinomycetes > Streptosporangiales > Streptosporangiaceae > Streptosporangium > Streptosporangium amethystogenes. The sequence goes on along the minus strand of NZ_JBHTEE010000001.1, from coordinate 8,262,230 downwards.
CCTCGGCCTCGATCGGGAACCCGGCGGCCACGGCGGCCGCGACCCCGGCCTCGGTGCCCTCCTCAAGGCAGCCGCCGAGGTCGAAGGTGCCCCGGGCCGAACCGGCCACCTGCTGGTCGCGGACGGTCCCCTCGGGTACGAAGGCCGCGAGCACGTCGTCCCAGCGCAGCCCGCCCTGCCGCTGACTGTGCAGGTGTACGACCGGGCTCCAGCCGCCGGAGACGGCGAGCAGGTCACACGCGATGGCCTCGACATCGGCCTCGACGTCGCCGCCGAGCAGTCCGTCCTCGTCCAGCGCGCCGACCAGGACGCCGCCGACCCGCGGGGCGCCGGTCGTCTCGACGACCGCGCTGCCCGGCACGACACGCACTCCGGTCCCGGCGACCTCGGCCGCGCGCGGCGACAGGGCGGGACGGGCGTCGATCACGGCCGCCACCTCGACACCGGCCGCGACCAGGTCGGTCACCGTGTCGTACGCGCTGTCGTTGGTGGTGCTCACCACGGCGCGGGAGCAGGGCGCCACCGCGTACCGGTTGAGGTAGCCGCGCACGGCCGAGGCCAGGAGGACCCCGGGGCGGTCGTTGCCCGCGAAGACCAGCGGGCGCTCGTGCGCACCGGTGGCGATCACGACCCGCGCCGCCCGGATGTGCCAGACCCGCTGGCGGGACACGCCCTCGGGAGCCGGGTGACCGAGATGGTCGGTGCGGTGCTGGACCGCGACCACGTAGTTGTCGTCGTAGCTGCCGAAGGCGGTGGTACGGCTGAGCACCCTCGCCTCGGGGGCGGATTCGAGTTCGGCCACCACCTCGCGCACCCAGTCCAGCGCGGGCGAGCCGTTCACCGTCTCCTGGCGGCAGGAGAGCAGCGATCCCCCCGGCTCGGACTGCTCGTCGAGCAGGATCACCCGGGCGCCCGACCTGGCGGCGGCGGAGGCCGCGGCGAGCCCCGCCGGGCCGGCACCGATGACCAGGACGTCGGTGTGCGCGAACCTCTTGTCGTAGACGGCCTCGTCACCGGTGGGGTCGAGCCGGCCCAGGCCGGACAGCGTCCGCACGGCCAGCCCGTCGACGAGGGAGACCGTGGTGGCCGGGAGCATCGACTCCGAGCACCGCCCGAGGACCTCAAGCAGCGCGTTCGGCTCCTCGACACCGGCCGCCACGATGCCGCGCGGGCGCCCCCGGTAGATCGAGGGGGCGACGTCGAGCCTGCCCGCGGCCAGCATCGCCGAGGCGACGGTGTCACCTGGGTGGCCGGTCAGCTCCTGGCCGTCGACGGTGAGGCGGAGCACCGTGTCGCGGTCGATCCGGCCGCCGGACGGGAGCCGGTGGGGCTGGGCGCTCATCGCGATCCTTCCGGGCGGGGGTCGGTGGGCCGGTAGACGGCGAGCACCCGGTAGCTGGTGGTGTCCCGCACGACGTTGAACCAGCGGCGGCAGCCGGTGCTGTGCACCCAGCGTTCGGCGAAGGGGCCCTCGGGGTTGTCGCGGAAGAAGAGGTACTCGGCCCATTCCCGGTCGGTCAGGTCGGCCGGGGCCTGCGGGTAGCGGACGTGGGCCTGCCCGCCGTAGTGGTACTCGGTCTCGTCCCGCGGCCCGCACCAGGGACAGTTCAGCAGCAGCATGCGGCTCCTTCTGGGTCAGTGGGCCACGGCCGCGGCGCCGTGCTCGTCGATGAGGGCGCCGGTGGTGAACCGCTCCAGGGAGAACGGCGCGTTCAGCGGGTGCGGCTCCCCGGTCGCCATGGTGTGGGCCATGGTCCATCCGGCCGACGGGGTGGCCTTGAAACCGCCGGTCCCCCAGCCGCAGTTGACGTAGAGGTTCTCCACGGGCGTCCTGCCGATGATGGGCGAGGCGTCGGGGGAGACGTCGACGATGCCGCCCCAGGTACGGAGCACGTGCGCGCGGGCGAAGATCGGGAACAGTTCGATCGCCGCCGCCATCTGCTTCTCGATGACGTGGAAGGAGCCGCGCCGGCCGTAGCCGTTGTAGGAGTCCACCCCGGCGCCCATGACCAGCTCGCCCTTGTGCGCCTGCGAGACGTAGACGTGCACGTGGTTCGACATGACCACGGTGGGGTGGACCGGCTCGTACAGCTCGGAGACCAGTGCCTGCAGCGGTTGCGACCGGACCGGCAGCCGGAAGCCGGCCTGCTCCGCCAGGACGCCGCTGTGACCGGCGGCGGCCAGGCCGACCACCCCGGCGTTCACGGTGCCCCGGGTGGTGCGCACGCCGACGACCCGGTCGCCGTCCTTGACGAAGCCGGTGACCGCGCAGTTCTGGATGAGGTCCACGCCCAGCGCGTCCGCGGCGCGAGCGAAGGCCCAGGCCACGTGGTCGTGCTTGGCGATGCCGGCCCGGGGCTGGAACGTCGCGCCCAGCACCGGGTAGCGGACGTCCGGGGAGATGTCGACGATCGGGCACACCTCGGCCACCTCCTCGGCCTCCAGCCACTCCGCGTCGACGCCGTTGAGCCGGTTGGCGTCGACCCGGCGGCGGGCCTCGCGGACGTCCTGGAGGGTGTGGGCGAGGTTGAGCACGCCCCGCTGGCTGAACAGGAAGTCGTAGTCCAGTTCCTCGGGCAGCCGCTCCCACTGCTTCAGCGCGAACTCGTAGATTCCGGCGCTCTCGTCCCACAGGTAGTTGGAGCGGATGATCGTGGTGTTGCGGGCCATGTTGCCACCGGCCAGCCAGCCCTTCTCCAGCACCGCCACGTTGCCGATGCCGTGGTTCCTGGCCAGGTAGTAGGCGGTGGCGAGCCCGTGCCCGCCGCCGCCCACGACGATCGCGTCGTACGACGGCTTCGGCTCCGGGTTGCGCCAGAGCAGGTCGGGGTGTTCGGGGAGCGGGTTCGTGGTCACGCCGAGGCTCCGTTCGGGTCGAGGCCACCTAGTAAACTATTGATATATCAGTTGATGGGGTAATCTACGTCAGGTGCGAGCGACGGTCAACGCAGGGGGCGACGGGGCACCGCTCTCGCTCTCCGAGCAGGCGTACCGAGCCATCCGCGACAGGCTCGTCATGCTCGACATCCGCCCCGGGATGCCGATCAAGGAGGACCAGCTCGCCGCCTCGCTCGACATGGGCAGGACACCCGTCCGCGAGGCACTGAAGCGGCTGGAGGGCGAGCGGCTCGTGGTCGCCTACCCGCGCCGCGGCACCTTCGCCACCGAGGTCAACATCACCGACCTCGCCCACATCTCCGAGGTCCGGCAGCAACTGGAGCCGGTGGCCGCGGCCAAGGCGGCCCTGCGCGCCACGCCGGCGGACCGGATCGCACTCGGCGAGCTCGGCGCGGAACTGGCCCCCGAGCGCATCTCCACCCTGTCGCCGGAGCAGTTGATGCGTCTCGACCTGCGCGTGCACCGCGCCCTGTACGCCGCCACCCGAAACCCCTACCTTGAGGACACCCTGGTCCGCTACGACAACCTGGCCACCCGGATCTGGTGCCTGTTCGTCGACCGGCTCCCCGGCATGGCGGGCCACGTCGGAGAGCACGGCCCGCTGCTGCGCGCCGTCGTCGACGGCGAGGAGGAGCGGGCCGCCCGGCTCGCCGCCGAACACGTCGCGGGCTTCGAACGCGAGGTCCGCGCCCTGCTCTGACCCCCCGGCCGCCCTCATACCCGCGTCCTCGTGACTGAGGATGTGGCAGTGCGGGACCGTCTTGCCGGTGTGGTCGGTGAAGTGGATCCGGTGACGGGCCACCGGCGAAGCCACTCACCACCGAGGTCATCCGTACCAACGGCACTCGGGCCCGGTTCGTCACTCGTTTCGAGGACGTGAGGCACGTGCTGAGCGACCGTAGACTGTTCGACCAAGCTCCCGGTGGAGCGGAGCTGACATTCGTCGGCCTGTGTCTCCGGCTCTACCGGCCCGGTTCGGTCACCAGGGGTCTGACGTACGGCCGCCGACCTCGATGCCGAAACGTTGGAGCCGTTGTGCCTCCTGAGCGCGTCCGAGGTGCTGGAGCAGGAACCACAGTCGGCGGTCGGATTTGGGGACTCCCGCCTCGATGCTGTGACGCAGCCACCGTTCGGACTCCGTGTGGCGCCCGGCCCGCTCCAGTTGGAGGGTCAGGTCCTTCATGGCGGATGTGCCGCCGGCTTCGGCGACCTCGCGCAACCACCGCTCGGTCACAGGCCCGAACGCGACCCTGCTGAGCAGGGAAATTCTGCTGTCACCGGTTTCGACGACGGTCCGCAACGCCTCCCTGGCGTCCTGACGGTGCTCCCCGCCGGCGATCCACATGGGACCCAGGGTCACCGCGGTGTCGTTGTCCGCCTCGGCCGCGCGGCGAAGCCAGTGTTCGACGTTCTCGTCGTCCCCGGCGCGCGCCAGCAGACCCGCCCAGACGCACATCGCGTCACCGTCACCGGCGCGGGCGGCGCGACACAGCCACCGTTCGGCGCCGTCGTTCTCGCCGGCGTGCAGCAGCCTTGCCCCGAGGACGCGCATCGCGTAGGCGCTGCCCCCGCGCGCCGCGCCGGTCCACATCTGGTTCACCTCCGGCTCACGTCCCTTACCGACGAGCAGGCGGTGGAGCATTCTCAGCGCTGTTCCGTCGCCACGATCGGCCGCCTGGCGGAGGACCGACTCGACCGCGGGATCGTCGCGGGTCCACATCTTTCTGTCGGACATGGAGACGATCGCCTCGCGGATACCGGCTTCGGCGCCACGCAGGAGCCAGTTCTCGTACTCGGGGTGATCCGACCACCGAAGCGTCGCCGTCCACCACAGCATCGCCTCACGGTCGCCGGCCTCGGCTGCCTGACGCAGCCTCTTCAGCCAGTCGTCCGCTTCGTGGGAACGACCGGTGTCCCTCAGCCGGGAGGCGAGTGCGGCGATCGACTGCGCGTGGCCCCTTTCCGCGGCACCACGCACCACCGGCTCCATCTCGTCCTCGCGCCCGGCCTGCTTCAGCCAGGTGACGAGCCTGCCCACCGCCCAACCATTGCCGGCTTCGACGGCCTGCCGGAGCCGGCGCTCGCCCGCTTCCCGGTGCCCGGCTTCGTACAGCAGGGCCCCCAGCCGGCACATGGCCGAGATGTTTCCCGCCTCGGCCGCCGGCTGGGCCAGGCGCACAGCGTACTGGAAGAGGTAGCGTAGCTCGGCCGCCGCCGCCAGCAGGTCCCGATCATCGGCGCCGACGGCGTGGTCGGCCAGGGCATCCCATGCCTCGGTGGGCAGGCGTGCGTTCCCGCGTGCGCCCCGGGCATATTGATCAAGGTAGTCGTGCAGGCCGTAGGAGTCCGGCGGCCCCATTCCCGGCGCGATGCGATTCGGCTCCAAAGCGTGAATCCCCCGGACGGTCTCGGTCGCGTCCGCCAGCGCGGAGGCGAACCAGCCGCCGCCCACGGCCCGCTGCGCGGGTGTCAGGTATCCGGAGACGGCCTGTTCCAACAGCGTCGCGGGAAGCGGTTCACGGTGACCGAGGCGGCGGGCGTCCATCGCCGCTGTGATCAGGGCTCGGCCGTGGGGCCCGAAGATGTGCTCGTACCGATCGACCAGCATCTCGCCACCGGCCAGAACCTGGATGATCCTCATGCTCGGCCCCGCGGTCCGCAACGCGGTGGCCAGCCGTGGATCCACAACGGACAGGGAGTCCAGCTCGGCTCGCTCGGCATCGGTCGCCAGGGAGAAGTCGTCCGGGACGTCGACCTTGTGGACCCGGCTGATCTTGAGCAGTTCCCGTATCTGGGCGTGCCGGTCCGGCGCTCCCTCCTCCGGCTGCGCGGTGAAGGTCTGCCAGTACTTCGGCCACATGCTGCCGAGCACCACGACAAGCCTGCGGTCGTCGGTGAGCAGCCGCCGCAGGCGCGAGGCGATCGACGGGCCGTGCTCGCCTTCGAGATACAGCCGCGTCTCGTTCAGCCAGAGCAGCGACCGGGACGCCACGTTCCCCGCGAGCAACTCGTCGAGTTCCCCGCCGTCGGCCGGATGAACGATCTGCCAGCCGGAAAGATACCGAATGTTCTTGACGGCTTCGTAGCAGGCGCGGGTCTTGCCGGTCGAGGATCCGCCGACCAGCACCGCCATCACACTGCCGCGGCAGGGGTCCAGCAGATCGCGCAGCTCGGCGTCGTGACCACGACGGACATACCTCGGCAACGCGGCGAGAGGTGGCGGCTGCGGATTCTCACCGTGCTCGATCGCACGGTGCACGCCCAGATCGAACGGATCCCACCGGCTTATCGGCCTGCCCCGGGCCGGCCCTTTCCCCGTCGTCTCACCGGGCAGGCGCGCCGGCTGGGCGGCGTCGATCAGGTTGTTCCAGTAGCGCCGGTCTGGGGGCGGTTCACCTGCCCACACGCTCCACAGCCGCACGATCGCCAGCACCTTGTCGCTGTCGGCCGCCATGGGCACGTGAGCCCTGGCCGGGTCGTCCGGCAGCCAGTCACTGAACCGCTGGGCGTGCACGGTCACCATGTAGGGGGCTCTGGCCAGGGCTTTCGCCGCCTCTCGCCGCGAACTCACGGCACCCGCCGCCCGGCGGGCGGCTCTGGCACGACGTTCCAGGGCTCGTAACTCGTCGTACAGCCTGCGAGCCGCCTCAGACACCGTCCACTCCTCGCTGCCGCCCGGACAGGCGGTGCCCGCTGCGGGCGGCGGCGGGCAGATCCGTGATCAGGAGCCTAGAACCGAATCGCCCGCGGCGCCCGCGATCCACGACTTACCAGCCACTACCGGCGCACTCTTCTCCCAACACCCGGCCAGACAGGGCCGGACCGCACAGGGAGACCCGTTATGAACCTCCAGAATCGGACCGTTCACCGCCTGATCCGAGCCGTCGGGCTCGCGTTCGTCTGCGGCATCGCGACCGCTGCCGGCTCGGCCGTGGTCACCGGCGTCATCTGGTGGATCCAGGCACGCTGAGTCTCAGCGATCCGGCACCGCTCGCCCTCCGCCACTCGGAAGCCGGCGGGGTCGCCCCCGCCGCGCTCATCCTCCCTGTGTTCGACGCCGGGACGGCTGTCGTGGACGCCGCTCCCCCGCCGTGAGCCGGACGATGTACGAACTGGCGCCGGAGAGCCGGACCTGCTGGACGTGGACGGGGACCAGCCGGTGCCGGATGGCGGTGCCGAGGTCGTCGGTGTCGGGGATCAGCACCACCGCCATTCCGTCGGGAGCGAGGACCCGCCGCAGCTCCGTCCACCACCGGGAGAAAGCCCCGTCGAGCAGGCCGTGCGCGGCGACCTGCGTACCCCAGGGCGGGTTGCACACGACGCGGTCGACGCTGCCATCGGCCAGCGGCAGGTCACCGGCGTCGGCCTGGCGGACGGTGACGGCCCGCAGATCCGCCGCGTTCGCACGCGCCGCCCGCAGCGCGTCCGGGTCCAGGTCGAAGCCGCAGAAGCGGGCGTCCGGCCGCAGCCGCCCGGCCTCGATGAGCAGGGTTCCGGCACCGCAGCAGGGGTCGAGCACCCGGTGGTCGGACCGGATGTCGGCCATCCGGGCCATCGCCGCGGCCAACGGAGGATGCAGGGTGCCCGGGATCGTGCACCGCTTGTAGGTACGGCGGTGCAGCGGCCGGTCGGTGATCCTCAGCAGAAGCGTCGCCCGGGTGCCGTCCAGGATCAGCCGCCACGCGCTGTGGGTCGGCGGGGGCGCGGCGCCCCCGCGCCGCGAGTGGTAGCCGGCTCCCAGCCGCCACGCCAGGGCCCGGCCGACGGCGTCCTCGACGTCGTACCGGTTGAAGTTCCGCCTTCCCAGGAAGGACGCCGACACCTCGACACCGGTGAGCTCACCGGAGCCTCCACAGCCCAGCCGGTGCCGGAGCAGCGTGTCCACATCGGTGACGGCCGCGAGCTCGGCGAGCGCGTCGACGCCCGTTCTGGCCGCTCCGATGTCCGGCACTTGGGCGGCGAGCAGGAACACGTCGTCCGCGGTGCGCAGCCGGACCACCCCGGGCTCCGGCCGGGGCGCACGGAAGTGCACCTCACGGTGGCCCAGACGGGTGATCGGACCGAGTCCGAGCTGGAGGATCTCGGAGGCCACGACGGGCTCCAGTCCTCGGACGCACCGCGCCACCAGGCGCGCCGCCGTCACGAGACGGCGAGGGCGCTGGGACGCGGGGCGGTGAGAAAACGCGCGCGAGTGCGCATGATGATCGTTCTTCTCCCACGTCAAGGTTCGGGACGGCGCCACGCCGCCCCGCCTCGTCGACGACGGGGGTTCCTCGCCTCGCCGACGGTCCCTTAACGCAGGTGGAAGAAGAAGATCATGGAACGAATGCTAGCAGCCCGATCAGTGCCGTATCCGCCCAAGGGGAGCACATCACACTCGTGCGACACCGGCCGGACCGGCCCGGACGCGACGGCCCGCACGGTTCGGCCCGCCCGCGCCTCGGGTCCGGTCGCGACACCGTGACCGGCGGGAGGCCCGGTCAGAGGTTCGGCGGGCGCCACATCGGGAACATCGGCGGGCCGTCGGGCATGAACATCGGGTCGCCGAGGTCCTGATAGCCGTGGCGCAGGTAGAGCCTGCGGCTGCGGGTGCTGCTGGCCTCCAGGTACGCGGGTATGCCCGCCTCGTCAAGCCCGCGGTGGTACTCCCCGAGCAGCCGGGTCCCCGTCCTCCGTCCCTGGTGCCCGGGGAGTACGGCGAGGAACGCCAGGTAGTGGTGCGGGTCGTGGGGGTGGCGCTTGTCCATCTCCTCCCCCATCTGCCCGATGCGCTCCGCGTGGGGACCGGCGAACGCCTCCACCCGGGCGTCCCGGTCGGGGATCTCGGGAAGCGGCTCGGCGCCTTTGTGAAACCAGACGGCCACGGCGGACATGTCGGCCGTCGCGTGGACCTCGCCGTGGACGAGGGCGCTCTCGGTGACCATGGAGAAGAAGGGGGGCATCACCCGGCGGCGGTCGTCGTCCGGCGGGATCATCCAGGCCGAGATCTCCTGCTCGTGGAAGGAGGTGGCGATGATCGCACCAATGGTCTCGGCGGCTCCGGGAGTGTTCCGAACGCGAATGATCTCTGTCATTCGGTCCCTCCCACGGCCGCCTGGGCGCCCCGCCCGATGTTCGCGTACACCTTCGGCCGGTTGGCCCGCAGGGCGAGTCCCCACATGACGCCGAGCCCCACGGCGACGAAGTAGACGGCGGGCATGATCCAGCGCAGCGGAGAGTCGGGGGCCACGCCGAGCACGGTGTCGAAGTTGACCATGACGAGCACGATGACCACGATCAGCAGGACCGAGGAGACACCCGGGGCGATCCTGGTCCGCCAGGCGTTCTCCTCCTTGGGATTCTTGCTGAAGAAGACCAGCACGGAGATCGAGGTGGCCGCCAGCATCATGAGCAGTCCCAGGCCACCGAACGATCCGACGGTGAAGAACAGCTGGACGACCGGATCCAGGCCGAAGAGCGCGTATATGACGATCGTGACCAGCCCGATGACACTCTGCGCCACCGAGCCGTTGACCGGGGCACCGGTCCGGGGGGAGGTACGGCCGAAGGTCTCGGGCAGCACCCTCTCCCTGCCGAGGGCGAAGACGTAGCGGGAGATCGTGTTGTGGAAGGCGATCAGCGCGGCGAAGAGACTCGTCACGAAGAGGAGGGAACCGATGGTGGCGACGGTCGCCCCCAGGTGCTGCCCGGCCAGGTTGAACAGGAGGGCCGAACTCTGCTCGCGCGTGGCCTCGACGATCTTGTCCGAGCCGATCGGCACGGTCATCGCCCAGGACGACAGCGCATAGAGGCCGGAGATGACGGCGAGTGCGATGTAGGTCGCGATCGGCACCGTGCGCCTCGGGTCCTTGGTCTCCTCGGAGAACACCACCGACGACTCGAAGCCCGCGAAGGACGCGATGCAGATCGCGACCACCGCTCCGATCCCGGGGACGAAGAGGTTCGACGGGTCGAAGACGTCGAGGCTGTAGCCCGAGGCCGCCGGGTTGATCAGGTCCGCGATGTCGAACACGACGACGACGGCTATCTCCGTCAGCAGCAGGACCGAAAGGACCTTCCCGTTCACGTCGACCCGCATGAGGCCGAGCACCCCGGTCAGCACCCAGGCGACCAGCCCGATCACCCACCAGGGCGGAGAGCTTCCGAACCAGTCGGCGATCAGCGGCTGGGCGGCCGCACCGATCATGCCGTAGAGACCCACCTGGAGCGCGTTGTAGGCCAGCAACGCGACCCACGCGGTCGCCACACCCACCGGCCTGCCGAGCCCTTTCGCGGTGTACGCGTAGAACGCCCCGGCGTTGACGACGTAACGGGCCATCGTCACGTAGCCGACGGCGAACAGGCCCAGGATGGCTCCGAGCAGGATGAAGGCGAGCGGCACGCCGATCACGCCGGTCGCGGCGTAGGCGGCGGTCACCGAGCCACCGATGACGGTCAGCGGCGCCGCCGCCGAGATGACGAAGAACACCACCGACGGCACACCGAGGCGGTCCTGGGCGAGCGCGGCGGAAACGGCGCTGGCCCTTCGTTCTGTCACGGACATTGGGATCCTTGAAATGAGGGGGGTGGGTTCACCGGCGGCTGATGACGGAGTCACCTACGGCAGCCTCGGTCTGGGCGATCAGTTCCTGGAGCGGCGCCGGGAGGGCGGCGATCGAATCGGAGAGGTATCTCGGGTTCTGCTCCCACAGGACGAGCTGGTTGCCGCCGGTCGCGACGAGCAGCCCCAGCAGGACGCCGTCCTGGACGCTGAGTGGCTCACGGCGTTGGATCGCCAGGTTGACGCGTCCGCCGGGCCACGCCGCGATGTTCACGTCGACCGGCACCTGCCTCCGCGACGGGCGTCTGCCGGGCGGGCGCAGCAGCCCGCCGGCGGTCATCCGGGCCGCCACGTCGGCGCGTGCCGTACGGGCGAGGAACTGCAACCAGGTACGGAAACGGTGTGCGGGTTCGGCGACGACGTGGCCCAGGGCGGTCCTGGTGAGCGCGTCCTCGGGCGGCGCCGCGTCGAGAACGACGAGCCCGATCTGCCCCGCCGCCAATCCCACGGTTATCCGCCCGGCGAGCATCAGTTCTCCCAGGATGGCGGCGGCCAGCCCCAGACCGGTCAGGCGGGCATGAAGCCTCATCCGGCCGGTCGCATTGTCATGCATGACAAAGAACAGGTCGTCAGCCAGTCGGGATCCTGAAAGATCAACTTCAGCCACGAACGGCGATCGTATAGGTAAATTGTTAAATCTGCCATTGCGCGAATAAAGTTCTGCCGCGTAGCGGATGGCTCCGAGCGGGAATCGGAGAAAAGGAAGTCGCCCGCCCACGACCGAGGCGGCAATGGCCGGAACCCCGGGCCGGAAAGCTCCCGGCAGGGTGCGGACGCCCCCTACCGGAGACCGGCGATCACCTGGATGACCTGGTACGCGAAGAAGAAAACCCGCCTCACGCCGGCAGCGCGAAGCGGGCCTTCGAAGGTTTTTCCCCGCCGGGAAAATCCAGCCGAGCGAGCCGCGCGGAGCGGGAATCAGCGGGACCCGGGCAATTAGTGTCGGTCTTTAATGCGGAAAGTTACACCGGCCAGGGACCGGAATGGCGCGGTAACGGCTTCCGCACACCCGGTGTCGAATCACGGCCACGGCTTCAGGCGGCGCGAACGGGCTGCCGGAGTACGGTCAGCATCTTCTCCGGGTCGGTCTCCCCCGTGTCGGACAGGTAGGTCTCGTGGTACAGGCCGTTCCGGACCAGCCCCTCGCTCCGCATCAGCACGTCCATCCTGGCGAGGGTCTTCGGACCGAGAGGCCGCGCACGGGACCGAACTCCACCACTTCGGGATCGTCCGCGGCCGAATACCAGTTCATTCCGGGTCCTCCAGTTTGATCATCAGATGGGTCACCAGCCGGTTCTGCGGCGTGGTGACGGGATTGGAGACGTACACCTCGCGCAGCGGGCCTTCGGGCGTGTGCCCGCGCTCGCCCACCCAGGCGAGCAGCGCGTGCGCGGTGAGCGGGATCTGGTCGTAAGGACCGACGTGCGTCACCGAGGCGTACAGGCCGCCGGGCAGCACGTCCGGGGACGTCCCCGGCACGTCCTCGGACGTCTCCACGGTGACGGCCACGGCGAGTTCCCGCGTGAGATCCAGCGGGAACAGCCCGATCAGCAGCCCCTTCGGGGTGCCCACGGCGGCGAGCAGCCGGGCCACGCACGCCGAGGTGACGACGCCGATCCGGTCCGGCGTCGCGATGTCCCTGACGACGGCCACCCGCCGGGCGGGCTCACGGACCACCGTCACCTCCGGCCGGGGCAGACCGTCTGCGAGGATGCGTTCGAGCGCGGCGAAGTTGCGCTCGCGGCGCGCCAGATCGGCCTCCATCCGGTCGCGTACGCCACCGAGCGCACCCGTGTCGCCGGCCAGCACCCGCCCGATCGAGGTAAGGGGTACGTCGATGGAGCGGAGCAGGCCGATCAGCATCGCGGCGCGCGCCTGGTCCGGCCGGTAGTAGCGGTAGCCGGTGTCCGGATCGACGTGGTCCGGGGGCAGCAGGCCCAGCTCGTCATAGTGACGCAACTGCTTGACGCTGAGCCGGCAGAGCCTCGCGAACCGCCCGATCGGCAGGTATGCCTCGTTCACGCCATCAGCTCCAACGAGGGGACTGCCGGATTCGCCTGGCAGGGGAATCGCCTCCTTGACACGGTTTCCGGGTTCGAAACGGGCAGGGCTTGTCCGTCGCCTACCTCAGCCGAGGGAAGCGAGAAGCCGTTCCTCTCGGGAGCGGAGGAGTCACCAGCATGGAGGCTCCCACAGTGGGAGAGTTCAACCGGGCGAGAAGCGGGCGAGCCGGAGATCGCATCCGGGCGCGCAGTGGCCTCACGCGGCCGCTCATGGAGCGGCGCGGCCGGGACCCGTGTCACGGGTCCCGGCCGCGCCTGGGTCTTTCAGAGCCCGGGTCCGGGCGGCCTCACCTCGCGGCGGTCAGCAACCCCTGGCCGCGAAGGCCAGGAACTGGGTGACCTCCTGCTCGCTGAAGTTGTCGTCGGAACCGATCACCAGCGTGCACTCGCCGTTGCGCAGGCGCGGTCCCCAGGCGAGGCTCTCCAGGTTCTGCACCGGTGTCCGCACCGTGCTGAGGTCGGAGACCAGGCGCTTGGAGACCGGGCGGTACGGGCGGCCGGTCGACAGGCTGTCCCTGCTCAGCACGTTCGTGGCACCGCGCAGGTCGATCTCGTACAGCTTGACCTTGTAGTTGACGCCCTCGATCCAGGAGCGTTCGAGGGCGAGGTAGCGGTAGTCGTCGATCGCCAGGATCTCCGAGACGCCGCTGTCGGACTGGCCGGTCGGCGGGATCGGCGCCGCCGGCAGCGGGTCGATCGGGTAGACGTACTGCCCGCGCGGCCTGCCGTCGCGGCTCCACACGGTGATGCGGGCCGGGGCGCCCTTGGTGGCGGTCGGCGGCTCGCCGTCCTCGTACCTGGGCCCCTCGGTGACCGCCGTGATGGTGCGCGCCGTGGAGGTCAGGCCCTCGAAGCCGAAGTTGCGCCGGGGGCCGCTGTCGGTGGCGGTCATCTTCATGTTGCGGGGGGTCGTCAGCTCTCCGAGGTGGCGGCCCCGGGTGTTGGTCCAGCGGACGAACAGGTCGGAGACCGGGATCTCGGGATGCGTCGCGTCCGGCCGGTCGCCCTCGTGACCCCAGAGCAGCCGGTTGCTCCACCTGTCGTAGCGGATCGTCTCGGGATCGGCGGACCCGGCCCGGCCGTAGGCGGGATAGGGGGTCCCGTCGGGCCGCCGCAGGGTGGTGACCCCGGTGAGGTTCACCCCGGTGAAGGCTCCGGTGACCGGGTTGATGTCAAAGCGGCCGGTGTAGAAGCGGGCCGGGTTGTAGCGCCACCGGTCGTCGGAGATGAGGTACCAGGTGCCGGTACGCGGGTCACGGTCGATGCCGGAGATGCCGCCGACCGTGGTCCCCCGGAACCGCATCTTGTTCGGCAGGCGCTGCTCACCGAGGAAACGGGTGATCCGGACCCCCCTCGTGGGCGCCGCGGCCTCCGACCGGGCGTCCGCCGTCGACCGTCGGGCGTCCGCCGTCGACGCCTGCGCGCCGACGGCCCCGAGGCTGACCGCCGTCGCGATCGCGGCCGTGATCGCCGCGATTCTTCGCGAATTGGCCATATGACTCTCCTCATCCCAGAAAAGATCCCGAAGGACTGGCGGGAATATGAGATCGCGGATTGCTGAAAATATCCACGAGAATCAGCACTTGAATGCTCATTGGCCGCTCAATGACAAGGAAGAATCAGCCATTTTTCCTGTATTTTCAGTTTTGAAGTAAAGGATTACGACAATGCACTTGAAAGCACGCGAGAAGGGCATCTCATCACCGCCGATCAGGATGACCCGCCATCCGCCGGACACGGGTTCGGGGGCGCGCGCACGGCGGGAGTACGCTCGAAGGGACACCGACAACCCCGCCGGGTCTATTCCACATCGGACGGCGAACCATGGCGGATATCGAACCCACGTGCGAACTACACCTGCGGATATTCGGCCAGCCTCACGACCTGATGCTGCGCCTGCACGGCCACGAGCCCACCGAGGACGACGTGGCGGGCTGGATGCGGGCCGGCTCCGTGATCAGGCTCCAGGTCACCGAGACGGCGGGCCGGGTCCCGCACACCATGCTGGTGAATTTCAGCAGCGTGGTCTTTGCCTGGATCTGCCCTTACCAGTCCGGCCGGGGGATGAATCCGTGAAGCCGGACCGCCACCCCCAGGCCTCACACAGGTTCGGACAGACGCGATGATGACCGACTAATTAAGCATCTATCGCGATATATACGGGAATGGGCTCCCAATACCGCTGAAATGGCGCAGAGTCCGCGATCCATTCCGGTGCCGAGCCCCGATGAGGACGACCCTCGGCGCCGGATTCCCGCCCATCCGCCGCCGTGACCGCCGGTGGCGGCTTTCACCATCCGGAGCGACCGGCGCCCCGGCCCACGACCGGGCCGATGACCGGAAGGCGAGGCGGCCGGCCCGCACGGGTGGCCCTCTCGACACCCGCCCGTCCGCGCGATGCGGGCTCGCGACTCCGCCCCGCCGAGGGCGATGCGCCCGATTCATTGACAAAACAAAATTTTACGTACAGGATCGATTTTGCGATGAGGGATGTCCTGTATCTGGAGCAGATCGATCAGGCCGAGGCGCTGCTCAAGCCGCAGCGTATCGAGGTGCTGCGGCGGCTCGCCGAGCCGCGCTCGTGCACCGAGGTGGCGGCCCTGCTCGACCAGACCCCGCAGCGGGTCTACTACCACGTGAAACGCCTGGTGGAGGCGGGCCTGGTGACCCAGGTGTCCGAGCGCAGGGTGCGCGGCATCCACGAGGGCGTCTACCAGGCGAGCGCCCGCTCCTACTGGCTCTCGCCCCGTCTCGTCGGCCGGATCGGCCTGCGCGGAACCCGGGACGAGCTGGGCCTGGGCTACCTGCTCGACCTCATGGAGGAGGTCCAGGCCGATATCGGCGCGCTGGACAGGACCGCGCCCGAGCTGCCGTCCGTCGGCGTGTCCGGCGAGATCCGGGTGCCGCCGGAACGGCGCCAGGAGTTCCTGAGCGACCTCCGGTCCACCCTCCAGGACCTTTTCACCCGCTACGGCGGCACCGAAGGTGACGCTTTCAAGCTCGCCGTGGCCTGCTACCCCAAGGGAGAACCCCGTGAGTGAGCCGATGAGGCTGAACGCACGCATGGCCGCACCGCTCAAGGCCGTCCACCACGCCCTGACCGACCCGGCCGAGCTACGCGTCTGGCTGGCCGAGCACGCCGAGGTCGAACTGCCGCAACGGTACGAGTTCTGGGGACGCCACACCCCCGAGGGCCACGCGCCCCACCAGCGCCCGCTGCACGTCGACGACCACACGCTGCGCCTGTCGTGGCTGCTCGACGGCGAGGAGACGACGGTCGAGATCCGGCTGGAGGAGGAGAGCGCGGAGTCGACCGCCCTGTCGCTCTCCCAGACCCATTTCGACTACCGGGAGGCGATCTCCGGCAACGGCGGCGTCCTGGGCATGCTGCAGACGTTCTGGTGCCTGTCGATCGCGAACCTGGTCGACCACCTGGAGGGCCGCGAGCTCACCCCGAAGTGCGACTTCACCTCCCCGCGCATGCGGGAGCGGCTCCTCATCGGCGCCTCGCCCCAGGAGGTGTACGACTCGCTCGTCGACTCGGAGAAGTTCAGCCGGTGGTTCGGCTACCGGATCGACATCGAGCCGTATGTCGGCGGGCGCTTCGCCATGGGTGGCTTCGAGGCGGACAGCTCACCTGCGAAGGTCGTCGAGGCGGAGCCGGGGCGCAGGTTCTCCCTGGAGTGGCCGGGTCTCGGCGTCACCACCTGGGAGCTGGAGGGCTCGGACGGCGCGACGCGGCTCACCTTCATGCAGAGCGGCTTCGACGAGGGCAACCCCCCGTACGCCGGGTGGATGGGCTGGCTCAGCGGCGTCGCCGAGCTGCGCCGCTTCCACGAGCTGAGCGACTGGCAGCCGATCTGGTTCGATTTCGAGCCTCCCACCCTGCCCGAGGAGACCACCGCGACCAGGTGACCGCGCGCCCTTGGGCCCGCGTACCGGCGAAAGGGCCGGCATCCTCGGTTCACTCGGCTCCGCGTGTATCACCGGCGGGCGGCGCGCCTCATATCGCTGTGAGAAACCCACGGTCCCCCTGGCCGTTCACGGCCAGAGCTGAGGAGCTTGATCTCGTACGGCGAAACCTCTCCGCCGGCCGCCGGGGGATCGTCGTGACCGGTGCGGCGGGCAGCGGCCGGAGCCGCCTGACCGCCGAGGCCGTACCCGAGGCGATGCGTGACTCGGTGCTCGTCGTGGACGACGCCCATCTGCTCGACGACGCCTCGGCCGCGCTCGTCCACGAGCTGGCACTCGGCGGGCGCACCCGCCTGCTCGTCACGGTCAGGGAGGGCGAGCCCGCGCCGGAGGGCGTCTCCAGGCTCTGGACGGAGAATCTGCTGCCGCGCCTGACACTGGCCCCCCTGACGGAGCGTGCCTGCGCCGAACTGCTGGCGCGGGCGGTGGGCGGCTACGTGGACGCCCTCACCGTCCGGCGCCTGTACCGGGCGAGCCGCGGCGACCTGCGGCTGCTGCGCGAGCTGGTCGTCGCCGTGCACGCCGGCGGAGACCTGAGCCACGTGTCGGGCACCTGGACCTGGCGGGGCACGCCGCCGATCACCGCGCGCGTCCGGGAACTGGTGGAGGAGACGATCCGCGACCTCGACACCGAGGAGCGGGAGGCGCTGGAGTTCATCGCGTCCGGCGAGCCGTCGGGCACGGGTGCGCCGAGCGCGGGTGCGGATGTGCCGGGTGCCCTCCTGGCCCCCGCCGTCCTCGAACGCCTGCGGGCGAGGGGGCTCGTCACCGTGGACGACCGGCTCGTCCACCCGCTGCACGGCCCGGTGCTGCGGGCCGCGGCGGCGGAGCCCTGCCACTCGGGCGGGCCTTCCGGCGGGCGAAGGGCCCCGCGGGCCTCCGCGCTGGCGGCCGAGTGCGAGGAACTGGCCGCACGCGCGTACGCGGGACGGCTCGCGGAGATACCCCGGGGCATCGGCGAGCGGATGGCCGAGGACGACACCGGCTGGGACGAGCCCGCGATGCCGGAGTTCTGCGCGCGGCGCGCCCGCGTCGCCCGGCTCCGCGGGGAGACCCGCGAGGCCATGGCCTGGAGCCGCGAGGGACTGCGCCGCTCTCCCCACCACCACGCCTGCCTGGCCGAACTCGCCCACGCCGCCGCCTACGTCGGCGACCTGACGACGGCCTGGCAGGCCCTCTCGCGCGGTCCCGCCCCCGCCGGGGAGGCCCGGACGCGCCCGTGGCCGGTGACCGGCGCACGGCCTCCGGCGCCCGCGGAGAACACCCGGTCGCCCGCGCCCGGCACGGACACCTGGCGGCGGGCACCCACCGGGGGCACCCGGTCGCAGGCGCCCGCCCAGGACCACCGGCCGTGGGCATCCGCCGCCGTACCGGCACGGACCTGGGCACTCGCCGCCGAGGGGGACCTCGACGGCGCCCTGCGGTCCGCGCTCGGCCTCGCCGGAGACGGCCTGTTCGGAGACGACCTGTTCGCCCTGCACGACGTGGTGCGACTCGGCTCCCCAGAGCTGGTCGCCGACCGGCTCGGGGAACTGGCCGACCGCGCGGAGGGGGACCTCGCTCCCCTGCTGGCGAGGCACGCCCGCGCGCTGGCCCGGCGCGACGGGGACGCCCTGGACAAGGTGGCACGGGGGCTCGCCGACCTCGGCCTGATGCTCCACGCCGCGGAGGCGTCCGCGCACGCCGCCCTCGTCCACCCCGACCGGCGCGCCTCGCAGGCGTCCAGGGACCGGGCCTCGGCGCTGGCGGGCGCCTGCCAGGGGGCGCGCAGCTCCGCGCTGGTCAACCTCGCGCTGCCGAGGCTGACCGCCCGCCAGCGGCAGATCGTCAGCCTCGCCGCGGCGGGCCTGACCAACCGGCAGATCGCCGAGCAGCTCACGGTGTCGATCCGCACGGTCGCCAACCACCTGTGCGACGCCTACGCGCGGCTCGGCAGCAGCGACCGCGCCGGCCTGGAAGGGCTCTTCACCGTCGGCCGGCGCGGCGACCGGGCGGGCGGGCACCGGTGAGACGATCCGGCCGAGCGGGTCAGGCCGCTCCGATGGCGGAGAAGGACCAGCCCGTCGCACGGTGGAGCGCGTCGCCGGGCATCGACGACCTGGCGTCGCGCAGGGCCTCGGCCATGCTCAGACCGCGCCGCAGCCCCTCGTGCAGGGCGAGCATCAGCGGCACCACGGCCTCGTCGTCGACCGGCACCGAGCTCGCCACGATCCCGGCCGTGCCCAGCGGCAGCAGCGCCGTGGCGAGGCCGAGCAACTCGTTCGCGCCGACCGGCTGCAGCCTGCCGGAGTCGCAGCTGGACAGGAGGATCCGGTACGGGGCGCTGCGGAGCCGTTCGAGGTCGTGCACGGTGAGCGGGCCGTCGTCCATCCCCAGGGAGGAGAACATCGGGCTGTCGGAGCGGAAGGTGCCGTGCGCGGCGATGTGCGCGAGCCTGCTGCCGTCCAGCGCCGCGAGCACGGCCGAGGTGACCGCGGTGCCGTTCTCCAGCACCGTCGCCTCGCCGTACCCGGCGGCCAGGGGCGGGATCTCGGCACCGCCCGTCGCCAGCCCCGGGCCTCTGACCAGCACGACCCGATCCCGTGACGGCGGCGGCTCGATCCGCCGGGCGCGGAGCCAGGCGCTCGCCGACGGCGACACGCTCAGCACCCGCGTCCCCAGCGCGGGCAGCAGCGCCCAGGGCACGCCGTGCAGCCTGCCCGGCGGTACGACGACCACCGGCCCTTCCCCGAGGTGGCGCACCGCGGGGCCGAGCAGCGACTCCTGGAGGCGGTGCCCGCCGGCTTCGAGGATGGGCAGCCTGGCCGCGGAGCCCCCGTACGCGATCCTGCTGAGGCCCGCGCGGGCGTGGTCGGCGTCGATCGCCGCGTCGGCCAGCCGTCCCGCGGCGAACCTGCGCACCCGGCCCCGGCCGCAGAGCAGGACGTGCAGGTCGCCGTCGACGGCGACGATCTCGATCAGCCACCCGTCACCGAGCTCGTCGAGCAGCAGGTCCACGTCGAAGCGGTGCCCGTCGGTGCCGCCCGCACCGCGCATCCGGAGCGTCCGGTCGCGGATCCCCTTCTCCAGCCGCCGCTGCTCGCGCTCCAACGCGGGGGCGGGGCTGCCTTTCTGCCTCGCCGCCTCGATCCGGCTGCTGATCTCCCGGAAGGCCGTCACGTCGCGCAGCAGCTCGGGATCGTCCGGCGGCCGGGTGGGCGGGATCGCCAGCGCCGTGGCGCGCCAGCGCTCGCTCCAGCCGAGGAACCGGCGGGGGCTCCCTCCGGCGAGGGTCGCCCGCTGCGCGAGCAGGGCCAGCTCCGCCCCCTGCGCGGTGGCCCGCGCCCGCAGCTCCGAGGCGCCCAGCGTCATCCGGTACTCGTCCAGCAGGTCGAGCCCCCGTCGGCAGGCGTCCAGCACGCCGCGGGTCCGCCCCGCCGCCGCCGCCCGCAGTGCCTGCGCCACCCAGCCGTCCACCCGGGCGAAGGCGGGACCGCGTGCCCTGCCCCTGGCCGCGGCGGCCAGGTGCCGTTCGGCCTCGGCGTCGGCGCCGAGGGCGAGGGCGGTGCGACCGGCCAGCAACGACGCCTGGACCGCCTCGGGGGCGCGCAGCTCCGCCAGCCGCAGCGCGACCGCGGCGGCGTCGCGTACCGAACGGCCGGAGATCTCGCCCGCCGCGAACCTGGCCTGGACCAGCACCAGCCGAGCGTGGGCCTGCCACCAGTCGCGGCGCTGACTGGAGAAGAGCCGGACGGCCGTGCCCGCGCGGACGATCGCCGCGTGCGGCTCGCCCACCGCGATCGCGGCCCGCGCGGCGATCAGGAGGAGTTCGGCGCCGCGGGTCGTCTGCCCTCCCGTACGGTTCAGCAGCTCCGTGGCGGCGTCGGCCTCCTCCAGCGCCTCGCGCGCCAGCCCGGCCGCCAGGAGCACCCCGCACCGCCGGATGTGCAGCACGAACATGGGCGTGCCGAGTGCCCGGTAACGGCTCGCCGCCTCGTCGAAGTGGTGCAGCGCCGCGGGGAGGTCGCCGGACCTGAACGCCGCCAGCCCCCTGCTCTCCACCGCGTCGGCCTTGTCGTGCTCCTGGTCGGTGGTGTCCCACAGCCGCTCGGCGGCGACGAAGTCGGCCTCGGCCCGTTCCACGGCCCCCATGGCCAGGTGGACCGTGGCCCTGAGGGTGAGCGCGCGGGCGGTCCAGATCGTGTCCTGTGCCCGGCGCAGGGCGGGGATGGCCCGGCGCAGGTCGTCGAGCGCCTCCCGGTGCCCGCCGAGGACCCACCAGGTGTAGCCGCGCCGGAACAGCGCGCGGGCGCCGGTGAGCCCGCTGCCCCGCTCGACCGCCGTCTCCAGCGCCGCCATCCCCTGCCGGGTACGGCCCGCGTGGACGAGGGCGGCCCCCAGGGTCGACAGCACGTCCGTCTCGCGGTCCGCGGAACCGGACCTGGCCGCCAGGGCGCGGGCCCGCCGGAGATGGCCGATCGCCGTCGTGAGGTCACCGAAGTCGCGCTGCCAGATGCCGATCACCTGGTGGGCGACGGAGGCGTCATGAGAGGAGGGGGCGCCCGCCAGCACGGCCCGCGCTCCGGCCAGCGCGTCGGCGGGACGGGCGAACACCAGGGGCAACAGGTCGAGAGCGTCTCCCGCGGAAGGCGGGATCCGCGGGCTTCCCCCGGTCACGGATCGATGTTAGACGTGATGTGTTCGGAGCGTCCATGCCGCTGTGCTCGTACGCAGGGCTGTATCAACCGGGCGCCCCGCGGCTCATAACCCATGGCGACGTGAGGAATCTCCGACCGAGACAGGAACAGTGAACATGGCACCAGACAGGTTCCAGGAACAGTTCGACCAGATCCAGGCCGCCATGGGAGAGGAGGTCGTGCTCGCGGCGGGCCCGGACGACTCGCCCAGGTTCCTCTATGAGAAGGGCTGTGTTCTCGCCAGGCGGGAGGAGGCCGCCGAGGTCACCCAGGCCATCCGGAGCGCGTTCCGCCGGGATCGTGGCAGTGACCGTGGCGTGGAGCTGCAGGAGGAGGAGAGCCCGAGCGGCGTGTTCAGGATCCGGGTCGGGCCGCTGGACCGTGCGGAGCGCTGGAGCGACCGGGACGTGTCGGACGCGTTGCGGGCCGTCGACGAGCTGGAGCGTGCCAACGGCCGCCGGATGGTGTCCAGGAACCACATCGTGTCCATCGCGGTGAACTGCTGCCCCGGCGACGAGCCGGTACCCGTGGCCCGATGCGGGCCGCCCAACCCGGCGGTGGTCAAGCGGGTCGCGGGCGCGGCGGCCGGCCCGGTGTCCGTCCTGGTGATCGACACGGGACTGGTGGAGAACTACAGGTCGCACCCGTGGATGAGCCTCGTCGAGGGCGAGGGCAAGGAGATCGAGCTGGACTCCGAGGGGATACTCAAGCAGTACGTCGGTCACGGCACCTTCATCGCCGGGCTGATCAGCGCCGTCGCGCCCAGCGCCGCCATCACGGTGAAGGGGGCGCTCGTCAACGCGGGCGCCATCTCCGAGAAGGACCTGGGCGACCTCCTGCTCGGGGAGATGCGGCCGTTGCACAGGTGGCCGGACATCATCAACCTGTCCGCGGGGACCCTGAGCACGGACCACAGGACGCTCATGGGGCTTGAGGGCTTCATGCGGGAGCTGGTGACCGACCACCCGGAGACACTGCTGGTGGCCGCGGCGGGGAACAACGGCAGCGACGAGCGGTTCCATCCCGCGGCCTACGCCGACGACCCCGACTACGCCGGTGCCGTCGTGTCGGTGGGCGCGCTGCGGAAGGACGGCCAGGACCGGGCCTGCTTCAGCGGTCACGGGCCGTGGGTGACGGCGTACGCTCCCGGGGAGCACCTGGTGAGCGCCTTCACCGCGGTGGACGACACCCCGGTGCCCTACGACTACCAGCATTCGACCTACGACCACTGCCGGTACGGCTCCGCCTACGACTGCACCTGCCAGTTCCCTCCGCACCGGGGCGAGCTCAGCGAGAAGATGGCGGCGTCGCCGAACGCGATCCGCGAACGCGTCAGGTTCGACGGGCTGGCGCAGTGGAGCGGCACCTCCTTCTCCGCGCCCCTGGTCGTCGGCATGATCGTCAATCACATGGTGCGGAACAACGTGACCGGCTCCCGGCAGGCCGCCGCCGAGCTCCTGAGCACCCCCCTGTCCGGCAGGGGGGTGCAGGGCCTGCCCGCCCCCACCCTCATCCCCTCCACCTGGACGCCGTCGAGCGTGCAAAGTGTCCCGGTCGTGCTCTGAAAACCGGTGCGGCCGAATCGGCCCTCCGTCGTACGATGACAGTCCCGAAGGCAAGGGGACGTCACCGTGGATCGAGACTCGACCGGCATCCTCTTCCGCGCCGCGGTGGACGGGGAGACCGCGGCGTGGAAATCCCTGGTGGAGGGCCTCAGCCCGCTCGTGTGGTCCGTCGTGCGCGCCCACGGACTGAGAGACGCGGACGCACAGGAGGTCTACCAGACGACCTGGTTCCGGCTCGCGCAGAACCTCGCGCGGATCCGCGAGCCGGACAGGGTCGGGGCCTGGCTGGCCAGCACGGCGCGGAACGAGTGCGTCAAGGTGATCAGGACCGCTCGGCGGGTCTCGCCGAGCGACGACCCCGAGGTGTTCGACCGCGCCGCCGACGGTCGTACGCCAGAGCAGGCGGTGGTCGACGCCGAGGAGGCGTCGATGGAGCGGGAGCGGATGCGGGCCATGTGGCAGGCGTTCCAGGAACTGGGAGAGAACTGCCGGCGGCTGCTGCGGCTGCTCATGGCCTCGCCGCCGGTCAGCTACCAGGAGGTGTCGGCGACGCTCGGCATCGCCGTCGGGAGCATCGGGCCGATCAGGCAGCGCTGCCTGCGGCGGCTGCGCGTCCTCCTCGCGGAACGGGGCTTCCGATGAGCGACGACGCGCTTGAGGCGGAGCTGCGCCGCGCCGTCGAGCTGTTCGACCCCGTTCCCTCCGAGCTCCTGCAGGTCGCCGTCGAGGCCTACACGCTCCGCGCTCTCGACGCCGAGCTGGCCGAGCTGGTCTTCGACTCCCTGAGCGGGCCCGCACGGGTGCGGGGCGACAGGGCGCCGCGGATTCTGACCTTCCAGGGTGCGGAGCTGACCGTCGACCTGGAGGTCACCGTGACCGCCGACGGCGGGCGCGTGGTGGGCCAGCTGATGCCGCCGGGGCCCGCGGAGGTCGAGGTCCTCGGGCACCGTCCGGCCACGCTGGCCACCGACGAGCTGGGCAGGTTCGTCCACGACGTCCCGGCCGGGCCCTTCAGCCTCCGCTGCCACCTCGCGGGCGCGACCGTCGTCACCGAGTGGATCACCGTCTGACCGCGGCTTCGCGCGGGCGTCTCCGGGTACGCGGTCACCGGCGCGCGGCCCGTGCCGGGGCGCCTCGGGTTTCGACGCCCGGATGGGGGTAAGCGTTTTGTTGACAAGGGGGGACCTATGAGTGACCACGGGAACGTGCCCGAGCTGATGGACGAGAACGACGTGGTGGACCTGCTGGTACGCCAGCACGTGATGATCAGGGATCTGTTCGACGAGGTGGAGAACGCTCCCGCGGGGAACCGGCGTGCCGAGGCTTTCCAGCGCCTGGTGCGGTTGCTGGCCGTGCACGAGACCGCCGAGGAGGAGGTCGTGCACCCCTACGCGCGCCTCAAGATCGAGGACGGGGACAGCGTGGTCGACGAGCGCCTCACCGAGGAGCGGGAGGCCAAGCAGATGCTCTCCGACCTGGAGAGGCTGGGCGCCGACCATCCCGATTTCCCCGGGCACCTGCAGGTCCTGCGGGCGGCGGTGCTGGCCCACGCCCATGCCGAGGAGAGCCACGAGTTTCCCCGGTTCCGCGCCCAGACGAGCGAGGCCGAGCGCCGGGCCCTGGCCGCCGGGGTGAAGGCGGCCGAGGCGCTGGCGCCGACCCACCCGCATCCGGGCACCGAATCGGCGGTCAAGAACCTGCTGCTCGGGACGCCGCTGGCGCTCGTGGACCGGACCCGCGACGTGATCCGCCAGGCCATGGGCGGGCACTGAGACCGAGGTACGGGCCTCCCCCCGCCGGTACCACCTGGTTCGGTCGTCACGGCCTCGCCGCGCCCACCTCCCGCAGTGACGAGACGCCGCGCCGCCACCGGCTCATGACATGCTCGGCGAAAAGCCGATCCAGGGTCAGCGCGCAGGCCGCCCCGTACAGGATGTCACCGACCCGCGAGGGGTGCTGCCGTACGAACCCGCCGCACATGTCGTGCGCGGCGGTCCGCTCGTGGACGGCGTCGGCCCGCACCTGCTCGTCGTAGAAACGGCTCGCCGCCTCGCCCGCCCCCAGCCTCCGCAGGCCCCTGGAGTAGCGGCGGTTGGGGACCGAGGAGGTCATCTCGGTGGCCGCCAGGTGGCCGAGCAGCGCTCCGAGGTGGCGCCGGTGGAGCCCGAACAGCGACATCGCGTTGGAGACGGCCAGCGTGATCGCCGGGACCTGGTCGAGGTAGGCACCGTAGGAGTCGTCCATGCCCAGCCGGCGCATGGTGGTCCGGAAGAGCTCGGAGTGCGTCCGCTCGACGTGCCCGCCGCCGTACCGGCCCGCCTGGATCTCCACCAGCGCCGCCTTGGGGCGTCCGCTCAGCCGGGGGATCGCCCAGGTGTGCGGGTCGGCTCCCTTCAGGTGGTGGATCGACCGGTGCGCGACGAACTCGCGGAACTGTGCGAGGTCGGCCTGCCGCTGGAGGAACCCCGGCAGGTCGGGGCCGTCGACGGCGGCGGCCACCAGATCGGTCAGGGCCTGGCTCAGGTGCTCGGGCCGCTGGGCGGGCGGGCACGACACGGCCCGCGCCAGCCCCTCCTCGAACCGTGCCTCCAGGATCTCCCGCACCTCCAGCAGCGAGGGGTTCCACTCCCATCGCTCGTCCACGCCCTCGAAGCCCCGGTGGTGCAGCTCGTAGCAGACGAAGAGGGCCAGCTGCACGTCCTCGTCCGCGAGGACCGGGCCCGCGAAACGGGCGGGGAACGACAGCAGCGGGAGCGACAGGAGGCCGAAGCGGTGCGGTGGGTGTACCAGCCGTTCGAAGAGCAGGGCGCTGATCGGGCCCCGCGCGGCGGGCAGCGCCGGCCGGTCCGGCGGGTCCGTGCGCTCGGCGGGCTTCGAGCGCCCCGGAGGCTTCGCGGGCTTCAGGGATCTCGGGGACCTCTGGGGCCCCGAGGGTCCCGGGGGCTTCGCGGCGCGTGACGGTCCAGACCCGGGAGAGCCCAGCAGTTCGGGGAGACGCGGCTGCCCAGGAGACCTCGGCGTCTCCGGAGCCGCCGAGAGATCCGGGTTCGCCGGGAACCCGGAAGCCGTCAGGGGCCTGCACGCGCCCCCGGGTGAGTCGTTCACCGTGATGCCGCCGTCGTGAACGTCGGCGATGCGCCGCCCGTAGTGAGCGGACGCGTCAAACCCACGCGCCATGCGTCCCCCGTTCGATGCCCCCGATCGGTCCGATGCCCACACCGAAGCCCTCGAAACGCCCCCAAGATCACTCCTTCCTCTCGATGACCTGCAGAAACCACGAAATATATGGATATTTCGCGGGCGCACTCGCGGGAGCGGGCGAGTACCGGGGCCGGAAACGGGCAGGCGACAACAACCGAGACAGCACGACGCCGGGGTCATCCGACGGAAAACCCGATGCCCCGGCGCGGGGGGACGGCGAAACGCCGGTCTCTCCGTACGGGAAGGTACGGTCAGCTCATGTCCGAGCGCAGCATGCCGCACGACCTCGCCGCCTGGGCGTGCCCCCACGGGCAGGACGCTCGCCGGGGTTGCGCGACCTGCTACGAGGAATCGACCGACGGCGACCAGACCCAGCCCTCCTGGGAGGTCGCCGCGTGGTTCACCACCTCGCGGCCGATCCCGATAAGAACGCTCCAGGACGCGCACCACCACGACCGCCATTTCGCCCTCGACCAGCCGTCCACGCCGCTGGTCTACCTCCTGACCGGCCACGCCCGTGCGGGGGGCAGCGTGCAGGCGATCGCGGGCGTCGTCGGCTTCCTGCTGCACAACCGGCACGTGGTGGCCGACTTCACCGTGACCGAGACCCGCGCCACCCGCCGCTCGCCCGGCACCCCCGGCGCGCCCAACGCGACCCGCCAGACCGACAAGTGGCTCCAGGACCCGCGCCGCCCCGACGGGCGCCCGCGGTGAAGACGACCCTTCACCGAGCCGGTGCGCCCGGCCTGGCGATGCCGTCGGCGCGCGTGGGGCCGGTGCCCGTCCGAACGCCCACTCGGGGTGTGTGCCACCCCGTGGATGACAGCCACGGCGGGAGTCCCTAAGCTCGACAACACCATTGTCGAAATAGTGAGGCGGAGACGATCGTGCCGGCCGACCCTCCGGGCTTCGAACTTCCGCTCAGGCTCTTCCTCGGCTTCCGGATGCTCATCGACGAGCTCCACGTGGAGCTCGCCCGCCAGGGACACCCCGACATGCGTCCGATGCATGGGTTCGTCCTGCAGGCGATCGGCCCCGAGGGCACCACCGCCGTGGAACTCGGCCGGCGGCTGGGCGTCTCCAAGCAGGCGGCGGGCAAGACCGTGGACACCCTGGAGCACCTGGGCTACGTCGAGCGGCGCTCCGACCCCGGCGACGCCCGCCGCAAGATCGTGCGGCTCACCGAGCGGGGCTTCGACAGCCTCGCCCGGTCCGCGCGCATCTTCGAGGACCTGCGCGCCGGCTGGGCGAGGACCCTCGGCGAGGACCGCCTGCGCGCCCTGGAGTCCGACCTGCGCGCCGTGACCTCGGGGGACGTCTTCCGGCTCGACGTCCCCGGCTGGTTCGGCGGCTACTGACCGCGAAACGCTCTGCGGGTCACCTCGGCCGATTCGCCACAATGTGAGGTATGCGAATCCTGATCATCGGCGGCACCCGGTTCGTCGGCCGGCACATCACCGCGGCCGCGATCGCGGCCGGGCACCGGGTCTCCCTGCTGCACCGGGGCATGACGGGCCCCGAACTGTTCCCCGAGGCCGAGCACCTGCTCACCGACCGCAATGCCGACCTGTCCGTGCTGCGCGACCGGCACTGGGACGCGACGGTCGACGTCAGCGCCTACCATCCGGCGCAGGTCACCTCGCTCGCCGGCGCGCTCTCCACCGGCCAGTACGTCTTCGTCTCCAGCACCGCGGTCTACCAGGCGCCCGAACGGCCGGGCTTCACCGAGGACTCCCCGCTGGCGGAACTCGACGGGCCGATCCCCGAGACGGTGACCGGCGAGGTGTACGGGCCGATGAAGGTGCTGTGCGAGCGGGCCTCGGTGGACGCGTTCGGGCCCGCGACGCTGGTCGTACGGCCCACGTACGTCATCGGCCCGCATGACCACACCGGCCGCTTCACCTACTGGGTCAACCGGATCGCGCGCGGCGGAGAGGTCCTCGCGCCCGGCGACCCCGGCGACCCCATCCAGGTGATCGACGCCCGCGACCTGGCCTCCTGGGTCGTCTCCATGGTCGAGGGGAGGCATCCGGGCACCTTCCACGCGGTCAGCCCTCCCCCGCCGTTCTCCTTCGGCGACCTGCTGGAGGCGATCGTGGCCGAGGTCGGGCCGCCGGAGACCACCCTGACCTGGGTCGGGCAGGACTTCCTGCTCGCCGAGGGGGAGAACGGCCTGTCGCTACCCCTGTGGTCAGAAGGCGACCCGCAAAAATCGATCAACGCCGCCGACCCCGCCGCCGCCCGCGCCGCGGGACTCGGCCCGCGCCCCCTGGGGCGGTCGATCCGCGAGATCCGCGAGGCGGAGTCGTCCTTCGACACGGCCGACACCATCACCCCCGACCGGGAGGCCGACTTGCTGGCCCGCTGGTCGGCGCGCGCCTGAGGTCAGCCCCGGAGCCGGGACGGCCGGAGCGGGTTGTGCCCGACCTCCAGCAGCGCCCGCCGCCGGTCGTCGTCGTCATCGCCGACCCTCCCCTCGGCCAGCGTGTCCTCGACGCGGTCGACGGCCTGCCGCATCGTCTCGATGTCGTCCGCGGTCAGGTCGTCCTTCCGCTTGCCGAGGACCCCGAGCACCTGGCGTCCGAGCGGCGGCATGGCCGACTCGGGGCTCCTGGCGACGCCCCCGTCCGCCGAGGCCGACGCCAGCAGGAAGGCGCGCAGCTCCTCAGACGTCATGTTCACCACCTCGTGGAACTCCTGCCACACCAGGTCGAGGATCAGATCCGATTGGTCGGCCACCGTGCTCTCCTCTCACGCCGGGCCCCTGCGGCCACGCCCCGGACAAGGACCGGCCGCCGGATGATCGGATCTCCCCTGGCGGGGTGCGCGACGGCGGGCGCACGGCCGCCCTACCCCGGCTTCCACGCCGCTAACACGGGAGCCGGGATACGGGCGGATTTCAGCACAGCGCGGCGTATGCCCTCCTCAGGAGGGGTTGTCCACCGTGAAGCGCACGCCGGAGAAGCGGCTCCGCCACTCGGTGACCTCCGGCGCCACGGTGCCCGGGTCGACGTTCTCGTCCAGGCCGCGGGCGATGAACGAGGCCAGCTCCGGCATGTCCGCCTCGGTCATCCCGAGCCTGACGATCTCCGGCGTACCGATCCGCAGGCCGTTCACGTCCCCTTCGACCGCCTCCATCGGCAGGCCGATGCCGCTGCTGAGCAGGTTCGCCTCGCGCAGCCGCCGGGCGGCCCGCTGCCCGCCGCCGTAGCGGTGGGCCGGCACGGAGAACTGGTGGGAGCGGGTGCACCCCCGGTCGGCGGCGAAGATCGGGACGCCGAGGGCGAGCAGTTCGTCCGCCAGCCGCCGCGCGGTCGCGATCATCTCCTGCGCGTAGGCGGGCCCCGCCGCCTTCCAGTCGAGCATGGTCATGGCGAGCGCGGCGGTCTTGCCCGCGTCGAAGTTGGCGGTCAGTCCCGGGTAGGCGATCGCGTCGAGCCGCTCGGCCAGTTCGGCGTCGTCGGTCACGATGAGCCCGCCCGCCGGCCCGCCCAGGCTCTTGTACGTGCTCATGGTGATCAGGTGGGCGCCCTCCGCCAGCGGCTGCGGCCACGCCTTTCCGGCGATCATGCCGCAGAGGTGGGCGGCGTCGAAGAGCACGCGGGCGCCGACCGCGTCGGCGATCTCGCGGATGCGCGCCACCGGGTGGTGGAACAGGTTGAGACTGCCGCCGATGGTGATCAGCTTCGGCCGGACCCGCTCGGCGAGCTCGCGCAGGGCGTCGACGTCCACCGTGTAGCCGTCCGGCGTGACGGGGGCGGGAACGATGTTCAGCCCGTACAGGCCGGCCGCGCCGGGCTCGTGGTGCGTGACGTGGCCGCCGATGCTCGCCGGCGGGGCGATGATCGTGTCACCGGGTTCGCAGGTGGCCATGAAGGTGTAGAGGTTCGCCAGCGCTCCCGAGCCGACGCGTACCTCGGCGTAGCCGGCGCCGAAGACCTCGGCGGCCAGCTCGGCGGCGATGATCTCGATCTGCTCGATCGCCTCCAGACCCATCTCGTACTTCTCACCCGGGTACCCCAGTGACGGCCGCGACCCGAGACCGGCCGAGAGCAGCGCCTCGGCCCGGGGGTTCATGATGTTCGTGGCCGGGTTCAGGTTGACCGACTCGACGTCGTGGATGCGGTGGTTGCCGGCCACCAGCCGTTCGATCTCGTTCTGGATCGAGGAGGCGGTCTGGTCCGTCACGGCCTTCAGTACGGACTGGACGCGATCCTCGGTGACGGTGGGCACCCACGGACGGTGGGCGAGGGCACGGGGCATCAGGTGATCTCCTGGCCGACAGGCAGACGGCTGTCGTGGTGATGTCAGGTTGTCTGCCACACGACGTTAGATCGCAGATGAGGCCCGCCGCATCGGGTGAAAGATGGGGTTTTTCGCGCCGTTTTCCTACATTTGCCGGAAAAAGATTCCGCGCTCCGCCGGAAACGATCACTCCTTTCACCGGGGCCCCTCCGGTCCCCCGAACACCACATGCGGCTGAACCGCAATAAATGGGTGAGCGACCTGTCCACTTGCTTTGTAGGATGACCGACGTGCCAGGGCTCCCTCATCCGGCAGGTGCTCACCGGCCCGATCGAGCCCCCACGACCGGCTGCGCCAAGGCCGCCGCCTGTCGCGCGCGACCATCGGGAGTTCGTCGAAAGCGACCCGCTGCCGCTCTCGGAGATCGTTTCCAGGCCACCGGTCGGGCTCCGCACCTCTCCCCATCTCGGCCCGCCCCCTTGACCTCAACCGAAGTTCAGGTCGCAGGCTGAGCCCGACACTCCCCCGCTGGAGGAAATCCTCATGATCCCGGCTACCGGGACGACGGACGAGACCGGCCGACGGCCGGCCCCCCGGTACGACGCCCCTCTCCCGGCCACCCCACCTAAAGAGACCCCATGCTGACCCGTCTGCTCCGCACCTACCTGCGCCCCTACTCGGCGGCGCTGACCGCCGTGGTGGTACTGCAGCTGGTCGGCACCATCGCCTCGCTCTATCTGCCCAGCCTGAACGCCGACATCATCGACCAGGGCGTGGCCACCGGCGACACCGGCTACATCCTCACCGCGGGAGGCTGGATGCTGGCCGTCTCCCTCGTGCAGATCGCCTGCTCGATCGCGGCGGTCTACTACGGCTCCCACGCGGCCATGGGCTTCGGGCGCGACGTCCGCTCGGCGATCTTCCACCAGGTCGGCGGCTTCTCCGCCAGGGAGGTCTCCCACTTCGGCGCCCCCTCCCTGATCACCCGCGGGACCAACGACGTGCAGCAGGTCCAGATGCTCGTCGTGATGACCTGCACGATGCTGGTCGCGGCCCCCATCATGGGCGCCGGCGGCATCATCATGGCGCTGCGCCAGGACCTCGGCCTGTCCTGGCTCATGCTGGTCTGCGTCCCCGCGCTGCTGGTCTCGATCGGCCTGATCATCGTCCGCATGGTCCCCCAGTTCCGCGCGATGCAGGAGCGCATCGACCGGGTGAACCAGGTGCTGCGCGAGCAGCTCACCGGCATCCGCGTGGTGCGCGCCTTCGTCCGCGAGCGTGAGGAGACCCGCCGGTTCGCCGAGGCCAACGACGAGCTGACCGACACCGCGCTGCGGGTGGGACGGCTGACCGCGCTCATCTTCCCCACCGTGATGCTGATCCTCAACGTCTCCAGCATCGCCGTGCTCTGGTTCGGCGCCGGGCGGGTGGACAGCGGCGAGATGCAGATCGGCGCCCTGACCGCGTTCCTGATGTACCTGATGCAGATCCTCATGTCGGTGATGATGGCCAGCTTCATCTCGATGATGATCCCGCGCGCCGCGGTCTGCGCCGAGCGCATCACCGAGGTGCTCGACACCGAGTCGTCGGTGACGCCGCCCAGCGACCCGGTACGGCAGGTGAGCGGCCGCGCCGAACTGGAGATGCGCGACGTCGAGTTCCGCTACCCGGGCGCGGAGGCGCCCGTGCTGTCCGGCATCTCCTTCCGGGTGGCGGCGGGACAGACCACCGCCGTGATCGGCAGCACCGGCTCCGGCAAGACGACGCTGGTCTCGCTGGTGCCCAGGCTGTTCGACGCCACCTCGGGCACGGTCTCGGTCAACGGCGTCGACGTCCGCGACCTCGACCCCCAGGTGCTCTGGTCGCGCATCGGCCTGGTGCCGCAGAAGCCGTACCTGTTCAGCGGCACCGTCGCCAGCAACCTGCGCTACGGCAACCCGGACGCCGGCGACGAGGAGCTGTGGGAGGCGCTGGAGGTGGCCCAGGCTCGCGACTTCGTCGAGGCGATGCCCGAGGGCCTGGAGGCGCCCATCACCCAGGGCGGCACGAACGTGTCCGGCGGGCAGCGACAGCGGCTGTCCATCGCCAGGGCACTGGTCAGCAAGCCCGAGATCTACCTGTTCGACGACTCGTTCTCGGCCCTGGACCTGGCCACCGACGCGCGGCTGCGCGCCGCCCTGCGCCCGCACACCGCCGAGGCCGCCGTCATCATCGTCGGCCAGCGGGTCTCCACCATCGCCGACGCCGATCAGATCATCGTCCTGGACGACGGCGTGATCGTCGGCCTGGGAACCCATGACGAGCTGCTGGATTCCTGCCCGACGTACATCGAGATCGTCGAGTCCCAACTAGCCGCGGAGACCGCAGCATGAGTGACAGTTCCACGACGACCGCGCGACCGCGGCCACCCGTCGGAGGCGGCGGCTTCGGCCGGGGCCCCATGGGAGGGGCCGGGATGCCCGCGGAGAAGTCGATGAACTTCGGGCCCTCCGCGCGGCGGCTGGCCCGGCGGATGAACCCCGATCGCCCGAAGCTGCTGGCCGTGATCGGCCTCGCCGTGATCAGCGTGGTGTTCTCCGTCGTCGGGCCGAAGATCCTCGGGTACGCGACGGACCTGATCTTCACCGGGGTGATCGGCAAGCAGTTGCCCGCCGGGACGAGCACGCAGCAGGCGATCGAGGCGGCCCGCGCCTCCGGCAACGACAACTTCGCCGACCTGCTCGCCGGGATGGACGTCGTACCCGGTCAGGGCATCGACTTCGGCGCGCTGGGCACGGTCCTGCTCTGGGTGCTGGCGCTCTACGTCGCCTCTTCGGTCTTCGCCTGGTACCAGGGTTACCTGCTCAACGACGTGGTGCAGCGCACCGTCTACCGGCTGCGGGAGGAGGTCGAGGAGAAGCTGAACCGGCTTCCGCTCAGGTTCTTCGACGGCCAGCCGCGCGGCGAGCTGCTCAGCCGGGTCACCAACGACATCGACAACGTCTCGCAGACCCTGCAGCAGACCATGAGCCAGCTGCTGAACTCGCTGCTGCTGGTGATCGGCGTGCTCGCGATGATGTTCGTGATCTCACCGCTGCTCGCGCTGATCGCCCTGGTGACCATCCCGCTGACGATGGTCGCCACCGGGATGATCGCCAAGCGCTCACAGCGGCACTTCGTCGCGCAGTGGAAGCACACCGGCACCCTGAACGCCCACATCGAGGAGGCGTTCACCGGCCACGAGCTGGTGAAGGTGTTCGGCCGCCGCCCCGAGGTCGAGGAGGTGTTCAGGGAGCGGAACGAGGAGCTGTTCAAGGCCAGCTTCGGCGCCCAGTTCATCTCCGGGATCATCATGCCGATGATGATGTTCATCGGGAACCTCAACTACGTCGCCATCGCCGTCGTCGGTGGCCTGCGGGTCGCCACCGGGGCGATGAGCCTGGGTGACGTGCAGGCGTTCATCCAGTACTCCCGGCAGTTCACCCAGCCGCTGACCCAGGTCGCCTCGATGGCCAACCTGCTGCAGTCGGGGGTGGCCTCGGCCGAGCGGGTCTTCGAGCTGCTCGACGCCGCGGAGCAGGAGCCCGACCCGGCCGATCCGGTGGTGCCCACCGCCAGACGGGGCCGTGTCGAGTTCGAGCACGTGTCCTTCAGCTACGACCCGGAGCAGCCCCTCATCGAGGACCTGTCCCTGGTGGCCGACCCCGGGCACACCGTCGCGATCGTCGGCCCGACCGGCGCGGGCAAGACCACCCTGGTCAACCTCGTCATGCGCTTCTACGAGCTGAACTCGGGCCGGATCACCCTCGACGGCATCGACATCACCGCGATGCGCCGCGACGACCTGCGCTCGCACATCGGCATGGTGCTCCAGGACACCTGGCTGTTCGGCGGCACCATCCGCGAGAACATCGCCTACGGCAACCCCCGGGCCACCGAGGAGCAGATCCTCGCCGCCGCGCGGGCCACCTTCGTCGACCGTTTCGTGCGCACCCTGCCGGACGGCTACGACACGGTGATCGACGAGGAGGGGAGCAATGTCAGCGCCGGCGAGAAGCAGCTGCTGACCATCGCCCGCGCCTTCCTCGCCGACCCGTCGCTGCTCATCCTCGACGAGGCCACCAGCTCGGTCGACACCCGCACCGAGGTCCTGGTGCAGCACGCCATGGCCGCGCTGCGCTCGGACCGCACCAGCTTCGTCATCGCCCACCGGCTGTCGACCATCCGCGACGCCGACCTCATCCTGGTGATGGAGGAGGGAAGCATCGTCGAGCACGGCACCCACGACGAGCTGCTCGCCACCCGCGGCGCCTACCACCGCCTGTACTCGGCGCAGTTCAGCGGCGCGGTGATCGAGGACGACGAGACGACCGCGGAGGGGGTGCCCACGCCGGTCTCACCGTGATCCGTCCGGCTCGGTGGCGGATCGGCACCGCCGTGGGGATCGACGCCGCCACCGTCGCCACGCTGCGGGGCGTCCTGCGTAGGGTCACCACCTCCGGCCACCGCGGAGAACGCGACGCGCCGACCGGCTCTCGCGGGGATCAGAACCTGACGCGGGCCATGACCGGCAGGTGGTCGCTGCCGGTGGCGGGCAGGGTCCAGGTGCTGACGGGGATCATCGCGCGGGTCATGACATGGTCGATCCTGGCGACGGGGAGGGCGACGGGCCAGCTGAAGTCGAAGCCCTCCCGCGCCGGGGTCAGCCGTGTGGTGAGGGGGGCCAGGCCCCGGTCGTCAAGGGTGCCGTTGAGATCGCCCAGCAGGATGACCCGCTCCAGCCTCTCCGCGGCGAGGGCCGCGCCCAGCGCGACGGCGCTCTCGTCCCTCCGGCCGGAGCCGAAGCCCTCCGGCAGCCGGACGCGGAGCGAGGGAAGGTGGGCGACGTAGACGGCCACGTCGCCGTACGGAGTCCGCACCGTGGTCCGCAGCCCCCGGCTCCAGTCGCCCTCGATGCCCTTCGGCCTGATGTCCACCGGCCGGGAGTCCGTGAGGGGATAGGCGGACCAGAGCCCGACGGTGCCCACGACGGCGCGGTGGGGGTGGTCCGGCGCGAGGGCGGCCCCGTAGGCGGGCAGCGCCTCGGGGGTCACCTCCTCCAGCGCGACAAGATCCGCACCGGCCGCCGCCAGGGCCCGCGCGGTCCCGGCCGGATCGGGGTTGTCGTCCGCGACGTTGTGCTGGAGCACCGTCAATTGAGACACCGTCAATTGAGACACCGTCAATTGAGACACCGTCAATCGAGACACCGTCAATTGGGGCACCGCCGGGTCTGCCGCCCCCCGCCCGGCGGACGGCAGCCGGTCGCCGAAGAGAGCGGCCCAGACCGTCACCGGGAGCAGCAGGGCCACCGCCGCGAGGGCCGAACGCCGCAGCAGCGCCAGAACCGCCAGCGGGGGGACCGCCAGGCCGACCCAGGGCAGGAACGTCTCCAGCAGGCTGCCGAGGTTGCCCACGGCGTTCGGCACGGCGTCATGGAACACCAGTAGCCCGGCGACCAGCACGGCGAGCGACGCGAGAACCCGCCCGCGCGTCCACGGCGTCCCGGCCTTCCCGCCCTCGCCTCCGGAGAACGGCTGGCGCTCGGTGGACAACGGCCTCATCCTCCCTGACTCCGTTGACCTCAACCAAGGTTGAGGATGAAGACTGATCGCGACGTTCCCACTGACAAAGGAGATCATCATGATTCTGGTTACCGGGGCGACCGGCAAGGTCGGCGGTCAGGTCGTGGCCCGGCTCCTCGGCGCGGGCGCCACCGTGCGCGCGCTGGCCCGCGATCCCTCCTCCGCCAGGCTCCCGGAGGGCGCCGAGGTGGTACGCGGCGACCTGGCCGACCCCGGCGGCCTGGACGCCGCCCTGGACGGGGTCGACTCGGTGTTCCTCGTCTGGCCGACCCTCGCGGCCGACCACGCGGCGCCCGCGACCATCGAGAGGATCACCAAGCACGCCCGCCGCGTCGTCTACCTCTCCGCGCGCGGCACCTCCGACGCCCCCGACCAGGAGCCGAACTCGATCCTCGGCTCGCATGCCCTCGTCGAGGGGCTGATCGAGCGGTCCGGAGCGGAGTGGACGTTCCTGCGGCCCGGCGGATTCGCCGCCAACACCCTGATGTGGGCCGACCAGATCCGCCGGACCGGCGTCGTCCGCTGGGTGCACG
Organism: Streptosporangium amethystogenes subsp. fukuiense; assembly: GCF_042665875.1. NCBI lineage: Bacteria > Bacillati > Actinomycetota > Actinomycetes > Streptosporangiales > Streptosporangiaceae > Streptosporangium > Streptosporangium amethystogenes. The sequence continues at coordinate 8,225,874 of NZ_JBHTEE010000001.1, read as the reverse complement.
GCGCGGCCACCAGGACACTGATCCACGAGCGCGACATCGCCGCCGCGGGGGTGAGCGTGCTCACCGGCACCGGCCACGCCGGAGCGAGATACGTGCTGACCGGCCCGGAGGCGCTGACCCAGGTGGAGCAGGTGACCGCCATCGGCGAGGCGATCGGCCGGCCGACGCGCTGGGAGGAGATCGCACCGGAGATCGCGCTGCGCGAGCTGCTCGACCAGGGCTGGCCGCCCGCCGCGGCGGAGGGGATCATCGACGCGCACGCGCGGATGGTGGCCTCCCCGGAGACGACCACCTCCGTCGTGGCGGAACTCACCGGAGCACCGGCCACCCCGTTCCGCCGGTGGGCGGCCGACCACGCCGACGACTTCCGCTGACCTCGGAAGGCATCCGGAGAGGACGTGCCCGAGTCCGGCCGGGTAGGCGGGGTGGGTCAGTATGGGAGGGTGAGCGAGGATACGAGGGCGCTGGCGAAGCTGGTGGCCGCGGGCGGTGTCGTGGTGCTGAGCGGGGCCGGGATATCGACGGAGTCGGGGATTCCCGACTACCGGGGGCCGCGCGGCTCCCTGGTTCGGCACACCCCGATGACCTACCAGACGTTCACCGGCGACCCGGCCGCCAGACGGCGCTACTGGGCGCGGAGCTACCTCGGGTGGCGGGCGATGACCGGGGCGAGGCCGAACAGCGGCCACCACGCGGTCGCGCGGCTCCAGCGGCGCGGCCTGGTGGCCGGCATCGTGACCCAGAACGTGGACGGCCTGCACCAGGCGGGCGGCGCCGAGGCGGTCGTCGAGCTGCACGGCAGCCTGCATCAGGTGATCTGCCTGGACTGCGGTGATTCGAGCTCGCGTGAGGAACTGGATCACCGCCTGACGCTGGCGAATCCCCGGTTCGGTGCCCGAGCGGGCGCGATCAACCCGGACGGCGACGTGGAGCTGGCGGACGAGGAGGTCGACGGGTTCCAGCTGGTCGGCTGCCGGGCGTGTGACCGGGGGGTGCTCAAGCCCGACGTCGTCTTCTTCGGGGAGACCGTCCCGCCGGAGCGGGTCCGCGAGTGCTACGCCCTGGTGGAGCGAGCACGCCTGCTGCTGGTGCTCGGATCGTCGCTGACGGTGATGTCCGGCCGCCGGTTCGTGCTGCGCGCCGCGAAGCTCGGCATCCCCGTGGCGATCGTCAACCAGGGCCCGACCCGCGGCGACGGCTACGCGACGCTCGCCGTCGACGCCCCGCTGGGCACGGTCCTCCCGGAACTGGTCAGGCTCGTCGACGTACCGGCCTGCTGACGTACCCGCTTCCCCGCGGCCCACGGAGGCGGCCTACAGATCCGACGGTCCCAGGAGGGCCCGTACCACGGCGGCGGTGTCGGCGAGATCCTCCAGCACCAGCTCCGCGCCGGCCTCCTTCAGAGCCTGGACGTCGCTGGAGCCGGTGGCGACGGCGACCACCCGCGCCCCGCCCTCAAGCCCGGCCAGGACATCGTTCGGCGTGTCCCCGACCAGCACCGTGTTCCGCACGGTGAAGGACTCCTCGTACTTCCGCGCGGCACGCCGCTGCGCCAGGCCCACCAGCACCGCGCGGTCCTCGTGGTCCATCCCGTAGGCACCCACCTCGAAGTCCACGAAACCCTCCAGCTCGAACGCCCTGAGCTTGCCGACCGCCAGCGGCTCCATGTTCCCGGTGAGCAGCGACTGGATCACGTCGGCCCGGCCCGCCAGCACGTCGAGCACCTCGCGCACCCCCGCCAGGACCCTGCCCCGCTGTGAGATCTCCGCCTCGTAGACGACGAACGCCTCGGCGAGGGCCGCGACGAAGGAACCCAGCAGTTCCTCCGACACCTCGACGTCGTGCATCCGGAGCGTCTCCGCCGTGATCGCCCAGTCGGTCCGCCCCGCCATGGCAGCGACCCGCCGCATCGGTTGCCCGGTCACCACCTGGAACGCCTCGGCGTAGATGTCCCTGCCGACCCCGTCGATGCTGACCAGCGTGTGATCGATATCCCACAGCACAAGTGTTCTAGGAGAGCCCATCATCCGAGCCTAGCGAAACGGACACCTCCCCCTCCGGGGGCCTCTCCCGCCGGAGACCCGCCGGAGACCCATCGGAAGCCGGTCAGCTCGCCATCCACCCGCCGTCGACCGGCAGCAGGGCGCCGTTCACGTACGACGCGGCGTCGGAGAGCAGGAACGCGACCGCGGTGGCGATCTCCTCCGGCTCCCCCGGCCTGCCCGCCGGGACGCGTGACATCAGCCAGGCGGTCTGGTCGGGGTCGGTCAGCCGGTCGGCGGTCATCGGCGTCCGGATGATCCCGGGGGCGATGGCGTTCACCCGCGCGCCGACCGGAGCCAGCTCCACGGCGGCCGCCCGGGTCATGGCGGCGATCGCCCCCTTGGCCGCCACGTAGTGGATCTGACCGGCGACGGCGTGCGTGGCCACGACGGAGGCGATGTTCACCACCGCGCCGGTCCTCCCCTGCGCCGACCAGCGCCGCGCCATCCCCCGGATGCCGAGGAAGGTGCCGATGACGTGCACGTCGAGCATCTTCTGGAAGTCGGCCAGGTCCAGCTCGGTGATGCCGGACCGGCTGCGGATCCCGGCGCAGTTCACCAGGCCGTCCAGCGGACCGGCCGCGTCGAGCGCCGACTCCCAGGCGGCCTCGTCCCTCGTGTCGAGGGCCAGACCTCCCTCGGGAGCGTGCAGGTCGGCTGGGACGGCCGTCCAGCCGATGCCGTCCAGATGCCGGCAGACCGCCGCACCGATCCCCGACGCACCACCCGTCACCAGAATTCTCAATCGGGTCACTCCTCAGATCGTCGTGCCGCCGGCGGCCAGCAGCCGCCGGGTGCTTGCGAGCAGATGTCCGGCCCTGGACGCGGGATCCCATCGGGCGGCGAGCCGGTCGGACTGGACCTCGACGCTGAGCGGGACCTCGGGGTGCACCCTGGCCAGCAGCTCGGCCAGGGGCAGGTCCCCCTCCCCCGGGGCCAGGCGATCGTGTCTCGCCTCCCAGGACAGCGCCTGGAGTCCCTGCGGCGCGCGCGCCGGCGCGTCGCAGAGTTGCACGTAGCCGATCCGTCCCGCCGGGACTCCGGCGAGATCCTCGGGGAGCTCTCCGGCACGGTGCAGGTGCAGCGCGTCCACGAGCACGACGGCGTCGACCGCGCCGGTCAGCTCCAGCACCTCCAGCGCGGCGGCCAGCGTCGGCACGCCGGTGAACCGCATGAACTCCAGGGCGATCCGGACGGTGTGGTTCCTCGACGCCTCGTAGAGCCGGGACAGGTCGGATGCCGTGGCGGAGTCGTCCCGGTGCTCGCTCACGGTCAGCAGGAACCGTGCCCCGAGCGCGTCGGCCAGGTCGAGCAGCCGTCGCTGGTGGTCCGGGTCGCGATCCGGGCCCAGCCGCACCACTTCGAGGTCGAGCAGCCGGAGTCCAAGATCGTCCGCCTGGCGGCGTAGCCGCTCCGCTTCGGCGAGGCCGACGGAGCCCGGGTCGAGGCGCAGGCCGGCCGCGTCGTAGCCGGCCGCGCTCGCCGCCTCAAGGATCCGCGCGGGAGCGGCGTCAAGCACGGTTCCTGCCGCGAGTGAGATCACCGTCGTGCCACCCTTCGGCCGGGGAGCCGCGGACCCGCAGCCTGCCGACCACTAGTCGCTAGAAGCATTACCACGTAACTGCCTGGAGGGTCGGCACGGCGCTCACCTGACCCCGAGCGCGCCGAGCATCTCCAGCACGACGCCGTGCGTCGGCACCGGGACGCCCTGCTCACGGCCGATTCGATGGACGGCGCCGGCCATGCTCGACAGCTCGGTCCTGCGGCCGTTCATGACGTCGGCGCACATGGACGTGTAGTGCTCGCCGGTGCCCTCGAACACCTGGCTCGCGTGGGCCCAGGCGCGCTCCGGGTCCAGCCGCACCTGCTGCGTGAGCGCGACCGCCACCACCTCGTCGAACATCCGCCGCACCAGGGACCTGCCCTCGTCGCTGGCCCACACCTGGCCCACGGTCAGCCGCAGGACCGAGCTGACCGGGCTCATGACGGCCAGGGCGAGCTTGCGCCAGATCTCCTCGCCCACCTGCGGGAGGTACGCCGAGGGAATGCCGGCGGCGCTCAGCGCGGCGACGACGCCGGCGGCGCGCGCGCCGCCGCGAGCCTCCCCCATCTCGCCCAGGTAGGTGAAGGACTCGCCCGCGGCGGTGGCCCCGGAGACGGAGATCCGGCCGGGGCCCTGCAGCGCGGCACCGACGGTCGTGGTGCCGACCAGCGAGCGCTCGCCGCCGAAGACGGCGTCGAGCCGGGCCGCCAGCCCGAGCCCGTTCTGCAGGCTGACCGCGACCCCGCCCGGCGTGAGCGCGGGCGCTACGGAACGCGCCGCCGCCGAGAGGTCGTACGCCTTCGTCAGGATGACGACCGCGTCCAGCGATCCGGGGGGCAGGTCCTCGGCGTGCGGGCTGACGTCGAGGGCGACGGTCCACGGCCGCCCGTCGGGCGGCAGCACTGCGAGACCCCGTGCCGCGACCGCCCGTACATGCTCACTGCCACGGCCGATGAGGACGACGTCGTGGCCGGACCTGGCGAGAAGTGCCGCGAAGGCGGACCCCATGCCTCCGGCTCCGAGGATCCCGATGCGTCCCGCCTTCATCAGTCCTCCATCTGGACGTCGCGCCGCCGCCGTCGCCTCGGCCCGGGGCGCCCGCGGGTACGGACAGTGACTCGAACCAAGCGTCACTAGAACCCTAGCGCCGGAATAGTCGCACGGCTAGCCTTCCTCGGACAGGCGGTGCCGCCGTCCGAGCGGCAGCCGAATCGGAGGATCACATGACTCTCACCGCGAACGTGAGTGCCGCTCCCTCCCGCCGCGTGAGCGAGAGCGACCCCCGCTTCCAGATCTCAGCCGCCCGGCGGATCCTGCACCGAGAGGGTCTCGACAGCCAGGTCGGGGGCCACGTAAGCCTCAGGGTGCCCGGCGAGGACGCGTTCCTCGTCACCCCGTTCCAGTACTTCGACGAGACGCTTCCCGAGCACGTGAGCAAGGTCGGATTCGACCTTGAGGTCATCGAGCCCGCCACGCTGCCCGCGTCGGTCGGGATCAACTTCCACGCGTCCATCTACCGGGCCCGCCCCGACGTGAACTGTGTCATCCACACCCACGCCAAGAACATGTCGGTGCTGAGCACGACGGACGAGCCCTACGGCGTGTACTACGACTACGCGGCGCTGCTGCTCGACGAGGTGGTGCCGTGGGTGGACGACCCGAACCTGGTGCCGTCCGAGGAGGGCGAGCTCATGGTCGCGGCGCTGGGCGGGCGCAAGGCCCTGCTCATGGGCCACCACGGATCGCTGCACGTCGGGGACACCCTTGAGCATGTGACCGTGGAGGCGCTGCTGATGGAGCTCTGCGCGGGCTACCAGCTGGCCGCGATGGCGGTCGGCGGCAGGCCGCTGGACCGCACGACCGCCGAGAGCTACCGCTCGGCGTACCTCAGGAGCAGCTTCCGCGAGCAGATGTGGGCGGCCAACTACCGGCGGCTGCGGCGCAGCGACCCCGATCTGTTCGCGGTCCTCGACCTGGGCTGACCCCGTCACAGCCACCCCCTGACGCGGGTCCCGCCGGCGCGCGGCCCGCGTCGGGAACGTTCCCGTACCAGGAGGAAGCAAGTGCACAGGCGGCAGTACCGGCGGGCGATCACGCTGCGGGACCTGCGGGAGGCGGCTCGGCGCCGGTTGCCGAGGATGGTGTTCGACTTCGTCGACGGCGGTGCCGAGGACGAGTTCACCGTCGGGGAGAACCGGCGCGCGTTCTCCGACATCACGTTCCGGCCGCGCGTGCTGGTCGACGTCGGCTCACGTCCCCAGGCGGTCACGGTGCTGGGCCGGCGGTTGGAGACGCCGGTCATACTCGGACCCACCGGGCTGGCCCGGATGGTGGGCCGCGCCGGCGAGGTCGCGGCGGCCGTCGCCGCCGAGCGGTCCGGCACGGTGTCGGTGGTCAGCTCGGGTTCCAGCGTGTCGTTCGAGGACGTGGCGCGCTCCGTCACCTCGCCGCAGTGGTTCCAGCTCTATCCCTGGGGAGACCGCGGCACGATCCAGGCGCTCATCTCGCGCGCCAGGGACTGCGGGTTCGGCGCCATGGTGGTGACCGTCGACGTCCCGGTCGTGGGAGCTCGGGAGAAGGACCTGCGCAACGGCCTGACCGTCCCGCCCCAGGTCAACCCGCGCACCGGCTGGGACGTGCTGAGCCATCCCCGCTGGCTGGCCGAGCTGCTCACCGGCCCCAAGGTCACCTTCGCGAACTTCACCGGGCTCATGCCGGAGCAGCGCAGCACCAGCGGTCTCGCCGCCGCGACCGCGGGCCTGCTGAACCCCGGCCACACCTGGGCGGACCTGGAGTGGATGATCGCCGCCTGGGGCGGCCCCGTGCTGCTCAAGGGCGTGATGACGGGCGAGGACGCCCGGCGGGCGGTGGAGGTGGGCTGCCAGGGCGTCGCGGTCTCCAACCACGGAGGCCGCCAGGCCGACTCGCTGCCCGCGGCGCTCGACGTGCTGCCGGAGATCGTGGCGGAGGTCGGCGACGAGGTGGACGTCGTCCTCGACGGCGGGGTGCGCCGGGGCGGCGACGTCGTCAAGGCACTGGCACTCGGGGCGCGGGCGTGCCTCGTCGGCCGCCCCTGGCTCTACGGCCTGGCCGCCGGCGGCCAGGCCGGTGTCGGCCGGGTCCTGGAGATCCTGCGTGAGGAGATCGACCGCACCCTCGCACTGATCGGACAGCCGGGTGTGGCGGGCCTGGACGAGTCGGCGATCCGCGTCCGGCCCGGGCACGGCCGGGCGCATCCCCCCGCTGACTAGCGAAGATCACTCTGGAGCGTTCGTCGTTAGACTCTTGACGACGTATCGACCGCTTCGTAGATTAACGGGACGTTACACACCCCGTACTCCCCATTCCCCCCACGGCTCCTTCGGAGGACCCGGATGGCTCGCAAGCCACACATGGTCACAGCGGCATTCTTGGTCGCCGCGCTCGCAACCGCCTGCGGAAACGTCTCAAGCGACACCGGCACCTCCGCCAGTTCGGTGGAGGCGCCCCCAGGGATCACCAAGGACGAGATCACACTAGGCGCTACCCTGCCACTTACGGGTACGGCGGCGATAGCCGGCCAGGGCCTCGAAGCCGGCATGCGGATCGCCGCCGACGAGATCAACGCCGCCGGGGGGATCAACGGCCGCAAGATCAAGCTGGTCCTGCTCGACGACGGGTTCACCGCGGACCGTGTCGTCACCAACGTGCGCCGGCTGGTCTCCCAGGAGAAGGTGTACGCGCTGGTCGCCCCCTCCGGGTCCCAGGGCCTGCCCGGCACCTGGTCCTTCATCGCCGAGAACGGCACCCCGGTCTGGGGTCCGGTCTCTCCCGCGGACCCCAAGCAGCAGGAGGTCTACCTGCTGAGCGCGACGCGGGCGAGCCAGCAGCAGGTCGCGATCGACTACTTCGCCAAGCAGAAGTTCACGAAGCTGGCCGTCATCAAGCAGGACAACGACCTCGGCGTCTCCATGAAGCAGGCTCTCGACCTGCAGATGCCCAAGCACCCCGATGTGAAGATCGTGGCCGAGGAGGACGTGCAGCCCGGCTCGACCGACGTGAGCTCGGTGGTGAACAAGGTCATCGCCGCCAAGCCCGAGGCGGTGCTCCTCGCGACCGACAACAACCAGGTCGCCCTGATCCTGCAGCACCTGCGCCAGCGCAACGTCACCATCCCGGTCTTCGCCGACCAGGGCGGGGCCGGCACCGGTGGCACCAGCGCGGTGGGCCCCGCCGGCGCGGCGGCCGAGGGCTTCATCGGCGGCATGCAGGCCGATGTCGTCTCCACCGACAACCCGAGCGTGGAGCACTGGCGGTCCCTCGCCAAGCAGTACTCGGGCCAGCAGGGGGAGAGCGGGTTCTCGCTCCAGACGTACAGCTTCCTGAAGGCGTTCGCCGAGCTGGTCAAGCGGATGGGTGACGACGTCTCCTACGCCAACTTCAACAAGACGGCCGAGGGCCTGGCCGAGAACCCGATCTCGCTGGGCTCGATCCCGGACATCGCGTGCGGCAAGCTCCCCGAGGGCCACACGTGCGTGCAGCAGGCCGGTCTGGCGGAGTTCAAGGACGGCAAGTGGTCGGTCCTGCAGAAGTTCACCGCACCTGAATGAGCCGCGACCGACCGGCCGGGCACTCTCCCGGCCGGTCGGAGAGGCGAGAACGTACCGGACCGAAGCGGAGAGACATGTTGCAGACAGTGCTCAGCGGACTGGAGTCCGGGAGCTGGTTCGCGCTGCTGGGCCTGGCCATCGTGGTGGTGATGAAGGCGGCCGACGTCCCGAACTTCGCGATGGCGGAGATCGGGCTGGTGGCCACGTACGTGGGTACGGCGCTGAACGCCCTCGGCGGCTCGTTCTGGCCGGCCGTGGTGGTCACCCTCCTCGTCGGCACCCTGCTCGCGATCGTCATCGACCTGGCGCTGATGCGCAAGCTGGCGAAGTACGGCCACTTCCCGCTGCTCCTCATGACCATCGGCCTGTCCCTGGCGTTGAACGCCCTCATCGGGCTGATCTGGGGTCATGAGCCCCGCAGCTTCACGGCACCCTGGTCCGGCAAGTACGTCGAGATCGCCGGTCTCGTCGTCAGCTGGGCGCAGGTGGTCACCATCGTGGTCGGCGCCCTCGGAGCGATCGGCATCACCGCCTTCTTCCGCTCCCCGACGGGTGCCCAGATGCGGGCCGTGGCCGAGAACCGGGCGACCGCACGGCTGGTCGGGGTCAACGCCGGCCGTCTGTCCGCGATCGCCTGGGGTATGGGCGGCCTGATCGCGACCATGGCCGTCATGCTGCAGGCGCAGTCGACGCTGGTCTCGACCCACTCGGCGGCGTCGCTCATCCTCTACGGGTTCGTCGCGGCCACCATGGGCGGATTCGTCTCGCTGTTCGGCACCTTCGTCGGCGGCCTCGCGCTGGGCATCATCCAGCAACTGGTAGGCACCTACATCTCGACGTCGGCGCAGTTCGCCGTCGCGTTGCTGGCCGTGTTCCTGGTGCTCATGCTCCGCCCCGACGGGTTCACCAAGGGTCTGAGGTTGCGGGATGTCTGAGACGGGACAGGTCACAGCGACGACCACGTACACAAAGGATCCGAGCATGGGCATCGCCGGTGTCGAGGCGGCCGCCGGGCCGCAGGAGCACAAGGTCCGGTACACCAAGGCCGCGGTGGCGGTGGCGGCGCTGCTGCTGCTGTTCGCGGCACCCTTCGTCGTCAACAGCTACCTCCTCTTCGTACTGAACCTCACCCTCGTCTACGCGGTGGCCACCCTCGGCTTCAACCTGCTGGTGGGCTGGTCGGGCCAGATCGGCCTGGCGCATGCCGCGCTGTTCGCGATCGGCGCGTACGGCAGCGCGATCGCCATGGCGCAGGGGGTGCCGTTCCTCGTCACGATTCCGCTCGTCGGGCTCCTGGCAGGCGGCCTGGCCGTGCTCATCGGGTTCCCGGCCATCCGGCTCACCGGCTTCTTCCTGGCCATCGCCACACTGGCGCTGGGCATGGCGATCGTGGAGCTGTTCAAGAGCGCACGCTCGCTGACCGGCGGCGGAGGCGGTCTGAGCGTCCAGGTGTTCACGCTGCCGGGCATCACCGGCAGCGCCTCGACGTACTTCGTCACCCTCGCCGTCGCCGCGATCGGCTTCTTCCTGGTCCGCAGGTCGTTGATGGGGCGCTTCGGGCGTACCCTGCAGGCCGTCCGGCACCTGGGGCAGCTGTCCGGATCGCTCGGCGTCTCGGCACTGCGTTACCGGCTGATCGCCTTCGGCCTGTCCGGGTTCATCGCCGCCGTCGCGGGGTCGTTGTACGGCCAGTTGCAGACGTTCATCTTCCCCGCCATGTTCGAGATGAATCTCCTGGTGCCGATGCTCGTCATGGTGTTCGTCGGCGGAGCGGGCTCGCACTGGGGTCCGCTCATCGGCGCGGCGTTCGCGGTGGTGCTGATCGAGCTCTTCCAGGACCTGGGAGACCTGCAGGCCATCGCCTACGGGGCGGTCCTCATGATCGCCATCGCCGTCCTGCCCGGCGGCCTGGTCTCCCTGTTCGCCACATTCAGGGACTCACGGTCGATCGGGCGGTTTTTCGCACGAGGGACCGCGTCAGACCGGTCGGAGGTGAGTTGACGATGTCGATCGACACTTCAACGGGCTCGGCGATGCCGAACTCCGTTGCCGGTGAGGCGGTCGCCGAACTGGACGGGATCAGGATGTCGTTCGGGGGCAACGTCGTCCTCGACGATGTCAGGCTGCCGGTGCACCCCGGCTTCACCGGGCTGATCGGCCCCAACGGCGCCGGCAAGACGACCTGCCTCAACGTGATCTCGGGATACCTGCGCCCCGACCAGGGGGACGTGCGGATCGGGGGTCGGAGCGTCGTGGGCAGGTCCGCGCACCAGATCGCGAAGCTCGGCGTGTCCCGCACCTTCCAGACCCCCCGGCTGATCCCCGACCTGTCCGCCGTCGAGAACGTGATGGTGGGCGCCGGGCGTCATTTCCGCGGCGGGCACCTCGCCGAGCTGTTCGGTCTGCCGACCGCGCGGCATGACGAGAGGCGGCTGCGCGGCCTGGCCCGCGAGCTGCTGACGACGTTCGGGCTGGGAGAGCATCCGGAACGCGCGGCGAGCCAGTTCCCGATCGGCAGCCAGAAGATCATCGAGGTCGCGCGGGGCCTGCTGAACGAGCCGCGGCTGCTGCTGCTCGACGAGCCCGCGGCCGGTCTGGGCGCCGAGGACGTCGACCGGCTGGTCACCGGTCTGACCAGCTGGGCGACGGGTCGCGACGCGGCGGTCCTGATCATCGAGCACGACCTGGAACTGATCACCCGGCTCTGTCCGAACGTCGCCGTCCTGCACTTCGGGCGCATCATCCAGTCCGGTGCCCCGCGGGACGTGCTGCGCGACCCCGTCGTTGTCGAGGCCTACCTGGGAGCCGACTTTGCTACTGGAGATTGAGGACGCGCGCACCGGCTACGGGCGGCTGGAGGTCCTGCACGACGTCTCGCTGAAGGTGGCGGAGGGGGAGATCATCACCGTCCTCGGGCCCAACGGCACCGGCAAGACGACGCTGATGCGCCTGCTCTCGGGCGTACTGCCGCTCTGGTCCGGCCAGGTGCGCTTCGACGGTGCCGACCTGGGCAGGACGACGCCGGAGAAGCGCGCCGCGCTCGGCCTGTGCCAGCTGCCCGAAGGCCGGGGGATCTTCCAGACCCTGACCGTGGGCGAGAACCTCCACCTCGGAACGGCGAGCCGCAAGGCGTCCGCCGCGCAGATCCGGAGTGACCGTGACCGCGTCCTGGGCATCTTCCCCGAGCTCGCGGGACGGCTGGCGGCCTCGGCCTCCTCGCTCTCCGGCGGCCAGCAGCAGATGCTCGCCCTGGCCAGGGCGATGATGGGCCGGCCCCGGCTGCTGCTGATCGACGAGCTCTCGTTCGGCCTGGCGCCCAGGATCGTGCACGACCTGTTCGAGGTGGTGCGCGAACTGCGCGACGACGGTGTCACCTTCCTCATCGTCGAGCAGCAGGCGTCCGCGCTGCGGGTCTCCGACCGCACGTACGTCATGCGCAACGGTCGCAACGAGCTCGACCGGGCCTCCGACGAGCTGCTGGCCTCCAACGATCTGGTCGCCTCCTACCTGCGCTGACAAGGAGAGCCCGTGACCGCAGAGTCCCTCCACCTGATCCCGCTCCCCGAACGGTTGCGGTCGCTGGATCCACCGCCCGCCGAGCACGTCCTCGCCCTGGTCGAGGAGGAACACGCGCGGTGGCGGCAGCTGCACGACCGGCTGATCTCCCTCATCGCCGGTCTGCTGGACATAGCGGCCACCGGCCTCCCGCTGAACGACGTCATCGACACGCTCATCGGTGAGGCCACCGTCGGGCTCGACGAGCTGGTCGGCACCCGGATCGAGGCCGGCGAGGTGGCGGCGCTGCTGCGCGCGCACGGCTCGGTCGGCACGGTGGAGACGCGCGGCGACACGACCACGTTCCGCCACGCCTGCGGCAGCGGGCAGCGGTACTGGCGCGACAACCCCGGAACGGCGACGGTCGCCGAGGGCGAGGTGCCGGGAGTCCCCGAAGGGCGCCCGCGATACTGCGCCCGGTGCGTGCGCAGCATCGCGACCCATGGCGGGAGCGCCTGGACGGTGACGCCTCCCCCCGGTCCGGACGTGCCGTGTGTCTGGACGGTCTCGGCGGGTGCCGTCTCCGGCCCGAACGACGAGTCACCCTGACCCGCCCCGAGCGGGCCGCGCTCGCGTCGCGCGGCACCGGGATGTGGCCGGTGATCATCACGTGCGGCCTGGCCATCGGGCTCGGCGCCGGTCCCGGCTTCCTGTTCGGTTTCGTCGGCCCGGCGCTCCAGGACGAGCTGGGGATCAGCCGCGCGGGCCTGGGGCTGCTCATCGGGCTGTTCTTCGGGTTCACCGGCCTGGCGTCGCTCCTCGCGGCTCGCGTCGGGGCGAGGTTCGGCGCCCGCCGCTGCGTGGCCCTGAACATGATCACTGTGGCGGTGGGCGGGACGGCCGCGGCGCTCGGGGGGAGCTATCCGGTCCTGGTGCTCGTGGCCGTGACGGGCGGTGTCGCGTACGCGTTCGGCAACGTGGGCACCAACCTGGCGGTCATGGCGGTCGCCCGCCCCGGCGCGGGTGGCTTCGCCCTGACCCTCAAGACGGCGGGCGTGCCGGTGATCGCGAGCCTGCTGGCCCTGGGCGGCGGGTGGGTCGACACCGTCGGATGGCGTGCGGTGGCATGGAGCCTGGCGGTCGCGGGCTGCCTGGCGGCGGCCGCCGTGCTGGTCATGCTGCCCCGCACCGGCGGATCCTCGGTCACCGCCCGGCCGGAGCCGCCCCTGCGGCCGGGTTTCCGGGCGCTGCCCCTCGCGGCCTTCCTGTTCATCTGCGGCTCCCAGCCGCTGCAGTCCTGGCTGGTCACGTACGTGCACGACGAGGTGGGGCTGCCGCTCACGCAGGCCGGGCCCCTGACGGCCGCCGGAACGGTGCTCGCCCTGGGGGGCATGCTCGGCGCGGCGCGGTGGGCCGACCGGCTGGGAGCCCGGCGGCGAGCGGTGTTCGTCGCGCTGATCTGTCTCTCCACCGCGGCGGGTGTCGTCGCGCTGCTCGCCGGGGCCCGCTGGTGGCCGCCGCTCGTCGCGGCCGGAGCGGTGCTGGGACTGGCGGCGAATCTCGCGGGCTCGGGGCTGACCCACGCGGTCGTCGTCGACCGGGCCCCGGAGTCCGTGGGCCGGGCGTCCGGGGTCACCATGGCCGGCTACTACACGGGCGCGCTCGTCGCGCCGTGGGGCTTCGGCGCCGTGGCCGACGCCACCGACGGCTACGAGGCGTCCTGGGCGATGTGCGTGGTGCTGCTGCTGCTCGCGGCGGTCGCCTACTGGTGGACGCATCGGACACTGCCCGTGCGGTCCGGCTAGGGGCGGGTGCCCGACATCGACATCGGCGCGCCCGCCCGCCCACCTCACCCCAGACGCAGAAGCCTGGCGGCGTTGGTGGAGAGCTTCGGCACATCGACCAACCCGCCCGCCCACCTCACCCCAGACGCAGAAGCCTGGCGGCGTTGGTGGAGAGCTTCGGCACATCGACCAACCCGCCCGCCCACCTCACCCCAGACGCAGAAGCCTGGCGGCGTTGGTGGAGAGCTTCGGCACATCGACCAACCCGCCCGCCCACCTCACCCCAGACGCAGAAGCCTGGCGGCGTTGGTGGAGAGCTTCGGCACATCGACCAACCCGCCCGCCCACCTCACCCCAGACGCAGAAGCCTGGCGGCGTTGGTGGAGAGCTTCGGCACATCGACCAACCCGCCCGCCCACCTCACCCCAGACGCAGAAGCCTGGCGGCGTTGGTGGAGAGCTTCGGCATGAGGCCGCCCACCTCCTCCACCGCCCTGGCTCCTCCGGCGTCCCAACCGGCGAAGTTGGTGCCGAAGACCAGCCTGTCGGTGCCGGCCACCTCGACGAGGAGATCCAGTGAACGCTCGCTGTGCACATGCGTGTCGAGCCAGAGCCGGCGCAGGTACGGCTCGACGCCGTTCTCCCGCAGAAAGTCCGGCACCCAGGCTCGCGGCACCTGCGCCGCCCGGGCGAACCGGCCTGCGACGTACGCCATCGTGCCGCCACCGTGCGAGACGCAGACATCCAGCCGAGGATGCCGATGGAGCACCCCGCCGAAGACGAGCGCGGCCACCGCGAGGGTCTCGTCGGCGGCGAATCCGAACAGCAGGTCGAGGTCGAACCTGCGCATCCGGGGATCGTCGGGGGGACCGCCGGCACCGATGGGGGTCGGGTGGACGAAGACCGGTACGTCCAGGCCCACCGCCGCCTCGTACAGGGCGTCCATCGCCGGATCGTCCAGCCGGCGCCCCGGGTCGGTGCCGATGTAGGCGGCCGACAGCCCCAGCTCCCGTACGGAACGTTCCAGCTCGGCGACCGCGGCTCCGATGTCCTGCATGGGGAGCTGTGCCGCGCCCAGCAGCCGGTCCGGGTGGGTGCGGACGAGCTCGGCCATGGCGTCGTTGTGGGCCCGGCAGTAGCCGGCCGCCGTCCGCGCGTCGAGGTCGTGGAAATAGGTCAGGGGGTTGGGAGAGAGCAACTGCCGGTGGATGCCCGCCGCGTCCATGGCCTCGATCCGGACGCCGACGTCCATGAACGGACTGCCCTCGTACCGGACACCGTGCAGCACGTAGTCGCCGACGCGGTAGAAAGGCCGGCCGTCGGGAGAGGTACCGAGCTCGGGACCGGCGGCGCCCGCGGCTCCCAGGGACATGGGGAGCACCGCGTGGGCGTGAACGTCGATCACGTCCGGGCCCGCCTCACGGGTGACTCTGTGCTGATCGGTCACGATGGCTCCTTTGACGGCCCGCGAGTAAGAAATCGCGGGGCGCGGTGTGGACGAACCTTCTGACGACAGCTTATAGTCGTTGGTGCTATAGCGACGTATTTTCCACGGACGAACCGCACGGAGCGGAAGCCCGTACGAGCCGGCGGGGATCCGCGGACGACGCGTCGTCCAGAACTCGAAGGAGCGCTAGATGAGCTTGGCGGTTGTCACTCGAAGCGCCCGACCCGGCGGCGCTCGCCGCCCCGCAGAGGAGCGCTAGATGAGCTTGGCCGTTGTCACCCGGAGAGCCCAGCCCGGCGGCGCTCGCCGCCCCGCGAAGGAGCGCTAGATGAGCTTGGCCGTTGTCACCCGGAGAGCCCAGCCCGGCGGCGCTCGCCGCCCCGCGAAGGAGCGCTAGATGAGCTTGGCCGTTGTCACGGGGGCCGGGAGCGGCATCGGAGCGGTCATCGCCCGGCACGCCGCCAAGGCGGGTTACCGGGTCGCGCTCTGGGACGTCGACGAGGCGGCGGCGCGGGAGGTCGCGTCCGGCATCGGGGAGTCGGCCCAGGCCGGCAAGGTGGACGTCACGTCCGAACCGTCGGTCGCCGCCGCGTTCGCCGCACTCGACGAGGCGCCCGCGCTGGTGGTGAACAACGCCGGGCGGGTGCGGTTCGGCCCGTTGCGCACCCTGAGCCTGGACGACTGGGATGCCGTGCTCAAGGTCAACCTCACCGGAACGTTCCTGGTCTCCCGGCACGCGGCGGGGCTGATGGAACCGGCGGGAGGGGGCGCGATCGTGAACATCGCCTCGATCAACGGCATCGCCGCCGCGCCCAACGCCGGCGCCTACACCGCCACCAAGGCCGCCGTCATCCGGCTGACCGAGCAGATGTCGCTGGAATGGGGGCCGGCCGGGATCCGGGTGAACACCGTGGCTCCCGGGCTCATCCTCGCCGGCATGTCGGATGCCATCTACGCCGACGAGGAGGTCCGCGAGATGCGCCAGGCGCAGGTGCCGCTCGGCCGGCTCGGTACCGCCGAGCAGGTCGCGGACTGCGTGCTGTTCCTGGGGTCGGCCGGCGCGGCGTACATCACCGGGCAGACGGTCGCCGTCGACGGCGGTCTGACGAAGGCCGCCCTGCGGAACCTGGCCCGCCCGAAGACCGTCGACTCGGTGGGGGCCTGATGAAGGACATCGCGGGCACGTCGATCCTGGTGACCGGAGGGGGTTCCGGGATCGGCGCCGGGGTGGCGCGCACCCTGGTCGAGCGCGGGGCGCGGGTCACCGTCTCCGGCCGGCGCGAACACCGGCTCAAAGAGGTGGCCGGCGAGCTGGGTCCCGCCTGCCTGGCGGTGGCGGGCGACGTCACCGTCGCGGCGGACCGCGAGCGGCTGCTGGCGGCCGCCCTGGAGCACGGCGGCGGCCTCGACACGCTGGTCAACGCCGCGGGCAACATGTACCGCGGAACGCTGGACGAGCTCGACGAGCGGCAGATGCTCGATCTCTACCACTCGAACGTCGTCGGCCCGACGCAGCTGTCGGGGCTCGCCCTGCCGGCCCTGCGCGAGAGCAGGGGGTCGATCGTCTTCTTCGGCTCCGTGCACACCCAGCGGGCCTTTCCCGGGGCCTCGCCCTACGCGGCCACCAAGGGCGCGCTGGAGACCCTCACCGGGGTGCTCGCGTCCGAGCTCGGGCCCCAGGGCGTCCGGGTCAACTGCGTCCGGCCCGGCGCGGTCTTCACCGAGATCAACGAGCGCGCGGGGCTGGGCACCGCCGAGGAGGCCCACGCGCGCCTGCGGGGACTCGCGGGAGCACACGCGCTCGGCCGGATCGGGACCGCCGAGGAGGTGGCCGAGGCGGTCGTCTACCTCGCCTGCGCCGAGTGGGTGACCGGCAGCATCCTCACCGTCGACGGCGGGCTGGCGCTCGGGGTCACGCAGGCCTGAGGAGGAGGGCGTCGGCATGGAGCACTTCCACTACGGCCTCGTCGTGGACGACATCGAGCGCGCCATGGCCGAATATGCTGCCGCCCTGGGCCTGACCTGGGCGGACGTCGCCACCCGCGCGGTACGCGTGGCCGGGGCCGACGGCGGCGAGCCGGTGGACGCGGTTCTGCTCGCCACCTACTCCCGCCAGGGTCCGCCGTACGTCGAGCTGATCCAGGACGTGCGCGGAGGGGTCTGGTCGGGCGCGTCCAGGCTCGATCACATCGGCTACTGGGTGCCCGACCTCGCGGAGGGGCTCGCCGGCCTTGAGGCCTCCGGGTTCACCGCGAGCGTCCAGGCGGTCGACGGCGACGGCCGCCCGACCCGCTTCGGCTACCGGCGCCCGCCCTCGGGTACCGGGCCCTGGATCGAACTCGTCGATCTGGCCGTACGCCCCCAGTTGCTCGCCTGGATCGAGGGCGGCGGCTACGACGTCCGCTGAAGGCCCGGCAGCACCCGCTCCCCCGGCCGGTCGGTCCGCGCCGGCCGGGGGCCGGGTCGGGCTCGGGGACGAGTGCGCGGATCACGACACGGACGTCGGCCGTGCGCCGGCTCGGGCGCCCGCCGGTACAGCGGGCGGCCGCCGCCCGGGTGCCGGCCGGTGGACAGCCCGAGCCCGAACGTCGTACGACCGGCCCGACCCGCGCGCACTCTGGCCAATCCGCTCACCCCTCACCACAATAGACGTTAGTTACACCACTACGGAATTGGCGGAGGTTGTCCGGATGACATCCCAGGCGGCGATCGATCTCGGAACGGGCGACGCGGAGTCGGCCGCGGACGTGGTGGTGCTGGGCACCGGCCCCGCCGGCATGGCCGCGGTGGCCTCGGCGGCGGCCGAGGGGGTCGAGGTGGTGGCCGTCGAGGCCCTGGGGGAGATCGGCGGCAACTGCGTCTGGTCCACGGGGTACCTGGCGTTCGTCGGATCGGCCATGCAGGCGGACCAGGGCATCGAGGACGATGTGGAGACGTTCGTCCGTGACGCCGGACGGATGGTCGAGGCGGCCGCGGAGGAGTACGGCGTGACCTGGGACGAGGACCTTGTCCGCCTCTTCGCCCAGGAGAGCGCCGAGACCTGTCGCATCCTGACCGACCGGGGCGTGCGGTTCAGCCGGTTCATCCCTCGGCCGCGACAGCACTCGATCGACCGGATGGCCGCGGTGGTCGACCCGTGGATGTTCCAGCGGGCCTTCCAGCCCGACTTCGAACTTCCCAACGTGCGGACGTTCTTCCGGACGACGGCCCGGCGGCTGGTGACCGACGGCGAGGGCAGGGTGACCGGCGTGGTGGTGCGGCAGGCCGACGGGCGGACCGTCACGATCACCGCGCGCCGCGGGGTCGTCCTCGCCACCGGCGGCTACCAGGCCAATCCCCTGCTGCGGCAGCGGTTCCAGCCGAGGTTCCTCGCGGAGGGGCCGTACCTGGGCGTCGACACCTGCCGGGGCGACGGGCACCTGATGGGACAGGCGGTCGGCGGAGACCTGATCAACATGACCCATGTGCCGCCGCTGGTGATCGTGTCCTCCTCGCTGGTCGAGGACGCGATCGCGGTCAACAGCGAGGGCGTCAGGTTCGCGGACGAGGCGGGACCGTACGAGGAGCGCGTGGCCCGTCTGCTGGCGCAGCCGGGCCGCCGCGGCTGGTACGTCTTCGACTCCGTCGTCGCCGAGGAGAAGGCCGCGCTCATCGAGCAGATGCCCCAGCCCGCCGTTTCGGCGCCGTCGCTGGAGGCCCTCGCCGGGGAGATCGGCGTCCCCGCCGACGCCCTCGACCGGACGGTGCGGGAGTGGAACGCCTTCCTCGACGGCGGCCGGAGCAGGGATCCGCTGACCGGACGGGTGGTGATGCCTCCGGGGCGCCGGACGGCGAGCACGCCGCCGTTCACCGCGATACCGATGGTGATCGGGGTGAACTTCGTCTCCGGCGGGTTCCGCGTCACCCAGCGGTTGCAGGTGCTGGACGTCTTCGGCATGCCCATCGGCGGCCTGTTCGCGGCGGGCGACTGCCTCGGGGGTCTGAGCGCGACGGCCGACCTGGGCGGCACCCGCATCTCCGGCGGATTCACCCTGGGACGGCTCGCCGGCCGGGCCGCGGCCTCAGGCGTGGACGACACCGCCGGTCGCGGCGGCGTCCAGGGCGCCTTCCTGCCCAGCCGGCTCGGCGCGAGGATCGCGCTGGTACACCTCGGCGCGCACGAGTCCTGACATATCAGGAAAGCGGGTGGCCCGAGGCCCACAGGGCGGAGCGCTGGACGACGCGGCGGTGCTCGGGCACCTGGTAGGAGCGGCCGTCGTGCCCCAGCGCGTCGTAGACCACGCGGCCGGCCCCGACCTCGCGCGCCCAGAGCAGGGGATGGTCGGTGCCGCCGTGTGGCGAGCTCATCAGCCCGCGGACGTCCGGCGTGCTGTCGAGGAAGCCGTACACCTCGTCGACGACGTCGAAGTCGCCGATCCCGTCGACGATCGGATGGCTCCCGGTGGCCACGGTGACGCGCACGGGACCGTCGAGCGGCGGGTGCGAGGACCGGTCCCAGCGCCAGACCCCGCCCAGCAGGTCACGCCAGCCGGGCCAGTCGTCGAAACAGATGCTGGCGCCGTGCATCGCGAGTATCCCGCCACCGTGCCGCACGTGGCCGGCCAGCGCCTCCCGCGCGGGCGGGCTCAGCGAGATCGACCAGTCGGCACGCAGGTGGGCGTAGCGCTCGACCCGCATCGTCCACCTGAGCATGTTGAACACCAGCAGCGCCGGCCGCTCACCGGTCAGGCCACGGCATGCCCCTTCGACGTCCGTGGTCACGGCGGTCTCGAACCCCGCCTCGCCCAGCACCTCGGCCAGGATCGCGGAACTCGTCGGGAAGTCATGCGCCACGC
Organism: Streptosporangium amethystogenes subsp. fukuiense; assembly: GCF_042665875.1. Classification (NCBI taxonomy): domain Bacteria; kingdom Bacillati; phylum Actinomycetota; class Actinomycetes; order Streptosporangiales; family Streptosporangiaceae; genus Streptosporangium; species Streptosporangium amethystogenes. The sequence goes on along the minus strand of NZ_JBHTEE010000001.1, from coordinate 8,206,140 downwards.
CCCCGGAGAGGATCAGTGCCGATCGCGCTGCGACCTCAGGCATTGGCTTGTCCTTCTTGACGTGAGGAATCTAACGACTACATTCTGACCCAACGGGATCGTAGCTGGAAAGCCTCCCGCCCCACGACCCCGTCCAGACCGGTACCCGGAAGGGAGAGCCCATGTTCCGCCACGTGGTGCGGCACGAACCGTGACGGCGCGCGGCCCGGCGGTCATCGTCGGCGCGAGCCTGGCCGGCGCCACGGCCGCCCTGGCGCTGCGGCGCCACGGCTGGGACGAGCCCATCGTGCTGATCGGCGAGGAGGCGGCGCTCCCCTACGAGCGGCCCCAGCTGTCCAAGGCCTACCTGGCGGGGCAGCGCGAGGCGCGCCACCTGCTGGTCGCGCCGGAGCAGCGGTTCGCGGACAACGACATCGAACTGGTGCTGGGGCACCCGGTGACGGAGCTGCACCCGGCCGAACACCGGATCACGGTCGGCGGACGCGAACGGCCGTACGGTGTCCTGGTGCTGTGCACCGGGGCGGCGGCCAGGCGCCCCGGCTTCCCCGGCGCCACGTTGCCCGGTGTGCACCTGCTGCGGACCCTCGCCGACGCCGACCGGCTGCGGGCCGAGGTCTCGCCGGGAACCCGGGTCGTGGTCGTGGGGACGGGACTGGTCGGTTCGGAGGTCGCCGCCACGCTGAACCGGCTCGGCGCCGACGTCGTCGCGGTCGACCCGTTTCCCACCCCCCTGTACCGGCTGGTGCCGACCGCGGTCGGCGAGATGCTGGCCGGCCTGCACGGCGACCGCGGCGTGCGGCTGCGCCCCGGCCGGACGGTACGCGAGATCGTGGGCGGCCGGCGGGTGGAGGCCGTCGTCCTGGACGACGGCGAGCGGCTGCCCGCCCAGGTGGTGGTGGCCGGCCTCGGCGCCGTGCCCAACGCCGGACTGGCCGTCTCGGCGGGCCTGGAGGTGGGCGCGGGCATCCGCACCGACGAGTTCGGCCGCACCGGTGCCGCCGACGTGTACGCCGCGGGCGACGTGGTGGAGCAGTTCGTCCCGCACCGGGGGCGCCATGAGCGGGTGGAGCACTGGAAGTACGCGATCCAGCAGGCCGGAGCCGTCGCGGCGACCATCGCGGGCACCCCGACCCCGCTGGACGAGTCGCCGTGGTTCTGGACCGACCAGTACGACGTCCACCTGGAGGTCGCGGGATGGCCGGACGCGGGCGCGCCGACGGTCGTGGACGGCGCCGTCGGACGTGCGGGAGAGCCGGGCGAGTTCCTGGCCAGGACCGTGACGGCCGGGCGGGTGCGGGCGGTGACCGGCGTCGGGAGGGGCCGTGAGCTGCGCGCCCTCGGCCGCCGGCTCGCGGGCGGGGTGTTCCACGAGGAGACCGACGAGATGAGGGGATCAGCATGGATCTCGGACTGAGCGGACGGCGGGCGGCGATCGGCGCCTCAAGCGGCGGGCTGGGCTTCGCGGCCGCGGCCGCCCTGGCGGCGGAGGGCGCGCGGGTCACGATCTGCGGCACCGACGCGGACCGGGCCCGCGCCGCGGCCGAGCGCATCGGATCGAACGCCTCGTGGGTGGTGGCCGACCTGTCCGACCCCGAGGGCGGCGAGCGGTTCGTGCGCGAGGCGCAGCGCGTGATGGGCGGCGTCGACATCCTGGTGACGAACGCGCCCGGCCCGCCGCCGGGCGACTTCGCCCATGCCAGGGCCGAGGACTATCCCCGCGCGCTGGACCTCAACCTGATGTCCGTGGTCCGGATGTGCCTCGCCGCGGTGCCCGCCATGCGCGAGAACGGCTGGGGACGGGTCGTCGCGATCACCTCCATCACCGTCCGGCAGCCGATCGCCAACCTGATCCTGTCGACCACGGCGCGGGCCGGAGCCACCGGCTTCCTCAAGACCCTCGCCCGTGAGGTCGCCGCCGACGGGGTGACCGTGAACTCGGTGCAGCCCGGCCTGCACGCCACCGAGCGGGTCGGCGCCGTCTACGGCGGGAACCTGGACGCCGAGATCGCCCAGATCCCGGCGAGGGCGCTCGGCGAGCCGCGAGACTTCGGCGCCGTCGTGGCCTTCCTCTGCTCGGAGCAGGCACGGTACGTCACCGGCACGGCGATCCCGGTGGACGGCGGGGTCCACCAGGGTCTCCAGTAGCAGACACCGACTGACAGCAGGAGCGACAATGACCGGCACGAACATCCTCGACGATTCGACCGTGACCCTGACGAGGTACCAGGAGCTCTGGGACGCCTTCCGGCAGCGCGAGCTGCGCCAGGGCCTGTACACCGCGGGCGGCGTGGTCATGCGGGACACCCTGCTCGATCTGCACGGGTCCGACCACCAGCTCCGCCGCCGCGTCGAGAACCGGCTCTTCCGCCGGGGCACCTTCAGGACCTGGGAGGCCGACCTCGTCCCCGAGATCATCGACGAGGCCTTCACCCCCGTCATCGCGCGGGGGGCCGCCGACCTGGTGCTGCTGGGCACCCGGACCGTGATGAACCTGACCGCCAAGGTCGCCGGCGTCGACCGGGTGACCGGCTCGGTGCGGGAGACCGACGCGCTGCAGGAGTTCGCGACCAAGTTCTCCGAGGGCGCGACGCTGATCCACACCACCCGCGATCCCGACGTGGTGCGGGCGGAGGTGTCCGAGGCGCTCGGCCGGTTCGACGAGATGTTCTTCACGCCGTCGTACGAGCGGCGCACGGCCCTGCTCGCGGACCCGGCGGTCGCCGAGGAGGAGTACCCGAAGGACGTGCTGACGGCCCTGATCCGCAACCGGGAGGAGCTGCGGATCGACCGGGACGTCATGCTGCGCGAGGTCGCCTTCTACCTGCAGGCGGGATCGCACAGCACCGCGAACGCCTTCACCCACTCCGTCGACGAGATCCTGCGCTGGGCGGAGCGGCACCCGGACCGGGCGCACCGCCTCGACGACGACCTGTTCGTCCAGCGCTGCGTGCACGAGGTCCTGCGGCTGCATCCGGCGAGCCCCGAGGCCAGGCGCCAGGCCGTCACCGAGGTGACCCTGCGGGACGGGCGGTCGATCCCCGCCGGGACGTTCGTACGGATGGACATCAAGGCCGCCAACGCCGATCCGGAGGTGTTCGGGGCGGACGCCGCGGCCTTCGACCCCGACCGGACGGTGCCCTCCGGGGTGCAGCCCTGGGGCCACACCTTCGGCGGCGGCATGCACGCCTGCATCGGCATGGAACTGGACGGCGGCACCGTGCCCAAGGAGGGCGAGGCGGAGCATGTCCTCGGCACGGTGCCGCTGATGGTGCGCGAGCTGCTCCGCCACGGCGTGCGGCTCGATCCCGCCAACCCCCCGGTGAAGGAGTCGCACTCCAGCCGGGACCACTTCGGCAGCTACCCGGTCCTGTTCGGGCGGGAGGTGTCGTGACGAGGCGGGTCCGACCGGCGCGGACCGCCCCCGATTCCCGGTCACGAGCGGACGGGCATTGGTCGTTATACGCCTTGACACTAGCCATGTCGCGGCGCAGGATCAGCAGTGGTCGGGACTGCCCGATTCCGGGCCGACCCGGCCGTACCCCAGCGTGAGGAGAGTCGAATGTCGCAGATGATCGCCATCGAGGGCGGAACCGTCATCGACGGGACCGGGGCTCCCGCGCGCGCCGGTGAGACCGTGCTGATCCACGAGGGCAGGATCGCGGCGGTCGGCGTCTCCGCCGACGAGATCGTGGCGCGCACGCCCGACGCGCTGCGGATCGACGCCTCCGGCAAGACCGTCATGCCGGGCCTGATCGACGCGCACACCCACCTGTCCTTCGGCGAGCCGACCGGCAACGACGAGCTGTTCTTCCACCGCACCGAGGCGTACAGCTCCATGCTGTCCGCGCACAACTCGGGCAAGGTCCTGCGGGCCGGCGTCACCAGCGTCATGGACGCCGACTGCCTGTGGAACATCGGGGTCGAGCTCCGGGACGCGATCGAGGCGGGGATCGTGGAGGGCCCGCGGATGCGGGCGGGCGGCAACGCGCTGATGACTATGCTCGGCGGCACCGCCGGTCGGCTGATCAGGGACGAGGGCACGACGGGCTACGCGACGGTGGTCCACAATCTCGACGGGATCACCCGCGAGGTGCGGCGTCAGGTGAAGCACGGCGTCGACTGGATCAAGATCATGGTCACCGGGCTCATCCCCTCGGTGAAGGGCCCGGAGGTCAAGGTCTGGTCCCAGCGCGAGATCAGGGCGGTCGTCGAGGCGGCCCACGAGCTGAACACGCCGGTGGTCGGGCACTGCCGCAACTCGATCAGCACGAAGGAGTCCGCCGAGGCCGGCGTCGACATGATCTACCACTCCAGCTACATGGACGACGCCGCGCTGGAGGCGGTGCTGGAGAACGGGACCACGCTCTGCCCGACGTTGACGCTGCTCGGCAACCTCGTCGACTACGGCGAGAAGGTGGGGACGGCCCCGGCGCTGCTCGACGTCTTCAAGGCCGAGCTGGAGGTGACCGGAGAGATGATCGGCAAGGCGCACCGGGCCGGGGTGCGGGTCATCACGGGATCGGAGACGGGCTTCGCGGTCACCCCCTGCGGGGAGTGGCACGCGCGCGAACTCGACATGCTCGTGCGCTACGCGGGCTTCTCCCCCATGGAGGCGATCGTGGCGGCCACCTCCAAGGCCGCGTGGGCGATGAAGATGGAGGGGCAGGTCGGGGCGCTCGTCGAGGGCTACGTCGCCGACGTGATCGTGGTCGACGGCGACCCGCTGAAGGACGTCACCGTACTGGTCCGCGAGGGGGCGATCCACGAGGTGATCAAGGACGGCGTCCGCGTCGACCTGACCCGGCCGATCCCCGAGCGCCGTCCGCGGGCCGGGGAGAAGGTGGCCTTCCTCGCGGCGTGCCCGCTGACGCGGGCGTTCGCGTTCGAGGACACCGCCCTCGCGGCCTCGGGCGTCGAGCCGCTGACCGACGAGCAGATACTGGACCTGTCACGCGCATGAACGAAGATCCACAAGCTGTCCCGGCCGGAGGGCACGGAGCTGTAGTGTGGGGGCGCACCCGACTTCTCGACTGGCTGTTGCGACCAGGCTCACGGACCTCCGGTCGACGCCAGCGGCTAGGCCCCACGCGACAGCAGGAAAGGTCAGGCTCGCGATGAGTACCGAGGGCATCATCGAGCGTCTTCAGGAGCTCGGCATGTCAGGCTACGAGGCGAAGGCCTACATCGCTCTGGTGGCGGCCGGCGAGCCGCTGAACGGCTACGAGGTGGCCAAGCGGTCGGGCGTCCCGCGCAGCACGGTCTACGAGACCCTCGGTAAGCTGACCGCGACCGGCGTGACCTACGAGGTGCGGACCCCCGAGGACACGGTCAGTTATCTGCCGCTGCCCCCCAAGTCGCTGCTCGACCGGCTCAGCCGGCACTACGAGTCGACGCTCGGCTCGCTGCGCGAGTCGCTGCCCGGCATCGCGGCGCCCTCCCGGCTACACCTGATCCACAACCTCACCGGGCGCGAGGCCCTGCTGGAGCGCGCGAGCGACGTCATCGTCAGCGCCCAGCGCGACCTCTTCCTGTCGGTGTGGCCCGAGGAGGTGGACCCGCTCGACGAGCTGGTGCGGGACGCGCAGGACCAGGGCGTCTCCGTGACGGTCATGTCGTTCGGCGAGGACACCAAACCGGTGCCGCACACGTACATCCACCGGCTCTCGCCGCCCGCCGTCGTACTGGAGAACCTGGGCTGCCGCCTGTTCGTCGCGGTGGGCGACCGGCAGGAGTGCGTCATCGGCGGCTTCCTCAACGGCGACGCCTGGGGCATCTACTCCGACAACCCGGCGGTGGTGATGGTCGCGGTGGAGTACGTCCGCCACGACATCGCGATCCAGCTGATGGCGGCGAACTTCCCCGAGCAGGACGTGCTGAGCTTCTGGAACAACGACCCGGACCTCACCAGGCTGCGGTCGGATCACGGTTTCGCCGCCACGGCGCTGCGGGCCGGGCGCACCGGCGCGAGCGGCGGCGGCGCGAACTCGGGCGCGCCGGTGCGCAAGCGCGCTCCCGGGCGCCAGGGCACCCGCCGGCGCTGAGCCTTTCGTACGATTCGGGCCCCGTGCGGAACACGCCTCTCCACGGGGCCCTGCCGGGTCCGCGCCGCGGCCGTGAGAACCCCGGAGCCGCGCCCGGAGCCGGGGACCGTCCGGTTGCCCGGACGGCGCCCCGCGGCATGGACGAGGCCCCGCGCGAACCCGCCCTAGTCGACCGCGACCTCGACCCCCTGCTCGAAGAGCCGGATGGCGCCGGAAGGGCAGTTCCTGACGATCTCGACGAGGAGGTCACCGCTCAGTGTGCTCACGCCGGTCGTGGGCTCGGCTATCTCGTCGTCGTCGAACCTGAACGCCGCCGGCGCGTCCGCGACGCACTTGCCCGAGCTGATGCAGACATCCTTGTCGACCCGTACCTGGTAACCCATCTGCTCCCTCACCTGATCCGTTGCGAAATCGACGCCGTCACCCCAGCAGGGCCGGATACGTCCCCCAGTACGGGCGCTGCGTCTGGGCGTCGCGCCGCGGGGGGTCGGCCGGGTCGCGGCGTACCCCCTGGTTGAACATGTACCGCACCGCGCCGGGCACCAGGCCGAAGAGGTGCTCCTCAGGCGCGGTGTCCGCCCTCGGGACCACCCCGGCCGCCAGGTCCTGTCCGATGCACACGTGGATACCCGCGGCGAACGACAGGCCGAAGGGGCCGACCCCGGCCGGCAGCTCGCGATACGGGTTGAACTCCGCGGCGTCGGGACCGAACACCTCGGGGTCGCGATTCACGGCGTGCAGGTCGATGACGACCTTGGACCCCTGGGGTATCTCCGTCCCGGACTTCAGCGACACGGGGGCCAGCGCCCATCGCATGCCGACGGGGCTCGACGGGTTGAGCCGGACGGTCTCGTGCACGCAGCGCTGCACGAACATCGGGTCACCCGTGACGCGCTCGGCGTCCTCGGGGTGGTCGGCCAGCCAGCCGAGGATGTGGTCGATGGACCGTACGAAGGCGGTGGCGCTGGTGTGCGCGCTGGCCAGCAGGAAGAAGGCGATCTCACGCCGCAGCGCGAAGGCGGGCAGGGCCAGCTCGTCGTTACTGCGCAGCAGCGTCGTGAGGATGTCCCTCGGCAGGTCGTTCTCGGTGATCTCTCCCGCTTCCAGCGCCGCCAGGGCCGTCTTCCTGCGGGCGACGGAGGGCTTGAGGAACTCCTCGTCCCATTCTTCGAGGGCCTGCTGGATCCTCGCGGCGAGGGCCGGCTTGTCCTCGGTGGAGTGCGCGAGCGTCGCCCCCTTGATGAACCACTGCATGTAGTCGTACAGCCGCCGGGTCTCCTCGGCGGTTCCCTCCGGCCGGTCGATCCCGGCGGTCAGCGCGGCGAGGTTGAGCATCAGCTCGTGACCGAGCTGCACCAGGTCGACGCCGCCCGCGGCCACGTACGGCGCCACGGTCACCTCGGTGACCTGGGGGAACAGGTCACGCTCGTAGTGGTCGAAGGTCTCGCGCCGGAAGATGCGGTTCTCCACCCGCCGCCGTTTCCGGTGCTCGTCGCCGTGCAGGTTGACCAGGACGTCACCCATGACCACCTCCCCCTCGTCGTAGAGCGCCTGTCGCAAATCCTTCTGGCGATAGACCTCCTTGGCCGCCTCGAAGCTACTGATCGTGAAGGTGGCGACGGTCGGATCTGTGGTGGTCATTGCGGGATGCCCTCCGGCTCGGTCCTGGCGTCCAGCATGTAGTCGGTAGAACACTCACGTCAAGGTTTCGGCGAGGTTAAGCAGCGATCATCGGTAACCACGTCACCGTATGGGATCAGCAGTGGTTATGTCTCTTGACACTACACGCGACCCTTTGCAGGATGGACCTTCTGGAGGGACGTGAGAACACCCGGCCCGGCCTGCTGCTCGCCCCGGCCGCTCGACCCGCACCGAGCAAAGGTGCACGGTCGCCGGAGTCCGCGCCTTTGGCATTTCATCGCCATGAAACGGTATTGCGGCGATCGCACGCGTCGCGTCTTTGATCTTGCGCAAACCGCGAAGAGTTATCGTCCGACACGAGGCGTGACGAAATGTCTGCGGGCTTGATCCCTCGGGTTGGGCGTTCGAGCTGTGCGCCGCCTCTCACATCCGTTTGAACATTGGATCAGAAGATGCGTAAACCGCTTTTGGCGATCGCCGCAGCTGTCGGCCTCAGCCTTGTCGCAGCGACCGCTCTGCCCGCCCTGGCCGTGGACACCGTCACGTCGGTCGCCTGACCGCGGCCGGCGACAATCGTGCGTCTTCGTACCGTCGTCGCGGGGCTGCTGACGGCCGTGGCTCTCACCCCGGCCGTCGGCACGCTCGACAGGCCCGCGTCGGCGACGAGCCGATCGTCCGCGGGCGGCATCGGGATCCGCCTGCTCGAAGCACCGGTCGCCGCCCGAGCCGACGCGCGAGCCTGGACCTACATCATCGATCACCTCGCCCCGGGGTCCGTCATTCACCGGCGGGTCGAGGTTTCCAACACGACCGGCTCGCCCAAGCGGCTTTCGCTCTACACGGCCGCGGCACAGGTACGTGACCGGAGATTCCAGTTCGCCGCCGATCGCACTGCCAATGAGCTGTCCACCTGGACCAGCACGGACCGGCATGAGGTGACCCTGGCCCCGCACACCCGCTCGGCGGTCACCGCGACCATCGCCGTACCGGACGATGCCGCCCCCGGAGAGCGCTACGCCGTGATCTGGGCCCAGGCGGCCAAGGCCGCACCGCCCGGTGGAGGTGTCTCCGAGGTCAACCGCGTCGGCATCCGGATCTACCTTTCCGTCGGTCGCGGCAACCCGCCGGCATCGGACTTCACCATCGACTCGCTGACGGCCCAACGGTCACCCGCCGGTCAGCAGATCATCCTGGCGCAGGTGCACAACACCGGAGGCCGCGCACTCGACCTGAGCGGCGACCTGAGGCTGACCAACGACTCCGGAAATCTGAGCGCGGGCCCGTTCAAGGTCCGAACGGGCACGACGCTCGCTCCCGGCGACGCCGGATCCGTCGCCTCCGTCCTCAACGAGCAGGTTCCCGACGGACCATGGCGCGCCCGTATCCGATTGGAAAGCGGGCTGACGAGGCGTACCGCCGAAGCGACCGTCCAGTTCCCCGCCGCGGGGACGGCACAGGCGGTCAGGGCGGAAATGGACACGAGCCACTACCCCATGCCGGCGCTGGTCGGCGCCGTCCTCGCCGCACTCGCGGCGATCACGTTCCTGCTGATCCAGCGGAGACGCCGTTCGCGCCGGGAGCCGAGCGACGCCTGAGATATCGGCGGATCGGCCGGGAACGCCGGCCACACCGCAACCGGCGCCGCACCCGCCCTCCGCGCCGTCGCGGCCGTGACCGCCGCGACGGCCGCGGACCGGCCGCCTGCTCCCCCGCGAGGTCGTGGTCAGCGCAGGAGCCGCAGCACCTCGGCGCCGAGCGGGACGCCGAGCTCGTCGCGCCGCTCGCGGTAGCGCTCGACACCGGCCAGCTTGACCCCCTCGTAGCCGCGTACCAGCTCCGCGGCCTCGGCGGCCCGCACCGCGCGGTCGTAGCCGCCCGCGTCGAGGGTCCGGGCCAGCTCGACGACCATGTCCCGGTAGTCGGCCGCCAGCGCGCGCTCAAGCCGGCGGACGTGCGCGAACCCGAACGGGTCCAGCGGGGTACCTCTCAGCACCCGCCCCCTGGCGAGCCCGCGCAGCACCGGCCGGAACCAGGGACCGAGCTTGAGCTTCCCGCTCATTCCCATCGACCGCAGCATCGGCGGGTGCAGGTTGTAGGTGACCTTCGCGGCCCCGGGGACCTGCCCGGCGACCGGGTCGGCGGTGGGGTCGGTGAGCAGGCGGGCCACCTCGTACTCGTCCTTGTAGGCCCACAGTCGGTGCGTGCCGCGGGCCACCGCCTCGCTGAAGGCCGTCGCCTCCCCCACGGCCCGCTCAGCGGTCCACGCGGTCTCGACGAGGTCGACGTAGCGCCGGGCCAGGTCCGCACTCGAGTGCGCCCGCAGCTGCACGGCCCGCAGGCCCGCCAGCCGGGCGGTCTCGCCCTCCATGGACCGGCCGGCCAGGAACTCGGAGCCGTCGGGAGCGGCGGGGCGCACCCGGTCGCCCGAGACGGCGCGGGCGAACGCGGCCGGGTCGGCGACGCTCACCCGGCCCCAGCGGAAGGCGGCGGTGTTGAGGTCGACCTTCACCCCGTTGAGCGCTATCGCCCGCTCGATGGCCCGCGCGGTGAGCGGCAGCGCACCGGCCTGGAACGCGGCCCCCACGACCAGCAGGTTCGCCACGTCCGTGGAGCCGAACAGCGCCTCGGCGGCGCCGAGCGCGTCCAGCTCGTGCAGCCTGGACGTCGAGTTCCGCAGGCGCGCGAGCATCGGCTCGGCGTCCGGGTAGGTGAGACCGGCGTCGTAGACCATCTCCCCGGTCGGTGTCCGGCTCGTCGAGGCGATCGCGACGGTGCGCTCGGGGCTCGCCAGGGCCAGGTGCCTGGCGTCGGTGCCCACGAGCAGGTCGAACGCCAGCACGGTGTCGGCGCCGGCGGTGCTGACCCGGTTGGCCGGCTCGCCGCCGTCGACCGAGATCCGCAGGTGCGACGTCACCGGGCCGGCCTTCTGCGACAGGCCGGTCTGGTCGAGGCCGGCGCTGCGCAGGCCGTCGTGCAGGGCGGCGGTGGCCAGCACCGCGTTGACCGTCACGATGCCCGTGCCGCCGATCCCGGCCAGGAACACGTCGTACGTCGGGCTCGCCACCGGGATGACCGGATCCGCCACCGAGGGGGGCTCGGGTCGCGACGTGGCCGCGGGCTTGCGGGAGGGGTCGACCCGCACCGTGACGAACGACGGGCAGTCCCCCTTCAGGCAGGTGTAGTCGGTGTTGCAGGAGGTCTGGTCGATCCTGGTCTTGCGGCCGAGCTCGGTCTCCACGGGCTGCACCGACAGGCAGTTGCTCTGCACCCCGCAGTCGCCGCACCCCTCGCAGACGCTCTCGTTGATGACGACCCGTTCGGTCCGCTCGGCGAGCCGGCCGCGCTTGCGGAGCCGCCTGGCCTCGGCCGCGCACTGCTGGTCGTAGATGAGCACGGTGACGCCCGGCACGTCGCGAAGGAGTCGCTGCGCCTCGTCGAGCCGGTCACGGTGCCAGACAAGCGTCCCCGGCGCGAACCGGGCCCGCCTGCCGTAGCCGCGGGGCGTCTCGGCGCAGACGATGATCCTGGCCACGCCCTCGGCGTGCAGCTTGCGGGTCAGCGCCGGAACGCTCAGGGCACCCTGGGGGTCCTGCGCACCGGTCATCGCGACGACCTGGTTGTAGAGGATCTTGTAGGTGATGTTCACCCCGGCCGCCACGCACGCCTGCAGCGCCAGCTGGCCGGAGTGGAAGAAGGTGCCGTCGCCGACGTTCTGGAAGATGTGCGGCACGTCGGTGAACTGCGACTGTCCCAGCCACTGCGTCCCCTCGCCGCCCATCTGGGTCAGCGACGTGACCCGCGCGCTTTGGCGGTCGGCGATCGTCACCATGGTGTGGCACCCGATGCCGCCGGCCCCCAGGGACCCTTCGGGCAGCACGGTCGACCGGTTGTGCGGGCAGCCGCTGCAGAAGTACGGGGTGCGGCTCGCCACCGGTGTCAGGGTGAGTGCCATCCGGGGTTTCCTCGGCGGCGGGGCGAGCTCGACCCGGCCGGAGAGCAGCCCGCGCAGCGGCCCGGTCAGCCGGTCGGCGTTCAGCAGTCCCCCGGCGGGCACCAGCGGCCGACCGTCCGCGTCCCGCTTGCCCAGCACCGCCGGAGCGTCGGCCGAGCCGTACAGCAGGTCGCGCACCTGGCTCTCGACGAAGGAGGTCTTCTCCTCCACGACCAGGATCTGGCGGAGCCCGCGCGCGAACCGCCGCAGGGTGCCGGCCCCGAGCGGGTAGGGCATCCCGATCCGCATCAGCCGGATCCCGGCCCGCTCAAGGTCCCGCTGGTCGAGGCCCAGGTCGAGCAGGGCCTGGCGCACCGCGTCGTACGTCGCGCCGGGCGCCGCGATCCCGAGCCAGGCGTCGGCGGGGTCGACCTCGACGACGTCCAGCGGGTTGGCGGCTCCGAACGCCTCGACCATCGCCCACCGGGGACCGAACAGGTCGGCCTCGGCGAGCAGGCTGTCGGTCGGGGAGAGCAGGGTGCGCTGCCGGTAGGTCCACGGCCGCCCCTCCCACTCGATCCCGGGAACCTCTATGTGCATGTCGGCGAAGTCGCGGTCGACCGTGAAGAGCCCGTCGGCCACCGCGGTGACCACCTTGACGCCGACCCAGCAGCCGGATGCCCGGGACAGGGCGATGCCGTACAGCCCGAGGGCGACCATCTCCTCGGCGTCGCGCGGGTAGAGCACGGGCAGCCCCATCGCGGCCAGCGCTCGCTCGCTGACGCACGGCAGCGTGGACGACGACGAGCCGGGGTCGTCACCGGCGAGGGCCAGCACCCCGCCGCGCGGGTCGACGCCGTACGTGGACGCGTGCCGGATCGCGTCGCCCGACCTGTCGACGCCGGGCCCCTTGCCGTACCAGAGACCCACCACGCCGTCGTGGGTCCGCCGCCCGCCGGGCAGGGCGGTCTGGCTGCCCCAGACGGCGGTGGCGCCGAGTTCCTCGTTGAGCCCGGGCAGCAGGCGCAGGTCGTCGGACCTCAGACCGGCGAGCGTCTTGTCGAGACCGGCCAGCGGGCTGCCCTGGTATCCCGACACGAACGTGGCGGTGCGCAGACCGGCCCGCTCGTCGCGCGCGCGCTGCTCGGCGACCAACCGGCCGACGGCCTGGACTCCCGTCAGCAGCACCGGGCCGGAACCCGGCCGGTAGCGATCGGCGAGGTCGATACGGGCACCCGCCCCGGCCACGGGCTCGGCGGTCTGGGTCATGTGTGCCTCCTTCACCGAAACTGACGCATATGTCGGTAAATCTGGAGTTAGAGTGGCTGGTACGTCAAGGTTCTGCAGGAATATTGAGCGTCCTGCTCAGTTGACCCCCACGGCAAACGACGACAGGTGCGCACAGTGACCAGCATTGACCGGCTCGACGCGGAACTTCTGACCGCCCTTTCCGAGGACCCCCGGGCCGGGACCAGCGAGCTCGCGGCCCGGCTGGGGGTCGCGCGGAACACGGTTCAGGCGCGCTACCAGCGGCTCGTCGAGTCGGGGGTGCTGACGGGCTTCAGCGCCCGGGTCGACCTGGAACGCCTCGGCCTGCCGGTGACCGCGTTCCTGCACCTGCAGCTGACCCAGGGCACCCTGGGCGAGGTCACCGGCGCGCTCGGGCGGCTGAGCCGGGTCCTTGAGGTCTGCACCACCACCGGCACCAGCGACGTCATGGTCCGGGTGGCCTGCCGCAGCCACGCCGAACTGCAGTCGCTGATCCAGGAGGTCCTGACGATCCGCGGCGTCGTCCGGTCCACCACCGAGATCGCCCTGACGACCCCGGTGGAGTACCGCCTCGGCCCGCTGCTCGCGACCCTGACCAGCGACCGGGGCCGCGGCCGCAGCGGCGACCAGCGCCGCTGACCCGGCCCCGCGCCGACCCTGCCCCGGGGCTCGGGTGCGGGGACGCGCCGGCCGGGCAGCGCATCCCCGCGCGGCGGACCGACGGGCTCAGCCCTGGCCGGCCTCCCGGGCCACCCGCTCCAGCCGGTTCCGGTACTCCTCCCACCACGCCCGGTCGCCCGGTGCCAGGTTGTCGTTGTCCTCCCGCACCCCGGCGGCCCCGTCGATGAGCTCCCGGACGATGTCGGCGTGCCCGGCGTGCCGCTGGATCTCGGCGATCAGGTGGGCCAGGACCCGGTGCAGCGTCGGCTTGTTCTGTCCCTCGGCCCACCACGGCACGTGGCCGGTCTCGTCCAGCCCCAGCGCCTCGACGGTGGCGTCCGCGTGCTGCCACACCCGCCGGTACAGCCCGACGACGTACTCGCGGGACTCCTCGGCGGTGGCCCACATGTCGGCGTTGGGGACCTCGTCCGCGGGGTCCACGTCCTCCAGGCGGCCGGTGGGGCCGAACCAGGGCACCTTTTCCTCGAAGTGCCGCCCGAACACGTACCCCAGGTACGCCAACTCGACGCCGATCAGGTGTTTGACCAGCCCCAGCAGGTTGGTGCCGGTCGGCGTCATCGGGCGGCGGACGTCGTACTCCGAGAGCCCGTCGAGCTTCCACAGCAGCGCCTCACGGGCCTGCTGCAGATAACGGTGCAGATCGGCTTTCAGCTCTGTTTCGGTCATGTCGACCTGTCCTCCTTGGTCGGTGGTGGATGTCAGGGGCTCAGCAGGCCGACGGCGTTGCCGTCGGGGTCGACGAACACGGCTATCCGCCCCATCCCGGGCACGCTCTGCGGCTCCAGCCTCCGGCCGCCACCGAGCCTCTCCGCCCGCTCAAGGGCGGTGTCCACGTCGTCGACCGGGAAATAGACGACGATCCCGGTGTAGGGGCTGTCCGGACCGGCCTGGCCGATCCCGCCCGCCGGCCGGCCGTCCTCCCCTCCCACCAGCGCATAGGTCTCGTCCAGTACGTTCATCGGCCAGCCGAACATCTCCCGGTAGAAGTGCCGCGCTCGCGGCGCGTCGGGGGTGGAGATGTCGAACCATCCGGGCACGGGATGGTGGGTCATGGGAATCCTCCTGGTGTTCTCGTCAGAGAGGAGACCGCCACCGTGCGGCAGAATCATCGCCTGTGAGCGATTTTTCTTCCGCACGGACCGAGGACTCCGACCTGGCCCTGGCGCGCGACGGCGACGACGCCGCCTTCACCCGCCTGGTGGAGCCACTCCGCCGGGAGCTGCACGCCCACTGCTATCGCATGCTCGGCTCCACCCACGACGCCGACGACGCCCTGCAGGACGCCCTGCTGCGGGCGTGGCGAGGGCTCGTGCGCTTCGAGGGCCGTAGCTCGCTGCGCTCGTGGCTCTACACCGTGGCCACCCACACCTGCCTGGACACCGTCGAGCGCCGTGGCAGGCGGGCGATGCCCGTCGACCTCGGCCCGTCCAGCGACCGCGCCGTGGTCGGCGAGGCCCCGCTCGCCGACGTCGCCTGGCTGGGCCCCTACCCCGACGCCGGCCTCGCCGAGGGGCCGGCCGCCCCGGACGCGCGCTACGAGCAGCGCGAAGCCGTCGAACTGGCCTTCGTCGCCGCCCTGCAGCATCTGCCGGGCAACCAGCGGGCGGCGCTGCTGCTCTTCGAGGTCCTCGGCTTCTCCGCCGCCGAGATCGCCACCACGATGGACACCAGCGTCGCGTCGGTGAACAGTGCCCTGCAGCGGGCCCGCCGGATCGTCGCGGAGAAGGTCCCCTCCCGCAGCCAGCAGCGGACCCTGCGGAAGGTCGGCGACGCGCGCCTGCGGGAGATCGTCGCCGGGTACTCCTCCGCGTTGGAGAGCGGCGACGCCGAAACCCTGGTCGCGCTGCTGACCGAGGACGTCACCTGGTCGATGCCGCCGCTGACACACTGGTACCACGGCCTGGCGGCCGTCACCGACTTCGCCGTACGGGTCCCGCTGACCGACTGTCCCGGCTGGCGGAACCTTCCGACCAGCGCGAACGGCCAGCCCACGGTGGCCTCCTACATCTGGCACGAGGGCCTCGGCGGGTACCTTCCCTGGGCGCTCAACGTGCTGACCCTGCGCGGCGACCGCGTCTGTGAGATCACCTCGTTCATCGGCCCCGACCACTTCGTCCCCTTCGGCCTGCCCGCCTCGCTGCCCCTCAGAGAGCGCGATACATGACGTGCAACCCGACGTAGCCCTTCGCCGGGTGCAGAAAACCCTCCGGCACCGTGCCCAGCACCTCGAAGCCGAGTGACTCGTACAGCCGCACCGCGTGCGCGTTGGTCTCCACGACCGCGTTGAACTGCATCGCGCGGAAACCCGCCGCCCGCGCCCACTCCAGCGTGTACGCGCAGAGCGCCCGGCCGACGCCCTGACCGGAATGCCGTGGATCGACCATGTAACTGGCGCTCGCGACATGCGAGCCGTTGCCCGCCTGGTTGTTGTTCATCTTCGCCGTGCCCAGGACCCTCCCCGCGTCGTCGACGGCGACGACCGTACGGTTCGGCGACGGCAACAGCCACCAGCCGCGCCCGGCGTCCCGCCCGAGGTCGGTCGGATAGGTGAAGGTCTCACCGGCGGCGACGATCTCCTGGAAGAACGGCCAGATGGCGGGCCAGTCCTCAGCGGTGGCTTCTCTGATCACCATCCGCCCATGATGCCGGTGGCGACGACGAGTCCACCAATCCTTTTCGCCGGCCACCGTCGTCAGCCGGATCCGACCGGAAACGCTTCGCGTCGCCCGGCCCAAGTAGAGGTGTAAGGGCGAACGACGAAGGGAGCGAGGCCAGTGCGCCTCAGTGAGGATCCCGTGGCCTTCGAGGCCTTCTACCGCCGCCACGTCGACGCTGTCATGCGGTTCGTCGTACGCCGGGTGAGCGACCCCCACCTGGCCGCCGACCTGACCGCTGACACCTTCCTGGCGGCCCTGGACTCGGCGAACACCTACCGGCCAGGCCGGGGCAGCGAGATCGGGTGGCTGTACGGCGTGGCGCGCAACGTCGTGTCGGCACACCATCGCAGGGCGGCGCGCGAGATGCGGGCGAACGGCCGCGTCGCGGGCAGGCGAATGATGGACGACAACGATCTCGTCCGGATGGAGGAGCGGATCGACGCCGAACGCCAGACGCGGCGCGCTCTGGAGGCGATGGCCGGCCTGTCCGAGGGCGAGCGGGCCGTGCTGGAGCTCGTGGCGATCGACCAGCTCACCGTCACGGAAGCCGCCGCCGCCCTGGGCATCGGCAAGGTCACCGCACGAGTCCGGTTACACCGGGCCAGACGCGCCCTGGAAAACGTCGCTTCGCCGTCGGCCGTGTACGTGAAGGGAGAAGCGTGAACGGCAACTTTGAAGAGCGCCTGCTCAGTGCGCTCAAGGAAGAGATCACCACAAGGAGGGCGGAGGAGAACATGACCGTTCGGACACCGGTGCGCCACGTCCCGAACCGCCGCTTCCTGGGGCTGTCCGCCGCGGTCGCGGGGGTCGCGGCGGCCACCACGGGGGCGCTCATCCTGTTCGGCGGAGCCGGTACGCCGGCCTACGCGGTGGACAGGGGCGCGGACGGGTCGGTCGAGGTGCGGATCAACGAGTTCCGCGACCCCGGCGAGTTGCAGGCCGAGCTCGCCGACGCGGGCGTCAGGGCGGTGGTCGACTACCTGCCCGACGGCCAGACCTGCCGGCCCTCCCGGGGTGAGCCGGCGGGTGCGGGCGGGCAGATGCGGGTCGGCGTCGGCGAGGACGGCAAGGGGATCGCGTTCAAGATCGAAAAGGAGCAGGTCGGTGCGGACCGGACGCTGGTCCTGGCGATCACCGTCGACCGGGCCGGAGCGGACAGGCCCCCCGTGGCGACCTCGCTGCAGGTGGTCAAGGGGACGGTCGCGCCCTGCGAGGCGACCTCCCTGCCCCTTCCCGCCGACTCGTCCACCGACTCGTCCACCGGCGAGGGCCCCGCTCACCACACCGAGAGCGGCGGCCAGGACGACGGTCCCAGCCTGAACACCGGCACCGGCTGACGCCGTTGGACCAGGCCCGGCGGCCTCCCCGAGCAGCCAGGCCGCCGGGCCGACGTCATGCGCGGGACAGATTCCTCCCCTGCCCCGCCCTGCGTGGAAGGCGGACCGCCGCTACCGGGGTCGCACTGTCCGGAAGAACTCGCGGATGTCCGAGACCAGCAGGTCCGGGGCCTGGAGTGAGGCGAAGTGGCCGCCGCGGGGGTGCCGCGACCAGTGGGTGATCGTGTTCGACAGCTCCGCCAGCCCGCGGATCGCCCGGTCACCGGGGAAGTTCGCCACACCCGTCGGAACCGGTGCGGGCTCGGGACGTGGGCCCCACGACTCCGGTCCGGCCTCACGGTAGAGCCGGGCGGCCGATCCCGCGGTCGCGGTCAGCCAGAAGATCGTGACATTGGTCAGGATGACGTCGCGGTCGATCGGGGTCTGCTCGGTCCGGGCGGGGTCCCAGTCCACGAACCACTCCAGGTTCCACGCGAGCTGACCGGCCGGGGAGTCGTTGAGCGCGTACGCCAGGGTCTGCGGCCGGTTGGCCATCTGGGTGGCGTAGCCGGAGCGGCCGTACCACCACCTCTGGTTCTGCCCGGCCTGCTCCCGGTCCGCCTCGGAGAGCGCGCCCAGCTCGCTGGGATCGACCGCTGTCGCGGCGTTGGCCAGCGCGTTCACATGGACGCCGACGACGTGCTCCGGGTCCACCCGGCCGATCGCCGGGGAGACGATGCTGCCCCAGTCGCCGCCCTGAGTGCCGTAGCGGTGGTACCCCAGCCGTCGCATCAGCTCGGCCCAGGCCCGCGCGGTGCGGTCGACCCCCCAGCCGGTCTCCCGGGTCGGCCCGGAGAACGCGAAGCCCGGCAGCGAGGGAACGACGACGTGGAAGGCGTCCGCCGGGTCCCCGCCGTGTGACCGCGGGTCGGTCAGCGGCCCGAGGATGTCCAGGAAGTCGTACACCGTGCTCGGCCACCCGTGACTGATGATCAGTGGAGTGGCGTCCGGCTCGGGCGAGCGTACGTGCAGGAAGTGGATGTTCTGCCCGTCGATCTCCGTGGTGAACTGCGGGACCTTGTTGAGGCGGGCCTCGTGCTCCCGCCAGTCGTAGCCGGTGCGCCAGTACTCGACCAGCTCGACGAGGTGGCCCCTGTTCACCCCGTAGGACCAGCCGACGCCGGGCAGTTCGTCCGGCCAGCGGGTACGGACCAGCCGGTCCCGCAGGTCGTCGAGTTCTGCCTGCGGAATATCGATGCGGAAGGGCGTTTCTGTGCTCATGCCGCCAAGAATGCGCCGTGTGTAGGACAGCTCCGTTCCTACACAGCGGCGATAGTGGAGGAATGTTGGAAACACCCGCTCGGCTGCTGCGACTGCTGTCGTTGCTGCAGACGCACCGCGACTGGTCCGGCACGGAACTCGCCGAGCGGTTGGAGGTCACCACCAGGACGGTACGCCGCGATGTCGACAGGCTCCGTGAGCTGGGGTATTCGATCCACGCCTCGATGGGCCCGGCCGGCGGTTACCGGCTCGGAGCCGGTACCTCACTGCCCCCGCTGCTACTGGACGACGAGGAGGCGGTGGCGGTCACGGTCGGGCTGCACAGTGTGGCGGGGATCGAGGAGGCCTCGCTGCGCGCCCTGACCAAGGTCGAGCAGATGCTGCCGTCCCGGTTGCGACACCGGGTCACCGCGCTGAGAGGCGCGATGGTCGCGATGCCGTCCAAGGGCGGGCCGACCGTGCGGGCGGCGGTGCTCACCGCGATCTCGGCCGCGATCCGAGCCGCCGAGACGCTGCGTTTCGACTACGTCAGCCATCACGGGGCCGAGTCCCGCCGCGACGTCGAGCCACATCGCCTCGTCTGCTGGGGGCGGAAGTGGTACCTGGTCGGCTGGGACGTCGAACGGACCGACTGGCGCACCTTCCGGGTCGACCGGATGTCCCCGCGCACGCCCAACGGCCCCCGGTTCGCCCATCGTGAACCACCCGACGGTGACGTGGCGGCCTACCTGTGCAGAACGATGGGCTTCGAGATGTGGCCGCTCCGCGCCCGGCTGCGGGTGCACGCCTCCGCGACGGACGTCGCCGGACGCGTCAGCGGACTCGTGACCCCCGTCGACGACCACACCTGCCTGCTGGAGATCGCCTCGGACTCGTTCGACCTCGTGGCGTTCACGGTGGGCGTGCTCGGCGTCGACTTCGAGGTCGAGTCACCGCCGGAACTCGCCCGGCACCTGCGTGAACTGTCCGTCCGCCTCGCAGGCGCGGCCGTCCGGACGTGACGGCGGATCGAGCCGGGCGTCCGCCGTCAGGAGCGGAATCTGTGCCTCAGCCGGAAGACGAGGTCGAAGTCGAGTCCCCTGTCGTCCCAGAACAGGCGGGCCGTGCAGGGGCGGTCGTCGAGCCTGCGGAGGGTGAACGTCAATCGGGCCGGGTCCGTGGGCATCCCCCTGGCGAGCTCCCTGAGCGGGGTGTCGTCGAAGCGGGAACCGGTGACCGAGGTGGATCCGGCGCCCGCGAGCGCGAGCCCGACCGTCGCCCCCTCGCACTCCTCGACCGCGACGGCGCCCAGGAAACCGGTGACGGGCTGTTCGGTGAGACCTGGGGAGACCTTGAACGTGGTGGTGGCGACGGCGCCGGGCGGCAACTCCCAGACGAACGCCGCCCCGCAGCCCAGGGACCTCCAGCCCAGCGGGCAGTGCGGGTTGTCCAGCGGCGTCAGGTGGCGTGGCCGGACCCCGGAGTGGTGGTCGAGGCCGGGCGCTTCCGGGATCACCAGAAGAATGAGCGGTGGGAACAGGAACGCCATGGCCAGCCCGGACAGACGCATCCAGAACCCCAGTGGCTCACCCGGGACGGCATCGGGTCGCCGCGTGTCCGGCCGGACGGGGGCGAGCCGATCCTGAAGCCGGGCGTGCCGAAACTGGTAGACCGTCCCGACCTGCCGGAGGACACCGCGCCGGTGCGCGTTGTCGATGAACCGGGGGAACCGTAGCGGGAGCCGTCCCGTCGCCGCCAGCCAGAGACGCGAGAGCAGGAACACCCCCCACGGGGTGTTCACCGCGGACGCGATCATGAAGGCCGAGCCGAAGATGGCCGCGTAGAGTCCGACCGAACGCCCGTCCCCCGCCAGCCGAGAACGGCCATCGGCGGGGCCTGCACCGGGCGCTTGGTGCTGGCCCAGCGAACCGGCAGTGGAGCCGGCCGGGACAGCGACCTGACCACGGCCCCGGCCGACCACTGGGCGTAGACACTCTCGGCGAGATCGCGCGCCGCCGCGTCGAGCCCCTGGGCGCCCCGAGTCGCGCGCCACTGCACGACCGCCAGGCTCAGACCGATCAGGCCGATGAAGGCGCCGAGGACACTGGCGAACTGGTCCGCGCTTTCCAGGCCGAGCAAGAAGAAGAGCACGCCAAGCGCCAGGAGCGCCAGAACGCCGCCGATTCCCCTGCCCCACCGCACCGAACCAACCTACGATCACGCCGGGTGCGATGTGAGGGAAATTTCGACCCCCGATAGGGGGTGAATACCCAAAAAAAGCGATCTAAAGGTCTTTAAGGGCATCGCAAGGCATTTGTAAGGCCCCCGGCCTATCACTGGAGGACACCGACGCCGAGGAGTCCCCCGATGAGCAGCCTCCTACAGCTCTCCCGCGAACAGCGGCGACCCGTGCCCGACAGTCCCGTGTCACGCCACCGGCAGGCCGCCGTCGTGACCGGCACCCTCCTGCTGGGCCTGACCGGCATCGTCTCGGCGGCACAGCCGGCGGCCGCCGCGACAGCGCCGTTGAAAGGCGCCGGAACCTGCGCGAACATCGACCTCGTCTACCGGCCCCAGTCCGCGTTCCCCGCCACCAGCCGGGGACGCTTCGACTTCAGGGCGCAGGCGACCACCATCGAGACAGCGGTCCTGTGTCTCGTCAACGCCGAACGGACCGGCCTGAAACCGCTGAAGAGATACCTCTCGCTGGGCAAATCGGGGGCTGCGACGCTCGGCACCGCCGCGGCCAGGCACGCCGCGGACGCCGTCGGACTGCGCTGGTGGGGAAAGGTGGAGCCGGGCAAGAACTGCCGCCCCGTGCAGGGCAACCCCGGCCAGTGCGACCCGCACATCAACCCGCGGACCGGCTCGACCCCGCTGAGCCGCGCCCAGGCGGTGGGCTACGATCGCCGCTGCGCCCCGTTCTCCATCAGCGAGAACACCTACGCGGGGTGGGGAACCTCTTCCGTCACACCGCGGGCGGCCGTCACCTGGTGGATGAACAGCAAGCCGCACCGCGACACCATCCTCAACCCGGCCTACACCGAGCTGCACACCAAAGTGGCCTGGGGAAGCGCGGACCCGGCCGCCGGGTCCATCACCCCGGCCATCACCTACGTACAGATGTTCGGACGCTGCGGCTGACGCCGTCGCCCTTCATGCCGAGCCGCCCGGCAACGGACCTTGAGAGTCGGCGGCCAACAGCGGGGCCGAATCGCACGCTGTACCGAGCCTGAGAGCCGGGCGTCACAGCAGGTCGTATCGTGTCGTTCCGCGGCCACGAATCCAAGACGGCACTTCGCGGGCAGGAGAATTGTGAGCGATGACTGACGACCGTGTTCCCCCTCCCTTTCTCGGCGACGAGCGCACCATGCTGAACAACTGGCTCGACTGGCATCGCGAGACCCTGGCCGTCAAGTGCGCGGGGCTCTCGGAGGAGCGACTTCGCCAACGCTCCGCACCGCCGTCGACGCTGTCGCTGCTCGGCCTGGTCCGCCACATGGCATACGTGGAGCGCGCCTGGTTCCGCCACGTGCTGAACGACGAGGACGTCCCTCGCCTTTACCAGACCGACGACCCCGACGCCGAGTTCAACGACGTGGACACCGCCTCCGCCGAGGAGGCTTTCGCCACCTGGCGGGCCGAGATCGAGCACGCCCGCAGGCTCTCGGCCGAGGTGCCGCTGGACGCCGTCGGAAAGCGGCAGCGCCACGGGCAGGACTGCTCCCACCGCTGGATCCTCGTCCACATGATCGAGGAGTATGCCCGGCACAACGGCCACGCCGACCTGCTGCGCGAGCGGATCGACGGCGTCACCGGCGAATAACCCGATCCCCCGCCACGACCACGCAAAGGCTCCCGTCCGGACGACGAGCACGAGATCACCCTGCGGCTCGACTCCGGGCAGGCCGGCCACCGCTACGCCGCGACCGGCACGGCACCGGGATCTCCACCGGCAGGGGGCCGGGGTTCAGGCGGCCGGAGCCGTCCGGCGCTCCGGAACTACCAGAACACCCAGGGACTCTCGCTGCCCCCGCCGAAGGCGGAGGTGCCGCTCCTGCGCCAGCGTTGCCGGACGTTGAGTTTCGCCCCCACGCGCTGAGCGGTGACGGTGAACGGGCCGCAGGTGGCGACCGCGCCGTCGGCGGCCGGTGACAGACCGGTGCAGATCATGGGCTGGGCCACGTTGCTGTCGGCGTCGGTGTTGTACAGCTGGACATGTACGTCCGAGCGCACATCGGCGGCGCCCCGGATACGGCCGAGGAGATGGAAGACGTCACCGACCAGGGCCATGCAGGGTGACATCTGCGTGCCGGTGCCGTCTCCGGTGGAGATCCACGACCTGCACCGCCACTGGGGTTGCGGCTGTTCGGAGGCGGGGGTGTCCGCCGGTCCCTCGTCTTCCGGGGTGACCTCCGTCTTCGGCCGGGTGGATTTCGGCGACGGTCTGGCGGTGGCCTCGTCCTTCTCGGCGGGCTCGGCGGCGGTGATCGGCGGGGTGCTGGATATCGGCTTGGGCTTGGGCTTGGGCTTGGGGAGCGGGGACTCCTTCGAGGAGGTGGCGTCGGCTTGCGGGCTCGGCGGTGTGTTCCGGGCCGTCGTCGGAGCCAGGGCGGCCGCGGCCGTGGCAGGCTCTGCCGACGGGGTGAGAGCGGCCTCGCCGGAGGAGTTCACCACCAGGGCCACCGCGGCTGAGGCGGCCAGCGCGGTCGTGACCGCCGCCGCGCCGATCAGGCGCCGCCTGGGCCGTGATCGTGACTCGGGCCGGGGACGAGGCGATGTGACGACCATGTCGGGGGCCACGTCGGGGGCCAGGGGTTCGCGGGTGATCGCGGGGTCGGCCGTCCGGCTGATCGGGGGAAGCGCGGGCAGGCCGGCCAGGGCCGGCACCAGGGCGTGTGCGGTCGCGGCCACGTGGTCGATGGAGGGCCGCCGCGCCGGATCTTTCGCGACACAGGTGGTGATCATCGACCAGACGGCATCGGGCATCCCGGCCAGTCTGCGTGGGGCCGAGATCGCGTGCTGGCGCAACACGGCCATCGGATGGTCGCCGACGAAGGGCGGGCGTCCGGCCAGCAACTCGTACAGCACCAGGCCTATCGCGTAGACGTCCACGGCGGGGGTGGCAGAGTGCCCATCGGCCACTTCGGGCGCCAGGTAGGAAGGAGTACCGAGGATCAAGCTGGTCTGGGTCAGGCTGGGGCCGTGCGCGAGACGCGCCACGCCGAAGTCGGTCAGCCGTGCCTGTCCGGCGGCATCGACCAGGACGTTCTCCGGTTTGACGTCACGGTGAACCACGCCGTGGGCATGAGCGTGCGTCAGCGCGTCGGCGATCTGGCCGACCAGGCGTACGGCCTCGGCGGGAGGTAGTGAGCCACGCTCACGCAGCAGCGCCCGTAGATCCTTGCCGTCGACGAGATCCATCACCAGGGCGAGCTGGTCGCCGCCCATGACGAAGTCGCGCATCGTGACAATGTGGGAATGGCGCAGCGCGCGCAGCACATTGCGCTCCTGCACGAACCGCAGCACCAAGCCGTCGTCGGCGCTGAGGTTCTTGTGCAGGACCTTCACCGCCACCGGCTCGCCGGTGACCACCGAACGGGCTCTCCACACCGTGCCCATTCCCCCGGTGCCGATCTCTCCCAGCAGCTCGTACCGGCCGGCGAGTAGCGCCTCGATACCGTCAGCCGTCACGCGTGCCCCCTTCGCCCCACCAGGCGAGCTATCAAATTAACGAATCACTCGAAAATAGGAAAAATGGCGATTTATTGCTGGATCACCCCGCAGGACCAGCTCACCGGACCGATCGATCCATTCATGATGAACGGCAGCCCAGGCGGCGGACAAGCTCTGCGAGAGGACACACTCCGCCGAGTCAAGATCATAGAACGCGATGGCGCGTAAATGAACACCGACTTTCGTCTCTCGACCGGTCAACCACAGCGTCCGTCCGGACGGCCGAACCCCGCGTCGATGCCGGTGCTGTTGGGCGGTTCGATCCTCTTCAGGGAAGCCATTCCCGCAGTCCGGGGAGATGCCCGAGTTCCGACTCGATGCGCTGCCGGTCGTCGGCGGTGAACTCCAGGCCGCGCAGATCGGCGGCCCACGGATCGGTGGGCTCGCCGAGGACCGTGGCCAGGTCGATGAGGTGGCACAGGGCGATGCCCCGCTCGACCACCGGAGCCTCCGCGCCGTGTTTGCGCACCGCGGACTTGAGCGCGCGGAAAGCCTGCAGATCGTCGTTCTTGAACTCACGCAGGATCCGGGCGTTGTCGAGCGCCCTGGCCAGGCCCGTCAGCTTCTTCGAGCCGCCGTACTCCACTTCGGCCGGCTCGTCGCGCTGGATGAATATGATCGAGTTCCCGGACGGGTCCATCAGTGTGAACCGGGACGCGCCCGGCCGGTAGCGGGTGATCCGGGGAAGGCCGGAACTCAGCACCTTCCCGTAGACCCGGCGCATCGCCGCGACGAACGCCGCGTGGTACGGCGCCACGGCGTCGACCATGACCAGGCAGGCCCCGGACTCCTCCCGGGCCGGATCCAGCCCCTTGGGTGCCGGGCCGAAGTGCAGTTGGAATCCGCTCAACCGCAACGCCAGATAGACATAGGGCTTGCCCTGTTTGTAGGTGACTTCGAACCCCAGCGTCTCGTAGAACGCCAGGGTGTCCTCCACCGACGCGCACGGCATCAGCGGCACCGTCGTCTCATTCGGCTGAAGCGCGGCCTCACTCATGTCATATACCCCTCCAGATCGTCCGGCGACACTGACATTTTTCGGCGAAGCTCGCACATGGATCGTTCCAATCGCCATCGCCGGGCGCCTGATCCACGGCGGCGACGACTCCGGCTCCGCATCGCCGCCCGATGGCCCTGGGCCACGCAGCTCATCACCACCGGCCGTCAGGCTCTGCTCACGCTCGCCCATGGGTGTTCCTCGACCGCTGAACCGGTGGTGCTCACCACGCCGAGCTAAGGGACCTCTTCTCGCAAGAGAGTCAGAAGCTCTTCACGCTTGTAGGCCCAGAGGCGTGCAACCTCGCCTGGATTCCGCAGATCGTCGATCAGCGCCAAATGCCTGGCCAGCTGGCTTTCGACCCCGGCCTGATGGGCCTCGCCCTTCCCCGAGGAGATCCACTCGGACAGCTCTGCGATGTTCTCGGCCAAGTTGTCACTCGCACCTGTCGTGAGCTTCCACCGCAGCCAACCTGTCCCTTTGAGGAGGACGCGAGCACGGTCGGTGGCGTAGGAGAGCCCCGGTGTGGCGGATCGGAGGAGCTCTGCGGACTCGAGTGCCAACAGGGCCCTCACCAAGCCCACGTCCTCCTCGGACCAGTCGGCCGGCTTGAGCGCGGGGACGTCGTCACCGGCCTGGGCCCGCTTGACGTCCCTCGCCGCGTTGATCCATTTCGAAGCAGCATCGGCGTCTATGTTGGCCCGTGCCGCGAGTCTGCTCGCACCCAGTTCGAGAATGTGGTCGGCGGTGGCCACACCTGCGCCAAGCAGCGCCATGGGGTTCACGTTGGCATGCTTGCGCAGGAGGCCGGTCACCGGAGTGTTGCTCAGCCTGTCCTGAATACTTCGCTTCTTCTTGGCATTCCGCGCCTTGAAGGCGTTCAACTGCGCACCCTTGTACAAGGCCATGATCTGTTTGAGGATCGGGGGTTCTTTAGCGATTTGAAGCTTCAGCCACTGACGGGCCGCATTACGATCCAAGTTCTGTCCGGGTACCGATGTAGGATCCGGCCGCGCACCAGCACTCACAGGCCCTCCAAGTAGGTCACAGTCAAAGGTCACCCCCAACGACCGGCCGGGGCTGCCGATCAGCGGCTGGTTCAGGCCGATCCCGCAGCCCGAACCTGGTCCTGCCAGTACTTGGCTTCGTCCGAGCGGCCACGTCTTTCGAGGACGAGTCCCAGCACGGTCATCGCCGGGATCCGACCTGCCTCGGCTAACGGCCGGCACAGTTGCTCGATCTCGTCCCATTCGCCTCGCGTGACGAGTAGTCCGGCCAGAGCCAGCACCCCTTGGTCGAAACCGGCCCGGATACTTCTCCGGTAGCAGTCCTCTGCGGCGGCCGTGTCACCGGCCTCCTCATACAGCTTGCCCATGGCGACCATGCCCCGGCCATTGCCCTGTTCAGACGCGCGAAGGAACCAACGCGCGGCATCGTCCACGTTGCCGGCCCTCTGAAGTTCGTCTCCCAGGCGAACCATCCCATCATCACTTCCAGCCTCCGCAGCCTTGCGGAACCACTGGATCGCCTCCGCCCGCTCGTCTCTCTCAAGAGCCTGAGACCCCAGGTTGATCATTGCGCTTGGCTCGCCGGCAGCCGCTGCCCTGTAGTACCAAGCGTCGGCTTCACTCTGCCGACCTCGATCAGCACTCATCAGTCCCAGGCACGTCCAACCGACCGCGTCCCCCGTACCCGCCGCGCGCAGGTACCACGAGGTGGCCCCGATTTCGTCGTCTCGCCGGTCGAACAAGGCGCCCAAAGCGATCATCGCTCCCGTGCGGCCGGCTTCGGCGGACTTCCGATACCACCGCTCGGCCTCGTTGACATCTCCGCGCTTCTCTGCGAGGCGGCCTATGCCTTCCATCGCGATCGGCTGGTCGAACTCGGCCGCTTCGCGGTACCACGAATCTGCTTCGCGTAACTTTCCCTGTCTTTCAAGCCACGCCCCCAGGGCGATCATCCCCGTTGCGTTACCTTTTTCGGCCGACTCGCGGTACCACCGCTCGGCACGCGCCCAGTCACCTCGATCCGCACAGAGAGAGCCCAACATGAGCATCGCGCCGGTGTTGCCCGCCGAGACCGATCGCCGATAAAGGCGTTCCGCCTCGTCAGGCCTGCCGTTTTCCTCCAGGCGGGAGCCCATCCGGTAGACCTCGTTCGGATCGGTGAGGTCGACCGGGTCCTCGGCGCCTACCGGGCGCCAGGAGGCATTGCGTACCAGCGACAGCCGACCAATGGTGTCGCTGCTGCTGACTCTCGGTTCCGGCAGACCCGCACTGCGCAGTCGGAGCTGCAGCTGCTCGTGCAGTGTCGCGATGTCGATCAGTTCAGGGCCGCCGGCCACACCGCTCCTGAGCACGTCAACAAGGTTCCCGGTGTATGCGGTGAATGCCGCACCGGCCGGAGCCTTCGCAAGCTCGTTATTCTTCGTAGCGGTCAGCACGCAGGTACCACGGATGTCGAGCTGGCCGGCGACGTGCGCGACACCCCCGCTCATGAATCCGTGGGCAAGCCCGCTAAAGCAGCAGTCGAGCACGACAACCTTGCGACGCGCACCGGAGGACAACATGGCCCGCCGCAAATCATCGTAGGCGAGCGAGGTGAAGTGCGGCCGGTGCTGCAGCGTATGCGACGTTGCCAGGTAGAGACGTCCATCAAAATTTGGATCAATAAGCCCATGCCCGGCAAAGTAAACAAACAGCATGTCGGTCGCTCTGATAGCGATATCCTCGACCTGGAGCGCCAACTCTTGAGCGTTCGTCGGATCCTGGATAACCACACAGTGATCATCCAAGAGGCCTCCGACGAGGGGGTCGGTGAGAATTTCATGGAGCGCGTCGAGGTTGTTCGGCACCGCAGGAAAATCCCCGAGCCCGTCATCCTTGGGATAAGTACTCACTCCGATGAGGCACGCCCAGCTCCTGTCCGGATCCGGCATCACCATCGCTACTCTCCTGCAGCCTTGTGCAGCGCCTCAATGATTGCGAGCGGGTCCTTGATCCGTTTTCCGTCCAACTGGACGGTTCCCTCTTTGCCGCGGATTGTAAGCTTCAGGTCTGATGTGCGGTGCTGGATCCACACGCTCAACGACCTAGCCAGCACAGCACCCGCGCCGCCCGCACCACCGGCACCCAGTGCTACAAAGAGCACATCGCTCACGACGCCCATCTCGTCCGGCGCCGGCGGTGCCGGCGCCAACCGCACAGTGGTGCTCGGTAAGTCGTCGTCGCGTTGAAGCCAGCGGTACAACGACCGGATCTCGGCTCCAATGTCCGGAGCACCTAACACACTGATGGCGATGTCCACGAGACCTCCGGCGACAGACGCATTCCAATTACTCTAACTTTACGCCAGAGTCAGCGGCTTCCGTGGCAGAAGTACATAAAGGCACTACAATCGCGCCAGGCCGATCGGAGAACAGCGGGGAATCACGGTGAACCCATCAGCCCCGATACAGCTGTTCGCCCAGCTCCCCCAAAGGTCAGCCCACAACACCCCGACTTCCCAAGCCGATGGCTCTTGCACAGCAGGGCAGGGTGCGGTCACCAGGCGATCCGTCGACGGCGGAGGGGGCCATTGAGACATGATCACAAGCCAGGATGTGACAGGGACCGAGGTTCAGGAGGCGAGAATCGGCCCGACCTCGTGTGATCCGCGGTAAACGGCTGGACAGAGTCACAGCCCATGGCTGTAATGAAGGCGATACTTTTGGCGATGTCGGTGCGGGGACGCACTAGAGACTTCATCCACAGGCCCCTCCAGCGAGAGCAGCGATGCCGAAATCCAAGAAGAAGAGCGCTGCTCGCCCACAAGTGCGACAAGTCCGCCAGGACACGCAAACCGCGGACGGCCCGTCCGACGACCCTCCGCCGAAAAGCCTGGTTGAGAAAATACTCTCCGGCCCTCGCTTCATTCTTGCCACCGCACTGACCGTGGCAATCGGCGCAGCCATTCCCAAGATAGTGGAGATATCCTCGGAGCGATTTCTCCCTGAAATCCATGCCGTGGCCAAAGAGGATGACACCAACATCAACGACTGGTCTCAATCGACTGCGGACGCCATCGACTTCAAGACGGCACGGCAACTGTCCGGCGATGGTGACGTCTTCAACGACCCCGCCATCAAAGCACGCCTGGTCAAAACCAACCTTCAGGGGGTGAAGCTGATCATCGAAGGATCTCGAACGGAGGCCGTCAGAATTGTCGGCATGCGGGCCAGAGTCCTGAAGGTCGCACCGGTTGTATCGGGAACACTGTTCCAGTACGGCCCCCAGGGAGGGGAGAAGAGCTTGCGGGTGGCCTTCGACCTGAAGTCGCCGAATCCCATCGCACGGGAAGTGCTGAATTCCTCCTTTCGGGGCCTCAGGCTCGGCGCGTATTACTTCGCCACACAGAGCGAACTGCTCAAAAAGGGTGAATCCAAGGTGTTCGAGATAACCACCGTCGCAGGCCCGCATACGTACGAGTGGGACATCCAGATAGACCTGGCGGCACAGGGCAGAACCTGGTCGATATACCGCCCGGAAAAACCTTTTCGCGTTTCAGGGTTGTCCCAGCGGTACGTCAACAAGTACGAGTTCAACCTGGGACCCAACCGCTGGGATCGCACTAAAAATAAGTGAGGCGGGACATGAAGGTGAGCACCGGCCTCCGCGTGGCCGTACTTGCGCTCTCCGGGCTGATCTCCTTCGCCCTGTCGCAGTATGTGCTGCGCGAAGCGACGCCGGAAATCTCGGAGAGCGGCGCAGGCGTCAACATACATTCAAAATCCGAGCTGCTGCAGCTGCTCCCCGGACTGGGGGACGTCGCCGGGCTGGCGGGAACGTCGGAAACCAGTTGGATGGACGTTTTCGGCGACTCAAGCCTGTACGACTGCATCCCAAGTCTGAACGAAAGTGCCGTCGACGTTGCTCCACCGTCCATCGAGACGATATTCACGATGGAGCAAAGAAGCGTGGTGTCCGTTGAATTCGGCCGCATCGCGCCGTCCGACGTTCAAAAGGCTCAGGACTCGCTCCGCGAGCCGAAAGAACTCTGCTCCGAAAGAGGTTCGCGCTTCGGAGAGTACGGAACCGAAGGCCTCTGGACGTTCACCCGGCACTCTTCCCCGCCTTTGGGTAACGCTTCGCTCGCGTACGAATACAGCTACCGGCCGGACTCGGAGGGGGTTGAGAGCAGCGCGGGAAGAGTGGTGTACGCGATCTCCAACGGCTGGGGCATAACCGCTGTTACCGATGAGGCATCGGGCGAGGCACTGAATTTACTGCTGCCTCGAATACTGGCCGGCCTGGACAGGGCGGTCGGCACAAAGTTCTTGCGCTGAACGGCTTCGGCCGTTCCGGAGAGACCGCTCACCCCGAAGGCTTCTCCCCCTGCCCCGCGGTCGATCGCGAACGACGCCCAGCCCATGATCTCGGCGGTCAGGGAGTGCGGCGCTCCTCAGGAAAGCCACTCCTGCGGTCCGGGAAGATGCCCGAGTTCCGACTCGATTGGATCGCACCGGTCCCGAAGCACGCCTGAGACATCACGGAGGCTGCTTCGGGGCTCGTCGCCCAGAGTGGTGGACCGCCGGGCCAGGTCATCGGCGCAGCCGACGTAGCACCGGCCGCGTTCACCGGCGGGGATCCACAGCCTGGGGGCGCCCGGCAGGCCGTCGACCCGGCCTCCGCCCCCATGGTGGGGGCCGGGTCGACGGGAACCGCCCGGCGACTCTCGTACAGAACGCGACTGAAGGCGATTCGGTGGGTTACCGGGCCTCCACTCCGCTGCCGCTGCCGCGGTCGTCGAGGACGAGGGCGGCCCGCCCGTTGACGGTGTAGCGGATGTGCGTGACCTCGGGGGTGTGGATCACCCTGGTAGGGGTGAGCTCGATCGCCTCCTTCTCGGCGAGATCGAGATCGGCGTCGAGCAGGCGCATCCCCGTACCGAGCACGGTCGGGACGATGTGCAGTTCCAGCTCGTCCAGCAGACCGGCCCGGAGCACCTGGCGCAGCAGGGTTCCCCCTCCGGCGACCGCCACGTTCTTGCCTCGCGCGGCGGCGCGTGCCTGTTCCACGGCACTGGCGATGCCGTCGGTCACGTAGGTGAAGCTCGTCCCGCCCTGACGCACCAGGGTCTCGCGGGGGCGGCGGGTCACCACGAACACCGGAGCCCGGAACGGCGGCTCGTCACCCCAGGGAACCTCACCGCCGTCCGCCATGTTCCGCCCCATCACGTAGGCCCCGGCAGCCTCGAACGACTCGGCGACGACCCTGGAGCTGACGCTCTGCTCGCCACCCGCGAAGCCCTGCCGCTCGCGCCAGGCCATCGCGTCGGTCACCCACCGGGTGACCCGGAAGAAGCCCGCGGCCTCCGCCGACTCCATCCAGTCCGCCGCCTCACCGCTGTGCCGCGGACCGGCGTAGAAGCCGTCGAGTGACACCGACATCTGTGCCGTCACCTTTGTCATATCGCTTCGCTCCCGTTCCGGCGGCCCCCCGATGGGGCCCGCTCAGGAGAGAGTCGGAGCCGCGGACCGGATTTCTACCTGCCCGCACAGATTTCTTGACGCCACCGGACAGCCCGGCCTCGCGACCGGCCGGTTCAACTCGTGCCAAGCGACGTCACCAACCTGCTTGGCAGTACAACCAGCCGCTCACAACCGGGTTGGCGGAGACTTCCGCTCCATGCGAGTTCCAGTCATCCTCCAACACAGCACGGTCGAATGCGGGGCGGCCTGCCTCGCGATGGTCCTCGGCGCGCACGGGCACCACACCGACGTGTCCGCCCTCGCCAGGGAGATGGGCATAGGCCGGGACGGCGTCAGCGCGCTCACCCTGGTACGCGTCGCGCGGGCACGCGGACTGACCACCCGCGCGTTCTCCCTGCCCGCAGCGCAGGTGTCCACGCTCCCCCTGCCAGCCATCGCCCACTGGAAGACCCGGCACTTCGTGGTGGTCGAGCGGATCGCCGAGGAGACGATCACGATCGTCGACCCGGCGGCCGGCCGGATCCGGCTCACCCGGGAGGAGTTCACCCGCGACTACAGCGGCGTGGCCTTCACCTTCGCCCCCGGCCTGGACTTTCAACGGGGACGCTTCGGTGCGCGGCGTTCCTGGTGGTCGCGCTACATCCGGTTCAGTGTGCTGAACCATCGGGGCATCCTGGCCACCCTGGT
This sequence comes from Streptosporangium amethystogenes subsp. fukuiense, assembly GCF_042665875.1. Taxonomy (NCBI): domain Bacteria; kingdom Bacillati; phylum Actinomycetota; class Actinomycetes; order Streptosporangiales; family Streptosporangiaceae; genus Streptosporangium; species Streptosporangium amethystogenes. The sequence goes on along the minus strand of NZ_JBHTEE010000001.1, from coordinate 8,173,455 downwards.
GCTGCTCAGCCTCTTCCTGCAGGCGCTCGGGCTCGTGCTGCCCGCCGCCACAGAAAGCGTCGTGGACAGCGTGCTGGGACGCGGCGAGATCGACCTGCTGCTCCTGCTCGGCCTGGCCGCGGCCACGGCGGCGCTCGCCCATCTCGCGGCAGGAGGCCTGCGAGCCTGGGCGCTGGTCGTGCTGCGGGCCCGGGCCGACACCACTCTCCTCGACGATCTGGCCAGGCGGCTGCTCGCCCTGCCGTTCCGCTTCTTCGCCCACCGGGGTTCCGCCGACCTGGTCGCGCGGATCGCCGGGGCCGGGCTGCTCCGCGACATTCTCACCGGGCAGGTGTTGTCGGCGCTGCTCGACGCGCCCCTCGCCGTCTTCTACCTGATCGTGATCACCGTACGGTCGCCCCTGCTCGGCGGGGTGCTCGCCGTCATGGCGGCGGCCCAGTTCCTCGTGCTCCTCCTCACCCGGCAGCGAATCCGCGACCTGGTCCACCGCGAGCAGGAGGCGCGCAACGACGCCCAGGGACAACTCATCGAGTCCGTCAAGGGCATTGAGACGATCAAGTCGTCCGGCGCGGAGTCCCAGGTGCTGGACCGCTGGACGCGCCTGCTGAACATCCAGACCCAGCGAGCGCGGCGCAGCTCCTTCGCCCAGGGCATGCAGGACAACGTGCTGGCCGCGCTGCGGTTCGCCGCCCCGCTGGCGCTGCTGTGGGCCGGCGCGTGGCAGGTGGTGGACGATCGGCTCACCCCGGGCGCGATGCTCGGCGTGCTGGCCCTTGCCGCCGCCGCCCTGGCGCCGATGGCCTCGCTGACCGTCAGCCTGCGGGGCCTTCAGACCGCCCGCGCCCAGGCGGAACGGCTCGCCGACATCTGGGACACCGCCCCTGAGACCACCGGCGGAACCGAGCAGAGCCGGGCCGAACCGATGGTCGCCGAGCCGAAGGGAGATGGGCCGAGCGGGGTCGAACTGAGCGGGGTCGGCTTCCGGTACGCGCCGGAGAGCCCATGGATCATCCGCGGGATCGACCTGCACATCTCTCCCGGGCAGAAGGTCGCGCTGGTCGGCAGGTCCGGGTCCGGCAAGACCACTCTCGCACGGCTCCTGCTGGGACTGTTCCCACCGGTCGAGGGCGAGATCCGCTACGACGGAACCCCGGTGTCCAGCCTGGATCCGCGATGGCTGCGGCGCCGTTTCGGGGTGGTCACGCAGGAGCCCGCCCTGTTCACCGGCTCGATCGCGGACAACATCGCGCTGGGCGATCCCGGCGCGACGCTGTCCGAGGTGGAGGAGGCGGCCCGGCTGGCCTGCGTCCACGACGACATCGTCGCCATGCCCATGGGGTACCACACCCTGCTCACCGAGGGCGGGGGCCTGTCCGGCGGCCAGCGCCAGCGCGTCGCCCTGGCCAGGGCGATCCTGAGCCGGCCGGAGATCCTGCTGCTGGACGAGGCCACCAGCCATCTCGACACCGACACCGAGGCGGCGCTGAGCGCGAATCTCGGCACCCTGCCGCAGACGCGGATCGTGATCGCCCACCGGCTGAGCACGATCAGGGACGCCGATCTGATCCTGGTGCTCGACCGCGGCCGGATCGTCGAGCGCGGCGTGCACGAGACGCTGATCGGCGCGGGCGGCCTGTACGCGAGCCTCATCCGGGCGCAGCTCCCGGCGCACCACGGATGAGCCACCGCGAAGACCATGCCGCAAGTGCTCACAAGTCCCTTCAAGTAGCTCCCAAGTCAAGATCAGCAGCATTGGCCGCGAGATGGTTTCTCACAACGGAAGGAGGAACGTTCCATGAGCGCGACACCGCGTACCGAACTGGGTGACATCACCTCGGCGGGCATGGAGCTGGACGAGAGCGCGCTGAGCAGCCTCAACGGCGGCTGGCGGCCCGTGATCGTCACGGGTGAGTACTTCGACCCGCCGGGCATCTGCTGCCCGGACGCGTAGCCGGTTGTCGCCGCCGTTCCCGTGTGGGGCGGCGGCGACGACCCACCTTCACCGGCGGGCCCCCGCCCCGTGCGCGGGCCCGCTCTGCGAGAAGAACCGTGTCACCCCCGCATGTCCTCGTCCTCACCCGCGACCACGACCCGCCCGCCGAGCACCATGCCGGCCACGACAGTGCCAAAGCGCGGCGCGCGTTCCAGGTGTTGACCGCCGCCCTGCCCCACAGCACCTCCAGGCCTTCGCCGATCTCGCCGTCGGCGAGCTATCAACCGTTCACCGGGGACAACGAGGGCTTAGCGCCAGTTTTCATTCCGATGTTCCTCAACCCCCAACCCAGTGCCACAAGCGCTCACAAGTCATTTCAAACGGCTCACAAGGAAGATAAGCAGAATTGGCCGCGAGATGGTTTTCTCACAACGGAAGGAGGAACGTTCCATGAACGCGACACCGCGTACCGAACTGGGTGACATCACCCCGGCCGGCATGGAGCTGGACGAGAGCGCGCTGAGCAGCCTCAGCGGCGGCCAGAAGATCGTGATCACCACGGCGGAGTACTTCGACCCGCCGGGCGTCTGCTACCCGGACTAACGGGCATTCGCTTGCGTAGCCGGCCGTCGCCGCCGTTCCCCGTGTGGGGCGGCGGCGACGGCCCACCTTCACCGGCGACCCGCCGCCCCGCGCGCGGGCCCGCTCTGCAAGGAGAACCGTGTCACCCCCGCATGTCCTCGTCCTCACCCGCGACCACGACCCGCACGCCGACCACCTCAGGCAGCTGCTGGCCCGGCGCGGTGCTCGTACGACCGTCTTCGACAACCGCGACTACCTCGTACGGGCGCACGTCGAGCTGGCCTACACCGCGCACGGTCTGGCCCGGCGGCTGCTGCACACCGAATCCGGCACGCTCGACCTGGACTCGCTGACCGCGCTGTGGTGGCGGCGGCCCCAGCCGCCGGAGGCCCATCCGGAGATCACCGACCCCTCGGTGGCGGCCTACACCGCCCTGGAGAGCGTGAACCTGATCGGCGACCTGTGGGAGCACCTGCCGTGCCGGGTCGTGCCCGCGCGCGAGTCGGTGTTCCGGCGGGCCGGTCACAAGGCGTCGCAGCTCATGCTGGCCGCCGAGCTGGGGTTCGAGATCCCCGAGACGCTGATCGCGACCCAGCCGGACGCGCTGTGGGACTTCCACAACCGTCATGACGGGCAGATCGTCACCAAACCCATGGGCATGCCGTGGGTGGAGAACCTCGCCGCCGGTCACACGGTCATCCGCAAGTGCGAGCTCGTCTCGCCCCGCGATGTCGGTTACGCGGACGCGCTGCGGTTCTCCCCGGTCATCGTGCAGCAGTACGTGCCCAAGCGGCTGGAGCTGCGGGTCACCGTCGTCGGCCGGCAAGTGTTCGCGGCCGAGATCCACTCCCAGACCAGCAACCGGGCGAGAGTGGACTGGCGCTGGTACGACCTCGGGGTGACCCCGCATCACGTGCATCGGCTGCCTGACGAGATCGCCGATCGGTGCCTGGCGATGACCGAGCGGCTCGGCCTGGCCTACGGAGCCTTGGACCTGGTCCTGACCCCGGACGGCCGCTACGTGTTTCTGGAGATCAACCCCAACGGGCAGTGGCTGTGGATCGAGGAGCTGACCGGTCTGCCGATCAGCGAGGCGCTCTGCGACCTACTGCTGGAAGGAGCCTGACGTGTCCCCGATGGTGCCCTCCGAGCTTCTCGGCGACGCCCTGGAATGGCTGCGCGGGCTCGACGACGCCTCGCCCGAGTCCGCCCGCGACCGGCTGTCGGATCTACGCGCCCGCCACCCGCGAGTACCCATGCGGCTGCTGTGGCAGCGGGAGGCCGCCACCGACGAATACCACTACGACCTGCTGTTCCCCTCGACCGAGGGGACCGTCTCGCTGGCCTACGCCCCGAACCGGACGATCCCCTGGCCGCTGCGCGGCGGCCAGCGTTCCGGCGAGCAGCTCGTCGTACGCGTGAACGGCGTCGACATGACCATGGAACGGACCGTCACGACCCTGGACGTGCTGTTGGAGGACACCGGCCTGGCCCGGCAGCTGGTGAACGCCGCCCTGGTCGAGCAGGCCCTGGCCACCCGGCAGACGGATCTGTCCGACGAAAGGCTCCAGCAGGCCATGGACGCCTTCCGCCGGGCGCGAGGACTGCTGACCACAGAAGTGATGCGACGGTGGATGACCGGGCGCGGCCTGAGCCACGCCCGCCTCGAGGAGATCGTGACGAACGAGGCCGCGGTCGCGGACCTGCGCCGAGAGGTGGTCGAAGGGCGGGCCGAGGAGTTCTTCGCCGCCCACCGCGGGGAGTTCGACCGGCTGCGCGTGATCAGACTGCGGTACGCCGACCCCGAACGAGCCGACGCCGCCGCCGCGCTCCTGCGGGACGGCGACCCGGTCACGCTGGCGGCACAGGAGGTACTGGTCGGCCTGGCCACCTGCCGGATGGAGGCCAACAGCAGGGACGACCTGGTCGCGCTTTTCGGCGCACCGGCCGCCGACGCGCGGGAAGGCCAGGTGCTCGGACCCGCTCGACTGCCGGACGGCGGCCTCTGCGTCGCACGCGTACTGGCCGTCGAGCCCGCGGTGCTCGACGAGCTGACCCGCGAGTTCGTCGAAAGGCGGATCTTCGACGACTGGCTGGGGGAGCAACGGCGCGACGCCCACGTGGAGTGGTTCTGGGGCAGCCGGGCCCGCACCGACGAGCTCACCGCCGCCCTGCGCGGCTGACCGCGCCGAAGCTTCGGACGAAGAACACAGGGGCCGACATTCGAGGAATGTCGGCCCCTGTCGATCTCTGCCGGCTTCCTGTCGGCGCCTGCCGGATGGCAGGGGGAACAGTGTCCGGTTCGGCGTGCGGGCCTCCGGCGGTCGTGGGTCGGTGCGCTCATACGCGCTTCCTACGCCCCTACCGGCTTGAGGCGGTGCTCACCCATGCTCGCCCGGCCTCGGCGGCGCGGGCACGGAAATCGCGTCCTTCCACCGGGCCGAACCGCGCCTTGTACTGGTGGAACAGCATCCACAGCGCGGCCAGGGGTGAAGCTCGTCCCGCTGACACCGACATCTGTGCCGTCACCTTTGTCATATCGCTTCGCTCCCGTTCCGGCGGCCCCCCGATGGGGCCCGCTCAGGAGAGAGTCGGAGCCGCGGACCGGATTTCTACCTGCCCGCACAGATGTTTTTCCGCGACTCGGTTCACCTCACGCGGCGGGCGGCGCGGCTACCGCTCAGGCCGACTACCGGACGCGGTCGCGCAGCGGGCCGCGCGCTGCAGGAGAAACCGCTGCTCAGGCCGGCTGCCGGCCAGACGTGCGGCCTCCCGGTAGGCCGAGGCCGCGGCGGCGGTCTCCCCAGCCTGGTCGAGCAGGTGGGCGCGGACGGCCAGCAGTCGATGATGGCCGGCGAGCACCCCGGATTCCAGCTCGTCCAACAGCGCCAGTCCGGCGTGCGGTCCGTGCGCCATCGCCAGCGCGACCGCCCGGTTGAGGGTGGTGACGGGGTTGGGAAGCAGGCGCTCCAGGATCTCGTACAGCGCCAGGATCTGCCGCCAGTCGGTGGCCTCGGCCGACGGCGCCTCGTCGTGTACCGCCGCGATGGCGGCCTGAACCTGGTACGGGCCGAGCGGGCGAGTCGCCAACGTACGGGTGATGATGCCGGTTCCCTCCGCGATGGCCGCGGTGTCCCAGCGGGACCGGTCCTGCTCCGCCAGCGGCACGAGCGCGCCGTCGGGGCCGGTACGCGCCGCGCCGCGCGCCTCGGTCAGCAGCATCAACGCCAGCAGGCCCGCCGTTCGCCCGGGCGGGGAAGCACTGCTCGCCGAACGATTTAAAGCGTGGTGGACACGCTGCTCGCGGAGGCCGTACGGCCTGAAAGTCCCCTGATGACTCCCGCCGTCCAGGATCAGGTGGGCGAGGCCCTCGTCGGCGGCGCGCCGCAGGGCTTGGTACAGGTCGGTTGCCTGGTCGGTCAGGACGTCGATGACCTTGTCGAGATGGCAGTAGGCGGTGGCGCGGGAGATGCCGCGGTCATGGCCGAGAACGGCCCGGTGCGGTCGTGAAACCAACATAATCCCATCACCGCCTGCTCGAACAGGTAAGAGCCTTGGACCCCTTTCTGCTGCCCGGTCGGCGGCGTTCGGTCGACAGCAGCAGAGAGGTGGCGAACCCGTTCCCAAGGGGCACCGAGCATGGCACGACAGGTGATCATATGAGGCTTTCCTGACTGGAGAAGACCTGTGCCGAGACCTCTTCCATCGGAAGCTCCATACCTATTTCAGGGACATCGCGATCCATCTCGATTCATGTCTGTCGGCGTCGCTTTGAAAGCATCGAATCACAACCGTCCTATTGATCTTGCCGAGATCATCCCAATGGAGGGCAAGCGCCGACACCTGTCTCGGTCCAGGCGGGTCGAACTCTACTCTGAAATTTTCTTAACACAAATTCATGTAAGATCAAAGCGTCACCCATGGTGGCCTCGGGGTAACCCGTGGCGACTTATCGCTGGTAAATGCTTACGCCTATCCGCTCCAGCGGCAAAAAACATCAGGCATACTTTCAGGAATGTTTCCCCATCTGCTGGACAAGCACCATGACTGCGGTCAACCATACTTGGCGATATTGGTGGTCCTGGATTACAGGAGGCACACGGATGGTAGTCACGGAATTGCGGACAGATAATCTGGCTCCAGAAGACCGCTTTTCCTGCTGGTTCGAGGTGGCATCGCAGACTCACATTCCTTCCTGGGTTCGCATCGACGGCGGAGTCGATTTCCAGGCTTCGGTGCGGGTGCTGAACCTCGGCGAGGCGCAGGTGTCGACGCTGACCCACCCGGCGCTGTGGTCGGAGCGGACCGCCAAGCTCGTCCGGCAGTGCGATCCGGAGTCGTACCAGCTCCATCTCATCGTCAGGGGCGGCGGCACGCTGGCGCAGGGCGGCCGGGAAGCCGTGTTCGATGCCGGGCAGTTCATTCTCGTCGACTCCTCTCACCCCTACCTGGGACGGCGATCGGCGCAGGACGGCAGGAGCGAGACCGTGGTCATCCAGTTCCCCCGGGCTTCGCTGGGCCTGCGCTCCAGCACCGTCGGCCGGCTCGCCACGGTGCCGTTCTCCGCCCGCGGCGGGATCGGCGCCGTACTGGCCGGCCACCTGTTCGAGCTGATGAGAAACGCCGAAGACTACACCGAGGCCGACACCACCGCCCTGGGCGGCATCACGCTGGACCTGATCGCGGCCGGCTGCGCCCACCAGCTCGACGCCACCGCCTGCCTGTCGCCCGAGGCGCGGCAGCGGGCCCTGCTGGCCCAGGTCCATCGTTTCATCCGCGACCGCCTCGGCGACCCGGCCCTGACCGCGGATCTCATCGCGGCCGCTCACCAGATCTCCACCCGGCACCTGTACAAGCTGTTCCAGGACCACGGCATGACCGTCGCGGCCTGGATCCGCCGGTGCCGTCTGGAGCAGTGCCGCCGCGACCTGGCCGATCCCGCCCTGGGCTCTCGTCCGATTCAGACCATCGCCACCCGCTGGGGCTTCATCGACGGCGCGCACTTCAGCAAGGTCTTTCGCGCCGCGTACGACACATCCCCCCGCGACTACCGGCACCTGACCCGGCACGACGACGCCGTGCGCAAATTGACAAGAACCGCGCAAGAAACGCCAACGACATCCTAACCGGTTCCCGGCATGCTCATAGAACAAGCACAAAGGGCCCGGCCGGGCGATCCAGAGCCACACGCATCTCATTCACGGCCTGACCGGCGACTACCGAAAGGACACGCACTGGCAGACCCCGGCTATGACGGCACCGGCATTCTCACCGCAGTCAAACAACCGGCCGGCGGTCCGTCGATCCGACATCCACAATGCGCTCCGCGCCCAGCGCCGCCGGGTCGTCCTGCTCACGCACAGCAAATGAAGGTTTCGCGATCAAGGCAACGCGGTTCGCCGAACTCCCGGACCGGGGCGAACCTGAATCCTCCCATACTGAAGGGAATTGCCATGGCTTCTCATCTGTCACACATGGCCATCCGACGCACCGTGATCGGCATCCTCACTGTAGGGGCTGTCGTCACGGCGACAACCGGCGCCGCCTCCGCGGATCTTGTACAGACTTTAGGGACCAACGGCCAGCAGGTCCGCGCTTGCGATGATCAGGCCTTCTACACCGCCGTAAAAATCACCGGGACAAGCCAGTCGGGCACGACTGCAAGCACAACGGGATACCTCGACCCGGTCGATAGTTGCCACAGCTTCACCGGATGGTGGTTCCATGGAACCGTCACCTTGAAATGGTTCCGGGACGGCAGCTCCAAGACGAAGACAACTTACTGCAACGTACCGAAGGTACTCCCCGAGAACTGGGTGCTGTGCGTCAATCCCGCCTAGAGACCGGATGTGATCCACAGCTCTTGACCCCAGGATCGGGGACCTGAAGCTACTGGAGGGTGAGGGCCTGCTGGATCGGTGCGTCCATTCTGGGCGCCACGAAGGCCCTCACCTCACTCCGTCCTGGTCGACACCGGTCAATCATGAGAATTCCAATCTTTCTCGTTGATCGACTCGGCCAACGCCCATCGGTAAGTCATCGGCAAGGAGTCCAATGACTTCAGCGAGCAACTGTCCAAGGATCGAGGAGCCGAGGACGGTTAGAGAATTCGTGTTGAGAATGCGCCAGCTCAAAGCGTGGTCCGGATCCACGCTACGACAACTCGAACGTCGGGCACAGAGTATCGGTGAAACCCTTCCACGAAGCACACTGGCCGCCGCGCTAACCTACCTTCGCCTGCCGAAGGAGCCGCTCGTCATTGCATTCGTTAAGGCATGTGGATGCAGCTCGGAAGATGTCAGAGACTGGGTCGAGGCTCGTAAGACGGTCGCCATGAAGGCCACCAGGATAACTGATCAGTAAATTGTCCGGGACGGTCCCGGACAAAAACAAGAAACCAACGATCTATGATTGTCCGCATTTCCGAGTAATCTCCATTTTGCGAAGCCGTCCCACCCTGGGACAGCTGATCAGAGATGGAGAAGATGTGATGCTACAGAAATTGGCCGACAAGGCGTTGGCGCTGTTCGTGCCGCATACGCGAGCGGCTGCCACCTACACTCGGACGCAGTTCCAGTACATTCAGGGTCCCGCGGGCTCTGGTTGCGACTCGTACGGTAACCGGTGGCGGCAGGTACGTACCTGCACCTATATGGACAGCGGCAAGCTGATCAGCTGTACCAGTTGGGCCTATTACGCCTGCGGCTGGTAGCACAACCCGGCGGATGACCGGCCTGGGATCTCCTCATACCCTTGAAAATGAGGAGATCCACGCCGCCGGGCGAAACATATTCCGCTCCTGATTGGAACAACTTTGCGCGTCTTTATGGCACTGATCTCGAAGAATCCGAAGTCGCCCGTTGCCACCGCGATCTCCATTGCACGGTCCGTGATCGGTGATGTGTTTCCCGCTCCACTCGACACGGTTACCGCTGACGAGTGGCGGGATGCAGAAACGACTTTGTTGGCGTGGTCCAACGAAGAATCAGTCGCCGGACGTCTACCCCTGATCTCCAAGGGACCGGATCATGCCGTGGGAATCAGCGGCCATCTGGCTGCGGCCAAGGATGTCGCCAGGCTCGCGGCGGCCGCTTCCCTGGGAGGAGCGGCGGCCTCGCTGGGGGGATGCTTCTCCGCCTTCCGAGTGGCGCCGGGAGAAATCCAGGCAGTGACGGTGAGCACTCGTGCCTGCCCTGTCTTCTATGCGGAGACACCACAACTGCACATCGTGGGTAACCGCGCACTGCATGTTCATCTCGTCGCGACGGGAGGAACGATTCTCTGGAATGAGCTCGCCCTACAGTCCATGATTCGCCAGGGGTACTTTCTCTCCGACGAGACTCCCTACCGTGGCGTTGAGGCCCTAGGCCCCTCTTCGTCAATCGTCGTCCGTGGCGGCACCCGAACGATCGCCGGTACACCACTGCCGCAAGCGCGACCTGCGCCAGGCTCACCCCGAGCCAAGCGTGCGGCCGTCGCCCAGCTCGGCGAGGCCCTTGTGGCAGCCGTCGCCCCACTGCGCTCGGCTTCGGAGCCGGTGAACTTGGCGCTCACCGGCGGCCGCGACAGCCGGCTGATGGCAGCGCTCCTCCATGCAGCGAAGATCCCCTTCCGGGCTACGACAAACGGCCTCGACGATCACCCTGACGTCGTGATCGCTCGCCAGATTGCCGCGAAGTTGGGCATCGACCATACCGTCATCGCGCCAACGCAAACAGTCGCGAAGGACGCGGTCGTCATTCCGCATCCTCAACAACGCACGTATGACGTTCTCAAGACGTGCGAGGGCATGACCTCTGCCTACGAAAGCATTGTCGAGTACCTTCCGTACAGCGCGAAACTTACTATGTCTGGACAGAGTGGAGAGATCCTCAGAGGCGGGTTCCTCTACAGCCAGAACAACACGAGCGAAAAGGCGATGCTGCGCCGCATCAAGGACTTCTTCCTCAAGAATGACAAGCTGTTCACTGACGAAGTGAACGAGCACGCCCGATCCCTTGCCACACCATGGATGGCAAGGGCACAGGAAAATCCTTGGGAAGTCCTCGATCACATGTACATCACCTACCGGGTGGGTAGATGGCATGCCGGCGCACGGGTGGGATCGTTACGCCGAGGTAATCCCATCCAGCCGTTCCTGGACAACCGGGTGGTACCCGAGGCCCTGGCACTCGAACAGCAGTGGCGATATTCAGAGGAGGTCGTTTACGGCCTCATACGTGAATTCGCCCCGGTGCTACGGAGCGTCCCACTCGAAGGCACCCCGTGGCGGTTCGCCGCCGACCGTCCACCATCGCTCTTGTCACGGTTCCGACCGACTGCGAAGGCAGCACCCGCAGCGGTCTCCAGCAAAAAGAAGAGCAGTGGATGGAACTGGCGAACAAGCCCGGGTCCCACGTTGTCGGCAATACTCGGCGAATACGTAATGGAACGGGCCGACGCACTCACCGATCTCATCCGTCCGGATGAATTAAAACTCCTTTTCGCAGGTCCCACGGTCACGCAGCCCGCTCTGGCCTGGAACCTCTACACTGTCACAAGCATGCTGACCAATACCTTCCCGGGAGAGCCGCCCGCCGAGCTCGATTCGGTCCACATCTCCATCCCCCGCCCCTAAGGTGCCTGGTCTATGGTGTTCCTGGTCGCATTGATTGTATTAACTTTCGCACTTGCCCTGCTGAACCTCCTGCTCACCTACGGAATCATTCGCAGGTTAAATTTGTCACATCCGGCGTTGGCCGACGTCAAACCGCTCTTGCCGGACGAGGACATAGGAGATTTCGAAACCGCGACCACGAGAGGGAAGTCGCTGTCCGGCGCGCAGCTACGCGGAACCACGACAGTCGGTTTCTTCACACCGGGCTGCCAGCCGTGCGAGGAGAAATTGCCCGCCTTTGTGGAGTTCGCTCAGGCGAACATCGGAAATGCCTTGGCCGTGATAGTGGCGAACAGCAGTGCCGAGGCCGACCCCATGGTCGCGCGCACGGAGAAGTTCGCCGATGTCGTGGTCGAGCCGTACGGCGGGCCGGTGTGCAGTGCGTTCGCAATCACCGGCACACCCGTGGTCATGACGCTCAACGAGCGCAGGGTCGTGCAGATCGGACTTCCAGCGAAGGCTGCGTGAGGCATGAGGCGATCATCTTCATGGGTCGGACTGCTTCCAGCGTTGCGGATGGCGTGGAACGCCGGACCCGCCTGGGCGGCCACCATCGTCGTACTGAGCCTGTTCGCCGCCGCTATTCCGGTGGTGACCACCTGGATCACCAAGCTTACGCTGGACGGGCTGGCCGCGAAGGACACGACAACGACCGTGATCGCCCTGGCCTTCGCTCTCGCCGTCCTGGGGCTCGCGGCAAGCCTGACCCCCCTCATCCGCGGGTACGCCGGAACCGAACTGGACCGGCAGATCAGCCTGCGGGCACAGGACCGGCTCTACGGCGTGATCGGCCGGTTACCAGGACTGGCGAGGTTCGAAGACCCCACCTTTCTGGATCACCTCAGGCTCGCCGTTCAGTCGGGCGGTATGACGCCCGGGCAGGTCGGTGAGGCGGTCCTAGGGATGGTGGGAGGACTCATCACGGCCGGCGGATTCCTGGGGGCACTGCTGTCCATCAGCCCCCTGATGGCCGCGCTGACATTACTGGGCTCGCTTCCCGCGCTACTCGCCGAAATCCTTATGGCGAAACGGCTGGCAGCGATGATGTGGACTCTAGGGCCCGTAGAACGTCGCGAGTTCTTCTATAGTCAACTGTTGTCCAGCACCGAAGCTGCCAAAGAGGTTCGCCTGTACGGTCTCAGCGAATTTCTTCACAAACGCATGCTCGGGGAACGCCGGACGGCGAATGCAGAGAAACGCCGCCTGGAACAGCGCCAGACGCTGACGCAGGGCGCTCTGCGAGCCGTCGCCGCGATGATTTCGGGGGCCGGACTGGTCTGGGCCATGATGCAGGCTCGCGCAGGAATGCTAACGATCGGCGATGTGTTGATGTTCGTCGCCGCCATGGCCGGTGTGCAGGGTGCGATCGGCGGCCTTGTCGCCCAACTCGGCTTGGCTCATCAGCATCTACTGTTGTTTTCACATTATCGACATGTGGTTGGCGCAGAACCGGACCTCCCTCTTCGGGCGGACCAACAACTTCCCCCACTGTCCGCCCAAATCGAACTCAAAGACGTCTGGTTTCGTTACGGTCCCGATCACCCTTGGATCCTGCGCGGGGTTAACCTCACCATTCCGCGCGGCGTCAGTATCGGGCTGGTCGGCTTGAACGGGTCCGGTAAGAGCACACTGGTCAAACTTCTGTGCCGTTTCTACGACCCAGTGCGGGGCACGATCACCTGGGACGGTGTAGATCTGCGGAATGTCGACGTGGCAGATCTACGAAACCGGATCTCCGTAGTATTCCAAGATTTTATGCAATACGACCTCTCCGTGGCCGAGAACATCGGTGTGGGTGACCTCGCCCGAATTGGAGATCGGCACGCTATCAAGGACGCCGCCGAGCGGGCCGGCGTGAACGACGCGGTGCAGGCCCTGCCCAGTGGCTACGACACCCTCATGACAAGGAGCTTCTTTCAAGAGGACGAGCAATCAGAAGGCGTGTACCTGTCCGGGGGGCAGGGGCAGCGCATCGCGATAGCCCGCGCCCTGCTTCGCGACGAACGCGATTTGTTGATCCTCGACGAGCCGAGTTCGGGCCTGGACGCCGAGGCCGAATACGAGCTACATATGCGACTCAAGAAGCACCGTGCAGGCAAGACGAGCCTTTTGATCTCTCATCGTCTCAACACGGTCAGGGAAGCTGACATCCTTGTCGTTCTCGACGACGGAGTCGTAGCGGAACTCGGCAGCCACGATGACTTGATACAGCTCGACGGCCACTATTCCCGGCTGTTCACCATGCAGGCAGTCGGCTATCAGGACGATCTATGATCGGCGTTCCCTTGCTGGCCTCCTTCGGAGTCATCATCGTTCTTCTCCTTCGGAGGAAGCTTTTGATAGTTGCCGTAACAGGGCCGAGCATGGAACCGAACTACATAGAAGGCGACCGGCTACTCGCTTGGCGACGCTCTCCTCGACACCTCCATCCCGGCCAGGTGGTGGTCATCGACACTGCCCCTCCCAGTGAAAATCCAGGACCACCGATGAACATTATCAAAAGAGTCGTCGCGGTCCCTGGACAACTGGTTCCTGGGGTCATGAGGGGGAACGACCAAGGCACGCTGGTCCCTCCGAACCATGTCGTCGTTCTCGGGGACAACAGACGCCAAAGCGTGGATTCCCGGCACCTCGGTTTCATCTCGGCCGACAGGGTCGTCGCTACGGTAATACGGAAGATGAACGTCTGATGGGTTATGTTTCCGCCAGCGCAATGACTCTACTGTCGACCATCTTCGCAGTCTCCTGCATGGGAAAGGCGAGGAATCTAAAGGAGTTCGCCGAGGCGTTGCGATCTTTCGCATCCGAGCGAACATCGATGCTGCTCGCAACCATGGTGACCGCCCTTGAAGGGCTGACCCTCCTGGCTTTTGCCATATCCCTTGCCGGGGTACGATGGGCGGCCGTTCTCGGTTTCCTACTGGCGGGCTCCCTATTACTCGCCTTCACACTGGTAATGCGTCGGATCCAGGGCGCTCACTGCCACTGCTTCGGAAAGCACGGGACCCGCTACTCGGCCCGCCATGTAGTTCGCAATGTACTGCTCGCATCCGCGGCAATGGCGGGACTTGTCGAACACCATGGAGCCGCCGGACCGGAACCGGAAGGCATCATCGTGGCCATGGCATTTGGCTTGGTAATTGGCCTGTTCGTCGTGATGATGGACGATCTCGTGGAGGTGCTGAGACCAGCCGGATCCAGGTGATCGCGATGCCCGAAAACAGCATCAACTCACCATGCGACGCGCATCCAGTGCTCCTCATCGCAACGTGTCAGCACACGACAGGTACCGTTAGAGATATCAAGCCAGCAGATGTCCCCATGGCCTACCAGTAGATGTTCGCCGGTGCCGTCGAAAGAAAGGTCCACCTCAACAGGATCGGCCCAGGAAACAGGTCGCTGATATAGCTCGCGGGGGGTTCCTCCGCCCACCGGCATGACCAACACCGCAAACGTGCCACCACCGTCCCGAGTACCTGCCACGGCCAGCAGGGTCCCATCGGGGGACAGGTCCACAGCATAGATCTGGTAGATGCCGTGGTCACCATCCTCGATGAGAACAGTGCCAGGGGATGTCGAAGCCGTACCGCCGAGATCATGGTGCAGAATTCGCCGGTGCTGCGGAGCACCTGGAGCGCCCGCCACAGCGAGCACGACTTCACTCTTCGGCCCAACCGATACATCGAACACATGCGACATGATTTCCGGGGCCGGCAATATTCGCACGGGTCCGTGACCGGTGAGTGGAACCGCGAAGCACTCCTCACGACCGCTCTGGTCTGTATCGACGACCAGAACAGCGAGAGCGCCGTCCCGTGAGACCGCCCTCACGTAGATCAAAGATGACCGCATCGATGGGAGCGGCACCCGATGGATTTGAGATTCGGCGTCGACTTCGCTGGTCAGCGGAAATTTGTAGAGACGCGGCACGAAATCCGGGTCACCAGGAACGTGGGTGGTAGCGGCCACTACTCCATCACCGACGGCGAACGACCCCGTCCATTGTTCACCACCGGGCGCAGGGACGTCTGTGAAATGTCGACCGGAGGCGGTGGGACGGATGGTCAACGCCGGTGCCGCAAGCCCATCGCAGGCGCCGCGAACCGCAACGTACATAGATGGGGCATTAGCCGAAGTCGTGATCATGGCCACTCCAGGAAACGTCGTGCACCAAAGATACTTTTTGTTGACCTGCTTGATACAAGCAGGCCGGAATCCTCATAATCTCTTATCTTTCCGCCTTCCTCCCAGCCAACCATATTCAGGTCTTGGCCGCATGCCGCCTTGCCCGTCCTATCGCGCCGGTCCGCGCGCCCGGCTCGCCCCGCTTCAAGACCCGGTGGACGCGCTGCTCGCGGAGGTCGTACGGCCTGAGAGTCCCCCCATGACTCCCGCCGCCCAGAGCGCCACGCCGATGTAGAGAACCTGCTCGGGGATGCGCTGCCACAGCGGCGACGCCGCCTCTCCCGCAAAGGTCACCCCGGCCAGCGCGGCGTGGATGTTGGCCGGGAGCATGAGCACGAACAGCAGGGCCAGGCAGATCCCGGCCGCCCGCCGGGTGGCCGGAAGCACGAGGCCCACCGCCCCGGCCAGCTCCAGGATGCCGGTCAGGTAGACCATGAGGGCGGGAAACGGGACGAACGGGGGGACCATGGCCACCATGTCGGCGTGATTCGGCATGAAGGTCACGCCTGGCGGGACGAAGTGAGCAGCGGCCGTCATCACGAGCATGACGGCCAGGCCGTGCGCGGCGCTCACCCGCCAAGTGGCGAAGCGGGCCGGCCCGAGCAGCATGCCCAACAGGCGGAAACCCAGTGTGGCCACGACGAGAACGATCACGGTCATAGAACTCACCTTCGGTCGGTCGATGATCATTTGGCGGTGGTCGTGGCACCGCCCGCCTTCCGGTGGCAGTGGCTTGGCCCGCCAATCTTGTCATCGGCAAGATTGAGGGAGATTCGCCATCTTGTCAACGTCAAGATAAGGTGGGCCCGTTACCGGGAGACGATCGAAGTGCGGAGGTGAGGCAGATCAACCAGCCGGTCTACCACCACGGCAATCTGCGGCGCGCCATCATCGACGCCGCCCTTGAGGCCATCGGCGAGTCCGGGCCGGCCGGATGGAGCCTGCGCGAGCTGGCCCGCCGCGCGGGGGTCTCGCACGCCGCCCCCGCTCACCACTTCGGCGACAAGACGGGGCTGCTGACCGCCGTAGCCGCCGAAGGTTTCGAGGTGTTCGCCGACGTACTGGAGCGAACGGCCGGCGACATCCTGGAGGCCGGCGTCGCCTACATCCGCTTCGCCATCGACCACCGGCCCTACTTCGAGGTGATGTTCCGCCCCGAGCTCTACCGCACCGATGACCCCGGCGTGAGATCCGCACGCGAGCGCGCCTTCCATGTGCTCGTCACCGGCGCCGGCACGATCTCGCCGAACCCGGAACAGGACCGGTTGACCACGATCGCCGCCTGGTCGCTCGCCCACGGCTTCGCCGCCCTGTGGATGAGCGGGGCTCTCCCGGAAAGCGCCCACGACGATCCGGAGATCGTCGCCCGCTCGCTGGTCCGGCTCGTCTTCGGCACAGCGCGGTAGGCGTCGATCTACTACGACGCGGCGCGGGGAGGCCCGGAATGGCGGGCGGTCCTGGCGAGGAAGATCAGGATCGCCCCCGCGAGATAGAGGAGCGCGGCCGCGGCCGCCGGCCACGGGACCATGTCCGAGTACCGGCCCACCTGCTCCTGGCGTGCCGGCAGGCCGGTTTCCGGTGCCAGCAGGCCGAAGAGAAGATAGAGCACCGCGTACGGCCCGAGGCCCAGCACCACGACGGCCCGCACTCCCGCGCTTCCGGCCCGCCACCACACCAGGGCCGCCATGGCCAGCGTGATCACACCGGCCACGGCGTAGCTCCACATGTACCACTGGAGAGTGCTCACCGTTGTCTCCAGGGAGTCGTCCAAGCCGTAGCCGGGCCGGTAGCCGGCCACCAGCTCCCGCTGAAGGGGAGGCAGCAGAACGAGGGCGACCGCCGCGATCACCAGCTCGCACCCGGATGCCGCCAGCAGGCACATGACGGCACGCGCCTTCCATCCCCTCACCGCCACCACCCCTCTCAGAGCGATCATGGAAGAGCCCTCTTGGAAGACGCTTGCGAACCGCTGCCTCAGCCGCCGGCGTAGGTGTCGCCGCCCAGGTCGATCGCGGCGCGCACCGCCTCCGCATGGCTGGAAGCGGTACGCAGCCCGCATGTCCAGATCACCGCTCATTAACGAGAGCAACGCTCTTGACTCACACACAGCCAAGCGAGAGCATTGCTCTCACAAAGGAACACTGCTCCGAGGGAGTGTCATGAAGATTCTCTACGCCGGCCCGCCGATCGAGCGCCTGCACGAGGAGTACGCCAAGAAGGGGCGGCTCGACGAGAACGCGCCCGTCAAGTCCTCGACCTCGATCGTCATCGACGCCCCCGCCGAAAAGGTGTGGAAGCTGCTCGCCGACATGAACGGCTGGCCGGAGTGGCGCTCGGACGCGTACGTCGTCGAGCTCGGCGAGATGAAGCCGGACGCGACCTTCCGCTGGAACATCCGGGGATCGGCGATCAGGTCGACCTTCGCCGTGGTGGAGCCGGAGCGGGAACTCACCTGGACCGGTGTCGCGATGGGCTACATCAAGGCCATCGACCGGATGCGGCTGGACGCGACCGAGAACGGGCGAACTCGCGTGACCATCGAGGAGTCCATGTCCGGCCCCCTGCTGACGCTCTTCTACAGCAGCGCCAAGCTCCGCGAGGGCCACGAGGACATGCTCCGCATGCTGAAGACGGCGGCCGAAGGCCGGCGCATCGCGGATGCCCGCCCTCGGTGACCTCCCGCGAACCGCCGCCCAGCCGCCGGTCCTGCTCCGGTTGTGGACTCCTTCTCCGGGGAGCCCGAGTTCCTCGGAGATCAGGTGCCCACCAACCGGGGCAGGAGCGCCCCAGGTTGAAGATCAAGTTAGCGCAGGTCGCCGAAGAGCTCGCTCGCCTCGGGCTGCTTCCAGACGATCTTGTTGGGATCGTCCGGAGCCGGCAGCCAAGGCACCATGAGGAACGCCGCCTGGCTCTCACGTGCGCTTTCGGCGATGACGGCCATCGTGCCCAGGCCCATGTCGCTCTTTATGCTCCTGGTCGCCGCGGAGAGGAAGGATTGGAGCCGGGCAGGGTCGATGATCCCCTGCCTGGCCTTTTTCAGCATCGCCCGCATGAGCGCGGCCTGGCGCTTGATCCGCTGGATGTCCGAGCCGTCGCCGTAGTTGCGCAGCCGCATGTAGGCGAGCGCCTGCTCGCCGCTGAGCATGCTCTTGCCGGCGGGGAGCGTCAGCTTGGCCTTGGGATCGTTCACGGGTTTGGGCAGCCTGACCTCGACGCCGCCGAGAGCGTCGACCACCTCCTTGAACGCCTGGAAGTCGAACTCCATCGCGTGGTCGATCCGCAGGTCGGTCAGCGTCTCGACCGTCTTGACGGTGCAGGTGAGCCCACCCTTGTTGAACGCCGAGTTGATCATGTCCCTCCGGGCAGGCACCGTTCCACAGGCGGGGATCTGGACGATCGAGTCGCGTGGCAGGTTGACGAACGTGATCCGCTTCCGGTCCGCCGGCAGGTGCGCCAGCAGGATGGTGTCACTGCGCGCACCCCCCGTACGGAAGCGGGGGCTACCGGCCTGGCTGTCGGTGCCGACGACAAGGATGTTCAGCGCGCCGGTCACCTTGACCGGTCTGCCCCCGGCCGGAGTGACGCTCTCCCCGGAGTTCAACACCAGCGTGGGCACGGTCACGGCGACCACGGTGGCCGCGGCGGCCAGGCCCATGGTCGGCCAGCCCACCCGCAGGCGACGGCGGGACCGGGCGGTCAGCAGGCGGTCGCGCCGGCGGGTCAGCGTCGCCGGCGGCCGGTGCTCCAGCTCGGCGCCGAGGTCGCGCAGCATCTTCAGGTCGTCCATCGTCACGCCTCCTCATCGAGCATCGGATTGGTGTCGCCCAGCGCCGCCCGTACCTTCCGCCTGCCCCTGTTGAGGCGGGAGCGCACGGTGCCGACCGGGATGTCGAGCGCCCGCGCGACCTCCTCGTACGTCAGATCGCCCCAGGCGATCAGCAGCAGCACGTCGCGATCCTTGGCGGGCAGCACCGCGAGCGCGCTGATCAGGGCGGGGCGGGCGGCCTGCGCGCTCACCCCGTCGGCCACCCGGTCGGCGGGCGAGTCCTCGTGGTCGTTCACAGGCGCCCGTAACAGCGCCCGGTAGCGGGCCGCCTCGGTGCGGTGCCGACGGGATATGAGCTTGGTGAGAATGCCGAAGAGCCAGGGCCGGGCGTCCGAATAGGCCAGGTCGTAGCTCCTGCGCCGGGAGAAGGCGACCAGGAACGTCTCTCCGACGAGGTCCTCGGCCGGTTCCGGGCCGAGCCGTTTGGAGACGTACCGGTAGAGCATGCCGGAGTAGCGGTCGAACAGCTCGGCGAACACTTCCGGCTGGGTCCAGGAGGCGCTGACGAGGTCGGCGTCGCCCCGGGTGGCGGGCTGTGTGATCATCTCCGCCCTTCGGTAGGGAAGTCGGTCAGGATGTATCGCCACAACCCGCCACCCGGGTTCACGGCGGCGAGGTTCGCGGTGGCCGAGCATGCCACCCGTTCCCGTTCCGCGCCCTGGCGGCCTCCGTGACGACCTCGTATCCGGCCGGTAGGCCGAACGCAACCGAGACCTCGTCGATCTCGACGCGGCAGAGCTCGGCCTTCACCTGCTGATCGCCTGAACCCCCGCCGCAGTGCTGCGTGTCGAGCTCAGGCGGGACACGCGGGCATCTGGTCCTCGGCACCGCGGACACGACACCGGCTATGAGTGCATGATGAGCCGGTGGGCACTTCCTGCAGCACATCCGGCTCGGACCGGCCATGAGATTCCTTGTCGTCGGCGGCAGTGGGTTTCTCGGCGGCGAACTCGTCCGGCAGTGTCTGGTGGCCGGGCATGAGGTGGCCGCGACCTACCTGACCCGACCAGGAGAGACCGCGGGTGTCGAGTGGTCGCCGCTCGATGTGCGCCGACGAGAGGACGTCGACGCGCTGATCGACGCGTTCCAGCCGGAGGTGGTCGTCAACGCCGCGTACCGGCAGACAGACTGGGCGACCACGGCGACCGGAGCCGTGAACGTGGCTCTCGCCGTCGCCGCGGCAGGTGGGCGCCTGGTCCATGTGTCCAGCGACACGGTCTTCTCCGGTGCCGCGATTCGCTACGACGAGACGTGCCTCCCCGACCCGATCTCCCCGTACGGTGCGGCCAAGGCCGCCGCCGAGACAGCGGTGAACGCGATCGCGCCGACCTCGGTGACAGCCCGGACATCCCTGATCATCGGTGACGGTGGTTCCCCGCACGAGGCGCTGGTGCATGCACTGGCCACCGGCAGGGCGAAAGGAATGCTGTTCACCGACGACGTGCGATGTCCCGTGCATGTCGTCGATCTCGCCGCGGCGCTCCTCGAACTCGCCGTATCCGAGTATCACGGGATCCACCATGTCGCCGGAACCGATGCGATCAGCCGATACGAGCTGGGGCTGCTCATCGCCCGACGCGATGGACTCGACGCCGACCGACTGCCTTCAGGCCTGAAAGCGGACACCAACGTGCCCGGCCCGCTGGATGTGCGCTTGGAGTGCGGCATGACTCAGCGGCGACTTCGGACCAGGCTGCGTGGCGCGCGGCGGTTTCTGGGGTGACGTTTCCATCACCGACGTCCGGCGTCGCGGAGTGCGCCGGCCCCGTTTTTCACACGTGACCGATCTTCAGCGGAGATCTGGCGCCACCGGCCGACTGGTCGCCGCTCAAGGGCCGAATAGGCTCGGGCGCGTCACTCTACGCCGAGCACATCAGGGAGCCCCATAAGTGGTGATCATCGCTCAGGAGACGTCGTTCGACGAGGCCGAGATGTTCGAGCTCTACGACTCGGTCGGCTGGCACCCGTGGACGCGCGACGTCACCCGGGTATGCCGGAGCCTGGCCAACTCGCACCTGGTCATCACCGCCAGGGACGAGTCGGGCAAGCTGCTCGGCCTGGCGCGGACGGTATCCGACGACGAGATCGTCTGCTACGTGCAGGAGTTGCTGGTCAATGCCCAACACCACGGCAAGGGCATCGGCCGCCGACTGCTGGAGCACCTCAAGGGCCGATACGCGCATTGCCGCTACTTCGTCCTCACCACCGACCACGAATCCACCCCGGAAGGCCCCGCGAACCACGCCTTCTACCGCCGCCTCGACCTGATCGAGCACCATGAGCAGGGCCTGTCGGCCTTCGGCCTGCGGGTGCGCGACCCGCGGAGCCTCTAGAGCACGTCGGTACGACCACCCTGGTGCTCCTCCGCCACCCGCCGCACGGCGGAGGAGGCCCCCTGGGGAAGAGGAGCGAAAAGCACGGTGAGCTCTCACCGTGCCGGCCGTCAACACGACCTTGCCGAGGCCCGGCTCCCTGGAACCTTACAGATGGTCAAGGTCGCGACTTCCGATTTTAGATGAGCGAGGTACGGGGGAACGGTCAGAGATCCTCCAGCGTCGAGAGGAAACCAGATGAAGATGCGGAAGACCGCGATCGCGTTCGCTGCCGGTCTTGCGGTCGCCGGCACGCTGTGGACGGGCGGCGCCGCCGGCGCACAGACAACGGCCCCGGCCCGGGCGCTCGGCCCGTCATGCTCGGTCCTGGGGTGCTCATCGGTGGTGAACGACAGCAACACAGTGGCGACGGCTCTTCGGAACTGGTGCCTCAGTACCGGCAGTACGGGCACCTTGACGACCACCAGACCGGCATGCGGAACCCAGTCGACCTACCTTCTCGGCTCGAAGGGCTCGCACACTCCGTGGGACCAGGACTGGGACGTCCTTCAGGTGGACGCGGGCTGGTGTTACTACGTGAAATTCACCTTGCCTGGCCAACCCGACAACTACACCCGGTACGACCGGAGGGGTAAGTCGGCCGGTTGGGTCAAGGTCGAGGACTTCTCGGACGCCCACGTGCTGGGCCAGTCGCAGACTTCTTGCCCATGATCATTCGGGCATGAGACGCGTCTGTTTCTCGCAGTCGGGATAGGTCCCTCCCCGTCTCTCGGCGGCCTGGGCCAGGTCGCGGTAGATCGGCCCTCTCCACACGCCCGCACCGGCGTGTGGAGCACCGAGGACGGCGGCGTCCGGCGTGGCCGCACCTGCGGAAGGTGCCCGCGCCGGTCGCCGGGACGAAACCCCACCGGTGCGACCCTGGTGCCCACAGAGGACTCCAGCCGACGCTCGGCCATGGCGACCCGCTGGGCGGCGAACAAGCCGCCGTCTCCACGGCGGTCGGTCCCGTTCTCGCCTGCTGATCAGGGAGTGCGTCCGGGCGCAAGTGATCTCCAAGGGGGCGCGCCCATCCTGCGGGGCATGTACAACACACGCGGGGCCCTGAAGCATGACCGACGAGGCTAGGCCCGGCAAAGAGGCGTGGTGGCATGTCCCGCTGGCTGTGCTGGTCGGCGTCGGAACTCCGATCCTCTTGGTGACGAACTTGGTCCTGGTCGTGGTGGATGCGTCCCAACCGTGCGTGTCACCGCCCAAGGGCACCTGGCCGCCGCCCGCCGCCCGCACCGAGACCTTCATCGATTTACCGCCCACCGCGGCTGACATGCCTCGGATCTTCCCCCACTCGGATGAAAAGTCCGTCATCGTCGCGGTCTACCAGACGCCCAGCGAGAAAAAGGTCCAGGTGTGGCGGCGCTCCCCGGAACACACAGACCCGGTCGCCTCGCTCGACGAGGAACTGCAGCAGTCCGGCAGCACGATAGTCAAGGCCAACCCGGGCGCCAGAGGCATCGATGCCTGCGCCGAGGGAATCGTGGCGGTGCCGACCGCCCCGCCCGGTGGCGCGGCGGCCTGCTACCTGTCCCAGTTCGACGATGCGAAGACCCACACCTACGAGTCGGGGGCGGTGTGTCTTTTCTTCGACCGGTGGTCCGGGGCGAAACTGGAGGGACCGGACATGACCGTGAGCGAGCTGGCCAAGCTGATGTTTCGCCTGCGACCCGCCATCCAGGTCCCGCGCACCCTGTGAGCCGTCGCACAGAGCACCGATCCCCACCGAAGCCTCCTGGAGGACTTTCTCCCACCGTGAGCCCGGCATCGCGAGACACCTGGCATCGCACACCACTCCTGGCCGGAGGTACGGCCGCTCACCGATCAATATGGTGAAATAGCGATCGAGCGGCATCCCGTGCGGCGACACGCCACCCAGGCCGCGGGCACGGTGCCGGAGCGACGATGACGACGGCCGGAAAGGCGGTGTCAATGTCCGGCGAGCAGTTGTACGACACCATCGGAAGCACCTACACCGTGACACGGCGCACCGAACCGCGCATCGCCGCGCAGATCTGGGCCGCGCTCGGCGATGCCCGGACCATACTGAACGTCGGGGCGGGCACCGGCTCCTACGAGCCCCCCGACCGCCACGTCCTCGCGGTGGAACCGTCGGCACTCATGCGTTCACAGCGCCCTCCGGACGCGGCGCCGTGCCTGATCGGATCCGCCGAGAGCCTGCCGTTCGACGACGGGTCCTTCGACGCCGCGATGGCGGTTTCCTCCATTCATCACTGGCAGGACCCGATCGCCGGCCTGCGCGAGATGCGGCGGGTCGCTCGCTGCGTGGTGGTGTTCACGCACGACACCGGTGACATCGGATGGCGTCATCGGTTCTGGCTCACTCGCGACTACCTGCCCGAGGTCGCGAACCTCCTTGTCGGCCGACCTTCGGTGACCGAGCAGGCCGATGCGATCGGAGCCCGGATGGAACCGGTGCTCATCCCGTGGGACTGCGCCGACGGTTTCCTTGAGGCCCACTGGCGTCGACCGGAGGCCTACCTCGACGAGAACGTCCGTCGCGGGGGGATCGGTCCTGCCTCCAGCCCGACCTCTCGCCGCTTGAAGCCCAGTGATTCACGTGCCCGGCGGATGTCACTCGACACGCTTCACGAATTCCTCACGGGAGACCGACAGCTTCCGGGCGAGATCGAACCATCCGCGATGCTCGGCCACGACGTCGGGATCATCGATCAGCTCGGCGCCCAGCATCGATCCGTCCTCGTCCTCGAAGTGCAGGACCGCGGACAGGGAGCGGTCGAAGCACCACACATCGAGCCGAGGGACACCCGCCCTGAGCGTCGCCTGTTCTCAGGTCGTGGACTGGGCGATGAACACGAACTCGCGACCTGGGCGATCAGGGGCTTCTCGCACATCGAGCACCCGATAGCCGTGGGTGACCAGGCTCGATTCGACCTCGTCGCGGCTGCGGAACCGAAGGGTCGAGTCGGAGATGACCATCGCACCGTCCACCAGAAACCTGTAGGTGTAACGGAAGGAGACAAACGGCAGGCTTACTTCGGTGACCTCACGACGCCGCTCCACCTGTCCTTTCCCGGGGATATCAAGGATCAGGCGATCATCGTCGGCGGCCCATTCCTCCCAGGCCCGATGCTCGGATCGCCTGGTCTCGAACACGAGGTACCCGCCTGGACGAAGAACGACGTGGACACCCCGCAGAGTTTCCGCCCAGTCGTCGTCGGTGACGAAGACCTGCGCCACATTTCCCGTCATCACCGCAAGATCGGCGCCGAACGGCGGCACCGTCCTGATATCGCCATGGACCCAGGTGACCGTTGCGGCCTCGTCCTTCGACCTCGCGACCTCAAGCGATGCCTCCGCCGGATCGACCCCCACGACGGTACGGCCGGTCCCAGCGAGCAGGACCGCCAGGGATCCCGTCCCGCAGCCGACGTCGAGTACCCGGTCCGCCCCCAACTCATCGGCGATGTCGAGATAAGCGGTCAGGTCATCGCGATCGCCGTCAAAGGCGTCATAGACGGGTGCGAGACGAGGGTGTGCAAAAATCGCATCAGGCACCCGGCGACCGTATCCACGTTCAAGCATCCCGGCCACAGATTTAACGAACCGGCTGGCGACTCGCGGGTACATGTCAGGAAAGCGCGCCAACCGATGTCCACCTGTTTGAAGGAGGACAGACGTGCGTCCGGATTCAGCGCGCACGCGACCAGACGTGTCCAGCTACACGTTCTACTCAGCCAGCTGGGCGAAGCTCGCTCAAAGGGCTGGTGGGGAGCGCGATCCATTCCTCGGAGCGCGCCGAGTGAGCTTGGTCCTGTGTCGGAACGGTCACGAGACCCTGAGATGCGGCGCGGGCGGTGAGCGCGGCGACGACGGCGTCCGTCGCGTGGTCGGACGTCCGACAGATCTGTTCGTGTTCCCCCAGGTCCAGCCATGGCGCCGCTTCCCGGAGTTCATCGACCGACCGCGCGAGTCCGCCACGATTCGCCGGGCGTTTATAGCGGTTGTGGGACAGGCCCCAGCATCTGAGCGAGGCCGCTGGGTAAACCTCCGCCACGACGCCGGTACCGCTACGGTCGACCGGCTGACCCTGCCGGGCAAGCTCGGCGAGCAGGGCCGCGCAACGCAGGGCCCTGCTGCCGATGAGAAGGGGGGAAGCTCACCTCGGTGACGGTAGAGGGCGGTTACCTGCGCTGGCCGGCCTCCAGGTAGTCCGCGACGACAGCGGAGCCGCTGTACGGCACGATCCGGTCAGTGAGTTCTTTCAGTCTCAGATTCAGCCGGTTGGACTTGATGCCCGCCACCTGGACTGGCGAGGCCGTCTCCACCGCGCCGTCCACGTCGCCGCGCTGGAGCAGAACGCTGGCGTGCAACACGGTGTGCAGCCCGCGGGTGCGGACGTTGCCCGCGGGCAGATTCAGTGCGGTAGTCGCCTGTCGTTCGGCGGCGGCGGTGTCCCCGAGGTCGCGCAGGGCATGCATCACCGATCCGGCGTAGTGCGCAGGGCCGAACACTCCCAGCCAGTCAGGGTCTCGAGCAGGGTCGGAGTGCTCCATGGCCTGATCGGCGATGCGTAGGACGCGGCGGGTCTCGTGGGAGTCGCCGATCAGCGCGTGGGCTCGCGCCTCGGTGACGGCGATCCGGGCCGTCAGTGTGTGCGGGATGGCTCGGCCGCCGGTGTCGCGAGCCGACCGGGCCAGTCGCACCGCGGTGCGGGTCTCACCCAGAAAAAGCGCCTGGGTCGACATGTTGCCCAGAACATAGGCGCCATAGGCGGTATCTCCGGAATGCTTGGCCAAGGCTGCGGCTTGGATGTAGTAGCGCTGAGCGAGCCCTTGGTGGCCGGCGTCCATCGCCATCCATCCCGCCATGTCCGTGAGGGTGGCGGACACATTGAACAGTTCGCGGCCCACCGAGTCGCTGTAGCGTCCTTGAAGCAGCGGATCGACCTCGGTGGTGAGGTACTGCTCCAGCCAGGCCAGTGCGTACCCGCCGCCATGGGCGTGGTCGAGCTGTCTGAATTCCTGCCCGGCTTGGCGCAGGCGATCAATATCCGCGTCGGTGACAGCGCGGGCACCTTCTCGGTGAAGCGACGCCTGCGCTGGAGCGTCCCTCCAGTCAAGAGCTGCTTCGATCGCCGCCGCGGCGATGAATACGACACCGTTATGCATGAATGCGCGGCGCTCCACTGCACTCCTCCATAGTTCAGTGACCGCGGTTACGGTAGCGGCCGGACACGCGGAGATACTCAGGCTGTGTCGGATCTTGTCGCCATGATGGAACCCGAGCTGGTGAACAGTGAGAGCGCGGCCCAGCGCCCTTGACAACACCTGAGCGAGCAGCACAGGGCTCGGAGGGTCAGGCCACCGCACCCCTGAGCCAGCGGCCGACAGATCGGTAGTCGTAGGCCAGCCGCAGGCCGTGCTCGGTCGCGCCCAAATGCACGACCTGACGAGCGAGCGCGGCGTGAGACAGACCGCATTCGACGATGAGCGCGTCGAGCTCGTGGTTCGTGATCGAACGAGGCATGGTCGCCACTCCCTGCGTCGGCGCGGCCGTGGCGCGCTCTCGCGCATGACGGTACGCGCCTTGCGTGAGCTGCGCAGGCCCACACGGAACTGCACACGGGGAGTGCACCCTCACACGGGTGCGACACCGACGCGACCCCCTGTCATCCGTCGTAGCTGTCAGTGATCAGGTGCAGCGTATTCAACGAGAGCCCTACCCCGACGGGAGCCCCATGGCGACTCCCCCATCTCAAAAAGGAGAGGGACTGTGACAGTACCTCTGACCAGCATGCTCGTACTCAACCCCGATGAGCTCGGCCCCGATCCAACGCTGGGCATGGACCTGGCGGTGAAGCTGGGAATCGGGCACTTGGAGATTCGCTCGGCCGAAGGCGCCAACGCGGTGACGTTGCCCAAGGAGAGACTGGAGCACATCCGCTCCCTGGCCGACGAGCGTGGCCTGAAGGTCGCGGCGTTGGCCTCGCCGCTGTGGAAATGGTGTCGGCCCGAGGCTCGGCCGGGCCGGGTGGACACCTTCGGATTTCCCACCCAGGTCGCGCTCGAGCATCGACTGGGGTGGGTGGAACGCGCCATGAAGGCCGCCGCCATCCTCGGCGCCCCAACGATACGAATCTTCTCCCACCTGCGCGTCGAGCCGGAGTTGACCGAGCAGTTCACCGGTGACCCGCTGCTGCCCCGAGCCCTAGAGGTGGCGAACCGGTCCGGGGTGCGACTGCTGCTGGAGAACGAGCCGGTCTGCACCGTCGCCCACGCGGAGCCGCTGTTGGAAGTCCTGCGCCGTTACCACGGGCAGGGCCTGGGATTGTGGCTGGACGTGGCGAACCTTCACGAGGTCGGCCAGGCCACCGGCGAGGTCGTGGAGTACCTGGCGCCGTACGTGGGCTATGTGCACGTCAAGGACTACGAGTCGAACGCCGACGGCAGTCGGACCTTCTGCCCGGCCGGCGAGGGGTGCGTGCCGTACGACGAGGTGCTGCCGCTACTGCACGCCGCCTGCCCTACGCTGCCCTACGCGCTGGAGACCCACGTGCGCGACAGCCCCGCTGATGCTTTGCGCGCCGGAGCCGCGTTCCTGCGCTCGATGGTGCCCGGGGGCCTGGAGTGAGCCGGGTGCTGCTGGTCGGCGCCGGAGAGGTCGGGGCCAAGCACCTGGCCGCACTCACCGGTGCCGACGGGTTGACGGTGGCCGGGGTCGCTGATCCCTGCCCGCGCGCCGCGCTGCCGCCGGATACCCCGGTGTTCGCCTCCTGGCGCGCGGCTCTGACCGCGCTGAACCCGCAGCTGGTGGTGGTGGCCGCACCGCCCGGGATCGCACTCGTGGCTGCCCGGGACGCAGCGGCGACCGGGGCCGCGGTGCTCGTGGAGAAGCCGACCACGCTCGATCCTGCCGACCTGGTGCCGCAGGCGGGCGACGAGCGGGTTTTCGTGGGATTCCAGCCCCACTTCGCACCTGGCCTGAACATGCTGCTCGCCCAGCCCCCGGCCATCGAGCGAGCAGAAGTGGTGCTGGCGGTACGGCGCGATCCGGGCTACTTCCGTGACTGGCGCCGCACCTACGCCACCGCCGGCGGGGTGCTGCACCAGCAGGCCATCCACGGACTTGCCCTGGCCCTGCGGCTACTGCCCGGAACGGTCGAGACAGTGGACGCCGAGGTGGCCCACCTGCGGGGCCTGGCCGAAAGCGAGGACCGTGTCACCGCTGACATCACCCTGGCCAGTGGTCGCACGATACACATCGACGCCTACATCGACCACCCCGGCCCGCCCCGTCACGAACTCCTTCTTCGCCTCGCGGACGGGCAGCACCTGTCGGTGCGCGGGCGAAACCTCGAAGCCGGGCTCGGCGAGATCGCTGCCGCACCCACGCACGAGCAATTGCGGCGCCGGATGTACGCAGCCGTGCTCGACGCCGCCCAAGAGCCCGCTCACCCCTGCCTGTTCCCGATCTCGGCGCTGCGGCGCACACTGGAGGTAATCGACCGTGTCTACCGTGACGCACGCCGTATCCGGGCAGCGGACGCCGTTGCCGCATGAACTGGCCGTCGAGGTCGTCGAACGCAAGGGCGTCGGCCACCCCGACACCCTCTCCGACGGTATCGCCGAAATGGCTTCCATCCGCTACAGCCTGCACTGCTTGAAGGAAGTCGGCGCGGTCCTGCACCACAACCTGGACAAGGTCGCCGTCCTCGGCGGCCGGGCCGCCTTCACCGAGAGCGGAGGCGTCTACGACCGGCCGCTACGGGTCGTCTTCGGCGGCCGGATCTCCACCAGCTTCGCCGGGCGAGAGCTTCCGGTGCGCGAGATCCTCCACCAGGCCGCCGTCGACCACCTGCGCGTCGCGCTACCAGGCTTCGACCGCGTACAGCTTCAGGTCCTGCATGAGACGACCGACTCGTCCAAATTTCCCCACTGGTTCGCCCCTCGCGGTCTGGAGGACCTGCCCGAGCGGCCGATGGCGCACTCCAACGACACCGCCTATCTCGTAGGATCGGCGCCGCGCACGAAAACCGAAACAGTCGCGCTGCTGGCCGAAGCCTGGTTCCGTTCTTGTGCGTGGGCGGGCAGCGACATCAAGGCGCTCGTCGTGCGGCGGCACGACATGTGGACGATCACCGTGTGCGTGCCTGCCCTAGCCGGCTACTTGACCAGCTCTGAGGAGTTCGATGACGCGGTCGCCACTGCGGCCGACGAGCTGACCGAGGTTCTTCGGCAACGGTTGCCGGGGCGCGTCGCGGTGGTGTGCAACACGCGCGACAACCGCACCGGCCCCTTGTCCGGGCAGTACTTCACGCTGTCCGGCTCAGCCGTCGACTACGGAGAGGACGGCTTGGTCGGCCGCGGCAACGCCCGTTCCGGGCTGATCAGCGGCGCCCATTTGGCGGGCAACGAAGCCGCCTTCGGCAAGAACCCGGCTTACCACGTCGGTAAGGTCGGCGGCTGGCTGGCCGACCAGGCTGCTCAGGCGGTGGCCACCCGGTTCGGGCCCTGCCGAGTCGGGTTGTTGTGGCGCAACGGTGCCCGCTACGACCAGCCCGCCTCCATCGAGATCACCACTGCTTCGCGAATGCCCGATTCACAGGTCGAAGCCGTGGTACGCGCCGAACTGGCCCGTACCGACTGGCTGACTGACCTGCTCGACGGCCGCTACCTGCCTCGCGTCTTGCCTGTCCAGCAGCTGCTCGCCGAGCTCGACCACGTAGCCGGTTGAGGTAGGCGTGCGGTGCTGCTGCTGGGCGCCAAGGGATCCGGTAAAACCACCACGGCGCTTGCTCTGGCTGAACGCGGTTGGCTCCACGCCGGAGACGACCTGGTGGTCCTCGCCGAGTCGGACAACGGCGATCTGATGGTGTGGCCAGGCAAGCCCACCGCGGCCATCCGCGATCCCCTTAGAGCGCTCGCGCCTAAACCCCTACGCGACCTGGAGCCGTTCGCGGCCGCCCCGGCCCCACTGAGATGGATCGTGCGTCTGGCCGTTCACCCCAGCGGAGGCGAGGCTTCGCTGACATCGGCGGTGCCGCTGTCAGTGAACGAGCGTCTACGACTGCACGAAGGGCTGGCCCGTTACATCTCAGGCTTGCCCACCCCGCTGACCGGCGTCGCCTCAGCGCCGTACGGCCCGGTGTGGCCGCTGGACACACCGGCGTGCGCACAGTGGCGCGCCAACCTCATCGGCGCGCTGAACAACCACCGGTTCGACTACCTGTACGCCCCCACCGCCTGTGCTGCCGCTGACCTGCTCACCAAGGAAGCCGATCGATGAACGCCGTGATCCTGCCGAGCCGCAACGAGCCGACCACCATCGCCGCCGTCACCGCTGCAGTGGACGCCGCCATGGACCACTCGCGAGCCGTGATCGTCCACGCTGACTCCTCCGACACGCCACAGACCGCCGAGCATTTCACCGCCACCGGCACCCGCGCGGCGAAGGTATCGCTGATCAACCTGAAGCGAGGCAAGGGTGCCCAGATCCTGGCCGCCGCCCGCTGTCCGGAAATCAGCGACGCCGAGACGGTACTGATCGCCGATACCGACACTCTCAACCCCGACCCGGCTGTCTATCGGGCGCTGCTGAACCAGGTGCGAAGCGGGTACGGCCTCGCGATCGCCGACTACCCGCGCCACTGGGATGAGGCCAACCTCACCAACCATCTCGCCCGGCCGCTGATCGCAGCAGCCACCGGGCATGATGTGTCTCAGCCGCTGGCCGGCGACCTCGCCCTGTCCCACGACGTGCTAACCGCCGTCCGACAGGCCGCCGGCGCCCTGCCCGAACCATTGTCCGGGTGCGTGGACGGCTACGGCATCGACGCCTTCATGCTCCTCACCGCCATACACGGCCCCGTGACATCCGTACGGTTCGGCCGGCCCAAACGGCACGCCGGCTCCTTCCCTCACCTGTCGGCCATCTACCACGAGGCCGTCCCCGTCTTGCTGCATATGACCGCCGCCCGAAACCCGGCACTCGCGCCGCCAAGAGGAGGCGCGGCGCCGTACCGAGTCGCTGATCGCGCCCTGCCGCCAGGCCGCTTGAAGAGCATGCTGAACACGCTGGAGAACCTCTGCCCGTTTTCCCCGAGCGGATACGATGAACACCTTTGGCCGCTGCCCGCCGCGGACGCCTGGCGCGCCGTCGCCTCCGGCACACCGGCAGCCGATGCGGCCCGCCGGTTGTGGCCGCACTACACCCAACGCGTCCGCAGCTGGCTCACCAGCAGCCAGTACGCCACCGCCCGGCAGCGTGCCCAAGAGCTCGCTGCCGCCCACGCCCGCCTGTACACCGCTCTCACCTCACCAGGAACTCCATGATGACCACTGCCTCCACCTCCGGCTTCTCGGCCTTCGCCCTGGAACCCTTCCCCGAGCTTCGGCTCGGCGACGACCTGGCCGCCACCATCACCGGCGTCATCACCCGCACCGGCGCCCAGCTGCGCGACGGTGACATCGTGGTGGTCGCCTCCAAGGTCGTGTCCATCGCGGAGCGGCGCTACGTCGATCTCGCCGGCGTCACCCCCTCGTCCAAGGCGATCGAGCTGTCGGCCCGTACCGGCAAGCCCGCCGAGATCGTCCAGCTCATCCTGGACAACTCGACCGAGCACTTCCTGGCCACCGAGCGCGGCCCGATCATCGCCCGGCACACCCTCGGTTACCAGCTGACCTCCGCTGGGATCGATCGTGCCGGAACAAATGGCGCCTGGCTGCTGCCCGCGGACCCGGACGCCTCCGCCCGTGCCCTGCGCCACGCGCTGATCGCCTTCACCCACGCCGATGTCGCCGTCGTCATCGCCGACTCCGACGGTCGCGCCGACCGGCGCGGAGCGACCGTCATCTCGATCGGCGCCGCCGGCATCACCCCCTTGCGGGCCACCGAGCACGACGGCAAACGACAGGAGGAGACCCTCACCGACCTGATCGCCGCCGCCGCCGGGATCATCCTCGGGCAGCGCGGACGCGGCGCCCCCGTCGTCGTCGTGCGCGGTATCGCCTATACCCCGAGCAACGACGGCGTGGCGTCGATACTCCAATGAGCGGCCTCATCCTGATCACCGGGGTCGGCGGAACCATCGGCACCCGCCTCGCCGCCGACCTGGCCAAGGAGGGCGTTCGCCTGCGGTTGCTTGACCACCGCCCGCAGGTCGGCGGACCGCCCGCGGGCGCCGAGTTCGTCCAGGTCGATCTGCGCGACCAAGACGCGGTTTCGCAGGCAGCCGCCGGGATGTCCGCGATCATCCACCTCGCGGGCATCACCCAGGAAGGGCAGTTCTCCGAGATGGTGGAGCACAACATCACCGGTACCCACCACGTCCTGGAAGCGGCCCGTCGGCAGCGGGTACCGCGCGTGGTGCTGGCCGGCAGCCACCATGTCACCGGTATGAATCTCGTTGGCGACCGGCCCGAGCAGGCGTCGTCGGCTCCGGACAGTTTCTACGCCGTCAGCAAGGTCACCATGGAGGCGCTCGGAAGCCTCTACGCGCACAAGGGTGGCGTCGAGGTCGTCGTCGTACGGATCGGCAGCTACCGAACCAAGCCGAGCGAACCTCGACACCGGGCGACCTGGCTCAGCCCGCGGGACGCCACCGCCCTGCTGTACGCGGCGGCCACCCAGCCGCTGCCGAGCCCGTTTCTCACCCTGTACGGCACTTCCGACACCGCCGAACGCTGGTGGCCCCGGACCGGCTGGGACACCATCGGCTACCAACCCGCCGACACCGTCGACCAGCAGCCCGGGACGGGGCCTCTCGTCGACCGCTTCACCGGCGGCGCCTTCGCCGATGCCGAACTCCCCACATGAGCCCCCTGTGTGTCGCGCTCAGGCGGGGCACACGGGGAGCTGGTCCTCGGCTCTGCGGACACGACACCGGCTGAGGCGCGCGGCGGTTTCTGGGGTGACGTTCCCATCACCGACGTCTGGCGTCGCGGAGTGCGCCAGACCCGCCAACCCTGTTCTCCACACGCGACCGATCTTCAGCGGAGATCGTCCCGCAGAGCCTCTAGTGCTGCGACATCGAGGCGTCGATGTTGGCGACGCGGTCGTACCGGTCGAAATCCACAACCGCCTCGAAGCCCGGCCCCGACAAGGTGAGCCTCGCGAAGTCAGGGCTGAACACGGGATTGAGCTGCCGCCGCAGACCATAGCTGTGCAGCGCGCGCCGGTGGTCCGTCACCCACGTTTCGGTGAGCGCCTGCGTGATGACGCGCACCGTGCGGGGCGGGTTGGGCGGCGGCAGCCGGAAGTCCGGATGCTCGATAAGAAACGCGGCCCGAGTGCCGCCTCCGGCGTCGCCGTTGTAGGAGGTCCAGCGGCCCGTCACAGCCTTGGCGGCGTCCATGAGAAGGCCGACGACCGTGGCCGGTTCGGTGGGTGAGCCGGGCAGCACGTCGAACGGGACCTCCGCGGAGGCGAGTTCGGCGATGCCGTGCCGTTCCCCGAAGTCGCGCAGAGTCGCGGACGCAGCCACCAGCGACTCGGGAAACCCGGACGGGTTCGCCCACGCCCACAGCCACGATCGCGGGCCGGGAGCGGCTGATCCGAGCAGCTGGAAGCCGGTGCAGGTGGTCGCGCGGGGGCCGATGAAGTCGAACCGCTGCCGATGCATGTCGACGTTCCAGCTGTGGTCACCGACCAGTTCCTGAAGGTGGAGCTGGTGTTCGAGCGAGAGTATCGCCGCGTCGTCGAGAAGGTTCAGCAAAGTAATCGATTCTGGCACGCGGGCACCCTAACAGTCCTTCGCGGCCGACCCCGATCCGTGACCACTGACCTTAGTGCCGGTGAGATGGGTGGCGAGCGGGAACACGCTGCCCCGCCGGCCCTGAGTCGACCCTGCGTGTCCGCTCATGGTCGGGAGCTCAGACGGGCAGGTCCCAGCCCGGCCCGCCAGGGTCTCCCAGCCAGACACGTTGACGCTCCCCGCTCACGGTGAGCCCGTACGCCGACTGGTGCGGAGATCCCGCCTCCTGCCAGGCCAGGACGGCATCCTCGACCGCGTCCCACAACCGCAGCGGCCCGTGCTGGCGAACCGTCCACCCACCCGCCGCCTCCGGCCGGGTAGTGGCCTGCGAACCGGTCGCCACGTCCAGCAGGGCGACCTCCTCACCGCCACCCAGCTTCACAGCCGACGGCGCGGCCAGCTGTCCCGCGAACAGCCCGGCCGGATCGTCCAGGACGCGCGGATCCACCCGGCTCGCCCTGCCGTCCCCGATCCCGAGAAGGGGAGACGACATCGGGGGTGGGCTGTGAGGGCGGTCATGAAGTAGACGTCGTCCTCCAGGAACCGTCCACTCGCCGTACCGTCCTCGGCAACGGTGAGGTGCGCGAACGCCACCCCGCCCATCCATCCGGAGAGAGGAGCGGTGATCGCGCCTCCGTCGCGGACCTGCCACAGCCAGGGGATCGGGATGTAGCGGACCGAACAGGTGGCGATCAGCCGGTCGTACTCGGCGTTCCCCTCGTACCCGGCGAGACCGTCACCGACCACGAGCATGGGCGTGTACCCGACGTCGGCGAGTGCGTCGCGAGCACGCCCCGGCCACGACCCGGTCGTACTCGACCGAGGTCACGGCCCCGTCGCCGAGCCGGTGACACATCAGCGCCGTGGAGTAGCCGGTTCCGGTCCCGATCTCCAGCACCTTCTCTCCGTCGGAGATCCTCGCGGCCTCCAGCATCCGTACGACCAGGCCGGGCATCGTCGACGACGACGTGGGCGCCCCGCAGGCGAGACCGCGCGCCTCCTCGACCAGCACACCGTCGACCTGCGTCACCCACGTCTCGTCGCGATAGACCAGCTCCAGCCATTCGTCCCCGGTCATCTCCTCGCGGCGCGCCACCTCCCACCGGTCGCCGTACTCGGTGGCCCTGGCGATCGCCGAGCCGAGAAACGGCTCGCGCGCCACGGACTCGACCGCCTTCCGCCACGCCGGGTCGCGCAGACATCCGGTCCGGGCGAGCCGGTCGGCAAGGTCACGGCGGAGCCGCGCGGCCAGGTCGGGCGTGCCACGAACGGTCACGGTCGTTCCTCCAGGAGCAGATCGGCGAGGGCGACCGATCCGGTGGCGTCCTCGATTGACGTGGTCAGCCGGTCAGGCAGAGCGATACCGCACCCATGCTCGCCCGGCCTCGGCGGCCCGCGCACGGAAATCGCGTCCTTCCAGCGGGCCGAACCGCGCCTTGTACAGGCGGAACATCGTCCACAGCGCGGCCAGGCCGGTCACCGCGTCCGCGGGCGCGGACCGCCAGGCCGGCACCCGGGCCAGCAGCACCTCGGCCTGCTCCGGAGTATGACCCGCCTCGATGAGACGGGGAGCGAGCATGACCGCGTCCACCCACGCGGCACCGCGCACCGCGAACGCCCAGTCGATGACGTACGTTCGCCCGTCGTCGATCCGGAAGTTCCCGGGGTGCAGGTCGTAGTGGAGCAGGGTGTCACCCTCCAGCGCATCGAGGTCGAATCTGCCGAGCGCCGTCTCGTACATGGCCCGGTCCGGCAACTCCCCGGCGAGCAGGCTCGTAGCCTTGGCCTGAAGTCCCGCGATGTTCACCGCCACCTCCGGAACCTCGCCGGGGCACGGGGTGAGCGCCTCGTTCAGAACGGCCAGGGTGTCCAGCACCAGCGGCACGTCCGGCGAACCGGGCGACAGGTCGGCGTCCCGGCCGTCGACGTACTCATGCAGCAGCACGATCCACCCGTCCACTTCGCCACTCCAGCGCAGGCGGGGCGCGGGCAGGTCAGATGGCAGTACGGCACCGGCTCGTCGTTCCCGCTCGTAGAGGGGCGCGGCCGGGCTGGCGGTGGAGACAGCTTTGAGGAAGACGGTTCCGCTGTTCTCGGTGTGCAGCCGGGCGGCGAGGCCTGGCATGAGGCCCTTGGTCACCGGTTCGGCTTTGAGGACCTGGCCGATCTGCTCCTCGACGGTGCGGCGCACGTTGGTGGGGAGGTCGTCCCACTGAGGTTTCACGGTCAGCTCTCCCTCGGGTCGTCGGCACAGCCCGCGTAGCACTGGCTGCATTCACTGGCGGGGATCCACAGCTCGGGGATGACCGACAGGCCGGCGACCCGCATCGCCTCTACGGTGGCACCGATCGCGGCCACGGGATCGGGAATCGTTTCGGCGGGCGCGTGGTGGATGAACCGACCGGCGACCCTCATGCAGAAGTCCTGGTACTCGCGGGTGTACGCCAGAAAGGCGTGCCAGCCGACGTCCACCTGCTTGGAAGGGGACAGACGTGCGTCCGGGTTGAGCGCGCACGCGACCAGGAACGCCAGGGCCTGCTCCACGACTCGCATGGCGTCCTCCGCTGGAAGGTTCTCTTCGCGGGCGATGCGGTCGGTCAGGAATCCGAACAACTTCTCGGGGATGAGGATCCGAGGGTTCGCCAACTCGTCGTCGGCGAACCGGACCGTTGTGGCAGCAGCCATTACAGCCTCCCTGCGGGTAGCGGACCGCTCTGAAGCGGATCTGCTTCGACGCTAAGGACGGCATGCCGTACGGCTCAACGGAATGTCTTCAGATTTCTTCAATCTCGCGCAGGGCACGGTCAATCAGCTCGTGCGCGCGCTCCCCATACACGGCGAGACGGTCCAAACCGGCGAAGTGCCGCTCGTACAGCGCGATCTCGCGAGGTTGGGTCACGTTCAGCGCGGCCGTGACGGTCTCCGTCATGACGATCCGCGAGTCAAAGATCCAGTACCCAGCGTGCGGGCCGAGCTCGATGTCGGCGTGCCGAGGAATGACGCCGATGTGCAGGCGCAGTGGAAGTGCCTCCATCTCGGCACGGATGTGCGCGAGCTGACCGCGCATCACCTCCGGACCGCCCACCCACGTGTCGAGAGCCTGTTGCGCCATGACGATGTGGAAACGCCGATCCCCCATTCGCAGGATCGCCTGCCGACCGAGTCTGGCGCCGACCGCGGCCTCCAGGTCGTCGTGGACGAGTTCGTAGAAAGCCGCTGACCTGGCCATGATGACCCGGGCGTAGTCACGAGTCTGCAGGAAGCCGGGGATGTGGAAGGGCTCGAAGATCCGGAACAGTCGCGTGTTCAGGTCCTCGTTCCTGATGGCGTTCTGGACGCGCCGCTG
Organism: Streptosporangium amethystogenes subsp. fukuiense; assembly: GCF_042665875.1. Taxonomy (NCBI): domain Bacteria; kingdom Bacillati; phylum Actinomycetota; class Actinomycetes; order Streptosporangiales; family Streptosporangiaceae; genus Streptosporangium; species Streptosporangium amethystogenes. Next base: position 8,135,810 of record NZ_JBHTEE010000001.1, on the reverse strand, counting down.
ACCGCCGCGCATCTGCCGTTTCCACTCGACGTACTGGGCGTCGATCGTACGAACAGTGGCGATCAGTTCAGGGATCTGATCCTCGGCGCCGCAGACACGACACCAGGTACGGATGTCCGCCTCGGTGGCGTTCTGCCGACCCAACTCCAGTTTGGAGATCTTCGGGGGGCGCCAACCGGCCCGCTCCGCCAGATCGCGGCCGGACAGCTCCGCGTCACGGCGAAGTTCCCGCAGGCGTGCGCCCAGGGCTTCGCGGGCCTGGTCGGTGGGAGGGAGCACGAGACGTGACAGGAATCAGACGTAGTCGGCGTGCGGAACACCGCGCGACCAGGTGAGGTCCCGGGCCGCGCGGTAACGCTCGATCAGCTGCGGATCGGTCTCGACGACGAAGGCGCCGGTACGGCCGTCGCCGGGGAAGACGCTGAGGACGAGTCGGTCGTCGTCGAACAGCCAGCAGTCCTCGGCTGGGAAGTCCACATCGGTCGCGAGATGGCGCGGCAGATACCGGATGTCCTCGCCCGCCTTCACGTTGTCACCGGCGATCGCCAACAGCCACCGGGTGTAGTCCGTGTGCGGCACGGTGACGACGCGGAGCCGCTGAACCTCGCAGCCGGCCGACGTCACCTCCCGGATGAACCGCTGCCAGGGTCGCCGCCAGGCCAGGTCGTCGTGCTCTCCGGCCAGCCACTTCCGCAGCGGCTCGTCCTCCTGGGCGACCCGGTAGGTGTCCTTCAGCTCCAAGTGCCACGCCCGCTTCGCATCGTGGAAGCAGGTCTGGAACTTCTCATACGTCATCAGGTCCACGAGCCTCCTTGGGCAGATGATCCATCAGCCTGCGGGGAACCCGCAAGACGAGCTCGTCGTCGGGGATGGCTCCGATCACGGTCAGCGCGTCGGGGTCGGTCACCGTGAACCCCTGGATGACGTACTCGTCGGTCGCCTCGTCCACCCACAGGGTCGGAGAGTTACCCCCGTCAGTCTCCTTACCAAGCCAAACCAGGGCCATGAACTCGCTCCCGCCTGACGGTTTCTTTGGATTTCCCGAATGATCCGTCGAGACAGCACTGCCGTCAATAGTTCATCGACCACTCGCCCCGCTTGGCATCTTGCCCGAGCTCGCTGGCTCGACTTGTAGGTAGATCGGGTTATTTTCCTTCAGCAGCCAGAGCGTCCCGACGGGTGGCCACCACACCGGCGACGTGCACAGCCGCCTGCACGGGATCTTGATGTTCCCAAACCCGGATAACCAGCCAGCCTTCCTCCTCCAGAAGGCGGTCGGTCTCCGCGTCGCGTTCCTTCGTCCTCCGGACCTTTTCCGCCCAGAAGCTTGCGTTGGTCGTTGCCACGGTGTGATGTTGCGGACAGCCGTGCCAGAAGCAGCCGTCCATGAACACCGCGACTTTTGCCCTGGTGAACACTAGGTCTGCGGTCCGGCGCACTGCCTTGAGCGGGCGGTATGAGACGCGATAGCGCAGCCCGAGCGCGTGCGCGGCACGACGAAGAGCGAGTTCCGGTTTGGTGTCACGGCCCTTGTTGGCCCGCATACTTGCCCGAACCGCGTCGCTGGACGCCCACGTCTCAGATCTCCCGCTCATGACAACCATCGAAGCACTCAATGTTCGTTTCGGAAAAATCCTTTGGTTCGGCCGTCAGGTGTTCCGATCAGCATGGCCCGATCCAAGAAGCTGTTGTTGGTCTCGCAACTCGTCTCCGGGATCAGCATGCAGGCGTGACAGGCTGCCATGTTGAGGCTGTCCGCGCCGTTCGCCTCCGCCTCCATGCACAGCGGATCGGCCGAACACCACGAGATGCGTTCCAGGGCCGATTCCAGGGTCTTCTTGAAGTAACGCGGTTCACCCTGACCAACCAGTCCGCCAAGGCTGCCCGCCGAGTCGCTGGTCGCGGTGTAGACGAGAATCCCCGCCATGTCGTCTGACACGTACAACCGCTCCCGCAGGGAAGATGCCGGGTACCCTGCGTCGAGGCTCCACTCGTTGATCAGCGCATGAGCCAGAGTATGGATCATTACGAATCGCGCGGTGACCTTCGACTTCGGAATCGGCACGCGGTTACCGGCCCGACGTTCCAACACGGCGTCGTGGTGCTCTCGAATCTGCTGTGCCCGTTGCACCTGTTCGGCTGGAGGTTCAGCGGACTCCCACGCCTTGAGCCTGTCCTGGTCCAGATGCAGGAAGACCCCCTCGCCAACCACCTCGACCGCCGGCAGCCATTTGACCTCCCCCACACTCAGGTCGGCGTATCGATCTTTCTGATCGCCCTCCATCGGTGCTTCGACTCGGGTGAAGGTCTGCAACGCCCGGACCTCCCGAAGTCGTTTGATCAACATCGTCTCTGCGATCCCTGCGAGAACAGGTGCCTGCGGATCGGGAACCGGACGTTCACTCTCGAAGTCCTCTGTGCGAGAAGGACGAATAAGCTGTTTATACTCCTCAACCCTGAGGACGTCAGAGGCTTCAAAACCCGTGATCGTCGATGGGTCCGGCCGCTCGCCTGCCGCGTAGGCTTCGTAATCTCGTACGGCCCGCACCACGTCTGCCGGCTCGTAACGATCCTTCAGCTCCGTCTTTCCGACCAGCCGCATAATCGTTTCGTCGTTCTCACCACTCAATATTTTGTAGTGCTTGCGGACCTGCTTGTGCAGCTCCTGCGAGAAAGGTGGGATTGACAAAGCAGACCGCACCACAGGGAACCATGCGGCCGAGGAACCACGCTGAAGCGCTCGGGGAAACAGACCGCACCCCTGTTCACGAGCGTCGCGCCCCAGCCACGGTCGTGCACCTGTACAGCTGACTCCGATCTCTTTCATGGCCCACCGGCCAAAAGCACCCTCCATGGACACCGGCGGCTTGCCACAGGTGCAGCTGATGATGATGGAGCTCAACGACGCCGTCCGCCCGGTCGTCCGCAAGCTCAGCTGATGTCCACCGCTGGTGGACGACTCCGTCGATGCGGTCCTGTTGTGAACCCACGCCCAGTAGGGGAAGTCATCCAGATGGCCGTTCTCGCAGGCGACAACGAATCTTGACGGTGTGAGGTCACCTCCGCATGCGGCGCACTCGCTTTTCCCTCGCGGCGAGTTGAAGTGCCGGAATGGACGAATGTTTTCCTCACAACATGGACCACACTTGCTCTTGTCCGGAGAGGGGCCATGAGTGCACCCAGGGCAGGCATACATTTCCGGGAAACGCCTGATTCGCACGCCGTCCCCAGCTGGGGGATCCGATGCGGGGGGAAGATGAAAACCATCTACACCTAGCCACTGTTCAAGGCGGAACTCGAACAGGTCCAGCTGATCGGGAACCTTCCAGCTGTCCAATCCACTCACGACGAACGACTGGTCCTCAAAAGCTACCAGCGAACCGACTCCGTATGTGGTAATCAGTTGCGACCGACGAACGGCACCGAGAGGAGTACGTTTCACCTCCCGCTCAGGGCTCTTTTTCTTACGGCTGTTACCAGCACGCAGTCCCATATCACTTCTCCAGGTAGAGATCGGATTCCACATCGACGTCCCGTAGACTCCACATCGTCTCGATGGCGTCTAGTAGATCTTCGTCTGATCCGTAGGAGCTGAGCAGCGCGGTATCTCCATGCCGGATCTGGCCTGCCCATTGCCTTCGGGGAGCCTCATAGAGAAGGCCTGGGTTGTCCTCAGCCAACTGCTGCCAGTGTTCGATGAAGTCGTCGAGTTCCTCAGCGGTGCTGTCGTGCTCCTCCTCGGAGATCTTCTGAACCCGCTTCAAAATGTCGTTCCTGAGTTTCAGGACCTCATCCAGGAAGGTTCCGATCTGACTCGCGTCGGCGTTCATCCGCGCCGCAGGCACGCACATACGTGCCAGCCCGATGAGCACCGCGTGTAGGGCTCGGTCTCGTGCACGAGCTGCGAAGGGCGTGACGCTGGTGGACTCGACCTGCCGGTAGAGCGCCGAATGGTAGGTCGTGAAGTTCTCGTAGTGGGAACGGTCGCGGGACCGCGCTGAGTTCAACAGCGCCACCACAAGGCCGGGGTGTTGCCGACCGACCCGGCTGGTCGCCTGGATGTACTCCGCGGTGGTCTGCGGTTGGCCGGTAACGGCCATGAGCCCAAGGCGGTTCACATCCACACCGACAGAGATCATGTTCGTGGCAAGCACCGCGTCGGTCACCCCCTCCTGTGGCCAGGCGATGGAGAGAACTTCGAGGTTCTTTGGGATTTCGCTGGAGTCCACACGGCTGGTCAGCTCTCCAAGCACCTTGACCATACGCCCGGCCGTTTCGTCCCTGTTGGCGAGCTGCTTGAGCCGCTCGTCCACGTCGGCATGGATCTGCAGCTCAGCGGCAGCCAGCAGCCTCAGACTGTTGAAATAACCCACCAAGGTCCAATAGGCGTCTCGGACTGTTTCGTCACCCTCGATAAACGCGGCATGGTGCAACAACGCTGCGTACGCGCGGATCAACAGGGTCGCCTGGCTGGTGCTGGCGGTGAGCAGCCCGATGTACATCCGAGATGCCTTCCGATCCGGCGGTGCCTCAACCGCGAACCATGAGTCGCGGGCGTCTAGTCCAGCCGGTGGGAACTGACTGACATCCCGGTCGAACAACCGCGCGCCCTGTTCCCTCGCGCGGCGGATGGTCGCGGTCGAGGCGATCACCTTGGGAAAGTCTGACGCGATGTCAATCGCCGTCTCGTAGAGCCCTGCAAGGGTGCCCAGCGGTCCAGAGATCAGATGCAGCTCGTCCTGGATGATGAGCTCCGGTGGAGGAGTCCCCTCTGGTGCGTCCTCGCGGTTGAACAATTTGGCGACATCCGAGCGCCAGGTGATCTGAGCGAATTTGTCTGCCGTCGCGATGATGAGCGTCGGCCGAGCCTTGTAGATCGCCTGATCCACCACGTGTACGGGAAGCCCACCATGGAAGTCGCAATCCGCATTGCGGCATTGGATCGACATCGTCTCGGAGTCGGGATAAGCGTGATAGTCGAAGGCGTCCATCACTGTTCCGCACCACGGGCAGGACCGCAGCTGCACCGGGTTCATCTCCGACAGTTTCTTACCGCCGCGTAGCCTTTCGATACTCTCTTCTGCGTCTTTCAGCGTGTTCGGAGTGGCAGCCTTCCCGACCCACATCCCCAAAGAGATCGTCTCCTCACCCAGGCGGGTTCGGTCTTTCCCTCGTATCAACTCCATCGCACACATGAGAGTCGCCGCACGCTCGAACTGCTGCAAGGTGAGCAACCTCAGTGTGTAACGCATCAGGACGGTTACCCCGCCCCCCTGCATGCCGCCGCGGATCCGCCGCAGAAAGACTGTGAAGGCAATGAGCCCAAGGTATGCCTCGGTCTTGCCACCACCGGTCGGGAACCACAGCAGGTCGGCGATCCGGCGATCGTCGTGGCCGGGGTTGGCGATCCCTTCCAGACAGAGCAGTACGAAGCCGATCTGGAATGGATACCATCGGCCGATCTTTGGATTGGGCTCACCCGCCCTGCCCTCTTTGATCCAGGCGGTTCGAGCACGCTGCCTCGCCATCGCCTGGTTCGCGAGTTGGAACGCCCTCAGCGCATCGGAATCCCGTTCCAACAGGGCAATTCCACGTTCTATTCGGGCACAGACAGCCTCGCATGCCTCGATTTGCCGCTGAGCGACCTGGCCAAGGTCGGTCTCCCCCAGCCACCCGGCTTCCTCGGCTCGTGCATCAATCCAGGAACGGTACCCACTCGTCAGGCGCCGCAGACTCTGGAACACCTCGCTGTCATCGGCATCGGCCAGCCACTGCATCCCAAGTTCTTCGATGTCAGGGTTGGAGCTCGTGAGCAACACCTCAGCCATGGGAACGACCGCCGTCCAAATGGCATCAGTAGCGGCGGGCGCGAGAGATCTCGGCCCTCGCGGATGGGGCGGCTCCCACTCCCAGTCGGCAGCACATCCGTGGCCCGTCGCGAACATAGGCGCATGCCGGTGGAGCAGCCGGCTCACTAGAACTTCCTCGTCGCTACTCCCACTCATCACCTGGCGCTCAACGAACGCTGCTCGCCCTCCCTCGGCGGTCACCTTCAACACCGGCTGAAAGAAACAGTGGGCGTCCTTGATGTCGGCCGGACCGACCTTGTTCAGATTGATGAGCGTGGCGGTGACAGCCACGACACCCCGCTCGTCAATCTCACGTACGCGCAGTCGAACTTGAAGCCCTGGCACGAGCTCGCGCTCAGGATTGTCTGGCTTCGTAACCTTCACCGGGAACGGTTCGATGGTTAGCGGACGCCGCCGCCACCGGATCTTGTCATCCTGAGTGGCTCGCCGCTCGGCGCGCTGAGCCTTGACGACGCGGCCCTCCTCGTTGATCGCGTCGTAGACGGCGACACTCACCGCCAGAATGATCGTCGAACATTGGGTCGTGTCCACAGCGAAGGTGAGCCCCATAGCGGAGGGCATCTGCCGGTTCGCCAAGGCCGCCCCTGCATCGGGCTTTTCATCCACGGCCATCGCGGTCGGGGCTAGGTCAAGCTCCTGTTCGGTGCTCTCAGCGGTGGAGCGCTCCTCGTCTGCGTCTCGCGGATAGAGCACGCCGGCGATGTACGCCGTCGCCGGAGCGTCGATCAGTATTTCCTCGTCGCCTCCAACCGGGCCGAGGATGTCCTTCTGCAACCGGTCAGCCAGCTCCCGGCGAAATCGGTAGTGCGCTTCCGAGTCAGTCATCCTTAGCCTCCCGGCCATCGTCCTTGGCGTCGTAGCCGAACCAGCTCAGTCCCGTCAGACGTGGGACCAACCAGACTCCGTGCGCTCCGAGACCGACCAGCGAACCCGCGGCCTCGCTTCCCGTGACCGTCTCGACGGCGTCCAGGTAGACCCCTCTAATCACCCTGGGATAGACCCGTGGCACGTAATCGCGGCTCAACCGCAGAAAACCGTAGAGATCGCGTTGGAAGGATCGAGAGGTGGTTCCAAGGGGACAACCTGCATGCCGTACGAGATAGGGCGGGCTCTGCCCCTCTTCGAGGGAGTCTTCGTACATCCGCTCCAGGACCAACTCATCTCCGACAGAGATCTCCGTACGCAGGTAGTCCTGGATTTCCACAGGGTTCCCAGAGAGAACGCTCGTCCCTGCGGGCTCGTCCCGGTGAACGTCCTCACCGAGAAACTCCAATCCCATCCGCTGCCAACGCTGCCATCCATAACGACCCCAGCGAGCGGCATGGCCCTTACGAACAAGACGGGTGTCCGGCGTGTTGAGCCACATCAGCTCATCACGCGGACGGGTCATCGCCACATAGAGCATGCGAGCCTCCTCGTCTGGATCGCTCTCCCGGCCGTCGAGCAACGGTCCGGGATCGACAACGATCACCCGGTCGAACTCCAACCCTTTGGCACGGTGGAAAGAGGAGACGACGAGCGGCGACGACGGTTGTGCGGTGATCTCATCGGGGAGACGACCTGCGGCAAGCACCGATCGCAACTCAATGAGGTCGATCGAGTGGCGGTTACCTCGGCGCATGGTTGACCGCAACAGCAGCCCCCACAGCACGTCCGGATCACCTCCGGGAGAAAGACTGAGATTTGGAACAAGTTCGTCGAAGCGGTCCCTCGTCAGCACCGACCCGGCGGAGGAACGGAACAGTGTCGCCATCCACGAGGGGACGGCCCGGTCTTGAGCAGCTCTCTGCAACCGATGAGGGACCTGGCCCGCATGCAACTGTCCGGAGACCAACAACGCCTGTCCATTGGTCCGGCTCAGGATCGCGGTGCTCCCCACCGGATCGCGAAGTGCGGCGAGCACGAACTCGTCATCCAACTCTCCGATGTTCAGGGTTCCGAGCAGAGCGGTTCGCAGCTCGTTGAACGTCTTCGGGCCGAGATGTGGCGCATCCCGCGCCTCGGCGCCGGCCTGGAGAACGGGTCCAATGGGAAGCGCGGTACGCGACTCCTCCGTTCGAGCGCGGAAATTCTCCGTAAGACGTAGCTCTAAAAGATCATCACCAAAGGTAATGCGGAGCCAGTCGAAGAACCGGTTGGTCTCTCCCGCTCGTTCCTCGGGATCCTCAACCTGAAAGCCGTAGATCGCCTGAGCGGGATCGCCAACCACGGTAAATCCGCAGTCATACCGTTCCAACAGCGTCTCAACCAGTTCCCGCCGGCTACCCACGAGATCCTGCACCTCGTCGATCACCACGTGACGCAGTTCTTCGTACAGATGATCCGCGCGGCCATCAGCGATCGCGTCAGTGGCTCCAACGATCCGGTCCTCGAAACTCCTGCTTCGCCACTCCTCATCCGCTGCGACCTGTACGAGCACATCGAGTGCCCAGGAATCGAAGGTCTGCGCCCGAACATGTCGGGCGGCCTCGCCGTGGCGAGCCAGCCTGGTCCGCAGTTCCCGTACCGCAGCTCGGGAGAAACTGAGCACCAGGATTTCGCCCGCGCCCAGTTCCTCCTGAGCGACCAGTACATCCAGTCGCCGAACCAGCGTGTGCGTCTTACCCGATCCCGCTCCTGCGGTGACCAGCAGAAGGGCATCGGCCGACTGACGGACCACCGCCTCCTGCTCGGCGGTCAGGAGATGACCGCCCTGGTAGGGCTCACTCACCGTTGCTCCACAGGTGCTCGAACTGAGTGAAGGCCAGGCTCTCGTCGAAGTTCACGATGTTGTCGCGAACGTCAAGGATCAAGCAGCGTTCCTTTCCGCCGTTCTTAGGTCCACGCAGACCACGGCCGATCATCTGTTGGTAGACGTTGGGACTGTACGTCGGTCGCGCTACAACCACGGCGCGCGTTGCCGGGGCATCGAACCCCTGGTGAAGGACTCCGAAGTTAGTAAGCACACGGATGCGGCCGGAACGAAAGTCGTCGATCCTGCTGCGACGTTCCGAGATCGGCGTGGCCGCGTCAATGGCCGCGGCTGTGACGTTCCGACCATTCAGTTTGGCCGCCAGCACCTTGGCGTGGTTGACCGAGGTGGCAAAGACTAGAATCGGCCAGTCCTTGGGCAGCCCGACGATCTCATCAATCAGCATGCGGGTTCGCTCTTCGTTACCCGCGAGTCTCTGCTCGGCGGAAGCGGGAAGGCCACGGAAATCAGCAATCCGCAGTTCTTCCGCGTCCAGGCTGATGGTCGCGCCGGGCAACTCTCGATGATCGACACGAGCCAACATCTCGAACTCTTGTAGCGCGGTGTAGGGGTCTCCCGGGAATACCCCATCGTCCAGGCGTGCTCGGCCGAAGCGGTCAACAAGCCGCTTGGTCTCCTCCTCGTTGTTGCTTCGGTACGGCGTGGCGGTCAGTCCGATGAGTGGGCGTTCCGTTCGGCTGAAGGTGAGCCCCAGCGAGCGCAGAATCTGGGTGTAACGAGGGGAGGTCGAGGTGTGTGCTTCGTCGACGATCACGACTGCGGCCCTCCGCAACCATGCGTACTCCTCGCCATCCAGACATTGGGCCAACTTGGCATCTGTGGCCACCACCAGGTGGGCGTTGTCCTGCACAGCGGACGCCGCGTTGCTCGACCAGAGTCTGCTGATCGTGAGCTTTTTGTCGGGTCCCACCTTCGACCAGACAAACCGCCAGCTTTGCACAGCTTGCTCACAAAGCTCTTCTGTGGGTGCGATCCAGAGAACGGGTCCGGTAAGCCCACGCTCCTTGATAACCCGAATCACGCCCTCCGCTGCCACGCGCGTCTTGCCCGCTCCGGTTGGGAGGCTGAGCATGGCCCGGCCCGGCGCCGGGCGTGTCAGGAGCCGGAACATGTTGTCGGCCAACTGTTCTTGGTAGGCATGCAATCTCGGGAAACTGGTTGGCCCGTCAACCTCCTCCTCTGGAGGTCTGCTGACCGTCTTCGCACCCGCGTATGCCTCGGGAAGTCCAAGTTCGCTGATGAATCGTCGGGAGACGGTGTCTCCCCGGAAGCTGCTGGGTGCCTCCGGAATGCGTGCTGCTAGGTCCTTGCTGTGGTGACGGAGAATGCCGGCCCCGTGAGCGTTGATTGCCAGCTGAGCAACGCGCTGAGCATCGATCACTTTCCCTGTCTCTGTTTGCTCACTCTCCAGGAGCCCTTCGGGAAGACCTCGCTTCAGCTGTTCCTCGCCGACCAGCTCCAGGATCTTCTCCACCGGACTTACGGCCTTGCGTGCTCGCTGAACACGCTCGTGGTCACGCTGCTGTTGACGCCTGGCCAGAATCGACGCACATCCGGCCGCTCCCAGACCGAGCTTGAGAGTCCGGTCTACCTGAACGAGCGCAGCCAGGTCGTCTTCCGGGTTCAGGATCAGAACGGAGCGATCCTGGGCAGCGCTCGGTACGGTCTCTGCCCGCATGCCGTGAGGCGTTCGAGTGATCTCCTCAAGCTCACTGCACCGCACTATCGACCAGCCCGTGACCTTTTGTCGGTAATTGACTTTGAGGTGTGGAAACTCATCCGTCAACAGTGTGGGATCCGACTGGGGGACGTATCTGATCTCCTTCGCGATGACGTCGGCTACCCTGCGCATGCCCCAGGTCTCGACCAACGACTCGACGACCTGGGCGTTGGGCACCAGCAGAGCTGGGACAAGTTCGCGCTTGAGGTCCTCGTACTCCGACCGGATCGCCGTCACAGCGATCTCCGCATCCGGTCGTGTTGTCCACGTGTCACCGATCCGACAGCGTGTGGGCACTCCTTCGGGCCAGTCAACCGCCGCTTCGAGGACCAACGCATAAACCTGGCCAGGGAACTCGTCATCCTCGCTCCTAGCAGCCTCTCGGGCGAGCCGCTCCCAGATCCGAGCAGACACATCGCCCAAGGCCGCAGGCAGATTCAATGCCGTCGCCAGGGAGGTAGATATACGTGCCACTGGCAGAAGTTCCTGGTAGGAGCTCAACCCCGACCCCACGGATGCGTGCACCGGCATGATTCCCCGCGAGGTTTTCACCCGTCCGTACTTACGGATCGCCCACACCAATGGAGAGTTGATGGTTCGGCGCGTCGATTGGTGCGCTCCAACCTGGATGGTCCAGCTCCTGACCACGCCTCGGTCGGGTAGGTGCTGCAGAAAGGCCGCACGCCCTTCCTCGGAAAGCTTCAGCAGCAGGTGGAGCGGACCTGCTGGATTCGCGCCCTCCAGTTTCATCGAGGTCTGTCGCGGTCGAGAGGCGTTGGTTGGAAGGGTCGCGCAGTAGGTTTTCCACGCCGACTCCTCGTACTCGTCGTACCAAGAGTCTCCTCGTGGATCCTGGTTGATCAGCGGTGTCTCTGTCAGCCCGAGATCTGGAAACACCACGCGATCATCGGCATGGAACCCCATGTCGACAGCGATCTCCTGATCCCGACTCCCGTCACCGGGCACGACGACTCCCGGAAGCAAACAGTCATGGATCAATCGGAAGTGACCGCTCATCGTGCGAACTCGTAGCGTTCGGGCCGGGTCTGCCACCTTCTCCCTCAGGAGGGTAACGGCCCTGGTCGGGTCCACTCGGCGAGCCGACTGCCAGAAGTCGGCCCACTGTGATTCGCCATAACCGTGGAACCCCTGGGCCACAACGGCGGCGAACCGGCCAGCACCGTCGGCCTCGTGAATCCCCAGCGCCCCAAGCGCCTGAAGAGCGTGAGTGTCCCGAGCCACCTGCTCCGCCACGTAGACCAGGTCATCGTGAAGAGCATCGGTCGTGCTCCGACGGAACACCCGACCTTCGACGGGAGCGACCAACCCGTGCGACTCGGTGAGGACGATCTTGGCCCTGAGTGCCTCCTCGGCGAGTTTCGGCTCATCCCGCTTGATCCCCGCAACGATCCGAACCGCCCTGATGGATGCCTCCGCACTGCCATCCGCCACCAGCGCCTCAAGCCATTCGCGAAGCGACGCGACCGATACGTTCGCTGCGGCAAGAATGTATCCGACCCTTGCTCGGCGATCTCTTTGCTCGACGGAACGGTGACACCAGTTTCTAGGAGCTCCCCGGTGCTCCGCCCACAGCTGAAGCCACTCCTCCCGCAACCCCTCAGGATGAAGTCTGATCTCCTTAGGAGTGCGAAACTCTCCTCGCTGATCAGGGAGAGACGGCTTGGTTGCCGTTGCGCCCCATACCGCAGCCGTTAGTCGACGATCAGCCCACTGAGATGCCTCCCGACCTCGCGCGGGTAGAAAGTCAAGGTAAGAACCGGGGTCCTCAGAGGAGGACAGTTCGGGAATGGAGTCGACCACAAGGTCAGCCGCGACTGTGAGAAGCTCGTCGTTGAACGCGTTGTGATCGAAGAGGTTCTGCCGATCCTCACTCGTTTTCCACGGCGCGTTGAGGATACCCTTCAATGTGGTGTCGTAGTTCGTCGGAAAATAGGCCCAGAAGGTTCCGCGCTCCGCACGTCTCTGATCAGGAACTGCCCAGGAGATGTCTATTTCAGGACGATCGTGCAGCTCGCCGGCCGCCCCCAGTGCGGTGGAGCTGGGAGCATGCGTCCTGGTGAACACCTGCCACTTTTCGGTGACGTCCTTTCCGTTGGCGTTCTCCTCCTGGACCGTGCATTTTTTTCCCGAGAAATTATGGAAAATCTTTCGTTGAACCCGCCGACCGGTACGGCGGTCTTCAAGAATTACCGCGCCGACGTGGGCGGAGAACAGACCGAACTCTTTCGGGAAATTCTTTATGTCTTCCCCGAGCCGGTTAACGGCTTCAGGCTTGAGCGGCAGGCGGACCACCGTTGATGCCCACTTCATCAGTTCAGCCAGTACCGGATCGACAGCGACCGTCTGATTGAGGTCGAGCGGTTTAGCTGTACGAAGTACAGGAGTTTCAAGAGCGTTTGAATAAACTGCTCTTATCTGTTCGGCAGACCATTCCTTGTCAAAGCCAAAACTGCCGCTGACACTGAAGAACTGAGGCGTGTCCGAAACGCTGAGGACAGACTTCACCCCCACGCCGAAACGGCCGATCTGTCCACCGCGCTTGCGGGAGACACTCATCCGGAGAATCGTCTCCGCACCGGCAGGGGTAACCGGGTTACCCATGTTCGCGCAGTACAGGTGAGTGTCGGTCAGCACGACCTGGATGTCGCCGCCGGGATCATCGCGGAGCTCGTCCGCACCGTTCTGCACCAGCTCATAGAGCTGCCGCTCACCGTAGCCACCCTGAGTGATCCGACGCTCACTATTGGCGTGCTCCTGGATAAGGCCGGGGTCGACCCTGTAGGTCTCCAGAACACGACGGGACTGATCGAGCACGACTTGCAGGACGAGGGAATCAGATGTCTCAAAGCTCATGGCTTGATCAGCTCCTGCGCGAACACCAGGGATACTTCAGGGGATGGCCGGCATGGTTCCGCCGGCGAACCTCGATCATGGGATCACAACCCAAGTCGGGGGAAACGGGCGGAGGCAGGCAGCATAACGGGTACCCGGAAAAATGGATACGTTCCAATGCGTCACCTGCCCCCGCCCAACTGTGGGGCCGCGGGGTCCAGCCCCTTCCCGCTTACCTAAAAAGGATCAGTCGAGCCAACGCAGGAGGCGTGCGAGAACCGTGATGAAAAGCTGTGCCTCGTCATGCTGGTTAGGCTTGGCGTGACGAGGGGCCCGACTCATCCGGTCGGCACGGGTATAACGCACGGACCTCGACGATGCGCTGCTCGAACTCGACCCGTGGCCGAGCTCAAGGCTCTTGATGATGCCCTTGCGCCACTTGCTAATGGCAGACGCATCCAGGTCTTCCTGGTACCGGATCTCAGCCCGCTCCTCCTGGGAGGCGATCTCGTACTTCAGGACGACCATCGCCTTGTAAAGACGCGTGAACCGCCGCGGGCGGGAACACAACGGGCAGCTTTCCATAACACGAACCCCTTTCGGAGGGCATAGTGATCCACATTTGTGGATAGCGGAATACGGCGATGCTGGAAACCGTAAAGAAGCCCATGCCCCCGCATGAGGCCTTACATGGATGGTGACCGAATCGGAAACCACACCTAAAGATGATCCCCCGACCTTCGGAGGACATCACCCGGACGAACATTTCAATAAGAACACGATCACAGAGCGGCGAGCAGGTTCACATCCGGTGAATCTGCTCGGCACTTCGTCCGGCTTCTTCAGGCTGCCCTATTTTTTTTACTTTGGCAACATCTTGGGGGGACATGTGAGCCCCCAAATCCATACCCGTAAGTAACTTGAAAGACTCCACAAAAGTAACTCAAGCAGCAATAAAGGACGAAAAGCACAAAACCGGGCCAGTTGCAGTTCATGCAGCAAGGCCCCGACCTGGTGTTTTGTTGCCGACTTACACGGAGGCACCCAGCAGCCCCACCCGTGCCACTTCGTAGAGAAGTCCAACACAGCACCTCTCACCCCCGCAGGGCAGGCGCGACTGCAAGCACACCTCCCACGAAGAAGTGGATCTTGTAAAGAGGGTCGAGCGGACTGCCGGAACGCCACCAGGTCAGTAGACAAAAAAATTTGACGCACCTTGCTTCGTCAAAAATGACCTCATAGGCTGACCTACTCAGTGGTCGAGCAAGAAGAAGGAGGCCGAGTGGTTGAGGACAGATACACCTTCGGAGAGTGGCTGAGTAGGCAGTTACGTCGGCAGAACATGAGCCAGGCTGATCTGGCCATAAGGCTCGACGTCACCCGTGCAGCGGTGTCCGCCTGGGTAACGGGACGAGCCGAACCCCGTATGGACAAGATCGAGGCCATCGCCGAAGTGCTCGGTGTCGACCCCGGCGCCGTAATGAATCGGGAAGACTCTCCCAGTTCAGCCGGGAGCCTGGCCTGGTATCACCGTCCCGCCCATGTCGACGGTGGTCGCGAGCTCGGTAACGCCGCCACCTTCGCCTTCGATGCAGACCTGTCGGTTCTCGCACGCGAGGCCACGCAGAACAGCCTCGACGAACAACATGACCCGAACCAGCCCGTCCGGGTTCGCTATCTCCTGCATGAGATCTCCGGCGAACGCCGTCGACGCTTCCTCGACGCACTGCATTGGAACGAGCTAGAGCCTCACTTCGAGGCCGCGGCTGACCCCTCGCAGCGCCAGAAGGTCGGTCGCGTGCTGGCCAACGGCATCCACGAGATGCGGGAGAACGACACGCTGCTGCTTCTGCGGGTCGACGACTACAACGCCAACGGCCTCACCGGGCCGGACTACGACGACGGTCGTTTCGCGGCCGTCGTCCGGCGCCTGCTCGACAGCCACAAGGCTGGTACGGCGGGCGGATCGTACGGACTCGGCAAGGCCACACTCTGGGCATCCAGCCAACTGGGGCTGGTGATGATCAACAGTGTGCTCTCCGAACCATATGAAGGTCGCAGAGAGTCCCGAATGATCGGAAGACTCGATCTCCCTTGGCACCACCTGGACGGCGTCGACTACGCGGGACCCGCCTGGTTCGGTGAGGCAGATCCGCAACGCGATGAAGTCGCACGGTCTTGGTGGGCCGATCCGAAGACCGTCGAAGACCTCTACCTGACGCGGGAGAGCCCTGACCCCGGCACGTCATTCCTTATTGTCGGCGCCCACGACGCGACCGGGGACGCGACCGATCTCGACGGAATGCACAGCAAGCTCGTTACGCACCTAGCTCGAAACTTCTGGGCCGCCATGATCTCGACCACGGACAGCCAGCCCTTGCTGGAGGCATCAGTCACCTCGATGCGTAACGGTGTCGTCGTCATCGAAGAGGAGCGGGTGGATCCTCACATCCATGAACCGGCACGTTCGCGTGCCGTGCGTGCCTTCCTGGAGGGGACCACCGTCTCCCAGCCCACCCGGACCGACCACGTGGTGCAGAGTTCCGTGGTCCTGGGTGTACCACCGTTGAAAGAGAACGCCCGGAAGGGTGAGAAGCAGTTCGCCGAGCACAACGCGGTGCTCTTGGTGACCCAGACGGACGACAACGACGAGAAGCTCAATCAACTGGTCTGCATGCGAGGAAACCGGATGGTGGTGACGAGGCGAACCGTCACAGATGTTCCCCTCGGCTCGTTTCCGTTTCAAGCGGTGCTCCTGGCGGGAAAGGCCACCGGTTCAGATCTCCCGGACGCCCTGGCCGCGGAGGAGTTCCTTCGCGCCTCCGAGCCCCCGGAACATGATGCGTGGAAGACGACCGACGACCTCATCGCCACCTACACTCGCGGGGCAGCCAGTCGTCTCGCCGAGTTCCGCAGGGACACGCACGAGGAGATCCGCCGAATCGTGCGTCGACCCGAGGGCGACGACAACGGTCCGGATCCGCTTGACGACCTACTACGGGTTGATCCTCCAGCTCTGCCGCGCAACCCTGGATTTCCCACGGTTAAGCATGTTCAAGGATCACTCACTGAGGATGGGGCCTGGCAGGTGCGCGTCGAGGTCAGGCTTCCCGTCCGCGTCGATCCCTGGCTTATGACGCCCATGCTCAGATTTGTGACCAGATCAGGCCCACATCCCAGCGCGGACTGGCAGAGGCTAACCGCTGAGCTCAACTGCGAGGTGACCTCGGCAGGAAATCTGGCATTCAAGACGGGTGCTCGATCCGCAGTGTTTCACGGTGTCAGTGACGTAACGAGTCACCCGGTGGCCGCTCAGATGTCCGCCGTGGAGATCAGCCTGACCAGGGCAAAGGAGAACGCGACGTGACAAGGCTGATCCCCTACCCAACGCTTGCGGGCGAGGTGTCCTTGGAGATCCGGGAGGCCCATCTGGACAGCGTGCCGCTGTCGCTGGCACTGATCTCCACCGGAGAACGTGTCATCGCGCTGCATCAGGTCGAGAGGGAGAACTGGGAACACGCCCGGCTCTCTCTCCGAATGCGGGTACCTCTGCAGGAGCTCACCTCGGGCCCATGGTCAGAGGTGAGTTGCGCAGCCGTACTCAACGAGAAGAAGACCAACACACGGGTGGTCACACCGCTTCGACACGAGGCTGACGGAGTGTGGGTGGGGAATATCGAGCTCCATCACGACGATCATCTCAACACCGCGATGCTGACCGGTCATGTGGTGGCAACCGTTGACGGTATCCCCGGCAGGATGATCGGTTCCACGGTCCCGTCCTGGACGGTGGACCTGCAGAGTCGTGTTCCCACCACGCAGAAGAGTATTAAACAGAGATGGGTCGACTTCTCCGACGAGGACAACCCTCATCTGAACGCTTACAAGTCCGATCCCTGGGCCGTGGACGCTGTCGGCGATGAGCCCGTCGTTTATCTCAACTCAAGCTTTGAAGGTCTGGGCTTGCTTCTCGGCAAAACCTCGGGGGTCGATCCGCAGTTACGGGATCTGATGCGCGCCCAGCTGGCTGTGGAAATGTGGATAACTCTCTTCAACGCGGCAGCTTATGCCATCCGGCTCGAAAGCGGCCGGCCGGAGTGGCCTGGGGGGTGGTACGACTCGGTGCTTCGACGAATGCTGCCGGATATGTATCCGGATCGCTCCCCTGACGATGGCCTGTTTGAGCTCATGGAAATCCGCCGGCGAGGAGACGGGGGTGGAGATCTTCAGATGCGTGTGTTGCATGCAGCTTCGAAACAATCCAAGTTTCCTCGATCCCTTGGAGGCATGTTCCGTACAATTCACCGCACCACGGCTGCTGCCAGTGAGGAGGGAACCCGGTGACTTTCCCCCAACGCATCGCCCTTCTTCCAGACTCGGAGGCCCTCAGGTTCCTGACCAGTGGCGTCCTTGACGGGAAGGAACAGCTCCCCCAGGCCCTCATAAGCAAGGCGTGCCGACCTTTGGACGACTCTCCCCGATGGGAGACGAGGCTCCTTCGAGATTTCATCGACGAGGCGATGCGGCGGTTCGGTGATGGTCCGCCCACTGCTGCGGACGCCTGGCTGGCTCCTCGCCTACACGCCATCCTGCGGATCACCCGCAGAGAGGCTGCCGACGCCGGCCTCTGGAACTTCCTAAGTATGGGACTGGCGCCGGATTACGTCTTCTGGCGACACATCGGGCGTGCGAAAAAAAGTGACGATCCCCAGACGGTCAATTCACATCGATTCTGTGGCCCGTTCCACACCCAGGCATTTGCTCGACTGTGGTGGGCAGCTGAGCTTTTCCGCGACGGCGACGATTACAGTCCGGTAGAGCTGGCCAGTAGAAATCAGGACGTGTTCAACACGGTCCTACGGATGGAGATCATCCACCATCGACCGACCGCGCAAGCACTGATCCAGCTCATGGAACAGGGGACTATCAAGGGCGGACGCGAGGTGAACGCAGCGGCTGCCGCCGTGAACGCCGCCGCGAGCACGCTGCTCTTTGAGGTCCTGGCCCCGGACGATCAGTTGGACAGCGATGCTCGACGAGCCTGGATGGACGACGGGGAGACCGCAGTGATCTCATACGATCGTCTACCGGATGGCCCCGATGACGGCGCGATATCCGGGCAGGCGGTGAACGCACTGCTGCCACTCTTCGAAAAGCTCTTCTCCGAAGCACCCGTACGAGACCGCAGTAGTTAAGCAGGCGTCACCACTCGCGGGAGTGCCGGTAAACCTGTCCGGCGATGGCCTTCGCAAGCCCGACAGGTACGGCGTTGCCGATCTGTCGGGCGATCTGTGTCTTACTTCCACACCAGAGGAAGTCATCGGGGAAGTCCTGAATCAGCGCAGCCTCATAGTGCGTGAGCGGACGATCGGCGAAGGGGTGAAGATAACGCCCCTTCTCCGGCTTGAAGAACTCAGTGCGAATGGTGACGGATGGCTTGTCCCATACCAGCCTGCCCATGACGTCACCCGAACCTGTGCGGTGCTTTATCCAGTTAGGAGTGGAAAGATCAGGAGGTAAATCATGGCGATTTCCACCCGGCGGAATAGCCCGATATCGCTTCAATGATGTTTGGGTTGGCTCACGTCCAATATGAAGCTCACGAGAACGGAATGCCCCAGGCAGTCGGTGGTCATCGAGTTGAATACAGTCACGCGCGGGAAGCTCTGTCGTGGCAGTCGCCTCCGAGGTCTTCTTGAAAACGGCTGCCACCGCGACCCAATCTGGAAGGTCGTCAACTCCTGGAATGGAGTCAACTCCATTCTGCCTCCTCTTATGCGTGGGCGTCGGATGACGCAAAGGAGGGAGGTCCCGATGGGAGGCCATCACGATGGCCCGACGCCGGCTTTGTGGAACCCCATAATCAGCGGAGTTGAGAGTCGCGGACTCTAGACGGTATTCACGTAATTCGCCGTCAGGCTTCTCCGTGGCAGCGTAAAGCGCTTCATACTCCATGGACCGAAAGAAGCGTTCCACGTTTTCAATGATGAAAACCTTGGGCTTGACAGCTTTGACGACGCGCATGTACTGACGCCATAGCTTGTTCCGCGGATCGTCGACGTCCTCTTTCCCTAGGCCGGAGAACCCTTGGCAGGGGGGGCCACCGAGGATCACGTCGACGTCGTGTCCGACGCTCCCTGGATCCCAGTCCTTGATATCTCCTGGGAAGACATGATCCGCCCCACCTGCCCACTTCCCAAAGTTGGCAGCGTAGGTGGAAGCTGCCGCGAGATCAAACTCCACTGCCGCAACGGACCGATACGGTGACGAAGTCTCTGCATCCGGACGAAAGGAGCGAAACCCCTCAGTGAAACCACCACAGCCCGCGAAGAGGTCGATCACATTGATGGGGCTAGCGTCGCGGGCGGTCATGACTCGCAAGAGTACCGTTGCCCCTATTCGATCTTCACGCCACTGGCGGGACCGATGCGGGATCGTTCAGGACTGCCGCGATCTGCCTGCCGACAGCCTTGGCCAGAGGTGGGGGAAACGCCTGGGCGACCTGTCGATAGCGCGCGGTCTTGCCCCCCTCGAAGTGCCACTCCTCCGGGAAGCCTTGAAGTGTGGCGACCTGCGGAATCGTCAGTTTGGGGAGGCCGTCCCTGCCGTGCTTGCCAAGGTCAAACTCCATGACGAAGTCCGGGCCGGGAATGTCGTCTCCTAGGCTGTGACCGTTGACTCCCAGCCTGGCCCATGCCGCCTTCGTCCGTGTAGGGCCCAAGTCTGCCCCACCGTGTGTGGAAGATCCACCAACGATGGCCGGCGCCACCTGGTCCGCCAACCGAACCCACTCGGGAACACCTGCCCAACCGCGGCTTCCCATCGACTCCCGAAGCGCGGCGGCAACGGTCACCGAGAAGCCTTGCGCTTCAGGCCATTGGAACCGCCCAAGGTCATCGGGTTTCATGGCCACCAGGATGCTGCTGCGACGAGCCTGCGGTACGCCGAAGTCTTGAGCGTCGAGAACCCGCCAGCCGATGGCATAACCGAGGTGTGTGAGCTCTTCGATGACGAACCTCCGATTGGCCTCGAATTTCGCATCGGTAAGCAAGGTTGGGACGTTCTCGATCATGATCGCTCGAGGACGAACCTCGGTGGCCAGCCAGACCACCGCCGACAACATGTCCCGCGAGTCTTTGAAACCTTGCTGATGCCCGGCTACGGAGTACGGCGTACGCGGCACACCGGCGGAGAGCAGATCCACGTCATAGACCTGCGAGTGCTCGCCTGCCACGAAATCACGAAGGTCCATCTGCCTTACGTCCCAGGCTGGCCGGTTCCATCTCAGCGTCGCGCAGGCGTGCTTGTCGTTGTCGATGAGCATGACCGGCGCGAACCCGGCCATCTCCAGGCCAAGTGCCTGACCTCCTGCCCCCGCACAGGCCTCCAAGCTTGTGAGCCAACGGCCAACCTGCCCCACGACGTGCCCTCCTGCCCTTGGATGAGTGAACGGTAAGGCATGAGCGCCACTCTGGAACGACAAAATTGTTGATGACGAGTTGACCAGGTGTCGGCATGTCACTTACATGCTGGCAGGTCATCGACCTTCGATTGCGCTCGCCGGACCGGCATCAGCTGACCCATACACCGAGTGGCACCAAGGACCTGCCTCGTTGCGCATCGCGCTCTTTTCGACGCAACGGCGCTGCCAAACGTATCGACCCAGCGCAAGCCTGCCGCAGTTTCGAAAAAGTCCCGTAGACCACCGTTGGAACCATCTGTCATGATTTACACCATGCAGCCCACCACCGACGACGGCCGACAGATGAACGCCAACTTCTCCATCGAAGGCAACGACGGGCGCCTTTCTCTTGTGATGAACAGTTCTGGTGGAAAATCTCCTAGTGGCGCACGGAATGGCGAATACAATCCTGCTCTAGAGTTGCTTCTTGACAGACTTAGGAATCGAGGCGCCACTCTGATCTCAGGATTTGTAGAGTCCAGCAAAATAGCCGACCTCCCAGAAGGCGAACGAAGGCTTTTTGATCAAAAAATCCACCTCCCGCAACATGAAGACATGGAACGTGTCCGCTTCATGCTAACCACACCCCAAGGAAAGATAGGAAAAGATCCAAACGCTAAGAAGGACGGAAACAACCGCAAGCGAATAAGGCTCTACCTTGATGTACCAGGCTATGCCCCGGAAGATCACAAGCGTTTAGCCAATGACATCGCGAACCCAGACCTCAACAATGTTGAAGTCGCTCCTCAAGAACTGCGTCCGGTGAGCCCAGCCGTCCCGGTGATGCTCGTGGAAACCGAAGGTACCCCGACAAGGTCGGCGTCCCTTTCAAGAGGGGGCGCCGGCCGCGTTATGAGCGCTGCTCGGCGTCTGGCCATTGAGCAGCATGCCGTCGGTATGGCCACCGAACTCTACGAGAGCCAGGGATATCAGATCACCGACGTCGGAACCACCGAATCCTATGATCTTCATGCAGTCAGAGAATCCGGCGACAGACACGAAGAACTGCACATTGAGGTAAAGGGATCTATCAACCCGGCGGATGCCGTCGAGTTGACGAAAGGTGAGGTCCGGAATGCGCGTGAGCACCACACTCACCTAGTCGTCGTAGATTGCATCGAAGTAAGCAGTCAGCCAGACGGCAAGGTCGAGACAAGCGGGGGACGGCTACGCCAGTGGGAAACTTGGGTGCCGGCTGAGGAGGATTTGCAGGCGACTCGGTATCGATATCGCCTACCGGGCGACGGGCAAGCTCCTCATTCTTGAGGGTTACCGCCCTACCCTGTCATCTGTCGGTCAGCGATTCAGGTCATCGAACGCCCCGTTTTTGACGGCGGTGATGAACGTCTGCCATTCACTACCGCTGAAGCGCAGCACCGGACCGTTCAGGTCCTTGTTGTCCCGTACGGCCCGGCTTCCGTTTGGAAGGTTTGCCGTCTCCACACAGTTGTCCTGCTGGGCACTCCGGCTGCTCTTGCGCCAGACGAGCACAGGAGTAATCAGGTCCATAACCCTCTCCTCATACTGCAGTTGATGAACCGAAATCGAATGTCTCAAAGGATGTGCATGCGCGCGCTGAGGCGGCGGATGCGTTCGCGGTAGCCGTAGCGCTCCAGGTCGAGCAGGGTACGTACGGCCTGTTGTGCCATGGGGTGGTTGCGGATGAGTAGGGGAGCCGCCTTCTCGGCGTGCTCCAGTTCGGTCAGGGCGTCGTCACTTACTCCTCTCCAGATCACTCCTTACGCACTTGATCGGAATGGTCAGGGGCGGTTGGTCGTGAACGGCAGGCGGTTCAGGCGTCCGGCCACGAAGCAGGCCAGCGGGCCGGCGAACAGGTGAGACAACAGTGCGGAGAACTCCTCACGGACCGTGCCGTGCAGCGGCAACACCACGTGGGCAGTCTCGGCCAGGTCGTGGTCGTCGTCGTCGGCCACAGCGATGACGGTGCGCCCGTAGCCGCGGGCGCGGGTGGCCACCTGCAGGGCACGGCTGCGGCTACGGCCCGGCGTGGCGATCACCATGGTCGGCATATCGCGGGGGCGTGCCAGGACCTCGACGTGCTCCCACTCCTCCAGGTCCTGCCCGGCGGCGAACACTCCGGCGGCTTCGATGAGTTTCGCGGCGGCGAACAGAGCGGTGCCGTAGCCGGGACCGCTGCCGAGGACCATCGTCACCGGTGCGCCGGCGATCCGGTCGGCGAGTCGCTCGCACCGCGAACGCAGTGCCATGGTGGTGGCCTCGACCGCGTCGGCCGCGGCCAGCACCTCCCGGTTGAGCACATCGGCGTACGCCGAGCGGTGGCCGCGTTGTCGGCCCAGCTCGATGGCGGTCAGCAACAGGCCGAGCAGGCTGGCCTGGTAGGTGCGGATCCCGGGGCAGGGCCGCAATCCCGCCAGCGGAAGTGTCAAAGTGTGGTCGGCCACCTGGGTGAGCGGGCTGTGCGCGGTGGCGGTGATGGCCAGGGTGCGAGCGCCGTGCTCACCGGCTCGCTCCAGCGCCTCGATGAGGCGCCGATTACCGCCGGAGGCGGAGATCCCGATCACCAGTGCACCCGAGAGCAGCGCGTCGTCCTGCTCCCAGGCGGCACCATATTCCAGCATGCGCAACGCGCTCAACGGCTCACACGACACCCCCGCCAGCCGATGAAAGGCCATCTGCGCGGCCAGGGCGGCATGGTAGGAGTCGCCGCTGCCCACCAGGTACACCCGTGAGATCACCGACCGATCCTGACCGACCGGCACGCCGCGGACCTGTTCCAGAGTCTGGCCGTGCAGGGTGCGCAGGTCCTCTGCCAGAGCGTCTGCCTGGCGCAGCATCTCCGCGAGGGTGTAGGAGGGGGTCATCGTGCTCCTCCTCGTCTTCGGCCACAGTCAGCACCGAAGCTCACCTTCTGCCGGTGTCATCGCCCAAGGCCGAACTCACCGCGCTCCCGCATGCACGATGTCCATGTACGCCTTGACCTTGTCGGCGACAATGGCGCTGCCCCAGCCGTCACCTTCCAGGCACGTACCGACGAACGCGCCGTCGGCACCCTCGGGCGAAGCCAGCAGCCGAGCGGCGTTGTCGTGATTGGTGTGACCGGCCAGGATGATCGGCAGGCCCGGCGCGGCGGCGCGCACCGAAGCGATCATCTTCAGCACGCGCGCCTCATCGGGGTGGCACAGCGACACCGCGTCCGCGCCGACTTGCCGGGCCGCCCTGGCGACGTCGGCTACCGTCTTGCCGCCGCCGAACCAGGTGTAGTGCATCGACTCAACTTCGGCGATGATCTTCACATTCCAGGCGTCGATCTTCTTGCGGTACTCCATCACCGCCAGCGGATCGGCTTCGACCATGCCGTGCGTGGTGAGCGTCGCGCCAACGATCGCGCCTGCCCGTACGAAAACACCGCCGGCGACCTTGGCGACAGCCAGCGACGCCTGCACCGCGTTGCGCATCAGCTGCACGCCCACCCGGAAGTCGGGGCCGACAACATCGGTGACCGCACGGGTGATGAGACTGAGCGCGGCGATCCGCGCGGGATCACTCTCCTCACCGGGGGCATAGACCCGATCCACCGTCTGGATCAGACCTCCATCCGCGCCGCCGTCGTACAAGGCGCGCGCCGACTTCACCGCCGTTCGCAAGATCTGCGGGAAGCTGCCCTCGCGGTGAAACGGGGTGCCCGGCAGCGGCTGCAGGTGGATCATGCCCAGCACGACGGGTTTGCGGCCCAGCCACTGCGCATCGTCCCTGTCCAGCACACGGACCTCCCTGGGATGCGAGCGATCGCCCACGTCGCCTGACCTGCGTCAAGATCGATGAAGCGCTTCCACGTTCTCACCTTCTCGCCGATCGCGACAGAGCACGGCTATGACGATGTCCACAACCGGCCATCCCGGATATGTCAGAGAATATGCATCCGAACACCCAGCCGACGGATCCGCTCCCGGTAGCTGTACCGCTCCAGATCCAGCAAGGTCCGTACAGCCTGCTGGGCCATCGGATGGTTGCGGACAAGCTGGGGAGCCACCTTCTCCGCGTGCTCCATCTCGGCCAGGGCGTCGTCGCGTTTGCCACACCAGAGCAGGCCTCGGGCGTGGTCGAGATGGTGGTGCCCGACGCGATTGGCCTGCATACCCTTCGGGAGGCGGACCGTCTTTCCGAGGGTCACGGCTCGGGGGCCGTCACCGAGCTCGACGGCGACGGCGACGCCGTGAATGTCGATGTTGTGTTGGTTACTGCACAACTCGTAGTAGTTGGTGCGCTGGCGAGCACCGAGCCGGGTGACCGCCTCGGCCGCGAGACGGTGCCGCGACCACGCTTCGTCGGCGTCGTTCTTGCGGGCCGCGGTGATCGCGGCCCGTAGTTGCAGGCCGCCCCAGACGGCCAGGGCCTCGGGCTTACCCGCGGCGTACTCGTCCTCGATGCTCGCGCAGGCCGAGTCAAGTACGGCGAGCGCGTCGTTCCATGAAGTGCTGGCCCATAGGTTTCGTATCCGCAGGTAAGCGGATACGGCACCGTGGTACGGGTCTCCCGAGCGTTCCGCAGCCCAGCGGACTCGGCTGGTGGCGATCAGGGAGAGGTCCGCGTACCCGAGGTTGTGGGCGATCGAGTTCGCCGTCTGGTAAGCGAAAGCGAGCAGTCCGAACGCCGCGCTCCGGTCAGGCTCGACGTACAGATGGGTGGCCGCCTGAAGTTCGGAGAGGAGGGGTGGCAACGCATCGGCCAGTTCCCCGTAGCGGGCTTCCAGACGCAACCAGCAGGCATGCTCGGTCGCGGCCCGAAGGTCGGGCAGTGACCGTACTTCACCGACCCATTCGGGGTCGAGGTCGTAGCGCTCCAGATGGCGGCGGATCTCGGGGATCGCAGAGTGTCCCCGATCCTCGGCGGGGGTGTCGCCTCGGTAGGGGCGTGCGGTGAGTTCGTTCGGATGCACGCGCAACACTCGGGCAACGGTGTTGATCAACGCAATGGAGTCAAGAGGGATGCTGTCGTTCTCGACGCCGGACACCCAGGACTGCGCCCGGCTGACGCGCCGGGCGAGTTCGGTCTGGGTGATGCCCAGGCGCTTACGAGCACGCCGTACGCGCTTTCCCACACTCTCTGCCGCCGGGTCTGAGTAGGTCATGGCCTCACGGTAACCCGCCTTGACTCTCTTGACTCCCTTCCCCGTCAAAGTATCAAGGACACTGATCTCCATATCTCTCCGCACTCATAGCTTCACTTTCCGTGAGGAGAAATGAGTGTGGGAGTGACAGCCGATACTCCCGTCACCTGGTGGTCGGAACGGCCGTCGAACGGCTCCAGCAGAAGCTCGCGGTGGGCACCCCTACGGACGCGCATCAACACGACGGGCCGGCGCTCGTGTTCGTACGGTGCGAACTCGTCGTGTGGCGCGACGGTTGGAACCGCTGGGTGGCAGATCGGCTGGGGCGCCCGTCGCGAGCGTGCCGTCTATGCGCGGCACCCGGCCGGGGCGCCCGGCATACCGCGTTCCGATACGCCGAACTCCGCGAAGCACATCAGGCGCCGGAACAGGCGACCAGACCCACCTGACGAATGCGCCGATCCCCACATGGAAACCCCTGATCACCGGCCAAGACACAGACGCGGCCGGTGACACCGCCAAAGAAGACGGCTCTGCCAGTCGAGTGGCTTCGCCTGGCAGAGCCTCGCCCGCACACTGGAGGTGCGAACTGTGCTCCACAGTAGTAGAACCCCGAAGATCATCCGGATCCGCTGGCATGCCGAGCAGCCGCCGACTCCCCTCGGGTGCCGCTGGTGCGGTCATCCCCCGTACGCGCACGACGCCGCCAGCCTGCCGCATCGGCCCACTCACCTGTGGGAGCAGCCCACCCCGGCCCAGGTCCGTGCCCGGATGACGGCCCGGCGTCGCCTTGGCCTGTGCGGCCGGCTGCCCGCGCCCGCCATGTCGACCACCATGGCTCCGCGCCCGACGAGCCGTTCCCTCGCGGGTTCTCCCACCGGCCGGGGACGCCACTCGCGACCGGCCCCGTCGTACGGGCGGGAGTCGCCGCCAGGGGTACGGCCCGGCAGGCGCGAGGCGTACCGGAAGGGGGTGACAGCATGAGCACACCTCTCGTCGAAACGGAGAACCTCCGACATGAACCCGGCGAGGACCCCCGCGCGCTGCGCACGCTGACGCTCCGCTTCCCCGAGTGGCGTCCCTGGTACGGCCCCGGACGCTGGTGGGCCCTCTCCCCCGCCCGCTACCGGCAGCGCGTCGGCCTCGTCGAGGCCGACACCCCCGCCGAACTCGCCGCCCGGATAGGGCACATCGAGGACTTCCACCCCCACCCCGAGGCCCCGGACAGGGACACCCAGGTCACGGTGAGCGACCAGAACAACGAGATCACCGGCAAGGGAGGTGACCGGGATGACCGTGCGACTGCTGTCCGTCCTCGTCGGCGTGCTCGCTGACCGATTCCGAACCAGCACCGGACCGGCCGCCGCGCTGTGGTCGCCGCATCTGGGCCGGATCCCCGGCTGGTCGACAACGCCGAACCACACCCCCGTCATCTCCCAGCGGTTCCCGGCCACCACCGACCAGGTCAGACCCGCGCGAAACTTCGTCGCCGAGATCCTCGGCGACGACCACCCGCTCCGCGACGACGCCATACTTCTCACCAGCGAACTCGCCACCAACGCCGTCGAACACACCACCAAACCGACCGACACCGAGCCGATCGATACCGAGCCAACCAACGCCGAACCAGCCGACACCCGACCAACCGACGCCAGAACGACCAGCACCAAAACTGCGGACCCCGAACCGAAGGGCCCGCCACGGGAGTTCGTCGTCACGGTGGCCTTCACCCTCAATGGCGTCATCATCACCGTCCAGGACCCCGGCTCCACACAGATCCCCCACGTCAAGAACTCCAGTCTGAACGCCACCGGCGGCCGAGGACTCCTCCTCGTCAATGAGCTCGCCACCCGCTGGGGCTTCCACCGCGACCCCACAGGAACCGTCATCTGGTTCGAACTCACCTAACAGACCGGCGTGACGACGCGAGGTTGAACAGGCACTGCCTATCCGAGAGAGAAGTGAACGCCTATCGATTACCGAAGGTCAACCCGGGCACCGGAGGAGAGGACCGAGTCGCGCAGCACCAGCGTGGTGAGCTTGGCACTCTTGGGTACGTCGTACAGCAGAATTCCCTTGACGCCGTTGCCGGGGTTGATCTGTTTGAGGTAGGCGTTGGAGTTCTTCAGGCGGATAACTGCAGTTCCGGAGTCGGCCTTGAACTCCTGGTACTTGCTGTCGAACAGCTTCTGGTTGTGGTCGGAGAACGTCGCGGCCTTATCCCCGACGTTCTTCACCGTCACATGGATCAGAACGAACTGCCCCTGAGCCTTCTTGGCGAGCAACCCCTGGCCCACCGCCGACCGCCTCTCCACCTTGGTCACCTTGAATGAGAACTTCCCGTCCCTGACCACATCACCGATTCCGGGCAACTTCGGCTTCGGAGACGGCTTCGGCGTCGACACCTCGGCGAGAACCTTCTCCGCTTTCTCCACGGGCATCCCCTGGGAGAAAGCGGGCGACGGAGTACCCATGGGCGTATACGCGAGACTCGACTCGTCCTTCGAACCGGTCCCGATGAGCACATACGCGAGCAGTGCCACGGGGGCCGCCACACCGACCAAGAGGAGCTTCAGGCATCCGCCTCCCGGCTTCTTCACAGGCTGCTGGTAGTTGTGGATGGTGATTCCTTCCCTCCTACTTCGGCGGTGAGGGAAGTTCCCGCATGCACGACCCCGGTTCGGGCGAGTCTACTCGGCCAGATCCGCTTCAGTTCAGAGAGATACCAGCACAGTTTCCCTCCGAGACACAGGCGGTCGTTGGAAGCATGGGGTGAGACAAGTACTGGCTAGTGGGACGGTGCGTGGACAGATGGTAAAGATCGATATCGAACCCCTTGAGCCCTTCCCCGAAGAGCCGGTGACACCCGCACCGGTCGAGGAACTGCTGGGGATCGCACCGGACTGGCTGGGCGGCCAGAGCGTCGACGACTACATCCGGGACGCGAGGCGCACTTAACCTCCCAGCGTGTATCACGACAACCCCCGCCCCGGTTTTGGGGACTACCGAAACCCCAGGTCAGCTTTACTTTCCCGGTCGCCGGATGATCCTCTGTCCGAGTGGACCTTGACCAGTTCTTTGCGTTCGGACCTGAGGTGCCGTTCACCGCGAAACGGGTGTTCACCGACCGGGAGGAGTACATCCGGGCGTTTCAGCAGCGGATTGCCGCACACCTGGCCGAGGAATGGCCCGTCGAGAGGCTGATGGATTTCCAACGGCCCGCCCGGAACGTGATGGGGCTGAGCGGGGAGGGCGGCATCGGGAAGTCCACGCTGATCCGTCATCTCGCAGACCTCGCCCAGAGCGGCGAATTCGACGGGCTCCCGGATGACCGCTCGGTCGCCGTCATCGACTTCGCGGACCTGTCGAGCCAGAGCTTCGAAACAGTACTGCTCCGGGTACGCGCCGCGCTGGGACGGCTGGGCAAGTCGTGGCCCGCCTTCGACATCGCGCTCTCGGCGTACTGGGAGCGCAAGCACCCCGGCGAGTCCCTGGTCCGCTTTCTGGGGAAGTCCTCCTCGGTCGGTGCCGTCTCCGATTCACTGCGCCTTTCCGAGCAGGTCGCGTCGAGCATCGACGGCCTGTTCGCGGGGCTCGGTGCCGTCACTACCGCCTACCGGGTGCTCGATCTGGTCGGCAGCTCCACACGGCAGTCGATCACCCTGCGACGACTCCGGCGTGACCTGCCGGCGTTCAGCCCGATCCTTCAGGAGGAGAGCCCGGACCGGATGCTCGGCTACCTGCCGATCCTGCTGAGCGCGGACCTGGAGCGGATCCGCCGGAAGAGCCCGGTACTGGCGCTCTGCGTACTCGACACGTTCGAGAACGTCCAGGTCCTGCCACCCGAGCGGGGCGGATTGGAGGATCTGGTCGTCCGGATGGCGTACCTGTTGCCCAACGTGTTCTTCACGGTCGGGAGCAGGCGCCCGCTGCGCTGGGATGACCCGGTACGCGGCGTCGGGCTGACGTACGGCGGGGCGCGACGATGGCCAGGGCTGGCCGATCTCACCGACCAGTTCCCGGTCGACGGCTTCGAGGCGGCGGACGCCGACCTGTTCCTGCGGGAGAGGCTGCTCGTCGACGACGAGCCGGCCATGGATGCCGAGGTGCGGGAGCGGATCGTGGCCGGTTCCGGAGGGTCTCCGCTCTATCTGGAGCTGTCGACGGGACTGTTCGAACAGCACCTGGCCCGGGGAGAGACTCCGGACCCCAAGGTGTTCGGCGAACCCTTTCCCGAGTTGGTCCTGCGGATGATGCGCGACCTGTCGCCCGAGGACCGGGACCTGCTCCGGGCCGCGGCGCTGCTGGAGGCGTTCGACGACCGGCTGCTGGCCGCGATCCTGCCCGAGGCGCGCGGCAGGCGGATCGAGGACTTCATCGCCCGACGCTTCGTACGGCACGATCCGACCGTGTGGCCGCCCTGCCGCCTGCACGAGAACCTGCGTCGCGGTGTCACCGACTGCGACGCGCACACCCCGGACGGATGGACCGCCCGGGAGCGGCGAGATCGGGCCTCGCAGGCTCTGGCGTATCTGACGGACTTCACGCTGTCGATCTGGGGTGACGACCCGCCGGACGAGCTGACCCCGGCCGACCACAGCCGCCGTACCGTCGCCGCCTTTCTCCTCGCCCTGCACGGCGCCGCCGAGCATGACGTCCTGCCACCGGGGCTGGGGCAGATGGCCTACACCCTGCGCTACCTGGGGCACTGGCAGGTGCTGACGTCACTGCCCAGGTTCAGCGCGTCTCCGCAGCTGGCCGCGCTCACAGAGGTGGCCAGGTTGACGGTCCAGGTGGACCAGGAGGCGACGGAGCGCCACACGGCCATGAAAGCGGCGGTCGAGAACGCCGGCGCGAGTCCGTACGCCGACTACTTTCATTTCGAACTCGGCAGCCTGGCCCAGTTCACCGGTGACCTGACCGACTCCGACCGCCATCTCGGCATGGTCGCCGACCAGCTCTCGCCGCTCGGCGTCGCTGCCCGGTTCGACCTGGCGGGCAACGCCTTCCGGCGCAGTCGTTACCCGGAGGTCGTACGGCAGATCGAGAGAAGGTCTGCAGGGACAAGGCTGGAACGGATCGGCACCGGTGACCTGATGGGTCATGTGTACCTGCACAACGCCCGGTTCCAGGAAGCGGCGGAGCTGTTCGCACAGGTCCTGGCCGAGGCACGGCAGGCGGACGTACCGCTCTGGGCGGCACGGGCCGCACGCCATCAGGCTCTCGCCTCCATGTGGTTCGATCCGGAGCTGACCCTCCGGACGGTTCCGGAGGCGCGTGAGCTCAACCAGTCGGTCGGGGAGGTTGTGGGGCTGGCCCAGTGCGACATGGCGGAGTCGATGGCCCACGCCATGCGAGGAGAGTGGGCCGTCGCCACCCGCCTGCTCGGCGAGGCTCGCCGGACCTTCGAGGCCGTCGGCGCCTCCGCCGAACTGCTGCCCATCGACGTGGTCGAGGTCCTGCAGCTCATCGCACGAGGCCAGGATGAGCAGGCCCTGGCCATCACGGTCCGCCTCGCGGAGGCGGCCGGATCCGAGGAGGCTTTCCTACCCGTGTGGTCGGCGGTCACCGCACTCTGGACCGGGCAGCCGGAACTGCACGACTTCACCCGGACAAGGTGGTTGGATCTTCCGGAGACGACACGGGAGCGGTGGGCACAACCGCTCCATCGACTGCGAGCGGGAGGCGGGTCATGAGGGTCTGCGGCCCGCTCGATGTCGGCGACAAACGAGGACTCATCCCGACCGGCCGCGTTCCAGCGGCCGAGATCGCCAAGGCGCGTGACGTGGCGCTCAAGAGTGCGGCGTTCGACGGCGTGGCCGGGCCGTACGATCCGGGGGCCACGGTGGTCTACGGTCGCCGGACGGCCGTCAAGGTTCAGCACCGCCTACACGAACGCCTTGGCACCGCGCTGCGGATGGAGTCGATGCGTAAGGCCGCGGGGCTCAGGGTTCCGGCCCTGCTGGACGCGGGCACCGTGCGGACCGCGTCCGGACCGCGATGGTGGCTCGTGCTGGAAAGGATCGGCGGCTCACCCGGCGAACGTCCGACTCCCGCCCAGCAACGCGGCCTGGGCGAGCAACTTCGCCGCTGGCACGGCGCCACGGACCAGGGCGGGCTGCGCCTGGACGAGCCCGGCGCGCTCGGGGTGCTGCTCGGCTCCGCGCGCAACCTCGCTGCCCGCGACTACCCGGCCATCTCGCACCTGTTCGACCAGGCGTGCGCGGGACAGCCGATGACGGCCATCCACGGGGACGCCGCCGTGGGACACAACGTCCTCTTCGAGGGCGACGACCTGCTCGCCGTCCTCGACCCGGGCGCGGTCGAGGTCGGGCCTCCCATGCTCGATCTCGCCTGGTGCCTCGCCGTCGACCTGCCACGCGGCGCTCATCCGCGATGGCTGCTGGAAGGGTACGGCACCGACGCGGTCGACCAGGAGGCACTTGATGCCTTGCTGCCGCTCATGATCCTGCGCAGGTTGATCGACACCCGGTTTGAGGGAAGCGCCGAGGACTCCCGATGGCTCGCAACCTGGCTGTCCGCGAACGCTCCCGGCCTACTGCCTCTGGCTTCGGCGCCGTGATCAGATTCCTGGTAGAAGAATGTGTTCCAATTCCACGCGGAGAACATGGCGAACATCAGCAGGTCTTCGCAGGGTGTGACCCGCTCCAGGGATGACGACCAGACGAGCATTGAGGCTCCTGGCCTGCTCCAGTGGGGTTACCCGATCCTCGTCTCCATGGATCAGAAGCAACGAACGCTGAATCGCGGCTTCTGATCCACCGGAAAACTCACCACGAAGCAACTCCGCATGATGGGCCTGGAACTTTGGTGCGGCTCTGCTCCAGCTCTCCAGATCGACCACGGCTGATCTGGCGATCCCAACCGCGAACACATCGGTGATCGCCAGGGCACGCAGAACGGTGTACCCGCCGGCACTGGCCCCCCAGATCGCCACCCGCCCGGGATCCGCCTGACCGGCGGAAACCAGGTGACGAGCCGCATCGGCGCAATCGGTGGCGTCGACCATCCCCCATCGATGATGAAGCCCTAACCGGTACGCGCGACCGTACCCAGTGCTCCCCCGGTAGTCGACATCAGCGACGGCGAAACCCCTGCTCGTGAAGTACTGCGCGTGCAGGTCCAGCCGTAGCGGCCAGTTCGCCGTCGGCCCCGGATGAGCCCGTACAAGCAGTGGCGGAGGCTCATCGCTTCCTCCCGAGGGCAGGTAGTAGAGGCCGTACGCCTCACCCCCGTCGCGGGTGCCGAAGGTGAAAGGCTCTGGCCGGACGAGCGATGCCTGGTCAAGAGTGACGTCGACCGGTGTGAGCTCATGAACGGCACCGCTGGTCTCGGCCAGCACCACCGTAGGCAACCGAGTAGGACTGGAGCCGATGAAGGTGACTTTCTCGTCTGCCGTCGCCAGGTAGGGCTTGATCGAGGTATACGGCAGCGCGAGCCGTTCCAGGTCACCGCCAGAGCGCCTTACCACCAAGGAATGCAACGGCCCCTGCTGGACGACCGCTATGACCTGGTCGCCCTGAAAAACATAAGTGCGATACCCGAACTCCCAGGGAGCCGCCGCGACCTCGAACTCCCCCGTGATGACCGGCTCGGCATGGCCGTCGCGCCAGGCGTACAGATTCCACCAGCCCGACCGGTCAGAGACGAAGTGCAACACCCCGTCGTCGCTCCACCGCGGCTGGCACACCGACTCCTCATCCCCGCCCGCGACCAGCCTCGTACCGGTAAGCACACCATCAGGCCCGATGTCAGCCAGCCAGAGCCGGGAACCGTCCCACGGCATGAGCGGCGCGTTCCATGAGACCCAGGCAAGCCGCTTCCCATCGGGACTGGGCTCCGGGGACATGTAGAAGTCCTCGCCGGAGGCGATGATCGACGGCTCAGCCGACAGAACGACCAGCTCGTTGTGGACGCCTGTCTCTTCATGACGTTCCCGTACGCAGACCAGCTCGCCGGTGCCCGGAAGAAGACGGAGATCGGCATAGCGCCAGGTTCCCGACGACGCGGAGGTCACCGGCACGGGATGTCCGCCGTCGCGTACGTGATAGACCCGCTGGTCATCCGCGTTGCAGAACCACAGGTCCCGCTCGGTGGCCAGGTAGGCGCCCCCGCCGTACTCATGCACGTAGGAGGCGACGTGGAACCCCTCCGGCAGCACGTCCTGCCGGCCCTCGGCAGCGGTCCAGCGCACGAGCACATCCCCGTCCGGCCGTCCCTCGATCCAGTAGACGGCCTCACCGACCGCTTGAACCGCGTCGTACAAGACGGTGGCGCAGGCGACGACCTCAGCGGGGATAGGGCTCACTCTTGCAATGATCGGACGAAGTCATCCAGTTCGCGAGCGACCTCGGGACGCCGGGGTGCCACCCGGTCGCGGAAGCGGTGGACCCGGGACATCCCGGCGACCGATCCTCTTCGGGCGAATACGGCGATCGCCTCTTGGGCCAGCCGTACGGCCTCGGCGGGTTCACCTTCTCCGAGGCGTGCCTGCGCCAGGTCCACGGTGAGTTCCGCCTTGCGGCGTACGCACGTGGTGGGAACCCCGCCGATGGCCTGCTCGAAGGAACGGGCGGCCTGGGCATAGTCACCGAGTTCGAGGAGGCAGTTGCCCTGGTAGCCGAGCAGTCGCTCGCGGTCGAAGTCGTACATCCATTCGTCCCGCTCGTCACCGGCCCGTTCCAGGGCTCTGTTCGCCCTGTTGAGTTCGGCCAGTGCCGCTCTGCCGTCGCCCGCGTGGACACGTGCGGTGGCACTCACGGCGTGCAGCCAGGACCTCGTCACGTGGGTGACAGAACGACCGGCCGTGTCCAGAGCCGTTGAGGCATGCCGAACGGCTTCATCGACCCGTCCGGCCGCATCCGCGGTGATGGAACGGTAAGCGCTGACGTAGGACCGAAGCCCTTTGTCGCCCGCTTCCCCAAGGGCGTCCAAGGCGGTGGCGTACCGATGTCCCATCGCGAAGTGGTCACCGAGATCGAACCAGATCCACGCCGCGAACCCGGCCGCCTCCCCCGCCGCATAGGCGATTCGCCGCCGCAGCTTGTCAGGGGCAGGAGCCTCCAGGAGAGAGCGTAGAAGGGCGAAGTGGCCGTCGACCGGAACGAGCATCTCGGCCGACGTCAGTTCGTGGTAGAGGCGGCGCTGACGCACGGTGATCATTTCGATGTCCTCCACCACGGTGGAGGTGATCGCCGAAGCGCGCTTGCCACACGTGCTGAGCCGTCCCCAGTCGACACCGGAATCCGGCGCCTCCGAACTGGGTCTCCGCGCGGCTTCGCTGCGGTGGCGGAGATGCGCCTGCTCGCGGATGACACCCGGGAGCATGCCGTTGAGCGTCCCGCCCGCGCCGAGCGCGGTGTCGCACGCGATGACCACGGACTCCGAGGGAGCGACCGAGGCCCGTTCCACGGCGCCGAGGTGTTGCCAGGAGTATCCGGTCAGCTCGCCGAGTTCCATCAGCGTGAGCGAGCGCGCCTTGCGGAGTTCGCGCATCCTGGACCCCAGCGCGGCGAGCAGTGACGAGCCCGGGTCGAGGGCCTTGGCCGGCCGCCCGCGACCCCCTTTCCTTTCGGTAGCCATTCGAACACTCCCTGCTGTTTTTGCTGTTCGTTGCGAGCAAATCAGGTCGTGCGGTCTGCTGTCAGCACCTTGAGCAAGCTGGATCGTGAGAGATGGACGCCCATGAGCACCGCCTCGATACATGCCCTCGATCGGCTGAAGAAACGCGCCCCCGAGCACGCGGGCGACGCCGCCCTGTCCGACGAAGCATGCCGAGGTATGGCGAAAACTCCCCCACGCGCCCCTACCGGCGGCGAGAACGAACGGCGACCCGATCCGACGGGGAACGGCGGACGCTCACGACCGGCGAGCCCAAGAACATCAAAAACGGCCCTGCCCGGCGAATGGCGTCGCCTGGCAGAGCCTCGCCCGCACACTGGAGGTGCGAACTGTGCTCCACAGTAGTAGAACCCCGAAGATCATCCGGATCCGCTGGCATGCCGAGCAGCCGCCGACTCCCCTCGGCTGTCGCTGGTGCGGCCATCCCCCCTACGCCCACGACGCCGCCAGCCTGCCGCACCGGCCCGATCACCTGTGGGAACAGCCCACCCCGGCCCAGGTCCGTACCCGCATGACGGCCCGGCGGCGTCTCGGGCTCTGCGGCCGGCTACCCGCGCCTCCCGTACCGACCATCGTGACCCCGCGTCCGACGAACCGTTCTCCCATCAGCCGGGGACGCCACGCGCGACCGGCCGCACCGTCGTACGGGCGGGAGTCGCCGCCAGGCCTGCGACCCAGCAGGCGCGAGGCGTACCGGAAGGGGGTGACAGCATGAGCACACCTCTCGTCGAATCGGAGAACCTCCGGCACGAACCCGGTGAGGACCTCCAGGCACTGCGCACGCTGACGCTCCGCTTCCCCGACTGGCGTCCCTGGTACGGCCACGCCACCGGACGCTGGTGGGCCCTCTCCCCCGCCCGCTACCGGCAGCGCGTCGGCCTGATCGAGGCCGACACCCCCGCCGAGCTGGCCGCACGGATGCAGCACATCGAGGACTTCGCCCTCAACCCGACCACCGGACAACCGTCGCGGTGCCGTACCCCGAAAACCCCGACGGGGACAACGAGATCACCGGCAAGGGAGGTGGCCGGGATGACCGTACGACTGCTGTCCGTCCTCGTCGGCGTGCTCGCTGACCGATTCCGAACCAGCACCGGACCGGCCGCCGCGCTGTGGTCGCCGCATCTGGGCCGGATCCCCGGCTGGTCGGCGACGCCGAACCACACCCCCGTCATCTCCCAGCGGTTCCCGGCCACCACCGACCAGGTCAGAGGCGCCCGTACCTTCGTCGCCGACATCCTCGGCGACGACCATCC
Organism: Streptosporangium amethystogenes subsp. fukuiense; assembly: GCF_042665875.1. Taxonomy (NCBI): domain Bacteria; kingdom Bacillati; phylum Actinomycetota; class Actinomycetes; order Streptosporangiales; family Streptosporangiaceae; genus Streptosporangium; species Streptosporangium amethystogenes. The sequence continues at coordinate 8,099,166 of NZ_JBHTEE010000001.1, read as the reverse complement.
GCTCCGCGACGACGCCATGCTCCTCACCAGCGAGCTGGCCACCAACGCCGTCGAACACTCGACCAGGCCGACCGGCATCACACCGGGCGACCGGCCACCGGAGTTCGTCGTCACGGTGGCCTTCACCCCGCACGGCGTCATCGTCACCGTCCAGGACCCCGGCTCCACCCGAATCCCCCGCGTCAGAAACTCCGATCTGGACGCCACCGGCGGCCGAGGACTCCTGCTCGTCAACGACCTCGCCACCCGCTGGGGCTTCCACCGCGACCCCACCGGAACCGTCCTCTGGTTCGAACTCACCTGACAGACCGGCGTGGCGGTGCGAGCAGCGCCGCCACGCCCTCGACCGACCAACCGTGACCAGGCGAAACCGTCGTACTCTCGCGCTCGCGTGTTTCACGAGGACGCCACTCCTGCTGGGGATACGGCCGCGGGGCTCAATCAGGTGGAGTCCGCTACGCGATGTCGATGCCGGCCGAACGCATTCTTGCCTCGAACAACGCCCTCAGTCGGATCCAGGCCGGCTTCTGCTCTTCTCCGTGGTGGGCGAGCAGCCCGTGCCGGATCGCGCCGTCGCTGCGGGCCCGGAGCCCGGCCGGGATGGGCAGCAGTGCGGGATGGGCGAGATAGTAGTCGGCCATGGCTGTGGCGAGTTCGTCGACCCGGGGGTCGTCCGGCTCCCACTCGGCGGCACACCACATGCGCTTGATCAGGGACATGTACCGAGGGTCGTCGAGGGCGCGCTCGACCTTGGTGACATAGTCGTCGAAGCCCTCCGGCACCAGGGCTCTGATCAGCACCAGGCCCTCCCGGGCCATCGTCACGTCGTCCGGGGTGAAGCCGAGATCGGCGGCCACCCTGTCCAGCTTCGCGAGAACGCGGTCGGGCAGCAGGGCCCGGTCGCCGGTGGCGAGCCGGTGCAGCGTGTCACGCCGCGCGATCAGATCGTCGATCCGGTCGGTGAGGCGCCGTTCGACGTCAACGAGTGCGGCGGCGAACCGGTCAGGGTCGGCGTCGAGTATGGCCCCGATCTCGGCCAGCGGTACTCCGGCGGCGGCCAGCGTCCGGATCTGGACCAGCCGCAGCAGGTCGGCCGATCCGTAGCGCCGGTAGCCGGAGTTGTCGCGTCGTGGTTCGTCGATCAGGCCGTGCCGGTGGTAGTGCCGTATGGTCTTCACCGTGACGCCGGCGAACGCCGCCGCCTGGCCGATCGTGACGCCGTCCGTCATCTGCTCTGCCGACCTCATGATCGTGAGGTGCCGGCGAGTTCGCGAACCGTGTCGGCGACGGCGCGGAAGTCCTTGCGCAGCAAGTTGCCGTGGTTGCCGGTGACCTTCGCGCTCATCGTGATGTTCGGGTTGCGGGCGAGCACGGGGGCGAGGGTGGCGCGCATCTGTTCCATCTCCTCCCGGCTGCCTCCGAGGTTGCCGCCCGTGGCGACCACGTACCGGACCGGGAAGGTCACATTGTCCAGGAGCGGGCCGAGGGCGGCGCAGACCTCGACGAGCTCGATGTTGCTCTGGGCATGCTCCTCGGCGGACATCTTCGCGCACAAGTGCAGTGGACGCAGCACCGGAAACAGCCAGCCCCACCGGCGAAACAGCCCTCTGATCCGTTCCGGGGTGACGGTGTCGGTCCAGCCGTGCGGGTACGAGCCGTCCACGGACACCACCCCCAGGACGCGGTCCGGATTCCGGCCGGCCCAGTGCAGCGCGATCGGCGCGCCGTAGGACCAGCCGACCAGAAGCGGCCGGTCCACGCCCCTCGCCGCAAGGACGGCGTCGACGTCACGGACGTGCGCCTCGAACGAAGCGGCCGCGGCCGAACGCTTCGATCGGCCGCGGGCCCGCATGTCGTAGGTGATGTGCCGGTAGTCGCTGCCGAGTTCGGCGATGACGCGCCGCCAGTACGACTGAGTGGCGAACTGGCCATTGAGGTAGACCACGGGACGACCGGGCCCACCGGTGTCGGTAACGGCCAGCGCGGTGTCGTCGACCGGCACCATGCCGGTCCAGGTGGAGTTCACGTTGGTCACCCGTTCAGCGTGCGCCCTGACCTAAGGTCAAGGTCAACCCTCGGGGTGACACCCACGTTCGGTGATGCCGCGTTCATGGGGCTACGGCGCCGGCCACTGGTGTCGTACGGGGTGACTCGTTCGCCTACCTGGCGATACGCCCGGCCCTGAAGGGTGCCAGAGCCGAGTTCGGGGCACGTGCCTACGGAGCCGTATGGCAAGGAGGCCGCGCCCCCGATGCAAGCCGCCACACGGCTTGCCGCACAGCCCCAGGGGAAGATACGTGATCAGCATTGGTGTCGAGGAGGCCATAAGCCGCCGGTTGCGCACGCTGACGGAGCAAGGGCGGAGGCTCCGTTCAGCCAGGCGGCGAGTTGCTCGCGGTCGATCAGAAGCAGGTTCGTTCCCGCCGCGCACTGTTTGGCCGGGGCGGTGAAGCGCGTCGTGGTGACGAGAACACCCCGGTGCTCGGGATAGGCGTGCAGGGCACCGAGGAGGTTTCGGACCTCGGGCGAGCCGACGGATTTGGCCCAGCGCTTGCACTGGATGACGAAGAGGTCTCCGGCGGGCGCGGTTCCGATGACGTCGACACCGCCGTCACCACTGCCACCGATTCTGCGGACCTTGTGAAACCCGTCCCGCCTGAGCAGTGCCTCGACGAGTGACTCGAACTCAACGCCGGTCATCCGGTCGACGCGTTCGAGGCGGGCGTTGTCTCTCAGCCACTCCCGCTGCCGGGCGTCGATCGTTCGACGTCGGAGCACGAGCAGGCCGACCAACCCCGCCACCAGCAGGACCGTGAGACCGATGATCAGTGGCCGATTGGCGACGACCACATCGATGAGCCACCTGGCGACCACCAGGAAGACTGCGATGGCCACCGGCCAGAGCAACCAGTCCACGTTGCCCTGACCACGGCGTGATCTTCGTCGTGCCATCGGCGGCCTCCGGGGGTGAGGTTGGGGAGTTTCCGCCGATGATGACGGCGAGGACCGACAGTTTTCGAGGATGTCCCGAGGTCAGGCCCTTTTGGAGGAATTCGTGCCGGCCGCTGATGCCCGCGTCCAGGCGGGCGATCTGCAGCAGGTCGATGATCAGGTTCTGCGGGCGTTTCACACCGTCCAGGAGCACCTTGCCCGTCGCCGGCCAGTCGGTCTCCTCCGGGTACAGGAGCGCTTCGCGGGACTCGCTGTCGTCGGCGGTTCCTTCACCCAACGGGAGACCACCCAGGTAGGGGATCAGAGCCTGGGGGGTCTTCCCCTGACCAGTGGGGACGCAGGTCCATGGCCGGTTCGGAGCCGACCGGCACTTTACCGGCCTCGCTGAGGGTCAGACGGCGTAGGGGCGGGCGGTCCTGCCCGCGTCCAGTGTCCGGGCCCACCAAACGAGCCGGTCGAGCAGGATGTCGGCCGCTCTCGTGCAGCCCTCCGGGTTGGTGGGGTCACCCTTGTCGTCGAACTGGCCGGCGCCGTGAAAGCTGACGGTGTCCCGGATTCCCACCGCGTGCAGTTCGGCGAAGACCAGACGCAGGTGCTCCACCGCCCGCAGTCCACCGGACAGGCCACCGTAGGAGACGAAGCCCACCGGTTTGGCCCGCCACTGCTTGTAGTGGCGATCAATGACGTTCTTCAGCGACGCGGGGAAGCTGTGGTTGTACTCCGGCGTCACGATGACGAACGCGTCGGCGGTGTCCAACCGCGATGTCAGGCTCGCAAGAGCCTGTGCCGTCTCAGGGGACGGCGCCGGCCCGGGTTCCGGCAGCGTCAGGGGGAGCGGGACCTCAGCCAGGTCGACGACATCGACGTCGAACTCTCCATGCCGGCGGGCCTGACGAGCGAACCAGTTCGCGACGGTCGGGCCGAACCGGCCCGACCTGACGCTGCCGACGATGACGACGAGCCTGATCGGCTTCTCGGACATGAGTAGGACTCCTGGAAGGTCAATGGGGATCGCGGCGCTGTGATGGTCCCGGCGTCACGGGTGACGGCCGATCCGCCCAGCCGCCATGTGGAGAGCACCGCTACAGGACCGACGGCCCCGGCGAACGTGCGGGTGATGCCCCTCCGCGCCTTAGGTTGCGCGACAGCCAGAACTGAGGCTGGGTGTACCCGTGCTTGGCCTGCTCCGCCCTGGTGAACGCGATGAGGGCCTCGTAGGCCACTCCCGTCCAGTACGCGGCCGGCTGTGCGGCCAACTGGGCGTCGGAAATGTGCTGCGTCGTCATCGCTGCTCCTGCGAGTGATCACCGGTGAAGGACAGTGCGGACCCGGTCGCTGTGATGACCGGAGGCGTCACGGTGTTCTTCCGGGTGGCCCCATCCGTCGTGACCGTCCACGCTGATCAGCCGAGTTGAAGCTTGGGCGGCGGTCGACGGGCCGGTGGCGTCAGATGGTTCAGAGGTTCTCGAAGACCTGGGTGTTCTGGGCGGCCGCGATCTTCCAGAGGCCTTCTTCCTTGGCGAGGATGTAGAAGGGGCGTCCTTCGGGGCCGTCGGCGGGGGTGCCGTCAGGGGTGAGGGGGACCTGATGGACGTTGACGGCGGCCACGTCCGGGCGGATGAAGAGGATCCGAACCGGGGTGTAGGCGGCGGTTCCGTACTGGGTCGAGCCCGGAAGGACCTGGGCGGTGAAGTCGTGGATGGTCTCCCAGCCGGAAAGGCGTTTGCCGTGCCCGGTCGTCCAGACCGGGTCCGCTTTACGGAACAGACTGAGAAAAGCCTCGACCTGCTCGTTCTGCTGGGCTTCCTGAACCGCGGCCACCAGGCCGACGATCGCGTCCACATCGCTCTGCGGGTCGTCCGCAACGCCGAAGATCTCAAGATTCATCATCGCTCCTCCGAATATCGGTCGGGCAAGCCCGTTGCGATGAATGTAGAACCTCGACTTAACTTGAGGGCAAGCCCGAGATCGAACCGCGCTACCGTCCAGGACCCCGGCAAGGTGGATCCGCGAGCCCCTGGCCGATCGAGGCGGCGTCAGGCGATGTGCGCGCCGTCGGGGACGCGAACAGGTGACAGGACCGGTCAGGAATCAAGAAGCGCTGGTCACCGAGCCGCGACTAGCGTCATGGCCATGACATCCATCGAATCCGTCACCCTCGACGTGGCCGACCCCGCAGCCGCCGGCCACTTCTACACCGCCGCCTTCGGTCTGGACACACAGATACGCCTGCGCGCTTCGAAGGCCCCCACCACCGGCTTCCGCGGGTTCACACTGGCCCTCACCGTGTCCCAGCCGTCCACCGTCGACAGCCTCATCGGCACCGCCCTCGACGCCGGCGCCACGACACTGAAGCCCGCCACCAAGTCGCTCTGGGGCTACGGCGGCGTCGTACAGGCCCCGGACGGGACGATCTGGAAGATCGCCACCTCGGCCAAGAAGGACACCGGCCCCGCCACCCGGCAGATCGACGAGATCGTGCTCCTGCTGGGAGTCACGGACGTGGCCGCGAGCAAGAGGTTCTACCTCGACCAGGGCCTTACCGTGGCGAAGAGCTTCGGCCGCATGTACGTCGAGTTCGCCACCGGGTCGAGCCCCGTCAAACTGGCGCTGTACCGGCGCCGCGCCCTCGCCAAGGACGTCGGCGTCGCCCCCGACGGCACCGGATCGCACCGGCTCATGATCGGCGGCGACGCCGGATCCTTCACCGACCCGGACGGGTTCGCCTGGGAGACCACCTCGCCGGCACTCACGCCCTGATGTGCCACCGCCGTCCGCCCTGCCCGGTCGCCGATCACGGAAGGGCGGTGTCCGACGGAGCGAGCCCCCACGAAGTGACTGGAGGAAACATGACAGGCGCGCCGCCGCGTGGACTCAAGGAGAGGCTGCGGGACACTCGCACGAGACTGGAGAGCGACGTCGATCTCTGGGTCGCGACGTCGGGCTCCCCGGGTGGCGCCCACCTCATCCCGCTCTCGTACCTCTGGGACGGGACCGCGTTCCTCATCTCGACGCCGCGCGCCTCGGTCACCGGCCGCAACCTGCTGGCGGACGACCGGGTACGACTCAGCCTCGGGCCGACCCGCGACGTCGTCCTCGTCGACGGCACCGCCGAGCCGGTCGACCTCGCCGACCTCGCCCCGGAGACGGGCGACGCGTTCGCGACCAGGACCGGTTTCGACCCGCGCGAACTCGACGAGCCCTACCAGTACTTCCTGATCCGGCCGCGGCGCGTCCAGGCCTGGCGCGAGGCGAACGAACTGCGCGGGCGCGACCTCATGCGCGACGGCCACTGGCTCGGCTGACCACCCACCCGGCGAACGGCGCGGCCAAGGACGCGGACTTCCAGCGGGGACCCCTCACCCTGCTCCGCACAGATCCCCCGCACCGGTCGCGGAGTCGCCGGGGATCGCACCGGACCGGCTGGGCGGTCAGAGCGACGGCGAGTGCGAGCCCCCTGCCGCACGGTCGCCGAGGCCGGGTCGCTGACCTGCGACCCGGCAGCAAGATAGGCGACCAGGGCACCTGATCGCGGTCCGTTCCTTCCGGGGCGCTGCGCTGAGTCGACGACGGTCGCCGGTGAGATCCCGGTGCCGGCCCAGTTTCTCGACTTTCCGGACACCCCTACGCGCGGGCGCGAGCTCCCCGATCGATCTTTGGGGAGGATCGGAAAGGATTTCGGCGGTAGGGCCGAAGCGGTGATGATCTACTGGGTCAGCGGGTCGGCCACAACTTCACGCTGTTGTCGCTGCTGCTGGTGGCGAGGGTTGTGCCGTCCGGGCTGAAGGCCACCGAGGTGACCCAGTCGGTGTGGTCGGTGAGGGTGGCGATGGCGTGGCGGCCGGCCACGTCCCACAACTGCACCGTGCTGTAGAAGCTGCCGTTGGCGAGGGTTGTGCCGTCCGGACTGAACGCCACCGAGAAGAGCCCGGCGATGTAGCCGGTGAGGGTGGCAATGGTTTCGCGGCCGGCCACGTCCCACAACCGCACCGTGCCGTCGGCGCCGCTGGTGGCGAGGGTTTCGCCGTCCGGGCTGAAGGCCACCGACCAGACATCGCCGGTGTGGCCGGTGAGGGTGGCAATGGTTTCGCGGCCGGCTACGTCCCACAACTTCGCGCTCTTGTCGTGGCTGCTGGTGGCGAGGGTTGTGCCGTCCGGGCTGAAGGCCACCGACTCGATGACGCCGGTGTGGCCGGTGAGGGTGGCAATGATTTCGCGATCGGCCACGTCCCACAACTTCACGCTCCTGTCGCGGCTGCCGGTGGCGAGGGTTGTGCCGTCCGGGCTGAAGGCCACCGAGGTGACAGCGCTGGTGTGGCCGATGAGGGTGGCAACGCTCTGGCGGCCGGCCACGTCCCACAACCGCACCGCGTCGTCGCGACTGCCGGTGGCGAGGGTTTCGCCGTCCGGACTGAAGGCCACCGAGAAGACAAATTCGGTGTGGCCGGTGAGGGTGGCGACGCTCTGGCGGCCGGCCACGTCCCACAACCGCACCGTGTTGTCGTGGCTGCCGGTGGCGAGGGTTGTGCCGTCCGGGCTGAAGGCCACCGAGTAGACCGGCTCGGTGTGGCCGGTGAGGGTGGCGCTCGGTGATCGGCGCTGCTGCGGAGGGATGGTATTCACAGCTGTAGGTGTAGAAGATCACGCTTGAGACTGACTTGAAGGCGTCTGCATCACCTGCCGCCCGCCCGGGCCGAGCAGCTCGCCGGCGGCGAACGGCTCCGGGGTGCGGCCGCATCCGGCGGGCCCGGCATTACCGGGGTGCGCGGAACATCGGAACCGGATCGTGCGCTTGTACGCTCCGTGACGAGCTGTCGCAGATAACTGCCGAGTATTGTCAATCGACAAGCGTCTGCGACCTCCGGCCTCGCACGCCCCGTGGAGCATGGTCTGACAACGCACCACTCCACCTGCCGTACCGAACAAAACCGGAACGAACGTAGCGGCAGTGATCATCAGCCCGCCACAGCAGGTCAGACGCTATTTCGTGGAAAATTTCTGCATTGCTACCGGGACCCCTCATAGTGCCGGGCCGCCACGAACAATGACCGGCATCAGGCGATCACCAAGGAATGCGGATGATTTCCCGGCAATGCCGCTCCCCCATAACGGGCGCGGACCGGATATGGCGTCACGAACAAACAATCTTGTATATCTGATGTCCATGGTGGCGCCGCTGTTACCCAGTGATCCCCGGCAACTCGGTTCCTACTGGCTGGCCCGACGGCTCGGCGCGGGCGGCCAGGGCGTGGTCTACGAGGCCTACGACAGCCTGGGCGACCGGGTGGCGGTCAAGGCGCTGCGCGAGGACTTCATCACCGACGCCTACCGCGACCAGCTGCGCAAGGAGGTCGCGGCGCTCAGCCGGGTGGCCCCCTTCTGCACCGCGCGGATCATCGAGGCCGACCTCGACCACGTTCCCCCGTACCTGGTCAGCGAGTACGTCCCCGGGCCCGATCTGCAGAACCGGGTGGACAAGGACGGGCCCTACCGCCCGGACGACCTGCACCGGCTCGCGGTCGGCATCGCCACCGCGCTGGCGTCCATCTACCAGGCTGGCGTGACGCACCGGGATGTCAGCTTCTCGGCCGTAAACGACCGAGCGTGCAGCTCCTCGCCGTCGATGGGTTCGACGGTTCAGGCCGCGTCGTCGGCAGCGTGACTCACTGCCCAGCCCGTGACACCGCGCAAGGCGATGTTGCGGGCCGCGTTGACGTCGGCGTGCTCAGCGAAGCCGCACGACGTGCAGGAGAAGGTCGCCTGGCCGGGCCGGTTCCTCTTGGCCACGTGCCCGCAGGACGAGCAGGCCTGCGAGGTGTAGGCCGGATCGACGTACACCACGGCGACGCCCTGGCGGGCGGCCTTGTAGGCGATGAAGGAGCCGAGCTGGTGGAAGCTCCACGAATGCAACGTGACCCGCTGGGGCTTGCGGAGCCGTACCCGGTCACGGATGCCCTGGAGGTCTTCCAGGGCGATGCCTTGCCCGGTGCGTGCAGCCTCGGTCACGATGCGTTTGGCGATGATGTGGTTGGTGTTCGCGGCGAACCGGGCCTCGGCCCGGCGACGCCGCTTCAGCAGCCGTTTGGCGGATGTGGTCTGCTTGGCCTGCAGACGGCGGCGCAGCTCGCGGTGACGGTGGCGGACCGCGTTCAGGGTTTTGCCGCTGTGGCGAACCCCGCCACTGGTGGTCGCGATGTTCGCGATCCCCAGATCCACCCCCAGGAATCCATCCGGGGCAGCGACCGGCCGGTCGGGAATATCGCAGGTGGCGATGAGAAACCACCTACCGTCGCGATACAACAGGTCCGATTCGCCCCTGCGGTGGGCGGCCAACGTCGTGAGCTGATCGGCAGAGGCGGTGAACGCCACGCTCTTCATCCGCCCGGCGATCGTCCAGATGCTCACTGTGCGCGCCTCCAACTGCCAGGACAGGCAGCGGTCGTCGAACGGGTGGGCCGCGCCGGGGCGAAAGACGATCGGCGTGGCCAGGGCCCGCTCGCGCCGCGCGGAACCGGGCCTGCCCACGTTGCCGTTGCGGATATTGGCGTGCAGCGTGGCGTAGGCGTCGGCGACCTTCTTGACGACATGCTGCGCGGCTTGGGCCGCCAGCCGGTAGTCGTCCTTGATCTGCCCGTAGGCGTGCCGGCGCAGGTCGTAGTTGCGAAACACCCGCCGCTGGTGGGCGAGCGCTGAGACCCAGGTGGCCGCGGCGTTGACCGCGCGCAAGGTCGCCTCCAGCGCCGCCGCCTGCTCGGGCGTCGGCAGGAGTCTCACCTGCACCACCAGCTTCACAACGCCCAAACTATCCTTTGGCCCATGTCACCGTGATAGGAATCCGACCTGCGCCGGGGCCGGGGCCGAACCGTTGTCCGCACGCTGCGCGTATTCGGTCTTCACACCCGGGTATCGGTGCGGGGTCTTCACCGGCGCACCGCCGCGCCGCTGCGAAGAAATCATGATCGAGGTGTGCGGCTTGTTGAGTTCAACGGCGAGCGCGACCATGTCCGCCTGCTCGTCGGCTGCCCGCCCAAGGTCGTCCTTGCGGCCCTGGTCGATTCCCTCAAGGGCGTCTCGGCCCGCCTGCTGCGCAAGGAGTATCCCACTGTCCGCAGGTATCTGCGGGGCGGCCGCTTGCGGTCTCCGTCCTACGTCGCCGCCTCCCGCGGCGGCGCCCTTTTGCGCCTTGTCAAGAAATACATCGAAAACCAGGAGCGCCCGGACCAACGACCGGACGTTCACAACCCCAGGACCGGGAAGCGATTCCTCCCGGGCGTGAACACCCGGGGTTCCTCGCTAGATAACGCTGAAGCCGGCGAACATCCTGATCGGCCCGGACGGTCCCCGGGTCATCGACTTCGGCATCGCGCGTACCGAGGAGATGTCCCAGAGCGCGACCGGGCAGCTGAAAAGCACCCCGCGCTGGATGACTCCCGAGCTGTTCCGTGGCCACCGTGCCTCACCGGCCGTCGACGTCTGGGCGTGGGGTGCCGTCGTCCTGTTCGCCGCCACGGGCACGCCGCCCTTCGACGGTGACAGCATGTCCGCGCTGATCCACCGGGTCCTTCATCACCGGCCCGAGCTCGATGTGCTGCGGACGACAACATCGGGATCGCCTTCAGCGCCGACGGCAGGTTCGTCGCGGTCGGCGGCACCGTCTGGGGCACCGAGGGTGTCCACGACCAGTCATGGGACATCGTGGGCGAACGCGACGAGCCCGTCTTCAGGTACACCGGCGGCTGCGCCAACCCGGACTTCGGCCCGGGAGACCGCACCCTGCGCTGCGCGGATCACGGCACGGGGACCGTCACCGTCCTGTCTCTCAGCCCCGTCACGGACTCGGTCAAGCTCACCGACGCCTTCGTCGGCTCCACCGCGGTCCTCAGCGAGGACGGCTCGACTCTCGCCGTCGAGTCCCGCCGCGACCTGGAGATCTGGGATCCGGTCAGGCGGGTCAGACGGGGAGCGCTGCCGCTCAACGGTGTCGCGGGCACCAGCGAATCGCTGTTCGCGTTGTCGAGCGACGGAAAGCTCCTGGCGAGCAGCTTCCGCAGCAGCGGGAAGGTCGAGATCTGGGACGTCGCCTCGGCGACCAGGAAGATCACCCTGCGGACCGGGCACGCGATCAGCGACCGGGTGCCCCTCAGGTTCTCGCCTGACGGCAGGACGCTCGCGGTGCTCACCAGCCCCAGCATCAGCTCGACCTTGTTCGAACTGTGGGACGTGGCCTCGGGAGCCCTCCGGGTCAAGTCCGCCGGAATCCCGCTGGAGTTCGGCCAGGGCATCGACAGCGAACTGCGTGTCCTCTTCAGTCCCGACGGGCGGACCGTGCTCTCCGGACCGGACCAGGGTGTCCTCGACGTCGCCACCGGCAGGCGAGTCCTCGCCCCCAACCTCGAAATGAGCCCCGCCAAGGCCCGCAGCCGGGACGGGCTCGTCGTCGTGGTCGACAAGGACAAGATCGGGTTCTGGGACGCGCGGACCCTCCGACACAGGTACGACGTGCTCCCCGGCGCGGAGCCGGGCAACGCCGTCGCCTTCGCTCCCGACGGGAAAGTGCTCGCGCTGGCCGACACCACGGGCCGGATCCGCCTGTGGGATGTTCCGAACAGACGCGCCCTGGGCCTTCCGCTCGCCGGTTTCCTGACACCGAAGGACAAGGCCGGCCCAGACAAGATCACCACCATGGCCTTCTCGGCCGACGGCGCGGTTCTGGCGGCCGTTGACGACGCCGGCCGTTTCCGCACCCACCTCATCGCCCCCGACAAGGTCAAGAGCGCCCTCTGCGCCCTCTTCGGCCCGCTCTCCGAGGCGGACTGGAGGACCCACATTCCGGAGATTCCCTACCGCCGCACCTGCTGACCGACGTCGGGCGCTCCGAGAAACCCGCCGATACCGTCTCCGTCCGATCCAGGAGACAGCCCTTGGACCGCGGGTCAACGCGTTCACCGGGTGATGGCGGCCAGCATGAGACGCCGTGCGCGCGCCGCTGCGGTGGCGTCGGCGAGTAGCTGAATCTCCTGGTCGGCCGACATCGCGATCCCGGTCAGGGTCGTCACGAGGTCGTCCGCGTCCAGCGTCGCGGTGATGTCGCCCGCGGTCCGCGCGATCACGATCTGCTCGCGCAGGAAGGTCCGCCATCGGGTCACGGTGCTGAGCAGGAGGTTCCGCAACTCGCCCGGTCGGCCGTCCAGCTCACAGGACGCGGCGGTGATGAAGCACCCGTTGGGAAACGGGCTGCCGTCCAGGTAGCCGCACCACAGATCGATCAGCACGCGCAGGCGCGGCAGACCCGGCTCCGCCTTCATGCTCGGCGCGACGACGGCGGCGACGAACATGTCGGCCGCCTTGGTCAGCACGGCGGACTGCAGTCCGGCGCGGGAGCCGAAGGGGCCGACGACGCCCGCCTTGCTCATGCCGAGGGTTTCGGCCAGGGAGCCGATGGTCAGCGCGTGGAGGCCGTCACTGGAGGCCTTCGTCACGCCGGTGGCGACGATTCGGTCGCGGGTCAGCTGGGCCGCCTCGGCGGATCTTCTCATGGTTGACCAGTTTAGCAAACGATCGTACGCTATCCAGCTAACGAACGATCGTACGCTAAAGGGGGCCGGAAGATGCGTGTTCGGTGGCTGGGCTGGGCCGGGGTGGAACTGGAAGCGCAGGGTCACAGCGTGGTGATCGACCTGCTCGGCCGCCCGGAGGGGGTGCTGGAGGACACCCCGTTGTCTGCGCCCATGCCGAAGGTCGTCCGGCCGCGCACCGAGGGGGACGTGATCGCCGGGCTGTGCACGCACCTGCACCGAGACCACACCGATGCCGCCGCACTGGCCGAGGCGCTCCGCCCCGATGGCCGGGTGTTGCATCCCGTCTCCTTCGGTGGCGACGACCACGAGAACCTGTGGACGCTCAAGGCCGACCGCGAGCTCGACGAACGGAACCTGTCCCGGCGTCCGATGGGTCTGTGGGAGACCGTCACGATCGGCCCCTTCACGATCGCGGCCGTTCCAGCCGTCGACACCCTGGGTGATCCGCAGGTGTCCTGGGCCGTCGAAGCGGGCGGAAAGCGCGTGCTACACCTGGGCGACAGCATGTTCCACGGCTACTGGTGGCGCGCCGCCCACCGGTTCGGGCCGTTCGACGCGGTGCTCACTCCCATCAACGGGCCGACCGTGTGCTTCCCGCACTGTCAGCCCCCGAGCCCCTATCCGGCCTCGCTCGACGCCGGCCAGGCAGCCGTGGCCGCGCGCCTGCTGGGAGCGAGGGTCGCGGTGCCGATCCACTACGACGGATTCCACATCGACGGCTTCTACGACACGCGGCCCGATGAGCTTTCCCGATTCCTGGACGCGACCTCGGCCGAGACCTATGCGGTCGCCGCCCTCAAGCAGGGCGAGGACCTCGCCCTCTGAGAACTGTTTCCCGGATCGGGAGCCGTGGGGCCATATGATCAAGGTCGCGAGCGTGACGGCGTCCCCGCGCGCGCAAGATCCGTTCACAGAAGTCTGGTTCTGTGATCCCCCGGTGGATCAGCTGGTCCCCAGTCGGCCTCCGGGAAGGATCGGACCGGATTTCGGTGGTAGGGCTGAAGCGGTGATGATCTACTGGGTCAGCGGGTCGGCCACAACTTCACGCTGTTGTTGCTGCTGCCGCTGGCGAGGGTTTCACCGTCCGGGCTGAACGCCACCGAGGAGACCCAGCCGGTGTGGCCGGTGAGGGTGGCGACGGTGTTGCGCCCGGCCACGTCCCACAACCGCACCGTGTAGTCACTGCTGCCGGTGGCGAGGGTTTCGCCGTCCGGGCTGAAGGCCACCGAGAAGACAAAGCCGGTGTGGCCGGTGAGGGTGGCAACGATGTTGCGACCGGCCACGTCCCACAACCGCACCCTGTTGTCGTTGTTGCCGGTGGCGAGGGTTTTGCCGTCCGGGCTGAAGGCCACCGAGTTGACATCGCTGGTGTGGTCGGTGAGGGTGGCGACGGTTTTACGACCGGCCACGTCCCACAACCGCACCGTGTAGTCGCTGCCGCCGGTGGCGAGGGTTTCACCGTCCGAGCTGAAGGCCACCGAGTGGATAGCGGCGTCGTGGTCGGTGAGGGTGGCGACGGTTTTGCGACCGGCCACGTCCCACAACCGCACCGTGCCGTCGTTGCCGCCGGTGGCGAGGGTTTCGCCGTCCTGGCTGAACGCCACCGAGCGGACCCAGTTGGTATGGCCGGTGAGGTTGGCGACGGTTTTACGACCGGCCACGTCCCACAACCGCACCGTGCCGTCGACGTGGCCGGTGGTGAAGGTTTCACCATCCGGGCTGAACGCCACCGAGTTGACAGCGCCGGTGCGGTCGGTGAGGGTGGCGACGGTTTTACGACCGGCCACGTCCCACAACCGCACCGTGCCGTCGAGGCTGGCGGTGGCGAGGGTTTCGCCGTCCTGGCTGAACGCCACCGAGCGGACCCAGTTGGTATGGCCGGTGAGGTTGGCGCTCGGTGCGAGGTTGGTGGCGCTCGGTGTGGGGTCGGAGGCGCTCGGTGTGGGGTCGGGGATGACCGGTATCGGTATGACGGTGGTGCAGGCGGCCATGGTCGGCACACCGACCGCTGCCAGGGCGCCGAGCCCGCCCAGGAGCAGGGTGCGGCGAGATAGTGATCGGCGCTGCCGCGGAGAAGTCGTAGTCACACCCCTAGCTGTAGAAGATCGCGCTTGAGACCGACTTGGAGATGCCTGCATCACCTGCTGCCCGCCCGGGCCGAGCAGCTCGCCGGCGGCGAGCGGCACTACGCCGCCTACCTGGAGGATGCCGACGGATTCGAGGTCGAACTCGTCGCCCCCGGAACATCACGTCAGGACTGACGCCGCCCCACGGCTCCGTTGGTACTCATGCCACGTCCCAGGTGACCGGGAGGCTCTTCACCCCGTAGATGTCCGCGCTCTCCGGGCGCAGGGCGACCTCCTCGGCCGGTACGGCCAGGCGCAGCGTGGGGAAGCGGTTGAGCAGCGCGGGGAGCGCGACCCGCATCTCGACGCGGGCCAGTTGCTGGCCCAGGCACTGGTGGATGCCGTGGCCGAAGGCCAGATGTCCGCCGTCCTGCCTGTGCAGGTCGAGCACGTGGGGGTCGGCGAAGCGCTCGGGGTCGCGGTTGGCGGTGTTGTACGACAGGATGACCATCGAGCCGGCCCTGATGGTCTGGCCGCCCAGCTCGACGTCCTCCAGCGCGACCCGGTGGAACTGCTTGGCGACGCTCAGATACCGCAGCAGTTCCTCCACCGCGCGGTCGGTGAGCGTGGGGTCGGCGCGCAGCGCGGCCAGTTGCTCCGGGTTCCGCAGCAGCGCGAAGGTGCCCAGCGCGAGCATGTTGGCGGTGGTGTCGAACCCGGCTGAGAGCAGGATCAGGGCCATGCCCTTCAGCTCCTCGTCGGTCAGGTCGCTGTCGAGCAGGTCGCTGAGCACGTCGTCGGTGGGGTTGGCGCGCTTGGCGGCCACCAGTTCGGCGAGGTAGTCCTGGGTCGCGGTGTAGGCCGCGAACATTTCCTCGTCGCCGGCTTCTCCACCGAGGAACGTGTCGATGTTCTCCTGGAAGCGGCCCCGGTCCTCGTAGGGCACGCCCAGCAGCTCACAGATGATGACGGAGGGGATGGGCTTGGCGAACGCGGTCACCAGGTCGGCCGTCGGGCCGGCCTGCTCCATGGCGTCCAGGTGCTCGGCGGTGACCTGCTCGACGCGCTCGGTGAGCTGCCGCATCCGCCGTACGGTGAACCTGCCCACCAGGGGTTTGCGGTAGCGGCTGTGCTGTGGCTCGTCCATCAGCAGGAACTCGCCGGGCGGTGCCGGGGGCACCTCGATGTCGCCGTAGTCGACCAGCGGGTGGTGGCGCATGAGCTCCCTGCGCGAGCTGAATCGAGGGTCGGCCAGGATCGACCGCACCAGGTCGTAGCCGGTGACCAGCCGGCCCTGGTGACCGTCGGGGAAGGTGTAGCGGCTGATCGGGCCGTGCTCGCGGGCGTCGAGCAGTTCCTTGGGCGGGTCGAAGGGACAGCCGGGCGGGCGCGCGTTCGGCAGCGTGGTGACGATGTGTTCCATGGTCGTTCCTCTTCTCGGCTTGGGGGTCACTCGAAATTCCCGTCAACCGCGGGAAGTGCATGAGCTGAACCGGGTGTCCACGAGTTGAGGCGCGGCTTGGCGGGTGGACTCGCGGACACCCGGCTCAGCGGGTGGACTCGCGGTTGAACAGCTTCTTCGACCACAGGTAGCCGCCGAGCGCGATGGCGACGCACCAGCCGACCGCGATGGCGGCGTTGTCGCCGATCGGCGTGCCCATCAGCAGGCCGCGCAGGGTCTCGATGAGCGGCGTGAACGGCTGGTACTCGGCGAACCAGCGCAACACGGTGGGCATCGAGTCGGTCGGGACGAACCCGCTGCCCAGGAACGGGAGCAGCAGCAGCGGCAGACCGACGTTGCTGGAGGACTCGACGGTCTTGCTGGCCAGGCCGAACGCGACCGCCAGCCAGATGAAGGCGAAGGCCATCATCACCAGGACAGCGACGAGGGCGAGCCAGTCGCCGGGCCCCGCCGACGGCCGGAAGCCGATCAGCAGCGCGACGCCGATGACCGCCGCGATGCTGAGCATCGTCTGGATGAGGCTGCCGATGACGTGCCCGGTCAGGACGGACACCCGGGCGATGGCCATGGTGCGGAACCGGTCGACGATGCCCTCGGTCATGTCCATCGCGATCGAGATGGTGGTGCCCTGGATCGCGGCGGTGATCGTCATCAGGATGATCGCGGGGGTGACGTAGTTGACGTACTCCGCGCGTCCGCCGGAGACGCCACCGAGCCCGGCGCCGAGCGTGCCGCCGAAGACGTAGACGAACAGCAGCAGGAAGACGATCGGCATGCCGATGAGCTGCAGTGTCATGGACGGGTAGCGCACCATGCGCTTGAGGTTGCGGCGAAGCATCGTCGCCGAGTCGGTCAGGGCGTATGACACGGTGCTCATCGTGCGGTCACCTTCTCCTTGTTGCCGGTGAGAGCGAGGAAGACGTCGTCGAGGTCGGGGGTGTGCACGCTGAGCGAGTCGACCTCGACCGCGTTCTGGTCGAGCCGGTCGAGCAGCGCCTTCAGCGACCTGAGACTGCCGTCGTGCGGTACGCGCAGGGCGAGCGTGTCGCTGTCGCGGGACACCTGGCCCACGGCGCGCGCGGCGGATTCGAGGTCGCGCTCGTCGGCGAACCGCAGCAGGACGTGGCCGCCGGGAATGCGCCGCTTGAGCTCGTCCGCGGTGCCCTCGGCGACGATCCTCCCGTGGTCGAGCACCGCGATCCGGTCGGCGAGCTCGTCGGCCTCCTCCAGGTACTGGGTGGTGAGGAAGATGGTGACGCCACCCGCCACGAGCTCCCGCACGATCTGCCACATGGCGCGGCGGCTGCGCGGGTCCAGCCCGGTGGTCGGCTCGTCGAGGAAGATCACCTGCGGTGAGCCGACCAGCGTCATCGCGAGGTCGAGCCGCCGCCGCATCCCGCCGGAGTAGGTCGCCGCCGTCTTCTCGGCCGCATCGGCGAGGTCGAACTGTTCGAGCAGCCGGGCGGTCCTGCGCCTGCCCGCCTTCCGGCCGAGGCGGTGCAGATCCGCCATCAGGGTCAGGTTCTCCTGGCCGGTCAGCAGGTTGTCGACCGCCGAGAACTGGCCGGTGACGCCGATCGCGGCGCGCACCGCGTCCGGCTCGGCGGACAGGTCGTGACCCGCGATCCGCGCGCTGCCCCCGTCGGCGCGGATCAGGGTGGACAAGATCTTGACCGTGGTGGTCTTGCCGGCGCCGTTGGCGCCGAGCAGCGAGAAGACGGTGCCGCGCGGGACGTTCAGGTCGACGCCGTCGAGCACGACGTGGTCGCCGTACGAGCGGCGCAGTCCGGTGGCCGTGATCGCGGATTGGGATGGCATGGTCATGTGAACCCCTTCGGGATCTGGTCAGGAACGGCGGACGGTGATGTCGCCGAACGACGTGCGTGCACGGACTTCGACGCTCTGCTCGGACTGCTCCGGCGCTTGGCTGAGACCCTCCAGCCCGTTCTCCACCCGCCCGTGCGAGGTGTTCAGGTCGAGCCAGGCGGCGGTGCCGGCGGCGACACCGATTTCGAGGTGGCCGGTCGAGGTCTGCAGCGTGACGGTGCCGCGCGTGACCTGGCCGACGCGAATGGTCCCGTTGGAGGTCTTGGCGTCCACCATGGCGTCGGACCGGTCGACGAAGATGTCGCCGTTGGCCGAGCGCACCCGCAACTCGCCGGTGACGGTGCCGAGGTCGGTGGTGCCGTTGGAGTTCTTGACGACGGCGGTGCCGCCGATCTCGCCGAGGTGCACGCGCCCGGTGCCGGTGGAGACCTCGGCGTCGCCTGCGACCGTTTCGACGGTGATGTCGCCACCGGAGGTGTCCAGTCGAAGCGGTCCGGTTCGGTCGAGGCGGAAATGCCCGGCCGATGTCTTGAGCCGGCACTCCCCCAGCGTGCCGACGCCGCGCAGGTCCGCCACCGATAGGTCCGCGTGCACGTGCGAGCCGGTGGGAAGTTCGATCAGCACGTCGACCGATCTGGTCTTCTTGGAGAAGTCGAGGATGCGGGCCTTCGGCCCACGGACCGTCAACGTGCCGTTGGCGTACTCGACGCGTGTCTTCTGCGCGGCGTCCACATCGGACTCGTCGGACTCGTCGCTCGGTCGTATCTCGACGACGGTGTCGGTCCGGTCGCTCGCGATGATCCGCACGTCACCGACGGAGAGTTCGATCGTGGCGGAGATCGGTTCCGGCGTGGCGAAAACAGGCATGGCTGTCCCCTCGGAATGGGTCGGAAGAACATCTCCGCTGGTCGGAGACGTAGGAAGAAAGTGGTTCTGGGTGTCGGCGTGGGCTAGCGGGCCCAGCCGGTGTAACGCTGCGCGCCACGCTTGCCGCGCCGGTCGGAGCTTTGGTCGCGCTCCGGGGCACGCAGCGCGGTCGAGGCGGCCCGCACCAGCCAGGCGTTGAGCGAGCGCCCCTCCTTGCCCGCCGCCTCCTCGATAGCGGCCTTGAGCTGTTCCGGGAGGCGGACGTTGATCCGTGTCACCGGGCCGTCCTCGAAGCTCGCCGCGGCGTCGTCGGCCGACAGCGCGCCCGGATCCGGGGTGTCGGCAAGTGGCTGCTCCGCCTGGCGGACCGTCACGACGAAGTTCGGGTCACGTCCACGCAGGTGCACCTGGACCGAACCGGGAGCCAGGTCTCGGGTGATCTCGTCGGCGGCCGCCGACAACGCCTCCAGCAGGGTGAGCCGGATCGCCGACTCCATCGACACGGTCAACCGCTCGATCAGCCTGCCGGCGTCGTCATCACCGGTCTCGACGGCGGTCAGCAGCTCGCGACCGAGGGAGGCCACATACGGGGTCAAGTCCATGGCATCACTATGGCACACCACGGTGCCACCAACAAGCCATATTGGCTCAGATTGGCATCACTTTGGCTCAAGCTGGATGTTCAGCCGATATCGACGTGGCGGTCGCGATCATCCTGCTCATCGCAGTCGACCAGATCGGCGACCTCCGCCGAGGAGGCACGGAAGCAGCGGGCGGGTGTGGCGAAACAGGTGGCCCGATCGGTCACCAGAGCAAAGGAGAAGTTCAGTGGTTAGAGTCTGTCGCGATGACAATTCCTGCTTTGCCGGGCGCGCGATGGCTGCTGCTGGACGAATACACCGGTGAGGTGGGTGAGGCGGACGTCGTTGTGGGCGTGTGCTACGAGATCGACGGGCTCTTCGTTGACCCCTTGCCCATCCCCCCGCCCGAGACGTTCACTTTGCTCGGCTGCGACCCGGCGGGGCCGCTGCGGGACGTGCTGGGGCATCTGGGGACCGAGCGGGCGTGGCTGCCCAGCATCGCCCTGTTTCCCGTCCACCGGCAGCGGCCTGCCAGATGCCTGTGGGACGAGCATGGATGCACCTGCGTGGAAGAGCTCATCGACGTCACCGTGGTCGGCCGGCGCCCGTCCGCGACGCAGGAGGGCCTGGTTGACCTCGACCTAAGCGGATATATTCGGCTGCTTCCGGAATGGGGGCTGCCTGAGGACAAGCCGGACGTGACAGGGTTCCGCCTGGCCGCGCTCGATGATGAGAAGCTCGGCGAGTGCCTGGACGTCGCCGACGTCTTCCGCAAGCGGCCCTCCCCGCCCGTCCGGCCAGTGACCCTGATCGGCTTCCGACCCGAAGCGCCGTGGACAGGGACCATCGAAGGACGGAAGATCACGGCGTCCATCATGACCCTTCAATGTGACGGCCGCACCGCCGGAGGGGCCGGACTGCTGTCAGCCACCGTCGTCACCGCCCGCCCGTCGAAGTTGGGCGACGGCCTGCTGGACATCACCCTCGACGGCGGGATCGAGGAGCCGACACCGAGCGGCGCCCGCGAAATCTTCCAGACGTGGTACGACGGCGGCCCGGCCGAATCCAACCTGTGGGCACGCTACGACCGGCTGCTGCAGCACGAATGGTCCGGCTTGGCGCTCTGTCACCGTCCTCAGGGCCTGCCTGACAAACCGACCGAAGCGACGTATCACCTCGACGGCCGTTTCGTCACCGACATCGATGCCTTCTACTGTGCAATCGGGGAGGCGATCAACGGTCCCGGCGGCTACTTCGGCTGGAACCTCGATGCTCTGGACGACTGTCTTAGGGGTGGATGGGGTGCCACCAGCCCGTTCCGGCTGGTCTGGCACCACTCCGACGTGGCCCGCCGCCACCTCGCCGCCGGGTATGACCGGCCGGCCCACCGCCTGCGCGACTGGGGGCCGAGCATCGGACTGGACGACCTCCTGAGGATCTTCTCCGAGCACGATATCGAGGTCGAGTTCCGCTAACCCATCACCGCTGCCCATCGGGAGCGGCGGGCGCTTTAGATGGCCTCGGTGTAATGGTCGAAAATCCAATGGATGTCGCTGACCAGGGTCGACACGGAGCACCTGGACGAGATCAGCGACACCCTCGCCCCCGCCCACCGCACCCACTGACGGTAGCGCAGCGCCGAAGCGGTGTTCAGTGGAATCTTCACCCGAGAGGCCGAGATGGTCGCCTCTCCCCTGGTCGAAGCCGAGATCCTGTGCAACGGCAACGCACGCCTACACCGGGAACGTTCCGAGAAGGTACGCGAGCTGCTCCGAACCTGGTTCATCGCACGTGGCACCCTATGGGTTGACATAAACCGATACCTCGTCCACGAAGCCATTCACCTCCGTGATGCTTACGGATCGCAGCACGAAAAAGGCTCGAAACCCTTCGGCGCGGCCAACGCACTGCATCTGGCAGCCGCACTACGCGCGAAGTGCGGCTATTTCATGACATGCGATGAGGGTTTCCCCCTCGGACAGACCATTGACGGGATGAAGATCATCCGCCCTGACATCGTGTGGCCGGAAAAACTACCGCTGGAGATGGCGTAGAGGCCCGAAGGCTCCGACAAAGTGGTCGGGCCCGAGTGCGGTTCGAGTACGCCATCCTGGTCGGACGTACGGAAGGGATCGCGGGATGAGCAAGGTGACCACCGGCATGCTGCACCATGTCGAGCTCTGGGTGCCCGACCTGCCACGGGCCGTCGCCGGCTGGGGGTGGCTGCTGGGCGAGCTGGGCTACACCATCTTCCAGGACTGGGCCGACGGGCGCAGCTGGCGGCTCGGCTGCACCTATCTGGTCCTTGAGCGGTCGCCCGCTCTCAGCGCGGACGAACACGACCGACGCCGCCCCGGCCTGAACCATCTCGCCTTCCACGTCGAGAGCCGGGCCATGGTCGACGCCCTGGCCGAGCGGGCACCGCGGCACGGCTGGACCCTGCTGTTCCCGGAACGTCACCCCCATGCCGGCGGCGAGCGACACTACGCCGCCTACCTGGAGGACACCGACGGATTCGAGGTCGAGCTCGTCGCCCCCGAGACATCAGGTCAGGACTGACGCCGCCCCACGGCTCCGGTCGCGTGACACGTACCGCGGCGTGGCCCTGGAACCGCCTGGACGGCATGCCTTCCTCGGCCGCCGCGCCTACGGGCGCTGGGGCCGGCGGCCTAGTTGCCAGACCTCCCAGCCGGCGGCGAGCCACGGCCCCGGCTCGACGGTGTTGCGCACGTCCACCAGCACCCGGTGGCGCACCAGGTCGGCGGTGGTCGCGGGGAGCTCGGGATCGGCGGTGAACTCCGGCCACTCGGTGGCGAGCACGACGAGATCGGCGTCCGTGATGGCCTGCTCGGCGGTGTCGGCGTAGCCGAACTCGGGGTGCAGCTCGCGGGTGGCGGCGATGGCCTCGGGGTCGTAGATGACCGGTGTCGCGCCGCGTTCGGCCAGTCTCTCGGCCAGGCGCAGGGCGGGCGAGTCGCGTACGTCGCTGGTCCCGGCCTTGAAGGCCGTGCCGAGGAACGCGATGGTCCGGCCGTCGATCGGACCGCCGTGCGCTCTCTCGATCAGCCTGATCGCCGCCGGGATCCGGTCGGCGTTGATCGAATCGACGGCCGTCAGGAATCCGTGCGCGTTCCGCGCGCCCAGCTCACCGACGCGGTGCGTGAAGTCCGTGACGTCCTTGGGCCCGGCGCCGATGCCCGGCCGCATCCCGCCGTCCCCGATCCGCCGGTCGACGCCGATCGCGTGGGCGACCATGTTCACGTCCGCTCCGACGTACTCGCACACCTCGGCTATCGCGTTGATGAACGAGATCTTCGTGGTCAGGAACGCGTTCGCGGCCGACTTGATCACCTCTGCCGTGGGCGGGTCCGTGAGGATCAACCCCACCCCGTGGTCGAGGATCGGCGCGTACACCTCCTCGACCGCCTCTCGGGCCTGCCGGGAGGTCAGACCGGCCACGATCCGGTCGGGGAGCAGGGAGTCCCGCACGGCGTGCCCCTCGCGTAGGAACTCCGGATTCCAGACCAGTTCCACGTTCGCGACCCGCGCGTCAGCGTCGATGATCTTCTGGAGCCGTTCGACGGTGCCGACCATCACCGTGCTCCTGCCGACGATCGTGGCCGGCCTGTTCAGCAGCGGGACCAGCGACCGCACCGCCTCGATCACCTGGGTCATGTCGTAGCCGTGGCCGTCCGCGCGCAGCGGGGTGCCGACCGCGATGAAGTGCAGGTCGGCGAAGTCCGCGGCCTCCCGCAGATCGGTGGTGAAACGGAGCCGGCCGGAGGCGGTGTGCCGGACCAGGAGGTCCTCGAAGCCCTCCTCGAAGAAGGGGGCGATGCCGTTGCCCAGGGCTTCGCACCTGCCGGGGTCCGACTCGACGCCGATCACCTCATGGCCGATCTCGGCCATCGCGACGGCGTGCGGAGCGCCGAGGTGACCGCATCCGATCACGGAAACGCGCATCGTGGCTCCTGTCCGTTGGCTTCCTCGGGCGCATCCAGGACGCGCCCCAAGAAGTTATCGCGTGCCGGGGTAGCGAAGTGTCGGCTCTGTGGCTTTTCACAGCTCGGAGTCCAGAAGTCGGCGCGGCTTTGGGGACGAACCTCATGCCGTCGGCCGTACGGTCCCGTCGGCGGCGGCGCACCGAGAAACACGAACCGGTAACAACTCGCACCCGTATGGTCACCGCGCTTGACAGGAGGGCCCGTTTGCCATTTTATGCACTTAACCGACTTATTAAGTAGGAATTAAGGAGTAACCAATGAGGGTTCGCAGGCTCCGGGGGACGGCAGTGGCGCTGGCCGCGGTCACGGTGACAGCCCTCGCGGCGGCCTGCGGAGGAGGCGGGGGGTCCTCCGGCGGCGACACGGCGAAGGCGACGACCGAGGTCCGCCTCGGTTTCTTCCCGAACATCACGCACTCCACGGCCCTGGTCGGGGTGCAGAAGGGTTTCTTCGCCAAGGCGCTCGGCAGCGACACGACGTTGAAGGTCTCGACCTTCAACGCCGGACCGGCCGCGACCGAGGCGATCTTCTCCGACGCCATCGACGCGACCTACATCGGGCCGAACCCGGCCATCAACGCCTGGGCGAAGTCCAAGGGCGAAGCCATCAAGATCGTCGCAGGCGCGGCGTCCGGCGGCGTTTTCCTCGTGGTCAAGCCCGAGATCAACGGCGTCGAGGACCTCAAGGGCAAGAAGATCGCCACGCCTCAGCTCGGCAACACCCAGGACGTCGCGCTGCGCTACTGGCTCCAGGAGAAGGGGATCAAGACCGACACCAAGGGCGGCGGCGAGGTCTCGATCCTCCCCCAGGAGAACGCCCAGACCCTGCAGACCTTCGCCACCGGCGACATCGACGGCGCCTGGGTGCCCGAGCCCTTCGCGAGCCGCCTGGTCCAGGAGAGCAAGGGCAAGATCCTCCTCGACGAGACCGAACTCTGGCCGAACAAGCAGTTCGTGATCACGCACCTGATCGTGCGGCAGCAGTTCCTCAAGGAGCACCCCGACCTGGTGAGGAAGCTGATCGAGGCGCACGTCGAGTCCAACGCCTTCATCCAGTCGGACCCGGCGGGCGCCAAGGAGGCGATCAACGCGGAGCTGAAGGAGCTGAGCGGCAAGCCCATCGCGGACGCGGTCCTGGACAGCGCGTTCGGCAACATCACCTTCACCAACGACCCGATCGCGTCCTCCCTGCACGGCAGCGCCGACCACGCCCAGAAGGTCGGCCTGCTCGACCCGGTGGACCTGAACGGCATCTACGACCTGACGATCCTCAACGAGGTCCTGGCGGCCAAGAGCCAGCCCGCGGTGAGCGACAAGTGATCGAGCACAGAACAGCAGAGTGGAAGCGGCGCCCCCGGTCAGGGGCCGGCGAGCCGCTGGTCAGGGAGGCGAAGTGACAGCTCCGATACAGGAGCTGCGCCCCGGCCGGACCGACGGGCACGAGCCCGCGGTCCGGCTGGACGCGGTTTCCAAGGTGTACGGCAGAGAGCTCCTGGCCCTGGACCAGGTCACGCTCTCGGTGGACCAGGGCGAGTTCGTCTGCCTGCTGGGCGCGTCCGGCTGCGGCAAGAGCACGCTGCTCAACCTCGTCGCCGGCCTGGACCGCCCCACGGCCGGAGAGATCGACACCAGGGACGCCCGCATCGCGATGATGTTCCAGGAGCCCGCCCTGTTCCCCTGGCTCACGGTCTCGGGGAACATCGAGCTGGCGCTCCGGGTGACGAGCTCGGGCAGGAACACCACGAAGAAGGAGCGCCGCGCGCGGGCGGCGGAGCTCCTGGAGATCGTGCACCTCGGCGGCTTCGGCGGCAAGCGCCCGCACGAGCTGTCCGGCGGCATGCGCCAGCGGGTCGCGCTCGCCAGGGCCCTCGCCCAGGAGGCCGACGTGCTCCTCATGGACGAGCCCTTCGGCGCCCTCGACGCCATGACCCGTGACCTGCTCCACGACGAGCTGGAGCGGATCTGGCGGGAGCGGGAGCTGTCCGTCCTGTTCGTCACCCACAACGTGCGCGAGGCCGTACGGCTCGGCGACCGGGTCGTCCTGCTGAGCAGCAGGCCCGGCAAGGTGATCGAGGAATTCCCGGTGGCGCTGCCGCGGCCACGCCGTACCGACTCCGCCGAAGTGGCCGAACTGGCCTCCACCATCACCGACAGACTGCGCCAGGAGGTGCTGCGCCACGCCAGGCCGGCGGCGCAGGGACCGGGAAGCGGCGAGTGACCGATGGCTACTGATCTTTCCCAGCACATCGCCGGTCTGGACGCGCTGGAGCTGTCCAACCGGGAGCGGCAGAGCCTGGCCTCAAGGGTCTGGGCCAGGAGCTGGCCGATGCTCTCGGCGATCCTCCTCGTCCTCGCCGTCTGGGAGCTGGTCGTACTCAGCGGGTGGCGCCCGGAGTACGTCCTTCCCGGCCCGGTGACCGTCCTTGAGGATCTGTGGAACCGCCTCGGTGAGGCCGAGTTCTACGAGGCCCTGGGCGTGACGATGCGCCGCGCGATCACCGGGTTCGCGATCGCGGTGCTGGTCGGTCTCGTGGTCGGCGCGGCCGTGTCACGGGTACGGCCGCTGCGGGCGGCGCTCGGCTCCCTGATCACCGGCCTGCAGACCATGCCCTCCATCGCGTGGTTCCCGCTGGCGATCCTGTTCTTCAAGCTCAGCGAGAGCGCGATCCTGTTCGTGGTCGTCCTCGGGGCGGCGCCGTCGATCGCCAACGGACTGATCGCCGGCGTGGACTACACCCCGCCGATCCTGCTCCGTGCCGGGCACATCCTCGGCCTGCGGCGCCTGGCGCTCTACCGGCACGTCATCCTGCCCGCGTCGCTGCCGTCGTTCCTGTCGGGCCTCAAGCAGGGCTGGGCTTTCGCCTGGCGGTCCCTGATGGCGGGCGAGCTTCTCGTGATCATCGCCCACCAGGCGTCGATCGGCGAACAGCTCGACAACGCCCGGGAGCTCTCCGACGCGCCCGGCCTGCTCGCGACGATGATCGTGATTCTGGTCATCGGCATCGTGGTGGACATGTGCTTCGGCGCGGCCGACAACGCCCTCCGGCGTCGCTGGGGACTCGACCAGCGCGTCGGCTGACCCGAACGTGGAACTCGCCGCCGCTCCCCGAGCCCAGGGCCCGTGGAGCGGCGGGCATCGTCTGGACGAGGCGCTAGCGGCGGTGTCTGTCGAGCAGCTCGCTCCCGACGTCGACATAGCCGGCGAACAGCCCGATCACATCCTGGAGCCGGTCCTGCGCGGGGCCCGGACCCAGCAGGGCCTCACCGTCGCGCAGGGCGGCGATCAGGGTTCTGGCCCGCGCGTGGCTGGCCTCCAACAGTGACTCGATCCCTCCGGTGGCCTCCACCAGGAGCCTGCGGCTGCCGGGCTGCGGGATCACCTTGGCCAGTCCCCAGGAGTTCAGCTGCCGCACCGCGGTGCTCACCGCGCCCTTGCTCAGGTCGAGCTCGGCGGCGATCGCGTCGAGAGAGGCCGGTTCCTCGGTCATCAGGAGCAGCCCGTAGACGCGACCGGTCGCGTGCGGGAGGTTCCATGAGGCCAGCAGGTCACCTACCGAGGTGATGAACGCGCCACGCCTGGTCGCGCTCATCGCCGTGCCCGGCCCGAATCCGGGCCGGAGTCCGGGATCGTACCCAGGAACGTCTCGATCGCCGCGTTCACCGCGTGCGGATCGTCCTGGTTGGCGATGTGTCCCGCGCCGGGGATGACCACCTCCTGGACGCCTTCCGCCGCGGCCCACCCGCGCATGGCCGAGGCGATGTTGCCGGTACGGTCCCGCTCGCCGCGGATCAGGCACAGTGGCACCGGCGTACGGTAGCCGGGGTCCGGGTCGAGGAGCTCGACGGTCGCCCGCCACACCTGGAGGAACTCCCGTTTCGACAGCAGGGAGAACGCCCGCCGCGCGTCCGCCCGCGCGCCCTCCGTCACCGCGGAGGCCCCCGCCATCACACCGGGAAGGCGGCCGGCCGGAATCATCGACAGGCCCGGCGCGGCCGTCCTCAACAGCAGGCGTTCCGTCCATGACAGCGGCCCGGTGTTCCACGCCGAGCCGATGACGACCAGCGCCCTGGCGAGGTCCGGATGCCGCCGGACGACCGCCTGGCCGAGGTTGCCGCCGAGGGACTGTCCCACGAGCACCGGCCGGTCGAGGGCGAGGTGCTCGACGAGCGCGCACAGGTCCGCGATCGCCCGCTCGGCGGTGAACGGAACGCCCGCCGGGCGAGAGCGGCCGTGGCCGCGCATGTCCCAGGTGACGACCCGGTATCCCCGGGCGCGCAGCCGCTCGCTCTGGGCGTCGAACATCACGTGATCGGCCCCGGCTCCGTGCGAGAACAGCAGCGGCACACCGTCGCCACCACTGTCGGCGTAGTGCAGGGCACACCCCTGCAGCGAGAGCGTCGACGACATATTCACCATTTACTAAATATAGCGAATATGCCTGATCGTGGAAAACGGCCGTCACCCCGTCCGGTTCCCGCTCGGCCGTCACCGGCGCGTCGCCCGGAGGACTCGCCGTACGCCCCGGAAGTACGGCGAGTCCTCCGGGAGGTCAGGAGGCGGGTCTCTCGTCGGTCCAGCCGGCCGCGAGGACGGTCTCGGAGTTCCACACGGTGCCCGGCGCGAATCCGGCCTGCAGGCCGCCCGGCCGCACCACGACGCTGTCCCTGGCCAGTGCCCGCCCGGTCGCCTCGTCGAAGATCAGGCGGTTCCGCAGGATCCCCTCGCCGCCCTTGGCGTCCGCCTTCGCCCTGGCCCGTTCCTCGATGGCGACGGCGCTGCCGGTACGGCCCTCCGCGTCGACGACGTCCCGGACGACCTCGATGGTCTCCAGGTCGGCGAGCATCCGGAAGGCGGCGCCGCGCACCTGCGGGGTGACCGGCATGTCGGTGATCAGCCCGACCGTGACGGCGAACAGCCAGGCGTCCGACGACATCGGGGTGTCCGACTCGGTGTCGTGCCCCTCGTACGAGCGCAGCAGCCACGCCTTGAGCCCCTCCGGGTCCTCCGGCAGGCCGCGCAGGTCCTTCATGCTGACGTTGCGGCCCAGCCAGAACACCTTGTCCCCGTCGACGAGGGGGGCGTGGCCGTCCTGCGCCGCTCCCGGCTCGGTCGACAGGGCGAAACCTTCGGATTTCGGGTTGTCACCCCCCTTGGGGGACCTGACCTGGATCTCGGTCGGGGAACCGGCCCGCTCCCAGGCCGCCCTGTCGTCCGGACTCGCGGGCTCCACGCCGAGGGACCTTGTCCGGCTCCACTGCTCCCCGCCGGTCGCCGACGGGGTCCACACCTCGTTCCGCTGCCGGTCCACGAGGGTGTAGTCCCCGTCGGCCGCCTCGAACAGGTTCCGGCTCACCGACACGGTGTGCCAGTAGGCACCGGTCACATCCGGCTGGCGGGCCGCCCCGTGGGCGGCGGCGAGCAGGATGGATCGCCCGGCGAGCTCGATTCGCGGGGTGGTGGTCGCCGGGCTCGAGATCACCTGGACGGAGGGCGCGCGCGGCGCCGTACCGCCGGTCGCGGAGATCACGACGGCGACCGCGGTCACGGCCGCGGCGGCTCCGGCGAGACCGAGGCCCCACACCGGGCGTACGATCCTGCGCCTGGCCGGGGCCGGCCGGGGCCGCGCCATGGCGCGGGAGAGCTCGGCGGCCCTGGTCCGCGGGTCGACCGGGGTGTCGTCCAGGTGCGCGGGACGTGCGGCCCGCAGCTGATCGATGGGATTCATGACCACTCCTCGCTGAGGTTCCTCATCCGGGGCTCGGGACTCACGGCGGTGTCCATCCGCTGTTTGAGCCGCCTGCGAGCGCGGTGCAGCCGCACCCGGAAGGTGGTCGGAGAGCAGCCGACGACCTGGGCCGCGTCGCGGGGGGAGAGTCCCTGCCAGGCGGTCAGGATCAGGATCTCCCGATCCTCCTCCGAAAGTCCGGTCAGCGCCCTGAGCACGCTGAGCCGTTCGGTGACCTGCTCCGCGACGTCGTCCTCGGTCCAGGCCCGCAACTCGGCGCTGAGCGCGTCCCGCCGGATCTCCGCCCGGATGTTGTCGCGCAGCACGTTGCGGGCCACCCCGAGGAGCCACGGCAGCGCCGGCTCCGGCACGTCCTCCAGCCGTCGCCAGGCGATCGCGAACGTCTCGCTCACCACCTCGTCCGCGACCTGCCGTCCCGCGCGGCTGACCACGTAGGCCCAGACGCGCTGCCGGCACTCGTCGTACATATCGGTGAATCTCTGCGAGTCGTCCGTCACCGCCCCGCCCCCTTTGTCCCGGATGTGTTCTTCTGACACCGGGAAGTGGCCGGGGACCCTCGGTTGTTACCCGCTTTCTCGAAAAAAGGGTACGGGCCTCCTGGGACCGCTGGTCAGGGGCGGCGAGCGGTGGCGACGAACAGCGGCATCCGCCGGCGCGATGTGGTCCCCTGACATTCGGCGCCGACAGGGACATCGTTCGGCATAGGCTGGTGTTCCGGGAACCTGGAAGGTTCTAGGGTGCCGATAGGAGGATGGATGCGGACGATCCTCTTGCAGGCCGAGGCCACCGGTGCCGGAGCGGCCGTCATCGAGCTTCCTCCGGGTCGCGAGGCCACCTTCGGCCGCGGAACGGAGAGCGCCCCGGTCGACTTCCCGCTGGACCATCCGGGGATATCCCGGCGGGCCGGGATCATCCGGGCGGTGGACGACTACTGGCTGCTCACCAACCTCAGCCGTGACGCCACCCTGGTCGTGGAGAACCCGGAGGGCGGCGGGGAGTTCCTCAAGGTGGCTCCGCGGCGGGCGGCGGCGCCCGTGCCGTTCGAGTTCGCCCGCGTGGTGCTCCCGGTGGCCGGTGGCGCCTGCTCCTTCCTGGTCTTCGCCTCGCAGCACAGCTTCATCGACCCCGACGCGCCCGAGAGCGCGACGCTCGGCGAGCCGACCGTCTCAGGCTTCCCGGTGGACGAGACGGCGAAGTACTTCCTCGTGCTGGTCGCGCTCTGCGAGCCGCGGCTGCGCGACGGCTCGTCCCCGGTCATCCCGACGGTGCCGGAGATCCTGGAGCGGCTGCGCGACGTTCCCGGCGGCGCGGGCCTGACCCGGGCCGCGGTCAACTTCCACATCGACTATCTGGCGCGGACGAAACTGCGCGTCAAGCCGCCGTCGGGCTCGCGCAAGGCCGACTGGCAGCGCGCCGCGCTGGTCTCCGTCGCGCTCCGCTTCGACCTGGTGCGGGAGGAGCACCTGAAGTGGCTGAACGGCTGATCGCGCCCCCGTACCCGATCGGAACGCCGACCCGGCGAGGGTGACCCACCGGGCCACCCTCGCGGCCCGTCATCGCGGCTGGTACTCGGCCCGGTGTCTCCGTACCAGGTCGGCGTGGGCCTGGAAGCGCTCGGGAATCCCGCCCTGCTGGCGGACCACGTCGTCGGAGGAGCGGAACGCCACCGCTCCCAGCAGCCCGGGGTCTCCGGGCACCCCGGCCAGCAGCGGCAACCGTACGCACAGGTAGCGGCCGACGGCGGGGATGCTGTCCTCGGGCGAGAGGGGCGGGTCGAGGATGGTGCCCTGGCGGCCGACCGGCAGGTAGTACTGAAGCACCGACGGCGTCCAGCGCGCGAGGCCGTACTCGTCCTTGGCCTCGTCGAACAGGTTCGCGTCGAAGCCGCTCTCCGCCTTCAGGATTCCGGCGACCAGTGCCGGGCTCAGCCCTGGAGCCGCGCACATCGTGCCGGCCTCGACGATCAGCGCGCGGTACTCCCGGGGGATGTCGGAGTCGGTGCGCAACCACCGCCCGAACGGATCGGCCAGCCGCGAGTCGACCGTCCCCGCCCCCGAGGCACCCGCCAGTACGAGAGCGGCCGAGGCCATGGCCTTCGCCATCCGGCGGCCCGTTCGCCGGGGCGCCCCCTTCAAGGTGCCGGCCAGCAGCCGCGCGCGGTAGAGCTGACGGGCCGCGCTGGGCCTGGACCTCGGGTCGGGGTTCAGGCAGTCGCCGACCCAGGAGCGCCAGGCCTCGGGCAGCGAGACCGGCAGCGACAGGGGTGACTCGCCCGCCGCGTACTCGACGGCGGCCACGTAGCGGGCGCGGGCGGTGGGGGCGCTGAAGGGAAGGTGGCCGGTGAACAGCTGGCACGCCGTCACGCCCAGCGCCCAGATGTCGGCCGAGGCCCGCACCGCGTGCCCCTTCTCGCTCAGCGGCTCCCCCCAGCGCTCGGGAGGCACGTGGTCCACCGAGCCCATCGGGGGAAGGTAGCCGTGCGTCCCGTCCATCTCGGTGGCCAGGCCGAAGTCGGCGAGCCGTACCGAGCCGTCGGCCATCACGAGCACGTTGTTGGGTTTGAGGTCTCCGTGCACCCACTTCTCGGCGTGCATGTGCGCCAGCCCCTCGCAGATCTCGGCGATCAGCCTCGGCGCGTCGGGAACCGGTGCCCCCTCCCCGATCAGGTCGGCCAGCGACCTTTCCGCCAGGTCCATCACCAGCACGCACGCGCCGTCGAGTTCGGAGTTTCCGGCGTCGTCGATGACGAGCGTCTCCCGCAGCCGGATCAGCCGGGGGTGCCGGAGCCTGTCGTGCAGGCGTATCTCCCGCTCCGTCATGTCCCGCAGGTGCCGCAACTGCCGCCGGGTGAGCGTGCCGGTGGGCAGGAATTTCAGCGCCGCCTCCTGCCCGTCCCGCGTTCCCAGGTAGACGCTCGCCCAGCTCCCCGTGGCGACGGGCCTGCCGACCCGCCAGTCACCGACGCGATACCCCGAGGAGACGCTGACCGCCCATCCCTTGGTGTCCATCGTCCTGCCGCCCTCTCACACCATCGAGCCGGCGCGATGACCGCGGTCGTCGCCCGGAACGCCGTGAACAGGTGGATGCGCCTCGGACGGATCACCGTACGGGGGCCGTGCCGTCATGCTAGATCAAATACAAGCGCGTCGAGCGTCGTCACCGCGGCCGATCATCCGTCGTACCCGCCGGTGGCGGCCTGCCCGCTGATCTTTTCGGTCGGTCCGGCAGGAGGATCGGTGCCGCCCTCATAGGGCCGAGGTTCCGAGGCTCGCGCAGGTCAGCGCGGTGGGCGATATCGCGCCCGCCGGGAACCCTTGCGGGAGGGCGACGGCTGGTTATCGTTTTTCCGGAACAGTCAGGACAGCCGGTCAGCAAGGGAGCTACATGAGCGAGACTCCGACGCCTCCGCTGTACATGCGGCGAGCAGGGTTCGGCCCGGATCCGGAACTGGAAACACTGCGGGACGGGCAGGGGATCGGGCGCGTCAGCACACCGTTCGGCATCGACGCCTGGCTGGTGACCCGCTACGCGGACGTGCGGACGGTGTTGAGCGACCCCGAACGGTTCAGCAACGCCGTGGGGATCGACTTCGTGCCGTCCGACACGAAGATGAGCAAGGAGGAGATCGCGGCGCTGCGCGCGGGCAACATGCTCGCCCTCGATCCTCCCGAGCACACCCGGCTGCGCCGGACGCTGACGCCGGAGTTCACGATCCGCCGGATGCACCGGCTGGAGCCGCGGATCACCCGCATCGTCGAGGAGCACCTGGACGCGATGGAACGCGCCGGGTCCCCGGCCGATCTGGTGTCGTCGTTCGCGCTGCCGATCCCCTCACTGGTGATCTGCGAGTTGCTGGGGGTGCCGTACGCCGACCGGGAGGACTTCCAGCGCAGGAGCAGCAAGATGCTCGATGTGGCCTCGCCTTTCGAGGAGCGTCTGGCGGCCCAGATGGAGTCGCGCGCCTACATCGGCGAGCTGGTCGCCCGCGCCCGGGTCGATCCCGGGGAGGAACTGCTCGGCACGCTGGTGCGCGAGCACGGCGACGACCTGACGACGCACGAGCTCGTCGGCATCGGCACCCTGCTGCTGCTGGCCGGACACGAGACCACCTCCAACATGCTCGGACTGGGCACGCTGGCCCTGCTCCGCCATCCCGACCAGCTGGAGCTGCTGCGGAAGGAGCCCGAGCGCATCGACGCGGCGGTGGAGGAGCTGCTGCGCTGGCTCAGCATCGTCCACTCCGGCACCGCCAAGATGACCACCGCGGAGGTCGAGATCGCCGGCCAGGTCATCGGGCCCGGCGAGCTGGTGGTCTGCGCGCTGCCCGCCGCCAACCGCGACGCCGGGTTCCTGCCCGACCCCGAGACGCTGGACATCACCCGGGGCGCGCCCGGCCACCTGGCCTTCGGCCACGGCGTGCACCACTGCCTGGGCGCCCCGCTGGCCCGGCTGGAGATGCGCATCGCCTTCCCCGCGCTGCTCGAACGCTTCCCCGGGCTGCGCGCGGTCGAGCCCGAGGCGCACTTCCGCTCTTTCAGCGTGGTGTACGGCCTGACGTCCCTGCCGGTCGCCTGGTAGCCGGCAGGACCGCCCGGAGCCGCGATCTCGACTCCGGGCGGGTACGGTTCAGGCGGCCGGGTCGGCGCCCGGGCTCAGGTCGCCGTGGAAGACCTTGTCCAGGAAGCTCTCCAGGTTGACGACGACCCGCATGATCCGCTCCTCGTTGCCGAGCGTCTCGAACCGCACGCCGAGCTCCGTCTTCTTCACGTCCCGCACGTAGAGGGAGCAGGCCAGGTCGGCGCACATGTAGGTGCCGACCGTGTTGCCCTGGCGGCCCGCGGCGCCGACCCTGGGCGCGACGAACAGGGAGATCCCGGTGCCTGCGTGCGGTGTCACGCAGATCGAGCAGACCGTGCTCTTGGCATAGCTCCTGCGCACCTCCCGGCTGAGGCGCAGGGTAACGCCGACGAGCTCGCCGCGCCGCTCGACGACCAGATAACCGCGGTCGGGCGCGCCGGGGTCGAGCCAGCCCAGGAAGTCAAGATCGGCCCAGGGGGTCTCCAGCAGGTTCCTGGGCAGGTTGATCCTGCGCGCCTCCCCCTTGGAGCAGTTGACGAAGGATCCGCGTATCTCCTTCTCACCGACCGGAATCATGACTCACCCACTGTTGATCGACACGTCTGCTGGAGCCCTGCCCGCGCGACCGGCGCCTCCGCGGGGGGGCAGGCACGGGCGCGACGCCGGCGAGCGAACTGCCGGCTCACTGCCTTTTCCGACATTCAGCGCCGACCACTATGTCAGCGCGACATCGGGGACGTCGAATGCTTTTTCCTCTGATGTAAGGACGCCCTGCCACCTGCCCGCGACGAAGCCGAGCTGGAAACGCACGGTGGAAGCCGGCGGTACGAGGCGCTCGCCGATGAGTCACAGGTCCCCGTGGACGGCACGCACCGCCACACGGGTCCGGTCCTCGATCTCACGGTCGTTCTGCCGGAGGGTCGCTCGCCCCGCACCCGGGAAGCTCCGGGGACGGGAGCGTCCGCGGACTCCGAAACCGCGGGTCAGTCGCGTCGGCGCAGTTCGGCGTTGATCCGCAGGGCTTCCTGGAGCTGGTCCTCCAGGATGATGATGCGGCAGGCGGCTTCCAGCGCGGTGCCCTGGTCGACCAGTTCTCTGGCGCGGGCGGCCAGGCGTAGCTGATAGCGGGAGTAGCGGCGGTGTCCACCGGACGAGCGCTGCGGCTCGATCAGTCTCGCCTCGCCCAGGCTACGCAGGAAAGCCGGCGTGGTGCCGAGGATCTCGGCGGCACGGCCCATGGTGTAGGCCGGGTAATCGTCGTCGTCGAGCTTGATCTCTGGGTTCTGTGGGGCTGGATCCATTGCACCTTTTTCACGTCACAGGGGCCCCGGTGCTGCAGCACCGGGGCCCAGAGTTATGGGTTCAACACCTTTCATCGACACGAGTGTCGATTTTTCGTATCCGCACTGGCTGCCCGAAAGGCAGGGAGTGCGGGGATCGCATACGCGTGACCGGAGACCACCTTCCAATCTGATGGGACTACGGCACCCGCCCGGCGAGACGACAACCGGTGGCGGGCGATCCAACGGCGTGTGACCCTCCCCCTTTTCCTCTGATTTCCCTATGTACCTCTGCCATCGGCACCGGTTGGAACCCCTTGCAGGATCTCGGCCCCAGCACGCCTGCCGACGGCACCGCACGGGCTGTCCTCATGCCCGCGGGTCACCGCGTCGGAACCCGTGCACCAGCTGGCCCCGACACGCCTGACCGTCTTGCCACTTCTCTGCGGCAGTTCGTCATCTGCCGCGACTTCTTGATGTTCCCTACTCTTCTGACACCTGAAATGCTAACTCGCCCAACAGCTAATGTCTACTGCGGCCACAATAGATTTTCTCTGCCGCTCAAGGTCGGCGCGGGGACCTCAGATCTCCTTGAGGAACCCCGAGTCGACGGCGAAGTCCGCGCCGGTGGTGCTCGCCGAGCGCGGCGAGGCGAGCAGGGCGATCACGTCGGCGACCTCCTGCGGTTCGACGAGGCGGCCGGTGGTCAGCCTCATCATCTCCGGTGCGACGCTGTTGATCACGGTGTCCCGGTCGGTGCCCGCCTGGGCGGCGATGATGTCGGCCGCGCCGCCCTCCTCCGTCCACCACGCGGTCCGCACGGGCCCCGGAGAGACGGTGTTCACCCGGATGCCCTGCGGTCCGAACTCCTCCGACAGCGCCTTGGTGAGATTGTTCAGGCCCGCCTTGGCGGCGTTGTAGTCGACGTTCATGGAGGCGGCCTGCCGGGCGCCGCCCGAGGAGACGTTGACGATCGAGCCGCCGCCCCGCTGGAGCATCCGCGGGATGGCCGCGCGAACGGTCCGTACGACCGAGAACAGGTTGAACTCGAACATCGCCCGCCAGTCCTCGTCGGTGGGGGCCAGGAACGAGAAGCGCGGCAGGGCCACGCCGGGCGGCGGGCCGCCGGCGTTGTTCACCAGGACGTCCAGGCCGCCGAACGCCTCCACGGCCCGCGCCACGATCTGACCGGGCGCCTCCGGGTCCATCAGGTCGGCCGACACCTGGAGGAGGCCAGGACCGCCGAGCGCCTCCAGTTCCGGAGTGCTCCTGCGGGAGACGGCCACGACGCGGGCCCCCTCGTCGAGCAGGGTACGCGTGACGGCCAGGCCGATGCCCTTGGAGGCACCGGTGACGACCGCGACGCGGCCGGAAAGCTGCAGGTCCATGAGTGTCCTCTCATCGCCGAGCCCCGTCCCGCCGGGAAGCGAGAGGGCTCTTCACGTCGGCAAAGCTACGGCGGGCATCCGATTTCGGGCTGGCGACATTCAGACCGGCAATTCACGCCGGATCCGGACCTCGTATCCGGCGTGAACGCTCCGGCGGCCGACGCACCGGCGAGGAGTCCCCATCGGCCTCCCGGATGAACCGAGCCGGAATCGACTCTGTGGCCACCGCCGTCGAACCCGGCGAGCCCCTCGCCCGCCCCGCCGCGTGCCCGGCCGGTCCGGACCCATTCGGCGGCATGCGGGAAGGCCGGGCGGCGCTGGGTGACTTGTCAGCTTGTATCCGTACAGAGCACTACGCTCAACATATGTCTGACCAGCCGGTATGCCACTGCCTGCTCTGCGTCGAGCGGGAGGTGGAGCTCGACCAGGCCGACCTCAGGACACTGCGGAGCGTCCGGGACCGGGGATGGGCGATTGTCATGATCCCGGAGGACGAGGACGGCCCCGGCTGGGCGTTCACCGTCGGGCTGTGGCACACGCTCCGCTCCCCCGAGGTGGTGATGCTCGGCCTCCGGGTGGACGTGATGGGCAACTGCCTCGGCACCCTGGCCGACCGGATCGCCGCCGGGCACCACCTGGTCGAGGGCCGGGAGCGGGACGACGTGATCAGGAACTACCCGGTCGTCGCGAAGGCGGTGGACACCAGCTGGTACCGGTCGCTGTTCGGCACCGCGCTGCACTTCTACCAGGGGCCCCCGCTGCCCTTCATGGAGATCGTCTGGCCCGACGCCGCGGGCCGCTTCCCCTGGAACGACGGCTGCGCCCCGCGACTGCGGGAGCTGCAGCCCGCGCTCTGGATCCCCAAGGACGAACACGCCCCGGGCCCCTGGACCAAACTCCCCTGACCGGACCGTGCCGGGCGGGCCCCGGCCCGCGTTCCCGATCGAACCGCCGGAGACGCCTCCCGGCGGAGGCCGCGGGCATGGTGAGGCCACCGTGGGACAAAGGCCGGCACCGCCGTACCACGGACGCCCTGGTCTGCGCCGACAGCGCCGGGAAGGCGCGCGGACCCGCCGGGTGTGCCACGTTTCCCCTGGATGCCAGGTCGTAGTTTTACAAAGTTTCTCACCAATTCCAAGGCGATGCGTTTCCGGCCGCCCCGTGCTTCTTCCCAAGTCATCCGCAAGTCCATTCCAAGAGGGAACCCGGAACCTGGGCCCCGGTCATCAAAGGCTCCGTGAAACACGTCCAGAGCGCGTTCCCGGCATCAATTCTCTTCGCACGTTCCTACTATCGGCAGAAATGTGAGGATGAGTGAGGCCCGAAAAGGCTGCCGAGCCGGCCCGAGATCGACCACCTGACGAGGCGCGGCTCGTACCCCCGTGACCGCCGGGCGGCACACGCACTCTCACACGTTCTGATGTCACAAATGAATTGTCGGAGAAAGCCGGTCGCTCAGCCCCGTGAGTCCGGCGGGGGCCCGAGCCGCGGCGTACGGTGCACCGCCACGACCGCCCGACAATGCCCATGAGGAGAATCATGCACGTCGAACTCAACAAACCCGTCGTAGAGGAACTGCACAGGGCGGTTTCGGAGCCGATCTTCAACCCGATCCTCAAAACCTTCGTCGGGGAGGGGAAACTGGACTACGAGGTGTATGTGCGGACCTCGGAGTTGTTCTCCCTGCAACCCGCCACCGACGAACTCGTCTCCTCCGACGAGCTGATGTTCCAGATGGTCCACCAGGCCCAGGAGGTGTGGCTGAAGCTGCTGGCGCACGAGATGACGGAACTGGTGGGCGACCTGGACCGGGA
This sequence comes from Streptosporangium amethystogenes subsp. fukuiense, assembly GCF_042665875.1. Lineage (NCBI taxonomy): Bacteria > Bacillati > Actinomycetota > Actinomycetes > Streptosporangiales > Streptosporangiaceae > Streptosporangium > Streptosporangium amethystogenes. The sequence goes on along the minus strand of NZ_JBHTEE010000001.1, from coordinate 8,061,023 downwards.
CGCGCTCTGGGACGCCTCGGCGCGACTGGACCGGATCGCGCGCATCGTCCGCTGCCTCCGCGACGAGCTGGGGGTCCTGGAGACGCTGACACCCGACTCGTACCAGACGATCCGGCAGCATCTCGGGAACGGCAGCGGGCAGGAGTCACCGGGGTACAACCGGCTGCACGTGGCGGCCCAGTACGTATCGGACGCGCTCGACCGGCTGACCGCCCGCCGCGAGGTTTCGGCCGCGGATGTCTACCAGGCCCGGGACGCCCGGCACAGCGATCTGAAGCGCACGTTCGAGCTGCTCCTCGACGTGGACGAGGCCTACCAGATGTGGCTCGTCACCCACTTCATGCTCGTCCGCAGGACGATCGGCATCAGCCGGAGCACCGCGGCGCTCGACGGCGTGCCGACGCAGGTGCTGACCGGCCGCATGACACAGCCCCTCTTCCGGCGGCTGTGGAAGGTGCGCGAGGAGATGACCGCCAGCTGGGAACGCGGCGGCGGGTACGTGCCCGGAGAGTCCAGGCACGCGGAGAAGGGCTCCTGATGATCCTCACCGACCGGACTGCGAGGTCACTGCGCGCCGAGTTCCCGCTGCTCGACACCTGCGTCTACCTCAACAGCAACTCCACCGGCGCCGTCCCCCGGGGCGTGGAGGAGGTGCTGCGCGGCTACTGGCGGACGCTGACCAGGTGGCGGGACGAGGTGTGGGGCGACTGGCTGGCGCAGACGTCGGCCTACGCCGACGCCCTCGCCGCCTTCCTCGGCGCACCCCCCGGTTCCGTCGTGACCGACGTGAACCTCAGCACGCTGCTCGCCAGGGTCGGCACCTGCCTCGACTTCGGCGGCCCGCGCAGCAAGGTGGTCACCACCGGCCTGGAATTCCCCACGGTGCCGCTCATCTGGCAGGGGTTCGCCCGGTACGGAGCGGAGCTGGAGATCGTGGGCTCGGGTCCCGGGTTCGACGAGGCCGCGCTGGAGGCCGCCATCGACGAGCGGACCCGGTGCGTGTGCGTCTCACACGGCAGCTATTCCACCGGAGCGCTGCTGGACCTGCGGCGGATCGTCACCAGAGCCCACAGCGTGGGCGCGTACGTCATCGTGGACGCCTACCAGACCGTCGGCGCGGTTCCCCTGGACGTCACCGAACTGGGCGTCGACTTCGTGCTGGGCGGTGCCCACAAGTGGATGTGCGGGGCCGGCACCGCGTTCCTGTACGTGCGCCCCGACCTCATCCCCGACCTGCGCCCCGCGGCGACCGGCTGGCTGGCCGGCGCCGACCCGACCTCCTTCCGCTCACCGGTCGTACCGGCCGGGGACGCCCGCCGCCTGGCCTCCGGCACACCGGTGCCGCTGGGGCCGATGATGTCCAGGATCGGCCTCGACCTGCTGTCCGGCATCGGCGTCGAGACGATCCGCAGGCACTCGCTGGCGTGCACCGGCCGGGTACTGGAACGCGCGGACGCGGCCGGAATCGAGGTGGTGACCCCGAGGGAGCCGCACCGGCGCGGCGGCGTCGTCTGCCTGCGGTTCGACGGGGACGAGCGGGTGAGCAGGTCGCTGGTCGACCGGGGCATGGTGTGCAGCTGGCGCGGCTCCCTGCGCGTGGCGCCCCACATCTACAACACGATCGCCGAGGTCGACGCCTTCATGGACGCCGTCGAGACGGAACGGGAGCGGATCACCGCATGAACGTCACCACCCTGTCGCCACGGGCTCTGCTGAGCCTTCTGGCCAACGGTACGAAGGCGATGGACGTCGTGGAGACCGCGCTGCGCCTCGGCCTGCTCGACGCCCTCGACCCCGAGCCCCCGTCCGGCGCCGAGGCCGGCGCCCAGAGCGGCACTCGGACGGACGGCGTCTCCCTGTCCGAGCTCAGCGCGCGGCTCGGCGTCGTACCAGGCCGGCTGTACAAGATGCTCGACTGCCTGGAAAGCCTCGGTTTCGTCCACCGGGAGCAGAGCGGCGACGAGCTGGACCTGGTCCGCTACCGGGCGGTCCCCGGGCTGAGGCAGGCGGCGGAGGCCGTCGCCGGTCCCGACTCGCTGGAACGCGACCGCGACCGGTATCCGTGGCGCCTGCTGCACGGCAGGCTCGTCGACGTCCTGCGCGGCGAGATGTCGATCCCCGCGGCCACCTTCGGCTGGCCACCGCGCGACGAGGAGCAACTGGCCGACTTCGAGCAGAGCATGGCCGCGGGCCTCGGCCCGGTCATCGAGACGTTCCGCGCACACGCCGGGTGGCTGTGGGGCGAGCGGGCGCTCCGGCTGCTCGACGTCGGCGGCGGCGACGGCACCCTCGCCGCGCACCTGCTGGAACGCTCGCCCGCCCTCCGGGTGGACGTGTTCAACCTCCCCGCGGCGGAGGCGCTGGTGAGCCGTACGAGGAAGGAGAGCGGTCTCGGCGGGCGACTCGGATTCGTCGCCGGAGACTTCCTCGACGGCCCCCTGCCCGGCGGGTACGACGCGCTGTCGTTCGTCCGCGTCCTGCACGACTGGCCGGTCTCCACGGCACGGGCGCTGCTGCGGAAGGCGCACGCGGCCCTCGTCCCCGACGGGCGGATTCTGATCTGCGAGGAGTTCAGGACCCCCGACCGGCTCGCCGGGCAGTTCTTCTGGTCGTACTTCCTCATGGGCGTCGACACCTGTGTCAGCCGCCTCTACGAGATCGAGCACTACGTGCGGCTGCTCGAAGAGAGCGGCTTCAGGGACGTCACCGTCCTGCCGGGCCCCTTCGAGCTGATCACCGCGACCCGATGACCCCGCGGGTCCGCCCGACGGCCCCCGCCGCCCTTTGAGGCCGAACCCACCCGGAAACCCGGGCGAGTGCACTGGAAGTCGTACGGCCACGGCCGGAGATCACGACTTCTGGAGTACGGCGGGTGCCTCCCGGGGAGGGACGCGCGGGCGGTGAGCGCGCCGGAAGCATGAGGGCATGGAGACGCTCGATCTCGCCCGCCTGCAGTTCGCCGTGACCTCGGGGGCACACTTCCTGTTCGTGGCCCTCACCCTGGGCCTGGCCACGGTGCTGGCGGTCATGCAGACCCGGGCGACGCTGACGCGTTCCGACACGCACCTGCGGATGACCCGGTTCTGGGGACGGCTGTATGTGATCAACTACGCGATGGGCATCCTCACCGGGCTGGTGATGGAGTTCCAGCTCGGGATGGCCTGGAGCGGGCTGACGCACTTCGCGGGGAACGTGTTCGGCGCCTCACTCGCGATGGAGACCCTCGTCGCCTTCTTCATCGAGTCCACGTTCCTGGGTCTGTGGATCTTCGGCTGGGACCGGTTGAACCGCTGGGCGCACCTGGGCGTGATCTGGGTGGTCACGATCACCGCCTACGCCTCGGCGTACTGGGTCCTCGTCGCCAACGGCTTCCTGCAGAACCCGGTCGGTGCCGAGGTCGTGGACGGGACGCTGCGGCTCACCGACGCGGCGGCGGTGCTCACCAACCCCGACGCGCTCCTCCCGTTCGCCCACATCCTCTCCGGCGCCCTGGTGACCGCCGGGTTCTTCCTCGCCGGGGTGAGCGCCTACCACCTGCGCCGTGGGACGGCCGAGCAGGAGTTCTTCCGCAGGTCCCTGCGGATCGGCGTGTTCACCACGCTGCCCGCGCTGCTGGCCAACGCCGCGTTCGGCGGCGTGCAGTTCCCGACCCTCCAGCCGATGAAGACCGCCGTCTTCGCCGGGCGGGAGGAGGAGATCGCCCGGTTGCAGGCCGAGATGGTCGCCGTCCACGGTCCGGGGGACTACATCCCGCCCACCGCACCGACACAGCTGGGCGCCATGATCATGCTGGGTGTCTTCACGGTGCTGCTGCTCGTGTCGGCGCTCAGCGTCCTGCTCGCCTCGTTCCGCCGGATGGTCCTGGGGGCGCGGGCCTGGCACGTGCTGCTGATCGCGATGATCCCGCTGCCGTTCGTCTCCATGATCGCCGGCTGGGTGTTCCGGGAGGTGGGCCGCCAGCCCTGGATGGTGGAGGGCCTGCTCAAGACCGAGGACGCGCTGAGCGACCTGTCGCCGGGCACGATGGTCCTCTCGCTGATCGCCTTCATCACGCTCTCCGTCCTGCTGGTGGCCGTCAACACCTGGATCCTGGCGCGCGGCGCCCGCCAGGGCCCCGAGGCACCCGCCACCGGCCCGGCCCCGGCAGAGCCGACTCCGGTCCTGGCCTTCTGACAGCCTCGCGGTCCATCGGCCTTCGCAAAGGGAAATCGCTATGGAAATCGCCCTGCTCGCGTTCTTCGCGGTCGGCTACTTCGTCCTCGCGGGCGCGGATCTCGGGGTCGGCATGCTGCTGCCGTATCTCGGCCGCACCCCCGAGGAACGCGGCCGGGTGCTCGCCTCCATCACCCCGTTCTTCCTGACGAACGAGGTCTGGCTGGTCACCGCGGTGGGCGTACTGATCGGCGCGTTCCCCGTGCTGGAGGGGGAGATGCTCAGCGGTCTGTACCTGCCGTTCGTCGCGCTGCTGCTCGGCTGGATCGCCCGCGACGCGGGGATCTGGCTGCGCGGGCGGGTGGACCGGGCCGCCTGGCGGGCCTGGTGCGAGGGCGCCGTGGTCGCGGGAAGCTGGCTGGCGGTGCTGAGCTGGGGACTCATCCTCGTCGGGATGGGCGAGGGGTTCACCGTCGGTCCCGGCGCGCTGGTCGCCGCTCCGCTGGGGGCCGTCCTGTTCGCCGCCCACGGACTGTCACTGGCCGGGCTCCGGCTCGACGGCGCCCCTCGGGAGCGGGCCCGGCGGTTCGCCGGGCCCTCGGCCGGGCGTACGGTCTACGCCCTGACGTCGGGCGGGATGGCTCTGGTCTGCCTGCTGGCCGGTGCCCGCCTGCCACTGGCGGAGCACCTGGCGGACCCGGCGACGCTCGCCCTGCTCACTCCCTCGATGCTGCTGCTCACTCCCCTGCTGGTGGCGTCACAGGTGTGGCTGTGGTGGCTCTTCGGCCGCGTCCAGGTCAGGCAGTGATCATGAAAGCAAGCCCGAGCAGCACTGCCACGGGGATGACCCAGACCACGGCCTCGATTGCGAACTCCTTGTACACGGCGAGCTTCTCCCTTTTATCCACGAAAGCGGTGAAGCGCAGCATATGCGCACTTGGCGGCATCCTCACACTTGGGTCGTAGACCCCCCTGGGGACAGGTAGTGAAAGCTCGGCTTCCGGTGCATCAGGAAATCGTGGTGGGAGATGTTCCAGGCGTAGGCACCCGCCATGGTGAACTCCACCCGGTCACCGGGCTTCAGCGCGACGGGCACCCGGCGGGCCAGGACGTCCTTGGGAGTGCAGAGCTGGCCGACGATCGTGATCGGCTCGCCGGGCTCCGTGATGACCAGCGGCTGGTCGTGGCCCTTGGTGGCGGGGGTACGGATGTGGTGGGTCCCGCCCGCCACGACCGCGAACAGCTCGCCGTGGACGCGCTTGACATCGATGACGCGCGTCACGTAGCGCCCGCAGTAGACGGTCAGCGAGCGCCCTGGTTCGATCCTGAGCGTCTCCCCGGGACGGCGCAGCCGCCCGAGGCCCTCCCCGTAGGCCCGCCAGTCGAACCGGGCCCCGGGGTCGGCGTACGAGACGGCCATGCCGCCGCCGAGATTGATCTCACCCACCCCCAGCGTCCGCGCGTAGTCCAGGACCGCCGCCGCCAGCTCCAGCATCCGGGGCGCGTCGAGCCCGCTGGCCAGGTGGGCGTGGATCCCGCGCAACCGTACGGCGTCCTGGCCCTCAAGCAGCGCGACGCACTCGGCGATCCCCGCGGGATCCATCCCGAACGGGGTGGCGCCGCCCCCCATCGCCAGCGAGGCCCCCTCGATCGGGATGTCCAGATTGACCCTGAGCAGCACGTCGGCGGAGCGCCCGGAGGCGAGCAGGCGGCGCAGCTCGCCGGGACTCTCCACATGCAGGCGGGTGACCTCGCTGAACAGCTCGTCGTCGGTCTTGCCGGGGCCGCCCAGCGCGACCGGCGCGTCCGGGAAGTGCTCCCGCACGTGCGCGAGCTCCCCGCCGGAGGCGACCTCGAAGCCGTCGAGGTGCGGAGCGAGCGTCCGCAGCAGCTCCGGGTCGGGGTTGGCCTTGACCGCGTAGTACAGCTCGACGTCTCCCAGCGCGGCCCGGACGGCCCCGGCATGGGCGTCGAGCTCGGCCAGGTCGTAGACGTAGGCGGGCAACCGCCCGGTGGGAACGGCCCCGGGGGTCCGCGTCACGGCCGTGACTGTCACAGCGTTTCTCCGATCTCGACGGTACGGGGAGCCGGATCTCGACGATCAGGCGGTGGACGGGCCTGACGGTCAGAACTCGTCGTACCCGGTGACCTGGCCGATCGAGAAGATGTGCCTGTTCGCGGCGCAGATCGTCTCCAGGACGTGGACGGGCGTGTCCTCGCTGGAGTAACCGGCCCGAAGGACCTGCACGACCCACTCCCCCGGTTCGAGTTCCAGGGTGTCGTACTCGAAGGATGTCGGCGGGCGAGCCGTCAGGTTCTCCTCGGCATGGCCGAAGACGTGCCCGAGGGCGACCAGCGCCGACTGGAGCGACGGCTTGACGAACTCGGGCTCGGCGATGCGCGTTCCCCCGAACAGGTCCGCCCGGAAGTAGCTGGTGGCGATCCGTACCGGAACCTCGTTGGCCGTCATCATCTTCCGGCGGGCGATCACCTCGCTGCCGGGCTCGACGCGCAGGCAGGCCGCCACGTGATCACTCGCCGGCTCCGGGCCGACATAGAGCATTCTGCGGTCCGGCCTGATCCCCTGCCGCTCCGCCTCGACGAGAAAGAGGGACGCGGAGGCGCGCACGGCGGGGTCGGTCGGCAGTGCCCGCCGGACCAGCACCTTCGGAGCGCGGGCCGCCGCCCCTTCGGGGGCGCGGGCCGTCGGCCCCTTACGCATCTGGGATATCCGGCCGGGGGAGACGCCCAGGCGGGCTCCTATCTCCTCCAGGCCCATGCCGGAGTCCCGAGCCTCGGCGATCGCCTGGCGGCGCATCTTCGCCGCCTCCTCCAGGCGCTCCTGCTCCTCGGTCATGAGACGGCCCAGAACCCGTGCGCGCTCGATGGGGTCACTCAGCTCGGAAACATCACGCAGCGTATCCAGATCCATCCGGGACCGTTCTCCTCGCGCTCGACACCGACTGGGATTTTAGCCCCCCTACAGCGAGAGAAATCGCAGCCGGGACACCGATCCGACGACACGGAGAGGAAAGTCACCCCGACACCACCCGGGTTGACGACGATGACTGACTGTAATGTTGTGAACACACCCAGAGGAGGCTGTCGACGATGACAGATGCGAGTGCCGAGGAACAGGACGTCGTCGCCGAGCGGCTCAGGTTCGGGACGGGCTTCGCCGAGAGCGAGCGTCAGAGGATCATCGAGCGGTTGGCCGGGCTGGGAAGGCGGCTGCTCTCCTACCCTGGTGACGCGGTGGAGCTGCGGCTGAGCGTCAAGGACCGCGATACGCCCCAGCAGCGGGTGACGCTCGAATGCGTGCTCCCGGGCACGGAGCCGCTGGTGGCCCACTCCTACGAGCAGGATCTGCCCGCCGCGCTCGCGGAGGTCCGCGACGAGCTGATCCACCACCTGGACAGGCTCAAGACCAGGCGGGACCCGCGCCGCGACCACCCGCACCGGCCCTGAGCCACGACACCTCGGCGATCACCCATACCCGCCGGCGAGCTCCCGTCCCGCGGTGAGCCGGGCGAGGAATACCGGATGTGCCGATCACGCTGTCCCTCACGCAATGGCCGTTTTGACCATGTGGGGAGCCGTTATGACCGCCCGGGAGATGCGCCTGGTCGTCACCGCCGCCGACTACGAGGAGGCGCTGCGTTTCTATCGCGACGTGCTCGGCCTGCCCGAGCGGGCCGCCTACTCCTCGCCCGACGGCAGGGTGACGATCCTGGAGGCGGGCCGGGCCACGCTGGAGATCGCCGATCCCTCGCAGGCGGAGTTCATCGACCGGGTCGAGGTGGGGCGGCGGGTGGCCGGGCACATCCGGGTGGCGTTCGAGGTCGACGACTCCCCCGCCGTCACCGCGAAGCTGGCCGGAGCCGGGGCCACGGTGATCGCCGAGCCCGTCCGGACCCCGTGGAACTCGCTCAACTCCCGTCTTGACGGCCCGGCCGGGCTCCAGCTCACCCTCTTCACCGAGCTGGGAGAGCCCGGCGGCACCGGATCGGAGACCGCTCAGGGCTGATCCCCTCACCGGTCGGTCAGTTCTTGGCCGAGCCGCCCTTCGGGGGCGCCTCGGGGGCGGAGGCAGTGAGCCAGCGGGTGCCGTACGGCTCCAGGGGGAACTTCACCCGGCCGCCGGCGGGCAGCTTGACGGTGCCGTCCACCAGCAGGTCGACCAGGACCTCGCAGTGGTCGAGTCCGTCGAGCGTGAGCTCCACCTGGGCCTCGCGGTCGGCGAAGTTGTGGACGGCGACCACGGTGCGCCCGTCGGCGTCGGCCCGGTGGGCCAGCACCGCCTCGTCCCCGGCGTCCAGGATCTCGTAGGTCCCCCAGGCCAGCTCGGGTGACTCCCGGTAGCGCTCGATCAGCAGCATGATCCAGCGCAGCAGCGAGTCGGGGTCGCGGCGCTGGTCGGCGACGTTGACGTTGCGCGGGCCGTACCTGCCGGTGGGCGAGGCCACCGGGGTCTTCGGATCGGCCGAGAAGCCCCCGCCCGCCGACCACTGCATCGGGACCCGGACGGCCATCCGCCCCTCGGCCTCCAGGTTCTCGCCGAGGCCGATCTCCTCACCGTAGAAGAGCACCGGCGTGCCCGGCATGGAGAACAGCACGCTGTAGGCCAGTTTGAGTCTCCGCACATCCCCGTCGAGCATCGGCGGGAGGCGGCGGCGCAGGCCCCGGTCGTAGACCTGCATGTTCTTCTGGGGCCCGAAGGCGTCGAAGACCTCCTGCTTCTGCGACTCGGTGAGCTTGTCCAGGGTCAGCTCGTCGTGGTTGCGGAGGAACATGGCCCACTGGGAGTCGTCGGGCGGCTCGGGCCGCTCGCGCAGGGCGTCGGCGAGGAGTTCGGGGTTCTGGCGGGCCATCGACAGGTGGAACCGCTGCATGGCGATGAAGTCGAAGCACATGGTGACCTCGTCGCCGTTTCCGCTGTCGCCGAAGAACCTCATCAGGTCCGGGTAGGGCAGGTTGACCTCGCCCAGCAGGATCGAGGTGCCGTCACGGCGGTTCATGAAGGCGCGCAGGTCGGCGAGGAACTCGTGCGGATCGCCGCCGATGTCCTCGATCAGGAACGGCACCGCGTCCACCCGGAAGCCGGACAGGCCGAGTTCCATCCAGAAGCCGAGGATGCGTGCGATCTCGTCGCGGACCTCCGGGTTGCCGGTGTTCAGGTCGGGCTGGAACCGGTAGAAGCTGTGGTAGTAGTACTGGCCGGTCTTCTCGTCCAGCTCCCAGAGACTGTCCTCCTTGTCGGGGAAGACGATCGCGCCGGGGTCCACCGGCCCTGGCTCGTCCCGCCAGATGTACCAGTCGCGCTTGGCGGAGTCCCGGCTGGAGCGGGCCTCGGTGAACCAGGGGTGCTCGTCGGAGGTGTGGTTGACCACCAGGTCGGCGATCACCCGCATGCCGCGGTCCCTGGCCGTCCTGACGAACTCCACGAAGTCCCCCAGGCTGCCCAGGCGGGGGTCGACCGAGTAGAAGTCGCTGATGTCGTAGCCGTCGTCGCGGCTCGGGCTGGGAAAGAACGGCATCAGCCAGATGCAGGTCACCCCGAGCCGCTCCAGGTGATCGACCTGCTGGGTGAGGCCGCGGAAATCACCGATGCCGTCACCGTTCCCGTCCTTGTAGGTCTCCACGTCCAGGCAGTAGACGACCGCGTTCTTCCACCAGAGGTCGGCTGTATGGGTGAGTCGCATGCGTCCGCACTACCCTCCCTTTACTCATTTATGGGGTAACGCGCCGCGGAGTTGACGTGAGGGGGGCCGCAGCGGCCCCGAAGGGCTACGGTGGACAGCGATGACGGCCAGGAGGAGATCATGCGACAGCTGAGGCGCGGCGCGCCCTTCGGCTGGCTGCTGAGCCTGCTGCTGCCGCTGCTGGTCTCCGGAGGGCTGGGCGGGAGCACCGCCGCCCTCACCCGGCACGCCGCGGTCGTGCAGGCCGTCGGCGAGCATCAGCCGCTGTCGCGCCCGCTCCTGGACGGCGTGCAGCGGCACTCCCTGGTCTCCGGCTTCGCCGGCATCGGGGCCGGTACGGGCGGCGGGGGCGGTCACCCGCTCGCGACCCCGCCCACCGACCTCAGGCACCTGTTCCTCGCCGTCGGCCCGCTCACCCGCCCGGCGGGTGACGAGGACAGCCGTCCGCTCGCGGCCCTGCTCGTCAGGCCGGGGCGCGCACCACCCGCCTCCACAACCGGTTGAAACACCCCGGAACCGCTCCGGGTCTCTTCGTCATACGCGAAAAACGCCTTCCCGTGACCGAACGCGGAAGGCGTCTTCTCAGGTATGCGGAGAACGCCTGCCCGTAGCCGAAAGGCGCTCCCTCCGTACGCGGAGCGTGCCGTCATACCTGAACGCTCTTCCGGCATGACCTCGGACAACTCCCCCAGCCTGTGGAGGCTTCCATGTCGCGTGCCCCGGTGGTACGCGCGATAGCGGCGCTCGCCGTCATCGCCACCTCGCTGTACATAGCCCTGACAATGTCGCCGCGCCTCGGTCTCGACCTGCGCGGCGGTACCCAACTCGTCCTGGAGACCCAGGACTCGCCGACGGTCAAGGCCGACGCCGCGGCCACCGACCGCACCCTTGAGGTGCTCCGCCGCCGGGCCGACGGCCTGGGCGTCGCGGACGCGCCGCTGGCCCGCTCCGGCGAGCGGCGCATCATCGTGGAACTGCCGGGTGTGCAGGACCCGACCAAGGCCGCCGAGGTCATCGGCAAGACCGCGCAGCTCACCTTCCACCCCGTCCTCGGCGCCCCCGACCCGGGAGCGGAGACCAAGCCGGGCAAGGGAGAGCAGATCCTGCCCGACGATCGCGGCGTCCCGCTGCACATCGGACCGGCCGCCCTCACCGGCGACGGCGTCGGCGGCGCCGAGGCCGGGATCGACGCCCAGCAGGGCGGTGGCTGGTTCGTCACCGTCGACTTCCGCGACCAGGGACGTGCGGCGTGGGCCAAGCTGACCGGTGAGGCGGCCTGCAACGAGCCGGGCGACCCCAGGCGCAGGATCGCCATCGTGCTCGACTCCAAGGTGATCGTCTCGCCCCAGGTGAACGAGGACGTCGGCTGCAAGGTCGGCCTGCCGGGTAACACCACCCAGATCACCGGTACCTTCACCGCCGAGGAGTCCTCGGAGCTGGCCCTGCTGATCAAGGGCGGCTCGCTGCCGGTGCCCGTCGAGATCGTCGAGCAGCGGACCGTCGGCCCGACGCTCGGCGCCGCCGCGATCCAGGCCAGTGCCTGGGCCGCGGTCATCGGCATCGCGCTCACCGCGCTGTTCATCATCGTGATCTACCGGCTGGTGGGCCTCCTCGCCGCCATCGCCCTGGCCTGCTACGCCCTCATCTCGTACGCGGCGCTGGTGGGGCTCGGTGCCACGCTCACCCTGCCGGGACTGGCGGGCTTCGTGCTGGCGATCGGCATGGCCGTCGACGCCAACGTGCTGGTCTTCGAGCGGGCACGTGAGGAGTACGCCGAGACGCCCAACCTCGGGGGCTCGCTGGAGAAGGGTTTCCGCAACGCGTGGAGCGCGGTGGCCGACTCCAACATCACCACCCTGCTCGCCGCCGGGCTGCTGTTCTTCCTGGCCTCCGGCCCGGTACGCGGCTTCGGCGTCACGCTGAGCATCGGTGTGATCGCCTCGCTGATCACCGCGATGGTCATCACCCGCGTCCTGGCCCAGTGGGCGGTGAGGTTCAAGGCGGTGTCCGCACGACCCCGGATGACCGGCCTGTCCGACATCGGGCGGGTCCGCGCCTGGCTGAACATCCGCAAGCCGAACCTGATGAACCGCCGCGCCGTGTACTTCGCGATCACCGGCCTGCTGGTGGCCGCGTCCGTGGCCGGGGTGGCGGTGCGGGGGCTCGACTTCGGCGTGGAGTTCACCGGGGGCAGGCTCGTGGAGTACTCCACGACCACCCCGATGAGCGCCGACGCCGCCCGCGAACTGGTCAGCAAGGCCGGGTTCCCCAACGCGGTGGTGCAGGCCTCCGGTGAGGACATCTCCGTACGGACAGGTCAGATCACCCCCGCCGAGGTGGTGCAGATCGAGAAGGCGCTGGAGAGCGAGGGCGGCCAGGTCACCAAGGAGCGCGACGAGCTCATCGGGCCGAGCCTGGGGGACGAGCTGCGCCGCAACGCGCTGATCGCGCTGGGCGTCGCGCTCGCCGCACAGCTCGCCTACCTCGCCTTCCGGTTCCGCTGGACGTTCGGCCTGGCCACGGTGGTGGCCCTGGTCGCCGACGCGACGATCGTGATCGGCGCGTTCGCGTGGCTGGGCAAGCCGGTGGACGGGGTGTTCCTGGCCTCGATGCTCACCGTGATCGGCTACTCGGTCAACGACAAGGTCGTGGTCTTCGACCGGGTTCGCGAGCTGTGGGGCGCACGGCCGAAGAGCTCGTTCGCCGAGGTGGTCAACACCTCGATCCTGCAGACCGTGCCCCGTACCGTCAACACCGGTCTGGGCGCGCTGTTCATCCTGGCCGCGCTGGCGGTGCTCGGTGGCGACTCGCTGACCGACTTCGCGGTGGCGCTGCTGATCGGAATCATCGTCGGCACGCTCTCCTCCGCGCTGGTCGCGGGGCCGGCGGCGATCGAGCTGGAGAAGCGCAGGCCCGGCACGGCGCCGCAGCCCAAGCGGAAGGGCCCGGCTCCGGCCCGCCAGGGTTCGGGCGCCGTGCTCTGAGTGGCGTGCTCTGAATGGCGGGACCCCGGGCCGGAACGCGTTCCGGCCCGGGGTCCGGTGGGCGGCTCCCCGCAGGATCCGGGAGGAGCCGTCCACCGCCATGACTTTCCCACTAACCCTACAGACCATAGGTGAATTTATGCACAAAACTATCGTGATGGGCTATTAAAGCCGCTTTTTTCAGGGAGGCCGAGGCGCGCGGCGGGGCACAACACTGGTGCGAGATCTTCGGCCGTCGAAGCAGAGCGGTCACGAACACGGGGAGCAAGCATGAGCCATGCGGTGAAGATGAACCCTCAGGTACAGAAGAACATTGACATGTGCCTGGAGAGCCACAGCCGTTGCGAGCAGACCATGACCTACTGCCTCATGCAGGGGGGACGGTACGCCGACATGTCGCTCATCGGCCCGCTCATGGACTGCGCCGACATGACCCGTCTCTGCGCGGACATGATGATGCGCCAGTCGCCGATGGCGAAGGAGATGTCCGCGATGTGCGCGAAGGCCGCGAACAAGTGCGCCGACGCCTGCATGTCCATGGAGAGCGACCAGATGATGAAGGAGTGCGCCGACGCGTGCCGGACATGGGCCGAGGCGTGCCGGACGATGGCGAACGCACGAGCCTGAGTCACGGAATCCAGCAGAACTCTCACGGGTCCTCCAGCCGTGGAGGCGCGGGCAGGGGCGCCGCCGATCGAATCGGCGGCGCCCCTGCCCGTGTGGTGCCCGGACGGGGACACCGCCGAGCTCGGCCGATGCCCGGAACGGACACGACCCGCCGAACGCGGCCCGCACCCGGGACGGGGTCAACCCTCGGGGGCTCGGCCCGCGCCCGGGACGACACCCGGAACGGGAGCGATCCTCCGGGTTCGGCCGGGAAGGGCACCCCGAATGCCGCTAGTGTGCTTGCCGTCTGATTTCCCTGCTGCCTAAGGCGGATGCGATCGTGGCGGACGACTACGCGACAACTTTCAAGATCGTCGATGTTGACGGTGACGGCCTCATCTCGGTCCCCGAGCTGACCAGGCTCATGGAGGTGCTCGGCCAGCCGATCACCCCCGAGGCGGCCGCGACGGCCGTCGCCAGGATCGACCAGGACGGTGACGGCCTCATCTCCCTGGATGAGTTCGCCGGCTATCTCGCCCAGACCAGGGGCTGACCGACCTGATCCGATCGGGGTGCCCGCCCGGGCCCGAACCGGGCACCCCGATCAGGTCCACTTCCCCGCCGCGGACACCCGGCCAACGCCGGGTCTCACCGCCGGCACGCCCGCCGCCTCCGCGCCCCGGCGACGACAGGTCCCACCGACCGGCCCCACCGACCCCGGCCCCACCGATCTCGGCCTCACCGTCGGCACGCCCGCCGCCTCCGCGCCCCGGCGACGACAGATCTCACCGATCGGCCCCACCGGCCCCGGTTTCGCCACCGGCACGCCCGGCCGCCTCCCGTACCCCTTGACCAGGCACGGAACCGCTCAGCCCCGATCAGTCCCTCCCGCCGAAGACGTCACATGTTGCATTTGAGACAAGAACAAGCGTTTGCTAATTGTCCAAAGTGTCAATTAGGTGAGAATCTGAGGCGCACTCCGACGGGAGGGTCTATGGCGACAAAGGAACACACCCGAATCGCTGTCCCAGGCTTGAACGGCCGAAGAACGAGATCTCACGACCTGCCCGACCATCGGCTGTGGCGTTCGGCTCCGGCCAATGTCGCCAAGCTCCTGAGGCCGGGCCTGGCCCAGGTCGCACACCAGGTGATCGAAGAGATCACGGCGCGGATCCCCGAGTACGCCCGGCCGGCCGACACGAACTACATCAAGGCCATCAGGCTGGCCGTGGACGAGGCCCTGCGCCAGTTCGTCGACCGGATCGAGAACCCCAACGCGCCGTGGGAACCCGACGTCTTCCGGACGATCGGGCGCGGCGAGGCCAACGAGGGCCGCAACCTCGACCCGCTGCAGACCGCGATGCGCCTGGGCGCCCGGGTCGCCTGGCGGCGGCTCACCGAGCAGTCCGAGCAACTCGGCCTCACCCCGCAGCACCTCTACGACCTGGGGGAGGCCATCTTCGTCTATCTCGACCAGCTGGCCGACGCCGCGGCCGAGGGGTTCGAGGAGGCCAGGGCCCGCGCGGCCGGGGAGATCGAACGCCGCCGCCACCGGCTGATGGACCTGCTGCTCAGCCAGCCGGCCGCGTCCCCCGACGCGATCGTCGAACTGGCCAAGACCGCCGGATGGCGGCTGCCCAAGACCGTGGCCGGGGTCGCGCTGGAGGAGCACCCCGGTGGCTACCGTCCCCCCTCGCTGCCGCCGGACGTGCTGGCCGGCCTCGACCGGCCGGGCCCCTGCCTGATCGTGCCCGACCCCGACGGCCCAGGGCAGGCCCAGACCCTGGAGAAGGGCCTGCGCGGCTGGAAGGCGGCCGTGGGTCCCGCAGTCCCGCTGGCCGCCGCCGCGACCTCGCTGCGCTGGGCCCGCGAGGCGCTCGACCTGCACAGGCGCGGCGTGCTCACCGAGCAGCGCGGCCTGCTCCGCTGCTCCGACCACATGGCCACGCTGATCGTGTTCAAGGACGAGGAGCTGGTCACCGCGCTCACCAAGGTGCGGCTGGCGCCCCTGGCCCATCTGCGGCCCAGTCAGCAGGACCGGCTGGCGGAGACGCTGCTGGCCTGGTTGCGGCACGGCCGGGGGGCCGGGGAGGTCGCCGCCAGACTTCACGTGCACCCGCAGACCGTGCGCTATCGCCTGCGGCAACTGGAGGAGCTGTACGGCGACCAGCTCAGCGACCCGGACGTCCGGTTCGAGCTGGAGATCGTCCTGCGGGCCCGCCAGTCCGCCGCCGCCGGAACGGCCTGATCACCGCGAACGACTCCCGGAAAGCCGGAAACGGCCTGGTCACCGCAGGCCGTCCGGCAGACCGGAGACGACCTGCCCCGGTGGCGGAACCGGCGACATCGAACTGTCGCCCACGAGCTTCGGCTCGTGTCCCCGTACCCCCGACCGCTGCCTGCCGTCGATCCTGCGCTCCGGCACCGTGAACGCGCCAGGATCCGGCATCCGCCGGGACGGACGCCCTCCGCCGCGTGATCATCCGATCCGGTGCACGTTTCCGGTCACGACCAGCCTCGGAACAGCCTGAGCCGGTCCTCGCCGACGCGCTCCCTGAGCGCGTGGTCCTCGACGCCGAGGTCCTCGGCGGGCGCCAGGGCGAGCACGCCGACCTTGCCGACGTGCTCGTTGAGCTGCACGGCGCGGGCGGCGGCGCCGGTCTCGGCGAGCGGGTAGACGGCCGACAGGGTGGGATGCAGCAGGCCAAGCGAGAGCAGCCGGTTGACCTCGTGGCACTCCTGGTAGTTCGCCCCGTGGGAGCCGACGATCCGCTTGAGCTTCATCCACAGGTGCCGGTTGTCGTACGCGTGGTCGTAGCCGCTGGACGACCCGCACGTGACGACCGAGCCACCGCGCCGCGCGACGTAGACGGAGGCGCCGAAGGTGTCCTGACCGGTGTGCTCGAAGACGATGTGCGGGTCCTCGCCGACCTGGCGGCGGACCTCGGCGCCGAACCTCCGCCAGGACTTCTCGTCGCCGAGGTGCTCGAACTGCGAGCGGTCCACGACGTGTTCGCAGCCCATCCTGCGGAGCAGCTCCGCCTTCTCCGCGGAGCTGACGACGCCCACCGGGATGCCGCCGCCGTTCCTCACCAGCTGCACGCCGTACGCGCCGAGCCCGCCGGTGGCCCCCCAGATGAGCACGACGTCGCCCTGCTTCATCCGGGATCCACGCTCGCTGACCAGCATGCGGTAGGCGGTGGAGGCGCACAGCATGTTGCAGGCGGCCTCCTCCCAGGTCAGGTGTCCGGGCTTGGCCAGCAGCTGGGTGGACTTGACCACCGCGAACTCGGCCAGCCCGCCGTAGTTGGTCTCGAACCCCCAGGCGCGCAGGTCGGAGCCGAGCATGGAGTCGGAGTGGCTGATCGGGTCCTGCTCGTCGACGTAGGCGGGCGAGACGACGACCCGGTCGCCGATCTTCCAGTGCCGTACCGCGGCGCCCATCCGGACGATCACTCCGGAGGCGTCCGAGCCGAGCACGTGGAAGTCCTTGTCGTGCCGGGGGTCCTCGCGCCCGAACCGCTCCAGGAAGGCGAAGGTGGGGATCGGCTCGAACATGGCCGTCCACACGGTGTTGAAGTTGATCGCGCTCGCCATGACGGCGACCAGCACCTCGTTGGGGCCGAGCTCGGGCATGGGCACCTCGCCCACGTGGACGGATCTGGTGATGTCCTTGTCGACGCCGTTCACGCCGTGCCTGCTCCGGCCGAACATGCCCACCTCGCCCTTGCGGGTGTGCGCGGCCCTGAAGGTCGTGGGGACGTCGAGCCGCGCGAGCTCTTCGGGATCGGCACCGTCGACGACGGCCTGTGCGAGGGTCATTCCTGGCCTCCAAGGTGAGCGGCGATGACTTCGACGTGCGGCGGATCGAGCAGGTTGAGGTGGTGCGAACCGGGGATCGTGACGATCTCCAGCGCCGGGCTGAAGGGGCCGAACCCCCGCGTCGGGTCGTCGGCATGGGTGTAGCGGACGTCCTCCACGGCCCACGGGGTCGGTTCCGTCGAGCGGTAGAGCAACACCCGCCCCGGATAGCTCCCCGCCCGGTACGCCTCCAGCGCCCGGGTGTCCTCGTGCGAGGTGATCTGGTGCCGCAGGATGGCCTCCCCCAGCAGGTCCAGCACCCCCGACTCGGCGACGCGCGCCTCCACCAGCGCGAGCTGCCCGGCCTCGTCCAGGGCCACCAGTTCCTCATGGACGAGGTCGACCCGCACCCCGTAGGTCTCGTCGAGATAGGCGGCGAAGTCCGCGTACCGCCGCGCGACGATCTCCGCCCGCCCTGCCGCCTCGACCTCGTCGGGCAGACCCGAGTCGATCATCGCGACCAGTTCCACGTTCTCCGCGCCGAGCCGCCGTGCGATCTCGAACGCCAGGACTCCCCCGAACGACCAGCCCCCCAGCCGGTAGGGACCGGAGGGGCACACCTTCCTGATCTCCTCCACGTACCGGGTGGCCCGCTCCTCGACCCCGGCCTCGGGGCCGAACACCCCCAGGTCCGCCGGGCGCTCCAGCCCGAACACCACCTGCTCGGCGCCGAGCAGCCCCGCCAGCAGCGAGTACACCCCCGTGGTCCCACCCGCCGGATGCCCCAGGAAGAGCGGCACCCGCTCCCCCGCCTCCGTGGAGCGGACCGCCAGGTAGGCGTGGGCGGCGGGGGTGAGCGGGCGGACGAGGCCACGGGCGGCCTCCTCCTCGTCGATCTCCCGTACCAGGTCGGCCACCTGGGCAACGGTCCACAAGCCGGTACGCGGGCCGGTACGCTCGCCCTCGGCGAGCGCGCGGCCCGTCTCCCGGCAGAGGACGTCGAGCAGGACCGGCAGGACCTCCTCGGGGATCTCCTCGGTCACCCCCGGCTCGCGCCCGAGTATCCGGGTGAGCGCGGCGACGACCTGCCGCTCCGCCGCGTCCCTCGGCTCCACCTGGCGGGCCGGGGCCGCCGTGCCGCCCAGGCCGAGCTCCACGGCGACGGCCATGGCCACGTCCCCGAGGGTCGCCCCCTGCAGCATCGGCGCGGCGGGCACCGCCACCCCGAAGTCGTGCTCGATCGTGCCGCGCAGCCGGGTGGCCGCCAGCGAGTCGAGGCCCGCCTCGGTGAGCACCGTGTCCTCCTGGAGCCAGGCGGCGTCGAACCCCAGCACCGCCGCCGTCCGCTCCTTGATCTTGCCGACCACGACCTCGACGGCCCTGCCCGGCTCCATGTCGGCCAGGGCCTCGGCACCCGCCCAGCCCCCGGCGCTCGCCCCCGCGCCCGCCAGGCCGGCGAAGTACGGCATGCGCGCGATGCCGGGGAACAGCTCGACGGCGGTCGCCACGTCCAGCCGCAGCACGCCCGCCGCGTCCGCCTCGGCGGCGAGAAGCGCCTCCAGCGCCTCGACTCCCTCGCCGGGCGTGATGGGCGAGACGGCGGGCAGCGCCGCCTGGCTCGCCCCTCCGACCTCGGCCCAGGTACCCCAGTTGATCGTCGTTCCCGGCAGTCCCTCGGACCTGCGCAGGTCGCAGAGCGCGTCCAGCCAGGCGTTCGCCGCCGCGTAGGCGGCCTGGCCGGGCGAGCCGAGCAGCGCGGCCGCCGAGGAGAACGCCACCCACCAGTCCAAACTCGGCTGCCTGGTCGCCTGGTGCAGTGCCAGACCACCGTGGACCTTGGCCGACCAGACCCGGTGCAGGTCCGGCGAACCCACGTCGACGACGAGACGGTCGTCCAGCACGCCCGCCGCGTGCACCACGCCCCGGAGCCGCACCCCTCCGTCGGTCACGGCCCTGACCAGCCGTGCGGCGCCCCCCGGCGCGGCCAGGTCGCCGGTCACCACCTGGACGTCGACGCCCAGCTCGCGCAGCCGCTCGATCTCGGCGGCCCCCTCGGCGGAGGGCCCCGACCGCCCGCCGAGTACGATCCGCCCCGCGCCCCGCCCGGCCAGCCAGCGGGCCACGACCAGTCCCAGGCCGCCGTACCCCCCGGTGATCAGGTATCCCCCGCCGCGCCGTACCACCGGCGTCGCCCCGCGCCGCCCGACCGCGCCGGATCCGGTTCCGGGGCCACCCGCCAGGTCGGGTACGGCGGCGAGGCGGGCGGTGTACCGGATGCCGAAGCGCCAGGCCACCTCGTCGTCCGGCTCGTCGGCCGCCAGCTCCGTCAGGAGCGACTCCGTGTCGTCGACGTCCACCAGGCAGGCTCGCAGCTCCGGATGCTCGAAGGCCAGGACCCGGACCAGCCCGCGCAGCGCGGCGGCCCCCGGGTCGCCCGGCTCCCCGTCCAGTACGGCCTGCGCCCGGTCGGTGACGATCCTCAGGCGGGTTCCGGCACCACTCCCGGCACCACCGCCGGCCCCCTCCCCGGGCCTCGGCGCCACGAGTTCGCGGATGGTCGCGGTCACGGCGAGGAGCAGCGCCTCGCTCCCCGCCGGGGTCAGGCCCGCGGGAACGAGCAGCACGACCTCGTCACTCGGCGGCACCCCGGCCGGGGACGACGGTACGAGGCGGGTCGCGGCGTGCGGGGCGGGTCGCTGGGCCGGTACCAGGGGCGAGGTCGCGGCAGGAGGCGGTGAGAGGCAGGGCATCGTGAGCGTGCGGGCGGTGTGTCCGGCGGCGGCGAGCCCGGCGGCCAGGCGCTCGGCCCGCGGGTTCTCGTCTCCGGCCAGGATGAGCCAGCCACGGGCCCGAAGGGAGTCGAGTCCCCTCTCCGCGGGCCGGGCGTCGGTCCCCGCCTCGGTGGCCCAGACCCGCCTCACCAGCTTGCCCGCCAGGGGCACCGGTAGCGCGTCGGCCGGGACGTCCCTGGCCAGCAGCCCGACCGGGGTGCCGTCCGGCTCCAGCACCTCGATCTCGACCGGTGTCCCCGCCGGTACGCGCAGCCGTCCGGCCAGCTCGGCCGGGCTCGGTACGGCGGCGACGACGGGCGAGTCCGCGACGATGCTCGCGGTGCCGTACCGGACCCAGACCCCGGCGGCGTTCCTGGCGTCGATCTCGACCTCGCCCGAAGGGGTGAGGGTGGTGGTGACCGTGGCGGGCAGCGGCAGGAAGCCGGTCAGGGTGACGTCGGCCAGCTCGGCCTGACCGTGCACGGCGAGGGCCGCCGCCTGGGCCAGGGCCGCGACCGCGACCAGCGGCATGACCGGCAGGCCGTGCGGCCGCCACGCCGTGGGCTCCAGCCGCCAGGGGACGTCGGACAGGTCGTCCAGCGTGGTCGTCCACACGTGCCCCGCCGGGCTCTCGACGTGCACCCCGAGCAGCGGATGGGTGCCCGGCGGGAGCGCGGACGACCTGGCGGCGGAGATCCAGTGGCGTTCGTGCCGCCAGGGTGACGGTGGAACGTCGGCGAGCGTGCCGGAGCGGGACGGCAGCAGCGAGGGCATCGCGACCATGGTCGCGGCGAGCTGGGCGCGGATCTCCTCGTCGTGCCCCCGGCGCAGGGAGTGGGTGATCACCGTTCCGGCGGGCAGGCTCTCGCGCAGCGCTCCGGCCAGCACCGGGTGCGGGCTGATCTCGGTGAAGAGGGTGTGACCGTCCGCCGCGGCGGCCCTGATCGCGTCGAGCAGGCGGACCGGGCGGCGGACCCCGGCCGCCCAGTAGGCGGGCTCGAAGGTCGGCACCTCGCGGGGGTCGGCGAAGACCGTCGAGTAGAACGGGAGTTCCGGCTTGCCTCCCGCGATGCCCTCCAGGGCCTCGCGGAGCCTGGGCAGGAGCGGCTTGACCTGCGGTGAGTGTCCGGCGCCCTCGGCGGTCAGCATCCGCGCGAGCAGGCCGCGGGCCTCGACCTCGGCGGCGAAGACGGCCAGCCGGTCGGGGTCACCGGTGACGACACACTGCCTGGGCGAGGAGTACACGGCGACGTGCAGGTCACCGGGCACCTCCTCGGCGGGCACCTCAAGCACCGCCATGGCCCCGCCGCCGCCGATCGTGCCGAGCAGCGCGGCCCGGCGGCAGATCACCCGCACCGCGTCCCGCAGCCCGATCCCGCCGGCGACCACGGCGGCCGCGACCTCCCCCATGGAATGCCCGACGACCGCCGCCGGCCGTACCCCGTACGCCGTCCAGAGCCGGGCCAGCGCCACCTGCACCGTGAAGATCACCGGCTGCGCGATGGCCACCCCCGGCGCGTCCGCCCCCTCGGCGATGATCTCGCGCAGCCGGATGTCCGACTCCTCGGCGAGCATCGGGTCCAGTTCGTCGATGGTCCGGGCGAAGACCGGTTCCTCCGCGTAGAGACGGGCGCCCATGCCCGCCCACTGCGATCCGTAGCCGGAGAACACCCAGACCGGCCCGCGCCCCCCGGCCAGCGCCGCTCCGGTGACGCCCGCCCCGTCCCGTACGGCCCGCAGCCCGGCGATCAGTTCCTCCCGGTTCGCGGCCACGACCGCGGCCCCCGCCCTGCCCCGCCCCGCCCGCCGGGCGAGGGTGTGCGCGACGTCGCCGAGCGAGACCTGCCGCCGGCCCCCCGCGGCGGGGACGCTCTCGGCGGCGAGCGCGTCCGGGGAGGCGGCATCGGGCCGGGCGGGCTCGGCGAGTTCGGCGTCGGCCCAGTTCGCGAGCGTCCCGGCATGATCCCTGACCCGCTCGGGAGACACGTCCGTGAGCAGGAAGATCTTCGCTGCCGGTCCCTCCCGCTCCGGTTCCCGCCACCGCGGGGCGGGTTCCAGGACGGCGTGGGCGTTGGTGCCGCCGAAGCCGAAGGAGGAGACACCCGCCAGGGGGTACCCGTCCGGCCAGGGGGTGGGGGCGGTGACGACCCGGAGGTGTTCCCAGGGAATGTGCGGATTAGGCCGGTGGAAGTGGACGCTGGGCGGGATCACGCCGTGGTGGAGGGCGAGGACCGTCTTGATCAGGCCGGTGATCCCGGCGGCGGCCTCCAGGTGGCCGAGGTTGCTCTTCGCGGAACCGAGGAGCAGCGGCGCGGTACGGCCCTCGCAGAGGGCGGCGGCGACGGCGCGGGCCTCGATCGGATCGCCCAGGAAGGTGCCGGTGCCGTGCGCCTCGATGTAGCCGGGACTGCCCAGACCCGAGTAGACACCGCGCAGGAGTTCCTCCTGGGCCTCGGGGTTGGGCGCGACCAGCCCGTTCGACCGGCCGTCCTGGTTCACCGCGGTGGCGCGGAGCACCGCCATGACCCGGTCGCCGTCCCGCTGGGCGTCGGACAGCCTCTTGAGCACGACGACCCCGCAGCCCTCGGCCCTGACCATCCCGTCCGCCGACGCGTCGAAACTCTTGCAGCGCCCGTCGGGCGCGGTGCCGCCGCCCTGGTCGAACGCCATGGTGATCACGGGTGAGAGCAGCAGGTTGACCCCGGCGGCGATGGCCAGGTCGCTCTCCCCCGACCTGAGGCTGCCCGCGGCGAGGTGCGTGGCGACCAGCGAGGACGAGCACGCGGTGTCCACCGCCAGGCTGGGCCCGCGCAGGTCCAGCAGGTAGGAGAGCCGGTTGGCGGCGATGCTGAACGCCGCGCCCGTCGCCGTCCAGGCGTCCACCCTCGCGGTGTCGGCCGTGGTCAGGTGGGCGTACTCGTTGCCGGATATGCCGACGAACGCACCGGTACGGCTGCCGCGCAACGACCGGGGCGCGACGCCCGCGTGCTCCAGCGCCTCCCAGGCCGTCTCCAGCAGCAGCCGCTGCTGCGGGTCCATGGTCTCGGCCTCGCCGGGGACGATCCCGAAGAACTCCGCGTCGAACCCGGCGATGTCCTCCAGGAAGCCGCCGTGCCTGGTCGTCCTGGCCAGCACCTCGGCGGTGCGGGGAGATCCGTCGTCGAAGGACTCCCACCGGCCCTCGGGCACCTGGCCGACGGCGTCGCCGCCCGCCATGAGCAGCCGCCAGAAGTCTCCGGGGCCGCGTACCGAGCCGGGGAGGCGGCACCCGACGCCGATCACCGCGATCGGCTCGTCGGAGACGACCGGTCCGGCCTTCTCCGGGGCGGTCCGCGCGCGGGGCGCGAGCCCCCTGGCCAGGCGGTTGATCGTGGGGTACTCCCAGACCAGCGTGGGTCCCAGCTCGCGGCCGAGGAGCACCTCCAACTCCCCCGCCACCGCGACGGCGTCGCGGGAGGAGAGCCCGAACTCCTCCAGGGGACGGTCGGGGTCGACATCCGCAGGGGACAGGCGACAGCGGGTCGCGATACGCCCCGTGAGGAAGCGGCGAATCTCGTCTTCACCGAACAGGTCCACGTGGCAGCTCCAAGAACACCCGAGGTGGTCGGCAAACTTACCCAGACATATCGGGATAAGGGAGCCATGGCAGACCACAATCCATCTCGGCGTTTTATAACGAACGTGATAACGCCCGATATCTGATGAGATTTGTGGTTAAAGCGCAAGTAACAGCGTCATTTCGTTGCGAACGCTTATAGCTGAGCGGCGATCATCCCGCCTAGGGTCGCCTGCCACGGCCACTGTCTCCAGGCCGGGTGGAGGAACGACCATGCGACCTGCTCGACGCGGACTTCTGGCGCTGGCGACCGCGCTTGTCGTCGGATTCCCCTCGACCGCGCACGCCGCCCCGGCCTGGGCGTCGGCACCCGGCGACAGGAGCGGCGAGGCGGGCGCGGCGGTCGAGACCGCTCCGGAGGCGAACCCGGCGGGAAGGGCCGCCCGGAAGGGGAAACCCGCGGAAGGCAACACCCTGGTCGCGAGACCGGGGGGCAGGACCGCCTCGGCGGTGAGACAGGCGGCGAAACCGCAGCCGAGCCCGAGCCCTTCCGCCGGCAAGGGCGGCAAGAGCCCGTGGGGACCCTGGCCTGCCGCCAGGCCGGGCGCCGCGCGCGTGGTCAAGGAGACCTGGCTCGGCCCGCGCACGCTCGACCTCCAGATCTCGTCGCCCTCGGTCAACGCGACCCTGCCGGTCCGCGTGCTGGTGCCCAAGGGCTGGTCGAAGGGCGCGCGCCGCACCTGGCCGGTCCTGTACCTGCTGCACGGCGGCGCCGACAACTACACATCGTGGACCCGGATGACCGGCATCGCGAGCATGACCGAGGACATGGACGCGATCATCGTGATGCCCGAGGCAGGCCGGGCGGGTAACTACTCGAACTGGTACAACAAGGGCAAGAGGGGCGCCCCCGGCTGGGAGACCTTCCACACGTCCGAGGTGCGCCGCCTGCTGGAGACCGGCTACCGCGCGGGGAGCCGCCGCGCCGTCGCGGGACTCTCCATGGGCGCGTACGGCGCGATGAAGTACGCCGCGCTGCACCGGGGGATGTTCCGCTTCGTGGGCGCCTACAGCGGCGTCATGTCCACCCGCCTGCCGGGCATCCCCGAGCTCATCATGAACGCGCAGGCCTCCGAGGGACAGGACCCGCAGGCGTTGTGGGGCGACCCGCTCAGGAACCGGGACGTCTGGAAGGCCAACGACCCCGCGGCCCACGCCAGGAACCTGCGCGGCGTGAGCATCTACATCTCCAGCGGCACGACCAGCAGGCTGGGCGAACTCGACCCGCCGGGAGCCCCCTGGAGCCCGGCCCACCTGGGCGAGCCGATCTCCGCCTACACGGCCAGGGACCTGGTCGCCAAGCTCCGCTTCCACGGCATCAAGCCCGTGGTGCACCTGTACAAGGACGGCACCCACAGCTGGCCCTACTGGGAGCGCGAGTTCCGCAGCTCCTTCCCGATGATCCTGTCCGCCCTGGGCCTGAAAGCCGCCCAGGACGACGCTTCCGCACCCCGGGAGCAGGAGGACGTCTGGAACCTGCTCGGCGGGACGTGAGAGCGGGGCGCGCGGCGGTCGCCGACGACAGCCGGCCGCCGGTCCCGGCCGGACGATCCGCTGCCGGCGAGCCACGTCCGGCGGGCCTCCCGGGGAATCCGCTTCCAAAGACGCGGACTCTCCTCCCGTGACCCGTGACCCGTGACCCGTGACCCATCGCCGGCCCGGTCTCGTGTTGACTCACCGTTGACCAGCTAATAACTTTGAGTAGTTGTTTCAGCACTCAGCGTGGCGAGTGTTCGAGGCCGCGCGTGAGCCTCGGCGTTCCGTAACGGACGTTCGGCCGCGGATCCCCTTCCCGAAGGCGACCTCCGGTCTCACGCGCGAGGTCGTCCGGTCGTGTGCCGTCGTATCCCCGCGAAGGGTGACCCACGGCTCTCGCCTGGCCGTCTCGGGGGAAGCGCGCTCACACAGGAAGAGGCAGCGACAGGTAATGAGGAGCGCATTCAGCGGACGTGCCGGGGGCGCGCCGCACGACTCGCGCGGGGCCCGGCATCCGGTGACCGTCATGGCCGAGCAGATGACCGATGTCTTTCTCGACCTTGGTTACCGCGTCGTCGAAGGCCCCGAGGTGGAGGCCGAGTGGTTCGCCTTCGACGCGCTCGACATGGACGACGACCACCCCGGCCGCACCCCCGGCCGGGCCTTCCACCTCGAAGACCCCTCGGAGCCCGGCGGGAGGTCGGGCCTCGTGCTGCGCACCCGCACCTCACCCGCGCAGGTACGGGCGATGCTCGGCAGGACCCCGCCACTCCGCCTGGTCTGCGCGGGCCGCGCCTTCCGTCCCGACCCGGTCGACACCATCCACAGCCCGGTGTTCAACCAGGTCGAGGGCCTCGCCGTCGACCTGGGGCTCACCATGGTCGACCTGAAGAAGACCCTCGACCACTTCGCCGCCGCCGTGTTCGGCAGGGGCACGGTGACCCGGCTCCGCACCCACCGGGCCGCCTACACCGACCCGTCGGCGAAGGTGTACCTGGAGTGCGCGGTCTGCCACGGCCTCCGGGAGGACGCCTCCGCGGGCCCGTGCGGGACGTGCGGCGGCGAAGGGTGGATCGAGTGGGGCTGGTGCGGCACGGTCCGCCCCCGGGTACTGACCACCTGCGGCGTCGATCCGCACAGGTACGGCGCGTTCGCCTTCGGCGTGGGCGTCGAGCGCACCCTGATGCTCCGGCACGGCCTGAAGGACATCCGCGACATCATCGGCGGCGACATCCGCTTCCCGCTCGGGATGGACGAGTTCGTCCCCGGCGGCAGGCCCAGGCCCGCTCCCCGCCCCTGGACCACGGCCACCAGCCGGGCCGTGCCGGCCGCACGGGCCGTGCCCGATCTGGAGATCATCCCGCTGACCCGAGGCGGTCACGGCAGGAGAGGCCCGCGGGGACGGGAGGCCGGCGGGGGGCTCACCCGCTCGCAGAGCCTGCGACGGCGGATCGGGCACGCGCTGGCGGGGGCGGGGTACGTCGAGACGCCGCGTTTCCCCTTCGTCTGCGACGCCGCGTGGGACGCCTTCGGCCTGGCGCCCGACGACCCGCGCCGCGCCACGCTGACGCTCACGAACCCGATCACCCCGCGCGAGCCGTCACTGCGCACCACGCTCCTCCCCGGGCTGCTGGCCGCGCTGGGGCTCAACCTCACCCTGGGAAATCACCACCCGGCGCTCTTCGAGCAGGGAGTGGTCTTCGCACCCCGCACGGGCGCCGCCCCCACCCTCCCGCTCCTGGCGGACCACTGTCCCGCCGCGAGCCGGCTCGACGCACTGAACGCCGCCGTCCCCGCCCAGCCCAGCCATCTCGCCATCGCTCTGACCGGCGAGTCGTCGTGGGCCCGCGCCGTCGACGCCGCGCGGACGGCCGCGCACGTCATGGGGGCCGGCCTGATCACGCGCCCCACCGAGTACCCGCCCTGGCTCCCTGGACGCTGCCTGGAGCTGCTCGTCGGCGAGGCGGTGCTCGGCCACGCCGGCGAGCTGCACACCGCCACGGTCCAGGCCCTGGGCCTGCCCCCGGGGACGAGCGTCATGGAGATCGATCTCACCGCGCTGGAACATCTCACCGATCACGGAAGCACTTGACGTCCTCCCCGCCGGCACCCGGAGAGCCGGGGCGCCCCGCCCGCCGGCCAGGTCTGCCGGTTCGCGGTCCCGGTGAAACCGGCCTGAGCCGCCTCACCGGGACATCGCACGGTATCGCGGGAGTGCGTCAGGTGGTCGCGAGATAGATCTGGCCGAAAGCCTCGGAGAGCTTCTTGAGGTCGGTGGTCACGTCCACCTCGGGGTTGGCCGGGTCGTAGACGGCGGCCAGGCGGCGCTGGATCGGGGTGAGCTTCTTCAGCTGGTCCCAGGCGGTCAGCCGGTTCACCGCGCCCTGGGCGTCCTGGACTCGGGTCCAGACGTTCACCTGCTGGGCGGCGTTGTCCTTGACGGGCACCGAAAGCCGGGAGGCGATCTGCTCATCGGTCACCTGGCCGACGAGACCGGTCTCCTCCGCGGCGATCTGGGCCAGGACGTCCCACGACCGGGCACGGACCTGGATCCACTGGTTGCGGTGGGCCTGCTCGGCGTCGATCTTCCAGGTGTCGTAGCCGCCGTACAGCAGGCCGGTGTCCAGGGAGAGCTGGTCGACGCGGCCCGCGATCAGCGGGGACTCGATCTTCTCGGGGGCGAGCAGCGGGTACCGCTTGCGCATCTCCGCCTTGCAGGTGTCGTTGGCGCCGCAGGCGAGTTCGGGGACCACGGTGTGCACGCCCAGCCGCTTGCCGGGCGCGGCCTGGCGGAGGGCGTCGGAGGCCGCGGTGACGAACGCGGTGACCTCCGCGTCCGTCTTGAACGTGCTGTTGTAGCCCAGCTGGGAGGTGAACCGGATGCCCGTGACCTCCGGACGCGCGGCAAGCGCGCCGATGCGCTTGACGGCGGCGGTGAACGTCTCGGTGCCCGCCTTCCAGTCGTCGGCCAGTTCGGTGTCGATCCAGACCCTCAGCTGCCGGGCCTTCGCCGCGGTGATCGCCTGACCGGCCGGAGTCAGCGCGGCCGCCGCGACGGCGGGGTCCTGGGTGCTCGTGGCGGTCGACGTGGCGGCACCGGTCTGTTCGGGTCCGCTGACGGTGCCGTCGCCGCCCTCGCCGTGCCCGTCGACCGAGCACTGCTGGCCCGCCTCGCACTCCGGCGTGCCGTCCTCCCCCGCGCCTTCGGGGAGAGGGGAGTTCTCGTCGCCTTCGGCGCCGCCGCCGAGCGGCTCAGGGCAGACGGATCCAGCGGCCGAGCAGTCGATGAACTTGCCGTCGACCGGGCTGGCCTCCCTGAGGTGGGCCGCGTCGTCGCTGCCCCAGAAGAGCGCGACGCCGAGGGCCTCCTCCGGCTTGGCCAGCCAGTGGCACACGATGTAGGCCGGGGTGTCGGCCCCCATCAGATCGTTGCAGCTACGGGGGTCGTCCTGCGAGTACGCGGCCCCGGGCGTCATGATCCCGACGAGCGCGAGCGCGGCACCGACGGCGAGGGCCCGGCGCAGAGTAAGTCGCATGTCCTGAACTCCCCGGGTGAAGCTGGTCAAAACGATCGATCCACACTTTACCCAGATCGCAATGGGCTCAACAGCCCCAGTCAAGGACACACAGGACTTTGATACCTTCCGGCTGATCCGGCGTCCCACGCGGGCGGGAGCCCGCGGCATTGCAGGTAGCCGGAATGCCGAGGCCCCACTGGCGTGAAGCGACAAACGGAGGCTGCCAGCGCAGACGGCGGGCGCCGGAGACGACAGCATGGTGATGAGGGCAACCGCCCGTCTCCGCGGCGGCGTCGCCGATGACGAGACTTCGCCGCCTTCCTTGAAAAGCGCACCGATCGGTGCAGATCGAAACGGGATCTTCATGTCGCCGCACGTCAACCCTCTGAGCAGCCGGTTCCATGGGCTTCCGGGGTCGGACGAGATCATTCGTCTCGCCCTGGCGACCAGTGACCTGCTGAAGCAGATGGAGAACGCCAGGAACCGGATCGACCGGTCGCTGGTCCAGCAGCGGCGATTCGTGTCCGACGCCTCGCACGAGCTGTTCACCCCGATCGCCGGGCTCAGGGCTCTCCTGGAAGAGGCACGGCTGCATCCCGAGGAGACGGACCTGAGCGAGCTGCTGGCAGACGCGCTGGAAGACGTCGACCGGCTTCAGAGGATCGTCAGCGACCTGCTGATGCTGGCGAAGGTCGGCACGAACCCGCCGGACACGTTCGTCAGCACGGACCTGGGTGAGCTGGCCCGCGCCACGGTCTCGCGGCGCGAGGACGACATCCCCGTACGACTTCGGCTCGCCCCCGGGGTCAGGGCGAACGTCGTCGACGCGGAGATCGACCGGCTCCTCTCCAACCTCCTGGACAACGCACAGCGCCATGCCAGGCGCACAGTGCTGGTCGAGGTGCGCAGGGACGGTGAATACGGCGAGCTGACCGTCACCGACGACGGGGACGGCATCGCCGACGCCGACAGGGATCGGGTCTTCGAGCGGTTCACCCGGCTGGACACGGCCCGCTGCCGCAGTCGGGGAGGCACCGGACTCGGCCTCACGATCGCCCGCGACATCGCCGAAGCCCATCTGGGCACCATCGAGGTGGACGGCTCTCCACTGGGCGGCGCACGGTTCGTCTTCCGCCTTCCGCTCACCACCACAGCCGCCGCACGGCCGGACGGCGGTGGAGAGACCACTTCCCGCGGGGCCCCCACCCCCTGACACCTGCCCGGATGACAGTGGGATCCGCCAAGCCCCCACCCCCCCGACCGGGCGGTCGCCCGTCCAGGCTCCCCCGGACCGGCGACCGGGTTCCCTCTCGGGGGACCCGCCCCATCGGCCGGCCGGCCGTGGCCGTCAGTTCTCGATCGGCACCATCACCAGAAGCGACGTGCCCTCCTCCGCGGAACTCGTGATCGTCAGCTTTCCGCCGAGCGCCTCGACGCGGTCCCTGAGCCCGATGAGCCCCGAGCCCCTGCCGTACTCGGCTCCTCCGGTCCCGTCGTCGTTGACCGAGAGCCGGACCGTCGCCCCGGTCACGCCGAGGGTGACGCACACCACGGAGGCGTGCGCGTGTTTCACCACGTTGGTCAGCGCCTCCGCCACCGTGTAGTAGAGAGCCACCTCGACGCGTTCCGGCAGGCGCGGGACGGAGTCCAGCTGGAGTTCGACCGGAACGGCGGAGCGGCGTGCGAGCGTCTTCAGCGCGGGTACGAGACCGCCCTTCGACAGGATCGCCGGGTGGATGCCCCTGGAGAGCTCCTGCAGGTCCTCCACGACCCCGGTCAGCCCCTGGACCGCCTGAGACAGCTGCTCCCTGAGCCCTGTCATCTCCGGCGGCACTCCGGCCTCCGCCGCGCGCAGTTCGAGCCCGAGCGAGACCAGTCGCTGCTGGGCACCGTCGTGCAGGTCACGCTCGATGCGCCGGCGGGTCTCGTCGGACGCGGCGACGAGGCGCGCGCGGGAGGCGGCGAGATCGGCGCGGGCCTGCGCGTTCGAGATGGCGGTCGCGATCAGCTCGGTGAAGTCCCTCATGCGCTCCTCAGCGCCTTCGAGCCTCGGCTCCCAGCGGCTGTAGAAAGCGAGCATCACCCCCCACAGAGAGCCGTCGACGATCACGGGAGAGCCGAGTGCGGAGGTGATGCCCATCTCACGGGCCCACCTCAGGATCGTTCCCGAGGTCTCCTCATAGTTCGTCACCCGTGCCGGTTTTCCCGTCCGCAGCACCATGCCGGAGACGATCGTCTCGCTGATCGGCCACTGTGAGCCGAGAGGCATCACCTTCCGCACATCCTCCCGGAGACTCCATGTGCCCACCACCGTCGTGTGGCCGGGGTCGTAGCGGCTGACCGACACGTGGTCCGCCTTCATGAGGGAGCCCATCTCGTAGGCGACCGCGTTGAACAGCTCCGTCGAGGAGATGCCCTGCGCCACGAGCGTCGCGACCCGCCGCAACGTCGCCTGTTCCCGCGCGATCCTGCGCAGCTCGTCACGACTGGACGCCAGGACGGCCCCGATGTCCTCGCGATCGCGGGCCGCCCGCAACAATGCCTCCAAAGAGGGCAGCATCCGGTCGCGCAGACGTCTCCGCACGTCCTCCGACGTCCCGGCGGGAAGGACGAGCGTGCCGACCCGATCGCCGCCCTCTGTGAGCGGCAGAACCTCGCCGTGCTCTCCGGCGGGGACCTCGGCGAGCCGGATCTCCAGGCCCGGCGTCCCCAGGGTCCGGGCCAGGAGGCGCGAGGCCGGCGGCAGCGCAGCGCTCGGGTTCTCCGTACGCAGCAGGATGTGGGCCAGTTGCACGGAGAGGTCCGCCTCACGGCGACGCTCGTTCGTCTGGATGCCCAGTGAGCGCATTCGTGCCCCGATCAAAGTGGTCGCCAGCCCGACGAGAAGGAAGATCGGAAGCGGGGTCCAGAGCCAGCGCTCCCCAGGGAAGAAGAATCCCCGCGGGGGAAGGTTGAAGTAGTCGAAGGCGGTGGCGCTGGCCAGCAGGGTCACCAGCCCTGGCCACAGGCCCCAGACGACCGAGACCAGCAGCACACCGAGCAGGTAGATCCCGCCCAGGAAACCGCCCGGCATCAAGCGGAGCAGGAAAAGGGACAGCAAAACTTCCGCCGCGATACACGCGGCGCCGCATATGATCCCCAGCACGAAAGATTGACGCTTTGTGTGCGTCAATGACGACAGCAGCCGCTCGCGCATAGATACTAAGATACTCGCATGTCAACGGGATATTTCGCACTTCGTCCCGAATCGTACCCCGCCCGGCGGACTTACGACCGACCGTCCAGAGCATTGAGAATTCCTTAACCCTAAAGCGACCATTCTTTTAATGACGGGCCCGGCGGGAAAGACACCCCGAAAGGGCGATGATCGTGCACGAGAACCGGATACGTGTAGCAGTGGCGGACGACGACGTGCTTTTCCGCGAGGGGATGTCGAGCCTGCTGGCACGCTCGGGCTTCGAAGTCGTCGGCCAGGCCGGAGACGCGACGGAGATCCTCTCCCTGGTCCGCGAGCACCGGCCGGATCTCGTCATCCTCGATATCCGGATGCCCCCTACCCACACGAACGAGGGCCTTGACGCGGCACGGGTGATCCGCGAGGAGTTTCCGGAGACGGGGATCCTCCTGCTGTCGGCGCACATCGAGGTGGAGGAGGCGATGGAACTGCTCGCCGCCGGGCACCGGGTCGGCTACCTGCTCAAGAGCCGGGTGACCGGGGTCGGCGACTTCATGGAGACGCTCGAGCGCGTCGCCCAGGGCGGCTCGGTCGTCGATCCGAGCCTGGTGCGGGAGCTCATCAAGTCCCACCGCAGGAACGACCCGCTGGAACTCCTCACCGCGCGCGAGCAGGAGGTCCTCGCCCTGATGGCCGAGGGCCGCTCCAATGCCGGCATAGCGAGCAAACTCTGGATCACCGAGGGCACGGTCGAGAAGCACGTGCACAGCATCCTGTCCAGGATGCGGATACCGGGATCGGAAGACGACCACCGCCGCGTCCTCGCCGTACTGGCCTTCCTCGAAACCCGCTGACCCGGATGCGACCTGAGGACCGATGCGGGTCCGGGGCCGCGGGGACCTGTGGGGCCGACGGGGCCGGACCGGTGGGGCTGGCCTGGCGTCGCGGGCCGGCCCGGCGGGAAACCCACGGGGCACGCCTCGGGTCAGGTGGGGCCCAGATCCCCTTCGTCGCGGGCTTTCCGGAGAATGTCGCGGATCGCCGCCCCGGAAAGGGCTGACTTCGACAGGAACGCGACGGCGGGACTGGCCGTGATCATGTCCGTGAAGTCCTTCTCGGCATGGGTCGAGATCATGATGATGCGCGGGCGGCCCTCGGACGGCACCCGTGCGAGCCGCCGGGCGACGTCGAAACCGTTCTCCTCACCGAGATCGATGTCGACGAGCGCGACGTCCGGCCGGGAGTCGCCGATCTGCCGTAGGGCCTCGTCGCTCGCGGAGGCCATGCCGACCACGGCGATCCCCTCCCGCTCCAGCAGCGCACGGGCGGCACAGCGGAAGTGATCGCTGTCATCGACGATCAGACAACTTACGGCCACACATCGAGGATCGCAGGGGAACAGCGTCGGCACATTGCAGCTAGCGGGAAAATCCGGAGGCCACTGGCGGGTATGGAGCATGGTCGGCGAGCCTCGGGCGACCCGAACACGGTCAGGCTCCGAGCGCCTCGCACGCGCGTCCCACCCCGTCCTCGGCCCGCAGCCGCTCCCCCAGCCGCGCCGCCACCGCCCGCGTTCCCGGATCCCGTACGGCATGTACCACCCGTGCGGCCAGTGCTCCCGCGGTGGCCCTGCCGATCGGCAGCGGCGCGGGCCCGGCCCCCAGCGACGCCACCCGTGCTCCCCAGAACGGCTGGTCGGAGAAGAAGGGACAGATCACCCCCGGCACCCCGGCCCGCAGGCCCGTCCCCGTGGTCCCGGCGCCGCCGTGGTGCACCACCGCGGCCATCCGCGGGAAGAGCCACCCATGATCGATATCGCCGATGACGAGCATGTCGTCGGCGCCCTCGTACGGCATGCCCTGAAGGACTCCCCGCACCCCGGCCCTGCGCAGCGCCGCCACCACCGTCTCCGCCGTCGCGACCGGATCGGCCGGGATCATGCTGCCGAAGCCCACGAAGACCGGTGGCGGCCCCGCGTCGAGGAACGCCACGATCTCGGGGCAGGGCGGCAGCGCGCGCTCAAGTGACCAGAAACCGGTCAGGTGCACGTAGTCCGGCCAGTCCCGTGGGCGGCCGACGATCCAGGGGCTGACCCCGCACAAAACCGGCACCCGATCGGCCCGTGCCCGCCGGAACGGGCTGCCCCGCATGGGTTCGAGCTTGAACACCCGGCCCCGCAGCCGGTTCACCATGCGACCGAGCAACAGCCAGCTCAACCCCTCGACCAGCGCGTAGCTGGCCCGGTTGCCGGCTCCGCCGAGCGTGCGCAACGGCACCAGCGGGTTGGGGAAGGCCCTGGTGGGCTCGCTGGGCTGGAAGTGCAGCAGCGCGTACGGCATGCCGTACCGCTCGGAGAGATGGTGCCCGAAACCGCCCAGCGCGGGTGACAGGACGAGGTCGGCTCCGGCGCAGGCCGCGTCCACCTCGGCGACCAGGCGCTCGGCGAGCGGTTCCACGATCGCGCGAAACCCCCTGGCGAACCCGGCGGGGCCGCTCCGCAGCCACGCCTGCCCCTCCTCGGACTCCATGATCTTCAACGGGTCCACGCTGATCGGGCTGAACTCCAGCCCCGCCTCCTCGACCAGCCCGCCGTAGCGGCCCGCCGCCACGATCATGACCTGATGCCCCCGCCGGGCGAGCCCGGCGCCGAGCGCGACGCACGGCTGGGTGTCACCCCGCGAGCCGAACGCCAGGACCGCGATCCTCACCCGAACCTCCCCGAACCGACGGCTCGCCGAAACTCACCGGTCCGGCGGCTCACCAAGGCGTCGCCACGCGGACGACTCATCGGAGCGTCACCAGGCTGATGGCCGCCCCCGTGACGACCAGCCCCGCGGCCGCGAGCAGGCCCGTCGAGTAGCCGGCCGTGAAGCTCGCGGAACTGTTGACGATCACCCCGATGATCGCGATGCCGAACAGCCCCGACATCTCCCGGGCCACGCTGAACACGCCCCCGGCCACCCCTGCCCTGGACTCGGGCACGGCACCCAGCACCGCCGACCCCAGCGGCATGGTCAGCGCCGAGCCGATCCCGATCACGCATACCGATGGCAGCAGCTCGGCCCAGCCGTCCCCCGGGCGCAGGAACGCGACGGCGGCCATGCCCGCGGCGACGAGGACGAGCCCCAGCGCCACGGTGCGCGCGGCACCGATCCGGCGTTCGGCGAACGGCACCAGCGGCGTGACCACGACGACCAGCAGCGCCAGCGGCACGAACGCCAGCCCGGACGCGGTGGGGCTGAAACCGAGCACACCCTGCAGGAACAGCGCGGTGAAGAAGAAGACCCCGTTGACCCCGAGTCCCCAGAGCACCTGGGCGATCACCCCGCCGGTGAAGGTCCGCGACCGGAACAGCGCGAGGTCCACCATCGGGTCCTCGCCGAGCCTCTCCGCGACGGCGAAGACCAGGGCGGCGGCCACCGTGAACAGCAGCGCGACCAGGATCGGCGGCGAGGTCCACCCCAGCTCGGCCCCGAAGGTCAGGGCGAAGGTACCCGCCGACAGGACGACCACCGACGACGCGACCCCTGGAACGTCCACCCGGGCGGCCCGCTCGTCGCGCGACTCCGGGATCGCGACGCCTGCGAGCGCGACGATGAGGACGCCGAGCGGGACGTTGAGCAGGAAGATCCAGCTCCAGTGGAAGTGCTGGGTGAGATAACCGCCGACGACCGGCCCCAGGGCGAGCGCGCCCGCCCCTGACGCCATCCAGACGGCGACCCCGACGGACCGCTGCCGCTCGTCGTTGCCGACCGCGACGATCGCCAGCATCGCGGGCAGGATCAGGGCGGACCCGGAACCCTGCACCAGCCTGGCGGCGACGAGCGCGCCCACCGAGGTGGCCAGCCCCGCCGCGAGGGACGCCGCCGTGAAGACGGCCAGTCCCGCGACGAGCACCCTGCGACGGCCGTAGACGTCGGCCAGCCTGCCACCGGCGAGCATGAATCCCGAGAAGGTGAGGACGTAGCCGGTGACGACCCATTCGAGTGCCGCCAGCGACGCGCCCAGCTCCGCCTGCAGGGTGGGCAGCGCGACCGTCACGACGGTGTTGTCCAGCGTCGTCACGAATCCAGCAAGCCCGATGACCAGCAGCAACAGCCCTCGTCGCGCCGCCGGTGCTCCCGCCGGCGATCCTGATGGCGACGCACCGGGCGCGCTCGACGCGGCGGACGGAGTCGGTACGACCTGGGCGTCCGGCCTGGGCTGCGCGCCCGGTACGGCCCGATCGCTCACTCGTCCACCTCTGTCCACTCCCAACCGGATCCGTCGGCCTTGGGGCGTACGACCCGCGTGGTTCTGGTGCCCACGGCGACCCAGCCTCCCGCCGGTTCCTCCGTCTCCCGCCTCGCGGGCGCCCTGCCCGCGGGCTCCCCCGCACCGCGCGGTACCGCCTCACCGCGCGGTGCGGCAGCGGGCGGGGAGGCGGGGACCGCCGCCCTCCACCGCACCTCCGCCGGAGGCCGCGGAACCTGGGGGACCGGGACCGGGGGGACCGGAACCGGTGACGGGGCCGAGGGCGGGGCCGGTGCCGGGGTCTGCGGAACCGCAGGCGAGGCCGGGACCGAGGGCAGGGCAGAGGGCGGGGCAGGGGTCTGCGGAAGCGCAGGCGGAGAGGGGGCCGAGGGGGGAGTCTGCGGAGATGCCGGGATCTCCTGCCGGGGCGCCGGGGGGCCCGGCTCGATCGCCCTGGCCACCGGCCGTACCAGCGGCTCCAACTGGTCGATCAGATGGCTGCTGACCGGCGGCAGGCTCGGCACGCGGCGCGCGTCCTCCCCGGGTTCCGGCCTCCCCACCTCCTCGGGTACGGGCGCCGGAGGCGGGGTGGCGGGTGGCGCGCCAGGGGCCTCCGGCAGCCCGGCGGGCCGGCGCTCGGAAGCCGCCGGGGGCGGCGGGAAGTCACCGGAGCGGGCCGCATGAACGGGCCGGGACTCGGGAGCGGGCCGGGGCGGCTCCGGGGGCGCGGGTTCGGGACGCGCCCGGATCACGGGGCCGGGCCGTATCGGGGGCGGCGGGGGTGGCAC
Source organism: Streptosporangium amethystogenes subsp. fukuiense (assembly GCF_042665875.1). Lineage (NCBI taxonomy): Bacteria > Bacillati > Actinomycetota > Actinomycetes > Streptosporangiales > Streptosporangiaceae > Streptosporangium > Streptosporangium amethystogenes. Next base: position 8,024,201 of record NZ_JBHTEE010000001.1, on the reverse strand, counting down.
GAACGCGGAATGGCGTTGCGGGAACGAGGCGGGCGGCCCGGACGGTGCGGCGGGAGGAACCGGATGGCGGGGGGACTGTTCCATCGCGTCCCGCACGGTCAGCAGGGGCTCCGGTGGGGACGGCCTCTCCTGCTCCTCGGCCCAGTGCCAGCCGGGACCGTCCAGGTTCGGCTTGATGACCTTCCTGGTCCTGCCCCCGGCCGGTCCGGGGCCGGACGTCGGCGGTGCGCTGGACGCGGCGGCGGGCCTGGACGTCGGCTGGACGGAAGGGGGCGGCTCGGCGTCGAGTCCGGGCATGGGGTAGGGATTCGACCGGTTCTGCCGGAAGGAGGCATCGGAGATCCGGGACCGCCAGGGACGTGCCGTACCGGGCTCGGGGGACGGGGCACGGGACCCGTTGCGCGGGACCGCCGGGCCCGGGCGCGGGCCCCGACTCTCCTCCCGCGCCGCACGGGCGTTCGACACCGGAACGTGCGGATCCACGGGCGCCCCCCAGGCCCCCTCCTCCGCGGCGTGGGCATACGGGTCCGCGGGCGAGCCCCAGGACTCCTCTCCCTCGGCGCGAACCTCCGGCACCGGGACGTGCGGGTCCAGGTGTACGACCCAGGGCCCCTCCCCCATGGCGCGAACACCCGGTGCCGGGACGTGCGGATCCATGGGCGAGTCCCAGGGTTCCCCCTCCGCCGCGCGGACGTCCGGCACCGGCACATGCGGGTCCAGAGGTGCGGTGGGGGGCGGTGGGAACTCCTCGGCCCACTGCCAGTCGCCGTCGCGGCCGGTCCTGATGACGCGTACCGGAACGGCGGGGGCGATCGGCAGTGGTTCGGCGGGCGGTGGCAAGGGAGGCCCCGCGGGAACCTGGGAGGAGGTTCCGGCGGCGATCTGCGGGGGCCGCGGGAGGTGGGCGAGGCGACGCGCGGGGGCGGCGCGGTGGGCACCGGGGGCACCCGCACGCTCCACCATCACGTACGTGGCGGGAAGCTCGTCCGTGGCGTGCTCGCGGATCTCGATCCGCCGGTGGAAGCCGCGCAGGAAGCTCGGCAGCCACCAGTTGGCCTCGCCCATCAGCCGCATCGTCGCGGGCACCAGCAGCGCCCTGACCAGGGTGGCGTCCACCACGATGGCCACGAACATGCCGACGCCGAGCATCTTGACGATCGTGATCCCGGCCGTGGAGAACGCCCCGATGACGACCAGCAGCAGCAGGGCCGCGCTGGTGATGACCCCTCCGGTCCGCTCCAGCCCGACCGCCACCGCCACGGTGTTGTCGCCGGTTCTGAGCCACTCCGCGCGGACCCTGCTGAGCAGGAACAGCTCGTAGTCCATGGAGAGCCCGAACACCACGGCCAGGATCAGCACCGTGATCGTCGCCTCGATGCTCCCCGTCGGGGTGAAGCCCAGGACGCTCGCCAGGTGGCCGTCCTGGAAGGCCCAGACGATCACCCCGAACGACGCCCCCAGCGACACGACGTTCATCAGGATCGCCTTGACCGGCAGCAGGATCGAGCCGAACGCGGCGAACAGCAGCAGGCCCGTCATGAGGCAGACCACCAGCGCGGTCCACGGCAGGGTGGCCCGCAGACTGGCCTGGAGATCCAGCTGGGCCGCGGTGGGGCCGCCGACGACGACGTCCTGGAAGTTCGGCTCGGGCGGCAGCTCGCGGATCCTGTCGACCAGCGCGCGGGCCTCGTCCGACATCGGGTCCCTGTCGTAGCGGACCGCCAGCCGCACGGCGCCGCCGTTCTGGGAGACGCCGGTCACGTCGACGCCGGTGACGTGGTCGAGCGCCTCCAGCCGCTCGGCGAAGACCTTGACGTCCAGCGGGCCGACCGGGGTGACCGGGGTGATCCCCGAGTTCCCGACGCCGATGGGGCCGCGCTGGGTACCGACCTCGGAGGTGAGCGCGCCGGGCGCCGACGCGGTCATCGGCCCGACCAGGTCGCGCTCGACGAGCACGATGACCTCGATCGGCGAGAGGGCGTTCTTGGCGAACCTCGTGTTGATCTCCTCGGCCACCTGGCGGCTCTCGAACCCCTCCGGCAGTACGCGATGGTCCACGCTGCCGAACCGCGCGTGCGCGAAGGGCGCGGCCAGCGCGACGAGGAGCAGCCCGACCCCGAGAAGGTACGCGACCGGGCGGCGCATCACGCTGGACGCGATGGTGTGCCAGGTACCGCCCCTGCGGCTGCCGAAGTCGGGCATGACCTTGACCGCGTCCACCTTCGGCCCGAGCACGGCCAGCAGCGCGGGCAGTACCACGATCGCGGACACCATCGCGACCAGCACCACCGCCGCCGCGCCCAGCCCTATCGACCGCAGGAACATCTGCGGGAAGAGCAGCAGCCCGCTGAGCGAGGTCGCCACGGTCAGCCCGGAGAAGGCGACGGTGCGTCCGGCGGTGGCGATGGTCCGCACGACCGCCGCCTCGGTGGGCGTCCCCCGGTGGATCTCCTCCCTGAAGGCGTTCAGCACGAAGAGCGAGTAGTCGATGGCCAGGCCGAGCCCGAGCATCGTCACGACGTTCAGCGAGAACACCGAGACGTCCGTGACCTCGGTGAGCAGTCTCAGCAGCAACAGCGCCCCGGCCACCGAGAGCAGCCCGACGACCAGTGGCAGGCCCGCCGCGACCAGGCTGCCGAAGACCATGACGAGCAGGACGAGCAGTACCGGCATCGAGATGGCCTCGGCCTGCTGCAGGTCGGCGCCGGTCTGCGCGTTGAGGTCCTTGAGCAGCGGGATCCTGCCGCCGATCTTGACCGTGTATCCGGCGGGCGCCCTGCGGAGCTCGTCCCTGATCTTCTCGTACCCGCTCTGCTTGGTCAGCTGCCCGCCGCGCAGGGTGATCAGCGCGTAGGTGGAGTGCCTGTCCTCGGAGACGAGTTCCCCGGCCTTGGTCGACCAGTAGGTGGTGGTGCTCGCGACCTGCTCGGCGGGCAGCGCGCGGAGCGCCTCCCGCACGTCCTTCTCGAACCGCTCGTCGGCGGCCTCGTAGCTGGGATGCGTGTAGAGGGCCACCACATCGGGTGAGTTGCCGCCGAACCACTTCTGGCTCCACTCGGCGGCCGAGGTCGACTCGGCCCCCGGGTCCTCGAAGCCGCCGTCGGACATCCTGCCGAACAGCCCCAGTCCGAAGTAGCCGGCGAGGACCGCGAACGCGGTCCCCAGGACCAGCAGGGACCAGCGCCCTCGGTAGACGGCCCGCCCAAGCGACTCGAACATCAGACGTCGGCACCTTGCCCGTCGGCCGAGAACCCGTCGGCCGAGAACCCGTCGGCAGGGAACCCGTCGGCAGGGAAGGCGCCGGTCGGGAAGGCGCCGTCCAGGTAGGCCCGCGCGCAGGCACGCCTGGCGATCTTCCCGCTGGACGTGCGCGGCACGGCCCCCGCCTCGACCAGTACGAAGTCATGCAGCCGCAGATCATGATTTTTCGTGACAGCGGCGCGGATGTTGGCCGCGATCTCGTCGATGTCCCGCCCGTCGGCCTTCCGTGACCGCTCGGCCACCACCACCAGCCGCTCGGTCTCCTCCCCCGGCACCGCGAACGCGGCCACATGGTCCCTGCGGACGGCCTCCTCGGCCTCCTGCACGGTCACCTCCACATCCTGTGGATAGTGATTGCGCCCGTCGACGATGATCAGGTCCTTGACCCGTCCGGTGATGTAGAGCTCGCCCCCGTGCATGACGCCCAGGTCACCGGTGCGCAGCCAGGTGCCCTCCTCCCCTTCGAGGACGTTGCCGAAGACCTCGGCGCTGCGCTCGGCGTCCCGCCAGTAGGCCCGCGCCACGTTGGGCCCCCGCACCCAGATCTCGCCGACCTCGCCGTCGGGCCTGGCCGTACCGGACGCCATGCCGGACGCCATGCCGGATGTCGTGTCGGATGTCGTGTCGGATACAGCGGCGATGACCACCCGCTGGCCCGTCGGCACCCCACAGGAGACGAGATCGCTGATCCGGCCCCGTCCCGTGTGCGGCACCGCGCGCCCCGCGGTCAGCGCGTCGCGGTCGAACAGGGTGACGCGGGCGGGCAGGTCCCGGTCCATCGCGGTGACGAACACCGTCGCCTCGGCCAGGCCGTAACCGGGGGTGTGCGCCTCGGGCCGCAGCCCGCACCCGGCGAACGCCTCGGAGAAACGGCCGATCGTGCCGCCCCGGAGCGGCTCGGCGCCGTTGAGCATGACCGACACCCCGGACAGGTCGAGCGTGGCCTTCTCCGCCTCGGTGACCCGGCTCGCCGTGTACTCGTAGGCGAAGTTGGGACCGCCGGTGAACACGTCCGCCTGCCCGGAGAGCATCCGCAGCCAGCGCACCGGGTGCATGACGAACGCCACCGGGTCCATGAACATCGACTGGTTGCCGCCCACGATCGGCGCGGCGATGGTGGCGATCAGGCCCATGTCGTGGAAGAGCGGCAGCCAGAGCGCGGCCGTGGACACCCTGGGGGTGGCGCGGAACGCGGTCCACAGCTGCCTGGCGTTGGCGGTGAAGTTGCCATGGCTGATCTCCACCCCTGCCGGGGCGCGGGTCGAGCCGGAGGTGTACTGCAGGTACGCCAGGTCCTCGGGGCCGATCGGTTCGGGTTCCCACTCGTCGGCCAGCAGGTCGGAGACCGTGTCCAGGGTGATGATCCGCTTGGGCCGGGGCGCGGAGCGGCCGTCCAGGAAGGCGTGCACCCCCTCCAGCGCGGGCGTCGTGGTGAGCACGCACACCGGGTCGGCGTCGGCGTAGGCGCGGATCAGCCGGTCGGCGTGACCGGGCAGGTCCGGCGCGAAGAGCGGTACCGCGATCACCCGGGCGTACATCGCCCCGAGCATCGCGACCACGTACTCCAGTCCCTGCGGCGCCAGGATCGCCGCCCGCTCGCCCGGGTGCGCCACCTCTCGCAGCCGTACGGCCAGCGCCCGTGCCCGCAGGTCGACCTTCGCCCAGGAGAGCGTGTGCCGCACCCCGTCGCGTCCGGCGGAGTAGTCAAGGAAGGTGTAGGCCGGAGCGTCAGGAATCTCCCGTGCCCACCGCTCAACCTGGGCGATCAGCGTCTCGCTCATGCTCAAGGTCCCCTCGCCGAGGTACAGGGACCTAGCAACTTACGTCAGGGGTATCTCGCAATTCTTGCCAAAGCACTCCACATTCCCGGCTGCCGGTTATTACCGGCATGACAACTGATCACCAGTCGATCTGACCGCTCGTGCGAACCGGGCCGGACCCCGGTCACGGATCCGTCCGGCCGCTGGTACGCAGCCCCCTGGCGGAGACCCGTTCGTGCAGACCGAAGCGGGGCTCGGGCTCCCTGGCGCCGTCCAGGATCTCCGCGACGTACTCCGCCAGGGCAGGGGCGTGCTTGAATCCGTGCCCGGAGTCGCCGCCGAGTAGCCAGGCGCCGTCCTGTTGCCGCGCGATGACCCACTCGGCGTCGCGGGTGAGGGTGTACTGGCAGGCCTGGCCCAGCAGTACGGGCGCCGCGGCCAGGCTCGGGAACCTGCGCCGCAGGTAGGCCCGGACGACCGCCTCGCCCGACGGCGAGATCCGCCGGTCACCGGTCTCCGGCTCGTACGGCTCCCCCTCGGCGTCCGACGTCGCCTTCATGCCGAGTCCGTCGATGTCGCCGTGCCCGTAGATCGAAGCGTCGTAGTCGCCCCATGCCGGGGTGTCCCACGGGTCCTGGACCGCGAAGTGCAGCGCGTCCTGCTTGGTCACCTGGAGATCCACCAGACCGGGAAAGAGCCGGGGCAGCCACGCGCCGCACGCCCAGACCACCCGATCGGCCCTGAGCACCTCGTCGCCGATCCGGACCGCATCGCCGTACGGCTCCGCGCGCCCCCTGAGCAGGGTGACCCCGGCCGCGCGGGCGAGCCCGGCCGTGACCTGGGTGGCCCGCCTGGCCCTGACGACCCCGGCCTCCGGTTCCCAGAGCGCGAACTCCAGGTCGTCGCCGCGGAAGTCGGGGAAGGCGGCACCGGCCCTGGCCGGGTCGTGGATCTCGTACGGGATGTCGAGCCGGTCGAACACCCCGGCGCTCGCCCTCTCCCAGCCCTGGTCCCGGCGGGCGAACCAGTACGCGCCCGTCTCGGCGTACAGCTCCTCGCCGGTCCGCGCGCCCAGGTCCAGCCAGAGCTCGCGGGCCCGCCTGGCCATCCGGGCGTACCACTCGTCGGTGCCGTGCGAGGCGCGCAGCAGCCGGGTCTCACCGGCGCTCGCCTGCCGCAGGTGACCTGGCTGGTACTGCTCGACCAGGGTCACCCGCCACCCCGACTCCGCCAGCCGGAGCGCCAGCGACGTCCCCCAGATCCCCGCCCCGACCACGACCGCCGACCTCATCGAGCCCCCTCCCCCAGCCCCGCTCCACCGCGGGTCGTCCAAGCTCACGCTAGGTCCTCGCCCGTACGGCGGGCACACCGCCCTCGGTGCCGGAGGGCACCGGGGGCGGTATGCGGTGCCTCGGGCGCCCCTTCCGCGCCAGGGGCACCGGTAGGCGGTCCTTCGGCAGGGGACGTACCGGCCGACGCCGGGGCGGCGGCGATAATCGGGGGCATGGTTCCAGCCCAGTGGGTGTCCTAGATGCCGGCCGAATCCTCGCAGACCCTGGAGCGCGGCCTGCGGCTGCTCCGCCTGCTCGCCGACGGGCGCCGGGGTCGTACTCCCACGGAGCTGGCGGCCGAGCTGGAGCTGAGCCGCCCGGCGGTGTACCGCCTGCTCACCACCCTGCAGGGCGAGGGCTTCGTCCGCCGGGACGACGCGGGGCGGGTCCACCTGGGCTTCGGGGTTCTCGTCCTGGCCCGTGCCGTGCAGCCGCTGCTCCGGGAAGGCGCCCTGCCCACCCTGCGTCGGCTGGCCGAGGAGGTGGGCGCGACCGCGCACCTGACGGTGGCCGAGGGCGACGAGGGCCTGGCGGTGGCGGTGGTCGAGCCCTCCTGGACGAACATGCACGTCGCCTACCGCGAGGGGTCCCGCCACCCGCTGACCAGGGGTGCCGCCGGGCTGGCCATCCTCGCCCTGCGCGAGGGCCGCGCCGGCTACCAGGTCTCCGAGGGACAGCTCCAGGAGGGCGCCCGGGGCATCGCCGCCCCGGTGCCCGGCCTCCCCTGGCTGGAGGCATCGGTGGGCGTGGTCGCCTTCACCCCCCTCGACCGGGACTCCGTCGGCCCCCGGGTGGCCGCCGCCGCCGCCGAACTGTCCGGCTCGCTCGCCTGACGGTCCGACGGGCGTGATCCCTTTCCCCACGCCCGCCGCCGCCTGCCCTCAGACACCGCGGGGGCGCCGGGTCCGGGACAGCAGGGCCTCGGTCGCGCGCCTGGCCTCGGGGGAGGCGAACAGCCGTGCGGACAGGTCGACCATCTCCTGGTCGAGCTCGTCCATCCGGGCGCGCATCGGGGCGGTGATCAGCGCCTTGGCCTCGCGCAGGCCCTGGGGGCTGCCCAGCAGCAGGTCCGCCAGGTACGCGTCGACCGCGGCGTCCAGCTCGGCCTCGGGCACGGCGCGGGTCAGCAACCCGGCCCGCTCGGCCTCGGCCCCGCCGAAGACCCGGCCGGTCAGCAGGTAGTCGGCGGCGGCCCGGTCACCGAGCCGGGGCAGCACGGTGAGGCTGACCGCGGCGGCGGCCAGCCCGAGGCGGACCTCGGTGAGGGCGTAGCTGCTCTCCAACGACCCGACGGCGACGTCGGCGGCGGCGACCAGGCCCAGGCCGCCGGCCCGGACCGTGCCGTGCACCCGCGCCACCACCGGCTTGGGCATGGTCACGACGAGGCGCTGCACCTCGACGACACCCTCGACGATCGGGGTCATCGCGCCGGAGCGCACCGCCGCGAGGTCGGCGCCGGAGCAGAACGAGGGGCCGTTGGCGCGCAGCACGACGACCCGGACGGCATCGTCGGCCGCGGCCCGCCGCAGCAGTGCGGTCAGCTGGTCCAACAGCGGACGGGACAGCGCGTTGCGGTTGGCGACCGAGTCCAGGGTCAGCGCGGCGACACCGCGCTCGCGGTCCGCGTGGTATCCGACCAGCGTGGGTCCGGCGCCGGGGATCCCGGGGGCGTTCATCGGGGCGCCCTGGGCAGACCCAGGCCCACGGTGGCGATCAGCTCGCGTTGGATCTCGCTCACGCCACCGCCGACCGGCAGCTTCAGCTCGGTCTTGAACGCGTGGTCTGTGTCGCGCAGCACGGCGGCGGTCAGCTCGTCGGCGGGGTCGCCGTACCGCTGCACCAGCTGTGCGATCCGGGCGCCGGCCTCGACCAGCCGTTCGGAGTTGTACAGCTTGTTCACCGAGGCGTCGGCCGCGCCCAGCGTGCCGGTGCCGGTGTCGGCGACGATCCGCCAGTTGAGCAGCTCGTTCGCGGTGACGATCGCGTCGAGCTCGGCGAGCGCCCGGCGCACCTCGGGCAGGTCGGCCATCCGGCGCCCTCCGCCCGGCCCGCCCAGCGGCGTCTCGGCGGCCCAGTGCCGGAGCCGGTCCAGGTGTGCCTGGATCTTGCCGGCCGGGCCGACGATGAACCGCTCGGAGTTGAGCTGGCTGACCACCACCGACCAGCCCTTGTTCTCCTGGCCGATCAGCCGGTCCGCGGGTACCCGGACGTCGTCGAAGTAGACGGCGTTGACCTGGTGCGAGCGGTTCAGCGTGCGGATGGGTGTCCAGCTGAAGCCGGGCAGGGCGGTGTCGAGCAGCAGGATCGAGATGCCCCGGGTGCGCGGCTCCTCGGGGTTGGTACGGCAGGCCAGCCACAGGTAGTCGGCGGTGTGCGCGCCCGAGATGAACATCTTCTGGCCGTTGACGAGGTAGGAGTCGCCGTCGCGCCGGGCGGAGGTGGTCAGCGAGGCCAGATCGGTGCCGGAGCCGGGCTCGCTGTAGCCGATGGAGACCTGCAGGTCGCCGGCGAGGATACGCGGCAGGAACTCCCGCTGCTGCTCCGGGGTGCCGAACTCCTGGAGTGCCGGGCCGACCGAGTAGACGGTGACCAGCGGATAGGGGACCTCGTACCGGAAGGCGGTGCTGACCACGATCTGGTCGGCCATCGGACCGAGGCCCCGGCCGCCGTGCTCCACCGGCCAGCCCAGGCCGAGCCAGCCGTCGCGGCCCAGCCTCCGGGACACCGCCCGGTACGCGGGGCCGAACTCGTCCTCGTGCAGCTGGGCACGCTCCTGCTCGGTCACCACGCCGGCGAAGTAGGCGTCCGCCTCCCGCTGGAGCTCGCGCTCCTCGGGGGTCAGGTCGATGTACACGGTGGTGTCCTCTCTCAGCTGACCCGGGCGGAGCCGGCCGCCGCGTCCAGACATGCCTCGGTGCCGCCCAGGAACTGGCCGAGGGCGAGCCCACCGGTGACGTACCGGTGCAGCGGGTGATCGATGTCAAGGCCGGTGCCGCCGTGCAGGTGCTGGCAGGTGAGCAGCGCCGGGACGGCGTCGTGGCAGACCAGGTAGCAGGCGGACGACAGGCTGCGCCGGGCCTCGGCGGTGCGGCCGGTCGCCAGCTGCCAGGCGGCGGCCAGGTAGGTGTTCTCCAGGATGCGCTGCGCCGTGAAGACGTCACCCATCTGCATGGTGACCGCCTGGAACTGGGCCAGCGCGCGGCCGAACTGCTTCCTTGCCCTCACGTGCGCGGCGGTCAGCTCCATGGCGCGCTCCAGCAGGCCGGAGGCGGTGGCGGCCACCCCCAGCAGCGCGGACAACTCCAGGTGTCCGGCGGCCTCGGCGGCCAGGGCCGGCCCGCCCAGTAGTGCGTGTCCGGGCACCGCCACCGCGTCCAGGGCGATCCGGGCGGTGGGCACGTGGTCGGTGACCGGGTGCGCCGCGGCGGCCAGCCCCGGGGCGGCGGCGTCCACCACGAAGACCCCGGCGGTGCCGTCCTCCGGTCCGCCGATGATCCGCGCCGGGACGAGGATGGCCTCGGCCCGCACGCCGAACGGGACGTAGGTCCGCACCCCGGTCAGCCGATGGCCGCCGTCGTACGGCTCGGCCGTCACGTCCGTGTCCAGGACCCGGCCGCCACCGGGCCCGCGGACCGCGCCGGTCACCAGGGCACCGCCCTTGGCCACGCTCCCCAGCAGGTCCCGGTGCTCGGCGCCGCCGTACCTGGCCAGGGTGTGCAGGCCGTAGGCCAGTACGGGCAGCGCCGGAACCAGGCCGCCGTACCGGGCCGCCTGCCGCAGCACGGCGGCCAGCACCACAGCGTCGGCGTCGGTGCCGCCCAGGTCCTCGGGGAGGAACGCCTCCAGGACGCCGGCCTCGGCCAGGCCATGCCACGCCTCCTCGGAGTACCCGGCGGCCTCGAAGTCGGCCGAGGCGATCCGCTCGTCCGGCAACCCCCGGGCGAGCAGATCGCTCGTCAGTCCGCTGAGGGTCTCCGCCGTCTCGTCCAGTCGGAAGTCCACGTCGATTCCTCCTAGGCCTCGTCACCGATCCGCACCGGGAAGCGGACGTAGCCGATGTCACCTGCGGAGGTGAACAGGCCGCGCTCCCTGGCGTGCGGGGAGTCCGCCAGCTCCAGCGGCGACAGCACCCGCATCACCGGGACGTCGGCGGCCTCCAGCGTCTCGGTCAGGGACTTGACGTCCCGGCCACGCACCGCCGCGGCGATCCTGGCGTTGATCTCGCGGGTGTTGCGGCGCCGGTCCCCCAGGGTGGCGGTGTCCAGGCCGGACAGGTCCAGGTCGAGAGCGGCGACGGTGCGCTGCCAGAAGTGCTCCTCCAAGGCGGCGATGCTCAGGTACTCGCCGTCGGCGGTCTCGAAGACGCCGTAGGCCGGACGGGTGAAGACCGCCTCCCTGGCCTCCCGCAGCGAAGCGCGGCCGTCGGCCTGGAGCTGGCCGATCACCATGTTCATGCCGTGCGTCAGGCAGTCGGTGATGGAGACGTCCAGGTGGCGGCCCCGGCCGGTGTCCTTGCGGGTGAGCAGTGCGATGAGGGTGGAGCTGAGCGCGTACACCGCCCCCAGCAGGTCGCCGACGGGGGCGCCGACGCCGAGGGCGGGCGGGCCGTCGAGCTCGCCCATCAGGCCGAGCAGTCCGGAGGCGGCCAGGTAGTTGAGGTCATGGCCGGGTATCCGGCTCAGCGGCCCCTCCTGCCCGAAGCCGCTGATGGAGACGTAGACCAGGCCGGGGTGCCGCTCGGCGAGCGTGCCGTACCCGAGGCCGAGCCGGTCCATGACGCCCGGGCGGAAGCCCTCCACCAGCACGTCGGCCCCGGCCACCAGCTCCGCTGCGCGGGCCAGGCCGTCCGGGGTCTTCAGATCCAGGACGTGGATCCGCTTGCCGTCGTTGAGCACCCGGTAGGTGCCCGGATGGGTGGAGAGGGCGCCGTCCCTGGCCGGGCGCTCCACCTTGTCGATCTCGGCGCCCAGGTCGCGCAGGCACCGGGTCAGGAACGGGCCGGGGGCCAGTTCGGAGAAGTCGATGACCTTCAGCCCCACCAGGGGCAGCCCCTGCCCTGGCGGTTCCGACGCCGGCGGCCCGGTGCCCGTCGTCTCGTCACGTTCCACGTTCCACGTTCCACCCTCCAGCCGGCCGCGATCGACTATCATCACGACCTTTCGTGTATATATTCGATATTTCGCTATAAGCGCCGACGGGAGCGACCGTCGGCCGATCACACCTGGGCGGTCGGCCGGATCACGATCCTGTTCAGCGCCACCTCGCGGGGGCGGGTCACCACGTACCCGACGGCGTCGGCGACGTCGTCCGCGGACAACCGGACGACGTCACCCATCGCCTTCCTCCGCTCGGCCAGCACCTCCGGGCGGACGTGGTCGGCCAACTCGGTGACGGTGGCACCGGGTTCGACCAGCGCCACCCGGACCCGCCGCCCGGCCAGTTCCTGGCGCAGCGACTCGGAGAAGGCGGCCAGCCCGGCCTTGGTCAGGGCGTACACGCCGTTGCCGGCCCGCGCTCCCGCGCCCTGACCGGCCACCGAGCCGATGTTGACCACGTCGGCCACCCGGCGCGGCGCGGACTCCGCCGCGGCCAGCAGGTGTGGCAGGGCCGCCCGGGTCGTCGCCAGCACGGCGCGGAGGTTGAGGTCGAGCATGCGCTCCCACTCCTCCTCCGGCGCGTCCGCCACCGGGCCGAGCAACATCACCCCGGCGTTGTTGACCAGGACGTCCAGCCGCCCGTACGCGGCGACCGCGTCCTGCACCGCACCGGCGGCCCGGGCCGGATCGGCCAGGTCCCCCGGGAGGGCGACCGCATCGCCGCCCAGGCCGGTGATCTCGTCGCACAGGTCGCGGAGCCGGTCCTCCCGGCGCGCGACCAACGCCACCGCGGCCCCGGAGGCGGCCAGCCGGAGGGCGGTGGCCCGCCCGATCCCACTGCTGGCCCCGGTGACCAGGGCGACAGCGCCCTTCAGTTCGTCCGCCACGGTGCTTCCTCCGCCGTTTCCCGGTCTCTCGGATCCGGCACGTCTCTCAGTCCAGGGACTCGCCGATGGCGGGCACGCTGCGATAGGCGACCCACCGGGTGATCCGGGCCTCGGCGTCGAAGGTGCCCGCTCCGGCGAAGGATGACCGGATCGGCCCGCCCTCGGACTCCCGGACGATGCCCTCGATCAGGCAGCGGTCGTCGGCGACGAAGAGCGTCTGGATCTCGTGGAACCACTTCCTGGTGCCGCGCCTGCCCTTGAGCAGCGCCCGCACCGCCTCCCGCCCGATGACCTCGGCCCGTTTCGGGCTGTCCGGGTCGAAGGGCGGGTGGGAGTAGAAGGCGTCGTCGGCGAACAGGTCGGCCACCGCGTCGAACTCGGAGTTCTCCAGTCCCTTCACGTAGCCGAGCACCGTCTGCCGGATGGCGTCGCGGGAGGGGTAGGCCGTGGTGGTGCCCGCGGTTCCAGTGGTCTCCGTCATGGTTCTCCTTCCGGGCCGGACGCGGGCGACCGCGCACCCGCCGGTTCGGGCTGCGAGCCCGGCATCGTTTCGGGGTTTCGCATGGTCGTACGACAGGTCGGAGTACATCCGATGCACCAGGCCGGTGGTTGCCGCCTGGAAGCCAGTATTCGGCTGACCGTAAGTAGGTAACGGTCAGCGGTTGGCGGGATGGGTGCTCGGCAGCGGGGACACCACGCCGATCCCGCCGTCGACCGGGATCTCCGCGCCGTTGACGTACCCGGCCAGATCCGACAGCAGGAAGAGCACCACCGAGGCGATGTCGTCGGGGAAGCCGCAGCGGCGCTGCGGGACGACCGCCTCCACCGCGCGCACCGCCTCCGCCGGCGGGTTCGGCGTCCCGCCCGAGCCCAGGATCCGGCCGGCGACGACGGCGTTGGTCCGGACTCCGTAGGGCCCGAACTCCTGGGCACAGGCCGTCGCCAGGTGGTGCACGGCCGCCTTCGCCGTGCCGTACAGCCCCAGCCGGGGCGTGTTGGCGGCCCCGGCCAGCGAGCCGACGAACACCACGCTGCCGTGCCCGAGGGCGGCCAGCCGCGGGATCGCGACCTGGGTGAGCAGCAACGGGTGGCGCAGCACCAGGTCGAACTGGCGGCGCATCGACTCCTCGGTGCCGTCGGCCAGCGGCTCGGCGAAGGAGACCCCGACCACGTCGACGATGCCATGGAAGCCCTCGCCGAACAGCTCCTCGGCCCGATCGAACACGGCCGTCAACTGCTCCCGGTCGGTAACGTCGGCGGTCATCGCCTCGCCACCGCAGCGCGCCGCGGTCTTTTCCGCGCGCTCGCCGTCCAGGTCCGCGCACAGCACCCGGCCCCCGGCCTGCGCGATCGCGTCGCAGACCGCGCCGCCGATGCCGTCACCGGTGCCCAGCACCACGTACCCGCGGCCGTCGAGCCGGAGCCGGCCCGGATAGTCGGGCCTCGCCTCCCGGGCGTACGGCCCCGGGGCCATCAGAACTCCTCGCAGTACGGCCGGATGTCCATTTCCTGGGTCCATGCGGTCCGGGGCTGCACGGCGACCTGCCAGAACGTCTCGGCGATCTGCTCGATGTCCACCATGCCGTCCGCCGGGCGGCTGTCCTTGGCGTGCGGGAACGCCGAGTTGAGCCGGTCGCCGTCGATCGGGCCGTGCACGATCACGTTCGCGACGTGCACGTTACGCGGGCCGAACTCACGGGCCAGCGCCTGGGCCACCGCGCGCTGCCCGAACTTCGCCGAGGCGTACGCGGCGAGCTTGGGCCGGGCGATCAGGCCGGAGACGGAGCCGGTGAACATGATCACTCCGCCGCCGGAGGCCGTCATCCGCCGGGCCGCCTCCCGGCCGGTGATGAAGGAGCCCAGGCAGTTGGTGCGCCAGACCGACTCGAAGAACTCGGTGTCCATCTCCAGGATGCCGGGCTTCCACTGCGAGCCGCCGGCGTTGTAGGTGGCGATCGCCAGGGTGCCCAACTCGTCGACGACCGCCAGCGACTCGCGCAGGCCCTCCTCGGAACCGGCGTCGCCGACGACGGCGGTGGCCCGGCCGCCCGCGGCCTCGATGTCCTCGGCGACCGCGGTGACCTTCTCCTTGGTGCGGCCGGTGACGACCACGTGCAGGCCGGCGGCGGCGAAGCGGCGGGCCACGGCCGCGCCGGTCCCCTGCCGGGCTCCCACCCCGACCACCCAGGCCACCGAGCCCTCGGGCGGCGGGCCGCCGTGGACCGGCCACCCGCCGAACCGCTGTGCCTCTTCTGTCGGTGGCGCCATCCTCATGCCCTTCTCTGGTCACTGCCGTTGCCGATGCGTACCGGATGCGCCGTCCCGCGGAAGGTCCATGGGCGGGCGCTGTCCGGGCCCGGCGGCCCCGGCGGGGTCGGCCGGCCCACACCCGCGCGTATCCTCAAGCGTCACGGCTCGCCCTCATCGGCCAATCATGTAACTTCGTGGAAATCTACGATATTTCGCATACATGCCGCAAGGGTCACCTGTCGCCAGATCCCCTCTTGTTCGACTTCATGCCGCATATCGTTGCTTCCGATCGCGCCAGCAGTGACGCTCACCCGTGGAATCCTGCGAAATACCGTAACTACGACGTCGCAGCCTTGCCGGAACTCCCGCCGCCCGGCCCGCCGGCTTGGGACACCCCGCCCGACGGGCGACCCCACAGTCCGCCCGCTCGTTACGGACGCCCCCAAAGCATTGGCCAACACCACGAAATACCGTATAGTGCAACAGCAGTTCGCAATATAGCCATCCAGGTGGCCGTCCTGCCGCCCGGTACCGCACGCATGACCGCCGACACCGGCGATGAATCGCCGTGCCCGCCTCGTAGAGCCTGCACGGAGCACACAGAGGAGGCCAGATCTCGCATGGCAACCGATCTCGCGGCGTCACCGCAGAGCCGGAGCATCGCCGAGGAGGCGATGCTCTACCTCACGTCGCACCACCCCGACCGCGGAGAGATCACCGCCGACCCCTACCGGTTCTTCGACCGGCTGCGTGAGCACGCGCCGGTCTACCGGACCGCGCAGGGCCCGATCCTGGTGACGTCCTACGACGCCACCCAGCAACTGGTGAAGGACCGGCGATGGAGCCGGGAGGAGATGGACGGCAAAGAGGGCGTCACCCCGACGCAGCAGATCTTCCTGGAGAGCCTGGCCTTCCGCGACCCCCCCGACCACACCCGGCTGCGCGCCGTCGTCTCCCGGCTGTTCACCCCCCGGGCGGTCGAGCAGAACCGGCAGGACGTCAGCGAGATCGTCCAGGAACTACTCGACGGGCTGCGCGACCGGGCCGAGTTCGACTTCATCCAGGACTTCTCCTACAAGGTGCCGCTGCGGCTGATCTGCCGGCTCGTCGGCGTCCCCCCGACAATGGAGGACGACTTCCTGGCCTGGGGCGAGGCACTGCACGGTTCGCTGGAGCCACTGGCACAACCCGCCGACGTCGCCGCGCGCCGCGAGGCCACCGCCGCGGAGTGCTTCGCGTACTTCGAGGAGCTGATCAAGGAGCGGCGGGCCAACCCCGGCGGGACCGACATCATCTCCCAGCTCATCCAGGCCTCCCCCGGGGAGATCACCGACCTGGAGATCATCGCCAACTGCATGCTGCTGCACTCGGCCGGGTTCAGCACCACCAAGAACCTGATCGCCAACGGCATGCACCTGCTGCTCACCCACCCCGGGGCCTATGACGACCTGCGGGCGAACCCGGACGTGATCCCGTCCGCGGTCGAGGAGATGCTGCGCTACGAGGGTCCGGCCCGTAACAGCCTGTGCCGGATCGCCCCCGAGGAGATGGAACTCGACGGCGTGCGGATCCACAAGGGCGAACACGTGTACGCGATCCTGTCGGCGGCCAACCGCGACCCCGCGGTGTTCGAGGACCCGCATCGGTTCGACATCCGCCGCGGCAACTCACGGCACGCGACCTTCGGCGGCGGCATCCACATGTGCCTGGGCGCGAGCCTGGCCCGGTTGGAGGCCCAGGTGGCCTTCGCTCATCTGGCCGCGGCACCGCGACTGGCGCTGAACACCGACCGGGTCGAGTGGCTCGGCTCGTTCCTCACCCGCGGCATGGCCGCTCTCCCGGTGCGCTGGGCCTGACCGCCCGCGGCCACCCGGCCGGGGACGGCCAGGTGGCCGGACATCGGACGCTCGACAATGGAGGATACTCGTGCCGGAATCAACGGGCACCGCGACACTGGTGACGGGCGGGGGCCGCGGAATCGGTAAGGCCATCGCCCTGGAATTCGCCTCGCGCGGTGATTCGCTCGTCATCGCCGACCTCGATCCGGACAATGCGAAGGCGGTCGCCGCGGAATGCGCTGAACGCTTCGGAGTGGCCGCCTCGGCCGTCCGCACGGACGTCATGCGGCCGGATGACGTCCGTTCTCTCATCCGGTTCACGGTCGCCGAGTACGGGCGTATCGGAACCGTCGTGAACAGCGCCGGTGTTTTCCCGTTCGCACCCGTGCTGGACACCACGGACGAGATCTGGAACCTCGTCATCGGCGTCAATCTGACCGGTACGTTCACGGTGTGCCGGGAAGCCGCCCGGAGCATGGTGGAGACCGGTGGCGGATCAATCGTCAACATCGCCTCCGGCGCCGGGTCCATGGCCAATCCGAATCTCATCGCGTATTCGGCCAGCAAGGCCGGGGTGCTCGGGATGAGCCGGGCGCTGGCAGCGGAACTGGCCCCGCTGATCCGGGTCAACGTGGTCTCGCCGGGCCCGACCCGGACCGAGGGGACCACCCGGGCGGGTGCACCGCTGGACACCTCCAGGATTCCGATGAAGCGGACCGGGGAGGCGGAGGAGATCGCCCACGCCGTCGCATTCCTGGCATCGGATGAGGCGAGTTTCATCACCGGCCAGACGCTCCACGTCAACGGCGGCAAGTTCATGCCGTAGCGGCCGTTCCGGGAATCACCGGGCCGGGTGGCCCGGTGATTCCCGGAGCCGACGGGGTCGTACGACCTCGTTCGCCTCCGCTCCGCGCCCGTACCCGGTCACCGGGCGAAACGGGCGTCACAGGGAAGCCCGAAAGGTCCACAGCCGTAGCGGATCATGCCGCCGTCGCGCGACCCCCGCCGGGCGGTGGATGCGAAGAACTCGCGGGTATTCACCTATGCGGTGTTCTCTGACGATGATTAGGCGCCCTCATCGCGGTATCCTTGTCACGCTTCACACCGGCTGGCGCGCTATTCGGTCACCCGTGGCCGACGGCGCCCGGCGGCACCACCGATCGGACCGACTGCGGACGCGGTTTGCAGCTTTTCTACCTTTGCCACACGTCCGGCATTGATCACCTGATTGTCGCCTTCCGCCCGTTGGGTATCAGGGACGGATGTCGCGCAGCGCCTACGTGTGCGAAAACTGTGAGAGGGTTTGCCAATGGCACAGGCGGCAGAATCGGCCGCATCCGCGCGGCGCGGACGGCGGTCGCGTGGGGGGCCGGTGGAGGCCGGCGGCTCCACCGTGCCCGCGGCGGCCCGGGCGATGGCGCTTTTCGAGATCTTCGCGCGGGAGAAGCGGGAGCTCACCAAGTCCGAGGTGGCCCGCCTGCTGGACATCCCGGAGAGCAGCAGCTCCGACCTGCTGAACACGCTGCACGAGCTGGGCTACGTGAGCCGCACCGCGACGACGCGGCGCTTCTACCCGACCGGCCGGCTGCTGGCCACCGCGACCGCCATCTCCGAGAACGACCCGCTGTCGGCGTTCGGCGCGGAGGCCAGCGGCCTGCTCGCGCAGCGCTCCGGGGAGACGGCCTCGTGCGCGGTGCTCACCGGGGACCGGATAAAGATCGTCGCGGTCTCGCAGGGCGGCCACCGGCTGCGGTACGTGGTGGAGGTCGGCGACACGTTCACGATCAACGGCACCGCGATCGGGAAGGCGCTGCTGAGCAGGCTCGACGACCACGACCTGGGCCGGCTGCTGCGCCTCAAGCCGCTCCCCCGGCTCACCGAGAACACCAAGACCAACCCCCGGGAGCTGGAGGAGGAGGTGCGCAAGCACCGCGAGCTCGGCTGGTTCCGGTCCGTCGACGAGGGCACGGTCGGTGTCAGCTCCTTCGCCGTCTCGGGCAGTGTCGGGGACGAGGTCGTCGGCCTGGGCATCATCGGCCCCTCCGACCGGATCCAGGCCGACGAGGACCGGCTGCTCAAGGTCGTCCTGGAGGTCCGCGACACCGTCTTCGGCCGCGGCGCCTGACCCGCCCGGGCGAGGCGGGTCAGGGCGGGGCGGCGGACGTCAGCCGGTGACCTGGATGGCGCCGGTGGGACACTGCTCCTCAGCGTCGAGGACCAGGTCGCGCAGGGACTCGTCCGGCTCGGGCCGGAGCACCACGAGCTCGCTGTGGTTCTCGATCGCGAACACCTGAGGTGCCACGAACGCACACGTGCCGGTGCAGACACACCGGCCCGAATCAACGCTGACTCTCATCTCACCCTGCCTTGTCTCGCAAACATCAGCCCCGCTCCGGAAAACGGCCGGGCGTCGGTTCCAGCACGGCGCCCCGGGGCCCGGGGCGCCGACGGCCTCAACGCCTCGTCTGGAGGCGGTGGTAGCCGACCTCCTCGCGGGCGGCGCGCAACGAACGGCCGTCCCGCACCGCGTCGCGGATCCGCTCCTCGGCGTTCCGGATCTCCTCGGCGACGGTGATCACCTCATGCACCCGGGGCGCCGGGATGCACAGTACGCCGTCGCCGTCGCCCAGCAGCCAGTCGCCCGGCTCGACCCGGGCGCCGCCGACGGACACCGGGCCGCCGATCTCCTCGACGCGCACCCGGTCCTTGCCGGTGCGCATCCAGTTGCCGCGGGAGAAGACCGGGTAGCCGGTGGTGACCGAGCGATCGACGTCGCGGCACACGCCGTCGATGACGGTGCCCTCGACGCCGTTGCGGATCGCCGTGTAGGTCAGCAGGTCGCCCCAGACGGTGGCGTCCAGCCGGCCCTGGTTGTCCAGCACCACGACCTGGCCGGGGCCGAGGTCGTCGATGTAGTCGCCGACCGTGCCGGGGTCGCGGCCCACCGGGCCGTAGCGCAGCGTCCAGGCCCGGCCGACCAGCCGGAACGAACGGTCCAGCGGCATGATGCCCAGGCAGTGCCCGGCGATACCCAGCCGGTCCATCGCGTCGCTGACGTCGGTGCAGCTCAGCGCCTTGAGCGCGGCGGTGGTCGCGGTGTCGGCCGCGGTGGTCGTGGTGGTCGTGGTGGTGCTCATCGGTTCTCCTGCAGCATCGTCTCGTAGCGAGCGCCCATCACCTGGGACACGGGCACGCCCGCCCTCACCTGTTCGGCCATCGCCCGCTCCCGCTCGGCGACCTGCTCCGCGGCGGCGAGGATCTCCCCGGCGCGCGCCGCGGGCAGGAACACCACCCCGCTGCCGTCGGCGATCACCAGGTCGCCCGGGGCCACGCCGACCCCGCCGACCGTGATCGGGACGTTCCAGTCGCGTTCGACCACGCGGCCCCGCGCGGTGACCGGGACGGCGGCGCGGGCGAACAGCGGCAGCCCCAGCTCGCGGCTCTCGTCGATATCGCGGCAGGCGCCGTCCACGATCACCCCCTCGACGCCGCGGCCGACCGCGGCCAGCGAGAGGATGCCGCCCCAGCCGGACACGTCGGTCCGCCCGTGCTCGACCACGATGACGTCACCGGGCCCGGACGCCTCGACGGCGGCGGTACCGAGATGCCGCCCGCTCGGCGGCGTGTCGGCCGCGTCGCCCAGCCGCACCGTGGTGACCCGCCCCACGATGCGGCGGTGCCCGGTCAGCGGGGCCAGGCCCGGCACGGCCCCGGACAGGCCCAGCCGGTCCATCGCATCCGACACCGCGCAGGTGTCCAGCACGCCGAGCCGTACCAGCAGGTCGTCACCCATCCGTCTCTCCTTCCGTGACGTATGCCGTGGCCTCCAGCTGCACGAGCATCCCGCCCGGCAGGTCGTGCCGGATCAGGTGCCGAGCGGGCCGGGAGGCCGGGTCGGGAAACATCGCGACCCACTCCTCGTTCACCGCGACCCGCACGTCGGCTGCGGCGAACACCGTCACGTGCACCACGTCCCCGGTGGTGGCACCACCGGCCTCAAGCACGGCCCGCAGGTTGGCGAACGCGTACCGGACCTGGCCGGGAACATCCGCAGGCAGCTCGCCGGTCACCCGGTCGACACCGCGGACACCTCCGGTGGCCAGCAGCGGGCCGACCCGGGAGGCCGCCGGGATGGGGTTCGTCCCGTGCTCCAGGCCGGGGACGACGACGCTGCGCCGCCTCACGACTCCCCCTCAGCGGGCAGCCGGTAGATGTCCAGGCTGGTCTCGCCGGCGGCGAGCCTGTCGAAGATCTCCTGCTCGGCGGCCTCGCGCCGGGCCGCGGCCCGCACCGCCCCGGCGGCGTCCGCCACGGGCAGCACCACGACGCCGTCGCCGTCGGCCACCACCAGGTCGCCGCGGCGCACGGTCACACCGCCGATCCGGACCGGCGCGCCGACCGAGCCCCGGCCGTCCGGATCCTTGCCGGTGCCGCGGATGCACAGCGACGGCGCGAACACCGGGAAGCCTCGCTCGGCCATCTGGTCGCCGTCCCGGACGCCGCCGGAGGTGACCAGGCCGGCGATGCCTCGGTGCAGCGCCGCGACCGCCATGACCTCGCCCCAGTGGCCGTACTCCAGCGGATCGGCCCCGTCGCCGAAGGCCACCACCAGCACGTCGCCGGGCTCGGCCGCGTAGATGGCGCGGTGCAGCCACAGGTTGTCCCCGGGCGGGCTGAGCACCGGCAGCGCCGGGCCGGCCACCCGCATGCCGGGGCGGACCGGGCCGATCGCCGCGGGCAGCGCGCCGATCTTCCCGGCGGCCTCGTGCAGGGTGGCCGCGGGCAGCGCGGCGGCCTCCCGGACCAGCTCGGCGGTGACCACTCCGGTCGTCGCGGCGGTCATCGGGCCAGCCTGGAGAAGACGCGGCGGGCGTTGCCCTCGTAGATCAGGGCGCGGTCCTCGTCCGTCAGGAAGCCGATGCGGTCGATGGTGTACTTGAAGTCCTCGAAGGAGCGGCCGGTCGCCGGGTTGATCGCACCGCCGCTGCCGGGGCGCTCGGTGCCGAACAGGCAGCGATCGGTGCCGACGGTACGGAAGAGCAGCTCCAGCGAGTGGGAGCTGTGCACGTCCGTGTCGAACCAAAGCCGCCGCAGCGCGTCGTCGAAGCTGGTCAGGTCGGCCGGGGCGTCCGGCAGCGGCTCGCCGTTCATCCCGGCGTGCTCCAGGTCCCGGAAGTACCGCGCGATGTGCTTCTTCTTGGTCGCCAGGTCCAGCCACCAGTGCGCGCGCCAGCGGCCGATCTGGTACGGGATGGAGCCGCCGCCATGGCTGATGATGATCTTCAGGTCGGGGTACCGGTCGAACACCTCGGAGTGCACCAGCGAGGTGACCGCCAGGCTCTCCTCGGTGGCGAAGTGCTCGTCGTAGGTCTCCCGGCCGCGGCAGCCGGCGCTGTGGATCAGCGCGGGCACATCCAGCTCGACCAGCTTGGCCCACAGCGGGTACCAGTACGGGTCGGACAGCCGCGGCGACCGGCCGCCGCCCTCGTCCGGGTCGGGGTTGAGCAGCACGCCGACGAAGCCCAGCTCGCCGATGGCGCGCTCCAGCTCGTCAAAGACGATCTCGACGGGCTGCCCGGTCACCTGCGGCAGCCCGGCCATGCCACGGTAGCGGTCCGGGTGCAGCGAGACGGTGCGGTGGAT
The DNA here is from genome assembly GCF_042665875.1 of Streptosporangium amethystogenes subsp. fukuiense. Lineage (NCBI taxonomy): Bacteria > Bacillati > Actinomycetota > Actinomycetes > Streptosporangiales > Streptosporangiaceae > Streptosporangium > Streptosporangium amethystogenes. The sequence continues at coordinate 8,002,135 of NZ_JBHTEE010000001.1, read as the reverse complement.
GAGGTCGTTCTGCAACTCCACCCAGAGCCGCACGTCCTTGACGACCGGGTGCGAGTGCATCAGCACGAACGGCCTCGGCGAGATGAGCTGGACGTCGGTGCCGACCTGGTCCATCAGCCGGACGCCCCGGTCGGCGGAGGCCGTGATCTCCTCGTCCCGGACGTAGCGGTCCAGGTACCACTCCTTGGAGTGCTGGCCGTTGGATGCCTGCAGGACCGTGCGCACCGCGAAGACCGCGGGCGGGGTGATGAGGTGGCCGTGCGCGTCGATGATCACAGGGAGCTCCCGGGTGCGGAGGGGACGGGCCGCCAGACGAGGAAGGCGAGCCCGATGCCGGTTCCGGCGGGGGTGCGCTGGACCGGGATGTACTCGGAGTCGGTCACGGTCAGGCCGTCGACCGCCCCGGCGGTCATGATCCAGTTGAGGATCTCGGAGTTGCCGGAGCGCAGGCCGGACGGCGGTAGCGCGCGCAGCGTGTCCACGTCCCCGGCCTCCAGGGCGGCCAGCAGCCGCCGGTCGAGGTCCTCGTCGACCGCGAAGTGGGTCAGCCCGCCGGAGGCGACCACGCCGACCCGTTGTCCGCCGGGCAACGCGGCCAGGGTCCGGCCGATGACCTGCCCGATGTCGTAACAGCGGCCGGGCCGCGGCACGTTGGGCGGAAAGTAGGTGTTGAGCATGACCGGCAGGATCGGGATCGGCCGGTCGCCGCAGAGCCGGTCGATGACGAAGCCGTAGGCGTGCCCGAAGCCGGCCTGGTGCGGGTCGGTCACCTCGCTGGCCACCGCGACGTCCACGCCCGCCTCGATCAGCCCCTCGATCAGGCCGTCGGCCAGTTCGGCGGCGACCGGGTGGCGGTGCACCGCGTCCATTTTGTAGCCCTTGTTGGCTTCCTGGTACCAGCCGGGCAGGTTCGGGTTGACCTCGTTCTTCGGGTGCGTGACGATCTCCGGGCCGTTGTAGACGGCGATCGCCGGCATGTGCGCCCGGCTGAACAGCTCCTCCTGGTCGTCGCCGATGACGACCAGGGCGTCCAGCTCGGCCTCGGCGATGGCCGCGGCCAGCCGGTCCAGCGCCTGCTGCGCCCGCAGGGCCTGCTTCTCGAAGTTCTCCGGCACGGCCCGGTCGGCGTACCGGCCGGCGGTCTCCTCGGCCAGCTCCGCGTAGGACACCACCCGGCCGTCGGCCAGGTACAGCTCCTGCTTGCGGTGGTCGTCCTTGGCGCGTTCGGCCCACAGCGCGGGCTCGATGGCCAGCAGCGGGCTGTGTGAAGTGCCGATGCCCAGCACTATCTCAGCCACTCGTTCCTCCTTTTCGGCCTTGCCGGCCCAGCCGGCCCTGTCGGCCCGTCGGTCGCGGTCCGCCCGCGGGCCCGTTCACGGGCTGCTCACAGCTCCAAGACGAGCCGGGCGCTTCTGCTGCCGGAGCAGCAGATCATCATGGTCTCGCCGGCCTCCCTTTCCTGGTCGGTGAGGATCAGGTCCCGGTGGTCGGGCGTGCCGGAGATCACCCGGGTCTCGCAGGAGCCGCAGACGCCCTCGCCACACGAGTACGGCATGTCCACCCCGGCCTCCAGCACCGCGTCAAGGATGGTGGACCCCTCGGGAATGGTCAGCGTGATCCCGGTGCGGGTCAGCTCGACCTCGAAACCGCCCTCGGTGGCCGCGTCGTCCTTGCCCGCGAAGTACTCCAGGTGGCGGCGCTCCGGAGGCAGCCCCGCGGTGGCCTTCTCGAACGCCTCCAGCATCGGCACCGGCCCGCAGCAGTACAGGTGCGCGGTGTCGCCCGCAGCGGCGACCACGGCCTCGATGTCCAGGAAAGCCCCGTCGTTCTCCTCGTCGACGTGCAACCGCACCCGGTCGGGCCGGTCACCGGCCAGCCTGGTCAGCTCGTCCAGGAACGCCGCCTGGCCACGAGCGCGCACCGCCAGGTACAGCGTCCAGTCACGGCCGAGCGCGGCCAGCCGACGCACCATGCCGAGCATCGGCGTGATCCCGATGCCGCCGGCGATGAGCACGCTGTGCTCCGCGTCCTCGGCCAGCGGGAAGTTGTTGCGCGGCGTGGACACCGTGATCGTTTCGCCGGCATGCACGTTGGCGTGAATCCACTCCGAGCCGCCGCGGCTGTTCGGGTCGCGGTTGACCGCGACCACATAGCGGTCGGTCTCGGCCTGGTCACCGCAGAGCGAGTAGCCGCGCACCAGGCCGTTCCCCAGGTGCAGGTCGATGTGGGCACCGGCGGTGAACGCCGGCAACGCCGCCCCGTCCGGTCTGCGGAACTCATAGGAGAGGACCGAGTCGGCCTCCCAGCGCACCGCCTGCACACGGACCGTCAGCGGCTCAACGGACTGGGACATGGATGGACACCTCCTGGGTGCTGAGGAAGACCTCGCGCCGCTCGCGGGCGGATTCGGCGATGGCCAGGCAGGTCCGGACGGTCTCCCGGCCGAACGCGCCGTCGTGCTGGGCGGGCCGGCCGTGCACGACCGCGTCCACCAGTTCCTGCAGGACGTTCCCCCGGCCCGGCCACCACCGCGTCCGCGGCACGGCCAGCTGCTCGACGCCGCGGTCTGTGTAGGCGGTGACGCCGTCGGCCGAGCAGCGCAGGTCGGCGCCGGCACAGGTGACCACCAGCTCGCCGAAGTGCGGCTGGTGCGGCGGGGGCAGCGGGGAGCGAGCGCCGTACCCGAAGTCGGCGGTGCGCGACCGCTGTTCCTGCTCGGGGGTGAGCGCGGCCAGCCTGCGCCGCGCGGCGCCGTGCGCGGGTGTCTTGGGGCCCCCGCCCTCGGCGATCCAACCGTGCAGTTCGTCGCTGTCGAAGTGGTCGTAGCCGCTGTACACCAGGTTGGCCGCGCCGCCGCCCTCGAACTCGATCAGCGCGGCGCACGCCCCCTCGGTGGGGCGGTCCGGGTCGAGTATGGCGGCGGTGGCGCGCACCGAACGCACCGGCCGGTCGGCGACGGTGCGGGCGATGTCGACCTGGTGCGGGATCTGGTTGTACAGGATGCCGCCGCCGCGGGCGCTGTCCAGTTCCTCGGGGCGGCGCGGCCGGTACAGGAAGTCGGTGTAGTTCCAGAGCGCGATCATGCCGAGCGGGCCGTACCCGCCGGAGCCGACCAGGTCCCGGATGAGCGCCACCGCCGGGTCGAACCCGTGGGTGTGCCCGACGACCAGGACCACGCCGGCCGCCTCGGCCGCCTTGATCATGGCGTCGCAGTCGGCGACCGTCAGTGCCATCGGCTTCTCGACGATGACGTGCTTGCCGGCCCGGGCCGCGGCGACGGTGTGCTCGCGGTGCAGTTGGTGCGGCGTGGCCACGTACACCGCGTCCACGTCGGGCTGGGCCAGCAGCCTCTCGATGCCGGGATGGACCGGCAGCCCCTCCGCGCCGGCGAACCGCTCCCTCAGTGTGGGGTCGGGGTCGGCCGCTCCCGCCAGCCGGATGCCCGGGTGGGTGCGGGCGGCCGACGCCATAACGCCTCCGGCGAGACCGAGCCCGACCAGGCCGAGCCCGAGCGTGCGTGCGCTCATCCGACGACCCCTACTCGACCGGGACCGGTCGGCATACGCCGGTCGCCCGGGTCTCCTCGCCGTAGACCGCCATGAACTCGTCGAAGCTCGCGATGGGGGTGAGCTTGCTGATCGCGCGAACGCCGAACGCGTCCGGGTCGGCGACGACGGCCGGTTCCACGCCCTTCTTCAGCGCGTCGGTAAGGTTGATCAGGATTCGCCGGGCGGCGACCACCGCCCGGTCGGAGCTGACCAGGTGCTCGGCGGACCGGTCGATGATGCCGGGGTCGGCACTGCCGATGCTGCGCGAGTTCTCGGCGAGCGCCCGGTCCTGGTCGTGCACGCCCCAGATGCCGGTGAAGTTGACGGTGCGCTGCACCTCCCGGTCCAGCAGGTAGTCGTTCTCCTTGCTGGCGAGCGGGAGCCAGGTGTCGATCGCGTACCCGCCGGGCAACACGTACCGGCCGCGTTCCATCCGCGGCGGGAACAGTGCGCCGCTGTTGTAGTAGCTGTCCAGTTCCTCCTGCCCGATGGGCTGGTCGACCCGGTAGCCGAAGGTGAAGACGGTGGTGTGGTTGTCGTCGACCGGCACCCAGGCCCGGCCGCCGCCCGAGACGAAGCCGCCCGGTGCCCGCGGGATGAGGCTGAACATGGGCAGGATGAACTGGGTGACCCGCCACAGGTATTGACCTTCGTGCTCACGGCGGGCGCCGTAGACCAGGCCGTACTCGGTCTGCCGCAGCTCGATGTGCGGGGCGGCGTCGCTGGACATCTGCGCGCCGGTCGATTTCTGCTTGGTTGTGTTCTTGTCGAAGTCGCGGTGCAGCCAACTGATGTGCGAGCTGTCGATCTCGCCCTCCATGCCCTGCGACCAGTTGGTGCGCTGCAGCCAGCGGGCGGCGAACGCGTGCTCGGCCGGGACGTTGGCGTACTCCAGTGCGGGGAACGGCGGCTGCGTCTCCTTCGGCCCCATGTAGATCCAGACGACCCCGGCGCTCTCGTGCACCGGGTAGGCGGTGATGCCCACGTTCCTGCGGATGTCCGGGGCACCGGGCGGCACGTTGGGCGTCTCCATGCACCGGCCGCCGGTGTCGAACTTCCAGCCGTGGTAGACGCAGCGCAGCCCGCCCTCCTCGTTGCGCCCGAAGAACAGCGGCGCCAGCCGGTGTGAGCAGTACGCGGCGACGATGCCGACCTTGCCGGAGGAGTCCCGGAACGCGACCAGGTCCTCACCGAGGATGCGCAGCCGCACCGGGGGACAGTCCGGCTCGGCGACTTCGGAGGTCAGCACCGCGGGCAGCCAGAACCGGCGGAACAGCTCGCCCATCGGCGTGCCCCGCCCCACCCGGGACAGGGTCTCGTTCATGTCAGCGCGCAGCATGGCGGCACTCCTCGGCGGCTCTGCGGCCCGGGTTCTCCGCCCGGTTCGCGTTCCTCTTCAGGTCCGGACTCCTCATCGGGGATCCCCTGGCAGCTTGTTCCGCTCGTCCTGGCGCAGCACCAGATCCCACAACTCCTGGCCGATCGGGGCCTGCTCGTCCTCGATGAGGTGGCCGAGCAGTCCGGCGCACCGGCCGACCAGGGCCAGGCCCCGGGCCAGGTGCAACGGCAGGTCCATGCTGAGCACCATGGCGCCGACCGCCCCGGCGGTGTTGGCGGGCAGCCGCCGCGAGTACACCGTGGAACTGGTCTCGTCCAGGGCCAGCAGCAGCCGCCAGTACCGACCGAAGTAGCCGTTGCGCTCGGACACGGCGCGCAGCACCGGGATCCGCGGATCGCCGTCGACGTGGATGTTGTGGCCGAGCCCGTACAGCGGCGCCCGGGCGGCCCGGCGCGCGGCGGCGAACTCGCGCGCGGTCTTGGCGACCTCCTCGTCCGAGCTGTCCTCGGTGAGGTCCCGGCCGGCCTCGCGGAGCATGACCGCCGCGTCCTGCATGGCGCCGAGGAACACGCTGCCGGCCCCGAGCAGGCCCGCCGCCACCGCCGCCTGCGGCGCCTCGGGGGCGCCGAGGTAGGTGAGCCGGGCGGCCAGCGCGCTCGGGGTGAGCCCGTGGTCGGTGACGGTCACCATGATGGCGTTGAGCATGTCCTTCTCGTTGCCCTCGCACCGGCGCCCGATGGTGACGAGCAGGATCATGTCCACGAAGTCGATTTGCCCGATCAGCTCGTTCGCCAGGTCGTGGCCACGGACGGTGATGCGGTCCGGGGTGGTCTGCCCGATTTCGGTCTTGATCACTGGGTTGCCTCCACGGACCCGGCGGTGACCAGCACCGCGTCCAGGGCGACGACGCCCTGTCCCGCGGGCAGCACCCGCACCGGGTTGAGTTCGAGTTCGTCCACGACCGCGGCATTGGCCTCGACGAAGCGGGACACGTTGACCAGCAGGTCGACCAGGGCGTCCACGTCGCCGGGCTCGCCGCCGCGCACACCGTGCAGCAGGGCGGCGCAACGCGGCTCGTCGACGAGGGCGCGGGCCTGGTCCGGGGTGAGCGGCAGCAGCCGCCGGGACACGTCACCGAACAGCTCGACCAGGACGCCGCCCAGGCCGAAGGTGACGACCTGGCCGAACACCGGGTCGCGGGAGACACCGACCAGGACGTCCAGGCCGGCCGAGGCCATGGCCTCCACCAGCACGCCGCCGACCTCCGCATCCGGCCGGGCGGCCGGCACGGCCTCCCGGATCCGGTGGTAGGCGGCGCGGACCTGCCCGGCGTCGGCGAGGCCGACGGCGACGCCGCCGACGTCGCTCTTGTGGGTGATCTGCGCGCTGACCACCTTGAGGACCACCGGGTACCCGACGCGCTCGGCGACGGCGACCGCCTCGTCCGCGGTCGTGGCGACTCCGGAGGCCGGGACGGGTACGCCGTGCCGGCCCAGCAGTTCCTTGGCCGTCGGCTCGGTGTGCACGATCCGCTCGCCGCCGGACGACGCGACACCGAGTGGGCGCCAGCCCTCCTGGTGGGTCCAACGGCCCCGCTCGACCCAGCGGCGCAACGCCGCGGTGCCGTTGCGAACGCTGCGCACCGGGACCAGCCCGCCCTTGACCAGCTCGTCGTAGCCGGGGCCGAGCCGGTCGCTCATCCACACCGGCAGGATCGGCGTCTCGGTCTCCCGCTGGACCTGGGCGATGGACGCGCCGATCGCCTCGGTCAGCTCCTCGTAGTCGCAGGGGAACGGGTAGAGCACCAGGCCCACGTCGGGGTCGTCGGCGACGGCGCGCAGGCTCTCGTAGCCGATCTCGGTGCGGGTGAGAATGTCGGAGGTGGCGTCGACCGGGTTGGCCACCGCGGCGTAGTCCGGCAGCACCTCGCGCACCCGGGCCAGCGTCTTGTCGGAGAACTCGGCCAGCTCCAGCCCGGCGTTGCCGACCGCGTCGGCGCCGAGCGCGCAACCACCGCCGGAGAACCCGTACACGGCGATCCGCTCACGCCCGGTGGGCCGCTTGCGGGCGAACAGCGCGGCGGTGTCGATCAGCTCGTCCATGTCGTCGACCTCGACGACCCCGGCCTGCCGGAACACCGCGCTGTTGACCTCGGCGGCGCCGGACAGCGAGCCGGTGTGCGAGGCGACGGCCCGGGCGCCGTAATCGGAGCGGCCGACCTTCAGCGCGATGACCGGCTTGCCGCGCTCGGCGGCGTACAGCGCGGCGTCCACGAAGGCAGGGCCGTCCTTGACACCCTCCATCGTGCTGGCGATGACGGTGATGGCGTCGTCGTCGGCGTAGTGGCGGATGAAGTCCGCGACCGTCAGGTCGACCTCGTTGCCGGTGGACGCCCACAGCCCGACGCCGACGCCGCGCTCCATGGCCTGCAGGAAGCAGCGGCCGATGCCGCCGCCCTGGGTGGCCAGGCCGATCGGGCCGGCGAACTGGTCCAGGTGGAACGATGGGGAGAACATCAGGCCGAGCCGCCGGTTCAGGTTGCACAGGCCCGGCGAATTGGGTCCGTAGATGCGCATCCCGGACTCGCGGCCGATCTGCGCCATTTCCGCCTCGGCCCGCTTGCCCTCCTCGCCCATCTCCCCGAACCCGGAGGTGAAGACGATGGCGAACCGGGTCCCCTTCAGGGCGCACTCGCGCAGCACGGAGAGCGTCTGCGCGGCGGGGACGACCAGCAGGGCGACGTCGGGGGACTCCGGCAGGTCCAGCACGCTCTGGTAACAGGGCAGGTCGTGGATGGTCTTCTTGCTCCGGCTGATCAGGTACGCCGTACCAGTGAAGTCCGAATGGTCGAGGAGGTTTGCGACTGTTCGTGATCCAAGGCTGCCCGGGCGGTCCGATGCCCCAATGATCGCCACAGATGAAGGGTTCACCAGCCGGGACAGGTCCACCCGTCCGACCAGACCCGTGGCCGCCTCGCTACCGGCCGCTCCCATGCGCTACCCCGCTTCCATTTCATGTTATTTCGTTGCACCTTACGAGATATCGCGGCTTTGAGGCAATGACCCCGACTCATCCGACCGCCGGACGGCCCCACCGGACACACCCAGGCGCATGTCCAGGGCGGACTCCTCGGTCGCGACGAAGCGCCCGAACTCGCACGAGCAGGCGGACACGCCGGCCCACGTGACGGTGAGGCAGTGCTCACAGCTGGTCACCAGCGGAGGGACCGGACCGGCGGCGGGGTCCCCAAGGAGGGGGCGGGCGCTCATCACGACCCCGCCCCGGCGACTACTGCGCCTACTGACACGATAACCCCCAAGGATCGACTACTGCGACCTTTCGTGATGTTACACGAAATATCGCTGTTTGTGGGGGGCGCCGAAGCCGAAGGCCGACCAGGGCGGCCAGGTGCGGTCGAACCTGCTTCGACATATGGGAAAGCACTCTCAGACCGGCCTGTCGATCCCACCGGGGTCCACCTCTCCCGCCATACGGCACCACCTGACTACGGGGAGTCGTGACTTAAACCGGGATTACGGGATCTATCCATAAGGTCCGAAGGCGCTGCCCGACAGCGCGCCGGGCATCGGCCCCACGGGGATTCGGTGTCGGCAGGACGGTGCCGGCAGGACGGTGCCGGCGGAACAGGGCCGCCCGCCGCGGAACACGGGACCGGCCACCGCGGCGCGGACGCCGGAACCGGCGCCCCGGACGAACACGGGGCCCGGCGAGCGTGTCCGGGCCGCCAGGCCGCCCGTATCCGCGATCGACACGCCCGACTACACCCTCTGTGGGCGTTTCATTACTATTTCGTCAAGACACGTAGTATTTCATCGTTATTTCGGGATACGCTACGGCACGTCGTTACCCAAGACAAGGGTGCCGGCACCGCGGCGCACGACCGTTCGCCCGCCGCCGGCACCGTTCCGGAGCGGACACACCAACCCACCGCCCCACCCGGAGCTCGGCCCGTCATCGCAGGACGAGTCGGACAACCAAGCGGAACGCCGGATACGGTCCTCCGCAGAGACGAGGCCGCCGCATCCTTGACGCGGTGCGCCTCAGACCATATTTTTGCACGAGATATCGTCATACATTGTGAGATATCGAGGTCGAGATGCTCGACGAAGTATCTGACTGACCGGTAGCCGGACCTCCCGGCCCGGTCGGCTCCGGCACCGCGAGGACACCTGGGCGTGTCACCGGCACGTCCGCCCGCGCCGCCAGCGACCACATCCCCAAAACGACAAGTCACCAGCCGACCGTGAGCGCCATACCGGCGAGCCAGCAGTGCCGCGCCGGTGTCAGGCGACCCCTGATCCCCCCGTCATCGAAATCCCGCCATCACCGGCCGTCATCTCCTCCCCAGCGATGAACGGCCTGCGGGATTGATCCGCAGCCCATGAGGAGGCTGAACGATGCGTCCCAGCTTGAGGCTGATGGCAGTGGCGATGCCGCTGGCCCTCACCCTGGCCACCGCCGCCTGCGGCGGCGACTCCGGCGCCACAGAGAAGCGAGAGGTCAGTGCCTTCTCCGCCACGGGCGACGACGCCCTGGCCGCGCAACTGAAGCCCAAGCCACTCGCCGAGCGCAAGACGATCAAGATCGGCATCTCGTCGATCGTCGGCTCCTACGCCGCGGTCGCGCTCGCCGACAGCCTCGGGGAGTTCGAGAAGGAGAACATCCAGATCCGGTTCGAGTTCCTGCAAACGCAGGATGCGCTGGTCATGATGACACAGGGCAAGGTGGACGTGCTGGCCACCCAGGTCTCCCCCGGCCTGCTCAACCTCATCGCGTCCGGCGAGGACATCCGGATCGTGTTCCCCGGCGGCGGCCGGCCCGAGAGCACCGACCAGGGCCTGTACGTCAACAAGAGCATCTTCGGCGACAACGGGAAATTCGACCTGACCGACCTCAAGGGCGTCAAGCTCGCCGGTCCCGGCGGCAACCGCCCCGCACTGTGGGCCTCGCTGTTCGAGCACCTGAAGAGCAACAACGTCGCCATCGGTCCCAAGGACGTCGAGTGGCAGGACCTGACCTCAGCCGACTCGGTCAACGCGCTGCGCAACGGCGCGGTCGGCGCCGCCTACGCCTCGACCCCACACCAGAAGGTGGTGGCCGATGACGCGTGCTGCGAGTTCGTCAAGGGTGCGATCGCCCCGACCACCGGCGTTTTCTACATGTTCGACGACCGCCTGATCAAGGAAGACCGGGAGACCGGGCTGGCCTTCACCAGGGCGATGGCCAGGACGACCCAGAAGTACCTGCTCAAGGACTACCGGCAGACCAAGGAGGTGGTCGCCGCCCTCGCCGCGGCGCAGAAGATCCCCGAGGACTCCATCCGCACCACCGAGCCCTCGGCCTTCGAAGCGGACTACAACCTGCACACCGAGAACGCCTCGATCTACCAGGGCTACTACCGCGACATCGACAGCGGGCTGCTCCAGTACAAGGACGATCTCGGTGAGCAGGACCTCTTCAACACCTCCTTCGCCGAGGAACTGAAGAACGCCGGCTGAGCCTGGCGGCGGGGCCCCGCTGCGGCGGGGCCCCTTTTCACCTATCGGGCACCGGATGACGACGGCAGGGAGCGACCGCCGCCGGCCGGAAGAGCCGAGAACCGGAAGAGCGGAGAAGTCGTGAACGACAGTAGAGTCGCGGTACGCGGCGTGGAACGGGTGTTCGCATCCGGTGGTTCCAGCGTCCAGGCCCTGGGGCCCATCGACCTCGACGTCAGGGACGGGGAGTTCCTCTGCATCGTCGGCCCGTCGGGGTGCGGGAAGTCCACCCTGTTGCGCGTCATCGCCGGGCTGCTGAGCCCCAGCGCCGGCGAGGTGTCACTGCGCAGCACCAGCAGGGAGGCCCCGCTGACCTCGGTGGTGTTCCAGGACTACAGCATCTTCCCGTGGAAGACCGTCGAGGCCAACGTCCGCTTCGGCCTGGACATCGCCAAGATCCCGGCGACCGTGTCCAGGGAGCGGGTCTCCCGGTGGCTGACCCGGCTGGGCCTCGCGGACTTCGCGTCCGCCTACCCGTCCACACTGTCGGGGGGCATGAGGCAGCGGGTCTCCATCGCCCGCGCCTTCGCGGTGGAGCCGCAGATCCTGCTCATGGACGAGCCGTTCGCCGCGCTGGACGCGCAGCTGCGCCAGATCATGCAGGCCGAGCTGCTCGAGCTCTGGCAGGAGGACCGCAGGACCGTCATCTTCATCACCCACAACCTGGACGAGGCGATCCTGCTCGGCGACCGGGTGATGGTGATGAGCTCCCGGCCAGGGCGCGTGGTGGCCGAGTTCGAGGTGCCGTTCGAGCGGCCCCGCTCGGCCGACATCCGCCGCAGCTCCGAGTTCGCGGAGCTGGAGGGCGAGATCTGGGACCGGTTGCGGTCCGCGATGGAGCCGCGCTCCCAGGTGTCCGCGTGAGCGGGCGGCCGGAAACCGTGGGGAAGTGAAGAGGTGGGAACGATGACCGACCTGGTACAGACGGAGAAGCGGGCGCGGGCCGGCGGGGAGGGCGGTGACACCGTCCTGCGCCGACCGGACCTCGCCGAACGCGACCCCGTCCGGTTCCAGCGGCGCCGGGTTCTGGTCGACAACCTGCTGCGGTTCGGCACGCCCGTCCTCATCCTCGCCGTATGGCAGGCGATCTCCAGCAGCGGGCTGGTCGACCAGCGGTTCTGGCCGCCGCCGAGCGAGATCGTGGTCTCCTTTGTCGAGCTGCTCTCCTCCGGCCTGGTGATCGAGGCGGCGTCCAGTACGCTCCAGGTGCTCATGCTGGGCTACCTGGGCGGATCGCTGGCCGGCATCCTGCTCGGCGTGCTGCTCGGCAGCATCCGCAAGCTGCGCACCGCCATCGAGCCGATCATCAGCGCTCTGTACACCGTGCCCAAGCTCGCGGTGCTCCCGCTGCTGCTGATGGTCTTCGGGCTGGGCATGACCCCGAAGGTGCTGCTGGTGGCGTTCGGCGTCTTCTTCATCGTGGTGATCTCCACCATGTCCGCGGTGGCCGGCATTCCCGAGGGCTACCTGGAGCCGGCCCGGTCCTTCGGGGCGAGCCGGCTGCAGACGTTCCGGCACGTCACCCTGCCGGCGATGGTGCCCGAGGTGTTCACCTCACTGCGCATCGCCATCGGGACCGCGGTGCTGCTGGTCATCGGCATCGAGTTCGTGCAGGGCCGGGACGGCCTGGGCTTCCTCATCTGGAATTCCTGGCAGGTGTTCCTGGCGGACCGGATGTACGCGGGCATCGTGACGGTGTCGCTGATCGGCGTCGCGCTGCAGTCCGCGGTCACCTGGATCGGCCGCCGCGTCGCCCCCTGGGCCCCGCGCCGGTAGCACATGCGAGAAGGCCGCCGTCCCTTGGCAGGGGCGGCGGCCTTCTCGCATGTGCGCGGCCGGGTCAGAGGTCGCGGGCGATGGACTGTTTCATGATCTCCGAGGTCCCGGCGTAGATCCGCAGTACCCGATTGGAGGTGTAGATCCGCGAGATGGGCGTCTCGTCCATGAAGCCCATGGCGCCGAACAACTGCACGCACCCGTCGATGACCCGGTTGGACATCTCACACAACCACAGCTTCCCGACAGACCCCTCGGTGGCGGTGGCGACGCCGCTGCGCACCTTGCGCACCATCTCGTGCAGGTACGCCCGACCGACCTCGATCTCGCTCTTCATGTCGGCCAGCGCGAACTTCGTGTTCTGGAACTCGAACAGCGGGCTGCCGAACACGACGCGCTGCTTGACGTACTCCACCGTCTGCTGGAACGCCAGCTCGGCCTGGCCGAGGGCGCGGAAACCGATCTGCAGCCGGTCCAGCGCCAGCGAGCCCATCATGATCCGCATCGCGCCGCCCTCACCGCCCAGCACGTGCGAGGCCGGGATACGCACCCGGTCGAAGTGCAGCTCGGCGGTGTTGCCGGCCGGGAAGCCGGTGGTGGCCAGCTTCCGGCGGGTCACTCCGGCCATCTCGGGCGTGACCAGGAACATGGTCAGGCTGCGCCCGCGCCGCTCCTTCGACGTCTTGGCCACCACGTACAGCATGTCCGCGATGTCGCCGTTGGTGATGTACGTCTTGTCACCGGACAGCACGTAGTCGTCGCCGTCTCGCTCCGCGAAGCTGCGCATGGCCAGCACGTCGCTGCCCGCGTCCGGCTCGGTGATGGCCATCGACTGGATGGCCTCCCCGGCCAGGATCCTCGGCGCCCACTCCCGGATCAGCTCCGGCGACGCGCCGTCCAGGAAGGCACCGGTGGCGAGGTCGGTGCAGTACAGGCTGCCCACGGTGCCGTAGCACTGCGAGCGGGCGATCTCGTAGGAGAGGATGACGTTGGCGATGGGGCTCGCGCCGGGACCGCCGTACTCCTCGGGGATCACCGCGCCCAGGATGCCGGCGCGGCCGGCCGCCCGCCACACCGCGTGCCGGGACGCGCTGTCGGTGCCCAGTTGGTGGAAGGCGGGCTCGATCTCCTTGTCGAGGAAGGTCCGGACAGTCTGCCGGTACAGCTCCTCCTCCTCGTCGAACGGCGCGTGGTAGGCCAGCTCGGGCGCGACCGACGGACCGTCGAACGCTCCAAAGTCAGCGGTCATGGTGGAACTCCTCGGTTGGATATGTCATCGGACGACACCGGCCCGCAGCAGCTCCTCGGCCTCGGCATCGGTGTAGCCGAGTTCGGCGAGGACCTGCCGGGTGTGCGCGCCATGGCCGGGACCGCCGGGCAGGTCGTCGGCCGGGGTCTCGGTGCGGGAGAAGGAGACCAGCGGGCCGAGGCAGCCGGTCAGCCGGCCGTACCGGTCGTCGGCGCGGTCGGCGAGCAGACACGCGACGGCAGGGTCGCGTTCCGGCCCGGCCCGTTCCACCCGCTCCAGCTCTGCCAGGCCGTCGGTGCGGCACTCCTCGGCCCAGACGCCCACCTCCGCCAGGGCGGTGAGCAGGGCCGCGGCGGTACGCCCGGCGCAGACCTCGTCGAAACGGGCCGCGACCGCACCGTCCCAGGCGGCACGCGGCAGCGGCGGCTCCCCCGGCAACATGACCCGCCACATGGCCAGCGCGGCCTCCTCGGTGCGCGCGGCGATCGCGATCCAGCCGTCCGCGGTCCGGTACAGCCGCTCTCCGGGGTGCACGCCCTGTAGCGCCCCGTCCAGCGGCGGCGCCCCGCGCAGCGTACCGTCGGCCTCCCGCAGCAGGTCGGACAGCAGGAACATGCCGGCGTTGAGCAGGCTGACCCACATGTCTCCGGCCCGGCCCGCGGTCCGGCGCCCGTACAGCGCCATCAGCACGGCGACCGCGCCGAGTGCGCCGGACACGTAGTCCAGGTAGGGCGTCCTGATCCACAGCGGCGGGCCGTCCGGTCCGCCGGCACGGCGCTCCAGACCGAGCAGCGCCTGGATGACCATGTCAAAGCCGGGTGCGTCGGCCCGAGGACCGGTCGGCCCGAACGCGAACGCCTGGAGGGTCACCGCGTCCGGCCTCACCGCGCGCACCGCCTCGGGCGAGACGCCCATCCGCTCGGCCGCCTTGGGGCGCAGGTTGTGCATGACCACGTCCGCGCGGGCCAGCAGGCGGCGCAGCACCTCGGCTCCCTCGGGGGTCTTCACGTCGACTGCCAAGGCCCGCTTGCCCACGTGCGCGGCCAGGAAGTGCCGTTGCAGGCCGCGGTTGGGGTCGCCGCCAAGCGACTCGACCTTGAGCACGGAGGCGCCCAGGTCGGCGAGCAGCCGGCTGGCGAACGGACCGGCCACGTAGGAGCCGAAGTCGAGGACGGTCACCCCGGCCAGCGGCGGCCCGCCTCCGGTAGGGCCGGTTCCCGCCGGACCATCCGTCTCCACCGGAGCGCGCGCCGAACCGAGGAAGCCGATCACGTTTCCGGGCCCGGTGGCCCCGCCCCGGTCGACCAGTAACCCGTTGGCGGCGAGCTGCTCGTCGTCCAGGAACTCGCCCAGATCGAGCACGGGCGCCGCGGGCAGCCCCTCGACCTCGGCTGCGGCCAGGATGCCGGCCCGGTCCAGCTTCGCCACGTGCGCCGCGATCAGCGGCCGATCGCCGAAGTAGGTGTCCGGTGAGGCGCCCACCCGGGGTATGCCCCTGTCGGCCGGGTCGACCGGCACGTCGATGCCGAGGATCCGGTACAGCTTGGCCACCGCCGACGGCACACCCATCACGAACTGCACGTAGCCGCCGTCGGCGCACTGGAAGATCAGGTGTTTGACGTCCTTCGGGGTGACCTTGCCGAACTCGGCGTCCGGCCGCTCGGCCCGCATCCAGAACGGCGTCATGAACAGCGCCGCCCCCTGCTGGAGGGAGGCGCCCACCACCTGACCGCGCCCGCTGCCGGCCCGCTCCAGCAGTGCCGTCCATACCCCGAGTGCGGCCAGCATGGCCTGCCCGTAGGTGGGGAACGGCACGGCGAAGTACAACGGCCGGTCGCTGAAGTGCTCGGCGACCATCCCGGTGCGGGCCTGCACCAGCAGGTCCACTGCGGGTGCGCCCGGCGCGTGCCCGGCGGCGTAGCCGGTCAGGTGCGCCACGACGAGCCGCGGGTACCGGTCTGCGAGGTCCGCGGCGTCGTGCCGCGGGGTGACCGCCGGATGATCCTCGCCGCCGACCAGGCATACGTCGGCCTGTGCCAGCAGGACGTCCAGGTCGGCCGGGTCCGCCGGGACGGTCACCGACCGCCAGCCACGGTGCGCCGGATAGACCTCGTCGAAGACCTCGTCGCCGGACGGGGCGACCCGGTGCACGACCGCTCCGGCGTCGGCGAGCAGCGTGCTCACCAGTGCCGCGGCCATCCCGGCGCCCAGGTCGACGACGCGCAGCCCGTGCCCCGGCAGCCCGCCGCCGGACGCCGCCGGGCCCGCGCCGCCACCTCCGGGGTTCCCGTCTCCGTGCCCTCCGGGGGAATGGCCGCCGAAAGGGTGCTCGGCGCCCATCCGGTCCTGCCCGCTCACCTGGCCTGGAAATTCGGCAGGCGCTTCTCGGCGAAGGCCCGGCCGGCCTCGCGGAAGTCCTCGGTGAGATCGAGCCGGGACAGCTGCATCTGCTCGTCCAGCGCGGTCGCGATCGGCACCCACTGCTTCCGGGTCACCCGCACCGCGTCCCGGGTGGCCAGCGGCGGCGCCTTGAGCACCTCGCGGGCCAGTTCCTCGGCGGCCTTCAGGTGCTCGCCCGCCGGGACCAACCGGTTGACCAGGCCGAGCCGGTGCAGTTCCTCGGCCTTGATCCGGCGGCCGGTGATGAGCATCTCCGAGGCGAGCTTCGACGGCATGAAGGTCTTGATCTTGGCCCAGGTGCGCGAGCCGGACATGCCGGTCGTGGTCTCGCTGATGGCGAACCGGGCGTCCTCGGCGGCCACGATCAGGTCGCACTCGGCGGCCAGGTGCGCGCCGCCGCCCAGCACATAGCCGTGCACCGCCGCGATGACCGGCTTGTAGTTGGCCGTCCGGCCCAGCCAGCCCTCGCCGCCGGTGCCGCGCAGGTGCTGGGCGCCACCGACATGGCCACTGCGCACCGCCTCCAGCGCCTTGGCCTTGCGGGTGGCGTCGTCGGCACCGAACGAGAACGAGCTGTGCTCCTTGACGTCGAGCCCGGCGCAGAACGCCCTGCCCTCACCGTGGATGATCAGTACCCAGAGATCGTCGTCCAGGTCGAACTCCAGCAGTGCGGTGCGGATCTCGGACTCCAACTCGTCACTGAGCGCGTTGAGCCGCTCGGGGCGGTTCAACTTCAGGTAGGCCAGACGCCCGTCGGCGGTGAACTCGATGGTCTTGTACTCGGTCATGCGGTCATACCGTCCTTGAAATCGTGCTGCGGATGCCGTTCAGGTGGCGGGAATCTGGTCTGTGAGCATCCGGCCGCCGGGGGCGGCTCGGACGATCCCGGCGCGCTCCAGGCGGGCTCGCTCGTCGGCGGAGTAGCCGGTCTCGGCCAGCAGGGCGGCAGTGTGCTCACCGGAAAGCGGCGCCGAGCGGAAGCCATCCGGAGCCGGGGTCCAGCCGGAGAAGCCGATCAGCGGACCGAAGCAACCGGTGACCCGGCCGTACCGGGGGTCCGGCGCGCTGATCACCAGACCGGACCGGCGCGCCGCGTCGTCGGCGAGCATCGCCGCGAAGGCGTCGCCGGTGCACCGCGTCGCCCACACTCCCGCGGCGCCGAGCAAACTCAGAGCTTCGTCGCAGGTCAGGCGGCCTATAGCGGCGGCGATGGCGTGGGCGGCCGCCTCGCTCCATTTCGATGGCGGGCCGAGCCCGGTCAACTCCAGCGCGTCCGAGAGCGCGGCGGCCATCGACTCGCCGTACGCGGCGACGGCAAGCCAGCCGTCCATGGCCCGGTACAGCGCCTCGGTCGGATGGAAACCGGTGCGGTCCGCGGACAGCACCGCGGCGCCCGCGATCGAACCATCCGGCTCCCGCACCAGTTCCCCTCGCAGGAACATCGCCGCGCCGAGCAGGCTGGTGTGCGCGTCCACCGGGGCGCCGGTCGCGTCCCGCTCGTACAGGGCCGTGAGCAGGGCGATCGCGCCGAGCGCGCCGGCGCAGTAGTCCACGAACGGGGCGCGGTACCACAGCGGCTCGTTTCCCTCTCCGCCCGCACGCACCTCGTGCCCGCACAGCGCCTGCATCACCATGTCGAACCCGCCGCGCAGCACACGCGGCCCGGTTCGCCCGTAGGCGGTGGTGTGCAGATACACCAGGCCGGGCCGGCGCTCCCGTAACGAGGCGGCGTCCACACCAAGGCGCTCGGCGACGCCGGGCCGGAAGTTGTGGTGCACCGCGTCGGCCGTGGCGGCCAGCCGCCGTACGATCTCACGCCCCTCGGGGGTCTTCATGTCGACGACGATGCTGCGCTTGCCGCGGTTGGAGGTCAGGGTATTGCGGACGCCGGTCAGATTGGACAGCCCGGTCGGCGGCTCGACCTTGATCACGTCGGCGCCGAGGTCGGCGAGCAGCTTGGAGGCGAACGGCCCGGCCACCCAGTTACCCAGGTCGATGATCCTCAGACCGGCCAGAGGTGCGCTCTCGCCGCACCGCGCCCGCCGCGGGACGGGTCGCGCCACCGGCGGGTCCCCCGCCACCGAAAGGTCCACCGGCCCAGCCGGATACTCCCGCCCGTCCGGGGCGGTGGTGACCAGCCCTGCCGCGCGTACCTGCGGGTCGTCGAAGAACTCCCCCGGTGCCAGCACCGGCTCCACCGGGACACCGGCCGCGGCGAAGGCCTCGACCAGTTCGTCGCGCGGGAAGCGTGCCGCGTACCGGCCGAACAGGTCACGGTCGGCGAAGTAGTTCTCCGCGCCGCGGGCCAGGCTGGGGACACCCCGGTCGGCGGGGTCGACGGGGCCGGGGATGCCCAGCACCCGATGCACCCGGGCCACTGCCCCGGGCACGCCGAGCACGATCTGCAGATATCCGCCGTCCGCGCAGCGCAGCACGAGGTGCTTCACATCCCGCGGCGGCACCGTGTCGAACGCCTGGTCAGGGCGTTCGGCGGAGAGCCACAGGTGCGGCCAGAACAGCGCCAGCCCCTGCTGCATGGAAACCCGGACCCGGCCACCGCGCCCGGTGCGCCGGCGTGCGTGCAGCGCCGCCCACACGCCTATCGTGCCGAGCAGGGCGGCACCGTACAACGAGGGGGCGAACGCGAGCTGCGTCGGCCGGTCGCTGAACTGCTCGAACACGAGCCCCGTCCGAGCCTGCACCAGCAGGTCTACGGCGGGCGTGGGGTCGTTCGTGCCCTGGACGTAACCACCGATCTCCAGCACGATGAGCCGGGGATGCCTGGAGAGCAGCTCAGCGAGCTCAAGGCGCGCCGGCGGTCCCGCGTCCGGGTGGTCCTCAGCGCCGACGAGAAGGACATCGACCGAGGCCAGGACATCGTCCATGCCGTTTTCGACATCGACCTCCGTCCAGTCGCGGGACCATGACCGCAGCGCGGGATATCTCTCGGTGAACGGGTCGGGTCCCGTCCGCGCGGTCCGCAGGACGGTCACCCCGGAGTCGTGCAGCAATCGCGCCACGATGGCCGTCGGAAGTCCGCTCCCGGCTTCCAGCACACGTAGTCGCGTGATCGAACCGGGGCGCTGTACGACTCGGCTCACGCCGGGCTCCCCCACTCGTTCACCGGGCGACCGTCTTCCCGCCGACACACCGACAGCCGGACACCGCGCGTCGACTCACGCATCGACGGCTCTCACAAGCCTCGGAACGGCTTCTCTGCCCCTCGGAGTCCACGGCGGCCTTCCAGACATACCAGCAACTTCGATATTTCGTTACACACTACGACACCTCGCATACGTGAGCAAGGGTGCCCACAAAACCACTCAATGGGCATAAAACCTGACATCACCCCGTGTCACAGCCCCTCCCACCACGGCCCGCAGACCAGAGTCGGCCGATACCCGCGACCCAGGGCGAGGGGAGGGTGTCCGACGGACCAACCCGCACCACCACACAGGGACGCGTCGCGCCACAGGCCGCGACCGCCGGGTTCCCGTTCCCCCGTTACGAGAGAACCGGTTCGCCGCCGCGGAGTCTCGCCACATCCAGGCCCGGCAGACGACCCGGGACCCCTCGGTGTGCGGTGACGTTTGACATCCGTCCCGCCCTGACAGATGGTTGTTCGTATAAAGGACATGCATGTCCGGTAAGCGGACAGAGTGGGAGAAGCGGATGCCGTACTACCGGGTCGTGGGGGAGATACCTCGCAAGCGGCACGTGCAGTTCCGGCGGCCCGACGGCGGGCTGTACGCCGAGGAGCTGATGGGTGAGGAGGGGTTCTCCAGCGACTCGTCGCTGCTCTACCACCGCCATCTCCCCACGGCGATCCTCAAGGCCGAGGCCGTCGAGCCGACCGAGGCCGGCCGGCTCGTCCCCAACCTGCCCCTCTCCCCCCGTCACCTGCGCACCCAGGACCTGCCGGTCGGAGGCGACCTGGTCACCGGGCGCGGGCTGCTCGCCGGCAACGCCGACGTCCGCATGTCGTACGCCGCGAGCGAGACGCCCAGCGAGCTCTACCGCAACTCCATGGGCGACGAGTGCGTCTACATCGCGAGCGGGCGGGTCAGGTTCGAGTCGACGTACGGGGTGATCGAGGCCGGGGAGGGCGACTACGTCGTCGTCCCCACCGGGACCATCCACCGCTGGGTGCCGCAGGGCCGCGTCACGGCGTTCACCATCGAGGCCGCGGGGCACATCCGTCCCCCCAAGCGCTACCTGTCCACCCACGGCCAGTTCCTGGAGCACGCCCCCTACTGCGAGCGGGACCTGCGCTCCCCGGGCGAGCCCCTCATCGTCGAGGGCGAGGAGGTACCGGTGCTGGTCCGCACCCGCGGCGGGCTGACCCGGCTGGTCTACCGCGACCACCCGTTCGACGTGGTCGGCTGGGACGGCTGTCTCTACCCGTACGCGTTCAACATCAACGACTTCGAGCCCGTCGTGAAGCGCACCCACGCCCCGCCGCCGGTGCACCAGACCTTCGAGGGCCCGAACTTCGTGATCTGCTCGTTCTGCCCCCGGCCGCTCGACTTCCACCCCGACGCGGTCCCGATCCCGTACAACCACCACAACGTCGACTCCGACGAGCTGATGTTCTACGCGGGCGGCGACTACACCGCGCGCAGGGGCTCGGGCATCGATGTCGGCTCGGTCTCGCTGCACCCGGCCGGATTCACCCACGGCCCGCAGCCGGGCGCCGTCGAGGCGGTCATCGAGGCGGTCAGGCAGGGCCACACCGAGACGAGCGAGCTGGCCGTGATGGTCGACACCTTCCGCCCCCTCGACCTCGGCCCCGCCGGCCTGTCGGTGGAGGACCCCGGCTACGCGTGGACGTGGGCCCGTTGACGGGCGGGCCCCTGGGCATGACCACGGGCCCGTCACCGGGTAGGGGCGAGACCATGGCTGCAGATATGAGCACGGACATGGGAATGGGAACGGCGCCGCTCTTCCGCGGGCTCGTCGACGACGCCGGACTGTTCCCGCCGACCGGACTGCCGATGGCCGAGGCCCTGGAGCGGCACAGGAACGACCTGGCCGGCAACGACCCGGTGCTCACCCACCGGTTCCTCTGCCCGGCCGGCCGCCTGGAAGAGCTCCGCGACCACCTGACCTTCCCGATCCGGCTCGGCCTGATCATGGACACCCCCGTCCTCCCGCCACTCGACGACCTCGACGGCCTCGCCGTCGAGCTGGTCGAGGTGCGGCAGGCGGCGGACGAGACGCCTCAGGCCGTGTCGGAGCGGCTGACCGCCGGGCTGCCCGGCGGGGCCAGGCTCTTCGTCGAGGTGCCCCTCGACGGCCGTGGGTCCCTGCCGCGCGACGGCTCGGGCCCCGGCCTGAAGTTCCGCTGCGGCGGGCTGACCGCCGACGCCTTTCCCGGTGCCGCCGACCTGGGCGCCCTCATCGCGCACTGCGCGGAGTACGGTGTGCCGTTCAAGGCGACCGCGGGCCTGCACAACGCGGTCCGCCACTTCGACTCCGCGCTGGGCGTGGACCGGCACGGCTTCCTCAACCTGGTCCTCGCGGTCTGCGCGGCCGTGGAGGGCCGCGACCCGGTGCCGGTGTTGAAGCTGACCGACGTCGGCGAGTTGGTGCGGCTCGCGCGGGCCGTGCCCCAGGAGACCGCGACGCGCGCCAGGAAGCTGCTGGTCTCGTACGGATCATGCAGCACGAGCACCCCGATCGAGGACCTGACGGCCCTGGGCCTCGTCGCCCGGCGCCCGAGCGCGACCACCCACACAACAAAGGAGAGCAAGTGATGGCTTGGGGCCCGGAGAACCTGCCCTACGGAGTCTTCTCCCGCCACGAGGGGGAGACCCCTCGCGTCGGCGTCCGGTACGGCGATCAGATCGTCGACCTGGCCGGGGCCCTGCACGACGAGGTGTTCGCCACCGGCTCGCTCAACGCCTTCATGGCCAGGGGTCCGGTCGCGTGGCGCGACACCCGCACCCTGATCCAGAACAAGCTCCGCACCGACCTGTCGGTGGTCGAGCCGCACCTCGTCCCGCTGGAGCAGGTGACGCTGCACCTGCCGATCGAGGTGGCCGACTACGTCGACTTCTACTGCTCGCTGGAGCACGCCTCCAACCTGGGCCGGATGTTCCGCCCGGACGAGGAGCCGCTCAAGCCGAACTGGCGGCACCTGCCGGTCGGCTACCACGGCAGGGCCGGGACCGTCGTCGCCTCCGGCACCCCGATCACCCGGCCGTCCGGGCAGCGCGGCGCGGGAGTCTTCGGCCCGTCCGTCAAGCTGGACATCGAGGCGGAGCTGGGCTTCGTCGTCGGCGCGCCGACGTCCCTCGGCGACCGGGCCGGACGCTTCGAAGACCACGTGTTCGGCGTGACCCTGGTGAACGACTGGAGCGCCCGCGACATCCAGGCCTGGGAGTACGTCCCGCTCGGCCCGTTCCTCGGCAAGTCCTTCGCCACCTCGATCTCACCGTGGATCACCCCGCTCGCCGCCCTGTCCGAGGCCCGCGTCGAGGGCAGGACGCAGGATCCCGAGCCGCTCGGCTACCTGCGCCGCGACGAGCCCTGGGGGCTCGACCTGCGGCTGGAGGTCGCGGTGAACGGCGAGGTCGTCTCCCGTCCCCCGTATCGGGACATGTACTGGACGCCGGACCAGATGCTCGCCCACATGACCGTCAACGGCGCCGCGCTGCGCACCGGCGATCTCTACGCCAGCGGCACGATCTCCGGCACCGGGCCGGGCGAGCGCGGCTCGCTGATCGAGCTGACCTGGAACGGGACCGAGCCGCTCAAGCTGCCCGACGGCTCTGTCAGGACCTTCCTGGAGGACGGGGACACCGTTACGATCACCGCGACGGCCCCGGGACCCGACGGAACCGTGATCACCCTGGGCGAGGTGTCGGGCAGGATCTCACCCGCGAACCGCCCCTGACAGGCGTCGAGTAGAAGACATACGGTAGGGAAAGGAACCTCCCCGACGTCCGACCCGTTGAACAAGGCAGGAGGGCCGGAGCATGGATTACTGGGTCATCTGGCTGATCCTGGCAGTCGTGCTGGGAATCGCCGAGATCTTCACCCTGACCACCGCTCTCGGCCTGCTCGGGGGGGCGGCCCTCGTCGCCTCCGTCGCCGCCGGCCTCGGACTGCCGATTCCGCTCCAGCTCCTGGTCTTCGCCGCCTCCCTGGGGGCGGGGGTGGTCGCGATCCGGCCCATCGCCAGGCGTCACCTCAAGGGGCTGCAGCCCCGGAGCCAGCGGTTCGGGATCCAGGCGATCGTCGGCAGATCCGCGTACGTGCTACGCGAGGTGACCGGCCAGGACGGCCGGGTGCGGATCGGCGGCGAGGAGTGGTCCGCCAGAGCCTACGACGAGACCCTGGTGATACCCGCCGGGGCGACCGTCGACGTCATCGAGATCGAGGGCGCGACCGCTCTCGTGTATCCGCGGGAGTGACTTCATGGACGCTCTGCTCATAGCTGTGATCCTCATCGTCCTGTTGGCGGTGTTCACCGTGGTCCGCTCGGTGCGCATCGTCCCGCAGGCGCGGGCCCGAAACGTGGAGCGGCTCGGCCGCTACCACAGCACACTCAAGCCCGGCCTCAACTTCGTGATCCCGTACATCGACCGGGTCTATCCGATGATCGACCTGCGCGAGCAGGTCGTCTCCTTCCAGCCCCAGCCGGTGATCACCGAGGACAACCTGGTCGTCGAGATCGACACGGTTCTGTACTTCCAGGTGACCGATCCCCGGGCTGCGGCGTACGAGATCGCCAACTACATCCAGGCCGTCGAGCAGCTCACGGTCACCACGCTGCGCAACGTCGTCGGCTCGCTGGACCTGGAGATGACGCTGACCTCGCGTGACACGATCAACAGCCAGCTCCGCGGCGTGCTCGACGAGGCGACCGGCAAGTGGGGCATCCGGGTCAACCGGGTGGAGATCAAGGCCATCGACCCGCCGAAGAGCATCAAGGAGGCGATGGAGAAGCAGATGCGCGCCGAGCGTGACAAGCGTGCGGCGATCCTCAACGCCGAGGGCCAGCGGCAGTCGCAGATCCTCACCGCCGAGGGTGACAAGCAGAGCGCGATCCTGCGGGCCGAGGGTGACCGGAGCGCCGCGATCCTCAAGGCCGAGGGCCAGTCCCAGGCCATCGACGAGGTCTTCCAGGCCGTGCACCGCAACGACCCCGACCCCAAGCTGCTGGCGTACCAGTACCTCCAGGTGCTGCCCGAGCTGGCCAAGGGCCCGAACAACACCTTCTGGGTGATCCCCAGCGAGGTCACCTCGGCCATCCAGGGCGTCTCCAAGGCGTTCACCGAGGCGCTGCCGCAGTCGTCGGCCACCCGCGAGGCTCCCAGGGTCAACGAGGCCGCCGAGGAGGAGCGGAAGCAGGCCGAGCAGGCCGCCGCCGAGGCGGTCGCCGAGGCCGCCGAGGCCGACCTGGGCCCCCGCCAGCTCAACGCGGCCCCGCCCTCCCTGCCCACCGACGGTCTCACGGTCCCCCAGGAGGAGCAGCACCGCACCACCCCTTGAGCCCCTGCGGCTTGTACGGGGAACGCCCCCTGAACCCCACTCCCGGCTGTCCCCGAACGGCCGTTCGGACAGCCGGGCACCGGCCCGGCCCCGTGTCTCCGGCGGCGATCGTCGCCGGAGACACGGGGCCGGTGTGAGAGCGCCGGGTCTCAGACGCGGCCGGCGCCGATCTTCTTCAACCACACGTCACAGTTCTTACAGGCGCTGCGCGCCTGCCATTTCCCGGACGTGCTGTTCCAGGTCTCGGCGTGGAAATAGAGGGTTTCCGCCTTGATTTCAGACTTTTTCGTGATTTTCCTGGCGATGAGGAGCTTGTTCATGGCGTCGACCTCCGCGCAGGCGTTCACCGGCCAGTCCTCCACCTGGGGCACGCCGACCAGCAGTTCCTCCATGACCGCATGCCGCTTGTCCGCGTAGGTGTAGGCGCCACTGGTACCGGTGTAGGTCTTTCCCGTGATCGTGTCGGCGAGGCCCACGATCACCGTGCCGACCGCGACCCCCTTTCCTCCGGGGTGCTTGTTGCGCAGGCTGACGGCCTCCTCCCGGGCACTGGCGATGATCCTCTCGTGCCGTGTCTTCGCCTGCGCCTCGGCCTCCTGGCGGTCCGCCTCGGCCTTCTTGGTCAGGTAGTAGGCCCAGCCGCCCCCGTCGTTGTCGTTCACCCAGTCGATGAACGCCGCCCGCGCGCTCGCCTCGCTCGTACCACCGATGATCGCGGACTCCAGACGCCTCAGCCTGTTCATCAGAAGCTCGACGCCGTCCTTCTCCCTGTCCACGATCGTCATCTTCCTGAAGAATCCGTCCAGCAGCGCCCAGGCGCCGAAAGCCCATTCCTTGACGCCTGTGGTGGGGACCCGGTCGCCCACCGTGGGCGGGGCGACGTACGGCTGATCGGTCATGGCGTGCCTTTCCTTTCGGTTCGCACCAGCATCCGCGCGAGCGATGTACGACCGATTACCGAGCGATATATTCCGACTGCAACCAGTGAAAAGACGCCGCCCAGAAAGGGACGCCGCATTCCCGGCCCCGATCCGAGCCCGCCGGACGGCAGAGGCCGCACACCTGTCCGATTTAAGGTCAAATGCCCGGGTACATCGTTAGTCCTCGGGGGTCGAGCGTGAAGCAACGCTGTGGGCGGGGTTAAGAAAACCGCGATGGACACCCCCGAAGGCGGCCGGGCACAGTGCGTAGGGTTCGGAGTTGAGGGGGGATCCGCGATGAAAGCGCTGGTCAAGGAGAGGGCCGAACCCGGCCTGTGGCTGGTCGACGTACCGGAACCGTCGGTCGGCGCCGGGGAGGTGCTGATCAAGGTGCTGCGGACCGGGATCTGCGGGACGGATCTGCACATCCGGAGTTTCGACGCCTGGGCCCGGCAGACCCTGCGAACGCCGCTCGTCGTCGGGCACGAGTTCTGCGGCGAGGTCGTCGAGGTGGCACCGGGCGTGGAGGACATCGCCCCCGGTGATCTGGTCAGCGGCGAGGGGCACCTGGTCTGCGGCAAGTGCCGCAACTGCATGGCCGGACGGCGGCACCTGTGCCGCAGCACGGTCGGGCTGGGGGTCAACCGGGACGGCGCCTTCGCCGAGTACGTGACGCTCCCGGCCTCCAACGTCTGGGTGCACCGGGTCCCGGTGGACCTCGACGTGGCGGCGATCTTCGACCCGTTCGGCAACGCGGTGCACACCGCCCTGACGTTCCCGATGGTCGGCGAGGACGTGCTGATCACCGGGGCCGGGCCGATCGGGCTGATGGCCGCCGCGGTGGCCACCCACGTGGGCGCCCGCAACGTGGTCATCACCGATGTCAGCCACGAACGGCTGGCCATCGCGAACAAGCTGGGCGTCACCCTGGCGCTGAACGTCGCCGAGAGGTCCGTCGCCGACGGCCTGCGTGAGCTCGGCATGCGGGAGGGCTTCGACGTGGGTCTTGAGATGTCCGGGAACCCGCGGGCGCTCCGCGACATGATCGCCAACATGTCGCACGGCGGGAAGATCGCCATGCTCGGGCTGCCCGCCGAGGAGTTCGCCGTCGACTTCGCGACCATCGTGACCTCGATGATCACCATCAAGGGCATCTACGGCCGGGAGATGTACGAGACGTGGTACGCCATGTCCGTGCTCCTGGAGAAGGGCCTCGACCTCTCCCCCGTGATCACCGACCGCTTCTCCTACCGCGACTTCGACGCGGCCTTCGACACCGCCGCCGGCGGCAGGACCGGCAAGGTCATCCTGGACTGGACGGCCTGATGTCCGGCGCGGCTTCGACACCGTCACCGGCAGGGTCACCCCGGACCTGGACCACCTGATGTCCGGCTCCCACCGCGACTCCGACACCGCCGCCGGCGGCGGAACCGGCAAGATCACCTTGGATTGGACCGCCTGATGTTCGACAACGTCCGCGACGACTTCCGTACCACCCTGAACGAGATCGCATCCGCCGGGCTGCTCAAGCCGGAGCGGGTCATCACCACCCCGCAGCGCGCCGACATCGCCGTGGCCGGCGGCGGCGAGGTGCTGAACTTCTGCGCCAACAACTACCTGGGCCTGGCCGACCACCCCGAGGTGATCGCCGCCGCCAAGGAGGCCCTCGACCGCTGGGGCTTCGGCATGGCCTCGGTCCGCTTCATCTGCGGCACCCAGGAGGTGCACAAGCAGCTGGAGGCGCGGCTGTCGGCCTTCCTCGGCCAGGAGGACACCGTCCTCTACAGCTCGTGCTTCGACGCCAACGGCGGCGTCTTCGAGACCCTGCTCGACGACCGGGACGCGGTGATCTCCGACGCGCTCAACCACGCGAGCGTCATCGACGGCATCCGCCTGTCCAAGGCCCGGCGCCTGCGCTACGCCAACCGCGACCTGGCCGAGCTGGAGGCACGGCTCAAGGAGTCCGCCGACGCCCGGCGCAGGCTGATCGTCACCGACGGCGTCTTCTCCATGGACGGCTACGTCGCGCCGCTGGCGGAGATCTGCGACCTGGCGGAGCGGTACGGGGCCATGGTGATGGTCGACGACTCGCACGCCGTCGGCTTCGTCGGCAGCGGAGGCGGGGGCACTCCCGAGCTGCACGGTGTACGGGACCGGGTCGACATCCTCACCGGCACGCTCGGCAAGGCGCTCGGCGGGGCCAGCGGCGGTTACGTCGCGGCCCGCAAGGAGATCTGCGAGCTGCTCCGCCAGCGCTCGCGCCCCTACCTGTTCTCCAACTCCCTGGCCCCGGTGATCGCCGCCGCGTCGCTGCGCGTCCTCGACCTGATCAGCGGCTCGGACGAGGCCCGCACCCGGCTGCGCGCCAACACCGAGCGGTTCCGCTCCGGGATGATCGAGGCCGGGTTCGACATCCTGCCCGGCGACCACCCCATCGTCCCGGTGATGATCGGCGACGCCGCCGAGGCCGCCGCGATGGCCGAACGCCTGCTGGAGCTGGGCGTCTACGTGATCGGCTTCTCCTACCCCGTCGTCCCGCACGGCCAGGCCAGGATCCGGGTCCAGCTCTCGGCGGCCCACTCCACCGAGGACGTCGACCGGGCCCTGGAGGCGTTCGCCACGGCCCGCGGCTGAGTTCCGCTCCCGGCCTCGCGGATGGGCACTCGTCACGGCCCCGTTGCCGTGACGAGATCGCCGCGACGGGATCACCGGGGCTCGGCCCTGCTCGCGCACGACGCGCGGGACCGACCCGCGCCGTTCGCCCTCCGGTCAGCTCTCCGCGTTCGGCGCGAACAGGTCGACGCCGTTGCCGTCCGGGTCGTGGATCACCGCGTACCGCTGCCCCCAGAACGCGTCCCACGGCTCCTTGTCCCCCTCATATCCGAGAAGGATCAGCTGCTCGTACGCCTCGTCCACCTCGGCCGGGGTGTCGAACCGGAACGCCAGCGACATCCCCTGCCCGTTCCCGGGCCGCCAGTCGGGGTAGAACGATTGGATCGTCTCGACCGTGTCCCAGGCGAGGCGCAGGCCGCCGGGCATGACCGCCTCGACGTGCGGCTGCCCGTCGGCCTCCGGCGGCACCTCCAGGCCGAGCAGCCGGTAGAAGGCCAGCGAGCGGCCCATGTCCTCGACGACCATGCCGATGACGTCCAGCTGGGCTTTCATATCAAGTCCTCCGATCACGGATTCGCGGTGGGATGTCGTGAGGTGTCCTGGATCGCGGACCGCCCCCGGTACGGCTCAACCTAGCCCCGCCCCCGGCCGCGGTCTTGTAGGAAACGGACGCGGTCGGCGGACGGTTCGGCCGGAATCGTGCCGACGGGAGCGCGACCCCGAGGACATCGCGTACGAACGACCTCGGGGAGAATACGGAGGTGATAGAGACACGGCGGCTCAGGACCCTGCGGGCGGTGGCCGACCACCGCACGGTCACCGCGGCCGCCGCCGCGCTGCACCTGACCCCCTCGGCGGTCTCCCAGCAGCTCGCCGCCCTGGAGCACGAGGTGGGCCACCGGTTGCTCGACCGCGACGGCCGGGGCGTACGGCTGACCGCCGTCGGCCGCATCCTGCTGGGCCACACCAATGAGATCCTCGCCCAGCTTGAGCGGGCCGGGGCCGACATCGCCGCCTACACGGCCGGTACGACGGGCGAGGTGAAGGTGGCCTCGTTCGCCACCGCGATCGGGCTCCTGGTGGCCCCGGCCGTCGGCGTCCTGCGGGACTCCGAACCCGGCATCCGGGTGCGGGTCCTGGACGCCGAGGGCGACCAGAGCCTCACCATGGTCCTGGACGGCTCGGTGGACGCGGCCGTGGCCGTGGAGTATCGCGGGGCCCCCGCCGAGGACGACCGGCGCCTGTCGCGCATCCCGCTCTACTCCGAACCGTTCGACGTGGTGCTCCCCCGGGACCACGCCCTCGCGGAGCGCGAGGTGACGGTCGCGGACCTGGCCGGGGAGACCTGGATCGGCCCCTACCCGGGCAATCCCTGCCACGACGTGATCGCGCTGGCCTGCGAGCACGCGGGCTTCACCCCCGAGTTCGCCCACTCCTCGGACGACTTCAGCGCGGTGGTCGCGCTGGCCGCCGCCGGGGCCGGGGTGGCGATGGTGCCTCGCCTGGCGCTGCGCGGCACCGACCTGTCCGGCGTCGAGATCCGCCGGGTCGCGGGCCCGGAACGCCGGGTCTTCACCGCGGTACGCCGGGGCGCGGAACGGCACCCCCTGCTCGTCCCCCTGCTGGACGCCCTCCGGCACACCGCGACGGCCCTGGACCGGGCCTCGTCACCGTGACGAGATCGCCGCGGAGTCCCCGGTGGAGGGCCCGTCGTCACCGGGTCCCGGGGCACCGGTTGGAGATCGTCCCTGTCCCGGGCACCCGCGCCGGTCATCACCTCGCGGTGCCTGCTCTCCCCTCCGCAGGAAGCGGTGGAGGTGCCTGAGGAAGAGACGATGTCTGCGACGGTAAAGGTGACGGCTCGTGACGACCACCATCAGGGTGACCGCTGAGGTCATCCCAACGATCACCGCCTGAATCACCGGATACATATCGTCCACCTGTCCGAAAAATCCTCCTTTAGCGAACTTATTCGTTGACCGGCGGGCTCATGGATGCATCGTGACCTGCGCTTTTACTCAGGCAGCTCAAGGCGCGAGCCCCTTGACGGCGGCCTCACCCGGTGGTCTCCAACAGATCTTCGTCGGCGAACACGGCCGGGGCACTCCCGAACCACACGGCGCAGGAGACCGGATCGGCCTCCTCATCGACACCCTCGGCGAGGCGCTCGGCGACGCAGACCCATCGGCCGTCATCGCGATGCGACGATCGATATTCGGTATGGCCGAAGATACGTTCGGTTCATGCGAAACATCGCAGCGCCCATCGTTCCCATCTTCGCGACGCGGATCCGCTGGCTAGTATCGCGACGTGACGGACGACGCCCTCCACGACCATGCCATTGACGCCTTCATCGCGGCGGCCAATGCCGATGACCCGGCGCGGCGGGCCACGCTGCTGAGTCGTGCCCTCACCGGCGACGTCGTCTTCTGGGGGCCGCTGGGCCGAGGGGTCGGGCGCAAGGCGGTCGAGGACTTCATCACCGAGGTGGTGCGGGGGCACCCGTCGGGCCCCACCCGGATGGTCCGCACCACCCGGGTGGACGCACCGGGAGAGTGGGCGCGTTTCGGGTGGCGCTACGAGGACGCCTCAGGCCGGAGCCTGCTGACCGGAATGGACGTGGTGCACGTCACCGTCGAGGGGGACATCGACGAAATAGTGATCTTCGCCGACCCGCCGGAGTGATCTCCGATTTACCCGGGTGCCGGACGCGCTCCAGCACATCGCGACGACACCGCGTCGGGCCCGTCTCCGCAAGTCTTCGATGTGGCCGAAGATGCGTTCGGTTGTACCGAAGCGTCGTGGCACCCATCGTTTCCGTGCGGCGAGGCTCGCGAGCAGGCTCCGGCATCGAGATAAGACCCCCGGCGGGGTGCTCCAACGGGGGAAGTGGAGCTGGAGCGGCATATGTCGCAGGTTCTTCGTGGGGGACGACCTACGTGCCGCTACCCGCCGAGGGTGGTCCTGATGGCTCCCAACGAGTACCGGGAGCAGCGCCTCACCCTATTGAGGCGGAGGCATCCAGGCGAAGGCGGGCGTTCCAGGGAGAAGATCATCCGGAGGCGGCGGGGCTGACGTCTCGATGGGACCCTCGTCAGAGGGCGGAACGACGGGAAGCTCGCACCAGACGGTCCGGCCGGGATGCCGGCCGTGGGAGCGGTAGCCCCAGTTCCCGCCGGAGAGCATGCCGACGATCGCCAGTCCCCGGCCGTTCTCCATGAGCAGACATGCCGGGTCCGCCCGAGCGCACGGTTCCTCAGTGCTCAGGCCCGTGTCCGCGACCTCGACGCGCAGCAACCCGCCGTACGCCAGCAACCGCAGCACCAGCGGATCGTTACCGGCGGTCCCACCATCGGAAGCCCTGGTGCCGGAGACCTCGGCCTGCCCGGCGACCCCGCGCCGGGCGTGCCGGACCGCGTTGGTCACCAGCTCGGACACGGCCAGCCGCGCGTTCTCATAGGCCGGATGATGCTCCCCCAGCCATTTACGGACCTCCTCCCGCGCCCGCGAGGCGGCCTCGACATTACTGGGCAGAAGTATTTCGCTGAACGTCTCCGGTTCCATGGAATTGCCCCTTCCGACCGAATCAAGCCGACCTGCTTTCACCGGAGCCATTAACTGACATCCCGTGGCAGCCATAGCTCGACAGGTACACCGTCCCAAACTCCGAGGCACACCGGAAGCCGATCCGCGCTTATCACGGGTTCACAGTTCACGAAGTAAGTTCACAACACTGTGAACCCGCGAGAACTTAATATCCATTCCCCCGGCAATGAAAATGAAGGAGACTGCTAAAGAGGCAACGAGAGGAGACCGAGATGAGCATCGCCGTGGAGCCAGAGCCCGAGCCGGACTCGGAGCCGGAGTTCGATACGTATTCATACGAATCCACACGCGTTCAATTCGGCAGAGAGCTACGGAAATACCGGATTTTATCTGGATTTACCCAGAGGCAACTCTGCACCGTGGTCCCCATCGCCGTAAGCCATCTGAGCATGCTGGAGAACGGCCACCGAGCACCCACCAGGAAGCTGGCCCACCAGCTGGACGAGGCATTCGACCTGGGCACCACACTCGTCGACCTACTGGACCGCCTGGACCGCGCCGCCACCCAGGTCCCCCGCTGGTTCCGCCCCTGGCTGGAGTTCGAACCCTTGTCGGTCTCCCAGCGCATCTGGGGAGCGCTGATAGTGCCCGGCCTCCTTCAGACCGAGCAGTACGCGGAAGCCATCCTCAGCCGCAGCCCCGGCGTTACCCCCGAGCAGGTGAAGGAGAACATCGTGGCCCGAATGGACCGGAAGAACATTCTTCGCCGACCTGACCCCCCGATGCTCTGGGCCATCCTGGACGAGGGCATCCTGCACCGTCCCATCGCCGATCCAGAGGTGATGAGGGAGCAGTTCCACTACCTTCTGGAGATGTCGGAGAGCCCATGGCTCTCTCTTCAGGTGCTCCCCTACACCGCGCGCAACGTGCTCGGCCTGCTGGGTGGCTTCACCATCGCCGACATGCCGGGAAGCGCACCTCCCGTGGCCTACATCGATTCCCAGAGCACCGGGGACCGAGTAAGCGAGCGGGCAGAAGAGGTAAAAAGACTAGAATTCAGATACGACCTGATCCGTGCGGACGCTCTATCCCGGAATGATTCACGCGACATGATCAAGGAGGCGATCCAGCGATGGACGACCTGATCCAGGAACTTCACACCGCCCACTGGCGCAAATCCACCCTCTCCGGCGATGACGCGAGCGACTGCGTCGAAATCGCCAACCTCTCCAACAACCACCGAGCCATCCGCGACAGCAAAAACCCCACCGGCCCCTCCCTCATCCTCACCCCCCACCAGTGGACCACCTTCGTCACCACCGTCAAGAACGGTGACTGCGACTGATCTCAAATGCACCCCCGCCAAGAAACCCCCCGGTTACGCCTTCGGGGGGTTTCTCTGTGTGTCAGAGGAAGTCAGTCACTCCGATCGATTGGATCACCGGCGCCCATCACAGTCAGCTCCAGTTCTCGGGCGGACCGTCCTGTAGGTCCTCGACGCTCACTCCTGGCAGGTCGTTGAGCAGTCGCCCCCACACCTGCTTTCCTGCGAGCGTCAGCACGGTGCGATCGGTCCGGTTACCCCAGTAGGCAGCCTCTGCCACGTCGATCGGCACCATATCGACTCCGAGGTCCGCCCAGGTGCCGGAGATCCCTCGCTGGGCATCCCCGTCGAGGTCGAATTTAACGGGGTCGTATCCAACGCCGAGTTTCACGACAACCTCATCGAGGGCCGGCCGGGGATTACGGGCCAGGAGTTCCGCGTCCAGATATTCTCGCTGGTCCATGGTGAGGTGTGCTCGTGCGGTGATCACCGACACGGCAGGCAGGAGAAGACCGTCAGGGACACGACGTTTGATCGCATGGACCACGCCGACTGCCTGGTCGTGCCCTTGGGCGTAAGCGGTGATGAGCGAGGTGTCGAGGATGAACTTGGCACTCACGCCGTGGCCCGGCCGGCGTACTTGGCGATCAGTTCCTCGGCTCGACGCTCACCGGCGGCGAACCCCTCGGGGTTGGAGGTGCGGATCGCCTCGATGCGACGCGCCTCTCGCTCCTTGGCAGCCCGGTAATCCTGCTGCATCTGTCGGTGAACAGCCTGAGCGATGTACTCGGCAGGCGTGATGTCCTGACCGGTCTCGGCAATCCACTGCCTGGCCTCGGCGAGCAGATCGGCGGGAAGTTCGTTGCTCATGTCCCGAGCGTAGTGCAGGCGCGTTGCACAGACCGGGAATCGATTGAGAGCTTCACAGTGCAGAACATCGGCAACACCCCCGGCCGGCTCAAAGAGCCGACCGAGGGCGCAGGTTAATGATCAAGATGAGAACCTGGTCCAGAACGTCAGGCCCGCGATACGTAGCGAGTCTGCACCTCGGTGAAGGTCTCGAGACCCCAGCGGCCCTTTTCCACCCCGAGGCCACTGTGCTTGACACCTGTAAGCGGCTGGGAGAAGCCGAGCGTGGACTGGTGGGTGTTGACCCACACCTGCCCGGCCTCCAACCGGTCGGCGACTGCGTTGGCACGGTCGAGGTCCGCACTCCACACCGAGGCGCCGAGGCCGAAGTAGCCGTGGTCGGCCTGGGTGACGGCCTCGCCAAGGTCGGCGTAGGGGACCACCGGAAGGACCGGCCCGAACTGCTCTTCGTCGACGACGCGCATCCCTGCGGCGGCGTTGGCGACGATGGTGGGCGGGTAGAAGTAGCCTGGCCGGTTCTCGGGCCGGCCACCGGCGGCCACCGTGGCACCTTTGGTGTTCGCGTCCTCGACGAGCGCGGACACGAAGTCGAGCTGCGCGCGGTTCTGCAGTGGCCCCATGTTGGTGTTCTCGTCCAGCCCTGACCCGAGCTTCACCGATGGGACGAGTTCGACGAGTGCGTCGACGAGTGCGTCGTGCAGGTGCGCAGGGACGTAGATGCGCTTGATCGCGATGCAGACCTGCCCGGAGTTGGTGAATGCGGCCCAGAAGAGCTTCGGTGCAATCGCCTCGACATCGACATCGTCGAGCAGGATCGCCGGGTCGTTGCCGCCCAGTTCGAGGGTCACCCGCTTGAGGTCCTTGGCGGCGGCCGCGGCGATCGCCTTCCCGGTGGGAATCGAACCGGTAAAGGTGATCTTCCGCGGGACGGGGTGGTCGACCAGCATGGGCCCGAGTTCGTCGGTGCCCGACACGACGTTCAGCACCCCCGCCGGGAACACCTCGCGCAATATCTCCCCGACACGGAGCGTGGCGAGTGGGGTGTAGGGCGACGGCTTGACCACCACGCAGTTGCCGGCCGCTAGCGCTGGGCCGATTTTGAGGCCCATCATGTACGCGGGAACGTTCCACGGGGTGATCGCAACGACCGGCCCCACCGGACGCCGCAACACCTCCACTCGCTCGGTCTCACCGTCGCTGAGGACTTCGCCGGCTACTTTGAGGTCGGCGAAGTACCGCAGGGCGGAGATCACGCCCATCACCAGCCCCTTGGAGAAGGCCAGCGGAGCGCCGAGCTCAAGGGTCGAAAGCCGGGCGATCTCGTCAATCGAGGCAGCGACCGCGTCAGCGCCCTGACGCATCATCTGTGCCCGGGCGTCCACTGACTCGGCAGCCCACCCGGGCTGCGCCGCCGCCATCGCCGACATGACGTCTTCGACGTGCTCCGCCTCCGCGGCGGGGGCGTGCGCGGCCACCTCCCCCGTCGACGGGTCCACGACCGGAAGCGAGCGCGGTGTCCGTACGGCCCGGCCCCCGATCGTCATCGTCAACTTCGCGTCCGACATCCCGCGCCCTTTCTCGAGCCTGTCCTCATTGCGGTTGAGTATGTAGTAGCCGCCGAAGCGGTCGCTCTTGGTGACCTGGCCTTGGTGCGAGCACCCGGTGGCACTCCACCTCCGGGTCGTACAAGTCCAGGGTGCGAAGGTCCCGGGTCGGACTCGTGGTCGAGGTCACAAGCCGGTCCTTTTGCGAGGCCGTGCTCCGGGAAGTGGCTGCTGTGCCGATAGGAATTTGCGACCACGTCACGGCTCGTCCCGGTCCCAGGATGGAGGTGTCCGTGCGTCGTGTAGTGGGCTGCTGCGATCGCCGCACCCGCGAACACTCGCCGGAGCGGTGGACCCGGCTTCGTCCCGCGTCAGTCCAGTGTGATGACCGCGCGCCCCTTGACCTGGCCGTTCCTGAGTCGATCGTAGACGGCGTCCACTTCGGCGAAGGGGTACTTCTCGACCTCGACTCCAATCGCTCCTGACGCTGCCAGCGCGACGACCTCGTGCAGGTCGGGGATGGACCCCATCCCGGAGCGGGTGACCGAGGTGTCGCGCTGCAGCGAGCGATGATCGACGGTTATCGATCCGCCTGCGCCACCGATGAGCGTGATCTCGGCCATACTTCCCGCTGCGGCGGCGCAGAAAGCCCCGCTGGCGTCGCTCCCGACGAAGTCCACGACGAGGTCGGCACCACGGCCCGCAGTCACCTCCTTCACCGCCGCCGCGGCGTGGGGCCCTGCCAGGATCGCGTGGTGGGCACCGAGCTTGCGCGCGAACTCGAGCTTGTCCTGGCTGATGTCGACGGCGACGACGGTGGCGGCCGAGGTCGCCCGCGCGATCTGGACCGCCAGGTGCCCGAGCCCTCCGACGCCGACGACCACGAGCGTCGACATCGGCGACACCAGCTTGTGGGCGGAGCGGCGGATCGCGTGGTACGGCGTCAGACCGGCGTCCGCCAACGGAGCGGCCTCGAACACGTCAAGGTTCTCTGGCAGCGGGACGACGTAACGCGCGTCGGGGACGAGCTGATAGTCGGCCAGCCCCCCATCGCGGCCGATCCCGGCCAGGTTCGCCCCGTTGAAGCACCAGTGATCCAGTCCGCTCGCGCAGCGGATGCAGCGTCCGCACCCCCACGAGATGTAGACCAGCACGGGCTGCTCAACGTGGAGCCCGGTCACGCCCTCGCCCAGCTCGGCAACCCACCCCGACACTTCGTGCCCCAGCGTGAAGGGCAGCGGGGGCGTGAAACCGGCTTCGGCGTCCATCAGGGTGACGTCAGTGTGGCAGGCGCCGACCCCCGCGACCTTGACCAGCACCTCGCCCGGTCCCGGTCGGGGAGTGGGCACCTCGACGACTGCCGGCGGCTCGCCTGGCTTGATCAGACGGAACGCTCTCATCCGGTCGTCCTGGCGCCTGCGGAGAAGGTGACGGGCAGGGTGGCCAGCTCCCGGCGGAACCCGGGGAGCCACTCGACGTTGTCCGGATCCTTCAGCCGGTAGTCCGGCAGACGGCGCAACACCTGCTCGATGACGACCTGCATTTCGAGCCGGGCGAGGGGTTCTCCGACGCAGCGGTGGATACCGACGCCGAACGACAGATGCGGGTTGGGCTTGCGCTCGAGGTCGACCTCGTCCGGTCGATCGAAGACCTTGTCGTCACGATTTCCGCTGCCGAAGAGGATTCCGACCTTGTCGCCGGCCTTGAACCGGTGCCCGGCGAACTCGCAGTCCCGGGTGACGGTCCGGGCGAACATCTGCGACGGCGCTTCGAGCCGGAGAATCTCGTTGATCGTGGCGGGGATCAGCGCCGGGTCGTCGATCAGCCGCTGCCGCAGCTCCATGTCGAGGCCCAACATCAAGAACGTGCTCGTCAGCGACCTGATCGTGGTGGCGTGCCCGGCCTCCCCGACCAGGATCGCCATTCCCAGCACCTGGTCCGGGGCCAGCGGCGCGCCGTCCACCTCCGCGGTGACGAGGAGGCTGAGCAGGTCGTCCTTGGGGTCGGCCCGCTTGCGGTCGAGCACCTCCCGGAAGAACGACATCAATTCACGGGCGACCTCCTCGTTCTCGGCGAGCAGTTGCTCCCGGGAGGTCTGCAGCAGCCTCGGACCGAAGCTGCGCAGCCGCTGCCACTCACCGTCTTGCAGGCCGAGGAAAAGTTCGGTCAGGCGCGAGGGGACGACCTCGCACAGCTCCGCCTTGAGGTCGGCCTCGCCCCGCTCGATGAAGGCGTCGATGAGCTCGGCGGTGACCTCCTCGACGTACTCCCCGAACTTCGCGACCTGCCTGGGCCGGAACAGCGGCAGCAGCAAGGCGCGGAAGGCCTTGTGCTCGGGCGGGTCCGCCTCCAGGGGAAGGGCCGGGATCGGCAGTCCGAAATGGGGAATCGTGACACCCTGGCCGGATGCGAACAGGTCAGGCTGGGTGAGCGCGGCCTTGATGTCCTCGTATCGCGTCAGCATGTAGTAACCGCCGAAGCGATCGCTGTGGACCACCCTGCTCTTGGAGCGCAGGTCCGCGTAGCGCTCGTAGAGCTCGTCCTGCGCCCCCGGCTCGTTGAGATCGAAGGTCGGTAGCTGTGCCGCGTTGGACATCGCCGTCTCCATGTTCCTGTCTCCTAAACTCGCGGCCATGGCGCCCGCTCGTTGCCGAAACGTTGGGCGGGCTGTCCACCCCACCGTGATGCCGTGATTCAGCAGGCATCACTAGGATCATGAGTCACGAAATTTCGTGGGATACTATGAAGTATCGCTGCACGCAACCTATGGCACCCTCCCTCCGGGAGTCAACAACCGATGAAGGCGTCGACGTTGAGAGTGCTGGGCGTCGAAGGGCCGAAGCCGCTCTCGGACTGCAGGCGGTGCGCCTGAGCGATGACGCCAACACCTTGAACGACGCCGAGGATCTCGACCCACATTCTGGACAAGAGGAACCGGCCCGATCAGGCCACCTTCTCCTGCACGTCGTGCGGTTTCGCTGAGCACGCCGACGTCAACGCGGCCCGCGACATCGCCTCGCGCGGTATGGCGGGCTGGGCAGTGAGTCACGCTGCCGACGACGCGGCCTGAACCGTCGAACCCATCGACGGCGAGGAGCTGCACGCTCGGTCGTTTACGACCGAGACCCAACCGGCTCGAACATAGGGGACATGGTCCCGCCAGGGGCTGTGCTGCGGATCAGGGCTGGGACGCCGCGATGAGTTTCGCGACGTCGGAGGCATAGACGGTCGTCCAGTGCGGATGCAGCCGGTAGTAGACCACGTCGTTGTCCCAGTCGAAGGCATCGTCGCCGTAGAAGTCCTTGAAGTACGCGAGCAGGTCCGGCCAGTCCGCGGCCGGCTCGCCGTCCTGGGGGTTGAGGATCTCCACCGTGCCGTGCGTGAACACGCCAAGCTCCTCACCACGCATGTGCGCGGCGCTGACCGCGGGCCGGGCGGCGAGGTGGCGGGCCTTGGCGGCGTTGCGCGCCGTGCCGAAGTGCCACTTTCCGTGCAGGAAGTGCCCGTCCACACCGCTGATCCGCGGCTCGCCCTTCGCCGTCACGGTGGACAGCGCGAGGGGGCACATGCCGGTGAGAACCTGGGTGAGCTGCTCCGCGGTCAGGGTGCGCTCGCCGCTGATGATCGAGCGGAGGTGCGAGGTGGAACGGGAGAGGGAGGCGTCGAGAAGGGCCTGAAGCTCTTTGAGCTCCTCGGGCGTTTCGCGCATTAGAGTCCTTGTCCATCCGTAGGGCCCGGTCCACACGCCGTCGACGCCGACCGGTGAATCCATGTTCCACCCAAAACCCGACACCTTGTGTCGTATTTCCTCACCCGTCTCGCGGCCCTCGGCGGGCCGCCCAGCCGGATGCCACACCCGGCGACACCGACGGCATGCGCGGCGGCGGGATCTCCCCTGCCTGCGAACCCCGGCCTGGGCGCCCGCTCACTCTCACTCCTGAGAGTCAATGATGAGTTGACCTATAATAAACATGCTCATCATTAATGGGGGTGATCATGGACAAGCCCGTAGGGATGTTCGACCGTGACTACGAGTGGTCGGAACTGTCGCGCTTCGTCCGCTACCCGGGACCGGAGGCAACTCTGGGCGTGGTGTCCGGACGTCGTCGTCAAGGTAAGACCTTCCTGCTGGACGCGGTCTGCCGGGCGACGGGAGGGTTCTACTTCGCCGCGACCGAGGCGACCGAGACCGAGTCTCTCCAGCAGTTCGGTACGGCACTCGCCCGCCATCTCGGTGAGCCGGTCCCGCGCAGGTTCGCGCACTGGGACGAGGCCATCGAGTTCCTCATGACCATCGCCGCCGGACCGACTCCCGTGGTCATCGATGAGTTTCCCTATCTGGCCAAGGCGTCTCCGCAGCTTCCCTCCCTGATCCAACGGGCCCTCGGCCCTCAGGGGCAACGTCAGGGCAGCGCGATACGGCTCCTGCTGTGTGGGTCGGCACTGTCCTTCATGGGGTCGCTGCTCGCGGGAACCGCGCCGCTCCGTGGCCGGGCGAGCCTGGAGTTGGTGGTCCCCACTCTTGACTACCGGTTGGCCCGGGATTTCTGGGACATCTCCGATCCCGCCCTGGCGCTGCTCGTCAACGCCGTCGTTGGTGGCACTCCCGCCTATCGGCGCGAGTTCACCCTTGGCGACGT
Organism: Streptosporangium amethystogenes subsp. fukuiense; assembly: GCF_042665875.1. Lineage (NCBI taxonomy): Bacteria > Bacillati > Actinomycetota > Actinomycetes > Streptosporangiales > Streptosporangiaceae > Streptosporangium > Streptosporangium amethystogenes. The sequence continues at coordinate 7,962,309 of NZ_JBHTEE010000001.1, read as the reverse complement.
CCCCGACGGCATCGAGGACTTTGGACCGTGGGTGATCCGCAACGTGCTCAACCCGGGGCGCCCGCTGTTCCGTGAAGCCCGCTTCCTCCTCGCCGAAGAACCGGAGCTACGGGACGTCGCCCTGTATCACGGTGTTCTGTCGGCGATCGCGAACGGCAACCACACCCGCGGCGGCATCGCCGGATACCTTGGCCGCAAGTCCACCGACCTGAGTCATTCCCTGACGCTCCTGGAAGACGTCGGAATGATCGCCCGAGATCCGGACGCCTTCCATGGAAAGCGTTCCACCTACCGCATCACCGAACCCATTCTCAGCTTCTATCACGCGATCATGAGGCCGGAATGGACCGACCTGGAGCGTCCCGGTTATGCCGGGCAGGTCTGGGACCGTTCGCAGACGGCGTTTCGCAGCAAAGTCCTCGGTCCACACTTCGAACACCTCGCCCGCACCTGGACACGCTGGTACGCCCATTCCGAAACCCTCGGTGGTCTGCGTACCCACGTCGCCTCCGGGATCCTGCCCGACCCGGCGGCCAGGAACAGCCACGAAATCGACGTCGTCGTCTTTGGTCGTGACAGCGAGGGTAAAGAGGTCATCCTCGCGATCGGTGAGGCGAAGTACGGCGACGTCATCGGCCGCGGCCACCTTGAGCGCCTTGAGCGCCTCCGTGAGCTGCTCATCCGCCGCGACGACCGCGCCACCCCCGGCACCCGGCTGCTACTGTTCAGCGCCGCCGGCTTCATGCCTCAACTGCGAGAAGCCACGCAGACCCGCGTGGATGTACAACTCGTTGACCTGGCCCGTCTCTACGAGGGTGCCTGAGCTTCCGACGTTCGAAGATCGTCACCCTTGCCGAGGGCGACTCGATCACCTTCCCCCGCAGCCGCCCGCACGTCGTCGGCGACCCCTCGGAGACCGTCACCGCCGTCGCGACGTGGCTCATCGTCCGCCGCCGGTATCCGGGCGTACGGCCGAAGACGTCACCCGGTTTCCTCCCGCAGGCCGAGGGTCAGCGTGAGGCTGCTCGGGATCGCGGCGAAGGCGTCGCGGGTGTGGGCGGCCAGTTCGGCGCGGGTGGGGGCTCCGGGCCGGGATGTCCATGTCTCCAGGGCGCAGTGGAACGCGGCGACGAGCATGTCGAGGGCGAGCCTGAGGCGCAGGTCGCGCGGATCGGCCAGGTTGAACCTGCGGTGCAGGACCGCGAGTGCGGCGCGGCTGGTGCGGTCGCAGAAGTGCAGGCCGTGCGCGTCCATCGAGGGGGTTTTCTCCGCGAGTCGGCGGCTGAGCCGAACACGGTCCTCCCAGCCCTCGGTGGGCATTCGGTCGAGGGCGGTGAGCAGGGCGTCCTGGAGCATCTCCAGGACGGAGCGACCACCGGGTTCGCGGGATTCGAGGTCGTCGAGAAAGACGGTCCACAGATCGTGGACGGGCGCCATCGCCACGTCTTCCTTACTGCTGAAGTTACGGAAGAAGGTGCGTTTGGAGACCTCGACCGCCGCGCAGAGCTCGTCGAGTGTCGTGCCGTCGAAACCCCGTTCGGTGAACAGTTCCAGAGCGGTGTCGATCAGCGCCTGGCGGGTGCGGAGCTTCTTGCGCTCGCGCAGCGGCAGCCGGTCGGCGGGAGTGATCGGTGTGGTCATCGCGGCCAGTCTAACGGAGCATGAATGCCCCTTATAGGCTTATGCCACTCAGTGGCATTATGATGATCGCCGATGCCCTCACGAAAGGCGTACAGACCCATGCGTGCTCTGCTTGTCGACCGTTCCCTAGCCGGTGGACTGCGATTCGGCGAGGCCCCCGATCCCGACCCCTCCCCCGGCCAGGCGCTGATCAGGGTGGCCGCGACCTCCCTCAACTACGGCGAGGTCAAGTTCGGCCTGGAGAACGCACCCGAGGGCAGCGTGCCGGGCTGGGACGCGGCCGGGGTGGTGGAGCGAGCCGCCGCCGACGGCTCCGGCCCGGCCGCCGGCACCCCGGTGGTGACGCTCGCCGCCGACGGCGCGTGGGCGGAGCTGCGCGCCGTCGACACGGAGCTGATCGGCACGGTGCCGCAAGGCGCCGACCTCGGCGCGGTCGGTACCGTCCCGGTGGCGGGCGCCAGCGCACTGCGTGCCCTGCACCGGCTCGGCCCGATCGTCGGCAGACGGGTACTGATCACCGGTGCCACCGGCGGAGTCGGTCGGTACGCCGTGCAGCTCGCCCGGCTCGGCGGCGCGTACGTGGTGGCCTCCACCGGTGACCCCGAAGCGCACGGCGACGGCCTGCGGGCGCTGGGTGCGCACGAGGTGGTGGCCGGGCCGTCCGAGGTCGACGCCCCGGTGGACGGCATCGTCGAACTGGTCGGCGGACGCCAACTCGTGGACGGCTTCGACAAGCTCGCCGAGGGCGGCACACTCGTGTCCGTCGGGCACGCGACCAGCGACGGCGAGCACTTCCCGTTCGGGGCGCTGTTCGGCGACCAGGGCCGCCACGACCGCTCGATCGTCACCTTCTTCCTGCTCGCCTGCTCGGACCTGGCACCGGACCTGACCTGGCTGGCCGGGCAGGTCGCGGCCGGCCGCCTGGACCCGCAGATCTCCTGGCGGGGCGGCTGGGACAAGGCCGCCGAGGCGGTCGAGGCTCTCCGCGGCCGCAGGCTGCACGGCAAGGCGGTTCTCGACATCGGCTGAGCCGGTCGCGTTTCCCCGATTCGCGAACGGCGGGCAGGCGACCAGACGCTCTTTCCTTGATGATCCGGGTGTTTCCGCACAGCGGGGCATGCGGAAACACCCGGATCACGGAAGAGTCGGCAGCGCCCTTTCGGCCCCACTCCGAGATCCGCCGGCAGGCCCTCCGTTGGAAATGAAAACGATTCTTTACATGACCTTGAACATGACTGTATGTTGTCTCTCGATCACCCTACGCACTCAAACGAATGTAGGTGAGCAACCATGCCGGACAACGGCACCGAACACCCCCCGGACCCCCGGGTGGCGTTCGCGGACGCCACGGCGGCCAGCACGGGAGAGACGAGCGAGCGGCCGGGAGCGGCCGACCGCGTCGCGGTCGTCGCGAAGAGCGACGACCACCTTCCCCCGGTGGCCGGCGAGGCGCTCGACGACAGGCCCCTCGCCCTGCGATTCACGGAAGCGGAGGAGTAGACATGCAGCTGCGTTTCCGTAACCGCTACGGCTCCAAGGTGTGGGTCGCGATCATGTTCTACAGCCCCGACGGCTGCCGCGACTACGGCCAGTGGGGCACCCGGGGCTGGTGGGCCATCGACCCGGGCGGCGAGGCGTTCGTCCTCAACACCAACAACCGCTACGCCGCCTACTACGCCGAGGCCGCCAACGGCGCCGTCTGGACCGGCGCCTACGGCCCGATGTACGTCTATCAGAACGCCTTCGACTCCTGCATCAACATCGGCAGCACCGCGGCCAGGCGCGTGGGCACCCGTCTGATCGACATGAACGGCTACTCCACGTACTACGTCAACCTCGTCGCCTGATCCGCCTCCTCACCTGACGCCCCGACCGGCACCGACCGTCCGGCCCCGTGGTGAGGACCCAACTGAGCGCCTCCTGCGTGACGGACACCGATCTCCCTTCTCCGGGTCCGTCCCCTTCTACCGGGAGGCGCTCGCCCCCAGAGCATCCGCCGGAAACCGCACGGTACCGGACCGCCTCCCGCCCCGCGCATCGAGACCCATGCCGACGAGCACGTGACCTTCGGCAGGCTTCGCCAGGCAGGGCACAAGGCCCGTCCACCTCACCTGCGAGTCCCGTTCCGGGCCAGCGTGACCGCTTCGGCGAAGCGGTGGTATCGGGCCAGCTCCTCCTCCATGGGATCGAGCACCAGCTCGCGGGCGACCTGGTCGACACTCGCCCGCAGCGCCCTCGCCGCCCTGCGGGCGCGACGCCGGCCGCCGAGCCAGGAGGCCACCCGGGAGAGCAGCGCGATCAGCAGGCCGAGCAGGACACCCCCGATCAGCAGCGTGGTGGGCCAGGGCAGCTCTCCCGCGGTCGGCAGGTAGAGCTGCGGAAGTCGTAGGTAGTCGATGGCGAGCAGGGCGAGCAGCCAGGCCCCTCCGGCGAGCACCGTCGCCAGCGCCAGCCACTGGGCCAGCCCGGCCAGCCGCCACCACAGGGGCCGCCGGGCGGCACCGAGAGAGGTGGTGGCCACCGCTCGGTCCAGGCCGTCCTCCAGCTCGTCCTCGTGTGACCTCGCCGCCTGCCGCACGGCCGTCGTCCACGGCGCGGGCAGCCCGGCCGAGGCGCCTCTCGCGGCCTCCCTGATCGCGTTGTCCATCCGGGAGCGCTGGACGACCGTCGCCACCGGAATCGAGGTCCTCCCGACGATGTCCCCCTGCTCCCCGGAGGCACGGCTGCCGGCGTCCAGACGGAGGCGGCGGAGCGGGTCCGGCCGCAGGCGGCGGATCCACCGGGTGGGCGGCCATCCGGTGGCGGCGACCGAGCGGTGCCGGTGGGACCTGGCCACGGCCTCGACGACGGTCGGCACCCCGGCGGCCTCCGACAGCGCGTCCCCCAGCGGCTTCACCAGAGCGTCCATCGAGAGGTTCTCTCCCGGAGTGGTGGTGCTGGACGCCTCTCCGAGCACGTCGGCGGCCATGCCGGTGTCGGCGGCGAGGCGGGCGGCCCAGGACCGCCGGCCGGCGACCCGGGAGGCGAGCAGGGAACGCAGCTCGGGAACACCCGCGCCGGTGCGGGCAGAGACCCCGATCACCGGCACCCCGGCCAGCCCGTCGGCGTCGAGGAGCCGCCGGAGGTCTTTCAGACACCGCTCGGCGGCGGCCGGAGAGAGCCTGTCGATCTGGTTGAGGACGACGACCATGACCTCCCGGTGCCGGGCCAGCGGCCTGAGGTAGCGGTCGTGGACCGCCGCGTCGGCGTACTTCTGCGGATCGAGCACCCAGACCAGCAGGTCGACCAGCTCGACGAGCCGGTCGACCTCCAGCCGGTGCGAAGGCTCGATCGAGTCGTGGTCGGGCAGGTCGAGCAGGATCAGTCCGGCGGCCTCCCCGTCCATCCCGGACGGCTGCCCGGCGGGCACGGGAGCATCGGGGACGAGACCGGGGGCGGGCGTCTCGGAAACGCCGGGAGCGACGCCGGCCGAGCCCGAGGTGTCCAGGAGTTCGTGGCGGCGGGGGACACCCAGCCAGTCGAGCAGCGGTCCCGCGCCGCCGCCCTCCCAGAGGGCGGCCTGGGCGGTCGAGGTGGTCGGCCGGGTGACCCCGACCGTGGCGAGCGAGGTGCCGGACAGCAGGTTGAACAGCGAGGACTTACCACTGCCGGTGGCTCCGGCCAGCGCGACCACGGTGTGGTCGACCGACAGGCTCGCCCGTACCCCGGCGCGGGAGACCACCGAACGCGCCACGGCGACCGTCTCGGCGTCCAGCCGCCCGTCGGCCAGGTCGGCGGCCCGCGCCAGCGCGGCCAGCCGGTCGTCCAGCGAGACCGCCTTCTCCCTGCGCAGCAGCTTCACGCCTCGCCCACCTCTCCGGCGCCGGTGGCGCGCGACCCCCCGTCATCGGTCCCGCCACTCATACGTGGGACGTCGCCGCCGGGCGGATGCGGCCCTTGCCCACCCGCCGGGCGCTGGACGCCACCGGACCGCCGTCGGACATCATGGACCACCTCGGCTTCGGGAGCGGAGCCCGGTGAGAGGGCGGCCCTGCGGTCCGCGACGGGCAGTTCGCGCAGGTGCTCGCGTACCGCGTCCGCGGTGGCACGGAGGGCGGGGGCGGTGCTCTCGGGCGGCTGGACGGCGTCCAGCAGGGCGGTGAAGCGGTCGGCGTCCGCACCGAGCAGGATCGCCACCCGGGCGCGCAGGTCGGAGCGGGCCTTGACGGTGAGGGTGCGGACGGCCTGGTCGCCGAAGACGGCCTCCAGGACCTTCTGGCTGAGCACGCTGGTGCCTCCGGCGATGCCGACCTCGATGCCGGTCAGGCCGCCGGTCGAGGCGAACACCGCGAGCATCAGCAGCAGCCCGGCGCCGTTGAGTCCGAACGAGGTGATACGGGCGGTGGTCCGCTTGTCCGCCCCCTCCTTCCTGACCAGGTCGAGCACGTACGACTGCCAGCCCCTGACCGCCTCCTGAGCCCTGGCGGGCAGGTCGGCGGAGGCACGGCCGAGGCGCCCCGCGGTGGCGACCCCTGCACGCTCCAGCAGGGCGCGTCCCGCCGGGTGCGACGACCACGACTCCATCAGGCGCTCGGCGGCACCGTCGGCCGAGGCCCTGATCAGTGCCTCCACCCCGCTCTCCAGCGCGACCCGCAGCTCGCTCTCCGGCGCGGGCCGCCCGGTGACGAACGCCACGACCCGGTCCCTGAGCCGGCCGACCCGGCTCTCCAGGGAGCGCATCAGGTCACCGGTCCCGATGAAGTCCTGCCAGCGGGCCAGGACCTCTCCCCGCAGCAGCGACCCGTCCCGCATGCCCTCGTCGAAGGAGGCGAGGCCCACGGCGTAGGCGGCGTCCGCCATCGAGCGCAGTTCGGCGGCACCGGCGTGCTGGCGCTCGACCGCTCCGGCGAGCGCGGGAACGCGGGTGGAGAGGCTCTCCAGCGCACCGGACAGGGTGTGGCGCACCACGTCGGCGCGGGAGCGGGAGTCGGCGGCGATGGCGGCGAGCCAGTCGGCGACCGGCTGGACCGCCTGGCGCGGCAGCCGGGCGTTCTCCTCGGGCAGCACCAGCTCGGGCACCTCGAAAAGCCGGGTTCCGCCCAGGCCGTTGGCCTCCAGCAACCGTGCCAGGTCCTTGCGCACCACGCCCAGTGCCTCCGGCGGCACCCGGGAGAGGATGACGGCCAGGGCCGTGCTCCGTTCCCTGGCCGAGCGCAGGAAACCCCAGGGGACCTCGTCGGCGTACCGGGCGGCGGTGGTGGTGAACAGCCACAGGTCGGCGGCGGCGAGCAGCTGGGCGGCCAGCTCGCGGTTGGCGGTGACGACCGAGTCGATGTCGGGGGCGTCCAGCAGGGCCAGTCCCGGCGGCAGCGCCTCGGTGGTGACGACCCTGAGCGTGCCGGGCTCGCCCCTGCCGCTCCCGGTGACGCGGGGCAGGCCGGGCAGGATGTTCTGGGCGGTGAACCAGTCGCGGTCGGCGGGACTGGTGACCAGGGTGGGGGCCATCGTCGTGGGCCGCAGCACGCCGGGCTCGGAGACGTCCGTACCGACCAGGGAGTTCACCAGCGTCGACTTGCCGGCCCCGGTGGAGCCGCCGACGACGGCGAGCAGCGGGGCGTCGATGGCGCTCAGCCGGGGGATGAGGTAGTCGTCGAGCTGGCCGGTCAGCTCGCGCAGTGCCCGGCGGTCGGCCGCCACGTCGCCGATCGCGAGGGGGAACAGGTCACGGTCGAGATGTCGCCGCAACTCTCGCAACGTCTCCAGCAGACCGTCGTTGTCGCCCATACGGTCGATCCTGCCCGACAGGACGCCCCTCTAGACGCGATCGGTGCCACCGCTCACCCGGGTCACGGCGGCGAATCCGGCCGGCATGTCGCCGCATGCCCCCCTCAGACGAAATCGGCCCCACCGCCTGACCGGGTTACGGGGGCGAACTCGGTAAAGCGGTGGGGCCCAGCCCTCGGATCCCGGCCGCGGACCGTGCCGGACTCGTCTCCCCCGCAGCTGGAGGCGAGCCCGAGTCCATCGGATGGCTCCGAGGAGATCGGGGGTCGTGCAGTGTCTATTTGAACACACAAAACTCAGAATCAGGTCAGGTAGTGCTGAATATCAGCTGAAAATTCAATCACCGTGCGGGGGGCGCAGCACGTACCCCACCCCGCGGAGGGTGTGGATGAGCCTCGGCTCGGCCGTGTCGACCTTCCTGCGCAGGTAGGAGACGTAGGACTCGACCACCCCGGCGTCACCGCCGAAGTCGTAGTTCCAGACGTGGTCGAGGATCTGCGCCTTGGACAGCACCCTGCCGCTGTTGACCATGAAGTAGTGCAGCAGCTTGAACTCGGTGGGCGACAGCCGCACCGGGACACCGGAGCGCCAGACCTGGTGCGCCTCCTCGTCCAACTCCAGGTCACCGACCTGCAGGCGGGCCGGCAGGTCGAGGTCTCCCCTGGTACGCCGGAGCACGGCCCGGATGCGGGCGAGCACCTCCTCCAGGCTGAACGGCTTGGTCACGTAGTCGTCGGCCACCCGCAGCCCGGCGACCTTGTCGTCGGTGCCGTCCCGCGCGGTGAGGAAGAGCACCGGCATCTGCCCGCTCATCTCCCGCAGCCGCCCGGCCACGGCGAAGCCATCCATGTCGGGCAGCATCACGTCCAGCACGACGAGGTCGGGGCGGATGCGCTCGGCGAACTGCATGGCCTCCCGGCCGTCCACCGCGGTCACCACCTCGAACCCGGACAGTCGCAGGCTGGCCGAGAGCAACTCCCTGATATTCGGTTCGTCGTCCACGACCAGCAATCGGGCTTCCACTCTGTCCAGCACCCCCCGAGGCTCGCTCACCTCTCTGGAACGAAGCTCAGCCGAAGCTGAACGTTTCCTGGGAACCGGCTCACCGCCGGCCACCCCCCTCGTTGATCACGGTCGCGCTGACCGAGCCGTCCTCGGCCCTGGCTCCCTGTACGACCACCGTGCCACCGGGCTTGAGGTCCGCGACCTTGCCCTCCTTGGTGAGACGCACGGATGTCTCGTCCGTGGTGTTCACCGTCACGACGGATCCGTCGGTCGTCTGGAGGTAGACCTTCTCGCCCTCCACCCGCTGCACGGTGCCGACGGTCATGCCACCTCGGCCGCCACCGCCCTGCCCCGGCCCCTGGCCCGCGCCCTGACCCCCCTGCTGCCCGTTTCCGAAACCGCCGTATCCCGCGGAACCGCCGGGGCCCGCGCCCTGCCGCGTCACGGCTCCCGGGGCACCGACTGGACCGGACGTGACGCCCATCGTCTTCTGCGCCTGGATACCCACGATCACCCCTGCCACGAGCATCACCCCGGCGCCCAGCACGAGGGTGAGCGTGGACAGCCGGCGCGGCGGCCGGGCCGCCAGCTCGCTGTCCAGGTCCCCACGGAACGGGGAGCCCTCCAGAGATCTCCCCGCCGGAACCGTCTCGTCGGCGTTGCCGCCCATGTCTCTCTCCTTGCCTAAGCCGTACGGGTCACTCGTGGCGCAGGGCCTCGATGGGCCGGAGCTTGGCCGCCCGGTTGGCCGGGTAGCCACCGAAGAACAGCCCGATGCCCACCGAGACGCCGAGGGCCAGCGCGATCGAGGACGGTACGAGCACCGGTGAGATCCCGGCGATCGTGAAGCGGGTGCCGGCGAACGCGATCGCGACGCCCAGCAGGCCGCCCAGCAGGCTCAGCACCGTCGCCTCCAGCAGGAACTGGCCGAGGATGGCGCTCCTGGGTGCGCCGATGGCCTTTCGGATGCCGATCTCCCTGGTCCGCTCGGTGACGGTGACCAGCATGATGTTGGTGATGCCGATGCCGCCGACCAGCAGGGAGATGGCGGCGACCGCACCGAGCAGGGCGGTGAAGATCCCGATGGTCGAGCTGACCGTCTCCTGCAGGGTGGCCTGGTTCAGGATCCGGTAGTCCGCGGTGCCCGTCGGGGTGATGCCGTGCCGCTGGTTGAGCACGGCGGTGACCTCGGCCTGCGCCGAGTCGGTGGCGTCCGCGCCGGTCGCCTGCACGATGATGGAACCGAGCGCGCCGAACCCGGTCAGGCTCTGCTGCACGGCGGGCAACGGCACGATGGCCACGTCGTCGGCGTCCTGCATGCCCGTGGAGCCCGACTCCTTCAGCACCCCGATCACGGTGAACGGCACGCCTGAGACGCTGACCGGCTTGCCGACCGGATCGGCGGTGCCGAACAGCCCCTCGGCCACGGTCCGCCCGATCACCATGACCTTCCTGGCGGCGATCACGTCGTCGTTGACGAAGTAGGTGCCGCTCTCGACGGGCTTGTTCGTCGCCTCGAAGTAGCTGGGGTAGGTGCCCACGAGCTGCGCGATCGGGTGGCTGGCGCCCTCGTGGACCGCGGTGGCCGAGTTCGCGGTCACCACGGGCGACACGCTCCGTACCGAGGGCGCCTGCTCTCGGTCGGTCAGCGCTCTGGCGTCCTCCAGGGTGAGCGACCTGGCCTGGGTACGCGGGCCGGAGCTCTGTCCCGCGCTCACCCGGCCTCCCCCGATGCCGCCGAGACCGCCACCGCCTCCGCCACCGCCCCCGGCGAAGGACGCCGAGATGGTGAGGGTGTTGGCGCCGAGCCGCTGGATGGACTGCTGGATGCTCTGTGAGGCTCCCTCGCCGAAGGCGACCAGCAGGATCACGGCCGCCACCCCGATCAGGATGCCGAGCGTGGTCAGGAAGCTGCGCAGCTTGTTCGCGGCCAGCCCGCGGAGCGCGAACCGCAGGATCTCCAGCCGGCTCACGCGATGACCTCCGGCATGCGGGGCGGGAGCCCGTCGACGGGGGCCTGGCGGCGGTCCTCGATGATCTGGCCGTCCACCAGACGGATGACCCGCTTGGCATGAGCGGCCACGTCGTCCTCATGGGTGATGATCACGATTGTCCTGCCTGAGACGCTGAGCCCGTCGAGGATGCCCAGCACGTCCTCGGTGGAGGCGGTGTCGAGGTTGCCGGTCGGCTCGTCGGCGAGGAGGAGGGCGGGCGCGGTGACCAGAGCCCTGGCCACGGCCACCCGCTGCTGCTGGCCGCCGGAGAGCTCGTTCGGCTCGTGGCGGACCCGGTCGGAGAGACCGACCTGCTCCAGGGCCGCCAGGGCGCGGGCCCGCCGATCCGCGGCGCCGACCCCGCCGTACGCCATGGGCAGCTCGACGTTGGCGAGCGCGCTCATCCGGGGGATGAGGTTGAACGACTGGAAGACGAAGCCGATCTTCCGGTTGCGGAGCACGGCGAGCCGGCGCTCGTCCAGCGAGCCGACATCGGTGCCGTCGATGTGGTAGTCGCCCGAAGTGGGCACGTCCAGGCAGCCCAGGATGTTCATGAGCGTGGACTTGCCGGACCCGGAGGCGCCCATGATGGCGACGTAGTCGCCCCGTTCGACGCTGAGCGAGACACCGCGCAACGCCCGGACCTCGGCGTCTCCTCGGCCGTACACCTTGGTGATGTCCCTCAGGGAGAGGACGGGGACGGTCATCTGCCGGGCCCTCCCCCACCGCCGAAGTTACGACCGCCGCCACCGCCACCGAGACCGGGGAGACCGCCACCCTGCTGGGTGGTCCCGGTGGTCGCCGGGCGGACCACCTGGTCGCCCTCGTTCAGCCCGGATCTGATCTCGGTGAGCGTGTCGCCCTTGACCCCGGCCTCCACCTGGACGGGCACCTGCCGCCCGTCACGCAGGACCGTCACCGTGCTGCGGGAACCCGTGGTGGAGATCACCGTGGAGGAGAGCGCGAGCACGTTCTGCACGCTCTCGACGACGACCCCGACCGTGGCGGTCTGGCCCAGCCTGACCTCGTCCGGCACCTCGGTGAAGGAGATCGTCACCGGGTACTGGACCACGTTGTTGCTGGTGGTGGCGGTCGGCTGGATCTGGGTGACCTTCCCGGCCGCGGTGACGCCGTTGAGCGCGTCGAACCCGATGGAGGCCGTCTGGCCGACCTTGAGCCGGGTGACGTCGGACTCGGTGAAGGTGCCGACGAGCTGGAGTCTGCCGGTGTCCGCGATGTCGATGAAACCGCCCGAGCCGCTCGCCGCACCGCCGGAGGAACCCGAGCCGGCCGCGCCGCTCGCATTGCCCGCGGCCTTGGTGGAGGAGCCCGAGGAGCCCGAACCCGAGGAGCCCCCGACCGTGCCGTTGATCGCGGTGACCGTACCGGAGAACGGCGCCTTGATGACCGTGCCGTCCACGGCGCGCTTCGCGGCCCGGTAGGTGTTCCTGGCCGTGATGTACTGGGCGTAGGCCGCGGCGGTCGAGGTGTCGTCGTCCGCGGTGTCGAGGGCGGCGGCGGCCGCGTCCAGGCTCTCCTGCGCCGAGTCGTCGTCCAGCCTGGCGAGGATCTGGCCCTTGGTGACCTTGTCCCCCACCTTGACGTAGATCTTCTCGACGGTGCCGCTCGACGCGAAATCGAGCGCCCGCGCGCGGGCGCTGGCCACGGTCCCCGAGGCGGAGACGGAGGCGGTGACGGTGGCCCGGGTCACCTGCACGGTCCGCACCGCGGCGTCGGCTGACGAGGCCTCGCCGCCGAGGGAGGAGTAGGCGATCACCGCGCCGCCCAGCAACAGGACCCCGAGGGTCCCGTTCACGATCAGCGCTCCGCGCTTGGTCGACAGCTTCACAGCGCTCGACCCTGGCGTACCAGGCTTGGGCCTACCCCGGCAAAGGCTGAAGATTTCCTGTAGACCGTGTCTTACCGCTCAGGATGCACAGCAAACCTTCAGACACCTGTGAGCATGCTGTGAATCAGACGGTCCAGGATTGTCCGCCATGAGACCGACCCATCTGTCGAAGAACCTGCGCGTGGGAGGGCTTGCCCTCGCCGCCCTCGTCCTGGTGGGCGCGGGCGCGGTCGTCGTGCTCGACGGCGGCTCCGACCAGGCCCCCCGGGTGGAGCTGGCCTCCGCCAGGCGCGGAACGGTGACCGCCGCGGTGTCGGCCGCGGGCAACACCGTGGACGACGGCACCAGGGACCTGGCCTTCGGCGGATCGGGAACGGTCACGAAGGTCTACGTCAAGGCCGGGGACAAGGTCGGCAAGGGAGATGTGCTCGCCAGGATCGGTTCCGCGCCCGCACGCGAGCGCTACGCCGCCGCGAAGGCGCAACTCGCGGCGGCCGAGGAGGCGCTGGAGGAGGCGGGAAACACGACCGGAAGCACGACCGGAAGCACTGCGGGGGATGCGACGGTCGGAGTTCCCCAGCGGCAGCAGCCGACACAGAGCCGGACCGGGACCGACCGGTCCGATCCCACCGGGCAGACCGGGTGCGAGCCCACCGCGACACGGCCTCCGGGGGCGGGTGCCACCCCCACACCGACCGGGCCGAGCGCCCCGGCGCCCGAACCGACCGGAACGGAGCGGGAGGTACGGGTCGTCCCGGCCGCCGGTGTCGCACCCGCCGGATATCGCCTCATGACGGCACCGGTCACCCCGACGCCCGTACCTGACCCGGCGCGCTCCTCCACTCCGGCCGCGCTCACCCGGACCTCGCCCGTGACGCCCACGGCCACCCCCACCCCGTCGGCGGCGGGACGGCCGGGGGGCGACTCTCCCCAGCCCGCCCCGACGGTCACCGTCACCGTGACGGCCGCTCCGACGGTGACGGTGACGGCCACCGCGACGGTCACCGTGACCGCGAGGCCGGACGGTGGCGGGCCGTCCGCGACCTCGGAGCCGACACCCACGTCCCGGCCCTCCGGCCCGACGACCGGCCCGGATGGGCCCGCGGGACCGACGGCCCACCCCGGGCCGACGGCCGCCCCCACCGGCACGGCCGGGCCGACGGCGACCGCCAGGCCCACCACGGTCAGGACGCCGACTCCCGGGCCCACCGGATGCCCCACCCAGAAGCCGGGCGCGAACACCGGCGCCGACGCCGGTGCGAACACGGGCGCGGACCGGAACTCCGGGCAGGCCGCCAAGCAGGGCACCGCCCCGAACACCGGGCAGAGCGGCGGCGCCGGGCGGGGGACGCTCAGCGTGGAGCAGGCCGAGGCCCGCGTGAAGCAGGCCCGGGCGGAGCTGACCGATGCCAGGGAGGAACTGGCGGGCGTGCGGATCGTCGCCCCCGCCGACGGCACCGTCATGTCCGTGGCCGGCGCGGTCGGCGACAGCGCGGGCACCGGGACGTTCCTCACCCTGGGAGACCTGGACGAACTTCAGGTGGAGGCGCTGTTCACCGAGTCGGACATCGGCAGCCTGGAACTGGGCCAGCAGGCGGCGATCACCCTGGCCACCCGGCAGGGGGAGCGGTACACGGGCACCGTGACCGGCATCGCCCCCACCGCGACCACCACGGACCGCCTGGTGAGGTACGGCGTCACGATCGCGTTCGACGAGCCCCCGGCGGACCTCATGGTGGGCCAGACCGCCTCGGTCACCGTGACCGTCGCCAGGTCGGCGGAGGCTCTCTACGTCCCGGCCCAGGCGGTCCGGACCAGTGCGGGGGTCTCCCGGGTCACCGTGCAGGGCGGCGTCGAGCGGGTCGTGGAGACGGGCGTCCGGGGTGACCAGTACATCGAGATCACCTCGGGGCTGGCCGAGAACGACCGGGTGGTAATGCCCGGCGGCGCGGCCGGCGGGGAGTTCCCCGACAGCAGCTGGCCGGAGGCCGGCGCCGGCGCCCGCTGAGTCCGGACGGCCACCGCCGGCACGGGAGCCGGGGTGGGGTCGCCACACCCCGGCCCCACCCGGAACAGCCGGCGTCGTGCCGGCGGTGGTCAGCCGGACTCGGGGGCGAGGGGGAGGAGCACCCGGAACGTCGCCCCCTTGCCGACCTCCGAGTCCACGGCGACGCTGCCGCCGTGAGCCACCACCATCGCGGCCACGATGGCCAGGCCGAGCCCGCTCCCGCCGTCCTCGGGGGCGCGGCGGCCCCGGGCGGAGTCGACGCGGTAGAACCGCTCGAAGACGCGTTCGCGCTGCTCGGAGGTGAGGCCGGGCCCCTCGTCCGCGACCTCGATGACGGCCATCCCGTCATCGGCGGAGAGCACCACCCGCACGGGCGTCCGCTCGGGAGTGTGGGTGAGCGCGTTGGTCATGAGGTTGCCCACGACCTGGCGGAGCCGTACCTCGTCGCCGGAGACGATGAGCGCGGAACCGTCCACGGACAGCGTGACCTCGCGCTCAGGGGCGAGGATGCGGGCGTCGTGGACGGCGTCGGCGGCGATGGCGAGCAGGTCGACCGGGCGCATGACCAGCGGCCGTTGCTGGTCCATCCGGGCGAGCATCAGCAGGTCGTCGACGAGCAGGCCCATCCTGACCGCCTCGGACTCGACCCGGCGCATCAGCGGCGCGGCGTCGATTCCCGGTCCCTGCCGGTAGAACTCGGCGAACCCCCGGATCGAGGTCAGCGGCGTGCGGAGCTCGTGCGAGGCGTCCGCCACGAACCTTCGCATGCGCTCCTCCGACCTGCGCGCCGCGGACTCCGACTCCGAACGGGCCCGGAAGGCGGTCTCGATCTGGGCGAGCATGCCGTTGAGCGACTGGCCGAGGCGGCCCACCTCGGTGCGCGGGTCGGCATCGGGGACCCGGCGGCTCAGGTCTCCGGCGGCGATGGCCTGGGCGGTGCGCTCGATCTCCTCCAGCGGGCGCAGGCTCCTGCGTATGATCAACACCCCGGCCCCGGCGAGCATCAGCATCAGGCCCCCGCCGCCGAGCAGTTCCACCAGCGCGAGCTGGCCGACGATCTGCCGGACCTCGGCCATGTCGACGGCGACGACGAGGTTTCCGCCGTCGTTCAGCGGGACCGCACGGGCTCGCCAGTCGCCGCTGTCGAACGGCCGGTTGTCCTGGCCCTGAGGCACCGACGGTCCCGGTTTGCCCTCCACGTCGGCGCCACTGTAGGCGTCGACGACCTTGCCGCTGGAGTCACGGAGCTCCAACCTCGCGTCGGGCGACAGCGGCCTGCCGATCGGCATGACTCCCCGGCTCATCCGGCGCAGCGCGGTGTCGACCGTCAGGTCGATCTGGGTGTCGACCCGGTCGATCAGGTAACCACTCATGATCGAGACGCTGCCGAGCCCGATGAGGGTGAGCGCGATCATCAGCAGGGCCAGGATGACGGCGATCAGCTTCACCCGCAGCGGGGTCGCGTTGAGCATCACGGCGTCGGCGGCAGGCGCAACACGTATCCGACGCCGCGCAGCGTGTGGATCAGCCGCGGGTCCGTGTTGTCGATCTTGCGACGGAGCACGGAGACGTAGGACTCCACGATCCCGACATCACCCCGGAAGTCGTAGTCCCACACGTGGTCGAGAATCTGGGCCTTGGACAGCACCCGCCCCGCGTTCGCCATGAAGTAGCGGAGCAGTTTGAACTCCGTGGGTGACAGCGCCACCGCCTTGCCCCTGCGCCACACCTCGTGGCTCTCCTCGTCGAGCTCGATGTCCGCGAAGTTGAGCCGGGGCTGCCGGGGGACGAGATCGCCGGAGCCGGTACGGCGCAGCACCGCCCGGATCCGGGCCACGACCTCCTCCAGGCTGAACGGCTTGGTCACGTAGTCGTCCCCGCCCAGGGTCAGCCCCCGGATCTTGTCCTCGGTGGCGTCGCGCGCGGTGAGGAAGACCACGGGGGTGTCGCTGCCGCCACCGCGCAGGCGCCGTACGACGTCGAAGCCGTCCATGTCCGGAAGCATCACGTCGAGCACGATGAGATCGGGCCGGTGCCGCTGGACGGCGGCGACGGCGTCCGTACCGTTGCCCGCCGTGTTGACGCCGAACCCGGCGAACCTCAGGCTCGCGGCCAGAAGCTCAAGGATGTTCGGCTCGTCCTCGACGATCAGCAGACGTGCCTCGGGTGAGTCGGTCACTGGTCTATTTTCACCGGCCCACATGAGAAAGCAGTTAACTGGTCAACACAGAGGCTAACCCCACAATATGTCTGGCAATGGCCAGGCTGGAGGTTGCCGCCGGGGAAGGGGCGTTGCGCACGAGGGCGACGCGGCCGTGCACGTCGATCGCGAAGTCGTCCAGCATGCCGCCGGAGGCGTCCACGGCCTGTGCGCGGACGCCGCCGGTGGTCCTGACGAGGTCGGCGGAGGTCAGGGCCGGGACGTAGCGGCGCGCGGCCCTCAGAAACGACCTCCTGCCCATCGAACCGGCCACCTCCCTGATGCCGGTCAGCCAGTGCCGGGCGGCCAGCCGCCGGGTGCCACGCCAGGCCAGAATCCGGCCCAGCTCCGCCAGGTCGACGTCCCGCCAGGAGTAGCCCTCCAGTGCCAGCGCCATGACCGCGTTGGGGCCGACCAGCACCTCGCCGTCGATCCTCCGGGTCAGGTGCACGCCGAGGAACGGGTAGCGGGGGTCGGGAACCGGGTAGACGAGCCCTCGGACCAGGTCCCTCGCCGCGCCGGCCAGCGCGTAGTACTCACCGCGGAAAGGGACGATCCGTACGTCCCCGGTGGCCTTGACCATCCGTGCGACGGTGTCGGTGCCGAGCCCGGCACAGACGATCAGCCGGTCGAAGCTCAGCGTCCGCTCCCCCGCCCGGACCTTCACCCCGCTCGCGGTCTCCCGTACCGCGCGCACCGGATGTGAGAGCAGCACCGATCCGCCGTTCTCCGCCACGTCCGCGGCCAGACGCCTGGCGACGGCCGGGAAGTCGGCGATCGCGGTGCGCGGGGAGTGCACGGCACCCGTGCCGACGGTGTGCGGCTCGATCTCCCGCAGGCCCAGCGCGTCCAGCTCGGCGATGCCGGGAACCCCGTTCGCGCGGGCCCGCTCGGCGATCCGGCGCAGCTCGGGCCGCTCGGCCGCGGTCGCGGCGACGACGAGCTTGCCGACCTCGTCGTAGGGAATGCGGTGCTCGGCGCAGTACTGCCGCAGCAGTGCCACCCCCTCACGGCAGAGCGTGGCCTTGAGCGAACCGGGCCGGTAGTAGATCCCGGCGTGGACGACGCCGCTGTTGTGCCCGGTCTGGTGGGCTCCTACGCGGTCCTCCTTGTCCAGCACCGTCACCCTGGCCCCGCGGGTCAGCGCCGCCTCCCTGGCGACGGCCAGACCGACGATCCCCGCACCGACGACCCCGACGTTCATCGCCGCCCCCCGTCCGCACCTCGACCCCGACACCCACCGCCGACGCCCACCCACGAACTGGCGACGGCCAGACCGACGATCCCCACACCGACGACCCCGACGTCCATCGCCGACTCCTGACTGTGAGGTGGTCACCGCCGCCACCCCTGTCGCGCTGGAGGGATCGCGTTACCGCGTGACACTACCCGCCAGCCTGCCGACCTTGTCCAGACCGAGGTGCCCTTCCTGCGCCAGCCAGCGCAGCGAGTCGGTGACGGTCTCCTGGACCGGCCGCAGCCCCACGCCGAGCGCCTCAAGGGTCGGGGTGTCGTACGCGCGGACCATCGTGACCATCATCTCGACGGCGTCCCTGGTCAGCGGGTAGTCGATCTCCTTGATCAGTTTCATCGCGTCGACCACGGCCGCCGCGCCGCGCAGCACCGACCGGTGGACCCGAAACCTCCGGCAGCGGTTCCCGGTCACCTCGTCGCAGACGTCGGCGAGCTGCGCCCAGGTGAGGTAGTGCCCGCCCAGCATGAATCGGCGAGGCCCCAGCCCCGGTTCGAGGCAGCGGGCGAGCACAAGGGCCAGATCCCGTACGTCGACGACGCCGACGCCGCCGGCGGTGATCGGCCACCCCTGTTCCAGCCCCGCGCGCAGCCCGTCCATCAGCGCGTCCAGCGAGGGCTGGTACGGTCCGGCGACCGCCGCCGGGTAGACGATCGTGACCGGCATCCCCTGCTCCTGGAGCCGTCTGGCGTAGTGCTCTGCGGAGATCTTGCTCCTGCCGTACTCGTTCCTCGGCGTGGAGAGCGGGCTCTCGGTCGTGATCACCGGACCGGTCGGGGGCACGAAGACCCCGATACTCGAGATGTGCACGACCGGGTCGAGACCGAGTTCGACGGCCTGCCCGAGGACGTTCTTCGCGCCGGTCACATTCGTACCGGCCAGATCGCCGGCGCGGCCGATGACCCCGATTTCCGCGGCGGCGTGAATGACCGCGTCACACTGTTCGAGCCCGTCCCGCACCGCCGCCGTATCGCGGATATCGGCCCTGTGCAGGGGAACCGGCTCCGTCACCCCGACACCGGCCAGCACTTCGCGCGTTCTCTCTGGATTGCGGATGAGCAGAAGCGGCTCGTGCCCGTCGGCGAGAAGCGCGGCGACCGCATGCGAACCGACGAAACCTGATGCCCCGGTTACCAGAACGCGCATCTTCGAAAGTTAGCGGCAATCCTCACCGGAAGAGAAGGGATAACCCCTCTGGTTCTTAACCATCATTGCCTATTGCCGGAAATCCATCCGGGACGGTTGAGGAATATTCGAATATGTCAGGGCAATAAATCTGGATGTGGTCATTCATCTGCGGTACGGGGTCATGTTCCGGACCGGCCGGAGGTACAGGAGACGAACGATGGTCCTCGCAGCCGTTACGCACATGTCTCCCGCCCGTCGCCCACCCCGGCGGTCCGGCGGGGTATACCTTGATCAGGTCGGACGACAGCCGAGACCGACAGCTTCACCGGGTGGAAATGCGAGGCGATGAGCAGAGAACTCTCCATCGGCGTCGACCACCACGAGCATGCCGGCTGCACCGTGATCAGCGTCGCGGGCGACATCGACCACAACTCCAGCGAACTGCTCAGGAAGACCATCGAGCGGCTGGTCTCCGAATGCCGCCCGCGGATCGTCATCGACGCCCAGAAGATCACTTTCTGCGATTCCACCGGACTGCGGGCGCTTCTCAGCGGCGCGCGCATGACCTCGGAGGCGGGCGGCTGGTTGCGGCTGGCCGAGGTTTCGGACGTCCTGGGACGTCTTCTGCAGATAACCGGGCTGTCCGCCTGGTTCCCCGTCGACGCCGACGTGGCGGCCTCCCTGACTCAAGCCGCCCCTCGCGACCTGCGACTTCCCGACTGAACCGGAAGCCTCCCCGCGACCCGCGACTCCCCGGCCGGGCCGGCCGAGACGACCCGATCGCCGCTCAACGGGTGTTACGGGCGATCAGGGTGATGGTGCCCGTGGCGCCCGCGGCGATGGCCAGCCAGAGCAGCACGGCCGAGGTCGGCACGCCCGCGTCCTCGCCCGCCTCGTCCCGTCCGGCCTTCTTCCCGGCGACCGGCGTGGGGGCCGGTTCGGCGTCCGGCGTGGGGGCCGCCCGCCGCAGGGCGGTCGTGGGTTCCGGAGCCGCCTCGCGGAGAACCTCCTCGGGCAGCGGCACCTGGTAGACCGGGCTGCGCTTCCCCTCGCTACCGGTCAGCAGGTACCTGCCGTCACGCGTGTAGGTGATCGACTCGGCCTGATCCAGCTGCGGCATCGTCACCCGGGTGATCTGTTCGCCGGGAGCGCGGTAGACCGTGGCGGAGAAGTAGGTTCGGATCACGAAGCTCGACCCGTCGGGGGCGTAGGCGGCGTCGGTGGCCATGAGGGGCGCGGGACCGACCTTGCGGAGCACGTTGACCCTGTCGGTGCGCAGCCGTTTCGGTGCCTCGTAGACGGCGCCGGCGAACTGCTTGGTCACGATGTAGAGGCGCCCGGTGCGGGGGTTCACCATGACGCCCTCGGCGTTGTGCCCGCCGTCCTCGTAGCGGAAGCGGTAGCGCACGGCGGGGACGACGGCGTCGCTCAGCACCGTGGGCTCCGCGACCTTGTACACCGAGATGTCAGGCCAGGCCCCGTCGAAGTTGTCGCCGATGTCCGCGAACCAGAGCACCCCCCGGCCGGTCTTCTGGTCGACGGAGGCGGCCATGCCCTCCCAGTCGCGGGCCTCCGCCCCCCGCAGGGTGAAGGTCGCGCGGGTCTGACCTTTGGGACCGACCGCGTAGAAGACCGGCCCGGAGCCGCTGTCGTTGTGCGTGTAGTAGACGTCCTCGTGGGTCGGCGAGACCGCCAGCCCGCTCGACTCGCCGATCCGGCCGTCCTTGAAGCGAAAGAGGATCCGCTCCTCATCGTCCGCTCGCGTGCCCTGCCCCGCATCGGCCCATGCCGCCCGCCCACCGCCCGCCGGCGCGCTCTGCCCCGTGAAGGCCGTGGCCGCGGTCAGGCCGACCACCGCGAACGCGCGGACCAAGACTTCCCCCGGCTTACTCAGCATCCAGCCATCATGCCCCGGCGGAACCGGCGGGCGTCACAGACGCGGCGGGGGCGGCCGGCACGGATTTTCCCGCCGATCCTCTCGCCTGGAGTGCACTCCAGGTATTTAGGGTGGGCGCATGGAATACACGCAGCTTGGCCGTACCGGCCTGAAGGTCAGCCGCCTCTGCCTGGGCACGATGAACTTCGGCCCCTTGACCTCGGAGGACGACTCCTTCGCGATCATGGACCACGCCCATGAGCTGGGGATCAACTTCTTCGACACGGCCAACGTGTACGGCTGGAAGAAGGGCGAGGGCATCACCGAGAAGATCATCGGTCGATGGTTCGCCAAGGGAGGCGAGCGCCGCGAGAAGACGGTGATCGCCACGAAGCTCTACGGCGACATGGGCGACTGGCCCAACGAGGGCCGTCTGTCCGCGCTCAACATCCGGCGCGCCGCCGACGCGTCGCTGAAGCGGATGCAGACCGACTACATCGATCTCTACCAGGCACACCACATCGACCGGAGCACCCCGTTCGAGGAGTTCTGGGAGGCCATGGACATCCTCAAGCAGCAGGGCAAGATCCTGTACGTGGGGTCGTCCAACTTCGCGGGCTGGCACATCGCCAAGGCCCAGGAGAGCGCGCGGCGGCGCAACACTCTCGGCCTGGTCTCCGAGCAGTCCCACTACAACCTGATCGTCCGCGCCCCCGAGCTTGAGGTCATCCCGGCGGCCGAGGACTACGGCCTGGGCCTGATCCCGTGGAGCCCGCTCGCGGGCGGCCTGCTCGGCGGCATCCTCAAGAAGATCGACAAGGGCCGGTCGGCCTCGGAGCAGATCACCGCCCAGTTGGAGAAGCACCGCGACAAGATCGAGCGCTACGAGGCGTTCGCGGACGAGCTCGGTGTGGACCCGGCCAACCTCGCGCTGGCCTGGCTGCTCCACCAGAAGGTCGTCACCGCGCCGATCATCGGGCCGCGCACGCTCGACCAGCTCGACGGCACCGTCAAGGCGCTGGAGATCACGCTGGACGAGAAGGCCCTGGCCCGCCTGGACGAGATCTTCCCCGGCTTCCGGACGGCGCCGGAGGAGTACGCCTGGTAGGCCGGCGTCCCGTCCCGCGGCTCTCGCCGTGGCCAGGCTCGGTCAGGGGCCTCTCGTGGGGCGTGGGAGGGGGCCGCGGTGCGGCCGGGCAGAAGATCCAGGGGACAGGGTCTAGGACACGAGTGCGCCGATCACCACGAGGAGCACGAGAAGCACGAGCACCGTGGGCAGCAGCCAGCGACGGGGACGATCCACGACCTGGAGCCTAGCCCTGCCCACGAGGTGCCCGCGCCGCCAGGTCCCATTCCTCAACCGTTTCGTAGCGGACCTTGGCCCCGAGGTTGCTCCGTATCAGGTGCACCGTCCCCAGTTCCCACTCGGTGCCGGAGAACGGCCCGAACGCCTCGACCAGAGGACCGATGTCCGTCTCCGGACGGCACCTGGCCAGGCTCAGATGCGGGGTGAACCTCCGGTGCTCCGCCTGGCCGACTCCGGCGCGGCGCGCTCCGGCCGCCACGGAGTCGGCCAGGCGGCCCAGCCTGAGGCGGTCACCGCACAGCCCGGTCCAGAAGACCCGCGCCCTGCCCGCCGAGGGAAACGCGCCGGCGCCGGCGAAGGACAGTGTCATCGGGGCGTGCCGCGCGGCCGCCCTGGCGAGCCGCGTCCGCAACTCGGGCAGCGCACGGTCGGGCACCTCCCCCAGGAACGACAGCGTCACATGCCAGTTCTCCGCGTCCAGCCAGCGCAGCCCCGGCCATCGCGCCAGGTGAGGTTCGAGGGCGCGGACCAGCTCATCGCGCGCCGGCGGTGGCGGCGGTAACCCCACGAACAGCCGCATGCGACCTCCTGCTGATCACCCTTGTCAGCATTGTCGCCGCAGCGGCGCCGATCAGAGTGAGCACCCCGCCGATCACGACTCCGGTACGCACCCCGCCCAGTTCGGAGATCCAGCCGAGCAGCGGCGCGCCGAGGGGGGCTCCCCCGGTGAACACCAGCACGTAGATCCCCATCACCCGGCCGCGCATCTCCGGCGAGGTGGCCAGCTGCACGCCGGCGTTGGCCGCGGTGTTTATCGAGATCAGCGCGACGCCGGCGGGCACGAGCAGGATCAGGTAGAGCGGATACCAGGGGGCCAGGCCGCTGGCGATCTGGAACAGGCCGAACGCGACGGCTCCGCCGACCAGCAGGCGCCTGCTCGGCCTGACCCGCCGCGCCGCCATCAGCGCTCCCGCCAGCGCTCCGATCGCGAACATGCTGGAGGCGAGCCCGAACGAGGAGGCGCCGGCCCCGAAGGTCTCGCGCGCCATCAGCGCTATCGACATCGAGAACGACTGGGTGAACATCGAGACGAAGGCGATCAGCAGGATCGGCATGAGCAGCTCGGGCCGCGCCGTCACGTAGCGCAGGCCCTCGCGAAGCTGCCCCTTGGCCCTCGGCACCGGTTCGGGGGTGGTCAGCTGGGAGGTGCGCATCAGCAGCAGCCCGCTGAGCACCGCGGCGAACGACACGAAATTGATCAGGAAGATCGGGCCGGTGCCCCCCAGCGCGTGGATCAGGACACCCGCGGCGGCCGGGCCGACCACCCGGGCCAGGTTGAAGCTCGACGAGTTCAGCGCGATCGCGTTGGACAGGTCCTTGCGGCCGACCATCTCGACGACGAACGCCTGCCGGGTCGGCACCTCGACACAGGCGATGAGGCCGAGCGTGAAGGCCATCACGTAGACCTGCCAGACCTGGGCCGAGCCGGTCACGGTGAGCACACCCATGGTGAGCGCGAGCAGGCCCATCAGCGACTGGCAGGCGATCAGCAGCGACCGCTTGGGATAGCGGTCGGCGAGCATGCCGCCCCAGAGTCCGAACAGCAGCAGCGGCAGGAACTGCAGCGCGACGGTCAGGCCCAGCGCGGCGGCGTTGCCCTTCGTCAGGTCGAGCACCAGCCAGTCCTGCGCGGTGCGCTGCATCCAGGTGCCGACGTTGGAGACCACACCTCCGGCCGCGAACAGCCGGTAGTTGTAGACGCGGAGCGACCGGAACATTCCGTCCCGCGTCTCGGGCACGGTCTGGGCCGATCCGCTCTCGGTGGCCTGGAGCTCGTTCACCACGGCGGCCCTCGCGGCCCGCCGACGCATCCGCGCCCTCGGCCCGAGTCTTCCTCTGGGCCTTCTTCCGGACTTTCCGCCTGGCACGGCGGACGCCCCGGCGTCACACGGGACCGCCGGGGCCCCGGGTTCCTCGGGGTCGGCTAGATCCGGCTGAGCTTCTCCAGTATCAGGGCCGCCTGCCTGAGCGTCGCCTTCTCCTCGGGTGTCAGCTCCTTCAGCTGCCGCGTCAGCCATGCCTCCTTGAGGCGGCGCTCCTCCTTCAGCAGCGCCGACCCCTGGCCGGTCACGCTCACGGTCACCTGGCGTCGGTCGGTCGGGTGTGGCGTACGCGACACCAGCTCCCGCTCGACCAGCACGGCGATCACGCGGGTCATCGAGGGCGGCTGCACCTTCTCTAGATCGGCCAATTCTCCGGGGGTTATCCCGGAATGCCGTTCCACGGCGGCGAGCGTCGCGAGCTGGGTGGGCGTCAGCGAGTGCACCGCGGCCTGCCTGCGCAGGCGCCTGTTCAGTCGTGCCAGTGACACGCGCAGGGACGAAGCCAGACCGGCGTCGCTTCGCAGGATCGCGACGTGGTCCTTCCTGGGATGATTCGTTATCATAAGTCATTACCTTTGCTAACTATATACGACCGCACGTGATTCCCTCCAATGGGTTTCCTGCCGGGGGCGGGCGGACGGTCAGGGGCTCGCCAATCCTGGCGTGAAGCAGCCGCCCCCGACACGCGAAAGCCGCCACGGCGACCGATGAGGATCGAGCACCGTGACGGCTTCCGCGCGACTTCTCAGCCCAGGCCGAACAGGACCTTGATCGGGCCGAGGGCGAAGTAGACGGCGAACAGCGCCGCGACGATCCACATCAGCGCGTGCAGCTCGCGGGCCTTGCCCTTGATCAGCTTGATCAGCACGAAGGTGACGAAGCCCGCGCCGATACCGGTGGCGATCGAGTACGTGAACGGCATCAGGACGATCGTCAGGAACGCCGGGATGGCGATCTCGTAGTCGGTGAAGTCGATCTCGCGGATCGAGGTCATCATCAGGAAGCCGACCACGACCAGGGCGGGGGCGGCGGCCTCGTAGGGGACGACCGCGACGAGCGGCGAGAAGAAGATCGCCAGCAGGAACAGCACACCGGTGACGACGCTGGCGAGGCCGGTGCGCGCCCCCTCGCCGACACCCGCGGCCGACTCGATGTAGGTCGTGTTGGAGGAGACGGAGGCCGCGCCTCCGGCCGCCGCGCCGATCGAGTCGACGAGGAGGATCTCCCGGGTCCTGGGCAGGGTGCCGTCCTCCTTGACCAGCCCGGCCTGTCCGCCGACGCCCACGATCGTGCCCATGGTGTCGAAGAAGTCGGTGATCAGCAGGGTGAAGACGAGCAGCAGGGCCACGATGACCGAGACCGAGCCGAAGGCGCCGATCGGGTCGAACTCCGCGAACAGCACCAGCGGGTTGTGGAACCCGAAGATCTCCTTGGGCATCTCCGGAACGACGAGCTGCCAGCCCGCCGGGTTGGGGTCCTGGCCCGGCACCGTCGCGGCGCCGACCTTGGTGACGGCCTGGACGATGATCGCGAGAACCGTCGTGGCGATGATGCCGATCAGGATGGCGCCCTTCGTCTTGCGCGCCACCAGCACCACCATCAGCAGCAGGCCGACCACGAAGACGAAGATCGGCCAGCTGGCCAGCGAACCCGCGATGCCGAGCTCCAGCGGCGGTCCCGCGGCCACGCGGCGGACGAAGCCCGAGTCCACGAAGCCGATCAGGGCGATGAACAGGCCGATACCGACGCTGATCGCGGTCTTGAGCTGGGGTGGGATGGCGTTGAACACGGCGGTGCGGAACCCGGTCAGCACCAGGAGCCCGATGATCACACCCTCCAGGAACACCAGGCCCATCGCCGACTCCCAGGACATCTGCGAGGCGATGCCGAAGGTCACGAAGGCGTTCAGGCCGAGGCCCGCGGCCATCGCGAAGGGGACCTTGCCGACGACCCCCATCAGAATGCTGAGCACTCCCGCCACAAAAGCGGTACCGGCCGCGACGAGCGGGACGTTGGGCACGCTCCCGTCGCCGATGAACTGGCCCTCGACGTCCGGGACGGTAGCGATGATCAGAGGGTTGAGCACGACGATGTAGGCCATCGTGAAGAACGTGGCGAGACCGCCGCGCACCTCCCGGCCCACGGAGGAGCCCCTGTCGGAGATGTGGAAGAAACGGTCAAGTCCACTTATTTGGGAGGTTTTACTATCTTTCACTCACGCAGAGTGACAGCGAGTCCCCCTTCCGGGAAGACCTGGTCGCCGATGGTGATGGTTTCGAGATGGATTCGCGCTTTGACGTAATCCGTTTTGCGAACCCTGCGACCCCGTCGCCTAGTCTGGAGCGCGTGAACCAGCCACGCCTCCCGGATCTGCAGCCGTTGAAGACCAACGACAAGCTCACGATCCTCACGGGTACGGGTCTGTGGGCCGTCGCCCTGGTCGTCCTCCTGGTCGTGCAGCCGGACCCCGAGCACCGCTGGTGGATCTGGATGTGCGTGTCGGGCATCTGCGGCGGCCTCTTCGGCCTCTGGTTCGTACGCCGCCGCGACCGCCGCCCCCCGCCCCCGTCCGAGGGCCCGATCGAGCCCACCACGGCGATCCTCTGAGCCGCTCGACCGCCGCCGTACCGGCCACGCCCGCGCCGATCCCGGCAGCGTGCCCGGAACCGGCGCGAGCGTGACCCGACGAAGGTCGGCGGACGTGTCACCCGGCACGCGCCCGAAACGATCGTCCGGGTCGAGCCCCTAGACGAGTAAGTCCGAAGCCCGGTCAGTGGTCGTAGGCGATCAGTGACCGGGTGACGGGCTGGCCGGTGGCGCGGTTGTGCCAGATCGCGGCGGTCAACGCCAGGATCCGCTGAGTGACGCGGACCGCGACGCCGCTCGGGCTGCGCCCCCCGTGCAGTTCCAGATCGAGCTGGCCCTTGAGGGTGTCGTTGACCGACTCGATCAGCTGGCGGATCGGTTTGAGGAACTGCTCGCCGGGCCGGGGCGCGAGGTTGCGGTAGGAGGGGCGCAGCAGTCGCACACCTCGTTCGGCCAGGTAGGCGTCGAGTTCGGCGGAGACGTACCCCTTGTCTGCGATGATCAGCAGGCCGGGGCGCTCGGCGCTCAGGTGCGGGTCGTCATCGAGCATGGCCATCAGGACCTGGCGCTCGTCGAGCTTGGGGGTGGCCAGGGCCCAGGTGATCGGCAGTCCGGCCGGGGTGCACACCAGGTGCAGGCGCAGGCCCCAAAAGTAGCGGGAATGGGAGCGGCAGTAGCCGTACCCGGCCCACCCGGCCAGGTTCGAGCGCCGGGCGGTGGGGCGCGAGCGGCCGCATTCGACCGGGGTGGAGTCCACCACCCAGACCGGGTCGGCCCATAGGTCGGTGTCGCGGGCCAGAGCACAGATGGTGCGCTGGAGCAGGGGCAGCGCGCGGCGGAGACGCTTGTTGTAGCCGGACTGGCCGGGCAGGTAGGGGAAGGCGCCGGGCAGATGGTGTGGCAGGAAGCGCAGCCATCGGGTCTCGGAGCGGATGCCGAGCAGGGCCTGGGCGATGGCAACGGTGAGCAGTTCGGCGTCGGTCAGTTTGGGCGGGCGGCCCAGACGGGCGCAGCTGCCGGGAGCGCCGAGCCAGTCATCGATCTTGACGTAGAGTGCGGTCAGAAGGGTGTTGAGGTCGTTGGTCACACATCGATCCTCGACACCCTTCGTTGCTTCCGCTCTGGCCTCGAGGGCAGGTTCGTCTGCCTTGAGGCGCAGCCTGGGTGGGCGACGCCCGGCCCACTGCCGACGCGCTCCACGGGTGGGCCCAGCAGCCGCTACGCCCCGCCCTACCCGTTCGCAGCTTTAGGACTTACTCGTCTAGGTCGAGGCGGTCCAGCTGTCCAGGTCGGCCTCGGCGAGCAGCAGCGGCACCGCCGCGGGATCGCGCAGCAGCGCCGCCACCGCGAGCCGGTCGCCCCACTGGCCGGACGCCCAGGCGAGCCCGCGCGCCAGCCCCTCCACATCCGAGGCGTGCACCATGCCCTCGAAGAACCGCCAGGCCGCGGGGACACCGTCCACCAGCAGCCGCTCGTGCGCCACGTAGCTCGCCGGTGCGGTCGGCAGCAGCGACCGTACCGCGGGCGGGACGTCACGGACCTCGCCCGAGGACGTCACCTCCCCGGCCGCCTCCTCGCCGGCCAGCGGCAGGTCGAGCAGCTCGGAGAGTGCCTCAGCCAGGTCGAACGGGGCCAGGACCAACGGCCGCCCCGCGACGAGCGGCAGCAGGTCGGGCGCCTCGACCACGACCGGCTCGCCCGCGCCCCCGTTCCCCGAACCGGCCCCCGGTTCGGCATCGGCGAGCACCGGCCGGCCGTCGGCGGCGTCGACCACGACGATCTCGTCACCCAGGACCGCGCGGACGGCGCGCGGGGGCGCGACACGGGCGGGGTCGACGGCGGCGAGGGCCACCCACAGGGAGCGGAGCTGCGCCCGGTCGACCTCCACGGAGGGGTCGCCCAGCAGATCGAGCAGCTCGTCCGGCCCCCCGTGGGAGGCGAGCAGGTCGGCCAGCGTGCTCCGGACGCCGATCATCGCCAGCGCGGCCTCGTCGACATCCGCCGGGGCGTCCCCGTACAGGCCGAACAGCAGCGGGTCACCCGCCGGGAGTCGCAGCTGCGTGGGGCGCCTGCCGCCGAGCACCGGGTGCGTGGACAGCCACCACGCGGTGTAGGACGGGACCTCCACGACCTCCCCCGACACCAGGACCCGCAGCGGATGCAGTACCGAGCGGAGCGGCGGGCGGGACAGCAGGGCGAGGGCGGCGGGCCAGTCGGCGACGTACTCCAGGTCCCGGACCGCGGAGAACTCCCGGGCGACCGGCGGCACGTTCATCTCGGGCAGCAGGTCGAGGACCGTCTCCAGCCACTCGTCCTCGCGGTCGAGGTCGTGGTCGCACTCGTCCGGGTCGATCATGACGTCGTGGTCGTTGACCACGGCGAAGCCGTCGAGCACCCCGACCGCGGCGAGTACCCTCCGGCCGTACCGCTCGACCAGCTCGGGCGCGGCGGTGCCGAAGTGCGTCTCCGCGTCGAGCAGCCCGGCCAGCGCCCCGTCGGCGAGGAGCAGTTCGCCCGCCGGGTACAGCTCGCCGTCGGCGCCGCGCAACGCCAGCTCGGCCAGCCAGGGCGCGTCGCCCGCGGTCAGCCCCGCGGCGTCGACCAGCGCGAGCACCGCCTGGGCCACCGGTTCCGGGTCGGCGCCCTCCAGCGACTCCGAGACGGCGGAGCGGGTCAGCGGATCCTCCAGGACCGTGCGGGGCGTCGCCTCAGCCGCGCCGAGCCTGAGCAGGAGGGGGTGGGCCGCGTCCGGGTGCACCACGCGCAGCCCGAGCGGGGCGAGAACCGCCGGATCCAGCGCGGAGCCGTCGGTCAGCAGCAGCGTGCCGCGCGGTCCCCTGACCAGGCGGCCGTCGGCGAGCGGCACCGGCAGCGCGCCGAGCGCCTCCGGGTCGTCGGCGGGCAGCACCTCGTACAGCGACCGCCACCAGGCCGGATCCCGGTCCTTGACGGCGTCGCCGGAGAGCATGTCCACGATGTCGGAGAGCCGCACCCGCCTGACGCCGAGCGCGTTGATCGCCGGATGCCGGGACGGCCACCCCGCGGGCAGCAGCCCACCGATCATCGGAGCGATCCTCTCCAGCAGCTCGGCCGTGGCCGTGACCACGGACGCCTGCCGCCCCGAGATGACCAGGTCCGCGCCGACCGCGGGCGGAGCCCAGGCCGCGCCGGCGCTCTCCGCGAGGTCATCGGGAAGCAGCAGCGCGGCTCCGGCCTCGCCGGGACCGGCCTCGGCCCCCTGGTCGGCCGGCAGGGAGAGCGCGGGGAGCAGCGGGGCGTCGGGGAGCCTGCGCAGAATCGCCCGGCGGATGCTCGCGTCGAGCTCGCCCTTGCCCATCAGGCCCGGGACGAGGTCGAGGAGCCGGGGCGTCCGCGGCAGACCGGCGAGCAGTTCCAGGTAGGTGTCCGCGGCGCGCTCGACCAGGAAGTCGGTCAGCGGGCCCGGTGCGACGTGCCGCCGGTCGGTGGCCATCGGGAACGAGGCGATCAACAGCGCGGGCAGGTCGAGCGGCTCGTCGCTCGGCGTGGGCGCGTGCACCACGGGCGGCACCAGCGCGGGCAGCGACCGGGGCTCCCCGGTCGCCTCGCTCACGGGTACGGCCCAGCGAACCAGCCAGTGCGGCCGGGAGCGCTCCTCGGTCGGACGGTCGGCGAAGAGCTCGGCCATCTGCTCGGGGGTGAAGCGCCCGGAGACCGAGACGACCTGCCAGCCCTCCGCGGTGACGACCCTCGTCTCCCCGTCCAGGTCGATCTCGATCACCTCCAGAGCGGGCAAACCCAGCAGCAGAGCCGGGCTGGTCTCCCTCAACATCGCTCTGACGGCGTCCTCGGCCGCCCCGTCCCGGAGCGGCAGCCGGACGAGCGTGTCGAACCCGGCGGGGATCTCGATCGGACCGGCCGGGAAGGGCAGGCGCAGCAGCGGGACGTGCCCTCCGCGCTCGGCGAGTTCCTTGGCCAGTTCGGGCTCGGCGGCCACCAGGGCGGCGGTCTGGTCACGGGACCAGCGGACCACCCCTGAGCCGAGCGAGCCGATCACCGGTTCGTCGCAGACCGACACCACGGCCGCGAACCCGACGCCGAACCGGCCGGCCGCGTGGGCGTCGCCGCGCTTGGCGGAGACGCGCAGCGTGGACAGCGCCTCGATCCCATGGGTGTCGATGGGAGCGCCGATGTTGGCCGCCGACAGCACGCCCTCGCGCAGCGAGAGACGCAGCCTTCCCGGCACCCCGGCGCGGAGCGCGGCGTCCGCGGCGTTCTGTGCGAGCTCGACGATCAGCCGGTCACGGTAACCACCGAGCGCGAAGTCCTCCTCCGCGTTGGCGTCCTCGCGGAAACGCGCGGGCGAGGCCTTCCAGGCCGCCAGGACGGTGGAGCGCAGTCGTTCGGTGCCGAAGATGTCAGTCAAGGCGATCTTCCAAAGGTCAGGGCCCCGCGGCCGGGCTCCCCTGCCGGGACACCACGAGAGCGGCGCCCGAACGGCGACGGCCGGGCGGACCACCGGGAGGGCGGCGAGGGCGGCTGCGGGGGCGGCTGCGGGGCGGAACAGACCCGGCGGCGCCGGGTCAGGAGTGACCGAGCGGCTCGGAGGCCGTATCGTCCACCGACCCGGTCAGGTCGGGTTCCGGGACGTCCTCGGCGGTGTCGTACGAGAGCGAGAGATCGTCGAGGATCGGCGCGGTCGGCTCGACCTGGTGCGGCAGCACCGCGGCCTCGGAATGCGCGCCGCAGCCGTGGTCGGCGGCGACCACCCGCCCGTCGTCGGGGGCGTACTCGTTCGCGCAGACGCCGAAGCCGGTACGCAGCGCGCCCGCGAGCGGCCAGTAGAAACCGCAGGTGGAGCACTGGGCGGGGGCGGCGTGCGCGAGCGGGGTGTGCGGTCCCGACTCGCCGGAGTGCCAGCGCCGCACGGCCCGGTCGCGGCCGATCGGGGAGAGCACCCGGGCCCGGCCGAGGCCGTACTCGAAGATCATCTGCTGGTCGGAGTCGTCACCGGTCTCGGTGAAGCCGGGCGCGAGCCGGTCGTCGTCCTCCGAGGTGGGCAGCAGGTCGCCCACGCCGAGGTCGCCCGGACGGAGCCGATCGCTCCAGGGCACCCACTGCGGCGGCATCAGCGCGCCCGCCCCCGGCAGGAGCACGACCTCGCTGACCGTCACGTTGCGCGCCCGCGAGGCACGGGCGACGGTGACGGCCCAGCGCCAGCCGCGGTAGGCGCGGTCGAGACATGCGAAGTAGTGGGTGACGACGCGGTCGCCCTCGCCCTCGACCCCGAGGTGCTCGCCCACATCGCCCGGCCTGACGTTCTCCTCGACCGCGGCACGGGCCAGGTCGACGGCCGCGACACACGCCTGGTCAAGGACCACGGCGCGGGATCGAGTCCGGCTCACGAGTCGTCTCCCGTCAGCCCCGCAGCACGACGGCTGCTGTCCCTACTGGCTCGCTCGCTCACTGCGCTCACAGTTCATTCTCACCCATGACCGGAGCGAACGGCACCGCGGACTCCCGTTAGCCCGGGGAGTGACCAGGCGCATCGGACAACTCCCCCGCCCTTCGGGTATGACTGGATACGTGGCAGCTGGGTGGGAGCGGGTTCGCAAGACGGTGAGTGACGCCTCTCGGCAGGTCGGCAGGTCGGTCGCCGCCGCGGGCCGAGCCGGCGCGCGTGCCGGCCGGGGCACGGGCCGGGCGACGACCCGGGCGGCCCTGGGCGCGGTCAACGGCACCCAGCGAGTGGGCCGGGCCGCGCGACGGCTGACCCATGCCCAGGGCGCGGGCCGCACCGGGCTGGGCCAGCTGATCGAGCTGACCGCCGCGCACAGCGCGGGTGACGCCCTGGTCACCGCGGCCCTGGCCGGGACGCTCTTCAAGCTCCCGGTGAACGAGGCCCGCGGCCAGGTCGCCCTCTACCTGCTGATCACGATGATTCCGTTCGTGGTGGTCGCCCCCTTCGTCGGCCCGGTTCTCGACCGGTTTCGCTCGGGGCGGCGCTTCGTGATGGCCGGCACCCTCTTCGGCCGCGGGCTGCTCTGCTTCGCGATGGCGGCGGCGATCGTCCCCGGAGACGTGTTCACGATCTTCCCGGCCGCGCTGGCCGTGCTGGTGCTGTCGAAGGCGTACAACGTCTCCCGCGCGGCGATCATGCCGAGCGTGCTGCCCGCCGACATCGCGCTGGTCACGGCCAATGCGAGGGTCGCCCTGTTCGCGCTGGTCACGGCCGGCGTCGCGGTGCCGGTCGGCGCGGGGGTCAGCGCCTGGCTCGGCGCCGAGTGGGTGCTGCGCGGGGCGACGGTGCTCTTCCTGCTCCAGGGCGTGCTGGCCGTACGACTCCCGCGCCACGTCGACTCCCCCGACCTGGAGGAGCTGGACGAGAGTGGCGAGGAGCGGCCGCACCGCTGGCGCACGATGCTGAACGTGGGCCCGGTGGTGGCCGAGGCGATGTGGGCCAACGTGGCGATCCGCCTCTACTCCGGATTCCTCCTCTTCTACCTGCTCTTCCTCGTGCAGGACAGGAACCTGCCCGGCCTTCCGCCGACGGTCGCCATCGGTGTGCTGGCCGTGGCCGCCGGTGCCGGCGGGCTGGCGGGCACGGCCGTGGCCTCCTGGGTGCGCAACCACTCCCCACAGGTCATCGTGCTGGCCACGCTCGCGGTGACGACCACGATCACGGTGCTGGCCGCGGTCGTCTTCCAGCTGTGGAGCGCGGTGGCGGTCGCGCTGGTGGCCGCCTTCGCCCAGGGCCTGGGCAAGCTCGCACTGGACGCGATCGTGCAGCGGGAGATCGGCGAGGAGGTGCGCTCGTCCACGTTCGGCGTGGTGGAGGCCTTCCTGCAGATCTCCTGGGTGCTGGGCGGCCTGATCGGGCTGTTGCTCTCGCTGTTCGCCGGCGGATCGGCCGGGCTGGCTCTGATGACCGTGGTGCTGGCGGGCTCGCTCGGCTGGCTGCTGGTCCGCCGCCGCAGGCGGGTCCGGGAGGTGGACGCCAAGGTCGAGGCCGCCCGGGATCCGGGCACCTCCCACCCGGGGCCTCGTCCCGCCGAAGGTACAGAGCGGTTCGCGCGGGACGGGGTGTCCGCGGAGTGGGTCAGGCCGCGGGCCGCGAAGACGGCCACGGTGGTCGTGCGGCCGGAGAACGCCCCCACCGAGAAGCGGACCAGACCGCTGACCACCCCCCACGGCTGAGCCGGGGGCGGGCGGTCGGCGGGCGGTCAGTCGTCCAGGTCGTCGGCCACCGCCCGGAGCACGGCGGCGATCTTCTTCGCGTGCGTGGCCTCGGGGTGTTTGCCCTTCTGGTACGACATGGAGACCGTGTCCAGAAGCTTGATCAGGTCTTCCACGATGACGACCATCTCGTCGGGCTTCTTGCGCTTGCCCTTGGGCTTCGCGGTCTTGGCGAGCGTGGGGGGCTGGTCGATCACTCGAACCGAGAGCGCCTGCTGGCCGCGGCGTCCCTCGGCCACGCCGAACTCGACCTTCTGGCCCGGCTTGAGAGAGTCCACGCCGGAGGGCAGCGCGGAAGAATGCACGAAGACCTCACCGCCGTCGTCGCGGGTGAGGAAACCGAAACCCTTGTCGGCGTCGTACCACTTGACCTTGCCACTCGGCACAGGGGTGACCTCGTTCAGACTGTCGTGAAAAGGAATGGATGTAGGTTATGCCCAGCGGACGCCGAGAGCGACCGTGTATTGGGGCCTGAATTACACAAGAGCCGTAGGAGTTCGCCAGCTGTCGAACCATTCGGCGAACTCGGTCAGATCGCCCAGGATCACATCCGCTCCGTGATCACGCAGTTCCACCGCCGGATAGACGCCCGTTGCCACCGCCACGCTGACGGCTCCTCCCGCTCGCGCCGCCTCGATGTCCGCGACATGATCTCCAACATAGGCGGCGGCGCCGAAAGTCGCGAGCGCGGGCCCCTTGGCCGCCCCGAAGACCGATCCGACGAGTTCGTCCACTTCCAGGCCGAGGAACTCGACGGTGTGCGCCGCGTCGCGGGCGTTCTTCCCCGTCACCACGGTGACCCTGCCCCCGGCCCGCCGTACCGCGTCGACCGCCTCGCGCGCACCGGGCATGAGGGTGGTGACCGGAACCGCGATCGACGGGTAGAGCCGCCGGTAGACGTCGGCCGCCGCGGGGACCTCGGCGGCGGGCATCCAGTTGGCCAGTTCCCACTCCAGCGGCGGTCCGAGCCTGGCCAGCACGGCGCCGCTGTCGATGAAGAAGCCGGTGCGCGACGCCACCTCGTCGTAAACGGCGGCGATGCCCGCGCGGGTGTCGGCAAGCGTCAGATCGAGGTCGAATCCCACCGAGTTCATCGGGTCACTCACCGCTCCTTGTCGGCTACCCGAAGAGGTTTCTTCGAGAAGCCCTCAAAGAATGCCAAATCCCCCTAAATATGGCCAATCCCAAGTGTTGTACATGACGTCCCCCACTGTGGAACCCTGCACCGGAAGGGTTTACTTATCCTGCGGGCAAACCTCCACGGACGGTTCCCCCGAGCGCCCGACGGCCGGGCGAACGTGCCCTCACAACGGGCTTGGACCGGCGCGGTGCGACCCGGCATGGTCGGCACTGGATAGGGTCATGGTGGAGGTATCGGCAGAGAAATGACCAGATCAACGCGCGAGCGGATCATCGACGAAGCCCTGCGACTGTTCGCCGAGCGGGGCTACTCGGCAACCTCGGTGGCCGAGATCGAGGCCGCCTCCGGGCTGTCGCCGGGAGCCGGGGGGCTCTACCGGCACTTCAAGTCCAAGTACGAGGTGCTGGCCGCGGCGGTGAACGAGCACGCGGCCAGAACACGGGCGCAGATCGCCGAGACCCTGGCCGACCTCAGCGCCGTCGACACCTCGACCGAGATCGAGGAGCGGCTGACCCACCTGTGCAGGGCCGGGCTGGCCAAGGTCCGCGAGGAGAGAGACCTCACACGCGTCTTCTTCCGCGACCTGAGCCAGTTCCCCGAGCTGGTCACGACCGTACGCGAGGGCCTCCTGCAGCCCATGTTCGACGCGATCACCACCTGGTTCCGCGCCCAGCCCGAGTACGCCGAGGCCGATGCCGACTGGCCCGCCATCGGTGCCGCGCTCGGCGGGGCGGTGGTCCACTACCGGCTGTTCGAGGAGACCGTGGGCGAACCCCCCGGTCGCGCGGAGCGCGACCGTTTCGTCGCCGCCTGGGTGTGCCTCGCGCTCGGCCTGCTGCCCCGGTCGGCGGTCCAGGCCATCGGCTGAGCGGCCCGGCACGGCCCGTGGAGCGTCACCTGCCTCCCCGCCCCGGGACGACCTCGGAGTCGAGCAGGCGGTAGGCCAGCCAGAAGACCCCCCATGCCGCGCCCAGCAGGAACATGAGCCCGCTGATGCCGAAGAACTCATCCACCACGGTGCCGAGGTCGTTCCTGGCCCGGACCAGGGCGACCAGGCCACCACCGAGGGTGTAGCTCACGATCGGAGCGGCCACCCCGAGCACCTTGTCGGAGGTGTGCCAGCTCTGGCAGGCGATCACGACGAGCGCCGCGACGGCCCAGACCAGCACCGGGATCCGAAAGATCGCGATTGGTGGGAAAGGGATGGGGATCAGCAGTCCCGCCAGGGCGAGCAGGCCCATGCCGACCGCCTCACGCCGGTGGCTCAGCAGGATCGCCCGGGTGTCACGCGCGGCGGGGGCGACGTCCTCTCGCGACCGGGCCGGGCCTCGCCGGCGCGGCCATCCCCGTTGACCACCTACCCGCCTCCTGGCCAGCAGCTCCTCCGCCGCTCGCATGCCCCTGACCACACCGGGCGGCATCCGGGGCCACGGCCCCGCGTCCTCCGGCGCCTCCTGCCGGGCCGTCCCCGATGCCGCGGGGGCCGCCGGTGACCCCTCCCGCGCCTCGGGCGAGGTTCCCCGCGCGTCCCGCGGCGAGGGCTCCCGTACGGGCGGTATCTCCTCGGTCGGCGGATCGCCCTCCACGATGTCCTCCCACTCGTCCACGGAGTCCGCTCCGCCCCCCGATCCGCCGTCCGGTGACGTCCCCTGGTCCTTCCGCCCTGACGCGCGAGCGGCCGAGGGGCCGGAATCGCCCGGTGCGGGCTCGGCGGCGTCCGAGGGGACTCCCGTCGAGGCGTACGGATGCCCCCGCACGGGCCGGCGGGGAGCGGGAACATCGAGATCGCCCGGTGCTACCTCGTCCGGATCCACCGAATCGGAATCGGCACGCTCGATCACGCTGGCCATCCTCTCTCGACATCTTCTCGCTCGTGGGCTTCTTTCCCCATTCACCACCCATCACGTGATCGATTCACCCCCTTCGTGTGATCACGGAATTCGCTCAGGCCGCATGATGTCGGTCAAGCCTCTTACCATTGACGGAATGAGCACGGAGTTCACCGAGTGGCTGCGCAGTCAGAGCGACGACCGGTTGCGGGCACTCGTCTCCGTACGCCCCGAGCTCATCACCCCCGTACCCGCGCATCTGGAGGGGCTGGCCGGGCGAGCCTGCAGTCCGTCGGCGGTGGGCAGGGCACTCGACCGGCTCGACCGGTTCGCACTCGCGGTCATGGAGACGCTGGTCGTGCTCCCCTCCCCCGTCCCCTACCGGTCGCTACGCGCCCAGCTGGCCCGCGCCCTGCCGGGGACGGCGGGCCCGGCGTTCCAGAGCGCCCTCAAGGAGGCGGTCGAGCGGCTGCGCACCATGGCGCTGGTCTACGGGCCCGACCGGGCCCTGGCCCCGGCCCCCGGTGTGCGGGAGGTGCTGGACGGTCCCGCCGGGCTCGGCCCGCCCGCCGAGGAGGCGTTCCGGCACCATTCCGCCGAGCGGCTGGCCGAGCTGGTCCAGGACATCGGAGGCGAGGGCGGCGACACCAGGGAGGCCCTCGCCGCACTGCTCGGCGATCCGGAGATCGTCGGACGGCTGGTCGAGGAGGTCTCGCCGCAGGCCCGGTCGGCGCTCAACGAGCTGGCCTGGGGGCCGGCCAGCGGCCGGGTGCCCAACGCCCGTCGCGAGGTTCGGGCCGCCACCGCGCAGTCGCCGATCGAGCAGCTCCTCTCCCGCGCGCTGCTGGCCGCCACCGGTGAGGAGACCGTGGTGCTGCCCCGCGAGGTCGCGCTGTTCCTGCGCGACGGCCGGATCCACCGGGACCTGTCCCCCCTCCCGCCCACGACCGGGGGCACCGAGCGCGACCAGCGGCTCGCCGACCGTACCGCGGCCGGACAGGCGTTCACCTTCACCCGCGCGGTGGAGGAACTGTGCGAGCGCTGGAGCGTCGACCCGCCCGGCGTGCTCCGCAGCGGCGGCCTGGCCGTGCGCGACCTCAAACGGGTCGCGACCCTGCTCGACCTGCCCGAGTGGGTGGCGGGGCTGATCGTCGAGGTGTGTCACGCGGCGGGGCTGGTCGCGGCGAGCGGCGCGGTCGACGGGGAGTGGATGCCCACCCCCGGCTACGACGGCTGGCGGGTGAAGGCCACCGAGGACCGCTGGGCCGTGCTGGCAGGCGCCTGGCTCACCATGGACCGGGTGCCGGGGGTCATCGGCGAGCGCGACGAGCGTGACCGGCTGCTCAACGCCCTCCATCCCGACCTGCGCCGCACCGCCGCCGCCGAGGTCCGCACCACCACCCTGGCCATGCTCGCCTCGACGCCCGGGGTGGCACCCACTCTGGAGGCGGTACGGACGCGTCTGGCCTGGGAGCAGCCCCGCCGTCGCGGTGGCCAGCGCGACCAGCTGGTGGAGTTCACGCTGCGCGAGGCCGAGCAGATCGGCGTCACCGGCCTCGGGCTGCTCTCCGGCCACGGCCGCGCCCTGCTCCCCGAGGCCCTCGACGGCCCCGGCGTCTCCGGTGACCCCGGCGGTGGCCGCGCCGCCTCCGCCGCCCGCCTGCTGCTCCCGCTGTTGCCCGAGCCGCTCGACCACGTGCTCCTCCAGGCCGACCTGACCGCCGTCGCCCCCGGGCCGCTCACCGGTGACCTGAGACGGTGGCTGGCACTGGCCGCCGAGGTGGAGTCGACCGGCGGTGCGACGGTCTACCGCTTCGACGAGCGGTCGATCCGGCGGGCACTGGACTCCGGGCAGGGCGCCGAGGAGATGCTGGCCATGCTGGAGCGCCACTCGACCACGCCGGTGCCGCAACCGCTCAGCTACCTGGTCACCGACGTGGCCCGGCGCCACGGCCGGATGCGCGTCGGCACGGCGAGCGCGTACGTGCGATGCGACGACTCCTCGCTGCTGGACGAGGTGATGGCCGACAAGCGGGCGATCCCGCTACGGCTGCGGCGGCTCGCCCCCACGGTGATCGCTTCCAAGTCCTCCCGGCCGACGCTGGTCGACTCGCTGCGCGCGATGGGGTACGCCCCGGCCGCGGAGTCCCTCGACGGCGACGTGATCATCACCCAGCTCGACGTCCGCAGGACCGAGAGCACCCTGGCGGCCCGCCCCCCGATCACGTTCGGCGGCCCCGAGGCCGACGTGGTGGCGGCGGCCGTCCGCGCCGTGCGCGCGGGTGACGCCGCCCACCAGGCCCGCAGGGCCCCGGTGGCCGCCCCCGGCGGCCAGGTGCCGCGCTCCCCCGCCACCTCCACGATCGTCGCCCTGCGCGAGGCCATCCGGCAGGGGTCGCAGGTCTGGATCGGTTACCTCGACTCCCAGGGCAACGCCACCAGCCGGATCCTCGAACCGGCCCGGCTGGAGGGCGGCTATCTCACCGCCTACGACGAGACGCGGGCGGCGGTGCACCGCTTCGCCCTGCACCGCATCACCGGCATCGCCGACATCGCCTGAGACGTCCTCGGCGGGACCGGCCGGGCTCGGGGGCTGCCCCGGCGTGCCGGGGAAAGGCCACGGGGGTAGTCTCGATCCAGGGATGGGGCCGCCGCGAACTCGGTCACCGGTCCTGCGGGACCGCGCCACTCGCCGGGACGCGAGGGCCCCTTTTCAGTCTCATCCCGGCCCCGGGCCCTGTCCCGCGGACCTTGCCGTCGCGAGGATCGGCCGGTGGTGCCTCGTGAGGCGGAGGGAGGGAGCCGCGGTGGCCGACGACGCGGCGGGGCGTCGCCCGAGCGGCCGCGACGGGCGAAAGTTCCAGGAGGATAAGGCCTGGCCACCGGGATACGACCGGGTCCATTCGCCGAAGGCACACGACTCACGCCCCATATCGTGATACCTGTCGACGTTCCGAGCTCCACAGAAGCGAGAGATCCACAGTGAGCAGCGGTCACTCCGAAGGTCCCAGTACCAACCCGGACGACTGGAAAAGCCCCTATAACACGGGGCCCGGCCAGACCCCCGGCTACGGCCAGCCCCAGCAGGGTCGCCACTCCGAGCACACCCAGCCGTCCGGCTACCAGGCCCCCGGCTACGGACAGCCCGACTATGGCCAGTCCGGCTATGACCAGTCCGGCTATGACCAGTCCGGCTACGGACAGCCAGGCTACGGCGAACCCGGCTATGGTCAGCCCGGCTATGGTCAGCCCGGTTACGGCCAGTCCGGCTACGGCGAACCCGGCTACGGACAGGGTTATGGCCGGCCCGGCTATGGCCAGGGCTACGGCGCACCCCCGCACCGCAACACCGAGGGTGTCAGGACCCACGCGATCGTCGCCATGGTCATCAGCATCGTGTGCACGCTGAGCTGCTACGTGACCCTCGGCGGCCTGGTCGGCGTCATCCTGTCGAGTGTCGCCCTGGGGAGGGTGGACACCGATCCCCCGGCCGCCAGGAACCTGCTCAAGTGGACCTGGATCAGCATCGGCATCAACATCGGGCTGATCATCCTGGGTGTGGCCGCCTTCATCATCGCCGGCATCAACGGCGCCTTCGACTGAACAACCCCGGGGATCGCCGTCCGCGGCCTGTGGTCGCGCACGGGTGCCGTAGACCGGGCAGGCGAGGGACGGCCAGGTGGTGAGATCGATCACGCCGGACGGGAGGCGGGACTGCCTGGGCGCTCCCGCCCGTTGCACACAGGAGACATGGAGCGGGGCGCGCCCGCGAGTGCGACCATGAGCTGATCCGCCGTAGCCCGCAGTGACCATAGGGAGAAGTCTGTGACTGACGGACCACTGATCGTCCAATCGGACAAGACCCTGCTCCTTGAGGTCGATCACGAGAAGGCCGGGGAGTGCCGCAAGGCGATCGCCCCGTTCGCCGAGCTGGAGCGTGCGCCCGAGCACGTGCACACCTACCGCGTCACCCCGCTGGCGCTGTGGAACGCGCGGGCCGCCGGGCACGACGCCGAACAGGTGATCGACGCGCTGATCGCGCACAGCCGCTACCCCGTGCCGCACGCGCTGCTGGTCGACGTCGCCGAGACGATGTCGCGGTACGGCAGGCTCCGCCTGGAGAAGCATCCCGTCCACGGGCTCGTCCTGACCAGCACCGACCGGGCCGTGCTGGAGGAGGTGCTGCGCTCCAAGAAGATCCAGCCACTGCTGGGCGAGCGGCTGGGCGACGACGGCGTGGCCGTGCACCCGAGCGAGCGCGGCAACATCAAGCAGCACCTGCTCAAGCTGGGCTGGCCCGCCGAGGACATGGCCGGGTACGTCGACGGCGAGCACCACCCGATCGCGCTCACCGAGGACGGCTGGGAGCTGCGCACCTACCAGCGGGAGGCCGCCGAGGCTTTCTGGCACGGCGGCTCCGGCGTCGTCGTGCTCCCCTGCGGCGCGGGCAAGACGATCGTGGGCGCGGCGGCGATGGCGCGGGCCAAGGCGACGACGCTGATCCTGGTGACCAACACGGTCTCGGCGCACCAGTGGAAGCAGGAACTGCTCAAGCGGACCTCGCTGACCGAGGACGAGATCGGCGAGTACACCGGTACGAAGAAGGAGATCCGGCCCGTCACCATCGCCACGTACCAGGTGATGACGACCCGCAGGCAGGGCGTCTACCGGCACCTGGAGCTGTTCGACGCCCGCGACTGGGGCCTGGTCGTCTACGACGAGGTGCACCTGCTGCCCGCGCCGATCTTCCGGATGACCGCCGATCTGCAGGCCAGGCGGCGGGTGGGCCTGACCGCGACGCTCGTGCGCGAGGACGGCCGCGAGGGTGACGTGTTCTCCCTGATCGGCCCCAAGCGGTACGACGCGCCGTGGAGGGAGATGGAGAACCAGGGCTGGATCGCCCCGGCCGACTGCGTCGAGGTGCGGGTGACGCTGACCGACACCGAACGGCTGGCCTACGCGATGGCCGAGTCCGAGGAGCGCTACCGGTTCTGCGCGACCACACCGTCCAAGACGCAGGTGACCGAGGCACTGGTCCGGCAGCACCCGGGCGAGCAGGTGCTGGTCATCGGGCAGTACATCGATCAGCTCGACGAGCTGGGCGAACACCTGAACGCGCCGGTGATCAAGGGGGAGACGAAGGTCAAGGAGCGGGAGCGGCTCTTCCAGGCCTTCCGCGACAGGGAGATCCAGGTCCTGGTCGTCTCCAAGGTCGCCAATTTCTCGATCGACCTGCCGGAGGCGGCGGTGGCCATTCAGGTCTCGGGCACCTTCGGGTCGCGGCAGGAGGAGGCGCAGCGGCTCGGCCGGGTGCTCCGGCCGAAGGCGAACGGAGGCGGGGCCCGGTTCTACTCGGTGGTCAGCCGCGACACGGTCGATCAGGATTTCGCCGCCCACCGGCAGCGGTTCCTGGCCGAGCAGGGGTACGCCTATCAGATCATCGACGCGGACGACGTGCTCGCCGGAGAATAGCCCCACATGGCGAACACGTCGTCAATTTGTGTCAGGTCCACGAAATCCCGCGGGCTTTCGACAAACGAACCACCCCCTCGCTAGGCCTTACGGCCACTGGCGACATACCCCCATGATCTGCGGGAGTCACCATGTTCGCCTGGCTTTTTCGCCATTTCACAGGAGAATGACGGAGGGTGCCAGGATGATTACCGAACGATCAGGCCGCCGGTAAAGAAAACGCTTTCCGCGATCACCCACATGATCACCGCAGCGATCATCAGAGTGATGAAACGATTTTCGTCATCGCGAATCGGGGGCGCCAGCCAGGCGCCCGCCGTGCAACCGGCCGCGATCACCGCGAACAGGGCCGATACCCAGGCCACCCCGTCCAGTCGGGCCACGCAGCCCGGGTCGGAGCAGAATGCCTCCGGCCCCCAGCCCGCGAACACCGAAAGCCCCCAGAGTGCGGCCAGTAGAAGATTGGCGACCGTCGGTATGACCGGGGAGATCCGCACGACCATCGGGATACCCGCGCCCGCCGCGTCCCAGTCCGGCGTTAATCCTTTTGAGACACACCGGCGTCGCCGCTAAGCTGGTCCATTCGCTACCCGATGACCACCACCTCCGTTTATCGAATGGGAGGCGCTTCAGCGTGCCCGCACATCAATTGGCCCCTGACATAACCGACGATCCCGCCCGAATCCTCGCCGCCGAACGCGAGCACCTGGCCATCTCCAGAACGGCGCTGCGCGCGATGCGCGAGCACGCCCAGTCCCTCTCCTCCGACGCCGCCGGAGACTGGGTCTCCCAGCAGATCCTGCAGGCGCTGCTGGACCAGCGGGTCGCGGCGCTCGCCGACCACTCGGGCACGCCCCTGTTCTTCGGCCGCCTCGACCGCCAGGCGGGCGACGATCTTCCCGGCACGGTCTACGTCGGGCGCAGGCACGTCCACGACGACCGCAGCCGCCCCCTGGTGATCGACTGGCGCGCCCCGGTCTCACGGGCCTTCTACCAGGCCAGCCCGTCCGACCCGATGCGCGTGGTGCTGCGCCGCCGATTCGGTTACCAGGGCGGCGACCTGACCGCCTACGAGGACGAGCGCCTCGACCAGGGCGGCGCCGCCCTCGCCCAGAGCAGGATCCTCACCGAGGAGATCGAGCGCCCCCGCTCGGGACCGATGCGCGACATCGTCGCGACGATCCAGCCCGACCAGGACGAGATCGTCCGCTCCGAACTCGGCCGGACGGTGTGCGTCCAGGGTGCCCCGGGCACCGGGAAGACCGCCGTCGGCCTGCACCGGGCCGCCTACCTGCTCTTCACCCACCGTGAGCGGCTCGCCAGGTCGGGCGTGATGATCGTCGGCCCGAACCGGGCGTTCCTCTCCTACATCTCCTCGGTCCTGCCCGCGCTGGGCGAGGTCAAGGTCGACCAGACCACGGTCGCCGGGATCCTCGGCGACCACTCCGCGCCCGAGGACCCCGCGGTCGGCACGCTCAAGGGTGACGCGAGGATCGTCGGTGTACTACGACGCGCCCTGTGGGCGCACGTGGTCAAGCCCACCGAGGGCGTGCTGTTCACCAAGGGGATCAACCGCTACCGGGTGGCGGACCACGAGGTCCGCGAGATCGTCGCCTCGCTCCGCGGCACCACTCGCTACGGTCCGGGGCGCGCGACGCTCGCCCAGCGACTCGCCCACCTGGTGCTCGTCCGGATGGAGCAGCGCGGTGAGTCTCCCGACGACCGGGTGCAGGACGCGGTCGCCAGGTCCAAGCCG
The DNA here is from genome assembly GCF_042665875.1 of Streptosporangium amethystogenes subsp. fukuiense. Lineage (NCBI taxonomy): Bacteria > Bacillati > Actinomycetota > Actinomycetes > Streptosporangiales > Streptosporangiaceae > Streptosporangium > Streptosporangium amethystogenes. Next base: position 7,918,405 of record NZ_JBHTEE010000001.1, on the reverse strand, counting down.
GTCAGGCAGCTCGTGGACACGGTCTGGCCCAAGCTGACTCCACAGCAGGTGCTCCACCGGCTGTTCAGCGACCCCGCCTTCCTCGCCGCCGCCGCCAAGGACGATCTCACCGCCGCCGAGCAGTCGCTGCTGCTCTGGCCCAAGCCTCCCAAGTCCTTCCGCTCGGCGAAGTGGTCGGCGGCCGACGGCGCGCTGATGGACGAGCTGGGCGACATGATCGAGCGGACCGTCCCGCTGGGTCACCTGGTCGTGGACGAGGCCCAGGACCTGTCGGCGATGCAGCTACGTGCCCTCGGCCGACGCTGCCGCACCGGCTCCGCCACCGTGCTGGGCGACCTCGCCCAGGGCACCACGCCCTGGTCCGCCCGGTCCTGGGGCGAGGTCCTGAGTCATCTGGGCTTCGAGGACGGCGCCGTCACCGAGCTGACCCTCGGCTTCCGCGTGCCCCGCGAGGTCCTCGACTACGCGGCCAGGCTGCTGCCCTCCGTCGCCCCGGACCTGGCCGCCCCCCGGTCGCTGCGCCCCGGCGCGGGCTCCCTGTCGGTGCGGCCGGTACCCGACCTGGCCACGGCGCTGGCCCATGCCGCGCGGGAGGCACTCGCCCGCGAGGGCTCGATCGGCGTCATCGTCCCCGACGCCCTGGTGGGCGCCGCGTCCGAAGCCCTGTCCGATCTGGACCACCGGGTGCTGAGCCCCGACACCGTCGAGGACCATCGTCTCTTGGTCATCCCGGCGACCCTGGCCAAGGGCCTGGAGTACGACCACGTGATCGTGGCCGAACCCGCGGACATCGTCGACGCCGAACCTCGCGGCCTGGCCCGCCTGTATGTGGTCCTGACCCGGGCCGTCACCTCACTGACCGTCCTGCACGCCCGGGAGCTTCCCGCCCAGCTCAGCGGGTGACCGTCTGGTCGGCGCGGTACGAACGGCTCCTTGGCCTGTGCATGGGGTTCGCCGCTCTGATCCCGAAAGGATTCCTGCCGACCGGTATGACGCCGATGACCTTGTTGGTCTTGGCGTCGATCACCGACACGCTGTCCGTGTCCAGGTTGGTCACGTAGACGTAGGCGCCGTCAGGGGAGATCGTGATCCCGAAAGGAGCGCCCTCGACCGGGATCCTGACGATGACCTTGTTGGTCTTGGCGTCGATCACCGACACGAGGTTCGGGAGCAGATTGGTCACGTAGACGAGAGCGCTGTCAGCGGAGACCGTGATCCTGGAAGGATTGTTACCGACGGGGATGGTGGCGATGACCTTGTTGGTCCTCGTGCTGATCACCGACACGGTGTCGGAGTCCTGGTTGGCCACATAGACGCGGAGGCGATTGGGGGCGAATCTGATCCCGAACGGGCTGCGGCCGACCGGGATGGTGGCGATGACCCTGTTGGTCACCGTGCTGATCACCGACACGGTGTCGGAGTCCTGGTTGGCCACGTAGACACGGCGATAGGGAATGGCGGTGAGCCTGAACGGGCTGTGGCCGACCGGGATGGTGGCGATGACCCTGTTGGTCACCGTGTCGATCACCGACACGGTGTTCGCCTGCACGTCGGTCACGTAGACACGGGTGCCTCCATAGGAGACGTCGACCCCGACGGGGTGGCCGTTGATGGGAACGGTGGCAGTGACCTTGTTGATCCTCGTGTCGATCACCGACACGTTGTTCGACTGCGCGTTGGTCACGTAGACATGCGCGTTGTCGGGAGCGACCGCCACCCCGATGGGGTTCTCACCGACGGGGATGGTGACGGTGACCTTGTTGGTCGTCGTGTCAATCACCGAAACGGTGTTCGACTGCGAGTTGGTCACGTAGGCGACGTTCTCCGGCGGCGTGGCCGCCGCGGCCGTGGCCGTCGGCGCCACCGGTCCGGCCACGATGACCAGCACCGCCATGGCTGGAAGGACGCGTGACCGCCACCCACCCGCCGGTAACCGGCCAGGTGGTCTCCAGTGGTTATGATCCATCGCTCCCCTCACCTACCGCTGTACCACCAAGAACCCCATCCCTACAGCGGGGACTTCGTTCTACGGCCGCACGGCATCATGTCCCGGAAACGACACGCTGGCTTGAGCCCTTGGTACGCCCGCCCTGTCCATTCATTGCTTGATGGTGCCGAAGTCAGCCAAACGGCATGGATGTGATCACAGCCTCCACTTCTCTGTGTCTCCGGGCCAGCCCGGTTTTCGACTTCCCTCCCCTCGCCCGCGGTTCCGCACGGGCGGCCTCCTGATCGAATACCACAGCTCACGGTCTCTCCTGTGGCGGCCGTCAGGACGACTCCTGCAATGACATACGACGGACGAGACCTCGGGAAACACGCAAAAGAGGCGGCCCCGACATCTCGGGGTCGCCTCTTTTATGCGAAAGCGTTGGACTTAGAAGTCCATGTCGCCGCCGCCGGGCATGGCGGGAGCGGCCGCGGCCTTCTCGGGCTTCTCGGCGATGACGGCCTCGGTGGTGAGGAACAGCGCCGCGATGGACGCCGCGTTCTGCAGAGCGGAACGCGTCACCTTGGCCGGGTCGATGATGCCCGTCTCGAACAGGTTGACGTACTCGCCGGTGGCGGCGTTGAGGCCCTCACCCGGGGGAAGGTTGCGCACCTTCTCCACCACGACGCCGCCCTCGAGGCCGGCGTTGACGGCGATCTGCTTCAGCGGCTCCTCAAGGGCCTTCTTGACGATCGCGGCACCGGTGGCCTCGTCGCCGGAGAGCTCCAGCTTGTCGAACGCCTTGGCGCCGGCCTGCAGCAGGGCCACGCCACCGCCGGGGACGATGCCCTCCTCGACGGCCGCCTTCGCGTTGCGAACGGCGTCCTCGATGCGGTGCTTGCGCTCCTTGAGCTCGACCTCGGTCGCCGCGCCGGCCTTGATGACGGCCACGCCGCCGGCCAGCTTGGCGAGACGCTCCTGGAGCTTCTCGCGGTCGTAGTCGGAGTCGGTGTTGTCGATCTCGGCGCGGATCTGGTTGACCCGGCCGGCGATCTGCTCGGCGTCACCGGCACCGTCGACGATGGTGGTCTCGTCCTTGGTGACGATGACCTGACGGGCACGGCCGAGCTGGTCCAGGGTGGTGGACTCCAGCTTGAGGCCGAGGTCCTCGCTGATGACCTGGGCACCGGTCAGGATGCCGATGTCACCCAGCATGGCCTTGCGACGGTCACCGAAACCGGGCGCCTTGACGGCGACCGAGCGGAACAGACCGCGGATCTTGTTGACGACCAGGGTGGCCAGGGCCTCGCCCTCGACGTCCTCGGCGATGATCAGCAGCGGCTTGCCGGCCTGCACGACCTTGTCGAGAACCGGGAGCAGGTCCTTGTTGGCGGACACCTTGGAGTTGACGACCAGGATGTACGGGTCGTCGAGGACGGCCTCCATACGCTCCGGGTCGGTCACGAAGTACATCGAGGTGAGGCCCTTGTCGAAGCGCATGCCCTCGGTGAGCTCGAGCTCAAGGCCGAAGGTGTTGCTCTCCTCGACGGTGATGACGCCTTCCTTGCCGACCTTGTCCATCGCCTCGGCGATCATCTCGCCGATCTGCGGGTCGCCCGCGGAGATGGATGCGGTGGAGGCGATCTGCGCCTTCGTCTCCACGTCCTTGGCCAGCTTGGACAGCTCCTCCGACACGCGCTCGACGGCGGCCTCGATGCCCTTCTTCAGGGACATCGGGTTGGCGCCGGCGGCGACGTTGCGGAGACCCTCGCGTACGAGAGCCTGAGCGAGCACGGTGGCGGTGGTGGTGCCGTCACCCGCGACGTCGTCGGTCTTCTTGGCGACTTCCTTGACGAGCTCGGCCCCGATCTTCTCCCACGGGTCCTCGAGCTCGATCTCCTTCGCAATGGAGACACCATCGTTGGTGATGGTGGGGGCGCCCCACTTCTTCTCCAGAACGACATTGCGGCCCTTGGGGCCGAGGGTCACCTTGACGGCGTCCGCGAGCTGGTTCATGCCACGCTCGAGACCGCGCCTGGCGTCCTCGTTAAACGCGATCATCTTGGCTGCCATACGGCTAGACCTCCCAGAGACAGGGTGGCTTGCACCGGACCGAGCCGACGCCCGCGACGGCATGCGGGCCCACGACTCCGTTCGGCGGGCCCCATCGCCTCGATCCAGGGTTGGCACTCTCTATGCGTGAGTGCCAACAACGTGTTTAGCACTCTACCTTGCCGAGTGCAAGCCACGACCCCTTGACCTGCGTCGCGCCCGGAGCGGGCTTCCGCTCCGGGCCACGTCAGCGTATGCGCCGCGTCACGCGGGCGTGTGTTCCGCGCAAAGCGAAGGCCCGGCTCGCCGATTGGGGAGGCGAGCCGGGCCTAGGTGGTGTGGATCCGGCGGACTGCGCTGCCGCGGGATCCACCGGCCCCTCCCCGCGGGTTCACGGGACGGCCATGTCAGACCGCCCGGACGGACTCCGCCTGGGGACCCTTCTGCCCCTGGGTGATCTCGAACTCGACTCGCTGGCCCTGCTCGAGTGCACGGTAGCCATCCATCATGATCGCGGAGTAATGGACGAACACATCCTTACCACCGTCTACCGCGATGAAGCCGTAGCCCTTGTCCGCGTTGAACCATTTGACGGTGCCCTGCGCCACTTGCGACTCCTCTTACTGGACTTAAGGACGACGCCCATTCCTCTCGCGAAGTCCTCAATCTCCGGGGCAGACTTCGCCACATCGATCGTCCTCGACCATACCTGTGGGAACCGGTTGGGCAACAGAGTCAAGCACCAAACTAGCTCTTTACAAGAGCATTTAGTACGAGAGCACAGTTTGACTATCACTATTAGTTAGTTAAAGATTACATTATCTTTCCCCACCGCGAATACCGGTTTACGCCACAAAGCATGACACCCGCACGCGGCCGGAGCCGGGCGGGTGTCATGGAGAGGGTGTCGCAAGCGCCCCCCGGGAGGGTGCGACCGGCGCGGTGCGGGGGGTGGGTCTCAGCCCCCGGCGACCGCCGGGATGATGGAGACCTGGACGCCGGAGGGCGTGGCCGTGTCGAGATTGTCGGCGAAGCGGACGTCCTCATCTCCCACATAGACGTTGACAAAACGGCGGATCTTACCCGTTTCATCAAGAATCCGGGCACCGATCCCCGGGAAGTCCGCGTCAAGCTTCTGGAGGACGTCGCGCAGGGTCTCGCCCTCTCCGCTCACCTCGGCAGCACCACCGGTGTAAGTCCGGAGAATCGTCGGAATCCGCACAGAAACGCTCATAATTCAGTACCTTTCACGATTTCTAGGCGATTGCCGCACGGAATGCGTCAAGGGAGGGACGAATCACGGCGGTGGGGCGCGCCTCGGCGGCCACCGCGTCGAGGGTCTTGAGACCGTCGCCGGTGTTGAGAACCACGGTCTCCGCCTCCGGGTCGAGCCTCCCGGCCGCGACCAGCTTGCGGAGCACGCCGACGGTGACACCTCCGGCGGTCTCGGCGAAGATGCCCTCGGTCCTGGCCAGCAGCCGGATCGCGTCGACGATCTCGGGGTCGGTGACGTCCTCGACCGCGCCGCCGGTGCGGCGGGCGATGTCCAGCACGTACGGACCGTCGGCGGGATTGCCGATCGCCAGCGACTTGGCGATCGTGTCCGGCTTCACTGGGCGGATCACGTCGTGGCCCGCCTTGTAGGCGGTGGAGACCGGGGAGCATCCCTCGGCCTGGGCCGCGAAGATCTTGTACGGCCTGTCCTCGACGAGACCGAGCTCGATCAGCTCCTTGAAACCCTTGTCGATCTTCGTGAGCTGGGAGCCCGACGCGACCGGCACGACGATCTGGTCGGGAACGCGCCAGCCGAGCTGCTCGGCGATCTCGTATGCCAGCGTCTTGGAGCCCTCGGCGTAGTACGGCCGGAGGTTGACGTTGACGAAGCCCCACTTCTCGCCCAGTTCGTCGCCGATGAGCTCCGAGCAGAAGCGGTTCACATCGTCGTAGGTGCCCTCGATGCCGATGAGCCTGCCCCCGTACACGGAGGCCATGACGACCTTGGCCTGCTCCAGGTCGGCGGGGATGAACACGCAGGCGTCCAGCCCGGCCCGCGCGGCGGCGGCAGCGGCGGCACCGGCCAGGTTGCCGGTGGAGGAGCAGGAGAGGGTGTGGAAGCCGAAGTTACGGGCCGCCTCGACGGCGATGGCCACCACGCGGTCCTTGAAAGAGTGCGTGGGGTTACCGGAGTCGTCCTTCACGTGCAGCGAGCGCATGCCCAGCTCACGGGCGAGGTTGCCGGCGTTGACGAGCCTGGTCCAGCCGGGCTCCATGTTGGGCTTGGCGGCCACGTCGGCGGGGACGGGCAGCAGCGAGCGGTAACGCCAGATGTTGGCCGGCCCCTCGGCGATCTGCTCCCGGGTCACCCGCCCGAAGTCGTAGGCGATCTCAAGGGGCCCGAAACACTCGATACAGGCGAAGCTCGGGCCGAGGTCGTAGCGGGCACCGCACTCGCGACAGGACAGGGCCACGGCGGGGCCGAAGTGCTGGTTTCGGGTGTCTTCGACACGACCAAGCGAGGCGGTGGTGTTCTCAGTGGTTGCGAGCGCCATGAAGCGAGGCCTTTCCCTCATCTTCGTCTGCGGACCACCCTGGTCACAGACCGGAATTGGCACCTGTCCCGGCTGACCTCGTGTCGATTACGAGTCTTGAACCGGGATGGTTGCCGGGGCTTCGCAGGGCCGATCCCTCCACCCCTCTGGATGAGCAAATATTCAGTTGGAGACCTGACAGGCAGGTCTTAGGCACTCTACATCGCCGTACCGCCACCCCGGCCACTTGTCTCATTATGTGAGACATAGCGTGTTGCCTGCCGGACAGATCACCCTTGTCCGCAGGAGGGGCACCACCGCGGCCGACAGGCACCGGTCGCGGTGGACGTCCCGTGGAACCTCCCGCGCCAGGCCGCGGAAGGCGGGTCAGGGCGCCTTGGCCTTCAGCGTGTAGGGGCTGGAGCCGCTCACCGAGACCACCCGGTAGCGGTAGAAGCCGGGCGGGCCGACGTAGCTGATCCGCTCGTCGGAACCCGCGCCCTCGGAGCCGGCGACGGTGACCCAGCTCGACCGTTGCCACCTTTGGAGGTAGAGGTCGAAGTCGACGCCGTCACCGCCGTCCAGGCAGGCGGAGTGCATGCCGGCGGCGGCGGATCGGTAGTAGCGGCTCGGCTGGGAGACGGACTGAGCGTTGTTCAGCGTGCCGGTGTAGACCTTCGGGTAGCCGGTGCAGACCGTCGGAGCGGGCGGGGCGGTGCCCGGTGGGGTGGTGGCGTCGCCGGTCAGCAGGGTCAGGTCATAGGCGGTGAGGATCTCGTTGATCGGCTGGAAGTAGGTGACGCCACCCGTGGTGCAGTCGCCGGAGCCGCCGGAGGTGACCCCCTGGGCCTGGTCCACCGAGATGAACGAGCCGCCCGAGTCGCCCGGCTCGGCGCAGGCACTGGTACGGGTCAGCCCGTGGATGGTGCCCTGGGGGTAGGTGACGCTGGCGTCGCGCTGCCGGATGAGGCCGCAGTGCCAGTCGGTGGTGGAACCGGACCGGCAGACCGAGGCACCCTCCAGAGCCGGCCTGGAGCCGGCGACGGGCACGGCGCCGCCGATGCCGTTGCTCACCACCGGCCTGGGCGTCCAGCCGGAGTTCACCGCGACCCAGGCATAGTCGTTCTCCGGAAAGGACGACGCCCGGAAGACCCCCTGGGGCACCCGGTTGAAACCGGTGGTGGCATCACCCGCCTTACCGCAGTGACCGGCGCTGACGAAACCCGCCTGGGTCCCGCGCATCACCGAGAAACCGACGGAGCAACGATTCGAACTGCCGATGTAGTAGGCGTCACCGCCCTGCACGTCAGTGAAGAGCCGGGGCCGCTCGGTGGTCGGCACCACCTTCACCACACTTGAGTCGGCCCCCACGGCCTCCACGAGATCCTCGGTTGCCAGGGGGCTCTTCGACAGGATGACGATCCTGTTGTTCCTGGCGTCGACGAAGCGCACATCGCCCCCTTCGCCCTCTCCCGGCAGGTCCACGTTAAGGTCGCTGATGAGCCCGGCGAGTTCCGTCAGCGACCGCTTGACGAGTTCGGCTCTGGCGCCCGCCGCGACGATCGTGGGGAGGTCGGCGGGGTCGGTGGTGGCCACCACGAGGGTCTGCGCGATGGTTCCCATCAGCCACGAGCCGCCGAAACGGTCGCCGAGCGCCTCGCGGAGGTCTGTCTCGATCCCCGACATACGGATCTCGTTGGCCAGACGTGCCCGCACCTGTTCCCTGGTCAGTTCCAGGTCGCGTTGGAGCGCCTCCAGCATGCCCGACGGCGGTTTCCAGGCGGACACGGTGACCGGAACACTCTTCACCCGGGGTCCGGCCGCAGCCGGCACACCTGTCAGGGTTAGCGCGGTGACCGCCAGCACGCAGCCCGTGGCGACGGCATGTCTGCGGAACATGAGACTCTCCTCGACCTCGGCTTTCACAGCAGGAGGGGGAGAGCGCCGCACGGGCAACGCCACCCTAATCCAGCCATCGCCGCCAGGACCTCGAACGCCACACGCCACGCGGCAGACGATTTGCGGCCGTTCGGGCCGCGGCCTGGGTGAGGGCCGCGGAAGGCGGGTCAGGGCGCCTTGGCCTTCAGCGTGTAGGGGCTGGAGCCGCTCACCGAGACCACCCGGTAGCGGTAGAAGCCGGGCGGGCCGACGTAGCTGATCCGCTCGTCGGAACCCGCGCCCTCGGAGCCGGCGACGGTGACCCAGCTCGACCGTTGCCACCTTTGGAGGTAGAGGTCGAAGTCGACGCCGTCACCGCCGTCCAGGCAGGCGGAGTGCATGCCGGCGGCGGCGGATCGGTAGTAGCGGCTCGGCTGGGAGACGGACTGAGCGTTGTTCAGCGTGCCGGTGTAGACCTTCGGGTAGCCGGTGCAGACCTGCCTGCCCGATGGGACGGTGCCCGGGGAGATGTCACCCGACGAGCCGGCGGTGCTGTCGGCCAGCAGGGTCAGGCCATAGGCGGTGAGGATCTCGTTGATCGGCTGGAAGTAGGTGACGCCACCCGTGGTGCAGTCGCCGGAGCCGCCGGAGGTGACCCCCTGGGCCTGGTCCACCGAGATGAACGAGCCGCCCGAGTCGCCCGGCTCGGCGCAGGCACTGGTACGGGTCAGCCCGTGGATGGTGCCCTGGGGGTAGGTGACGCTGGCGTCGCGCTGCCGGATGAGGCCGCAGTGCCAGTCGGTGGTGGAACCGGACCGGCAGACCGAGGCACCCTCCAGAGCCGGCCTGGAGCCGGCGACGGGCACGGCGCCGCCGATGCCGTTGCTCACCACCGGCCTGGGCGTCCAGCCGGAGTTCACCGCGACCCAGGCATAGTCGTTCTCCGGAAAGGACGACGCCCGGAAGACCCCCTGGGGCACCCGGTTGAAACCGGTGGTGGCATCACCCGCCTTACCGCAGTGACCGGCGCTGACGAAACCCGCCTGGGTCCCGCGCATCACCGAGAAACCGACGGAGCAGCGACTCGCGACACCGACGTAGTAGGCGTCACCACCCTGCACGTCAGTGAAGAGCCGGGGCCGCTCGGTGGACGGCACCACCTTCACCACATCCGTGTCGAGGCCGGCGGCCTCGATGCGATCCTCCGCGACCAACGGCTCCGACGACAGGACGACGACCCTGTTGTTCCTGGCGTCGACGTAGCGGACACTCCCATCGTTCCTGGTTCCGGGTACCGATTGGTTGAGGCCGTCTATGTGCCTGTCGAGTTCCGCCAGCGACCGCCTGACGACCTCGGCCCGGGCGCCCGCCGCGATGATGTGGGGGATGTCGGCCTCGTCGGTGGTGGCCACCACGAGGGTCTGCGCGATGGTTCCCATCAGCCACGAGCCGCCGAAACGGTCGCCGAGTCTCGCACGGAGCTCCGCCGCCACTCCCGTCAGGCGGGCCTCGTTGAGCAGGCGCGCCTGGGCCTGTTCCCTGGTCAGTTCCAGGTCGCGTTGGAGCGCCTCCAGCATGCCCGACGGCGGTTTCCAGGCGGACACGGTGACCGGAACACTCTTCACCCGGGGTCCGGCCGCAGCCGGCACACCTGTCAGGGTTAGCGCGGTGACCGCCAGCACGCAGCCCGTGGCGACGGCATGTCTGCGGAACATGAGACTCTCCTCGACCTCGGCTTTCACAGCAGGAGGGGGAGAGCGCCGCACGGGCAACGCCACCCTAATCCAGCCATTGCCGCCAGGACCTCGAACGCCACACGCCACGCGGCAGACGATTTCGATCGGATCTCACCTCGCCGGCGCGCTCTCGTTCCCGCGCGGGGGCTCCCCGGGCCGGCTCGGCCGTTCCCGGGACCCGTCGAGGTCAGAAGCCGTAGGCGTCGCCCAGAGCGCCCTGGACGTACTTGCGCGCCTGGTGAATACGGGACTTGGCGGTGCCCAACGGGATGCGGAGCTGCTCGGCCACCTCGTTGTAGTCGAGCTGGCAGATGTCGCGCAGCACCAGTGCCTGGGCGAGATCGGGCTTCTCCGCCTCCAGGGCCTCCATCACGTCGAGCAGGTCCAGCCGGGATCCGGCGATCACGCTCACCCTGGCGACGTCCGGCTTCTGCAGCGGCAACTCGTCCGAACTCTGCTCCGCGGCGCGGCGCTTCAGTGAACGGTAGGTGCTCCTGGCGCAGTTGGCGGTCACGATGTGCAGCCAGGTGCTGAACTTGGCGCGCCCCTCGAAGCGGCCGATGTTGCGTGCCACCGCCAGCAGGGTGTCCTGGCAGGCCTCCTCCGCGTCCTGCCGGAAGGGAAGGATGCGCCCGCAGTGCCGGAGCACCGCGGGCTCGATACGCTTCAGCAGCTCGCCGAGCGCGCGGTGGTCACCTTGGGCGGCCGCCCGGGCCAGCTCCTCGGTCGTCTCGTCCAACGCCATCACGAGCCCCCATCAGCGGTCACAGTCGCTGGACATCCTACGGTCGGGGATCCCCGTTGCCGACCTTCGGCTTTGTTACAAAAAGCGACAAACCCGAAATATGCCGATCTCCGCCCTTATATGTGCTCCCAGCAGGGTCCGCCAGGAGCGCGGGACCGGTCGTCAAGGCGTCGTGAACCCCAGGGTGTAGGGGCTGGAGCCGCTCACGGAGACCACCCGGTAGCGGTAGAAGCCGGGCATGCCGGTGTAGCTGATCTGCTCGTCGGGGCCCGCGCTGTCCGAGACGGCGACGGTGCCCCAACCGGCCCCCTTCCACTTCTCGAGGTAGAGGTCGAGGTCGACGCCGTCGTCCCCGTCCAGGCAGCCGTGGTGCTGGCCGGCGACGGTCGCCCGGTAGTAGCTGGTGCTCGGCCGGTAGGCGACCTGACCGCTCTCCAGATTACCGACGTAGATCTTCGGGTAGCCGGTGCAGGTGCCCGTGCTCGGCGAGGTGATCGTGTCGGTCACCAGGGTCAGGTCGTAGGCGGTGAGGATCTCGTTGATCGGCTGGAAGTAGGTGACGCCGCCCGAGGTGCAGTCCCCGGAGCCGCCGGAGGCGACTCCCTGGGCCTGGTCCACCGAGATGAACGAGCCACCCGAGTCGCCCGGCTCGGCGCAGACGTTCGTGCGGGTCAGCCCGGAGACCGCCCCCTGGGGGTAGATGATGCTGGTGTCGCGCTGCAGGATGACCCCGCAGTGCCAGTCGGTGGTGGAACCGGACCGGCAGACCGAGGCCCCCTCGACGGCCACCTTGGAGCCGACGACGGACACGGTGCCGCCGATGCCGTTACTGACCGCCGGCTTGGGCACCCAGTTGTGGTTCACCGCGACCCAGGCGTAGTCGCTGCCCGGGAAGACCGCTGCCTGGAAGACCCCCTGGGGCACCCGGTTGAAACCGCTGGTGGCATCACCGGTCTTACCGCAGTGACCGGCACTGACGAAACCCGCCTGGATCCCGCGCATCACCGAGAAACCGACGGAGCAACGACTCGCGACACCGACGTAGTAGGCGTCGCCGCCCTGCACGTCGTGGAGGGGCTGGGGTTGCTCGGTGGACGACACCACGCTCACCGCGTCCATGTCCACGTTCGCGTCCTTGATGAGGTTCTCGGCGACCGTGGGCTGCGCGGACAGGACGACCACCTTGTTCCTCTTCGCGTCGACGTAGCGCACGCCTCCCACGCGTGGCTTGGCGGGCAGCGCGCCGTCGACCTTCTCCTTGATCAGGAGAAGTTCCGCCATCGACCGGGTGACGACCTCGGCCCGGGCGCCCGCCGCGATGATGTGGGGGATGTCGGCCTCGTCGGTGGTGGCCACCACGAGGGTCTGTGAAATGGCTCCGACAAGCCATGAGCCGCCAAAACGGTCGGCGAGCCTCCTGCGGAGCTGCGTCGCGACCGGAAGCATGCGGGCCTCGTTGAGCAGGCGTGCCTGGGCCTGCCGCCTGGTCAGTCCCAGGTCGCGTTGGAACGCCTCCAGCATGCCCGACGGCGGTTTCCAGGCGGACGCGGTGGCCGGAGCCCGAGGTCCGGCCGCGACCGGCACGCCCGTCAGGGTGAGCGCGATGATCGCCAGCACGCAGCCCGTGGCGACGGCATGTCTGCGGGACATGAATCCCTCCTCGACCTCGGCTTTCACAGCAGGAGGGGGAGAGCGCCCCACGGGCAACGCCACCCTAATCCAGCCGTTGCCCCCAAGTCCCCGAAAACCACACGCCACGCAGGCGCCCCTCGGAACGTCCCGGACCGGCGCCGTCAGGCTCGCCGGGCTTCCGATCCATCACCGGAAAGTCATGAAACCTGGATGTACTCACTGAGCTACCGACAAGAGCTGACACACTCAAATGAACGCCATTCTTCCTTGGCCTGAAGAGCAGGGCGCCCAGGCTAGGCGCCGGTTAATCTTCTGGACAAGCGTGTCCCTAGCGAGTGAAGGGATCTGATGAACGCGATCCTCGTGGCCTCCAACCGCGGTCCCGTCTCCTTCACCCTCTCCGAGGACGGCTCCCTGTCCATGCGCAGGGGTGGGGGCGGCCTGGTGTCGGGCCTGTCGGAGGTCGCGAAGGACCTCGACGTCCTCTGGGTCTGCGCGGCGCTGTCCGACGGCGACCGCGGAGCCGTGCGACTGGCGCCCGGCGGCCGTCTCGACCAGGCGGGCTACGAGACCGGGGCGCTGCGCATGCTCGACATCCCCCCGGCGACCTTCCACCGCGCGTACAACGCGGTCGCCAACTCCACACTCTGGTTCGTCCACCATCTGCTGTACGACACCCCCAACAGACCGCATTTCGACGCCAGGTTCCGCAGGGAGTGGGAGTCCTACCAGACGTACAACGAGGCGTTCGCGACGGCGCTGGCCGAGGAGGCCCCGCACGGGGCGCGGGTGATGGTGCAGGACTACCACCTGAGCCTGGTGCCGGCCATGCTCAGGGTGGAACGGCCGGACCTGCGGGTGGCCCACTTCTCGCACACCCCGTGGGCTCCGCCCGAGTACTTCAGCCTGCTCCCCGACGACGTCGCGGCCGAGGTCCTGGAGGGCATCCTGGGCGCCGACCACGCGGGTTTCCTGACCGCCCGCTGGGGCGGGGCGTTCATGGACTGCTGCGAGACCGTGCTCGGCGCCCGGGTCGAGCGCGCGAGCCGTACGGTCACGCACGAGGGCAGGACCACCCGGGTCGGCACGCACAGCCTGGGTGTGGACGGTAAGGCGCTCTGGGCACGGGCCTCCGAACCCGACGTGGAGTCGCACATGGCCGCGCTCCGCGCCCAGGTGGGCGACCGTAGGCTGATCGTGCGGATCGACAGGACGGAGCTGTCGAAGAACATCGTCAGGGGCCTGGTCGCCTACCGGGAGTTCCTCTCGGCCCACCCGGAGTGGCACGGCCGGGTCACCCATCTCGCCTTCGCCTACCCGTCCCGGCACGACCTGCCCGAATACCGCGAGTACACCGCGGCGGTGCAGCGCTGTGCCAAGGAGATCGAGGACGAGTACGCCACCGAGGACTGGGACCCACTGATCCTCAACGTCGACGACGACTACCCGCGCTCGCTCGCCGCCTACCGGCTGGCCGACGTGCTGCTGGTCAACCCGATCCGCGACGGCATGAACCTGGTGGCCAAGGAGGGGCCGATCCTGTCGCCGGGCAGCGCGCTGGTGCTGTCGCGAGAGGCGGGCGCCGCCGCCGAGCTGGGCGAGCACGCGGTGACCGTCAATCCCTACGACGTCTCGGCCACGGCCGCCGCGCTGCACGAGGGGCTGACGATGCCCGAGGCCGAGCGCGCCAGGAGGGGCGCCCTGCTGGCCACGGCGGCGACCGCGCTTCCGCCGCACCGGTGGTTCGCCGAGCAACTCGACGCTCTCGGGTAAGGACAGGAGGCTTCGGGCCCTCATGAGATAGTTTTCGCGGCTGTTTAACTTTTTTACATACGGGGAGCCTGAATTGACCGCGATCGCCCCCGTCAGGCTGATCCGGGACCGCGCGACCTGGCTGATCTACCTGCAGCTCGGCGCCTTCGCCACCTATCTGTACGGCCTCAGCACCGCGCTCCCGCTGCTCCGCATCGACCAGGGCATCTCCCAGGCGGTGGCCGGGCTGCACGGGACCTCGATGGCCCTGGGCGGCATCATCACCGGCCTCGCCCTCCCCTGGTTGACGAGGAGGATCGGCCGCCGGGCCGTCACCTGGACCGGACTGGCCGGGATGAGCGTCGGTACGCTCCTGGTCGCGGCGGCCCCCACCACGCTGCCGATCACCCTCCTCGGCTACGGCGTCGCCAGCGGGATGGCCTCCCTCACCCTGTACTCGGGCATGGCCGCGCTCGACGACCACCACGGTCCCGCGGGTCCGGCGGCGATCAGCGAGGCCAACGCGGTCTGCGTGATCGTCGGCATCGGGGTCCCCTTCGTGGTCAGCGCCGCCGCGCAGAGCGTCTTCGGCTGGCGGGCGGCGCTGCTGGTGCCCGCCGCGCTGACCGCGCTGCTCGCGCTGCTCATGGGGCGCGTCTGGATCCCGGAGCGAAAGGACGCGGCGGCCGGAACCGCCCCTGAGGCCGGGTCCCGCTTCGGCTGGCGCTTCTACCTGGCCGGGGCCGTGCTGTTCTGCTGCGTCGCGATGGAGTTCTGCTTCAACCTGTGGGCGGCCAAGCTGTTCTCCGACCAGACCGGACTGCCCGCGGCGGTGGCGGCGACCGCGGTCGCGGCGTTCACCGCCGGGTTGGCGGTGGGGCGCCTGGCCGGGGGGCGGCTGGCCCTGCGGATACCGCCGACCGCGCTGTTCATCGGGGCGCTCCTGGTCACGGCCGCCGGATGGGCGATCTTCTGGCTGAGCGAGGACCCGGTGTTCTCCTACCTGGGCCTGGCCGTATCCGGGCTGGGAGTCGCGCTGCACTTCCCGATGGCGCTGTCGCGGGTGCTGGCCGTCTCCGGCGGGCGGCGGGACCAGGCGTCGGCCCTGGCCTCGATCTTCGCCGGCCTGGCGGTGGGAAGCGGGCCGTTCCTGCTCGGCGCGCTGGCCGACGGGTTCGGCACCCAGCAGGCGTTCCTCATGGTCCCGGTCCTGATCGGGCTGGCCGTCGGAGGACTGCTGATCGGCTCCGGCAGGCGCGCCTGAGCGGGCAGGCGGCGGTGACGCCCGTCCGGCCGCGGCCTCAACCGCTCAGCGGGGCGCCTCTCCCTCGATGGCGTCGGCGATCGAGCCGAGCAGCTCCAGGACCCCCGGGGGCCCGTCCACCACGATGTCGGCCTCCACCTCGATCTCGGGGGACCCGCTGAACACCGTCACCCCCGGCAGCCCGGAGGCCCGTACCGCCGCGAACGCCGCGAGATCTCCCAGGTCGTCTCCGGCGAACAGCACGGACCTGGCGGCCCGCTCGCGCAGGAAGGCGCTCAGCGCCATCCCCTTGTCCATCCCCGGCGGGCGCAGCTCCAGCACGAACTTGCCGGGCTCCACCACCAGCCCGGCCTCGGCGGCCAGCGCGGCGACCGGCTCGCGCAGCGCCTCAAGCGTCGCCCACGGGTCGGCGGCCTGCCGGGTGTGCACGGCCATCGCCCGCTCCTTGTCCTCGACCCTGACCCCGTCCCACCCCTCGACCAGCCGGGGGAGCCCCGCCCTGACCAGGTCGAGGCCCGGATGGACGGGCGGCGCGGCCAGCGCGCCCGCCTCCCAGCGTTCGAGGCCGTAGTGGCCGAGCACCACCAGACCAGGCACCCCGGCCAGGGAGCCGTACTCGACGGCCGTGGCGGCCGGGCGGCCGGTCACCACCACCACGGCGCCGACCAGGCCGCCGAGCCTGACCAGCACCTCGGGCCCATCGGGGTGAATTCTGGCCTCCGCGGGGTCGGAGACGATCGGGGACAGCGTGCCGTCGAAGTCGAGCCCGATCACCGCTCCCCCCGGGTCGGCCACGATCGCCTTCAGCCCGTCGGGCGGGTTCGCCGTCATGTCCGGTTCCTCTCCGTCTCCACCGTCTCGCCCGTCTCATCGGCCCCCGCCTCCGGCGATCGCCTGCCCGACCGGTCGTACCCGGAGATCAGCGACGCAAGCCATCTTCAGGGCCTCTTACTCAATCCGGGCGCATCACCGCGATCGACTGCCCGACCGCTTGTACCCCGCCATCAGGGACGCAAGCCCGTCTTCCGGGCCGCTCGGTCGCTCCGGCGCGTCTCCCGGAGCCGGCGCAGGCGCTTGACCAGCATCGGGTCGTGGGCAAGTGCCGCGGGTCGCTCGATGAGCTCGCTGAGCAGCTGGTAGTAGCGCGTCGCGGAGATGTCGAAGGCCTCGCGGATCGCCTGCTCCTTGGCGCCCGCGTGGCGCCACCACCGGCGCTCGAAGGCGAGCAACTCCCGCTCGGAGTCGGTGAGAGCACGCGATGCGGGCTCTCGGGCAGCCCCGCCGTCGGCACTGTCACCGGGGGTCGGCTCGGTGTCCATGGCTTCCTCCTCGGTCGGGGCACATGGCGATCACACCGCGCACCCGCGGTCCGAAGTCAGAATAGTCCGGAATTTCGCGCTGTTCATGACGGATGCGGAGCCGTACAGTCACCAAGTGTGACCTCTGTCATCAGCCTTCTCACCGACTACGGACTGGAAGACGGCTATATCGCCGCCTGTCACGGCGTGATCGTCGGAATCTCTCCGGAGTCGCGAATCATCGACGTGTGCCATCTGGTGCCTCTGGGAGACGTGCGGCGCGGTGCGGCGATCCTGGCCCAGACGATCACCTACCTGCCTCCCGGCGTGCACGTCGCCGCGGTGGATCCCAGCGGCTCGCGCAGGGCAGTGGCGGTCGAGGCCGGCGACCACGTGTTCCTGGGCCCGGACAACGGGCTGCTGTCGTGGGCGATCCACGCCAGCGGAGGCGCGCGGGCCGCCTATGAGCTGTCCAACGAGGAGTTCTTCCTGCCTCCTCTCTCGACGACCTTCCACGGACGCGACCTCTTCGCGCCCGTCGCGGCGTATTTGGCGATCGGGCGGCATCTGGACGAAATGGGCGAGGAGATCCCGATAAACCGATTGATCTCGCTGCCCGCGCCCACCTCGACGGTCCAGGACGACTACGCCGAGGGGGAGGTGCTGTCGGTCAACCGGCACGGCAACGTCCAGCTGTCGATCGGCGCCGCCGACCTGATGACGCTGCGCGTCTCGCTGGGAGACACCCTGGTGGTCTGGATGGGCGGGCGTCGGCTCGCGGTGCCGTTCAAGGAGTCCTTCACCGCGGTCCCTCCCGGAGAGATCGTGGCCTTCATCGACTCGGTCGGGCTGGTCGCACTGGCGATCAACTCCGGCGACGCCTCCCAGCGGCTGGGCCTGCCGCCGGGAGCCCGCGTGCGGCTCTCACCCGCGCCATGACCTGTGGGCCGGCGACCGGCCCGCGGACCTCCGCCGGGCCCGCTTCCCGAAGGGGGGATGTTACCTAGCAAGCGCTTGTGTCATATTGGCCCTATGACCGCACCCGTGATCAACGGCTGGTTCACCGTGGACGGCGGCACCGCGCACCTGCTCGGCACCCGCTGCGCGGACTGCCGGACCGTCTACTTCCCGCCCCGGACGGGCTTCTGCCGCAACCCGTACTGCGACGGCGAGGACCTGGCGGAGACGCGCCTGCCGCGCCGGGGCACCGTGTGGTCCTACACCAACTCCTGCTACCCGCCACCCGCCCCGTTCGTGACCGCCGATCCCTATGTTCCCGTCACTCTCGCGGCGGTGGAGCTGGCTGGGACGGGGATCGTGGTACTCGGCCAGGTCAAGGACCTCACGGTGGACGACCTGCGGGTGGGCATGGAGCTCGAACTGACCACGGGCCCGCTCGCCGACGGCCCGCTGGTCTGGATGTGGGGCGCCCCTGGCGCCACCGGCGCCACCGGCGCCACAGCGGAGCGGCAGAACGGGGAGAGTTCATGAGCGACGTCGTCATCCTCGGCGCGGGAATGCACCCCTGGGGCAAGTGGGGTCGGCCCTTCGTCGAGTACGGGGTGGCGGCGGCCAGGGCCGCGCTGCGCGACGCGGGCCTGGAGTGGACGGACGTGCGGTTCGTGGTGGGCGCCGACACCATCAGGAACGGCTACCCGGGCTTCGTCGCCGGCGCCACCTTCGCCCAGGCCATGGGCTGGAACGGGGCGCGCATCGCCTCGTGCTACGCGGCGTGCGCCTCGGGCGCGCAGGCGCTGGACATCGCCAGGACCCGCATCCTGGCCGGCCTCTGCGACGTGGCGCTGGTCGTCGGCGCCGACTCCACGCCGAAGGGGTTCTTCGCGCCGGTGGGCGGCGACCGCCCCGACGATCCCGACTGGCTCAGGTTCCGGCTGCTCGGCGCCACCAACCCGGCGTACTTCGCGCTCTACGCGCGCAGGCGAATGGCCCTGTACGGCGACACCGCCGAGGACTTCGCCGCCGTCAAGGTGAAGAACGCCCTGGCCGGCTCGGCGAACGAGAACGCCCGCTACCGCGAAACCGTCACCGCCGCGCAGGTACTCACCTCCCCCCTGGTGGCCGACCCGCTGCGGTTGATGGACATCTGCGCCACCTCCGACGGCGGCGCCGCGCTGGTCCTGGCCTCCGCGGAGTTCGCCCGCCGCCACGGCGCGAGCCGCCCGGTACGGCTCGCGGCCGTCTCCACGGTGACGCCGTCCTTCCCCGGCACCGTGCTCGAACTGCCGGACTTCGCCACCGACTCCACCGCGGCGGTGCCGCCCCCCGAGCGCCCGTTCCGTGCCTCCATCGCCCACGCCGCCTACGAGGAGGCGGCCCTGGGCCCCGACGACCTGTCGTTCGCCGAGGTGTACGACCTGTCCACCGCGCTGGAGCTCGACTGGGTCGAGGACCTCGGCCTCTGCGCGCGGGGCGAGGCCGCGAAGCTGCTGCGCGCCGGGGACACCGCGCTCGGCGGCCGGATCCCGGTGAATCCCTCCGGCGGGCTGGCCTCCTTCGGCGAGGCGGTCCCCGCCCAGGCCATCGCCCAGGTCTGCGAGCTGACCTGGCAGTTGAGGGGCGTGGCGGGAGCGCGACAGGTGGAAGGTGCCCGGATCGGGCTGGCGATCAACCAGGGTCTGTTCGGCCACGGCTCTTCGATCATTGCCACAAGCTGACCATTCTTGACCCTCCCCAAAGCATGTCGCTGGATAGTCTCACTCCCGTTACTTTGAGTAGCCGCGCGCAGACGGTCCGTTCCAGAGGCCCCAAGACACTGCCGCGATTTCCTTCCAGGGGGAACCACACATGATTCGTCGTCTTCTCATCACTTCCGCGTGCGTCGGCATCGCCGTCCTCGCACCGGCCGTGGCCGCTTCCGCGTCCACGTCCTCCACCACCTCCACCACCAAGGCCGCGACCAAGTCCGTGGCCAAGGCCAAGGCCGCCAAGGCCGACTGCTGCGGCGTCGGCGTCGTCAGCGCGCCGCTCGCCGTCGCCTGCCCGACCGCCGCGGTGGTCGCGGCTCCCACCGTGGTCGCGGCTCCCGTGTACAGCGGCGTCTACGGGGCCGGCGTCTACGGGGCCGGCTGCGGCGGCGTCTACGGCGGCGGGATCTACGGCGGCGGCGTCTACGGCGGCGGGATCTACGGCGGCGGCGTCTACGGCGGTGGCGTCTACGGGGGCGGCATCGGCGGCGGCATCCTCGGCGGCGGCATCGGCCGGGGCAACAACATCGTCGGCGGCGGCAACGTGATCAGCAGCGGTAGCGGAGTCGGCCACGGCGTCGGCATCGGCGGCCTCGTCGGCATCGGCGGCGTCGGCGTCGACATCCTCTAGTAGGGCGGCATCCTGCCGTAGCGCAGTAGGGCGCGGCCCCCACATCTCGTTGTGGGGGCCGCGCCTTCCGCTTTTCCCGCCCCTGCTACACGTGTGTCACGTCGTGGGTCTCGGCGAAGTGGCAGGCGCTCGCGTGCGCGGTGCCCGGCCGGATCCGCAGCGGTGGCTCCTCGACGGCGCAGATCTCCGCCGCCTTCCAGCACCGCGTACGGAATCGACAGCCCGACGGCGGGCTGGCCGGGGACGGCGGGTCACCCTGGAGGATGATCCGCTCACGCCGCTCACGCCCCTCCGGGTTGGGCACCGGCACGGCCGACAACAACGCCTGGGTGTAGGGATGGGCGGGCCGGTCGTAGATCTCGGTCTCCTCGCCGAGCTCGACCATCTTCCCCAGATACATCACCCCGACCCGGTCGGAGATGTGCCGGACCACCGACAGGTCGTGGGCGATGAAGACGTAGGCGAGACCGAACTCGTCCTGCAGCCGTTCCAGCAGGTTGACGACCTGCGCCTGGATCGACACGTCCAGCGCGGAGACCGGCTCGTCGCACACGATGATCTCAGGCCGGAGCGCGAGCCCCCGGGCGATGCCGATGCGCTGGCGCTGGCCACCGGAGAACTGGTGGGGATAGCGGTTGACGTGGTCGGGATCCAGCCCCACGACCTCCAGCAGTTCCTGCACCCTGCGGCGCCGGTCGCCCTTGGGGGCCACGTCCCGGTGGATCTCGAACGGCTCACCGATGATGTCGCCCACGGTCATCCGGGGATTCAGCGAGGTGTAGGGGTCCTGCATGACCATCTGGATGTTGCGGCGGACCCGCTTGAGCTCGCCGCCCCTGGTCTGGGCGACCTCCCTGCCGTTGATCTTCACCGATCCCGAGGTGGGCCGCTCCAGCGCCATCAGGAGCTTGGCCAGCGTGGACTTGCCGCAGCCCGACTCTCCCACGATGCCGAGCGTCTCGCCCCGGCGCAGGTCGAAGGAGACCCCGTCGACCGCCTTGATCGAACCGATCTGCCTGCGCAGGACGATGCCCTGGGTCAGCGGGAAGTGCTTGACCAGATTCCGGACCTCCAGGATCGGCTCACCCGCGGCTGCCATCGAGGACCTCTCTCCAGTAGTGACACGCACTGGAGCGTGTCGGGTCGATCTCGTACAGCGCGGGCGCGTCGGTGACGCAGTTGTCCTGACGGTAGGGGCAACGCGGGTGAAAGGAGCAGCCGGAGGGCATGTCGAGCAGGTTCGGCGGCATGCCCTTGATGGCGTACAGCTCCTGCCCCTTCTGGTCGACCCGGGGAATCGAGTCGAGCAGACCCTTGGTGTACGGGTGGGCGGGCGCCCGGTAGATGTCGTGCACGGGGGCCTCCTCCACGATCCGCCCGCCGTACATGACCGCGATCCGGTCGGCGACGTCGGCCACCACACCGAGGTCGTGGGTGATCAGGATCAGGCCCATGTCGCTCTCCCGCCGCAGTTCGGCCAGCAGCTCCATGATCTGGGCCTGCACCGTCACGTCGAGGGCCGTGGTCGGCTCGTCGGCGATCAGCACCTCCGGGTCGAGCGCGATCGACATCGCGATCATGATGCGCTGGCGCATCCCCCCGGAGAACTGGTGCGGATAGTCGTGCACCCGTTGCCTGGCACCGGGAATGCGGACCCGGTCCATCAGCTCGATCGCCTTCTTCTCCGCGTCGCGTCTGGAGGTCCCCCGGTGCACCCGGAACATCTCACCGATCTGGAAACCGACGGTGAACACCGGGTTCAGCGCGGAGAGCGCGTCCTGGAAGATCATCGCGATCCGCCGGCCCCGGACCTGGGAGCGGGCGTCCTCCGAGAGTCCGAGCAGGTTCGTGCCCCGGAAGCGGATCTTCCCGCTGGGGATACGGGCCGGCGGGGAGTCGAGGATGCCCATGATGGCCTGCGCGGTCACCGACTTGCCCGAGCCGGACTCACCGAGCACGGCGAGCGTCTCCCCGGCGTTCAGCGAGTAGCTGACCCCGTTGACCGCCCTGACCACGCCCTGCCTGGTCACGAACTCCACGTGCAGGTCTTCGACGGCGAGCAGCGGCTCGCCGCCGGGAGCCCGGCCGGTCGGCACCACCTGTGTCGAGGTCTTCTTCACGGGTCCCCCTACCGCAGCTTCGGGTCGAGGGCGTCGCGGACGGCGTCGCCCAGCATGATGAAGGCCAGCACGGTAACGCTCAGGAAGGCCGCCGGGAACAGCAGCGCCCACGGAGCCTCCAGGAAACGCTCCCTGGCATCGGAGATCATGAGCCCCCACGAGATGTCGGGCGAGCGCAGGCCCACCCCGAGGAACGACAACCCCGCCTCGGCGGCGATGAAGTAGCCCAGGTTGATCGTGGCGACCACGATCACCGGGGCGATCGCGTTCGGCAGGATGTGCCGGGACATGATCCGCCACGCGGAGGCGCCGAGCGCCCGCGCCGCGAGCACGTAGTCCTGGCTCCTGGCGGTGATCACCGCGGCCCGCATGATCCGGTACGTCATCGGCCAGGTCAGTACGGCCATCGCGAGCATGACCGTCCACACGTTGCCGGTACGGAAGACGGCCAGGATGAGCAGGGCACCGAGGATCGACGGGATCGCGAAGAAGATCTCCGCGAGCCGGGAGACCAGGGTGTCCAACGCGCCGCCCGTGAACCCGGCGACGAGGCCGAGCATCCCGCCCACCAGCGCGGTGACCGCGGTGGTGCTCACACCGACCACGATCGAGTTACGGGCACCGTGGATCGTGCGGGCGTAGACGTCGCAACCGAGGTTGTCGGTGCCGAACCAGTGGGCGGCACCCATGCCCAGCCGGGTGTCCTCCAGCCGGCAGGTCGCGGCGTCGAACGGGTTCACCGAGCTGAACAGCCGGGGGAACGCGGCCATGGCGATCAGAACGGTGATGAGGGCGGCCGAGCCGATGAAGAGCGGCCGGCGGCGCAGGTCGTACCAGGCGTCGGACCACAGGCTCGCCGACCTGGGCGGCCTTCTCGCCGGCCCACCGTCCTGGGGTTTCTCGGGCCGGTCGGCGGCCGGGATCAGGGTTTCACTCATAGCGGATCCTCGGATCGAGCACGGCGTAGAGCAGGTCGACGACCAGGTTGGCCAGGATGTAGATCAGCACCAGCACCGTCACGATGCCGACGACCACGGGTTGCTCGCGCAGGTAGACGGAGCTGAAGAGCTGCCCGCCGATTCCCGGGAGGTTGAAGATCGTCTCGGTGATCACCGCGCCACCCATCAACGTGCCGAGATCGGCACCGAGATAGGTGATCAGCGGGATCAGCGCGTTGCGCAGCGCGTGCCTGCCGATGACCCGGCTCCTGGGCAGGCCCTTGGCCACCGCGGTGCGGATGTAGTCGGCACGCATGATCTCCACCAGGCTGTTCCTGGTGAGCCGGGTGAGGTAGGCGATCGACATCCCGGCGAGCACGAAGCCTGGCAGCAGGTAGCTCCGCCAGCCCGCCGAGATGCCCGCGACCGGGAAAAGGTCGACCCCGGCCTGCTTGAGCTTCACCCCCAGCAGCAGTTGGAGCACGAACCCGGTGACCAGGGTGGGCACCGAGATCAGCACCAGTGTGGAGGCGAGGATCAGCGAGTCGCTGGCCCTGCCGCGGCGCAGCGCCGCGAACAGGCCGAGACCCACACCGATGACGGCCTCCAGCACCAGGGCGGTCACCGCCAGGTTGATGGTCACCTGGAACTTGCCCGCGATGATCTCATCGACCCCCACCCCGGAGAAGGTGGTGCCGAAGTCGCCGCCGGCCAGGCCGGTGATGTAGTACCAGTACTGCACCAGGAACGGATCGTTCAGGTGATACTGCTCGCGCAGGATGGCGACGATGTTGGGGTCGATGCGCTTCTCGCCCGCCAGCGCCGCGATGGGGTCGCCGGGCAGCGCGAAGACGACGGCGTAGATGAGCAGGGTGGCGCCCAGCAGGACTGGTATCGCCTGGAGCAGGCGTCTGATGATGTAGCGGCCCATTCAGTTCTCCCGTACGTGCCCGGTGGCGATCTCGCGGACCGGCGGGTCGCGCGGCGCCGCGAGATCGCCCCGGGGCGGCCGTTGAGGGCCGGGGTCCCACCCGGCCCTCAACCGGTGGTCAGCTGACCTTCTCGACCTCGGCCCACTCGACCTGGTTGAGCAGGTTGACCCTCACACCCTTGATGTTCTTGGAGAACGCGGCGTTGTTCCGGTAGAAGTAGACCGGGATGTAGGGCAGTTCCTTGATCAGGACATCGTCGGCCTGCTGGTAGAACTTCAGGCCCTCCTCCGGTGTGGGCGCGGTGTCGCCCTTGACCAGGAGTTCGTCGAACTCCTTGTTCGACCAGCCGGCGTAGTTGGAACCGGTCTTGATCGCGACGGTGGAGAAGATCGGGGTGAGGTAGTTCTCCGCCGACGGGTAGTCGATCGCCCAGCCCATCCGGAACAGGCCGCCGTAGGTCTTCTTGTCGAGCTCGTCGAGGATCGCGGCGAACTTCTCGAACGGCTTGACCGTCACCTCGATGCCCAGGTTGGCACGGAGGTTGTTGGCGACGGCCTCGATCCACTCCTTGTGCGGGCCGTCGGAGTTGTAGCCCAGCTCCAGCGTCTTGGGGCCGCCGTTGGCCGCGTACTGTTCCTTGGCCTTGGCGGGGTCGTAGGCGCAGGCCGCGCAGGCGCCGGGCCGGTATCCGTCGAGCAGCGGGTTGATGAAGTCGTCCGCCGGGGCGCGCGTGCCGGAGAAGACCTTGTCGGCGATGGTCGCGCGGTCGATGGCCATCGAGACGGCCTCGCGGACCTTCACGTTCGAGTACGTCTTGTTGTGCCCCACGGGGAAGCCGAGGTAGCCGATGCCGCCGTCCGGCGTGTCCAGGTAGCGCTCGCCGAGCTCCGACTTCGCCCTGGAGATCGCCGAGGGAGGCAGCGAGTCATGGACGTCGAGGTTGTCCGCGACCAGGTCGTTGAACGCGGTCTCCGAGCTCGTGTAGAGCTTGAACTGGAGCTTGGTGAACTTCGGCTTCGCCCCGGCGAACTTGTCGTAGCGGGTGAGGTCGATCGTCTGGTCGGTGCCCTTGTTGTACGGCTTGTCGAACTGGAAGTAGCCCTGGCCGATCGGCTTCTTGGCGTACTCCTCGGTGACCTTGCCGTCGGCGCCGAAGGCCGCCTTGGGCAGCGGGTAGAACGCGGTGTACCCCAGCAGCGTCTTGAACTGTGAGAACGGCTTGCTGAGGGTGACGGTGAAGGTGCTCTCGTCGACGACCTTCAGCCCCTTCATCTCCTTGGTGGAGACGGTCTGCCCCTCACCGGGGTTCAGGTCGGCCCAGCCGTCCACCCGGCCGAAGAAGCCGTTGGCGCCCTGTACGTTGTCCTGGTTGGCGGCGTAGTTCCACGCGTCGACATAGTTCTGGGCGATCAGTGGCTCACCGTTGTGCCAGGTGTAGCCGGGCTTGAGCTTGATCGTCCACACCGTGTTGTCCGTCGTCTCGATCGACTCGGCGACCTCGTCGACGACCTGCTTGTTGTCGTCGTAGCCGACCAGCGGGGCGAAAACGGCGGCCAGCACCTCGGCGCCCTCGGACTCGGTGGTGTCGCCGGGATAGAAGAGTTTCTGCGGCTCGCCGAGTTCCATGCGTACGGGCAGGTCGGCCGAGGTGGCCCCGCCCTCCGGAGACGTCGAGCCGCCGCACGCGGTGAGGGCGAGGGCGAGCAACGTGGTGCCGACGGTGAGTCGCGCACCCGTGGTTAAACGCATTGCGGTAAATCCTCCCTTTGCAGACTTGCGTCAACGCTGGGATCCACGACCCGAGTAACGCGAGGGAGGATCTTGTGGCCCCCGCCTCCCGCCACTCCCGTCCGGGCGCTGACGCCACACCGATCGATCGTGACTATCCCCTACCGCGCCACACTGACCCATATCCGTAATGTTGCAGTTCGGTCACGCGTTAACTGACTCAGCGTCAAGTGTCCACCACATCAACCTGACCAGGGCACTACATGCCCACAAATACGACATACGGGTATGCGCAAGGCATCAACGATCACGTCAAACTCCCCTCGCGCCAGGACCGCTCACCGCCGTTGCCTTTCCATGACCCCGACCTGGATCCACACTTGCCGGGCCGCAAAAAATCCGGCCCCTCCCTGGCGAACCACACAATTACCCTGGAACCTCTTTCCCGGAGATCCCGTCCAATGTGTGCGGCAGCACGCCGCCGCAGGCGCTTCATCCACCCACATCCAATAGAGTCCTTGCCATGAGCCAGCCGGAATCCGCGATCGCGGACGCCCAGGCGGGCGGCCCGAGTAACGGCACCCCAGAGCCGCTGGCCAAGCTCGCCGCGCGTTACGGACTTCGGCGTGCCATCGCACGCCCGAGTCTGCTCGTCTACCTACGCCAGTTGTGGGAACGACGACATTTCGTCATGACGTACGCGACCTCGCGCAACGTCTCGAAGTACAGCAACTCAGCCCTGGGCCAGCTCTGGCAGGTCCTCACCCCGCTGTTGAACGCCGCGATCTACTTCCTGATGTTCGGCGTGATCCTGGGCGCGAGCAAGGGCATCGACAACTACCCGGCCTTCCTCATCACCGGGATGTTCGTCTTCACCTACACGCAGCGCTCGGTGAGCGGCGGCGCCAAGGCGATCTCCGGCAACCTGTCGCTGATCCGGGCCCTGCACTTCCCGCGCGCCGCGCTCCCGCTGGCCTACACGATCCAGGAGTTCCAGCAACTCCTGATCTCCATGGGCGTGCTGTTCGCCCTGGTGCTGGTCACCGGCGAGCCGATCACCCTGCTGTGGCTGTTGATCCCGGTCGCCCTGGCACTGCAGACGATGTTCAACGTCGGCGCCAGCCTGGTGCTCGCCAGGGTCGGCTCCACCGCCCGCGACCTGAACCAGCTGCTTCCCTTCATCATGCGCACCTGGCTCTACGCCTCCGGAGTCTTCTTCTCCATCGAGGACCGGGTCGTGGGCCCCAACGGCGCCGGCCTCCCCCAGTGGGTCGCCGACATCATGTACTTCAACCCGGCCGCCGCGTACATCGAGCTCATGCGGGACCTGCTCATGCAGACCCACCCGGCCCGGCCCTATATCTGGGCGGTCTGCGTATTCTGGGCAGTGTTCGCTCTGCTCGGCGGCTTCTGGTACTTCTGGCGAGCCGAGGAGAAGTACGGCCGTGGCTGAGTTGACCGAGGAGCTGTCCCGAGTGAAGGCCGAGGAGCCCGCCGTGCCCGGCACGGACGTCAGGGTGCATCCCAACCCGGAACCCGCCAAGGGCGCCCGGGAGGGCACCCCCACGGTCATCGTGGACGACCTGCACATCATCTACCGGGTCTACGGCGCGGCCAGCGACGTGGAGAAGGGCAACGCCGTCAACGCCCTGATGCGCCTCGTCAAGCGCCAGGGACGGCCGCAGATGAAGGAGGTGCACGCCGTGCGCGGCGTCTCCTTCGTGGCTCGTCACGGCGACGCCATCGGCATCATCGGCCGCAACGGCTCCGGCAAGTCCACCATGCTGCGCGCCATCGCCGGGCTGCTGCCCCCGCACTCCGGCGCCGTCTACACCAACGGCCAGCCCTCCCTGCTCGGCGTCAACGCCGCGCTGATGCGCGAGCTCACCGGCGAGCGCAACATCGTGCTCGGCTGCTACGCGATGGGCATGAACCCCGCGCAGGTCAAGGAGAAGTACGACGACATCGTCGACTTCTCCGGCATCGGGGAGTTCGTCCAGTTCCCCATGTCCACCTACTCCTCGGGCATGGGCGCCAGACTCCGCTTCGCCATCGCCTCGGCCAGGTCCCACGACGTGCTGCTCATCGACGAGGCGCTGGCCACCGGCGACCGCGAGTTCCGGCGCAAGAGCCAGGACCGGATCAAGAAGATGCGCGACGAGGCCGGCACCGTCTTCCTGGTCGCCCACAACCTCGACGTGATCGAGGAGACCTGCAACCGGGTCATCTGGTTGCACAAAGGCAAAATCAAGATGGACGGCGACCCGCAGACGGTCCTCGCCGCCTACAACAAGGTCTGATCGCCGGGCAAGATGAGGAGCGACCGAAAAGACGCTCCCATCGGAGGTGAATCGTGTCCACCCGGCCACCGATTCCGTACGACTTCCTGCCCCAGGTTCCCGCGCTGACCGTCGAAAGCGACGACGTGCGCGACGGAGAGCGCCTGGCCGCGGCCCAGGTGTTCAACGACTGGGGATTCAACGGCCAGAACGTCTCGCCCCAGCTGCGCTGGTCCGGCGCACCCGAGGGCACTCTCAGCTACGCCGTGACCTGCTTCGACCCCGACGCGCCCACCGGCAGCGGGTTCTGGCACTGGCTGCTGTTCGACATCCCCGCGGACGTGACCGAGCTGGACGCCGGCGCGGGGGCCGGTGACGGCGGTGTGGGCGTGCACGGCCGCAACGACTACGGCATCACCGCCTACGGCGGGGCCGCACCGCCCCCCGGACATCCGCACCGCTACATCTTCGCGGTGCACGCCCTCGACGTGGAGAAGCTCGGCCTCGGCGCCGACGCCTCGGCCGCCGTGCTGGGTTTCAACATCACCGCCCACACTCTGGCCCGCGGATACGTCGTTCCCGAGTACGAGAGCTAGCCGACAGGACGTGACACAGGAGGCAATGGACTGACAGCGTGTTCGGTGATCCGGTATGATTCGAACGTTGTTTCGATCCAAGGATGCCGTCATGGAGTGGGGGCGCGCGATGCGAGAGCTGTCCACCGCGATCGACCACCTGTCCGTCGAGGACCCGTCAGAGATTCCACGTCTCCAGCTCACCGAGCAGCTCATCGAGCTGCACTGGCAGATGGCCAGGCTCCAAGCCGAGATCGCCCGCCGCACCTCCGTGCGACGCCCGGGTCGCTGAGACGGCGGGGAGACCGACCGGTCTCCCCGCCGCCACAGACGACGAACAGGTCTCGCGATATATCTTAAGTAGTCGTACACTCGCGTCATGACGTCTCATCACCCCGTTCTGCGCGCCTCCGACGCCGATCGCGACCGCGTGGCCGCGGTGCTGGGCGAGGCGCTCGCCACCGGCCGCCTGACCAGCGTCGAGCACGCCGACCGCCTGGACATCGCCTACCGCGCCGTCACCACGGACGACCTCGCCCCCCTCACCGGCGACCTGCCCGACGTCGTGGCCCCCGGCCGCGAGTCCGCCACCGAGCGGCAGCAGGTCGGGGCCGTCTTCAGCAAGGTCGTGCGCGGCGGGCGCTGGCTCGCCGGGCGGCACACCACGCTGAGCGCCACCTTCGGCGCGTTGATCGTCGACCTGTCCGAGGCCGTGCTCCCCGGCAGGGAGATCACCCTGGAGGTCAACTCCCTCTGCGGCAAGCTGATCGTCCGGGTTCCGGAGAACGCCCACGTCATCGACGAGGTCAGCGGCATGTTCGCCAAGAGACACGTCTCAGGCGGCCGGGGTGGCGAGGGCTCCCCCGTCATCCGGGTCGTCGGCCGGGCCACCTTCGGGAAGATCATCGTCTCCCGGGAGAGAACCGACTGGAATCTCCCCGGCACTCCCTGATCACCCCGGCGGGACATTCCGCTCCCGGGGCCGCCTACGATGCGGACAAACCATCCCGCACGAGGTGACCGCTTGCCTGAGACCACTGCTCCCGGCACCATGCCGATCGCCCTGGACGCGATGGGCGGTGACCACGCCCCTGACGAGATCGTGGCGGGAGCCGTGCGGGCGGTGCGAGAGCACGGGATCTCCGTCGTGCTCGTCGGCGCCCCCCGCCCCCTGTACGAGGCACTCGCCCGGCATGACGCGACCACCGAGATCCCGATCGTCAGGACCGAGGAGGCTCTGGCCATGGACGAGGGTGCCCTCGCCAGCCTGCGCCGCCCGCGCTCCAGCATCGCCGTCGCCTGCCACCTCGTCCGGCGGGGTGACGCCTGCGCCGTGGTCTCCGCCGGGTCCACCGCCGGGATCGTGGCCACCGGAAAGCTCCGGCTCCGCGGCCAGCCCGGCGTGCTCAGGCCCGCCATCGCCGTCGCCCTGCCGACCAGGCCCACCCCGACCGTCCTGCTGGACGCCGGAGCGAACTCCGAGGTCAAAGCCGAGATGCTGGTGCAGTTCGCGCACCTCGGCGCCGCCTACGCCGAGACGGCGCTGGGCATCGAGAATCCCAGGATCGGCCTGCTGACCATCGGCAGCGAGCCGGGGAAGGGCAACAAGCTCGTCAAACGTGCCCACGAACTGCTGTCGGCCGCCCCCGGCCTCGACTTCTCGGGCAACGTCGAGGGCCACGACCTGCTCACCCGTACCGTGGACGTCATCGTCGCCGACGGATTCACCGGCAACGTGGCGCTCAAGACCATGGAGGGCAGCGTCCGCTACGCCTTCGCCGAGCTCCGCGAGACGGTCAGGGAGAGCCGGACGGCCAGGGTGGGCGGCCTGCTGCAGAAGAGACGCATCAGGGAGCTCTACCGGCGGCTCGACCCCGAGGTCCACGGCGGGGCCGTGCTGCTCGGCCTGAACGGCACCGTGGTCATCGCGCACGGCGCCTCACACGCCAAAGGGGTGAGCGCCGCCTGCGTGCTCGCGGCCAAGCTGGCCCACGAGGGCGTGGTGAACCGCATCGGCGAACGCCTCGCCGCCGTCCCCCGCCCGCACCGCCTCTGGTGACGTGCCACGAAACCCCTGGCCGCCGCCCGCACCGCCTCCGGTGACCCTCCGCGAACACGTCACCAACCTGCGGTGATATTTACCGCGCATCAGGTGACGTATTCCACCGAATTCTCCGACCCCGCGTACCCTTGAGTCCCAGTCGATCGGCAGGGGGCCGTGTGGAGCAGGTGACACAGCGCGGGCTGACCTCGGCAGAGGTCGCCGAGCGCGTGGCCCTCGGGCAGGTCAACGACGTCAGACGCCGATCGAGCAGATCGGTCTCGGCGATCCTCAGGGCCAATGTCCTCACCCTCTTCAACGGGGTGATCGGCGTACTCTGGGTGCTGATCATGATCTTCGGGGAGTGGCAGGACGGCCTCTTCGGCCTGGTGATCGTGGCCAACGCGGGCATCGGCATCATCCAGGAGCTCCGCGCCAAGCGCACCCTCGACCGGCTCGCCATCGTCAACGAGGCTCCGGTCAAGGTCCGCAGGGACGGCGCGGAGACCGAGATCCCGCCCCGGCAGGTGGTGTTCGGCGATCTCATCCTGCTCGCGCCCGGCGACCAACTGCTGGTCGACGGCGAGACCGTTGACTCCGACGGGCTGGAGGCGGACGAGTCCCTGCTCACCGGCGAGGCCGACCCGGTGCACAAGCTGCCTGGCGACGAGGTCCTGTCCGGCAGCTTCGTGGTCGCCGGCCGGGGCTCCTACGTCGCGACCAGGGTGGGCGGCGACGCCTACGCGGCCAGACTCGCCGAGGAGGCCAGCGCGTTCGGCCTGTCCCACTCGGAACTGCGCGACGGCATCACCCGGTTCATCAAGTACGTGACCTGGCTGGTCGTTCCGATCGGCGCCCTGCTCACCTGGAGCCAGGTCAGCAGGCGGACCGGCATCGGCGAGGCGGTCACCAGCACGGTCGCCGGCATCGTCACCATGATCCCCGAGGGCCTGGTCCTGATGACCAGCATCGCCTTCGCCGTCGGCGTGATCCGGCTGGGCAGGCGCCGCTGCCTGGTCCAGGAGCTCCCCGCGATCGAGATCCTGGCCCGGGTCGACACTCTCTGCCTCGACAAGACCGGCACGCTCACCTCGGGCGGCATGGAGCTCGGTGAGGTCCGCGGGCTCCGCGACGACCTGCCCGTGCCCGAGGCGCTGGGCGCGCTGGCCAACCTCGACCCCGACCCCAACCCCACGGCCCGGGCCATCCAGACCCGCTACCCCGACTCCCCCGGCTGGACCGTCGCCGCCAAGATCCCCTTCTCCTCGGCCCGCAAGTGGAGCGGCGCCGAGTTCGACGGGCACGGCTGCTGGGTCCTGGGCGCCCCCGACGTCCTCCTGCCGCCCGGCACCCCGGCGTACACCGAGGCTGGGGCACTCGCCGCCACCGGTCTGCGGGTGCTCGCCCTGGGGAAGGTCGCCTCGCTGCGCGACCCCGACGACCTCGGCACCGTCGAGGCCGCGGCCATCGTCGTGCTCAGGCAGCGCGTCCGCCCCGAGGCGGCCGAGACCCTCGCCTACTTCGCCGAACAGGGCGTCACCGTCAAGGTCATCTCCGGCGACAACCCCGAGTCGGTGTCGGCCATCGCCACCTCCGTCGGCATCCCCGGCGGAGAGCGCGCGGTGGACGCCCGCACCCTGCCGGATGACAATCCCGAGAAGCTCGCCGAGATCATGGAGGCCAACACCGTCTTCGGCCGGGTCAGCCCGCACCAGAAACGGCTGTTCGTCGGCGCGCTCCAGTCGCGCGGGCACACGGTCGCGATGACCGGCGACGGCGTCAACGACGTGCTCGCGCTCAAGGACGCCGACCTCGGCGTGGCGATGGGCTCCGGCAGCGGCGCCACCCGGGCGGTCGCCCAGATCGTGCTGATGAACGACAGCTTCGCCGGCCTGCCCTCCGTGGTGGGCGAGGGCCGGCGGGTGCTGGCCAACATCGAACGGGTCGCCGGCCTCTTCCTCACCAAGACCTTCTACGCGATCGTGCTCTCCCTGCTCACCGGGGTCATCGGGCTCGCCTTCCCGTTCGCTCCCCGGCACTCCACGCTGATCAACGCGCTGACGATCGGCATCCCCGCGTTCTTCCTCGCGCTCGCGCCGAGCAACGAGCGCGCCAGGAGCGGCTTCGTGCCACGTGTGCTCCGGCTGGCGGTCCCCGCCGGGATCATCTGCGCCACCGCCGTCTACCTGTCGTACTGGATCGCCCAGAGCGGGGCCGCCACCCTGGCGGAGAGCCGCACCTCGGCGGTGATCACGCTGTTCGTCGCCGCCTGGTGGGTGCTGGCCCTCGTCGCCCGCCCGTACGTCTGGTGGCGGGTCGCGCTCGTGGCCTCCATGGCCGGGCTGTTCGCCCTCGCCCTCGCCATCCCGTTCACCCGCGAGTTCTTCGCGCTCACCCTCCGCGACCCCGCCGCGGGCGGAGTCGCGGCCGGGCTCGGCGTCGCCGCGGGGGCCGTGCTGACCGGCGTCTTCGCGGTCATGCGATCCCGCCGTACCGGGCCCGGCCAGGGTGATATCCAATCGGTTCAGGATCGGTCAACCGCTACCCTTGGAACATGACCGACCCGCAATTCGCCCTCACCGAACGCGTCCAGCAGGCGCTGGCCGCGGCCTTTGGTGCCGAATACTCCGACGCAGACCCGCTGATCCGTCCCTCGCAGTTCGCCGACTACCAGGCGAACGTGGCGATGAGTCTGAGCAAGCGGCTGCGACGGGCCCCGCGGGAGGTCGCCCAGGAGATCGCCGAGCATCTCACCGGGCGGGCCGACGACCCGTTCCCCGGTACCGTCGAGGTCAGCGGCCCCGGTTTTCTCAACCTGACCCTCTCCGACGACTGGATCACCGCACAGGTCTCGGAGATCCACGCCGACCCGCGCGCCGGCGTGGGCGTGTCCGCCTCGCCGCAGACCATCGTGATCGACTACTCCGCGCCCAACGCGGCCAAGGAGATGCACGTCGGCCACCTGCGCACGACGATCGTGGGCGACGCGCTCGCCCGGGTCCACGAGCACCTGGGCCACAGGGTCATCCGGCAGAACCATCTCGGCGACTGGGGCACGCCGTTCGGCATGCTCATCGAGCACCTGCTGGACATCGGCGAGGAGGCCGCCGTCGCCCAGCTGGAGGCCGGCGAGGGCAACGCCTACTACCAGGCTGCCCGGGTGAAGTTCGACACCGACCCCGAGTTCAACAGGCGGGCCCGCGCCCGGGTCGTCACCCTGCAGGCCGAAGAGCCCGAGACGATGCGCCTGTGGCACATCTTCATGAACGCCACGGTCCGCTACTTCAACAAGGTCTACGTCCAGCTCGGCGTGACGCTGACCAACGAGGACATCGCCGGCGAGAGCATGTACAACCACGTGCTCGCCCAGGTCTGCGACGAGCTGCAGGAGCGCGGCATCGCCGTGCTCAGCGACGGCGCGCTCTGCGTCTTCCCGCCCGGCTACACCGGCCGCGAGGGCCAGCCGCTCCCCCTGATGATCCGCAAGAGCGACGGCGGGTACGGCTACGGCACCACCGACATGGCCACGATCCGCTACCGGGTCCAGGACCTCAAGGCCGACCGCATCCTCTACGTGATCGGCGTGACCCAGTCGCTGCACATGTCGATGGTGTTCGACTCGGCCAGGTTGGCGGGTTGGCTGCCCGAACACGTCAGGGCGGAGCACATCCAGATCGGCAGCGTGCTGGGCTCCGACGGCAAGATGTTCAAGACCAGGAGCGGGAAGTCGGTCAAGCTTCTGGAGCTGCTCGACGAGGCCGAGACCAGGGCCGCCGGAGTGATCCAGGATCGCGAGTACGACGACGCCGAGCGCGAAAGGATCGCGCACGCCGTCGGTATGGGCGCGGTCAAGTACGCCGACCTGTCGGTCAGCCACGACAGCGAGTACGTCTTCGACTTCGACCGCATGCTCGCCCTGACCGGCAACACCGGCCCCTACCTGCAGTACGCCCAGGCCCGTATCCGCTCCATCTTCCGCAGGGGCGGGGTGAC
Source organism: Streptosporangium amethystogenes subsp. fukuiense (assembly GCF_042665875.1). NCBI lineage: Bacteria > Bacillati > Actinomycetota > Actinomycetes > Streptosporangiales > Streptosporangiaceae > Streptosporangium > Streptosporangium amethystogenes. The sequence continues at coordinate 7,883,648 of NZ_JBHTEE010000001.1, read as the reverse complement.
CCCGGCCGAGACGGCCGGACCCATCGTGCTGGGCCACCCGGCCGAGCGCGCGCTGGCACTCCAGCTCCTCCGCTTCGGCTCGGTGGTCGAGGAGATGGCGGAGAACTCGGCGCCGCACAAGCTGGCCTCCTACCTCTTCGACACGGCGAGCGCCTTCACCACGTTCTTCGAGAACTGCCCGGTGCTGAAGGACGACGTCGAGGCCGCCACCCGTGCCTCGCGGCTCGCCCTGTGCGCGCTCACCCTGAAGGTCATGGAGACCGGCCTGGGCCTTCTCGGCGTCCCCGTGCCCGAGCGCATGTAACCTGTCCACCAGATGATCGTCTTTATTGGGAAATCAAAGGCGATCATCTGGCAAAGTCATGTTCGGCGCGCCTCCCCGCGGGGATGTCCGAAGCGCAATACGCTGGCGCGGTCATCGGTCACAACTTCGGGGAGTTCTCTGCCTTGAGCACGGACCTGACCGCGAATCCGCAGGCCGGGACAGAGCTGCACCGCTGTGCCGACGCGCTCCTCACCGACCTGGCCGCCGGCACCGTCCCCGCCGAGCTGCCGACCGGTTTCGCGGACATGTCCGACCACTGGCTGGCTCCGGCCATCGAGGCCCTCGTGCTGCTCATGCGCGGCGAGGAGGCGCTCGAACCCCTGGCCCGCGCCGCCCAGCGCGACGAGCGGCGGACCGCGCTCTTCCTCTGCCTCGCACTCGCCGTCGCCGGCCAGGGCGACCGCATCCACGCCTCCTGGCTCGGCAGCGCCTTCGGGGACCTGTCCCTGGACCGCCCGGTGACCCACGGCCAGCGGGCCCTCTGGCTCGCCGCCGCCCGCGGAGCGTACGGCCCGGCGGGAAAGATCTTCGTTCTCCGCAGACTCGACGCGGTGGCCGCGTCCCCGGCATCCGAACCCGACCTGTGGTTGCGCGCTCTGGTCCCCGACGAGCCCTCGACCGTCGTGTCACCGGCCCTGGCCGGGTTCGCGGAACTCGCCGAACTCCCGGAGTTCGCCGTTCCCGTACAGGCCGCCGCCAGGCTGACCCACCTGCGCGACCGCTGCGCCGAGATCACCTCGGCCCGTGAGAGCACCCCCGGAGCGGGTGACGGGACCGGGACCGGCCTGGATGACCTCGCGCTCCTTGAGGCCGCGCAGACGGATCGCTCCGGCGAGGCGACGGTCGTGTGGAGCGAGGACGAACCGCTGACCGTGCTCCGCCAGCTGATGGGGTCCGGCACCCCCGAGCGCCCGATGAGGCCGCTCACCAGCCACCTTCTCAGCGATCTGCACCCTGGCTCCCATCCTTACCTGGCCGCGATCGCGCTGCATGTGGCCGCGCCCATCGTGCGGTCCGCGGCGGAGAGGCTCGCCGAGGCCACCCGGGCCGAGGCCCCCGAGTCGGTCACCATGCCGATCCTCGGCCACCGCGTGACGCTCCGCCCCGAGGGACCCGACCCCGAGTCGCTGGGCGCCGCCGAGGAACGCATCGCCACCGAGGGCACGCCGGTCCGCGGCCGGCCCCGGGCGGCCTACCTGCTACTCGCCCTCGCCCCGGTGATCCTGGTGGTCGCGCTGGTCCTTCCCGTTCTCCCGCTCGCGCTGCTCGCGCCGCTACCGGCCGCGGCGGGGGGCTACCTGCTGTGGCGCAGGCGCAGGCGTGAACGGGCGGACGCCGAATACGTCGTCAAACAGCTGTCCGAGCTAAGGGAGCTCGCTCAGGGCGCGGTGTGGGCCCTGCATGACTACGCTCGCGAGTCGGAGGGCCGGGTCAAGACAGCGGCCTCCGACCTGGCCGAACTCACCCGGCTGCTCCGCCGGGGGCCCCGGGCGGGCTGACCGGCTCCGTTCGCCGGATGTCCTTCACCCACGGGTGTTCTTCACCGGCGGGTGTCTCAGCGACGCCGAACCTGCCGCTCGCGCGACCGTGGCGGGGGCCGATCTCTCGGACCCCGCACATCCAGGTCGCCGCTGGATCACCCGTTGGTGATCTCCACCTCGGCAGGGGCCAGCAGGAAGACCTTCTCCGCGATCCGCTCGATACGCCCTTCGCAGCCGTACGCCAGCCCGGCGACGAAGTCGACCATCCTCGTGGCCTCGGCGGTGCTCATCCCGCTGACGTCCATGATGACCGTCTGACCTTCGCGAAAGTGTTGTCCGATGACCGGTGCGTCGTTGTACTTCATCGGCGTGAGCATCACGATTCGTGAGGGCTCGTTCATCGCGTGCCAGCGCTTGGCCGCGCGCTCCGAGGCAGACTGCCAGTCCTCGCCTTCGACCTCATCCTCGTAGTCGTAGGACTCGTCATACTGCTCGGCCCCGCCCAGACCAAGGTAGCTTGCCACCTTGCGCACTGCCCCCATCGGCTCGTCCTTTCGCCAGGACCACGCCGTACCCGGCCTGTCCCTACATCTTGGACGGTAACCGACGATCTGAAGTTCGCCATGCGACACGCCCAGCGCTTATTTCCACTTTGTACGGCTACCGCACTGGTCTGCCCGATCCCTGACTTTGCCCGATCCCTTGACTCGACTTCAACTGATATCTCCAGCGCCGCTAGCATCGCGTCATGCTCGTCTACACGGTCGATTCGTTTACCGATGAATTTTTCAAGGGTAACCCTGCCGGGGTCTGTGTACTCGGCAATCCAGTCCCTGACACCTGGATGCAGTCCGTGGCGGCGGAGATGCGGCACTCCGAGACAGCCTTCCTGCTCGAAGCGGAGGACGGCGGACCGTACTCACTCCGTTGGTTCACGCCGGTGACCGAGGTGGCCCTCTGCGGGCATGCGACCCTGGCCACGGCGCATGTGCTGTATTCCACGGGAACGGTCCCAGAAACCCTCGAATTCTCGACGAAGAGTGGAATCCTGTCCGTGACCAGGGATAAATCAGGTTTAATCAGCATGGATTTCCCGGCAAAAGTACTCCAAGAGACGCCCCTCCCCAGAGGACTGATCGATGCGCTCGGAGTTAAACCTGTTTGGGGAGGAAAAAATGTTTGGGATTATCTCGTCGAGGTCGAGTCCGAGGACGCCGTGCTCGCCGCGGCCCCTGACTTCCGCGCCTTGGAGGCCGTCGACGCGCGGGGAGTCATCGTGACGGCTCGGGCATCCAGACCGGGCGCCGACTACGTCTCCCGCTTCTTCGCCCCCCGCGTCGGAGTACCCGAGGACCCGGTGACGGGCTCCGCCCACTGCGCGCTCGCTCCCTACTGGTCGGCCAGGCTCGGCTCCGACAGCCTGGTGGGCGCCCAGCTGTCGCAGCGCGGAGGCGTGGTCCGCACGACCGTACGGGGCGACCGGGTAGAGCTGGCGGGACGCGCGGTGACCGTGCTCTCCGGCGAGCTCCACGCCTAGGTCCTGTCCCCTTCCTCGCCACGGCACGATCCGGGGGAGAGCGCCCAGGGCTCCGTGGCCTCTGGCCGGCCGATGGCTCCCGGTCCGTGAAGTCGTCACAGCAGAAAGGCTCCCACCGACTGGCGGGAGCCCCGGCAAGCCCCTTCCGGAACCCCCTCGGAAAACACGAAGGCCCCCACCGAAAGGTGAGGGCCTTCATATGAAAGATTGTCCGGCGGCGACCTACTCTCCCACACCGTCCCCGGTGCAGTACCATCGGCGCTGAAGAGCTTAACTTCCGGGTTCGGAATGTAACCGGGTGTTTCCCCTTCGCCATAACCGCCGTAACACTATGAAACACACAAACCACCGTTTGCTGTCTCAGAATTGCCTAGTGGACGCGAGCAAGAATTGCTTTGTGGTCAAGTCCTCGGCCTATTAGTACTGGTCAGCTCCACACATTACTGCGCTTCCACCTCCAGCCTATCAACCCGGTCGTCTACCGGGAGCCTTACCCCCTCACAGGGTGGGAGACCTCATCTCAAGGCGAGCTTCCCGCTTAGATGCTTTCAGCGGTTATCCCTTCCGAACGTAGCCAACCAGCCGTGCTCCTGGCGGAACAACTGGCACACCAGAGGTTCGTCCGTCCCGGTCCTCTCGTACTAGGGACAGCTCCTTTCAAGTCTCCTGCGCGCGCAGCGGATAGGGACCGAACTGTCTCGCGACGTTCTAAACCCAGCTCGCGTGCCGCTTTAATGGGCGAACAGCCCAACCCTTGGGACCTACTCCAGCCCCAGGATGCGACGAGCCGACATCGAGGTGCCAAACCATCCCGTCGATATGGACTCTTGGGGAAGATCAGCCTGTTATCCCCGGGGTACCTTTTAGCCGTTGAGCGACGGCGCTTCCACATGCCACCGCCGGATCACTAGTCCCAGCTTTCGCTCCTGCTCGACCCGTCGGTCTCACAGTCAAGCTCCCTTGTGCACTTACACTCGACACCTGATTGCCAACCAGGCTGAGGGAACCTTTGGGCGCCTCCGTTACTCTTTAGGAGGCAACCGCCCCAGTTAAACTACCCACCAGACACTGTCCCTGATCCGGATCACGGACCGAAGTTAGACGTTCAAAACGACCAGAGTGGTATTTCACCAATGACTCCACCACCACTAGCGTGATAGCTTCACCGTCTCCCACCTATCCTACACAAGACGCTCCAAACGCCAATGTCAAGCTATAGTGAAGGTCCCGGGGTCTTTCCGTCCTGCTGCGCGTAACGAGCATCTTTACTCGTAGTGCAATTTCGCCGGGTCTGCGGTTGAGACAGCGGGGAAGTCGTTACGCCATTCGTGCAGGTCGGAACTTACCCGACAAGGAATTTCGCTACCTTAGGATGGTTATAGTTACCACCGCCGTTTACTGGCGCTTAAGTTCTCAGCTTCGCGAAGTCGAAACTCCACTAACCGGTCCCCTTAACGTTCCAGCACCGGGCAGGCGTCAGTCCGTATACATCGTCTTACGACTTCGCACGGACCTGTGTTTTTAGTAAACAGTCGCTTCCCCCTGGCCTCTGCGACCCCCACCAGCTCAGAACGCAAAGGTTCGTCACCAGCGAAGGCCCCCCTTCTCCCGAAGTTACGGGGGCAATTTGCCGAGTTCCTTAACCACAGTTCACCCGATCGCCTTAGTATTCTCTACCTGACCACCTGAGTCGGTTTAGGGTACGGGCCGCCACGACACTCACTAGAGGCTTTTCTCGGCAGCATAGGATCACCCACTTCGCCACAATCGGCTCGGCATCACATCTCAGACTCAATGTGTTGCGGATTTGCCTACAACACGTCCTACATGCTTACCCCAGGACTACCATCGCCTGGGCTGGGCTACCTTCCTGCGTCACCCCATCGCTTACCTACTACCAGTTCAGGCCAGGCGTTCACCCTCACCCCAAGCCCGAAGGCTCGGAGGGGTTAAGGACCCTTAGTATCACTGGATTCAGTATTGGCGCATCGTAGCGGGTACGGGAATATCAACCCGTTGTCCATCGACTACGCCTGTCGGCCTCGCCTTAGGTCCCGACTTACCCTGGGCGGATTAGCCTGCCCCAGGAACCCTTGGTCATCCGGCGCAGAAGTTTCTCACTTCTGATTCGCTACTCATGCCTGCATTCTCACTCGCACAGCCTCCACAGCTGGATCACTCCGCTGCTTCGCCGGCCGCACGACGCTCCCCTACCCATCCACACACCTAAACCACAAAGGCTCAGTTATACGTGTGAATGCCACGACTTCGGCGGTGTACTTGAGCCCCGCTACATTGTCGGCGCGGAATCACTTGACCAGTGAGCTATTACGCACTCTTTCAAGGATGGCTGCTTCTAAGCCAACCTCCTGGTTGTCACTGCGACTCCACATCCTTTCCCACTTAGCACACGCTTAGGGGCCTTAGTCGGTGGTCTGGGCTGTTTCCCTCTCGACTACGGAGCTTATCCCCCGCAGTCTCACTGCTGCGCTCTCACTTACCGGCATTCGGAGTTTGGCTGACGTCAGTAACCTTGTCGGGCCCATTAGCCATCCAGTGCTCTACCTCCGGCAAGAAACACGCAACGCTGCACCTAAATGCATTTCGGGGAGAACCAGCTATCACGGAGTTTGATTGGCCTTTCACCCCTAAACACAGGTCATCCCCCAGGTTTTCAACCCTGGTGGGTTCGGTCCTCCACGCGGTCTTACCCGCGCTTCAACCTGCCCATGCCTAGATCACTCCGCTTCGGGTCTACAGCATGCGACTCAAACGCCCTATTCAGACTCGCTTTCGCTACGGCTCCCCCACACGGGTTAACCTCGCCACACACCATAACTCGCAGGCTCATTCTTCAAAAGGCACGCAGTCACATCACAAACACTCCGAAAAGTGTTTACGCTCCTACGGCTTGTAGGCACACGGTTTCAGGTACTATTTCACGACCCCTCACCGGGGCGCTTTTCACCTTTCCCTCACGGTACTTGTTCACTATCGGTCATCAGGGAGTATTTAGGCTTACCAGGTGGTCCTGGCAGATTCACACAGGATTTCTCGGGCCCCGTGCTACTTGGGATCCCCTCCAACAGTCCAACCAATTTCGCCTACCCGACTCTCACGGTCTACGGCGCCACTTCCCAGAAGCTTCAGCTATCGGAAGGATTTCTTACTGTCTGGAGGAACGGCAGCTCCTCCCAGAGGGTCCCACAACCCCGTAAACGCAACGCCTGCCGGCTATCACACGCCTACGGTTTAGCCTGATCCGCTTTCGCTCACCACTACTCACGGAATCACTATTTGTTTTCTCTTCCTACGGGTACTGAGATGTTTCACTTCCCCGCGTTACCACCAACCGCCCTATACATTCAGGCGGAGGCAACACCACATGACTGGTGCTAGGTTTCCCCATTCGGACATCCCCGGATCAAAGTCTGGTTGGCGACTCCCCGGGGCTTAACGCAGCCTCCCACGTCCTTCATCGGCTCCTGATGCCAAGGCATCCACCGTGTGCCCTAAAAAACTTGGCCACAAAGATGCTCGCGTCCACTATGCAAATCTCAAACAACAAACAGCGACCAAACCCACCCCGCCACCAACACCCGAACCCTCAACAGGCCGAGCTGGTATGACAGGAGGATGGTCCCGCATGAGGCTCCAACAGACAGCAAGCCCGCCACAAGCGGGCCCGCCACAATGTCCGTTTCCTCAGGACCCAACAGTGTGTTCACCCCAGCGAAACCCCACAACCGCCGTTCCCACTCCCCAACTCCGAAGAACCAGGGCGGTACTAACCGATCAGCGATCCCGCCGAACCGAATAGCCAGTGCTCCACTAATGAGCGCGCCGAGCGTGGAACGTTCGCCCACGAACACGGCATGGACCACGACCACCCGAAGATGACCGCGACCGATGCTCCTTAGAAAGGAGGTGATCCAGCCGCACCTTCCGGTACGGCTACCTTGTTACGACTTCGTCCCAATCGCCAGCCCCACCTTCGACCGCTCCCCCCAGACAAGCTGGTTGGGCCACGGGCTTCGGGTGTTGCCGACTTTCGTGACGTGACGGGCGGTGTGTACAAGGCCCGGGAACGTATTCACCGCAGCGTTGCTGATCTGCGATTACTAGCGACTCCGACTTCATGGGGTCGAGTTGCAGACCCCAATCCGAACTGAGACCGGCTTTTAGGGATTCGCTCCACCTCACGGTATCGCAACCCTCTGTACCGGCCATTGTAGCATGTTTGCAGCCCAAGACATAAGGGGCATGATGACTTGACGTCATCCCCACCTTCCTCCGAGTTGACCCCGGCAGTCTCCAATGAGTCCCCACCACCCCTAAAAGGAGCGTGCTGGCAACATTGAACAAGGGTTGCGCTCGTTGCGGGACTTAACCCAACATCTCACGACACGAGCTGACGACAGCCATGCACCACCTGTCACCCAGTCCGAAGAGGGCTCCATCTCTGAAGCTTTCCGGGCGATGTCAAGCCTTGGTAAGGTTCTTCGCGTTGCGTCGAATTAAGCAACATGCTCCGCCGCTTGTGCGGGCCCCCGTCAATTCCTTTGAGTTTTAGCCTTGCGGCCGTACTCCCCAGGCGGGGCGCTTAATGCGTTAGCTACGGCGCGGAAACCGTGGAAGGTCCCCACACCTAGCGCCCAACGTTTACAGCGTGGACTACCAGGGTATCTAATCCTGTTCGCTCCCCACGCTTTCGCTCCTCAGCGTCAGGTAAGGCCCAGAGAACCGCCTTCGCCACCGGTGTTCCTCCTGATATCTGCGCATTTCACCGCTACACCAGGAATTCCGTTCTCCCCTACCTACCTCTAGCCAGCCCGTATCGAATGCAGACCTGGAGTTAAGCCCCAAGCTTTCACACCCGACGTGACAAGCCACCTACGAGCTCTTTACGCCCAATAATTCCGGACAACGCTTGCGCCCTACGTATTACCGCGGCTGCTGGCACGTAGTTAGCCGGCGCTTCTTCTGCAGGTACACGTCAACTTCGTCCCTGCTGAAAGAGGTTTACAACCCGAAGGCCGTCATCCCCCACGCGGCGTCGCTGCGTCAGGCTTTCGCCCATTGCGCAATATTCCCCACTGCTGCCTCCCGTAGGAGTCTGGGCCGTGTCTCAGTCCCAGTGTGGCCGGTCGCCCTCTCAGGCCGGCTACCCGTCGTCGCCTTGGTAGGCCGTTACCCCACCAACAAGCTGATAGGCCGCGAGTCCATCCCCAACCGAAAAAACTTTCCACACCCACCCGATGCCGGGAGGTGTCGTATCCGGTATTAGACCCAGTTTCCCGGGCTTATCCCAGAGTCAGGGGCAGGTTACTCACGTGTTACTCACCCGTTCGCCGCTCGAGTACCCCGAAGGGCCTTTCCGCTCGACTTGCATGTGTTAAGCACGCCGCCAGCGTTCGTCCTGAGCCAGGATCAAACTCTCCAAACAATGTCTGAACAGTTGCTCCCGGCTGAAAGCACCCATCACACATGATGGATGTTCAACCAAAGGAATCCGTCCCCCACCCCAATGACAGGGCAGGTTGGACAGGGTTGTGCTTCATGCACTGGCTTTTAACACACTGTTGAGTTCTCAAGAAACGGACGCGTACACCGTCGTCCCGGCTGGTTTTGGCCGGAGAACCAGGGGCGGTTCGTTTTCGTGCTGTTCTTTCGTTGTGCCGTTATTCTTTCAGGCCCGCTTTTTCGTGTCAAACCGGCTCGTTTTGAATCGATTGACTTGATCTTGCAGGTCTTGCTGGAATTCGGCGACTCCGTTTCCAGAGCAACCCCTCAAACTTACCAGCACCTGAGCGGCTCTGCGAACCGGTCTCCGGAACCTTGGGTTTCAAAGGGATTGTCAGCGGACACGACACAAGCCATACGGAAGTCACCGGAGTGATTAGAGTGGTTTGCGTCGGACCCTGCCGACTCCAAAAGATTAGCAGTCCTCCAAGAGCGCTCGGAACGTAACGGCGAACCCCGTACGAGGAAACCTTGGGCCGACCGGAGGGACCGAGCCCGGCTCGCGAGCAGCGCGGGCCCCGGCGCGTCGAGGCAGGCCGCGGTGGATCAAGGCCGATCGACCCGGCCGGGCGAGTGATCCGAACGGGGACCGGCGGAAACATAGACTCGGCTGAGTGAGCAGCCAGACGCCGCCGACGGCGAAGAAGGTTCCCAGCGAGCGCGTGCACCACGGGGACACCGTGGTCGATGACTACGCGTGGCTGACGGTAAAGGACGACCCGGAGGTGGTCGCCTACCTGGAGGCGGAGAACGCCTACACGCAGGAGGCGACCGCCCACCTCAAGCCCCTGCAGGAGACGCTCTTCCAGGAGATCAAGGGACGCACCCTGGAGACCGACCTCTCGGTCCCCACCCGCAAGGGTGGTTGGTGGTACTACTCGCGGACCGAGGAGGGCAAGCAGTACGGCATCCAGTGCCGGGTGGCGGCGGACGGCGAGACCCCGCCCGAGTTGAAAGCCGGCGAGTCGCTTCCCGGTGAGGAGATCCTGCTCGACGGCAACGAGCTCGCCGGAGACTCCGACTTCTTCTCGATCGGCACCAGCTCGGTCAGTCCCGACGGCACCCTGCTGGCCTACTCCACCAACTTCACCGGCGACGAGCGCTTCACCCTGAAGGTGAAGAACCTCGCCACCGGCGAGACCCTCCCCGACGAGATCCCCGGCATCTTCTACGGCGGCGCCTGGTCCGCCGACGGCACGACGTTCTTCTACACCACCGTCGACGAGGCCTGGCGGCCCAACCAGGTGCACCGGCACACGATCGGCAGTCCCGCCAAGGAGGACACGCTCGTCCACGAGGAGGCCGACGAGCGGTTCTGGGTCGGCATCGGGCTCAGCCGGAGCGAGCGTTACCTGGTGCTCTCCTCCGGCAGCAAGATCACCAGCGAGGTCCGCGTCCTGGAGGCCGACGACCCCGCCGGCGAGTTCCGCGTCGTCCGGCCCCGGGAGACCGGCGTCGAGTACGGCGTCGACCACGCGGGCGACCACTTCCTGGTCCTGCACAACCGGAACGCGGAGAACTTCGAGCTGGCCACCGCGCCGCTGGACGCCCCCGGCGACTGGACTCCGCTGATCGAGCACCGCGCCGACACCCGGCTGCTCGACGTCGACGCCTTCGAGGGCCACACCGTCGTGCACTTCCGCCGGGACGGGCTCACCGGCATCCGCATCCTGCCCCGTGCCGGAGAGGCGTACGAGATCTCCTTCCCCGAGCCGATCTACGACGTGGCCCCGTCGGGCAACCCGGAGTTCGTCACGGGGCGGCTGCGGCTCGGCTACACCAGCATGGTCACCCCGCCGTCGGTCTACGACTACGACCTGGCGGCGCGCGAGCTGGTCCTGCTGAAACAGAAGGTCGTGCTCGGCGGCTACGATCCCACCGAATACGAGCAGTTCCGCGAGTGGGCGACCGCGTCCGACGGCACCCGCGTCCCGATCTCGATCGTGATGAGAAAGGGCACTCCGCGGCCGGCCCCCACGGTGCTCTACGGCTACGGCAGCTACGAGATCTCGATCGACCCCTCGTTCTCCGTCGCCAGGCTCAGCCTGCTCGACCGGGGCTTCGTCTTCGCCGTGGCGCACGTCAGGGGCGGCGGCGAGATGGGCCGCCACTGGTACGAGAACGGCAAGTTCCAGAAGAAGAAGAACACCTTCACCGACTTCGTGGCCGCCGCCGAGCACCTCTCGGCCACCGGCTGGTCGAGCGCGATCGTCGCCAGGGGCGGATCGGCGGGCGGGCTGCTGATGGGCGCGGTCGCCAACCTCGCGCCCGAGATCTTCGCGGGTGTGGTGGCGGAGGTGCCGTTCGTGGACGCGCTGAACACGATCCTCGACCCCTCACTGCCGCTGACCGTGATCGAGTGGGACGAGTGGGGCGACCCGCTGCACAATCCCGAGGTGTACGCGTACATGAAGTCGTACACGCCGTACGAGAACGTGGACGGCCGGGTCTACCCGCCGATTCTGGCGATCACCAGTCTCAACGACACCCGGGTCTTCTACCACGAGCCCGCCAAGTGGGTCGCGAAGCTCCGCGACGTCGCGGACGGCGGGCCGTTCCTGCTCAAGACGGAGATGGGCGCCGGGCACGGCGGCCGCAGCGGCAGGTACGACTCCTGGCGCGAGGAGGCCTTCACCCTCTCCTGGATTCTCGACACGACCAAGGTGACCCAGTGACATACATCGCGGCAGATGACAGGTACGACGGACGCCAGCCGTACAACAGGGTCGGCAAGAGCGGGCTCAAGCTGCCCGCCGTCTCGCTTGGGCTCTGGCACAACTTCGGTGACGACAAGCCCTTCGAGACCCAGCGGGCCATCCTGCGCAGGGCCTTCGACCTGGGAGTGACCCACTTCGACCTGGCCAACAACTACGGTCCGCCGCCCGGGTCCGCGGAGACCAACTTCGGGCGGCACTTCCGCGAGGACTTCGCACCGTACCGGGACGAGCTGGTCATCTCCACCAAGGCGGGCTACGACATGTGGCCCGGCCCGTACGGCGAGTGGGGGTCGCGCAAGTACCTGCTGTCCAGCCTGGACCGGTCGCTGGAGCGGATGGGGCTCGACTACGTCGACATCTTCTACAGCCACCGGTTCGACCCGGACACCCCGCTGGAGGAGACGATGGGCGCGCTGGACCACGCGGTCCGGTCCGGCAAGGCGCTGTACGCGGGCATCTCGTCCTACTCGCCCGAGCACACCGCGGAGGCCGCGCGGCTGCTGCGGGAGATGGGCACGCCGCTGCTGATCCACCAGCCCTCGTACTCGATGCTGAACCGGTGGATCGAGGGCGGGCTGCTGGACGTCCTGGAGGAGGAGGGCGTGGGCTGCATCGCGTTCTCCCCGCTGGCGCAGGGCATGCTGACCGACCGCTACCTGGACGGGGTCCCCGAGGGGTCGCGGGCCTCGCTGGGGCGCTCCCTCGCTCTGGAGATGCTCGCCGAGGAGACGATGCGGCACATCCGCGCCCTGAACGAGATCGCGGCCGGTCGCGGCCAGTCGCTGGCGCAGATGGCGCTGGCCTGGGCTCTGCGCGACCGGCGCGTCACGTCGGTGCTGATCGGCGCGAGCAGCGTGGCGCAGCTGGAGGACAGCCTCGCGGCCGTGCAGAACACGTCGTTCGACGCCGCGGAGCTCGCGGCGATCGACAAGGACGCGGTCGAGGCGGGCATCAACCTCTGGGCCAGGTCCAGCGAGGCCTGACCGTCCATGAGAAGGACCGCCGGGTACCCGGCGGTCCTTCCGGGACGCGGGACAGGGCTAGAGCGCCTCCTGCCGCTGCAGGTGCGCGAACGAGGCCCAGCCGGGCAGGACCGGCAGCCAGAAGGTCAGCAGCCGGAACAGCAGCACGGCCGAGGTCGCCACCTCACCGGGCAGGCCGGAGAGGGTCAGGCCGACCGACAGGGACAGCTCGACGGCGCCGAGGCCGCCGGGGGTGGGGGCCGCCGAGCCGATGGCGTTGCCCGCGAGGAAGACGATGGCGACGGCGGCGAAGTTGAGGGAGCCGCCGAAGGCGCGGACGCAGGCGTCCAGGCAGAGCACGAAGAACAGGGTGAGCATCAGGGTGCCGCTGAAGCCCTCGATGATCTTCCGGGGCGACTGGAGGACGTCGAGCAGGCGCGGGATGACGCCGGAGAACAGCGAGCGGAGCCGCGCGGTGATCATGCGGCGCAGCCGCGGCACACTCACGATGATCAGCACCACCACGGCCACGGCCAGCAGCGTCAGCACGAGCGTGCGCGACGGGGTGAACGACGAGGCGGTGTTGGAACCGGTGATGTAGGCGAACAGCAGGAGCAGCGCGATGTGGAATGCCAGCCCGATGAGCTGGGAGGCACCCACGCTGGCCACCGCCTGCCCCAGAGGGATGCCGCGTTTCTGCAGGTAGCGGGTGTTGATCGCGACCCCGCTCACCGCGGCGGGCGCGACGAGCTTGACGAACGACCCGGCGAACTGGACGAGCACGGTACGGCCGAGCGGCAGTTTCTCCGGTACGAAGCCCATCAGCATCAAGGCGGCGGCGACGTAGCTCATCATCGCGGCGACCAGTGCCACGCCGGTCCAGCTCCACTTGGCCGACGTGATCATGTTGAGGTTGATCTGCGTCAGGTAGTAGACCAGGAAGTACGCGGCGAACGCGGTGCCGATGATGGTGATCAGGGTCCTGGGGCGGAAGCGCTCCAGGCGCACCTCCTCGGCCTCGGCCCTGGGCGTGAGCTCGACGATCCGCTCGCGGATCTCGGTGAGCAGCCCCTTGTTCTTGCTGAGTGCCGCCCTGGTCTCGCGGGTCAGCGCGATCCGCTGGAGCAGCGGGAGCGCGTCGGCGAGCAGGCCGTGCCCGGCTCCGGCCGCGGCGGCGTTGACCGCCCGCCGGGCTCCGACGCGAAGGCTGAGGTAGGTGAGCAGCTGGGCGATGTCCAGGCGGAGCAGCAGATCACCGGCGGCGATCTCGCCGCTGCGGGCGTCGGTGAGGATGACCCGGCCCTCGCGGTCGACATGGATGCTGTCACCGGTCAGCCGCCGGTGGGCGAGCCGCTGGACCTGCAGCAGCAGGACCTGCTCCCAGATCTGGGCGAGCAGGTTGTCGTCGATCTCCTCGTCGGGGATGTCGTCCAGCGCGCGGGTGGGAATGTGCTCGTAGGCGAGCAGCGCGGCCTCCGTACCGATCTCGCTGGTACCGACGAGCCGGGGGGTGCTCACTCCCGCCGCCTGCGCGGCGTACGCCATCAGGGCCTCGCGCTCCAGCTCGGCGCGGAGCGAGCGGATGGCCTTGCGGCGGGTCTCGGAGTTGAGCCGGATGCGCCGCCAGATGCGGTAGAGCACCCCGGCCACCTGGCGGTCCCGGTCGAGGACCGTGACGTCGAGGCGGTTGCCGTTCCTGAGCTCGACGGCGTAGCGGCGGCTGCCCTGATAGTCGTCGTCGAGCCGATGTGCCTTGACCGGGGCGAAACCCAGCTTGCGAAGCACGCCGACGACCGCACTGCCCGGAGGGCGGGTGTTGGGGCTGCCCACGCCGTACAGGGTGGCGTAGCCGACGGCCAGGCCGACCAGGATGGAGACGACGATGCCGAGGAGGGTGGCGGCGAGCCCGGCGAACAGGGCGACGGCGTTGAGCGCGACCGCGCTCCACAGGGCCGCCCGCCAGGTGGGGCGGCGGGATATGCGCACCGCGGTGACGTAGGCGATGATCGGGGTGAGCAGCGTGTTGACCGGCTCGACTCCGGCTCTGCCTCCGGTCATCAGGAGCCTCAGGTCCTCGGGCCCGGCGTGCACGATCCACTCGCCGAGCACGAAGGAGAGCACCATCCCGGCGATGGCCGCGAAGAGCCCCTCGGCCACCCGGAGGCCGTCGCGGTGCAGCACCCGCTCGATGGCGAAGGCGATGGGCACGCCGAGCATGGCCGAGGCGCTCAGCACCCCGGCCAGGCCGCTGAGCAGGAACGGCGCCCGGCTGGTGCCGTCGGCGACGTCGCCCTCCAGACCGTTCAGGGTCTTCTGCGCGACGAGGGCGAGCAGGATGACGGCCACCAGCCCGAGCAGGGTCGCCAGGAACCGCAGCAGGTCCGAGGGGCGACGGATCCGCTGGGGAAGCAGCGGTTCGATGACGCGCACGGTCAGATCGCCGTCCGTCGCCGGCCGTGTGCCGTCGTCGGACGGCGTCTCGTCCAGCTCCTTGATTTCCGTCACCGCCAGTGATTCTGCATGTTCCGCATTACAGCTGCGTCACCGACCTTCTCCCCCAGTGTCCACAATCGGAGCCGCACGCGTGTCGATGGCTTTCGACAGTCTTGACAGTCCGACTTCCATCTTGGTGGCTGAAATCAGAAAACGAGGCCACACGGTGACACCGTATGGCGCCCCGGCCGGCGAGCGGGCCGGCCGGATGTGGTCTCGAAGAGATCGTGGACGTCCGCCTCGCGCGAAATCCCCTCCGCGGCGAGGACGGCGGAGCGAGCACAGCGTACCTGCCCGAGATCGAGAATTGACCCTTCTAGCTGCGGGAATACTGGATTTAGCGGGTGCGGGACTGGAAGGCTGACCGTCATGTCCCGATCCTCGCCCGCAGCCCGCAGGGCCGCGTCCGGGGAGCGGGAACGCCTCGTCGCGGTCGCCTCTCAACGCCTTCCCGGGAGCGCGGGCGCTCCATGCACGTTGAGGGGTTCCGCATGAGCACTCGCGCCTCCAGGGGAATGGTGGTCGCGATCACCACGGCCTCCGCCATGGCCCTGCCCACCGTCTCCGCCGTGACGGCCGGCGCGGCACCGGCTTCGGGAACATCCTTTCCCGCGACATCCGCACCGGCACCCGGCGGGCCGGTGGGAGGCCTTCCCGGATCATCGGCCCCACCCCCCGCGGACTCCCCGATAACCCCGGAGGCCAGGGCGTTCGGGCAGTCGATCAAGGTCGTACGCGCCAAGCGGCATCTGGAAAGGCTCCAGGAGATCGCCGACGACAACGGCGACACCCGGGCCTCGGGAACCCCCGGCCACAACGCCTCGGTCACCTACGTCGCCGACTGGCTCCGCGCCGCCGGCTACCGGGTCACCCTGCAGGAGTTCACCTTCCCCTTCTTCCGCAACGTCACGTTTCCGCTGTTCCGGCGGATCATTTCGAATGTCGCCAAGCCGTACATCAACAACACCGATTTCAGGACCGTGACGTACTCCGGCTCGGGGAACGTCAGAGCACGGGTTCAGGGGGTGGACCTCACCCTGCCGCCGACTCCGAAGCCGAGCTCGACCTCCGGCTGCCAGGCGCGGGACTTCGCGAGGTTCGTCCGGGGCGGCATCGCGTTGATCCAGCGTGGTGGCTGCAGCTTTCAGACCAAGGCGGAGCGGGCCAGGGCGGCCGGCGCGTCCGGAGTGATCATCTTCAACGAGGGCCAGGCCGGCGAGGGAGCCGACGACCGCAGGGGCCTGCTGCACGGTTCCCTCGACGCCCCCACCGTGAAGCTTCCGGTCGTCTCCACCACCTACGCGGTCGGCAGGGAGCTGTCGGCGCGGGGAACGATCGTGACCCTCGTCACCGACACCGAGAGCGACCCCCGTCGCGCGACGCGCAACATCATCGCCGAGAGCGACTGGGGCGACCCGAACAGGGTCGTCATGCTCGGCGCCCACCTGGACAGCGTCCCGGACGGCCCCGGCATCGACGACAACGGCTCCGGGGTCGCGAGCATCCTGGAGACGGCGCTGGCGGCGAAGGACCTGCGGGCACGGAACAAGCTGCGCTTCGCCTTCTGGAGCTGCCACGAGTTCGGTCTGCGCGGTTCCGAGCACTACCTGGCCGGGCTCTCTCCCACGGAGAAGGCGAACATCAGGCTCTATCTGAACTTCGACGTGATCGCCTCACCGAACTACGTCCTGGGGATCTACGACGGAGACGACTCCGACGGGGCAGGCGCCCCCGCGGGGCCTCCCGGCTCGGACCGGATCGAGAAGCTCTTCGAGTCGTACTTCGCGGAGACAGGCCGGCCGTACAGAAGCGTCGACACCGCCATCCGCTCCGAGTACGGCCCCTTCGCCGCGTCGGGCATCCCCTCGGGCGGGCTGTTCACCGGCACCGTCGACATCAAGACCGCCAAGGAGGCCGTGCTCTTCGGGGGCCGGGCGGGAGTCGCCTACGACCCCTGCTACCACCTCAGGTGCGACACGATCGTCAACATCAGCGACACCGCCCTGGGGCTGAACAGCGGCGCGATCGCGACAGCGGCGTTCGTCTACGCCCGAGCCGACGACCTGCCCGGTGGCTCCGCCCCGGGATCCGGCGGTCCCCCCGTCGCCACCGATGTTCCCAACTAACGCCGTCCCCGATGTCAGAGGAGCCTGACGTGAGTCCACGTGCCTTCGGGAGAGTGCTGGCCGCCGTCACCATCGCCTCGGTCACGATCCCGCCCGTCGTCAACACGGCCTGGGCCGCGCCCCCGCCCGGGCTCGTCGCCTCCGCGCCGGTGGACACAGGTGCCCACGGCCCGTCGGAACCGCCTCCGGAGAGCCTCCTGTCGCCGGCCGCGAAGGCGTTCGGGCGGTCGATCAAGCTCGCGTCCGTCAGGCGGCACCTGGAAAGGCTCCAGGAGATCGCCAATGCCAACGGCGGTACCCGGGCCGCGGCCACCCCCGGCCACGAGGCCTCGGTCGCCTACGTCGCGGACAGACTTCGCTCCGCCGGATACCAGGTCACCCTGCAGGAGTTCGAAATCCCCTTCTTCCATGAGCTGAAGGCTCCGGTGCTGGCGCGATCGTCCCCCGTGGCCGGCGGGTACCTGCCCGGCGTCGACTTCCACACGATGACGTACTCCGGCTCGGGGAGGGTCACGGCTCCGGTGCAGGGCGTGGACCTGGTGCTGCCACCGGCCCCGAACCCGAACTCCACCTCCGGATGCGAGGTGAGTGACTTCAAGGGGTTCGTCCGGGGGAACATCGCCCTGATCCAGCGTGGCTCCTGCAGCTTCCAGGTCAAGGCGGAGCGGGCCCAGGCGGCCGGTGCGTCCGGGGTGGTCATCTTCAACGAGGGGCAGCCGGGCGAGGCCCTCGCCGACCGCAGGATTCTGCTGCGAGGCTCGGTCAACACCTCCGGCATCAAGATCCCGATCGTCGGGGCCACCTTCGCGGCCGGCAGGGAGCTGTCGGCGCCGGGAACGATCGCGACGCTCGCGGTGGACGCCGAGAGCGACCCCGACCGCAGGACACGCAACGTCATCGCCGAAAGCCGCCAGGGCGACCCGGACCGGGTGGTCATGCTCGGCGCCCACCTGGACAGTGTCATGGCCGGACCCGGCATCAACGACAACGGCTCCGGGACCGCGGGCGTCCTGGAGACGGCGCTGGCGGCGAAGGACCTGCGGACGAGGAACAGGCTGCGCTTCGCCTTCTGGGGCGCGGAGGAGCTGGGCCTGCTCGGTTCCACCCACTACGTGGCCCATCTCTCGGCGGCGGAGCGGGCGAAGATCAAGTTGTACCTGAACTTCGACATGATCGCCTCGCCGAACCACGTCCTGGGGATCTACGACGGCGACAACTCCGACACGGGCCTGGACACGCGTCCACCTGCCGGTTCCGACCGGATCGAGAAGCTCTTCCAGTCGTACTTCGACGCCGTGGGCAAGCCGCACCAGGACGCCGACTTCACCGGCCGCTCCGACTACGGCCCGTTCATCAAGGCGGGCATCGCCGCGGGCGGGCTGTTCACCGGCGCCGAGGGCATCAAGTCCGCCGAGGAGGCCGAGAAGTTCGGCGGCACAGCCTGGGCACCCTACGACAGGTGCTACCACCAGGCCTGCGACACCCTCGCCAACGTCGACGACGGGGCGCTGGAGGTGAACGCCTCCGCGATCGCCGCGGCGGCGCACGCCTACGCGTACGCTCGCGATCTCCCCGGCGATCCCGTCGCTCCCGGCCCCGCCGGAGGACCGGGAATCAAAGGACCGAGAATCGGAGCGCCGAGAGCCGGAGGAGGGCTGGGACACGACCACCGGCACGAGCCTCCGGGGCTACTCCGGTGACACCCGCGCTCCCTGGGCGCGGCTACAGTCGGGGGCATGTCGTCAGACGAACTTCGAGTGCTGGGGGCGTGCCCGCTCGACTGCCCCGACACGTGCTCCTGGGTGGTGACCGTCCAGGACGGCGAGGCCGTCAAGATGCGCGGCAACCCTGACCATCCCTACACCCGCGGCGCGCTCTGCGTGAAGGTCAACCGCTACCTGGAGCACACCCGGGCGTCCGACCGCATCCTGTACCCGATGCGCCGGACCGGCCCCAAGGGGTCCGGCAGGTTCGAGCGGATCAGCTGGGACGAGGCCCTGGAGGAGATCTCCGTACGGCTGCGCGGCATCGTCGACGAGCACGGCGGCGAGGCGATCTGGCCCTACCTGGGCACCGGCACGCTGGGGTACCTCCAGGGGGCCGAGGGGGTGGCCGGGCGGCGGTTCTGGAACGCGCTCGGCGCGTCGAGGCACTTTCTGAACATCTGCTCGGCGGCCGGCAACTCCGGGCTGCGACAGATCTACGGCACGCCGGGCGGGATGGATCCGGAGACGTTCGCCCTGTCCCGGCTCATCCTGCTGTGGGGCACGAACACGCTGACCAGCGGGCACCACCTGTGGAAGTTCATCCAGGACGCCCGCGCGGCGGGGGCGCACGTGGTGGCGATCGACCCGATCCGGACCCGCACCGCCGAGCAGGCCGACGAGCACCTGCCGATCAGGCCCGGCACCGACGCGGCCCTCGCCCTGGGGCTGATGAACGTCGTGCTCGCCGAGGGGGCCGAGGACCGCGACTACCTGGAGAACCACACGACCGGCTGGGAGAACCTCCGCGAGGAGATCCTGCGCCACCCTCCGGCACGTGTGGCGGAGATCACCGGGCTGGCCGAGTCCGACATCCGGGCCCTGGGGGTACGGCTGGCGCGTACCCGGCCCACCGGCATCCGGGCCACCATGGGCGTGCAGCGGCACGCCGGTGGCGGCACCGCGATGCGCACGATCGCCGCCATCCCCGGCGTGACCGGCGACTGGCACCACCCCGGCGGCGGGATCGCGTACTCCACCAGCGGGCACATCCACCTGAACATCGACACCCGCGAGGACCTGCTCGCCCGGCCGGTCCGCACCCTCACCATGACCCGGCTGGCCGATCAGCTGGACGATTCGGTGAAGTGCCTGTGGGTGTACGGGGCCAACCCGATGAGTTCCACCTCCGACCAGAACCGGATCCGCGAGAGGCTGACGCGCGAGGACCTGTTCACCGTCGTGATGGAGCAGTTCCCGACCGACACCGTCGACCACGCCGACATCGTGCTCCCCGCCACCATGCAGATCGAGCACGCCGACCTGCACGCGGGCTACGGGCACATGTACCTGATGTGGAACTCACCCGCGGTCGAGCCGCCGGGCGAGTGCCTGTCCACCACCGAGACCTTCCGCCGCCTGGCGCGGCACATGGGCCTCACCGAGCCGTCCCTGTACGACTCCGACCTGGAACTGGCCGAGCAGCTGCTCTCCTCGGGCCATCCGTCGCTCGACGGCGTCACGCTCGACCGGCTGCGCAAGGAGGGCTGGGTCCGCCTCAACGTGCCGCGGCCGTTCGTGCCGTTCACCGAGGGTTTCCCGACGCCCTCGGGCCGGATGGAGTTCGGCGCGGGACCCGCCTACGTCCCGCCGCGCACGGCCTCGGCCGCGCCGGGACCGTACCCGCTGACGCTCATCACCCCCGCCTCCCACACCTTCCTCAACACCATCTTCGGCAACAACCCCGAGTTGCTGCGGCGTTCGAAGGGCCCGCGGGTCCTGGTGAACCCCGGCGATGCCGCACCGAGGGGGCTGAGCGACGGGCAGCGGGCCCGGGTGTTCAACGACGGAGGCGAGTTCGAGGCCGTGGTCGAGATCAGCGAGCGGGTCCGGCCGGGCGTGATCGCGTCCACCAAGGGACACTGGCGCAAGCTGAGCTCGGGAGGCGCGACCGTGAACGCCGTGGTGGAGGCCCGCGACGCCGACATGGGCCGTGGCGCCGTCTACCACGACAACCTGGTCGAGATCGGCCCGCGCGCCGCCGAGTGACCGGACAGATCACCTCGACGCCGGACCCTGGCGATCAGGTCAGCGCGAGTTTGTAACCCTCGTGGGACGCGACGAAGCCGAGGGAGTCGTAGAAGCGGTGGGCGTCCACGCGGGTCCTGTCCGTGGTGAGCTGGACCAGGGCGCAGCCCCGGGCACGTCCGCGCTCGACGGCCCATTCCATCATCGTGCGGCCCAGACCCCGCCCGCGCAGCTCCGAGGCGATCCTGACCGCCTCGATCTGCATCCGGAGGGCACCCCGGCGGGAGATGCCGGGAATATAGGTGAGCTGCATGGTGCCCACGACCTCACCGTCCAGCTCCGCGACGATCAGCTCGTTGGCGGGGTCGGCGTCGATGACCTCGAAGGCGGCACGATGCTCCTCGCCGTAGGCTCCCTGGCGGGCGGCCGCGACGGTGTCGTCGGCGAGCATGGCCACGATGAGCGGAACATCCTCGGCACGGGCGATACGGAAGTTCACCGGCATGGCGGCCAACCTATCCCGGAACACCGCCGTACTCCTCCATGACGGCCTGGACGCCCCTCGCGGAGACCTCCGGAGGGAGATCTCGCCTATCACCGGGGGGAGACGACGGGTAGGGGAACAATCAGGGTCGCTCCGCCGGCTGCTGTATCCACTGCTTTCCGAATCCCGTTCGAGCTGCTGGTGGTGGCCTGACGCACTGACTACCGAGGAGTTCTACTCGGTTGGTCACAGGGGAGCCCTACCGTTCGTTCTGGCCGCCTGAGCGGCGCAACGAGTGTGCCTGAAGGCGTTTGTCGCAGAGCCCCCGCCGACGCGCCCTTCCCGTACGACAGTTTGTTTGTGTTACTCGTCTCCAAGCTGGGCTCATTGCAGGTAGTTGCAGGTAAAGCCGAACGTAGCTCACTGTGATTGGACGGTAGCGGCGGATGTCGATATAAGTGAGGACGCGAACGCCCCTCTAAAGGATTAAAGATCCTTTGGAGAGAGGTGTATCCGTGGGCAGGCCAAGACAGCCGGAACTCGTCCGGAAGCTGGACAAGCTTTCCAAGATCGTTAAGGCTGCCACTGGTCTGACCGATCAGATGGTGAAACTGGTTCGTCAGCTTGTCCACCTTGCAGGGTGGATCGTGCTCTTGATCAGCACTGCCAGGTTGGCGATCGATCCACCCATGACGCTCTCGCCCACGAACTTCTTGGCGCATGGAGCCGGAGCGGCAGCAGTCCTCCAAGGGGTCGTCAAGGTGCCCGCCCGCTGGCGAAGGCCGGAACCGCCTAGCCTCCAGCAGGCCGCAGAGCTGCCCAAGACGTCCACCCCTCCCTGAGAGTATTCCAAGCCCGCTCAAGTGGCCCAGCCCCGCGCGCCGAGGGACAAGTCGGTCTGAATCCCGGACACCTGAAGCTCTCGACCAGTAGCCTCGCGTTAACGGTCGGCGCATGTTGGCCGACTGCTATGCGACTCGGCGCACCTGATGCCGATAGCCAACCCGTTCCAAGCCATACCGACCCAAGCCAATGCGTGACCCGTCGCCACACCCGTGGAGGCGGCGAACGACTTGAGCGCCTCGGCCCCTCGCTCCGTGGCCCTCTCGATCGGCAAGGATGGGTATGTCCAAATTTCCTCTGTGGTTGCGAGTCCTGCTCGCCGCCATGCTGGCGCTGCCACTGCTGGTGGTAGTCGTCGCGTTCGTCCCGGCTCTCGTGGTCGCCATCCTCTTCGGCAAGGAGAGGCGCGACTGGGTGTTGGAGGTCCTGGATCGGCTCGGTAACTGGTACGGGGCGATCTTCTCTGGCAAGGACGAGGGCGACGACACCAAGGACGGCGACGCCTGAACGCGACGGGGCCACCGGGAGGTCACTCGACCAGTGGCCCTTTCGAAGTTCAAGGTTCTGGCAGGGGTTCAGGGCACGATGCCGGACAGGTCCGGGGGCACGAACCCCGGCCCCTTCATGGCCTTGCCACCCTTGGTGCCGGACTTGGTCATGTTTGCCCGGTGGACCTCGGCGATGACGGCGTCCAGGTCGATCCCGTAGGTCAGGGCGGTGCCGTACGCGACGTAGACCACGTCGGCCAGCTCGTGCGCGACACCGGCCAGATCGCCCGCCTCGGCGGCCTGCGTCACCTCGGCAACCTCCTCGTCGAGAAACTTCTGCCGCAGGCGGGCCAGTTCCACGGGAGGCAGGCCGGGGGCGTCGGAAAGGGGAAGCCCGATCTTCTCGTGGAACTCTCGAACCAGGCGCGCCGGTGATCCATCCATGGACGCCAGCGTAGGCCTTGCCTTCACCCCCGTGGGGCGACGCAGGCAACCGCGAGCAGCGAGGCACCAGAGCGCCGAAGACCTTCCGGACCACGTCGCGCCGATATCCGCCCCTACTCTGCGAGCTGCCCAAGAATCGTCCGGGCGTCGTCGTCGAACAGGGCGACCGTGGACAGATCCTCGAACAGCCGGACGTACGTCTCCACGTCGCGCGAGTCCGTCAGGGTCAGCTCGGACGTGTAGGTCTCCACCGCCACCCGCTGCTCGTCGAAGATCGCGAAGCCGTGCAGGGCGACGCGAGGCAGCTCCGCCGCCCAGGGCACGATGCCGAGCCGGACGTTGGTCAGCGTGGAAAGGTTCGCCAGCCGATCGAGCTGTGCGCGCATCACCGCCGCAGGACCGAGTCGCACCCTCAGGGCGGCCTCGGTGATGAGGAACTCGAACCGGTGATCGGAGGAATAGAGCAGGGTCTGGCGTTCCATCCGAGCCGCCACCGCCCGCGACATCTCCTCCTCGCTGAGGAACATGCTCCTGACGAAGATCTGCCGTGCGTACTCGGCGGTCTGGAGCAGGCCGGGAACCACCGCCGGATGAAACGACCGGCGTAACGCCGTGGCCCGCTCCCGCTCAGCCAACATCGTCTGCTTGGCCTCTCCCCGACCTCCGGACCTTCGCCATGTCGCGATGTCGGTGCTGATCCGCGTCAGCTCTTCGAGCAGATCCTCCCGCGTCTCGGAGTCCAGCCCGATGGCCTCGGCCAACCGGGTGACCATCTCGACCGAGGGCAGCATCTTCCCAGTCTCGATCTTGGAGATGGTCGGCTGTGTGACTCCGGCCGTCGCCGCGAGACGCTTGCCGCTTATGCCTGCGGCCTCGCGAAGCTCGCGCATACGCCCACCGAACTGGCGGAGCTGGCGTGACCGGTAATCATCCATCCCGCCATGATGCCAGCGGTCGAGCCGCCTGCCAGACAAGATCACGAGCGAGGACATATGCCCGCGCATCGCCCTGGTGCAGCTCCCGTCCGGTCAACTCGCCCTCATCGTTGTAGTGCATGAGCACGACCGTGCTCTCGTCGAACAGCCAGAAATCCGTGGCCGGAACGCCTTCGGGCGCCCGCTCGTGCTCGACGAGCCGAATCTCCTCGCCGAACGTCGAGTTCCTGGCATAGCTTTCCATCTCCCACCGGACGTACTCGCTCAATGGCAGCTCCACCACATGGACGCGCCGCATCCGGACGCCTCTGGGGATCAGCAGCTTAAGCCGCTCCTGCCAGGGCGTGACCGCGTCGGGCCAGAGGGCTCCGGACCTCCACGCGGCGAGCCGCGCCTCCTCACCGACGACCTTGTACGCCTGCCGGACTTCCAACCGGAACACATCGCGGGTCGAGGAGGCGAACAGCTCGCCCAGGTTGGCAGTGATCACAGGCCGCGCAGTATCTCGGCAGGGACCTCGACCGCCATCTCACCGTCCGGCGTGGTGATCGCGTTGAACACCTCGCCCTGCACGACGTAGGTTCCCCGATCGGTCTTGAACACCTTGGGGCAGTCGTCGCCCTCACATCCGCGCAGCTGGACCAGTTGCATGCCTGTCCTCCAGTGGTGTTGCCGATGTATGCCTCTTCAAGCTAGCCAGGCGGGCATAAGCATGCAAGTGATGACTCCAACTTTCCTGCCACCTCGGCGTTCTCTCACGGAAGACGCCTCACGAGAGAGGCATACTTAAGCATAGGCTAGGCATACCAACACCCCGTCCCACGGGAGAGGCTCCATGAAAACGCCCGACTACAAGCGCGAAGAGATCGAGTGGACCCAGGCCACCGCCAGACAGCTCGGCGACGTCTGGCAGGGAATCGTCTCCAGGAAGCGTCCGAGCTGGGTTTCCGGACTTATCCCTCCGAGGCTCCACCCCAAGGCCGACGACCACATCGTCTGGATGCTCACCAGTGACCAGGCGACCCTCCTCCTCCAGGTCCTCCGCACGCCCTCCTCCGAATAGGCCATGACGGGGCCCGCATGCACCGGACACCACCTCGGCCGCCCATTCGCCGGATACAAGCAGATTGACCGGTGGCCTTCAACGCACTGGGCAACAGTCGACCTCCGTATCCGGTCCTTCACATGCTCGTGCCGGAACGTCTACTACGAGTTCGGCCAGGCCGGTGGCAGCTTCGCCATCCAGCGCACAATCAAGGCGGCCGACGGGTTGATCATCGAACGAACGACACCGATGCGTTTCCGACAGGCGGAGGACCTGTGGCTTTCCATCTTTCAAGGACTCGCTCGTTAACCCGGGGCCCTGGGGGTGCGACAACCCCGGGGACAATCAGGGTTGCTCCCCGATGTGAGCAAGGGGGTTCGGGAGGCAGTCTGATGGCGTCAACGACCCCCTCCTGAGGGAGGGGGCTTGAGGCGCGGCGATGCGCTTCGAAGCCCCGCGTTGACCAGCCCTAGCCGTCACGAACTGGAGGTGTGATCCAGATGGCTACGTTGAACACAAGATCGCAGACCGACCTTGGGGTGCTTCCTCAGCTCCAAGCTCTCGAATCCGTGGGAGCAGACACGCCCGAGGGTGGGCACGAAACGGCTCACGGACACCGCCTCGCGGCGGTATCTGGTGTTCACCATGGGCGAGGGGAGACCGGTCCGGCCGCACCGCCGCACCGGCGTCACCCCGAGGACGCCTCGGCGTCCGAGGGAGCGAACCGTGAGGTTCACCCCGTCGTGTTCGTCCTCGACAGGCACGGCCACCCGCTCGACCCCTGTCACCCCGCCCGTGCCCGCCGCCTGCTGGCGGCAGGGCGGGCGGTGGTGGCGCGTCACACACCGTTCGTCATCCGCCTCAAAGACCGCGATACGGCGACCTCGGCCATCGAAGGCGTGCAGGTCGGCATCGACCCCGGCTCCAAGCACACCGGCCTGGCGGTATTCACCGACCACGGCGGAAGCCGGACAGGGAGGTATGCGATCCGGCTCGACCACCGAGGAGCAGCGATCCGCGACAGGCTCAGCGCGCGGGCCGCGCTACGCCGGGGCCGCAGGTCACGCAACCTGCGTCACCGCGCCCCCCGGTTCCTCAACCGCACCAGACCCCAGGGGTGGCTCGCGCCGTCCCTGCAACACCGCGTCGACACCACCTTGTCGTGGGTGGCGCGGCTGACCCGGTGGGCGCCCGTCACCGCCGTGCACGTGGAGAAGGTCTCCTTCGACACCCACGCCCTGTCGGCCGGACGGCCGCTCGAAGGAACGGATTACCAGCAGGGCACCCTCGCCGGGTACGAGGTCCGCGAATACCTACTGACCAAATGGGGGCGGGCGTGCGCGTACTGCGGCGCCAGTGGCGTACCGCTCAACCTCGACCACATCCACCCGCGCAGCCGGGGCGGCTCCGACCGCGTCAGCAACCTCACCCTGGCCTGCATCCGCTGTAACCAGGCCAAGAACGCCACCCCGGTAGAGGTGTTCTGCAAGGGCAAGCCCGCCCTGCTGGCGAGGATCCTCAAGCAGGCGAAGGCTCCGCTGCGCGACGCGGCGGCGGTCAACGCCACCCGGTGGGCGCTGTGGCGGGCCCTGGAAACAGCCGGCCCGTCCGTTCACACCGCCTCCGGTGGCCGCACGAAGTGGAACCGGTCACGCACCAGTGCCGCCAAATCGCACACGCTGGACGCGCTGCACGTCGGCCACCTGGAGACCGTCACCACCTGGCCGTCCACGGTCCTGGTGGTCAAGGCGACCGGGCGCGGCACCTACGCCCGCACCCGCACCGACCGCTACGGCTTTCCCCGGCTACGGCTACCCCGGACCAAGCGGGTCAAGGGGTTCGCCACCGGCGACCTGGTCCGCGCCGTCGTACCGAGCGGCAAGAAGGCCGGGGTCCACCTCGGCCGCGTCGCGGTCCGCAGCACCGGCAGTTTCAACATCACCACCCGGCACGGCACCGTGCAGGGCATCGGCCACCGCCACGTCCACCTGCTCCAACGAGCAGACGGCTACGGCTACACCACCCACCCGGAAACACGGCACCGTGCCGCGCTTCCTCCCCCGCCCGAAGGCGGGGGTCTCCACACTGGAGGTATCTGATGAACGACGAACTGACTCGACGTGACGAGATGTCCCTCGCCGGAGCGGCGCTGCACGGTGCTCCCTGGAAGACCGCCGCGGTGACCGGCGGCGCGGTGACCGCCGCCAGCTTCGGGATGGGGGTGCTCACCGGTGGCGGGGACCTGACCTGGGCGATGGTGGTCGGTATCGGGCTGTTCTCGCTCATCGCGGCCATCGGCTCGATCGGCAAGCCCAACAGCGGGGACCGGGTGACCCGGCAGGCCCGGCTCTGGGCACTGCGCCATCCCTGGAGGTTCGCCCTCTATCCCTCGCTCGGTGCCGCGATGCTCATGTATCCGGTGCAGCTCATCGTCGACGGCGAGGGCGTGTTCAGCGCGGCGCTGGACGCCTTGCAGGGCGGGGTCGTGGTCTACCTGATCACGGCTGTCCTGGCACTGACCCTCAAGGGCCGCGGCCAGACCTCGCTTCCCGGCGGCCGCTGAACCCTCGGGTGATCGCCGGGTCCCATGGGCGGCCGGTTCTCGTGTCGGCCACCGCCGGCCACCGCCGGCCACCGCCGGTCGCCGAGGCTCGCGGCCCGGCCGAGCCTCTCCGGAGTGACCGGGCCCAGAGCCGCTCCGCTAGGCGTACTCGTGTGCGGCGCGGCAGACGCAGAACTCGTTGCCCTCGGGGTCGAGCATCGTCACCCAGCCGGTGCCGTCGGGGTTGCGCCTGTCCGCGAAGACCTTGGCGCCGATCCCGAGCAGGCGCTCGACCTCCTCGTCGCGGGTGGTGCCCGCCGAGCCGGCGAGATCCAGGTGCAGGCGGTTCTTGACGGTCTTGCCCTCGGGAACCTTGATGAACAGCAGATCCACCCCGCCACCCTGCAGGAGGATCTCGTCGTCCTCCTTCTTCGTCTCCGGATGGAACTCCCCGCCGGTGGCGTCACGCCAGAAGGCCGCCAGTTCGTACGGCTGGGCACAGTCGAAGGTCACGTATTGAACAACAATCATGCGCCCACCCAACCCGACACCATCAAAACCGTCAAGCCGGTTTCGGGCGACCCTGCTCGAAGCGGGGTCGCCCGCGCCCGCCCCTCCCGATCACGTCGTACGGCGTGCTCGGGCAGGCGTACGGTCAGTGGCCGCCGGCGGCGAGGTTGAGTCCGACGACGCCCGCGATGATGAGCAGGATCGAGGCGATCTTGAGGACCGACGCGTTCTCGCCGAGGGCGACGATGCCCAGCACGGCGGTGCCGACGGCTCCGACGCCCGTCCAGACGGCATAGGCCGTACCGACCTCCAGGCTCTTCAGGCCCATCGCGAGCAGGCCGAAGCTGAGCAGGCCGAAGACGGCGAAGCCGACGCTCGGCAGCAGCACCGAGAATCCATTGCTCAGCTTGAGCGAGTACGCCATCGCGACCTCGAACAGACCGGCGACGAGGATGACGACCCAGGCCATGACAGCTCCTCCTTTGATCAGGAGCGTCGTCTTTGCCTACCGGGTACGGCGCGTCTCGTCCGGGAACACCCCTTCTGAGGGTTCGATCGGTGGAACGCGGCGGGGTCTCACTTTGATTCCCACCAGAGCGTGAACCACCGGTCCCGGGGGACCGGCCACATGTCCAGCTCGATCACGGCCGCGATGACCTCGTCGGCCCGCTCCCGGCCGAGACAGAGCCTCCGGCAGGCGCTTTCGGCGAGGTCTTCGAGCCGGGTGAAGCGGGGCAGCGGGGCCAGGCGCCACTCGTGGTGGACCTCGTACCCGAGCCCCTCGGCGACGGCGATCACGTCGTGGGCCGTGGGGCGGCCGGGGCGGGTGATGCCGTGGAAGTGCTGCCAGAGGGGATTGAGCCAGCTCATCGGGTGTTGTCCGGTGAGCTCCAGGACGACCCGGTTCCGGGCGTGACCGGTGAGCTCGGCGAGGAACCCGGCCAACCCCGGCACGTTGTAGACGACGTGGGCGGCGACCGCGACGTCCGCGACCGGCGTCTCGGCCGCCACGTCGGGCCAGCGGCCCCGGAAGAACCGGGTGGGGACGCCCAGCGCGTGAGCCCGGGAGGCCAGCTCGGCGAGCATGGCGTCGGAGACGTCGACCGCGATCAGCTCTCCCAGGTCGGGAGCGAGCGGCAGGGAGGCCGCCCCGGTTCCGGCGCCGACGTCCAGCACGCTCCCGCCGGGCGGGAGCGCCTCGGCCATCCGCGCCAGCGTCGGCCCCTCGGGGGCCGCGAGCGCGCGGTCGGTGCGCTCGGCGAACCGCGCCGACGAGTGACCCCAGGGGTCGGCCGGTGCCCTGGCCGCGATCTCCTCGGGAATGCTCCACCGTTCGAGGTCGGCCCGCCACTGTTCGTCCATGTGGCGAGCCTAGAAGAGCTTCGGGGGCCGGTCGATCGGCGCCGGGGCGGGTGTCTTCGCATGTCGTGACGAACGTCCCAGTCGGTACGGTTTTCTAGGGGTTACTCGCGGGTAGCATTACCGGTAACGTTACTGGCGAGTATGGAAAGTTCCGGTTCCCCCGGTTTCAAGGAGCAGACCCCATGGGCCACTACAAGAGCAACGTCCGTGACCTGGAGTTCAACCTCTTCGAGGTATTCGGGCGCCGGGACATTCTGGGCACCGGCCTCTACGCCGAACTGGACGAGGACGTGGTGCGGAGCCTCCTCGACGAGGTCAACCGCCTGGCCACCGGCGTGCTCGCCGACTCCTTCGAGGAGGGTGACCGCAAGCCGCCGGTGTTCGATCCCGCCGCCAACTCGGTGACGATGCCGGAGGGCTTCAAGAAGTCCTTCGCCGCCTACCGCGACGCCGGCTGGACCAACCTCAGCCTCCCCGCCGAGCTCGGCGGCCCCGGCCTGCCCAGCAGCGTGAGCTGGGCGCTGGCCGAGATGGTCCTCGGCTCGAACCCGGCCATCTGGATGTACTCCAGCGGCCCGGCCTTCGCCCACGTGCTCCACACGATCGGCACCGAGGAGCAGAAGCGCTACGCCGAGCTGGCCATCGAGAACCAGTGGGGCGCCACCATGGTGCTCACCGAGCCGGACGCCGGCTCCGACGTGGGCGCGGGCCGCGCGAAGGCGGTACGGCAGGACGACGGCACCTGGCACATCGAGGGCGTCAAGCGCTTCATCACCAGCGCCGAGCACGACCTGAGCGACAACATCTTCCACCTGGTGCTGGCCCGCCCCGAGGGGCACGGCCCCGGCACCAAGGGCCTGTCGATGTTCCTGGTCTCGAAGTACCACGTGGACCTGGAGACCGGCGAGCTCGGCGAGCGCAACGGCGTCTACGTCACCAACGTCGAGAAGAAGATGGGCCTGAAGGTCTCCACGACCTGCGAGCTCACCTTCGGCGACAAGCACCCGGCCGTGGGCACGCTGATCGGCGAGGTCCACGAGGGCATCAAGCAGATGTTCATGATCATCGAGCACGCCCGGATGATGGTCGGCACCAAGGCGATCGCCACGCTCTCCACCGGCTACCTGAACGCCCTGGAGTACGCCAAGGCCCGGGTGCAGGGCGCCGACCTGACCCAGCTGGCCGACAAGTCGGCCCCGCGGGTGACCATCACCCACCACCCGGACGTACGCCGGGAGCTGATGCTGCAGAAGTCGTACGCCGAGGGCATGCGGGCGCTGGTCCTGCTCACCGCCACCTACCAGGACGACGTGCTGATCGCCGAGCACGAGGGCCGCAGGGACAGCCGCGCCGAGGCGATGAACGACCTGCTGCTCCCGCTGGTCAAGGGCGTCGGTTCCGAGCGCTCCTACGAGCTGCTCGCCCGCTCCCTGCAGACCCTGGGCGGCTCGGGCTACCTGCAGGACTACCCGATCGAGCAGTACATCAGGGACGCCAAGATCGACTCCCTGTACGAGGGCACCACCGCGATCCAGGGGCAGGATCTGTTCTTCCGCAAGATCCTGCGCAACCAGGGCGTGACCCTCGGCTCGCTGTACGACGACGTGAGGGCCTTCGCCGCCTCCGAGGCCGGCAACGGGCGGCTGAAGGAGGAGCGCAGGCTTCTCGCCGAGGCCGCCGACGAGGTCAAGAGCATGGCCGACACCATGGCGGGCTGGGCCATCGGCTCACTGGAGGCGCCGAAGGAGGTCTACAAGGTCGGTCTCAACACCACCCGGTTCCTGCTCGCGCTGGGCGACGTGGTGATCGGCTGGCTGCTGCTGCGTCAGGCCGAGGTGGCCCTGGCCGCGCTGGGCTCCACCGAGACCGCGCGGGACGACCAGGCCTTCTACACCGGCAAGGTCGCCGCGGCCTCGTTCTTCGCCCAGACCGTCCTGCCCCGCATCGCCGCCGAGCGCCGCACGCTGGAGGCCACCGGCCAGGACCTGATGGAGCTGCCGGAAGAGGCCTTCTGAGCAGACCACCCGCTCCCGGGTCAGGCGGGCGAGGGGCGATCCTGTCTCAGGGTCGCCCCTCGTGGCTTGTCACCCGGTCTTCCGGTGCGGTTACCGTGCCGTCCGCCGCCCCGGAGCGCGCGCCGGCGGCCACCTGACCACCGTGATACTCGACGACCGGGAAGCACGGCCCCCTCGCGGGGACGAAGTGGTTGACATCTGACCAACGTTATTCTCATACTGAGATTGTCTCAGCTTGAGAAGGACATGTATGAATGAGTCTGAGTTTCTGGCGGGTTACGACCCGCGGGTGTACCCGGCGGTCGCGGTGACCGTCGACGTGGTGGCGCTCACCATTCGCGGGGGCGGGTTGCGCGTTCTGCTCATCAGGCGGGGCGAGCAACCCCATGCGGGGCTGTGGGCGCTGCCCGGAGGGTTCATCCGGCCGGGAGAGGACCTGCCCCAGGCCGCGGCGCGGGAGCTGGCCGAGGAGACGGGGCTCTCGAACCTCGGGGACCGCGTCCACATCGAACAGCTCGCCAGCTACGGGACGCCCGACCGTGATCCACGGATGAGGGTCGTGTCGATCTCCTACCTGGCGTTCGCCCCCGACCTGCCCGACCCTCTGGCGGGCACGGACGCGGCGGACGCCGCCTGGCAACCGGTCGACAAACTGCCGGAGCTCGCCTTCGACCACGATCGCATCCTGGCGCACGGGCTGGAGCGGGCACGCGGCAAGCTGGAGTACACCCCGCTGGCCACCGCGTTCGCCGGTGAGACGTTCACGATCTCCGAGCTGCGCGGTGTCTACGAGACGGTCTGGGGCGTGCCGCTGCACGCGGGCAACTTCCACCGCAAGATCCTGTCGGTGCCCGGTTTCGTGGAGAGCACCGGCGAGACCACCGAGAGCGGCGGGGTCAGGGGCGGTCCCCGGGCCAAGCTCTACCGGGCCGGCGACGCACGGCTCCTGCACCCCGCCCTGCTACGGCCCGCCAGGGAGGAGCAGATCAGATGACCACGGCCGAGGCGATCGCGCTGGTGACCGCCGCCCGCACCCCCGACGACCTGTTCGGCGGGGACGCTTCGCACCGGGCGTACCGGAGGCTGGCGAGGCTGCTCCATCCCGACCTCGCGCCGGGAGCCGAGGCCGCCGAGGCGTTCGCCAGGCTGGCGGAGCTGTGGGCGGCCCGTGGCGGGACCCCGGGACCGGCCGCGGAGACGGTGATCACCACCGGGCGGGGGACCTACCGGATCGGGGGCGTCTTCCGGCGGGGCGCCTCGGCCGTGCTCTACGAGAGTGGCCCGGACACGCTGCTCAAGCTCCCGCGCAGCCACGCGGACAACGACCTCATGCGCCGCGAGGCGGACGCCCTGGCGACGATCGAGCGAGACGGCGACCCGCTGCTCCTGCCGTACGTGCCGCGCCTGGTGGATTCGTTCCGGCACCGCCGTGACGGTGTCGAGCGGCTGGCCAACGTGATCAGCCGGGCGCCCGACGGGTTCGTGAGCCTGGACGAGGTCAGGCGGCGGCGGCCGGTGCTCGACGCGAGGGACGCGGCGTGGATCTGGCGGCGGCTGCTGGTCGCCGTCGGCGCGGCCCACCGGGCGGGGGTCGTGCACGGCGCGGTGTTCGGGCACCACGTCCTCGTCCACCCGATCGACCACGGCCTGGTGCTCGTCGACTGGAGCCAGTCGGTGCCGCTCGGCACCCCGATCACCGCCCTGGTGACCAGGCACCGCGACGACTACCCGCCGGAGGTCCTGGCCAGGAAACCCGCCACCCCCGCCACCGACATCCACCTCGCCACCCGCTCCGTGGCCGCCCTCATGGGCGACCGGGCCCCCACTCCGATCAAACGCTTCGTCCGGGGCAGCCTGCTGAGCCCGCCCGGCGACGCGTGGCGGCTCCTGGGGGAACTCGACGACCTGCTCGACGACCTGTACGGGCCGAGGAAGTACCGGCCACTGCACCTTTGAGAACGTGCCATCCCTGATCCGAGGAGATCCCCCGTGGGAAGCGGAATCTGGTCCACCGACGTCTACTCCGCCGCCGCGAGCTACCGCGCGGCCAAGGGCTCAAGCGCCTTCGCCTACAGCGACGGCGGCGCCCGCTCCACACACCCCGACCTCGACCCGCACGGGGTGCTCCGCGAGAGCCGCGACTCCGCCGAACACCCCGACTCCCTCGCCGTGGCCGTGCTGTTCGACGTGACCGGCTCGATGGGCGGGGTGCCCCGGACCCTCCAGAGCAAGCTGCCCGACCTGCTCGGCCTGCTGCTCCGCAAGGGCTACGCCACCGACCCGCAGATCCTCTTCGGCGCGATCGGCGACGCCACCTGCGACCGGGCCCCACTGCAGATCGGCCAGTTCGAATCCGACAACCGGATGGACGAGCAACTGGGCAAGGTCCTGCTGGAGGGCGGGGGCGGCGGCCAGATGAGCGAGTCGTACGAGCTGGCGATGTACTTCATGGCCAGGCACACCTCGATCGACTGCTTCGAGAAGCGGGGCCGCAGAGGCTACCTGTTCATCATCGGCGACGAGCTTCCCTACCCCCAGGTCAAGCGGCGCGAGGTCGAGAGCGTCATCGGCGACCGGCTCCAGCAGGACATCCCGACCAGGGAGATCGTCGCCGAGCTGACCAGGGTCTACGACGTCTACTACATCCTTCCGGCGGGGACGAGCCACGCCAGGGACGGCCGGGTGCTGGCCGCCTGGCGCGAACTGCTCGGCCAGAACGTGCTGGAGCTGGACGACCTCGACGCCGTCTGCGAGACCATCGCGCTCACCGTCGGTCTCGGCGAGGACGCCATCGATCTGCGGGAGGGGCTGGACGACCTCGACGAGCTCGGTTCGACCGCCGGGACCGCCGTGAGCAGGGCCCTCGCCAAACTCGACCGCGGCACGCTCGTGGTCGCCGACGGCCTCGACCTGGGCGGCGACAGCGGCGTGACGCGGCTCTGAAGACCTCCCCGCCGTGCGGCGGCCACCGCGAAAGCGGCGGGGAGTGCCACCACGAAGGGAAACGGCCCCTGTCCGGCGGTGGGAACCCACCGCCGGACAGGCCGCCACCACGAACAGAGGACCACATGCGCGAACACCTGATCGTGACAGACCTCGGCTACGGCGACGCGGGCAAAGGCACGATCATCGACTGGCTCTGCACCCGCGAACCCATCGGGGCGGTCGTCAGGTTCAACGGGGGTGGGCAGGCCGCCCACAACGTCGTGCTGCCCGACGGGCGGCACCACACGTTCGCGCAGTTCGGGTCGGGCACGCTCAGAGGCGTGCCCACCCACCTGTCCAGGTTCATGGTCACCGACCCGCTCTCGCTGACCCGGGAGGCCGCCCACCTGAGCGAGCTGGGCGTCGACGACCCGTTCCGCCTGCTCACCGTGGACCGGGACGCCCTGCTCGCCACGCCGTACCACGTGGCGGCGGGGCGGGCCAGGGAGCTGGCACGCGGCGAGGACCGGCACGGGTCGTGCGGGATGGGCGTCGGCGAGACCATGGCCTACGCCCTGGAGCACCCGGAACTCGCACCGACCGTCGGCGACTGCGAGAACCCGGCCCGGCTCACCCGCAGGCTGTACGCGCTCCGCGAGGCGCTCGGGGTGACCGGGCCGCCCGTCGAGGACTGCGTCGCCGCCTACCGGGCGTTCGCCGAGCGGGTGATCCTGGTCGGCTCCTCCTTCACGACCGCGCTGCTGCGCAGACGGCCCGTGATCTTCGAGGGTGCGCAGGGCGTGCTGCTCGACGAGTGGCACGGCTTCCATCCGTACACCACCTGGAGCACGACGACCTTCGCCAACGCGCTGGAGTTGCTCGACGGGGTGCCGGCCGTGCGGCTGGGCGTGCTGCGGACCTACACGCCCAGGCACGGCCCGGGACCACTGGTCACCGAGGACCCGGCGCTGACACTGCCCGAGACGCACAACGGGACCGGCCCCTGGCAGGGGCCCTTCCGCACCGGTCACTTCGACGCGGTGGCCCACCGCTACGCGCTGGCGGTCGCGGGCGGGGCCGACGCCCTCGCGCTCACCCACCTGGACGCGCCGGTCTCGCGGATGTGCGTGTCGTACGACATCGGCGAGCTGCCGGTGGGCACGGCGGGTGACCTCGAAGGGCAGGCCAGGCTGACCGGGCGGCTGTCGGCGGCCCGGCCACACTACGCCGACGGTGTCGACGACTGGCCCGCGGCGGTGGCCGGGGCCCTGGGAGTCCCGGTGTGGCTGGGCTCCCGGGGACCCACCGCCGCCGACAAGGTCCTTCTCAGTGGTGTGACCGCGCCCGAAAGGGTATGACCCTTCTCGTACTCTCCCTTTACCTGGCAGGCAGCCTTACCCGGAGGAACTCATGGGCGTCGGGGTCAGCATCTTCTTTCTCACGCTCGGCGCCATCCTCCGCTTCGCCATCGACCCCACCGTGCTCGGCGAGGCCGTGCACATCGACGTGATCGGCCTGATCTTCATGATCGTCGGTGCCGTCGGGGTCGTGCTGAGCATCGTGATGGCCCCAAAGCGCGGGAACACGTCCGAAGACCGCCTGATGCACCGCGAGAACCACCCGCCGGAGGTCTAGAGCTCGAACTGGATCGCCGCCCGCGAGGCCAGGATCGGCTTGATGTACTCGGCGATCACGGCCTGGTGCAGCGGGTGGTCACGGTAGACCAGGTAATCGTCGACGCTGTCGAAGTCCGCGACGACCGCGAACTGGTGGTTGCCCGGGTTCACACCCGCGTCCGTGCCGAGAATGTAGGAGCGGATCTCCGCGATGGCCCCGGGGAGCTTGTCGAGTTCCGCCGCGACCCTGGCCCGCTGCTCGTCGGTGGCCTCTTGCGTCCAGGTGAACAGCACGACATGCCGGAACATGATCTTCCCTTCGTTTGGGTGCCCGGCCAGCGTAAGGCCAGGCGTCAACGGAACCGGCAACGCCCCCGCGATCGCGGGGCAGGGGCGAGGGCGGGAGAACGTGCGACGGCGAGCCCCGGGCGGGTGTCGCGGCCCGTCCGGGGCCTGATCGCCGTCGAGAGGTGTCCCGCGCTCACACCGGGCGCGGTGCGGAACGGTGGCTGATCCTTATCCGGCTGGAACGCCGCGGCACGGCTTCGAGCACGATCTTCTGGGCCGCCTCGGGAATGAAACGGAGGTCGTGGGTGATCAGGATGGTCGTGCGGCCGGCCATGAGCCTCTTGAGCGGCTCCATGATCCGTTCCGCGGTGAGCGCGTCGAGCCCCGTCATCGGCTCGTCGAGGACGAGCACCGGGGCATCGCGCAGGATGGCCCTGGCGATGGCGATCCGCTGGCGCTGCCCGCCGGACATCAGTCGCCCACGCTGCCCGATCGGCGTGTCGTACCTGTGGGGAAGCGTGTTGACGAAGTCGTGGACGTCCGCCATGACGGCGGCGCGGACGATGTCGTCCAGGTCCGCGCCGGGGCGGCCGTAGGCGATGTTGTCGCGTACGGTCCCCGAGAAGAGCAGGTTCTCCTGCTGCAGGATGGTGATGTTGTCACGGAGCGACTCGCGCGACAGTTCCCGGATGTCGATTCCGTCGAGCAGGATGCGCCCGGCGGTGGGGTCGTAGAAGCGGAGCAGGAGCTTCGCCAGCGTGGACTTGCCCACCCCGCTCGGCCCGGTGCACACGACCAGTTCCCCGGGCTCGACGACGAAGGACGTCTCGCGCAACGTCGGTCTCCTCCTGTTCGGGTAGGTGAAGCCGACGCCCTGGAACTCGATGCGGCCACGGCCACGCCCCAGGTGGACGGGGGTGTCGCGGTCGGCGACGGCCGGCCGGGCCCGCAGGATCTCGATGACCCGGTCGGAGCCCGCCGCCGCCTCGGAGACGGTGAGGGCGATCTGCCCCAGGCTCTGCACCGCCGGGTAGAGGTAGGCGAGGTAGGCGGCGAAGGCGAGCAGCCCGCCGATGGTGAGACGCCCCGAGGAGATCTCCCACGCGCCGAACCCGAGAATGGCGATCAGGCAGATGGTCTCGATCACCTGCACGACGGGCCCGTACAGGGAGGACAGCCACGCCTGTGCCACGTTGGCCCGCAGCCAGGTGCTCCCCTCCGCGTGCAGTCGCTCGGCCTCGGTGCCCTGGCGGTTGTAGGACTGGACGAGTGCCTGGTTGGACAGGCTCTCCTCGATGACGCTGTTCATGGTCCCGTTGCTGAGCCGCTCACGCGCCGACACGGTCCTGAACCTGCCCGCGAAGGCCTTGGAGACCAGCAGGAAGGCCGGGGCCAGCAGGAAGGTCAGCAGTGCCAGGTCCCACCGGATGTAGAAGGCCGCACCGGCGAAGAAGACGACGCTGGCGAGCGTGGTGAAGAGCTTGACCAGGCCGGAACCGACGAGTTCCTCGATGGCCTCGATGTCGTCGGTGAGCCTGGCCATCAGGTCACCCAGGCGGCGGTTGTCGAAGAAGTCGGGCGTGAGCGTCTGGATGTGCTCGAACACCCTGTCTCGCAGCCGCAGCAGGAAGCGCTCGCCGCCCAGGGCCGTGAGGTAGGACCCCGTGAAGGAGACCAGCCCCGCGACGGCCGCGAGGCCCAGCCAGGCCGCCGCGGGGAGCCAGAAGGCCCCCAGGTTCTGCTTGCTGAGCACCTCGTCGGTGATGAAGCCGAACAGGCCGATCGCGGCGACCTCGCAGACGGCCGCGACGATGGCGAGCACGCCACCGGCCACGAGCAGCCGGCGGATACCGCGGGTGTACGGCCAGAACTCCCGGAAGGTCCTGCGGATGGAGACCGTCGGCGCCGTGGGAGGACGACGCACCGCTGCCCTCGCCCCGCCGGGCGAGAGCGACTCTGAGAATGAGAGCCGGCGGGTCACCCGCCGGCCCTCACTTGTTTCTGCTAGCACCGGATCTGGCTACCACCACCACCCGCCGCCACAACCGCATCCGCAGCGGCGGCGCCGGCAGCAGCATCCACCCCAGGTCACGTACCGGCTGGACGGGAAGAGCTGCTTGAAAGTCATGGCTTCCCCCTTCGTGCTGAGCCTGTCGCGTCTTATCAATCACGACACTAGCACCCATACCCAGACAAACACCTCATATCGACGCGCATTAAAGATGTTTTAACAACCCATTCAGAAAAGCCAGAAAACGTATCGGGAGTAAAGTCTGGCAAAAGTTTCACACGGCGACCCGGCCCCTTGCCCGAGCTGGGGATGCGCACCATAAACCCTGATCCACAAGGGACAAAAAGAGGTTTCCCGATTGTCGTCGGGACGGCGGCCGGCAGGGCGGCTCCGGAGCCCTCCCCGTCGGCTTTGACGGGAGGTCCGCCGGGTTCACCCGGCAGGGGAATCGCTTCCTCGATACGGTTTCCGGGTTCGAAACGGGCAGGGCCCGCCCGGCGCCCACCTCGGCCGAGGAAAGCGAGAAGCCGCTCCCCCGGGGAGCGTGGGAGCCACTTCCCGTCACGCCAATTGACATGTTCAGCGATTCACCTGCCGGATTTATCCGGCAGGTGAATCACCGCTCCGTCATGAAACCGGCTCCGGAATCACCGGGTCATGCCCAGGCGAGCATCCGGAGCGGGTCCTCAAGCATGGCGCCGACGTCGCGAAGGAACAGCGAGCCGATCTCCCCGTCCACCACCCGGTGGTCGAACGAGACCGCGAGCGTGCAGACCTTACGCGGCACCACCTGCCCGTCCACCACCCACGGCATATCCCTGACCTGGCCGAAGGCCAGGATCGCCGATTCGCCGGGGTTGAGGATCGGGGTGCCCGCGTCCACCCCGAAGACGCCCACGTTGGTGATCGTGATCGTGCCCCCGGCCATGTCCGCGGGCTGGGTGCGGCCCGCTCTGGCGGTCTCGGCGAGAGCGCCGAGGGCACCGGCCAGACCGGGCAACGACAGCAGGTGGGCGTCCTTGACGTTGGGAACGAGCAGGCCGCGCGGGGTGGCCGCGGCGATGCCCAGGTTGACGCGGTGCTTGACCACGATCTCCTGGCGCGCCTCGTCCCAGACAGAGTTGATCATCGGGTGGCGGCGGGCGGCGACGAGCACGGCCTTGGCGACCAGGAGCAGCGGCGAGACCTTGACCTCGGCGAAGTCGGGCAGGCCCCGGAGGCGCCGGACCGCTTCCATGGTCTCCGTCATGTCCACCTGGAGGAACTCCGTCACGTGCGGCGCCGTGAACGCGGAGGCCACCATGGCCTGCGCGGTCGCCTTGCGCACCCCCCTGATCGGGATCCGCTCCTCGTCCTCCGCCGGCCGCGGCCTGGACGTCTCCCTCGTCACGGCCGCCGAGTGCGGCCCGGACGTCGCGGCGCCGACCGCGGCCTGGACGTCGTCCCTGGTGATCGAGCCGTGCGGGCCGGTCCCGGTGAGAGCGGCCAGGTCGATGCCCAGATCCCTGGCCAGCTTCCGCACCGGGGGCTTCGCCAGCACCGCGACGCTCGTGGGCGGTGCGGCCGGGCCGGCGTCGCCCTCCCGCGCACCGGACGACACCGCCTCGGACGGCACCGCCTCGGGCGACCGCGACCCGGTGGCCGCACCGGCGGGGAAACCGCCGGTGGGAGAGATGCCGGACGGCGCCGGTTTGCGGGGGCGGCGCTTGGCCGCGCCCGGCTTGACGCCGTAGCCCACCAGCACCGGCTGCCGCGTCTCGGCGGGTGGCACGGGCACCATGTCGTCGGCCAGGGCCGCCGACCGCTCCGCGACGGGAGCCCCGGGGCCGGCACCGTCGTCCACCGAGATGATCGGC
Organism: Streptosporangium amethystogenes subsp. fukuiense; assembly: GCF_042665875.1. Classification (NCBI taxonomy): domain Bacteria; kingdom Bacillati; phylum Actinomycetota; class Actinomycetes; order Streptosporangiales; family Streptosporangiaceae; genus Streptosporangium; species Streptosporangium amethystogenes. The sequence continues at coordinate 7,843,389 of NZ_JBHTEE010000001.1, read as the reverse complement.
CTGCCGACGTCCACGGTCTCGCCCTCGTCCGCCATCAGGGCCGCCACGACGCCCTCGAACGGGCAGGGCAACTCGACGACCGCCTTGGCGGTCTCGATCTCCACGATGGTCTGGTTGATCTTGACCGGGTCTCCGACCTTCACGTGCCAGCGGACGATCTCCGCCTCGGTCAGTCCCTCTCCCACGTCGGGGAGCCTGAACTCCTTCATTCCAGCCCTCCTCTAGAACGCGAACGCGCGGTCGACGGCGTGCAGGACCCTGTCCAGATCGGGCAGGTAGTGGTCCTCAAGCCGCGAGGGCGGATAGGGAGTGGAGGGCCCTCCGACCCTCAGGACCGGGGACTGCAGGTGGTAGAAGCACTCCTCGGTGACGCGGGCGGCGACCTCCGCGCCGAAGCCGCTGTACACGGGCGCCTCGTGCACCACGATGCATCGCCCGGTCCTGCGCACCGACTCCATGACCTTCGGGACGTCGAGCGGATTGAGCGAGCGCAGGTCCACGACCTCCAGGGACCGGCCGTCGTCCTCGGCCGCCTTCGCGGCCTCCAGGCAGGTCTTCACCATCGGCCCGTACGCGAGCAGGGTGACGTCCGTACCCTGCCGTACCACCCTGGCCTCGTCGAAGGGGGTCCAGTCCGAGGAGTCGACATCCACCTCGGCCTTCTCCCAGTAGCGCCGCTTGGGCTCGAAGAAGACGACGGGGTCCTCGCAGCGGATCGCCTGCTGGATCATGGAGTAGCCGTCGGCCGGGTTGGAGCAGGCCACGACGCGTAGGCCGGCGGTGTGCGTGAAGTACGCCTCGGGCGACTCGCTGTGGTGTTCCACAGCGCCGATGCCGCCGCCGCAGGGGATCCGGACGACCACCGGCAATCTCAGCTTGCCCAGCGAGCGCAGCGGCATCTTGGCGAGCTGCGTGATGATCTGGTCGGCCGCGGGAAAGACGAACCCGTCGAACTGGATCTCGCAGACCGGGCGGTAGCCCCGGAGCGCGAGGCCGATGGCCGTCCCGATGATGCCCGACTCGGCCAGCGGGGTGTCGATGACCCGCTGCTCGCCGAAGTCCTTCTGCAGTCCGTCGGTCACCCGGAACACACCGCCGAGCTTGCCCACGTCCTCACCCATGACGAGAACCTTGGAATCGTCCTCCATGGCCTTGCGCATGCCCTCGTTGAGCGCCTTGGCCAGCGTGAGAATGGTCATGCCTCGAACCCCTCCAGGTAGGTGGCGAACTCCGCGCGCTCGGCGTCCATCAGGGAGTGCGGCTCGGCGTAGACATGGTCGAAGATGGCCAGCGGTTCGGGGTCGGGCAGCGCGAGGCAACGCTTGCGGACCTCCCGTCCGAGCTCGTCGGCCTCCGCGTCGATCGCGTCGAAGAAGTCCTGGTCGGCGATCTGGTTCTTGAACATGTAGGCCCTGACCCGCTCGATCGGGTCCTTGAGCTTCCACCCCTCCAACTCGGCGGCCACCCGGTAGCGGGTCGGGTCGTCGGAGGTGGTGTGGGCGCCCATCCGGTAGGTGAACGCCTCGATCAGCACGGGCCCCTGCCCCGACCTGGCCTCGGCCAGTGCCTTTCTGGTGACGGCCAGGCAGGCGAAGACGTCGTTGCCGTCGACCCGGACACCGGGGAAGCCGAACCCGCTGGCCCTGCGGTACAGGGGGATGCGGGTCTGCTTCTCCAGCGGTTCCGAGATGGCCCACTGGTTGTTCTGGCAGAAGAACACCACCGGCGCGTTGAACACGGAGGCCCAGATGAAGGCCTCGTTCACATCACCCTGGGAGGTGGCGCCGTCGCCGAAGTAGACGATCGAGGCGGCCTCGGCGCCGTCGCGCTGGATGCCCATGGCGTAGCCGACCGCGTGCAGGGTCTGGCTGCCGATCACGATGGTGTAGAGGTGGAAGTTGTGCTCCGCGGGGTCCCATCCTCCGTGGTTGACGCCGCGGAACAGGCCGAGCAGGTTCACCGGGTCGACGCCCCTGCACCAGGCCACCCCGTGCTCGCGATAGGTCGGGAATGCCATGTCGGCCTCGGTCAGCGCCCGGCCGGAGCCGATCTGCGCGGCCTCCTGCCCGAGCAGCGATGCCCACAGACCCAGTTCGCCCTGGCGTTGCAGGGCCACGGCCTCCAGGTCGACCCGGCGGACCAGGGTCAGGTCCCGGTAGAGACCTCGGATCTCCTCGGGGGTCAGATCGATGTCGTAATCGGGGTGCTCGACCCGTTCTCCTTCCGGGGTCAGCAGTTGAATGAGCTCCGGGGGTGCTTCCGCACCACGAGAGGCGTCGGCTGTCACGTGCCACTCCTGTGTGCTAGGGGCCGTCCGGGTGGGTTCGCCACCGCTGTCCGGCCGATTCGCGGCGCGTTCGACCCGTCTGATGGTGGTTCGTACGCGCTTGTGGCCATCGTGGCAGAGGTCACATACGTGTGCGCAAGACCTACCTCGGCGTCCATATGCTCCCCGTTCCCCGCGCGCTCCTTTTCACCCGCCTGTTTCGTCCGCGTGGCGCGGGTCCGGCCCCCGCGCCTGAGCGCGGCCGGAGCCGGTTACTCTTGAGGCGCCGAACCGTCCCCGTCGCAACCAGGAGGAACATCGTGGCGCGCGTCATCGTCGACGTCATGCTGAAGCCCGAGATTCTCGACGCGCAGGGGCAGGCGATCGCCCGCGCGCTGCCGCGGCTCGGCTTCTCCGGTGTCTCAGCGGTACGGCAGGGCAAGCGATTCGAGGTGGAGATCAACGGGCCCGCCGACGAGACGGCACTTTCGGACGTCCGAAAAATGGCCGAGACCCTGCTCGCCAACACGGTGATCGAGGACTACACCGTCACCGTCGAGTCCTAGGCCGTCACTCCGCGCAGATCAACCGCCCAGATCCAGCTATATCCGGCAATATGGGCGGAGCAATCCCACGGCTTGACCACCAGTCAATAACATTACGGTTATTTTGCGGTTAGCCCGGATTCTGCAGGGAAGCCTTCACAAGGTGACGTCTGACCCCGGGAGGAAACCGGTGGACATGGAGTTCTCGCTGGCTCTGCCACGACAGGCCATCGGCATCCCGATGGTCCGCAGGGCGCTCGGCGACTCCCTGCGCTCACTCGGCGTCACCGAGGACTGCGTCTCCGACATCCTGCTCGCGGTGACCGAGGCATGCGCCAACGCCGTGCGGCACGGAGGTCCGGCCAACCGCTACGAGGTCGAGACCGCCATCGGTCACGGCCGCTGTGACGTCCGCATCATCGACCGGGGCCAGGGCCTCGTCGGAGTGCCGGAGCACTACCCGTCGGCCGATGTCGAGCACGGCAGGGGCCTGCTCATCATGCAGGCGGTGGTGGACGAGATCTCCTTCGACATCACCCCTGGCCGGGGCACCGTCGTGCACCTGCGCAAGCACCTGGACTGGGACGACGACGCCGCCTTCGCCCGCGGCCGGGTGCTCGCCGCCGTGTAGTCCCGGTTCCCGCTCTCCTGGGCCGTACGGATGGCAGGCCACCCGGTTGTGTGATCGGACACTCCGCGTATGACCGCTTGCCCGGAGCGGATAGCCTGGGAGCACCGCCGCAGACCGACGTCCGATGTGAGAGACGCCGGCGCGGCGCCCGTTTGTGGAGGGGAACGCTGCCATGAGTGCTGCCCGCGTGGGCGTCGTCACTTTTCCCGGAACGCTTGACGATCAGGACGCGGCCCGCGCCGTACGCCACGCGGGTGGCGAGGCCGTGCCGCTCTGGCACGCGGATCCCGATCTCCGGGGGGTGGACGCGGTCTTCCTGCCCGGCGGGTTCTCCTACGGGGACTACCTGCGCTGCGGGGCCATCTCCAGGTTCGCCCCGCTGATGGAGGAGCTGATCCCCGCCGCCAGGGCCGGGCTCCCCGTGCTGGGCACCTGCAACGGCTTCCAGATCCTCTGCGAGGCCCACCTGCTGCCCGGGGCGCTGATGCGCAACGCCGGACTGCACTACATCTGCCGCGACCAGGGCATCCGGGTCGAGAGCAGCACCACCCCCTGGACCTCCGACTTCACCGAGGGCCAGGAGATCGTGCTGCCGATCAAGCACGGGGAGGGCCGCTACGTCGCCGACGAGGCGACCCTGGGCGCGCTGGAGGCGGGCGGCCAGGTCGTCTTCCGCTACACGGGTGGCAACCCCAACGGCTCCCTGAACGACATCGCGGGCATCCGCAACGAGGCCGGCAACATCGTCGGTCTCATGCCGCACCCCGAGCACGCCGTCGAGGAACTCACCGGCGCCCCGAGCACCGACGGGCGCGCCTTCTTCTCCTCGATCCTGAAGAAGCTGGTGAACGCATGAGTCTCGACACCGTCAAGCGGGCCGAGGAGACCCCCGACGAGCGCCAGCCGTACGCCGAGCTGGGCATGAAGGTCGAGGAGTACGAGCGGGTCCGCGAGATCCTCGGCCGCCGTCCCACCGGCTCCGAGCTGGCCATCTACAGCGTCATGTGGAGCGAGCACTGCTCCTACAAGTCGTCCAAGGTGCACCTGCGCCAGTTCGGCACCAAGGCTCCCAAATCAGCGGCTCTGCTCGTCGGCATGGGAGAGAACGCCGGGGTCGTGGACATCGGTGACGGCTGGGCCGCCACCTTCAAGATCGAGTCGCACAACCACCCGTCCTACGTCGAGCCCCACCAGGGCGCGGCGACCGGCGTCGGCGGCATCGTCCGCGACATCATGTCGATGGGCGCCCGGCCGGTCGCGGTGATGGACGCGCTCCGCTTCGGCGGCGCCGACGCCCACGACACCCGGCGGGTGCTGCCCGGCGTGGTCGAGGGCATCAGCCACTACGGCAACTGCCTGGGCCTGCCCAACATCGGCGGCGAGGTCGTCTTCGACCCCTGCTACATCGGCAACCCGCTGGTCAACGCCCTCTGCGTGGGCCTGCTCCGCAAGGACCAGATCAAGCTCGCGGTGGCCCCCGGACCGGGCAACAAGGTGGTCCTGTTCGGCGCGCTGACCGGCCCCGACGGCATCGGCGGCGCGTCCGTGCTGGCCTCGGCCACCTTCGAGGACGAGTCGCACGCCAAGCGCCCCAGCGTCCAGGTCGGCGATCCCTTCATGGAGAAGCTGCTGATCGAGTGCTGCCTGGAGCTCTACCAGGCGGACGTGGTCGTCGGTATCCAGGACCTCGGCGCCGCCGGTGTCTCCTGCGCGACCACCGAGCTCGCCGCCAAGGGCACCGGTGGCATGAACGTCAGGCTCGACCTGGTGCCGCTGCGCGATCCCTCGCTGCGGCCCGAGGAGATCCTGATGAGCGAGTCGCAGGAGCGCATGATGGCGGTCGTCACGCCCGACGACATCGATGCCTTCATGGCGATCTGCGCGAAGTGGGACATTCCCGCAACCGTGATCGGCGAGGTCACCGACGGAGGTCGCCTCGTGATGACCTGGCACGGCGAGACCATCGTCGACATCCCGCCGGGCACCGCGGCCGACGAGGGCCCGGTCTACGAGCGGCCGTTCCAGGAGCCGGCCGGCCAGATCGCGCTGAACAGCGACACTCCCAAGCGCCTCGCCCGCCCCGCCGACCTGCGTGCGGCGCTGCTTGAGCTCCTCGGCTCACCGAACCTGGCGTCCAAGGAGTGGGTCACCTCCCAGTACGACCGCTACGTCCGCGGCAACACAGTGCTGGCCCAGCCCGCCGACGCGGGCGTGCTGCGCATCAGCGAGGCCATGCCCGGTGCCGAGGAGACGAAGCGCGGAATCGCGCTGGCCACCGACGGCAACGGCCGCTACGCCCGCCTCGACCCGTACGCGGGGGCCCAGCTCGCCCTCGCCGAGGCGTACCGGAACGTGGCCGTGACCGGCGCGACACCGCTGGCGGTGACCAACTGTCTCAACTTCGGCTCCCCCGAGGACCCCGAGGTCATGTGGCAGTTCGCCGAGGCCGTGCGCGGCCTGGCCGACGCCTGCAAGGCCCTCGGCGTCCCGGTGACCGGCGGAAACGTCTCGTTCTACAACCAGACGGGATCCGTCCCGATCCACCCGACGCCGGTCGTCGGCGTGCTCGGCGTCATCGACGACGTGGCCACCCGGGTACGGTCCGGTTTCACCGGTGACGGCGACCGGATCGTGCTGCTCGGCGAGACCGAGGCGGAGTTCGGCGGCTCGGAGTGGGCGCACGTGGCCCACGGCCACCTGGGCGGCCTGCCGCCCAAGGCGCGGCTGGCCTCGGAGCGCGACCTGGCTCTCGTCCTGACCACGGCCGCCTCGCAGGGACTGCTGACCGGTTCCCACGACCTGTCCGACGGCGGGCTGGCCATCGCCCTCACCGAGGCCTGCCTCGCCCAGGGCATCGGCTGCGCGGTCTCCCTGACCGGCGACGACGCGTTCGTCGAGCTGTTCAGCGAGTCCTCGGCCCGCGCGCTGGTGACCGTCAGGCCCGAGTCGTTCGACGCCTTCGCGAAGCTGTGCGCGACCCACGAGGTGCCCTGCTACGGCCTGGGCACCACCGGTGGTGACTCGCTGAACGTCAAGGGCGTTCTGGACATCCCGATCGCCGAACTCCGGGAGACCCACACGGCCACTCTGCCGGGCATCTTCGGCTGATCCTCACGCACCACGAAAGAGGGGTACGGCCCGCCTGAGCCGTACCCCTCTTTTGTTTTCGGTGCTTCGCACGGCACCCGGCCGGGTCCGTCTCCAATCTGGAAGAAGGTCCCCGACATGGGAGAAGGCCCCCCGGCAGCCATCCGGGAGGCCCTCTGTCGCGCTGTCGCGCTCAGTCTCGGGGATCAGCCCATGCAGAGCGCGTAGACGGTGCCGCTGGTGTTCTTGCCGCTCACGGTCCAGCTGGAGGAGCCGCTGGGCGCGCTCGTGTAGATCTGGCCGGAGGAGCTGCCGCCACCGCCACCGGGGCTGCTGCTGAAGCCGCCACCCGTGACGACCTTGCCCGCACCGCAGCTCACGGTCTCGCTTCCGCCGTGACCGCCGAAGCTGAAGGAGTCGGTGACGGTGGTGATGGTGGGCTTGGCGCCGGTGCCGTCCTTGCCGTCCTTACCCGCCGGACCCGCGGGACCCGCCGGACCGGCAGGACCGGCCGGACCCTGGGCGCCCTTGGCACCGTCCTTGCCGTCGGTACCAGGCTTGCCGGGAAGACCGTCCTTGCCGTCGACCCCCTTCGGACCCTGCGGGCCGGTGTCACCCTTCGGACCCTGCGGGCCGGTCTTGCCGTCCTCACCCTTCGGACCCTGAGCACCGGCGTCACCCTTGGGCCCCTGCGGGCCGGTGGCACCGGTCTTGCCGTCCTCACCCTTCGGACCCTGAGCACCGGTGTCACCCTTGGGGCCCTGCGGGCCGGTGGCGCCGGTCTTGCCGGGGAGACCACGCAGCCCCTGCGGACCCTGCGAGCCGGTGTCGCCCTTGAGGCCCTGCGGGCCCTGCGGGCCACGCTCGCCCCGCGGACCGGCGCTGGCGATGCCCTGCTGCTGGCTCTCGCCCTGCTGCCCCCACCTGATCCGGATCTCGGTGGGCTTGCACTTGGCCGTCACGTTGACGATGCGGGCGTAACGCGTCTGCTTGTGGACACACGCGTGGATCTCCGCACCCGCCGACGAGGCTACGGCACTACCGCTCGCGGTGAACAACGTTCCGGCGAGCACACCAACGGTCACGACGGCGAGCGTGCGTCCGCCCGGCAACTTGATAGCCACTGGGCTTCCTTTCTGCGACACCAGAGTCTGGTGTGATGGGAGAGATACACGTAGTACACGGCTCAACCGTTTCAATGGTTGACCCGCGAAACATCACGCTTTGATCTCGGAAGCACAAATGTCCGGATGCCTGTCGGCAGCGGCCGTGTGCGGGATAATCGGGCCGTTCGGGGGAACCCGCCCGCTGGGCGTGGACGAACAACACAGGGAACCAACCGGGTTCTCCAGACACGGAGGCCACCGTGCCGACCACCACCCCGACAGACGCGGCCGCCGAGGGCCGCGCCGGACGGGCACCGTACCTGCCACCCGCCACCCATCCGGTCCGCGCCCTGGTGTGGGCGCTGCATCTGGCGCTGCCCATGCTCGGACTCTGGCTACTGCTGGCCAAACCCGACCTGAACATTGTTCTGCAGGACAACCCGGGCCATTTCTGGTTGATCGCCGCCGTCGCCGGGATCAACCTGGTTCTGGGCCTCATGATCAGCGAGGCATCGGCCAGACGGGCGGACGCGCGCCTGCTCCTGGTCTCCCTGGTCTTCCTGAGCAGTGCCGGATTCTTCCTGGTGCACGGACTGAGCACCCCGGGAATCGTCCTGGGCGCCCCGAGCCACGGGTTCGACCTGTCCCACCCGGTGGGCCTCCTCGTCGCCTCGGCGTTCGCGTTCACATCGGCGCTGCCCCTGGGGGACCGAGCGGCCGAGACCGTCCTGCGGCGCCAGATCTGGCTGCGCGGCGGTCTGGCCGCCCTGATCATCGGCTGGGGGATCGCCTGCCTGGTGCCGGGCCTGACCCCGCTGAGCGACTCGCCCCCCGAGGGCACCGGCCTGGGCGGCCTGGAGTGGATCGGGGTGGCCCTGTACGTGGTGGCGGCCGCGATGATGTTCCAGCTGCACCGCAGCCGCCCCGCGGTCGTGCTGATCAGCCTGATCACCGCCTACGCGCTGCTCGCCGAGTCCCTGGTCGCCGGGTTGTCCCACCGCAACTGGCACCTGTCCTGGTGGCTCTGGCACGTGCTGCTGACCACGGCGTTCCTCTTCGTCGCCTACAGCGCCTACCTGCAGTTCCGGCGGGAGGGCACGAGCGCCGGGCTGTTCGACTCGGTGGCGCTGTCGGCGACGGTCCGCAGGATCAGAGCCGACTACGAGGCCGCCCTGGAGGAACTCGTCGGCCACCTGCGGCGCAACCAGGAGAGCAGGGTCCCGATCGCGAACAGGCTGGCGGGCAGGTTCGGGCTCACCGAGTCCCAGGTGGCGGTGCTCGACCGGGCGGGTGAGGCGCTGGCCAACGAGCGGGAACTGACCGACAGGCTCGCCGCGCTGGTCGAGGTGGGCCGGCAGGTCCGCGTGGGCCTGCCGGAGCGCGAACTGCTGGCGCAGAGCCTCGACCGCGTGCGGCAGGCGTACGGAGACGTCCGGATCAGGCTGGTCGACGACGGCCGGGTCACCGTGAACTCCAGGGAGTACGGCCCGAAGGACTTCCCCGAGGACCGGCCGATCCGGCTGGAGGGGAAGGTCGTCCACCCCCTGACCGTGAAGGGCAGGCTCGCCGGGGCGCTTGAGGTGCCGATCGGCAGAACCCCGCAGGACGAGGCGCTCGCCGCCATGCTGGCCGGTCAGCTGTCCATCTCCCTGGAGAACGTCCGCCTCTACAGCGAGCTGGAGACCCTCTTTCGGCAGTACATGTCACCGGACGTGGCCCAGTCGCTGCTGGCCGACCCGCAGACCGCGGCGCTCGGCGGCGAGCTGGTGGAGCTGACCGCGCTCTTCGCCGACCTGAAGGGCTTCACCGGCTTCTCCGAGCGGGTGGCGCCCGGCGAGATCGTCGAGATGCTGAACCGCTACCACACCGCGGCCGTGCCCATCGTGCTCGGCAACGGCGGCACGATCGTGCAGTTCGTGGGTGACGCGCTGCTCGCACTGTTCAACGCCCCCGCCAGGCAGTCCGACCACGCCCTCGCCGCGGCGCGGGCGGGCCTGGCGATGCAGGAGGCCGCCGAGGAGATCGCGGCGGGGATGCCCGGCTACCCTCGCTTCAGGATCGGCATCAATACCGGTGAGGCGCTGGTCGGGAACATCGGCAGCCCCGAGCTTCGCGGTTTCAACGCGATGGGCGACTGCGTCAACGTGGCCGCCAGACTTGAGGGAATCGCCGACCCCGGCAGTGTCGTGATCGGCCAGAGCACCCTCGACCTGATCGGCCCCAGGGCCCGGACTCGTTCCCTGGGCCCGCTCAACCTCAAGGGCAAAGAACGACCCGTCCATGCCCACGTGCTGTCCGGGCTCTCGTAGCCCCGGGAGCCGTACGGACACGATCGAGATCACCATGAGGTGGTTATGACTTCTTCCCCCGAACCGGGTGAGTTCATCACATCGCTCACGAGCGATGAGGTAGCGGCCCTGTACGCCGCCGGGCGTCCCCGGCGCTGGGACAGGGGCGCGACGATGTTCACCGAAGGCGATGCGAGCGACTGGGTGGTCGTCCTGACGTCCGGCCGGGTCAAGGTGTCCTCGCACACCGCGATCGGCAGCGAGGTGGTCCTGGCGATCCGAGGACCCGGGGCGTTGCTCGGCGAGTTCGCGGCGATCGACGGGCTGCCCAGGTCCGCCACGATCACCGCCCTCGAACCCGTCGAAGGAGTCACGGTCCGCGACTTTCCCGCCTACCTGCGGGAGCACGGGAGAGTCGCGGTGCTGCTCATGCGGATGGTGATCGGCAAGATGCGCGACTCCGACCGCAAGCGGATCGAGTACGGCGCGTTCGACACCGCGGGCCGGGTGGCCACCCGGCTGGTCGAGCTGGCCGAGCGGTACGGCGAGCCCACCAACGGCGGGGTCCGGGTGACGTTGCCGCTCTCCCAGGACGAGCTGGCCGGCTGGACCGGCGCCTCCCGCGAGGCGGTCAGCAAGGCGTTGCGTTCCCTGCGCGACCGCGGGCTGATCGAGACGGGCCGCCGCCGTGTGATCATCCACGATTTGGAGGGCCTACGCAGACGGGCGCGCTGAGGGCGCCCCCTCCCGCGATGCCGATCACCGTCCCCAGTCCGGCTCGGGACGCGAGCCGGGTGGGCGTGCCGTGCCCCGTCACCCGAGCGCCGTCCGCTCCGGGCGTGGCCTGACGCGAGCCGCGAGCGAGGCGGGCGTGCTCTGTGACGGGCCTGGATCAAGATCAACGTACAACGTACGTCAGACTGTGAGTCATGGTCGCAATCCCCCAGGACCTGCCCGGATCCCCTGAATACCTATCCAAACTCCGCTACGCGTGGCGGGTCTGCTCGGTCACCAGCCTCGGTATGGTCATGATCGGCATCTCCGGCAGCACGCTGAACGTCGCACTTCCCACCGTGGTCAGGCACTTTCACGCGGACGCGTTCGCGGCCGGCTGGGTCCTGCTGGCCTTCCTCCTCGTCAACACCGCGACGCTGGTGTTCTTCGGCCGGGTGGCCGACCTGCTCGGCCGGCGGGAGATCTATCTGGCGGGGTTCGCCCTGTTCACCGTCGGATCGCTGCTGGCCGGGCTCGCCCCCGGCGTCTGGTTCCTGATCGCGATGCGCACCGTGCAGGCGGTCGGAGCCGCGATGGTCCTCGCCAACGGAACCGTGATCATCACCGACGCCTTCCCTCCGGACCGGCTCAGCCAGGGCATGGGCGTCTACATCGGCACCCTCTCGGTCGCCCAGCTCGCCGGCCCCACCGTGGGCGGCCTCATCGCCGAGGCCGCCGGCTGGCAGTGGATCTTCTGGGTGAACGTACCGGTCGGGCTGACCGCCCTCGTCTGGGGAGCGTTCACGCTGCGCCGGGTGCCGCGGGGGGCGCGCAGGCCGGTGGACGCGCTCGGCAACCTGATCGTGTTCGCCGCCCTCTCCGCGGCCCTGATCGCACTGTCCGAGGCGGGGTCCCGAGGCCTGTCCAGCCCCGTGGTGACCGTCGGCATGGCGATCGCGGTGGCACTGGTCCCGGTGCTGCTGCTGGTGGAGCGCCGGGCGTCGCACCCCGTACTCAACGTGCGCCTGTTCGGCGAGCGCATGCTGGCCTCCGCCAATCTCGCCTCCTTCTGCAACGCGCTGGCGCGTTCGGCGCTGATCCTGCTGGTCGCCCTCTACTTCCAGGCCGCCAGGGGCATCGACGCCGTCACCGCGGCCCTGGGCGTGCTCCCCGTCCCGATCGGCATGGCCCTGGCCTCCCCGGTCACCGGCGCCCTCGGCCGCCGGGTCAGGCCGTACGCGCTGTCGGTGGGGGGCGCCCTGATGAGCGCGGCCGGGCTGGGCGTCCTGCTCCTGAACACCGCCCCCGCCACGCCGTACTGGATCATCGGGGTCGGCCTGTTCCTGTGCGGCTGCGGCAGCGGCACCTTTCTGACCGGCAACACCACCCAGGTCATGGCCGCCCTGCCGGCGGGAAGCCTGGGGGTGGTGAACGGCTTCCGGCTTATGATCATGAATGTCGGGATCGTGCTGGGGGTCGCCCTCGCGCTCAGCGTGCTGACCGGCTCGGTCAGCGCCGAGCTGCGCGGACAGGTGTACGCGGGCACACTGTCGCGCCTCTCCCCCGTCGCCGTGGAACACCTGATGGCCGGCTTCCAGCGGACCTACGCGGTGCTGTTCTCCGTCGCCCTGTGCGGGGCCGTCGCCGCGGCACTGGCCTATCCTCACCGCCCCCTTCAGGCGGCCGGGAACGACTGATCGGCGGCTCGGCGACGGGCTTCGATACTCGGACATGCCCCCCCTACCAGCGTGTCTCCCTCCCTCGTACGACATGGCCGACATAATGGGGATGGCCCACCGGTCAGGATGGACGTCGGGCGCCCTCCCATACCCGTCTCCTCCCCAGAAACCCGCGTCACCTCGCCACCCGGGTGTCCGACAGGAGGAGCACATGCGTTCCGTCACACGGATCGGGATGGCCACCGCTCTCATGATGAGTCCGGGCGTTCCGATCGAACCGGATGCCGTCCCCAAACCCACGCCCACGCCCAGCGCCACGGCGACGCCCACCCCCACCCCGAGCGCCACACCCACACCCACGCCCACACCCAGCGCCACCATGACGTCCAGCGCCACAGCCAACACCACTGCCACCGTCACCACCAAAAACCACCAGAAGGTGTCAATTCCCCCCATGGGGGGGAGAAACAGTATCCCCAAGGCGCTGAAGAACGTCCCGTCGCTCCGCGTCCTGCCCCCGTGGCCCCGGCAGGCCAGCCACGTCCGGATATTCGTGCACTGCCCTCCCTCGTCGAACCACGCACTCGTCGGCTCCACCGCGTTCCCTCAGAAGGGATCCACACGTCGCTACCGGGAGGTGGGGATGGGAGTGTCCAACAGGGGGCTGGCCCACCACAGCGCGTCCATCTCCTACTTCGCCCTGCCCGGACCCCACGGGGCCTGCCTGAAGTGCGTGAAGGTCACGATGAACAAGCAGACCCGGATCAGGCGGATCCGGGTGACCGGCCGGGCCTTCGCGCCGCTCTACGTACGGAGGTTCAGCATCTGGCAGTTCTTCGACTGACGATCCACCGCTGACCGGGTGCCGCCCCCGGTGGCTCTCAGCTGAGCCACCGGAAAGCGGGAACGGGGGTCAAGAGCCGATCTTGCCGCCCTTCGCGTGCCAGGCGACCACGACGGACGGGCGGGGCTGTGCGGTGCCGCCGTCCGGCCAGTGGCTGCTGGGAGCCTCGGGGGTGGCACCGTTGGTCTCGCCGGGGTGTTGCACGGCCACGAAGACGCTGCGCTGGTCCGCGCTGACCAGCGGGCCGCAGGTCTCCGCGCCGACCGGCACGCTCAGGAACTGCTTGAGGTGGCCGCGCTCGGAACCGCGGACCGGCATGACGAACAGGCCGTCGTTGGCACCCAGTTGGCTGCCGTCCGTGGAGATCCAGAGGTTGCCGTCGGCGTCGAAGGCCACGTTGTCCGGGCAGGAGATCGCCGAGACCTTGGTCTTGTCGAACCCGGCGAAGTAGGTCGCGGGGTCGTTCGGATCACCGCAGACCAGCGGCAGGGACCAGGCGAAGGTCGTGGCCCCGGCGTCGTTCCGCCGCTCGACGATCTCCAGGATGTGGCCGTGCTTGTTCGCCGGGCGCGGGTTGGCCTCGTCCACCTGAGCCGGAGTCCGGTTGGTGTTGTTGGTCAGCGCCACGTAGACGCCACCGGTGACAGGGTTGCGCTCCACGTCCTCGGGGCGGTCCATCTTGGTCGCCCCGACCTTGTCTGCCGCCACCCGGGTGTGGACGAGCACCTCCGCGGCCGTCATCCCCGGTACGTGCGAGACGTCACCGGTGACCAGCGGGATCCACTCGCCCGAGCCGTCGAACTGCCCGTCGGCCGGGAGCCCGCCGGTGCCGTCGATCTCGGTGGCGGGGCTGTCTCCGGTGAATCTGGCCACGTACAGCGTGCCGTCGTCCAGCAGGTCCCGGTTGTTCCGGTCGAAGCCGGGAATGTAGCGCTTCCTGGAGACGAACTTGTAGACGTACTCGAACCGGGAGTCGTCCCCCATGTAGGCCACCACCCGGCCGTCGGCGGCCAGGGAGGTGGTGGCACCCTCGTGGGCCAGCCTGCCCAGGGCGGTGCGCTTGATCGGGGTGGAGTCCGGATCGAACGGGTCGATCTCCACGATCCAGCCGGTACGGTTGATCTCGTTCGGGTGTTTCGCCAGGTCGAACCGTTCCTCGACCCGGTCGAACCTGCGGTTTCCATTCGGGATGCCCGTCGTGGCGCTCACCCCGTACCGGGTGAGGTAGGGCTTCTGCGCCTCGGGCACGCCGTTGCCGTTGACGAAGTACTGGTTGAAGTTCTCCTCGCCGCTGAGCACCGTGCCCCACGGCGTGGTGCCGCCCGCGCAGTTGTTCAGCATGCCGACCGGCGTGGTGCCCTTCGGGTCGGCCGCGGTCTTCAGCAGGTCGCTGCCGGCCGCCGGGCCGGTGAACCTCATCTGGGTCTGCACGGTGATGCGACGGTTGTAGCGGCGGGAGCCCTTGGTGACCAGCCTCCACTGGCCGGAGGCACGCACCCGCTCGACCTCGACCACCGAGCCGCCGTGCGCGGCCATCGCGATCCTGATCTGCTCCTCCGTCGCGGCGGTGCCGTCCGTGTAACCGCGGAACATCAGGTTCTCGTCGGTGTACTCGTGGTTGACCCAGAGCAGGCCACGGTGCTGCCCCAGCTGGAAGAGCGTCACGTAGTCGCAGTTGTAGCCGAACTGCTTGGCCTGCGCGGCGGCCGTCTGGTTCTCGAAGTCGAACGCCGGAGCGCCGGGCAGCACCGGATCACCCCAGCCCACCACGACCGCCGACAGGTAGCCCGCGGGGACCGTCACCCTGTCGTCGGTGTTCGGCGCGATGGCGGTGAAGCGCGGGCCGTCCTTCCGGCCGGGGGCCTTCGCCTCCCGGCCCGGATCGGCGACGGCCGGGAGCGCCGTACCGACCCCCACCCCGGCGACGACGGCGCCCAGGGCGCCCGCGCGCAGCACCCCGCGCCGGGTCATCGCCTCGGCGACCACGTCGCCGAAGTAGGTGTTGTCACTGGTGTTCGTCACATCGTGGGCGCACTGGTCACCGCAACGGAACCGGCAGGTGAGCGCACTGCGGCCACCCTTGTGAGGGCTCGTGAGCAGGGGCAGCAGGCGGCGCGGCGACATGTTCGCCACAGGGGCCTCCAAAAAGGGGTGGAGTCTTACCGCCCGGACGCTACGTGCGCCGGCCGAACCCGAGGTGAACGACATTTGCCGGGACGGTGAACCGTTCTCCGGCCGTCACCGGAAGCGGGCGGTTCGGCGGCGTCCTGTCGTCGGAACAGCCCGCTCCGGCGGGCATCATGGAGGGCGTGCCGCCTTACAAGCCCGACCCCGCCAAGGTTCACGCCGCCCTCGACACCCAGCTGAGCTCCCTCGACGAGCCGCCCTACGACGGTCCCACCGGGGTCGCGGCGCTGCTGGACGCCTGCGTGAGCGTGGTGCTGCGAGCCTTCGAGCGCGAGATCCGCCCGGAACGGGAGATCACCCGCTTCGCCGTACGGCATCTGCTGGACAGGCTGGCGACGGCCGCTCCCGGCCGGACCGTCGAGGTCCGGGTCCCGCCCTACGCGGCGGTGCAGTGCGTGGCAGGTCCCCGGCACACCCGAGGCACCCCGCCCAACGTGGTGGAGACCGACGCGCGCACCTGGCTGGACCTGGCCACCGGCCGTCTGACCTGGCCCGCGGCGATGGCCGCCGGTAAGGTCGCGGCGAGCGGAGCCCGCGCCGACCTGTCGGAGCACCTGCCGCTGCGATAGCCCTCGCCGTTCCCCGGCGCCGGCCTCCCCGGGGGGCTCGCCGCCCCTCAGGGGGTGGGGCGGAGCCGAACGCCGAACCTGTCCTCGATGCAGCGCTGCTGCAGCTCCGGTGGCAGGTTGGCGCAGTCACCGATCTTGCTGTAGAGCCAGCTCAGGAACACCGCGGCGATGATCAGAGTGAGGGCGCTCAGCACTATGCCCACCCACGCCCTGCCCGGGGCGGACTTCTTGACGAGCGCGACGATCCCGACGATCAGACCGACGATCGCCACCAGCACGCCGAAGCCGCAGATGACGAGCGACACGATGGCCACGATCCCGAGCACGAGCGCGGCGGTGCCGAGCCCCTCGCCCTGCCTGCGGCCCTCACCCGGATACCCCGGGTAGGGCGCGGCGCCCGGATAGGCGGGCGCGCCAGGCGGCGGGTACGGCGGCTGGTAGGGACCCGCCGCGCCCTGAGAGGGTTGGTAGGGACCCGCCGCGGACGGCGGCTGATAGGGACCTTCCGCGGACGGCGGCTGATAGGGACCTTCCCCGGACGGCGGCTGCGGGCCGGGACCTCCGTAGGGCTGCCCGGCCTGCTGAGCCTCCCCGTATCTCGGCTGCTCCCCGTAGCCGGGCCGGCCCGAATAGCCCGGCTGGGGGGTGCCGGGGGCGGGCTCCGTGGACTCGGGGGGGCGGGGCTGGGCCGCGGGCTCCTCGGCGGGCTCAGGCGGTTCGTAGCGCGAAGGCTGGGCGGGGCCGGGCTGGTCAGGACCGCCCTGGGCCTCCGAGGTGCTCTCCCAGCCGGGATACGCGGCGGGCGTGGTACCGGGCACGGGGTGCGGCGGCCATTCCTCCGGCGAGGGCACTTCCCGCTCCCGCCCACCGGACTCCGGTGTCTCGTCCCCCTCCGGAGCGTCCGGATCGCCGGCCTGGTCAGGCGGGGGGATCTCCGGCGCGACCGGCGTGTCCGGATGCGGCGGCACCCTCGGCTCCTCGGGAACAGGGGACGGCGCCTCGCCGGGGCCGGGTACGGGCGACTCGGGATCCGGCTCCTGCCACGGCTCCCGCCGCGGATCGGGCTGGTTCGGGTCCACAGGTGTTGTCACGTCTATTCTCCCGACGCTTGGGCATGCCGGATATCTCACACTCCCCTGTCACCTGCCGACGAAACAGGCTGACACGGTAAAACACCGATGATCGTTCGGTCAGGGTGCGACATGCCACGGAACGGACCCTAGGTGCGAGCAGGGAAGAAGCCGACCTAGAATGAAGCATGTGTTGAAGGGCGACGGCCATCTGAGCCATGACCTTGACCCCCACGACCGGCCTCCGAAGGACGCATGTGGCGTCTTCGGGGTCTGGGCTCCTGGGGAGGAAGTCTCCAAACTCACCTACTACGGACTGTACGCGTTACAGCACCGCGGTCAGGAGTCCGCGGGCATCGCGGTCAGCGAGGGCAGCAGGATCCTCGTCTACAAGGACATGGGACTGGTCTCCCAGGTCTTCGACGAGTCCGTGCTCGGCACCCTCCGCGGCCACCTGGCGATCGGTCACTGCCGCTACTCGACGACCGGGTCGAGCGTCTGGGAGAACGCGCAGCCGACGCTGAGCTCGACCGAGGGCGGCGGGCTCGCGCTCGCCCACAACGGAAACCTGATCAACACCCCGGTGCTGGCCAGGCGTCTGGCCCCGGGTTCCACCCGGGCGACCACCGACACCGAAGTGCTGACCTCGCTGCTGGCCCAGGATCGCACCCAGTCCATCGACGACGCGGCCGCCGAGCTTCTTCCGCAGGTCAGGGGCGCCTACTCGCTCGTCTTCATGGACGAGCGGACACTTTACGCGGCCCGTGACCCCCAGGGCGTCCGCCCGCTGGTCCTGGGACGCCTGGAGCGCGGCTGGGTGGTCGCCTCCGAGACCGCGGCCCTGGACATCGTGGGCGCCACGTTCGTCCGCGAGATCGAACCGGGTGAGCTGATCACCATCGACGAGCGCGGCGTGCGCTCGCGAAAGTTCGCGCTCGCCGAACCCAAGGGCTGCCTGTTCGAGTACGTCTACCTGGCCCGTCCGGACACCACGATCGCCGGGCGCGGCGTGCAGACCACGCGCGTCGAGATCGGCCGCATGCTGGCCCGCGAGCACCCGGTCGAGGCCGACCTGGTCATCCCCACGCCCGAGTCGGGCACCCCCGCCGCCGTCGGCTACGCCGAGGAGAGCGGGATCCCGTACGGCCAGGGCCTGGTCAAGAACTCCTACGTGGGCCGGACCTTCATCCAGCCGTCCCAGACGATCCGCCAGCTGGGCATCCGCCTGAAGCTCAACCCGCTGAAGGAGGTCGTCGCCGGCAAGCGCCTGGTCGTCGTGGACGACTCGATCGTCCGGGGCAACACCCAGCGGGCGATCGTCAAGATGCTGCGCGAGGCGGGCGCCAGGGAGGTGCACGTCCGGATCTCCTCCCCGCCGGTCAGCTGGCCGTGCTTCTACGGCATCGACTTCGCCACCCGGGCCGAGCTGATCGCCGGTTCGCTCAGCGTGGAGGAGATCCGCGCCTCGCTCGGCGCCGACTCGCTCGGATACATCTCGCTGGAGGGCCTGACCAAGGCCACCACGATCCCTGCCGACCGGCTCTGCCGCGCCTGCTTCGACGGTGACTACCCGATCCCGATCGACCAGGACAACGTGGGCAAATACGTGCTGGAGGCCAAGCATTGAGCAGGTCAGGCAGTCAGACCGCCCGGCCGACGAGAGAGGCCCCATGACCAGCTACGCGGCCGCAGGAGTGGACATCGACGCGGGTGAGCGCGCCGTCGAGCTGATGAGATCGAAGGTCGCGCGGTCCCGGCGGCCCGAGGTCGTGGACGACGCCAGCGGCTTCGCCGGCCTCTTCGACGCCTCGGCCCTGCTGTCGTACCGGCGGCCGCTGCTCACCACGTCGACCGACGGCGTCGGCACCAAGGTCATGCTGGCCCAGCGACTGGGCAAGCACGACACGATCGGCCTCGACCTGGTCGGCATGGTCGTGGACGACCTGGTGGTCTGCGGCGCCGAGCCGCTGTTCATGACCGACTACATCGCCTGCGGCAAGGTCGTTCCCGAACGGATCGCCGAGATCGTGGGCGGCATCGCCGAGGGCTGCCGCCTGGCGGGCTGCGCCCTCATCGGCGGGGAGACCGCCGAGCACCCCGGAGCCATGGGCGCCGACGAGTACGACCTCGCGGGCGCCGCCACCGGCGTGGTGGAGGCCGACCGGATGCTCGGCCGGGACAGGGTCCGCGAGGGCGACGTGATCCTCGCGCTGGCCTCCTCCGGCGTGCACTCCAACGGCTACTCGCTGGTCCGGCACATCATCGACCGGGCCGGACTGTCGCTGGAGGCCGAGCTTCCCGAGCTGGGCCGGACGCTGGGCGAGGAGTTGCTGGAGCCGACCAGGATCTACTCGCTCGACTGCCTGGAGCTGGCCCGCACGGTCGACGTCCACGCGTACGCGCACATCACGGGTGGCGGCCTGGCGAGCAATCTGGCCCGTTCGCTGCCCGACGGGCTGGACGCGCTGCTCGACCGCTCGTCATGGACCCCGCCCGCCGTCTTCGAGGTGCTCGCCGGACACGGCCGGGTGGCTCAGGCCGACATGGACCGCACGTTCAACCTGGGCGTGGGCATGACCGCGATCGTCGCCGCGGAGGCCGTGCGGCCCGCCCTGGCGCTGCTCGGCGAGCGCGACCTTCCGGCCTGGGTGCTCGGCGAGATCGTCGAGGGCTCCGGCCAGGCACGCTTCCGATGACCCGATGGAATTTCCTCGCCCCGGCCCGGGGCGAGGAAATTCCCGGGTGAGTCGAGTACCACGAAAAGCGCCCCGGACCACCGGAGCGCCGCATATTGTCGACTCCCAGCGAGAGGGACACCCGGCGGCTCTGTGCTCACCGCAGGGTGCCCCGCTCACCGTCAAACCGAAACCCGCCTAGCGGCGCCCGGATGTCCCGTCGTCGCGGTCATCCTTGGAGCCGAAGTCATCGGCGTAATCGGCGTACCGATCCGCCAGCTCGTCGTAGGCGTCGTTGGAGTCGTCGTTGTGGTTGGAGTCGTCTCTGACTCCGAGCTCGTCGCGAAGACGCTCAAGATCAGTGCCACCGCTGTTGTACTTCAGCTGGCGAGCAACCTTGACCTGCTTGGCCTTTGCTCGGCCGCGCCCCATTGGCTCGACCCCCTCGTGTGGGGTCGTGCCCGACCCCTCGTCGCTAACGCACCACGCACTGACGCCACCTGACTTGAGGCGCCAGCTCTCGTTCGCCTACAACCGTACCCGTTTTACGCCCGGCTCGGTACGCCGTATGGGCGTGTGGGGCTAGTGGCCCAGCCAAATGCCCCTAATTCGCCCGACTTCCGACATTCTTCGCTCAGCCAGCCTATCGGCTGCGACAGCCGGAGGGATGCCGTCCTCCGCCGCGGTGGAGAAGATCTTAAGAGTCGTGTCGTAGATCTGGGTGGCCTTTGCCCGCGCCCGGTCCATGTTGAATCCGGCGATCTCGTCCGCGACCTGGATCACCCCGCCGGAGTTGACCAGGTAGTCGGGCGCGTAGAGGATTCCCCGGTCGGCGAGCTGCTTCTCCACGCCGGGGTGGGCCAGCTGGTTGTTGGCCCCGCCGCAGACGATCGTGGCGCGCAGGCGGGCCACCGTCTCGTCGTCCAGCGCCCCGCCGAGGGAGCACGGCGCGTAGACGTCGATGTCGGACCCGGTGAGCTCCAGCCGGTCGGCGACCACCTCCACCCGCGGGTGGCGCCGCAGCAGCCGCTCCACGGCCGCCTCGCTCACGTCGCAGATCACGACCTCGGCGCCCTCCTCGACCAGGTGGCCGACCAGGCGGTGGCCGACCTTGCCCACGCCCTCGACACCGACGCGCCTGCCGCGCAGCGTCGGCGTGCCGTAGGCGTACTCGGCGGCGGCGCGCATGCCCTGGAAAACGCCGTAGGCGGTCAGGATCGACGAGTCCCCGGCTCCGCCGTTGGCCGGCGTACGGCCGGTCACGTAGGAGCTCTCGCGGGCCACGACGTCCATGTCCTCGCTGTAGGTGCCGACGTCACACGCGGTGTAGTAGCGGCCCCCGAGCGACTGGACGAACCGGCCGTAGGCGCGCAGCAGCGCCTCGCTCTTGTCCTTCGCCGGGTCGCCGATGATGACGGCCTTGCCGCCACCGAGGTCGAGTCCCGCCAGGGCGTTCTTGTAGGCCATCGCCCGTGAGAGATTGAGCACGTCCGCCAGCGCGGCCTGCTCGCTCTCGTAGGGATAGAACCTGGTGCCGCCCAGGCCTGGGCCCAGGGCCGTGTTGTGGATGGCGATGATGGCCCGCAGGCCACTGCGCTCATCGGAGCAGAAAACGACCTGCTCGTGCCTGTTCTGGCCGGTTACCGGGCCCGCGTCCTTGTGGGACAGCCCGAAGACGTCGGTCACTGTGGTGACTCCCAGTCGTCCGTTCCCGCCGCTCCGTCGCGGCGGAGATCGCCTTCAGCGTAGCCACAAGCCCGCGGCGGGACGACTCACGCGAAGGTCTCATCACGTTCGACCGGGCGGACGCGCCGCCTCGCCGTGGTCGCCGCGGCTCCCGTGTTCGAGACGATCGGCCCCCCCGGGGGGGCCGAGGAGTCACCCGGCCGCCGGGGCCGCGGCCACGAAAGCCGGTCCGGTACGGACAGCGGCCCGCCGTTCGTGACACGATGCGGACGTGTTGCCCTACGCCGCGTACCTCCGCGTCTACGAGCCACTGGTCGCGTTCACCCCCGCGGAGCGCGTCTCGTGGGCCGCCTACGCCGAGGCGGCCGACCGACCGCGCCGCGCCGGTGCCCTGCACGCCGAGCACGGCGAGGCGGTGCGGCGCCTCCTGGGGATCCCACCGGCCCCGGCACCCGCCCAGGAGAGCCCCAACGCCTATCTGAGGCGCGTGGAGGAGGTCCTGTACGTCTGCCCATGGCAGAGCAGGCTGAGGTCGTGGCTGGCCTTCTCACGCTTCCGCGGGACGACCCCGCCCAAGCTGATGGAGCGGTTCGTCCCGCCCGCCGTCGCGGCGCAGACCGCCGACGACTTCGACCGGTTCAAGCGCCGTACCGACTCGGCCGCGCTGCGCACGCACATCCGCGGCTCCACCTGGCACGTTCCGACCTCGTGGTTCGTCCCCTTCGACGGCAACGAGCGCTGGCTGGTCATCGACGGCGACGGGAGCCAGGGGGGCACGACCACCACGCGCAATCTGATCTACGTCACCTCCATGGCCCATGCCAGGCGCCGCAGCGCCCGCGCCCTGCAGATCATCAGGAGACAGGTCGGCGAGGTCTCGATCACCGCCGAGGTCGAGGACGTGGCGCGCTGGCTGGAGGAGTTCCACCCGCATTCGCTGGTCGAGCTCGACTACGGCGGCATCGTCAACCTCATGGACGACGAGACGCTCCAGGCCGACGAGTCCGTGGCGGAGCTCGCGGCGGCGCTGACGGGTCTGGAAAAAGGCGAGGAAGAACTGGCGTTCGCCATGTACCAGCGCGTCATCCTCCGCTGGCGATCAATACAACTTCTCGAATCAGCAAACTGACTCGCAAATCATCCCTTCGACCTGCGTAAGTAGGTCCGTCGATGACCGGGGATGCACCTACGAACTGAGTAGTTTGCCGTTTTCACTGCGATACCACGAAACGTGTCGCTAGAATCACCGAGCGTGACAACAACACGTGCACAAGAGAGATGAGTCACTCAAAGACTCGCCAATCGCTCTACGTGGCTGTATGGTCACATCGGGTGATGCCGTATATGGCCCAAACTGCCGCACGCAATGGCCATAGGCGGACATCCGTGACAAGCGTCAAGTCGCAGGATCGCTGTCGCCGGTCCACATGGAGGAGAGGCCGCACAAATGTCAGCTCGTACACCCGAGGCAGAGCCGCTGCTCACCCCGGCGGAGGTCGCAACCATGTTCCGCGTCGATCCCAAGACCGTGACCCGGTGGGCGAAGGCGGGCAAGTTGACGTCCATCCGCACCCTGGGTGGACACCGCCGGTACCGGGAGACCGAGGTTCGCGCGCTGCTCGCGGGGATTCCGCAGCAGCGCTCAGAGTAAGACGGGGGCCGTCACTGACCTAGGGGGATTGGTGCGCGCTCACCCTGTGAGCGCGTAGGCCACACAGGTTTATGGGGAGCGGCGTCGCCCGCCCGGCGCCGCCCCAACCACATGCCCGATGTCCTTACGCCCGATGGCTTTCCCGGAGCGTGGATCAGCTCGTCTGGTCCCGGAGCAGGTTGTCCAGCAACTCGCCGACCCGCGGGTCGTGCCTGGCCGCCACGCCGAGCAGCGCCACCATGTGGTCGACCAGCATGCGCTCCAGGGCCGGCCGCTCGATGTCGCGGTGCTCCAGCCAGTCGAGGCCCGCGGTCTCGACGGAGGCGATCCAGGAACGCAGCGTGATGCGGAGCGCGGGGCCGGGCTCCTCGACCCGCATCTGCTTCATGATCAGTATGAACAGCCGGTTCCTGACCGAGTCGACGATCTCCCCGATGTCACCGCTGCGGTTGGCGGGACCACCCCTGAGCAGCGCGGCGAAACCCGCCGCGTGCTCCTCCACGAAGTCGAAGTACCGGGTGAGGCCGCCGGCCAGCTCGTCCAGCGGACGGCCGTTCTCATGGGGCTTGAGCCTTGCCTCCAACTGGGCCGCGGCGCTTTTCAGCGCGGCGACGTAGAGCTCCTGCTTGCCGCCGAAGTAGTGGTAGACCAGAGCCCGCGACGCGCCGGCCGCGGAGGCCACGTCGTCGATCGACACGTCTTCCGCGTCCCGCCTGCTGAACAACTCCAGGGCCGCCGCCATGAGCTCCTCACGACGCCGGTCCACGCTGAGCCTGCGCCGCGCCGGCCGCGCGTCACCCGCCGCAGGTTTGGCCTGTTCGGCGGCTCCGGATGTCGAACCCACACCGTGAAGACTATCGGAGTCGGTACGCACGGCGTTGAGGTCAAGATCGGAGTTCCCTACCCCGGAGGCCGTACCCCATTCGGAACTCGATCGTTTTGAGTGACAGGTGCCCATCCACCATCGCGGGGGAGAGCCATGTCAGGACCGCCGGTCAACACCACCGTCACCCGAGCCCGCGGGTTCGCCGAGCCCGTCTTATCCGACGGCTGCGGACCACGCCCGAGACCCACGATCCGCAATGTGGCCGAACGCGCCGGTGTCTCCAAATCACTGGTATCGCTCGTCCTGCGCGGATCGCCACACGTCAGCGAGCATCGCAGGCAGGCCGTGCTCCAGGCGGCCAGAGACCTCGGCTACCGGCCCAACGCGGTCGCGCGCAGCCTGGTCGAGGGCCGTACCCATCTGGTCGGGGCGCTCGTCGCCGACCTGCACAACCCGTTCTACGCCGAGTTCCTGGACGGCCTGCAGGAGAGCCTGCACGGCGACGGGCTGAGGCTCCTCATCGGCAACAGCCAGTGGGACCCGGCCTTCGAGGACGAGGCGGTCGAGGCGTTCCTCGAACTGCGCGTCGACGGGCTCGTCCTGCTCGGCATCGCGCCCACCAGCGGGACGCTCATCGAGGCCACCGGCTACACGCCCACGGTCGTGGTGGGCGAGCGCGACATCGACCTCGGCGGCGTGGACATCGTCGTCGACGACGACCAACTCGGCGCCCGTCTGGCCGTCGACCACCTCGTGGAGCTCGGCCACCGCCGAATCGCCCACATAGAGGCCTCGGGCATCTCCTCCGGGCGCTTCCGGTGCGAGGGTTACCTGGTCGCGATGCGCAGGCACTCCCTGGCCCCGTACATCATGGTCGAGGAGGGGGCCTCCAGCGAGGAGGGCGGCGCGCGTGCCGCGCACAGCCTGCTCACCCGCGACCCCCGGCCCACAGCGATCTTCGCCGCCAACGATCTGGTGGCCATGGGCGTGCTCTCCGCCGCCGCCGAACTGGGCCTGCGGGTTCCCGAGGACCTGTCGGTGGTCGGATACGACAACATCCACCGTGCCGGGACCCAGCCGATCTCGCTGACCACCGTGGACCAGCCCCGCCGCGCCATGGGCCGTTCCGCGGCCGCGCTGCTGAACGACCGGATCGGCGACCCCGGCAAGGCCTCACGCCTGCGCCAGGTCGCGCCGCAGCTGGTCGTACGGAACAGCACGAGTGCCACCGAGCGCTGAAGCGCCTGCCTGGAGCGTGACAGGACGCCCAGGCAGGCTTCATCGACTCCCCAAAATCAGGTCAACATCGCGAACGCCGGTGTGCCGCCGGTGTTGACTCTGGCCGAGACGAGGGGGGTAACAATGCGTGATCCGGAACTGGTGTCATGCGCCCAGCGGGCCGCCGCCGAGCTTGAACGGGCGTGGGCGCACTGGCGGGCCGCCCGGGGCCGCGGCGGGGATGCCGGAGCCGAGTCCGTGGCCAGTTACGTGGCCCATTCGATCGACCATCCGTGGGGGCGTCCGCGCGTGGTCCTCGGACTGGACGCCGAGGACGCCAGGGAACTCGCCTCGCTCCTGCAGAAGCAGGAGGTCGGCGAGCACGCCTGGTAACAGAAGGTGACAGCCGGGTATATATCGCGACAATGGGCTAGCCATGTCGTCGCGCCGCGTAGGTTGGGTGGTCGACGACCTACCAGGGGGCGATGAGCGTGACCGGCAGAGCACTCGCGACGACCCTTGTCCTGTGCGGCCTGAGCGCCGCCGCCTGCGGTGGCACCACCGGCGGCGCGGACCCCGGGCGAGATCGCGTCCCAGCCCCCGCGGCGGCCGCCACCGCCGCCCAGCCCACGACCGGCGAGGCGACCGGCCTGGCAGCGGGCGCGGCGAGCGGGTCCGCACCCACTCCCACCGCGGCCCGCAAGCCGTTGAGCGGCAAGATCGTGGTCATCGACCCGGGTCACAACGGGCAGAACTACCGTCACCCCGCGGAGATCAACAAGCAGGTCGACGTGCTGACCCAGCGGAAGGCCTGCGACACCACCGGCACCGCCACCGCGAACGGCTACAGCGAGGCCGCCTTCACCTGGGACGTCTCCCAGCGCCTGGACAAGATCCTCAAGAGCCGGGGCGCGAAGGTGGTGCTGACCCGCGCGAACAACAACGGCTGGGGGCCGTGCATCACCCAGCGGGCCGCGATCGGCAACAAGGCCAAGGCGAACGCGGCGATCTCGGTTCACGCCGACGGGTCGGGCCCCGCCAACCACGGCTTCCACGTGATCATCCCGAAGAAGATCGGCGGCCCGGTCGACCCGGTGGTCAAGGACTCCGAGAAGCTCGGCATCGATGTGCGCAACGCCCTGAAGCGCGGCACCGACCTGTCGTACTCCACCTACATCGGCAAGGCCGCCCTGGACTACCGCAGCGACCTCGGCGGGCTGAACCTCTCCACGGTTCCCAAGATCTTCGTCGAGTGCGGCAACATGAAGAACCCGACCGAGGCGGCCAAGTTCCAGCAGGCGGCGTTCCGGCAGAAGATCGCGCTCTCCCTGGCCAACGGGCTGCAGCAGTACCTGACCCACTGAGGCCCGCTCAGCCTCCCGCCGGACCGGCCAGGCCCAGGGACCCGAGGTTGTCCTCGGCCGGGTGGCGGCGCGCGGCCGGACCGGCCGCGAAGGCCCGCAGGATGTTCCCGGTGGCCCTGCGGACGAAGGCGGCGGCCCGTTCCGTGACGCCGTGGCCGCAGCGGGCCCCCCGCATCGCGCACACCCAGCGCATCGTGCCCGAGGAGAACACGGCGGCGCCGCTCGGCACCGTGTAGTAGGCGCTGTGCGCGACCGTGGAGCGTCCGCCGCAGTCGACCGGGGAGACGGACAGGACCTCCATCGGGCGGGGCACGCCCGCGCCGACCCGGTCGGTCTCCACCCCCACCATGCCGGGGAAGGTGGTGCCGCGCCGCACCCCGGTCCCCTTGAAGATCCAGTTGCCGGGACGCCAGACCACGTAGGCGGACTCGGAGGGGAAGCAGTCGTACATCGGGCCGGTCAGCGAGCTCTCCGGCCTGCCGGTCGCGCGCCACAGGACCGTGTGGGCGTCCTCGGCGGCGTCCTTGTGGCAGACGACCAGGCGGCGGTGGCCCAGAGGCGTCGCGACGAAGCGGATCCGCCAGTACACGGCGTTGGCTCCGAGGAAGGCGAGGTTGGTGCCGTGGTCGCGGGCCGCCTCGACGGTGCGGCGCATGCGCGCCGACCAGTACTCGTCGTGGCCCAGGGAGACCAGGCCCCTCGCCCCGTCGAGGAGGTGCGGGTCGCGGTCGAGATCCGCGCTCGTGACGTAGGCGAGCGGGACACCGCTGCGCTCGGCGACCTCGATGGCGTCGCGTTCCATGTCCAGGAAGAGCCGCGCGCCCGATGTGTCGTAGGGGCGGTCGAAGCTGACCGCGCGGGACCTGTCGGTGAAACCGCCGGGCCCGCGGTAGAGGCTGCGGCCACCCCAGTCGTTGTACGCCTGCCAGGTGGTGACCGCGTTGACGACGACCAGGCGTGCCCTGGTGGAGGTGGACCTGACGGTGAGGGGCACGTAGCGACTGCCTCCGGTGGCGGCGTCCAGCCTGATCAGGTAGGAGCCCTCCGGCCAGCCGGAGGTGTCCACCTCGGGGCCCGGCCTCCAGTGGGCGGCGGTCACCGTGCGGGTGGCGGCGATCGTCCTGGCCGGGGCCTGCCTCATGCCGGGCAGCCCGCTCGCCCGCCAGACCTGCCTGGCCCCGGCTCCGCCGTACCAGCCCATCCGGAAGGCCCTGGCGGTGTAGCGGTCGGCGGTGGTCGAGACGTACAGCCGGAAGCTCTCTCCCGGCGGCACGCTCACCCGGTCGGCGAAGCCCTCGATCTCGTGCTCGGCACCGCGGTGGCGCACTCGCCAGTCCGGGGTGCCCGGCCTGGCGTTCTCGATCACGGTGGCGCTCCGTACCGCGGACGCCGACGCCGAGGGAGTGGGCGAGGGCGGCTCCGCGGGCCGCTCGACGGTGGCGCTGCATCCGGCGACCAGCAGTATCGCCATCAGGGTCATCAGCGGTGTACGGGCCGAATGCCGGGACGTCTGGAACATGAGCAGCAGCATGTCCAGCCGGGCGGCCCCCCGCGGTTCTCCCTCGCCGGACTTGGGCGGTTCTTGAGCTCATGATCCGGGTCGGCAAAGTAAAAGGCTTATCCGCCGATGGGTTTGGCATGATGCGAACCATGACTGACCTCCTGCCGCTTCCTGCCGCGTACACGCCTGTGGACGGCTCCCTCGGGCTCTCCCCCGGAGTCGGCGTCCGGGGCCCCGCCGAGCTGGTCGACGCGGTACGGCTCGCACTCGCCGTACTCGACCCACGCCCGGACGAGGCGGGTGTGATCAGGGTGGAACCCGACGCGTCGCTCGGCGCCGAGTCGTACACCCTGGACGTGACGGCCCAGGGCGTGCGGATCGCGGCCGGAGACCGCGCCGGGGCCTTCTACGCGGGCCAGACGCTCAGGCAGCTGCTCCCCGCCGCGGCGTTCCGCACGGTGGCGAGGACGGGCTGGAGCGTCCCCCTCGGCCGGGTGCGGGACGCACCCCGGTTCTCCTGGCGCGGGGCGCACCTGGACGTGGCACGGCACTTCATGCCCAAGCGCGAGGTGCTCAGGATGGTCGACCTCATGGCGGCGCACAAGCTGAACCGCCTCCACCTGCACCTGGTGGACGACCAGGGCTGGCGGGTCGAGAGCCACAGGCACCCGCGGCTGCACGAGGTGGGCTCGCACCGCCCGCGCACGGTCACCAGCTACTACCGGGAGGACCTGACCTTCGACGAGGTGCCGCACGGCGGCTACTACACGCTGGACGACCTCGCCGAGATCGGCGCCTACGCGCGGGCCCGCGCCGTGACCGTCGTGCCGGAGATCGACGTGCCGGGACACGCGTCGGCGATCCTCGCCGCCCATCCCGAGCTGGACGCCCGCGCCACCGGGGGCCGGCGACCCGAGCCCTTCCGGGTGCTGGAGCGCTGGGGCATCTCCCCCGCGATCCTGTCCCCGCTGCCCGGCACCGTCGACTTCCTGACCGACGTGTTCGACGAGATCCTGGAGGCGCTGGGCGAGACCCCGTACGTCCATATCGGCGGGGACGAATGCGTGCTCGACGACTGGGCCGCCTCCCCCGAGATCGTCGCCTTCCAGGCGGAGCTGGGGCTGGGGAACCTCACCGACCTGCACGCCTGGTTCCTGCGCCGGCTGGCGGACGTGCTGGCGACGCGTGGCAGCCGGGCCTTGGTGTGGGACGAGGCGTTCGTCAGCGGCATGCTCAGGCCCGACACGATCGTGATGCCCTGGCGCGGCCCCGGGGTGGCCAGGCGCGCCGCCGCGGCCGGGCACGACGTGGTACAGACTCCGGTCTTCCCGCTGTACTTCGACTACGCCGAGGCCGCGTCCGAGCTGGAGCCGGTGGCGATCGGCGACACGATCACCGTCTCCGACGTCGCGGCCTTCGCCCCGGCGCCGCAGGAGTGGACGGCCGGGGAGCGGGAGCGTGTGCTCGGGGCGCAGTTCCAGCTGTGGAGCGAGCGGCTGCCCGACGGGCGCGCGGTGGACTACCGGGCCTGGCCCCGGGGGTGCGCGCTGGCCGAGGTCACCTGGTCGGGCTCGGCCGGGGCCGGGTTCGACGCCCGGCTGGAGACGCATCTGGGCCGCCTCGACGCGCTCGGCGTCGAGTACCGGCCGCCGACCGGCCCGCGTCCCTGGCAGCTGGGCGGTACCGGCCATCGGCGGCACCGGCCGGGGGTCGTCAGGGCGGACGAGGCCATGAGGCATCTGGAGGAGAAGACCCACGACGCCGACTCGACCCGGCCGAGCCTCTGACCCCGGCCGACCGGGGCGGAGGAGCACCGACCGCCCTGGTCTGCCGGATGGGACCGGCGGCGGATCAGCCCGCCACCTGGTAGCCGGCCTCCTTGATGGCGGCGCGGATGGCCGCGTCGTCGGGAGAGTCGCCGGAGACGTCGACCCTGCCGGTCGCGAGGTCGACGTCGACACCGGTGACGCCGGAGACCTCGCCGACCTCCTCCTTGACCGAGCTCACGCAGTGGCCACAGGTCATGCCGGTGACGGTATATGTGATCACGCTCATCGTGCCTCCAATGCCCCAGGATTACCTACCCAGGGTATATCGCCTCCCGGGGCGGGTGGATCAGGCAGCGGTGCGGCCGATTATCTGCCGGAGGTCCACCACGCCGTGACGGCGGAGCCTGCGGGCGAGTTCGCGGTTGACGCGATGCGCCCAGAGGGGCCCCTCGTAGATCAGCGCACTGTAGCCCTGAACGAGCGTGGCCCCGGCGAGCAGGCGTTCCCAGACGTCGTCCACGTCCTCCACGCCGCCTACGGAGACGAGCACCAGGCGGTCGCCCACCCTCGCGCGCAGCCTGCGCAGCACTTCCAGGGACCTGGCCTTCAGCGGCCTGCCGGACAGGCCGCCGCTCTGCTGGGCCAGGTCACGCTCCGCGCCGGTCAGCGCCTGCCTGCCGATCGTGGTGTTGGTGGCGATGATGCCGTCGAGACCGAGCTCCAGGGCCAGGTCGGCGACCGCGTCCACATCGTCGTCCGCCAGGTCGGGCGCTATCTTGACCAGCAGCGGGGTGCGCTTGGGGGTGGCGTCGGCGACCTCCTTCACCGCCCGCAGCAGCGGGCCGAGCAGTTCCACGGCCTGGAGGTCGCGCAGCCCGGGGGTGTTGGGCGAGCTGACGTTGACGACCAGGTAGTCGGCCAGCGGAGCGAGCTTTCTGGCGCTGGTCACGTAGTCGTCGACGGCCCCCGACTCGGGCACCACCTTGGTCTTGCCGATGTTGACGCCGACGATCGCCGGAACGCCCCTGGGCCTGCTCAGCAGCCGGGCCGCCGCGGAGGCTCCGGCGTTGTTGAAACCCATCCTGTTGATGATCGCCCGGTTTCCCACAAGGCGGAACAGCCGGGGCCGGGCGTTGCCCGGCTGCGCGTGGGCGGTGATCGTGCCGACCTCGACGTGGCCGAAGCCGAGCGCGGACACGGCCTCCACACAGCCGGCGTCCTTGTCGAAGCCGGCCGCCAGCCCGAACGGGCCGGGGAAGTGCACGCCGAAGGCCTGCACGCGCAGTGCGGGATCGCGCGGCGCGAGGCTGCGGTGGAGCAGCCTCTTGACCACGGGCATGACCGAGAGGGCGCGGAGCGCGCGCACCGTCAGATGGTGCGCGTCCTCCGCGTCGAGGCGGCTGAGGACCTGCGAGAAGACGAATCTGTACATCACCGATCAGGTTAGTGCCGACTCGCGCCGACCAGGTCACCGGTGTGCCTGATCAGCGGGCATTCGCCGGGTTCAGCCCCAAGACGTGAGCAGGATCACCGCATCTCTCCGGCTCCCTCACCGAGCAGTTCGGCCGCGAGGTCGGCGACCCGGCGACGGCTGTCCCTGGCCTGCTTGCGCAGCCCGGTGAAGGCCTGGGTGGCGGTCAGGTCGTGCTTTCCCATCAGGTAGCCGATCGCCCGCTCGATGACCACGCGGTAGTCGAGGGCGTACTGGAGCTGCTCGGCCAGCGCGCTCTTCTCCTCGGCGGCCATCGCGGCGGCGAGCAGTTGCTCGATCACGTCCGCATAGCCGTAGAGGGCTTGAATGTCCGACTCATCCCACTGGTAAACCGTGGCCTGGTAGACGTTCAACGTACCCACCGGCTCGCTGCCGAGCCGGACGGGCACCCCTGCCACCGCCCGCACCTCCAGGTGGAGCCGGTCGGCGAGCTTCGGCCAGCGCGGGTCGACACGCACGTCGCTCGAGGTCACCGCACAATTCTCTTCAAACGCGGAAATGCACGGTCCCTGACCAAGATGGAGCTGCGCGCCCTCAAGACTCCGCCCCGGGTCGTCGGTGGCGACCAAATAGCGAAGATCCTTGCCCTCCTCCGCGAACATCAGCCCCGCACCCGAATATCCGAACAGCGAGTTCACCACGTCCACGGCACGCTCCAGCTGATGGACTATGCCTATGGCGGGCGAGGTCGTCCTGAGCTTTCTCAAGCTCGCGACCAGCGCTTCCGGATCAATGTGAGTCATATGCGGGGCGCCTTTCAGCGTCGACCTGGTTACTTGACATGCACACTACGACTGCCCAGAAATAGGAGATCTATTGGCCAGCGCCTGGAGAACCATCACCATGAGCTCGCCGAGGCGTTCCCCGGCCCGGACTTTCGCGGGTTGCCATTCATGGCTCATCCGGTCGTAGAAATTCAGGGTGCCGATCAGCCGTTCCTCGGTTCGCAACGGCACCGAGAGCACCGCGCGGACCTCCGAGACCCGCGCGGCCACGCCGGGGAACCCGAGGGGCCTGGCCGCCCTCAGGTCGTCGACCGTGACGTCCTCCCCCCGGGCCACGCTCTCGATGGCCGGCCCGGAGCCGATCTGCTCCTGGATCAGCTCCAGGCGCCGGCCGTGGTCGTCGGAACCGCCGATCGCCCGCAACCGGTCGTGGTCGTCTATCAGCATGAGCGCCGCGCCGTCGGCGCCGAGAACGTCGGCCAGCGCACCGAGGGTGCGATCGATGAGCCGGGAGAATTCGAGGACCTGTGTCATGGGCGGGCTTCCTCCACGTCGAGGTAGCTCCGCGGACACAGGGCGGAATGATCTGCGGATCAGAGCCTAGTGCTGCCCGATGACTCCGGCCAAGCGGTTCCTTTCCCCGGCCGCATATCGCCGTCAACACATCGTCAAGCGTTCGGCAAACAGAGATCGGCAGGGTGGACCGCATGAACACCCTGTCACGTTCGGCCATCGCCCGGCGGCGGCGCACCCTGGCGCACACCGTGCTCCGCGACCTCACGGAAACCGGTGACGTCACGGTCCCTGTCTGGTGGGAGGAGGAGATCCAGCGGGAGTTCGACGGGCTCGGCGGGTTTCTGGCCGAGCTGAGCCGGCAGTGGTGGACCGCCTACGCCGCACACCTGGACGCGCTGATCGAGCTCGGCGTCGACGACCCCTCCCAGGCGTGGGACGACGTCGCGGCACAGATGCCGCGGCTGCGGGCCGTCCTCGACGCCTACACGGACGAGGCGTCGCTCGCCGAGGCCGAGCGACGGCACTGCGACGTCCTGCGCTGGACCACCCGGCGCGAATCCAAGCCCGCGGCCTGAGGCTTTACCCGGGGTGAAAAGAATATTCACCGGAAATCGGGTAGCCATGAACGATGGTTCGATCTGTCCAAGGTGAGTCACCACCGCACGGAAATCCCGATGATCACTCCGCCGACCTGCGCCTGGGCATACGCCTGACGCTGGCGGTGGTGGCAGTGGCGATCTTCACGGTGCCGTTCGTGGTCCTGCTCGTACTTGTGAAGACCTCCTCCTCACCGCTCAGGAGCTTCGACGAGGGCATCGCCCTCCAGCTGCACGCCCAGGCACTGGAGCACCCCGGCTACACGGCCTTCCTCAACGTGGCGACCGAGGTGTTCGGCCCCTGGACATGGCGTGGGCTGGTGCTGCTGACCGCCGCCTGGCTCTGGTACCGGGGCGCGCCGCGGCTGGCCGTCTGGGCGGTCGCCACGATCACCTTCGGCGGCCTGCTGAACCTCGCGGTCAAGGGGATCGTCGACCGCGCCCGGCCCGACCTGCCCGATCCGGTGGCCTCGGCGCCCGGCGCCTCCTTCCCCTCCGGCCACGCGATGGGCGCCGCGCTGGGTGCGTGCATCCTCGTGCTCATCCTGCTGCCCTTCCTGCGGACTCCGGCCTCCCGGATCGCCGCCTGGATCGTCGCGGCGGTCATCGTGGTGTTCGTCGCCTACAGCCGGGTGGCGCTCGGCGTCCACTGGACCAGTGACGTCGTCGCCGGGGTCGCGCTGGGCGTGGTGGTCGTGGTGGGAACGGCCGTGGGCTTCGAGGCCTGGCGCCGGGGAGAGGGCCGCAAACCCGTCGAACCGCCCATGGAAGGCATCGAACCCGAGGCGTTCCGGTGAGGCCATTCGGGGTAGCTGGCGCGCCATGTCGAAAATGTCGGTGGACTTCAAAGGCGTGACGCGCCTCATCCTGGTACCGCTGGCCATCATGGCCGTCCTGACGATCGGTGTCGGACTCCTCATCACCAAGGTCCTGCAGACGACGACCCTCGTGGCGAACGATCAGGGGGTCAACGAGCAGCTGGCCCAGGGCCGCACCGCCTACTGGAGTTCGATCACCGATGTGATGTCGGGCCTGTCCGACACCCCGGTGATCATCACTGCGACCGCGTTGCTCGTCATCGGCTTCCGGCTGGTCTTCAGGCGCTGGAACGAATCGATCTTCCTCGCGCTGGCGGTCTTCTCCCAGTCGGCGATCTTCCTGCTGGCCACCGTCTTCGCCCAGCGCAAGCGGCCCGCCGTCGAGCATCTCGACCCCGCCCCGCCCACCTCCAGCTTCCCCTCGGGCCACACCAGCGCCGCTGTCGCCTTCTACTGCGGCGTCGCCCTGGTGCTGACCGTCCACACCCACCGCTACAAGATCCTGAACGTGCTGTGGTGGCTGGTCGGCCTGGGCGTCCCCCTCGGCATCGGCTACTCGCGCATGTACCGCGGCATGCACCACCTGAGCGACGTGAGCTGGGGCTTCCTGCTCGGCCTGGTCTGCATCGCGGTGGCGGCCAACGCGCTGCTGTTCCGCCCGGTGGTGCGGGAGAGGGAGAAGGCCCCGAGGCCATCGGGAGCCGCCCGGTCGTACCGGGAATCAGCCGGGGGGTGAGAGAGACATTCCCCACCCACGGGGTCGCTTCACATGAGACCGTTATGAAGCAGCGTCACCAAGTCTCACACCTGTCACTTGGGGTCGCTCAATGATCGCCCTGCGCTACGAAGTAAGATAGAAACCCCAATAGGGAGATTCACCTCTCTCCGGCGGGGCACGAACAGCCAGCCGGCCGGACAGAGAGACGTTCGACGGCTACCCTCAAGGAAGGAAGCCGGTCCATGGATCATCAATCCGTCGTCTGCGCCAAATGTACGGGCGTTCTCCTCGCCACCGACTCTCGCACCTACACGGCGCAGCGGGGTCGCCTGATCCTGACCAACGGCTACTGCGGTTGCCCTGCCACGCAGGCCCCTGCCGAGCAGGTCGCCGAGCAGCAGCCCCAGCCCGTCGCGGAACAGCCCGTGTACACCCCTCAGCAGAACGCGCAGCCCGCAGGCCAGAACTCGATGGTGGTCGCCTAGCGACATCCCCGGAGGGAGCGGTCGCGGCGTCGGGGGGCGTGCGCGACGGCTCGGCCACTCAGCGGCCCCGTGTGTTCAGCCGCTGAGTCCCCAGGCCAGCACCACCGACAGACCGCTCGTCGCGAGCAGGCCGACGAGCACGACTATCGCAATCACCCGACGGTTCATACCCGAAAGCCTAGCCAGGCCGTTCGGGTGCTCTCGTACGTCCGCGTGCGGTCATGACCGCCGCTACGTCGGCCAGGCGGTCGGGATGAACTGCTCTCGCTCCGCGCGGATGATGTGGATCACCGCGTTGATGAGTGCCAGGTGGGTGAACGCCTGGGGAAAGTTGCCGAGGTGGCGCCCGGTCACCGGATCGATCTCCTCGGCGTAGAGTCCGAGGGCACTGGCGAAGGAGAGGACCCGTTCGCAGAGCCTGCGGGCCCGGGTGTACTCCCCGATGTCGACCAGCGCCGAGACGAGCCAGAACGAGCAGATCGTGAAGGTGCCCTCCTCGCCCGACATGCCGTCGTCCGTGTGCTCCGTCCTGTAGCGCAGGACCAGGTCGTCGGCGGTCAGCTCGTCGGCGATGGCCAGAACGGTGGCGCGGACCCGGGGGTCGCTGGGCGGCAGGAAGTGCACCAGCGAGACGAGCAGGAGTGACGCGTCGAGAGCGTCGGTGTCGTAGTGCTGCTTGAACACGCCTCGCTCGCTGACGCCGTTGGCGCACACGTCGACGTGGATCTCGTCGGCGATCGCCTGCCAGCGCGTGGCCAGCTCGAACTCCTCCCTGAGCAGGGCGAGCCGGGTGCCCCTGTCGATCGCCACCCAGCACATGATCTTCGAGGAGGTGAAGTGCCGCGGCTCTCCGCGCACCTCCCAGATGCCCCGGTCGGGCTCCTGCCAGTGTCTGATGGCCGACTCGACCTGCCGCTTCAGGACGGGCCAGATCCGCTCGTCCAGGCGGTCCCGCGACCGGGTGTGGATGTAGAAGGAGTCGAGGACGGCGCCCCAGACGTCGTTCTGGCGGTGCTGGTAGGCGTCGTTGCCGATCCGGACGGGCCTGGCGCCCTCGTACCCGTGAAGATGGTCGAGGATGTGCTCCTCCAGCTCGCGCTCGCCGTCGACGCCGTACATGACCTGGAGCTCCTCGTCCCGTTCCGCGACGTCGGCGATGAACCAGAAGAAGTCGTCTGCCTCCCAGTCGAAGCCCAGCGTGTAGAGGCCCCAGAGGGCGAGGGTCGAGTCCCTGATCCAGGAGTAGCGGTAGTCCCAGTTGCGGCTGCCCCCCGGGGTCTCGGGCAGGGAGGTGGTCGCCGCCGCGATGAGCGCGCCCGTCGGGGCGAAGGTCAGGCCCTTGAGGGTGAGTGCACTGCGCTCCAGGTAGCTCCGCCAGTGGTGGTCGGGAAAGTTTCCCCTGGCGAGCCAGTGCTGCCAGTGGTGGGCGGTCCACACCAGCCGCTCGTAGGCCTCCGTGAAGGTGTACGGCGGCTCGTGCATCGTCCACGACAGCGCGCAGAAGCGCGTGTCCCCCTCCTTGAGGAGGGTGCGCGCCGTCGCCCGCCCGGCCTCGAACCCCAGCCGCAGGTCCGTGGTGAGTTTGAGCTCCAGACTCTGCCCCGCCGCCCTCGCGACACCCTGGTGGTAGCCCCTGTCGGTGTACGACCAGCGGGCGGGGATGCGGCCGTAGTCGAACATCGGCTCGCAGCCGAGCGTGACCTGTGCCTCCCCGCTGACGCAGCGCACCGTGCGGAGCAGCACATGGGAGGCGTCGTAGTCGGTCGGCGCCCTCCGATGCGTGTGGGAGAGCTCCTCGTGGTGGTGCCAGGGTCCGACCAGGAGCAGGTCGCGCACGATGATCCAGCCGGTGGGCGTGCCCCAGCTCGTCTCCAGGATCATGGTGCCGGGCAGGTAGCGGCGCGCGGCGGGCACCCTCATGTCCGCGGGACCGAACCGGAAGCCTCCCGCGCCCCGGTCCAGGATGGCGGCGAAGACGCTGGGGGAGTCCATCCTGGGCAGGCAGAGCCACTCGACGTTCCCGCTCGGCGCGACCAGCGCGGTGACCTCGCAGTCGGACAGGAACGCGTACTCGGCGATGGGCGGGAAAGGGGAGGGGCCGTGCGGCGCGCTCATCGATGGATTCGCGGTCATAAGCCCTTTCCTCTCCTCGGCCGCCCTGCTGGGAACGGCTGTCACCTGCCGGACATATCCGCTCGTCACGCCCACCGGTTCCGAGATTTCCGGCCCGCGGCGGGGAACCGGGCTGTCCGCTTCGCCAGGCCCCCCGCCCGCCGGCCCCCCGGGTCAGGTGGTGGTCTCCACCATCTCCTGGAATTCCCCGGGAAGCTGTGCCAGAACATGGTGGAAAACCCCACACCCCGCCACGGTGTGAACGAAGTCCCTGTATTCCATGTCGTCCCCCTCGACCGGCTAGCCTTCCCGGTCGGTGCGAGAATGAACGCCCAGGTCACGACCTGTGTCCACTTCCCGGGGGAGCCGTCTACCTCGCCCCGGCGCGGTACTCCTGCGGGCTGACCCCGCGTACCCGTTTGAAGGCCGTGCTGAGCGCGAACGAACTGCCGTACCCGACCTGAGCGGCCACCGCGCCGACCGTGGCGTCGGTCTCGCGCAGCAGGTCGGCGGCCATGGCCAGCCGCCAGCCGGTGAGGAAGGCCATCGGTGACTCGCCGACCAGCTCGGTGAAGCGACGGGCCAGGGCCGCGCGGGAGACGCCGGCCCCGGCTGCCAGGGCGGCCACGGTCCAGGGGTGGGCGGGGTTGTTGTGCAGCATGCGCAGGGCCTTGCCCACCACGGGATCGCTGTGGGCGCGGTACCAGGCGGGGGCCCCGGCCTCGGGACGGGAGAACCAGGCCCGCAGGACGGCGATGAGCAGCAGGTCGAGCAGCCGGTCCAGAACGGCCTCCTGACCCGGCTCGTCCTTGACGATCTCGTCGGCGAGCAGCGGGATGATGGGGCAGCTCCAGGCGCCTTCCGGCAGGACCAGCAGCGTGGGCAGCGCCTCCAGCAGACGCCGGCTGATCTCCCCGCGCATCTGGTAGGCGCCGGTGAGGATCACCGCCGACCCGTCGGGGCTGTTGCCCCAGGTGCGGACGCCCAGGTCCATCGCCTGGGCCAGGTCCCGCCCGTCGAGGGTGGTGCAGTGCTGCCCGGGGTGGATCACCACCTGGGGAGGCGTGGCCGGGTCGTCGGCGACGGTGTAGGGATCGGGACCACGGATGATCGCGACGTCCCCGGGCCCCAGGCGCACCGCTTCGCCGCCGTCGGGGACCACCCACGCCTCGCCCCGCACCATGGCCGCCAGGGCGAGCGGTGCCCGATCCCGGATACGGAGGGACCAGGGCGGGCTCAGGATCGAGCGGAGCAGGAACGCTCCCCGGGCTCTCGGCCCGTCCAGGAGGTCGGTGAGTGCGTCCACGGATTCACCCTAGACGCTGAAACATGGAACCGAGCTTCTCAGCCATGGACCGTCTCACCGTTACCCGGTTCACTGACGGTATGAGGGAGCCCGGGATTTCACCGGCTACACGCACGAGGCCACCGACACCGGCGTCTGGGGCGGCCGGCGGGGCGCACGGGCGCCGTCCCGCTCGGGTTCCCGCCCTCGGTGGGGGCGAGCGTGTCCGATCCCGCTGGAATTTCGACGACGGTCATGGAGGATGTGATGTTGATGCTGTTCCGGGGCGTCGCGCTGGTCGCGGCGACGATCACCGTGGGGCTCATGGCGGGCCTCTTCTACGCCTACACCTGCTCCGTCATGCCCGGCCTGGGCCGGACGGACGACCGGACCTTCGTCGGCGCCATGCAGCGGATCAACGTGGCGATCCTCAACGGTTGGTTCGCCGTCTGCTTCGGCGGCGCGCTGGTGCTGACCGTCCTGGCCGCGCTGCTCCACCTGCACCGGGAGGGACGCCCCATGCTGCCCTGGATCGTGGCCGCGCTCGTCCTGTACGCGGTGGTGCTCGTCATCACCATGCGGGTCAACGTGCCGCTCAACAACGCGCTCGACGCCGCCGGGGAGCCCGACGGCGTCGCCGACCTCGCGGCGGTGCGCGAGCGGTTCGAGGCGGTGTGGGTTCGCTGGAACCTCGCCCGCACCGTGGCGTGCGTCGCCGCCTTCGGCTGCCTCACCTGGGCCCTCGTGCTGTACGGGCGCATCGGGCCGCCGGGCGGCTCGTGACAGACGCACCGTTCGAGCCCGTGGCGCCGCCGCCGATCACCACAACGTCCATGGTCTCACCGGGCAGTACGTCGCTCGCGTAGCGGGAAGTCCGCACAGACATGTCGCACCCTCTCCTCGTGCGTGGCCCCGGCCGTTCCGGGCCTTCCGCACACGACGTTAAACGCGCTTTGCGGAAAAGGCATACGATATTGCGTATGACGCAAGAAAATGGAGAGCTGGACGGCCTCGTACGCAAACGCATCCGCGCCCTGCGGGTCGCGCAGGGCTGGTCCCTGGAAGAACTGGCCACCCGCGCCAACCTCAGCCAGTCCTCACTGAGCCGTATCGAGAACGGTCAGCGCCGCCTCGCCCTGGACCAGCTCGTCACCCTCGCCCGAGCCCTGGACACCACCCTCGACCAGCTCGTCGAGACCGCCACCGACGACGTCGTCACCAGCCCGATGATCGACGGCGCCCACGGCCTGATGCGCTGGCCGGTGAAGGCCGACCCCGGCATGAGCGTGGTACGCCAGCGCATGACCGAGCCACCGCCCGACAACCCCGCCCGCATGCGCGCCCACCCCGGCCGGGAATGGCTGGTCGTACTCTCCGGCACCGCGATCCTCATGCTGGGCCACCGGCGCTTCCGCCTCGAGACCAACCAGGCCGCCGAGTTCCCCACCATGATGCCGCACGCCATCGGCGCCGAAGGCGGGCCGTGTGAGGTTCTGGGCATCTTCGACCGCGATGCCCGCCGCGGACACCAGCGCGACACCCCTGACATCCGCGAATGACGGCGACGCGCGCCCTCGGCACGGGTGCGTCTTGCGCGTCGGGCACCGCCACACGCTGACATCTTGCGTATTCCGGGAGCCGTCCTGCCGGGTAAGCAAACCCGGCTTACGGTGACGACATGACCCATGGACACCCGCACACCAGCCACCACGGCGCGCAGCACAGCACGCAGCACGATCACCACTGGCAAGACGACGCCGACCAGGCGGAGATCCTCGACCTGGACGCGGAGATCCTCGCCGAGCACATCGCCGCCATCACCGCGTGGCTGCCCCTGAAAACCAGCCCGCGCCGGATCGTCGACCTGGGCTGCGGCACGGGAGCGGGCACCTTCGCCCTGCTGAACCGTTTCCCCGAGGCCCACGTCATCGCCGTCGACGCCTCACCCGGACACCTGCACCGCCTGCGGAAGAAGGCATGCGCCCAGGATGTGGACGACCGGGTGCGCACCGTGCAGGCCGACCTCGACGCCGCCGACTGGCCCGATCTCGGCACGCCGGACCTGGTGTGGGCCTCGGCCTCGATGCACCACATGGCCGACCCCGGCCGCGCCCTGCGCAACGTCCACGACATGCTCCCGTCCGGCGGCCTGTTCGCCGTCGTCGAGCTGGCCGGGTTCCCCCGTTTCCTGCCGGAAGGCGCCCCCGAGGACCGGCCCGGCCTGGAAGAGCGCTGCCACGCCGCGACCGACCACTTCCACGCCGAACACGTGCCCTACCGCGGCGCCGACTGGGGACCGATGCTCACCGCCGCCGGGTTCACCCTCGACGACGAGCACACCATCACCGTGAACATCGACGGTGCCCACAGCGAGGCCATCGGCCACTACGCCCTGAACGCCCTTCGGCGCATCCGCGGCGCCGCCACCGAAGCGCTCCCGGCCGAAGACCTCGCCGCGCTCGACCGGCTGCTCGACACGGACGGCCCCCACAGCGTCCTACGCCGCGACGACCTCTCGGTACGCACCGAACGCACCGTCTGGGCCGCACGCCGCACCTGACCCTCGACGACCGCGTTCCGCGCCGTGGCCGCCGAGGTGCCGACACCCCTAGTGTGATCCGCCGCGCAGCAGCTCGACGATCGCGCCGATGTCGGCGCCCTCCCAGCCGCGCTCGGCCGCCTCCTCGTAACGCCGCTCGACCAGCCGGGCGATGGGCAGCTCAAGGCCGCTCGACTCGGCCAGCTCGGCGGCGAGCCGCACGTCCTTGGCGGCGAGCCTCGTCGTGAACCACCCCCGGTGGTCGCCGGCCAGGACGTCGTCGATCCGGTTGTGCAGGGCGGGCGCGACGGTGGGCCACTGGAAGAGGAAGTCGTGCAGCAGCATGTTGTCGAGGCCGGCTGCCTGGCTCGTGGCCGTCACCTCGGCGAGCACCGCGATCCCGGACATGAGCAGGTAGTTGTTCAGCAGCTTGAAAGCGAGCGCGGCACCGGGGTCGGCGCCGCAGTAGGAGTAGGAGGCGAAGGCCTCCGTCCACACCGGTTTCAGCACGTCGACGAGGTCGCGCTCGCCGCCCACCAGGACCGTGGCCTTCCCCTCGGCGACGGCCGAGGGACCGCCGAGCACGGGGGCCGCCACGAATCGGCCTCCCGGCACCAGGTCTCGTATCTCGCGGGCCGTGGCCGGGGCGACGGTGCTCAGGTCGGCCACGACCGGCCTGGTCGACTCGATCGGACCGGCCTGGACGAGCTGGGCCATCACCTCGCGGACCGCCCGGCCGTCGGCGAGTGACAGCAGCACCGCCTCGGCCGCCCGCGCCGCCTGGCCGAGTGAGGCCGCCTCGACGGCGCCGAGGCTGACCGGCTCGTCCGCCCGGCCCGGCGTGCGGTTCCACACCGTGACCTGGAAACCGAGCCCCAGCAGCCGCCGGGCCAGCGCCCGCCCCATCATGCCCATCCCGAGCACGGCAACGCGCATAGGTCATCCCCCCTCCACGTCATTATGCTCACCGGGGTTCCGGCGGCCGTGCCGCCACGCGGACCGCCGGCCACTCCACCGGCGGTGGCCTCAGAACGGGTAGACGTGGGTCTCGGTGGCCTTGACCGACGCCCAGATCCGCTGCCCGGGGGTGAGGTCGAGGTCGGCGACGGCGGCGGGGGTGATGTCGGCCGCGGCGGCGATCGGCCCGGCCAGGTGGATGCGGACGCTGTCGCCGTGCCGTTCGACGCCCTCGATCGTGGCCTGCCAGAGGTTGCGCGGGCTGCCGTCGGGGCGAGTCCGGTACAGCGCGACCGCGCTGGGCGGGAAGGCGACGAACGCGGGGCCCTCCAGATGCTCGGCGACGCTGAAGAGCACCTCTCCGACGGAGACCTGCTGTCCGGCGGCGGTGCCCCGGTAGAGGTTGAGGCCGACCAGGCGGGCGACGTAGTCGGTGCGTGGGCGCCGGGCGACCTCGGCGGGGGTGCCGTGCTGCACGACGGCGCCGTTCTCGATGACGACCAGGCGGTCGGCGAGCACCATGGCGTCCAGCGGATCGTGGGTGACCAGGACCGTCGCGCCGCCGAAGTCGGCCAGGTGGCGGCGGAGCTGGGAGCGGATCTCCAGGCGGGTGTGGGCGTCCAGGGCCGCCAGCGGCTCGTCCATCAGCAGCAGGCGAGGCTGCACGGCCAGGGCGCGGGCCAGGGCGACGCGCTGGGCCTGACCGCCGGAGAGCTGCCGGGGTCTCATCGTGGCGTGCCCGGCCAGTCCGACGCGCTCCAGCCAGGCCGCGGCACCGCGCCGCGCCTCCGTCCTGGAGGCGCCACGGCAGCGGGGCCCGAAGGCGA
This sequence comes from Streptosporangium amethystogenes subsp. fukuiense, assembly GCF_042665875.1. Taxonomy (NCBI): domain Bacteria; kingdom Bacillati; phylum Actinomycetota; class Actinomycetes; order Streptosporangiales; family Streptosporangiaceae; genus Streptosporangium; species Streptosporangium amethystogenes. The sequence goes on along the minus strand of NZ_JBHTEE010000001.1, from coordinate 7,800,643 downwards.
CGTTGTCCAGCGCGGACAGGTGCGGGAAGAGCAGGTAGTCCTGGAAGACCACGCCGATCGGGCGTCGTTCGGCCGCCATGGTGTGCAGCGCCTCGCCGTCCAGGCTGATCCGCCCGCCGGACAGGGCGGTGAGCCCGGCCAGCGCGCGCAGCGCCGTGGTCTTGCCCGCGCCGTTGGGGCCGAGCAGGGCGACGACCTGTCCCGCGGCGACCTCCAGCTCGATGTCCAGGTGGAAGTGTGACCTGGTGACGACCAGATGCGCGCTCAGGGTCACGGGGCACTCACCCACCGCTCGCGCAGACCGGCCAAGATGATCACCGAGACGGCGAGCAGGACGAGGCTGAGCACGATCGCGGCCTCGGGTTCGGTCTCCAGGGCCAGATAGACGGCCAGCGGCATGGTCTGGGTCCGGCCGGGGAAGTTGCCGGCGAAGGTGATGGTGGCGCCGAACTCACCGAGCGCGCGGGCCCAGCACAGCACGGCTCCGGCGACGATTCCGGGGGCGATCAGGGGCAGGGTGACCCGGCGGAAGATGATCCAGCGGGACGCTCCCAGTGTCGCGGCGGCCTCCTCGAAGCGCAGGTCGGCCGCGCGCAGCGCGCCCTCGACGCTGATGACCAGGAACGGCATGGCGACGAACGCCTCGGCGACGACGACTCCCGCCGTGGTGAACGGCAGGGTGACGCCGAAGGTGGCGTCCAGCCACTGGCCGATCAGGCCGCGCCGCCCCAGCACGAGCAGCAGGGCGACGCCGCCGACCACCGGGGGCAGCACGAGGGGAACCGTGATCAGCGCCCGCACCAGGCGGCGGCCGGGGAAGTCGACACGGGCCAGCAGCCAGGCCAGTGGCACGCCGAGCAGCAGGCACACCAGCGTGGCCAGGGTCGCGGTCACCAGCGACAGGCGCAGCGCCTCCAGCACGTGGGGCTCGCCCAGCCTCTCGACCAGCGTGGACCAGGGGGCGCGTACCAGCAGCCCGGCCAGCGGCAGTGTCAGGAAGACCATGCCGGCCATCGCGGGCAGCACCAGCACCCAGGGCAGGCGACCCGCCACCCCACCGGAAGAGGCGCCCGTCACGTCACGTGCCCTGCCGCTCACCTGGCTGTCAGCTCGCCGTACGGGCGTGGTCGGGGATCTCCACCACGACGTTGGTGGACTTGATCACGGCGACCGCCATCACCCCCACCTCCAGGCCCAGCTCGTCGGCGGCCTGGCGGCTCATCAGCGACACCACCCGGTAGGGACCCGCGGCGATCTCCACCTGGGCCATCACCGAGTCCTTGATCACTTCGGTCACGATCCCGCGGAAACGGTTCCGCGCCGAGGAGAGCCCGGAGCCGTTCTCCGACTCGATCCGGGCACGCGCGAACGCCGCCAGATCCGCGCCCGCCACCATCCGGTGACCGTGCTCGTCCCGCCGGGCCACGAGCCGCCCGGCGTCCACCCATCGGCGGACGGTGTCGGGGCTCACCCCCAGCAGCGCGGCGGCCTCACTGATCCGAAACGTCGTCACACCAATCACCATACCTTTGCATATGCGGGCCTTTATCCCCATATCTCATGGCAGGCGCCTGCCCCGGGGTGGGTGCCCATGATCTAGCACCTCATCCTCGCCCTCCACGGAAGCCGGTCGAGCCTTCCCGCTCACCCGTCGTCGTGTTCGGCGATTCCCCGCATGCTTCCGGGGGGCCGAAACGCTCGGCGGGAGCGGATGGGCCGCTTCGGAGGCCCTCGTCAGTCACCGGTCAGAACGGTTCCGAGGCTCAGCGCGAGCCGGCGGGCGAGCCCGGTGTTGCGGCGGTGGCCGAGCCGCTGGACGGCCGTTTCCAGAGCCTTGCGCTCACCGACGACGACCACCCAGGACCGCGCCCGGGTGATCAGGGTGTAGAGCAGCTTGCGGCGGAGCATGACGCCGCCGGACTCGGTGACCAGCGGCGCGACCACGAAGGGATACTCGCTGCCCTGGGAGCGGTGGACGCTGATGGCGTACGTGTGGGTCAGCTCGTCGAGCTCGCCGAAGCCGTACTTCACGATCTGCCCGTCGTCGGTGCGGATCTCGACGAGCCGCTCCTCGGGGGTGATGGCGGTGACCGTGCCGGTGTCCCCGTTGAAGACACCCTTGTCGTAGTTGTTGCGGATCGGCATGACCCGGTCGCCGACCCGGAAGACCGAGGCGCCCGACCAGTGCTCCGCGACCCCCTCGCGAGCCGGGTTGAGCCGCTCCTGGATCATCCGGCCGATCTCGGCGGTCCCGGTCAGGCCCCTGCGCATCGGGCACAGCACCTGGACCTGGTCCGGACTCACCCCCTGCTTGCGCGGGATCGCCACCGTCGCCAGGTGCATCACCCGCTCGGCGACCTGCTCGGGGTCGTCGACCTCCTCGAACCAGAAGCCCCCGCCCCCGGGGGTCGGAGGCACCTCTCCGGCCCGGATCCGGTGAGCGGCCCTGATGATCCCGCTCCCCTCGGCCTGGCGGAAGACACGGGTCAGCCGGATCCGCGCGATCTCCTCGACACGCAGCAGGTCGGCCAGCACGCTGCCGGGGGCGATGCTGGGTAGCTGATCACTGTCGCCCACGATCAGCAGGTGGCTGCCCACCGGGATGACCGCGGTGAGCCGGGTGGCCAGGTGCAGGTCCAGCATGGAGGCCTCGTCGACCACGATCAGGTCGGCCTGCGCGGGCGTCTGCTCGAACAGCGCGCCGCTGTCGGGGTCCGGCTGGTGGGCCAGCATCCGGTGCACGGTCATCGCGGGCATGCCGGTGAGCTCCGACAGGCGCTTGGCCGCCTTGCCGGTCGGCGCGGTAAGGGTCACCGAGCCGCCCATCGCCTTCGCGGTCGCCGCGATGGTCCTGACGGTATGGCTCTTCCCGCAGCCCGGACCGCCGGTGATGATGGACACGGTGCTGGTCAGCGCCATGTTCACCGCCGCCCGCTGATCCTCGTCCAGCCCGGGATCCTCCTGGAAGGCGCGCATGGGCAGCGTCGAAGTGGCCTGGATGAGCCTGGTCAGCTGGGCGGTCAGGGTGAGTTCGCGGCTGTGCGTCTCCTTCAGGTACACCACGGCCTGCCCCCGGTCATCGGGCGACACCTCGACGACCACCCTGCGGTCGGCGACGAGGGCGTCGAGCGCCCGGCGGACGAGGTCGTGGTCCTGCTCGACCAGTTCGGCGGACTGGGTGACCAGCGCGACCAGCCGTACGTAGCAGTGCCCGTCGCGGCCGGCCGCCGTCTCCAGCCTGTCCAGGATCGCCGCCTTGATCCGCTGCGGGCTGCTCTCGGAGACCCCGGAGCGCAGGGCGATCCTGTCGGCCGTGGCGAACGCGATGCCCCTGACCTTGCCGATGAGCCGATACGGGTCACAGGTGAGGATGTCGCCCGACTCGGCGCCGAACACCTGGTAGATCCTGGCCGCGAGCAGCGGGCTGATCCCGAACCCCTGCAGGGTCACCATCAGCTCGGCGATCGCCTTCTGCTCCTGCCACGCGTCGGCGATCTGGGCCTGCCGCGCGGGGCCGATGTTGACGACCTCGGTGAGCCGTTCGGGCTCGGTGTCGATCACGGTCAGCGTCGTCTCGCCGAAATGGCTGACGATGGCGTGGGCGAGTCGCGGCCCGATACCCCGGATCAGACCGGAGCCCAGATAGATCCGGATGGCCCTGACCGTGGCCGGGACCAGCCGCTCGCACGCCGTGACCTCGAAACGCCTGCCGTGACGCGGATGCTCGCCCCAGCCGCCGATGAGCCGGAGCGTCTCCCCCGGCTGGACCCCGCCCAGCGCCCGGCCGGAGGCGACGAAGCCGGGCATGCCCTCGGCGCTCATCCGCGCGATCGTGTACTCGTCCTCCCGGACGTACACCAACTGCTCGACAGACGCCTCCACGACAGAGAGCCAACCCTCCTCTTCGCCCTTAGCGCATCAGACTAGGTGACCCGGTATCCCCGCAAGGCGTCATGCCCCGGACATCGCGTGCTCGGCGGGGCGGGTCAGGGGCACTGTGCTTTGCCGCTCTGAGGGCTCCTGCCTGAAAAACGCGGGCATGCCGCGTCACGTACCCGCACGGGGTGCTTCCTCACCCCCGTGCGGTACGTCTTCGATGGCACGATGGCCCCGGACCAGGGCTACCGTGCCCGCTCAGAAGTGGCCGATGCCGGCCGAGGTGGAGGTCAGCGCCCAGCGGTGCGGCAGGGCCGTCTCCACCTCCCGCATCTGCGCCTTCAACCCTTCGATCGTCCGGTCACACAGGAGCACCGGCTCGGGGGTCGTCCAGGTGGCGATGGCGTGGAAGAGGCGGCTGCCGGTGCCGTACAGGACGGACCAGCCGGGCCAGGCGATCTCCAGCATCGCGGCCTCGGCACGGGCCTCGTGGTCCCAGGTGTACTGCGGGACCGGGGCGACGGCCTGGCCGTCACGGTGACGCCCCCGGGCGGCGGCCAGACAGCGGCGAATCATGAGACCACCCGCCCGACCTGCTCCCGCTCCCCCGAGGCAGGAGCCTCCCGCATCTCCGGTTCGCGGGCCGCCTGCTCCTCCGCCTCGCGGGCGAGGTCCTCCTGCCGGTCGGCCTCGGCCCGCAGCGCCTCCAGGCCGTCGGCGTCGACGGTCCGTTCGGCCCCGGCGTGGGTGGCCACCTTGGAGAAGGGCCGCTCCCGGCTGGCCCACAGCCGCCCGGCGTCGCTGAGGATCAACCGCCAGCCGGGAATCGTCGTCTCGGGACCGGTGGGCTCCGGGTGGGTGGAACTACCATCTCTCACTGATTGGACCTCGATCCGATCAAGGGCCCGTCCGGTGTTCAGCACCTGGCGGGTTCGTGGTGCTTGAAGGGCACCATATCTCCGGTGTACTACCCCCGTCTAGCCTCTGGGGTAGCTATCAGGTGTCGAGGCTGGCCGCATAGGGTCATCACATGATCGATAGAGAGGGACCGGTCCCGCCTTATCGGCAGATCGCCGAGATTTTGCGCCAGCGCATCGCCTCGGGAAAGATCCCGCCTGGCCGCCGGATCCCCAGCCTCGTCGAGTTGGAAGCGGAGTTCCAGGTCGCACGCGACACCTTGCGCAAGGCGGTTCAGGTCCTCAAGGACGAGGGTCTCGTAGAGACCGTGCGCGGCATGGGCGTATACGTAAAGTCCGCATCCGTCTCTGAGTGAATCCTGGTCGGTAACGCCCGCCGATCGCGACTGCCGCGGACGGCGCGGAACACTCAACGAGGCTGAGACCAGCAATGGTGAGCACCTCAAAGCGGATCTTCAGCGCCTTACCGTGCAGAGCTTCATCACGTCCTGCCCCTCGGTGGTGAATCTGATGGTGACCCCCCGGAGGCTTCCGTCGTCAAGGGCTCGAAAGCATGGGCTCGGGTGGCGATTCCGCGGAGTGCGCTAAGAATCTAGAATCACCATTGTCGTCAGGCACAACGGCGACAGCCCCGAGTCGTCAGGATCCCCACGATGCTGAAAGCCGGTCCGTCCCAGGAGGAGATCCGCCGGCACAATCTGGGCACCCTGCTCCGGCATGTTCACCTGGGCGGCCCGATCTCCCGCACGGTGCTGGCCGACCGGATGGGCCTGAACCGCAGCACGATCATGGCGCTGACCGCGGAGCTCACCTCGGCGGGCCTGGTCCGCGAGGAACTCCCCACCGACACCCGCCGGGCGGGCCGGCCGTCGCTGGTGGTCCGGCCGGAGTCCGACCGGGTGTACGTGCTGGCGTTCGACGTCGCCGTGGATCGGCTGGTCGCCGCCAGGGTCGGGCTGGGCGGAAAGATCCTGGACCGCAGGGAGGCGGTCCGGACCCGCGCCGGGGCCGACCTCGACGACGTGGTCGAGGTGCTCGCCGGGCTGGCCCGCCGGATACACCGCGAGGCGGCTCCGGACTCGGTCTGTGTCGGAGTCGGCGCGGCCTACTGCGGCATGATCCGGCCCGGTGACGGGATGGTGCGTTTCGGGCCGAACATGGGCTGGGTGGATCAGGCCTTCGGTGCCGAGCTCGGCCTCAGGCTGGGGCTCGGACTGCCGGTCTCGGTGGGCAACGAGGCCCACCTGGGCGCGCTGGCCGAGCACGAACGCGGGGTGGGCATCGGCTTCGCGAACCTGGTCTACCTGCACGGGGATGTCGGCGTGGGCGGCGGGATCATCGTCGGCGGCAAGCTGCTGGACGGCGACGGCGGGTACGGCTGCGAGCTCGGACACATGATCGTGAACCCGTACAACGGGCGGCCCTGCGGATGCGGCTCGCGGGGCTGCCTTGAGGCGGAGGTCGGCGAGCAGGCCCTGCTCGACGCCGCCGGCCGGGCCTCCGAGCTGGTCGGCCACGACGGCATACGGGCCGTGGTGGACGCCGCCGACCACGGCGACCTCGCGGCTCAGAACGCGCTGGACCGGATCGGCGACTGGCTCGGCATCGGGGTGGCGAACCTGATCAACCTCTTCAACCCCGGATTGGTGATCTTCGGCGGAATGCTGCGTGACATCTACCGGGGCTCGGCGGCCCAGGTCCATCGCCGGGTGGCGGCCAACGGGCTGCTGATCTCCCGGGAGAAGGTACAGCTCCGCACCTCGGCTCTCGGGAACGACGTCACCCTGATCGGCGCGGCCGAACTCGCCTTCTCCGAGATACTGGCCAGCCCCCTGGAAGTGCTCGCCCGTAAGACGTCATGACCAGGCGTTCTCGCTGACCGTCGTACCGGTCGAGCCGCTGCCCGCGACCTCCCGGGGAACCGGTCGGCCCCATTTTGTAACAGACCCTTAACCACCATATGGCCCATGTCCCGATTGACTTGGCAGTCGGCGACCCACCACCGCACCTGAGCATCCGCACGACACCCCCACCCGATCCGGGTCGAGGCTCACCCGCCCGCTCCGGCCGCGTTTCGAGGACCTCTCTCACCCCCGACATCCCACACATGTGCGGAAATACCGTGGGCACAACTGGTTGACAACCATACATTCATGACCAAGACTAACTGAAAGTTTGCAATCAACGGTCGATGGCCGGTTATCCAAGAGCGCTCCCGAAAGAACAGAGCGGGAAGCAGCATGCGTTTCTGATGCCAATTCGTCCGTGGTTAGAAAGGTTCTTTTCAGCATGTCCTCAAGAGACTCGCAGTCCCCCACGGCCTGGAGCGCCAAGAAACGCGTTTTGACGCTCGCGTTGAGCGTCGGACTTCTGGGAAGTCTCAGCATTCCGGCGGCCACCACCACCTTCGCCGAGTCCACCGACATCGCAGCAACCGCCCAGTTGCTGGCAGCGCAGTCAACGACGCTGCCCAGCGGCCGGACCACCTACCGGACGATCACCGACTACAACGACGAAATGCTCGCGCTGAGCAATCAGCACCCCGACCTCGTCAAGCACATCACGCTGCCGCACAAGACCCGCCAGGGCCGCGAGGTTTACGGCATCGAGGTGACCCGCGACGTCAACGCCTCCGATGGCAAGCCCGTTCTGTTCATGATGGGAATACACCACGGGAACGAATGGCCCTCGGGTGAGCACACCCTGGAATTCGCCTACGACCTGGTGAACAACTCCGAAAAGGACCCGAAGGTCAAGCGCCTGCTCGACCAGGCGCGGGTCATCTTCGTCCCGGTCGTCAACGTGGACGGGTTCGTCATCAACCGGCGCACCAGCTGCGGCATCTCGCCGACGTGCGCCAGCAGCGGCGGAGTCGACCTCAACCGCAACTACCCCTTCGGCTGGGGCAGCAACGCGGGTTCCAACGTGACGAACCGCGGCCCGGCGCCGGCCTCCGAGCCCGAGATCCGGAACATCATGGACCTGACCACGAACAACCAGGTCACCGTCCTGATCACGAACCACACCTCCGGGCACACCCTCCTCCGTCCGCCGCTGGAGAAGCGCGCGGGCGACACCCCGGACGAGGCCGTCTACGCCGCCCTGACCGACGCGATGGCGGCCAAGAACGGCTACACGGGCATGAAGTCGGGCTTCGACTACGAGACGACCGGCGAGACCCCGGACTGGTCGTACTACGCCACCCGCGGCCTCGGGTTCACGTACGAGATCATGAAGACCCAGTCGACCAACAACACCTACCCCGAGGTGATCGAGGACTACCTCGGCACCGGTCGCTACGAGGGCAAGTCGAACCGTGAGGCGTTCATGGTGGCCCTGGAGTACGCGGCGGACCCGGCGGGACACTCTGTGATCACCGGCAAGGCGCCGAAGGGCGCGGTGCTGACGATCACGAAGGACTTCGACCTGTGGACCGCGCCGATCCGGCAGTCCAGCACCGTCCTCGACCCGCCCCAGGCGGTCCCCACCCACCTGGAGTCCAGCCTGATCGCCCCGACCAACGGCAAGTTCACCTGGCACGTCAACCCGTCGGTGCGGCCGGTCCCGGCCTACACCGAGAACGGTGTCGTCGCCACCGGCCCGGGCAACTTCCTCCAGGAGAGCTGGACGCTCACCTGTGCCCGCCCGAACGGTGAGGTCCTTGAGACGGTGAAGGTCACCGTCGACAGGGGCGAGCAGGTCGATGTGCGGCTGCAGGAGTGCAAGACCCGCTTCAACGGCAACGGCCCGAAGCACTGAGCGTGCCCCGATAAGCCGGGCGGTCCCCTGTGGGGGGCCGCCCGGTACCGCTTTCGCCCCACACTCTTGAAGTCATGCGGCCAAAACCCGATCACCTTGCCCGCCGGGCGGTGAGAATCATCGCTGGGTCCGTCACTCCACGGGGAAGGGAAGTTCAGGAATGGGGCACGCCAGGGAGACCGGCCAGCCGCTCGCCGTGCCGGACGCGTCGCGGATCGCCGCGAACCTGCGCGGGCTCTTCGACGATCACCGGCTCTCCCCCTCACAGCGCCGGATCGCGCGCTACCTGCTTGAACACGCGCAGGAGGCCGTCTTCTTCACCAGTGCCGACATCGCCGAGCGGGTGGGCGTCAGCCAGCCGTCGGTCACCCGCTTCGCCGCCGCACTCGGATTCAGGGGGTTCCCCGAGTTCCGGGACGCGCTTCGCTCATCGGTGTTCGGCGGCGTACAGCCGGCGCCACCCGCGGAGGACCTCAACGAGATCCAGGAACTGGTCAACTCCGAGATCCGCGACCTTGAGCGGCTGCGGGACAACCTCCGGGACCTGAGTCAGCTCCGCGAGGTGGCGGGTCAACTGGCCAGGTCACGTCCTCTCCTCGTGATGGGACTGCGGATCTCCGCACCGCTGGCGCACCTGTTCGGCCATCTCGCGGAGAAGGTGCTCCCAGACGTACGGGTACTGGACATCGCGGGCTCGATCGCGGAGGACCGGCTGAGCCGGGCGGCGGAATCCGGAGCCGAATGGGTGCTCGCCATCGGGCTGCCGCGCTACCCGCGCGAGCTGGAACAGGGGCTCACCTGGGCGCGTCGGGTCGGGCTGAAGATCGCCCTCATCACCGACCAGCCGGTGGGCCGGCTCACCGAGCTCGCGGACGAGGTCCTGCTCGCGCCGGTGAGCTCTGATTTCGCCTTCGACTCCCACGCCGGTCCCACGGTTCTGTGCACCGCGCTGCTCCACACCATGCTGGACACCCTGGCCACCGAAGGACAGACCCGGCTGGAGTCCTTCGACGACAGCGCGACGGAACGCCAGATCTTCCTCCCCTACTGAAAGGCCCCTTTCCGGCGTACCCGGGCTACCCCCATTGCGGTTAGCAGGTATGCCGGGACTGTCGTTGGCATGGGGCCCGAATGGGTGCTGCCAGCGCAGACAACGGGCGGCGGACGCGGCATCGTAGAGGGCGAAAGCAGCTCACCGGACCGGAACATCGGAGCCGGTGGCCCTCGAAGACTCTCCTGCGATCGTCAAGGATCGAGGTAATGGTCATGTGCCAGCACCAGCCTCCGTGCCCGCCCGCAAACGCCCTTGATCACGATGCGGCCCGCCTCGTGTCGTTCCACCCGGAACAGGGATGGGGATTGCTCTGCAACGGCGTGGTGCTGTTCGACGACACCGGCGAGCTGCTGCCCGATGGGCGCAGCGTCCCCGCCCAGAGGTGGTCCTATGCGCAGGCGGCCTGAACTCGCGTGCCGCCGGGGCCCCGCAGCTGAGTATGTGAGGCCCGGCCGGCCGGTCACCACGGTCCGGCTACGGCGGCTCCTCCACGGACTCGGCGAGCCCGCGGCCCGAGCCGTCCGCGCGGCGCGCGTCCGGCGGGCCTCGTGGACGCTGTCGCCCCACGTCTCGTCGACTCCCATGGCCCGGCGTCTCGTCCGCGCCCAGCTCACCGACTGGGGATACGACGGAGAGAGCGACATCGCCGAACTGCTCGTCAGCGAACTGTTCACCAATGCCCTGCGTCACGGGCGGGGAGCACCGATCATCACCCTTTCCCTCCGGGAAGGCACGCTGCGCTGCGAGGTCGAGGACGAGAGTCCGGCTCCGCTCCAGGTACGCGAGGCACCCGGCACCGACGAGAACGGCCGCGGGCTGCTCCTCGTCGACACGCTGTCCCGTTCCTGGGGCACCGGCCGCACGCGCACGGGGAGGCCCGGAAAGACCGTCTGGTTCGAGTTGCCCGCCCATCCGGCGTACCAGGCTTTTTGACCGGCCATCCGCGATGATCCTCGGCGGAAGCCGGGAGCCCGACCGGTAGCGATCACTCCCGCGGACGAGGGCATCCCAGTGATCGACAAGCCGTTCTTCAGGATCGGATCCTGACCTCGTTCCTGGGTTCCGCGCCTGACGCGACGCGACAGGCACTGGTCCCGGGCATACGAGCGACGATGAGGAGCGAGATCTTGACGACGTTCGGAACCTTCTCCCGAACGTCGGCCGGCCGAGCGGCGCGCGTGTCCGAAGTCGGCAAGCACGGCAGGGGTGATTCGCTGGTCGCTCTGCACACCGGGGCCTCCGAGGAGGAAGCACTCGTCGCAGCCCGGAAGGCGTTGCTCGCCATGCGAGCCTGAGCGGCAGCCTCCCGCCCCGACGCCTCGCACCGCGGCACGGTCGCAGCCGACGATGTCCTCCCCGCATGACGAGTTCCAGAGTTCAACCGGCGGCTATCCGCCGGTCAGATCCACGGCAATCTTCGTCGGGCACGCTCGAACACGTGACCCACATCCTGAAAGCCGCACTGTCGGTTGGCACAGTCGCCGCCGCCCTGCTCGCCGCCTCCCCCGCGACGGCCTTTCCCGCCGTTGGGCATCGGGGCGATCCCGCGGTCGTGACGACGGACAACGAGACGCCCGCCCTTTATGACGACGAAGAGGGAGGCAACGCCTCCGGTGACGACCCCGCCATCTGGGTCCACCCGAAGGACTCCCACAGGTCGATCGTGATCGTGACCGCCAAGGAGGGGGGCCTGCGCGTCTACGACATGAGATCCCGGGAACTCCAGTCACTGGCCGCGACCGAGGCCCCGCGGGCCGACACGGCCAAAGGCCGGTACAACAACGTCGACATCGCCTACGACATCACGCTCGCCGGCCGCGTGGTCGACGTCGCGGTCGTCTCGGACCGCTACAACGACCAACTCCGGTTCTTCGTCATCGACCCGGCCGGCGCCGCGGCGCGTACGCCGCTGACCGAGGTCACCGCGGCTGATCAGCGGTTCCTGTTCAACCCTGACCGTAAAGCCGTCGACGAGGAGCACACGGCGTACGGACTCGCCGTCTGGCAGCCGAAGCGCGGTGAGACGTATGCCGTCGTCACCCAGGAAGGTGCCACGACCCTCGCGACCGCGCGCGTCGTCGAGGTCGACGGCAGGCTCGGCTACACGAGCGTCAAGAAGCTGACGATGCCGAGCACCTTCAAGCTGCCGGACGGTTCGACCTGGTCCCCGTGTGCGGAGCCGGGCGTACTGCCGCAGTTCGAGGGTGTCGCGGTGGACCAGAAGTCGGGCGTTCTCTATGCCGCGCAGGAGGATGTCGGCCTGTGGCGGCTGCGGCTGCCGCTCGGCTCGGGCGGGCAGCCGACGCTCATCGACAAGGTCACCGACTTCGGCATCCACGACGCCTACGACGAGGAGTCCGAAGAGTGTCGGCCGATCGACCCGAAGGCCAAGGGCTTCGGCGGCAACCGGCTGACCGCTGACGCCGAGGGCGTCGACATCTACTACGGCCCGGGCTCGACCGGATACGTCATCGTGTCGAGCCAGGGAGACGACACGTTCGCGGTCTACGACCGGCAGGGCAAGAACGCTCCGGTGGGCGGCTTCCGGGTCAAGGGCGCCAAGGGGGCCGACGACGTCAACGGCTCCGACGGGCTCGCCGTGACGAACCGTCCTGTCGGTGACTACCGCCGGGGCCTGCTGGTCACGCACGACGAGCCGGAGAGCGGGCCCGACGTCGACGACGAACGTGACGCCACGAACTTCTCCTACGTCTCGTGGGGTGAGATCGCCGACGCCCTGTCGCTCAAGGTGACCACGAAGGCCGGAAACGACCCGCGGTTCCGCTGAGGCGGACCGCCACAGACCGATCGCGTGAATCAGGGACGCTCTCGGCTGACAAGGATCTCAATCGGAACGCCTCGGGGCATGGTCCTCCGAGGCGTTTCCGTTTTTCCGCTCGGTCGATCCCCGGTGGCCCCGGAACACGATCCATCCGGAATCAGGCGAAGCCCGCCGCGTGGGCCTGGAAGCCCTCACTGAGCAGTCTCCGCGTCTCCGTGGATGTGCCCCCTGCCGCCCGCGGCGAGCGAGAGGAACGCAACCGTTCGGCCCGCGCACTCGAAGACAAGGTCAGGAAGAACCCGGCTCGGCTCGCAACACGCCGAGCTCCCCGTTCATGGCGTCGAGAAAGGCTGCCACGGTGCGCAACTCCTCCGGGCTGAAACGCCGCAGGGCGTTGTCCGTGCTACGGCCGAGCGGGCCGAAGAAGGCCGCGGCGAATTCCTTCGCCGCGTCGAGGTAGTGCAGGTGGACCACCCGCCTGTCGTGCACGTCGCGAACCCGGCGAATGTGCCCGGCCCGCTCCAGCCGGTCGAGGCACGCGGTGACGGCACCCGACGTGAGGTTCAACTCCTCCCGCAGCCGCCCCGGAGTGATCGGCGACGGAGCGTCAAAGATCTTCATGAGGGCCTGGACATCTGTGGGGTGCAGCCCCTGCTCGTGGGCGAACTCATGGGCGATGCGGTTGAACTCGGCGGTCATCCGACGCATTCGTACCGCGAAGGACTGCAGGTCGATACCCACCTCGCGATCGCCGTTCATACCGCCATGCTACATTAATTCAACGATTGAGTATCTTGATAGTTGAGCTACATAGCATCACGGAAAGGTGATCTTCATGGCACGGCAACCGATCCGCTGGCTTGTTCCGGCACTGCTGGTGCTGGTCTGGCTGGCCGTCGGCGGGGGGCTGGGGCCGTTCGCCGGCAAACTCACCGAGGTGTCCACCAACGACCAGGCCTCTTTCCTACCGCAGAGCGCGGAGTCGACACGCGTACTGGAGGTGCAGGACAGGTTCCGCGAGGGGGAGACGCAGCCACTCATCGTGGTGTGGACCGCGGACGGGAAGAACATCACTCCCGAGCAGAGCGCAGCGGCGACTCGGGCGCTCGCCTCGCTGCGCGGCACGGAGGGCGTCGTCGGGACACCCACACCCGCCATCGGATCGGAGGACGGCCGGGCTCTGCAGGGCGTGATCCAGTTCAGTTCCGACCTTGAAGGCTCGCTCGGGGAGATCCTGGACCGGACCGGCTCGGCGGTGGCGGTCGACGGCCTGCGGGCCCAGCTCGCCGGACCGCTGGCCACCCGAGCCGACCTGTCCGGCGCTTTCGCCGGGATCGACGGCCTGCTTCTCGGGGTGGCGCTGATCACCGTGTTGATCATTCTGCTGGTGGTGTACCGAAGCGTGCTGCTGCCGCTCATCATCGTCACGGGCTCGGTCTTCGCGCTGGGCCTGGCATGCGCGGTGGTGTACTTCCTGGCCGACCGCGACATCGTCCGGGTCGACGGCCAGGTGCAGGGCATCCTGTTCATCCTGGTCATCGGCGCGGCCACCGACTACGCGCTGCTGCTGACCGCCCGATTCCAGGAGGAACTGGCCGCGACCGGCGACCGCTTCGCCGCAGGCCGCGTCGCGCTGCGGCGCTCGTTCGAGCCGATCGTCGCCAGTGCCGCCACGGTGGCCCTGGCCCTGCTCGCACTGCTGCTCAGCAACCTGACCAACAACCGCGCGCTCGGCCCGGTGGGTGCCATCGGCATCGTGTGCGCCGCCCTCAGCGCGCTCACCTTCCTGCCCGCGGCTCTCGTCCTGCTGGGCCGCGCCGCCATGTGGCCGGCGAAGCCGCGTCCGGCCAACACCGAGGCCCGCGGGATCTGGGGCCGGGTGGCCGCCCTGGTCGACCGCCATCCGCGCCGGCTCTGGATCGCCACCATCCTGCCTCTCATCGCCCTCGCCCTCTTCGCGCCGCAACTGAACGCCAGAGGCGTGCCGCTGGACGAGACCTTCGTGAACGACACACCGTCGGTGGCGGCACAGGCGGCGCTGAGCGAGCACTTCCCCGGAGGCTCGGGGCAGCCCGCGGTCATCGTCACCCCCGCCGAGCGTGCCTCGGCCGTGGAGAAGGCGGCCGACGGCGTCGAGGGCGTGTCCGACGCCGCGGCGGTGACCCAGAGCGGGCGACCGGGCGACGCCCCCAAGATCGTCGATGGACTCGCGCTGGTGGAGGCGACGTTGAGCGACGCGCCGGACAGCGAAGCCGCCCAGAACACGGTCAAGCGACTGCGCGCCGCACTCGCCTCCGAGAACGGCGTCATGGTCGGCGGGTACAGTGCCCAGCAGTACGACACGACGGAGACCGCGAAGAACGACACGCTGCTCATCGTCCCGGTCGTCCTGGCGATCATCCTGCTCATCCTGATCGTCCTGCTGCGCTCGCTGGTGGCGCCCGTGCTCCTGGTCGTCACCGTGGCGCTGAACTTCCTGGCCACCCTCGGCGTCTCCACACTGGTCTTCACGCACGTGTTCGGATTCACCGGCAGTGACGCGTCCGTGCCGCTGTACGGCTTCGTCTTCCTGGTCGCGCTGGGGGTGGACTACAACATCTTCCTCATGTCCAGGGTGCGCGAGGAAACCGCGCACCACGGGGCGGAGAAGGGGGTGCTGCGCGGGCTGGTCACCACCGGCGGGGTGATCACCTCGGCGGGCGTCGTGCTCGCCGCCACCTTCGCCGCGCTGGTGGTGATCCCCCTCGCCTTCCTCGTGCAGATCGCCTTCATCGTCGCCTTCGGCGTCCTGCTCGACACCCTGGTGGTGCGGTCTCTGCTGGTCCCGGCGCTGGTACGGGACCTGGGCCCGCGGGCTTGGTGGCCCAGCCGCCTGGGCCGTACCGAGGTACGGCAGGAGTCCCGGGAACTGACCGGGGCGTCAAGGTGACATCCGGCCCAGAAGGCAGATGAAGCCGGACACCCGCCCACAGCACAGCCCTTCAGAAGGGCTGTGCTGTGGGCGGGGTGGTCGACCGGTGGTGACGTGCGAGCCACCGGCCTGGTGCCGTGGCGGCCGGTCAGGTCCGGTCGATGTACCAGTTGCCGCAGAAGCTGCCGAGTATCGCGGTGCGCGCGCAGGCCCGGACCGCGTAGTGCCGCTGCTGGCTGGTGTTCCAGTTCATGACAAGGCTGCTTTCGGAGCTGGAGAACGGACCGCATTGCTTCCAGCCGCCGTTCGCGTTCACCTGCTCGGTGGTGGGGTACATGGGCAGGCTGCTGGGCATCCCGCTCAGGCTACGGTCGACCCACACCTGCTCGCCCGAGTAGTGGGGTGAGAGCCGGGCATAGCTGTAGTTGAAGCCACCGCCGTTCCACAACTGGAGGGTGCGGTCGCCCAGATTGGGGCTGGCACCGATGACGACCTGGTAGTAGTCGGGAATCCCGGACTGGTCGCATTCGGATGGGGTGGCACTCGCGGCGGAGATCGGGCCGGCGACCGTGAACGCCGCTCCGATGACCACGGCAAGAAGAATCCTCCTGAACCGCTTCGAGGGCGTCGCGCTGGTGCTTGTCATGACTGTCCTTTCATAGATGGGTCTACGTGATGGCCGGTCCGGTGCCTGACCTGGCTGGGGAACGCGAAGGGGGCGTCCCGGCGGCTCAGTTGGGATCGACCCAGAAGGCGTCCCGGTCCAGCAGTCGCTGGTAGCGGACGAGTGCTCCGAATTTCCCTCCCGCGCCCTCGTTCTCCGCCTCGGGGACCATGGCCCGGCTGAAGGCGCCGCCGCTCGTCCAGGCACCCTCCCAGGTGCGTGCCATGGGGTATTCGTCGCATGTCTGCCCTGAGGGACGGGGCAGCCAGTCGGGGCATGCCATGTCCCGGTTCTGCCTAACCTTGGCCGCGTCGGCCAGTCGGTGAAGGGGCGTGGTGCCGGGGGCCCCGGGAAGCCCGCCTGCCTGCGCCGTCCTGATGTGAGCGCTGACCGCCGGATAGTCGGTCAGTCCGCTGAGCGTGGGGGCGAAACTCGGTATGACGCAGCCGGCGCCGCTGAGAATCTTGTCGCAGCGAATGTCCGGCGAGGGGTAGGGGCCCTGGGCGGGCGGGAAATAGTTGATCACTTCCGTGTCCCCACCCGGATGCGTCAGCTGCAACTCATAGGTGGTGTGAACGGTGCGCAGGCCATCTTGGGGCACGTTCACCAGATGGGGTACGGGTGGGGTCAGAGACTGGGTGGAATTCTCGGGCAGTGTGATCGCGGGGCCGAAGTCGCCCGCCGTACAGCCGACGGAACAACTCGCCACAAGGCGGAAACTGATCGCGTCGTCCGGGGCCAGTTCCCCCTCGGAGAAGAAGCGGACGATCGCGAAGACATCGGTGAGTTCCAGGCTGTCGTAGAACATGCCGATGAAATGGATGTAGTTCACGGTGGTGCGGCCGAGCAGAAGCCCCGTGGTGGTGTCGTAGACGCTGACGGTCGCGTAGTTGATCAGGCAGGCGGCGAATCGCCTGGTCTTCCATGCGCTCTTCGACTGATCGTCAGGGGGGTCGATGCACCAGCCGGGCAGGGGCGGTGGGTCGGCGGCGGCGCTCGTCGAACTCAGGACCGATCTGCTGGGCCGTTGTGCCACCGGCGCGACGCACAGCACCTTCCTCTTGCCCTGACGGGCGAGTGACCGGAATCGATCACGGATGTGATCGCAGCCGGTCTCCGTCATCACCGTGGTGGTGGCGTGCGCGCCGGCATTCTGTGCCGAGACCGTCATCGACGCGCACAGCAGTAGAACCGACATTGTCAGAAACGTGATTGCTCTCATGCGAATAGTGCTCATGGCTTCCCGTAAGGCTGTAGGGCCGAGGGGAGAGGTGGAGGAAACGAACCCCGGCCCCGGGCCGGGAGTAAGGCAGCGGAAAGAGCTCTTCGGCGTGGCCGGAGCTCCGGGGAGAGAGCCCGGCGCCATTCCGCGTCATCAAGACGGCTGGGCCTGGCGAACCCGTCCGCGGAACCCGGCGGCCGGAGCGGGCCGGGCCACCCGCTCCGGCCGATCACCGGACGATTGCGATCAGCAGCTCACCATGCGCTCGTACTGGCCGATCTCGGTCCGGCTGTCAGGTCTGGCCGCCCGGCCCGTCAGACCTGGAGCCGCCTCGCCGGGGTTGTCGAGCACGGCGTTCTCGTGGACCGTGCCGCCACATGTCGTCCTGCCGTAGCCCACGTCGCCGCGCCGGGGGCCGTATCGGACGGTCACCCCACACGCCTCGCCGCCGGCCCATCACCATGATGGGAGCGATCGTGACGACCGCGCCCGTCATGGCGACCATCAGCGCTGCCCCCGCGGCGAGCGCCGCCTTCGCGTGCAGAACTTCATCTTTCCTCCAGTGGTAGAACCCCGGTGAGGTCCCTCCAGCGAACCAACCGCAGCGGCCCGGCGGCAGGCGCTCGACCGGCGGTTAACCGGCGGTTAGGCTGCGAACGCCACGAACGTGATCGAATACCGTGGATCGGCGGGAAGGGGATCGATGTTCGGCAGCGTGCTGCGTGACTTCCGGATTCGTGCACTGCTCACACAGGAGGAACTGGCCGCCCTGTCCGGCATCAGCGAGCGACAGATCCGCGAGATCGAGTCCGGCCGCGTCACAGTGCCCCGGTCCAGCACCGTCCGGGTGCTCGCCGACACGCTGAAGCTGTCCCCGGCGGACCGGGCCGTCTTCCAGCTCGCCGCGCAGCCAGACGCCGGACACCCACCGGTGCCCGCGCAGTTACCCGCCGACGTCGACGGATTCACCGGTCGTGCCGAGGCGCTGCGCGCGCTCGACGCGGCCACTGCCGCGGTGGTCACCATCTCCGGCCCGGCCGGAGTGGGCAAGACCTCACTCGCCGTGCATTGGTCTCACCTGGTCGCGCCGAGCTTTCCGGACGGCCAGCTGTACGTGGACCTGCGCGGCTTTTCCCAGCACGCCACGGTCGACCCCGCCGAGGTGGTCCGCGGATTTCTGGACGCCCTCGGGGTGCCGCCCGACCGCGTCCCGCCCGGCTTCGCGGCGCAGGTGGCGCTCTACCGTAGCCGATCCGCCGACCGCCACCTGCTGGTCGTGCTCGACAACGCCCGCGACGCCGACCAGGTCCGGCCGCTGCTCCCGGCCGGCCCGGCCACCCGCACGGTCGTCACCAGCCGTCGGCAGCTCACCGCCCTGATCGCCGAGACCGGCGCCGCCGCGCTGACGCTGGACATCCCGGACATCGAGGAGGCGGTCGAGCTGCTCAACCGCCGGCTCGGCACCGGCGCCCCGCAGAAGGCCGATTCGAACACCCGGTCACCCCGTTCCCGGTCCGCCCCGGACACCGGTCGGCGCCCAGGGGCTGAGGTCGCGGACGGTTACGCCGTGGCCGCGATCGCGGCCGCGTGCGGACGGCTCCCGTTGGCGTTGGCGCTGGTCGGTGCGCGGGCGCGGCTGACCGGCTTCCAGCCCGAGGCGATCGCCGCGGAGCTACGCCACCCAGGGGGCCGGCTCGCGGCCCTCGAGATCGACGCCGTGTTCTCCTGGTCCTACGATGCGCTGAGCCGGGACGCCGCACGGCTGTTCCGGCTGCTCGGGCTCGCCGCGGGCGCCGACATCTCGGTGGCCGCCGCGGCCGCGTTAACCGGCCGGGCGCTGCCCGATGTCCGGCGGACGCTGGCCGAACTGACCCACGCCAGCCTGATCACCGAGCATGCGCCTGGCCGCTACCGAATGCACGACCTGCTGCACGCCTACGCCGGCGAGCGCGCCCGGGCCGAGGAGGCCGAGGCCGTGCGGCAGGCGGCGCTGACCCGGCTGCTCGACCACTACACGCACACTGCCTACCACGCGGAGCTGGTGCTGAATCCGGTGCGCGCGCCCATCCCGATGACCCTCGGCGCGCCCGCGGACGGGGCCGAGCCGAAACACGTATTCGACCTCCCGGCCGCCCTGGCATGGCTGAAGACCGAGCACGCGGTGCTGCTGACCGCGCTGCGGCAGGCCGAGGAGGAGGGCATGCACCGGCACGCGTGGCAGCTGAGCTGGGCGCTGGACACATTCCTGAACGACCAGCGGCGCTGGCACGACGAAGGGGCGGCGTGGGCGGTGGCACTGCGCGCGGCGACCGCCATGACCGACCGCCCGGCGGCGGCGCACGCGCACCGCTTCCTGAGCGCGGTGAACGGCCGGCTCGACCGGTTCGACGACGCGCACGCCCACATGCGGCAGGCGCTCGAACTGAGTCTCACCGCCGGAGACCGGGCGGGCGAGGCGGAGAACCGCTTCGTGCTGTCCTACGTGTACTGGCTGCAAGGCGACAGTGAGCGTGCGCTCGACCAGGCCGAGCAGGCGTTGTCGCTCTTCACCGAGTTCGACGACCCGCTCTGGGCGGGCAAGGCCAGCCTCGCGGTGGGCTGGTACCACTCCGAGCTCGGTGCCTATCAACAGGCACTGGAGTTCCAGCTGCGAGCGCTGGATCTGCAGCAACGGGCGGGTAACCGGGCCAACGAGGTGGTCACCCTGGACACGCTGGGCCTGCTGTACCAGCGGCTGGGCGATCCGGAGACCGCGATCCGGCACTACGGGCGTGGCCTCCGGCTGGCCGGCACGATGGACAGCCCCGAATTACGGGCCCAGCTTCTCGGGCACCTCGGTGATGCGAGCGAGGCCACCGGGGACCCGCAGACGGCCCGCGAGCGCTGGCTGGAGGCGTACGAGATCTTCCGCGATCTCGGCCACCCTCAGGCCGGTGACCTACGCCGCAAGCTCCAGTCGCCCGGCTCCCGAGCCGCGACCTGAAAATAGCGGGATTCCGAATCGGCGTCCCACGGGCGGCTGTGGTGATGGACGTTGCCGTCAGTGCTCAGCGGGGAACGACCTGTGCCCGCACCCCGGGTAGATCGTCAAAGTCTGATTCTGCCTGCCCATGGGGTAACCCAAGTGCATGTCACCCTGCTAAACCCGCTCGCCGACGCGACACCCCGACAGCTCCGGACAACCTCTGCCGGCCTGGGACGAGACGAGCGGGTTGCAACGCGATCTCGCTGACAAGGGATGGCAGCGGAGCGCCTCCCTGGTCGATCTCCTCATGGCGGTGACGGCTCGGTACCGCAAGCTCACCGTGCTGCACGCGGACGCCGACTTCGACACCATCTCAAGTGGCCGGCGGGGACCACTCCCATCGACGACCTCTTCGAGAGGCTGCGGCAGAATCGGAATCCGACCATCGCTGGTTTCGATTTTCCGGAAAGCCCCGCCAATTCGGCATCGTCGAGATCTGGTCTGTGATCCGGCCTCGGGCTACCCTGATCGCACTGTGCTCTGAGCTTCAACGTGTCTGAATCCCATCCGCGCTGGAGAGCATGTGCCCGTCCCTAGGAGCCCGTGGCGGGCGCCGGTCGCCCTGGCGTACGCGACCTTTGTGCTGGCCGGGTTGAACGCCGGTGTGGGCGGAGTGCTGCTGCCCGCGCTGATCGGCGACTACGGCGTCGACATGACGACGATCGGGATCACCTTCTTCGTGTCCTCCGCCGGGTTCATGCTCGCCGGATCCGGTACGGGCCCGCTGCTTGAGCGCCTCGGTACGCGCCTGGCCCTCGCCATCGGCGGCGGCCTGTACGTGATGGCCACGCTGTACATGGCAAGCCGCCCGCCGTTCGTGGCCTTCCTGGCAGTGCAGCTGGTGGCCGGCTACGGCATCGGCGTGCTGGAGTCGGTGCTCAACGCCTACCTCACAGAGCTGCCCTCGGCCACGACGCTGCTCAACCGCCTGCACGCGTTCTTTGGTGTCGGCGCGCTTCTCGGCCCGTTGACGGCCGCCTGGATGCTGACCTTCCTGCCGTGGACGGCCGTGTGGCTGGTGCTGGCGGTGGCGTGCCTGCCGCTGGTGGCCGGCTTCCTGGTGGCCTATCCCAGGCACACCCCCGCGGGTGACGGTGCGGCCGAGCGCCCCGTGCCGGCGGGGCCTCCGTACCCAGACGCCTTGCTGCCTCCGGCAGACCCCGAGGGCTCCGAACCGGAGCGGGGCGGTCTGCTGACCGCCGTCATGCGCTCGCCCGCGGTGGCACTGGCCTCGGGGTTTCTCGCCGTGTACGTCGGTTTGGAGATCAGTGTAGGCAACTGGGGGTTCACCTTCCTGGTCGAGGAGCACGCGCAGACCGGCCTGACCGCCGGGTACATCTCCAGCGGTTACTGGCTCGGGCTGACCCTGGGCCGGTTCCTGATCAGTCCGGTCGCCACCAGGATGGGACTGACCGCGGTCGGCATGACCTACGCCTGCCTGGCCGGCGTGACGGCGAGCGCGGTACTCACCTGGGCGGCACCGGGAGCGGCCGTGGCCACCGCCGGTTTCCTCCTGCTCGGCTTCTTTCTCGGGCCCGTCTTCCCGACGGCCATGGCGGTGGTGCCTGATCTGACCACGGCCCGGCTGGTGCCGACCGCCATCGGCATCATGAACGGGATATCGGTCATCGGCGGCGCGGTGCTCCCCTGGCTGACCGGCGCCATCGGACAGAGCGCCGGTATCTGGACCCTGATGCCCTCCGCCGTGCTCCTCGCCCTGCTGCAGTTCGCCCTCTGGCGGATGATCGTCGCCCGAATGACTGCAGAGAGACCCGACCCTGTCATATAAAGCATCTTTTCCAAGGCGCGCTCCCTACACCGCCTGGAGAACCGTCCGCTTCGCCGACGTCGGAATCACCGACAAGTACTGCTACGGCAAGTAATCGGCGGCGTTTCGCAGCGGACCGGTCGTGAGGAAGGCCCAAGAGCTGGATATACCAGCAGACCCACCGGGGTCTACCTGGAATCGAACCAGGTTAGAAGGAAGCTCTCAGATGGCCTCACGACCAGAATGCGAGGAAAGCGGGAAGGCTAGGATCCAAATCGGGTGTGAGAAGGAAGCCCTCCCATGGCCTCGCGATCTTCACGATATCAGGCGGGAATCAGTTCGTGCAGCGTCCCTGGCGTGTACACCCGCGAGCCCGGCGGCAGGTCGGCCGGCGCCGCCAATCCGATGTAGGTGGTGTGCTCCGCTGAAGAGCCTCTCTTACCCAGCAGATCGGCCAGGTATCGGACTCGCAGGTAGTCGCGTTCCACGATCGAACGCGTCAGCAACGAGGTGGTGACCCGGTTGCCCTCCACCTGGTTGAAGCCGGGACGTCCCTTCAGGTAGAGGTGCAGCCACTTCACCCGCCATCCGCCGTTGTCATCACGGAGAAAGACAAGCGGCAGGGCGATCCGGCCCGAGCCCCGCAGGTCGGACTTCGTACGCACGGTACGCGGCTCGAACGGCCTGCCTTCCTGCCCGGCTTCCCTGGTCATATAGCCGAAGAACGCCTCGGCAGCCTCGTCGAACGGCTCTCCGTCGTAGATGTTGACCTGCGGAATGATGATCGGCCGAGTCGCGTCGGCGAGACGGATGTTGATGAACTCCGACGCGCCGTGGGGTGCCTCGGTGAGGTCACCGGAGTACTCGGCGAAGTCGTTGCCGTAGTTCGTCCACGAGATGTGCGTCGCGTTGCCGTAGGAGGCGTCGAGCATGAGCGCGGACAGGTCGTAGTCGGTGCGCCGCTCAGCCTGCCGCCAGTGGACGAAGAATCTGAGCAACTCTCCGTCCACCGTCGAAAGCGAGCCGCGGGGCAGCATGCCGAGCCCGGGCGAGACGGCCTTGCCCGAGAGCGGCAGGGCGACGTCGAGCACGTCGGGATCGACGATCAGTGCGCCGGGATCGGGGAGGCGGCGGACGATCTCCTCGTCCAGGATGGCGAGCGCCCGAGACAGGACCTCCTCCTCAAGCGGCGAGCGGGAGTCGGGCGTCGCCCATGCCCTGCCGTACCGGTTGGTGAAGACGCGGCCGGAGGCGGGGGCGAGCCGGTTCTGGAGGTGCTCGCGCAGGGACAACAGGAGGCGGCCGGAGGCGCCCGCCACGGCGTTTTCCGCGGCGTCCAGCACGGTCGGCGCGGAAAGGCCGATCCGCAGCAGGTGGTCGAGGCGGCGCAGCAGCGCACCGGGCGCCTTCCCCAGCAGTTCGACGGCGTCGGAGGTACGGCCCGCCGACAGTGCGGCCTCGACGCGGCTGTCGAAGCCGACGGCCCTACGCACGCCTCTGGCCACCTCGAAGACGGCGGCGGCACGTGGGAACCGCGGGTACTCGTGGGGATGCAGCCGCTCGCCGAGCCGCTTCCACTGCTCCCGATGGCGTGGCACGTCACCGAGCTTGGCCGGGGAGGCGACGGTGTCCAAGGCCTGCAGCAGGGCGCGACGCTCGGCGCGGCGGAACGAGCGGATCCTGGTGGGGGTGGCCAGCGTGACATCGCCGCCGGAGCAGCCGCAGGCGAGCCGGAGCACGTCGGTCACCGTGTCGACGAGCAGCGGCCGGCCGGCGGCCAGCCGCACCTCGTTGATGACCGCGCGGTTCTCACGCATGGGGATGCGCTCCGGCTGGTCAGCGCAGAACGACGCCAGGGAACGCAACGCCGCCAGATCCTCGGCGGCCGGCGGCACCTCGGAGCCCGCCAGCGAGAAGTAGAGCTCACGCGCCTCCGATTCCAGGCTCCCGCCCAGCTCCAGCACGGTCACCCGGTCCCCGGCCAGCGGGATCAGCTCGGCGTGAGCGGCCAGCAGGTCGGCGTAGGTGTGCCGGTAGCGGCCATAGCCCGGCAGAGTCAGCAGGTCGAGCGTCGGCGGCTGGACCCGCGCGGCGGCGACCGGGTCGAGCAGGGCCTCACGCAGCAGACCGGCCCAGAACTCCAGGGTGTCGGGCACGTTCGCGGGAAAGTCGACGAAGTAGACGTTGTGCTGGACGTGGTCGCCCACCAGGCCGCGGACGGTGGCCAGGACCCGTACGCCGAGATCCGACACGGTCTCGCCGGGCAGCCTCGTCAGGTGTTCGAGCAGAGCCGCCGAGCACTTGAAGCCGACGCTCAACAGCGCGGCGTCGAGCTGACGGGCGGCCGTCTCCCCCCGGCCCGGCGCGAAGGCGTCGGGAGCGTCGACGGGAACCCGAAGCCGCCTGGCGATGACGAGGCTTTCAAGATTTTCCACGAGCGCACCTTATAACCGGAACACGCCTGTAATCTGCAGGTTTTCCGGGAGGCGATGACGCCTGTCACCTCAGTCGATCCGGCTTCGGAACGCGAAAGCCGACGTCTGGTCCCGAACCATCCGAAGCGGGACCGGAACGCAGGATCTTCAATGCACTTCCAGCCCGTCTCCATGTGGTTCCGCGGCGGTCTCGTGAAGACGCGTGGTTGCTTTCTTCGGTGACAGACCGGTGTGTTCTCCGGCGAAGGCCAGGATGTCCGCGGTCAGGGCGCGCTCTTTGCTCGCGGGAGAGGCGGCGTGGGCGGTGTCGGGCTCTCGGCGCATGAGGATCGGCCGGTCACCGCTGGTGGCGTTTTGGAGGGCCGCGCACATCTTGGTGACGTGCGCCTCTCCGGTCTGCAGATCGGTCACCGCGCCGGTGAGCAGGAATGCGGGATAGGAGTCTCCGGGTGTGACGTTGTGGTACGGGGAGTACGCGAGTAGCCATTGGAGTTGTTCGGGCTGGGAGGCGGTCCCGAATTCGTCGGTCCATGTGCACCCCAGGCCGAAGTGTTCGTAGCGCACCATGTCGCACAGCGGGCCTTCGGCGATGACCGCGGCGTACAGGTCCGGCCGCTGTGTGGCGGCGGCGGTGACCAGTAGCCCGCCGGCGGACTGACCAAAGATCGCCAGTTGGTCGCGGGTGGTTCGGCCGGTGTCGATGAGCCAGGTCGCGGCGTCGTTGAAGTCGCTGACCGCGCGATGTTTGTGTGCTCCGCGGCCTGCGTCGTGCCAGCGTTGGCCTTCTTCGCCGCCTCCGCGTACACAGGCGACCGCGTAGGTGCCGCCGGCGCCGACCCACGCGGCCGCCGCGGGGAAGAACCACGGGCGCATCGGCATGCCGAAGCTGCCGTAGCCGTAGAGGAGGGTGGGGCGGGGGCCCCGATGTTCTTCGGCCGGGGTGAACAGGAACAGCGTGATCTCGGTACCGTCGCCGGCGGGATAGCGAACGCTGCGGCTGTGAATCTCCGGAGTGTGTCCGGCTGTCGTGGCGCCGGTTTCCTGTTCCGTCCTCCCGCTGGTGGCGTCGTAGCGATAGATGGTGGGAGGCGTGGTCGCGTCGCAGTAGCTGAACCACGCGTGATGCCCGTGTGGGACGTTCGTGCGCAGGGACGACACGACGCCCGCACCGGGAAGGGGCAGACCGGTGAGCAGCCGCCCACTGGCCAGGTCGTGCAGTGTCAGGGTGGAGATGCCGTGGCGGGTGCGTGCCACCAGCAGAAGGGGCCGTGGAAGCGCCGGGTCGTCCAGGACCAGGCACTCGTCCAAGGGGGCTTGGGGATCTTCGGCTACCAGCGCGCGCCACGCGGCCGGGTCGGTGTCGTGCCGGTGCGCCACGCAGATGCGGCCACACGGGGCCTGGTGGTCGGTGACCAGCAGCAGGTCGTTGTCCGCGAGGAAGCGTGGGAGAACACGGGCGCCTATGGCGCGTCCGTCCACGGCCTTGACGAAATGCGGGGCTTCCGGATCGACGAGCTCGGCCACGTACACATCGTTGTGTGAGGCGGGGCCGACCATCGCGGTGATCGCCAGACAACGGCCGTCGGCGCTGACCGTGAGCCCGTAATAGTGGTCCGGGGCATCGTCGCCGCCGAACACCACCGCGTCGGTCTGCCAGGGGGAACAGATCCGGTGCAACCTCACCCGCCGCTGCAGACGCATGTCGCCCGGGGCCAGTTCCTCATCGGGAACACGGCTGACGTAGTAGAACGCGTCCCCTCCCGGCAGCCAGGCGAGCGAGGTGTTACGGGCGCGTGGCAACGGCCCGTCCAGCACCTCACCGGTACGCGCGTCCAGCACCAGGATGTCGCTGCCGGGCTGCTCGGCGACCTCCATCTGGACGGCCACGCGTTCGCCCTCGCGCGACGGCCACCAGGCGTGCAGCCCGGTGTGGCCGGACGGATCGATCTCTACCGGATCGACCAGCACCCGCCTGTTCCCCTCGGTGTCAACGACGAGCAGGCGCCGTTGCTCGTCCCCACGGAGCTGCTCGGCAAGGAACATGACCGAACCACGCACCATCGGAGGCTCCGAGACGCCGAAGGATGACACCTGATCCACCAAGGACGCCCACGATCGCCTCTCACGCCATCCGGCGCGATACGCGCGGAAGAGATGATCCTGGGCCGCGGCCCAGTCCCGCACGCGCGCGTCATCGCCGTCTTCCAACCACCGGTAGGGATCGGGGACCGGGAATCCGAACAGATCCTCCACCGCATCGCTGCGCCAGACGGCAGGGTAGAACAATCGCACCACAGACGCCCCCCGATGCATCGCCCCGCCTGCAACAGGTCGAGGCACTGCGGCCTTTACGCACCGCAGCACCTCGGCTCATTCAGCTACGACTCGCCGCGAAGAATGTCCGCCTGCCAGCCGCGTACGCCCCCAATGCGGGTAGTCGGAGTGGAATCACGATACGGTAGGTAGCCATTCATGTCAGCCTCCCGGATTCGTTGATTCGCCCGGAATGAGCGATTACGACGACAAGTATCCCCGGGCCCGGGATCGATAAACACCGGCGTCACCCTCGATGGTGAGCGCCAATCCTCCTGGATCCTCGGCGCACGGACCTGCCATATCGACTATCCTCCCGCTAAAATTTCAGGTAAAAGAAAAAGGCATACTGGAATGCCGTGTTCGGATCGATCTCAATTCGGAGCCTTTCGAGATGGCCCCCAGGGCCGGCGGCGTTCTCGAATCGTGAGACCGGGAACGATCGGCAGGTCGCCGAAATCATCGCGGGCCCGGCGGGTTCCCTCGGACCCGCCGGCGTCCGGCTGATCCGCGACCCGGACGAGGACGGCCTGCGGATCGCCGCGTGACATCCCCCTTGGACGTGCCACCGATCTTCGCCGCCAAGAATCAGCGATGATCAGCTAAGTAACGGTCCAAGACCGACATTTCCCGACAGCGGGCCGGGAACGTCACCACCGGCCAGAACATTGAGCACGAAGGAACATCTCCTCGTATTTTCGCCTGTGGAATAAGCGATCTACCTTACCGTGCGAGCAAGTTGGCGGAAGTGAGATGGATTGCATTCCATTCACACGTTAAATTGCGGATACATCCGACTCTGAGACTGTTTTCCGAGGTCACGTCGGTAGAGAGGGATCACGACCGGGGAGGACCGACTCGAAGTCGCTCGAAGGGCGCGTGCTATGACGGTATATGCCTATCGGTGTCCGCACTGCTCAGAAATCGAGGTCACTTTTCGGATAGGCACCGCACCCGCTGCGGTGCCGTGCCCGGACTGTGGCGCGGCCTCGGTTCGGGCGTTCTCAGCGCCGATGCTGGCGCGCACTCCGGCCGCCGTGGCCGCTCGGTTGCAGCGCGCGGAGCGCAGCGCCTCCGAGCCCGAAGTCGTCACGTCCCTGCCGCGGCGCCGCGCCGGAGGCGCGGTGGCCGTCCATCCCGCTACCGGCCGCCTGCCGCGGCCGTGACCGTCTCGCAGCGCCGAAAGGAACCCAGCCGTGCCAGAGTTGATTTTCCCGCTCGACTCGAAGAGGAAGTTCACCGACCAGGCCAAGATCGGTCACAACCGTTGGCACCCCGCGATCCCGCCGGTGGCATGGGTCAAGCCCGGCGACAGCTTCCGGGTCCACTGCCGGGAGTGGTTCGACGGTGCGATCCACAACGACGACTCCGCCGAGGACATCCGTGACGCCCCGTTGACGAAGGTGCACGCGCTCAGCGGCCCGTTCGCGGTGGAGGGAGCCGAGCCGGGCGACCTGCTGGTCGTGGACATCCTCGACCTGGGGCCCATCCCTCAGGAGGACAGCGGCCCGCTGGCCGGCCAGGGCTGGGGTTACACCGGGATCTTCCCCACCAGGAACGGCGGCGGGTTCCTCACCGAGCAGTTCCCCGACGCCTACAAGGCGGTCTGGGACTTCTCCGGTCAGACTGCCACATCGCGCCATATCCCGGCGGTGTCGTTCACCGGCATCACCCACCCCGGACTCATGGGCACCGCGCCGTCAGCGGCGCTGCTGTCGAAATGGAACGCGCGGGAGTCGGCGCTGAGGGCCACGGACCCGCAGAGGGTGCCGCCGCTGGCCCTGCCTCCCGAGCCCCAGGACGCCGTCCTCGGCTCCGTCTCCCCGTCCGAGTTCGACCGGGTCGCGGCCGAGGCGGCCCGCACGGCACCGCCGCGAGAGAACGGCGGCAACCAGGACATCAAGAACCTCACCCGGGGCTCCCGAGTCTTCTACCCGGTGTACGTGTCCGGCGCGAACCTGTCGGTCGGCGACCTGCACTTCTCACAGGGCGACGGCGAGATCACCTTTTGCGGTGCCATCGAGATGGGCGGGTTCATCGACCTGCGGGTCGACGTCATCAAGGAGGGCATGCAGACGTACCGCGTCGGCGAGAACGCCATCTTCATGCCGGGCCGCACCGGCCCTCAGTACAGCGAGTGGCTCGCCTTCTCCGGGGTGTCCGTCACCCTGGACGGCGAGCAGCGCTATCTCGACTCGCAACTGGCCTACCAGCGGGCCTGCCTGCACGCGATCGACTACCTGACGGCGTTCGGCTACAGCCCCGAGCAGGCGTATCTGTTGCTCGGCGCCGCGCCGATCGAGGGCCGGCTGTCGGGGGTGGTGGATATTCCCAACTCCTGCGCCACCGTCTACCTGCCAACCGCGATCTTCGACTTCGACGTCCGTCCCGGCGCGTCCGGCCCGCTCCGCGTGCCACAGGGCACCAGCGCACCGCACGCCGGCTTCGACTGAACCGCTGACCGCCTCCCACGGCCCGATCACGGGGACCCGCATCGTGGACCCGTCGTCCCGAACGCGGGCATGTGCGGCATGCCCGCCAACCTCCTCCCGGCCCGTCCTCACCCCGTCCGCAGGCCTTCGTCGTGTTCCAGGAGGCCGAAGCTCAACACCGACTCCTGCCGCTCACAGAGGAGCTCACGTTCACCTCGTAGTCGTCGTCCTCCGTTTCCAGGAACAACACCGAGAGGTGAACATCTCTACCGTCGACGGACTTGACAAAGCAGTTCACCACTCCGCCTTCATCCTTTGGAGAAGGTTTCCAACCGTCCGCGGTCGCGGCGTCCTGATAAAAGGACAGCATCTCGGCCACCTGGCCCGAAGGGCGGTAAGCCTGCCTGACAGTCACCGTCCGGTAGACACTGTCGCAACCGGATCCGCGTCCCCCCTGGGGTTTCGCGTGCGCCGGATGAGCATCGAGGATGTCGAGCTTGCCCAGGGAGGCGATGAGCCGGTCATCCTCAGCGGTACACCCATCGGTTGACGCCGAAAAAGCGACAAAAGCCACTAAGGCGGCACCGACCCCCATACAGGCGGCCACGAGCACCGCGATCGTTGAGCGCTTCATCATCAAAATCTAGCGCCCCTGCGCATTCATTCAACAGGGAAGCCCTGGCCACTCTGGAATGCCCCGGAGTCATGCGGTCATTTCGTTCGACCGACCTGCGAGGGCCTCGTATCGGCCGACCCACCCTGTCGGCAGCACCGCCGTCGACCAGAACCAAGAAGGCCCCGGCCGTGATCGGCTCGGGGCGTTCGTGCTGCTCGGCCACTGTGCTCAGAGGCGGGGTCGAACCGCCGACCTTCCGCTTTTCAGGCGGCGCGATCACCCTGCTCCGCTCATTCGGGGGCGAAAAGGCGATGACGTCACCCGCCTTGGGCACGTACGTCCCGTCGGCCGCCTTGCCGGTGACCGCGTCACTCATCTTCAGTGTGGGCATCATCGCTTCGCTCGGTTCGATAGGACTCTTTTCCGGTCATCTTGGAAATCAACGGCTGAGGCATTGCCGAGCAGGCGGAAGCCTCAGACCGGCCCCGAACTGGGCGACCTCAACTCCCGAACGGCCAGACGGAGATGCGTAACAGGCCCTGAGCCCGAGGCCGGAATCCCAACACGATATTGTCTGACTTCATCGATTTACCACTCTGAAAATACATGTCAAGACATTGATTGTGCCGTAAACTCATGAAATATCGGATGTATCCCCGCAAGTGAAACGCAGAGGAGCATCCGGTGAAAATCCCCCCGATCACCGCAAGAGCCTCACGATCCGCCGGTCGTCCGGCAGTGGCGCTGGGAGTCGCCCTCGCCTTGGTCGCGATGAACGCCATCCAGGCCACCGCGGCCCCCGCTCCCGCCTCCCCCGAGAACGCCATCACCCGGGCCGTCGAGCCGACCGGCGAGGTCCCGGGCGGTTTCGCCTCCTGGAAGGACCTGGTGGCCACCCAGGAGAAGCTGGTCAAGGCCGCAGACCGCGTCACCGCCGCCGTCAGGACGCAGGGCGACACCGGGTTCGCCGGCATCGTCGCGGCGCCGGAGAACCGCGAACTGCGTGTCTACTGGAAGGGAGACACCCCCGAGCGCATCGACGACCTGGTCGGCCGACTACGCCGGGACGTCCCGGTCAGTGTCCTGCCCGCGGCCTACTCGGCCCGGGAACTGGAGAGCGAGATGAACCGTCTCGGCCGCACCTCCGGCGGCGCGATCACCTCGATCGCGCCGAACGTCGACGGCTCGGGCCTGACGGTCTCGGGCGCCGCCTACGGCCTGACCCGCTCGAAGGTCGCCGACTCGGCGGTACCGGTCACCGTGGAGGCCGGCGTCACACCGACCCCGGCCAGCCGCTGGGACGATGCCGCGCCCTGGCTGGGCGGCGCGGCCTGGCGCACCACCGGCACCGGCCGCGGCTGCTCGACGGGCTTCGCCGTCACCGCCGGCGGGGCGAGCTGGATGCTGTCCGCGGCCCACTGCGGCAGCATCGGGCAGACGGCCACCGACCCGACCGGCCAGGTGATCGGCCCGATCGCCTATGCCAACACCAGCCGCGACGTGATGCTGATCCGCGCGAGCACCGCCGGCCGCGTCTACAACAACAACCCCGGCACCGTATCGCCGGAGTTCAGCAACCCGGTCGTCGGCACCTCCGCCTCCTACGTGGGCATGTGGCTCTGCACCTCCGGCGCCTACTCGGGCACCATCTGCCTTTGCCAGGTGAAGATGACCAACGTCACGATCTACCTTGCCGAGAGCGTGCTCTACGGCCTGGCCCTTCTTGAGAATCCGACGCGCAAGAACGTGGCCGGCCAGGGCGACAGCGGCGGCCCGGTGGAGACTCCCGAACCGTCCGGCACCACCCAGCAGTACGCGGTGGGGGTCATCTCCCTGATCGACACCAGCGCTCAGGTGCCCTGCACCGGCTACGTCCTCAACGGCCGCGTCTGCTCCTGGCGGCTGTACTACGCGCCGTGGAGCAACGCGACCACCGCCTTCCCGGGAATCGCCATCGCGACCGGCTGACGAATCGATCGAGCCGATCACCGCGTGAGCCGCGGTGGCGGCCATCTGGGGCGTGACGTGCATGGCAGGGATACCTTCCGTCATTTCGTACGGCGCCGCACCAGGACGGCTGCGCCAGCATGGCCAGGAGGTTCCCGCTCGCCTGCCATGCGAGTACGTCCCCATGTCGCGCGAGTGCTGGAGCGCACCGGCAGAAAATCAGGTGCGGACCACCGGTGCGGTGGGGTGTGATCGGGGCCATGGCGATCGTGTCGGGTGAGCCGGGAGTCGACGGGCTGAGCGCGGTCGTGGACGTGCTGCGGGACTGGCAGCACGACGAGGCGCCACCGCAACTCCACCCGGGAGACCTGGGCTGGTTCTGGCGATTCGGCGCGGAGGCGACGGCCGCGGCGGTCCGGACCTGGAGCCGTGACGGACGGATTCTCGCCGTCGGGCTGCTGGACGACCCCAGGGTGTTGCGGCTCGCGATCGCGCCGGACGCCCGGCGGGACGAGGAGGTGGCGCGACGGCTGGTCGCGGACATGACCGAGCCGGAGCGCGGCGTACTGCCCGAGGGGAGAGCGAACGTCGAAGCGCCCATGCGCGCGCTGGTCCGGGACCTGCTGTCCGGGAACGGCTGGAACGCCGGCGAGCCGTGGACGCCGCTGCGCCGCGACCTCGCGGAGCCGGTGCAGGACCCGGACGTGCGGATCGAAGTGATCGGACCGGAGCAGGCGGACGTGCGGGCCGCCGTACAGCGGGCGTCGTTCGACGGGTCGACGTTCACCGACGAGCGCTGGCACGCGATGGCGGCCGGACCGCCGTACGCCGACGCCCGGTGTCTGGTCGCGTACGACGACCGGGGCGACGCGGTGGCGGCGGTGACGGTGTGGTCGGCCGGTCCGGGGAAGCCCGGGTTGCTGGAGCCGATGGGCGTGCACCGCGAACATCGCGGCCACGGCCATGGCCACGCGATCACCCTCGCCGCGGCGGCCGCCCTCCGGAAGCTGGGCTCGTCGAGCGCGACCGTCATCACCCCCAGCTCCAATGTCGGCGCCGTCGCCACCTACAGGTCGGCCGGCTTCCAGCGACGCCCCGAGGCCCGCGACCTGCGCCGGGACGCCTTCTCATGAATACCAGGGGGTCAGCGCAGTCGCGCACGAACGGCATCGGTGGCCCGCGTATCCCTGAGCTCGATGAACTTCTCGACGGAGAGCTTCCCAATTTTTCGGCGTTCCGGCGTCTTGCCGCCAAGCTCGGGCTCTGTCACCTTGTTCGTCGTGTCCACCGATCTACCAGCCGGAACGTTGGGCGCGTTTCAGGAGCCCCCGCGATCTCCTCGCCCCTTCCCACCCCCTCCTGCAGCCCCCGTCCAGTCGCGCCGAGCGACCCGTGGCGGTCAGCCGGATGTGGTGATCCTCCAGTGGTAGCCGTCGGGGTCGGTGCAGTGCCCGGCGTAATCACCCCGGTCGGTTCGGGCCGCTGCGGCGGTGACCCGGCCGCCGGCAGAGTCAGCGGCGCTTAGAAGAGCGTCGACGTCGTCACGGGAAGCGGCGATGTGGGTGAGGACGAGCGCCGAGAAGCCGTCACCGTGCTCGTCGACGCCGGCGTCCTTGGCGAGGGCTTTGCGTGGCAGCAGGCCCAGCCGGCACACGCCGTCGGCGATGGCGAAGTCGAGGAATTTGTCGCCGTAGTCATGGTTGACGCTCATGCCCAGCGTCTCATAGAACGCCCTGGATGCCATCGGCTTGGCGACGCCGAGGTAGATGGCGGTCTCGATCGGCTTCGGCGGGTCGGGGACGGGATCGGTGTCCTTCTTGGAGGCCGCGGTCAGCTTCCACACGGCCCCGTCCGGTGCCTGGTAGACGGCGGTGAACTCACCGAAGAACTGCTTCCTCGCCGGCTTGATGACCGTCGCGCCCTTGGCTGTGGCGGCATCGAGAAGGGCCTTGACCTCGGCGGGCCGGTTGACGATGGAGGACAGGACGTAGCCACGGAAACCCAAGGTCGCCGGGTCCGTACCGGAGTCGGTGGCGAGCGCGTCGATCTGGCGGAGGGCGAGCCGCCCGGTGCCGTGAAGGTCGAGGCCGGCGGTGTGGTCGTCGTCCGTGGCCGTGGCTGAGAACGCGGACGTGTAGAAGGCACATGCGGCTTCTACCTGCGGTACACCGAGAGTGATGATGTCGACAGAGAGCGGCATCGGTGGTCCTTTCGTGCTTTCAGTGTGAAAGTTGTGCGGGCCGGCTCAGGCAGATGCGCTGGTTACGCGGATGAGGTTGCCGGCGGGATCACGGAAGGCGCAGTCACGGACTCCGTAGTCCTGGTCGATGGGTTCCTGGACCACATCGGCACCTGCGGCCTGCAGACGGTCGAACAGCCCGTCGAGGTCGTCGGTGGCCAGCGTGACGGCGGCGTAGGCGCCCTTGGTGATGAGTTCCAAGATGGTGCGGCGCTCCTCGTCGGTGATGCCCGGATCGGCCGCCGGCGGCTGCAGCACGATGGAGGTGCCGGGCTGTCCGACCGGGCCGACGGTGATCCACCGCATGTCTTCGTAGCCGGCATCGGCCCGGACCTCGAAGCCCAGGATGTCGCGATAGAAACCTAGAGCGGCCTCGGGGTCGGTGTGCGGGAGGAAGGCGTGCTGAATGGTGACGTTCATGCCCGGCACGCTACGCATGACTACCGGGCGCGGGCTTCTCGATTCTTGACCGGTCTGGTCACCTGCTTGCTCAGACACGGCGGAATACCCGCTGCGGCCTGGGAATGGTCACGCCGGTAGACGCTCGGCGGCACGCCGACCAGTTCGGTGAACCTCGTACTGAACGTGCCCAGTGAGGAGAAACCCACCTCGAAACACACTTCCGTGACGCTGAGGTCTCCGCGGCGCAGCAGCGTCATCGCCCGTTCGATCCGCCGGGTCATCAGATACGAGTACGGAGACTCACCGTAGACGCGACGGAACTCTCGACTCAGGTGCCCGACCGACATATGCGCCCCAGCGGCCAGCGCCTGAAGGTTCAGCGGCTTGGCGTACTCACGATCGATCCGATCCCGGACACGACGGATCACGGCGATGTCCTGCAACCGTTGCGCCTCCGCACGCCCGAGACCCATACGCACCATCTTCCACCTCGCCTGCCGCGCGGGCGACAGCCGGCAGTGTGGGCCCGTGCGACGAGGTGTGTCCCGGAAGCGCGGGGCGAGCATCGATCAAGAATCGAGAAGCGCCGGCTTCGCGGCACGGCTAGCGTCACAACCACTTCACAGCGATGACGACGAGGAGAGTGACAGCGGTGAGCGCGGACATCGGCGCGGAGAGCAAGAAAAGCACGGACGGTTTCTCCGAGGAGGAGCATGCCGCCATCAAGGAACGCGCCGCGGAACTGAGGAAGGAGGCGAACCGTGGCCGTGGCAACAAGGCAGCCGCCGAGGAACTCGATGTGCTGTCGAAGATCGCGGAGATGGAACCGTCGGACCGCACAATGGCCGAACGCATCCACGCCATTGTCACCACCAACGCCCCAGAGCTGTCGCCGAAGCTGTGGTACGGACAGCCGGCCTACGCCAGAAAAGGGAAGGTTGTGTGCTTCTTCCGTAGCGGGAACACGGACAAAGAGCCCTACTCAACCTTCAGCTTCACCTCCGAGGCAAAGCTCGCCGACGACAGCGGCCTGTGGCCCACGTCCTTCGCCGTGACCGAGTTGAGCGACGAAGTCGCGAAGACGATCACCGCTCTCGTCAAGAAGGCCGTGAGCTGAGGCATCGCCTCGGCGGTAGGGGGTACACCGACTCGGCGAGGCCGGGAGCCGACGCCGTACTTCGCCTGGCAGCGTGCCTGATGGGCGCGGGCTGGTGAGGTCGCCGGACCGAGTTCGAACCGGCCAACGTCGCGGTTCACCAGGTGGCGGTGGCGGCCGAGCTGGAAGACGCCGGTCACACGCTCCGGGTCGGGACAGCGGTCGGCGCCTCCCGCTTTCGAGTGAACGACGCGCTCGGCGCAGAAGCCCGCGGCCAGCAGGCCACGCCATCGGGCACGGTCGAAACCCAGGTGAACGGCCAGTTCGGTGGAGTTGGGGCCGGGAATGAGGTTGGTGGCGCCCGTCAGGTCTCCGCCGGACCGCAGCCAGGCCGGTGAGATGAGAACCCGCGGTTGCGCGGCGAGCCCAATCCATCAAATTCATTTGATGTATTATCACTTCATGGTATCCCCCGCTCAAGTGGTTCCAGACTTCGTGCAGCTGGCCGCACACCCCGTGCGGTGGCGACTGCTGAGCGAACTGGCCACCGGCGACTATCGGGTGCGTGAGCTGGTGGAGCTGATCGGTCAGCCGCAGAACCTGCTCTCCTACCATCTGCGGTTGCTACGCGGCGGCAAGCTGGTGAGCGCACGCCGCAGCAGCGCGGATGCGCGTGACACCTATTACCACTTGGATCTGGAACGCTGCGCTCAGGCGCTGACCGATGCCGGCGCCGCTCTGCATCCGGCGCTCCACCCCGGTCCCACCCCACCGCCACGCCATCCGGGACCTGCGCCCACCGTACTGTTCACCTGCACCGGCAACAGCGCCCGCTCACCGATCGCCGAAGCCCTGCTCCGCCGCC
Organism: Streptosporangium amethystogenes subsp. fukuiense; assembly: GCF_042665875.1. Lineage (NCBI taxonomy): Bacteria > Bacillati > Actinomycetota > Actinomycetes > Streptosporangiales > Streptosporangiaceae > Streptosporangium > Streptosporangium amethystogenes. The sequence continues at coordinate 7,764,320 of NZ_JBHTEE010000001.1, read as the reverse complement.
ACGCCGACCACGTCGAGGTCACCAGCGCGGGAAGCCACCCCCGGCCGCAGCTCCACCCCCATGCCGTACAGGCCTTAAACGAGGGCTACGGCATTGACCTGACAGGACAGCGCCCACGATCCCTGGCGACCATGACCGACCGCCACTTCGACTACGTGATCAGCCTGTGCGACAAGGTCCGCGAGGTCTGCCCCGACTTCGGCGACCACACCCGGCGCATCCACTGGAGCATCCCCGACCCCGCAGCGTCCAAGGCCGCCCAGAAGGACGCCCACCGCGCCTTCGTCCATACCGCGGCAGAGATCGATGCCCGTGTCCGCCACCTACTTCCGGTCCTGACCCCCTAGGAGGCCCTGCCATGACCGCACCCGATCAGCTCGCCGGCGTCCGCTACCTCGTCGACGACGTGCGCGCCTCGATCGACTTCTACACCACTCACCTGGGCTTCACCCTGCGCCTGGACGCCGCGCCCGCCTTCGCCGACGTGGTCCGTGGTCCCCTGCGGCTGCTGCTATCCGGACCCACCAGCTCCGGCGCCCGCGCCACACCCTCGGACACCCCTGCCGGCCGAAACCGCATCCACCTCATCGTTGAGGACCTCGACACCACGATCGACCGGCTCCGCAAGGCCGAACTGCCATTCCGCAGTGACGTGGTCGCCGGCCCCGGAGGACGCCAGATCCTGCTCACCGATCCCGCCGGCAACCTCGTCGAGCTGTTCGAACCAGGCCCCACTCCAACCAACCGCCTGCCGGCCTGACCCTGATTCGCCACCTGCCGCGCTCCCAGTTCCCGAGTCGTCGGCCCTGCCGACAGAGCCCAGCCGGTCCAGTCGCCTCAGGATGGCGGGGTCCACGGTGGATCCTGAGACGGCGGCCGTGAGCTCCTGCCAGAACTCGGCGATGAAAGGGAAGTCGCCGTCGAAGTAAAGCCCCACTCGGGTGATCTCGCGCAGTGCGTTGCCATCGAGCACGGGGCCGCCCGGGATCGGCAGGGGCCGCCTGTCGAGGGTCGCGAGCAGCCGGTCGTAGATGCGCCGCACCTCGTCCGGTGTCGCGCCGAGGTGGTAGACGGCGTCCCGCTCGGCTGCGAAGGCCAGCAGGTCGGGCAGGCGCACCGCGATCGCCTGGCTCCAGGTTCGCCCCATGTCCCGCCACACCAGGTCCGGATCGACGGCGCCGTCCAGCACGATCCGATCGGTGCGTCCCGGGAACATCGAGACGTAGACGGCTCCCAGATAGGTGCCGTAGGAGAGGCCGAAGTAGGAGAGTTTCGGCTCACCGAGTGCGGCTCGGATGCGGTCCATGTCCCGGGCTGTGTTGGCCGTGGTGATGAACGGAAGCAGATCGCCGGAATGCTCGGCGCACGCGGCCGCGGTGTCCCGTGCGAAGGCGACGTTGCGCCCGATGCCGCCATCCGGTCCCGGGTAGGGCAACAGCAGCGTGAACTGCCTCATGAGATCGAGGCCACAGGTGACCGGGGTGCTGTGGCCGACCCCGCGCGGATCGAAGCCGATCAGGTCGTACCGATCCAGGACCTCGCGCGGCAGTACGACCGCCAGCCGGCTGGGCAGGTCCAGGCCGCTACCGCCCGGGCCGCCCGGATTGGAGAGCAGGATCCCGCGACGCGCCCCGGGACGCGCCGTGCCGATCCGGGAGATCGCGATCTCGATGCTCCGCCCGCGCGGGGCGCGGTAGTCCAGCGGCACCCGCAACGTCGCGCACTGCCGGCGTGGGTCGCGCGAGACGCCGCCGGATTCCACCGGCGGGCACTCGCCCCAGATCGGAGCCGCTCCCCCGGCTTCGGCCACCGCCGACTCCGGTGTGCCGATCCGGGCCCCGGCCGACGTGGGCACGCCTGCCGCCACGATGGCCACCGTCGCCACGGCGATGAACGATGTCAGACTTGATCGCACTGGTACCCCTTTTCGAAAGGAACAGCTGCTTTCTCAATGACTGTGAAATCGGCACCGCCAGGTACGTGAGACTCTTCGCTTGATCACGTGGAGAAACAGGGGCCGTGGTTCGCGGTGGGAGTCGAGCTGCTGTTGCTCCCCATGACCCACACCGAGATCGAGATCACCGCGGAGTTGGTGCGGGATTTCCGGAGCAGCCGACGCAGCGGCCCGGACGCCGCCTGAGCGGCCACTACACCGACGTCGTGCGTTCGACGACGTGACCCCCGCGGCCGGGTCGTGGTCATGACGAGGCCGGTGCTGCCGCGCCGGACGTCAGAGCCGCCCGTACGATGCGGATCGCCTCGTCCTCGTCGATGCCGACACTGGCGATCACGGCGGCGTAGTCGGCGGCGGCCCGGTGGGCCCGCTCCCGGCCCTGCTGGCCGGTGGCCGACACGAACGAGCCCGCCCGCCCGCGCGTCTCGATCAGTCCCGCCTCCTCCAGTTCCCGGTAGGCCCGGCCGACCGTGTTGGCGGCCAGGCCGAGGTCGGCCGCGAGGTGGCGGATGGTCGGCAGCCGGGCGCCCACGGTCAGCGTGCGGTCCTGGATCTGCCGGGCGAGCTGGGATCGTAGCTGCTCGAACGGCGGCACCGGCGAGGCCGCGTCGATGACGATCATCGGACGCTCATGACCTGTCGGGCCACCGTCGCGCACGACGGCGTCCTGGCGCGGAGCGCGACGAGGGCGACCATGCCCAGGATCACGTAGGCGACCGCGGCGGCGCCCCACCAGCCGGGCGCGGTGCCGAACAGCAGCACCATGGGCAGTGACCACTGCACATTCGGCGTGGTGAGCTCGCGGGCGTCCTCGACGCGCATGATGACGTCGGCGGTGAGCGACTCCTCGTCCTCCGCCACGACCGGGTGCCGTAGCAGGTGGCGCAACTGCAGGGCGGTGATGGCCGTCGCGCCGAGCAGGCCGATCAGCACGACGACGGCCAGCTGCCGCACGGTGGGGTCGGGAACGGCCAGGGCGCCCACGGCCAGCACCATCGCACCGGCGGACGTGGCGACGGCGAAAACAGCGAACGGCCGGCCGAGCACGGTCCGCCAGCCGGGCTGGATCGTATGGGTGGCCCTGCGCGACAGCGTCGCGGCCGCTCGCTGGTCGACGCGTCGTACCCACCGGTCGAGCAGCGACTGTGCCAGCAGGAGTCCGGCCACCGACGCGGTCAGGGCCAGCAGCGGCAGCGGGCGATACGGCTGGGGGTCGCTGAAAGCGGAAACGGCGGCAAGGGCGCTCACGATGATCAGCGCGGCCAGGATGACGTAAGTGGCCAGGCGGGCGCGGTTGCGGACCGCCAGCCGGCCGGCCAGCAGCGGGGTCGGGTGGGCGTCGGCCAGGCCGTGCCGGGCCAGCCACGCGCTCGCCAGTCGCAGATCGGTCGCAGGCGCCGACGGGCCGGCGTCCGGTAACGGTTCACGGGTCATGCCATCTCCTTTGTCGCAAGCTTTGTATCAATAGGATGCGACAAAGGTTGCGACAAAATCAACGCCTCCGGGCTCTCGTCGTTCCGGTGGCGCGAGCCCCGGCTCAGCGGCGGCCGTCGCCGTGGACCATCAAGTGGACGGCGTCGTCACCGCCTCGGGTATCTCCTCCTCGGTGGCGGTGACTTCGAAGATGCACCGCGGCAGCGTGCGCCCCCACCCGACCGTGGCGTCGGCGGCCTCTTCGTCGGCCCTGACCAGCGCCGCGCCACCGTAAGCACCGATCGCCCCCCATGACGTACGGCGCCACCTCATGGACCAGGTTCACCAGATCCCCGTACCTGTCCAGCCTCTCCCCAGGCGAAACAGCCCCCGGCGGCGCCCTCGGCTGACATCGCACGCACACAAATGAAGCGTCCCGGAGGTCACCTCCGGGACACTTCATTTCCGCCCTCGTTAATAGCGCCACTTTTCGCAATGGCGATGCCTGGTCGGCTCTGGTTCCTCACCGCTGCTAGCGGACACGCCGTTCTCCAGTTGAGCGGCCAGATTTCTCCTGGCTGATGGCCATCAAAATTCCTGGCGTGGCCACTGGGAATCCCGGTGGGTGGCCAGGTCGATCTCCGGGTGGGCGGTCAGGTCAGCGGGATCACTCCACGCCCGGACAGAGCCTCGGCCAGGCGATGGGAGTCGCCGCTGGTCTCCACCAGGTGGGCGTGGTGCATCAGCCGGTCGACGGTCGCGGTGGCGAGCGTCTTGGGCATGATGGTGTCGAAACCCGACGGGTGGATGTTGCTGGTGACCACGACCGAGCGGCGCTCGTAGGCGGCATCGATAACGCGGTAGAACGCCTCGGAGGTCTCGTGGCCGACCGGCAGCAACCCGATATCATCGATAACGATGACGTCGCTGCGGCAGATGCGGCCGATGGCGCGCGAGACCGATCCGTCGATCTTGGCCCGGCCGACCGTGGCACTGAGAGACTCCAGAGTGAACCAGGCCACCCGCAGGTCTTTTTCGATCGCCAGATGCGACAGTGCCTCAGCGAAGTGGGACTTGCCGGTGCCGGACGGTCCGGCGATCACCAGGTTCTCCGCGCGGCTGACCCATTCCAGCGTCATCAGCGCGTTCTGGGTGGCCTCGTTGATCGTGGAGCCCTCGCGCCGCCAGGAGGAAAAGGTCTTGCCGGAGGGAAAGCCCGCGCTCTTGCGCCGGTTGCGGCGGGTCGCCTGGTCGCGGCCGACGACCTCCTCATTGAGCAGGACGCGCACGACTTCGGCTGGGTCCCAGCGTTGCGCGCGGGCGGTCGCCAGCACCTCGGGCGCCGCTTTGCGGGCGTAAGGAAAACGCATCCGGCGAAACAGGGCCTCCAACTCGGCCGGGACCGGTGGGGCCGCAGGAAGGGTGACACTCACGAGTGATCTCCTTTGACGCTGTTGGTGTTACTGAAGGCAGCCCAGGAAGCGGTGCCGGGCTGGACCGAGTGAGCCTCGTCGACACGGGTGTTTTCACCGGCGTGCTCATGCAACGCGAGGTGGTCGCAGATGGAGGCCAGATCGGCTTCGGCGAACCGGCCGTTGATCGCGGCCAGGCCGAGCGCCTCATCCACCCGGGCCGCGCCCAGCAGACTGGCCAGCTCGACCGCGCGGGCCATTTTGGTGCGGATCCGCACCACTCCGGTGGCGGCGGCCTCGATCAGCCACGCCTGCGCACCCGGCCCGATCGCCAGGAACGCTTCTTCGGCCTTGGTCCGCGGGCGAGGCCGGGGCGCTTTGGGGCCGTTGCCGCCCTCGTGCTCGGGATAGTGGGCATCGACGATCCGCGGCCGGCCCGGAACCGACAGCCGATGCCGCCACAGTTCCCTCAGACCGTGCTGACCGTGCTGCTCATCGGTGCCGGAGCGGCCGACGATGACCAACTCGTCGCCGTGGACGCGGCACCAGACCGTCTGTCCCTCGTGGCCGGGCGGCACCGAGTAGCGCACATCGCCCCAGCGGACGGTCCGGTCGTCGCAGACCAGGCGCTCGGCGCCGAGCGCGAGCACGTAGGGATCGGCGGGCAGCACGTGCAGGCGAGCGCGTTCCTCGGCCAGCATCTCGATCGGCGGCCGGTGTGTCTCGCGATGGCGGCGGCCGTTGATGTGCTCACTCCAGGCAGCACACGCGGTCTCCAACTCGGTGAAACTCCCATAGGCGGCGCGGAGGTTGGCGTGGGTGGGCACCAGGTCCGCCTTGGCGATCTTCACCGTTGCCTCCACCCCGCCCTTGGACTCGGGATCGAACGGCTCGCAGGTAGTCACCACGCACCCGTAATGCCGCCCCAGCTCGACGATCTGCGGGTGGCGCACCGCGATGCGGGCGATGTGCTCGATCGTGACCGTCTTGGGGTTGTCGGTCAGCAGATACGTCGGCGCCCCGCCCAGCCGCCGCAGCGCCGCGTCCAGGCACGACGTCAACGTGGCCAGCGTCTGATCCCAGGCGGGGATCACCACCCGAAACCGCGACCAGGCCAGCCAGGCACAAAACAGCTGCGTGCGGCGCTCACCGATCCGCGGGCCCTCGCCCCAGTCCCACTGCAGCCACATCCCCGGCTCAGGCACCCAGGGCCGGTAGACGCGCCGCCGTCCGGCCTTCCAGGCCGCCTTGATCTCGGCGACCGCCCGCCGCGTGGTCCGCTCGGACCCGGCGAATCCCATCGCGACCAGGTCTTTGTGCACCACGTCCGCGCGGATCTTCCCTTTCGACCGGTCGACCTTCTCCTCGATCTTCGCCAGGAACGCGTCGATCGCCTTAGGTCGCGGCGCCGGCTGGTGCGGGTTGCCGCCCGCCGCGCGGATCGCGATATACCGGCGCACCGTCTTGGGGTCACACCCCGCCAGTTGCGCCGCCGACCAGGCGCACCCGGTCAGGTCGTAAGCCTCGTAAATCTCCATCAGCTCCATGCCAGACTTCGTCACGGGCCCCCTCCGCGGGTCTGGGGTGCAAGGTCTCGACAACCCGCAACCCAAGCCCCCGCGGAGGGGAACCCAAGCTGTGACACACGGACAAGATCAGGAGATCGGCCTGGCCATTGACCAAGACTTTTGGTGGCCGCCCACCAGGAACCGGTGTCCGTCAGCCGCGACTTTTCTGTCCGCCGATCAAGAGTTCCACGTGACCGCTCTCAACCGCGCAGCAATGTGAGTCGTACCCGCTGCCGGGCCTTGCGCTCCGCCAGGTTGGCATCCTCACCGATGCCCGAATAGGACCCGCCCATATCGGGGTCCCGGTAGTCCTGGCCGAAAAAACAACGGATATCGCTGACCTGCGGTGATGCGGGGTCAGTGTCGGGCGTTCTGATCACCAACGTTACGGTTCGTACCGTTTGCCTGGTACGTCGTGGAGGTGGTCGGTGTCGACGCGGTTGTTCTCCGAGGATCAGCTGGAGCAGCTGCGGTCGTTCCCTGACATCGGCCGGGATGATCTGATCCGGTTTTTCACGCTGACACCGGCTGATGTCGCGTTCGTCGACCCGGGCCATGGGCGGGGCGCAACGGACCGCTTGGGGCTTGCTGTTCAGCTGTGTACGTTGCCGTGGCTTGGGTTCGTCCCGGATGAGGTGAGCTCGGCGCCGCCGGTGGCGGTGGCCCGGCTGGCCGAGCGGCGGGGTGTGGATGCGGCGATGTTGGAGGAGTACGGCAGGCGGGAGCAGACCCGGACCGATCACCTGCGGTCGGTCGTGAAGTATCTGGGATGGGTGCATGCCTCGCCGGGCAGCGCGGCGTTCAAGGAGCTGGAGCAGTTCCTACTGGACCGGGCGATGGAGCACGACTCGCCGACGCTGTTGTTCAACCTGGCGCGTGAGTACCTGATCGCGGCGAAGGTGATCCGGCCAGGTGTGGTCACCCTCATGGAGATGGTCGGGACGGCGCGTAAGGCGGCCACCGACCTCACCCATGAGACGGTGGCCGATCTGTTGACCGAGCAGGTCTGTAGCGATCTGGATCGGATGCTGGCGGTGGATGTTGGGCGGGGCATGACACCGCTGGCCTGGCTGACGACCCCGGCGGTGGAGGCGACGGCCAAGTCGGTGAAGGCGACCATCGAGAAGCTGGAGTGGCTGCGCGGCATGGACGCGCATCTGCTGGATTTGTCGGCGTTGCCGACGGAGCGGCGCCGGTTCCTGGCGACGGTGGGCCGCCGTTCCACCAATCAGGCGCTGGAGCGCCGCGATCCAGAGCGTCGGTATCCGATCCTGTTGGCGGTGGCGGCGCAGTCGGCGGTGGACCTGCTGGATGAGGTCGTGGCGTTGTTCGACCAGGCGGTGTCGGCGCGGGAGTCGCGGGCCAAGATCAAGACCGATGAGGCGCTGGTCGAGCGGGCGAAGAAGGGCGAGACCCGCCAGCTGCTGATGGATGTGATCCTTCCGGTGCTGGCCGACCCGTCGATTCCCGACGAACAGGTCGGTGGCCTGCTGCGGGAGCGGATCGGGATGAGCAGGCTACGGGAGACGGTGGCGGGCGAGTGGCGGCCGCTTCCCAAGGACCACGGCCGCCTGTCGGCAATGCACGCCTCTTATTCCTACCTGCGGCAGTTCACCCCGAACGTGCTGGCGGCGATCGATTTCCAGGGCGGCCCAGGCACTGCCGATCTGATGGCTGCGGTGGCCATCTTGAAGAAGCTGAACGCTGGCGGCGGCCGGAAGGTGCCTGAGGACGCGCCGACCTCATTCGTTCCGGCCAGGTACGCCGACTACCTGGACAAGGCCCGCAAGACCGGGGACGACACCTCATTCCGCCACTACTGGGAGCTGTGCGTGATCTTGGGTCTGCGGGACGGGCTCCGGTCCGGGGACATCTTCGTGCCGGGATCGCGCCGGTACGCCGACCCGTCGACCTACCTGTACACACCCGAGCAGTGGCAGCCCAAGCAGGCCGCGTTCTGCACGCTGGTCGGCAAGCCAGCCACGGCCGCCGACGCCCTGGCCCAGGGCAAGGAGGAGCTGCACACCGCGCTGGCGGAGCTGGAGAAGACCCTGGCCGGCGCGGCGCCGGACGACACCGGCGCGGTCCGGTTGGACGGTGATGACAATTTGGTGATCCCCAAGCTCACGGCCGAGGACGTCCCTGCCGAGGCCGGGGAGCTGAAGGACGAGCTGGCCGGGATGCTGCCGTTCGCGCCGATCGCCTCGTTGTTGATCGAGCTGGACGTGCGCACGGGTTTCCTGGATTGCTTCACCCACGCCGGGGGCCGTAAACAGGCCAAGTCCGCCGAGCTGAAACGCAACATTCTGGCCGTGTTGATCGCGATGGCCACCAACCTGGGGCTGGCCCGCATGTCGGAGGCGTGCGGCGTCCCCTACGACGTGCTGGCCTGGACGATGGAGTGGTACGTGCGGGAGGACACGCTGCGGGAGGCCAACACCTGCATCGTCAACCACCATCACGGTCTGGAGCTGGCAGGAGTGTTCGGTGGCGGCACCATGTCCTCCTCCGACGGGCAGCGCTTCCCGGTGCGCGGCAAGTCGACCACCGCCCGACAGATGCCCATCCACGGCGGGAAGGTGCTGTCCACCTACACCCACGTGTCCGACCAGCACTCCACCTACGGCACCAAGATCCTCATCCCGACCCAGCGGGAGGCCCAGTTCATACTCGATGAGCTGCTGGGAAACGCCACCGACCTTCCGATCGATGAGCACACGACCGATACCCACGGGGTCACGTTGATCAACTTCGCCCTGTTCGACCTGGTGGGAAAGCTGCTGTCGCCGCGGATCCGGGACCTGGGGAAGATCACCCTGGTGAGGGACGACACCCCCACCGAGACGGCCAAGCGCTACCCGCACGCCGGTCCGCTGCTGGGCGCCCGCTGGAACGAAGCGCTGGTCGCCGACTGCTGGCCCGACCTACTGCGCATGGCCGGATCGCTCAAGTACGGACAGGCGACCGCGTCGCTGGTGGTCGGCAAATGGTCGGCCGCCTCCCGGCAGAACACCCTGGCGGCCGCGCTGAAGGAATGGGGCACCTTGCGCCGCACGATCCACGCCGCGAAGTATCTATCGGATCCCTCCTATCGCCGGCGGATCGGGCGACAGTTGAACAAAGGCGAAAGCCTGCACGCGCTGCGCCGGGACCTGCACTACGCCCAGCAGGGCACCATCACCACGCCGCACCTTGCCGACCAGACCGAACAAGCGTGGTGCCTGACGGTGCTGACCAACGCGGTCATCACGTGGACGACCGAGTACTACCAGCTCGCCGTCAAAAACCTGCGCGCCGACGGCCGGGATGTGCCTGATGAGCTGCTGGCCCACATCTCCCCGGCCCACAGCGAGAACGTCAACTTCTTCGGCGTCATCACCGTCGACGTCGAAGCCGAGCTCGCCAAACTCGACGGAGGCGGCTGGCGCCCCTTGCGCCCGGCCGCTGTTGAGCCGAGCCTGCGCCCATGACGGGTTCTTGGGGGGCTGGGTAAGGTTCCGGGTCTGGCCGAACGCCGAGCCGCCATGTGCGTGGGCTTGGAGGAGCGAGGCGGGGAGAGGAGTGGGCCCGCATTCAACTGCCGAGGGCGCGCTTTTGTGGGTGGATCGCCTCGCCGCGGGCGAGCATGTCAACGAACTGGGTGATACGGCGGGCTCGGGTCTCGGCGCGTTTGGCGGTCGCGATCCGATAGAGAATGGCGTAGCGGTTTTGGGAGGTGAGGATGTCGAACATCGCTTGTGCCTGGGGTTTCGCGGCCAATGCGGCGGCCAGGTCGGCTGGTACCTCGATGCCGGCTTGTCCCGCGTAGGCCGTGTCCCAGCGGCCGTGGGCCTTGGCGCGTTCGACCTCGGTCATTCCGGCCGGATGCATCCGGCCCTCGCTGATCAGACGGGTGACGATGGAAACGTTCCGCGCTGACCAGGGACTTTGCCTTCCGCGAGGGGTGAAGCGCCGGCAGAAGGTGATCTCATCCCGCCGTCGTAGCCGACCATCGATCCAGCCGTGGCACAGGGCTTCGTCGAGCGCCTGGTCATAGGTCAGGCTGGTGGGCCGGGTCGTGTTCTGCTTGGCGAGGACCAGCCACACCCCTGCCGAGCTGTCGTGGTGCCTGCTGAGCCACTCCCGCCAGGCTCGGGCATCGGTAACGGTCAGTTCCAGTAGTTCGTTGCTCATCGTCATGTGCCCCTGATGATCATCAAAGGGATGGTTGTCGGCGGTCACCCGAAGGTGGGAGCCCAGGACGGGGGCCTGTCGGAAGTGGCGCTGGATCGGTCAGCGGTGGAGCTGGCCGATCACGTCCTTCGCCACGTCGCCACCGCGGCCTCTGGACGGATGACGCCCGCCCGCCTTCACCAGGTCTTGCCGGCCTGCTCCCGGATCGTGTGGTTGATCCGGTTGAAGAAGTTGGTGATTGCGATGTTCAGGATGATCGCGGACATCTGGTTCTCGTCGAAGTGGGTGGCAGCACCGTCCCAGATCTCGTCGGTCACGCCCGGCGCGCCGTCCTGGATCCGGGTGGCGGCCTCGGTCAGCGCGAGCGCTGCCCGCTCCTCCTCGGTGAAGAACGGGGTCTCGCGCCAGGTGACCACGTTGTGCAGCCGCTCCTCGGTCTCTCCATGCTTCTTCGCCGACTGGACGCCGGCGAACACACACGGGCTGCAGCCGTTGATCTGGCTGGCCCGCAGATGGACCAGCTCGAGCACGAGCGGGTCGACGCCACCGGCGTGAATCGCCTTGTGGAGATGCTGGATCGCTGTGATCACGTCGGGATTCGCCACGCTCTTCATGCGTGCTTCCATGGGTCCTGCCCCTCGTCGGTTACGTGCGCCCATCCGGGCCCGTCATCTACCGCACCTTGGCGGAGGTCATCGTCGTCGTAATGGACTTTTCGGCCGAGGAGTTCTCGGTCATGCCGGCGACGTTACGGTATGACCCGGTCAGAAACGGTCCTGGTTATCGAGCAGACTGTTAGCCGTGGTCAACACCTCGGCGCGGCTGCTGCGGCTGCTGTCTTTGCTGTCAACGCGATCGTCCTGGACGTGCGCTGATCTTTCCGCCCAGCTGGAGATCACCGAACGGACGGTTCGCCGGGACATCGCCCGGCTACGTGAACTCGGCTACGGCATCGAATCGGAGATGGGCCCATGGGGCGGCTACCACCTCGGGCCCGGAACCAGCATTCCGCCACTGATCCTTGACGAGGAGGAGGCCCTCGCGGTCGCTGTCGGGCTGCGCACCGCCGCCTTCAGCGGAGTCTCCGGCAGCGACCAGGCAGCCCTGTCGGCGCTGCTGAAACTACGCCAGGTGCTGCCGGCCAGGATCGCCGACCGGCTCGGCGAGCTGGACGCCGCATTCACCCACACCGCACGACCCGACGACAGCCAGATCTCCCCCGCGCTGCTGCTCGACCTGGCCACCGCGTGCCGGCGAGGCGAACGCACCCAGTTGACCTACCGCGACCGGGCCGGAACGACGTCCACCCGCCGAGTGGACCCCTACCGGCTCATCTACACCGGCCGCCGCTGGTATCTCCTCGCCTACGACCTGACGCGGCAGGACTGGCGCACCTTCCGTACCGATCGCATCATCGATGCCACAGCCACCGGGCAGGCCACTGCCCTGCCCGACCCGCCAGATCCAGCACAGATGGTCAGCACGGGCATCGCGCTGAGGCCCTACCCGGTGCGGGTGACCATCCGCCTGGCCGTACCGGCCGATGAGGCCCGCAGGCTGGTACCACTAACGGTCGGCGTCCACCACCCGGACGGCGATGACGCCACGATCATCGACATCGGCGGGCCAGATGCCGACGGCCTGGCCCGCTACCTGCTCAGCCTCGGCCGACCACTCCAGATACTGCACCCAGAAGAGGTCCGCCAGGCATTCCTCACCCGCACACAACAACTCCTCAAGGACAACCAGTGGCACAAACACCCGCCGATAGCTGACACGGCTACATGCAGTGACGGATGTTGCCAACCACCATGAAGTGCGACTGCAATCTTGACTGTCTCAATCGAGGTTCGCTCAACGAGACACGCCGCACTGCCGGTCCGCGAAGACGCGACCTGCGGAAACGCTGTCTCAGATAGATGGTCCGCGAAACTGTCCGGTGATGGGGGGCTAAACGGTACGTTTTCGGGGTGGGAGAACTGATCGGCTACGCCAGATGCTCGACCGTCCTGCAAGATCTCACCGCCCAACGCGAGATCCTCACCGGTCTCGGCGTCGCGGGCGACCGGATCTATCTCGACAAGGGACTCACCGGAACCAACCGCGCCCGCCCCGGCCTCGACCAGGCCTTCGCGGCCGTACGCGCCGGTGACACCCTGGTGGTCCCCAAGCTCGACCGGCTCGCACGCTCGGTCCCCGACGCCCGCGACATTGGCGACACCCTGGTCGCCCGGGGTGTCCGCCTGTCTCTGGGCGGGAGCATCTACGACCCCGCCGACCCTATGTCGAAGATGTTCTTCAACATGCTGGCCGTGTTCGCAGAGTTCGAAGCCGACCTGCTGAAGATGCGCACCCGCGAGGGCATGGCCATCGCCCGCTCCCGCGGCAAGCTCAAGGGCAAACAGCCCAAGCTCACCGCCCGTCAGCAAGCCGAGCTGGTGCGGATGCATGCCACCGGCGACTACACCATCGCCGATCTCATGGAGGTCTTCTCCATCGGTCGCGCCACCGTCTACCGCGTCCTCGACCGCACCAAGACGACGGGGCCGACGGATGCTGAGATTCCGCGTTAGCGCAGGTCAGCGATATCCGTTGGTTTTTCGGCCAGGACTACCGGGACCCCATATCGTGCCTGAAGCGGCGACCATCCTGCTCCTGCAAGCGAAGCGGCATTGTGTTGTCCGTCCTGCTCACATTCTCATGATCCTGCGTTTGGGCGGGATCATCCAGGACGCGAAAAACCTGGGATTTGAAGCAGCGGAGACGTTGCTGTCATCAGAGATCAAAAAGCCCCGAACGATAATCGCTCGGGGCGTTTGTGCTGCTCAGTTGCTGTGGTCAGGGGCGGGGTCGAACCGCCGACCTTCCGCTCTTCAGGCGGACCGATCACCCTGCTCCTCTCGACGGCCACGAGGTCAGAAGGCCGTGGACGGCTGCCGACGCCCCTACCACCGACGAACTTGATGAAGCAGTTGACCATGGTGAACGTTGCCGTCAAGATCGCCGTCGGCGTTCAGCGGGGAACGACCTGCGCCCGGACGCCGGGCAGGTCGTCGAACGCGGCGGACGAATCCATCGTGATCAGGATTCTGGCGGTGGCGGCCGCCGTCGCGGCGATCAGCAGATCGTACGCTCCCCGTGTCTTTCCCGACCGGCGCACATGCGCCAGAAGACGAGCGTGAACCCTGGCGACGTCCACCGTGTACTCCTCGACCGGAATCAACGCCAGAACCTCATCCACGAAAGCCTGCCGTCCGGGACGGCGCGCCTCATCTGCCAGCTCCACACCGACGAGCAGCTCGGCCACGGTGATCGCGGCGACCGCCACATCGTCGGCATCCCCGATCACCGCGTCCACGGAGGCCCTGCCCCGCTCCGCCGCGATCAATACGCCGGTGTCCAGGATCAGGCGTCGGGCCACGTGCTCCTCATCTCGTCGTCGGCAGCCTCCCGGGCCGCCGCGACATCGGCCTCGAAATCGGCGTCCAGCGTCCCCGCAGCTCTGGCCAGGAAGGCTTTGACCATACGTCCCGGCGCCGTGGGCGCGGGACCGATCACCGCGATCCGCTTACCTCCCCGGGTGACCACGATCGTCTCCCCTCGCTCCGCCTCGTCCAGAACGACCGCGAAGCTTCGAGATGCCTCAGTAGCAGTCATCACCTTCATGAAATCAGACTATCTGATTTTGAACGGGGACCCGTTGATCGTTCTTACCGGCCATCGGACATCCTGGATCATAGATGAACGGGGCGCGCGACTTTTTCCGTATCCGCAAGGTCGCCGGCCTCGGGGACATGTGCTTTCACGATCTCCGGCACACCTGCGTTGCCCTGCTGCCCAACCTCGGCGTCCCGCCCAGGTCATCCGCGACATCGAGGTGACCATGACCATCTACGCCCACATCTCCCTCGACGACAAGCGCAACGCTCTTGGCAGGCTGGGCGGCGCCCTCGGCTGACATCGCACGCACACAAATGAAATGTCCCGGAGGTCACCTCCGGGACACTTCATTTCCGCCCTCGTTAACAGCGCCACTTTTCGCAATGGCGATGCCTGGTCGGCTCTGGTTCCTCACCGCGCAGCAATGTGAGTCGTACCCGCTGCCGGGCCTTGCGCTCCGCCAGGTTGGCATCCTCACCGATACCCGAATAGGACCCGCCCATATCGTGCCTGAAGCGGCGACCATCCTGCTCCTGCAAGCGAAGCGGCATTGTGTTGTCCGTCCTGCTCACATTCTCATGATCCGGCGTTTGGGCGGGATCGTCCAGGACACGAAAAACCTGGGATTTGAAGCAGCGGAGACGTTGCTGTCACTGAAGATCAAAAAAAGGCCCCGAACGATAATCGCTCGGGGCGTTTGTGCTGCTCAGTTGCTGTGGTCAGGGGCGGGGTCGAACCGCCGACCTTCCGCTCTTCAGACGGAGCGATCACCCTGCCCCGCTCGACGGCCACGAGGCCAGAAGGCTGTAGACGGCTGCCAACGTGTGCTCGCGGTGGCCGATGTTGTCGTCAACCCTCACGTTCCAGAACCGAGATCGGACGAACACCCCTCCCCGGCATCAGCACAGATTGCCCCCACTGGGGCCGGAATCGACCTGCAACAAGTAGTCATCGCTGTCCTTCTCCTCCGGCCTGTCGGAGTACCACACAGACAGGTAGACATTCCGACTGTTGATGACCTTGGCGAGGCAGACCTGCGTCACACCCTCCTCCGGCTTCGGCACCGGCGTTTGCTTCCAGCCGTCCTTCGACTGCGACAGCACCGGCAAGGCCAGCGACCACCAGCACCACGACAATCATGGGCGCCCCCGGCGGCCTGCAGGTCGTACACGATCTGCCGCCAGACACCTTCGACGTACGGCCCGGCGAGGTGTGGGCGGTGGCGTTCCGCGCGGCCAATCCCGGCGTGTGGATGAACCACTGCCACAACCTCGCGCACGCCGACCAGGGGATGGCCCTGCATCTGCGGTACGAGGGCGTGACATCCCCCTTCCACGGCGGGCACGGCGGCTAGCACCGCGTGGAAGTTTCACGGCGGGGCGGGGCGTCCCGCCACCGGGCGGAAGTGGTCTTCGCAGGAGACGAGCGGGGACGGGCCGACACGGAAGGATCATGCTGCGGGCAACCGGTTGCCCGGATTTTGCGGCTATATAAGGATTCTCGCGTGACTGATCGCGCGCCCAGCGGGCCGGTGGAGATCACGGAGCCGGAACCGGCCGACGCGGAACCCGGCGCACGTCCCGCCGAGACCTCCAGCAAGACGACCGGCGAGTCAACCGGTGAGGTGGCCGGGCGGCGGTGGGTGCCCAGGTTCCTGACCGACCCCGGCGACCGGCTGGCCCTGCTCCTCTGGGCGCTGTCGCACGTCGGTGTGCTGATCTACGCCTACCTGGCCGGCCCTGGCCGGACCACCGACCCCTTCCTCAACCGGTTCACCCGCTGGGACGCCGAGAACTTCATCGCCATCGCCCAGTTCGGCTACGACGGCCCCCCGGGCATGCAGGACGCCGGGAAGCTGCCGGCGTTCTTCCCCGGCATGGCGATACTGATCAGGGTGATGCGGCCGGTCATCGAAGACGGCCGGCTGGCCACGATGATCATCTCGCTGGTGGCCAGCGCGGTGCTCGCGGTGGCACTGTCGCGGCTCGCCGAGACGTACGCGGCAGGCAGCGGCCGGTACGCGGTGGCGGCGCTGTTCCTCAGCCCGTTCGCCGTGTTCCTGTACTCCGGCTACTCGGAGGCGCTGTTCCTCGCCCTGGCCGTCTCGGCGTGGCTGCTCGCCAGGAACGGCCGCTGGGAGGACGCCGCGCTGTGCGCCACCGGAGCCGCCACGGTGCGCATCTCCGGCCTGTTCCTGGCCTTCGGGCTGCTCGTCATGTTCCTGGTGGCGGAGAACGGCCGCAAACGCCCGGGCGGGTGGCGCCTGCTGCCCTGGCTCGCGCTCCCCGGTGTGCCGCTCGTGCTGTACAGCGTCTACCAGTGGACCCGCACCGGCGACTGGCTGGCCTACAACTCGGTGCAGGACCGGTTCTGGGGCCGGCACGCCGTCTGGCCGTGGGAGGCGCTCGCCAACACCTGGAGCATGTCCGACGACGTCGCCTCGCTCACCACGTCCTACTACGAGGAGATCATCTCGGCCGCGGTGCTGCTGGTGCTGGCCGGCTGCCTCGCGGTACGGCGCAAGTGGCCGGAGTTCGCGTACATCATCCCCCAGGTGCTGTCCTTCCTCACCCTGTCGTCGTTCTACATGTCGATCGGCCGGGGGTCGCTGACCTGGTTCCCCCTGTGGATCGCCATCGGCGTCGCGGGGGTGCGAAGACCCTGGGTGTGGCTGGTGAGCATGGCCATCATGATCCCGGTCATGGCGATCAACACCGGGAACTTCACCACCGGCGCGTGGATCGGCTGACACCGCCCGCGCCCGGCGGTCCACCGGCGTGCGTCAGGGCGGGCGCGGGGCGGCGGGTGCCGTCAGGGCCAGGAGGAGTCCTGCTCGGGGTCGCCACCTCCGTCATCCGATGGCAAGGGAACCCGTACCGCAGGGCCGCCAGGCCCGCCTGCGGCGCGGGGATCTCCTCGGGCTCCGCTGGGTGGACCTCGACCTCGACGGCGCGAAACTCGAAGTGATCCAGACCCTCCAGCGGGTCGGGGGTCGTCTTCAGTTCGTCCGCCCCAAGACCAATGACTCCGAACGGACTGTCCCGATTCCCTCGATCTGCGTCGAGACACTTCGGGAGCACCGTAGGCGACAGTTCGCCGAACGCTCCGACCGCTGGCAGGACTGGGAGGAACACGGCCTCGTCTTTCCGTCTCGGCGTGGAACGCCTCTGGAGCCGGACAACCTCCGGCGAAGCTGAGAAGCGATCCGCAAGGCCGCCGGCCTCGGGGACATGCGCTTTCACGATCTCCGTCCCCTGCGTGACCCTGCTACTCAACCTCGGCGCGCCGCCCCAGGTCGTCCGCGACATCGTCGACCACAGCGACATCGAGGTGACCATGACGATCTACGCCCACGTCTCCCTCGACGACAAGCGCAACGCTCTCGGCAAGCTCGGCGATGCCCTCGGCTGACATCGCACGTACGTGGATGAAGCGTCCCGGAGGTGACCTCCGGGACGCTTCATTTAATAGCGCCACTTTTCGCAATGGCGATGTCTGGTCGGCTCTGGTTCCTCACCGCGCAGCAATGTGGGTCGTACCCGCTGCCGGGCCTTGCGCTCCGCCAGGTTGGCATCCTCACCGATACCCGAATAGGAGCCGCCCATATCGTGCCTGTAGCGGCGACCATCCTGCTCCTGCAAGCGAAGCCGCATTGTGTTGTCCGTCCTGCTCACATTCTCATGATCCGGCGTTTGGGCGGGATCATCCAGGACGCGAAAAACCTGGGATTTGAAGCAGCGGAGACGTTGCTGTCATTGAAGATCAAAAAAGCCCCGAACGATAATCGCTCGGGGCGTTTGTGCTGCTCAGTTGCTGTGGTCAGGGGCGGGGTCGAACCGCCGACCTTCCGCTCTTCAGGCGGAGCGATCACCCTGCCCCGCTCGACGAACACGGAGCCAGAAGGCGGTGGACGGCTGCCAACGTGTGCTCACGGTGGCCGACGTTGTCGTCAGCGTCGTCGTCAACTCTCACCGCACCTCAGCCGGTGGTCACGGACCGACGACGCATGATCGCTTAAGGCGGTGGTGTTACATGCGACTGCCGTACACCACGTAACTGGACGCAACCTTGAACCCCGACGTGAACAAGCGGCGAGGATGTCTCTTCTTCCCATGCTCTCCAAGATGGACATCCTTCCGGGGGCGAACCCCTGATCTTAGATGTCCGTCAAACCAGGTTAAGCCCAGGTCCGACGCGGCGGGCGATCCGCTGTCTCTTCGGCCCGGGCCCGCACCGGGCAACGTCCTACTGGCAGGTTTTCGTCTCGGGCGAGCAGCGCTTGACCTCGGGGTAGCGGGTCGACGGCTTGTCCAGCAGGGGTTGGGGCTGCTTACGCAGGTGCAGGTCGAAGAAGGCCGCGACGTACCTGCGGGTGATGTCCATGGCGCGGCTACCGGCTATGTCGGCGCCGAGGTCGATGCCGATCTGGTCGGCCAGCACGCCCAGGTCGGTGAAGGACGTGTGCTCCGCTCCGGTCACCAGGAGCCAGCGCTTCCAGCCGTTCAGCTGCTTCCAGTCGCGCTCCCAGCTGGCGGCCGACTCTCCCTTCCCCGGGGTGTAGGTGGCCGGCTTGCCCAGGAACAGGAACGGCCGCGCCAGTCCGCTGTCCGGGATCCGGACCTCTGTGGTGCCGTCGATGTCGATGCCGGCGCGTATCCGGGAGTCCTTGAGCATGGCCGCGATAGTGCTCGCTCCTCCGACGGAGTGGCCGGCCATCGCGATCCTGGATGCGTCGATCAGGCGGGCGCCCTTCCATTTCGAGTGCGACCCGGTCAGCTGGTCGAGCACGAAGGAGACGTCGGCTGCCCGGCTCTTCGCCAGTTTCTCCCACCACGCCGGATTCTTCTCGATCCCGCATGTGACGCAGGTGGCCACCCGTCCGTCGGGGAAGGTGGTGGCGACGTTCTCGTAGGTGTGGTCGATCGCGACCACCACATAGCCTCGGCTGGCCAGATCCTCGGCCAGCCCCGTGAGTTCGGTCCGGGGCTTGGTGTGGCCGGGGGAGAGCACGACGAGGGGTAGACCGTGCTTACGACCTGCCGGGGTGGCGTCGGTGAAGGCATTGGTCCGCGTCTTGCTCAGCGTGTCGGCCGGCACGCTGGTGATCTCCCCGCTCTTCAGCAGAAGCTCGGATTCCTTGGGGGTCATGTACGGGGCCTGCTTACGGCCCGGCGACGTGGCCGGATACCACAGGGAGACCATGAGCTCCCGGGCTTTCACCGAAGGGACCCAGGGGTCGGGGCGGGAGGTGTCTTTCAGGTACAGGGACGTGGTGCCGACCGGATGCGAGCCGGTCGGCTTGGGCAGGTAGGGCGTGCTGCTCGAGGTCGGCGAAAGGCCGGACGAAGCAGGCGCGGACTGCGCGGACGCGGCCGATGTGGTCGATGTGGCCGCCACGAAGGCGAGCAGCCCTGCGGCGACCACACCGCCGCGCCGGAAGATGCCCCGCTTGGTGGCCCCGGCGGTACGTACCGGGGCACCCACGCCGCCGTACCGCCTGCCCGTGTCCACCGCCCCTGTCGCATGACCCATGAACATGTCCGTCCTTCTGATCGAAACGGCCGCTTGGGCGGGAGATCCCGCAGCGGCCTGATGGCAGGAACGAGGCTAGAAGCGGCTGATGTCCACGCGCGTCGGCCGTCGTACCTATATCGGATACCTCCGGGGAACGACCCGCCCGCGGTGTCATCCCTGCGATGTACTCCCAGCGGACACCGCCGTGGTCACTGCGGACGATGTGCGGCGAGTCACGCGAACGCGACAATATGCCGGTGGCAGCAGACGAACGACGGCTTTGGCGACGGTATGTGCAGGACATATTGCGGCCGGAACCGCGAACCGCCCGTCCGTCGCGCAGGGCTCTCGCCGCCGACGTACTGCTCGCGGTCCTCCTGACCGTCATCGCGCTGCTGGCGGTGGGGGGACTCCCCGGCCCGGTTCATCACGTCGACGTGCGGTCGGACCCTCTGATCGAGTTGCTGCAACTGCGGCCTTCTTCGGTGGCTCCGACCCCTCCAGAGGCTCCGCCCCCTCCAAAAGCCCCATCTCCTCCAGAAGCCCCGTCCCCTCCTGTGTTGCCGGACGCGAGCATCGGCGTCCAGCCGCTCACCCCTGCGCGGATCAACCTGCCGTACGACGCCGTCTCCGATGGGTACGAGCCGCCCGTGCTCCTGGTGGTACTGACCGCCTTGCCGCTGGCGGCCCGGCGCAGGTATCCGCTCACCACCTTCTGGGTGGTGGTGTCCGCGACGCTGGCCATGAACGGCGGTGAGACGTGGATCACCGTGCTGACCTGCGCGATCGCCGGCTACAGTGCCATCGCCCACAGCCGCAACCGGGTGCCCGCGGTAACCGGCCTCCTGCTCGCGGCCGTGCTCGCCGGCGCCGTGGACCGAGATGTCGCGTCCGGCCTCCCCAGTCTCCCCAGTTGGCTGGGGCCTTACATCGTCCTGCTGAGCGCCGGGGTCTGCGCGAGCATCATCCGCTTCTTGCGGCGGAGCCGGGATCGGCTCACCGAACTTCAGCAGGCCCAGGAGGAAGCCATGCGGAAGGCAGTCGAGGCCGAGCGTTCCCGGATCGCCGCCGAACTCCACGACGTGGTGACCCACAATGTGAGTGTGATGGTGATCCAGGCGGGCGCGGCGCGCAAGGTGATGGACGCCGAGCCGGAACTGTCCAAGCAGGCACTGCTCGCGATCGAAAGCAGCGGTCGAGCCGCCATGGCCGAACTGCGCAACGTCATGGGCCTGCTTGCCGGACCGGAAGGCGGGCGCGTGGACGGCCGGGACGACGGGCTCGAACCGCAACCCGGACTCGACCAACTCGACGGCCTCGTCGAGCGGGTACGCGCCGCGGGGGTGTCGGTGGACGTCGCACTCTCGCCGCCGAGCCCCCTGCCCGACGGGATCGGCCTCACTGTCTACCGCGTCGTGCAGGAGGCTCTGACCAACACGATGAAGCACGCGGTCGGCGCGGCGGCGTTCGTCGCGATCGGCCACAGCGGCGACCAGCTGGAGATCGAGGTCACCGACACCGGCGGCGCGCCGGGCCCCCAGTCGCGGGCCGGCAACGGCCGCGGACTGATCGGACTCCGTGAGCGGCTGGCCGTCTACGGCGGAACCCTGGTCACCGGACCCAGAACCGGGGGCGGGTATCGGATCACGGCCCGCATTCCGTGGACCGCCGTATGAGCGGGCCGCTGCGCGCGGTCATCGCCGACGACCAGACGCTGGTCCGCACCGGGTTTCGGATGATCCTCTCCGCCGACGGCATCGAGGTGGTGGCGGAGGCGGCCGACGGGGCCGAAGCGGTCGCCGCCGTGCGGGGCACCAGGCCGGACGTCGTGCTCATGGACATCCGGATGCCGCGGATGGACGGCATCGAAGCCACCCGCCAGATCATGAGCGGTGGAGCGAACGAGACCCGCGTCGTCATCCTGACCACCTACGATCTCGACCGCTACGTCTACGCCGCCCTCACCGCCGGCGCCAGCGGCTTCCTGCTCAAAGACATCAGCCCTGAGCACCTGGTGGCCGCGGTACGTCTGGTGCGCTCCGGCGACGCCCTGCTCGCACCGACCATCACGCGCCGCCTCATCGAGCGTTTCGCACCCCGGGACGAGGCGAAGGCCGATCTCCACCGCGATCTGTCCGAACTGACGCCCCGAGAACTGGAAGTGCTACGCCTGCTCGCCACCGGCCTGAGCAACGCCGAACTCGCCGACCGGCTGACTCTCAGCGCGACGACGGTGAAAACCCACGTCGCCCGCATCCTGTCCAAACTCGGCCTCCGCGACCGTGTCCAGGCCGTCGTACTGGCCTACGAAACCGGATTGATCTCCCCAGGCGGCCCATCGGGAACCGGCTGACCGGCCATCGTGTCTGAAGATTCTGAACATCGGCGAGCCGATCGCGTGATGCGGTACTGATCATCAAAACGCGGGGCCGAGGTCGGCGTCCCCAGTGTTGTCGCCCGACGGTCGGCCAGTAATCGGTCGTCAAAGGCGACGCGGTGACGAACCACCCTAACCGCAGCTTCCCCTCGTGGCGTTGCTCTCGGTCGTCACCATCGCCAGGAAAGGAGACCTTTGCCGTCACTGGAAATCAAAAGCCCCGAACGATATTCGCTCGGGGCGTTTGTGCTGCTCAGTTGCTGTGGTCAGGGGCGGGGTCGAACCGCCGGCCTTCCGCTTTTCCGGCGGGACAACTGCCCTGCTCGGCTGACCGAGGCCATGGTCAGTCGCATGTGGACGGTGACGCAGATGTGCTGGTGTGTGGGCATGTTGCTGCCAGTGCTGCTGTCACATCAGCGCAGGTCACCCCGCGCCGGACCGTCCATCGTGCCCCGGGGTCGATCGCCCTGGCCACAGCCCGTGAGTGACAGGCATCTCCCGCAAGAGGGGCGCCGCAGGCTTCCCGCTCTGAACCGAAGCGGGATGCCGGGGTTCGCCGGCCGGGCGGATGCTACTTCTCGTAGTGATAGCGACAGGCGGCGATCATGATGGTGTCGTCGTTGACGCGGTAGACGAGCCGTTGTTCTGAAGTAATGCGCCGGGACCAGTAGCCGGACCATTCGTACTTCAGCGGCTCTGGTTTGCCGATGCCTTCGTTCTCGTTTCGGGCTATGTCGGCGATCAGCTGATTGATCCTTTTGAGGATCCGTCGATCTTCTCGCTGCCAGTAGCAGTAGTCATCCCAGGCAAGCTCGTCGAAGAGGACCTTCACGAGGTGGTGTCCTCATCGGCCAGTTCGCGGACGGTGCCGCCGCCAGCCTCCAGGCGGGCGACCGCCTCCGACAGACGTCGGCGGTTGGCAGGCGAGGCCATGAGGTAGAGCGTCTCGCGCATCGATTCGTATTCATGTTGCGACACCATGACGACGCCTTCCCCGCCAGGGCGGGTGATGAGGACTTCTTCCTGGTCATCGATGACAGCGTCGAGGGTGGCGGCGTAGTTGGCCCGCGATTCGGACATGGTCATCACCTTCATGCCTTCAGTGTACATGATGATGTACATCAAAGATGTTGCAGTGGGTCCGCACGCGGGCACGCGCAGAACTCAGGCCGTTGCATAAAGATACGAATGAGATGGAGGATTGCCGGCTACCTCAAGGGCTCAGAGGTTGGCATAGACAAGCACTTCCGTTATCTCCGAGAGATGGCCGAAGACTGGTGATGTTGCTGTCATAGGAGATCAAAAAGCCCCGAACGATGATCGTTCGGGGCGTCTTTCCTGCTCGGTTGCTGTGGTCAGGGGCGGGGTCGAACCGCCGACCTTCCGCTTTTCAGGCGGAGCGATCACCCTGGTCGGGTAGCGGAGACCATGGTCAGAGGGTGGTGGACGGTAGCCGAAGTGAGTCCGTGTGTGGGGACGTTGCTGTCAGCGCTGCTGTCACCGCTCTTGCGGGATCATGACCTTCGTTCGCTATTGTCGCTCGAGTCGATCTACTGGCAGGCGGGGAAACGGAGAGGCCGTCGTGGCGGAGGCATCTCATGGGGAGACGCGCCTCCCTGCGGAGGCACTCCGCGTCGGGGCGGTCCTGGCCGCTTCCGGGCCGGTCATCCTGAAGACCTCCAGGATCAGCGCGGCAGAGCTGAACGTCGGGATCTGCTGGGGAACCGACTCCGTCGCTCCCTTCCTCATGACGACGAGCCAGTGGTGGCAACTGCTGTCGTGGGGCGAACTCCTGCTGCCGGTGGTCCTGACCGGTCTCCTGCTGCGCGCCTCGCCACGGACCACAAGCCTGGGAATCGCGGCGATCGGTGCCGTCCTCGTGTTCCGGCTGTTCGCGATCTCCCTCCCGCCCGGTACCCACCCCCTCACCGACCGGTCCCTTCCCGTCGATGAGCCTTGGCCGTCGATAGTCTGCTACACCGTGGCCATCGTCGCGCTGCTTGTGGCGGCACGTTCGCCCCTGTCTCCGGCGCGGAAGGGAGCCGTGCTCTGGGCGGCGGCCATCGTGGCGGCTGCGTGGACGGTCGGCTGGTTCTCTCTTCCGACCGGTGAGTCCACCTCCTTCGGTTGGTTCGCCTACACACCGCCGGCGGAACTGCTGTGGAAGCAACCCGGGGCGTGGTCCTGCAAGGCCGACGTGGACGGCGTGCTGATCGTGCTCATCGCCTTGGCCGCGGCGGCCGGCGGCGTCATGGCGGGCCGGACGCGGCGCCGAGTCGCACTAGGGATCGGTGCGTTCCTTCTCCTCGCCACCTTCGAGGGGTTCGTGGCGGTTCTCATCGTCGCGGGCGGCGAACACCTCGCGGATGCGACCATGATGATCCGATGGCACCTCCTGGCCGCAGCGGCGCTCGTCATCGCAACCACTTTCCGGGATCGAACATCAGCGACTGACTCTGAAAAACCTAACCCGCTGTAGAGGCAGACCAGGGAACGATGGAGGCCCCTTCATTACGAGTGAGGACACGATCGTCGAGAAGCCGGAGCAGGTACGCGAGATGCTCACTCACGTGACGCTCCCCCAGTGGGGCGTTGGCGACCACATGTTCGCCGCGCGTACCGCAGCACTGGACCGTGATCTCGTATATCCGACGCCAGGTTTGCGGGTACCCTCCGAACTCTCGCAGCCGCCAGCAGCGGTCCTCTCCAATCGCCTCTTTCATGCCACTCAAGGGGATCAAATATACGAAACGGATACCCCAATCGGTTCGGCCTATGTAAGATCGGTAGCCTTCAGTAAAGGGGAGGGTGCGTGACTGGGAGCCACAATGCCGTCTGGCAGGCTTTGTTTGCGACTCTTGACGCTATGCCTGACAACAGTAGCAGCGCCGATAAGCAGCGTCGGGGCAACCAGTTCGAGCAAGTGCTCTACATGATGTTCGCAGCAGCTGGCATGCAGCCGAGAACCCGATACAGGCCGACAGGAGAAGAGATCGACGGCTCTTTTCTTCATCATGGCAGGCCAACGCTGCTTGAAGCCAAGTGGACCAGAGACCCCGTTCCCGCATCGACGCTCTACCAATTCCGCGGCAAAGTCGACGGGAAGTTGATCGGAACGCTTGGGGTGTTCATTAGCATGGCTGGGTACTCAAATGATGCAGTCGATGCTCTTGTGGCGGGCAAGACCTTGAATCTAATCCTGTTCGATGGCAGCGACATGCGTAAGGTAGCCCGGCCTAACGGAGTCGGAATCGAGAAAGCGCTCAACTTCAAGCTCCGGGCAGCTGCAGAAGAAGGAACACCTTACGTTCCTTTGCCAGATCCAGCCGCCCAAACTCTGACATCACAAAAGCTGATTGTTATCGTTGAAGGCCACTATGATGCGCGTATCATTTCCATTCTGGCGCGTAAGTATTACGCCGAAAAAATGATCTCGGTTATTCCCGCGATGGGGCGACTCAATCTTCCGCTTGTAGCGCAAGTGCAGCTCAATCATTTTCCCGAAGCCAAAGAAATAGTGATCATCGCTGATGGTGACGGTATGCCAGCAGAGGTCCGACTCGATCTGGAACGAGCTATTTCCCCTGCCGTCACTACCCAAGGACCAAGGATTACACTCGTTATCCTTGAACCAGATCTTGAAACTGCCCTCGGACTTATTCTGCCGGGAGAGCGTCGGCGCCCAGAGCCGCCGAAGGTTGCTGAGCGACTCCTAGAACTCGATCTATGGCGGCTCGCTGAGTCCAATCCAGAGCTTGCGCGGTTGTTTCACGCACTGAAATTACTGGAAGATTGAGCGGACATGGTTGGATGCGTAAGTCCGTAGAGGGCTTCGGGGCGGCAGTAGACAAGGTGGGACATGCGCTTGCGGTGCTGACTCCACAGGGCGTCTACCGAATCCGGCGGCCCGAAGTACTCGCGGACCCTGGTGAAGAACACTTCACAATACGGATGAACTGACCGGTCCAGCTCGATCAACCACTCCACCGTTTCATCCCCGAGATCACACTTTTCGGCGAACTCTGCAACCCACCTTCGGGACGCCTGGTCTGGGTCGATGAGGGTGTTGCCCAGGTCGAAGAGCGCAAGCCGTTGCACAGCCGCACATCCTATGGGGCCTAGTCTCTGGCACCAGCGGGGTGCGCATGCCAGCCCCGGTCGCGCGGTGGGCCGGGGTGAGGAACGAGCCCTGGACCTTCGATCGCCCTTAACCTCGTGCGGTGGCCAGCCACAGCGCGATCGGAACCTTTATCGGTGTGATGGCCCACCCCTAGCTCAGCCAGGACGGCGGGAACTTGCTGGGAAGCCGTACGACCAGGGGGATGTTCTCGGCATGCCGTAGTCGAGAGATCTCCGTGACGGTGTCCGGCGGGACAGGTGACAGGTGGCCAGCGCCCAGTTGGCATGACGAGGACCATAGGGAGCGACTCTCGCTGTCTTATTGGCGGCTTCTGCTGGCCCTCGGGTGCGCGGGGCGGTGCGTGCCCGGACCGGCCGAAGAGCCGCAGCCGGGCACGCTTGCCGCCCGGCGGGCCGCGCAGCGGGCCGCCTTTAAAGACGTAGAGAAAGTTCTCATCCGGAGTAAGCGGACTTTGATGATCTTGAGCGCATAGCGGCTGTCACGATGCCCTCACCTGGTACTTCACTGGTTGCCGTTGAGCGGGCCGCCGTGGTCGCGGGGCAAGCCGACGAACACCAGGGCTACCTCGATCTCGCCGATACGCCGTGGACCCAACCCCCAGATCTGATCGAGCTGGCGCGTGCGCAGCAGCGTGATCACGTCTGCGACCGTATCGGGCCGGTCGAATGAAGCTCCGCAAGCTTGGGTGAGCGGGTTGTATGTCCTGGCGGACAGCACGGGCTTGAGGCACTCGATCGGGCAGGCCAGTGTGATCACATGAGAGGTAAGAGTCATCGCCGCGGTTGAGGTCTGGTCATGGGGCGGCGTGACTGGAAGCTCTCAACACGAGTCGCGAGTTCCTCGGCGGTGTCGGCGGTGAGCGTGGTCGTACGGCCTTGGAGGGCGAACCACCGGTGTGCGAAAGGGTTGTAGAGGAACGCCCAGGCGGGGAACCGCTCGCGGAGAGCGTGTAGCGCTGGGGGCGTGGTGCTCATGGAGCGGGCGGGGGTAGTTCGACCCAGACCGTTCGGCCGGCGGCGTCGCCCTTGAATCCCCATGCGGTGGCGAGAGCCGTCACAAGGTAGAGCCCTCGGCCGCCTTCGCGGTTGGGGGTGGGGAGGCCGAACACGGCGGGGCCGCCCTGGTCTGCGATCTCTATGTAGGCGGTGCCGTCGGGGTTGCGCTTGACGGTGGTGGTGAAGAGTCCGCCCGGTTGTCCTGTGCGCGTGTGCTCGACGGCGTTGGTCGCGAGTTCGCTGATGATGAGCTCGGCGTCCAGGTGATCGGGAAGGTGGGTCTTCACGAAGAGGCGGGCCGCGCGTACCTGTTCCTTCTCTCCCAGGAAGGTTCGGTGCCATCTTCCAGCGCCTTCACGGCTGTCTGGGGGTGGGGTCATCGTCGGCTCACCTCGCGATCAAGCAGGTCAGGGGCACTCACCATGTGACTGATACTTAAAGTACGAGTACCATACTTATAGTGCAAGCCACTTGGGGTACTTGCGTCGCACAATAAGTACTGATCTCGTAGAGGCTCCGACGAAGGAGGGCACCCATGTTCGGTCTGATGGTCCGATTCACCTGTAAGGACGAGGCAACCGCCGAGGCGTTCGATCAGCTGGTCGGCGAGACCATCGAGAAGATCCGCGACGGTGAGCCGGGAACGCTGGTGTACGCCTCACACCGGGTCGACGGCCAGCCGCTCCAGCGGATCTTCTACGAGCTCTACCGGGACCGGGCGGCCTTCGACACCCACGAGGAGCAGGAGCATACCCGGCGGTTCCTGGGCGCTCGGGAAGAGCTGCTGTCCTCGGTCGAGGTCGACTGGTTGACCCTTCAGAGCGGTAAGGGAACGGCGGGGTAAGCACCGAGTATCAGAGAGCCCTGGGGCGACGTATCGCCCAGGAACGCAAGCGGCGTGGCCTGTCACAGCCGGAGCTGGCGCGGCTGGTCGATCGGTCGGTGGCGTGGATCTCGCAGGTGGAGCGCGGGGTTCGCAAGGTCGATCGCATGTCGGTCCTGGAGAAGGTCGCCGAGGCTCTCGACATACCGCTCTCAGAGCTGGCCGCGGAGGCGCCGGTGGTCGCCGCCTCCGCCGAGGAGATTCCGGGAACGGCCGGTCTGCGCCTGGTGCTGTCGGGGGCTCACTCCCTGCGGGCCATGCTGCACTCGGCCCCCGTCCCGGCCACGTCGGAGATCAAGCCGCGGGTCGATCGAGCCTGGGAGCTGACACACGAGAGCCGGTACGTGGAGCTGGCCGACCTACTGCGAGGGCTGGTGCCCGCGTTGGAGTCGGCTGCTCGATCGGCTCCCGAGGAGCGGCGGGCGGAGCTGTTCGAGCTGCTCGCGGTGACCTACCAGGCGTGCTCGGCCACGCTCGCCAAGCTCGGTGAGCCCGAGGCCGCGTGGATCGCCGCCGATCGTGCGATCGTCGCCGCGGAACGGGCGGGCAACCCGCTGATGATGGCGGCCGGCGCTTTCCGGCTCGGCTTCGTCTTCCTGGGCGCGCGCCACTTCGACCAGGTGGAGGAGACGGCTCGCACGGCTGCCGAGGCTCTGTGGTTCATGGTCGATGCGGGCAAGCCCGAGGCCATGTCGCTGTGGGGTGGTCTTACCTTGCAGCGGGCCGTGGCCGCTTCCCGGCTGAACGAGGCGGACACCGCGTACCAGCACCTGGCGCGGGCTCGTGAGGTCGCGGAGCGGCTGGAAGAGGGACGCAACGACTACAACACCGAGTTCGGTCCGGCCAACGTCGCGCTTCACGAGGTGGCGGTGGCGGTCGAGCTGGGAGACGCCGGGCACGCGCTCCGGGTCGGGGCAGCGCTGGACACCTCGACGCTCTCGAACGAACGGCGTGCTCGACTCCAGGTGGACCTCGCCCGCGCGCATGCCCAACGCCGCCAGATCGACCAAGCCGTATCCGCGCTGCTGGCGGCCGAAGCCATCACCCCGGAGCAGATACGGAACCACCGCACCACTCACCAGTTGGTGTCCGACCTGCTGACCATGCAGGATCCGCCCTCACCCGAGCTACGAGGACTTGCCGATCGAGTGGGGGCGTGACCAACCTGTCTACGCCGACTGTTGGTACTGCTCGGCTGATCGCTAGGGCGGCGCCATGATCACCGAGCCGCCCGGATGGCCGTTGATCACGGCGTTCTCGTTCGCGGCGTTCGTGTGCCTGTGGTGGGCCAGCGCGCCGTACCTGTACGTCGAACTATTCCTTTGGGTGTTCTTCGCGAGTGGCGCGCTCTTCCTGCTGTGGATCATCCGGGCCATCCCGGCGCTTCTGGCCGACATCAACGCGATGGAGGCGAACCTGCTCCGTTGGTTGATGCCATGGATCATTGCCGGCTGTACCGCTTTGGCGATCACCGCCGATATCCCCTTCCAGGTACGGTTCACGTTGTCAAAGTCCGCCCTGGCCGACCATGCCCAGGCCGTGGCCCGGAGCGGCACCTCCTCCCACGAGTGCCGACTGGTGGGTCTTTATCCGGTCTGCTGGTCAGCGGCTACGCCCGATGGCGGAGCCCAGTTCAGCATCGATGACTGGCAGATACGCACGTCGGCGGGTTTCGCATGGAACCCGACGGGCCAGATGTCCGAGGACGGCTTGGAGCGGCTCGATCCGATCTCCGGCCCCTGGTACGCATGGTCGGGCTGGGACCAGTGGTGATCGCCCGGCCTTGCCTACGGGACCAGATGTGCGTGGTTCTTCCCTCTATCCGTGTGGAAGCACTTCGGGCGCACTGCAAGCAGCAGTTCACCGAACGCTCCGACTGCCGGGAGGGGCACGGCCTGGTCTTCCCGTCCCGGCTCGGGACGCCCATGGAGCCGGACAACCTCCGGCGGAGCTGGGGAGCGATCCGCAAGGTCGCCGGCCTCGGGGACATGCGCTTTCACGACCTCCGCCACACCTGCGTGACCCTGCTGCTCAACCTCGGTGTCCCGCCCCAGGTCGTCCGCGACATCGTCGGCCACAGCGACATCGAGGTAACCATGACCATCTACGCCCACGTCTCCCTCCACGACAAGCGCAACGCCCTCGGCAAATTAGGGGATGCGCTCGGCTGAAACCCAATTCCTAGATCGCCTTGGCCACTTTGGTCAGGGCGATCTTCGTTTGTCGGGAGGATCTCTCAGAAGTTCGGCGTATACCAAGATTCGGCATGCTCCGCTGCTTTAGCCTGGGACGGCTACACCTGTGGGACAGCAGTCCACACCTCTTCCTCGTCGATCTGTGTCGGATGCCGTGTTTTGGCCCCGACAACGAGAGGAGGTGATGTATGTGACCGCAAAGCACCGACGTCCACAAAAATCGTGGGCGTGGGTGTGGCCCGTCCTAGACGCCGCGACAAGGTTGGCGCCGTTGGCGGCGGCTCTACTAGCTCTTATGAGCTAGTGGACGGGCCCTTCCCTTCGTAGCTACGCCCGGCTCGGCTACCAACCGAGTCGGGCCAGCTCACCGCGCTGATAGCGGTTTTGCTAGCAACAGCAGCCCTGCTTCCGACTTGCAAGACTTAGCGTAGCCCGGACATAAGAGGTTGGCAGCGATTCCTATATCAGCGTCATAGCAAGCCAAGGATCGACGTTGCTGTCAGCGTTGCTGTCACTGGAGATCAAAAAAGCCCCGAACGATATTCGCTCGGGGCGTTTGTGCTGCTCAGCTAGTGTGGTCAGGGGCGGGGTCGAACCGCCGACCTTCCGCTTTTCAGGCGGACGCTCGTACCGACTGAGCTACCTGACCTTGGTGGTGGATCGAACACCTACCTGAGCGGTCCTGACGGGACTTGAACCCGCGACCTCCACCTTGACAGGGTGGCGAGCACTCCAAACTGCTCTACAGGACCTTGCTTGGCTGGGGCTTTTGTCCCCGGCCTTTCTGGCTTTGCCAGCCTACCAGTTCTTCGGAGGTCTTCGACCTTCCGTTTCCCTGGCGAGCCTTGGCTCTGCCGGTGCCCCCAACGGGATTCGAACCCGTGTCGCCGCCTTGAAAGGGCGGTGTCCTAGGCCACTAGACGATGGGGGCTCGGGACTCGCGTCCCGTTCCTTCGCCGTGCTCCGCTGGAGACCTCTGAAGCATAGGGGACTTTTGCCCCGTTGCCAAAGCGGCTTTCCGGCCTACGGCGTCGGTGTGACGGTGATGGACCCCGTTGGAGACGGGGCGATCGTCGGCACAGGAGAAATTGTACGGCCAGGCTCGGTCTCAACGTGACGCTGGATCTGAACCGACTGCTCACCGAGCCCTCCCAGGGTGATGTCGTCCCAGGCCCGCAGGCGGTGCGTGTCGGCGTCGAAGTACAGGACCGAGGCCGCGACGGGGGTGGGCTCGTCGTGTTCGAGGGCTCGCAGCCCGGCGCCGCCGGTGGATCCCTGGACCAGGAGGCGGCTGCCGGAGGGCAGCAGTTCGGTGGATCGCTCGTGCGAGTGGCCGGTGAGGATCATCGGGGCCGCGCCGGAGAATCCCTTGGCGATCGTCGGGTCGTGGACGGCGATCAGGTCGACCTGCTTGGGGAGCCGGGCCAGCCTGGCGGCGTGGGAGCGGCCCAGCGCGTCGAGGGATTCGAGGTTGGAGTCGACGGAGACGGACTTGTCGGGGGTGAACCTGGGGTCGCCCAGGCCGTAGATGCGCAGCCCCGCCACGGTCTTGGCCGAGTCGTCGAGGACGACCGCGCCCTTCTGCCTGCGTACGGCCCGCTGGGTGGTCATGGAGTCGTGGTTGCCCCTGACGAAGACGTACGGGACGCCGAAGGTGCCGATCTCCTCGACGAACTTGTCCTCGGGGCCGGTGCCGTGGTCGGTCAGGTCGCCGGTGTCGATGATCGCGTCGATCTTGAACTGGGTGGTGATCGAGCGGATGAGGTTCCAGGCGATGGGGCTGAGATGGATGTCGGAGACGTGCAGTATCCGGATCGAGGTGGGGTCGGCGTCGTAGACCGGCAGCGCGGAGACGACGTCGTAGAGCTGGGAGACGTTGTTGACGAGCTTGGCGAGCTGGACCCGGTAGGACTCGAACCTGGTCACGATCGACTCGGCGTCGCCGACCAGTGTCGGTGCGTTGGCCAGCAGGCCGGTGTACTTGGGCTCCACCACGGAGTCCGGCCGGAAGGTCAGGGCGACGGCGGCGCCCGTGCCGGCGATCGCGACGGCGACGGCGAGCGTGCCCGCGAGGGCGGGTCCTGGGCGGCGGAAGACGATCAGAGAGGTGACCAGGGCCCCCGCCAGGCCGCAGAAGGCGGCGCGCATGATCAGCGTTCTGACCCCGTTGCCCAGTTCCTCCTCCAGGAGCGCCGGGAGCCGGTCCGCGGAGAACCTCGGGTCGTCCAGGAACCCGCGCGCCCGGTCGGGATTGATGTTCTCCAGGGTCACCCGGAGGCCGACCGGGGCGTTGTGCGTGTCGAACAGAAGTGTGCCGAAAGGGTGAGCGTCCAGCACGGTCTCCCCGGTCCACGAGGGCTCGGCGGACATGCCGAGCTCCACCGGACCGACATTGGACCGTACGGCCCCGCCGAGCATGATGCCGAGCCACGCACCCGCCAGTGCGACGGCCGTGACGGCCGTACCGCGGGCGATCCGCCTGCCCGCGCGACCGGTGGCGAGCCGGCGGGTCCTCTGGGTCCAATCAGCGAATTTCATGGGCCTCCACCTCGCCCCGGGAGCGCCGGGGCAGAATGACAGGTGTGATCGAGATCTCGCGGGAGAAGTTCGAGGAGCTCGTGGCCGAGGCTCTGGACACCATCCCCCCCGCGCTGACGAAAATGATGGACAACGTGGTGCTCGTCGTCGTCGACGACCCACCCGAGCCAGATCTTCTAGGTCTTTACACCGGCATTCCCCTCACCGAACGTGGCGGCTGGTACGCAGGAGTGTTACCCGACCGGATCGAGATCTACCGCAGGCCGATCTGCTCGATCTGCGAGACCGAGGAGCAGGTCATCGAGGAAGTGCAGATAACGGTCGTGCACGAAATCGCCCACCATTTCGGCATCGACGATGACCGGCTGCACGAGCTGGGCTGGTAACTAGCCCTGCACAACACATCAAAACCGCCGTTC
Organism: Streptosporangium amethystogenes subsp. fukuiense; assembly: GCF_042665875.1. Classification (NCBI taxonomy): domain Bacteria; kingdom Bacillati; phylum Actinomycetota; class Actinomycetes; order Streptosporangiales; family Streptosporangiaceae; genus Streptosporangium; species Streptosporangium amethystogenes. The sequence goes on along the minus strand of NZ_JBHTEE010000001.1, from coordinate 7,731,078 downwards.
CTGAAATATCACAGCTTATCATTACGGTTTGCATGCGCTTGATTGCTTTCGGTTGCGCGTCGGCCTCACAGCAGGCACCGTAGGTTACACAGTGAACACCCACAGTCAGTGTGCCTGCGAGCTCAGCGGAGTCCTATGGCGGCGACCAAGTCCGGCCGACCACCCGGGCGGCACCGCCGTCCGGCGGAACGCCAAGCGACCTACGGCGAGGTCATCGCCATCGGCGAGTTCCGCGCGCTCTGGATCGGCCAGGGGCTCTCCCTGCTCGGCGACCAGCTCTCCCGGGTGGCGCTGTCCGTCCTGGTCTTCGAGCGGACGGACTCGCCCCTGGCCACGGCGTCGGTCTACGCCCTGACCTACCTGCCACCGATCATCGGCGGGCCGCTCCTCGCGGGACTCGCCGACCGCCACGCCCGACGGCGCATCATGCTCGTCTGTGACGTGCTCAGGGCCCTCCTGGTCGCGCTCATGGCGATCCCCGGCACCTCGTTCGCCATGCTGTGCGTGCTGGTCTTCTGCGTGGTGCTGCTCAGCGCGCCGTTCTCGGCGGCGCGGGCGGCGCTCCTGCCGGAGCTGCTCACGGGCGACCGCTACGTCGCGGGCTCCGCCCTGCAGAACATGACCAACCAGGGCGCGCAGATGCTCGGCTTCGCCGCCGGCGGCTTCCTGATCATGGGAATGGGGCCGTATCGCGCGCTTGCCCTGGACGCGGCGACCTACCTGGCCTCCGCGCTCATCATCGTCTCGGGTGTACGGCGGCGTCCCGCCCCCATCTCCGCCGACGAGAACCGGCCCTCGATGTGGACGATGACCCGCGCCGGCGCCAGGCTGGTCTTCGGCGACCCCCGGTTACGGACGCTGGTGCTCTTCGCCTGGCTCTGCGGCTTCTACGTGCTCCCCGAGGGGATCGCGGCCCCGTACGCCGGTGAGCTGACCAGAAATCCCCAGCAGCTCTCCCTGGTCACCGGTCTGCTGATGGGTGCCATGCCCACCGGTACCGTCGTCGGCGCGTTCCTGTTCAGCCGCTACGTCAGTCCGTCGAACCGGCTGCGGTCGATGGGCTGGATGGCGATGCTGACCTGCGCGCCGCTGATCCTGTGCGCGGCACGGCCGCCGCTGCCCGTGGTGCTGCTGCTCTGGTTCGCCTCGGGACTGGGCGGGGCCTACCAGCTCGCGGCCAACGCCGCGTTCGTGCAGTGCGTCCCCGCCGAGCGGCGGGGGCAGGCATTCGGGCTGGTCCAGTCGGGCCTGCTGGCCTCCCAGGGCGTCGGGATCCTGGTGGGCGGGGCCGCGGCCGACCATCTCGGCCCCGAGATGGTGGTGGCACTGGCCGGCGCGACCGGACTCGCCGTGGCGGTCGCGCTGGCCGTGCTCTGGAGGGGATCCCGCAAAGAGATCATCGAGAGGGTTCGCGCCGAGGCGAACTCCTGACTCACCCCTGGGGGCGGGGGTCGTCGCTACGCGGCGGCACCGTGCCGTACGGGGCCGAAGGGGGCTGGGGAGCCTGGTAGGGGGGATACTCGGGGGCCTGCTGGTGCGGAGCGCGGTGCTGGCTGGTGGCCTTGGCCCAGCCCTGCTCGGCCTTGGTCTTGGCGTCCACCCAGATCGGGTTGTCCTTGTTCTTATCGATCAGGTCCTGGAGGACCGACCTGTCCTTGTTCTCCTCGGGCAGGAGCACCCAGCCGATCGCGTAGATCGCCACCCCGAGACCACCGAAGAAGGTGGCGATGGCGAGGGCCGCGCGGATGATGTTGGGGTCCACTCCGGCGTAGCGTCCGAGGCCGGAGGCCACCCCGGCGACGATGCGCCCGTCCCTGGTCCTGCGGAGCTGCTTGACGCCGGAAAAGTCGTTTTCGTTCATGTATTAAGACTGCCCCGTAGCGGGTCCTCATCACATCGGGACTTCCCCTGGCGCAACCCTGACATCCACCCTGTTCGTCCCGGCAATACCCTGACAGGGCCGAACAGAGAGGAAAAGCCATGGACGACCTCCTGCGTATCGACGACACGCTCTCCGAGGAGCAGCGGCTCATCCGCGACACCGTGCGGGACTTCGTCGCGGACCGGGTGCTCCCTCATATCGGCGACTGGTTCGAGGAGGCCGTCTTCCCCGCCCGCGAGCTCGCCCCGGCGCTCGGCTCGCTCGGCGTGCTGGGCATGCACCTGGAAGGGTACGGCTGCGCGGGCCTCGACGCCGTCTCGTACGGGGTGGCCTGTCGCGAACTGGAGGCGGGAGACTCCGGGCTGCGGTCGTTCGTCTCCGTGCAGGGCTCGCTCGCGATGTTTCCGATCTGGAAGTACGGCTCCGCCGAGCAGAAGGACGAGTGGCTGCCCCGGATGGCCGCGGGCGACGCGATCGGCTGCTTCGGCCTGACCGAGCCCGACCACGGCTCCGATCCGGCCGGCATGCGCACCCACGCCAAGCTGGACCCCTCGGGCGACTGGATACTCAACGGCGCCAAGATGTGGATCACCAACGGCTCGATCGCCGACGTCGCGGTGGTCTGGGCGCAGACCGAGGACGGCGTCCGCGGCTTCGTGGTGCCCACCGACACCCCCGGCTTCACCGCCCCGGAGATCCACAAGAAGATGTCCCTGCGGGCCTCGGTGACCTCGTCGCTCTACTTCGACGACGTCCGCCTGCCCGCCTCCGCGGTACTTCCCGGGGTGCGCGGCCTGAAGGGCCCGCTGTCCTGCCTGTCCGAGGCGCGCTTCGGCATCCTGTGGGGCGTGGTGGGGGCGGCCCGCGCCTGCCTGGAGTCCGCGGTCGACTACTCCACCTCCCGTATCCAGTTCGGCAGGCCCATCGGCGGCTTCCAGTTGACCCAGGAGAAGCTCGCCTGGTCCTATGTCGGACTGGGGCAGTCACAGCTCACCGCGCTCCATCTGGGCCGCCTCAAGGACGCGGGGACCCTCACTCCCCGCCAGGTCAGCTTCGGCAAACTCGCCAACGTCCGCGCCGCCCTGGACATCGCCCGCCAGGCACGCTCCATCCTGGGCGGCAACGGCATCACGCTGGAGTATCCGGTGATCCGGCACATGAACAACCTGGAGAGCGTGCTGACCTACGAGGGCACCCAGGAGATCCACACGCTCGTGCTCGGCGAGGCGCTGACCGGCATCCCCGCCTACCGCTGACGCTTCCGTGTCGCGTACGCCCGAGGGGCCCGGGTCCGGCGCCGTTCGGGCTACCTCCGGCGGGGGTGGCGCTGGGGCAGGCCGCAGGGGCGCCACTCGGGGGCCTGGGCGGCCCGCTCCAGCTTCTCCGCCCAGGAGACCCCGGTACGCAGGTAGAAACGGAACAGCTCGGCGGTGGCGCGGGCGTCGGCCAGCGCGGCATGGGCCCCGAGAAGCGGGATGCCCGCGCGCTCGCAGCAGGCGGCGAGCGTCCACCGGCCGTCGGGGATGAAGCCCGGTGCCAGCCGCTGCGTGCACAGCGTCTCGGTCACCCACTCGCTGCCGGGCAGGTGCCGCAGGAAGCGCAGGTCGAAGGAGGCGTTGTGGGCCACCAGGACCCGGCCGGCGATCCGCTGCCAGACCTCGTCCAGCAACTCCTCGATCATCGGCGCGCCCGCGACCATCGCGCCGGTGATGCCGTGGACGTGCACGGCCCCGGTGCCGCGCCCCGGATCGACCAGCGAGTGCCACTCGTCGACGGTCTCGCCCTGGGCGTTCAGCGAGACGAGCGCTATCTCGCAGATCCGGTCGCCCCTGGAGGGCGAGAAACCGGTGGTCTCCACGTCGACCACGACATACCCTTGCCGCGTGGAGACATGTGCGCTGCGGGCGGGCTCAAGCCCCGAGCTCGTCATGCCCGCCACTCTAGGAGCCGTTCCCGTCCTCCACCTGCCGTTCGGCAAACAGGTGACCGCGAATAGGCCTGGCGACGGACGTTAGTGGACACTATCCTCGGTACGCTGTCACCTGCGGGGCGTTAGCTCAATGGTTAGAGCTGCGGACTTTTAATCCGTAGGTTCTGGGTTCGAGTCCCAGGCGCCCTACCACCCGCGAGCAGGAACGTAGGCTCTGACCTGGGCCTACGTTCCTGACGATCTTTCTCCGCCCATGCAGCCGGACGCAGCCGTCTGCCACCGGTCCCGGAATATACGCGGAATGGGATCGACGACGTTTCCCCAGGTCAGCTCAGAGGTTTCGGAAGCTCGCGGAGCGGTTCCGGGGCCGCGGTAGCCGACACGACGAAGGACCCCGAGGGCTACCCGGAGTCCTTCGTGTCCTGTTGTTGAGATTGTCACGTCGTGAGCACTTCCAAGATCCGCTTGTTGGCCACCTCGTGTTGGCCGTCGATGATGTACCCCGGCGCGGTTCACACTCTCACCCGATTGAATGAGACTGCAGCCAACCAGGCGATAAGCCGGAACTCCATCCCGTGTCCGATCCGGCACGGGAGTGACCGAAGCGGTACTGATGCCAAGCTTGACCGACCTTGTTTCGCTCTCGTCGCCGGAGCCTCACTCGGCGACCTCGACGTGTGAGCTCACGATCACGGAGTGGAGATCGAACGCCTCCTCGGGCAACAAAACTCGCTCCGCACGGCCGGTATGGACATCGACCAGGTAGAGCTGGGATTCATACCCCTTTGTCTCGATATGAATGAGCACTCTGCTGGTGTCGTACCAGTAGACAAAGCTTTCGATCTCCCGTAGACCGTCGATATCGGGGGTGACACGGCTAACGATCTGGCCGGTCTTCGCATCCAAGGTGCCAACGGTGCGGGATGGCACGCCATACTTCTCGCCATCGAATGCAAGCAGGTGGCCATCGGGAGAGACGTGAGTCTTCGACAGCATCAGGTAGGGGAGAATCGGAAAACGGACCTTTGACGTTCTCCCCGGACGCACAGCGCTCGCCTCCGTTGTCTTGGCGGAGTCCTTGTGAGCGGCCACGAAGGTCGTGCCTACATCAGAGACGCCGATGACACAACATGCCCGTGGGAGAGTGAGAACCTTGGCGGTTTTCACGTCATATCGGATGGCACGCGACTTGGGGTGGCCGCCTATCGAGTCGACTGCCAACCACCGACTGTTGCGGGAGAACCCGAAAGACATCTCCCACCCGTCCCAACTCTTCGGGGTTGGGACGATACGGACCGTCCCTCGCTCAAGGTCGCGGATCACGAGGCGTTCACTCTTGGCGAGCACGTAAGCGAGCCGGACGCCATCCGGTGACACAGCGATCTTGCCTAGGTCTTCGTCCGGTAGCGCGTCACGGACTGCCCACTGCTTCCCGGAGGTGGTAACCACATGCCACACGCCACATGTCTTCCCGAAGTCACCACAGGGCGAGTAGGCATACCGGATCGGCTCCGACAGCTTTTTCGGGAGAGTCGGGGCAGGCGGCTTCACGATTCTCGTTGATACCTCGACATGTACTGTAGAGGACTCTCGATAGGCCGCGGCGGTGTTGATCGGCTGCGAAACAACCGCGCCCATCATGAGAGATACGAACGCGAAGCCTCGTCGGCCGAGCCTGTTCACGGGTGACCTCCAATTGACGACGATCACCATAGATCAGGTGGGGGGCGCGCGGAATATGTGTGAGCCACGAAGGCATCAAGCAGGCCGGATGGGCCTGCAAGCGGACCCGTTCCCGCTTGGCGCGCGCCTCCGGGGCCAGACCACCACCATCTGGATATCGCATCCCACTGGCAGACTCACCGGAACTCGACCTGTCCTGACCTGTACCCCCGTTTTCCCACCTCAGAGCACCAGAGTCAGTAGATGATCCCCAAGCTGATGGCTTCAACCCACCGGACGTGGCAGCTTCGGATAGTGCAGGACTTCCACGTACATGATCCGTTCCTCAACGACGTCAAGGATCAGATCACCTCTCGGCGGAAGCAGCGGCACGCATCTGTGCCCGGGACCGTACGCTCCGTCCGGCCGCTCGGCCGTATAGAAGCTCTGGCAGAAGTCATCACCGCATCCGCACTCCTCGTGGAACCGAATGTCCCAGGTGGAGACGGCAAGGTCTTCCTCCCCTTCTTCTCTCAAACACGCGATGAGATCCGCGACGAGATCGGGGAACAACTCACGTACGAGCGGCCGCTCGATCTTGCTCATGTCACACAGTCTCCCAGCCCCCTCTTCGAAAGCGTCATCAAGTTCCGGACCATGCACGGTTTTCCTCCCCATGCAGGTGGGAGACGGCACCCGAAACGCCAGTTCAGAGCGTTGTGAATGGCAATAAGAGCCGTCCATTTTTAATCCGTAGGTTCTGGGTTCGAGTCCCAGGTGCCCTACTCCGCATTACCCGCTTGAACTGCGGATTCTTCCTAATGGCCTGGTCGCCGTTCCACGTAGTTCGGTAAGGGAGTCGCTGTGCGTATCGTCATACCGCTGTTCGACCGGTTCACCGCCCTTGACGCGGTTGGTCCGTATGAGGTGCTCAAGTTCTTGCCGGGCGTCGAGATCGTGTTCGCGGCCACCGAGCCCGGACCGGTGCGGGACGTTCCCAGATGGCTTGCCATCACCGCCGATGCGACGTTTACCGATATTGACTCCTGTGACGTGTTAGTGGTTCCCGGGGGTCCAGGAGCGCGGGAATTACTGCGGGATGGCGAACTTCTCGATTGGCTCCGGCGGATGCACCAGGGGAGCATTTGGACGACTTCCGTGTGTACGGGGTCGTTGCTGCTGGGAGCCGCCGGACTGCTGACAGGACTCTCGGCGACTACCCATTGGGCGGCGATCGATGTGCTGGAGTCGTTCGGGGCCACCTACACGGCCGAGCGCGTGATATTTCAGGGAAAGATCGTGACCGCCGCCGGAGTCTCTTCCGGCATCGACATGGCGCTCGCGCTGGCAGCGCGCATCACCGATCAGACCACTGCCGAGGCGATCCAACTTGCGATCGAGTACGACCCACAGCCACCGTTCGACGCCGGATCCCCCGCGAAGGCGTCCCGGGCCGCCAGGGCCCTTCTTGCCCGAGGAATTCGCTGACGGTACGACCCTCCGGAGTACCGCAACGCGCACCCGTAGGGTCAGGGAACAGGGACCTACCGGATCCGACGCGCGATCATGCCGCTGACCTGTAGAGAAGGCAAGACCGCCGGACCCGGTTCGCTGGGATGCCCGGTTCCCGCCATCGTGGCCAAGGCCGGTATCAAAGATCTTGTGACAGGATCGCGGGATGCTGCGACTCACCGATTTCATCATCGACTGCCCGGACACGATGAAGTTGGCGGCCTTCTACTCCGAGGTGACGGGCCGCCCGATCAAGGAAGGCAGCCACGAGAACTGGGCCGGCATCAAGTTCGGCGAGGTCGAGCTGGCCTTCATCCGGGTGGACGACTACCGCGCTCCGCGGTGGCCCGACAGCGAGCACCCCAAGCAGTTCCACCTCGACTTCGAAGTCGACGAGATCGAGTCCGAGCAGCGCCGCGTCCTCGACCTCGGCGCGACGCTGCAGCAGGACTTCATCGGTCCCGAAGGCTACGGCTGGCGGATCTACACCGACCCGATCGGCCACCCCTTCTGCCTGTGCCGCAACAAGGGCGTCATCTGGACCGACCAGGGCCCGATCTGGACCTAGCCATGGGTCGGCCCCCCTACAGGTCGCGATCGCGCTGTGGCCGATCACCGAACCGGTTGACGGCGATCGAAGGTCCGGGACCGTCTCGGAGGGCGCGGAGGGTGCACAGGCCAAGGGGCCGGGGCCACTGGGCACGAGACCGAGAGGCCGAATCTCAGGTGCGTCTGTACCGGTCGACCCCATGATCGTCGTGCCAGATCCGTGCCGGACGCAGCGGGCGATCATGGTGAATCACCGGGAGCGGCGGGGAACCGCACCGCCCCTGGCAGGACCTATGATTCCGCGGGTCAGTGAACCGCCCCGGCTTTGCTGGAGACCCGGAACGGGGGGCGGCCCCTGCCCGTCTTGATCAGCGGCAGGACCGAGCCCTGGTCGTCGTCGCGTTCTTCCCTCGCTGTCTCGCGCCGAGCGCGACGAGGCGTCGGGACGGCGACCTGCCGCCCGGCACCGAGCACGGCTGGCGCCGCACGTTGACACCTTGTTTGCTACCGATCGATCGGTAGGATTCGAGGCATGGACATCATCGCGGCCACCCGGCACGGCAAGGTGCGTGGCCTGCTCCAGGACGGGATCGCGGTCTTCCGTGGCATTCCCTACGCGGCGGCTCCCTTCGGAGCCGAGCGCTTCCGTACCCCCGCGCCCGTTCAGCCCTGGGAAGGGGTCCGTGACGCGCTGAAGTTCGGGCCGACCGCCCCCAAACGTCCCTACCGGCCACCGCTGGACCGGCTCATCCCCGAGGAGCGGATCCCCGGCGACGGGTGCCTCAACCTGAACGTCTGGACCCCGGGCGTGGACGACGGCGCCCGCCCGGTGATGGTCTGGATCCACGGCGGCTCCCTGCGCAACGGCTCGTCGAGCCCGGCGTTGTACGACGGGCACGCCTTCGCCCGGGACGGCGTCGTGCTGGTCTCGATCAACTACCGGCTCGGCGTGGAGGGCTTCGGCGTCTTCCCCGACGCGCCCGACAACCGCGGTCTGCTCGACCAGCTCGCCGCGCTGGAGTGGGTGCGCGACAACGTGGCGGCCTTCGGCGGCGACCCCGGCAACGTCACCGTCTTCGGCGAGTCCGCGGGGGCGATCAGCATCGGCGCGCTGCTCACCAGCCCGCGGGCGAAGGGCCTGTTCCACCGGGCGATCATGCAGAGCGGTCCCCCGCACACGGTCACGCGCGAGGAGGCCGGGAAGACCGTGAAACTGATGGCGGCCAAGCTGGGCGTGCCGCCCACGGCCGAGGCGTTCGCCGCCGTCGACCGGGAGCGGCTGCTCGACGCCCAGGTCGAGGTGGTGGGCAAGGCCGATCCGATCACCGGCGGGCCCGGCTTCCACATCGTGGCGGAGCCAGGCTCCGGTCCGGTCGAGGTCGACCTCCTGATCGGTGCCAACCGGGAGGAGTACCGCCTCTGGTTCGTCCCCACCGGCGCCGTGGATCGAATCAACCGGCTGACACTGCGCCTGGCCCTGCTGAAGTTCCGCATCCCGAGCCGGGTCGCCCGGCTCTACCGCTCCGGCCGCCCCGGCGCCAAGCCCGGCGAGATCCTCGGCGAGATGGCCACCGACCTGCTCCTGCGCGGCCCGCTCAACCGCCTGGCCGATGCCGTGGAGCGGGCCTACGTCTACGAGTTCGCCTGGCGCTCCCCGGTCATGGACCTGGGCTCGTGCCACGGCCTGGAGATCGGCTTCGTCTTCGACAATCTCCGGCACGGCCGCGAGCTGGCCGGCGACGGCGCTCCGCAGGAGCTGGCCGACGCCATGCACCGGGCCTGGGTCGCCTTCGCCGCGACCGGGGATCCGGGCTGGCAGCGGTGGGACTCCTCCCGGCCCGTCATGATCTTCGACTCACCGGACTCCGGCGTCGTGCACGCCCCCAGGGACGAGGAGCTCAGGGTCTGGCTAGATCGCGGGCGGTGACCGCCGCTTCCAGGAGGCGCGCCTGCGCGGGCACCGCCAGGTCCAGTCCGGTCAGCATGCTCACTCGCCGCAGCCGGTAGTCCAGCGTGTTGCGGTGGATGTGCAGGTCGAGCGCGGTCCGGCGGCGGTTGTGTCCCCGGTTGACGAACGCGCGCAGCGTCTCCAGCAGATGGGGATGGCCGTCGAGCGGCGCCAGCTTGGCGGCCAGCCGTACCAGTCCTGCGCCTGGTCGCGCGAGCTGGTGCTCCAGCAGGACGTCGTCGAAGCGATAGAGGCCAGGCGGCCTGTTGATCCTGCGCACCAGCTCCAGCACCTCGCGGACCTCCTGCGCCGCGTCCGGGATGTTCGCGGGCTCCCCCGCCAGGGCCGCGGCGGCGAGCACCGGCCGACCCACGACCTCGGCCAGCCTGCGTACGAGCGGCTCCAGCGCGCATCCGCCGGGCAGCAGCGCGACCCCGTCGACGTGGTCCATCAGCACCAGCGTCCCGGTGTGCGCGTCCAGCGCCGACTGCACGAGCCGGACCGGCGGCGCGGGCTGCCCGAAGTCGAAGAGCACCACCTCGTGCGCCTGGCCCACCTCCACGCCCGCCGCCTCGGCCAGGCTCTCGTACGGCTGGCCGCCCAGCAGCGCGCCGATGAGCGCCCGCCGTACCCGCTTGCTCTCGCTCCTGATGTCCTCCTGCGCCTGCTGGTGGGCCAGGGCGACGGCGGGCATCGCCGTACGCAGCCAGCCGAGCAGCCCCTCACCGGCCGCGGCCAGTTCGTCGGCCTCGGCCACCTCGGTCAGCGCCTGCCACCAGACCTCGGCGCCGATGAGGTAGGCGGTCACCGCCGCCTCCAGTGGTAGCCGCTCCTCGGCCCGGCGCGCCGACCACTCGATGATGCGGGTGAGATCGGCCGGGCCCACCGCGTCGGGCCCGCGGAGCGTGCGCAGCAGGATCGCCAGGACGGCCGAGACCGAACGGGCCACCTCGCCGCTGAGGATCTCGGGCGGCGACTCCCGGTAGAACGGGATCTCGGCGGCGCACCGGGCGACCACCGCGGAGGTGAGTCCCCGCACCTTCGGCGCCATCCGGCTGTGCAGGTCGGCCATGCCGGGATCGTCACATTGCCCAAACCGGTACGTCAATCCTTGCCCCAAGTGCGGAAAGACGGCGGCCCCCGGCATGGCCAGGATGCGATCAAACCCCCCAGCCAGGAGGCCACCGTGTTCCGACGCCTGCTCATCCCCCTGATCCTCGTGCTCGCCCTGGGCACGGCTCCCGCCCGTGCCGCGACCGCGGACTGGGGCGCACCCGGCCCCTACGCCACCGCCGTGGAGGTCGGCGCGGTCAACACCCTCTACTTTCCCCGCGACATCGCCGGGAGCGACCGCCGGCACCCGGTGATCGTCTGGGGCAACGGCACGGGCGGCGCCCCGCTCGTCTATCGCGACCTGCTCCTGCAGTGGGCCAGCCACGGCTTCATCGTCTCGGCCGCCAACACCCCGATGTCGAACCTCGGCATCTCCATGCGCGCCGGGATCGACGCCCTCACCCGGCTCGACGCCGACCCGTCGAGCATCTTCCACGGCAAGGTCGACCTGACCCGCATCGGCGCCTCGGGACACTCCCAGGGCGGCGCGGCCGCCATCGTCGTCGGCGCCGACTCCCGTGTCGACAGCATCCTGCCCATCCAGCCCGGCCCGCTGGCCGACATCGACGACGTCCACGGCCCCGCCTTCCTGATGGCCGGCCAGAACGACTCCATCGTCTGGCCCGCGCTGGTCAGGGCCTTCTACAACGACGCGGACCACATCCCGGCGATCTACGGCGAGGTGCGCGGCGCCGACCACTTCACCGTCGTGGGCGACCCCGGCCCGTTCGCCGCGCCCACCACCGCCTGGTGGCGCTTCCAGCTCATGGACGACCCGCAGGCCCGCGCCCTGTTCTACGGCCCGGACTGCGGCATCTGCGTCGACCGCGGCACGTGGTCGGACGTGCGCCGCAACGCGCTCGTGCCGCGATAAGGAAGGTCTTCCTACCGATCGATCGGTCGTCTATTCTCGGCCTACCGATCGATCGGTAGGAAAGGACCCCCCATGACCGTCGACAGCCGACCCAGACCCGCCCTCCTGCGAGTGACCATCGGCAGTTTCGTGGGCACCGTCATCGAGCAGTACGACTTCCTGCTCTACGGCTTCATGACCGCCCTGGTCTTCAACACGCTCTTCTTCCCCAGCTCCGACCCGACCGTCGGCACCCTCGTCGCCTTCGCCGGCTTCGCGATCGGTTTCATCGCCCGCCCCGTCGGCGCGATCGTCGCCGGCCACTACGGCGACCGCATCGGCCGCAAGTCCATGCTCGTCATGACCCTGCTGGTCGCGGGCCTGGCGACCACCGCGATGGGCCTGCTGCCCACCTACGCCACGATCGGCATCTGGGCGCCGGTGCTCCTCATCGCGCTCCGGATCGTTCAGGGCTTCTCCTATGGCGGTGAGGTCACCGGCGCGGTGCTCATGACCACCGAGTTCGCACCCCGGCACCGCCGCGGCTACGTCGGCAGCTTCGTCCCCACCGCCGGACCCGCCGGCCTGCTCCTGGCGACGATCGCGATCATGGCCGTCGCCGGCATGGACAAGGCCGACTTCCTCTCGTACGGCTGGCGCATCCCCTTCCTGCTCTCAGCCGTGCTCGTGCTCGTCGGCCTGGCGATCCGCGCCTCCGCCCCGGAGAGCCCGGTCTTCGCCGAGTCCCGGATCCGCCACACCGCGCCCGTCCTGGAGGTCTTCCGCCGCCACGTCCGCACGGTTCTGCTCGGCGTGGGCACCGGCTTCGGCTTCTACGTCGTCTTCTACGTGCTGCTCGTCTTCGCCGGCTCCTACCTGACCACGCAGCTCAGACTCCCCGCCCAGGTGCCGCTGGTCGCGGTGGCCGTCGGCTCGGTCATGGTGATCATCCTCGGCCCGCTCTGCGGCCGCCTGTCCGACCGCTTCGGCCGTCGCCCGATGATCGTGACCGGCTCCGCCCTGAGCGCCCTGTTCAGCTTCGCCTTCTTCGCCATGCTGGCCACCGGCGGCACCACCCTGATCTACCTGGCCTACGCGCTGGCCTTCGGCCTGATGACCATCATGTACTCGCCGCTGATCACCTTCATCGCCGAACAGTTCCCCACCCCCGTGCGCTTCAGCGGCGCCTCGGTCGCCGGGCAGATCGGCGCCGTCCTCGGCGGCGGCTTCGCTCCGCTGATCGCCACCGCCCTGCTCACCGCCTCCGGCATCTGGGCGGTCGCGGCCTACGTCTGCGCCTCGCTGCTGGTCTCCCTCGCCTGCGCGCTGGCGCTGAAGGAGACCAACCAGAGCGATATCACGGCAGAATGAGGTCGTGACCAACGATCGACCGGCAGCACTCGCGACCCAGCGCCGGATCGCCGCCTCCGACGTTCGGCTCCCGGAGCATGTCCTGCTGGAGGGCACCTCCGGCCGGATCCTGCGCGAGGCGCTGCTGCTGTTCGCCGAGCGGGGCTTTCACGGCACCTCCATCCGCGGCCTCGCGGACGCCTGCGAGATCCGCTCGGCGACCCTCTACTCCCACTACCCGGCCAAGGAGAACGTGCTGGCCGAGCTGGTCCGCATCGGTCACGAGGAGCACCACCGGCGGCTGGTCGATGCGGCTTCCGCGGGACCGGCGGACCCCGAGTCGCGCCTGCGCCGGGTGGTCCGTGCGCATGTGCTGGTCCACGCGGAGTTCCCCATGCTCGCCGTCGTCGCCAACAACGAGCTGCACGCCCTCTCCGCCGAGCTGGCCGGTCCCGCGCTCGTCCTCCGTGCCAGTGGCCGACAGCTGCTCATCGACACCCTCGACGAGGGCATCGCCGAGGGCGTCTTCGACGTGCCCGACGCCTTCCTCGCGGTCACCGCGATCAGCGGGATGGGTATGCGAGTGGCGAACTGGTACGACCCCGCCATGCCGTACGAACCTGAGGAAGTCGCGAACACCTACGCGGAGTTCGCCCTGCGGATCACCAGGGCGGGCTTCTGACGCGCACACGCCGCCGTACAGACGGGGACCGGCACCACCTGTGACGGTCAGCGGGCGCGCGGGTCCTCCCTGAGGATCTCGCCGCTCGCGGACTTGGGGACGGCGTCCGAGGTGACCGAGGCCGAGTCGAAGCGGGGTACCCCGCAGGAGAGCCCGATGAGGCCGGTGTTCGTTGTGGAAGGTCTCGAACCTGTGCAGCGCGTACAGAAGGTGACATCTCCCGCGCCGGTTTGTCGGTGGGGCGATCTAATGTCCCGGCCATGACTTCAGCGACGCAGGCGTACACGTACGCCGCGCCCTCCTCCCTCGTCGACGGTCGTCTCGGATTGGCGACCTCCGGCGGCCGGGCCCTGTCCGGCCCGGCCGTGGCCCCCCGGTTCTTCAGTGGCGTGGTGACCCAGGCGGCCCCCGCCGCGGCGGCCCTGCTCGGCGTCGCCGATGTGGCGCTGGCCCGCTACCACCAGCCGCAGTCGCGGCCCGGCTGGGTGCGGGACCCGGTGGTGACGTGCAACGGGGACCGGCTGCGGTTCGAGTCGTTCTCGGCCTGTGGTGGCGTGTACGCCCGGCTTGACCTGCTGAACGGCGCGCTCGACGGCGAGGTGTTCGACCGGGGCACCACCAACGTCGACGTGAACGCGCCGCTCCGGGAGGCGCTGGCGCGCATCGGCGCGCGTGACCCGTTGCACCTGGGGGTCGGGCTCGACGAACTGGTCGTGACCACGATGGACGGCGCGGTGGTGGAGAAGAAGGTGCCGCTGCCCGAGCGCTGGTTGCGCGGCTTCGCCGAGGTGCAGGTCATCGCCTCGGGCATGGACCAGCGTGGTGAGCTGACCGGCATGGCGGCGGTGCGGTTCCTGCGCGGGCTGCCCAAGAAGGGCACGGTGTGGGTGGCGCAGGCGGGACGGGAGCTGAAGGTCTCCGACCGTCGGGTTCCGGGCTCGGTCCAGCTCGCCGGCCCCAACCGGCTCGGCACCCTCCTGCCGCTGCTGCGCTTCGCGAAGTCCCTCCGGGTGTACGGCCCGGCCGACGCCGCCTCCAGCGCCTGGGAGCTGGAGCTGCCGGGCATGCGCTACACGCTCACCCTCTCGCCCGAGCGCTGGCGCGGCTTCTCCGGCGAGGGCGCGGTGCTCGACGACCTGGCCACCGACGAGGCCGAGAACGACGCCGACGTGGTGGGCATGCTGCTCAACTTCGAGCCCGAGGTCGAGATCGGCCTGCTGGCCGACCGCGCGGGCATCCCCGCCGACCGGGTGCGGGCCGCGCTGACACAGCTCGGCGTCGCCGGCCGGGTCGGCTACGACCTGTCGGAGGCCGCCCACTTCCACCGTGAGCTGCCCTATGACAAGGACAATGTGATCCTGCTCAACCCGCGGCTGGCCAAGGCGCGCAAGCTCGTCGACGCGGGCGCCGTGCACCTCGAAGGCGAGCTGGCCACCGTCCGCACCTCGGGCGGCGCGCGCCGGGTCTCGCTGGCCGACGGCTCCTGTACCTGCGAGTGGTGGTGGGACCATCGCGGCTCCCGTGGGCCGTGCAAACACGTGCTGGCCGCCCGGATCGTCGCCCGCGCCGCCGTGGAGGTCTCCCGATGACCCTCTGGGCGGAGATCTGCGACCTGATCACTCGCAACCAGGTCACCCGCCTGGCCGACCGGCTGGTCACGCTCACCGAGGAGGAGCGCGCCGAGTCGGCCGGGCGGTTGCCCGGCCTCGTCAAGGAGCTGCGCCGCGCCCACACCGAGCGGGTGCGCGCCCAGCATCCCGACGACTTCGAGGAGTTGGCCTCCTGGGAGGTCGGCGATCTGCTCGACAAACTGGCCGGCGCGCTGCTGCTGACCGGTGTCGGCGTCATCACCGGCCCGGCGGCCGCCGTGGCGTGGATGACCGGCCGCGACGTCAACCGCCGCTGGGCCGAGGACCCCGACGTCGCCCAGGTGTGCCGGGTGGCGGCCACCCGCCCCTGGGAGTGGCGTCGCGATGTCGCGGTCCGGCTGGCCCGGCGGGTGCGCCGTCCCGCCGACCGCATCGCGCCGCTGGCCGTGGCGCTGCTGCGCGAGTCCGGCGCCGTACCGCCCGACCACGACCCGCTGGTGGCCGCCTGGCTGGCCGCGCCGAGCGTGGCCGATGACCCGCTGACCCCCGTGCTGCTGCCTCGCGTCTTCGACGCCGACGGCGCGGGCCGCGCCCTCCGTGACGAGCGGCTGGAGCCCCGGCCGACCCGCTGGCTGGCCACCGCCGCCCGCGAGCTGCCCAGGGAGCAGGTGCTCGACGGTTGCGTGAGCCGTTTCCTGCGCGGCGGCGAGGCGCAGGACCTGCGTTTCTTCGTCCGGCTGCACACGCTCCTCGACCCCATGCCCGCGGAGTCCGCTCCCCGCCTGCGCGACTACCTGCGGTTGTTGCCGTCGGCTCCGGGCACGGTCGCCGAGCTGGCCGCCGGGCAGGTGCGCGGGGCGATGCCGCTCGACCACGCCGACCTGGTCGAGGCGGTCGACGCGCTCACCTTCCGAAACGAGGCCAAGCTCGCCGCCACGGGCCTGCGCTGGCTCGACCGGGCGATCCGGGCCACGCCCGAGGCGGCCGCCGACTTCGTGACCGCGCTGACCACGGCGTACGCGCACAAGTCCTTCGACGTGCGCAACCGCGCGGTCGAGCTGACCCTGAAATACGCCGACCTGTTCGCCGAGCACGCCGAGGCGATCCTAGGCGGCGTCCGCCACCTCCCCGCCGACCTGGGCGCGAAGCTGGCCGGGCGGTTCGGCGGGGAGAGGCCCGTCGAGGAGCTGATCGAGGCCAAGGAGTTCCCGCCGCTGCCCGAGGTGCCCTCACCGGAGCGTTTCCCCGAGCCGTCGATCTTCCCGAACCACCACGAGCGGTGGATCGGATGGGAACGCTGGATGGCGGCGTTCGTCGCCGGGGTCGCGGAGAACCGCACGAACCTGCGCCGCAGGCTGAGGCCGCACGTCGAGCAGCAGACGCGGTACCGGCGGGACAGGAATGAGATCACCGATCCCGACGAATGGCAGGCCGTGCTGGCCGAGGAGCTCGTCGTGCCCGGCACCCTGCCGGAGATCCCCCCTGTCGGCCCGGAGAAGTTCTGGGACGACGCGAGTCACTCGGTCTCGGTCCGCCCGGTCGCCCGCGGCGAGGAGATCGAGCTGGAGCCGCCGAAACGGCGGATCACGGTGGTCGGCGGCTGGCGCCCCGGCCGCTACCTCGACGACGACACCCCGCTCCGCGTCGTCTTCATCACCTGGACCAGCGACGACGGCCCGGCCGGGGCCGTGGCCGTCGAGGCCGGCCGGCCGATCCCCTTCGCCAACGGCCGGGTCTACCTGTACGGACAGCCCTCCGATGACGACCAGGCACCGGACACGGGCCCCGGCGAGTCCGACGAGTCCGACGAGTATGAGGACTTCGACGACGCCGTCCCGGATCACCGCGAGCGCCGTCCGGTAGAGCCCGGAGTCCTCTACGACGACTCGGTGGCGGCCATGCCGTGGCACGCCCTGCATGGCGCCTACGAGCGCATGGCCGAGCTGGGGGTGAACCCCGACCGGATCACGGCCATGCGGAAGGGCCTGCCGGTGCCCCCGCCCGGCCCGGACGAGCCGCTCGTGGCGGTCACCGTCGGCTTCGTCCCGCCCCGGTTGCGCTCCTTCCAGCCCCGGCCGCTTCCCGCCCCGCACGAGTGGCGGCGGCGGCACCGGCTCCCGCACCCGAACCGTCTCTCGCCGCCGTCCGACTTCCTCGTCAACCGCTACGCGGAGCTGTACGGGGCCCTGCGCGCCGGCACGCTGCCGCCGGTGCTGCTGGCCACGCCGACGTGGATGACCGGCCACCTCGATCCCGACGTGCTGGTCGGCCGACTGGAGACGTGCGCCGACGCGGGCGTGGAACCGCTGCGGGCCGATCTGACGCAGGCGCTGCTGCGGCTGCCCCGGGGCGGCCACCAGGCCGCTGCCGACCGGGCCGCGAAGATCGATTCCGCGGCGGCGCGCACGGCGGCCGAATGGCTGGCCGGGCCGGGTATGCCCGACCCGGAGTGCGGTCTCCGGTGGACCCACATGGTGGACGCGTCCATGGTCGAGTTCGGCGACGACGAACCCGAGCACTTCACCGAGGTCCGCCTGACGCCGATGCTACGGGCCACGCCCACCGGCGACGAGCTGATCGACGAGGTGCTGCTGCGGCAGCCGTTCGACTGGTCGGGCGAGGACCTGGGCAGCGGGATCGGCGGGTGGCCGGCCATGCTGCCCTCGCACCGCGAGGCGGTGGCCGTGAACATGCTGCCGTTCGTGCTCCACAGCCGCTGGTACGCGAGCGTGACCCCGGCGGAACTGTCCCGCCTGGCCGCCTGCGACGGCCCCGTGAGCGAGGCGACGGCCGTGATCATCGCTTTCCTGCTGGGCAGCGGCGTGCCCGGGACGATCCCGGTGGTCCTGCGGATGGCGGCCAGAGGCGACCTGCCCGCCGAGGCGATCGGCCGCCAGCTCGCGCTGCTGCTGCGCCGCACCTGGCTGGAGACCCGCCCCGCCATCTCGGCCCTGACCGAGCTGGCCGACGCCGGCGGCCACCACGAGGTGTGGCGCATCCTGCGCGCCCTGCTGCCCGGGATGCTGCCGGGCGAGGGGCGGCGCATCACCGTGACCCACACCGAACTCGTCGCCTTCGCCGCCGACGTGGCACGCTGGACCGGCGCGCGCGGGGAGATCCCGGTCGTCGGCGAGTTCGCGCGGAGCCGCCGGACGATCCGCTTCGTCCACGAGTGCAGGCGCCTCCACGCCCAGCTCACCGGGGCCACGTCATGACCTCTGACGACATCCGTACCGAGATCAGGAATCTCGTGCTCGACCACGACGCCGAGGGGCTGGCGTTGCGGTTGCCGAAGCTCACCGACGCCGAGCGGGCAGGCGTCGCCGCCGAGTTGCCTGGTCTGCTCGCCGATCTCCGCGAGAGCCCGCCGCCGGCCGCCACCGTCGGCTGGGACGCCTTCGACTGGACCGTCGGCGACCAGGTCACCGGCCCGTCCGAGGTGCTGATGATGGTGGGCGCGGCGACCATTCCCGGTCCGGCCGGGGTGGTCACCTGGCTGATGAAACGCGACCTCAATCCCCGCTGGTCCGGCGCGCCGAGCCCGCACCGGCTGGTGAGGGCGCTCTCCGGTCGCCCGGTGGCCTGGCGTGCCGATCTGGCGGTACGGCTCGCACGCCGCATCCGCCGTCCCGACGACCGGATCGTGCCGCTGGCCCTGGAACTGCTGCGCGACGGCGAGGCCACCCCACCCGACCACGAGCCGCTGGTGGCGGCCTGGTTGTCGGCGGTGGGCGTGGCCAAGGACCCGCTCACGCCCCACCTGCTTCCGAAGATCTTCGAGGCGGCCGGCGCGGGCCGGGCGCTGGTCGACGAGACGCTCACCCCGAAGCCGTCCCGCTGGCTGGCCCTGGCCGCCCGCACGCTGCCGCGCGAGCAGATCATCACCGGCTGCGTGAGCCGTTTCCTGCGCGGCGGCGAGGCGCAGGACCTGCGTTTCTTCGTCCGGCTGCACACGCTCGTGGCGCCCACGCCGGAGGAGTCGGCCGGGCGGCTGCGCGACTACCTGCGGCTGCTGCCCGCCGCGCCGGGCCCGGTGGCCGAGCTGGCCTGGCAGCAGGTGCGCCAGGCGCGGCTCGACCCGGCGGACGTCGCCGAGGCCGTCGAGGCGATGACCTTCCGCCAAGAGGCCAAGCTCGCCGTGAAAGGCCTGACCTGGCTCGCCCGCGACCTCGCCACCGCACCGGAACGTGTGGCCGACCACGTCACCGCGCTGACCAACGCGTACGCGCACGCCTCCCACGAGGTGCGCGACCGCGCGGTCACCCTCACCCTCAAGCACGCCGACCACCTCACCGACCCCGCCCCGATCCTGGAGGCGGCCGAACTGCTGCCCCCGGTCTCGGCCCGGCGGCTTTTCGAGCGCTTCACCGAGGGCTGGACCGGCGACTTCACCCCCGGCCGCCTGCCCGAGGCCACCGTCCCCGGCCCGTTCCCCACCTCCGGCCTGGAGAGCGGCCCGCCGGAGGAGATCGGCTGGGTCGGCGTCGAGGCGTGGCTGGCGGCGGTCATCCGGGAGGCGCATACGAACCCGGACTCCCTGAAGGAAACGCTGGCCCGGCGGTTCGGCGAACACCTGCGGCCGGTGCTCTACGACGCGCCGGCGTGGCACTCCCCGCGTGACTGGTGCACGGCGCTGGCCAGGGAACTCGTCAACCCCGGCGAAGATCCGGGGCCGCCGGTGTCCCGTCCGCCGAGGCAGCGCCCGGCGTACCGGAGGACGATCTCCGAGGAGCAGCGGGCCGACACGGAGCAGGCCTTCCCCGGCCTGTCCGGCGATCTCGGGCAGGCCCTGTACGACGGCATGGTGAACATCGCGGCCACGGCCTTCCAGCTGTTCCCCGGCCTCCGCAGGGTCGTCCCGCTCCACGAGATGCCCGACTACGTACAGGAGGAGATCCTGCGGACGGTCGACGTCCAGACCGACCTCACCGACCTCACCGACCTCACCGACCTCTACGACCCGAAGGCGCGACCCGCGCCCGCCCCCTGGAGCCGCCTCCCCCACCTGCGGGAGTGCGCCCGCCCCCACGCCTTCCTCCTGTCCCGCCTCGACGAACTCCTGCGCGCGGCGAAGACCGGAGCCCTGCCCCCGGTGCTGCTGGCCACCCCCACCCGCGCCGACGGCCACCTCGACCCCGAGACCTTGCTCGACCGCCTGGCCGGGTGCGCGGAATCCGGCTGCGAACCGCTCCCGCTGGACGTGGCACAGGCCCTGTTGCGCCTCCCGCCCGATCCCGCCCCCGACCTGGCCGAACGCGCGAAGGGCATCGGCTCGGCGGCCGCCGCGGTGGTGGCCCGCCGGTTCGAGCGCGGCGCGCCCCCACCCCCGGAGGTGGAGCTGACCTGGACCCTCGACCTCGGCTCCCGCGTCGTGCCCTACGACGAGCATGTCCTCGACCCGCGCGGCATCGTCAACGTGAGCTGGCGCCCCGTGGAGCCCACCGGTCTCGCCCACCTCGACGCCCTGCTGACCGCGCCCGAGATACGCCCGTTCCGGCGCCTGTCACGTCACTTCTGGCCCGGCATGACGCCCCATCACCGGGAGCTCGCGGCGGCCCACCTGGCGATCGGCCTGATCGACCGTTTCGACCCGCCCGACATCGCGATCGACGACCTCCGCGACCTGACCCTGGCCGAAGGCGCGTCCGGCCCGGCGACGGCCCTGGTCCTGGCCTACTTCCTCACTGTGGAGGGCGACGACGCGGTGCCCTCGCTGCTTCGGCTGGCGGCCAAGGGCGCGCTCCCCGCCGCCGAGACGGGTCGCCTGCTGGGCCTGTTCGGCCGCCGCACCCGCTACGACGCCGGCCCCGCGTTGCCCTCACTGGAGCTGGCCGCCAAGCAGGGCGCGCACGCCGAGGTGTGGACGATCCTGCGCCACTTCCTGGCCGCCTTCCTCCCGAGGGAGGGCGAGCGGGCCCAGCGTCCGCACACCGACGCCGTCGTGCTGGCCACCGACATCGCCACGTGGGCCGGCGCGCGGGGCGAGATCCCCGAGGTGGCCGCCCACGCGAAGAAGCGCGGTTCGACCTCGCTGATCCGGGCCTGCCGGAGCCTCCACCGGTTCCTGACCCGGGAGGCCTGATCGGCTCGGCGGACGACCCCTCCCGGGGGCCGCCCGAGAGGGAGTCGATCATCGTGGTGGTCGTGCTGCCGCAGTGCCGTCCCTCACTTTTCGGGCCTGATTTCCATCCTCCCGTTCCGTTGGGCCGGCGTGCTCGGCGCTCAGTGGCGCCCGATCGAGCCGATCCAGCTCTCGGTGAGGACGTCCAGCATCTCGTCGCGCCCGACACCCCAGGTCCCCGGCTTCCAGTGGCGCGCGACGTGGTCGAGCTCGGTGATGGCGATGACGCCACGAAAGTGGCGGGTGCCGGCCGGGAACCGGCCGGCACGGTCCAGCCCCTCCTTGATGTCACCGATGGCCTCGTTCAGCCACTCGTCGAGGAGCGCGCGGATCTCGGGGTCGACGGCCGCGGCCTCGAAGGCGGCCGTGGTGTAGGGGCGAATCACATCCCATCGTTCCGAGGTCGACGCCAGCCACCCGCGGATCCGCTCTCGCGAGCCGTCCTCGACCACGGCGACCAGCTCACGTTCGGTCGACCCGTGCTCGGCGGAGGGGAGCCGGTCGAGTGCGGCGTTGAGCCGCTCCGAGACGAGGGCCTTCATCAGATCGACCTTGGAGGGGAAGTACGCGTAGAAGGTCACCCGGGTCGTCCCCGCCACCGACGCGATGTCGTCGACCGTCGTCGTCGCGTAGCCCTTCGACCCGAACAGGTCCAGGCCGGCGTCGAGCAGGAGCTTTCTCGTCATCTCCTTCTGTGCCGCACGAAGCGTAGCCATGCCGCCAGCATAGGGCACCACGGCTGCGTTCCACCCTTGCTGATCGTTCTGAATACATATCGCTCAAACTCTTGATGCAGTGTCAAGTTATATGACACCTTGCACGTTCAACAGGTGGTCGCGCTCACCTCGGGTGGCCGATCCCGAGCGGCCGGAACCGATCATCCGGCCTATCGACAAGGAAGAAATCGCATGACGCAGACCGCTGCGCGCAAGCAGGGCCACACCGCAACGGTGGTCGCCGGCTGCTTCGCCGTACTCCTCGCGCAAGTGGCGTACTCGCTGCCCGGCGCGCTCAATGGCACCTTCCAGCAGGAGTTCAAGACCACCGGTGCCGAACTGACCTGGATCACGGCCGCCTTCGCCATCCCCATGGTCGTCTTCGAGCTGACCACCGGCGTGCTCGGTGACCTGTTCGGCCGCAAGCGGCTGCTACAGGCGGGTGCCCTGCTGACCGTTGCCGGCTCGCTCGTCAGCTGCGTCGCCGAGACGGTCCAGATCCTGTGGATCGGGCAGGCCGTCGCGGGTCTCGGAGCCGCGATCCTCTACCCGATCTCGCTCGCCATGCTGGCCGCGGTCAGCCCGTCGCAGGAGGCCCGCTCCAAGGCCATCGCCGTCTGGGCCGGCTTCCTCTCGATCGGTGCGGCCATCTCCCCGCTGATGGGCGGGTGGCTGGCCGCAGAGGGCGACTGGCGAACGTCGTACATCGTGGTGATCGCGGCGGCGGTCGTCTCGGTCGTCATCACCCGGTTCGCCGTCGACTCCTCGGCGCCGGAGGGGCGCAAGCTGGACATCCCCGGCCAGGTCACACTGGCCCTCGGTCTGATCGCCATCCTCTTCTCCGCCACGCAGGGCTCCGAAGCCGGCTTCGCCCGTCCCGAGATCATCGGCGCCTTCGTCGCGGGCCTCGTGCTCCTCGGCGCCTTCGTCGTCATCGAGTTGCGGGCCGACGTCCCGCTGCTGCACCTCAGCATCTTCGCCAACCGTTCCTACGCGATCGTCGCGATCGCCACGGTGGTCGGCATGTTCGCGTTCCTCGCGATCTGCTACTCGATGAGCATCTGGCTCGGCGCGATCCAGCACCAGAGCGCTCTGAAGATCGGCGTGCTGTTCCTGTTCATCCAGGGTCCGGCCTTCGTGCTGGTGCCGGCCGTCTCCCACCTGATCCGGAACTTCTCGCCTCGTTGGGTGCTCACCGTCGGTTTCGCCCTCATCGCCGTCAGCGGTATCTGGTGCTCGACGTTCGACGTCCACGACATGAACTGGACGAGGTTCATCGGTCCGATGCCGGCCCTCGGTGTCGGCTTCGCGCTCACCGTCGGCTCGATCACGGCCGTCGCGATCAACAGTGTTCCGCTCCGGCTCGCCGGCATGGCCAGTGCCACCACCAACCTGCTCCGCGACTTCGGCTTCGCTCTCGGTCCGGTGCTCATCGCCGCGTTCGCGGTCAGCGGGGCGAACAGTGACCTGAGCGCCGGTTTCGGCAGGGCGATCGGTGAGTCCGGGCTTGAGCCGCCGTACACCGACATCGCCGGGGGTATCGCACAGGGGAGCGGCGCCATGGCGATCAACTCGATGCCGGTCGTGCCCGGCACCGGGCCGGAGATGCTGCCGGTGCCGATGCCGGAGAGCCTCCGCCTGCTCGCGCTCGAGTCGCTGGGCAGCGCCTACAGCCTCGCGTTCCTGGTCGCCGGCCTCTGTGCCGCCGCCGCGGCGGCTCTGACGCTGTTCGGACTCTTCGGCGTGAAGCGCGCGGACGCCGAGGAGCCGCTGAGCGAGGAGGAACTCGTCCCCACCGAGTGAGTTGAGAGTCGCCGGACCGGGTCGAGGTCCCCGCTGCCCGGGGATGGGACCTCGACCTGCTCTGTACGAGTAGATTATCCAGTTTACCCGTTGGATAATTGATTGACACGCTGTAAAATCTACGTAACACGACTCACGTCGCGACGTGACCGTGGTCACTCGCCGAGACCGAAAGGAGGGGCAGCGATGGGTGCCCAGACTGCCGAGAACACCGCCGTCAACACCGTCCTTGGCCCCGTTCCCGCGCGGGAGCTGGGGGTCGTCTCGGTGCACGAGGCCCTGCTGTCGGTGGTTCCGGGGGCGGAGTACGCGTTCGACGTCACCATCGACCGTGCCGAGATCTTCGAGACCCTGGCCGAGAGGCTGGAGGACTTCCGCGGGCACGGCGGCGGGACGATCGTCGACAGCACCGGCATGTTCCACGGGCGCGACGTGCGGCTGTACGAGGCCCTCTCGCGCGCGACCGGCGTGCACATCGTCGCGTCGACGGGCCAGGGCCCCGAGGAGACGCTCGGCGGCTACTTCCTGACGCCGCAGACCAACCCCCCGACGCCGTGGCCGGCCGAGAAGTTCGCCGACCTCTTCGCCAAGGAGATCACCGAGGGCATGGTGGTCCCCCGTGTCGAGCGGCGGGGCGCCGCGGGCCTCGTGGCCACCGCCGCGACCCGCACAGGCATGACCGCGACCGACGAGAGCCTGTTCCGCGGTGCGGCCCGCGCCGCCCTGGCCACCGGTGTCCCGGTGTCCATCCGCTACGGGGACGACGCCGTGCGCGACCTCGAGGTCGTCCTGGACGAGAGGCTGCCGGCCGACCGCGTCGTCGTCGGCGGGCTCGATCGCAAGGACGCCGTCGCGGCCGGCGCGCCGCTCAAGGTCGCGACCCGCGGCGCCTACGTCGCCCTCGACCACGTGGGCACCGAGGACGACGCCCACGTCACCGGCACCGAGCGCGCCGCCCTGGTCGCCGAGCTGATCGAGGCCGGCCACGGCGACCGGATCCTGCTCTCGAGCAACGCGACCGGCGTCGCCAAGGGGCACCCGGCCAACGACGTGCGCTACAGCCACGTCCTGACCACGTTCGTCCCCCTCCTGGCGGCGCGGGGCCTCAGCGACGAGGACGTCGCGCGGATCCTCGTGGACAACCCGCGCGACCTGCTGTCGGTGCGTTGAGCGCGCGACAGTCCAAGACCATCAAGTTCTTCGCTAAAAGGTGAGTGCCGTGTCGAGAGTGAACACCGTCCTGGGGCCGATCCCGGCCGAAGAACTGGGCCTCGTGGCCGTCCACGAGCACATCGGGTACGGCATGCCGGGCTCCGAGCTGGACACGAAGTGGTGGAAGACCCCCGAGCAGCGGTACGAGGAGACCGTCCCGAAACTGCGCCGGTTCCATGAGTACGGCGGCGGCACGTTCGTCGACGCGACCGGCATCTGCAACGGCCGAGACGTCGACTACTACAGGTCGCTGTCCGCGAAGACCGGCGTGCACATCGTGGCGAGCACCGGCTTCGTCGGCGGCGACACCGCGCTGCCGTTCTTCGCCCGGGCGAGCGTGGAATACCTGGCCGAGCACTTCATCCACGAGATCACCGTCGGCATCGGCGACACCGGCGGCCGCGCCGGCATCATCAAGGTCGGCGTGAGCCGCGGCGGCCGCATGACGGACCTGGACAAGCGCATCTACCGCGCTGCCGCCCGCGCCGCCCTGGCCACCGGCGTGCCCGTCCTGACCCACCTGGCGATCGACGCCGAGAACGCGATCGCCGTCTTCGACGCGGAGGGGCTACCGCTCGACCGCGTCCTGTTCGGGCACGTCGACGACGGCGTGAACGCCGACAGAACGCGCGACACCTGGATCGCGGAGCAGGGCGGTCGGGTCGGGTTCGACACCTTCGGCTACGAGACCGAACTGGAGGACCCGCCTTTCTGGGCCCGTCCGCGCAAGCAGCGGCTGGACCACTTCCTCCGGTTCATCGGTCAGGGGCACCTGGACAAGGTGCTCGCCTCGGCCGACGCCAACTGCAGCCCGCTGGGCTGGCCGGGCGTGAAGGGCCACACCGTCAACTACATCTTCACCGACCTCATCCCGGACCTCCGCGCCGCCGGTCTCGACGAGGCCGCGATCAAGACCATCTTCGTCGACAACCCCGCCGACCTCCTTTCGATCAAGAACTGACAAGGACCAGAACCATGCAGTCCGCAGACCTGAAGAACCTGAACATCGCCGTCGTCGGCGCGGGGTACGGCGGCGCCGCCGCGGCCAAGGCCCTGAGCCTCCTCGGCGCCACCGTCAACGTCTACGAGCAGGCGAGCCAGATCCGCGAGGTCGGCGCCGGCATCGGCCTGCGGCCGTCCACCATGGACCGGTTCCGCCAGTGGGGCATCTTCGACACGATCGCGAAGGTGAGCTCACCGAGCGACTACTTCGAGATCCTCACCGCCACCGCCGACCCGATCCTGAAGGAGGCGTGGCCGGAGATCGACCTCTTCGGCGAGAAGACCCACCTGATCCACCGCGGGGACTTCATCGAGGCTCTCCTGGGTGTGCTCCCCGAGGGCATGGTGCGTCTCGGGCACAGGCTGGAGAGCGTCAAGGACGAGGGTGAGGCGGCGACGCTGACCTTCGCCAACGGCGAGTCGGTCACCGCCGACCTGGTGGTCGGCGCCGACGGCATCAAGTCGGTCGTGCGCGAGCGGCTGTTCGGCGACAACCAGCCGGTGTTCTCCGGCGAGCACGCCTACCGCGCGGTGATCTCCGTCGACGACGCCCACGGGATGGCCGTCGACGACAACCTCCGGATGTACATCGGCCGGGGCACGAAGGTCTACTTCCTGCCGCTGCGCCACCGCGGCCAGGTCTCCTTCGACATCACCGCCCTGTGTCCGGAGAGCACCTGGGCGCCGAAGGTCACCAAGGACGACCTGCTGAAGACCGTCGAGGGTTTCGACGAGCGGATCGTGAACATCACCCGCGAGCTCGACATGGACGCCGTCAACTGCCGTGCGGTCTACGACATCGACCCGGTCGGCACCTGGCACTCGGACTCCGTCGTCCTCGTGGGCGACGCGGCCCACTCGATGCTGCACCACCAGGGCCAGGGCGCGAACTCGGCGATCCTGGACGCCGGTGCCCTCGCCGACGCCCTCGCCGAGGCCGGCTCCGTCTCCGAGGCGCTGGCGCGCTACCAGGCCGTCCGCAAGCCGGTGACCGACGAGTTGCAGCGGATCTCGCGCCAGGGCTGGACCGCGGACGAGGTCAACGACGTCTTCCCGGGCCAGAAGCCCGCGTCCCAGAAGCCCTCGTCCCAGAAGCCGCAGGGGGCCTGACGCCATGCCACTGCACCCCGACATCGCCCGGACCCTAGCCGGCCTGCCGGCGCCGCCTCCCGGCCCGCTGAACCCGGCGGCGATGCGCGCCGGCGAGGAGTCCCAGGTTCCGCCCGTGGCCGACCGCCTGCCGCTCCACTCCGTGGAGGACCTCACCGCGCGGACCGCCGCCGGCGAGGTCCCGGTACGGGTCTACACGCCGGTCGAGGCCGACGCGTACGGCGTACTGGTCTACTTTCACGGCGGCGCGTTCTTCCTCGGCAGCCTTGAGACGCACGACCACGTCGCGCGCTCCCTGGCCGGGGAGACCGGGCTCAAGGTCGTCTCCGTCGGCTACCGGCTGGCGCCCGAGCACGCCTTCCCGGCCGGTCTCGAGGACTGCTACGCCGCGGTCCGATGGGCCGCCGAGAACGGCGAGACCCTGGGCTGGGACGGCACGACGCTGGCCATCGCCGGTGACAGCTCCGGCGGCACGTTCGTCGCCGCGGTCGCCGGCATGGCGCACGACGACGGCTTCCACCGGATCACCCACCAGGTGATGTTCTACCCGTCGCTCGACCTGGACTTCGACGTCGACCGCTACCCGTCGCTGCGGGAGAACGCCGTCGGCCACGGGCTCGAGACGGCCGGGCTGAAGCCGTTCAACGCCTTCTACATCGACGGCGGCGCCGACCCGGCGGACCCCCGCGTCTCCCCGATCAAGCGGGCGGACCTCACCGGGCTGCCGCCGGCGCTGATCATCACCGGCGAGCTCGACCCGCTGCGGGACGAGGGCGAGCTCTACGGCCGAAAGCTGGGGGAGGCAGGCGTGGACGCGACCGTCAGCCGGTACGCCGGCGCGGGACACGGGTTCGTGCAGCACTTCTCG
Organism: Streptosporangium amethystogenes subsp. fukuiense; assembly: GCF_042665875.1. NCBI lineage: Bacteria > Bacillati > Actinomycetota > Actinomycetes > Streptosporangiales > Streptosporangiaceae > Streptosporangium > Streptosporangium amethystogenes. Next base: position 7,703,176 of record NZ_JBHTEE010000001.1, on the reverse strand, counting down.
TGGATCCCGGAGTACCGCCGGGCCTACGCGGAGACCCGCGACTTCCTCGCGCGCTGACCCGCGCCGCCCCACGGAGCTCGGAAGGAGAGCCATGTCCGCGATAAAAGTCCATCCCCTGGTGTCGCCGTGGGGTCGGTTCGGTCTCTACAGCTTCTTCGTCGACGCGCCGGAACCGGCCATCGTCGACACCGGCATCGCCTCCTCCCCCGCCGAGGGCATGGCCCCCGCGCTCAAGGCCATCGGTCGCAGGATCGAGGACGTGCGCTGGATCCTGCTGACCCACGGTCACATCGACCACGTCGGCGGGGCCCACGCCCTGTGGGAGCTCACCGGACGGCGTGCGCGGGTCGTGATCCACGAGGCCGACGCGCCGATGCTGCGCTCGCGCCGGGCCCACGTGGACGAGTACCTCGCCGGGCGGGGGCGGTATCTGAACGACGCCGAGGGCGAGGCGAAGGCGTCGGCCGCGACCGACGCGGTCATCTCCGGCGAGATGGAGCCGACCATGCTGCTCAAAGGCGGCGAGACCCTCTCGCTCGGCGGCGACGTCACCGTCTCCGTCCACTCGATCCCCGGCCACACGCCGGGGTCGGTCGCCTACGTCGTCGACGGCCTGCGCTCCGCCTTCGTCGGCGACGCGGTCCAGGTGCACGGGGCCGCCAACGGCTTCCCCGGCTTCGAGGACCCGGTCGCCTACCGTGCGAGCCTGGCGTACCTGCGCGACGAGATCCGTCCGCGGCACCTCTACCTCGGCCACCCCTACCGGCGCGCCGACGGCACGCCGTACGGCGTCGAACTCGACGAGGAGCAGGCGGAGGAGGCGCTCTCGGAGAGCCTCGACATCGAGGCCCGGGTCGGCAAGGCGGCCCACGGCTGCCTGTGCGCGGGCCTGCGGGAGACGGACTCTCCGTACTCCCCGTTCGCCCCCGTGGCCCGGGAGGTCGGCTACACCGCCGACCCCACCCTCGAACCGTCGCCGTTCTTCACGTCGATGCACGGCTACCGCACACACTTCAAGCAGAACTCGTGACAGAGGAACTTCGCATCCATGGCTGACTTCCAGACCATCCAGGCGGGCCAGGACAGGATCGCCGTCCGCAAGGACCTCCGCGTGCCGATGCGCGACGGCGTCACGCTGGCCGCCGACGCCTACCAGGGCACGGATGACCGGCCGCGTCCGGCGCTCGTGGCGCTCAGCCCGTACGGCAAGGAGTTGCAGGCCCTCGCGCTCACGACGCCGCCGCAGCGGCGCCCCAGCCCGATGTGGGACGGCTGCGTGGAGGCGGGCGACATCGCGCGCGTCGTCAAGGAGGGCTACGTCCACGTCATCGGCGACCTGCGCGGCTCCGGCGCATCCGAGGGCGAGCACATCGGCAACTACAACGCCGGTGGCGTCCCGCTCGGCCAGGACGCGTACGACTTCATCGAGTGGGTCGCGGCGCAGCCGTGGTGCGACGGCAGCGTCGGCATGATCGGCATCTCCTACTTCGGCTCGATGCAGGTGCTGGCGGCGGCCGAGCGGCCGCCGAGCCTCAAGGCGATCTTCGTCAGCGGCGGCCACTACGACTTCTACGAGACCACCTACCACGGCGGCGTCATGTGGTTCATGCCGCGCGCCGCCCGCGAGGGCCGCGGTGGCGACTCCGGCTGGGCCTTCACCGATGGCGTCAAATCCCGCATGCTCGAGACCTACTCCCCGGAGGAGATCAGGGAGCGCGTCGCCAAGCGGCTCCGGGACCCGGACGTGGCCGCCTGGCCGAACCTGGTCCACGTGCTGAACTACCCGAAGAACCACGAGGCCTGGTTCGACATCGTGATGAACGAGGTCGACGGCGAGTGGTACGAGGAGCGCAACCCGGTCACGCTCGCCCCCAACATCGACATCCCGGTCTGGCTCCAGATCGACCAGGGCCGTGGCTGGACGATGGACGGCACCATCGAGCTCTACAACTCGCTGAAGGGCCCGAAGAAGCTCGACATCGGCCCCTACCCGCCGATGCAGTCGCGCCCCTTCGTCGAGGAGCACGACAAGATGTTCCGCTGGTACGACTACTGGATCAAGGGCATCGACAACGGGATCATGGACGAGCCCGCCGTCACCGTCTTCGTCGAGGGCACGCGCGAGAACGTCACCGGCGCGCAGTGGCCGCCGAAGGACGTGGAGTACAGGTCGCTCCACCTCCGCCCGCGCCACAGGCTCTCCTTCGAGCCCGAGCCCATGGGCGCCGAGTACGCCGCCCCCGACGGCTTCTACCAGGCGCCGCTGACGGTGACCGACAAGGTGGAGACGCTGAGCTGGAGTACGGCTCCGTTCGACGAGCCCACCGAGTTGATCGGCCAGGGCGCCGCGCACATCTTCGCGGAGATCGACCAGCCCGACACGAACTTCATCCTGCGCATGTGGGACGAGGCCCCGAACGGCAGGCGCCGGCTCATCACGACCGCCTACCTCAAGGCCTCGCACCGTGAGCTCGACGAGGAGCGCACCACGGAGGGTGACCCCTACCACCCGCACACCCGCGCGGTGCCGGTCGAGCCGGGGAGGATCGAGGAGTACGTGTTGCGCGTCTACCCGTTCGCGGCGACGTTCCTGCCCGGCCACAAGCTGGTCGCGGAGCTCTCCAACGACGAACCGCCGGCCGACGCGCACAACTCGCTGCTGCCGCCGGACGCGTTCCACCTGCCGGTGGGTCGCCCCGTCACCCACAAGATCTATCGCGACGCCGCCCACCGGTCCCGGCTCGTGCTGCCGTTCACGAAGCGCGCCGCGGCGGGGAACAGGTAGTCGGGCATGGCGTTCATCTACGCGGCGGCCCGCACTCCCTTCGCCGTCCAGTCGCTCGCGTGCGTGGACGCCTGGAGAATCGACCCCGAGATCGTCAATGTCAAGGGGGGCGCGATCGCGATCGGCCATCCGCTCGGCGCCTCGGGCGCCCGGATCCTCGGCACCCTCGCCAGGGTTCTGGTCGCGAGGGGCGAGCGGTACGGTGTCGCCGCGATCTGCATCGGCGTGGGCCAGGCGCTCGCCGTGGTCCTCGAGAACGTCACTGGAGGAGCAGCGTGAGCAGAGCGCAGATCTTCGCATCGCCGGACGAGGCGGTGAGCGTCGTCAAGAACGGCGACACCGTTCTGGTGGGCGGCTTCGGATTCGCCGGCATGCCGTTCGACCTGATAGACGCCTTGATCCGGCACGGCGCGGGCGACCTCACCATCGTGTCCAACAACGCCGGCAACGGCGACGTGGGCCTGGCCGCCCTGCTGAAGGCCGGCCGGGTGCGGAAGATCCTGTGCTCCTTCCCCCGGCAGGTCGACTCCTACGTCTTCGACGACCTCTACCGCCGCGGGGAGATCGAGCTCGAGGTCGTCCCGCAGGGCAACCTCGCCGAGCGGATGCGGGCGGCCGGGGCGGGCATCGGGGCGTTCTACTGCCCGACGGGCGTCGGCACGCCGCTCGCCGAGGGCAAGGAGACCCGCACGATCGACGGACGCGACTACGTCCTCGAGTACCCGATCAAGGGTGACGTCGCCCTGATCTCCGCGCACACCGCCGACACGATGGGCAACCTCGTCTACCGTAAGACCGCCAGGAACTTCGGCCCGGTGATGGCCACGGCCGCCACGACGACCGTCGTCCAGGTCTCGTCGATCGTGGAGGCGGGGCGGATCGACCCGGAGGTCGTCGTCACCCCGAGCATCTACGTCGACCGCGTGGTCCAGGTCGAACCGCGTCACTACACCGTGCAGGGAGCCCGCTGATGCCACTCGATCCCGACCAGCTCGCGGCCCGGGTCGCACAGGACATCGAGCCGGGCAGTTTCGTCAACCTCGGCATCGGCCAGCCCACCAAGGTCGCCGACCACCTTCCGGCCGAGATCGGCGTCGTCCTGCACACCGAGAACGGCATGCTGGGCATGGGCCCCGCGGCTGTCGGCGACGAGGTCGACCCCGAACTCACCAATGCCGGCAAGGTGCCCGTCACCGAGTTGCCCGGAGCCGCGTACTTCCACCACGCGGACTCCTTCGCCATGATGCGTGGCGGCCACCTCGACGTGTGCGTCCTGGGTGCCTTCCAGGTCTCGGCGAGCGGTGACCTCGCCAACTGGGACACCGGCGCGCCCGGCTCGATCCCCGCCGTCGGCGGCGCGATGGATCTGGCGATCGGCGCCAAGCGGGTCTACGTGATGATGACGCTCTTCGCGAGGAACGGCGGCCCGAAACTCGTGCCCGCCTGCACCTACCCCCTCACGGGCGTCGGCTGTGTCAGTCGTGTCTACACCGACCACGCCGTATTCGAGATCGCCCCCGACGGCGTCCGCGTGCTCGAGGTGTTCGGCACCTCCGTCGAGGAGCTTCGCACCCGGCTGGCAGTCCCGCTCGCGGTCGACGTCCGCTGACCGTTCCCGCCCGCCGGTCACCACCGGGGTGAACGGTTTCGTCCGGTGCCCCTCCGGACGAAACCGTTCACCCCGCCGGCGGCTCTTCTCGGTCAGAGGTCGTTGAGGCGGGTCACGAAATCCTCGGCGATCGCCTGCGCGAGGTCCGACGGGACGGCCGCTATGTCGTGCTCCACTTCTCCCTCGATCTCTCCGGTGCTCAGCGGAGTGAGTTCCATGGTCAGGTCGAACTGTGGGGCGATGGGCTGGACGCTCATGGGGGTGACCCGGACTCCGGGTATCCGCCAGACCGGTTCGATGGTGTTCTGCCAGGCGAACTGGACCTGGAACAGGGAAGACCGGCCCCTTCCCGTGCGGTGGGACAGGCGTGCCAGTTCGGCGACGCCCAGACCGGACACCGCACGGGCACGGTTCCAGGTGTCGGACAGGGCGCCGAGTGTTCCGTCCAGTTCCGCCGGGCCGATCGGGACGACGACCTGTCGGACGAGGTATCCGACGACGCCGCGGGTTCTCGGGTCGTCTCGCCCCGCGGTCGGCACCCCGACGCAGAAGTCACTCGCGCCGGTGATGTGCCTGACCGTACTCGCGAACGCCCGCAGGGCGAGAACGAACGGCGTGAGGTGATGGGCCCGCGCCTTGGCGGCAAGGTGCGCCCCGGCCTGGCCCGGGAATTTCATCTGCGCCGTCCCGTATCGACCACCGTCCACAGGCGGCGGCGAGGACGGCCACTCGATGTCGCGGGTCGTCGAGAGGCGGGACGTCCACTTCCGGAGCTCATCGGCTGGAGGCCGATCGAGAGCGGGGTTCCGCATGTCGGTGAACCGGCGAGGCGGCGGTGGCGTCGCACCACCGAGCAGGGTGCTCAGTTCGTCCGCGAGAACGGCCACGCTGTAGCCGTCGAAACACGCGTGGTGGATGCTGATCGTCAGGTCACACCCGTCCGGCGCGGAGTCGATCCGGGCCGCGACCAGCGGCCCCCGCGCGAGGTCGATCCGGCGGGCCAGGTCATGTGCGCGTCGCCGCGCTGGAATCGGGGGCGAGGACTTCTCGATGGAGACGGTGACCGCGCTCTGCCGGTTCAGCGTCTTCGCGACCGGAAGACCGTCCTGGTCGGTGTCGATGGCCGTCCTCGTCGCCTCGTGACGCGCGACGAACGTGCTCAGGGCGTCGGCCAGTGCTTCGGCCGGCGGAGCCGGAACAAGACGGTACGACAGCACCAGCACGTTGCCGATGGCGTGCTCGGGCCGCATGAGACCGTCCAGCCACAGCGAGATCTGGGCATCGCTGAGCCCGCCCGCCTCGGCGATCGTGGAGATCGCCTCGGAGCCGTTCCCGGCTGCGGACTCCCGGGCTATCTGCGCGGCCGAACCCGCTCTCAGTACGACGTCGGCCCCGATACCGATGCCCAGGTCGAGCAGCCGATGAGAGAGCCGGATCGCCGCCAGCGAGTCGAGGCCGATGCTACGAAGGTCCGTGTCGAGCCCGAGAGCGTCCAGGCCCAGCACTTCCGCGGCTGTTCGGCCGACGGTCTCCGCGAGGCCGCGAACCATCGGATCCGCGGGCACGGCCCGTATCTCGACCGGTGCGTTCGTGGGCGCGGGCAAGGCCGCGACGTCCACCTTGCCTGTCAGGCTGAGCGGGAACTCCCGCAGTTCGGTGATGCTCTGCGGGAGCATGGCGGCGGGCAGGCGCTCGCGCAACGCCGCCATCAGGGCTGAGCCGTCGAGAGGTGCTCTCACCGCCGTGACGTAGGCCGCCAGACCGCTCGCGCGTTCCCCGTCGAAGACGGGAACCACAACGGCCTTTCTCACCTTCCCGGTCGCGAGCAACGACGCCTCGACTTCCGCCGGTTCGACTCGCTGACCGCTGATCTTCAGCTGCCGGTCGGCACGGCCGATGAACTCCAGCACTCCGTCGGCGCGCCAACTGACGAGATCACCGGTGCGGTAGACCCGTACCGGCGCCTCCCCGTCCACCGCGATCGGCGTGAACGCTCCGGTTCCGGCGTCCTCGCCGATGTAACCGGCGGCCAGGCCGTCTCCGGAGATGAGCAGTTCCCCGACCTCTCCGACGGCGACGCGGGTCGCGGTCGAGGCGCCGGTGAAGCGGACGACGAGAAGCCCGGTGTTGGGAATCGCCCGGCCGATCGGAATTCCCCGGGGAGAGTCGCAGTCCGCGAGGCTGATGCGATGCGTGGTGGCGAACACGCTCGCCTCGACCGGCCCGTAGGCGTTGACCAGCGGAATGGTGGGGTGCCGGAGAAGGAAGTCGCGGACGTGGCGGGGAGAGGCGCGCTCGCCGCCGATGATCAGCGTGCCCAGGCCGGTGAAGGCGTCGACGTCCTCGTCGACCAGCAGGTTGAACAGCGCCATGGTGAGCACGGCGCCGTTGACCCCCCTTGCGATCCCCTGGCGCAGCCCCTGCGGGGACGGGTACCCGTCGGCCCCCGTTGTGGCGAGGTTCGTGGTCCCCCCGTGGACCAGGGGATACCAGATCTCGAAGGTGAAGATGTCCCAGGAGACGGCCGCCGTCGCGGACATGTGAACGGGCACGTTCGGATAGTCCGGCTCGATCGGCAGGATGGTCCGGAGCACCGCCCGATGCGTGCTCAGCGCGGCCTTGGGCTCGCCGGTACTCCCAGAGGTGAAATACACGCAGCACGCGGCGTCCAACCCGACGCCGACGCACGGGTCCGTGCCGTTCCGGGCCCGGGTGGATCCGCCGGAGGCGCTCGGCACCTCCTGGGCGCCGAGATGCCGCCGGGATCCTCCGGGGCCGACCACGACAAGCTCCGCGCCTATCCGCTTGATCACTTCTTGCCGGCGGGCGACCGGCCAGCGTACGTCCATCGCGCAATAGGCCGCCCCGGTGCGCAGGACGGCGAGCATCGCCACCACCAGGTCGACTCCTCGGGGGAGGTCTATCGCGACGATCGAGCCGGGGCCGGCCTTCCGGGTTCGCAGGACACGTGCGAGGTCGCCGGATTCCTGGTCCAGCGCGGCGTAGCTCAGGTCGCGGTCCGCGCCTCGGACCGCGACGGCCGCGGGGGTGGCTTGAGCGTGCCGCAGGACATGCGTGGCGATCTGTTCCTCGCCGAGATCGACCGAACGGCCACGCCACGAGTCGAGCAGCGCACGTTCGGCGTCTGATGCCGGGCGTGCCGCCTCCATCGTCATGCCACCACCTCCCGGGCCGTGAGTGAGCACAGTTCAGCGATTCGAGCGGTCAGAGCCGTGATGTCGGCACGATCGAAATGATCGGTGCTGAACTTGGTGCCGACGGTGAACGCACCGTCGATGACGTCGCCTTCGAACATCAGGGCATAGCGTTCGGACTGGCTTTCCGCCCGGTGGGCGCCGGTGTCCTCATCGGCGTTCTGGAGGGAGTCGCCGCTCCCGCGTTGTTCGAGGCGCCCCAACTGGCTGCGGTAGTTCAAACGGAGATCAGGGCGGGGAAGCGCGGCCAGCATCCGCCTCTCCTCTTCCACCGGTGACAGAAAACGAAGCGCGTCGAAGCCGAACGGGCGGGTCGGGACGAGCCGGGGAGCCGCCAGCAGTCTCCGGACGGCGCCGCACCCGCTCCCCCGGACCACCCCGATCTCGGGATGAGTGCTCTGCAGGTAGCCGATGGTGCGGGAGACGTCCAGGTCTCCGACCGTGGCGGTTCGGTTGTTGTCGTAGACGTCCATCGCCACGGTGGCCGTCCCCGTCCATTCGGCCACGGCTGTCATGATCGCGGCCCGCAGCAGGTCGACCGGGCGGAACAGCGCCGGCGCGAGGCGGTGCAGGATCGCGTCGGAATCGGACAGGGTGAGCGCGGACCGAGCGGTGACCACGGACGGCAGCAGGGCCGGGCCTTCGCGCCGGCTCAGCGGAAGGACGTCGGGCCACGGGGCGGACAGCCAGGCGGCGGCGTCACGGCGGGCGATGTCGGAGACGAGGTAGGAATCGATCGCCGAGCGGACGGACCTCACCGATTCGGTCGGCGGGTCGAGGGTCGCCCGGCCGGTGGCCAGCCAGCGGGTGAGCGCGGCCTCGGCCTCGTCCACCAGGAGGGACATCGAGCAGCCGTCAAGAACGAGATGGTGCACGACGATCAGCAGGCGGTGGTCGGTCCCGGCCCGCAACCGCACCATCCGGAACACCTCCCCGTTGCCCGGATCGAGCTCTTGCTGAGCCTTCTGGGCAGGTTCGAGCAGCCGGGCGGCGAGATCACCGTCGCCGAGGTCGACACTGTGGAAGACGTCCTTGGCCTCACGCACGTCGAAGCGCACCAGCAGGGCCGCCAGATCGAACCGGCTGGACAGTGCCGGATGTTGGTCGAGGAGGGCGGTCGCCGTATCGAGCAGGGCGGCGTCGGGAACGTCGTGCCGGATTTTCATCAGGGCCGTCAGGGCGAAGTGGTGCGCCTCCGGGATGGGTCCGTCCAGCAGCCACCTCAGCTGCGAGGGCAGCAGTTCGGCGGGTTCGCCCGTGCGGGGGCCGGGTGAGTCCGACGGTCCGGAAACCTGCTCCGCCTCGCGCGCCGCCGCACCGATGGCGGCCAGGGTGCCGCAGCTGAGCACCTCCGCCGGAGTGATCACGAATCCCCGGGCCCGGGCCCGGGCGGCGAACCGCACGGCCAGGAGTGAGTCGCCGCCGAGTTCCAGGAAATCGTCCTCGGGACGGGCGTGGTCCACACCGAGCACATCGCACCAGATCTGCCCGAGCGCGGACAGACGGGGGTTCGAGTCCCGGGGCGGGCCGGCCTGCCGCTCGTCGGCCGGAGCACCGGCTTCGAGCCGGGCGCCGATCTCCGCGGCCACCGCCAGGCGGTCGGTCTTGCCGGAGGAGGTCAACGGGATCCGATCCGCTCGTGCCCAGACGGTCGGTACGAAAGGCAGCGGAAGGATCGACGCCAGGCGTCCGGCCAGGAGCGCCGTGTCGGGGGTGTCCGCTCCGCCCGCCCCGACCAGGAGTGCCCCGAGTCGGGGCTCGGCGCCGCTGCGCGAGAGGACGGCCGCCGCCGCGTCGGCGACCAGCCCGGTCGACCGGATGGCGGCCTCCACCTCCCCCAGCTCGATCCTGAACCCTCGAAGCTTCACCTGGTCGTCCGTCCGGCCGGTGAACACCAGGTCGCCGCTGTTCAGGACGCGGACGAGATCACCGGTGCGGTAACGGCGTTCCGGGGTCCGATCGGATCCGGGCGGGCCGGCCGGGGCGAAGCGATCGGCGGTCAGATCGGGCCGGCCGACGTACCCGTCGGCCAGCAGGCCGTGGATGTAGAGCTCCCCCTCCTCGCCGGATGCCGCCGGACGGCCGTCGGGTCGCACCACTGACACGCGTCGCCCCGGGAAGGCGGTGCCGATCGGAAGGCCGCTCTCGTCCGCCGGCAACTCGTCGCCCGGGTCGAAGCGGAACGCCGTTGACGTGACGACGCTCTCGGAGGGCCCGTAGGCGTTGACCAGCGCCGCGGCGCCCAGCGCCGAGCCCAGATGGCGGCGCAGGTCCGTCAGGGCGGCGGCCTCTCCGCCGACCACGACGAGTCGCACCGAGGCGAAGTCCCCCCGGGAAACCGCCGGCAGTTCGACCGTCACCGTCCGCCAGTAGGCGGTGGGGAGCTGAAGTACGGTCACCGCGTTTTCGCGGACCATCGCCGAGAGGTCCGCCGAGTCGGGGAGCGCGACGGACTTGACGGCCACGGCCGCCCCGGCGAACCAGGTGGGCCAGATCTCCTCCTGGGCGACGTCGAAGCCGAGGGACGCGAACTGCAGGACTCGATCACCGGGGTGCAGCGCGAAGTAGTCCACGGCGTGCGCCGCGTGGGCCGCTATGGCGGCGTGTGACACGCTCACGCCCTTCGCGACCCCGGTCGAACCAGACGTGTAGATGACGTAGGCCTCGTGCGTACCGTCCGGACGACCGACCGGCGGCGCGTCGGCCTCGGCGGCAGCCGAGCCGAAGAGGGAGCGAAGCATCACCACTGGGCAGCCGACCTCAAGGAGACCGTCCCGAGGCTCCTCGACCACCAGCAGTTTCGCCGACACGTCCTGTGCCTGCGCGACCAGGCGGGCGGCCGGCACGGAATCGTCGAAGGGCACCACGGCGATGCCGGCCCGGGCCAGGCCGGCCAGCAGCACGAGCGCGCGTCCGCTGTTGGGCAGGGCCATCGCCACCCGGTCCCCGGCCCGGAGGCCGAGACGGTGCAACTCTCCGGCCACGATGTCGGCATCGCGGGCGAGTTCGGTGAAGCTCCACGTCCGCTCGGCGATGAGCGCCGGACGGTCGGGGTATCGCATCGCCGCCGTCGCGAGACCTTCGGCGAGAGTGGTCGGACGGTTCATCGGGTCGCCTCCGAGACATGGAGGCGGCCGGAGAGGGCCGCGGCGGCCCTGGTACGGCTGGTCCACCCGACGGAGTACCGCTCGGCCGTGCTGGCCAGGAGGAAGATCGCGGCGAGACCGAGCCATCCCGGCGGGCCGGCGGAGACGCCGAGCGCTGTGATCACCATCGGCCCGGCGGTGTCGTGCACGTTGGTACCCAGATTGAAGACGGCGAGGTACTGGGTCTGTTGTCCGGCCGGGGAGAGGTCGTAGGAGATCTGCCACGCCGCGGCGGCGTGGAGGTTCTCACCGGCGGTGAGCAGCAGGACGCCGACGACGATGAGCACGGAGGCGGTCAGGGCGTTACCGTAGTGCGCCACTCCTATGGCCGCCGAAGCAAGGGCCAGCACGGTACCGCAGGTCGTGAGCGCCCGCGTCGCGTCGGACAGGGACTCGGCCATGCGCGTCCACCAGACCTGCCCGAACGCCGTGAACATCGTGTTGATGATCAGGACGACCGCCACCATGAACGGCGGTGCCTCGGTGTATCCGACGATCCACAGCGGGAGGGCGACGAACAGGATGCTGTCGTGCAGCATCAGGAACCCGTTGGCGAGAGAAACACTCAGAAAGGGAATCTCGCGAAGTGGCCGTGCGCGGGCGGCGGCGGGTTTCGAAGGTTCGTCCACCGGGTCCTGCGCCGCCGGTACCGGCCTCTCGAACCGCTTCAGTCTCGCCACCAGGAAGGCCATCGGGATGAAGGAGATCGCGTTGCCGAACACCAGCAGCCGGTAGGCCCACGACGCGTCCGACTCCACTGCGAGCCCGGCCAGGAGGGCGCCGAGTCCCAGCCCGACGTTCCGGAAGGCACGCAGGTAGGCCATCGTCCGCAGCCGCTCGGTCTTTTCGAAGATGCGCCCGACGAGTGCCTGGTTCGCGGGCGGGCCCGAGCGATCGGCGCTGGTGACCAGCACGACGGCGATCAGGAACTGCCAGAAGTTCGCGACCAGCGCCATACCGATGTACGCGAAGATCCGGAAAATGTGCAGGCCGACGAGGATGACGCGGGGCCCGGTCCGGTCGGCCAGGCGGCCGAGGAGGACGGAGGTGAACATCCCGATCAGTCCGGCGAGCGACAGCCCCAGACCGACCTGTAGCGGGGACAGGTGGATCACGCGCGTGTAGTAGAGCGCGCTGCCGGTCAGGAACATCCCGGTTCCGATGGAACCGACGAAGCCGCTCGTGACGAGCACGCGCGCCGCTCCCGCCGGGGGGATGATGTCGATGATCTTTTTACGGTCGGTGTTCATGCTTGTCCGTCCAGTACCCCGGCGAGGATCTCGGCCGAGCGCTCCAGGTGGCGTGTTGTGAGGCCCTCGGGAGCCTGACGGCCGAGGTACCGATGGCCGAACCGGCGCAACACCACGTCGCTGCACCTCGTGTCACACCCGAGGGCGACGAAGACCAGGACGTCGGCCACCGGCCTGGAGAACAGCGGCAGAGCGGCCAGGCAGACGTCGGGTTGGGGGCTCCATTCGTCGTCGAGCGCGTCCCGCAACTGCTCGACCCGTCGAGCGAGGGTTGCCTTCAGGTCGTCGGCGCGGCTCTCCGGCAACCGGGCGATGTCAAGCGACGCCCGAAGGGCGTCCCTGCGTCCCGGATCCTCCGGCGCGTCGAACCAGTCCAGGTCTCGTCCGGCGGCCCGGGCGACCTCGTCCATGGAGGCCCCGACGTCGATCCGGCCCGGGGCCGCGAGGGCGACGGCGGTCAGCGCCTCGAACGCCAACTCGGCCAGGTGCCGTTCGAGGACCTCCGCGGGGAGGATGCGGCCGTCGTCCCAGCGGTGTGTCTCCGCGGCCCGCAACGCGAAACCGGCGACGGACGCCTCGGTCAACGCCTCGGCGGCCACCGGAGCCAATGCTCCTGAGCCGGCGGGGTTCAGCGCGGCGTACGCCTGCCGCACCTTCTCCGCCACGGAGGCCGAGGCCCGGACCTCACGGGTGGCCTCGGAACCGGATGCCTCGTCGATCGTCACCGTCACCGTTTCGGCGGCGGTGCGGGCGATTTTGAGGGCGTGGGCGGGAGAGTGCGAGATGGCCCGGACGACGAGCAGCCGGTCCCGTGAGTCACGCGGAACCTCCACCACGTCGGATCCGACCTCCAGCTCGAGCTCCACGGACAGGACGCCGGCGATCGAGCCCGCTTCGGCGAGTCCCTCAACGGCGACCACCCGGCCGCTCCGATCGGGGACCCGGTACCAGACGGCCGCGTAGCGGTCGCTCGACTCAAGGTCCCGGTGGCCGAGACGGAGCCGGTCGATCACGCTCTCACCGATCGACTGGCGTACGAAGAGGTCGAGCAGGTCGAACCCGTGAGTGTCCCGGATCGTCTCCGGGATCAGGTCACCCGCCGGCCGCAGATGTGTCTCCACCAGCCTCGGCCCCTCATCGGTGAGAATGATCTCGGTATGAGTCAGGCCGTTCTGCACGTCCAGCGCGCGTAGTACGTCGGTCACGGTCTCGCGGACCAGGTGCTCGGTCTCCGGCGGCAGCTCACCGCGGATCATGTGGCCGAGTTCCACACAGTGGACGGGGTCCTTCACCTTCAGCGTGATCGCGACGATGAGGTGTTCCCCCCGCTCGGAGAACGCCTCGACGCTGATCTCGGGGCCGTCCAGGAACGTCTCCACCATCAGCCTGCCGTCCGCGGCGTCCTCGGCCGCGAGACCCCACTGCCACGCCGCCTCGGCCTGGGACGGGCGGTGGACGACGGTGACCCCTGAACTGGCCGCGCCCATGACCGGTTTCACCACGACGGGATATCCGTGGCGGTCCGCGAAGTCGGTGATGTCGTCGGGCGAGGCGACCTGTCCGGCGAGGGGCCCGGGGATGCCGGCCGCGGTCAGCCGGTCACGCATGTGGAGCTTGTCGTGGACCGCTCTGACCGTCTCGGCGGAGTGCATTCCCAGTCCCAGCGCGCTCGCCACAGCGGCCGCCTTGTCCTGGTCCTTCTCGCTGAAACTGGCGACGTGGGTGACGGGCTCGACCTCGTGGATCGCCCTCGCCATGGTGATCCACGAGGAGTCGTCGGTTGAGGAGACTCCCACGATTCGAGCGTGCAGGGACGCGTCGCGGACCCGCTTCAGCACGTCGCTGCGGACGAGTACGGAGGTGCGCGCCTCGGGGTCGACCTGGTGAATGTACGCGGGCAGTTCGCGACCATTCCCAACGACCAGAACGTGACGTTTCATATCATGTCCCTCGTTTCATCAGGGATCTGCGGCGACCTGCCAGGTGGACGAGGTTGAGCGCCCAGTTGACGAGCCGGGTCTGCACATCCCGCCCCGAGGCGGAGCCCAGGACCTGCTGGACCGCGACGGCCATCGTCAGCCGTTCGGGGTGGCGGCGGCCCGCGCCGTAGGCGTCCCGGACGGCACGCATCAGGCCCTTGCTGTTGCGGTGAACGATCACCATCGTGGGTACGAAATTGACCGAAAGGCCCATGGCGGCCAGCCCCGCGACGATGTCGTTGTCGCTGCCCGGCGCGTTGACGACATCTCCGCGGGCCGCCAGGAAGGCCTCGCGCCAGACGGCCCCGTTTCCCCCGGCGAAGAAGCGCACCTCCTGCCCCGGCCGCAGCCCCCTGTACCGGTCGAGGTAGCGAGACTGCCGGGCCCTGGAGACCACGCCGCTGTCGAAGGGCAGCACCCTGCCGGTGACGCCGCCTCGGTCGGCGGTCAGTTCGCGATCGATCTGGTCGAGCCAGTCCGCTCTGGGAAGAGCGTCGTCGTCGAGGAACGCGATCACGGGTGAGACCGCCTGCTCGGCGGCGAAGGACCGGGACGGCATGGCGCCGATCGGCCGCGGATTGCGCAGAAGCCGGATCGGCAGGCCGGCCACCTGCACCGCGTCGGTGATTCGCGGCTTTGAACCGTCGTCGACGACGAGCACCTCGTACAGCAGCGCGGTGTTGCATTCCGCCAGGGCGTTCAGGCAACGCCGGAGGTCTCGATAACGGTCTCTGCTCGGGATGATCACTGTGATTCGCGGTTCCACTGTCGCCTCCATTCGTCGCAGAGCCACGGCCAGGCGTGCTGGTCGTCCGAGGGAAGATAGGTACGACGGATTCGTTGCGGGGCGACGGTCCATGGCAGCGGGTCCGCCTTCACCGTGCCGAAGCCGAGTGTCCCGGCCGGGACCGCGTCAACGGTCGGAGGGAAGCCGTAGGGGTAGGCCAGCAGGGGCCGGACCGCCCCCAGCCGGGCCTGGATCGCCGCCAGCGAGTCCGCGATCTCCCTGCGCTGTTCGACCGGGGCGAGCTGGTGCAACATCCGGTGCGTCACCGTGTGCGAGCCGACCGCGTGCCCCGCCCTGTGCAGATCGGTCAGCTCGGCCCAGCTCAGGTGCCGGGCATGCTGCGCCTCCAGCTCCGCCATCTCGGTGATGGCGAAGAAGACCGCTCTGATCCCCAGCCTGTCGAGGATGGGCAGGGCGTGGTCGAGATTGTCGCGATGCCCGTCATCGAGGGTGACGAGCACGGTGGGCTCGTCCGGCAACGCGGTCAGATCATCGAGTGCTTCCGGGGGGAGGGCCGGCCCGTACCGGGACAGCACCGTCTCAAGGCCGCGCTCGAAGTCGTCAGGGGTGAGTGAGGTGTAGTGCACGAGTTCCGGATGTACGTGGTGGAAATAGAGGACCAGGGGCCAGCCCGGGGCGGAGGAGCGTAGCGCCCGAGCCGTGGCGGGCCCGATCACCGCTCGCTCCACCCAAGCGCCGTCGCGACGGCCGCCGGGACGGGAATGCCCGTCTCGTGGGCGCGGGCCGTCCATGCCGCCTCTGCCTGGTCCGGGAAGTACGGCGTGGGTGGCTGTCCTGGGTATCCCGCCAGTACCGCGTCCCGAAGGGTTTGCAACAGCTTGTCGATCGAGGTCCGTTCGGCGTCCAGCCCGAAGGCGGTGGTGGAGAGGCCGACGAACAACTGTGTGCAGCCCATCGGGCGGCCGGGTTCCGCGCGTTGTTTGACCACCAGCGGACTCACGGTGTGGCCCCCCAGAATGCCCGCGATCACCTCGGCGATGAGCGTTACGCACAGTCCCTTGTAGTCACCGAAGACCGGGACGGAGCCGCCCTTTTCCAGGTCCAGTGGATTGGAGGAGGGTCTTCCCCGGCTGTCCAGCAACCACTCCGACGGAACCTGGTCACCGCGCTGCGCGGCAGCACGGATCTTGCCGATGGAGACCACGCCGGTGGCGAAGTCCACCACGAAGGGTTCGACGGCCGCGGTGGGCGTCACCATACAGATCGCGTTGCTGCCGAGCGTCGGTCGTGCCGCTCCGGGTGCGGCCAGGCTCGGCCCTGAGATGTTGAACAGCAGTCCGGCGACGCCCTGCCGTTGGAAAGGCCAGCGGTAGGCCGCCATCATTCCCACATGGTTGTTGGAGTGAACGGCCACGGCGGCCACGCCGAGCCGGGCGGCGGTGGCCGCGCACCAGTCCGCGGCCATCGCCGCCGCGGGCTGACCGAAGCCGTTCCGCGCGTCGACGCGGGCGACGGCTCCTTGCTCGGTCAGCACCGGCTCGGCGAGCGGGTCGATCCCCCCTTGGCGCACTCGGGTCAGGTAGGTCGGCAGCAGGCCCACACCGTGCGAGTGGTGGCCCCGCACATCGGCTTCCACCAGGACGTCGGCCACCAACGTGGCGGTCTCGTCACTGCTGCCGGCCGCCCTGAGCGCGGCGGCCGATCGCTCCTTCAGCGTCGCGGGCGGCACCCGCAGCGGTTCGGGAACCGACCGGCTTTCCTCGTCGATGTAGCACAACGTTCCCCGGGCGAGCCGACAGACCCGATCGGTGGGCAAGGATCCGTCGGTGGCCAGCAGAACGGTCGTCTTGCCCTGGCTCGTACGCCGGTCGAGCAGGTCGGCCAGCACCGTGGGGTCCATGGCATCGGCGTCATCGATGATCAGTGCGTCTGATTCCACTGTTCCGAACCGTGGCTCGAGTTCGCCGCAGAGCACCTTGCAAAGAGTCGATTTTCCCGATCCGCGTTCGCCCTGGATCAGCAGGCTGCTGCCGGCCGGAATCCGCAGATCCGCACCGCGCAGCAGCACCACCTCGTTCCCCTTGGCGCCGACCGTGATGACAAGATCGTCAACTTTCAGCATGTGCGCTCCCGGGCCGTGACGGGAGGATGCGGCGGTAAGATGATCTTGATGGGCGATCGTTCATCTCACCACTCCACCGGCGCGGCTAAGCCGTCACGCTGCAGGAACTCCAGCCGGTTGCCGAGGTTGTCGGCCGCGTAGAACCGCCGGTGCCCGGGAAAGTTGTCGTCCCAGGTCACCTCGACGCCCTTGGCCGCCAGATGCCGGGCCAGAGCGTCGAGGTCGGCGACCCGGATTCCCGGGTGGGCTTTGCGGGCCGGCCGGAAATCATTCTCGACACCGAGATGGATCTCCAGGTTGTCGGCACGTATCCAGAGGCCGCCGCGCGCGGCGAGTACCGGCGGCTTGACGAGTTCCACCATGCCGAGAACACCGACGTAGAAGGCGCGGCAGTCGTCCTCACTGCCGGCCGGGATGGCGATCTGGATGTGGTGCAGGCCGTAGCCGAACTCGGTCCCGTGATCGGGACCATATCCCTGGCTCGAAACTGAGAGATCGTTCATTTGTCGGTTCCCCTTACGGAATCGTGTGGCGGAGCGTCCGCCACACTGCTGCGATCTCCGGCGACGGTTCTTCGATCGCCGAAGGTCTGGTGGCCGAGAGAGCGTTGAGCGGGCCGGAGAGTTCCAGGCCGGTGAAGGTACTGAGCCGCTCGGTCGCCGCGCCCGAGCACAGCTCGTGGTAGTCGACGACGAGCCTCCGCTCGGGTGCGATCCGGTCGGCGCTCTCCAGCCAGGAGGTGTGCCAGGCCGCCCACTTCCGGCAGGCGTCGGCGGTCGAGGACGGCCGCCAGGGCCGGTCGCCCGTCCACTCCAGCTGTGAGGCGGCCGCCTCCAGCGGGTGCCGGACGAGCAGGATCACCCGCGGTCGAGGCAGCACGTCGAGGAGGCCGGGAAGGTCCAGCAGATACTCGTTGTACTTGTCGCCCCAGCAGGGCCAGTCCGCATAGGCCCGCTCGATCACGTGCCTGCAGGTGGCCACCGGGTCGGTGTGCTCGCCGCGGGCCACTTCCGCGGCGGTGTCGCGCAGGACCCTGTCGAGGTTCCCGAGCCAGCGGACCGCGTGTATCCCGCCCGGCGGTTTACGGTGGAGCGCGTGGCTGATCTCGTCGGCCCGGAAGTGCCGGCAGGCGAGGTCCGCCCTCGTGCACCAGCGGGCCAGCAGGTAGGGCAGTTTTCCGTTGACGGTGAAGATCCCGCCCATGGCGGCGTACGCCTTGCTCAGCGCGTACGCGAGCGCGGTCGTGCCCGAGCGCTGCGCGCCGAGAAGCAGAAGGGGCTCGGTCATGACGCGACCAGCGCTCGTAATGCCCGCATGCAGGTGACGCTGGCCGAATAACCACCTTCCGAGAAGGCGTCACCCCACGGACGGTCCCGCTGGTCCTGGGTGAGCACCCGTCCAGAACGCCAGTGGGTCTCCAGCGAGAGCCAGCCGGTGTAGTCGTCCGCGCCGAGCCTCTCGATGATCCGTCCCCAGGGCAGATCTCCGTCACCGAGTCGCACGTAGCCGCTGGTCCCGTCGGGGTCCTTCACGTGGATGTGGCCGATCACCTCTCGGCCGATCGTGTACTCCTCGGGAAAGGGGTCGGCGTGCCAGCCGCTGAAGACAGAGTTGCCCGGATCCCACAGCACACCGATCTCCGGTCGCCCGAGAGCCTCCAGAAAGGCGAGCGTCAACGCCATGGTCGGCGTATTGGTCCGGGTACCGGTCTCCACAAGAAGCCGTACGCCTGCCAGCTCCAGACCGTCCAGCACCTCCGCGGCGACCAGCGCCGCGGTCTTCGGGTCAGGATCGCCGTCACGGTAGAAGGTGAAGATCCGCACATGCGGCGAACCGAGTATGTTCGCCTGCTCGATCGCGCGGCCGAGCAGGTTCCGAGTCGCCGCCACGTCGGCGTCGGTCCGGGGCATCTTCCGCTTCAGCGCCGGCGGGCAGAAGCCGGCCACGGCCAGATTCCGCTCCGTCAATGTCCGGCGTATGTCGCCAAGCTGCGCGTCGCTCAGCACATGCGGCGGCACGTTGGCCACCGAACGAATCTCGACGCCGGTGAGACCACACTCGACCACGGCATCGGCGGCCCGGGCCAGATCCTGATCGACCTCGTCGTTGATGATCGCCAGCTTCATCGGAAATCCTTCCAGACTCTGCGGAGCACCTGGAGGTCCGCCTGGGGCGCGCCGGCCCGGGACTCCACGGTGATGTCGACGCCGGTGGAGGCGAAAGGTGCCAACCAGCCCAGGTCCTCGCAGTCAAGCGCGCGATGCCGGGGCCGCTCGTTCGGATCGGACGGGAGGGTGAAACCCTTGACCTGGATCGCGGCGGTACGGGTCAGCAACCGGGCCTCCTCGGATCGGACATCGGCGCCGATCTGGGCGAGCCCCAGGTTGTCGAGGACCAGCCGGCAGCCGTACCGGTCACAGAGTCGCAGGAGTTCGTCGATCGCCGCGTACCCGTTATGGGTTTCGACGAGTACCTGCTCGGCTTCCCTGCCCCGGACCAGCTCGGCGAACTGCTGGGCGGTGCTCGTCGCCGCCAGCGCGCCCGCCTCGGCGAACACCTTGATCGCATGGCCCGCGAATCGGGTCGCGGCAGCGGTGTCCTGCCCTGGCCGGCCCAGCACCACGGAGATGCCCACGAACGCCACGGGCAGACCGTCCAGGCCCTCGATCCCCTCGTCCTCCCAAGCGTGGCCCTTGCCCGCCCGGAGATCGACGACCTCACCGAGAGCCGCCCGGGTCAGCCGCGCGAATTCGGCGGCGGTGAGCCGGGGAGCCGATCCCGAGGAAAGTCCGAGCCTGGAGCTCATCGGGCACCCATCTCCCGCAGCGCGTCCAGCACGACCATCGCCGGGCGGGTCCGGTGCAGCGCCGAGCGGTCGGGCCCGACGGACAACTCCCCGTACACCCGCGCCCTGGCCTGTGACGTGGTGAGTTCCCTGGCGCCGACGGTCTCGTCTCCCCGCTGGAACTCGACGGCACCGTCCCGGATTTCGAGCCTGCGGTCATCGGCCAGCAGGATCAGTCGCTCCGCACGCGTGCTCACATCGGCGGTGACCGTGAAGTTCAGCGTGGCACCCGACGCGAACCGGATCAGGCCGCTGCTTCGCAGATCGATTCCAGGGGCGCACTCGTGATAGTCGGCGATCTCGACCCGCTCGACCTCGCCCAGTACCTGGCAGGCCAGATCGAGGTAGTGAACACCCAGGTGCGCCATGATTCCGCCCAGCGCACTGCTGGAGTCGCCACGCCACCCCCGATAGTGCCGGACCGCGTCCCTGGGCCGGCTGACCAGGAGGACGCCGGTGGCGCCGCCCGGCCAGTCCAGCAGTGCTTCGCGAGGAAGCCGGAACCGATGCTGCAGCATGACGGCGACCGTCCCGGGTTCGGCGACGATCCGGTCGAACTCTGCCACGGACATCGCCGGTGGCTTCTCCACCAGGACCTTCTTGTTCGCCCGCAACGCTTCGACGACCCGATCCGCTCGGCCACCCGGCGGCAGGCAGAGCGCGACGGTGTCTATCGTTGAGTCCGACAACACCGCGTCCCACGACGGCAGCCTCAGTTCCTCCGGAAGGAGGATTTCGTGATCGGTGTCGAGGATGCCCGCGAGCGATACCTGAGCGACCTGCCGAATGGCCTCTTCATGCTGTCGGCCGGCCCCCCCGTACCCGACGATCGCAACCCGCATGATTCCCCTCCGAAGTCGTGCAGTACGTTACGATGGGTGACGGTCAGCTACTCGACAGCCAAGTTGAGGCGATCACGCAGGCACACTGATCGGTGACCGAGCAGGCGATAGCCCTGTACGTGCAGGTATGGCAGCTGGAATGCGCAAAGCCTTCCCCCCGTCCGCCCCCGTCGCGGACAGGGGAGTGGCGAACTCCCCGAAGCGCATCGTCACCCCGATGTCATTCAAAATCTGTGGACCTGACCATGCACGTACACACCGGCGCCTGTCGACCCTTTACGACATTGCTTTCTTTTTGGTCGTATTGATCTCGACCGCGCCCTGTTCACCTGAGGCCGGTACGACCCGGCATTCGGCCGTTCACTCCGCGGACGGCGATCACGCCATTCTACGCCCACCGAAAACCATATTATAACTGCCAATAAATAAATCCGGACAGGTCAATACCTCTGCGGAACGCCGCCAAGGGGATCCGGTCGGGGAGCGTCGAACGAGGTGGTCCGGGCCGAATCGACACTCGGATCCGGCGCGGCGCGAGTGGCCGGCGGCCGCCGCACCGCCGCGCCCGCCGTGGCGGCCCGCCTGCGCCGGCGCCATGATCGTAATTACACCGGCCGCGACAGGTGCGCACCTTTTCGGTCATCGACTTCCGCCGGCCCCCGGGGCGTACCGGGTCGGCATCTCCCCGGCCACCGCCAGTCAGCACACGGCTGTGCTGCGCAACGCCGGGCTCCTGACCACCGGCCGGATGGGCGGGGCCGTCCTGCACACGCCGCCCCCTCCCGGCTCGGCCCTGCTCTCCGGCGACTCCACGACAGCTTGAGCCGCGGCCAGAGAACAACTGTCACGCCCATCGCGGCGGCCCGGCGAGGTGCGACCGGGAACGGAGGAGATGCGATCCCTCTCCGTGGTCGATCCGAGCCTTTAATCCACGCCTTAAAGGCATTGCGGGAGATTTACAAAATGAGTCAGGCCGACCAACGAGCGACGACCGGTAGAAACCGTTAGAAAGGATGTACGGCATGCGTTTCAAGCTCGCAGGCGCAGCGGTTTCCGCTGTTCTCGCGTCGACCGCCCTGCTCGTCTCGCCGACGACCGAACAGGCCCATTCAGCCGCTCCGAGCTGCGTGCGCCCGCCCCATGCGCGCAACGGGGAGGGCGCGGGCACCATGCGTGGTGATTTCAACCTCAAGACGGCGCCATACGCCCACTGCGGCAATGTCAAGCGTCTCAGCCGGTCAACAGCGTATACAGGAATGAATACGGGAAGTTCTGGTGGTGGGTTCGCGTGGCAGGAACATCCACTTACGGATGGATGGCGAATGACAACCTGAGATTCATCGACACCGACGAGAACGGTAACGGCGTAAACGATCCTGCCGATTGTTGACGAGGCGGGGAAGCCCCTGTGCCCGCATAACAGGTCACATGGCTCTCTCACGTTCGTTCGGGATCGCAGATGGGCTCACGTGAGGACGTCGCGGCGGGCGATGATGTCGTCGGGGCGTACGAGCCCGTGCCTGACGTACGCCGTGGTGATCGCGGCGGCGACGGTGTGCGGGTCGGGAATGCCCACCTCCTCCTCGACCGTGCCGACCGTCGCGGGGTCCAGTTCCAGGCCCAGCGCGTCGTAGCAGGCCAGTGCCACTTCGCGGAGCGCGGGACCGCCGTGGACCTGCACGACGGAGCTGACCAGCCAGGAGCGCCCCCGGATCCGCTGGGCGATACCGGCGATCTTGACTCGGCCCCGGGCGTTGACGCTGTGGTCGCCCGGGCAGTACTCCCGGGGCACCGGGCCGACGCGGGCGTCCAGGCCGAGGGAGGCCAGGGCGGCGCGCAGCGCCTCGGCGACCACGGTGAAGCGGTGGTGCGGGGACACCACGCCGTCCGGGTCGACGCCGTAGTGATCGAGGACCAGGCTGCCCTCGTGCAGGGGGGCGGCCGATCCGCCGACCGGGCGGACGTGGGCGGCGAAGCCGTGCGCCGCGGCCGCCGCGGCGGCGAGCTCGAACCGGGGGTTCCTCGTGTCACGACGGCTGAAGGCGACGACCGGCCGTAACCGGCGGACATGGAGGACGGGGGATGTCCGCTCCTCTCGCGAGAACTCCCGCAGGAGACCCGCGACGTGCTGAAACGGGTCTCCTGCCGAGGGGTCGGTCAGATCGGCGGCGGGCACGGGGATCAAGGTGTCTCGATCAGAGCGCGCAGTTCCGTGAGGAAGGCGGCGCCCGTCGCGCCGTCGACCGCTCGGTGATCGCAGGTGAGCGTGAAGTCGGCCTGGGGGACCCACGCCTCCACGCCGTCCCGGCGGACGTACCGCTCCGTGGTCGCGCCGATCGCGAGAATCGCCACCTGCGGCACGTTGAGTATCGCAGTGAACCGGTCGATGCCCTGCATGCCGAGGTTGGAGATGGTGAAGGTGCCCCCGGTCACGTCGGCCCTGCCGAGCCGGCCCGCCCGCGCCCGGGAGACGAGATCACGGCGGGCCGCCCTGATCTCCGGCAGCGCCAGCCGGTCGGCGCCCTGGACCACGGGAACCATGAGGCCCGCGTCGGTCGCGACCGCCACACCGATATTGACCTGGTCGACCTGTGTGACGGCCAGGTCGTCGTACCACGCGTTGAGCTGCGGGTGTCCCACCAGTGCTCTCGCGCAGCACTCGATCAGCCGGTCGGTCACGGTCGCTTCCGGGTCGCGCCGCTTCACCGTGAGCGCGGCCGACATGTCCACGGCGATCGTCAGGGTGAAGGCCGGCGCCTCCCACGCCTTGATCATCTTGCGCGCCGCGGCCCGCCTGATACCGGTCAGCGGCACCGCGTCGCGCACGGCGGGGCCGCTCCCCTCAACGGTCATCGTCCTAGTCCGTCTCGATGACGGCGATGACCGAGCGGACCTCCACGGTCTCCCCCTCGGACACGAGGATCTCGGTGAGAACGCCTGTCGCCGGAGACTCCACGGTCTCCTCGACCTTCTCGGCCTCGACGTCGGCGAGTGGTTCGTCCTCGACGACCCGCTCGCCGACCTTCTTGAGCCAGCAGGACACCGTCCCCTCGCTCATGCCCATTCCCCACTGCGGGAGCAGTACCTCAACCCTCATTTTCCAGCTTCCTTTCCTGTATGTCCGAACATCGTTACGCCGGTAGGAGACCGGTCACCCGCCGGAGCGCGGCGGTGATGCCATCGCGCGTGGGGTACATCTGCTGCTCAAGGCTCGGGCTGAACGGGATCTGCATGTCCGGCGCGGTGAGCCGGACGATGGGCGCCTTGAGCGCGTCGAACACCTCCTCCGCGACGAGGGCCGATATCTCGGCCGCGGCCCCGCAGGTACGGTGGGCCGGTTCGACCACGACGAGCCGCCCGGTCTTCGCGACCGAGCTGAGGATCGCGGTCGTGTCCAGGGGCACGAGCGTGCGCGGGTCGATGACCTCGACCGACACGCCTTCCTCCGCGAGGCGGTCGGCGGCTGCGCACGCGTCGGGCACGGAACCGGAGATCGCGACGAGGGTGACGTCGGTCCCCTCCCTGGCCGTCCGCGCGACCCCCAGGGGGATTCTGAAGGCCTCGTCGCTGACCTCGCCCTTCAGCCCCCACAGCTTCACGGCCTCGAATGCCAGCACCGGGTCATCGGAGTCGATGGCGGCGCGGAGCAGCCCCTTGGCGTCCTCGGGTGACGCGGGGGCGATGATCTTCAGCCCGGGTATGTTCATGAACATCGGGTACGGCCGGTCCGAGTGGTGCGCGCCCGTGTTGAGGCCGTAGAACATCGCCGAGCGGAAGACGACGGGCATGGACGCCTGGCCGCCGAACATGTAGCGGTTCTTCGCGACCTGGTTGACGAACTGGTCCATCGCCATGTACAGGAAGCTCGAATAGGAGAGGTCGACGATGGGGCGCAGCCCTGTCATCGCGGCACCGGCCGCGATGCCCACGATCCCTTCCTCGGAGATCGGGGTGTTCCTGATGCGGTTACGACCGAACAACTGCAGGAAGTCGCCTTCGCTGCTTCGCGACTTTCCGCCGCCCGTCGTGCCGTAGACGTTGGCCTCGACGTCCTCGCCCACGATGACGACGCGCTCATCGGCCTCCATCGCCTCGCGCTGCGCGGCGCCGATGGCTCCGAGGTAGCTCATGATGCTCATACGGCGGTCACCTCATCGGTGTACAGGTCCTCGAATGCGACGGACGGCTCGGGATAGGGGCTTTCGTTCGCGAACTCGACCGCACGATCGACCTCGTCCATGACTTCCGCGTCGAGCGCCCTGAGTTGTTCGTCGGTGACTCCGCGATCGCGGAGCCGCGCGGCGAGGTGATCCAGCGGATCACGGCTGAGCCACTCACTGACCTGCGCTTTGTCACGGTAGTTATCGATGCGCAGGCCCTCGGAGTGCTCGTTGAAGCGGTAGGTCATGACCTCCACCAGGCTCGGGCCCTCGCCCGACCTGGCGCGGTCGGCCGCGGTCTTCACCGCGTCGTACACCGCGAGCGCGTCCTGTCCGTCGTCGACACGGACGCCGGGGATGTCGAACCCGGCCGCGCGCTCGAAGATGTTGCCGGAGGTCACGGTGTGCGCCGGCGTGCTGAGCGCGTACTGGTTGTTCTCACACAGGAAGACGACCGGCAGCTTCCAGACGCCCGCCATGTTCATGGCCTCGTAGAGGACTCCCTGGTTGGCGGCGCCGTCGCCGAAGAACGCGAGCGAGACCCGCGGGCGGCCAAGGATCTTCGACGCGAACGCGGAGCCGGCCGCGATCGGGATGGAGGATCCGACGATGCCGGACTCGCCCAGGCTGCCGACCGAGAAGTCGGCCAGGTGCAGCGACCCGCCCTTACCCCGGCACACTCCGGTGGCCTTGCCCACGAGCTCGGCCATCAGCGGGCCGAGGAGGAGCCCTTGCCGATGGGATGGCCGTGACTGCGATGGTTCCCCGTCATGTAGTCGTCGTCGTCGAGCGCCATGCAGGCTCCGACGACCTGAGCCTCCTGGCCGATGCTGGTGTGCACGGCTCCAGGGATCAGGCCGCGTTTGACCATCTTCGCCGCGCGCTCCTCGAAGCGCCGAATGCGCGTCATCCGCCGCTGCATCTCCAGCAGCGTGGACGTTGGTATGTCGGTCCGCACAGATCCTCCTTTGCATATATATTCAATTGCGAATGGCTATTCTCAATAATACTGTCGAAGGGCCGGGTAGCACCCTTCGGGGTTCTGTGCCGGTTCTTCCGGTCAGCTGTCGGCGACGAGCGCCTGCGCGGTATCCAGGTCGGTGACGATGACGTCGACCCATCCCCCGCGAAGGGCGCCGCGGATGGCCTCGAACTTGCGCGCGCCACCGGCGATGCCCACACGTCGCGGCGTCTTCAACAGCGCCTCGACGCCGATGCCCACCACCAGGTCGTTGAACTCGGTGTCGATCGGCCGCCCATCGGCGTCGAAGAAACGCATCGCCACGTCGCCCACCGCGCCGAGTTCACGCAACGTCCGCATCTGCGCCTCGGACACGGCGTTGCCGGAGACCTGGAGCAGCGGCGACGGCGTGACGCTGCCGATGCCGACGAGAACATCGGTGAGACGTTCCCAGGCCTGCGCCGTCTCGACGACGTTCGGGTCCTGGAAAAGGGCCTCGCGCGCGGACGGCGTCGCGACGATGCCCGGCGTGGGCAGGAACATAGGGGTGCCGCCCGCGATGCGGGCCAGCCGGAACGTGAGCTCTGTCGCCTTGAGCTGCGCCTCCGGTTGTCCCACTCCGCCCATGATCTGCACGATGGACTCGGCGCGCCGGTGCTTGAGGGGCACCATCGAGTCGACGGTCGCCAGCAGGGTCTCCGACCAGGAGGAGAACCCGACGCGCGCGCCGTTCGCGAGCGTCGCCTCAAGGTAGGTCGCCGCCGCCGCCCCCAGTGCCCACATGGTGGAGCGTTCGTCGCCACTGCTCTCGACGACGAGTGCCTGTCGCAGCCCGTACCTCCGTACGAGCTGCTCCTCCAGCTCCGGGTGGACGCCCTCGGGCGGCAACACGACCGTGCGTACGATCCCCAGCTCCACCGCCTGCTTGAGCCATCGCGACACCCGCGACTGGGAGATGCGCAGCTGCTCGGCGATGGCCGGCTGGGTCATGTTCTGCTCGTGATACATCCGCGCGACCTGCACGATCATGGCTACCGAGTCGCGACTCTCGTTGCCCGTTCTCCCGATCACGCGGCTTCTCCTTTCTGAACCGTCGATGTCACCGATCGCTCCGGTCCGCGGTGGCACATGTTCACTGGGTGGCGTACGCCATGACGCGGTCGGCGGTCGCCTCCGCCGCCTCCATGATCCCTTGATTCCGTCCTTGGGCAAGAACCATGATCCGGTGCGCGAGACCGAGCACCTCTTCCAGGTCCGAGGAGACCACGATGATCGCCTTACCCTGCTGTGCGAGTTCGGAGATGATCTCGTAGATCGACGCGCGTGCGCCGACGTCGATGCCCCGGGTCGGCTCGTCGAGGATGATGACCTTCGGATCCGACGAAAGCCACTTGGAAAGGACGACTTTCTGCTGGTTACCGCCGGACAGGGTCGCCACCGGGTCACCGATATCACCTTTGATGCCGAATCGCGCGGCGGCCTTCCGGGCGAATCTGGTGACGCCCGAGGGGGTGACGAAGCCGTACCGCGTTATGGCGGCGAGATTCGGCAGCGCGATGTTGTCTTCGATGGTGTCGGAAAGGATGACGCCCTGTCGTTTGCGGTCTTCGGGGATGAGGGCGACCCCCACCGCCTTGGCCGCGATCGGATCGTTCGAGGGGAGCGGCACACCGTCGATCCTGATCTCGCCGCAGCGGAGTGGTTCCAGCGAGGCGATGGACCGCACCAGTTCGGTGCGTCCGGCACCGACGATGCCCGCGATGCCGAAGACCTCCCCGGCGCGCACGGTGAGTGAGATGTCCTCGAAGCGGCCGGCCCGGTCGGAGATGCCCTCGACCGACAGCACGACCTCGTCGCGCGGGGGGTCGAACTCCGGAAAAAGGCGGTCGACGCTGCGTCCGACCATCTCCCGTACCAGCATGTCAGGGGCGATCCCCCCGCTGTCGTGCTCCGCGACCTTCTCCCCGTCGCGGAGCACGACGACGCGGTCCGCTATCTGCGCGATCTCCGCGAGACGGTGGCTGACATAGACGAACGAGACACCCTGCGCCCTGAGCGAGCGAATGCACTCCAACAGCGCGCTCGTCTCCGTCTCGCCGAGGGCGGCGGTCGGCTCGTCGAGGATGAGCAGCGCGGCGTCGAGCATGAGCGCCTTGGCGATCTCCACCTGCTGCTGGCCTGCGACGCTCAGTTCCCGGACGGGCTGATTCATCCGGCCGGTGAACCCGACCTTGCGCAGCTGCTCCTGCGCCTGCCGGAGCATCGTCTTCCCACTGAGGAAACCGGCGCGGGTGGGCCATCGGCCGACCGCGACGTTCTCGGCCACGGTCAGGTCGGGGAGCAGCCGCATCTCCTGATGAATCATGCCGATGCCTCGCGTGATCGCGTCGCGCGGCGTCGCGGGTGAGTACGGTCGGCCCTGCCATGTCATGGTGCCCGTGGAGGGCTGGATCGCACCGGCGATGATACCGGACAGGGTGGATTTTCCGGCGCCGTTCTCACCGAGAAGGGCGATCACCTCACCCGGCCGCACCTCAAGGTCGATTCCACGCAGTGCGGTGGTGCCCGGATACGACTTCGAGATTCCGCGAACCGTCAGTACCGGACTTGGAGCGGGCTCGTTCGTCACGGGTGGTTCGCAATGTACTGGTCGACGTTCTCCCCGGTCGTCAAGATGCCCTTCTGCAACTGCTCGGCGGGCACCTGCTCCTTTTTGATCAGCTTCAGCGTCGACTGGACGGCGAGCTTGCCCATGAGCGTCGTCTGCTGGGTGACGGTCGCGGCGAGCAGGCCGCTCTTCACCGCCTCAAGACCCGAGGGGTCTCCGTCGAATCCGACGACGAGCATGTCCTTGGACCCGGCGTTGCGCGCGGCCTGGGCCGCGCCGAGCGCGAGCCCGTCGGCCCGCCCGAAGATGATGTCGATGTTCGGGTGTGCCTGGAGGAGGTCCGTGGTGATCTGGTAGCCCTCGTCCTGGAGCCATGCCTTGGAAGCCTGGCGTGCGACTTCCTTGATCTTGCTGCCCTCGACGCCCTTCTTGAACCCCTGGTCACGCGCCTCCTCAGGGGTGGTGCCGAGCTGGCCCTGGATGATCGCGAGGTTGCCCTTGTCGCCGGCGTTCTTCACGACCCACTCGCCGAGTTCCTGCGCGGCGGCGACGCTGTCGGTGGCGATGAACGTGTCGCCCGGGGCGTCCTTGGGATTGCGGTCGACCGTGACGACCGGGATCTCGGCCGACTTCGCGGCGCGTACCGGAACCGTCGCCGCGGCGGCGCCCGCCGGGATGTAGATGAGCCCGTCGACCCCCCGGGTGATGAAGTCCTGGACCTGGCTGACCTGGTCGTCGGCGTCGTTCTTGGCGTCCGCGACCAGGACCTTCACGTTCTCGCGCTTGGCCTCGTCCTCGACCCACTTGCGGATCGCCACGTAGAAGGGAGACTGCTGGTTGGGCACCGCGAGACCGATCGTGATCTCGCCGTCGTCGGCACTGGTGCTCGACGCGCACGCGCCGAGCGTCGTGGACAGTAC
This sequence comes from Streptosporangium amethystogenes subsp. fukuiense, assembly GCF_042665875.1. NCBI lineage: Bacteria > Bacillati > Actinomycetota > Actinomycetes > Streptosporangiales > Streptosporangiaceae > Streptosporangium > Streptosporangium amethystogenes. The sequence goes on along the minus strand of NZ_JBHTEE010000001.1, from coordinate 7,673,986 downwards.
GGCCGCGGCCATCAGTCCGACGAGCATCTTCGCGGGCCGGCGGGTTTTGTACATTCGAGGGGTTCCTTTCCCGGCGATTCCTATGGGAACGTTCCAGATCTCTTGCCGGCCGCCGGTCATGTGCTTCTTTCCTTGCGGCGCCGGAGAACGTCGGTGAACACGGCGGCGGCGATGACGACGCCGATGATGACCTGCTGGAGAAACGGCGACACGCCCAGGAGGTTGAGTCCGTTGTGCATGACGCCGACGATGAGCACGCCGACGAGCGTGCCGGTGATCCGGCCGACCCCGCCCGCGAGGCTGGCGCCTCCGATGACGACGGCGGCGATGACGTCAAGTTCGAGCCCTTCTCCCGCGCTGGGCTGGGAGGAGTCGAGACGGCTGGCGAGCACGATGGCCGCGAGCCCGGCCGTGAGGCCGGCCACGACGTACACCCAGGTCGTCACGGCCTTGACCTTGATGCCGGCCAGACGGGCGACTTCCGGGCTGCCGCCGACCGCGTAGACCGAGCGGCCGCTTGACCGATACTTGAGGATGGTCCACCCGATGACGTAGAGCACGATCAGCGCGATCAACGTGATCGAGAGGAAGCCGCCGTACCTGGTCGACGCCAGTGAGTAGAACCACTCGGGGTAGCCGGTGATCTGACGTCCGTCCGTGGTCATGTTGGCCAGACCTCGGGCGACCGACATCATGGCGAGCGTCGCGATGAACGGCGGCAGTCTCGTCAGTGTGACCGCGAGGCCGTTGACCAGCCCGGCGAGGCCGCCGACCGCCACACAGGCGATCATCGCGAACCACAGTGGCATCCCGCCGTCGTGGGAGAGCCAGCCGAGGACCATCACCGACAGCGCGAACACGGATCCGACCGACAGGTCGATACCACCGGTGATGATGACGGCGGTGGCGCCCAGCGCGAGTATCCCGAGTACGGTCACCTGGTCGAGGATGTTGATCAGGTTGATGGGCTTGGCGAAATTGGGCGCGAAGATCGCCATGATGACGACGAGCACCACCAGGCCCAGGAACGGGCCGCCCACTCCGTCGAGGATCCACGCCACGCCTTTGACCGCGCCGCGCCGTGACCGCCGGCCGTCATCGGCGCGGGGGCCGGCGCTCGCGGGATTCTGGGTCATGGCCACTTCTGGCTCCAATGGGGCTTACGGATGTTCGGGTGGTCCATGTCAGTCCATCGACATTCCGCCGTCGACGTTGATCGTCTGACCGGTTATGTAGGAGGCGGCGTCGGAGGCGAGGAAGAGCAGGAGGTTGGCCACATCGGCCTCGGTGGCGGGTCGCTGCAGCGGGATGTCGCGGATCCACTCCGCCACGAGCTCGCCGGGCCGGTAGTCCCCGAGCTTGGAGCCCCAGGCGCCGTCCAGGTAGCCCCACATATCGGTCATCACGATGCCGGGGCAGTACGCGTTCACCCGGATGTTGTCCTTGGCGAGTTCCTTGGCGAGGGACTGCGTCATGCCGACGACCCCGAACTTGCTGGCCGCGTAGTGCGGGGTGAAGACGAACCCCTCCCGCGCCTGGGCGCTCGCGGCGTTGAGGATCACACCGCCGCCACTCTCGCGCAGCAGCGGCGCGGCCTCTCGCGCCACGATGAAATGGCCGACCGTGTTGACGTCGAGGACGCGCTTGAACTCCTCCGTCGTCAGGTCGGTGAGCCGTTCGACGCTGATCACGCCCGCGTTGTTGATGAGGACGTCGATACGCCCCCACTCCTCGGCCGCCACCGCGACGGCCGCCCTGACGGCCGCGTCGTCGGTGACGTCGGCCGTACAGGCACGCGCGTCGAGCCCGTCGGCACGCAGCCGCTTCGCCGTCTCGTGCACCTGGTCATCGCGGTCGACCAGCAGTACCGCGGCTCCCGCCGCCGCGAAGGAACGGGAGATCGTGCATCCCATGCCACGGGCGGCGCCTGTCACCAGCACCTTCTTGCCGGCGAAGTGCCCGGCGAAGATGTTCGATGCCTGTTCGTTCATTTATCGCTCTGCTTTCTGGGGGTACCTGGCTGGAATCGGGAGCGTTCGATCGCCGATCGCCACGTCCGACGGCGGGCGTCGGCCTCGGATCTCTCGATCAAGGGGTCGAACGGCGAGCGGTCCCTGGGGAGGCGAAGGCACTCGTCCGCCGTCCACAACCCGCAGCCGACGCCGGCCAGATGGGCGGCACCGGTGGCGGAGAGCTCGGCGATGTTGCTGCGCACCACGCGCCGCCGGCTCAGATCGGCCTGCACCTGCATGAGCCAGTCGTTCTGGCTGGGGCCGCCGTCGGCGAGCACCGTGTCGATCGGGGAGCCGAGGCGTTCTTCGACCGCGGAGAACAGGTCCTCGGTCTGCAACGCCACCGACTCGAACGCCGCGCGGGCCAGATGGCCCGGACCGGTGCCCAGCCCGAAGCCGCTGATCAGTCCCACCGCCGACTCGTCCCACCAGGGCGCACCCAGACCGGCGAAGGCCGGTACGAGATCGACGCCCTGGGTGTCGGGAACGGACTGCGCGAGCGCGCTGAGCTGCGCCGGGTCGACTCCGAGGATCTTCGCGAGCCACAGCAGCGTGGCGCCGGTCGACAGGATCGTCCCCTCGAAGGCGAAGGCCGGCGCGGGGTCGGCCCACGCGATGGTGGTGACCAGCCCGTCCAGGACGCGGGCGCCGGGCCGGCCGTCGTCAACGTCGGCGAGGCCCATGATCGAGCTGCCACTGCCGTATGTCGCCTTCACCTGGCCGGGAGCGCGCACCCCGTGGGCGTACAGGGCGGCGTGCGAGTCGCCGAGGATTCCGTGGATGCTCGTGCCCCGGGGAACGCCGGGGATGTCGACGAGCGCGGCCGTCGCCTCGGTCGACGCCGAGACGCGCGGCAGGCAGACGGGCGGGATGCGGAACACTTCGAGCAGCTCGCCGTCCCAGGTCAGCGTCTCCAGGTTGAGCAGCTGGGTACGGCTGGCGTTGCCGATCTCGATGCGGTGCTCGCCGGTCAGCGTCCAGGTCAGCCAGGAGTCGATCGTGCCGAGCGCGATCTCGCCCCGGCGGGCCGCCTCACGGTCGGGATCGACCTGGTCCAGCAGCCATTCGTACTTGAGCGCGGAGAACATCGGGTCGAGCGGAAGGCCCGTCTTCGCGCGGATCCTGGCGGCCCAGCCGGACTCCTCCAGTGGGCGTACCCGATCCGCGGTGCGCCGGTCCTGCCATCCGAGGACCGGGCCGAGGGGCTCGCCCGTCCTGCGGCTCCAGATGACGGCGGACTCGCGCTGGTTCGACAGACCGATACCGACGAGTTCGACGTCCACCGAGTCCAGGACGGTCACCAGCGCCGCGACAACGCTCTCGCGGATCTCGTTCGCGTCCTGCTCCACCCAGCCCGGAGCGGGGTCGGCCCGGCCGATTCCGACCGAGGACCTGCCGAGGACCCTGCCGTCGGCGCCCACCACGACCGCCTTGCTGGAACTCGTCCCCTGATCGATGGCGGCGACCGCGGGGACACCCCTGGGCTTGCTGGCGTCAGCCACGATGATCTCTCCTGCCGAATGTCACACGAACTGTGCGGAGGTGGCGAACGATCGTGTCGGCGCCGCACCACACAGGCTATTTGCATAAATATTCAGTAATGAATGGCTGGTCAGTAGATGGTGGCAGCGAGCGGATGAGCGTGTCAACAGTCACGCGTTCAAAGAGTTCACTCGCGGAAAACGACGCGGTGAGGAGAGTCGTCCGGTCCGCGCACGCCCTTGACCTGCTGGCTTTGCCGATCGCCGGACGACATGGGCTCGCGGTCCGCGAGGGCACCGGCAGCCCGGCGACCGCGGCGCCCGGGGCAGGCGCGCCGCCCCGGACGGGACGGATCGATGCGAAGAGAGACCGGCGCGATGTCTTCCGTACACCTCGATCGCCTTCCGGCTTTAAGGTGATCAGAGCCGGCGACGCCTGGAGACAAGGGAGACAACGCCATGACGTGGCTCGTCACGGGGGCGACAGGCATGCTCGGGCACGAGGTGGTCGCGCTGGCGCGCGGACGAGGGCACGACATCGCCGTGCGAACCCGCCGGGACCTGGACATCTCCCATCGGGACCAGGTCGAGTCGGCCTTCCAGACGCTCACCCCGCGGGTCGTGGTCAACTGCGCCGCCTGGACGGCGGTGGACGACGCCGAGGAACGGGAACGAGAGGCCTACCGGGTCAACGCCGACGGCCCCCGGCTGCTCGCCGAGACCTGCGCGCGGCACGGCGCCCGGCTGGTCCACGTCTCCACCGACTACGTCTTCTCCGGTGACGCGGACGTCCCGTACGGCGAGGGCGACCCGGCCGAGCCGCGGACCGCGTACGGGCGGACCAAGCTGGCCGGGGAGAAGGCGGTCCTCGACGCGCTGCCTTCCGCCGCCGTCGTCCGGACGGCATGGCTGTACGGCGCCCACGGATCGAACTTCGTGAGCACCATGCTCCGTCTCATGGCGGAACGGGAGACCGTCGAGGTGGTCGACGACCAGTTCGGGCAGCCGACCTGGGCCGTGGACCTCGCGGACCGGCTGGTCACGCTCGGCGAGCTCGGCTCCGCCGCGGGGGTGTTCCATGCCACCAACTCCGGGAAGGCCAGCTGGTTCGAGCTCGCTCAGGAGATCTTCCGGCTGTCCGGCACCGACCCCGGGCGGGTGCGCCGGACGACCTCCGAGGCCTTCGTCCGGCCGGCGAAGCGACCGGCTTTCAGCGTCCTGGGCCACGCGCGGTGGCGGGAGCCGGGCCTGGAGCCGCTCCGCCCCTGGCGGGACGCGCTGCGCGCGGCCCACCCCGAGCTGGCGAAGCCCTTCCGCTGAGAAGGCGCGCACCCGCTCACCGGTGGCGGGCCGCGACGGCCCGATGTGCGATGACCGGGAACCGTCGCGACAGGCCGGCGGGTTCCTACCCGCGGGGGTGCGAGGCGTAGAAGGCCAGGCACTCCTCATAGGAGGGCAGGAGACCGGCCGCACGCGCCTCGGCGAGGGTGGGCGCCGCGGCGTCCTTGGGCGACAGGAGCGGTTCGATGTCCGCCGGCCAGGTGATGCCCAGTTCGGGATCGAGTGGATGGATGCCGCGCTCCCTGGTCGGGTTGTAGCCCTCCGAACACAGGTAGATCACGGTCGCGTCGTCCGTCAGCGCGAGCAGGCCGTGCCCCAGTCCTTCGGACAGGAACACCCCCCGGTGGTCCTCGTCGTCCAGGCGCACCATCTCCCACCGGCCGAACCCCGGCGAGCCGACGCGGATGTCCACGATCACGTCCAGCATCGCCCCCCGCACGCACTTGACGTACTTCGCCTGGCCCGGTGGCACGTCGGCGACGTGAATCCCGCGCAGGGTGCCCCGACGCGAAACGGAACAGTTGGCCTGGGAGAGCCGCAGCCGCCGTCCGGTGACCGCGTGGAACTCCTCCTCGCGGAACCATTCGTGCAGACCTCCCCGATCGTCGATGTGGATTTTCGGGTCGTCAATCCATGCGCCTTCGATTTTCAGTGGCTGCATCTCGGCTGCTCCTGATCCCGGCCGTTTACCGGACCGTGTAGAACGTGGTGTGGCCTTTTCCGCCACAATCCAATGCTGACCGCAGACGGTCCAATTCGGGTGTCCCGCCGACGGTCGTGATACCAAAGTCGACGCGTCTCATACTTTAGTCGGAAATCAGGATCCGTATCGGCGACTTCGGTTGACGCGGGAGATGCCGACGACCGATTCCCGCCGCCACGATCTGCCTTAATGTTGAATCGTGCGTAAATCCTTACAGCTCATCGGGTTCATCATGATCCTCGAAGGCGTAAGCGGGGCCATCGATCAGATCGCCGTCCAGCCCATCCTCGGCGCGGTGCTCAACTTCTTCAACCGCGTCGTCGTCAACAACGTGGCCTTCCTGGAAGGTTATGAGATCTACGCGAACTTGATTCTTGCGGTCCTCGGGATTGTCGTGATAATCGCTGCGGAAAGAGCTCCGGCGTCCTGACGTCCCGCACTCTCCGCCCCACCTATTCGATGCCGGGATATCAGCAGAGGCCATGAACGAACTGTCACGACCATTACACACCTGTCCGAGGAGCCGGAAATGAAGAACTCGACGGCGGTGCTGGCGGAGGAGACGGGTGAGCCCGTCGCCGCCCGCGCGGAGAACATCTCCAAGCGGTACAGCACCGGAGACACGGCGGTGGCGGCCCTCGACGGCGTGTCGCTGAACATCCCGCGCGGCCAGTTCGCCGGCATCATGGGGCCGTCCGGTTCCGGCAAGTCCACCCTCATGCACTGCATGGCGGGGCTGGACAGCGTGGACTCCGGGCGGGTGTTCGTCGGCGACCAGGACGTGACGGACCTGAACGAGAAGCAGCTCACCCGGCTGCGCCGGGACCGGATCGGCTTCATCTTCCAGTCCTTCAACCTGCTGCCCACCCTGACGGCGCTGGAGAACATCGTCCTGCCGATCCGGCTGGCCGGCCGCACGCCCGACCAGGACTGGCTGGACTCCGTGATCGAGACCACCGGCCTGCGCGAGCGGCTGGACCACCGCCCGAACCAGCTCTCCGGCGGCCAGCAGCAGCGGGTGGCGTGCGCGCGGGCACTCGCCGGCAAGCCGGACGTCATCTTCGCGGACGAGCCCACCGGTAACCTCGACTCCCGGTCCGGTGCCGAGGTACTGGGCTTCCTGCAGAAGTCGGTGCGGCAGACCGGCCAGACCATCGTCATGGTCACCCACGACCCGGTGGCGGCCGCGTACACCGATCACGTGATCTTCCTGTCCGACGGCCGCGTCGTCGACCGGATGCCGGAACCCACCGCGGAGAAGGTCCTGGAGCGGCTGAAGAGGTTCGAACCCGCGAGGGCGAGCGGCAGGGCCCCCGGCGAGCAGGGGCGGATCTGATGCTCGCGAAACTCACGTTGCGCAATCTCCTGGCGCACCGGGTCCGGCTGCTGCTCTCCGTGCTCGCGGTGACGCTCGGGGTCTCCTTCGTCGCGGGCACGATGATCTTCCGGGACACCGCCAGCCAGAGCTTCGATCCGATCTTCGCTGGGCGGACCGAGACCACGACCGTGGTCGTCCGGCCCAAGCCGGCCGAGGGGGAGAACGCGACGCCGGCCACCATACCGGCCTCCCTGCTCGGCACGCTGCAGCAGAGCGTGCCCGGCGCCGCGGAACTCAAGGGACAGTACGACGGGTACGCCGCGCTCGTCCGCCAGGACGGGCGGATCGTCGGTGAGGACCGCGCGGCGCACCTGGGCGCGGCGTACCTGGAACGTCCGGGCGCGGGCCTGCGGATACTCTCCGGCCGGGAGCCCTCGGCGGCCGACGACGTCGTCGTCGAGGAGCGCACCGCGGCCGAGGGGCAGCTCAAGGTCGGCGACTCGGTCAGCGTGGTGACCGCGCGGGCGACGAGGTCGATGCGCGTCGCCGGCGTCTTCCGGGCGGTCAACGACCAGGTCGGCCGTGCCGCCACCTACGTGATGTTCGCCCCGGAGACCGCGCAGGCCCTGCTGACCGGCCCCGGGCAGTACTCGGCGATCTTCGTACGGCCGCGCGAGGGCGTCTCGCAGCAGCGGCTTCTCCAGCAGGTCGGCGCGGCACTCCCGGCGCAGTACGAGGCCAAGACCGGCGCGGACGAGGTCGAGGAGGTCAAGTCCCAGCTGAGCTCCCTCTTCGAGCTGATCAGCCGGTTCCTGCTGGTGTTCGCCGGGGTGGCGGTCTTCATCGGATCGTTCATCATCCTCAACACGTTCACCATGCTGGTCGTGCAGCGGCTCCGGGAGCTCGCGCTGCTCCGGGCGATGGGCGCGAGCCGCGCCCAGGTGACCCGGGCGGTGCTCGGCGAGGCACTCGGGATCGGCTTCCTCGGCTCGACCCTGGGCCTGCTCGCCGGTGTGGGACTGTCCTACGGGCTCAGGCTGCTGTTCGAGCGGTTCACCGGCGGCACCCAGGTTCCGCTGCGCACACCGGTGGTCGGGCTCTCGACCGTGATCTGGGCGTACGCGGTCGGCATGCTCGTCACGCTGCTGGCCGCCTACCTGCCGACGCGCCGCGCGGCGAAGATCCCGCCGGTCGCGGCGATGCGCGACGACGTGGCGCTCACCCGCCGGTCGATGACCCTCCGTCTCGTCGCCGGCGTCGTTCTGGCCCTGCTGGGCGCGGGAGCGCTGGCCACGGGCCTGGCGACCGGGAAGGCGGGGGGCGCAGCCCTGGTGATCGGCGGCGGCCTGCTGGCGTTGCTCGCCCTGACGATGCTCAGCCCGTTCCTGAGCCGGCCGGTCATCGCGCTGCTCGGCTGGCCGCTCTCCTGGCTCGGCGGCACGGTCGGGCGACTGAGCAGGGAGAACGCCCGGCGGGACCCCCGCCGTACCGCGGCCACGGCGTCGGCGCTGATGGTCGGGCTCGCACTCGTCTCGGTGGCGACGGTGGTGGCCGGTTCGATGAGCGCGTCCGCCGACCAGAGGATCGCCCGTCAGTTCGGCGCCGACCTCTCCCTGGACCCGCGCGGTCTCACCGGTTTCAGCCAGGAGACGGTGGACCGGGTGGCCGCCGTCCCGGGCGTGCGCGGCGTCACCGCGGTCCGGCACGGGACGATGCGGATCGCCGACGAGCAGGTGTCCGTCCTGGTCGCCGACCCGGTCGCGCTGGCGGGTCCGGCCAACCTGAAGATCGAGGACGGCACCGGCACCCTGGCCGCCGACGGGCTGCTCGTGCAGAGCGCACTCGCCGCGGAGCGGGGATGGAAGGTGGGCAGTACCGTCACGGGCCGTTACCCGGACCGGTCCGCGGTGACTCTGCGGGTGAGCGGTCTCTTCGCCGCCAACGAGGTCCTGGGCATGCCCTTCGTCATGAGCCCGGCCGGCTACCAGGCGCACGCTCCGGCCGGTCTGATCCAGAAGGCGTTCGTCGACCTCGACGACGGCGGCGAGGAGCAGGCCCTCGCGGCCGTACGGTCGGCGCTGCGCGCGTACCCGAACGTCGAGCCGAAGGATCGCGAGGCCGTACGGGCGGACGCCCGCCAGGAGATCGACCAGGTGCTGAACCTGATCGTGGTCCTGCTGGTGCTCTCGATCCTCATCGCCGCGCTGGGCATCGTGAACACGCTGAGCCTGTCGGTGATGGAGCGGACTCGCGAGATCGGGCTGCTCCGGGCCGTCGGGATGAGCCGCGGCCAGACCCGATCCATGATCAGCTACGAGTCGGTGATGGTGTCGCTGTTCGGTGCCGTGGCCGGTCTGGCGCTCGGCACCGCGCTCGGCTGGGCACTGCAGCGGGTGATGGCGGCCGATGGCGTCGAGGTACTCGACATCCCGTACGGCAGGCTCGGGCTCTACCTGCTCAGTGCCGTCCTGATCGGTGTCGTGGCGGCGATCTGGCCGGCCAGGCGGGCCTCGCGGATGAACGTCCTGCGGGCCATCCAGCACCAGTGAACCGTCGATGAGCGGGGGCTACGGTGACGCTTCCGGATGTCCTAGGGTGACGACATGGCCGAGATCTCCGTTCCGGACGGATCATGGACGTTCGACAGTGAAATCCTCAGGATCGTGCCGGGCGGGGACAGCGACGTCCACGAACTGCGCAAGACGCTCGGCGAGCTGGAGATCCCCCTCGCGGCGATCTCCGCGGCGTCGTTCGAGCCCTCGCGCAAGGGCGGCAACCTGCAGCTCCGCCTGCGGCCCGGAGCCGATCCGCTGACCGACGTGGTCAGCGGGCGGCTGTCGGGATCCGTCGACCCGTACCGGCTGGCCGTCCCCAAGGGGCGCACCGGGGCCGCCGAGTACCTCGCCGACGAGGTGCGCACCCATCTGATGCTGGATCAGGTGCCGAGCGGTCCCTGCGAGACCTTCCTGCTGCCCGGCCCCACCGTGCCGGTGTCGGCCTCGGCGGGCGACGGCACGGTGAGCTTCGACGGTGAGCGGATTCGCCTGGAGTGGAGCGTGTTCGCCAAGTCGATCAAGGAGGAGGCGGGTCCGCAGACGTTCCCGCTGGAGGATGTGGAGGGGGTGGAGTGGGCCCCGCAGACCGGCATCGGCTATGGCCGCCTCCGCTTCCGGCTCCGGGGCGGCGCTCCCGCCGTGTCGCCTGAGAAGGACCTGCACTGCCTGTCCTGGGGCGTGCAGCGGTACGGCGGCTCGACCGCTCTGGTCGCCGCCGCCGTACTGGCCCGGCTGTCACACCGCCCCGAGGAGCCGCCCGCGCTGCCGCCGCCGGCCCAGCCGGACGAGCGGCAGCGGCGCCTGGCCGCACTGGAGGATCACGATGCCCTGGTGCGCCGCCTGGCCGAACTCGGCGATCTGCACCGCTCCGGGGTGCTCACCGACGAGGAGTTCAGCTCGGCCAAGCGGTCGCTGCTGCGCCGGATGGAGCTCTAGCCGGGGACCCCCGCGCCCTCCTGGGTGACCTCCAGCGCGAACTTCTCCAGCACCAGGACCATCCAGTTGGCCAGGTCGCAGTTGTGCTTGCGCGCGGCGAACTCCCAGCGTTCGAGCTGTTCCTGGCTCGGGCTCAGCTGCAGCTTCACGGCGAGCCCGGTGCCGGCACCGTTCACCGGCGGGCTCGGCACCTCGGCCGGCTCGCCCTCCCCGTTTCTCAGGGCGGCCGCCTGCCTGAGCTCCTTGCGCAGGCGGTTCCTGGACCAGGCGTGCTGCTCGGCGCGCTGTAGCCACAGATCCTGTTCGGGCGCGCTCAGCGCCGCCACCTCCGCGTGGTGGGCGAAGCTCAGCTTGTCCCTGCGCCGGGGCAGGCCGAAGCGGCGGGCCACCCAGGCGTAGTTGCGCAGCGTCTGGTAGTCCAGCGACGTCCGCTCGATGGCCGTCCGGTAGCGGTCGGCGTACTGCTTCTCCCCGTAGACCAGCCAGTCGCCCAGCCACCACGCGGAGGAGTCGGCGATGAGGGAGAGCTGGCGGCCGATGCTCTCCCAGTTGGCGAACGGGATCTGGGTCGGAAACTGCAGGCCGGTTCTTCTCGGTATCACCGTCCGGTCGAGCCCGAGACGGCGGTTGATCCCGTTCTCCTGGGACAGGACCGGTGTCACGCGGCTCTCGCCGCCTTTCTTTCCCCGAACGAGAGGCTCGCTCATCGTTTTCCTTCCTTCGCCGTATCGCTGCTCTTCGAATCAGCACGACGTGAACGGCCGAGTCGTGATCGTTCCGCGTGCGCGGAGCCAGGGCACGAAGGTGCGCAGCTCGAATAGGTGCCGCGGCGCCGGCCGACTTCCGGCCGGTCGCCAGGTGTTCAGCGGCGTGCGTCGGTATCGGTCAGGCCGAGGCCAGCCTCGGCGACATTCGCGTCCCTGGGCTGGCGGGCGAGGCGTGCCATCGCCTGCCAGGCAGAGCCGGGAAGGACGCGCGGTCGGTGTGGAAGAAGCATCGGAAGCGTCGCGTTCCCGAACGCGAACGGCCGATCCAGAGGTCTCAGGTACATGACGAGGCAGGCGAACATCGCCAGGGCGAAGCTTCCCAGCCCCATGAGCAGTCCGATGAGGGCGTGCAGGGCGAGACCGGCCACCAGCAGGTAGGGACGGACGGCCCGCCGTGACACCAGCCCCATGACCAGGGCGAACTCGATGGCCACCGGTCCCCAGGTGAGCAACGTGACGCCGACCGCCGAGACGCGTAGCGGTTCGAGAACCCCCGCCGCCCAGCCGGGACTGCCGAACAGCGGATCGCTGAGCCAGTAGTACAGGGCGGTGCCGTCGGCCCATTCCTCCCGGCCCAGCTTCGCCACCGAGGCCTGCAGGTAGATACCGGCGACCTGGATACGGATGACGAGCAGGGCCGACCAGGCGACCAGCGAGGCGACCGGATCGACGACGGGCCGGGGACGCCCCCAGTGCCAGGCGCGTCCGTCGGTCAGCGCGATCGGCAGGAGCAGGAGGGTGAGCACCGCGGCGACCTGGTCTCCGCCGTCGGGGATCGTCGCGGACGCCTGGAAGCTCACGGCCACCCACCAGTGCGGCAGCGCGGTGAACCGCGGCCGCCACCCGGAGGCGGCGACGGCGAGGATCGCGATGGCCACCGGATGCGCCCGGTCGACGTCGAGGACGCAGAACAGGCCGTAGGCGGCGACGCCGTCACAGTACGGGTAGCCGGGAACGCCCTGCGCGGGCCTGAAGAGCGAGGAGGTCTCGCTGGCGAGCAGCGTGGTCAGAGTGCAGAGGGCGAGAAGAGTCCTGGCGAGCCCGTACACGTTCGTCCACGGGCTTGTCTCGGCCACCCCCCGTACCTTGGCACCGAGTCCACTCAGCATGCGACCTCCAATCGCACCACCGAGACCGGCATGTGGGTGTGCGCCGCGGCGTCCGCCCAGGCCCACGGCAGTGGCTTCTGCCGGGTCACCTCGAGCGTTCCGCAGAGGATCGGGTCGGGAGAGGGGTTGCGCACCGGCACCGCCGCACCGGGCAGTCCGCGGCATTCGGTCACCTCGCTCCGGCAGTCGCGCCACCGGTCGGCGGGCACGGCCGCGAGCAGGATGCCGCGTTCGACCCCCTCGGCGCGGGAGCGCCGGTCAAACCCCCACAGGTTGTGCGGCTCGGCGTGCGGTCCGAGCGTGAAGGGCTGCCACGCTCCGGTGGCGGACGCGCGCCACACGGTCTCCCTCGGTTCGCGGGCGGACTTGGTGAAGAACGCCCACCCTTGGGGGGCGACCAGCCGCGCCGCCTCGCTCACCGTTCGCTGCGCGGGCAGTCGGAGGGCGGCACTGGGCAGTTGGCCGATGACGACGTAGAGGATCAGGGCGGTCCATCCGAGGCCGAGCGCGACCGTGGAGACGCCCAGCCTGACATCGGCGTTCACCGGACAAGGGTCTTCGCCACGTCGTCGACCCAGCGTTCCTGGGCCAGCACGGTGCCGCCCTCGGGGACGCTCCAGATCCGGTTGGTGTTCCAGATGGTGTTGGTCTGCTTGACCAGCGTGGAGTCGACCACGATGAAGGAGTAGGCGACGTTGGGAGCGGCGGGACCGTTGTCGCCGACCGGCACCGTCGCGGCCAGTTCGCCGGCGGAGGTCGCGGCCTGCTCGATGCGGATCCGGTCGCCGCTGGTGATCGCGGCTTCGAAGGCGGTGAAGAAATCCGGTGCGGCGCGCTTCATCCCGGCGACCAGCTGCCGGGCCCTGGCTGCGGGCCAGGTCCCGGTCGAGGACGGGACGCGCAGGTCCGGATATGTCTCCGCCACCTGGCCCTGCCCCAGGAAAAGTCCCTGGAACAGGGCTTCCCCGTCATAACGTCTGACTTCCGAGGCTCCCAGCGCACTGGAGGCGCTCAGGAGGCCTATAACACACAATAGTCCTATAGATAACTGTCTATGCTGCATTGGCACCCCGTAACAACCCGCGTCAGGCAAGTTAGAAGTTATCCTATAATTTCTATAACAAGCAGTAAAGGGGCCGATGGCCCGACCAGACGCCCCACTACCTTTTGCCTACGGCGGAGGCGCCCCACCTTGAGACCTTATGCAGCTGAACATCGACCCTAACTCCGCAGTTCCCCTTTTTGACCAGATCGCCGAGGGCCTGCGGCGCGAGCTGATCACGGGAACGTTGCAACCAGGTGACCACCTGCCTCCCGCCAAGACACTGGCGGCGAGCCTGCAGGTGAACCTGCACACGGTGCTGCGCGCCTACGCGCTGCTCCGTGACGAGGGCATGGTCGAGGTACGCCGCGGCAGGGGAACCGTGGTCATCGCCTCCGGGGCGCGAAGTGGAGACCGGCGCCTGGACAGAGCGCTCGTGAGCCTCGTCGTCGAAGCGCGACGAGCGGGCGTCACGGAGAGCGCTCTGATGAATCTTGTGTTACACGCTTTCCGAAGCAACACAAGTTATGACACTATCTCGGATTGATCAAGATAGTGTCATTTGTCCGCCTTTTGGACAAATGTTATAATAACGGGGGAAATGTGCGATTCCAGGAGGAAGATAGGCGAGCAGCAATACGTTTCTTGATCATCGTGGTGCTCACTCCGCTCAGCGTGTTCGTCTTGACCCTGGCGGTCCCCTTCCTCCTCAGCGAGCGCCTGCCCGACCCGGTGGCCGCCCACTTTACCGATGGGCATCCCGATGAGTCAGCCCCGCTACAACCACTGATCCGGGACATCCTGATACTCGGCGCGAGCGTGTGGGCGATCCTGGCCCTGCTCGCCTATCTGCGGCCCGCGGGCTCGCTCGGGCGCAGGGCCGCCGCGGGCAGCGCCGCGGCCCTGCCCACCGCGCTGGGGCTCGCCGTGCTGCTGGGCACGGTGGGCGCCAACCTGGATGCCCCGACCTGGCGAGAGGCCACCACGTCACCGACCGCGGAGGTCATCACGATCGCCGGTGGAGCGCTGGTCTTCGTGTTCGGCGCGATCGCCGTGCATCCGTCGCGGCGGGGCCCGCGTGAGGCCGCCGACCTGCCGACCGATCCGGTCGTCGGCCGGGCCCGCTCCCGGCGGGGGCGCACGCTGTGGATCGGTCAGTCCCGCAACCCCGACCTCGTCTGGAAGACGTTCACGGCCACCTGCATCATGGTCGCGCTCACGATCGCCGGTACGCGCTGGATGGCCGTACCGGCTCTCCTGTCGCTGGCCACGCTGCATCTGTGGGGCGGAATCGTCGCCTCCTTCGACGGAACGACGCTCTCGGTGCGGGGCCGCATCCCGTTCGGTCTCCTCCGGCGCATCCCGCTCAGCAGGATCGAGACCGCGGAGAGGATCGAGATCGATCCGCAGGAGTGGGGCTGGGGCTGGCGGCTGCGCAGCATCAGGCGGCACGCCATCGTGATACGCAAGGGCGAGGGGCTCCTGGTGGCGCTACGCGGGGGCGGCGAGTTCATCGTGACCGTCGACGACGCCGCCGGCGGCGCCGAGGAGATCAGGCGCGCCCTGCGCGGGCAACCCCCCAGCCGCCCGGCCACCGTCCGGGGGATCACGACGCGCTACCTGTCCGGCCGGACCGGCGAACTCCAGGAGGAGCAGCGGCCCCAGCGGCTGTGGCCCTCGGCCCGGCTCAGGGCGACGGCTCACGACTTGTCATGCGACGCATGAACCACCCGGTGAACGCGGTGGTGACGACGGCGGTCAGCACCAGGACCGTGAAGCCGAGCCGGCTGATGATGCCGTACTGGAGCCCGATGGTGGCGATCACGAGCTCGGTGACACCTCGGCAGTTCATCAGCACGCCGAGTTGGAGCGCCTGCCCTCGGGGCAACCCGGCCAGCCATGCCGCACCGCCCGCGCCGGCGACCTTCGTCACCTGAGCCAGGACCAGGATTCCCACGGCGACCAGCCAGTGGCCGAGATCCGCGCCGAGAAGCCCGATCGCGGTGTTCAGCCCGACCCCGGCGAAGAAGAGCGGGAGCAGGATCATGAGGGTGAATCCCTGCAGCTGGTGGCCGATCCGGTCGGTGGCCGACGAGTTGCGCGGCACCGCGACACCGAACAGGAACGCGCCGATCAGCGGATGCAGGTTGATCAGCTGGGTCAGTGCGGAGAATCCGGTCGCGCCGATCACGAGCACCACGGTCAGGAGCCGCTCGGACTCCATCCGCGCCACCAGCGCGGCGAGTGCCGGCCGGACGCACAGGTAGGTGACGAGCACCAGCGCCACGGCCAGACCGGCTGTCTTGGACACCTGCCCGACGCCCCCGCTGCCGGTGCCGGCCAGGATCAGGGTGAGCAGCAACCAGGCCACCCCGTCTCCGATCGCCGCGGACGACAGCGACAGCGCGCCGACGCCGGTGCCGTCGAGCTTGAGGTCGACGAGGATCCTGGCGAGCACCGGCAACGCGGTGATGGCGAGCGCGAGCCCGAAGAAAAGGCAGTACGTCAACGTCGACACCGCGGCACCGGCCAGCATCGGCCCGGCGGCCAGCGCGACGCCGACGCCGGCGACCAGGGGCAGGCCCATGCCGCCGAGGACCGCGGCGGTGACGGTACGCGGGCGCTCGATCCTGTCGGTCCGCAGCTCACAGCCGAGCAGGAACATGAAGACGACGAGGCCGAGCTGCGCGGCCTTGTCGAGACTGTCGAGCACGTCGGCGGGGAAGAGCCAGCTCACCGCCTCCGGCCATACCTGACCGAGTGCCGAGGGACCCAGCAGCAGCCCGCCGAGGATCTCCCCCAGCACGGGCGGCTGCCCCACCCTGCGCATCAGCTCGCCGAAGAGGTGGCTGGCCATCAGGATGACGGCCACCGCGAGCAGGAACCTGGTGATCGGATCGACGGCCACCTCCGCGCGGAGGAGGCCGGGCACCCACAGGAGCACGGAGCCGATGAGGATCACCAGACCCGCGCCGATGCCGAGCCAGGTACGCCGGCCGAGACCTGGCTCGGTCCCCGGAACACTCGTCATGCTGGACGTGGTGCTCTCGGCCACGGCGTCGGCCGGGCGAGGCCCACTTCCTCCCTTCGGGGTCGTGCTCGTCGGGTGGGTCAGGAGGCCGGTACCGGTCGTGACCTCCCGCCGCAGAAGGCCCCCATGCCGTACAGCAGTGGGTTTCCAGGACCGGCCTGTACGTTCATCACCCGGCCGAAGAGCACCGCGTGGTCGCCCACGATCAATGTCTCGGTCACCTGGCACTCGGCCACCGCGAAGGCGTCCTCGATCAGCCAGGGCAGCCCGGTGAGCGCGGTTCGCCGCCAGGTGACCTGGTCGAAGCGGTCGGATTTCGGTGAGGCGAAGAGTTCCGCGGTGCTCTGGGCGCTCTCGTCGAGCAGGTTCACCGTGAACTCTCCCCGGCTGTTGACCGCGGCCAGTGTCCCGCTTCGGATGTCCAGGCAGACCAGCAGTGTCGGCGGGTCGAGCGTCACGCTGGTGAGTGAGTTGCAGGTCAGCCCGTGTGGCCGCTCGTCGCCGTCGATGGAGGTGATGATCGTGACACCGGTGAAGTAGGAGCTCATGAAGCCGCGGAAGGCCTCCGGCGTCACGAGGTGATGGCGGTCAGCCATTGATACCGGCCAGGTACTCGTAACAACTGGGCAGTGCGGCGACCATCTCCTCGGCCTCCGATCTGATCCGGGCGAACTCGGCCAGGGCGTTGCCGGGGTCGAGGTGTTTCAGGGCCGGGGGCGCCGTGCGGGGCAGGTGGCCCAGGCCGAGGTTCATCGCGTTCCACGAGTAGCTCTCGAATCCGTGGAAGTAGGGGTAGATGGTCTCCTCGTCCAGCAGGCGGGAGCGGGAGAGATCGAGTTTCTCGCGCAGCCCGGCCGGCATCGCGCGGGTCTTGGCCTCCTTCCAGTACGGGGTGTCGTCGCGTTGCGCGGACTTGTAGTGCAGGACCAGGAACTCCTTCACCCCGTCCACGGCGTTCGCGACCCGGGTGTTGTAGGCCGCGATCTGGTCGCTGTCCCATCGCTGGTCGGGGAAGTGCTTGACGAGCTGCTCGATGCCGTGCTGGATGAAGAAGATGCCGGTGGACTCCAACGGTTCGACGAACGCGCTGGACAGGCCGATCGCCACGCAGTTCTTGACCCATGAGTCCCGGTTGCGGCCGATGCGCATCCGGATGTGGTTGGCCTGGAGGTCCTCCTGGCCGGGTGCGGCGGCCTGGCGCAGCTCCCGTTCGGCCTCTTCGGGGCTGATGAACTGGTCGGAGTAGACATAACCGGTGCCGTTGCGGCGAAACAGTGGGATGGTCCACATCCAGCCCGCGCTCATCGCGGTCGCCGTGGTGTAGGGGCTCATGTCCGTGGCCTGTTCGCGCGGTACCCGAAGCGCGACCGCGCGGTTGTTGGGCAGCACGTCCTCGAACGACTGGAACTGGGTGCCGAGCGTCTGGTTGATCAGCATGCCGCGGAAACCGGTGCAGTCGATGAAGAGGTCACCGGCGATCTCACCGTGGGCCTCGGTGCGCACGTGGCTGATCCAGCCGCGTTCGTCCTGGGCGACGTGCTGGACGTTGTCCAGGATGTGGCGGGCGCCGCGTTTGACGGAGAAGTCGGCCAGGTATCTGGCGACCTCGTCGGCGTCGAAGTGGTAGGCGTAGGGGAACTGGGCTCGCTGTTCGGCCAGGGTGGAGCGGCCCAGCGGGCCGTCCAGTTCGGAGGCGAAGAGCGAACCGTCTCGCATCCGTGGTGAGCGTTTGGCCTCACACAGCGCCGAGGTGATGAAGCAGGAGCGGTCGAAGGGCTTGCTGCGGTCGCCCAGTTCGAGCCACCAGTCGGCGATGGAGAATCCGTCCACCACGCGTAGCCGCTCGAACGGGTGGTAGAAGTACTCGCCTGTTCCGCTCCAGTTCTCGAAGCGGATGGCGAGTTTGTAGCCTCCGGCGCATTTCGGCAGCCAGTCGGCTTCGTCAAGCCCGAGGTAGTCGAAGAAGTGTCGTACCGTGCTGAAGGTGGCCTCGCCGACACCGATCCGTTTGACCTGGGGCGATTCCACCAGGGTCACGTCGATCCGGTCGCCGAACGCCGCCATCAGGTAGCTGGCCGTCATCCATCCGGCCGTACCACCGCCCACGATAACCACGGATCGGATCATTAAAGCTCCTCAGCATTCGTTGGATAGGCCGGGTCTCGGCCCGGTCAGGCCAGTTCGTAGACGACGGAGTCGGCGGGGACCCGCACGGCGCGGGCGTTTAGGAACTTCCAGCCGCTCTCTTCGAACACGTCCTCCCACTCGGCGAGTGTGGGCAGGTAGACGCCCATCAGGTCGTGGGCGGTCTCGAAGGCCAGTGTGAACACGGGTTTGTCCCGGTCGGGGATGTTGGTGGTCCGCGCGGTGTCGCCGAGCAGGAACCTGCGGACGTTGGGGAACGCCTCGCGCAGTCGGCGCAGCGAGGTCACGCATCGCTCTCGCGGCCAGAAGTCGTGGCCCATCATGAAGCAGGTGAGCACTTCCACCTTCTCCAGGCGGGGGTCCGGGGCCAGGTCACGCACGTCCGCCTCGATGAAGTCGAAGCGCCCGCCGAAGCCCTCGGCGGCCACGTTCTCCGCGGCGTCGCGGAGGGCGTCGGGCGCGATGTCGATTCCGATGCCCTGGACGTTGGGATAGCGGCCCGCGATCTGTGCCAGGCGCCCGCCACTGCCGCACCCGAGGTCCGCGACGGTGCCGAAGTCGAAGTCGAGCGCCTCCATCGCCTCCCAGAAGACCGGGTCGAACGAATGCCGGTTGATGTCCTTGCAGGCGTAGCTGATGGCCACGGCGTTGCGCCGGTAGAAACCACCGACCCTGTTCTCGTTGCGGACGATGCCCGGCATGTTCGCGAACAGCTCGGCGCAGCCGATGGTCAGCCAGTGGAAGAACGCCTTGTCCCGGTAGACCTCGGCGAACGCCGAACCGGTACGCACCGTGTCCGCACCGCCGTCCGCAGCGTCGCGGACCACCACGCCGGCCGAGCCGAGCGCGGCGAACATGCTCCGCATGGACGGCAGATGCAGGTTGTGCTTCTCACAGAACGCGGGGACGTCGATCACACCGTGGTCGTTCAGCACGTCGAACGCGCCCACCTCCCACGCGGCGGCGATCGCGAACCCGGCCACGGTGGAGTTGAAGATGTCGGCGGACAGCCCCGTGCCGTCGGAGGACGGGCCGAATCCGGTCGCGTGTGCGGTCATCAAGCTCTCCTTCAAGCGGGCATCGGCGAAGGCGACACGACCGTCGCGTTCAGCGAGCCGGTACAGGCGGGGAAGGTCCCGGCTCGCGGGCCGGGGAGGGGTCACACGATCCGCACGTCCGGGACGTACAGGATCCACTTGCCGCCCGCGTCCCGGAACTCCTGCTCCTTCGCCATGATCTCCTCGGCGTGGTTCCAGGCGAACAGCAGGGCGTAGTCGGGGTAGGGCCGCGCGAAGTCCTCGGGCGTCCGCACCGGGATGTGCGTACCCGGGGTGAGCCGCCCCTGCTTGGTGGGGGTGCTGTCGCAGACGAAGGAGACCAGGTCGGGCCCGATGCCGCAGAGGTTCGTCACGGTCGCGCTCTTCGCCGTGGCGCCGTACCCGACCACCGACCTGCCCTCGTCGCGAAGGCGGCGCAGCAGTGCGGTGAGGTCCTCGCGGATCTTCAGCACGTTCTCCCCGAACCGGCGCAGCGTGGCCGTCTCGCCGAGCCCGCGCGCGTCCTCCTCCGCCAGCAGCTCGGCCACCGCGGCGGACGGCTGCCGCGACCCGGCGGGAGCCAGCGTGTAGCGGACCTCCCCGCCGTGCACCGGGAGCCGCTCCACGTCCACCAGCTCCAGCCCGTGCGCGGCGGCCATCGCGCCGACCGACCGCACGGTGAAGAAGAAGAAGTGCTCGTCGTAGATCTGGTCGAACGAGGTCCGCTCCACGATGTCGGAGAGGTAGGGGTCCTCGAAGACGAACACCCCGGTCGGCGCCAGCAGCGCGGCGACGCCGGACAGGACCGATCCGATGTAGGGGATGTGGCAGAGCGTGTTGGCCGCGTAGATGACGTCGGCGTGCCCCTCCGCGGCGAGGATCTCCTTCGCGGTCGACTCCTCGAAGAACGACTTGCGGACCCTGATCCCCTTCTCGGCGGCGAGGTCGGCCACGCCTCCGGAAGGCTCCACGCCGAGGTGCCGGACGCCGGCCTCCGCGAGCGCCCTGAGCATCACGCCGTCGTTGCACCCCACCTCGACGATGAACGGGTCCTCGCCGGTGAGCTCGGTCGCGAGCAGGCGCTTGGCCAGCCCCTCGAAGTGGTCGCGCATGTACGCCGACCCGGAGGAGTAGTACGGGTACTCCTCGTGGAACATGCGGTCCCGCGGCACCTCCTCCATGAGCTGCACCATCGTGCACGCCTCGCAGAGGCCGGTGGCGAGGCGGAAGAAGAACTCCTGGCCGAGGTCGGAGCCGGGGGCGAGGAAGGCGTCGGACAACGGCTGGCGCCCGAAGTCGAAAAACTCATGAACAGTGCCACCGCACACGCGGCATTGGGATGTGTTCGACATATGAGCTCCTGACTGACCAAACCGACGGCGAGTTGAGTGGGCCGAGCGTCAATGGGCGGACTCATCCGCGGTGTCCTCGACCAAGGAACGGGAATCGCTCCGTACAAGTTTCCGCAAGCAATGCTCTTTCGGCAAACACTTCGTTCCCACAGCGCCCTGCGGCGCTGGTGTTTCGCCTTTCTTGAGCAGGCCGGGAACTGATTTAATTTTCGGAAGTCGGGTCGGTTCGCTGTCCCGCCAGCGGGACGAAGAGGCGGTTCGCATCGGGGTTTATCTGGTACGACAGGGTCGTCCCGCGGCGCCGTCCGCCGACGGCCGCCTAGCATTTTGCGCTGTTAATTCGCTATCAATGGCAGGCACGGCGCAACCGCGCGACGAATGCGGAGGAGACCGATGATTACTGCCGGGCTCAAGCTGACCAAGAGCGGCGGCCTCGCCCTGATCCGGGATGGCAGACTCGAGTTCAATATCGAGATCCAGCAGCTGGACAACAACCCGCGTTATAGCGGCGTCCGGGACCTGGAAACCCTGCCGAAATTGCTGGCCGCCCGGGGATACGACGTGGACGACGTCGACGAATGGGTGGTCGACGGCTGGGCGGGCACGAAAAGCGGTCGGGTGCTGGATGTCGAGGTGGCGCCGTACCTGGAGACGGAGTCGGCCCCCGACCCCGCCCTGACCGGCCACCGGGGCACCGTACTGCTGGGCGGGAAGCCCAGACCATATACCAGCTATCCGCATGTGACGAGCCATATCGCGGCGGCCTACTGCACCAGCCCGTTCGCCCGGCGCGGCGAGCCCGCCATGGTCCTGGTGTGGGACGACGACGCCTTCCCCCGGCTCTACCACGTCGACGAGGGCGGGCGGATCGAGGCCGGCGGCGCGCTGTTCCCGCTCATCGGTGACGTGTACGCCATGGCCACCCGGCATTTCGGACCGTTTCCCCGGGAGAGCGGGGAGGGCGGGGAGGGCGAACCCGGCCCCCGCGCGGCGGGGAACCTCATGGCGTACATCGCGATGGGCACCGTCAAGGACGAGATCCAGGCGGTGCTCCGCACGCTGTTCCACGAGCACTTCGAGGCGGACACGCCTCGGGCGCGGGAGTACCGGCAGGCGGTCGTCGGCTGCGGCGGCGGCGCCGAGCCGTCCCACCGGTACGTACACGCCTACCTGGGCGAACTCCGTGAGCGGATGGACCGGCTGGGGGTCGGTGACGCCGACGTCCTGGCCGGACTGCACGACTTCGTGGAGAAGCTCCTCGTCGAGCGGCTGGTCTCGCGGATACGGGAGTGGCGGGGAGACGGGCCGTTCGACCTGTGCTTCGCGGGCGGCTGCGCGCTCAACACCAAGTGGAACTCCGCGCTCCGCGCGGAGCCGGCGATCCGCGAGATGTGGGTGCCGCCCTTCCCCGACGACTCGGGATCGGCGATCGGCGCCGCGGCGGCCCATCTGGGCCGCGCGGGCGGCCTGCGCCCGCTCGACTGGAACCTGCGGGCCGGCCCCGCACCGGTCCGCCACCCGCACCTGCCCCCGGGCTGGTCGGTGTCGCCGTGCCGGCCGGAGGAACTGGCCCGCCTGCTGCACCTCACCGGCAGGCCGGCGATCGTGCTCAGCGGGCGGGCCAAGCTCGGCCCGCAGGCGCTGGGGTCGCGCAGTATCCTGGCCCCCGCCGTCGACCCGGGCATGCGCCGGCTGCTCAACGAGGTGAAGCAGCGCGACGGGCACCGGCCGGTCACCCCGATCTGCCTGGCCGACCGCGCGCGGGACGTGTTCGATCCCGGGACGCCGGACCCGTACGCACTGTTCGAGCACCGCCTCCGCCCGGAGTGGGTGGATCGGATCCCCGCCGTCCAGCACCTGGACGGCACGACCAGGCTGCAGACGGTCAGCGTGGACGACGATCCGACGCTGACCGTCATCCTGCGCGAGTACCACAAGTGGAGCGGGATTCCGGTGCTGTGCGGCACGAGTGCCGGTCTGAACGGGAGCGGGTTCTTTCCCGACGTCGTCTCCGCGATGCGCTGGGGCCGGATCGACATCATCTGGAGCGACGGCGTCCTGTACCGCCGCGTCCGCAACGGCAGCGAGTGAAGGAGCCGGACACATGACCCGAGAACCGCGCGCGATGGTGATCTCGCTTCAGAAGAGCGGGACCCACCTGATGCAGGAACTCATGCTGGAGCTGGGCTTCAAGATGGTCGGCGTGCCCCGGCCCGCGCCGCACACCGTGCCCGTGTTCGACGAGGAACAGAGCAGGGCCATCGCGGCGCAGGTTCTCTCCAAGCTCGACTACGACGAGTTCCTCGAACTCCAGGGCACCGAGGCGTTCGCCGAGCGCGCCCAGGAGCTCTGGGGGACGATGGTCTGGCACTGGCAGCGCCAGCTCGGCCAGCGGGTGGTCAACCGGTACGGGCGCACCAAGTACGAGTACGCCGAGGGGCTCGCCACCAACCCGCACCTGTCCTACAGCCGGTTCTCCGACACCCCGCCCGGCCTGTGCTGGATCTTCCACGAGCTGGACATCGAACGGGTGGACGGCACCTTCCTGAGCGAGTGGGTGGAGACCGCGAACCCGCCGCTCATCTTCAACTACCGCGACCCGCGCGACGCCGTCGTCTCCATGATCAACTTTTTGGAGGGGCGGACCAGGGAGGGGTACGGCAACTTCTTCGAGGCCGACATCTTCAGCGCGATCCTGGCCAGCAAGCCCACCTGGGAAGAGAAGATCGACTACGCGTTGCGGGACCGGTCGTTCCTCGGCCGGGACCAGTTCGAGAAGGCGCTCTGGCTGCTCAACCACCCGAAGGTCTGCAAGGTGCGCTACGAGGACCTGGTCGGGCCGCAGGGCGGCGGCTCCCGCGAGCGGCAGCTCGACGCGGTGAACCGGGTGCTGCGCCATCTCGGCTCCGACCGGGACGCGGAGGAGGTCGCGGGCCGGGTCTACAACCCCGACTCGTGGAGCTTCTACAAGGGCCGCAGCGGCGGCTGGCAGGAGCGGTTCACCGCGCGCAACCTGGCCAGGTTCAACGAGCAGTTCGGCGACCTGCTGGAGCAGTACGGCTACGAATGAGGCGGGCCACCCCGGCCGGCGGCGGCGCCGGAGGCCGCACCGCCGCCGGGTCCCCGTGCCGCGTCCTAGACTTACCCGGGATGGATGAATTCGCCGTGTCGCCCGCGTCCCGGCGCAGCGTGCGCGACTGGCTCGTGGACATCGGCCTGTTCCTCTTCGCGGCGGCCTTCGGAATCATGACGGCCGCCGAGCGTATCCAGATGCCCACCCAGGACGTGTCGCCCTGGGTGTTCCAGCTCGACCAGGTGATCGGCGTGCTCGGCTGTGCCGCGCTGTGGCTGCGGCGGCGCCATCCGGTCGAGCTGGCCCTGGCCCTCGTCGTCCTGTCGGCCTTCTCCGAGCTGGTCGGGGGCGCGATGCTGGTGGCACTGTTCACGGTGGCGGTGCACCGGGCGGCGCGGACCACGTTCACCGTCTTCACGTTGAGCCTGCTCGCCGCGCTGGTCTACGCCGTGCTCAGGCAGGAGGTCGGCACGTCGCGCGAGCTGCTGTTCCTGCTGGGGGTCGCGACCCAGGGCTCCGCCATCGGCTGGGGCCTCTTCGTGCACCACCGGCGCAGGCTCCTGCTGTCGCTGCGGGAGAGCGCCGCCAGGGCCGAGGCCGAGGCCCAGCAGCGCGCCCGCGAGGCGATCGCCAGGGAGATCCACGACGTCCTCGGACACCGGCTGTCCCTGCTGAGCGTGCACGCGGGCGCGCTGGAGTTCCGGCCGGACGCCCCCGCGGAGGACATCGCCCGCGCGGCCAAGGTGATCAGGCAGAGCGCCCATCAGGCGCTACAGGACCTGCGGGAGGCCATCGGCGTGTTGCGGGCCCCGGTCGGCGAGTCACTGCAGCCGTCCCTGACCGACATCGAGGAGCTCGCCGCCGAGTCCCGGCGGGCCGGAATGCGGGTGAACCTCACCCAGGAGGTTCCCGGGACCGTCTCCGGCCGGAGCGGCGGCACCGCCTACCGGATCGTGCAGGAGGCCCTCACCAACGCCCGCAAGCACGCCCCCGGGGCCCAGGTGTGGGTGCACACGACGGGGACGCCCGGCCAGTGGCTCTCGATCGAGGTGCGCAACTCCGCGCCCGCCACCTCTCCCCCGGCGCCCGGCGAGGGCTCGGGGCAGGGGCTGGTCGGCCTGGCCGAACGGGTCGCCCTGATCGGCGGGCGGCTGGAGCACGGGCCCACCGACGAGGGTGGCTGGTGCCTGTCGGCCTGGCTACCCTGGCCGGTATGACCTCCCAGCAGCCGCGGCAGGTCGGCGTGCTCATCGTCGACGACGACCCTCTGGTACGCGCCGGGCTGGTGATGATGCTGGGCGGCGCGCCCGACCTCAGCATCGTCGCGGAGGCGGGCGACGGGAGCGAGGCGCTCTCGATGGCCGCCCTGCACCGCCCCGACGTCGTCCTGATGGACATCCGAATGCCCGTCATGGACGGGCTGACCGCGACCAGGGAGCTCCGCGTCCGCCCCGGCGCCCCGGAGGTCATCGTGATGACCACCTTCGACGCCGACGACCACGTGCTGCGCGCGCTGCGCGCGGGAGCGGCCGGCTACCTGCTCAAGGACACCCCGCCCGCCGAGATCGTGGCCGCGGTGCGCCAGGTCACCCTGGGCAACCCGGTGCTCTCCCCCGCCGTGACACGGCGCCTCATCGCCCGGGTCGCCGACGACGGCGAGAACGAGCGCCGCACCCGGGCGCGGGAGCGGCTGGCCCGGCTGGCCGACCGGGAACGCGAGGTGGCCATCGCGGTCGGGCAGGGCAGGTCCAACGCCGAGATCGGCGCCATGCTCCACCTCAGCCTGGCCACGGTGAAGACGCACGTGTCCAGCGTCCTCACCAAGTTCGACCTCAACAACCGGGTCCAGATCGCGCTGCTCGTCCACGACGCGGGCCTGCTCGACGACCCGCGGTGACTCAGCCGGCGGCGCGCTTGGACTTCCACCAGGAGGGGTTGTCGGCGTACCAGCGGACGGTCTCCGCCAGGCCGTCCTCGAACGCGGTCAGCGGCCGGTAGCCGAGAGCGCGCAGCTTCGTGTCGTCGAGCGAGTAGCGGCGGTCGTGCCCCTTGCGGTCGGTCACCCGCTCGACCATGGTCCAGTCGGCCTCCAGCGCGTCCAGCAGCCGCTGGGTGAGTTCCAGGTTGGTCAGCTCGGCGGTGCCCGCGATGTGGTAGACCTCGCCGGGCTCGCCCTGTTCGGCGACCAGGCGGATGCCCCGGCAGTGGTCGTCGACGTGGATCCAGTCGCGGATGTTGCCGCCGTCGCCGTACAGCGGGACCTTCCTGCCCTCCAGCAGGTTGGTGACGAAGAGCGGGATGACCTTCTCCGGGAACTGGTACGGCCCGTAGTTGTTGCCGCACCTGGTGATCGACACCGGCAGCCCGTGCGTGATCGCGTAGGCGCGGGCGATCATGTCACCGCCCGCCTTGGCCGCGGCGTACGGCGAGCGCGGGCGGAGCGGAGCGTCCTCGTCCCAGGAGCCCGTCTCGATCGACCCGTACACCTCGTCCGTCGAGACCTGGACGACCCTCGGCGTACCCGCGTCCAGGCAGGCCTGCATCAGCGTCTGGGTGCCGAGCACGTTGGTGCGGACGAACTCGCCGGCCCCCTCGATCGACCGGTCGACGTGCGACTCGGCCGCGAAGTTGATCACGACGTCATGACCCGGTACCACCCGGCCGAGCAGTTCGGCGTCGCAGATGTCGCCTTGGACGAGATCGTGCGGCACCCCCTCCAGGTTGGCCAGGTCCGCGGCGTACGTGAGCCGGTCGAGCACGGTGATCCGGGCGTCCCGGGTGGTGCGCACGAAATGGGACCCGATGAAGCCGGCACCGCCGGTGACGAGAATTCTCATGGGCGAGACACACCTTTCTGTCTGGGTAGGGCGGCAGGCGGTACGCGCTACCGGGCCAGACACCATTCCAGCACCGCCATGGCGCTGTGCAGCTTGTTACGCGCCTGCTCGAAGGCGATACTTGACGGGCCGTCCAGCACCTCGGCGGTCACCTCCTCGCCACGATGCGCCGGCAGGTCGTGCATGAAGCAGGCGTCCGGGTAACGGGACATGAGAGACACATCCACCTGAAACGGTGCGAAGACCTCCCGCCATCGCGGGTCGGGCTTGCTGGTCCCGGTGGTCTGCCAGCGGGTGGTGTAGACGACGTCGACCTGGGCGGGCAGCGACAGCATGTCGTGGCTCTCCCGGACACCGCCGCCGGATCGCGCGGCCAGCGCGGACGCCTCCGCGAGCACGTCCGGCGTGAGGCCGTACCCGCGAGGGGTGCGGAACTCCAGCTCGACGCGGGGGAACCGGGAGAGCGCGTAGGCGAGCGCGACCGCGGTGTTGTTGCCCTCACCGACGTAGAGCACGCGCAACCCCTTGAGACCGCCGAACCTGGCCGACATCGTGGTGAGATCGGCCAGGGCCTGCGTGGGGTGCTCCTCGGCGCTCATCGCGTTGACGACGGCGGGACAGTGCTCGGCGAGCGTCCGCATCTCCCGCTGCGGCCCGGCGGTGCGGACGACCAGGCCGTCCAGCATGCCACCGAGCACCCTCGCGGTGTCCTCCAGCGTCTCACCGGTGTTGAGCTGCAGGTCGCCGGGCCCGTAGGTGATCACCTGCGCGCCGAGCCGCAGCGCGCCGACGGTGAAGGAGGTCCGGGTGCGGGTGGAGGTCTTGCTGAAGTAGACGCCGACGATCCGGCCGCGCAGCGGGGCGTCGTGCGCCTCCGGGTCCGCGGCGAGGTCGACACCGCGCCGGACGATCGACTCGATGTCGGCGTCCGCAAGGTCGCGCAGCGAGATCACATCACGGGAACCGACCATGACTCACTCCTCGTGGTTGTCGATGACCGCGGTCAGCGCGGTCGCCAGGATGGACACCTGCGGTGGGAAGAGCGCCGTCCGGTGGTCGCCGGGGACGCGGTGCACCCGCACCCCGGCGGCCTGCCGCCGCCACTGGTCCAGGTAGTCGTCGAACGACCGGCCGAGAATGGTCTGGTAGCCGCCCGCGGCGAGTTCCTCGCAGACGATCAGGTCGACCGTGCCCGGGTAGGCGGCGAACCGGTAGCGGGAACGGGCCTCCAGCATCTCCCGCCAGGAGCGCAGCCAGTGCGTCCAGCCCTCGCCGAGGTCGAGGTCCTCGCCGTCGACCAGCAGGTCGCCGTCATCGATCACCTCGCGCAGCACGGCCATGACCTCGGCGCGCGCCTGCTCGCCGCCCGCCCCGTCCCGCAGGTCCGCGAGCAGCCCCTCGGCCCGGCGCAGCACCTCCAGGTTGGCCAGCAGCGGGTTGACACCGGCCGAGGCGTACTCGAACGGGTCGATCAGGATCAGCCGGGGCCGTTCACCGATCTCGTGCAGCTGGCGGGCCATCTCCCAGGCGATACCGCTGGAGGCGCACCAGCCGAGGATGTGGTACGGGCCCTCCGGCCGCGTCGCCCGCAGTTCCGCCAGGTAGACGGCCGCGATCTCCGGCACGCTCGTGGCGTGACCGTGGTCGCCGTGCAGCCCGGGCCACTCGAAGGCCGCCAGGGGCCGTTCCGGCGCGTACACCTCGGCGAGATGCCGGTACCAGTGGGCGCTCCCGCCGCCGGGGTGGACACAGAACAGCGGCGTGCCCTCGTCCTGGTCGTTGAGCCGGAGCAGCACCGACGGCCTCGTCCGCTCCGTCGCGGCGGCGGCCGCCAGGCCGCGCACCGTGCGGTGTTCCAGGAAGTCGCGGAAGGTCACCTCGACGCGGTGCTCCCCGGCCAGCCGGGCGACGATCCGGAGCATGAGGAGCGAGTGGCCGCCCAGCTTGAAGTAGTCGTCGTCGCGGCCCACCCGCTCGACGCCCAGCGCGTCGGCCCACACCTCGGCGATCGCCGTCTCGACCGGGCCGTCCGGCGGCTCGTACCGCGTGGTCACCATCGGCCGGTCGGAACCGGGCACCGGCAGCGCGGCCCGGTCGACCTTGCCGTTGGCCAGGCGGGGGAAGGACTCCAGGACCACGAAGTGGGTCGGCACCATGTACCCGGGCAGCACCCGGTCGGCGTGGCGGCGCACCTCCTCGGCGGCGGCGCCGCCGCGGAGGATCAGGTAGGCGGCGAGCCGCTGCTCGCCCTGCGGCCCGGGAACCGGGTGCACCACCACGGCCCGGACGTCCGGGTGGCCGGCGAGGGTGTTCTCCACCTCGCCGAGCTCGACCCGGAACCCGCGGATCTTGAGCTGGTGGTCGCGCCGGCCGAGGATCTCGATCCGGCCGTCGCGGCCGCGCCTGCCGATGTCGCCGGTGGCGTACATCCTGCCGCCCGGCCCGGCGGCGAACGGGTCGGGCCGGAACACGTCCGCGGTGGTGGCGGGCCTGCCGAGATAACCTCGGGCCAGCCCGTCGCCACCGACGAAGATCTCTCCGGACACCCCGTCGAGCACCGGTTCCAGGTCTCGGTCGAGCAGGTACACGGTGGTGTCGGCGGCCGGCACCCAGACGGGCCCGTCATCGGTCATCCGGGTGCCGAAGGCGAAGACGGTCGCCTCGCTCGGGCCGTACATGTCCCAGACCTGGGCGTCGGTGGCGCGCAGCCGGGTCATCAGGTCGGCGCTCATCGCCTCCCCCCCGGACAGCAGCCGGAATCCGGCGGGCGGGGACCAGCCCGACTCGGTCAGCATCCGCCAGGTGGTGGGCGAGGCCTGCAGGAACCTGGCACCGCTGCCGCGCAGCAGCCCGGCGAGCGAGACCGGGTCCCGGCCGAGGTCCTCACCGGCCAGCACCAGGTGGCCGCCGCCCGCGAGGGTGGTGAAGACGGCGAGCTGGCAGACGTCGGTCACCATCGGCACGACCGCGGCCGCCACGTCGTGAACGGCCAGGCCGAGGTTCCGCCACATCGACCAGACCCGGTCGGCGAGCGCGCCGTGCCGGACCATCACCCCCTTGGGGCGGCCGGTCGACCCGGAGGTGTACACGACGTAGACCAGCTCCTCCGGATCGGGCCGGTGCGGCTCGGCGACCGGCTCGGCGTGACCTATCCGGTCGGGGGTGACCACGACGGCCCCGGCGATCTCGGTGCCGCTCACCACGACCCGCGGCCCGGCGTCGCGCACCAGCGCGGCGATCCGGTCGGCCGGGTGCCCGGGGTCGATGGGGACGTACGCCGCGCCCACCGCGAGGACGCCGAGCACGGCCGCCACCAGGTCGGGTTCCCTGGGCAGGCACACCCCGACCAGGTCCCCGGCGCGCACGCCCGCCTGGCGCAGGCCGGCCGCCCAGCGCCAGGCGCGGTCGCGCAGTTCCCGGTAGGTCAGCGTGACACCCGCCGCCTCGACCGCCACCGCGTCGGGGATCCGCGCGGCCTGCTCGGCGAAGAGCTCGTGCACACCCCGGCGCGGCCGGGGCGCCCGGGTCCGGTCCACCCCGCCGGTCAGCAGCCGTTCCCGCTCGCGCGCCGGGAGCAGTGACACACCGGCGTCGCCGTCGAGATCGGCGATCATCAGGGTCAGCGCCCGCCGGTACATCCGGGCGAGCAGCTCGGCGTACGGGCGCCCGACCCACGACGACTTGGTGGCGATCACCAGCCCCTGGGCGCCCCTCATGACCGCCAGCGGGAACTCGTTCGGACTGACGTCGGTGCTGCCGGAGGTGTCGACCGTCTCCCGGTCCAGTACGTGGAAGTCGAGGTAGTTGAAGGCCACGTCGAGCACCCGCTGCCCGTCGCCGAACTCGCGCTGCATCTCGGGCAGCGGGAAGCGGCGGTGCGGCCACAGTTCGACCTCCTCGGCGAACACCGCCTCGACCAGCTCGCGCCAGGTGGCCGCCCCGGCCGGGGCGACGAAGGGCACCGGGTTGAGGAACATGCCGCGGACCCGGTCCCCGCCCTCGACCTCGGTACGGCCGTTGCACACCAGGCCGCAGTAGAACGGCCCCGGACCGGCGACCGCCCGCCACACGGCGACGTGCGCGGCGAGCAGCACGCTCTTCAGCGACGTCCCCGCCGACGTGGCCACCCGCCGCAGCTCGGCCTCGATGTCGTGGAACGGCACGACCGTCGAGTACGCCCCCGGCCCGTCCGGGTCGGCCCAGGCGGCGGGGATGGTCAGCCGGTTCGCGCCGCCCAGCCGGTCCCGCCAGAACGCCCGGTCGGCCCGGCCGGTCAGGCTGTGCCGCTCCTGCGCGATGAAGTCGGCGTACCTGACGGCGCTCGGCTCCTCGGCGGGCACCGGCCGGCCGTCGCGGATCGCCCGGTAGAGGTCGAGCACCTCGGTGATGATCGAGTTGTGGCTCCAGCCGTCCAGGATCGCGTGGCACTCGGTGATCGAGAAGTACCACCGGTCGTCGCCGACCTGGTGCGCGTGGACGCGCAGCAGCGGTGCCGCGCCGAGGTCGAAGAGCCGTGCGCGCTCCGCCGCCCGGAACGCCGTCATGCTCGCCTCCCGCTCGTCCGGCGACTCACCGCGCAGGTCCGCGTACCCGACCTCGACCTCCACCCGGTCGTGCACGAGCTGCAGCGGTTCGGAGAAGGTCGCCAGGTCGAACGAGGTGCGCAGGATGTCGTGCCGGGCCACGACCTCTTCGGTCGCGGCGGCGAACGCCGCGGCGTCGAAGACGCCGGGATCACGGATCAGGTAGCTGGTGATGTTGTGATAGGGGTTGCCGTCCGGATCGGCCAGCAGCTCGTAGACCATGCCGGCCTGGACCCGCGCCATCGGATAGGCGTCCACCACTCCGGCCGGCACCTTCGCCCGGTCCTCCGCGCCGATCAGCGCGAACGGCGGCGTGCCGGCCCGCTCGACGCGGGTCGCGTCGCCGTCGCCACCCAGGATCAGGTCGGCGATGTTCTGATGCCGGAACAGGCTCTGCACGGAGTAGTCGAGGCCGCCGGCGCGCAGCGCCCCGACGAGGCGGACCGCGCGGATCGAGTCGCCGCCGAGCTCGAAGAAGTTGTCGTCCACGCCGACCCGCTCGATGCCGAGCACCTCGGCCCAGATCCTGGCCATCGCCGTCTCCGCCTCGGTCCGCGGCGGGACGTAGCCGTCGCCCCGGTCCTGCCGCGAGCCGTCGGGGGCGGGCAGCGCCCGCAGGTCGACCTTGCCGTTGGCGGTCAGCGGCAGCTTCGGGACGATCACGAAGGCGGCCGGGACCATGTGGCCGGGCAGCCGCTCGACCGTGTACGCGCGCAGCTCCGCCGCGCCGATCCGCGCGCTGTCCCTGGGCACGGCGTAGCCGATGAGCCTGTGTTCGCCGGGCACGCTCTCGTCCACGGTGACGGCGGCGTCGTCCAGGTCCGGATGGCCGGACAGGCACGCCTCGACCTCGCCGAGCTCGATCCGGAACCCGCGGATCTTCACCTGGTCGTCGAGGCGGCCGAGGAAGCCGATGTCGCCATCCGGCCGCCACCTCGCCCGGTCTCCCGAGCGGTAGAGCCGGGAGCCCGGCGGCCCGAAGGGATCGGGCACGAAGCGGTCCGCGGTGAGCGCGGGACGGCCGAGGTAGCCGCGGGCGACGCCGGCGCCGCCCACGTGCAGCTCGCCCGGCACGCCGACCGGCACGGGACGCATCCGCCCGTCGAGCACGTGCAGGGTGAGGTCGCCAAGGGGCCGCCCGATCGGGCTGCGGTCCCCCGCCAGATCGGCCGGGCCGAGGGGCCGGTAGGTGACGTGCACGGTCGTCTCGGTGATGCCGTACATGTTGACGAGCCTCGGCCGCTCGGCGCCGTACCTGTTCCACCAGGGTTCGAGCATGCCGACGTCGAGCGCCTCCCCGCCGAAGATCACCAGCCGGAGCCGGAGCCGGTCGAGGGCGGCCTCACCGCGCCTGGCCAGATCGACCAGCGAGCGGAACGCCGACGGTGTCTGGTTGAGCACGGTCACGCCCTCGTCGGCGAGGAGCACGGCCAGGTCCCAGGGCGAGCGCGACACCTCGTAGGGGACGACGACGAGGCGTCCGCCGTACAGGAACGCGCCCCACATCTCCCAGACCGAGAAGTCGAAGGCGTAGGAGTGGAACAGCGCCCAGACGTCGTCCGGGCCGAAGCCGTAGTCGTCCTCGGTCACGGTGAACAGGCGGACCGCGTTGGCGTGGGTCACCTGGACACCCTTGGGGCGACCCGCGGACCCGGAGGTGTAGATGACGTAGGCGAGATCGCCGGGGTGCGTCCGGAGCGCGGGCGCCTCGGCGGGCAGCGCCGCGATGCGGCCGATCTCGTCGGCGTCGTCCAGATACAGGCGGTGCCCGGACACCCGTTCCGCCAGCGCGGTCTCGGTGACCACGACACGGGCGGCGGCGTCCCGGATGAGGAATTCGATCCGCTCGGCCGGGTGGTCCGGATCGAGCGGCAGGTAGGCCGCCCCGGCCTTGAGCACCGCGAGGACGGCGACCAGCATGTCGACGCCGCGCGGCAGGCAGATCCCCACGAGGTCCTCGCGGCCCACGCCGAACTCCGCCAGCCGGTGCGCCAGCCGGTTGGCCCTGGCCTCCAGATCGGCGTAGGTCAGGTGCCGGCCGTCGAAGGTCACCGCGATCGCGCCGGGCCGCTCCCTCACCCGGGCGGCGAAGCGCTCGTGCAGGCAGAACTCGCCGAGCGCCGTGACGACCGGCCCGCGGACCAGCCGGTCGAGTTCCGCGGCGCCCAGCAGCGGCAGTTCGCTCACCCGCGTCCCGGGGTCGGCGACGGCCGCGCCGAGCAGGCGGACGTAGTGCCCGGCCATCCGCCGCGCCGTGTCCGGGTCGAGCAGCGCGCGTGCGATGGTGGCCTCGCCCGCGACCGAACCGTCCGGCCTCTCCTCCAGCGTCCAGCTCAGGTCGAACTTGGCCTGGCGCGCCAGGACCGGGACCAGCTCGCCGGAGACCGCCCCGGCCGTGAAGCTCAGCGGTTCGTTGTTCTGCAGGGTCAGGTTGACGCTGACCAGCGGGTGGGTGGACAGGTCCCGGCCGGCCGCCAGCGCGTTGACGACCCGCTCGAACGGGACGTCCTGGCGGGCGAAGGCCTCAAGGGCCGTACCGCGGGCGCGATCGAGCAGCTCGGCGAACGTCGGGTCGCCGGACAGGTCGGCTCGCAGCACGAGCAGGTTGACGAACGGGCCGATCACGTCGTGCGTCTGCGCGCGGGTCCGGCCGGCCACCGGGCTGCCGACGGCGAAGTCGGCCTGGCCGGTGTACCGGTGCAGCAGCGACCAGAACGCCGCCAGGTAGACCATGAAGGGCGTGGCCCGGTGCTCCCTGGCCAGGACCCGGACCCGGTGCCCGATCTCGGCGGGTATGTCGAACCGGACGGTCTCCCCCGCCGGTTCCCACACCGCCGGGCGCGGCCGGTCCGTCGGCAGTTCCAGCGCCGGCAGGTCGCGGAGGGTCTCCGTCCAGTGGTCGAGGTCGCGTTCCAGCCGTTCACCGGAGAGCTGGTCGCGCTGCCAGGCCGCGAAGTCGGCGTACCGCAGACCGGGCGCGGGCAACTCCTCTCCGGTGGCCAGCGCGGCCAGCTCGCGTACCAGCAGGCCGCCCGACCAGCCGTCGACGGCGATGTGGTGCAGCATGAGGACCAGTACGTGTTCCTCGGGTGCCAGCCGTACCAGCCTGGCGCGCAGCATCGGGCCCGTGGCGAGGTCGAACGGCGTGCCGGTCTCGGCCTCCAGCAGGGCGTCGAACTCGGCCGGGGTGAGGTCGTCGAAGACCAGATCCACCGGTCCCGGCGGGTCGATCGTCTGGATCGGTTCGGCGTCGGGCCCCTCGGTGGTGTAGCGGGTGCGCAGGATCTCGTGGCGACGTACCAGTTCGTCGAGGGCCGCGCCCAGGTCGACGCCGGAGAGGTCACCGTGTAACCGGATCACCAGCGGCACCAGGTAGTCGGTGCCCCCCGGGCGGAGCCGGTCCAGCACCCAGAACTGCCGCTGCGCGAAGGAGAGCGGCGGCGGAACGCCGGGAGGCAGGACCGGGACGACGCCCTCCCGCCCCGCCGCGCGCCGGGAACGCAGGCGATCCCTCAGCAGCCCGGCGCCCGCGCTCGTCTCCGGCTTGGTCACGTCAGTGCTCATCGGCTCTTCCCTCGTACGATGTGGGGGCGGCGGCCTCGGCCAGCCCTTCCAGCGCGGTGGCCTGCGCGCGGACGGTGGTGGCCTCGAACAGGACGCGTAGCGGGATCTCCAGTCCGAACAGGTCCTGCAGCAGGGCCATCAGGCGGGTGGCGAGCAGCGAGTGGCCACCGAGTTCGAAGAAGTCGTGTTCCACGCCGACGGCGGGCAGGCCGAGCACGTCGGCCCAGGCGCCGGCGATGGCCTCCTCCACCTCGGTGCCCGGCGGGACCGCCTCCTCCGGCGCGAGGGCGGTGCCCGGGTCGGGCACCGGCAGCGCGCGGCGGTCCACCTTCTGGCCCGCGGTCGCGGGCAGCCCGTCCAGCGTCATGAACAGCGCGGGCACCATGTACTCCGGCACCCGGTCACGCAGGTGGGCGCGGAGCTCCGGCGACGACGGTCCGGAGTCGGTCCCGGCTCCGGGCACCGGCACCACGTATCCCACCAGCCGGTGGTCGCCCGGCGCGAGTTCCTGCACCGCCGCGGCGGCCGCCTGGACGCCGGGGTGCGCGGCCAGCGCGGTCTCGATCTCGCCGAGCTCGATCCGGAACCCGCGCAGCTTCACCTGGGCGTCGATCCGGCCGATGAACTCGATCACCCCGTCGGGACGGTACCTGACCTGGTCTCCCGTCCGGTACAACCGTTCTCCGGGCTCCTCGCCGAACGGGTCGGGGACGAAACGATCGGCGGTCGGCCCCGGCTGCCGCAGGTACCCCCGGCTGACCCTCGGGCCGCCCAGGCAGAGCTCGCCGACCACGCCGACGGGCACCGGGTTGAACGCCGCGTCCACCACGTAGGCCCGGGTGCCCGGCAGCGGGCGGCCGATCGGCAGGCCCGCGTCCGGGGCCGCCGCGGCCACCTCGGCCGGGGTCACGGGATGGCACAGGCCGCCGATGGTGGCCTCGGTCGGGCCGTACACGCAGAGGAACCTGGCGGGCAGGCCGGTGGCCAGCCAGAGCCGGGCGTCCTGGTAACCGACCGCCTCGCCGCCGACGGCCAGCACGCGCAGCGCGGCCGGCCTCGGGTCGCCGGGCCGGATGCCGGTCATCACGTCGCGGTAGTAGGTGGCCGCGAGCGCGACATGGGTCACCCCGGTCTCGGCCAGCAGGTCCGGCAGGTCGGCGGGGGCGACGACGCCCGGGGCGCCGATCACCACGGTGGCGCCCGCCAGCAGGGTGGCGCCCATCTGCGCCATCGCCGGGTCGAAGATGAGCGGCGCGTGCAGCAGCACCCTGTCCCCGGGACGGATGTCGTGCGCGTCCGCGTGGACGCGGCAGTGGTGGGTGTACGCGCCGTGCGGGACGACGACCGCCTTCGGCCGGCCGGTCGAGCCCGAGGTGTAGATCATGTACGCGGCGCGACCGGGGTCGCCGGGTGGGAGGTCGCCGGGGGGCGCGTCCCCCGCCTCGCCGGCCGTCCCTCCGACGGTGAGGACCGGGACCGAGACGGGCAGGGGGAGCGTCCGGCGGTCGGTGAGCACCGCCGCGGGCCGCAGGTCGCCGAGCATCGCCGCCAGGCGTTCGGCGGGTTGCGCGGTGTCCAGCGGCACGTACACCCCGCCCGCCCGCAGCACGGCCAGCAGCGCGGTCACCGCCGCCGGTGACCGGTCCAGGTAGACGGCCACCGGGTCCTCGGGGCGCACCCCCGCGGCGTGCAGCCGCCCGGCCAGCGCGGCGGCCCGGTCGTCCAGCTCGGCGTAGGTCAGGCGCTCGCCGGCGTACTCGACCGCGGGCGCGTCCGGGGTGCGGGCGGCCTGGGCGGCGAACGCCTCGTGCAGGGATTCGCGCGCGGCCGGCGTGGCCCGCGGGTTCCAGTCCCGCAGCAGCCGTCCGCGCTCGACGGGGTCCAGCATGTCGAGGCGGCTGACGGGCCGGTCCGGTGCCGTCGCCGCCGACTCCACCAGGGTCCGGAAATGTCCGGCGAGGCGGTGGATCGTCGCCTCGGTGAACAGGTCCGTGGCGTACTCCAGCTCGGCCCGGTAGCCGCCGTCGGCGCCGGCGACGAGGCCGAAGGTGAGATCGAACTTGGCCGTGGTCCGCTCGACGGCGACCGGCCGCACGTCGAGCCCCGTCAGGCGCGGCGGTTCCGGCGCCTGCTCGCGCAGCCCGAACGTGACGTCGCACAGCGGTGAGCGGGACAGGTCCCGCTGCGGGGCCAGCCCCTCCACCAGCCGGTCGAAGGGCAGCTCGTCGTGGCTGAAGGCGTCCAGCGCGCTCTCCCTGACCCGGCCGATCAGGGTCGTCACCGTCGGATCGCCGGCCAGGTCCACCCGCACCACGACGGTGTTGACGAAGAACCCGACGACGTCGTCCAGTTCCGCCTGGCCGCGACCGGCGACGACCGTGCCGATCGCCACGTCGGTGGCGCCGGTGTAGCGGCCGAGCATCGCGGCGAACACGCTCAGGAAGGTCATGAACGCGGTCGCGCCCTGCCGCCGGCCGAGCGCCAGCAGCGGCTGCGCGATCTCGGCGGGGATGTCGCAGGTGACGGTCGCGCCGTGGCCCCGGCGTACCGGCGGCCGGGGCCGGTCGGCGGGCAGTTCCAGCGGCTGCAGTCCGGCCAGCCGATCACGCCAGTGATCCAGCTCACGGTCCAGCACCTCGCCGGTCAGCCGGGAGCGCTGCCAGGACGCGTAGTCGGCGTACTGCAGCGGGGGTGGCCCGAGCACCGTCGGCCGGCCCTGCACCCGGGCCTCGTAGAGCTCGGAGAGCTCGCGCGCCATGATCTGCTCGGACCAGGCGTCGGCGACGATGTGATGCATGACCAGCAGGAACACATGCTCCCGGGCGCCGAGCCTGATCAGGTAGGGCAGCGCGGGCACCTGCCCGGCCAGGTCGAAGGGCCGCTCGGCGAGCGAGCGGACGAGCGTGGCCACCCGTTCGGAGTCCGCACCGGACAGGTCGACGACCTGCAGCGGAACGGGGGCGGCCGGATCCACGATCTGGACCGCGCCGCCGTCCTGCCCGGTCGGGTAGCGGGTGCGCAGGGCGCCGTGCCGGGCGAACAACCCGGTCAGCGCGCCGGCCAGGGCGTCCGCGTCCAGCCGCCCGGACAGCCGGAACGCCCAGGTCACGTGATACCGGCCGCCCTGGTCGAGGAGATCGAGGAACCACAGTCGCTGCTGGGCGAAGGAGAGCGGGACCGGTCCGGCCCGCCGTTCCGCGTCCAGCGGGACGATCTCGCCGGCGGCCTGGACGCCGAGGCCGTCGACCCTGGCCGCCAGCGCGGCGGCGGTGCGGTCCTCGAACACGGCGCGGACCGGCAGGGCGACGCCGAACGCGGCCCGCAGCCGGGCCGCGATCCGGATCGCCAGCAGCGAGTGGCCGCCCAGGTCGAAGAAGTCGTCGCCCGTCCCGACCACGTCGAGCCCGAGCACCTCGGCCATCACATCCGTCACGATCTTCTCGGCCGGGGTGCGCGGCGCCGCGGGGACGGCCCGGCCGGGGGGCCGGACGCCGTCCGGGTCGGGCAGCGCGGCCCGGTCGATCTTGCCGCTGGAGGTCCGCGGCAGGCGGTCCACGGTGAGCAGCACCGAGGGCACGTACGGCTCGGGCAGCCGCGCGAGCAGGAACTCGCGGACCTCCCGCCGCGCAGGCGCCTCGCCCCGCGCCACCAGGTAGCCGACCAGCCGGGGCAGGCCGTCGGGTCCCCGCCTGGCCTCGACCACGGCCGCGGCGAGCGCGGGGTGCCGGGACAGCACGGCCTCGACCTCGTCCAGCTCGATCCGGACGCCGCGGATCTTGACCTGGCGGTCGGCCCGGCCGAGGAACTCCAGCGCGCCGTCGGTCCTGCGGCGCACCACGTCGCCGGTGCGGTAGGCGCGGGCGCCCGGCGGTCCGTACGGGTCGGGTACGAACCGGTCGGCGGTCAGTCCCGGCCTTCCGAGGTAGCCGCGGGCCAGGCCGTCCCCCGCGGCGTGCAGCTCACCCGGCGTGCCGACCGGGGCGAGCCTGCCGTCCGGCGTGTGGACGACCACGCGGGTGTTGTCCAACGGCCTGCCGATCGGCACGATGCCGGGTCCGTCGCCGGGCTCGTACGACCACGCGGTCACGTCGATCGAGCATTCGGTCGGGCCGTAGGTGTTGACCAGCGCCGTCCCCAGCCGGGTGGACAGGCGGGCGGCGAGCTCGCCGGGCAGCGGCTCACCGGCCGAGAAGAGCAGCCGGAGCGTGCCGCAGCGTTCCAGGCCCGGCTCGTCGGCGAGCGTCCGCAGGAAGGAGGGGACGCCCTGGAGCACGGTGATCCGGCCCTGGACCAGCGCCTCGACCATGCTCGCCGGGTCGCGCTCGGTCCCGTCCGGCGGGAGCACCACGGTGCCACCGGACACCAGCGGCCCGAGGAACTCCCAGACGGAGGCGTCGAAGGTGACCGACGTCTTCTGCAGGAGCCGGTCCGAGGTGCCGAGCCCGTGCTCGTGGACCGTCCACAGCACCCGGTTGCGGATGCCGCGGTGCGGTACGGCCACCCCCTTGGGCCGGCCGGTGGAGCCGGAGGTGTACATGACGTACGCCAGCCCGTCCAGGTCGGTGCCGACCGGCGCGGATTCGCCGGGGCGGGCGTCGATGCCGGCCCGCTCGGCGGCCAGGTTCAGCACCGGCGTGCCGTGGCCGCTCGCCGGAGACGGCTCGGCGCCGACGACGACCAGCCGCGCCCGGGAGTCCCGGAGCATCCAGGCCAGCCGGTCGGCCGGGTGGGCGGGGTCGAGCGGAAGGTAGGCCGCTCCGGCGCGCAGCACCCCGAGCAGCGCCACGACCAGCTCCGGTCGCCGGGGCAGGCAGACGCCCACCACGTCGTCACGGCGGATGCCGGCGGCCCGCAGGTGGTGGGCGAGCCGGTTGGCGGCGGCGTCCAGGTCACCGTAGGTGAGCGCGGCCCCGTCACACTCCACCGCGACCCGGCCGGGGGCCAGGGCCGCCTGGCGGGCGACCAGCTCGGGCAGGCCGAGGTCGGGCCTGCTCCGGACGGGGCCGCCGGCACCGGCGGTGAGCGCGTGCCGCTCCGCGTCGTCGAGCAGCTCCAGTTCCCCGAGCGCGCCGTCCGGCCGGGCCGCCGCCGAGGTCAGCAGGGTCAGGTAGTGGCGGGCGAGCCGGTCGGCGGTGGCCC
The DNA here is from genome assembly GCF_042665875.1 of Streptosporangium amethystogenes subsp. fukuiense. Classification (NCBI taxonomy): domain Bacteria; kingdom Bacillati; phylum Actinomycetota; class Actinomycetes; order Streptosporangiales; family Streptosporangiaceae; genus Streptosporangium; species Streptosporangium amethystogenes. The sequence goes on along the minus strand of NZ_JBHTEE010000001.1, from coordinate 7,633,961 downwards.
GGTCGAAGAGCGCGGTCGCGTACTCGATCTCGCCGGTCAGGCCGCCGTCGGCGCGCCGGGTCAGCTCCATGGTGAGGTCGAACTTGGCGGTGCGCCACGGCACCGGCTCGGGCGAGACGTCCAGCCCGGGCAGCCGGAACCGCTCCTCGCCCTCCTCCCGGAACGCGAAGAGCAGCTGGAACAGCGGGTGCCTGGACAGGTCGCGGCTCGGTGCCAGCTCCTCCACCAGCCGCTCGAACGGCAGCTCGTCGTGCTGGTACGCCTCGGCGACGACGTCCTGGACCCGGCCGAGCAGCGTGCTGAACGACGGGTCTCCGGTGAGGTCGGCGCGCAGCACGACGGTGTTCACGAAGAAGCCGATCAACCCCTCGGCCTCGGCGGAGTCGCGGCCGGACATCGGCACGCCGACCGCCAGGTCCCGCCGCCCGGTGTGGCGGGCGAGCAGCGCGTAGAACCCCGCCAGGTAGGTCGTGAACGGGGTGGCCCCGGCCCGCCTGCCGATCTCCTCCAGCGCCCCGGCCAGCACGGGCGGCACGTCGAAGCGGAGGACCGCCCCCCGGTGGTCGCCGACCGGGGGACGGGGCCGGTCGGTGGGCAGTTCGGTCGGCTCCAGGCCGGTGAGCCTGCCGCGCCAGTGCGCCAGTGCGCCGTCCAGCGCCTGCCCGGCGAACCGCTCGCGCTGCCAGGCGGCGAAGTCGGCGTACTGCAGGGCCGGCTCCGGCAGGTCCCGGCCCGAGTAGGCGTCCGCCAGCTCGGTCGCCAGGATGCCGCTCGACCAGCCGTCGGTGGCGATGTGGTGGGTCACCAGCACCAGGACGTGCTCGCCGGTGCCGGTCCTGATCAACCGGACCCGCAGCACCGGGCCGCGTGCCAGGTCGATCGGCGTGGCCAGTTCCGCTTCGAGGACCGCGGCCGGGTCCGCGTCCTCGGCGACCGGGCGGAGCCGCGACGGCGGGTCGACGACCTGCGCGGGCTCGCCGTCGGAGCCCGCGACGTAGCGGGTGCGGAGGATCTCGTGCCGCTCGGCCACCCGGGTCAGCGCCCGCCCGAGCGCGTCGACGTCGAGCTCTCCGCACAGCCGCAGCGCGGTCACCACGAGGTACTCCGTCCCGTTCGGGCGCAGTTGGTCCAGCACCCACAGGCCGCGCTGCGCGAAGGAGAGCGGCAACGGGCGGGACCTGTCCGCGGGGGTGACGGGCGAGGAGAGGACGGTCTCCCGCGGCGTCTCCGGCCGCCGCGCCCCGGCGGACGCCCCGAACATCTCCTCCATCTGGGCGCGCGTCCGGGCGGCGACGAGGTCCGCGAGGGTGGCCACGGTCGGCGCGGCGAACACGTCCCGCACCGAGACCGGCACCGGGAACCGCTCGCGCAGCCGGGCCACCACCCGGGTGGCGAGCAGCGACTGCCCGCCGAGGTCGAAGAAGCGGTCGTGCCTGCCGACCCGGCCGGCGCCGAGCACCTCGGCCCACACCTCGGCGATGGTCCGCTCCGCCGGGGTGGCGGGCGCGGTGTAGGTCTCCGCGCCGCCCAGCGGGGCCAGGGCGGGCAGCGCCCGGCGGTCGAGCTTGCCGTTACCGAGCAGCGGCAGCTCGGCGAGGGTGCCCCACAGGGTGGGCACCAGGTGACCGGGGAGCCGCTCGGCCAGGTAGGTGCTGAGCTCGGAGAGCGGTACGCCGGGGCCCGCCGGGAGGATGTGCGCGGCCAGCCTCGGGTTGCCCGGGTCGGACCGGTCGGCGACCACCGCGGCGGCGCGGACGGCCGGGTGCTCGGCCAGGACGCCCTCGATCTCGCCCGGCTCGACGCGGAAGCCGCGAATCTTGATCTGCTGGTCCGCGCGCCCCAGGAAGACCAGGGTGCCGTCGGGTCGCCGCCGGGCGAGGTCGCCGGTCCGGTAGAGGCGCGCTCCCGGCTCGGTCGCGTACGGATCCGGTACGAAGCGGTCCGCGGTGAGGCGCGGGCTGCCGAGGTAACCCTGGCCGACCCCGCGCCCGCCGACGTAGATCTCGCCGGCCACGCCGGGCGGCACCGCGCGCATGGCGTCGTCGAGCAGGCGGACGGTGGCGCCGGGGATCGGCCGGCCGATCGGGACCGGGCCAGGCGCCGTCTCGCCCGCGGGCACGACGTGCACGCAGCAGGCGACGGCGGTCTCGCTCGGACCGTAGCTGTTGACGATCCGGGTCGCCGGGGCGTGCGCGGCCCAGGTGGCCAGCTGTTCGCCGCGCAGTTCCTCGCCGCCGACCACCAGGCATCTGGCCGCGGCGGCCAGCACGTCGGCGGGGAGCGTCCCGGCCAGCAGGTCCAGGTGGGTCGGGGTCAGCTTGACGACGCCGTAGGGGCCGTCGGCCAGCGCCCGCGCCAGCTGCTCGACACCGGCCGCCTCCTCGTCCACCAGCCGCACCGGGGCTCCGGCGGCCAGCGTCGGGTAGAGCGAGGTGAGGGCGAGGTCGTAGGCGATGGAGGTGTGCAGCGGCGACCCCGCCCCGTCCCCCGGCCGCAGTTCCGCACAGGCCCAGCGGGTGTAGCCGGCCAGGCCGCCGTGGGTGACCATGGCCCCCTTGGGGCGGCCGGTGGATCCCGAGGTGTAGACCACGTACGCCAGGTCGTCCGGGTGCGGCCGGGCGTCCGGCGCGGTCGGCGGGCAGGCCCGTATCCCGGCCCGCTCGGCCGGGTCGTCCAGCGCCACCAGCCGGACTCCCGCGGGAAGCAGCGGGGCGGCGTCGGCGGTCGCGACCAGCAGCGGCGCGGCGGAGTCCGCCAGCGCCTGTGCCAGGCGCTCGGCCGGATGGGCCGGGTCGAGCGGGATGTAGGCCGCCCCGGATTTGAGCACGGCCAGCAGCGCGACGACGAGGTCGGCGGTTCTCGGCAGCCGGACCGCGACGAGCGTGCCGCGGCGGGCGCCGAGCGCGCGGAGGCGGCCGGCCAGCCGGTTGGCCTCGCGGTCCAGTTCGGGGTAGGTGAGGGTGGTTCCGCCGCCGGTGACGGCGATCCCCTCGGTGACGGCCGCGCGGGCCGCGATCAGCTCCGGCACGGTGCCGGAGTCGTCCGGCACCGGCTCGCCCGCCAGGACGTGCGCCGCGGCCTCCGCGCCGGTGAGCAGCGGCAGCCGCCGCACGGGTGTGTCCGGTGCCGCGACGGCCGCCCGCAGCAGCCGCACGTAGTGGTCGGCGAAGCCCGCCATCGACGAGGCGTCGAAGAGCGCGGCCGCGTACTCGATCCGGCCGTCCAGGCCGCCGTCCGGCCGCCGTGTCAGATGGCAGCCCAGATCGAACTTGGCACCCGGCAGGTCGGGGAGCTCCACTCCGGACGGGCGGGCCGCCGCCTCGTGCGTGGCGAACATGATCGAGAACAGCGGGTTGCGGGACAGGTCGCGCTGCGGCGCGAGTTCCTCGACGACCAGCTCGAACGGCACCTCGGCGTGCGCGTACCCGGCCGTGGCGCTCGTGCGGACCTCCGCCAGCAGGTCGGCGAAGGTGGCCCGGTCGGCGAGCGGCGCCCGTACCACGATGGTGTTGACGAAGAGGCCGACGAGACCGTCCAGCTCGGGCCGGTTCCGCGCGGAGACCGGCACGCCGACGGCCAGGTCGCTCTGGCCGGTGTAGCGGGCCAGGATCGCGAGGAAGCCGGCCAGCAGCGTGATGGACGGCGTCGCCCCGTGGCCGCCGCCGAGTTCGTCGAGGCGGGCCGCCAGCTCCGGCGGGACGGCGAACCTGACCGTACCGGCTCTCGGGTCGCGGACCGCGGCGCGCGGCCGGTCGGCCGGCAGCTCGGTCGGCTCCATCCCGGCCAGCCGCTCCCGCCAGAACCCCAGCTCCCGCTCGACGAGCTCGGCGGCGGACCCCGCCATCCGGTCGCGCTGCCAGATCGCGTAGTCGGCGTACCGGACCGGGAGCGGCGGCAGCGGCCTGCCCTCCAGCGCCGCGACCAGCTCTCCGGCGAGCACCTCGTGCGACCGGTCGTCGGTCGCGATGTGGTGCAGCGTGAACAGCACGGTGTGCTCGCCGCCGGCGTCGCGGACCACGCGGACCCGGACCGGCGGGGCCGCGGACAGGTCGAAGGGGCGGGTCATCTCCTCGGCGAGCACCTGCCGGGGGTCGCCGTCCTCGATCCGCGCCGGGACCGGCCCGGCCGGCTCGACGACCTGCGCCGGCTCGCCGTCGCCCTCGGCCGGGTAGCGGGTGCGCAGGATCTCGTGACGTTCGAAGAGCCCGGTCAGCGCGGCACGCAGCCGGTCGGGGTCCAGTGGGCCCGGCACCCTCACCGCGAGGGGCTCCAGGTAGGAGGTGCCCTCCGGGTCGAGCTGGTGCAGGAACCACATCCGCCGCTGCGCGAACGAGAGCGGCGCGGGACCGGTCCGCGGCGCGACCGGCACCGGCGGGAGGGCGCGGCCGGCGCTCTCCAGCCGTGCGGCGAGGCGCTCGACGGTGCGGGCCTCGAACAGCGCGGCGACCGGCAGCTCGATCCCCCGCTCGGCGCGCAGGCGGCCGACCACCAGGTTGGCCGAGAGCGAGTGCCCGCCCAGGGCGAAGAAGTCCGCCTCGGCGTCGGCCACCGGACGTTCGAGCACCTCCGCGAACGCCGCCGCCACCGCGCGTTCCGCGGGCGTCACCGGTTCGCGTCCCGCCGTGGCCGGGGGGGCGGGCATCGCCCGCAGGGCCGCCCGGTCGATCTTTCCGTTGGGCGTCGTGGGGAACTCCGCCACCTCGAGGAAGTCCGCCGGGATCAGGTACGGCGGGAGCAGCCGCGCGCAGTGCAGACGCAGCTCCGGCGCGGAGGGCGGCGCGGCCGGGTCGACCGGCTGGACGTGGGCGACGAGGCTCGTCCCGGCGCCGGTCTCGATCGCCTGGACCACCGCGAACCGCACCCCCTGGTGGGCCGCCAGCACGCCCTCGACCTCGCCAGGCTCGACCCGGTGTCCGCGGATCTTGATCTGGTCGTCGGTGCGGCCGAGGATCTCGATCCTGCCGTCCGGGTGCCGCCGGGCGACGTCGCCGGTGCGGTACAGCCGTCCGCCCGGCACGGTGCCGTAGGGGTCGGGGACGAACCTGTCGGCGGTCAGCGCCGGCCTGCGGTGGTAGCCGACCGCGACGCCGTCGCCACCGACGCACAGCTCTCCGCTCGCCCCGGCGGGCACCGGGTTCAGTCCGTCGTCCAGGACGTACAGCGTCGTGTTGGCCACCGGGGCGAAGTCGCGCACCTCGCCGTCCTCCAGGAACGCGACCGAGGACCACACGGTCGTCTCGGTCGGCCCGTACAGGTCCCACAGCCGCGCGCCGGCCGCGCACAGGCGGCGCGCGAGCTCGGCGGGCAGCCGCTCGCCGCCGCAGAGCGCGGTGAACCCGGCGGGCGGGCTCCAGCCGCCGTCGAGCAGCAGCCGCCAGGTCGTCGGGGTCGCCTGCATCACGGTCGCGCCGATGCGGTCCAGCAGGGCGGCGAGCCGCTCCGGGTCGCGGGCGTCCTCGGGTTCGGCGACCACCACGCGCCCTCCGACGACGAGCGGCAGGAACAGCTCCAGTGCCGCGATGTCGAACGACACGGTGGTCACGGCCGGGAAGACGGTGCCGGGGGCCAGCCCCGGCCGCGCGCGCATGGACCACAGGAAGTTGGTGAGCGCCCGGTGCGAGACCAGCACGCCCTTGGGCCGCCCGGTCGACCCCGAGGTGTAGATGAGATAGGCCGGGTCGTCCGGCGCCACCGCCCGAGGTGCCACCGGGGACGGCGGGGGCACCTCGGGCTCCGCGAGGTCGTCGATCCGCACCACGGTGACCGGCGGGGTGACCGGCGGGGTGACCGGCGGGGTGACCGCGGCCACCCCGCCGGCGCCGGAGGTGACCAGTACCCTCGCCCCGGCGTCGTCGAGCACGTAGCGGAGCCGGTCGGCCGGATGGGTGGGATCGAGCGGCACGTAGGCCGCCCCGGCCAGGTGCACGCCGACCAGCGCCGCGACGAGTTCGACGCCGCGCGGCACGGCCACGCCGACCGGTTCGCCGGACCGCACGCCGAGCCGCCGCAGGCGGCCGGCGAGGGCACCGGCCAGCGCCATGAGCTCCGCGTAGCCGAGCCGCCGGTCGCGGCACTCGACCGCCACCGCGTCCGGCGTCCTGGCCGCCTGTGCCGCGATCAGCTCGTGCACCGGAAGCGCGGGGTACGGCTCCCGGCCCCGTTCCGGGGAGTGGTCCTCCGGTGGCGTGTGCCGTCCCGGAGGGGTGGGATCCACACCGGTCTGCTCAGGCATGCTCATCGTCCCCTCGGGATGGCTCGGCGGATCGTCAGCGAGCCTCGTCGGCCATGCGCAGCCGCAGGCTGAGCGGGCGCATGTCGGTCCAGACCCGCTCGATGTGGTCCAGGCACTCCTGCCGGGTCCCGGAGGCGCCCTCGGCCCGCCAGCCGGCGGGCAGCGCACGGTCGGCGAACCAGACCGAGTACTGCTCCTCGTGGTTGACCACGACCAGGTACTTCTCGTCCGCGGACATCTCTCTCCTCAGCGGTCGCGTTGTTCCACTTCTCCCGGACCCGCTTCCGGGTCCGTGGAGAAGTCGGGAAGGTGGATCCCGAGCCCCCGCGCCGCGGCCTCGTCCATGACGTGGGCGGCGAGTGCGGCGTCGAGGGCGCCGAGCCCGAAAGGCGAGAACACCGTCACGGACCCGGCGTCATAGGGCAGCGCCCCGGCCCCGGCCAGCAGGTCGCCGATCTCCGCGGTGACGAATCCCCGGTCCCCGGTCAGCCGCGCGGCCAGGTCGAGCGAGGTCGCCTCGCGGCAGACGTGGTCGGTGTCGTCGACCACGTTCCTGGCCGCCAGGATCGACTCGGGGGTCAGGTCGCGCAGCGACACGTGCAGCACGACGGTGCCCGGCAGGCAGGAGTCCGCACTCAGGTGCGGTTCGCCGGCGGTGGTGGCGAGGGAGACGATCCGGTGCGCGGCCAGCGCCTCCTCGACGTCACCGGCGATCTCGACCTTCAGGTCGGGCACCCGGGACGCGAACTCCCGGGCGCGCTCGGGGTCGAGGTCGAACATCGTGACCGCCTCCAGCTCGGGGAGCTGTGACCGCAGGAAGCGGAGGATCTCGAAGTTGACGACCCCGCAGCCGATCAGCGCGACCCCGCTCCTGACCTCGCCGGGAGCGTCGGCGGTGAGCGTGGCCGCGGCCACGGCCGCGCCGGCCGCGGTGCGCCTGGCCGAGATGACCGCCCCCTCCAGCAGCGCCACCGGCCGTCCGTCCGTGACGGAGTTGAGCAGGATCGCGGCCGACGCCCGCTCCAGCCCGAGGGCCAGGTTCCCGGGGAACGACGCCACCCACTTGACCGCCGCGACCGGGCGCTCGCCCCCGACATAGGCGGGCAGCGCGATGATCCGGTCGCGCGTGTTGCCGGGGAAGCGCAGGAAGACCGAGTGCGGTACCGAGGTCTCCCGCCGCGAATGGGCCAGGTAGGCGTCCCTGACGGTCCGGCAGACGGCGTCCTCGGCGCCGTCCAGCACCGCCAGCACGTCGCTCCTGCGGAGGATCAGCATGTCGTTTGCTCCTTCCAGAGGTGGGCGATGTCGCCGAACCTCTCCTCCACCCAGACGTCGGAGTAGATGGTGTCCAGGTACCGCTCGCCCCGGTCGGGCAGGAGCAGGACGCAGTTGGCGCCGGCCGGGATCTCCGCGAGCCGCTGCGCGACCGCGCTCACCACGGCGCCCGAGGAGCCACCGCCCAGGATCGCCTCGACGCCGACCAGCCGCCGGCAGCCGACCACGCAGTCCTGGTCGGTCATCCGTGCCACGGAGTGGGCGATGCCGTCGTAGTACAGCTCCGAGCGGATCGCCGCGCCGTGTCCCGGGATGAGCCGCCGGCAGGACGGCTCGCCGAAGATGGCGCTGCCCTCCGCGTCGACGGCGACGATGTGCGTGCCCAGCCCGTGGTCCGCGACGAACCTGGCGCACCCGTGAATGGTGCCGCAGGTTCCGGTGGCCACGAAGAGGTAGTCGACGTTCCCGTCGAGCTGCCGGACGACCTCCTGCATGATCGTTTCCTGGGCGCGGGCGTTGAGCGGGTTGGCGTACTGGTTGGGCCAGAACGCGTGGGGAATGTCGTGGACGAGTTCGCGGACGCGCCGGATCCTGGCGGACAGGAAGTCGCCCATCTCGTTGTCGGGCTCGCGTACGATGTCCAGCTCCGCCCCGTACGCGGCCAGGATCGCGAGGTTCTGGGCGGTCATCTTCGGGTCCGCCACGCAGATGAACCTGAGACCGAACCAGCGGCACACCTGCGCGAGCCCGATGCCGAGGTTGCCCGAGCTCGACTCGACGACCGTCGACTGGTTCGGGATGAGCTCGCCGCGTTCGATCGCACCCAGCACCATGCCCATGGCGGACCGGTCCTTCATGCTGCCGCCCGGGTTCAACGACTCCAGCTTGGCGTGGAACCGGGCCCGAGAGTCCCCGAAGAGGCGCGTCAGCCGCACCAGGGGGGTGGCACCGACCGCGGAGAGGACGCCGTCACCGATCCGCGCGTTCACCGCCGGAGTCGTCCGGCCGGGGGGCGCACAGTCGATGGCCTCATATCCTGCGCTCACCGTTCCGCTCCGTCAGGCAATTCAGAAGATATGCTCCGCGAGACATTGGCACCTTTCCGGACGGCTTCATTCTCATGGGTTTCCGGCGGCACCCGCCGGAACCCGCCGAACATATTTACCGGACCACCTCGAATGGCTGTCCACGGCAACGGGCCCCAAAACGTGGCCCGACCATAACCAGAGCGCCTCGACAGGGTCAATAGCGCAGTCCACGGAAATGGCCGTTGCCGCAAAAACTCCAGCCGTGCATGATAAGTCTCGGCACCGCCGAATTATCGCATCGTATTCACCGAATGAACGGGCCGCCCGGCGCATTAATGCCGTTATTAGACGATGGACGGGAGCTGTCCCGCCGGCGGGACAGCTGGGCGACGCGGACCGCCGGGGAGCACGCCATGGCCGCTCCGACCCCCCGCACGCGAAGGAGAATGCCGAGATGACCACCATTTTGCCCGCTCCGGCAGGCCCGCTGAATAATGTTCGGCCGATGACCGGTGAGGAATACCTGGAGTCGTTGCGCGACGGCCGCGAGGTATATATCGGGGGCGAGCGCGTGCCGGACGTTACCACTCACCCGGCCTTCCGTAACAGCGCACGTTCCATCGCCCGGCTGTACGACGCGCTACACGAACCGGAGGCCGCGGATGTATTGCGCGTGCCGACCGACACGGGAAACGGCGGATTCACCCATCCGTACTTCAAAACGGCCCGTTCCGCGGCCGATCTGGTCGCCTCCCGGGACGCGATCGTCGCCTGGCAACGGCTCGTCTACGGCTGGATGGGCCGCACCCCGGACTACAAGGCCGGCTTCTTCGGCACCCTGGAGGCCAACGCGGACTTCTACCGCCCGTTCCAGGACAACGCGCTGCGCTGGTACAAGGAGGCGCAGGAGCGGCTGCTCTACTTCAACCACGCGATCGCGCATCCTCCCGTCGACCGGGACCGGCCGGCCGACCGGACCGCGGACGTGTGCGTCCACGTCGAGGAGGAGACCGACTCCGGCCTGATCGTGTCCGGCGCGAAGGTCGTCGCGACCGGGTCCGCGATCACCAACGCGAACTTCATCGCCCACTTCGGCCTCCCGCTCAGGGACAAGAGGTTCGGCCTGGTCTTCACCGTGCCGACGAACTCTCCCGGCCTGAAGTTCATCTGCCGCACCTCCTACGAGCAGGCGGCGGCGGCGCAGGGCAGCCCCTTCGACTACCCGCTGTCCAGCCGGATGGACGAGAACGACAGCATCATGGTGTTCGACCGGGTGCACGTGCCCTGGGAGAACGTCTTCATGTACGACGCCGGCGCGGCCAACTCCTTCGCCGCCGGATCCGGGGTCCAGGAGCGCTTCACCTTCCACGGCTGCGCGCGACTGGCCGTCAAGCTGGACTTCATCGCGGGCTGCGCGATGAAGGGCGTGGAGGCGACCGGCGTCTCGACGTTCCGCGGCGTGCAGGCCCAGATCGGCGAGATCCTCAACTGGCGCGACCTGTTCTGGGGACTGTCCGACGCGATGGCCAAGTCACCGACCTCGTGGCACGGCGGCGCCGTGCAGCCGAACCTCAACTACGCCATGGCGTACCGCACGTTCATGGGCGTCGGCTATCCCCGCATCAAGGAGATCCTCCAGCAGACCCTCGGCAGCGGCCTGATCTACCTGAACTCGCACGCCGCCGACTGGAAGAACCCCGACGTGCGCCCCTACCTGGACCGCTACCTGCGCGGCTCGCGGGGCATCGAGGCCATCGACCGGGTGAAGCTGCTCAAGCTGCTCTGGGACTGCGTCGGCACCGAGTTCGCCGGACGCCACGAACTCTACGAGCGCTCCTACGCCGGCGACCACGAGGGCATCCGGGTGCAGACGCTGCAGTCCTACACGGCGAGCGGGCAGGCCCAGGCGCTGAAGGGCTTCGCCGAGCAGTGCATGGCCGAGTACGACCTCGACGGGTGGACCCGTCCCGACCTGATCGGCCCGGAGGGCCTGCCCGGCCACGCGCGTTGACGCCGCCCCACGGAGACATCGCCCGCAACGGAGGAACCATCATTGGCCATCATCGCGCTTGAGCCGTCGGCCCGGCCCCGCCGGGAGTACCACCCGCTCGCGTGGAAACCGCTGTCGCTGATCGTCGCGGCCGTCGTCGTGCCGGTGGCGCTGCTCATCGACGGCTACGGCTACAACATCGACGAGCTCTACTTCATCGCGGCCGGCCGGCAGCCGGCCTGGGGATACGCCGACCAGCCGCCGCTCGTGCCGCTGCTGGCCGCGCTGACCGACGCCCTGTTCCCCGGTTCGCTGCTCGCGCTCCGGCTGCCGGACCTGCTCGTGGTCGCGGCCGGTGTCGTGGTCACCGCGCAGATCGCGCGGGAGATGGGCGGCCGGGGGCGGGCGCAGGTCATGGCGGCCGCCGCCTACGCGATCGCCTTCCTCGGCCAGGCGGGCAGGCTCGACACCGAGACGTTCGACGTCGTGCTGTGGATGACGGCCGGACTGCTGGTGGTCCGCTGGGTCCGGCTGCGCGGCGAGGGAAGGACCGGCCGGAGCGCCGACCTGCCACTGTTCTGGGCCGGCGTCGTCACGGCCGTGGCGTTGCAGGTCAAGTTCCTCATCCCGGTCTTCTGGGCGGCCCTGGCGGTGAGCGTGCTCGCGGTCGGCCCGCGCGACCTGCTGCGGCGGCCGGCGCTGTGGGCGGGGGCCGCGATCGCGGTGGTGACCACGGTGCCCGGCCTGGTCTGGCAGACCGTGCACGGATGGCCGCAGCTCCAGGTGGCCGCCGCGCTGACCGGGGAGAACGCGATGCTCTGGGGCGGCCGGCCGATGTTCCTGCCGCTGCTGCTGCTGGTCACCGGCATCCCGGTCGGTACGGTGCTGTTCTGTTACGGCCTGTGGGCGCTGCTGCGCTGCCCCGACCTGCGTGACCACCGCTTTCTCGGGTGGACCGTGCTCGGCGTGATCGCCGTCCTGCTCGCGGCCGGCGGCCGCTTCACCTACGTCGGCGGGGTGTTCCCCCTCGTCTTCGCGGCGGCGGCGGTACGGATGGAGCGGCACCGGCCGGCCCGCTGGTGGCGCTGGACCGTCAGCTGGCCGGTCTTCGCGCTGGCCGCGCTGCTGCCGCTGGTGCAGCTGCCGATCACCCCGGTCGCGGAGCTCAGGCAACCGACCACCCCGCAGGAACGGTCGGACATGCTGGAGGCCTTCCTCCAGCTCGGCTGGCCCGAGCTCGCGAACTCGGTCACCCGGGCCTACCACGCGCTGCCGCCGGCCACCAGGGACCGGACCACGGTCCTCACCCGGTACTTCTGGCAGGCGGGCGCCCTGGAGGTGCTGGGCACCAGGCAGGGGCTGCCGCACCCGTACAGCGGGCACCGCGGGTACGGCTACCTGGCGACCCCGCCCGAGGAGCCGGGCCCGGTCCTGGTCGTCGGCGGAATGAACGACGAGCTGCGGTCGATGTTCTCCGGTGTCCGGCAGGTGGGCACCGTCGAGGGCAGGATCGGCCTCGGGATCGGCACTCCGATCTGGTTCTGCGAGGGCCGTACCGCGGCCTGGTCGCGGATCTGGCCGCTGCTGAGGCGGGAGGACGCCGCCCGGCGGGCCCGGCCGGGCTCCTGAGGGACCGCATGGGTGAGGGCGGGCCACCGGCCCGCCCTCACCCATGCCCGCTCAGACCTCGAAGTGCAGCGCCACCTGCCGGATCCGCTCGATCAGGGCCGCCTGCTGCAGGCTGCCCTCCTGCTGCGGCCGGACGTCGCCGCCGTGCAGCACCGAGCGCACGAAGGCGCCGATCACGTTCGCGAACTGATGGTCGGCCGGCAGGACCAGTTCCTCGCGATGGTCCTGGCGCTCGACGCGCAGCACCGGCAGGTGCGTCTCCGGCGGGGTGAACACCCGGTCCAGCAGGATCCGGCCGGTGCTGCCCGAGAGCCGGTAGTCGTTCCGGTAGGAGTGCTCCATGCCGAAGGTGAGCTGCGCGGGGACGCCCTGCGGCGTGCAGAGCAGCACGCTCCCGGACATCACCACGTCCTGCTTCTGGTCGTGCCGGAAGACGGCGCCGATGACCTGGAGATCCCCGCCGAGGAAGTGCACCGCCGCGCGGACCGGGTAGCCGCCGAAATCCAGGAAGGCGCCGCCGCCGACGTCACGCTGGTAGCGGATGTCGCCCTCCGGTTTGGGCGGGATGGTGAAGGCGGCGGCGAAGCCGCGCAGCTCGCCGATCGCGCCGTCGGCGACCAGCTTGCGTACCGCGGCGTGCTGGGAGTGGTGCAGGAACATGTAGTTCTCCAGCAGCACCAGCCCTCGTGAGCGGGCCAGCGCGAGGAGCCTGCTCGTCTCCGCCTGACTGTCGGTCATCGGCTTCTCGACCAGGACGTGCTTGCCGGATTCGAGCGTCCGCTCGATCCACTCCGCGTGCAACAGCGCCGGCAGCGGGATGTAGACGGCGTCGACGTCCGGACGGTCCAGCATCGACTCGTATCCCTTGAGCGGGACGCCGCCGAACCGGTCGGTGAACGCGGTCGCCTTTCGCAGGTCACGGCTGGCGACCGCGGTGACCTGCACGTCCGCGTCGGCCACCATCGCGGGAAGGGTCCGCCGCCAGGCGATGTCCGCGCATCCCATGACCCCCATGCGAAGCCGGTCGGTGCTGACACTGATCATTGGTGCGACTCCACTCGGCATAGGACGGACAGAAGGCGATCGCGCGAACCCACCGCAGCATCCCGGTTCAGCGCTGCGGACCGGCCTTCAGCGCCGCGTAGTGCGCCAGGCAATCCTCGTAGGTGGGGAGCAGCCCCTTGGCCGCCGCCTCGGCCAGGGTGGGCGCGCCCGCGTCCTTGTCCGACATGATCGGCGGCTCGGTGAGACCCCACGGGATACCGATCTCGGGGTCCCGTGGATCGATCTCGAGCATCGTGCCCGGTTCGTACGCCTCCGAGCACAGGTAGTTCATGCAGGCGTCGTCGGTCAGCGCCAGGAAGGCGTGCCCGAGACCGTCGGCGAGATAGACCGCGATGCCGGACTTCTCGTCCTGCAGCGTCGTCTCGTACTTCCCGTACGTCGGCGAGCCCACCCTCAGGTCCACCACGACGTCCAGCACCGCGCCGCGCACGCAGGTGACCAGTTTGGCCTGACCCGGCGGGAGCGCGGTGCCGTGGATGCCGCGCAGCGTGTTGCGGCGGCTCGACGAGTAGTTGGCCTGGCCGACGGTGAAGGGGTAGCCGATCGCATCGGAGATCACCTCGGAGCGGAACGCCTCGTAGAAGTATCCGCGCCGGTCGTCGTACTTGGTCGGCGTCAACCGGTAGGCGTCCGGCACCGACAGCTCGGTCACCATCATCGAGTCGAACATCCGGCACCACACTCCTGAGTGAGAACGTCACGGCCGGCGATCGGCTCGCCGGCCTTCCGATGGCTACGCGGCCCGGCCCGCGATCAGTACAGGCTGTGCATGCAGGCGAGCAGGCTGCGGGCCTCGATGTTGAGGTAGTGGCCGTGCCGCAGCAGGTCCGTGAGCTGGCGGACGGTCATCCAGCGGAAGTTCGCCGGCACGTCGAGGGAGAAGTCCTCGCCGACCTCGGCGATCTGGTAGCGGGTCAGGGCCTGGTAGAAGCGCCCGCCCTCCTCGGAGAGCACCGCGTCGTAGCGCATGGTCGCGTCGGCCAGGGCGTCACGCAGCAGCAGGTCCTCGATCTCCGTGACCCCCGCCCCTGGCAGCAGCTGCACGGTCGGCGCCATCTCCACCATGTCCATCAGGCCGAACTCCGGCCTGGCCTGGACCAGCAGGTGCAGCACCCCGTCGATGGGCCGCGCGACGAACAACGCGCGTCCCTCCCCACGGGGGAACAGCAGCGGCTGGGTCCACCGCTTGACCTCCCTGGTCCCGGCCTCCACCTCGGCCGCGATGATCCGGAAGTGCCGGCCCTCGCCGTCGGTGATCTCGTCGTCGGTCCGCTCCCAGCCGCCGACCTTCGTCAGCGGCACCAGGCGGGCCGTCCAGTCGCACCGGGTCTTCGCCTCGGTGAACCAGCTCAGCACCTCACCGGCGCCGACGTCGTCCGGCCGGTACCGGTAGGAGCGGATGAGCGCGTCCCTGAACGGGTCTCCGGTCGACGCGTCCTCATCCTCCGGCAGCTCGACCGGCAGGCAGGACAGGACCGTGCGGGCGTCCATGTTGACCAGGTTGTCGACCTGGGTGAGCTCGCGGATCTGGGCCAGGGTGAGCCAGCGGTAGTCCTCGTGCACCGGCACGTCGCCGGTCATGAGCACCACCATGTTGCGGTTGCGCTTGCGCCAGAACCAGGCTCCCTGCTCCGACTGCAGGACGTCCACCAGCACCTGGCCTCGGGCCGGTCCGACGAAGCACTCCAGGTACCTGGTGCCGGCGCCGCGGTGCACCTGGGTGTAGTTGCTCCGGGTCGCCTGGACGGTCGGCGACAGTTGCAGCGTGTTGATGTTGCCCGGTTCCATCTTCGCCTGCATCAGGCAGTGCAGGACGCCGTCGAACTCCTTCACCACGATGCCGAGAATCCCGATCTCCGGCTGGTTGATGATCGGCTGTGACCACGTCTCCCGGCCACCGTCGCGGACCTGCAGTCCCTCGATGGTGAAGAAACGCCCGCTGGCGTGCGCCAGGTTGCCGGTGTCCGGCTCGAAGTTCCAGTCGTCCAGCCGGGAGAAGGGGATACGCTCCACCATGAAGCGACCGCTGCGGTGCCGGTCGGCCCACCAGTCGTAGAACTCCTGGGTGGACATGAGCGCCCCGTCGTCGGCCGCCGAGATCCGGCGCGCCGGCACGCCGGCCGCCTCCCCGGTCAGCGCGCGCGAAGCCGCGAGTCGCGTCATGATGGGTCCCTTCCCGTCCTCGGTGCGATTTTCGTCAGACCTTCGCCAGGACGCCGCGGAGCGTGTCGATGACCCGTTCCTGGTCGATGTCGGAGAGCGAGGCGTACATGGGCAGGGAGAAGATCTCGTCGGCCACCCTCTCGGTGACCGGCAGGGAGCCCTTCCGGTAGCCGAGGTGCGCGAAGCCCGACTGGGTGTGCACCGGCCACGGGTAGCTGATGTTCAACACGATGTCGTGCGCCTTGAGCGCCTCAAGGATCCTGTCCCGCTTCGGGTGACGCACCACGTGGACGTAGTACACGTGGTCGTTTCCGGGAGCGGTCTTCGGGGTCACCAGGTCGGTGCCGGCGAAGGCCTCCGCGTAGCGGGCCGCGATCACCCGCCGCCTGGCGATGTAGTCGTCGAGCCGGGTCAGCTTGCGGCGCAGGATCTCGGCCTGCACCTCGTCCAGCCGGCTGTTGTATCCGGGCGTGGAGACGACGTAGTACTGGCTCTCCATCCCGTAGTAGCGCAGGCGGCGCAGGTTCGCGTCCACCTCCGCGTCCCGGGTCATGGTGGCGCCGCCGTCGCCGTAGGCGCCCAGCACCTTGGTGGGGTAGAAGGAGAACGCCGCGACCTGCCCCATCGAACCGGCGATCCGGCCGTGGTGGCGGGCGCCGTGTGCCTGCGCGCAGTCCTCCAGGATCGGCAGGTCGTGCTCGGCGGCGATCGCCTCCAGCGGCGCCATGTCGACGCACTGCCCGTACAGGTGGACCGCCACGATGCATCGCGTGCGGTCGGTGACGAGGGCGGCCACCTGCTCGACGTTCATCAGGTAGGTGTCCGGGTCGATGTCGGCGAACACCGGCGTCGCACCGACCGCGTCGATCGCGACGACCGTCGGGGCGGCCGTGTTCGAGACGGTGATCACCTCGTCACCGGCGCCGACGCCGAGGGCGCGCAGGCCGAGCACGATCGCGTTGGTACCGTTGTCGACGCCCACGCAGTGCGGGACGCCGTGGTAGGCGGCGAACTCCTCCTCGAACGCCTGTACGCTCGGCCCGAGCACCAGCCGTCCCGAGCGGAACACCGTGTCGACCGCGTCGAGGATGTCGTCGCGTTCCTTCTCGTACTCCGGCAAATAACCCCACACGAAAAGGGTCATCGGGGCATGTCACCTCCAATGCGCGAGGGCCCGTCCAGTAGCTGGCCGCGGGCTCGGACGACGGGTTTCAGACGATGTGCTTGAGAAGGTCTACTCCGTGCACGTCCCAGGCCTCGCGGTAGATCGCGAAGACGTGGACGTCCAGGACCTGGCCGTGGAAGTAGGTGTGCCTGGGCAGGACCGCCTCCGCCTCGACCATCAGCGCGTGCGGCTCGGCGAACCCGAGGTTCTCGATGCCGGGGTCGGTGGCGTGGAAGTAGACCTTGCGAGTGCGCCACATCGCGAAGGCGAAGTTGACCGTGAGCGCGACCACGTCCATCCGGATCTCGTCCGGCTGGCCGGCCAGGTGGACGTCGGCCTTGAGATGGCCCGCAGGGGCGAGTTCGGACAGCGTGCTGAACCCGACGACCTCCCCGGTGTCCTTGCGATGCACCAGGAAACAGGCGGACAACCCCTGGCCGAAGGTGTCGACGAACCTGTCGATCACCGGCAGGCCGCTGTGCCCCAGTCGGAACAGGATGTCGTAGACCTTGGCGGCGTCCTTGACGCCCGCGGGCCGCAGCTCGATCTGCCTGGACTCGGTGTAAGGAAACAACATTTCTTGGTCATCCTCGTTTCGGAGCCGAGCTCCGGCGACATGAAATGGCATTCACGCGCCAATGGCACAGATTTTCGGGAAACGCGCACGGACCATCGCCCGTCCCGCCGGCGGGACAGGTGGACACACACCGAATCAGTACGTCGGCCGGAAATCCTTCGGGTGTTCACCAGATCTATCACATCGGCACGGTCACCGGCACCCCGCCGGTTATTTCGGGTAGCCGGATAAGAACAGTGAACGGGGCTAACGCTATTGCCCCCGACATGAGGCCGTGACTACTGTCGTCCGCGTTTAGGCGTCCACCGACAAAGCCCCGTTTAGGAGCGGGCCCGCGAAAGCACTTCCAAGCTTTGTCGATTCGGACCTCGCGTGGACATCACCGCGACCGCACGAAAGGACGAAAGATATGTCAGACAATGACCTGGCCACCGATGTCGACCTCACCCTGGTCGACGATGTGGAGCGCATGGTCCGGGGTACCGCCGAAATGATCTGCGCCGAGCAGCCCGACGTGCCGCAGCCCGAGTCGCTGCACGACCTCGACTCGTTCTCGATGGTCCAGATCCTGCTGGAGCTGGAGAACACCACGCAGCTCAAGCTGCTGGAGCGGTTCGAGGGCTTCCAGGGCGAGACGTTCCGCGACCTCGCGGAGTTCATCGTCAAGTTCACCACGGAGGACGATCAGGAGAAGCAGCAGGCGGCCGCGGAGGCGCCCCAGGGGCAGGCGTCGCCGGTTTAGCCGCCGGCCCGTGCGCTGTCCCGCCAGCGAGACAGCGCAGTGGCGGCAGAACCGGAATCCCGGGTGTCGGCCGGCCAAACAATGCGCCTGGGGAAACGGGTGCAGAATAATCCATGGAATGACACTGGAGCCACTTTTACCGGCAGGCCGTTCATTGCGCCCGGAGTACCACCGACCCAGGATGACGATATGCCTGACACATTGCATGTGATCCCTCCCGAACCGGCTCGGGAACCGCTCAGGTTGCACCCGCCGAGGCATCGGATCGAGCGGCGGTCGATCCTTATGTGGACGCTCAACGCACTGATCTGGGGAATATTCGTCGTTGGTGCTCTCAGCGTGCTGTACGCGCTGGTTCCGATCACCCGGCCATGGCTGGGCCCGGTGATCTGGATTTTCTCGGCGATTTACGCGGTGAACGTGGCGGTCATGCCGACCTGGCGTTATCTGGTGCACCGCTGGGAGATCGACGACCAGGCCGTCTACGCGCTCAACGGCTGGATCACCCGTGAGTGGCGGATCACCCCCATCTCGCGCATCCAGTCCGTGGAGACCAGAAGGGGTCCGCTGCAGCACGTGCTGGGCCTGGCCAGGCTCAAGGTGACCACCGCCTCCAGGGAGGGCGGGATCACCATCGACGGACTGGACGCGAGGGTGGCCGAGGAGTGCTCGCGCCGGCTCACCGAGATCACCCAGGCCACTCCGGGAGATGCCACGTGAGCACCACCCGGTCGGCGGACGAACCGCTCCGGACGGACCCGCCACCACCCGCCACCCCGCCGCCGACCGCGAAAGTGGCGGCCGAGAAGGCGCCGGCCGAGGCCGTCGAGGTGGTCGACGACGGGGTCGGCTGGCAACGGCTGAGCAGCCGGGTGGCGTGGGTCGACGGGCTGAGATTCGTGCTCAGCCTGATCCCCAGCTTTCTCACCATGTTCGTCTTCGACCGGGGTTTCGACGCCTGGCCGGTCCTCATCATCACCGTGATCGGCACCACGGTCAGCATCCTGAACCTGCGGCGCTGGCTGACCACCAGGTACCGGCTGACCGTCGACCGGGTCGAGATCCGCCGAGGGGTACTGGTCCGCAGGTACCGCTCCGTCCCCAGGGACCGGATCCGCACGGTGGACACCACCGCGAAGTTCCGGCACCGGATCGCCGGGCTCCGCGTGCTGCACATCGCCTCCGGCGAGGCGCGCACCTCTTTCAAACTCGACGCCATCCCCAAGAAGGCGGCCGAGGAGCTCCGCGACGAACTGCTGCGCGATCGGGGGAGCGCGGATCCCAGCGAGGACGTGAATCCCGAGAACGACCACCCGGCGCCCCAGGAGACCGTCATCGCGCGGCTCAGCTGGTCCTGGGTCCCGTACAACGTGATCAGTATCTGGTCCTTCCTGGTCGCGGGGCTGTTCCTGGTGAGCGCCGGCCTGACGCTGCAGATGTTCGACGTCGACCTCTGGGAGGTCATCGGAAACGCGGTCGGCTGGGAGGACCTCGGCCTGGGCTGGTCGATCGCCGTCGGTGCCACCGGCTGTTTCGTCGTGGGCACCATCGGCCTGACGATCACCTTCTTCAAGGAGAAGTGGAACTTCGAGCTGGTCCGCACCACGACCGACGACGGCGGCACGGCGCTGCTCACCAGGCAGGGGCTGTTCAACACTCGCGAGGTGTACCGCGACGACAGGCGCCTGCGCGGGGTCCACATCAGCGAACCGCTGCTCTCCCGATGGATGGGACTGGCCGAGACGGAGGTCATCTCGACCGGGCTGCGATGGATCCCCGGGAGCGACGCGTCCAGCAGCATCCTGCCGCGCGCGCCCATCGGCGAGGCACGCCGGGTGGCGGTCCTGGTCCTCGGAGACGAGCACCGGCCGCTGGAGGCGAAACTCCGCGCCCACCCGCGCGCCGCGCTGTATCGCCGGCTGATCTGGGCCCTCTACGTACCGGGGATCGTCGCCGGCCTGCTGGCCTGGCTGGGGGCCACCGGCGCCGTTCCCGAACGGATCTGGCTGGTCCTCGTCGCACTGATGCCGCTGACCTGCCTTCTGGCGTTCGTGGCGTACCGGTCACTGGGGCACACGCTGGCCGGGCCGTACCTGGTGATGCGGTCCGGGGTGGTGCGCCGCAACACGGTCGTGCTGCAGTGCCGGGGAGTGATCGGCTGGACGTTGAGCCAGTCGCTCCTGCAGCGCGCGCTGGGGCTGATGACCATCCGGGTGTCGACCGCGGCCGGGGCTCGCTCGTACGAGATACCGGACGTCGCCGCGGACCAGGCCGTGACGTTCGCGCACGGCGGGACCCCGGAACTGGTGTCCGAATTCCTGGTCAACGACAACCCGTCCAGCTGACCCCGCTCACCTACCTGGTGGACAGGAGGTAGAAATGCGCCAGACCAACCTCACGGACGACTTTTCCGTGAGCGCGATCGGCCTCGGCTGTAGCTCGATGTCACACGGCTACGGGCCGGCCGACCGGGACGACGAGGAGTCCGTCCGGGTCATCCACCGGGCCATCGACTACGGCATCGACATCTTCGACACCGCGGACGTCTACGGGCCGTACACCAACGAACAACTGCTCGGGCGCGCGCTCGGATCGCACCGGGACGACGTGACGATCGCCACCAAGTGCGGCCTGGTGGTCGGGCCGGACGGCAAGTTCCGTCGCAACGGCCGGCCCGAGTACCTGCGGACCGCCTGTGAGGGATCGCTCCGCCGGCTCGGGACCGACTCCATCGGGCTGTACCAGCTGCACCGGGTCGACCCGGCCGTCCCGCTCGTCGAGACCTGGGGCGCGCTGGGCGAACTGGTCACCGAGGGCAAGGTCCGGGCGCTCGGCATCTCCCATGCCACCTGCGAGGAGCTGGAGCTGGTCCACTCGGTGTTCCCGATCACCGCGGTCCAGTACGAGCTGTCGGTATGGTCCACGAGCACCCTCGACGACGTCCTGCCGTGGAGTCAGAAGAACGGCGTGGGGTTCCTCGCCTTTGCTCCGCTGGGCCGCGGGTACCTGTCCGGCCACGTCGACCACACCGCCCTGGGCGCGGACGACTCCCGCAACCGGGACCCGCGTTTCAGCCCCGACGCGATGAGCGTCAACCAGGCGATCGTCGAGGGCCTGCGCGCGATAGGCGCCCGGCACGGCGTCACATCGGCGCAGGTGGCGATCGCCTGGACGATGGCCCAGGGCGGCAACGTCGTCCCCATCCCGGGAACGAGGCGACGGCACTGGCTCGGAGACAACGCGGCCGCGGTCGATCTGCTCCTCACCCCCGAGGATCTGCGCGACATCCACAACCTCCCGTCGGCGATGGGCGAGATGAGCTGGGACCAGTTCCGTTCCACCGGCTCGCCGACGCACCGGAGCTGACCCAGATGACAGGACCCAAGAAGTTGATCTTTCCGCATACGGCGTCCCGCCGCATCGTGCTCCACCCCGCGAGCGGTACCGACCAGGCCGGCTTCGCCCAGATCTTCGTACGTACGGGGGTGGAGAGTGTCCGCCCGGCGGTACGGGCGGCCCGGGGAACGATGCGCGCCCACGCCGCGTTCCACGTCTCCACGACCGCCACCAACGAGCGTCTGGGCTTCGCCGGCCTGCACGCGCTCGACCCGGCCGGGCATGTCAGGTGCGCCGTCTACCTGGATCCCCAGCGGGCCCGGCTGGGCGTGGGCTCCGAGGCCATTCTGCTGATGATCAACTATGCCTTCGCCACACTGAACGTCGAACGGGTGATCGGGCAGACCACCGAGGCCAGCTTCACCTCCTTCGGGATCACCGGGGGCGACCGGGAGATCGGCGCCCTGCACGATCACATGTACTTCCGCGGGCGCCTGTGGGACCTGCACAACTTCGAGATCGAGCGTCCGAAGTGGGAGGAGTACATCGACCGGAACACCACCGGCGTGCTTCCCCCGCCGCTGAGCTGGCGGGCCGCGCCGCCCCGGCCCCTTGAGGTGTCCTGACGGCCCGCTGGACGACGTCGCCCCGTCCCCGTCGCGACTCATCCGCTCCGGCAACGTGAAGGAGAACACATGGCAACCACGGCCGCGAAACCGCTGATCACCGTACTCGGCGCCTCGGGCCTGCTGGGCACGGCCGTCGCCCGCGAGCTGGCGGTCAGGCCGGTCCGGCTCCGGCTGGTCGGGCGCCGCCCCACTTCCGTTCCGTCCGGATCGCATGCCGACGTCGAGGTGCGCATCGCCGACCTGACCCGCGACGACGCCCTCGCCTCCGCGGTCGACGGCGCCGACGCGGTGATTCACCTGGTCGCGCACATGGGGAACGCGAGCACGTGGCGGGCCGCCGCGGTCGACCCTGCCGCGGAGCGGGTCAACCTGGGCCTGGTGCACGACCTCGTCGACGCGATCCGAACGCGGCGCCCGGCGCGGCCGCCGGTGGTGCTGTTCGCCGGATCGGTGTCGCAGGGAGGGCGTTCCTCGTCGGCCCGGTTCGACGGCAGCGAACCGGACGAGCCGCTGACCGCTTACGACCAGCACAAGCTGGACGCCGAGCGCGCGATCAGGGCGGCCGACGCCGAGGGGCTGATCCGGGGGAGCACGTTGCGACTGGCGACCCTCTACAGCCGGGGTACGGATCCGATCGCACTGGACCGGGGCGTGGTCTCGGTCATGATGCGCCGGGCGTTCGCCGAGCAGCCACTGACGATGTGGAACGACGGCGTCCCCAAGCGCGACCTGCTCTGTGTCGACGACGCGGCCACCGCGTTCGTCGCCGCGCTGGACCGGACCGACCTGGTCTCCGGCCGGCACTGGCTGATCGGCACGGGCCAGGCGACCAGTGTCGCCGACCTGTTCACGATGATCGCGAAGGTCGTCGCCACTCAGTCGGGGCGGCCTCCGGTCCCGGTCGTCCCGGTCCCGCCAGCGGAGCACTCCATGCCCACGGACACGATGGATTTCGTCGCCGATCCGTCCATGTTCCAGAGGGCCACCGGCTGGGCGCCCCGCGTGTCACTGCCGGACGGGCTGGAGGGCGCGGCAGCCGCCATCGCCCACGAGCCCACCTGACCGTCGCAACCCGAGGAGGGGAAGTTCGGTGCGAGTCCTGTTCGCCGTGAACCGAGAGAAGAGCATTTTCCAGTACCTCGTGCCGCTGGCCTGGGCGCTGCGCACGGCGGGCCACGAGGTATGCGTGGCCGGCCAGCCCT
This sequence comes from Streptosporangium amethystogenes subsp. fukuiense, assembly GCF_042665875.1. NCBI lineage: Bacteria > Bacillati > Actinomycetota > Actinomycetes > Streptosporangiales > Streptosporangiaceae > Streptosporangium > Streptosporangium amethystogenes. The sequence goes on along the minus strand of NZ_JBHTEE010000001.1, from coordinate 7,610,928 downwards.
CCTTCGCCAAGGTGATCACCCAGGCCGGACTGACGGCCGTGCCGCTGGGTGACGACCGCGACCCGTGGCGGATCACGGAGAACAGGCAGGACAGGCTGGACGCCCTCCGCGTCGGCATCATGGCACCATACGACGCCTTCGACGATCCCGCGAAGGCCACCTGGGAGTACCTCAAGCCGGGGATGCTCAAGGCGACGCAGGGGTGGCACCGGGTGAGCAACTTCCCGATCATCAAGGAACTGGTGGACTTCGCCCGCCACTGGCAGCCCGACCTGGTCATCTGGGCACCGCTGAGCTACGCCGGACCGATCGCCGCCAAGGCCTGCGGCGCCGCGCACGCCCGGCTGCTGTTCGGCGTCGACGTCTACGGCGGTGTCCGCCGGCTCTACCGGCGGCTCAACGAGCAGCAGCCGCCCGAGGACCGCGCCGACCCGCTCGCCGACTGGCTGGCCAGCTACGGCCGCAAGTACGGCTTCGACTTCTCCGAGGACATGCTCACCGGGAACTTCACCATCGACCAGTTCCCGCTCAGCCTGCAGATCGAGGCCGAGGGCCTGCACTACCTGCGCATGCAGTACGTCCCCTACGGCGGCCCCGCCGTCGTGCCCGACTGGCTGCGCACCCCACCCCGGCGACCACGCGTCGGCCTCACCATGGGCCTGGACGCGACCGAGGTCTACAACGGCTACGACGTCGATGTCCAGGTCATCCTGGACGCGCTGGCCGACCTCGACATCGAGCTCGTCGCCACCGTCGCCGAATCCGAACAGAGGAAGCTCGCCCGCGTCCCCGGCAACGCCCGCCTGGTCTCCTACGTGCCCTGGCAGGCCATGGTCCCCACCTGCTCGGCCGTCATCCACCACGCCGGCGCCGCCACCCTGGCCACCACCGCCCTGCACCCGGTCCCCCACCTGTCCCTGCACTACCACTACGACCAGCCGATCCTGGCCCGCAAGCTCGCCGAACACGGCGCCGGACTGGAGATCCACACCAGCCAGGCCACCGGGCAGGCCGTCCGCGACAGCCTGCTGCGCCTGCTGAACGAACCCGCCTTCCGCGAACGGGCACACGACCTGCGCGACGAGATCCACGCCCTGCCCACCCCCAACCAGCTCGTCCCGCAGCTGGAAGAACTCACCGCCCGACACCACTGAGAAGAGGTGACCGGGGCGCGTCCCGCCCGTCGACGCGCCGGGACGCTGCCGGGCTCCCGGCCGGCCCCACGATCAACCGTCCCTTCGCGCGTCCTTCCCTCCGGAAGCAGCACGCCGGGCGACCCATAGGCCCCGTTCGAAACGGTCGTCCCGCAGGTGTTCGGCATCGCAGCCGGCCTTCGCGAATGCCGTTTCGTACTGCTCGCGGGTGAACAACGTCATGAGGAGCGTATCGGTGGAATGGTGGATTCCGGAGGCGGGATCGACCTCGACGGAGTGCACCACCATCTGCATCCGGTCACCGTCGCCGGGATGACGGATGGAATGAGAGGCCCGGAAAATCGTCCTTGATCCGTCCTTGATGAGATCGGTGGCCGCGTGTCCGGGAATGAACTCGTCCGGGCCGAACCACGGCTCGATGATCAATATCCCTCCCGGCGCCAGATGACGTGCGAAACACTCGATCGTCGTTTCGAGCTCGGCCACCGACTGCAGGTGCGGAATCGCGAACATACATGTGATCGCGTCGAACAACTCCCCCATCTCGAATTCCCGCATATCCGCACATCGCACCTCGAGCCCCGGAATCTTCGCTTGGCTGAACCTCAGCATGTCCTCCGAGATGTCCAGCCCCACGGTTCGATCGAACAGTTTCACGAAGAACTGCAAATGCAGGCCGGTCCCACAGGCCACATCGAGCAAGGACGAAGCAAACGGATTCCGCCGGTGTACTATCCGAGCCACCTCTGCCGACTGGTCGGCGTAATCCTTTTTTCGATTACGCATGAGCAGGTCATAGATCTCAACGTAGCGAGCCCTGTACATCTTTCTATCACCGCATTTCAAATCGGCGCAGCTCTCGGCGGAGAAGAACATGAGCGACCGGCACGGCCGCCATCGGCCCGCTCTTCCTATAAAGCTCCACGGCGCGACTCCGCAGCCATGCCCGAGATAAACCAGATCGTGTCGGGCATTCTACCGATCCTCTTCCCAAAAATCAGCGCCCCGGTCACGAGGAAACCCCAAGGCCGAGAGCCAGGCTTTGGGGAACCGTCCCGCCAGCGGGACAGGCCATGCCCTACCACCCGTACCCGGCCGTGACGGGAAAAGGTGCACCACAGGATCGCCCGCATTTCCTCAGCAATCATAAGACCTGCACGAATTACCGCCGGATCCCGGACCGGAAGGATCACGCTGACCGGGATATGGGCGACGTACTTCCCCATCGGCTACGCTGCCCAGCGGGAGCCGCTCAGCCCGTCGACATATTTCGCATTGAATTCTTGCATGCTACTTCTGCGCATTACCGTGCGCTGGTTCCGGCGCGTTTCCGCGCACTGACCGGGCGGTGCGCGGGGCCGGGACGACCTGCCGAACACCGCTGAGGAGAAACGACACGATGCGTGTCCTGCTGGCCACCTACCAGAGCAAGACCATCTTCCAGACGATGGTGCCGCTGGCCTGGGCGCTGCGCACCGCGGGCCACGAGGTCCGCGTCGCCTGCCAGCCCTCCTTCGCCGACGTGGTCACCCAGGCGGGCCTCACCGCGGCGCCGGTCGGCCGGAACCACACCACCTGGCGGATAGCCGAGGCGCACGCCGAGCAGGCCGAGGCGGGACGTGCCGGGCTGCCCGCGCCCTATGACGCGGCGGTGACGGACCTCGCGGCCCTCGGCTGGCAGGCGATGCAGGACGGCTACGTAAGTCTCCTGTACCGCTGGCACAAACCGGACAATTTTCCGATGGTCGCCGATCTGGTGGACTTCGCCCGGCACTGGCGGCCCGACCTGGTCATCTGGGAGGCCACCACCTACGCCGGGGCGATCGCCGCCAAGGCCTGCGGCGCCGCCCACGCCCGCCTGCTGTGGAGCATCGACGTCTTCGGCGCCACCCGGGAACGCTTCCTGCGCCTCAAGGCCGAACAGCCGCCCGAGAACCGCGCCGACCCGCTCGCCGACTGGCTGAGCGGCTACGCCCGCAAGTACGGCTTCGACTTCGGCGAAGACCTCGTCACCGGCCAGTTCAGCATCGACCAGCTCCCCGCCTCACTGAGCATGCGAGCCGACCTCGACTACCTCCCCATGCGGTACGTCCCCTACGGCGGACCCGCCGTCGTGCCGAAATGGCTGTGGACCCCACCCCAACGCCCCCGCGTCGCCCTCACCCTCGGCACCACCGCCACCGACCGCTTCGCCGGCTACACCGTCGACGTGCAGGACATCCTGGACGCACTGGCCGACCTCGACATCGAACTCGTCGCCACCATCGCGGAAAACCAGCGGCACAAAGCCCCTCGCGTCCCCGACAACACCCGGGTGGTCTCCTACGTGCCGTTGCACGCCCTGACCCCGACCTGCGCCGCGGTCATCAACCACGCCGGCCCCGGCACCTTCCTCACCACCGCCCTGCACGGGGTTCCCCAGCTCACCGTGCCGTGGGACTTCGACGAACCCGAACTCGCCCGCCGCGCCGCCCGGCAGGGAGGGACGCTGACGATCCGCCCTGACCGGGCCACCGGCCAGGCCGTCCGCGAGAGCGTGCTGCGCCTGCTGAACGAACCCGCCTTCCGCGAGCGCGCACACGACCTGCGCGACGAGATCCACGCCCAGCCCACCCCCAACCAGCTCGCCCCGCAGCTGGAAAAGCGCGCCGCCGAACACCGCTGACACCGGGCCACGACGAGAGAAGGCGAGTCGTGCGGACGATCATGAGACCCGCACGAATCACAGCCGGAGGTCCGGACCACAAGGCTCGCGCCGAGCCGGGAGTGACCCGCTGGACCCCAGGAAGGGAAAACGATGCGCATCCTGCTGGCCACCTACCAGGACAAGACCATCTTCCAGACGATGGTGCCGCTGGCCTGGGCGCTGCGCACCGCGGGCCACGAGGTCCGCGTCGCCTGCCAGCCCTCCTTCGCCGACGTGGTCACCCAGGCGGGCCTCACCGCGGCGCCGGTCGGCCGGAACCACACCACCTGGCGGATAGCCGAGATGCACCCCGAGAACGAGGAGGCGGATCGTGCCGGGCTGCCCGCGCCCTATGACGCGGCGGTGACGGCCCCCGCGGCCCTCGACTGGCAGGCGATGCAGGACGGCTACCGGCACCTCATCGCCCACTGGCACAAGCTCGACAACTTTCCGATGGTCGCCGATCTGGTGGACTTCGCCCGGCACTGGCGGCCCGACCTGGTCATCTGGGAGGCCACCACCTACGCCGGGGCGATCGCCGCCAAGGCCTGCGGCGCCGCCCACGCCCGCCTGCTGTGGAGCATCGACGTCTTCGGCGCCACCCGGGAACGCTTCCTGCGCCTCAAGGCCGAACAGCCGCCCGAGAACCGCGCCGACCCGCTCGCCGACTGGCTGAGCGGCTACGCCCGCAAGTACGGCTTCGACTTCGGCGAAGACCTCGTCACCGGCCAGTTCAGCATCGACCAGCTCCCCGCCTCACTGAGCATGCGAGCCGACCTCGACTACCTCCCCATGCGGTACGTCCCCTACGGCGGACCCGCCGTCGTGCCGAAATGGCTGTGGACCCCACCCCAACGCCCCCGCGTCGCCCTCACCCTCGGCACCACCGCCACCGACCGCTTCGCCGGCTACACCGTCGACGTGCAGGACATCCTGGACGCACTGGCCGACCTCGACATCGAACTCGTCGCCACCATCGCGGAAAACCAGCGGCACAAAGCCCCTCGCGTCCCCGACAACACCCGGGTGGTCTCCTACGTGCCGTTGCACGCCCTGACCCCGACCTGCGCCGCGGTCATCAACCACGCCGGCCCCGGCACCTTCCTCACCACCGCCCTGCACGGGGTTCCCCAGCTCACCGTGCCGTGGGAGTTCGACGCGCCCGAACTCGCCCGCCGCGCCGCCGGGCAGGGCGCCACCCTGATGCTCCTCGGTGACCGGGCCACCGGCCAGGCCGTCCGCGAGAGCGTGCTGCGCCTGCTGAACGAACCCGCCTTCCGCGAACGGGCACACGACCTGCGCGACGAGATCCACGCCCAGCCCACCCCCAACCAGCTCGCCCCGCAGCTGGAAAAGCGCGCCGCCGAACACCGCTGACACCGGCCCAGAAAGGGAAGACGATGCGGATCCTGTTCGCCACCACTCCGGCGAAGACGATATTCCTGTACATGGTGCCGCTGGCCTGGGCGCTGCGCACGGCGGGGCACGAGGTCCGGTTCGCCGCCCAGCCCGGCTTCGCCGATGTGATCACCCAGGCCGGGCTGACCGCGGTCCCGATCGGGCGTGACCACAACCCGCGCATGACACGGACGTCGGAAGACGCCAAAGCGGAGCGGCCAGGCATCCCGGCGCCGTACGACGCCTTCGACGATCCCGCGAAGGCCACCTGGGAGTACCTGAAGCCCGGGATCGCCTCGGCGGCGCGAGAAGGACATCGATACGGGAACTTCCCTCTCATCTCGGAGCTGGTGGACTTCGCCCGGCACTGGCGGTCCGACCTGGTCATCTGGGAACCCTTCGCCTTCGCCGGCGCGATCGCCGCCAAGGCCTGCGGCGCCGCGCACGCCCGGCTGCTGTTCGGCGTCGACGTCCACGGCGGTGTCCGCCGGCTCTACCGGCGGCTCAACGAGCAGCAGCCGCCCGAGGACCGCGCCGACCCGCTCGCCGACTGGCTGGCCGGCTACGGCCGCAAGTACGGCTTCGACTTCTCCGAGGACATGCTCACCGGGAACTTCACCATCGACCAGTTCCCGCTCAGCCTGCAGATCGAGGCCGAGGGCCTGCACTACCTGCGCATGCAGTACGTCCCCTACGGCGGCCCCGCCGTCGTGCCCGACTGGCTGCGCACCCCACCCCGGCGACCACGCGTCGGCCTCACCATGGGCCTGAGCGCGACCGAGGTCTACGACGGCTACAACATCGACATGCAGGACATCTTCGACGCGCTGGCCGACCTCGACATCGAGCTCGTCGCCACCGTCGCCGAATCCGAGCAGCGCAGATTCCCCCGGGTCCCGGACAACACCCGGATGGTCGCCTACGTGCCCTGGCACGCTCTGGCCCCCACCTGCTCGGCCGTCATCCACCACGCCGGCGCCGCCACCCTGGCCACCACCGCCCTGCACCCGGTCCCCCAGCTGTCCCTGCACTACCACTACGACCAGCCGATCCTGGCCCGCAAGCTCGCCGAACACGGCGCCGGACTGGAGATCCACACCAGCCAGGCCACCGGGCAGGCCGTCCGCGACAGCCTGCTGCGCCTGCTGAACGAACCCGCCTTCCGCGAACGAGCGCACGACCTGCGCGACGAGATCCACGCCCTGCCCACCCCCAACCAGCTCGTCCCGCAGCTGGAAGAACTCACCGCCCGATACCGCTGAGGAGACGACACGATGCGCATCCTGTTCACGACATATCCAGAAAGGACACACTTTCTGCTGCTGGCGCCGCTGGCCTGGGCACTGCGCACCGCCGGTCACGAGGTGCGCGTCGCGGTCCAGCCCAAGTTCGCCGACGTCGTCACCCAGGCCGGCCTGACGGCGGTGCCCATCGGCGCCGACCGTGACCTGTGGCAGTACCTCGGCCGCCTCAGGCAGATGCCCGACACCAGGAGTAAGGGGATCGTCAGCAAAAAGGTGGGCTGGCCCACGCCGTACGCCGCGGCGGAGTGGCCGGCCGAGGACGTCACCTGGGACTACCTGCACGCCGGGTACGAGCTGCAGATCCGCCAGTGGCACAAGCAGAGCAACACCCCGATGATCACTGATCTGGTGGAGTTCGCCCGGAGCTGGCAGCCCGACCTGGTGATCTGGGAGCCCACCACCTACGCGGGCGCGATCGCGGCCAAGGCCTGCGGCGCCGCACACGCCCGCCTGCTGATCGGCGCGGACGTCTACGGCATCACCAGGGACCACTTCCTGCGCCTGCGGGCCGAGCGACCCGTCGAGGACCGCGCCGACCCGATGGCCGACTGGCTGGGCGGCTACGCCCGCAGGTACGGGTTCGAGTTCGACGAGGACATGATCACCGGCCAGTTCACCATCGACATGCTGCCGCCCTCGCTGCGGATGCGGGCCGATCTGAAGTACCTCCCGCTCCGGTACGTCCAGTACGGTGGCGCCGCCGTCGTCCCGAAGTGGCTGTGGGCCCCGCCCGAGCGCACCCGGGTGGCCATCACCATGGGGCTCACCGTCACCGACCGCGACGTCGGCTACCCCGTCGACGTGCGGGACCTCTTCGATGCCCTGGGCGACCTCGACATCGAGGTCATCGCCACGATCGTGAAGGAGGAGCAGGCCAAGCTCGGCCGGGTCCCCGACAACATCAAGATGGTGCCCTACGTACCGCTTCAGGCGCTGCTGCCCACCTGCTCGGCCGTCATCCACCACGCCGGAGTGGGCACCCTCGCCTCCACCGCCCTGCAGGGGCTGCCCCAACTGGCGTTGCCGTGGGACGTCGACCAGCCGGCCCTGGCCGAGCGGCTGGCCGCGCGGGGCGCCGGTCTGGCCGTGCACGCCACCAAGGCGACCGGTCCTGTGGTCCGTGAGAACCTGCTGCGGCTGCTGAACGAGCCGGCCTTCCGCCAGGGCGCCGACCGGTTGCGCGAGGAGTTCCTCGCCATGCCCACCCCGAACGCGTTCGTCCCGCGACTGCTCGAACTCGTCGCCGAGCACGGCGGGACCCGGTGACGCGGATGCGCGTGCTGTTCACCACCTACCCGGAGAAGACACACTTCCTGAGCATGGTGCCGCTGGCCTGGGCGCTGCGCACCGCGGGCCACGAGGTCCGCTTCGCCAGCCAGCCCGCCTTCACCGACGTCATCACCCAGGCCGGACTCACCGCCGTCCCCGTCGGCCGCGACGCCGACCTGTGGCAGCTCATGAACCGGGATCTCACCTGGATCGGGACGGGGGTCAACGGGCTGCCCATCCCGTACGACGCGGCCGAGTGGCACCCGCGGGACGTCACCTGGAGCTACCTCAAGGACGGCTACGACATCCAGGTCGGCCGCTGGCACAAGATGAGCAACGTCCCGATGATCACTGATCTGGTGGAGTTCGCCCGGAGCTGGCGGCCCGACATGGTGATCTGGGAGCCCACCACCTACGCGGGCGCGCTCGCCGCCGAGGCCTGCGGCGCCGCGCACGCCCGCCTGCTGTTCAGCGTGGACACCTTCGGCGTGACCCGCGAACACCACCTGCGGCTCAAGGGCCTGCAGCCGCCCGGGGAGCGGGCCGACCCGATGGCCGACTGGCTGGGCGGCTACGCCCGCAAGTACGGCTTCGAGTTCACCGAGGACCTCGTCACCGGCCAGTTCACGATCGTCCTGCTGCCGCGATCCCTGCGGATGGACGCCGATCTGGACTACCTGCCGATGCGCTACGTACCCTACAGCGGCGCGGCGATCATGCCGTCGTGGCTGCGGGAGCGGCCTGGACGCCCCAGGGTCGCGCTGACGATGGGGCTCAGCACCGCCGACCACGGGGCGGGTTACGGGATCGACCTGCGGAGCGTCCTGGACTCGCTGGCCGATCTGGACATCGAGCTCGTTGCCACCGTCGCGGAGGCGGAGCAGCGGAAACTCGCCTCGGTCCCGGAAAACGCCCGGCTCGTTCCGTTCGTACCGCTGGCCGACCTCGCCCCCACCTGCAGCGCCGTGATCCACCACGCCGGGTTCGGCACCCTGGCCACCACCGCGCTGAACGCGGTCCCGCAGCTGGCCGTCCCCTGGGACGGCGACGGCCCCGCCCTGGCCAGGCGGATCGCCGCCCAGGGCGCCGGTCTCGCCGTCAACAGCGGCCAGGCCACCGGTCTGATCCTCCGGGAGCGACTGCTGCGGCTGCTGAACGAACCCCGGTTCCGCCAGGGCGCGGACCTGTTGCGTGAGGAGATGCTGGCGATGCCGACCCCGAACGAGATCGCGGTCCAGCTCGAAGAGCGGGTGGCGTCGCACCGGCGGCCCGCCATGCTCGGCGGGAGGTGACGTCATGCGCGTACTGTTCGCCGCCAACCCGGAGAAGGCGCACCTGCTGGCCATGGTGCCGCTGGCCTGGGCGCTGCGCACCGCCGGGCACGAGGTCCGCGTCGCCAGCCAGCCCGCCTTCGCCGATGTCATCACCCAGGCCGGACTCACCGCCGTCCCCGTCGGCCGCGACGCCGACCTGTGGCAGTTGCTCGCCCGCGACCCCCGCCTCCCGGACTGGACCTGGGAACCCGCCTACGGCCTTCCCACGCCATACGATGTCGTGGAATTTTCAGAGAAGGCCACCCGGGAGTATCTGACCACGGGGTACGCCGAGGTGCAGCAGTCGTGGCACCGGCCGGCCTCTCTGCCGATCATCGCCGGGCTGGTGGACTTCGCGCGGCACTGGCGACCCGACCTCGTCATCTGGGAACCGCTCACCTTCGCCGGGCCCATCGCCGCCAAGGCCTGCGGTGCCGCCCACGCCCGGCTGCCGTGGAGCCTGGACGTCTTCGGCCTCACCCGGGACCGTTTCCTGCGGCTCGGCGACGAACGGGCCGACCCGCTCCGCGACTGGCTGGAAGGCTACGGCCGCAAGCACGGTTTCGCGTTCGACGAGGAGATGATCACCGGTCACTTCACCGTCGACCAGTTGCCCGCCTCGCTGAGCATGCGGGCCGACCTCGACTACGTCCCCATGCGGTACGTCCCCTACGGCGGCCCCGCCGTCGTGCCGAAATGGCTGTGGACCGCCCCCGAACGCCCGCGGGTCGCCCTGACGATGGGCCTGAGCCTCACCGATCACCAGGCGGGCTACTCGGTCAGCGTGCAGGAGATCCTCGACTCGCTGGCCGACCTCGACATCGAGGTCGTCGCCACCATCGCCGCGACCGAGCAGGACAAACTCGACCGCGTCCCCGCCAACGCCCGCCTCGTCCCCTACGTGCCGCTGCACGCGCTGGCGCCGACCTGCTCGGTGGTCATCAGCCACGGCGGCTTCGGCACCGTGCTCACCACCGCCAGGAACGCGGTCCCCCAGCTCGCCATGCCGTGGGACTTCGACGGACCGCTGTTCGCCCGGCAGGTCGCCGACCAGGGCGCGGCGCTGGTCGTCGCGGCCGATCAGGCGAGTGGCGCGGTCGTCAGGGAGAACGTGCTGCGGCTGCTCGGCGAACCCGGCTTCCGCGAGCGCGCCGCCGACCTGCGCGACGAGATCCAGGCGATGCCGAGCCCCAACGACCTCGTCCCCCGGCTCGAAGAGCTCACCGCGAAACACCGCTGAGGAGACACGATGCGCATCCTGTTCGCCACCGTCCCGGAAAAGACGATCTTCCTGCCCATGGTGCCGCTGGCCTGGGCGCTGCGCACCGCCGGGCACGAGGTCCGGGTCGCCTGCCAGCCCGCCTTCGCCGACGTCATCACCCAGGCCGGGCTGACCGCCGTCCCCATCGGCCGCGACGTCGACACCGTGCGGCTCTTCCAGTGGTACGGCATGACGAGCGACCAGTTCGAGGAGGTCCGGATCGGGCTGCCCGCGCCGTACGACGTGGCCGAGGACCCCGATCGCTACACCTGGGAGACCATGCTGCAGGCCTGCCGGGACATGGCCGAGGGGGATCGGGCGGAGAGCTTCCCGATGGTCGCGGGCATGGCCGACTTCGCCCGGCAGTGGAAGCCCGACCTCATCGTCTGGTCGTCGTTCTGTTACGCCGCGCCGATCGCCGCCAAGGCCTGCGGCGCCGCGCACGCCCGCATGCTGTTCGGCGCCGACGTCTTCGGGGTGACCAGGGAGCGGTTCCTGGAGTTCAAGGGGGACGAGGACCCGGTGGCGGACTGGATGGGCGCCTACGGCCGCAAGTACGGCTTCGAGTTCACCGAGGACATGGTCACCGGCGACTTCACCGTCGACCTGCTGCCCGACTCGCTGAGCATGCGGGCCGGCCTGGACTACCTGCCGATCCGCCACGTCCCCTACGGCGGCGCCGCCACGGTGCCGAAGTGGCTTCAGGTTCCCCAGGAACGGCCCCGCGTCGCCCTCAGCTTCGGGCTCACCGCCACCGGCATGTTCGCCGGATACACCGTCGACGTGCGCGACGTCCTCGACTCGCTGGCCGACCTCGACATCGAGGTGGTGGCCACCATCGCCGACTCGGCGCGGGAGAAGCTGGGCACCGTCCCCGACAACGCCCGGCTGGTGTCGTACGTGCCGCTGCACGCCCTGATGCCGACCTGCTCGGCGGTCGTCAACCACGGCGGTGTCGGCACCGTGCTCAACAGCGCCCGGTACGCGGTCCCCCAGCTCACCATGGGCTACCACTTCGACGAGCCGATCATCGCGCGCGGGCTCGCGGCCCAGGGCTGCGCGTTGCAGGTGGGTCCCGGTGTGACCGTCCGCGACGGGGTGCTCCGACTGCTGGGCGAGCCCGCCTTCGCCGGACGCGCCGCCGACCTGCGCGACGAGATCCAGGCGATGCCGAGCCCCAACGACCTCGTCCCCCGGCTCGAAGAGCTCACCGCGAAACACCGCTGAGGAGACACGATGCGTGTCCTGTTTGTCACTATTCCCGAGAAAACGATCTTCCTGCCCTCGGTGCCGCTGGCCTGGGCGCTGCGCACCGCCGGGCACGAGGTCCGGGTCGCCAGCCAGCCCTCCTTCACCGACGTCATCACCCAGGCCGGACTGACCGCCGTCCCCGTCGGCCGCGACGCCGACTTCTGGTGGGACGTGAAACTGGACCCGGCGCTGCTCGAGCAGGCACGCGGCGGACTGCCCATGCCCTGGGCGGTCGCCGAGGATCCGGCGGGCGCCACCGGAGAGTCCATGACGGAGGCCTATCGCGGCACGGTTCAGCATGAGCAGAAACCGCACAACTTCCCGTTGATCGCCGGTCTGGTGAACTTCGCCCGCGAGTGGCGGCCCGACCTGATCATCTGGGAGCCCTTCACCTCCGCCGGGAGCATCGCCGCCAAGGCCTGCGGCGCCGCGCACGCCCGCCTGCTGTGGAGCGCGGACGTCTTCGGCGCCGCGCGGGAGCACTTCCTCCGGCTCCAGGAGACGCCGGCCGATCCGCTCGGCGAGTGGCTCGCCGGTTACGGCCGCAAGTACGGCTTCGAGTTCACCGAGGACATGGTCACCGGCCAGTTCACCATCCACCAGCTCCCCCCGCCGATCGGCGTGACCGCCGCCGGCCTGCACAACGTGCGCATGCGCTACGTCGCCTACGGCGGCCCCGCCGCCGTCCCGAAGTGGCTGTGGGCGCCGCCCGAGAAACCGCGCGTCGCCCTCACCCTCGGCACGACCGCCACCGACGTGTTCTCCGGCTACGCCGCCAACGTGCAGGACATCCTGGACGCGCTGGCCGACCTGGACATCGAGGTCGTCGCCACCATCGCCGAGGCCGAGCAGCAGAAGCTCGCCCGCGTCCCCGCCAACGCCCGCCTGGTGTCCTTCGTGCCACTGCACGCGCTCGTACCCACCTGCTCGGCGGTCATCCACCACGGCGGGGCGGGCACACTGAGCACGGTCGCGCTGCACGGGGTGCCGCAGCTCGCCCTGCCTTACCACTTCGAGGGACCGCTGCTGGGCAGGACACTGACCGAACACGGCGCCGGGCTGGCCATTCCCTCCGAGCTCGGAACCGGGCAGGCCGTCCGGGACGCCCTGCTCCGGCTGCTGGACGAGCCGACGTTCCGGAAGCGTGCCGAGGAGCTCCGGGACGAGATGCACGAGCTGCCCACGCCCAACGAGCTCGTCCCGCAACTGGAAGAGCTCGTCGCCGAACACCGCCCATAGGGAAAGGACCCCGGGGACGCGGTGCCCCGGGGTCCGTTCCCCGCTGTCACGGCCGGTGCGCGACCGCGATCATCATCCCGTCGGGCTGCGGCCCGTTCTCCACCTCCACCCAGTCCACACCCTCGCCGTGGTCGTGGATGCGGACCATGTCGGGGGGCAGCTCACCGTACGCGTCCATCTCCGCGTAGATCTTCCGGTACGTGTACTTCGTGTGCTCGGTGATGTCGGTGATCTCGTCGATGACCAGACCGGCCTCGCGCCCGAACCGCCGGTAGTCACTGGCGCGCACCGGCGACGCCTGCCGCCAGGCGTCCAGCACCTCGTTCAGGATGGCCACCGCCATCTCGTCCACCTCGTTCCCCCGCTTGATGGCGTCGGTGAGGGCCAGCCGGCCGCCGGGCCGCAGAACCTGGGCGACCTGCTTCAGCACGTGCGTCCGGTCGAGGATGTGCGGGATGGAGCCCAGGGCGAGCACGGCGTCGAAGGAGCCGGCCTCGAACGGGAGGTCCATCGCGTCGGCGACCCGGAAGTCGACCAGGTCGGCCACCCCCTCCGCCTGGGCCAGCGCGGTGGCCTGCGCGACGTCCTCCGTACTGACCGAGATGCCGACCACCCGCGCGCCGGTCGTCCTGGCGAGCCGCACCGCGGGCTTGCCGGTGCCGCAGCCGAGATCCAGCACCGTGTCGCCCGCTCCGGCCCGGAGCTTGATGATCATGATTTCGGTCAGCCGCTCGGTGGCCGCCTTCAGATCGCTGTCGTCGTCCGGGCCCAGCCAGTACCCGAGGTGCATGCTGCCCGCGAAGATGTCGGTGAGCACCCGGCCGTTCCGGTCGTAGAACTCCCCGACCCGCTTGGCGGACGGTGCCTGCACCGCCCTGGTGCTTTCCACGTTCGGGTGGAAGTCGCGCGTGGTCAACGAGCCGGGGGCGGCGGTGAAGTCGCGCGCCCTGGCCCGCAACCGGTCGAGACTCATGCGCCGCTCCCGGCCAGCTCCGCGGCGGCGTGCCGGTCGAGCAGGTCGCGGGCGTCCCGCACCTCCTGGGCCATCGGCCGGTCGGCGTCCAGCGGCGGGGAGATCTCGGCCAGCTCCGCCCAGATCCCGTCGGCCTGGGGCTCCTCGCCGACCATCACGGCGAGCTGGGCCACGCCCAGGGCCAGCGAGCCGATGGCCAGCCAGCCCAGCTCCAGGCCGTCCGACACCGCGTTCGCCCCGTTGAGCGCCATCGGGACGTGGTCCTGGTTCCAGCCGTTGGTCGGCAGCGTGGTCAGCGAGGCCGGATAGACGACCTGCCTGATCCGGGAGACGAACGACGTCGCGCTGATGTGCACGCCCGCCAGCCCGCAGCCCCGGCCGGCCCTCGGCGTGAGCATGGGCGGCAGGTCTCCGTTGGTGGCCGGGCTGAGCAGCAGGCCGAGCTGCCGTTCGGCCAGGTAGGCGGCCATGTGCAGGGAGAGCCCGATCTGGTCGGAGGCGAGGCCGACCGGCATGGCATGGAAGTTGCCGCCGTGCAGGATCTGGCCCTCGTAGGCGATCGGGTTGTCCTGGCAACCGCTCGCCTCCCTGGCCAGCACGTCACCCGCCGAGGTGAGCTGGTCGAGCACCGCGCCGAGCACCTGCGGCGCGCACCGCAGGCTGTACGGCTCCTGCAGCGGCCGCCGCTCGTCCCTGACCAGGCCCGCGGGCAGCTCCCGCCTGATCCACCTGGCCGCCGTGAGCTGCCCGAGCTGGCCGCGGGCGAACGCGTGGCCGTCGTCGTAGTGCTCGCTGTTGGCCCGCAGCAGGGTGGCCAGCCGGCCGGTCAGCATCGCCGCCGCCCGGACCAGCCGCACCGCCGACTGGTGGTTGAGGATGGACACCGCCAGGCTGGCGCCGGTGCCGTTGACGAAGGCGAGCGCCTCCCTGACCGGCCACTCGAACGGCTCGGCACCCAGCGCCGCGAGGGCCTCCCTGGCGGGCCTCGTCTCCCAGCCGCCACCGGCGCCGCGCATCCACGCCTCGCCGAATCCGGTGAACGTCAGTGCCGCGTGTGCCAGCGGCTGCAGGTCCCCGCTCGCGCTGACCGTGCCGTCCCGCGGGATCACCGGGGTGAAACCGGCGTTCCACAGGTCGGCCAGGGTCTGCCAGAACTCCGGCGAGACCGCCGAGAACCCCCGGCGCATGCTGTTGAGGCGCAGCCAGAAGACGAGCCTGGACACCTCCGGGCTCAGCGGCCTGCCCTGGCCGGTGCCCAGGTGTGAGATCAGCGAGCTGCCCTGCTCCATCTCCGACTCCGCGGCGTACGTGACGAGCGGGCCGAATCCCTGGGTGAGGCCGTAGATGGGCTGGTCGGCGGCCAGATGTTTCGCGACGGTCGCCGCGCTGGCCTCCATCCTGGCGATGTCGGCGTCGTCGCACGGATCGATCCGGCCATCCCAGGAGGCGCTCCTGGCGATCTCCGCCAGGTACGCCGCACCGGTCGTCTCGCTGCTCGTCATCTCGGCGGTCAGTGTCACTTCGCTACCTCTGCTTCGGTTGCCTCGGTGGTGGGTGATGTCTGGAGGTGCCGCACCTTGCCCAGCGCGGACCGCTCGATCCTGGGCACCGCGTGCACGCGCTTCGGGCGGACCCCGATCCGGTCGAACGCGGCGGACAGGTCGAGGTCGGCCAGTTCCGTGCCCGGCTTCAGCACGACCAGCAGGTCGACGTGCTCGCCGATCATCCGGTCGGCGACGGGGACGACCGCGAGGTCCTCGCAGTCCAGCACGGCGCGCAGCGCGTGCTGGACCTCGTCCAGGTTGATCCGGCGGCCGTTCACCTTGACCAGCCGGGTGCGGCGACCGGCGAACCGGAACGTCCGCTCGTCCAGCGGCTGGACGTGGTCGTCCGCCTCCCAGAGCGGCGGCGGCCGCTCGTCCGGCCGGAAGGCCAGCCGGGGACTGCGGATCACGAGCGGTACCTCTTCGTCCTCGTCCGATCCGGCGGGTTCAGGTTCGGGATCGGCGAAGGACACGTCGCGGAAGAGGGTCCAGGGGGGAGGTTCGCCCTCCCGCCAGCGCCGGGTCGCGATGCCGCCCGCCTCGGTGGAGCCCAGCACCTCCACGATGAGCGCCCGGTCCGGGCCCGCCTCGGCGAGGAACTCCCCGGCCGTCGCGGGGAGCATCGCGCCGCCGTACAGCACGGTGATGTGCTCCAGCTCGCGGACCCAGCTCATGTGCTGCAACAGCAACGTGAAGATCCACGGTGTCGCCACCACCACGACCCGCCGCTGCTCGATGGGCGGCATGACACCGTAGAACGTCGGTTTGTACCAGACCGGCAGCCGGAGATGGGCGGGGATCAGCACGCTCGCCAGCGCCCCGTACAGGTGGGTCGGGGGAACGCAGGAGATGACCGCCTCCGGCTTCTCCGGTTCGATCAGCTCGGCGAGCATGCCCGCCTCCAGCCAGACGTTCTCCCGCAGCCGCCGCCAGCACCGGCTCGGACCCGTGCTCCCCGAGGTGTGAAAGTCGATGGTCGGCGGCAGGGTGCCGAGCACCAGTTCCCCCGGATCGCGGTCGGCGAGGTCCCAGCGCACCTGCCAGGCCCGGTCGGTCATCGCCGGCGCGGTGAATTCAAGAGAAAGCAATTCGGCCGGGCTCAGCTCGGCATAATCCATGGCCACTCCTTTGCCCCGGGCATGCGGAAAGAGAGACGAAAGAATCGGATTTGCTGTCCCGCTGGCGGGACAGTACTGCTCAGCCGAGCGACTGGGCGATTTCCATGAGGTACTGGCCGTATTCCGAATTCTTCATCCCGGCGCCGAGCCGGTGGCAGGCGTCCGCGTCGATGTATCCCATGCGCACCGCGATCTCCTCCAGGCAGGCCACCCGGACGCCCTGACGTTTCTCGATGACCTGCACGTACTGGCTCGCGGCCAGAATCGAGTCGTGCGTGCCGGCGTCGAGCCAGGTGAAACCCCGCCCGAGCCGGACCAGGTGGGCCCGCCCCTGCTTCAGGTACGTCTGGTTGACGTCCGTGATCTCCAGCTCGCCGCGCGGCGAGGGCGTCAGATCCCTGGCGATCTCCACGACGTCGTTGTCGTAGAAGTAGAGCCCGGTGATCGCGTCGTTCGAGCGCGGGCGGAGCGGCTTCTCCTCGATCGACACCAGCGCACCGCTGCCGTCGACCTCGCCGATGCCGTACCGCTCCGGGTCCGACACCGGGTATCCGAACATCGTGCAACCGTTCAACCTGGTACGACAGGCCCGCAGGATTCGCGGGAAGCCCGCGCCGTGGAAGACGTTGTCGCCCAGGATGAGCGCCGTCTGGTCGTTGCCGATGTAGTCCGCGCCGATGATGAACGCCTCGGCGATTCCTCGCGGTTCCGCCTGCTCGGCATAGGAGATGTCGAGCCCCAGATGCGACCCGTCGCCCAGCAGGTTGCGCAGCGCGGGGAGGCTATCCGGCGTGGAGATCACCAGAATGTCCCGCATGCCGGCCAGCATGAGCACGGAAAGCGGGTAATAAACCATTGGCTTGTCATAGATGGCCAGCAGCTGCTTGGACGTAGCCAATGTCAGGGGGTACATACGCGTACCGCTACCGCCGGCGAGAACGATTCCCTTCATCACCCGTCCTCTCCTCGATTTCGGGATGAATGCAGCGCAAGAGTAATCAGAGTTTCGCCCGCCGGCCAAGCAGCCGACCCGGTCGTATCCCTTCCCGGAAAACAGCGATGCCGTTTATCGTGTTGACGGGTTCGCTGTCAACCACATCGTTCCGGAAATCCGCGGCCCGGCAGCGACAGCCGCATCCGATTCACACAAGGGATTTCCCGCAAGCGATGAGAAGATGTCACGAACCCGCTCCGCGTGCTCGCCCGAACGGCCCATCGGGACCGGCCGTCGTTCGGCACGGACCCGATGTGCTCGTACACCACCTCCGTGGACGCAACCGCCGGAGGGGTCAAGCGGCCAGGCAGAAAAACAAGGCCACGGGTCTATGCGGGCGCCGGGGTCGGGGCCGGATGGGGGCATGGCCAGGTTTCCGGCAGATCTCCAGCGCCGGGATCACAAGCTGATTCCAAGCCAATAGCAAGATCGACGGAGCAGGGTGATGGCGCACGTCGGCCTGCTGGAGCTGTATAGGACCGCACCCGACGTCTCATCCGTCCGCGCACTCGAAGCTTCCTCTGACCGACCTGGTCGAAGCCGTCACGTCCACTCCGGAGAAGAGCATCTGATGCCCGAGTCCGGCTCGTCGAGCACCGATGGCCCATCACGCCGTCCCGTCAGAGGGCGCATGCTGGCGACCGTCGCCACCCTTGCGGTGTCCATTTTGGTCGTCCTGTTCTGGCAGTCGGACAGCCGCGAGACGCCCTCCTCGCCCGGTGGTTCCACCACGGACAAGGGTTCTGCCCCGGCGGCCCGTTCTGCGGCGACCGCCCCCTTCGGCACGCAGATCTATGTGCAGGCCACAGATCACATCGCCGCAGTGGAGGCGTTGGCGGTGACGGAGTTGAACGGCCGCCCAGTCGCCGTCACCGGCAGCACAGACATGACGGTGCGGGTGCGGGACCTGGCCACCGGCAAGCAGATCGGCGCACCGTTCGTCCACCCCGACGTGGTCCGGACGATGACGGTGGCCCGGTTGGACGGCCTTCCGGTTGTCATCTCCACCGATCGAAGCTCGGGCTTGCAGGCGTGGAGCCTGTCCCCGCCCTATCCGCCCATCGGTTGATCCGGTTGCCGACCGACTTGGGAAGGCACCGCGTCGCCCCGGATGTCGCAGCCCGGGGCGACCAGACCGGGCCCCTACAGAAGACGTCGCGCGGGACCACGCGGGCCGACGCCCTGTGCTGCTCGCGATGATGAACCGAACATGAAGGAAGACGCATGCCTGTCCTCAGCCCCGTATGTACGTCTCGCGATCGGGGAGTTCTCTCCGCGGGGAGGGGCGCCGCCCACCCCCCGGCCCCGGCGGTGCGGACCGCCCGCCGCGCCAACGGTACGGCAGCCGCGGCGGTGGCGATGCTCGCCGTCTGCCTGCTCTCGGCGTGCGGCTCCGGCGGCTCCGGCGGCTCCGCGGCACCGTCTTCCCCTCTGGGTGGGCACTGGCTGGTGAAACCGCTGCCGCAGCGGACGGCGGGCCTTCGCCTCGACGCCATGTGGCCGTCCGCCACGCGGGAGGAACTGCTGTCCAACCGGCCCTCCGTCGGGGGTGCTCCCGTCTACGACACGGTGGATGCCCGCTACGAGGAGACCAAGAAGGCCAAGGGCCGCAAATGGACCAGGCTCCTCACATTCACCGGATATGACGCAAGGGTCGTCACCGACCAGTGGCAGCCGACCGTGGACGACATCCTCGGTACCTTTCAGGCGGTCGGCACACCGGGCGAAGACTTCGAGATCCCCACGGGTCCGTTCGGCGGCTACGCCCGCTGTACCGAAACCCTGCTCCTGGACTCCGCATCGGGCATGTGTGCCTGGGCCGACGACGGCACGGTCGGAATCGTGTACGGCCCGAACTTCAACGCCGCCGAACTCAGGGATCTCCTCCCCCCTTCCGCGCCGACGTCGAACGCTGAGCGTCGGTGAGGACAGGCTCGCCGACGGGCGGAGTCGCGTGGTGGCCTGTGGATGTAGGACAGAGGTGACCCGCTACCACGCGATCTACCAGGAAGTATCGGTTCCCCGCGGCTACGGTGTTGACCACGCCCTGCCCGGCGACCTTGAGGTCGTAGTCCTACAGGGCGCCGCTTTGGTCGTGGACCCGGTAGTGGCCGCTCAACGTGACCTTGCCTGCCGGACAGCCGGCCTCAATCGGTGAAGGCGACGCTGATCGCGTGGCTGTCCTCGTGCATGTGGTAGCCGCTGATCCTGGCGTCGGTGACGGTGAAGTGCAGGGCGAAGTCGTTGGTGAACGCCTTGCCGGTGGACAGCACGCCGAAGCGGCTGCGTCCGGTCACCACGGCGTGGTCACCGTCGAGGACGGTGGCGTTGACGGTGAACTCGTCGGCCGGGGTGAGCTCCGTACCGAGCAGGGTGAAGAACTCGGCGATCTCGTCCCTGGTGGAGCGGGTCCCGGTCCAGGGAACGTTCGGCGCGCCGGGGACGGAGAAGTCCACACGGTCGGCGAACAGGTCGAGGAGGCCGGGCAGGTCCCCGCTGCCGAAGCGGGTGAAGAAGGCGTCGACGATCTCGCGGGTGGTCTCGGGCGTCACGGTCATGTCTCTGTGCCGATCTCTCGTGTCTCTGGGGGTGGCAGGCAGGTCGGACGGAGGCTCGAAGGCCTCCGGTCCGGGTGTGATCAGCCGGGTTCCGGTGGGGCCCGGGTTTCACGCCGATGCCAGGGCCGGGATGGACCACATCTCCAACTGAACAGTTGGAGTTTGGCATGCCCGCCACCAAATGTCCAACTATCTGGTTGGAATCTTGTAGGCTGCCTCCATGGCCTGGGACACCGCCAAGACCAAGCAGCTCCTCCTCGACGCCGCCGTCCAGGAGTTCGCCGAGCACGGCCCCCAAGGCGCGCGGGTCGACCGCGTCGCCGCGCGGGCCGGGGCGAACAAGGAGCGCATCTACCAGTACTTCGGCAACAAGGAGCGGCTGTTCACCGCGGTACTCGAGGCCGAGTTGGCCAAGGTGGCCGCCGCCGTGCCGCTCAGCGTCGAACAGGGTGCCGACCTCGGCGAGTACGCGGGACGGGTCTTCGACTACCACTGCGCACACCCGCACTTCCTGCGCCTGCTGGCCTGGGAAGGGCTGCAGGACGGCCAGGTCGCGGTGGCGGCCGAGGACGAACGCACCACCCACTACGCCGACAAGGTCGCAGCCCTGGCCAGGGCTCAGGCGTCCGGGGCGATCGGCGAGGACCTCGATCCCGCGCACCTGTGCTACGCCGTGTTCGCACTGACCACCTGGTGGTTCTCGGCTCCCCAGATCGTGCGCATGCTCATGGCCGGGGTCGCCGATGACAGCACCCGGTCGAGGCGCGAGGCGCTGGTCCGCATGGTCCGCCGCCTGGCCGGCTGACCGCCGACAGGAGAGCGGAGGGTCCGGCCTCCGGCGCCTACCCCCTCGGTCTGCCGCTGGGCGGCGTTCGCGGTGGCCACCACCTCAGCAGTCCAGATCTCCGCCCAATGCGCGGGCTCGACGTGGGCCTTGACCGCGCCTGGCGAGAAGTCCCCACCCGGGGCAACGTACAACGGACGCCGCGGGGTGCGCCTCACACCGGGTTCGGCGTCGCGGCCAGGTTCTGCTTGACGTGCCGGGTGACCTCGTCGGCGAGGATTTCGGGGAGGCCCTTCTCGATGCCGTCCAGGGCCTGGGCCGCGACCTCGGCGGGATCGACCTTCCGCTCGGCGGGAACGCCGGCGGCCATGTCGGTGTCCATGTACCCGACGTGCAGCGCCGAGACGGTGATGCCGCGAGGTGCCAGCTCCTCGCGGATCGCGTTGGTCTGTGCCCACGCGGCGGCCTTGGCCGCCGAATAGGACCCGGAACCGGCCGGGTGCAGCCAGGACAGCACGGACAGGACGTTGAGCACGGCGCCGCCGCCGTTGCTCTCGATGACCGGGGCGAAGGCCCGCGTCACGGCGAGCGGCCCGAAGAAGTTCGTGTCCATCTCCAGCCGCACCGAGTCCAGATCACCGGCGACCAGAGGGGTGCCGGTGAAGATCCCGGCATTGTTCACCAGCAGCGTCGCGTCGGAGGCGATGCCGGCCGCGGCCCGGATCGACTTCTCGTCGGTCACATCCAGGTGGAGTGGGACGGCACCGGCCACGTCCACGCTCTCAGCGCGGCGGGCCGCCGCGTACACCTTCGCTCCGCGCTCCAGAAGCTGGACGGCCAACTGCCGGCCCAACCCCCGGTTGGCGCCGGTGACCACCGCGACCGTGTCCTTCAGTTCCATGCTTGCTCCCAGCGTCGCGGGCGGTTCCGATGACCGAGCCCGGAAATTAGATTACGTTAATAATCTAAACCGGAGGATAGGATAGATGTCAACCGACATCCAACTTGAGAGGTGGCCGATGGGCCGCGTGTCGCAGGCGCAAGCACAGGAGAACCGCAAGCGGGTCGTGGCAGCCGCCTCCCGGCTGTTCCGCGAGCGGGGCACGCAGGTCAGCGTCGCCGACCTCATGAAGGAGTGCGGGCTGACCCACGGCGGCTTCTACAAGCAGTTCGCCTCCAAGGAGGCGCTCGTCGACGAGGCCACCGCCCACGCCTTCGACGAGTTCGCCCGGCGCCGCGCGGCAGGACCGGAGCAGCGGGCGGCGATCGACACCTACCTCTCCGTCGAGCACCGCGACAACCCGGCGGACGGTTGCCCCGTCGCCGGGCTCGCCACCGACATGGCACGGGAACTCGGTGATCACGAGGCCCACCGCGTCTACGCCGAGGGCGTGAGCGACTTCGCCGAGTGGCTCGCCACCGAGGACCAGGACGGCATCACCCGGCTGTGCACGATGCTCGGCGCACTCGTCCTGTCCCGGGCCACCAAGGGCTCCCCCCTCTCCGAGGAGATCCTCACCACCGCACGCGCGGCCTTGACGGCGAACAGCTGACCCGGGACACAAGGCCGGCCGGTCCGGCGCCGACATCACGTTCACGCCGGACGGCGTCGTCCTCGTCGACCACGGCGACGGCATGGACGCCGTGGTCGGCCGGGTTGTCGGCGCGACGGCGGCGGCACTGGCCGACGGGACATGGGCCCGCCTGAAAGCCTGCGCCAATGACGGTTGCCGGTGGGCCTTCCACGACCACTCCCGATCCCGGACGGGCCGCTGGTGCTCGATGCGACTGCGCGGGAACCGTGTCGATATGCCGCTAAGATCATCCGCATCGTCACTCGAATCCGGGCCGCCATCGGACGATACCGCTTCGGGCGCGCGGCTGCCGTCGTCGTCGCGCTCTACCTGACCGCCGTGGCGGTAGCCGCGGTGCTCGCCGCCGTGTCCGGCGACCTGTCGGCGCTGTCGGTGGCCGCGACGGCCTCGATGTGGGGCGTCTCCGCGGAGGAAGACCGGCTGGGTCTGCTGCTCGCCGGGATCTGCGGGCTCAACGCGTGGATGCTGTGGCAGGTGCTGCGCGGTCCCGCACTGCCGCGCGCCGAGGGGTTGCCGCGCGGCGTGGTCTGGCTGCGACGCCTGCTCTATGTGAACGTCGCCGGCGACCTGGTGCTCTGGGAACTCGTCGACGAGCTGTCCGGCACCGTGGAGTACGTCGCGAGCCTGGTCGTGTGGGCCGCCACGGTGATCCTGCTGGCGCGGGTCGTCTCCGGGGTCTCGGCCCTGTTCCGGGCGATCGCCCTGGCGCTCGGCCTGATCGGCGTGCTGACCCCGGCGTTGCTGCGCTTCCTCGACGGCCCCGGCCTCCAGGTGATCAGCCTGCTGGGACTGGCGAGCTTCGGCTGGATGGTGATGATCCTCGTCGGGCAGCGCCGCGACGGGCGGTGGAGCAGCGCCACGATCGACATCGGGCGGATCGCGCTCGTCGTCCTGCTGGCCTTCCCCGTGCTCAACCTCGCCTTCCAGTGGCTGCTGTTCGACGGCCCGGTGCTCGTGGTGAACGCGCTCGGCGTGTTCCACACGGTGTGGCTGGCACGCACCGCGCACGAGCTCGCCGGGCCCGCCGGCATGCCCGCCGCTGAAACCGCCACACGGCCCGCCACCGGCCGCGGGCCGCGGCCGATCGCCGCCGTGGCGCTCGTGCTGCCGCTCGTCGTGGTCGGCGCCGAGGAAGGCGCCCGGTTCAGCTTCACCGGCGCGGACGAGGCTTGCCGCGAGCGGATCCGGTCCTACGCCGACACTCCGCCGCAGGACCGGCGGCGGGCGTTTCTGTGCCTGGCCAGAAACGACACCTACGCGGGGGGCCCGATGTTCCCCGAGGACCTGCCGGACCAGCGCATCCTGGCCCACGGCGAGAGACTGTGCGCGGTGCCCGGTGTCGAGGAACGGCGGGAGCTGCTCCGGCGGGCGGGCGGATCGGCGGGCGCGGGCGAGCTCGGCGACGCCCTGGAGTTCCTGTGCCCCGACGTCGTCGCCCGGCAGCGGGCGGACGAGGCGCGCGAACAGGCCGAGCGGGAGCGGGAACTGGCCGCGTGGGAGAGCGAGATGAACGCCCGATGCGTCGACCCCTGGCCGAAGCTGCGGGCCAGGCGGCAGGGCACGGCCGCGTACCTGCTCTTCGAAGGGGGCGGCTATGACGTCTTCGACGACCGGGACAGCACCGAGGGCGTGGGCGGTGACATCTTCAAGGCCATCGACGACGGGTTCATCGACGCCGCCGGCAGCAGCGCCGCCATCACGACCGACGGCGAGAACGCGCCGATGTGCCTGACGGTCAAGGCGTTCGGCGCCGCCCCGCCGCTCCGGCTCAAGGGCTGGGAGCGGGTGGTCGAGGTGGGCGTCATCAGCCGCAGCGGCCGCCTGGTCGTACCGCCGTACCCCGAGGGCGGTGACAGCGGGGCGATCAAGCCGCTGCCCAACCTGGCCGTCGACGGCCCCGGCCGCTACCGGATGCGCGTCTACGCCCGCGCGTTCGAGTGGAATGAGGATGACCCCGACGCGCCCGTCGAGGAGCACCTGATCGTCGTCTACCCCGGCCGTTCCGCGACGAAGGTCGTCCACCGCCCGTGGCGGTGACCGGTCGGCCGCCCTGCGTGCGGACCGTGCGCGAACACGCGCAGCGGGGACTCCTGTCTGGATGACAACCGGTGCCACGAACAAACCGTGTGGGCCGTCCGGGGAGCATGCCGCGTCGAACTCCTGACGTTTCTGAAACACGTCCTCATGTATCAAACCCTCCCCCTCGCCTAGGCCGATGGGTAGGATTTGATACATGAGGATGAGGGAGGAACGGGCGCCTGAGGGGCGATTGGCGGCCTTGCCGCCCACGTTCACCGCTGCTCAGGCGCGTCGTACTGGAATCTCCTCCCGTGATCTTTCCCAGCTGGTCACGGACGGAAAGCTCGACGAGCTGTCGCGAGGGGTCTACCGCCACGCGAGCGCTCCGGAGACAGCACATCTTGATCTGCTTGCCGTGTGTACGCGGGTCCCCCGCGCGATCGTCTGCGGAGAATCAGCTCTTGCTCTTCACGAGCTCATCGACGACATACCCTCCGCTGTTCACATCGCAGTGGCGCGCGGCAGTCATCGCCCGTCGATCTCCTATCCACCTGTCGTGGTGTCCCAGTACACAGTCAGCACATTCGACCTCGGCCGCGAAGAGTTCCAGGCCGCTCCTGGAGAGAGGATTCCTGTGTACAGCGCACCCCGGAGTGTGGTCGACGCGATGCGACATCGTCATCGGATCGGAGAGAGCTTGGCGCTTTCCGCGCTCGGCCGGTACCTGCGCACCCGCGGTGGTTCGGCGGTCAGTGACCTTCAGGACATGGCCGAGAGGCTGAACGCGATGCCCGTGATCCGTCCCGCGGTCGAGGCGGTGCTGGCCTGATGCCCAACCCACCCCGCGCTGACGTCGCAGGACAGGTGTACAACGACCTGCGTGCCCTGGCTCGCCGCGAGGGCAGATCCACTGATGAGGTCATGGTCGAGTACGTGCTCGAACGATTCCTCTTTCGGCTGGCCGCCTCGCCGCTCGGTGGACGGCACTTCGTCCTCAAGGGGGGCCTGCTTCTGGCTCAGTTCGGCGCCCGCCGCATGACGAGGGACATCGACATCCTTGGCCGTGCTTTTCCAGGAGATGACGCCGAGATCATCCGACGCATAGCGGGGATAGCCGAAACAGTCGTCGAGGATGGTGTGGCCTTTGACCCGGCCTCACTCAGGACGGTGCCAATACGCCAAGACGACGAGTATCACGGGCTCCGGCTCTCCATGGCCTCGAACATCGCACGCGCCCGGTTGAAGCTCCAACTGGATGTCAGCTTCGGCGACCCCATCACACCCGCGCCTCGGCTCATCGACTATCCCCAGCAACTGGCAGGTGGGAGCTTCCAGTTGTACGGGTACCCTCTCGCCACGGTCATCGCCGAGAAAGTCGTCACGGCGGTATCCCTGGGTGCCCTCAACACTCGGGATCGGGATTACGCCGACATCTACCGGTTGATCTCTCTCAATAACTTGAACGGTGACGAACTTACCGCCGCAGTCAGGGCCACTGCCGAGCACAGAGGCGTGATTCTCGAACCGCTGAGTTCTCGGATAAGCGATCTACCTGTGCGACGACAGTCCTCGTACTCGGCCTGGATACGACGACAGGGCCGGACTGACGCTGGTCACCCACCGGACTTTGTCGAGCTGACGGATCTTGTCACCACATTCGCGGACCCTCTCGTGGTGGGTAAAGCTGCCGGGCGTACCTGGGAGGCCGAACACAGAGCATGGAACTGAGCCCAAGGTCACCCTTCGTAGGGTGCAATACGGGCACAAGTGAGATGGCGCGACGAGCGCATCACGGGGTGGGCCGTACTCGCCACGCCGGTTCAGCGGGCGGGCCGGTTGGGCGGCCCGCCCGCGTCACGCACCGCGTTTCACCCTCACGCGGTACGTCTTCGACGACACGGCAGCCCTGGATCGGGACCGCCGTGCCCGTTCAGAAGTGGCCGATAGTGGCCGAGCCGGAGGTGAGCGCCCAGCGGTGCAGGAGCGCGGTCGTCTCGGCCTCGCGCATCTGGGTTTTCAGGCCCTCGATGGTCCGGTCACAGATGATGAGCGGTTCCGGGGTGGGCCAGGTGGCGATGGCGTGGAAGAGACGGCTGCCGGTGCCGTACAGGACGGGCCATCCCGGCCAGGTGATCTCCAGCATCGCGGCCTCGGCGCGGGCCTCGTGGTCCCAGGTGTACTGCGGGACCGGGGCGGCGGTCTGGCCGTCGCGGTGACGCCCCCGGGCGGCGGCCAGACAGCGGCGGATCACGAGACCACCCGCCCTGCGGCCTGTTCCTGCGCCTGCCTGGCGATGGTCTCCTGCCGCTCGGTCTCGACCCGCAGCGCTTCCAGACTGTCGGCGTCGACCGTCCGCTCGGCCCCGGCGTGGAACGCGACCAGGGAAAAGGGCTTCTCCCGGCTGGCCCATAGCCGCCCGGCATCGCTGAGGATCAGCCGCCAGCCGGGGATGGTGGGCTCGGGGCTGGTGGATCTACCATCGTTCACTGATTGGACCTCCATCCGATCAAGGGCCCGTCCGGTCGTTCGCAGCGGTGGACGGGCCCGCTTTGTACAGCGGACAAGGACGTGGAGAGGTACGTCGTACCGGCCGGGCGGCTGGCACGAAGACGTGGTGACCACTGCGCATCGCAGAGCGCGGGTGGCCGTTCGCCTTGGGCTCGGCGCGGGGCTACTTCTGTAGCCGTGCCGGGATGGTCTGGTGAGAGCGGACCTGGACGGGCACGCTGGGCGAAGACGGCAGGGCACCCGCCGGGGTAACGGCGTCGGTACGACGGGCGTGGCGGCCGGGGTCTGCTCGGGTATTGACGAGATGGTCTCGGCCAGGGCCGCAGGGGCGGACGGCTCGAAGCAGGGCAGAGAACGGTCTCCGGTCCGACGAGCCCGCAGGCGGACGTCCAGCAGAGAACCGGAAGGCTGAACATACTCGTGATCGGCGGGCCGGTCGGCGCAGCCGTGCGCGTAGGGGGCATGCCCGCAGGTGGCACAGCCCATCGGCATCGGCGGCACACCGGCGAAACAATCGCAGCCACTCGTCGTGGCCCGGTCGAGAACCGGAGCACTAGGGTTGTTCACGGATCAGGACTCACTTCCTGGCCAAGGGCCCGTCTGGCGGTGCAACGACAGAGCGGGCCCGCTTTCATTTCACGTATCTGCAGTTGAGAAAGCTAGAGTGCCATGCTCTACCAAGCTCTGCCATGCTCAGCCCTAAAAGAGCGGGCGAGAGCATGCCCTCCTACGGTCTGTCGCATGGGTGGACCACAGGAGCCGGCACCGCAATGGCGCCAAGACAGGGCACGTTGGAAGCAGGCGTACGACATCCTGCGCGGCCAGCTTGAGCGCGGTGAGTACAAGACCGGATTCCCCATCCCCAGCCTGGCCCAACTGGAGCAGCAGTTCCCCGACCTTGCCCGGAACACGATCCGCAAGGCAGTGGACCGACTGGAGCGAGAGGGGTTCGTGCGAGCCGAGGTCGGCGTCGGCACGTTCGTCCGACCGTCAGACGAGTGGGAGCCGACCGGAGACTGAACTCCCGCTTGGGGCAAACCACTCGGGCAGTTCCTTCTGTCATGGTCTCCTCACTCGGAGTAGCGGTACTGTTGAGCCATGATGCAGTCGCACTGTGCGACCGCACAAGCGCTGTGCGTATAGATTTTTTACTGAATCCCTAGCACACTGAGCGGCATGACGAAGAGCCCCACAGTCCGGCAGCGTCGTCTGGGCCGTGAACTGCGACGACTCCGGGAGCAAGCCGAGCTCACGCCCGAGGCGGCAGCTCGCCCGCTTGGGTGGAGCCGATCCAAGCTCAACAGGGTTGAGAACGCGCGGATCACGGTGACTCCCTCGGACGTCGCCAACGCCTGTGACCTGTACCGCGCGGACTTCGCGACGAAGACCGAGCTGATCCAGCTCTGCAAGGATGCCGCCGTACGTGGCTGGTGGACCGCCTACTCGGATGTCTTCACCGGTTATTACATCGCGCTCGAAACCGAGGCGACGACTATCCACAAGTGGGAGCCGATCCTGATCCCGGGCCTGCTTCAGAGCGAGGAGTACGCCTATGAGGTCATCCGTGCAGCGAGGCCCGAGCTGACCAAGGCCCAGCTCGACCGACACGTCAGCGCCCGCATGACCCGGAAGATCAACCTGCTCGGACCAGGTGCGCCAACGCTGCACGCCCTCGTAGACGAGGCCGCGCTACGTCGTCCGGTCGGATCGCCCGGCCTCATGGCCCGCCAACTCAGCGACATCCTCCAGATCTCCGACTGGCCCAGCATCACGATCCAGGTCCTCCCCGCTGCAGTCGGCGCACACAGCGGCATGGAAGGCGCCTTCTCCGTACTGGGTTTCGGCGACGAGGATCCAGAGGTGGGCTATACCGAATGCTCCAGCGGAGACGTTTACATCGAAGAGGCCGACCATGTGCTGCGACTTACCCTAAGGTTTGAGCGCCTTCGCGGCGTCTGCCTGTCCCCCGAGAAATCTGCGGCACTCATAGCCGCGGTGAGGAGCAGCCATGATCTCCCCTGACCTGTCCGGTGCCGAGTTCCGCAAGTCCAGCCTCAGCGGCGGCGGCAACGACTGCGTAGAGGTAGCCACCAACCTGCCAGGCCTCATCGCCGTACGCGACAGTAAGGACCCAGCCGGCCCGATGCTGACCTTCTCCCCGATGGCTTGGAACAACTTCCTGACGGGCATCCGCAGCGAAGAAATCTGACCGAACGCAGGTGCCGCACAGCCGAGGTTCCTCGGGTGCGCCCGGCCGTGCGGCAAGCGCAGGACCTCGTCCTCATATCGTGCTCGGTCTTGGGCGGTCAGTCCACCGCCTCCCGGATACCCCATAATTCCGGCATACCAAATGCGGAGTTCCAAACAGCCGCAAATTACCGCCAGTGATCTAATCTCCGGACTTCAACCTCAATAACCAACCCGACCTCGTACCTCATTACCCGGATCTCTGTTGCGCCACGCACAGTGATTGGCAATGATGACCACATGAACATCCCAGTCGAAGTCAAGCCGGACTTCATTGAGCGCGTAGCCCGGCGAGGTGACCCAGTAGGGGCCGTGGAGGAGCTCATCTGGAATGGACTGGATGCTGATGCCGAAGAGATTTCGGTAGAGATTGAATCAAATGACCTAGACGGCATCGACTCGATTACGATCACTGATACCGGTCACGGAATACCCGCTGATTCGGTGCACCCAGCCTTCAGCGGAATGGGTGGATCGTGGAAGAAAAATGCCAAAGGGACAAATAATCGTGGGCGACAACTGCATGGCAGACACGGCTACGGCCGGTTCCGAGTCCTCGCACTTGGCTCAACCGCCAGCTGGGTAACGGTTGCAAACTGGCCGACCGCTCGTACCCACACCACCGTACGATTCTCAGATGGAGCCAGCGTCTTCGACCTGGAAGGCAGCCGACTCACCGAGGAGGAACCCGGGACGACCGTCCGTGTTGTCGGGGATGCTCCGAGGAAGAACAGGCTCCTCTCGGAGCGCGTCAGATTTGAGCTCACGAGCCGATTTGCTGCCTACCTCAGCAAGTACCCGGACATAAAGATTTCCTGGCGAGGGCAACAACTCGACCCATCTGAAGTCATCTACCGTCAGGACGAATACGCCCTTGACCTGGATGATGCTGGTACAGCAGCCGCAAGGGACATGACGAGCGCCGGGCCGGTTCTACGTATCGTGGAGTGGTCCACCAAGCCGCAAAAGCGTGAGCTCTTGATCTGCGACGACCAGGGTGTTCACCGCCTGACACTTTCGACAGGAATTCAGGCTCCTGACTTTAATTTCACCGCATATATCCTATGGCATCGCCTTCGCAACCTGTCCGAATACGACTCTCTTGACGGCGAATTTGAGATAGACGACACACCACTTGGGCGAGTCGTAAAGGCGGCGCGCGACCAAATGCGAATACACTTTCGTATGCGAGAAAGCGAACGGACGAAAGAGCAGGTCGAACGCTGGATACAAGAAGGTGTGTATCCCTACAGCGGCCTGCCCGGGTCGGACGTCGAAGTTGCCGAGCGAGCCACATTCGATGATGTCGCGGTATTTTTGAGCCACCATTTCAAGGGCGGAAAGCAAGCTCGACGCACACAATTGGTCTTGCTCAGCGAGGCGCTTCGCAGGCAGCCCACTTCCATATCCAAGGTGCTCGAAGACCTGTTCAGTCTTTCGGTGGCACAGAAGGAACAGATCGAAAGGCTGGTAAGTCGGGCCAGCCTGGGGAACATAGTCGCAGCCAACGCGCAGACCGTCGATCGAGTCGACTTCCTGGCGTTGCTGCGTAACCTGCTCTACGAGCCAGAGGCGAAGTGGGAGCTACGGGAGCGGGACCAACTCCATCGGATGCTGGAAAAAGAGCTCTGGATTTTTGGTGACGAGTTTTCCAGCGCTGTTTCAGAGACAGGGCTCACCGAAGCCCTGGAGCGACACCTGGCGATTCTTGAAGGGACAGCCCCTCGCCGAAACTCCAGGCGACCGGTTCGCCGCGCCGACGGAAGGTCGGGGCGGTTGGATCTCATGCTGTCCGGAGTCACCGGTGCAGATAAAAACAAACGCCATCTCATTGTGGAGCTGAAGCGCCCCAGCCTTACCCTCACGGAAAAAGAGCTCGCCCAGCTACGTAGTTATGCTTTTACAGTGGTATCCGATGATCGATACAAGCACGACGAGAAGACCCGGTGGGACTTCTGGTTGATCGGCAACACAATCGATGAAGCCTTGGAATGGCAGATCAAGGGCTCCGGACTCCCGCCCAACTGCGTCCAGGACGATGGACGAGTTGGCCTGTGGGTATTCCGCTGGGGGCAGATCCTCGATATGTGCGAAGAGCGTGTGCGTAAAACTCAGGAACGACTCAACTACGCATCAAGCGTAGCGCTGGCCGCGGAGTACGCAGAACGCGTGCATGCCGATGCCAATGTAATCCCGCTCCTGCCCCCGGCATAGCCAGACTGATGAAGTGATTCGATTGGTGGGCGACATTCGGAGGCGCTGACTTGGCTCGCGCCTCGTCCAGTACGAGCATGAGGTGCTCGTACTGGACCGCCTCGACGCGCCGGAAGCCGAATTTCTCCAGCACTCGCACCGAGCCGATGTCCCGCCGAAGGGGCCGGCGCAGGGCGGTCCGCTCCCGCCGCGGGTGGAGTGCCCACCCAGATGCCGATGCCCGCCCCTCGAACTTTCGATCGAACAAATATCCAATACATCGAACATATGATCCAAAATTTCTGGACCAGAGCTCCGGTCGAGGTTACGATCTTGCTGTTCGCCGGCCGGGTCGATCGGCCGGTTCTCCACGCTGACGGGGCGCGAAGGCGCCCCATGACTGGACGGGAGATCGCCCTTGAGGCGTGCACTGATCGCGTTGGGTATCGGCTTGAGCGTGTTGGGTTCCACCGTCGTCACCGGGCCGGCACAAGCCGCGAGTGTGCTGGTGGTCCCATTGGCTCCCACGGTGACGACGGCTCAGCAGGTCGCGAGGTTCTGGCTCGCCGACGGGGCCGCCAACCTGAAGAGCGCCACACCGTACGCCGTGCGGACCACGGTCGTCGGGGAACGCCTGTCCACGAACATCGTCCCGGACGGCCCCCCGTTTTCCATCCCGCCAGTGGAGGAGCCGGCCTCGCCGGAGGGGGGAATGCCCACGACCTCGGGCAAGGTGTTCTTCATCGGCAGCGACCTCCAGCCGCACTGGTGCACCGGCACGTCCGTGCAGTCGAAATACCGAAACGTCGTCGCGACGGCGGGTCACTGCCTGTTGGACGTCGAGGCCCCGGCCGGCGCGCTCGCCAAGTGGGTCTTCGTCCCCGGCTACTCCGAGGGCACGACCCCGTTCAACCTGTACGTCGGAAAGCAGGGCCTCGTTCACCATGACTTCGACGACATCCGGGACTACGACCGCGACCTCGCCTTCGTCAACGTGTACAACGGTGTCGTCCTCTCCTCTCCGGACGTGCTGACCGATACCGGGAGGCTGGCCGACAACGTCGGCGGCCAGGGGATCGCGTTCAACCAGCCGCTCGCGCCCACGGTCGACGTCTTCGGCTATCCCGCCGGCCCCAACCCCGACGGCAGCCGGCCCTACCCGGGCGAGAGCCTCGAACGGTCAACCGGATCGACGTTCGCGATGGCGGTCGCGGACCTTCCCATGGACCGGCCGATCGGGGTGGACTCCCCGTTCACCGGTGAAGGCTCTCTCGGTTCCTCGTGGCTGACCCAGTACACGGACGACACCCGCACCGGCTATCTCAACGGCATCACGATCGGCGTTTCCGACACCGATGGCGACAACCGGTACGACACCGGCGTCTCGCCGTACTTCGACGGTGAGTTGCTCACGGTCTACCAGAAGGCCATCAACCTCTGGACCGGCACCATCCGCTCCATCGTTTAGACAGCTCCCGTTCCCGCCGCGTCCGCCCGGAGGGGCGGGCGCGGCGTCATGGTCCAACGGGGAACGCCCACTTCGCCGACCTTCTGACGATCAAAGGTCGACGTTATCCGAAACGCACCTATCAGTGCAGGTCGGAGCCATGATCGCGCGCCGCGTCGAGCTTTCGTCCCCAGTTCGAGTGAGGCACAGGTACCTTCTGCGACTCCTGACTCCGATGCCAGGATCGCAGGATTCTCTATGGGGTTCGCGACTTCTTCCCGGCCGGCCGGACACGCAGGTGGACGACGCCGTTCCCACCGAACTGGCCTGGCACCGAGGGGCGGCGATTCCGGCGCACCGGGGACCGTATCGCCGAGGGATCTCGACCTTGGCGGCCACTATGTGAGTATCGCCTGGACAGCGGGGTCGTCCCTGACGACTTTTCAATCCCTGACCACCTGCCAGGCGTACACTCGAAAACATGACCGCGGCGCACGACTACGACGACGTCCACCACCTCGTTGAGCAGTTGACCCCCGACCAACTGATCGAGGTCCGTGCCCATGCGCTCCGGCTGGTCACCGGCCGCCGAACCTTCGTGCCGTGGAACGAGCTCAAGCGCGCGGCCACCCGCCTGCCACACATCGACTACGCCGAGTTCCGCGACGACATCGACAGCGCCCTCGACCAGCAAACCCTGCTCGGAGACGCTCTGTGAGCGTCCCGCACAACGTCCTACTGGACACCTCCGCGATCATTGATCTTGAAAAACTCGACGAGAAACACCTCGCCCGCAGTCTCGACTGTCAGCCAAGCGATCTTCGCCCAGCCATCAGCTCCATCTCGATGGCCGAACTGGCGGCGGGTCCCCATGCGGCGAAGACCGCTGACGCGCGGGCCGTACGGCAGGCAATGCTTCAGTGGGCGGAATCCACATTCGATCCGATCCCTTTCGACACCGATGCTGCCCGCTCCTACGGGATCATCTACGCCCTTGTTCTGGATCTTGGCCGTCATCCCCGCAAGCGCCTTGCCGATCTTCTGATCGCATCTGTAGCCGCGGCCAACGGTCTTCCTCTGGTCACGCGGAATCCAGACGATTTCATCGGGTTGGAGTCTCAAGTCCAGGTAATCACCGCCTGACGTTCTCGCTGTACTGGACCGTCTCGACGTGCCGGAAACCGCATTTCTCCAGTACCCGCACCGAGCCGACGTTCCCGCCGAACGAGCCTGGCATCGGGGACGACGATTCCGGCGCACCAGGGACCGTATCGCCGAGGGATCTCGACCTTGGCGGCCACCGTGTGAGTATCGCCTGGACAGCGGGGCCGTCCCTGACGATTTTTCAATCCCCGACCACCTGCGGGGTGCGGGAGAATCGGGCGTCTGAAGTGCTACTGGCGGCCCCCTCGGCATGTATCCAGGTAAGGAAGCTCGGGGATATGGGCATTCCACTCGGGGCGGGACAGTGCCCCGTCCTTGGCGCAGATCGCCGCGGCGGCGGTGTTCGGGGCGACGGTGATCTCCAGCAGTCTTCCGTCCTGATGGGAGATGAGCAGCGCCGTCCGGTTGAATGCCACGGTGGCGACGAGGTCGGAGGTGAGTTCGACCCTGGAACCGATCTGCCGGTGCCCGTGCCACTCCCACAGCATGACGTCCTTGTCGGAGACGGACGCGAACATGTCGCCCGGCGGGTAGGGCACGAGAGCGGAGACGGCCATCGTGTGCGCGACCTGCGGCGGGGCGAGTTGCTCGCGCAGTTCCCCGGTCCAGAACGTCACACGACCGGACGCGTCACCGGTCGCGGCCGCGTTCCGCGACAGGAGCACCTCTCCCCGAGCGCGGGCGTCGGCCTGGTACGGCGACACCTTCCCGGTGACGAGGTCCAGCACTGCCCCCTCGGTTCCGGGCGACCGGCGCGTATCGGTGAGGAAGGATCCCTCGCGGGCCAGCAACCGCCGTCCGTCGGGCAGGAAGGCCACGCCCGCGGCCTCCGTCCCGATGCTCCTGAGCCACGTCCGGCTCCCGACGTCCCACAGTTCGAGTTCGTCGACGTCGTCCTGGCTTTCGAAGAAGGAGCTCACCGCCACGGTCCCTCCGTCGGGGGAGAAGACCAGATCGCGTACTCCGTCCGCCGACTGACGCCTCACTGTGAAGTCGCCTGTGCGGGTCCTCGTCGCGACGTCCCAGAGCGTCACCGTGGTCGACTGGGCGTGGATGAGCGCCAGCGTGCGTCCGTCGGGGCTGAACACCGGCGAGTACGGCCCCGCCCCGGGAAGAGACTGGTCCCCCGAAAGGGGCGGGTCATCCGGCCGGATCGCGGCGCCGAGGGGTTTCCGGGTGGCGACGTCCCAGATCTTGACCTGCCAGCCCTCCTGCTTGCCGGTCGCCACGGCCAGTAAGCGGCCGTCGGGGCTGAAGCGCCGCTCGTCGTTGTCTCCCGGGGCGAACGTGCCGAGCGCGGTGGTGTGCGCCGAGAGATCGTACGTCTGCACCGTCCCGAACGGGTCCGCCACCCGGAGGAGACGCCCGTCGTGGGAGATCCGATGAAGCGGAGCCAGTGTCCCCGGGGGGAGCGGGAGGCTCGTCAGCAGCGTGCCATCGGACATGCCCTTGCGTACGCTCCACAGGTTCACCCGATCCTCGGTGTCCGTCCCGGTGAGGAAGCGGCCGTCGCCGCTGAACTCCAGCCGTTCGGCGGGCTCGTACATGGCTGCTTCTGTCGTCTTCTTGCCGGTCGAGACGTCGAACAGCAGGACGCCGTCCTCGTGGGCGGAGACGGCGAGCAGCCGGCCGTCCGGACTGAACGCGCCGGTGGTGGCATTGGACGGCAACCAGGGTGCGTCGACGCGTTCGCCGCGTACGGGGTCCCACAGCTCAAGGCGACGGGCAGACCGCGAACCACCGGTGGCCACGGCGTCCGAGCCGGATGTCACCTCCGCGACCAGGTCCCGAGCCTGAGGAGGAATCACCAACGCGAGCCGGTCGTCCGGACTGATGTGAACGACCTCTTCGGACAGTACCCGGGTCTGCCTCTCGACGTCCCACGTCTCCGTGGCGTCCACTCCCGAGATGGTCAGGAAACGGCCACTGGGGCTGAACCACATGTCGGGCAGGCCCGGATCCTGCCAGGAGACGAGGGGTGAGCCGCTCGGCGCCGGGCCGTGGACCGACCACAGCCACACCCCGGAGAGGTCCGCCACCGCCACGGTGCGCGTTCCGGGTCTGAACGCGAGAGCCATGACCTCCCGATCCCAGCGCACGTCGGCGACCTGCTTCTTCCGGGCAAGGTCGTGGACGCGAAGGGTGCCCGGCTCGCCCGTCCGACCGGGAGTGTAGGAGGCCAGTTCGGCTCCGTCGGAGCTCAGCGTGTACAGCGACCCCGCGGTGCCGTACGGGTCGGTGAAGGCGTCGACCATCGGGCTCGCCATCGAGTCGACCAGCTCTCCCCTGGCCTCGGAGACGGGGGAGATTCGCCACGCCGCGGCGCTCAGCCGGCGGGCCAGCCCCGGATCGGTCAGGCGCAGGGTCGCGGCGCGTTGCGCCACCAGCCGGGCCGTCGTCTCCTCCAGCCGCCCCCGGGCGAGGTCGGCCTGCCGTACGGCGCCCACCGACGCGGCCACGGAGATGATCAGCAGCACGGCCAGGGCGGCCACGATGCCGGACCGCAGGCGCGAGGCACGTCGGGCACGGGCCGCGCTCGCCCGGAGGAAGTCGTTCTCCAGGGGCGTGAGATCGTCACGGTGCTCCGACTCGGCGAGCAGTTTCTCGGCGACGGTCAGATGCGCGCCCCGATACAGGGCGCCGGCGTCGTGGCCGTGCTCGGCCCAGGACGCGGCCGCCTGGGACAGCTGCCGGTGCGCGCGCAGACGATCGCGACCCTCGTCGACCCAGCCCCGCAGCCGTGGCCATGCCCCGATGAGGGCCTCGTGGGCCACCTCCACGGTGTCCTGATGCAGCGTCAGCAGCCGGGCGCCGGCCAGTAGCTCGATGACGAGTCCCGTGTCGACGTCTCCCAGAGGATCCAGTTCCGCGCGGGAGACCGGACGGCGGGTGTCCTCGGCCTGCTCTCCAGGGTTGATCAGCCGGAGCAGGACGCGCCTGGCGATTCTGGCCTGGGCCGGGGAGAGGCGCCCGTACAGCTCCTCGGCGGTGTGACCGGTCGCCCCCCGCACCCCGCCCACGCTCTCGTAGGCGTCGAGCGTCAGCATCTTGCCACGGCGGCGCCGCCAGGTCTCACGCAGCGCGTGCGACATCAGTGGCAGCGCGCCGGGCTCGTCGGCGACGTCCGCGATGATCGCCGCAGTCAGCGCGCGTTCGACCGTGAGGCCGTCGGCCATGGCCGGCCGCACGATCGCCTCCCGCAGTTCGTCCCTGGTCATGGCCCCGACCAGCAGGCCGGTGTCGCGCAGGGATTCGGCGAGCTCGCGGTGCTCGCCGCAGCGCCCGTAGAAATCGGCCCGGACGGCTATGATCACCCGCAGTGCGCTCGCCGGACGCCGTGCACCGACGAGCATGTCCACGAACTCCGCACGCTCGCCCCGGTCGCGGCAGAGCGTGAACACCTCCTCGAACTGGTCCACCACCACCACCGGTGATCCGCCGGCGGACTCGTCGGCGCGCAGCCGGTCGGCGTGACGCATCGGGTGGTCGCCCGGGGTGATGACCACCACCTTCGGCGGTGAGGACGACGTCCGTAGGGCCGGCACGACCCCGGCCCGCAGCAGGGAGGACTTGCCGCTGCCGGACGGCCCGAAAACCGCTACGAAGCGCCGCAGTTCCAGCAGGTCCACTACTTCCCGAACCAACCGTTCGCGCCCGAAGAAACGGGCCGCGTCCTCGGCGTCGTAGGAGGCCAGG
This sequence comes from Streptosporangium amethystogenes subsp. fukuiense, assembly GCF_042665875.1. NCBI lineage: Bacteria > Bacillati > Actinomycetota > Actinomycetes > Streptosporangiales > Streptosporangiaceae > Streptosporangium > Streptosporangium amethystogenes. Next base: position 7,573,213 of record NZ_JBHTEE010000001.1, on the reverse strand, counting down.
CCCAGGTAGGACGGCACAGCCCCATCGTCGTCTCGCATTTCACGCGCCAGTTCCGCGGTCACGTCGCGCCAGCGGGTCTCCCATTCCGCCAGGTCGCCACCGCACGCTTCCACGTAGGCGAGGACGGTCTGCAGCGAGGGCAGGCGTTCACCGGCGGCCGCCTGGGACAGGGTGGTGACCGAACAACCCACGCGCCGCGCCATGTCCCGGTAGGTGAGGCCGCCTGCCTCCTGGCGAAGTTTCCGCAGTGCGTAGGCGAAGCCCGGAACAGGTCCCCCCGCGGGATCCAGCGGTCTTTCGCGACGACCCACTGTTCAGGCGCTCCACCCACTGGACGGCAAAGGTCGCTAGAGAAAACGAAACTACCTAATCGTCCGCACTGGCGCGACTTTCCCGGCCGATTCCCGGTGGAGAAGGCATCTGGCACGCGACGTCCGACGGGCAAGCCGATGCGCACACGCACGGGTACGCGGGCGGTACCCACCGGGTCCGCCTGTCGCCGGCCGGCGAGGCCGCCGACCGCACCCTCGATCTGTTTTGTTTGGGGCTCTGAACAGGGCTGCCGAACAAACAGGCGCCGCATAACTTCGGGCCTCGAAGGCCGTCGGACGACAGCGAGTGCGCTACAGGCCCGCGTTTCGCCCGATGGCGCATCGGCCGGCGGCAGAGTGCCGCCGACCGGACCAGAGGAAGGACGACAAGCATGAACATGCGCCAGAAAGCAGGACTGGCCCTGGCCGCGAGTACCGCGGTCATGACCCTGGCCACTACGGCGCCGGCCCATGCGGCCCCCGTGACGCGCTCCGCGCACGTCATGGTCGTGCAGACGGCGTCGGAGAACCTCGCTCCCACGCTGGGAGCGGTCACTCCGGCGGCCGCGGTAGCGGCGAAGAAGTTCTCATGCAGCCGGGTGAAGGGCTGGAAGCAGCGGCTGGCCTGCCACGCCGTGATGAAGGCGGGCGGCGCGTGGGTGTGGGGGAAGCTGGAGAAGGAGGCGAAGAAGGGATGGGCCAGCTACTCCGCGGCGTTCAACTCGCTCCCCAGGATCTTCAGGTCCTTGCTCTGGAACCACAAGAGGTACTTCTACTGCCTCCTCTCCCCCTGGTGCTGACAAGGTTCCCCGGGCTTGACGGCCCCCGGATCCGCACGGCAAGCCGTTTCCCCGTGCCGTCCACCGAGACGGCACGGGCCCCCGGTGACCGCGTCCGCGGATCGCTGCCCCACGTCTCGAACACCGTTCTCGTAGCGAGAGCCGACACCGGGAGACAGTCCCCATGCTCAGCACGCTGAAGATCTCCGCCGCCGCCGTCGTCGTTTCGGCGGCCCTCGCCCTGGCGCCCGCGGGCGCTGCCGACGCGGCACCGGCGACGACCGCCGGTGCGGGGTCGGCGTCCGCGTCGGCCGGCACCGCTCCGTCCTGCGTCAAGCGCCAATTGATCATTCGCCAGGGGGTCATGCTGACGAACAGGTGCGGCAGGACGATGAGGGTGAAGGTGCTCGTCAAGCGAGGCAAGGACAGCTGGTGCTTCACCATGAAGAAGAATCAGAGGAGATTCTGGGCGTTCGCCCCCCAAGCCGCGTTCGCGAAGTACGAAAGAACCGTCACCTGCTGAAAGCGGCTCCCGCCGGGCGCGCGCCCGGCGGGAGCGGCACCGGCCACAGCCCATCTCCGGTGCCCGACCTTCCGGATGCTCGTACACCACATGCGCGGACGCGTCCGGAGTCAGGCGGGTGCGGAGGAGGCGTCCAGTACCAGCATGAGGTGCTCGTGCTCGCCGTACTGGACCTTCTCGACGTGCCGGAAGCCGCATTTCTCCAGCACCCGCACCGAGCCGATGTTCCCGCTGTAGGGGTCGGCGTAGAGCGGGCGGGTCGGCTCCTGTCGCAGGTGGAGCGCCACCGCCCGGGTGCCGATGCCCCGGCCCCAGAACTCCTGGCCGAACACGTACCCGAGGAAGCGCTTCTCCTCGTCCCACCAGGACACGACATTGCCGGCCACCTTCCCGTCCACGGTGACCGTCCGCACCAGGGCCGTAGGATCTCCCAGGACCCTGCTGGCCCAGTGGGTCATGAATCGCTCCCGATCCCGAGGGACGAACTTCGACCGCCGGACCGTCTCGGGATCGTGCTCATGCTCGAAGAACAGCTCCAGATCGGCCTCTTCGACTTCTCTCAACCGCACATCGCCGCTCATGCCGAGCGAGTGTGGCACAGGGGTACGACAATTCCGGCGCCGAAAGACCTGGGCGACCGCCCCACCGGGTCGGGGGCCCGGGACGTCGTCGTCCCGGGCCCCCGACCCGGTGCCGGCGGTCAGTCGTGCGCCGCCACGGGGGTCGCGACCTCGGGTGTCGCGGACCGTGCCGTCTCCCGTCCGGGCTTGATGACCATGCCGATCACGAAGGTGATCAGGCAGCAGACCCCCATCAGGGCGAACACCTTGAAGTAGGCCGCCTCGGTTCCGAACGTCGTCCCGGGCACGGTGGAGGAGGCGAGCAGCACCGCCCCGACCGAGGTGGCGACGCCCTGGAACGCGGTGCGGGTGACGACGTTGACACCGGTCGCCTCGCTGGTGTTCTCGGCGGGGACCGCCTCGACCACCAGGTTGGGCAGCGCGGTGTAGACGAACGCCGTCGAGATGCCGAGGACGAGAGTGCTCGCGACCAGGCCGACGACGCTCTTGTGCAGCACCGCGAGCATCACGACGCCCGCCACGCCGACGGCCGCGCCGATCATCAGTGAGAGCCGGGCCCCCGCGGCCGCCGAGACGCGCCCGCTGACCGGGGTGAGCACGAAGCCGATGATGGAGGTGGAGAAGGCCAGCATCCCCGCGACGCTCGGGCTCAGCCCGAGACCCACCGGTGCCGTCTCCGGCGTCTGCATCATCAGGGGGAAGAGGAATCCGCTGATACCGAGCGGACCGAGCGCGAGGACCGCGGTGGCGAGCATCGTTAGGGCGAGCTTGTGCTGGAAGAACAGCCGGATATTGATCATCGGGTCGTCGACCCTGAGCTCCCACCACGCCCAGACCGCGAGTATCGCCAGCCCGACCAGGATGAAACCAAGCGTCCTGGCGTCTCCCCAGCTCCAGCTACGGGACTGGGTGACCCCGAACAGCACCAACGCGATGGCGGGGGCGAAGAGCACACCGCCCACATAGTCGATCTTCTGTACTCGCGCGACGACGGTCGAGGGTCGCAGGGCCAGGCAGGCCGCGGCGGCGACGAGCGCCAGGGCGGCGGCGAAGACGAAGATGAGGTGCCAGTCCGCCAGGTCGAGCAGCAGGCCGGAGACGAGGTTGCCCGACGCTCCGGCGATGAGCGCCGCGCCCGCGATGACCGCGACCGCGACCGGTACCCGCTTGGCCGGCAGCATCTCGCGGGCGAGGCCGAAGCAGAGCGGCAGGATCGCCCCGGCGGCTCCCTGGATCGCCCGGCCGACGATCACGCCGGTCAGCGTGCCGGTGGAGAGACTGATCAGCGAACCCACCGCCGAGAGCAGCAGCACGATGATCAGGAGCTTCCGCCGCCCGTAGACGTCACCGAGACGACCGCACAGCGCGGCGGACGCGGCCGCGACGAGAAGGAAGGCCGTCACGCTCCAGCTGACATCCGCGGCGTTGCTCTGGAACGCCGTGATGAACCGGGGCAGGGCGTTGTAGACCATGGTCGTCTCGAAGGCGCTGACGATCTCGGCGATGAGCAGCACCGCGATGACGACCGGAATCGACCGAGGTGGCAGGTTGGCGGCTGACGTACCGGAGGGTGATGACATTCTGGTTTCTCCTCGCATCCGGGAGCACTGCGGCGGGGGGTGGGAAGTGCGGAGACGAAGGTGAACGGGAACGCCGGCGCTCGGCGGAGCGGGGCGTTCCGGCTCACGTCGCGTACGGCCGTTCATGCACGCCGGTACGCGATGCCATAGGGAGGAGGACAGGCACGGACGCCTGTCGGAGGGAGGCCGACGGGGCCCTGTCGCGAGGCTCGCGCGGCAGGGGCTAGCCGGAGCGCGGCCGGAAGTAGGGCAGGTGCAGTCCGGGGCTCACCTCGTGGAAGTCGACCTCGACCGGCATCCCGGCGGTGATCTCCTCGGGCGCGATTCCGATCAGGTCCGTGACCATCTGGTAGCCCTCGTCCAGGTCGACGATGGCGGGCGCGTAGGGCGGGGTGAAGGCGGCGGTGACCGGCCGGTGCACGACCGTCCAGCTGTAGAGGGTGCCGCGGCCCGAGCTCTCCTCCCAGCCGAGGTCGGTGTCCAGGCACTCGCGGCAGACCTCGACCGGCGGGAAGTTGATCGACCGGCAGGCCGCGCAGCGCTGGAAGGTCAGCGTTCCCTCCGCGCAGCGGTTCCAGAACGGGGCGCTCAGCTCGGTGGGCTCGGCGTGCGGCAACTCACCGTGCTGGGGAGCCAGGGGTGTGCTCATGACGACGCCTCCGTGCCGAGCAGAACGACCGAGTTGAACAGGGCTCCGGCTCCGGCGCCGCTGCACAGCGCCACCTCGGCGCCGGGTACCTGCAGCGGTCCCGCCTCGCCGCGAAGTTGCTGGACGCCGCGGATGACGCGCTGGAACATCTGCGGTGACCCGCCCGCGTGGCTGAACGACATCGTTCCGCCGTCCGTGGTGACCGGGTGGCTGCCGGTGACGGCGATGTGCCCGTCCTCGACGAACGGACCGCCCTCGCCCGGCTCGCAGAAGCCGAACGCCTCCAGCTGGCGGATGATCTCGAACGAGAACGGGTCGTATAGTTCGAGGACGTCGACGTCGGAACGTTCCAGGCCGGCGTGCCGGAACGCCCGGTCCGCCGCCCGCCCGCCGATCCGGCCGTTGACCGGGCCGCCGCGACGGCCGGCCAGGTCCCAGCTGGGCGGGAACTGGTAGGCGGGGCCGTAGTAGTCCGCGCCGCCGCCCAGCACGTGGACGGGCTTGCCGGGGATGTCGGCCAGCCGGTCGGCGGCGACCAGGACCAGCGCGCACCCGCCCTCGGAGGTCATCGAGCAGTCCAGCAGGTGGAACGGGTCGGCGATCATCCGGGAGGCGAGGATGTCCTCGGGCTTGAACGGGCCACGTCCGAAGTACACCGCCTCGGGGTTCTGGTGCCCGTTGTTGCGGATGGTCGCGGCGACCGTGGCCAGCTGCTCGGGGGTCGTCCCGTAGGTCGTCATGTGCCGCCGGGCGATCAGGGCGAACTCCGCGGCGGTGAAGAGTCCCCAGGGCGCCACGAACTCGTTCTCCGGCCGGGTCCACGGCGCGGTCGCGTCCCGGTCGACGTACACGCCGGCCGCGGCCGCGACGATGAGGACGACGTCGGCCTGACCTCCCTCGATCGCGTTGGCCGCCTCGACGACGGCGTCGAGGCCGAATCCCCGCCCCTGCCAGGCGGGGCCGAGTCGCAGGTCGTAGATGAGCGCGGACGAATCTCCCTCCGTGATCACCCCGTCGACGTCGGCGAGCGTGAGCCCGGCGTCGCGCAGGGCGCCCAGGGCGGCCGACGCGATCAGTTTCCGGGTCGTCCAGTCCTCCAGGCGTCGCGCCTGCGGGGTGTTGTACACCCCGGCGATCACCGCGCGGCCGGCGCTCACCGGCCCGCCTTTCGCGGCAGGGTTCCGACTCGCTGTCTCACACGCATGTACAACCACCTCAGGAAGTGATCCGCACCACAAGACTCTGGGTCTATTAGATTCACCGTTTCTCACTACGTCAATAGGCGGGACTGTGCAAACTCCACACGATCTCGCACCGATAGTCCGATACATCCCTCTGAAAAACCCGACAGAACAGGCATATCGCAAGCAAGATCAACTTAGGTGAACCTAATTTATTCGGTGATGGACGGTTCCAAAATGCAGGGTTGACAGGACTAAAGGTCCGAGTTGTACTGGTCGCAATTCGCCACGGACCACGGAGGCCCTGTGAGCATCTCCATGCTTCTCTCCATGGCGGCGGCCGCTTTCGCGGACCGCGTCGCCCTCGGGCGCAGAGCGGACGGCATCACCTTCTCCGGCCTTGAGCGGGACGCGAACGCCGGGGCCACCCTGCTCCGGGAGGACGCCGCGGGTTCGGTCGCCTTCATCGGCCAGAACTCACCGCTGCTGCCCACCCTGCTGTTCGCCGGTGCCGCCGCCGGACTCCCGCTGGCCCCGCTGAACTATCGGCTGCCTCGCGATGTGCTGCGCGGCCTGCTCGATCGGCTGGACGCACCGGTGGTCGTCGCGGACTCCCGGTACGTCGAGATCGCCAGGAGTACCGGTCACCGCGTCATCGCGGCCGAGGAGTGGCTGTCCGCCGCCAGGCGGACCGAGCCGGTGCCCGGCCCCGAGGCCGATCCCGGCTCCGCCGCGGTCCTGCTGTTCACCAGCGGCACCACCGCCGATCCCAAGTGCGTCGTGCTGCGCCACTCCCACCTGCTCTCCTACGTCCTGGGCACCGTGGAGTTCGCGTCGGCGGAAGAGCGCGACTGCGCCCTGGTCAGCGTTCCGCCGTACCACGTGGCCGGGATCGGCTCGGCCCTGACCAACGTCTACGCGGGCCGCAGGATGGTCTACCTGCCGGACTTCGACCCCGCCCGCTGGCTGGAGCTCGTGCGCTCGGAGGGGGTGACCGGCGCGATGGTCGTGCCCACCATGCTGGCGCGCGTCGTCGAGCACCTCGGCGGAGCGAACGCGGACTGCCCGGCACTCGCCTCGCTCGCCTACGGGGGCGCGCGCATGCCGCCGCCGGTGCTCGAACAGGCCCTGCGCGCCTTCCCGGAGACCGGATTCGCCAACGCCTACGGTCTGACCGAGACCAGTTCCACCATCGCCGTGCTCGGACCCGAGGACCACCGCAAGGCGATCGAGTCCGACGACCCGGTCGTCCGGGCCAGGCTCGGCTCGGCCGGCCAGGTCGTGCCCGGCATCGAGACGCAGATCCGGGCGGACGACGGATCGGTCCTCGGCCCTGGGACGACCGGTGAGCTGTGGGTCCGCGGCGAGCAGGTGTCCGGGGAGTACCGGGGAGCGGGCTCGGTGCTGGACGCCGACGGCTGGTTCCCCACCCGCGACCTCGCCCGCCTCGACGAGGACGGCTACCTGTTCCTGAGCGGCCGCAACGACGACACCGTCATCCGGGGCGGAGAGAACATCGCGCCCGCGGAGGTGGAGGACGCACTGCTGACCCACCCGGCGGTGGCGGAGGCCGCGGTCGTCGGCGTGCCCGACGACGAGTGGGGTCAACGGCTCGTCGCGGTCGTCGTCCGCCGCGAGGACGCGAAAGCCGATGCCGCGGAGCTACGTGCGCACGTCCGCGGCCTGCTGCGCGGTTCCCGGACACCCGACGAGGTCGTCTTCCGCGACGAGCTTCCCTACACGCCGACGGGAAAGATCATCCGCCGCCATCTCGTCGCCTGGCTCAGCCCTCCCGTGGCGGGCTGAGCCACTCCCCGAACCCGCGGAGAGCCGCGCGGGCAACCATTCAACGAAGGAGTCGATCATGAGTACCGAGGCCGTCGGCCTCCGCGCCGGGCTGCGCCTGAAAAGCCAGGTGTGCGCCACCGAGGTCATCGTCATCCGGCCGGGAACGCGCCCGCTGTCGCTCTGCTGCGGCGGCGTCCCGATGCTCGGACGTGACGCGTCCGGCGCGGCGGAGACGACACCGGTCGCCGAGCGGATGCGCGGGTCACTGCTCGGCAAGCGCTACACCCACCCCGGCGACGACGCCGTCGAGGTGCTGGTGACCGTGGGCGGTGCGGGCTCGCTGTCGGACGGCGAGACCGACCTCGTCCTCAAAGAGGCCAAGCCACTCCCGGCCAGCGACTGATGGGGACCACGGACGGTGCCGTCCTCCTCATCCGTGTCGCGGTCGGAGTGATCTTCATCGTGCACGGTCTCAACCACGCCTTCGGCGGCGGGAAGCTCGCCGGAACGGCCCGCTGGTTCGCGGGCCTGGGCATGCGCCATCCCAAGCTGCAGGCCGTCATGTCGGTCGCGGTGGAGGTCGCGGCGGGCACGGCGCTCGCGATCGGACTGCTGACACCGATGGCGGCGGGCGCGCTGGTCGGTGTCGCGGTCGTCGCCGGGCTCGCCGCCCACGCCCGCAACGGCTTCTTCGTGTTCAAGGACGGCTACGAGTACGTACTGCTGCTCGCGGTGACCTGCCTCGCGGTCGCCCTCGCCGGTCCGGGCGGAGCCTCGCTCGACGCGGTGCTGGGAATCGACGCCCTCGCCGACGGATGGGCCGGGCTGGCGGTCGCCCTTCTCGTCGGCGTGGGTGGCGCGGCCGTCCTGCTCCTCGCGACGTGGCGGCCGGTACGGGACCGGGCCTGAGCCCTCGGCCGTCCCGCCCACGCCTCCCGATCGATCCCGGCCCGCGTCCGAAGGCCCGTACCCGGAAAAAGCGTCCAGGCCGTGTCCCCTCATCCGTCCTGCCAGGCAGGACCAGCCAACGGAGGTTGAAATGAACAAGGACGATCTGATCCTGATCAGCGTCGACGACCACATCGCCGAGCCCGCGGACATGTTCCACGCCCATGTCCCCCAGCGGTACAAGGACCAGGCCCCCAAGGTGATCATCGAGGACGACGGGGTCCAGCAGTGGTACTACGGCGACCTGCGCGGCCGGAACATGGGCCTCAACGCGGTGGCCGGCAAGCCCCGTGAGATGTACAACATCGACGCCAGCAGCTACGACGAGATGCGGCCGGGCTGCTTCAACGTCGACGAGCGGGTCCGGGACATGAACGCGGGCGGCCAGCTCGCGGGCCTGAACTTCCCGAACTGGACCGGGTTCTCCGGGCAGGTGCTCAACCAGGGCCCGGACCGCGACCTCAACCTGATCATGATCAAGGCGTACAACGACTGGCACGTCGACGAGTGGTGCGGCGCCCACCCCGGCCGTTTCATCCCGTGCGGGATCCTGCCGCTGTTCGACGTGGAGGAGGCGGCCAAGGAGATCAGGCGGCTGGCCGACAAGGGCTGCCACGCCGTCACGTTCTCGGAGAACCCCGAGGCGCTGAACATGCCCAGCATCCACACCGACTACTGGTACCCGCTGTTCAAGGCGGCCTCGGACAACAACACGGTGCTCTGCTGCCACGTCGGTTCGTCCTCGCGGATGCCGATGATCTCCACCGACGCGCCGCCGAGCGTGGCGATGTCCATCTCGTCGATGATGAGCACGTACACCCTGCTTGAGCTGATCTGGGCAGAGTTCTGGGGTAAGTTCCCCAACCTGAAGTTCTCCCTCACCGAGGGCGACATCGGCTGGATCCCCTACTTCCTCTGGCGCTCCGAGCACGTGCTCAACCGCCACTCCGGCTGGACCAACGCCACCTTCCCCGAGGGCTACACCGGGCCGACCGACGTGTTCAAGAAGCACCTCTACACCTGCTTCATCACCGACAAGGTCGGCCCCCAACTGATCGACCACTTCAACGAGAACCACGTGTTCTGGGAGTCGGACTACCCGCACTCGGACAGCAACTGGCCCTTCGCGCCCGAGGACGTCATCGAGACGATGGGCCACCTGCCCGACTCGGTGATCAACAAGATCACCCATGAGAACGCGATGAAGGCCTACTCCTTCGACCCCTTCAAGCACATCCCCCGGGAGCAGGCGACCGCCGGATACCTCCGGTCGCAGGCCACCGACGTCGACGTGGTCACCCATGTCGGCCGCGAGGCCAGCCAGCGCGACCGCGACGCCTGGGCCCGGATGACCCGGTTCGGTCAGGCCCGCACCCGCCAGGACGCCTGACCCCCACTGATCGGCCGCCCGCCCGCCTCCTCCCGCGGGCGGGCGCCGTATCCCCCCGACTTCACCACGCGAGGTAGAGATGACGCAGCGCACCCCCTACGCCGAACTCAGAGTCCTGGAGATCTCGGCGGGCATCGCCGCCTCCTACTGCGGAAAGATGTTCGCCGACGCCGGCGCCGAGGTGGTCAAGATCGAGCCACCGGAAGGTGATCCGATGCGCCGGTGGAGCGTGTCGGGCTTCCGGCCCGCCGCCGACGGCGAGAGCGGCGCGCTGTTCGGCTACCTCAACGCGGGCAAGAAGTCCGTGCTGTCCGGCACCACGGAACTGTTCTCCGACGTCGATCTCGTCGTCACCGACGGGTCGGCGGGCTGGGACGTCGACGCGGTACGCCGGCTGCTGCCCCCCGGCTCCACGACGGTGGTCGTCTCGATCACCCCCTTCGGTCTCGACGGGCCCTACGCCGAGGCCGGCCTGCCGGTCAACGAGTTCGTACTGCAGGCGATGTGCGGGTCCATCGGCGGCCGAGGCTGGCCCGGTGAGATGCCGCTGCAGGCCGGAGGGCGGATCGGTGAGTGGGTGGCCGGCTCCTACGCCGCCGTCGCCGCCGCCGCCGCGCTGCGCCGGAGCAGGCGGACCGGACAGGGCGACGTCGTCGACGTGTCGACGTTCGAGGCCATGGTCATCACGATGGGCGGCCTGTCCGCGGTAGCGGCCGGCCTCCCCGACGGGGGCCAGGGCCTGCCGCCGAGGAACCTCGAACTGCCCTCGATCGTCCCCACCGCCGACGGCCTGGTCGGGTTCTGCACCATCACCGCCCAGCAGTTCGCCGACTTCCTGGTGCTGATCGACCGGGCCGACCTGGTCGAGGACGCCGACCTGGCCTCATTCGCCGGCCGCCTGCGGCGGCGGGAGGAGTTCGCCGAGATGGTGGCGAGCTGGGCCGCCACCCGTACCACGGCCGAGATCGTGGAGTTCGCCTCCGCGCTGCGCATCCCCGTCGCGCCCATCGGCACCCCGACCACGATCACCGAGATCGACCACTTCCGCGAGCGCGGCGTCTTCGTCAAGAACGCGAGCGGCAGCCTGCAGCCACGGGTTCCCTACCGCAGCGGCGCGTTCGACACCGTCGGCCCCGGCGAGGTGCCGGCCCCCGGCGCGCACGACGGCCAGGTGAGCTGGCCGGCCCGGGACCGCGCCCCGGCGGCCGAGAACGCGGCCGACGCGTCGGCCCGTCCGCTCGCGGGGCTGCGGGTCGTGGACTTCACCGCCTTCTGGGCCGGTCCCTCGGCCACCCAGACCCTCGCCGCGCTGGGTGCCGAGGTCATCAAGGTCGAGGGGCTGCGCCGCCCCGACGGGATGCGTTTCTCCGGCGGCCGTCCCCCGACCGTCGACCAGTGGTGGGAGTGGGGCCTGTTCTTCCTCTGCAACAACAGCGACAAGCTCGACCTCACCCTGGAGCTGAGCCTGCCCCAGGCCCGCGAGGTGGCGTTGCGCCTGATCTCCACCGCCGACATGGTCATCGAGAACTTCTCCCCCCGGGTGATGGGAAACCTCGGGCTGGAGTGGGACGCGGTCAGGGCGGCCAACCCGCGCGCCACGATGATCCGGATGCCCGCCTTCGGCCTCGACGGGCCGTGGCGCGACCGGGTGGGCTTCGCCCAGACGATGGAGCAGGCCAGCGGCATGGCGTGGATGACCGGCGCGGCCGACGGTCCGCCGCTGATCCCCCGCGGCGTGTGCGACCCCCTCGCCGGCCTGCACGCCGCGTTCGCCTCGATCGCCGCGTTCGAGGTCCGCGACACCACCGGAGCCGGCATGCAGGTCGAGTCGACGATGGTCGAGGCGGCGCTCAACGTCGCGGCCGAGGCGCTGCTGGAGGCGAGCGCCAACGGCCGGGAACCGCGGCGCGACGGCAACCGCGGCCCGGGTGCCGGCCCGCAGGGGGTCTACCGCTGCGCCGGGGACGACGAGTGGGTGGCCCTGGCCGTACTCGGCGACGACGCGTGGCCCGCGCTCGCCCGGCTCCTCGGCCGGGACGACCTGGCCGACCGCGCCGACCTGGCCCACGAGCCGGGCCGTCGGGCGGCCGGCGACGAGCTGGACGAGGCGATCGGCTCGTGGAGCGCGCGCGTCGACGTGGGCGACGCGGTGAACCGGCTCCGGGCGGCCGGGGTCGCCGCCGCGCGGGTGAGTCCCGCCGCCGACCTGCTGACCGACGCGCAGCTCACCGCCCGCGGGTTCTGGGAGCCGTCGGCACATCCGACGACCGGGGAGTTCCTGACCGCCGGGCTGCCGTTCCGCCTCGCCAGTGTCACCGAGCCGTGGTTCCGCACCCCGGCGCCCCTGCTGGGCCAGCACAACGAGGAGATCCTCACCGGCATCCTCGGGATGAGCGAGGACGAGATCCGGGTCCTGGCCGAGGAGAAGGTGATCGGTACCCGGCCGGCGGGCCTGTGAGCGGGACGACCGGCACGGCGGCCGTCCCGCACGGGCGGCGGCCCTCGGTGCGCACGCTGCGGATGCACTCCTTCACCAGCGAGTTCAAACGGCTCACCACGCTCGCCTCGGCCGCCGGGATCGACCCCGCCGACGTGGTGCTCCCCGCCGAGGGCGTCGTACGGGCCGACGACGGGGTGCGACTGCACTACCTGGAGTGGCCCGGCCCGGCCACCGAACCGTTGCTGCTGTTCCTGCACGGGGGCGGGTTGCACGCGCACTCCTTCGACGCTGTCGGGCTGCTGCTGCGGCGGCTCGGCCGCTGCGTCGCGCTCGACCTGCGCGGGCACGGGGAGAGCGACTGGGCGGGGCCGGGCGGGTACGGCACCGACGCCATCGCCGCGGACCTCGACACGGTGACCGCGAGGTTCGGTGCCCGGCGGGTCGTCCTGGTCGGGCACTCGATGGGCGGCATGGCGGCTCTGGTCTGGGCCGCCCGGCGCCCGGCGGTGCTGGCCGGGCTGGTCGTGGTCGACGTCGGCCCCGACATCGACGCCGCGGCGGGCCGGTCCGTCAACGAGCTGATCTCCCGGCGCCCGCTCTTCGCCGACCTCGACGAGGCCGACGCCTTCCTCTCCGGCGTGCTGCCGCGTACCCGGGAGGCCGCCACGTCCGGGGTGGCGCAGAACCTGACCTGGACCGATGACGGCCTGCTCACCTGGAAGCACGACACGACGCAGTTCCAGCCGAGTATGGGGCGAATCGCCTCTCCGGACGAGTTGCGACGGGCCGCCGCGCGGATCACCTGCCCCACCCTGGTGCTGCGCGGCGAGCGCAGCCGGGTGTTCGGCGACGAAGGGGCGGCGGAACTCGCCGCGCTCATCCCCGGAGCCCGCTGGGAACGGGTTCCCGACGCCGGGCACACCATCCAGACCAGCAACCCCCGCGGCCTCGCCGACGCGGTGACCCGTTTCCTGCGCGACCAAGATGATGAAGGAGCCGAGTGATGGCGATCAGTCTGTGCATTCCGCCGCGGCAGGGGGAGCTGTGCGCACCCGTCCGGTTCGACCTGACCGGCGAGCACACCTTTCTCGAACTGACCTCGCGGCACCGCGTGACGAAGGTCGAGCAGGACGAGGTGAAGGGCACCGTCGCGGTCTGGGTCGACATCACCGACCCCGAGACCTCCCGGCCCGTCCACGTCCGGTTCAGCGTGCTCCCGCTGGGCGGCCAGAACTCCCCGCGCAGCCGGCTGCTCGGAGAGATCGAGCGTGACGGCGAGCGGCTCGGTGTCTACGGGACGTACCTGGGGGTGGTCTCGGAGGAGAACTGACCGTCCACCGCACCGGTCCACCGGCGCGTCCTCCGGTCGCGCGTCATACCGGTGTGCCCGTCGTCATATCCGCCACGTCACTGGTCGGGCAGGTCCTCCGGCGGCGCGTCCTGCTGACGCAGGCGGCGCCGGAGCAGGCCCTTGGGGCGGGTGACCTTCAGCTCCGGATGGTCGGGGTCGTAGTCGGCGATGCGATCGCGCAACTGGCGCACGTTGCCGTACTCGAAGTGGGCGGCGCGCAGCAGGTAGTCGCCGAGCGCGCTCCCGTACTGGACACGCTCCTCCTCGTCGAGGCCGAGTTCGTGGCTGCGCCTCTTGCCCCAGACGAGGTCCTTGATCTGCTCCTCCAGCTGCTCCAGCCGGTCGTCGAGGACCTTGACGAGCTCGTAGGGCTCGGTGAACCTGCCGAGGTAGACCCGGAGCAGCGCGGGGTTCTTCAGCATCACCGGCTCGTCGACCGGCGGGCTGGAGACCCACTGCCGGAGCACCTCCTCACCGCGCTCCGTGGTCTGGTACAGGGTGCTCCGCCTGACCCTGCCGATCGTCACCTCGCGCTCGGTCACCAGCCCCAGGTCCCCCAGTCTCCGCAGCTCCCGGCGGATGTGGCTGATGGCGGGGGACCAGTAGAACCAGCGCAGCGTGTAGTCGCACCGGACCTTGATCTCGGCGGCGGACAGCTCCTCGTCGAGGACCGACAGAACGCCCAGAACCGTGTAGGCGGTGGCGGGGAGCGGTGCACCGATCTCTGCCTCGGGCTCGTCGTCCACGGGATCAAGTCTAGTGGCGGGCGCGGCGCCGACGGCACGTCCGGCCCCGTCCCCCGGAGGTGTTCGCCTCGGCCGCCCACCCCGCCGACGATCCCGCGGGTTCCCAACCGGCCGGAAGCGTGATCGGCCCCCGCCGGTCCTGAGCGCCCGGTCCGTCCTGAGCGCATCGGGCCGAGCCGCTCGCGTACGGCGGCAGGGTGCGCGGGCTCCCGGGCGCGCACCCGGCCCCGACTTTCGGCAGGTCGCCAGGGGCGAAACGCGTTTCCGAGCCCGCCGCGAAGTACGATCGATCAATGACCGAAATGACCGAAACCACGCCCGGCTGGCTCTCTCCCGACGAGCTGGAGTCGACCCGCGCACGAATGCCGATCCTCTACGTCGACGCCGTGCCGGTGCGAGTCGACGAGGCCGGAACGGTCACGCGTGTCGGCCTGCTGCTGCGCATCGGAGCGGACGGAACGGTCAGCCGCGCCCTCGTCTCCGGCCGGGTGCTGCACCACGAGCGGGTCCGCGACGCGCTCATCCGCCATCTGGAGAAGGACCTCGGCCCGACCGCGCTGCCCAACATCCCCGCCTCTCCGCAGCCGTTCACCATCGCCGAGTACTTCCCGACGCAGGGCGTCACGCCCTATCACGACCCCCGGCAGCACGCGGTCTCCCTCGCCTACGTCGTCCCGGTCGCGGGTGACTGCCGCCCCCGGCAGGACGCCCTCGACCTCGTCTGGTTCACTCCCGAGGAGGCCTCGTCACCACTGGTGCAACAGGAGATGCTCGGCGGCCAGGGCACCCTGCTGAAGCAGGCCCTCGCCTACGTCGGCTGCCTCTCCTGACCTTCCGCCGCCGGAAGTCCCCGCCGGCGCGAGGAGAACGGGCCACTGTGCCCTCGTGGGACCAGGTCCGCCGATGCCCGCCCGGCGGCGTTCCAGTACAGAATGCGCTGGTCCCGAGCCGATTGCAGCCACCTCCAAGACGTCTTCAAGCCGATCGAAAGACCATCGATCATCCTCGACGACGAAAGGAGGACCTCTCATGAACAGAAAGCACAAGGCCATCGCGGTCATCGCGATGTTCTTCGCACTCGGCGGCGCGCAGGCGCTCACCGCCGGTTCCGCCTTCGCCATGCCCCCCGTGTGCAACCCCATTCACGACTGTGGCGAACCAGAGCACGGAGGCCTAGGTGGCGGTGGAGGTGGCACCCCGCCTCCCCCACCGCCCCCGCCCCCGCCGCCGCCGAGCACCCCGGGCACTCCCGGCTGAGGTCCGCCGCCCGTCTCCTCAAGTCCGCTGTACCCCTGAGTCGACGCGCCTTCGACCTCTAATGGGTTCTCATCGCGAGGATCGACAAGGGCTTCACGGGATGCCGCCCCGATCCGGGCGGCATCCTCCTCAAGGCTCACCGGGTGCGGCTGGCCAGGAAGCGGCGCCATTCCGGGTTGGTCCGCGCGAGTGCTCGCAGCGAGGCCGGGACCTGGGGCCTGGGGTCGTTGCCGTCCAGGCGCAGTTCGGTGAGCGCGGTCAGCTCACCCAGCCACTCCGGCAGCTCGGCCAGCCGGTTTCTCCGCAGATCGAGACTGGTCAGGGCGGTGAGGGTCCGCATCGACTCGGGAAGGGCGGTCAGCTCGTTCACACCCAGGTTGAGGGACCTGAGGGCGGTGAGCCTGCCGATCGACTCCGGCAGCTCTCTCAGCTTGGTGTTCCACAGGCTGAGAGAGGTGAGGGCGGTGAGGTTCCCGACTGACTCCGGCAGGCCGCCGGTCAGTGGGACGGATTGCATCTCGAGACGCTCCAGAGCGGTCAGCTCGCCCAACCACGGAGAGAGGTCGGCGGGCCGGCTGTATGCCAGGTCCAACCGGGTGAGGGCGGTGAGACGGGCCATCGACGCCGGGAAGCAGTCCGGCCCGGCGTACCACATACTGAGCCTGGCGAGCCGGGTGAGGTCGCCGATCCACTCGGGCACCTCCAGGTCATGGAGGTTGTTCAGGTCGAGTTCCGTGAGGCCGGTGAGCTCGCGCATCGAGTCGGGAAGGCGGCGCAGTCCGGTCACCCCGACATCGAGGCGGACCAGTCCGGTCAGCTCGCCGATCCACTCGGGCAGGGCGGTCAGCGTACGGTTGTGCCCGAGGTCGAGCTCGGTCAGCGTGGGCAGGTCGGTCAGGAACCGGGGAATCTCGGTCAACCAGTTGGATTCCAGGCACAGCACCCGCAGACCGGGAAGCTCGGCCACCTCCTCGGGCACCTGGACCAGGCCGAGACCCGACAGGTTCAACGTGTCCGATCCCTCGCGCAGGTAGGTGTTCATCCGCCGCCGAGCGGTCCGAAGCACGTGATTCACCGCTGCCACCTTGATTTTCTCCTTGCCCGTCAACAGGATGTGACCGGCGATCACGGTAACGACGAGGACTTGCGACCCGGTTGTGGATCATTGAACTTGTTTCGTCCTCGGGGTGCGGCGTCGCCGGTCACGGCATGAGCGAGTCGGGGCGCGTCCGGTGAATCCCGGTCGACTCGCACCACGCCGTGAGACCCCCGGTCATTTAAAGATCATTCGGCCGTGTCGCCGCCGCCGACGTTCATGGTCATCACACCTGGGGACTTTGGATACTCGCCCTGCTGACGACCTCCTCCGCCGTCAGGGGAGCCTTGGGGTGGTGGGTCAGGCAGAGCGGCACCCGTACCTTGGTGAAAGCGGTCCCCTCGGCGGCCAGGTAGAACTGACCGGCCGTCAACCGGGAGACGTCGTCGACCCGGCCGCCCTTGGCGCGGGCCACCTCCTTGGCCGCCTCGATCTGGGCGGGAGCGTTGAGCAGGCCGAAGAACTGGGTCGCCGCGTTTCCCGGGATCATGTTGTGCAGCCCCTTGGGCGCCTGGGTGGCGAACACCAGGCCGAGGCCGTACTTGCGCGCCTGGGCGGCCAGCATCAGCGTGCTCTGCGTGCAGGCGGTCATCGCACCGGACGGCGCGAAGGTCTGCGCCTCGTCCATCACGAACAGGCCACCCAGCGGGCGGTCACCGGCCGGATGCCTCCTGATCCAGGCGAACAGCGCCATCTGCAACTGGTTGACGAAGCTCTGGCGCTGCTCGTCCGAGAGCAGGCCGACAAAGCTGATCACCGAGACCCGTGCCCGTTTGCCCGGTGGTGGAGTGAGCAGGACACCGGGATCCGCAGGAGTTCCGGTACCGGCGAACAGAGGGTCGATGACCATCGCCGCCTTCAGGGTCTGCGCCAGGTCGGCGGCGATCTGCTCGGCCTTGTCGAGCCCGCTCACCCCGTCCGGCAGAGCGGCCAGTAGCCCGATGAGACCCGGCAGCCCCTGTCCGCCCGCGCGCCCGTAGTGCGCGACGACCTCCCGGAGCACGGCCTGCCCGCGCTGGGCCTTGACCATCTTGGAGTCGAGTTTGGCACGCGGCACGAGCGAGGCGACGGCGGCGTCCACCGCCGCGCCGAACTCGTCGGGGTCCGCGGCGAGGCCCGTGAAATCGGGCAGCGGCTGGAAACTGAGCGGCCGTCCGGCTACCCGGCGGGGTGTCCAGATGACGACATCGGTGGCGGCCAGGTAGGCGGCGGCCTTCTCCCGATCACCGGGCCCCCACCCCGAGGGCTGTTCCGGCCAGCCGTCCCCGAGCCGTGCCAGGTCGTTGTTGGGGTCGAGCACGATCGCCGAGACTCCCTGGAGCGCGCATTCCTCGACCAGGCGGCGAATGAGGACCGTCTTCCCCGACCCGGTTCCAGCGAAGATCACGGCGTGCTTCCGCAGCGCCTCCAATTCGATCCCGACGGTTCGCCCGCCGGGAACGGTGTCGCCGAGGGGGATGTACGGCGTGGTCGCCTTGGTGTCCACGGGGTCGGCGGCCGGCTGCTCGACAGGTTCGGTGCCGGTGTCACCAAGGGCCTCGCGCAACAGCGCGACCTCGCCCGCCGGCCGCCGCGCGGCGAGCCAGGCCCGCAGGTTCGGCGGGTTCTCCGCGTACAGTTCACGCAGCGCGGCCAAGACGCCGAGATCCTCCTCGCTCACCGCAAGCACCCTGCCCCCCGCCCGCTCGAACGCGGTCACGGCCTCGATCGTTCGGGGTCCCTTCGCCCAGGGGATCGTACGCAGGACGAACAGCTTCCGCCTGGGGACCTCGGTGTTCAGTCCGGCCGCCACCGAGGCGGTCCGCAGGCGACTCAGCGCGGCGATCGCATTCGTGGCGGCGATGGCGCGGAACGCCCAGTGCGCCTCGTCCTCGGTCTCCTCGTCCAAGGTGTGCCGCAGCCGGGCGTGCAGCGGAGGCTTCCTACCGGGTGGCGGGTCGACGCTGAACTCACGTCCCGCCCCGCCGAGCCCGTCGATCCAGGCCGACAGCCCCGCCGCCAGCAGGGCGGGCATCACGGCGTCCTCGACGGTGGCGTCCAGGGCGTCGGTCACGCGCGCCTTCTGCCGGAGTTCGGCGAAGCGGGAGTCGATGGCGCTGAGGCGGTCATCGGGGGCAGATGCCCGATGCGAATCGGCAGTCTGGCCGAGGCGCTCCAGTTCCCGCACCTCTCCGTCGTTCAGGCATGCCTCGATGTGCGCGTCGATCCTCATCAGGAGCTGTCGCGGGGTGAACTCGTCGGCATCGCCGAACACGGCCTCCCGTACCGGCCAGGTCGAGTAGGGCGGCTCGTAGCCGAGTTCGGCGAACCGGGTGGTGAACCGCTTCTCGACCAGGGCGCGAGCGGCCTCGGCGTCGGGGAGCGGTTGCAGGTCGGGCATCGGCCGGAACCGGTCGCGCGCGGTGGCGGTGGCGAACTTCTCGATGAGGGTCCAGGTCTGTTGCAGGCAGGAGACGATCGTCAGGGTCCTGCGGGTGACCTCGCGCAGCGCCATCAGGCCACCGGCCACCTGGTCGACCACGATCAGGTCGTGCCAGTCGTGTACTGCCGTTCCCTCACCGCTGACCGGAGACTGCGCCACGAGCACATCGATCTGGTCGACGGCGACGACGGACGGCCCGGTCAGCGCCAGGAGGCGGGAGAGGTCCTTGACGATCTCCTGTGGCGTCTTCGGGAACTGCCGGATTCCCCAGGCCGCGCGCTCGCCCGGCTCCTCCTCGGGCAGCGCGGAGAGAAACCCGTCGCCGATGTCCTGCATGCCGTGGTCGGCACTGGCATAGAGCACGAGCGCGCGCAGGCTGTCCTTGGCCCCCTTACCGACCTGGACATCGAACTTACGTAAACCGGCCGCGAAGGCGTCGAGCCCCTCGCGCGTCACCAGACGGTTCCCGATCACCTCGCGTTGCGCCCAGCGCGGCACGTCGGCCAGTTCCGCCAGCCGCCGGAGCAGGATCTTGACCTGGCTCTCCCCCTCGCTGCCGTCCCGCAGCAGGCCGTCGAGCATGGAGATCAGCGTGCTCTCCCAGAAGGTCCGCGCGTCCAGCAGGCTGACCAGGAAGAAGTAGCCGTTCTCCCGCTGGATCCTTTCCCTGGTCCAGCCGAGCAGGTGGGTCTTGCCCGAGCCTCGCTGACCGCGCAGGACCAGACCGATCGGGCTGGTGGCGCTCCCGGCGGCCACGTCGACGATCCCGCCGAGAATGCCGCGTTCCACGTTCGGGTTCAGGCCCTCCACGTGGAAGGGCGAGGGGCTCCACACGTCTTCCGGGCCCTCGGCCCAGTTGAACCTGAGCGCCTGAAGGGCTTTCAGTTCGCGGCTGTTCATCGTGCCTCGATCGAGATCAGATGCTTGTCCTGGTCGCCGATGGTCACCGCCGCCGCCCTGGCCTCGGGGGTGAGGGTCTTCTGGTTGTGCTCGGGCATGATGCTCACGCCCGGCAGGTGGATCATCCCCTTGAGCGCACCGTCCACCTCGGCTCTGGTGAACTCGCCGAGCAGCGGTCGCAGCCGCGCCAGGCCGACCGAGGCGCCGGGCTCGGCGGCCAGCTCGGTGTAGGCGGCGCGGATGCGCGCGGTGACGTCCCCGGCCTCGACCGGATCGTCTTTGACGGGAAAGATGTCGGCCGGGCTCTGGCCGGTCCTCGCCAGGAAACCACGCAGCCAGAACAGCAGTGCACGGTTCATCGCACCGGCCGCGCCACTGGGCACGGGAATGCCGGATCGGATCTCCTCGGCCATCCTGGCCCAGCCCTGGTCGGTCAGGAGATGAACGAACGCCCGGCCTGCCTTCCGGCTCTGCACGAGCTTGAGATCGTTCAGTTTCAGGCGCGATTTCCCGTCAAGGGTCAGGCCGTAACGTTTCTTAAGATCGGGGTTGGAGATCTCATTCACCTCGACCATCAACACCACCAGCGCCGCTGTCTCGGAGAGTGTGAGTTCTGTTCCCGGCATATCCCTGTCCTTCGCGCGTGCGGTGGGTTTGCAGAAACTGCTTCAGCTCGCGGAGCACAGCCGGCATGTCGGCCATGACGCGTTCATTGGTGAAGCGCAGGACCGCGTAACCGTCCCTTCCCAGCCGCGCGTCCCGCGCCAGGTCGTCGGCGAGCCTGCCCGGGCGGCGATGTTCCGGGCCGTCGAGCTCGACGACGCAGCGCTCGTCCGGCCAGCACAGGTCCACCCGGATGGGGTTGACCAGCGGGTGCGGTTGGTAGGTCTGGTTCCAGGCCCGCCCCGCGGCCCACCCATGAGAGCTGAGCGCCCGCTCCAGTGCGGACTCCACGGGGCTGAACGGATGCGGAAGCCCCGCCGTGGCCGAGGAAACGGAGACGTGTCGCAGCGGCTCGGACCGTACGGTCACCGTCTGGATCCGGTCGACGGTGACCAGCGCGGCCCCGGTGAGCCAGACACCGAGCCCACCGCGCTGGACAAGCCACTCACCGGCCGCCACCAGCGTCTCCTCCTCGGCGGCGGAGAGCCCCTCCGGCACTTGGACCAGTATCGAGGTACGGGGACGACCGAGACTCGCGGCGAACGCCAAGGCCAGCCCGGCGGCGCGCACCTCGGTCATGCCGGGGTGACCACGGGGCACCGCACCTGTCAGGGACCGCGCGGCGAGATCCATCAGGAAAGGGGCGAGGTGCCGATGACCGGACGCTGCCCGCCTTGCGAGTTCGCGCACGGCGGGCACGGCCGCGCCCCCCGGACCGTCGATGCCCTCGGCACCGGGTAGCCAGGCCGGGAAAAGATCGACGACGTTTCTTTCCAGTTCATGAAGTACGTCGGCGACCGTTTCCGCGACGGTCCGCCCCCCGCCCGCGAGGTAGCTGAATATCGCGGGGGAACCTTCGGGCAACGCGCCGGTCCGCGACATGACGACTGCGGAACTCACCCCGCACGCCCACACGACACGACACGTCGGCAACTCGGCCCACGACTGTGCCATGCCGTTTTCCTTTGAGGGGCGGATGGTACGACCTAGCAGAGGCTAGGGGAGCGCAGGAGGCGGCGTATGCGTTTTCGGCAAATCCTCAACTGCCTCTGAAGTCATACGCATCACGACAGGCACGAATTCCAGTCGAGCGAAATTCGAACCGTTCAGAGCACATCTCGGGACCGAACCTCTTTCGCTACCGGATTCGCCCCTCAACTCGATAGGCATACAGCCGGCCGACACCTTCGCGTCCACTGTGACCTGCTCTGCCACACCCCGGAGCTCAGCCCCGCCCCACACTTATCACCCGCCCATTCCCAACTCCGGTACGCCGGCCCGCGATGGGCAGGCCCGTGAAGGACCGCGCGGGTCATGCGACCATGGCAGCGAATGTGACGGCGGAACGAGGAAGACGATCGCCATGCCGTGTGACTCACGTGGCGGTGCTCCGCCCGGACTGCTGCCCGCCGCTCCGGCCGCGGTCGCCGGAGCGATCGTCGAGGTCCGCACCATCGGCGGCTACTTCGAGGTCGAGGCGGCCGAGGCCGAGGCCGGATGGCGGCCGTTCACCGATCTGTGGACCGATCCGGGCGTCCTGGAGGCGAGAATCCACGACATGGCCGGACGGCTGGGCACCGCCGAGCACCGGG
The DNA here is from genome assembly GCF_042665875.1 of Streptosporangium amethystogenes subsp. fukuiense. Lineage (NCBI taxonomy): Bacteria > Bacillati > Actinomycetota > Actinomycetes > Streptosporangiales > Streptosporangiaceae > Streptosporangium > Streptosporangium amethystogenes. Next base: position 7,551,016 of record NZ_JBHTEE010000001.1, on the reverse strand, counting down.
TGGCCGCCTCGATCCTGTTCCAGGGCCTGGCCGCCCGTCTGTGGTCCCCGTGCATCGGTGCCGTGGTCGCGCACGACCTGCTCATCGACCTGGCCCCCGGGCACCTGTACTGGCGGCCGGCCCCCGACCCGCTGCCGCTGCGGGCCACCCGGCTGTCCGGCTGGGGCATCCGCGACCCCGCGCGGATCGCCGAACCGGTCTACCGCGCCATCATGACCGAGACGCTGGAACCGCTCGCCGCGGCAGTCCGGCGGATCGTGAAGATCGCGCCGGGGCTGTTGTGGGGCAATGCGGCCTCCGCACTGGTCGGAACCGTCGGCGCCGTCACCCGTCGACGGCCCGACCTCACCGCGAAGGCCGTGCGGCTGGGCCGCGAACTGCTGGACCGGGATCTCCTGCGCGGCACGGGCGAACCGACCGAGCCCGTACCCGGCCGTCCCTGCTTCGTCCGTCGCAGCTGCTGCCTGTACTACCGCCTGCCCGGCGGCGGCATGTGCGGTGACTGCGCCCTGCTACCACCCCGCCGCCCACAGACCCGCCGCTCTGACTGACGCTCTTCGTTCTGCTCGCCACAACCGATTCTCGGCTCCGCCGAGTACAGACCGGGTCGAGTACGCCGTCACCGGGGAACCTTCCCGTCGCCTCCGGCCCGAGATCCCGGGGACCCTGCCGGAGCCGATGGAGGCGGTCAACTACGTCCGACGACGCCGAGGATGCCGGGCTTGCTGAAGTCGACGGTGATCTTCTCTCCGTACTCGTTGTACTCGGAACGCCACGCCTCGACCGGGACGATCCCCGGCTCCAGCAGATCCATTCCGTTCAGCAGCTCGGCCAGCTGTTTCGGGCCGCGCGAGGTGAGAGCCCCCGCGCTGGTCGAGCGGTAGACCTGCTGCCCGGCCTCGTGCACCTCGGCGCTGACCTCGGCCTCGAAGGCGTGCGTGACGATCAGATAGCTACCCGGGACGAGCCGTTCGCGGATCGCGGTGATGATGCGGGTGACCAGTGCGTCGTCGGGGATGAAGTGCAGCATCGAGATCAGCAGCACGGCGACGGGCTGGGTGAAGTCGATGGCGTCTGTGATCTGCGGGTCCGTCAGGAGCTTCTCGGGTTCCCGCATGTCGCCCTGGACGACAGAGGTGAGGTTGTTGTCCGCCAGGAGCGCTCGGCCGTGCGCCAGGACGATGGGGTCGTTGTCGACATAGACCACCCGGGTGTCGGGCGCGATGCGATGGGCGACCTGGTGCACGTTGTCCTGCGTCGGCAGCCCCGACCCGATGTCGAGGAACTGCCGCACGCCCTGGCCCGTGAGCAGTTCGACGACTCGCGAGAGGAACAGCCGGTTCGCCCGGGTTATCTCGCGGATGCCGGGCACCACCTGCATGAACTGTTCCGCGGCCGCCCGATCGGAGGCGAAGTTGTCCTTCCCTCCGAGGTAGTAATCGTACATTCGAGCAACACTTGGAATATTCGGGTCGATACCCGCCGGAACAGCCTCTTGCTCAGCCATACCCTCACCCTTTCTCGCCTCCGGAAAGGATATGGGAAATCCGCAAGATCGTGGATCTTTGCTGACAAACCATACGTGACCGCCACTGGAGGGAGCACCCCCGCGCGCACTCCGGCATCCCCGGCTCTACCTGTTCCGACGCACCGAACCGGAGTTGCTCTCGGTGCTCCGGTAGCTCTGGTGACCGGGCACCCAGGTCCAGGTCTCCGTGCGGTCACCGTTCCTGACCGTCAGCGTGCCCGAGGGCTCGTAGTCCTCCGACAGGGGGGACCAGGGAGGCAGGGGCTCAGGGTCGGCGTAGGCGACCGGCGCGGCGAGCGCCACCGTCGAAACGGCGAGAACAGCGGCGACGAGATAACGGAAAATGGACATTTGATCCCTCAGAAGGTGTAAACGGTACGTTGGTGATATTGCCTGATAAAAGGCAAAGAGAACCACGCCGATGATCAAGACTCTGGTCGATTCACATTCGGCCCGGCCGCCCGCTCCAGTGCGAGACCGCTCATCCCGGTGAGGAGTGGCAATCGTCGACGGCGGGCATCCCGTCATCCGGGTATCTCGCCGGATTCCCCTCGGGGCCCGGCCTCATTGGACCGATCGCACTTGGCAGAAGCTTGGTGCCCGGCATGAGCGAGCGAGGTCCCGGCCCGTCGGTCGCCCTCGGAAGCTGTGAGCCAAGGCGGCGGTACGCAGGACGCCAAGTCTCCGCCAAGGAGCGTCGGTCAACCTGACGGGGTCAAACCATCTGGCCCTGCACACTGGGGCGGGGCCCCTCCCTGAGGAGAATCCCAATGGCGCGCGGTCTGTCCACCAACCACAGCAAGTTCGCCCTCGCGGACGGCATGACCGTCAACCACAGCGAGATCGTCCTCGCGGACGGCATGACCCTCAACCACAGCGAGATCGTCCTCGCAGACGGCATGACCCTCAACCACAGCGAGACCGTCCTCTAGAACAGCCGATCATCGACTGCTGTTCCTCGCCGGAAACGTTCCGGCGAGGAACAGCGGGTTCAAAGACATCATCTACGACGTTGAACGGTCCTTCTGAATCCACGGACCACCACAGGCGACAAGCAAGATAGGTGAAACGGATGCCGGTGCGCGGATTGCTGCCACGTCTTCCACGGCAGACCTGGCTCATTCTCAGCGGCGATGCCGTGTCCGCGCTCGGCACGGGGATGACACTGCCCTTCTTCCTCATCTACCTACACCGCATGCGGGATATCGACCTTGCCGTGGCAGGGCCGATCTTCTCGATGATCGCGGCCGCGGGACTCATCGGAAACCCTCTCGGCGGTCTGCTCGCGGATCGCTTCGGCGCGAGGCAGACCAGCGTGGCGGGCCTTGTCATCGTCGCCGCGGGAACCGCGGGTCTGGCGGTCATCCAGTCGGCCTGGCAGGGATTTCTCGCGGCCGGGGTGTACGGGCTCGGCATCGCGATCACGGCACCGGCCTTCCAGTCGCTTCTCGGCGGCTCGGTGCCCGCGGAGCTGCGGGCACAGGTCTTCGCGGTCCGGCAGGCCGCCATCAACGTCGGCGCCAGCGTCGGAGGGCTGGTGGCAGCGTTCGTGGTGAGCTTCTCGTCGTTGCAGAGCTTCGTGATCCTCTACCTGTTGGACGCGGCGACGTTCCTGATCTTCGCCGTACTGATCGCCCGGTTCACGGATAATCCTCCACAGATCCAGAAAACGCCGATCACCGCCGTCGCGGGCGGGTATCGCGAGGTGGTTTCGAACCCGATACTGCGGAGAATCTGGGTTCTGGTTGTAGCCGTGGTCGTGTGCGGGTTCGTGGCCTTCTACACCGCCTATCCGATCTACGCCACCGAGGTCGGCGGGCTCGACGCCGGAGCCCTGCGCTTCACCTTCATCGTGCAGGCATGCATGGTCGTGGTCGCCCAGCTCTTCGTACTCCGTCTCATGACCGGTCGGCGCCGGACTCGCGGGTTCGCGCTCTGTGCCGTACTGATGGCCGGGGCGTGGGTGACGGTACTGGTCACCCCACTGCTGGGAGGCGGCGGGATCGCCCTGACCGGATTCACGATCGCGCTGATGCTGTTCGCCGTCGGAGAGGCCTGTCTCGCCCCGACCATCCCGCCGATCATCAACGATCTCGCCGACGACTCGAACCGGGGGCGGTACAACGGGGCGTACACCCTCGCTTGGACCAGTGGTTACGTCATCGGCCCCGGATTGGCCGGTATGGCGCTCGGCGCCGGCTACGGTTCGGCGCTCTTCATGGTGCTGGTGGGACTGCTCGTCCTGGTGGCCGCCCAGACGATCCGGCTGGAGCGGTTCCTTCCTCCGTCGGTGAACGGGATCTCCGCCGAAGCGGCTCCCGCCGAGGCGATCGAGGTGGCACAGGGGCGCGACTCGCATGACGGCTGAAGAGACACGGTCCAGCAGGACCGCCATGACGGAGCTCGACCTCTCCCGTGAGCACGAGCGGGCAGGCCGCTATGCGGAGGCGTACGACGGCGCCATGGTCGCCGTCCGCGATCTCACCGACGGCGTCCGCGCGGGCCACGCGGACGCTGGTGACGACCTCGCCGACGCCCTGCTGCTCGCGAGTCGGCTGTGCCTGCGCCTTGGACGCCATGACGAGGCCGAACGCCACCTCGAACGCGCTGCCAAGGCCACCTGGACGGGCGATCCGAAGGTCCGGCTACGGGTGACTGTGGACCACGCCGATCTGCTGCGGACCAGGGGGCGCTACGGAGACGCCGACGTGATGCTCAGGGACGCTCTGGTCCTGGCGGAGGCATCCTGCGGCCCTGACTCCCTCGAGGTCGTCCGGGTCTGCAACAGCCTGGGGGTACTTCACAAGTACACCGGTCGGTTCGACGAGTCCGAGCGGTCGTACCAGCGCGCTCTGCGGATCGTCGAAGCCCTGCACGGCACGGACCATCCCTACCTCGCCGACATCAACCACAATCTCGGCGGGCTGAACCACGCACGCGGCACCCACGCGCTCGGCGAACCCTTCGCCCGCCGCGCGGTGGAGATCCGGCGGCTGGTACGCGGCCCCGCCCACCCCGAGGTCTCCGGCGACCAGGTGGCGCTCGCCGCGATCCTGCGCGAACTCGGCGAGGAGGAGGAGGCCGAGCGGCTGCTGCGCGACGCCCTCGCCGTCTTCGAGGAGTGCTTCGGGCCGGAGCACTACGAGGTCGCGTCGACTCTGAACAACCTCGCCGCGTTCCAGTACGCCAGGGGGGACCTGGGAACGGCCGAGGCGACCTATCGCAGGGTGCTCACGATCAAGGAAGGGCTCCTGGGCGAGGACCATCCCGAACTGGCCCTGACCCTGAACAATCTCGCGGCGACCCTGCGCGGGAGCGGCCGGCCCAAGGAGGCCGTGACGCTCCTGGAGCGGGCGCTGAACCTGCTCGACGGCATGGTGGAACGGGACCACCCCGTCCGGCTGGCCTGCCTCGAAAACCTCGGCGCCTGCCGTCGGTCGACGAGCTCACCAAAAGCCCGGTGAAGCGGCGACGCACAGCGGACCGGCACCGGAACGCGCCCGGGAGTGGCTGGAACCGCCCTGACAGCAGGCCCGCTACCAGCGCTTTGTAGTGGATTCCAAGCTTTCCTTAAGGATGATCGGTGATCCTGTCCGCGTTCTAACCGCTTGGGTCGCCCCCAGAACCAAGCTGCGCTCACAGGAAGACACCCATGTCATGTCAGTCCGACCTTGGCCTGTCCGTCCACTACGACGAGCCGCCCCCGCCAGGAACCTCTCCAAAATGATGTCCTGAGGCGGTCACGCGGTGTGGACACACCCGCGCGGCAGTCCCCGGCATCGCCGCGTCCGAACTCCGGAAATGGCACGTGCCAGGTTCAGACCTGCCGACGCTCAATGCTGGGTTGGAATTAATGGTGGCGTTTCGGATTCTTGGCGCGTTCGAAGTGGTCGGCGCCGACGGGCCGGTGAACCTCGGCGCACCACGACAGCGCTCGGTTCTCGGGCGGCTACTGGTCGCCCGTGGCCGGGTCGTGCCGACCGCGCGCATGATCGACGACCTGTGGGGCGACCACCCTCCGGGAAGCGCCGTCGCCTCGGTGCACTCCTACATCTCCAACCTACGGCGCGTCCTGGAATCGGGCCGCGCGACGGGCGTCCCGCCCCGGGTACTGGTCACCGTCTCTCCCGGTTACGCCATCCGGAGCGAGGATGTCGACGCCTGGCGGTTCGAGGACATGGTGCGCAGGGGAGCCGCGTTCCTGGGCGCGGGAGACACCCGCGCGGCCCTGCGCGAATTCGACATGGCGCTCGGGATCTGGCGGGGACCGGCGTACGCCGAGTTCACCACATCCGACTGGGCGCTGCCCGAGATCACCCGCCTGGACGAGTTGCACGCCATGGCCGTCGAGCACCGCGCGAACGCCGCGATCGCGCTCGACTCGCCGGGTGCCGTGGTCGCCGACCTACGCGCCCACCTCGCCGAACACCCGCTGCGGGAGGAGGGGTGGCGGCTGCTCGCGATCGCCCTCTACAACCAGGGCCGGCAGGGGGACGCGCTCGTCGCGCTCAGGCAGGCCCGCCACACCCTGGTCGAGGAACTCGGCATCGACCCGAGCCCGAGGCTGCAACAACTGGAAGCCGACATCCTCTCGCAATCCTCCGCGATAGCGCGACCGGCCGCCGCGAACGAATCGTCGGAGCGCGTGACCTCCTCCACCGCGTGGTTCCCGCCGGAGAAGGCCGGCGAGGCGAAGGGCGCTGCGGGTCCGGAGACCGGCGACCAGATCTTCGGCAGGGAGAGAGAACTGGGCCTGCTCTCCGGAATGTCCCGGGGCATCGCGCTGATCAGCGGTGAGGCGGGCATAGGGAAGTCCGCCCTGGTGAAGGCGGCCATGGCCGGATACTCGCGCCTGGGCTGGCAGGTCGCCGTCGGCCGGTGCCCGGAGACCGGCGGGGCTCCGGCCGGATGGGCGTGGGTGGAGATTCTGCGTCTCCTCACCGCTCAGGTGGCCCCCGCTGACAGGGTGGCCGCGCAGATCCGGCGGCTGCTCGCCGATCCGGACGCTCCGCGCTCCGCCCACGGCGACGCGGACCTCACCTCCGAGCGGTTCCGGCTCCGCCGCGACCTCGCGGTGTACTTCGCGGACGCGGCCCGGGTCTCGCCGTTGCTGCTCGTCCTTGACGATTTACATCGCGCCGACGAGGAGACACTGGCCACCCTCGTGGACCTGGCCTCCGAGCTGAGAAACACCGAAGTCCTCATCGTCGGCACCTTCCGCGAGGAGGAGGCGGACGGACTGGCCGAGACGCTGGCCGCGCTGGCCCGCCACGAGCCGGTCCGCATCGTCCTGAACGGGCTCGACCAGGACGCGGCCGGCAGCCTGCTGGCCGCCGTCTCGGGCACGACGGTGACGCCGGGCACGCTCGCCGCCGTGACCGGCCGCACCGGCGGCAACCCCTTCTTCCTGCGTGAGACCGCCCGCCTGATCGCCGCGGAGGGCGAGGACGCCGCCCTGTCGACCGTCCCCCCGGGAGTGCGTGACGTGCTCCGGCGCAGGTTCGCCCGCCTGCCCGCGTCCATGCGGGGGGTGCTGAGCGAGGCGGCGGTCATCGGCAGGGACTTCGACATCGACGTGCTGATAGATCTGAACGGCAACGGCGAGGAACCCGTCGTGGAAGCGGTCGAGACGGCCCTGGCGGCCGGACTGCTCGCCGAGCCCGAAGGCGGCGGGCTCCGCTTCACCCATGCCCTCACCCGGGACGCGCTTTACGATGACATGTCCCGCATGCGGCAGATCCGCACCCACGGCAGAGTCGCCGCGTCCCTCGAACGGCTCCGTCCGCGCGGGGTCTCCGCCCTGGTCCACCACTTCGTCGCGGGCGGGGAGCCCTCAGCCGCCGCGCGCCACTGCGTGCTCGCCGCCGAGCGGGCCGAGCAGCGCTTCGCGTACCGCGAGGCGGCTTCCTTCTGGGGGCAGGCCATCGAGCTCACGGACGAGAAGGATCCGGAACTGCTCGTGGGACGGGTCAGGGCCCTGGCGCTCTGCAACAAGCTGGACGAGGCCAGGAAGCTGCGGAAACGGGCGATCCAACTGGCCCTTCCGCACGCCGACCACGAGCTGACCGCACGGGTCGTCGGCGCCCTGGACGTGCCGACGGCATACCGCACAGAGGGGGGCGGCGAGGACTCTCCCGAGGTCGTCCGGGTGATCGAGGAGACGCTCTCCCAGCTGCCCGAGGGCGACCGCGCGGCACGGTGCTCGCTGCTCACCTCACTCGCCTTCGAGCTCGTGGGCTTCGAGGGCGATGAGGCGATGAGAGGCGCCAAGGCGGCCGACGAGGCGCTGGCCATGGCCAGGCGACTGAAGGACCCGGAGGCTCTGGCGGGGGCGCTCAACGCCCGTCACCTGTACACCTTCCGCGGTGACGGTGACGGTGCCGCCGACCGGCTGAGGATCGGAACCGAGCTGCTGCGGCTCGCCCAGGCCCACGGCATGGTGATCGTCGAGATCCTGGCCCACCTGATCCTGGCACGGCAGGCACTGGAGTGTCTCGACCACCCGCGCGCGGAGCACCACACCATCCGGATGGAACAGCTCTCCGCGCAACACCGTCTCAACGGGCCGGGCTCCCTCACGACGTGCCGCCGGGCGGTGTGGCCCGCGATCACCGTCGAGCACAGAACAACCGGACGGCTCTACCGCGCCACCGCCCGCGCGCACCTTCTGCAGGACGAGCGGTGGTCCGAGCCCATCTCCTACCACCTGCCCACCGGCACGGAACGGTGACTTGATCTCGTGAAAGCCGACCTGGAAGCGGACCGGGCGGGCACGTGAGCGCTCAACCGCTTGGGCAGGAGCCGCATCTCCCGATCTCCGAGACCCGGATGCCGCACGTCCTGAGGGGCCCCGTCACTCCCTCTGCCTGGACTGCCTGGAACTGCTCTCGGAGCTCTGGTAACTCTGATGGCCGGGCTCCCACGTCCAGGTCTCCGTGCGGTCGCCGTTATTGACGGTCAGCGTCCCGGAGGGCTCGTAGTCTTCGGACAGCGGGGACCAGGGCGGGATCGCGCCGGGAGCGGGGCCGGGGTCGGCGGACGCGGCCGGCGCGGCGAGCGCCACCGCCGAGACGGCGAGGATGGCGGTGACAAAACAGCGGGTAACGGACATGTGCTCTCCCGGAATGCGCGGATGATATGGCGGAGATATCGCCCTATCTCAGGAAAAACGAACCACATCGATGATCAAGACTTTGACCGAGTCACGTTCGGTTCGGCTGTCCACTCCGATGCGGTACGCACAGGCTCACACGCCGCCCGATCGTTTCGGTTCGGGCGGTGAGCGGCGTGGTCAGCCGGACGCCTCCGCGGAGGCGCCGACCGAGCGGATGACGGCGTCGGGGATGACGAGGTCGGCGCGGAAGCGGGTGGTGGCGACGAGGTCGGCGTTGCGCTGGTCGGTGCCCAGCACCCAGGCGACGGCGTCGTCGCGGTCCTTGCCGAAGTGCTCGTGGCGGGAGACGAGGCGGCGCACCCGCTCCTCGGGGCCGAGGTCGCAGTACCAGACCTCGTGCAGACGCGGCCGCACGCGCGACCAGTCACCCTGGTCGAGCAGCAGGTAGTTCCCCTCGGTGACGACGAGCCTGGCGGCGCGCGGGACCGGGATGCTGCCGGCGACCGGTTGCTCCAGGTCACGCTCGAACGCGGGCGCGTAGATCACGTCGTCCTCGTCCTCGCGCAGCCTACGGAGGAGTGCCGCGTAGCCGGCGACGTCGAAGGTGTCGGGCGCCCCCTTGCGGTCGCGGCGACCGAGCCTGTCGAGCTCGACGTCGGCGAGGTGGAAGCCGTCCATCGGCACGTGCGCCACCCACTCCCGCGCCGGCAGTCCCTCGGGAGGCGTCGGGCGCAGCATCGCGACCAGGTGCTCGGCGAGGGTGGTCTTGCCGGCCCCCGGGCCGCCGGTGATGCCCAGCAGCGCGCGGTGCCCCTCCCGTACGAGGGAGCGGGCCCGCGCGGCGAGGTCGTCGAGGGAGGTCACCTCCCCGAACCTAGCCGAGCCGCCCCCCGGCCTCCAGCGGAAGAACCGCCGGAGTCAGCCGGAGTCGGCGTTGAAGGAGAGTTCGGAGGTCACCCGGTAGCGGTCGCCCCGGTAGATCGAGCGGGTGAACTCGACGATCCGGCCACCGACGTCGCGGGTGGTGCGCTCGAAGAGCAGGGCCGGGGCGTACTGGGGGACGTGCAGCAGCTCGGCCTCGGTCTCGTCGGTGACCGTGGGCTCTATCGTCTGCACCGCGGTGCGGACGTCGACGTTGAAACGTTCCCGGAGGAACCGGTAGAACGACCCCGACTCCATGTCGGCCGGGACGAGGCCGTCGACCAGGGCGTGCGGCAGGTGGATGCGCTCGATGGCCATGGGCTCGTCGTCGACGACGCGCAGCCGGACGACCCTCAGGACGGGGTCGGCGGGAGAGAGCTGGAGCCGGGCGGCGAGCCGCGCGCCCGCGGGGGCGGAGCCGAACTCCAGGATGCGGCTGAGCCAGTTGCCCTCGGCCGGTGGCGCGTAGAACGAGTTGCCCGTCGTCGACGCCAGCGCCTGGGTGACCCGGTGCGGCCCGGTGAAGGTGCCGCGCCCCCGCTCGCGGACGAGCAACCCCGACCTGACCAGGTCGTCGATCGCCGCGCGCACCGTGGGCCGGGAGACTCCGAGCTCCCTGCAGAGATCCCGCTCCGAGGGGATCGCCTCGCCCGGCTTCATGTCGGCGATGAAGTCGAGCAGGACATCGCGCACCCGGTCGCGCTTGAGCCCGGACCTCATGTTTAGCGTCACGCCCCCACCTTACCTAGACATTACCTATTAGTTACCAGTCATCCGCGGAAAAACAAGCCTTGACGACGGAACTGGTAAGGGCCACCCTATGCGAAGCAGGCCAATTACTTACCAATACATGACCTCTTGGAGTACCGATGGGGTACCGCCTCCGCGCCACCGCGGCAGTGCTGACACTCGCCGCCGGCCTCACCGCATGCGGCTCCTCCGAGCCGTCCCCCTCCGCGGACTCGCCCGGCTCGGCCGGCGCCGGGCAGGGCGCCACGAACCTGACCGTGTGGGTCATGCGGGACAGCTTCTCCGACGCCCTGCTCGACCGCTTCCGCACCGACTATCTGGCGGCCCATCCGGGCGTCACCCTCGACATCCAGATCCAGGAGTGGGACGGCATCGGGCAGAAGGTGACCAGCGCCCTGGCCAGCAATGACGCCCCGGACGTCATCGAGGTCGGAAACACCCAGGTCGCCGAGTACGCCGCCAGCGGCGGGGTGAAGGATCTCACCGACAAGGTCGCCGACCTGGGCGGCGGCGACTGGCTGCCCGGCCTGGCCGAACCGGGCAGGATCGACGGGCGCCAGTACGGCATCCCGTGGTACGCCGCCAACCGGGTGGTGATCTACAACAAGGACCTGTTCGCCAAGGCGTCCATCACCGCCCCGCCGAAGACGAGGCAGGAGTGGCTGGAGATCACGGCCGACCTCAACAAGGGCGGCGACCAGGGCATCTACCTGCCCGGCCAGAACTGGTACACCCTGGCGGGATTCATCTGGGACGAGGGCGGCGACCTCGCGGTCAACGAGGGCGGCACCTGGAAGGGCGGCCTCGGCACCCCCCAGGCGCTGGCCGGCGTCGAGTTCTACCGGAACCTCCAGGCGCTGGGCAAGGGCCCCAAGGACTCCGACGAGGCCAGGCCGCCGCAGGCCGACGTCTTCGCCAAGGGCGACGTCGCCCAGCTCATCTCCGCGCCCGGTGGCGCGGTGGCGATCGAGAAGGCCAACCCGGAACTGAAGGGCAAGCTCGGGTTCTTCCCGATCCCGGGCAAGACCGCCGACAGGCCGGGCGCGGTGTTCACCGGCGGCTCCGACCTGGTCATCCCCGAGGCCTCGAAGAACCACGAGGCGGCCTACCAGGTGGTCAAGGCGCTGGCGGGCGAGAGGTTCCAGGTCGACATGGCCAAGGAGATGAGCTATGTGCCCAACCGCGTCTCCCTTGCGGACGCGCTGAGCGGCAACGAGGCGACGGCCGCGATGGCGGCGGGCGCCGCGAGCGGACACGCCACCCCCAACTCCCCCAACTGGGCCGCGGTCGAGGCCAAGAACCTGATCAAGGAGTATCTGACCAGGGTGCTCACCGGGGGTGACGCCGCCGTCGAGGCCGCCAAGGTGGACCAGGGCATCGCCGAGATCCTCAACACCACGTCCTGACACCCGCCCGGCGGACCGATCGAGCGCGGGGCGGCTCCCCCGCGCGGGTCACCCGGCTTTCCCCGCACCGCCCACGCGCCCCGTGCCGGTCCGCGCAGGCCCCGTACCGCCACCCCCGTACCCTCCGTTCCGAGGAGTGCCATGCCCGCTGCCTCCCAGGCCCCGCCCCGGCGGCGTGCCCGTGACCGGGACGCCACCGCGCCCGCGCCGCCCGCGTCGCGACCCGGCGCGCGGCCGTCCCGGTTGAACGGCCTCTGGCCCTACCTGCTGATCGCGCCGACCCTGGCGGGCACCGCCTACCTGCTGCTCTACCCGCTGGTCCGTAGCGTCGTCATCTCCTTCCAGCACTTCAGGACCGGCGAGCTGATCCGCGGCGGAGCGGCGTTCGTCGGCCTGGACAACTACGCGCGGGTGCTCGGCGGAGCGGAGTTCTGGGCCGTGGTGCGCAGGACCCTGCTCTGGACCGCCGTCAACGTCGTCCTGATCATGGTCGTCTCCACCGTGGTGGCACTGATGATCGCCCGGTTGGGCCGCAGGATGCGACTGGCCGTGATGGGCGGCCTGGTGCTCACCTGGGCGACCCCCGTCCTCGCCGCCACCACGATCTTCCAGTGGCTCTTCCAGTCACGGTTGGGGGTGGTCAACTGGCTGCTGGTCACCTTGGGCCTAGAGTCCTTCAGGGACTACACCTGGTTCGCCCACGGCACCTCCACCTTCGCCATCCTGGTCGCCCTGGTCGTCTGGCAGTCCGTGCCGTTCGCCGCGCTCACCCTGTACGCGGGCCTGACCACCGTCCCCGCCGAGTTGTACGAGGCCGCGCGGATCGACGGCGCGAGCGGGTGGCAGGTCTTCACCACCGTCACCTTCCCCATCCTGCGGCCGCTCTTCGGCCTGATCACCTCGCTGGAGGTGATCTGGGTGTTCAAGTGCTTCGCCCAGATCTGGGCGATCAGCAAGGGCGGCCCGGAGGAGGCCACCACCACCCTGCCCGTCTACGCGTTCCAGGTCGCGCAGTCGCTGCACAGGTACGACCTCGGTTCGGCGATCTCCAGCCTGACCGTGCTGATCCTGGTCGCCCTCCTGATCACCCATCTCCGGCGGATGCTCAAGCACGAGGGAGAGCACCTGTGACCGTCCCGCTGCGCCGCGTACCGCTGAACCTCGCGGCCCTGGCCGTGCTGGCCGTCTCGATCTTCCCCGTCTACTGGATGGTGCTGACCGCGTTCAAGCCCACCAGGGACATCCAGTCGCAGACCCCGACCTTCTGGCCCGCCCACCCCACCCTGGAGCACTTCGCGACCGCGGTGAGCGCCGACGGTTTCTGGACGTTCTGCGGCAACAGTCTCACCGTCACCGCGAGCGCGGTGCTGCTGGCGCTGGTGGTCGCGCTGCTCGCCGCGTTCGCGGTGGCCCGGATGCGCTGGCGCGGGCGCAGGGCGTTCGTCCTGATGGTCTTCATCGCCCAGATGGCTCCCTGGGAGGCGCTGCTGGTGTCGATGTTCATCATCGCCCGCGACACCGGGATGCTCGACAGGCTGTCGATGCTCACCTTGATCTACTTCATGACGACGCTGCCGTTCACCATCGTGACCCTGCGCGGGTTCCTCGCCTCGATCCCTCCCGAGCTGGAGGAGGCGGCGCTGATGGACGGGTGCGACAGGACGGCCGCCTTCCGCAGGGTGGTCCTGCCGCTGCTCGCCCCCGGCCTGATGTCCACCTCCCTGTTCGGCTTCATCACCGCGTGGAACGAGTTCGCCTTCGCCAACGCACTGATCATCAAGAACCAGGGCGACCGGACGCTGCCCGTCTGGCTCTCCTCCTTCAGCAACGTCTTCGGCACCGACTGGGGCGCCACCATGGCCGCCTCGACCCTCTTCATGCTGCCGGTGCTGCTGATCTTCCTCGTCCTGCAGCGCAGGGTCACCTCAGGGATGATCGCCGGCGCCGTCAAGGGATAGGTCCCACCGTCCGTCCACAGGCGCGCCCTCAAGGGGTGCCGTGAAGGGAAGACCAACGTGATCATTCCGAGGCCGCGGCAAGTGGCCGTCGACGGAGGCTCCGGCGCGTTCCGGCGGGACCTGCTGCGGCTGATGCCCGACGATCCGTCCCTCGACGAGGAGGGCTACCGCCTCGACGTCTCCCCCTCGGGCGTCGAGCTCACCGCCGGCGGCCCGGCCGGCCGCTTCTACGGCTCGCGGACCCTCGCCCAGCTGGGGCCCGAGGTGCCGTACGGGACGATCGAGGACCGGCCGAGGTTCGCCTGGCGCGGGGTGATGCTGGACGTCGCCCGGCACTTCATGCCCAAGGCGTTCGTGCTGCGCCTCGTCGACCTGCTCGCCGAGCACAAGCTCAACGTGCTGCACCTGCACCTGACCGACGACCAGGGGTGGCGGCTGGAGATCAAGCGCCATCCCAGGCTCACCGAGATCGGCGCCCGGCGCGGGGGGTTCTACACCCGGCAGGACATCCAGGAGATCGTCGCCTACGCGGCGGAGCGCTTCGTCACGGTGGTGCCCGAGATCGAGATGCCCGGCCACGCCCAGGCCGCCATCGCCGCCTACCCCCACCTGGGCAACGACCCGTCCCGCCAGGTGGAGGTCTGGTCGGAGTGGGGGATCAGCGAGCACGTCCTCAACCTGGAGGAGTCCACGGTCCGCTTCTGCCAGGACGTGCTCGACGAGGTCTGCGACCTCTTTCCCAGCACGTACGTGCACGTCGGCGGGGACGAGTGCCCCACCGTCGAGTGGGAGCGCAGTCCCGCGGCGCGGCGGCGGCTGGCCGAGCTGGGGCTGGCCGGACCGCGGGACGCGTGCGCCTGGTTCATCGGCCGGATGGCCGCCCACCTGGAGAAACACTCGCGCAGGCTGGTCTGCTGGGATGAGCCCGACCGCGCGCCGACGCCCGGCACGACGGTCATGGTCTGGCGGGACGAGCAGGCCGACCGCGGTGACAACGAGATCATCCTGGCACCGCACACCCGGACGTACTTCGACTACCGCCCCTCGGCCGCCCCCTTCGACGAGCAGCCGGCCGAGTCGGACTCACCGACGGCCCAGGAGCGGGTCCTCACCCTGGCCGACACCTACGCGTTCGCACCCGACCCGGCCGCGCGGGGCGTGCAGTGCCAGTTGTGGACCGAGTACATGCCCACGCCCGAGCGGGTCGAGTTCATGGCCCTGCCCAGGATGTGCGCCTTCGCCGAGGTCGCCTGGGGCTCGCCCGGCGACTACCCCGACTTCCTCCGGCGGCTCGGCCCGCACCTCGCCCGGCTCAGCGCCCAGGGCGTCCGGGGTGGACCGCTCATCCCCTGACCCCCGCGGGACACCGGCGTCCAGCGGCCCCGGAGCACCTCGATCCTGGAAACCCCCCAGGCCCCAGAAAGCACCAGGAAAGGAAAACACGTGCGCAGAAAGCTGTTACTCGGCGGACTGGTGTCCGCCGTGCTGCTCGCCCTGGTGGGCGTCGCGGCGAACCCGGCCAGCGCCCAGCAGTCCCTCAGGCTCCAGTACAAGACGAGTGCCACCGGCGCGACCGCCGACCAGGTCGAGCCGTGGTTCAACCTGGTCAACAGCGGCACCTCGGCCGTGCCGCTGAGCGGCGTGAAGATCCGCTACTACTTCAAGGCGGACCCGGGGGCGACGCAGTACCGCTTCGCGTGCTCGTGGGCCGTGGTCTCCTGCTCCACGGTCACCGGGGCCTTCGGCACGCTCTCAGCCCCGGCGGCGACCGCCGACCGCTACCTGGAGGTGGGCTTCACCTCGGGGAACCTCGCGGTCGGGGCGCAGACCGGTGACCTGCAGCTGCGCTTCCACCGGTCCGACTGGCAGCGGATCACCCAGAGCGACGACTACTCCTTCGGCCCGGCCCGCACCACCTACGGCGACTGGACCAAGGTGACCGTCCACCAGAACGGCGCCCTGGTCTGGGGCACCTCTCCCACGGGCGGCGACCCGTCCCCGTCCCCGTCCCCGACCCCGTCGGTCACGCCCACCGGCCCCGAGGGCGGCGGGGTGGTGTTCGACGACTTCTCGTACGGCGACGCCGACGATCCCAGCCTCACCGCGCACAACTGGACGGTGCGCACCAACAGCGGCGGTCCCGGCGTGCCCGGCGCGAGCTGGCCCAAGCAGAACGTGACCTTCCCCACGGTCTCCGGCACGAACAAGGCGCTGCAGCTCAGGGCGGTCACCGACGGCACCGGTGCGGGCACCCGGCAGTCGGAGGTGCTGCACCGGCGCAAGTTCCTCGAAGGCACCTACGCGGCCCGGGTGAAGTTCTCCGACGCCCCGGTCAGCGGCCCCGACGGTGACCACGTCGTGCAGACCTTCTTCACGATCACGCCGCTGGCCTTCGACATGGACCCCGACTACAGCGAGCAGGACTTCGAGTACCTGCCCAACGGCGGCTGGGGCGAGCCCGGCAACATCATGTACACCACGTCGTGGGAGACGTACCGCAACGAGCCCTGGGAGGCGGTGAACGTCCACACCGAGGCCAGGCAGAGCTACGCGGGCTGGCACGACCTGGTCCTCCAGGTCTCCGGCGGCCAGATCAGGTACTACATCGACGGTGCCCTCTTCGCCGAGCACGGCGGCGTCTACTACCCGGAGACGGTGCAGTCGGTCAACTTCAACCTCTGGTTCATCAGCGGCGGACTGGTCGGCGCTTCGACCCCGCGCGACTACGTCCAGCAGGTCGACTGGTTCTACCACGCCAAGAACGAGGTCGTCGCTCCCGCCGAGGTGCTGAACCGGGTCAACGGCTACCGCTCCGCCTCCACCTCCTGGGTCGACACCGTGCCCAACCCCTGAGATCCCTGCCAGCACGAGCAGGACGCACAGCCAGGACGCACGGCCCGCGCCCGCCTATGGCGCGGGCCGTGCCCCCTCCTCTTTCCCAGGTGCCGGCGCTTCCATGAACCTTCGGGCCGGGCGGCCGGCGATCCCCGGCGTCCAGGCGCGGCATCCGTCCGATCAGCCGCCGGCCATGGTGTAGCTCAGCGACTGGTCCTTGTACTCCTTGTCGTCGGTGCTGGCGGCGAGCACCCGTTTCACCTTGCCCTTGAAGTCGACCACCAACGCCTCGTAGCCGAAGCTCTGCCTCCGCCAGGCCACGACGTGCCGGTCGTCGTACCAGCCGAGGATCCGTTCTGTCGCGAACGGGATCCGGGCCTTCAGCTCCGCGCCGGGACCGGTGGAGTGGAGGCAGATCTCCTGGGTCACCCCGCAGTATGTGATCATCAGCGTGCCGGACGGGTTTATGGGGTCACCCTCGACCCAGATCGAACCGTCCACGTCCGAAAGGTTCTGCAGTACGGTGCCCTGCAGGTCGTAGAAGCGGATGCTCTCGACGTTGTCGCGGACCGTCCAGGCGCCGACCGCCTGGCTGTCACTCCGCCAGAAGTAGCTCCAGGACCCGCTGACCTCCTTCACCCGGACGACCGAGGCCTTCTTCGTGGCGATGTCGATGGTCGCGTAACCGTAGACGCGCGTGTCGTCCTTGATCGTCTCGTACAGGGTGACCAGCCCCTTGGTGCCGTCGGGCGACCACAGCGGATAGAGCGCGACGATCGGCTTCTTGGCGATCTTCACCTCGTTCTTCGCCCCGGACTTGTGGTCGACGATCGAGGCGACCTCGTAGCCGTCCACGCTGTACTGGCTGTTCACGGCGAGAGCATGGGTGCCCGAGGGGTTCAGCCGGTAGTAGTAGTACGACTGCTCCCTGACGAACTCGTCGGTACCGGCCCTGCGGGTGTAGGTGTAACGCACGTTTCCCCTCCACATGAAGTAGGAGGTGAGCTTGATCGGGTCCTTGTCACTCTCATGGATCGTGATGGAGCTGCCCGGCAATTTGATCTTCCGGTCCGCGGGCGGAACCGCGGAGACGGCCCGGGGGGAGGCGGTGGCGGTGGGAGTGGTGGTGCTCCCGGTGGCCACCCGTGTGCCGGTGCCCGTTCCGGTGAGGGTTCCGTTCTGCACCAGAACCGTGACCGTCACCGCGACGAGGGTGAGCGCGAGTCCGGCGCAGGCCACGATCCAGCCCCGGCGCACCCGCCTCTTCCGGCCCGGGAACTGTTGCGCCCCGTGTCCCGCCGGAGCGACCGCCCCCTGAGGCGCGAACCCGTGCGGCGGCGGGTATCCACCCGGCCCGGCCCGGTGCGGGTGTCTCCCCGGCTCGGTTTGTTGAACCGCATACCCGTTCGGTCCGGTCTGGTATGACGGATACCCTCCTGGACCGGCCTGGTGCGGCGGGTATCCGCCCGGATCGACCTGGTGTGAGTATCCCCCCGGAGTGGCCCAGTGCGTCGCGTACCCGCCCGGTCCGGTCTGGTGAGGTGGGGGGCTTCCGGGATCCGTCCGGTACGACGCCCCGCTCTGCGGTCCGCCCGGGTAGGGGGGATACGCGGGGTCGGTCCGCTGGGCTGCGGCTGCCACCCCCTCTGCGAGCATGCCCCGGGGGGAGACCAAGGGCGACGCGCCCTGACCGCCCTGTGCGCCCCGACCGTCCTGGATGTCTTGTGTGCCCGGACCGGTGTGGCCCAGCAGGCACATCAGCGCCTCGCCCGCCGTGGGCCGCAGGCTCTCGTCCTTGGTCAGGCACCGCCCGACCAGCTCACGCAGCGTCGGGTCGGCGATCGCCGACAGGTCCGGCTCGGCGTTGAGAATCCGGT
Organism: Streptosporangium amethystogenes subsp. fukuiense; assembly: GCF_042665875.1. Lineage (NCBI taxonomy): Bacteria > Bacillati > Actinomycetota > Actinomycetes > Streptosporangiales > Streptosporangiaceae > Streptosporangium > Streptosporangium amethystogenes. The sequence continues at coordinate 7,532,627 of NZ_JBHTEE010000001.1, read as the reverse complement.
TGAAGATCGCGGGCAGGCTGTCGGCGCCGAACGGCGGCTGCCCGGTGGCCGCGAAGACCATCGTGCCCGCCCAGGCGAACATGTCGGCGGCCGGACCCGCGGCCCGCCCCGCGAGCTGCTCGGGAGTCATGTAGGCGGGCGTGCCGATCGCCGTCGAGGTCAGAGAGGAGGTGCGGTCCAGGGCCTTGGCGATGCCGAAGTCGATCACCCGGGGGCCGTCGGCGGCCAGCAGCACGTTGGCCGGCTTGAAGTCGCGATGCACGATCTCGGCCTGATGGATCGCCACCAGCGCGGTCACCGTGCCGATCGCCAGCCGGTGCAGGGACGCGCCCTCGCGGGGGCCCTCGGCGCCGACGACATGGTCGAGCGTCGGCCCCTTGACGTACTCACTGACGATGTAGGGCCGCTGCTCGTCCACCCCGGTCTCGATCACCGCGGCGGTGCAGAACGGCGCCACCCGCCGGGCAGTGTCGACCTCACGCACGAAGCGCTCCAGTGCCTCCCTGTTCTGGGCCAGGTCACGACGGAGCAGCTTGACCGCGACCTCGGCCCCGGTGGGGGCGACACCCAGGTACACCGTCCCCTGGCCGCCCTCGCCCAGGCGCGCGGTGAGCCGGTACTCCCGCACCTTCTCGGGGTCCCCGGGCCGCAGGGACGCAAGGTCCGGCATGACGACATCCTCCTTCACGTCACGGGCACCCACGTGAGATCTCATGCGGGCTCAACGCCAAATGTTCAGGATCACAGGGCCCACTTGTGCCTCACTTGGAAGTCGGAGACACCTGACTGCGAGGGGAATGCCGGCAGGGCACAGACCGTACGGCCGTTCTCCCCTGCCTCCCCTGCGGGTCGCCCCTCCTAGGCGCCCCCTGAATTGGTACCCGAGATTCATGTTTGTTACGGTCCTAATGTGCGATTGACGAAGTTCACGGATCTGGCACTCCGGGTGACCATGCGGCTGGCGGTCGCCGAACCCGGGACGGTCCTCACCACCAGACAGGTGGCCGACGCCATGGCCATCCCCTACACCCACACGGCCAAGGCCATCGCGCGCCTGCAGCATCTGGGTGTGGTGGACGCCCGCCGAGGGCGCGGCGGCGGACTGGAGATGACCGGTTTCGGGCGTAAGGCCTCGCTGGGATGGCTGGTCCGCGAACTGGAGGGCGAGGAGGAGGTGGTCGCCTGCGAGGGCGACACACCGTGTCCGCTGCGGGCGGCCTGCCGCCTGCGCGGCGCGCTGCGCGAGGCCCAGCGGGCCTTCTACGCGGCGCTCGACCCGCTCACCGTGGACGATCTGGTCCGCTCGCCGACCGGTCCCGTGCTGGTCGCTCTCTCCTGACCACTCCCTCCCGAATCCCTTCCGTCGTCACACACTTTAATACGAAGATCATTTACCAATTTGGAGGAGACATGCTCTCTGTTGAATCGGCGGCGACGGTCCGGGCCACCCTGCCCGCCGTCCATCAGGCCCTGGGGGAGATCACCGGGCGGTTCTACACGACGATGTTCGCCGACAACCCGGACCTGCTGAACAACCTCTTCAACCGGGGCAACCAGGCCAGTGGGGTACAGCGCCAGGCACTGGCCGGGTCGATCGCCGCCTTCGCCACCCTGCTGCTCGACCGGCCCGACGAGCGGCCCGACGCGATGCTCGCCCGCATCGCGCACAAGCACGCCTCGGTCGGGATCACCCCCGACCAGTACCAGATCGTGCACAAGTACCTCCTCGCCGCCATCGTCGACGTGCTCGGCGACGCCGTCACCCCCGAGGTCGCGGCGGCCTGGGACGAGGTCTACTGGCTGATGGCCAACGCGCTGATCGCGCTGGAGGCGCGGCTGCTGCGCGAGCCCGGCGATCCCTGGCTGCGCGCCACGGTCCTGGAGCGGCGGCGCCAGACACCGGACACCGTCTCCTTCACCCTCGCCCCGTCGATCCCGCTCACCTTCGCCCCCGGGCAGTACGTCAGCGTCGGGGTCACCCTGCCCGACGGGGCACGGCAGATCCGGCAGTACAGCCTGTCGTGCGCCCCCGAGCGCGACGACTGGCGGATCACCGTCAGGTGGGTCCGCGGCTCGGGGCCCGACGGCGAGGTCTCCGGGTGGCTGCACGCCAACGTCCAGGCCGGGGACGAGCTCACCATCTCGGCGCCGTACGGCGACCTGACCCTGGCCCCGGGTGACGCCCCGCTGCTGCTCGCCTCCGCCGGGATCGGGATCACCCCCATACTGTCGATGCTCGACCACCTCGTGGCCACCGGCTCCACCCGCCAGGTGGTCGTCGTCCACGCCGACCGGAGCCCCGCCGACCACGCCCACCGCGAGGAGCTCGTCCGGCTGGTCGCCGAGCTCCCCGGCGCGACCCTGCACCGCTGGTACGAGAAGGCGGGCGCGTGCTCCTGCGACCCCGCGCCCCGTATCGGGTACGCCGACCTCTCCGCGATCGACCTGCCCGACGGCCTCGTCGCCTACCTGTGCGGCCCGCTGCCGTTCATGCGCGACGTGCGCGCGGACCTGCTCCACCACGGGGTGCCCGCCCGCGACGTCCACTACGAGGTCTTCGGCCCCGACCTCTGGCTCGGTCAGGACTGAGCACACTCCCGGCCGACGGGGACGCTCGGCGCCGGCGGCCGACAGGGCACGCCGGCGCGGCGACCGGCGGGACACTGCGAATCGAGTTAGCGGCCTTTTCCGCGGTTTCCTTTTCCAGGCGCCGCCTTCTCATATATGGACAACATTGTCCGGGCTCAAAGTTGGCATCGACTTAAAAATGTCTTGGCATCCTCCGGTCAGGCAAGAAGGGGAAGAAATCAGCGTTGACGGCCCCGTCGCGATATAGGCCGTATTCGAGGTCGAGGGATTGACACAAAGGCAGCGCAGGGTGAGATGATGCGTCTCGCCGCTCCGGCCGGAGCAGCGGATACCTCTCCGGAAGCCCTGACGAACAAAACTCCCCGCACGATTCGAAGCCGAACCGCCGGCCATTTCCGGTTGATCGGCACGGCTTCATATCGAGCGTTCGTCGCGAAAATCCCGTACCGCACGACCGTAGAGAAAAGACCCGGCAGGATGACCACACCCCCTGTTTTCACACCGGATTTCTTCCAGAATCCTTATCCCACCTACAGATGGCTCAGAGAGAACCATCCCGTTTTCCGGACGACCATTCCGTTCACCGATGTCGGCGTGTGGCTGGTCAGCAGGTACGAGGACGTCAGGGAGGGTTTCACGGACGCCCGCCTCAGCAGCGACTACCGGAACGCGTCCCCCGCTTTCACCGAGGCCTCGCTGGCCTTCGGCTCAGGGACGGTCGCGGAACGCTCCATGGTCAATCTGGACCCACCGGACCACACGAGGCTGCGGAAGCCGGCGACCGCGGCCTTCAGCGGCCGGAGGGTCGCCCAGTGGGAGGCGGCCATCGAGAAGATGACGGACACCCTCCTGGGCGCCGTGCCGACGGGCGAGCCCGTGGACGTCATGAACCACCTCGCCACCCCGCTCTCGGTCGGGCTGATCTGCGACGTCGTGGGCGCCCCGCCCGGCGACCGCGCGAGGCTGCGGGAATGGGGAGACCTGATGTTCACGGCCGACCCGGCCGAACGTCACCTGGCGCACGGCGCCATCGAGTCCATGCTCGAGTACACCGGCGACCTCATCCTTCGGAAGAAGGACAACCTGGGCGCCGACCTGCTGTCCGATCTGATACGGGCGAGCCGGACCCCCGGGGCGCTCGACGAGGACGAGCTGCTCACCACGGTGTTCGGGATCATCGTGGCCGGATACGAAACGTCCATACGCCTGGTCGGAAGCACCTTCCTGGCCCTGCTGGACCACCCGGAACAGCGTTCACTGCTACGTCGGGATCCCACGCTCATCGATTCCGCGATCGAGGAGGTGCTCAGGTACGACGGTCCCACCGCGTCGCCCATGTGGCGTTTTCCCACCACCGACGTGGAGATCGCGGGGGTCACGATACCGGCGCGTGAGCCGATCCTGCTGCTGGTCGGATCGGCGCACCGGGACCCCGCCCGCTATCCGGCTCCCGACAGTTTCGACATATCGCGGGAGGACAAGCGCCACCTGGCGTTCGGGCACGGAATTCATCGCTGCGTGGGAGCACAGCTGGCACGCCTGGAGGCGAAGATCGTCATCAGCAGGACACTGGACCGGTTTTCCAGGATGTCGCTGGCCGTTCCCCGGGGCGATGTCCTGTTCGCACCGTCTTTGATCATGCGTGGCCCGGCGCGCCTGCCGCTGGTCTTTGAGAACTGATCACCCACGCGAGAAGGCGGACGTGCGTGACCTGGCCCCGGACCCCCGCCTGGAGAAGGTGGAGGTACTCACCTGCTTCATGATGGGCCACGACTTCTGGCCACGAGAGCGGTGCGTGACCTCGCTACGCCGACTGCGCGAGGCGTTCCCCAACGTCCGCAGGTTCCTGCTCGGCGACACCGCGCGGACCACCAACATCCCCGACCGGGACAAACCCGTGTTCACCCTGGCCTTCGAGACCGCCCACGACCTGATGGGCGTCTACCTGCCCACCCTCGCCGAGTGGGAGGACGTGTTCGAAGAGAGCGGCTGGAAGTTCCTAAACGCCCGCGCCGTGCGGGTCCCCGCCGACTCCGTCGTCTACGAACTGGCCTGACCGGGCCGAGATCCGGCCTTTCCAACGAATGCTGAGGAGCTTTAATGATCCGATCCGTGGTTATCGTGGGCGGTGGTACGGCCGGATGGATGACGGCCAGCTACCTGATGGCGGCGTTCGGCGACCGGATCGACGTGACCCTGGTGGAATCGCCCCAGGTCAAACGGATCGGTGTCGGCGAGGCCACCTTCAGCACGGTGCGACACTTCTTCGACTACCTCGGACTCGACGAAGCCGACTGGCTACCCAAATGCGCCGGAGGCTACAAACTCGCCATCCGCTTTGAGAACTGGAGCAAAGCAGGCGAGTACTTCTACCACCCGTTCGAGCGGCTGCGCGTGGTGGACGGATTCTCCATCGCCGACTGGTGGCTCGAACTGGGCGACCGCAGCAAGCCGTTCGACCGCTCCTGCTTCATCACCTCGGCGCTGTGTGAGGCCAAGCGCTCACCGCGGATGCGAGACGGTTCGCTCTTCGCCTCCGAACTGGACGGCCCGCTGGGCCGCTCCACCCTGGCCGAACAGCGAGCCCAGTTCCCCTACGCCTACCACTTCGACGCCGACGAGGTCGCCAGATACCTGGCCGACTTCTCCGTCAAACGCGGCGCCCGCCACATCCTGGACAACGTCCAGCACGTCGCCCAGGACGAACGCGGCTGGATCAGCCACGTGCGCACCGAGGCCCACGGCGAGATCGCCGGTGACCTCTTCATCGACTGCACCGGTTTCCGCGGCATGCTGATCAACCAGACACTCGGCACCGAGTTCCAGTCGTTCGAGGACGTGCTGCCCAACAACCGCGCGGTCGCGCTTCGGGTACCGCGTGAACAGGCCACCGACATGAGCCCCTACACCACGGCGACCGCGATGAGCGCGGGCTGGATGTGGACCATCCCGCTGTTTCGCCGCAACGGCACCGGCTATGTCTACTCCGACCAGTTCATCAGCCCCGAGGAGGCCGAGCGGGAACTGCGCCAGGCCGCCGCGCCCGGCCAAGAAGACCTGCAGGCCAACCACATCCGGATGCGCATCGGCCGCAACCGGGACTCATGGGTCAAGAACTGCGTGGCGATCGGCCTGTCCAGCGCGTTCGTCGAGCCGCTGGAGTCCACCGGCATCTTCTTCATCCAGCACGCCATCGAGCAGCTCGTCAAGCACTTCCCCGACCAGCGATGGGACAGCGAGCAGATCGCGGCCTACAACACCCGGGTCGCGAACGCCGTGGACGGGGTGAAGGAGTTCCTGGTCCTGCACTACAAGTCCGCGCAACGCGACGACACCCCGTACTGGAAGGAGGCCAAGACCCGCGCGATGCCGGCCGGGCTGCGCGAGAAACTCGACCTGGCCCGGTCGCGTCTGCTGGACGAGGAGACCATCTACCCCTACTTCCACGGATTCGAAAGCTACTCCTGGAACGCGATGAACCTCGGTCTGGGCCACCTGCCCCGCACGGCGCCGCCGGCCCTGAAACACCTCGACCCCAGCAACGCCCTGGCCGAGTTCGCCCGGATCAGGTCGCAGGCCGAGGAGATGGTCGCCGCGCTGCCCAGCTGTTACGAGTACCTGGCCGGTATCAATGGCTGACCGCCATCACCTCGTGACGCCGGAGGCCTTCCGCGGCTTCATGAGCTCCTACTTCACCGGTGTCACGATCATCACCTCCATCGACGGCGACGAGCGGCCGCACGGGCTGACCTGCAACTCGCTCACCAGCGTGACGCTCGACCCGCCGACGCTGCTGGTCTGCCTGGACATCCGAAGCGGGACGCTGGCCGCGGTCAGCGGCCGGGGAGAGTTCACGGTGAACCTGCTCGACGAGGGCGCTCAGAGCACGGCGGAACTCTTCGCCTCGCCGAAATCCGACCGCTTCGACCAGGTCACCTGGCGGCGAACCGCGCTCACCGGGCTGCCCTGGCTGATCGAGGACGCCTTCGCGGTGGCCGAGTGCCAGGTGACCGAGACATTGGTCGTGGGCGACCACGCGGTGCTCTTCGGCCGGGTGATGAACGTACAGGCCGGTCCTGGAAACCCACTGCTGTACGGCATGGGGGCGTTCTCGGGCGGGAGGCCGCGGCCGGTGCCGGCCTCCTGACCCACCCGGTGAGCACGACCCCGAGGGGAGTTCGGTCTTGTCGTCTTCGTGTTCCTGCTCGGCTGTGAACTGCGGGCCGACAGGATCGAGCGCCCGCGTATTCGTCCCGGCGGGCGGGCTCAGGGCGGCGTGAAGGTGGCGCGCAGGCCGGCGAGGGTGAACTCGGTGGCCTGGCGTCCGGCTTCCAGCATCTCCTCGGGGGAGGCTCCGTGCCGCATGCTGACGAAGGCGGCGAGCTTGGCCCCGCCGATCACCGCCCCCACGGCCGCCGACGCCTCGGCCAGGTTCAGCTCGTCGGGACACGCCCGGTGCAGGGCCTCGGCGAGCTCCTGCTGGCTGTCGAAGAGGAGCAGCAGGCCGCGCGCCCTGAGCGAGGGGACGGTCAGGATGAGGTGGTTGATGGGCGCTATCTCACGGGCGAGCTGGTCGTCGACGGCGAGCGCGGCGAACCCCGAGGTGATGGCGCGGCTCAGCAGGTCGACCGCCCGGTCTCCGGGACCGCGCTCGGCGATCACCCGCAGGGCGCGGTCGATGCCGTCTCGCGAGTTGTGGAAGACCACGTCCTCCTTGCTCGCGAAGTAGCTGAAGAAGGTGCGGGTCGAGACGTCGGCCGCTGCGGCGATCTCCGAGACGGTCGTCTGCTCGTAGCCCTTCTCGACGAAGAGCTCGATCGCCGCGGCGATGAGTGCGTGCCGGGTGCGCAGCTTCTTGCGCTCACGCAGTCCCAGAACCTCACTCATGCGGACATCTTACTGCACAGCACCATACTCTGCACCTATTGTAATTTTACATTTGATGTAGTTTTCTGGAGGGAGACCAGCCGCATCTCTGCACAGGAGTAACGGATGACAGAGTCCCACGCGGAGGCGATCGCCTTTCCCTTCGGACGCCCCGACCCCTTCACCCCGCCCGAGCGCCTGGCCGCACTGCGCGAGGAGCGGCCCGTCACCCGGATGGCCTACCCCGACGGCCGGGTCGGCTGGCTGGTGACCTCCTACTCCGCGGTGCGGTCGATCCTGGCCGACCCCCGGTTCAGCTCCCGGCGCGAGCTGCTGAACGTCCCGGTGCCCTTCCCGCTGATGCAGGAGATGCGCCGCCCGGCCGACCCCGGCATGTTCATCCGGATGGACCCGCCCGACCACACCCGCTACCGGAGGCTGCTCACCGCGCAGTTCACCGTGCGGCGGATGAAGCAGCTGGAGCCCAGGATCCACGAGATCACCGAGGAGCGGCTGGACGCGATGGAGAAGGCCGGGCCTCCCCAGGACCTGGTCAGGGAGTTCGCGCTGCCCATTCCCTCGCTGGTGATCTGCGAGCTGCTCGGCGTCCCGTACTCCGACCGTGAGGAGTTCCAGCAGGCCACCGCGGTGCTGCTGAACCTGGAGTCCGCCGTCGAGGACATTCGCGCGGCGGTCGCCCGCGTCGCCGCGTTCTTCGCCCGGCTCATCGAGCTCAAGCGGGCCGAGCCCGCCGACGACCTGCTCAGCGGGCTCGTCACCGGTGGTGAGCTGACCGACGAGGAGCTGGGCAACATCGGGTTCCTGCTGCTCGCCGCCGGGCACGAGACGACCGCCAACATGCTCGGGCTCGGCACGTTCGCCCTGCTGCAGCACCCCGAACAGCTCGCCGCGCTGCGCGCCGATCCCTCGTTGGCCGACAACGCGGTCGAGGAGTTGCTGCGCTATCTCAGCATCATCCACATCGGCCCGATCCGCGCCGCCCTGGAGGACGTCGAGGTGGACGGGGAGCTCATCAGGGCGGGTGAGGTGGTGACCCTCTCGGTCCAGGCCGCCAACCGCGATCCCTCGCGTTTCACCGATCCCGACCGGCTGGACATCACCGGCCCCGCGAGTGGGCATCTGACATTCGGGCACGGGTTGCACCAGTGCCTCGGCCAGCAGCTCGCCCGTGTGGAGATGCGCACCGCGTTTCCCATGCTGTTTGATCGGTTCCCCGGTCTACGACTCGCCATACCGGCGCAGGAGGTCCGCATGCGCGACACCATGTCCATCTACGGCGTACGGGAGCTGCCGGTCAGATGGTAGAGAACGCACTGAGGGTGACCACGGACACGGCGCGGTGCATCGGAGCGGGCATGTGCGTGCTCACCGCGCCGGAGGTGTTCGACCAGAGCGAGGACGACGGCACCGTCGTGCTCCTCGACGAGTCGCCGCCGCCCGGGTCGCACGCCGACGTCCGCCGGGCCGAGCGGCTCTGCCCCTCGGGCGCCATCTCGGTGCGGGAGGATCCCGGTACCGCCTGACGTACGGGGGTGCCGGGGTCCCGCACGTCGGAGGACGCGGGATTCCGGCACTTCCCGAGGTACCTCGGTCACCGGCGCGAGCGGGCGACGGCCAGCACGGCGGTGAGGATGGCCTGCGCGTTGGCGGGTACCGGGACGTTCTGGACGAGGACCGTCGGTGTGGCGCTCACCCCGCGCTCGATGGCCGTCTCCGTCACGTGGGCGGCCCAGTCGAGGTAGACGCCCTCGCGCACGCATCCGCCGAACCCCGGATCGGTGATCTCCGCGAGGCGGCCGACCTCGACCAGTTCGTCGTCGGTGAGCCCCGGGCCTCCCTCCGGGGGCTGGTCGGCGAAGAGCGCGTGGGCGTACTCGACGAACCTCCCCCGGTCCGAGGCGCAACCCGACGAGGCGGACGCGCGGGAGGAGTAGCGGTCGGTGGACAGCTCGTCCAGGAAGCCCATGGGGTGGTAGACGAGGCTGACCGCCCCGCCCGCCACCAACCTTGCCAGCGCCGGTCCCGCCGCCTCCTCGAACGCCTTGCAGAACGGGCAGAGGAAGTCGATGTAGACGTCCACGATGACCGGGCCCGAACCCATGGCGACGCCGTCTCCCGCCGTGGAGGCGCCGGCGGGCACCCGGGCCGGCCGGGTGGGCCGATGCGGTCGAGCTGTCATGTGTTCCTCCCCGCGACGCGGAAGAGGGCCGCGGACCCCGCGGGTCCACCCCCTTTCGTGCTCTACCCCGTGACGGACCGCCGGAGCCTACGAACCACCAAAATTCGGACAAATCACCCCGATATGCTCCCCCTCAGACTCGCGGTCCCGGAGCCCGGCGGAAGGAGAAGGGCTGGCTCTCGCGACCGGGGATCACGAACCAGCACTCGCCGGTGCCCTCGCTGTCGAGCAGCTGGACGAACGTCTCGACGACCGCCGAGACCTCCAGGATCGGGAAGCCGAGCTGCTGGAGCGTCTCCCTGCCCTCGCCGAGGATCGCGGTGTCGGCGAACGAGGGGCAGAGCCCCTGCACCCTGATCCCCCGCGGCTGGAGATCCTGGCCGAGCGAGCGGACCAGCCCGACGACGGCGTGCTTGTTGGCGGCGTAGATGGGGTCCGAGGGGATGCCGACGATGCCCGCCATGCTGGCGGTCGCCACGATCGTGCCGCCGCCCGCCGCCAGCAGCGCCGGGATCGCGGCGTGCGCCCCGAAGACGACACCGTCGAGGTTGACCCCCATCGCCAGGCGGTAGCGCCGGATGTCGAAGTCCTCGCCCAGCCCGCAGCCCGAGGTGATGCCCGCGTTGAGGAAGACGAGGTCGAGCCTGCCGTACCGCTCGACCGCGGTCGCCACCGCCGCCTCGTTGTCCTCCGGCCGGGACACGTCGCAGTGGACGTAGGTCGCGTCCAGCTCGTCGGCGAGCTTCTCGCCCGCGGCGTCGTCGATGTCGGCGAGGACGAGGCGGGCCCCGCCCTCGGCCAGCCGCCGGGCCACGCCCGCGCCGATGCCGTTGCCGCCGCCGGTGATCAGGGCGACCCTGCCCTCCAGCCGGTCGCTGCGGACCACGTTGGCCGCCTCCACCGGGCTCTGCCCCCCCAGCCCGCTGAGCAGCCCGGCGCCCGTGTTCCCCGTGTTCTCCGTGGTCAAAGTGGCAGCCCTCCGGTCGCGGCGTTGGTCGAACCCGTGCTCTGGTACGCCGCGATCGTACGCTCGGCGATGCGCATCTGGTGGATCTCGTCGGCACCGTCCGCGAAGCGGGCCCAGCGGGCGTGCTGGAGCATGTTGGCCAGCGGGGTGTCGGTCGAGTAGCCGAGCGCGCCGTGCACCTGGATCGCCCGGTCGACGATCCGGTTGAGGCTGTTGGCCACGAAGTGCTTCGCCATCGAGACCTCGGTACGGAAGTCCTCGCCCTTGTCGATCTTCGAGGCGGCGTGCAGGACCATCAGCTTGCACTGGTAGAGCTCCATCGCCGAGTCGGCGATCAGCCACTGGATGCCCTGCTTCTCGGCCAGCAGCGATCCGTGGCTGTAGCGGTTGAGCGCGCGGTCGACCATCATGTCCAGCGCCGTCTCGGCCTGGGAGATCCAGCGCATGCAGTGCGCCAGCCGCGCCGGGCCCAGGCGGTACTGGCCGAGCCGGTGGCCGTTGCCGCGCCCGCCGAGGATCTGGCTGTCGTGCAGCCGCAGGTCGGTGATGACGATCTCGCTGTGACCGGTGGAGCCGTGCATCGTCTCGACCTCGCGGACGTCGTTCCACCCCTCCTGCGGGAGGTCGACCAGGAAGGCCGTGTTGCCGCCACGCGAGCCCTCGGGCACGTCGAGCTCGGTCTTGGCGATGAGGATGGCGAAGCTCGACCGGCGGGCGTTGGAGATGAACCACTTGTGGCCGTTGATGACCCACTCGTCGCCGTCCCTGACGGCGTGGGTCCGGATGAGCGTGGGGTCGGAGCCGGCCACCTCCGGCTCGGTCATCGCGAAGCATGACATCTGGTGGCCCTTGAGCAGTGGCTTGAGGTACTTCTCCTTCTGCTCGTCGGTCGCCCAGTGCAGCAGCGTGTGCATGTTGCCCTCGTCGGGCGCCGCGCAGTTGAGGACCCAGGGCCCGAGTCGGGTCTTGGCGGCCTCGGACTGCACCATGGCGAGTTCGACGTGGCCGAGGCCCATGCCGCCCCATTCCTTGGGCATGTGCGGCAGCCACAGTCCCTCGGCCCGCGCCTTCTCGCGCAGCTCGAAGATGACCCGGATGTACTCGTCGCGGCTGGTCGCCTTCTCCTCGTCGTCGAAGCCGCTGACGGCCGGGATGACGGTCTCCTGGACGAAGGCCCGTACCCGGCGGCGGATCTCCTCGTGCTCGGGGGCGAGGGTGAAATCAATGGCCATGGGGTCCTCCCCTTACCTTCCGGCCGACAGGTCAGAAGGGGACGCCTTCTATCCTTGCCGTGTGCCGCCACCTTTGAGGCGACTGCTTGATGATTTCAGACAGATGCATTATTACCTTAACGACCGACGGATCCACCGGCAAGACAGGAGCGCGCATGCCCCCCAACCCGGAAGCGACCGGCAGGCGCCTGGTGGCGGCGGCCGAGCGGCTGTTCGCCGAGCGGGGGATCGACGGCGTGTCGCTCCGCGAGATCAACACCGCCGCCGGGCAGCGCAACTCGACGGCGCTCCAGTACCACTTCGGGGATCGGGCGGGGCTGCTGAACGCGGTGCTCGCCAAGCACCATCCCGAGATCGAGGCCCGCCGCCACCAGCTGCTCGACGAGTACGAGTCCAGGGGGAGCCTTCCGGAGGCCGAGGCCCGCCGCGCCCTCGCCGCCGCGCTGGTGCGGCCGATGGCCGCCAAGCTGGCCGACCCCGACGGCGGCCGGTCCTATCTGCAGATCATGGAGCAGCTCGTCCACCGCGGCGACCTGCCCGCCCTGCGGGGCGTGCGGGACGATCCTCGGCAGAGCATCAACCGGTGGCGCGAGCTGGTGGCCCCGCTGCTCTCCGAGGTCGCGCTGCGCCGGTTGCACCAGCGTTTCATGGCCATCCGGGTGACCTACGTGGAACTCGCCCGCCGCGCCGCGGGCCCCGAGGGCAAGGACGACCGGCTCTTCACCAGCCACCTGATCGACGTCGTGTCGGCCGTGTTGGCCACCGAGGTCTCCGCGGAGACCGCCCGCCTGCTGGGAGAGCGCGACAGGCTGCGAGGCGGGGACCGCCCCGAACCCCCCGAAGGCGAACGGTGACCGTCAGGCGCCCGCCTGAGCCGCCTGGAAGGCGCCTCCCGCCGAGTAGGTGACCAGCGTGGTCAGCACCTCCTTGACCGACTCGCGCCTGCGCACGTCACAGAGGATGATCGGGGCCACCCCGTCCAGCCCCAGCGCTCTGCGTATCTTGATCGGGTCGTGCCGCCGCGCGCCGTCGAAGCAGTTGACCGCCACCACGAACGGGAGCCCGCGCTGTTCGAAGTAGTCCACCGCGGGGAAGCAGTCCTGCAGCCGACGGGTGTCGGCGAGCACGACCGCGCCGAGCGCGCCGACGGAGAGCTCGTCCCACATGAACCAGAACCTGTCCTGGCCCGGGGTGCCGAACAGGTAGAGCCAGAGCCCGTCGCGGATGGTGATCCGGCCGAAGTCCAGCGCCACCGTCGTGGTGATCTTCGATTCCACGCCCGCGAGGTCGTCCACGCCGACGCCGCGCTCGCTCAGCAGTTCCTCGGTGTGCAGGGGCCTGATCTCGCTGATCGTACCGACCATGGTCGTCTTGCCGACCCCGAAACCGCCGGCGACAAGGATCTTGATGGCCATCGCCGGGCTGTCGGCCGGGCTCATGCCCGGCTCAGAGGCCGCGTATTCCATGCAGCACTTCCCTGTAGATGCGTTCGTCGATCGTCTTCCCCATCGGCCGGGGCTTGTCGATGGTGACCAGGCCCTCGCGGCGCAGTTCGCTGAGGAGTACGCGGGTGATGTTGAGCGGCAGCTTGAGGTGCGCCGCCACGTCCGCCACGGGGGTCGGCCGACGGCAGGCCGACAGCACGTCGAGATGCTCGGGCATCAACCCGACCGGCTCGAAGGGCATGTCGACGGTCGTGACGATGGCCACCAGGTCGAAGCTCTCCCCGATCGGGCGCGCCCGACCGCCGGTCACCCCGAAGAGCCTGACCAAGGGCCCGGGATCCTCTCCCGTCACGATCTCGCACCGTTCCAGGCGGGTGCCGGGGCAGCTCCCCTCGGCTGGGAGGACAGGTGTTCGCCGACGCGCTTGACCAACAGCGCCATCTCGTAGGTCACCATGCCGAGTTCGGCGTCGCCCGCGGCCAGCACGGCCAGCCGGGCTCCCTGCCCCGCCGCGGTGACGAACAGGAAGCCCCCCTCCATCTCGATGATGGTCTGCCGCACACCGCCGAGGCCGAAGTGCCGCCCGGTGCCCAGCGCGAGGCTGTGACTCCCGGCGGAGATGGCGGACAGGTGCTCGGCGTCCTCCCGGGTCAGCTCCCGGGAGCCGCCCATCGCCAGGCCGTCGGCGGACAGCACGATCGCGTGCCGGATACCGGGGACCCGCTGGGTCAGGTCGTCGAGAAGCCAGCTCAGTTCAGATCTGGGGTCGGGCATCGGAGTGGCCATCCTTTCGCTTCCACACGTCCTGGTCCTGCTCGGCCTGGCTGCGACCCTGCTGCCAGCCTTGTTGCATGGACGACATGAGGTTTGAGAGCTCCTCGGGAGTACGCGCGGGAACGTCGCGCCGCTCGGGTGAGCGTGTCTGGCGGAGCTGGGGGGCCAGGTTGGCCTGCCGCACCCGCACCGGCAACCCGTCCAGGTCATCGTCGATGTCCGGTACGGACACCGCCCGCCGCACGGGTATCGAGGGGGCCGGGGTCTCCTGCCGCTGCTGTGGCGCGGGGAACCATCCCGGCGAGGGCTCGGGGGTGCGCGCCACCGGCAGGTCCTGCGAGCTGTAGAACGCCCCGGGCAGCACCTCGGGTGCCGCGGTCAGCTCCCGCGCCGGCCCGCCCGGATGGGCGCCCACCCGGCGCGCCTGGGGGACGGCATCGGCGGCCAGTGCCTCGCAGGTGGCGAGGAGGCTCTGCGGCAGCAGCACGATCGCGGTGGTGCCGTCGTACGGCGAGGGCCGCAGCACGACCTTGATCCCGTGCCGGGCCGCGAGCCTGGCCACGACGAACAGGCCGAGCCTGTCGCTGTCGGCCAGGTCGAACTCCGGCGGGTCGGCGAGCTTGGCGTTGAGCTCGTCGAGAGTGGCCTGGTTCAGCCCCAGACCCCGGTCCTCGACCTCCAGCGCGAAGCCGTTGGCCGCCACCATGCTCCGTACGTGGACCACCGTGTTCGGCGGCGAGAAGACCGTGGCGTTCTCCACCAGCTCGGCGATCAGGTGGATCACGTCGGTGACCGCGGCGCCCACCAGCAGCGGCGCCTGCGGCATGGGCAGGACCGTGACACGGGTGTAGTCCTCGACCTCGAGCACGGCGCTGCGCACCACGTCGAAGATCGGTACCGGGTCGCGCCACCTGCGGGCCGGGGCCGCCTCGGACAGGATGATCAGGTTCTCCGCGTGCCGCCGCATGCGGGTGGTCAGGTGGTCGAGCTTGAAGAGATCCTCCAGGATCTCCGGCTCCTCGACGCGGCGCTCCATCGTGTCCAGGAGCGTGAGCTGGCGGTGGAGCAGCGCCTGGTTGCGCCAGGCGAGGTTCAGGAAGACCTGGCCTACGCCCTTGCGGAGTGTGGCCTGGCCGACCGCGGCCTCCACCGCGGTGCGCTGCACCGCGGAGAACGCGTGCACGACCCGGTCGACCTCGGCGGTGTTGGCGCGGTCCAATTCGGGGGCCTCGGTCGCCGGGTCCACGTCCTCGCCCTTGCGCAGCCGCTCGACCAGCCGCGGCAGCCGCTCTTCCGCCAGCTCCACGGCCGAGGCCTGGAGGCGCTTCAGCTCATCGATCAGGGAGCGGCCGAACCGGTAGGAGAACACGATCGAGACGACGATCGCGAGCAGGCCCAGGCCCAGGACCAGTCCGACGCGCAGGAAGGCCGAACTCCTGAGCTCGCCGCCCTTGATCGTGGCGCGGGCCAGTTCCTCCTGGGTGTGCTGGTTGACCGTGCTCAGCACCGTCCCGGAGTCCCGCTTCCACTCGGCGGCGTCCAGCGGCGGCTTCCCCTTCAGGTCCCATGCGAAGATCTTGTTCTCGGCGGCCAGCAGCCGCTGGTGGGCGGCGTCCCCGGCGACCTGCTGGTAGCGCGCCTGCAGTTCGGGGCCCATGTCCCGCTCCGCGTTGGTCAGGTAGTTCCTTCGGCTGGTCATCGCCGCGACGAAGGCCACCTGCTCGGCGTGCGTCATCCTGCCGTGCTTCAGCACGGGGGCGAGTATGGCCTGTTCCCTGCCCAGGTACTCGGCGGTGGTGCTGTAGGCGCTCATGCCGCGGATGATCCGGAAGGAGGACACATCGGCGAGCTCCGTCGAGTCGCCGAACTGCTTGTTGGCGGCGCTGATGAAGGCGTTGTAGGCGTCGGTCACCTGGATCGCGCTCATCGAGCCGTTGTCGGCGGAGGCGCGCACCAGAACGAGCCCGTCCATGGCCGACTTCAGGGCCCGCATGTCGGTCGGGGCGTTCTCCGGCTCGTAGCCCTCGGCGGACGAGATCGCCTGGCGTACCAGATCCACCGTGCGGTTGGTGGCTCTCCGCTGTTCGGAGAGCGGCTTGTGCTGTGCGGTGGCCCCGGCCGCGTCGGCGGAGAGCTGGCGCTCGCGCTGGATCTCGACGATCATCTCCCGGATCGGCGCCCCGGTCACCTGCCAGCGGGTCTGCGTCTGGGAGATGCCGGCGATCTGCGAGACCGCCGTGTAGGCGATGACCGTCCAGAGGGCGATCAGCGAGAGCACAGGAATGACGAGGATCCTAAGGATCTTCGAGCGGATCGGAGGGGGGGAACTCATTCTTCTTGTCCAATCCGCGGTTCCTGCGCGTAGCCGACAGCCGCCGGGCTCGGAGAGCCCGGCGGTCGCACGCCGCGACTGGTGCGTGTGTGATTCGAAACA
The DNA here is from genome assembly GCF_042665875.1 of Streptosporangium amethystogenes subsp. fukuiense. Taxonomy (NCBI): domain Bacteria; kingdom Bacillati; phylum Actinomycetota; class Actinomycetes; order Streptosporangiales; family Streptosporangiaceae; genus Streptosporangium; species Streptosporangium amethystogenes. The sequence continues at coordinate 7,516,120 of NZ_JBHTEE010000001.1, read as the reverse complement.
CTATGCCCATGGGACATATGTGGCTTCAAGCCGCAGAGCGAAGAATGAATCTGAATGTTCGCGACAGGTCACCAGACTTCGCACCTGCGAGGACCCGGACTCCAGACGATCATGCAGCTCAGCGCGGGTGTGGGCGCGCGAAACCACCGTCTCCGCAGGCACGGATCGAGAGCATTCCGTTACCGCCCGCCGACGCCCGAGCAGCCGGTGGCGGAGCATCGCCCCTGACGTCCGGTCGCCGAGCGCGACGTCGGTGGACACCCGAGAATCAGACGGCCGGATCCCGCGTGCCGAGGTGCCCGACGCCTTGCGGGCCCTCATGGGGGGCGACATGGGGGGTGACCGGAGGCGGCTCCGGGGAACCACCCGCCTGGTTCCGCGGGGCGTCCGGCGAGAAGCCCTCGCGCGCCGCCTCGGAGCGGGCGCGGCGGGCGGCCAGGTCGACCACGGTGCCCGCGGTGCCGGTGGCGGTGAGCGCCGCCGCGAAGAGGATCAGCTGGTTAAGGATCTTGAGGAAGACCAGCATCCCGACGGCTCCGGCGACCACCTGGTAGGCGGGATTGCCCACCGTCATCTCCAGATAGAACTGCCCCAGGGACTTGAGGGCCTCCAGACCGGCGGTGATGAGCAGCGCGGGCCCGAGGACCCGGCGCGGCGGCAGTCTCAGCCGGGGCGGGCCGCAGAGCAGGGCGACCGCCAGCAGGGTGTTGACGGCCAGGCCGAGCACGAACGCGGCGGCCGACAGCAGCCACCGCGACAGTGTGTCGTCGACGCCCACCGTGTGCGCGAACATCCAGTTCAGCACCGTCTCCGCGACGAAGGCCACCGCGAGCGAGGCCGACAGCAGCAACCCGAGGCCCGCCATCACTCCCAGGTCGATGATGTGGCGCAGCACGGGACGGCCCGGATACTCCTCGATCCGCCAGGTGGCCCTGATCGCCGAGCGCAGGGCGTCCATCCAGAACAGGCCGGTGATGGGCAGGCCGACGAAGGCGATCGCGCCGGCCGTGCTCCTGGCGTCCTGCAGCGCCTGCACGTCCAGCCGGGGGAAGTTCTCCGAGAGGTAGCCCTGCACCGTACGCACCACCTCCGGGTCGTCGAGGACCTGGCCGATGATGGCGAACCCGAGCAGCCCCAGCGCGAACACGGCGAAGAACGAGTAGTAGGTGAGCGCCGCCGACAGCCGTCCGGCGTCCACCTCGTCGTAGCGCACCCCGGCACGCACCAGATGGTCCAGCCAGCCGTGACGGTGGCGGGCACGCGTCCACGCCTCGGAGATCCGCGCGGTGAAGCCCGTGACCGTCATGCCACGGCCTCTACCCCCGCGCCGCCCGTCTAGCCCCTTCCCGATCATGTCCTCTCCGGGCCCACCTCCCGGATCGTCCTTCCGGAGAGCCGGTCTCGTCCCGGGAACGCCGCCGTCTCGCCCTCAGCCGTCGCAGGCCCTGCGGGCGAGGATCGAGTGGATCTCGAAGGAGGGCGCGCTGAACCCCGGAGCGGACATGACCTCGCGGACCTCCCGGAGTCGCCGTACGGTCATCCCCGCCTCCACCAGGCGCTCCTCCAGGTGGTGACTGTTGCTGATCAGCAGGCCGAGCCCGGCGGAGCCGCGCTCCCACACCTCGGTCCAGCGCACCGGGTCGACATCGACCAGGCCCGCCCCGGCCATCTCCCGCGCGGCGGAACCGCCCCAGGTCGGATCGCTGCCCGCGGCGCCCAGCACCCGGGTCATCGCGGCGATGTAGGCCCCGTACAGCTCGCCCTCCCGCCCGCCGAGGGTGGGCGGCGCCACCCAGCGGGTGATGTCGATCTCGTCGATCTGCAGCCAGCCGCCGGGCCGCAGCGCGGCGCGCAGGCGCCGCAGGACCTGGCGGCGCTGGGGCAGGTGGCTGAGCACGAGCCGGGCGTGGATCAGGTCGAACGCGTCCACCGGCAGCGGGTCGGCGACGATGTCGTGGCGGGCGACGGTCAGCCCCGGCCTGGACGGGATCAGGCCGGGTTTGATGTCGGTCGCCAGCACGCGCCCGCCGGGCGCCACCCGCTCGGCCAGCCAGAGCGCCACGCTGCCCCCGCCGGCCCCGACCTCCAGGCAGTTCCAGCCGGCTTCGACGCCGGTCAGCGCGAGGCGCTCGAAGGTCAGCGGGTCAAGGAGCTGGGCGAGGTAGCGGTGCTGGTCGGACGAGTGATCCCCGTCGTTGTCGAACACGTAGTCAGACGCGGTCGCCGAGTTCTGCCCGGGCATGTGGGAACCTTCCGAAAGTGGGTGACCTCCGTCGCATGGTAAGCGGCGCACCACGGAAAGTGACAGGCTTTCGGCGAGACGTACCCCCTATCCCTAAAGAACGTATCCCCCGCGCCACATCATGTCCGGACATGAGCCTTTTGCTGGGCGAACAAGCGGCGGTCCAGCCGCCGAGCGGCACACCGCGAGGCCGGTCAGGCCCCTCCCCGGGGAATGACACGGCGAAATGCGGTGAGGTACACCGGTGACGCCATACACGAGGGGGCACCATGGCGACCGTCGCCGAGCAGTTCATCGAGGTTCTCCGCCAGGCCGGGGTGGAACGAATCTACGGGGTGGTGGGCGACAGCCTGAACCCGGTGGTCGACGCGGTCAGGAAGTCCGGCCACGTCGAGTGGGTCCACGTGCGCAACGAGGAGGCGGGGGCGTTCGCCGCCGCGGCCGAGGCACAGGTCACCGGGCGCCTGGCGGCCTGCGCGGGGAGCTGCGGCCCCGGCAACACCCACCTGATCCAGGGGCTCTACGACGCCCATCGCAGCGGCGCCCCCGTGCTCGCGCTGGCCTCGCACATCCCCTCCACTCAGATCGGCACCGGCTTCTTCCAGGAGACCCATCCGGGACGCCTGTTCGTGGATTGCAGCCACTTCTGCGAGACGATCAGCACGCCGGAGCAGATGCCCCGGGTGCTGCGCACCGCCGTCCAGCAGGCGATCGGCCTCGGCGGCGTCTCGGTGCTGGTGCTCCCCGGTGACGTGGCGAGCATGTCCACCGCCCACGCCACCGGGAGACACGACTTCCTGACCAGGACCGGCACGGTCGTGCCGCCCGCCGACCAGGTGGCCGGGCTGGCCGAGGCGCTGAACCGCGCCGAGAAGGTGATGCTGTTCTGCGGTGCCGGGACGCGCCACGCCCGCGAGGAGGTCATGGGACTGGCCGGGCGCACCCTGGCACCGGTCGGGCACGCGCTGCGCGGCAAGGAGTGGATCCAGTACGACAACCCCTACGACGTGGGAATGAGCGGGCTGCTCGGCTACGGCGCCTGCTACGACGCGATGCGCGAGGCGGACCTGGTGGTACTGGCGGGGACCGACTTCCCCTACGACGACTTCCTGCCGGGGGCGCGCACGGTCCAGATCGACCACGACCCGGCACGGCTGGGCCGCAGGACCCCGCTGGAGCTGGCCGTACACGGCGATGTCGGCGCGACGATCCGCGCGGTGCTGCCGCACGTCACGCAGAAGACGGACCGCCGCCAGCTCGACAGGATGCTGGCCAGGCATCTGAAGGCGCTGGAGAACGTCGTGGAGGCCTACACGCACGACATCGAGCACCACCGCCCGATCCACCCCGAGTACGTCGCGAACCTGATGGACGAGCTCGCCGCCGACGACGCGGTGTTCACGGTGGACACCGGGATGTGCAACGTCTGGGCCGCCCGCTATCTCAGTCCCAACGGCCGCCGCCGCATCATCGGCTCGTTCGTGCACGGGAGCATGGCCAACGCGCTCCCGCACGCCATCGGCGCCCAGTTCACCGACCGCGGGCGGCAGGTCGTCTCGCTGTCGGGGGACGGCGGGCTCGGCATGCTCCTCGGAGAGCTGCTCACGGTCCGGCTGCACGACCTGCCGGTGAAGACCGTGGTGTTCAACAACTCCTCGCTCGGCATGGTGAAGCTGGAGATGCTGGTGGACGGACTTCCCGACTTCGGCACCGACCACGCTCCCGTCGACTACGCGGCGATCGCCGCCGCGGCCGGCATCGGGTCGTTGCGGGTGGAGGACCCCGCGAACGTACGTGAGGCCCTGACCACCGCCTTCGCGACCCCCGGCCCCTTCCTGCTGGACGTGGTCACCGACCCCGACGTGCTGGCCATGCCGCCGCGCATCACCACGGGGCAGGTGAAGGGGTTCGCCCTGGCCGCGGGCAAGATCGTGCTCACCGGCGGGGTCGGGCGCATGGTCGACATGGCGAAGGCGAATCTGCGGAGCATCCCGCGCCCCTGAGCCGGGCGGCGCCCGAGCCGGCTCCGCTCAGGGGGCGTCCTTGGGCCGGGCGGCGAGGACCCGGCCCAGGAGGTCCGTGAGGTTCCCGCGCTCATCGGCCCCCAGGCAGGAGAACCACTCCTGTTCCCTGCTCGTCTGCTCGGCGAAGATCTCACGGACCGCCGCCTCGCCCGCCGGGGTGAGGCCGACCACCACGGCCCGCCTGTCCTCGGGGAGCGGGCGGCGCTCGACCAGGCCGTCCCGCTCAAGGGTGTTGACGGCGTTGGTCACCGCGGAGCGGGAGGTGGCCGAGATCTCCGCCAGCCTGGCGGGCTGGGTGGGGCCGAGCAGCCAGAGTTTGAACATCAGGCGGAAGCCGGGAAGGGTCCAGCCGCGCGGGCGGTGGATCCGCGTCTCCAGGTCCGTGACGAGCAGGTAGGCCAGCTGGAGCAGGTTGTAGGCCAGCGCGAAGGCCTCGGCGTCGGCCGGGGGCGGCATGGCCGCCAGGCGCTCACGCGCGTAGGCGGCGTACCGAAGGTCTGCTCTGTCCATCGGCCAAGTCTTGCGCAACGAGAGGTCCGTCGTGAATATTGTTACGGCCATAACAATCCCCGGGAGGCAGCTGTGCGGGTGGTCATCGCCGGAGGCGGCATCGGCGGGCTGGCGACGGCGCTCAGCCTGCACGCCGCCGGCTTCGAGGACGTGGTCGTGTGCGAGGCCGCCGGGGAGATCCGCCCGCTGGGGGTGGGCATCAACCTGCTGCCGCACGCCGTGCGCGAGCTCACCGAGCTCGGCCTCGCGGAGCGGCTGGCCGAGATCGGGGTGGCCACCGGGGAACTGGCCTACTTCAACCGGTACGGCAGGCCGATCTGGTCGGAGCCCAGGGGCCTGGGCGCGGGATACGGCTGGCCGCAGTACTCGGTCCACCGCGGACGCCTGCAGATGCTCCTGCTGGAGGCCGTGACCGAGCGCCTCGGCGCGCAGGCCGTGCGGACCGGCAGCCGCGTCGTCTCCACCGGCCCGCGCCCTGGATCCGGCGCGGACGGCCTGCGGATCGGGACGGGCGACCTGCGGATCGAGGCGGACGACCTGCTCGTCGGAGCGGACGGCATCCACTCGGCGGTCCGGGCGCACCTGTTCCCCGGCGAGGGACCGCCGCCCTGGAACGGGCTGGTCCTGTGGCGCGGCACGACCTACGGCGAGCCGTTCCTGACCGGGCGGTCCATGATCATGGCCGGGGACGGCACACGGAAGTTCGTGGCCTACCCGATCGAGACGGGCGAGCGGACACTGATCAACTGGATCGCCGAACGCCCGCTGGACGGCGAGGCCCCGGCCCGGGGCGACTGGAACCGCCCGGCGGACCCGCGGAGGATCGTCGAGCACTTCGCGGACTGGCGGTTCGACTGGCTGGACGTGCCCGGGATCATCTCCGGCGCCGAGGCGGCGTACGAGTACCCGATGGTCGACCGCGACCCGCTGCCGTACTGGACGTCGGGCAACGTGACCCTGCTGGGCGACGCCGCCCACGCCATGTACCCGATCGGCTCCAACGGCGCCTCCCAGGCGATCATCGATGCCCGGGTGCTCGCCCACTCCCTCGCGCACGGCGACCTCGCCGCCTACGAGACGGCCCGCCGCCCGGTGACCACCGCGCTGCAGCTGTCCAACCGGCGGATGGGCCCCGAGGTGGTGATGAAGCTCGCCCACGAGCGTGCCCCGGACGGCTTCGACGACATCGAGCGGGTCGTCCCCCTCGCCGAGCGGGCCGAGATCGCCGCGTCGTACAAGCGCACGGCGGGCTTCGACCCGGTGTCACTGAACGAGCGCCCGTCCTGGAGCGTGACGCGGTGAACCTCGAACCGCTCGCCGCGTTCCACGTGGAACTCGACCCGATCATCGACCTCGGCGACTCCCCGTGGGGCAGGCGCCGGGTGATCAACATCGTGGGCGGATCGTTCGAGGGGCCGCGCCTGTCGGGAACCGTGCTGCCCGGCGGCGCCGACTGGCAGGTCCTGCACGCCGACGGCATGGCCAGCGTCGACACTCGCTACACGCTGCGCACCCACGACGGCGCGCACCTGTTCATCTCCACCAGCGGGGTGCGGCACGGCCCTCCCTCCGTCCTGGAACGCCTGTCTCTGGGCGAGCCCGTCGACCCCGGTGAGTACTACTTCCGGCTGTTCTGCCGCTTCGAGACCGGCGACGAGCGTTACCTGTGGCTCAACCGCACCCTGGCCGTGGCCTCGGCGGCCCGCACCGCCGACGCCGTCCGCTACGACGCCTACACCCTGACCTGAGGAGCCTCCCGATGGCGAAACTCAACCGCGCACCGCTGCCCCTCGCCGCCGAGCACGACACCCCCGTCCCCATGCGCGACGGCACGATCCTCCGCGGCGACGTCCACCGTCCCGCCTCGGGCGGACCGTTCCCGACCATGCTGGTCCGCTCCCCGTACGGCGAAGGCTCGTTCCGGATGACGCCGACGATCCCCGCGTTGGAGGCCGGGTTCGCGGTGGTGCTCCAGCACTGCCGGGGGCGCGGCAGCAGTGACGGCACGTTCCGGCCCTGGCTGGACGAGGGAACGGACGGCTACGACACCATCGAGTGGATCTGTGCCCAGCCGTGGTCGAACGGCGAGGTCGTGGCGTCCGGGATGTCGTACCTCGCCGGATGCGCGCTCCAGGCCGCGGCGACGCGCCCGCCGGGACTCAAGGCCGTGGTCGCGTCCATGACGCCGCACGACTTCTACGACGGGCTGAAGTACCACGGCGGGGCGTTCGCCCTGGGGTCGGCGCTGAACTGGGGATCGATGCAGTCGATGCTCGACCTGCTGCACCGGACGGCGGCGGGCGAGGACGTGGGTGCCGGGTTCGGCGCGCTGCTGCCCGTCATCGGCGATCCCGCGCGGGCCGCGCGGACGCTCCCGCTCCGTGACATCCCGGCCATCCCGTGGTGGCAGGAGTGGACCTCGCACCCGAGGCGGGACGCCTACTGGGAGGGCCTGGCCGAGACGCTGCGGCACGACCGGATCGAGGTGCCGGTCATGCACACGGCCGGCTGGTTCGACCTGTTCCTCGCCGGCACCCTGGAGAACCACCGCCGCCTGGGTGGTCCGCTGGTCATCGGGCCCTGGTCACACGGTCCCGGCACGGCGGGCACCGGTGCCCTCGACTTCGGCTTCGCCGCCTCGGCGGCGGCGGCCCGGCTGGAGAGCCGGCAGCTGGAGTTCCTGCGCGGCGCGGACCGGGGTCCGGCCGTGCGAATCTTCGTGATGGGTGACAACGTGTGGCGGGACGAGGAGGCCTGGCCGCCGGCCCGCGCCGTCCACACCCGCTACCACCTGCACTCCGACGGCAGCCTGTCGACCGACACCCCCGCGAGGACCGCCCCCTCCACGTTCGTGTTCGACCCCCGCGACCCGGTTCCCACGGTGGGAGGTCCGCTGCTGCTCGCCGACGCCACCAATGTCGGCCCGCAGGACCAGCGCGAGGTGGAACTCCGGCACGACGTGCTCTGCTTCACCACCGACGTCCTCGAATCGGACATCGAGGTGACCGGACCGCTCCAGGTCACGCTGCGGGCGGCGACCTCGGCGGTCAGCACCGACTGGACGGCCAAGCTGGTCGACGTCCACCCCGACGGCCGCGCGATGAGCGTGATCGACGGCATCCTCAGGGCCCGCACCGAGCCGGACAGTCCCGCCGAGTTCGTGATCAGCCTGGTGGCCACCAGCCAGGTCTTCAAGGCCGGGCACCGCATCCGCGTGGAGATCTCCAGCTCCAACTTCCCGCGATTCGACCTCAACCCCGGCAACGGCCGCACCTCCGCGGAATCGACGCCGGACGAGTTCGTCGTCCAGCGCCAGACCGTCTTCCCCGACTCCCACATCACCCTGCCGATCGTTCCCCGCTGAGGACCGTCACGAAGACGCCGGAAAACGGGGTGGGCGGCATGACTCGCTCTTTCCCTGTTCGGTGGGGTGGAGTTCGGCGTGGCACCACGTGGCGGCGAATTTCGGCTGTAAGCATCGTCACTGTCCCGCCGGGTCGTGCCAGGTGACGGCCCGGCCGGCGAATCGGTCGTGGATCACATGTGGAAAGGAGTGAGGTCTCCATGTCCACTCCCGGACCCCGAGTCCCTCCAACCGGTACAGGGGACGTCGGCCGATGAAAGGGACGGCCGTACTGTCCCTGTCCCTGGCCCTCGCCGTCACCGTCTCCACACCCGCGGCCGCGTCCGCGTCCGCGTCCAACGTCCCGCCACCCGCCCCGACCTCGCCCGCCGCCTCGACCACCGGCTCGACCACCGGCTCGACCAGCACCTCGACCACCGGATCGTCCGCGCTCGTCGAGCCACCACCCGACCCGACCTCGCCCATCGCCTCGGTCAGCACCGAACCCCCCTCCGCCGCCGACTCCGCCGGCTCCCGCCCTTCGCTCGCGGAACAGGCACGCAGGAAGTGCAGGCCGAGGTCCTTCTTCAGATTCCACTCCTTCAGGCCGAAGAACTTCTTCGTTCCCCGTACCCGGTTCATCGACGGACCCGGCGGCACGATGGCGGCGACGGTCGTCCGGCAACACCGCGTGTACGCCGAGATGGAAATAGAAAGGGAGAAGGTCAGCGAGATCGAGACGGGAAAACTGATCCGCCAGCTGCGAAACGACGTGAACCCGCTGCTCGCGGACGAGCACATCGTCGAGACCGGACACGAGTACACCCGGGAGATCAGCGACGGCATGTACGGCAACCTGTGGTACCGCGTCTTCGGATACCGGGTGAGTTTCACGGCGTGGCGCCAGGTCTACAACTGCCGGGTACGCAAGGTCACCGCCGGCATAGCCAACATCCCCGCGCGGGTGGAGGGCTGGAGGTACTGGGAGACCAAGCACCCGATGTTCGGGGGACGCAGGCTGAGCGACCGCTGAGCGTCCCCCGGCGGGGGATGCTCAGGTGACGGCGAGGCGCCGGCTGTAGCGGTCGTCGCGCCAGCTCTCCTTCTCCAGCACCTCGGCCAGGGTCACGGCCGCGTCGTAGACGTCCACGAAGCGGATGTAGAGCGGCGCGAAGCCGAACCTGAGGACATCGGGCGCGCGGAAGTCACCGTGGACGCCACGGTCGATCAGGGCGCGCATGACCGGATAGCCGTCCGGGTGGCTGAAGCTGACCTGGCTGCCCCGCCGCTCCGGGTCCCTGGGCGAGAGGAGCCCCAGCCCGTGCGGCGCGCAGAGCTCCTCGACGAGCTCGATGAAGAGCGAGGTCAGTGCCACGCTCTTGGCCCGTACGGCGGCCAGGTCGACGTGCTCCCAGATGTCGAGCGAGGCGTTGAGCGGGGCGTAGGACACCACGTGCGGGGTGCTCACCGTGAAACGCCGGATGCCCTCGGCGGGACGGAAGTCCGGCTCGAACGCGAACGGCTCCGCGTGACCGTGCCAGCCGGTCAGCAGGTGCCGCCCCGCCGCCTGGTGGTCCGGGTGGACGTAGACGAAGGCCGGGGACCCCGGACCGCCGTTCAGGTACTTGTAGGTGCAGCCGACCGCCAGGTCGGCCGCCGAGACGTCCACCTGGTACGCGCCGGCGCTGTGGCACAGATCCCAGATCATCAGCGCGCCCGCCGCCTGGACCAGCGCGGTGACCGCCGCCGTGTCGTGCCGGGCGCCGGTCCGGTAGTCCACCTCCGACAGCAGCACGCACGCGACGTCCTCGGAGAGAGCGCCGGAGAGGTCGTCGACACCGGTGACGTCACGGATCTCGTAGCCGCCCAGCGCCTCCGCCAGCCCCTGGACCATGTAGCGGTCGGTGGGGAAGTTGGCCAGGTCCGAGACGACGACCCGGCGCTCCGGCCGCAGGCCCAGGGCGGCGGACACGGCCTTCACGATGGCGATCGAGGTGCTCTCACCCACCGCCACCTGGCCGGGGCCCACGCCGATCAGCGGGGCGATCCTGTCACCGGTGGTCAGCGGCAGGTCGTACCAGCCGGAGACGTTCCAGGCGCCGACCAACCGGCCGCCCCACTCCTGCTCCACGGTCCTGGCGACCGCTGCCGCGGCGGCCTTCGGCGGGGCGCCGAGCGAGTTGCCGACCAGGTAGATCGTCCCGTCGGGCAGGACGAACTCGTCCCTGATCTGCTTGAGGGGATCGGCGGCGTCGAGCGCGACGCACTCCGCACGGCTGATGGCCATGAGTCAACTCCGGGGTAGGTGCCGGCAACCTTTCCATCATGCCGTCACCGGCGGATCGGCCGGCACCCCGGGTGCGGCGGGACCCCGAGCGGGCCGCCGCACCCTGGCTCCCCTGCTCGCCGCCGGGTCAGCGGCCCAGGAACCGGGTGGCGTTGCCGCCGAGCAGCTTGGCGCGGGCGTCCGCGGAGAGGAACCCCGCCCCGCGGATCAGTGAGCCCACCGGCGACTCGCCCAGCGGATAGGGGAAGTCGGAGCCGAGCATGACCCGGTCCTCTCCCATCGTGTCGACCAGCAGTCGCAGCGCCCGCTCGTCGAAGACCACCGAGTCCACGCTGAACCGGTCGAGATAGTGCGACGGCGGGAACTCGGAGACCCCGACGAGGTCGCCCCGGCGGTGCCAGGCGTTCTCGAACCGGCCGAGCCAGAAGGCGAACGAGCCGCCGCCGTGCGCGAAGCAGAGGCGCAACGTGTCCGGCACCCGATCGAGGACCCCGCCCAGGATCAGGGCGAGCACCGACAGGTGTGTCTCCGCGGGCATGCCGACCAGCCACTGCGCCATCCAGCGCTCCAGCCGGGGCCCGCCCGCCATGTCCCAGGGGTGCACGAAGACGGGGGCGCCCACGGCGGCGCAGTGTTGGAGGAACTGGACGACCCCCTCGTCGTCGAGGTCACGGTCGCCGACGTGGTTGCCGATCTCGACGCCCGCGTGCCCGGCGGCCATGCACCGGTCCAGCTCGGCACAGGCCAGGTCGGGGTCCTGGAGCGGCACCTGGCAGAACGGCACCAGCCGTTCGGAGGCGCAGATCTCCAGCGCCAGGTCGTTGAAGATCTTCGCGACCCGTACCGCCTCCGCCGCCGGGCGCTCGTAGCAGAAGAAGACCGGCGTCGGCGAGACGACCTGGACGTCCACCCCGTCGGCGTCCATCCGCTCCAGACGGACCGAGGGGTTCCAGCAGTCGTCGGCGATCCGGCGGAACTCCCGGTCACCGAGCAGGATCACGGCCTCCCGCTCGGAGTCGACCCGGAGCCGTGGCGCCCCCGGCCAGCCGAGATCCGGCCAGCCCTTGGGGACGTGGTGCGTGTGCACATCGATGATCAACGGCTATCCCTTGCCGGGGTGGACGGCGCCGCAGTTCCCGCAGGTGCGCGCCTTCTCGTCGTCGTAGAACGCCTGGAAGATCGGCGGCAGGTCGGTCACGATGTCGCGGACCTGAAGCTCCACCTCGTGGACCACGGCGCTGCACTCCGGGCAGTACCAGAGGAACCTCTCCAGCACACCCTCCGGCCTGATCCGCTCCACCACCAGGCCGACGGACCCCTCCTCGGGGCGCTGCGGCGAGTGCGGCGTGTTCGCCGGGAGCAGCCACATCTGCCCCTCGCGCACGTGCACGGTCTGCGGTCCCTCGGGGGTCATGACGTTGACGTGCATGTTGCCGCGGATCTGGTAGAAGAGCTCCTCGTACGGATCGATGTGGAAATCGGTCCGCGCGTTCGGCCCGCCGACGACCATGACGATGAAGTCACCGGCGCCCTCGAAGACCATCTTGTTGCCCACCGGCGGCTTGAGCAGGTGGGCGTGCTCGTCGATCCACTTGGTGAAGTCGATGGGTGGGATCACGGGCGCCCCTCCGGTCGGTAGGCCACGGCCTGGATTTCGATGAGCAGATGCGGGTGCGGCAGCTGGTGAACGGCCACTGTAGTGCGGGTCGGACCGGCCTCGTCGAAGTACTCCGCGTAGACCGCGTTGTACCCGCCGAAGTCATTGATGTTCACCAGGTAGGCGGTGACCTGCACGAGATCGCGCAGGTCGGCTCCGGCCGCCCGGAGGATGTCCTTGATGTTCTCTATCACCGCCCGGGTCTGCTCGGCGATGTCGAGCGTGACCGTGCCGAACTCGTCGGCCTCGGCGCCGACGATCGTGTTGTCCGGCCTGCGCGAGCTGGTCCCGGACACGTACAGGAAGTCACCCGCCCGCTTGACGTGCGGAAACCTTCCCCTGGGGGTGGCCTTCCCGGTGACGACGAGCGCGTCGCTCATGTTCTCTCCGCTCCTGCGGTCGCCGGCGTTCAGGACTTCTCTCCGGGCACGGACGCGGTGAACGACACCGATCCCAGGTGCTGGATCTCGGCCCGCACCCGCGCGCCGGGCGCGAGCGGCTCGGCGGGCGTGGCGGCGCCGGCGAGCAGGATCCACCCCGGCTCCAGGACCGTCCCGATCCGTTCCGCCAGGCGTGCGGCCTCCGCCAGGGCCCGGCGTGGGTCGCCCAGGATGGCGCCGGTCGACCCGACCTGCACCACGCGTCCGTCGATCTCCAGCACGACGCCCAGGTTCCACCGGGACGGGTCGTAGGGCCGCCACTGGCCGACGGCGTACCCGGCGGCCGAGGTGTTGTCGGCGATCACGTCGGGCAGCGAGAACCTGAAGTCCTCGTAGCGCGAGTCGATGACCTCGATCCCGGGGGCGACGGCCGCGATGGCGTCCGGTGCGAACGCGTCGGCCGGCGACGCGACGCGCCGCCCGATGAGGTAGACGACCTCCGGCTCCACCCTCGGATGGATGTAGCCGGACAGGTCCGCGTACGAGCCGTCACCGATGGCCGACGACTCCGGCACCCGGCCGAAGATGATGTCGTGCACGCCCATCTGGCGGCGCTTGCCCTCGCTGGTGAAGCCCAGCTTCACCCCGGCCAGCCGGTCCCCCCGCGAAAGTCGGAGCCGGATCAGCTCCTCCTGCACCCGGTAGGCGTCGGCCACGTCGTAGTCCTGCTCGGGCCTGGGCACCGCGCGACCGGTGCGGACGGCCTCGTCCAGGACCGCGGCGAGCTTGTGGATGTCGGTCATGACTGCTCTCCCGAACGTGCGAGGTCCAGCGCGATGTCCACGATCATGTCCTCCTGGCCGCCCACCATCCGGCGGCGTCCCACCTCGGTCAGGATGGTCCGGGTGTCGACCCCGTACCGCGCCGAGGCCGCCTCGGCGTGCCGCAGGAAGCTGGAGTAGACGCCGGCGTAGCCGAGCGTCAGCGTCTCCCGGTCCACCCGGACCGGCCGGTCCTGCAGCGGCCTGACCAGGTTGTCGGCCGCGTCCATCAGGGCGTTCAGGTCACAGCCGTGGTCCCAGCCCATCAGGTCGGCCACCGCGACGAACACCTCGATCGGGCAGTTGCCCGCGCCGGCGCCCATCCCGGCGAGGGAGGCGTCCACCCGGTAGGTGCCGTTCTCCACCGCGACCACCGAGTTGGCCACGCCCAGGCCCAGGTTGTGGTGGGCGTGGATGCCGATCTCGGTGCCCTCGTCGAGCACCGAGCGGTAGGCCCGGATCCGTTCCCTGACCCCGTCCATGGTCAATCGGCCGCCGGAGTCGGTCACGTAGACGCACTGCGCCCCGTACGACTCCATGAGCTTGGCCTGCCTGGCCAGCTCCTCGGTCTCCGCCATATGCGACATCATCAAAAATCCGGACACGTCCATGCCGAGTTCGCGCGCGGTGGCGATGTGCTGGGCGGAGATGTCGGCCTCGGTGCAGTGGGTGGCGACCCTGACCGAGGTGACGCCGAGCGCGTGGGCGCGCTTGAGGTCCCCGATGGTGCCGATGCCGGGCAGCAGCAAGGTGGTCAGCCTCGCCCGGCTCACGGCCCCGGCGACCGCCTCGATCCACTCGTCGTCGGTGTGCGCGCCCACGCCGTAGTTGAAGCTGCCCCCGGAGAGGCCGTCGCCGTGCGCGATCTCGATCGCCGCCACCCCGGCGGCGTCGAGGGCCGCGGCGATCTCGGCGGCCTGGGCGACGGTGTAGCGGTGCCGGATGGCGTGCATGCCGTCCCGCAGCGTCACGTCCTGAACGTACAGTCTCACGCCGTCACCTCCGTACGGTCCATCTCGGCCAGGCGCTCGGCGGTACGCAGCGCGGCGGAGGTCATGATGTCGAGGTTGCCCGCGTAGGCGGGCAGGTAGTGGGCGGCGCCCTCCACCTCCAGGAAGACGGTCACCTTGACGCCGCCGTCGCGGGTGCCGTCGGGGAGCGGCTCCCCGGCCGGGACCTTCTCGAACTGCACGTCCTGCTTGAGCCGGTAGCCGGGCACGTAGTCGCGGACCCGCTCCACCATGGCCCGCACGGCCGCCACCACCGCCGGCTCGTCGCACTCGTCCACCAGGCAGTAGACCGTGTCACGCATGATCAGCGGCGGCTCCGCCGGGTTGAGGACGATGATCGCCTTGCCCTTGGCCGCCCCGCCGACCTGCTCGATCGCCCGGGAGGTCGTCTCGGTGAACTCGTCGATGTTGGCCCGGGTGCCGGGTCCCGCCGACCGGGAGGCGATCGAGGCGACGATCTCCGCGTACCGGACGGGCACCTGCGAGGCGACCGCCGCGACGATCGGGATCGTGGCCTGCCCGCCGCAGGTGACCATGTTGAGGTTCGACTCGGTGAGGTGGGCCTCCAGGTTGACCGGAGGCACCACGTAGGGGCCGAGGGCCGCGGGGGTCAGGTCGATGACCCGCTTGCCGTGCGCCCGCAGCACCTTGTCGTTGTGCCGGTGCGCGCCGGCCGAGGTCGCGTCGAGGACGACGTCCACCTCGGCGAACCCGGGCAGCGCGACCAGACCCTCGACGCCCTCGTGGGTGGTGGCGACCCCGCGGCGGCGGGCGCGGGCCAGGCCGTCGGAGTCCGGGTCGATGCCCGCCATCGCGAAGACCTCGACCTTCTTCGACAGCAGCGCCTTGAACATCAGGTCGGTGCCGATGTTCCCCGAACCGATGATCGCTATCTTCATGAGAACACCGCCCTGACCGAGCCGAGGCCCTCGATGTGCGCTTCGAAGACATCGCCGGACTCGACGCCGACCATCGGGCCGAGCGCGCCGGTGAGCACGACGTCCCCCGCGCGCAGCGGGAAGTCCGTGCGGCCCAGCGCGTCGGCCAGCCAGACCGCGGCGTTGAGCGGGTGCCCGAGGCAGGCCGCGCCCGCGCCGGTGGAGACCTCCAGGCCGTTCCTGCTCATGGTCATCCCGGCCAGGCGCAGGTCCAGGCCGCGCAGCTCGACCGGGGTGTTGCCGAGCACGAACGCGCCGCTGGAGGCGTTGTCGGCGACCGTGTCGACGAGCGTGATGTCCCACTCCGCGACGCGGCTGTCCACGATCTCGATCGCGGGCAGCACGAAGTCGACCGCCCGGATCACGTCGGCGACCGTGAAGGGGCCGCCCTCCAGGTCGGCGCCGAGGACCAGTGCCACCTCCGCCTCGGCCCTGGGCTGCAGGAAGCGGTCGGTCGGGACGGGCAGGCCGTCGAGGTGGGCCATGTCGGCGAAGAGCATCCCGAAGTCCGGCCGGTCCACACCGAGCTGGCGCTGGACCGCGGGGGAGGTCAGCCCGATCTTCCTGCCGACCAGCCGCCGCCCCTCCGCCAGCGCCCGCCTGGTGTTGATCTCCTGTACGGCGTAGCCGATCTCGGCGCTCCGGCCGGGCAACGTCTCACGTACCGGGGGGCACGGCTTGCCGCTCCGTGCCGCCTCCAGCAACCGGTCGGCCGCCTCCGTCTGCGCGTCGACGGCCTCGCTCCACTCAGTCATTTCCCGGCTCCAGCTTGATGGTGATCGTGGTGGGTTCGGAGTAGAAGTCCAGCGAGCGGGTGCCGCCCTCGCGCCCGATGCCGGACAGCTTCACTCCTCCGAAGGGGGTTCGCAGGTCGCGCAGGTACCAGGTGTTGACCCAGACCAGTCCGGCCTCCAGCGACCGCGCCACCCGGTGGGCCCTGCTCAGGTTGGTGGTCCAGACCGTCGCCGCCAGGCCGTACTCACTGTCGTTGGCCAGCTCGACCGCCTCGGTCTCGGTGTCGAACGGGGCGACGTGGCAGACCGGGCCGAAGATCTCCTCCCGGTTCACCCTGGAGTCGTGCGGCAGTCCGGTCAGCACCGTCGGCTCGACGTAGTAGCCGCCGTCGCGGTCGTCGCCGAAACGCGGCACGCCACCGCCGGCGCGGATCTCGGCGCCCTCACCTCTGGCCAGCTCGTAGTAGGAGAGCACCTTGTCCCGGTGCTCGGCGGAGATCATCGGCATCATCGTGGTGTCCTGGTCGGCGGGGCGGCCGAACCGCAGTTCCCCCGCGCGCTTGGCCAGCCGCGCGGTGAACTCCTCGAAGACGGGCCGTTCCACGTACAGCCGCTCGGTGCACAGGCAGACCTGGCCGCCGTTGGTGAAGACCGACCGCACGCTCCCCTCGACCGCCGCGTCGAGGTCCGCGTCGGCGAAGACCAGCCCCGCGTTCTTGCCGCCCAGCTCGAACGAGACGGGCTTGACCCGGTCCGCCACCGCTTTCATGATCGTCGAGCCGGTGCGGCTCTCGCCGGTGAAGGTGACCGCGTCCACCCCCGGGTGCTCCACCAGGAACTGGCCGGTGGAGCCTCCGCCGAAGCCGTGCACGACGTTGAGGACGCCGGGGGGAAGGCCGATCGAGGCGGCGATCTCCGCGAGCACCGCGACCGAGCCCGGGGTGTGCTCCGAGGGCTTGACCACCACCGTGTTGCCCGCGACGAGCGCGGGGCCGAGCTTCCAGGTCGCCAGCAGGAAGGGCAGGTTCCACGGCACGATCACCGCGACCACCCCGAGGGGTTTGCGCACCGTGTAGCTCAGCACGTCCGTCAGGTGGAACGCGTTCTCCGGGTGCTGGGCCGCGATCTCGGCGAACGACCTGAAGTTGGCGGCGCCGCGCGGGATGTCCAGGGTCCGGGTCTGGGTGACCGACTTGCCGGTGTCCGCGATCTCCGCGGCCACCAGATCCTCGAACCGTTCCTCGATCGCGTCGGCGAGGCGACGCATCCAGGCGGCCCGCTCGGCCACCGGCAGCGCCGCCCAGGCGGGCAGGGCCGAGCGGGCGGCGGCCACCGCTCTGTCGACGACGGCCCGGTCCGCCTCGCGGACCTCACGCACCACAAGCCCGGTCACCGGGTCGTACGTGGCGAACGTCGCGCCCTCGGCGACCGGCACCCCACCGATGAAGTGGTTCACCTGGTCAGACAAGACTTCTCCTCGGGGATGTACTTCGCTGGGTCACTCCATACGGGTATAGGGCCCAGGTGATTCATAAGCAAGAATGAGTTCCGTGAAACGGAACCCCGACCGACTGTCCGTGCTGGAGAAATCCTGGCTCGTACTTGACGCGTTCCGCCCCACGGGCGGGCCGTTACGCCTGGCCGACGTCGCCGAGCGCTGCCATCTGCCCAAGACCACGGCCTTCCGGCTGCTCACCGAGCTGACCTCGATCGGCGCGGTCACCCGCCGCCCCGACGGCTACTATCTCGGCCGCCGCCTCTTCGAGCTCGGCAGCATCGTGCCCGGAGAGCGCGACCTGAGACACGCGGCGCTGCCCTTCATGCACGACCTCTA
Source organism: Streptosporangium amethystogenes subsp. fukuiense (assembly GCF_042665875.1). Lineage (NCBI taxonomy): Bacteria > Bacillati > Actinomycetota > Actinomycetes > Streptosporangiales > Streptosporangiaceae > Streptosporangium > Streptosporangium amethystogenes. The sequence goes on along the minus strand of NZ_JBHTEE010000001.1, from coordinate 7,498,340 downwards.
CGAGGCCACCCACGAGACCGTCCACCTGGGCGTGCGCGACGGCCTCGACGTCGTCTACGTCGAGAAGATCCGTGGCCAGACGGCCTTCGCGCTGCCCTCGCGCGTCGGCGGGCGCCTCCCGCTGACCTGTACCGGGATCGGCAAGGCCCTGCTGGCCTACTCGGGACCCGACCTGATCGACGAGGTTCTCGGCCGGCCGCTCCGCCGGCTGACCCCGCACTCGATAGTCGACCCCCGGCACCTGGAGGAGGTGCTCGGCCAGATCCAGGCCGCGGGGCTGGCCTACGAGCGGGAGGAGGCCCAGTTGGGCGGTGCCTGCATCGCGGCCCCGGTGTTCGGCGACGGGGTGGCCGTGGCCGCGCTGTCCATCTCGGTCCCGCTGGCCCGCTTCCAGCCCACCCGGCTGGCCCCCGCCGTCAAGGCCGCCGCCCTGGGCATCTCCCGCGCCCTGGCCAGAACCATCTGATCCCGGGTCGGCCGCGACCGCCCGCCTCGTCCCGCCACCACTCCGGCCATCACTCCGGGCCTCGACTCCGGCCACCGTTCGGCCCGAGGTGCCGGCTCCCGCGCCGTACCGGTCCGCTCGGGCCCGGCGCCCCCCGGACGCCCCTTGCCTGAAGGCCACCTTCTCGTAACCTCACAGCCCCGCCGGCCGGGCTTCGCGCACCGGCATCATTGCCTCATGCACCAGGCATGGCAGCTATGGGGAAATATCGTTATAGCGACCTTCGTCGCGATCCCGGTGGCCGTGGTCGCCGTCCATCTGCTGGCCCGCCACCGCGCCCGCAAAGGTCACCCCTTCCCCGTCCGCACCGCCCTGGCCGACGTGGTCGCGGTGACCGGGACCGCCCCCTGGATCTGGATGATCCTCACGCCCCGGGCGGGCGACTCGGAGGTCAGCCTTCTCCCCCTCGTGGACCTGTGGGCGACCGTCCAGGGGCCGGCGCAGGCGGCGTTCGTGCAGGTCGGCGGGAACCTTCTGGTCTTCGCCGCGCTCGGCGGCATGCTCCCGGTGCGCTCGCCGCGCCTCGCCTCGCTCGCCCGGATCGCGGCCGTGGCGGCGGGCGCCTCACTCACCGTGGAGATCCTCCAGTACGTCCTGCACCTGGGGCGGGTGAGCTCCGTCGACGACGTGATCGTCAACACAGCGGGTGCCGTACTGGCCGCGACCGCGACGCGCCGGTGGTGGGCCGACCGAATAGCGGCTGGGATCGTTCCACGGTAACGGACCGGAGAAACTCCTTAAGCTCGCCACACGGGCACGATACCTCCCAAAAGAAACAGGTTACCAACCCCTGTATCTGTGCGATCGTGGACAAGACGGGGCAAGTTCTCTGGAGACGCCAAACCCGGTTGGTGACAGAGGGTGATCGAACGTGCAGCAGTCCCCGGTACCTCCCGAGCCCCCGATCTATCGGCGCATCGCCGACGGGCTTCGCGAAGCGATCCTGTCCGGCGATCTCCGAGACGGGGATCGGCTTCCGGGCGAGAACGCCCTGATGGCACGGCACGGCATAGCCCGCGCCACCGCCAGACAGGCCCTTTCCGTGTTAATCAACGAAGGACTGGCCATCCCAAAACGCGGCTCGGGAGTGTATGTCAGGCAGTTCCGCCCGATCAGGCGACACGGCTCCCGACGGCTCTCTCGTGACAGGTGGGGGCGCGGCGCGGCCATCTGGGACTCCGACACCGAGGGCCGCCCCTACACCGTGGACGAGGTGGACATCGACCGGGAGCGGGCCGAGGACCCTGTGGCACGGGTGCTGGACAGCTCCGAGGTCTGGGTCCGCAGGCGGCGCTACTCGGTGAACGGGCGGCCGGTGCAACTGTCGGTCTCCCACTTCCCCGCCGAACTGGTGGAGGGGACCGCGATCACAAGGGAGGACACCGGACCGGGGGGCGTCTACGCGCGCCTCGGCGAGCTCGGCCACGCCCCGGCGCACTTCACCGAGGAACTCCGCGCCCGCATGCCCCATCCCCACGAGACCGTCCAGCTCGACCTGCCCGCCGGCACCCCGGTCATCGTGATCGCCCGGGTCGCCCGCACCGCCGACGGCGTCGCCGTCGAGGTCAACGAGATGGTCCTCGACGCCGCCTCTTACGTACTTCAGTACGACTTCGACTCATAGTTCAAGGCCGTCCGTCAACCGATAGGTTGACCTGTCCTTCACGATCATTGATTTCTCTAGAGAAGTGCCTCACCGTCGGAGGTGGAACGTCGCAAAGACGGGCCTGGGCGCGGGGAAGGTGCACGGATGTCTTTCGACCGACATCTAGCGGAAATCGCCCGGGAGTTTCCCGACTGGACGATCTGGCGGAGCGACGCGGGCAGGTGGTGGGCAACCCGCCACCACCCGCTGACCTCCGCCCAGCGTGATGTCGGCTGCGCGATGACCATCGACGCGGACGGCCCGGAGGAGCTGCGTGAGCACCTGCGCGTCCAGCGGGAACGTTCCGGCGAGGCGGAGCCGGAGACGGACACTTGAAGACCGCCCGGTGCCGGGGTGAGCGGATCCGATGCGGTCCCGGCGCCGGGCCCCCAATCGCGGAAGCCCCCGACCCTATCGGGGGCGGGGGCTTCCGCTTGACCTCCGGACGGCTCCGGGCTCCGGCCACGTGGTGGCACCGCTGAGATCCACGGTCAGCCGCGCCGATCCCGGCTCACGCTCCTGGCGAGGGGAACTCACCTGCGGGGAGCGGCGTGCCTCTCCCCGTTCTTTCCCACGGGCTGGGTGAGGTCGACGTCGGTGTCGTCGTACACCTCGAGTTCCTCGGCAGAACGGTCGCCGGCGTCCTTGCGGGGGGCGTCGTCTTCCACGATCACCCGTACGGACTCCAGGTCGGGTGCGGCGTCAACGAGCTCGGATTCGGTGTGCTCCGCCGATGCCTCGGTGCCGTCGGACACGGCGCCCGGCGTCCCGTCAGAGACCTCGGCGACCCCGGAGACATCGTTGGCGGCCTCGACCGGGGCGGGAGCCGTCAGCGCGGGCTGGACACGGGCCGGGGGCAGCACCGCGTCCTCGTCGACCAGGGGACCCGCACTGCTCTCCCGGTGGAGCAGGTCGCCCAGGACGGCACCCATCTCGTGCAGGCGGCGCATGACCTCGTGGTGGGTGTCGGTGAGGTAGACGACCCGGCGGCCGGTGGTCTCGTCCAGGGCGTTGGCCCGCTGCTGGGCCGCCGACAGCGTGGAGTGCGCCTCGGTGTTGGCGGCGATGACCGTCGCCCGCGCCTCCGCGTGGGCCGTGTTCAGCGTGGAGTCGGCCTCCGCACGGGCGTGCTCGACGGTCTGCTCCGCCTCCCTCCTCGCCGAGGTGACCATCCGGTCGGCCTCGGCACGGGCGCTGCGCAGGGTCTCCTCGGACTCGGCACGGGCCGCGTTGACCGTCTCCTCCGCCTCCTTGCCGGCTTGGGCGAGTCGCTGCTCGGCGGTGGCGGTGGCCTCGGCCACCCGGCGCTCGGCCTCCTGCTGCGCGGCGTTCAGCAGGGCCTCGGCCCGATCCTGCGCGGAGGTGATCAGTCGCTCGGACTCGGCGGCCGCGTCGTCGCGGAGCTTGATCGCCTCCGCCTCCGCGACCTGCCTCTTGGAGGCGGCCTCCTCCTCGCCCAGCTTCAGTATCTGGCTGAGCCGCTCGCCGAGCTCGTCGTAGTCCTGAGGGGCGTCCGAGAGCCTTTTGCGCGCCTCGGACAGCTCGATCCGGCTCTGCTCGGCCTGGCCGATCGCGCGCGCGAGCCGCTCCTCCAGGTCGCGGATCTGGTGGCGGTGGCGGTCCATGTAGTCGTGAACCTGTCGGCGGCTGTAACCGCGCATGACGACCTCGAACGAGTCCTCATGCATCAGGTCGGGAAAGCTCTCGTGCTGGTTTGTCATGGCACTGCCCGTGGAGGTTGTGTGGCGGGAAAGGTGACGTCAGGAGACGACTTTCCTGCTTACTGCCCGACTCTGCAACCTGAACACGCCACCTGCTTGCCGAAATACCGGACAGAACGCCCCCCTCTAACATCGTCTCCATGAACGCCATGCCCTACATCGCCGCCCTCGACGGCGACGCGATCCCGCGGATTCATCCGGACGCCTACATCGCCCCGGGAGCGGTGGTCGTCGGAAGAGTCCGGCTGGGCCGCGCCGCGAACGTCTGGTACGGCTCGGTCCTCCGCGGGGACGACGAGGACATCGAGGTCGCCGAGGAGTGCAACATCCAGGACCTGTGCTGCCTGCACTCCGACCCGGGCGAACCGGCCGTGCTGGAGCCCCGGGTGAGCCTCGGACACAAGGCCATGGTGCACGGGGCCCATGTGGAGACCGGCGCGCTCATCGGCATCGGCGCGATCGTGCTGGGCGGCGCCAGGATCGGCGCGGGGTCGCTGATCGCGGCCGGCGCCCTGGTGGCACCGGGGAAGCGGATCCCGGCGGGGGTACTCGTCGCGGGCGTCCCCGGGAAGATCGTCCGAGAGCTCACGGACGACGACCGCGACTCCTTCGCCCGCACCTCGGCCGGCTACGTCGCCAGGGCCGCCCGCCATCGGGCCGCGACCGTTCTGCCGCCGGTCTGAACGGCACGCCCGCCGGCCTGGACGCCCGCCTGCCGGAGCGACCGGGAGAGCCTTACGATCGTGCGAGGCCCGCTTGGCGATCGCGGCGCCGGACACCACCTTGACCGAAGGGAGGCAGGGGCATCCCGCCCGTGGCTGAGGCCAGGGGCCCTCGCCCCGGAATGCCGATGACCGGCATGTGGCAGTGGGATGGGTTCGACGCCATCGAGCGCGACGTGCGGATCATGGTCGCCGACCACCGGTGGACGGGACTCCCTCCGCTCGCACGGGCCCAGGCCATCGCCCAGCGCACGCTGGCCACCCCGGACGGCGGGCGCTGGCTGTTCGGTGCCCACGCCCGGTGGTACCGCCAGGATCCCGCCGACGGCCGCTGGTACCTGACCGCGCCTCCCGCCGACCGGGAGTTCCGCGCCGCGGCACAGGTCGTCCAGGTCACCTCGATGGTGCTGCCGCATCTGATCCCGCCCGGCCCCGACTTCGCCGTCGACCGCGGGTCGGTCCAGGGGTTCGTCGGCCCCGACGTGCCCTACGAGATCACCGAGCGGGTCCGCGAGCTGGTCGTCGCCCAGCGAGGCAGGCGCAGGGAGGACTTCCCGCTCACCGGGCCGTTCGCCCGGCTCTTCGCCGGAGAGGTGGCCAGCCCGGTCGCCGCGATCTGGGGCACGCTCATGTGGTGCGCCTACGCCCCCGCCTTCGACGGCAACGAGGTGCTGCTGTCGATGTTCGGGGAGTTCCTCGCCCGCCCGCTGCCCGGCGACGAGTGGGTCCGCTGGCTGCCGCCCACCTCGCTGGACGAGCTGGTCGCGCTGTACGGCGAGCGGGTCAGGGCGGGGCACCCCGAGGCGGGCCTGCGGTTGGTCGCGCTGATGGCCGACACCGCCGCCGCGGTACGCGGCGACCCGAGATTCGGGCCGCGCGCCGACGCCCTGCTGGCCATGATCGAACCACTGCTCCGCCGGGCCTGCCAGGACCCCGTCATCGCCCACCAGGGCGACGAGGTGGTGCGCCACGCGTGGCTCTCGCGCTGCCCGGTCCACCTGACGCTGCCCGACGCCTCACCCGGCGACCACTTCCAGCACATGGTCTACGACCTGGTCCAGACACTGGGCTTCCTCGCCCCGATGGGTGCCGACCCACGGGCGGTGGCCGCCTCGCTGCTCGCCGCCGACCTGGCGGCCTTCGCGCCGCGGGTGGCCGACGGGCTCTACCCGTGGCTGGATCCCGAGCTGCGGCACATCCTGCACGTGGTGCTCACCGACGCCGCACACCCGCTGCGGGGCTGCTGGCCGCGCTCGGGCGAGCTGCCTTCCGCGCTCCACCCGCCGGACCGGGCCTCGGCCGCGGCCCTGCTCGGCGCCGCCTACGCCACCGGGCTCGCGTGGTGTCGTCTCACCGGGACCGAGATACCCGAGCGCGGCTTCACGACGGCCTCGGCCGTCGTGCACCGGCTGACACACGAGCGGGACGACCCCTTCCCAGGAGTGTCGGGAACCTATCCACGCCACTTCTGACACATACCAGTATGCTTAAACCACAAATAGAGTTATTTCATCCTTACTCTCCCTATATCCTTCTAGGCCCCTACGCATCAGACAATTAGCTGAATTGTGATCTCGTAATCGGGAAATGATCCTCCTTGAGGACCTGCCGGGCGGGGCGAGGAATGGTCCCGATGGGCCATGGGCACCGATGACCGCCCGCCGTAACCTCGAAGTGGGTGTGGGCTGCGGAAGGAAGGACGACGCGGTGGGGCACGACGACCTGGACTCTAGAGTCCACGACCGTGTCGCGTTGGACGAGATCGCGCTCTATGCCGAGGTGCTGTCCGCCGTCGCCATCAGCGAACGGCCCCTCACCTTGGTGGAGCTCGACAACGCGCTCGGGTTGAGTGCTTCGGCTGTCTGCTGAAGCCACCGGAGGAACCGTTTTCAAGACCCGGTCCCGGACCCTGTAACGGGGTCCGGGACGTGGTCGGAAAAAATAGTCATGTGACTAGTCACGAACGGACGAGACGGGCGATCGCGGCCGACGCCTCCTTGACCTTCTCCTGCGCCTCCGGGCCCCCGATGTTGATGGCGTCGGCGACGCAGTGACCGATGTGATCCTCGAGCAGGCCGAGCGCCACCGCCTGGAGCGCCCGCGTGGCGGCGGACACCTGGGTCAGCACGTCGATGCAGTAGGCATCCTCTTCGACCATCCGCTGCAGACCTCTGATCTGCCCCTCGATCCGCCGTAACCGGGTCAGATAAGCCTGCTTGTCACCGCTGTACCCATGCATGTCCCAACGGTACCCGGGTCAGGCACAGCGGGATGTAGCCGCGATCAGTTTCTCCCAGTGGCCCGCCACCGCGCCCGCGCCGTAGACCGCCGCGGCCTCCAGCGCCCCCGCCGCGAGCTCCCGCCGCCGCCGCTCGTCGTCGATGAGCGCGAGCAGCGCGGACGCGTACGCCTCGATCTCGCCCTCCCCCTCGGCGACCAGGACCCCGCTCCGCCCGTCGGCCACGAACTCGCCCGCTCCCCGCGGGCTGTCGAACGCGATCACCGGCACCCCGCTGGCCATCGCCTCGATCACGGTCATCCCGAGCACCTCCGTCCTGGAGGTGGTCGCCACGATCGAGGCCTTGGCGAACTCGCCGGTCAGGTCGGAGGTGGTGCCCATGAAGTAGACGTGGTTGTGCAGGTCGAGGGCGCCGACGAGGGCCCGCAGGCGCTTCTCCTCGGGCCCCCCGCCGTACAGGCGCAGCCGCCAGTCGGGGCGCTTGCCCGCGACGGCGGCGAACGCGCGGATCAACCGGTCGTGGGCCTTCACCGTGACCAGGCGCCCGCCCGCGGCGACGATGCGGTTGTCCATCCGCGAGCGTGGCCACGGCCCGGCGGGCAGCGCGTCCGGGATCACGTCGACCGTGACGTTCCCGTCCAGCAGGCGGTTCCACTCCTGCCTGCTCGACTCGGTGGCGACGGCGACCGCGTCCAGGCGCGGGTAGAACCTCCTGATCGGCCCCGGTACCGGCGGGCGGCCCCACTCGCGGGCGACCCGCACGACGTCACGCGGCGCGTGCCTGGCCACCTGGACGCTCAGGCCGGGGCGGGTGCTGATGAGCACGTCGGCCTTCAGGCCACGCAACCGCCGCCAGAGCGCGACCTCGGTGCGCATCTGGCCGCGCGGGAGCAGGTGCCGTACCCCCGGCTGGGCGTCGACCACCCAGGACAGCTTCACACCGGGCGCCACCGGGAAGAACGGCTTCTCGCGCTGGCGGCGGACGCTGATGATCTCGACGTCGTGACGTTCTGCCAGCTCTCCCGCGAGGTTGACCACCGAGCGGGTATCACCACGCATACCGTAGACGGATGGGACGAGCAGGCAGATCCTCACCCGCCGACCTCGATCCTGAGCTCGTCGTCCGCCGTGTAGCAGGGACGGATCGGCACCCCGTCGATCTGGGCGGCGGGATAGTGCAGGCGGCGGCGCTTGCCGTCGACGTCGTCCAGCCGGGAGCCCAGCCGGAGTGGTGTGTCCACGCCGCGCACCCGCAGCGAGGGTTCCCAGGTACCGGTCTGGTCGGGAGCCGCGGCGAGCACGTCGCAGAGTGAGAGCGCGGCGTGGAAGCGCACGCCCTGGACCGTTGCAACAGAGGTCAGCTCGGCGTCCGGCCGGCTGCGGCGCAGGGCGAGCCGCGCCTCGTGCCGGGCCTCGTCGTCGTCGAGGCCGGTGAAGGCCAGCAGCCCGGTGACCTCGAAGCGCCCTTCCCTGAACCAGACGGAACGGACCTCGGCCGCCGGCCGGGCGTCGTCGATCTTCAGGGCCAGGAAGCCGTTACGGGTCCGGTAGGCACGGTAGGCCAGCGTGCGGCGGCTCAGCGCGTACGCGTCCAGGTGGTCGAGGGAGAACCCGGGGTCGACGCTGCGCAGCCGGGTGCGCGACGAGCCCTGCTGCAGGTAGGTGTCCCAGCGGCCGGGTCCCAGCTCCAGCGGCGCGAGCGAGACCGCCAGCGCCGCCTCGCGCACCCGTACGCCCGGCGCCCCCAGCGGCACCCGGCTCTCGACCGCGGTGGCCCGGTTGCGCAGGACCAGCTCGGTACCGTCGGCCAGCGGCTCGTCGACGGCCAGCCTCAATGAGAGAACATCGGCCAGGGTTACCTCGGCATCGCTGACGACGGCGGGCATCGTCAAGCCCCCTCCCCGTTGAATGAGCTACGCGACGTTGAGGTTACCGTGATTTGACCGTTATGTGAAAGGAAGGTTTTTGGACCTTACGTCCTTTTCATGAGATCTTGACCGCAGGTCAGGCGCGACATGAGAAAAAATGCCGCGCCTGACGTTCGCCCATCGGGCGTCAGGATGCCTCGACGGGCTGGCCCTTGATCGACTTGATCAGCAACTGGGAGACGTCGACGACTTCCAGCGTCTCCCTGGCCTCGCCCGCGTTCTTCTTCTCGTTGATCGAGTCACCGAGCATGACCAGACAGAACGGGCAGGCCGTGGAGATGGTGTCCGGGTCCGTGGTCAGTGCCTCGTCCACCCGCTCGGTGTTGATGCGCTTTCCGAGCCGCTCCTCCATCCACATCCGCGCGCCGCCCGCGCCGCAGCAGAAGCCGCGGTCCTTGTGACGGTGCATCTCCTGGGTCTGCACACCGGGCACCTTGGCCATGATGTCGCGAGGCTGGGAGTAGACCTTGTTGTGGCGCCCGAGGAAGCACGGGTCGTGGTAGGTGATCTTCTCCTCGATCGGCGTGACCGGGATCAGCTTGCCCTCGTCCACCAGCTTGGCCAGCAACTGGGTGTGGTGCACCACCTCGTAGGTGCCGCCCAGCTGCGGGTACTCGTTGGCGAGAGTGTTGAAACAGTGCGGGCAGGTCGCGACGATCTTCTTGACCCCGGCCTCGTTCAGCGTCTCGATGTTCTGCTTGGCCAGCATGTCGAAGAGGAACTCCATGCCCAGGCGGCGGGCCGGGTCACCGGTGCACGCCTCCATCGGGCCGAGCACCGCGAACTTGACACCCGCGACGTGCAGCAGCTCCGCGACCGCCTTGGTGGTCTTCTTGGCCCGGTCCTCCAGCGCGCCCGCGCAGCCGACCCAGAACAGGTACTCGGTGTCCTCGTCCATTTTCTCGTCGATGAGCTGGACCTCGATCGGGTCGACCTCGCGGCCGGCGAGCTCCTCGATCCAGTCGGCCCGCTTCATCTCGGACATCCCCCACGGGTTGCCCTTGTTCTCCAGGTTCTTGACCATGACGCCGGCCTCGGAGGGGAAGTTGGACTCCACCATCACCTGGTAGCGGCGCATGTCGAGGATGTGGTCGATGTGCTCGATGTCCACCGGGCACTGCTCGACGCAGGCTCCGCAGTTGGTGCAGGACCACAGCACGTCGGGGTGGATGACGCCGTCCTCGCCGACCAGCGGCTTCTCCAGCAGGGCCAGCACGTCCTCGTGCAGGTCGGCGCGCTGCTCCTGGGTGGCCATCAGGTACGGCGCCACCTTGAAGGCGTGGTCGCGCTGGTCCAGGATCAGCATCTTCGGCGACAGCGGCTTGTCGGTGTTCCAGGCCGGGCACTGCGACTGGCAACGGCCGCACTCGGTACAGGTGTAGAAGTCGAGGAAGCCCTTCCAGGTGGTGTCCTCGATCTTGCCCCGGCCGAGCCGGTCACCGTCGAGGTCCTCGTCCTCGAAGTCGACGACCTTGCCGTCGATCCGCATCGGCTGGGCCGCGCCGTTGCCGTCCGGGCGGCGGGAGAAGGCCACGTTCATCGGCGCGGTGAAGATGTGCAGGTGCTTGGAGTTCACCACGATCACCAGGAACACCAGCATGACGCCGATGTGCAGGAGCAGGCCGACGTGCTCGATCGCCTCGTTGGCCGTCTCGCCCAGCGGCCGGAGCAGCGCGGCCGTCGCGTCGGAGGCGAACGCCCCCGAGGCGTAGGGCAGGTTGCCGGTGTTGGCCGCGGCGCCGCGGAAGAGGAACATCGTCCAGATCACATTGAAGATCATGAAGAGGACGAGCCAGGCGCCGCCGAGGTGCGACCCGGAGAAGCGGGACTTGCGGCCCAGCTTCTTCGGAGCGTTCTTGATCCTGATGGTCGCGAAGGCGATGAGTCCCAGCAGCGCCGCGACCGCGATGAAGTCCTGCAGGAAGCCCAGGATCGGCCACGTCCCGATGAGCGGGATGTGGAAGTCGGGGGTTCCGGTGACGGCCCCCTGGATCAGCGCGCCGTACGCCTCAAGGTAGACGGTCGCCAGGATGAGGAACGCCCACATGACAAAGAAGTGCGCGATACCTGACGCCGTCCACTTCAGCAGCTTCCGCTGCCCGAAAACCTCGACCAGCTGTGCCTTGAGCTCCTCACCGAGGTTGTTCTTCGCGTACTCGACGCGCTCGGGCGCGCCCGGCCCGATGGTGGCGAGCTTGTACAGGAACAACACGCGGCGCGCGGCGAGCGCGAGCGCCACGATTGTCATGACCAGCCCGATAATCGCTACCCAGAGCACGGGTCCTCCCACAGACGACGTTGGCTGACAGCGTACGACTGCCTGTCATCCACGCTGACGACGGGTCACCATAAATACTACTGATCGGTAACTTAACTTCAAGCCGAGGCGGACGGCGGCCGTGGCCACCTTACGGTCAACACCGTTCCCAGAACAATGCTCTACATGCCGCCGAGGCTAGGAAGGCGCGTCGAGATAGCGCTGGATCGTGGGAGCGAGCAGCTCGACCAACTCCTCGATGTCCACCGAGGCCAGCGGTTCCAGTTTGAGCACGTAGCGCACCAGGACCACGCCGAACAGCTGCGCGAAGGCCGCCTCCATCCGGATCGGCGGGACTCCCAGTACCTCCGCGACCCGGGCCAGGAGCGCCTGCGTCATGAACTCGCGGATCATGACGACCATCTGGTCGTTGGTCATCGCGGTGCGGACCAGCGCCAGCAGCGGCTGGCGGGCCCCGTCGTCCGAGGTGATGGTCAGGATGAACCGGGCCAGCCGCTCGCCGACCTCCTCGCGCGGCCCCGCCAGGACGGTCGAGACGATGCTCTCGGGAGCGATCGGCAGCTCCATCGCCTCGACGAACATCCCCTCCTTGCCGGCGAAGTAGTGGTGGACCAGTGCCGGATCCACCCCCGCCTGCCGGGCGATGCCCCGGATGGTCGCCCTGTCGAACCCCTTCTCCGCGAAGGTCTCGCGCGCCGCCGCGAGAATCTGCCCGCGTGTGTCAGCCGACCCCGGCCTGCGCCCCGGGCGCCTTCTGACCGCTCCGGCCCCGTCCTGGGCGGAGCCGTTCGCGGACGGCGTGCTCACGACGGGCTCGCTCATACGTTGCTGGACGCGGCGAGGTGCAGCCGGGCGAAGGCCAGCGCCTCGGCGAGATCGTCGATCCGCTCGGTGCGGCTGGCGGCCTTGCGCGTGTTGATCTCCAGCACGACCAGCCCCGAGTAGCCGTTGCCCGCCATCCGCTCCAGGATCGGCGCGCACGGCTGGCCGCCCCGCCCGGGAACCAGGTGCTCGTCCTTGTTCGACACCCCCAGGCCGTCGGCCAGGTGCAGGTGGGCCAGCCTGTCGCCGAGCTTGGTGAACATCTCCATGGCGTCGGACCCGGACACCGCCGTGTGCGACAGATCCAGCGTGACCTGCGGGAAGTCGTAGTCGACCGGATTCCAGTCGGGCGAGTAGGGAACCACCTCGTTGCCCCTGGCCCTCAGCGGGAACATGTTCTCCACCGCGAAGACCACGTCGGTCTCCTCACGCATCCTGGCGAGGCCGAGCTCGAAGTCGCGCGCGTAGTCGCGCTGCCAGCGGAACGGCGGGTGCACCACGACGGTCCTGGCACCGACCCGCTCGGCGGCGCGCTGCGCGCGTTGGAGCTTGGCCCACGGGTCCTTGCCCCACACCCGCTGCGTCACCAGCAGACACGGCGCGTGAATGGCCAGGATCGGCAGCTGGTAGTGGTCCGACAGGCGCTCCAGGACATCGATGTCCTGGCTCACGGGGTCGGCGCCCACCATGATCTCCACGCCGTCGTATCCCAGACGCGCGGCCAACTCGAAGGCATCGGGGGTGCGTTCGGGATACACCGACGCGGTGGACAGCGCGATCTTCGCGCTGGATACACGGACGCTCATACCGCTTCCTCGTCTCCGGCTCGGAGCACACCCTGGCGAACACCGCTGGGCATACCGGCCCGCTCGCTCATGTCGCTCACCTTTGCCAGCCTAAGCGGGTCCGGCGAGCAGTGCTGTCCGCCACCACCGACGCGACCGAGATCACATCGTCGTGTCCGGCGAGGAGACCGCCGGGCGTTCGAGGAGGGGGCGAGGAACCGCTCTCCTCACCGGGACGGAGGAGTCACTACGGTAAGGGCATGCCGAGGTTCGCCAAGGGGGCCATCCCCAGCCCCAACATCTGGAACACCCCCCAGACCTACGAGCTGGAGAACCGGGCGGTGGATCCCGAGGGGCGTGCCGAGGCCGCGATGGCCGCCGTCCGCTCGTGGACCGGGGCGACGGTCCTCGACATCGGCTGCGGCACCGGCTACCACCTGCCGGCCATGGCCGCCACCGCCGCCCGCGTGATCGGCGTCGAACCGCACGAGGATCTCGTACGGCTGGCCAGGCGCCGCTGCCATGCCCTGCGAAACGTCGAGATCCACACCGCCACCGCCCAGGCGCTTCCGGTGCCCGACGCCTCCGTGGACGTGGCCGTCGCTCGCTGGGCCTACTTCTTCGGCCCCGGCTGCGAACCAGGCCTGGCCGAACTCTCCCGGGTGACGCGACGCGGCGGCGCGGCCTTCGTGATCGACATCGACCCCACCCGGGGCGCCTTCGGCCGCTGGTTCAGCCAGTCCATCCCCGCGTACTCGGCCAAGGCCGTCGAGAGTTTCTGGAACCGTCAGGGCTGGCAGGTGGAGAAACTCGACCTGCGCATGTGCTTCGAGCGTCGCGCCGACCTGGAGGCGGTGCTCCGCATCGAGTTCACCCCCCCGGTCGCCGACCTCGCCATCGCCGAGACCCCCGGCCTGGAGATCGCCTACCCCAACCTGCTGCGCTGGAGGCGGTTCTGAGCCTGTCCCGCGGCCACCCGCCCGCCGGCCGGGCGCGAGGAGGAACAACGGGACACCGGCTTGACCTTGACGTTGATGTCAAGGTTTATCGTCGGCTCATGAGGAGGACCGGATGCGGATCGGCGAGCTGGCGCGGCGGGCGGGTGTCAGCACCCGGGCACTGCGCTACTACGAGCAGCAGGGACTGATCACGGCCCGGCGCTCGGCCAACGGCTACCGGGAGTACGGGGAGACCGACCTGCGGCTCGTCTCCGAGATCCGGTCGCTGCTCGCCGTCGGCTTCACCCTGGAGGACGCCCGACCGTTCGTGGCCTGCCTGCGGGCCGGGCACGCCTCGGGGGGATCGTGCCCGGAGTCCGTGGCCGTCTACCAGCGCAAGCTGGCCCAGATCGACGACGAGATCCGCGCGCTTCTCACCCGGAGGGCGGAGGTGGCGGCACAGCTGACCACCGCCTGCCCAGGATGCGTACTGAGGAAAGCGGGAAAACCATGATCACACTGACCAGCGAGAACTTCGACGAGCAGGTGCTGCGGAGCGACAAGCCGGTCCTGGTCGACTTCTGGGCCGAGTGGTGCGGGCCGTGCAAGATGATCGCGCCGGTCCTGGCGGAGATCGAGGCCGAGTACGGCGACCGCCTCACGATCGCCAAACTCAACGCCGACGACTACCCCGAGATCTCCGCGAGGTACGGCGTCCTCGGCCTGCCGACGCTCAACCTCTACAAGGACGGCGAGGTGGTCCGGCAGATCAAGGGCGCCAAGCCCAAGCGCCTGCTCCTGGCCGACCTCGAAGGCCACATCTGACGGCACGTCCGAAGGACCGTCCGGCGCCTCCCCGGACGACTTCCATCCGGTACGGCGCCCCCGCCGGGTGAAAGTTGTCGGGTCCTACAGGTAACGTGCGGCCATGGCGAAGAAGGCTGGTGGCTACCGCTGTGCCGAGTGCGGGTGGCAGACGGCCAAGTGGGTGGGGCGCTGCGGCGAGTGCCAGGCCTGGGGCACGGTCGAGGAGGAGACGGCACCCGCGGGTGCGCGGGTGGCCTCCGCCGGAGCGGTGTCGGCGCCGGCGGTTCCGATCGGCCAGGTCAAGGCCGAGGTGGCGCACGCGCGCGGCACCGGGGTGCCCGAGCTCGACCGGGTCCTCGGCGGCGGCCTGGTGCCCGGGGCCGTCGTGCTGCTGGCCGGTGAGCCCGGCATCGGCAAGTCCACTCTCCTGCTGGAGGCGGCGGCCAAGATCGCCCGGCAGCAGACCGTCCTCTACATCACGGGTGAGGAGTCGGCCGCCCAGGTGCGGATCAGGGCCGACCGGATCGGCGCGATCCAGGACCGCCTCTACCTGGCCGCGGAGACCGAGCTGGGCGCGCTGGTCTCACACGTCGAGAAGGTCCAGCCCGACCTGCTCATCGTCGACTCGGTGCAGACGATCGGCTCGGCCCAGGCGACCGGCGTGCCCGGTGGGGTGACCCAGGTCAGGGAGGTCGCGGGAAACCTGGTGCGGCTGGCCAAGGAGCGCGGTATGGCCACCGTGCTGGTCGGCCACGTCACCAAGGAGGGCTCGATCGCCGGCCCCCGCACGCTGGAGCACCTCGTCGACGTGGTGCTCCACTTCGAGGGCGATCGGCACTCCCGCCTCCGCCTGGTCCGCGCGATCAAAAACCGGTACGGCCCGGTCGACGAGGTCGGCTGCTTCGACCTGCACGAGAGCGGCATCGAGGGCATCACCGACGCCAGCGGCCTGTTCGTCTCACACCGCACCGACCCGGTGCCCGGCACGTGCGTCACGGTCACCCTGGAGGGCACCCGGCCGCTGCCGGCCGAGGTCCAGGCACTGGTCGCCAGGACCGAGGCCCAGCAGCCGCGCCGCTCCTCCTCGGGGCTGGACACCTACCGGGTGACGATGGTGCTGGCCGTGCTGGAACGGCGGCTCAACGCCAAGCTGGGCGGGTGCGACGTCTTCACCGCGACCGTCGGCGGGATCAAGCTCAGCGATCCCGCGGTCGACCTGTCCGTGATGCTGGCGGTCGCCAGCGCGGCCGGCGACAAGGCACTCCCCGCCGGCCTGGTGGTGCTCGGCGAGGTGGGCCTGGCAGGGGAGTTGCGCCCGGTGCGCGACGTGCGGCGCCGCCTGTCGGAGGCCGCGCGGCTGGGCTTCACCCGGGCACTGGTCCCGGCGGGCTCCCTGGAGGTGGGCAAGAGACGCAACGGCGACAACTCCCTGGTCCCGATGGCCGGGCGCGGCGCGGCCTTCGCGCCCGGTTTCGACGTGGTCGAGGCGGAGAACGTCTGGGACGCCCTCACCCACGTCACCTGAGGCGCGAGCGCGGCCCGTGGTCGTCAGATGATTTCGGGCCGGGCGGGGCCTTCGCCGGTAAGCTGAGCGCTATACGCAGACCACGGGGGTCATGTGGCAGCAACGTACAAAGGGCTCGACGAACGCCGCAGGGACGTCCTCGCCGCCGTCGCACCGGGCACGGCCCTGCGCGACGGCCTGGAGCGCATCCTGCGAGGACACACCGGCGGCCTGATCGTGCTCGGATACGACAGCACCGTCGAGGAGATCTGCAGCGGCGGCTTCGAGCTGGACGTCGAGTTCTCCGCGACCCGGCTGCGCGAGCTGGCCAAGATGGACGGCGCGATCGTCCTCAACTCCGGCGACCTGCGGATCGTGCGCGCGGCCGTGCACCTGATGCCTGATCCGTCCCTGCCCACCGACGAGTCGGGCACCCGGCACCGCACCGCCCAGCGGGTGGCCCTGCAGACCTCCTTTCCGGTCATCTCGCTCAGCAAGTCCATGCGGATCATCGCCCTCTACCTCGACGGCATCCGCTACGTGGTGGAGGAGTCGTCGGTCATCCTGTCCAAGTCCAACCAGGCCCTGGCCACGCTGGAGCGCTACAAACTCCGCCTGGACGAGGTCTCCGGCACGCTCTCGGCGCTGGAGATCGAGGATCTGGTGACGGTCCGCGACATCGCGGTGGTCGCCCAGCGGCTGGAGATGGTCAGGCGCATCTCCGAGGAGATCGCGGGCTACGTGGTGGAACTCGGCACTGACGGCCGCCTGCTCTCCCTGCAGCTGGACGAGCTCGTGGCCGGCACGGAGAGCGACCTCGAACTGATCGTGCGCGACTACCTGCCCGTGACGGGCCGCCGCCCGCGCAGGTTCGCCGAGGCGCTTCACGAGCTCGACCAGCTCTCCTCAGCCGACCTGCTCGACCTCTCGGTCATCGCCCAGATCCTCGGCCACTCGGGCAACGACGCCCTGGAGACACCGGTGAGTCCCAGGGGCTACCGCCTGCTGGCCAAGGTTCCGCGCCTGCCGGGCACGGTGGTCGAGCGCCTCGTCGACCAGTTCGCCAGCCTGCAGAAGCTCCTGGCCGCCAGCATCGACGACCTCCAGGAGGTGGGCGGGGTGGGCGAGGCCAGGGCCCGCCACATCCGCGAGGGCCTGTCCCGGCTGGCCGAGTCGTCCATCCTGGAACGCTACGTGTGAGAAATCCCCCGGCCGAGCGCGGAGGCTCCCGGGTCCTTCCGGTACGCCTCGCCCGGCGGCCTGGGCGGGCAGTGGCCGCGAACCTCGGCCGGTTCTCCGGTCGCCGCCTCGCGAAGGCGGCCCTTCGGTGCCCCGGGTTCACCGGCCCGGTGAACCCGGGGGGACATCGCTAGCGAAGGTGGAAGACGGCCTTGCGGCTCCTCAGGCCTGGGGCGTGCACCACCGCGACATAGGTACCGGGACGCGCGGCGACGCGGTCGGCGGTGCAGTCGTTCCCGGACCTGCGGCGGTCCCACACCAGCTCCCGGACATAGGGGATGCCCCGGTCGAGCTTGCGGATGTTCTCCGTCTCGCCGCTGACGCAGTCGGAGGAGGACCACACGCGGTCGTCACCGGAGGTGATGCGCACCTCCATGGTGCGCGGCCCCACGTCCGTGGTGCACATCACCTTGCCGACATTGACGAGGGTGAGGATGAACCTGGGCCGGATGCCCGGCGGGTAGACCGTCCCCTGGCCCTCCATGCTCAGTACGAGCTGCGGGGAGGTACAGGCCTCACCGGGCCGCCGGGGCCTGGGGGCCGCCTTGCTCTCCCTCGGCTCCGGGGTCGGGCTCGCGGACGGGCTCGCGGACGGCGAGGGGATGACCGTCACGGTCGGCAGGATGGCCAGCAGCGGGTCCGGCACGTCCTTCTTGGCGGCCGAGGTGCCTTTCTCCCGGGCGTCCTGCGGCCCGCTCGTCGACGAGCAGGCCCACGCCACGACGGCGACCACCACGAGCACACCGACGAGCGCGGCCATCCGGCGCCGCCAGTAGATGTCGGCTCCGATATCGCTACGGAACGTGTCGGGATCCATACCAACAGTATGGTTAGTGCTCGCGGGCCACAGGGGGAGACCCGCCGCTACCGTCCCCGTTTCGGCCACCGATCATCATCAGAAGGCGGGTGAAGGCAGGTGAAGGAGGGACAAGGGGGCCTGATCCCGCACTATCGTCAAAAGGTGCCCGAGTCGAACCGCTTACTCGAACCCGTCCTCGACTGGTACGCCGGCAACGCCCGCGACCTGCCCTGGCGGGCGCCCGGCGCCTCGCCCTGGTCGATCCTGGTCAGCGAGATCATGCTGCAGCAGACACCGGTGGTCAGGGTGCTGCCCGTCTGGACCGAGTGGATGGAGCGCTGGCCCACGCCCGCCTCCCTCGCCGCCGAAGCCCCCGGTGAGGCCGTGCGCCACTGGGGCCGCCTCGGCTACCCCCGCCGGGCGCTGAACCTGCACGCGTGCGCCCGCGCGATCACCGACCGGCACGGCGGCGAGGTCCCCTCGGAGCACGACGCCCTGCTGGCGCTTCCCGGCGTCGGCGAGTACACCGCGGCCGCGGTCGCCAGCTTCGCCTTCGGGGGCCGGCACGCGGTCCTCGACACCAACGTGCGGCGGGTCCTGGCGCGGGCCGTCAGCGGCGAGGAATACCCGCCGAAGGCCACCACGCCCCCCGAGCGCAGGCTCGCCGCCTCGCTGCTCCCCGACGCCGACCGCGCCCCCGTCTGGGCGGTCGCCGTCATGGAGCTCGGCGCACTGGTCTGCACCGCTCGGGCCGCCCGCTGCGCCGACTGCCCGGTCAGCGACCTGTGCGCCTGGCGCCTGGCGGGCAAGCCCGCCTACGACGGTCCCGCGCGCAGGGGCCAGACGTACGCGGGCACGGACCGCCAGTGCCGCGGCCGTCTCCTCGCGGTGCTGCGCCAGGCCCACGGCCCGGTGCCCAAGGGCGCCCTCGACGTGGTCTGGGACGACGCCCCGCAGCGAGAGCGCGCCCTCGACGGCCTGATCTCCGACGGCCTGGCCGAGGTCCTCGACGACGGCACCTACCGCCTACCCGGCTGAACGTGCCCTCGGCAGGGCATCTGCCGCCCTGCTCACGGTCACCGGGTGCTTTCCCGCCGGGGCCTCCGTGCACGGCGGGAAAGGCTCCCACCGCCGCGCCGCGGACCTGGCGGGCGAAGGCGATCAGGCGGCGAGGCGCAGGCCGAGAGCCGTGAGGCTGGTGCGGGCCCAGTCGAGCTCCTCGGCGATCACGTTGACCAGTGCGCCGGGCCCCTTGGCCCGAAGCGGCACGGCCAGGTCGTGCGTCTCCACCTCGATGTGAGCGGTGCCGTTCACCGCGCCGGAGAGCATCGCGGTGAGGGTGTCCTCCAGCACCGAGCGGGTGCTGGGCAGCTCCTGGCAGGCGGCGGCCATGTGGTTGTGCACGTGGCCGAGCTTGACGACAGGGGCTCCGGCATCCGCCAGGCCGCGCAGGGCGACTCCGGGCTCCTCAGCGCCGCCGGAGAGGTAACAGGCGTCCAGGCAGACCCCCAGGTGCTCGGAGTCGATGCCGGAGACCCTGTCGAGCGCCTGCTTGGTGGTCTCCAGGACACAGCCGGGCCACGGCTCGAAGCCGACCCTGATCGTCTTTCCGGTGACGCTGTACAGCCCGCGCAGCTCGCGGGCGAGGCGCTCCAGTCGGCGCGAGGCTATCGCGTGCAGGTCGGCCGGCCAGTCGCGGCGCCAGCCGATGGGGATGGTGGAGATGCTTCCGAAGCGGACGTCCTGCGGGAGCAGGAAGGCCAGGATCTTGGCGAGTGCCATCGTGTAGCGGTAACGCTCGGGCTTGGCCCAGTCGGGACCGGGGGACTCCTGGTTCCTGCCGCCGGTTCCGTTGAGGCTGACGACCTCCAGGCCGCGCTCCTCAAGGGAGCGGCGCAGACGCACCAGCTCTATCCTGTCCGCGGTGAGATGGTCGGCGACGCTCGGGGAGAGCCAGAGGCCGACGCCCATGCGCTCCACTCCGAGGCGCTTGCGCACCGGCACCGCGTACCTAGTCAGGTGCGCGATGAGGTTCTCCAGGTCCTCGGCGGGGTGCACGCCCGCGTTGTAGGCCAGGTGAACGAGCGTCCCGTCCTCGTGCCGTAAACGCATGCGTGCCTCCAAGAAGTACTTCCGTGTAAGCGCCTCCGATCGCCCCACGCCGGTGTTCCAGCGCCGTGAGCCGGAGGCTCTCCCTGCCGGGAGCTCGACCCGGCCGTCCGAAGCATTCCGTGCGACCACCGGGCTCCGCGTCACTCACGGAGCTGATTTCCCGGTACGTCGCCAGGCTGACCTCGACGCCGATCTCACCGCGATCACTGCGACCCACGGATCACTCGGGCAAGACTTATCGAACTCGCTCTACGCAGTGTAGTACTACCTATCGTGGCGAGACACCTTCTTTGGTAACAAATAGACAGACCCCGCCGTGAGTATCCTCACGGCGGGGTCTGTCCTTTCCGCCTGACCAGGCCATACCCGGTGCCCTGGATTCCGCCCGACGCGGCCGGACGACCCCTCGCCGGGCCGTCGCCGGTCACCGCAGCACGCTGCGGTGACCTCCGCCGACCTGGCGAGGCACCGTCTGACCGGTCCTCAACGGCCAGGGCCCGCAGGCCTAGTTCTGGATCGGCTCCGCGATGGCGGCGGCCGAGTCGGGAACCCGGTCGACCGGCGCGTCCTCACCGACGAAGGTGAACTTCGCGTTCTCCCCCTCGCCCTCGATCCCGATCTTCACGATCTGGCCGGGACGGAGCTCGCCGTACAGGATCTTCTCCGACAGGGTGTCCTCCAGCTCGCGCTGGATCGTACGACGGAGCGGGCGGGCGCCCATCACCGGGTCGTAGCCACGGTCGGCCAGCAGCTGCTTGGCCTCCTGCGTGAGCTCCATCCCCATGTCGCGGTCCTTCAGACGCAGGCCCACCTGGGCCAGCATCAGGTCGACGATGCGGATGATCTCCTTCGGCGTGAGCTGGTGGAAGACCACGATGTCATCGACACGGTTGAGGAACTCCGGCCGGAAGTGCTGCTTGAGCTCCTCCTGCACCTTGGACTTCATCCGGTCGTAGTTGGACTCGGCGTCGTTGCTCTTCGCGAAGCCGACCCCCTGCCCCTTGGAGATGTCCCGGGTGCCCAGGTTCGTCGTCATGATGATGACGGTGTTCTTGAAGTCCACCACCCGGCCCTGGGCGTCGGTCAGGCGACCGTCCTCCAGGATCTGCAGCAGCGAGTTGAAGATGTCGGGGTGGGCCTTCTCGATCTCGTCGAACAGCACGACCGAGAACGGCTTGCGCCGCACCTTCTCGGTGAGCTGGCCGCCCTCCTCGTATCCGACGTAGCCGGGAGGCGAGCCGAACAGCCTGGAGACGGTGTGCTTCTCCATGAACTCCGACATGTCCAGCATGATCAGCGCGTCCTCGTCCCCGAACAGGAACTCGGCCAGCGCCTTGGACAGCTCGGTCTTACCGACACCGGAGGGACCGGCGAAGATGAACGAGCCACCGGGGCGGCGCGGGTCCTTCAGACCGGCGCGGGTGCGGCGGATCGAGCGGGACAGGCCCTTGATGGCGTCGTCCTGGCCGATGATCCGCTTGTGCAGCTCGTCCTCCATGCGGAGCAGTCGCTGGGACTCCTCCTCGGTGAGCTTGAAGACCGGGATGCCGGTGGCGGTCGCCAGGACCTCGGCGATGAGCTCCTCGGTGACCTCGGCGACGACGTCCATGTCGCCGGCCTTCCACTCCTTCTCCCGGCGCTCGCGCTTGAGCTGGAGCTGCTTCTCCTGGTCCCGGAGGGCGGCGGCCTTCTCGAAGTCCTGCGCGTCGATCGCGGACTCCTTGTCGCGCCGCACGTTGGCGATCTTCTCGTCGTACTCGCGGAGGTCCGGCGGCGCGGTCATGCGGCGGATGCGCATGCGCGAGCCGGCCTCGTCGATGAGGTCGATCGCCTTGTCCGGCAGGAACCGGTCGCTGATGTAGCGGTCGGCCAGCTGCGCGGCGGCCACCAGGGCACCGTCGGTGATGGAGACGCGGTGGTGGGCCTCGTAGCGGTCCCGCAGACCCTTGAGGATCTCGATCGTGTGGCTGAGGCTGGGCTCGGCCACCTGGATCGGCTGGAAACGCCGCTCAAGCGCCGCGTCCTTCTCCAGGTGCTTGCGGTACTCGTCCAGGGTGGTGGCACCGATGGTCTGCAGCTCGCCTCGGGCCAGCATCGGCTTCAGGATGCTGGCGGCGTCGATCGCCCCCTCGGCGGCGCCCGCGCCGACGAGCGTGTGCAGCTCGTCGATGAACAGGATGATGTCGCCGCGGGTGCGGATCTCCTTGAGGACCTTCTTCAGGCGCTCCTCGAAGTCACCGCGATAGCGCGAACCCGCCACCAGGGCGCCCAGGTCCAGGGTGTAGAGCTGCTTGTCCTTGAGCGTCTCGGGCACCTCGCCCTTGACGATCTTCTGGGACAGGCCCTCCACGACGGCGGTCTTGCCGACGCCGGGCTCACCCACCAGGACCGGGTTGTTCTTGGTCCTGCGGGACAGGACCTGCATGACCCGCTCGATCTCCTTCTCCCGGCCGATGACCGGATCGAGCTTGCCCTCGCGAGCGGCCTGGGTCAGGTTGCGGCCGAACTGGTCAAGCACCAGAGAGGTCGAAGGAGCGGCCTCGGCCGGACCGCCGGCGGCGGTCGGTTCCTTGCCCTGGTAGCCGTGGAGCAACTGGATGACCTGCTGTCGGACCCGATTGAGATCGGCGCCCAGCTTCACCAGCACCTGGGCGGCCACGCCCTCGCCCTCACGGATGAGGCCGAGCAGGATGTGCTCGGTGCCGATGTAGTTGTGACCCAGTTGCAGCGCCTCGCGCAAGGACAGCTCAAGGACCTTCTTGGCACGCGGGGTGAACGGAATGTGCCCCGACGGCGCGGACTGGCCCTGGCCGATGATCTCCTCGACCTGCTGACGCACACCTTCAAGACTGATGCCGAGGCTCTCCAGAGCCTTGGCGGCAACGCCTTCACCTTCATGGATCAAGCCAAGAAGAATGTGCTCCGTACCGATGTAGTTGTGGTTGAGCATCCGGGCCTCTTCTTGGGCCAGGACGACAACCCGCCGTGCGCGGTCGGTGAACCTCTCGAACATCTCGTCGCTCCTCACAGAGCGGTCAGGCAGGTCCGGGATATCCGGGCCCTGTCATCCCGCATGGTAGCCCCGACCCGGCGACCGCTCTATGCAGAAGACGTTCCCCGAGAGCAGGGCGTTCACCCTCCATCCAACTACTTACGGGGGGTGGGATGTTCCCGCTACGCCGCAAGCGAACGACGTTTGTCCGCCGGACAAACACATCATGCGGTCATGGCCGCCACCGGACCCCACCGTGACCGCCATAACCGCATGATTCACTCGATCTACTGAGCCGATCTAGTGAGCCGCTTCGTACTGCTCGACGATCTTGGAGGCGATTCGACCGCGCTCGCTGACATTAAGGCCGTGGGACTTCGCCCATGCCCGGATGTCGGCGCTCTTCTCTCGCGTGAGTGCCCGCGCGCCACCCGCGCGGCGGCGGCGGGGTGCCAACGCGCCGGAACGACGGGCGCTCTGCACGAAAGGCGACAGGGAGTCGCGGAGCTTCTTCGCGTTAACGTCACTCAGGTCAATCTCATAGCTGGTGCCGTCAATCGCGAAGGCGACAGTCTCATTGGCCTCGCCCCCATCGAGGTCGTCGATGAGAATCTCCTGGATCTGCTTGGCCATCTACACAATCCTTTCGCGGAGTATTGTTTCATTCGCAAGCTAAACATATACCCGCGATCGAAGAGCGGCAATTCCAGGAGCCCGGCGATTCTCACAGGCAACCGAGACACTCTCAGTCGGCGCTCCGGTGGATCAGCTGTTCTGCGACTCGGCCGGGTCGGACTGTTTTGGCCGGCGACCGGCGGCTTCACTCCGAAGTAGCTTGACGACTCCGAAGATGAAGGCTCCGCCGACGACCGCCGGAGGTATCAACGCGGACAATACGTCGTACATTCGTCCTCGCTCCGTACCGCTAGGTGGCTTTCTGGAGACCATGAAAATTTGGCGACGACTCCCGAGCCACGCGGGTGTCCGCCCGTTCAGTCTGGAACCGCCCACAGATGACCATAGCGCCACCGGACGGCGACGTGTGTCAGCAGGGGCGACCATGCCCGTCACTCTCCAGCCTAATGCTTCTCTCCAGCCGCCTTACCGGTTGCAGTCGTAAAGCCGCAGGGAAAAACCGACAGGACGATCAGGTGATCACCGTCGCCTTCGGAAATACCAATGCCCGCCCGCTCTCCGGCCCCCGCGCCACCGGCCTCGGAGGGGCGAAGCTCCTGGTGGGAGAGCCTGCCCGCCGGGATGAACAACGCCTTGTCACGGAACCGGAGATCACCGCGGGCGGGTTCATCGCGAGAATGTCCACCGCCGGTGGAACATCCGGATGGAGAGCGGCCCGCTTCATCACCCGGGTGGCAGCCGATGCGACGCAAGCCTGCGGAACAAGACGGATCTTCAACGCTTTCTTGCCAAGAGTACGACCCACTCCGGCGCGGAGTACATAGTCGTAGACCGTATAACCACCAAAGACGATGGGCTCACCGGACAACCCAGGCAACACCGCACACCCGGTGATCCAGCTCCGCGAGAAGACCCTGAACGCGCGACGGAAGGTGAAGGAGAGAAACCCGCGGGCCGTCCCCGGGGATGCCGGAGGCAGGCCGGTCCCGCCATTCGATGACTGGCGTGCGAACCCTCGGCGAGGGCAGAACCGGCATTGGCGTCTCATAGCGGCTTGTGAGCTCCCCTGAGCCCCTTGTCGGCCTCAAACACGAATATTCCGCCGCGCCGGGGCCCGATCATAAGTCCCCCCGCGCCGGCCAAGGCGCGGCAAATGATTTTTACGCTTCCGTGGCTTCCGCGGCCGAGACGGTTACCCGCCCCTAACGATCCCCGTTTTTCTCGTCCGGGCGCGAAATCGGGGCCGACGGTTCAACCGCCGGCCCCGATTTACCCGGAACTACTTGATCTTGACGACGACCGTCCCGGCCACCTTGTCGTGCAGCGCCTGCTGCAGGGGCTTGTCCCACAGCAGCCACAGCACGTTCACGAGGCTGAAGATGTTGACGATCCAGCCGAGGACGGGGATCCAGCTCAGGAACTGCGGACCGAAGAACACACCGCCGCGCTTGAGCGCGACGTCGGAGCTGAGCCCGCCCGGCGGCAGGGCACTGCCGACGGGCACGATCTTGATGCCCATGACCATCTTGCCGACGGTCTGCCCACCCCTACTGATCATGAAGAACTCGTAGGCGAAGTAGATCGCCGCGGCGATCAGGGAGCTGAGCAGACTCGCGAGGAAGATGCCGCTCCCCTCCGTGACGGCGCCCGACTCAAGGTTGAAACTGGGAGACGTCACGAGGATGGCGGTCAGCACCCCGCTGATGATGAATGTCGGGATCGCCAGGATGATTCCGTCGATGATCCGCGCCA
Organism: Streptosporangium amethystogenes subsp. fukuiense; assembly: GCF_042665875.1. Taxonomy (NCBI): domain Bacteria; kingdom Bacillati; phylum Actinomycetota; class Actinomycetes; order Streptosporangiales; family Streptosporangiaceae; genus Streptosporangium; species Streptosporangium amethystogenes. The sequence continues at coordinate 7,472,916 of NZ_JBHTEE010000001.1, read as the reverse complement.
CCAGGCGCTGCCACCACTCGGCGAGCGGAGCGGGAGCGCCGGGAGGACCGCCGTAAGGCTGGCCGTACCCCTGCTGCTGTCCGTACGCGGGCTGCTGCTGACCATAGCCGGGCTGCTGACCGTAGTCGGGCTGCTGACCGTACTGCTGCTGGCCGTAACCCGGCTGGGACGACTGCTGACCGTAACCGGGCTGCTGACCGTAGTCGGGCTGCTGACCGTACTGCTGCTGGCCGTAACCCGGCTGGGACGACTGCTGACCGTAACCGGGCTGCTGACCGTAGCCGGGCTGCTGACCGTAGCCCGACTGCTCGTGGGACGCCTGCTGTCCGTAGCCGGGCTGCTGCCCGTACGCGCCGGTCCCGCCCTGCTGACCGTAGCCCTGCTGCTGGCCGTACATGTCCGTCCCGCCCTGCTGACCGTACGACTGCTGCTGTCCGTACCCCTGCTGACCGTAACCGGGCTGCTGCCCGTACCCCTGCTGCTGCCCATAACCCTGCTGCTGGCCATAGCCCTGCTGGCCATAACCGGGCTGGGCCACCCCCGGGCCGGTGTTCGGCTGCGACCCCTCCGACCGATATCCCATGATCGTCACGTCGGGGTCGAGTTCGCCAGGGGCTCGACCCGGGTTGTGCTGTCCGTAATCCGGCTGTCCCGAAGGTGTGCGACTGCGCTCGGGATCATCCTGCGGATACGGCGGCTGTCCGGTGCTCACCGCGTCACCTCACTTAGACTGCGCATGTGGCAAATGTCAGACGCACATGCTTGCTGCTGCACAAGGTATCGACATAGGAATCAACAGTCACCTTTCCAGTCAGTCATCTCTAAAGTCATCAGAGTCGGGCTCGCGTGTCAGGTGCAGCAGCATCCGAGTGTTTCCCAAGGTATTGGGCTTGACGTGCTCCAGATCGAGGAACTCCGCGACGCCCTCGTCGTAGGAGGCGAGGAGTTCGGCGTAAACCTCCGGGGCGACGGGCGTGCCCTGGATCTCCTGAAATCCGTGCCGGGCGAAGAAGTCGACCTCGAAGGTCAGGCAGAAGACCCTGCGCAGCCCCAGCTCGGCGGCCGTGCGGATGAGCGCCGAGACGATCCGATGGCCGATTCCCATCCCCCGGCGGGTCGGATCGACGGCAACGGTCCGTATTTCGGCAAGATCCTCCCAGAGGACATGGAGCGCCCCGCAACCGAGGATCATCCCCTCCGCGTCGGTCGCGACCCAGAACTCCTGGATGTCCTCGTACAGGGTGACAGTGGCCTTCTCCAGCAGGCGCGGGCCGGCTCCACCGTAGGTGTCGACGAGCCGCCTGATGGCGCGGACGTCCGGGGTGCGGGCGCGGCGGACCGTGACCGCCGGGGTGACGCCGGGAGCGGGTGACTCCCGCTCCTCTCCCTCGGATCCGGTTCGCCGCTCCCCTTCTTTCCCGGGGTTCGCGAACGGCACGGGAGAATGCTCCGCAAGCTGCTCCATGACCGATCAGCGTACGTCCTCTCCGGCCTTCAATTACGGCTCATCCTTAACTCCGGCCCCGAAGGCATCACATGACCCTTGGTAGTTGGTTTACCACGCTGGGCGCACGACGCCTCCGATGTGTCGCAGCTCATCTTTGGCACGGTCCCGGACCAGGGAAGACCCGCGCCGGGCCCGCCGCGAGGAAGGCAAAGGCAGCGTAATGGCCATGTTGATCATATTGCCATGTGATCTTTCCGTGACATTTCAGTTGCGAAACCTCTACTGAGTTCGCAGTTCTGGTTGAGCAGGAACCACGAGTGCACTAATCTCCGTGCTCGATGTCAGAGACGTAAAAAGCCTGACCCGCCGAATCTCCCGACCAGGGGAACCGGGGACCCACCACGTCCTTCGGGGTGAATCCGAGTGCCACCGGCGCACCCGGTAGGGCTGCCTCCGGCCCGAACCCGTCAGCTAACCCGGTAGGCGGCCGAGGAGAGGAGCCCGTTGGTGAAGCGCATGCGCGACCGCGCAGGAGAGCATGCGGGCGGCGACGCCCGCTGTCGAGAACGCGCGCCGCGGAGGCGGAGTCGCCGCATGGCGGTCATCGGCCTGGCGTTCGCCATCATGACCCTCGGCACCCCCCTGGTCTCGGCCACGGCGGATCCCGAGCCCAGCCTCCAGCAACTGGCCAAGCAGGCCGAGAAGCTGCACGAGGAGATCGGCACGCTCGCCGAGCAGTACAACGGCGAACGGGTCAGGCTCAAGCAGGCCCAGCGAGCCGCGGAAAGTGCCAAGAAGACCCTCGCGACGAGCGAGTCGGAGCTCGCGACCCGGCGCACCAAGGCCACCCTCCTCGCACAGAGCAACTACATGTCCGGCGGCCTGAACTCCGGACTCGCCTTCACCCAGGCGACCGATCCCGACACCTTCCTCGACCAGGCCACCACCAACTACGCCCTCCAGCAGCAGCAGAGCGAGGAGGTCGCCCAGGTCGGCCGGGCGATCGAGGCCGCCGAGCGGGCACAGGCCAGCGCCAAGGCGAGGACCTCGGAGGTCAAGGCGCTCCTGGAGGAGATCGAGGGCAAGCGCAGCAAGATCGAGCGACTGGTCGCGCGGGTCGAGAGTGACCTGTTCAGCGAGGTGCGCACCAGGGCCGTCAGCAACAGGGGTGCCCGGGTGAAGGTCGACGTGCCCATCGTGGGCAGCGGCAAGGCGGCGGAGGCGGCCCGCTGGGCGCTCACCCAGCAACTCAAGCCGTACGTCTGGGGCGCCGAGGGCCCCAACTCCTTCGACTGCTCCGGGCTGGTCATGTGGGCCTACCAGAAGGTCGGCATCAGCCTGCCGCACTACACCGGCAACCAGTGGACCGCGGGCACCCACATCTCCAGAAACGATCTGCGCCCAGGCGACCTGGTCTTCTTCTACAGCGACCTGCACCACGTCGGGATCTACATCGGCGCGGGCCTGATGGTCCACGCGCCCCGGACGGGTGACGTCATCCACATCGCCACGATCGACAACCGGCCCTTCGCCGGCGGGGTGCGGATCGCCGACTGAGCGGCCGAGCCGACCGGCCCTCGGCAGGAGCGCGCCCGCTCCTGCCCGGCGAACCCTGCCCTGCCGAGGGCCGGTCGGACGGCGCTCCCCGGAGTCGCGCCCCCAGGACTCGTGCCCCGCGGGTGCGGCGGCCGACGACAACGCGGCGAGGCGTCACCCGACCGCAGTGGGCGAAAGCCCCAGGGGAAGGGCCTAGATCAGGCGGCGGCGGGCCGCCCAGGCCACGGCTTCGATCGCCGTGGCGACACCGATGCGGTCGCAGATGCCTCTGAGCCTGCGCCTGACGGTCCGGCCGCTGATATCGAGGCGGCGGCCCACCCTGTCGACGGTGACACCCTTGGCGAGTTCAGCCAGCAGCACGAGGTCGTTGTCACTGAGACCGATATCACTCATGCCCAGGGGGCTGTCGCCATGGCGAGAATCCACTTCTGGATATGCCATCAAGAGTCACTCCCCCCACTCTGGAAACCGGGCGTGAGACGCCGGAAATGAATACCGTCCGCCAGGAACGGTAAACGCCTTGTTCAAAGGTCGTCAAGTTCTACTCTTCATAGCGCGCGCCCACTATTGACATACTAGGTGCTACGTGAAGTACTCATGATATGTCAGCGCCTTTGGGGTTAAGTCACGACTGTGCCCCCGCACGAGCCCGCAGACGCCCCTCTGGCTGCGACAACAGAAGTCCTGGCAGAACAAGGTTTTGCCGGAACCGTCGTGGCGGCACGCGTCCGCGGGGCCGCATCCTCGGCGGAAGCGAGCCGCCCGCTTTTCCCCGGGAAAATCGATCTCATCGTGACGCTCTTCGACGGCCACGCCGGCCGGCGCCTTGACGGCACCTCGCGGAAAACTCTGAAATGGGAAGCCTGCGCGAGCACCTTTGCGGCATTCGCGAAGTATCAGGTGCCGACGACCGGCGTCAGGCGATATTGGACATGCTTAAAGGGAGTTTCTGCGCTATGCAGAAATCCGTCCGAAATTGCATGGGGAGAGTGAGCACGGCCCCACGATTCCCGGCCCATCGGGGTTCGCCCCGTCCGCCCGGGCATCGTCCGCGCGCCGCGCTCGCGCCCACGCGGGCCGGCACGGAGCCGTGCGAGACGGTGTGGGACGGCGCGGGACGGTGGTGCGGAGGTGCCCGCGAGGCGGGTGAGGGCGCTACTCGGTACGCCGGCCGGGGGAAGGTACGCGCCGAGCCCGACCGGCCCGCCCTGGAGACCCGGAGACCCGGAGACACCGTCCCGGGCCGTCGTCCGGGCTTCGGTCCCGGCGGACAGCGCCCGGCGGGAACGGTCGCGTCGCCCGACCGCGCCGGACCGCACGGGACGAGGTCCCGCGCGGTCCGGCGACGCCGCCCTCGGACTTAGCCGGCCGGCTTGACCAGCGGGAACAGGATGGTCTCGCGGATGTTCTTACCGGTGAAGGCCATGATGAGGCGGTCGATGCCGAGACCCATGCCGCCGGTGGGCGGCATCGCATATTCCAGTGCGGTGAGGAAGTCCTCGTCAAGCTGCATGGCCTCGGCGTCCCCGCCCGCGGCGAGCAGGGACTGCTCGGTGAGGCGGCGACGCTGCTCGACCGGGTCGACCAGCTCCGAGTAGGCGGTGCCGAGCTCGGTGCCGAACCCGATCAGGTCCCACTTCTCGGTGAGGAGCGGGTTGTCACGGTGCTGGCGGGTCAGCGGGGAGGTCTCCACCGGATAGTCCATGACGAACGTGGGCTGGACGAGCGTGTGCTCGACGAGCGCCTCGAAGATCTCCTGGACGAGCTTGCCCTGGCCCCACTTGGCATCCCAGTGGATCTCCCGGGCGTCCGCGAGCTTGCGTACGTACTCCAGGGGCGTCGCGGTGGTGATCTCCTCGCCCAGTGCCTCCGAGACCGACCCGTAGAGGGTTATCCGCGGCCACTTCGCCAGGCCGAGGTCGATCTCCTGCCCCTGGTGGACGACCACGGAGTGGCCGAGGGCCGCCACGACCGCCTTCTGGATCATCCGCTGGGTCAGGTCGGCCATGTCGTTGTAGTCGAGATACGTGCCGTAGGCCTCGAGCATCGTGAACTCGGGGTTGTGCGTGGAGTCCGCGCCCTCGTTGCGGAAGTTACGGTTGATCTCGAAGACCTTCTCGATACCGCCGACCACGAGCCGCTTGAGGTAGAGCTCGATCGCGATGCGAAGGTAGAGCTCCATGTCATAGGCGTTGATGTGGGTCTTGAAAGGCCGGGCCGTGGCTCCACCGTGGATCGGCTGGAGCATCGGCGTCTCGACCTCCAGGTAGCCCTCCTCGTGCCAGAAGTCGCGGATGGACCGCACCACGGCACTGCGGGTGTAGGCCAGCTTCCTGGCCTCGTCGTTGACGATGAGGTCGACGTAGCGCTGGCGGACCCGCGCCTCGGGGTCGGTGAGCCCGGCGTGCTTCTCCGGCAGTGGGCGCAGGCACTTCGAAGTGATCGCCCAGCGGTCGGCGAGGATGGACAGCTCACCCCTGCGGGAGGTGATGACCTCACCCTCGATGCCCACGTGGTCGCCGAGGTCGACATCGCGCTTCCACGAGGCCAGTGCCTCCTCGCCCACCCTGTCCAGGGAGATCATGACCTGGAGATCGCCGGAGCCGTCGCGGATGGTGGCGAAGCAGAGTTTGCCACCGGTCCTGGACAGCATCACCCGGCCGGTGACACCAACCTTGTCGCCCGTCGCGGTGTCAGCGGAGAGATCAGCGTATTTCCGGCGGATCTCGGCGTTGGTCGCGGTGCGCGGGAAGTTCACCGGGTAGGGGTCGACGCCCTCGGAGCGGAGGCGGTCGAGCTTCTCCCGGCGCACGCGCATCTGCTCGGGCAGATCCTCGGCGGGGTTGGTCACTTCATCGGTCACAGTTCCAAAGGGTACCGATGTGGCGAACCTCATGAGGTCGCCGACCGCCGGGGACCGGAAAGGGACTCCGGGGCGCCGCGGGTCCTCCCGGAACGTCGCGGCGTCCTCCGGCCGTGACACCGCGCTCCGGGCGGTGTCACGGCACCGGTGTCACAACGCTCTCAGGTGGCGTTGCGGTGGTAGATCAGGCGCAGCCCGATCAGTGTGAGCCAGGGCTCGTGCATGTCGATCGAGCGCGCCTCGCCGACCACCAGCGGCGCCGCGCTGCCGGTGGCGACCACCGTGACGTCGTCGGGGTTGGCGGCGAGCTCGGCCGCCATCCGCTCGACGATCCCGTCCACCTGACCTGCGAAGCCGTAGATGATGCCGGCCTGGAGCGCCTCGACGGTGTTCTTGGCGATCACGGAGCGGGGGCGGACCAGCTCCACCTTGTGCAGCTGCGCGCCCGCCGCGGCGAGCGCGTCCACCGAGATCTGGATGCCGGGGGCGGTCACCGCGCCGACGTACTCCCCCTTGGCGGAGACGGCGTCGAAGGAGGTCGCGGTCCCGAAGTCGACGATGACGCACGGCCCGCCGTACAGCTGGATGGCCGCCAGCGCGTTGACGATGCGGTCGCTGCCGACCTCCTTCGGGTTGTCCATCCGGACCGGCACCCCGGTGCGGACGCCCGGCTCGACGATCACCGCCGTCACGTCGCCGTAGTAGCGGCGGCACATCTCACGCATCTCGTTGAGCACCGATGGGACGGTGGAGCAGATCACGATGCCGTTGACGTCGGTGCCCTTGAGCAGCGGTGACTGCCCGAGCAACCCCTGGAGCACGACGGCGATCTCGTCCGCCGTACGCCGGGCGTCCGTGGCGATCCGCCAGTGCTCGATGACGTCCTCGCCCTCGAAGAGGCCGAGAACGGTGTGAGTGTTGCCGACGTCAATGGCAAGCAGCATCAGTTCCCCCGAAGGTCCAAGGCGATGTCCAGCGCCGGCGCCGAGTGCGTGAGCGCGCCCACGGCAAGGTAGTCAACACCTGTTTCGGCCACATCACGAGCGAGTCGAAGGGTCAGCCCTCCGCTGGACTCCAGCCGCGCCCTGCCGCCCACCAGCCGTACGGCACGCGCCAGCTCCTCGACCGTGAAATTGTCCAACAGGATCTCCTCCGCTCCCTCGGCCAGCACCGGCTCGATCTGGTCGATCCTGTCGACCTCGACCTCGATCGGCAGACCGGGGTAGGCGTCACGGACCGCCCGGAACGCCTCGGCGACCCCACCGGAGGCCACCACGTGATTGTCCTTGATCAGCGCGGCGTCCGAAAGTGACATGCGGTGATTGATACCACCGCCGCAGCGGACCGCGTACTTCTCCAGGGCGCGCAGTCCCGGCAGCGTCTTGCGGCTGTCCCTGATCCGGGCCCCGGTCCCCTCGACGGCCTGGACCCACCTACCGGTCAGGGTCGCGATACCGGAAAGGTGGGTGAGCAGGTTGAGCGCGGTGCGCTCGGCGGTCAGCAGATCCCTGGTGGGACCGGTGACGGTCATCAGCACGTCGCCCCTGGAGACGTACTCGCCGTCCTTGACCCTGCGCTCGGCCGTCAGACGGCCTCCGCTGAGGTAGGAGAACGCGCCCTCGGCCACGGCCAGCCCCGCGACCACGCCGTCCGCGCGGGCGACCACGTCGGCGCTGTCGCGCCGGTCCGCCGGGATGGTGGCGATGCTGGTGACGTCACCCTCCGCCACGTCCTCGGCCGCCGCGACCTCAAGGACCGCGACCACCCCGACCGGGTCGAGACCCGCCTCGGTGAGATCGTTCTCCACCTGCGGCGGCAGCACGGTCGCTCGCCGCCCGTGCGGTACGTATGTCATGGTCGGTCCCTCCGCTGTCAGGGTCACGTCGAGGTGGCCCAGCCACAAGGCGTCGTCTCTCTCGGAAAAGTCCTCGCGCCAGTGCGACCCCCTGGTCTCCTGGCGGGCGCGGGCGGCCGCCACGAGCGCGGAGGCGACCGTCAGCAGGTTGGTGGTCTCCCACGACTCGGTACACGGCTCGACCGCCACCGGGGTCCATCTGAGGTTCAGCAGGGTCCTGGCGGCCTCTCCCAGCGACTCCCGGCTGCGCAGCACGCTCGCCCCCCGGCTCATGTGCCCCTGGATCCTGACCCGGGCCCTGGGGTCGATCAGGCCGGTGGGGCGGTCGTCGGGCACCGGTTCGCCGGCTGCGGCCCGCCCCTCGCGAACGTCGGCGTGGATGTCGGCGGCGATGCGACCGGCGAAGACCAGGCCCTCGAGCAGGGAGTTGGAGGCCAGCCGGTTGGCGCCGTGCACGCCGGTGCACGCGACCTCGCCGCACGCGTACAGACCGGGCACGCTGGTGCGGCCGTGCAGGTCGGTGCGGACGCCGCCGCTGGCGTAGTGGGCGGCGGGGGCGACGGGGATGAGCTGGGTGACCGGATCGACGCCGTGCTCCAGGCAGACCGCGTGGATCGTCGGGAAGCGGGTGCGCCACTTCTCCTCGCCGAAGTGGCGGGCGTCGAGATACACGTGGTCGGCGCCGGTGGCGCGGATCCGTCGCATGATCGCCTTGGCCACGACGTCACGGGGGGCGAGATCGGCCAGCTCGTGGACGTCCCGCATGAACCGGGTGCCGTCCGCGTCGACCAGTACCGCACCCTCGCCCCTGACCGCCTCGGAGATCAGCGGCTGCTGGCCGCTCGCGTCCTCGCCGAGCCAGAACACCGTCGGGTGGAACTGGACGAACTCCAGGTCCCTGACGACGGCCCCCGCCCGCAGCGCGAGCGCCACCCCGTCCCCGGTGGAGACGACGGGGTTGGTGGTGGCGGCGTAGACCTGGCCCATGCCACCGGTGGCCAGCACCACGGCCCTGGCCGTGACCGCGCCCACCCCGTCGCGCTCGCCCACGCCCATGACGTGCAGGGTCACCCCGGCGGCGCGCCCCTCGGCGTCCTTGAGGAGGTCGAGCACGAGGGCGTGCTCGATCACCTCGATCCCCGACTCCCTGACCGCCGCCACGAGCGCCCTCTGCACCTCGGCCCCGGTGGCGTCGCCGCCCGCGTGCACGATGCGATCGCGCCGGTGGCCGCCCTCCCTGGTGAGCTGGAGTTCCCCGGCCTCGTCGGTGTCGAATCTGGCGCCCATCGCGATCAGGCCGCGCAGCGCGTCGGGCCCTTCGGTCACCAGGACCCGGACGGCCTCCTCGTCGCAGAGGCCCACCCCCGCGAGGAGCGTGTCGGACAGATGCTCGGCAGGGGTGTCCCGCGGGTCGAGCACCGCGGCGATGCCGCCCTGGGCCCAGCGGGTGGACCCGGACGACAGGACGTCCTTGGTGACGACCAGGATCTTCGCCTCGGGGTCCAGGCCGGCGTAGCGCAGTGCCAGGGTGAGACCCGCGATGCCGGAGCCCACCACGACCACGTCCGCCTGGACCGTCCATCCCGGAGCGGGAGCGGTCAACCTCTGGGGTATGGCCGGGATGCTCATTGCCGCCTCCTCGCGGAATCATAGAGGCCGTTCATTTCGTCAGCGTGACGATAACGCCATCCCCGGTGTGGCTGTTCCCCGGGGTGGACATTCCGCCCGCCCTCCGGGACCACCGCGCCCCTGGACCGTGGACGGCGGGAACGGGACCCCGCGTCGGGGAACTCCGCCGTCGGGGCCGAGGGGCTCGGCGGACACGACCTCCGCGACCCGTCGCCCGCCGAGCGCGCGGCGGGACTTCACGCGGGAACCGGGCGGCACCGCGTACGAGGGCCTTCAGAGCTCAGTGAAGAGCTCAGTGAAGGGTGAGCGTGACGTTGTCGATCAGCCGGGTGGACCCCACCCGCGCGGCCACCGCGAGGACCGCCTCGCCCGTGTGGCCGTCGCCGACCTCGGTGAAGGTGGCCGGGTCGACCAGGACCAGATAGTCGACGGCCAGCGACGGCTCGGCCGCCAGAACGGCGAGCGCGTCCCGGCGGATCTCCGCCGGCGTGCGCTGCCCGGCTCCCGCGTGCAGCGCGCGGGACAGGGCCAGAGCGGCCACCCGGTCCTCCGGCGACAGGTAGCGGTTGCGGCTGGACAGCGCCAGCCCGTCCGGCTCGCGGACCGTGGGCGCCCCGACGACGGAGACCGGCAGGTTCAGATCGGCGACCATCCGGCGGATCATCGCGAGCTGCTGGGCGTCCTTCTGCCCGAACACCGCCACATCCGGCTGGACCAGGTTGAACAGCTTCAGCACCACGGTCAGCATGCCGTCGAGGTGCCCCGGCCGGAACTCTCCCTCGACGATCGAGCCCATCCTCCCCGCGGAGACGCCGACCTGCCTGTCCGGCAGGTACATGTCCTCGACCGACGGGGCGAACACCAGGTCCACTCCCTCGGCCGCGCAGACCTCCAGATCGGCATCGAACGTACGGGGATAGCGGGAGAAATCCTCGTTTGGGCCGAACTGAAGCGGGTTCACGAAGACGCTCACCGCCACGTGGGCCGCCCTCTGCCGGGCCAGCCGGATGAGCGAGCGGTGTCCCTCGTGCAGCGCGCCCATGGTCGGCACGAGCGCCAGCGCGCTCCCGCCCACGGAGGCGCCCGCGCCGATCCCCAGGGCTTCTCGGGCCTTGAGCAGCCCTGCGCGGTCGTCCGCCACGATCAATGGAACCTCCCGGGGGTGCTCCGGCCTGCCGGCCGGAGAGGGGGCGACGTTCATCGGAATTCCTGGAGAGTGGAGACCCCCGACCTCAAGCGTACGGAGGGAGAGAACGACACCGACCGGCTCCCCCCGTAGACCGCCCCCTCCGTCAGGCCGGTCTCAGGTCCACACGTTGCCCCCCAGGGCGTCCAGGAGGCGTTCGGCGGCCTCGGGCTTGAGCAACCCGGCCGCCAGCGCCCGATCGGCCGTGAGCCTGGCCAGCGCCACGTAGGCGTCCGCGGCCTCCGGGGCCGCGAGGATCAGCGCGTCCACGTGCCTGCGGACGGTACCCGCGTCACCGCGCACCACCGGGCCGGTCAGCCCCGAGATGCCGAGCCTCAGCACGTTCTCCAGCGCCGCGCCGAGCAGCGGACCGAGCATCCGCCCCGGCTGCTCCACCCCGATCTTCTCCAGCAGTTCGGAGGACTCCGCGATGAGCGTCACCATGTGGTTGGCCGCTCCCGCGAGGGCCGCGTGGTAGAGCGGCCTGTCCTCGTCGGCGATCCAGACCGGCTCGCCCTCCATCTCGATGACGAGGGCCTCGGCCACCGGGCGGAGCCCTTCGGGCGCGGTCACCCCGTAGGAGATGCCGGTGAGGCGGCGCAGGTCGTCCTCACGGCCGGTGAAGGTCATCACCGGATGCAGCGCCAGCGGCAGCGCTCCGGCCTTGATCGCCGGATTGAGCACGGCCAGGCCGTACGCGCCGCTGGTGTGCACCACCAGCTTGCCCCGCAGGTCCGCACCGGTCTCCACCAGGCCGGAGACCAACTCGGGCAGCGCGTCGTCGGGGACCGTCAGCAAGACGAGGTCCGCTCCGGCCACCACGTCCTGGGGCCGTACGGGGACGAGCCCGAGGCGCTCGACCGCACGCTCCCTGGAGTCGTCGGAGACACCGCTCGTCGCGACGATCCGGTGTCCCGCCCTGACGAGCGCCGCGCCGAGCGCAGAGCCGACCTTGCCGGCTCCGATCACTCCGACGGCCAGCCGTGCCGGGCGATCGACTGCGTCCATGACGTCACGTCCTTCGACCATGTGGGGCTTCGTGCCTGATTGACCAGCGTAACGGGCCGCGCCGCCGCAACCGCGTCAAGACGCGTGTTCCGGCGTGACGGCCCTGTTTCACCCCGGGAGCCCGGAAGCGGGCCCCGGGAGCGCATGAGACCCGCCGGGAGTCCGGCCCACCCGGTGATCGAGGTGACAGCGCGTCGACCTCCCGCCGGGATCCCCGAACCGGGCGACACACACCGTACGGGGCCCGCACGGAGCCGGAGAACCCGGCCCACCCGGCGATCCAGGCGGCGACGCGCCGACACGGCGTCAACAACGATCGTGCGATCCGGTGACAGAATGCAGTCATGTACCCAGCCGAAGCGTCAGCGCGAGTTGATCTCGTTCCTCCGCCTCGGCGGGTAGCGTCTGAGAGTGTGTGGCTCACCTGGCGCGCCGCGATGGAGCACGCGCTCTACGGCGAGAGCGGCTTCTACCTCCGCGAACGACCCTCCAGTCACTTCCGGACCTCGGTCGGCGCCTCCCCCGTCTTCGCCGAGGCCGTGCTGCGCGAACTGACCTCGGTCGACGAGGCGCTCGGCGGCCCCCAGGTGCTCGACCTGGTCGACATCGGCGCCGGTGAGGGCCTGCTGGCGGCCGGGGTGCTCGCCGCCGCACCGCCCGCGCTGCGATCGAGGCTCCGAGTGACCGCGGTGGATCTGGCGGCCAGGCCGCCGGCGCTGCCCGAGGAGATCGTCTGGGCGAAGGCCGCGCCGGACGGGATCTGCGGCCTGGTGATCGCCAACGAGTGGCTGGACAACGTTCCCGTCGACATCGTGGAGCAGACCGCCGACGGCCCCCGGCTGGTCCTGGTCAACGTCACCGACGGTGAGGAGCGGCTCGGTGGCAGACCCGCCGAGGCGGATCTCGCCTGGCTGGCCCGCTGGTGGCCGATGCGCGCCACCGGTGAGCGGGCCGAGATCGGCAGGCCACGCGACCGGGCCTGGGCCTCGGTGATCGTGCGGTTGGCACGTGGCCGGGCGATCGCGATCGACTACGCCCACTCCCTGACCGACCGGCCGCCGTACGGCACGCTGGCCGGATACCGCGACGGGGCGATGGTCGCGCCGGTGCCCGACGGCTCGTGCGACATCACCGCCCACGTGGCGCTCGACGCCTGCGCGGCCGCAGGTGAGAGCGCCGGGGCCGTCACGACGGCGCTGACCACGCAGCGGGAGGCGCTGCGCGCCCTTTGCGTCACCGGGAACCGCCCGCCGGTCGAGCAGGCCAGGATCGACCCGCGCGGCTACCTGCACGCCCTCGCGCGGGCCTCCGAGGAGGCGGAGCTGATCGCTCCCGGCGGCCTCGGCGGCTTCGGCTGGCTCTCCCAGACCCGCCTCTGAGTGGGCCGAACGAGGATTCTTCCCGCCTCGTAGGGTCGGTGCCATGAGCACTCCCTCGACACACGCCGTTCCCGCCGGGCCCACGGCCTCTCTCCGACTGGCCGTCCGGAACTCCGCCGCCTTCTGGACGGCTCTCGCCCGCACCCGGGGAAGCGAGCTGATCCGCCGCCCCGGCTTTCTCGCCTCGGACGGACGGGAGCGCGGCGGGCTGCGGATCCTGCTGCTCTCCCCGGACCCCGGTCCGGACGATCTCGCCGAACTGACGGACCTGGCCCGGCGCCGGCTTTCCGACGGGGTCATCGTCGAGGACCCGTTCGGCTCGGTCGACATGAGCGCTCTGGGCCTGGCCCCGGGGCGGCTCCCCATCATGATCCGCCACCCCGGTCCGCTCCCCGCGCCACCGGCCGTGGAGATCACCCACGTGGAGACGACGGCACAGCTGCGGACCGCGGAGAACATCGTGGTCCACGGATTCCCGCTGACCAACTTCCAGCCCTACCGCCCGGGTGACGCCTTCTCCGAGGACCTGCTGGGCCACCCCGGCGTCGATCTGTTCCTCGCCGCGCGGGACGGGGTGCCCGCCGGAGCCTGCATGACCGTCGTCGACGGCACGGTCGGCGGGACCTACTGGGTGACCACCCTGCCCGGCCACCGCTCCCGCGGAGTCGGCCGGGCGCTCATGCACGCGGTCCTGGCACACCTGGGGGACCTCCCCGCCACCCTGACCGCGGCCAAGGCCGGCAAGCCGCTCTACGACTCCCTCGGCTTCGACACCATCACCGATGCGACCTGGTGGATGTGACAGGGCAACGGAACCCCGCCTGGGAGCCGAGCCGCGGTACCGGTCAAAAGTACGGCCGAGCCGGTGCGAACCCTGCTTTTGACCGATGCCCGGTACCGGACCGGGTCCGCAGAATGCCTCCATGCCAAACGAAGACCCCCTACGGCGCCGAATGCCGAGGGTCTGAGCTGCGCCGATACCGCTACGGCCCCCTCGAATGGCTCTGGCGCCGGGCCACCTGGGCCCAGCGCCCGCCCTTGCGCCGCTCCCCCTGACACCACCGCGCGGCGAGCCGGTTCAGACCCGTACGTCGAGGGCGGTGAGGCCGCGGATGATGTAGCCAGGGCCCCAGCCGGGCTCGGTGGCGAGTTCCAGCTTCGGTGCCTTACGGAGCAGGGCGCCGAAGGACTCGATCAGTTCGATTCTGGCCAGGGGGGCGCCCAGGCAGAAGTGGATGCCCGCGCCGAAGGAGATGTGCGGGTTGTCCACCCGGCCGACGTCGAAGCGGTCGGGGTCGGCGAAGACCTCGGGGTCCCGGTTGGCCGAGCCGAACAGCAGCGCCACCTCGGTGCCGCGCGGGATGTCCACCCCGCCGACGGTGATGTCCTCCAGGACCCAGCGCTCGAACATCTGCAGCGGGGTGTCCCAGCGCATCATCTCCTCGATCGCGGTGGGCAGCAGGCCGTGGTCGGCGCGGAGCCGCTCCAGCTCGGCCGGGTTGCGGAAGAGCGACCACCAGCCGTTCCCGGTGACGTTGACCGTGGCCTCGTGCCCGGCGTTGAGCAGCAGCACGCAGGTGCCGACCAGTTCCTCCTCGGTGAGCTTGTCGCCCTCCTCGGCCACCAGGGCGAGCGCGCTGATCAGGTCGTCGCCGGGGTTCGCCCGGCGGGCGCGGGCCAGCTCGACGAGGTAGGCGGAGAACTCCTCGGCCGCGCGTACCGCGGTGTGCTGGGCCTCGACGGAGGGGTTCAGCTCGTACATCCCGCAGATGTCGGCGGACCAGGGGCGGAGCAGGTGGCGGTCGGCCTCGGGCACGCCGAGCATCTCCGCGATCACGGTCACCGGGAGCGGCTCGGCGACCTCGGAGATCAGGTCTCCGCCGCCGCGCTCGACGAAGCGGTCCACCAGCTCCCCGGCGATCTCGGCGACCTTGGGGCGGAGCGCCTCGACCATGCGCGGGGTGAACGCCTTGGAGACCAGGCGCCGGAGCCGGGTGTGCACCGGTGGCTCGACGTCGAGCATCCCGGCCCTGACCACCCGCCAGAACGGGTCCTGGAACTCGGGGTCGTCGGGCCTGCCGAACTCGGCGTGGGTCGCCATGTGCAGGTAGGAGCGGCCGAGCCGACGGTCGCGCAGCAGCGCGTTGACGTCGGCGTGCCGGGCGACCAGCCACTGGCCGGTCGGTTCAAAGAAACTGACCGGCCGCTGCCGCCTCAGCTCGTCGTAGACGTCGTACGGATGGGCGACGAATTCCGGATTCCAGGGATCAAAGCGCACATGGACATCGTAATGTCGCCCCATGTGTCAATTGCCTGGTCCGCCCCCTGGAGCTGGGCCGACGTTCGACAGCCCGGCCGCCGCCCCGCGACGGATGCGCTACGCCTCGGTCGGCTCGTCCGACTTCTCGGACCGGGCCGCCTTGGTGCGCAGCCGGATGTTCAGCAGCTCCACGACGAGCGAGAAGGCCATCGCGAAGTAGATGTAGCCCTTGGAGATGTGCTGCCCGAGGCCCTCGGCGATCAGCACGACGCCGATCAGCACCAGGAACGACAGGGCGAGCATCTTGATGCTCGGGTGCTTGTCCACGAAGCGGCTGATCGGGCCTGAGGCGAAGAGCATCACCAGGACCGAGACGATCACGGCCGCGACCATGACGCCGAGCTGGTCGACCATGCCGACCGCGGTGATGACCGAGTCGAGGGAGAAGATGATGTCCAGCAGCATGATCTGGGCGATCACGGAGCCGAAGGAGGCCGCGACCTTGGTGCTGCCGTGCCCGGACTTGCCCTCGACGTTGTCGTGTATCTCGATGACGCTCTTGCCGAGCAGGAAGAGCCCGCCGCCGAGCAGGATGAGATCTCGTCCCGAGATCTCCTGCCCCAGGACCTCGAAGAGCGGCGCCGTGAGTCTCACCACCCACGACAGTGCCAGCAGCAGCAACAGCCGGCTGAGAAGGGCCGCGAGGAGACCCAACTTGCGCGCCTTGTCCCGTTGCTCGGGCGGAAGCTTCCCCGCCAGGATCGAGATGAAGATGATGTTGTCGATGCCTAGCACGATCTCCAGAGCGACGAGGGTGACGAACCCTATCCAGATCTCCGGGTTGGTCACCCAGTCCAACATCTGAGCCTCCAGCTCGCCTTACTTGATCACTACCGGCACGACGAGGTTTGTCGTTCGGCGTTGTTCACCCACTACCAGGACAGACATCACCCGCCGCCGGACGCCACCCGGCTCACTGCCCAGACGAACGGGATCCATCGTGAGTTCCCGAACCCAAGGGACATCGCTTGCGAATTCCCGGCAGAGGTCGGTTATAGTTCCCCCGTAGGTCATGAGTGCCAGTGACAAGCCCCGGCTCGCTGGCCGGCAACCCTCGCGTCCGCGGCGGGGTGCCCCGGGTGAGGACCTGGTCCGGCACGAGGTGTGCCGGGCAAGCGCGGGCTCCAGGCACCTGTGCCACGGGTTGGGGTCCGATGACCTCGAAGGAGCCCTGGCATGTCCATACTGACGATCTCCACCGCCGCAGCCGCCGACACGGCCACCCCCGCGACCCGTACGTCCGGCGACCGGCCGATCCCCGCCGTGCTCGGTTCCGATCTGGAGGTTCCGGTCAGGGGCGGCAGGCTCGTCCGCTACGCCAACCTCGACTACGCCGCGAGCGCCCCCTGTCTGGAGCCGGTGAGCGCCGCCGTCGCCGCCGCGCTCCCGGCGTACTCCAGCGTCCACCGAGGCGCCGGGTACGCCTCCCAGCTGACCACGGCCCGCTACGAGCAGGCTAGGCAGACGGTGCGCGCCTTCGTCGGTGCCCGTCCCGGCGACTCGGTGATCTTCACCAGGAACACCACGGACGCGACCAACCTGCTGGCCCGCAGCCTGCCCGAGGGCACCACCGCCGTGGTCTTCGACACCGAGCACCACGCCTCGCTGCTGCCCTGGAAGCGTGCCCTGCGGCTGCCGGTCCCCGCCTTCCCCGGCGAGGCGGTCCGCGCCGCCGACGAGGCCCTGGCCTCGGTCGAAGGCCCCAAGCTGCTGGTCGTGACCGCCGCCTCCAACGTCACCGGGGAGCTGTGGCCGATCGCCGCGCTGGCCCACATCGCCCACCGCCACGGCGCCCGCGTCCTCGTCGACGCCGCGCAGCTCGTCCCGCACCGCCGCCTCAACCTGACCGCGCTCGACCTGGACTACGTGGTCTTCTCCGGTCACAAGCTCTATGCCCCGTTCGGCGCCGGCGCGCTGATCGGCCGTTCCGACTGGCTGGCCGACGCCGAGCCGTACCTGCGGGGTGGCGGGGCGGTGAGGGCGGTGAACGACGACGGGACCGAGTGGCACGACGACCCCGAGGCCCGCCACGAGGCCGGAACCCCGAACGTCCTGGGTGCCATCGCGCTGGCCGCGGCCTGCGACGCCCTGACCGCCACCGGCTGGACCCCGCTGGTCCACGAGGAGGAGCGTCTCCTCGACCGGCTGCGCGCTGGCCTCGCCTCCGTCCCCGGCGTGCAGGAGCTGTCCCTGTGGGGCCCCGACCACCCGCGCGTCGGCATCGTCTCCTTCGTGGTGAACGGCCGCACCGCCCGCGAGGTCGCCGAGGCCCTGTCCGGCGACTACGGCATCGGCGTCCGGGACGGCAAGTTCTGCGCCCACCCCTTCGTACGGCACCTGCTGGACGCCAAGGACGGCGGCTGTGACGACCCCGCCGCCTCCGCGGTGCGCGCCTCCATCGGCATCGGCACCACCTCCGAGCACGTCGACCGGCTGATCGCCGCCCTGCGGGATCTTGCCTCGCGCGGCTGACGTGACAGCATAGGCATATGAACGAGCCTCGCCGTGAGCTGAGCGTGGGGATGGGCGCGGGCGCCGCCGCCGTGCGGGAGGCGCACGGCAAGGAGCTCGCGACCGAGGACATGATCCTCAACATCGGGCCGCAACATCCGTCCACGCACGGCGTGCTGCGGCTGCGGCTCACCCTGGACGGGGAGCGGATCAGCTCGGCCGAACCGATCGTGGGCTACATGCACCGGGGCGCGGAGAAGCTGTTCGAGGTGCGTGACTACCGGCAGATCATCGTGCTGGCCAACCGGCACGACTGGCTGTCGGCGTTCGCCAACGAGCTGGGCGTCGTCCTCGCGGTGGAGCGGATGCTCGGCATGGAGGTGCCGGTCAGGGCGGTCTGGACCCGCACGCTGATGGCCGAGCTCAACCGGGTGCTCAACCACCTGATGTTCCTCGGCTCCTACCCGCTGGAACTCGGCGCGATCACCCCGATGTTCTACGCGTTCCGGGAACGCGAGACCCTCCAGGCCGTGATGGAGGAGATCGCCGGCGGCCGGATGCACTACATGTTCAACCGGGTCGGCGGCCTGAAGGAGGAACTGCCCGAGGGGTGGCTGGGCCGGGTCTCGACGGCCGTGGCCGACGTGCGGCGACGGCTGCCCGACATCGAGAGCCTGATCGCCGGAAACGAGATCTTCCTCGCCCGTACCCGCGGGGTGGGCGTGCTGGACCGCGAGACGGTCATGCAGTACGGCGTGAGCGGCCCGATCGCCCGTGCCTCCGGCGTCGACCTCGACCTGCGCAGGGACGAGCCCTACCTCGCCTACGGCGAGCTGCCGGTGAAGGTGGTCACCCGCTCCGCCGGGGACTGCCACGCCAGGTTCGAGGTGCTGCTGGAGCAGGTGAAGGTCTCCCTGGACCTGGCGGACGCCTGCGTGCGGCGGCTCCGCGAACTGCCCCAGGGGCCGATCAACCAGCGCCTGCCCAAGGTGCTGAAGGTCCCCGAGGGCCACACCTACGCCTGGACGGAGAACCCGCTCGGCCTCAACGGCTACTACCTGGTCTCGCGCGGGGAGAAGACACCGTGGCGGATGAAGCTCCGGTCCGCCTCCTTCAACAACGTCCAGGTGCTGCGCGAGATGCTCCCCGGCAACCTGGTCTCCGACATGGTCGCCATTCTGGGCTCGTTGTTCTTCGTCGTCGGCGATATCGACAAGTGAGGCACGGTCAGGAGCGCATGATCGAACCCGGCGGAGACCAGCGGAGGACGACTCCCCCGACGACACCCGCGTCCCCCGCCGATCCCGGCGACTCACCGGCCGTCGGCAGGCCACCGCGGGACCGGTACGTCGACTGGTTGCGCGCGTTCAGCCTGCTCGTCGTGGTGGTCTGGCACTGGGCTTTCACGATCCTCCAGTGGGGGCCGGACGGCCCCTCGCCGACGAGCCCGCTGGGCTTCACCTCGGGGCTGTGGATCCTGACCTGGCTGCTGCAGGTGTTGCCGCTCTTCTTCTACGTGGGCGGGTACGTCCACCTGCTGTCCTGGAACCGCGCCTGCGAAGGCGGGATGGGCATCGGCACCTTCGTGTGGCGGCGCATCCGCGGCCTGGCGATCCCGACGCTGGCGCTGGCCGGAACCTGGATCGTGCTGGGCGCGCTCGTGACCTGGGCGTTCGGGATCAGGTGGATGAACCGGGTGGTCCTGCTCGTCATCAGCCCGCTCTGGTTCATCGGCGTCTACCTCGTGCTGATCGCCCTGCTCCCGGTCGCGCTCTGGCTGCACCGGCGCTTCGACGTGCTGATCCTGATCTGGCTGGCCGGGGCGGCGCTCGTCGTCGACGTGCTGCGGCTGCGCTACGGGTACGAGGCCGTGGGCTGGCTCAACATGATCATTGTCTGGGGGCTGGCCCACCAGGCCGGGTTCTTCTACGCGAGGGTGGTGGCGCTTCCCCGCCGCTTCGACATCGCCATCCTGTGGACCGGGCTGTTCGCGCTCTTCGGCCTGGTCTACTCGGACATCTACCCGGGCTCGATGGTCGGCGTGCCCGGCGACAAGCTGTCCAACATGGCGCCGCCCACCTTCGTCATCGTGGCGTTGCTGATCTTCCAGATCGGCCTGGTGGAGGTGCTGAGGCCGGCCATGGAGCGCCTGCTCGACCGCCCCAGGTGGCAGCGCGTGAACGAGACGGTGAACCGGTTCGCGCTCCCGCTCTTCCTGTTCCACACGACCGGCATGGCCATCTGGGTGGCGCTGACCTGGTGGCTGGCGGGCAGCAGGCCGGGCAGCCTGGTCCGGCCCGACCTGCTCTGGTGGCTGGAACGCCCCCTGGCCGTCGCCGGAGCACTGGTGTGCACCCTTCCGGTCATCATGCTCTTCGGCCGGAAGTGGGCCAGGAGGCGCTGACGCGTCCCCTCAGCGGTCGTCGTCCGCGGAGTCCTTGGGCACCTTGCAGCAGTGCTCCAGGTACAGGGCCGCGCAGACCAGCAGCACGCACACCAGCGCCGACCCGCCGGTGATGAAGAAGTCCTGACGGGGCACCCTCTGGTCGAGCAGTTCGGCGGTGTAGAGAGTGAACCCGGCGAAGAGTCCCGCGAAGACCGCCCCGGCGTACGCGGAGGCCTTGGCCAGGGCCGCCAGCCGGGCCACCGCCAGGGCATCGACGGGCTTGGTGTCGGGCCTGCGCTCGATCCTGGCCTTCGTCATCCACCCGCTGTAGGCCTCGCCGATCGCCAGCACGAGCACCGTCGGGATCGCCGTCCACGGCATGGTCGGCAGGGACACGTAGAGCGGCTTGAGCAGCGCCCAGGTGAGGATGGTGACCACGACGAAGAGCCCGACGAGGACGCCGGGACGGCTGGGCCTCACGCGGCCTCCCGCAGGACCAGCTCGGGGCGGGGCCGCACGTAGTCCTGGTCGAGACCGGCCAGCAGATCGGCCACCCGACGCCCGGACAGGACCGCGTCCGGATCGGCCCGCACCCACGGGACCAGCACGAACGCCCGCTCGTGCGCCCTGGGATGCGGCAGGGTCAGGTCTGGGTCGTCCATCACGACGTCTCCCACGGTGATCAGATCGACGTCCAGGGTGCGCGCTCCCCAGCGCTCCACCCGGACCCGTCCGAAGGCGTTCTCCACACCTTGAGCACGATCGAGGAGGGCCCGGGGTTCCAGCGCGCTCTCGGCGATCACCACCGCGTTGAGGTAGGCACCCTGCTCCGGGCCGCCGACCGGGTCGGTCTCGTAGACCGGCGACACCGCGACGAGCGTGAGCCCCGGCTTGGCGAAGAGGGCGTCGAGCCCGCCCCGCAGAGTGCCGAAGCGGTCGCCCAGGTTACTGCCGAGCGCCAGGACCACCCTCATACCCGGCCCCGGGTGATCGTCACGATCACGTCGTCGAACGGCAGCGGGATCGGCGCGGCGGGCTTGTGCACGCTCACCTCCGCCGACCGGACGAGCTCGCGGGCCAGGCAGACATCGGCCAGGCGCTGGGCCAGGGTCTCGATCAGGTCGACCGGCTCGCCCGCCACGACCCTCGCCAGATCCTCGGCGAGCTCGCCGTAGTGGACCGTCCTGCCGAGGTCGTCGCGGGCCGCCGCGGGCGCCGTGTCGAGGAAGAGCGTGACGTCGACGACGAACTCCTGGCCGAGCTCCCGCTCCGCCGCCAGCACGCCGTGCCGCCCGCGCACCCGCAGCCCCTTCAGGCTGATCCGGTCCGCCACCTGGCCCGACGGCAGGCCGTACGTCGTATCCGCCGGACCCCCCAGCGGGTCCTGGAGCGGATCGCCGATCAGGTCCGCGACGTCGTCGTTGATCCGCAGGGGCCGCTGGTCCTGGGATCCGTCACCGGCCCGTACCTCGGCCACCCGGGAGGCGTTCCCGTCGGGCCGTTCGCCGGTGCGCTCGCTCACGCCACCTCCTCTTCCTCTTCGTCGTCGTCACCCTGCAGCACGGGTGAGCCGTGGTGCAGCCAGAGCCGCCATCCCGCGGACGTGCGCACGAAGGTGTTGCTCGCCACCACCTTGCCCGCGGCGAAGCTGGAATCACCCTCGTCTCCCGCGGTGAGGATGTTCTCCTCACAGGTGAGGATGGCGACGTCACCCAGGACCATGACGCGGACGTCTGTCAGCACGAACTGGATGTAGGGCGTGTTGGCCATGATGAGCGCCCATGAGCGCAGCACCTCCTGCCGGCCGTTCACGATCGGCCACCCGGGGTGCACGCAGCTCACCTGCTCGCCATCGATGTCCTCGGCCCAGATCTCGGTCATCTTGTCGAGGTCGGCGTCCTCGATGGCGGTGTAGAACGCCTGGTTGACCGTCTCGACGGCGGTGGTGTCGACGCTCATGGTCTCGCTCTCTGAACTGCGGCGGCCACACGGACGGCGTCCGCGTTCGGGCGGACATCGTGCACACGCACGCACCAGGCCCCCGCCTGGGCGACGAGGGCGGTCACGGCGAGCGTGGCGTCGTCACTGCGGCTGAAAGGACGCGGTGTGCCGTCCGGGGCGGCCAGCAGGCGACCCAGGAATCGTTTCCGTGAGGCCCCGACGAGCAGCGGACGGCCCAGTTCGGCGAGCCTGTCGAGGCCCGCGATCAGAGCCCAGTTGTGGTCGGGGTTCTTGGAGAAGCCCAACCCCGGGTCGAGCACGATCTGTTCCTCCGCCACCCCCTCGGCCAGCACGGACTCGACCCGCTTGGTGAGCTCCTGGCAGACCTCGGTCACCACGTCGTCGTACACGGCCCGCTCCTGCATGGCGTGGCTGTGCCCCCGCCAGTGCATCACCACGTACGGCACGCCGGATGCGGCCACGACCCTGGGCATCGCCGGGTCGGCCAGCCCTCCGCTGACGTCGTTGACCAGTTTCGCCCCGGCCTCCACCGCCACCTGGGCGACCTCGGCCCGCATGGTGTCGACGCTGACGGCGACCCCCGCGCGACTCAGCTCCCTGATGACCGGCTCGACCCTGGCCACCTCCTCCTCCAGCGGCACCCGCGCGGCGCCCGGCCTGGTGGACTCGCCTCCCACATCGACGATGTCGGCCCCCTGCTCGACCAACTCCAGGCCGTGGCGCACGGCCTCCGCGGGGTCGAACCATCGGCCGCCGTCGGAGAAGGAGTCGGGAGTCACGTTGACCACGCCCATCACGAGACACCGGCCCACGTCCGGCAGCCCGGGCACACTCCACGTAGTCATGCGGACAAGCCTAGGCGTTGCGTACCGTCCGCCCGTCTCGCGGGTCCGGCTTGTGCCGCCACGGATCCGTACACCCGTCACGGAGCGGACGGCCTTTGGTCGGGGTGTCCGGCCTGCATCCGTCCTCCTCCGGGGGGACCCTGGGCGTGTTCGCCGCGATCCGAAGATCGCAGAGCACCCGGCCCTGCCGGGTATGGCGATATTAGCCGGATCAAGGTCAGCTTGGGGGATTTCTCTGGGCGACAACGCGGAACCCCGCCCGGGCCGCCGGCGGGCGGTCCTGACGGGGTTGTCGCGGACGCTCTGGGAGACGGGGATCAGCGGATGATCAGGGCCATCGCCTCGGCGCGGGTCCTGTCGCTGTTGCGGAAGTCCCCGCGCACCGCCGAGGTGATCGTCTTGGCGCCGGGCTTGCGGACGCCCCGCATGGTCATGCAGAGGTGCTCACACTCGATCACGACGATGACCCCGCGCGGCTCCAGCACCTCCATGAGCGCGTCGGCGATCTGGGAGGTCATCCGCTCCTGCACCTGGGGACGCCTGGCGTAGACGTCGACCAGGCGGGCGAGTTTGGACAGGCCGGTGACCTGCCCCTTCTCGTTGGGGATGTAGCCGACGTGGGCCACACCGTGGAACGGCACGAGGTGGTGCTCGCAGGTCGAGTAGACCTCGATGTCGCGGACCAGCACCATCTCGTCGTGGTCGACGTCGAAGACCGTGGTCAGCACGTCCTCGGGGGTCTGCCCCAGTCCGGCGAACTGCTCCGCGTAGGCACGGGCGACCCGGGCCGGGGTGTCCCGGAGACCGTCGCGGTCGGGATCCTCACCGATGGCGATGAGGATCTCGCGGACCGCGCTCTCCAGCCGGACCGTGTCGACCGGCAGTGGCTTGACACCCACGCTCAGTTCCCGTCCCTCTGCACGGGGTCGGGCTGGCCCGAGCCATTGGGGAGGGCGCCGTTACCCTCGGTCACCTGCTCACCGGGGGGAAGCGAGCCGTTGCCGGACTGCTCCTTGCGGGACAGGATCGGCGGGCGGTTGGAAGGCAGCCGCTTGCCGTAGCCGGAGTAGGAGGGCCTCTTCTCCTTGACGACGACCGGGGCGAAGATCTGCAGAACCTGCTCGCGGGAGAGAGTCTCCTTCTCCATCAGCTCCAGCACCAGGTTGTCGAGCACGTCGCGGTACTCGACGAGGATCTCCCAGGCCTGGTCGTGGCCCGACTCGATGAGGCGGCGGACCTCCTCGTCGATCGTGGAGGCGATCTTCTCGGAGTAGTCGCGCTCGTGTCCCATCTCACGGCCGAGGAAGACCTCGGCGTTGCCACTGCCGAACTTACGGGCGCCGAGCTGCTCGCTCATGCCGTACTCGGTGACCATGCGGCGGGCGATGGAGGTGGCCTTCTCGATGTCGTTGGAGGCGCCGGTGGTGGGCTCGTGGAAGACGAGCTCCTCAGCCGTGCGGCCACCGAGCAGCATCGCGAGCTGGTCCAGCATCTCCGAGCGGGTCGCCAGGAACTTGTCCTCCATCGGCAGCGTCATCGTGTAGCCGAGGGCGCGTCCGCGGGACAGGATCGTGATCTTGTGGACCGGGTCGGAGTTGGGCAGCGCGTGCGCGACCAGGGCGTGACCGCCCTCGTGGTACGCGATGATCTTCTTTTCCTGGTCCGACATGACCCGGGACTTGCGCTCCGGACCGGCCATCACGCGGTCGATGGACTCCTCAAGGAGCTCCATCGTGATCAGCTTCTGGTCGGCCCGCGCGGTGAGCAGCGCGGCCTCGTTGATCACGTTGGCCAGGTCGGCACCGGTGAAACCGGGCGTCCTGCGGGCGATGATGTCGAGGTCGACGCCCTCGGCGAACGGCTTGCCACGACCGTGCACCTTGAGGATGCCCTTGCGGCCCTCCAGGTCGGGGCGGTCGACGGTGACCTGGCGGTCGAAACGGCCGGGACGCAGCAGCGCCGGGTCGAGGATGTCGGGCCGGTTGGTCGCGGCGATCAGGATCACGCCGCCCTTGACGTCGAAGCCGTCCATCTCGACGAGGAGCTGGTTCAGCGTCTGCTCGCGCTCGTCGTGACCACCGCCGAGACCGGCGCCGCGGTGGCGGCCCACCGCGTCGATCTCGTCGATGAAGATGATCGCCGGGGCGTTCGCCTTGGCCTGCTCGAACAGGTCGCGGACTCGCGAGGCGCCGACGCCGACGAACATCTCCACGAAGTCGGAACCGGAGATGGAGTAGAACGGCACCCCGGCCTCACCGGCGACGGCCCTGGCGAGCAGGGTCTTACCGGTTCCCGGCGGGCCGTAGAGCAGCACACCCTTGGGGATCTTGGCGCCGATCGCCTGGAACTTGGCCGGGGCCTGCAGGAACTCCTTGATCTCCTGGAGTTCCTCGATGGCCTCGTCGGCACCCGCCACGTCGGCGAAGGTGGTCTTCGGAGTGTCCTTGGTGATGAGTTTGGCCTTCGACTTGCCGAAGTTCATCACCCGGGAGCCGCCACCCTGCATCTGGTTCATGATGAACAGGAAGATCAGCACGATGATGACGATCGGCAGGAAGCTCACCAGGAGGCTGAGGAGGAAGTTCTCCTTGGGCACGTCGACGGTGTAGCCCTTGTCGAGCTTCTTCGCCCCGACGGCGGTCTGGAGTTGGTCGGCGAGCTGAACGCCCTGGCCGGTCACCCACGAGGAGTAGTAGCGCTTGCCGTCGGTCAGCGTGACCTCGATGCGCTGTTCCTTGTCGATGATCTTCGCGTTGGAGACCTTGCCCTCGCTGATCCAGCTGATGATCTGAGAGGTGTCTCTCTTCTCGAAGTTGCCGTCGCCGCCCCACATGGTGGTGACGAGAAGCAGCAGAACGACGATGCCCAGGATCCACAGCAGTGGCCCACGTGTAAATCGCTTGAGATCCATCCGATGCGGAACCCCGGCGGGCCCGTCCCTTCCTGACCAGAGCCTGGCAACCCCGGGCGGACCCGGGGTTCGCGGTATCCCTAACCGCTCCAACTGACTGTCCGAAAGCGGCGGAGGCCACCTCTTCGGTCGTCCGAAGGTACACCGGCGTGGCGCGCGGGGTCACCGCGCGGACAGCACCGGCTTTCTCTACCAACGTACGTCAGGTAGGTCCGTGTTCCCCGCCGCTATGGGCAATGTCGCGTTTGTGAATGACACACTTCGCGCAGGGCGTACTTTTCAGTCCGCTCCGTACACGTGCGGCGCGAGAGTTCCGATGAAGGGGAGGTTGCGGTAGCGCTCGGCGTAGTCGAGGCCGTAACCGATGACGAACTCGTTGGGAATGTCGAAACCGATGTACTTGACGTCGATCGGCACCTTGACCGCGTCCGGCTTGCGCAGCGCGGCGCATATCTCCACCGAGGCGGGGTTGCGCGACTTCAGGTTGTGCACCAGCCACGACAGGGTCAGGCCCGAGTCGATGATGTCCTCGACGACCAGCACGTGGCGGCCGGCGATGTCGGTGTCGAGGTCCTTGAGCACCCGCACGACGCCCGACGACCTGGTGCCCGCTCCGTAGGACGACACCGCCATCCAGTCCATCTGCACCGGCACGTGCAACGCCCTCGCCAGATCCGCCATCACCATGACCGCGCCCTTGAGCACGCCCACGATCAGCAGATCCCGGCCCGCGTAGTCCTCGTCTATCCGGCTCGCGAGCTCCTTGATCTTGGCCTGGAGCTCTTCCTCGGGAATGAGGACCTTAGAGAGGTCCTTGCCCATGTCGGCTGCGTCCACCTGGGATTTTTCCTTACGAAACGGGGCTGACTGACTGTCTGGCGAGTATCAGGGTGTCATACCGGCGGATCGCCCCCACCCCCCCGGGCACCTCTATCCGCCGCTGTCCCCGCCACTGGGTGACCAGACGGTCCACCTGCAGGACGTGCGAGGCCGCGAGAGTGCCGGGTGGTGCCCCCGCGTCGATCGCCGCTCTCCGCAGCACCCTGCGGCGCACGGCCGCGGGAAGGTGTTCCAGGTCCCGTACGGCCATCGTCACCGGCCCGATATCGCTAAGAGCGCAATCTCGTACCGCGACACGGGCGTAGACCTCGGCGGCCCAGGCGTCGAGCGCGTCGGCGTCGTCACGGCAGAGGTCGGCGGTCCTGGCGAGTGCCTCGGCGACGCCGGGGCCGAGTTCGTCCTCCAGGGCGGGGAGCAGCCGCTCGCGGACCCGGACCCGGGCGTAGCGGGCGTCGAGGTTGTGCGGGTCGTCCCACGGGGACAGGCCGAGCGCCGCGCAGGCCGCCACCGTCGTCGCGCGGCCGAGCCCCAGCAGCGGCCGCCGGTAGATCCCGGTCCGCGCGGGCATCCCGGCCAGCGACCGGGTGCCGCTCCCCCTGGCCAGCCTGAGCAGCACGGTCTCCGCCTGGTCGTCCCTGGTGTGCCCGAGCAGCACCACCGCCGCCCCGAGGCGCTCGGCGGCCTGTGACAGGGCCGTGTACCTGGCCGCTCTGGCCGCCGCCTCAGGGCCTCCCGAGGTGCCGACGGAGACCGCGAGCGCCTCGGCGAGGTCGAGCCCCAGACCGGGTGCGAGCCGCACCACGTCGGCCGCGCGCTCCCCGGAGCCCGCCTGCAGGCCGTGGTCGACGGTCAGCAGGCCGGCGCGGAGCCCGGCCCTGGGCGCGGCGAAACCCAGCGCGGCGGCCAGGGCCAGGGAGTCCGCGCCACCGCTGCACGCGGCCAGCACCAGCTCGCCCGGTTCCAGGTCGCCCAGCGCGTGCCGTACGGCACGGCGGACGTCGGCGACGGCGGGATGCGGACCCATGCTCGCCATTGTCCGGCCTCGGACGGGGGGGTGGCGCCGCGCGTCCCCCTCGGGCTCTTTCGGGCCCTAGCCGGAAGTGCCGCCGACCTCGGAGATGGCCGGGGCGTCGATCACCCTGGCGATCCACCGCTCGGGCTTGGAGATCTCTCCCTGGGTGGGAAGGGTCTCGGGCGAGGTCCAGACCTTGTTGAAGCCGTCGATGCCCACCTGGCCCACGACGGTGCGGACGAAGGCCGATCCCTCGGCGTACTGCTTCATCTTGAGGTCGAGGCCGAGCAGCTTGCGGATCGTGCGGTCGAAGCGGGAACCGCCCTCGCGGCGGTGGTGGAACTTGGCCCGGATGTCGGCGACCGAGGGGACCACCGAGGGGCCGACCGCGTCCATGACGTAGTCGCCGTGCCCCTCGACCAGGGTCATCACCGCGGTGAGCCGGTCGAGGATCACCTTCTGCTCGGGCGTCTGGATCGCGTCGATCAGGTTGCCCTCGCCGCCCCTGATGACGTCCGTGAACGTGCCGGCGGCCGAGCGGAGCCGCTCCAGCAGCGCGGGCAGGTCGATGTCGGAGGCCAGCAGGAAGTCCGTCGTCTGCGTCCTGACGTACTCGCGCAGCCAGTGGACTCCGGTGAACTGCACCCGGTGGGTCTCCTCGTGCAGGCAGACCCAGAGGCGGAAGTCATCGGGGTTGACGTTGAGCTCGTGCTCGGCGTGGACGATGTTGGGCGCCACCAGGGTGAGGCGCCCCGTGGCCGCCTGGCCGGTCGGGTCCGGCGGCAGGAACAGCTCGTACTGCCCGAGGACACGGGAGGCGAGAAAGGCCAGCACCGCGCCCACCTCGATCCCGGTGACGCGCGAGCCCATCGCGCCCACGATCGCCGGCGTCTGGCCGGCGCGGGCGGCCATCCGCTCGGTGAGCGGCTCCAGCACCACCCGGAACCCGTCGATGTTGGCCTTGATCCAGCCGGGCCTGTCGACGATGGTCGCGGGCTGTGGCGCGGTCTCGGTGTCGATTCGGGTGAACTCGCGGACGTGCCCCTCGGCCTCACGCGAGAGCCGCCGCAAATCGGCGACGGCCTGCCGGGCCTCCTCTCGGCTCACTTGCGGCCCGGGGCGCACCAGGCGCGTTCCGGTCGCTACGGCAAGATCCCAGTCGATCACCTGCATACCGTCCACCGTACGTGCTCCCTTCCCGGGCCGCGCACCCGGAACCTGTGATCAACTGGCGGCCACCACCGCCGCGAGCCTGTCGAGGGCCGCCTCCGCCTTGCCCCAGCCGGGTGGCACGTCGTCCGCCATGAAGGCGAAGGTCACCAGGCGTCCGGCGCGCGTGGTGGTCATACCCGCCAGCGTGTTGACCCCGTCCAGGGTGCCCGTCTTGGCGCGGACGAGCCCGTAGGCGGAGCGCGTCTTGTCGAACCTGTGCCCGAGGGTGCCGCTGAAGCCTGCGATCGGCATGCCGCTGACGATCGGGTTCAGGCCGGGATTGGCCGGGGAGGCCGCCACCGCGACCAGGCGGGCCAGGGCCTCGGGGGTGATGCGGTTTCTGGGGGACAGCCCGCTGCCGTCGAAGACCAGCACGCCCTTGCCCGCGCCGAGCCTGGCCAGCACCTTGGCGACGGCCCGGGCGCCACCGTCGAAGGAGGCGGGCTCGCCCTCCTTGATCGCCACGTGCCTGGCCAGCGCCTCGGAGAGGTCGTTGTCGCTGAGCGTGAGTGCCCGCTCGACCAGGGCGTAGACCGGCGCGGACTCGACCCTGGCGATCTCCTGGGCACCGGCCGGCGCCGTGGCCCGC
The DNA here is from genome assembly GCF_042665875.1 of Streptosporangium amethystogenes subsp. fukuiense. Classification (NCBI taxonomy): domain Bacteria; kingdom Bacillati; phylum Actinomycetota; class Actinomycetes; order Streptosporangiales; family Streptosporangiaceae; genus Streptosporangium; species Streptosporangium amethystogenes. The sequence continues at coordinate 7,443,464 of NZ_JBHTEE010000001.1, read as the reverse complement.
CTGGCGGACTTGGAGACCGTGATGCCGTACTTCGACAGCAGCGACACGAACGCGCCGTGCGCCGCGCGGGAGGGGTCCGAGGTTCTCTGGCCGCCGCTGGAGACCCTGCCCTCGTCGACCATGAGCGCGGTGACGGGGGCCACGCTGCCCTCGGGCACGTAGCCCGGCTTCCACGACGCGGCGGTGCGCGGCCCCACGTAGAGGGAGTCGTCGTAGGCCACCGTCACCTTGGACGTCCCCGCCGCCTTGAGCGCCCTGGCGGTGCGCGAGGCGAGGGTGGCGAGCGAGGCGGGCTTGGGATAGACCTGGCTCGCCGCCGTTCTCGGGCTCGCCAGGGTGGGGTCGCCGCCGCCGACGAGGACGATCGAGCCCGGCGAGGAGCCCCGCACCACCCGGGTGCTCAGCCTGGTGTCGGGCCCCAGCGAGGCCAGCGAGGCGACAGAGGTGACGACCTTGGTGGTGGAGGCGGGGGTGATGCCCTTGGCCTCGTGGCTGCCGAACAGCACGGCGCCCGTCTCCGCGTCGACGACCACCGCCCCGACGCTTCCCCCCAGGGCGGGGTCCCCCAGCGCCTCGGTCAACCGCCCTGCCAAAGTACTCTTGGCGGGGAGAGGTCCGTTCCCCCCCGCGGCCAGCACCGGACCCGCGGTGATGACCGGGACGGGGGGCGGCGCCGCCGGCGCGACACGCTCGGACTCACCTTTGACCAGCGCACCGCTGGTGATCAGGTGTGCCCCGGCCGCGACGACGAAAATCTGCAGCAGGACGAGAGTGACCAAGGCCACCCACCGCTCACGCCGCATTACGTCGCCGACCTCTCATCATCAGTACCCAAAAGGCATAAAACGCCTACGAGACATTAACGCCCAACCGGGGGTGCCCGGGGGTCTGAGTGGAGGAAACGCGGTGGAGTTCGACGTTCTCGTTGAGATTCCCAAGGGGCAACGGAACAAGTACGAGGTGGACCACGAGTCAGGCCGCATCAGGCTCGACCGCATGCTCTTCACCTCCACGCAGTACCCCGCCGACTACGGCTTCATCGAAGACACGCTGGGCGAGGACGGTGATCCCCTCGACGCCCTGGTGCTGCTCCAGGAGCCGACCTTCCCCGGCTGCCTGATCAAGTGCCGCGCGGTCGGTATGTTCCGCATGACCGACGAGAAGGGCGGCGACGACAAGGTCCTCTGCGTCCCCGCCACCGACCCCCGGATGGAGCACATCCGCGACATCCACCACGTGCCGGAGTTCGACCGCCTGGAGATCCAGCACTTCTTCGAGGTCTACAAGGACCTGGAGCCCGGCAAGTCGGTCGAGGGCGCCAACTGGGTCGGCAGGGTGGAGGCCGAGGAGGAGATCGTCCGTTCCATCAAGCGCGCCCAGGACGAGGCCCCCGGCAAGCACTGAGCCGTCACGGGTGACGGCTCAGTGCCGCTGAGCCGTCACGCGGGGCGGGTCGCGCCGATGAGGTCGCTGCGCCACATCGGCGCGACCCGGACCACGTCCCCCGTCTGCGGGGCGTGCACCATCAGCCCCCGGCCGACGTAGATCCCCACGTGGTGGATGTCTCCGGGGTTCCCCGTGGCCTGCCCGTAGAAGAGCAGGTCGCCCCGGCGGAGCTCGCTGAGCCGCACGTGCGGGCCCGAGGTCCACTGGGTGCCGGTCCAGTGGTCCATGACGATCCCGACCCGCTCCCAGGCCCGCATGGTCAGCCCCGAGCAGTCATAGGCGGCCGGTCCGTCGGCCGCCCACACGTACGGCTTGTCGAGCTGGGTGAGCGCCCAGTCCGCGGCGATGTCGCCCCTGGCCGACTCGGCGGTCACGTTGAGCGCCCAGCGCGACACGGGCTCCCCCGAGGCCACTCCCATCCGAGCCGCCTCGCGGCGCATCGCGGCCGCCTGGTATCGGGCGCGCTCGGCGTTCTCCCTGGCGACCCTGGCCTGCTCCAGAGCCACCTCGCGCTCCCTGGCGAGTTTCTCGGCCGTACTCCGCGCCTCGTCGGCCAGCTTCTCCAGCCGCGCCTGCTCCTCCTCGATCCGCCGGGTCTCGTCGACCTGTCTGGCGACGGCCTCCTCCGCGGCCTGCTTCGCCTCCGCGGCCTCCGCCTGCGCCTCCCGCTGCCCGGCGTACGCGTCCTCCGCCTGGGCCTGCAGGATGGCGAAGACCTCCTGGGACTCCCGCAGTTGCTTGAGCGTCTCGGCCTGTCCTCCGCCCATGTGGGCCAGAATGCTGGCCCTGCGCAGGTAGCCGTCGTCCGTGGGGCCGCCGTTGCCGGTCATCATGGCCATCATGGGCTGGGCGATGTCCAGTCCCCCGTAGCTCTGGGCGGTGATCGCGGCCACCGCCTCGCGGGCCTTGGCGACCTGGGAGCCGGCGGCCTTCGCCCGCTCGGCCGCCTGGACCGAGAGCTCCTTGGCGCGAGCCGTCTTGACGAGCTCCCCGTTGTACGACTCGACGAGCCTCTCCGCAGTGGTGACCAGCTCCTCCAGCCTGGCCCGCGCCTCGGCGACCAGGACCGTGGTCTCGCCGAGCCGCTCGCCACGCTCGCGGGCCATGGCCCGCGCCTCGGCGACCTCGTCGGCCGACGGGCCCGTCACGCCGCCGGGCGCGGCATCGTCGGCCGGCCCCGACCGGCCGGGCACGGCGCCGGCGGGGAGTCCCTGCCCGGCGATCAGGCAGCAGGCCAGGCCCGCCACCGCGGCGGCATGGCGGCGCCGTCTGACTGAATGCATGCGTCTCCCCCCGGAGTCCCCCTTGAACACCGCTTGCCGCGGTCTCACCGCGGAGCGCGGCGCGTCGCCGCTTGCCAGGCGGCCTACCTCAACATTCCCATTCGTCACTCTACGCACACATGACACTCACGCCGCGTAGTCATCGCCCGCCACAATACCGCCGCTCGCGGAGGGCTCGGCCCGTACCGCCGAAGGGATGCCGAAAGCGTCTCGACGCTCAGACGGCCGGCGTGCTGCCGCCCGGAGGCCGCCGCTCGACGAGGGGTGTGACCGGCCCTCGCGGTGAGGTGGAAGGCCCGGAGAACGCGGGAGAGCCGGGCGGCGGGGGATGCGATCCGGGAAATGTCGGCCGGGAGGCGTCCGGGGACCGCCGCTGAGCGGCCCGCGGATGGCCGAGGACTCCCCGCGGCCCGGGACGCGGAGGTCTCAGGTCTCCCCGTGACGGCCCGGGGCCTGTGGACGGAGCCTGCGGGTCGGCGGGCGGCGGCACGGGGCCGGCATACGGCGGCCGAGGATTCGCCCGCGGCGGCCGGGGGTCCGCCTGCGGGGGCCGGGGGGTCACGCGGGGCGGCCCATGTTCTCCTCGCGGGGGCCTCGGACCGCCCGGGTCCGTCGATCGGTGTGTGTCACGGCAGGGACGGAGGGGCCGGTGCCCGTGGTGGTCGCGGTGCGGGGGGCGCCCGTCCGGCGCACCGGCCCCGGGAGCCCCCGGCAGCACCGGTCCGCCGGCTGAAGGTCTGTTGTCCGGCGGTGCGGGCGGGGTCTCCGCCGGGCGGCCGGTCGGGCCCGGCGCCGGCACCGGCCGGTCGGTCTCGGAGCCGGGCCCGGTGACGCCGACCGGCTCCGTCACTCCGAGCGAGCCGGTCCGCCCGACGGCCGTTTCCGCGCGGACGGGCTCCGGCGCCGGCGGCACGTTCACCCGCCGGCGCTCCCCTGACCGGCCGGGCTCCTCGGGTCCGCGGTACTCCTCCGGCCTCTGGCGCCCCTCCGGCCGCCGGGCGGCCGGAGGCTCCGCCGACGCCGAGAACATCCCCGAGGCGGCACCGGGACTCGCCTCCCCGGACCGGAGGGTGGTCTGGGTGAGGAGCAGAGCGAGCGCCGCCGACGCGGCGACCGCGACCGCCGTACCGGCCATCACGTAGGGCCGGCGACGACCTCCGCGTGCCGTACCGGCGGGAAACCCGGCAGCGTCTAGGGGGCCGACCCGGTGGGCGACGTCGTGCCGGTAGGGGATCCGCCCGGGGTCGGTGAAGCAGTCCATCACCCGCGCGCGCAGCGTCGGCGGCGGCGCGACCACCGGGAGCAGGTCGAAGACCTTGGCCGCGGAGACCTGCCTGACCCGGTGCGGGGCGCAGGTGTCGCACCGGTTCACATGGCGGATCACCCGCTCGCGCGCCCGCGCGGTGAGCTCGCCGGCGAAGCCGGTCAGCACGCGGGCTCGGCTCGCGCAGTCGTGGGGTCCCTTGCGGACGAGGACCTCCGCGGTGACGGTGTCGCGCAGCCGCTCCCTCGCCGATTCGTACCGCGCTGCCGCGACCTTGGCGGTGACGCCCAGGACCGCGGCGAGGTCGACGGGCCCGAATCCGTGCCGGCAGCTCAGATCGAGGACCTCCCGGTCCTCGGGCGGCAGGCTCCGGGTGGCGTTCCACGCCATCACCCGCAGGTCCGCCTCGCCGACGCCCGCGGGAACGGGGACCCGCGGGTCGGGCTCCCCGGCTGGATCGCGCCGCACGCACTCCCCCCGAGCGAGTGCGTACAGCCACGCCTCCAGCCGGCGGGAGTCGGCGAGCGCGTGAACATGGGCCTCGGCCGCGACGAAGGTGTCAAGGAACGCCAGTTCCGCGTCCGCCGAGACGCCGAGCATTGAATGGCAGTATCGATAGACGCTTTCCGCATACGAGTCGTAGAGGCGGGAAAGGGCCGCAGGTTCCCTCGCGCGCAACGCTTCGACCAGGACACCGTCAGTCACGCAACCGAAGGTAAACGATTGGCGACCGTAAGTTCCAGCCGTTTCTACGCGGTGACTCCAACTGTCTCAGCGGAGTCAACAAAATTGGTGAACCATCCCTGGCGACCCGTAATCATAAACATTGAAAAATAGTCATTTATCGCGCTTATCGGTATGGCACGGAGAGAATTCCCGATCACGGGTGGGCGGCGCTCGCGAGCGGGGCCTGCCTGCCCCGGTCCTTGGCGAACGGGGGCATCCTCGGCTTGACCGTGTGCAGGGGCAGCGCGCCGCCGAGGGCGAGCTGCTCGAAGGGACGGCTGCTCGACCCCCAGGTGCGCGCGGTCACCTCGGCGGAGGCGATGTCGCGGGTGTTCTGGACACTCTTGATCTGCAGGATGAACCGGCGGTTCTCACCCGCCTGGAGGTTGTCCACGAACGTGCTCCCGCCGCCGAGCAGCTTGCCCCGCTTGTCGCGCAGGAGCGCGGTGACGGCCAGGCTGCGGGTCGGCATCACGTACGGGGTGCCGACATAGCCGGTGACGAGATAGTTGCCGTCGGCGGTGCGGTCGGTCAGCACGCCGCGGACCGGGAAGGGCTGGAAGGCCGAGACGATCCGTCCGGCCAGATGCCAGCGTGCCGGGCGGTACGCGATGCTCACGTCGGCGGGCCTGTCCTGGGTCACCACCTGGCCCGTGAAGGGCAGGGTTCCGGCGGGAGGCACCGCGTCCAGCGGCTGTTCCAGCCGGACCACCTCCTTGCCCTCGGCGTTCTTGGCCACCACGGTGGCCACGATGTGCTCGCCGAAGTGCCACGGATTGGTGTTGGCCAGCACTCCTGCCCAGTTCACCACATACCCATCGTCACCCTTGATGATGGACGATGCCTGCTCCCTGACCGCGATCGGCTGGAGCGCGGCGGCCCGCTTCTTCTCCACCTCCTCATCGGTGCATCCGGCACTTCCGATGAGGAGCAGGAGGGCGAGGGCGCCGACGATTCGGGTGCTGTGCGTCACCTAGCCGTGATAACCGGTGGCGACACCGCTCCCACTCCGACGCGCCGGGAACGACCCGAGTCTTTACCTCTGGCGGACCACCCTGGTCTCGTCCCACACCGGCTCGGACGATTCGTAGACCTTTCCATCGGCCCCGAAGACCAGGTACCGGTCGAAGTCGTCGGCGAACCAACGGTCGTGGGTCACCGCGACCACGGTCCCGTCGAAGGCGTCCAGCCCTTCCTGGAGAGCCTCGGCGCTGGCCAGGTCGAGGTTGTCCGTCGGCTCGTCCAGCAGCAGCAGGGTGGTGCCGGACAGTTCGAGCAGCAGGATCTGCAGCCGGGCCTGCTGCCCCCCGGAGAGCGTCTCGAAACGCTGTTCGGCGATGGTTCCGGCCAGCTCGTAGCGGGACAGCGCCTTCATCGCCTCGTTCTTGAGCCGGGCGTGCTCGGTCATGACGATCTCGCAGGGCGTCCGGCCGATGAGCTCAGGGCGAGCGTGCGTCTGGGCGAAATGCCCGGGGACGACCCGGGCGCCGAGCCTGGCCACCCCGGTGTGCCTGACCTCCTCCCCGGCGATCAGGCGCAGGAAGTGCGACTTGCCCGAGCCGTTGGAGCCCAGCACCGCGACCCGCTCGCCGTACCAGATCTCCAGGTCGAACGGCTTCATCAGGCCGGTGAGCTCAAGCCGCTCGCAGATCACCGCCCGCTTGGCGGTCCGGCCGCCCTTCAGCCGCATGCTGATGAACTGCTCCTTGGGCGCCGCCTCCGGCGGCCCGGCCTCCTCGAACCTGCGCAGCCGGGTCTGGGCCGAGTGGTAGGCGGCGGCCATGGTGTCCATGTACTTGGCCTTCTGCTTGAGCATCAGGACCAGCCGCTTGATCTTGGCGTGCTCCTCGTCCCAGCGCTTCTTCAGCTCGTCGAGGCGCTCGTTGCGCTCCCTGCGCGCCTGGGCGTAGCCGCCGAACCCCCCGCCGTGCACCCAGATGTTGCCGGACTCGACGGTGATGATCCGGTCCGCCGCGTTGGCCAGCAGCTGCCGGTCGTGGCTGACCAGCAGCACGGTCTTCGGGGTCTCCCTGAGCGCCTGCTCCAGCCAGAGCTTGCCGGGCACGTCGAGGTAGTTGTCCGGCTCGTCGAGCAGCAGCGTCTGGTCGGGACCGCGCAGCAGCGCCTCCAGCACCAGCCGCTTCTGCTCACCGCCCGACAGCGTGTTGACCTCGCGGTACTTGCAGTCGTCGTACGGCATGCCGAGCGCGGCCATCGCGCAGGTGTCCCAGAGCACCTCGATGTCGTAGCCGCCGGCGTCGCTGTAGTCGGTGATGGCCTGCGCGTAGCGCATCTGGGCCTTCTCGTCCTCGCGCTCCATCATCACCAGCTCGGCGGCCTCCAGCTTCGCCGCCGCCTCCCGCACCCGCTGCGGGGCGACACTGACCAGCAGGTCGTGCACGGACCGGCCGTCCCGGATGCTGCCGATGAACTGCCGCATGATCCCCAGGCCGCCGGAGCTGGCGACGCTCCCGTCGACAGGCTGCAGGTCACCCGCGATCAGCCGCATCAACGTCGTCTTGCCCGCCCCGTTGGGCCCGACGAGCGCCGCCTTGACCCCCTCGCCGACCCGGAAGGACACGTCGTCCAGCAACGGCCGCCCATCCGGCAGAACGTACGTCAGATGACCAACCTCTACGTGCCCCACGACGATTCCCTTCCTAGGTCCTCGCGCAGGGTACCCGCGAACCGGTCCGGTGGACATTTCGATTTCCGCCGTCCCGGCACTGTCCGCCCGTGCCACCCCATGACGGCGCTCTCACTTCCGAAAACGAAAGCGATTCGAGATCGAATGACTACACAGGGTCGCAGATATGCTATAGATGCATAGTACTATTCATCTATGAGGGAAATTCCGCCGTTGCTGCTTCCCCTGTTGCGGTCCAATGCCGTCGGCGAACTGCTCGCCTGGCTGTACCTCCACCCAGAGAAGGAGTACTCGACGACCGATCTCGCCAAACGGACAGGCGTGTCCCAGCCGACCGTGAGCCGTGAGATGGACCGCTTCGCCGCCGCCGGGCTGACCCGGGAGAGACGGCACGGCAACCTCCGCCTCATCCGCGCCGACACCGACACGATCGTCGCCAGGCCGCTCACCGATCTGCTGGCGGTGACCTTCGGCCCGGCGGCCGTCCTGCCGCCCCTCCTCCGGCCGATCCAGAACATCGACGAGGCGTACATCTACGGCTCCTGGGCCGCCCGGCACGCGAACCAGACCGGGTCGCCCCCGCGTGACATCGACGTCCTCGTGGTGGGCTCCCCGGACGAGGACGAACTGTACGACGCGGCACGAGCGGCGGAACACATCCTCGGCCGCGAGGTGAACATCAGCCGGATCTCGCCGACATCGTGGAATTCCGACCAGGGAGACCCGTTCGTGAGGTCCCTGCGGAGCAAGCCCCTCCACCCCCTGATTCAGAACCGGAGAACATCGTGAGATGGATGCAGGGACGCGACCGGATCGACGCGATGCTGGCCGCCGGCCAGTTGGAGCGGGTGCCGCCGAGTCGGGAGCACGCCGACACCATGCTCACCCAGGCCGAACGGCACATCGCTCTCGCCCGTAGCGGTGTCGGGACAGACCCTACCGGGGCCTACCAGCTCGTTTACGACGCCTCACGGAAAGCTCTCGCGTCGATCCTGGAAAACCAGGGCCTGCGTGCCACGAGCCGGGGCGGGCACCTCGCGGTGCTGGACGTGGTGACGGCTCAACTGGACCCTCCGCTCGGGCAGGCACTACGGTCCTTCGACCGGATGCGCCGCCGTCGCAACAGCGCCGAATATCCGCGTCCGGACACCCCGGAGATCACTCCCGATGACGTCATGCGGGACATGGAGAGAGCTGAGCAGTTCGTAGCACTCGCCGCCAAGGTGCTGGACCAGATGAGCCCGTACTGAGACGCCCCAGGGAGTCATGGCTTGTAAGTGAGCTGCCCGACCTCAACGTGCCCCGCGACGATTCCTCTCCAAAGGTCCTCGCGCAGGTTACCTGCGAACCGGTCTTCCGGACATTTCGATTTCCGCCGTCCCGGCGCCGTCCGCTCGTACGGGGCCGGGCCTCACAGCCGACAGGGAACCGAGGACTCCCGGCGGGCCCGCGGCCGCCTTGGCTTCCGGCGCCGCAGCCGACTTCGGTGACCGAACAAGATCAGGGCTCCCACGCCCTGGAGCAGGTCGGTCTTCACATCGAAGGGAAATCGTAGGCTCGGCCAGGAGCGAGGAACCACTCCTCGTCCATGAAGCGGCCTGTCATGCGTCCCACGACGGTCAGAAAGGCGTGCGCCAGCCGTTCTTCGCCCTCGATTGGACAACCGTCCCGGGGAAGCCCTTGGGCATAGGGCTCGAGCAGCTGCGGGGGCAGCAATTCGCCCGATGGCATCCCTGGAATTTCTGCGACCACGTTTCCATCTCGGTAATAGTCGAGGTCGGAGAGGCCGTCGATCTCCCGGTGTCGGCCGGCCATGAGCGTTCCTCGGTTTCCGGAGCTGAGCTGCCACACTCCCGTGCCGGGGCCGCTGGTGCTGATCACTACAGACCAGCCAGGACTGTGGGGTCCGATCCAGAGGCTGTCCTTCACGGACCGGTCCGTCATCGTGGGCGCTTCCTCGATCAGGCGCACGTCACGCCTGGACTGCGGATCCAGGCGCAGGATTCCGACGATTTCGTCGAGGTCGTCCCGTTCCACCCAAAGTCCGAAGCAGGGAGCCACGTCCGAGAATCGGCCACGCCGGACGTGGGGCCCACCTGGTGGCGACGACCTGGATCAGCTCGGTGAGCTTCATGTAGGTGTAGTACTTGCCGGTCAGGAGCCCGTTGTCCTTCAGGTTGACATAGTTGCGCTCCGGCCCCTGGCGTACGTCGTAACGCCTGCTCCGTTCGATGGTGGCGAAGGCGAGCGCTCCGCCGTCGGCCGTGCGCAGGGCGTAGCAGGGGTACGCGGTGGCCGTTGTGGGCGGCGCCTGCTCCGGGCCGGCCCCCGGCAGGACGGAGCATCCTGCTCCCGTCAAACACCCGACCACCCATACAAATCGCTGCATTAACACCATCCGTGATGTTTCCGGATTAAAACGCACAAAGCTATCAAAAATGCTTACCGGATGCCCGGAGACCCCGGGGCGGAGCGGGGAAGGGACGGTGTAGACGAAGGAAGGTGACATGACAATGTGCGGCGAACAGGGCACGGCCCTGGTGGCGGGGGCTCCTCGGACGTCGGGTCGGAGCACGCCGCCCGGCTGAGCGCCCGAGGCCGGGACACGCCGCCGGCGGCCAGACGGGCGAATCCGTCGCGACCGGGCCGGGAGACCTCGCCGCTCGGCTTCCGTTCCCGCCAAAGGTCCTACCCGTCGACTTCGCCCGAAGGCATTCCGACACCCGGGCCGGCCCGCGCGTCCGTCCGTGACAGGCAGGGCGGGGCCGAGAAAATGCGTGGGAAAGTGTCGGCGCCCGGTGATAGAAAGCAAGTTCGACTTTCATTCTCGACCTGCTTGGGAGCGAACCTGTGACCACCAGCGGTTCGGAGTTCTCCGTCTCCGGTCGCCCGCATGACAGGCGGGGTCCGGTGCGCTGGTTCTGGTCCCATGTTCGCCGCCACCCGCTCCAGCTGACCGGATTCCTCGGCGCATCGCTGATCATGGTCGTGCTCAACGCCACGGTCCCCGGGCTCACCGGCGCGGCCTTCGACGCGGTGCTGGGCGCGGGCGGTGGCGGGGCGCGGGAACTGGGCCTGATCTCGCTGGGACTGCTGGCGATCGTGCTGGCCCGCGGCGCCTTCGACCTCGTGGCACGCCTGGCCAGCGAGGTTCTGGCCAAGCGGCTGGAGCGGGACACCAGGGACGAGCTCTACGTCAGCCTGCTCGGCAAGAGCCAGACCTTCCACAACAGACAGCGGGTCGGCGACCTGATGGCACGGGCGGCCAACGACATCCGGCAGCTCTCCATCATGATCAGCCCAGGCATCGACCTGATCGTCGACTCCAGCCTGACCGGTCTCGTGCCCCTGGTCTTCATCGCCGCGATCGACCCGCGGCTGCTGCTGGCGCCCGGCGTCTTCGCGGTCGTCTTCGTTCTCGCGCTCTGGCACTACATGAGGCAGCTCAACCCGGTGGCGACCCGCATGCGCGAACAGTTCGGCGATCTCAACGCCGGGCTGAACGAGGCGGTCCGCGGCATCGAGGTCATCAAGGTGTCCGCGCAGGAGGACCAGGAGCGGCGGCGGTTCCGGGCACGCGCGCGGCGTTATCGGGACTCCTTCGTCCACAACGGCCTGGTCCAGGCCCGTTACCTGCCGACCCTGCTCTTCGCGTTCGCGATGGCCGCCTCGCTCTGGCACGGCCTCTACCTCCAGGCCGCCGGCGCCATCACGATCGGCGAGCTGGTCGCCTTCATGAGCCTGATGAACATGATCGGCTTCCCGACCAACATGTCGATCTTCACCTTCTCGCTGGTCCAGATCGGCATCGTGTCCGCCCGCCGGATCCTCGGCATCATGAACACCGAGACCGAACTGGGGCAGCGTGCCGACGGCCACGCCGCACCGATCAGCGGGGCGATCCGCTTCGAGAACGTGACGTTCGGCTACGGGGAGGACGATCCGGTGCTGCGCGGGGTGACGTTCACCGTGCAGCCGGGCGAGACCGTGGCGATCGTCGGCGAGACCGGCTCGGGCAAGAGCACCCTGGCGAAGCTGGTCCCCCGGATCTACGACGTCACCGCGGGCCGGATCCTGGTGGACGATGTGGACGTGCGCGAGTGGGACCTCGACTCGCTGCGCTCCCAGATCTCCACCATCGAGCAGGACATCGTGCTGTTCTCCCGGTCCGTGGCCGAGAACATCGCCTTCGGGCTGGGCCAGCAGGCGGAGCGGAGCGCCGTCGTGAAGGCGGCCGAGGAGGCCCAGGCCGCCGAGTTCATCGGCGAGCTCGACGACGGCTACGACACGGTCATCGGAGAGCGCGGCATCACCCTCTCCGGTGGCCAGCGCCAGCGCCTGGCCATCGCACGGGCACTGCTGACGGATCCGGCGATCCTGGTGCTCGACGACTCGACGAGTGCGATCGACTCCGCCACGGAGGACAGGATCCAGCAGGCCATCGGCCGCGTTCTCGACGGGCGCACCACATTCCTGATCACCCACCGGCTCTCCCAGATCCGCTGGGCCGACAAGGTGCTGCTGCTCCGCCGAGGCGAGCTGGTCGACTACGGGACGCACGACGAACTGCTCACCCGCAGCCGCCTCTACCGGCGGATCTTCGCCCACTACGACGAGGTCGACCTGACCGACACCACCGACCCGGCCGTGGTCCTCGCGGGCGAGCAGGGAGGGCAGGGCTGATGGGCTTCATCATGGACGGCCTCGACGCCGAGGACTACGACCGCACCTACAACGATCGTGATCTACTCCGCCGGATCCTGTCCTATTTCCGGCCGAAGCTGGGCTCGATGATCCTGGTCGCGGCCATGATCGTGCTCTCCTCACTGACCCAGGCGGCCATGCCGTTGCTGGTCAGCTGGGGCGTGGACGGGATCGAGGACGGCACGATCGCCGACGTGGGCCGGCAGCTCACCGTCGGCCTGCTGCTCGCCGGGGTGCTCGGCTGGCTGTTCAACTTCATCCGCCAGTGGTACAGCGCGAAGGTCACCGGAGACGTCGTGCTGCGTCTTCGCGAGGACGCGTTCGACGCCGTACTGGAACGCGACCTGTCGTTCTACGACGAGAACCCGTCGGGCAAGATCGTCAGTCGGGTCACCTCCGACACCGATGACTTCGCGACCGTCTCCACCTTGACGATGGACCTGATCAGCCAGGTGTTGATGGTGGGTTTCGTCACGATCCTGCTCTTCCTGCGCAGCGTCGAGCTCGCCCTGCTGACCCTTCTCGTGGTGCCCGTGGTGGTGGGCATCGCGCTGCTGTTCCGGCGGATCGCCCGCAGCAGCACCCGCAGGGCGCAACGCTCGCTGAGCCGGGTGAACGCCACCCTGCAGGAGACCATGGGCGGAATCAGCGTCGCCAAGAACTTCCGCCAGGAGCAGCGGGTCTACGACGAGTTCCGGCCCATCAACGAGCAGAGCTACCAGGTGACGCTCAGGCAGGGTTTCGTCTTCTCCGGCATCTTCCCCGTGCTCTTTCTGGTCGCCGGACTGGCCACGGTCGCGCTCATCCAACTGGGTGGTACCACGGTGCTCGGCGGCGGCCTGTCCGCCGGTGACTGGTACCTCTTCCTCCAGGGCGTCGCGCTCTTCTGGTTCCCGCTGACCTCCATCGCCGCGTTCTGGTCCCAGTTCCAGCAGGGCCTGTCCGCGTCCGAGCGGGTCTTCGCCCTGATCGACGCGCCGCCCCGGGTCGTGCAGACCGACCCCCAGCCGGTGGGCAGGCTGGCGGGCCGCGTCGAGTTCCGCGACGTCCGGTTCGGTTACGAAGCCGACAACCCCGTCCTGCGGGACTTCAACCTCACCATCGAGGCGGGCGAGAGCGTCGCGCTGGTCGGTCACACCGGTGCGGGCAAGTCGACGCTCAGCAAGCTGATCACCCGGTTCTACGAGTTCCAGGACGGCCGGTTGAGCATCGACGACCGTGACATCCGCACGCTGGACCTGGCCGGGTACCGGCGGCAGATCGGCGCGGTTCCGCAGGTTCCGTTCCTGTTCAGCGGCACCGTCGCCGACAACATCAGATACCCGAGGCCGGAGGCGGGCGACGAGGAGGTGCTCGCCGCCGCCACGGCGGTCGGCGGCGGCGACTGGATCGACGCCCTGCCCGACGGCCTGCGGACCGACGTCGGCGAACACGGCCGCGCCCTGTCCATGGGCCAGCGCCAGCTCGTCGCGCTGGCCCGCCTGCTCATCCAGGATCCGGCGATCGTGGTCCTGGACGAGGCCACCGCCAGCGTCGACCCGCTGACCGAGGCCCAGATCCAGGAGGGTCTGGACCGGGTGCTGGCCGACCGCACCTCCATCGTCATCGCACACCGGTTGTCCACGATCGAGCACGTCGATCGCATCATCGTGCTGGATCACGGCCGGATCGTCGAGGAGGGCGACCACAGCACGCTGCTGGCTCGCGGTGGTCACTACTGCCAGGTCTACAACACCTACTTCAGGCACCAGTCCCCCGACTACCGTCCCGGTTCCGGGTTCGTCTCCGTCACCGGCTCCGCCTGATCGAGGCCGCTCGAATCGGGGCCCCGATTCGAGCGGCTCGCCGGGACATCCGGCGGAAGGGGGTGTTCAACCCGGCCGCCTTCCCGGTGGCGCCCGCCCAGCTCCGCGACGAAGGCCGTGAGCAGGCGGGCGAACTCCCGTCTTTCGTGCTCGGACCAACCGCGCATCGCCGCGTCGAAGACCTCACGGCGGAAGCGATGGACCCGCTCGGCGTGCCCGGCGCCCAATTCGGTGAGCTCCAGCGTGCTGCGGCGGCCGTCAGCCGGGTCGGCCACCCTGCGAAGCAATCCCGCCTCGACGGCCCTGGCCACCAGACGGCTGGCACGAGGCTGGTCGACGCCCATCCGACCGGCGACGGAGGTCACCGTCGCGGCCTCCGCCCCTTCCTCCACAGCGTCGATCACCCCGAAGAGTGCGGGGTCGAGCTCGACGTCACCCGCGAGACGCTGGAGGGCGCGGCGGGTCTGGCTGCGCCGGATCGCCACCATCGCCCGCTCGACGGCGGCCACCTGAGGATCTTCCATGCCCCAATGATACATGTACTAATACATGTTATTGTCAAAATACATGTATCTGCCAAGGAGAGGCGGCACCGTGAACACCTCCGAGATCACCGGCCAGAGGCGCCCCATCGGCTACTGGATCAAGCACCTCCACGGCCTCGTCGAGGGCTCCCTCGACGGCCTACTCGCAGGCCAGGGGCTGACCCGCCGCCACTGGCAGGTGCTGAACGTCGTCGCCACCGACTCCCCCACCCCCGCCGGCCTCGACACCGCCCTCGCCCCCTTCCTCGACGACCGGCGGCCCTCCCTGCGTCCACTGGTGGACGACCTGCGCGGGCGGGGCTGGCTGAAAGGGCCGGAAGGAGAGGGGCGGTTGGCCCTCACCGCCGCCGGGATCCGGGCACACCAGGAGTTGCGACGGCAGGTGAACGCCGACCGCGCCCGCCTCACCGAGGGGATCGGCGCCGAGGAGTACCTGGCCACGATCGACGTCCTGACCCGGATGTCGGCCAACCTGACGGGCCCGACGGAACCCGCAAAACCAACCACTAATTCCGGAAATATCGCCTGAATAATATTAAACAACACCTAAATATCTATTATTGCCACTCCAAAGGGAGGCAGAAAGCCGATCTCCACGAGATGGCAGAATTACTTATGCCACCTTAATACTGTCTATTTTCGCCGTCCGCGGGCTCCATACGGAGTGATGGTGTTGCGATGAGTGATGAGCCGCGATGAGAGCGACGGCCTGCTTCGGCCGCCGCCTGACATCCCCCAGCGGACCGCTGCCTTCCCCAATGGGTCGGGACAGCACGGTGAGATCCCCACCACCGGAGCCGGACGCACCCGTGACGCCGGCAGGACCGAGGAGGCGATCGCCGCCTACCGGTACGCCGCGGAAGCCGGGAACCTCGATGCCCGCTGGCGGCTGGTCGAGTTGTTCCAGCGGGTGGGCCGCAGTGAGGAGGCGATCACCTGGCTACGGGCCCGCGCCGAGGCAGGCGACATCGACGCCCTGTGGAAGGCGGTCGAGCTGCTCCAGGAGTCGGAGCGGACCGAGGAGGCGATCACCTGGCTACGGGCCCGCGCGGAGAGCGGCGACACTCACGCCCTCGGGCGGCTCACCGTCCTGCTGTACCAGCTGGAGCGGGCCGAGGAGGCGATCACCTGGCTACGGGCCCGCGCCGAAGCAGGCGACACCCACGCTCTGGCGCACGCGGTCGACCTGATGTACGAGACCGGCCGCGCCCGGGAGACGATCGCCTGGCTGCGGGCCCGCGCCGAGACCGGCGACACCCACGCCCTGATATGGGCGGTCCTGCTGCTGTGTGAGACCGGTCATGCGGACAGAGCGGTTCTTGCCTACCTGAGCACCGCCGAGTTGGGCCGTCCCGACGTTCTGGCCCAGGCGATCGGTCTGCTGAGACGGCTCGGCCACGCCGACGAGGCCGAACGGCCCCGACGGTGCGGGATCACCCCCGGCAGGACGTGACCCCCGTATCGGCCGAGGACCGGCTTCACGTCCACGACGGGTGTTCCGTCCAGCACCTTCACACACCCGCGCCCCGTCCATCGCGGGTCTCCACCAGGCGCCAGAGAGATCCAACCCGCGCACAAGTGCACTGGATCATTCTCATGTCATGAACATCGCAAGAATCTCCCTCATGACGCTCGCGGCCGGCGTTCTCACGGGATGTACCTTCACCCTCGAAACCGATCAGGAGAACGGCTCATCGCCCCAGAACCCACCGAAACCCCCAGGAACCTTCGCGACGCCGTTCCCCACCGCGATCGGCGCACTGGATCTCCAGTCGGCGACCCCCGCCGAGGAACGCTTCAAGCTCCCGGACGGTCCGCACCACAAGATCCTTGGCACCCAGCTCACCGCGTTCTACCAGGACACCCCGCGCCTGAGATCCTTCTACGCCACCGGGGCGCAGGCCGAGGTGACCGACCCCAAGGCCGCCGTGGACTGGCTGACCGCCCAGGACCGCGAGCGGGAGAACCCGCAGACGGACTGGGTCTACGTGGGGACCGGTCCGCTCCGCGGCGCGGCCTCCTGCCGGAACACCGACGACGGGACCTACTGCTACTGGGCCGACGCCGACACAGTGGGCTTCCTTGAGATCCCGCGCAGCCTCGCCGGGAAGATCACGGAGAGCTTCGCCATGATCAGGGGCGCGCTGGAAGGAGAGCCCTCCAAGAGCCGGTGACCAGCGGGGGGCCATGCCGGTCTGCGGGCTGTCGCGTTGTCTCCGTACTCTCGTCGGGCTCACGCAGCAGCCGGGCACGCACGACCGGCCCGGACCCGGCGATGTCGTCCGGCCGCGGCCGCCGGAAGTCGAGCGACACCGGGTGGCCGAGCGACCGATACAGGTGCGGCGGCTCGCCGCCGGCCTGGAAGGCGGGCACAGGCAGACCCCGCCGGACATACCCATCGCCGATGGGAGCCGGTACGGTTTGACCATGGCTGTGCGGTCGTTGGGCTACCGGAGCGATCTGATGTTGCTCGGGCTGCAAGGCAGCGTCGTCGACCGGCGCGACGGTTACCTGGCTGTCCGGACGCCCGCCAACCCGACCTATCACTGGGGGAACTTCATCCTGCTGGACACCCCGCCGGCCCCCGGAACGGTGGCCTCGTGGGTGAGCACCTTCCACCGCGAGTTCCCGGACGCGGGCCACGTCGCCCTCGGTGTCGACGGTGTCACCGGCGACGCCGGTGAGCCGGAGGAACTGGCGGCGGCGAGTCTCGACGTCGAGCGGAGCACGGTGATGACGGCCGACACGGTGCACCCGCCGCCGCGCCCCAACCGTGACGCTCACTTCCGCGTCCTGGACGGCGACGAGGACTGGTCCGCCGCACTGGCACTGCAGGAGGCCACCAACTCCGGTCCCGACGTCGAGGGATATCGGGTGTTCGCGCAGCGCAACCTGGCGGCCATGCGCCGGCTGCAGGAACGCGGATGCGGCGCGTGGTTCGGAGCCTTCGTGAACGACCGCATGGTCTCCGGGCTCGGCCTGTTCACCGACGGTTCGGGACTCGCGCGCTACCAGGCCGTCGACACCCACCCGGCATATCGAAACCAGGGCCTTTCCGGAACCCTCGTGTACACGGCCGGTCGGCACGCTCTGGAACGGCTGAACGCGCACACGCTCGTCATGGTGGCCGATCCGAGCTACGTCGCGATCCGCGTGTACCGCTCGGTGGGCTTCACCGACTCCGAGACACAGGTCCAACTGGAGCCGAAGCCGTCAACGACGACTCCGGCCTGAGGATCGCCGCGGCCCTGCTCCGGAGCACAGGGGTACGGGCCAGGCTCGCCCACATCTCGCGCGCACGATTTAAGGAACTCCACGTTATTCGGCGAAGATCCCGGCTGGGGATGCCTGGGAGCAATCGATATATGCCGTGGACGCATCCCTGCCCCGGACCGCTTCATGCCTGAGAGTTGCTCCACAAGTTTGAAAGCACGGGGTCTCGGTGGCGAGTGACGCGATGCGGTCGTCGTCGCGGGTCAGAGCCGCGCGAGATCGGCGAGGCTCCTCAGTGATTCGGGCAGGGCGGTAAGCGGGTTGCCGCGCAGGTCGAGCCAGCTGAGTTTGGTGAGGTTGCTCAGCGACTCCGGCAAGGAGGCCAACCCGTTCTCGCATAGGTCGAGCCAGGTGAGGTTGGTGAGGTCACCCACCGATTCCGACAAGGAGGTGAGCCGGTTGCCGCGCAGATACAGCTTGGAGAGGTTGGTCAGGTCGCCCAGCGACTCGGGCAGGGCGGTCAACCGGTTGTGTGCCACATCGAGCCTGTCGAGACTGGTCAGCCCGCCCAGCGACTCGGGCAAGGAGGTCAACGCGTTCTCGGACAGGTGGAGCCCGGTGAGGTTGGTCAGGTCGCCCAGCGACTCGGGCAGGGCGGTCAACCGGTTGTGCGTCACATCGAGCCTGTCGAGACTGGTCAGCCCGCCCAGCGACTCGGGCAAGGAGGTCAACGCGTTCTCGGACAGGTGGAGCCCGGTGAGGTTGGTCAGGTCGCCCAGCGACTCGGGCAGGGCGGTCAACCGGTTGTGCGTCACATCGAGCCTGTCGAGACTGGTCAGCCCGCCCAGCGACTCGGGCAAGGAGGTCAACGCGTTCTCGTGCAGAAGGAATGTGGTGAGGCTGGTGAGACCGCCCACCGATTCCGGCAGGGCGGTCAGCTGGTTGCGTGACGCGCGCAGTTCGGTGAGTCTGGTGAGACCGCCCAGCGACGTCGGTAAGGCTGCCAGCTTGTTCACCTGCAGTTCCAGTTTGGTGAGGTTGCTGAGGCCGCCGAGCGACTCGGGCAGGGCGGTCAGCTGATTCTCGCTCAGGTCCAGCGTGGTGAGGCTGGTGAGACCGCCCACCGACTCCGGTAGGGCGGTCAACCGGTTGTGTGACGCGCGGAGCCAGTCGAGGCCGGTGAGGTCACCCAGCGACTCGGGCAGGGAGGTCAGCTGGTTGCTGCCCGCCAGGAGCTGGGTCAGTTTCGTGAGGTTGCCCAGCCACTCGGGCAGGGCGGTCAGCTGGTTGAAGCTCAGGTCCAGTTCGGTGAGGTTGGTGAGGTTGCCCAGCCACTCGGGTAGGACGGTCAGCCGGTTGTGGCTCAGGTCCAGTGCGGTGATATGGGTGAGGTCGTCGTTCACCGACTCGGGTATCACGTCGATGTGCTGCCAGGACAGGTCGAGTACGGTCGACCCGTCACTCAGGCACCTGCTGATCCCGTCTCTGACAACTTTCTCGTCATAGCCGACCCTGTCCAAGGTTGTTCCTCCCCGTGTCACGCGCATGTCCGGATGCCGTTTCGAGCGCGAGGGCGAGGTTAGGCGCCGGTAATGGGGAATGGCTTGGAAATCGCTGACAGACCGTGGAGGCGTCCTCCAGATGGAGACGGGGATTGATACCGGTGGTCGGTCACGGCGGTCCGGCCCCAGATGCTGGGTTCGGTGGTCACCGGTCGGCGCAGGAGCGCGGTCGACAGGTGGACGTCACCGGTGGCGGCGTTGCGCACCATGCTGTCGGGGTCGGCGGTCGGCGCGACCAGTGGGAGGTGCCGGTGACTGCCCGGTCGATCGGCGCTCACACACCCGTCAATGCGACAGGGGCTCTCGCCTGCCCTGGTGGAAGAGAAGGCGCGAGCTTACTGCGACTTATTTGCAATAAACTGTCGAGGGTGGAAAGCCCCCTCGGGAGGACGTCATGAGCGTGATCGACCAGGAGCAACCCACGGCTACGCCCGACGTGGTCCGGGCCTGGGTCGGCGGCTGGGCCGTTTCCCGTTCGGTGCGGCCCCCGGTCGAGGTGGCCGGGGGGTTCCGGCTGGAGATCGGGCTGCCGGGGCATCGCGTCCGCTACGTGCTCTTCGACGTCGAGCGGGTGGCCGAACTGGTCCCGGCGCTGACCGCTCCCGGCACCTGGCTCAAGGTGTCCGCGTCCGCCGAGCGGGTGGTGCCCCTGCTCACCCCGGCCTGGACCGTCGGCGAGCCGGAGTACCTGATGACCATGCCGCTGCGCCGGGCCACCGCGCTCGCTCCGGACGGCTACACGCTGCACACCGCGACGGACGGCGGGATCACGTCCGGATACACGACGCCGACGGAACGACGGCCGCGAGCGGGCAGATGGGGGTGGCCGGCCCGGCAGCCGTGGCCGACAGGATCCTGACCGATCCGGCACACCGCCGCCGGGGCCTGGGCAGCGTCCTGATGACCGCGCTCGGCGACGCCGCCGCCAAGCGGGGCGCCGCGACCGGCGTCCTGGTGGCCACCCGGGACGGCCTCGCGCTCTACCGCGCCCTGGGATGGACCCTGTGGGAAGCGATCACACCCGCGTACCTCCCCGAAAACGAGTAGGCGATACGCCTGCCTGTTTCCCCAGGCGTGGAAACCACACGTGACCCGCGGCTACCGTCTCATCCTCGGCCCACGCGATTCACAGTGATCGGCGGTGGCCGCGTTCGTCCCCATATCTCCGTATCATCGACTACATGACCGCTGAATACCCGGAATCCTTCCACCGTGGTGAGCTGCGCGTCTCCCATGCCGAGCGCGAAGCGGTGGTGGCACGGCTGAACGAGGCGGCGGCCGAAGGCCGTATCGACCTGGCCGAGCTCGATGAGAGGCTGGAACAGGCGCTGACCGCCAAAACCTACGCCGATCTGGCGCCCCTCACCGCCGACCTGCCGCCCGTGGTTTCGCTGGACCCGGGACAGCCGCTGGTCCTCAAGGGGGGCCTGCACGGCGCGGCGCGCGTCGGGCGCTGGCAGGTACCCGCGAAAGTAGTCGCGTACGGCGGCATGGGCGGCGCCAAGCTCGATTTCACCCAGGCCGACTGCCGGCTGCCCGTGGTCGAGGTGGAAGCGCACGGCCAGATGGCCGGGGTCACGATCGTTCTCCCCGACGGCTGGGCCGTGGAGACCGGCGGGATGGATCCCGGCCTCGGCGGCCTGAGGGACAAGACCACTTCCGACCGGCTGCCGGGCACGCCGCTGATCCGTCTCACCGGCACCGGCGGCCCGGCAGGCGTGGTCGTCCGCCATCCCAACGGCTTCGAACGTCGCAAGCTGAAGCGCATATCCGCGCAACGTCCTTGATTTCATCCTGACGGCCTGGTGCGGCGGGCCCGCGGCGGGGTGATTCACCAGAGGACGGTTCGGGATTCGGTCTCCACGCCGCGAGGGGACACGCACTTTCAACCAGCGGGTTGACCGGTGGGTGATCTACGCCCTATGGTCCTTTCAACCATTGAGTTGAAAGGGGAGGGGATGACCACGGACACGCTGTCCCGGGTCTTCGCCGCCCTCGCGGATCCGACCCGGTGTGACATGGTTGCCCGGCTCGCCGAGGGCGACGCGACCGTGAGCCAGTTGGCCGAGCCGTACCGGATGACGCTGCAGGCCGTCTACAAACACCTGCGGGTGCTTGAGGACGCCGGGCTCGTCAGCCGGCCGCGAGGGCCGCAGCCCCGGCCGGTGCGCCTGGAGGTCCAGGCCCTCGACCTGATGGACAGCTGGATCGAGCGCCACCGGGACCGTGTCGAGCGGCGCAACCGCCGCCTTGACGCCGTTCTGGCGGAGATGAACGGAGACGAACATGAACAGGATCACGGAGACGGTCATCGAAGCCGACCCGAGGCTGCCGGTCATCCGGATGACTCGTGACTTCGCGGCCACGCCCGCGCAACTGTTCCGCGCCCACACCGATCCCGCGTTGTTCACCCGCTGGGTGGGCCCCGATGCCACAGCCACCCGGATCGAGCACTGGGACGCGCGTACCGGTGGCAGCTGGCGGTACGTCTCGGTGCACGACGGCACGGAGTACGGGTTCCACGGCTGCTTCCACGAGGTACGGCCGGACCGTATCGTGCAGACCTTCACGTTCGACGGCGATCCCGACGGAGTCGCGCTGGAGACGTTGTGGTTCGAGGACCTGGGCGACGGACGTACGCGGCTGCGGACACAGTCGCTGGTCGACAGCTTCGAAAGCCGCGACGCGTGGCTGCGCGGCGGTATGGAGATCGGTGTCAACGAGGGTTACGCGAAGCTGGAGAGGATGCTCACCGATGGCGCTGTCTGACCACCCGGCCGAGCGACACCTGCGGGTCGCCGGGCTGTTCACGGACCGGGTTCGCGGCACCAGGTCCTGGGACGCGCCATCCCCGGTCGCCGGCTGGGCCGCCCGCGACGTCGTGCGTCACCTGATCGAATGGTTCCCCGGGTTTCTCGCCTCCGGTGCCGGCATCGAACTGCCCCACGGACCGTCGGTGGACGAGGACCCGGTCGCCGCGTGGCGGGTTCACTGCGACGGTGTGCAGGCGGTGTTGGACGATGCGGGGACGGCGCATCGGGAACTCGTCAATCCACACGTCGGCAGCCTGCCGGTGGAGACCGCGATCGACCGGTTCTACACCGCCGACGTGTTCATGCACACCTGGGATCTCTCCAGGGCCACCGGCCAGGACGACCGGCTGGACCCCGACTTCTGTGCCCAACTCCTCGGTCAGATGGAGCAGATGGAGCAGGTCCTTCGCTCTTCCGGCCAGTACGGCGCCCGGGTCGAGGTGCCCGACGGTGCGAGTACCCAGGCCAAACTGCTGGGTTTCATCGGCCGGGACCCGTTCTGGCCGGGGCGGTGATCGGGACAGCTCGCTGATCTGCATGTCCGTTACCACCGGCCCCGGGTCCGGTGACGCTATCGGGGGGTCAGCACACAGAACTCATTGCCATCGGGATCGGCCATCGGCACCCGACCGACCCCGCGCCGGCCGATGTCGATTCGAGTCGCTCCGAGGGAGACGAGACGGTCGACCTCCGCTTGCTGATCACCGTGCGCAGGTGGAGCCAGGTCGAAGTGCAGCCTGTTCCTCCCTGTCTTCGGCGTTACCGGCGGACCGCCCCATGTGATCTTCGGACCGCCGTGCGGCGAGCGGATCGCGGTCTCCTGGTCCTGGTCCCAGACCAACGGCCAGCCCAGCGCCTCGCTCCAGAAGTACCCGACCTCCTGCGAACCGTCACACGCGAGCGCTCCGACGAATCCGCAGTCGGCGAGGAAGTCGTTGCCCGGCCCGATGACGCAGAACTCATTGTCCTCGGGGTCGGCGAGCACCACATGACCCTCCTCCGGGCGTTGCCCGATGTCGATGTGCCGCGCGCCGAGTTCGAGCGACCTCGCCACCGTCCGCTGCTGGTCCTCCAGGGACGTGCTCGTCAGATCGAAGTGCATCTGGTTCGGACCGGTCTTCTTCTCCTGGGTCGGAAGGCATCGGATCCGGAACCCGGTGTCATCGCTCGGCAGGAGCGCGATGCCGTCGTGGGGGTCGTCGACCGTCTCCCAGCCCAGAACCCCGGCCCAGAAGCGCGCGAGACGGAGTGGATCGTTCGCGTCGAAACAGAGCGCGACGAGCTGAGCAGTCATCCCGCGTCTCCAATCTGCCGACTCGCACCCGCGTCCTGGCGCACGACGGAAACAACGCTAGCCCGCGCGAGGACCGCGACGCCAACGCTTATACGTCAGAAGTGGTGGCGGTGTCCTTGCCCTTGTGCCCGGGTTCTGGTCAGGGCGTCTTCCGCGCCGGCTTGGCCCTCGTGCCGACGCCGCCGAACAGGGCGAGGCCGCTGATGACGATCCGCGGCGCGCCACGCTTCCTGCGCGCGGCGCTTCTGTCGAACCCGCCGAACAGGCCGAAGCCCTTGACCTCGACTTCGACGTCGTCGGGAACGACGACCTCCGTGTAACCCCATAGGGCGAAGACCCGGATCCGGATCTCGTGGTCGGTGAAGCGGGCGTCGCGCAGATCGATCTCGCCGCCGCCGAACATCGACAACGACGTGAACTCGCGCGGGGCGACCCACTGACCCTGGCGGGTGAACCAGCCGAACACGCTCACCGCGAAGCGGGAGCTGGGCGCGTCCTCCACCACCAGCGTGTCCGTACGGCCGGGCTCGGGGAGATCGCGGCCCGCGCGCTCCAGCTCGCCCCTGGTCTTCGCCTCATAGATCTCGGTGAGCCGCTGGTCCAGCTCGGCCAGCTCGATCCACCCCATGGCGGCGGCCGTCCGCAGTCGTTCGGCCGCATGCTCACGGTCCTCGCCGGAGGCGCGCACCTGGTGGTCCGCACGGGGATGCTCGGCCATGCCTCAGTCCTGTTCCGTCGATCAGCGTGACTGACGACATCCTATTATCCAAGTGGACAATAACTCATTCAGGAGACTCCAACCCGGATTCCTCCACCATGTGAGCCCCCATCATCGCGGCCAGCTGGACACGGAACTCCGCTTCATGCGCGGGATCGTCGGGATCGTGTGCCATGCCCGCCAGCCACGACCGCCCGCCGATGGCGAACCCGTACGCCGCCGACAGCCCGATCAGCGCCACCGCCTCGATACGAGACCGGCTCGGAACGCGCCGCCCGGCCAGTGCGGCGCGGATCCCCGCCTCGATCGCGTCCATCAGCTCCACCAGCTCCGGCCGCGCGGCCCCCCGATAGTCGGCATGCATCTCGGCCCAGACGAACAGGCGCAGGTAGCGCTCGTCGGCCAGGGTGTCGAACAGCACTCTCGTGATCCCCGCTGCGGTGGGTACGCCCCGCTCGGCGCTGATCCGCTCGCGTACCCGTTCCTCGATCCGATCGTTCTCGGCCATCAGTACCTCGCGGACCAGGGCGGCGTAGGTGCCGAAGTAGTGCGTCACGAGCCCGTGGGCGACACCGGCGGCCGCGGCGATCTGTCGCAAACTGACATTGTCCGGGCCTCGTTCTCTGATCAGCCGGGCTGCCGCCGCCAGCAGCTCCGCCCGCGATTCCTCGGGACTGCGCCTACGCCTTCTGGATGTCATGCCCGGCAGCCTATTGTCCATTGGACAACAGGCCGCCACCTGCACACCATCGTCACCCTGTACGGCTCCGCGCAGACGTAGCAGCGCAGCGTCGACGACGACGGGTACCTCACGATCCGCAACGCGGCGAACGGCCGCTGCCTGACCATGGCGGACACCGTCGTGACCGGCCCGTGCGCGAAGAAGGACAGGTCGCAGCAGTGGCTGCCGCAGGCCGGTCAGGACAGGACCGACTTCGCCGGCCGCGCCGGCGGGCAGCTGTCCGTCAAGGACAACCGTTTCAACGGCGGCGGCATGCTCGCGGTCCGGCTCGGTCCCTGCTCCTCCGCCCCGGCCCAGCGCCGGCACCGCCCGGCCTTCGGCGACGGCGTGCGCCGGCTGGTGAGCGTCCCTTCCGGCAAGGCGCTGTCCATCGGCAAGGAGTTCGTCGGCAAGCGTTCGCCGACGGCGTTCATCCTCTACGGCCCCTACACCGGCTCAGCCGATCAGCGCATCACCCTCGTGGACGGCTCCGGCCTGCCGGCGGAACGAACCAGCAAGTCCTACTGGCGGGGTGAGGGGATGCGGCCCCGTGTGAGGTAGGCGATCGGACCGAAGGGCTGGACGAACAGCAACGGCCACCACAGCGCCTTACGTCCCCGGATCTGCCCGGCCGGCCTGCACCACAGGTCTGCGGCCGCCGTGGCGGTGAGCGACAACTCTATGGAGACCAGCGTCAAAATCGCCGCCCGTTGCCGGTCGGAGAGGTCACGCCAGCGCTTGTGCGAACGTGCCATGATTGCTCCTTGGTTGAGAGCGGCGCGGGCTCGATGCGGAACAGTGCGACGGTGACGTCGGAGAGTCTCCATGTCTTCACCTCCATCACACACCGGCAGGAGGGATCCGGCACCGGCCGAACGTCACTCGCCGCAAGGACCAACGTCCCCGCGACGCCCTCGGAAGCACCGAGTGGCAGGAAGGCCCCCGGTTCATGTCGGCGCGAAAGAGCTATAAATGCCGAGCACAGGAACCTAAACGACGTATGCCGCGAGCGGGCATGAGCACGGCATCATCTGCTGGATGACGTACAGGATTGCACTACCGATCTTGGTATTGCTCACGGTGACGGCCTGTGTGGAAACGCCGGAGGACGCCGCCGCGATGAACGTCAAGATCGCCGAATTCGGGGAACTGGAGGTGCCCGTCCAGTAGCTTCGACGTCCTTAATCCTGACAAAGACAGATTCATCACCGTATGGGGACCAAGTGATCCGCGTTCTGCTGGCCGAGGACATGACCATGTTGCGCCAGGCACTGGCCGCCCTGCTGTCGCTGGAGGACGACATCGAGATCGTCGCCGAGGTCGCGGCCGGTGACGTGATCGTGGCCACCGCGCTGCGCACCCGTCCCGACGTGGCCGTGATCGACATCGAGCCGCACGGGATGGACGGGCTCAGCGCGGCGGCCGAGCTGCACGAACGGCTGCCCCAGTGCCGGACCCTGATCCTCACCGGCGTGGGCAGCCGGGCAACCTGCGGCGGGCGCTGTCAGGTCACCCGGGGCCGACCAACCCGGCGAGCCCCCGAAATCACCGGCAGGGCCCATGGCCACGCGTTCCGCGCCGCACGATGGGGGCAGGGCGAGCGCGCGCCGAAGAACCACAGCACCGCCACCGTTGAGATTCAACTGAGAAGCGTGTTCTGGATACCACTTCTCAGTTAGCCTCAATGGTGTGAAGCACGATGAGGCGGAAGCAGCCCTGCAGGCGCTCGGCCACGGCGTCACCGCCGACGACCTGGAAACGGACACTCTCGATTTCAAGCTCGTGGCGGAATCACCCAAGGCGACACTGGGGCTGCTGGCCGATGCCCTGGTCTGCTTCGTCAACGCCCAAGGTGGCACCGTGGTGCTGGGGGTCGATGACAAGGCCCGCGAGCGCGCCGACGCCCTGCGTGGTGTGCCGTCGACCTACACCATTGACCAGATCCGCAAAGGCGTATTCGACCGGACAAGGCCCCACATCACGCCTTTCGTTCATGAAAAAATTGTGGACAACGCCCGGTTGATCCTGGTGACCGTTCCTCCGGGGGTACTTCCGCACAGCAACGCGGCGGGTCTCGCCACCCGTCGCCTGGGTAAGGAATGCCTGCCGTTCCCGCCCGATCAGCAGCGCGAGGTCATGATCGCTCGTGGTCAGGTGGACTGGTCCGCGGACATCTCCAGCGCTGACCTGACCGACCTCAGTGCGGTGGAGATCGGCAGGCTCCGTCAGTTGCTGACGTCCAGCGGCAGGGATCACCTCGCCGCCCTCAGCGACCGCGCCCTGCTGGAGGCCCTGCGGTTGGTCACCCCCGATGGAGGTGTCACCAACGCGGCGGTGCTCGTCCTCGCCGAGGAACACGTGCTCCAACAGATCGTGCCGAGTTACGGCTACTCCTACCAGTTCCGGCCGACCCTGGGGTCGGAGGCCACCGGCCGGATGCGTTCCGGCCGGCCGCTGCTCCCTGCGATTCAGTCCCTGGTGGACGCCATCGACGCCCGGCGCGAGATACATCCGCTGAACCTGAACGGCGGAGTTCAACTCCAGCTCACCGACTATCCCGACCAGGCCGTACGAGAACTGATCGTCAACGCCTTCATCCACAGGTCGTACGAGACCGGCGGGACCGTGGATATCGAGCACTCTCCGGAACGGCTGGCGATCATCAGTCCGGGCGGGCTGGTAAGTGGGGTGACCGCGCAGAACATCCTCACCCACCCGTCGACGCCCCGCAATCGCCTGCTCACCGAGACGGTATCCAGCCTGCAACTCGCCGAGCGGACCGGGCAGGGGATCGACCGGGCCTATCGCGAGATGCTGAGGGTGGGCAAGGAACCTCCCCTGTTCGAGGACAGCGGCACCCTGGTCCGGGCAACTCTGACCGGCGGAATCGGCAACGACTCCTTCGCGCGCCTCATCGGCGGTCTCCCCTCGAAGGCCGCGCGGGATGTCAACGTGCTGCTGGCCCTGTCCCACCTTCGGCACAGCGTGACCGTCGACGCACTCCAGCTCGCCGTCATGATCCAACGCTCCCCCATCGAAGCTCAGGGGGTGCTCCACATGATGGCAGAGGAATATCACCTGGTGGAGCCCACCCGTCGGACCGCGGCCAAGGCGTTTCCGGCCTATCGCCTGCGGTCAGAGGCCGTGGCCATGATGGGCCGGGCGATCACCTACCATCGCCGGGGGCTCGACGAGACGAATCAGAAGATCATCGACCACATCCGGGAGTACGGCTTCGTCACCAACCGGACGCTGCAGCGGCTGTTCGACATCCATGTGTTCGCCGCGCGGGACATTCTGGCCGGCCTGCGCGAACGAGAACTCCTCAAAAAGATCGGAGACGCCCAGGGCGGAACCGGAGTCCGCTATGGCCCCGGCCCGAAGTTCCCCAGGTGACTCTGTTTCAGTGCCCTTCCCGAGGTCGTCTCAGCTGGCCAAGGACCACGCGGAATCCGAGCGGTCCTTACAGACAGGACCATGGCTCTCCACTGAGGGTCAACTGAGAACCGTCGCTCAGATACCACTTCTCAGTTGGTCTCAATGACAGACCCGGCGAGACCGCCGTGGCGGCGTTGACCGGCTCAGCCGTGACGTGGCGGTTCCGAGGTCACGAAGTCGCGGATCCGGTCGGCGACGGCAGGGTAGTCGTCGGCGAAGCAGATGAAGTGCTACCTGCCCGGCTCTCGACGAGTTCGGCACCGGGCAGTCGTCCACCAGGGATTCGGCGTGCTCGAACGACACGGTACCGTTGTCCGAGGTCGGGGGCGAGGCGCAGCAGCGTGCGCATGGCACCCCAGGTCGCCTTCTCGGTGCCCGGGGCGAAGGCGATGTTCCCGACCAGCCGGGTACGGCGAAACCCAGCGAGCTCTGCAGGATGAGCCGTTCGACCAGGTCAGAGCGCCGGGCAACCATCTCCACCGCGGTCCGCCCACCGGCCGACACCCCGACCACCGCGGCCACCTGCTCAATGTCCAGGTGTCCGCAGAGGTCACGGATCACATCGGCGAAGGGGGCCCTGCCGACAGCGGCGTCCGGCTGTAACCGGGCCTGGACGGCACGAGCACGCTGTAGCCGCACTCGGCGAAAACCTCCTCCCCGTGCGCGAGCCCGGCACGCATGTGCCCGCCGTGCGCGACCACCACGACGGCCTCGCCTCTCCGCTCCAGGCGATACTCCACCGCTCCCGCATCGAGTCCGGCAACGGTCGTGGGGCGTTCGACGGCGGTCATGAACGCACCGTCTGGGCCGCGCGCCGTACCTGACCCTCATCTCCACGTGGATCGCCCGCTGACCATCGCACCCGACGATCTTGCGACTGCCCAGGCTGCCCAGATCGGACAAAGTTGCCAGAAACAGCGAGTTGCCAAGTTTTGGCAACTCGCTGTTTCTGGCAACTCAGCATGGATTCCCGAAACTTGCCATGTCACCATAGAGTTATGACGCGCACCCCTGAAAATGGATTTCCCAGCACTCCAGAGCAACTTCTGGAGCTAGGGATCGACCGGTTGCGCAAGATGCTGGGGCAGCAATGGGAAGTGGTGCTGGAAGCCGACGCCTGCCGGGCGGAGGACCTCGGACATGACGCATTGATCACCATCACGAGCCCCGACCGGAGCCTCACCAGGCGTGTCCTGGTGGAAACCAAGCCGAGTTGGACTCCGGCTCTCCTGGAGCGAGAGCTGCTGCCCCGGGTTTCGTTGATGCGCCGCCTCAGCCAGGACACCGCTGTGCTGGTCATCGCTCCATGGATCAGCCCACAGACGCGCGCCCTGCTGTCTCGCTGGGACTGCGGCTACATCGACCTAACCGGCAATGTCTCTTTCCGGATGAATCAACCAGCCATAGTGCTTGAAACCCAGGGCGCCGCACGGGATCCACGACCGCGTACGGCCGGTGCTCAACGCGGATTGAGCGGCGCACGCGCCGGGCGCCTGGTCCGTGTCCTGGCCGATGTCCGCCCTACCTACCGGGCGACGGAACTGGCGGAGACGACCGGCCTGAGCGGTGCCTATGTCTCGCGTCTGCTGGACACGTTGGAAGAGGAGGCGATCATCAGGCGTCGAAACAAGGTCGTCGTGAAGGTTGATTGGGAGGCTCTCCTACGCCTGCGCGCGTCGGAGACGTCTCTGCTGAGACCAGGGCGCTTCCTCGGGTTCCTCGCTCCCAACGGTTTGGACTCCTTCATCGGCAAGCTGCTCGAACACCAGGAACTCCACACCTCGATTGCCCTTACCGGGCCGCTCGCGGCTACGAAGGTGGCTCCCCTGGCCATCGGCGGCCAGGGGATGCTCTATGCCACCGAGGAGGCCACCGCTCGTCTGCTAGAAGGACAAGGTCTCTTCCCGGTAAACCAGGGTGCCGACGTCCTGCTGCTTCAACCTCCCGATACGAGCCCATTCTTCGGAGTTCGCCAGGTCGACGGCCTGCCCCACGTGGCGTTGAGCCAACTGGTGCTGGACTCCCTGTCGGGACCTGGCCGACTGCCCGCCGCTGGAGAGGCGGTGCTGAACTACATGCGTGACCATGAGAAAAACTGGCGTCTGGATGACCTTGACGGCATAGAGTTTCCCCCGCCTTGACCTCAGCTACAGGCATGAGCTGGGTTTCGACGATCCGGAGGAACCTTATGGCGCGCATCCCCGACGGTGTTGACCTTAATGAACTCACCGTCGTGGCCCGGCGGGTCCTCCTGGACGCCTTACAGGCACTCTACGAGCACTCCGATGCCATCGTCTTGGTCGGCGCCCAGGCAGTGCACTTGCGAACAACCGGTGTCGTGCTGGCTAGTTCCCCTTACACCAGCGACGCTGATTTGAGCCTCAACCCCAAGCTCATCCGCGACGAGCCTTTGCTCAACGAAGCCATGCGCGGTGCGGGATTCGAACTGACCATCCCCAACAGCCCAGGGCTCTGGACTCGCACGGAAATGATCAATGGCCAGAGCCATCCCGTTGAGGTGGACCTTCTCGTGCCGGAAACGCTCGCCCCCAACCGTGGTAGGCGCAGCGCGCACCTACCACCCCACGACAAGAACGCCACCCGGCATGTCCTCGGGCTTGAGGCCACTCTGTTTGATCACTCCTCGTTGCAGGTGCCAAGCCTCGAACCGGAGAACGACTCACGAGAACTCCCGATTGAGGTAGCCGGTCCGACCTCGCTGCTGATCGCCAAAGCTTTCAAGCTTCGCGACAGAATCAACGACCGCGCCGCCCCACCTCACCGCCTGGCCGACAAGGACGCCGGCGATGTCGTGCGACTGATGATGGCTACTGGCGACAGCCTGCGTTCGACGTTCAAACGGTTGTCCCAGGAGGAGCAGATCCGCGACGTCGTAGCCAAAGGCTGCAAACTCCTGTGGGAGCAGTTCGGCTCTGCACGCGCCACCGGCGTACAGATGGCTGTGCGCGCGCTCGCCGGCGATCTGGAGGAAGAGCGCATCCGACTGCTGGCTCCCGCATTCGTCGAAGCCAACGTGCCAGAGCTATGACGCGCTCACACACCACGTTTCGCTCTCGAACGATACGCCGGTGACGGCACGACGGCCCCGGCCCGGGGAAGGGGGGCCGCCGTGCCCGTTCGTCAGAAGTGGCCGATGGTGGCCGAGGTGGAGGTCAGCGCCCAGCGGTGCAGCGCGGCCGTCTCCGCCTCGCGCATCTGGGTCTTCAGTCCCTCGATCGTACGGTCACAGATGATCAGTGGTTCGGAGGTGGGCCAGGTGGCGATGGCGTGGAAGAGACGGCTGCCGGTGCCGTAGAGCACGGCCCAGCCCGGCCAGGTGATCTCCAGCATCGCCGCCTCGGCACGGGCCTCATGGTCCCAGGTGTACTGCGGGACCGGAGCGGCGGCGGCTTGACCGTCGCGGTGACGGCCCCGGGCACGGGCCAGGCAGCGGCGGATCATGAGATCACCTGCCCGGCCCGCGTCTTCGGCCCCTGCGCCTCCGGAGCGGGAGCCTGCTGTGCCTCCTCTGTCCGTGCCGCCTGTTCCTTCGCTGCCTGCTCCTCTGCCTCGCGGGCGAAGGTCTCCTGGCGATCGGTCTCGGCGCGCAACGCCTCCAGGCTGTCGCCGTCGACCGTGCGTTCGGCTCCGGCGTGGGTGGCGGCCGGGGAGAAAGGCTTCTCCCGGCTGGCCCAGAGCCGTCCGGCGTCGCTGAGGATGAGCCGCCAGCCGGGAATGGTGGTGGGTTCC
This sequence comes from Streptosporangium amethystogenes subsp. fukuiense, assembly GCF_042665875.1. NCBI lineage: Bacteria > Bacillati > Actinomycetota > Actinomycetes > Streptosporangiales > Streptosporangiaceae > Streptosporangium > Streptosporangium amethystogenes. The sequence goes on along the minus strand of NZ_JBHTEE010000001.1, from coordinate 7,411,535 downwards.
GGGGTGGTGGACCTACCATCGTTCATTGATTGGACCTCGATCCGATCAAGGGCCCGTCTGTTCGTTGGTCGCGGAGGACGGGCCCGCTTCATGGGTTGGGGAAAGACGCGGAGGGGTGTGCCGTACCAGCCGGACGGCCGGTGCGGAGGCAGGGCGGGCATCGCCCGGGGTGGTACGCAGGTCCTTTGGCCGGTGCCCGGAACGCGGCGGCGCCCTGCGCCGGGCCGGGGCGGTCCGGTACGGGTTCCCCTGGACGAGGGCCGGAGACGGCAGCTCACCCGGCGGAGTGGTGACACCAGTACGGCGGCCGGGGCCTGCTCGGAACGGCGCGGGACGATCATCGGCGGGGCCGTCTCACCCGAGGCCCGCCCGGCGGAGCGCTGACCGGCAGGGCGCTGACCGGCCACCGGCGCGACCCCCTCGGCCGGTACCCGCTCATCGGGCCGCTGTTCGGCCACCGGTGCGGTCGTCTCCACCGGGACCTGCCGGGCGGGCCGCCGGGCAGACTGTTGAGCGGACTGTTGGGCGGGCACCAGCGGGATCATCTCGGCCGGGGCCGCCAGGGCGGGCGGCTCGAAGCAGAGCGGCTCGAAGCAGGGCAGCGAGCGGTCCCCGGTCCGGCGGACCCGCAGGCGGGTGTCCATCAACGCGGCGGACGGCTGGGCGTAATCATGATCGGCGGGTCGATCGGGACAGCCGTGCGCGTACGGGGCATGCCCGCAAACGGCACAGCCCATCGGCATCGGCGGCACCTCGGCGAAACAGCCGCAGTTGCTTACCGTGGCCTGGTCGAGAACGGGAGCACTAGGGTTACTCACGGATCAGGAGTGCCTTCCTGGTCAGGAGCCCGTTCAGTCGTTGCAGCGATGGACGGGCTCATTTTTGATCTTACTTCACTACCCTTAACAACTATGAAGTGTGAACATCTGTTGTCATTAGTTGTCTAGAACTGTTCATGGCAGGTATCCCGGGGCGACAAGAGATGTCTACGGTGATCTTGTGACGATAGCCTGGCGTGCAAACCAGCCAAAATGGGTGCAGATCGCCAATGTGATCAAGGACCGTATTCGCAACGGCACCTACGCGGTTGACGAACCCGTCGCCAGTGAACACCTGATCGTCCAGGAGTTCGGCGTATCCCGGCCGACGGCTCGCAAGGTGCTGGTGCGCCTTCGTGAGGAGGGTGTGGTCTACGCCGTCCGGGGCCTGGGAACGTTCGCGCGATCTCCTGGCGATTGGGAGTCGGCCAAGGATTGAGATCTCCGAGACGTAGGCGCGAGCAGCCTTTTGTTCGATTTTGTCATCAAAGCCTTACTCTCCGTTTCGGGCCGTGGGAGTATCATGCAGTCACACTGTGCATCAAAGCAACTGCTGTGCGTATAGATTTTTTGCCAAATCCCTAGCACACTGAGCGGCATGACGAAGAGCCCCACGGTCCGGCATCGCCGCCTGGGTCGTGAACTGCGACGGCTCCGAGAGCAAGCCAAGCTCACACCGGAGACGGCGGCCCACCAGCTCGGGTGGAGTCGGCCAAAGCTCAACCGGATCGAGAACGCACGAATCGCGGTGACCCCCTCGGCTGTCGCCGATGCCTGTGACCTGTACGGCGTGGACTTCTCAACCAAGGCCGAGCTCGTCCAGCTCTGCAAGGACGCCGCCGTACGCGGCTGGTGGTCTGCCTACTCTGACGTGTTCACCGGCTGCTACATCGCACTCGAAACCGAGGCGACGGCCGTCCGCGCCTGGGAGCCGATCCTGATTCCGGGCCTGCTCCAGAGCGAGGAGTACGCCCGCGAGATCATCCGTGCGACAAGACCAGAGCTGACCAAGACCCAGCTGGACCGGCACGTCAGTGCTCGGATGACCCGGAAGGTCAGCCTGCTCGGATCGGATGCGCCAACGTTGCACGCCCTCGTCGACGAGACCGCGTTGCGCCGCCCGGTGGGGTCGCCCGGTCTCATGGCCCGTCAGCTCAACGACCTCCTCCAGATCTCGGGCTGGTCCAACATCACGCTCCAGGTCCTCCCCCTGGCGGCCGGCGCACACGGCGGCGTAGAAGGCGCCTTCTCTGTACTGAGCTTCGACGAGGAGGATCCAGACGTGGGCTACACCGAATGCCCCAGCGGAGACGTCTACATTGAAGCGGCCGATCAGGTTCTGCGGCTTACCCTGACATTCGAGCGTCTCCGCAGTGCCTGCCTGTCCCCCGAGAAATCCGCGGCACTCATCGCCGCGGTGAGGAGCAGCCATGATCTCCCCTGACCTGTCCGGCGCCGAGTTCCGCAAGTCCACCCTCAGCGGCGGCGGCAACAACTGCGTGGAAGTAGCCACGAACCTGCCCGGCCTCGTCGCCATCCGCGACAGCAAGAACCCATCTGGCCCCACACTGACCTTCTCCCCTACGGCCTGGGACAACTTCCTGACGGGCATCCGCAGTGGAAAACTGATCTGACAACAAAGCCGGACGGCCGGAGCCGCTTTGAGAGCCATCCGGCCGTGTGGCACCACGCACTCTCGCGGGCCTGTGTTCCACGGGGTCAGTTTCCCTACACGTCGTAGACCTGGAGGACCTCGTCGCCGTAGTGGTTGATTACCTTGACGGCGATCTTCCCGGTGGTCGGAGCTCGGAACGGTTGTGAGCGGGTGTTGTAGAGGGTCGCCCAGGCGTCCTCGTTGATGTCGGCTTTGAGGGCCTGCCGGAGCCGCTTGTACGGGTCATGGCCACCAGTGAAGTAGCAGTGCCGGACGAAAAAGGACTCACCGTCGTAGTCGGTGTCGATCATCCAGAGGGCGATCTCGTTCGTACCGTTCGAGCGGATCGTGCCCTGGGTCGGGTCGTAGACGTCGATGCCCCGGATCTCCACTACGGTGCCCTCGGCCGTCTGCTGGATGTCAATGTCCGGCTCGCCGAAGACCATGAACAGGTTGCCGCTGCCGGTCTTCTTCAGTACGTCGGCCATCACCAGATCGGAGTTCATCCGGACCAGCAGGATCGGGAGCCGGCCGAGCTTGCGCTCCTCCTGCACGGAGGCGAAGTCTTCGGCGTCCGGCTTGAACTCCTCGGTGGTCTTCACGGCCTGCGGGTCGAACGCGAACGCACAGATGATCAGCAGGTCGAAGCCCATCCCGGTGATCGCCTCACGGGCGGCCCGGCGGATCCAGTTCGGATCCACGGTGCCGTACTGCGGACCGATGCTCACCCCGATCCGCTTCGGGGTGCCCTCCTCACCGTTCTTGCGGATCCCTTCAGCATGGATCAGTTGCCCTGCGTACGGCGCGAGCGACTCGAACTCTAACCGCTCCTTCTTCCGGCCGTTCTGCACTCCGGCCTTGGCCAGGTTGTCGAGGATCGACCGCTCGAAGCTGGAAGAGTCTTCTTCATTAGCGGCCTGCTCAGTACCGGTCTGCGCGGCAGCCGGAACCGTCTTGTGTGGCGCTAAACTCTCTACTGTAAAAGGTCCGGCTACTCGAACTTTGTCATTGTCCACATATGGCTTGTCGTAGAGCAACTCTTGCTCTGCGTGTCGAGCGATTGCCTCCTCGATCTGCTTACGTGTCATCCCTTCCTTGATGTCAGGATTCTTCGCGATCGAGCTGAGCATAATGTGAGGAACTCGCTGATAGACGAATCCCTTACGCACATCGCCTCTGTACGTGGCGATTTCAACAGGAGACTGCCCCGTGATCTTCGACTCTTGACGCTGCCCTTCCTTGGAATCAGCAAGCAGATAGAAGGGATATTTCGCACCCATGATTCGTTGCCGAGCGAGGGCAAGTGACACGCGCGAGGTGTCGATCGTAATCCAGCGCCGCCCCCACTCTTCGGCGACGTAAGCACTGGTGCCAGACCCGCAGGTAGGGTCAAGAATCAGATCGCCGGGATCGGTTGTCATGAGCATGCAGCGCTCAATGACTTTCGTGTTAGTCTGGACAACGTACATCTTCGGGTCACCGAAACCTGCAACGCTCGTATCGTCCCAAAAATTATTGATTGGAAACGCAGGAAAATCATCTATAAATCGAACATAGGATAAAGTGTTTCCAGCGATACCAAGGCGACCAGCTGCTGACAGTCGAGCCATACCAGACTCGTTTGTCTTCCAGCGCGACTGCATTGTTGGACGAAAGGTCCGCCCTTCAAGCTCTACCGGAAACCAAGAGGCTGCCCCCTCACCTTTTTCTCTGCCAGCGCTTTGGCTCGTAAGATTATCAAGCCGAAATATGCGAGATCCATCCGGCACTAACGAGGGTTCAAGTCGCTCCTCCTTGGTCATACGGCGACGCAGGCCATTACTTTCCTCTACCATGGAATATGCACTTGCCCCTTGGCCACCTAATTCTTTGAGGCGGAAGAGTTGGCGATATTTAACCTGCTCAACGTCCTTGGCGTACCAAAGGATGTAATCCACAGTGCCGGGCAAGAGATTTCCCGTTGCTCCGGTAGTCGTCCGGAACGAGATCTGCGCACAGAAGTTCTCCGAGTCGAAGATCTCGTCAAGCAGTGAGCGAACAAGGTGGAGGTTGGCATCGCCGATCTGAACGAAGATGCTGCCAGATTCGGCCAAGAGATCACGGGCTGCGACCAGGCGATCCCGAAGGTAAGCGAGATACGAACTGATCCCGTACTTCCAGGTGTCGCGGAACGCTTTGATCTGTTCGACCTCACGGGTGAGGTCCTGGAGCTTGCCGTCCTTGACGTCCCTCTTGCCGGTGGAAGCCTGGAAGTTGGAGCCGAACTTGATCCCGTATGGCGGGTCGAGGTAGACCATCTGGACCTTGCCCCGAAGACTCTCCTTCTCCGCGAGGGACCCCATGACCTGGAGTGAGTCGCCGAGGATCATCCGGTTCGACCAGTTGGCCTCGTGCTTGTAGAACTCGATCAGGTCCATCCCATCGAGCCCGTCGAAGGTGTCGAAGAGCGTGAGCTCCGGCTCCTCCTCGGCCCGCTCTGCCGTACGGCGGAGGTTCTCGATGAGGACGCGCGGGTCGATCTTCTCCTGGATGTAGATCGGTGGCGCGTCGACGATCAGCTCCTGGGAGTCCTGCTCGTCCTTGCCCTTCCAGACGAGTTGCGGATCGAGGTCGGCATTGCGCGGGTAGAGCAGCCGCGACGGCTCGGCCGCCTCCTCGTCCAGCAGGTCGTGGGAGTCGGCCGTCGGGATGTTGACCCGCTTGTCCTCGTGCTTAAGCGACCCGATCGGGGTGGCCCCGGACTTCTTCGGCGGCATCCTTACGCCCCCTCTCCCTTGCTGATCAACCAGGGCTCTTCTTCTTCGGCGTCCCACTCCGGGCCGAGCTGGACGCTCGTCCCCGTCCCGCCGTACAGGGCCTGCATCGCGGCCTCCAGTTCGGAGCGGAACGTGGTGGGGTTCTTCAACTCGCAGTAGCTCCACCGGCCGAAACCGCCGTGGTTGTTGACCGCCGGCACCCACTGGTTCCGCGCGGTGCGGGCCTTCTCCCGCGCCTGCTCGCCAGGCTTGTGGCTGCCGGACACCTCCACGATCAGCGTGTGGACAAGGTCACCGGCCGATTCCAGAGGCGCCAGCCGCACCAGGAAGTCCGGGTAGTAATGCCGGGTCCGGCCGCCGATCGTGTACGGGATGGTGAAGCCGAGATGGTCGTTCTTGACGTAGGCGGCCGTCTGGGGCATCGCCTCCAGGGTCCGGGAGACCTTCTCCTCCCAGGTGTTGCCACCCGGCCCGTCGAGCACCACGAAGTTGACGTGGCTCTTCTCCTCAGCGGTCGGGTAGACCGCCTTGGTGGTGAAGAAGTTCACCTCCGCCGTGGAGCCGATGTGATCGAAGGGGCGGAAGATCGGCAGAGATTTGGGGCGCCTGGTGCCCCGCGCGGTGACGATCGAGTCCTTGATCCGGCGGGCCGCCTGGTCGGCCAGTTCCGAGAGGGTGAGCATCCCCAGGAACGCGTCACCCGCGAGAGCCACGCACTCGGTGAGCCAGCGTTTGGTGATGGCGAGCGTCTGCGGGAAAAGCCACGGCTTGCGGTCCTCCGGGTCTGCGAGGTACATCTCGCTGACCTGTTTGGCGAGCTGGAAGGCGATCTCCTGCTCCCGCTTGCTGCGCAGCTCCACCAGCAGGTCGGTCTGGCCGGTGCCGACGATGCCGGAGACCTCGGTGAGCGTGGGGATGATGCCGGTGTCGAGCGTCATCCGGCTGTCCGGGCCGAAGGCAGGGATCAGTTCCTCGTCCGGCAGCTCGATCCGGTAACCGGCCAGCCGAGGAAAGGTGATCTCGGCATGGACCCGGTCGCCCGCCGCGCGTACCCGGCGGTTGGGCTTGATTATCGGGTCGGGCCCCTTGCCGACCGTGGGGATGAACTGGAACGGGACCCCATACACGTCCGCGTACTCGGGGGTGAAGAAGCCGTTCTCGTCCACCGCGTAGGAGCGGCGGCGCAGGCCGCGTCCGACCACCTGCTCGCAGAGCAGCTGGGTGCCGAAGGCGCGGACGCCGAGGATGTGGGTGACGGTGTTGGCGTCCCAGCCCTCGGTGAGCATGGAGACGCTGACCACGCAGCGGACGTGCTCGCCGAGGGTGTCCCGCTTGCCGACGGTGTTCATCACCTCGCGCAGGATCATCGCGTCGTCCACCTTGTCGGCACTGCGGCCGGGGAAGCGGCGGATGTACTCCTGCTTGAACTCCTCGATCTCGGGACCGAGAGTCCTGCGGAACTCCGGGGTCAGCTCGCCGGACTCGAACTGCTTGGAGTCGACCAGGATGGTCGGGGTCCGGTGCAGCCGACGGCCGTGCTCGTCGACATTGGAGAACAGCCTCAGCCGACCCGGGACCGCGACCGTGGTCTCCTCGTCGACCCTGCGATCCCAGCCGCTGATCCAGTCGAAGACCATCTTGGAGACCGTGGTGTTGTTGCAGACCACGATGAAGACCGGCGGCGGGTCGCCGTGCTGGGCCGCCGGGGAGCCCTGCCAGTCCTGGTACGACTTCTGGTAGGAGTCGTACAGGCTGTGCAACGCGCCTTCCAACGCCGGGGGCAGGTGGTCGGCCGAGACCTCGCCGTCCTTGGCCCGTCCCTTCTTCGGCAGGCCGTCGCGGATGTTCCGCCAGAGGTTCAGGTAGGTGACGTCGCTCGTCGTGGCGTTGTCGTTCACCGGCACCCGGGGGATCTTGACGATGCCCGACTCGATGGCGTCGATCAGGGAGAAGTCGCTGACCACCCAGGGGAAGAGCGTGCCCTCGCGGTAGCCGGAGCCCGACAGGAAGAACGGGGTGGCCGACAGGTCGTAGACGGTCTTGACCCCGAGCTTGGCCTTGACCGCCTGAAGACCACGAAACCAGACGCGCGCCTCGTCGTTGCGGTCCTCGGCCTCCTTCCTGTCGTCCCCCTTCAGGGTCGCATCGGCACCGTCCAGCGGGTCGGCGATCCGGTCGCGGTAGCAGTGGTGGGCCTCGTCGTTGAGCACAACGATCTCCGAGGTGCCACCCAGGTCGCCGACGACCCGGTTGACCATCTGGCCGACGGTCTCCAGGAACGGGCTCGGCCCGCCCTTCTTCCCGGTCAGCACCTCCTTGGAGGTCTTGGACACCCCACGGCCGATCTTGGTCTCCCGATGCTGGAAGGCATGGAAGTTGGTGATCGCGATCTTCGCCTGGCGGAGCGCGCCGTAGGACTCGGCCGGGACCAGATCGCGGAGCCGGTAGTAGTTGCCGTCGTCCTCGGGCAGCAGGACCCGGAGCCGGTCGCGGATGGTGATGCCGGGGGCCACGACCAGGAACCGCTTGGCGTACCGCCGGTCGTTGGGACTGGCGACCTTGTTCAGGGTCTGCCAGGTGATGAGCATCGCCATCACGATCGTCTTTCCCGAACCGGTCGCCATCTTGAGCGCCACCCGGCTGAGACCGCCGTTGTACTCCTTGTTGATCTCACCGAGCCGGTTCGGAATCGAGGAATCGCCGTCCTTGTGTACGGCTTCGGCCAGGTAAATCGCGGTCTCGACCGCTTCTCGCTGGCAGAACAGGATGGGGTTGTCCCGTCCGGGATCGCTCCAAAACTCCAGGAGATGGCGAGTGGTCGGGGTGACGTGCGGATAGCCCAGCGTTCGCCAGCGGTCCACCTTCGCCCGTACGGAATTGACGAAGTGGTTGGGCTCGATCTGATCGGCGGTCAGTCCCAACTCGGACAGGTCAAGTTCGGCCTGGACGGCCCGCTTTCTGGCCTTCGGCACCGGGATGAAGTAGGCGCTGGGACGACGCCCCTCGGCGATCTCACCGGTGATCCCGTCGTTGTCGAACGTGAAGTGCCTGGTCGGAGCCCGGTAGGGCGAGTTGATGATCGGATTGTCGATGACACGGTCCGCCACTCGCAGCCTCCACCGCATTCGCCCTACTGAGGAAAAAGCAGGGTATCCGCCTGGGCTGGAAAGTGTAATAAAACGACGACCTTGTTCCCGCTACTGTGACCTTTCCCTCCGGAAATGGCATTGTGGCATACCGAAGGCATCAATCATGATTTTTCGGACAAAACACATTAAGGCAGCCCGGAGCAACAGTTACGGTCTATCCGTTTAGGGCACCCATGCTCCTGAAGCACCACATATAGCGTTTATAGCCATATAGGGACTCTGCCGAGCATCCAGGTACGCGGTGTCTGGGTTTGCAGTCGAGCAACGACGGCTTCCCGGTCGGCGGGATGGTCTACGGATGGCGACACGGCCGGCTGGTGGCAGGGACTGCGATGGCCGGGGTATCCGGGGGATGGCATCGGGAGCAGTGATCGGCGGGGGCGTTCATCTCGGCCTCACTGAAGCGCGGATCGACGCCTTGGCCTCCGTGCGGAAGGAGCAGGGCCGTCTCCCGGCTCCAGCTCGATCGACGCTTTGATTTCGTTTATCAAACCCGGCCGTTTAGCCAAATATCAGGTCGCAGCCAGCATATTTATCAACTATGCCCACTTTAATGGAGATCTTTACGAGGCAGACGGATTGAAATTAATATGTTCGCTGGAGCCGTCACCTTCACGGACCGAGCCGGAGCCAGCGTCCTCATGAGCCATCCGTACCCCACGCCCTCGCCGTCCCCCCAGTCCGCCCCTGACCCGCGGCCCTCCTCCCCGCCGACCGGCACCGCTCAGCCGGTCCCCGCCGTACCCTCCCCCGCTCCGCAGAACTCTCCCGCGACTCCGGCCCGAAGTGTGAACGGCGAGTACTCGGGGATCGATCCCGAGCGGATGGACGACTTCGAGCGAGGGCTCGGCCAGGCGGAGGACGCACTCGGCCGGAACGAACCGCAGATCCACCGCGCCCTGCAGCGGCTCGACCTGGACACCTCGGGGCTGAGCGCGCTCCGCGAGATGCGGAGCTGGATCGGGACCAGCCGCCCCGACCTGCGACGCCGCAACGAGACGATCCGCACCGAGCTCACCGAGTGGGGCGCCGCCGCCAAGACCCCCGGCGGGATCACCGCCTTCGACGAGACGCTGTACGGCAAGGCCGGCCACGACCCGGACGTCTACGCGGCAACCCTCGGCCTCGGTAGGACCGTCGAAGACGGCAAGATCGACGAGAGACTCCTGAAAGGACTGGAGAAGCGGACGGGGGACGCGGCGTTCGCCGCCGCGCTGATGAACACGCTGGGCACGGCGAGGTTCCGCGAGCTGATGATCGAGAACGCGAAACGCAAGGACGACAAGAAGTACGAGCGCCTGCAGGCCGCCCTCGGAAAAACCCTCGGCACGGCGAGCCCCCGGCTGGGCGACGCCTGGCACAAGGAACTCCTGTCCGACCTCGAAGTCGGCCGGACGACCGGCTACATCGGCTGGGAGAAGGGTTACGCCATGGCGGCGGCCCTCAAGCACGGCACCTTCAGCACCGCTTTCCTCCTCGCCACCGCCAGGAAGATCGAGTCCGCCGATCGCGGAAGAGTGCTGTTGGATCCGCGGGTCATGGTGGCCCTGCTGGAAGGGCTCAGCCGCGATCCGGTGGCCGCTCAGGACTTCTTCGCGGGCGACCCGACCATGCTGAAACGCTTCTTGACCGAACGGCGCCTGGGCGACGACGGCGTGGCTCTGGGCAAGGTGCTGGAGGCCGCGACGCTCACCTTCCGCGACCACGACGGCTCACCGCAGAACCCGTCACGCGGCTTCCTGTCGGCCAAACTCGCCTCGGAGATCGTCCACCTGCAAGCCGTACGAATCAAGGACGGCAAGCTCCCCGACTCCTTGGTGAGCCCCACCTCGATGGGACGCGTTTTGGCGGGCTACATCAGCGACATCAACCACGCCGCTCAGCGAGGCCGCGATCCCGTGTCGTTCGGAGTACGAAGCGCCGACAATCCCGCCACACCCGGACCTGACTCCTGGGGTGCCCAGTTCAATACGGGGGAGCTTCGTCAGGTAATGAAGGAGGCGTTCGCGGAATCTGAAGCATTTGCCCCCGTTCTGGCTGCTCAGGCGGTATTCACTGGCTGGCTCCTTAATCACGGTGCCGCCGAGATGGCCGCCGGGCATGGCGGTGAAACCCTCCTGAACAGTGCGAGGCGGGCCGGAGCAGGCTTCGGAATGATCACCGATGCGGCTGGCCTGGCGAAGATCGAGGAAGGCAAGGATCTGGACGAGGCACAGCAGCGAAACATGAAGATGCTCCTGGCAGCAGTCAATACCGGTCTCGCTATCCCGCAGTCGGGAACCTGGTCGATCACCGCCGGTGTTGTCGGAGCATGGAGCGGACTTGCGGAAGAAATAGCCAAGGGCAAGGCGGAAGACAATGCCCGTGTTGACGCCAATGCCGCTGTCGACAAGACCCGAGGGCTTGTGCACGATCTCGCCGCTCAGGCCATGCTCAGAAACGGTCTTTTCGGCTCCGCCGAACCCGCCGGCCGGAACCATCCCTGGGCCACCCTGGAGGGCCTGGAGAAGGGGGACGACCCTCGCGACAACCCCAACAACTTCCTCAAAGACGATGGCCGGACCCTTATGATCATGGACGAGATGATTGACAAAACAGCCACCAACACCACTGACCAGTATCGGCGAGTCGAGGCCTACGACCGCTGGCTCTACAACGGGCTGTCAGGAAAACCTTGGCGGGAGACTGAGAGCCTCCTGGATCTGGGTTTCTCCGAAGGCTTCGCCAAGTACGGATCATGATGAGAAAAGCGTTAGTCGTCATGACGGTGTTGGCCTGTGCTCTGGCCATCTCCTTGGCTTGCCAGAGCGATGAGGTGCCGGTCGATCGTAGTCCGTTACCAACAGTGGCCGCACCTCCGTACATCTGCGATCACATTCCATTGAAGGCGGTGGAGTTGATGACCGGGGTGCACAATCCGCTGGTCCGCGGCTACTTCGACTTCACGATTTCCGAGGGCCTTGGCGCCGGAGGCTGCGCGGTCTACCAGCGAGAGGGTGAGCGGCTGAAGGTGCTGCAGATCAGCCTCACACCGGGAGGGTACCCAGGGGCGGTTGAGGAGCAGATCGAAGATGGCGCCTTGCGGTTGCCGGAGATACTTCCCGGGGTTATCGGCTCTTACTTCAAACCCTCGGACAGCGAAACCAACGACGCATACGCGCTGCTTGTGCGCGGCAAAGCGGAAATAAGCATCCAGATGGAGATCGGCGCCGCAGGACGGGACAACGCCGCCGATGTGCTGGCGCTCATGAAGCTGATCGCGCCGAAGCTGCTCACCGACGCCAGTGCGCCCTCCGCGAAGACGGAGACCTCCCCCACCCCGAAGAAGGACTGATCGGATCATGGCCAAGCTGGTGCCCAATCCGCTCCACGCGGCACTGGGGGATGCCCTGCGGACGGTCGAGCCGCTGGTCCAGGAGATCGAGAACGGTATCGAGGCCCCGTACCGGGACTTCCACGAGGGCAAGGTGTGGACGGGACCGGCCGCCAAGCGGTTCGACGCCCAGCTCGTCCAGCACCGTACCCGGGTCCGGGGCGCGGGCGAGAAGATCATCTCCGACCTGCGACAGACCCTGGCCGTCACCCCCCGCCAGGTCAGCGAGGAGGAGGCCAAAATGATCAAACAACGGTACGGCCTCCCCTGACGGGGCTACTTAGAGAGGGCGGGGCTATTGCGACTTACTTGCAGGCCCGCGGAGAACGGTGCCCCGTGGAGCCCGCAGCGGAGTGATCCACCACCGCTCACCTCGGTCTGGGCACGACTCCGCATGGGTAGGTGGACTCCTCCAGCGGCTGCGGCGTCAGCGTGATTCCGGTGAGGCGCTCGGCCAGACCGCTGGCGCGCCCTCCTGACGTGATGGGAATCGAAGTGCATCCGGTTCTGGCCGATCTGCGGATCATCCCCGGGACCGGCCGGTCCCCTCAGGCCGTTCATGATGATCGGTAGGGCCTGGTCGGGCTTCGGACGCGACGGCGTGCCGGTCCCGTGAAGACCTGATCAGGCCCTACCGATGGCCAGGGGACGGCGTGAGAGTCGCCGAGCTTTCGAATGTGCGCTTGAAGTCGGGGCACTCTACGAGCGGTTCGTGCATGCACGTCGAGGCATGGTGGAGACCGTCGCGCATCCGAGTGAGCCGGGCGATGTCCTCCTCCAACTCCCGCGCCTTCTCCGCCATCCGTGCACGCAGCTTGGTGTCGTCGGGTGTGGCCACCAGGAATCCGGCGATCTCGGCGATCGTGAATCCAGCGCCGCGGGCGCAGGCGATGAGTGCGAGGCGCTCAAGAACGTCGGGCCGGAAGGCGCGGCGCAGGCCGTTGCGACCCGCCGAGGCGATGAGGCCTCTCTTCTCATAGAACCGCAGCGCCGAAGGCGCCAGCCCGGAACGCTCGGCCACTTCGGCGATGTCCAGCAGCGACTCGACCACCACGTCCCCTTGACTTGAACCACGCTTCAAGTCACAGACTAGCCGCCATGAACATCCATCACCTCAACTGCGGGTCCGTACGGCAGATCGAGGCCACCTACGACGGCCCGGCTCCCGCCCACGCCGTCAACCACTGTCTGCTGGTCGAGACCGACTCTGACGGCCTGGTCCTTATCGAGACCGGCCTCGGCCTCGACGACATCCGCAACCCAGGCGACACCCTCGGCTCCGACTGGGTCGAGATGGCCCAGCCTGTACTGGCCGAGGAGGAGACCGCCGTTCGCCAGGTCGCCCGGCTGGGATATTCACCCGACGATGTACGCCACATCATCGTGACCCACCTCGACGTAGACCATTGCGGTGGCCTCCCCGACTTCCCGGACGCCCAGGTCCATGTCCTTGCCGCCGAACTTGAAGCCGCGATCACCGAGGCACCCAGCTTCCGCTACCGCCCGGCACACTGGGCACACGGCCCGAAGTGGGTTTCCTACACCCCCGAGCCGGGCGAGGACTGGTTCGGGTTCAGCTCCGTCCAGCCGAAGGGCCTGCCGCCGGAGATCCGGCTGGTCCCACTCGGCGGTCACACCGCCGGCCACACCGGAGTCGCCGTACGCGAAGGCGATCGCTGGCTCCTGCACTGCGGTGACGCCTACTACTACCACCGGGAACTCGACAGAAATCCACATCCGCACCCCATCCTCGACTTCGTGCAGACCAGCTCGGAAGTCCACCACGACCTCCGACTGGGCACTCAGGCCCGGCTGCGCGAACTCGTCCGCGACCACGGCGATGAGGTCTCGGTCATCAGTGCTCACGATCCGTGGGAACTGGACCGCTACCGTTGACCCTGGGCGACCCCGATCTGGACGCCCCACCGGCACCCGGAACGGTGGCCTCGTAGGTGAGTACCTTCCACCACGAGTTCCCGGACGCCGTCCACGTCGCCCTCGGTGTTGACGGTGTCGCCGACGCCGCCGCGAGCGGGGCGCCACGACCGGCGTCCTGCTGCTCGACACCTACCGGGAGGTGGACGACACTCGGCCCACGGTGGTGCTCGCCTACACGGTCAAGGGGCGCGGCCTGCCGACCGAACTCCCCTGCTTTCTCGATCATGCTCAGGATCAGCGCCTTCGTGATCGCCCCCCCTCGCTGGGAATGACGGTGAGTTCCGCGCCGAACGCCACCATCCGAAGGAGTTCGGCGCCGTGTTTCCGATCGTCCGCAGGACGTCGCCGCCGCTCCTTTCGATGCCTTCGCTCATGATCTCGATCGTCGAGCCGACCGTACCGCCACCACCAGTTCAACTTCTGAACCAGCACCTCCGGCGCCTGGTGCGTACCATGCACCGATGAACGGATACGGGCAGTTCTGCGCGGTGGCGCGCGCTGGAACTCCTGGGCGAGCGGCGGACACTGCTGATCGTGCGGGAGTTGCTGCTGGGCGCTTCGACCTTCACCGACATTCGCTTCGCCGCTCCGGTTCAGAGGATGGGGGGTGGTGACGGCAGGCCGTAGTCGTTGAGGGTGATGGCATCGGGGTCGGTGACCATTTTCTCGATCAGGCCGGACCAGGGCAGGTGGGGTAGCAGCCTGATCGACAGGTTGCGCATCCCGATGGCCACCCGCGAGTTGGGCACGAAGCCGTTGACACCGCCCGGCGGAAGCTTCTGGCGCTGCCGGACAAGACCGCGCATCTCCCGCTCATAGGCGGCGAAGGCGACCTCATGGTCCCCGCCGGCCTCGGCCAGCTCTCCGGCCAGCACATAGGCGCCGACCACCGCCAGCCCGGTGCCGCCGCCGCCCAACGGCGACGGGCTGTATCCGGCATCGCCGAGCAACACGACCCTGCCGCGGGACCAGCCGTCCATGACGACCTGGGTGGCAGCGTCGAAATAGAAGTCGGTGGCCGCCGCCATCTCCCGGAGCATGGCGGGTACCTGCCAGCCCGCTCCGGCGAAGACCTCGGCCACGATCTGCTTCTGCCTCCGCGCATCACCGTGGTCGAGCGGCTTCGAGGCGAACCCGAGCAGGACCTTGACCTCCTCGGCCCGCCGGGACGGGCGTAGCGCCGCCACCCTCCTGCCGGGCAGGTTGTGGAACAGTTCCCAGTCCTGGATGCCGAAGACGTTGGGCGCGGTGAAGTACGCCAGGTGGCAGCCGAGCTCGCGGCTGAAGCGCGACTCCTCGCCGAAGGCCAGGGACCGGGTCACCGAGTGCGCGCCGTCCGCGCCCACCACCAGGTCGAAGACGCGCGCCGCAGACCTCTCGAAGGTGACCCGTACGCCGTCGGGGGCCTGGGCCAGCGAGGTGATCGTGTCGTCGAAGACGTACTCCACCTTGCCCTCGGTCGCCTGGTGGAAGATGTCGACCAGGTCACCGCGGAGGATCTCCACCTCGCCGACCACACCGTTCCCGCCGAGGAAAGAGGCGGGCATGTCGGCGACGCGCCTGCCGGTGGCGTCCACATAGGACATCCCTCGGGAGTCGACGGCCGCGTCCCGGACCTTCTCCAGGAGACCCATCCGCCTGACCACGTCGAAGGAGACCCCGCGCAGGTCGACGGTGTGGCCTTGGGCGCGTGGAGCCGGGGCTCGCTCGACCACGGTCGGGGTGAAGCCGTGGCGGTGCAGCCAGTAGGCCAGGGACTGCCCCGCGATACCGGCACCGGAGATCAGAACGGTCCTCATGAGCGCTCCTCGCTAGGTGGTGTTCACACCGTACGCATAGTGCGCTTACCTTGTAAATTATGTACTAGTGCACCAAAATTACAACAGCATATGACCAGGTAAACAAGGATATGGTGCACTAGAGCACCTGGAGGGTGGAAGATGGACGGGACAGAGCCTCCGTACCTGCGGATCGCCGCCGAGCTGCGACGGCGTATCACGACGGGCCGACTGCGCCCGGGCGATCGGGTGCCCTCGACCCGGCAGATCATCCGGGAGTGGGGCGTGGCAATGGCGACCGCCGGCAAGGTGCTGGCGACCCTGCGCCAGGAAGGGCTTGTGCGGGTCGCCCCCGGCGTCGGGACCATCGTCGCGGACGGCGCCGTCACGGACACCGGCCCTCCCCACAGGCCCGCGCCCGAGCTCACCAGCGAACGGATCGTGCGCGCCGCGATCGGGATCGCCGACGTCGAGGGGCTGGCGACCCTGTCCATGCGCCGGATCGCGACCGACCTGGAGGTCTCGGCGATGTCGCTCTACCGGCACGTGGCGGGCAAGGAGGAACTGCTCATGCTCATGGCCGACACCGTGCTGGCCGAGTGCGCGCTCAGCGAGTCACCGGCGGGCTGGCGCGCCCGGCTGGAGCTGATCGCCAGGGCGCAGTGGGCCCTCTACCACCGTCACCCCTGGCTGGCCCAGGTCACCTCGTTCACCCGCCCGATGCCCACGGCCAACGCGATGGCACTGGGCGAGTGGGCGATGCGCGCGGTGGACGGCCTCGGTCTCGTCCCGGCCACGATGGTCCACGTGTACGTCACCGTGGCCAACTACGTACGCGGAACCGCGATCAACCTGGAGGCCGAGACCGAGGCCGTACAACAGACCGGCATCACCGACCAGGAGTGGCTCGACACGGCGGTGCTCCCGCGCATGGCGGAATTCCCGCTGCTGTCGAGCATTCCGCCCGACTCCCTCGACCTGGACACTCTGTTCGAGTTCGGGCTCCGCTGCCTGCTGGACGGCCTGGGGGTGCTCATCGAGGCCCCCGGTCCTCCCGTCACGTCCCTTCATGGGGATCGTCAAGGGACGTAGGGCGTCGACGATCGCATCTGATGGCCCCGCTGAGGTCTCCCGGTCACACGGCGTGGCGAGGCCGCTGAATAAGATCAGATCCAGGCACCTCGCAGCCGCTCCCGTGGGGGTACAGGAGGCAACGACATGAACGATGCGATGTGGGCCGGGACGGTCACGGTCGCCGGGCACGAGCAGGCCGAGTTGGAGGCGTACCTGGCCCGGCCGCTCGGTGACGGCCCGCGCGGCGGTGTGGTGGTGATCCACCACCTGCCCGGGTACGACGACGCGACCAAGGAGATCGTCCGCAGGTTCGCGGCGCGCGGGTACGCGGCGATCTGCCCGAACCTGTACTCCCGCGAGGGCGCCGGGGTCAGCCCCGACGACCAGGCCGCCGCCGTACGGGCCAAGGGCGGGGTCCCGGACGAGCAGCTCGTCGGCGATGTCGCCGGAGCCGCGGCGTACCTCAACTCCCTCGACCACGCCAACGGCAGGATCGGTGTGATCGGATTCTGCTCGGGCGGGCGGCAGACGTTCCTGGTGGCCTGCTCGCTCCAGATCGACGCGGCGGTGGACTGCTACGGCGCCTTCGTGGTGAACACCCCGCCCGCGGAGTTCCCGCTCCAGCACGAGCCGCTGATCTCCAAGGCCGCCGACCTGTCCTGCCCGCTGCTGGGGTTGTTCGGCGCCGAGGACAAATACCCGGGGCCGGAGGAGGTCGCGACGCTGGACGCCGAGTTGGAGAGGCTGGGCAAGGAGCACGAGTTCCACACCTTCGAGGGCGCCGGGCACGCCTTCTTCGCCACCGACCGGCCTGCCTACCGGCCCGCCGCCGCGGTGGAGGGCTGGAAGAAGATCTTCAATTTCTACGGCCGCCACCTCGGCGCCTGACCGGAGCGATCAGTATGTGCACCTATCTCACCGAGAAGATCGAACTCGACGGCGCGGGCAAGGGCGGCAACGGCTGGTTCACGCTCAGCCAGGGCGCGGTCTACGTCGACCACCCCTACCATGCCTGTCACGAGCACACGGTGAACATCGACTTCACCAACCCGGCCGAGGGCCCCTCGGCGCGGGTCGCGGTCGAGCTCACCGAGGAGTCGGCGCTGGCACTGATCGACGCCATCCAGAAGGCCCTGGCCGCGGCGCCTCCGGGACTCGCCTCCGGCCGCCGCTGAGGCGGGTCTCGCGGGTCCTGCCGCGGCCGGGATCGGTCGGGGTCCGACCCGCCCGACCCGGTACGTCACGTGGGTGGCCTCTCGGGCACCCCAACGCCGTCCGCTACCGCCTCGACGATCCCGACGACAGGGTGGCGACCGGTGTGCTCCCGCGCGGGTCAGGACGGTCGCTCGACCCGGCGCCAGGAGTCCAGCACCATGAGGGTCTTGGTGCCGATGACGTTCTCGTCGCGGCGGATCTGGTCGATCAGCCGGTGCAGGTGCTGGAGGCTGTCGACCCGGAAGTGCACCAGGGCGTCGGGGTCGCCGGCCACCGTGAACACCTCGGTGACCCCGGGGATACGGCTGGCCGAGGCGGTGATCGACTCGACGTCCGTGTTGCCGCTGAAGCGGACCTCCGCGAAGGCCTCGATGGTGTCGCCGAGCAGGCCCTCGTCGACGAGTGTGGTGTAACCGACGATGACGCCGAGTCTTTCCAGCCGTTCGATCCGCCGCTTGACCGGGCTCGGCGAGAGCCGCACCCGGGTGGCGATGTCGCGCACGCTCCGACGCCCGTTCTCGACGAGCAGGTCCAGAATCCGGCGGTCGATCGAGTCCAGTTCGGCGTTCGGAGGCATGGGTGGATGGTAGCGCCGAGGGGGTGGAAGAATGCGCGCTCCAGGCCGCCTGACCGCTTGAACGTGCGCCAAGGGGCGGGTTCCTGCGTCTTTCTTGCCCTGCGGGGCACCTCCGGGTGCAATGAACGTCTCCGCAGGAAAGAGACAGATGATGGCGATCCCCCTGCCCCCGCCCGCCGACGAGCGTGCCGGGGCGTCCGCCCGGACCGAGGTGCTACGGCAGGTCGCGCAGCGGGTGCTCTGGCTCTCCGCGGCCATCGTCGACGCCGCCAACCGCGGACGGCCCAACGACACCGGCGTGAAGGTCGGCGGTCACCAGGCCTCCAGCGCCTCGATGGTCGACATCATGGTCTCGCTGTACCTCTCCGAGCTGACCCACCTCGACCGGGTCTCCGTCAAACCGCACGCCTCGCCGGTGCTGCATGCGATCAACTACCTGCTGGGCGATCTCGATGTCCGCTATCTGCCGAGGTTGCGCGAGCTGGGCGGGCTGCAGAGCTATCCGAGCCGGCTCAAGGACCCCGACACCGTCGACTTCTCGACCGGTTCCGTCGGCATCGGCGCGACCGCGCCGTTGTGGGCCGCCGTCTCCCACCGCTACCTGCGCTCGCGCTTCGCGTCGACTCCGGCGGCGGGACGCTTCGTCAGCCTGCTCGGGGACGCCGAGCTCGACGAGGGTGCGATCTGGGAGGCCGTCGCCGACCCGTCCGTCGCCCGGATGGGCGAGCTGCTCTGGATCGTCGACCTCAACCGCCAGTCGCTCGACCGGGTGGTGCCGGACGTGCAGATCCACCGGTTGCGGGCGATGTTCGAGGCGGCCGGCTGGCAGGTCGTCACCCTGAAGTGGGGGCGCGCGATCACCGCCCTGTTCGAACGGCCGGGCGGCGACGAGCTGCGGCAGCGGCTTGAGCGGATGCCGAACGAGGAGTACCAGCGCCTGCTGCGGGTCGACGCCGCCGAGGTGGGTCCGCGACTTGTCGGGGAACACGGCGGCGCGGCACTGCGCGCCCTGGTCGCGTCCCTGCCGGACGCCGAGCTGGCGCGGGCGATCCGCGACCTCGGCGGCCACGACCTCGACCTGCTGCTCGACACCTACCGGGAGGTGGACGACACCCGGCCCACGGTGGTGTTCGCCTACACGGTCAAGGGGCGCGGCCTGCCGACCGAGGGGCACCCGAACAACCACTCGGCGCTGCTGACCGAGGCGCAGATGCTCGCGCTGGCCACCTCCTGCGGCACCGACCTCGCCGACCCCTGGCGTGCCTTCGAGCCGGGCACCGCCGCGTCCGACCTGTGCGCCGCCCGAGGCGCGGCGTTGCGCCGCCCCCAGGTCACCGGCAGGGCCCTCGGCCCGCTGCCGAGGACGCTCGGCCGCTCGTACCGCTCGCCGATCTCGACCCAGGCCGCCCTCGGCCGCTTCCTCGTCGACTTCCTGCGCGCCGCCCCCGAGGCAGGCGCGCGGGTGGTGACCTGCAGCCCGGACGTCGCCTCCTCGACCAACCTCGGCGGGTGGATCAACAAGACCGGGGTGTGGTCGATCGAGGACCGGCACGACTGGTTCGCCGACGACACCGAACGCCTGCTCCGCTGGTCGGAGGGGACCGGCGGCCAGCACATCGAACTCGGCATCGCCGAGGTCAACCTGGTGGGTCTGCTCGGCGAGCTCGGCGCCACCTGGAGTCGCTGGGCCGAGCGTCTCATCCCGATCGCCACGCTCTACGACCCGTTCATCTCACGTGCGCTCGAACCCTGGTCGTACGGCATCTACGCCGGCGGGCAGTCGATCATCGTCGGCACGCCGTCCGGTGTGACGCTGTCGTCCGAGGGCGGCGCGCACCAGTCGATCACGACCCCGTCCATCGGCCTTGAGCAGCCGGGCTGCATCGCCTGGGAGCCCGCGTTCGCCCGGGACCTGGAGTGGACGATGCTGGCCGCCATGGAACGGGTCGGCGTCGAGGGCGGCACCTCCTCGTACTTCCGGCTGTCGACCCGGCCGCTGGACCCCGCCCTGGCGCGGGTGCCGGAGGACGAGCTGCTCCTCGAACGGCGCCGGCGGCACGCCGTCGCGGGCGGCTACCGCATCACCGACCACGACCCCGCGACCGAGCAGGTCACCCTCGTCGGCGCCGGAGCCGTCATGCCCGAGGTGATCGCCGCCGCCGAACACCTGGCCGAGCGCTCGATCGTCGCCGGCGTGGTCTGCCTGACCAGCGCCGACCTGGTGTACCGCGCCTTCCAGGCCCGGGGCTCCCTCGGCGCGTCCGGCGGCGGCATCGTCGACGTCCTGTTCCCCGCCGACCGCCCCGCGCCCCTCGTCACGGTGCTCGACGGACACCCGCACACGTTGTCCTTCCTGGCCGGCGTGCGCGGCGACCGGATTCGCAACCTCGGGGTCTCCGGTTTCGGCCAGTCCAGCGACCTGCACGACGCCTACCGCGTCCACGGCATCGACACCGCCTCCATCGTCGACGCCGCCCTGACGCTGCTCGGCCGCTGAGTCGTCAAGGCCTGTCACGGCGCCGGTACACCTCGGTGCTGAGGTACTTCAGCCCCGAGTCCACGAGCAGGGTGACGACCCTGGCGGTCGGCCCAAGGCGCTGTCCGACCCGGATCGCGGCGAGGACGTTCGCCCCTGACGACGTTCCGGCGAACAGGCCCTCCTCCCGGGCCAGGCGCCTGGCCATCTCCTCCGCGTCGGCGGTGGGGATCGGCACGATCTCGTCCACCAGGGTGGGGTCCCACATGGGCGGGGGGTAACCGATGCCGATGCCTTCGATGCGGTGGGCACCGGGCCGGCCTCCGGACAGCACGGCGGACTCGGCCGGTTCGACGGCGACGACCCGAAGTCCCGGATGGCGGCGCCGGAGCGGGGCCGCCGCCCCGCGCAGCGAGGCCGCCGTACCGATCGACTGAACGAACGCGTCGATCCGCCCACCCGACTGCTCCCAGATCTCCTCGCCCATCGGGTGGTAGCCGGCGATGCTGTCGGCGTTGTTGAGCTGATCGGTCCAGTAGGCGCCCGGCCGGCGACCGAACTCCCCGGCTTTCTCGATCATGCTCAGGATCAGCGCCTTGGTGATCAGACCCCCCTCACTGGGAATGACGGTGAGTTCCGCGCCGAACGCCGTCATCTGAAGGAGTTTGTCGGCACTGAAGGCATCCGAACTGACGATCCGCAGCCGATATCCCTTCGCCGCGCAGACCAGGGCAAGGGAGGCGCCTGTGCTGCCGCCCGTGTACTCGACAACGGTGTCGCCGGGCCTCAGCCGCCCGTCGCCTTCGGCCCTGGCGATCATCGCCTGCGCCATGCGGTCCTTCATGCTGCCTGTCGGGTTCTGTCCTTCGATCTTGACGAAGATCTCCGCGCACCCGGGCGGCACGACCCTGTGCAGCCTCACCAGCGGCGTGTTTCCGATCGTCCGCAGTACGTCGCCGGTCCTTTTGATGTCCTCGCTCATGACCTCGATCGTCGAGCCGACCGTGCCGCCACCACCAGTTCAACTTCTGAACCAGCGCCTCGTACCATGCACCGGTGAACGGATACGGGCAGTTCTGCGCGGTGGCGCGTGCTCTGGAACTTCTGGGTGAGCGGTGGACGCTGCTGATCGTGCGGGAGTTGCTGCTGGGCGCCTCGACCTTCACCGACATCCGCCGGGGCCTGCCTCGCATCCCGCGAGCGACGCTGTCCGCACGACTACGCGCACTGCGTGCCGCCGGCGTCGTCGACGACGGCTACCGGCTCACCGAGGCGGGCGCCGCGCTGGCTCCGGTGGTGCGGGAACTGGCCCGGTGGGCGGTCGCCACCGACAGCGCCGCCCTGACCGAGGACGATCTCGACACCGCCGCACTGACCTGGGACATGCGGCGCCGGGTGGAGGCCACCGCCCTACCCGAGCGCACGGTCGTGCTCGCGATCGAGTTCACCGACCGCAGGCCGGCCGACAGCAGGTACTGGCTGCATCTGTCCCGGACCGGCGTCGACCTGTGCCGGCAGGACACCGGGGCACCCGTCGACGTCTGGCTCACCGCTCCGACGGCGGCGGCGACCCGGTGGTGGCTCGGTGACCTGTCCTGGGCGCGGCTGCTACGGCAGCGGGGAGTACGCGTACACGGTGACCCGGTCCTGCAGCGCCAGATGCACCGCTGGTTCAAACGCTACGTGTTCACCCCGGAAGCCCTCGGCCTGAATCCAGGCTCTTCCCAGCATTGATCGTTTCGCTCGGCACCATTTTCCCGGGCGGCCGACGACGGTACCGACGCGTCCGGAGTGCCGCCCCGGAAACACGGCTCCCGCCGGTAGACCCGGCCTGCGACAAGGGCCCGCACCGATGATCGGATCGGTGCGGGCCCCCGCGCCGCGTCAGTCGCCGTAGCCGCCGAAGGGAATGTTGATCTGCTCCTGGCCGTCGGGGGCGTCGTCGTTCGACGGGGGCGGCGCCGGCCGGCAGCTCTGGCCGCAGCCGCCGAACCGCGCCGGGTTGATCGGGGTGAACGACGTCGGCTCCACGTTCCGCAGCGCCGCCAGCATCGTGTCCTTCCAGATCGGGCCCGGGATGCTGCCGCCGAAGACCGAGCCGTAGTAGCGTCCGCCGATCGTGACGCCGGTCAGCTTGTACTTCTGCGAGCCGCGCGGGTCGCCGATGCTGACCGCGCCGGCCAGGTCCGGGGTGAACCCGGCGAACCAGGCGGTGGCGTAGCCGTCGGTGGTGCCGGTCTTGCCCGCCGCGTCGCGGCCGATGCCGCCGACGCTCCGCATCGTGCCCTTGGTGAACACCCCGGACAGCACGTCGGCCGCCGCGTCGGCCACCTCGGGGTCGAGCGCCTGACGGCACTTGGGCTGATAGTCGGTGACCTTGCCGTCCCGGTCGGTGATCCGGCTGATCGCCATCGGCGCGCAGTACTTGCCGCGCGCGCCGATCGCGGCGTACGCGTTCGCCACGGTCACCGGGTCCATCTCGTTGATGCCGAGCGTGAACGTCTCGTACTCCTGGAGCTTCAGCCCGTCGGAGCGGTGGATGCCCAGCGACTTGGCGACCTTGACCGTGTCACAGAGCCCGACGTGCTGCTCCAGCGTCATGAAGAAGGTGTTCACCGAGCCCCAGGTGCCGGTCTGCAGGGTCCGCCAGCCGGGGCTGCCCTCGTCGTTGGTCACGGTGTGGGTCGGGTCACCGATGTTCTCGCCCTTGCAGTTCTTGAACGCCGAGTAGCCCGGGGCGAGGTAACCGGCGCCGACGTTGAAGCCGTCGTCGACCTTCATGCCCTTGTTCAGCGCGTTGAGCAGCGTGAACGTCTTGAAGGTCGAACCGGCCTGGAAGCCGACGCCACCGCCGTGCGCGGCGTCCGCGACGAGGTTGTAGGAGATCTCGTTCCTGGCCTTGTTCTGGCCGTACGTCCGGCTGGCCGCCATGGCCTTGATCGCCCCAGTGCCCGGCTGGACCAGGGCCTCGGCCGCCACCGGGTTGTCGGTGGGGTTGACCCACTTCCTGATCGCCCGGTCCGCCGCCGCCTGCATGGTCGGGTCGATGGTGGTCCTGATCGTCAGACCGCCGCGGTTGAGGAACGCCAGGCGCTCCTTGTCCGTCTTCCCGAAGTCCGGATTTTTCAGGATCTCGTTGCGGACATAGACGCAGAAGTACGGGTAGTCGCTGACCTCGCAGCCGCCCGGCAGCTTCGTACCCTTGTAGCCGAGCCTGGCGGCCTTCGCCTTGGCCGCCTCAGCCGGAGTGATCTTGCCCAGCTCGGCCATCCGGTTCAGCACCACGTTGCGCCGGTTCAGCAGCCGCTCGCGCTGCTTCTTGCCCAGGTTGGGATCGGTGGCGTTGGGGTCCTGCACCGCGCCGGCCAGCGTCGCCGCCTGCGGCAGGGTGAGCTTGTCCGCCGACACCCCGAAGAACCGCTTGGCCGCCGCCTCGACGCCGTAGGCACCCGCGCCGAAGTAGGCGATGTTCAGGTATTTCTCCAGGATCTCGTCCTTGGAGTACTTCTGCTCCACCGCCATAGCGTGGCGCAGCTCGTTGAGCTTGCGCGCGTAGCTGGCCTCCAGCGCCTTGTTCTTCTCCGCGTCGGTCTCGGCGGAGTTGAGCAGCACCTGCTTGACGTACTGCTGGGTGATGCTGGAGCCGCCCTGGCTCACCCCGTCCGCCTGAAGGTTCTTGGCGAACGCGCGAATCGTGCCCTCGATGTCGATCGCGCCGTGCTCGTAGAACCGGTAGTCCTCGATCGAGACGATCGCGGTCTTCATGATCTCGGCCACCCTGTCGAGCTTGACGACCTCGCGGTACTCCTCGTAGAACCGTGCGATCTCCTTGCCCCTGGCGTCCTGCACGACGGTGACCTCCGCCGGCGGAGGCTCGACGAGATCCTCGGGGTTGAGGTTCAGCCCGTTGGTCGCCGACACGATGCCGAGCCCCGCACCCCCCACGGCCGGTAGTGCGATCCCCGCGACCAGCACACCCGCCGCCGCCCCCACCGCGGCAAGACGCATGATCTTCGACGCGGCCCCTGACTGCTCGTTACCCCGTTCCGACATAAGCGTAGATTCTAGACTTTAACCCTGTTCTATGCACATAAAGCGCTTTCTGCCACGTAGGGCACAGCGCCGGTCATCCGCCAGGGGCAGGTCAGATCATCCGGCGGGAAGAGGGTTCTAGATCATCTGCGGACACACAGCCTAGGGGAACTTCCGACGTTGTGGGCGAGGATGACGGCGGCGCCCCGGAAGCGCCGACCGCCCGGCGGAAGCCTTGGCGATCCCGCCCGAAGACCCCTGGGCATCGTGGCGGAACTGCGCTCCAAGCGAGACCCAAGATACATCCAAGATGCCGGAAGCAGACTCCTCCACGAGATCTCTTGGGGGAGGAATTGCAAAAAGTCGTCTTTCAGCCCGGATATCACATTCGCCATTCGGCCGGTGAGAAAAAGTCCGGAGGCCCTCTGGGCGCCGCGGCGAGAACGTGGTGGTCCGCACCGCCTCATCGTGCGTCCGCATGACAGGCCGCTTGCCGCGCCCGTTCCCGCCATTCCGGTACGAATTTCCGCACCCCAGGAAACACAGCACAAGGAGAAATGTCATGAGAGTACGCAGAATCGCCGGTGTGGCGGCCGCCGCCGCCCTGGCCGGGGGGCTCCTCACCACCGCGCTCCCGGCCTCGGCCGCCACCGAACCCGACACGGTCACCATCACGAACAGCAAGCTCCTGGCACCGTGGGAGGGCGCCTCCCTGTGGCTCAAGTGCCCCGACTCCCACCCGTACTTCAAGAGGATCTGGTGGGAGGGTCCCTACGTGCGCTCGGTGTCGCCGCCCGCCGGGTTCCCGGGATACAGGCAGCAGGCGACGTTCTTCTTCAACAACTCCGGGACCACGCAGTCCAAAATGGCCTCGATATGGATGGAGTGCACTCCGGTGATGCCGTCCTAGTCTCGGTGTGGGACGGCACCGGCGCAGCCACCGTGAGTGGTGACCCGGTGCCCGCTTCGCACTGACCGGATGTGCCGTCTTGTCGGGAGCGCCTTCTGGGGGGGAAGGCGCTCCCGCGGGTCACGGCGGACCGGGCCGACCTCCGTGCCCGCACACGGCCATACGTCGCCTCGAAGATGGACGGCGGCAAAACCCTGACCGTCGGCTCATGCCTCCGGTCACCGAGGCTTCTAGAGGCCGATGTCGGCCTGCGGGCCGGCGTAGGCGCGCAGCAGCGCCGGGACGTTCGCCGCCGGGTCGAGCGTGTAGGAGTAGAACGAGCTCGGCGTGAAGGCGGATCCACCGCTCTCCTGCCTGCCGGTGGAGTTGACGACGATGCTGCCCGACTGCCGCAGCTGGGCGGCGGCGTCCCGGTAGTACGGGTCCTTGACGTTCTCGAAGTAGCTGTTCTCCAGCACCATCTTGGTGGCGCCTCTGGCGTAGTTGCCGTAGGAGGCGATGTTCTGCAGGTAGTTGTTGTACAGGTGCGCGTAGGCGACGTTGTCGGTGCTGGGGTTGCGCTGCTTGTTGTCGTGGATCCAGTTGTGGTGGATGGTCATCCTTGAGGTGACGTTCTCGGTCCAGCCGATGCCGAAGGACTTGTTGTTCTCCGACAGGACGTTCCACGACACGGTCAGATAGCTGGTGTCCAGGCGGCTGTCGATCAGGCCGTCGTTCATCCGGGTGATCGTGTTGTGGTCTATCCACACGTGGTGGGCGTTGTCCATCTGGATGCCGTCGTAGTCGAAGTCCTTGTCGTCCGGGTCGTCGGAGGCCATTCGGGTGTCGCGGATCGTCAGGTTGCGGATGATCACGTTGTGCACGCCGTTGCCGAGGAAGAACCCGCCGTTGACGATGTGGCCGCTGGTCCCGACGCCGATGATGGTCTTGTTCGAGGCGACCTTGATCTCCGTACCGTACGGCGTGACCGTGATCGCGCCATTGACCCTGATGACGTGGGGGGCGCTCGCCGTGGCGTACCTCACCAGGTCCGCGTACGTCGAGACGGTCACCGTGGTTCCGGCCGCACCGCCCGTCGTGGTGGCGTCGCCCATCCCGCTGGTCGAGGCGAATCCGTCGGCCGCGTTGGACCAGTCGCGTCCGCCGCCCACCGGGGTGAAGAGCCACTGCTTGTTGGTGTTGGCGGTGCAGGTCTCCTGGATGATCGCCGCCCCCGAGTCGGTGGAGGCACCCTGATCACTCATGCACAACCCGCTGACCACGCTGACGACCTGGTACGTGCCGCTGCCGGACGCCACCAGACGCCACTGCTGGTTGAGCTTGGTACCGTCACCGCACCCCCACTGCTGCAACCGCACCCCGGAGACCGTCGAACCACTCGGCACGTCCACACAGCGCCCACTGTTGACATTGGCGATGGTGTAGACCCCCGAACCGGCCGACCGCAGCGTGAACCGCTGCCAGACATCGGCGGTGCAGCCCCACTGCTGCAGCAACGCACCGTCCACCTTCGAACCGGCCACCACGTCCAGGCACTTACCGCTCTTGGTGACACTGATCTGGTAGGTCCCACCGACCACGGGCACCGCCGCCCGCGCCGGGACCACGAGAACGACCGAGACCACGAGGACAGTGGTGATCAGCAGGACCATGCCCCTGGTGACACGCCGGACCGTTCCGACCATCCGTGCTCCCGGCGACGGGCGTTGTTCGGGGGTGGATCTGCCCTGTTGGGGCGACATCGGCATGACGGCCGTTCTCCCTTCTGCACGCGGACGCGCGGTGGTCAGGGTCAGCGCCAACCGCCGTCACGGCGACAGCTTTGTTAGCGCTAACACCTCTCGTTTCACGTACCGGCCGATGGTGTACGGATGTCGATCAGTGGCCGTACCGCGGAGCTAACACGAGTTAATTGGGGTAGTCAACAAATAAACCTGTGGCCCTCCCGGGCGGATCGGGCTCCGGGGCGGCTCATCTGCGGTTTCATGCGAGGAGCAGGCGCCCCATCCGTGACGGCCTGGGAAACGTTCACGCCCGAGGCCGCTGTCGAAACGCCTCGGCGCCGCGCGAAGTCCGGCATGCCCACGTTCACCCTCGGGTCGCGACGCGCATCCCAACGGTTCGGCGACCGGCTGTGGCAGGACGAATCGGCGCGAGTGGTCGACCTGGTCTCGAAGACCGGCCATCCACGACGGCAAGCCGACTGCAAGCGAACTTCACACAATGACTGGCATGAGAGCCTCCCTCACCGGACACCCCAGCGCGCCCCTCCGGCTTGCCGCCGGCGCGGCCCTCGTACTCCTGACCGTCGCCGGATGCGGTGCCGGCGTTGACACCCGCCGGAACGATCGGCCCGCTCCGGAACGTGTGACCAGCACGGCGACCGCTGAGACCACCGAGACCACCGAGACCGCCGAAACCGCCCCGACCACCGAGCCCACGGAGCCCACCGAGACCGGCGAACCGGCCCAGGCCCAGACGGCCGTGCAGCCGGGTGGGACTCTCGTCGACGGCGGCACCGTCTCGGCCGAACTCACCCGCGCCGGGCAGCGGGACAAGTTCACCCTGGACCTGGGCGGCGCCAGGGAGTTCTATGTCACCGACATGTCCGGCGACGACATCCAGCTCCAGGTGTTCTCCGAGGTCGACGGTAAGCCGGTCGGCCCGTCCGACATCGCTCTCAGCTGGGGCACATCGGTCATCAAATTGACCAAGGCGGGCAAGTACCGGCTTGAGGTCTTCGGGAGCACGAACGTCATCGGCCCGTACAGTCTCAGGATCGCGACGGTGAAGGTCCGCACGTTCCCGGCGACGCTCGGCCTGCAGATCGGCGAGGGCAGCCCGGACGGCGCGGGGCGGCTGGACGTCCCGGGACGCATCGACCGCTTCGAGTTCGACGCGGACGGCGCGTCGGCCATCAAGGTCCTCGGCGGGACCGGGGCGTGCACGGCCATCGAGCTGGAGCTCACCGACGCCGCCGAGAAGAACATCGCCGCCCCACGGCAGCCCGTCCCACTCTGCGGATACGAGTCCGACATCCCGCTCTCCAACGGCGACGGCAGGTACGCGCTCGTGGTCAGATCGGGTACGGCGAAGACCGGAGCCTACTCGTTCCAGATCGCGCGGGCGGGCTGAACGTCGGCCGGGCGTCCGGGGATGCCCCGGCCTTCAGGACGCCGTCCCCGATTCGTTTTCGATCTCCGCGACCCGCATGTCCGGCGCCGGATGACGACGCCGGTGAGGCGTCTCCGAACCTTGACCGGGCTTTCCCAACGTTCGGTGCGGGACCGCCAAAGGTCGACCAGAGATAAGAGTCCTTCAGGCCGGGGAGGGATGTCACGTGCCTGTGCCGGTCCCGGGTCAGGACCGGCTCAGGCTCCCGCGATACTCCAGCCCGCCGATGCCCTCCTGACCCACGAAGTCCAGCGTCGCCGGGCCCTTCAGCGTGAGGGTCATGTCTCCCCCCACGCACTGGTTCCGCTGCCCGCGGGTCAGGTCGAGCACGTTCCCGGCCCTGACCCGGGTCAGCATGACCTGCTGCTCGCACCCGTCGGCCCGCCATATCCCGTCCGACCGGTCACTCATCAGGATGAGCGTGACCGCGACGGTCTCCTTCCGAGCGTCCTGCGAGACGACCTGGCCCGTCCACGTTCCGGCGAAAGCCTCCGGGACTCCGCCTCCCGGCTGGGCCGAGGGCGGTGCCGCCGGCGCCTCAGAAGACGGCGCCGTGGAAGCCGGTGCCTCAGAAGGCGGCGCTTCGGAAGACGATCGTCCGCCTGCGACAGAGCGTGATCCGGAGTCCCCACCGGTGCCGGTGACCACCTCCGGCCTCGCCGAGCCGTCACCGGGTGAGCCGCCGAGCGTTCCTGTGGCGTACAGGACCGCTGCCGTCACGAGCACCGCGACGACGCCGGTGATCGTGATCAGTACGGCGGCGGGCCCCCGCCGCCGTCGGGTCACCGGCTCACCATGCCGCGGCACCGTTTCCCGCACCGCCGTGTCGGAAGGGCCGAGATGACGGGTGGGAGTCGGGCCGTACGCGGATCCGGCCGGCCCCTGTGCCCCAGCCGAACCGGCCGTGATCGGAACCTGATCCGCCCGGTCGCTCCAGTCGGCGGGAAGGTAGGCGGTGGGCACCGGGCCGACGTCGGGAACCGTGACGGTGGGGGCTCCGGAGTCGACCAGGCGGATCATGAGCGCCCGGGCGGAGGGGCGTACCCCGGGGTCCTTGGCCAGACAGACGGCCAGCGTCTCCCGCAGCGGCGATGAGATGTCCGTGAGGTCGGGCTCGGCGTTGAGTATCCGGCCGAAGACCGCGGCAACGGTGTCGCTGCCGAACGGCGGCCGGCCGGTAGCGGCGTAGACCATGGTCGCGGCCCAGGAGAACACGTCGGCCGCGGGCGATCCGTGCACACCGCTGAGCTGCTCGGGAGCCATGTACGGCGGGGTGCCGGACATGGCCGAGGGCATCGTGCTCGCGTCGAGCAACTGGGCGATGCCGAAGTCGACCACCCGTGGGCCGTCCGGGCCGAGCAGCACGTTGGCCGGTTTGAAATCCCGATGGATGACTCCCGCACTGTGGATGGCGGCGAGCGCGGTAGCCGTGGCGACCGCCAGACGATCGAGGTCGCCGCCACGGAGGGGACCCTCGTCACGCACCCGATCCTGCAGTGCGGGACCCGCGATGAACTCGCTCACGACGTAGGGGTCCGGCCGGTCGGTCTCCGCCGCCAACACCCGGGCCGTGCAGAAGGGTGCCACTCGCAGTGCCGACTGCAGCTCCCTGGCCAACCGGCGGCGCGTGGCGGGATCCGAGCCGCTGCGAAGTACTTTGATCGCCACCCGCTCGCCGGACCGGCTCCACCCTTCGTAGACGATCCCCTGCCCGCCCTCGCCCAGACGCCCGACGACCTCGAACTCCCCCAGCAGGCGCGGGTCTCCCGGCTGCAACGGGCCAGCGGGCATCGGCTCCTCCAAGCGGTGATCTCCTCACAGTAGCGATGTGAGACCCGACCCACCATGGTCCTCCATCAGGGCGATGGCCAAGGAAGCCGAATGGTGGAGGCTCGGGCTACTGAAGCTTCACCGAGGCGACCGCGAGACACGGGAGCCACCGTGTTGGCAAGCGATCGAGGCATTGATCTGATCACCCACCGGGCCGCCCATGAACGCTGGACCAAGGTCTGCGACTGAGGATGATCGAGGAAGCCCGCGCGTGGGCATGCGGACCGAAGGTCACGCTTGTATTACCGCAACGAGGTCCCGGATCCCGTAGGAACGGGATCCGGGACCTCGTCGGCGATCAACGACCACCCCTATCGCCTATAAACATGTCCGGCGTAAGCATAACCACGGGGTCCTGTCGTCCAGGTACACGATGTGTAATCCCAGTCGTTTAAGGCTGCGTATCTTGCCGTTTCGGACTGACAGCTCCTTGCCGCCTCGGCCTTAGCCTGTTCCCAGGTGCCTCCGCCGGGCGGGTAGAAGTAGCCAATGAACCGGATCGATGCGGCGTTGGCCGGAGTCGCACCGATTGCGACAGGTCCCAGCAAGGCAGCGCTCAACACTGCTACCAGGCCAATCTTTCTTGCCGTTTTCACTTTTCCGACTCCTGACTTCCTAATCGCTCTTGTGTTGCCTGAACAGCCGGGGAAATTATCTCGAACGGTGGCGATACACTGGGCACACCGAAGCCTTTATCGATGTTACCCATTCCTGTTGCGGCCTCGGGGCGCCGACCTTCGCCTCCTAATCGCCGACCTGGTTGGAGCCGAATAAGTGGCGTCCAGTGAGTGTCTTGCCGAACCTCGCACAGTAGGCGATTTCAGCAAAGATTTACCCCGTCGAAGCGGCGTGGCTCTATGGCCACCCGGCTTCCTATGGTCCCTTGATGCTCCACCCAGGAACATGTTCCGTCCGCGCCGTACGCCCAGATGATTTTCAGGCGCATTCCGTGTCCGCATTGATTCTGTGCGTATGCGGTTTGGGTGATTGTGCCTCTGTTCACCCACCCAGCGACACAGTCCGGCGCGCGCGCCAGGATCTCAACCTGTTCGCTGTCCGGAGCGGGAGGGGGTGTGTCCTGGGCAGCGAAGGCGGGGCCGCCGTGCAGGAGGGTTGCACTTAATCCTGCGCCGATGGACGCCAGGATCACCTTCTTCATCATTGAAACTCCTTCCTATCGTATTGAATTTATAGTGCTCGCGAAAATGCTTCCATAATTAAATATGGCACAACCTTCGAGGGGCCGGGCGAACGGAAATCAAAGGAATCCGAAGATCTCATTCACCTGCGACCTACCGGGCCAGGACTCAGCTACGGAGTGGACGTAGCGCCCACCCGCCCGCAAGCCTTCCACGTACGGCGGCATCTCAGCACGGACGTCCGGTCAGCAGCCCCGATTTCCGAGAAGAACGGGAATATTCATTTCGCCGCACACGCTTCGATTACAGCGATTCGTATAATACGGCTTACAGCCAGTGGGAGCAGGGATCGACCAGGCGCCGACGAATGGTGCGAACACTGCGGAACGAGCCGAAGGCGCCTGGACCATTAATGCAACCACAGTGACCATCGACGCCCCCACCTCCTCTTTGCAGTTTTACGGAAAATCCGCTTGGTCGATGAGTTGCATTCTTAATATATCGACACGGGCAGCGGATCGACATACTGCGCGAAGCTGATTCTCTCTGCACCCATAGCGGTAGGCCGCCTACAACTTCCGCGGTACATGAGCCGGGAGAGACGCGGCATTGTCGATGAGTGTTGAAGGGGGGCAGACCAGGTAGGCCGGAAAGGGTCCTGCCGCGGCTTAGAGGTTCTTTCCTCGAGTGCGAGGTGACGGTTCGGGTTCCTGCGTGGGCGGCAGGTTCGCCGGGACGGATTTCGGCGTCTCAGACTCCGATGTCGTCTCAAGGCCGGCCCGAACGGGCCGGCCTGTCCCGGTGTTGACGCCGACGACCCGGCATGCCTCCTTGTTACTTCAGCCTTGTCGCACGAGTGCAGGTATGCCGCCCGCGAGCGGGCGGCATACCTGCACTCGTGAGCGCGTTCCCGGTCCTTCCGAATCTCGAAGTCCATCGCATCCCCTCAACCGGGGTGTTGCGACGGCCACTGGAACGGAAGCAGGCTCTTCGTCGTCTGGCCGGGTCGTTCGGCTTTTCGGCCTCCTGGGCGGAGGGGGCCACGCTGTCCCACACGTCGCCGGTACCCTGCCCATCAGCGGTACAGGTGACAGAGAACGGGATCTTGTTGGAAGTCTTCTTCACCGGGCCGGCCAGGCGAACCGCGCCCCAGCCACGGGCGTCGCCGGTGGCCTTGATCGACGTGGACAGCCGAACGGTCTTGAGGCCCTTGCCGCCGACCTTGTAGACCTTGGCTCTACTCTTGTCCCCGTCGCTGAAAAATGACAGCGGGTGGACAGGCCGCGCCCTTTTCATGCCAACGTGGACTTTGCCGGGTGCGGCCGGCTCGTAACGGAGGTTGTCGACGCAGGCTGATGATGGTCGGCGATGGCTGCCGGGCTGACTGAACGAGCCGTGAGCGTGTGCTGAACTGTTCGGCATGGAATATCCCCGACTCCTTGAGTGTCTCGCGGCCGACTTCGGCCACCTGCGGGCCGTCGTGCCGACCGACCCCGGCGCGATGGTGCCGAGCTGCCCCGACTGGACCGTCGCCGACCTGACCCGTCACATCGGCGAGGTGTACCTGCATAAGTCTCTGATCATGCGCGCGGGCGCCGAACCCGATCCGTGGCCGCCGAAGGAGCTCGCGGACGAGGAGCCGATCGCGCTGCTCGACCGTGCGTACGCCGGGCTGCTCGACGAGTTCGGCGCCCGCGAGCCGGAGGATCCGGCCATCTCCTGGTACGCCCCGGATCAGACCGTCGGTTTCTGGATCCGGCGGATGGCGCAGGAGACGGTCATCCACCGCATCGACGCCGAGCTCGGCACCGGCCAGCCGGTCACGCCGGTCCCGGCGGACCTCGCCATCGACGGCATCGACGAGCTGCTCAAGGTCTTCGCGGCATACAGCGTCGCCGAGTGGGGCGACTACTTCACCGACATCCTGGCGGGCTCGCCGGGCCGGACATACACGGTGCGGACCGACGGCGCGGCATGGCGGGTGCGGACCGGTCCGGGGCTGTTCGCCGTCGAAGACGGCGCCGGCGACGACGCGGCCGACGTGACCGTGAGCGGTCCGCCGACGGCCGTGCTGCGCTGGATGTGGAACCGGGAGAGTGCCGGCGAGCCGAGCGGCGTGACGGTCGAGGGCGCCCCTGAGGCGGTCGAGGAGCTACGGCGCTGCATCGTCATGGCGACGCAGTGAGGCCGGTCGGTCGGCACGGCGTACTGAGCGACCTGGCCACCTGACTCGGCGGTCCGATCCGCACCCGGCTCAAGCCGATGCGGTACCGCCCAGGCCTCCTGACGCCCTCGTAGCTCACACCAGCCTGATCACCCATCCGGCACACATTTCGTGGAGGGCTCTGCCCGTCCTGCGGGCGAACTGAGAGCGGTCACGTGGAACTCTTGATCGGCGGACAGAAAAGTCGCGGCTGACGGACACCGGTTCCTGGTGGGCGGCCACCAAAAGTCTTGGTCAATGGCCAGGCCGATCTCCTGATCTTGTCCGTGTGTCACAGCTTGGGTTCCCCTCCGCGGGGGCTTGGGTTGCGGGTTGTCGAGACCTTGCACCCCAGACCCGCGGAGGGGGCCCGTGACGAAGTCTGGCATGGAGCTGATGGAGATTTACGAGGCTTACGACCTGACCGGGTGCGCCTGGTCGGCGGCGCAACTGGCGGGGTGTGACCCCAAGACGGTGCGCCGGTATATCGCGATCCGCGCGGCGGGCGGCAACCCGCACCAGCCGACGCCGCGCCCTAAGGCGATCGACGCGTTCCTAGCGAAGATCGAGGAGAAGGTCGACCGGTCGAAAGGGAAGATCCGCGCGGACGTGGTGCACAAAGACCTGGTCGCGATGGGATTCGCCGGGTCCGAGCGGACCACGCGGCGGGCGGTCGCCGAGATCAAGGCGGCCTGGAAGGCCGGACGGCGGCGCGTCTACCGGCCCTGGGTGCCTGAGCCGGGGATGTGGCTGCAGTGGGACTGGGGCGAGGGCCCACGGATCGGTGAGCGCCGCACGCAGCTGTTTTGTGCCTGGCTGGCCTGGTCGCGGTTTCGGGTGGTGATCCCCGCCTGGGATCAGACGCTGGCCACGTTGACATCATGCCTGGACGCGGCGCTGCGGCGGCTGGGCGGGGCGCCGACGTATCTGCTGACCGACAACCCCAAGACGGTCACGATCGAGCACATCGCCCGCATCGCGGTGCGCCACCCCCAGATGGTCGAGCTGGGGCGGCATTACGGGTGCGTGGTGACTACCTGCGAGCCGTTCGATCCTGAGTCCAAGGGCGGGGTGGAGGCAACGGTGAAGATCGCCAAGGCGGACCTGGTGCCCACTCATGCCAACCTTCGCGCCGCCTATGGGAGTTTCACCGAGTTGGAGACCGCGTG
The DNA here is from genome assembly GCF_042665875.1 of Streptosporangium amethystogenes subsp. fukuiense. Classification (NCBI taxonomy): domain Bacteria; kingdom Bacillati; phylum Actinomycetota; class Actinomycetes; order Streptosporangiales; family Streptosporangiaceae; genus Streptosporangium; species Streptosporangium amethystogenes. The sequence goes on along the minus strand of NZ_JBHTEE010000001.1, from coordinate 7,376,270 downwards.
CGCTGCCTGGAGTGAGCACATCAACGGCCGCCGCCATCGCGAGACACACCGGCCGCCGATCGAGATGCTGGCCGAGGAACGCGCTCGCCTGCACGTGCTGCCCGCCGATCCCTACGTGCTCGCGCTCGGCGCCGAGCGCCTGGTCTGCGACGACCGGACCGTCCGCTGGGGCGATGTGCGCTACTCGGTGCCGCCCGGCCACGAGGGACAGACGGTCTGGTGCCGCGTCCACGGCGACGAGTTGGTCATCGTCGGCCGCTCCGGCACCGATGAGCAGCACGGTCAGCACGGTCTGAGGGAACTGTGGCGGCATCGGCTGTCGGTTCCGGGCCGGCCGCGGATCGTCGATGCCCACTATCCCGAGCACGAGGGCGGCAACGGCCCCAAAGCGCCCCGGCCTCGCCCGCGGACCAAGGCCGAAGAAGCGTTCCTGGCGATCGGGCCGGGTGCGCAGGCGTGGCTGATCGAGGCCGCCGCCACCGGAGTGGTGCGGATCCGCACCAAAATGGCCCGCGCGGTCGAGCTGGCCAGTCTGCTGGGCGCGGCCCGGGTGGATGAGGCGCTCGGACTGGCCGCGATCAACGGCCGGTTCGCCGAAGCTGACCTGGCCTCCATCTGCGACCACCTCGCGTTGCATGAGCACGCCGGTGAAAACACCCGTGTCGACGAGGCTCACTCGGTCCAGCCCGGCACCGCTTCCTGGGCTGCCTTCAGTAACACCAACAGCGTCAAAGGAGATCACTCGTGAGTGTCACCCTTCCTGCGGCCCCACCGGTCCCGGCCGAGTTGGAGGCCCTGTTTCGCCGGATGCGTTTTCCTTACGCCCGCAAAGCGGCGCCCGAGGTGCTGGCGACCGCCCGCGCGCAACGCTGGGACCCAGCCGAAGTCGTGCGCGTCCTGCTCAATGAGGAGGTCGTCGGCCGCGACCAGGCGACCCGCCGCAACCGGCGCAAGAGCGCGGGCTTTCCCTCCGGCAAGACCTTCTCCTCCTGGCGGCGCGAGGGCTCCACGATCAACGAGGCCACCCAGAACGCGCTGATGACGCTGGAATGGGTCAGCCGCGCGGAGAACCTGGTGATCGCCGGACCGTCCGGCACCGGCAAGTCCCACTTCGCTGAGGCACTGTCGCATCTGGCGATCGAAAAAGACCTGCGGGTGGCCTGGTTCACCCTGGAGTCCCTCAGTGCCACGGTCGGCCGGGCCAAGATCGACGGATCGGTCTCGCGCGCCATCGGCCGCATCTGCCGCAGCGACGTCATCGTTATCGACGATATCGGGTTGCTGCCGGTCGGCCACGAGACCTCCGAGGCGTTCTACCGCGTTATCGATGCCGCCTACGAGCGCCGCTCGGTCGTGGTCACCAGCAACATCCACCCGTCGGGTTTCGACACCATCATGCCCAAGACGCTCGCCACCGCGACCGTCGACCGGCTGATGCACCACGCCCACCTGGTGGAGACCAGCGGCGACTCCCATCGCCTGGCCGAGGCTCTGTCCGGGCGTGGAGTGATCCCGCTGACCTGACCGCCCACCCGGAGATCGACCTGGCCACCCACCGGGATTCCCAGTGGCCACGCCAGGAATTTTGATGGCCATCAGCCAGGAGAAATCTGGCCGCTCAACTGGAGAACGGCGTGTCCGCTAGCAGCGAACCGCCCTGATCCGCGTCGGCAGCCCCGCCGATTTCACGGAATGTGTGCCTGAACCACGGTTCGAACGACGTCGACAACGACTAGGTGAATATAGCGGCTGCTCCGTGGTGATGTCCCAATCAGAAAGCGACTCCCTGGTGACGATTGGTTGCTGTTTGGCCTCATCGACCCCGTCGAGCGGCATGTGGTCCGAAGATGGAGGGATGGCGGCTGAGCGGATGTTGTGGCGCAGGGGCCTGTTGATCACTGCCTCGGTCGTCTTGTCTGTAGCGGTGTCCGTGGCTGGCAACCAGGTTCTCAACGACGGGGTATGGAACGGGTGGTGGGCGCTGATTGCCCTCGCTCTGGGTGCGGCCGCCACTGCGGTGGCCTACCGGCTGACTGATGCCTCATCCAGTCAGGACAGGACGGCGGGACCAAGCGGGGCCGCTTCATCGTCGATTCAGTCGGTGATGCGCTCCTCGGCTAGCGGTGACATCGTGCAGGCACACGACCTTGCAGACGGCATCCGCATCGCTCCTGGCGCCTCCACATCCGCCGCACCGATACCGGCACCTGCATCGCCTGCCATGCCGGTGCAAGAGGTGCCAGACGAGGAGCCGACCGGCTCACCGGGGATCGGTCAGTCGGTGACCGGCTCCATCATCGGCGGGTCGATCATCCAGATCAGCGGCGCCGGCGGTGATGTGACCATCGAGCGTTCGTGAGTACAGCAATGCCTGAGCCGTACCCCTCCCAGCCGTGTCCTCAGGTAACGCGGCCGGTTCAGTGGGTCAGCAGCTCCACCGTGCACCATGACCTAATCCAGATCGCTCATGTGCGCGGAAATGTCACCGTCACCCAAACCACGTCCGATTCTGGGGCGTCGGCGCGAGAGCAGGTCGTCGAGGGTGACATCCCAGCTCAGCCGGTGGCGTTTCAAGTGCGTACAGATCTGCTGGCACGGTTACACACGCAAGTCGCGGTTGGGGGGGCAGCAGTGGTGTGCACGCTGACCGGCACGCCAGGAGTGGGCAAGACGCTGCTGGCAGCCTCCTACGCCTGGGCGTGCCAGGCAGCGGGTTGGCCGGTGGTGGCCTGGATTCCCGCCGAGACCGAGAACCAAATTCTCGCCGGGCTGGACGGCCTGGCTGTCCGGCTGGGAATGCACAGCGTCGACGACGACGCCGAGACCACAGCCCGCCGAGTCAAGGCATGGATGTCAGGGACGCATCAGCCATGCCTAGTGGTGTTCGACAACGCCACCGACATTCCGACTGTGCGGCGGTGGTGTCCGACCACCGGGGCGGCTCGGGTGGTAATCACCTCCCGAAATCGGGCTTTCAGCCGCCACTACGCGCCGGTAGAGGTGCAGGTGTTCACCCCCGCCCAGGCGGCAGCATTCCTGACCGAGCGCACCGGCCTGACCGACGAAGATGCTGCCTCTGAGCTGGCTGCGGAGCTGGGACATCTGCCGCTGGCGCTGGCCCAGGCGGCCGCGATGATCGCCTGGCAAAAGATCAGCTACCGCGCCTACTTACGATCGTTGCGCGACCTGCCGCTGGAGCGGCATCTAACCGCATTAGAAGGCGATGCCTATCCTGCTGGGGCGGCGCAGGCAATCCTACTATCGCTCGCCCTGGCCGAGCAGGCTACTCTCGGCGCCCGCCGGTTGCTGGAGGTGCTGGCGGTGCTGTCTCCAGCTGGCGTCGCACGGTTGCTGCTGCACAGCGCTCCCATCCTGGAACCTGGAGATCAGTCGGAAATCGATGAGCTATTGGCCCGGTTGGCTGACACCTCATTGATCACCTTCACTGACGACGGTCAGGCGGTGCTGATGCACCGTCTCATCCAACGGGTACTGCGCGAACGCGCCTACCACGAGGCCCGCTTGCAGCAGGCCGTGGACACGGCAACCGGTCTGCTGGCTACGTTCAACGCCCCGATCCCCACTGGAGCCGCGACCTGGGGCGCCCGCCCCTCGGTGGAAGCCCTACTTGAGCACACCGGCACCCTTTACGCCATCGCTCACCTGGCCGACCTCTTGACACCCGAGCTGCTGGATCTGCGTGGCTGGTGCGGTCGACGCCTGACAGATCTGGCTGACCTGCCCCGCGGCATTGCCTTGCTGCAGCAGACACTGGTCGATAGTGAACGGCTGTTGGGTGTCGACCACCCTGCTACCCTCACCAGCCGCCATGATCTCGCCTACGCCTATGGCACGGCAACACGAGCGACAGAGGCGATCACCCTGTTGGAGCAGGTGCTGAGCCTCAGGGAGCGAGTACTAGGCACCGACCACCCCGACACCCTGACCAGCCGCAACAACCTCGCCAGCGCTTACCAATCGGCAGGGCGGATTGCAGAGGCGATCACCCTGTTTGAGCAGATGCTGGCTGACAGCGAGCGAGTACTAGGCACCGACCACCCCGACACCCTGACCAGCCGCAACAACCTCGCCAGCGCTTACCAATCGGCAGGGCGGATTGCAGAGGCGATCACCCTGTTTGAGCAGATGCTGGCTGACAGCGAGCGAGTACTAGGCACCGACCACCCCCGCACCCTGACCAGCCGCAATAATCTTGCTTATACCCATGGGTCGGCAGGGCGGACGACAAAAGCGATCATCTTGCTTGAGCAGGTACTGGCCGACAACGAGCGAGTACTAGGCACCGACCACCCCAACACCCTGGCCAACCGGCACAACCTCGCCAACGCTTACCTATCAGCAGAGCAGGTAGAAAAAGCGGTCATCTTGCTTGAGCAGGTACTGGCCGACAACGAGCGAGTACTAGGCACCGACCATCCCAACACCCTGGCCAACCGGCACAGCCTCGCCAGCGCTTACCAATCGGCAGGACGGATTGCAGAAGCGATCACCCTGTATGAGCAGGTACTGGCCGACAACGAGCGAGTACTAGGCACCGACCACCCCAACACCCTGGCCAACCGGCACAGCCTCGCCAGCGCTTACCAATCGGCGAAGCAGATAAGAGAAGCGATCACCTTGTATCAGCAAGTGGTGACTGATCGTGAGCGGGTGTTGGGCGCTAACCACCCTGGCACTTTGAGCAGCCGCCACAACCTGGCTTACACATACCGGTCAGCAGGGCGGATTGCAGAAGCGATCACCCTGTATGAGCAGGTACTGGCCGACAGCGAGCGAGTACTGGGCGCCGACCACCCCAATACCCTGACCAACCGGCACAACCTCGCCGGAGCCTATGGGCTGGCAGGGCGGGTAACAGAAGGGCTCGCCCTGTATAAGCAGGTACTGGCCGACAGCGAGCGGGCGCTTGGGGCAGATCACCCGCTCACACGAATGATGCGAAAAAATCTTGGCGGCACTCGGTAAGCTAGGCGCTCGAAATGATCATGGTAGCGGCGTCTGATATGCCGACTTAGGGGTGCTTGTTAAGCAGCCGTTTTCCGACACTAGCTCCGTCACGGGAGAAACGCCGGGTCCACAGTGCTGTTAGCAAGGGTGTTAGCAAAAGGCCCCCACCGGAACCCGGTGGGGGCCTCTGAGCTGGAGCCGCCTTGGGGAATCGAACCCCAGACCCCTTCATTACGAGTGAAGTGCTCTGGCCGACTGAGCTAAGGCGGCGTGCCGTGTTTCACCACGACTTACGGCAGTCTACAGGCTCCCAGGGCCTTCCCGCGCACCGGAATCAGCCGATCTTCGGACACTGGGTTCCGTCGGCGGGGACGGTCAGATCGATCAGGTAGTCGTCCACCAGGCGATCCACACACGCCGAGCCGGTCAGATAGGCGGTGTGGCCGTCTCCGTCGAAACCGACGAGGACACCGGAGGAGAGCTGGGAGGCGAGGGCCTCTGACCACTGGTAGGGCGTGGCGGGGTCGCGTCTGGTACCGACGACCATGATGGGCGGAGCTCCGGGGGCGTCGATCTTCTCCCGGGCACCTGCCTTGACCGGCCAGTACGCGCAGGGCAGTGAGCTCCACATGACGTACGCGCCGAACAGGGGGGCGACCCTGGCCGCCTGTTCGGCCGCCTCGGCGTAGGCGGCGGGGTCTTGGGGGTAGACGCTGTCGACGCAGTTGACCGCCAGGTTGGACTCGGTCTGGTTGGTGTACTCGCCGTCCTCCCCACGGTCGACCAGCAGGTCGGCCATGCGGAGCAGGACGGTGCCGTCACCCTTCAGCGCCTGGGCCAGCGCCTGGCGGAGGACCGGCCATGCCTGCCGGTCGTAGAGCGGGGTGATCACACCGAGCATGGCCCAGGCCTCGGTCACCGTACGGTCGTCGCCGGTCCTGTTGGTCAGGGAGGCGGTGTCCGCCCTGCGGAGCAGCTCGGTGATCTCCGCACGGGCGGAGGCGACGGAGCCCTGGAAGGGGCAGTCGGTGGCCGCGAGGCAGTTTTCCAGGAACGCGTCGAGGGCGACCTCGAAACCGCGTGCCTGCGCGGTGTTCAGCTCCAGCGGGCCGAGCGAGGGGTCCACGGCGCCGTCCAGGACGAGGGCGCGGACCCGGTCGGGAAAGAGATCGGCGTAGACGGCACCCAGCTGTGTGCCGTACGACTTGCCGAGGTAGGTGAGGTGGGAGTCACCGACGGCGGCACGCAGCAGGTCCATGTCCCTGGCGGCGTCGGCGGTGCCGACGTACGGCAGGAGCCTGCCCGATCGGGTCTCGCATCCGGCGGCGAACCGTTGCGCCCCCTCCTTGAGCACGGTGACCTCTCCCGGTGAGTCGGGCGAGTTGTCGAGGCCGACGAAGACGTCCAGCTCGCTCGGCGACAGACACCGGACGGGCGCGGACTCGCCGACCCCGCGCGGGTCGAAGCCCACGACGTCGAAGCGCTCGCGAACCGCCTCGCTCACCGCGGTGCGGGCACTTCGCGCGTACTGCACTCCGGAGGCACCCGGCCCGCCGGGATTGAGGAGGATCGAGCCGATCCGCTTCCCCGAGGCCGGGAGCCGGATCACACTGAGCTCGATCTTCTCACCGTCCGGCTTGCTGTGATCGAGCGGTACGGCGAGCTTGGCGCACTCGAAACCGTCCTCGCACTCGTTCCAGCCGAGAGCCGCTCCCGCCACACCGCGGCCGGCTCCGGTGCCGCCACTGGCGTCGGCGGGGACGTCGGTGCCGGTGCACGCGCTCGCGAGCAGGGCCACCGCCGCCAGTACGGCGGTCACACGGGATCTCACGCCTTGTCCGTTCCGTAGTCCGTAGGTCGGGTCACACGCGGATCCGGCAAGGGGGCCGACACGCGGAGAGGCTGAACGGTCGAATCCTACGCCCGCGCCGAAACCCCGTGACGGGAAGCCGGTCGGTCACCCTTCCGGCCCGCTCTCGGCGACCCGCACCGCGCCGCCGTACGCCTCGTCGTGCTGCTTGCGCGGGGAGCAGACCGAGGCCGACGGGCAGGCGCAGCGGCGGCCGCCGTCCTCCAGGCGGACCACGACGGAGTCCGAGGGCACGTTGCGGCCCACGACGGTCCCGGCGCCCTCGGGGGTGTCGACCTTCAGCCCGATCCGGGGCATCCTGCTCTGGGCGTCGAGGTAGAGGGGGTGCTCGTACTTCAGGCAGCACATCAGCCGCCCACATGCCCCCGCGATGCGCAGCGGGTTGACCGGCAGGTCCTGGTCCTTGGCCATCCGGACGGAGACCGGCTCGAAGTCCTTGAGGAAGGTGGCGCAGCACAGGTCGCGGCCGCAGGGTCCGATGCCGCCCTGGAGGCGGGCCTCGTCGCGCGGGCCTATCTGGCGCAGTTCCACCCTGGCGCGCAGGTTGCGGGCCAGGTCGCGGACGAGGGCGCGGAAGTCGACCCGTTGCGGGGCGGAGAAGTAGACCGTGTAGACGTTCTCCGCGTCCAGGTAGTCGACGCCGACGACCTTCATCGGCAGCGTGTGCCGCTTGATCAGGCGCTTGGATACGCTCCGGGCCTCCGCGCGGCGCCGTTTGTTGCCCTCGTCGCGGGTCAGGTGTTCCTCGGTCGCGATGCCCGCGCACAGCGGCAGCCCGCCGATCTCCTCGCTCGTCCACTGCGGCGCCCAGACACACTCGGCCACCTCGGGTCCGGCCTCGGTGGGCACCAGCACCTTGTCGCCGACCTTGGGGCTGTGCTCGCCGGGGTCGAGGTAGTACAGCCTGCCGTAGCGGGTGAAACTCACCGCCATGATCATGCCCATATGGCTCCAAACCTGGGGGTACGGCTCGTGCTCACCCTACGCTCCGCACCCTGCAGAGCGCGGGGCCGCCAAGAGGTGAACACGGGCCGCCCCATCGAGAACCCGGTGGCTGGAGCTCCGGGGACGAGCACTGCTCCCTTTCGAACAGCCCACGGGGAGAGAGTCGTCTGTCGGCGCGGGGCCCGTCAACGGCCGGGGCCCCGGGCAGCCGCTCAGCGGCCGAGTTGGGCGAAGGACTTCTCCCAGCGTTCGGCGATCGTCGAGATGTCGTAGCTCCGGGCCGTCTGGAGGGCGTTCTTGGCCATCCTGTGGCGGCCCTCCTCGTCGTCGATCATCTGGATCAACCCGTCGGCCAAGGCGTCCACGTCGTCGGCGGGGACCAGCAGTCCGTCGATCCCGGGTGTGATGATCTCGCGAGGTCCACGGGGGCAGTCGAAGCTGACCACCGGCACCCCGGAGGCGAACGCCTCGATGATGGTCATGCCGAAGCCCTCGAAGCGGGAACTGACCGCGTGGATCGACGCCTTGGCGAGCTCGCCCTCGATGTCACCGGTGGGACCCATGAACGTGACGTTGTTGTGCAGCCGCAGCTTGACCGCCTGCTTGATGAGCTTGTCGCCGACCCGGCCCTCGCCGTAGATCCGCAGCTTCCAGTCGGGACGTTCCCTGGCCACCCGGACGAACGCCTTCAGCAGCCGGTCGTACCCCTTGACCGGCACCAGCCTGCCCGCGGCCAGCACGATCCGGTTCTCCTGCCTGGAGCGTGGACGCGGTCCTCCGGGCAGCCCGTTGCCGATGGTGAACACCCGGGTGGGCGACCCGTTGAGCATGTTCCGATAGTCGTGCTCGTCGGCCTCGGTGAGGGTGACGACCGCGTCCAGCTTCGGGTACCAGGTCCGGATCTCCTCGAAGATCCCAGGCTGATGCGCCTCGAAGTGCAGGTGCTCCTGGGCGATCGTGACGACCTTCCTGCGGGCGTACCTCGCGGCCATGATGTTGAGACCCGCGCGGGTGGTGATCAGGACATCGCTGCGGAGCCTGCGCAGCTCGCGGACGAGGACCTCGTCGCTCCAGGCGCTGAAGGACGCGTAGGCGCGCTCCTCGGGGTGGATCAGCGCGCTCTCCCGCGCTCCCAGCCGCTCGGCCCTCTTCGTGTACGGCCAGCGGACCCTGGCCCCCTCCCGCAGGTCCACCAGCGAACGGAGCCTGACCCGGGAGCTCAGCGGTAGGAAGGGGGTGTCGGTGTGCTGGAAGACACTGACGACCTCGACCTCGTGCCGCTCGGACATGGCGGTGGCGAGGTCGAAGGTGGCGCGGATGGTGCCGCCCATGCCGTAGGCGTTGAGAATGAGAAAGGAGATCTTCATGGTTTCTCCCCTTCGATGCTGAGCGCGACGGCGAGACTGTCGGTCTCGGTGTAGTACGGGCGGACCCTCACCTGCCCGACACGCTGGGCAGGAAAACGAACTTTGACCTTCTTGTCCGTTATGTCATCAAGACGGGTCGCCAGCGGCAGTCGGATCCCGGAGATCTCCGCGTACAGGTCCCAGAAGACCCGGCGCCGCACCTGCGCCTCGGCCATCGGCGCGATCTCGATCGCTCCCTCGAACCACCGTCCCTGGAACGTCGCCGGCCCGCTCACCGGCTCCGGCCCCCGGCGGGCCACCGCCACAAGCCGGGCCTCCCCCCGGATCGGGTCACCGTACGCGACGGAGCCCTCGACGGCGATCACTCCCTCGTCGGCGGTCACCCGGATCACCTCGATGTACGGTTCGACCTCGCGGACCCGCAGGCCCAGCGTGCCGAGGGAGGTGCGGAACGCCCTGATCTCCCGGTTGCGGCGGGTCTCGGCGTAGGACCAGAGCCCGTCGAGTGAGAACCCCGGGTCGTCGGTGGCGACGGGCTCGCCCCGGCACGAGGCCATCCAGAGTCCCGGGGCCAGCACCGTCAGGTCCGCCGCCCCGCACTCCTCACCGGTCTCCATATGCCGCAGGACGATCTCCACGTCCGTCGGCGCCGACCATTCGATCCTCAGCGTGTCGTCATCGCCTACCCGGCTCGTGACGGCCCGCCCGCCCACGGACGGGACCACCCGGTGGCGTGCCTCGGTGCTCACTGAAATTCCCCCGGCCTTCGCTGCTCATCCCCGTAGAGCAGGACACTTCCTGTTGTTTTATAACAAAAGCATTGATTTTTGCCCGTGAATCCTAACGACCCACACTCATGCTTTGAGGTGATTTAGCGAGCAATGGTTCCATCTAATCGGAAAAAGGTGGGCAGGAGATGCACAGTCGCGACGATCGCGGTCCTTCACCAGCCGATATCCGTCACGCCGGGTTACCGGAAACTCCAAAGTGTCCGATATCGGCCAAAGTTGATCAGCCCGAACTCCGGTCCCCAGCGGACCACGATGTGCGCCTCCGAACCATCCATGCCCGCCGGCCGGAAACCTCCCGGCCATCGCGGTGGCACACGTCCGCCTGCCTGCCGCCCCCGGCATAGGGCCCGCCGATCGCCTCACAGGTTCCGGTCTGCCCAATTCCTATATTTCAGCCTATAACGTAAAAACCGCCTCCGGGTCGCCTCCCGTCAAGGCGGATCAGAGCCGGGGCTGACGCAACGAGAGAGTCATCGACTCCACGGCCATCTGCGGGCTGACATTGGCCGCCAGCCGCCTCCGGCAGCGCATGACGGCGTCGATCCTGCGCAGGGTGTCCTCCGGGGTGGAGGCCCCGGCCAGGTCTTCCAGATCGGCGCGGCGGTCCTCGCTGGCCAGTTCCACGTGTGCGCCGAACTGCACGGCCAGCACGTCGCGGTAGAACGCCACCAGGTCGAGCAGTGCCGCGTCGATGACATCGCGCTTGGTGCGGGTCGCCCGGGACTTCTGCCGGTCCTCAAGATCCTTGAGCGCTCCGGCACCGCCGCGGATCAGCCCCCTGTTGAGCCCCTTTCCGGTGGAGCCCTCGCCGTAGACCTGACGCAACTCGGTGATCTCCGCCTCGTTCAGCACCGCCGTGACCGCGGCGGCCTCGTCCTCGGCGGTCTTCACCAGGCGCTCGGCGGCCATCACGCACTCCCCGACGCCGGTGAGCGACCGGGGGATGGACAGCACCGCCTCGCGACGCGAGCGCGCCTCCTCGTCCAGGGCCAGCCTGCGGGCGCGGTCGATGTGCCCCTGGGCGGCCCTGGCCGCGAACTCCGCCATCGTCGGCGGCACGTTCTCGCGCGTGGCCAGCACGTGGGCGACCGCCGAGGTGGGCGGGGTGACGAGCGTGACGATCCGGCAACGGGACCTGATGGTGATCATCATGTCGTCCGGAGCAGGCGCGCAGAGCAGCCAGACGGTCTTCGGCGGCGGCTCCTCGATGGCCTTGAGCAGCGCGTTGGACGCCCCCTCGGTCGCCCGGTCGGCGTCCTCGAACAGCACGACCCGCCAGCGGCCCAGCGTCGGCGCCCCGGCCGCGCGCAGGATGAGCCTGCGGGTGTCCTTGATGCCGTACGAGAGTCCCTGCGGGCGGACGATCTCCAGGTCCGGGTGGGAGCCGACCGACACCTGGTGGCACATGTCGCAGTGGCCGCACCCCTGCTCGGGGCAGAACAGCGCGGCGGCGAACGCCCGCGCGGCCTCCTCACGCCCGGACCCGGGCGGCCCGGTGAACAGCCACGCGTGAGTCATCCCGGCACCGCGCCCCCCGGCCAGCAGGTCGGCACCGGCCGCCGCGGCCCGGCGGAGCGTTACGGCGGCCCGCTCCTGCCCCACAAGATCATCAAAGACTCCCACGGACCCAACCTACCGCCGGTGCCGGTCGCGTCGCCGGGGCAGAGCCTCACAGATCCGCTCACGGCTCACGGAGGCACCGGGTCAGTCGCGAATCGCCGGGATGGTCCCGGTGACGTCCTCCGACTCCTGTGGCACCGGGTCGGGCATGATCTCGCGGACCCGGTCGTAGATGAGCGAGGAGATCCGTTCCTGGGTCAGGGTCCCGTCGACGACCAGGTAGCGATCCGGCTCCGCGGCGGCCAGCGCCCGGAACTCGCGGCGGACGCGCTCATGGAACTCCAGCGGCTCCGACTCGATGCGGTCGGCGGCCCCGCCCAGCCGGGCCAGCCCCACCGACGGCGGGGTGTCGATGAGCACGGTGAGATCGGGAACGAGCCCGCCGGTGGCCCAGCCGTTGATCCTCTTGACGTCCTCGATGTCCAGCGCCCGGCCCGCGCCCTGGTAGGCCAGCGACGAGTCGACGTACCGGTCGGAGATCACCATGGAGCCCCGCTGGAGGGCCGGGCGGATGACCTTCTCCACATGCTCGGCCCGGTCGGCCGCGTACAGCAGGGCCTCCGACCTCGCGGACAGCCCCTGGTGCACCGCGTCGAGCAGGATCGCGCGCAGCCGCATGCCCACCTTGGTCGAGCCCGGCTCGCGGGTCTGTACGACGTCGAAGCCCTGGTCGCGCAGCCAGATCGCGAGCAGCCTGGACTGGGTGGTCTTGCCCGACCCCTCACCACCCTCGAAGGCGATGAACATCCCGCGTGCCTGCTCGGCGCTCTCGGGTGCGAACCGCTCCCCACGTGCCGCGGCGATCAGGTCGGCGACGATCGAGACGCCCCTGCGGTCGTCCATCTGCCGTAGCGCGACGGTCCCGACGGCCACCGCGAGCAACCCGCCGACCAGCAGCACCAGGTTGGAGCCGTCGAACTGGTAGACCGGCTCCTGCCCGACCCTGATCTCCCGCTCACCGAACAGGCCCGCCAGGGTCGGCGCGACCGCGACCACCAGCAGCAGGGTCACCCGGGCGAGCGACTGCAGGAAGGAGAACGTGCGGCCCCGCAGGTTGTCGTCCACCTCCAGCCCGATCATCGTGTAACCGATGATCCAGGCGATTCCCGCGCACGCGCCGAGCAACACGGTCAGCAGGACGACGATCACCAGGTTGTGGACGAGCGCGATCGCGACGAGGACCACCCCGGCCACCACGATCGACAGGCCGAACAACCGTCGCCGCGACAGCTCCCTCAGCAGCCTCGGCCCGAAGAACATGCCGGACGCCATGCCGACGAAGACCGCCCCGAAGACCACGCCGTACGCCGCGTCGCCGCCGCCCAGCGCGCCCACGTAGATCTTGGCCACCCCGACCACCGCACCGCCGGCGGCGAACGCACCCAGCATGCCGATGATCAGGCCGCGGATCAGCCGGTTACCGCCGACGAACCGCCAGCCCTCGAAGATCTGCCGCAGCACCGACGGCGTGGAGGTCGCGGCCCGCGCGCCGGCCTTCGGGATGTCCTTGAGCGAAAGGATGATGAAGGCCGAGACCAGGTAGGCGAGCGCGTTGATGAACAGCGCCAGGTAGGTCTCTCGCTGGGCGAAGAACGGCACCAGGTTGCCCAGGGCGTCGTCGGCGACCGACAGCACCGCGAACAGCAGCGCGGCGACCGGCGCGGTCCCGTAGGTGACCAGGAGGTTGAGCTGGTTGGCCTCCTCCAGCCGCTCCTTGGGCACCAGGTTGGGCACCGTGGCGTCCTTGGCCGGAACCCAGAAGAGGTTGACGCACTCGACCAGGAAGGTGGCGATGATCACCCATTGGTAGTTGCCGATCAGCGGGATCGACAGCACCAGCGCGAAGCGCAGGAAGTCGCAGAAGAACATCGTCATCCGCCGGTCGAACCGGTCGGCGAACGCGCCGGCGAGCGGACCCAGCAGGATGGCGGGGAGCATCTTCGCCACGAAGACGCCTCCGATGGCCAGGCTCTGGACCTTGTAGCCGGACCCCACCGTGAGGTTGCCCGCCAGGGCGGTCAGTGCCAGCAGGTTGAGCCAGTCTCCGAGGCTGCACACCGACATCGCCGTCCACAGTTTGCGGAACGGGGTGTTGGCCAGCACGTGGGGGGGCTTGCGTCGCGTGGTGCTCCGGCCAAGGGTGGTCATAGTGTCAGCGTATCCAGGTGCTCGCTGGGCTGGGGAGAACATGAGCCAGGCGAGAACGCCCGGCTGCCCGTCGCACGAGGGTAATGCCTCCGCCCTGTGCCCCGCAGGTGTCACACCCGAAAAGAAGCGTCAGATGCTCGTGTTCCCAGTGATGCGTCCCCTTCCCGATCGGTGCCGGACTACCGAGGCTTCTCGTTCCGGACTTCCAGCAGGGTTATCTCGGGTGGGGCGCCCACCCGGACCGGCGGCCCCCAGAAACCCGCGCCCCGCGTCACGTAGACCTGGGTGCCGTCCACCTCGCCGAGACCGGAGACGACCGGCTGCTGCATCGGAATGATCAGGTTGAAGGGGACCATCTGCCCTCCGTGCGTGTGGCCGGACAGCTGGAGGTCCACCCCGTAGGTGGCCGCCTGGACCGCCTGGACCGGCTGGTGGGCGAGCAGGACCGTGGACCGGGAGCGGTCACGGCCCCCCAGCGCCCGCTCGAAGTCCGGACCGTCACCCGACGCGACACCGCCGACGTCGTTGACCCCGGCGAGATCGAGCACGGCTCCCCCGTGGGCGATCTCCACACGCTCGTTGCCCAGCGGGCGGACGCCGAGTTCGCGGAGTTCCTCGATCCACTCCTGCGGGCCGTTTGCGGTGTAGTACTCGTGGTTGCCGGTGACGAAGTAGGCGCCGTAGCGGGATTCGAGATCCTTCAACGGCCTGGCCAGCGGGCCGAGCTCGGCCACCGTACCGTCGACCAGGTCGCCGACCACGGCGACCACGTCGGCCTCCAGTGAGTTGATCATGCGGACGATGCGCCGGGTGTGCTCCGTACCGGTGAGCGGGCCCAGGTGGATGTCGCTGACAACCGCGAACCGCAGGCCGTTCAGGCGCGGATCCAGCCTGGGCAGCACCACCCCGACCGACTCGATCACCGGGTCGCCGAGAGCGGTCCTGATCCCGAACCCGATCGTGCCGAGCGCTCCCGCCCCGGCGGCGACCGCCGCCGTACGGGCGATGAACAGCCTCCTGCTCAGCCCGCCCGCCGTGTCCTTCGCCCCTCCGTCGCGCGGCGTGCCTCCGGGGCCCGGTACGACCACCACCCCACCGATCGCGGACTCCCCACGGTCGGTCCGGGCCACCGAGACGGACCGGAGGGAGTGCTCGGGACGAACGGCGGCCACGGACGCCGGTGTGACGGCGGTTTCGGATCGAACGGCGAGCTCCGGCTGCGCGTCTCGTTTCGCACGGCGGGCGGCCACCCCCGGCGGCACCCCGCGCCGCTCGGCCCGGTGCTCCACCCCGCGCACCACCAGCAGGGCCACGGCCCTGGGGATCTCCAGGACCACCAGGAACACGAGGAGGTAGAACATCGTCGCGATCCAGAAGAATCCCGGCCACGCCAGGAAGTGCCCCCACTCACTGCGGGAGGCGACCAGCGTCACGGGGGCGAGCACCGCCAGGCCGACGATGACCCAGGTCAGCACCCGGCGGGTCCGCCCCGGCCGAGTGGTCGAGCGGACCAGACGACGCCACAGGTAGTAGTGGACCACCGTGATCGCACAGATGACCAGCGATACGAAGCCCACGATCGTCACTTGCCTTCCCTCTCGCGCCCACCGGCCATCCCGGCGCGTTCCGAAGAACGCCCGAAACGGCGAATGCGTTCCCCGCGGGCGCGGTGACCCCATGGGCCAGGGCCCCGTACGAGGTGCCCTGGCTCGGCGGCGTCAGGCCTTGGCCTTGGCCCGGGTGGTGCGGGGGCGCTTGGGCGCCGGGCCACGGGCGCGGCGGTCAGCGAGAAGCTCGGCGGCGCGTTCGGTGGTGATCTGCTCGACCTCGTCCCCCTTGCGCAGCGAGGCGTTGGTCTCCCCGTCGGTGACGTAGGGCCCGAACCGCCCCTCCTTCACCACGATCGGCTTCTTGGAGACCGAGTCCTCGCCCAGCTCGCGCAGCGGCGGCGCGGCCGCGGCCCGCCTGCCCCTGGTCTTGGGCTGGGCGAACAGCTCCTTGGCCTGGTCGAGGGTGACCGTGAACAGCTCCTCCTCCGACTTCAGGGAACGAGAGTCGGTGCCCTTCTTGATGTACGGCCCGAACTTGCCGTTCTGCGCCGTGACCTCCTGGTCGTCGATCACCCCGAGCACCCTCGGCAGCGAGAGCAGAAGCAGGGCGTCCTCAAGGGTGACGGTGTCCAGGGACATCGACTTGAGCAGCGACCCGGTGCGCGGCTTGGGGGCGTCGGCCTTCTTGGTCTTCTTCTTGCCCTCGGCCGGAGGCGCCTCCACCGGCAGGATCTCGGTGACGTACGGGCCGAAGCGACCGTCCTTGGCCACGATCACGTGCCCGGTCACCGGGTCCTTGCCCAGCTCCCGGTCACCCGTCGGGCGGGAGAACAGCTCCTCGGCCATCGACGCGGTGAGCTCGTCGGGGGCCAGGTCCTCCGGCACGTTCACCCGGACACCTTCGCGGTCCAGGTACGGGCCGTAGCGGCCCACCCGGATCATGATGTCGGTGCCCCTGATCGAGAACGAGCTGATCTCCTTGGCGTCGATCTCGCCGAGATCGGTGACCAGTTCCTTCAGCCCCTCGCCGCCGTCCACGCCGAAGTAGAACCGGCGCAGCTCGGGCACCCGCTCCGCCCGGTCGTTGGCGATGTCGTCGAGGACCTTCTCCATGTCGGCGGTGAAGTCGTAGTCGACGAGGTGGCCGAAGTGCCGCTCCAGCAGGTTGACCACCGCGAACGCCAGGAAGGACGGCACCAGGGCGGTGCCCTTCTTGAAGACGTAGCCGCGGTCCAGAATCGTTCCGATGATCGACGCGTACGTCGAGGGGCGGCCGATCTCCCGGTCTTCCAGCTCCTTGATCAGCGACGCCTCCGTGTACCGGGCCGGCGGCTTGGTGGCGTGCGACAGCACGTTCAGCGCGGACGCGGTGAGCGGGTCGTTCTCGCTCAGGTTCGGCAGGCGCTTCTCGGAGTCGTCGCGGTCGGTGGACGGGTCGTCCGCGCCCTCGACATAGGCCTTCAGGAAGCCGTGGAAGGTGATGGTCCGCCCGGAGGCACTGAACTCGACCCGCTCCCCCGAACTGGACGTGCCGTCCACCTTGACGGTGACCGACTCACCGACCGCGTCCTTCATCTGGGAGGCCACGGTCCGCTGCCAGATCAGCTCGTACAGGCGGAACATGTCACCGGTCAGCCCGGTCTCGCCCGGCGTGCGGAACTCCTCACCCGAGGGGCGGATCGCCTCGTGCGCCTCCTGCGCGTTCTTCACCTTGCTGGCGTAGACGCGCGGCTTGTCGGGCACATAGGCCGAGCCGTAGAGCTTGATGGCCTGGCTGCGGGCGGCGGCGACGGCGGTCTCCGACAGCGTGATGCTGTCGGTCCGCATGTAGGTGATGAAGCCGTTCTCGTAGAGGCGCTGGGCGACCTGCATCGTCGACTTCGCGGAGAAGCCCAGCTTGCGGCTGGCCTCCTGCTGCAACGTGGTCGTCCTGAACGGCGCGTACGGCTTGCGGGTGTACGGCTTGCGCTCGACCGACCTGACCTTGTACGGCACACCGGCCAGCCGCCCGGCCAGGGCCTGGGCGGCCTGCTCGTCCAGGTGCAGCACATCGGCGCTCTTGAGGGTGCCGTTACTCGCGAAGTCCCGGCCCTGGGCGACGCGCTTTCCGTCCACACCGGTCAGCATGGCGGTGAACTCGTGCGGAACCTCGTCGCCGCCGGTGTCGAGCAGCGCCTGCAGGTCCCAGTAACTCGCGCTGGTGAACGCCAGGCGCTCGCGCTCGCGCTCCACGACCAGCCGGGTCGCCACGGACTGCACGCGCCCTGCCGAAAGCCGGGGCTTGACCTTCTTCCACAGGACCGGGCTGACCTCGTAGCCGTAGAGACGGTCGAGGATGCGCCGGGTCTCCTGGGCGTCGACCAGCCGCAGGTTCAGGGCGCGGGGATTGGCCACCGCCTCCTGGATCGCCCGCGGGGTGATCTCGTGGAACACCATGCGGTGCACCGGGACCTTGGGATTGAGCACCTCGCGGAGATGCCAGGCGATCGCCTCGCCCTCGCGGTCCTCGTCAGTGGCGAGATAGAGCTCGTCGGCATCCTTGAGCAGCTGCTTGAGCTTGCTCACCTGTGCCTTCTTGTCGTGGTTGACGACGTAGAGCGGCTCAAACTCGTGATCCACATTGACGCCGAGGCGTGCCCAGGACTCCCCCTTGTACTTCTCGGGGATGTCGTCGGCCTTCTCAGGGAGATCACGAATATGCCCGATGCTGGACTCCACGACGTAGCCGCGGCCGAGGTACCCGGCGATGGTCTTCGCCTTGGAAGGCGACTCGACGATCACCAGGCGGTTTCCGCCGGCGTTGCCGTTCTTGGCTGGCACGCTGCTTCCTACCTCGCTGTTCGCATTCGTTCCCCGTTTACTTCCCCTCGGGTTACCCGATCTGAGTCGGGAACACTCCCAAGGAAAGCCGCAAGGACGCAGAATAAAGCCCTATGAGTGTCGACGTCCCTCAGCTCACCCTCGGAGACTAATCGCTGTGCTGGACTACTCCTACTTGGTTCTCCATCTCCCGCGTGGCACCTCACGGGACGCAGCCCGCCAGATACTGACCGAACACGCAGAATACGGTGACTGGGAGCTCGACCGTCTGCGACTGTATCCCGATGGCCGCCGAGACGTCCGGCTGCGCCGGAAGATCATACGTGTGACCAGGACGATGTGATTCCAGACATGGCTTTGCCCGCCCCGGGCCGCGCCCCCGGGACGGGCAAAGCTTCCGTGCCTCGCCAGGCGAGCGAGCACCGCACCACACGGGCACGGTCATCCTGTCTCGCCGCCGTCGAGGCGTCTGCGCGCCTTCCTCAGTGGCTCTGAGGAAGGCATGCCTAATAGGTGACTAATGCCTTACTTTTTACCGAAACGGATGCGACGGGTGGTGCCGAAGACGGTCGCGGAGGCCGCGGCCAACGCGCCGATCAGCAGGGTGACCAGGGAACCGACGTTCATCCCGGTCACGCCGACGGGCTGAGCGGCACTCATCAGGCCCAGATCACGGATCGGCAGGTTACCGGCCGGGGTGGAGGACGTCAGGCCCGTGACGGGAGCCAGCGGCGAGCTGCTGTCGGCCGCCGCGGCCCGCTTGCTCACCGGTGTGGCGGGCATGACGGGGAGCTCGGGCAGACCGGCGGCCGGAAGCTGGGACCGGCTCGCCTTCCGGGCACCGCGGGCGTCGGACGGCGACGCCTGACCGGTCTCGCCGTCGACCCCCGGAACGGCGGGGAGGACGGACAGCAGGCTACTGGTCTTGTTCCTGCCAGGCTTGCCATCCCAGCCGTCGCGGCCGCCGTTGTGATCGCCCTTGTGGCCGCCCCACTGGCCACCGTTGTGGCCGCCCCACTGGCCGCCGCCCGGCCCTCCGGCGCGGGAGCCGCCGAGGCAGCCCGCGGCGGCGTCGCCCAGGACGGCGACCGCGTTGCCACAGATGTTGATCGGCGCGGTGATCGGCGCCACCACCTGGTTACCACCCAGGACGCTGCCCCGACCGGAGGTACGGTTGCCACCGGCCCCCGCACCCGCACCACCGGAGACCGAGGTGCCGCCCCTGCATCCGGCCGCGGCCCGGCCGAGCACGCCCACCGCGTTGCCGCAGACGTTGATCGGCGCGGTGATCGGCGCCACCACCTGGTTGCCGCCGCCGATGCTGTGATCACCGTTCGTGCGGTTGCCACCGGCACCGCCGCCACCGGGACCACCGGTCCCGACGGACGCACCGCCCTGGCAGCCGGCGAAGGCCCCACCCAGGACGGCGACCGCGTTGCCGCAGACGTTGATCGGCGCGGTGATCGGCGCCACCACCTGGTTACCACTCAGGACGCTGCCCCGACCGGAGGTACGGTTGCCGCCCGCACCGCCGCCGCCTTGGCCCGTCCCCGCGGACGAACCGCCCGGGCAGCCCGCCTGGCCGTTGCCGACGGCGCTGCCACAGACGTTGGCGGGCGCGGTGATCGGCGCGACCACCTGGTTACCGCTGCCGGCTCCGAAGCGCCCATCGGTGTCGTTTCCCGGCCGGCCGTACCCCGAGCCGGGACCGCCCGGACGCGGGCCCCGCTCCCAGCCGCCGTGACCGCCGTGACCGCCGTAGCCCGGCTTACCCGGCCAGTCGGGCTTGCCAGGGCCACCGTGCTCCCCCGAGCCGCCCGGCCGTCCCGGCCCACCAGGGTGCCCGGGCCCACCGGGGTGACCAGGACCACCGGGGTGCCCCGGCCTGCCGGGGTGACCAGGACCACCAGGGTGCCCAGGACCACCGGGCTGCCCCGGCCCGCCGGGCCTGCCGCCGCCGACCTCGGCACCGCCCTCGCAGCCGGAGAACGCCTCGCCGACGACGGCGACCGAGTTGCCGCAGATGTTGATCGGCGCGGTGATCGGCGCCACCACCTGGTTACCACCCAGGACGCTGCCCCGACCGGAGGTGCGGTTGCCGCCCGCACCGCCGCCGCCACCGCCCTGACCGCTCACCGAGGCACCACCCCGGCAACCGGCGGTCGCCCCACCGAAGATCGCGAAGGAGTTGCCGCAGGCGTTGATCGGCGCGGTGATCGGCGCCACCACCTGGTTGCCGCCGCCGATGCTGTGATCACCGTTCGTGCGGTTGCCACCGGCACCGCCGCCGTTCCCGCCCTGGTTCCGCACCGAGGCACCGCCACGGCAACCCGCCTCGGAACGGCCGATCACCGACACCGCGTTGCCGCAGGCGTTGACGGGCGCGGTGATCGGCGCCACCACCTGGTTGCCGCCCAGAACGCTGCCCCGACCTGAGGTCTCGTTGCCCCCCGCGCCGCCGCCGCTGTTCTCGGCGGACGCGCCCCCCTCGGAGGAGGCGGCCGACTGCCCGGCCACAGCGACGGCGTTTCCACTGATGTCGATCGGCAGGGTGATCGGAAGATTGACCTGGTTTCCTCCGGCGATCGAGTGGTCACCGTCGGTGTCGGCGAAGGCGGTACCGCCGCCCATGGCCATGACGCCCAGTGCGAGCAGTGCCGCAGGGGCGGTGCCCCTAACCCACGTACGCATGATTGAAGCTCCTAGCAGTCTCGGGGGGACCTGAAGCCCTCGTGAGGGCATGCGAGTGCCATGCGAGGACCGGACAGGGCCCGCACAGCGGAGGCCCAGGCGGGCCGTCACGAGGAGTTGGGAACCGGCTGACTCGTCGGCCTGCTCACCGCTCACCGGTGGAGCGACTCTCCGGGGGACGGAGGATCGAGACAGGCTCCGCGACCGGCGGATCACTCGAAAGGAGATCAGGCCGGTCTACGAGACGGTGTCAGTCAGGAGAGAAAGAAGGGTCGTCCGCCGCTGTGCGGACGACGGGGGGGAGCACGAACGCCAGCGGAACACGCTGCGTCGCCAGTCGCGGGTCGTAGGCGAACCACGCGACATCCCCCGGACCCGAGCCGAAGAGGCCGGATCCACCACCGCTCTGGGGCACGAATCCATTGGTGCCAGAACCGTGGTCGACGGTGGCGGGTGCCGGGGCCCCCGGCTTGGACTGGCTGGTGAGCCCGTCCACACCTCGCCCCGCCATGGCTTCGGCGTTGTCCGTCGCCGACGGTTTGCCGCTACCCGTGGGGAAGTCATCGACCTTTGCAGCCGATCCGGAAGCGACAGCGTCGAAGGCCTGGGAGCGGGCCACTCCTGTCGCCGCGGTGGCGTCCGCGGCCGCGGGAGTGGCACTGAGAAAGCCGAAGACGATCGCGAGCAGCCATGCGGCGGCCAGGAGACCGCCGATGGCGAGGGCTTGCCTGATGCCCCGCCGGGCGCCGGCCGCGAACCGCGCCATCCGGTCGGCCCGGTCGGGGATCGTGTCGTCGACGGAGAAGGCCACGGGCACGCGTCGAGCAGCGGGCGAGGACGCCCTCCACTGCTCGTGCGGCACGTGCGCCACATGGCCTCCCAAAGCTCCTGGACAGGCCCGCTTGGACACGGGCCACCCTTCAACGGAGAGTCACGTTAGCACCACATGGAGTCAACGCAACGGGTTTCCCGGGAACGGATCAGCAGCCGTCCAGGAATCGGTCAAGAACCCGGACCCCGAACCGCAACGAATCCACCGGCACCCTCTCGTCCACCCCATGGAACATCCCGGAAAAGTCCAGGTCGGCGGGGAGCTTCAGCGGCGCGAACCCGAACCCTCGAATTCCCATCCGGCCGAACGCCTTCAAGTCCGTCCCCCCGACAACGTGTACGGCACGGCCAGCGCGCCCGGGTCCTCGGCGAGGAGGGCGTCGGCCATGGCGCGCACCAACGGCCCGTCGAAACCGGTCTCGATGGCGATGTCGTGGTAGATGAACTCCCTGGTCACATTGGGGCCGAGCAGCTCGTCGACGGTCTGGAAGAACTCGTCCTCATATCCCGGCAGGAAACGGCCGTCCACATGCGCGGTGGCGACCTGGGGGATCACATTGGCCTTGTAGCCGGCCTCCAGCATCGTGGGGTTGGCGGTGTTGCGCAGCGTGGCGCCGATCATCCGCGCCAGCGGCCCCAGCTTGGCGACGGTCTTCTCCGCGTCGTCCAGGTCAAGCTCCAGCTCCAGCGCCCTGGAGGTCTCCTCCAGGAACGTCCTCACCGTCTGTGTCATCCGTACCGGCCACTCGTACCGGCCGATGCGGCCCACCGCCTCGGCCAGATCGGTGACCGCGTTCTCCGCGTTGAGCATCGAGCCGTGCCCGGCCCGGCCGGTGGCGGTCAGGCGCATCCAGGCGATGCCCTTCTCGGCCGCCTCGATCAGATAGAGCCTGCGCGCCTCGTCGATGGAGACGCTGAACCCGCCCACCTCACCGATCGCCTCAGAGCACCCGTCGAACAGGTCCTTGTGCTGCTCGACCAGCCACTGCGCGCCGTAGTGACCCCCGGCCTCCTCGTCGGCGGTGAAGGCCAGCACCACGTCCCTCGGCGGGCGCCGCCCCTCGCTGAGCCGCTGTCGTACGACCGCGAGGATCATCGCGTCCATGTCCTTCATGTCGACCGCGCCGCGTCCCCAGACACAGCCGTCCGCGATCTCACCGCTGAGCGGGTGGTGGGCCCAGTCGGCGGCGTCGAAGGGCACGACGTCCAGATGTCCGTGCAGCAGCAGCGCGTCCCGCGAGGAGTTCTCCCCCGCGATGCGGGCGATCACGTTGGCCCGCCCCCTGTCCGACTCCAGGATCTGCGGCTCCAGCCCGACCTCGGCCAGTTTCTCGGCCACGTACTCGGCGGCGGCCCGCTCTCCGGGGCCCGAGTTGTCACCCGCGTTGGTCGAGTCGATCCTGATCAGGTCGCGGCACAGCCCGACGACCTCATCCTCACCGTTGAGCGTAGCCATGTGGACTCCTTGAGTTCGGTACGGCTTCCACCCCCATCCTCCCGCCGTACCCTCCTTCCCGGCACCCCGTCCCTACCCGCCCTCCAACCGATATGACGCAAGCTCAAGAGTTTGCTAACCTAAGTCCGCCGACGCGGGATGACGGTCCCACGTGCAGGCACCACGTCCGGGTGGCGGAATAGGCAGACGCGCTAGCTTGAGGTGCTAGTGCCCTTTGCGGGGCATGGGGGTTCAAGTCCCCCCTCGGACACATAGGAACAAAGTGCGACAGATGGCCATCTGTCGCACTTTGCGCTTTCCATGACCTGATCGTCGTCAGCGTCGGCGGACCGATCCGGCTCCCCGGCGCGTCCCGTACGCGATCGCGATGAAACCGGCCCTCACCGGCAGGCTCATGTCCGCAGGTGTCAATGCCCATTCGGACACCGCCGGCCCAAGAGTCCTCGCCGAACACCGTCCGACTTTGACTTTCGAGCAGATCCGCACCGGTACGGCAGTGCCGGGCACGGCAGGATCGTCCGGTACCGTCCGGCTCGGTACAGCGGGTGAGGTCATGGCTCAGCGCAGCGAGTTTCCTCCGTCCGTGATGATGGAGCGTCCGGTGATCCAGCCGGCCTCCTCGCCGCACAGGAACGCGATGACCTTGGCCAGGTCTTCGGGGGAGCCGGCGCGGCCCAGCGGTGTGGCGCGCGCGGCGGCGGCCAGGAGGCGCTCCGGGTCGGGGCTGATCTCGCGCAGCGCGTCCGTCGCCACCACACCGCCGCTCACCAGATTGACCGTGATGCCGTCGCGGCCGAGTTCCACGGCGAGGTAGCGGACGACGCTCTCGGCCGCGGCCATGGCGGCGGCGATCGCCGCATAACCGGGGACGTGCCTGCTCGTCCCGGTGCTCACGGTCGTCACGACCCGGCCGCCGTCGGCCAGTTGCGAACGTGCCGCGGTCACGAGGGCGAGGAGGGAGCCGACGCGGGTGGCGAACATCCGCTCGTAGGTATGCCAGGGGGTTTCGAGTGCCTTCCCCAGGGACGGCGAGGCGGAGCCGAATCCTGTCGCGTTGGAGATGACCGCACGGACGGGCCCGAGCCGTTCACCCGCTGCGCGCACGAACTCCGCGCACTGGTCCTGATCGGCGACATCCAGCGCGAAGGCGGCGGCGTGTCCGCCGTTCCGGTGGATCTCGCCGACGACTTCGGCGGCGGACTCGGCGTTCCGGTGGTAGCCGACCGCGACGGCGTAACCGTCGCGTGCGAGCGTGAACGCGGTCGCCCGGCCGATGCCCCGGCCGGCTCCGGTGATGACCGCGGTCTTCACGGGCGGTCTCCGAAGGAGATGTCGTCGTCGTCCGCCGCCTCGGCGTAGCGGCGCCGCGCCGCTTCCTGAAGCCTCCTGGATTCGGGGCTGGCCAGTCTCTCCGCGAAGAGTGCGGCCTCCAGCCGGAGACCTTCGGCGAGCGGTAGCCGGGGACCCTCGACGAGTGCGCGCTTCGCGGCGGCGAGGGCGGCGGCGGGATGGGACGCCATGCCGCGCGCGAGCCGCAGAACCTCCGCCTGGAAGTTGGGCGCGGGGAGCACCCGTTCGACGAATCCGGCGGCCCTGGCCTGTTCGGCGGTGAGGACGTCACCGGTGAGGACGATGTCGGCGGCCCGCCCGGGGCCGATCAACCGGGCCAGCCGCTGGGTGCCGCCCGCCCCGGGGATGATGCCGAGCGCGGTCTCGAGCAGACTGAAGTGGGCGGCGGTCGAGGCCCATCGCAGCGTACAGGCCAGGGACAGCTCGAAGCCGCCGCCCCATGCCTGGCCGTCGATCGCGGCGATCACCGGCTGCGGGATCCGCTCGACGCGTCGCATCGCGGTGTACCAGATCTTGGCCCGCGGCATCGGCCCCCGGGAGAGTTCGGCGAGCTCGTCCAGGTCGGCGTGGGCGATGAAGTAGCCGGGGACATCACTGGTCAGCGTCACAACCCCGATGTCCGGCGCGGTCTCCAGCCGGGCGAGTTCCGCGTCCAGTTCTTCGAGCGCGGCGAAGGTGAGGAAGTTGCGTGGCGGGTTTCGGTAGGTGAGGACGGCGACGCCGTCGACGTCCTCCCGGCTCCACATCGTCATATCAGTCCTCCGGTGAGTCGAGTCCGTGCTCGGCGGGGAAGCGCAGCACGGTGCTGTTGAAGAAGTCGGAGCTCCCGTGGCCCCGGACGTCCCCCAGCAGGATCCGGTACCGGGCGGCGAACGCCTCGGCCTGCGGTTCCCACGTACGGTGATCGAGGGTGGCGCCATGGGTGAGAACGATCGGGGACTGGTCACCGGAGTCGCCGGTCCAGTGGTGGATCTCGCAGTCGGTGGAGCGCTGGACGGTCCGGTGCCGCAGCGTCACGGGCGCGCCCCGTCGCCCAGGAGGAGGACCGACGTCCCGTAGTGGACACTCTGGGTGGACGGCGTGCCCGGTCCGGCCGTGGCGGGCGGCTCCCCGTCCCCCTGGTTGCGGTCGTAGTGGGGGAAGTTGCTGCTGGACAGCATCAGGCCGATCCGGTGGCCGGCCGGGAACCGCTGGGCCGTGTACCCGAGATCGATGTCCAGCCGGACCGGTTCTCCCCGTGGCACCGGGGTGTCGGGGCCGTCGCGGCGGCTCAGCCTGATCACCCCCTCGCCGACCGGCAGCATCCGCCCGTCGGGCAGCTGGTCCACCAGCCGAGCCATCACGTCGGCGTCCGCCGCGTCGGTGGCGAAGGTGAGCTTCAGCCGCACCGGGCCGATGACGTCCGTGTCCTCGGTGAGCACGTCGCCGTGGTAGACGAGGACGTCGGGTCGCTCGGCCGTTCGGCTGAGGTCCAGCGGCCCGGGGACGAGGCGGCCGAGGTGCAGGACGCGCCCGCCGTGGCTCGGCACCGGATCCTCCGGATCGTGGAGGTAGCCGTCCGGTGTGGCCGGGTTCGCCGTGTCGGGCGTGGCGGTCAGCCGTCCCGGCGTCCTACCCTGCGCGGCGGGCCCCGTCAGGTACAGGGCGTGCCCGGCGGCCTCCGTCGGCGGCCATCGCTCGGCGGTGCGCCACTCGTCCGCGCCCATCTGGAAGTACCGAACGGGGGCGGGACCGTCCGATCCGTCCAGGCAGCGGCGGAAGAACTCCAGGTGCCGGGCGGGCAGCCGGGTGGCCGCGGCGGAGGCCGCGACACCGAAGTTGACCTCGCCCTGCAGATGGGACAGGGCTCCGGTGTGCGCCCAGGGGCCGACTATCAGCTCGTGCCGCAGGTCCGGTCGCAGCCTGCGCATCTCCAGGTGCCCGCGGATGGTCGCGGTGGCGTAGACGTCGTACCAGCCGGTCACCGACAGGGTCGGCACCTCCACCGCCGCGTGGTCCCAGTCGGGCAGGGCCTGGATCCGTCCGTCCAGCAGGTCGCCGATCCGGATCGGGAATCCGGGCAGGTCCAGTTCCGGCATGCCCACGAGCGGCAGCCGCCGCATCGCCCGTCCCGGATCGTGAATCAACGACGCGACCTTGGCGACCAGCGACGGGTCGGCGTCCGGTCCCTGCCGGCCCAGCCAGTCGGCGGCCATGTAGGCCAGCCACCCGACGAGGTGGTCCAGCCGCAGCGCGCCGCCGGTGTCACGGGTGTCGGCCGCCGCGCCGGTCGTCATGGCAGGGGCGATGCCGCGCAGGTGGGGCGGGCGTTCGGCCGCGCCGAGCCAGGCGATGATGCCGAGGTAGGAGGTGCCCGCGAGGAACACGTTGCCGTCGCACCAGGGCTGTGCCGCCGCCCACTCCACCGTGTCGTAGGTGTCCCTGGCCTCCTGCTCCCACATGACGGCCCGCCAGTCGCCGTCGGAGTCAAAGCGGCCCCGGGTATCCTGCACCAGCGCGGCGAATCCTCCGGCGAGGCAGTGCTGGGGGTGCAGCGTGTCGGAGCTGATCTGCCGCCGGCCGTACGGCGTCCTGAACACCACGGCCGGGGACGGGGACGGGGGCCGCCACAGGTCGCCGCGCAGCAGCACGCCGTCCCGCATGGGGGCTTCGACGCCGCCTTCGATGCGTCCCAGTTCCGTCATCACACCTTCTTGAGAGTGAGCATCGTCCGGGCCATCTCGTTCCACCCGGCGGTCGCGCCGCCGTCCACGGTGAGACTGCATCCGGTGAGGAAGGAACTGCCGGGCAGCGCGGCGAACACCGCGGCGCGGGCCTGTTCCTCGGGGGTGGCCAGCCGTCCGACGGCGGTGGTCGCGGTCAGCGAGTCGCGGAGCGGACCCGGCGGCCACAGTTCGTCGACCATCCCGGTGTGCGTCGGCCCGGTGATCAGGGCCACCGCGCGAATCCCCTGCGCGCCGTAGTCGACGGCGACGGACTGGGCGAGGCCGATGAGAGCGTGCTTGGCCATGTTGTAGACCGGGGAGCGGGGAGTCGCCGACACCCCGCACATCGACGAGGTGAACACGAACACTCCCCCGTGCGCGCGCATGTGCCCGACCGCGGAGCGCACCAGGTAGAAGTTGGCGTCGCAGCAGACGCCCATCACCTTGCGGTAGTCGTCGTCGGTGAGGCTGTGCGGGCGGCCGGGCACGTTGACGCCGGCGTTGCCGTGGACGACGTCTAGCCGGCCGTGCCGGGCGACCACCCCGTCGACGACCTCCGCGACCTGTGCCGGGTCGGAGACGTCCGCTTGGACGATGCCCTCTCCCGGGGTCAGGTCCACCCCGATGACCTCGGCCCCGACGGCCCGGAACAGCCTCATCGAGGCCGCGCCGATGCCGCTCGCCGCACCCGTGACCAGAACGACCCTGCCGTCGAGCCGGCCGAACACGTCACCGTCTGCCATGGTCATCCGTTCCTCCTCAACGGCCCGTGAATTCGGGGCTGCGCTTTTCGACGAAGGCACGTGCTCCTTCGACGGCATCATGGACTTCCCTGTTGTTGCGGATGTGGAAGGTGTTCTGGATCCGCAGCGCCTGCTCCAGCGGCTGACCGTACACTCGCTCGCGTAGCTGCTTGTAAAGCCCGATCGCGCCGGTCGGACCGGCCGCGAGCCTGCGGGCCTCGGCGAGCGCCGCGTCCCGCAGATCCCCCGACGGGACGACCCGGGTGTAGATGCCCAGGCGTTCGGCGTCGGTGGCGTCGAGCAGCCCGCCGGACAGATAGATCTCGGTCGCCTTGGCGCTCCCGACGATCCGGGCCAGCATCACGGCGGTGCCGGTCTGCGCCACGTTCACCAGGCAGCTCCCGATCCGCGCCGTGTCCGAGGCGATCCGCAGGTCGGCGGCGCAGGCCAGCTCGGTGCCCGCCCCGGCCGCGGGGCCGTTGACCGCCGCGATGACCGGCTGCGGCGCTGTGACGAGGGCCTCGACGATCCGCAGGTACACGGGGTCGGCGGTGTCACCGAGCACCGGCGAGTGCCTGCGGTCCCCGGCGAGGTGCTCGTCCACCGCGCCGAGGTCGTCCCCGCCGCAGAAGGCACTGCCCGCCCCGGTCAGCACCACGACCCTGGCCTGCGGGTCGGTCTCGGCGTGCTCCAGCGCGCGCAGCAGCTCCTCGCCGAGCGCGCGATCGATCGCGTTGCGGCGGTCGGGACGGTTCATGGTCAGCCACAGCACCCCCGGGGCCGGCCGGGAGACCAGCAGGGCCCCTTCACCGCTTGACGTCGTGCTCTCCTGTTCGCGCATCATGCTCTGACCATCCCTCCATCGACGAACAATGCTTGGCCGGTGACATAACCGGCCCCCGTTCCCAGCAGCCACACGACCGCGGCGGCGACCTCCTCCGGGTGCCCGCACCGGCCGATCGGCAGCCGGGCGGCGACCTTCTCCGCCAGCCCGCGAAGCCCGCTCTCGTCGAGCATCGGGGTGTCGATGAAGCCGGGGCACACGGCGTTCGCGCGGACGCCGAGCGGTCCCAGTTCGACGGCGAGCGAGCGGGTCAGGCTCAGCAGCCCACCCTTGCTCGCGTCGTAGGCGGCCTGCCCGGCGAACCCGGTCACCGCGATCGAGCAGACGTTGACGATGGCGGCGCCCGGCCGTCCGGCGAGGGCGGGTGCCGCCGCACGGGCCAGCCGGAACGGCGCCGACAGGTTGATCTCCATGACGCGCGCCCAGTCGGCGGTGCTGTGCTCGCCCAGTGCCGCGCGGTGCTCCACACCTGCGTTGTTCACGAGGCCGTCGAGGCCTCCGAGTCGGCCGAGCGCCTGATCGACGATTTGCTGTGGCGCTCCGCTCTCCGTCAGGTCGAGCGGCACCAGGTGGAGCCGATCGTCGTCGAACCGCCTTTTCAGGCGCTCGCAGCCTGACGCGTCGACATCGGTCGCCAGCACCTGCGCGCCCTGCAGAAGCAGTTCGGCCACGAGGGACGTGCCGATGCCACCGGCGGCCCCGGTGACCAGCACCCGGCGGCCGCTCATGCCGCGCTTCCCTGCCAGGTGCGGTTCAGCAGTCGCTCGGCGTTGCCATGCAGCCAGGCCTGGACGACGTCGTCCGGAAGGCCCAGCCAGGTGACCTCGGCGGCGAGCCTGGCAGGGGTGGAGGCCTGGGTCCAGCTGGTGGACCCGAAGAGGACGCGGGAGCGGACGGATGCGGCACCCAGCGTCAGCAGCGCCTCCCATCCCGATCCCCTGGCCGCCATCCTGGACGGACGGTGCGAGGAGAACTCCAGGTAGACGTTGGGGTGCCGCTGCGCCACCGCCAGCATCTCCGTGACCCAGGGCCAGCCTCCGTGCCCGGCGACCAGGACGAGACCGGGGTGGGCGCCGGCGATCCGGTCCAGCACCCGCGGCCCGGAGACATCGATCGGGATGTCCGAACGGAAGTGCTGCCCGCAGTGCAGCCACACCGGGACACCACGGTCGGCGGCGAGCTTCCAGAGCCCGGCGTGTTCGGGTGCGGACGGGTCGGTGCCGTCGAGGAACGGGATGACCGAGAGGCCGGTCGCACCGAGCTCGTCGAGCGCGCGACGTGCCTCGGCGATCGCGGTCCGCGAGTCGGTGAGGCTGACCCCGGCCCATGCGCTGAGCCGGTCCGGGTGCCTGGCCGCGAAGGCGGCGACCGTGTCGTTGACGGTGGCGTCCCTGATGGGCCACGGCCCGCCGTGCAGGATCTGGTGGGCCACCCCGCTCTCGGTCAGCGCGGCGACATGGTGATCGATGTCGAAGCCGCGTCCAAGGACGTGGGCCAGCCGCTCCGCCGTTCCTATCGGATCATGCGCCGCCTCCGCCGCGACCTCGCCGTGAGCCCGTCCGGTGAGGGCGGCGAGCCGCCCGGAGAACATGACGAGATAACGCGGTGCGACGGTGGCCAGCGAACGCAGGTAGGCCGTCCAGCATTCGGTGTCGTAGGCGACCTCGCAGATGTCGATCACCGGTTCACCCATCATTCCCCCTTCTTATATACAAACGTTTGTTTACCAGACTCGGCACCGCCAGGTCAATGAACGTTCATATGGTGATAGCGTCGGGGGGTGGGTACGACACGCTCCCGGAAGACCACTGACGGCGCCCCTGCCACGACCTCGATGAGCCGGCGCATCCTCGACGAGGCGGCGCGCCTGTTCTATGAAGACGGGTTCCCCGCGACCACCGTCCGCAAGATCACCGCCGCGTGCGGGGTCACCGCGGGCTCGCTCTACAACCACTACGGGTCCAAAGAGGAAGTGCTCTACGCGATCCTCAAGAGGGCTCACGAGGACTCCGAGCGCATACTGGAGGAAGGACTCCTGCGCGGCGGCGACCGGGCCGACCGGCAACTGGCCGAGCTGGTGCGGGAGCTCACGCTCTTCCACACCGAACGGCGTATCGAGGGCCTGGTGGCCCGGACAGAATGGCGCCACCTCCCGCCCGAGCAGGCCAAGGAGGTTCTGGATGCCCAGCAGCGAGTCCGCCGCATCTTCGAACGCACCCTGGAACGGGGCCTGAACACCGGCCGGTTCCGCCTGACCGACCCGCGGTCGCCGGGTCCGGCCCGAGTGGACGTGGCCGCCAAGGCGATCCTCGACATGTGCATCAACGCCGGGCAGTGGTTCCGTCCCGACGGCGGGCTGTCCGCCCAGGAACTCGCCGACCAGTACGCCTTCCTCGTCCTCCAACTCGTCGGCGCGGCCCCGGAGGACTGACGCCCCGAAGGCCGGCGACCGGGAAAGCCGATCGCACATTCCTGATGGGAGGTGCGGAGACCGGCCGGGCGCGGGACCGGCCGGTACTCCGAGGAGGCTCAGCCTGCGGCGGGCGTCCCGCCGATGCGGTCACGCCGGACGGCCACGCCCAGCCGCTCGCGATCGGCCGTGTCCGCCGTGACGCCTTCCGAGCGCAACCGGTGCTTCTCGATCTTGTTCGTCGGGGTGTGCGGCAGCGCGTCGACCACGCGCACGTAGCGGGGCACCATGAAGTGCGCCATCCGGGGGATCAGGAAACGCAGCAGCTCGGCGGGGTCGATCTCCGCCCCGTCCACGGGCGCGACCACGGCGAGCACATCGTCCTCGCCGTAGGGGCTCGGCACGGCGACCACCGCGGCCTCCCGGACCGACGGATGCGCCAGCAGCTCGGTCTCCACCTCGGCCGAGGAGATGTTCTCACCGCGGCGCCGGATCGTGTCGCCCATCCGGTCCACGAAGAAGTACTCGCCGTCCACCGTCCGGAAGGCGTCCCCGGTGTGGAACCACCCGTTGCGCCAGACCCGTGCCGTCGCCTCGGGCATCCCGAGGTAACCGGAGTTCAGTGCCCACGGCTGGGCGGTGCGCAGCACCAGCTCACCGACCTCCCCGTCGGGCACCGGCCGGTCGTGCTCGTTGACGACCCGGGCCTCGACACCGGGCCGCAGCCGCCCGGACGTGCCCGGCACATCCGGGTTGGGGCCGGAGATGATCGGAATCGACACCTCCGTCATGTTGAACATGGCCACCACGTCGACACCGAAGCGCTCGGCGAACGCCGCGCTGTCCTCGATGAGCGGGATCATGAAAACGTGCCGCAGCGGGTGAGCACGGTCATGCGGGGACGGAGGGCGCTTGCCCAGGAACGTCGCCATCACGCCGAGCAGCGTGACGTGCGTGGTGCCCGTGTCGCGGACGGCCGGCCAGAACGACTCGGTATCGAACGCGCTGACGAGACTGATCCCACCGCCGAGCAACAACGCCGCGTACGTGCCGATAGTGCCGCCCGCGTGGAACAGCGGCAGGTTCACCATGTAGCGGTCGGCCGCTCCGAAGCAGCCGCCGAACGCGGCCCGCGCGCAGGCCGCGAGCTGGACGTACGAACACAGGACGCCCTTCGACGGCCCCGTCGTTCCGGACGTGAGGATCACCGCGTACGAGTCCCACGGCCGGGGTGGTGAGTCCGGGCGGAAGCCGGGGCTCGGCGCCGCCAGCGCCTCCGCCCCCAGCATCCCGGCCCGGCCCGCCGGTCGGCTGTCGCCCTCCCCGAGCACCACCACCCGTTCCAGCGCGCAGGCGTCGATCTCGTCCAGGCGCCCGGCCAGCTCGCCGTGCACCACCGCCACCCGCGCCCCGGACAGCCGGATCGCATGTTCGAGCAGCCTGCCGCGGTAGGCGGTGTTGAGCGGTACCAGGGCGCCGCCCAGCAGGTTGACGCCGAACCAGACGCGCAGTGCGTCGGGCCCGTTCGGCAGCCAGGAGACGACCGTGTCACCCGGCCGCACGCCCAGCGCGTGCAACCCCGCGGCGACCCGCTCGGCCTGGTCCAGGGTTTCGGCGTAGGTCCACCGCGTCCCGTCCTCGAAGATCACGTACACCCGGTCGGGGTGCTCCGCGGCCCGGCGGACGAGAAGCTCCGCCACCACGCATTCGTCGGCCTCGGGCACTTCCGGGCCCCACCACTCACCGCTCATGTCACTCCTTGTTCCGCTGCTCGCCGGCCACGGCCGCGCCCAGATAGGCGGCCCGCAGCACGGGATCCTCCGCGAGCTCGGCGGCGGTGCCGACAACCTCGATCCGGCCGTGCCGCATGACCAGTCCCCGGTCGGCGAGCGCCAGCGCCTGGTTGACACGCTGCTCGACCAGGATCACCGTCAGGTTCTGCTCCCGCAGCCGGTCCACCACCGCGAACACCCGCTGGATGATCACGGGTGCCAGGCCGATGGACGGTTCGTCCAGCAGCAGCACTCGGGGTTCGCGCATCAGCGCCTGGCCGATGGCGAGCATCTGCTGTTCGCCGCCGCTGAGCACCTCCGCGTAGGCGTCCATCCGCTCACCCAGCACCGGGAACAGGTCGACGACCCGGTCCGTCCGCTCCCGCTCGACCTTGCGCCGGTTCGGGACGTTCCAGAGCCCGAGTCTCAGATGCTCGGCCACTGTGAGCCCGGTGAAGAGACGCCTGCCCTCGGGAATGTGGACGAGGCCGTGGGCCACGATCCGTTCCGGGCTCCACCCGGTGATGTCGGTTCCGGCGAGCCGTACCGATCCGGACGTGGGGTGAAGCAGCCCCGAGATGGTGCTGAGCAGGGTCGTCTTCCCGGCCCCGTTGCCGCCGACCACCGCGAAGATCTCGCCCGTATGGACCGTGAAGTCCACCGAGCGGATCACCGGCACCGTCCCGTACCCGGCGCTCAGCCCGGACACGGTGATCAGTTCCTCGCCCTGCGTTCTCATGCGGGTGCTCCCAAGTACACTTCGACGACCCGTGCGTCACCGAGTGCCTCCTCCGGCGCCCCCGACGTCACCAGTTCGCCCTGGTCGAGGACGGTCACGACGTCGGCGACGCTCGCGACGAGTTCGATGTGGTGCTCCACCAGGACCACCGTGGTGCCCGCGTCGCGAATCGCGCGGATCAGGCGGCCCAGCGCCTCCAGCTCTCGCGGCGTGAGCCCGGCCGCCGGCTCGTCCATCAGCAGCAGGCGCGGCCGTGCCATCAAGGCCCGGGCGACCTCCAGCAGTCTCTGCTCGCCGTGCGGCAGCGCCGCGGCCTCCTCGTCCGCCCGCCCGGCGAGGCCATGACCGGCCAGCAGCCCGTCGGCCTCCCTCTCCAGTTCGGCCCGTTCGCGCCGGGCCCACGGCAGCCGCAGGACGGTCGCCGGACCGTTCGCCCGCTCCCGCGCGTAGGCGCCGAGCAGGACGTTGTCCCGCAGGCTCGACGCGCCCAGCAGCCGCGGCGTCTGGAAGACGCGCGCCACCCCGCGCCGGGCGAGCCGCTCGGCCGTGGCCCGGCTGACGTCCTCGGTTCCGAGGAGGACCCGTCCCTCGTCCTGCTGCAGCAGACGAGTGATCACGTTGAGCAGGGTCGTCTTCCCCGACCCGTTGGGCCCGACGATCGCGTGCACCGTACCCGGCTCGATGGTGAGGTCGATGCCGCGCAGCGCGTGCACGCCGCCGAAGGACTTGCGAACGCCGGCCAGTTCGACGCCGAGCGGCTCTCCGCGCGGCGGCCTGACCTCGATCGTGACGCCCGTGCCGGGGGCGTCGGAAGACGTGCCATCGGCCCCGTGGCGTGCCCGCAGCTTCTCCCACGCCCCGGCGATGCCGTGCGGCGCGTACACCATCAGCACCAGCAGCGCCGCGCCGTAGATGAGGCCGCGCCATTCAGCCAGGCCGGTCAGCAGTTCCGGAAGGGCGAAGAACAGCAGGGTGCCGATGATCGGGCCGACGAGACGCGCGGCGCCGCCGATGATGACCACCAGCAGGAACAGGATCGAGAAGTCGAGGGTGAAGTCGTCCGGGGTGACGAGCCCGTGATGAACGGCCAGCAGCGCCCCGCCCAGACCCGCGGTGGCACCGCCGCAGGCGAACGCGAACAGCTTCATCCGCGCGGGTCCGACGCCGACGCTCCGCGCCATCTCCGGCGCGTCCCGTACGGCCATCATGCCCCGGCCGAAGCGGGAGTCGACGATGGTGCGGACCATGACGAACAGTACGACATTCACGGCGAGGGCCAGCCAGAGGACGTCTCGTTCCCCGAGTTCCCAGGAACCGAACGCGGGCCGCGGGATGCCGACCAGCCCGGACCAGCCACCGGTCAGCCCCTCGAACTCGACCAGCAGGCTGCGCATCGCCATCGCCGCTCCGAGCGTGACCAGGGCGATGTACCAGGACGACAACCGGAAGGCGGGCAGCGCCATCAGGGTCCCGGCGCCCGTGGCGATCACCACCGCCACCGGGGCCGCCGCCCAGAAGGTCCAGCCGTGGTCGGCCATGAGGATGCCGGTGGCGTAGGCACCTACGGCGACCAGCGCGCCCTGTCCGAGCGAGACCTGGCCGGTGTAGCCGAACATGATGTTCAGCCCCGTCCCCACCAGCACGTAGATCGCGGCCGTGGTGGCGAGGTAGGTGATCGTCGGGTCGCCGCTGACCAGTGGCAGCGCGGCCACGGCCGCCACGAGAGCGACCCAAGGGGCCGAGCGCCGCGCGGCGCCCGCCCGTGTTCCGCGAACTTCAGACATGACGTTGCACCGCCAGACCGCGCAGGCCGTTGGGCCGGATCAGCAGGATGAGCAGCATCGCTACGAACAGGACGACGGACTGCGACCCGGGAGAGCCGTAGGTGGCGCCCGCGGCCTCGACGGTGCCGAGCACCCATCCCGCCACCAGGACGCCTCGGTTGTCGCCGATCCCGCCGACCGCCAGTGCGGCGAAACCCTTGATCAGCAGACCCAGGCCCATCGTCACCGAGGCCAGCAGCAACGGCGCCGCCAGCACTCCGGTGAGCCCCGCCAGGGCGCCGCCGAGCAGGAACGAACGGCGGGTCAGCATCGTCGGGTCGATGCCGCGCAGCCGGGCGCCGTCACGGTCGGCGGCCACCGCGCGCAACGCGGCGCCGAACCGGGAACGGTCCAGTAGGCCGAGCAGTATCACCACGGCGACGGCGATGGCCACCACCCCGACCTGGTAGCTCGAGAACCGGACTCCCGCCACCTCGTTGACGTTGATGGACAGCGGCCACGGGGGTGCGACGGTGCTCGGCTGGTCCGTCCACAGCCGTCCGGCGGCCTCCGCGAGCAGCAGCGAGAACGCCAGCGTGGTGATCACCCAGCCGGCTGCGTGGGACGATCTGCGCAGCACCGGGGTGACGGCCACCCGCTCCTCGGCCAGCGCCACGACCGCGACGACGGCCATCACGCAGACGGCGGCGATTCCCCAGGGGAGTCCGCCGATCGGAGTGGCGGCCATCAGCATCGCGCCGATCATGATGAGCTCGCCCTGGGCGAAGTTCACCACGTTCGTCGGCCGGTACAGGACGTTGAACCCCATCGCGACAAGGCCGTAGAGGCTGCCGAAGACCAGCCCCGTGACCAGGATGTCGGTGATCATCGGGCGGTCACACCCCGTCCGCGCGCCGCCGCAGAACCCCGCCCAGGCTCTCCGGATCCTTCGCCGACATGAGAGTGCCGATCGTGATGTCCTCATCGGCGATGCCGGAGTGCCGCTTCGCGGTGAACGACACCTTCGCCCGGGTGCCCTGGTAACCGTCGACCTTGTCGAGCGCGGCCTTGAGATCGGCCGGATCGAGGCTTTTGGTCTCCCCGATCACCGTGGCCATCAGCATCACGTAGTCGTAGTAGGGGCTGGTCACCGCCGAGTAACCGAGGCCCGCGGTGTCCGGATGCGCGTTGATCCGCTCGACCAGCTTGCGGACCTCGGCCGGAGGCTGCTCGTCGCCGGCATAGGTGAGCCCCCGGTAGGTGGTGCCGAAGAACCCGTCGAGCAGGGGCCGCGGGAACTCCCCGAGCGCATCGAGGTAGTTCAGGTCGTGCGAAACGATCACAGGATGGAAATCGCTGGCCGCCATCGCCCGCAGGATCAGGATGGTCGCCTGCGGCTGACCGGTGAACAACCCCAGCCCGTCTACACCGGCCCGCTCCAGATTCCGGACGAACGGCGTCATGTCGGAGGCGTCCACCTCGAACACCTCGACCGCGACCGGCTTGGCGGAGTAGTCGTCGCGCAGCGTCCGGACGACGGCGTCCCTGATCGACGTGCCGAACTCCGAGTTCTCCACGATGATGCCGATCTTGCGCAGCCCGCGGACCTCGTGGAGGAAGCGCGCCGCCACCCTGGCCTGCTGGGTGGTGTTGTAGACGAGCTGGTAGTGGTACGGGAAGCGGTCACCGTCCCCGAGCAGCTCCGCGCCTCCCCAGCACGACTGGATCAGGTTCGCGCGGGCGAGGGCCGTCACCGACGCCAGCACCTGTGAGCTGCCTGTCGGTCCGACCACGAAGGTCGGATTCTCCCGGATCAGCCGCTGCGCCACGGCCGGCTGGCTGGCCGGGCTCCCCTTGTCGTCCTGCTCCGCTACCTGCACCGCCTGTCCGAGCAGGCCGCCGGCCACCTTGATGTCCTCCAGCGCGAGCCGCGCACCCACGTAGATCGGCTTGTAGGCGGCTGCGAGGCGACCGGTCTTCGGCTCCACCCACCCGATCCGGGCGGCCGTTTTTCCTCCGCCTCCCGAGCTCCCGCACGCCGCCGTCCCAAGGCCGAGCGCTCCGAGCGCGGCGGCGGACGCGGCGCCCGCCAGAAACCCTCGCCGGGACATCCCGTCCATCCGGTAAGTGACCAAGGCCGCCTCCTCAGATTGGTGTATGAACGTTTGTATACTTCGCCTCGATGAGCGTCAAGAGGAAGCCCGTAAGATCGAGCGGCACAACAGGCTGGTCAGAGCCGGGCGTCGAAGTCGGCCCAAGGCCGTGCCGGACGGGTGACGAGCAGAGGCGTCAGCGGGCCAAGGCGGCCCAAGAGGCCGAGGGGCAGCGGCGAGAGCCGCGGCAGGTATCGACTCGCGTTCCAATTCCGCGGGGGATGTCGAAGGCACCCGGCACCCATCTCGTAGGGGCACTTCGAGTGTGGTGGAAACCGAAACGTCCGAGGTTCTTTCCGTAGCGGACTTTGACTTTCGGGGTTGCGAGAGCCTCGGACGTCACGGCGATGATCGTGATGACATGGTCGGGCCTTCCAGCCCACATCGCCGAAGACACCCGCGTGGCAACGGCCAGGTGGCGGCGTTCAAGCGCGATGTAGTTGGCCCCCAGGACGGGTGACGACCAGCTCGGAAACGACGGCTCGTGCGGAGAGCCGGGTGATGCTCATCGCCAGCTCCGCGACGTCCGCTGTACTGATCATTTCAGTGGGGTCGATGCGATCGTGCACCCATGCGGACATATCAGTGTCAACGTAGCCGGGGCAGATCGCGGTGGCCGTGATTCCGGCGGCGGAGACCTCGGCGTTGATCGAGCGGCACAACGCGATGAGCGCGCCCTTGGACGCTCCATAGGCGGCCAGGCCCGGCTCGGGGTAGACGCCCGTGATCGACGAAAGCGCGATGATCTTCACCCCCGAGACGGAGCGCTGCGCCGCGGTCGCGCGCAGGGCCGGAAGCAGGGCCTGTACCAGTGCGTAGCACGCCCGGACGTTGACGGCGAACTGCTTGTCGAACCGATGCAGGGGCACGGTGTCGAGAGGGCCTGCCGTACCGACGCCGGCCGCGATCACCAGCACGTCGCACCGCCCATAGGCCGACGTGTGCGCCTGGGCGACGCGGAGGATGTCCTGCTCCTTGGCCATGTCGGCGGCCTCGGAACGCACGTCCACCCCATATGCGCCCAGCCGGGCGGCAGCGGTGGCGAGGTGGTCGGCATCCCGGGCACAGATCGTCATATCGTGCCCTGCCTCGGCCAGCCGCTCGGCGATGGCCAGTCCGATTCCCCGGGAGGCGCCGGTGATCAGCGCCGCCGGCCTGGTTCGCATGGTGCCGGTCATCCGACCTCTCTTCCCGTCATCGCACGTAGCCCGCCCGCGGCGAGCCGCGGAACCGCGGCACCGGCCGTCTCGAAGCCCTGCCCCACCGTCAGCCCCCGCGCATGGCGCGCGTGAATCCCCTCCGCGATAACAGCGATCTTGAAATATCCCAGCGCCAGGTAGAACTCGAGGCGGCCGAGATAGCGCCCGGACACTCGGGCGTACCGTTCGGCGAGCGCCTCGGTGGAGGGCAGGCGCTCGCTCACAGCGGCCGCCGATCCACCGAGCACCGGCTCGATGGCCGGGTCGCGGTAGACCAGGTGCAGCGCGAGGTCGGCCAGCGGGTCGCCGAGGGTGGCCATCTCCCAGTCCACCAGTGCCCGCACCGTGCCCAGGTCTCGTGCGTCGAAGATGGCGTTGTCGATACGGAAGTCGCCGTGGACGATGGAGGCACCGCTCTCGGCCGGCACCGCCTCGTCGAGCTTGGCATGCAGGACATCGATGTCGCGGAGTTCGCGCGTCGCCACCCGGCGCCACTGGTCGTACCAGCGGCGGATCTGCCGTCCCAGGAAACCCTCGGGGCGGCCGAAGCCCGCCAGACCCACCTCGGCGTACGGCACGGCGTGAAGCGTGGCGAGCACATCGACCAGGCCGTAGGCGCAGCGAGCCGGCTCGTCTCCGCCATGGCGGGCGAGGTCTTCCCGGCTGCGGACGACCTCGCCGGGCACGTACTCGACGAGGGAGAACGGGCTCCCTATGACCGAGGTGTCCTCACACAGCGCGACCGTGGGCGCGACGGGGACGGCGGTGCCCCGGAGCGCGCCGACCACCCGGTACTCCCGGGCCATGTCGTGCGCGGACGGGGTGAGTCCGCCGAGCGGCGGGCGACGCAGCACCCACGCGCTGTGGCCGTCGGTCAGGCGGTAGGTGAGGTTGGACCGACCGCCGTGCAGCAGTTCGGCGGTGATCGGGCCGACCGCCTCCGGAACATGCGCGTCGAAGTAGCGCTGAAGGGCGGCCAGGTGCAGCCCTTCAGGGACACCGGTCATGTCACGTTCCCGTGCGCCCGGCTGCCGCGCAGAGCCCGGCGGGCGATGGCCCACCGATGCGTTTCGGTCGGGCCGTCATAGATGCGGAAGGGGCGCACCTCACGCAGGAACCGCCCCAGCAGCACATCGCCGGACACCCCGAGGGAACCGCAGACCTGCAGCGCCCGATCCACCACGCGCCACACCGCCTCCGCGGTGAACGCCTTGGCGATCGCGGTGGACTGTGCCGCGGAACGGCCGTGGTCGAGTTCCCAGCACGCCTGCAGCGTCAACGCCCTGGCCGCGGCGATGTCGATCTCCGAGTCGGCGATCATGCCCTGCACCATGCCCAGGTCGCCCAGACGTGAGCCGAAGAGTTCCCGCTCCGACGCCCTGGCCAGCGCGATCTCCTGCGCCCGGCGGGCGATGCCCAGCCAGCGCATGCAGTGTGTCATCCGCGCCGGGCCCAGCCGCACCTGAGCGTAGTCGTACCCCTTGTCCACCTCACCGAGCACCGCGTCGTCGGACACGACGCAGTCGTCGAACACCATCTCGCAGTGCCCGCCGAACAGGCTCTCGTCGAGGGTGTCGATGTGTCGGATGATCTTCATTCCCGGATTGTCGACGTCCACGAGGAACATGGTCGCGCCGCCGCGGTCTCCCGGCTCACCTGATGTTCGGGCCATGCAGATGGCGAAGGCCGCACCGTCGGCACCGGTGATGAACCATTTGCGACCATCGATCCGCCAGCCACCCGCCACCTTCGTCGCCCGCGTGCTCAGGGCGGCCGGGTCCGAGCCCGCCCCCGGAGCCGGTTCGGTCATCGCGAAACACGAGCGCACCTCTCCTTGGGCGAGGGGACGCAGGTAGTGCTCCCTCTGCGGGTGAGTCGCCACCGCCTCCAGCAGATGCATGTTGCCCTCGTCCGGAGCGGCGATATTGAGCGCGAGCGGGCCGAACAGCGACCAGCCGGCCTCCTCGAAGACCGCCGCCCGGCCCCGCATGTCCAGACCGTGCCCGCCGTACTCGGGCGCCACGTGCGGGGCGAACAGGCCGGCCTGCTTGGCCGCGGCCTGGAGCCGGCCGCGCAACTCCTCGCCCCCGACGGCCGCGACACCGCCGTAGCGCTCCTCCTCGGGAACGACGACCTCACGGACGAAGCGCGCGGTGCGCCGAGCCAGCTCCTCCACCCGCGGTTCATGGGACAAATCAATGGGCACTGACCGACCTCCCGACGTCTTGGGCTCATCTCTCGCAACAGGCTAATGATTGTTAGCCTTTCGTAGCCGCCACCCCTCCCTGCTGTCAAGGCGAGGATCAATAAAGGCATGGGATCATCCTCGCTTCAGCTAGCATCGATTAGCCTTAAGGGAGCACTAGGAGGTCGCCCGTGGCAGTGCGTGTGGCGGACATCAGAGCGGCGGCGTTGACGTTGTTCTCCGAACGCGGATATCAAGCCACCACGATGGCGGACATCGGGGCTGCGATCGGGATCCGCGGGCCGAGCCTGTACAAGCACGTCGGGTCAAAGCAAGAGCTACTCGCTCAGATCATGACCGCGACAATGGACACCCTCCTGGAGAACCACGAGGCCGCCATCTCAGGCTGCGAGGACGTCACCGAACGTCTCCGCAGAGCCACCGAGGCGCACGTGCGGTTTCATGCCCGGCACCGGTTGGAGGCCTTCGTGGGGACCCGGGAGATCCGCAGCCTCGAGGAGCCGCACCGGGCTGAGGTTCTCCGGCGGCGCGCAAGATACGAGCACGGATTCCGGAAGCTCGTCGCCGACGGGGTACAGGCAGATCGGTTCCGCGTCGCGTCCGTGAAGCTGACCTCCTATGCCATCCTCGACCTCGGCATGGGCGTCTCCGTCTGGTATCGGGAGAGTGGCGACTTCACCGAGGACCAGGTCGTGTACCAGTACGGCGATCTCGCGCTGCGGCTCGCGGGCGCTCGCTGAGCCGGCGACCGTTCGGCCGGGTGCCCACGACGCCCCGGTCGGCACATGTCCCTGTCCGGTCGGCGCCGGCCGTCTGACCGGGTTCCCGGCGCACGAACGGCAGCGAGGCCTCGGCCACGAGGGACAGGACCATCTCCATGAACCTCGACTGAGGGCGACCTGCCCGCACCACTGAAATTTTCATACGTCCGCTGAATTCTTCGTGCCCAGCAGCAGGTCAGCGGCACGGCCTGGGGAAACGTCCTGTACACAGATGTGAAACAAGCCAAGGATGGGAGCGCTCCCACACGGGCACCCCTTCCCTGGAGGCTTGAAGATGAAGACACTGCGTTTGTGGGCTCTGTCCACAGCGGTCGCACTCCTGGCGGCGATCGGGGTGGCCGTCACCTCGCCCGCCGCCCAGGCGGCGGTCGCCTGTTCCGTGACCTACACCAAGGCATGGGACAACGGCAGCGGGTTCGGCGCCAACATCACGATCAACAATCTCGGCGACCCGATCGGCTCGTGGACGCTGCGCTACACCTGGCCCGGCAACCAGCAGGTCACCCAGGGCTGGGGCGGAACCTGGACCCAGTCGGGCCAGAGCGTGACCGTGACCGCCCCGTCGTACGCCCCGGGCCTGGGAACGGGCGCCGGCGTCACCGTCGGCTTCAACGGCGGCTACATCGGTGCCAACACCAACCCCACCGCTTTCGCCGTCAACGGCGTGGCCTGCGGCGGCACCCCGACGTCGACGCCCACCCCCACCCCGACACCCACGCCGACACCGACGTCCGGCAACGCGCAGGCCGTCGTGGCCGCGATGCAGCCCGGCTGGAACCTGGGCAACTCCCTCGACGCCACCGGCTCGGACGAGACCTCATGGGGCAACCCGCGGATCACGGCGGCGCTGCTCGACAACATCAGGGCGCAGGGCTTCAACAGCATCCGGATCCCGGTGACCTGGGGTCAGTACCAGGGCGGGGCCCCCAACTACACCATCAACGCGACGCACATGAATCGGGTGAAAGAGGTCGTCGACTGGGCCCTCGCCGACGGCTTCTACGTGATGATCAATATCCATCACGACTCGTGGCAGTGGATCCAGAACATGCCGGGCGACCGAACGAACGTGCTGGCTCGGTACAACGCGATCTGGACCCAGATCGCCGGCACGTTCCGGAACTCCTCCGCCAAGCTGGTGTTCGAGAGCGTCAACGAGCCGACCTTCACCGGCAGCTCCGGAGACGCCCAGAACGCGACCCTGCTGAACGAACTCAACACGTCCTTCCGAAACATCGTGCGCCAGTCGGGCGGCAACAACGCGACCCGGTTGCTCGTCCTGCCGACCCTGCACACCTCGGCCGACCAGGCCAGGGTCGACGAGCTGGTCAGCACGTTCAACGCGATGAACGACCCCAACCTCATCGCGACGGTCCACTTCTACGGGTACTGGCCGTTCAGCGTCAACGTCGCCGGCGGCACGCGCTTCGACGCCACCGTTCAGCAGGACCTGACCGGCGCCTTCGACCGGGTGTACAGCGCCTTCGTGACCCGCGGCATCCCCGTGATCATCGGCGAGTACGGCCTGCTGGGCTTCGACCGGCACACCGGCACGATCCAACAGGGCGAGAAACTGAAGTTCTTCG
The DNA here is from genome assembly GCF_042665875.1 of Streptosporangium amethystogenes subsp. fukuiense. NCBI lineage: Bacteria > Bacillati > Actinomycetota > Actinomycetes > Streptosporangiales > Streptosporangiaceae > Streptosporangium > Streptosporangium amethystogenes. Next base: position 7,332,961 of record NZ_JBHTEE010000001.1, on the reverse strand, counting down.
AATTCCTCGGCCACTACGCGCGTACCAGGCAGATCACCACCATGCTGTGGGACAACGGCCAGCACTTCAACCGGACCTCGTTCCAGTGGGCCGACCCCGAACTGTTCGCACAGATCAAGTCCAGCTGGACGACGCGCTCGGGTACCGCCTCGTCGGATCAGGTGTTCAACGCGAAGGCGTCCGCCATCACCGGCAAGACGCTCACACTGAACCTGAACGGCACCTCGTTCGTGGGGATCCGCCAGGGCGGCACGGATCTGGTACGCGGCACCGACTACACCGTCTCGGGCGACCAGCTCACGTTCACCGCATCCGCGCTCACCCGGCTGACGGGCTCCCGGGCCTACGGCGTCAACGCGACGCTGTCGGCCCGGTTCTCCCAGGGCGTCCCGTGGCGGATCAACATAGTCACCTACGACACGCCGACGGTGCAGAACGCGAGCGGAACGACGAGTTCCTTCGCCATCCCCACCACGTTCAAGGGTGACCAGCTCGCCACCATGGAGGCCAAGTACGCCAACGGCACCAATGCCGGCCCCCACAACTGGACCTCGTTCAAGGAGTTCGACGTCGCCTTCGCACCCAACTACAGCACCAACACCATCACGCTGAAGCCGGAGTTCTTCGCCGAGGTCGACGACGCCTCAAAGGTCACGCTCACCCTCCACTTCTGGAGCGGCACGACCGTGACCTACTTCGTCACCAAGTCGGGAAGCACGGTCACCGGTAGCACGACCTGATCGAGCGGGCTCCCCGCCCGGCACCGTCCCGGCGGTCCACGGTTCGGCGAAGCGAATCGTGGACCGCCGGTATCCCAGGCCGTACCGGAACGTACGCCCGCACCCCATCCGGCCGATGTCCGGATTGACGTACAGCCGAGTGATCAGTGCCTCGATCCGGCCACTCCAGCACCGTGATCGTGTTCCGGTCGACATGAACGCCTCCGCGCACCGGAGCCGGCGACGCGAAGGCTGCTCCACACGGAGGGTGATCTTCAGAGCACGAACGGCATTTACGGCAGCTTTAGGTGAGCTTATGCATTGTTGTCCTATTGACTGCTAGGGGGAGGAAGAAAGATGACCTCTGGATCGGACGGATTCAGCACCGCGGAAACAGTGGTGAACGAGCCGCCCAGGCGCCGCATCCCTCGCTCCGCACTGCTCATCGCCACCACCGCGCTCGCCGTGGTCGCCGGAGCCGGTGTCGCCACCGCGGCCGCGTTCTCGCCCTCGCCGTCCCCGACGCCCACGGCCGGCGACACCGCGACACCGTCGGCGACACCGTCGGCGGCACCGTCCGACAAGGCGCCGGGACAGGACCGGGGCCGGGGCCACAGGATGGGCTTCGGCGGACCTTCCATCCACGGCGAGTTCGTCGTGCCCGACGGTGAGGGCAAGTACGTGACCGTCGCCACCCAGTACGGCGACGTCACGGCCGTCGACCAGGACTCGATCACGGTCAAGAGCGAGGACGGCTATACCAAGGAGTACGCGATCAACGGGGACACCCGGATCAACCGCCGCGGCGAGGACGGCGACACCCTGAAGACCGGGCAGAAGGTCATGGTCATGGCGAAGGTGGACGGCAGCACGGCCACCGCCGTCGCGATCCACGACGCGACCACGCGCGACGGGCAGGGCCGGCACGGCAAGGGAGGTCAGTGGCACGGCAAGGGAGACCGCTCGCACCGCGACCACCAGCCCGGCCAGCCGCCGACCTCCTCACCCGCACCGACCTCCTCACCCACGGAGACCTCCTGACCGCTGAGAATCACCCCCGTGCCATGCCGCCCGAGGTGGCATGGCACGGGTTACCTCACGGACAGCTCACATCCCGAAGAACCAGCGCCGATACCTCGGCCGCCCACCGATCGGGAGTGTGATCCGCGGGGACACCGTCGGCAGAGAAGAAGACAGCCCGAACACCGGCGATCTCGATGCCACGGGTTCGACGACGTCAGTCCGGTCGTGGGGCCGGGTCGGCGGTGACCGAGCGGAGCAGGGGCCGTGACAGCGCGCCCGCCCCCAGCACCCCGGCGAACCCCACGGCGACAGAGGTCAGCAGCGTGACCGCCCCGCTCACGCTCATCGCCGCGTACACGAACGGCAACGCGCGGAACATGCCGATGGAGGACGTACCGAACGAGGACGCCGCCCGGCTCTCCCCTCTCAAGCACGCGAACCTCAACACGCTGGGCCGCCACCCCCGCCCCGGCCTGCGCCCGCTGCGCAACCCGGCCGACGACGATGACGGCGAGGACTGAGCGGACCACGGCCGCGGTGGTTTGCCGACGCTGTTGGTGTGGTTGAAGGCGTACCGGTGGACGCCGAGGCTGCCTGCCCGCGGTCTGAACGTGGCTCAGGTAGTGCTGTCCGAGGTCGTTTCGGGTTTCGTGTGGAGGATCTCGCGGGCCTGGTCCGCAGCGCGGGCGATGCTCTCAGAGACGAAGTCGACGAAGCGGGCGATGTTCTCCAGGCGGGCGGCGGCCGGGGAGTCGGGGCCGAGGATGTCGACGCCCTGCCGGGCGACCTCGCCGAGGTGGGCGGTGGAGCGAGCGCTGGCCATCGTCGACTGGTACAAAACATCGTCGTCGACGATGTAGCGCTCGCGGCGGCGCTCGTCGCGTTCCCGGCGGATGAGGCCCTGGCTTTCGAGGAACGTGATCGCTTTGGAGACGGACGCCGGGCTGACCTGGAGGCGCCCGGCGAGTTCGGAGGCGGTGAGGCTGCCGGCGTCGGTGGTGTAGAGGCTGGCCAGCACCAGCGCCGTCATCTTGGGCAGGCCCGATTGCATGAAGACGGTGGCGAACACCTCCTCGTACTCGCGCACGGCCTCGGCCTCGCGCCCGTAGGCCTGCGGGGGTGTGTTGGGGTCCCGGGGCGCGGCGCGCCTGCGGCGGTGGGTACGGCGTTCGGTGGCGCGGTGGGCCAGGTCGGCACGGTAGGCGGTGGGGCCGCCGTTGCGCATCACCTCACGCGTGATCGTCGAGGTCGGACGGTCGAGGCCTCTGGCGATCTCCGCGTAGGCGAGACCGTCGGCCAGTCCCAGCGCGATCTGCCGGCGGTCCTGCTGGGTGAGTCTGCCTCCCGGCATCGCGGTCTCCTTCGTGGTCCGTGGTGTCTCCAGTATAGCGTTCACCTTTGATTCATTGCAACGAGCAAGGTGAGGATTGTTGCATTAGATTCAAAACACTGCAACGAATTACTGACTTCTACCTGCGAGAATGTCTCTTGTACGCAACGAATCAATTGCCGTACTGCGAAATGCAACGTAGTGTTTCCATCGTCAGAAACAACAGGGCGAAGGAAGACACGATGCAGAAGTTCGACACCCCCACCCCGGTGACCGCCATCCTCGACATCCCCGCCGGCCGCATCCAGTTCATCGCCGCCGACCGGGCCGACACCGTCGTCGAGGTCCTCCCCGCGAACGCCTCGAAGAGCCGCGATGTGAAGGCGGCAGAGCAGACCGAGGTCGCATACGGCGACGGCGTCCTGCGGATCAAGGCCCCGGAGGCGAAGAACCAGATCCTCGGCGCTTCCGGATACATCGAAGTCACGGTCCAGCTGCCCGCCGGCTCCCGCATCGAAGCGAAGGCGGCCAGCGCCGAGCTCCGGGGCGTCGGACGGCTCGGCGACGTCGCCTTCGAGAGCGCGCAGGGCTCGGTCAAGCTCGACGAGGCCGCGAGCGCCCGCCTCACCCTCCTCGCCGGCGACCTCTCGGTCGGCCGCCTGGGCGGCCCCGCGGAGATCAGCACCCAAAAGGGCGACCTCCACATCACCGAGGCCGTGCGCGGCACGGTCGTGCTGCGCACCGAGTCCGGCGAGATCTCGATCGGCGCCGCCCGCGGGGTCTCCGCCTCCCTGGACGCCGGCACCACCTACGGGCGGATCCACAACGCGCTCAAGAACACCGATGGTGCCGACGCCGCCCTGACCATCCACGCGACCACCGCGTACGGCGACATCACCGCCCGCAGCCTGTAAGAGCGGCACCCCTTGAATTTCACAACAGTTCCAAAGGAGCACACCACCATGTCCAGCCCCCTTGCCGACCAGGACCGCCCGGAGCTGCAGAAGGCCATCGAGGAGATGGTCGATTCCGGTTTCGTCGGGGTGACGCTGCGCGTGCACGACGAGCGGGGCGAGTGGGTCGGCAGCGCCGGGGCGGCCGAGCTGGGCGAGACCGCCAAGCCGCCGACCAACGGACACGTCCGGATCGGCAGCAACACCAAGACCTTCACCGCGACCGTGGTGCTGCAGCTGGTGGCCGAGGGCAAGATCGGGGCTGGACACTCCGGTGGATGACTACCTGCCCGAGTTCGGGCTGGACCGGAAGATCACAGTGCGGATGTTGCTGCAGCACACCAGCGGGGTGTTCAACTTCACCGGCGAGTACTACGACGACGGGACGTTCGCGCCGGGGATCCCCGCCACGCCCGCGGGCCAGGAGTGGGTGGACAACCGGTTCAAGACCTACCCGCCGGAGGAACTGGTACGGCTGGCGTTGTCCAAGCCGGCGCGGTTCGAGCCGGGGACGGACTGGAGCTATGCCAACACCAACTACGTGCTGGCCCGGCTGCTGATCGAGAAGGTCACCGGCCGCTCGGTCGCCGAGGAGATGCGGCGGCTGATCCTGGGGCCGCTCGGGCTGACGGGCACCGTGGCGCCGACCACCCAGACGGAGATCTCCGAGCCGCACGCCCACGCCTACTACCGCTACGAGGAGGACGGCCGGCAGAAGACGGTCGACGTCACCCGCCAGAACCCCTCCTGGATCTCCAGCGGCGGTGACATGATCTCGACCACCGAGGACCTGCACACGTTCATCTCCGCGCTGGTGAGCGGCAAGCTGCTGCCGGCCTCGCTGCTGGCCGAGATGTGCACGCCGGAATCGAAGGCCGGCTACGGCCTGGGCGTGTTCGTGCAGGAGGCACCGGACGGCGGCACCGTCATCACTCACAACGGCGGCATGGCGGGCCACGCGGCGCTGATGTACAGCACGCCCGACGGCGGCAAGACCCTGACCGCCGCGCTGAACTATGTCGACGACGCCGCGCTGTCCATGGGAGAGGCGTTCCAGAAGGCGACGCAGCGGCTCGTCAAGGAGGTGTTCGGCGGCGGACAGGCCGAGTCGGTTGACGCGGCCGAGCCGGCTCAGTAGACAGGGCCGAGCGGCGTGGCGCCCCACGCGGGCCCATGCCCGCCGACATGGACGACCAGGCCCACCCGGACCACACGCTGTCGCGACCCGAAGTGGCCGCCATGAGCGCGCGGGCCGCCCCCGTAGCTCCCGGCGCCCCAAGGCGGCGTACTCCGACACCGCATCGGAGTACGCCGCCTCGTTCGCGTGACCTCCCCTGGCGTCTCTCACCGTTCAAGATCCTTCTCAGTGCCGACCACGGTTCCGTTGACCCCCGGGGTCCGGAGACATCACCGGCTGAAAGTCCACGCCGCCGGTTGGGACCGGGCTCAGCGGACCGCCACCCCGCCCGCGGCGGTGGCGACGCCTATCCGGTTCCAGGCGTTGATCGCGGCGATCGTCCACAGCAGATGGACCAGTTCGGTGTCGTCGAAGTGCTCGGCGGCCGCGTCGAGGACCTCGTCGGGAACACCCTTTTCCGCGATCAGGGTCACGGACTCGGTCAGTGCCAGGGCAGCGCGTTCGGCTTCGGTGAACAGCGGGCTCTGGCGCCAGGTCGACAGGGCGTCCAGACGGCGCGGGTCCTCTTCCGCGTCCAGGGCGGCCCGGGTGTGCAGGCCAAGGCAGAACGCGCAGCCGTTGAGCTGTGATGCGCGCACCCGCACGAGTTCGGCGAGGGCCGGCTCCAGGCCCTCGCACGCGGCCGCGTCGAAGACCGTCATGACGGAGTGGACATACGGTGCCGTGGCGTGCACGTTGACGCGCGGCTTCATCGGGCCTCCACCGGGCGGCGGCCCTGCACCGAGTAGATCACGCACGAACCGGCCCGGAAGCCGGGGTCGGCCAGCAGGACGCGCACGTCGGCGAGTTGCCGGTCGGTCATCCCCTCCTGGATGAACTGATCACGCAGGTGCCGGGTGTGGTGGGCGACAAGGTGCACCCCCGGGGAATCCGAGTGCCACAGCTCCAGCCGGGGCAGCGGGTCGATGTCGACCAGGCCGGCACGGTGCATCGCGGCGGCGGCGTGGCGCCCCCACGCCACATCGGCGCCCGCGCGGGTCATCAGGCGAATCTTGGCCTCCATGAACGTCTCGTAGAGCCGCCGCGCGGCGGGATCGGGCATCAGCAGCGCGGGGCCGTAGGTGATGTCGAACTCGTCGAGTTGGAGCACGCCGCCGGGTTTGAGCGCGCGTACCAGGCGGTCCAGCACGGCGAGGCGTTCCGGCAGGTGCAGCAGCACCAGCCTGGCGTGTACGAGGTCGAACTCGGCTTCGGGCAGCGGGTCGCGCACGATGTCGTGGCGCAGGATCTCAAGGCCGGGGACGGTGGGAATGCGCTCGGGCTTGATGTCGGTGGCCACCACGCTCCCGGTGGGACTCACCCGCCGAGCCAGCCACACCGCCACGCTCCCGCCGCCCGCCCCCACCTCCAGACACCGCCACCCCGGAGCGACCCCGGCCTGGGCGAGGCGGTCCGTGGTCATCGGGTCGTAGGCGCGGGCCAGGCAGCGGTGCTGGTCGAGGGCGTGCTCACCGTGATTGTCGAAGACGTAGCGCGACGTGCTCGTCCCGGCGGCGGTGACGGTTGGGTGCATGGGTCCTACTCCTCGGTCGGTATGAGAGAGCCGGGAACGGCGGACTCGGCCGCGATGCGGGCGAGGGTGGCGGCGCAGACCTTGCCGGTCGGGCCGAGCGGCAGTTCGGGCAGCACCACGAACCGTTCGGGCAGTTTGCGCGGCTCCAGGCCGCGCTCGTCGCGCAGGTAGGCGGTCAGTACGGCCGGGGATGGCGGCGGGACGCCGTTCTTCGAGGCCACACACGCGCACAGGCGCTCGCCCAGGTCCGGGTCGGGGACCGGAACGCAGCACACGTCCGCTATGTCGGGGTGGGTGCCGAGTTCGCGCTCCACTTCGAGCGGAGAGATGTTGAGCCCGCCCCTGACCACCACTCGCCGGATCCGGCCGACGACCCACAGCGTGCCGTCGGCTTCCAACCGGCCCAGGTCGCCGGTGCGCACCCACCCGCCCGCGGCCCGATAGCGGTCGTCCAGTTCGGGTGCCGCCACGTGGCACAGCGGGCTCATCGGTCCCAGCGCCCAGATCTCCCCGATCTCCCCGGCGGGCACCGGTCGCCCTTCGCGGTCCCGGACGGTCACCTCGGTCACGTCGGGGGCGGGGCGACCGGCCAGCCCGGGACGCCACCGGCCGGGGTCGCCTCCCGTATGGCAGTTGACACCGTCGGTGGACCCGTACACGTTGACGACAGGCCGGTCGAACCGCCGTACACAGGCGTCCCACGCCTCCTGATGCAACGGCGCCCCGCTGGCGATCACGGCCCGCAGGGACGACAGATCCGCGTCGGCATGACCGTCGAGATCGGCCATGCGGCGCAGCATCGTGGGTACACCGAGCACGTGGGTGGGGCGGTGCCGCTCGATCGCGCGCAGCGCGGCGGCGGGGTCGTAGCGGGACAGCAGCACCAGGGTGCCGCCGTGCCTGGCCAGGGTCACCGAGGTCCCACAGGACCCGAACGAGGACGCCAGGGAGACCAGCAGCAGATTGCGCATCGGCTCCGGGCCGAACCGCAGCGCCGCCAGGTAGTTGCCCCGCCCGCCCGCCATCGCGTTGTGCGAGTAGGCGACCATCTTGGGTTCGGCCTCCGAGCCCGAGGAGACCAGGATGCGTGCGGGCGCCTCCGGGGCGAGACGGGTGGGACGCCAGCGCCGGACCTCGTTCCCTCCGGGACGGTCCAGTCCGCGTGCCCCTGTCACGGGCCGGCCGAACGTCCACAGTTCGCGAAGGTGCGGCATCTCGCACCGCCGGTCGCGGGTCGCCTCGACCATGGCCGGGACGGTGATGAGGGCTCCGGCCCGGGACCTGGCAAGCAGGGCGACGACGTCGCGAAGCCCCCGGGCATCGGGGATGGGCAATGCCACCGCGCCGATCGCCGCGACCGCGAGCTCGGCCACCACCGCGTCGCGTCCGTTGGGCAGCAGGACGCCGATGATGTCAGCCGAGCCCCAGCCCGCCCCGGACAGGGCGGCGGCGGCGCGGCGGACCCGGATATCCAGCGCGGCGTAGTCGAGGGTGCCCGCCTCGTCGATGACCGCGGGACGGCCGGGCGCCATCCGGACATGCTCCCCGAACAGGGTGTACAGATCCCGGCCGGGGCACAGTCCACGCGCGGTCCACTCCGCGCGCAGCCGTCCGGGAACGCGATCGGCCAGGACGATGCCGTTGGCGGAGGTCCAGGGCGGCGCATTGACGGGTCTCATCGGGTGTTCTCCAACCAAAGGGGCGCGGTGGCCGGGACGAACGTCCACGGTGCGCGGCTGTAGACGGCCTCGCCGCCGATGTCGAGCGCGGTCGAGAACGCGGGGTCGGCGGCCATCTCGGCCAGGTCGGTCACCACGGCGACGGCGCCGACCTCGGCACCGGTGCGCGTGGCATCCCCCCTGCCGTGCGGGGCGGTGGCGTCGCGGATCAGACGGGCCGCGTCGACCAGGGCCGTCTCCGCGCGCACCCCCGCACCGGTGCGGGAGCGGGCCAGCAGCGCGGCGACGACCCCCTCCGCGCTGATGAGCCCGCCCAGCACATCGGTGAGGGTCAGCAGGGTCGGCGCGGGCGGCTCGCCGGGACCACCGACCAGGGCCGCCACTCCGCAGTACGCCTGCACCAGGTAGTCGGTGGCCAACGGCTGGGGCTCGGGCAGGAGATCCGCCCAGCCCCCGGCGTGCGCGTGAACCAGACAGGGCCGTACGGCGGCGAGAGCCTCGTGGTCCAGGCCGAGCCGGGCCGCGCGGCCCGGTGGCCAGTTGTGCAGGAACACGTCCGCGGCGGCGACGAGCCGCAGGGCGGCACGACGGCCAGGTGCGGACTTCAGATCGGCCTCGACCACCCGCTTTCCCCGGTTCAGCGCCTGGAACCTGGCCGAGCACTCTCCCGCCATGGGCGGAACTCCCCGCATGGGATCACCTCCCGGCGGTTCGAGCCGGACGACCTCGGCGCCGAGCAGGCCGAGCAGGTGCCCCGAGAGCGGGCCCTGCACCCTGCTGGTGGCCTCCACGACCCGCAATCCGGCCAGCGGGGCGCGGTCATGCGGACCGAGTGGCGGAAGGGCGGACGCCGGGCCGGTGACGACCTGCCCGCGCAGCCGCCACGGTGACGCCGGGGCGGGGGGAAGAAGGCCGGGGGCGTCGGCGGCCCGCACCGGCAGCACGCTGACGCCGCTGCGCTCGGCCACGACTCGCACGGTCCGGTAGTCCAGCGCGGCCGCCGCCGTCCCGAGTGCGGTGGGCAGCGGGCACGTCGCGGTGGCGAAGCGCTGTTGGAACGGCGGCCAGCCCGTCGCGACCGCGGCGGGGCCCGCACCCAGTTCCGTCCAGAAACACCGCCAGTCCTCGGCGTCGAGCGTCTCGATCTCGAAACGCACACCGTCCGCCGAGCGGAAGAGCGGGGCACCGTACCCCGCTGACCCGGCCGGGCCGGGTGAGCAGGGACCGGGCTCGGCGGTGGCCGCGGCGACGTACTGGGTGAGAGCCAGCAGTGCCGCCTGGGCGGCCGAGGTGGCCGCCGCCAGGGCCGGCCCGCCGCGCAGCAGGGCCAGCACACCCGCGCTGACCGCCTGGACCGCGAGCACCCCGGCGCACACGGAGACGTAGTCCACCCGCAGCGGTCGTGGCCCGCCGGCGGCCCGCCCGTGGACCTGCATGATCCCGCAGGCGGCCTGCACGTCGTGTTCGCCGGCCATGGGCACGGCCACGGGTCCTGACCAGCCGATCCGGCACTCGGGCAGCGCACCGCCCGTCACCGTGAACGGAAGGCGGGTGACGCCCAGCCACCCCGCGGGGGCCCCGTCCGGCGGCGACTCGCTCCCTGTCTCGACGGCACAGCCCAGCGCGCGCAGCCGCCGTACGGCGACCCGCAGCGCGGGTGAGTCGCCGAGCGCGCGCACGACCGTCCCCGCCAGCGGCCGGTCCGCCGCCACCCCGGACCGGACTACGTCCACCGGCCCGTCCCGTGGGTCTCCCGCATCTCGCCGAGCCGGTCGCGCAGGGCCATCCTGCGGACCTTGCCGGTACCGGTGCGCGGTACCTCATCCCAGGTCAGCACCACGGGGTCGGCCAGTCGCGGCAGATCCGCGGTGGCGCGCCGCCACGATCCGAGATCGAGTGCGCCGTTCTCGGTGACCACGACGGGCAGGGAGGGGCGCTCGGGGACGCTCAGGATGACGCACTCCAGCACCTCGGGGATACGGTCGTCGATGACGTCCTCCAACTCGACGCAGCTTCCCTCGGGGATGGCGTCCACCTCCCGATCCACGAAACGCATGCCGCCGGTGCGGGTGAGGGCGCCGACGTCGCCGGTGTTCCACCACTCGCCCGCCCGCTTGTCCTGCCAGCGGCTCTGTTCGCCGACGTATCCGAGGCACAGTGCCTTGGTCCGGCAGTACACCAGGCCGGTGGCGCCTCGCGGCACCGGTCGCAGCGTCTCGGGATCCATGACGCGCAGCCGGGTGCGGGTGGGGATCGGATGGCCGAGGTCGCGGGTGGTGGGGTGCCGGTCGTGCGCGGTGGCCATGGCACGCCGGGTGAGGAACCGGAAGGTCAGCGGACCGGTCTCGCTCTGACCCCAGCCCTGCAACCACACCGGGCGGCGGTGCCGCGTGGCGTGGAGGAAGGCGCGCACGGTGGGCGGGTGCATGGCGTCGAAGGTGCTGATGTAGAGACGGACGCGCTCGAACGGACCGCCCTGCTCCTCGGCGTGGCGCTGCCAGCGCACGTAGGTCGCGGGCAGTGCTTCGAGGGTGGTGGGCCGATGCCGGTGCAGGAACGGGCCCGCCTCGGCCCAGTCGGGGGCGCAGACCGCCAGGAGTTTGGCGGGGGCCAGCCACAGCACGCTCGCGGCCTGGGCCAGCGCGCGGCCGTGCGCGAAGGAGATCGCACTGGCCACGGTGTCGCCGGGACGGCTGCCGAGCACCGGCCAGCGGTGTGCCTCGAACCCGGCCAGGCGACGCATGATCGTACGGGTGGAGTGGACGACGAGTTTGGGCACGCCGGTGGTGCCGGAGGTGTGCATGATGGCCAGCGGGTCGTCGGCGGGCGGGCGGTACGCGGGCGGCACGGTATGGCCGCGCACATCGTCGATGGACAGGGTGCCCTCGGCCGCGCCGTCGACGAGCAGGGTCCTGGTGGCGAAACCGGTCAGGTCGGTGCCGGCCTCGCGGCTCGACGCCAGCAGCGCGGAATCGGTGACCAGGAGGGCCGGCTCCAGCCGCTTCAGCAGCGTCTCCAGCACGTCGGGGGCCAGGTTCGCGGAGAGCGACGCGGGCACCGCGCCGATGCGTGCCGCCGCGCAGTTCAGCAGCACGTAGTCCCAGTGGTTGCGCTTGGCGATGGCGACCCGGTCTCCGCGCCGCACCCCGGCGGCTGCGAGCCACCCGGCGACATCGCGAACGAGCCCGGCCAGGCCGGGAATGTTCAGCGCGGAGCCCAGCGCGGGCGCGATGTCCAGCGGCCGGCTCAGATGCACGGCCGTGGTGTGGCCCCGGTCGGCCAGATCGTCGAACAGGGTGCCCAACTCGATGGGCTTGGTGAGGAGTGTCATCTACTCGCCTTCCGGTTCGGGGGTGGGGACGGGCGGCCACGGCGTGGCCGCGGCGGACGACCCCGGTCAGCCGGCGGGCGACAGGTGGGCGAGCACCCGCGCGGCGGCCCGCGCGGCGGAGGCGACCGCACCCTCGCTGCACGGGCGCAGCGCCGTCCAGTCGCCCGCGTACTCCACCGCCGAGGCCGGACGGGCCTCGAACGCGGCGCGCAGTTCGAGAGCGCGCGGTGTCGCCTCGGGCAGGCCGTACCGGAACCGATGCACGTGGGCGGAGGTGACGCACGCGGCCACCCCCGGCACGAAGTGTTCGGCACGGGCGGTGAGCCGGTCCGTCACCTCCTCGTCGGAGGCGTCGATCAGTTCGGCGGTGCCCCGGGGTGAGGCGACGAGCGACACCAGGCCGCGCCCTGCGGGCACCCGCCCGGGATGCTTGTGGTGATCCACGGTGATCACGTTGACCAGGGGGTCCTCGGCGGCGGGGACGAGGGTGGCGAAGCCGCGCCGTACGCCCGTGGGGGCCATCGGCCGGTCCAGGACCAGGGTGAGACGGAGCATGGGCGCATAGCCGCACGCGTCCCGGTAGGCGCGTTCGACCGGCGGGGCGTCCGTGTGCAGGCGTGCCGCGACGGGAGCGGGCACCGCCAGTACCGCCGAGCGGGCGGTGACGGTGCCGCCGGGTGACTCCAGCCGGACCTCACCGGGGTCCGCGACCACCCGGGTCACGGTATGCCCGGTGACCACGTCGAGCCGCGCGGCCAGCGCGCGGGCGAGGGTGTCCATGCCGTCGCGGTAGGTGTGCCAGCCGTTCGTGCTGCCCGAAGCCGTCAGATGCGCGGCGAACGGAGCCGCCGCGGCGCGCTCGGGATCCCATCCGAAGAATCCGGCGACCAACGGTTGGATGAGGTAGTCGCGAAGGTCGGGATGGTAGCGCCTGACGAGGTCGGCGACGGTGGCGGAGCCCAGCGGGCCGCGCTCCGGACGGTCAGGATCGAGGTCGCCGAACCGGGCCAGGCGCGTCTGGAGGCGGAACAGGTCCACCCGCGCGCGTGGCGGCAGCCCCGCCCCGGTGAGCAGTCCCAGCGGGCGGCCGACGTGTGGCCTGGAGCGGCCGCCGCGCCATACGGCGAGCGCGTCGCGCACCCGGGGCACGGCCTCGGGGTCGGCGTCCAGGCCGAGGGCGGCGATGAGCCTCCAGGTGGCCGGGTAACCCGCGGCAGAGGGGAGCATCTCGGCTCCGGTGTCGATCAGACAGCCGTGGGCGCGCAGGGTGCGCATCCGCCCGCCGACCGCGTCGGCGGCCTCGAAGACTCTTACCGAGCACCCCGCCTCGGCGAGCGCGTAGGCGGCGGCCAGCCCGGCGGGACCCGCGCCGACCACCGCGACGTCCAATGCGGAGGTCATGTGGCGGTGCCGGCGAGCAGCGGGGCGGCCAGATTCGCGATGACCAGCAGGATCACGGTGACCCGGTGGGCGCGAATGGCGATCCGCCGGGCGCGCAGGATGTCACCTCGCACGGAGCCGATTACCAGGTGGGTCGCGCGCATGGCGAGAACCGGCACCAGGACGACCGGTAACCACCAGGGCACGGCGCCGACGAGGGGGCCGGCGACGATGAGCAGGACCGCGGCGGCGGTCATCACGGTGATGAACGCCGTGTTGACCCCGGCGGGCACCAGGGCCGCGACGGTGACGCGCCCGGCGCGACGGTCTCCGTCGATGTCGTGGGTGTTGGAGTAGAGCCCGAACAGCATCGGCCCGAATCCGAACAGCAGTGCCTGCACGAGAACCAGATCGGTCACCTCGCCGGTGAGCAGGCCGTACGGCACCAGCACCCAGCCGACGCCCAGGCCGATCAGGAAGATCTCCTGAAATCCTCGATAGCTGATCTTCAGCCCCCAGGAGTACTGCACCGACGCCACGACGCACACCGCCGTCAGCACGACCGCCCACGGCGGGCGGTGTGGTGCCACCGCCACCGCCAGCGCCCACAGCACCACGCCGAGCGCGGTCGCCGCCCAGGCGAAACGGAGTGCCTGCGCCTCGGTGAGCGTGCCGGCGACCAGCGGTTTCCTGGCCAGGCGTCGCCTTGCGGCATCGGCGCCGTAGTTGGCCGCGTCGCTGCCGTCGCGGTAGCCGGTGATGTCGTCGAAGCCGACCATGGCGGCCACCACGGCGATCTCGGCGAGGCAGATCAGCACCAGCAGGCCGATGACGCCCGGCTCCCACCGGACGGCGGGAGCGAGCAGCGTCCACACCAGTGGCAGGCCGATGTAGTAGTCGTAGACATCGAGCTTGGCCAGACGCGCGTAGGCCGTGAGGGTACCGCGTGCGGTCGCGGCCGGACCGGACTCCGTTTGCCCGCCGGTTTCCCTGCCGGTGAACTGATCGGTCATCGTGCTCCCCGGGTTTCGTGGGCGAAGGCGCAGACGGTGTCGGCGATGTGTTCCAGCTGGATGTCGCTGAGATGCGGATACAGCGGCAGGGCGAGGTTGCGCCGGGCGGCCGAGGCGGCGTTGGGCCAATGTGTGTCGCGGGGCGCGTGCGGCGCGAACGCGGGCTGGGCGGGAAGGGTACGCGGGTAGTAGACGTGCGAGTCGACGCCGCGCTCGGCCAGGTGTGCTCTGAGCGCCTCGCGGTGGGTGGCCAGCACCGTGTAGACGTAGTGGCAGCGTCCGTCACCGCCGACGGGAGGTGCCGACACCCCGAGGGCGGCCAGGGAGGCGAACCGGGTGGAGTAGTAGTCGGCGATATCCGCCCGGCGTGCCAGCCGTCGGTCCAGACCGGCCAGCCGATGCGTCTGGAAGGCGGCCATCACCTCGTCGAAGCGGCTGTTGTGCCCGATGCGGTGGTGGACGAATCGGCGCGTGCCGTCCTGGCCGTGATTGCGCAGCATCCGCACGCGCGTGGCCAGGTCGGCGTCGTCGGTGACCACCACACCGCCCTCACCCGGCATCCCGAATGTTTTGACCTGCACGAACGAGTAAACGCCCGCGTCGCCCCAGCGACCCGCGGGACGTCCCAGCAGCGTGCCGCCCTGCGCGACCGCCGAGTCCTCCAGCAGGCGCAGGTCGTACCGGTCGGCCAGCTCACGGAAGCGGGGCATGTCCGCCATCGTCGAGAACATGTGCGCCGGCATCAGCGCCTTGGTGCGCGGGGTGATGAGTGCCTCGGCGGCGGCGGGGTCCATGGTCAGCCGCACCGGGTCGATGTCGGCGAAAACCGGCCGGGCACCGATGTTGACGACGGTCGCGGCCAGTGGCGCGCAGCCGAAGGCGGGCACCACCACCTCGTCACCGGGGCCGACTCCCATGGCGTTCAGCACCAGGGTGAGGGCGGCCGTGCCGCTGGAGCAGGCGACGACGTCGCCGGCCCCCAGCCGATCGCACAGTTCTCGCTCGAATCGTGCCGTGTGCTCGCCCAGGATGAACCTCTGGGAGGCGGCGGTACCGATGACGCGCACCGTCTCCAGCAGTGCGTCACGCTCCTCCTCGAACAGGTCGGCCGGAAAGAAGGGGATGGTCGCGGTGGTCGGGGTGGTCACCGTCGTCCTCCCGCGTAGAAGTTCTCGACCTCGTCGCACACCCGGTCCACCTGCCACTCGGCCAGGTCGGGATAGAGCGGTAGCGCGAGGGCTCTCGCGCAGGCCGCCTCGGCACGTGGGAAGTCGCCGGGGGCGTGTCCCAGATGCGCGAAGCACGGCTGGAGATGCATCGGAACCGGATAGTAGGTTTCGGACTCGATCCCCTTGGCCGCCAGATGCGCGACGAGGGCGTCTCGATCTCTGACCTCGATGAGATGGACGTAACAGACCCGGTTGCCGCCGGGGTGTGGTGGGACGGCTCCTGGAACCGCGTACACCCCCGGGACACCGCGCAGCCGGTCGTCGTAGCGCGCCGAGAGCTCGTCTCGGCGGACGATGTCGGCGTCGAGGCGAGCGAGTTTGGTGAGCAGGACGGCGGCCTGGATATCGTCCATCTTGCTGTTGAGGCCGGAGAGCACCGTGGGGTTGGCGATACCGGGGAAGTGGTCCAGGGTGCGTCCGCCGCGACCGTGATGGCGTAGCGCCCGCGCGGTCTCGGCGACGGCGTCGTCGTCGGTGAGCAGCGCCCCGGCGTCACCGATGGCGCCGAGGGTCTTGGTCGGGAAGAACGACAGCACTCCGCCGACGCCGAGCAGCCCGGCGTGCGTGCCGTCCAGACGCATGCCGATGGCTTCGGCGCTGTCCTCCAGGACGGTCAGCCCGTGTCTTCGCGCCACCGCGTGCACGCCCCGCATGTCCGCGAGGCGGTCGAACAGGTGCACCGGCATGACCATCCGGCTGCGGGGGGTCACCACGGCTTCCACGGACCGCGGATCGATCCCGTACCCGTGCTCCTCGATGTCCGCGAAGACGGGCACGCCTCCGGCGAGCACCACCGAGCCGGCCGTGGCGATGAAGGTGTAGGCGGGGACGATGACCTCGTCTCCGGGGCGCAGTCCGGCGGCGCGCAGCAGCAACACCAGCGCGTCGGTGCCGGAGTTGACACCGACGACGTGTCTCGCGCCGGTCCACCGGGCGAGCGCCCCCTCGAACTCCGCGACCTTGGCGCCGTGCGAGAACTTGCCCCGGTCCAGGATGTCGACGCAGTGAGCGCGGATCTCGGGCCACAGCTCACCGAACGACGTGGCCTGGGTGAAGAAGGGGATGGGCGCGGGTTCGGTTCGCGCCGGGGATGTCGTGGGAGGAGGGAGGATCTTCTCCATGGCTCTCTTCCTGTGCGGCATGGTCGGGGAGAGCAGGTCCAGAGAGCACGGCGGCATGGCGCGGAAGGCTACGCGTCGGTTTCGCGCGTCCGGTCGCACCCGCCGTGGGCTGTCCGGGGCGCCTCCGGGCAGCCGCACGACGGGCGCACGGCGGACGCGTCTGGATCAGCGGCCCAGCAGGGGGATGTCGTTCTTGCCGAGGTGGTAGTCGCGAACCGCGTCGATCAGCTCCGTCACGGAGAGCCGGCCGGTGCCGTCGGTGTCCAGTTCCTGGAACGACTGGGCGGCCACGTCCGGCTCAAGACCGATGGCCTCGAACCACTTGGTCATCTCCGTCTGGCTGATCTCGCCGTCGCCGTCGCCGTCCAGGACGTTGACGATGGCCTGGATGGTGGGACCCACCACGCTGGCGAATCCGGCGTCGCCCTTGCTGATGATCTCCTGGTTGGCGGCCTGGATGAACTGGCCCTTGTCCATCTGGGGAGTGCCCGCGGCCCTGGACAGGCGGTCGAACATGGCCAGGTAGACCTGCCGGAGCTCGGCGCCCTTCGGGGTGCCCTGAGCGCCCAGGCCGGTGACGATGTCGTCGGCCTCGGATTCGAAGTCCGAGCGCTCGATCACACCGTCGCCGTCCGAGTCCCAGAGGCGGAAACGCTCTTCCAGACGACTGCTCTGCTTGGTACCTGCGGCCATTTGAGTCCTTTCCCGAGAATTTTGGGCAGCCCAATGGATGAGCGCCAGGGATGAGCAGAGTCAGCAGCAGAATTCCATCCTTTGAAATTCACCACTCTCCGCAATGGACTTATAACCGTGAGTGACGATCCGTAAACGCGGAACCAAGAAAGTGCCACGGCTTTATCTGGTGAGGCATCCAAAAAGGGAACAGCTGGACATAAACAGCCGTACGCCGATATGCGAATATCGATCAATTCTCATAGCCTGATCACCGTGAAATCGGACGCGCCGGCACCGGACTCGTCCATGCTTCCGGGCATGCCCTGCCGGAATACCAGCGACATCTCAGGTGCCAGATTCAGGTCCCGGCCGGTGACCATCGGATCGGCATGGATGAGCACGTTGTAGTGATTGGGGAAGTGGCAGCCGTCGAACCCGAGCAGCACACCGATTCGGCGCCGGCCGATCCAGACCTCGTCACCACGGTCGAGCACACCCGCCGTGGCGATCTCGACGAAGCCGAGAAAACCGACACGGTCGATCCTGGCCCCGGCCGCGGTCTCGGCGTGGTCGGTGACGACCAGCTCGTGCACCTCACCGGCTCGCACGCACCGGCTCGCGTACGGTTCGAGTCGCATACCCCGGTCCGTCCGACGGTGGACCAGCAGCTTCACCAGGGTCGCGGTGACCTCACGCTTGGGGCCGTCCTCGTACGGGTTCACACCGGCTCCTTTCTGGTGGCCGCCGCCAGCCGATAGACGTCCTCGACGAGACGTAGGGCGGGCAGCCCGCCGTCACCGTCCCCCGCGCCGTTCCGGACCCGCTCTTCGAACGCCCGCAGCACCCCCACGTACTCGTGCCACAGAGTTCTTGAACCCCGGATGGCCCGTCAGCATGTCGGCGTAGAGCGTTCGGCCGTCGGCCAGCAGGACTTCGATGTCCTTGCGCTCGCCCGGATAGGACCAGTCGAGCAGCACCCGCACCGACGCCGCCCCGGCGCGCAGTCCGATGTCGGCCTGCCGATCGGTGTCCGCCGCGTCACGGGTGATCCGCGCGGACACCACCTCGGCCGACCCCAGCAGCGACTCGACCAGATCGAACGCGTTGGGGCCGTTGTCGGCGACACATCCGCCGCCGCACCGCCGCGCGTCCAGATACCAGGTGTCCGCCCCCGCGTGCTCCTCGATGCGTTCCAGGTAGCGCACCGTCAGCTTCTCGACCCGTGCCCCGGTGAGCCCGGCTCGCAACCGGCCGACCGCGTGGTTGTACCTGCGGTGGAAGGCGGTGAACAACGGAACGTCCCCACGCGCGGCCAGCCGCGCCAGCGAGACGCCCTGCTCCGTGTCCAACGCGAGCGGCTTCTCCACACACACGGCCACTCCACGCTCCAGCGCGTCCGCGCACACGCGCGCGTGCGCGTCGTTCGGCACGGTGACCACCACCGCGTCCGGACGTACCTCGTCCAGCAGCCGCAGATGGTCGGTGTAGACGGGCACCGAGCCGGTCCGCGCGGCCAGCACCGCCGGATCGCGGTCGCACACCGCGCTCAGCCGCAGCGTCGCAGAGCCGCGCAGCGCCGCGAGGTAGAAACGGGAGATCACACCGAGGCCGACGACCCCGATCCGCAACGGGACCGTCATCGCTCCGCCAGGACGTCCGGTACGGCAAGGCCGGCATCTGCCGCGACCTCCGCCAGTTCGGCGTACACCGTCACGTCCAGCGGGACCCCCGTACTCATATGTTCCTCGGCACGCCGGTGTTCGTGCCAACCGGGGTAGCGCACCGGCTTCGCCCGGTCGACGGGCGGGCAGGCCAGCAACGTGCCGAACAGGACGTTCGCGTCGGCCTCGGCCCCCTCGCGCAACGCACCCGGCGCGACGGCCGCCACGAAGAAGCCGATGTCGTCGTCGCGCCCGCCCGGCCCGCCGTCGCCCACGAGTGCGTCGGGATGCGCGCCCAGCCCGGCACCTGGCACCAGCGCGGCCAGCACCTCCACCGCGATGCCCAGCCCGAACCCCTTGTACTGCCCGGCCTCGCCCCCCAGCCACATCAGGTGTGCCCGCCCGGCGTCGAAGGCGGCGGGGTCGGTGACGGAGACGCCCTCGTCGTCGCGGAGCAATCCTTCGGGGACGGGTCGCCCGGCGCGGGCGGCCTGACGGATACGGCCGGTGGGGGCCGCGGTGGTGCTCATGTCGAGCACGAACGGGGGATGGTCGCCCGCCGGGGCGGCGACGCTGAGCGGGTTGGTACCCAGCATCGTCACCGCACCGCCGGGTGGCCTGGCGATGCGCTGGCCACCACAGTTGCTGGCGACCAGTCCGATCATGCCGCGGGTGACCGCGCGCAGCGCGTGGTGCCCGGCGCAGCCCAGATGGGTGGCCCCGCGCACGGCCGCCACACCGATCCCGTACTCGGCGGCGCGTTCGGCCGCCGCGTCCATCGCGACCCCGGCCACCCACAGGCCGAGCGCCCGGTCGGCGTCGATGAGCACGGCCGCGCCGCGGTCGGCGACCGTACGGGGTTCGGCATGGGGGTCGACCCGCCCCTCGTCGAACAACGGCAGATAGAGCCGGGTCAGGTTGACCAGGCCGTGCGAGTTCAGGCCGGTGAGGTCGCCGTAGCAGAGCGCCCGCGCGGCCTCGTGCGCCCGCTCGGGTGCCAGACCTCGGGCGGCGAACACCGCCGAGGTGAAGCCGAGCAGGTCGGCGTGGCGCACCCGTACGGTCCTCGGCGCCGGCGACGCGGGCTCGGGGTGCGGCCGCGCGGCCGACAGGGTCTGGTTCATGGTCGTCCGTTCGTGTCGTCGGTGAAGGCCAGCAGTAGTCGGGCCACCGCGGCGGCGAACTCCGCGAGCTCGTCGGCCCGCGCGAACTCACCATCGGCGTGGGCGTTGTTGACGGCGAGGTCACCGGGTCCCAGCACCACGGTGCAGGCCCCGGCTACCCCCGACATCCAGATGGCGTCGCAGGTGAAGGCGGGCTCGTCGGGCGGCCACGGCGCGATCCCGGCCGCGTCGCGCAGGAGCGCGTGCATTCGGTGGTCGCGATCGTCCAGGACGGGCAGGCCGCGCTTGAGCCACTCCAGCCGGGTGACGACGTGCGCCTCGGCGGCGGTTCTGGCGAACAGTGCCGTGCCGGCGAAGGCCGTGACGAACGCGTCGAGGCCGTCGGCCAGGGCGGCCCGCAGGTCCCGCTCCAGCCGCTGCCCGGCGGCCGCCGAGGCGTAGGCGAGGTTGAGCAGTAGCGACCCGCCGCCGTAGACCTTGTTGTGCAGGGTGCCCGTGTGCAGGCCCGCCACGCACACCGCGCCCTCGGCTGCGTGCCGGTCGAGCGCCCGGCCCAGGTACTGGGCGAGAAATCCCAGCAGGACACTGGCGTTGTGCCCGTGGGCGGGGTGGTCGTCGACGGCGTCCAGCCCGTCGACGACCACCCGTGCGGTCATCGCCGCCGTACCGCGCGGCAGGAACCTCAGCCGGGTGGGCTCGCAGAAGACGTTCAGCCGCCCGGTGTGGCCGCGCTCCACCAACGGCCTGGTGCCGAAGACGCCCATGGCACCGCCCTCCTCCCCCGCCACGGCCTGGATCAGAATCCCGATGTCACGGCCGATGGCGGGGCGCAGCGCCCGCGCGACGCGCACCCCGGCGAGCAGCGCCACCGCGGGCCCCTTGGCGTCGATCGCGCCGCGACCGTAGAAGCACTCACCGTCGAAGCGGACGGGCTGCCATCCGGCGACGGTGTCCAGGTGCACGTTGAACATCACGGTGCGGGCGACCGGCAGGGCGGGCCCCAGCAGCAGCACCAGGCTGGGCTGGTGTTCGAGGAAAGCGGGGGTGTCCAGCGCCGCGCGCACGGGTGCCGGGACATCTGGGCGGTCGAGTTCGGCCCTCTCGGCGGGCGCGTGGCGTACGGCGCGAAAACCGATCGCGGCGGCGGCGCGGAGATAGTCGGCCTGCGCCTCGCGCAGCCTGGGCGCCGGCGCCTCCGGGCCGGTCTCCAGCGGACCGGCGGTGGGCAGCCGCAGCAGCCGCAGCAGCAGGTCGCGGTCGGCTGGGGCGAGCGGGATCGGGGGCACGGCGCGGGCGGGCGGAGCGGTCATCGGAGCTCTCCGGCCGTTGCCGCCACCTGGGCCACAAGCCGTTCCAGCGCACGCCCGTACGCCACGAATGCGGCGTGGTCGCCACGGCCGGGGTCACCGGGCACCGCGTCGGCGCTCGCCGCGGCGAGGTGCGGGCGCAGGTGCAGGTGCGGCTCGATGGAGAGCGCCCCGGTGTAGCCATGGGCGAGCAGCAGGCGAAGGCATTTCGCGACCTGGGCCTCACCGGTGCCCGGCGGGACGAAGCCGACCCTGCCCTCCGGACCGGTCACCGCGTCCTTGACGTGCACGTGCACCACGTGCTGAACGACGGCGGCCAGCATCGGTGCTGACGGGTATCCATACGCGACGCCGTTGCCGACGTCGAACAGCAGCCGCAGCGCCGGGCTGCCGACGCCGGTCACCAGGTCCAGCATTCGTTCGGCGCGATCGCCCGCCCAGCCCGCGCAGTTCTCGTGCGCCAGCAGCAGCCCGGCGTCCTCGGCGCGCCGCGCCAGCTCACGCAGCCGCCGACGGGCGCGACGGCCCCATTCGGCCTCGGGCAGACCACCCGAGGGGTAGGACATGACACGCACCAGGCGGGTTCCCAGAACGGCGCAGCGTCGGGCAAGGACATCCAGTTCGGCCAGGTCGAGGGCGAAGTCGCCGGTCACCGGTCGGGACCAGTCACCGATCTTGGAGGCGACGCAGACCACGGTGACACCGGCCGCCCGGATGCGCTCCGCCGAGTGGGCGAAGGTGGCCTCGTCCAGCCTCGCGATGGGGAGGCCGCCGATGGTGCGCAGTTCCAGGTGCCTCCAGCCCAAATCGTCCAGAGCGGCGAGCTGGCCGGGCAGGTCGGGGGCCGCCTCGTCGCCGATCCCCGCCGGCACGACTCCGCTCGGCGGTCGTCCGCCGGCTGGAACGGGCGTGTGCTCAGCGGACGCCGTGGACACGCCGGACCTCCTTGTGCTGGGCGGTGTCCGGCTCGTGCGCGGCGCACAGATCCTTGGCCTCGTTGAGCAGCCGGACGGCGTCGATCTGCACCGGCAGCGTCCCCGGCACGGAGGGAAACCGGGCGTAGCGCGTGTAGGCGCTGCGGACGAAGGCGGACAGGGCGTCGTCGGCGAACACCGAGCAGATCTGATCTCGGCCCTCGATCACCACCCGGAGCTGGGCGGTGTGGTCCGCGTCGCTGCACGGATAGTGACCGATGAGGGTCGCCCCCTCGAAGTCCAGAGTGATACGGCGCTCGCGCACGGGCGAGGTCAGGTCCGAGTCGATCTCGGTGTGCACGCCGGAATGGTGATCCAACCGGAGCCTGGCGCGGCCCAGGCGGGGCAACCTGAGTTGGTCGGTCACCATGTCCGTCCAGGAGGCACCGGCGATCCGGGCACCGCCGGCCAGGGTGAGCACCACGGCGAGCGCGTGCGGCATCTCGACGTCGAAGGCGGTGGGGTGGCCGGGGACCGCCGCGCTGCGGGTGAACCGGGGCTTGTTCTGCACCACACGGATGCCGCGCAGCCTGCCGAACTCCCCCGAGTCCACCGCCGCGCGCAGGCGGCGGGTCAGCGAGCTGTGCAGCCAGTGGGTGGCGACGGTGATGTCCAGACCCCAGCGTCGCCTCGTGCGCGCGATGGCCGCCAGGCCCATCAGGTCCAGGGCCAGCGGCTTCTCGATGATGATCTTGCGGTAGCCGAGCTCGGCCAGTCGCTCCAGCACCCCCGAGCGAATATGCGGCGGGGTGCACAGATGGACCACGGTGCGGTGGGGGGGAGTGTGCCCGGCCGCCTCCTCCAGGGTGCCGACCGCGACCACGCCGGCGACATCGGGGGGAGGCCGGAACGGGTCGTGGACGACGACCCGCCCGGGGGCGAGCAGGTCCGGGATCGCGGCGCGCACCCGGGACAGCGCCGGTAGATGCAGCCCTTCTCCAGCCCTGCCCATGCCAAGAATGAAAGTATGTAACATGCCGCATCAGCGCCTTTCCGGGGTGCCTGTCACATATCTCAGAAATATGCTTGCTGGGCCATCCAGATTCATGTCAGGCGTTCGGCGGAGTCCTCGGGCGAACGGTTTCGACGCCACCGAGAAAACCTCATCAACCCGTACCGCATCAGGCTTCGGACCACCGCCTTGCGAAGGCCGGCGATAAAAGAGTCAGGAGGATCGGCGGGAGTCGTCGGCGACTTCGTCGATTCCCTTCGAAACCGACGGCGAGAGAGAACGACTCCACTCCCCGGCGGTCCCATCCGGTCCCGCCCTGGTGAGAACGGCGGTCGCCGAGACCGGAACGGCACTGAACAGCTTCATTCACCCCTCATGGATTGCCTCAGAGCACATCCCGAAAGATCCTGGCGCCCCAGCGGAGTCCCTACGGCACCACCGACACCGGCCATCATCAGGTAATGGAAAGTGATGTGTCAATCACTCTTAGTAACAAAAACTTGTTTCGGCGATCCGGAAGGCGTCAAGCCGCGGGGCGGACCGGTACCCGGCCCGCGCGGCCATCCGGTATCCCGACAAGGCGTCCGGTCCGCCGGCGGCAGAACGACTGCGTCATATGGCTCCGCGGGCTCGCTCAGGTACGCCCCGTGCCACCTGACCGGCCGAGTCGCACGGTGACCGTCTTCGAGCCGCCGCCCCGGTCCGCCAGCCGGCCGAAGGCGAGGGTGAGGCTCGCGCCGGTCGTGGCGCTCGTCAGGAGCGGGTGTTCGCCGAGCACCTCGGCCACCGGCCGGTCCCAGGTCACGATCAGTTCGTCCAGGTCGCGCCGGGGATCCGACACGGTCAGCGTGGCCGTACCGTCACCGCGCTCTCTGACCAGGACCGCGCATGGAGCGGAGGCGGTCAGGGCGCCGACGGCTCCGTCGTTCCAGAAGTTGACCGCGGTGATTCCGAGAGACGGGACCCGGACGCCCTGCTGCCTGGCGGTGTTGGCGAGCACCCGCGCCCAGCCGGGGTCGGCGGCCCGGGCCCGGGTCTCCGCCCGGCTCGCACCCGGCAGGAGAAGGTAGACGTAACCGGCCGAGTCCGGGTCGACGCCGTGGTCCAGCCAGAGCGTCACGTAGCTCCGGGTCACCTGGCCCGCGGTGCGTTCCTCGCGCAGCGTGCGCAGCCGGGTGGGACAGGGCAGGACGTAGCCACCGTGCCCGGCCAGATGCGCCCAGCCCTCCCGGTCGTCCACGGTGAGGGGCGCGCCGGTCCTGCGGTTGTCCACGACGGTCTCGACCGCCACGCCGTCCTCGCTGGTGATCCCGGCCCCCAGGCAGAGCACCGCGTCGTCGAGGAAGAACCACGACTTGAAAGCCTCCATCGTGCTCTCGAACCCGTTCAGGTGCTGGCCGACCGTCGCGTAGGTGCCGTCGGTGGCACCGCCCACCCAACGGGCAGGCGGGCAGGTGTCGCCCCAGGCGTTACCGGCGCCGTCGGCCAGCCGCCTGGTGGAGACGGTCGTGCCCGGCAGGCGGTAGGGGTCGACGGTGGACCAGAACGAGTCCGAGTACTGGTCACCGTGCCCCTCGCCCCACCAGTAGAGCATCCCCGATCCGGTGTGCCAGCCGCGCCGGTTCTCGCCGTTGCCGTGCTCGTAGTGGCCGATCCGGTACGAGGCCATGCTGAGCCCCGCGCACCAGGTCGGCCTGCGGTGGACGGCGCGGGCACTCATCGCCGGCAGCCGGTGCCCGGGGGGTTCCTCGGCCGCCGGGATCGCGTCGTCGTTCAGGACCGCGGCGAGGCGGGCGTGGAACCCCAGGTCGCTCCGCTCTGCCGCGTCGAGCATGGGTCTGGAGGTGTCGCGCAGCGCCCATCCCTTGACCATGCCCTGCCAGCGGACCCGCTCGGCGGCGGAGGCCGCCTCCCCCAGCAGCAGGATCGCCGCGGCGATGTCGCGTCCCCTGCGGTGGTCGCCGTACGGTTCCCTGCCGATCCCCCGGCCGCTGACCAGGTCCATGCAGAAGCCGTCGTGGACGAACGGCGCGAACGACCTCTCGACACCGTCGAAGACGACCTGCCTGTTCGGATCGGTGATCTCCCATGGCGAGCCGCGCAGCACCGCGAACAGTGTGGCGAGCCCGGACAGCAGCACCACCCCGTACCCGCCCTGGTAGGGGACGGACGTGTGCTGGACGAACGAGCCGTCCCGATAGAGCCCGTCGCCCTCGAAGACGTAGCGGAAGACCGGGGAGAGAGCGGAGGCGGCCAGCGCGACCTTTCCGGAGTCGGAGCCGAGGATGGCGCGGAGCAGCATCACCGTGCACAGGTCCACCCGGTTGGCCCCGGTGCTGGTGCCCTCGTAGTCGTCCAGCCGGCACTCGGGGAGAAAGTGGTCCACCGCCTCCTGAAGCGCCCCGCTTCGTGGGTCTGTCAGGTGCGGACCGATCAGCACGGCCGCGTCGAGGAGCTTTCTGGGAACGCCGATCTGCCAGTTCCACCAGTTGCCCGCCGGGTCGGCGCCCGCGGCGTACACCCGCCGCCGGTAGTGGTCGATGCCTTCCGCGACGGCGACGGCCAGGTTCGCGTCGCCGGTCAGCCCGGTGCCCGGCAGCGCGTACCCGCGGGCCATGGTCCGCAGCCGCGCCGGAGTGTCGGTGAAGGAGGGGAACGCCAGCCCCGGCCAGAGCGAGGCGCCGGTGGGCACCATGGTGTCGCGGTACCCGGCGGCCGTCTTCCCCAGCCTCGCCAGCCGGGTTCGGTACGGCTCGGCCGCAGGGTCGAATCCCGACCCCGCCGACGCCTCCCGCCAGCGGCGGCGTAGCGGGGCGAAGTGGTCGTTCACCGGGTTCACCGTACGCCCGGTGTGCGCCGGGATCATCGCTCCGGCCACGGCGACCCCGCCGAGCTGGAGAAATAATCTCCTGGAATGTCCAGTCACATATGGATTGTCAGCCGGAAATCACCCCTGCCCTGGATGCCACGCCGCGCTGTCACCGCCTGCTCAGGTACTCTCCGATCACCGAACGAGAGACCAAGGACGCCCGGGTCCCGCCGGGTGGCCCTGCGGCGAGCGCCGCCTCGGACGGCTCACCGGGGCTCTTTCCCCGGTGCGGGACCGCGGGCACCGCTTTGGCCAGGTCGATGACCAGACCCCGCGCGCAACCGGATCCCCCGCCCGTCGCACCCGGGCATCGCGACTCCTCCCCGGCTTCCCCGCCGGGCGCGGGACACCGGTGCCGCCCGGTGAAGCGCCGCGGGCCGCGCGGGGTCCGATTCCACCGGGCCGCCCGACCGTGATCGGGTACGACTCCCGGTGGCGCCCGGGGAGACATGATCCGACAGGGGTCAGAGGTCCACGTCGTGGGAGGCGATCACGTGGACCCCCTCGGGATGCCGGCCCGCGGGGGTGACCAGGACCCGCCTGCCCTGCTCCCGGTAACCGTGCTCGGTCAGCCACATCAGGGCGTACGGCCCGAGGTCGCTGAAATTGACCGGGCAGTCGGGCGAAAAGAGGTCCTGGCCCGACGGGAGACCGCCGGTGTCGCCTTCGACGATCGACAGGGTGTACGTGGTCATGGCAGCCCCCGAGCCGTAGTTGTTCTCGGCTGCTCCATACCCGGTCATCCGGATTCCGCCCTCGGCCCCCGGTCTCCTCGCCCCGGCCGCCCCCGGCCGCCGGGCATCAGGCGGCGCTCGCGGCCCGGCCGCCACGCGTCATTCGAAATATCATTAAAGGCAATATAAAGGACATATAGGTATATACTGGACAAGTATCTCTCCGGGAGGAGTCCCTCCCGCGGCACATGTGGCCGATCGCGAAGAGCGGCCCACCCAGGCCATGCCCCCGATGCCGGCCCCTCTTCCCCGACGGCTCCTCCGACACGTTCACCAGCAGACCCGGAAGCCATGTCATGAGTCAGGACAGCACCAGACCGTATGTCGACTTCGAGATCGACCTCACCCTTGAGGAGACTCGCCGCCGCGCCGCCGTCATGGCGGCGCTGGAGCCGGACTGGGACCCTCCGGGGGTGATGCGGGCCGAGGAGGAGGCGTACGACCTCCTCTACTCCGGCCTCGACAGCCGACAGCAGGAGATCTACGACATGCTCGTGGCCGCCGGTGTGCTTCCCCCGAGGGAGCCCGGCCATGCCGCTTGACCCGCACGCCGACTTCGGGCGCAGGGCGTGGCTGCCCTGCCCCGGCTGCCAGGACCACCTCGACTGCGACGACTGCCTCGGCGGCCGCAACTGCGGGGAGCACTGGCGCTACCTCATCGGCAACACCGGAAGCCTGCTGCACCTGCAGTGCCCGGCATGCACCCACCTGTGGAACCACGAGACGGGCTTCGGCTCGGGCGGCCGGACCACCCCCGGCTGACCTGGCCATTGAAGTAGACGACGCCCCCTGCCCGGACGGGGCGTTTCGCGTCGGCACCGGGCCCGTCCACCCGCGCTCGCCCCGGGCCGATCGCGTGCCCGGCGGGCCGTTCGGGGCGCCCATCCCGAGACGGAAGACCGTCGTCCCCGGCGGGCACGGAAAAGACGGAGCTCCAATTCCTGGAACGGGGTCCGAGGCCGAACAGTCGAACCCGGGAAACGCATTCATATCAAGTTGTTATGGAGATTGTACCAATCCGGAGTGTGAAAGGTTTTCGCGATCACTTGCCCCCCGCGGGACGCCGGACCGGAGACCGGAAAGCCCAACGGAAGGTGAACGACAGGTTTGCCCAGGGAAAAGGGCAGTTCACCAAGGGGCACGGAAGGTCACCCGAAACCCAGAGATGAGGGCACATCTCTAGAGAACTACTGGTACGGTCCATCGACAGGATGCCAGCAGGTGAGGGCGGTCCACGTTTCGGACAGCCCATATATCGACTTAAGTGTTATTTATAATCAAATAGCCATAAGTAGCAATTACTAAGCCCTTTACCTTCCCAATAGATCACGGTCAGTCTAATATTTGGACCTATGTCATGGCGTGCATCAGATTTCCCAGATGGACAGGCTGGGTCCTCTGGCCGTGGCAGTGCTTCCTCCAGGCATGATTCCGAACAGGGATCCGACTGGCATCCCGAACGCCTCCCGTCATTCGATTGGCGGAAGGTCATTCTGTTCACCGCGGTTTTAGCGATCATCGCCGCCTCCGCGTTCTGGCTCGCGACCCGAGAGCCCTCCGGTCCGTCCCTCGCGGCGAACCCCACTCCCGACTCCTCGGACGCCGGCTGGGAGAAGGCCGTTTCCTCGCCCTCACCCTCACCGACGCCGTCCTCCTCATCTCCCACCCCCGGCTCGACCCCGAAACCCGCGAAGAGCGGCAGGTCCTCTCCTCGCCCCGAGGCGACCCGTACGGAGAACCCCCCCGCGGAGAAACCCCCTGCGGAGAAGTCCCGTACGGAGAAACCCCGGACCGAGACGGAAACCCCCCCGCCCGGCACCGACTCGCCGGCCGCGTCCCGTCCGCCCCAGCTCACCGTCAAGGAGGCGTACGGCATCCACGGTCGCTACCAGCGAGGGCTGTCGGCCGCCCAGAGCAGGAAGGACCAGGCCGCCATGGCGAAGCTGGAGCACGGGCTCGCGCTGGAGATGACGCGGGCCGGCTTCAAGACCGCCGAGATGGAGAAGAAGTCGCTGGCCTCGGGGATATGGCCCAACCCGCAGATGTGGATCCCGCGCCATGTGAACGGCACCGCCGACTGGTTCGTGGCGGTCTCGTACGAACCCGGTGTCGCCCGGGTCGTCGACGTGATGAGTTCGGCACCCGGTGGCTGGCGGCTCGTCGCCTCGGCCGCCGACACGCGTGCCACCCCGGCGCGGTTCCCCAAGATAGCGACCGACGCGGAAGGCTACGCGACGAGCCTGCCGGAGAACGCCACCGGACTGAGCGCGACCCCTCGCCAGATCGCCCGCGCACACCTGGCGAGCCTGGAGAACGCCGAGGTCGACGCACAGTTCGACGAGGGGCCGTGGACCAGCGAGGCCGCACTGTTCTGGCAGCAGGAGCGGGCGCAGCTGAGACAGGCCGACTGGAAGCTCACGCTGTCGTACCGGCTTGAGGGACCGGTACGCGCGCTCAGGACCAGTGACGGGGGCGCCCTGGTCTGGTACGGAGCCCGATCCACCGAGGTCCGCGAAGCGGAGCGGGAGGGCGCGACGGTCAGGCTGAAGGGCTCGGCCGCCGTCCGCACCCGCGGTAAGGCCTTCGCCCACTCGGTGAGCGCCACATACGGACGCATGTATGTGACATATGTCCCCCCCGCCGGCTCGAACGAGCCCGCTCGCGTGCTGGGCGAGTGGAGCGACGTCCTGGAAAGCCACGGCGACTGACGTTTCACCGGAAGAAAAGGAACATTCATAATGACACCCTCACGTAAGCCATCGCGCGCGACGGTGCTCACTGCGAGTGTCGCGATCGGCGTCTTCAGCGCCGGCGCCGGGCTGGGGACCGTCATCGCCGTCCGCTCCGACCCCGGTGGGGGGCAGGTGATGCGACTGGCCGCGGGCACGTATCTCCTCGATGACCAGGCCGACGCCTGGTCATCGAGTGCGTCTTCCGGCGGTGACCGACCGGTCCCGCTCTCCGGTGCCGACGCGGGCAGCACCATCGCGGGCGCTGCCCGCCGCGGCGACTCCGCGGACCCGCGGGTCTGCCTGACCACCACCACCGACGGGCACGCGGTCGAGGCATCGGGGGAAGGCTGCGTCGCCCTCCCGGTCCTGGCCCTGGCCGCCGCCGCGGCCCCGCTCGCACAGCGGCCCGGCAACCCCAAGAGCACGCCGACCCCGCCACCGCCCAAGACGACCACGGAGACGAAACCCTCGACTCCCAAGAAGAGCGCCCCGGCCCCCAAGGCCACCTCGGCGCCGGTGCAGCCCGCCCCCAACCCGGGGCCGGTGCAACCCCCGGCTCCACCACCGGTGGCGAACCCCCAGCCCGTCAAGCCCCCGGCCCCTCCGGCGCCGACGCCGACGGAGAGGATCAGCGGGAACATCTCGCAGAGCGAGAACGAGAGCGGCAGCGTCATCGAGCGCCCCGCGGAGAAGAAGATCGAGGTGGTCTCGCCGCCCAAGCCGACCCCTGAGGCAGGCAGGACGAAGTCCTCGGGACCCGCGCCGTCATCGCAGCCCCAGCCCCCCGGCGGCAACCGCACCTCCCAGCCACAGCCCACCGGCGACAACAAGTCACAACCCCAGCCCCCCGGCGGCAACCGCACCTCCCAACCGCGGCCCACCGGCGACAACAAGTCACAACCCCAACCTCCCGGCGGCAACCGCACCTCCCAGCCCGGGGAGACGGCACCGCACGCCCGGCCGACGGGCACCCTGCGGCCGGCGATCCGGTCGGGCACGGGCCAGCCGATCGTGCCCTCCGGCGATGTCAGGCCCCCCACGGCACCCGTCGTCGTGCCACCCGCGACCAGACCGACGGACGACGCGGGTGCGCCTTCGCTGAGGACACAGCCCTCGATACCGCCGAGAGCGGCGACACCGACAGCACCCGGTGGCAGCCTGAAACCTGTCCAGCCGCAGCCGCAGCCGTCCGCCGGTCCCGGCGAGAACGCGTCGCAGGGTCCCGACGGAACCGTGCTCATGCCGGCCACGCCGCAACTCCCCGGCGGCCAGAACGGCGTCTCGCTGCCGGTCTTCGAGGACCCCGAGCTCCTGCGGCGAGCCTACGAGGCCCTCGGACTGGACAGGGGCATGCGCTACACGGACGAGAACGGCGTGTGGGATCTCAACATCGCCCCGCCGGGCACGCCGCCGTGCCGCAACTACACCACCGAGGAACTGCAGGCGCTGAGCACGTCCCAGGGCCCGAGCCCGACCCAGAGCGGCCAGACGATCCCCCGCGACTCGTGCCTGTGGCCCGCGTTCATCCGCTGGCTCTACGCGGAGCCCGCACCCGGTGAGGTCAGCAACTGGACCAAGTTCACCGGCCTGCCCCAGCGGAACCTGGAACTCGTGGTGACCGACCCCGCTCCCGTGCCGCTTCCCCAGCCGGTGCCCGGCCAGAGCCTTCCCGACCCAGGCCAGGTCCAGCCCGATCCCGGCCAGGTCCAGCCCGACCCAGGCCAGTCCCTTCCCGAGCAGGCCGACCAGGGCCGGCAGGTTCCCGCACAGCCCGATCCCGGCCGGTTGAGCCCGGCTCAGCCGGGAACGGGAGACGGCGCCCCCTCGCAGTGGGGTCGCGGCGAGAACGACCGGGACCGGACCTCCTCTTTCCAGCCCGACCAAGGCCCGGCCGAGCCGGACCCGGTCGAATACGACGGCCAATGAGCACACCCACCGGAACCGGGCGTTTCGCGCCCGGCCCCGGCCAGGGGGCGGCCTGGGTGCGCGAGCACGGCGCGCACCTGATGGACTACGCCGCCTCCCACCTCGAATCCGGCCGGGCACGCGCGGCGGTCGTCGCCGCGCTGGCGGCCGGCCGGACCGAGGCCGCCCCCGAAGGCGTCACGGTCCGGGGACGGTTGCTGGCCGCGGTACGACGTGACTGCCGCACCTCCACCGTCCACCGGGAGCGGTACGTGCCGGGTTCGGGACCCGGCATGCCCGACGCCCTGCTGATCGAACGGGTGTGGACGATCGTCGACCCTCTGGGCACGGAGACGCTCAGGTTGATGTACCGCCACGCGCTCGGCATGGAGGATCTCCCCCACGTGCTGGGGATGCCCGCCGACGAGATCGGCAGGCTCGCCACCCGTACCCAGGATCTGATCGAGACCCTGGTGAGCGGGCTGGACGCGCTCGCCAACGGGCGGCGTACCTGTCCAGAACTCGCCCCGCTGGTGGAGACGGTCTTTCCCGGCGTCTTCCCCACCGGCAGGCCCGGTGGGCAGGCGTCCTCCGCCATCGATCCCGACGACGCCCGGGCGGCCCTGCTCTCCCACATGATCAGGTGTTCCGTGTGTACGCGGCCGATCAACATCCGCTACACGGTCCCACAGATGATCTCTCACCCGCCGGTCGCGCCGCTCTCCGCCGAGGAACGACAGCGGCTCACGGACTCGCTGCCTCCGGAGCCGGTCCCACCCGCACCTCCCGCCAAGAGTCGGCCCTCCGTCCTCCCCGCTCCTCCGGCCGGGAGCGGCGTCCCCGCCGCTCCGGTACCGCCGGCCGTGGCACTGCCGGCGCCCAGGGTCGGCACGCCTCCCTATCCGCCGGTGGCCTCGAAGCCACCGGCGAAACCACCCGCCACGACGTCAACGGGCACAGGGTCGGCGAATGCGGCCCCGCCGGTCGCCCCACCGGCGGGCGGACCGGTGGCGGGCACCTCCGATCCCTCCGGCCTGCCCCCGCTGCCCGCCCTGCCGCCCCGCAGGACCCGGCCCGTCCGCCCACCGTCCGCACCCCCCGTACCCGGGCACGACACCCCGTTGTACGACGCCCTGCTCACCCAGGCATGGGCGCGCGAGGTCCTCGCCCAGAGCGAGGAGATCACCGGCACCATCCCCAGACAGGCGCCGCCCGCCGCTCAACCCGTCGCCAGAGCCGAGCCCGTCGTCATCGCGGGGCAGGCGTCCATCGAGATGCGCGACGACGCCCAGGTTCCCGCACTGCGTTTCCACACCGAGCCCGACGACCGCCCCGGCGAGGAGCGGATCGAGATGGGGATCCGCGTGCTGGAGGCGCTCAGCTGGGCCGGTACCCGGATCAGGAACATGACGATCAAGATCGTCATCATCGTCGTGGCGGGCACGGCCGGCACCCTGACCGGAATGAACCTTCTCGGCCCCGCGATCGAGTCGAAGGAGCCGGCGAGGTCGCTGCAGGCGTCCACCAGCCAGAGCACCCAGACTCCCCCCACCGCGGGCGCGCCGGCGCGACGAGACGGACTCGCCTCCCGCCTGCGGGTCCCGCCCGTGGTGACGCTGGACGAGTTCGGCCAGGGAAGCATGCTCCTCACCCTCTCGGGAGAGCCGTTGAAGTGGCGGATATCGGCTCCCGGCCTGGCCGTGAGCCCTTCCGACGGCACGTTGCGGGAAGGGGTCACGCAGGTGATCAACCTGCGGGCCCACCGGATCCGCAACTGGTGTGGTGCCCCCGCCTCCGTCACCGCCCCGCTGACCGTTCACGGCCTCGACGACTCGATCACTACGACGGTGCGCTGGCGGACCTGCTGACAGCCCCGTATCCCTTCCCCACGATCGCTCTCTGCGAAAGGACCTTGGCAATGACGGATATCTCCCCCCACATCCAGGCATCGCCGCCCGCTCCAGCCGAGCAGTTCCACGAAACGGTCCCGCTCACCGCGGAACACCTGCTCACCAACCGCCGTCCTGAGCCCGCCGGAGGATGGCGCCGCCTCGTCTGGCAACTCTCCGGCAGGCGCTTCATCCCCGCGGAGTCGGCGGCGGAGTTGGAACGACGCACGCTGATGGCGTATGCACAGACCCCCGTCGCGAGCGGGCACCACCGGATCGCGGTCATGAGTCTCAAGGGCGGGGTGGGCAAGACCACGACGACCGTCGCCCTCGGCAACACCCTGGCCTCCCTGCGCGGCGACCGGGTGATCGCGATCGACGCCAACCCCGACCGCGGGACCCTGGGCCTCAAGGTCAAGTCCGAGACGGCCGCGACCATCCGCACCATGCTGGCCGAGGCCCCGCACATCCTGCGCTACGCCGACGCGCGCGCCTTCACCTCGCAGTCCCCCGCCCGGCTTGAGGTCCTCGCCTCCGACACCGATCCGGCCGTGAGCGAGGCCTTCAACGCCGAGGACTACCGCACCGTCGCCGGCCTCATCGAGCGTTACTACTCCATCTGCATCACCGACTGCGGTACCGGCCTGCTGCACGGGGCCATGGGCGCGACGCTGGAGCTGGCCGACCAGATCGTGCTGGTCAGCCTGGTCGCGGTGGACGGGGCGAGCTCCGCCGCCGCGACGCTGGACTGGCTGACCGCCCACGGCCACGCCGACCTGGTCAGGAACGCCATCGTCGTGCTGAACGCCGTGGAGGCCAAGTCCGACGTGGACCTGGAACTGCTGGAGCGCCACTTCACCTCCCGCTGCCGCGCGGTGATCCGCATCCCCTACGACCCGCACCTCAAGGAGGGTGCCGAGGTTGACCTGGTCCGCCTGCGGCCCACGACCCGAGGCGCCTACCTGCGCCTGGCCGCGGCGGCCGGGCAGACGTTCAACCAGCGCACCGATCGGAGCCACTAGTGCGCCCTGTCGCCGACGATCCCGCGCTGAACTGGGATCTGGGCCCGCCGCCGAGCGCCCGGCGCCGGATGGTCATCGTGGTCGTCTCGATCGTGGGGGCGATCCTGCTGGCGGTCGCGGCATGGCAGCTCCTACGCCCCGAGGCCGAGACCGTGAACGCCTCCGCGACCATCGGGAACGCCGGGGAGACCGTCGTGCTCGCCCCACCCTCCGGTTACGAGGGCGCGGCCGGCTACCCCGTCGGATTCCCCCACAACGAGGTGGGCGCGATCTCGGCCGCCGCCGCCGCGCTGGAGGCTGCGTGGACCCTGGACGCCGCACAGGCCGAGCAGGCGGCGCTGCTGTACGCGGCACCCGAGCAGCACGACGCGGCACGGGCCGGCGCCCGCGAGGCCGTCGCCGGATGGCGCGAGATCCTCGGCCTTCCCAAGGACGGGGCGCTACCCGACGGCGCCGCCATGCGGACACGGACGGTCGGCGTCCAGTGGAAACCTCGCGGCCAGGATCAGATGCAGGTCTCGGTCCTGGTCCAGGTGACCGCCACCAGGGGCGTCGGGGACACCGAACCGACCTTCTCCAACTCGTACGCCATCAGCCTGCTCATGCACTGGCAGCCCGGCATGCGCGGCACGGACCAGGGCGACTGGGTCAACATCCCCGACCCACTGGCGACCTCCGTACCGCCGGTCGCACTGCCGGGCACCCCCGAATTCACCACCGCCGGCTGGAAGCCCATCTCCGGCCCGAAATCCACCCCATAGACCCAGGAAGAGCCATAAATGCCCCCACGTAGCTCGTCCCGGCGAGGCACCTTACTCTCCGGCCTCCTGTTAGCCGCGGTATCCGCGACGACAAGCGCGATCATCGCCCAGCCGTGGGCCGCCGCGGCGGATCCCGGCGTGAGCACCACCTCAGCCCCGATGCAGGAGGCGCTCCCCAGACAGGAGGCCGCCTCAGAGGTCGTGATCCCCTCCGCCCCGAGGGAGAGCTCCCCGCCCACCCAGACCAGGGAACCCCGGGTCACCCAGGAGAAGCCGACGGAAGAGCCCAGACGCTCCACCACCGAACCCCAGGAACCCAGGCGCTCCACCACCGAACCCCAGGAACCCAGACGCTCCACCGCCGAGCCCCAGGAACCCAGGCGCTCCACCGTCGAGACCGAGGAGTCCGCGCCGGCGACCCGCAACCGCCCCGGTACGCGGAACGCCGCGCCCGCCCCGCAGGAGGACGTCCCCACCGAGGAGTCCACGATGAGCCGCCAGTCCTCGGCGGCTCGGCAACCCACGCGGACCGGGACCACCGTAACGACGGAGCCGGCGCCCCCCAGGACGCGTCCGACCGAGGAACCACCCGCGAACACCACCAAGCGCACCACCGCGCCGACGACGACCCCGAAGCCCACCAACCCCCCCGGGAGCACCAAGCCGTCGGCCACCGCGCCGAACCCGCCGTCCGCGACGCCGGCCCCCTCCGGCACGGCCGGGACCCCCGCGCCGAAGCCGAGCGGGACGGCCACCAACCCGGCCGCGACCCCGCCGGCCAGCACCCCCAGTCCCACGAAGCCGACACTCCCGAAGCCGACACTCCCCAAGCCAACGCTCCCGAAGCCGACACTCCCCAAGCCGACACTTCCCAAGCCGACGCTCCCGAAGCCGACACTTCCCAAGCCGACGCTCCCGAAGCCGACGTCGAACCCGCCGAAGCCCTCGGCGAGCCAGCCCGCCACCCCCATCCCCACCACCCCCGCCACGCCACCGCGCACCGGCACACCGAGTCAGCCGCCGCACACGCCACAACCCGCCCCCACGCAGACCGGCCTCTACGAGCCCACCCTGCTGAGCGAGTGGGTCCGCGACAACCAGCCCCAGACGGAGACCTCCCCGCAGACCGCCGTGCCGCCGCCCTCGTTCAAGCGCTCCGCCTCGGAGGCGTGCGACCCCGCCGACATCGCCTCGTGCTGGAGCCTCGCGCCCTGGCGAAGCCGTACCGCGGAGTCCTCTGACGCCCTGCCGGCCTCGGAGCAGGGGTCGTCGGTGTCGAACGCGCCGCGCTGGGTGTTCGCACCGCCCGCCCGGTCCGCCCAGCCGCTGTTCAGCCCGATGAGGGTGGCGGCCCCCAGCCCAACGGCCGTCGGCTGCTGGAGCTTCAGTCCCTCCAAGCTCTGCGCCAGATCCTGGGAGGAGTAACCATGATCACCAGATCCCACGTGCGGGTGGCCGTACTCAGCATGGTGGCCGCGCTGGCAGTGAGCACCCTCAGCGCGGCCCAGGGAGAGGTGGTCTCCGCGGCGCCCTGCGCCCCCGCCACGACCGGCGAGGCCAGCGCCGCGCAAGCCCTCAACTGGGGGACGCCGTCCTGGTGCGCGGAGTTCGACGACTACCTCAACGAGTCCGACTGGGTGTTCTACGACTCGGCCGGGCACGCGGGTAACGGCCGCCGCTCTCCGCAGCAGCTCTACCTCGGCAACGGGGCGCTCTACCTGTACGGCCGTGAGGACGGGACCACGGCCGGGCTGGCCGCCCGTCACGCCCAGGCCTACGGGCGCTGGGAGACCCGCATCCGCCTGTATCCGGGCGCCGGGTCGTACCATCCCGTCGCCCTGCTGTGGCCGAAGGACGGCGGCGGCAACGTACAGAGCTCCACCGGCGAGGAGGTGGACTTCCTGGAGGTCATCGACGATCCGAACAGGCAGCGGCCGAACTTCTTCCTGCACACCCCGCAGGGACAGGAGCAGGCCCACGCCAACATCGACATGACCACCTGGCACACCTACGCCGTGGAGATCACCCCCAATAGCGTCGTCGGCTACATCGACGGGCAGGAGTGGTTCCGCTCCGGCAACGCCACCCGCAGTTCGATGTCGGTCTGCCTGCAGCTGGACTGGTTCCCGGGCCAGGGCAGCTCGGGAGAGGCGTGGATGGAGGTGGACTGGCTCCGCATCTACCCGTCCGGGACGGGTGCCGCGGGCTGACCCCACCTCGGTAGGGCAGGAGGGTGCGGGACATGAGTCCCGCACCCTCCTCATGTTCCCGGACGGACCGCTCCGGGACCGGCTGGTCCGTGGGAAACGGACGGCCGGAAGGCGCTCAGGCGAGCTGGGCGCCCTGCAGCCCGGCGTAGGCACCACGCAACCGCATCAGCTCGTCATGGGTGCCCATCTCCTGGATCCCGCCTTCGCGCATGACCACGATGCGGTCGGCGCCGCGGATGGTCGACAGCCGGTGAGCGACGACAAGGACCGTGCGCCCGGCGACCAGGCGGGTCAGCGCCTCCTGGACGAGCGCCTCCGAGCGGGTGTCCAGGGCGGAGGTGGCCTCGTCCAGGATCAGCACGCGTGGGTCGCGGATCAGGGCTCGGGCGATGGCCAGACGCTGGCGCTGGCCGCCCGACAGACGGGCGCCCCGCTCGCCGACGACCGTGTCGAGGCCGGCGGGGAGCCGGTCGATGAACTCCAGCGCGTTGGCGTCCTGGAGCGCCCGCCGCACCCTGTCGGAGGGGACGCC
Source organism: Streptosporangium amethystogenes subsp. fukuiense (assembly GCF_042665875.1). NCBI lineage: Bacteria > Bacillati > Actinomycetota > Actinomycetes > Streptosporangiales > Streptosporangiaceae > Streptosporangium > Streptosporangium amethystogenes. The sequence continues at coordinate 7,295,125 of NZ_JBHTEE010000001.1, read as the reverse complement.
GGCCATGCCGTAGGTGACGTTCTCCCTGATGCTGCCCTCGAACAGGATCGACTCCTGCGGTACGACGGACAGGAACCTGCGGTAGGTCCGCAGGTCCAGCGTCTCCATGTCACGCCCGTCCAGCAGGATCCGGCCGGAGGTGGGCCGCACGAAGCCGATGACGAGGTTGAGCACCGTCGACTTGCCCGCCCCCGACGGGCCGACCAGCGCGATCGTCTCTCCGGGGGCCACCGTGAGGTTGAAGCCGGTGACCGCGGCGTCCTCGCCGTAGGAGAACTCGACGTCACGGAACTCGATCTCGCCGCCGACGGAGACGACCTGCTCCTTGCCCGCGTTGTGCTCCAGGTCGGGCGCCTGGAGCACCTCGCCGATGGACCGTACGGATGCCAGTCCCTTGCTGATCACCGGGGTGAGGCTGAGCAGGGAGGTGACGGCGGAGGTGAGGGTGGCGAAGAAGGTGGTGAGCATGACCACGTCGCCCGCGGTGATGGGGATGACCTGGTAGTAGGCGACGAGCGCGGAGCCGGCGAGGAAGACGACACCGAGCGTGTTGAGCAGGATCCAGGCCAGCGCGCCGAAGCTGCCGTTGAGCAGGTCGAGCCGGAGCCCCTTGCGCAGCACCTTGGTCAGCGTGCCGTCGACGCGGTGCAGGGCGTCCTGTTCCAGACCGTGCGCGCGGGTGATCGGGATGAGCGTGGTCATCTCGCTGACCCGGGTGGACAGCTGCTCGACCTCGCGGCGGAAGCTCTCGTTGTCGTCGCGCAGCCGGGTGCGCATCCGCATCACGAGCAGCGCGGCGGCGGGTACGACCACCAGGAAGACCGGCATCGCGGCGGGCACCCGCACGGCGATCACCACCAGGCCCCCGGCCAGCATGGTGAGCGCGGACAGGCCCATGTCCGCCGCCTGCTGGCTGGTCTGCTCCACGCTCTCGACGTCCCGGATGACCTTGGTCTGGAGTACGGCGGCACTGACCCGCGAGTGGTAGCCGATGGAGAGCTGCTGCATGCGGCGGCAGAGCGCGGAACGCAGGTCCGTCCCCATCCGGCGGATGGCTCCGTGCAGGCAGCGGACGTAGAGCAGATGGAAGGGATAGTTGAGGAGCAGCAGGACGAGCAGCACGCCCGCGTTGACCCATAGGTGCGCGATCGGGCCGTGATCGACCACGATGTCGACGACATTGGCCGTGATCAGTGGCAGCAGCCAGGTGGGGCTGTGCTTGAGGAGGAAGGCGAAGACCGCCACGAGCAGCCTGAGGCGGTCCTCCCGGAAGAGATAGGCGAGCGTACGCGTTGGATGCTCACCGCGGTAGCGGTGATCGAGAGCGCCAACCACAAATCCCCCAAATAATGGTAGATCTCCGGTCAATCCTCTCGTACCGAAATTTCGCCCGCGTGACATGCCCGCGCGTACCGCCACCGGACCGCCCCGCCTGTCGCGGGCCGTTCAGCCCCTCGCGGAGGGGAGCCTCATCTCCAGGATCTGGCCGGGCCAGTCGCCGACCCTGAAACTCTCGGTCCTGGTGAAGCCCTGGCTCTCGTAGTACGCCACCAGGCGGCCGTCGTCGCCGCCGTAGCAGTCCACCCGCAGCAGCGCGACCTTTCGCTCGACGGCCTCGGCCCTGGCCCGCTCCAGCAGGGCCGAGCCGACCCCGCGGCCATGGAACCGCTGGTCGATGACCAGCCCCTGGACGTACAGCTCGGGCTCGGAGGCGGGGGTGACGTAAGGCATCGCGGAGCCCACGACCAGGCATCCCGCGGGCCGGCCGTCGAGTTCGGCGACGCGCATTCCGCCGGACGTCGCCCATGAGGTGACACTCTCCACGCGGGCCGCGTCAGTCGAGAACGGTTCGCTGCCCCACTGACCGGTGCGTCCCTGGGCGGTCAGCCAGGCCACCGCGCTGTCGAACATCGCCAGGACAGCCGGTACGTCGCCGAGATGCCCGTCACGGATAATCACCGGCGGATCGTAACAGGACATGCACCCCTATACGGGATATGCCGCGTAAAGGATCTCAACGCACCGGAAGATCAGTACACTCGGCGACGGCCGGAATACGGCTCCTCGGTCACGGGCGCACGCCGTGGCCCTTCCTCCCGGGAGTCACGTGAGCAACGAAGTGATCGGCGCGTTCCCCGAGCCGCCGGCGGTTCCACCTGGCCGGCGCTCGTTCCGCCCTGGCCGCAGGTGGCTGTGGTGGCTGGTGGCCGCCGTCACCGCCGTGCTGCTCGTGGCGGGCGGGACCGTGGCCGGCGCGTACGTCAAGCTGACCGGCAACGTCAAGCACGTCGAGGTCGCCGCGGAGGACCTCGGACGCCGACCGGCCAAGGTGGCGACCAGTGCGATGAACGTCCTGATCGTCGGCTCGGACCAGCGAAACGGCAAGAACGCGAGGTACGGCCGGGTGGCGGGCGAGCGGACCGACACCATCATGCTCGCGCACATCTCGCCGAAGCGGGACAACGCGATGGTCATCAGTTTCCCGCGCGACTCGATGGTCCAGCTCCCCGCCTGCCGGGCCAGGCAGGGACTGCCAGGGCAACAGCCGCACCTGGGAATGATCAACGAGTCGTTCAACTCCGGCGGCATCACCTGTACCTGGAAGACCGTCGAATCGCTCACCGGCATCCACATCGACCACTTCGTGAAGGTCGACTTCACCGGCTTCAAGGACATGGTCGACGCGGTCGGTGGCGTGGAGATCTGTGTACCCGAGGCGATCGACGACAAGAAGGCCCTGCTCCACCTGGCCGCCGGGCGCCAGAACCTCGGAGGCGAGCAGGCCCTGGGCTACGTACGGGCCCGCTACAGCCTGGGCGACGGATCGGACATCGGACGCATCCAGCGCCAGCAGATGTTCATCGCCTCCATGGTCAAGAAGGTCATGAGCGGTGAGACGCTCACCGACCCGGCCCGGCTGTTCGGCTTCCTGGACGCGGCGACGAAGTCGGTCACCACCGACCCCGGCCTCACCCCCGGCGTCATGAAGGACCTGGCCACCAGCGCCGAGGGGCTCGCCGCCGGACAGATCCACTTCATCACCACCCCGTGGCGCTACTCGCTGGTCCATCCGGGCCGGGTGGAGTGGGTCGAGCCACAGAGCGGCAAGCTGTTCCGTATCGTCGCGACGGATCGGGCGATCGCCGGCTCCGGAGTCAGGGGCGGTCAGTCCAGGGTGCCCCGATCGAAGATCCAGGTAGAGGTGCGCAACGGAACCATGCGGTCCGGGCTGGCCACCGGAGTGGCGGTCCAGCTGGAGGAACGGGGCTACCACGTCGCCAGGATCGGCGACGCTCCGCACAAGCCGTACCCGGCGACCACGATCGCCTACTCGCCGAACGGCACCGCCAAGGCGCCCACCCTCAGCCGCGACCTGAACGTCTCCACCCCCAGGCCCGTCTCCTGGGCGACCACGGGAAGGCTCATCCTGACGATCGGTGACGACTGGAAGGGCCTGAAGCCGCTTCCCCGCAACGACAACGAGAGCCTGAAGGGGTTCGACGCGACCCACGACTCGTGCACCGGCGCCTGACGCGCCGTGAACCCCGCCACCGGTCACCGCGGTCCCGGTGAGGATGGCCCGCATCCGCCATATGTGAGAATCAGGCCATGCACAGGGTCGTCGTGTTCGCCTTGGACGGTGTGATCCCCTTCGAGCTGGGCATCCCGCCGCGCATCTTCGGTATCGCCAGGAGCCCCGAGGGCGAGCGGCTCTACGAGGTGCTCACCTGCACCGTCGACGGCGCCCCGGTGCGCACCGACGCCGACTTCTCGATCACGGTGGACCACGGGGCCGAGGTCCTGGCCGACGCGGACACCGTGGTGATCCCCGCCACCCACGCGCTCGGCTCCGCCTCCACCGAGGGACGGCTCACCGGGCCCGTGGCCGACGCGATCGCGCTCGTCCGGCCGGGCACCCGCCTGGTCTCGATCTGCACCGCCGCCTACGTGCTCGCGGCGGCCGGACTGCTCGACGACCGTCCCGCGACCACCCACTGGAGCCACACCGAGCACTTCCAGAAGCTGTTCCCCCGGGTCAGGGTCAACCCGGACGTACTGTTCGTGGACGACGGGGATGTGCTCACCTCCGCCGGAGTGGCCGCGGGGATAGACCTCTGCCTGCACATCGTCCGGCGCGACCACGGCACCGAGGTGGCCAACCGGGTGGCCAGGCGATGCGTCGTGCCGCCGTGGCGCGACGGCGGCCAGGCCCAGTTCATCGAGCGCCCGCTTCCCGCGCCGACCGCCACGACGACCGCGGCGACCAGGGCCTGGGCGCTGGACCGGCTGCACAAACCGCTCCCTCTCAGCGAGCTGGCCGCCCACGCCCGGATGAGCCGCCGTACCTTCACCCGGCGCTTCCGCGACGAGGTGGGCCTCAGCCCCGGGCAGTGGCTCATCCTGCAGCGGGTGGAGCTGGCCCGCCGGCTCCTGGAGAGCAGCGACCTGCCGGTGGAAGGCATCGCCCTGCGGGCCGGGTTCGGCACCGCGGCCTCGCTCCGCCAGCACCTGCAGGTGGTCGTCGGCGTCTCGCCGTTGGCCTACCGCCGCACGTTCCGGCCCGTGGAGGCCGCACCGGACCCGGAGCCGTCACCGGCTGCGTGACCACTCCTCCTGCAGGCGGTCCGCCGCCTTCTCCGGGGTGAGCGTGCCGCGGGCGACGTCGAGGATCACATCGCCCTCCGCGCGCTCCAGGAACACCTCGTCGGGGACGTTCAGCGAGCCGCCACCCCGGATGAGTTCCTGGAGCGCGGCGTAACCGTCCTTACCCTCCTGGGTGGCGAAGACCGACGACTCCACCTTGAAGTCCGCAGCCGCGGGGGCCATCGTCAGATCCCCGGCCCAGCTGGAGACGCCGTCGCCCACGGTCAGGAATTCGATCAGTGTGGCCGCCTCGGCCACGTACCTGGAATTCCTGGGGACGGCCAGGCCCACCTCGGCCGTACTGCGGGCGGCCGGCCTGGCGTTCGGCAGGACAGTGGGGAAGGGGCCGGCTCCGATCCTCTTGACGGAGACCCTGCCGGTCTTGCGATAGGACGTGGACAGCATCGAGCTCTGAGCTGAGCCGTCCACCAGGAACAGCGCCTTGCCGGAGCGGAAGAGTTCGGCCGGGCCGTCGCCCCTGAGGGCCAGCATGGACCTCGCCAGCACGCCCCTGTCGAACATCGACTCATAGGCGGTCAGGGCCGAGACCATCTCGGCGCTCTTCCATGACTTCCGGCCGGCCAGCAGGTCGTCGGAGAGGGTCGGGTGGGTCTGGCCCGCGATGGTGAACAGCAGTTCCTCCTGCGGGCGCGGCTCGCCGGAGAAGACGATCGGCTGGAGGTCGGGGATCTCCTTCCTGACCCGCATGACGATGGATTCGAGATCGGCGATCGTCGTGGGGAACGACTCCCCGAGCTCGGACAGGAGAGCCGCGTCGTAGTACATGACCGCACCGGCGGTGGATCCCATCGGGACCGAGTAGAGCCTGCCGTCCTTGGCGGCCTGTTCCGTCTGCTTGACCACGGCCGGGTCGAGTTCCCCGAGCAGGTCGCCGCCGACCTTGTCCTTCCAGTCCGCGACCGGGCGGAGCCGGTCCTTGACCGCGCCGGTCATGGTCGGGATGTGGATGCCGACGACGTCGAGTGCCCTGTCCGCCCGGTCGTCGTCGAGTGCCTTGGACAGCCGCTTGTGGTAGCCGACCTCGTCGAAGGTGCGCAGTTCGACCTTGATGCCGGGATTCGCCTCCTCGAAGGCGGCGAGCGCCGCCTTCAGCCCGGCCTCGGGCGGGGAGAAGGTCCAGTACTTCAGGGTGACGGGCCCCGCGGGCTTCTCGGCCGGTTTCTCCGTGGGTTTGGAAACGGACTGCTCGACCGGTTTCCCGCCTTCGGCCGCCCCGCCGACGCCGCAGGCGGTCAGCCCCAGGGCGAGGGCGGCGGTCAGGGCGAACACGCGACTTGTACCACGCATGCATACCTCCAAAAGGATCACGGTGCGGGTGACGGTGTTCAGCCCGGCGAGCCTGATCACAGTAGATCGTGAAAAAAGATCTTATGTGCTCCTCTGCCGCGACGACGGGCCCTGAAACCCGCTGCGCCCCGCGCCCCTGCCGCGAACCGCGCGGCGAACCCCGGTGACAACCGGACGGGCCGCTCTCAGCCCTCGACGATCTCGTGACGGAGGTGCTCGCGACTGAGGTCGAGGAGCATCCTGACATGGGCGTCGGCGAGACGGTAGTAGATCATCCGACCGGACCGGCGGCCGGCCACGATGCCCGCCGTCCGCAGCAGCCTCAGGGCGTGCGACACGGCGGTGTCGCTGACCTCGACGGTCTCGGCGAGGTCGCAGACACACAGCTCGCCCGCCTCGAGCAGCGCGTACAGCAGCTGCGCGCGGGTCTGGTCGCCCAGCAGCCTGAACAGGTCGGCGAGCCGGGCCGCCTCGCTCGGGGTGACAAGACGATCCCGTGTCGCCGCCACCCTGGCCTCGTCGGGCTCCACGGTCACGCACGTGTCCAGACCGGCGACGACTTCCATGGGCGAACTCCTGAACAGATACTCAAATGATAACGACTATCGTACCAAGTCGCCCGGACGGCGGCGGGGCCGCGAGCCCGGCTGGACGGTCAGCCCTGTTTGGCGCTCAACGGCTGGGCGATGTCCTCCAGCCCCCTGCCCTCGGCCTTGACCCCGAGGAACAGCTCCACCAGCCCTGCGATGATCATGAGAGTCGCGCCGATACAGAAGGCCAGCGCCGTGTCACCGGGTCTGCCGCTCTTGACCAGGTTGGCGAAGACCAGCGGCCCGGACACGCCGCCGGCGAAGGTGCCGATCGCGTAGAAGAACGCGATCGCCATGGCCCGGGTCTCCATCGGGAAGATCTCGCTGACCGTCAGGTAGGCCGCGCTCGCCCCGGCGGAGGCGAAGAAGAGCACGACGCACCAGCAGGCGGTGAGCGTGACCGCGGTCAGCACCCCCTGGTCGAACAGCCAGGCCGTGCCGAGAAGGAGCACCCCGGATCCGATGTAGGTGCCGGAGATCATGGGGATGCGGCCGACCGTGTCGAACAACCGCCCGAGCAGGAGCGGGCCGAGGAAGTTGCCGACCGCGATGACCGCGAAGTAGTAGCCGGTGTGGGTGACGATGCCGAAGAAGGTCGACAGGATCTGCGCGTACCCGAAGGTGACGGCGTTGTAGAGGAACGCCTGGCCGATGAAGAGCGCCAGACCGAGGACCGTGCGCTTGGGGTAGCGGGCGACCATGGTGTGCGCGATCCGCCCGAAGCCGATCGACTTGCGCTGGTGGATGGTCATCGACCGCGAGGGCTCGTCGAGCGGGATACCCTCCTCGCGCTCGATCCGCTCCTCCACCTCGTCGACCAGCCTCTCGGCCTCCCGGTCGCGGCCGTGGATGAACAGCCAGCGGGGACTCTCCGGCACGTGTCTGCGGACCAGCAGGATGGCCAGGCCGAGCACCACTCCCAGGCCGAAGGCGACGCGCCAGCCGATGTTCAGCGGGAGGTTGTCGAGCAGCGGCACGGTCAGCAGCGCGCCTCCGGCGGCGCCGAGCCAGTAGCTGCCGTTGATGATGATGTCGATCCTGCCGCGATGGCGGCTCGGGATGAGCTCGTCGATGGCCGAGTTGATGGCCGCGTACTCGCCACCGATGCCGAAACCGGTCAGGAACCGGAACAGGAAGAACCACCAGGCGGAGAAGGAGAACGCCGTCGCGGCGGTGGCGACCAGGTAGACGGCCATCGTGATCATGAACATCTTCTTCCGGCCGAACCTGTCGGTGAGCCAGCCGAAGAACAGCGCCCCGAGACACGCCCCCGCCACGTAGAGGGCCGCGGCCGTGCCCGCGACCTGGGCCTGGGTGATCGCCAGGCCGCTGCCCTCCTTGGCCAGCTGGGCGGAGAGGTTCCCGATGATCGTCACTTCGAGGCCGTCGAGGATCCAGACGGTGCCGAGGCCGACGACGATCATCCAGTGCCATCGCGACCACGGCAGCCGGTCCAACCTCGCGGGGACCTTCGTGGTCACGGTCCCTGTCTGAACGTCGCTCACGACAGGATCGGCTACCCCTGCATGACCGGCTTATGCCGGTGTGAGACGCGCCGTTTCACCGGTCCCCAGCTGCACGATCAGGACAAATCTGCACCTTTTCGATACATTGCGCGAGCATGGGGACATAGGGAGACTAAATCCTGTACAGGGAGATCAATGAAAGCCCGGATCACGGGCGTCGCGACGTATCTGCCGGAACGGACCATGTCCAGCGCGGATGTGGAGCGGCGGATCGAGGGCTACGTGCCCTACGGAGGCGTCGTCGAGAGGCTGACGGGAGTCCGACGGCGCCATGTGGCCCGCGATGACCAGCAGGCCTCGGACCTGGCCGCCGAGGCGGCGCGCGGCCTCGACCACTCAGGCGTCGACCTGCTCGTCTTCGCGTCGGCCTCGCAGGACATGGTCGAGCCCGCCACCGCGCACATCGTGGCGGCCAAGCTGGGGCTCTCCTGCCCGGTGTTCGACATCAAGAACGCCTGCAACAGCATGATCAACGGGATCCAGATCGCCGAGGCACTGATCCTGTCCGGGGCGTACCGCAAGGTACTGGTCTGCTCGGGCGAGATCCCCTCACGGGCGATCCGCTGGCGGGTCAGGGACCGAGCGCAGTTCGTCGACTCCTTCGCGGGCTACACGATGTCGGACACCGGAGCCGCGGTCACGGTCGCCGCCGATATGGAACGCGGCATTTTCTACCGCGACTTCGCGGCCGACTCCACGGCGTGGGCGGTCGGCACCCTGCCGGGAGGCGGTTCGGCGCATCCCCGCGACCCCGAATACTCCTACTTCCGAGGCGACGGGCGCAGGTTGAAGGAGGCGTTCGAGATGATCGGCCCGGACATCTTCCTCAACGCGCTCAAGCGCACCGGCCTGACCTGGGACGACTTCGCCATCGTGGCGGTGCACCAGGTGGCGCTGCCCTACCTGCGCTTCCTGGCCCAGGTGCTCGGCATCCCCGCCGACAGGCTCGTGGTCAGCCTGCCCGAGCACGGCAACTGCGCCTCGACCACGCTGCCGCTCCAGCTCGCACTGGGCGGCTGGCGGCCCGGCGACCGGGTGGCGCTGCTCGGCCTGGGCGGCGGGATCAGCACCGGTGTGATCCTGGCGGAGATGTGATGAACCTCTGGGTGATCATCCCTGCCTACAACGAGGCCCCCGGCATCGAGGCGACGCTGAGCGCGCTGGCCGAGCAGGACGATCGGGACTTCACGCTGCTCGTGGTGGACAACGCGAGCACCGACGGCACCGCCGAGATCGTCCGGCGGCACGGTGTCCAGGTGATCGTCGAGACCCGGAAGGGCACGGGCGCCGCCTCCGACACCGGCATGCGCCACGCCATCGCGCACGGGGCGACCCATCTGGCCAGGACCGACGCCGACTGCCTGCCCCGCCCCGACTGGGTGCGCAACATCCGGCGGGCCTTCGATGACGGTCTGGAGATGGTCGGCGGCCAGCTGCGCCCCCGGACCGACGAATTCCGGCTGAAGTTCTGGGAGCGGCGCCTCATCCCGTTCGTGGTGGAGGTGGCGGCCACCTTCGGGCGCTTTCGGCCCGGCAACAGGGACCCGCGCTACCTGGGGCCGTACGTGATGATGCCCGGCGCCACCCTGGCCATCACCGCGGACCTCTACGACCGCGCGGGCGGCTTCCCCAGGACCGCGATCGAGGAGGTCCACGAGGACCGCGCCCTGGTCAACCGGGTGCGCATGCTCACCGCCGCGTACGGCTCACGCCGCGACGTGGTGGTCTTCGGCTCCGTGCGCAGGCTCAGGGCGTACGGTCTCGTGGGCACCCTCGCCTGGTACGCCGACCACCACTACCGCCCAGAAGTGATCGACGTCCGGTGAACCACGAGACACGGCTCTACCTGGCCGCGCATCCCTTCGCCTACCCGCTCCTGCGGCTGCTGGCCAGACTCGGGCCCGTGGTGCGGGTTCCCGGGCTGGGCGTCGTGGTCAACGACGCCACCGTGGCACGGGCCGTGCTGATGGACGAGCGGTTCCGCAAGGACGGCCCCGGATCACCCGGCGACCTGTGGACGCCCGTGCTCGGCCCCTCCGTGCTGCTCAACATGGAGGGAGCGGGCCACCTCGCGCTGCGCAGGAAGCTGATGCCGCTGTTCACCCCCGCGTACGTCTCGGCGCTGGTGGACGATGTGCTCCGCGGGCCGCTCGACGACCTCTCGGCGCGTCTGGGACGCGGCGAGGCGGTCGACCTGGTGGACGCCATGCGGCTGATGGCCGGAGCGGTGATCTGCCGGGTGATCGGGCTGGGCGAGGTCTCCGAGGCTCGGGCCAGGGAGCTGTTCGCGGAAGGGGAACGGGTCGTCTCGATGGTCTCGCTCCGCTCGCGGCGGCTGTCGGATCGGCAGGTGGCGGCCGCCCGGCAGGTGCTGGACCGGATCGGGGACATCGCGCAGGCCGCCTACGAGGCCGCCGACGAGTCCACGGTGATGGGCCGGATGCGGGCACAGGGGCTCTCGCCCACCGAGGCCAGGGGAGCGGCCGGGGCGTTCTTCCTGACCGGTACCGAGACGGTCGCCACGTTCGTCCCCCGGCTCTTCGCCCTCCTGCACGACCACCGGACCCCGGTGGACGACCTGGACCGGGTCATCGAGGAGGCCATGCGGGTCACCACGCCGACCCCGCTGATGCTCCGCTCGGTGTCCGCCGCCGCGCGCGTCGGCAGGGCCGCGGTGCGCCCCGGCGACAGGGTGCTGATCGTCACTCACAACTGCGCCAGGGCGTACGGCCCGTTCGATCCCTCCCGCCCCCACCCGCCCGAGCTGCGCAGGCTCTGGTTCGGCGCGGGCCCGCACTTCTGCATCGGCTACCCGCTGGCCCTGGCGGAGATCCGGGCGGTGGCCTCCGTACTGCTCTCCCACCGGGTGCGCGTCCTGCGACGGCGCGCGGCCAGAGGGGTCCTCATTCCCACCTACGAGCACCTGTGGGTCAGCGCCACGTGAACGACATCATCAACGGGATCATGACCGTCGCCGGGCGGGAGCCGGGACGGACCGCCATCGTCGACGGCCGGGGCCGCGAGATCACCTACGGTGAGCTCGCCCGCCGGGTGTCGGCGGTCCGCGACGCGATGGGCGGACCGCCGGCCGAGGAGGGGATGCGGCCCGGGGACGGGGTGCTGTTCGCGGTGCGGCCCGGGGCGGACGCGGTGGCGCTGGCGCTGGGGGCGGTCGCGGCGGGCGGGACGCTCGTCCTCGCGGATCCCGGGCTGGCGCCCGACGTGCTCGCGGCCCGCATGGCCGCGACCCGGCCCGCGTGGGTGATCAGCGAGTCCCTGCTCTACACACTGAGCGGCCCGCTCAGGAGCCTGGCCCGCCGCCGCGGCCTGCTCCTGCCGAACCTCGCCGATCCGCTTCCCGGCCGGCCCGTCCGCCACCTGTACACCGGCCCTTGGCTGCCGGGGGTTCCCCGGGGGGCGCTGCGGCTGCCCGGGATCCTCCGATCGCCGTCCGGCCCGTCCGGGCGGCGGGCGGACGAGTCCGACCCGGACCAACCGGCGGCGGTGATCTTCACCTCCGGGACCACGGCGCGTCCGCGAGGGGTGGTGCACACCCGAAGGTCGCTCGCGACCGGGTTGGAGATGTTCAGGAGCGTGTTCCCGCTCGGCCCCGGCGACATCGTGCACACCGACCAGCTGATGCTCGGCCTTCCCGCCCTGCTGGCCGGGGCGACCTGGTCACTGCCCGGGGGCGGGGACCTCGCCGCCGAGCTGGCCGCGAGACGGGCCACCCACACCTTCGCCGTGCCGGTGCACCTGGACAGGCTGCTGCGCCGGACCCCCAGGCTTCCCGGAACCCTCCGCTACCTCCTGCTCGGCGCCGCCCCCGCCCCGCCGGGCGTGCTCCGGCGCGCGATCGAGGCCGGCCCCGAGGTGCTGTCCGTCTACGCGATGACCGAGGCGCTCCCCATCGCCATCGCGTCGGCGCGGGAGAAGCTGGCCCAGGCCGAGGGAGACCTGCTCGGGGCACCGCTGCCCGGCGTCGGCGTCCGGATCGCCGAGGACGGCGAACTGTTCGTCTCGGGGCCCCACCTCGCGCGGTGCTACCTCGGCGAGGAGCCGTTGCGCGAGATCGCCACCGGTGACCTGGTCCGGCTCGACGCCGGCCGGCTGGTCCTGCTCGGCCGGAAGAAGGACATGATCCTCCGCGACGGCGTCAACATCTATCCGGGCCTGTACGAGTCCGGCATCGCGGCGCTGCCCGGGGTGGCCGAGGCCGCGATCGTCGGACTCGCCGACCCGGAAACCGGGGACGAGGAGGTCGTGCTGGCCGTCGTGCCCACCGGCGGCTACGACGAGAGCCTGCTGCGCGGGGCACTTCCCGAAATCGTGGACTCGGCGGCCCTGCCCGACCGGATCGAGCCGCTCGACGCCTTCCCCCGCTCGGGGCGGGCCGACAAGCTCGACCGGGCCGCCCTGCGGGATCTGGTCGCCCGCCGTGGCTGAGCGTCGAAACCCCTCGCGTCGGGCCGGCACCGCCTCCAGGCCGGGCGGCGGGGCCTTGCGGGTCGCGGTGACGGGGGCCTCGGGGTTCGTGGGAGGCGCGGTCTGCCGGGCGGCCGTGGCGGAGGGCTGGACGGTGTTCGCCTTCGGCAGGCGGCCCGGAGTGGACGGCGGGCACGTCGGCCAGGCGCCCTACACATCGTGGGACCTCCTCGGCGAGCGGCCGGAGCCGCCGGAGGTGGACGCGGTGATCCACTGTGCCGGGAGCGTCACGGACTGGGGGCCGGCCCGCGGCATCTGGGCGGCCAATGTCGACGGCACCCGCAACGCGGCCGCGGCCTTCCCCGGCGCCAGGTTCGTACACGTCAGCACGGCGAGCGTCTACGACCCGTTCCTGCCGACCGTGATGGCCACCGAGGACGCCGCCCCGGTCGGGCGGTACGTGGGCGCCTACGGTGCCTCGAAGGCCGCCGCGGAGAGGTGCCTGGAGCGGGCGGTCATCCTACGGCCGCACGCGGTCTACGGCAGGGGGGACACCACGCTGCTTCCCCGAGTCCTCGGCGCGGTCAGGGGAGGCCGGCTGCTCGCGGTGGGCGACGGACGCCAGCGGATCAGCCTGACCTCGGTGGACAACCTGGTCCTGGCCTGCCTGCTCGCCGCCGCGGGGCCCGTCGACCACGGCGTCTTCAACGTGACCGACGCCGAGCCCGTCGTGCTCGACGACGCCCTGCGCGCGATCCTCGCGGAGCGCGGCATCGACGCCGAACCGTACTATCTGCCCCTGAAGCTGGTCGACCCCGTCGCGGCCGTCGCCGAGGCCGCCTTCCGGCTGCTCCGGCGCCCGCACCCGCCCCGGCTGACGCGTTACGCCGCGGGCCACCTGGCCGTCGAGCGGACCCTGGACATCACCGCGGCGCGCACCCGCCTCGGCTACCGGCCGTCGGCGACGTCGTTCGCCGGCTCCTCCGACTGGTGAGCGCGGGATTCGAACATGGCGAGGGCCCGGTACCGGATGAGCCCGTTCCTGGCGACGAAGACCGCCCCCGCCATGAGCAGGCCGAGCACGAAGAGCACGCGCAGGCCGTTCCTCAGGAAGGCGGTCAGCGCGTCGAATATCACGAGCACGGCGGCGACCGGCAGGCCTCCTGGGCCGGTGGCCTGCGGCAGGTAGACGTTACGTAGCGCGGACATGGCGATCGCCAGTGTGAACATGCCCCCGGCCACGCCGACACCGGCACCGATCAGTGCGGCGCACCGGTCGCGTGCCAGGAGGATGCCGGAGGCGATCAGAGCCGGTGACATACCCGCCAGGGCCCACCTCAGTGAGATCAGCTCGTCATGGATGTGGTCGATCTTGGACACGCCGGAGGCGGGGAGCACCTGGACGACGAGAGGTGTCCTGGGCAGGAGGGCGGCGGCTTTCAGACCGTCGCTCCGCAGCCGGTGCTTGACCAGTTCGTACATGGGAGCGAGGTCGTAGCCGATGCCGCGTGGTATGTCGGATTCCGCGCTCAGGGCCGCGACGAACCGGCGGTGCGCCAGCCTGTTGGTCTCCACCCAGGCGGTGACGAAGTCATCGTCGACCTGATCACCCACCACGTTGTGGACGAGCCCCTCCTCGGTCGCGACGCCCCTCTCGCGCAGCCTCAGGGTGATCTCGTCGGCGACGCGGCCGGTGACCGCGTCCCGCACGTCCGGGTGGCGGGCCAGCGGTGCCATGTTCCTGAGGTAGCCGCCGGGGTCCGCCACCTCGTTCGCCGCCCAGAAGGCGACGAGGGTAAGGGGCGCAAGAAGGCAGCCGAGCGCGATCAAAATCGAGCTGATCATTTTACGCACGGGACCTCCTAACCGCTTTACCTGGAAATCCCCGCGTTTGCCAGCCAAAATCGATTACGTGTCCTTTTTGACGATAATTTGGAGGTCAGCGTCATCCCGACGGCGTGATCTGGTTTACAAACCTTGACCGACCGCCCTCAGCGCGTCGAACAACCACATAGCCCATTCAACTGGAAACCGTTACTAACCTGCGACGTATTGGGGTGACGGACAGGAGATGTAGGGCTATGGCCGATAACACGGGGCGGACAGGCGTCGGATCGAGTCTGGCACTGACACTGGGCTCGGCCGTTCTGTGGGGCCTGGCCCACGTCTGGGCGGGCCGCCGCCTGACGGGCGCCTTTCTGATGGGCGTCGAGCTGACCCTCGCCGGAGCCGCCGCGATCGCCATACTGACCGCGGGACCCGCCCTGCTCGCCCTCGCCGTACAACCCGTCTGGCTCTGGGCCTTCGCGCTCGCCGTGATGTTGCTGGCCGCCGTGGCGGTGGCCGTGGTCATACACTCCTACCTGCTGGTGCGGCCGGAGTCGTCGTCTCCCTCGGCCCGGTACCTCTCAGCCGCGCTCGTCGGCCTGCTGTGCGTGCTGGTGACCGCTCCGATGATCTACGTGGCTCGGCTGGCCTACGTATCCCAGAGCGTGGTGACCTCGGTGTTCGCGGAAAGCGTCACGCCGATGCCGACGGACCCGTGGAAGGGCATGGAGCGGATCAACATCCTGCTCATCGGCGCGGACGCGGCGGCCAACCGGGTCGGCGTGCGCACCGACAGCATGACCGTGGCCAGCGTCGACACCCGGACCGGCGAAACCGTGCTTTTCGGCCTGCCAAGGAACCTGGAGAAAGTCCCGATGCCGCCGGGCCCGGCCCGCGAGCGATTTCCCTTCGGTTTCGAAGGCGAGCCGCCCTACACACCGGGCATGCTCAACGAGGTCTACCAGTACGCCGAGGACTACCCGGAGATGGCGCCGAAGCTGGGTAAGAGGCACCGTGGCCCCTCGCTGCTGAAAAGGACGATCGGCGGCATCCTCGGGCTCGACATCTCCTACTACGCGATGGTCGACATGAGGGGGTTCGTGGAAATCGTCGATGCGATGGGCGGCGTGCGGATCCGAATCAAGGACCCCATCGTGTACGGCAGGCAGAACGAGGGCCGGATCGAGGCGGGCCGGCGGAAACTCTCGGGCGAGGAGGCGCTCTGGTACGGCAGGTCCCGCACCTTCAGCGACGACTACGTACGGATGAGCCGCCAGAAATGCCTGCTGAACGCCGTCGCCAAGCAGGCCGACCCCGTGACGGTGTTCAAGAGCTTCGAGAGACTGGCCACCGCCACCGTCGACGCGATCTCCACCGACATACCGCGGCAGCTACTGCCCGACCTGGTCGAGCTTTCGGAGAAGGTGAAGAACTCCAGGATCAGGAGCCTCCAGTTCGTGCCCCCGCTGATCTATTCGGGTGCGCCCGACTACCACCTGATCAGGCGCGAGGTCACCGCCACCCTGGCGGCCCCGCCCGCCGGGGCCGACGCCGCCGTACCCGCCGTGCCGACGGGGAACCGCGGCAGGGAGCGCGCGGGAGCGAACGCCGTCGTCCTCGACTCCGCCTGCGGCTGACGGACGGCGGATCGGCGGGCAACGCTGATGAGCGACACACCCGGCGCGTTGAGAGCGCCCACGAGGGCCGGAATGCTGTTATGGAGTGATTACTTAGAGTCACTACGGAGGTAAGAGGATGAAACGCCGCCTGGCCAGCCTGAGCCTGCTCACCGCGGTCGCCGTACCCGCTGTCGGATGGCAGCCGGCCTGGGGTGATCCGGTCCCCTCACTCTCCATCTCCATCGACGACGGAATGAGGGACACCGCTCCCGGCGCGGAGAGCACGTACACGCTCCGCATCAGCAACCAGGGAACCACCCGGTTGAGGCGCATCCTCCTGGTGCAGTCCCTGCCGCCGTCGATGACCTTCGTGAAGGCCGACGCCGGAGGCCGCGTGGAGCGGGACAAGGTGGCGTGGACCGTGAACGTCCTGCCCAGGAAGGAGACCGTCGTCCACCTGAGCGCCCGGGTCGGCGCGGTCGCCGGGGCAGCGGAGGCGCGGAACCTGGCGACGACCGCCTGCGCCCGCAGGAGCGCGGCCGGCCCCGTGCTGGTCTGCGCCACGGACGTCAACACCGTGGCCTCGCCGGAGACGACCGACTGGGTCCTGCCGATCTCACTGGCCTCCGCCGCCGCGGCCGGGCTGGCCACCACCGCGTTCCTGCTCCGTCGCCGTCGCCGCCGGTCCCAGCCGGCCTGACCCGCGGGAGACTCCCGGTGCGGTGTCCCTCACCGGACACCGGGCACGGGAGACCGTCCTGACGGCTTCAGCCTCCCGGCCGCGCGTTCACGGCCTCCGTTGAGGAACGGAACATCAGGACGTCCCGCGCCGGTGGCACAGCCGCGGGGCCAGGCCGAGCCCGAGGAGCAGGAACCCCGCCAGGACCGGTCCGAGCGGCAGGCCCGTGAACGGCAGGGCGGGGCGGCCCGGTCCCGCGCAGGGCCCGCCGACGGGACAGGGGATCGGCAGGGGCCGTTCCCAGCCCGGCCCGTACGGCGGCGCGGGAGACCGCCCGGTCACCCGCGTGGGCGAAGGGATCGGCCCCGGATCGGAAACGGGTGGCGACACCGGTTCCCGGCCGGGGATCGGCGCCGACTCCGGCACAGGATCGGTGGCGGCCCCCGGTTCCCGGTCGGGGCCGGCCCCCGATGCCGAGGCCGGCGTCGGGGCTATCCCCACCGGCTCCGTCCCGCAGTCGGGATCGGTCGACCCCGCGGAGCAGTTGGACTCGGGCTCCACGCCCACCACCTCGTCGCGCAGCGCGGAGTCGCCCGGAGGAGGGTCGCCCACCGTGACGCGGTAGGTGATCGTCACCGTGGACTCCGCCGGAATGTCACCCCGCCAGTCGAGCACCGGCTCGGCGTAGCTGACGGTGCCCGAGGATGCCTCCACATCGCCGAACACCGCGTCGTCGAGCACCCCCGACAGATCGTCCGTGAGGCGGGCTCCGGGGTACGCGATCCGCCCCGGGTTGGTGACCGTGATCGTGTAGGTCACGGTGTCACCCGCCTCGGGCTCCTCCGGCGCTAGCGTCCTGCTGATCGTCACACCCTCCACCGCGACCCGCTGCGCACAGCCGAGGCCCGTCACGGGAAGGGGCTCGCCGGGCCTGGCCGGTCCCGGTGCCGGGCCGGGGCAGTTCGTCCCGCCCCCGCGAGCCTGGACGGCGCTGTCCAGCACCCGGTCCCCGGTGTCGGGGGTGTTCACGGTCGCGCTGTAGGTGATGGTGACCGTCTCGCCCGCCGGGATGTCACCGGTCCAGGCCAGCTTCGACGCGCCGTACGAGACGGTTCCGCCCGTGGCCCGCGCGTCGCCGTTGTAGATCGCGTCGTCGAGCACCCCGGAGAGTTCCCCGGTGAGCGCGGCACCCGGATAGGCGGCGGTGCCGACATTGCCGACGGTGACCGTGTACGCGACCACCTGGCCGGGATCGACAGTCTCCCGGTCCGCCGTCATGAGGACGTACAGCAGCGGCAGGCCGGGCGCGTCGAGGTTGCCGCAGGCGGGATCGGTGGAACCGGCCTCGCAGTTGGAGCCCTCGCCACCGACCAGTTCGCCGGAGAGCCGCATGTCCCCCGCCGGAGGGTCGTTCACCGTGACTCCGTAGGTGATCGTCACCGTCTGGCCTATGGCCACGTCACCCGACCAGGTGAGCCTGGACTCGGTGAAGGAGACCGTGCCCGAGGTGGCCGACGCGTCGTGGTCGAAGTCCGCGTCGTCGAGCACGCCCGACAGGTCGTCGGTGAAGCCGAAGTCCGGCCGGTCGGCGTCACCGGTGTTGCGCAGTTCGACGGTGTAGGTGATCTTCTGCCCGGGCTTGGCGAGAGCGGGCGAGGCCGTCTTGGTGATCTCGACCCTCGCCTCCGCCTCCGCGTCCGCTGGAGCGGGCAAGGACCTCCTTCCACCGGACCTGGCAAGGACAGGCGAGGCCGTCTCGGTGGCCCCGGCCCCGGCCTCCGCCTCCGCCTCCGCCTCCGCCTCCGCTGGAGCGGGCAAAGACCTCCGCCCGGCAGGAACGGGCGAGGCCGTCTCGGTGGCCCCGGCCCCCGCCTCCGCCACCTCCGTCATCTCGGTCACCTCCGCCGGAGCGGACGGGGCTCTCTCGCCGGCCTCCGATCGCTGCGAAGACGTCACGGTGGCCGGGTGGGACGGTGCTGTCTCCGTCCCGGCCCGGGGCGGGGCGGAGACGACCAACGGCGTCGCGAGCATCGCGAGCGCGACCCCCCACGCGGCGAACCCGTCGGCTCGCCGCTCGGAAACGCGACGTGACCAGGTATCGGTACCTACCACCAAAGCCCCTTGCTGACTTCTCGTCCACGATCCCGCCGGGGGGCTCAAGATCAACCGACTCGGGGTGGGATACCCGGGCGACCGGGATCTCACCGGAGTCGATGGCAAACATCTGCCCTACCCGCCCCCAAGGCCGTCGCCGAGTCCATACAGGAAGGAGCGAAGCAGTAACGGCGGACCTTCAGCACCGGTCATGACATGGCAGGTGTTTTCCCTCAGGACCCACATCCGTACTTGTCATGAGAGACCACTTTCATCCGCGTACGCAGCGAGGGCGCCCTCCCACTCCGCTCGGTGATACACGCCACGCGCCCTCGCCCCCCGTGGCATGATGGTCCCCTCGCAAGAGTTGCAATGATTTTCATAACCAGATTGGATCGTCGTCGTGAGGGTGGCATTCGTCGGCAAGGGCGGCAGCGGCAAGACGACTCTGTCGGCGCTGTTCTCCAGATACACAGCAGGCCGGGGCGGTCCCGTCGTGGCCGTCGACGCCGACATCAACCAGCACCTGGGCATGGCGCTGGGGGTGGCCGACGGCGCGCTGCCGAGACCGATGGGCTCACACCTGGCCGAGATCAAGGAATACCTGCGAGGCGACAACCCCCGCATCTCCTCGGCCTCGGCGATGGTCAAGACCACCCCGCCGGGGCGTGGCTCGCGTCTGCTCCGCCTCGACGAGCGGAACGACCCGATCCACGCCGGATTCGCCGTCGCCGCACCCGAGGGGCCCCTGTTGATGGTCACCGGGCCGTTCAGCGAGGACGACCTGGGGGTGGCGTGTTACCACTCCAAGGTCGGCGCCGTGGAGCTGTATCTCAACCATCTGCTCGACGGCGCGGGTGAGTACGTCGTGGTCGACATGACGGCCGGAGCCGACTCCTTCGCCTCGGGGCTGTTCACCCGCTTCGACATGACCTTCCTGGTGGTCGAGCCGACCCGCCAGGGAGTGAGCGTCTACCGGCAGTACCGTGACTACGCCGCCGACTACGGCGTGCCGATCGCGGTGGTGGGCAACAAGATCCACGGCCCCGGGGACGTGTCGTTCCTGCGCGAGCAGGTCGGCGCCGACCTGCTCGTCTGCCTGGAGCACTCCGCGGCGATCCGCGCGATGGAGCAGGGCCGCCCCTTCACCCTCTCCGACCTCGAGGTGGCCAACTCCCGGGCCCTGGGCACGCTCCTCGACCATCTCGACGCCCAGGAGAAGGACTGGGACCGCTTCGGCCGCCAGGCCGTGCGGTTCCACCTCCGCAATGCCGAGGCCTGGGCCAACAGGGCAACGGGCGAGGATCTGGCGGCTCAGATCGACCCCGACTTCGTCTTCGGGCCCACGCGAGTGTCGCTCTCCCGCTAGATGGAGCGATCACTACGCCCGACCTAGTGTCTGATTGATCCCCTTCCGAGAGGAGAACGCAGTATGTCACTGACCGTTTCGAACGATCTTCTCGACCAGGCCAGGACCGGTGAGGTGGACGACGCGGCTTTTGTCACCTGCGTCAGAGACTCACTGCCCTACGCCTGGTCACTGATCAGCGACCTGGTCAAACAGCGTGAACATACCGGTGCCGAATTCGCCGACAACACCGTGCCACCGCCGGACGAGGCCGCCCGCGGCCAGCTCCTGCGCGCGCTCGCCAGCGACGCCATGCGTGGCGCCCTGGAACGGCACTTCGGGGTGCGGCTGGCCTTCCAGAACTGCCACCGGGTCGCGGTCTTCGACCCGGCCGCCACCGGGGCCCACGCGGAGTTCATCACCGCCAGGTCTCAGATCCTCAACCAGACGCCCGAGCTCGTCGACTGCTGACGGCGGCCTCATCCCGAGGCCGTTCCTCCCCGTGCCCGCCGTACCCGGCGGGCACGGCCGGAGAGCCTGGGCAGCACCTCGGCTCCCAGCCGTCTGATGTTCTCAAGGGTGCGGGCGCGATCGCCCGCCCCCTCCACCATGAGAATCAAATGCCGCAGGCCGGTGACCTCGGCGGTCCGCTCGATCCTCGTCACGCAGAGGTCGGGTGAGCCGACCGGATGCGTCCCGCAGAGGAAGTCCACGTACTCCCCGATGTCGCGCACCGGCCGCGCCCGCCCGTCCACCGGTACGTATCCCGCGAGACCCGGCTCCAGCCAGCGCGGCATGGCCTTCCGCATCTCCCGCACAGCCTGCTCCGTCGTGTCGGCCACGTACCCCACGGCCGCCGCGACATGACCGGGCGGTGACAGCGGGCCGGCCACCAGCGCGCCGTAGTCACGGAGCATGGCCGCCTTCTCCCGGTCCCCGACATGCATGCCCAGCAGCATCGGCAGCCCGCGTTCGGCGGCGATCCGCACGGTCGCGGGCGAGGTGCACGCGACAACCGGCCTAAGCCGGGCCGCCGGCACCATCGGCACCTGCCTGAAGTCGAAGAACTCCCCGCTCGCGGAGAGCGTGTCACGCGAGAGCGCCTCGCACAGCAGGTCGAGTGACTCGCGGAAGCCGCGCTCGAACCTCGCCAGGCCCGTGCCGAACACCTCCAGGTCCACCCACGGCCCACCCCTGCCCACCCCCAGGGAGAACCGGCCCCCGGAGACCTGGTCGAGGATCGCCGCCTGCTCGGCCAGATCCACCGGATGCCGGGTGGACAGGACGCTCACCGCCGTCCCGACCCTGATCCTGGCGGTGCGTCCCAGCGCCACACCGGCCAGCGTCGCCGCCGACGGGCAGACGCCGTACGACATGAAGTGGTGCTCGGCGATCCACGCGTCATCGAATCCCGCCTCCTCCGCGGCCACGACCGCGTCCACGGTGTCGCGCAGCACCTCTCCCGGTTGCCGGCCGGGAAATCCCGCCGCGACCAGGAAGACTCCGATTCGCACTCTTCGATGATGTCCGATGTCCGCCGCTAGCCGAAGAGGTCGAGCTGGCCCTCACCGGCCAATGGGTTGCGGTGCCTCTTGAGGTGGCGCCAGCGGGGCAGATCGTCCAGGTACGACCAGGACAGGCGGTGGTGCTCCGTCGGGCCGAGCTCGGCCAGGGCCGCCTGGTGGACCGGGGAGGGGTAACCCGCGTTCTCGGCGAACCCGTACTCGGAGAAGCCCAGCGAGGCCATGTAGGTGTCCCGGCGAACCTTCGCGATCACCGAGGCCGCGGCCACCGAGACACAGGACAGGTCACCCTTGACCTCGCACCGGACCGGCCAGGGCGCACCCAGATAGTCGTGCTTGCCGTCCAGCACGACCACGTCGGGCCGGACGGGAAGCCCGGCCAGCGCCCTCCTGGCCGCCCTGCGCAGGGCCTCGGTCATCCCGAGCGTGTCGATCTCCTCGTGGGACGCCTCGCCGTACCCGATACCGGCCGCCCAGGCGGTGATCTCGGCGACCATGGCGGCGCGGCGGGCGGGGGTGAGCAGTTTGGAATCGGTGAGGCCGGCGGGCGGTTCCGACAGGTCGGTGACCACGGCGCAGACCGCCACCGGGCCCGCCCAGGCTCCCCGCCCGACCTCGTCCACCCCGGCGACCAGCTTGGCACCGCCGTCGTTCAGCAATCGCTCGAGCGCGTAGGAGGGAGGCATGCGCCGACGTTACCGGCAGGGGAGCGCGACCGTCTCCCGGTGTACCCGAGGGCGTCATCTGGGCACGGGCTCGACCGCCTCCAGGTCGGCGGCGAGGAGCCTGGCGGCGACGTGGACGGCCCTGAGGGTGACGGAGACGGCAGGGCGGTGCACGCTGGAGGATCGGGCGACGGCGTGGACGGTCCGGCCGACCGGCGGGCCGGGCAGTCGGCGGACGACGATGCCCCGGACACCCGCGGCCAGCGCCAGGGCGGGAACGGCCGCGATGCCGATGCCCTTGGCGACCAGACCGATGATCGTGCTCAGTCCCTCGAACTCCCAGGGCACCGGCCGGTGGCCGCCGACGTCGGCCATCAGCCGGTCCACCGCCAGCCGGGAGGGCTCGCCGTCCGGGGTGGCCATCCAGGACTCCTCCCTCAGCTCGCGCAGGTCGACGGGGACGTCGGGGGAGGCGAGCCGGTGCGTGCGCGGCACCACGAGCACCAGCGGATCGCGCAGCAGCGGGAAGACCCGCATGGTGTCCGGTTCGCGTATGCCGCCGTACCAGTCGTCGATCAGAGCGATGTCCACCTCGCCTGACTGCACCTCGCGCATCCCGCGCCCCGAGCGCCCCTGCCCCATCCGCAGGGTGATCCCGCCGTGTCGGCGGAGCGTCCTGGTCAGCGCGGGCGCGAAGGCGACCGCGGCGGTGGGGAAGGCGGTCACCGTGACCCGTCCCGCCGGGGTGACGGCCTGGGCCGACAGATCGGACTCGGCACTCTCCACCATGGCCAGGATGCGCTCGGCGTGCTCGACCAGGCGGCGCCCCGCGTCGGTCAGCTCCGCGCTCCTGGCGGTCCTGTCGATCAACGCGGTCCCGGCCTGGCGCTCCAGCGCGGCCAGCTGCTGGGAGACCGCCGAGGGACTGTAACCCAGGGATGCCGCGGTGGCGGCGATGCTGCCCCGGCGGGCGAATTCGCAGATCAGCGCGAGTCTCCGCAAATCAAGCATCAGCTTTCCTTATGCCCACCCGCGAGAACCGAAGCTTGTCCTTACGCCCCTACCTCATCAGGGTTGGGAACGTTCCGCAACGAGGGAGGGACCTCACGATGAACGTCACCCTTTCCGCCACCCTGGCGGCCAACGAGGACATCGAGCGAAGACGGCTCGCCGGGGAGCGCGTGCTGCACCTGGCCTTCGGAGAGGCGGGGCTGCCCGTTCATCCGGCTCTGCGCGAGCGGCTGGCCGCGGCGTCCGGGCACAACGGGTACGGACCTGTCGCCGGCGCGCCGGCGCTGCGCGAGGCTGCCTCCGGCTACTGGTCGCGGCGGGGTCTGCCCACCGACCCGGAACTGGTGGTCTGCGGCCCCGGGAGCAAACCCCTGCTGTACGGCCTGCTGCTGGCGGTCGGCGGCGACATCGTGCTGCCGATGCCGAGCTGGGTCAGCTACGCCGCCCAGGCCGACCTGGTCGGGGCGCGTTCCCTGCTCGTTCCCGCGCCCGATGGCGAGGGCGGGGTGCCCGACCCCGAGCGCGTGGCGGCGGCGGTCACGCACGCCCGCGCCCAGGGACGCGACGTGCGTTCGCTGCTGGTCACACTGCCCGACAACCCCAGCGGCACGCTGGCCGGGGCGTCCACGATCCGGCGGATCGCCGAGGTCGCCCGCGAGCTCGACCTCACCATCATTTCCGACGAGATCTACCGCGACCTGGTCCACTCCCCGGCCACCGGCTTTCTCAGCCCCGCCGACGTGGCCCCCGAACGGACCGTGATCACCAGCGGGCTCAGCAAGAGCCTCGCCCTGGGCGGCTGGCGGATCGGTGTGGCCCGGCTCCCGTCCGCGGGGCTGCGTGACCGGTTGCTGGCGGTCGCAAGCGAGATCTGGTCCAGCCCGGCCGCACCCGTCCAGCAGGCGGCGGCGTACGCGTACACCGAACCGCCGGAGCTCGTCGAGCGGATCGGCGAGAGCCGCAGGCTGCACGGCACGGTGGCGCGGGCGGTGCACGAGCGGCTCGTCCGCGCGGGCGTGCGGGTGGACGCGCCGCAGGGCGGCTTCTACCTCTACCCCGACTTCACCGGGTTGGACTTCGCGTCCTCCGCCGACCTGTCGGCGTATCTGCTCGACCGGCACGGCGTCGGAGTGCTCCCCGGCCACGCCTTCGGCGACGACCCGGCGGCCCTGCGGACGCGGGTGGCGACCAGCCTCCTGTACGGCGAGACGACGCGGCGTCGGCTGGCCGCGCTCGGTGCCTCCGACCCCCTGGAACTGCCCTGGATCTCGGCCTCGCTGGACCATCTGAGCGAGGCTCTGGCCGACCTGCGCACCACCCGGCGGCCACCTCGCCCGCAGGTACGCGCCCCGCTCGTCGCGGCCCCCACGACGGGGTGAGATCGCATCGCGGCCCCCGCGTCGGCGACGCGCGTTCCCAGGGCGGATTCAGCGGGTCTGACCTGCTCTTTCTCACTGTGGAGAGTCCTGCGGCCGGTGCTTCTCATGATGCTCGCCAAGATGTCTCGTGTCGTTTGGCATCGAGCAGGGGAAAGAGCCCTCATTATGTGCTCATGCCCGCTTCTGTCACCCTGTCCGGGCGCCTCGTGCGCCTGGAACCGTTCAGCCTCGCGGTCGTCGACGACCTCGTCGCCGCGGCGAGTGAAGACCGTTCCACCTATACCTTCACTCGTGTCCCCAATGGCCGGGACGAGATGGTCTCCTATGTGGAGGCCGCTCTGGCTGAGCAGGCGGAGGGCCGCACGATGCCCTTCGCCATCCGGTGGCTTCACACCGACCGCGTGGTCGGTGCCACCCGTCTCATGAACCTGGAGTACTGGCAGGGCCCCATGCCCTGGCCGCCGGGTACTCGTGGGGCGGTGGGCGATGTCCCGTCCGTGGCGGACATCGGTTACACCTGGCTCTCCGCCTCCGCGCAGGGAACCGGTATCAACCGCGAGAGCAAGTACCTGATGCTCTCCCTCGCCTTCGAGACCTGGCAGGTCCACCGCATAACCCTCAAGGCCGACATACGGAACGTACGATCCCGGGCCGCCATCGAAGCCCTCGGCGCGCACCTCGACGGTGTGCGGCGGGCGGAGAGCCGAGGCGCCGACGACACGGTCCGAGATACCGCGTACTACTCGATCCTGAGCGACGAATGGCCGATCGTCCGAGAACGGCTGCGTGCGCGGATGGGCCTGTTCGAGGCCGCGTGAGACGCCCCCGGACGAGGGGTGAGGCAAGGAGAATCAAATAAACCGACAAAAGCCGCATAACGGTAAAAGCTCGCTTTAACTACTTAATTGAACAAAAGGCCCGCCCGGGTCTCGGGCGGGCCTGGTATTCGTCTGATGGCGTACGCGGGTCATGGAGGGGATCCGCCGGACGAGGTGGGGTCACTCCTCGCCATCGACCTCGTAGATGTAGCGCCACTTGCCGCACAGCGCCCTCTTGGCGTCGTGCTTGTCCCAGTAGCAGACCCTGACCTGCAGGTTTTCAACCTCTTCCCGGACGAAGTGGAAGGGGGTGTAGCCCTGGGAGCCGCACTTGCGCGCCCAGTAGTAGCTCTCCTCGCCCTCGTGGTCCTCGACCTTGAACTGGACGTAGCCGCAGAGCCAGCTCGGCGAGTACTTGTCGTAGAGCCTGCCCTGGACGTGGACGCTGTCGTCGTCCTCGGTCCAGACGCGGCCCTTGGCGCTGGCGCGGGAGCCGTTGTAGTACTTGGAGTAGTAGGAGCCCCAGAACTCGTCGTAGTCGCTGGAGGCGGCCGAACCGGCGGCGGGGGTGGCGGCCGAGGCCGGGGAGGCGAGGGCCGGAACACCGATCGCGATGACGGCGGTGGCGGCGGCGAGACCGAGGAGTTTGCTGATCGAGCGGCGCATGATGGTTCTCTCCTTGAGGGGGCGGCTCCCGACTTCCTCTAGGAGCCATGGCTCATTGATAGGCCCGCCCGCCTTCATCACGCTTACAGCACCTTTATTCATACCTGCAATCCACCGACATGTCGGGCATGGCCGCCCCCGTATGGGGCCATGCCCGACAGCCACAGCATTGTGGACATGACTCAACAGCCGATTAACGTGCGATCAACGGCTCGGCGAACGGACAACCCTCTACTTACTGAGTCAGCAGGGGAGGATCTATCATTTGGCCATAAACCTTCCCATCGGGCGGAGATTCAAGAAATGGCTGTTCAGGGCAGCGGAGACGGATTACGGTTCGCCGTACTCGGTCCTGTCCAGGCCTGGCGTGACGGATCCGAGCTTGACCTGGGCACCCCACTGCAACGTTCCATCCTGGCGATGCTCCTGCTGAGGGAGAACCGGGCGGTGACGCCGACCGAGATGATCGACGCGATCTGGGGGGACGACGCCCCGCCCCGCGCGCTCGGCGCCCTGCGCACCTACGTCTCCCGGCTGCGAGCGGTGCTGGAGCCGGACAGGTCCCCGCGCACCCGCCCCGAACTGCTCACCTCCGTCGGCAGGGGGTACGCGCTCCGGCTGAACGGGGTCGTCCTTGACCTGGTTCTCTTCGAGCGTGGCATCGCCGAGGCCGAGGTCGCGCGCCGCGCGGGCGAGCCGGCGAAAGCCGCGGAGAGCCTGCGTGCGAGCCTGGCGCTGTGCACCGGCGAGCCGCTGGCCGGAGCCGTCGGCCCCTATGCCGAACACCAGCGCGACCGGCTCACCGAGCGCCGGATGAGCGTGCTGGAAGTCCTGATGGACCTGGACCTGGAGCTGGGCAGGCACGCCGACGTGCTGTCCGAGCTGATCGCGCTGACCGCCGACCATCCGCTGCGCGAGCGACTCCGCGCCCAGCTGATGCTGGCCTACTACCGCTGCGGGCGCAGGGCGGAGGCACTCGCCGCCTTCGCCGACACCCGCGCCACGCTGATCGAGGAACTGGGCATCGAGCCCGGCCCCGACCTGACGAGCATGCACCAGCGCATTCTCACCGACGACCCGGCCCTCGCGCTCGGCGGCCGCCCCGCACGGCTCGCGCCCGCCGAGGCCGCACCGGGCGCCCCGGACCGGAGCCCGAAGCCGGAGCCGGAGCCGGAGCCGATGAGAACGTCGGGGAGGCGGGGAACACCGGTGGTCCCGGAGCTGCCGCGCCCCGCGCAGCTTCCCGCCGCCGTGAACGACTTCACCGGGCGCCGTCAGATCATCGCGCGGCTGCGCACGCTGCTGTCGGCCCAGGAGGGCTCCGAGGGCGTGCCCGTGGCGGCCATCTCCGGCATCGGCGGCGTGGGCAAGACGGCTCTGGCGGTGCACGTCGCCCATGCCATGCACGATCTGTTCCCCGATGGCCAGCTCTACGCCGACCTGCGCGGGTACGGCGTGGAGCCGACCGCGCCCGAGTCCGTGCTGGCCGCGTTCCTGCGCGGGCTCGGCCTGCCCTCCGACGCCATCCCCGACGGCCTGGCCGAGCGTTCCGCGCTGTTCCGGTCGCTCCTGGCCGACCGGCGGATGCTCGTGCTGCTGGACAATGCCCGCGACGCCGCGCAGGTGAGCCAGCTGCTCCCCGGTTCGGCAGGGTGTGCGGCGATCGTGACCAGTCGCGGCAAACTCGCCGACCTGGCCTCGGCCCGGCTGATCGACCTGGACGTCATGGAGCCGGAGGAGGCCCTCGCGCTGTTCGGCACCGTCGCAGGCACCGAGAGGGTGGAGGCGGAACGCGCCGCCGCCATGGACGTGGTCGCCGCCTGTGGTTTCCTGCCGCTCGCGGTGCGAATCGTGGCGGCGCGCCTGGCCGCCCGGCCGTCCTGGACCGTCGCCTCCCTGGTTCCCCGGCTGGCCGACGAGCGCCGCCGCCTGGACGAGATGCGCGTGGGAGACCTCGCGGTGGAGGCGACCTTCGCCCTCGGGTACGGCCAGCTCAGTCCGGCTCAGGCCCGCGCGTTCCGGCTGCTCTCCCTGCCCGGTGGCCCGGACATCTCGATCGGGGCCGCCTCCGGGCTGCTCGCGCTGGAGGCGATGGACACCGAGGACGTCCTGGAGTCCCTGGTGGACGCCAGCCTGCTTGAGGCTCCGGCCCCCGGCCGTTACCGCTTCCACGACCTGCTCAAGCTCTTCGCCCGCCGGATCGCGGAACGGGCCGAGAGCACGGCGGGGGGAGACGACGGTCAGGACGGCGAAGAGTGGCGCGGGTCCGGGGTGAGTGTGGCCATCGGCGGGGAGGGCGCGGCGGCGCTGGCCCGGCTGCTCGACTTCTACCTGGCGTCCGCGCGCTCGGCGCACCGCCTCGCCTACGAGGGCAGCACGATCGCCGACCAGCTGGGGGTCACCGGTACCGGCCACGCCTTCGTCTCCGCCGACGAGGCTGTGGCCTGGTTGTCGGTGGAGGCGGAGTCGCTGTTCGCGTCGATCGCCCAGGTGGCCCGCGCGAACCGGGCCGAGGCACTGCTGCCGGGGGCCGACCTGCTGCTCGCCATGGAGCCGCTGCTGGAGTCGGGAAGCCACGGCCGCGAATTCGAGAGCCGGACGCGGGAGATGCTGGCCGTGGCGCGACGGCTCGGTGCCGTCTCCAGCGAGCTGCGCTGCCGCTACGTGCTGGGCCGTGTGCTGTTCGGCACCAACCGGCTGGCCGAGGCCGAGGAGGAGTTCCGCGCCTCCCTGGAGCTGTCGGCCGGGGGCGACCGCATCGTTGTCGGCGAGGTGCTGAACGCGTTGGCCGTCGTGGCCGGGCGCCGACGTCGCCACGTGGAGGCCCTGGCCTGGTTCAGCTCGGCGCGCGAGGCGTTCAGGGAGGTCGGAGCGCGGGGCGGGGAGGCGCTGACGCTCAGCTACTCCGCCCGCGACCACCTGTTCCTGGAGCAGCCGCAGGAGGCGATCGCCGCCGCCGAGCAGGGGCTGGCCCTGTTCATCGAGATGGGCTCCAGCGCCGGCACCGCCAGGGCCCGCTACCACCTGGGGATGATCCTGTCGCGGGTCGGCCGGTTGACCGAGGCGGTCCACCACCATGCCGAGTGCCTCGCCTTCTTCCGGGCCAGCAGGCAACGGGTCTGGGAGCAGCGGGTCTGTTCCCGGCTGGCCGAGACCTTCATCCACGCGGGCCGCTTCACGGACGCGACCCGTCACGCGGAGCAGGCGCTTACCGTGAGCCGGGAGATCAGCCACCCGTACGGTGAGGCGCAGGCTCTGTGGGTGCTAGGCAAGGCGCTCAACGGCCTCGGCAGCACCGGCCGCGGTCGCGACTGCCTCGAACGCGCCCACGACCTGTTCAGCAGGCTCGGGGCGCCCGAGGCCGAGGATCTGCGCCTGCTGCTGGAGCGCGACCAGGTCGACAGCTGATCCAAGATCATCATAAAGATCATCGTCAAGTCGCGTCATCCAGATGTGGTTGATCACTGGCATACCCCTCGAAGTCGGTCCGCGGTCCGGAATGGACGTGGCAGCCCGGCCGGCCGCCTGGCCCCGGGCGACGTGTAGGGGGCCCGGTCATCCGGTACGTCACCCGCGGGCCGGCCGCCTCACTGTGGCGGCCGGCCGGACTTTGCACGGACCCTTCACCCCCCGGATCCGTGCCCACGCCCAGAGCTTCCCCCGCCGGGTTTGACATCCGATTGACAGGCGATAGCGGCGATATCCACAGCCTGTGGAGAATCACCCTGTGGATATGTGGAAAAACCCTTCGGCAATCAGCGGGCGGAGCACGGCAGGAGCCTTGGCCCGCAGGTCGTCGGGGTCCTCGCCGATGAGTTCCGCGATCGCGTCGAGCAGCGGGGCCAGTGGATAGTCGCCGTCGCAGACCCCCGCGAGGGCGGCCTCCACGGTCCCGACCCGCGTGCTGCGGCGCAGCCCCCCGGTCTGCCGCAGCACGATCCGCGCCGGGTCCTCGGCGCCGGGCGGTCCGGTCCGCTCCTCCAGCACCCCCTCGGCGACCGCCAGTCTGGCGCCCAGCAGCTGGGCGTCGGTCAGCCGGTGTGCCGTGGTGATCGCGCCGAGCACCTCGTCCACGTATCCGCCGACCGGCAACTCCACCGGCAGGCCGTACTCCTCCACCCGCACGACCGGGTCAAGACTCCCTGAGTCGTGCAGTGTGATCCAGCCGAAGCCGATCCCGGTGACGTTCTCGGACTCGAACCAGCCGAGCCAGTCGTCGTAGAGCTCGCGGTAGCGCGGGGTGCCCTGCTCGGCGGCGTCCCTCAGCCACAGCTCGACGTACTCGGCGGGATCCTGCACGTCGCGCTGGACCGCCCAGCCGTCACAGCCGGTCCCGGCGAGCCAGCCGCCCACCCGGTCACGCCAGTCCTCGCCGTCGACGTGCAGCCAGTTGGCCAGCAGGTGGCAGGTGCCGCCGGGTGCGAGGTGGCCCGGCGCCCGCCGTACGAGGTCGCGGCAGAAGTCGTCGGCGGACAAGCCCGACTCCCGGTAGGTGAACCGGCCGGCCGGGGAGATCACGAACGGCGGGTTGGAGACGACCAGGTCGAAGCGCTCGCCCTCGACGGGATCGAACATGGAACCCCGCCGCGCCTCGACCCCGGTGATCCCGGACAGTGCCCAGCTCAACCGGGCCAGCTCCAGCGCGCGCGGGTTGACGTCGGTGGCCGTGATCTCCTCGGCGCGGCCGTTCAGATGGAGCACCTGGACCCCGCACCCGGTACCGAGATCCAGAGCACGCCCGACCGGGCGACGTGAGGCCAGCTGGGCGAGGTTCGCCGAGGCTCCCCCCGCGCCGACGACGTGGTCCGGGCGCAGGGCGGGGTCGCCCGGCCTGACCTTGCGGTCGGAGACCAGGTAACCACCGGTCTCCCAGGGCTGCAGGTGAACCGTGGAGGCGACCCGCCCGCCCTCGACGGTCACCAGTCCCGCGGCGGCCAGTTCCTCCAGCGGGAGCCCCGCCGGTGCCCCTCGCGCCTCCACGGGGGCGCCGAGCCACCACAGCCGGATCAGGGTGCCGAGCGGGTCGCCCTGACCGGTGGCGCGCAGGGCGGGCACCGTCTCCTCGCGAGAGAGCGCGGTGGCGGCGACGTCCCCGAGTCGCTCGCGGACGCCGTCGATGGTGTAGCCGGTGTCGAGCAGAAGCTCTCTGAGCCGGTCCAGCAGATCGTTCACCGGGCAATCCTCGCACCGGGCACGTCCGGCTGCCCCGAGTGATGAGACTGTTACACACCGGGGTAAGCATTCTGCAAGCGGGCTTCAACCGGGAGGCGGTACTTCTTGGTAACTGCGCCATCCGTTTCAAAGGATCCGTGATGCTGATCCCCTGCTTCGCCTGCGAGTCCCGTTTTCGCCCTGATGAGTATTTTCGCGCCTGCCACGACTATTGCCGAGGCAAGGATCTGGTCGCCTGGACCTGTCCGCGATGTGGCAATCAGGATGAGTTGCGAGTCCTCCCCGGAGAGCTGGGGTTCGGCTACGCCAGGCGCGGCAGGTTCGACGTCTCCGACCGGGTGCGCGTGCCCGGCCTGCGGCGCCGGCGCCAGGACCTGCGACTGGACATCTCGCTCGACGAGGACGTCTGGCGGGTGTCGACGCGGATGCGCCAGTTGGCGGGCACCCGCTGAGCCCGCTCCGGCCGGGCGGGAACGGTGACGACGGTCAGGAACCCGGCTGCCGCAGACTCTGCCAGGCCGCCTCACAGAGGCCGCCGATCTCCTCGGAGGTGGGCTGGTGTGCCCCGGCGAACCACAGGCGGCACATCTCGTTGGCCGGTCCGAGCCAGAGCACATAGCACATCGTCGGGTGGACGGGCTGGAGCAGCCCGTTCTTCATGTGCGGGCGCCACCAGTCGGAGACCGTTCTGAAGAACGCCCTGCGCGACTCCGACACCTCGGTGCCACCCGGCTCCTCGCGCCTGGGCGGCCGCTCGCTGATCAGCAGGTGGGCGCGCTCGCGATGCTCGCCACACCAGGACATGTGCAGTGCGACGATGGCCTCGATGCCCTCCCGCGCCCCCTCGTGGCGATGGAGTTCGGCGAGGAACGCGTCCTGGTACATGCGCAGGGTCTCGGCGTACAGGACGCCGAAGACATGTTCCTTGCTGGCGAAATGGTGATAGAAGCTGCCGACGCTGACGCCGCTCTCCTCACGGAGGCTGGCCAGCGTGGTGGCCGAGACACCATCTTGGCTGAATCGTCGTAGGGCGCCCTCGACGATCCTGGTGCGGCCGTCGCGTCCGTTCTTGGCAGTCTTCACGATTCCAATGGTGAGGCACCAGAACCTTATTCCGCAAACTGTGCGGGAAACGGCTTGGGCCACGCCGATCCTACCGCCTTGATCTCGATACCGCGCCACACCCCCGAGGCCCAGCCCACACGCCCGCGCCCCGGCGCGGAGCTCGCTCAGCGCAGGATTCTCGCGGTCACCTCCACCGCGCCGCAGGAGGCGCGCATGGTCGCCTCGGGCCACATCTTGCGGATCATCGCCAGTACCGTGCGGTTGTCTCCGAGCACGTCCATCCCCACCGTCCCG
This sequence comes from Streptosporangium amethystogenes subsp. fukuiense, assembly GCF_042665875.1. Lineage (NCBI taxonomy): Bacteria > Bacillati > Actinomycetota > Actinomycetes > Streptosporangiales > Streptosporangiaceae > Streptosporangium > Streptosporangium amethystogenes. The sequence goes on along the minus strand of NZ_JBHTEE010000001.1, from coordinate 7,262,472 downwards.
GCTCCCCGGGCCGCCGCGCGGCGCATCAGCGTGCGGACGAGCCGGGAGCCGAGCCCCACTCCCTGCCACTCGTCGCCCACCACCACGGCGATCTCGATGTCGACCGCCTCCCCCTCTCTCCGGTGGCTCATCGCGTGCCCGACGACGAGGCCCTCGTGGACCGCGAGCAGCGCGTCGCACCGTTCGTCCACCGCGAGGAGCGCCCTGACGAAGCCCGCGCCGGGACGGCTCACCCCGCTGAAGAACCGCCGTGTCCGCGTCCGGGACGACAGCCCCCCGAGGAAGCGACGGACCTGCTCCTCGTCATCCGGCCGCGCGGGCCGGATCTCGATCGCCTCCCCGGGCACGACGCCCATGGGCACGGGTGACGCCGGGGCCGGGCACGGCGGCGCAAGCTGAGTTCGCATCATGGACTCAGATTCTCGCGAGAGGGCTGAGTATGTCAAGTAGACTTAGGCGAACGTTGGAGGTGGCGTCATGGCGACTTACGATTCGCACATGAGTGAGGCGGCTCCCGGCAACCTGCCCCTGCGGCTGGAGAACTGTTCCATCGAGCGCGCCCTCGGCGTCGTCGGCGAGAAGTGGACGTTCCTGGTGCTGCGCGAGGCGTTCAGCGGGGTACGGCGTTTCGCCGACATGCAGGCCGCCACGGGAGCCCCCAGGCAGGTGCTCAGCGCCAGGCTGGCCCGTCTCGTGGAGGAGGGACTGCTGCGCAAGGTGCCCTACCGCGAACCCGGGCAGCGGCAGCGCGACGAATACCGGCTGACCCAGATGGGCCTCGACCTCTATCCGACCCTGGTGGCCCTGATGCAGTGGGGCGACAGGTATCTCAGCGACCACGAGGGGCCGCCGACACTCCTCACCCACCGCGGCTGCGGCGCTCCGATCGAGCAGCACTTCCGCTGCGCCGAGGGGCACGAGGTGTCCGGCCCGAGAGAGGTCACCGCGCTTCCCGGACCCGGCATGCGCCTCAGCCCTCCGGCCCTCGCGTCTCCAGGCCCCGCAGGCAGTGCCGGAGGCTGAGCACCGAGATCAGTGCCACACCGCCGAGCAGCACCGCCACCGCCGAGGTGCGCACCAGAAGGTAGGTCTCCAGAGTCTGGCTGAGCAGCAGCCACAGGCTCAGCGCCGCGTTCAGCAGTTGCGCGCAACCCCACAGCACCGACTGCGACACGAAGAACCGGCGCATCCGCGGGTGCTCGGTCACCTGGTCGGGCAACGGCACGAGATCGGCCACCACCCGCCGGATCAGCGGCCGCCGCAACGGCGCGGTGAGCAGGAAACCCATGCTCACGCAGAACACCCCGAGGCAGGGCTGGAGGAAGAACACGATGGGGTTGCCCGTCGCCACGGTCAGCACCACCCTGACGGTGATCGTGCCCGCCGCCAGCATGAGCGTGCCGGGTGCCTCGCTCCGCCTGACCAGCCGCCAGGCGACCCCGCCGTAGACCCAGAGCGCCGCCACCGCGAGCGCGACGTGCGAGTTGGTGAAGATCAGCGCGACGTAGAAGACGAGAACGGGAAGCATCATGCTCTCGAACACCCTGGGGGCGGCATGCCGCAGCAGAGCGCCGAGACGGGGGAGTGCGATCGGAGCCGTGGGAGCGGGCATGAGCACAGTCATCAGGAGCAGGCTCCGAGGGTGGTGGAACGTCCCGGGGGGATATTTCAGCCGACCATATGCGATGTCCGGAGTGTCCATGGAATTTTCCATGACATCCGACGATCGCGCGGTTCCGGGCACCTTACTACGCCCGCGGGCACCCTCCGCCACTCCCAAAAGCGCACTCGGAGGACGGGGCGACGCTCCCGATGCCTACTCTTGAGAGCGTGTACCGGTTTCTGCTGACTCCCCGATGGCTGGCTCTGCACGTGGTGGTGTTGCTGGTCATCCCCGCTTTCGTGCTGCTGGGCCAGTGGCAGTTCGGGCGTTTCACGGAAAGATCCACCAGCAGCGACCAGATCACGCGCAACCTCGCCGCCACCCCCGTCGCCGTGGAAGAGCTGACCTCGCCCGGCGGCACCGTCTCCGTGCAGGACAAATACCGCCCCGTCACGGTCCGCGGCAGGTACGACGCGGATGCCCAGCTCCTGGTCAGGCGCCGCGTCCAGAACAAGGTGGTCGGCTTCTACGTGCTGACCCCGTTGATCTCCCCGAAGGGCACCGGCGTGCTGGTGAACCGGGGCTGGGTCAAGGCGGGTGCCACGGCCGACGCCCTCCCCGAGGTCCCCGCCCCGTCCTCAGGTGAGGTAACTGTCACCGGCAGGCTACGGCCCACCGAGACCGAGGAGACCTCGGGCATCCGGGACCGAGCGGGCCTGCCCACGGGCCAGGTCCTGCTGATCAACACCGAGGCGATCGGCGGCCGCCTGCCGTACCGGCTTCTCGGCGGGTACGTCGAGTTGACCGAGCAGTCGCCCGCGGCCGCCGCCGCGCCGGATCCCGTCCCGGCACCGGACGTCGGCGGGGGAGGCGGGCTCAACCTGGCGTACGGCGTGCAGTGGTGGCTGTTCATCGGGGTCGCGATCGGCGGCTGGGTGCTGCTGATCCGCAGGGAGGCCGCCGACCTCAGGGCCGCGGCCGCGACCGGCGGTCCGGAGTCCGGCGAACTCCCGGACGGTCCCGGGCGGCCCGCACCGGCGGAACAGACCGCGCCGGCGGAGCGGGCCGGCACCTGAGATCAGGACGAGCAGGAGCGCCGTCCGGATGATCGGCCCGAGGATCCGCCGGCCACGACGGACTTCGCCCCCCTTCGGGAACCATGCCCCATCACTACCTCATGGTCATGCGTTGACCATGGCCATGCCGAAAAGGAGCGCCACCGCGATCGCGAACCCCCGCGTGCCGTCGATTCTGGCCGGTGCGGGCAGCATCTCGTACGGTCCGCGCCATAGTGGGCGGGGCTCCAGCAGTACGTAGAACAGCGAGCCGCCGGTGAGGAACATCCAGAACCACGCCCAGCGGCTGGCGTAGCGGGGGTTCGGCCGGGTCAGCATGAGCAGCCAGGCCAGCACCTCCGCCATCACCGCCACCGGGCCGAAGGGTGCCCACCAGCGCCCGTAGGCGGGCGAGCCCACCGAGCCGCCGATCGGGCCGCCGAAGCCCTCGGTGCGCACGATCTCCACGCCGGGGTCGGCCGCGGCGCGTACCTGGGCCAGGAAGGCCCCCTGGCGCCGCTCAAGAGCCTCGGGGACCAGCCGGGTGGTCTCCGGGTCCCAGACGTCGTCGGGCTGGTCGAAGCGGGCCTGGTTCCAGGAGAGCGGCCCGTGCGACCACGTCAGCGTGCCGTAGGCGGGCCAGTTGCGGTCGTAGACGACCTTGGTCACCCCGCCGGCCCGCAGGTCCGAGATGAGCTCCGCGGCGGGCCGCAGAGGTGGCGCCTGGTTGAAATGGACGACCACCGTGGAGATCGCGAGCACGAACAGCAGCGCCAGACGCACGACATACGGTATGTCGCCCCGCGCCGGAACCACCACTCGCATCTCTGCCCCCGTCACGCGAGATCCACCGCCAGACAGGCTAGCCGGTGGCCCCGTAGGGCGCCTGTAAGAGACGTCCTGGGAGACAGAGATACCAACCGGAGACCTTGCGGCTTGAACAGTGTTATTCCAGCGTCATACGGTTGACCGTGTGACTACGCCGCTGCTCCCCGACCCCGAGCCCAGGCGGCGGGACTATGTGATCATTTCAGCCGACGACCACCTGATCGAGCCGCCCGACATGTTCGACGACCGGCTGCCGGAGAAGTACGCCGAGCTGGCTCCAAAGGTGGTCGAGACCGATTCGGGTCACCAGGTCTGGCGCTACGGCGGTGCCACCTACCCCTGCGCCGGGCTCGACGTGGGCGCCGGTCTGCCCCGCGAGCAGTGGACGCTCGACCCGGTGCGGTTCGAGCACATGCGTCCCGGCTGCCACGACATCGAGGCCCGGATCGAGGACATGGACCGCGCCGGCGTCTGGGCCGCGCTCTGCTTCCCCGGCATGCTGGCCGGGCAGTCGGGCATGGTCTTCGCCAAGACCCGCGACCAGGAGCTCGGTCTGGCGATCCTGCGCGCGTGGAACGACTGGCACGTGGACGTCTGGGCGGGCACCTATCCGGAGCGGATCATCGCCCTGCAGCTGCCCTGGCTGACCGACCCCGAGATCGCCGCCAAGGAGATCCGCGACAACGCGGCGCGCGGCTTCAAGGCGGTGCTCTTTCCCGAGTTCCCCACCCGGCTACGTCTGCCGTCCATCCACAGCGACCACTGGGACCCGTTCTTCCAGGCGTGCGAGGAGACGGGCACGGTCGTCTGCCTGAACGCCGGCGCCGGTTCCTGGGCCCCCGTCCCCTCACCGGACACCCCGATCGAGGCGATCACCACGCTGATGCCGACGAGCGCCATGTTCGCCTGTGCCGACTGGCTCTGGTCGGGCATCCCGCTGCGCTTCCCCGCGCTGCGGATCCTCATCGTGGAGGGGGGCGTGGGCTGGCTGCCGATGCTCGCCGAGCGGGCCGACTACGCGCTCGACCACCCGGTGGCCGGCGAGGCCTCCTGGGAGGGCGGCCTGAAGCCCAGCGAGGTCCTGCGCAGAAACTTCTTCTTCGGCACGCTCAACGACCACGCCCTGTCCGGGGTGCGGCTCGCCGTCGGGCTGGAGCACGTGCTGCTGGAGAGCGGCTACCCCCACTCCGACTCCACCTGGCCCGACACCCAGCAGGCCATCGCGACGAACCTGGGCAGCCTGCCGCCCGCCGACATCGCCCGGGTGGCCTACGGCAACGCCGCCCGCCTGTTCGGCCACCCGCTGCCCTCCCGCGCCTGGCTCAGGATGGAACAGCTCTGACCCGGTCACGCTCCCAGTCGACGTAGCGTCCGCCCTCACCGAGCAGGGAGCTCATCAGCCACAGGAAGACCCCGAAGTCGTCGGCCACCCCGATGAGAACCAGGAAGTCGGGGACGATGTCGACCGGCGAGATGATGTAGAGCACGCCAAGGCCCATCATGGCCAGCTTGCCCTTGCTCATACCGGGGTACTGCCCGCGCATGACCGCGCCGATCATCCTGGGAAGAGCGCGCAGGCGAGCGCCGAGACCGGGCGAGCCCGGCTTCGACACACTCCGGTACGTCTTCCACGCCTGTGCCGCGCGCGCCGCCTTCGCCATGGGGATTCCTCTCGGAAGCACGTTCGCCTGGTGGCGTACTACCCCGCCACTTCACGATATAACGCGTGATTTTCCGATACGGTTCCCGAACGCCGACCGCGACCGGGACGATCATGCCCCGCCGCCGCTCCCGTCCGTCCTTCCCCGAAAATCGGGTCAGCGCATCGCCGTGTGCCGGAAGGGCCGCTCCTCCTCGATCTGCGCGGCCACCCGGATGAGCAGGTCCTCCCGTCCCGCCGCGGCGACCAGTTGCACGCCTACCGGCAGACCGTCCGCGGTGCGGTGCAGCGGCAGGGAGATCGCGGGCTGCCCGGTGGCGTTGATCGGCGAGGTGAACGCCACCGCCTGGTTGGTCAGGCCCCGTGAGAGGCTCACATCGTCCGCGGGCAGCTCGCCGAGGCGGAAGGGCGCCACTCCCAGGGACGGCATGAGCAGCAGGTCGTGGGAGTTCCACCAGGCGGCCATCCGCCGCCGGAACCCGTCGATCCAGTCGCGCGAGGCCAGGTAGCCGACCGCACCGAGCTCGCGACCCGCCGCACCCAGGATCCGGTTGCGCGTCTCCAGCTCGTCCAGCTCCACGGGTCTGCCGCGCCAGCGCCCGATGTCCTCCAGGTCGGCGGCCACGTGGGCGGCGACGACGGTGCCGAAGTGCGCGGCGAAGCCGTCCTCGGCGAGCGCGGGCGGCCCTCCCGGCTCGACGTCGTGTCCCAGCGCCGCCAGCAGCCCGGCGGCCCCGGTGACCGCGGTCACCAGGTCCGCCTCCGGCGGGACGGTCCCGTCCGGATGTCCGGTGAGGAAGCCGATCCGCAGCCGCCCGGGGTCGGCTCCGACCTCCTCGGCGAGCGGGCGCCGCCAGGCGGGCGCGCCGTACGGATCACCCGGCATCGCCCCCGCGACCACGTCGAGGGTCGCCGCGCTGTCCCTGACCGTACGGCAGAGCAGGCCCGCGGCCGAGAAGCCCGCCCAGGGCTCGCCCGCCGACGGCCCCGAGCTGACCCTGCCCCTGCTGGGCTTCAGACCGACCAGCCCGCACATGCTCGCCGGGATCCGGATCGATCCGCCGCCGTCGCTGGCCGTGGCCACCGCGACCATGCCCGCCGCCACCGCCGCCGCGGACCCTCCGCTCGACCCGCCGCTGCTGTAGCGGAGGTCGTACGGGTTACGGGTCGGACCGAACGCCACCGGCTCGGTGGTGATCGCGGTGCCGAACTCCGGGGTGTTGGTCCGGCCCAGGATGGTGAACCCCGCCCGGCGCAGCCTGGTCACCGCGTAGCCGTCGCGCTCCGCCGAGATCCCGTCGAGGGTGCGCGATCCCGCGCGGTACGGCTCACCGGCCATGCCCCAGCCCAGGTCCTTCAGCAGCGTCGGCACCCCCGCGAAGGGGGCGTCGAGCTCGACCTTGTCCGCCTCCTCCAGCGCCCGCTCGAACCTGCGGTGCACCACCGCGTTGATCGCGCCGTCGCACGCCTCGATCCGGGCGATCGCCGCCTCGGCGAGTTCCCTCGGGGAGACTTCTCCCTTCGATACGGCCTGCGCCTGTCCGAGCGCGTCCAAACCCAACAGGTCGTGCAAGAGTCACTCCTCGGCGGGGGCCAGATCTCGTACGGCCTGCGTGATCGGAACCTCGCCGCCGGGGATGGGGGCGAGGACCGGGGTGTTCAGGCCGTTGCGCACATACTCCCGGATCCTGGCCCGGCACGTGGCGGCGTCCCCGTGCACGATGAGGTCGTCCACCACCTCGTCCGGAATGGCCTTGAGCGCCGCCTGCCGGTCACCGGCCGCCCAGGCCTCGTGCATCGGCCGCAGTGTCTCCCCACGTCCCAGCCAGTCGTGGAAGGCCGCGTAGACCGGGACCGTCAGGTAGCTGGCGAGCATCCAGCGTCCGAGCTCGCGCGCCTTCTCCGCGTCCTCGCTGACGCACACGAACAGCCGGGCGATCAGTTCGGTCTCCTCGCCGACCTCGGCCCTGACCTTCAGCACGTCCTGCGGGGAGAGCCAGTTGGTGATCGCGCCGTCGGCCTCGTCGGCGGCCAGGTGCAGCATGCGGGGACGGAGCGCGGCGAGCACGATCTTCGGCGGGATCTTGGGGGCGCGCTCCAGCTTGAAACCCTTGATCTCGAACGTCTCGTACCGCTCGGTGACCTTCTCTCCCGCGAGGGCCTTGCGCAGGAAGCGCAGGGTGTCCCTGGTCCTGGCGAACGGCTTGACGAATGCTCCGGCGTTCCAGCGCTCCACGATGGCCGGGGAGGAGGCCCCGATGCCCAGGACGAAGCGCTCGGGGGCCAGGTTGGCGAGCGTCGCGGCGGACATGGCGAGCAGGCCGGGCCCCCGGGTGGAGACCGGGACGATCGCGCTGCCGAGCCGCAGCCCCGGCGCCCATTCCGCGGTCATCGCCAGGGGCACGAAGCCGTCGACCCCGTTGACCTCGGCGGACCAGGCGTCGGTGTAGCCGAGTCCGGGGAGTTCGGCGATCAGCTCCTTGGAACCGGCCAGTGAGCGGTCGTAGAAGGGAACCGTCATACCCCAGCGCGGGCCTGTAGCCATCGTGCCACCTCCGTGTCAGCGGTCGCCGTCCCGGGACTTTGCCTAGAACGATGTTCTGATGTAGCTTGCCGCACCCGGCCGGGGGGTCGTCAATAGGCCGACTGTACCAACCAGACGGTATGCCTCGGATGTAATGATCTATGTCGACTCCCCACTTACCCTCCCATCACTTTCCGCATGATGTTAGAAACTTTGCGTGACGACGCATCGGTGGAGGAAAAGACGACGGGGCCTGCTCGGCGCGGCGGTCCTCGCGACCTGTATCGCGGCCCCCGCGCCGGCCGTGGCGCCCTCGCTCTCGGCGTTCTCGGCGACCTCGACGGCGGGCGGTGCCGGTCCGCCCGCCCCGCAGGTCGTCCGGCACGTCAGAGAGCCGATCTCGGCCTCCAGCCGTTCAACGCACCCGGAACCTGAGACGGACCACTCGGCCACCGGCTCCCAGGCGAGCCGGGAGCCGGTGTATCCCGGATATCCGGCCATGCCGCCACCCGAGATGAAGGCCGAGCCCGACTACCCGACAGCCCCTCCCCGGGTGGGCCTGGAGCCCGGGGACCCGGTCGCGTTTCCCTCCGAGGGGAAACCCGAACCGGACCATCCGAAGAAACCGCCGGAGAAACCGGGCTACCCGGCAGAAATTCCGGTCAAGCCGGAACCGGAGCCGGCTCCCGAACCCAAACCTGATCCCAAGCCCGAACCGACACCCGAGCCCGAACCGGTGTCGCCGACGCCCGCCCCGCCCTCACCACCCCGCCCCCTCCCGCCCGCCTACATTCCCAAGGCCGCTGTCACGCCGGCACCGTCCCGGACCCGCCCCCCGCGGCCCGCACCGGTGACGCGCCCCAGCGCTCCTCCCCTCCTGCGGCAGCGCCTGGTGCCGGACCGCTACGCCGAGCGGCGCAAGGGCACCGACCGCAGGCTCGTCCTTCTGGTGATGTTCACCGGCGTGATCTCGGTCACCGCGGTCGCCGCCCTCAACCAGCGGGGCCGCGGATAGCGCGGACGGCCCCCGATCGGACAGCGAAGCCCGCCGGGAACCACCGGCGGGCTTTTCGATCCGGACGCGCCGGGCTACGGCTGGGCGGGAAACTGGCCGTCGATCTGGTCGTACTGCCGCTGCGCGGCCTTGAACGCGTCAGGCCCGACGGCGCCCGGCCCGCTGAACGGGTGGCTGATCAGGATGATGAAACACACCCCGATGACCACCACGCCCACCCGGACCAGATCGGCGACGATCGACGGGAAGGTGGGCCGCACCCTGAGCGTCCAGGGCAGCGCGATCACCAGCAGCCCGGAAATGATCATCGAGACCACGAAGATGCTCTCCAGGCCGGTGCCCGCGTCGTCACCCCTTACGGTTCGGGCGTGGGAGATCTCGGAGACCCGGTCGAGCGCGTCCTGCTGGAGGTTCTTGCCCGCGTCGCCGATCGGCCGGAGCCGGAGCACCGAGGCCCGCATGTCAGCGAGGGTCTGCCCGGGGAGCGGGGACATCTCGCTGTCGGCCATGAGCGGCCAGTCGAGGTCGATGCTCTGCGCGGTGTACTGGCGGATCTGGGTCCTGACGGGCGCCGCCTCGGGGATGGGCGCCACCGACCAGTACATCTCGGTGAGGCTCTCGGCCTCGGCCTGTACGTCCGTCTCCGTCGTCCAGAGTCCGTCCCGGCACAGAACCGCGGCGTAGGCCAGCACCAGCAGGTAGACGGCGAGGGCGAGGTTGGCGGAGAAGTCGATGGACGACGAGCCGTGCCCGTCGTCATCCCGCCCCTTCCTCCTCAGCACACGGAACGCGATCAGCGGGATCGCGACGGACAGCACCACCAGCAGCACGGCTACCCAACCCATGAGACTCCCTTGAATCCGCCATCGAATCGACCACTCAGGGTAATCAGATCGACACGATGATTCCTGGAGTTCCGCCGGTATTCACTCGCGAAGTTCATGGACTCCCGCGATGAAGTCACGGGCGACCCCGCGCAGGCCAGGCAGGTGCGAGAGCCCCACCAACCGGTCCACCAGCGGCACGGTGAGCTCGATGAACCGATATGTCCGCCGACATCCCTCAGAGTCGTCGTGCACCCAGAACAGGACGACGCCCATCGACATCAGCCAGAGCAGTTCGGGCAGTTCGGCCCGCAACTCGGCGTCCATCCGGTCGGAGGATCCCTCCACGACCCGCCGGTAGATCCCGATCGACGCGTCCCTGGAGGGCGAGGACTCGGCGCTGAACGGGTTGAGCGGGTTGCTCGGCTCGGCCGCGTGCTTGAAGAACTTCACCGCGAACTCGTGGTAGGGCTCGGAGACCCGCACCCACTCCCGCAGCACGCCCTCCAACCGCGCGGCGAACCGGTGTTCGGTGGCCAGCAGTTTCTCGCACGCGGCCTCGTGCTCGGCCTGGGCCCGGTCGTAATAGGCCTGGACCAGGATCTCCTTCGAGGCGAAGTAGTAGTAGGCGTTGCCCACCGACACCCCGGCCTCGGCGGCGATGGCCCGCATCGTGGTCGCCTCGTACCCTCGCTCGCGAAAAAGCCGCAGGGCCGTCTCCACGATGACCTCACGGGTCCTGTCTGATCCACGGCTTCTCGGGGGCGGCTCGGCCATAGAGCACCTGTCACCTATCGATTGGAGCTGGGAGAACGGGCTCATCTGGTCTCTCTCCACTGGACGAACCCTAGATCATCCGTCCCGTGTCACCAGGGAGAAGCCCCAGTCAACGACCCTAGGCGCGCCACATTGCCCCCGCCACTCATATCAACCATCGCCACATGACTCTCGTCTCCGTGCGCCTTCGGCGGTAGCGACCCGATCACCGCGCGACCGCTGTCTCAGCAGGTCATCGAGCCGCACGATGATCCCCATTACCGGGCAAAATTCACTCTTCGGGAGGGATCATCCGGGTTCGGTAGTGGGATTGATCCATTTGGCGGAAGGGCTCCCGCGACAAGGGATACATAATGGGGACACGTCCCTGTAGACAGCGGGCTGCCCGGTTTACCGCCGGAGCACTGCTCGCTCTGCAGATGTCTTTCATCGCATCGGCCCGGGACGACAGTGCGACCGCGGAGAGCGGACGCGCGTCGGCCACCGTCACGATCGTGAGCCGGCCGATCACGGCCGGCCCGGCGGAGGCACGCCGGTCCACGACCATCGGGACGTACGACACCGGCACCCTGGAAACCGCCGGGCTGCACCGCCGGACCGTCCACCGGGTGAGGGACATCGCCACCGCGGGCACACCCCCCGAACAGGCGGCCCCCCTGATCCCCGAGACCACGGGACGGACACGGGCCGCCACCCCGGCGGGCACACCACCGGAACAGGCGGCCCTCCTGATCCTCGAAACCGCGGCGCGAACGCGGGACACCGCCGCCGCGGACGCGCCATCGGAACAGGCGGCCCTCCTGATCCCCCAGAGCCCCCGGGAGACCCGGGCCTTCCAGCCGCGGTCCCGCCCCGAAACCTTCGCGGAGCAGGCGCCCTCCGTCCCCGAGAAGGCGACCGAGGCCCACCCCCCTCAGGCGCAGCGGGCCAAGCAGCGCCAGCCGGTGCGGCTGGCGCAGGCGGACGCCAGACAGCGCCTGCGGGCGGCGGGCCTGACCTGGAGTTCCTCGGGTAAATGCGCGAACCGCCAAGGACGGCACTGCACCTCGCTGCAGGCGGTCCGGGCCGCCACCGTCTCCGACGTGATCGAGCTGAAGCGCCGCAGCGGTTGTCCCCTGGTCATCACCGGCGGCACCGAGGTGGGCCATGCCCCGGGCCCCTACAGCCACTACATGGGCTACAAGCTGGACATCAAGCCCAACACATGCATCAACCGCTACATCACGAAGAACTATCCGCCACAGGGCATACGAGGCGACGGAGCCCCCCTGTACGGCGAATCGGCGACCTCGGGCACCCTCTTCGCCCGCGAGGCGGACCACTGGGACATCCTCTTCCGCTGACTCACGGGATTCCGCCGGCTCCGGTGTTCGCCGTTCACACCAGTGCCGCGGAACCGCGAGGGTCGTGCGGCGACATCCGATGCCGCCGCACGACCGGGGAGGTCACCCGAATTCGGCCGCGACCAGCTCGGCGATCTCCGCCGCGTTCAGGGCAGCGCCCTTGCGGAGATTGTCGCCACAGACGAACAGGTCGAGGGTGTTGGGGAAGTCGAGCGCCTGACGGATTCGGCCCACGTAGGTGGGGTCGGTTCCGACGACGTCCGCCGGGGTCGGGAAGACGCCGTTGGCCGGGTCGTCCATGACGACCACGGTCGGAGCGGCCTCCAGAATCCGATGGGCGTCGGCGACGGTGATCTCACGCTCGAAGGTCGCGTGCACGGCCAGTGAGTGGGTGGTGATCACTGGGACGCGGACGCAGGTCGCCGAGACCTTCAGGTCGTGGATCCCAAGGATCTTCCGCGACTCGTTGCGGAGCTTGATCTCCTCGGAGGCCCAGCCGCCGTCCTTGAGCGAGCCCGCCCACGGCACCACGTTGAACGCCACCGGTGCCGGGAAGGGCGACTCGGCGCCGGAGAGCTTGTTCTGCAGGACCTTGCGCACGTCGCCGGCGGTCTGCCCGACCGTACGGTCGCCCGCCAGGGCCTCGACCTCGTCGTAGAGGCGGGCCGAGCCCGCCACACCCGCGCCGGAGACCGCCTGGTAGGAGGCGACCACCAGCTCACGCAGGCCGTACTCCTCGTGGAGGGCACCCATCGCGGCCATCATCGACAGGGTCGTGCAGTTGGGGGTGGAGATGATTCCCAGCGGCCGCTCGCGCGCGGCCTCGGGGTTGACCTCCGGCACGACCAGCGGGACCTCGGGGTTCATCCGGAAGGTGCCCGACTTGTCGATGACGACGGCACCGCGCTCGGCGGCGATCGGCACCCACGTCGCGGAGACCTCGTCCGGCACGTCGAAGATCGCGATGTCGACGCCCTCGAAGACCTCGGGAGTCAGCTCCTGGACGACGAGGTCCTCACCGCGGACCCTCAGGACCTTGCCCGCCGAGCGGGCGGACGCGACGAGCTTGATGTCTCCGTAGACATTCTCGCGGCCGGAGATGATGTCGCGCATCACGGTGCCGACGGCACCGGTCGCGCCGATCAGGGCAAGAGTGGGCTTGCGGCTCATCGCCCGGTACCTCCATAGATAACGGCTTCGACCTGGTCGGCGTCGAGATCGAACGCGCGGTGCGCGGCGCTGACCGCCGTGTCCACCTCGTCCTGTCCGACGATCACCGAGATACGGATCTCCGAGGTGGAGATCATCTCGATGTTCACCCCCGCGTCGGCGAGAGCGGCGAAGAACGTCGCGGTGACGCCGGGGTGCGAGCGCATGCCCGCTCCGATCAGCGAGACCTTGCCGATCTGGTCGTCGAAGAGCAGCGACTCGAAGCCGATGCGCTCCTGGATCTTCTTCAGCGCGGTGAGCGCCACGGAGGCGTCACTCGTGGGCAGCGTGAAGGAGATGTCGGTCCGGCCGGTCGTCGCCGCCGACACGTTCTGCACGATCATGTCGATGTTGACCTCGGCGTCGGCGAGTGTTTTGAAGATCGTCGCAGCCTCGCCGACCTTGTCGGGCACCCCGACAACGGTGATCTTGGCCTCGCTCCGGTCGTGCGCGACGCCGGAGATGATCGGCTGCTCCATCTCTGTTCCTTCGCTGTCGGGGTCGGATACGACCCACGTGCCTTCCTTGGTGCTGAACGAGCTTCTGACGTGGATCGGCAGGCCGAAACGGCGAGCGTACTCAACGCAGCGCAGGTGCAGGATCTTCGCACCGCAGGCCGCCATCTCCATCATCTCGTCGTACGAGATCTTGGGAATCTTACGGGCGGTCGGGACGATGCGGGGGTCGGCGGTGAAGACGCCGTCCACGTCGGTGTAGATCTCACACACGTCGGCGTTCAAGGCGGCGGCGAGCGCGACCGCCGTGGTGTCCGAGCCGCCCCTGCCGAGCGTGGTGATGTCCTTGGTGTCCTGGGAGACGCCCTGGAACCCGGCCACGATCGCGACCTGGCCGCTGTCGAGCGCCCCGCGTATCCGGCCGGGCGTCACGTCGATGATGCGCGCGCGGCCGTGCGAGGAGTCAGTGATCACACCGGCCTGGGAGCCGGTGAACGAACGCGCCTCCTGGCCGAGGTTGGCGATCGCCATCGCCAGCAGCGCCATCGAGATGCGCTCGCCCGAGGTGAGCAGCATGTCAAGCTCCCGGCCAGGCGGGAGCGGCGAGACCTGCTGGGCGAGGTCGAGCAGTTCGTCCGTCGTGTCACCCATGGCGGAAACGATCACCACGACGTCGTTGCCGGCTTTTTTCGTCGCGACGATCCGCTGAGCGACCCGCTTGATGCAGGACGCGTCGGCGACGGACGAACCACCATACTTCTGAACAACGAGCGCCACGAGATGTCTCCGAAGCAATCTAGGGCTGTGGAGTTCACAGTCTACTGGCGCCCTAGCTGGGACCTTCTGATGTGGCTCAGTATGTGGACGATCACACGGTTGTGCGCTCCTCGGCGACATCAAGCCGGGTATGGGCGACAAGAGCCTGAAGTGCCCGCATCGCCGCTCCGGCGTGGTTTCCCCAGGTATTGAAATAGGAGTACTGCCACCACCAGAGAGCCTCCAGCGGGCGACCCGCACTGTGGTGCCGCAGACCGTGCAGGAGGTCGGCGGCCACCGCCGTCAGGTCGTCGGAGAGACGGTACGGGGTGACCACGGTGTCCTTGTAGGGGTCGAAGACCTCGGCGTAGTCGTCGACCGGCCCCAGCCGCTCGGCCAGAGCCGTTCGGACGGCGTCAACGTCCGGGTCCTCCCCCAGATGCGGTTCCCAGTTGCCGGACAGGATCACGTCCTGACTCGCGCCGAGCTGCGCGCCGGCCGAGCTGACCTGCGCGACCTCCACCAGCAGCAGGGGCAGGATGGCGTCGCCGCCCTCGCCGCCCGCCAGGCGGGTCAGGCCGTCGATGTAGTTCTTCGCGTGCTCCGCGATCCGCTCCGCGAGAGCACTCCATGCGTCATCAGACATCAAGGAGCCTCCTTCCCTCGAACGCGCGGCCCAAGGTGACCTCGTCCGCGTACTCGAGGTCACCGCCTACCGGCAGACCGCTGGCCAGTCGTGTCACTTTCAGTCCCATCGGCTTGACCAGACGGGCGAGATAGGTCGCCGTCGCCTCCCCCTCAAGGTTGGGGTCGGTGGCGAGGATCAGCTCGGTGACCTGGCCGTCCGCCAGGCGGGTCATGAGCTCTCTGATGCGCAGGTCGTCGGGGCCGACACCGTCGATCGGGCTGATCGCCCCGCCCAGCACGTGGTAGCGGCCTCGGAACTCGCGGGTCTTCTCGATGGCCACGACGTCCTTCGACTCCTCGACGACGCAGATCACGTGGGGATCGCGCCTGGCGTCACGGCAGATCCGGCACTCCTCCTCCGCGGCGACGTTGCCACAGACCCGACAGAAGCGGACCTTCTCCTTGACCTCCAGCAGAGCGTGCGCGAGCCGTTTCACGTCGGCCGGCTCCGCGGCCAGCAGGTGGAACGCGATGCGTTGCGCGCTCTTGGGACCGACGCCGGGGAGCATCCCCAACTCGTCGATCAGGTTCTGGACGACCCCTTCGTACATGACCTAGAACCCGGGAAGCTGGCCGAGCCCGCCCCCGCCCCCCAGCCCCTGTGCGAGGGGACCGAGCTTCTCCTGCTGCAGGTCGGCCGCGGCGCGCACGGCGTCGCGGATGGCCGCGATGACCAGGTCGGCGACGGTGTCCGCCGTCTCCTGGGGATCACCGGGGTCGATGGCCTCGGCGCTGATCTCTAGTTCGAGCAGCTCGCCCCCGCCGTTGACCGTGGCCACGACCAGGCCGCCGCCCGCGGAGCCCTGGACCTCCGCGTCGTTCAGCTCCTGCTGGGCGCTCACAAGCTGCTGCTGCATGAGCTGAGCCTGCTCCAGCAGCTGCTGCAGGTTGACATCCCCTGGGTTCACCGTCGTTGTGCTCCTCATTCGCGACATCGGTCGTCACGAGCCTACGGGTTCTGAGCCGGGTGTTGTACTGAAGCGGGCACGGGTTCCCTGCTGACGGGGATTAAACCTCCATCGGGCCCCGGACCCCCTCAAGACGTCCGAGACCCGAGATGACACGTCCCGGAGCGGCCGCACACGGCGACGTGTGGTCGAAAGGTAACCGCCCGAAGGTTGCGCACACGTTGCGGTCGTCCGCTCACACTCCGCGTGCCCTCTTTGATCGAACGGGTTGCGTGCGGGGTTCCGAGCCCCGATGCTTCCGCCATCGGCTCTGTTCCGGGGGGATATGTGTCCGACGGCCAGATGAGAGCTGCCCAGGCAGCCGATCTCGACTCCTACGCGTCACGGCTGCGGCGCCTGCACGAGGCCCTGAGCGACGGTGGGCGACCGGTGGCCGAGGGACCCAGAAGCGTGATCTCCTCGTCGTGGCGGCGGTCGCTGGACGCCGGGGTCGACCTCGGGACCAGGTCGGCTCCGCCGGCCTTCGAGGGCCAGGACATCCGGGAGGTCCGTTCGGCCCACCCGATGAACGGGTTGCTGCCGATCATCACCGGCACCCTTCTGGGAGCCGCCGACGAGGGCGACCAGATCCTGCTCATCGCCGACGCCGAGGGCAGGGTGCTCTGGCGGGACGGCAACCACCGGACGATGGAACGCGCCGACGAGGTGGGACTGGCCGCCGGCTTCGACTGGAGCGAGCAGGCGATCGGGACCAACGGCCTGGGCACCGCGCTCGCGACCCGGCGGCCCCTCCACGTCTTCTCCTCCGAACATCTGGTCAGAGCACTCCACATCTGGTCCTGTTCCGCCGCGCCGGTCATCGATCCCGACGGCGGCGGCCTGCTGGGCTGCGTCGACGTCAGTGGCACGACGCGCGCCATGCACCCGGCGAGCGTCGCCCTCGTCGAGGCCGCCGCGCGGCTGGCCGAGAGCCACCTCACGCTGCGCATGCTCGAACGCGACGAGCGGCTCAGACGCCGCCACGAGAGGCAGGTGAGCGCGCTGCGCGGCGAGCCCGGCGCCCTGGTCACCGTGACCGGGCGGATCATCGCCGATGACGACGCACGGCAGTGGGGTCACCGCATCCGCCTGCCCGAGGTGGGCCACCGGGTGGTCCTGCCCGACGGGCGGAGCGCCTTCCTTGAACCGCTCGGTGACGAGGGCTTCCTGCTCCGCCTCGCGGGTCCGGCGCGCGGCCCCGTGCTGACCCTGTCCCTCCTCGGCACCGAGCACCCCTCGGCGTACCTGGAGGGGGTCCGCCTGCCGCTCTCCCTGCGCCACGCCGAGATCCTCGCGATGCTCGTCCTCAACCCCCGGGGAATGACGGCCGCCCAACTCTCCTTCCATCTGTACGGCGACGAGGGAAATCCGGTGACCATCCGTGCCGAGATCCACCGGCTCCGCGCCCACCTCGGCCGCACCATCGCCGCCAAGCCGTACCGCCTTACCTGCCAGGTCGAGGCCGACTTCCTGGAGCTCAAGCGGCTGCTCGCGGCCGGCGAGACCGCGCCGGTCGCCCGCGCCTACCGCGGCCCCCTGCTGCCCCGCTCCGAGGCGCCCGCCCTGCGCCGCGAGCGGGAGGAACTGGAGGGCCAGGTACGGGCCCGTCTCCTGCGGCGAGGCGACCCCGACGACCTCTGGGCCTACACCGAGACCGAGCACGGCAGGAACGACGTCCAGGTCCTCGAACGCCTCGCCGCCACGCTGCCCGGCCACGACCACCGCGCGGTGGCGGCCCGGATCCGCCTCAGCGGCGGCGACCCGCCCTGAGATCCTCGTCACCCCGAAGGCGGGGCTCCCGTGCTGCCACGGGTGCGGCGGGTTTCCCGGCGACCGCTTCCGGACGGACGCGCGCCGTCGACCGGTCTGAGACCTCCGGGACGCGGCTGGGAGCCCGGCGTGAAACCGTCAGGTGTGGTCGATCTCGCCGATGATCTGGCCACCCAGCTCGCGCTGGATGAGGGCCATCCCGCTGAGCGCGTCGACGTCGGCGTCCGCGTCGTTCAGCGGGTCGACCTCGTCGGCGTCGGGGGCGGCGCCGCGGTTACCCCGGCCGGGCACCGCGTCGGGCCAGGCCGGCTTGGCGCCGGTCTTGGCCACGGCCCGTGGACCGGCCTGGGCTGCGGCCTTGGCGGCCGAGCGGGCGGCGGCCAGACCTGGGCCGGGCCCGGAGATCGACGGGGGAGGCGAGCCCGGGTCCTCCGGCATGGGGGCGTCCGGCCAGGACTCGTCCGTCGCGGGCGGGCTCTGACGCGCCGGGGCCTCCCGCTCCGCCTGCGGCGCGGGCGGAGCGGCTGGGGCCTGTGCCTGCCGGACCGGCGCCTGGACCTGCGGCTGCGACGGCTGGGGGGTGGGCTGCTGGGGGGCCGGGGGCTGTCTCGGTGCCGGCGCACGGCCCCCGCCCGACGGAGCGGGCCCGTTGCCGACGACGGCCTCGACCTTCCAGGTCCCGCCCAGAACCTCCTGCAGCACCGCCGCGACGACCGCGTCCTTGCCGCCCCCGGTGAAGTTCTTCATCGCGCCGACCTGCGCGAATCCCAAAGTTACGATCTTGCCCTCGACCCCGACGACCTGGGCGTTGGTGTTGACGTTGGCCCACACGACAATGCTGCGCCGCTTGAGCGCGGCGAGCACCTGGGGCCACGCCTGCTGCACGGCCCCGCCCCCGGAACCGGGTGCGGCAGCCATGTCGACCGGCGCGGGCGCGCCGGGAGCCTGCTGAACGGGCGCCTGGGCCTGCTGCCCCGTAGCCAGTGCGCCGGGCCTGACCGCCACCGGCCAGTCGTCGCCCTGGGCAGCGGGCTGCTCGGCGGGTGCCTTGACGACGGGCGGTGCGGGCCGCTCCGCCTGCGGCGGGGGCGCCGCGTGGACCACCGGTGCCGGAGCCGCGGCCTGCGGGGCCACGGCCTGCGAAGCGGCGGGCACGGCGACCCCGCCCCGCTCCAGCCGCTCCAGCCGTGTCAGCAGCGCCGCCTCACCCTGCGCCGCGCCGGGAAGCAGGATCCTGGCGCACATCAGCTCAAGGAGCAGCCGAGGCGAGGCCGCGCCGCGCATCTCGATCAGGCCCGCGTTGAGGATCTCCGCGGCGCGGGTCAGCTCGGCCGGACCCATCGAGGCCGCCTGGACCTGGAGCCGCTCCAGCTCGTCGCCTGGCCGGTCGAGCAGCCCGCTGGTGGCCGCCTCCGGCACGTTGGCCAGGATCACCAGGTCACGGAAGCGCTCCAGCAGGTCCATCGCGAACCGCCGGGGGTCGTGGCCGCCCTCGATCACCCGGTTCACCACCTGGAACACCAGCGCACCGTCGCGACCGGCGAAGGCCGCGACCACGTCGTCGAGCAGGTCACCGTCGGTGTAGCCGAGCAGGGAGACGGCACGTGCGTACGTGATGCCCGCCTCGTCCGACCCGGCGAACAGCTGGTCGAGGATGGAGAGCGAGTCCCGGGCCGAACCCGCGCCCGCCCGGACCACCAGCGGGAGCGCGGCGGGCTCGAACGGCACGTTCTCGGAGGTGAGGATCTCCTCCATGAGCGTGCGCAGCGCGGCCGGCGGGATCAGCCGGAACGGGTAGTGATGGGTCCTGGACTTGATCGTCCCGATGACCTTCTCTGGCTCGGTGGTCGCGAAGACGAACTTCAGGTGAGGGGGAGGCTCCTCGACGAGCTTGAGCAGCGCGTTGAAACCCTCGCGGGTCACCATGTGCGCCTCGTCGATGATGTAGATCTTGAAGCGCGACGACACCGGCGCGAAGAAGGCCCGCTCGCGCAGGTCGCGGGCGTCGTCCACGCCGCCGTGCGAGGCGGCGTCGATCTCGATGACGTCGAGGTGACCGGGACCGGTGGGCGCCAGCGCCACGCAGGACTCGCACTCCCCGCACGGCTCGGGGGTCGGGCCCTTCTCGCAGTTCAGGGAGCGGGCGAGGATGCGCGCGCTGGACGTCTTGCCACATCCCCTGGGACCGCTGAACAGGTAGGCGTGGTTGATGCGCCCGCTGCGCAGCGCCTGGCGGAGCGGATCGGTGACGTGTTCCTGACCCTTGACCTCGGCGAAGGTTCCGGGCCGGTACTTGCGGTACAGCGCAAGACTCATGCGACGATCCCACCTGCGAGGGGTCCTGAAACGAAAGACCCCTCGCACACCCGCCAGAGCCCGCTTATCCTTGCTGCCTTCCGGCCCTGGGGAGGTTCACAGGATGACGCCGCGCGAGGGGTCGACCCTCAGTCTAGCCTCAGATCCGAGTGCTCGGGGTCGGAAATCCATGGTCCGTGCACCTCGAAAGTTGGGTAAGCTTCTCCACGGAGGATTCGCCTAGTTGGCCTAGGGCGCACGCTTGGAAAGCGTGTTGGGGGCAACCCCTCAGGAGTTCGAATCTCCTATCCTCCGCCACCTCGAAGGGCCGGACGGCATATGCCGTCCGGCCCTTCGTCGTCTCAGGCCGCTGTGGGACGCCTACCGGCTCCGAACGGCTACAGGCTTCGGTCCCACCGTGCCCGTCCGGTGGTGTTCGTGCCGCTGCCGGTGCGCGCGTACCCCGCAGAAACCGATGACGGCGCCTTGTGCTCACCTCGCACCGAGGCGCTCCCGGTAGCGGCCGTCTCGGCCTCTTCCGGAGAGTCCGTGACGAGGCCGAGACAGCCGTCGGGCCGTACGACGAAGAGGACGTCTTCGCCAAGGGTGACGCCGTAGGCCGAGTGCGCCGTCGCCTCTGGGACCTCATGGACCCCATGGCCGCCGACTTGGCCGGCCACCTCGACTACGTCTCCGCCGCCGGCCGCCCGCAGGACGTCGCCTGCGCCATCATGGCCCTCATCACCGAGTACGCCGCGATCTGGGTGAGCCAGCCTCCCAAGACCCGCCTTTCCCCCGACGCCGCCATCGACCTGGTCACCGACCTGATCTGCACCGGTATCACCGGCCCCACCCCCTGACCCACCGCGTGAGCACCGGGGTGCTCATCCGCGTCGGGAACGCATGAGCGGGGGAGTTCGGCGACGCGCAGGCGGAACCGGTGCCGGGGCGGGAATCGTCGACGGCCTCGGATCGAGGTTCCGGTTCTCGGACGCCCGACAACGGTGGGAAGGTCCGCCGAACCTCCGGGCTTCGAACGGGACGGCAAGCGGAGGACCTGGGAGATCGTCGTCTCCGGGCGCGCGAGGAGATCGTGGCGCCCCCTCGGCTCGGGACCACGCGTCAGCGAGCCGGGCAAGCCATCGATATTCACACCTCGGGTAACGAGTACGGAGAAGGGGGTCTTGGGCATGTAGGAGGGTGAACCTCGCATCTCATGCCTTTGTCCGCGTGCGGGCATGTCAAGCTCTGTTCGGGGCAGGGGAGGCGCCCCAAGCGGATCGAAGGGATGTCGGGCGATGGATTTCAAGGACGATGTCCAGCTGGACAGCTCGCAGGTCGAAAACCGCGGCCGGGGGAGGATTCCCGGTGGAGGTCTCGCGGTCGGCGGCGGGGCGGCCGGAATCATCGCGCTCATCCTCGCGCTGGTGTTCGGGATCAACCCCGGAGACATCACCGGCGGCTCCGATCCGGCTCCGGTCGGCCCGGGCTCCGACCTCTCGGCGCAGTGCAAGACCGGGCGGGACGCCGACCAGAACGAGGAGTGCCGGGTGGTCGGCGTGGTCAACAGCGTCCAGGAGTACTGGCCGAAGGCCGTCCAAGGATACGAGCCCGCCAAGACCGTCATGTTCTCCGGCCAGGTCAACACCGCCTGCGGTGCCGCCGACGCCTCCGTCGGCCCGTTCTACTGCCCGGCCGACCGCCAGGTCTACCTGGACCTCAGCTTCTTCAAGGAACTGGAGAGCAGGTTCGGCGCCAAAGGCGGCCCCTTCGCCCAGGCGTACGTCATCGGGCACGAGTATGGTCACCACGTCCAGCACCTGATCGGTACCGACGCCAAGGCCCAGGGGGACCGGCAGGGCCCCAAGAGCGGCTCGGTAAGACTGGAACTGCAGGCCGACTGCTACTCGGGCGCCTGGGCCAAGAACGCCTACGAGACCGGCCTGTTCGAGAAACCGTTCAGCAGGACGGACATCGAGGAGGCGCTGAGCGCCGCGTCCGCCGTGGGCGACGACAGCATCCAGGAGCGGACCCAGGGCCGGGTCACCCCCGAGGGCTTCACCCACGGCACGTCGGCGCAGCGCGTCAAGTGGTTCACCACCGGCTACCAGAGCGGCGATCCCGGCAGGTGCGACACCTTCTCCGGCGACATCTGAGAACTCCGGCGGCACCTGCCCAGGACGCATCCGAAAGACGGCCTCCGAACTGCGGCGATGAAGATCGGACAGGCGAGAGGCCGGATTCTCTCCTAAACTACGTACTGTGATCTTCAAGCTGGTCGGCGATGGACGGCCCTACCCCGAGCACGGTCTCTCGCATCGCGAGTGGGCGCAGATACCGCCGCGACAGGTCCGGCTCGACACGCTGATCACCACGAAAGCGGTGCTGGACCTGCATTCCCTGCTCGCCAAGGACTCCACGTTCTACGGCGACCTGTTCCCGCACGTGGTCCAGTGGCGCGGCGACCTCTATCTGGAGGACGGCCTGCACCGGGCCCTGCGCTCGGCCCTGCACCAGCGCTCGGTGCTGCACGCCCGGGTCCTGGAACTGCCCACGGAGAACTGAGGCCCCGGGCGGGATGTGCCGGGTTCGCGAAAGGGATGGAACGGCGGGGGAAAGAAGGCAGAACGCGAGGAAGGGCTCCCGCGACCGCGGGAGCCCTTCCTGTGTGGCGGTGGAGGTGGGATTTGAACCCACGGATAGGTTGCCCCATCACACGCTTTCGAGGCGTGCGCCCTCGGCCACTAGGCGACTCCACCGCGGAGCAGCCTACCGGATAACCGCTATTGCTCGCGCATCCGGCGAGCGGTGAAGAACTCGGTGAGAACCGCCGCGCAGTCATCGGCCAGGACCCCCCGCAGGACCTCGGGCCGGTGGTTGAGGCGGCGGTCCCTGAGCACGTCCCAGAGCGACCCCGCCGCTCCGCCCTTGGGATCGACGGCGCCGTAGACGACGCGGTCGACCCGGGCGAGCACGGCGGCGCCCGCGCACATGGTGCAGGGCTCCAGGGTGACCACCAACGTGCAGCCGGTCAGCCGCCACCGCCCGCACGCCTTCGCGGCCTGCCTCAGGGCGAGCACCTCGGCGTGCGCGGTGGGGTCGGCCGAGGCCTCCCTGTCGTTTCCCGCGCGCCCCAGCACGGAGCCGTCCGGGCCGATGACCACCGCACCGACGGGCACCTCGCCGCGGGCTCCGGCTTCGGCGGCCTGCGCCAGGGCGAGCCTCATCTCCCCGACGTAGTCCGTCAACGCAACCGGTCGAGCTCGTCGGCGAAGGCCATCCGCTCGGCGATCACCGAGAGCGTGTCCCCGGGGAGCGCGCCCTCCTCCATGCTGAGCTCGACGAGCTCGTCGGAACTCAGCCCGAGGTCCTCCAGCAACTCGAAGTCGCCCGCCGGCCGCACGCCCAGGTCGGGGGTGTCCTTGTCGACCGCCACCCCGGCCAGCTCGGTGAAGAGCTCACCGAGGCCGTCGGAGAGCCCCGCGTGGGCGTCGGACAGGAAGGTGCGTGGCTCCAGGTCGCCCTGATATCGGACGATCGCGAACCACTCGTCCTCCACCTCCACACACAGAAGAGCAAGCTCGTCGCCGTTGAGCCCCAGATGCTCCTGAACGGCGTCGCCGAGATCGTCGACGATCTCGGCCTCGCTGAGGTCGACCTCCGCGCCTTTCCAACCGTCCGGTGTACGGACGAAGGCCGCGGAGAAAACACTGTTGCGGGGTGGTCTGGAGGGCATGGCCGATCTCCCGAGGTCAGCCGAACACAGAGTCGATGGCGCGTTCGAACGGCTCGGAGAACCCCAGCCGCGCGGCGATGCTGGACAGGACGTCCTCCGGCAGGAGGTCGATGTCGCCGGAGAGGATGCCGAGTTCCATCTCGTCAAGCCCCAGGTCCGCGAAGATCGACAGGTCCCCCGCGGGGAGCGCCGTCTCCTCGTCCTGAAGAATCGCGTCGAGTTCGTCCTCGTCGGGAACCGGCACGTCCAGGTATTCCAGCGCCTGCCGGGCGAGCGGGAAGTCCCAGGACGCGGCGATGTCGGACAGGAAGACCTCGACCCTCTCGCCGAACACCCGTAGCGCCACGAAGAACTCATCCCCAACGGCGACCAGGCCAATCGTGCCGTTCATGCTCGGTTGCTGGCGCAGGGCGTGGATGAGGCCGTCGAGGTCGGACGTGAGGGCCACGGGGAGCATCTCCGCCTCCCAGCCGTCGTCCTCACGGTAGATCACGATGGCAAAGTCCAGCGAGTCTTCGTCTGACATGGCCATCCCCACCGAATGCTTTCTCTACGGAGGTCAATGCTTTCAGAAGCGGGACACGGACGTGGGTCTCTCCGACCAAATTGTGATCAAATCCGAGTGAGCGGGTGATGTCGAACAGGTGCCGCCCACCCTCCCCCGGCTCATCGCCCGCCGAGTGCCCAGGATATCTTTGGCCACCATGGAAACCCTGGTCGTCGACCATCCCCTGGTGGCCCACAAGCTGACCGTGCTGCGGGACGTCGGCACGGACTCCCCCACTTTCCGGCGTCTCGCCGACGAGTTGGTGACCCTGCTGGCCTACGAGGCGACCAGGCACGTCCGCGTCACCGAGTGGTCGGTGCAGACGCCCGTGGCTCCCGCCAAGGGCGTGCGGCTGGCACAGCCCTGCCCGCTGGTGGTCCCGATCCTGCGCGCGGGACTGGGGATGCTGGAGGGCATGACCCGGCTACTGCCCACCGCCGAGGTCGGTTTCCTGGGAATGATCCGCAACGAGTCCACCCTCCAGGCGGAGACCTACGCCACCCGGCTGCCCGACGACCTCTCCGGCCGTCAGGTCTACGTGGTGGACCCGATGCTGGCCACCGGCGGCACCCTCGCCGCCGCGATCCAGTTCCTCTTCGACCGGGGCGCCGACGACGTGACCGCGCTCTGCCTGCTGGCCGCCCCCGAGGGCATCGCCTACATGGACCAGGTCTTCAACGGCAGCGGCAAGCCGATCCGCCTGGTGACCGCGGCCCTGGACGAGCGCCTGAACGAGCACGGCTACATCGTTCCCGGGCTGGGCGACGCCGGAGACCGCCTCTACGGCGTCGTCTGAGTACTCCCCGGTATCGCCGCCGACCCGAAGGTTCCGGGATTTCAGAGCCATCCTTTTCCCTTGAAGGATGGTTCTTCTACCCGCCGATCGTTACATAACGCGATCGAGCGGGTACGAAGAGTCGCGAAGACATCTCTTCTGTGTCCCCGGTCCGCCGAGGCCGCGGGCGCACACCAGGGAGAACCATGAGCGAGCGAATCATCCCGGACACCGAACCCGACCCTTACGCGGACTTCAGCGCCGCGCTCAGGGACGAGTTCTCCGAAGTCCATCCGGCGGCCACGGTGACCCGCTGCATAGAGGCGGCTCACTACGGAGCGCTGGAGGTCGTCGGCCACGCCCATCCGACGCTGGTCGAGCGGATCGCCCGCAAGCACCTCGAGGTCCTCGCACTGGTCGCGAGCGAACGCGGGTGACGGGTCATGAGGGGCACGGATGTCCGGGAGGGGCCCACGGGGCCCTCGCGCGGGATCCTCGCGACGCGTACGAGACCGAATGAGCCGATGCGCTTTACCGCGGCATGGCCCTGGGTAATGTATATGGCGGGTGCAGTGGGTGAGTGGTAGTGGGAGGCCAACGTGCAGGTCAAGAAAGTCCTATCGTATAGCGCTGTCGGTTTTGTGGCGTTTTTCCTGTTCACCCGACCAGGTGACGCAGCCAACGCCGTAAGGGGTGCCATGGACACGGTTTACACGGCGGCCGATTCTCTGGCCCAATTCGTCTCACACCTGTCATGAGGCTCGTGACCCACGGGGACTCCGCTCCCTCGTCGGTCAACCGCTACCTGCTCCCCCACGAACACCAGGTCATCATGGTGCGGCGCCACCCGGCCGTGCTGCTTCGCGCGGTCGCCGAGGTCTTCGGCGGCCTGATCCTCGCCGGACTGCTCAGCAAGTGGTTCGGCGACCAGGGCGGCGGTGGCGTGCTCGTCATCGTCTGGTGGGCCTGGCTGCTGTTGTTGATCCGCTTCGTCTGGAAGGTCGCGGAGTGGTCGGTCGACTACTTCGTCGTCACCTCCAAGCGCATGCTGCTCACCACCGGCTTGATCACCCGCAAGGTCGACATGATGCCGCTCGGCAAAGTGACCGACATGAGCTTCCAGCGCTCGATCCTCGGCCGCATGCTGGGCTACGGCGAGTTCGTTCTGGAGTCGGCCGGTCAGGACCAGGCTCTGTCGAGGGTCAATTACATTCCATACCCGGAGACCCTCTACCTGGAGGTCTGCCAGATGCTCTTCCCGGGGGGCAATGATTCGGATGATTAGTTCCCTATGTCCATATTGACAGCAATGACATAGTGGCTGCCCACACTCCCCGGTGAGGATTTTTCACGCGGGGTTACCCGATTCGACTGCTTCATGCAATCATGGCGGGAACATTGACCATCCCCCGCCCTGAGAGATCAGATGCCGAGTCAGGGAACCATCGGTGACCGCGTCCGCGGACTGCGACTGAGTAGGCGCATGTCCCAGGCCCAGTTGGCAGGGCCCGACCTTTCCGACAGCTACGTCTCCCTCATCGAGTCCGGCAAGCGGACGCCGACGCCCGTGGTCGCCCGTCTGCTGGCCGAGCGACTGGGGTGCACCACCGAGTTCCTGCTGCACGGGATCGAGCCGCGCCAGCGCATCGACACCGAGCTTGGCCTGCGCCACGCGGAGTTGGAGCTTCTCCACGGCGACCCGTCCGTCGCGGCGGACCGTTTCGGTGAGATCGTCAAGGTCGCCGGCGAGGAGAACGCGATGCTGGCCGCGCACGCGCGACTCGGCCGCGCACGCGCGCTGGAGGCCCAGGGCAGGATCGGTCCGGCGTTGGAGGCGTTCGAGCGACTCCGCCGTGAGGCGGCCGCCCACCCCGAGCGCTTGGCCGACCTGCCGCTGACGGTGGCGCTGAGCCGCTGCTACCAGCGTGCCGGAGACACCCCTCGCTCGCGCGACCTGGCCGCCCACGCGCTCAGCGAAGTCAACCGGCTCCCCCTGTCGCAGGGCGAGATCGCCGTCGAGCTGGCCGCCTCCCTGATGGAGGCCGAAACCTCTCACGGACCCGGCTCACCGGGCATCTCCTACGTTCGGCACGTCCTGTCGACCAATGGCGTCCCCACCGCGGTCAACCGCACCGCGGAGATCCACGCCCTCTGGCGAGCGAGTGTCGCGGCCTCTGACAGAGAGGACTCGGCCCTGGCCGTCCGCCTCGCCGACGACGCGATCGCGACCGGTCGCCCGGCACGGATGGCGTCACAGCTCGCCCTCATCGCGATGGACTGGGCACGTCTCGCCGCCTCCACGGGCGACGAGTCACTCGACGAGGCCCACAGGCTCGCGACCAGCGCCGGCAAGGTCTTCGCGGCGTTCCCCGAACGCGTCCACGAGTACATCAGGAGCATCGTCGTGCTCGCCCAGGTCCGGCTGGCGACCGGCGACGCTCAGGGCGCGGCGGATCTGGCCAGAACCGCCCTCGACATGCCGGGCGGCCAGGCGGGCGCCATCGGGGCGACCGCGCAGCTGGTTCTCGCCCGGGCCGCGCTGGCCCACGGCCGGAGCGACGTCACGACCGCCCTGGACACCGCCAAGCTGCTGCTGAACGGCGTCCGGTACGAGCTCTCCGGCCCTGATCGGGGGACCGCGCGAGTCTGGCGTGACCTAGGAGACCTGTACGGCCAGGTCGGTGCGCGTGATGACCAGGCCAGCGCGTATCGTAGGGCTCTCGAAACCGCTGGAGTGCGCGACGCGCTGGTGGGCGTGACCGTCGACTCGGCTTTGGTCCGATAAGACCGGTTTCGTTAAGGGAGTTCCAGATTTGTTTTCGCACCTCTGGAATAACTAGGGTCTACCAGTCATTGATTCATAGGATGATTGGTTTCTCCGGAGGAGGCGGACGGTGAGTCTGCGTACGGCGCAGCGAGCATCCCTCGTCGACCAAGTGATCGATCAACTCAAGGAGCAGATCACTTCTAACTCCTGGCAGATGCACGCGAAGATTCCTACCGAGACCGTACTCGCCGAACAACTCGGGGTCGGTCGCAACACCGTGCGCGAGGCGGTGCGGGCGCTCACACACGCCGGCCTGCTGGAGTGTCGCCAGGGTGACGGAACGTACGTTCGCGCCACGAGCGAGCTCTCCGGGGCCATGCTGCGCCGGCTACGCTCCGCCGAGCAGCTTGAGATCCTGGAGGTGCGGCGTGCGCTGGAGGTGGAGGCCGCCAGGCTCGCCGCGACCAGGCGCACCGACGCCGACATCGCCGCGATCGAGGCGGCGCTGACCGAGCGGGACAACGCCTGGCAACTGGGCGAACCCAACGCGTTCGTCGAATCCGACCTTGCCTTCCACATCGCGGTGGTCCGTGCCACCCACAACCTGGTGCTGATCGAGCTTTACGAGGACTTCTCAGCGGCGCTGCGCGCCAGCATCACCGCCGCGGGCACCTCGCTGAGCAGCACCCTGAACACCACCTACATCCCGCACGACGCCATCGCCCGCGCCATCGCGGCCGGTGACGCCGCCGCCGCCGAACACGCGGGACACGCGTGCATGGAGCACATCCTGATCGCCCTGACCGAGGAACAGGAACTCTCCGCCTGACCCCTCCCTCCCAGGGCTTCTCACAGTGCGGGCCCCGCCACCGGCCGGTGGCGGGGCCCGCACTGTGAGAAGCCCTCTGGGCGGCCGGCGGGGCGCGGCCCGGTCCAGGTGCCCGAAGCACCCGGTGTGCCCGGACACGGAGGCGTTCAGGTCAGGCGCAGGGACATCACCAGGTAGCGGAAGGCGGGGTCGGCATCGCCGGGAACCTCGGTGATGAGAGCCGGGCGGCTCGGCGACTCCATGTTGAGCCGGACGAACTCGGTCTCGACACCGTTCAGGCCGTCGAGCAGGAAGTGGGACTGGAAGGCGATCTGGATATCGTCACCGGACAACTCGGCGTCGACGACCTCGGTGCCGCGGCCGATGTCGCCACCGCCCGCCTGGATGAGAACCTGCCCCTGGCCGAAGGAGAGCCGGATCGGGGTGTTGCGCTCGGCGACCAGCGCGACCCGCTTGATCGCGTCGACGAACGGGGCCACCCGCAGGTCGGCCCGGATCGACCAGTCGTCGGTCAGCCGCGCGCGGTAGTCGATGAACTGCTCGTCGAGCAGGCGGACGGTGGTGGCCCTGCCCACGCTCTCGAAACCGGCGATGCCCTCACCCAGCGCCACGGAGACCTCGCCGCCGCGCAACGATCTGGCCACCTCGACGAGCACCCGCGCGGGCACCATGGCGGCGGCCGCGGTGCCCGGCCGCTCGGGGCGCCAGCCGAACTCCCTGGCCGCGATGCGGTAGCGATCGGTGGCGGCCAGGGTCACGTCGTCGCCTGAGATGTCGACCCGGATGCCGGTCAGCATGGGGAGGGTCTCGTCGCGGCTGGCCGCCGAAGCCACCTGGCCGACCGCGGTCGCGAAGATCCCGCCGCCGACGGCACCGATCTTGGGGGGCATCTCGGGGAGAGAGGGGAAATCCTCAACCGGCATGGTCAACAGGCCGAACTCCGCGCTGCCGCAGGTCAGAACCGCCTCGGAACCGCTGGTGGCGACCTCCACCGCGTCATCGGGCAGGCTGCGGGTGATCTCCGCGAGAATCCGGCCCGGAATCAGCGCCCTGCCGGGCTCCGCCACGACAGCCTCGATCGAGACGCGGGCGGAGACGTCGTAGTCGAAGACGGACAGTACGAGATCGTCTCCGTCGGCCTCCAGGAGCAGCCCGGAGAGCACGGGAATGGCCGGCCGGTTCGGCAGCACCCGGGCCACCCAGGCCACCGCGTCGGCCAGGACATCACGGTTAACCCGGAACTTCACCTGATCATCCCTTCGTCCTGAACAGCACCGCCACGTGCGGAAACCGTCCTTCAGCACGTTATCCGCTAGGACCGACAAACAGGGTCCGAGCCTGGGAAAGTCAGCCTCGGGCCGCGTTGAGATAGGTCAGGACGGCGAGCACGCGGCGGTTGTCGTCATCGGAGGGGACCAGGTCGAGCTTGGCGAAGATACTGGCCGTGTGCTTGCCCACCGCGCTCTCGCTGAGGAACAGGCGCTGGGAGATGGCCGCGTTGGAGCGGCCCTCGGCCATCAGCTCCAGCACCTCGCGCTCGCGCGGGGTCAGCGCGCCGAGCGGCTGGTGACGGACGGTGCTGGCCAGCAACTTGGCGATCACCTCCGGGTCCATCGCGGTGCCTCCAGCCGCGACCCGGCGGACCGCGTCGACGAACTGTTCGGCGTTGAAGACCCGGTCCTTGAGGAGGTAGCCGATCGCCCCCGAGCCGTCGGCCAGCAGTTCGCGCGCGTACAGCTGCTCGACGTGCTGGGACAGGACGAGCACCGGCAGGCCGGGGACGGCCCTGCGCGCCGCCAGTGCCGCCTGGAGCCCCTCGTCGGTGAACGTGGGCGGGAGGCGCACGTCGACCACGGCCACGTCGGGCCTGAGCTCGATCAGCGCCTTCAGCAGCTCGGGCCCCGATTCCACTGCCGCCACGACCTCGAAGTCGTGGGCCTGGAGCAGGTGGACCAGGCCGTCCCGCAGAAGGTAGAGGTCCTCGGCGATGACGACTCTAAGGCTCATCGGCCCAACCATAGGCGGGCCGGCACGACCTCCGCCAACCGGCGCTGGCTGGAGTGCATGGCGGGGATGATCATGCCCGCGGCGTACATGGAGAGGCCCAGGGAGATGTTGAAGACGATCAGCGGCCACTGCAGGGGTTCGGGCAGGTAGAGCGCGAGGAACCAGCTGAGGTGCTCGGTGTCGATGATCTTCATGACCATCGTCACCAGCCCCTGCGGGAAGAGCGGTAGCCAGCCGAGCCCCCAGCAGATCCCGACGATGACGGCCTTCCCCCGCGGTAGGGGCCTGCTGTCCCGGCGCTTCTCGGCGAGCGCGTTGGGCAGGTCGAACGTGGCGATCGTCGGACCACCGCGCGGACTGCTGACCGCGAGCACCCCGTCGAAGGCCGCCAGCCTGCGCTCGATGCCTCGCAGGCCACTGCCCAGCGACGGGTCGGCGCCTCCCTCGCCGTCGTCGGTGACCACGACGCGCAGCGCGTGGTCATGGCTGCTGATGTCGATCGACACCCGCTCGGCGCCACCGTGGCGGGCCGCGTTGGTGAGGAGCTCGCTGATCGAGAAGTAGGCGGCCGACTCGACGGGCGAGTCCGGGCGGGCGTGCAGGTCCACGGTGACCGTGACCTTCAACGGACTGTCCAGCGCCAGGGCGCGCACCGCGTCACCGAGGCCGCGCTCGGCCAGGACCGGTGGGTGAATGCCCCTGACCAGGTCACGCAGCTCGACGAGCGCCGTGGAGGAGGCCTCCCTGACCTTGCCGAGCAGGGCCTTGGCGGCCGCCGGATCCTTGTCCATCAGTTCCTCGACCGCGCCCAGCGTCATGCCCATCGCGACAAGCCTCGCCTGCGCACCGTCGTGCAGGTCGCGCTCGATCCGCCGCAGCTCGGACGCCTGGGAGTCGACCGTCGCCAGGCGCGCCTGGTCGAGCCGCTGGATCCGCCCCGCGAGCACGGACTTGGCCGTGGGAGAGAGCAACAGGTGGTTCCACCAGGCGTATCCCCGCAGCAGGTGGGGCAACGCGATCAGCGCGACCACGGCGGCGCACCCCAGGAGCGGAGGCACGGCCGCCGGCACCGCGGACCGCGACGCCAGGACGGCGCCTGTGGCCAGGGTGAGGGGGAGCAGCAACAGAGCGGCCGCGACCACCGGGTTGAGGAACAGCCAGAGCCCGTCCCGCCAGGTGGCCGGGTCGCCGAACATCCACTTCCAGCGGTTGTTCCAGTCGGGCCAGCGCGGCGTCTTGTAGAGCTGGCGCTCGTGGCGGTACCACCCGTCGGGCTGGGGTCGTGCCGGCAGCGGCGGCGGCAGGTAGGGCACCGGCACCGCGATCCCGAGCCAGGTGCCGGTCAACCTCCTGGCGAACGCCGTACGGTACCTGATCAGCCGGGCCGTCGGAGGGAACACAAAGATCATCCCCAACCCGAACGTCAGCAGGAACGCGAACAGGGTCAGCGCCACCAGGGCGATGTCCACCAGTGCCATCGCCCCCAGGGCCAGTGCCTTGCCGACCGCCACCGCGTACGTCCTCATGTGTCAATTCTCGATGATGTCTCCGGATGTGCCCAGTGGTGGCGGACGCCGCCCGGGGGTGGAGGTAGCCACACCCCTGCCGGGTGCCTGGCCCGCCCCCGCCGGGGGTCCAGGCGGATTCTCCCCGCGCGGCGCGGCTTCTAGCGTCGGTTGGCATGAAGGTCATCGAGGTCAGCAACCTCCGCAAGCAGTACCGAGACCAGCTGGTGGTGGACGACGTCTCGTTCACCGTCGAAGAGGGCGAGATCTTCGGCGTTCTCGGCCCCAACGGAGCCGGCAAGACGACCACCGTGGAGTGCGTCGCCGGCCTGCGCGTCCCCGACTACGGGACCGTCGGCGTGCTCGGCGGCCTCACCGGCACCGAGCTCAGGGAACAGCTGGGCGTCCAGCTGCAGAGTTCCACACTGCCGGGGAAGCTCAGGGTGTGGGAGGCGCTCGACCTGTACGCGTCCTTCTACCGGGCCCCCGCGGACTGGGCCGAGCTCCTGGAACGGGTCGGGCTCGCCGACAAGCGTGACACGCCCTACGGGAAACTCTCCGGCGGCCAGCAGCAGCGGCTCTCGATAGCACTGGCCCTGGTCGGCAGTCCTCGCGTGGCGATCCTGGACGAGCTGACCACGGGCCTGGACCCGCAGGCCCGCAGGGACACCTGGGAGCTCATCGAGCGGGTGCGCGATGACGGTGTGACGATCCTGCTGGTCACCCACTTCATGGAGGAGGCCGAGCGGCTCTGCGACCGGCTCGCGCTGATCGACTCCGGCCGGCTGGTCGCGCTGGACAGCCCGGCGGGCCTGATCGCCAAGGTCGGCGGGCGGCAGACCGTCAGGTTCCGGCCCTCCCAGCCGTTCGACGACTCGGTGCTCAAGGCACTGCCCGAGGTCACCGAGATGAGGCGGAGCGGCGGGCAGATCACGGTCACCGGTACCGGTGACCTGCTGCTCGCGATCACGACCGCCCTGTCCGCCGCCCATGTCGTACCCGCCGACCTACGCGTGGAGCAGGCCAATCTCGACGACGCCTTCCTGGGCCTCACCGGAAAGAAGCTTTCCTGATGAACAAGATGATCCTGACCGAGCTCAAGCTCTTCCTGCGGGACCCCGCCGGCCCGATCTTCGCGGTACTGCTCCCCCTCGTGCTCCTGCTCGGGCTGGGCAGCACCGCCGGACTTCAGGAGGCTCCTCCCGAGATGGGCGGAGAGCGGATCATCGACACTCACTTTCCCACCATGATGGTGATCCTGGCCGTGGTGACGATGGCACTGACCACCCTGCCGGCGACGCTGGTGAGCTACCGGGAGAGCGGCGTGCTGCGCCGGATGTCCACCACCCCGGTCAGCCCGGTCCGGTTGCTGGTCGCCCAGGTCGTGAACAACCTCGCGGTGGCGATCATCGCCACCATCCTCCTGATCGGCTTCGGCGGCCTCGTCCTCGGCCTGACCCCGCCCAGGAACCCCCTGGCCTTCGCCGGGGTGTTCGTGCTCGGCACGGCCTCGATGTTCGGCCTGGGGCTGCTGATCTCCGCCTTGGCGCCCAGCGCGAAGTCCGCGCCGGGCATCGGTTCGCTGCTGATGTTCCCGCTGCTGTTCATGTCCGGGATGTGGGTTCCCAGGGAGTTCATGCCGGACCTGGTGCGGCAGATCGGCGACTTCCTGCCGATGGCGCCGTTCGCCACGGCGCTCCGCGACACGTGGGCGGGGCACGCGCCGCAGCCACTGCACCTGGTGGTGGTGGCGGTGACCCTGCTGGTCACGGGTGGACTGGCCACCCGACTGTTCCGGTGGGAGTAGCGGACAGAGTGTGATCACGATCCGCCGTGGTCCGCCCCTCGCGTGGGGCAGGGACGGACCACGGCCTGTTTCCGCCTTCTTTTCGCGGGGAGTTCGACGTACTTGGCGGAAAGTGGATATGCCACTCTTGAGTGATGCTGATCCTGGCGCATGTAAGTGACGTCCACATCGACGGTTCTCCCCGCAGCATCGACAGGACCCGATCCGTCATGCGGCGCCTGGAGAACCTTCCCGGCCCTCTGGACGCGGTCGTGGTGACCGGCGACATCGCCGACAACGGCCTGATCCAGGAGTACGAGATCGCGCGTGAGCTGCTGACCACGCGCCACCCGACGATCATCTGTCCGGGCAACCACGATGCCCGTTCGGCGTTCCGCAAGGTCATGCTCGACGAGGACGGCGACGGGCCGGTCAACCAGGTTCTCCGGCTCGACGGGCTCACCGTCGCGCTGTGCGACTCCAGCGTCCCCGGCCGGCCGGAGGGTTTCCTGGAGGACGAGACGATCGCCTGGCTGCGGGACGTGCTCGCCGAGAGCCCGGAGACCCCGGCCATCATCGGCATGCACCACCCGCCGGTGTCGCTGGGCATCCCGTACGTGGACGCGATCCGGCTACGGAACCCGGAGCGGCTGGAGGAGATCGTGCGGCAGTACCCGCAGGTGGCGGCCGTCATCGTCGGCCACGCCCACACCGCGGCGAGCACCACCTTCGCCGGCCTGCCGCTCTCGGTCGCTCCCGGTGTGGTCTCGACGCTGCTGCTCGACCAGGAACTCGACATCCCGGTCCCGGTCGACTACGACCTGCCGCCGCAGATCGCCATCCATGTCTTCGACGAGGGCCGCCTCGTCACCCACGTCCGCCCGGTCCTCTGACCTCGCCTCGGCCCGAGTACCGGGAGGTTGCCGGCATCGCCATGGCCACCGTACTGCTCCCCGCGGCGCTTGCCCCGGTCACGCGGGCCGACACCGCGAGCACGGCGGACGCCTACTTCGCGATCGGCTCCACAGGTCCGGCAGTGACCGAAGGCTGCATTCGAGGGCATGGGGCTCGATCACCCGTGTCCACGGAGATCGGCGGTGCCCACCGCACGGGAGCAAACCCCGTACGACGGGCACCGTCGTGTGCGGCCGACACCGAGACACCGCCCCGCCCCTGATCAGACCGATCCCCGGTCGCCGCTCACTCCACCCGTACGGGCCGGGGTTCCTCACCCGTGCGG
Source organism: Streptosporangium amethystogenes subsp. fukuiense (assembly GCF_042665875.1). NCBI lineage: Bacteria > Bacillati > Actinomycetota > Actinomycetes > Streptosporangiales > Streptosporangiaceae > Streptosporangium > Streptosporangium amethystogenes. Next base: position 7,227,532 of record NZ_JBHTEE010000001.1, on the reverse strand, counting down.
AGGTCGTAGGCGTCACGGGCGGCCATGATCTCGGGCATGTGCTCCTCGGACCAGCTCTTGATGCCCTCCATCAGCATGACCACGCTGCGGCCCAGCGCGCTGAGCTCGTACTCCACCCGGGGCGGGATCGTCGGGTAGACGATGCGGATCACCATCCCGTCGCATTCCATGCGCCGGAGGGGTCGGCCATCTCACCGTCCAGATCGCCGCGTCTCGGGGCGCGCACGTCACCGGTACCGGCCGGGCCGCCAAGCACGACCTCCTGCGCGAACTCGGCGCGGACACGCTGATCGACCACACCACCGCCGACTTCGTCACGGAGACCGAGCCGGTGGACGTGGTGTTCGACCTGGTGGGTGGCGATTACGGAGAGCGTTCCGCCTCCGTGCTCAAGCCCGGCGGCGCGCTCGTCGGCGCGCTCGGGGGCAACCTGGGCATCACCGGGGAACGCGCGGCCGAGCTGGGGGTGCGGCTCGCGGTGGTGAACGTGCGTCCCTCGGCGGCCGATCTGTCGCGGCTGGTGGCCCTGGCGGAGTCGGGCCGGCTCAGGGTCCACGTGGACCAGACGCTGCCACTGGCCGAGGTGGCCAGGGCGCACGAACTCCTGTCGACCCGCCGCACCACCGGAAAGATCGTCCTGATCCCGTGATCCCCGCCCACGGGCTTCGTTCCAGCGTCTCTCCATGACGGCCCGTCCTGTCGTGGGCACCGGGCCGAGGCCGCCAGGACGGCATGTCGGCCTCGGCCGGAAAGGGATGCCACAACGACGCGTTCGCTGCCCTTTCCCCCTGTACCGACAAGTTCGCGGAGGTCGTTGGGTACCAGAGCACTCGGGCAGACTGTGACCATGACGCCACATCCGGATCTCCTGCGAGTGCTCGGCGAGGTGCGCGTGCTCCTCGCCCAACCCGACAACGACTTCGCCTGGTCCTCCTGGAAGAACGCGGACGCGGCTCTGGCGGAGATCGACGCCGCGATCGCCCGGATCGACGCGGGCAGCCGGATCCCGCCCGGGCTCGTGACGCTGTTCGCACCGACCGGGCGGCTCCAGGAGGTCGCGAGCTCCAGCGGCTGGGACGACGCGTTTCTCGCGCTGGCCGACCGCTTCGATGCCGCGCTGGAGTAGAGCGTCGGCACGGCCGCCCCGACTCCCGCGGCCACGGAGCCGGGTCTTTTCACGGCTTGACGGCGATCTCCTCTCACCGTGCCGGATCCGGGCGTGCCCGTCGCGGTTCCTCGGGGTGAACCGCTGCCCCGGGTCCTCTCCCGTTCGTGGCCGGCGATGAGTTTCCTGGCGGCACCCCGAGTAGTTCTCCGAAAGCGGGCGGTCGTCTCCCGGGCGCGGAGAGTGCGTGGCTACGCCGAGGAGGCCGAGGTCAGGTGGAGGGTCACGATCGTCTGCCCTCCCTCGGCGTCGAAGACGTCGAACGCTCGCACCGTGCCCTGCTGCAGGGTGTCGGCCAGGATTCTCTGCGGGTGGTCGATGGCATGGCGCAGCACCACCGGATAGCGCCCGTCACGGCCTCCCGCTCCGACCGAGAACTGATCGTCCTTGGGGTCGTACTCCAGGTAGGCCAGCGGTAGCTTCTCGACCTCCAGCAGGTCCCCGAAGTTCTGGTTCATCACTTCGATCGTCACCTCGGCGCCCTCGTGGTCGCGTGTCATGGTGTCGAAGAACTCACGCCACTCCTCACGCACGAGTTCCAACCGCTGCTGGTTCATGTGATGGCCCCCTCCCGGCCAAAGCCCGTAGGCCGCGTGGTCCCCATCCTCAACGATCCCGAGACCGTGCCACATCACCCGATCGAGTAGAAATCCTCTGCCGGGGCGGCGGGCTCCCCAGCACCGTACGGGCCCGGACGGCTCTCGCCCCTGGTCGTGCCGCCGCACTGGGTGAATCACCGCGGCTTCGGTACGACCCACCGTGCGACGAATGTGGCGCCGGCTCTGGCGCGGGCGATCCAGGTCTCATCGCCGGTGCGAAAATGACACGCGGGTTCGCGAGCCGACCTCCCCGCCAGGTGAAGGGCTAGGAAGGGCGCGGGTAAAACCCCTCACCCCAGACAGCGGTCGGCCGGCAGGAGGTCGGCGCGCATGTTGCGCTCCATCATCCGCAACGCCGCCTCGGCGAGGTCGGGGTGGATGTGGGCCACACAGTCGTAGGCCACCCGGACGGAGAACTCGCGCACGTAGGCGTCCAGCGCGCTGTAGAGCACGCACTGCTCGGTCACCTGGCCCGCCAGCACGACGGTCTCGATCTCCTCGCGGCGCAGCAGATACTCCAGTGGCGTGCCGAAGAACGCGCTGTGGCGCACCTTGGCTATGAAGGCGCAGTCGGCCGGGGGAAGCACGGGCTCGACCAGATCGGGACGCCGCCCCTCCAGGGCGCGCCGCCGCAGGTCCTCAGCCGTGGCGGTGAAGTCTCCGTGATTGTCGTTGACGACCACCAGCTGGGCGTCCTGATGCCGATGGGCGCGCCTCATCAACTCCGCCAGGGGCTCCATGATCTGCTCGACGCTCTTCTGCAGCTCGTCGGCGTCCTCGTGGTCGTAGGGGTTCAGCATGTCGATCACGATCACCGCGACAGCACTCATCTTTCCCGCCCCCGTGATTCGAGCTCGGGGCGATCACGGCCTTTCACGCGGCAAAACCGTGATCACCCGTCGGTCTCAGCCCTGTCCTGTCTCCTCCTCGCCATATCCGAGTGACCGCACCGCCCCGAACACCGCGTCAGGCGCGCCCTGCTCCTCGGCTCGCGCCGACAAGGGCGCGGCCGGCGGGAAAGACGCCGGCGCCACTGATCCGCCGGGCGGTTCGCTGCGGGCTGATGCCCTGTGGCGCGCCGGGTTCATGGCCGGGCACTCGCGACGTCACATCGTTTCCCCTCGATGTGGCCATGAAGCTCTTTCTTTTTCGCGGAGCGGAGTCCGAGCTCCGGGTGAGCGTCTCGTACCGGTGTCGCTCGTCGAGGTGTGTCATGCTCCGCTTTCATCTACGAGCGAGCCCTTACCCGCCCCCTAGTGGGCAAACATCCATGTCGAGGGCGTGTGACCTGCTTGTTCGCGTCGAGCCGGAGCAGATCTTCGATGCCGCCGGGTGAGGATTGCTCGGCCAAGTGCCGCGCGAACCGTGTCAGGGGCGCTCCCAGGGGTCGCCGGTGGTCGAAAAGCCCCGGAAGTTGTAGATCTTTAAAAACCTCCGTGTGTCTCACGGAATATGGAGGGGTTGCGAGGGCAGTCGGCCGCTCAGTCGAAGGCACGCAACCTTTGGAGGGCGCCGATGAGTGAGGTCGCGAAACTCGGCTCGCCGGTGTGGCGACGCGGAGCACGCCGGGCAACCCGCCGACGGCCGGGAGGATCGCTTTCGGCGCCGGACTGCCGGTGGCCCTCATGCCCAGGACCAGGGCCGAGAAGCGCGCGGCGCAGCTCATGGAGCAGGCCGACGGAATGATCCAGCCGGTCGGGAGAGCGGTGCGGGAGGCGGCCCAGGCCCTCGACCGGAAAGCCGGGGAAGCGGCCCGGCGGCCAAGGAGACCGGCCACGGAGTGCACGAGCAGGCCCGGCAGGTGGGCGAACACGCCCGTTCCGCCATCGACCACCACCGCCCCCACCCCCGGGATGGCGGTGCTCCGACGGAAGCGGTACCCATGTCACACCACGACACCCGAAGCCCGAGCACCGGCTCCGACCGTGCGGCAGGAGGCCAGGCGGCCCCGGAAAGTCCCACAGAGCTACCCAGACAGTCGTGGTGGGCGGTGCTCAAACGGACCGCCAAGGAGTTTCAGCAGGACAACCTGACCGACTGGGCCGCCGCGCTGACCTACTACGCGGTGCTGTCGATCTTCCCGGCGCTGCTGGCCGTGGTCTCGCTGCTTGGCCTGTTCGGTGAGTCCGCCACCAAGCCCCTCATCGACAACCTCGGAGCTCTGGCCCCGGGACCTGCCAGGCAGATCCTCGACACCGTGCTGCAGGCCCTGCAGAGCAACCAGCGCGCGGCCGGGATCACCACCGCCACAGGCATCGCCGTCGCCCTCTGGTCCGCCTCGGGGTACGTCGGCGCCTTCATACGGGCCGCCAACGTCATGTACGAGATACCCGAGGGCAGACCCATCTGGAAGACCCTGCCACTGCGCCTGACCATCACCACCGCCCTGGTGATCTTGATGGCGGCCGGCTCGGTCGCGGTCGTGTTCACCGGTGGGCTCGCCGAGCAGGCGGGCAAGGTCCTGGGAGTCGGCCAGAGCGCGCTGACCGTCTGGGACATCGCCAAGTGGCCGGTATTGATCGCCATCGTGATGGGCACCCTGGCCCTGCTGTACTGGGCGGCGCCCAACGTCCGGCACCCGGGCTTTCGCTGGCTCACCCCCGGCAGCGCCCTCGCCGTCCTGCTGTGGATCGTCGCCTCCGCCGCGTTCGGCTTCTACGTGGCCGACTTCGGCTCCTACAACAAGACCTACGCCGCCCTCTCGGGGGTCATCGTCTTCCTCATCTGGTTGTGGATCTCCAACGTCGCGGTGCTGCTCGGCGTGGAGTTCGACGCCGAACTCGTCCGCGGACGCGCCATCGAGGCGGGACAGCCGGAGGAGCAGGAGCCCTATGTCGAGCCCCGCGACACCCGCAAGTTCGACCACCAGGACTGGGATCACCGCGACTCCGGGCCGTGATCTCGCCGGTCGGCCACCCGCCGTCGACGAGACGAGCGGCGTCGAGACGGTGTCGGGGAGTCAGGGCAGCGTTGACGTGAGGCGTCGGCAGCCTTTCGCACCAACGATTCGCGATGCGGTGTGCGGAGAAGAGGAACACGGGGGCTCCGACCTCACGGCTGCGCCTGCTTCGGCAAGGTGAGGATTTCGGCCCCGTCGTTGGTGATGGCGATCGTGTGCTCACTGTGTGCTGTCCGGCAGCCTGTCGCACTTCGGAGCGTCCACCCGTCGGCGTCGGTGACAAGTTCGGCGGTGTCCGCCATGACCCACGGCTCCAGTGCCAGCAGCAGCCCAGGGCGCAGTTTGTATCCACGGCCAGGCCGTCCGGTGTTCGAAACGTGCGGGTCCTGGTGCATCGTCGATCCGATGCCATGACCTCCGAACTCGGTGTTGATCGGGTACCCCGCCCCGCTGAGGACCGTGCCGATGGCATGGGAGATGTCGCCGATACGGGCTCCGGGCCCGGCAGCGGCGATCCCCGCGGCCAGCGCGCGTTCGGTCGCGCTGATCATCGCGACGCTCTCCGGGGACTTCGCGTCGCCCACGATGAAGCTGATGGCGGCGTCCGCGGCGACTCCGCCCTTGGAGACGGCGAGGTCGAGACTCAGCAGATCGCCGTTGGCAAGCCTGTAGTCGTATGGCCGTCCGTGGAGCACGGCGTCGTTTACGGCCGTGCAGATGTAGTGGCCGAACGGGCCGCGTCCAAAGGACGGCTCGTAGTCGAGGTAACAGGACAGTGCTCCCGCCTCGACGATCATGGTCTTGGCCCATCGGTCGATGTCCAGAAGGTTCGTGCCGATCGTGCTGCGGCTCTTCAGCGTCTGCAGGATGTCAGCGACCAGGGCGCCTGTGTCTTTTGCTCGGGCCAGCAGGGTGGGGCTCAGGATCTCGATCATGCGGCGTCCTTCTCACGCAACCAATAACTATACCGGCCATACTATACCGGTATTAGAATTGGAGCCATGGTCAGGTTGCCGCTCACTCCCGCAGAGGTCGAACGCGGACGGCGCCTCGGCGCCCTCCTACGTCGGGCCAGAGGAGAGCGCTCGATGCTCGATACCGCGCTCGACGCACGTGTCTCACCGGAGACCCTCCGGAAGATCGAGTCGGGCCGCGTGGCCACCCCCGCCTTCCCGACCATCGCGGCGATCGCCGATGTCCTCGGCCTCTCCCTCGATGCGGTGTGGGCAGAGATCAGCAGGCCCGAACGTGGCGTCAGACCGACCGGCTCCGGTCACAACGCGCGTGAGCGGTTGACCTCGTAAGTCTCAATCCCGCAGCCGCGTTGGAGACGTCGACAAGAGAACTCGGCCAATGCCCCCGGTCAGCACACCTAGTGGGGGGCCATGTCGACGAAGCGGCTGTAGTGGCCCTGGAAGGCCACGGTGACCGTGGCGGTGGGGCCGTTACGGTGCTTGGCCACGATCAGGTCGGCCTCACCCGCCCTGGGCGACTCTCGCTCGTAGGCATCCTCCCGATGGAGCAGGATGACCATGTCGGCGTCCTGCTCGATGCTTCCGGATTCGCGAAGGTCGCTGACCATGGGTCTTTTGTCGGTTCGCTGCTCGGGGCCACGGTTGAGCTGGGAGATCGCGATCACCGGGACCTCCAGTTCCTTGGCGAGCAGCTTGATGGCCCGGGAGATCTCCGAGACCTCGTTCTGGCGGCTCTCGGTCTTCTTCGGCGAGGACATCAGCTGCAGGTAGTCGATGATGACGAACCGCAGGTCGTTGCGTTGCTTGAGACGGCGGCACTTGGCCCTGATCTCCATCATCGACATGTTGGGCGAGTCGTCGATGAACAACGGCGCCTCGGCCACCTCGCCCATCCGCCGGGCCAGCTTGGCCCAGTCGTCGTCGGTCATCGTGCCCGAGCGCATGGCGTGCAACGCCACCCGCGCCTCGGCCGACAGCAGGCGCATTGTGATCTCGTTACGGGACATTTCCAACGAGAACACCACAGTCGTCATGCCGTGCTTTATAGCGGCGGATCTGGCGAAATCCAGCCCCAAAGTCGACTTACCGATGGCCGGGCGGGCGGCTACGACGATCATCTGACCGGGATGCAGGCCGTTGGTGAGCGAGTCGAGGTCCTGGAACCCGGTGGGGACACCGACCATCTGGCCACCCCGGCCTCCGATGGCCTCCAGTTCGTCGAGGGCGCCCGGCATGATGTCGGCCAGGGGGATGTAGTCCTCGGAGGTGCGGCGCTCGGTGACCTTGTAGATCTCCGCTTGGGCGCGGTCGACGAGGTCGTCGACCTCCTCGTCCTGGCCACCGTAGCCGTAGGAGACGATGCGGGTGCCCGCCTCGATCAGGCGGCGGAGGATGGCCTGCTCCCGGACGATCCTCGCGTAGTAACCGGCGTTGGCCGCGGTCGGCACGACGGCGGTCAGCGTGTGCAGGTAGGCTCCGCCGCCGACCCGGGCGACCTCGCCTCGCTTCTGCAGCTCATCGAAGATGGTGACGGCGTCGGCGGGGTCACCCCGGCCGTAGAGGTCGGTGATGATGTCGTAGATGATCTGGTGGGCGGGCCGGTAGAAGTCATCGGATCGCAGGATCTCGACCACATCGGCGATGGCGTCCTTGGAGAGCAGCATGCCACCCAGGACGGACTGCTCGGCCTCGATGTTGTTCGGCGGGGTGCGCTCGAAACCTGGCTCGAAGACCGGTGGCTCCGCGATGCTCACCGAACACCCCCTCTTTCGAACACAGTTACGTTATCTCTATTTTTAGCCGACCGGTGTGACAGTTTCGCGGCTCGGCGCCCCGGCTGGCAACGCGGGCTGTCGACAGAGGTGTGGATAAGCTGTGCACTTCTTCCCCAGAGGTGTGGGCAGCCTGGGGACAGTCCTGTGGATAACTGTTGTCCACAGCTGTGGATACCTTTCTGACCAGGGGAAACGCAATCCACTGCCTGTGGAGAAAAGAAAGTTGGGGCGACACGCCGGGAGTCGCCTTAGATGGGATGAGCCGACCGGTTCATCCCGCTGAAGATCCATTGAGAGGTAAGAGACACAATGGAGCTGTGACTCTTACGCCTCGATCCGGTCGCTCCAGCCGCTCCGGTCGCGACCATGACAGGCAGATCCTGCGGCTGGCACTGCCCTCGTTCGGCGCCCTGGTGGCCGAGCCGCTCTTCCTGCTGACGGACACCGTCATCGTCAGCCGCCTGCCCGCCCCCGCGCTCGGCGCCCTGGGGGTGGCTAGCACGGTGCTGAGTTTCCTGGTGGGAATGTGCGTGTTCCTGGCCTACGGCACGACAGCGGCGGTGGCCAGGCAGATCGGGGCGGGCGAGACCGGGCGGGCACTGCGGCAGGCGGTGGACGGCCTCTGGCTGGCCGCCGGGGTGGGATCGGCGATCATCGTGATCGTCTGGCCCCTGGCCCCCTGGCTGGTCCACCTGATCGGCGCCGAGGGAGAACTCGCCCGGCAGGCGGTGACCTACCTGCGGATCAGCCTGCTCGGCGTGCCCGCCATGCTGGTGGTGCTCGCGGGCACGGGTGTGCTGCGCGGCATGCAGGACGCCTCGACTCCGCTGCTGGTGTCGGTGGGATCCTTCGCGTTGAACGCGGTGCTCAACGTCGCGTTCGTCCTGGGACTGGGCTGGGGGATCGCCGGCTCGGCCTGGGGCACGGTGCTGGCCCAGTCTCTCGCCGCCGCCGTCTACCTCGTCCTGATCTTCGTCCGTTACCGTGCGCCGTTCCGCCCGGACCTGGCGGGCGTGCGGGCGGCGGGCTCGGCCGGGATCGCCCTGATCATCCGTACGGTGTGCCTGCAGGCGGTGCTGGCCGTCTCCGCCGCGGTGGCCACCCGGATGGGAACGGACCAGATCGAGGCGTACACCGTGGCCATCAGGATCTGGATCCTGATGGCGTTCGCCCTGGACGCGATCGCGATCGCCGGACAGGCGATCACCGGGCGTGCCCTGGGTGCCGGCGACGTGGCGGGAACTCGCGCGGCGACCTGGAGAATGGTGATCTGGGGAGTCGGCTCCGGCGTGCTGCTCGGCCTCGCCGTACTGGTGGCCAGGCCGTTCATCCCCGCTCTGTTCGACGCCGGCCCGGTGGTCGCCGCGGAGCTGCTCGGCCTGCTCTGGGTGGTGGCCGCCCTGCAGCCGATCGCCGGGGTGGTGTTCGTGCTGGACGGTGTGTTGATCGGTGCCGGGGACCGGCGCTACCTCGCCTGGGCGGGGGTGTGGACGACGATCGCCTACCTGCCCGCCGCGTTACTGGTGGACCTCTGGGGCGGTGGCCTGGTGGCACTCTGGCTGGCGTTCGGGCTGTGGATGGCCGCCCGGCTGATCACTCTTTCGACGCGTGCGTACGGCACGGCGTGGCTGGTGGTCGGCAGTTGATCGAGCGGGTAATCCGGGCGTGACACTGTGGTGTCCACGACGTGACCGGATAGCACTTGTCCCAGATAACTCCCCTGCGGCACTGTGAAGCAAGTCCGACAATAAGGGTATTTAGCCCACCACGATTGGCCAGGTCGTGCCCAAAGGTCCTCCCCCGTCGATCGTGCGCCGCATGCCTCCGAGCCATGCCACAGACCGGTGGACCGGTGCGCGCCACGGCCTGCCCATGGCCTATCGCAGAGCCGACCTGGTCGTCCTCGGTATCGGCGTCATGATCGGTGCGGGCATCTTCAGCCTCGCCGGCCGCCAGGCGGCTACCATGGCCGGGCCCGGCGTGATCCTCTCCTTCATGATCGCGGGGATCACCAGCCTGCTGGTGGCCTTCTGCGTCGCCGAACTGTCCTCCGCCATGCCTGCCTCGGGAAGCGCCTACACCTTCACCTACGTCATCTTCGGCGAGGTCTGGGCCTGGGTGGTGGGCTGGGCTCTGGTCATGGAACTCCTGCTGGCCGCGGCGACGGTGGCCCGCGCGTGGTCGCTCTACGCCGCCCAGATGCTCACCGACTTCGGGGTACGCCTTCCCGACGTGGTCGCGGGGATGGTCGGTCGGCACACTGGTTTCGATCTTTTCACGCTGTTCATCCTGGTGATCCTGACGATCGTGGTGGCCCTGGGCGCCCGCGTCGGACTGCGTGCCCTGTGGATCATCGTGATCGCCAAGCTGCTGGCCGTCGGCGCGGTCATCGTGGTCGGTGCCCTCCACTTCGACCGGCGCAACCTGGCGGCCATCCCGGTGCCACCGGTGCCCGCGGAGAAGGCCGAGGAGGCCCTGCACTCCCCGCTGCTCGGCATCGTCTTCGGCCAGACGGGCGCCTTCGGCTGGTTCGGCATCTTCGCGGCCTCTGCGGTCATCACCTTCGCCTACATCGGCTTCGACGTCGTGGCCACCGCCGCCGAGGAGGCCGAGGACGCCCCGCGTTCGATCCCGCAGGGCATCATCCGCGCGCTGGTGATCACCACGGTCATCTACATCGCGGTCGCGCTGGTGATGGTCGGGATGACCCCGTACGACAGGATCGACACCGACGCGCCGCTCGCCGACGCCTTCCGCGACGCCGGCGAGGGTTTCATGGTGCACGTCATCAACATCGGAGCGGTGCTCGGCCTCACCACGGTCGTCCTGGTGCTGCTCGTCGGTCTGACCCGCGTGCTGTTCTCCATGGCACGCGACGGGTTGATCCCCCGCTCGCTCTCCAAGATCAACCGTAGCTACCACAGTCCGACGAGGGCCACGCTGGTCATCGGATTCCTGGCGATCCTGCTGGCCGAGTTCGTGGACGTGTTCACGCTCGAACCGCTGGTCGTGATCGGTGCCCTGTTCGTGTTCATCTCCGTGGCCGGCGGAGTGATCAGGATGCGGCAGACGATGCCGAACCTGCCGAGGGGCTTTCGCACCCCGCTCTCTCCCGGCGTGCCGATCGCCTCGATCGCCGCCTGCCTGTGGCTCATGGTAAACCTCCAGCTCATCACCTGGGTGTACTTCATCATCTGGATGGCCTTCGGCGTGCTGGTCTACCTGGTGTACGGCAGGCGCAACAGCGTGCTCGCCGGGATGGCGCAGTCCGCCCCCGAGGCTCCCGCCCCCTCCGCGGGACCTCCCGGCCCTCCGGAAGGTCCCGGCGGTCCCGGCACCGGATCCCGCGGCAGGCACCGGCGCTGAGCGCTCTGCGAGCGCCTGGAGCGGGGTCCCGTCCTTCGAAAATCCGGCCTCCCCGGGCCGGAGGACGTCAGAGACGCCGGGCGTCGATCACGCTCTGCACGAACTCCCTGGTACGGAGCTCGCGAGGATCGGTGAAGATCTGCTCGGGGGTGCCGCGCTCCAGGAGCACGCCACCGTCGAGGAAACAGACGGTATCGGCGATCTCGCGGCAGAAACCCATCTCATGTGTGGTCAGGACCATGGTCATACCGCCCTCCTTGAGCTCCCGGATGATCCCGAGCACCTCCTTGACCAGCGCCGGGTCCAGCGCCGAGGTGACCTCGTCCAGCAGCATCAGGCGAGGCTGGGTGGCCAGGGCCCTGATGATGGCGACGCGCTGCTGCTGGCCGCCGGAGAGCTGATCGGGATAGGCGCCCACCCTGTCCGCCAGGCCGAACCTGTCCAGCAGGTCACGGGCCTGTTGCTCGGCCTGCCTCCTGCCCACGCCGTGCGCCTTCCGCGGGGCCAGCGTGATGTTGTCCAGCACGGTCATGTGCGGGAACAGGTTGAAGGCCTGGAACACGATGCCCATACGCTTACGCACGTCGTTGAGATCGGCGCGGGCGTCGGTGATCTCCTCTCCGTCCAGGCGGATCGTGCCGTCGTCGGCGGTCTCCAGCAGGTTCACGCAGCGCAGCAGCGTGGACTTTCCCGACCCGGAGGCGCCGATCAGGCAGACCACCTCGTGCGGCTCGACCTCCAGGTCGATACCGCGCAGCACACTGTGGCCCCGGTAGTTCTTCCACAGGCCCTCGATGCTCAGCAGGCTCATGCCCCCTCCTTTCCACCGGTTGCCCGCTGCCCGCTCACTGGCTCCGCCGCCGCTGCGAGCGGGCCGCCAGATAGTCGGTGAAGCGGGCCATCGGAATGGTGAGCAGGATGAACAGCAGCGCCGCCACCAGGTAGGGGGTGTAGTTGAAGTTGCCGGCCACGTGGATCTGCGCCTGCCTCAGCGCCTCCAGCGGGCCGATCGTGGCGACGAGCGCGGTGTCCTTCTGCAGCGAGACGAAGTCGTTGAGCAGCGGCGGTACCACCCGGCGCACGGCCTGCGGCACCACCACGTGGCGCATGGTCTGGCCGTGACTCAGGCCGAGGGACCGGGCGGCGGCCCGCTGGCTGGGATGCACCGACTCGATACCCGCCCGGAAGACCTCCGCCACGTACGCTCCGTACGAGAGCGTGAGCGCGATGATGCCCAGCGTCGCGAGGTCCGTCGGGGTGCCCTGCAGGCCGAGCGCGGGCAGCCCGAAGCCGACGAGATAGATGATGAGGATCGTGGGCACGCCACGGAAGACGTCGGTGTAGATCACCGCCAGGGCGCGCAGCGGGAAGAAGACCGGCGCCGTGAGATTGCGGGCCAGCGCGACCAGCAGGCCCACGAGAAGGATCAGCGGCTCGGCGATCAGGAAGATCTTGATGTTGAGCAGGAACCCGCTCAGCACGTCCGGCAGCGCCTTGACGAACTGCTCCGGGTCGAAGAACGTCTCCCGCACCCGGGGCCAGCCGGGGGAGGCGGTGAAGAGCCAGAACAGCAGGACGATCACAATGATCGTCGAGACCGTCGCGACGGAGCCCGAGCGGAGAGACGACCTCCTGCGGAGCCGCTCCCGCTCAAGCTGCCGTTCGCTCTTCGTCCAGTCGTCGGAGAGCCGCAGGCTCTCGTCGTTCCTCATCGAGCGCCGCGGCGCGGACCGTACGCGCTCCGCGCCCACGGCGGTGACATGAAATCCGGGATCACTTCAGCTCCGGCGCACCCGCGGCGGAACCGAGCCACTCGGTTTCGATCTTCGCCAGCTCGCCGGAGGCGGTCAGCTTGTCGATCGCCTCGTTGACGCAGCTCACCAGCGGGCTGCCCTTCTCGAACACCGCGCCGAAGACCTCGGGAACACCGGAGGCGGTGCCGAACTGACCAACGATCTTGGAGTTCTCGACCTGGGCGGCGGTCACGTAGAACGCGGTGGGCAGGTCCACCACCACCGCGTCGACCTGCTTGTTCTTCAGCGCGTTGACGGCGTCGATCTGCTCGTTGTAGACGTTGAGCTCGGCCGAGGGCTGGATGACGTCCTTGACCGCCTGCAGCGAGGTGGTACCGACCTGCACGCCGATCTTGGCGTCCTTCAGGCCCGCCAGGTCCGTGGCGGCGGCGACCTTCGAGCCGTCCAGCGCGACCACCGCCTGCTTGACCGTGTAGTAGCCCTTGCTGAAGTCGACGACCTTGGCCCGGTCGGGGGTCACCGAGACCTGGTTGACGTCGAAGTCGAACTGCTTGGCACCCGGCGCGAACGCGGAGTCGAACTTCACGGTGGCCCAGGTGACGTCACCTTCGGCGAAGCCCATCTGACCCGCGACGGCGTAGGCGACGGCGCTCTCGAAGCCCTTGCCGTTGGCCGGGTCGTCGTCGTTGAACCACGGCTCGTAGGCGGGCTTGTCGGTGCCGATGGTGAGCTTGCCGGGGGTCTTCAGCGCGAGGCTCTCCTTGGCACAGGCGTTGGAGGCGGCTCCGGAGGCGCTCGGGGCCGCGGAGTTCGTCTGGGTCGTCGTTTCCGAGGCCGGCGCACAGGCCACCGCGGTCGCCGCGAGGGCACCGAGCGCGAGCAGCATCGAGGGACGGACCATGACAAGACCTCCAGGGGGAAACAACGATTTCCGAATTGTACGTATCAGCGATGACCTGGAGTAACACGGTCTCGATATGTGGGCTTCCGCTCGCGGACAAAGAGCTTTCCGCACGCCCCGCCGATATCCCGACGGGCGGTAGCCCGTGGAGAAACCCGCACCGCCGGTTGCGAAAGAACAAGGGCTCCTCCCCGCGAACGGGGAGGAGCCCTTGTCTCACTGGGCCTCTCAGGCCGCGACGACCTCGACATCGAGGGACGCGGAGACCTCCGGGTGCAGCTTGACGCTGACCCGGTGGGCGCCGAGGCTCTTGATCGCGGAGGCGATCTCGATGCGACGGCGGTCGAGCACGGGGCCACCGGCGGCCTTGACGGCCTCGGCGACGTCACCCGTGGTGATGGAGCCGAAGAGGCGACCGGACTCGCCGGCCTTCGTCTTCAGGACCACCTTCAGGGCCTGCAGCTGGCCGGCGACCTCCTTGGCGGTGCCAAGGTCGCGGATCTCGCGGGCGTCGCGAGCCTTCTTGATCGAGGAGATCTGCTTCTCGCCGCCGCGCGTCCAGAGGATCGCGAAACCGCGGGGAAGCAGGTAGTTGCGGCCGTAGCCGTCCTTGACCTCGACGATGTCGCCGGGGGCGCCGAGGCCGGTGACCTCACTGGTGAGAATGAGCTTCATCTGTCCGGACCTCCTTAGCGCGCGGTGCTCATGTACGGCAGGAGCGCCATCTCACGAGCGTTCTTGATAGCGGTCGCCACGTCACGCTGGTGCTGGGTGCAGTTGCCCGTCACCCGGCGGGCACGGATCTTGCCGCGGTCGGAGATGAACTTCCGAAGCAGCGCCGTGTCCTTGTAGTCGACGTAGGAGATCTTGTCGTGGCAGAACAGGCAAACCTTCTTCTTGGGCTTGCGCAGTGCCGGCTTGGCCATCGTGGTGCTCCTTTCAGAGCCCCGCCGTCAGGCGGGAATGGTCGCTGCGGATATGGACTGGGATCGCGGGAGGACCGCTGTCCCTAGAAAGGCGGTTCGTCGCTGAAGTCGCCGCCGCCGAAGCCGCCGCCACCCTGCTGCTGGCCGCCGCCCCCGTAGTTGCCGCCGCCGCCGAAGCCGCCACCTTGCGGTGCGGCGGGCGTCGCGGAGGCCCACGGGTCGTTGGCCGGGCCGCCGCCGAAGCCACCGCCACCGCCCTGACGGGCGGTCTTGTTGACCTTGGCGGTCGCGTTTCGCAGGGAGGGGCCGACCTCGTCGACCTCAACCTCGTAGACCGTGCGCTTCTCGCCTTCCTTGGTCTCGTAAGACCTCTGGCGTAGCCGTCCCTGAACGATGACCCGCATGCCGCGCTGGAGGCTCTCGGCGGCGTTCTCCGCCGCCTGCCGCCACACGTTGCAGGTCAGGAACAGGCCTTCGCCGTCCTTCCACTCGTTGGTCGTCTTGTCGAGGAACCTCGGAGTGGATGCGATGCGGAACCGGGCCACCGCTTGCCCCGTGGGGGTGAAGCGCAGCTCCGGGTCGTCGACGAGGTTGCCGACGATGGTGATCGTGGTGTCGCCTGCTGCCATGGCTAGCGCTGCCCTTCCTGCGGCCTTGCTGGTTATCGGCTCAGAGTACGGCTGCCGCCCGACAAAATGCCGGGGGTTTAGTGCACGTCCGGGCGGAGAACCTTGGTGCGCAGGATTCCCTCGTTGAGGTTCATCTGCCGGTCGAGCTCCTTGACCGTGGCGGGCTCGGCGCTCAGGTCGATGACGGCGTAGATGCCCTCGGGCTTCTTCGCGATGTCGTAGGACAGCCTGCGGCGACCCCACACGTCGACCTTCTCCACGGTGCCGCCGTCGTTGCGGACGACCGTGAGGAACTGGTCGAGGGAAGGGGCGACCGTACGCTCATCGAGCGAGGGGTCAAGAATGACCATCACTTCGTAACGGCGCATGCTGACTTCAACCTCCTCTGGACTCTTGCGGTCACGACACCGTGCCGTGACAGGAGGACGCTGACGTACTTCACCTCGGGCGCCCATTTCGGCGCTCGGGGTGGAGGGTGGGCGATGACACACCCATTCGACGTAGCCGTGCCAGCCTACCAGTCCGTCAAGGGTTGGGCCGTCGCCTCGCCGGGCACGTCCTCTCGCAGGAGAAAGAGGAGGCGGTGAAGATGCCTCGTGCGTATGGACATGCCCGGAAGAGACCCTTGCGGTTCACGTTGAACACCGACGGGCGTCGTCACAGGATCGAGAACGTGCTGAGCGTCGTCACGATCGGCTGCGGGCTACTCGCCTTCGCCACCGGGCTGATCCCCGCCGCGCATGTCGTCGCGTCGTGGGCGGGGGTGCTGGGATTCTTCGGAGGTCTCTACTCGCAGTACGTCTCCGCGACGACGCCGGAACGCGCGCTGAACATCGTGGGCATCGTGGCCTCGTTCGTCGGTGTGGCCTTCGGCATCTATCACGGGGGTTTCCTCCCGTGAGGTTCCCGGTCAGACGAGGGCCACACCGGCGCGGGGACGGCTAACCATTCAGGCGCAGGTCCACGCCGAGCAGGACGAGGAACCACAGGAAGACCGCCAGCAGAGCCTCGGCGACGTCCTTCAGGAGCGCGGGAGTGATGTAGTCGTACACCCAGGCGACGTACAGGCCGACCAGGATGTAGATGAGGCCGATAAGACTGATCCCTCTGCGATAGTAAGCCACGTGGACTCCTTGTGTTCGGCCCGTGGGGGTGAGTGGTAGGGCGCGCCCTGCGACTGCCCAGGGCCTCGCCGTTGAAACAGCTAGGCTCGGACACATGCCGCTTATCGGAGCTCATGTCGACCAGGACGACCCGCTGGCGCACGCCAGGGCGCGCGGCGCCGAGGTCGTGCAGTTCTTCCTCGGTGACCCGCAGGGCTGGAAGGGCCCGGTCATCGGCGAGAAGACCCTGGAGATCAAGGACTCGGACGTGGAGGTCTACGTCCACGCCCCCTATGTGATCAATGTGGCGACCGCCAACAACCGGGTCCGCATCCCCAGCCGCAAGCTGCTCGGCTCACATCTCGCCGCGGCGGCCGAGCTCGGCGCCAGGGGGCTGATCGTCCACGGCGGGCACGTGGGGGCCGGAGAGGATCCGCAGAAGGGCTTCGACAACTGGCGCAAGGTGTTCGAGCGCCTGGAGGAGCAGCGGATCCCCGTGCTCATCGAGAACACCGCGGGCGGCGGCAACGCGATGGCGCGCAAGCTTGACCGCATCGCCCGGCTCTGGGACTCGCTCGACGGCTTCGACGTGGGCTTCTGTCTCGACACCTGCCACGCCCACGCGGGCGGCGAGGACCTGGCGGACGTGGTCGAGCGGATCATGGCGATCACCGGCAGGATCGACCTGATCCACTGCAACGACTCTCGCGACGCCTTCGACTCCGGCGCCGACCGGCACGCGAGCCTCGGAGCGGGCCAGATCGACCCCGAACTCATCCTGAGCGTGTGCCGGAGCGCGAACGCGCCGATCGTGGTGGAGACGCCCTTCGACGGCCAGGCCGCCGACATCGCCTTTCTCAGATCGAAGCTCTAGCGCGAGACCTCGGGCGGAAGAGTCCGTCCACAGCCTGTGGATAACTTGGTGGGATTACTTTTCCCCGGAAACGGGTAAGGGATTCAGCCCACCCAGGCACCGTCGGCGAAGATCAGCACGTTGAGCGCCATCAGCGGGCCCACCACCAGGGCATAGACGATGATGATCCACCGCCGCCACGGCGCCTGCCCGCCGCTCGCCTTCGCGATCAGGATGAAGAGCGGCCACCACAGCAGCGCCGAGCGCGGAACCGACAGGTAGTAGGCGGAGCAGAGCAGGGCGCCCACCTGAAGCCCCACGTAAACGAACTCGCTCCACCTCCGCAGGTAGAGCAGGACCAGCACGAGCACGACACCGACGATCGCCCCCGCGATCTCGAACCGGAACGCCCAGGCGAACCGGCCCTCGCCCATGGCCGAGTTCCAGGTCGTGATCAGTGACTCCCAGGGCCACACCATGTGCCGACCCCAGCCGGCCTCCTGGGCGCTCTTCCAGGCCAGCCAGTCGCCGGTGCGGGAGTGCTGGTAGACGGAGTAGAGCACCAGCGGCACGAACGGGAGCAGCAGCCAGCCGGCCTGCCGTGCGAGCTGACGTACGGGCCGCCGCCGGGCGAAGAACTCCACGATCAGCGCCAGAGCCAGGAACAGGCCGGTGATGCGCACACAGGAGGCACCCGCCGCCAGGGCCGCGGCGAGCGGCCAGCGCCCCCTGCGCGCCGCGAGCCAGGCGGGAACGGCGAAGGCCAGGAAGAGCGACTCGCTGTAACCGGCGAACAGGAACACCGCCATCGGCCAGAGCAGCAGCGCCAGCACCGCGCGCCGGCCGGTCCCCGCCGGCCCCTCGAACTCGGCCAGCCTGGCGAGCGCCGTCATCGCGACGGCGCCGGCCACGAAGGAGATCAGCAGCCCGGCGACCGTCCAGTCGCCGACCACGAGGTGCACCGCGCGGAGCGCCAGTGGCATCCCGGGGAAGAAGGCGGGCAGCCCGGCGTCGGGCTCGCTGCCGGGAGCGCCGTCGTAGCCGTGCTCGGCGATGGTGGCCAGGAGGCTGGCATCCCAGTGCTTCCAGCGCTCCAGGAACGGCGGCGGGACCGCGTCCCCCTCCATCATCGCCTGGGCGCCGACGACGACCAGGGCGACGACTCCCAGCCGGGAGGCCAGCCAGAGCAGCAGCCCTTCCTGCGCGGGGTCGCGCGGAGGGTCGCCAGGGTTAATCACAAAGTGTGATTTTTGCGGATCATCCCGACCGGCCGCCAGAGTCATCCCGTCCCCCGCGTCAGGAGAGCGCAAGCCGGAAACGGTCGGGTGCGCCGTCGAAGACGCCGCCCGCCTGGTCGTCGGTCCCGTCCTGGCGGATCACGTCCTTGTCGGGGAGCAGGATGTCCCGCACCACGAACGCCATCATGATCAGAATGGTGATCGCGCGGGCCCACACCGCGGTGAAGTAGGTGTCGCCGGCGATGCCCAGTGCCTCGTTGCCCGGCTGGATACCGACCAGATAGAGCCAGATCGCGAAGAAGTACCAGCACTCGGCGAGCTGCCAGAGCGCGATCGGCTTCCAGTTCGGCCTGGCCAGCACCGCGAAGGGGATCAGCCAGAGCACGTACTGCGGCGACCACACCTTGTTGGTCAGCATGAACGCGGCCAGGGTGAGGAAGCAGAGCTGCATCAGGCGCGGGCGGGTCCTGGCCGTCACGGTGAGCACGGCGATCGCCAGGCAGAACGCGGCGAGGGAGACGACGCCCAGCTGGTCGACGAGTTCGGCGTCACCGAGGATCGGCCACTGCTTCTGGTTGAAGAAGTACCAGAGCGACCCCCAGTCGGCTCCCCGCTCCTGGCTGAAGACGTAGAACCTCTTCCAGCCGTCGAAGGCGAACACCATGATCGGCACATTGACGACGAGCCAGGCTCCCACGACGCCGCCGAGCGTCTTGAGGAACGGCACCCACCTGCCGGTGCGCAGCGCCAGCAGGAACAGCGGGCCGAGGAACATCAGCGGGTAGAACTTGGTGGCGATCGCCAGGCCGAGCAGGATGCCCGCCAGCAGGTGTTTCCGCTTCGACCAGGCCAGCAGCGCGCCCAGCGCGAGGGCGTTGGCCGCCAGGTCCCAGTTGATGTACGCGGTGAGGATCAGCCCGGGGACCAGGGCGTACCAGAGCGCGTCCCAGCGCCTGGCCGGACCGGCCAGCGCGGCCATCAGCAGCACGCCGATGACCAGGCAGATCGCCATGAGGATGACCGTGAGGTCGTAGAACGCCGTCCCCTGGTCTGCCATGGGGGTGACGATCCGGCGGAAGAACTCCATGATCCCGCCGATGCCGACGGGGTACTCGACCGGGTAGTCGAAATAAGGGATCTTGCCCTCGTTGAGCTTCTCGTTCCACCACAGGGGATAGATGTCGGTGTAACAGAAGTTCGTGAACTGCAGGGTCCCGTCGTTCCACGCCCCGCCGACGCGGCACGGCCACTTCCAGAACCAGGCCAGGATCGCCCCCAGCCCCGCGAACAGGGCCAGGGGCACGTACGGGATGGCCCGGGTGCCGAACTCCGGCAGCGAGCGCCGCGACGTCAGGAGGTTCTTCATCAGGGGCGTCGTCCGCTCGCGGCGGGTGTCGGCATGATCGCCGCGCCGGGGGCCCCGGGCGCCCCGGCCGCGCCGTTATCGGTGATCTCGCCGTTCGGCGGACCGTCGCCCGGGCCGCCGTCGCCGACGTCGCAGGAGCCGTCCCAGGGCAGACACTCGCGACCGTCGGGGTTGTCCGGCTCACCGCCGCCGTCTTCGGGCCAGCCGCCGCCGTTGTCGCCGCTGTCGGGGAACGGGTTGTCGTCCATGGTCGGCGTCGGGGAGGGCGTCGGCTTGGGCGTGGCCAGGTTGCTCTGCGAGCCGGTGTTGGCCCTCGGCGGGAACTGCTGGACCTCGTCCTTGGCGGTCACGGCCTGCATGTAGTCGTGCCAGATCTGGGTCGGGGTGCCACCACCGCCGATGAAGGAGGGCATGGGCTCCTCCTTCCAGAGGATCTTCGAATCATCGATCTTGCGGCTCGGCAGGCCGTACTTGTCGACCTTGAGCTTGCGCGTCCCCGCCCTGTTGTAGGGCACGTCCTTGGACATGCCGACCGCGGTGACGATCTGCGGGGTGAAACCGACGAACCAGGCGTCCTTGTAGCCGTTGTTCGTGCCGGTCTTGCCGGCCACCGGCCGCGAGCCGATGTTCGCGGTGGCGCCGGTGCCGCCCTTGACCACGGCCTGGAGCGCGACCGTCGCGTCGGCCGCGGACTCGGGGCTGATGACCTGCCGCACGGTGGCCTGCTCCGCGAGCACCGGAGAGCCGTCGATCTTGGTCACCTTGACGACGGTGTGCCAGTCGGCGTGCTTGCCCTCGTTGGCGAAGATCGAGTAGCCGGCGGCCTGCTCGACCGCGGTGACCGAGGCGCTGCCGATGGTGACCTGGAACTTCTGCTCGTCGACCGCGTAGTCGACCGCGTTCTTGCCGCCGTAGGAGGGGTTGTACTTGGCGGTCTCGCCGACCCCCGCCTCCTTGGCGATCCTCGCCACCTCGGGGAGCGTGACGACCTCACCCATCTGCACGAAGACCGTGTTGACCGAGCTGGCCATGGCCTTGATCATGTTGATCGCCCCGTACGCGGTGTTCCCCGAGTTGCTGATCGGGGTGGTGCCCGGCATCTTGATCGTGGCCATGCCGTCGACGTAGCTGTCGAGCGACCGGCCGCTCTCCAGCCAGGCCGCGAGCACGTAGGGCTTGAACGCCGAGGCCGCCTGCTTGGTGGAGTCGAAGGCGCGGTTGTTGAAGTCGTTGACGAAGTCGTCGCCGCTGTAGAAGGCGAGCACCCGGCCGTTCTTCGGATCCACCGAGGCGATGCTGGCGTGGATGGTCGGCTCCAGGCCGGCGGTACGGGCCTTCACCGCCTTCTGCGCCTCCTCCATCATCTTCTTGTCGAAGGTGGTGTAGACCTTGTACCCCTTGGTCTCCAGATCCTCCTGGGTGATGCCCCGCCCCTTGAGCTCCCGGAAGACGATGTTGAGCATGTAGCCCTTGATCCCCTTGAAGGTCTGCGAGACCTTGACCTTGGCGAACTTCAGATCCTCGAAGGAGCTTCCGGCGTACTTGCCGTACGCGGCGGGGTCGATCTCCGCCATGTTCCTCAGCGCGGCGCCGAAGCGCTCCTTGGTCGCGGCGTAGTTGCCGGCCTGCTCCTGGATGTCGAAGGCGTCCGGGTTCTGGATCCGGCCGGCCAGGTAGGCGCCCTCCTGCGGGGTCAGCTGACCGATGTTCTTGTTGAAGAAGGCCTTCGAGGCTGCCTGGATACCGTACGCGCCGCGGCCGAAGTAGATGATGTTGAGGTAGCGCTCAAGGATCTCGTCCTTCTCCAGCGTCTTGCTGATCTTGACGGCGACGAAGATCTCCTTGATCTTGCGCTGTACCGAGACCTCCTGACTGAGGCCGTCGTAGTAGCCGCGGGCCATCTGCTGGGTGATGGTCGAGGCGCCCTGGAGCTGTGCGCCGCTGACCGTGCTCCAGAGGGAACGGGCCATACCGGCCAGGTCGATGCCGCTGTCGGTGCGGAAGCTCTGGTTCTCCAGGGCGATCACCGCGTCCTGGACGTGCTTGGGAATCTGGCTGATCTTGACCGGGGTGCGCTTGACACCGAGGCGCGCGATCGGGGTCTTCTTGTCCCGGTAGTAGACCACGCTGCCCCGGTCGTCCACGCCGGCCTGCGCGGTCTCCGGGACCGGCGTGTTGGCGTAGGCCACCGCGATCATGCCGAAGACACCGGCGCTGAGGACCACGAAGCTGGCCATCACGATCTTCCAGTTGGGCAGGAAGCGCGTCCACCGCCTGGCCTTGGGCTCGTCCTCACCGTCGCCGTCGCCGGGACCGTACCCCCCGGGCCCCCCCGGGCCGCCCGGACCCTCCGGCCCCTGGCCTCCGGGACCGCCCGCGCCACGCCCGGCGCGGCGTCTGCGCACGCCGCCCTCACCGGACCTCGAACCGGTTCCCGCCTGGGCGGCGAGCATCGCCTGGGTGTCCTCGAACGCGGCCTCGGCCCGGCGGCCTGTCGGGTCGGTGTCACGGCGACGGAGCTCACCGCCCCGCTGCTCGGGCTCGCGCGGGGGCATCCCGCCCGGAGCGCCCGCGTCCCGCCGGGGCTGGGCACCCGGGTGCTGTGGCGCGCCGCCGGCGTAGGGCATCCCGCCGGGCGCCCCGCCGGGCTGGGGCATCATCATGGTCCGGTTGTCGGCCCCCGCGCCCTGTGGCGGCCGACCTTGCTGCTGTTCCCAGCTCGCGCCGCCGGTTTGAGAGTTTTGTGAAGGGGGAACTGCACGGGGAGCGGCTCCTGGGCCTGAGCGACGGCGCCGCCCCTGACGAGCCGACCCGTCGGCGCCCTCCTGGCGCCCGTTCGGCTCCGGGTCATTGCTGTGGCTGTAACTCACGCGTCCTCGTTCGGTCATCGGGGTCTACGACGGCGTGCAGGCGGGCGAGACTACCTCCTGATCACCGGAGATCTCGCCGCCTTGGCTTACTGGTAGCCGGCCCATTCGGGTGGATCTCCGTTCCCGAGGACGAACGAGATCGTCAGCTGGTTTCGACAACAACCTTGGCAGACCTCTCCCACGTTGACGCGGGATTCCCCGTATTGGAAAGCGGTCCACGCCGCGCGGGGGCCGTGCCCCACCACCGCCTGTTGTGACCACATAGGCGCCAGACTACGGCTTTTTGTTGTTTGCTCCCAACCTCTTGGGAAAGTCGCTGATTGCAGGGTTATGTTGAATGGACGTATCCTGCAGATGTATCGGTTCGATACATCGGCGCGAGAGGTGGTGGTTTCCGGTGGCCGGCGGACGTGGCGGGGTGCTGGAGCTGGCCGTGCTCGGGTCGTTGCACGAGACCCCGCTCCATGGCTATGAGCTGCGCAAACGGCTCAACGCCCTGCTCGGCATGTTCCGGGCCTTCTCCTACGGCTCGCTCTATCCGTGCCTCCGCCAGTTGCTCACCGACGGACTGATCATCGAAGACGGCGACGCCGCCGCTGCCAACGCCGACAGCCCCATCGCGCTCCCCGGCCGCCGCTCGAAGATCGTCTATAGGCTGACCGCGGAGGGCAAGGAACGCCTGCATGAGCTGCTCACCCAGGCCGGTCCTTCGGCCTGGGAGGACGAGAGCTTCGGCGTGCACTTCGCCTTCTTCAGGCACACCGAGGCGGAGGTGCGCCTGCGCATTCTCGAAGGCCGGCGCAGCCGGCTCGAGGAACGCCTGGACGGCGTGCGCACGGCGCTGGCCCGCACCCGCGAGCGACTGGACAGCTACACCCTTGAACTCCAGCGTCACGGTCTGGAGTCGGTCGAACGCGAAGTGCGCTGGTTGAATGAGCTGATCGCCACCGAACGGCGAGCGTCGCCCCCGGACGAGGAGCGGCGATCCGCGCGGGAGGGAACGTCCCGGGCGTCCGAGCCCGGGGCGGATACGACGGGGCGGCCTGCCACCCCGGAAGACAACTGACCACCAAAGAACAAAGGGGAGCGAGTGCCATGGGTTCGGTGCGCGTAGCCATTGTCGGTGTAGGCAACTGCGCCACGTCGCTCGTACAGGGCGTGCACTACTACCGGGACGCCGACCCCGGTGCCCGGGTGCCGGGCCTGATGCACGTCAAGTTCGGCGACTACCACGTCGGCGACGTCGAGTTCGTCGCGGCGTTCGACGTCGACGCCAAGAAGGTCGGCCGCGACCTGTCCGAGGCGATCGTGGCCTCGGAGAACAACACGATCAAGATCTGCGACGTACCGCCGCTGGGCGTCACGGTGCAGCGCGGCCACACCTTCGACGGTCTGGGCGAGTACTACCGGGAGATGGTCGAGGAGTCGGACGAGGCCCCGGTCGACGTCGTCCAGATCCTCAAGGACAGCAAGGTCGACGTGCTCGTCTCCTACCTGCCGGTGGGCTCGGAGGAGGCCGACCGCTTCTACGCCCAGTGCGCCCTCGACGCGAAGGTCGCGTTCGTCAACGCGCTGCCGGTGTTCATCGCCTCCGACCCCACGTGGGCCCAGAAGTTCGTCGACGCCGGGGTCCCGATCGTCGGTGACGACATCAAGTCGCAGGTCGGGGCGACGATCACGCACCGCGTGATGGCCAAGCTGTTCGAGGACCGCGGTGTCGAGCTGCTCCGCACGTACCAGCTGAACTTCGGCGGCAACATGGACTTCATGAACATGCTGGAGCGCAAGCGCCTGCAGTCCAAGAAGATCTCCAAGACCCAGTCGGTCACCTCGCAGATCCCGCACGAGATGCGAAAGGCCGACGTGCACATCGGTCCCTCCGACCACGTGCCGTGGCTCGACGACCGCAAGTGGGCGTACGTGCGCCTGGAGGGCAGGTCCTTCGGCGACACCCCCCTCAACCTGGAGTACAAGCTGGAGGTCTGGGACTCCCCCAACTCGGCCGGCATCATCATCGACGCGGTCCGCGCCGCCAAGATCGCCCTTGACCGGGGCATCTCGGGGCCGATCCTGTCGGCCTCCTCGTACTTCATGAAGTCCCCGCCGGAGCAGTACTCCGACGACGAGGCGCGCGACTACGTGGAGAAGTTCATCCGCGGCGAGATCGAGCGCTGACCGATCGGTGCCCTCATACGGCGAGAGCCCTCGACCCGGGTGGACGGGTCGGGGGCTCTCGCCGTATGAGGATCGCCGGTGGGCCCGCGTCAGCGGGCGGCGGGTGGGAGGTCGGTGGGGTCGGCGGCCCGCCAGGCGAGCGGGTCCGCGCCGAGCTCGATCAGCTGGGGGACCTGCTCGCGGCACCACGGGGAGATCGCCAGGCGGTCGCCGAGCACCCCGTCGGTGAACTCCTTCCACGGCATCCAGCGCACGTCCTCGACCTCGTCGGGGTTGGGCACGGCCTCGGAGGCGGCGATCACCCGGTAGACCGGGCACAACTCCCGCTCGACGATGCCGCTGTCCATGACCGCGCGATAGGAGAAGCGCGGCAGAAGCAGGTCGACCTGGCCGGCCGCGAGGCCCAGTTCGTGGGAGAGCCTGCGGGTCACCGCCGCGGAGAGCGGCTCGCCCGGCAGTGGGTGGCCGCAACAGCTGTTGGTCCACACCCCCGGCCAAGTGATCTTGTGCAGTGCGCGTCGGGACAGCAGGATCTGCCCCTGCTCGTCGAACACGTAACTGGAGAAGGCCAGGTGGAGGGGAGTGTCGGGACCGTGCACCGTGGCCTTGGCCGCCGTGCCGATCGCGTTCCCCGCACTGTCGACGAGCACAACGTGTTCATCAGGTGTCACTCGACCGAGGGTACGTGATCATGTTGGTTCACCGCGCCCCACTTGACGATACGTAGGTAAAGGTCGGTAATGCTCACCCGTACATTCAGGGATGTTCCCGATGCCCATCGGGGGCGGTCCCCCATAGGCTGAGCGCGTGTCATTCATATCCGACCTACGCGTGGTCCTGGAAGGTCGGGACTTCCGGAGGCTGTACGGGACCCGTCTCGTCTCGCAGTTCTCCGACGGGATCTTCCAGTTCGCCGTGGCCGGATTCGCGTTCTTCAGTCCGGAGAAGAGCACGAGCGCGGTGGGGATCGCCGCCGGCCTGGCCGTGTTGCTGCTGCCGTACTCGATCCTGGGGCCCTTCGTCGGGGTGTTCATCGACCGCTGGTCACGGCGGCAGATCCTGCTCGTCGCGCCGCTGATCCGCGGGGTGCTGCTGCTCGTGGCCGCGACGCTGGTCGCCGCGGACGCCCCTGACGCGATCTTCTACGCCGCCGCGCTCGGCGTGCTCGGGGTGAACCGGTTCTTCCTGGCCGCGCTGGGAGCCTCGCTCCCGCACGTCGTGCCAGCCGACCGGTTGATGGTGGCCAACGCGGTCACCCCGACCTCGGGAACCGTGCTCACCTTCGTGGGCGTGGGCGCCGGCTACCTCCTCCGGGCGGTCTTCGGCTCCGACCACCGGGGGACAGCGGTGCTGCTGGTCGTCTCCGGTCTCATCTTCGGGCTCAGCGCGCTCATCTCCAGGACCATGGACAGGCGGCTGCTCGGCCCCGCCTACGATCCCGACCGGCCGCAGGCCCGCGAGGCGGTGCGCCACGTGCTGAGCGGCCTGACCGACGGCGCACGGCACCTGGTACGCCACCGGGCCGCCGCCGCGGCGATGGGCGCGATGACCACCCACCGGTTCGTCTACGGCATGTGCACGGCGATGCTCGTGATGTTGTCGCGCTACTACTTCGCCGAGGACGCCGAGGACGCACTGAACGCGGTCTCCGTCGTGGTCGCCACCTCCGGGCTCGGCTACTTCCTGGCCATCCTGGTCACGCCGTGGGCCACCGAGCGCTTCGGCATCGAGCGGTGGGTCCCGGCCATGCTGGTCACCGCCGGGGTGCTGACGTTCGCGCTCTGCGCGCCGTTCCAGCAGTGGGGGTTCGCGGCCGCGGGCCTCGTGCTCGGCGTCGCCGGGCAGAGCGTCAAGATCTGCGCGGACACCGCGGTCCAGCGGGACGTCGAGGACGCCTATCTGGGCCGAGCCTTCTCCATCTACGACATGCTCTTCAACGGCGGCTACGTGCTGGCCGCCGCCCTGGCCGCGGCGCTGCTCCCGGCGGACGGCAAATCGACGCTCGTGCTGGTGGTCATCGCCGCCGGATACCTCGCGGGCGCGGTGGCGTACCGGGTCGTCACGCCGGCCCGAGTGATCGAGCCGCTGCCGTCATCGCCGTCGTGACCCTCTCCAGGTCGTCGTCGCCGATCGAGTAGGGCGGCATCGCGTAGAGCAGGCGGCCGAACGGGCGGAGCCAGACGCCGTGCCGCATGACGACGTCCTGGACGGCGGGGACGTCGACGGGCTCGTGGCTCTCGATCACCCCGATCGCGCCGAGGACCCGCACCTGACGCACGCCGGGTGCCGTCGCGGCCCCGGCCAGGCCCGCGAGGAGACCGGTCTCGATCCGGCGGACCTCCTCACGCCACGGGCGTTCCTCCAGGAGATCCAGGGAGGCGTTCGCCACCGCCGCGGCCAGCGGGTTGCCCATGAAGGTCGGCCCGTGCATCAGCACCCCGACACCCCGGGCCACCCGCTCGGTGCACAGCGTCGCGGCCAGCGACAGGTAGCCGCCGGTCAGCGCCTTGCCCAGGCACATGATGTCGGGCCTGATCCCGGCGTGGTCACAGCCGAACAGCTCTCCGGTCCTGCCGAATCCGGTGGCGATCTCGTCGGCGATCAGCAGGACGCCGTGCTCGTCGGCCAGTTCGCGGAGCAGGCGCAGGTAGGCCGGGTGGTAGAAGTGCATGCCGCCCGCCCCCTGGACCACCGGTTCCACGATGATCGCGGCCAGTTCGTGGGCGTGCCCGGCGAGAAGATCCGCCAGCCGGGCCGCGTAGCCCTCGTCGTACTCGCGCGGCGGCCGGTCGGCGAACACGTGTTCGGGCAGCACGCCGGAGAAGAGGTGGTGCATACCGTTGACCGGGTCGCAGACCGACATCGCCCCGAAGGTGTCGCCGTGGTAGCCGCCCCTGACCGTGAGCAGCCGGCCCCTGCCGGTGAGCTGGAACGCCATTTTGATCGCCACCTCGACGGCGACCGACCCCGAGTCGGCGAGGAACACCTTCGGCAGGCCGGTCATGGCGGCGAGCCTGCGGGCCAGCCGCACGGCGGGCTCGTGGGTGAGCCCGCCGAACATGACGTGCGCCATGTCCTCCAGCTGCTCCCGCAGCGCCCGGTTGAGCTCGGGATGGTTGTAGCCGTGGATGGCCGCCCACCACGACGACATGCCGTCGACGAGCTCGCGCCCGTCGGCGAGCGTCAGCCGCACGCCCTCCGCGCGGGAGACCACGTGTGGCGCCACCGGCTGGGGCACGGCCGCGTAGGGATGCCACACGTGCTCCCGGTCGAGTGCGGCGACATCGCCGGGGCCCTCGGGGCCCGCGGCCCGGTCAGGAGTGCCGCTCAGGGGCCACCTCATTCGCCCGCGCCCACTCGCGGAGGGCGTCCGCGGCGGCCTCCTTGCCGAGAACCCCCTGGTCCAGGCGCATGTCCAGCAGGAACTTGTAGGCGCGGCCCACGACCGGGCCCGGCGGGACACCGAGTATCTCCTGGATCTCGTTGCCGTCGAGCTCGGGACGGATCTTGCCGAGCTCCTCCTCCTCGGCCAGCCTGGTGATCCGCTCCTCCAGCTGGTCGTAGGTCCGCGACAGGGCCTGGGCCTTGCGCCGGTTGCGGGTGGTGCAGTCGGCGCGGGTCAGCTTGTGCAGGCGTTCGAGCAGGTGCCCGGCGTCACGGACGTAACGGCGCACCGCAGAGTCGGTCCACTCGCCCGTGCCGTACCCGTGAAAGCGCAGATGCAGCTCCACCAGGCGGGAGACGTCGGCCACCACGTCCTTGGGGAACTTCAGCTCCGTCATCCGCTTCCTGGCGAGCTGCGCGCCGACCACCTCGTGGTGGTGGAAGGAGACCCGGCCGCCGGGCTCGTGGCGGCGGGTCTTCGGCTTGCCCACGTCGTGCAGGATCGCGGCCCAGCGCAGGATCCGGTCGGGGCCGTTCTCCTCCAGGTCGATCGCCTGCTCAAGCACGATCAGCGAGTGCTCGTAGACGTCCTTGTGCCGGTGGTGCTCGTCGATCTCCAGGCGGAGCCTGGGCAGCTCGGGCAGCACGTGGGCGGCGAGCCCCGAGTCGACGAGGATCTTCAGCCCCTCGCGGGGGTGACCGCCGCCGATGAGCTTGTCCAGCTCGTCGCGGATGCGCTCGGCGGAGACGATGTCGATCCGGTCGGCCATCGCGTCCATCGCGGCGAGCGCCGCCTCATCGACGGTGAAACCGAGCTGGCTGGCGAACCTGGCCGCGCGCAGCATCCGCAGCGGGTCGTCGCCGAAGGAGCGCTCGGGGGGGCCGGGGGTGCGCAGCAGCCTGGCGTGCAGGTCGTCGAGGCCGCCGTAGGGGTCGACGAACTCGCGGGACGGCAGGCGCAGCGCCATCGCGTTGATCGCGAAGTCACGCCGGGCCAGGTCGCCCTCCAGCGTCTCGCCGTAGGCGACGTCGGGCTTGCGCGACTTGGGGTCGTACGACTCGCTGCGGTAGGTGGTGATCTCCAGCAGCCACCCGTCCTTGCGGACGCCGACGGTGCCGAAGTCGATGCCGATCGTCCAGACGGAGTCGGCCCAGTCACGGACGAGCTCCAGGACCGTCTCGGGCCTCGCGTCCGTGGTCAGGTCGAGATCGTTGCCGATCCTGCCCAGGAAGACATCGCGTACGGAGCCGCCGACCAGGGCTATCTGGTAACCCTTGGCGGCGAACAGCTCGCCAAGCTCGTCCGCCACAGGAGCGATCTTCCGGAACAGCTCGCTCATGCCGTGGCGCTGGCTCTGGGTCAGATTTGAAAGGGACAAGCCGGGTAGGTCCTTCGGTTACGGAACATGTTCCCCTGCGGGGATACACCTGAAGCGATCACCAGGTTACGGTCAGTCAGGAGAACCTCGGGGGCCGTGCGTCGAGGCAAGGAGCACACACATGAAGGATGCGCTCGCGATCCACCGCTGGCTCCTCGCACACCAGGTCCATCATGAGATCGTACGCCTTCCGCGCGCGATGACATGCTCGGACGAACTGCCCGAGGTGCTTTCCGCGAGCCCCGCCGTCTGCCTGGCGGTCACGGTCTTCGAGGTCACGACGCGAATCGCCCGCGAACCCGTGGCGGTCGTCACCTCCGTCGGCTCTCCTCCGCGCCCCGGCCTGATCGGCGGCATCCTGGGCGCGCGGCGGGTCCGGCCGGCCTCGGCCTTCACCGTCAACTCCGCCACCGACTACGCCTCGGGGCTGGTCTGCCCGCTGCTGCTGCCCGCCACCTTGACCGTGCTGGTGGACGAGCGACTCACCGACATCGCCACACCCGTCTACGTGCCCACCGGGGAGCGTCACACGGCACTCCTGATCCGTGCGGACCACCTGCTCACACTGGTTTCAGGCAGGGCCGTCGACCTGACTCGCCAGGGTTCCCGGAAGGAGGCGGCGACCTTTCCCCTCGCCGGTTAGGCCATACCATTACGGGCGTGCGCCGTACTCGACCCCTGGCCGGCACGTGATCCGCAAGGTCACGCTGCTCGCCCTGCTCGCCACCACGCTGCTCCTGCCCGCGGCCGTGGTCGTTTCCGGTACGGCGAACGCGCAGACGACCGCGGCGAGCCGGCTGAGTCTCCAGATCATGATGGAGGCCATCGGCCCCGACGTCCCCCGTGAGCCGACCACCGAGGTCAAGGTCTCCGGATCACTGGTCAACTCGGGCACCGAGACCATGAGCGGGCTGCGCATCCAGATGCGCTACTCGCCCCAGCCGTTCGCCCAGCGTGGCGACATCGAGGCGTACCAGTCGGGGCAGAGCCTCCAGCCGAGCGCCTGGCGCGACCAGCGCTACGTCCAGACCTCGATCGCGCCCTCGGGGAAGACGCCGTGGGAGTTCGTCTTCACCCCGCAACTGCTGGGCTTCTCCCGCTTCGGCGTCTATCCGATCATGATCGAGGTGCTCGACGCCTTCAACCAGCAGGTCGCCACCCTGCGGACCCTGGTGACCTACATGCCCAGGGAGACCAGGGTGGTCCGTACCCGGCTCGCCATGGTGCTGCCCATCGTCGACCAGCCGCGCCGGAGCGGTGACGGCGTCTTCGCGGACGAGGGGCTGCCCGCGGCCATGGCCCCCGGCAAGCGCCTCGGCGACCTGCTCAAGATCGCCCAGGACACCTCCTCGGCCAAGGGCCTCACCTGGGTGGTCGACCCCGCCCTGCTCGACGACGCGCGGGCCATGGGCGGGCCGCACGCGGTCAGGTCCAAGAACCGCACCCAGCAGCGTCCCGCGACGCCCGCGGCCGCCCAGTGGCTGAGCGACTTCCGCGAGGCCGTCGCGGACCACCCGGTGATGGCCACCCCGTACGGCGACCCCGACGTGGCGGCCCTCGCCCACAACGGCGTCGACAACGCCGCCGCGACCGGTATCAACGCGGCCAGGATCATCGGCAGGGAGACCCTCGGCCGCGATGTGATCACCAACGTGAACTGGCCGCTGGGTGGCCTGATCGACTATGACGGGCTGGACCTGCTGGCCACCGGCGGCGTCGACACCGTGCTGCTGAACGTGCTGAACCTGCCGCCGGCGGCGCCCCCGGTCACCACCCCCGACGCCTCGGCGACCCTGGAGAGCGTGAACGGCCCGGTCACCGCCCTGGTCGCCGACGCGAGGCTGAGCGAGACCGTCGGCGCGGACACCTCCGCCCCCGGCTCGGCGCTGATGAACCGCCAGCGGTTCATCGCGGAGACGGCGATGATCAGCGCGGAGCCGGTCAACACGGCCAGGACCGTGATCGCCGTTCCGCATCGCCGCTGGGACCCCGACCCCAAGTACGTGACCAACCTGATCGAGACCGCCGCCGGCCTGCCCTGGCTGCTGCCCGTCGGTCTCGACGCGGTCAAGCGCGGCAAGGGTGCCCCGACACCGCGGGCCGACCTGACCTACACCGACCAGAACCGGCGGGCGGAGCTCCCCAAGCAGTACCTGACGGGCGTCAAGAAGGTCGGCGCCCGCGCCGACCTGACCGCCGCGATCACCACCGCCCAGGATCTCGACGTCTTCGACCTGGCGCTGCTCCGTCTGACCTCCTCGGCCTGGCGCGGCAGGACCGCCGCCGCGGCACCGTACGTCCAGCAGGTCGCGGAGGCGATCGACAGCCGGATCGCCATGGTCTCCATCACCGGTAGCGAGCAGTCGCGCCTGCGCACCCTGGCCGGCAGCAACGGCGATGTGCCGATCAGCGTGCGCAACGAGCTGAGCGGTGAGGCCAGCCGGGTCGCGGTCCGCCTCAGGGTCACCTCCGACCAGCCCAAGCTGTTGAAGATCGAGCCGTACGTGGACCAGCTGATGATCCTCGGCGGCCAGAGCCAGACCATCCGGATCCCGATGACCTCGACCGCCAGCGGCCAGACCACGGTGACGGTGCAGCTCACCACCGACGACGGCCGCAAGTACGGCAAGCCGGTCGAGCTGACCGTGCGGACCACCGGGTACACCGGGGTCGCCCTGGTGATCGTGGGGGCGGCCCTCGTGGTGATGCTGGCCGCCGTCGTCCTGCGCGTGCTGCGCCGGCGGGGAGGTCGCCGCCCGGCGGCCGCTCCCCCGTCGGAACGCGATCGCGAGCCGGCCGGCACCGAGTCCTGACACCCAGCGGAGGAATGGCGCATGAGCAGGGTTCTGCGTGCGAGCGCGATCATGGCGGCGGGGACGATGGTCTCCCGCGTCACCGGCTTCGTCCGGACGGCGGTGCTCGCCGCGGCCATCGGGACCTTCGCCCTGGGCGACGCCTACAACGTGGCCTACACGATCCCGTTCACCCTGTTCGACCTGCTCATCGGCGGGGTCCTGAGCAGCGTCGTGGTCCCGATGATCATCCGGCGGCAGCAGGCCGACCCCGATGGCGGCCGGGCCTACGAGCAACGGCTGATGACGATCGGGTTCGTCGCGCTGACCCTGCTGGCGGTGGTCGCGGTGGCACTGGCCGGGCCACTGATCAGCCTCTACAGCACCGACTGGGGCCCCAGGCAGACCGAGGTGGCGGTCCGGCTGGCCCAGTTCATCCTCCCGCAGATCGCCTTCTTCGGGGTCGGCGCGATCGCCGGCGCGATTCTCAACACCCGGGACAGGTTCGCCGCGCCGATGTGGGCGCCGGTGCTGAACAACATCGTGATGATCGGCGTCGCGGTCGTCTACTACGTGAAACTGGGCGGGGCGGGCACCGACGTCGACACGATCAGTGACGCCGACCTGGCGCTGCTCGGGCTCGGCACCACCGCGGGCATCGTGGCACAGTGCGTGGTGCTGGTCATCGCGCTGCACCGGGTCGGCTTCCGCTTCCGGCCCAGGTTCGACCTGCGCAACGCCGGGCTCGGCGAGATGGGCAGGACCGCGGTCTGGACCTTCGCCTACGTGGGGATCAGCCAGCTGGGCTTCCTGGTCACCACCAAGCTGGCGACCGGCGCGGGCGAGCGTGCGCCCGGCGCGGGAAACGCCGCCTACGCCTACGCCTACCAGCTCTTCCAGCTCCCCTACGGGATCATCGCGGTCTCGGTGATCACCGCGATGCTGCCCCGGATGAGCAGGGGCGTGGCCGAGGGAAGACTGGAGACGGTCAGGGCGGAGTTCTCCTCAGGGGTGCGGCTGATCTCGGTGCTCCTCGTGCCCGCCGGGTTGCTGCTGATGGTGCTCGGCCCCGCGGTGACCGTACTGATCTTCTCCTGGGGCAACATGACCGTCGACTCGGCGGTCTACATCGGCAACGTGCTGCAGGTCTTCGGACTGTCGCTGGTCCCGTTCTCGATCTTCCAGCTCCTGCTGCGGGTCTTCTACTCCTTCGGCGACACCCGGACCCCGGCCTTCCTCGCCCTCGGCAACGTGACGGTGAACGCCACGCTCAGCGTCATCGCCTACTTCACCCTGCCGGCGAAGTACATCGTGATGGGCCTGGCCTTCGCGTTCACCGTCGCCTACGTGGTGGGCAGCGCGGTCGCCTGGGTGCTGGCCTCGCGCAGGGTGGAGGGCCTGGGAGGGCGCAAGGTGGCCGCCGGGCTGTCCCGGATGTACCTGGCCTCGCTCCCGGCGGCGGCGCTCGCGCTCGGCGTGCTCTGGATCACGCAGGAGCTCACCGGGCTGGACGCGCTGAGTGCCGCCATCATGCTGGCGGCGGGCGGCGGACTCGGTATGGTTCTTTACTTGGCGATCGCCCACCGGATGCGCATCCCCGAAGTGAGCTCGATCGTTGGAATGGTGGCAGGACGGGTAGGCCGGTAAGCCAAAGGCTTGTCTCAAACGTCTGACAAGGCGAACACGGGCGGAACCGGCGCGGGACTACCATGGTGCGACACGTGTGGTGACATGCGGCTAATGGAAGCAGGAGGGCGTGGGCGGATCCACCCGGCATCATGTGATGTGTCTTGATGTGCCGACCTGGCGTGGTGCTGTCGTGTTCTCAGTTTCGGAGTCCACATGAGTTCTCCCACCGTCGAGCCCGGCACCAAGCTGGCCGAGCGCTTCCGGCTCGAAGACCGTGTCTACGAGTCGGGCGGTGCCACGCTGTGGAAGGCCATCGACGAGGTGCTCGCCCGGCCCGTCGCCGTCCACACCTTCGACCCCGACTTCCCTCGCCTGAACGAGGTCGTCACGGCGGCCCGGGTGGCCAGCCGGCTGACCGACCCCCGTCTCACCCAGGTCTTCGACGCGACCGAGGACGACGGCCACTCCTACGTGGTCAGCGAGTGGGTGAGCGGTGAGACCTTCGGCGACATGATCGCGGGCGGCCCGCTCGACCCCGAACGGGCCGCCGCGATGGTCGCCGAGGCCGCCGAGGCACTGGCCCACGCGCACGAGGCGAACCTCTCCCACCTCTGCCTGACCCCCGAGCACCTGGTCTGGACGGCGGGCAGCACCGTCAAGCTGCTCGGCCTGGGGGTCGACGCCGTCCTGAACGACGTGACGAGCGACGACGGGGCCCGCGAGGACGTCGAGGGCCTCGGCCGCCTGCTGTACGCCGGGCTGACCGGCCACTGGCCGGGTGAGGAGCACGACAGCGGCGGCCTGCCGGTCGCGCCCATGGACGACGGGCACTTCTGCACGCCGCGCCAGGTCACCGCGGGCGTTCCCGGCTACCTCGACACCATCGTCTGCCGGGCGATGCTGCCGGAGACCAGGCGCGGGGCCGACCCGCTGACCACGCCCGCCGAGCTCGCCGAGGCCCTGGCCTCGGTGTCGCGGCCCAGCCCGCTGCCGATGCCGACGCCGATGCCCATGACGGTGCTCCCGGTGGCCTCCTCACGCTCCGAGGGCATCGACACCGCGGCGCCCCAGCACCACACGCCCCCACCCCAGCACCAGCCCCGTCCGATGCCCCGCCAGGCGGGTGGCGGGATGCTCAACAAGGTCGCCATGACCGTCGTCGTGCTGCTGGTGATGGTGGCCGTCGGCCTGGGGGCCTGGACGCTCGGCCGCAGCATCGGCAACGCCGGCACCCCGGTCACTGGCGAGCAGATCGCCACTCCCACGCCGACCGTGGCCGTCGCCACCCGCGAGGTGAAGGCCACGGCCACCGGCTTCGACCCGCTGGGCGACCAGGAGGAGGGCAGCAGGTGGGCCTCGGCCGCGGTCGACGGCAAGGAGTCCACCGACTGGCACTCCGAGACGTACGACTCCGCCGACTTCGGGCGGCTCAAGAACGGTGTCGGCCTGCTGCTGGACATGGGGGAGAGCATCCCGGTCAAGCAGGTCTCGATCGACTTCGGCGGCACCTCGGGCGGCGCCGCGGAGCTCAGGATCGGTGACTCGGCCGACCTCGACGCCCTGACCGCGGTCGAGAAGTTCAACGGGCTCTCCGGCAAGAAGACGTACTCTGCGGAGAACCCGCCGAAGGGCCGCTACGTGCTCGTCTGGTTCACCAAGCTGCCCAGCTACCAGGGCAAGTTCCGCGGCCAGATACAGGAGATAAAGGTCCTCACGATCAAGTGACACCGGTGCGATTTGATCTGTTTTACGCGGCTTCTTACAGATCATCGGAGAATCCATGGCACCATCTATCCCGTAGTGGTGTTCTCCCCGGACCGGTATAGCAGGACTCTCCTTGTGAATTCCCCACCCGAGACCCCGCCAGCGGCGGACCAGCAGACGGCGAAGGCCCCCGTGTCCGACGCCGACCTGCTCACCCGGCACCTCGCCGGGGATCCGCACGCCTTCAGTGAGATAGTCAAGCGACATCGAGACCGCATGTGGGCGGTCGCCCTGCGCACGCTGGGCGACCCCGACGAGGCGGCCGATGCCGTTCAGGACGCCTTCGTCTCGGCCTACCGCAAGGCCGGGAGTTTCCGCGGCGAGGCGGCGGTGACCACGTGGCTGCACCGCATCGTGGTCAACGCCTGCCTCGACCGCATGCGCAGGAAATCGGTACGCCCGGTGGCCGACGACGAACTCGTCGAGGCCGCGGAGCGTGACACCCCGGTGCTCGACCAGACGGCCGAGCGCGAGGTTTCCATGGAGGTCTCCGCGGCCCTGAAGCTGCTGCCCTCCGACCAGCGCGCCGCGCTGGTGCTCGTGGACATGATGGGCTACTCGATCGAGGACGCGGCCCAGGTGCTGGAGGTGCCGAGCGGCACGGTGAAGAGCCGATGCGCGCGTGGCCGGGCGAAACTCGCCCCGATTCTTTCCCATTTGCGGAACCGATCAGACCTGTCTCGCGTCTCATCCGCGAAGGGAGCACAACTTCGTGACGGGTGATACGCACTACGACCTGGAGATCTTGGCCGAACTGGCCGAGGGACTCCTCGACGCCGCCACGGCCGTGCAGGTACGCGAACATCTCGCGATCTGCGATCCCTGTGGCGAAAGTCTCGCCGACCTCGCAGCGGTCCGTGAGATGCTCGCGGCGACGCCCACACCGGCGATGCCGATGGGAGTCGCGCTGAGAATCGACCGCGCGCTGGCCGCCGAGGCCGAGAGCTTCCGTGGAGGTGGAGTGGGGCTGGTGGAAGCACCGGCCTGGGACGACATAATGCGTGACGCGCCGTGGGAGACGGGATCTCCCGCAGAACCGGCGCCGTGGGAGAGGGCGCCTCTTCCCGAGCAGGAGCCTGAGCCGGCCGTGCGGCTGGGGGTCGTCGGCGACGACGGCACCGTGATCCCGGTGAGTCCAGCGGGTCCGGCCAGACGTCACGGTGTGACCCGGCGGGCGACCCGGCGGCGCCGGTGGGCGATGCCCGCCGCGGCGGCGGGCGCCGCGGCCGCGGTGATCGGTGCGACCGTGCTGGCGACCGGAACGCTCACCGCGTCCGGCCCGGCCCCGAGTCCTCTCGTCGCCCAGCCCGCGCCGAGTGACACGGTCCAGTACGCGCTGACCGACAGCAACTGGAACTACACCGACGCCGAGCTCCGCGGCTCGCTGCTCAACTACATCGGCCCCGCGACCATCGTCGGCACGACTGACAAGTCCGGGATCGACAAGTGTGTCCGGCAGATCTCGGCGGAGATCGGCAAGTCACCCTTCGCCGTGGACCAGGGGTTCTACAACGGGCAGGAGGCCAACATCCTGCTCTTCTGGCAGAACCAGGCCAAGAACACCGTGCGTGTCCACGTCGTGGGCCCGCAGTGCGACAACGTGCGCAAGCCCGGCCTCGCACGCTGGAAGTGATCGGGGGGACCCGCGGGTAGGGTCCTCGCCCTTTCCGGGAAGGCCCGGCACGGATTCGTTCCGTGCCGGGCCTTCCCGTTTCACCTGCGAATCCGTCGGTGCGCCCGGCGGGAATCAGCTGCGCCTAGGATCTGTTGACGCCGGTGGCATCGACAGAGGGAGAGGCACGAGCAGTGATGGACGTCCGGAATGTGATCATCATCGGATCGGGTCCCGCCGGTTACACATCCGCTGTGTACTCCGCGCGTGCCGACCTCAACCCGCTGGTCTTCGAGGGGTCCGTCACCGCCGGTGGCGCCCTGATGAACACCACCGAGGTTGAGAACTTCCCGGGCTTCCCCGACGGCATCATGGGCCCCGACCTGATGGACGGGCTGCGCAAGCAGGCCGAGCGGTTCGGTGCCGAACTGGTCGCCGACGACGTGGTGGAGGTCGACCTGACCGCCAGCCCCAAGGTCGTCAGGACCGCCACCGACACCTTCTACGCCAGGTCCGTCATCCTGGCCACCGGCTCCGGCTACCGCGAGCTGGGCGTGCCCAACGAGAAGCGCCTGTCCGGACACGGTGTGTCCTGGTGCGCCACCTGTGACGGCTTCTTCTTCCGCGGCCAGGACATCGTGGTCGTGGGCGGCGGCGACACCGCCATGGAGGAGGCCACCTTCCTCACCCGGTTCGCCTCCTCGGTGACCGTCGTGCACCGCCGCGACGAACTGCGCGCCAGCAAGATCATGCAGGACCGCGCGTTCGCGAACGAGAAGATCCGCTTCGTCTGGGACAGCGAGGTCGTCGACGTGCTGGGCGAGAACAAGGTGAGCGGGGTGCGCCTGCGCAACCTCAAGACCGGTGAGGAGTCCGAGCTGGCGGCCACCGGCCTGTTCATCGCGATCGGGCACGACCCCCGCACCGAGCTCGTCAAGGGCCAGGTGGAGCTCGACGACGAGGGCTACATCAAGGTCGACGCCCCCTCGACCCGCACCAACCTCGACGGCGTCTTCGCCGCCGGCGACGTCGTCGACCACACCTACCGGCAGGCGATCACCGCCGCGGGCACCGGCTGCGCCGCCT
This sequence comes from Streptosporangium amethystogenes subsp. fukuiense, assembly GCF_042665875.1. Classification (NCBI taxonomy): domain Bacteria; kingdom Bacillati; phylum Actinomycetota; class Actinomycetes; order Streptosporangiales; family Streptosporangiaceae; genus Streptosporangium; species Streptosporangium amethystogenes. The sequence goes on along the minus strand of NZ_JBHTEE010000001.1, from coordinate 7,189,293 downwards.
CGCTCGACTCCGAGCGCTGGCTGGCCGAGCACGCCGGCGTGTGACGCCGGTCCGCGAGACCGACATCAGGCATCAGCCACCCATCAGGCACAGAGGGAGAGCAGGACATTGGGGACCATCAAGCACGTGACCGACGCCAGCTTCGAGGCCGACGTCCTCAAGAGCGACAAGCCCGTGATCGTCGACTTCTGGGCCGAGTGGTGCGGCCCGTGCCGGCAGGTGGCGCCGATCCTGGAGGAGATCGCCGGCGAGCAGGCCGAGAGGCTCACCATCGTCAAGCTGAATGTCGACGAGAATCCGGCAACGGCCACAAACTATGGCGTACTCCAGATTCCCACCCTGAACGTCTATAAGAACGGAGAGGTTGTGAAGCAGATCATCGGTGCCAAGCCGAAGGCCATGCTGCTTCGCGAGCTCGAGGGCATCATCTAGGCCCCCTGCGGCCGGCCGCTCCCCACGGCGCCCGCCGTATCACCCGCTTCCGAGCGGCACACCCACCCACAGAAAGCCCCCCGCCTCACCGCGGGGGGCTTTCACATGCGCCGGACGTGCCGGACCTCGACCTCCGGATCGCGGGGGACGTCCAAGGTGGCGCCGTACGGGCTCCAGAAGGTCTCAGACGGGCCGCAGGGCCCTCTCCGGACTCATGCTCCCAAGAAGCCTCTCCAGTGCCACCTCGACGTCCTCACGCCACGAGACGGCGTTCTTGAGCTCCAGGCGGAGGCGGGGGAAGCGCAGGTGCGGACGGACCGTCTTGAAACCCACGGAGAGCAGGTAGTCGGCGGGCATCAGACAGGCGCCCGGCTGCTCCCACTTCAGGTCGCCGAACGCCTCGATCGCCCGCACCCCGCGCCGGGTCAGGTCCTTGGCCACGCCCTGGACCAGCATCCGCCCCAGGCCGCCCCCGGAGAACTCGGGGATGATGTGCGCGGTCATCAGCAGCACCGCGTCCGCGCTGACCGGCGAGGTCGGGAAGGCCACCGAGCGCGGCACGTAGTGCGGCGGCGCGTAGAGCACGAAACCGGCGGCCACCCCGTCCACATAGACGATCTTGCCGCAGCTTCCCCACTCCAGCAGCGTGGAGGAGATCCACGCCTCCTTCTCCAGCCCCGGATCACCGGCCTTCACCGCCCGATCCGCGTTGACGGGATCGAGCTCCCAGAAGACGCACCGGCGGCAGCGGCGCGGCAGGTCGTCGAGATTGTCGAGGGTGACGTTTGCCAGCCGACGCGACACCTGTTGGCCCCAATCCTGGCGAGACGAGTGCAAGCCATGGCGAAAAACGCGCGAAAACGGCGTCTCCAGCTGGCATCGTAGCTCAGTGCGGGTCTTGGTTTCAGGAGGTCCCGTCCCCACACGCAGACGACTACGACCTCTGACGTAACCTGGTTTCTCTAATATGAGCGCTTTATGCGCCACACAATTTAGGAGGTGGACCGTGCCCCAGGATAAAGATCACGGTCAGGCCGTCGCTCCGACCCAGGGATCGCGCATCGACGCCTATGTCGACCGGTACGCGGCACGAGCAACCGGGATGGTCGCCTCCGAGATTCGAGCTCTTTTCTCCGTCGCGTCGAGGCCCGAGGTGGTCTCGCTCGCCGGCGGAATGCCGTACGTCACCGCCCTGCCCCTGGACGTGGTGGGGGAACTGGTCGCCGACCTGGTCGCCAGGCGCGGTCCCGTCGCGCTCCAGTACGGCTCCGGCCAGGGCGACCCGCACCTGCGCGAGCAGATCTGCGACGTCATGCGGATGGAGGGGATCGAGGCAGTCGCCGACGACGTCGTGGTGACCGTCGGCTCCCAGCAGGCACTCGACCTGATCACCCGGATCTTCATCGACCCGGGTGACGTCGTGCTCGCCGAGGGCCCCTCCTACGTCGGAGCCCTGGGCACGTTCTCCGCGTACCAGGCCAAGGTCATCCACGTCGCGATGGACAGCGAGGGAATCGTCCCCGAGTCGCTGGCCCAGACCATCTACGCCCTGAACAGCGCGGGCAATCGGATCAAGTTCCTCTACACGATCCCCACTTTCCAGAACCCCGCCGGAGTGACGCTCAACGCCGTGCGCAGGCAGCAGGTCCTGGAGATCTGCCAGCGTGCCGACGTGCTGATCGTCGAGGACAACCCGTACGGCATGCTCGGCTTCGACGGCGAGCCCATGCGGACGCTCCGCGCCGACAACGCCGAAGGCGTGGTCTATCTCGGCTCGTTCTCCAAGACCCTGGCCCCCGGCTTCCGGGTCGGCTGGGCGCTCGCCCCGCACGCCGTCCGCGAGAAGCTGGTGCTGGCGATGGAGTCCGCGGTCCTGTCGCACTCCTCCTTCACCCAGCTGGCCGTCGGTCAGTACCTCGCCACTCAGCCCTGGCGCGAGCAGATCAAGACGTTCATAGAGCTCTACCGCGAGCGCCGCGACACCATGCTCGCCTCACTGGAGGCCCTGATGCCCGCCGGCGTCACCTGGACCCGCCCCGCGGGCGGGTTCTTCGTCTGGGCCACCCTCCCCGAGGGGCTCGACTCCAAGGCGCTGCTGCCCCGCGCGGTCGCCGAACGGGTGGCCTTCGTGCCGGGCACCGGTTTCTTCGCCGACGGCGGCGGCGCGCGGAACATGCGGCTCTCCTACTGCTATCCGGAGCCCGACCGCATCCGCGAGGGCGTCCGCCGCCTGGCCGGGGTGATCGAACAGGAACTTCGTGTCCGCGACACGTTCGGAACCGGCTCGTCCCCGGACCGCATCGGGGTCGACACCCCTGGCCCCGATCTCGCGTGACCACGCCGCACGGTAGGTGTCCCGCGGCAACAGGACACCTACCGGCATGATCTCCTCCCGCCCGGTACCGTACGGTGACTTCCTGTGCCGGTGCGCGGCGATAGATCCGGTCCGCCGGGAAGGCCGGGCCATGCGCGGCGAGAGCGACAGAACAGGCTCGGAGCGGGCCTTGACGAGAGGTATGTCGGATGAGTGACCTGGGCCATGTGCTCGTCCTGGCGGGCGGACTCTCCTACGAGCGGGAGGTCTCACTGCGTTCGGGGCGGCGGGTGAGTGAGGTGCTGCGCGGGGCGGGCATCTCCGTGGAGACCCGCGACACCGACGCGTCACTGGTTCCCTCCGTGCTCGCGGACCCGCCGGACGCGGTCTTCGTCACCCTTCACGGCGGGGCGGGCGAGGACGGCGCCATCCGCACGGTGCTCGAACTCCTCTCCGTCCCGTACGTCGGGGCCGGCCCCGACGCCTGCCGGGTCGCCTACGACAAGCCCACCGCCAAGACCGTCGTCCGCTCCTTCGGTCTGCGCACCCCCGAATCGGTGACGCTGCCCAAGGAGACCTTTCACGACCTCGGCGCCTCCGCGGTGCTGGCCCGGATCGTGGAGCGCCTCGGCCTGCCCCTGTTCGTCAAGCCGTCCCGAGGTGGCTCCGCACTCGGTGCGTCGATGGTCCGCAGCGCGGAGGAACTTCCCGCCGCCATGGTCGGCTGCTTCGCCTACGGCGACACCGCACTGATCGAACGTTGCATCGACGGCGTCGAGGTCGCCGTCTCCGTGGTCGACCTCGGGAACGGGCCGGTGGCCCTGCCCCCCGTGGAGATCGTCCCCGACGAGGGCATGTACGACTACGCGGCCCGCTACACCGCTGGGCACACCGAGTTCTTCGCCCCTGCCCGCCTCTCGCCCGAGGTCTCCGCGGCCTGCACCGAGATGGCCGTGACCGCGCACACCGCCCTCGGCCTCCGGGACATCTCCCGCACCGACCTGATCGTCGACGCGGACGGCCTGCCGCACTTCCTCGAAGTCAACGTCGCCCCCGGTATGACCGAGACCTCCTCCCTCCCCATGGCCGTGGAGGCCGCCGGCGACGACCTCGGCACCCTCTGCCGGATCCTCCTCGAACAGGCCGCCGCCCGCGGCGCCTGACCCCGCCCGCCTTCCTGGGAATGCTCGAAGCGCGCGACGGGGACCCCGGATGGGGGCCGGGAGCGCGACCCCGACGGGAACACCGGCGGTCCGGTCATCAGCCGATCGAGGCCCGCGGGAGGCGCGACGGTTCGGTGGAGGGCCGCCGAGAGCCCCGAGGCCGGCGGGAAGCCGGCCGGGGTGGACCAGGGGCGTAACGGTGAGCGGACCGTCCCCCCTACGCTGGCCGTGTGCTGACCTCCACCCCATTTCCCAAGAGCTTCGCCAGTGACAACCACGCGGGCGTACACCCCGCGGTCCTCGCCGCCGTCCTCGAAGCGAACACCGGAGACGCTCCCGCCTACGGCGAGGACGTCTGGACCGCCGCGATGGAAGACGCCTTCAGTACCGAGTTCGGCCCCCAGGCGACCGTCTATCCGATGTTCAACGGCACCGGAGCCAACGTCGTGGGACTAGGGCTCGCGCTGCGGCCGTACGACGCGGTGATCTGTCCGGTCACCGCCCACATCAACACCAACGAGTGCGGCGCGGCCGAACGCGTGCTCGGTGTCAAGCTGGTCACCATCCCCACCGATGACGGCAAAATCTTCGTGGACGACATCCGGGGTCTGCTGTCGGTGCTGGGGGATGCGCACCACTCCCAGCCCAGGGTCATCTCCATCTCCCAGGTGACCGAGTGCGGCACCTGCTACACCGCCGACGAGGTCGCCGAGCTCGCGGAGTTCGCGCACGCGCGGGGCCTCTTCCTGCACATGGACGGCGCCCGGCTGGCCAACGCGGCGGCCGAACTCGGCTGCTCGCTCCGCTCCCTCACCACGGACGCGGGCGTGGACCTGCTCAGCTTCGGCGGCACCAAGAACGGCGCCATGGGCGCCGAGGCGCTCGTGGTCCTCCGCCCCGAACTGGACGCCCCGACGCCGTTCCTACGCAAGCAGGGAATGCAGCTCGCCTCCAAGATGCGCTTCGTCTCCGCCCAGCTGACCGCGCTCCTCACCGATGACCTCTGGCGCGAGAACGCCGCCCACGCGAACGCCATGGCCCACCGCCTGGCCGAGGGCATCGCCGACCTCCCGGGCGTCTCCCTGCGTTACCCGGTGCAGTCCAACGCGGTCTTTCCCGCCCTCCCGGAAAAGGTCATCGCGGAGTTGCAGCAGCGCTACCTCTTCCATCTCTGGGACGCGGCCGAGAACGTGGTCCGCTGGGTGACCGCCTTTGACACCAGTCCCGAGCATGTCGATACCTTCGTCGCCGACATCCGGCTCGCCGTCCAGGGGACGGCCGGCTCCTGAGTGACGGCTGTTTCACGTGAAACGGTCGTCCCCTGCGGGTACCCCTGCTCGTTCGCCTCGGCCGACGCTCGATGTTTCACGTGAAACGGCACCGTCTCCGTCGCGGCGACAGAGGGCCGCGCCGGCATCAAGGCCGAGGGCTCGGCAGCCTTGCGGCCCTGAGGGCGCGCGTGCGCGTGCGGCGAGGGAGGGCTTCACTCGACCGTCGCGGTGGCGTACGACGGCCAAGGGAGGGCGACCGGGGACACGAGAACGGCCTCCCTGTTTCACGTGAAACAGGGAGGCCGTTCTCGTCGGAAATCCTCCGGGAGAGGGGCGCCGGGGCCGGGATTCACCGGCTCACAACGAGGCGCCATTGACCTCGCCCTCACGGGCCCTGCCGGAAATCACCCTTCCTGCACCTGCAGCGATCCCGGGGCCATCGTGCTGATGATGCGCTCCAGGTCGTCGATGGTCGCGAACTCCACCACGATGCGGCCCTTACGGCGGCCGAAGTCGACCTTCACTCGGGTCTCGAAACGATCGGAGAGACGGTCTGCCAGCTGCCGGAGGACGGGCTCCTCGGTGGGCTTCGCCCGAGGGGTTCGCGGAGCCGGTGCCGGAGCCGCCCTGGTGTCGCCCACGGCGACGATCTCCTCGACCGCGCGGACCGACAGCAGCTCGGCAACGATCCGGCGGGCGAGATGCTCCTGGGCGGCGGGGTCGTCCAGGCGAAGCAGCGCCCGCGCGTGACCCGCGCTGATCGTGCCGGCCGCGACACTGAGCTGCACGCCGGGCGGCAACTTCAGCAGACGGAGCGTGTTGGTCACGTGCGAGCGGGAGCGGCCGATACGGGTGGCGAGCTGCTCGTGGGTCGCACCGAAGTCGTCGAGCAGCTGCTGATAGGCCGCCGCCTCCTCCAGGGCGTTGAGCTGCTCGCGCTGGAGGTTCTCGATGAGCGCGTCAAGCAGGAGCTTGTCCTCTTGGGTGCTCCGTACGATCGCGGGGATCTCGGAGAGGCCGGCGAGCTTGGAAGCACGCCAGCGGCGCTCACCCATGACCAGCTCGTAGCGCCCCTCGCCGGTCGCACGCACCACGACCGGCTGGAGCAGGCCGACTTCGCCGATCGAGGCGGCCAACTCCTTCAGTGCCTCCTCATCGAAGACGTCGCGGGGCTGGCGCGGATTGGGCACGATGTCGTCGACGGGGATCTCAAGGAAGTAGGCACCCGCGACCGGCTTGGGGCCGGACTGCTCCGGCACCGTCGGCTCCGGGGCGACCATCGTCACGGTCATCGACACGGGTGTCTCGGCGACGACGGCCGGGCCCGTCGGGATGAGGGCCCCCAGTCCCCTGCCCAGCCCTCTCGGCTGCTTACTCACTGCCCCTCCCGAGGCTCAAGATGTCGCCCTCACTGGCATGTCCGCGGCCACGGCCACGGGATTCGCGGTACTCATACGGCCACACCGCGATAAGCGATCTCACGAGCGGCGTCCATATAGGCCATCGCTCCGCTGGAGCCCGGATCGTACGTCATGACCGACTGACCGTAGCTCGGGGCCTCGGAGACGCGCACGCTCCGGGGGATCAACGTGCTCAACACCGTCGCGCCGAAGTGGGAGCGGACCTCGTCGGCCACCTGGGAGGCCAGGCGGGTGCGTCCGTCGTACATCGTCATGAGGATGGTGGAGAGGTCAAGCGTGGGGTTCAGATGGGCGCGGACCAGATCCACGTTCCTCAACAGCTGCCCAAGACCTTCCAGCGCGTAGTACTCGCACTGGATGGGGATCAGCAACTCGTTGGCGGCCATCAGCGCGTTGACGGTGAGCAGGCCGAGCGAGGGAGGGCAGTCAATGAGGATGTAGTCGAACTCAACGGCGTCGTACGCGGTCAGCGCGCGCTGCAGACGAGCCTCACGGGCGACCATCGAGACCAACTCGATCTCGGCACCGGCCAGGTCGATCGTGGCGGGAGCACAGTAGAGGCCCGGCATGTCCGGGACCTCCTTCACCACCTCCGCGAGCGGCATGTCCTCCACGAGCACCTTGTACATGTCCGGTACGTCGCCACGGTGCTCGACTGCCAGGGCCGTCGAGGCGTTGCCCTGTGGATCGAGGTCGACCACGAGCACCCGCTGGCCATGCATGGACAGCGCGGCCGCCAGGTTGACCGACGTGGTGGTCTTACCGACGCCGCCCTTCTGGTTGGCGACGGTGAAGATCCGGGTTTTGGGAGGGCGGGGCCAATCTCCATCTCGGCCCCCGGTGGAACCTCCAGGAGCGGCGGCGGTCTTCCGGGTCGATGTTTCACGTGAAACCACTGAGCTGAGTGCCTCTCGTACCAGCGGCGAGTCGCCGGGATTAAGGGGGGTCTGGGTCACGGTCGTCGTCCTTTCAACCGGCCTGACTACGGCACCGGGAGCCGGTGCCGGCCAACCCAGACCGGAAAGGCGTCCATGTGGCAAAGCGGCCGGATTCTCGGGCCAGCCGAGACCGCTCGTCGCGCTGGCAATCGCACCTGTACGGTCGTCCACTGGCCTCGTACTCGCTTTGCTCGGTTTGTCTACTGGCCTCGCGCTACCTGCCTCGCGAGGCGCGATCCTTCCGGCGAGCGGTCTTCCGCGCTCCTTCTGGAGCTCGACCGGCGACCACCCGGATGAGAGTTGTGGGCGGCTCGACCTTACCGTGCCCGACCGAGGTGAGCTCAGCGGTTTGAACCCCACTCGACCGCAATTGCCGTTCGGCGTCCGCCAATTCCTCCGCCGCGCGCTCGCCCTTCATGGCCAACAGCTCGCCCCCCTCACGCAGGAGGGGAAGCGACCATTTCAGCAGGCGGTCGAGCGGTGCCACCGCTCGGGCGGAGGCGACGTCGAACTCCCGCCTGCCCGCGAACTCCTCCGCCCGGCCGCGCAACACCTCGACGTTGCCGAGCTTCAGCGACTCCACGCACTCCTCCAGGAAGACCGTCCGGCGAAGGAGCGGCTCCAGGAGGGTGACGGTGATGTCCGGTCGTACGATCGCCAGGACCAGGCCCGGCAGTCCGGCACCGGAACCGATGTCGACCAGGCGTGCGCCCGCGGGCACGGCCTCGGCGACCACCGCGCAGTTGAGCAGGTGGCGGTCCCAGATGCGCGGCACCTCTCGCGGACCGAGCAGCCCGCGCACCACCCCGGGGCCGGCCAGCAGTTCCGCGAACGCCTCCGCCCTGGCCCAGGCGTCACCGGCGAACACCTCGTGCGCGACCACGGGCGGCTCAGGGATCTGGTCACTCACTCGACGCTCACTCTTCCCTCGGAAATGTCGGGGTCAGGCCGGTCTTAAGGCTAACGGCCCGCCTCGACGACACCGCACGGCGCGGGCCCCAAACTCGTATGCCACCGCCGACATCGTACGGAACAGGCCACGAAAAAGGCCGCCGCCCCTGGAAGAACCAGGGGCGGCGGCCTCTGCCCGTCCGCCGTCGTCAGGCGGGGAGGACCACCACGAAACGGCGGGGCTCCTCGCCCTCGGACTCGCTCCGCAGGCCCGCCGCCGCGACGGCGTCATGCACGATCTTCCGCTCGAACGGGGTCATCGGCTGCAGCGACTTGGGCTCGCCATCCCGCTTGACGTCCGCAGCGATCTTGGTGCCGAGCTCGCTCAGCTCGCTTCGGCGGCGGTCGCGGTAGCCACCGATGTCGAGCATCAGGCGCGACCGCTCACCCGTCTGGCGGTGGACCGCGAGGCGTGTCAATTCCTGGATGGCCTCCAGCACCTCGCCGTTGGGGCCGACCAGATCACCACCCTTGATATCGACCACCGACACCACGGCGCGATCACCTTCGACATCCATGTCGATGTCGCCGTCAATGTCGGCGATGTCAAGCAGACCCTCGACGTAATCCGCCGCGATCTCGCCTTCCTGCTCCAGGGCGGCGAGATCGGGAGCCGCCTTCACGGGCTCCCTCTCGGCCTCGGCCTCGGTCACGTCCGGCCACTCCTTCGTGCTGTCGGGATGAGACGTCAGGACTTCTTGCTACCGGTCCGCTTGCTGCGGGGCTGGCGGGTGGGCTGCTGGCGGATTACCTTCGGCTCCGGCGCGGACGGCGCCTCGGGCTCGGGGGCGGTCTTCTTGACCTTGCTCAGCAGGCTCGGCTTGGGCTCGGGGGTCGTGACGTTGCCCTTCGCGTCGACCACCGGGGAGGGATTGCGGCTGTAGAACCAGTGCTGCTGGCCGAGGGTCCAGAGGTTCGTGGTGACCCAGTAGAGGATCAGGCCCAAGGGGAAGTTCAGCGAGAAGATGGCGAACAGCGGCGAGATGTACATCAGGATCTTCTGCTGCTGCGCCATCGGGTTGTCCGGCATCTGGGCCATCGAGCGGGTCACGCTCTGCCGGACGGTGAGGAAGGTGGTCAGCGAGCTGATCGCCACGAAGACGGCGAGAACGACCTTGGTGATGATGGGGTCGGCGTTCAGCGCGATGATGTCGTTCGCACTGGTGAAAAAGGTCGCCGGGATCGGCGCGCCGAAGATGTGGGCCGCCCTGGCGCTGTCCATCAGCTGCTGGGTCATGCCGAACTTGGGCACCGGGCTGTTGGCCATGGCCTGGAGCACGGTGAACATCGAGATGAAGATCGGGAACTGCGCCAGGATCGGCAGGCAGCCACCCAGCGGGTTGGCGCCCTGCCCCTGGTACAGCGCCATGACCTCCTGGTTCATCCGCTGCTTGTCGTTCTTGTAGCGTTTGCGGATCTCCTGGACCTTTGGCGCCAGTTCCTGCATCTTCTTCGAAGAGCGCATCTGCTTGAGGAAGAGCGGGAAAATCAACAGCCGCATCAGCACGGTGAGCGTGATGATGGTCAGCGCCCAGTTGAGCCCGCTGTTCCTCGGGATGAAGGTGCTGTAGCCCTCGTGAATCCAGGTGATCACTTGGGCGACGGCCGTGTAAAGCCAGTTCAGCCAGGACAGCTCCACCGAGCTAGCTCCCTTGCGTTTCGTCGGACCGGCCCGGGGGAACCGGGTCAAAGCCTCCGGGATGGAATGGGTGGCAACGCCCGATTCTCCGGATCGTCAACCATGTGCCGCGTAGCGCGCCGTGAACGGCCACGGCTTCGAGGCCGTAGGCACTGCACGAGGGGTGGAAACGGCAACGGGGACCCAGCAAAGGACTCACGAAGGCCCGGTAGAACCGGATCGGAGCCATCAGGATCCTGGCAGCCGGAGAAATCCCGGCGATCTGCTGCGCCGTCATCATCGCCCATCCATGCGAGCCCCCGGGGGCTCTAGCCGCCTGAGTAAACGATCCAGCGCGACGTCGAGTTCGGCGGCAATGCGCTCGCTTCGCGCGGACGCGGCCGGTGGATTGGCGCGTACAACAAGCAGGCTACCTCGCGGAAGCCGGTCGAGACGGTTTCGCATGAGGTGTCGCAACTGACGTTTGACCCGATTTCTGATGACCGCGCCTCCTACGGCGCGACTCACCACGAATCCGACCAGGGGAGGATCGTCAGTGTCCGCGCGCATGCCAAAGTGCGCGACCAGGGTGGGGCGGCCTGCTCGGCTTCCCCTTCTGATCGCGCCGGCGAAATCGTCGCCCCGGCGCATGCGGGACCCGGACGGCAACACGAGAGACCTTCGTGACCCTGGGCAGGTACGCCTGTCGCCCGTCGGCATCGCTGCCGACGGGCGACGGGCTCTGCTGCCTTGGCCCGGCGGACCGGGCGCAACGGATGCGTCAGGCGGAGAGCTCGGCGCGGCCCTTGCGACGGCGAGCGGCAAGGATGGCACGGCCGGCGCGGGTGCGCATGCGGAGCCGGAAGCCGTGGGTCTTCGCACGACGGCGGTTGTTCGGCTGGAAAGTACGCTTGCTCACGAGTGGGCTCCAGGCTCAAGACGCATCCCCAGCACATGGGGACGCTCGACAGTGGCTGGCCTGCCGGATGCGGGGCATGCGAAATAGCCGCCGCGTGGCAAGCCGACCGTCGTACGTTACGGGGCAGGCGCGTCCCAGGTCAAACCGGAGAACATCCTGGAGCACGCGAACACAGGTTATCCACCTTTCCACAGGCACGTTTTCCACTGGCGCCCCGCCGTCCACAGGATGTGCACTCTGTCCCCCCCGTACTGCCACTAGGCTGTGGACAACGTCTTGTACACAGCTGTGGACAGGGCTACCCTCGGCCCTTCCAAACCCTCTCTCCACTGCGAGGACGCGTCGGACCGCGGGTAACAGACTGTGCACAGCCTGTGGATTCGATGTGGATATCGAACGGTGCCCACGAAGGTGCCACGGGACGCCCGGCGTGTGGACAACGGCGAGATCCGGTGCTTCCGGCGGCCATCGATGTGGATAAACAGATCGCGGTAGGCCGGCGGGGCCGCGTCGGGAGGAGGGGGGCAGAGCCATGGACGGAACGGACCTCAGCGCGGTCTGGGCGAGGGCGCTGGAGAACTCCCTGAACGAGAACGTCCCGTCTCAGCAGCGGGTCTGGCTCAACATGACCCGGCCCTTCGGCCTCATGAACGACACGGTGGTGCTCGCCGCGCCCACGGATTTCGCCAGAGATGTTCTGGAGAACAAGCTTCGTCCGCTTATCAGCCACGCGCTCTCCCAGGAGTTCGGCCGCCCGATGCGGGTGGCCGTCATGGTCGACCCCAGCGCGGCGGGCCCCGAACCCGGACTCGCCTCCCGCCAGGACCCTTATCCCCAGGCGCAACCGCAGGGTTATGCACAGGCCGGCGGGGCCCAGCAGGGTTATGCACAACCGGCCAATCCCCAGCACCACGGGGTTTCGGTGCCCCACCCCCCCTACCAGGGGGGCAACCCGGCCGCCCAGCCGTCCACCGAATATCCACAGGCCCAGCCGTTCTCCTACCCCTACCAGCAGGGTGAGGAATCCTCCCAGCCGTACCGCCCCGCGGAGCCGTCCCAGGCTCCCGCGCCGGGGGAATCGAGCCCCGGATACAACCGCGGCGGCTATACCGCGCCCTCGCCGCGTCCCGAGCCCGACTCCTTCGACCGCGGCGCGCCCGCGGTGCCCGGCGGGGGCGGCGTACAGAACAGGTGGGACAGCCGCGGGAGCCGGACGCAGGGCGAGCCCGCCCGGCTGAACCCGAAGTACACCTTCGAGACCTTCGTCATCGGCTCCAGCAACCGGTTCGCCCACGCGGCCGCGGTCGCGGTGGCCGAGGCGCCGGCCAAGGCGTACAACCCGCTGTTCATCTACGGCGACTCGGGCCTGGGCAAGACCCACCTGCTGCACGCGATCGGCCACTACGCACAGAGCCTGTACGACGGCGCGCGGGTGCGGTACGTGAGCTCCGAGGAGTTCACCAACGACTTCATCAACTCCATCCGCGACCACAAGGCCGACAACTTCCGGGGCCGCTACCGGGCGGTGGACATCCTGCTGGTGGACGACATCCAGTTCCTGGAGGGCAAGGAGCAGACGCAGGAGGAGTTCTTCCACACCTTCAACACCCTGCACAACTCCAACAAACAGATCGTCATCTCCAGCGACCGGGCGCCGAAACAGCTGGTAACGCTGGAGGACCGGCTCCGCAACCGGTTCGAGTGGGGTCTGATCACCGACGTCCAGCCGCCCGAGCTGGAGACCCGCATCGCGATCCTGCGCAAGAAGGCGATCCAGGAGGGCCTGGCCGCACCGCCCGAGGTGCTGGAGTACATCGCCAGCCGCATCTCCACCAACATCCGCGAGCTGGAGGGCGCCCTGATAAGGGTGACCGCGTTCGCCAGCCTCAACCGGCAGTCGGTCGATCTGCAGCTCACCGAGGTCGTGCTCAAGGACCTGATCACCGAGGACGCCGGGTCGGAGATAACGGTCGCCACGATCATGGCCTCCACCGCCGCCTACTTCGGCCTGTCGATCGACGACCTGTGCGGCGGGTCGCGCTCGCGCGTGCTGGTCACCGCCCGGCAGATCGCCATGTACCTGTGCCGGGAGCTGACCGACATGTCGCTGCCGAAGATCGGTCAGCAGTTCGGCGGCCGCGACCACACCACGGTCATGCACGCCGACCGGAAGATCCGCTCCCTGATGGCCGAACGCCGCTCGATCTACAACCAGGTCAACGAACTCACCACCAGGATCAAGCAGCAGTCGCGCAATGGCTGAGGTTTTTCACCCCGTGATGCACAGGCTGTGGAAAACCTTGTGGATCAACGATTCGCGGGGGCGGGAAAGGCTCCGGGACGTTCACTCATGATCATCAGCAAACGGGCCGGTCCGAACCCTGTTCGGGACTGTGGACAACTCTGGGGAGAAGTTGGGGACAACCTGTGGGTAACCCGTGGACAACCTGGGGACGCCCTGTGAAGAGAGTTTTCCACAAGGACAAACCGACCTCATACCCGGTGGATAACCTGGGGAAACCTCGTGGATAACCGGTGGACAGAGCGCACCGAATCTGGGGACGGCCTGTGGGTACTCCGCGGTTCTCCCCAGCCCCAAGAGTTGTCCACAGCGGGCGCCCACAGCCCCGGTGGATGAAAAAACCGCACTTGACCTGCGGAAACGATGGCTTTCCACAGTATCCACACCCCCTAATACGATGGCCACTTGTATCTCTACTAGGAAACCCAAGAGCCATAAGAGGGGTTCCGGGAGAGCGCAGGCTCGAGACAGTGAACACTTGAACCCCAGGCACCGAGCGGACGGCGCTCGATACACAGGAGGCAGATCCACGTGATGTTCCGGGTCGACCGAGACGTGCTCGCTGAGGCGGTCGCATGGACGGCGCGCAGCCTGCCGGCGCGTCCCTCCGTGCCGGTGCTGGCCGGCATGCGTCTCGAGGTCACTGAGGACGGGCAACTCAAGCTCTCCGGCTTCGACTACGAGGTCTCCGCCGAGGTGACCCTCGAACTGCAGACGGGAGAGGCGGGCGTGGTGCTCGTCTCGGGCAGGCTGCTCGCCGAGATCACCAGGGCGCTCCCCGCGCAGCCCGTGGACTTCGTGGTGGAGGGCGCCAAGGCGGTCGTCACCTGTGGCAGCGCCCGGTTCACCCTCCTGACCATGCCTGTGGAGGACTATCCCTCGCTGCCGACCATGCCACCGGCCGCCGGCCGGGTCGGCAGCGACGTGTTCGCCTCCGCCGTCAGCCAGGTCGCCGTGGCCGCGGGCAAGGACGACACCCTGCCGATGCTCACCGGCGTACGCGTGGAGATCGAGGGGGACACGGTCACCCTCGCGGCGACCGACCGTTACCGCCTCGCCGTGCGGGAGCTGAAGTGGCAGCCGGACCAGCCCGACTTCTCGGCGATCGCGATGATCCCGGGCAGGACCCTCGCGGACACGGCCAAGGCCCTGGGGGGTACCGGCGCCGAGGTCGAGATCGCGATGAGCTCCGCGGGAGGCACCGGTGAGGGCATGATCGGCTTCTCCAGCGCGGGGCGCCGCACCACCACCCGGCTGCTCGACCCCGAGTTCCCCAAGTACCGCTCGCTGCTGCCCACCGAGTTCTCGGCCCGCGCGCAGCTGCCGACGGCGGCCTTCGTCGAGGCCGTCAAGCGGGTGGCCCTGGTCGCCGAGCGCAACACGCCGGTACGGCTCGCCTTCCGCGGCGACGAGGTCGTCCTGGAGGCGGGCAGCGGCGACGAGGCGCAGGCCGTCGAGGTGCTCCCCGTCGAGTTCGAGGGCGAGGACATCAACATCGCCTTCAACCACCAGTTCCTGCTGGAGGGCCTCGGCGCGATCGACTCCGACGTGGCCCGCCTGCAGATGACCACGTCCACCAAGCCGGCCATCCTCACCGGCGGCAAGCCTGTGGACGACGGAGAGGTTCCCGACTACCGCTACCTGATCATGCCCATCCGGCTCTCCAGTTGACGACGGGAGTGCCCCGTTCAGGCACACCGTGGCTCAAGGCGTGCCTGAACGGGGCCAGGAGGCCCGGCGACCACCCGGCCCTCCCCCTGACACCTCTGGAGCTCGCTGAGGCGGCCCGTGAGGCCCGTGAGGCGGGTGCGGGCGCTGTTCACATGCATCCGCGTGACGAGGGGGGCAGCGAGTCGCTCAGCGCCGTCCACATCGGGGCGGCGGTGCGCGCGGTGCGCGAGACGTGCCCGGGGCTCCCGGTGGGGGTGAGCACGGGGCTGTGGATGACCGGCGGGGATGTGGACGCGCGGCGCGAGGCCGTCCGCGGCTGGACCGCGCTCGCCCCCGGAGACCTGCCGGACTTCGCGTCCGTGAACCTGTCCGAACCCGGCTTCCGGGACCTGTGGCATGATCTGCGGCGGCTCGGGGTGGACGTGGAGGCCGGGGTCTGGTCCGTGGACGACGCCGACGCGCTCGCCGCGAGCGGACTGGAGTGCGCCCGGGTGCTCGTGGAGATCCTCGGCGGCCCCGCGGACACGGCCGTCCTCCGGGCGCACGCGGTCCTGGACCGCCTCGCCGGGCTCGGCGTACCGGGATCGCGGCTGCTCCACGGGGAGGAGGAGCCGACCTGGATTCTCCTGGACCTCGCGGGGCAGTTGGGACTGGCCACGCGCATCGGCCTGGAGGACGTCCTCCACGGTCCCACGGGTGATCCGGTAGGCGGGAACCCCGAGCTGGTGAGGCTTGCGCGGGCGCGTCTGACGTAGGTGAACGATGAAACCCTGAAGGGAGTGCTCGTATGCAGATCGGCATGGTCGGGCTGGGCAAGATGGGCGGCAGGATGGCTGAGCGCCTGCGCCGCGGCGGCCACGAGGTCGTCGGTTACGACCGCGATCCCGAGGTCAGCGACGTCTCCAGCCTGGAGGAGCTCGTGGAGCGGCTCCGGACGCCGCGAACGGTGTGGGTCATGGTGCCCTCGGGGGAACCGACCCGGGCGACGATCGAGGCGCTCGGCGAGGTGCTGGCCCCCGGCGACCTCCTCATCGACGGCGGCAACTCGCACTACGCCGACGACCAGAAGCACGGCGCCGCTCTCGCCGCGAAGGGCATCGGGTTCGTCGACTGCGGCGTGAGCGGTGGAGTCTGGGGGCTGGAGAACGGCTACGCGCTCATGGTCGGCGGCGACGGGGCCGACGTCGAGCGGGCGATGCCGATCTTCGAGACCCTCAAGCCCGAGAGCGAGGACGGCTTCGTCCACGCGGGCAGGATCGGTGCCGGTCACTTCGCCAAGATGGTCCACAACGGCATCGAGTACGGCATGATGCAGGCCTTCGCCGAGGGCTGGGAGCTGCTGGAGGCCTCCGACATCGTGACCGACGTGCCCGGCGCCTTCAAGAGCTGGCGGCAGGGCACCGTCATCCGCTCCTGGCTGCTCGACCTGATGGTCCGCGCGCTTGAGGAGGACCCCGCCCTGGAGCGGCTCGAGGGCTACGCGCAGGACTCCGGCGAGGGCCGCTGGACGGTCCAGGCGGCCGTCGACCTCGCGGTCCCGCTGCCGGTCATCACCGCCGCCCTGTATGCCAGGTTCGCCTCCCGCCAGGACGACTCACCGGCCATGAAGGTCGTCGCGGCCCTGCGCAACCAGTTCGGCGGCCACGCGGTCACCTCCAAGGCGGGCTCGGCGGCCAAGGGGGCCGACTCCCCCGGCGCCGACGTCGTCCCCCCGGTCGAGGCGGCCGGCTAGCACGGCGTTCCCCGTCCAAAAGCGCGGATCCGCCACGGCTCCCGGCTCGGGAAGGCCGCCCCGGCAACCTCGGCCGCACGTTCGCGACCTCCGTCGGGAACGGAGCGCCGGTTCCTCGGGCGCAGGGCTTTTTCCACGGGGCGCGAGCCGTGCGGGCCACGACGGCGGACGGGGCCGACTAATCTTCCTGGGGTGCATGTCGCCCATCTCTCCCTGACCGACTTCCGGTCCTACGAAACCGTCGATCTCGGCATGGAACCGGGGGTCACGGCCTTCGTCGGGCCCAACGGCATGGGAAAGACCAACCTGGTCGAGGCGCTGGGTTACGTGGCGACGCAGGCCAGCCACCGGGTCGCAGGCGACGGGCCGCTGGTCCGGCAGGGCGCGGCGCGGGCGATCGTACGCTCGGTGGTGGTCCGCGACGACCGGCGCGCGCTGATCGAGCTGGAGATCAATCCAGGCAGGGCCAACAGGGCCAGGCTGAACCGCTCGCCCGTCTCCCGCACCCGCGATGTCGTCGGTCTGCTGCGCACCGTCCTGTTCGCTCCCGAGGATCTCTCCATGGTCAAGGGCGACCCCTCCGAGCGGCGCCGGTTCCTCGACGACCTCCTGGTGGCCAGGGCGCCCAGGTTCGCGGGGGTGCGCGCCGACTACGACAGGGTGCTCAAGCAGCGCGGCGCCCTGCTGCGCACGGCCGCGCAGGCCCGGCGGGGGCGCGGCCGGAGCACCCGGCGGGCCGAGAGCGACGCGGCGTTCGCCGAGGCCGGGGCGGGAGACCCGCTGAGCACCCTCGATGTCTGGGACGCCCATCTGGCCACGCACGGTGCCGAGCTGCTCGCGGCCAGGCTGGAGCTGGTCGAGACGCTGCGCCCCCTGGTCGCCGCCTCGTACGCCTCGCTCGCGCCCGACTCCGCCCCCGCGAGGCTGGAGTACCGCGGCACCCTGCCGGCGGACGCGGGCACCGACCGCGCCGAGCTCGTGAAGCGGCTGCGGGCCGGCCTGCTGGAGGTTCGCGCCGCCGAGCTCGAACGTGGCGTCACCCTCGTCGGCCCGCACCGCGACGACCTGTTCCTCGGGCTGGGGGAGCTGCCCGCGCGCGGCTACGCCAGCCACGGCGAGTCGTGGTCGTACGCGCTGGCGCTCAGGCTGGCCGCCTACGACCTGCTCAGGGCCGACGGCGGCGACCCGGTCCTGATCCTGGACGACGTCTTCGCCGAGCTGGACAACAGGCGCCGGCGCCGCCTGGCCGAGATGGTCGCCCCCGCCGAGCAGGTGCTGATCACCGCCGCGGTCCCCGACGACGTGCCGAAGGAACTGGCCGGCGGCCGGTTCGACGTGACAGAGGGGGGTGTGGCCCGTGCCCGATGACGCAGAGCCTGGATCGAACGGTGACGGGGCGGACGCCACGGTCCCCGGGTCGGCGAGGAGCGCGGCCGCCAAAGGGGCGGCGATGGCCAGGGAGAAACTGGCCCAGGCCAAGTCGGACGCCGCCAGGCGAGGGCAGCTCCCCCGCAGGGAGCCGCGCCGCCGGGCGTCCGGGCCGCGCAGGGACGCGGGTGATCCCCAGCTCTTCGGCAGGGCCATCGCCGACCTGCTCGCCGATCGGGGCTGGCAGCAGCCCGCCGCGATCGGCGGGGTCTTCGGCCGCTGGCACGAGATCGTCGGCCCGGACATGGCGGCCCACACCAGGCCGGAGACCTTCGCGGAGGGCGAGGTCGTGGTCGTCGCCGACTCCACCGCCTGGGCCACCCAGGTGCGTCTGCTGGCAAGGACCCTGGTAAGAAGGTTGAATGAGGAGCTAGGGGACGGAACGGTGCAACGGGTCAAGGTCCGTGGACCGCAGAACGGTCCCCGCTCCAGCGGCGGTCTGCGGGTCACCGGAAGCCGCGGTCCGGGCGACACGTACGGCTGACTCGGCGCTCAGAAACGGATCAGCAGCCTTTCTGGCGCGACGAACCCCGCCCCCGTAGGGGGATGTTCAAGACGATGATCGTCACGCGACAGGCCATTCCAGGGGCCGTCAATGCCACATGATGTGCTCTGAGCCGCTAGAATGAAATCGAATTCCGGACACGTCCGTTTGCGTGTCACCCCCGGCGCGTGTGCCGGTTCCCCTGGGTGGACGCATCGGGGCATTCACGACGGTGACGGGCACGGCGGGGCTACACGTTTGTCTCCCTGCCGCGTGTCCGCGGCAGGAGGATTTCGCACTTGTCCTACGACGCTAGCTCAATCACTGTTCTCGAAGGACTTGAGGCGGTCCGTAAGCGTCCCGGTATGTACATCGGCTCCACCGGCGAGCGCGGTCTCCATCACCTCGTCTACGAGGTCGTCGACAACTCCGTCGACGAGGCCCTGGCCGGGCATGCCGACCGGATCGAGGTCACCCTGCTCGCCGACAACGGCGTGCGGGTCGTCGACAACGGCCGAGGTATCCCGGTCGGCAACGTTCCCGGCGAGAACCGTCCCGCGGTCGAGGTCGTGCTGACCGTGCTGCACGCGGGCGGCAAGTTCGACGACAAGTCGTACGCGGTCTCCGGAGGACTGCACGGCGTGGGCGTCTCCGTCGTCAACGCGCTGTCCAGCAGGCTCGAGGTGGAGATCCGCACCGACGGCCACCACTGGCGGCAGACCTACGTCGACACCCGGCCCACCACCTCCCTGATCAAGGGCGAGGAGACCGACGAGACCGGCACCTCGATCACCTTCTGGGCCGACGGGACCATCTTCGAGACCACGACCTGGCACTTCGAGACTCTCGCGCGCCGTTTTCAGGAGATGGCCTTCCTCAACAAGGGCCTGACGATCTCCATCAGGGACGAGCGCCCCGACTTCATCGAGGACGACCCCAAAGAGGTCACCTATCACTACGAGGGCGGTCTGTCCGACTTCGTCAAGCACCTCAACTCCAAGAAGGAACCCACCCACGTATCGGTGATCGACTTCGAGGAGCAGGGGGACGGCATCGCGGTCGAGATCGCGATGCAGTGGAACAACTCGTACAGCGAGTCGGTCTACACCTTCGCCAACACGATCAACACCGCGGAGGGCGGCACTCACGAGGAGGGCTTCCGCGCGGCGCTGACGTCCATCGTCAACCGCTACGCGCGCGAGCAGAAGTTCCTCAAGGAGGGCAAGGACGACAACCTCGCGGGTGAGGACATCCGCGAAGGTCTCACCGCGATCATCTCGGTGAAGCTGGCCGACCCGCAGTTCGAGGGCCAGACCAAGACCAAGCTGGGCAACACCGAGGCCAAGTCGTTCGTCCAGAAGGCCTGCAACGACCACCTGCGCGACTGGTTCGAGCGCAACCCCGGCGAGGCCAAGGACATCATCACGAAGTCCCTGCAGGCCTCCCGCGCCCGCCTCGCGGCCCGTCAGGCCCGTGACCTGACCCGGCGCAAGTCGCTGCTGGAGTCGGGCTCCGGCCTGCCGGGCAAGCTGGCCGACTGCCAGTGGAGCGATCCGGAGAAGTGCGAGCTGTACATCGTCGAGGGTGACTCGGCGGGAGGTTCCGCCAAGGGCGGCCGTGACTCGAAGTTCCAGGCGATCCTGCCGATCCGCGGCAAGATCCTCAACGTCGAGAAGGCCAGGATCGACAAGGTCCTCCAGAACCAGGAGGTCCAGGCGCTGATCACCGCCATGGGCACCGGGGTGCACGACGAGTTCGACATCACCAAGCTCCGCTACCACAAGCTCATCCTGATGGCGGACGCCGACGTCGACGGCCAGCACATCACGACCCTGCTGCTGACCCTGCTGTTCCGCTTCATGCGGCCGCTGATCGAGGCGGGGCACGTCTACCTGTCCCAGCCGCCGCTCTACAAGATCAAGTGGGACAGGAAGGGCGAGGACGCCTCCTACGCCTACTCCGACCGGGAGCGCGACGCGGTCATCCAGGCCGGCATCGACGCGGGCAAGCCCGATCCCCGGCCCCGTGACAACGTGCAGCGCTTCAAGGGGTTGGGCGAGATGAACGCCGCCCAGCTCTGGGACACGACCATGAATCCCGACACCCGCCTGCTCCTGCAGGTCACCCTCGACGACGCGGCCCAGGCCGACGAGCTGTTCAGCGTGCTGATGGGTGAGGACGTCGAGGCGCGCCGCTCCTTCATCATCAGGAACGCCCGGGATGTCCGTTTCCTTGACGTGTAGCGGTAGCCGTACCAGAAAAGGATCTTGACCTGTGACGGAAGTCAACACTCCGCCCGGCCCTCCGGTAGACCGCGTAGAGCCGGTCGACATCCAGTCCGAGATGCAGCGCAGCTACATGGACTACGCGATGTCGGTCATCGTCTCGCGCGCCCTGCCGGACGTCCGCGACGGCATGAAGCCGGTGCACCGCCGGGTGCTGTACGCCATGTACGACGGCGGTTACCGGCCCGACCGCGGCTACTTCAAGTGCTCCCGCGTCGTCGGCGACGTCATGGGCTCCTACCACCCGCACGGCGACGCGTCGATCTACGCCACCGTGGTGCGGATGGCCCAGCACTGGTCGCTGCGCTACACACTGGTCGACGGGCAGGGCAACTTCGGCTCGCCGGGCAACGACCCGCCCGCGGCGATGCGCTACACCGAGTGCAAGCTCGCGCCCATCGCCATGGAGATGCTGCGTGACATCGACAAGGACACCGTCGATCTCATTCCCAACTACGACGGGCGCTCCCAGGAGCCGACGGTCCTGCCCTCGCGCTTCCCCAACCTGCTGGTCAACGGGGCGGCGGGCATCGCGGTCGGCATGGCCACCAACATCCCGCCGCACAACCTGCGGGAGGTGGCCGCGGGCATCGTCTGGTCCCTGCAGAACCCCGAGGCGACGGACGAGGAGCTCCTCGAAGCACTGATCGCCCGGGTCAAGGGCCCCGACTTCCCCACCGGCGCGCTGATCGTCGGCCGGCGCGGCATCGACGACACGTACCGGACCGGCCGTGGTTCGATCACCATGCGGGCGGTCGTCGAGGTCGAGGAGGACGCCAAGGGCCGCCAGTGCCTGGTCGTCACCGAGCTGCCCTACCAGGTCAACCCGGACAACCTCGCGCTGACCATCGCCGAGTCGGTGAAGGAGGGCCGGATCACCGGCATCGCCGACGTTCGCGACGAGAGCTCCTCGCGCGTCGGCCAGCGCCTGGTGATCGTGCTCAAGCGCGACGCGGTCGCCAAGGTCGTGCTGAACAACCTCTACAAGCACACCCAGCTGCAGACCACCTTCGGCGCCAACATGCTGGCCCTGGTCGACGGCGTGCCGCGCACGCTCAGGATCGACCAGTTCGTCCGCCACTACGTGGCCCACCAGATCGAGGTCGTGGTCCGCCGGACCCGCTACCTGCTGCGCAAGGCCGAGGAGCGGGCGCACATCCTGCGCGCGCTGCTCAAGGCCCTCGACCGGATGGACGAGGTCATCGCCCTGATCCGGCGGTCGCCCTCGGCGTCGGCGGCGCAGGGCGGCCTGATGACGCTCCTGGAGATCGACGAGATCCAGGCGCAGGCCATCCTCGACATGCAGCTGCGCAAGCTGGCCGCTCTGGAGCGCCAGCAGATCACCGACGAGTACGACGCGCTGATGGCGCAGATCAACGAGTACCAGGCGATCCTCGCCTCGCCCGAGCGGCAGCGCACGATCGTCCAGGACGAGCTCTCCGAGCTCACCGCGCGGTACGGCGACGAGCGCAGGACCGAGATCATCGCCTACGAGGGCGACATGTCCATCGAGGACCTCCTCGCCGAGGAGGACATGGTCGTCACGATCACCCGCGGCGGCTACGCCAAGCGAACCAACACAGATCTTTACCGGGCGCAGAAGCGCGGCGGTAAGGGTGTGCGGGGCGCGCAGCTGCGTCAGGACGACATCGTCGACCACTTCTTCGTCACCACGACGCACCACTGGCTGCTGTTCTTCACGAACAAGGGCCGCGTCTACCGGGTCAAGGCGTACGAGCTCCCCGACTCCGGCCGCGACGCGCGCGGGCAGCACCTGGCGAACCTGCTGGCCATGCAGCCGGACGAGGTGGTCATGGAGGTCCTGGACCTGCGTGACTATGATGTCGCCCCCTACCTCGTGCTGGCCACCCGCAGTGGCCTGGTGAAGAAGACGCGCCTGTCCGAGTACGACTCGCCGCGCACGGGTGGCCTCATCGCGATCAACCTGCGCGAAGATGACGAGGTGATCGCAGCCAGGCTCGTGTCGGAGGAGGACGACCTCCTGCTCGTCTCCCGCGGTGCCCAGTCCATCCGCTTCACGGCCTCCGACGAGGCCATGCGCCCGATGGGCAGGGCGACCAGCGGTGTGATCGGCATGCGCTTCCTCGAGGGCGACGAGCTCCTGGCGATGAACCGGATCGCCGACGGCGACAACGTGCTCATCGCCACCGAGGGCGGATACGCCAAGCGCACCCCTGTGGATCAGTACCCGATCCAGGGAAGGGGCGGAAAGGGCGTCCTGACCGCCAAGATCGTTAGCGCCCGTGGCAAGCTGGTTGGCGCGGTCATGGTCAGGCCCGAGGACGAGGTTTTCGCGATCACGTCCGCCGGAGGGGTTATCCGGACGAGCGCCGGGGAGATCAAGCAGTCGGGCCGCCAGACGATGGGGGTTCGACTGATGAATCTCGCAGAGGGGGACAGCGTCGTGGCTCTGGCCCGCAACGCGGAGTCGTTGGAGACCGAGGAAAACGCCGAGGTGCCGGTGGAGACCGAGGGGAACGGGGAAGGGGATAACCCGTGAGTTCTCAGGGCGAGCCGGGCTCGCGCCCCGCTTCCTCGTCGACACGCGACCAGGTGACGGAGAAAATGGACAAGACCGCCGAGGCGGCCTCGTCACCGGTTAACGGTAGCGCGCCCGCGCCGGAAACCGATGAATCGGTAGCCGACGACCCCAAGGGCAGGAAAAAAGTGACGACCACAGAGGACGGCAAGCAGGCCGAGACCACGGTGCGGATCCGTCCAGGATCCCCACCTCCATCCGCGCCGCCGTTACAGTCACCCTCATCGCCTCCGCCTCCGCCTCCGCCTCCGTCGGGAGGGCAGCAGAACCGCCCGCCGGCGAGTCAGCAGCCATGGTCGCCCGGAAGCCTGTCGTCGCCCCAGCCGCCACTGGACGCGTCCGGCAGGAAGCCCTCGGACATTCCCGCTCCCAGGTCGCCCCGCAAGGCGCACCTGGTGCTGCGCAGGGTCGAGCCGTGGTCGGCCATGAAGTTCAGCTTCGTGGTGTCACTCGTCTGCTTCGTGGTGCTGTTCATCGCGGTCGCGGTGCTCTACATGGTGCTGTCAGGGCTTGGGGTGTTCGACAACATCATCCAGACGGTCAACCAGCTGACGACCGCCGACGGCAAGGCCACCAGTGGCGTCGACGTCGCCTCCTGGTTCGAGCCGGTCCGCATCCTGGGCTACACCGCCCTGATCGGCGCGGTGAACGTCGTGCTGATCACCGCGCTCTCCACCCTCGGCGCGGTGATCTACAACGTCGCATCCGACCTGGTCGGGGGCGTGGAGGTCACCTTCAGCGAGGCCGAATAGCCGATCTTGAGCCATGTCTCCGTTCTTCCTCGGTCGGGGACATGGCGCAAGCAGGTGCCGGAACAGGGTAAGCTTTTCCCAGTTCGAACGGACGGGTTCGCCTCCGCGAAGCGGGTGCGGGGCCGTTCGTGCGCGCTGAGGGGCTATAGCTCAGACGGTTAGAGCGCTTCCCTGATAAGGAAGAGGTCCCAGGTTCAAGTCCTGGTAGCCCCACTCAACTCAGAGGCCATTTCCCGTTGAGGGAAGTGGCTTTTTGATCTTTCGAGTGAGTGACCACGTTCCCTTGGTCTCCTCCTCGTCGTAGGGCTGCGCCGACAGTCGTTGTCCGGAAACGTCATGCTCTGGCGAAGCGGCGGGCCAGGCGGGCGAAGGCGTCCTTGAGCTCGGCCGGGCCGACGACCTCGATGTCGGCGTCGAACCCGCCGATGGCGGAGGCCAGACCGGTCCACGACCATGACCCCAGGACGAGCCGGCAGCGGTCGGGGCCGAGTTCCTCGACGACCCCTTCGCGGGTGTAGCGGGACACGGCGGCGGCGGGCAGGTCGAGGATCACCTCGCCGCGGCACGGCCAGTCGGTGGAGGAGCCGTCGGAGCCCCGGAATCTGGCGGTCACAAAGGCGGCTACCGTGCCCCCGGGCAGTTCGCGCGGTGTGAAGCGGGGCCCGGTGGGAATGCGCGGGGTGATCCGGTCTACGCGGAAGGTGCGCCAGTTCTCGCGGTCGAGATCCCAGGCGACGAGGTACCAGCGCCCGCCCCGGGTGACGAGGTGATGGGGCTGTGCCCGGCGCGGCGGGGCGGGCGCGCCGCCGTCGTCCGTTCCTGACGCGTAGTCGAAGCGCAGCTCCTCGCGGGCGTGGACGGCGGCGCTGAGCGCCATGAGCACGCCGCTGTCGATCTGCGGGTCCGGCCGGAGCTCCGGCCGCTCGACGGCGGTGACCTGGAGGGTGTCGATGCGGTGGCGCAGCCGTGTGGGCATGACCTGGCGGATGGTGTGCAGGGCGCGCGCCGCGCCCTGCTCGATGTCGGCGCCGCTGGCGGTGGCGAGCTGCAGGGCGATGGCCAGGGCGACGGCCTGCTCGTCGTCGAACAGCAACGGGGGCAGCTCCGTGCCGGCGTCGAGCCGGTACCCGCCGTCGGGCCCCTTGAAGGCCGTGATGGGGTAGCCGAGCTCGCGCAGGCGGTCCACGTCACGGCGTACGGTGCGGGAGCTGACGTCCAGCCGCTCGGCCAGCAGCGCTCCCGGCCAGTCCCGGCGGGTCTGGAGCAGCGAGAGCAGCGCCAGCAGCCGCGCTGAGGTTTTCGGCATGTCATCCATCTTGCCGCAAGAAGAGGACACATCCTGGCCACTTTCCCTGCGACTGTTGTCCCCGGCCGAGCAAGTCCGCGGCCGGTGGTCCAGGCCGGGCTCGCCTGAGGGCGTCCGGAGACAATGAGCAGAGATCAGAGGTCGAGCATGTCCGTCAAGTCCGTGGCGCATTTGAACTTCCGGGGCGACGCCCGCGCGGCGCTGGAGTTCTACCAGTCCGTGTTCGGCGGCGACGTCGCCGTCGTCACGTACAAGGATGCGGGAAACGTGCAGGACCCCGCCGAGGCGGATCAGGTGATGTGGGGGCAGGTGGCCGCCGGCAACGGCTTCCACGTCATGGCGTACGACGTGCCCTCGCAGTTGCCGTGGGACCGGGGCGAGAACTCGTTCTTCCTCTCCGTGCGCGGCGAGAGCACGGAGGAGATCACCGAGTACTGGCAGAAGCTGTCCGCCGGGGCGACCGTCGTGCAGCCGCTGGGGCCCGCGCAGTGGGCTCCGCTGTACGGGATGCTCAAGGACCGCTTCGGCGTCGTCTGGGTCCTAGACGTGGTGAGCCCGTACAACGGCTGATCACGGGGGCGGGGGCCGTTCCCCCGCCTTCACCGGCCTTCTGTCGATCGAAGCGAAGGGAACACCCCGGAATGAGGATGCGGCCCCTGGGCCGGACCGGGATACAGGTCAGCCCCTACTGCCTGGGCACCATGATGTTCGGCCGGGTCGGCAATCCCGACCACGACGACTGCGTACGCATCATCCACCGGGCCATGGACGCGGGGATCAATGTCATCGACACCGCCGACGTCTATTCCTACAGCGAGACCGAGGAGATCGTCGGCAAGGCGCTGAAGGGCCGCCGCGACGACATCGTCGTGGCCACCAAGGTGAGCGGCCCGATGGGCGACGATCCCAACCGCGCCGGCAACTCCCGGCGCTGGATCATCACCGAGGTTGAGCACTCGCTGCGCCGCCTCCGGACCGACCACATCGACCTCTACCAGATCCACCATCCCGACCCGCGGACCGACATCGAGGAGACCCTGTCCGCGCTCACCGACCTGATGAGCAGCGGCAAGGTACGCGCCATCGGGACCTCCAACTTCCCCGCCACCGACATCGTCGAGGCCCAGTGGGTCGCCGAACGGCGTGGCCTGGCCCGCTTCCGCACCGAACAGCCGCCGTACTCGCTCGTCAACCGCGGCGTCGAGCGCGAGGTGCTGCCCGTGTGCGAGCGCTACGGCCTCGGCACCCTCGTGTGGGGCCCGCTCGGGATGGGACTGCTCACCGGCCGCTACCGTAAGGGCGGCACGGCGCGGGTCCCCGAGCGACGGATGGCCTGGGTGCCCAGGCACATGTCCGACGAGCGTACGCTCGACACCGTCGAACGGCTGGCTCTGCTGGCCGAGGAGGCCGCGATCCCCTTGACCCACATGGCGATGGCGTTCACGGTCACCCATCCGGGGGTCACCTCGGCGATCATCGGGCCGCGCACCCTGGAACAGCTCGACGACCTGCTGGCCGGCGCCGGCACCGTCCTCGGCGATGACCTCCTCGACCGGATCGACGAGATCGTGCCCCCGGGCGGCGACATCGGCCCGCTCGACGTCTCCTACGACCCGCCGGCCGTCACGCGGGCGGCTCTGCGCCGGCGGGCGGCCGACGGGCGTGCCACGGCGTGACCCCGATGACCGTTCTGGACACCCGGGCGCTCAACCGTGCGACGCTGGCCCGGCAGCTGCTGCTCGATCGCGCCGACGTGCCGGTGCTCGACGCCGTCGCGCACCTGTGCGGCATGCAGGCGCAGGAGCCGCAGGAGCCGTTCGTCGGGCTCTGGTCGCGGCTGCGCGCGTTCGACCCTGCGGTGCTGTCGGAGCTGCTGACCGGGCACGGGGTGGTGCGGACCCACCTCATGCGTCGCACCGTCCACCTGCTGACCGCCGAGGACGTGCTGGCCTGGCGGGCCCGCCACGACCTCATGCTGCGCCGGCGGGTGCTCGGGACCTACCGTCGCGAGCTGGCCGGGGTGGATCTCGATGAGCTCGCGGCGGCGGGCCTGGCGGTGATGGCCGACGGTGAGCCCCGCTCGATGGCAGAGCTCGTACGGGCGCTGGCCGACCGCTGGTCAGAGCCGGGGCCGCGGGCGCTGGGAGAGATGCTGATCGCGGCCCTCGTCCCGGTGGCGCAGCTTCCGCCGCGTGGGCTGTGGCGGGCGAAGGGGGGAGTGCGCAACATGCTGCTCTCCGCCTGGCTGGGGCGCGACATCGACCCGTTGGCGCAGGACGGCTCCGACCCGGTGGGGCAGGAGCTGGTACGGCGCTACCTGGCGTCGTTCGGCCCCGCCGCCGTGGCCGACCTGCGCGCCTGGTCCGGCCTGGCCGGGCTGCCCGCCGCGGTGGCCGCGATCCGGGACGAGCTGGTCGCCTTCCGCGACGAGCGGGGCCGGGAACTGCTCGACCTGCCTGACGGACCGCGGCCCGACCCGGACACGCCCGCGCCGGTACGGTTCCTGCCGGCGTTCGACAACACGATCCTCGGCTACCACGACCGCAGCCGGATCATCGACGACGCCCACCGCGGCCTGTCGGTCGCCGGCGCTCGCGTCGTCCTGGTCGACGGCCGGGTGGCCGGCACCTGGACCGTCGAGGCCGGCACCGTGGTCGTCGCCCCGCTGAGCGGCTTCTCCCGTGCCGGCCGCACGGCGGTGGCCGAGGAGGGACGCGCGCTGGCCTCGTTCCTCTCCGACGGCGACAGCGATCGCGTGCGGATCGTCCCTCAGTGAGCGGGCCAGGTCACGTCCACGACCGTCCGGCACCGGTCAGGAGGGCGGCGCGATCCCATGATCATGTCGTGGACAGTCCTGACAAGGAAGAGATCCCAGGTGGGCGGCAGTTCCCCGGTTTCGGGGCCAAGGCGGCGGCGCGACCCGTCGGCCATCCGGGCATGCGGCCTGGGGCCGGTCCCGGACGGCGGCGGGGCTCAGGGCCGCGCGCCGCACCCGGCGCCCGCCGTATCCGGCCATTGCGCGGGATCCGCACCACCGCCCGAGAAAGGATCGACGGGTCAGTCGGCGGTTCTCTTCTCAGCGGCTGTCAGGACGGGCTCGTCGATGGTCGGTGCTACTGCGGGGTCTTGGCGCGGCGGCGCAGCGGTTTGGGAAGGCCGGCCAGCAGGTTGCCATCCAGGCGGAGATGTTTGAGGGCGGTGAGGTCGCCCAGCGAGCCGGGAAGGCCGGTCAGCTCAACATCCAGGCGGAGATGGGTGAGGGCGGTGAGGTCGCTCAGCCCCTCATGACCTGATGAGCCCTGCCCGCGGGATGTCACACCGTCCAACGGATCGTCGAGAGGTTCGGCGTCGGCCGCCCCCGATCTCCCACCGTGGGTGCTTATCCCGGTAGCCGCCCTGGTGTGAAACGGGCATGATCAGGGCTTTGTCGACGACGCCTGGGTTCTAGTGCTTGTCGCAACACACCTGATCATGAGGGGCGTGTTGATGGTGGGGCGAGGACCCAAGCGCAGGTTGGATGTCGAGTCGGAGTACTGGCGGCTGGTGCTGTCAGGCGTGGGAACGGTCGAAGCGCCGCGCGGTGGGCAATGGACAGAGGCAGCAAATAGCTACAAAGCTCTCTATCAAGGGTGGGAATCACGCCGCGGGAACGAGTGGTTCAGTCGGCCGAGAGGGTCAGCGAGATCTCCGAGGCGGCGGCGCGGACGAGCTCGATCATGCGGTCGCGACGCGCCCGGTCCGTTCGGAATATCGGGGCCGCGGTGCCGATCGAGGCGACCACGGCTCCATGGGAGGTGATCGCGGCCGCGGTGCCCCAGATGCCCTCGTCCACCTCCTCGAAGCTCTCGGTCCAGCCGCGCAGACGAGTCCGGTCCAGTTCCTCGTCCGACAGGAGAGCGGCTCGGGCCGGTGGCAGGCCGGGCAGTACTCCGGCGAGGATGGAGGCGCGTTCGGCGCGGCTCATCGAGGCGAGCAGGATCCGTGACATCGAGCCGGCGTGCAGCGGCATCGGCTGTCCCTTGTCGAACTGCAGCCGCACCGGGCGACGCGACTCCGCGCGCTCGACACAGTAGGCCGCCTCGCCGCCGGAACGGGCGATCAGGACCGTCTCGTCGATCTCATCGCGTACCCGGGTGATGACGGGCAGGGCGGCCTCGGTGAGCGGCGCCCGTGCGGCCTCGCAGGCCCGTCCCAGGTTCAGCGCCAGGTCT
Source organism: Streptosporangium amethystogenes subsp. fukuiense (assembly GCF_042665875.1). Taxonomy (NCBI): domain Bacteria; kingdom Bacillati; phylum Actinomycetota; class Actinomycetes; order Streptosporangiales; family Streptosporangiaceae; genus Streptosporangium; species Streptosporangium amethystogenes. The sequence continues at coordinate 7,159,535 of NZ_JBHTEE010000001.1, read as the reverse complement.
GTGACCCGGTACGACTTCCCGGAGGCGCGGTCGAGCAGCCCGACCTCCCTCAGCAGGGCGACGTACCGATAGGTGGAGGTCGTGGCGAGGTCGAGTTCCGCCGCCAAATCCGCCACCGTCCAGGTCGGGTGCGCCTCGGTGAAGCAGAGCAACGTCTGCAGCAGTTTCCGCCCGCTGCCCGCGCCCGAGACCCGGTGCGCCGACTGCTCCGTCATGCACTCTCCTCGGGGCCGAACCGACCTGTTCGCACAATGCGAGATTGACGTACCTTCAGGATCTTTATTAGATTTTATCCCACAATATGGTGAGGACATTACCACATTATGGAAATGAATGACTCCTCCGCTGCCGACGAGCAGGTCGCCCAGGGCACGGACGACATGAACACCGTCGTCGTCGCCGGTATGGGGCCGGTCGGCATGGTCGCCGCGTTGAAACTGGCCCAGCTCGGCCATCAGGTGCTCGTGCTGGAGGCCGGGCCCGACCTCGCCGAGGAGTCCCGGGCCTCGACCTTCCACCCGTCGTCCCTGGAACTGCTCGAACAGCTCGGTGTGGTGGAGGAGTTGCACGAGGTCGGCCTCAAGGCGCCCGTCTTCCAGTACCGGGAGCGGACCGGCGCCGTCCTCTCCGAGATGGACATGTCCCTGCTGGCCGATGAGACGAGGTACCCGTACCGCCTGCAGAGCGAGCAGAACAACCTCACCCGGATCATCCGCGACAGGCTCCTGCCGATGCCGAACGTGACCCTGCGGTTCTCCAGTCCGGTCCAGCGGGTCGAGCAGGGCGACCGGCACGCCCGGATCTTCCTGCCGGACACCGACCGCGACCGCCCGATCCTCGCCCGCTGGCTGGTCGCGGCGGACGGCGCACAGTCCAACATTCGCAGGTCGCTGGGCATCTCCTTCGAGGGACGCACCTACGACGAGCGCTTTCTGGTCCTGTCGACCACCCATGACTTCCGGGCGGACTTCCCGGACCTGGCGTACGTGTCGTACATCTCGGATCCACAGGAGTGGGGCGTGCTGCTGCGCACCCCCAACCACTGGCGCGCGCTGTTCCCGGTGCGGGACTCCGAGAGCGACGAGCACGCTCTGTCCGCGGCGGCGATGCAGGACCGGTTGCAGCGGATCGCGGCCGGCCCGGATCCGTACGACATCCCGCATGCCTCGATCTACAAGGTCAACATGCGGGCCGCCGCGACGTTCGCGGTCGGGCGGATCCTGCTGGCCGGCGACGCGGCCCATGTGAACAACCCGCTCGGCGGCATGGGCATGAACAGCGGCATCCACGACGCGTGGGCCGCGGCGCTCTGTATCGACGCCGCGCTCGGCGGAACCGACGCCGACCATGTCGCCCGGCTCTACGGCGAGCTGCGCCGGGACGCCGCGCTCAACCACGTCCAGGCCACCGCGCAGCGGAACTACGACTCGATGCGCGAGGACGACGACGCCGAGCGGGAGGCGCGCGCCGAGTCGCTGTCCGCCATGGACCGGGAACTGCTCGACAAGCGGGAGCATCTTCGCCGGGCGGCGATGTTCACCTCGCTGCGCATCACCCTCGGCCGCCTCGCGCGCGAACTGCACGCGGTACGCGAGGGGGACCGTCCCGCGGGCCGCCGGCTCTCCGAGATGCTGTGCCACGGGCCGGTTCTCGCGCCCGGCGCCCACGACGGTGTGACGGTCAGGGCGGTGGAGCAGGCCGGCTTCGCGGCCGCGTACGTCTCCGGTTCCGCGGTGTCGGCCGTCGCCCTCGGCCGGCCCGATCTCGGCTACCTCGGCCTGGCCGAGATGGCGGAGCAGGTACGCCGGATGGCCTCGACCAGCGACCTTCCGCTGATCGTGGACGGCGACACCGGCTACGGCGGCGTACTCCAGGTCGGCGAGGCCGTCACCAGGCTCGAACAGGCGGGTGCCGCGGCGGTCCAGTTCGAGGACCAGGTCGCGCCGAAACGCTGCGGGCACATGAGCGGCCGCCAGGTCGTCCCGATCGAGGAGATGGTCGCCAAAGTCGAGATGGCCGTCGCCCGCCGGCGCTCCATCCTGGTCATCGCCCGGACGGACGCGCTGGCCGTGGAGGGCCTCGAATCCGCGCTCGCGCGGGTGCGCGCCTACGCCGCAGCCGGTGCCGATCTCGTCTTCGTCGAGGGTGCCTACACCGAGGAGTCGCTGCGCGCCATCCGCGCCGCCGTTCCCGGCACCCCACTGATGGTCAATCTCAGTGAGGCGGGCGATCATTCCGCGCTGCCGCCGACCCGGATCCTCCAGGAGTGCGGGGTGGCTCTGCTGATCTATCCCGTCGCGCCGATCCTCGCCGCCGCGCAGGCCGCGGCCCAGACCTACCAGGCCATCCGGAGCACCGGCAGGTCCGACCGGACCGGTACGGAGTGGTCGCGTTTCACCGACCTGCTCGGCCTGTCCGGGCAACTCGCGGAGGCCGAACTCCTCGCCGCGTCCGCCGCGCTCGCCACATCCACGCGGACCGGTGCTCCGGAAGGGAGCATCGAGTGCTGTGAATCCCCGACCGAGCACCTCTGATCCTAAGGAAGCCGTCATGTTCTTTCACGTTGGGATGCTGACCCTCACCGACGAGGCCACCGCCGCGCACCGGGCCGCCATCGTCGAGGCGCTGAGCGCGCTGCCCGGCCAGATCCCCGGGCTGCTGGGCGCGAAGGTCTCCATCGACGCCGGTCTGACCCCCGGCAACGCGCACCTGATGTTCACGATGACCTTCGACTCCCAGGACTCCTGGAGGGCGTACGGTTCCCATCCCGCGCACGTCGCGGTGGCCACCGAGCACATCAAGCCGTTCCTGACCTCGAAGACGTTCGTGCAGATCGACGAGACCTCCGCGTCATGACCGGACGCCGGCCCGCGCCACGTGCGGCGCGGGTCGAACGAGCCTTCGGAGAAGGCGGGCGGCGGCCCGTGTGGGGGCCGCGGTGGCGGGCAGATTCTGCTCGTGGAGGGCCGGAACCGACGGGGCTGAGCTGTCATGATGCTGGTGGGGACGTCTGGCTGGCAGTATGCCGACTGGCGCGGGGGGCTCTACCCGCCCGGCCTGCCCCAGCGGCTTTGGCTGGAGCGGTATGCCGAGTGCTTCGAGACGACCGAGAACAACAACACCTTCTACCGGTTGCCGACGCGCGAGACGTTCGAGAAGTGGCGGGATCGCACCCCGGACGCGTTCGTCATGGCGATCAAGGCAAGCCGCTTCCTCACCCATGTCAAACGGCTGAAGGATCCCGAGGAGCCCGTCGAGCGCCTGCTGGCGGCGGCCGAGGGCCTGGGAGCCAAGCTCGGGCCGATCCTCCTGCAGCTTCCACCGACGTTGCCGGCCGACCTCGGCAGGCTCGCCGGATGCCTTCGCTGCTTTCCCGCCCATCTGCGGGTCGCCGTCGAGTTCCGGCACGTGTCGTGGTGGAGCGATCCCGTCCGCGAGGTGCTGTCGGCCCACGGTGCGGCCCTGTGCTGGGCCGACCGGCTCGGCCGCCCGCAGACCCCCCTGTGGCGGACCGCCGACTGGGCCTATCTGCGCTTTCACGAGGGCCGAGCGCACCCCTGGCCCTCCTACGGCGACGGCTCACTCCGTTCCTGGCTGCGCCGCCTGCGCCGGGAATGGGATGAGCGCCGCGACGTCCATGTGTACTTCAACAATGATCCGGGCGGCGCCGCGGTGCGCGACGCCGCCCGATACGCGGAACTCGCGCGCGCCGAGGGGTGGCCGGTGAGTCGCACGCCGGTCCGGATCCCGGCATGCGGGGAGACCACGCTCGCCCGGTGACGATCCGGCCGCGGCACACGGAGAATCAGCCGGGCCCGCCACCGCCCGGCAGGGTGACCGTCACCACCAGGCCGCCGCCGGTTCGCGGGCGGGCGGCGACCTCACCCCCGTGCGCGCGGGCCACCGAGCGCACGATGGACAGGCCCAGCCCCGCCCCCTTGGCGGTGACCATGCGCTCGGCGCCCAGCCGCCGGAACGGCTCGAACAGCGCGGGAAGTTCGTACGGCGGCACCGTCGGCCCGCTGTTGCTCACCTCGACCTCGGCCCTGCCGTCGGCCCTGACACGGCTGGTCGCCCGTACCCAACCGCTCTCCTTGGCGTTGTGCCGTACTCCGTTCTCCACCAGGTTGTGCACCATCCGCTCAAGCAGCAGGGCATCGCCCAGTGTGAGCGCCTCCCCCGCGTGCTCGGTGATCTCGATCCCGGCCTGCCCCGCCTCGGGCGCGCACTGCGCCACGACATGGCTGAGCACGTCGGCCAGATCGACGGGAAGCCGCTCGGTGATCTCGTTCTCCGACCCGGCCAGCAGCAGCAGCCCGACGATGAGCCGCTCGTGCCTGGTGTTGATCTCCAGTAGGTTCTCGCCGAGCTGCTTGACGTCCTCGGAGGCCGATTTGCGGTGCATGGCCAGCTCGACCAGTGCCCGGCCCAGGGTGAGTGGGGTGCGCAGCTCGTGGGAGGCGTTGGCGACGAAGCGCCGTTGCCCGTCGAAGGAGCGGTCCAGCCGCTCGATCATGATGTCGAAGGTGTCGGCCAGATCCTTGACCTCGTTGTCGGGCCCGCGCAGCGCGATCCGCTCGTGCAGTCCCCGGTCGGCGGCGGGGGCCGCGGCGATCCGCCTGGCGGTCTCGGTCACCTGGTGCAGGGGGGCCAGGACCCGGCCGGTGACCAGCCAGCCGAAACCCGCCGCGGCGCCGCCGACGACCACCAGCACGATGCCGCCCAGGAGGAGCATCGAGGTGGTGGCGGCCTCGTGCAGGGTGCTCTGTTGCTGCTTCATCCACTGCTCCGCCTGCTCCGCGTCGAGCAGGGCGGCCGACGACGGGCCGTACATGACGTCGGTGGCGGACGTCGGGCGTCCGATGGTGATGACCTTCGTCTTGGAGGTGAGCTGTTGGTTGAAGAGCATGTAGACGGTGCCGAGCAGTACGATCCCGGCCACCAGGAACAGCCCGCCGTAGATCAGGGTCAGCCGGGCCCGCAGTGTGACGCGGCGCGGCAGCGGTGTCCGGGACCTCACGGGATGCGATACCCCACTCCGGTGACGGTCTCGATGACCGGGGGGTCGGCGAGCTTGCGGCGCAGCTTGAGGATGGTGAGCCTGACGGCGCCGGTGAACGGGTCGGCGTACTCGTCCCACGCCTTCTCCAGCAGGTACTCGGCGGGAACCACCGCGCCGTCGGCACGCAGCAGCTCGGCCAGCACGGCGAACTCCTTCCTGGCCAGCGGCACGTAGCGGCTGTCGCGGAACACCTCGTGACGTGCGGGGTCCAGGGTGATGCCCGCGCGGCGCAGCACCGGCGGCGTGGCGGGGCGGCACCGGCGCCCGAGCGCCAGCACGCGGGCGGCCAGTTCGGGGAAGGCGAACGGCTTGCTGAGGTAGTCGTCGGCGCCCAGTGACAGGCCCTCGACCCGGTCGGTGACCTCGGCGGCCGCGGTCAGCATCAGCACCCGTGCGCCGGCTCCCGCCTCGACCAGCTCCCGGCAGACCTCGTCGCCGTGTACGGCCGGCAGATCCCTGTCCAGCACGACCACGTCGTAGTCGTTGACGCCCGCCCGCTCCAGCGCCGCCGCTCCGTCGAGGGCGACGTCGACCGCGTGGGTCTCCTCACGCAGCCACTCCGCGATCGCCTCGGCGAGCAACGGCTCGTCCTCCACCACCAGAACTCGCATGCCCCCATGGTGGCCGCCCCGGTGTTTCCTCCACGTTAGTGAGCGTTCCTGGAAACGCCGGGGAAACACCGCACCCGCTTGCATCACCTCCCGAAGGGCCGGAAACGCTCCGGCCGCGCTCTTGAGGAGACGACACCATGCGACTGCGGACGCACCATGCGCCGGTGGCACTGCTGATGGCCCTGATCCTGACCGGATGCGGCGCCGCTCCCGAAACCGGCACGGTGGCCTCGGCCGGCGGCGGGGCCAAACAGGCGGGTAGCAGTGCCGCCCCGACCCTGAGCCGGGAGGAGAAGGGCGTGAGGTTCGCCCAGTGCATGCGGGAGAACGGCGTGCCCATGGAGGATCCGGAGGGTGGCCGCATCCAGCTCAAGTTCGACAAGGACGGCGGCGTCGACAGGTCCACGGTGGACAAGGCCATGCAGGCATGTCAGGAGTTCAGCCCACAGGGCGACAGGTCCGGGGCCGCCGACCCCGAGGCGGAGGAGCGAGGCCGCGCCTACGCGGCCTGCATGCGCGAGAACGGCCTGGAGGGCTTCCCCGATCCCAAGCCGGGCCAGCGCGGCATCATGATCACCCCCGAGATCGGTGAGGACCCTGACTTCCCCGCCGCCCAGCAGAAGTGCCAGGACATCATGGCGGCCGGTGGCCCACGGTGACCGCTGAGGAGAGCCGCCCACGGCGCCGTGCGCGCCGCGGCGGAAAGATCGCCGTGGCGATCCTCGCCCTGGCCGTGGGCGGCGCGGTCGCCGCCGGCGTGCTCGGCATGGGCGACGGCACCGCGGCGGACTCCCCCGCCACCCGGCTGCCGCCCAAGACCGTCCCGGTGACCAGGCAGACGCTCACCGACACGCACACCGCCGACGGCGCGCTCGGCTACGGCACCACCGGTACCGCCGTCAACCGGCTGCCCGGTACCCTCACCCGCCTGCCGGGCACCGGCGACCGCGTCACCCGCGGCAGAGCCCTGTATCGGGTGGACGACAAACCGGTCGTGCTGATGTACGGCACGCTGCCCGCCTACCGGACGATGCGGATCGGCGACGAGGGTCCCGACGTCAAGCAGCTGGAGAGGAACCTGAAGGCACTGGGCTACACCGGCTTCACGGTGGACGGCGAGTACACCTACTCCACCGCCGAGGCCGTCAGGCAGTGGCAGGAGGACCGGGGCCTGCAGGAGAGCGGCGAGGTCGAACTCGGCCGGGTGATGTTCGCTCCCGGCGCGGTTCGCGTCGACAGCCTCCAGGCGGGAGAGGGCGACCCGACGGGCCCGGGACGCAAGGTGCTGACCTACTCCGGCACGGCCAAGGCCGTCACCGTCGAGCTCGGCGCCTCCGAGCGGCGACTGGCCAGAAAGGGCGGCAAGGTGACCGTCACGCTCCCCGACGGCACCACCATCGGCGGTCGCGTCGAGGAGGTGTCCACCGTGATCAAGCCGGGCGGTCAGGGCCAGAGCCCCACGACCGGCGTGGAGGTGGTCGTCGAGCTGCGCGGCGGGAAGGCGCAGAAGGCGGCCGCCGCCTACGTCATGGCCTCGGTCGACGTCACCTTCACCGCGGGCAGGCGCAAGGACGTGCTGACCGTCCCGGTCGCCGCGCTGCTGGCGCTGCGGGAGGGTGGCTTCGGCGTCGAGGTCGTCAACGGCTCGACGTCCTCCTACGTCCCGGTCACGACGGGCCTGTTCGCGGCCGGCCGGGTGGAGATCTCCGGTGACGGGATCACCGAGGGAACCGCGGTGGGGGTGCCGAAGTGATCTCGCTGAGCGACGTGACGAAGATCTATCCCGGCGGCGTCACCGCACTGGCCGGCGTCTCACTGGACATCGGCGCCGGCGAACTCGTCGCCATCGTGGGCCCCTCGGGCTCGGGCAAGTCCACCATGCTCAACGTGCTCGGCACCCTGGACCGGCCCACCGCCGGCAGCGTGCGCATCGACGGCTACGAGGTGGGCGGGCTCGGTGACGCCAGGTTGTCGGCGCTGCGGGCCACCCGGATCGGCTTCGTCTTCCAGCAGTTCCACCTCGCCGCGCGCGTCACGGCGCTGGACAACGTGGCCGACGGGCTGCTCTACTCCGGCCTGCGGCCGGGCGAGCGGCGGCGCAGGGCGGCGGCGGCGCTGGAGCGGGTCGGGCTGGGCCATCGGATGGACCATGAGCCGCATGAGCTGTCCGGTGGTGAGCGCCAGCGTGTCGCGGTGGCGCGGGCGGTGGCGGGCGATCCCCCGCTTCTGCTGGCCGACGAGCCGACCGGCAACCTCGACTCCGCCTCGGGGGCCGGGGTGATGGAGCTGATGCGCGGCCTGCACGCGGGAGGCACCACCGTAGTGATCATCACGCACGACCGGGAGATCGCCGAGTCACTGCCACGCCGGGTACGGATGCGCGACGGTCGCGTGACCTTCGACAACGCGCGGCCCGAGGCCACGGTCCCGGAGGTGGGGCGATGACCGCCGAGGTGCCGCGACCGGCGCTGCGACCGGCGCTGCGACCGGCCAGGATGTGGCCGCGCGATGTGCTCAAGGTGGGCGTGGTGGGCCTGCGCACCCGGCCGATGCGGGCGTTCCTGTCCGCGCTGGGGATCGCCATCGGCATCTCCGCGATGGTCGCCGTGGTCGGCATCTCCTCCTCCTCGCGTGCCGATCTGGACCGCACCCTGTCCGAGCTGGGCACCAACCTGCTGACCGTCTCGCCCGGCACGACGATGACCGGTGAGCAGGCCAGGCTGCCGGTCGAAGCCGAGGCGATGGTGGGCAGGATCGCCCCGGTGGAGTCGGTCTCGGCCATCGGACGGGTGGCCGACGCCGACGTCTACCGCACCGGAAAGATCCCCAAGGCGGAGACGAACGGGATCGCGACCTACGCCGTGCGGACCGGGCTGCCCGCCACCGTCGGGGTCGAGGTCCGTAGCGGTACCTGGCTCAACGCCGCCACCGCCTCCTATCCGGCGACGGTGCTGGGCGCGATCACCGCGCAACGCCTCGGGATCGGCCACGCGGGGCCGGACACCCAGGTAATGGTCGGCGGGGTGTGGTTCACCGTTGTCGGCATCCTGGCCCCGACGCCGCTGGCGCCCGAACTGGACACCGCGGCGCTGGTCGGCTGGCCGGTGGCCGAGTCCAGGCTGGGCTTCGACGGCCGCCCGACCGTCGTCTACACCCGCTCGCGGGACGCGCAGGTGGAGGCGGTGGCTCAGGTGCTCGGCGCCACCGCCAACCCGGAGGCCCCCAACGAGGTCGACGTGTCGCGTCCCTCCGACGCGCTGGCCGCCAAGCAGGCCGCCGACGCGGCCTTCACCGGGCTGCTGCTCGGCGTGGGCGGGGTGGCACTGCTGGTCGGCGGGGTCGGGGTGGCCAACACCATGGTCATCTCGGTGCTGGAACGGCGCGGTGAGATCGGCCTGCGCCGCTCCCTGGGGGCGACCAGGGGGCAGATCCGCACCCAGTTCCTCGCCGAGTCGCTGCTGCTGTCGGCGCTGGGCGGGGTCGCGGGCGCGCTGCTGGGCGTGGCGGTCACGGCGGGGTATGTCACCTCGGTGTCGTGGTCCGTGGTGATACCGGTGTGGGCGGTGCTCGGCGGGGTGGGCGCCACGCTGGTCATCGGCGTGCTGGCCGGCCTGTACCCGGCGATCCGCGCCTCCCGCCTGTCGCCCACCGAGGCGCTGACGCAGCCGTAGCCGGTACGAGGAAACCGTGGAGTGGTGCGGCAGGAGCCTCCTGGAGATCGTCCAGGCTCCGGAGGGTGAACAGCCGTCATCCCCGGCTCCCGAGGGACCCTCCAGCGATGGGCCGGAGGCACCGGTATCGAACCATCGCGGGGAGGGATACGTCATGAGGGCATGAGACATCGGCTGTTAGTCGTTCTGCTGCTTCTGGCCGGGGCCCTCGTGATCGCTCCCGGTACGGCATGTGCCTGCTCCTGCGCTCCCCTCGAACCGGCCGAGCAGGTGAAGGGGGCGGCGGCCGTCTTCACCGGGACGGTGGTGGCCGCCCGCCGGGTCGGCGGAGACCCGCTCGGTACTCCACCGCCGGTCGTCTACACCTTCCGGGCCGACCAGATCTACAAGGGGAAGGCGAGCGCCGAGTTCGAGGTGGCCACCAACGCCGACAGCGCCGCGTGCGGATACAACTTCGTCACCGGGTCGCGGTACCTGGTGTTCGCCGCCACCGGCCAGTCAGGTCTGCTCACGGCCGATCCGGGGGTGGCCCTGAACACCTCGCTCTGCGCCGGTAACCTGCTGGTCAGCCCGGGTGATGCCGCGTTGCGTGCCGGGGACGGCCTGCCGAGCGGGGAGTCGCTCGCAGCGGAACTCGTCACCGCCCTGGGTACCGCGACCCCACCCCCGGCGCTCCCGTCCCCGACGGCCGTCGCCACTCCCGCACCGGACGCCTCCGGCGGCGGGTCGATCCCGATCTGGATCTACGCGGGGGTGGCCGTGACGGGCGCCGGCCTCACCTTCACCGGGTGGCGATTCTCCCGGCGGCGCGGACGGAGCAGGCGCCTGCCGGACTAGGCGTGTCGACCGGACGGGCCGGTGACCGCGACGGATCAGGCACCGTGCGGTTGTCGTGGAGCCGGTTCGGGCCGCCTCCCTGGGATACGGGCTCGCCCAGGGAGGCGGCATCGGGCTCAGAGGCCGTAGGTGGAGAACAGGTTGGTGGTCGGCCAGGTGGTGACCGCGTTCGCGGCCTTGTGCATCAGGGAGTCGATGTCGCCGTAGCCGAGGCCCGAGGGGTCGTCACGCTGGTCGAACAGCACCACCCAGCTCAGCCCGTCGTACCTGCGGACCATCAGGGTCGAGGTGCCGGGTAGCGACCCGGTGTGCCAGGTGTTCATGCCACCGGTGACCGGGCGCACGTTCCACCCCAGACCGTAGTACCAGCCGTCCGCGTTGATGCCGATGGACGGCTTGGCGAACGTCCTGGTGATGGACGCCGCGGTGAGCGGTCCCGTGCCGTCGAAGATCGTGCTGAACTTCGCCAGGTCGACGGCGGAGGAGAGCCAGCCGCCGTGCGCGGCCATGTTCTCGATGTTGAAGCTCCCGTAAGGGGCGGGCAGCACGGCGCCGGAGGTGTCGAGCACCGTCGTTCCGGTCTTCCCGGAGAAGTACGGAGCCTCCGTCGACCGCCGCTGGCTCTTCGCGGATCTGCCGAGCGCCATCCGCTTGATCTTGACGGCGCCGAGGACCTTCTGCTGTACGTAGTCGGCGTACGACAGGCCGCTGATCTTCTCGATGATCTTCTCAAGCAGCAGGTAGCCGTAGTTCGAGTAGGCGTACTTCGTTCCGGGGGCGTGGTCGAGCGGGCGCCTGCCGGTCCACTCGATGACGTTGGCCTGGCTCACGGGCAGGGACACCCCGAGCAGCTTCGCGACGGCGCGGTCCTGGAACATCGGGTCCGAGGAGATCGCGCTGTTCCAGCCGCCCAGGTGCTGCAGCAGGTGGAGCACGGTGACGTCGCCGAGCCGGGTGTCGGCGGCGGTGCTCAGGCCGAGCAGCGGCGCCACCCGGGCGGACAGGCTCAGCTTTCCGTCCTGGACGAGCTTCGTCACCGCGGTCGCGGTGACCGGCTTGCTGAGGCTGGCGACGCGGAACAGCGAGGTGGGGCCCGCCTGGAACGTGGTGTCCGCGGTCCAGTTGTAGCCACGGGCCAGCATCAGCTTGCCCTTGCGCACCACGGCCAGGGACGCGTGTGGGATGGCACGTGCCTGCATGAAACTTTTCAGGGTGCTGTCGAAGGATGCCAGCCCCGAGGCGCTCTTCCCGGTGACCGTCCAGACGGGGGCGGTCACCCGGCCTGACGTGGCGGCGGCGAATCCCGGACGTGCCTGTGCGGTGGCGGCCCCGGCCGCCGCGGCGCCCGCGAGCAGCCTGAACGTGTCCCTGCGGGTCAACATCCCAGATCCCCCGATCTTTGAGGTCATCACGAAAACGGGATCTTACGGGAAATCAACCCATATCCGGTGGAGACAGGGCGGAGCGCAGAGTGCAGATGGCGCCGAACTCCCATCATTGACACATTTGTCAAGTCTCTCTAACTTGCAGATGGTCTTGTATGTGGAAGCTGTTCACGTGTGTGACCACGGGAGTGTGACCATGTCGCCCCAGAGTCCGTCGTTCGGCCGACGTCAGATGCTGGCCGGGGCCGCGGCCCTCGGCCTCGCGCTCGTCCCGGCCACCCGGGCCGCGGCCGGGACCAACCCCGCGCGCCCGTTCGGGCCGTACGGCTCACCGCTCCGCAGGCTGAACGAGCGCACGCTGTACGTCGACTCCCAGGGCCGGGGTGACCACACCGCGGTCCAGGCGGCGGTCGACGCGACGCCGGACGCTCCTGGGCAGGGCTGGACCCTGGTGATCGCGGCCGGCACCTACCGCGAGACGGTCCTGGTGGCCCAGGCCAAGACCGGCCTGACCCTCGTCGGCGCCACCCGCCGGGCCCGCGACGTCGTCATCGTCTTCGACAATGCCGCGGGAACGGCCAGGCCCTCCGGCGGCACGTACGGCACGAGCGGCAGCGCCACCACCACGATCCAGGCCGACGGCTTCACCGCGGCCCACCTGACCTTCGCCAATGACTGGCTGCGCGCCGACCACCCGGAGATCACCGCGACGCAGGCCGTCGCGGTGAAGGTGATGGGCGACCGTTCGTTCTTTGAGGCGTGCCGTTTCCTCGGTCATCAGGACACGCTTTACGCCGACACCCTCAGCCTGGCCGCCTTCGCCAGGCAGTACTACCTGCGCTGCCAGGTCGAAGGCGACGTCGACTTCGTCTTCGGCCGGGCCAGCGCGGTCTTCGACCGGTGTGAACTGCGCACCCTGGTCCGCGACGTGCCGTTTCGGCCCTACGGTTTCGTGTTCGCCCCGAGCACCGCCGCCGCGAACCCGCACGGTTACCTGGCGACCGGTTGCCGCATCACCGGCGAGTCCCCCGACGGCGCCTACGGCCTCGCATGCCCCTGGCGCCCGAGCAGCGACCCGACCGCCGTCCCGATGCTGACCGTGCGCGAGACCTGGATCGGCCCCGGGATCGACGTCACCGCTCCGTACGTGAACATGAGCGCCGGTTATCCCTGGCAGGACGCCAGATTCGGCGAGTACCGCAATGTCGGTCCGGGGGCCGCGAGGCCCGTTCCCGAGAACAGGCCCCAGCTGACCCCCGAACAGGCGGCCGGGCGGACCGTCCGCGCCTGTCTCGGCGACTGGCGGCCGTCAACGATCGATGATCATCTCTGGTCAGCCCTGGGCCGGTGACAGTTCCGCCATCCGCGACCAGCCCTCGCCGGGCACCTCGACGTTGATGATCTCCGGCGTCTTCGTGATCAGCTCGGGCATCCAGGCCATGGCGGTCCTGAAGTGCTCCGAGTTCACGTGCGCCTCGCCCGCCGCGGGCGAGGCGAACGCCTCCAGCAGGACGAACTGGCCGGGCACCTCGACGCTCCTGGACCATTCGAAGAAGACGTTCCCCGGCTCGCTGCGGGTGGCCTGGGTGAAGTCGTCGACGAGCGAGAGCCACTCCTCGGCCCGCTCGGGACGGATCGTGAACTTGACGGCGATGAAGATCATGAACTGTTCCCTGTCAAGAGTCGAGACGAGTGTTACCCGCCTGCGGGTATGGCGTGGGGCAGGTGTGCGGCGCCATGGCCAAGATAAGCGAGCGGATGCCGGGGAGCGGGAACCCACCCGCCGTGAGCCGGCCTCGGTCGGCGGCGCATGGGCGGGTCCCAACCGGGAAGGTCGGCACATGACGGGCGACGAGACCTGGCTCAGGAACCTCACCGTCCCGGCCGCCATCACGTGACGTCCTCACCCGACAGGGAGCAGACCATGCAGGCTCCACCGTCCCCGCGCGTGGCCCGGCCGGTCATGTACCACCGCTGGTCCGAGATGACCTTCATGCACTGGCGGTACCCGCCGGCCGAGATCCAGCGGCTGCTGCCGGCCGGGCTCACGGTGCACACCTTCGACGGCGCCGCCTGGGTCGGCCTCACCACCTTCCTGATGGAGGACGTACGGATACCGCACTCGCCGGCCCTGCCGTGGCTGTCGCGATTCCCCGAGACCAACGTGCGCACGTACGTACGAGATGACCAGGGGCGCGACGGCGTCTGGTTCCTGTCGCTGGACGCCGGGCGCCTGCTCGCCGTGCTCGGCGCGCGGGTCGCCTATCGGCTGCCCTACTTCTGGTCCGGCATGTCCGTCCGCGCGGACGGTGAGCGTCAGGGTTACCGCTGCCGCCGCCGGTGCCCCGGGCCGGTGGGCGCACGATGCGACGCGGACGTGGAGATCGGTCCGCCGCTCGCGGAGTCGGAGCGCGACGAGTTGGCGCACTTCCTGACCGCCCGCTACCGGCTGTTCACCACGGTCGCGGGCCGGACTGTCCACGCCGAGATCGAGCACCCCGACTGGCCGCTGCGCCACGCCCGGCTGATCCGCCTGGAGGAGGACCTCCTCCAGGCGGGCGGGCTCGCAGCTCCGGACGGCGCCCCCCTACTGCACGCCTCATCCGGGGTGCCGGTGAGGGTCGGGATGTGGAGCCGGTGACCACGTGTCATCCCTGCCTGACCAGCAGGTGGCGCGGGCCGCGCAGGACCGCGCTCTGCCGGTACGGGGGCGGGTCGGCGACGAGCCGGGGATTCTCCAGGTGGCGTACCAGCCCGTTCAGCGCGATCTGCGTCTCCAGCCGGGCCAGGGGGGCGCCGAAGCACAGATGGATGCCACTGCCGAAACCGAGATGCCGGTTGTCCCGCCGGTCGGGATCGAACCGGTCGGGGTCGCGGAAGTACGCGGGGTCGCGGTTGCCGGAGGCGAGCATGAGCGTGATCCGCGAGCCCTTCGGGATGGTGACGCCCGCGACGGTGAGGTCGCTGTAGGCGGCCCGCCAGGGGATGATGTGCACCGGAGGTTCGTAGCGCAGCAGTTCCTCGACCGTCCGGATGATCATCTCGGGCTCGCGGCGCAGGCGCTCCAGCACTTCTGGGTGGCGCAGCAGGGTCAGCACGCCGTTGGTGATCAGGTTGACCGTCGTCTCGTGACCCGCGATGAGCAGCAGGTTGGCGGTGCTGACGATCTCCTCGTCCGTCATGCGCCCGTCGGGGCCTTCGTCGCTCGCCAGCCGGGACAGCAGGTCGTCGCCCGGCGGCCGGCCGCGGCGGCTCCGCAGGAGTTCGGCGAGATAGTGCCTGAGGTCCTTGCGGGCCTGCGTGCCCTCCCGCAGGCGTTCCTGAGGGTCCGTCGCGGGGTCGAAGTCGAGCAGCGCGACGATCGCCTCGACCCACCGGTGGAATCGCGGCTCGTCCTCGCGCGGCACGCCGAGCAGGTGGCAGATCACGGTGACCGGGAAGGGGTAGGCGAAGTCGTCCACGATGTCGATCTGGTCCCTGCCCACCAGGTTCTCGATCAGGTCGGTGACGACGGCGGTCAGGTCGGGCCGCATGTCGTTCACCAGCGTGGGCGAGTGCGGGGGGCCGAAGTGCCGCATCGCCATGCGGCGCAGCCGGTCGTGCCGCGGCGGGTCGAGGCCGATGAACGCCGGTGGGTCCCCGCGCTCGGCGAGGGCCGGCCCCGGGTTTTCGAGGCTGTGCGCGTCGGAGCTGAGGTGCGGGTCGTGCAGCAGCGCGCTGATCTCCCGGTAGGTGCTGACGACGTAGTCGCCGTCCTCCTGCCGGGCCACCGGCCTCCTGCGCAGCTCCGCGTAGAGCGGGTACGGGTCGGCCCGGCTGGAGTAGTCGAGGATCCGCTGGAGAGTGCTGGGCGCCTGAGCGACTGTCATGACCGCTTCTCCTAGGGTTTGCCCGGGTTCAACAGCCCGGCCGGGCGAACGCCACGCGCCGCTCGCTCGGCTCGTGGCCGGTGACCATGACGGTGGCTCCGTGGGTGATGACGACGGGATCCGGGAAGCGGGCGGGGACCGGCTTCATGTCCGCGGGCTGGTCGGGGGTGGGGCAGGAGGGCGGGAAGGGGGCCGCCGCCTCGATCAGTCGCCGGTAGTGGTCGAGCCATTTGGCGTTGTCGAAGCTGACGGCCGCGGTGACTCTGCCGCGGTACCCGTAGGCCGCGACGAACCGGTGCTCCTCCACCGACCCCTGGGTGACGACGACCTCGTCCGCCATGACCGGAACGCCGACGGACTTGATGTTGACGCCGAACTGCATGGACCAGAACGTCGGCATGGACAGGTGCGGCCAGCGGTCTGTCGGAGGGCTGACCATGTTGTGCGCCGCGACCTGGGCCTGCTCCACCGCGTTGGCCCAGTGCTCCAGCGACAGGAACCGGTACTCGTAGACCGGGTGCGGGCAGCGTGCCACGTCCCCGGCGACGAAGACGTCATCGGTGACCAGGCCGTTGATGTCGAACGCCCGGCACCCCGAGTCGCAGGCCACCCCCCAGCGACCGGCGGCCAGCCCCGAGTCCCGCAGCCACTCGGTGTTGCGCACACCGCCGAGCGCGACCACCACCACGTCGGCGTCGATCGTCTCTCCATCGGAGAAGTGAGCGCGGCGCACCCACCCGTCGCCCTCCAGCCGGGTGACCCTGACACCGCAGCGCAGGTCGACGCCGTGAGCACGCTGGAGGCCCGCGGCGATCGAGCCGATCATGCTGCCGAGTGCTCCCACCAGCGGGGCCTCGGCGACCTCGGCGACGGTCACCGGTATGCCGCGCTCGCGGCAGATGGAGGCGATCTCGGAACCGGCGAACCCGGCCCCGATGACGAGTACCCGGCCGGGCCCGGCGTCCAGCCGCTCCCGCAGGCGGCCGGAGTCGTCGCGGGTGCGGACCACGAACACGCCGTCCAGTGCGGCTTCGGCCTCGTCGGGCCAGGACCTGGCACGTACACCGGTGGTGATCAGCAGCCTGTCGTAGGGAATCTCCCGCCCGTCCGCGAGCCGCACCCGCTTGCCGGCGAGATCCAGTCCCGAGGCGGCCACACCGAGCAACCACTCCGCGCCGATCTCGCGGCGCCGGGGTAGTGCGGTGCCGTCCGCGGGTACCCAGCCGGTCAGGACCTGCTTGGAGAGCGGAGGCCGGTCGTAGGGCTCGCACGCCTCGTCCCCGATGAGGGTCAGCGATCCGGTGAAGCCCTCGTCGCGCAGCGCCTCCGCGGCTCTCAGCCCCGCGAGGGAGGCGCCGACGATCACGATGCGGCCGTCACGCCTGAACGCCTTCAGGCTTCTCTCGCTGCTCATGACGGCCCAGATGTCTCGACCAGGATCGCCTGGACCGGACAGGCCGCGGCCGCACGCAGGACCTGGTCCCGCTGCGCGTCGTCGGGGCTGGAGTGGAACGCGAGGGCCTCCTCACCCTGCATCCGGAACGTGTCCGGGGCCAGGAAGGCGCACTGCGCATACCCCTGGCAGCGCGCCAGGTCGACGACAACCCTCATCAGGACCATCCCTTCCGAGCCCGAACACGGTTGAACAAGGCGCGAGGGGAGTCCGCGGGCCGGGTCTACCGTGAACCCGGCCTCGGAGCGATGCCGTGGCACGTCCTCACGTGTCGCCGGCGGCCGCCACGGTTTCGGGGAGAACGGTCAGGGAAAACCGCGAGGTAATGCGCTGACCTGGCTAAACGAGCGTATCGCGGACATCGGGGCGGAGCATCGCCCTTCTGCCAGCGGGTGGTCAAGGATTGCGTACGAGCTCGGCCATGGCGAGGTCCGGCCGGCTCGCTCAAGCCGGCTGAGGGTCGTGAGGGCGGCCCCGGTGCGCCCCCTCCGCGAGCGGTGATGCCCGATCGGTCGGCTGACGATCGAGGCTCAGAACGCGGCCCGGACCTCCTCCTGGCCGGGGTCCTCCTGGCTGAGCGCCCTGCTCCGTGCCGCCGGTGAACGCAGGTTCATCCGCAGGCGGACCCGGGAGCCTACGGCGATCCGCTCGATGGTGAACTCGTCGCACAGCTGGGTCATCAGCCACAGGCCGAAACCTCGAACGGTGCCCGTGGGGCGTTTCGCCGGGATGTGCTCGGTGGCCAGAATCCCCACGGTGTCGGTGACGTCGATGGTCAGGTGGGTCTCGTCCTGCCAGACGTCCACCGTGCCCTTGCCGCCGCCGTGCTCCAGAACGTTGATGACCGCCTCGTTGGTGGCGAGGAGGAGGTCGTTCAGACGTTCGCCCCGCATGCCGGCCTGGGTGGCGTAATGGTGGAGACGTTCCCGCAACGCGCTGAGATCCTCGTCGATCGGCCAGTGCTGGCCGTGGTCGCCGATCACGACACCCCCTTGACGTCGCCTTGTCTGGCAGTCACCGGGGGACGAGCCGACTTGCTCCAGAATCAGGGCGTTGCAGATGAGTTACACGATGCTAGACACCTGCCCGATCGTTGCCAACTTACGACGGTCATCCGCCGTGAATATCCGGGGCTCGCAGTGCCTTGACGGCGTCGGCGACGGTGGGCTGGATGCCGAAGGCCTGGGCGAGTCCGGTCAGGTGGAGGATTCGTTGCAGGCGGGGGTGCGGGCCGGCCAGGACGATGTTGCCTCCGCGATCCTGGACGATCTTGCGGGCGTTCAGGAATTCCTGGATTCCTGTGGAGTCGCAGAAGGTCAGATCGGCCAGGTCCATGACGAGGTCACTCCGGTCCTGGCCGATGGCCTGGCGAAGGTCGTGACGGAACCGCTCGGCATTGGTGTAGTCGAGCTCGCCGGCCAGGCTCAGCAGGACCATCTCCTTTACCGAGGGGTCGGACACATCGGTCACGCGGACGGCAGCGCTCACGGGTTACACCTCTGTGGACGGTCGGGGGAGGGAAGGCGGCCGGTGCCTCAAGCCTGGAGCCGACCGGGCCGATCCGGAGGTGCTCGGCTTGAGATCCTCCGAATTTCTCTAGAGCACTTTTACGCTACAGCCGAGGGGTGATCAGTTGTTATCCCACTGACGGATACCTTCTCTGGACCTGTCGTCGAGCACCTCCGACCAGCCGCAGATCTCGGCGATCCGCCACGCGTGCGGCCGGAGACCTCTGACGATCAGTCTGCGGTCGCCCACCATCCCGGATGCGATCTCCGCCAGCACCCGCAGGCCGCCCACGTCGACGAAGTCGACACCCTGGAGATCGGCATGCAGATCGCCGCAGGTGCGCTCCGCCGCCACGGCGAGGGCCCGCACCAGGATGTGCCGCGTACAGAGGTCGATCTCTCCCTCGCAGCGCAGGCCGACCGGCAGATCGGTGAAGAGAACGCGCAGTGAGCCGTGGCTGACCTCACCTACCATTGTGATCACCTTCTGGACGGGACATGAGGGTCGGTCGACATCTGCCGCGACGGCAGGCATGTCGACTGATCGTCATGAGGAACCGGCGGTGCCGGTGCCTGCTCTCATCATCCTTCAGCTGGGCGCATTTTGGTATGGTTTGCCGGTTTCGTGTTTCAATGCACGGAAACCGATCGGCCATCGCGTCCGCCGGAGATCCGCACGCACGGGAATGAACGTCTCGCGGAATCGGCTGACCAAGAGACCGCCGTACGGCGGTCCGGCAAAGGAGAACCCCCATGCAGGTGGATGTCAAGCTCTCCCCCGGTGGCGATTCCTTCGTGGCGACGGTGGACGGCAGGCGCGCGGGGCGGTTGGAACTCGTCCGGCGTGACGGGGTCATCGTCTATCCCCACACCAAGGTCGAGCCGGCGTACGAGGGCAACGGGGTGGGGGCCGCACTCGTCCGCACCGCGCTGGACGCGGCCCGCGCCGAAGAGGCCAAGGTCGTGCCTCTCTGCTGGTTCGTCAGGGAGTGGATAGACCGCCACCCCGACTACGCCGATCTTGTTCAGGGCGGCTGACCGATTCATAGCCAGAGGGTTTGGGACGTTCACGCCCCCGATAATCGCGCCGGAGCGAGCGGACACGCTGGTCACCGCGATGTCCGGGCAGAAAGCTTCTTGGCGGCCGGTGACCGGAACCTTCGGGCGGATGGAGCGGCCCACTCCGGGGGTTATCGTAAGAACGCAGGCGGTTTTGCAACAGGATTCATGGCAGATTGTGATCATCAGGTCGCGAGTCGTGCGGGATGATAGTGGCAATTACCCGGTTAGCGTAGATCGGCTGTGACGCTTGTCATGCGGGCCGGGTCATGGCCCGATCCCTTGCTAGGCTGCAGGGAACCGTTCGAACCGGGCGTTGTCTCACCCCGGCAGGTGAGACTTCTCAAGAAGTGGGGTCACACCGTGAAGAAGTTGCTCGTTCTGGCGCTCGTCGCCCTCGGGGGGCTGCTGGTCTGGCGCAAGGTGCAGGCCGACCGCGCCGAGCTCGACCTGTGGACCGAAGCCACCGGCAGCGAGAACTGACAGACGCGGCTACCGATTCGGGTGCTTTCATGGTCCTTGCCCAAGATGGCGTAAAACCCATCAGGCTTGTCTGCCTGGATCTGGCAGGCACCACGATCGGTGACGTCGCCATGGTCGAGCGGGCGTTCGCCGAGGCGATCGCCACGCAGGGCATCGTGCCCGGGACCGGTGCGTACGCTCGTGCCATGGTGCACGTGCACCGGTCCCGGGGATGCTCCAAGATCGATGTCTTTCGGGGGATCTTCCCGGACAACGAGGCCCAGGCCCAGGCGGCCAACCTGACCTTCGAGCGTTCCTACGAGGGCGCCATCGGACGCGCGGGCCTGGTTCCACTGCCCGGAATCGTCGAGGCACTCGACAAGCTCCGCGGTGCCGGCGTCAAGATCTGTCTCACCACCGGCTTCAGCCGTGTCACGCTCGGCCGCGTGCTGGCCGCCCTGAGCTGGTCCGACAGGATCGATCTGGCCCTGTGCCCCGAGGACACCGGCCGTGGCCGTCCGATGCCCGACCTGGTGCTCGCCGCGGTCATGCGACTCGGCATCGAGGACGTACGCCAGGTCGCCGTAGTCGGGGACTCCGAGAGCGAAATGCTCTGCGGCCGCCGTGCCGGCGCGGCGGTGGTCGCCGGCGTCCTGACCGGCGTCCACAGCAGGGAACGCCTCCTCAACGGGGGAGCCACCCACATTCTCGACTCCATCGTGGATCTCCCGGGACTCCTCCTCGCCGACGCGCCCGTCGAATCCCCTCTGGCCACCGCCGTCCACTGAAACCCGTCCCGGGGAGAGTCGTCCGGCATGACGCCACCACGCGGATCCAGTTGGCGTAGAGGCGGTCTCTGTTGCTACGGTGTACGACTGAAGCAGGCCGTCTCCCATGCAGCGGCTTGAATCTCGGGGCCTTAGCTCAGTTGGCAGAGCGCCTGCTTTGCAAGCAGGATGTCAGGAGTTCGAATCTCCTAGGCTCCACCAGCCAAAACACCCAGTCTGTGATCATGAAAACCGGGCTTGAGTGACTATCTGGGTGACTAAGCCTCCCGCCCGCCTCCGAAGAGACCGTCCATCGCCGTCGCGCCTTCCTGCATGACGGGGCGGATCTGGAGACGGTAGACCGTCTCGGTGACCACGGTGTTGGCGTGGCCGACCAGTCGAGAGATGTGCTCGATGGGCACGCCGGAGTCCGAGAGCAGCGAGACGAAGCTGTGCCGCATCTCCCGGGGCGTCCACTCCGTGTCGATCAGTCCCGCCTCCTTGAGGATCTTCCGGAAGTCCCGCCGGACGTTGCCGGCGCTCAGCGCGGTCCCGTTCTTCGTGCAGAACACCAGCCTCCCCGTTTCGCCGTGGTCGGTGGTCTCGCTGGTGAGCCCGTCGTTCTCCCAGAGCTTGCGAAGCGCCTCGACGCAACGCTGTGGCAGCTTGAGAGTCCGGCGAGACTTGACGGTCTTGGTGTCGCCGCTCTGCCGCACCGACCGCCACACGTAGACGGCGTACTCGGTGTGCTCCCACCCCGCCTCCGTGACGGGAACCCACGCCTTGCGCTCGTCGACGAACGCCACCACGTGAGTCCAGGAGAGCCCGCGCAGTTCCTCGGTACGAGCCCCCGTGAGCAGCGACAGGACGACGTACCCACGCATGCGCGCGTTCGCCTGTTCCGCAGCCGCCATCACGGCCGTGGCCTGGGCCAGTGTGAGCGCCTTGGACTTACGCCCCTGGCGTCCCTCGGGGACCTCGCACAGATCCACGACGTTCCGCTTCACCTTGTCGCGGACCATGGCGTTCTTCACCGACCGGTTG
Organism: Streptosporangium amethystogenes subsp. fukuiense; assembly: GCF_042665875.1. Lineage (NCBI taxonomy): Bacteria > Bacillati > Actinomycetota > Actinomycetes > Streptosporangiales > Streptosporangiaceae > Streptosporangium > Streptosporangium amethystogenes. Next base: position 7,137,807 of record NZ_JBHTEE010000001.1, on the reverse strand, counting down.
AGGATGCCGTGGATCATCTTGAGCGTCCGCGTGCTGAGTTCCGGCGCCTTGCCCGCCAGCCACCGGTCAACGTCCTCCACCGAGAGGTCACGGAGCTTGCGCGCACCGAGCGCCGAGATGACGTGGTTCTCGGCGAACTCGGTGTACAGGCCGACCGTCTTGCTCCCCCGCCCTTTCAGCCCGTGCTCAAGCCAGTACTTGACCGCATCAGCCACGGTGTAGCCGCCCGACGCGATGGCCAGCCCGTCCTTGTAGTCGCGGATGATCTCTTTGAGCTTGGCCTTGGCTTCGGTCTTGGTCTTGCCGCTGGCCTTCTTGACGATGCGCTTTCCGGCGGGGGTGTAGCCGACGGTCACCGAGGCGATCCAGCGCTCTCGCTGTTCGTCCCAGTGCAGGCCGCCGTCTCCCCGGCTGCGTCGTGTGGTCATGATGCCCTCGCTTCCTGTTCGAGTAGTGCCACGTAGTCGGAGATGGCCGAGGCCGGGATGAGCCGGGTCCGGCCCTGGGTGACCGAGCGCAGGCGCCCGGACCGGATCTGTTCGTAGATCACGCTGCGGCTCATGCTGAGCAGGTACATGGCTTCACTGACGCGATACAGCCGCCGATCACCAGGCGGTCGCAGTGCGGTCAACCGTCCTCCCGCTTCGCCGCGATGGCGCGGGCCTGGGAGACGCGGTGCCGGATGTGTTCGGCCATGATCGCCTCACCGGGGGTGTAGCCCGTTCCGGCGAAGCGCCAGTGCCCGAGAACGAGCGTCGTCTCGTCGCCGAGGGTAGGAAGGCCGTGCCGCTCGCGTGCTTCGGTGGCCCGGTGGTTGGCACGTACCTGTCGCAGGTCGCCCAGCGTGGTGGAGTAGCGAGCGGCGCGACTTGGAAGAGAAGTGGCCGCGAAATCCCAGCATGTGCGACCAAGGCCGCAGCCGTAGTGCGGCGAACTCTGGGCGTGCGCCCAACTCCCAGCAGGTGCGGATCATGCGCCGGGCGTGCTCGGTGACCGGCAACGCGTCCAGGTGCAGGCCCGGTTTCAGGCCAGTGCCATGGCAGCGCTCGCAGGAGGCCATCAGCCGCAGCCGCCCCCGACCGCTACAGGCCGGACATGACAAGCGACAATCGACGGTGCCGGATGCTTCGGCACCCTTGGTGGCGTACTTGGCGATGTAGCCCGCTACCGCCCGCTCGCTCAGCCCATTGGCCGTCTGGTCGAGCAGGATGGGCCGGATGTCGAGCTGATCACCCCAGACCAGATCCCGCCGTCCGAGATCACTGGCGGGCGAGGTCACGATGACCCGCTGGACCGCTGGCGGGATCGACCGGGTGAGCAGGTGGTGATCAGCCCAGTCCGGTGGGGGTTCGCTGCCCCCTTCGGGACCGTCGAGCCTGACGATGGCGTGGAAGTGCACCAGGCCGCGCCGCTGGTACTCAGCCACCTTGGCGAACGAGACCCGGACTCGCTTGCCGAACTCCTTGCGGCTCAGCCCCGCCTGGCCAGCCAGGGTGCGCCGCACTTCCAGGGTGAAGCGGTGCCACAGCGCGCCCGCGTGTGCCTGCCAGAGCACCGCACCGACGTAGTCGTAGCACTGGCCGCAGATGGGTTGCCCGAGCCGTTCGTCCTTTGACTCGTGGCGAGCATGGCAGCCGACCGGATGCCCGTGCTCACAGAGCTTGTCGCGGTTGCGGGGACGGCAGGCCCGCACCGTCCCGTTCTTCTCTCGCCGGGTGTGTACGGGGCCGAAGGATGGAGCGGTGAGGGTGACGAACGCCCGAGGGTGTGCGCTGACAGTCTCCGGGACGCCCTTGCCGCCGGACAGGCCCGCCCGAATCAACTGGAAGGTGTCGGCCCGGTAGACCTCTGAGCAGGCCGCGCAGACTGAGGCGCGGCGGTTGCCGCAGGCCACCAGCAGATGCCCGGACGGCTCATCGGCGGTGCGGTAGCTGTGCAGGATCTCGCCCGTGCTCGTGTCCACGATGGCCGACTCTCCGGCCAGGTGGATCGGGTTGGCGCAGCCGCCGGTACCGGCCACCATCGACCGCCACCGGTCGTAGCCGGGTGCGTTGAGCACCTGGACCAGATCGGTCATCCACTCCGGGTGTCGTGCCTGTTGGTCGTGCTCGTTCGGTTGGTTCATGGTGACCGCCCCCTCTCATGCAACACTGCCTGTAGTACATGTTGCCTTGCGTTGAGGGTTTCATGCAACCTGTAGTACAAGTAGTTATGGAACTTCCCGAGAAGGAGCAGCCGTGGAGACCACCGAGGACAAGGACGTCCGCTGGCGCACCATCGCGAGTGACCTGAGAACCGCGATCCTGGACGGCCGCTACCCGCCCGGCGGCGCCCTGCCGAGCGAACCGGAACTGGTCCGCCGCTACGAGGTCTCGCGTCCCACCGTGCGCAAGGCCATCGACACTCTGGTCTCCGAAGGACTGGCCTATGTCATGCGCGGACGTGGCTCCTTCGTCCGCCCCATGCCCGAACGCCAGGTCATCCTCATCAGCCACCAGACCAGGCCCGACCTGGCCGCCCCCGGTAACCATCCCGACATCCAAGCCTTCGGCTGGGATCTGGCCCTACGCGACGTCGACCCCGCCGCGCCGCTGTTCACCGGCGAGAAGATCACCGCCAACCGCGATATCGCGATCATCCTCGGCGTCCGGAGCGGACATCCGGTCATCCACCGCCGCAGCATGTGGCACCGCGGCCACACCGCCCGCATCCACGGCGCCTCGGCCCGCCTGGAGATCAACTCCTACACCAACGCCGACATGCTGCCCGACTGGGACGACCCCAAGCGCTTCCACCAGTACCGCAAGCGGCCCGCGTTCTTCTACCAGACCCTCATCCGCGAACACGGCCCCATCCGCTGGATGACCCTGACCACCTCCCGCATCGCCTACGAAGACGAACGCGCCCGCCTGGGCATGGACTACGCCGAGGCGATCCTCATCATCCGCCGCACCATGGCCGACCAGAACGGCCACCCGATCGAGGTCACCGAGGTCAAGGCCCCCGCCAACCGCTACGAGATCGGCTACAGCGCCGAACTGGCCGACGACACCAGCGCGGTATTCACCCCCGAAGAACTCGCCGACAACGGCATCGCCCTCATGATCTAGAAACCTACTGAAGGTGGCTTCCTCATCACCCAGAGCTGACAGACGTTCAGGTTGTCAGCAAGGCCAAGTGGACACACTCACGCGGTAATCGCCCTTCGTCTCTGGAGGGAACCAAACCGACAGATTGACTTGAGAGCCCTCGATGTCCTTCACGACGCAGTCCTCACCGTCAGAGAACTCCTCGCTGGAGACGACGACTTTCCAACCCTGTTGAAGGGCAATGGCGCGATAGTAGGACTGAACATCTTCCAGGGTTTGCTGTTGCGCCGGGCGATAAGACCGGCTCACAGATGCAAAATAGTCGTCGGTGTCGCAGCTGGAGTCGCGCTCCCCGCGCGGGACGGCCCCAGGCGGGCGTGCGTCCAGGATGTCGAACGACGCCAAGGCTTTGTCGATGATGTTGTATTCCTCACCGCACTCGCTCCGATTCCCTATTACATAGGAGAACGCAGGGAAAGTGACGACGCCAATCACTGCGAGAAACGCGAAGACCACCGCCAGTACCACCAGGTACGCCTTCTTCATGATCTCTAACATAGCTGGTCTTGATGGCGCAGATGGTGAGACTGGCATCAGAGGCTGGCCCGTAGGACATGCATGATCATGGGTGGCTCAGAGTTTCTTTACTGGTTTAAAGCGGCAGCGCTCCGCGCCGCCGCACGGCGGGACACGCCCCGCCGTCCCGGCACGGCCAGCGGGCCGGGCGTGCGGCTCTGGCGGCCGGTCCCGGCCCGCGCCAGCCGGGACGGCACGGCGTAAGCCCGCCGCCCACCGCACCGAGCACCCGCCGAACCGAACGCACCCGCCGCCCCTGGTACGCGTTGCCGCCTGCCGCTCCGACCGCCGGCCCAACCGCTTCGCGGCCCCTTCGGGGTGCCTTCGGCATTGCGCCGGCCGTCTCCACTCGGTGGTCATCAGGAACACCTCAATGGCGAGGAGCAAGGACTCTGCCGCCCTGCTTCCGGTGCGCGGGCCTGGCGGCCCTGTGCTCCGGGTCAGGTTGCCACCGGATGACATGGCCACCTGCTCACGGTCATCGCCAGTCAGGTACGGCAACGCGACTACGGGGAAGGTGTGTCGCCGCACCTGACCAGTGATCATTTGGTGTCGTCGGTTTTCGGCACGTGTTTCCCGCGCCCGCCCGGAGTGCGGTGGTGGAGCTGGAGACGAGTCATCGCGGCATCGACCAGGCGACCGAGGTTGCCCAGTTCGTACAGCATCCGGTGGCGTTCAGCGTCCTCCCAGGCCCTGATGGCCACCCCGATGTCGCCCGACTTACCGGCTGCGATGACGACCTCTTGGCCGTTGACTCTCTTGGTGGCCGCATCGCCCAGGATGACCCAGCCGTACACGGTCACGACCCCCGAGCAGCCACGATCAGGGCAACCACCTGTTCGGGATGCTCGCTTCTTATCGCCTGGAGAGCGGAGCCGTCGCGCAGGGAGACCAGGTAGCTGCCCGAGCGCGGCCCCATGGTCACCGTGGCTATGCGCCAGCCCTGCGGACCCTTCACGGTCAGCTCCGGCGGGTGCCGCTCCATCCACGACCGAAGAGGCGGCTGATCGGGCCAGGCCGCCGCACTGTTGGCGAACAGCCCCAGGCTGATCGTGTGATGACGGTGAGCACGGATTCCCCGCTCGATGAGAAGCCGCTGAACCACGGCCAGCGCCTTGTCATGGCTCTCCACCGTCGCCTCGTCAACGGCGGGCGGGACGGCTCTACAGTTATCCATGGGTTGCACCTCCAGTGTGCGGCCAAGGGACCCGTACGGCGTGACAGCGCCTGCGGGTTCCGCATTTTCACGGCCCTCCCATGACATCGCCAGGTACCCCGCGCCGAAAGCGCGAGTAGGGGAGACTGGGGGAGTCAGGTGGACCACCACGTCCCCCGAGGTGCACACAATGGGTGACATTCCGGCCTGGGCCGTACGGTTACGCGCCGAAAGGCGTGACAAGTTGTGGACGCAGCGAGAGATGGCCAGGCAACTGGCCGAAGCCGCCGACCCGCGCACTCGTGCCCGCCTGCCCGAGCGGGAATCCCTGGTCCGCATGATCAAGGATTGGGAAGCGGGCAGGCATAAGCCCAAGGACCCTTACCGGCTGCTCTACTGCCGGGTGTTCGGCCTGGGAGAAGCCGAGCTGTTCGGCGATGACCCAGCGAGCACGGCACGGGGCAGCGCTCTCTTCACGGGGGAGATCGAGGCGTTGGAACTGGCCCGCCGGGTTACCGCCAGCGATGTGGGCAATGAGACGCTGGAGCGGCTGGAGTCGGCCGTCGACGACCTCGCGATGGCCTACCAGGCGACACCACCGGCCGAGCTGCTGGAACGGGTGCGTCAGCACCTGTCGTACGTCTCGCACCTGGTCGACGCCAAGAAGACGTTCGCCGAGCACCGCCGCCTTCTCACGGCCGGTGGCTGGTTGTCGCTGCTGACCTCCACCTGCCATATCGACCTTCGCCAGTTCGAGGCCGCCGGAACGTGGCTTCGCACGACCGCTCAGCTGGCCAAGCACGCTGAGCATCCCGAGATCGCCGCCTGGTGCCTGGAGACCGAGGCATGGCAGGCGGTCACCACCGGCGACTACCGCCGCGCCTTGGCCTTGACCCAAGGGGCTCAGGCGATCGCACCGCGTGGCGGTTCGGCCTATATTCAGGCGACCGCGCAGGAAGGCCGAATCTGGGCACGACTCGGGTCCGGCCCGGAGACGCGCGATGCGCTGAACCGGGTTGCCCGGCTGGTCTCGCCGTTGTCGGTGCCCGAGCATCCCGAGCACCACTACCGCTACGACCCTTCCAAGAGCGAGGCGTACGTGGCGACCACGCTGTCATGGCTGGGAGACCCAGCCGCCGAGTCGTACGCCCGGCAGGTGCTCGCCCGCCTGGAGTCGGCCGCGGATGGGTTGCTTCGTCCACGTCGAGCGACCTCCGCACGCCTTGACCTTGCTCTGGCACTTCTCGCCACCGACCAGCCCGACGAGGCCGGTCAGCTTGCCCTCACGACCATGACGAGTGGCGTGCTGGTGCCGTCCAACTACTGGAGAGCGCGCGAGGTGATCGGTGCCATCGAAACGCGTCGCATGCCGGAAGCCGCAGAACTGCGCGAGGCGTATCGAGAGCTGAGCGGCCCCGAGTGAGGACCGGGGAAGACGCGCTCTACCGGCTCGGACAGGCGAATCACTGAGTGACCAACTGGGTGACAACGACCCTGGACAAGCCCGGACGACGGTGGATCACCATGGACCGTATGCGCAGGTGGGAGCGGGTATTGCCCATGGTCCCGCCCCCACCCGGGTTGCTTTGCAAGCAGGATGTCAGGAGTTCGAATCTCCTAGGCTCCACTTCCTCTCGGACACGAAAAAGCCCAGGTCGGGCACGGTTGCCGTAACCTGAGCTTTGATCTTCATTCGGCCTTCTTTCGCTCCCGTGCCCGTTGCGTGCCCGATCCCTTCCCAAGTGCCCCACGGGCGATCCGTGCCACCTCCCGCTGCCGCTCGTACGTCGAGTGCTGATAGAGCATCGCGGCCCGCGTGCTTGGAGTGACCCATGCGCTCCATCAGCTCCCGGATCGACGCCCCGGCGTTCGGGGCGAGGGTGTTCCCGGTGTGCCGAAGGTCGTGAAAGTGGATTTTCGGAAGATCCGCGTCTTTGAGTGCCTGAGCCCAGACCCGGCGGTTGAAGTTGGTGTTCCGTAGCGGACCGTCATCCGGTCCCGCGAAGATCAGTCCCTTGTCGCCGTCCTGGGTGAAGTTCTTCACGTGCGCCCGCAGGTCCTCGATGATCAACTCGGGGATCACCACCGTCCGCTTGCCCGCCGCCGTACCTGGCCCTCTGCCGCTCGCCGACCGGGCGTGCGGCCTGGAGGCCGGTCCCGACCGGCGCCCCGGGCCGTAGCCGCCCGCGCACCCGCCACAGCCGATGCACTCGCCGACCCCAGCGACGCGCCGCCGCCCAGATGCAGCTCTCACGATCGTCTCATCGTGGTCGGCCGCCATACGTGGCGAGGGGCGATCGACGATCCGGGACCTCGTTCCTCGGCCCCGGCTCACCGAAAGCCTGCCCTGGCCTTCGCGCCAGGTTCAGCGGAGTTCGTCTTCCAGCAGACCCATGATGACCTTGTCGTGCCACTTTCCGTCGCGCCGGAACGCCTCACGCATGCGCCCCTCCTCAACGAAGCCCACCTTCTCGTAGACCCGGCGGGCCGCCTCGTTCTCGGCGACTGCGGTCAGCGAGATCCGGTGTAGCCGCATCTTGCCGAAGCCATAGCGGCAGATCGTCCGCATCGCGTCGGTGGCGTACCCCTGGCCCCAGGTGTCCTTCTCACCGAGATAGATATCGAGCTTGGCATCGCCGATCTCGGGTTCAGCCTCCCGTAGCGCGACGATACCGATCGTCCGGCCGTCGAGTGTCTCGATCATCAGGTTCAGGTTGCCGTAGGAGTCGGGGCCGCGCTCCTCAAGCCGCTTCCTGGTGAGAGCCAGCGACGGCGGATAAGGAGCATCCATCCACCGCATGACCTCAGGGTCGCTATGCCAGCGCCACAGAGTCTCGGCGTCCGACGGCTCGATGGCGCGCAGCTGTACGCGATCTCCAGTAACCATGCCGGTTTCCTACCAGAAAGCGGAATAAGCGTGCGAGTTAATTGACAAGCAGCGGCTCGGAAGCCTTGGCCGTACAGCCAAGAGCGTGAACGACGTCGGAACTCAGCGAACATTCACGGATACCGCGACCGCAGGTTAGAGCCTCTGACCTTGATCGAATTGACTTCTTTTAATCCGCAGGTTTCTGGGTCGCCCTATGTCCCTGGGACACAGGGCGGTGACGGTCTCCGGTGCTATCCAGCATCCCCGGCGTCGTGCCCGATCGCCTACGGCAAGCCGTACCCATGCGGGGAGGCGCGGCGCAATGCCGGAGACCGTCTCGAAGGGGGTACCGCTGTGCCCGTCGCGTGCCCGATGGGACGGAGAACAAGGGGGAACAGCGGGGAGTCACGGGGAACGCGATCAGGGCACGGAGCTGCGTCTTCGCAGATCGAACAAGATCGGTATGCGTCTTTGCAAGCAGGATGCCAGGAATACGACGACGACGTCGTTGACGAGAGTTGCCCTGTTGCGTGTGCCGGACCAGGATCACTCGCATGGGCTTCTGTGAGTACTACCGGGCTGCGGATCGTGAGATGGCGATCATCCAGCCGGAGCATGGCCGTGTGGTCGCCGACCCTGCTAAGTACGGCGTCCCCGAGTTCGACGCCATGGAGACCAAATGGCTCGACCCGTCGATAACCCTGAACGAGCTGGCGGCGCTCATCGCCAATGTCGACCTGTCCACGGAGTTGGTTGCCACGGTGCGCCTGTACCCCTCCTCGTATCCCGACCCGTTCCCGCAGACCGACGAGGAATGGGACGCCCTGCCCGAGGACTCGCCCTACCTCAGCAGCGTGAGTATCGAGGAGCTGTCGGTGAACGTGCGTGACCTGCTCGCCGGCGCCGACGACGCGCACCTGCCGAGGGTGGTGGAGCGCTGGGCGAAGAGCGAGCAGTTCTCACACTTCAGCTCGGCCGACCTGGAGTATCTGATGCCCGTGGCCAAGGATCTCATCGGGTTGTCCCGCCGCGCGAAGGAACATGGCCAGCAGCTCTACTGCTGGTCGTGCGCCTGACCGGGACGGTCGCCGAGCAGATCGGCCCGGCTGCCTGCCGGGCCATTGGCGGGCCATTAAGGGCGGTCAACGGCGGTCAGTCACGGTCGCTCGCGGGGAGCCCTCCGCCCAGCTCATGGCCTGCACAGCCCGAGATCGGACCGATTTGCAAGCAGGATGTCAGGAGTTCGAATCTCCTAGGCTCCAGTCCACGTCAAAGACCACCTCTCGTGATCAGGAAATGGCCTGTGCGATCTCGTGCAGCAGCGAAATACGCTGACGGCGACGAATCCAGTTGCTCACCGAGCCGTTTGAGAGATCGGGAGCCTGTGGAATTTCAACCCGGGATAAAGCAGGCTTCTGGGCCGCTTGAGAGCGGTAGAGCCGGCCACCTCGCTGAGTGAGGTGGCCGGCCCGTTCCACGTCAGGCCGGGATCTGCTTCTCGTGCCAGGTGTAGTAGAGGTAGGTGCTGCCGGGCCCGGTCAACGTGCCGTAGACCTGCCAGAAGCTGTTGGCGCCGAGCGAGTAGCGGAAGACCTTGTCCCCGGGCCGGTCGTCCACGAACACACTCTGTGACCCGTTGGACCAGATCCGTACCTCGATCGTGAATGTCGAGGTGTCCGGGATGTCGAGGCAGACCTCGTACGTGTACGCCGACGGGCCGCCGATGTTGTAGCTGCGACCGTCCACCGCGGGCCTCTCGACGTTGGTGGGGACGTAGCTGTTCAGGACCCGGGTGTACCCGCCCGTGGCGCAGTCGATTGCGGAGGTGGCTGCGGACGCGGGACTGATGCCAGTGAGCATGGCACCGAGGACGCCGGTGGCGACGAGAATGGAGGTGGTGCGCTTCATGCCTCTCCTCATCCGTGCAGTGACTCTCCAACCAAGTAGTTGAAGGCTGAACTGATTCTGGCTCGGTTGCCGTATCTGGACAAGTCCGGGCAAGAATCCGTGCATTTTCGAGTCAAGCGGGTCACGTTCAGTCCTTCATCGATGAACTTGGCCTACGTGTTCTCGGTGAAAGCGCGGTTCGCGAGGGCGCGACATCACCTCGCGCAGGCACACGCAGCCGAGCCGCAACCGCCTATGGAGCAGGGCAAAGAGCCCTCAATGCCGCGACTGGCTCCCGTTTGCAAGCAGGATGTCAGCCTAGGCTCCACCAATTCAAACGCACTCTCGCCGAAGGTCGTTGGCGAGAGTGCGTGACTGTCCGAGTGACTACGATCTCTCTTCCACTGGAATTCGTGTATCGGTATTTCGGCGTCGGCAAGCTGTCTGCACACGCTGTCTCGGCGAGGTCGCACGGTGCCTTTCCAGAAGTGGTCCAGCGCGAGAGCGCACGCTGTGCGGACGGGGTTGTGTCCCGGTTGCGTACGCCGGGTGGCGGTGTGCTCGCGGCTTTTCCGACGGCTCAGTTGTAGGGGTTGTCGTAGGTCACGGATTTGGTGCGGCTGTTGTAAGTGTTGCCGGGATAGAACCAGCCGCCCGTCACGTACAAGGTGACGTTCGTCAGGGTAGTGGAGTGGGTGTATTCACCGTCGTAGAGGAATAGGGACAACTGGCACCCGGGGGGAGCGGCTGCCGTGCCCGTCTGGGTGGGATAGAGGACGGTGCTGCCGTTGACGGAGACGTAGAAGTTCGGCATGGGGTAGGAGCCGCTCCCCCAGCACAGCCGGAGCGCGTACCTGAACTTCGTGTTCCCGTCGTCGAACGCCAGCGTGCCGGTCAGCTGGGCGAGCATGATCGACGGACCGGCGTTCGAGGTCACCGTGATGGACACGGTCTGGTCTGGGCCGTAGGCGGCGTGCGCGGGAGTGACGGGCACCAGGATTGCCGCGAGTGTTGCGATGACGATGGCGACAGAGCTGGCCGCACGACGTGCTGTGGAATGTGCCAATTCCAACCTCATCTCTTCGTGATGTCGGCGGAGCACACAGGAGATTATTGTCGGGGCCTCCAGGCGTCCAGAGAGGCGATTGAGAGCCACTGATTCGGCCCGGCGTTAACTTATTGTCATGGCAGCTCTCGCGAGGGTGGGCCAGGCGTGCCACCAGGTCGGGGATTAGTCCTGCAGAGCCGTAATACCGGCGTGACGGGTGAAATTTTCATTCCACCGGGACGCGGTCGACTCCGGAACCGGAGACGGCCAGACCGGTGTGATTGTTTTCCGGGTTCTTCCTGCAGCGCTCATATGAATCAAGGACGGCATGCGCCGCCGTACGACCGGCCCTCGCACCGAGCCCAGCGCTCGGCTTACCTGACCACCGCACACGTCGGTCTCATTGGATCTGTAGGCCGAAACGAGAGCCGAATGTCGGTCACTGGCTCTTGTGGCCACGTCGGCCGCAGGGCCGTGTTGGTGAGTTTGAGAGTCACCCCGGCGGACCGGCCGGCGCGATGACGGTCCCTGGTCTTCCTCGATAGTCGCCGTCGGCGATGTCCCAGGTCCAGGTGGAGCGAGGGACGACTACCTGGAGGTGGCCCTCCGCTCCCGAGTGTGTCCCCAGCCCCCGGGATGAGGTTCTGATTACGCTGAGGAGCCCTCGCTAGGGTGTCGGGATTAGCGCTAATCCCGACACTGAGCACGTGAGGGCCCCAGTCCCCAGCACGGGGCCTGGGACGCTTGTCTTGTCGCCGCCTGGCCAGTCTGATGTGGGTAGCGTCAGCGTGGCGGGGCTGATCTGCCGGAGGAACTTGCGAGACCGCGGGGCCTCAGTGACGTGGGTCCGGGCCCTCGGTGACGCCCCAGGTCTCCGCGAGTCGGCCGTTGTCAATACGGAAGATCTCGATGAGCACGGGCCGGACGTCGCTACCCGGGGCCGCCATCCCCTCAACCGATGAGCGGACGGCAACCTTGTCGCCGTCGATCAGGATGTCGTCGGCGACAACGCGCATGGCCGGGAACCGGGCAACGACCTGGACCCAGGCCTCCTTGCCCGCTTCGAACCCGGTGGCGCCAAGCGGGTGGTTAAGGAAGTCGGGGGTGAACAGATCGGCGGCCTGGTCGAACTGCCGGGTGTTAAAGCATTCCTGCATCCGCAGCACCAGGGCGCTGGCTTCCTCGCGTGTGGTCATCGAAGGGACCTCCTCGTGTTCGGTGGGGCCTGCCTCATGGCGAAACGACGCAACCGCATAAGCGGGGCTTCGCCCCGTTTATATACGGGCAGCATACGGGGCGACGCCCCGGTTAAGCTAGGCGTGAGATGTCCAGTCGAACGCCTAAGCACACTCCAGCCGAGCCACCGACGGCTCCCGTGAACGACCGGGAGCTACGGGCCGACGCGCGCCGCAATCGTGAGCAGGTATTGCGGACCGCGCAGCAGTTGTTCGCCTCACAAGGCCTCGGCATCTCGCTCGACGAGATCGCCCGCCGCGCGGGTGTCGGTCCCGGCACCGTCCACCGGCACTTCCCCGCCAAGGAAGCGCTGTACCTCGCCGTCGCGATCGACCAGATCAGGCAGTTGGTCGCTGAGGGAGAAGCGCTCGCCGGTACCGACGATCCGGCCGCCCTGTTCACGCTGCTGTCCCGGATGATGGCCTCAGGCGCGGAGAACGCGGCGGTGAAGAGCGCGCTCACGGCCGCCGAGTTCGACCTGCGCAACGCCGCTCCGGACGCCGCTGCCGACCTCACGCACCAGGTCGCACACCTGCTCGATCGCGCCCATCGCGCCGGCGTCGTACGCCACGACGTGACAGTCGACGAGGTGATGGCAATCGTCGCCGGCGCCTTCGCCGCGATCCGACACGCCGACGCGGACACCAGCCACGAACGCTCCGCACACATCGCCCAGATCATCCTCGACGGACTACGGCCCCAACCCCGATAACAAGGGCCCAGGCAACTCCACCCCTAACCAAGCCAAGGACCTCCACTCCCACGACGTCTCCGGAATCAGAGTGACTGGCAACGACCGAGGACCTGCGATCAGCTACCTGGCGGCTGGGGACACATTCGGGAGCGAGGGGCCGAGGTGGGGCGAGCGACGGCCATACTCGGTGACGAGGTAGGCCGGAGTGGCTCCCGAACTGGCCGATATGAGTGCGATCCCGGCTCTCACACAGACAAACATCTGGCTCTCGTTTTCACCAAAGCAGGATGTCAGGAGTTCGAATCTCCTTGGCTCCGCTCCAGGGCAAAGGCCACTACCCGTGATCGGAAAGTGGCCTTTTCGATCCATGGGACGCCAGACCGGCCAGGGTGCTCGAGTCCGCGACGTTTCCGCCGTCAGCAACCCCCGACAGGCTCTCCTACGTCCCCGACAAGTCCACCGAATGATCCTCAGATCCAGCCTTCTTCCCAGGCGCGGTGAGCGGCGGCGTGGCGGGAACTGACGCCGAGTTTGGACATGGCCGCCGACAGGTAGTTGCGTACCGTGCCCGGCGCCAGGTGGACCTGGGCGGCTATCTCCCTGATCGAGGCCCCGGTCCGGGACGCCCGCAGCACCTCCAGTTCCCGGTCGCTGAGCGGGCAGTCGTCCTCGGTCAGGGCCGAGGCGGCGATGTCGGGATCGACGTAGCGCCGTCCGGCGGCAACGTCGCGGATAATCTCCGCCAGCCTCGTCGCGGGGGTGGTCTTGGGCACGAACCCACTCACACCCACTGACAACGCGCGGCGCAGCGCCCCCGGGCGGGCGTGCCGTGTCACCAGGATGATCTTGATGGAGGACTCCGCCCTGATCTCCTGAGCGGCACGCAGGCCGTCGGTCGGCGGCATCTCCAGGTCCAGTACGGCGATGTCGGGCTTGTGCTCGCGGGCCAAGCGCACGGCGTCGGTGGAGGTGGCCGCCTCGGCGGCGACGGTCAGGTCCTCCTCCAGCTCCAGCAGCGCCGTCAGGGCACCCCTGATCAGGTCCTCATCGTCGGCGATCAACAGCCGGATCATCGCGCCTCCGGTTCAGTGGCCGCCGCGGCATTTCGAGCGTTCGCGGATTCCTGGCCGGTTGTCTCCGCAGGCAGGGAGGCCGTCACGACGAAACGGTCGTCGTCGCGCCGCCAGGTCAGCTCGCCCCCGACGGCCTGCAGCCGCTCAGCGAGTGTCTGCAGGCCGGTACCCGGACCGGACTCCCGCCCCGTGCCGGGATGATCGGGCGCGCCGTCGTTGGCGACCGTGAGACGGGCCAGGCCGCCGATGATCCGGTAGCCGACCTCGGCGTGCCGGGCGCGGCTGTGGCGTAGCACGTTGGTGGTCGCCTCCCGCATCACGAGCCCCAGCAGGCGCGGGCCCGGATCGGGAAGAAGGCCGGGAACGGCGGCGCGGTCGAGCTCCATCCGGGCGTCGATTCCGGCCGCGGCAAGCACTCTGGTCGCGTTCCCGATCTCCTCCTCCAGCGTGACGCGGCGATACCCCTGGACGACGGCACGAGTGTCCCGCAACGCGTCTGCGGCCAGCCGCCGCACCTCCTTCATCTCCGCGGCCGCCCGCGCGGGGTCGGCCTCCGCCAGCCGCGCCGCCAACTCGCTCTTGAGCGCGATCACCTGCAGGTGGTGGCCCTGGATGTCGTGCAGATCGGCGGCGAAACGCAGCCGCTCGTCCTTTACCGCCAGCTCCGCTGAAAACCGGCGGGCCGCGTTCAACTGCTCGGCGACGTCCCATGCCCACAACATCCCGAGCGTGACCCAGCCGGTGAAGAGCACCAGTCCGGCAGGGAACGCCGTCGCGAACACCGATCCCTGCCCCGACAGCGCGGCTGTGACCCCGCCCAGAACGGCCGCGCCTGCCGCCGTGACAGTGATCAGCAGCCACGGGCGCCGACCGGGTAAGAACGTCGCGATGATCGAGACCATCATGGCCGGGCCGAACGACCAGAGCCCGTAGTCCCGCAGGGCGAGCAGGATCACGCCCAGTACCGTCCCGCCCGCACCTCCGGCCACCAGCCATCTCACCGGCGGTGGTCTGCCCGGGGACTCAAGGGGAATGCGCGGGAGCCGACGGCTGGTGGACACCGCGATGGCCGCCACCGTCAGCGCCAAGGTGGCCACGGCGGCGAGTCGGACCATGACCGGCACCGCTGTGTCCATGATCTGGTTCTTGACGCTGAAGGCCAGGAAGAACGCGGTGACGCCGATGAGACTCCACCAGGTGTAGCGGCGGAAGTTCGTCAGCCTCGTTCCAGGATCGACCGGCACGTCACGCACGCGGCCATTGTCGCAGCAATCCACCGCGTCAACCCTTTATGTCTCGCCGCCACCTCATGATGACAAATGTCATGCGATCACATGACATGTCCATCCTCTGACATGCGGTTTCGGCGCTACCGAGAAGATGCCCGTGTCGGCGAGCCTGGAGGTCATCTATACCTGACCCCCGTATCAAGGAGGCCTCTGATGCAAGCCGCGAATACCGCACCCGCCCCTAAGCGCTGGATCCACGTGCTCAAGGATCGTTGGCCGATCGCCGTCGCCATCGGACTGATGTTCCTCACGCTGAGCAGCGGCAGCGACCTGAGCAGCGAGGTGAGGAGCTTCGCGCAGATCCTGCCTGCCCTGCCGCTGCTGTATCTCGTCGTCGCCAAGCTGGGCCGACCCGCGCTGTCGTGGCCGCTGCTGGGCGTCGGAACGGTGATCATCTTTGGGGCGCGGCTGCTGGATCTGGTCGCGCCGTCCACCGTCCTGCTCGCTCTGGCACTGGCCGTGCTGGTCTGGGGCATGATCGATGGACACTCGCGCCGGTCCGGCGAATTCAGGATCCAGGCGATCGGCGTAATCGGGTTCGGCGCGCTAGCGCTGGCCGGGCTGGCCCTCGACCCTGAGATCGGCCGATACGTGGTGGCGGCCGGATGGTTGGTGCACGGCGTCTGGGACTTCGTGCACCTGTGGCGCGGCAAGGTCGTCACCCGCTCCTACGCCGAGTGGTGCGGCGTGTTCGACGTGCTGGTCGGAATCGAGCTGATCTTCCTGGTGTGACGCGCCAGGAAACCGTCGGATACGGCGGCCAACCTCCAGCGCTGGCAGCAACATCGCCACACGCCGACACATCCCGGCCACCGCGCAGACGCGCCTGACCACGCTCTCGATCGGCCGAGCAGGTGATCGCTCCGCCTGAGAGCGGAAAATCAGGCCGGCGCGCCGCCTCCGGCGCTCGGGCTTGGCGGCCTGCAATCTGGGCCGGCTTGCCATCGGATGACAGAGCGGGCCGCCGGCCGGGATGCCGTGTACAGCAGCAGGTACAGCAACGCTGCCTTACATGATCACACTTCACCGGTCGCTATCTGCCGTCTGAGCAGGGTGCGGAGCTCTCTACGTCGTGACCGGCGCTCGTTTGCAAGCAGGATGTCAGGAGTTCGAATCTCCTAGGTTCCACCCATGTCAAAGGCTACCTTCCGTGATCGGGAAGTGGCCTTTTCCGTGCCGTACAGCGGCGAAATACAGCAACGCCGCCGGCCGAGGCTGCCGTCGGGCGTCCTGCTGCGCTGAATGAGTCGAGGGCGCGTCGCCCGTAGCGGGATGTCGATCGGGAGGGCCGCGGTGTCGGGTATGCGCCGGCGGAGGCGATGAGCACGTGGGAACGGCGCTCAGGCGCGGACCCACCGGCCCCCGCTGCTCCGCGGCCGCCGCGGGCCAGTCCGGCTGTGACGTGTCGTCAGGTCAGCCGGATTCGCACAGCCTCTTGAGCTCGGCGAGGTCCGTGTTGATATCCGCGATCACCTGATTGGGATCGCCGCCGGTCATGCCGGTCAGCCGGAAGTTCAGTTCCTGGAATTCGGCGGCCAGTCGACTGATCGTCGCCCCCACCGCTCCTTGAGCGTCGAGGACCGCGCCCATCAGGTCGAGGTAGGTCTGGCGAGCCGCGGCCGCCTGGCTGCTGCTGGTGGTCCCGGCGTTCCGGCGGTATGCGGTCAGCGCCGTCGTCGTCTCGTCGCAGCCCCCGGGCCGGACCGCTGACACCGGCGGGGAGGCGACCGGCACCGCTCGCGTGGTGCTTGGCGCCGGCGGCTGGGGCGCGCTGGACTCGGGCGGGGGGCTCGGGGCCGGCGGTGCGTGCCCGGTGGTGACCGGATCCGGCGACGACGGCTGCGGAGCCGAGGTGGTGACTACCACGTCGGACGGGGGCTGCGGAGGCGAGGTGGTGACTACCGCGTCGGACGGGGGCTGCGGAGGCGGGGTCGGCGGCATCAGGTAGGCGACCAGCGTGACCACGGCGGCCACCGCACCCGCCAGAGCGCCCACTGCCGCCCAGTTCAGGCGCAAACCTGCTCCTCCACTCGCCGTCGGCGGCCGCGCCGGTCCGTTCTTCGTCATGCCCCTCATCGTGGCCGACCCGCCGAAGTCGGTCCAGGAAGTCTTCCGCTGACCTTCTGAATGGAATTCGCCTATATGAGGCGGGCCGGCGGCAGGCGCCGGTGAACGCGACCTCGACCGAACGCCATCCCCGGCGTCATCCACCTGCTTTGAGGAACGTGGCACTCATCGAGCCGTCTCCGGGGAACCGGAGCGCGGAGACAGCCGGATCATCAGTCGGCGTTTCCGATGCCGAGGCCGTCGAGGAGCGCCTGGAGCCCGAACTCGAAGAGCCTGTCGAGGTCGAAGTCGTAGCCGTCCGCGCCGAGTTCGCCGATCAGCTTGGCGAGCAACGGCGCCCGTCCGGCGGCGACGACGGCGTTCACCGTGCCGCCCTGGGTGTCGAGCCACTGCTCGCTGGACAGGCCCGTGGCCGACATCGCCTGTGCCTCCCGCTCGACATGCACGGCGAGCCCCTGCGCGTATGCGTAGAGCAGAACATCGATGGTCATCGCGGTCGCCGGATCGAGATCGAGCCCGTCGAGCGCGAGCAGCAGTTGCTCGCCGTGCCTGAGTACGCCGGGCAGTGGCAGCGGACGCCCCAGCGGGGCGAGGTGGGGCAGCCAGGGATGTCGCCGGTAGATCCGCCACAACGTGCGGGCGACCATCTCCAGCCGGTCCCGCCGGCCGAGCGTCACGTCCTGGTAGCGTTCCGCGCCGTAGGCGAGGTCCGCCATGGTCCGTACCAGGTCGTCGCGGCCGCGCACATGCCGGTAGATCGCCGCGGCCGAGACGCCGAGACGCGCGGCCACGGCGCGAACGGTCACGGTGCCGAGCCCTTCCGCGTCGGCGATCGCGATCCCCTCGCGCACGATCCGCTCCCGGGTCAGCTCCACCGCACCGGGATGTCGCCGCGGCCTGCTCAGAGTGGCCGCCACCACCGTCCCCGACCGGGGCCTGCCCTCCACCAGTCCTTCCTCCTTGAGGACGGCGAGCGCCCGCACCGCCGTGGCCAGGGCGACCCCGAAGTCGCGCGCGATCGCGCGGGTGGACGGAGTCTTGTCGCCGGGGGCGAGCTCGCCCGCCTGGATGCGACGCCGGAGGTCGGCGGCGATGCGCTGGTAGGGAGCTTCCACGATAATTTGTCCTAGAACAGATATGACGGTTGAAGCTGCATCTGTTCTAGCACAGTTGGGCGTTCGGGTACCGCCGGGGATACCAAGGAGCCATGACTTCTGTGCTGATCTCCGGCGCGAGCGTCGCCGGTCCCGCCCTGGCCTACTTCCTGAGCCGGCACGGCTTCACCGTCACCGTGGTCGAGCGCGCTCCCGCACTCCGCCCCGGCGGTCAGGCGATCGACGTGCGCGGCACCGCGCTCACCGTCGTCGAGCGCATGGGGATCCTCTCCGACGTGCGGCGCTGCCGTACCCGCATGAACGGCATGTCCATGCTCGACGGCGACGGCAACGAGCTGTGGCGCTCCACGGAGATGGCGATGTCCAGCGGCCGCCTCGACAGCGACGACGTCGAGTTGCTCCGCGAGGACCTGAGCCTCTTGATCCACGACAGCACGAAGGACGACGTCGAGTACCTGTTCGGCGACTCGATCACCTCGCTCGCCCAGGACGAGCGTGGCGTGCGGGCCGTCTTCGAGCGGGCGGGCGCACGCCCCTTCGACCTCGTGGTCGGCGCGGACGGCTTGCACTCCAATGTCCGCCGTCTGGTGTTCGGTCCCGAGCAGGAGTTCGTGCACCACCTCGGGACGTACCTGTCGATCTTCTCCATGGACAACTGTCTTGGCCTGGAGAACTGGCAGACCTGGTTCAACGACGGGAACACGGGCGGCGCGATCTACCCGGTGCGCGACAACACCGAACTCCGCGTCAACCTCGGCTTCCACGCCGAGGAGCCCGTCACGTACGACCACCGTGACGTCGAGGCGCAGAAGCGACTGGTCGCCGAGCGTTACCCGGACGCGCGCTGGGAGGTGCCTCGGCTGCTCAGGGCGATGTGGGACGCGCCCGACTTCTATTTCGACTCCATGGCCCAGGTCCGGATGGAGCGCTGGTCGGCCGGCCGGGTGACGCTGCTCGGCGACGCCGGCTACTGCGCCTCACCCCTGTCCGGCCAGGGTACGAGCCTGGCACTGGTCGGCGCGTACGTCCTGGCCGCCGAACTGGCCCGGTCGGGTCACGAGGCCGCGTTCGCCGCCTATGAGGAGCACATGCGACCGTGGGTGGAACTCAACCAGGCGCTCGTGGAGAACAACCGCGACCAGTCGGAGGAGATCTCCTCCGGGGAGAGTCCGCTGGACCACGTGAAGAACGCGATCCAGCTTCCCCGATGAACCGGTATCGAGCTGAAACGCCCTGTCTCCGATCTCCCGGTGCTCCAGTGACACCTTGGATCATGGTCGGCCGACACGCGTTTCGGTGATGTTCCGCAGGTGCCTCTCCTGAGCGTCGAGAAGTTTGTCATCGTGCTCGGTCGCCCAACGTCCGAGAGCCTTCATCGGACCGTCGACCAGGCTCTGCCCCAGGCATGTCAGGGCGTACTCGACACGCGGCGGGGCTTCGGCGTGTGCACGGCGGTCGATCAGCCCGTTCGCGAGCAGGCGACGCAACGCATCCGTCAACACCTTGTCACTGATGCCGCCGACGCGGAGTCCCGGCCGTGCTGGGGTCGCTGGATCGCGCACGCCGGCTTGAGGAGGTCGCGGGTTTCGTCATCGGGCTGGTCTTCGCCGGCACCGACCCCGACTCCGCCATCCCACGCGTCCCGTCGGCGGCCGCGTGATACCCGTGCCGACACTTCACGATCCTGGCGTGGTGGCCGCGTGTCCGGCCGATGCCCTCAGCCGGAGCGCCCCGCGTAGTAGCGCCGCGACTTGTCGCGGCTGCCGCAGGTGGTCATGCTGCACCACCGGCGGCGACGATTCTTGCTGACGTCCAGGAACAGCCAGCAGCACGACGGACACTCACCGAGCCGATCCAGTGGCCCGTGTGTGAGCAGTTCGACCGCCGAGGCCGCGACCTCCCAGAGCAGGATTCGCAGCGTACGTGGTGCCCCCCAGGAGAACCGGAAGTTCCCGCCGGCCTCCTCCAGCCGGCCATGGGCGATGCCGTCACCGTGCAGCGCGACGACGACATCAAGATCCGGCCGCGGCGCCCGCCCTCCCTGCGCAAGCGGCTGAAACACCCGGAACACCGCCTCGCGCAGCTCGCGGGCATCCGGCAGGGCCGCCGCGAGCCCGTCCGGTTCCCCGATCGGACGCCCCGCCGCCGCGGCCCAGGTCACAGCCTCCTCCGGGGTGCCCAGCCAGTCTCGCCGAGCCACCGGACGAGCGTTGACCGTGTTGGCGAAGTCCAGGCACAGCGCGTTCCCAACCAGCTCGATGGCAGTCACGGCACGAGTATCTCACCGATCAAATCCCGTTGACAGGTCAGGTGACATAGGCCACGCTATGACCGATCAAAGGTATTTGAAAGGTAAGAAACAGATGCGCCTCCTCCCGCTGCCGCTGGGTCGGTCGTTCAACGCGCTGTGGTTCGGCACCGGCGCCGCGAACCTCGGCGACGGCATGGCGCTGTTCGTCCTGCCACTGCTAGCCATCGCCGTCGACGCCTCGCCCGGCGGGGTGGCGGCCGTGACGGTGGCGCTCACCCTGGCATGGCCGGTCTTCGGCCTGCACGCCGGCTGGATCGTCGACCGGGTCGACCGTAGGACACTGCTGAGCGGCGTCAACCTGGTCCGCGCGCTGGTGCTGTCCGGACTCACCGTCGGTCACCTCACCGGTACCCTGTCGCTGCCGCTGCTCCTCGCCGTGGCGGTGCTGCTCGGCGTGGCCGAGACGCTGGTCGACACCGCGCTGACCTCGACCATCCCCATGGTCGTCGAGCCCGCCGGCCGCAACAGAGCCAACGCACGCATCGAGGCGACCATCAACGTCACCAACCAGCTCGCCGGCCCACCGCTCGCGGGCCTGCTGGCGAGCCTCACCCTCGTTCTGGCCACCGGTGCGAGCGCGGCCCTCTACGCCCTGGCCGTCGCGGGCATCGCCGTGATGGCCCTGCGCCGGGCGCCCGCCGGGACCCGAATCTCAGGGGGCGGCGGCGTGGTCGCCGGCTTCCGGTACCTGTGGCGGCAGCCGGTGGTGCGAACGCTGACCCTTTTCACCGCCGTGATGAACATCCCCTGGGCGGTCGCGACGGCCCTGCTCGTCGTGTACGCGGTCAGCCCCGGCCCGCTCGGCCTCACCGCGGCCCAGTACGGCCTGGTGCTGACGGCGATGGCCGTGGGCGGACTGCTCGCGGCGGCGGTGGTGGAGCCGTTGCGGCGCCGGTTCGGGGTGACCAGGCTGCTGATCGTCGACGCCGCCGGAACCGTTCTGCTGGTGGCGCCTGTGGCGCTGGGCGGGCCGGTGTGGACCGTGGCCGCCGGGGCGGTGATCGCTGGGGCCGGGTCGAGCATCTGGCGCATCCTGGTGGCCACGATCCGACAGAACCTGTCGCCGCCGGAGTTGCTGGGGCGTATCTACGCCGCGTCTCGGGTGCTCAGCTGGGGGGTGATTCCGGCCGGCGCGGCGCTGGCCGGAGTCGCGGCGGAGCTGTGGGGCGTGCGGACGGTGTTCGTCCTGGCCACGGGGCTCGCCGTCGTCGTGCTGGGCCTCTTCGTGCCGTACGCGCTCCGTACGGATCTGTCCGCGACCATCGAGCCGAGGGCGGACCATCAGCCCGTCGCGTGAGCGCAGCCGACGGCACCTGGTGCAGGCTCTCCCCTCCAGCCGGATTCTGTACCGCCGCGGGTCAGCGGTTCTCCTGGGAGAAGACCCGGCTCAGCCGGTACGGCGAGACCTTCAAGAGCCCGGCCAGCGAGCACAGCGCCACCGCCTGACCGGGCATCCACCGGGAACTCGTCGCCGAGGCCACGCCGGACGAGGTGTTCGGTGGCGTCGATGGTGGGCGATGCGGGGGCCGGCTCACGTCCGCTGTCGCGTACTCGGACGACGCTGGTGGTCCGGCGGGATGCGGTAGACGGACACGTGGGAACGCGACTCGGCGGTGAAGTCGGCCCCGGCCCAGTCCGCGTGCCTGCTCTCCAGCTCGAATCCGGCCAACTGAGCCATGAGGTCGAGTTCGGCCGGCCAGATGTAGCGGTGCGGGCTGCGGAACAGCTGGGCCTGCCTGCTCTCGTCGAATGTGAAGTGGTGCGACACGACGTGTTGACGCAGAACGTCGTAGGTGTCCAGACCGATGTAGCCGGGCCCGGAATGCCACACCGTGGCCTGCTGACCCGGTGGGAGCTTGCGCAGTTCAGGCACCCAGAGCTCGATCACGAACCGGCCGCCGGGTATGAGGTGACGGGCGGCGTTGCGGAAGCACGCGACCTGCTCGGCCTGGCTGAGCAGGTTCGAAATCGTGTTGTAGACGAGGTAGACGAGCGTGTACTTCCCCGGGGCGACGGCGGTCGCCATGTCGCCGACGACTACCGGGATCGTCGCTTCGTCCACTTTCGTTCGCAGTTGGTCGATCATCGGAGGTGACAGCTCGATGCCGGTGACCGGCACCCCCCGCTCGGTGAGCGGGACGGCCACACGGCCGGTTCCGATGGCGAACTCGAGCGCCTGCCCGTCGCCCGCGAGTTCGGAGAGGCGGTCCAGGGCCGGCCCCAGCACCTCGGGCGCGAACATGCCGATGCCCGGCGTGTCATAGCGCCGGGCGGTGTCGACGTCCCAGATCTCCTCCTGTCGCATGCCTCCAACGATCGCCACGGGGGGTACGCGCTGTCCAATGATTTTGTGACCCCGCGGGTCGCGAACGTACGCGCGAGCCGCTGCGCCTCGGATCCTGTCAAGCATCGGCCGGGACACGACGCCGGCCTCTGTTGGATCGCGGCGGGTTCACGCGGCCTTGCGAAGGCCGGCGAACTGCAGGCCGGTGAAGCCGGCGACCACTACCGCCTGTGCGATCACCAGCGCGGTGCCCAGACCGGTCAGCGGGAACCAGCCGGCGATGAGCAGTTCCGCGCTCGCGGCCACCCAGGCGATGTTGACGGCCATCACGACGCCCACGGCGGCCCTGCTCACCGTCGGCCGCGAGGCGAGGAAGAACACGGCGGCCGCGAAAGCGACCAGGAACGCGCCGATCGGGTAGAGGAAGACGGCGGGGAGGCCGAACATCTCGCCGAAGATCGCCGCGACGACGAGGTAGACGGCTCCGTTGGCGCCCGTGCCCATCGCGTCCAGCCTGAGAGCGAAGCGGAGCAGCTTGGCGTCGGTGGTCCTGACGGTGCCGGCGATGGTGGCCATTTCGAAGATCCCTTCGTGGTGCTGACGTGCATGTGATCACGAAGTTACGCAGGTCCGCGCCACCCCGAATCAGTCATCGTGACGGTAGGTTCCTGACCGTGTTGTACGGGCGATCCAGCGAACAAACGGACATCGAACGGCTCCTGGCGGAGGCCAGGGCCGGCCAGAGCGGGGCCCTTGTCATTCGGGGTCAGGCGGGGATCGGTAAGTCGGCGCTGCTGCGCTATGCCGCCACGCGAGCGGAAGACATGAGAGTGCTGCGCGGTGTCGGCATCGAATCCGAGGCCGAGTTGCCCTTCGCCGCGCTTCATCTGCTTCTTCGCACCGGGCTCGACCGGATCCGCGCACTGCCCGATGCGCAGGCCGCCGCGCTCAGCGGAGCCCTGGGCCTGGGCGACATCGCGCCGGAAAACCGGTTCCTGGTCGGGCTGGCCACGCTGAGTCTTCTCTCCGAACTCGCAGAGGATGGCGCGCTGCTCTGCCTCATCGACGACGCGCAGTGGTTCGACCGGGCGTCCATCGACGCGCTGGTGTTCGCCGCCCGCCGCCTTGAGGCCGAAGGTGTCGTTATGATCTTCGCCGCCCGCGCGGGTTTCCACGCCGCGGGGCTGCCCGAGCTCCGGCTGGGTGGGTTGGACAGTGCGGCCGCCGCCGCCCTGCTTCCCGCCGACCTGCCACCGCAGGTGCGAGAACGTCTCATCGAGGAATCGGACGGCAACCCCCTGGCGCTTGTCGAGCTGCCTGCCGCGCTCACCGCGGAACAGCGGGCGGGACGATTGTCGCCGGTGGGTGCGATGCCCGTCGCCGATCGAGTTCGGGAGGCGTTCCAAAGACAGATAGCCGCGCTTTCCGAGCCGGCGCGGACCGCGTTGCTGATCGCGGCGGCGGACGGTTCCGGCGAGCTTGAGACGGTGGCGGCCGCGGGCGCCTCCCTGCAGGGCCTTGAGTCAGCCGAGCGGAGCCGCCTGATCGAGATAAGGGGGACGACCATCGGCTTCCGTCATCCCCTGATCAGGTCGGCCGCCTACCAGAGCGCGCCGGTCACTCGGCGCCTTGCCGTACATCGGGCCCTCGCCGACGCCCTCACCGGCTCGGCCGCTGTGGATGCGGCCGACCGGCGGGCGTGGCACCTGGCCGCCGCCGTGCTCGGATCTGACGAGGGAGTCGCACGGGAGCTGGGGGAAGCGGCGGAACGGGCACGTACCCGCAGCGGCTACGCCGCGAGCGCGGCCGCCTACGAGCGAGCCGCCGAGCTCACCGCCGATCCGGTACGACGATCCGGACGGCTGGCCGCCGCCTCGTTGGCGGCGAGTGACGCCGGACTGATGGGCCGCGCCGCCGCGCTCGCCGACAGGGTCACGTCCGATGTGGACGACCCCGATGTGATCACCGCGCTGATCCAGGTGCGCGCCCATCGCGAATTCGAGCTGGGCACACCGCTCGCAGCAGGCCGGATCATCCTGGACGGCGTTCCCCGGGTGGCGGCTCGCTCCTCGGAGTGGGCCACCTGGCTACTGGTGGAGACCGTCCGCTGCGCCTGGTTCGCCGGTGACGCACGGCTGGCCGAGGAGGCGGCCGCGAGCCTCCGCGCGCTTCCCGAGACCGGCTCGCCACTGGTCAGCGGGGCACTAGGGCTGACCCGCCTGCTGAGCGGTGACATCGAAGAGGGGGCCAGGTTCATGGGCGAGGCGGTCGACGGACACGCGCTCGCCGGACTGGGGGTGCCCGGGCTGACCTTCACAGCCTCTCTGTGCCTTCCGCTGGGCCGTGCCGTCCACTACGAGGAGATCACCGGTCAGATCGTGGCGGAGTGCCAGAAGAGCGGAATGATCGGCTGGCTCGCCTTCGCGTTCCAGGATCATGGCCTCGCGCAGGGGTGGCTCTGCCGGTACGGCGAGGCCAGGGCGGCTCTGGACGCAGGGCTGCGACTGGCGGTGGACCTGGGCCATGAGCACCGGGTCAGTCACCTCATGTGCTCTCTCGGATGGGTGCTCGCCCACCAAGGGGACGTGGAGAGGTGCCGAGCGACCGCCGAGGAGGGCATCGCGAGGGCCGACGGCCAAGGACAGGCCCTTGCCGCGGCCATCGGACGCTGGGCACTCGGCCTGCTCGAACTCGGCCTGGGCCGCCCGGACGCCGCCCTCCGGCAGTTGGAGGCCATCTCACTGACGGGCATCGCCGTCCTCTCCGCCGCCGACCAGGTCGAGGCGGCCGTTCGCGCCGGTCGGCCGGAGCGGGCGAAGGAGCCGCTCGCCCGATACCTGGCCTGGGCGCGGCACGTCCGTCAGCCGTCACCCAACGCGATCGCGCTGCGCTGCCGTGCCCTCGTCGAGGGGGACGAGGCGCACTTCGCGCATGCCGTGCGCTGCCATGAGGCAGCCGGTCAGCCGTACGAGCAGGCGAGGACGCGACTCGCCTACGGCGAGTGGCTACGACGGGCACGGCGGCGAGCGGATGCCCGGTCGCAACTGCGCGGCGCACTGGAGATCTTCGACCGGCTCGGCGCGGAGCCGTGGGCCGAGCGCGCCCGGGTGGAGCTGCGCGCGACCGGAGACGTTCCGGCAGCGCCGCGCAAGGCCGACGACCCGCTCAGCGTGCTCACCCCCAGGGAGCGCCAGGTCGTACGGCTGGCGGCCAATGGCGCCTCCAACCGCGACATCGCCGCCCAGCTTTTCCTCAGCCCGCGGACCGTCGGCTATCACCTCTACAAGGCGTTCCCCAAGCTGGGGATCACCTCCCGATCCCAGTTGGCAACCGTCGCCCGGTCCTCACGGGTGCCCGACTGATCGTCCACCCGGATGGGGAGTCCTCCCAGCCCTGCTGCCGGTTCTTTCTCCTACCGGCCTTGGATAACGTCGAGGTCATGCGGCTTCATGTGGGATGCGCGATGTGGACTCTCAAGTCATGGCAGGGGCGTTTTCTGCCTCATCCGCTCCCGGTCGGAGAACGCCTGCGGGCCTACGCGACCTGGTGCAACGCGGTGGAGGGCAACACGACGTTCTACGCGACACCGGCGAGAAGCACGGTGGAGTCGTGGGCGCGGCAGACCGGCCCGGACTTCCGCCTGGTGGTCAAGCTGCCCAGGACGATCACGCACGAGGGCCGCCTCACCGGAGTCGAGGAGGAACTTCGGTCGTTCCTGGAGGCGATCGAGCCACTCGGGCCTCGCGCTCACGCCCTCTGGGTCCAGTTGCCGGGATCATTCGCTCCGACCGACCTCGGCACCCTGGCGGGCTTTCTTCGCGGACTTCCCCGCTCGTACAGATACGCCGTCGAGGTCCGCCACCGCGCGTTCTTCGAGGACGAGCGATCTGGACGGTTTCTCGAAAGGGTTCTCGCCGGCGTCGGTGCCGAATGGGTTCCCTTCGACACCGTCACCCTCTTCCAGAGCCCTCCGACCAGTGACGCCGAACGAGACGCGTGGACGAAGAAACCGCGTGTGCCGCGCCGGTCGGTCGCGCTCACCGACCGTCCGATCGTGCGCTACCTCGGCCGGGACGCCACGGAGCGCACGATCGAGGGCTGGCGGCAGTGGATCGACACGGTCACCGAATGGCTACGCGAAGGCCGCTCGCCGACCGTGTTCATCCATACCCCCGACAACGCCGACGCGCCGATGCTCGCCCGTCGTTTTCACGACGACGTACGGGCCCGGCTGCCCGAGGTCGAGCCGCTGCCCGAGCCCATGCCGGCCGAGCCGCTGACCCTCTTCTGACCGCACAGGTTCACCGTGGTCAGAAGCCGCCCACGACTCCGAGCGCATTGCGCATCTGGCAGCTGTTCCCGAAGGTCTGAGAGGACATGGTGAACCGGCTCTTCCACACACCGACCGCCGACACCGTCACCGGCTCATAGATCAGCGGGCAGATCAACCCCGTCGCGGGCTTGAACTTACGCACGTCGCCACTCGCGGGTTCCAGAGCCGCGCACGCCTCCCGCGCCCTCGGGTGCGTCCCTCCGCCGACCGGTGAACACTGCAACACCACCGTCCGAGTCGACGGCAGGGTGGTCGACCCCTGGGTGAGCGTCAGCACCAGCGCCCGGGCTGAGAACTCATCTCCCGATATCTCAGATATGCCTGGCCTGGGGTCACCGAGTGAATCAGCGCCGGCAGGTGACGCGCTGAGCGCGGCCATCGCACCGAGGACCGCCGAACCGAGAACCATCCATTCTGTAAGCCGCCTCATTACAGCCCAACTCTCTCAGCTCACGCGGTGTTCGACGCTCCCAGCGTGACCAGCGGTGACATGGAAGCCGAGTACCGACCCTCCAGGTGCTGGTCAAGATTCCGCGAGTGGGGTAAAGCCGGGGCTGAACAGGTCGCGGTGGTGATCAGGCGATTCCGGACCGGACCGCCGGTGCGTCGGAGGACTCGTGCCGGGGGGCGGTGTCCGGCCTGGGTTGCCGCAGCACGATGAGCGCGACGATGAAGGCGGCCGCGAGCAGAGCGGCGGCGGTGCCGAAGGCCAGTTGGTAGCCGCCGGTCAGCGCGGCAGCCCGGCTCTCGCCGGCGGACAGCAGCCCCTCGGTACGCGAGGCGGCCAGCGTGGACAGTACCGCGACGCCGGTGGCCATGCCGACCTGCTGGGTGGTGTTGAACAGCCCGGACGCCACGCCCGCGTCATCGGCCTTGGCGCCGGACATGCCGAGTGCGGCCAGCGCGGGGAGCATCAACCCGCCACCCGCGATGAGCAGCATCACCGGGAGCAGGTCGGTGACGTAGTCCGCGTCGACCGGGACACGGGTGAGCCAGACCATCGCGCCGAACAGCAGCGCCAGGCCCGCCAGCAGGACGGCGCGCTCACCGAAGCGGGTGTTGAGCCGGGCGGAGACGAACAGGGACACGCCGCCGATGGCCACCGCCGCGGGGAGCATCGCCAGGCCGGTGTCGAGCGCGCCGTAGCCGAGGACCTTCTGCAGGTAGAGCGCGACGAGGATCTGGAAGGCGAACATGGCGGACACCGCCAGCATCTGGGCCAGGTTGGCGCCGGAGACGTTGCGCGAACGGAAGATCCGCAAAGGCATCAGCGGGGTCCTCGCGGTCGCCTGACGGATGAAGAACGCGGCCAGCAGGGCGAGCGACACCGCGCCGAAGCCGAGGGTGTGCGTCGCGAGCCAGCCATACTGCTCGATCTTGACCACGGTGTAGACGCCCAGCATCAGTCCGCCGGTGACCAGTACGGCGCCGAGGACGTCGGCCCCGGCGGCGAGTCCTGCCCCCCGCTCGCCTGGCAGCGCCCTGATCGCCAGCGCGATCGTGGCCAGTCCGATGGGCAGGTTGATGAAGAAGATCCAGTGCCAGCTGAGCGCGTCGGTGAGAACCCCGCCCAGAACCTGGCCGATCGAGGCTCCGGCGGCACCGGTGAAGCTGAAGACGCCGATCGCCTTCGCGCGCTCTTTGGCCTCGGTGAACAGCGTCACCAGGATGCCCAGCACGACCGCGGAGGCCATGGCGCTGCCGATGCCCTGCAGGAAGCGGGCGGCGATCAGCATGCCGGGCCCGGCGGCCGCTCCGGCCAGCAGCGACGCGACGGTGAAGACCGCGTTGCCCGCCAGGAACATGGTCTTGCGGCCGATGAGGTCGCCCAGCCGACCGGCCAGCAGGAGGAGGCCGCCGAAGGGGATGAGGTACGCGTTGACGGTCCAGCTGAGCTCGGCGGGCGAGAAGCCCAGATCCCGCTGGATGGCCGGCATCGCCACGGTCACGATGCTGCCGTCCAGGATCGTCATCAGTGCTGAGGCGGACAGTACGGCGAGTGCCGACCAGCGTGATCGGGATGATTGGGGCGAGGGTGAGGTGTACGACATGACCGTCTCCTGTTCGAAGGGGAACAGGAGAGACCGTAACAGATAGTTTTGTTGTAGACGATCCCTTTCGGGTCTATCTTGTGCGCTGCCGTGCCCGCCGGGCCGCCTGTGGTGCCTCGACGGGGGCGGCCAGATGGCCCTGCACCAGGCGATTCATGGCACGTACCAGCACCTCGGCCTCATCCGCGTCCAGTGCGTCCAGTGCGGCCCTGTGTACGCCGTCGACGATCTGCTGGCTCCGCCGGGCGGCCTCGGCGCCCTTCTCGGTGACCGAGATGATGCGGGCCCGCCGGTCCGTGCTGGACGGGCGGCGCTCGGCGAGCCCGGCCTCCTCCAGGGCGTCGACCGTGACCACCATCGTGGTCTTGTCCATGTCGCCGATCTCGGCGAGCTGGATCTGGGTGCGCTCCTCTTCCAGGGCGTGAACCAGCACGCAGTGCATCCGTGGCGTCAGGCCGATCTCGGCGAGCGCCGCCGCCATCCGGGTTCTCAACGCGTGACCGGCATGGTCCAGCAGGAACGACAGATCGGGCTCGGTGCGGGCGGGTGCCATGGCGGTCATATCTCCAGCATAGCAATTAGTCCCGTTCTGGATTATCTGTGAATGGGCGCTTTTGTTCCCGGTTCGTCGACGGCCACCAAGTGATCGCTGTGCCTGACGGAAAAGTTCGTTCTCGATGGTCAGCGAGAGAGCGTCCGTACGGTGATCAATGCATTTCCCGCGACCCGGGCCGGCGGTCTAGTGCGCCTCGTGAGCTGCCGATGATCGTTCGGCCATTCCGCGAGGCATCAGCAGGAACACCTTCGGAGACAGGCGGTCCATATTCCCGCCCCTGCCGAACACCAGGCCGGCGGCGAAATCCACGAACTGCTTGGCCTCGCTGTCCGGCAGCTTGGTGAGGTCCATCACCACGGGGGTGCCGGTACGAAAGAAATGCCCCACGTAGATGGCCTCGCTGTAGTCGCGGGGACACAGTGTTTTAATCACCGCATCAGTCTCCACCGCCCACGGTGACCGTCAAGTCGTCTACTGAATCGGTGGCCGCGCGTCGCGGTGGAGATTCCGGTCACCTCCGCGGGGCGTACATGATGACCAGCACGCCGAGCAGGCAGACGGCGGCCCCGATGATGTCCCAGCGGTCGGGCTGGAACCTGTCCACCACCATGCCCCAGATCAGCGAGCCCGCGACGAACACGCCTCCGTAGGCGGCGAGGATGCGGCCGAAGTTGGCGTCGGGCTGGAAGGTGGCCACCAGCCCGTACAGGCCCAGGGCGACGAATCCGGTCCCGATCCAGAGCAGCCCGCGCTGTTCTCTGACTCCCTGCCAGACCAGCCAGGCCCCGCCGATCTCGGCGAGTGCGGCGATCGCGAACAGCAGGAGGGATCGGGCGACGGTCACGACCGTGACTGTACGCGGTGGTCCTGGCAGCCACAGCCGGTGCCGGCGGATTCTGCGATTCGCCTCCGGCGGCGGAGCGACCACGCCGGTACGCAGCCACTTCCCGCTCATGAGCCGCACCGGGGAGCCGCCTCGATCGCCCGGACCGCCAGGCCGTCGAGCACTCTCGAACGAACCGGGGGCACCTCGATGTCCAGGGTCAGCTCCTCGCCGTCGGCGGTGAGGGTGAAGGTGAAGAACGCGCAGCACTCCGTCTCCCTGGCCGTCAGGTCGAGTACGGTCCGCTCTCCGCCCTCCAGTCTGAGCCGCAGGTGAGCGGGTCCCACCCGCTCCAGCCCGCGCAGCGCGGTGGCGAAGAGCTCGTCGAACTCCGCCACCCGCAACGGCCGCTCCTCGGTCGGAAGCGCGCATTCGGCCGGTGCCCACTCCATGGGTTCCTCCCTGGCGCCAAGGCCGCCCGTCTCCGCCGCGAGCCGCCCGCACCCCGAAGGTAAGCCTGTACCGGGGTACAGGATGCAACTCCTGCCGCTACCCGAGGTCGGTGCTGGACGCCGCGTCCTGCGCGGGGTGGCGGGCGGCGTGCCGTCTGGCGCGGTAGGCGCTGGCCTTGGCCCGGTTCTGGCAGGACAGGTCGCAGAATCTGCGCGAGCCGTTGCGGGTGGTGTCGAAGAAGACCAGGTCGCACCCGTCGGCCTGGCAGGCGCCGAGCCGGGTGGCCTGGCCGACGCCGATGACCATGGCCAGTGCCGTGCCCATGTCTGCCGCCCACGCGTCCACGAGGGGCGCGTCGGGCCGGTGGAAGGCCAGCCGGTGTGGCCGACCCGGATCGACGTGCAGGCTGGGGACGGCGGCGTGCCGTACCAGCAGGTCGTTGAGTGCGGTCGCGACCTCGGTGATGGACTCGCCCGCGCCGAACGCCGGCCGTAGCCGGGCGGCGATCCCGGCCAGCCGATCCGCCTCGGCGACGGTGAGGGCACGGGGAGCCCGGTCGGTCACGACGCTCTCCTCGCCGATCGCGGCCAGTCGCTCGGCGCCTGAGGCCGGTGGCGTGACCTCGCGGCCGTGCGCCGAGGTGACGGTGAGGCGGTTGACCAGAAGAGCGGCCAACTCGATCCTGCTACCGACGTAACTGTCTATTTGGGGTTGACGAGTGATGCGCCAGGGATCTACTGTCACTGTCATATTCTACATAGATAGTGATGAACGGGGCTTGTGATGTCGGAGTTCTCCAAGCTGGCACGGCAGATGTGGCACCAGATCGAGCCGGTGCACGCGTCGCTCTATTTCTCCCCCGAGGCTTTCGACGAGGCGGCACGGCTCGGCTACGACGTCGAGTCACGCTGGCCGAGCTACTTCGCCTGGCGCACCGCGCCGCTCGGCGCCGCCGGGCCGAAGCTGGTCACCGGCACCTACTACAGCTTCAGCCCGGCGGCCGTCGCCGAGCACGTGCCGGGCATCTGGGCCACGGCGCGGCCCGAGGCGGTGCTCCAGGCCCGGTCGCGGGCGGTGGACCGCACCTTGCGCACCCTCCTCGGTGACAAGGTCGCCACGCCCGAACTGGCCGAGGCGGCCGAGTTGGCCGTCAGGGCCGCCGAGAGCGTCGAGGTCGTCCACCGCCCCCTGGCCGCCGCCAACCTTGATCTGCCCTGGTCCGAGGAGCCACACCTGGCGCTCTGGCAGGCCTGCACCGTGCTGCGCGAACACAGGGGCGACGGGCACCTGGCAGCCCTGGCGACCGCGGGACTGGACGGGTGCGAGGCGCTGGTCTCGTTCGCCGCCATCGGGGCCGCACCGGTGAGCAACTTCGCAGGCCGCGGCTGGAGCGACGAGGAGTGGGCGGCGGCCCGTGACCGGCTGGCCGTCCGTGGCCTGGTCGACGCGGAGGGGAGCGCCACCCCGGCGGGCCGGGCGCTCCGTGACCAGGTCGAGCGGATCACCGACGAGCTGGCCGCCGGACCGTGGCGCGCGCTCGGGGCCGAGTCGGCCCAACGGCTGGCCCTGCTCAACCGGCCTCTGCTGGGCGCGGTGTTCGAGTCGGGGATGCTGCCTATGGTCAGCACCCTGGGCATCGGCAGCGTGCGGGCGCCGGAATAGGGGACGGCCCGGTCTGCAGGTCGACCGCCCCGGCGATCCTGTCCCGCATCGGTCGCCTGCTCAGCGGGTAGGGCGGTTCCACCTCCAGCTCGGCCGCCGCCGCAATGTACCAGTGCCGTCATATCTCCGGAGAGGAACTCGCCTTGTACCCCCCTATCGAGCCCCACGAGCACGGCCTGCTCGACACCGGTGACGACAACCTCGTCTACTGGGAGGTCTGCGGCAACCCCGCGGGCAAGCCCGCGGTCGTCGTCCACGGCGGTCCCGGGTCGGGGTGCAGGCCCGGCCACCGTCGCCTCTTCGATCCCTCGCGGTACCGGGTCGTCCTGTTCGACCAGCGCAACTGTGGCCGCAGCCTGCCGCACGCCGGCGACCCCGCGACCGACCTGAGCACCAACACCACCCATCATCTGGTCGCCGACATGGAGCGCCTGCGCGAGCACCTCGGCATCGACCGGTGGTTGCTGTACGGCGGATCGTGGGGCTCCACGCTGATGCTCGCCTACGCCGAGACCCACCCCGAGCGGGTGTCGGAGATGGTCGTCGCCGGCGTCACGATGACGCGCCGCTCCGAGATCGACTGGCTCTACCGGGGGGTCGGGCGGTTCTTTCCCGAGGAGTGGGAGCGGTTCAGGCGGGGAGTCCCCGAGGCCGACCGCGACGGTGATCTGCTCGCGGCCTACGCACGACTCATGGCCGACCCCGACCCCGAGGTGCGGGCCAGGGCGGCGCACGACTGGACCGCGTGGGAGGACGCGGTGGTCTCCCTGGAGCCCAACGGCACACCGAACGCCTACAGCGGCCGGCCCCCCGCCGCCCTGCTGGCCTTCGTGCGGATCTGCGCGCACTACTTCTCCAACGCCGCCTGGCTGGAGGAGGGGATCCTGCTGCGCGAGGCCGGACGGCTGGCCGGGATCCCCGGCGTACTCGTCCACGGTCGCCTGGACCTGGGCGGACCGCTCGACACGCCATGGCAACTCGCTCAGGCCTGGCCCGACGCCCGGCTGGTCGTGGTCGAGGACTCCGGGCACACCGGCAGCGACACGTTCAGGACGGAGATCCTCTCAGCCCTCGACGCCTTCGCCGGCTGAGCACGCGGAAGGCCGGCACCACCGGTACGGGACGGTGGGCGGGCTGAGGTCTCACCTTCCCCGCGGGCCGTGCGCGGGACGTGCGGACGTGGCGCGTCCGCGTGGGTCACGGGGGACCTCGGGGTGCCGAGCCCTGGGGATTCGCCGGGGTCGTTCCGGGTGAGCCTCCGGGCGGCGTTCGACCCGGACCTCGGGGCGGCGGACGTACACCGGATCACCCGGCTGGAGGAGCCGGTAGAGGGGGACGGCGTTGTGCAGCGGGACCCGGACGCATCCGTGGGAGGCGGGGAAGCGGGGAACGAGGGTGGAGCCGTGGACGGCGATGCCACCGTTGAAGTAGACGGAGTAGAACATCGATCCCAGGACCCCGGTGGACCAGCCGGGGACCCGCGCTCCGACCCGGTAGTCGCCGACCGGGGTGTCGGCGAACCCGCAGTGGCCCTTCTCGCAGTACGACCTGCGGGCACCGGTCGAGATATGGGTCACCAGCACGGGTTTCCCTCCCCGCCACACCGTGAGGAGCTGGCGTCGCAGGTCGATCTCGGTCCGCTCGGACCCGCCGTATCCCACCAGGGGCCTGATGCGCCTGGGGCGCAGGAGGGCCTGCCAGGTCGGCAGGTCGATCCTGTCGACGGGCCTCAGCCCGTTGGCCTTCTGGAAGGCCCATACGGTCATGCGCAGCGCGGAATCGTACGTGGAGCTGAGATTTCCCGGGGGGAAACCCAGATCTCTAAGTCTTTTCTTTGCATTATGCACCTCGATTCCCCGGCTGCCCATTTTGAGGATCGTGAATTGGTCGGGAAGGGGGGCCTGCTGGAAATTCGGGGAGGGGTCGATCGCGGCGTGCGCGACGCCGGCGGGCAGGGTCGCGGCCAGGGCGAAGATGATGCCTGTGACCAGGGCACGGCGGACGGTGCTTCGCATATGTGACGTCTATCCGCTGACAGTGATGATCAACCCTCTAATGCCGCTTGCCAGAAAGTAAGACTTATACCGCCGTGTGCGACCCGACGGTTAGTGTGAAGAGACTTTCCCGAGAAAGCAGATATATGTTTTAAGGCAGCGAGATAAGGTGATTTTAGAGATATTTGTAAGATATTTCCGGGGCATTGGGTGTGAACGGCGCGCCGCACCGTACCGGCCGATCCTGTGGCGGAGCACGGCGGCGTCGTGGCGGGCGGCCCGGAGCGGTTCACCCTCAGCACGCCGACACACACCATGACCGTCGAGGTACCCGAACACACCATCGCCTTCCAGGGCGGCTGGTGGTACCGCGGGGAGTACGCCGTCGAGCCGCACTCGGAGGGCGCCCTGCTCACCCACCGGGTCCGCAACGTCGCGGCCCGGGGACGGTGCGGCGTGCCGCTCGCCAACCGCTTCTTCTTCGGCCTCGACAGGAGCGCGAGCGACGGCTTCACCGCGGGGCTCCGGCGGATCGGCGACGAACTGGGCTGCCGGACACGCCTGCTCTGAACGCACGGCGTTTCCGGTACCGGATCCGCAGAGCCGGAGAACGCCGGATGCGCCCCTCCGGGGCGCACGGGGATGCTCACGAACGTCATGAAGACATCCCCGTGCGGGGTCCAGGGGAGCACCGGCCGATCAGCCGAGCCGGATGACGCCCTTGGAGATCTTGATCTTCCTGCGGGCCAGCGGTCGACCGGCCGGCCCCCTGGCCACCGAGCCGTCGGCGATCCGGAACCTGCTGCCGTGGCAGGGACAGTTGATGGTTCCGCCGCGAATGGTGGCGACCGCGCAGCCCTGGTGGGTGCATTTGGCGCTGAAGGCGCGGAAGGTGCCCTTGACGGGCTGGGTGACCACCCATCTGCCGTTGATGATCCGGCCGCCGCCGACGGGGATGCTGCTGGTCCTGGCGAGCACGGGACCGGCGGTCTCCCCGGCCTCCTCGGCCGCCTCGGCCGGGCGTACCCACGCGACGGCCGACGCGATCGCGGCGGCGGCGCCGCCCGCGAGACCTCGGAAGATCATTAATCGACGGGTGGGGGTGGGCATGGTGGGCCTCCCGGGGAGACGAATGGATCACGTGTGTGGTTCATATCACAGGAAAGCGGGCCTGCAGGCAGGCTCCGCGGTCCTCCCCGGCGATGCGCAGGCTGCCGCCGTGCCGTACCGCGATGTCCCTGGCGATGGCCAGCCCGAGGCCCGATCCGCCCGCGTCCCTGTCCCTGGCCTCGTCCAGCCGGGTGAACCTGTCGAAGACCGCCTCGTGGTGCTCGGCGGGGATGCCGGGGCCGTCGTCGCACACGTCGAGCACCGCCTCACCACCGTCGGATGCCAGCCGGACGGTGACCGTGGAGTTCGCGTGACGTACGGCGTTGTCCACCAGGTTGGCCACCAGACGGCGCAACTGCCCGGCAGAGCCGAGGACCACCGTGTCGGCCGCCACCTCCAGCGTCACCCTGATCTCCGGCCTGGGCCGCGACCGGGCCGCCTCCTCGGCGGTCACCTGGCCGAGGTCCACCTCCTCGTGGCAGGCGGGCTCCGCCGCGTCCAGGCGGGCGAGCAGCAGGAGGTCGGAGGTGAGCGCCTGGATCCGCTCCACGTCGGTCAGCGCCTCGGCCGCCAGCGGCCCCGGCGGCGCCAGCTCAAGACGTGTCCTCAGGATGGCCAGCGGGCTGCGGAGCTCGTGGGCGGCGTCGGCGACGAAGCGCTTGTGCCGGCTGACCGCCAGTTCGAGGCGGTCGAGCGTGCGGTTCATGGTCTCGGCGAGGCGGGCGATCTCGTCGCGCGACCGCGGTACGGGGACCCGCCGGTGCAGGTCGTTGGCGGTGATGTCGGCCATCTCGGTGCGGATGGCCGAAACCGGGGCCAGTGCCCGGCCGACGGCGAGCCAGGTCAGGACGGCGACCAGCAGGAGCAGCGCGGGGATGCCGGGCAGCAGCAGGCCCCACAGCGCCCGCAGCGCGTCTCCCGTCGGCTCCAGCGACGCCCTGGCCTGCACGACCAGCACGCCGTCGGCGGTGTCCACGGGCGTTGTGGCCAGGGCGAAGGCATCGCCGGGCGCCCACTGCGCTGCCTCGGCGGGCTGTGGCGCGGTACTGCTCCGAAAGTCCCGCACGGTTCCCGGGGTCTTTCTCCTGGGCGCCGGGGTGGCGGTCGATCTCCAGGCCGAAAGCTCGGAGGCCGGCGATACGGGGTACGCAAAGATCTTGACATCGGGGTCGAGGAGGGACGTTTCCGTGAGAGCGACACTGTCCGCGGGCTCCCTGAAGACCGTCACGCCGCCGGTGAGCACCTCGGCGGTGGCATCGGCGCGGCGGGCGGCCTCGTTGGAGGCGCTCCGTGTCAGGCTCCCGGTCAGCACACCGACGAGCACCGCGGCCGCCACGCCCAGCGCGACCGCGACGATGGCGGTGGCCGCGAGGGTCGCCCGGAGCCGCACCGAAAGGCGCGACGCCATCCTCAGGCCTCCAGCCGGTAGCCGGCGCCGCGCACCGTCACCAGCGACGAGCGGCCGAACGGAGCGTCGATCTTGCGGCGCAGCGCGCTGATGTAGACCTCCACGATGTTCGGATCGCCGTCGTAGGAGAAATCCCAGGCCTGGGCCAGCAGCTCGCTCTTGGAGACCACCTCGCCCTGCCGGCGCGCCAGGCCGTGCAGCACCGCGAACTCCTTGGGGGTGAGGGGGATGTCCACCTCCCCGCGGCGGCAGCGGAGCCCCGCGGGATCGACGGTCAGGTCGCCGACCGCGATGGACACCGGTCTGGCGTGGCCGCCCCGGCGTACCAGCGCGCGCAGCCGGGCCAGCAGCACCACGTAGGAGAACGGCTTGGACAGGAAGTCGTCCGCGCCGGTGTCCAGGGCCTCGGCCTCGTCGTGCACCCCGTCCTTGGCGGTGAGCATCAGGATCGGCGTCCAGTTCTCCGCGTCGCGGAGCCTGGCGCAGACGGTGTAGCCGTTCATCCGGGGCAGCATGACGTCCAGCACGATCACGTCGTACGGGTTCTCGGTCGCCATCCACAACCCGTCGCGTCCGTCGTACGTCACGTCGACGGCGAACCCCTCGCCCGCCAGCCCGTCCTTGAGCAGATGGGCCAGACGTTTCTCGTCCTCAACCAGCAGCACACGCATACCGCTCAGAGTGCCGCACCCCGCCTAAAGCCAACCTGAAGATGACTTCTGCCGCCTTCAGCCTGGGTTCAGGCAGGGGGCGGGAATCTGTGATCTCCAGATCCGCCTGACAAGGAGAATGCCCATGCGTATCCGCATGCTCGCCGCCGCCGTGGTGACAGCGGGGGCACTGATGGCCACCCTGACCGGGGCCGCCAGTGCCGACGACACGCCCACGCCCGCTCCCATGGAGGGCACGGTACAGATCCAGTGCGAGGGCGGCGGACAGGCGACCCTGACGACGCGCCGGCTGACCGAGGCCGAGATCAAGGAGTTGGAGAAGGCCGGAGCGTCGCCCGCCGTGCCCGCCGTGCCCTCGGGACGGGCCGGCGAGGCCGCGGCGCCGAGCGGCCATGTCAAGGTCTTCAGGGGCGCCCGGGCGGAAGGGGAGGACGCGAAGGATCTCCTCCCGCTTTCCGAGGGCGTGACTCTCGTCAAGGACTTCAAGGTCATGGCGGCTCCCTCGGGGACCGCTGCCCCCGGGGCTCCGGAGGCCGGGGCGGTGACCGTGACCTCCGAGGCCGTTCCCGAGAGGGTCGAGGGGGCCAAGAGGACCGAGAAGGTCGAGGGGGCCGAGCGGGCCGAGGGGCCCGGAGATGTCGCGGTCAAAGTCATGAGCACGCCCTCCGGGGACGCGCCCGTCGTCACCTGCGCCAAGGCCACGAAGGAGTAGTCCCGCGGGGGTGATCCCAAAGACCTGCGAGCCGGCCGGGGAAACCCGTGCGGGAGTGACCCCGGCCGGTTCGCAGCCGACCGGGACGACCGGGAGGCGTCCTGGCGGACCGTGCCGCGTCGGGGGCCGCGCGGTTCAGCCCTCGGGGAAGGTCGGGTGCGGGCCCAGGGCCCAGTACTCGTACAGGCCGTAACCGACGTGGCCGTCGTAGGAGAAGCGGCCGACCGCGTCGACCAGGCCCCACATTGCGGCGGCGTCCTCCGGAAGGGTGTGGGTGACGCCCTGGACCACCGGTTCCGGCCCCTGGTACATGCCGTGCCTCCAGTCCGGTTCCAGGCCATATCCGGTGCCCACCATCAGGTGCACCGGGAGGATCGGAGTGCAGTGCACGTCGAAGGGCTTGCCACCCGGCGGAGAGAAGGAGATCGTCGCCTCTCGTACGTCCCGGGTGCCCTCCGCGTACGTCGGACGGTACTCGGGACGGCCGAGATACTCCTCCTCGCCCTGTCTCGGGGTGCCGAACCCCCACACCCGCACCGCCTCCTCCAGTACCCGGCGGCCCTTCTCGTCCTCCTGGACGATGCACAGGATGGCGTGGTCGTCGAACTGGATCGGGGTGTAGAGCCAGTAGAAGGTGCCGGCGTCGCGGGCCTGGATGCCGGGCGGTTCGGGCTCGCCGACCGGGCGGATGCCCCACGAGCGGTCACGGGTGCCCTGCCAGCGGTCGGGGGTGACCTCGACGCGCTCGTCGCCGATCAGTATGTGCCCACTCCACCTGCCGGTCTGGGCCAGCCGGGAGGAGTCGAACACCACGCGCTCCTGCCGGCGTAGGAAGTGCCGGGGTTCCAGCGTGGCCGGGATGGTGCCCTCCCAGGTGAGGTCGAAGGAGAGGCCGTGCTCGGTGGGGTCGAGCACCACCCGCAGCCGCCGGAGCCCCTCGATCACCTCGACCCGGAACGGGCCGACCCGGGTGTCCATCCGGTCGTCGCCGAGTTCCCGGGAGGCCCGGACCACGCGGTGCAGGTTCCGGTGGCGCACGCAGGCGAACGCGTCGGTGACCCCGAGGTTGGGATACTGCCCGAGGCCGACGATGAGCATCAACTCGTCGGATCCGGCGTGACAGTTGAAGTAGTACCGGTCGTAGAAGTTGCGGTCCGAGGTCGTGACGTGCCGCATCACCTCGGGTGACTGGTGTACGGGATGGTCGTCGAGGGGCGACAGCGTCATCGGGTGCTCCTTCTGTCCCAGGAACACGTTCTAACAAGCGCTTGGTGGATCGGTCAATGGCGTGCGGTCCGCACAGCGGTATGGCCCGCGCCTTCGAAGGCGCGGGCCATACCGCTGACAGGTGACGTACACCGTGGTCGGCCGACCCGGGCACGTCGTACCGCTAGGGCAGTTTCTTGGACGTGTGCTCCGCCCTGGCGTCGGCTCTGTCACCGACCTCCTCGGCCTTCGACGTGACGTCGTTCGTCACGTCGGAGGTCTTGCCCACCACCGCCTCCATCTTGTGCCCCACCCATTGGGACGCGTCGGAGGTGCTTTCCTTCAGGGTGTCCGCCCACTGGTCGGCGTTCCTGCGGTACAGCGCGTAGCCCGCTGCTCCGATCGCGACGCCGGTGACCAGCAGAACCATCGGCCATCCGCGGGACTTGGTGGGCTTGGGATCAATCTTCGCGGCAGCCTGGGACAGCGCGGCGCTGAGTTTCGGCGCGAGCTGTTCCTCGATCGAGTGCGCGGCGGCGTCAAGCCTCGGTGCCGCCCACCCGCGTACGACGATGATCTTCTCACCGGCCACGTTGCGAGCATGATCGGCCATGTCAAGGGCCTGGCCAGCTACGTCGCGGGCCTGGCCGGCCAGCGGGCTGACCCGATCCGCGACGAGGACAGCCCGAGCCTTCGCGTGGCGCAGCCGCCTTTCCGGAGCCACGATCTTCATGTGGCGCTTTCCAAACAGTGCTAGAGGCACAACAACCTCCCCATTCGTTGGGGCCCCGTCGCCACCCCTTCCCGCTCGAAGGCGGCTCAATCATGACGGCCCGTGGGAGGATGCATGAGGGATCGGCTCCGGCCGAAATCGTCAAAGCGCCACAAAAGCAATACGTTGCATAGGCATTGCCACAACCTGAAGGGGGCAGTCCGATCATGGCTGAGAAGTTGATCGCGAACCTCAACACCAATCGCGGAAGCGTGAAGGTCCAGCTCTTCCCGGACCACGCGCCCAAGACCGTGCGCAACTTCGTCGAGCTCGCCGAGGGCACCCGCGAGTGGGTGCACCCGGAGACCGGCCAGAAGTCCACCGCCAAGCTGTACGACGGCACCATCTTCCACCGGGTCATCTCAGGCTTCATGATCCAGGGCGGCGACCCGCTGGGTCAGGGTGTCGGCGGTCCCGGCTACAAGTTCGACGACGAGATCCACCCGGACCTCTACTTCAACCGTCCGTACCTGCTCGCCATGGCGAACGCGGGCATCCAGATGGGCCGCGGCACCAACGGCTCCCAGTTCTTCATCACCGTGGTGCCCACGCCGCACCTGAACGGCAAGCACACCATCTTCGGTGAGGTGATCGAGGGTCAGGACGTCGTGGACGCCATCGCCAAGACCGACACCGACGCCCGCGACCGCCCCACCGAGCCCGTGGTCCTGGAGTCGGTGACCATCGAACGCGTGCAGAGCTGATCTCTCGCCCGGCGGCCTCCCACGGAGGCCGCCGTTCGCGTTTCCGGCCGGTGTCGTTCAGTCGCCGTTTATGTGTGTACGGGCACTCGGGATCGTGAATAGGCTGGCAGTCTGGGGATAACAGAACGCGCGAAGGGGCCAGCCACAGACCATGACCACCCAGCCGTCCAGCGACCCCAACACCGTTGTTCCCAACTGCTACCGGCATCCAGGGCGGGAGACCTACGTCCGCTGCCAGCGCTGTGAGCGCCCCATCTGCCCCGACTGCATGCGCGAGGCCTCGGTGGGCTTCCAGTGCCCCGAGTGCGTGGCGGAGGGCAACAGGGGCATGCGGCAGGCACAGTCCGTGTTCGGCGGCCGGGCGGTCGTCACGCCCCGGGTCACCTGGGCG
Source organism: Streptosporangium amethystogenes subsp. fukuiense (assembly GCF_042665875.1). Classification (NCBI taxonomy): domain Bacteria; kingdom Bacillati; phylum Actinomycetota; class Actinomycetes; order Streptosporangiales; family Streptosporangiaceae; genus Streptosporangium; species Streptosporangium amethystogenes. The sequence goes on along the minus strand of NZ_JBHTEE010000001.1, from coordinate 7,096,267 downwards.
CTGCTGGTTCTCAACGTCCTGGCCTACTTCGCCGAGACCGTGCGCACCGACTGGGTGCTGGCCAACTTCACGATGAACTCCTTCGCCGTCGCCTACGACGGCGAGTGGTGGCGCCTGATCACCGGAGCCTTCCTGCACATGCCGCTCGGCGGTGGCGGCTGGGCCCTGACCCACATCGTGTTCAACATGTGGGCCCTCTACGCCATCGGCCCGGAACTGGAGCGGCGCCTCGGCTCGGCCAGGTTCCTGGCGCTCTATCTCCTCGCGGCGCTCGGCGGGTCCGTCGCGGTCTACCTGTTCGGCATCGCCGCGGTCGGCGCCTCGGGTGCGATCTACGGCATGTTCGGCGCGCTGTTCGTGCTCGGCAGGAAGCTCGGCTACAACGTCCAGGGTGTGCTCTGGCTGATCGGCATCAACGCGGTGATCACCTTCGTGATCCCCGGCATCAGCTGGCAGGGACACCTCGGCGGCCTGATCGCCGGCTCCCTGGTCGCGGCGGTGTTCGCCTTCGCCCCGGCCAGGAGCCGCGACGCCGTCCAGTGGGGAGGCTGCGCGGCGATGCTGGTCGTTCTGGTCGCGTTGGTGCTGGCGTTGCCGCCGTTCGCCGTCCAGGCCGAACTTGGCATCTACGGTTGATCCACACCCTGATGCTTCCCCAGGGTGTGGATAATGCCTGTGGAAAAGGCTAGCGCCAGCGGGTGGACAGGATCACACCGAGGATGATGAAGGCGAACCCGACCAGCAGGTTCCAGTTCTGGAGGGCGCCGAGAACGGGCGCGGTGGGCGCCACGTAGTAGACGGCGATCCACAGGATGCCGACGATCCAGCAGGTCACCATGACCGGCGCCAGCCAGCGCGGGCTGATCTTGATCTGCTGTGAGGTCTGCGGCGGGGTGTAGACCGGCTTCTTGCGAGTCTTGGGCTTGGGCACTGGGGTTCTTCTCCTGCGTCAACCCTGCGCGATCCGGACCGTGCGCAGGCCATGTCGATTAGCGTAGTCGCTGGTGGGTGAAGTCCCGTGTAAGGATAGTCCGCGCAGGTGGGCCATGGCGATTCCGTGAGGCACCATACTGCGGCAAATGTTCTGCCGAACCCGTGTTCCGGTCCTGCCGGACGAAGTGTCCCGTCACTAGCCTTGACCCTCGTGAGAGCGGCGTTGAAGGTCATGGGCGATCTGAGCATCACCGCGGGCCTGGTCATCCTGCTCTTCTGCGCCTACCTGTTGTGGGGCACCGGCTCCTACACCGCGGAGCAGCAGGTGCTGTTGCAAAGGCAGTTCATCGAGGGCGGGAAGGCCGGCCGGGCGCACGGGCCCGGCCCGGTCCGGCTGGGCGGGGCGGTCGCGCTGCTGTCGATTCCCAGGCTCGGCGACGACTACCGGTACGCCGTCGTGGAGGGCGTCGACCAGGACCGGCTGCGGATGGGGCCGGGTCACTACCCCGGAAGCGCCATGCCAGGAAAAATCGGTAATTTCGTTCTTTCAGGCCATAGGACCACCTATGCCGCCCCCTTCGGTCGCATCGACGAACTCCAGCGGGGCGATCGCATCGTGGTCGACGCCCACGAGGCCCGCTACACCTACCGGGTCACCGGCAGGCGCGTCGTCGACCCCACCGAGCTCGGCGTCATCGCCCCGGTCCCCGACCAGCCGGGAAAGACACCGACCAGGGCGACGATCACCTTGTCCACCTGCCACCCGAAGTACTCGGCCGCCCAGCGGCTCGTCGTCTTCGGCGCGCTGGACCGGAGCCAGGACCGCCTCGGACGACCCGAATAGTCCCGAAAACCAACCCCGACAGCCCGGAGAAGGAGTCTCGTGTACGGCTGGATCTGGCGGCTGCTTCCCGGAAACCTCGCGGTCAGGGTGTTCACCGCCGCCGTACTGGCCGCCCTGGTCGCGGCCGTACTCTGGTATGTCGTGTTCCCCTGGATCGAACCCCGCATCTCCCTCGACCTGGCCGGCGTGGGCCCGTGAGCCGCGTCCTGGTCGTGGACAACCACGACAGCTTCGTCCACACCATCGTCCAGTACCTCCGTGAACTCGGCGCCACCTGCGACGTGCGGCCACGTGACCAGGTCAGGGTCGAGGACGCCGCCGGCTTCGACGGGGTTCTGATCAGCCCCGGCCCCGGCACCCCGGAGAACGCGGGCGTGAGCGTCCCGCTCGTCGGCTACTGCGAGGCCCACGGCATCCCGCTGCTCGGCGTCTGCCTGGGGCACCAGGCCATCGCCATCGCCCACGGCGCGACCGTCTCGCGGGCCCCCGAACTGGTGCACGGCCGCACCAGTGCGATCACGCATGACGGGCGCGGCGTCTTCGCCGGCCTGCCGTCGCCGACGACCATGACGCGCTACCACTCGCTGGCCGTCCTGCCCGACACGGTTCCCGAGATCCTTGAGGTGACCGCGACCACCGGCGACGGCGTGATCATGGGCCTGCGCCACCGTACGGCCCCCGTCGAGGGTGTGCAGTTCCACCCCGAGTCGGTGATCTCCCAGCACGGTCATCGGCTGCTCGGAAACTGGCTGGAAAGGTTGGTGTAACGCGGCGCCCTTCCTGGGCGATTGACCAGTGAGAGTCCTTCCGCCATCGCCCCCGAGTGGCGGAAGGACTCTTCCCCGTTTCCGGGCCTCCCGCATGGGCGGTGCGGGAAACGAGGAAGGCCCCCGCGATCGCGAGGGCCTTCTCATGTGTTCCGGATCAGTTCCCGTCGGGTGGCGACTCGTCGAAGATGGTGCCGTCGTCGGGCTCCGTGGGCATGTCGTCCGTCGGCTCGTCGGGAATGGTCGGCTCATCGGACGGGTAGGTCGGCTGCTCGGTCGGCTCGGGCGCCTGCCCGCTCGACACGATCAGCGTGATCGTCGTCCCCGGCTGGTACTTGCCGCCCGCCTCGGGAGACTGGCTCAGCACGGTGTCCTTGGGCAGGTCGCTCGGCTGCTCGACGACCTTCCACTTGAAGCCCGCCTCCTTGAGCATGTTCTTGGCGTCCCCGACGGTGAGGTTGGCCACGCTCGGGACCTCCACCGCCTCCTTGGGCACGTAGATTCGCACGGTGCTGCCCTTGCTGGCCTTCTTGCCGGCCTCGGGCAGGGTCTCGAAGACGATGCCCTGCTTCCGGCTGGAGGGCTTGCTCTGCAGGCTGACCTTGAAGCCGGCGTCCTCCAGGGTCTTCGTGGCCTCTTCCGCGGTCATGTTGAGCACGGAGGGCACCTCGACCTTCTCGATGCCCTTGGAGACCTTGAGCGTCACCTCGGTGCCCTTGTCGACCTCCTGGTCGGCCGCCGGTTCGGTGTCGATCACCGAACCCTTCGGGATCTCCTCGTCGAACGCCTGGACCGTCTTCACCTTCAGGCCGAGATCCGTCAGCGCCTTGGTCGCCGCCTCCATGGTCTGCGAGGCCAGCGGCGGGACCGTCACCTTGCCCGAGGCGGTGGGGGTGCCGGGGGAGCTGAGGAACATGTAGCCCACGCCGACGAAGGCGCCGATGACCAGCAGGGGGATGAGGATCCACGCCGCGGTCTTGACCGCGGTGTTGCTGCTCTGCTGCCGGCGCCGGCCGCGCTCGCCGGTGCGCCCGCCCCCCTCCTCGCCGTACTCGTACGCCGGGACGGCGGTGGTGCGCTGGGTGGCCGGGCCGCCGGGCCCGGGAGCCTGCATCGTCCGGGTGGCCGAGCCGTAGTTATTGGAGATGGCCATGGTCTGGGCGTCCGTCGGGATGCCGGACATCGCCCGCTGGATGTCGGCCCGCATCTCCCCGGCGCTCTGGTAGCGGTGCGCCGGATCCTTGGCCATCGCCTTGAGCACGATGGCGTCGGCCCACTGGGGGATGTCGGGGTCGATCTGCGACGGCGGGATCGGCTCCTCGCGCACATGCTGGTAGGCGATCGCGACCGGCGAGTCGCCGGTGAACGGAGGCTGTCCGGTCAGCAGCTCGTACAGCACGCAACCGGTGGAGTAGAGGTCGCTGCGGGCGTCGACCCGCTCGCCCCTGGCCTGCTCCGGCGAGAGGTACTGGGCGGTGCCGATCACCTGGGCGGTCTGTGTCATGGTCGCGGCCGAGTCGGCCATCGCGCGGGCGATGCCGAAGTCCATGACCTTGACGTCGCCATTGCGAGTGATCATGATGTTCGCCGGTTTGATGTCCCGGTGGACGATGCCGCCACGGTGGCTGTAGTCCAGCGCCCGAAGGATCCCGTCGACCAGTTCGGCGGCACGTTCGGGCAGCAACCGCCGGTCGGCCCGGAGCAGGTCGCGCAGCGTGCGGCCGTCGACGTACTCCATCACGATGTAGGGAACGGGTGCACCCTCTGAGACGTCCTCGCCGGTGTCGTAGACCGCGACGATGGACGGATGGTTCAGTGACGCGGCGGACTGAGCCTCCCGGCGGAACCGCGCCTGGAAGATGTGATCCCTGGCCAGGTCCGCGCGGAGGGTCTTGATGGCGACGATCCGATCCAGCCGGATGTCTCGGGCGCGATAGACCTCGGCCATGCCGCCACGCCCGACGACGCCGTCAAGCTCGTAGCGATCGCCGAGGCGTCGGGGCTGAGTCATTTCCTGCACTGTCCCTTACCGTTCATCTTGGGTGCCGGTGGGCTCTTGGGCCACCGGTGTCCATCATCGACCCGTTGCCGCATCACGTCTCCTCATTCGGCTGGTCTGTATCGCCGGGTTCGGGAGTCGTACTCGGTGTGGGGCTCGGTGTCACCGTCGGGGTGGTGGGCGTCGGGGTGGGAATCGTCGGGCTGGGGCTGGGGCTGGGTGGTGGCGACGTACTCGGCCTTGCGGTGGGCGTGGCCGATGTGCTTACCGTAGCCGACGGCGTGACCGAGGGGCGGGCCGTCTTCCCCGGCGAGACAGGTGGTCTGCTCGCCGGAGACGCGCTCCGGCTCGGTGTGGCCGTCGGTGATTCGGTAGCCTGGCTCGGCCGTACGACCGGCTTCTCCGGCTCGCTGCCGCCTGGCCGGCCGGTCAGCTCGTAGGCCGCCAGAGAGCCCAGCCCGACCGCGACGGCGCATCCCGCGACCGCGGCGACGATCACTGCTCTCCTGCGCCGGCGCCCATCAGGCGCCGGCCCGGTACCCGGAGGCGTCCCGCCCGCGCCCTCCACGGAACCTCCGCCCGCACCGCCGTGAGCGCCGGAGCCCGCACCCCCGCCGGCGGCGGGGCCGACGGGCGCGGCCATGGCCGAGGTGATCTCCTGCGGCCACTCGGTCGCGGGCTCGGCGCGCCAGCCCGAGGGGTCGGTGAGCATGCCGAGAGCGGTGGCGTCGGTGGCGGCCAGCGCGTCGAGCAGCACGTCCGCCCGTTCCGACAGCTCCCTGGCGCCGGCCGGGCGCCGCAGCGGGTCCTTGGACAGGCACGCCATGACCAGGTCACGGACCGCGGGCGGGATGCTCTCCGGGAGCGGCGGCGGGGGCTCGCCGATGTGCATGAGAGCGATCGCCACCTGCGTCTCGGCGCGGAACGGCGCCCGGCCGGCCAGGCACTCGTAGGCGACCACCCCGAGGGAGTAGATGTCGGTGGCGGGCGTCAGCGGTTCGCCGGAGGCCTGCTCGGGACTGACGTACTGGGCGGTGCCGAGCAGGACTCCCGTCTGGGTGACCGGCGCGGCCTCCAGCACCCTGGCGATGCCGAAGTCTGTGATCTTTATCACGCCCGCCTCGGTCACCAGCAGATTGCCGGGCTTGATGTCCCGGTGGATGACCCCCGCGCGGTGCGCGGCCTGCAGGGCCCTGGCGGTCTGATGGACCACGTCGAGGGTGACCTTGGGGCTCAGCGCGCCGTCCCGGGCCAGGATGCCGGCCAGGGACTCGCCGGGCACCAGCTCCATCACCAGATAGGCGACGCCGTCGGTCTCGGCGTAGTCGAAGACCTGCGCGATGCCCGGATCGGACAGCCCGGCCGCGATGCGGGCCTCGGAGCGGAAGCGCTGCCGGAAGGCGGGATCCTCCGCCACGTGCGCGCGGAGCAGCTTCACCGCGACCTCGCGGCCGAGCAACTCGTCCCTGGCCCGCCACACCTCGCCCATGCCGCCCGACGCGATACGCCCCAGCGGGCGGTATCGGCCCCCGAGCAACGCGGTCATCTATTCAGCACCGCTTCCATCACGCTCTTGGCGATCGGGGCGGCGGTGTGACCACCTGAGGCGTCGCTGCCGGCGCTGCCGGACTCGACGATCAGCGCGACGGCGACCTGGGGGTCCTCCGCGGGGGCGTAGGAGATGAACCACGCGTGCGGGTCACGGCCCTCGGCGGTCTCGGCGGTGCCGGTCTTGCCGCCGACCGTCACGCCCTGAATCTGCGCCGCGCTCGCCGTGCCCTTGTTGACGACGTTGACCATCATCTCCTGGAGCTTGCGCGCGTTGTCCTCGCTCATCGCGGTGCTCAGCTCTTCGGGGTCGGCGGTCTCGATCTCGCCGCCCTCGGCATCCGCGATCCTGTTCACCAGGTACGGCTTCATGACCACGCCGTTGTTGGCGATGCCGGCGGCGATCATGGCCATCTGCAGCGGGGTCATCTGGTTGCTGCGCTGGCCGATCGACGCCTGGGCGAGGGCCGCCTGGTCCTCCTCGGGGCCGATCCCGCTACCCGCGACCGGCAGCGGGATCGACAACGGCTCGCCGCCGATGCCGAACTTGAAGGCCTGGTCCTTCAGCGCGTCGTAGCCGAGTTCCATGGCGATCTTGCCGAACGGGGTGTTGCAGGACTTCTCCAGCGCGAACGAGAGCGTCACGCGTCCGGCGCCGCAGGCCGCGCCACCGTAGTTGGGCAGGTCGGCGGTGGTGTTGGGCAGGTCGAGCACCTGCGGGGCGTCGACCTGGGTCTCCGGGCCGAGGGTGTCGTCGCTCTCCAGGTACGCCGCCATGGTGACCACCTTGAAGGTCGAGCCCGGCGGATAGGTGCGCTCGATGGCCCGGTTGACCAGCGGTTTGTCCTCGTCCTTGTCCAGCTTGTTGTACGCCTTGTTGACCTCGCCCTTGTCGGGCTTGGAGAGCGGGTTGGGGTCGTAGGTGGGGATCGAGACCATGGCGAGGATCGCCCCGGTCTTCGGTTCGATCGCGACCAGCGCGCCCTTCTTGCCGCTGGCGCCCAGCGCCTTGTAGGCGGCCTCCTGCGCCCTGGGGTTGATCGTCAGGTCGACGTTGGCGCCCTTGCTCCGCTTGGCGGTGAACAGGTCGATGCTCCGCCGGATCAGCAGGTCGGCGCTGGTGCCGTTGAGCAGGCGGTTCTCCGTCCGCTCGATGTCGCGCTGGCTCTCGGGCGCGAAGAACCCGGTGATGGGCGCGTAGAGCTTGCCCTCGGGATAGCGGCGCTGGAAGCGGAACTTGGTGTCGCCGGTGTCGACGGACTCGGCGAGGACCTTGTCGCCCGCGGTGATCCGGCCGCGCTCGACCTCGTACTGGGCGTAGAAGTTGCGGGTGTTGCGCGAGTCGGCGCGCAGGTCCTCCGCCCGCACGGCCTGCAGGTAGTTCACGTTGATCATGAGCAGGCCGAACATGAGCAGGCAGGCCAGGGCCGCGCGCTTGAGGGGACCGTTCATCGCTGGAACACCTGCGTCATTCCTTCGTCCTGGATGGCCTGGGGCGGAGGCTTCCTCGCCGTATCCGACATGCGTACCAGCAGCGCGATAAGGATCCAGTTAGCCAGCAGTGCCGAGCCGCCCTGGGACATGAACGGGGTGACCAGGCCGGTCAGCGGGATCAGGTTGGTCACGCCGCCGACGATGATGAAGACCTGCCAGGCCAGGATGAACGACAGGCCGCCCGCCAGCAGCTTGGAGAACGGCTCGCGGGCCGCGATCGAGGTGCGCAGGCCGCGCTCCACCAGCAGGGCGTAGACCATCAGCAAGGCCATCAGCCCGGTCAGGCCGAGCTCTTCGCCCGCGGCGGTGAAGATGAAGTCGGAGAAGGAGAGCGGGATCAGGTTGGGGTGGCCCTGGCCCAGACCGGTGCCCAGAACGCCGCCCTGGCCCATGCCGAACAGGCCCTGCATGAGCTGGTAGCTGCCGCCGAACGTGCGGTCGTACAGCTCCGGGTCCTCCGGGTTGAGAAAGACCTCGAAGCGGGCCGCGACGTGGTCGAAGATGAGCCCCGCCAGCACCGCCCCGCCGACGAAGAGCAGGATGCCGATGAGCACCCACGAGGTGCGCTGGGTGGCGATGTAGAGCATCGCGATGAAGGTGCCGAAGATCAGCAGCGAGGAGCCGAGGTCCTTCTGCAGGATCAGCACGCCCAGGCTGAGGCCCCAGGTGATGAGCACCGGGCCGAGGTCACGGGCCCGGGGCAGGTCGATGAAGAGCAGCCGCCGCCCGGCCAGGGCCAGCACGTCGCGCTTGGCGACCAGGTAGCCGGCGAAGAAGACGACCAGGGCGAGCTTGGTGAACTCGGCCGGCTGGAGGCTGAAGCCGGCGACGCCGATCCAGATGCGGGCGCCGTTGATCTCCTGGCCGAGGAACGGCAGCAGCGGCGAGATCAGCAGGGCCAGGCCGACGGCGCCCGCGGTGTAGGTCAGACGCTGTAGCGCGCGGTGGTCGCGCAGCACGATCAGCGTCACGGAGAACATGACGACCCCGACGGCGGTCCACAGCAGCTGGTTGGTGGCCGAGGCTCCGTCCATGCCGGCCGCCTCAAGCCGATAGATGATCACCAGTCCGAGGCCGTTGATCAGTGTCACCAGCGGCAGGATCAGCGGGTCGGCCCAGGGCGCGAACTTGGCCAGCACCAGGTAGGCGGCCAGCATCAGACCGCCCAGGCCGAGACCGTAGGTGAGCATGCCCGCGGGGATCTGGTTGTCGAGCGCCAGCCCCACATTGGCGTACGCCAGCATCACGATGGCGACCGCGAATGCGAGCATCGCCAGCTGGGCCAACCGCCGTTTGGCGGGAAGCGGGACAGGCTCGGCGCTAGGGGTGCTCATGTGTTCACTGTGACCTTGTGGGTTCGGGGGCCCTGGGGACGGGGGGCTTGGCGGACGCGGAGGCGCTCGGCGACGTGGTCGGCTCGGCCTTGTCGTCGGCCTTGTCGTCGGCCTTGGCCGCGGACGACTTCAGCTCTTCGATCTTTTTCAGGCCCGCCTCGACGGTGGGGACGGGGATGCCGTCGCGGACCTGGCCCTGCTGGAACGCGCCAAGGGTCGTGATCGATTCTGCGGTGCCCTGGGCGACCTCGAAAAGCTCAAAGGGGCCGAGGTTGGTCTTCACGCCCTGGAAAACCACGATTTCGTTACCTCTGGCCCCTACGAAGTATTGATCGTCCAGCCATTGCCCGCCGAAGTACCAGCCTAGGCCGCTTCCGATGACGACGACACCGCCCGCCACGGCCATCAGGGGCCACAGTCGGCGACGTTTGGCCGGCTTGGCGGCGGCGGCCCTGATGATCGGCTCGTCGGGCTCGTCGTCGGCGATGACCGGTTGCGGCATGGTGACCGCGCTGGCACGTCCCGCCGGGGTGTCCGGCGGCTGCGACCGCGGCATGCCGGAGCCGGCGGCACCGACCACGGCCGCCTCGGTGCGCGGCGCGAAGCTCTCGTCCACCTCCAGCACGTCCGCCAGGACGCAGGTGATGTTGTCCGGACCACCGCCCCGGTTGGCCAGGTCGATGAGGGTGCGGACCACCCCGTCGGGATCCTCGATCGTGGAGAGCGTGTGGTGCAGGGTCTCCGCGCTCACCACCCCGGACAGGCCGTCGGAGCAGAGCAGGTAGCGGTCGCCGACCTGGGCCTCGCGCAGGGACAGGTCGGGGTCGACCTCACCGCTGCCGTCGAGCGCCCGGAGCAGGATCGACCGCTGGGGATGGGTGGCGGCCTCCTCCGCGGTGATCCGGCCGTCGTCCACCAGTGACTGCACCAGCGTGTGGTCATGCGTGATCTGGTAGAGCTCTCCCGCGCGCAGCAGGTAGGCCCGGGAGTCGCCGACGTGGACCAGGGCGACCCTCGTCCCGGACCAGAGCATGGCGGTGAGGGTGGTGCCCATGCCCTTGAGGCTGGGATCGCGGCCCACCATCTCGTGCAGCTTGCGGTTGGCGTCGCGTACCGCTGCCTCGATGGTGCTGAGCAGGTCACCTCCCTGGGCGTCCGCGTCGAGTGAGGACATCGCGGCGATGGCGACCGAACTGGCCACCTCACCGTGTGCGTGGCCGCCCATGCCGTCCGCGACGGCGAGCAGGCGGCCGCTGGCGTAGGCGGAGTCCTCGTTGCCCTCGCGGAGGAGGCCGACGTCAGAGCGGGCGGCGTAACGGAGTGCGATGGTCATTTGCGCAATTCGATGACGGTCTTACCGATGCGGATCGGAACACCGAGCGGCACCGGAGTCGGACGGGTGACTTTTGAGCGTTCGAGATAAGTGCCGTTGGTCGAGCCGAGATCTTCCACGATCCACTGACCGTCCTGGGGGAAGAGCCGGGCATGCCGACTGGAGGCGTAGTCGTCGCTGACTACCAGCGTCGAGTCGTTCGCCCGGCCGATGGTGATGGGCGTCTCCGAGAGGGTAATGGTGGTGCCTTGCAGGGGGCCACCGGTGACGACCATCTGCCGTGGTTCCCCCTTCTTGGATTTGGCCGCGGGCTTCACCGGCTTGGGAACCTTGCGCGCGGGGACGACGGCGGCCGTGCGTGATCCGAACAAGTCCGTCCGGATCACGCCGACCGCGGCAATCACGAAGAACCACAGCACCGCGAGGAAAGCGAGCCGGATCAGCAGCAGCGTGAGCTCGGACATGGACCGTCTATTTACCTTTAATCGCGCCGGAAAACCAGAGTCGTTCGCCCCAGCGTCACGCGAGTGCCGTTCTGGAGCTCGACCCGGCGAACCGGCTGGCCGTTGACGAAGGTGCCATTCGTGGAGCCGAGGTCGACGAGCGCGACCTGGGGGCCCTCCACTCGTAGCTCGGCGTGGTGCCGGGACACACCCGGGTCGACCAGCCGTAGATCACAGTCGGTGCCCCTGCCGAGCAGGGTCACCGGGGTTGTCAGGTCGAAGGACCGCTGGCCCTGCGGGTCGTCCTGGGTGGACACCAGCAGGCGGGGGCGGCCTCCGAACGCGTGAGGTTTGGCGGTGGGCACGTCGCTCACCGGCTGGCGGATCTCGTCCTGTTCGACCGTCGCGCCACGGATCACGCCCGAGCGGATGCGGAACAGGCCGACCGCGAGGTCGTCTGCCGTCTCGAAGCGGACCCTGACCGGTCCCACGAAGGAGTAGCCCTGTTCCTTGGCGTACTCCCTGGCGAGGTTGGCCAGCTCGTGGCCGATGCTGTCCGCGTAGACCTCCAGCCGCTCGCTGTCGGTCGTGGACAGCTCGACCACGAAGTCGTTGGGCACGAGAGTGCGTCCCTGGGCGACGATCGCCGCCCGCTCGTCCATCTCTCGTTGGACCGCACTGGCGACCTCTACCGGCTGAAGGTCAGATTTGAACGCCCGCGCAAAGGCCCCTTCAACCAAGCCTTCGAGCCTCCGCTCGAAACGCTGCAGGACTCCCACCGGGTACCTCCCCTCCTCCGTCTGTGTGGTCGCGGCCGCTTGGGGGCTCGTTGGCTCGGTCCTCGCTCTCTCGCACCCAGCTGCTCCGCTTTCGCATCTAGGAGGATCGTATCCGGGTTCGTGGGTACCGGCTGATACGTGCTAATGTTTCGACCGCACCCAACAAGGGCGGGTGGCGGAACGGCAGACGCGCACGGTTCAGGTCCGTGTGTCCGAAAGGACGTGAGGGTTCAAATCCCTCCTCGCCCACAAGATCATGACCCCGGTCACGCGGATACCGCGACCGGGGTCTTGCTGTTTCCGGGGAAACCGCGCATTCATCTGAGTCATCCATGAGGTCTCGTGACGGACCGGGTCGATTATCGATCAAGGTAGCCGTTCGCTCCGTTGTAGAGAAGCCTCGGGGCTTACATGTGGGTCTTGTGGTTTCTGGGGTGGTGCGGCACACCTTCCCGTTCTACCCGGCCACACTTGCTGATCACTTTCGGATGACTTGCATGGGTTTGCCGGTTGGCTGATTACGCTGACAGAGAAAACGGGTCGAGAGGATCTCACCCGGCCCGCCGGGTCCCCGGATCGGCGGGCCGATCCGGGGCGCGGTGGTTCCGCGGGTGCCCACCGGCGTTCACCGATGGGCACCCGCGTTCACCGGACGCGACGGCGGGGCGCCTCGAAGACGACCTCGGCGTGGAGTGCCCAGGAAGCGGATGAGGATCCCCGGCCGCCGCACTAGCGGGTCGCGAGCACCCGGACGCCCAGGATCTCGCCGAGAAGGTCCGTGAGGCTCACCATGCCGACCACCTCGCCGCCGCCGTCCGTGACGAGGCCCAGGTGCGCGTGGGCGTCCTGGAGGGCGGAGACGGCGTCGGGGATCGTGGTGGCCTTGTCCAGGCGGGGCACCGGCCGGGCGAGTTCCGCGGGACTGGCGTCCGGCCGGACGAGGATGTCCCTGATGTGCACCACGCCCAGGACGTCGCGCGGCCGGCCGGAGGTGACCAGCAGGCGCAGGTGCCCGTCGCGCGCGGCCACCTCGCGGATGTGCGTGCTCGTCGCGTCGCCGGGCACCGAGGTGGCCTTCGCCAGCGGCAGCATCAGCCGCTCGACCGGCTGCTGGTGCACTCGCAGGGCCCGGGTGAGCAGATCGTGCTCGTCCCGGTCGAGCAGCCCCATCCGGCCCGACTCACCGACCAGCATCGCCAGCTGGACGGGGGTCCTGGTGGTGGCCAGCTCGTCCCTGGGATGTACGCCGAACAGCTTCAGGATCCCGTTGGTCAGGTTGTTGAGCGCGGCGAGCACCGGCCTGACGACCCAGGTGAAGCCGCGGAACGGCAGGGCCAGCCCCATCGCGGCGATCTCGGGATGGGTCAGCGCCCATGACTTGGGAGCCATCTCGCCGACCACCATGTGCAGGAAGGTGATGATAGCCAGCGCGATCATCAGCGAGATGGGGACCCGCAGCGACTCGGGCACGCCGACCGCGCCGAAGACCGGTTCCAGCAGGTGCTCGACGGCCGGTTCGGTCACCATGCCCAGGCCGAGCGAGCAGAGCGTGATGCCCAGCTGCGCACCGGCCAGCATCAGGGAGAGCTCCCTACCGCCGCGCACCGCGGCGCGGGCGGCGATCCGGGTCAACCGGCCCCCCTTGCCCGCCAGCTCCTCCAGACGGTGCCTGCGGGCTGAGATCACCGCGAACTCGGCGGCGACGAAGAAGGCGTTGCCGATCAGCAGGGCCACACCGAGCAGCAGGGCGGCGGTGGTGCTCATCGTCGCTTCACCCCGCTCCGCACGATCATGGAAGTCTCCGGGACAGGCTCGGTCGTCTGCGGCGCGGCCATCGCCGGATCATCCTCTCTCTCCGCCGTTCCCGGCGTCGCGTCCCCCTCGGGATCGTCCTTTCGAGGTACGGCGAGTGACAGCCGCACCCACTCGGGGACCCGGCGATGCACCGACAGCACGGTGAGCACCGCGTCCTTCTCGTCGGCGCCGTCGTTCTCCAGGGGGTCGTTCCGCAGGGTCAGCGTGACGGTCACGCTGTCACCGGGCTCGGCCATCCGGCCGAGGGTGGCGAGCACGAGGCCCGCGACGGTGTCGTAGTCGTCGCTCTCCGGAAGCTGCAGCCCGATGGCCCGCTCGATCTCGTCCAGCCTGAGCGTGCCGGGCAGGTCCCAGGTGCCCTCCTCACCCGCGACGACCCCCGCGGGCTCCGGGTCGTTCTCGTCGACGAGCTCGCCGACGAGCTCCTCGGCGAGGTCCTCGACGGTGACCACGCCGGCCAGGCCCCCGTACTCGTCGATGACGCACGCCAGGTCGTCGCGGGCGGCGCGCATGCGCTCCAGCACGACGGGGAGCGGCAGGGAGGTGGGCACCAGGAGCGCGGGACGGGTGATCCTCTCCAGTGTTCCGGTGCTCAGCCCCGACTTGAGCAGCTCGCGCACGCCGGTGACGCCGACCACGTCGTCGCCGTTCTGGTCGCAGAGCACCGGGTAGCGGGAGTGACCGTGCCTGCGGACGGCGTCGATCAGGTCGGAGATCGGGCGCTCCTCCCTCAGCAGCACCACGCGGGGACGCGGCACCATGACGTCCTCGGCGGTACGGTCGCCGAACTCCAGCGCGCGCTCGAGCAGCTCCGACAGCCGCGGCGGCAGGTCGCCGGTGCTGGCGGAGTCGGAGATGATCCGGGACAGCTCCTCGGGGCTGGCGCCGTGCTCGATCTCCTCCACCGGCTCGACGCCGACCCGGCGCAACAGGCCGGTGGCGGCGGAGTCGAACAGCCGGATGATCGGTCCGGCGATCCGCAGGTAGATCAACGTCGAGCGGGCGAGGAACTTCGCCACCGGCTCGGGACGGGCGATGCCGAGGTTCTTGGGGGCGAGCTCGCCGAGGACCATCTGGATGACGGTGGCGACCGCGACGGCCAGTGCCACGGCGATGCCGGGTACGGCACCCGACGGGACTCCCGCGGCCTCCAGCCAGGGGCGGATGACCGTGGCGATGGCGGGTTCGGAGATGAAACCGACGAGCAGCGCGGTGACGGTGATGCCGAGTTGCGCGCCCGACAGCATGAACGACAGGCGTCCCGTCACCTCCAGCGCCCGTTCCGCGGCCACGTCGCCCGAGTCGGCCTGCTCACGCAGCACGCCGCGGTCCGCCGCGACGAAGGCGAACTCCTGGGCGACGAAATAGCCGGTGGCGAGGGTGAGCAGAAGTACGGCCAGCAGGCCCAGAGCCGTGCTCACCGGGTAGCTCTCCCGGTTGGTTCAGCGGTTCCCGTGCGTTTGCACGGGCAGGTACTCCACGAGTCCGGAGTGGACACGATCATCCTTTCGAGCAGAGGTAGTTCTCTACCGTAACGATCCGGGTGGGGGTTGATGTTTCCGGATCAGCAGACGATCGCATTGTCGGTGGCTAACAACCTGTCTGAGTACTTTCACATAGGGAAACCTTGGGGACTCCGCGGCATGCGCGTGAGCCGCGACGTAGCGTCGATAATGACGTTTTCATCATGAGATCGAGAAGTGGCGGGACACGACGTGGCTGACTGGCCCGAAGACGACGATCGCACTCGCGCGCTGCGGTCGCCCACCCCGGGGTCCGCGCCGCAGCGAGCGGCCGGGCAGCCCGCCCACCCCCTGCCGGGCGGGCAGGCGTCGGCCCGGCGGCAGGCGTCCGGGGGCGAGGAGGTGCCGTCCCCCCGGGGAAGCTCACGGGTGTACGGCAAGGCCAGGTCGGGCTCCAGCCCGGTCAGACCGCTGAACGCCTCTTCCGACGGCTCCCGCGCCGGTTTCGGCGGTTCGGGTGACGGCGGCGGGCAGCGGACGTCGAGCTGGCGCCCGAAGCGCCCGGGCAGGCTGATCGTGCGGATCCTCGCCGGGCTGCTCGTCGTGCTGCTGGTCGTGGCCATCGGCGGATATTTCATGATTAACTCACGGCTGACCAGGATCGAGGCGCTCACCGACTACGAGGGCCGACCCGCCGACACCCCCGGCACCAACTGGCTGCTGGTCGGTTCCGACAGCCGGGAGGGCCTGACCGCGGCACAGCGTAAGAAGCTCGCCACGGGCAAGGCCGTGGGCCGCAGGACCGACACGATGATGCTGCTGCACATTCCCGACGGTGACGGCCGCCCGACCCTGGTCAGCCTGCCGCGTGACTCCTACGTGCCGATCGACGGCCACGGCAGCGACAAGCTCAACGCCGCCTACGCCTTCCAGGACGGCGGCCCCAAGCTGCTCGCCAAGACCGTGGAGAAGGTGACCGGGCTGCGGCTCGACCACTACATGGAGATCGGCTTCGGCGGCTTCGTGGGCATCGTCGACGCCATCGGCGGGGTCGAGATCGACGTCAAGCAGGCCATCAGGGACCCCAAGGCCGGGATCAACCTGAAGAAGGGGCTCCAGCTCATGGACGGCGGGACGGCCCTCGGTTACGTCCGTACCCGTGCCACCGGCAAGATCCCCGACCTCGACCGGACCCAGCGCCAGCGCCAGTTCTTCTCCGCGGTGGTGAAGAAGGCGGCCAGCCCCGGGGTCCTGATCAACCCCTTCACCTCCGTGCCGCTCGCGCTGAGCGCCGCCGACTCGGTGTCCGTGGGCGAGGAGACCGGTGCCTTCGACCTGCTCTCCCTCGGTCTGGCCATGGGCGACAACCCGGTCACCACCGTCGTCCCGGTCGGCTCCCTGCCCACCATCAACGGTCAGGCGGTCGTCAAGTGGGATCGGGAGAAGGCGCTGCGCCTGTTCGACGCGCTGGCCGAGGACAAGCCCGTCCCCAAGGACGTCCTCGCCAAGTAGGCGTCATCGTTCCGCGTGGTGAGCGCCGTGGTCGTAAGCACTCCGTAAGCGGTGCGCGGCCACGGCGCCATTAGCCTCGATGTCGAAGACAGAGCCGGGGCTCCCACGCCGGAGGTATTCGATGAGAATCAAAAGACTGCTCCGACACCCCGCCACGTGGGGCGTTCTGGCGGTCGGTGCCGTCGTGCTCGGCGTCGCCCTCTACCTGTTCCAGCCCTGGCGCCTGTTCACCACGGTCGAGGTGAACGAGGCGTTGCCGACCGTGGCCGTGACCTCCGAGCCGGAGGCGACCCCGGTGGTGCAAGACGGGGCGAGCGAGCCCGCCAAGGCCCCCGAGGAGCCAAGAATCCTGGCCAAGGGCACGTTCGTCTCCCACGAGCACGAGACCGCGGGCAAGGCGAGGGTGCTGGAGCTCCCGGATGGGAGCCGGGTCCTGCGGATCGAGGACCTGGACACCTCCGACGGCCCGGATCTGCGGGTCTGGCTGAGTGACCAGCCCGTCAAGGAGGGCAGGGCCGGATGGTTCAACCTGGACGACGGCAAGCACCTCGAACTCGGCGAGCTGAAGGGCAACCGGGGTAACGCCAACTACGCCATCCCCGCGGGGGCCGACCTCGACAGCCTGAAGAGCGTCACCATCTGGTGCAGGCGCTTCAGCGTCTCCTTCGGCGCCGCCGCCCTCACCTGACACAATGCCCGGACTATGAGTGTTTCCGGGAAACTGCATGCCATTGGCCGCCCGCTCGTCGAGGCGCAGCTCGCGCACCCGACGGTGGTCGGCATCGCGCGAGGAGACCTGCCCGAGCCGGTGTTCCGGTCCTGGCTGGAGCAGGACTACCTGTTCCTGCTCGACTACGTGCGGGTTTTCTCGCGACTCGCCTGGCAGGCCCCTGACGGGCACCTGGGGGACCTGGTGGATCTGGCCCACGCCACATTCCACGAGGAGCTGAACCTGCACCGTTCGCTGTCCGCGGAGTTCGGCGCCGATCTCGGCGGGGTGCGAAAGGGGCCTGCCTGCGCGGCCTACACCTCTTTCCTGCTAGACTCCGCGGCCGTCTACGCCGATGGCCTGGCCGCGCTCTACCCCTGCATGTGGGGCTACTCCACGCTCGGTCGGGCCCTGGCCGAGAACCCGCCCGACGAGCCGCGATACCGTGCCTGGGTCGACACCTACGCCCATCCGGCCTTCGCCGAGCTGACCGAGCGCATCGCCGTGATGATCGACGAGGCGGCACCCGACCCCGGTAGGGCGGAAAAGCTGTTCACCGAGGGAATGGCCCATGAACTCGCCTTCTGGGACGTGCCCTGAGGCCGTCCTCTCGCGGCGGCCTTTCGTCTTTCCCGGCCCGCCGGCCTCCCGCGCCTTCGGCTCCCTCCTCGGCACCGGTGTCGCCGATCCTTCGGCCACGGGGCACAGAAGGCCGGCTGATTCAGTCGGTCAGTTGTGGTGAATTAGCTCGCTATCAGGGGAAATTGAGAGTCCGGATGAGGGCGTCCGAGAGGCTTTGCGCACCCATCAGGTGTGGGAGTTGGAACAATGGGCGCATGAGTGTTCCTGAGGTCGAGGCACGGGCCGTGCCGGATGACGCGTTCCTGCTCGACGTACGCGAGGACGACGAGTGGCGTGCCGGGCACGCGCCGGGAGCCGTCCACATCCCGCTGGGTGAGCTGCAGTCCCGGGTCGACGAGGTGCCCAAGGGCGCGCCCGTCTACGTGATCTGCCGGGTCGGCGGCCGTTCCGCCAACGCCACCGCCTGGCTCAACCACGTGGGCTGGGACGCGATCAACGTCGGCGGCGGTATGCGGTCCTGGGAGGTGGCGGGGCGTTCGATGGTCGCCGAGAGCGGTCAGGACCCGTTCGTGGCCTGAGCGGTCCCAGCGGTCCCAGTGGTCCCAGTGGTTTCAGTGGCCCAGGTGGCCTGAGTCGACGTCCACCGAGATGGCGGTCCTTGCCAAGAAAGGAATAAATGGCATAATCGGGGCGAATTATTTACCGCGGGAGCTCGGGCGTGACCGGGCTGAGAGGGCGGAACCACGCAGAGGGTCGCACAGACCCTCCGACGCGCCGCCGACCGCATGAACCTGTCCGGGTAATGCCGGCGTAGGGAGCGTGTGATGTCGCCTGCCGTCGTTGACTCCAAGTCAGCCGAGGCCCCCCTCACCCTCGACGAGGCTCCTCCCAGGGAGCTCGGCGTGCTCGACCAGGGCGCGCTCTGGGCCAATCTGGGGGTCAGCCTGCTCGGATTCTCCGGCGCGATCGCGCTGATCGATCCGCTCGGCGACCGGCCGCTGAGCTTCGTGGCCGCGATCCTGGCCGCCGTCGTGGGCAGCGTCATCGGCACCGCGATGGTCGGCCTGGCCGCCATTCCCGGGCAGCGGACCGGCGCTCCGGCGATGGTCCTGCTCCGCGGGCTGTTCGGTGCCAGGCTCTCGTACCTGCCGACCGTGCTGAACATCATCCAGATGCTCGGCTGGGGCGCGTTCGAGCTCTGGGTCATCGCCCAGGGCGCCCAGGCCATCGCCGGATCCTTCGGGTTCGAGGTGCCGTACGCGGTCTGGGTGGTCCTCGGAGGGGTGATCACCACCGCGCTGAGCATCCGGCCGCTGGGAGCGGTCCGGTTGCTCCGCCGGTACGTCACCGCCGGCGTGGTCGTCTCGATGATCTGGTTCGCGGTCGCCCTGTTCAGCCGGGGGCCGTCCATCGGCGGTGGATCGTGGGAGGCCTTCGCGCCCTCGGTCGACTACGTGATCGCGCTGTCGGTCTCCTGGGTGCCGGTCGCGGCGGACTTCGCGCGGTTCTCCAGGTCCGGCAGGGCCACGTTCACCGGTGTCGTCGGCGGCTACACGATCACCCAGGTGGCCTGTCTGGTCCTGGGAATCGCGGCGCTCGCCCTGGTCGGCAACGACACCGGGCGGGTCTGGGACCCCTTCGTGGCCGCGGCCCTCGGCCCGCTGTTCTTCGGCATCCTGGTGCTCAGGGAGACCGACCAGTCGTTCGTGAACGTCTACTCCACCACCATGTCGCTGCAGAACCTGATGCCCAGGCTGGACCGCAGGGTCATCTCCGTGGTCATCGGAGTGCTGGTCACCCTGCTCGCGATCTTCGTCAAGGTCGACACCTACACCGCGTTCCTGAGCCTGATCGGGGCGGTCTTCGTGCCGATGTTCGCGGTGCTCGCCGTGGACTACTTCCTGCTCGGCGGCGCCAGGAGCTGGGACACCTCCGACGGCGCGCCCTCGCGCTGGCTCATGGTGGCCCCGTGGCTGCTGGGCTTCGCGGCGTGGTGGATGCTCGCCGCGTTGCCGGTCGCCCCGGAGCTGGCCTGGTGGACCTCGTTCTGGACCGATGCCCGTGACCTGCTCGGCTTCGTCCCGCAGCCGTGGATGAGCGCGGCCGTCGGCGCGTTCCTCGCCGCGGGTCTCGTCACCCTGGGCACCGGTGCGCTCCGGCGCCGTTCCTGACCGGGCGGAGGCGCGCTAAGCGCGGGACTCGATGCGCAGCAGGCGTTCCTTGGCGGCCGAGCCCCCGGCGTACCCGCCAAGGACCGACTCGCTCTCGACGACCCGGTGGCACGGCACGATGACGCACACCGGGTTGCTGCCCAGCGCGTTGCCGACCGCGCGCAGCGCCCGCGGCCTGCCGATCCGCTCGGCGATCTCGCGGTAGGTCGTCACCGTCCCGTACGGCACCGAGAGCATCATCTGCAGCACCGTCCTGGAGAACTGGGTGGCCAGGCGCAGGTCCACCGTTGTGGTGAAGGCCCGGAGCCGGGCGGAGAAGTAGGCGTCCAGCTCCCGGCGGACCGGGTCGAGCCGCCGGGGGTCCGGCCCGATGAAGGTGCCGACCTCCCTGCTGATCCGCTCGAAGACGACGTTCTCGTCCTCGTAGCTGCAGGCCACCACACCCCGGCCCGTCACGGCGAGGGTAAGACGCCCCAGCGGTCCGTCGAGCGTGCCGAACGCGATGTCGGGATGGCTCGTGCCGACGTAGTCGGGCGAGGTCACCCGTAGCAATGCATCGATGTCGCCGGATGACATGGCCCCACCCTTTCGTATCCAGGTGTGTGGTGACCGCAGAGTATCGGACGGATCGCCCGGCCAGTGGCAACACGTGCGGGACGAAAGTGCCAAGATCAGGCCGGTTGAGACGGCACTATGGGTGTGTGGTGGACTACACGGCCGACAATGACGAGGGCATCGGCCGGGCGGTCGTGGCCGACGCGCCCAACGCGATCGTCGCCATTGATCGCGAACAGACGGTCATCGCCTGGAATCCCGCCGCCGAGCGCCTTTTCGGCTGGTCGGCCGAGGAGACGGTCGGCCGGCGGGTTCCGGTGGTTCCCGAGGAGCTGATGGCCGAGCACAACGCGGTCCTGGAGAAGGTCCGCACCGGCGGCCAGGTGTCGCTGCGGACCAAGCGGTTCCACCGGGACGGCAGCCTGCTCGATCTACGGGTGGACACCGGCGCGCTCTCCTCGCGGGACGGCACCCCCATCGGTTATGTCAGCGTCTACCACCTGGCCCAGGACGACGAGAGCGCCAACGACCGCAACGCCCGCCGGGCACAGCTCGTCCGCCGGCTCACCGACGTGGTCGCCGACATCAACGCCGAGCTGGAGCTGCCCGCGGTGCTGGACCGGATCGCGGCCAGCCTCGCCGACCTGACCGGGGCCGACGCGGGCGGGTTCGTGCTCATCGAGGGCGACCGGCTCCGCCTCGTGGCCCGTCACAACCTTCCCGGCTCGATGCGGAACTCCACGGCGGACCTTCGCACCAGCCTGGTCGGCAAGCTGCTGCGCGAGGGCAGGACCGTCCTGCTGGAGACCGGTGACCAGGACCGGCTGGACGAGCTGATCTGGTCGCAGCTGCCCGGCCTGCACACCATCGCACTCGGTCTCGCGGCCATGGGCGGGCGACCGTACGGCGCGCTGTACGCGCTCTTCGCCAAGCGCAAGGTGGGCCACCTGGAGCTGGAGCTGCTGGAGCTCCTCGCGGGTCACGCGGGCATCGCCGTGGGCAACGCGATGGCCTACCAGGAGGCCGTACGGCAGCGGGCCCACGAGCGGGCGGTGTTCGACGCCAGCGCCGACGGCATAGCGGTCCTCGACGAGCTGGGCCGGGTCGTCCAGTGGAACCCGGCCGCCGGCGAGCTGACCGGCTTCCACTCCGCCGAGGTGATCGGCGGCCCGCCCCCGTTCCAGCTCCCGGCGCCGGGAGAGAAGCTCACCATCCAGTTGCCCTCGGGCACCTGGCTGGACGTGCTCTGCGCGGAGATCGTGGAGACGGGCGAGATCGTGGTCGACTTCCGCGACATCACCCGCGCGAAGGAACTGGAGGAGGCCAAGGATCTCTTCCTGGCCACCACCAGCCATGAACTGCGCACCCCGATCACCGTGGTCCGCGGCTTCGCCGGCACCCTCGACGACCGCTGGGACAGCATGACCGACACCGAGCGCCGTGCCGCGGTGCGCATCATCGCCGAGCGGGCCCGTTCCCTCGGCCAGCTCATGGACCACCTGCTGCTGGGCTCGCGCGCGGGGGCCGGTGAGCTCACGCTCAGAATCGAGGGCTTCGACCTGGCCGAGCTGGTGCGGGGAGCCACCCTGGGCCTGCCGATCCTGTCGGATCTGCACCGGGTCGAGGTCGACGTGCCCGATGACCTGCCCCTGGTCTCCGGCGACGCGCTGGCCACCGATATCCTGCTGGCCCAGCTGCTGGAGAACGCTTTCAAATATTCGCCGGACGGTGGCCTGATCAGGGTAGAGGCATGGGTGGATGGTGACCGGGTGGTGTTGGTCGTGGACGACGAGGGCGTGGGCATCGCCCAGGCCAGCAGGGAGCGCGTCTTCGACCGCTTCGTCCAGGCGGACAGCGGCGACCGCCGCAGGTTCGGCGGAGTCGGGCTTGGTCTCTACATCGTGCGCAGCCTGGCACGGGCCCAGGGAGGAGAGGTGTCGGCGCATCCACGCCCCGCGGGCGGCACCCGGATGAGGTTGGCCCTCCGTATCGCCGACACGCCGGACGCTCTTACCTGATCGACACGCCAAGGCGGTAACGAGTCGGTAACGGATCCGCTGATCTATTGTCGAATGTGCACAAGCTGTAATTGCTGCTCGGTTTCCGAGACTATCTAACGGGGCATTTCGGTCGTACTGGGGTGAGTTCCTCAGGGGGGAAAAGCATACGGGGAGGTGAGTGCGTCGAGCGTCGTGTTGTTGCCGTATGCACCGTCCAGCGTCGCTGTCGCACGCCAACGCCTCTGCTCTGACCTGCAGGAACGGGGTGTGTACGAGACCGCTATAGACGACGCGGTACTCGTGGTCAGCGAGCTGCTGAGCAATGCGCTGCGTCACGCGCATCCGTTGCCGTCGGGGCAGATCAGGGTGTCATGGCACTGGACCGAGGAGCAGGTCGAGGTTGCGGTGAGTGACGGTGGTGCGGCCACCGAACCAAGAGCAGGGCGCCCGACGCTCTCCTCCCTGGGAGGGCGAGGCCTCGGAATCGTCGAATATCTGGCCTCGACATGGGGAGTCAGACACGAGGGGGACATCACCACGGTCTGGGCGGTGGTCACGGCGGTCAACACGGTAGGTAACGGCCATGTTTCCACCCCGGAACCCGCCCTCAGGGAATGCGGATAGCCCTTCCGTCGGGTGCCGTCCCGCTTGGCCTGTCATGAAGCGGGACGGCACCTCCCCCGCCGTCCGGAGTGCCGTCAGCCTCCGGCGAGCGCGGGCCGGTGCAGTATCGCCCGCTCCCCGGTGGTCCAGGCCGTCGTGACGAGCAGGTAGATCCCGGCCGCGAGCGGCAGCACCGCCGCGACCAGAACGGTTCCGTACGGCAGCAGGGGCAGCACCCGGCGCAGCACCGCGGGCTGGACGTCCTCGCTCATCGTGCTCCGCGTCTGGCGGGAGGCGACCCACGCCATGGCGACGAGCAGCAGGAAAAGCCCGGCGAAGACCAGGGTCGGACCACTGAGCAGCCCGAACCCGGCCACCGTGCCCGCGAACTGCTGGCCGAGCGGCACCCCGAGGAGCCCATGGGTCAGCAGCGCGTTGGCCTGACCGGCGATCGTCGAGGAGACGAACGCCTGGTAGGTCACCATGAGGAACGGCAACTGCGCCGCCGACGGCAGGCAGCCTGCCAGTGGTGAGGTCCTCTCCCTGGCGTAGAGGGCGGCCAGTTCCCGCTGGAGCCGCTCGGGATGGCGGCCGTGACGTTTCCGGAGTTCCCGGATCTCCGGGGCGAGGCGGATCCTGGCCCGCTCACCCCTGGCCCGCATGACGCTGAGCGGGAGCAGCAGGAGCCGGACGAGGAGCGTGAAAACGACGATCGCGAGCGCGGTGGAGCCCAGTGGCCCGGCGAGCGCGGTGATGAGGTCGGCGGTGAACCCGATGACGGGGTCGAACATGGTCGGGGCCCTTCTGACCGGAGTGGGGACGGTACAGAGGACGCCCGCGCACCGCGGGGGTCTTCAGAGCGTGTGCGCGCGGCACACGGTGGTCGCGGGGGGTTACGCGGGCGCCGGGCCCGCGGAGGGTGCTCTGGGCCGGGACCTCCCGGCCGCGTCGGGGTCGCGTTGCCGGACGAACATCGTCCGCCTGGCCCGATCGCGCCGCGACAGCGGCGACCGCGCCCGCGCGCCGGAGGTGACGGGCGCCGGTCGCAGTGCCCAGGCGAGCAGGAGCACGCCCAGCCCGACCACGGCGGTCGCCGTCAGGACGCCGCCGCCGTCGAACATCCAGACCACCAGTGTCTGGACGGCGAGGAGCAGGTTCAACTCTTGGACTTGGAGACCACGGTGACCAGGGCGACGACCACGAAGGCCACGACCGCCAACACGATCACGAACTTCAGCAGCCCGAAAAGGGCGGGCAGCACGAGCCCGAACACCACATAGAGCGCGAGCAGGACGCCCAGGACCGCCAGCACGATACGACTCATGTGCTCCACCGTACGCCGACGGGAGGAACGGCGGGCGCCTTGATCGTAACGATCGAGTGCTTACGGACCGGTGACACGGCTTAGGGATCTCCTCTGGCGGGCCTACCGTTGAGGTCATGAGCGCGCGGATTCTGGTGGTCGACGACGATCCGATGGTGGCCGAGGTGGTGGCCCGCTACCTGGAACGTGACGGTCACGTGGTCGAGTGCGTCGGAGACGGCGCCGAGGCGCTCAGGCGCGCGCTGTCCAACCCGCCGGACCTGATGGTGCTCGACCTGATGCTCCCCAGGATGGACGGACTCCAGGTGTGCAGGAAGCTCAGGGAGCGGTGGCCGGTTCCAGTGATCATGCTGACCGCGCTGGGCGAGGAGATGGACAGGGTCGTCGGGCTGGAGACCGGTGCCGACGACTACGTCACCAAGCCCTTCAGTCCCAGAGAGCTGGCCCTGCGCGTGCAGTCGGTGCTGCGGCGGGCGCGCGGCGCCTCGCTGCCGACCGGTACCGGGGTGCTCAGGGACGGCGATCTGACCGTCGACGTCGGGGCGCACGAGGTGCGGTTCCGAGGTGGCGAGATCATGTTGACCGCCCGCGAGTTCGATCTTCTGGCCCACCTGATGCGCAACCCCCGCCAGGCCTTCAGTCGATCCGCGCTGCTCAACCAGGTCTGGGGCTGGTCCTTCGGCGACTCCTCCACGGTGACCGTCCACGTCCGCCGTCTCCGCGAGAAGATCGAGCCGGATCCGACCGTTCCCCGGCGCATCGTCACGGTGTGGGGCGTCGGCTACCGCTACGAGCCGCTGGCCGAGCCGTGATCCCCGAGATTCTGCTGATCGTCGCGGTCACCGCCGGCCTCGGCCTGCTGGTCGCGCTCGCCGGGCTGGGGGCGATGTGGCTGCTGCGCGAGCGGTCGATCGGCGCGATGCTCGCGGTGGTCGTCGTGGTGACCGTGCTGGCGACGGTGGGCGGCGTGGTCGCCATCACCCTGAAAATGATCATTGAGGGTACGTCGAGGGACATCGTGCTCAGTGTGGTCGTGGTGGGTGGCCTGGTCGGGCTGGGCGTCGCGACGGTGCTCGCCCGCCGGGTGGTGGCGGCCAGCCGCAGGCTCGTCGACGCCGTGCACGCGGTGCCCGCCTCGGGGGAGTTCACCCCGCCCGGAGGTCTCCCCGCCGAGCTCGGCACGATCGCCGGGAGCCTGGATCAGGCCTACCGGCGACTGCGCCTGGGCCACGAGCGCGAGCGTGCCCTGGAGAGCGCGCGCCGTGAGCTCGTCGCCTGGGTCAGCCACGACCTGCGTACCCCGCTGGCGGGCATGCGGGCCATGGCGGAGGCCCTGGAGGACGGGGTGGTCGCCGACCCCGAGACCGTAGGCCGCTACCACCGGCAGATCCGTCTGGAGGTGGACCGGCTGTCGGGAATGGTCGACGACCTCTTCGAGCTGTCCAAGATCCACGCGGGGGCGCTGCGCCTGTCGCGCAACCGGATCGGCCTCAGCGACCTGGTCGCCGACGCGCTGGCCGGGGTGGAGCAACTGGCCAGAGCCAAGGGGGTGCGGCTGGCCGGCGAGGTCGGCCCGGTGATCCCCGTCCAGGCCGACGCGGCCGAACTCTCCCGGGCGCTGCGCAACCTGGTGGTCAACGCGATCAGGCACACCCCCGGCGACGGCTCCGTCCTGGTCCGCGCCTCGGTCGAGGGCGGGATCGCCTGCCTGTCCGTCGCCGACTGCTGCGGCGGCATCCCGGTGGACGACCTGCCCCGCGTCTTCGACGTCGCCTTCCGCGGCGAGGCGGCCCGCACGCCCAGTGCCGACGGTGCCGGAGCGGGCCTCGGCCTGGCGATCGCGCGCGGCATCGTCGAGGCCCACGAGGGAGTGATCGGCGTCGTCAACTCCGGTCCGGGCTGCCGCTTCGAGATCCGCCTGCCGATCTCCGTCTGAACGGCACCGCCCGGCCGTCGTCGTGGGGCGGTGTCACCGGCCCTGATCCGATCGGCCCGGGTGCGGCGAGCCGCCGGTTCGGGCCGTCAGCCGGGACCGTTGCCGTTGGAGGTCGGCGCGGTCGTGGCGTCGCTCCCGGGTCTCACCGAGACCATGAGGGGCATCCGCGCGCGCTCGTCGTCCTCGGCGGCGTCGGTTTCGACGTGCCGGCAGGAGGTGAGCCTCCTGGTGGTGCCCAGGGACTCCACCATCGCCCGGAACGTCGGGCACGGCCAGCGCCACATGCAACTGCGGCAGCGCAGGATCGGATGTGCCGTGTCGCTGGTGATGCCGCCCGCGTCACGCGGCTGGTGCAGGTCGAGCAGCCTGACGCCGAGCGTGGCGAGGTCGAGGAGCTCTTCGCGTGCCCCTTCGAGGAAGTCGAGGTCCTCGGTCGACAGGCTGGTTCTGATCGGGACGTGTCCCTCGTGGTTCACCAGGTTCCGCAGTGAACTCGCCGCGTCGCGCCACGAGGTGGCCCTGTCGGTACGAGTGATCATGGACTCCAGGTGTTCCCGGAGCCGCTGCCGCTGGAGATCCTCGGGTAGGTCGGTGTTCATCGATACGTTCGAGCCCGTTTCCTGTAACTCAGCGGCTGTCACCGCCGTGGCGCAGCGATGATCGGGAGGTGTCGGGTCTTCTCCCTTTTCCGGCCAAGCCGGTGTTGCGCAGTGTCAAGCTTCGCGCACTCCGGGTTTCCGTGAGGCCGAAACGGGGGACAAAGGGCGGACGACTCGGGTTGTTCAAGAGAGCGTGACCGGTGGCTCTCGCGCCGCTAGTGTGCCCGCTGTGGAGCTAAAAGTCGCAACTCGATCTCATGCCGGTCACACCGTCGTGACCATCGTTGGCGAAATCGACCTATACACCGCACCTCGCCTGCAGGCCGAGTTCACCCGGCTGCTCGGGCAGAGCCAGACCATGCTCGTGGTCCTCGACATGTCCGCCGTGGAGTTCTGTGACTCCACCGGCATGAACGTGCTGCTCTCCGCGCTCAAGCGGCTGCGCGAGCGCGGCGGCACGCTGGAGGTGGCGGCACCCAGGCCCGCCGTACGCAAGATCCTTCAGGTCACGGGCCTAGACTCGGTCTTCGTCGTGCACGAGACCCTGCCGGAGAAGCTGATGACCTCCGAATCCCAGGGGTGACCCTCTCCCCACGGCCGATGCCCGGGGTTTCCATGTCGGAGGTGTTAGATGACCGGTACGGCGGCGATCATTCCCGCCAAGAACGAGGACGATCGGATCGGGGCGACCGTGGCCGCGGCCCTGACGCTCCCCGGCGTCGATCTCGTCATGGTCGTCGACGACGGCTCGACCGACCAGACGGGACGGGTGGCCAAGGCGGCCGGAGCCCACGTCGTGCGGCACAGCCACAACCGGGGCAAGGCCGCCGCGATGGAGAGCGGTGCCGAGGCCGTCCGCCTGCTCGACGACGAGGAGCCCCGGCACCTGCTGTTCCTCGACGCCGACCTGGGGGAGACCGCCCGTACCGCCGCGCCGCTGATCGAGCCGGTCGCGGCGGGCGAGGTCGACATGACGATCGCCGTCTTCGCCACCCGGGTGAAGCTCGGCGGCCACGGGTTCGTCGTGAAGCTCGCCCGTGAGGGCGTCGAGCGTGCCACCGGCTGGACGCCCGTCCAGCCGCTCAACGGCCAGCGCTGCCTGACCCGGGCGGCCTTCGAAGCCGCCCGGCCACTGGCCCACGGCTTCGGTGTGGAGACCGGTCTCACGATCGATCTGCTCAGAAAGGGCTTTCGGGTGCGCGAGGTCCAGGTGGAGATGGCCCACCGGGCCACCGGCACCGACTGGCGGGCCCAGCTCCATCGGGCCAAGCAGTTCCGCGACGTCGCCCGCGCCCTGCTGGTCCGCCGCTAGGCCCGGGAACGTTCACTCGGCCGAACGGCTCGTCACGGGTTCCACGGCCTCCGCATGTTCGATGTCTTCGCGGTTCGGAGCCGCGTGAGAGTCGGCGGTGCGGCTGGTCGTCGAGGGCCGGCCGAGGTCGAGTCCGGGATGCGAGGACGGCCGGGGCCGCCGGGAGAACAGGTCGCCCGCCGCGCCGCTGCCGTACCGGGCACCTGCAGGATGTGCTGGAATCTGCGGGTGAGCTTGGAGGCGTCGGTCGGCGACAGGAGACGGAGCCCCGTCGGCGGCATGCCGCGGCGGCTCGACATCGCCGCGTTCGGGGCCATGGGGCTCTCGGTGGCGGTCACGGTCCTGATCGGGCTGCTGGGGCCCTCCGCCATGGTCCCGAGGCTGCCCGGGCCGTCCTGGCAGCCGCCGTACTCGCTGGACGTTCCGGTGAGCGCCCATCTGGTCATCGCCATGGGCGCCGCCGCGATCGTCCTGGGCGGGCTCGGGCTCGCCGCCGCGCTCAGGTCCCGGTGGAGGCCGGAGGCGCGATGGCTGCTCATGGCGGGCTGCGCCACCGCGGGGCTGCTCGCCTTCCTGCCGCCCTCGGGCTCGGCCGACCATCTCAACTACGCCGCGTACGGCCGGCTGGTCACGCTCGGCCAGGACCCTTACGCGATCACCCCCGCCCTGCTGCCCCATGATCCGGTCACCGGCGCGGTGGAGGAGTGGGCCGGGGTGACCAGCGTCTACGGCCCGGTCGCCACCGCCGTACAGGCACTGGCGAGCCTCGTGGGCGGTGACTCGGTCCGGCTGACGGTCTTCGTGATGGCCGTGGTCAACGCCGCGGCGTTCATCGGTACGGCGCTGCTGCTGCACCGTTTCGCCAGGGGGGACGAGGAACTGCGCGGGCGGGCGGCGCTGCTCTGGGCGGCCAACCCGCTGATGATCTACCACCTGGGGGCGGGGATGCACATCGACACCCTCGCCATCGCCTGCATGGTCGCCGCGCTCACGGTTCGCGGGGCCGCCTCCGGGCTGCTGCTCGGGGTGGGCATCGGGGTCAAGCTCAACGCCGGGCTTGTCGCCCTCGGCCCGGCGTGGGAGTTGCGCCGCTCGCCGGGCAGGCTCGCCGTGGTGGCGGGGACCGCGACGGCCACCGTGGTGGCGATCTACGCCCTCGCCGGGCCGCACGTGCTCGACCAGGTGAGCGCCGCCAGCAAGAAGGTCTCCCTCGCCACGCCCTGGCAGCTCGTCAAGGTGGGGTTCCAGTCGCTCTTCGGGCCGGGCGCCTACTCGGCCTGGATCCAGATCGGCTCCCTGCTGCTGATGGTCTGCCTGGCCTGGCTGCTCCTGCGGGCACTGCCCGCGGGAACCGCGTCCGGTGACACCGCGCCCGCGGTCGCCGCGGCGATGGTGGTCGCCTGGCTGTTCGCCGCGCCGTACGCGCTGCCCTGGTACGACGGGCTGGCCTTCGCGCTGCTGGCCATGGCGTCCTGGCCCGCGCTGGAGGGCTTCATGGTCGCCAGGGTCGCCGTGCTGTCGCTGGGCTATCTGCCGGCCAGGGAGGCGCTGCGCCCCGAGGACCTGCTCTGGATGAAGACCCTGCTCAGGGAGCGGGTGGTGCCGTGGACGCTGCTGGCGTTGACGGTCGTCCTGGTGTGCTGGGCGGCGAGAGCGCCAGGGCGCGCACGGAGGCGGCGAGCGTCAGCGGAACCGCGACCGTGAGCGCCATCGCCGGGATCGCGATGCCCGAGTCGTTCATCAGGAAGCCGATCAGCGCGCAGGCCAGCGCGCCGATCAGCCCGGCGCGCAGCGCGGGCGAGAGCGCGTAGGCCCTGCCCAGGGCCGAGGCCCCCCATCGTGAGGGGCGGTCGAGCACCAGGAACAGGAACGCCAGCGCGACCAGCGTGAGCAGGGACAGCGACCAGTTGCCGACCGTGACCCCGATCATCGCGCCGAACTTGCGGCCCACCACGGTCCATGCCTCCCCGTCCAGCACCTGCTGGACGAAGGCGCCCAGGTGGGTGCGCTGGTCGGCGGGTCTGCGCCAGTCGGCGACCGCGATGGTGCCGATCAGCAGGACACCCGCCAGACCGGCCAGCCCCAGCTTGACCGGTGAGACCCGCCCGCCGGCCAGCAGGATCACGAAGACGGCGACCCCCACCAGGAACGCCGGGACCCCGCCGAAGTCGGCGCCCCACGCGGGCCAGCCGTCGGCGAACACCGCCAGCCCCCCGTACGCCACGCACACCGTGAGCGCGAGCCCGCGCCGGCCGCGTGAGATCAGCCACTGGGCCGTCCCGGCCAGGGCCAGGATCGTACCGGCGGAGTAGACGGCGAAGGCGATGTTGCTGAAACCGTAGAAGCGCCCGCCGGTCACCGGCTCGTAGCCGGTGACCGCGTTCACCTGGAGCACCGAGCCGGTCATCACGTCGGCCAGCAACGCCGTCGAGGTGATGGCGGCGACCACGGTCAACGGGCCGAGCGGGTGCGTCCGCCACGGTCCGGCGAACGCCACTCCCGCGATCACGCAGGCGAATCCGAGGATCGTCACGATCACCGCGGCCATCGGGGCGGGCAGGCTCCACCAGGGGACGAGTTGTGCCAGGAAGGTGGAGACCGCGATCGCCCCGCTGACCACGGCGACGACCTGGACGGTGGTCAGGGCCCGGGAGCCGCCCCAGCCTCGCCGGATCGCGACGGCGGCCAGCAGGTAGAACAGGATCTGCACCGCCACGAACACCGCGAAGAACGGCCCTCGCACCTCGCGCAGTACCTGGCTCGCCAGGTCGTCGTCCGCCAGCTTCCGCACGGTCGCCGCGGCCGGCTCTCCGCTCGGCTCCTGACTCTGCCAGGCGCGCCCGACGACCCCGTTCGGGGCCCGCAGGCCCAGCAGGTCGATCGCGGTGGCGGTCAGGTCGGTGTTGGCGACCAGGCCGTCCTGGCGGGTGGAGGTGGCGGTGAGGTAACCGCGCGGGTACGGCTCGCCGCCGGGGGACGGGCCCTGGGCGATCGCCACGTGCAGGTGCGGTGCGGTCGAGGTGTCGGCCAGGCCGCCGAGCAGGACCGTGGTCCCGCTCCCGGATGTCCTCCCGGCCTCCTGGGTCCGCGCGGTTTCGGAGGTCGGCGTGGGGGGCGTCGCCGGGGCGCCGGCGGCCGCGGGTGGCGGGGGCAGACGGTCGAGGACCGTGCCCACCACGCGGTCGGCTCTGGCCACGGCCTCCCGCCTGGTCTGAGCGGTCATCGCGACCGGGACGCCGTCCGGGGTGAGGCCGCCGCCGATCCAGGCCCTGGCCAGGTCGTCGGCTTCCACCACGATCAGCCCGTACGGGGACAGCTCGCCGAGTTCCTCGATGTTCGCCGCGTATTTCGCAATTTTTCCTGATGTGTCGGCGGCGGCGAGCGCGGCCCCCGGCCCGACGGCGGCCACCTTCAGGCCCGCTCCGGCCGCGAGCCGGCCCAGCTGCCCGAGGACCGGCCGGTAGGCGGTGGTGGCGTTGAAAGCGGACAGCTCGTCCCAGCCGGGCACGCTCGCCCCGCCGTCGGAGGTCGCCTCCGGCGTGCGCGGCAGCGCGCAGCCCGCGCCCGGGGCCCCCGCCCGCTGACCCGCGG
Source organism: Streptosporangium amethystogenes subsp. fukuiense (assembly GCF_042665875.1). Lineage (NCBI taxonomy): Bacteria > Bacillati > Actinomycetota > Actinomycetes > Streptosporangiales > Streptosporangiaceae > Streptosporangium > Streptosporangium amethystogenes. The sequence goes on along the minus strand of NZ_JBHTEE010000001.1, from coordinate 7,064,621 downwards.
AGACCGTCAGCCAGCCCGCCACCGGGCAGGTGATCCCCCGATCCGGCGGCGGAACCGCCCGGGTGGACATGGAGGCGGACCCGCCCTCGCCCACGAGCCTCCACAGGTTCGGGGTCCGCTCCGGGTCCAGGTCACCCCACTCCAGCCCCGGTACCCCGATGACCACGACCCGCTCGGGAAGCACCCTCGCCACCGAGGCGCTCGCCGTACCGGCACCAAAGGCTCCCAGGAGCCCGCAGACCGCGGCCAGCAGCAGCGACACGGTGATCAGCACGGTCCTGGAGAACCCCGTCGGCCGGTTCCTCTTCGAGCCGTATGACCCGCGTACGGCTACGGCGGACGCTGCCGTGGTGGGCCGGGGTCGCCTCGGCCGTGTCGCGGTGCCAGGCGTCCCGGTGGCGGCCGGGCGCGCGAGCCCGCGACCGCGCGGTGTCGAAGCCATCCATTCCCCTGTCCGTGTCCGTCGGGCGGCCGTTTCCCCGGCCCCACGGTAGCCTGCCTGGTCGTGAGGACTGGCGAGGTGACCACGGCCGGACGACGCACGTGGACGTGGCTGACGTGGTTGGGGTGGCTGTCCGCGCTGCTGCTGGTCGCCGCGGCGGTGGCCCCGCTGGTGCTCTACTGGCTGGGCAACGTGGACGACCAGCGCCTGGTCGACCTGGATGTGTACCGTACCGGCGGGGAGGCGGTCCTGGAGGGCCGGTCCGTCTACGGGTTCGTCACCCCGGCGCCGCAGTTGCTGCCGTTCACCTACCCGCCGGTGGCCGCCCTGCTGGCCACCCCGCTGGCGGCGGTGTCATGGCCGACGGCGCAGTGGGCGTGGACGGCACTGATCTTCCTGACCCTGGCGGTCACCGTCGGGCTCTCCTTCCGCGCCCTGCTCGCCGGGGCGGGCACCCGGGACACGGCGCCGGCCTCGCCGGCGGTCGTTCCCGGTACGCCTGCCCGGCCGCGTGGGCCGGGCCGGGCGGGCGCTCTGAAGAGACCGCGCGGGGTGGACCGGCTGTGGGTGCCGCTGCTGTTCGCCGTTCTGATGATCGCGTGCACCTATCTGATGCCGATCAGGGACCAGGTCCGCTTCGGCCAGGTGGACATCCTGCTCGTCGCGCTCTGCCTGGCCGACTGCGTGGCCAGACGCCCGGTGTGGCCGCGCGGCATGCTGATCGGCCTGGCCACCGCGGTCAAGCTCACCCCCGGCGTCTTCCTGATCTACCTCCTCATCACCGGTTTCGGCCCCGGGGCGAGGCGGGAACAGCGCGACACCTTCTTCATCGCCGCGCTCACCGCCGCGCTGCTGACCCTGCTGCCGTTCCTGGTGATCCCGGCGGACGCCGCCGACTTCTGGTTCCGCGCGCTGCTCGACCCCGAGCGGCTCGGTGCCAACGCCGCGACCACCAACCAGTCGATGCGCGGCATGCTCATCCGGCTCTACCTGCCCGACGTGCTGACGAGCCTGCTCTGGGCGGCGCTGGTCGCGGTGGTCGCCTGGTACGGCTTCCGCCACGCCCGCAGGGCGCTGCTCGACGGCCACCCGGTGGCCGGGGTCGCCCTGGTCGGGCTGATGGCGGTGCTGCTCTCCCCGGTCGCCTGGATCCACCACCTGGCCTGGGTGGTCGTGGTGCTCGGGGCGCTGGCCGGCGACGGGCGCGACCCGGTCAGGGTCCGGGTGGCCGCCGGGGTCTGGCTCTACTACGTGCTGCCGATCCCCTGGTGGGGGGTGACGATCAAGGCGGCGGAGATCCCGGTGCTCAGTCCCGTGCTTGGCAAGATCGTGCAGAACGGGTTCGGGCTGGGCGCGCTTTTCCTGGTCTGGCTGCTGGGGGTGTGGCTGCCCAGGCGGAGAGCGGCATTCCAGGCACTCCGCTGATACGGGGTGATCCGTGGTGTGAAATGACCAAATCTGATGTGACTTGTGAGGTGAAGCGGCTTAATGCGGAGCGACCTCGGGCGGTCGTGGGGAGGAGCGGGCGGTCCGAAGGTGCGATCTTGGGCACATTTTTCGACAGTCGCCGGATAGCCTGAGGTCATGCCGAAATTCGCTTACCTGGGACCGGAGGGAACCTTCACCGAAGAGGCCCTGCGCATCCTGGCGCCGGAGGCCGAGCGTCTGCCGAGCCCGAACATCACCGCGGCCCTTGAGTCGGTCCGGCGCGGCGAGGCGGACGGAGCCGTCGTCCCGCTGGAGAACTCGCTCGAAGGCGCCATCACCACCACCCTTGACGAGCTCGCCCAGGGTGAGCCGCTGCTCATCACCGCGGAGCTGCTGCTCCCCGTCGAGTTCTCGCTCCTGGTGCGCCCCGGCACCGAGATGGCACACATCAAGAGGGTCTTCACCCACCCGGCGGCCATCACCCAGTGCCGCAACTTCACGGCCCGCGAGCTGCCCGACGCCGTGGTGGTCGCCGCCCCGTCGACGGCGGCGGCGGCGCAGGAGGTCGCGATCCCCGGCTCGCCGTACGACGCGGCCATCGCCGCGCGCATCGCCGGTGAGCACTACGGCCTCGTCCAGCTCGCGAGCGGGATCGGCGACCGCACCGACACCGTGACCCGGTTCGTCCGGGTGACGCGTCCCGGCCCGCTGCCCGAGCCGACCGGTGCCGACCGCACCTCCCTGGTGGTCTTCCTGGCCGACGACCACCCGGGCGCGCTGCTGGAGATGCTGACCGAGTTCTCCGTCCGCGGCGTCAACCTGTCCCGCATCGAGTCGCGGCCGACCGGCGACGGCATCGGCCGCTATTTCTTCCACTTCGACTTCGAGGGCCACGTCGCCGACGCCCGGGTCGGCGAGGCGATCTCCGGTCTGCACCGGATCTCCGCCAAGGTGCGCTTCCTGGGCAGCTACCCGCGCGCCGACGCCTTCGCGCCGCAGATCAAGCGCGGTACGAACAACGACGACTTCGCCGAGGCCGCCGCCTGGCTGGACAGGATCCGCGCCGGCCAGAGCTGATCGTCGGCCGGTGCGGAGCAAACCGGGCGCGGGCGAGAGCCGTACCTCGGTAGCCTGTGACTGTGATTGACCTGCGTACCCTTCGTGAGGATCCGGACCGGCTACGGGCGTCGCAGCGTGCCCGCGGTGAGGACGACTCTGTCGTCGACACGCTGCTCGACCTTGATGAGCGCCGACGTGGTGCGCTGAGCCGTTTCGAGACGCTCCGCGCCGAGCAGAAGACCGTCGGCAAGTCGGTCTCCCGTGCCTCGGGGGAGGAGAAGGCGACCCTGCTGGAGCGGGCGAAGGATCTCTCCTCGCAGGTCAAGTCGGCCGAGGCCGAGGCGGAGAAGCTCGCCGCCGAGCTCGATGAGCTGATCTACACGGTGCCCAACCTGGTGGAGGAGGGTGCTCCGGAAGGCGGCGAGGACGACTACGTCGTCCTGGAGGAGATCGGCGAGAAGCCGTCCTTCGACTTCGAGCCCAGAGACCACCTGGAGCTTGGCGAGCTGCTCGGCGCCATCGACATGGAGCGCGGTGCGAAGGTGTCGGGCTCGCGGTTCTTCTTCCTGCGGGGCGTCGGCGCGCGGCTCCAGCTCGGGCTGCTCAACATGGCCATGCAGCAGGCGATCGAGGCGGGTTTCGTGCCGATGATCACGCCCGTGCTGGTCAAGCCGGAGTCGATGAAGGGCACCGGTTTCCTCGGCGCCCACGCCAGCGAGGTCTACCACCTGCCCGACGACGACCTGTTCCTGGTCGGCACGAGCGAGGTGCCGATGGCGGCCTACCACGGCGACGAGATCCTGGACGGCTCCGCGCTGCCGTACCGCTACGCGGGATGGTCCTCGTGCTTCCGCCGCGAGGCCGGCTCGTACGGCAAGGACACCCGGGGCATCATCCGGGTCCACCAGTTCGACAAGGTGGAGATGTTCTCCTATGTCCGGCCGGAGGAGGCGCACGCCGAGCACCTGCGCCTGCTCGACTGGGAGAAGGAGATGCTGGCCAAGGTCGAGCTGCCCTACCGGGTGATCGACACGGCGGCCGGAGACCTGGGCACCTCGGCCGCCAGGAAGTTCGACTGCGAGGCGTGGGTACCGAGCCAGGGGCGCTACCGCGAGCTCACCTCGACCTCCAACTGCACCGACTTCCAGGCCCGCCGCCTCGGGGTGCGTTTCCGCGAGTCCGGTGGCAAGCCCCGGCACGTGGCCACCCTGAACGGCACGCTGGCCACCACCCGCTGGATCGTCGCGATCCTGGAGAACCACCAGCAGGCCGACGGCTCCGTCGTGCTGCCCAAGGCCCTGCGCCCGTACGTCGGCCTCGACGTGCTCGAACCCGTCAGGTAGCCGTCCGCGAAGGCCCCGCCCGGCCCGCCGTCCCGAAGTTCGCCGCGCCCGCCGAGCCGGACGGTGCGGCGGCCACCGGAACCTGTGCCGCGGCCGGGGCCTTCGTGCGTTCACGAAACCCGACGTTCCTCCGCGCTCCTCGCCGCAGTCCAGCCGATCAGAACCGATGTACCGACCCCGGAGCAGCCCGCGAACCAGGCGAGGAGCCTCGCCGTCGAGTAGTCGTCCGGGGTGCCGGACAGCCAGCCGGAGAAGATCGTCCAGATGATGGCCGGCATGCAGACGGCGATGGCCGACAGCGTGATCCAGGTCCAGGCCGGTACGCGTGCCTTGATCGCGGCGGCGGCCATGAGGGCCGTCGCGGTGAGGCCGCAGGCACAGCCGAACAGGAAGAACAAGGGGCTGATAAGGCTCTCCGACGGCTGGACGGAGAGGAATCCGAGCGCGGCGAGGGCGTACGCGGTCGCCGCGAGGCCGCTGTCCTGTGGCTCGCGGCGGCGGGCGGCGGTCATGCCGGCCATGAAGGCGAGCAGGCCGGTGAAAAGGCCGATGCGTTGCTCCACTCTCAGATCGACGTTCAGTGCGTCGAGCGGGGCCGCCGCGTCGGAGTAGAGGCCGTCGGCCGAGAAGCCGAGCCGCCGCCAGCCTCCCCGCGGGTCGCGTACCGCGATGCCGTCGGTGCCGTTGGCCGCCACCACCACGTGGCCCTCGGGCACGCGCTGCACCGCGACGGCGGTGGAACCCTGCCACGGTAGGTAAGAGTGATCGTTGCTCCGGCGCAGAGCGTCCTCGCGTCCCTCGGAGACCCCCCACACCGTTCTCCAGCTTGTCCCGCCGTCCCGGGACTCGTCCACGCCCAGCCGTGGCGGGGAGACGCGGTAGCAGTGCCCCGGGTCGTCCGGTAGGCAGGCACGAGTGGCGGGTGAGGGCAGGAAAGACGGTGTCGCGGGCACCGGAACGGGATCGGGCCGCATACTCCACGTCCGGCCGCCGTCTCGCGAGACGGCGGCCGATGAGGGGCCGGAGCGGATGAAGACGGTGATCGATTCGTCGTCGGCCGAGACCGACAGGGCCGCGGGCGGGGGCGGGACGGCCGAAGTGGCGGTCACCCCGACGAGGGCGAACGGGACGACGACCAGCGCGCGGGCACGCCGTACCGCCTGGTCGGACCGGCAGCCGCGCCAGACCAGCCAGGCGACGCCCAGCACGGGCAGGGCCACCAGGTCGGTCGGGTCGGCCAGGACCCGCGAGGGGCCCGCGATCAGAGTCCATGCTCGGGAGGCGAGTTCCGCACCCCCCTCGGTGGTCTTGACCAGGGTGAAGCCGATACCGGTGGCGACGGTCGCGGCAGGGGCGGCGAGCCGGGCGAGGACCGGCGACAGGACCAGGGCGAGCAGCGGAGGGGCGACCAGCAGCCCCGCGACGTCGCTCAGCTTGCCGGTGACCGGGCCGGGCCACAGAGCCTTGAGGAGATGGTCGTTGACCGGTAGCACCAGGACGGCGACCACCGTCACCGGGTGACCGAACCAGGCGAGGACGGGACCATGACGTTCCATGGACGGGTGGACCCGCCGCGATGAGGCCGGGTTCGCCCGCGACGGCATCTGTGACCTTTCTGGAAGGTCAGCCGGTGAGATAGCGCTGCACGGTGGGGCCGAGCCAGCCGACGATCTCCTCGCGGGACATGGCGACCACCGGCGGCAGGCGCAGGACGTAGCGGCACAGGGCCATGCCGAGCACCTGCGTGGCGGTGAGCCCGGCCCGTACGGGGGCCTGGGCGGGGTCGGTGCCGAGGCGGGCGGCGAGGGGGCCGAGCTGGGCGGCGAAGATGCCGCGCATACGCTCGGCGGCACCCTCGTTGGTGACGCCGGTGCGGAGCAGGATCATCATCCCCTCGTCGCTCTCCCAGCGGTCGAGGAAGTGGGCGACGAGCGTGCGGCCGACCGCCTCCCTGGGGACCGCCTCCAGGTCGGGAAGCCTCAGGTCGAAGTCGGCCGCGGCGCTGAAGAGCCCGTCCTTGTTGCCGTAGTAGCGCATGACCATGGAGGGGTCGATGCCCGCGTCCGAGGCGATGGCCCGGATCGTCGCCCGCTCGTAGCCGTCCGAGGCGAAGCGCTCGCGCGCCGCGGCCAGGATCGCGGCCTTGGTGTCCTCCGAGGTTCTCCTCATGCCAACAACTGTAGGCCAACACCTGTTGACATGGCCAGGGCGGGCGCGCACAGTTATGCCAACGGTTGTTGACCAACAAGCGTTGGCATACTTCAGGGAGGACGAAATGCTTCCGGAGACCACTGACGTTCTCGTCGTCGGCGCGGGGCCGACCGGCCTCACCGTCGCCGTCTCCCTCGCCGGGCGGGGATTCGACGTGACGGTCGTCGACGACCAGGCGGCCGGTGACAACACCTCAAGAGCGGCCGTCGTGCACGCCAGGACGCTGGAGGTGCTTGAGGATCTCGGGATCTCCGGGCGGCTGACCGCCCTGGGCATCCACGCCCGGCGATTCACCATCAGGGACCGCGACAGGACGCTGGTGCCGGTCGACTTCGACAGGCTCCCGACCCGCTATCCCTACACGCTCATGATCTCCCAGGCCGTGACCGAGCGGGTCCTGCTGGAGCGTCTGGCCGAACTGGGCGGCCGCGTCGCCAGGCCGTACAGGCTGGAGAGCCTCACCCAGGACGCCGAGGGCGTGACCGCGGTCCTCTCCGGGGGCTCGACCGTCACCGCGAGGTACCTGGTCGGCGCCGACGGCATGCACAGCACGGTCCGTGAGCAGGCGGGCATCGAGTTCGAGGGCGGGCAGTACGCGGAGTCGTTCAGCCTGGCCGACGTACGGCTCACCGGCGGGGTGCCGGACGACGAGGTGGTCCTCTACTTCTCGCCCGCCGGGCTGGTCGTGGTCGCGCCGCTGCCCGACGGCACCCACCGGATCGTCTCCACGGTGGACGAGGCACCCCGCGACCCCGACGTGGCCTTCGTCCAAGGGCTGCTGGACAGCCGGGGCCCGCGGCGGGAGCGGGCGGTGGTCGGCGAGGTCGTCTGGGGAACGCGCTTCCGCGTCCACCACCGGGTGGCCGGCACCTTCCGTGCCGGGCGGGTGCTGCTCGCCGGTGACGCCGCGCACGTCCACAGCCCCGCAGGAGGACAGGGCATGAACATCGGGATTCAGGACGCCACCGCCCTGGCCGAAGCCCTCACAGTCGCTCTCAGCGGCGGGCAGGCGGATCTGGACCGCTACACCGCCGACCGTCGCCCCGTCGCCCTGCAGGTCGTCACCTTCGCCGGCCGGCTCTCCGGACTGGCCAACGTGAACAGGAGCCTGCGGCCGATCAGGAACCTGGTCCTGCGAATCCTGGCGATCAGCCCGGTCTTCCGTCGGCGTCTCGCCTGGCGGCTCTCAGGGCTTGTCTACCGGTGAGGCCCCGTCTGTCGGCCGCCGACGAGGACCGTGGCCGCCCGTAGACGGGGGCCGGCCGACCGGGTGTCGTGGAATGTCGTGAAAATGCGGAAGGCGGGGTTCGCCAGGAGCGAACCCCGCCTTCCGGTCAAACAGGTTCAACCAAGAGGTCTATGCGTCAGACGGCGCGGACCTGCGAGGCCTGCGGGCCCTTCTGGCCCTGGGTGATCTCGAACTCGACCCGCTGGCCGTCTTCGAGGCTACGGTAGCCGTTGCCCTGGATCTCGGAGAAGTGCACGAACACGTCCGGTGCACCGCCATCCGGTGCGATGAAGCCGAAGCCCTTTTCAGCGTTGAACCACTTGACGGTTCCCTGAGCCATTAAAGCTCTCCCTCAGGATTTGAAACTTTGGGATTCACACCTCATGAACCCCATGTGTCGTACAGCGGGCCCCGGGGTGGCTCAGTCAAACTGGTTTTCACAACGGGATTCAGCTAATACAACGCCATCACATCTAACACTATCCGGCGCATGCGTGTTCCCGCCATCAGGAAGATTCCTGGGACGGGATGCTGGGGCCGACACCCCGGCCATCACAGTGCAGACTGGGACTTGTTATGCGAAGCCCCAGGCTGGTCGCCACCGACCTCGACGGCACCGCTCTGCGTTCGGACGGCACCGTCTCCCCCCGTACAGCCGCCGCTTTTGCGCTTGTGGAGAACGCCGGAGCGGCGCTGGTCTTCGTGACCGGCAGACCGCCCCGCTGGATGCACACGGTCGCGGGAGCCGTGCGCCACCGAGGGTTGGCCATATGCGCCAACGGAGCCCTCGTCTACGACCTGCACACCGAGCAGATCGTCAAATCCCACCTCATCCACCCGGACGTGCTTGAAGAGGTGGTGAGACGGCTCAGGGAAAAGGTCCCCGGCCTCGCCTTCTCGGTGGAATACGAGGGGGGATTCGCCCACGAATCGGACTTTCGTCTCGGCGGGTGGGACAGCAGGGCGGTCGCCGGACTCCGGGTGGGGACGACCACGCTCATCTCGCGGCCCTGCGCCAAACTGCTGGCACTTCACCCCACGATGGATCCCGACATTCTCCAGGCGGCGGTCTGCGGGCTGGTCGGCGATCTGGTCACCCCCACTCACTCCAGCGGCCGGGCACTGATCGAGATGAGCGCGCACGGCGTCACGAAGGCCTCCGCGCTGGCCCATCTCGCGATGACCCGCGACATCGAGCCGCACGAAGTGATCGCCTTCGGCGACATGCCCAACGATCTTCCGATGCTCCGCTGGGCAGGCACCTCGTACGCCGTCGCCAACGCCCACCCGGAGGTGTTGGCCGCGGTCGATCACGTGACCGCGGCCAACAACGACGACGGGGTCGCCGGAGTCCTCGAACGGCTCTACAGCTCCTGACGGCCCTACAGGTAGGGGCCGGGGTTGGCGCCGTGCCCCTCCTGCTGCTGCTGGAGGGAGATGCCGCCGGGCAGGGCCCTGCGCATGTTCTCAAGCTGGGCGCGGGCCGCCATCTGCTGGGCGAAGAGCGTGGTCTGTATGCCGTGGAACAATCCCTCAAGCCAGCCGACCAACTGGGCGTGGGCGACCCGGAGCTCCGCGTCGCTCGGCGGGGCGCCGTTGACGTCCTCGGTGAACGGCAGCGACAGCCGTTCCAGCTCTTCCACCAGCTCCGGCGCCAGACCGTCCTCCAGTTCCTTGATGGAGCTCTGGTGGATCTCCTTGAGTCGTTTGCGGCTCGCCTCGTCCAGCGGAGCCGCCCGAACCTCCTCCAGGAGCTGACGGATCATGCTGCCGATACGCATCACCTTGGCGGGTTGCTCGACCAGGTCGGCGACCGATCGCCCCTCGGAAGTCTCATCTTCCTGAGAGCCATGGGGACCCACGACCACGATGTGCGGAGTGCTCTCCTCAGCGTTCATAGTCTTCAACCTACTAGCAGGATTTTCCCGGTGTGTTCTCCGGACTCCAGGATCCGGTGAGCCTCGGCCGCGTCGCTCAGCGGCACCCGGGCGTGCACCACGGGCCGGATCGCCCCGGCGTCGATCAGGGGCCAGACGTTCTCCACGACCCCGCGTACGACGACCCCCTTCTCGTCGACCGACCGGGCGCGCAGGGTGGTGCCGTGCACCGAGGCCCGCTTGGCCAGCAGGGCTCCCAGGTCCAACTCGCCCTTCGTGCCGCCCTGCAGGCCGATCACGACCAGCCGGCCGCCGGTCCGCAGAGCCCTGACGTTCCCCGGCAGGTACCTGCCACCCATGATGTCGAGGATCACATCGGCCCTGACCTTCTCCGAGAAGTCCTCCCGCCGGTAGTCGATCCCCTCGTCGGCGCCCAGCTCCAGACAGCGGGCGATCTTCTCGGGCGACCCGGCGGTGACGACCACCCGCGAGCCGAACGCCTTCGCCAGCTGGATGGCCATCGTGCCGATCCCACTGGCGCCGCCGTGCACGAGAAGGGTCTCGCCCTTCCGCAGGCGCGCGGTCATGAAGACGTTGGACCAGACGGTGCAGGCCACCTCGGGCAGCCCGGCCGCCTCGACGAGGTCGACGCCGTCGGGCACCCGCATGACCTGTTGCCAGGGTACGGCGACCTTCTCCGCGTACCCGCCGCCACTGAGCAGCGCGCACACCCGGTCACCCGGCGCGAATCCCACGACGTCCGGCCCCACCTCGGCGACCACGCCGGAACACTCGAGTCCCGGGTACGGAGAGGCGCCGGCGGGCGGATCGTAGAAACCCTGCCGCTGCAGCGCGTCGGCCCTGTTGACCGCGGAGGCCGCCACGTCGATGATGATTTCGCCGCGCTCGGGTAACGGGTCGGGAACCTCCCGCCACGTCAGAACTTCCGGCCCACCTGGTTTATCGATCACGATGGCGCGCATGTGAGCAAAGGTATCCGCCAAGCCAACTTGGTGGTTGCTCGCGTTGACAAGAACACAGGGCGTTAACCTGCTATGTGTTTGCTGCCCTTTTATGCCCATCCCGAGGGGGAACACGGTGGCAAGACACGATCGTGAGGAATCTCTCGAGGAACAGCTCGCCTGGCTTGACGCCATCAAAGAGCAGGAGGAGGCGCCGGCCCTGGCGGTGAAGGCCACCACGGTGGACGACACCGTCGTCTCGCCGTACCCGAAGGACCCCTGGAGCCTGGTCCCGGCCGAGCCCGACACGGCGTCCTCGCCGCTGTTCCGCGCGGCCGTCGACTCGGCCCACCCGGTCACGGGCTCGCCGGCGGCCGAACCGCCGGTCGAGGACGCCGACGCGGCCGACTGGATGGAGGCCTCCGACACGGTGAGCTCCTTCACCGTGCCCGCCCCGGCATCCGGCAAGCAGGACAACGACGGCTTTCTCGCGCCGCTCAAGCCCCTGCCGCGCCAGGAGCCCGGCGACAGCGCCCCGGGGGACTTCACCGAGCCGCACATCCGCACCCCGTTCGCGGCGCCCGCGCACGAGCCGGCCCGCGGCCTGTTCGAGCAACCCCAGCGCCAGGCGGAGTCCTCCGAGCCCACCCCTTCGTCCACCTCGTCCACCTCGTCCACCGGGACCGCCGACCCTGAGCCGGCCGCGCCGGCCTCCTCGGACACCCAGCGGTTCACCTTCGGCAGCGACGAACTCGGCGGCACCGACACCGGCCGGTTCTCGTTCGGCGGTGGTTTCGGCAGCGGTCAGGACCGCGCGCAGTCCACCCCGGGGGGTACGGCCTTCTCCTTCGGCAGCGGGGACTTCTCCGTGGAGAGCACCGGGACCGACCGGTCCGAGGCCGGTGGCGATCCGACCGCTCCCGCCGCCGACCGTTTCACCTTCGGCTCCGTGGAAACCGACAGGTTCCCCACCGGCGGCGAATCCACAGGGGCATCGGCGGCGAAGGAGTCGGCCGAGCGCTTCGAACCCGCCCCGGCCCCCGTTCCTCCGCCCTCCCACGAGCCCGAGCAGGCCGAGCCGTTCCGGACACCCGGCTCCTTCGGCGCCGACAGGTCGGAGCCGGCCGCGTCGCCGTCGCCGTCGCCGTCGCCGGAACGTTCCTCGTTCTCCGCCTTCTCGGATTCCTCTTCCGGTCAGGAACGGGAGAGTTTCTTCACACCCGGCCGGGAGAGCGGATCGGCCCAGGAACGTGGTGCCGCCTCCGGATGGGAGGCGGCCTCGGCCCAGGAGCGGATGGAACGGGAGAACCCCTTCGCCCCCGGCAGGGACACGGTCGAACCGGTGCGGGAGCCGTACCAGGCACGCCGCCGTCAGACGGCTCCGGCGGCCGCCTTCGGTACGCCGGCCAGGCAGCACCCCCCGGGCACGGCCCCCCGGCCGTCGGCCGACAGCCTGGATCCGGAGTCGCTGCTCCGTGGACGTCGCAACGCGCCCGCCGGAGGCTGGCGGAAGCTGGTCTACAAGGCGTCCGCAGGGCTGATCAAGCCGGGCGAGTCCCCCGAGGTCCGCCGCCGTCGCGAGCTGGTCGGCCGTGCACGCACCCCGGTGGCCACCGGCCACCACCGCGTCGCCGTGCTCAGCCTCAAGGGCGGCGTCGGCAAGACCACCACCACGGTCGGCCTCGGCGCCACCCTCGCCCAGGTACGCGGAGACCGGGTCATCGCGGTCGACGCCAACCCCGACCGGGGCACCCTGTCGGACAAGGTCGAGCTCGAAACCTCCGCGACGGTTCGCGACCTGCTCAACGAGCGCCAGCAGATCAAGAGGTACGTCGACATCAGGGCCTTCACCTCGCAGGCCCCCTCGCGCCTGGAGATCCTCGCCTCCGACCGTGACCCGTCGGTGTCCGAGGCCTTCAGCGCGTCCGACTACCAGTCGGTCGCCCAGGTCCTGGAGAACTTCTACTCGATCTGCATCACCGACTGCGGCACCGGCCTGCTCCACTCGGCGATGTCCGGCGTGCTCGGCCTCGCCGACCAGCTCGTCCTGGTCAGTTCCCCCTCCGTGGACGGCGCCCGCGCCGCCTCGGCAACCCTGGACTGGCTGGAGGCCCACCACTACGAGGAACTGGTCCGCTCCGCCACCGTGGTGCTGTGCAGCGTCCGCCCGAGGTCGAAGTCGACCGTCGACCTCGACCGCCTGGAAGCCCATTTCGCGGCCCGCTGCCGCGCGGTCATCCGGGTCCCCTACGACACGCATCTGGAGGAGGGCGCGGAGATCGACCTGGAGAGGCTCCAGCCCGCCACCCGCGAGTCCTACCTCCGCCTGGCCGCCTCGGTCGGCGACGGTTTCGCCGGCCCCCAACCCTGATCCGCCGGCCCGGCAGGCTTTGTTGTTCGGCGCCTGCCGGGTCTCGGGCACGTCCGGGCCAATGAGAGACTAGTGTGCAATCTGACACGTTCTTGGGACGTGTCACCAGGAGAGCTCGCCTAGTGGACGATGGCGGCGGTCTTGAAAACCGCTAGGCCGGGTGACCGGTCTCGTGGGTTCGAATCCCACGCTCTCCGCCCAGCTTGAGAAACGGCGCCTGACCAGGGACTTCCCTTGGATCGGGCGCCGTTGATCGTTTCTGGGGTGTGCAGCCGTAGGCCACCGTGAGCGGCTCTCGGCCGGTGTTCGCGGGACATACGCGGGATGGATCTTGAGGACTTTCGCCAGGACGTACCGGCGATCGGCCGCGATTACGAGCGGCTGCCGCCGACCAGCGAGGCGATGATCCGGTGGGCGGCGATCAGTACGCTGTTAAGACGGATCACCCGGGGCCATCCCGCTCAGCGGTCCGGATCTGGCCCACTCGAATGGGCTCGCCGAGTCCAGTGATCAGCTCTCAAACACGTTTTATGAGGGCAGGCAGCATCTCCGAGCGGGAGGCCCCCACAGGAAGAGGCCCGCTCGCCGCGAAGGGCACACGACGGAGCCGCGCGGGCGACGTCCCGTGCTGCTTCCGCCTGTGTTGCGGGCTTGGGTGAAAGTTTCAGTCTCGACGTGCGCGGATGCCTGCCCGCGCCCCCGGCGCTGCTCGGTCCGGCCTGCCCGGTCTTGTCGTGACGATCTCGAACCTCCGGCCTCCCTCGAGAGGGACACCATGGCACTCAGCGTTCGTCATCCTGCCCAGGTTCTGCGCCTTGCCCTCGTCATCGCCCTGACGCTGACCGTCGGCGCGGTGCTGTCCGCTCCCGCCGCGCTCGCCGCTACCTATCGCTCGGCCACCTCCTCGGGCTGGGGCCCCAGCCCAGCGGCGGGAAGGGCGGCCGCCGAAGGCAACGCCCGCGCCGAGTTGAACCAGCAGGCCGCCGCGGCGGGCGAGGTCTGTTCGGATGTGTCCGTCACCACCAGACACCTCTACACCGCGCCCGACGGTTCGGCGTGGATCTATGAGGCGACCGCGTCGGGCAATTGCGTGGTCCCGCCGTCGCTGTCGTACACCGTGTCGCGCACCGAGACCCGTCAGGGCGGTGGCGCGAGCCCGTCTGTCGCCGTCGAGAACGGCTCGCAGGCTGCCCGCGCGGCGCTCCTGGCGGCGGGCCAGGCGTGCACGGGCTACGCCACGACGTCGTCGCTGGTCTACTCCGCGCCCGGCGGCGCGTGGTGGATCTACAACGTCACCGTCTCGGCCACCTGCACCCACTGACCGGCGGTCCTCGCTACGGCTCAGCCTCCACCCGGTGCTGGATCACCGGGCCGTGGTGGGCCGGGGCCTGGCCGCCCTACTCCCACGACGCCGCCGGCCTGACCGCCGACGCCATCCTCACCCTGGCGAGATCACTCCGGACAGGCAGGCGGGGCGGAACGCTTCCCGCGCAGGTCGATCATCCGAAAGAACGCATTGGGCCTCTTCGACCGGCTTCGACAAGGGATGGCCACCGCGAAGCTCCGCATACCGGATGGCGATCCGGCGAGCAGCGGTCACCGGATCATTCACCGGGTGGTACGCATAAAGCCAGTGGAACCCGCACCGACGAGGCATTGGACACCCTCCTTCAGGCCGAGCACCTGGCCCCCGAGCAGATCCGCCATCACCACCTCGGCCGCCAACTCGTCCTGAGCTGGATCCGCCGCCAGAAAAGCAAACCGGCTCACCGATCTGACCCGCCGGCTGCGCGTCACTTGAGGAACCTTCACACCGGGCGGACTTCCCATACCGTAGGGATCATGACCGGGCAAGAGACCCCGCCAATGGCCACCCCCCACGCCGCAGCCGGGGCACTCTTCTTCGACGAACATGACCGCCTGCTTCTGGTCCGCCCCCACTACAAGGACTACCGCGACATCCCCGGCGGCTACATCGAACCCGGCGAGACCCCGTTCCAGGCGTGCGTACGTGAGGTTCACGAGGAACTCGGCATCCAACCGCCGATCGGTGACCTGCTCGTGGTCGACTGGGCACCCCACCCCCAAGAAGGCGACAAGGTCCTGTTCCTCTTCGACGGCGGAACCCTCACCCCGAGCATGCGCGACAGCATCCGACTCGGCACCGACGAACTCGCCGACTACGACTTCCACCCCGTCGCGGAACTACCCAGCCTCCTGATCGAACGACTGGCCAACCGCGTCACGGCCGCCGTCACCGCCCGCACAATCGGCCGCCCGCTGTATCTAGAGCACGGCCAACAGTTGCCGAATTAATCTCGTAGGTATCAAAGCGGCGGCGCGGCGCGCCGCCGTGCGGTCCGCGCTTGCGGGCCCGCGCCGCGCATGTGGCCTGGGGGCCGGTCACGGCGCGAGCGCCGCGCCGACCACTGGCACACCGCCGCCTACCTGGAGACGTCGAACTCGTTTGCAGCCTGCTCGACAGTCTCGCGAAGCTTCAGCCGCTGATCCAATCCCTGCCGCTGAAAACGCTCCATGAGATCGGCAGGAGTCGCCGCAATGACCAGTTTCCCTCTAGCCGTCATGACCCGCTTCGCCGCACCAATGACGGCCCCTACTCCATCGTCATCCCAGGTGGTAACTCCTCCCAGGTCGAGAACCAGGCGCGGAGGGCCGTCCACGCTCAGACTCACTATCTCGCCTTGGAGGAGAGCCGCTGGAGTAGTGTCCTGAGTGAACTTACCCCTCACCTGCAGAACTGTGTACTCATCGTGGTGCACCGATTGAACCTCAAGCGTAGTTCCAGGCCCCTTACCCGGCATGGCACATCCGTCTTCCTGTCCCTGTCCGCTGCTGCTCCATTCTGCCTCCGGCGGGGCACTTCGGCTCCGGGATGATCGGAATTGCAAGTCCCGAGACCGTAGGTGGTTGAGGTGGAAGCCGGATCTTCCCGTCTGCCACGTCCTAGGCGAGCCCAACATCTCGACTCCTCCGGATCAAGGCCGTCTGTGACCGTTGGCATCCCATGACCGAGGAACGTCTGCCGGTTGACGTACACGCGAAGACGGCCTTGGCCCTCCGTCCCCGAGCTATTGCCCCTCCGGGGTGGGACGAGGCAGACGGGAAGATCCGGCGGGGCGGAGGCGTGCGTATGCGTCATGCGATCCCTGAGAGCGACAGGGGTTGGTGTGCTCGTCATAGCCTGGTCGCCATTCACCGCAATTCGGTAAAGGAGCCGCTGTGCGTATCGTCATACCACTGCTCGACCGATTCACCGCCCTTGACGCAGTTGGCCCGTATGAGGTGCTCAAGTTCTTGCCGGGCGCCGAGGTGGTGTTCGCGGCCACCAAGTCCGGGCCGGTGCGGGACGTCCCCAAGTCGCTGGCCATCACCGCCGATGCAACATTCGCTGACATTGACTCCTGTGACGTACTACTGGTTCCCGGGGGACCAGGAACGCGGGGGCTGTTGCAGGATGACAAACTCCTCAATTGGATCCGGCGTATGCACAGGTCGAGCATTTGGACGACTTCCGTGTGTACGGGGTCATTGCTGCTGGGAGCCGCCGGACTGTTGACAGGCCTCTCGGCGACGACCCATTGGGCGGCGATCGATGTGCTGGAGTCGTTCGGGGCTACCTATACGGCCGAGCGTGTGGTGTTTCAGGGAAAGATCGTGACCGCTGCCGGAGTCTCTTCCGGCATCGACATGGCGCTCGCGCTGGCAGCACACATCACCGATCAGACCACTGCCGAGGCGATCCAGCTTGCGATCGAGTACGACCCGCAACCACCGTTCGACACCGGATCCCCCGCGAAAGCATCCCAGGCCGTCAAGGACCTTCTTGCCCGAGGGATTCGCTGACAGCACGAACCCTTGGGCAGCTCCGGAAATACTGCAACGCGTGCCATTCGCGTGTCAGTAAGGTCGGGGAGCAAGGGGGAATCACGGGGACTCACGGACAGGGCAAGGCTGCCCCTGACCGGCGCCGCAGCAGCTCGCCGGGTCACGTACCGAGATCTTGTAAAGTGTAGGCCAGGGGTTCGATTCTCTTCGTCGATTTGCGTGCGAAAAGCCAGGCCATCCTTTATCCGGCGACCTGGCCTTTCACTGTTCACGGGAACTCCGTGATCTTCCGTGACCGATGGCTTCTCGTGCCTCCTTGAACGCCTGCCCAAGCGCCTTGGCGATGACCTTGCCCCGGTCCTGACCGGCGTGCTGGTAGATCAAGCACCGCCCGCGTGGAGGAGTGCCCATGTGGGACATCAGCCGATCTCGAATCCGGTCGGGGATTTCTGCATAAAACATACACATGAGTACGGCGGAATCGCCACGAGCGACAGTTACGATCACGCGGTGGACGCAACGAATGATCTTCCTGACGTGCATCACCCGCGTGCTCCCATTGACGTCAAAGGTGGGGCGTGGGTGACGGTCGCCGTATTACTGGGGTTTGGGATGATGTATGCGACGAGTGCTCCCGGGTGGCACTATGCGTGGTTCATGCTTTTTGGCCCCGGCTGGCTGTTGTTCGGCGCCGGCTGGCTGATCGTGCTCGGCGTCCTCCTTGTTATGCCTGGGAGGCTGGTCGCATTGCGCCGAAACTGGCCGTTCTGGGCCGTGCCGCCCCTGATCGTGGTGCTGGTCGCCTCACTGGTCTACGTCGGTGCACCGGTCAAGATGCGTTTCGAGTTGTCGCGCGCCGACCTCGACCACTTGGCGAAGGCGATGTCAGAGGGGACGCCGCCTGGAAAGCGGAATTGGATCGGCCTGTATCCCGTCGAGTACCTTGAAGGATCCCCCAGCGCCTTCGGCTTCATGATCGATGACACGGGTTTCTTCACCAGTTATGGTCTCGCCTGGGTCCCGAACGGTGATCCGTACGACATCGACGGACCTGGCACCTACGAACACATCGACGGACCCTGGTACATCTGGGAGATCAGCGACTGGTAGGGGGCTCGTCCGTCTCGGGCACCAGGGGCTCATCAGGGCCGGAGTAGCTCGGCGAGGTGATCCGTTTGCCTTATGGGAGCCACTTTGGGAGTTACCCAGACGGGCGATCATGGACTGGGTTGAACAGATCCGAACGGCCGGACGAGCTTGTGAAACGGCGTCTGACCAGGGACTTCCCTTGGGTCAGGCGCCGTTGATCGTTTCCGGGGTGTGCGGCCGTGTGCGCTGGTCGTGGGATGGAAACGGCCGTGTTCGCCCAGCTCGGCCAGGCGAAAAGAAAGGGTCTCGGGATGACCGGGACCATCTCCCCGCACCCGGTGGACTCACGCCGTCGGCGCATCCTCGATTCTCCGGTCGGCGATCTCCGCGCCCCCGCCGATGCACTTCGCGTGGACCTTGAGCAGCACGTCCACCTCGTGCCCCGTCCGCTCTGCCGTCCGGAGCCGCCACCCGGTCCCCTCATCCCAGTCCCGCCGGCTCCCCAGCGGGAACCTGGACGGCGCCATCCGCAGGAACTGGCTTGGTGAGGAAGGCGGTCGCGCCGTCGAACGACTCCGTTCGGTAGCCCTGGGCGTGGTAGAGGCGGATGTTGCGTTGACTCTCGGCACCGGTGAACAGCACGATGCGGCGGCAGCCGGCCTCGGCCGCGGCTTCGGCCTCGCGTAGCAGCCGGCGCCCCACGCCCCGGCCTCGCAGATCGGGGACGACGCCGAGCCGGCCCACGTGCCAGTCGCCGTCCACGCTGCGCGCCCGCACCATGCCCAGGAGCCGGCCATCCCGCCACAGGCCCGTGGTGTGCCAGGTGGCCAGCCATTCGCGTACCTGCTCCAGCGACTCCCCCAGAGCGGGGATGGCCAGGGTGTCGTTGGCCAGCGCCTCCTCCAGCCAGCAGCAGCGCTGGAGCACCAGGACCTCCGAGGCGTCGTCGGGGGTCAGCGCTCTCACATACGACCCCGGCAGCGGCCCCGATCGCGACCGAGCCTGTTCGCGCAGCGGCCGGAGGGCGTGGGCGACCCGGACGAGTTCGTCCAGGACCCCGGTGGCGGTCGCGTCGCGGCCGGCGTCCGGGCGGAGTCGCCCGTTCTCCATCGTGTCGCCGATGCGCAGGGCGACCGTGGCGCCCAGCGGCACCAGCCGCAGCGTGGTCACCACCTGCTTGGCGTGCTGGACCGACCGGGTGCCCGCCGAGGTGTTGCCGTAACTGACGAACCCCATCGGCTTCCACGCCCATTCGCGGCCCAGGTAGTCGAGGGCGTTCTTGAAGGTCGCCGGCATGCCGTAGTTGTACTCAGGGGTGACCGCGATGAAGCCGTCCGCCGCGTCCACCATCGTGCTCCACCGCTTGGTGTGCTCGTGCCGGTAGACACCGGATGCCGGTGGGTCCTCCTCGTCGAGGAAAGGCAGGCCGAGGTCGCCAAGGGCCACCGGCACGAGTTCCACGCCGAGTTCCACGGCGCGTGGCGCGATCGTCTCGATCAGCCACTCTCCCACCGCCGGGCCGCGGGCGCCGGGACGGGTGCTGCACATCAGGACGAGGACACGCGCAGTTTTCGTTGACATGTAAACGAACGTAACTGATAACTTGTTTACATGTCAACGAAACGGCCCTCCGCGACGGTGCGCTGGCTCGACGCGGACGAGGAACGAGCCTGGCGCGCCCTGCGCCGCATGATGATCGCGGTCCAGTCACGCACCGCGCACGACCTGGCCGCGATCGGCCTGTCCGATCCCGACTACGAAGTGCTCAGCACACTCTCCGAGCGTCCCGGCCACACCAGCACGCTGCGCGAGCAGGCCGCCAAGATGGGCTGGTCACGCAGCCGCCTGTCCCGGCACGCCACCCGTATGGAGGCCCGAGGTCTCGTACGGCGCGAGCCTGATCCGGACGACGGCCGAGGCTGCTACCTCGTCCTCACCGAACGCGGCCTGGAAACGCTCGGGGACGCCGCCCCCACCCACCTGGAGTCGGTCCGCCGCCACGTCATCGACCGGCTCTCGCCCGCGGACCTCTCCGCCCTGGAAAGCATCGCCTCCAAACTGGAGGAACCCGCATGAGCTTCACCGGCGGTACCGGCCGACCGGGCGGCGTCTCGTCAACTTTTTTCAGGGCGCTCCGGCTGCTGCGAGACCGGGAGAAGGGCGTACTGCCGCGGAGCCTCCCGGAGAACGAGCGGCTCAGGCTTGCCCCATGCGCTCTCATTGACGAAGGCAGGATGACGGTCGCCGGAGCGTCAGTGAGGCCGCGTGTGGCCACTTCATGTCCACGTACTGCCAACCGCCACGAAGGCGTCGCGAGATGTCAGCGTGTCAGTGCGCGGGCCCTGCTCGTCGAAGGGGGACGGTGGATGGCACGCTCTTTGTCGTGCCGGGTGGGGCAGGCTGTAGAGGAGTTCGGCGACCGCGGACGCCGGCGCGCTCGACGGCGCGTAGGTACCGGGTGAGGTCGCGGCCGCACTTCACGCTGTCGCCGACTTCACCGGGGACATCTCGACGATGTCGATTTGTTTCCGCGCTCCTGAGCAGGTAACTCTCGCAACGAGCGCAGGGGTGAGGCATAGGCGATCGCGGTGCCAAGGAGCATTACGCCGCTGCCGATGACGAGGGTGGCTCGGAGGCCGAGCAGCGATCCGAGCAATCCGCTGATAAGCGCGCCGAGGGGCTGCGTTCCGTAGACGAGGAATCTCCAGGTGGCGTTGACCCGAGAGAGCAGGGTGGGGATGATCAGAGCCTGCCGGAGGGTCTGCTGGTTGACGCTGTAGAGCGATGGCCCAACTCCCCGTAGCACCTGCGCCGCGGCCAGAACGGTGAGCGTGAGCGGCAGAGGGCTGCCTGCGGCTGCGAGTACCGGGCCGGCGATGGCCGCAAGGAACATCCCCGTGATGAAGGATCGGCCCGGGCCGATGCGTTGGGTGATCGGGGCCACGACCAGAGCGCCGAGGATCCCCGCCACGCCGCCGATCGCGATGACCGCACCGATCAAAGCCGGGGACAGGTTGAGATCTTTGACCAGATAGAGCACCAGGATGACGTTCTGGATCTGTCCGCCGAGCGCGCCGAGAGTGGCCGCCAGTGTTGTGGCGCGAATGATTCGATGGGCGAAGACCGCGCGCACTCCGTCGAGGATGTCGGCCCACAGGTGACGTTGATGCCGTTCGGTGGAGACGACGGCCGGGCCGGGGGTGCGGATGCGCGCCTTGCACAGTCCGGCGAGCAGGAAGGAGACGGCGTCGACGACGATGGCGATCGGTGCGGTGAGCAGCGAGACCAGTACACCGCCCAACGCTGAGCCGGTCGTGGTGACGGTCGCGTTGCTCAGCATGAGCGCGCTGTTGGCCGGCAACAACTGCTCCCGTGGCACCAGTACGGGGGTGAATGACTGAGCGGTCACGGCCTCGAAGAGGCCGCAGACGCCGGTGAGAACCATCACGACGTACAGATGCCAGATCTGCAGCACCCCGAGCACGGCCGCGACCGGGACCGAGCCCAGCAGCAAGGCCTGCGCCAGGTCTGCCAGAACGAGTATCCGCCGATAGGGCATGCGGTCCACCCACGCCCCGGCGGGCAACCCCAGAACGAGGTGCGGAAGCAACGCCGCCGCACCGAGAAGCCCCATCTGGGCGGGCGAGGCGTTCAGATGGACAACGGCTGTCAACGGCAGTGCCACCATGGTGACGCTCGATCCGAGCAGCGACGTGCAATTGCCGACGAAGAGCCGGCGGAAGTCGGGATATCGACGCAGAACCGACCGTGGCCGAGACGAAGGGCGGTCACCGTCATCGGTCTTCTCCGGCGGTGCCGGGGTTTCCCCCTCATCGGCGGCCATGGCCGGACGCTACCGAAGTCTCCGGGCAGATGCGTCATCGCCTGCAGGCCCTCGGGGATTTCGCGGCGCAACCCCTCGCCGTCAGGTCACGAAATGAAAGTTTCCCGGTTCATTGACAGTTGGAAAGCGCTTTCCTATGGTGTGACTGTCCGCCAACACGGACGTGTTCACACATGTGAGCGGTGCGCACTCGCTGGGGGGAATCCGGAGCGCAGGTCACCCAGGCCTGCCGGACCAGCAAGGAGTTCGGCTGTGAAAAACAGGTTCGACAGGAGGGCCGCCGCGGTCGCCATCGCCGGCGCGGTCGCCGTATCCGGGTGGGCGCTCGGCACCTCCGCGGCCGCGGTCGGTGTGGCCTTGCCGATGATCCAGGTCTCGGCGGCCGGCAGCGCCACCGGCTACGCGACCGGCAACGGCGGGACCACCGGAGGTGCGGGCGGGCAGACGGTAAGGGCCACCACGGGGACCGCGATCCACGCGGCCCTGTGCGGCCGGGCCAGCAGCAGCACCCCGATCACCATCGAGGTCGAGGGGACCATCAATCACGGCAATACCAGCAAGGTGTCGGGCACAAGCTGCAACACCGCCGCCGGCGTGATCGAACTCAAGCAGATCAGCAACGTCACGATCATCGGGGTCGGCAATGGGGCCGTCTTCGACCAGCTGGGCATCCACATCCGCGACTCCAGCAACATCATCATCCAGAACGTCACCGTCCGCAACGTCAAGAAGTCGGGCTCGCCCACCTCCAACGGCGGCGACGCCATCGGCATGGAGAGCACCGTCCGCAACATCTGGGTCGACCACGTCACCCTGGAGGCATCGGGTGGGGAGTCGGAGGGGTTCGACGGCCTCTTCGACATGAAGGACGACACCCAGTACGTGACCCTGTCCTACAGCACCCTGCGCAACTCCGGCCGCGGCGGGCTCATCGGGTCCAGCGAGAGCGACCGCTCGAACGGCTTCATCACCTTCCACCACAACCTGTACGAGAACATCGACTCCCGCACACCCCTGCTGCGTGGCGGCATAGCCCACATCTACAACAACTCCTATGTGAACCTCCACGAGTCCGGCATCAACTCACGGGCCGGGGCCCGCGCGAAGGTGGAGAACAACTACTTCAAGGACTCCAAGGACGTCCTGGGCACCTTCTACACCAGCGAGGCCGGCTACTGGCAGGTCGCCGGCAACATCTTCGACAACGTGACCTGGTCGGCCCCCGGCGGCGACAACGCCCCCGCCGGACCCAACCCGCAGTCCAACACCACCGTCAGCATCCCGTACTCCTACAGCCTCGACGGGGCGAGCTGCGTGCCGGACATCGTCCGCCAGACGGCGGGCGCCAACAAGGGGCTGCGGGTGTCGAACGGCAGCTGCTCGCCGCAGACGCCGACGCCGACGCCGACAGTGACGCCCACGGTGACGCCGACTCCCACCCCCACGATCACCCCTCCGCCCAGCGGGACCAACCTCAGCATCGGGGCCGGTTCCGACGGCTCCAGCAAGGCCGACGGGACGAGCTACGGCAACGTACGCGACGGCAA
The DNA here is from genome assembly GCF_042665875.1 of Streptosporangium amethystogenes subsp. fukuiense. NCBI lineage: Bacteria > Bacillati > Actinomycetota > Actinomycetes > Streptosporangiales > Streptosporangiaceae > Streptosporangium > Streptosporangium amethystogenes. The sequence continues at coordinate 7,041,374 of NZ_JBHTEE010000001.1, read as the reverse complement.
CCTGAGCACCTACTGGTCGCCGACCGGTTCGACCGGTGACATCTCGATCAAGTGGAGTTCCGCCAAGACGGTGTCCAGGGTCGTCATCCGTGAGGCGTCAGGCTCCGCGGGCGGCATCGGGGCCTGGCAGCTCCTCAACGGCACCACCGGCACCGTCCTGAAATCCGGCAGCGGGGCGGGCACCATCACCTTCGCCGCGACCTCACTGAGCAAGATCACCTTCAGGATCACCGGCTCGACCGGCGCGCCGAAGGTCGCCGAGTTCGAGACCTACGCCGGGTAACAGGTCGGTCCCACCGTCCGCTACCGATCGCCCGGAACAGGGGCGGGGCCGTCCAATCGACGAGCCCCGCCCTTCGGCTTCGGACGGCCCGCGCGCGGCCTCATGCGGGTCGGATGCCTCGATGCGCGCCAGGAACTCGGGGCGGAGGCTGGACAGCCTCCCCAAGGCGGTCTCGGCTCGGGCCCGACAGGTCCGCCGCGTCCCCTCCCTCTCGTCGGCAACCGGCAAGGGCCTCACCTCGAACCTTTCCGGCGCACGGGTTCCGGCCTGTCCGCCTCCCGGGGGTCAGCACACGATGAAGATGCTCTTCCAGCCGACGGGTGTCCTCTGCTCCGCGTTGCGGTTGGACGGCAGCTCGAAGTGCATCACACCCTGCGTGTCGGGCTGGTTGTACATCCGGCCGCTCTGGCCGTCGCCGTACCACTTGTACGACCCGTGGAAGGGGATGTTGGACGGGCCGCACCGGTCAATGACCACTGACCGGCCGGTGAAGCCCGGCCCTTCGTAGGCCACATACTGTGAGGCGTAGGCGGCGCTGCCCATGACCGCGACCATGGCGGCGGAGATGACGGGGACGAGGGCGATTCGCTTCACGATGTTCCTCCCGATGATCTCAGTGATCTACCGCGAGTATGCATACCATTACCCTGAGTGAACGAAACATGCTGTGCATGGTCTGGACCGCTCGCCGAAAGCATCGCCGGGGCAATGACCTTCCCCTGAAGAACGGACAGGGCATTAGGAACTCGCCGTTCGGACCCGACAACACAGAGGTCCCCCAGAACGCCTGTCCCGGAAATCCGCGCCTGAGGCACTGAGGGGCCGAGTTCATTGCCGGACCAGTTCGGAGCCGTTGCTACCGTTATGACAAGCTTCTGGGTACGGCTGCCGCGCTCCTCGTCCGGCTCCGATCATGACACCAAAGGGGAAGAGCCCTATCCCAACTCGGGCAGCCGGTCCAGACGGTCGCGGTGGGCCTGAGGCAGGTGGAGCCGAGCCGCGGCGAGGTTCTCCTCCAGGTGGTCCATCCGGGCGGTGCCCGGGATCGGGAGAATGACCGACGAGTGGCCGAGGAGCCAGGCGAGCGCGACTTGCGTGGGGGTGGCGCCGAGTTCGGCCGCCACGGCGGCGATCTCGGCCTGCGCTCCCGACGCCCCTGCCGCGACAGGCCGCCATGGGAGGAACGCGATCCCCGCCGCCTCACAGGCCGCGAGCACGGGCTCGTGTTCGCGGTCCAGTATGTTGTAGCGGTTCTGCACGCTCGCGACGTCGATGATTTCCCGTGCCCGGTCGAGTTCGGCGACGGTGACCTCGGACAGTCCGATCCGGCCGAGCTTGCCATCGGTCTGGAGGTCCCGCAGCGTGCCGAGCTGGTCGGAGAGGGGCGTCTCCGGGTCGATACGGTGCAGTTGGAGCAGCTCGATGCGTTCTACGCGGAGCCGGCGCAGAGCCTGGTCGACCTGATCGCGCAGGATGGCCGGACGTCCGTCGAGTCTCCACTCGCCCGCAGGGCCCGTTCGTGCGACGCCGACCTTGGTGGTGATGAGCAGGCCGTCCGCGTAGGGGTACAGGGCTTCGGCGAGCAGTTCCTCGTTGGCTCCTCCGCCGTACAGGTGGGCGGTGTCGATCAGCGTGACGCCCAGGTCGACGGCCCGCCGGGCGACCGCGAGGGAGGTCTCACGAGCGGGGCCCGGCTCGGTCGGCAACTGCATGGCCCCGAATCCGAGCCGCCGTACCCCCAACTCCCCGCCGATACGAAACTCGGTCGACGTCATGCGCTGTCTTCGCTCCCTTGATCGGCGGACAACTCTAACAGCGCGGTCGGCCCAGGAGCGAGGTCTGGGGAACCCGTCCGGATCCTGGGTTGCGTTCGAACCCCGGGATGGTGTTATCGTGAAATCGGCTCGTCGATGTGGTCGATCTGATCCTCTTTTCGATTCAGAGCCCTTCTCTCGCCGCCGCTGAGCGTCGGTATTTCGTTTTCGCCCGCCACCGCGGGTGTCATTTCCCGTTCGGCGACCGGACGGCGTCAGCACACGCCCTCCCCGCGCGCATGGATCGCCTGCCGCCTGCCGGGACTTCATCGCACCATGCCCGCCATCGGGCCGAACCGGTGCACATCCCTCCTTCCCATCGCCCATTTCGGCTCTTAAGGACACGCCCATGACCATCACCACCGACCGGCCTTCGAAAAGGAGTGCCGCGACCACCGTTCCGACGGCTCGGAACAGTACACGCCCGCCCGCCGAAGAACGGGAGGTGACCGGTTTGCTCGATGTCCGCGGCGGGAGGGCCTACCTCAGGGCGGGCGGCTACCTCCCCGGCGAGGACGATCTCTGCCTGCCCGCCGCCCAAGTGAAGGCGCTCGGTCTGCGCCCAGGCGACCTGATCACAGCGGCACTGCGCAAGCCGTCCGGCAAGCCGGCCGAGGTGTTGTCGATCGACGGCGCGGAACCGGGCGTGGCACGGCCACACTTCGCCGACATGACGCCCGTCCACCCCCACCGACGCCTGCTGTTGGAGACGGGATCGCCGATCACACGCCTGATCGACCTCGTCACCCCGGTCGGCCTGGGGCAGCGCGGCCTGATCGCCGCGCCACCGAAGGCCGGGAAGACCATGGCACTCAAGGCGATCGCCGACGCCATCGCGGCGAACCATCCCACGGTCCACCTCATGGTGGTGCTCGTGGGCGAGCGCCCCGAGGAGGTCACCGATTTCCGCCGGCAGGTGCGCGGCGAGGTGATCGCCTCGACGTTCGACCAGCCCGAACGCGACCATACGGTGCTCGCCGAACTCGCGATCGAGCGGGCCAAACGGCTCGTCGAGCACGGCAGGAACGTCGTCGTCCTCCTGGACTCCCTGACCCGGCTCGGCAGGGCGTACAACGTCATCGCCCCGAAAGGCGGCAAGACGCTGACGGGTGGAGTCGACGCGTACGCCGTCCACCAGCCGAAACGGCTCTTCGGCGCGGCCCGCGCGACCGAGGAGGGCGGCTCGCTCTCCATCCTGGCGACCGCGCTCGTCGAGACGGGCTCGCGGATGGACGACTATCTCTTCGAGGAGTTCAAGAGCACCGGCAACATGGAGCTGCGGCTTGACCGGACTCTCGCCGAGCAGCGTCTGTTCCCCGCGGTGGATGTGACATCCTCCAGCACACGGCGGGAGGAACTGCTCCTCGCCGACGACGAGCGAGAGATCATCTGGAAACTCCGGCAGGTGCTCGCGGGCCTGGACCGTGAGCCGGCGCTCACCGGGATACTCGACGGTCTGCGCACGTCATCGTCCAATGCCGTCTTCCTCCGGAAGCTCGCGCTTTCGCGGAACCCTCGCTGAGGCCGACAGGGAATCCACCGCCCGGCCACACGGTCCCACGACCGTTCCCAAGTGCGCGCGGCCGGCCGAAAACTTCCAAACCCGCATCGACCGGCCACGACGGCCGAGGGAACCTGGGCACGAAGTTCATCAGCCGGGAGGCTTCTCAGGACAATCGGATTCCACCCACGTGGCGATCAGATCCCGGCAGAACACCGTGACGGTTCCGGGCCGGAATGCGATCTCATGACTGCACCCATCAGGACGAGGAAGGATCTCGTCAAGGATCACCACGCTGCGTGGCCCGCCCTGGGACGGCACGGCGATGTCGAGTGTGAAGCTCGAAACTCCCTCGTAGCGGATGAGCAGGTCCTCTTCATGCTTCCAGCAGCTGTGCTTGAAAGCGATCTCCGCGGAGGTCTCCCCGTCGACCTCTCCGAACGAGATCCGCTCCAAGACGAGGTCTTTCACGCACCGCGGACCATGGAAGTCGTAGTGGTGGGGATCGGCCGCGAACGTCCGAGCACCTGCCGGCAACGCGTCGGCGAGTTCGGGAAGCCGCCTCAGATACTCGGCCGGGTCGATGACACCGTCGACGACACCGTCGGGCAGACTCATCGTCGCATCGAGGTTTACGTATTTCATACGGCGCTCACATCCGGGATCGTACAGACGCGGCCGATGCGGGACATATACGGAACGATCTTTATCGAATCATCGACGGCCTAGGGCATGGCCGCAGGTGGCCGCAGTCTGGGACCTTCAGCCTCGGAGCGCGTCATCTCCCGAAGCCGGAGGGGAGGGGTTCACCCCCTGGCTGTTCGGCACCTTCACCGGGCGTCGAGTTCCTGCATGCTCCAAGCGAACTGCAAGCAGCCGGCACCAGGCTGGATGTCACAGGTACCGGGAGGCCTGTCGTGTGGTCCCCGATCCGCGTCCGCGTGACAAGAAGAGACATGGCTGATTCGGAACACGAGTCGTATGTGCCCAGAAGGCTTTCCGGCCCCACAGATGATCCACCACGTGAGGAACCGCGAGGCTGCCGCCGGATCCCCGCGATACTCACCACAGCCGTGATCGTTGTCCTGGCCGCCCTGGTGGGGATCACTTTTTCGAACAAGCCCACGGCCGGTGCCGGCAACCGGTCGACCACTCAGTGCGTGGACACGAGCTCACCTCAGGCTGACAGCCCCCATCGAATCGTTGACCGTCGCGAGTGTGAGAACGACAAGGACGGCTCACAGGGCGGCCGGTACCGCTGGCAGAACCATGGTACGAGTTCCGACTCCGGCCGGGACCGCGGCGTTCTACGTCGAATCGGCGACTTCATCGGTTACCTGCTCGGCGGGGGCGGTAAGCGCCACTGAACCCCGTCGGTTCGTACTGCTGCCTTCCCGGGCATTGCCGGAAGAACCGCGTCAAGATTGTCCCGGCAAGTACGCCGGACCGCTGGCCGGGAATCTAGGAGAGTTTCCAGAGCGCCGCGGTGGCGTCGTCGTGGGTCTTGGCGCGAGGCCACCGGGAGCCGTCCGGATCGTCGTGCTCGGCCTCGCGGACACGGCGGATCAACTCGGCGGGGCCTGGATCGTCCAGCAGGTCGAGGATCTGGCGCCAGGTGGTCAGGTGGAATCGGGCGGCGAGCCGGGATGCTCCGTCACTGAGCAGCGCGGCGGCGCGTACCTTCTCGGTCGGGAGGGTGCCGGTGAGAGCCTGTTCGGCGGCGAGGGGAGCGACCGCGGCGACCCAGAACCCGCCGTCGCGGTTGCGGTGATCGCGCAGTGCCTCCACATACCGCCGGTGGGCCGCGGTGTGCTCGGGACTGCCGGAGGGCAGGGCGTCCATGGCCGCCCGGTGGGCCGCACCGACCCGTGCCTCTCGGTCATCGCAGACGACCAGCGGTTCGGCCGTGCCGAGCACGTCCAGCACGAGGACGGAATCGGCCAGGACGAGATAGTCCAGCGCGTCGGCTGTCCGGCGGAGTACGACGACGGTGGCCGAGGGGGAATCGGGATGGTTGAGGTCGCAGACGAAGTCGTGCAGGGAGGCCACCGTCTTGATGGCTTCGGCCAGGATCTCCGTTAGCGCCTTGTCGTCCTGGACCAGGGCGGTGATGAGGGTTGAGCCGAGCGACTGCGTGTACCAGGCGACGCCGTGAGCACACCCCGATTCCGAGTCCGCCGGGGCGCCGGCACCATCGAGCAGGACGACGGCGTTCGGCGTGGCGGCGACGAAATCCTCGTTCGGCCGCCCGGGGGCCGCTTCGGTGGCGAAGGTCACGCGCATCTGATGCAGGTCTCCTCGTGACGGCAGAGCGGACTGGCCAGTCCCGCTCTGACCGGTTCCCCGACCGCCGGGTCCTATTCCACATGGAACGTCTGTCCGGGGCCGGGTACGAACCGGCTGGACGAATCCGGCGAGTGCGTCGCCGGCCGTCCGGGGCGGTTGACCTGGGCGGAGTGTTTCCCGGGAACTGATGAGGCACCGGTGCCGCGGGAGCACGCGGAACATGCGAGATCGCAGGGTCTCATCCGGTGCGGACGGTAAACCTCCTCTGCCGTTCGGACAGGTCGGCTACCACGCAGGTCGAGCTAGAAGAAGGCGGGAAGGCTCCCGAGCCATTCAGGAGGAACTGTGAACTGGTTGCCGCTCAGGCCGAGTCCGTTCAGGGTGGTGAGATTCCCCAGTGACTCCGGCAGGGAGGTCAGCCGGTTACCGCGCAGGTCGAGCCGGAGCAGGGCCGTGAGGTTTCCCAACGACTCGGGCAGGGCTGTCAGCCGGTTGCGGCGCAGGTTGAGTTCGGTCAGTGCGGTGAGGTTCCCCAGGGAATCGGGGAGGGCTTCCAGTTGATTGTTGTACAGGTTGAGCCGGGGGAGATTGGTGAGGTTTCCCAGTGACTCGGGCAGCGCTGTCAGCCGGTTGTGGCGCAGGTTGAGCTTGGTCAGTGCGGTGAGGTTTCCCAGTGACTCGGGTAGGGCTGTCAGCCAGTTTCTGTGTAGGTCGAGTTTGGTCAGTGCGGTGAGGTTTCCCAGTGACTCGGGTAGGGCTGTCAGTTCGTTGTTGCGTAGGTCGAGTTGGGTGAGATCGGTGAGGTTCCCCAGGGAATCGGGTAGGGCTGTCAGCCGGTTGTGGCGCAGTTCGAGTCGGGTCAGTGCGGAGAGGTTCCCCAGCCATTCCGGCAACGCCTTCGGGCCGCGGCAGGACAGATCGAGTGTGGTCAGGGCGGTGAGGTTCTCCAGCGACTCGGGCAGGGCGGCCGACTGGTTACCGCGCAGGCTGAGTGTGGTGAGAGCGGTGAGCTCTCCCAGCCATTCAGGCAATGTCTCCAGACCGAGCTCGGACAGGTTGAGCGTGGTCAGTGCGGTGAGGTTCCTCAATGACTCGGGCAGGGCGGTCAGCCGGTTGTAACTCAGGTCGAGCTTGGTCAGGTGAGTGAAGTCGCCGAGCAGTTCGGGCAACGCCTCCAGCCCGAGATTGGACAGGTGGAGGCTGGTCGATCCGTTCCGCAGGCGCTTGCGGATCCGCGCGACGGCGATCGTCTGCCCCGTCTCGGACCACATCATGATCTCCCTCCTGTCACGCCGTTCTTCGGCCCGTTCCCTCGGTGCCGCTTCCGTCAGGAGCACTGTCGACGAGGCTAGAGACCGCGACTGGAGGCCGACTTGTAGGTCAGTGGGGGCCTGGTGGTGGGTGATCGCGTTCCGGAATTCCTCGCGACCGACGCGGAGGCAGGTCGGGCCAGGCAGGACATATTTGAGATGTCGATCAATGTCGCGTTTCACGTACGCTCGGATCATGGTGCGAAGTCAGGCGGAAGATGTGGACGGCTACCTCGCCGAGGTGCCCGAGGAACGCAAAGAGGCTCTGATCCGGCTGCGTGAGCTGTGCCGTGCGGAACTGCGGGGATTCACCGAGGTGATGGCGTACGGGATGCCCACCTATGAGCGAGACGACATCGGGGAGATCAGCTTCGCGAGCCAGAAGCAGTACATCTCCTTCTATCTGCTACGCAGCGAGGTCCGCGAAGCCTTCGCGGAGCGGCTGGCAGACCATGACATGGGCAAGGGCTGCCTGCGCTTCCGCGGGCCGGAAAAGATCGACTTTGTGCTCCTCCGGGATCTGCTGCGGGCCACGGCGGCCGGACCGGGCAAGATCTGCTGACTGCCGTGACGCGAGGTCGGCGGGCATCCGCGCACCCGGCCGGTCCGTGTGCTTGCCGGTCGCGCCTGCCTGTGCAGACGGCAGATTCCGCACACCATTCCGGAGAAACGCGACCAAGCCGGTCACCGGCTCCGCCGAGGATCGACCGGTGGCCGCCCGCCGGGGTCCGGCCGCGAGATGCACGGACGCAGACACAACGCCGAGTGCCGGATCGGCCTTCTGGTGATGTCCGTGACCCGGGAGCGCAGCTTGTGGAGGACCTCACTCAGTGGGAACCGTCTCCCGTCTGATCCAGTCGAGGTAGTCGGTGTTGCCGACCACCAGGGGGACCGCGACGATCTGTGGCACCTCGTAGGAGTGCGACTCCCGCACCCGCCGGGCGAGGTCCTCGAACCGCCCCGCGGTGGTCTTCATCAGCAGCAGTAACTCCTCGGAGCGCTGGATCTCGCCCTCCCACCAGTAGACGGACTCGATCGGAGCGATGATCTGGCAGTCGGCGGCCAGCCGCCGGCCCACCACCGCCGAACAGATCCGCTCCGCCTCCTCGCGGCTGCTGGTGGTGACACGAACCTCGACACAGTCCGAAGCATTCTCGACCATGCCGACACCCTGCCGAATCATCCCCATGGGCATCAAGAGCGGCACTCCGCGGTCAGGAGTCCTGAATGTCGTCGATGCAGCTGGATCGACGGCGGCGTGATCACATCAGGGGGCCGGCGGCGCCGAGCCTCGCCGAGGACGGGTTCGCCGAACCCGGCGCGGACATCCGACCGGCGCCGGGTGATCCGCACGGATCCGACCCCGAACCTCGAACCGGAGAACCGGCAGGTCAGTCGTCCACGAGATCCAAGGGATCGAGGGGAGTCGACGGGTCGAACAGCCTGGGCAGCTCGCCCGTGTGCAGCATCTTCAACACCAGGGTCACCGGCCCGTCCTGCTTGATCTTCAACGTGGCCCGCAGCATCGCGCCGTCCCCGGAGCCGACCTCGTCGTGCGTGATGTCCTCGACGAGGTCGGACAGCGGTGTGCCGGACTGCGTCACGGCCTTCGTGGTGAGCTTCCCGGTGAAGGTCTCCTTCACCCCGGTCCCACGCGGCAGCACGCACACGACGTTGACCGCCTGGTCGGTCGTGGCCGCGGGGCGGCGCAGGCCCACGCCGTACAGCGCCACGGCCGTCGGTGCGGGCGGTGCCGTGACCGCGGCGGCGACCACGTCGCCCAGACACTCGGCGATCGCGGCGTGATCGGGGTCGGCTGCCAGGGAGGGGCTGCCGCCCAGGGCGCTTGCCACCGGATCGGCCGAGGCTCCGGACACCAGCACCGAATCGGTCACCACCACCTGGTTGAGCTGGTTGAGCAGACCGAGCTCGCTGGTCAGCGCGCTGTCCGGGTCGATCGCGCCGTCGGCGGCCAGCGTCAGTCCCTGCTGCCCACCGATCGTGCGCGGCTTCGCCCCCAGGGCGGTCAGTTTGGTACGGATGGCCGCCGCGTCCTGCTTGCCGTCGATACGGATCGCGGTATTCGGCGGGTTACCCAAGGAGACGGCCCGGACGGCTCCAAAGACGTCGATTCCGGTTCTCTCGGGGAGCAGCCGCGCGCTGCTGCCGAGCGCGCCGAAGCCGAAGCCGATCGCCGGCAACCAGCGTTCCTCCTTCTTCTCCGGACCGCTCGCGGTGACCACGCCCAGCTCGCGCCAGTGCGTCATCTCTCCGTACTCCAGGTATTCGGCGGCCGGTCCGCCGGCTGACAACGCTTTCATCATCTCGCGCAGTCCGCTGGATTCTCCGGCGCCGGTGACCGGGGAGTCCGAGGCACCCGGGGGCCTGGCACCCGAGGTGGCCGGGGCCGGGTCTTCCGCTCCGCCGCAACCCGCCACGACCAGGCCTGACATCGCAAGGAACAACCCGAGCCCACGCACATTCGGAACCTTGGCCATTGACCGCCCCGGTCGCCGCCGTGAGCAGAGGGTCAGTGCTCTTTTCATGATCTTGTTCCTTCGGCTTTGTGAACGAGATCATTGTCCGGGTCCCCACTGGTGTTTCGGTGAGAGATCACTGCAACCACGGCATTGCAAGCATGTGACAAGTGAAAGCTGGCAGGCTGGGCGACGGACATTCAGGGAAGGGACCTATGTTTGGGATTGTTCGCCCATGCCAGCACGGGATGTGCGGTGGGCTGTTCAAGGAGTGGATGGCGCACCTGTGCGGGCTCTGCCTGGCCCTCAGGGACGAGCACGGGCACGCCTCCAGGTTGGTGACCAACTACGACGGTCTGCTGGTGTCCGTGCTCACCGAGGCGCAGGCGCCGGCTTCCTCCCCGCACCGGCGTGCGGCGGCCTGCGCACTGCGCGGGTTCAAGGGCGCGGACGTCGTCGAGGCCGAGGGGGTACGGCTGGCGGCCGCGGTCTCGCTGATCCTGGCCGCGGGCAAGGTCAGAGACCACGTCGAGGACGGCGACGGCATCTACGCGCGCCGGTTGGTGGCGGCCGGTGCGGGGCGGGTGGCCGATCGCTGGTCGGCCGCCGGATCGGATACGGCCTCCGCCCTCGGGTTCGATCCCGCTCCGCTGCTCGTCGCGGTCGAGGAGCAGACCCGGCTGGAACGCCTGCCGAACCCGAGCCTGCTCCAGCTCACCGCCCCCACCGAGGCCGCGGTCGCCGCCGCCTTCGGGCATACCGCCGTACTGGCCGGCAAGCCGCACAACCGGGAGACGCTGGAGGAGGCCGGGCGTTACTTCGGCCGTCTGGCACACCTGCTGGACGCCGTCGAGGACCTGGCCCGCGACCGCGCCCAGGGAGCCTACAACCCGCTCGTCGCCTCGGGCACCGACCTGGCCGTCGCGCGGCGGCACTGCGACGACGCCGTGCACGGACTGCGTCTGGCGGTGGCCGAACTGGATCTGGAGCGACGCCGTCTGGTCAACGCGCTGCTGGTCAAGGAGACCGGCCGCGCCACCGGACGGATCTTCGGCGAGGCCGAGCAGGAGAGTCCCGAGGCGCCCCCGCGTGATCCGCGGCTGAAGCCGGACCCCGGCGGGCTGCTGTCGCTGCTGTGCATGTCGGCGGCCTGCTGCACCTGCGGGCTGTACCGGCCGCCGTGGGACGAGGATCGCTACAAATCGTGCGGTGAGCGCTGCGACCCCGGCGGCTGCGACGGCTGCGGGCAGTGCTGCGAGGGGTGCTCGGGTTGTTCCGACTGCTGCTCCGGTTGTTCCGACTGCTGCAACTGCAACTGCAACTGCGACTGCTAGGGCACGTCGTCGAAGTGTCACAGTCGCTTGCCTTCGGGCAGGCGGCCTTGGTCGAAACGGGAGAGCTGGTGGGACGATGACGGACGACAATCTGCGCTTCGCCTCGGCGGACGAGTTCGCCGCCTGGCTGGAGGCGAATCACCGAACCGCCCGCGAGGTCTGGGTCGCCATGCCGAAGAAGGGTACGGCGGTGCCCTCGATCACCAGAGTCGAGGCCCTGGAGGTCGCCCTGTGCTATGGCTGGATCGACGGCAAGTCCTTCTCGGGAAACGTGCCGGACGGCTGGTGGGCCCAGCGCTTCTCACCGCGCAGGCCCCGTAGCTCATGGTCGAAGATCAATTGTGTCAAGGTCGAAGAGCTCGTCGCCGCCGGTCGGATGCGGCCGGCCGGGCTCGAACAGGTCGAGCTGGCCAAGGCCAACGGCCGCTGGGCCGCGGCCTACGCTCCGTCGAGCGCGGCGGAGAGCCCGCCTGATCCGCCGGCGGCGCGATCCTAGCGGGGCCGGTACCTTCTGGTGGGTGAAACCGGTGTTGGGAGTCGACGCGTGAGCCAGTCCGGCAAGGTCCTCTACGTCATCGTGTGCGCCGCAGGCGGCGCCGGCGACGTGGGGCGTCTCGTCAACCTCGCCCAGGAGGCGGGCTGGGCCGTCCAGATCGTCGCCACCCCGTCCGCGCTGGACTTCATCGACGTCCCCGCCCTGGAAGAGCAGACCGGCCGCCCCGTCCGCAGCCGGTACCGCAAGCCGGACGAGCCCAAGCCGCCGAGAGCCGATGCGATCATCGTCGCTCCCGCGACCTACAACACGATCAACAAGTTCGCCCAGGGGATCGCCGACACCTACGCCCTCGGCCTCCTCGCCGAAGCCCCCGGGCTCGGTATCCCCGTGGTCGTACTGCCTTCCGTCAACGGCGGCCTCGCCTCCCGCGAGCCGTTCCGCCGGAGCGTCGAAAGCCTTCGGGCCGAGGGCGTCCCCGTCCTGCTCGGCTCCGCTGCCGGAGGCGGGGAAGCGGAAAGCCATCCCTGGGCCCTTGCCCTCGAAACCCTCGAAGGAATCGAGCGGCTCCGTCGCGAGAGCGCGGAAGCGGCGATCCCGGAGGAGGGCCGACCGTAGATCGCCGCCCGGAAACGATCACACGCGGGGATCCGGTGCCGTGTGCCGTGTCGATTCCCGGGCACTGTCACGTACCGGCGATCGTCACGGGACGCGGTATGCGCGGTGCGAATCGCCATTGATTTTCGTGACCACGGTCCGCTTTAAATATTTTTCAAGTGGTCCATTCAGATACGACGGAGAACCCCCTTAGAGTGATCACCGGAAAGAGGTGATGATCTGGAGGGCTCGGGAAGACAGCGGTTCGGTGTGGTGGTCGATCCCGGTCTGTCCCCGGAGATCGCGGGTCTGCTCCGTGCGAATCCAGTGCTGCTGGCACGCATGCGAGCAGGTTGGAGGCCGCCGGAAGAACCGCGGGAAAAATCCGCGGCTCCTCTGGCCGTCGGCGGCATGCTCGCCGCGGTCGGCCTTTTGCTGGCGCTCTCCTTCGGCTGGGGGGCCATGGCCGTAATCCCGCTGCTCACCGTGCTCGCATGGTTTCTTTCCGCCGCGATCAGGGCCACGGGGAATGTCGAGGAGAGCGTTACCCCGGAGCGGGAACTGTACGGTCTCGCGCACCGCTACCGGGATTCCTATTTCCTCTTCGACGACTTCGACACCGATGCGAGGAACCTGCTTGCCCGGACGCGGGCGGCGGTCGGCTCCGTTCTGCGATCACGCGTCAACACCGAGGGATTGCTCGACGTCGCGCGAAACGCCGTCATGCTGCCGCCGCAGGAATGGGAGATCGCGCGCCTGCTGGCCAAGCTCTCCTCCCTCCGGAAGGAACATCGCGATCTCATGCGTGGCGGGGTCACCCGGGAGGTGGCAGCCGCGGTGAAACCGCTGGAGCGAGCACTCGCCGGCAGCGAGGGCGCCGTCATCGCGAAGGTGGAGGCGCTGGAGCGGTACGCGGCCCATGTCGCCGACGCCGAACGCGCCTACCGGGCCCGTGACCAGATCGAGGCGTTGGTGGAACGACTGCCCCGCTATGAGGAACTGCTCGCCGAGGCGGGGGCCGACGCCCTGAGCATGCCGGAGATCGGGTATCTCACGGGCGAGGCCGGCGAACTGGAGCAGGCGTTGCGCGCGAGCATTGATTCGGCACACGAGCTCTTCCTTCATCTGGACGGCCAGGAGCGGTCCGGATGAAGGTCACCGGGTCCTGCCACGAAGGGGCGTGAGAAAGGTGCCCACCGGCACGGTCATTTGACGACCATCGGCGCCGATCCGCGGTTGGCGGAACCATATCTACAAGATTTATCCCACATCGCCCGCTTGCTCCATGGATTCCATAATGTCGGCGATCATGCGAATTGCCATGGTTTCGTCATTGGTTAGATGGTTGATGTAGTCGGCCAGCAGAACGAGGGTCGCTTCCAGAGCGTTCATCTCGGCTTCGGTCCAGGGGCCGTACTGCTTGCGCCAGAGCGTCGGGCTCAGACCGATGGCGCTGGCGGTCAGCATGCCCGCCATGGCGGGGATGGCCTCGGGCTTGACACTTATGGTCATCTTGCGCATGCTGCCGATGACGTAGGGCACCACGGATTCGACCACGTCACGGTCCTGCTCCTCGTGGGCCTGGCGCAGCCACTCCATGTACAGGTAGACGAGCGTGCAGGCGCCGTCGAGCACGTCACTGGCGTCTTCGCTGGAGAAGGATCCGAAGAACTCGTCGATCAGTTCTCGCTGCTTGGGGTCGGCCTGCGAGATGCCCTCGCGAATACGGGTGAGAAGCGAGTCGACGTAGAGCAGCGCGGTCCCTACATCACCAACCGGGGCATATTCCGGGTCAAAGGAAGAAAACATCGCTACCTCGCTTGGGGCTTGATATCCGGCCTGCCATACCGGGTGGTTGCGGCAACGTCTCTGTCGAAAAATACTCCCTCAGGAAGCGCCGCAAGGCGGATATTCGGGCAACCGAGTAGGTGAGGATCAGGGCACAATCCCGAAAACACGATGATCTCCAAAGTGTTCGGGACGGATGATCTTCCAGGCCGGGTCGGGCCGGGCCGCGGTCGCGTCGTCGTGGATTTTCGCCCGATGCCGCGGGGAGCCGTGGGAGCCGGTGTGTTCGGCCTCGCGGACCCGGCGGATCAGCTCGCCGAGGGGCCTCGCGTCAGGTGGCCGACCCGAGCCGGACAGGTGAAGGTCGCGGACGAATCGCCGGCGCCTCCGTCGCGGATCCGCGGTCAGGGGTCCTCGTCCGGCAACGCGCCGGGCCGGGCCGGGAGTGCGATCGGCGGGCGGAGACGTGGGCGCACGCGCCGAGCGCGAGCGGGTGCGCTCGGCGCGAGGGGTCCTCAGTACGAGGGGTCCGAAATGGACTCGGCCCGGTAGATGTCCATCGGCTCCTCGCCGTCCTCGTCCACGCCCACCTTCCTCAGCCGCAACGTTCGGCTGCCGATTTTCAGGGAGCGTTCACCATTGATCTCCGTGGACGCGAACACCGTGACCGAGTGACCGTGCATATCGCGTACCTGGTCGTATTCCGGTCCGTCAGGAATGTCGAGCTTGATGCGCCTCGTCTGGAACGTCACTCTCCCAGTGTGAAAGCCCCGGCTCCGAAAATCGATCGCGCGCGCAATGATATTTGGCATCGGTTTCAACCGGATGGTTATGGCGGTCTGCCCGGGACGACGCTCCCGCGGCGGGCGGGGAGCTACGGCAGCGGATCGATCTCAAGGTTCTGGTCGTACTGGACGAGCTCGGCCCCGCGGTCCGTGAGGATGGGCCATCGGGTGGCGCGGGCACACCAGATGACGTGTCCGGCCGTGATGTCGCGCGATCCGTCGAGGATCTCCGCGATGTCCCCGACCTTCCCGTGTGTGAAGTCATCGATCTTCACGCCGGGTGTCGTGACGAGCTCGAACAGCTCCACCTGGGTGGAGATCGGGGAGATGGACAGGACGGCCGCGAGGCTGGTCGCCGGGACGCATATCCCGCCACCACGGAAAAGGCACATGGCGGCGACACTTCTGGAGTATTCGGTCTTCGCCACCGCGATGTCGACCAGCGCGCTCACGTCGAGCACTCGACCGGGAAGCACGGCTCAATGCCTCCTGAACGGGCGAATGCCGATCTGGCCCCACTCCGCCTCGGAGATCTGGTCGACCCCGAGGGATTCGGCTGCCACGTCGAGGTCTTCTCGGTTCAGGTTCCAGCGGTGCATCAGGGTGATCACGTGGGGTTTGTTGCCGATCTCTCGCTGGACCGCCGTGTGGATCACGTCGACGAGGCGGTTTCCGGTCAGCCGTGCCTTACGAGAGAGTGCCTCATAGTCCGCTTTATCCAGCTCTATAGTGATAGAGGTTTCGGGAGCTGATGTGCTGATGGTCTTCTGTCCTTCTCTGAGCTGAAGATGTGCCAGCCAGAGCGGAACCGAATCCGATTCATGTCTGGCGCCATCTTGATCATTCGCTGATGGTTTTTCCGATCCTGTGCCGTCTCGCCTTGCCGGCATGGAGTGGGCCATAAGCTCGACAGTAGCTGTGAATTGCGGATTATGGCAGCACTTCTACATGACTTCGATGGCAGGTGCGAGGGGGATTCCCGGTCGCGTGCCGGTTGTCGTCCGCGTCACCTGCCTTTCCGTACCCCGAGATCGCGTCTCATCTCCGGTGGGGACATCGCCGGTTTCGGACATCCCCGGGACTACGCGTATCTCTACGCAACCAAGCGTATCCACATATGTGCATATGTGCAGGTCCCAAATTCATTATTCAAGGAAACCTGATGGCTGGGTGGGGGTGGATGGGCCTGGAGCGGGATCGGAGGGGGCTGAGGTGGGAGTGGCGGTGCCGCAGAATCCCGCGGCCCGCCGCTGCTCGGCTATCTGGTCGACCGGTTTCCGGTACTCCGACTGCTCCTCGGGTGGCGGCTCGTACCGCCACGAGTCGCTCTCGAAGACGAAGCCGAACTCCGTCGTCTCGCCGAGCCGGCTGGCCCGGACTATGGCGGTGTCGCCGGTGATCGCGACATCGGCGATGGTGAGCGGGGAGTTGGCCACGAGGGGCGGGCAGAGGCCGAACAGCCTCGTGTACTCCTCCCGGGTGATCAACCCCTGTGCCCGGGTGGTCCACAGGTCCCAGAAATCACCGTAGGAGCCACTGCTGTACGCGTCGAGCGCCGGCTGGGCGGCCTGGCGGACCGAGGCCTCCGAGTGCTCGGCATCGGGCGTTGGAGCCGCGACCGGCGGTGAGGAGGGTGGGTTGAGCACCATGAACACGGTGATGACGGCCCCGATGGCCATACCGAGGGCCATGACGACTATCACGGTCAGCCCGCGCCCCGTCTCGCCCCGCGGCGGCTGACCGTACTGCGGCGGAGGCGGATAGCCCACGTGCGGTCTCCGAAGGGCCGACAAGAGCGGATGAACGTGATCATAATCCCCGCAGCTCGCGGCTGGCCACGGGCGCCGCCCACATTAGGAAGAAGGGGACATGATTCGCTCGTGATCCAAACGATCGGTACGGCCGTCGCCGTCTTCGCCGGCACCAACGTGGACGACATCATCCTGTTGACCGTGCTGTTCCTGACATCCCGGGCGGGTGGTGTTCCGCGCCCATGGCAGATCGTCGCCGGTCAGTACACGGGCATCGCCGCCCTGGTGGCCGTCTCGGCCGTAGCGGCCCTCGGGCTCGCGGTGCTGCCGGACCGCTGGGTGGGGCTGCTCGGCCTGGTGCCGTTCGGCATGGGGGTGTGGGGGCTGGTCAGAGCAGGAAGGGGTGGTGACGGTGAGACGTCACGGGTCGCCTCCGGCCTGCTCTCGATCGCGGGGGTGACCGTCGCCAACGGCGCCGACAACATCTCCGTCTACACCCCGCTGTTCCGCACGATCGGTCCGGCAGCCAGTGCCCTCACGATGGCGGTGTTCGCGCTGCTTGTCGCGGTCTGGTGCGCGGCGGCCTCCTGGCTCGGGTCGCACAGGAAGATCATCGAGCTGGTGGAGCGGACGGGCGCCTGGCTGGTGCCCGTGGTGTTCATGATTATCGGTGTGGTCATTGCGGCGGAGTCGATATTTAGATAAATATGGACAATTCGCCCGAATTTGGGGCAGGTGTATCGGGGAATTAATCATTATGCGAGACCATTTGCGCTTCTATCGGCATCGATGGTTCAAGGCGTGGATCGCCATGATCGTTCTATCCTTCTCGCTCATCGCCATGATGCAGGCGGCCGGCAACCAGGCGGTCATGCCCGCGGCCTTCTTCTACGGGGCCGCGGCCGGGCCCATCGCGCTCCTGCTCGCCATCCACGACCGTATTCATATCGCCACCAGCGTGCCGGCCATGACGCTGATGGGGATGTTCCTGTTCGGCGGGGGCGTCGCCCTGTTGCTCGGCGGTTATTTCGACTCGCTTTTCATCTCCCAGAAGAACAGCACCTCGATCCTGCGGGTCGGATGGATCGAGGAACCCGCGAAACTCGTCCCACCTCTCGCGGTCGCCCTCACCGGGCGCCATCTCACCAAGGCCGCGGGGGTCGCACTCGGCCTGTCCTGCGCGACCGGATTCACGATCATGGAATCGATGGCCTACGCCTGGAAGAGCATCGCCAACAACGGCGGTGCCGTCGGTGCGGGCACGATTCTCCTCATACGCGGTCTCACCACCCCATTCAGCCACCTCGTCTGGACCGGTCTGGTGTGCGCGGTGGCCTTCGGGGCCTGGCAGATCAGAGGCCGTGCCGTTGTCACCATCCCCATCATCGCCGCCTTCATGACGGCGGCCCTGCTCCACTCGCTCAGCGACGGCCTGCTCATTCTGGACATCCCCCAGCCCGCCCGCCTGCTCTTCCTCGTTGTCGCCGCGGCGAGCTACTGGCTGTTCCACCGGGCCACCCGCGACCTGAGACCACAGGCCGCCCCGGCCACCGAACCTTGAGATGTTCCACGTGAAACGTCACAACTGGGAGAGCAGCCACCGGGGACCGGCGACCTCGGCGCCCAGTTCGGTGACCCGCTCGCGTAGCCCCCGGTCGGCGGTGACGACCAGGATGCGCTCCCACGGGCGGGCGTCCCGCACGGCCTGGACGACCGCGTCGTCCCCGCTTCCCGGTGCGGCGATCACGGAGACGCCGGACACCGGAGGGGTGTCCCGGGCGGCCCCCTCGACGATCGCGGTCACCCGGGGGAACCAGCGCGCCAGGGCCGGGATCTGGCCGGGTACGGTCCACAGGCCACCGGCGGCGTGCGTGCCGACCTCGGTGAGCAGCCTGGCCGCCGCGCCGGCGCGGTCCCTCCACCAGCCGTGCTCGGCGCGGGCGCCCACGATGTTGGCGATGTCGAGGACGATGAGGGAGGGGGCGAGCGCGAGAGCGATCACCGGCCAGGTCTCGGCGAAGCCGGGGTGAAGTTTTTTGGCGGTGACCTCCTCGGCGGGAAGCCAGCGCAGGTCGGCGCTCTCACTGTTGCCGGGAACCGCTTTCAGCAGTTCCACGGCCTCGGTGATCACTGTCTCGAAGGACCAGCCGCCGTGGTCGTCGAGGTAGACGCCCTGGATCCGCAGGCCGGTGCTGTCCAGCGTGGCCTCCTCGAACGCCTCACGCAGGGCGGCCGTGACGGTGTCCTCGTGGCTGTCGCGGGCACCGCCGGGCAGTCCCCAGGTGCCGCCGTGGTGGCTCCAGAGGGAACGCTTCTGCATCAGGATGTGCGGCTTCCCCGTGGCGTCGTGGTGGACGGCGAGCAGCCCGGCCGCCCCGTACACGCCCCAGTGCCGGTGCCCGCGCTCACATTGGGCCCAACCATCCCCATCCCTGGCCGCCATGGACCAATGATGCATCAGCCTGGTCCGGCGGCACCGGACCGGGTCGGCCTTCCCGCCCGTGCTCCCGGCGACCTGTCGCAGGTCAACGCTCGCGGGTGAGGGGCCGCGGCGCACCTCGTGGAAGCGGACAAGCCTTCCGCTGACGGTCAGAAATACCTCTATATCGGCTATGCCAGATCCGCAATACTTACGCGTACCCCGGCCCCCGCTAAAGGGCTCGCATGAAGTCGAGCGCGTTCTCTATGCACATTCGCCCGTTGCGCCCGATCCGTGCGTTCGCAACCGTTGCCATCACCCTGATCGCTCTGGTCACCATCGTGTCCGTGGGCCTGTCGGGGCTGCGGATCCTCTACGAGGGGGACCGGCTCTGGCGACTGGTCTACGAGTGGGAGGCCCTGTACACGCTCCTCCTCTCCCCGGCCGTCCTCCTTTTCCCGATCCTCTGCCTTTTGGCGGGAATCGCCTTCGTATGCTGGCTGTTACGCGCCCGCGCCAACTCGTACGCGATCTCTCCAGGGGTCTTTCACGTGTACGCCGCGCCGTACCTGGTGCTCGGCTGGATCCTCCCCATCGTCGACCTGTTCGCCCCGAAGGGGATCGTCGACGACATCCTGGCCACTTCCCGGCCAGGTGGCCTGCGACCGGGGAGCGACCTCTTCAGGGCCCGCCGCTCGGGTCTGGTCTGGGCATGGTGGCTGACGTGGGTGCTGTGGCCGTAGTCGATCTCCTCGGCTTCGAGCTCCTGGAGGACAGGCCGCAGGGGGAGGGAGGGCGCTGGGTGACGGTCCGCCCACGAGGCCCGCGGGAGACGGCGCTCCTGCTCGCGCGTGCCGACGGTCCCGAGCAGGAGGCCCGCGTCGGCGACCGGACCGGCGGCAGGGCCGGCCTGTTCCTCCACACAGACGACTTCGCCCGCGACCACGAGCGGATGCCGGCGGCGGGCGTCACCTCCGAGGAGACTCCGCGGCACGAGCCCTACGGCACGGTCGCCGCCTTCCAGGACCTGTACGGCAACCGCTGGGATCTGGTTCAGCCCCGCCTCTCACCCGCGTACGGCTGAGCCTCGCCGACCGGATGACCGGTCGGACCCGGACGGCCGCCGCGCGGCCCCGTGCTCGTGTCCTCGCCCGGCTACCCGCGTTCGGCGGGTGCGGAGGCGACCTTCGCGTCGAGGCGGTTGGCGTACAGGCTTGTGGCCGTGACGGTGGCCAGGACCGCGATGATGACGCCCAGCGAGACCGGAGTGGGGATCTCCGGGATCCACGTCCAGACACCGTGCGCCCAGTGCAGGACGAGCTTGATCCCGATGAAGGCCAGGATGATGCCGAGTCCGTGGTTCAGGTGCCGCAGTTTCGCCAGGAAACCCAGGAGGACGAAGTAGAGCGCGCGAAGGCCCAGGAGGGCGAAGGCGTTGGTGGCGAAGACGAGGTAGGGGTCCTCGGTCACGCCGTACACCGCGGGCACCGAGTCGACGGCGAAGACGATGTCGGTGGCGAAGACGGCCACGATGGCCAGCGCCAGCGGGGTCAGGGCACGGCGGCCGCCCTCACGAACGACCAGGTGGGAACCACGGTAGTCGTCGGTGACCGGCATGAAGCGCCGTAGCAGCCGGACCGTGCGCATGGAGGAGATGTCGACCTGCTGCTCCGTCCCGCTCAGCGCGTCCTTCATGATCTTCACGGCGGTGACGATCAGTATCCCGCCGAACAGCAGGAACGCCCAGGTGCCGCTCTGCAGGACGGCGGCCCCCAAAGCGATGAAGATCGCCCGCAGTACCAGCGCCCCGATGATGCCGTACAGCAGGACCCGCTGGGCCAGGGCGACCGGGACAGCGAAGGCGGACAGCAGCAGCATGAACACGAACAGGTTGTCCACCGACAGGGACTTCTCCACCACGTAGCCGGTGAAGAACTCCACCGCCACGCCGGACCCGAAGACCCCCCACAGATAGACGCCGAAGATCAGGGGCAGTGCCAGGTAGAAGACCGACCAGCCCACAGCCTCGCGCATCCGTACCTCGTGCGGCCGCCGGGTCAGTATGAAGTCCACGGCGAGCAGCAACAGCAGAGCGGCCACGGTGATGGTCCACAGTTGTGGCGAACCGATCGTTTCAAGACTGGCTGCTGACAGGAATGCCTCGGTGGGCATGAAACCTCCTCGAACGTGCTTGGCCGTTCGAGGTCTCCTTCACCCACACTGTGCAGGTGGCCGCCCGGGGACGTTATGAAACGTCCGTACTGACCGGATCGACTCTTGGGAAGTACTCCCCTCGTCGTCCCAGATTAGGGCAGTCGCCGGATGGTCCTCTACTTCGGGTCGCTGTCGGGGTCGGATCCGCACAGATGGTGGAATCAGCCACCTCGATCGGCGACACGGCCACCGAGCACGGGGAGACCCGGCGGAGTGGCCCCGCCCGCACCGGCCGGACGGTCACGGCGGCGGGAGCAGGGGGACGAGACGCCGGGCCACGGGCCTCAGCCGCCGCCCTTGCTGAAGTGCTGGTAGTCCTTGATACCTGACCAGTAACCGCCCCATTCCCAGCCTTTCGCCTGGAAGGCCTTGACCACCCGGTCGCCCGGGTTGATCACACCGGGGGCCTGCACCGGGCGCTTGGCGAACTTGCGGGCGTTGCTGTGCGCCACCGAGCCGTTCGACGAAACGTACGGGTTCTCGCGCGGATTGATGTCGATGGCCCGGCCGTAGGCGTGCTTGGACCAGCTGCTCGATCCCGTCGCCGGGCGGCAGTTGAAGGCCGAGGTGTTGTTGGCGTCGATCGAGTCGAAGTCGTCGCCCTTGTAGACGTCGACGAGCTCCATCTTGTTGATCGGCCAGCGCCAGTCGTACAGGCGCCGGAAGATCGAGACGATGTCGTCGACCGCGCTCTTGTTCACCACCAGTTCGCCGGTGTGCGGCTTGTCGTCGAAGCCCCAGTAGGTCATCGTGATCAGCCGCAGGTCGCCGAGCGGGACCGGGCAGCCCGGCCGCCAGGAGTATTCGAGCAGCTGACGGGTGACAGGGGAGATCTTCGCGGAGAACTTCGGCGGGCCTGTCGGGGTCGGTGTCGCGGTACCGGGTTCCGGTGTCGTCGTCGGTGTCGTCGTCGGTGTCGTCGTCGGGGTCGCCGTCGCGGCGGCCGGCTCCGATGCCGCCGAGGTCGGCCGCGCGGACGACGTGGGCTGGACCGGCACGGACCGGGAGCCGGCCGTGCCGCAGGAGGCGGCCGCCAGACAGCCGACGGTCATCGCGAGCGCCGCCCGGGTACGGGCCGTGAATTTAGATCTTGCCACGTGCCGCCTCCCATCAAAACGGACAAAAGGGACAACAGTTCATTGTAATTGATCAATTACCCAAGGTGGCGGGCGATCGCGGCGGTGATTCACTCATTGGTGATCATGGAATCCGTCGGTCGGGGGTGCCGTTGACCGTGGCCACCGGCTCCCGGTATCGCGCGAGTCGTGCTCGGTGTGGTCCCGTGGCACCGACTCCGGGGTGCGCTCCTGTGCGTCGACGATGAGCGCGAGGATCCGGGCCACGCCGTCGCGCACCCCGGCCGACGCCCTCTCCGTGATCAGGATGTCGGCCTCGTGCCAGGCGGTCGGATCGAGTTCGCCGGCCCTCTCCCGGAACTCGCCGCCCATCTCGCGCAGGGAGGCGCGGAAGTCGTCGTAGAGACGGTAGCCACTCCGGGTGCGGCCGCGTTCGGGAAGCACCCCGATGTCGGAGTGGGAGCGGATCGTTTTCACCGGCGGACCGGAGAGTCTGGCGAGCTGTCCGATCGTGTAGCTCATGCGGTCATTATTCCGTTGAGTCTCCAGTAACTGGAGATTTTAGGTTGCCGGACATGTCGAAGAAGAAGGTCAGCAGGACCGCCAAGCTCCAACTCCCGGCCGGTGAGGCCGGCCCCGCCGCCGTGGGCAAGGACCTCGGCCCGCTGGGACTGAACCTCATGGAGTTCTGTCGCCGGTACAACGCCGCCACGCAGGACCGGCGGGGATTCGTGGTCCCCGTCGTCGTCACCGTGTTCGAGGACCGCTCGTTCGAACTGGCGATCAAGGTGCCCACCACGGCCTCGCTGATCCGCCGGACGATCGGTCTGGACGGAGGCAGCCCCCGCCCGGGGCATCAGGCGGCGGGCACGATCACCCGCGCGCAACTGCGGGAGGTCGCCAGGAGCAAGATGCCCGATCTCAACACCGCGGACCTGGACCAGGCCGAGAAGATCGTCGCCGGCACCGCGCGTTCGATGGGGCTGACCGTCCGGGACTGAACGCTCATGGCCGACGAGACGACCCGCCGGCCGTTCTTTGAGGCCGGAGTGGCTCCGGGGCCTGTCCGTGGCGCGGCTTACGCCCCGATCTGTAGCTGCTTGGCACGCGAACCCGGGTTCCTTGGGAAGGCTTTTCATCGAAACGTATCGCGCCTGTGTTCGAACCCGCGCTACAGTCATGGGCACGGGATCGAACACGGGTTCGGGCTGACGTCCTCCCAGGTGAAGGGGTGTGCCATGGCGATGCTCGCGACACACGCTCCGTTTCCTCGGGTGCCGGTGGAGCGCGGTGCGACACGCCGTAGCTCTTTCTACGGAAATCTAAGCCGACCGCTATATCCCGTCATAAAGTCCGAGAGCGTGGACCCCGTGCGCAATCCCTACGCTCCAGGTGCCGGACAGCGCCCCCCAGAGCTCGCCGGCCGCGACCGTGAGCTACAGCAGTTCGAGATCGTCCTTGAGCGGGTGGCCCGCGGGCGCCCCGAGCGCAGCATGGTGGTCACCGGGCTGCGCGGCGTCGGTAAGACCGTCCTGCTCAACACCTTCAAATCGATGGCCATGCAGCGGCTGTGGGGCACCGGGAAGATCGAGGCCAGGCCCGACCAGTCGATCCGGCGTCCGGTGGCCGCCGCCCTGCACATGGCGGTCCGCGAGCTGGCCCCCAGGCACCGGGCACCCGAGCGCATCGAGGAGTTCCTCGGCGTGCTCAAGGCGTTCGCGATGCGCGACCCGTCCGCGGCCAAGGGCACCTCGCACTGGTCGCCCGCGATCGACGTGCCCGCGGGGCGGGGACGCGCCGATTCCGGGGATCTGGAGATCGACCTCACCGAGTTGTTCGTCGACGCCGCCGGGGTCGCCACCGATCTGGGTGTCGGCATCGCGTTGTTCATCGACGAGATGCAGGATGTGCAGGCCCCCGACGTCTCGGCGCTCTGCGCGGCCTGTCACGAGCTCTCCCAGAGCGGCGGCCCGTTGATCGTGGTGGGTGCGGGGCTGCCGCACCTTCCCAGCGTGCTGTCGGCCAGCAAGAGCTACTCTGAGCGACTCTTCCGCTATGCCAGGATCGACCGTCTCGACCGCGACGCGGCCGACCTGGCGCTCATCGCCCCGGCGGAGAGCGAGGGCGTGGAGTTCACCCAGGACGCCCTGGACGCCCTCTACGTGGCGGCGGACGGCTATCCCTACTTCGTCCAGGCGTACGGCAAGGTCGCCTGGGACCTGGCGCTGCGCAGCCCGATCACCGCCGACGACATCAGGGTCTCCGCGCCGGAGGCCGAGGAGGAGCTCGCGGTCGGCTTCTTCGGCAGCCGCTACGAGCGGGCCACCCCGGCCGAGCGCGACTATATGCACGCCATGGCCGCCATCGGTGACGAGCCCGTCGCCACCGCCGAGGTGGCCGAAGGGCTCGGCCGTAAACCGTCGAGCCTCTCTCCGGCCCGAGACAGCCTCATCAAGAAAGGCCTGATCTACAGTGCGGAGCGAGGGCTGATCGCGTTCACCGTGCCGCACTTCGGAAAGTTTCTGCGATCCCAACCGGTCTGAGCGAACAATTGTTCGATATACTATGGGGGAGCTCCTAGCTCTCTATATGGCTCTCTAGTGGGGAAGCTAGAGAGCCATATAGAGCCCAATCCTGTGTCTCGGGAAGCGCTGTCTGACCGCGGACAGGGCCTAAAGGAATCTAGGGTTCTCTAGCATCAGGCCGATACCGGCAGAGATTCCGGAAGAGACGTGGTCTCCACCGGACGCCCGTCGGAGCCGACCATGGCAACCCGCACCGCCGGATGGCGCCCGCTCAGATAGACCGCGAAGACCACGTCGACGGGGTCGCCCGCGTGGCTCTGTCCCGGGTAGACGAAGAACCGCCAGCACAGCTCCCGCCAACTGTCGACCGGCTCCGTGCTCGTCAGCCGGCCGGTGTGCGAGCGCCAGACCGTGCTCGACCGCAGTCGGCCGAGCGCGGTGGCCGGGTCGAAGCGGCGCTGCTCACAGGGGGCCCGGTAGCGGAGCCTGGCGACCGCCTCCTCGATCTCCGGCGAGAGCGCGGCGAGCACCAGCAGTCCGGCGATCACGGAGGGCAGGTGCGTCCACGTCATACCGGCGATCGCCTCCCAGCCGGAGATCTCCGGAGTCAGCAGCAGCCCCGCGGACATGGCCGTCAGCACCATGGTGCGGCCCAGCGATCGCCGTCCCACCGGTACCGCACTGACCTCGCCGAAGCATCCGCACCCCACGTCCGGGCGCCGGCGCCGCAGTTCCCACAGGACATAGGTGGACACCGCGAAGAACGCGACGACCGCCCACCGGAAGAACGGCCGGCCACTCACCAGCAGGCCGCACGCCAGGAACAGCTCGCCGAACGCGCAGACCAGCATCATGTGCTTACGCCAGCGTTCGGGCACCAGCACGGCAGGCCCCAGCCTGCTCAGCATGCCGGGTTCGGCCTCGCGCACGACGGTCCAGACCTTCGCGACCGTACCTGCGGCCAGCAGCAGGAGCAGGACCGGCAGTTGTCCGGCGGCGATCGTCGTCAGCATCCGTGTCACCCCATTCCAAGTCTGGCGTTGAAGCATCCGGCGGTCAGGTCTCCACCGAGCTCCACGAAGGAACTCGGTGACAGCTCAAGAATCCGGCCGCGAGGGGAGGTGCCGCACTCCAGGCACCGGTCGCAGAACCGGCCGGCCAGACAGCCGCACGCCACGATCGGCAGGACCGAGGTTCGCCCGGCGCACACGTTGCGTACGTTGAGCATCGAACCCAGCGACAGGTACGGCAGCCCGGTGCAGGACACTCCGGTGTCGTCGCACGCGGCATCGGACCGCTCCAACATGGGATAGGCCACCCCCTGCTCCCCGCAGTCGAAGGTGTCCGACCAGGTGGCCGTGCCCGAGATCCGCGACTGCGTGCCGCTGTAGCCTGGCGGAGGCGTCGGCACGGCCTTCCACCGGTAGGGCGGCTGCGAGGTCGCGGGCAGTCGAGCCTGTGCCACGCCGTCCTCGCGGACCCCGATGGCGTCGAACAGGTAGCCGGGTTCGAACTGCGGATGCCTGACCCGCAGGCGTCCCGAGGCGCGGTAGGGGATGACGATCGTACGCCGCCCGCGGTGCGGCCCGCAGTACAGCTCCACGGAGTGGTCCTTGCCCTTCGCGTCGATCGACTGGATCACACCGGTGATCCTGGTGATGTCCGCCCAGATCCGATCCACGACCCGGCCGGCCCGCAGCGCTCTGATGATCACGTTGGAGCCCACGGGAAGGTCTGCCGGAGGGACGGCCTCGCCACGCCAGGCGGTCGCCCACGGTGCGATGACGAGCCGCTCCTCGTGGCCGTCCGGAGTGTCGATGACGATCAGGTGTGGGCTGACGTCGAGGATCGCACCGCTGACCGAGTGGAAGGACTCACCCTCGACGGGGAGGGGGCCAGGCTCCTGCGCCGCCCGGCCGAGCGCGGCTGCCGCCAGTGCGCGGCGGCGATCGGCGCTGAGATAGGGCATCGTCGCTCCCCAGGTTCTGCGAGGTGTCGCAGTCAGCGTCACACGCTTCGCGGAGTCTCGCTGTCCGCTCCACCAATAATCACGGCAGGTGTCCAACCAGGTACTACAGTTCCCCTCCTTGGTAGAACGCATTGGTGTCCACTCGATGACAAACCGCTATCTAGTATCTCTTGCGTGCTCCGTCGCCCATCGAAGCCGATCTTTACCGTTGATGGGATGAAACATAGATTTCGGTTCAGCCGCAGTATGGGTTCGGGCTGCGATTCTGGCCACCATACGCACCTGGAGCACAGGCTGGTGATCACGGTGGCCGGCGGGACCGATGAGGAGTTCCGCGAGTATGTCGTTGCTCGCGGCCCGGCGTTACTGCGTGCCGCCTACCAGCTCACCGGGAATCCGAGCGACGCCGAGGACCTGCTGCAGGTGGCACTGGTCAAGACCTACCTCGCCTGGGACCGTATCCAGGACCACGCCGCCCTGGACCGCTATGTGCGCCGGACGATGGTCAACATCAACATCTCCTGGTGGCGGCGGCGCAAGCTGGAGGAGTATCCGTCCGAGGAACTTCCCGAACCGATGCTCGCGGGCGGCCCCCACCTGCCCGAGCGGGTCGAGCAGGCCCTCGACCGGCTGCCCACCCGGATGCGGACCGCCGTCGTCCTGCGTTACTACGAGGACATGACCGAATCGGAGATCGCCAAGACCCTGGGCATCAGCGTCGGGACCGTCAAGAGCACGGTCTCCCGGGGAATGGCCAAGCTCCGCGGCGACCTCACGCTCTCCGACCCACGGGAGTTGGAGCATCGGGTTTAGCGCCTGTCCCCTGGATCTTTCGCCCATCGCGATCAGGTGGGGCCTCGCTACAGTGAGATCCGCGGGACAACGCCCGAACCGGTCCGCCCGAACGTCGACCGGAGCCCTCCCGGCCAGGTGAGAGTCGGAACCCCACGGTTCTAGCCATGGGAAGACGGGACGGACTCGGTTTCCGCTCCCGCGGTGGCACACGGCCGTACGGCGTCGCGAATGATTCTGAGAGTGTCGAGGAAGATGCTGAGCTGCTCGGAGGAGAGCAGGCCGGTGAACCAGGTGTCGATGTCGATCAGGTGCCGGGGGAGGATGCCGCTGAGCCGGTCGGCGCCGGCCTCGGTGAGGA
The DNA here is from genome assembly GCF_042665875.1 of Streptosporangium amethystogenes subsp. fukuiense. Taxonomy (NCBI): domain Bacteria; kingdom Bacillati; phylum Actinomycetota; class Actinomycetes; order Streptosporangiales; family Streptosporangiaceae; genus Streptosporangium; species Streptosporangium amethystogenes. The sequence continues at coordinate 7,013,599 of NZ_JBHTEE010000001.1, read as the reverse complement.
CCGCGTAGGAGGCCCGCCTGTCGGTGGCGCACGCCTGCCTCATGGCCAGCCCCTCGCGCTCCAGCCGGTCGACGACCCGGGTCATCCCGCTGGTGGACAGGCTCGTCTGCGCCGCCAGGTCGCTCATCCGCAGCCGCCGTCCCGGCGAGCGCGCCAACCTGATCAACGTCTCAAAGTCGATCTCTGAGAGCCCCGCGGTCGCAAAGGACTCATGTGTCTTGGCTGAGATGCCGGTGTAGACCTCTGCCAGGAGGCCCATCGCCGTCAGCCGGGAGTCGTCAAAGGGGATCACGTTCACACTCTATCCGAAGGTAGTTGACGAGAGGAATATTCCTCGTGTAGAAATCTGTTGCTGCAATCATCTACTCAGCAACCTTCTCATCGGGAGCACAGCATGACCACTCGGACCTGGGAGAACCTTCAGATCCCCGCCGCCGGAACCTTCGCTCTGGACGTCGCCCACACCCGGATCGGCTTCGTCGTCAAGCACATGATGGTGAGCAAGGTCCGCGGCCACTTCGGCGACTTCTCCGGCACCGTCACCATCGCCGAGAACCCCCTGGACTCCTCCGCGGAGCTCTCGATCAAGACCGCGAGCATCGACACCGGTGTCGCGGACCGCGATGGCCACCTGCGCAGCGACGACTTCCTGTCCGCCGAGAAGTTCCCCACGATCACCTTCCGCAGCACCCGTGTCGCCGGCCACTCCGGCGACGAGTTCACTCTCGTCGGCGACCTCACCGTCCGCGACGTCACCAAGCCGGTCGAGCTCACCGTCGAGTACGGTGGCGCCGGCACCAACCCGTGGGGCCAGGACGTCTGGGGCTTCTCGATCACGACCGAGATCGACCGCGAGGAGTTCGGCCTGACCTGGAACCAGGCGCTGGAGACCGGTGGCGTCCTGGTCGGCAAGAAGATCAAGATTGAGATCGAGGGCGAGGCCAACCCGGCCGCCTGATCTCCGACACCACTCGGGACCCCTCCCGCCCCTTCGGGCGGCGAGGGGTCTCAGCATGTCCGCTTGTTGAGATGTAGCGTCTCGCAAATCGGGAATCCACAGGATTCCCGTCGAGCCCAGCTGGGGACTCCCTGGTTTGTCCACAGGGGTGGTGAAAGTTATCCACCGCCTGTGGACAACTCTCGCCCAACCCTTGCCCGTGATGTGATCACCAACCGCTTTGCCGCCTCGCCGGATGGCCGGTACTCTGTCCTGAGCCGAACGGTTACCAGGAGGCTTCGCCTAGTCAGGTCTATGGCGCCGCACTGCTAATGCGGTTTGGGTTTACCGCCCATCCGGGGTTCAAATCCCCGAGCCTCCGCAGTTCAGAGGCCCTCTCCCGAGGATCAGGAGAGGGCCTTTTTGATCTCTGAACCTTGTCAGGGTCGCAGTTCTCAGCCATCGCCCCGGAGGGCGGCTCCCATCCGGGTGCTCGCGTCCTGCATCAAGGCGCCGGCCACGTGGGTGTAACGCTCGGTGGTGGTCACCCGCGCGTGGCCGAGGATCTCCTGTACGACGCGGATATGCACACTTTGCTCCACAAGGAGCGTTCCGGCCGTGTGGCGAGCGTCGTGGAGCCGCGCGTCACGGACACCCGCTCGCTTCAGAAGCGCCTTCCACGCCTTGTAGTCCTCGCTCCGTTCCATCGGCTTGCCGTGCCGGGTGGCGAACACGAGATCGGGATCGTTGGCCACCGGTGCGTCGATCAGCGTCGCGACGTTCTTGGCGACCTTGCTCCGGCGAACCGCGATCTTCAGTGCGCGGGAGAGGACGCGATGGACCTTGAGCACTGTGCTGGGCGAGAGTCCGCTTTCCAACATGGTCGAATACGCCTGGTTGAGGTGCTCGGGGGTGAGCTTGTCAAGCGGCGGCGCGGCGCGCCGCCGTACCCCGCCCGCCGGCCGGGCGTGCGGCCTGGGGGCCGGTCCCGGCCGGCGGCGGGACGCCGGGCCGGCCGCCGCACGCCAGCCCCGCCGCACCAACCCAACGCACCGGCCGGGGTTGCCACACCGCCACACAGATGCAGTCCTTACGATCGCCATGACGTGGCCAGCGCGGCCTTACGCTCAGGAGTCAAGTACGGCGGCGACTGCTTCGATCTCAACGAGCTGGTCGGCATAACCAAGCACGGTGACTCCCAACAAGGTGCTCGGTACGTCATGGTCACCGAACGAGTCCCGGACCACCTCCCAGGCAGCCACCAAATCCTCCCGCCTGGTGGAGGCGACGAGAACCCTTGTGCTGATGACGTCCTGCAATGATGCGCCAGAGGCAGTGAGAGCCGCCTGCATATTCTCGATGGCTTTCGCTGCTTGCCCCGCGTAATTCCCAATTGCTGCCGTCGACCCGTCCTCGTTCAGAGGACACGCACCGGCGAGGAAGATGAGTCGTGACTCGGCGGGCGCCGTGGCTGCGTAAGCGTACTGGGCGACGTCAGACAGAGAAGCGGCGCGGATCAAAGTAATGGCGCTAGGCATGGCCATTCAGTCCTTTCACATCAGGTACAGAGCGATCATCCTGACATAGGCATCCTGATTGCCGCCTCATATTTCCGCAGGCCAAGCCACCCGTACCTTGTGCCCGCATTCATGGGGGAAGCCCCGACGACGACTGTGACACGATGCTTCCTGTGTATGGCTGGCCGTACGATGCAGGACAGTTGATTCCGTCTCCGCAGTTGGTCGCTGCCTGGTATGAACTGGAGATCTTGCCTACCGATCTAGTCCCCATGTGGGCCGCTCATTGGCTCGTCCAGGACATGGATGGTGAGAGGTTGCGCATTCTCGCGGGGCTTGACGGACGTGATCCGCACGAGGTGCGCGATGTGCTGGTCGAGGCTCTCGCGGATACGGACACCGCGATACCTTCCAGGTCCGGCGCCGCGAAGACTGTTTATGGCGACATGGCGCGGTTGTGCCTCGCAGGCGACGGTGGTGAACGTTGGCTGGTCTCGGTGATCGAACGACTCGTGATCACGTGGAATTACCCCGATGAGATGCTCACACCACCACTTGGCGCTCTGTACGGGCTGGATGACGAATGGGGAGAAGGCTGGGGGCGCACCGAACCGCAGTTGGTCGCCGTCGTTCGAGCCGCTCGCGCCGAGCAGATAGCCCTCGTCGAATCCTGACCAGGAGGGCTCCCAGTTGCAGTTCTAGTTGCAATCCAACGTGGTTCACTTCCGTTCCAGGCGGACCATCAAGTCGTATCGGTCCAGGTTGAACCGATCGGGACGGGCAAGATCAGAGCTGCTAATGCGGTTTGGGTTTACCGCCCATCCGGGGTTCAAATCCCCGAGCCTCCGCAGTTCAGAGGCCCTCTCCTAGAATTCTGGGAGAGGGCCTTTTTGATCTCTGAACCCTGTCAGGGTTGCAATTCGGGTCGCAGTTCTCACCCATCGCCCCAGAGGGCGGCTCCCATCCGGGTGCTCGCGTCCTGCATCAAGGGGCGGCGGCGCTGCGCGCCGTCGCCCGGCCCTGCGCCTGCCGGCGCGCGCCGGGCATGCGGCCTGGGGGCCGGTCCCGGCACGCGCGCAGGACTTCGGGCCATCACCGCACGAGCGCCGCACCGCACCCAAGCGATCGGCCGACCTCTGGCCGCGCCGCCGCCTCTACGCAGCACGACGATCGCCACGGGGTGGCCGAGGTCTGTCATGGTCGGCGGCGATCGAAGATCCAGGGTTCGTTCCTCACCCTGGCTCACCGGGCATCGAGGCTTGTCGGCGTCGCATTGTGCGAGGAAGTCCAGTGCCGAGGAAGGCCGAACCAGGAGGTCAGTAACCTCACCAAGTGACGCGGTCCGACGCCACGCTCACATAGACACCCCAGGGTCCGGCCTGGTCGAGTTCCGCGACGCGCTGTGACGCCCCGTCCGCGGAATAGCTCATCAGCTCCCCGGTCGCCGGGCACCAGCCGAGCAGGGAGTGGCGGGTCACCGCGGTTAGGTAGCACCGCTGGGTCACCTCGCCCTTGGTGGCCGGCCGTGGGCGACGGCTCAGCACTTGTCCCGAATCGCCGTCCAGAACCGTCCACCGGGTGTCCGTCTCGGCCACCAAGGACTGGCCGTCCGGGCCCCACAGCACGCGAGAAGTGTCGGGGGGCGTGCGGACGGCCTCACGCCGCCCGGTGGCGATCGAGACCGTCCATACCTCGGTGCCAACCAGGGTGACCTGATGATCGCGTGTCACCGGGTTACCGCCGGTGACGACCACCGCGCGATCGCCCGTGGTGTCCACGTTGAGGTGCTGGATGTCGGCGTCGAAGTCCGCCACCCGCCGGCTCTTCGCGGATTCTGAGGTGTCCACGGAGGTCAGGGTGTCCTTCGTCGCGACGAGCAGGCCGGCGCTTTTTCCGATCCAGGCGGCCTGGCCCGAGGCGTCGATGTGGCGGACGGCGCGGTCTCGGATGACGACGATCTCGTATTTCCCCTCGCCGGACTTCTTCCTGCTCCAGCAGCCGACCAGGGCTATGGCTGTTCCGTCTCGGTTCAGGACCGGCGTCTCCGTGTCGGACGGTACGGCGCAGTCCGGCAGGCCGACGGACGTTAAGCCGTCCGACATGACGTAGCTTTCGTGAATCTCCCCGGGCTGCACCGCGAGCGCCCACGGGCCGTCGAAGTCGCCGGATGAGATCTCGCCCTCCGGGACAGCGCACGCCGTGCTCATTACCAGTAACAGGAACGAGAGTGCCGCGCCCCACCGCCTCGTCATCGGTCTCCCCGTTCCACCCTGTCGCCTCCATGATCATGGAAACGGTCATTGTTCCACTCGCTAGCCGCAGAGGCGCAACGACCGCTGAACAGTAGACCGTCGTCCCGCCACCTCAGACCACCGATAGGACGATCGCCTCATCGTGGTTAAGGGAGGGTGCAGTATTGCAACGAGTACTGCAACAGTCCCTCACAACGGCTCACGATCACACCCGTCCAGCACCATTCGGGGGCAGGTCGTAAGCCTTGACCGTGGCCGGGATGGTCCTGATAAGGAAGCGGTCACCCACGTGACCCTGCACGGGGTTGCAGTTCACCGCCGTGCCAGGCCGTTCCAGGAGGACCGCCGAGGGGCGTTGGTCCAGGTGGGACTGTCCTGAACGGTCACGCCCCGAGCTGCTAATGCGGTTTGGGTTTACCGCCCATCCGGGGTTCAAATCCCCGAGCCTCCGCAGATCAGAGGCCCTCTCCCGAGACACAGGGAGGGGGCCTTTTTGATCTCTAAAGGTTGTCGTGGTTGCAGTCCTGGTTGCAACGCTCAGGATTTTCCCCAGAGCGCGGAGGCGGCCGTTCCCCGGCATCGCGCATCAACGGTGTGGACACGTGTGCGTACCTCTCGGTCGTGGTCACCCTCGTATGGCCCAGGACCTCCTGAACGACGCGGATGTTCACACCCTGCTCGACTCAGGCGAGATGTCCGCCCTACGGGGGAAGCTCAGCCAGCCCATCTCGATCGTCCTGGTCGACTCCAGCGGCACCGAAGGACTGCTCGCGAACTGGGTACAGGGCGTCGAGGTCCACCCGGTCACCCCTCTCCCGGCCCAAGTAGTCCTGACACGGCAGGGATGGGTCACCCCCGACCCTGTCCCCTGCCAGTGCTCGGAAGCTGGGTGTCACTCGCCCCACCTGCTAAACGCCCTCCGTACACCCCGGGTCTTCGGTGGAGGAACTCCAATTCCGCAATGAGCAGGTATACGCAGGTGGATGATTTCGTCCATTGGATCAACTGTGGGATTCTCTCCAGCATGACTGAGCCTACAGAGACCCCGCCTCCCTACATTCCTGGCCCTAGATCCGACGACGATGTCGTATCTGTTCGCATGCTGGGGTCTATTGCGTTGGTTGGCGGCGCCGCTCTGTCCTTCGGCATTCTGCTCTTCGACGGTAGGTTCCCGTCATGGCCATGGCTCGTGGGCTTATGGTTCACCGCGCTGATCGGTCTTGGATTACGCCTGGAGGCGGCGATTCGCGAGCAGAAGCGACGTCGTTAAGTTCGCCGCTGTCGCTCTTGATCTCTGCGCTGATGCCCGACGTCGGGCGGATCGTTGGTTTCGTAGACACAGAGTCGCTCTGAGCGGCAGAGCGACAAGGCTCGTACGACAACAGTGGTCACCTTGGCGGCGGTTGGGCCATTAGCGGGCCTTAACCAAGGTGGCGAGAGGTCAACCACGGCCACTCATGATCGGCCGAATACCCAGCTCAACCATTCCTCAAGGCGTGATCGACGCACTTCCCAAGCTGACAGCCCGCTCATGGCTTCACCCTGTTACGCGACCATTGGGTGATGAGAGCACACATGGGCGCCTTCCGATGGCCAGACCTCGAACTCGGGCGGAGCATCGACGACCCTGCCCATGCCTGCGAGCTGCTGGAGGTGTACGTCGGCCCGCAGGGAGAGCCGGGCGAGGAACGGTTCCAGCTCACCGTCTGCACCCCATCGGCCCTCGCCGATCAGCTGCAACGTCATTCTTTTCTCATCGGCCGCCATTGGCTCTTCGTGCCCGAGTTGCATCCCGCCGAGGTGACCACGTGGCTGAGCGACCGGATAGCGGTGCTGGAGGCTCCGACGTGGAGCGAACTTGCGGAGAAGATCGGCCGGATTGGAGCGTGGGAGTTCGAAGACTACGACGGTTGAAGCCTCCGGGCCGGTTGCAGTTCACCGCCGTCCCAAGGCGCTCCGTCGCCGATCGTGCAGCGTCGCTACGATCCGCGGGTGCGCCGGCGCACTATGAGGATCAGTCCCATCTGGATGAGGAGTAAAACCAGTGCGACGACTCCCGATGCGGCGGCCAACTCTTCCTCTGAAAGCCCGCCGACGCATTCCGTTATGTTGCCACCCTCATATAAAAGGGTGCAGGTAGGGCTAAGAACCATGAGAGCGATGAACCAGTTGGCGAGCAGAAGGGGAACCGAACCCAGGACAAAGAGCAGCGTGATGTGGTTCACCATCCCGCTCGTCGGGTTCGCCTTCGCTGGAATAGGTGCTGGACGCCCGCCTACATCGGAATCATGACTCACTTCGAACATGTAAGCAGAGGCAAGTGATCATGACAAGGGCGGCACGATGCATCTCCAGTCAGGCGGTTTCGTTCTCCTCTGTGTACATCACCGGCTCCCGAGCTGTCCGGCTGGGAGGATGAAAAGGGCTCCGTGGACTTCCACTACCGGCGGCTTCGGGTATACCCAGGTCACACCCTAATTGACCAGGCAAATTCCCTATGGCTGCGCGCCTGCGGTATCCGTCACGCCGACCGCTAGCTGCGCGGCCCAATCGACGATTTTGTCGCCCTTGGCGATGCCGTCGCGGCCGACGTCCTCGACGTAAGTGTGACGGGTACCGAGGTAGGCGAAGGTGTGAGGGTCGAGGATGAGGACCATCTCAGAGCCGCCGAACTCCGACCCGGGTTCCCACGCGATGCCCAGCCCTCGGCGATCCGTCACGTCCAGGACGTCCTGAAGGACTCGTGTCCCAGGCACTTTTGCCAGCGCCCGATAAGCCGCGGGCCGCAGATCTGACGGGAGGACGGGGTTGGCCAGCAATCCGGCGAGGTATCCGGCGACCCTCTCATCGGAGTCCGCAGCGGGAAGGTTCCGCAGGTAGACGAGTAGTTCGTCGGGGTCGGTCGGGAGCGTCCGGAGTTCGGTGTAGCGGATCGGCACGATGTGGTACTCGCCCGGCTTGGGCGGGGGAATCACCGCGCGCTTGCCGTGTTCGATCCTCAGCCCTGCGTGGCTGCCGTTGACGGATTCCCACCGTTCGTTGGTATAGGGATGCGAGGTGCTGCCGGGTGCCCCGGACCACCGCGCCTCCTTGACGTAGACGAACTGGTCGTCGCGTGGGGTGGGATCGGGCTTGGTCTCTGCCGCCTCGGCTGCTCGATCGAGTATGGCGGCGGCTGCGACGGCGGACGGTTGGTTCGGCGTCTCCCCCGTTACGTTCACAGCGATCAGTGCGACGGCCATGCTAAGGGCGAGTGCGCCGGTGACCGCGATCCGCGGCCAACGGAGAGGCGTCCTGGTTGTGCTCGTGCGTGTGGCGGCGAGTAGCCGGCCGCGGCCCACGGCCAGCGCGTGCGGTGAGGCGGGCGCCACTTCGGCGCACATCCGTTCGAGTTCGGTCAGTTCGTCCATTGGTTGCCTTCCTTCTGTGCGGGATCAGTGGGGTTCACTCCGCCCAGCGCTTCACGCATCTTCTTTCGAGCGCGATGCAGCCGGGAATGTACGGTCCCTATGGCGACGCCGAGTGCCGCTGCCACCTGCTCTTGATCGAGGCCGCCCGCCGCGACCAGCAGCAGCACGTCGCGCTGCCCCGCGTTGAGGCGAGCCAGGGCGTCAGCCAGTTGCCGCCGGATGCTCTGCGCGCCGACCCGATCGGTCACCTCCTCGGCGATCGACTCGATAGCGGGGTCGACTCCGGTGCGCGCGATGGCACGAAAGAACCGCACTTCCGCGCGCCGGTGCTTACCGATCAGATTGGTGGCCATGCCATACAGCCAGGGGCGGGCGTCGTCGCGGGTCAGGTCGTATCGGTCCCGGCGGCGGAACGCCGCGAGGAAGGTCTCGGCCGTGATGTCGTCTGCCGTTTCCCGCCCTAGCCGGCGCGTGACGTATCGATGTATCTCCTCCGCGTGCCTGTCATACAGGTCGGCGAACCGGTCGGGCTCATGACGGGACCGCTCGATGATGGTCGCGTCACAGATCCGCTCGACCTCCGCGCTCCATCCCGTCGTCATCTCCGGCTCTGTTCACTCATGCGCAATTCCTCGAAGCTCGGGTTAGCAAGGTGGGACATCATCTGCTCTCACCCGTTCACCCGGATCGGCTTCCCGCCCAGACAATCGGCGTTTCGCGCTCTCGCCATAAGAAGGAGGTGTCGGATCACCGGTTGCGATCCCCGTTGCGGTTCAGGATCGTTCAAGGCCGTGCGGGATGGACCACACACGCCCTCTGACCTGCGTTGAACTGTCCGGAACTCCTCAAGATCGATCGTGGCGCGTTCAGCCTCGCGGAATATGCGCGGGATGATCTTCTGTGGCCAGAGTTGGAAAGGATGCTCCTTCCCTGTCTCGTTCGACCTCGTCCCGCTTGGCCTGGACGTCGGCCCGGAACTCGATCGGCCACCCGCCTTCGAGATTCGAACGGGAACGCGCTCAAAGGAGGCCGCTGGTGTTCTCCCCCGGCCGGGGGAGGTGCTTCCCCCGCTGTGGGGAATGACGTTTGACGTGCGGCTTCTACTCTCGTGGTCATGGTTACCTCTGATCGCCGGCGACGCTGGCCGGCGTACGCGGTGGCGGTGCTGTTCCTTGGTTACGCCGTGGGGAAGGCCGCTTTTGCTCTGCAGGCCCGGCTCGGGTTCCCGGGCGGCCCTCCGGTGTCGGCTGCCGAGACTGGAAGCTATTTCTTGGAGGCGGCCACCGCACAGTGGCTCGCAACCGCGTCCGGCGTGTTGGGCGCGTGCGTCGCCCTCGCCACGGTCACGGCGCTGGGGCATCGGGTGCCGAGAACGTTGATGCTGCTCGTACTGGTCGGAATGTTGTTGGCCGTTGGCGGCGGTGCGGGGATCATGATCGTGGACGGGTTCGTCGGCATCGGTGTGGGCTGGCAGTGGTACCACGGAGTCCTTGGCATCCTCGTGATCGGGCTGTTCCTGGAGATGACCCGGTCCTACGCGGCGGCGACGAGACATGTCGCGGGCTGACCGGGCGCGGATGGGCGCGTACGGGGCCGCGGTGTGCGCCGCGGCGTACGGATCGATGAAACTCGCTCAGGCACTGGGGGCCAACGCACTGGCCGACAAGGACCCGCTGCCCCCACACCTGCGCGAACAGTTGCTCGCACGTGATCCCTTGTTCGTGGCAAGCCACTGGTTGCTGGCCGGTGCCGCAGTGGTCGGTGTCATCGTCGCGCTGGCCACCGTGAGGCCCTGGGGCGCGAGAGTACCGCGCCGGTTGCTGCTCGCGATCACCGGGACGCTCGGAGTCTTCATGATCGTCCGGTCGATCGGCGTGCTTGGGTTCGGCTTCGTCGGCGACGTGCTGCTGTTGACCGGAGTTCGCCCACCCCCGGTCGAGCACGCCTCGCTGGCGCGCGACCTGGCACGTTGGGATCTGCTGCTGTGGTCGCCGTTCTTTCTTCTCTGGGGGGTGTGCTGGGCAACGGCCGGATGGCGGCTGGGCAGAGCGAGTGGGGTCGCGCCCGCTGGACTCGCCCGCCGTGCGGTGTCCGCGGTTGAGGATGATTGAAGGCATGCTGTCACCCCTTGTCGGCCGCGCCACCTATCTGCGGTGGGCCTGTCTCGTCCTCGGCGGAGCGCTGCTGATGCCGTACGTGATGGTGGGTTCCATGATCGGTGGCCTGACCGGGTTGTCGGCCGCGTCAGGCGACTCGCTCCAGCCGCTGGTCTTCCTGGCGGTGCTGCCGCTGGTGGCACTGACCGGGCTGGTGCTGCCGGTCCGGGCGCTGGAGGTGACGGCGGCGCGTAGCCTGCTGGGCGCCGAGATCGACCCACTGCCCGCCGGGTGGGCGTCCGGGAGGCGGAGCTGGGGTGAGCGGCGGCGCACCGCCACCTGGTTCACCCTGCACCTGGGGGTCGGCGGGGTGATGGCGGGACTGACGCTGACGACGGTCCCGTTCGTGGTCGTGGCGATTCTGCTGCCGGTCACCGGTGCCCCGTTCGACCTGTGGATCATGTCCACCTTGCGGGCGGTCTGGTGGGGCGGCCCGCTGCTGGGCGTCGCCCTCCTGGTCGCGCTCGTCTACCTGACCGCCGGGGTGGGCGCGCTGCTGGCCCGGTCGGCGCCGAAGCTGCTAGGTCCCTCACCCGCCCAGCGGCTGGCGCTGCTGGAGGAGCGGGTCCGCCGCCAGGCGGTCCGCAACGGCCTGGCCCGTGAACTGCACGACTCGATCGGGCACGCGCTGAGTGTGGTGACCGTGCAGGCCGGGGCGGCCGCCCGGGTCCTGGACCGCGACCCCGTGGCGGTCCGGGCCGCGCTGGGGGCGATCGAGGAATCGGCGCGTGCGGCGTTGGAGGAGCTGGACCAGGTGCTGGGGGTGTTGCGCGAGCAGGAAGACGGGTCGTCCACGGCCCCAGCGCGGACGCTCGCCGACCTGAGCGGCCTGGTACACGGGACCGGCGCCGCCGCTGAGATCACCGGCGACCTGGCCACCGTGCCCACCGAGGTCTCCCGGGAGGTCTACCGGATCGCCCAGGAGTCGCTCACCAACGCCCTGCGCCACGGGACCGGTCCGGTACGGCTGGCGCTGGCCGTGCACGACGACCATCTGGAGCTCGACGTGTGCAACCCGGCGGGACGGGCGCCTGGCAGGAGTGGGCGCGGCATCGGTGGCATGCGCGAGCGGGTCACGCTGCTGGGCGGCGACTTCGACGCCGGTCCCGCAGGTGGAGAGTGGCACGTGTCGCTACGGCTGCCACTACGTCCCTGAACGGTGGTGGATAGTGTCGGGCGCATGCCGATTCGTGTGGTCATCGCCGATGACGAGGATCTGATCCGGACCGGTCTGCGGATCATCGTCGACACCGAACCCGACCTGGAGGTGGTGGGCGAGGCGGCAGATGGAGCGGCAGTGGTGCCGGTGGTTCGGACGACGCGGCCCGACGTGGTGCTGATGGACGTGCGGATGCCCGCGGTGGACGGCATTCAGGCCACCCGGCTGCTGCTGGCGCTGCCTCAGCCGCCCAAGGTCATCGTGGTGACCACCTTCAACGACGACGACTACATATATGACGCGTTGCGTGCGGGGGCCAGCGGCTTCCTGCTCAAGCGCAGCCGGCCTGACGACCTGGCCCAGGCCGTCCGAATCGTCGCCGCCGGGGAATCGCTGCTGTTCCCGGCCGCGATCCGCGCGCTCGCCGCGAACCGTCAGAGCCGGTACGCCGCCACCCGTGCCGTCCCCGGGCTCGGGAAGCTGACCGCGCGGGAGGCCGACGTGCTGCGGCTGATGGCCTGCGGCCGATCCAACACCGAGATCGCCGCCGAGCTGGTCATCGGGGCTGAGACGGTGAAGACCCACGTCGGTAACGTCCTGACCAAGCTGGGGGCGCGCGATCGCACCCAGGCCGTCATCACGGCCTACGAGTCCGGTTTCGTCTCCCCGGCTGAGCTGAGACCACGATGAGATCGTAGGGTGATCATGAGGGGAACGGTCAGGGGCACCTCGTTCGAGGTGTTCGAGCGCGTCGCCGACGGTCTGGACATGCCGACCCCGCCAGGCTGATTCCTGGCCTCGCACCGCGACGGCTCCCTACAGCACCACCATCTGATGAAGCGGTGCCACCATCAGGTACGGGTCTGTTGACCCGGCACCTGGCCGGTTCGACTGTTCCGTGCCAGCGGGAACGGCCCCGTTCGGTGGTCGACCGTCGACGGCTGCAGTGTCGCATTCTGGCAGCGACAGCCGGCGGCAAACGCGACGAAGCCGACATTCGACGGAGACTCATCCCGATAGGGATCCGGTCTCTCTCCGTAGCGCCATCCTTCGGAGTCGGCCGGCAGCTCTGCCTCACGCGCGAAGGCAGAGCGGCGGACACGGAGTGACCTGGGAGTGTGGTGCCACCCAGGTCCGACCACATCGCGCACCTCATGGAAGGGACGCCATGGTAGCGCTACCAAATTGTGGTGCGACCTCCCTTCGACATCCCGGCATCTCGGGTGGTGATGGCGGTGAGTAAATACAGCGGGACCGGATGTCGTCAAGAGGCAGGGGTGCTCCGTGCCCGGCGTCGCCGAGAAGGCGCCGCTGCCTGTGAGTCCCAGCCCCAGGTCCGTAACTTGCGGATCTGAGCTGAAATTTTCAAGCTGCAGCCGCCGGTTAATTTCTCCTATTTACTCGGCGCATATGTCTCGCCGTAGCTGCCTTGGGCTCATGGTGAGGGCATCGCTACTCGGGTAATGTGGCCGAAAATTTCGTTCAAGCATTGACATGTTTCGGCTGGGTTTCCACAATGAGTCTCCGAAGCGGTCGGTCCTGCCTGATGTGGTGATCGAGTGAGGGCCGCCGGTCATGACGCCATCGTGGTGTGCGCCCCGGTTCGGGTGCGGCGTCGTTCGCCGGGTTCCCGTGTATCCCTTTTTCCGTGATTTCAGTATGGAGTCAGGCATGGGTATGAAGGCTTCACCCTCATCCGCGCGCCGAGGTTTCGGTGCCCTCAGCAGGGTCATCGGCGCCGGCGTCGTGAGCGTCGTAGGTGCGGCGCTGTTGGTGTCGGTTCCCGCGGATGCGGCCGCCAGCACGCTGGCCGCCGCCGCGCAGCAGAGCGGTCGCTACTTCGGCGCCGCGATCGCCGCGGGCAAGCTCGGCGACTCGCAGTACACCACGATCGCGAACCGTGAGTTCGACATGATCACGGCCGAGAACGAGATGAAGATCAACGCCACGGAACCCAACCAGAACCAGTTCAACTTCAGCAGTGGCGACCGCATCTACAACTGGGCGGTGCAGAACGGCAAGCGGGTACGCGGGCACACGCTGGCCTGGCACTCCCAGCAGCCGGGCTGGATGGAGGCCATGTCGGGCAACAGCCTGCGCCAGGCGATGATCAACCACATCAACGGCGTAATGAACCACTACAAGGGCAAGATCTACGCCTGGGACGTGGTGAACGAGGCCTTCGCCGACGGCAACTCCGGTGGCCGGCGTGACTCCAACCTGCAGCGCACCGGCAACGACTGGATCGAGGTGGCCTTCCGCACCGCACGGGCCGCCGACCCGTCCGCGAAGCTCTGCTACAACGACTACAACATCGACAACTGGAGCTGGGCGAAGACGCAGGGCGTCTACAACATGGTCCGCGACTTCAAGCAGCGCGGTGTGCCGATCGACTGCGTCGGCCTGCAGTCGCACTTCAACGGCAACAGCCCGTACAACAGCAACTACCGCACGACCATCCAGAGCTTCGCGGCGCTGGGAGTCGACGTGCAGATCACCGAGCTGGACATCCAGGGCGGTTCGGCCACCACCTACGCCAACGTGGTCAACGACTGTCTGGCCGTGCCGCGCTGCACCGGCATCACGGTGTGGGGGGTCCGGGACAGCGACTCCTGGCTGGGCGCGAACACCAGTCCGCTGCTCTTCGACGGCAACGGCAACAAGAAGGCCGCCTACACCTCCGTGCTGAACGCGCTCAACGCCGCGAGCCCGAACCCCACGCCGACGGTGACCCCGACGGTCACGCCCCCGCCGGGTGACGGGGGACAGATCCGGGGTGTGGCATCCGGCCGTTGTGTGGACGTGCCGAACTCCACGACCACCGACGGCACCCAGCTCCAGTTGTGGGACTGCCACTCGGGCTCCAACCAGCAGTGGACCTACACCTCCGCCCAGGAGTTCCGCGTTCTCGGCAACAAGTGCCTGGACGCCGCGGGCACCGGTAACGGTGCCAAGGTGCAGATCTACTCCTGCTGGGGCGGCGACAACCAGAAGTGGCGCATCAACTCGGACAACTCCATCGTGAACGTCCAGTCGGGTCTGTGCCTCGACGCCGCCAACTCCGGCACCGGCAACGGGACTCTGCTCCAGACCTACTCCTGCTGGGGCGGCAACAACCAGAAGTGGACCCGGAGCGGATCGTGAGACGGCACCTGTAGGTGCCGACCGGGATCGGGACGGCGATCACCGCGGCGATCACCGCGGTGATCGCCGTCCTGGTCGGGCTCCTGGCTCAAACGTCCACAGCGAGATAGGCGGCGGCGCGGCGTGTCGCCGCACGGTCCGCCCGCCATCCGGGCGTGTGGTGTGGGCGCCGATCCCGAACGGTGGCGGGGATCGGCCCGCCCGCCGTACCGCCGCCCAGGGTCGAGAGCCTTCGCCTGGCAGGCCCAACCTCTTCGAGGCCCTTCGGGTGCTTCGCACCGCGTCGGCCCGCTCGCTCTCTCAGGTCTGGAATCCCGTCCGGCCCGTGACTCCGCCGACGGTTGATAGTTGTCAGGGGCACCCTGACGACTTAAGGTGTCAGGGATGCCCTGACACCTTAGGAGTGCGCTGTGACAACGCCTGACACCCTGACCGAACTCGCTCGGTGTTCCTTCTGCGGCAAACCGACCACCGAGGTCGACAAGCTGGTCGCCGGCCCCGGCGTGTACATCTGCAACGAGTGCGTGGCCCTGTCCGCGTCGATCATCGACGGGAGTCCCGAAAATCCCGCAGGATCGCGCGTGCCCATGTGGGAGTCGCTGACCGACGAGGAGATGCTGAGCCACATTCCACGCGTCGCCGCGCACATCGACCAGGCCGAGGCTGACCTGCGCTCGTGGGCACAGGAACTACGCCGGCGCGGCGTCACCTGGGCCAGGCTCGGGGAGGCTCTCGGAATCACCCGCCAGTCCGCGTGGGAGCGGTTCTCCGGCGAGGAGTGACGCGATCTGGGGCAGCCCACCTGCGTCTGGGGATCATTCGTACGGCATGATTCCCGTACCCGTGGCAAGGGCAGGGGCAGCCCTTAGGCATCGCCTCAGAGGGCGGTTCACGTCCGGGGGCGCGCGTCCTGCGTCAAGGAGGGGTAGCGCCTGGTGACGGTCACCCGCGTGTGGCCGAGGAGGGCGGTTCGACGGCAGACGGGACGAGCAGGCGGCTGTGCCGCGCGCCACGGAGCCGTCGTGCGGGGTGTTACGCGGATCTTATGGCCGGGCTGAGAGCGTCCGGCCATGTCCGAGAACGGAACCGTTCCACCGGGGAGGCCCTGGCCGATCCTCCTGCCGGGTCAGGCCGCGGTCTTCGGGCTGGCCGTCTTCCTGCTGGACCGCGCCGCGAGCGGGGTGGTCGCGGAGAGGGCCGCAGTCACCGTGCGGGTCACCGAGGATGCGCGGGCCGAGCTTGTGCGGTACGGGGAGAGCGTCGTGGTGGGCGGGGCCACGAGCTTCCTCCTGATCGCGACGATCCTCCTGGTGCCCGTGGCCGTTCTGCTGCGGTGCGGTTCGCGCCGCGCCGCAGCCGCCGGCCTGGTCACCATGGGGCTGCTCACGCCGCCGTACCTGGCCGGCCTGGCCGTCGTGGCCTTCACCACCGATCCGGTATCGGGCATCCAGGCCGGCTTCATGTCATCGCAGACCGCCGATCTCCTGAGATCGTGGCTGCCCGGCTGGTACGCCCCGGCTCGCACGGCCCTGCCGGGTGCGGCGGTCATGGCCTGGCTGACGAGCGTGTTCCTGCTCAGCCGGTCGGCGGCCGTGCGGTGGCGGGCCGTACCGGCCCCCAGGGCGGTGCCCTTGCTGCTGGGGCATCTGCCGCTGATCGGGGTGCTCGTCACGGTGTTCGGTTCCGTCGCGATCGGCCAGACGGAGCGGCTCGCCCACCAGGAGGCGCGGGCCGCCGCGGGCGAGTACGCGGGCGCGGGACTGTTCTACCTGGAGCATGCCACCGGGACCGTCTGGCGGTATGCCGTGCTCCTCGCCGTCGCGGGAGCCCTCGCACTGATGCTGGCCGCCGTCGTCCACCGCACCGGAATCCGCGCGCCGCTGCTGGTGGTGCACGGGATGGCGGGCGTCCCCCTGCTGCTCCTGCTACTGGTCGTGTCGTTCGCCACCCCCTTCGCGGTGAGCGGGGCCGCCGATGAACCCGTTCCTCCGGTTCTCGGTTCCGGACCGGAGTGGTACTTCCCCGCTCTCCTCACCCAGACGTTCCTCGGGGCCTTCGCCTATGTCACGGCCACGGTGCTGCTGATCAGGGGCGACCGGGCCGCGCAGGGGTGATTCGGGAGAGGGCCTTGTCAGACGGCTCCACCGAAGAAGTCGGCCAGTGCGGGGGCCAGCACGTCGTCGGACACACCGTGCCACTCGCCCTTGAGAGTCAGGTGGCGGCCCCGGGGAAGGGCCGTCGCCGCGTCCGCGGCCCAGCCACGCAGGCGGTCGTCGCTGGACTCGCTGTTGACGACCAAGGCCGGCACGGTGACGGACCGGAGGCTGTCGTGGGAGAGGGCCGTGGTTATCCGGCTGTCGTAGGCGAGCGTGTGCGCGATGCCCTCCAGCAGCGGGAAAAAGGGGGCCCGGCGCATCTCCGCGGTTATCTCGGCGGGGACACCGATGCCGGTATGGAAGTGCTCGACCGCATCGGCCCGGCGACCTGCGGCGACGAGCTCGTCGATCTCGGCTGCGAGGTCGTCCTCCCGCGGCTGGTCGAGGACGATCGGTGGTTCGAGGAGCGAGAGCATCGAGATCGGCAGCCCGGCTGCCGCGCCGAGCAGGGCCAGGACCGCGCCGGAGGAGAACCCGTGGACGAACGCCGATCCTCCGCCCGCCTCGATCACGGTCGCGAGGTCCTCCACCTCCCGTTCCACCGCGTACGGCGGGGTGTCACCACTCTCGCCGCGTCCGCGCCTGTCGTAGGTCACGACGGTGAACCTGTCGGAAAGGTGTTCAGCGAGGGAGCCCATGGGACCGAACCCGCGGAACCCGCCTGCCGCGTCGACCAGTACGAGCGTCGGCCCTGTTCCCGCCTGCTCGAATCCGATCCGCGTGCCGTCGCGTGACGTCACCGTGGCCATGGGCGATCCCCTCGTTCGGCGACCTCCGACGCTACAGAGCGCCACCGACAAATCCGCGGACCGGATGCTCATTCCTGGGTCGAATGCTCCGAACGTGACAGCGTTGTGGTTCGTGAATCGGTCCGGGTGCGGAGGCTCCGCGCCAGGGTGGGGATCATCACCGCCGCAGGGACGAGGTGTAGCCCGAGGAGGGCGGTGGCGGTGGCGGTGTCCGCCCCGGAGAGGAGGGGCGGGACCAGCGAGATCGCGGTCAGCGACACTGCCGTCCACGCGAATCGCTCGGCGGGGCGAGCGCTCCAACGAAGAAGAGCGACGGCGATGACGACGCCCACGACCGAGAAGAAGCCGGTCACCACGGCGAAACCGGGCAACGGGATCGTCTCGCCACCATCGGGGACCTCGAAGTCGACGCCGACGGCCTGGGCAAGCGCGGCGGCGAGGGTGGTGGTCACCATCGCCGCGAGCGAGGCAACGAAGCCGGTGCCGGCGAGCCCGCGGAGCCGACGGGTGTGGCTGGTCCGGCCCGATGCCGGGCCTGCGACGACCCCGGTGTCATTCCTACTGTTCATGTCATCCTCCATCATTCGGTGACCGGTGTGGGGGCGTGTGACGGTCCTGGCCCTGGGGGTGACGATGCGCACCCTCGCCGTGCGACGGCCGGGGTTCCGCAGGGCGCGGACGCCGGTGCCCCGGAGCCAGAACCCGGCGTCGCGTTCGAGGACCGGCCCGGGCTCGCCGTCGCGCAGCTCCAGCTGCACCCGGCCACGGGTGACGACGCCGAACGCGTCGCACCACTCGGCCGCGACCACCGCGACCCGCGCGCCACCTCGCAGCGCGAGCGTCCGCACCGGGACTACTCCGTGCCGTCCGCCGGCAGGCGCTCCGGCAGCCCGAGCCGCGGGAACCGGTCGTCATGGAACGTGACGATCTCGGTGATCGCCCCGTCGGTGACGCGCAGGACGTCGATCGTCAGCGGCAGGTACGCGCCCTCCCGCTTCCGCCAGAGGTAGAAGGCGACGGCGGGCTGCCGGTTCACGGAGGTGAGGACGGCGCGCAGGTGCTTCATGCCCTCGAAGCCGCTCTCGACCCATTCGTTCACCACCGTGTCGCGGCCGACGTACAGGCCCGGCGTGGGCGGCATCGAGCAGCGGACGTCGTCCCGCAGCAGTGCGGCGAGTCCGTCGACGTCCGTGGCCACGCTGGCGTCGGCATAGCGGCGCACCAGCTCGCGCGTCCCGGAGTCCTCCTCGCCGCCGGTCCAGTCCTGCCGCTCGGCGGGCAGGTGCTCCCGCATGCCGGCGCGGGCCCGCTGCAGCGCGCTGTTCACGGAGTTGACGGAGTCCCCGAGGAGCTCCGCGACGTCCTTCGCCGGCCAGCCGAGCACGTCCCGCAGGATCAGCACGGCCCGCGGGCGCGGCGCGAGGTGCTGGACTGCGACCAGATACGCCAGCTCGATCGTCTCCCGCGCGACGGCGACGGTCTCCGGCTCGTCCGCGCCGTTCGCGGGCAGCTCGTCGAGCAGCCGGTCCGGGTAGGGCTGCAGCCACAGCACCTCGCCGCCGGTCGCAGGCTCCGGGCGGCACTTGGCGAGCAGGTCCAGGCAGGCGTTGGTGGCGATCCGGTACAGCCAGGCCCGGAACGTCGACCGCCCCTCGAAGGTCTCCCGCCGCCGCCAGGCACGGAGAAACGTCTCCTGCACGGTGTCCTCGGCGTCCTCGAACGACCCGAGCATCCGATAGCAGTGCACGTGCAGCTCCCGCCGGTGCCGCTCCGCCAGCCCCGAGAACGCCGGCTCGTCGACCTCGCCCAGACCGCCCCCGCCCAGCTCCTCCAGCCGCGTGTTCGCACTCATCACGTCATCCTTCCGCCTCGTCGTGTCCCGTCGTAGGTGTGACGGGTACAGGCGCGACAACTCATCACCAGGGTCGGTCGGCATGGCTGATCCGGTGGCGGAGCACGACGCGCGGTACGGCGAGGGGGGCGCGACCGCCTGGCGCGTGCCGGGGTCGCCTGGCTCACGACGGCGCGGCGGGCACTGACGCACGGGCACGGCACGAGGTCCACCGAAAAGGATGGGCTTGATCTTGGAGTCGAGACCCGGCCCACCTGGGGAGATGCGCGCCCGAAGGGATTCGCGCCCGGGCGCTGTCGCGTTACCGGATCGGCGGAGAGGCCAGGCCCGCCGGCTACCAGTCAGATCGCTTCGGCGAGCTCGGTGAACGCCGAGGCGACCCGCGGTGCGGGACGGGCGTCGACGCCGAGGTCGTGGTGGGCGCGGCGCAGATTCTGGACGAAGGCGTGGCCGGCGATCACGGCTTCGCGGTCCGGTCAGTTCGTGGGCCGCGCATCGGTCTCAGCCGGCGCCTCAGGCGACCGTGATCAGCTTCGATCGGGTTGTTCGCGTACTGAGCCTTTTCATCCGGCCGGCGTTCACCTCCGTGAGGAGGGCGCTGGGTGGGTCGCCACGCACGAGTGACATCGAGCGCGGCAACCCACCCTTTGAATCGCGGTCACCTGGCTCGGGCACCACACGGGTCCCAGGAGCTCGTGCCCCTGCTGAGCAGGGGCACGACCTCTGGCCGGTGAACGCCGTGGAAGCATGCCGCCTCTTCGCCGCGGGCTACACGCACCCGATGGCTCCGTACGAGCTGACGAGGCCCATGGCACCGGTGGTGCAGACAGATCCGGCGAGGCCGATGGGAGCGGCGGAGTAGACATGTCCGCTCAGGTCGGTGGGCACGGCGGAGTAGACATGTCCACTGAGACCGGCGGGTGTGATGGCGCAGACGGGTTGGAGAGCGACCATGGCGCCGGTCAGGCCGACGCATCCGCTGGACGGGGGCGTGGCGAGCCCTGCCAGGGGTGCCGCACCTGCCGGGCCTGTCGCGCCCCTGGGTCCTGCCGGGCCCGGAGGTCCTGCGGGGCCTCTAGGTCCTGCTGGTCCCGGGAGTCCTACCGGCCCTGACAGGGGCGTCGCACCCGCAGGTCCCGCCGGGCCCGTGGCGCCCCTGGGTCCTGCGGGACCCGTCGCACCTCTCGGCCCTCCCGGTCCCGCCGGTCCTCCTGGTCCCATAGGTCCTGTTAGACCCATCGGTCCCGCCGGTCCTCCTGGTCCCATCGGCCCTGCCGGTCCTCCCGGTCCCATCGGTCCTGTGGGCCCTGCCGGTCCGGCAGGCCCTCCTGGTCCTGCCGGTCCTGCCAGTCCCATCGGCCCCGCGGGCCCTGGAGGTCCTGCGGGTCCTGCGGGTCCTGCGGGTCCTGCGGGTCCTGGAGGTCCTGCAGGTCCTGGGGGCCCCGCGGGCCCTGGAGGTCCTGCGGGTCCGGGAGGCCCTGCGGGCCCTGCCGGTCCTTCGGACGCGTTGGTGGAACTGGTAGCAGTGGGGCGCCCGGTAGGCCTGCCGGGGGTGGTCAGATCGATCACCCTGGGTTCGTCGCGCTCGTCGTCGCGCTCGTCGTCCTGGTCGCGATCTCTGTCGAAGGCGGGCTTGACGCCCCGGTCGCAATCGTCCCGGTCACCGCCGCCACCCCCACCCCAGCCTCGATCCCCCCAGCCGCGACCGCCAGGGCACCCGCAGCGACGGCCCCTGCGGCATCCGCAGGAGCGGCACGGGCGAAGAATGGGCTTCTCACCGTTGTGCACGGAATGTTGAAGACGGGCTTTGCCCCCGTTGCCTCCGTTACCTCCGTTGTCGCCGTGAGGTGCGAACAGAATGCTTGCGTTGTCGGCGGTGGCGCTCGCCGGCACCTGGTTCGACGACATCACGAGGATGCCTGCCATCGCCGCGACGGCCAAAGCGCCGGCACGCTTGCCGGAATGGGCTGGCGCCCACTTGCTCCTACGAGGAAGCACGTTATTTCCCCATATCTTTACTAATTTCGAAAATACCCTTATCCGTCGTGCAGCCACGGAAGTGACGACGGAACAGGAGATACCCGGGGCTTATGGGGATAACGCTCCGGCATAGTTGAGGAAGAGCAAATAAGCGGTACTGTGCAGAAAAACCTATACCTCATCTATGGTTTAGTCAGATTTAGGATGATTATTCGGTCGTAGTGTTCTATAGGAACTCTTGTGATGCCCGATGAATGGGGAAAGGTGATGAGATTGGAGGCGGAAGGGTGGGACGGCTCAATACTGATGATCAACTATATATATTCCTGGAAAACGTGTTTTCTCATGGTTCGGCGGTATAGCCATATGTAACTTCGCGCTTTAAACAACAGTGTGTGTCGTACCGGTGTGAACCGGTACGACACACACGTCTTTCCTGCTCCTGTTGTGGGTGACCGCTCCTGCTCGTCATGCCGTGCCGTCATCGGACGGGTTCCACTCGGTGGCGTACCACCTGTCGCGGTCAGGTGACAGGGATTACTTGTCGCGGATGATGATCTCCGGGAATGACGGGTCGTTCTGAAGATCCCTCATCATTCTTTCCGAGCGCGTGAGACGCTCGCGCCCGGGTCCCGCGTTCTCGTTGAAGTCGTTCCCGCCCCGGCGTCCGCGGTAACGGTCGTAGGGGCGGTCCTGGTGGCGGTGCGGCTTGCCCCGCCATCTGTCCGAGGGCCTCTCCTCGCGGTACTGCCGGCGGGAGGGGTTGGGGTAGGGGGAGAGACGGCCGTCGAGAGTGCTGTCGGCATTCAGCTGTGAGATCGAGCCGAGCGCCTGGACCTGCCCGATGGCGGCGTTGGCCGGTGCCTGGTTCGACGTCATGAGGATGCCGGAGACTGCCGCGATGGCGAGGACGCCCACCCGCCTGCCGGAGATCGGCCCCGGTGTCCGTCCGCTCTTTCGAGGAAGCACGTTATTTCCCCATCTCGTTTCTGGTTCCGAAAACATCTGATATCCCTCACTACCTCATAAGCGGCAGCAGCTAGGAGATACCCCTCGGACCGTGAGATAGCTCATTGAAACGGTTGAGGCAGAGCAAATAAATGGCGCCCTGAAGGCCGATGGGAGCTTATCTATTGTTATTTACGGTTTTGTCGTAGTTGTTCGTACGTTATGAGAGGCGGGTTGTGAGGAATTCCAGGCGGATTCCCCGGAGGGCGGTCCCGAGATGAGGTCAGGCGCCGCCGGTCACCGAGATGACCTGCCCGGTGATGCCGGTGTTGGCGGCCGATCCGAGGTAGACGACCGCGTTGGCGACCTCGGCGGCCTCAAGCAGGCGGCCGATGGGGGCCCGCTCGCTGTACAGGTGGCCGACCGCCTTGGCCATCGCCTCGTTCCGTGCGGTCCTGGTGAAGCCCGGCAGGACGACGTTGGACAGGATGTCGCCGTCGCGGCCGAGGCTGAAGGCGACCGACCGGCTGAAACCGTGCAATGCCGCCTTGGCGGCCCCGTAGTACTCGCCACCGGACATGCCGTCGACCGCGATGCTGGACGAGATGTGCACGAGCCTGCCGAAGTGTCGCTCGCGCATGAGCGGAGCGACCAGCCTGGTCAGCCGGACCGCGCCCTCGGTGTTGCGTCGCAGCACCTCCGTCCACTCCGCGTCGGCGATGTCCTCGAAGGTGCTGCCCGGCCCCGGCGGGCGCCCGCCCCACCGCACGGCGTTGTTGACCAGCACGTCGATCCGGCCAGTCCATTCCAGGGCGGTGGCCACCAGGGTGGCGGCCGAGCCGGGGTCGCCCAGCTTGTACGGGGCCACCAGGGAGCGTTCGCCGATCTCCTTGGCCACCGCCTCGGCGTCGTCGCGCGAACCGTTGTAGGTGAGCACCACATGAGCTCCCTCCGCCGCGTAGCCGCGGGCGATCTCCCTGCCGATGCCACCCGAGGCACCGGTCACCATCACGGTGCGGCCGTTCAGTCCCAAATCCATGCGAACTCCTTAATGGATTAACTAAATGAACAAGGTCCTACCAGGGATTTCGGTCATACTTGATCACTTCAGGAGTTCGACGGCCCTGCGCTGGGTCGGCGTCAGGCCGGAGAGCCAGGCGGTCTCGGCGGCACGCCAGATCTCGGTGACCGGACTCTCCAGTGCCCTGCCCGCCTCGGTCAGCCAGATCCGCTGGATCCGGGCGTCCGGGTCGTCGCGCCGTCGTACCACCAGGCCCTGTCTCTCCATGCCGTGCAGCACCTGCGTGACGTTGGCCGCGGAGACCTTCGCCTGGCCGGCGAGGGCGCTCTGTGACAGACCGTCCTCGCGCCAGAGCAGAGCCAGGTAGAGCTCCTGGCCCAGACGCAGTCCCAGCTCCTCCAGACCCGCTGCGATCTGGCGCTTGTGTGAGCCGAGCCGCACGAGCATCGCGTACATGGTGCTGTCCAGCAGGGAGTAGCCGTCCTCCATGCCGTGAAAGATAGTTAATGGGTTAATTAGTGTCAACGGCGGGCCCTCCCCTGATCGGAAGGGAGGGCCCACGGGCTGTTACCGGTAGACGCGGGGGTCGGCCAGGAGCGGGTGCGACAGGCGCACGGTGATGAACTCGTTGTCGTCGGGCCGGCCCGGGGTGCGGCCGGCGGAGAACGGGAAGTTGTTGTCGTCGAGCACGCCCAGGGTCCGGTCGTCGAGGATCACCACGTCCTCGATGGTCTGGAACGGGAACCTGAAGGTCTCCCCGAACCCACCCAGGCCGTGCGGGTTGGCCAGGTCGAGCAGGTCGGCGACGAGGGTCTTGCGCAGGTCCGCGTGACGGATGTCCACCAGGTAGATGCGCTTGGTCCTGGCCGCGTCCCCCTCAAGGTTGTCGCGCTCGATGACGAGGAACCGGTGCCGGTCGACCGCGATCATGTCGCCGATCGCATTGTCGGGGCTCTCCAGCCTGTAGGTCCAGCGCTTGCCGGTGTAGGCCCGCTTCCGCAGGTCGAACTCGTTCATCCGCAGCGTCCCGGCCTCGTCACCGGTCACGGTGCCCTCCAGCAGCGGGTACAGCGTGCGGCCGTCGACCGAGCGGGCCATGCCCTCGAAGCCCTTGCTCCGTCCCAGGTTGGGTTGCTCGCCGCCCAGGGACGGGTTCTCCGGGGCCTTCACGCCGGGCAGCGGGATCGGTGCCTCAAGCAGCTTGCCGGTGGCGGAGAAGTGCAGCAGGAACGGGCCGAACTCGTCCCCGATCCAGTAGGTGCCGTCGGAGGTCCGTACGATCGACTCCACGTCGAAGTCCGCGCCGGTCAGCTTCCGGTCCGCCCGGGTCAGCGCCCAGCCGACGTGACCGTCGGGGTCGCTCAGGTCGAATCCGCCGAGTACCGCGACCTTGCCGCGCTTGAAGTCGGGCTTCACCCGGTGCACCCGCAGCAGGAAGTCCGCACTGTTGGCCTTGCCGCCGTAGCCGTTGTCCGACAGCACGTCGAAGGTGCCGTCCTGCCGCCGCACGATGCCGCTGAAGCCCTGCACCGGCTGTCCGGAGAACGGCGGGGTCACCCCGTTGACCGGGGTCGTGCCGAGCTGCGCCCCCGACGGCTCGCTGCCGGGTACGAAGGTCAGCGCGGGCAGGGAGGCGAACCCGGTCAGGGTGGCACGCCCGAACTCGGAGCGGCCGGACCTGTCGGAACCGGGCTGTCCGGGGTCGGCCACCGCCGGTGCGGACACCGCCAGTGCCAGTACGGCCGCGCCGATGGTGATCGTCATACGTCGTCTCATGGCGGGCACGCTAGGGAACCAGGATGAACGGCCGATGTTGTGCCGCGGGCCGTACAGCGAAAACAGTTGATGTGCTTGGAGCTTCTCGCCGCCCCCTCAGCGGAATAAAGTTCCAGACATGAGGATTTTTGCCAACATCACCGAGCTCAAGACCGCCGTCGGGGAGCATCTCGGCTACACCGAGTGGCGTGAGATCACCCAGGAACAGGTCAACCTGTTCGCCGACGCGACCGGTGACCACCAGTGGATCCACGTGGACGTGGCGAAGGCGGAGCAGGGGCCGTTCGGCGGCACCATCGCCCACGGGTACCTGAGCCTGGCGCTGCTGCCCTCGTTCATGATGGAGCTGTTCCAGGTGGGCGGCCTGGCCATGGGCATCAACTACGGGCTCAACAAGGTCCGTTTCCCCTCGCCGATCCCCGTCGGCGCGCGGGTCCGTGCCGGTGCCGAACTCGTCGACCTCAAGGGCACCCCCTCGGGCTACCTGTCGAACATGCGGTTGACCGTGGAGGTCGAGGGCAAGCCCAGGCCCGCCTGCGTCGCGGAGACCCTCTCGCTGTACGTCCCGGCGGAGAACTCCTGAGTCACCTCTCCGTGGAGAGCTCCTGAGCCAGGATCGCGGCCTGGACGCGACTGCGGAGACCCAGCTTGTTCAGCAACCTGCTGACGTGGGTCTTCGTCGTCGCCTCCGCCATGTCCAGCTCCACGGAGATCTCCGTGTTCGACAGGCCCCGGCCGATGCAGGCCAGCACCTCGCGCTCACGCGGGGTGAGGCCGCCGATCTCGTACGGCCTGCGCGCGGGGACCGACGCGCCGAAGGCCGAGATCAGCCGCCGGGTGACCGAGGGGGCGATGAGCCCGTCGCCCCTGGCCACCACCCGCACCGCGTCCACCAGGGCGTCGGCGTCGGTGTTCTTCAACAGGAACCCGGCGGCTCCGGCCCGCAGCGCCCCGAAGACGTACTCGTCGATGTCGAAGGTGGTCAGGATCAGCACGTCGGCGATCCCGCTCAGCGCGCGCGTCGCGGAGATCCCGTCGAGCTTCGGCATCCGGATGTCCATCAGCACCACGTCCGGACGGAGCTCGGAGGCCATCGCGACGGCCTGCTCGCCGTTGGCGGCCTGGCCGACGACCTCGATGTCGTCGTGACCGTCGAGAATGAGGACGATCCCGGCGCGGACCGCCGCGTGATCGTCGGCGACGAGGACCCGGATGGTCACGTGCTCTCCAGAGTGGGCAACTCGGCGCGGACACGCCAGCCGTCATCATGCGGTCCGGCCTCGAAGACGCCGCCGACGAGGTTCGTGCGCTCCCGCATGCCGATGATCCCCGCGCCCGCGCCGGGCAGCCCCCGCCCCGCTTCGCCCACCGGGTTGTCCACGGTCAGCGTGACCAGTCCCGGCAGATAGCCGATCACCACGTCGGCGGCCTTGCCGCCATGCTTGAGCGCGTTGGTCAGCGACTCCTGGACGATCCGGTAACCGGCCAGATCGACCGGGGCGGGCAGCTCCCTGGCATCGCCGTCCACC
This sequence comes from Streptosporangium amethystogenes subsp. fukuiense, assembly GCF_042665875.1. Lineage (NCBI taxonomy): Bacteria > Bacillati > Actinomycetota > Actinomycetes > Streptosporangiales > Streptosporangiaceae > Streptosporangium > Streptosporangium amethystogenes. The sequence continues at coordinate 6,987,013 of NZ_JBHTEE010000001.1, read as the reverse complement.
CGCATCCGCACGTCAAGCCCCGCCTCCCGGGCCCGCTCCGCCAGTTCTTCCGCCTCGGCCACCCGGCGCCGGATCGCCTCCGGCTCCTCGCCGTCCTGCCGGAGCAGCCCGATCATGGCGCGCATCTCGTCCATGCCCTCGACGCTGTTCTCCCTGATGGACTCCAGCACCTTCCGTACGGTCTGCGCGTCCAGATCCCGGCGGGAGAGGACGGCGGTGGACTGGATGGCGATCGCGCTGAAGTGGTTCGCGATCATGTCGTGCAACTCTCGTGCCATCCGGGCCCGCTCGGCCTGCACCGCGGCCGCCCGGTCCAGCTCCGCCAGCCGCGCCACCTGCTCGGCCCGCGCCCGTTCGGAGGCCGCCTGGTCCTCCAGCTGTCTTATGATCATCGCGGTGAGGACGGGGGTCACCCCGACCAGGCCCGTCTGGACGAGGAAGACGGTGGCGGCGGCCCACTGCCTGAACAGGACCCCGGCGACCACGCCCGCGACAACGGCGATCACCGAGGTGATGCCGAGCATCCACCTGCCCAGCTCGCGGGGACCGTACCTGACCCCCGAGTAGAGGTTGTCGGTGACGATCAGGAGCGTGCCCAGCGACGGGCCCATGGCGAAGTCGCCGACGAAGGCCACCCCTCCCAGCCCGAGCGCCAGCAGCGGCCTGCTCCGCCGTACCGCGACCCCCGCACACGAGATCGCCAGCGGCCCGGCGAACAGCGGGGCGGCGGCCCATCGGTGCTGGTAGGCGCCTGCGGCGAGCAGCAGCAGGCCGACAACGAAACACGCCACGGCCCACAGCGCGTCTCGTCTCATGCCTCTCATCTCACCACCCCGATACGGCTCACCGGAACGGTGCAGGGAGGACCGACGGTACATAGAAGGATGTACACCGGTTCATCAGTCCCGACGATGTCCCGGGCCGACCGATCCGCGACCGTGGACTCATGATTCTGGCCATCATCGTCGGCTGCGAGATCGGATTCTGGATCCTGCTGGGGCTGGGTCTCGCCTCACGTTACCTGTGGGGCATGCGCCGGCTCAGCACTGCGCTGCTGCTGGCGGTCCCGCTGCTCGACGTGGTCCTTCTCATCGCCTCCGTCGTCGACATGCGCGGCGGTGCCCAGGCGGACTGGCACCATGGGCTGGCCGCCGCCTACCTCGCCTACTCGGTCGTCTTCGGCCACCGCACGATCACCTGGGCCGACGCGAAGTTCGCCCACCACTTCGCCGACGGCCCCGAGCCGTGGCGGCCCCCACCCGGCGGCATGGCCAGAGCCCGCTACGAGTGGGGAATCTGGCTTCGGATCGTCCTCGCGTACGGCATCGCCTGCGCTCTGCTGTTCGGCCTGATCCTCATCATCGGCGACCCGTCACGGACCACGGCGTTGAACGCTTTCATGGTCGGTGCGCTCAAGATCCCTCTGATCGCTGTGCTCTGGCCGCTGAGCTACACGTTGTTCCCGAAGAAGGTCGGCGTCGCCGACGATCCCAGCAGCTGACCCCGCACATCGGTCGTGGTGTCACCGGCGATTCCAGCGGGTTTGAAGATCGCTCCCCGGAAAGGATGTCACCAGCGATTCCAGTGGGTGACCTCCTCCATCGGCACCCGCCGCGCAGGCTTGAAATCGGTGCCGATGGTGTAGGCCAACGGGACGAATGCCACCTGCATCACCTTCTCGTACGGGATGCCGAGCACCTGGGCGGCCTCCCGCTCCAGTCGGAGCGGCCCCAGCCAGGCCGTGCCCAGCGACCTGGCCCGCGCGGCCAGCATGAAGCTCCAGACGGCCGGCAAGATCGAGCCGAACGTGTTGGCCTGCTCGTGCACGCTCGTCCCCTCGGTCCGCCCGGCGATGCACGGGATGAGGAACGCAGGCACCTGGTGGATGTGCCGGTACAGGTGATCCGCTCCCTCCCAGACCCGCTCCATCGAGCCCGGGAACGCGTACGCCCGCCGCGCGTCCTCCTCCGGCATCGGCGTCCCGGGCAGACGCATCCCCTCCCGCCACAGCGTCGCGATCCTCTCTCGCTGCTCCCGCTCGGTGACCACGACGAAGTGCCAGCGCTGGCGGTTGCGCCCGGTCGGAGCCTGTACGGCGAGCTTGAGGCACTCCTCGATGAGCTCGCGAGGGACGGGCCGGGTGAGATCCAGTCGCCTGCGTACGGCCCGGGTGGTGGAGAGCACGTCGTCGGGAGTCATCTGGCCGCCAAAGGTTTCGATGATGGTCGAATTGTCGTATCCGATTGTGCCGACGGATTTTGATGTTTGTCAAAGTCTCGAATTCCTTGGCTAGGATCGACCCATGCGAGCCCTTCACCATCCGGACGTCTCCTCCGTCACCCTCCCCACCATGCTGAACGCTCTCGCCGACGAGGTCCGACTCTCGGTCGTTCGCCAGCTCGCCAAGGCCGGAGGCGTGGTCTGCGGCCAGTTCGACGTTCCGGTGAGCATGTCGACCCTCTCCCACCATCTGAAGGTCCTTCGTGAGGCCGGGCTCCTCCGCGTCACCCCCGAAGGCAGCTTCCGCCGCCACGAACTCCGCCTCGCCGAGATGGAGATCCGATTTCCCGGTGTCCTCTCCTCGATCCTCCGGTCCGCCTGACCTTCTGATCCAGGGCCTGTCGCGCCGCCCGACCTCGGCGCGGAGCCTCGATCGCGAAACCGGTTCGAGGCACCCCACAAAACCCGCTATGCTTGCTTACGCAGCGAGCGGCCGTAGCTCAATGGATAGAGCATCTGACTACGGATCAGAAGGTTGGGGTTTCGAGTACCTCCGGCCGCACAGTGCGAATGCCCAGGTCATCACCACGATGACCTGGGCTTTTTCGTGTCTGCGATCAGTTCTGATGTCCGGCTGTGTCCGGTCGTCACCGAGCGGCGGTGGTTGATCCTTCCCAATGCGTTCCCACGCTCCAGACGTCGAAATGAGGGAGTGATCGCTGACAGTTTGTTTGTCTGGACAAGTCAGCCGGGGTGGCCATGTCCAACGCCTGGTGCGGCCGGACCGCGTTGTAGTCGGCCACACACGCATCCAGCAGTGCCTGGGCGGCCTGCAGGCTGGCGAAGCCCTCATGGGAGAGGAACTCCTCTCGCACGGTCTTATGCCAGCGCTCGATCTTCCCGGTCGTGGTCGGTGACCGCGGCTTGGTGTTACGCACCGTGACACCGTTCTCCCGGCAGATCCGCTCGAACAGCACCTCGATCGGGCGTGGCTTGGTGAACCGGCCGGTGAACTGCTTGCCGTTGTCGGTCAGCACCTCCTCCGGCACGCCGAAGTGCGCATCGCGGTGGCGAACGCCTGGCACACCGCCCGCCCCGACGCTTCAAGGGCCGCGCGGACGGACTGAAACCGCGTTGACAGCGACACCGGCGGGGATGCCTACTTACTGCCCATCGGCGCCGTCGCGTCGGCCCGGCGTCAGCCGCCACGGCCGGCCGTCGGGCGATCGGCGACAGTGAAAGGATAAAGGATCGTGGTGGACCCGGGCAGGGACGCGCTGACCTGGAAAGAGTTCGGCGAGGAACACCTCGCGGCACTGGCTGAACTGGCCGAGGCGTGCCTGGCCGTCGACGGTGGCCTCCCGCTGTTCACTAGCTCTCCGCTGCTGCGAGCCCGGCTGCTCCAGTCCCGTACCCTCGGCGCCTGGCATGAGGGCGGCCTGGTCGCGGCCGTGAGCGTCGGCACCGCCGGGCAGCCGGCTACCAGCACCGGCCTGGTGAATCCGGCCTGGCGGGGGCGGGGCGTCGGTAGCCGGCTGCTGAGCTGGGCAGACGAGCAGGCCGGCGACGCCGGTCTGCTGCTGACCACCGAGTCGTGGAATCCTGGCGCGGACGCCCTGTTTACGGCGCGCGGCTTCGAGCGGACCTTCGTCGAGTGGGTGCTGCGCCACGACCTCACCGCCCTCCCGGAGGTCGCCCATCCCGACGGCGTGACCACCGAGCCGGTGACACTCGATTCCGAGCTGTTCGCGACCTATCGGGCGTCTTTCGCGGGCCGGCCCGGCTTCGTCGAGCCGGTGGCCGAGGAATGGCTGGATGAGCTGCGGGAGGACGATGGGTACCGGCCGGACCTGTCCCTGATCGCGCGTGGTCCCGACGGCACGGCGGTCGGCTTCTTCAACATCATCGACAACTGGATCGACCAGGTGGGCGTGGTCCCCGCCTGGCGGGGCCGGCGGGTCGGAGCCCACCTGGTGGCAAGGGCGCTGCGGTCGCTGGCCGCCGACGGCGCCCGGGAGGCGTGGCTCTGCGTCAACGACAACAACCCGGCCGCCTCCCTGTACCAGCGGCTCGGCTTCCACGACGCCGGCCGCCGCGCCCGCTACCTGCGCCGCCGCGCGTGACCGCCGCTACTTCAAGGCGGCCCGCCCTCCGAGAGGAGCGGGCCGCTTCGTCGTCTGGGCGAGCCGCCGAAAGAATCAGCGGCGCTGGGAGCCTCTGAAAGCGCCTGAGCGGCCAGCGAATGGAAGACATCGCTCCGGGTCGGGACCGACGGGCGGCCATCGCGGCCGGGTCCTGGCAGTGACCCGCTGATCAGGTACCGGCCGAGACTGGCCGGACTGTACAAGGACCCGAAGTAAGGATTGATATGCAGCGGCTTGCACTCTTCGACCTGGACAACACCCTCATCGACCTTGACGGGGCATTCCGGCGCTGGGCAAGGGAGTTCGCCAACGAACACCGGCTCAGCGGGGAGGCGATCGGCTGGCTACTCGAACTCGACCAGGCCGGTTATCCACATCGTGAGGTGTTCTTCGCCAAGGTCCGCGACCGCTTCATGCTGTCGGAGCCGGTCGAAGTGCTGTGGAGCCGCTACCGGAGGCGGATGCCGCACCTCGTGCACTTTCGGCCCGAGGTGCTGGGCGGCCTGGCCCGGCTGCGGGCGTCAGGGTGGCGCATCGCGGTCGTCACGAATGGGACGGCCGACAATCAGCTTGGGAATATCCAGCAGACAGGGTTGGCCGAGGCCGTAGACGCCTACGCGCTCTCTGACATCGAGGGCGTCCGCAAGCCCAAGGTTGGACTGGTCGAGATCGCTGCCAAGCGGTGTGGCATGAGCGTTGTCGACGGCAGATGGGTGATCGGTCGCCAGATACCGCCTCTGAGCAGGCGTTTGTGTCAGCGGTGGACGGCTGTGGACGTCCTTGACCTTGCTACGGATCAGCCTGGTACGCCCACCAGGGTTCGTCGTGAACTGTCTGAGGCCGTGACGATCGCCGACTCCGATGCTCACCGTGCGTGGCCGGGGCGATCGACTGTCGCGGACCGACTTCGTCGGTCCTTGCCACCGGATGAGGGGCTGGTCGAGTGCGTCCTCAGGAGGAGTTCGTCAGAACCCGGGAAGCCGAGGCGGAGGCGTTGGGCGTTGGCTGATCATGGGGTGGAGGAGGTCTCATGCGAAGAATGATCGCGTACCTATCCCTGGTGCTGCTCCTGTACTCCTGCGGTGGGGTCTCTCAGGTCTTACGCGGTGGGTTCCATGGCGCCTCGGCTGACGAGTTCGAGGATCGTGCCCGGGAGGTGGCGGAGCGCTGGCAGGGCTCGGCCGACGACCGCGCCTGGCGCAAAGGGTTCGTCGCACTGGAGGTGCTGAACCCACAAGGATGGGCTCACGTGGGCCGGATCCCGGCCTGGGTGAACAGAAGCTCGCACAACGGCGCCTGGCGGTTGGTCGCCAAACTGCCCGAGGACTCCCCGGACCGTGCTGACGTGCGATGGCCGGACGGTGAGGTCTCGCAGGTGCCGCTCATCACAGTGGCGAGCGCGTACGCGGAGTTCAGCAGACCGGCCAACCTCATCGAAGAGGAGTGCCCGGCCGGGGGCTGTCGCCCGCTCCGGGTGACCGGCGCCAGACTGGGCAAGGTCCCGCTGGAGACCAGCCGTGGCACGATCCAGGTGCCTGCCTGGGTGTTCACCGTCGAGGGAGTCGAGCAGAAGAAGGTCCATGTGGCGGTCGACCCCTCAGCCGTCACCGCCCGTCCCGAGCGGGTGCGGGGGGACGTCGAAGAGGTGATGGCGTTCGACCTTGTCGCCGGCAAGCCGAACGAACTGCTTCTCCGGTACGGCTACGGCGCCTGCGACACCATTCACGGGGCACGCGCTTACGAGACCAACCGGCTGGTGGTGGTCGACGTGGACGAGAGAGGATCCGACTCTGTTGAGGTGTGCCCGGCCATCCTCAAGACAGCTACGATCACCGTCACGCTGGCGCGACCACTCGGCGACCGCCTCGTGCTCGACTCCGGCACCGGGCTACCGGTGCTGCGGGAACTGAGCAGGCGCTGACGGCCCGGCGACCGCATGCGGCGCTGCAGAGATGCGCGGGCTACAGCAGCGCCGTACAGCAACATCGCCTTACACGATCACACGTCACCGGCCCGTATCCACCGCCTGACCAGGCCGGGACGCCGCTGACGAGGCATCCGCCCTTCCCTACGGATCAGAAGGTCGGGGTTTCGAGTACCTCCGGCCGCACACATGCAAGAAGGCCCCTGAACAGGCATTACGCCATCAGGGGCCTTCGTCGTTCCGTGATCGTTTGACCTTCTTGCCAACAGGGTGGTTCCCGGTTGGCTCCCATCACCCTTCGAGTGTCGTCACCATGAGGTGTTGGAGTACGCCACCGGCCAGGATGGCGACTGCACCGGCTAGCCACATCGGCGCATGATCTTTCCCTCTGGACAGCAGCAGGGTTCCCCGATCGTGTGGTCTCTGCACACCCACTTGAACGATATGAACGACCAGTGCGAGCAACACCGACAACACGGTGTAGGCGTCGGGGCTCACCCTGGTATCCCAGATCATGACGACATTCACCATCAGTCCGAGAAGACCGGCGCCGGCAATGAGTACTCTGCCCCTACATCGAGGCGAGTGGCGTTCATCAGCGCGATGACGGTGACGGCGGCAACCCCGCTGAGGACGGCCACGTATCCCTGCGACTGAAGCCGCCACGGCCGCAGGCGTTCAGCCACCACCGGTGGTTGAGACGGCACATCCGTGGACAGCACAGGAACAACCTCCAAGATCTGATCTTGGAATTCTTATCCCATTCGGCCTGGCTCCGCCAGATGCCAACAGACGACGGACACGTTAGACCCGTTGGGCGAAATGCCGTCACGGGCCTACTGGGTCGCGCTTGGGGTTCTTCGACTTTGAGGGGTAGGTGCGTGTATGACGCGGGTTCGGCTGGCCGATCTAGCGGCCGTACGGCGGCGGGTAGTAACCGGGCGCATGCTGGACGGGGATGGTGCGGGTGACCTGCCACCCGATGAAGGTGACCGGGATGGCGACGATGAGCCACAGGCCGAGGGTGAGGGCGGCCACCCACCAGTGGATGAAGAACCACAGGCAGGCGTGGACGATGAACGTGATCGGGTTGAAGCCGCGTTCGCGCACGGTCGTCATCTGGACAGGCCCGTATCCGTAGGGCTGTGGCTGCTGTCCGTAGGGGCCTGGTGGCGGATAGGTCATGGCTTCTCCCGTTACGCGGTGGTGCGTGTGTGACGCCCGAGTTTGCTCTTCGGGTTACTGCCGGCCGGATATGGTCATCTGATCGGCGTGAGCCGTGTCTATTCGAGAGGCGGACGAGTGGAGTTCGCGGCGACTCCCTGGGGCAGGGCTCCCTGGTCGTCATCGCCCCAACTGGGCGATGCCGGCTCTGACCTGTAACGCACCAGGTCAGGGGATCACGTACCTACCTCTTCCAGACTTATGTCAGCTTATGTAGCTGACTGTCCGGAATCTGCAGGGCACCTCAGGGGTTCGAGTCCTCTTGGCCGCGCCCAGCTCAAGGGCCACTTCCGATCACCAGAGGTGGCCTTTCTGATCTCCGTACAGCTCACAACGGATCAGCCGCGCTGCTCGGCGCGGCTGATGGGAGGCTCCGGGCGGGCTTGGGCCAGCCGGCTACCTCGCGACGCGGAATCGCAGGTGCGTCACGTGTGGTGACTCGATCAACCTATTTCGTTCCAGCTCGATGTGATGGGTGCCTAGGTGGTCGAACAGCCGGGTGCCTGAACCGAGCAGCACGGGCACCAGTTGAATCTGAATCTCGTCCACGAGTCCGGCCCTCACGAACTGCTGTGCGGTATTTGCCCCACCCATGATGAGGACGTTCTTGTCGCGCGCTGCCACTCGGGCCTGCCGAAGCGCGCTCTCGATGCCGTCAGTGACGAAGGTGAACGCTGCGCTTTTCATGACCAACTGTTCGCGGGCTTGATGGGTGAGCACGAAGCAGGGCACGGGGAACGGGGTGTCCCCCCACAACTCCACTCCCACGTCAAACGTGCGTCTGCCCACCACAACGGCTCCGGTCGATGCGAAAAGCTCCTGTGCGACCCGGGTGTCCACTCCGTTCGGTGATGTGCCGCCAGCGGCTACAGCCCGATCCGAACCGCTGTTGAACAGCCACTCGTGGAGCCGCTCGCCGCCTTCGCCCATGGGGTGCTCGGCGGTCACATCGGGTCCGGCGCTGAAGCCGTCCACTGACACACTCATGTTCAGCATGACGTTTTTCATGAGGTTCTCCTTTTCGCTCGTTTCTTGCGGTGTCAACAGGGGCGCGGCTGAAGCGACCGTCAAGCGATGTCGTCTTTCGACGCGGCCCTATGGTCGAGCCACGCGGGGGCCAGCGCGGTGAACAGCACGATGGCGGTGATGGCGAATCCCACGGGGTAGCCCATCGGCACGGTCAGGAGGCCGAACGCGACTGCCCCGACGCCCATCCCGCCGTCGTAGGCGAGGTTCCACAGCGCGCTTACCCGACCAAAGTCGGACTCGGGGACGCGCTCGAACATCAGTGCCAGCGTCACGTTCTGGGCCAGGCCGAACCCAAGCCCGAACAGCCCCATGCCGACCATCACCGCGACCGGGCTGCCCACCCAGACGAGCACGGCCGTGCCAACGGTGGCCGTGAGCACTGCGGGGACGAGTAAGCGGGCAGCGCCATGACGGTCGCCGTACCAGCCCGCGCCCCAGCGTGCGAGCGGAGCAGCGCAGGACTGCACGAGCAGAGCCCCCGTGGCCACCTGATGCGACTCGGCCGGTACGGCCATGGGGAGGAAGGTCAGCAGGGCGCCGGCCGCCAGTGTCACGGTGGCGAAGATGACCGTCGGCCTGGCGAGCCCACGGATACGAAAGGCGCCGAGAACGCTGCCGTGCTCGATCCGAGCCGACCGGGCCGGCAGGCCGGGTACGGCGGCCAGCCCGAGCAACGACAGCGCCGCCCCGGTGATGAACACCGGCCCGTACCCGACGTTCCCGACCAGCCACAGACCCAACGGCAGGCACGCGATGGACGGGACCCCGACGGCTACGCCGTACAACCCCAGCCCCTCGCCGCGGCGATCGGTCGGCACGAGTTCGGTGACGAGGGCCGCGCCGGCCACAACGACAATGCCGAGCCCTGCGCCACGCACTAAGCAGACACCCAGCACCAACGGCAGTGAGGAGGATGCCACCAGTACCAACGCAGGCGCCCCGAGCAGAAGCAGGCCCGCGGTCATCACGGCGCGGTACCCGTACCTGCGCAGCAGGCCCGGCACTGCGAACTCCATCAGCACGGTCCCCAGCATCAGTGCGCCGGTGGACATGCCCGCGCCCACGCCGCCCACCCCGGCCGTGGCCACATACAGGGGGACGACCGACATCAGCAGATAGAAGCTCCCGGAAGAACACACCGACATGATCAGCAACAGAACCATCGGACGGGTCAGGATCGGTTGCCGATCCACGCCATCCCCGAGACGAATCTCGACCCTGCCCACCGAAGCCTTCCTACCGGCGGTGACTTCCTGATGATCCATGAGCCGACCGTAGGACGGGATCCGGTTCAGCAGTAAGGTCCAGTTTCATGCTGATCGACTGGACCGGTTCCGGACCACAGCTCCTTTTGCAGGTCGACCGAAACCGACCTGAACCCCTGCGCGACCAACTCGAACGCGCATTGCGGGAGGCCATCCGCGCCGGTCGGCTCGCTGCCGGAGAGCGACTCCCCTCATCCCGTGCCCTCTCCCGCGACCTCGGTATCTCTCGCGGCCTGGTGACCGAGTGCTATGCGCAACTGCAGGCAGAGGGCTATCTGGTCAGCCGCGGCGGCTCGGCCACCCGGGTCGCCGCCACCGCGCGTCCGTACACGGCCGCGCTTCCGCCGTCCATAGCCATCGAGCCTGCCAAAATCGACTTCCGACCCGGCGTACCCGACCTGTCGAGCTTCCCGCGCGAGTACTGGAGCGGCGCCCTTCGCCGTGCCTGCCGCGACGCGCCCAGCGACCTGCTCGGCTGCCCCGACCCGCACGGCGATCCGACACTGCGCGACGTGCTCGCCGCCTATCTACGGCGAGTCCGCGGCGCCGGCACCGACCCCGGTCACACCGTCATCTGCGCGGGCTACGCACAAGGACTCCAGCTCGTCCTGCGGTCCCTGGCGGGACAGGGCGTACGCGTCGTGGCCTTCGAGGACCCCGGCGACCCCGACCACCGCACCATCGCCGCGATGCTGGGCCTCGACGTCATCGCCGTCCCGGTCGACGAGCGCGGCATCGACACCGACGCACTTGCTGCCACTGATGCACGCGCCGTCGTGCTCACACCCGCCCACCAATCGCCCACCGGCGTCGTGCTCGCCCCTGACAGGCGACAAGCCCTGATCAACTGGGCCACGGCACGGACCGCGACGATCATCGAGGACGACTACGACGCCGAGTTCCGCTACGACCGCGAACCCGTCGGCGCGCTACAGGGCCTCGCCCCAGACCGGGTCGCGCTCCTCGGCTCCGTCAGCAAATCACTCGCGCCGGCTTTGCGACTCGGCTGGATTCTCAGCCCGCCTCACCTGACTCCCGATGTCGCCCGCTACAAGCAGCTCGCCGACCGCGGCTCACCGGTCATCGACCAACTCGCGCTCGCCGACCTGCTGAAGTCCGGCCGCTACGATCGTCACCTGCGCCATATGCGGCAGCGCTACGCCGCCCGCCGCACCGCCCTCCTCGAAGCGATCCAACGACACGCACCCGGCATCGAACTGCGCGGGCTGGCCGCCGGGTTCCATACCGTCGCCCAGTTACCAAGCGGTGCCGACGAGCGTGCCATAGTCGCGGCCGCACGCCGTCGGTCCGTCGGACTGTACGGAATGAGCACCTACCGCATGGACCAGCACCCACAGCCCCCACAGCTCGTACTCGGATTCGGCAACCTGACCACAGCCGCCATCTCCGACGGCATCGAGACCATCGCCGACCTGCTACAGTCACGCCGAGCGAGCCAGAGACCCGCCTGAGCCCCTCGACGACCGGGCAGGTGTGGGCCTACACCCGCGTCTCGACCCGTGACCAGAATTCCCAGCTCCAGCTCGCCTGGGCGGATTCAACTGGTCGTCGCAACACCTCGATCGCGTTCGGTCGACGTTGTGAGCAGGCTGGCGTGCGCCCCTCGACCGGCCGGACCGGCACGTGCTTCGATAATGCCACCACCGAGAGCTTTTTCGCCTCGCTGGAGTGCGAGCTGATCGACCGATGGACCTTCCGTACCGGGTCAGAAGCCGAGCGTGCTGTATTCGCCTACATCGAGGGGTTCTGCACCCCGCGCCGTCGTCTGTCCGGAAAGGTTAGATGAACATGCGCGGGTCCCGGCTCATCGGCCCGCGCGGCGAGGAGCCGGGACCTCGGAAGGATCATCTAAAGGTCAGTGGCGAGTCCAAACGGACCAACCGCTTCCCCATGGGCTGTAGGCGGGGTCTACCGAAGTGAAGTACGACGGGCCGCCATCATAAATCAGCCCTTTGTGAATGCCGTATGCGTTCCTGTTCCAGAACCAGGGGCCGCCGCTGTCGCCGCCCTCGGTGATGCTGTGCTCGACGACCCACTCCCCGGCCGAACCTGTGTGGTATTCGAGTACCTCCGGCCGCACACAGCTTGACCAGGGAGTTCCTTGATTTTAAGGGACTCCCTGGGGCGTTTCTAGGGGCCGACTGTAGCAACGCCCATTTGTTCACTGAGGGTTCGTCCTCGTTCGTGGTCGTCTCGTCGCCGGGTAGATAGAGACGCCTTGAACGAGGTCACACACAAGGTCCTGGACGTCGTCCCGTCCTGAGGTGGGGCTGGACCGGCTTGGCGTCACGTTGGACGCGACGCTGAGCGCCCTCGGTGGCCTAGCGGCTGCCGGTTACGTCGCACGTGGGGAGAAGGGCCGCGCCCGGCTTCAGCCTCGTACCGCAAAGGGGACGCTGCGCCCCCCGATCCGATCGATTTCTCAGGTGCAGACGCCTTCATCGAGCCGTCAGAAACGACGGCACCCACTGCACCACCTGGTCAGTGACCGTACGGCCCGGCTTCGGCCGGGTCAGCTCCAGTCGGTCAGCAGTCGCTGGAACTGCTCGTTCGCCTCCACCGGGTCGAAGTCCGGCATGGCCTCGCGCATGAGATCGTGCGTCTGGCGCTGGGCGTCTGCGCATGCTGCCCGCACCGCCACGAGCGTCTGCTCGGCCAGCTCCTGGCTGCCTAATCGCGTCACGCGGGGGCCGTAGGTGACGCCGAGGACCCAGCCGTTCACGTCCACGGTCGCCTTGACCTGGCCTGCCGCCGTCTCGCCCGCCCCCACGATCTGGTCGAGGTCCGCCTGCGCCGTCTCCAGCCAGGCCAGTACCTGCTCACTCTGGCGCGCCACCTCGTCGATGTGCCGGTCCGTGATGTCGGCGGGGTCGAACTGCTGACCGTACACGCTTGCCTCCGAGCCTATTGAAGAAGATCGCGGGCGGCCTGCTCGACCCGCCCGCGTACGAAGGCCTCGTCGAGCGGCTGGGGCAGTGCGGCGGCGCTTTCCGCCGCGTCCGCGATCTCCTGCGCCTTGCGCGCCGCGTCCTCCTGCGCCGCCCGGAGCACGGCGGCGACCTCATGGCCGAGCGCCGATTCTCCGAGCCGCATCGCCTGCGGGTCTATGTACAACCGGGTCAGCCCGCCCTCGCCGTCGGCGGCCGCCTCGACCAGACCGTTCTTGCTCTTCGCCAGACCTTCCACCTGTCGAATCACGGACTGCGCAGCCTGTAGTTCGCGTATGACCCGCTGACCTTGGGCGAAGTATTCGAGCAGGTATTCGTCGTCGTTATCGGGAGTGGGGGGCCGCACGTCGGACCTCCGGTTATCAGGAGAGCGGACGGCCGCCAGTCTAGATACATGCGACCGTGATTTCGACATGGAGATTCAGGGCTCATGAACGACAAATAACACGAAGATCATGACATGTGACGATATGGTGCTTAGGCATGACGGGACTTGAGATCGTCTTAGGGGCCGCGGCGCAGGAAGCCTCCCGTATTAGGACCCATGGAGAGGACTACAACGCCGCGCTCGAGCCGCTCAGAGTTCGCGGCGACGGGGTGTCCTCGTTCGGAGATGACGGTCTGTTCGGCATGTTCACCAGCATGTACGCCGAGTGCCGCGAGGTGTCGATGGCCGCGCTCGACGAACTGTCCACGGCGATCGTCGATACAGGCGACGGCCTGCACACCGTGGTCAAGAACACGCGTGATGGCGAGGCCGCGAGCATCGAGAACATCGGTCGCACATGGCTGTAGTGCTTCCCCCGGCGGCGGCCGGGATGATGCAGATGCTCGGTCCTTGGCCGAACATGAACGAGGACGACATCAGGGCCGAGGGCAACGCCGTGCGGGTCGCCCGGTCTGGTATGGCCCCTGCGGCGAGCGCTACCGATTCGGCGGTCCGCACCACGCAGCAGGTCTACCGCGGCGAGTCCGCCACCAGCATGGAGAACTACTGGAACAGGACCGGTGCGCAGGGCGGCCACATCGCTCAGGCGAACGCGGCGATGAAGCTGATGCCGGTGGCCCTGGATGGCAGCGCTGCGGTGGTGTCGGCTGTGAAGGTGGCGGCGGGCACGCAGGCGGTGTTCACCGCGGTCGGTGTGGCCAAGGCGCTGGCGTTCGGCGGGGCGGTCGGGGTGACCGTCGCGACGGCTCGGGTGCTGGCGTCGCGTCAGGCAGTCAGGAAGATCCTTCGTGAGGGCGGCGAGGGCACCGGCAAAGTGATCGCTCCCATCATGCGCCGTCGGGTCACCGAACCGATGCGCCGCATCCTGGACGACCTGCGACGCCCAGGAGGTCCCGGACCACGCCTGGCCACGGCCGGCCCGCGCAGTGGAGTCCCCGTGCGGTCGTCCGGTCTGCGGAGTCCGTCCGGACCTCGGTCCGTCAAGGACGGCATCACCAAGATGAGCCGCAGGAATGACAGAGGCAATGGGCGCGGCGGGGGCAGGGGTGGCGGCAGGGGTGGCGGCAGGGACGACAGGGGTGGCAGGGACTTCTTCTCTCGAAACTCGAACCAGGGCTCAGCCCATGACGGAAGAATTCACGGCGATCCGCCCACCAGTGCCAGGGGCATGACGAAAGCGGAGGCGGACCGCACCGAGAAGATGTTGGAGGATAGCATCAAGGCGAGGAGGGCGGAGGAAGAGAGAAAAGGCTACGAGGTCGGGCACGCGGAGCGGATCAGAAGGGAAGAGAAGGCTCTCGAAGCCTTCAGGGCAAGCAGGCGGCAGGAGTGAGACGTCCAGCTCGTCCAGCGGGGGCACGTACAAAGGGAGCTCACAAACCGGCGCCGACCACTACCCCGCTGCTGCCGAGTGGCAGGAGCGTCAGAAGAACAGGAAGTGGTGAAGCCGATGCAGACGCAAGCAGGCGAGGATCTGATCGAGCGCATCCTTGCGCATCCGGCCGACGGCGATCTCGTGGGCCTGGCGGCCAACGACCTGCTCAGCGAGCTGTACGCGGGATTCCCCGTCGAGAACCTCGCCAGACTTCTCCATAGCGGTGATGACCGGATCCTGCCGACGGCGACCTGGTTGCTGTCGGAACTCGTCGACCTCGCCGCGCCGCTGATCGACGAGGTCCCGGCTCTCCTCTCCAGCCCGATCCGTACTGTGCGATACGACGCGATAGCAGTGGTGCTGGAGAACGCCGACGAGCGGCACGGGCCCATCATCGCTCAGGTCATGAACCTGAGCCGAGACCCCGACAGCGCCGTCCGCTGGAAGGTCCTCGAGTTCTTGACCGAGGCCTCGGTCGAGCAGCTTGAGGCGGGGGCGGCATGCCTGCCGTCCGGTCAGGTCAAGGAACTGGCCGAGTGGTTGATCCTCCAGGACGACGAGGAGCCCGATCTGAACGGCATCGTCATCCGGCTCGAAGCAGGCGACCCGGTGACTCGGCTGTTCGCCGCGGCGGCCGCCGCGAGCCTGGCCGACAAGGAGAATACGAACCTCCTGGAGCACGCGGCCATGGTCGAGGAAGAGGAGATCCGCTCGTTCGCTCAGGAGCGGCTGAGCAAACTGCGCGAGAACGTAGCCGACCGGTGAATCGCCCCGGCTTTGACGGAGACCTTGATGTACCCGGCCGCACAGCAGCAAGAAGGCCCTTGAGCAGGGATTATCCGCTCAGGGGCCTTCTTCTTTTCTTAGTCGTTCGGGGCCCTTGCTAACAGGGTGTCTTCCACCGCTCTTGCGGTGCTTTCTCTCATGATGAAGCCGAACCGACCGGCCGTCCCGGTACGCACCCGGCCGCGAGAACCGCGGCATGGCGTTGATCACGGAACTGTCGGGGATGTCTGTTTGAGTCGCCCTAGGAACGAGCACTGAGCGGGCAGGGAGCGGGAATGCGGCGGTCGGAGCGTCTCTGGCACCTCGTCCGGTCCTACGGCATGGGTGAGTGGTTCATGGCCGCGTGGGTGGAGGGGCTGGAGGTGTGGGAGGTCGCCCGGCGCCTGGGGGTGTCGGTCGCGGATGTGGACGACACGGTCGAGTGCACCTGGGCGGACGTCCTGCGAGGGTGGCCTTCCGACGGCGATCCGGGGGTCGTCTGGGCCGGTCGGCTGACGGCGGACTGGACGCAGATCATCCAGGTGCGGGGCTTCGACTGCCACGGGGCTCTGCGGGAGCTCTCGTACGGCGGGCGGGCGCTGCTGGTGAGCTGGGACATCAACGGGCCGCGTGATCTCGAATACGCGGTCAACGGTCACTACGTGACGGACTTCAACGTCACCGTCCCCGGAAAGCGCTGGGGAAGTGATCCTCATGCGCTCGACTCCTACGCGCAGGGGTTGCATTTCGACCTGGACGATTCCGGTTGGGAGAGCGATCCCGAACTGCCGGCGGGGTGGCTGGAGTACTGCGCGTGGGAGGAGACCCGCGCGGAGAGCGGACAGGACTACGGGGAGGGGGCCATCCCCGACGAGTGGGGGGACTTCATCGGGCTTGTCCACAACGGATACAGCCCGCCCATGGCGACCTGCCTCACGTCGGCCCTGGCGCTTGTCGGCAGGGTGACGGGCAGGGAGATCGACAGGGAGTGGATGGACGGGGCCCACACCCGCTACGTGATCCGCGATCAGCACAACGGCTGAGGACAGCGTCCCGCCTAGCGGAAAGCCCCTGGACAGGTACGCCGTCTCAGGGGTTTTTCAGCGTCTTGATCTGATGCGTTGGCCGTCGATGCTGCCGACGCTACAGCGCGTTACCGCTATTCGCCCATTACCTTGGCAAAGACGTCGGCGGACGAGGCTTCCGCCGCGACTACCTGATCGACGGCCGGTTGCACTACAACGTGGACGAGGTCCTGGATCCGAATGACTACGAGGGTGAAGATGACGAGGAGGACCTCGCCCCGGCCGCTGACCACGGCAAGACTCGGTAGATCAGACGGTCAGGTGTCGTACAAGCCGTCCCAGGGTTCGTAGAAGCCGAGGTTGTCCGGGTAGAGCTCGGCGTGTTCGGTGCCTTCGAAGGTTTCGATGACGAGGCCGAAGAGCACGCCGTCGACTTCGTGGCGGAAGGGGCGGATGGCGATGTCGCCGAAGTGGAGGCCGGGGAGGGTGTTGAGCCATTGCTTCAGCCGCTCCTGTGCTGCGTCGACGGCGGCCCGGTGATCGTCGTCGGTTCCGGTGCGCTCGATGCGGGAGTTGAGATGGTGGCCGGCGGCGTCGAAGGTGTGCAGGACGGCGTGCCAGCGTTTGTGCGCCTGCCAGTCGTCGGTGTGCGTGTAGCCCTCGGGGAAGGCGGCGACGACGGAGCCGAGGAACTGGCCGCCCTCCCAGTGGCCGATGGTGTCGGTGTGGTAGTCGGGTTCGTAGCCGATGGGGATGATCTCGGGGACTGCCATGTGCGGGAGAGTAGCGAGTGGGCCCGACAGGGCCTTTGCGCCGCGCGTGACCTTGCTAACGGAAGTGCTGACATCATCCTTGGACGCGAGTGGACGCCCACAGAAGACGATCAAGAGTGAGATGGCTCTGAGCAGGACTTGCTGACACCTGTGGACGTCGGTGGACAGTCTCGAACTGGCTACGGATCTCAAGGTCAGGGGTTCGAGCACCTCCGGCCGCACAGCAGGTCAAAGGCCCTCCGGGATCACCCCGGAGGGCCTTTCTCATTATCCGTACAGCAGCGAAATGCAGCCATGCCGTCTGATGCGACCGCCCTCCGAATGACAGGTTCCGCCCGGCCAAAGGGTCCCGGCCCGGTACGGAAGGGAAGGAGCGCTCTTCTCCGGCAGGGGAGGGGCACGACCAGCAGGGTCAGACTTCGGAGTCAGCGGGGGCGTCGAGCAGGCGGTCGCCCAGGTGTGCGCCGTAGAACTCGACCTGGCGGGCCATGATCTCGCGCATCGACGATGTGCGCGGCACACCGTAGACGGTGCCGGGGAAATCGAGGTCGCGCTGTACCTCCCATAATTCCTCGTGCCGGTCGGGGGAGAACAGCCGGGCCGGGTCGCCGACCGCGATCCAGCCGATCGGCACGACGGTCTCGGGGGCCAGCCGGGAGTTCACGTGCAGCACGCTGTTGATCCGCAGCTCCGACCGGGTGCCCGCGACCGCTCCGGGGACATCGAGGCACCGGTGGCGATGAAGACCTCGTCCTCGGCGACTGCCCCGTTGACGTGCGCATGCGGGCCGACCAGCACGGCGTCGCCCAGGATCGCCGGGTGCCCGGCGCGGCTGCGGACCAAGGCGTTCTCCATTACCACCACGTCGGCACC
Organism: Streptosporangium amethystogenes subsp. fukuiense; assembly: GCF_042665875.1. NCBI lineage: Bacteria > Bacillati > Actinomycetota > Actinomycetes > Streptosporangiales > Streptosporangiaceae > Streptosporangium > Streptosporangium amethystogenes. The sequence goes on along the minus strand of NZ_JBHTEE010000001.1, from coordinate 6,968,979 downwards.
CACGCGCACCTCGCCGTTCTCGGCGGTGAGCACGGCGCCGTGCAGGATACGGGCGCGCTCGCCGAGGACGACCGCACCGCAGAGCACAGCCGAGGGGGCGACGTACGCCGACTCCGGAACCACCGGCCTCGCGCCACGATGTTCCAGCAACATTTCGCCAGCCTAGTCCGTTCCCTTTTACGGTGGTCGCCTGACCGCCGGGCGTGTTGTGTTTCCCGCCCCCTGCCGGACCACCGATCTGGACGACGTCCATCGCCTCCCAACGCGAGGTCGGTTCCGCCACCACGTCAACGAGGGGCGTCGCGGGGTCCGCATCGGCCGCCAGCCGACAAGCCGCTCAAAGGGATACAACCGAGGAACGCGCGAACGGTCGGCGACAAGATAACCATCGGCCTGCTTTGGCCGGGAGCCTGTACGGCCTCGAAGGTGGCCTGCTGCGCATGTGCCCGGCTGCCGTGGAATGTGGTGAGCGAGCCTTGCGCGACGATCTCCCCACACGGATACCGGCGAACCCATCGGCAATCCCGGTAAGGCCGCTTCATCGCATCACCTTTTCGGCGTACTCGCGGAAACTACGGGGCGGACGGCCGGTCGTACGTTCAACGGTGTCGGTGGTGCGGTCTTCCGCTCCCTCGGCGATGGCACGGTCCATGCCGGCCAGCATCGCGGCGAACCGTTCGGGGATGCCTGCGCCGGTCAGACGGTCGCACATCTGCTCGTAGGTGAGCGGCCGATGGGAGACGGCCCTGCCGGTGATCTGGGTGATGATGCCCGCGACGTCGTCGTAGCTCAAAGCCTGGGGCCCGGTGATGACCAGATCGGTATCGGGTACCGTCTCGTCGGTGAGGGCGCGTACGGCGACCGCCGCGATGTCGTCGGCGTCGATGAAGCCGACCCGGCCCGCACCCGTCGCGGTCAGGATGACGCCGTCGTCGCGGATGCTGTCCGCGTGCGGGTGGTGATCGGTGAAGTTCTGCATGAACCACGATGGCCGCAGTACCGCCCACTGGTCGAACAGGTCGGGGAGCAGGCCGTGCACCTGGCCGACCCCGGGTCCCCCCGCGGGTATGGCCGAGGAGCCGAGAAGCACCACGCGGTGTACACCGGTGGCACGGGCTCGCTTCAGGAAGGGCAGCATGACGGCGGCCGGGTCCGGGTCGCCGATGGGCGGAACGAGGTAGACCCGGTCCGTACCGTGCAGTGCGTCGTCGTAGGTGGTGGGCTCGTACCAGTCGAAACGGACGGCCTGGGCGCCGTCCTGTGCGGTGACGCGGCGACTGGCCGCTGTGGCCGGGTGACCGAGCGTGGTGAGCTGGGACACGACGCGGCTACCGGTGTTGCCCGTGGCTCCGGTGACCAGGATGGCGCGGCCGGTCATCTCATCTCCTCTTGTCGCGCGGCGGGGAAGAACTTCGCGTTGTCCAGGGGGCGCGCGCGGGCGCCAGTAACATATGGACCATGAGTCCGTTTAACGATATGGACTATCGGTCCGTTTTGCAAGTGGAGAGGCCATGACCCAGCGCAAAGAGCGCGCGGATGCCCTGCGCAACCGCGAGGCCGTCCTGGCCGCGGCCGACGATCTCTTCGTTCGTAGCCAGAGCCCCCGCAGCGTGTCCATGGACGAGATCGCGGCAGCGGCCGGGGTGGGCAAAGGCACCCTCTTCCGCCGCTTCGGCGACCGGACCGGCCTCATCCGTGCACTGGTCGAAGCGCGCATCCAGCCCGTGCGCCACGCCGTGGAGACGGGACCGGCGCCCCTCGGGCCCGCCGGCCCACCTCGCGAACGCGTTCTGGCCGTGCTCGATGCCGTGCTCCGCTTCAAGCTCGACAACCGCCACCTCTCCCTGGCCCTGGAAGAAGCCGGTAGCGGCAGCCCCTACCAGGCAGAGCACTACGCGTGGTGGCACCGCACGCTCCGGGACACACTGCGGAAGATCCCCGGCATTCCGGACGGAGACTTCACCGCACACGCTCTGCTCGCCGCCACCCGCGCCGACCTCGTCGAACACCTCGTCGGCCAGGACGGCATGACCGCCGAGCAGGTGAGGGCACGGCTGGCGGACTACGCGGCCAAAATCGTGGACCAACCCCGCGCGTGACCACAACACGACAGCGTCTTCACCGCCGATCAATCCCCCGATGGGCCGGACTGGCTGGAAAGGCGTTCGAGGAGGGCGAACCGCTGGGCGAACGCGGACATCTCCTCGCGTTGCCGGTCTGGTTCGGTGGCGGTGGCACTCACGACGATGCGGGTCACGCCTTGAGCGGCGAATTCCTCCACCTGATCGACGGTCATGTCGATCGGCCCCGATCGCGTGTACTCCAGCGTTTCCGGGTTGCGGCCGGCCTCGACGGCGGTCGACCGGGCGAGGTCCAGCTGGATGGCGCGTTCGTTCGGATCGAGCGCGCCGCCAGGGAAGTAGCCGTCGCCGCGTCGTCCGGCGCGGCGTGCGGCCGCCCGGCTCGATCCGCCGATGTGGATCGGCAGGTGGGTGACCCCATAGGGCTTTGGGAACTGGCACAGGTCATCGAAGGTGAAGAACTCCCCAGCGAAGCTGACACCGTCTTCGCCGCCGGCCCAGAGCAGCCGCATCACGTCGATCGCCTCGTCGGCACGACGCCCACGGGTGCTGAAGTCGACCCCCACCGCCTGAGCCTCACCGGGCAGGGCGCCGAGCCCCACGGTCAGCAGCCGCATCCGCCCCTTGGACAGCACATCGATGGTCGCCAGACGCTTGGCCAGGACCACCGGATGATGGTAGGGCAGCAGCAGCACACCCGTTCCGAGCAGGATCCGTCGCGTAGCCGCGGCGACGAAGCTCAGGCAATCGAGCGGATCGAAGTACGGCAGCGACGGCGGGAGCTCAAAGCGCCCGACCATCGCACCGGGATACAGCGCGATGTGCTCGGGAACATACAGCGACTCGAAGCCGCAGTCCTCGGCATGCCGGGCGTAGGCCACGATCTTGTCGGGGTCGATGCCGTGATAGGGCGTGCTGTAGCTGACTGCGAACTTCATCGCCGTTCCTCCGGTTAGTCAGCCGATGTGATGGATGGGCAGTCGCCGGTACTGCGGTGGCACCGTGGCCTCGCCGTGCGCCGACGACCTTCCCCACCCGCTTGTCGCAGCCACGCTAGAACCTTGTCATTGGCGTCAAGGCAACTTGCGCCCGGTCACGACTGTGGGAGGCGGACGATCTGGCCGTACCGCGAAAGCTGAGGTCGATCCACCTGTGAACAAGTGCTCCACCACCGGTCACCCGAACCGGTAGAAAGGCGACGAGTAACCTGGTCAGGAAGGTGAGGGACCGTGATGACCGAAGACCATCGGGGCGCCGCGCTTTCCCCCTCGAAGCGGGTGGCTGAGAGCGGTCACGTGGAACTCTTGATCGGCGGACAGAAAAGTCGCGGCTGACGGACACCGGTTCCTGGTGGGCGGCCACCAAAAGTCTTGGTCAATGGCCAGGCCGATCTCCTGATCTTGTCCGTGTGTCACAGCTTGGGTTCCCCTCCGCGGGGGCTTGGGTTGCGGGTTGTCGAGACCTTGCACCCCAGACCCGCGGAGGGGGCCCGTGACGAAGTCTGGCATGGAGCTGATGGAGATTTACGAGGCTTACGACCTGACCGGGTGCGCCTGGTCGGCGGCGCAACTGGCGGGGTGTGACCCCAAGACGGTGCGCCGGTATATCGCGATCCGCGCGGCGGGCGGCAACCCGCACCAGCCGGCGCCGCGACCTAAGGCGATCGACGCGTTCCTGGCGAAGATCGAGGAGAAGGTCGACCGGTCGAAAGGGAAGATCCGCGCGGACGTGGTGCACAAAGACCTGGTCGCGATGGGATTCGCCGGGTCCGAGCGGACCACGCGGCGGGCGGTCGCCGAGATCAAGGCGGCCTGGAAGGCCGGACGGCGGCGCGTCTACCGGCCCTGGGTGCCTGAGCCGGGGATGTGGCTGCAGTGGGACTGGGGCGAGGGCCCGCGGATCGGTGAGCGCCGCACGCAGCTGTTTTGTGCCTGGCTGGCCTGGTCGCGGTTTCGGGTGGTGATCCCCGCCTGGGATCAGACGCTGGCCACGTTGACGTCGTGCCTGGACGCGGCGCTGCGGCGGCTGGGCGGGGCGCCGACGTATCTGCTGACCGACAACCCCAAGACGGTCACGATCGAGCACATCGCCCGCATCGCGGTGCGCCACCCGCAGATCGTCGAGCTGGGGCGGCATTACGGGTGCGTGGTGACTACCTGCGAGCCGTTCGATCCCGAGTCCAAGGGCGGGGTGGAGGCAACGGTGAAGATCGCCAAGGCGGACCTGGTGCCCACCCACGCCAACCTCCGCGCCGCCTATGGGAGTTTCACCGAGTTGGAGACCGCGTGTGCTGCCTGGAGTGAGCACATCAACGGCCGCCGCCATCGCGAGACACACCGGCCGCCGATCGAGATGCTGGCCGAGGAACGCGCTCGCCTGCACGTGCTGCCCGCCGATCCCTACGTGCTCGCGCTCGGCGCCGAGCGCCTGGTCTGCGACGACCGGACCGTCCGCTGGGGCGATGTGCGCTACTCGGTGCCGCCCGGCCACGAGGGACAGACGGTCTGGTGCCGCGTCCACGGCGACGAGTTGGTCATCGTCGGCCGCTCCGGCACCGATGAGCAGCACGGTCAGCACGGTCTGAGGGAACTGTGGCGGCATCGGCTGTCGGTTCCGGGCCGGCCGCGGATCGTCGATGCCCACTATCCCGAGCACGAGGGCGGCAACGGCCCCAAAGCGCCCCGGCCTCGCCCGCGGACCAAGGCCGAAGAAGCGTTCCTGGCGATCGGGCCGGGTGCGCAGGCGTGGCTGATCGAGGCCGCCGCCACCGGAGTGGTGCGGATCCGCACCAAAATGGCCCGCGCGGTCGAGCTGGCCAGTCTGCTGGGCGCGGCCCGGGTGGATGAGGCGCTCGGCCTGGCCGCGATCAACGGCCGGTTCGCCGAAGCCGATCTGGCCTCCATCTGCGACCACCTCGCGTTGCATGAGCACGCCGGTGAAAACACCCGTGTCGACGAGGCTCACTCGGTCCAGCCCGGCACCGCTTCCTGGGCTGCCTTCAGTAACACCAACAGCGTCAAAGGAGATCACTCGTGAGTGTCACCCTTCCTGCGGCCCCACCGGTCCCGGCCGAGTTGGAGGCCCTGTTTCGCCGGATGCGTTTTCCTTACGCCCGCAAAGCGGCGCCCGAGGTGCTGGCGACCGCCCGCGCGCAACGCTGGGACCCAGCCGAAGTCGTGCGCGTCCTGCTCAATGAGGAGGTCGTCGGCCGCGACCAGGCGACCCGCCGCAACCGGCGCAAGAGCGCGGGCTTTCCCTCCGGCAAGACCTTTTCCTCCTGGCGGCGCGAGGGCTCCACGATCAACGAGGCCACCCAGAACGCGCTGATGACGCTGGAATGGGTCAGCCGCGCGGAGAACCTGGTGATCGCCGGACCGTCCGGCACCGGCAAGTCCCACTTCGCTGAGGCACTGTCGCATCTGGCGATCGAAAAAGACCTGCGGGTGGCCTGGTTCACTCTGGAGTCTCTCAGTGCCACGGTCGGCCGGGCCAAGATCGACGGATCGGTCTCGCGCGCCATCGGCCGCATCTGCCGCAGCGACGTCATCGTTATCGATGATATCGGGTTGCTGCCGGTCGGCCACGAGACCTCCGAGGCGTTCTACCGCGTTATCGATGCCGCCTACGAGCGCCGCTCGGTCGTGGTCACCAGCAACATCCACCCGTCGGGTTTCGACACCATCATGCCCAAGACGCTCGCCACCGCGACCGTCGACCGGCTGATGCACCACGCCCACCTGGTGGAGACCAGCGGCGACTCCCATCGCCTGGCCGAGGCTCTGTCCGGGCGTGGAGTGATCCCGCTGACCTGACCGCCCACCCGGAGATCGACCTGGCCACCCACCGGGATTCCCAGTGGCCACGCCAGGAATTTTGATGGCCATCAGCCAGGAGAAATCTGGCCGCTCAACTGGAGAACGGCGTGTCCGCTAGCAGGTGGCCATGCGAGAACTGCTCGACGAGGACCGGCGGAAGACCACGGCCCGAATCGTCGGCGCCGACGGCCCCCGACGACGAGCACGACCCCGAGGGAACATCCGCCGCCTTAGAGCGGGCCCACATCCAGAAAGTAGGTTGAGCGGCCCTCGCAGGCCCTCCACTCCGAATGCGTGTCCCTTTGCCCGCCCGAAGCCCCTTAGTCGTGACGGCCTGGTGAGTCGGCTTCAGCGCGGGTCGGCGGCGAAGGCGAAGGCTGCGGCTCGGTCCCGCAGCAGGGCGGCGAGCCCGGGAGAGTCGATCACCTCGAAGGGCCATCGCACCCAGAGCAGCCCGCTGGCGAGGACCTCCAGACGTACGTCGGCGATGCGCCAGTATGTCGCTGCTTGACCGGTGGCGGTTGTCGTCGGGGCGAAGTCCGTGGCGAAGCCACCCATGTACGCCTGTACCTGTTCGATCGGGGCGTGGACTAGGATCGTCGCCGTATGTTTCCGAGGCGGGGCACCGAGCTGGCTGGTGACGAACGCGACCGGGTCGCCTCCGGGGACCTCCTGCGGCTTGAAGCGCACGCCCGTCGCCGATGCCCGCGTGATCCGATCGACGCGCAACACCCGCCAGCCGCGGTCGAGCTCGCGGCACACGAGGAACCACCGAGTCTGCCTGGGCACCAGGGCGGCAGGCTCGACGTGGCGCGAGGACTCTCGTGCGGTGTCGGCGCCCTCGGTGCTCATCACGCGCAGTTGGACCCGTTCCGCGTCCCGGCACGCCAGCGCTAGGACTGCCAGCACGTCGGCGTTCATCGGAGCCGGATACGCGCCGGCTACTGCATTCGGTGTGTCGCCGAGGGCGACCGAGGAGCGCAGCGCCCGCACCCGTCGGCGCACCGCCGGGGGCATCACCTGCTCCATTTTGGCCAGGGCGGTGAGCGCGACCTCGCCCCCGCCGGCAGCGCCGTTGGCGGCCGAGGAGGCGAGGGCGGCGGCCACGGCGAGCGCCTCGTCCGGGGTGAACACCAGTGGCGGCAGGTCGCTGCCCGTGGACAGCCGGTAGCCGCCGTCGGGGCCGCGACGTGCCTCGATGTGATAGCCGAGGCCCCGTAGCCGTTCCACGTCCCGCCGGAGTGTGCGGCCGTCGACGCCGAGGCGGTCGGCGAGTTCGCCGCCGCTCCAGGACCGGCGGGCCTGCAGCAGCTCCAGCAGGCGTAGCGCCCGCTCAATTGTGGTCTGTTCCGGCATACTCGCCAATGCTAGGAGAAATAGGGACAGAAAATGTCCTAAACCCCTCATAGGTTGGGCTCCAAGCCGGACGGACCGGCACCATTTCCCTAATGTGAGCCATCTTGACCATCCTTGTTACCGGCGCGACCGGCGCTGTTGGTCGTCACCTCGTCACGACCCTGCTCGCCCGCGGCGCCGCTGTACGTGCGCTGACCCGCAAGCCCGATGACGCGGACCTGCCGGCCAGGGTCGAGGTCGTCGCCGGCGACCTGGCCGACGCCGCCACGCTCGGGCCGGAGGTGTTCGACGGTGTCGATCGCGCCTTCGTCTTCCCCGCCCAGGGCGTCGACGCGTTCGTCACCGCGGCGACCGCCCACGGCGTCCACCGCTTCACCGTGCTGTCCTCCCTCGCCGCCGCGAAGGAGTTCCAGCGTGACCATGGCTCGGCGAGCCAGCTCCACCACACCGCGGTCGAGGCCGCCGTGACCGACCGCACCGATGCCTGGACGATCCTGCGGCCCGGCACCTTCGCCAACAACCTGCTCTCCTGGGCCTGGCAGATCCGCTCCGGCGCACCGATCCGGGCGCCATACCTCGCATCGGCACAGGCCCCGATCCACGAGTACGACGTCGCCGAGGCCGCCGCCGAGACCCTGCTCTCCGACAATCATCTGGGTGAGGCGATCCCGCTCACCGGCCCGAAAGCCCTGACCCGCTCCGAGCAGGTGGCGATCATCGGTGAGACCCTAGGACTGGAAATCCCGCTAGTGGAGATCACACCCGAGGAGTTCCGCACCGAGACCGCACAGTTCATCCCCGAACCCGTGATGAAGATGCTGCTCGACTACTGGCACGACACCCTCACCGTCCCCGACGTCCCACGTCCCGTTACGGTAGTGACCGGGCGGCCGGGCCGCCCTCTGGCAGAGTGGGCCGCCGACCACCGAGCCGACTTCGAGGCCACCTGACGGGTCCGGGCAGACGCGATAGCCGGGCAGGATCCGCCGAAACCGAATCCGCCCGGCCATCGTGAGCCGCCAGGACTGAGCCGACAGGGAGAGGGCGCGTGGACCGCGCCGCCGGCCAGGTGCTGTCGGCTGACATGCTCTGCTAGATCCGCGCCCTACGGATTAAGAAATAACCTCCGATCTCCCAAGCTCCTCTCCAGGTCATCGGGGTTTCACGGCCCGGCGCTCGGGTCGGTGCCATGAAGTGCGAAGTAGAGCCGAAGTCGGCATGCGGACGTGTCGAGGCACGCTTTCTCACGTTCCGTGCAAGAGCAGCAGATCAGGTTCGCGCCACCTTCACGCCGGACACCACCTGGCGGTCCCAGGCCCTGGGGGAAGCCTTGCCGCTGCCACCTGGCCAAACACTCAACGTCGCCATACCGCATCAGAACCCGGGAACGCCGGGGCCCTGTGAGAGGTAGGGGCTGAAATGGTCGGCGACGATCCCCGCGATCGCAGCGGCGTCGCGGGAACCGTCGACTTCGATCACGCGGATGCCGAGCTGGTGGGCGGTGCGGACGGCGTCCTCCGCGACGAGGCGATCCCGGGTGAGGCGGTTGGCCTGTGCGCGGGCCGGATCGCTGACGCGGTGCCCGAGCGAGGCGGCGCGCGGTAGTTCTTGGAGCTGGTGTTGGCGGAACTCCGGCGTGGGCACCATGACGACCATCCGGCGCGGTGAGTCGATGACGGGTGCGACGAGTTCGGGGCGGAGTCCCCAGCCTTCTGCGATGATCGGGTGGCCTGAGACGAGCGCGCGCAGGTCGTCCAGGGCCCACTCGAACCGGTCCGGGAAACCGGCCAGGGTCGCGGCGGCCATCTCTTCCGGGGTGGTGTGGACCCACATCTTGTCCGGGTCGGGCTCGGTGGCGGGCTCGCCGAGGTCGACGCGACGGGCGATCCGGCGATCGTTGTGACCGCGGGCGTCGTGGTAGTCGTAGTGATAGACGGTGATGCGGTACTGGACGGCCAAGAGCCGGGCCACGGTCGACTTTCCGGCCCATTGGCCACCGCCTATCCACAATGCGCGGTGCAACGTGCCGAAGGGATCCCAGACTTCGCTATCCGCAAGGGAGTTATGGCTGGTCATCTGGCATCCTCCTGTCTTGCCCCACTGACCAGCGCGGGTCGACGGTGCCGCCGTCGACGAGGGTCCACCCGGCGGTGCAGCCACCTGGGCCCGGGCCGGCTCGCTGTTCTCGGTGGGTTGGGCGGTCTCGGCGGCCGTGCTGGTCACGCGTTCCGGAACGGGCTGATCGTTTTGAGGTGTGTCGACTCCGGATCCACCGTACCCACGGCTGAGAGAACGTCACGCCCGACGGGCAGGAGCGGCGAACCGGGTCGGGGTGGTCAGGGGCCGTACAGTCCGGACGTCATCGAGACGCGGGTGTGAGAACAGGCCGTGGTCCTGCGGTGGGACAGGAGCCGCCGGAGCTTGCGAACAAGCCGTTATCACCATCCTTGAAAGGAGGTGAAATCCGACGGCTCCTTGGTCTGACAATCTATCGGCGGGGCGTTGTTCACTGGTTTTCAGGGAACCACGTAAGGGCTGTAGTAGTACCCGCCGTTGGTGATGTCCTGCATTCGCACCCGGCACGACCCCTGGTTGCCGACCGCGAAGACGAAGCTTCTTACCTGACCCGGCGAGATGGAGAAGGCGCCGTTTGTCGTGTGGAACCTAGGTAACGATCACTGTTTGGTTGTGATTCGGACAACCTTTAAGGTTCCAGGGTGCCGCTGAGGCGTCGATGAGGTGGTGAGGGAACGCGCGGTCGAGCGGCTGGGCCGGCTTGACAACCTCGCCGCCGCCAAGCGTCGGCGAACCATGGGCAAGCCCACATCGGCCTTGGCCGTCGGCGGGCATCACCGTTGGTACAGGCGGACGGGACCGGCCAAGGCCGTCGACGCCTACGCGTTATCGGAGATCGAAGGCATCCGTAAGCCCGACACCGGAGGGGGACGGCCGGCCTCCGTACGGTCTGGATCGACCGGGGGACGTGGCCGGATCACCGGCATGACGCGGATCATGCTGTCACTGACGTGCCTCAGGCGATGGAGATCATCGAATCGGAGCGGTGACCGGCCCAGTGTGATTGCTGACAACGGTCGTGGACGGCACGCAGGTTGGGCAGGCGTTGCTGCGGACGCGCCCCTGTCAAGCAGTCGCCTGACATAGGAGTGTCAGGCGAGTACCTCCGGTCGCACAGCAGGTCAAAGGTCCTGCGAGGTGATCCCGGCGGGCCGTTCTCGTGATCGCCGGAGCGCCTTAGGTGTTCCCGGCGTCCGGCGGAATGGGCATGTTCTGCATGCGGGCGTACTCCAACAGGTCGTCTTCGTCGATGACCTCGTCGGTGGGTGGGGCGGTGATGACGAGATGGAATCCCCAGTCGGTGTAGCGCGTGTCGCTCCGCTTGACCAGCGGCTCCTTCCCACCTCCCGCGGTGTCGGTGGTGATCAGGCGCTTGGGCAGACCGTCACGGTCGGCCCAGAGTTGCCAGGAGACCTTCCCCTTGCTCTTCTTGTTGATGGGCCGCCCCGAGGTCCAGGCGGCAAGGGTGCTCTTGGAAACCCTGCTCAGCTCCTGGTAGCTCATGGTGCCCCGGTAGAGGAAACCGCCGGAGACGGGCTTGCTCACTGAGCGCTTCAGTACGGCCTTCATCATGGACGAGTCGTACATGTTGATCGGCTGCAGGCTGGCGGCCCGGGCCATGTCCCGGTTCATGCGTCCCCTGTGCTCGTTCGGGAGCCGGACCCACTTCTTGCCGTCCGGAACCGGTCCGGGATACCAGTTGGCGCTGTCGTACACGTCTTTACCGACGCGGATCACCCGGTAGGGGGCCGACTTCTTGGACGGGAGCCCCTTGCCTTTCGGCCAGGAAAGGTCCCACCAGGTGAAGTCCGCAGCCACTGGACCCGATGGGGCGAACTGGAGACGACCGCTGATCCGGGTTCCATTCCCGGAGACCGTCGACTTCTTGCCGAAGAAGTAGCGGGTGGTCTCGGAAATCCGAACGCCATGCTCATTTCGGAACTGCTGCTTGAGGGCGCGCGCCGGATCAGGAGCGCCTGCCTGCGCGGAGGCGGGACTCGTGACGGCCGACACGGATGCGATCAGTACGGCGACTGCTGGGGCAGCCCATCGTCTCATGAGGCATTCGTCCTTGTTTTGGGCTTTTGGGGCATTCAGCGGAAAAGTGAAGCTCAGCTCAGATGGTAACGGGTGCATTCCAGCGAGCGATGGTGCCGAGCACACCTGCTATGAAGCGGGAGCGACGCCTGAAACCCCGGCACCGCGCTCGATCTCCCGGTTGGAAGCGCTGACAGGACGGATGTCACAGATGGAGTCTCCCCGTTCTGCCGGCCAGCTCAGTGAACGATCAGTCAGGTAGCGGCGGCCGTCGTCGCGGATTTCCAGCCAGTCGCCACGGACCCAACCGCCTGCCGCCTGGGGCGAGAAGCCCTGCTTGCGGAACATCGATTGCTAAGCAATGAGTATGCTCTCGTCGGCCCAGAGGTGGATGGGGAAAGGTGTTCGAGGAGGTCGAACCGCTGGGCGAACGCGGACATCTCCTCGCGTTGCCGGTCTGGTTCGGTGGCGGTGGCACTCACGACGATGCGGGTCACGCCTTGAGCGGCGAATTCCTCCACCTGATCGACGGTCATGTCGATCGGCCCCGATCGCGTGTACTCCAGCGTTTCCGGGTTGCGGCCGGCCTCGACGGCGGTCGACCGGGCGAGGTCCAGCTGGATGGCGCGTTCGTTCGGATCGAGCGCGCCGCCGGGGAAGTAGCCGTCGCCGCGTCGTCCGGCGCGGCGTGCGGCCGCCCGGCTCGATCCGCCGATATGGATCGGCAGGTGGGTGACCCCATGTTCTCCGGTCGGTAGCCGATGCGATGGACGGGCAGTCGCCGGTACTGCGGTGGCACCGTGGCCTCACCATGCGCCGGCGACCTTTCCCGCCCGCTTGTCGCAGTCACGCTAGAACCTTGTCATCAGCGTCAAGGCAACTAGCGCCCGGTCACGACTGTGGGACGCAACCGCGCGATCACACGCCACCGGCCCGCATTCACTGTCCGACCAGGGCACGAGTCTGCCAATTTGGACTCCGCCGTTGACTCGTAATGAAGGGGTCTGGGGTTCGATTCCCCAAGGCGGCTCCAGGTCAGAGGCCCCCACCGGGTTCCGGTGGGGGCCTTTTGCTAACACTCTTGCTAACAGCGGTGAGTCCACTGGCTTGGCGACAACGACGCCTGGATCGAACTGAGCGTCTGACCCAGGCTGCTGCGCAAAGCGTAACGCTCACGGGCAGCGACTAGGGATTCACGCTGCGGATGATCGTGTTCGGGGAGCACGAGGTGTGAAGCCCTAACTCATTCGAGAAGTGCGGGGTTCAAAACGCATGCCGCGGCAAGGGCCACGAGCGAGGCCACGACGATGGTGAGGATCTCTCGAACCTGCTCCGGGCTGTAACCAGCCTGGAAGCTCAGGACCAGAACGAGGACAATGATCACTAAGGGGCGGGGAGTTTTGAACCTGGGTGAGGGTTCAGGACGTGGATCGGTCATCATAGGTAGGTCGCCTGTCTTGTTGAGGGATGGGTGACAGCCGTCGGCCTCTGTCTTGCTGTGAGAGGTAGGCAGGGGCCGACGGGATTCAAGGTGAACGATCAGGAGTTCGCGCCAGGCTCCGTTTGATTGATTACGGCCTGCCCCAAGTGTTTTTTCAGGGCAGCTCGCTGTCCGGGAGCAAGCATTCGATATAGTCCCCAAGCCTTTTCTACCTGGGTAGCTGGTTTACCATCCATTACTATCCAAGCAAGCAAGCGGGATTGATCATTTAGGGATAGTTCATCTATCAGGGTCTGCAAATCTTCTGGGTTGCTGAACCTGATATTCCCCTTCTTGAAATCTTCATAGCAGTTGACGCAAAGCGTGACCATGTTCTCGGGACTGTCGTTACCGCCAGCAGCAATAGGTGTCACGTGGGCGACCCTAAGCGGGCCCTCCTCCGGGGCTATGTGAGCCCACCTGCCAGCTGCAAGTCCGCAATAAATGCAGGCGAAACCATCGCGTGTAAATACTTCACGCCGAACTTGAGTGGGACGTTTTGTTCGGAGTCTGCGCTTGCCGGGCTCCCAGAGATGGATGCCTACTTTAGCAAGGCGCATCTCTGTAGGAGCTAGCTGTGGGAGGGATCGGTTGGTTTCGATCACCCAGTCATACTCACGAAGATCGCGCAATCGTCGGATGGTTTGTTGTTGCTCGGGAAACGCTTCGTGTAGTTGAGTGGTGGTGAACTCGTTCCCCTCGCCGATTTCAGCAACGAGCCATAATGCGACCCGAATCATTGTCCCCAGTTTCTCATCACGCCAATCGGGGAGATCATGAAAGGCGTTAGAGGGCATCGAGAACTCCTGCGACGTTTGGGTCAGAGTGCCAGGGGGTTTGTTGCCCTCGCTAGTACAAGCCTAGCTCATCTAGCTTGCCGATTGCATGCCGAAACATGCCGAACCTTGCCGAATGTGACTCCGGCAAGGTTCGGCGCTGCCTTCACTGAAGGTTTTGCTACTCTTTGTCCGCTATGTGACGTAAGGCATGGGCGAAGACGTCAGCTGCGGCAGTTTCCGCCGAGCGGATTACGTGCGCGTAGACGCGAAGGGTGATGGCCGGATCAGCATGGCCAAGCCGAGCCGCGACCACGTGGACGGGAACGTTAGCCAAGAGAAGTGTGGTCGCGTGGATGTGTCGTAGGTCATGAAGTCGGGCATAGGGCAGGCGGTCAGTCGGAGCCTGGTTCTTGTCCTCCGGTTCGTTGTGCGCCTTGATGAACTTGCCTAGCAGCGCCGTCACGGTAGTCGGATAGATGGCTCCGCCCCAGCCCGTCGTGAAGACGTGCCCGTTCTCCTCCCCCTTCCAGGACTCTCCGCTGCGGAGCTTCTCGACGTCCTGCGCTTCTTTGTGCTTCTGGAGGACAGCAACCGTGCCATCATCGATGGTCACCACGCGCGTCCGACCGCTCTTCGTGGTGCCCTCGATGTGCTCACCGTCGACTACACCCGTTGAGCCCTTGATGGTGATCTGCTTTCCACCCAGGTCGACGTCAGGCCATCGAAGGTTCAGCAGCTCACCCCGCCGTGCGCCCGTATAGGCGGCTAGGTGGAAGAAGGCGAACAACCGATGCGAGCGGGCCAGCGTGAGAAAGGTCCGGAGCTGTGCAGGAGTCCAGATCATTCCGGGTTCCCGCCACTCCCCACGCGGACGCTTGGCCTTGTCGACGGGTGAACTGCTGAGGTACTCGTGGACTTCGACGGCGTCACGGAAAGCACGCCGCAGAATCGCGTGAGTGTGGACGACGGTGGAGACCGCCAGCGGCTTTCCGCCGCGCCCGCCCTTGGCCAGCAGATCCCGATAGAGCTTGGTGATCGTGGAGGGCCGAACCGCCTGAAGCTTCGTTCTCCCGATGTGGGGCTTGATGTAGAGGCGAATGGTGATCCGGTAGTCCTCAAGCGTCCCCGGCTTGATCTCCATAGCGTGATCCTCGATCCAGTCATCGAGGTATTCGCTCACGGTGATCTCGTTCCGGTCGACGTACTCACCGCGCCGAGCGTTCACACGTGCTTCGTCACGAGCGGCCTTGGCAGCTTCCTCGGTGGCGAAACCACCCACCCACTTGGGCTTACTCTCGCCGGTCTCAGGGTCCTTGGCGCGGATCACGTAGGACCAGGTGGTTCCGCGCTTCATGACGCCGTCGCGGAGCTTGGGCGTGCTTTTCTTGTTCGGCTTATCAGGAGTGCCGACGGGGGACTTGGTCATGCCGCACGCTCCGCCGAGGTCAGGTGAGTGATGTAGTCCTGCAGAGCCGAGACCGGGACCCGTCGGGAGCCGTCGATCCGGACTGAGTCGACCGCGCCGGAGGCGATCAGCTGATAGAGCTTGCTCCGGGAGACCGCCAGGGCAGCCGCGGCTTCGGGCACAGTGAGAAGGAGCCGAGTCATGAACCACCCCCGGAGGCAGCGGGCAGACGGTTTCCGGTAAGGGCGCTTACCAAAAGGGCGTCACCAGCTGAGAAGCCCTGTCCGGCGTACTCCCAGTGCGAGACAACGAGCACGGTGTCCTCGTCGAAGAGCGGAAGCCGTCCGGTGGTGATCGCTTCGGCGCGCATGTAGTCGGTGCGTTCCTGGCGGATGTCGCCGAGGGTGGTGGAATAGCGGCGGCTCTTGGTGGAGAAGTGGCCGCGGAAGCCGAGCATGTTCGCCCATTTGATGAGCCGGAGTTCGGCCAGTTCGTCGAGGGCGCCCAGGCGCAGGCACTCGGCGATGAGCCGCCGGGCGTGGTCGCGGATCGGCAGGGCGGTCAGGTCATCGAGGGGGTTGATGCGCCGGTCCAGGGTGCCGACGCACTCGGCGGCTTTGGTGGCGTACTTGGCGATGTAGGCGGCTACGGCCTGCTCGGTAAGGTCACCGGTCACGGTGATCTCGCGGATGTCGAGTTGGGTGCCCCACTGGAAGGACCGCGCGGGTTCACCAGGCACTGCAGGGACGGTGACCGCGACGGCGGAGGCGGCATGTTGTACGGCGTCGGTCATCAGGTCGGCCGTCGCCCAGGCCGGTGGAGGAGTAGCCGGCCCTTCGGGGCCGTCGACGCGGATGACCGCGTGAAAGTGGACGACGCCGCGCCGCTGGTACTCGGCGACCTTGGCGAAGGAGAGCACGGCCTGTTGGCGTAGCTCCCGCTGGGTCAGTCCGGCGAGCTTGGCGAGGCGTCGGCGAAGAGCTTCGGTGAAGCGCCGCCACAACTCCGGGGACATGGCGTTGAACAGCACGCTTCCCGCGTAGTCGTAGCAGTCCGGGCACAGTGGTTCACCGAGGCATTGTTCGTCGGCCCCGTGTCGGGCGGTGCAGGACATGACGCGCCCGTGCGGGCAGGTGGCCGCATCGCGTCGAGCGTGACAGGGCAGGATCTTGCCGTTCTTCTCTCGCCGGGTGTGGACGGTGCCGAACGAGGGAGCGGTCAGGGTGACGAACAGACACGGGTGCGCGCTGACCGTCTCCGGGACACCCTTGCCCCCGACGAGGCCCGCGCGGATGAGGTGGTAGGTGTCGGCCCGGTAGGTCTCGGCGCAGGCCGGACACCGGGAGGCGCGGCGGGTCTTGCACGGGACGCGCAGGATGCCGTCCGGTTCGTTCGCGGTGCTGTAGCTGTGCAGCCGGTTCCCGGTGGCGGGGTCGAGGTGGTGGACGTGGCCGCGAAGGTGGATGGGCTGTCGGCAGCCGCCGGTCCGGCGGATCTGGGCGGCCCAGCGGGCGTATTGGGGGTCGTGGAGCCGGGTGATCATCCCGGCTACCGCGTGGGTGCTTGGCATGATGGGGGTGTCCCTTCCGGGCTTTTCGGGTTCGGTGCGGGATGGCCCCCGACGTGGCGGACGTCTTGGCGGATGTGTGGTCACGCCGGGGGCGCCGAGGACTCTCAGGTGAAGCCGAGGCCCTCGCAGTGCTCGCAGGTCTGGCCGTGGCTGTCGACGCCGGTCCCGCCGCAGCAGCACAGCCAGCGCTTGGGGACGATGTCGACGAGCGGGGAGTCTGGGGTGTCGGTCATGTGATCCACCTGCTTCCGGTGCGCTTGGGCGCGGTATCGAGGAACACACGCCAGGTGTGTGGCCGCTGTAGCGGCAGAACCGGGGAGACCGAGCCGATCGGGAGGATCGTTCGGATCTTGTTGACGGAGTGGACGATTTCGGCGTAGGTGCCGTCGATGCGGATGCGCATGAGGTTTCTCCTTTTGCGTTCAGGTGGGGGTGGGGCTGTCGCGCAGGTTGCGCAGCAGGTCGGAGGCGAGCTGACTGGACACCCCAAGTCGGGTGCGCAGGGCGTCGCGGGTGATGGGTCTGCCGTGCCGGGCGTGGTGTTCGTCGGCGACGCGGCGCGCGTAGTCGAGAAGCTCACTCGTTGGCGCTATGCCGTTCTGGCCGTTCCCGGTGCCGTTCTGAGTCGGTACGGCGGGAGCGGGCGACGGGGAGAGCGCGGCAGGTTCGGCCGGGGGTTGCGGTACGGCGTCCGGAACGGGAACGGGTGCCGGGGACGGTTCGGAACGAGGGCCGGAGGAGCGCCGTTCCAGCATGGAGACCGCGATCAGGAACGCCCCTGCCGGGGTCGCGGCGGTGATCCACCCCCAGGCCGATGGGTGGGCTTGGGCGAGGTTTGCGGCCAGGGAGAGGGTGATCCCGCCGACGAGGACGAGGGTCGGCCAGGAGATCCAGCCCTGTCGCACTCGTCCGTTCTTCTTGTCGCGCTGTCGTTCTCGGGCGGCCATGACACAGGTGAGATCGACGCAGACCGCTATGGCCCAGGCCATCCATCCGGACTGTCCGTGTTCGGTGGCGGTGTCGCGGATGTGGGTGAAGCTGCCGGCCCCGGCGATCGCGGCGAGGATCAGCACCGGTGCGGAGTCGGCCAGCCGTACGGCCAGACGAGGCGCGGTCGCGGTCACGGTGGTTCTCCCTTCCGAAATTGCGGAGGTCAGGCGATGAGTTCGGGGATGTCGTCGACGCTGGGCAGTTCGTGACCGAGACCGGAGGCGGCTACCTGGTTCCACGACGGCGCCATCTCGGCGTAGGTGTCCGCGGCCTGCTCTGCGGCGGTGGTGGAGACGTAGCCGGACCGCGCCCGGTACCACCGGCCGTCAGAACCGGTGATCACGGCCACCCCGGGCAGTTCCGGCGCGATGGACCGGGCGGCAACCAGGGCGTCGGGGTCGAGGTCGCCGAGCGTCATCACGGCGGTCTCGGGATCGTTGACCCGGTGGCAGACCCGTCCGCCGATCTGGGCGCGCAGCGCGGTCACGCCGGGACCGAGGTCGGAGCCGATCCGCTGGCCGGACAGGATCAGGTGGATGCCGAACGCGCGGCCGAGCTGGGCGATGCGCAGCAGCGCGGTAGCGGTACGGGTGACCTGATCTTTCTCGGCCTTGTCGGCGGTCAGATACAACTCGGCGAGTTCGTCGACCAGGACCACGACCGGGATCGGGCGGGAGGCGTCGGGGAGTTGCCAGATGTCGCGGACCCCGTAGCGGCGACAGGCCAGCATCCTCGCGCCCATCACCGCGATCAGGTCACCGAGCAGGTCGAGGCACTCGGCACGGGTCGTGGCCAGCGCGGTCAGCCGAGCGGCGTAGGCCGATAGCTCCACGCCGCCTTTGAGGTCGAAGCCGACCAGGGCGACCGGTTGCGGGGCCAGGCCGACGATGAGCGCGTTGATCAGGTTGGACTTGCCCGACTGAGTAGCACCGGCGTTCATCCAGTGCGAAATCAGGCGCAGGTCCATGCGCCAGGCCGCGCCGGTCTCCAGTACCCCGACGATGGGGCGGAGCAGGTCCTCGGCCCGCCAGCCGTCGCGCGGTTCGGTCGGAGGGGAGGCGGGGGCGACGTGGGTTAACGGGTCTTGGGTGATGCCTTGGAGGGTGACGCGGCCAGGGCGGGAGGCGACGACGCGAACGGCCTCGATGCGCCAGGCGTGCGCGAGCCGTTCACAGACCTTGGCGTAGTCGTCGGGCACCTGGCCGTCGAGGAGGTGGAAGGTGATGCGGAAGCCGTGCCGTACGGGCCGGGGCAGGCCCATCCACGGTTTGGTGTCGACGGCGACCCGCTGGAAGCGCCGCTTGACCTGTACGACGCCGGTCGAGGCGACCAGGCCGGGGACGGTGGTGAACCACCACCGGTGCCGCTTTTTGGTCAGCCCGCAGCCGGAGGCCACGTGCCGCCAGGACCAGCGCAGCCAGAGGGCTTTACGGGGGAAGACCAGGGCGTACCAGTAGGAGGTAGGAGCCCAGCGCCGCCAGGCCAGCAGCACGAGCACGACGGCGAGGACCTTGAACAGGGGGTGGTCGAGGGTGATCACAGGTCCGCCCCCATTCCGGCGGAGGTGGACAGGGAGGCGCCGACGGGGCGGAAGGAGGCGGCCCGGTAGGCGATGCCCCAGCGTCCGGCCTGCTCCCACACGTAGCCGACCAGGTCGACCGGGACGACCTCCTCACCGGGGGTGATCTGCGGCTCAGGGGTGGTGCTGACCTTGACCAGCTCCATGCGGCCAAGGTCGTCCTCGAACAGGAAGGTGAGTTCGTACATGACGTTGCCGTCCTTGTCGCGCTTGATCTCGCCGGTGTCCTTGTTGACCAGGCGAGGCTTGGCGGCCTTGACGCAGGTGATCTGGAGCTTGGTGACGTCGACGGGGATGGGGATGGCGCGCATGATCGTTCCTTTGCTAGCTGGAATGCTTAGGAGACATGGAACACTTGGAATTCTAAGTTGTCAATGAGTTCTTCGGCGGCTTGGTTGGTTTCTTTACGAGGGTGTGCTGAACTGACAGTTCATACAGTTATTGCGACTAGTCGAAACGAGTTCGGATGGTTGAGAAGACCGGCCAGCCGGCCTACTTGCAGATCGTCGACGAGCTGCGCGGCCAGATCCGTACCGGCTCACTCGCGCCCGGTACGGCGCTGCCCTCCATCGCCCAGCTGGGCGAACGCTTCGACGTCTCCGCCAGCGTGGTCAAGGCCGCCATCAGCGTGCTCCGCACCGAGGGACTGGTGATTGGCCAGCAGGGCAAGGGCGTGTTCGTCCGCCAACCCCCCGCCGAAACCCCCAGGCCCGAGGCGCCGGATGTGAACGCCGAGATCCTGGACCAGCTTGCCCAGACGCGCCAGAGCGTCAAGGAGCTGGGTGATCGACTCGCCGCTCTAGAGGCGGCAGTCTTCGCAAAGCCACAGTGATCTCGCCGATCCGGCATGCCAACTCGTCCAGCTCTGCCCGAATCGCGGCCAATTCCCAGCTGATCCGCTGTGGGTCGACGTTCACGGGTTCCTCCCTTGCTCTGCGGTGCGTTTCGCCTTTCGGGATGGCTTAAGTTCACCGTGAGCTGGGGGTTTCCGGTATCACACCGATCTAGTTAAGCTTCTTCAGTCCTCCTCAACACCCATTTACACAAGCGTTTTCATATGCACGACCGCACACCGCGTCACCTCCCCGAAGCGTGAAGGCGAAAGTATGCAACTGAAGACGACCCAGCGACCCGGCTGGACCCCCTCCCGCCTGCGGGAACACCGCGAAGCCCACGGCCTCACCCTGGAGAGCGCAGGCGAGCGCCTGCGCCAGGCAGCCGGCCGCCACGGCCTGAGCGTCCCGGCCGCCAACTTCCAAACGCTGTGGGGACATGAGCAAGGAACCGTGTTCCCCGGACCGCATTACCGGCGCGCTTACTGCCTGCTTTACCAGGCCACCGAACCCGAACTAGGGTTTCGCCCCCCTCTGCCCGGTGAATCACAGAAAGCGGAAATCGTGATTTCCGATTTGCCCACGCCCGCCGATCCCGCCGCCGACAACGCCGCCGCCCAGGTCATTGAGGAGACGTTCACCAAGGTCTCCGTCGGCGGCATCGAGCCGGGCAACTCCCCGCAAGCGCTGCTTCGTAACCGCGTGGTCGACGCCTGGCGCCGACGCCACGGCGGAGGCAGCCCCCGACCCATCCTCACCCTGGTCGGTGGGTACGCCGGATCGGGCAAGACCGAGTTCTCTCGCTTCCTGTCCGACATCACCGGGTGGGCGTTCCTGGACAAGGACTCCCTGACCCGCTCCATCGTCGAGCGGCTGCTTGTCTCTCTCGGAGGCGACCCCAACGACCGCCACACCGACCTATATCTCAAGGAGGTCCGCCCGCTGGAGTACCGGTGTCTGATGGAGACCGCGTGGGACAATCTCAACGTCGGCACCTCGGCCATCCTGGCGGCCCCGTTCATCGCCGAACTCAAGGACGAGGTGTGGTTCGCCCGGCTGGAGAACCGGTGCGCGGCTAAGGGGATCGATGTGGCGGCGATCTGGGTCCGCTGCGACCCCGAGTCGATGCGCGAGTACATCGAGTTCCGCGGAGCCGCCCGTGATGCGTGGAAGCTGAGCAACTGGACCGAGTACGCCGCAGGCTTGAACGTCGAGGCCAGCCCGCCCACCGCACACGTCACCATCGACAACCGACTCGGCGCCGCGATCAGCCTTGCCGACCAGACCCGCGAAGCCCTCAAACGGATTCTCGCGTGAGCCCGCAGGGAGTCGTCATCTACGGGCCGCCCGCCAGCGGCAAGGACACCATCACCGCCGCCCTCACCCGCCTGGATGCGCGGTTCACGTTGCTGCCCAAGCTCAAGGTCGGCACCGGCCGCGCCGACGGATATGAGTTCGTCAGCGCCGAGCACCTGGACAAGCTCCGCGACGCGGGCAGACTGGTCGCTGAAACCCACCGCTACGGCAACGTCTACGCCATCGACCGCCAGATGATCGAAGACCGCCACGCCGCCGGCTACGTCCCCGTCGTGCACATGGGCAACCTCAACGACCTGAGACGCCTCATCGGCCGAACCCCGGATTCCTGGCTCCGCGTGCTGCTGTGGGTCCCGCGCGAGGTCACCGAACAGCGATCCCGAAGCCGCGGTGACGTCGACACCCACAAGCGCCTGACCGCATGGGACGAGACACTCACCGACCTGGAGACGAGCACCGACGCCGGGTTCTTTCACCTACGCCTCCACACCGACCGTCTCGGAGTCGACGCCGCAGCACGCGAGATCAGGGGTGCCTACGATCGACTACGGCAGGCCGGGTGTCCTCAGTCGCAGGAGTGCCGCCCTTGAGCCGGGCCGCTACCTCGTCGGGGATCAGGTCCAGCCGCCACCAGGTACCGCACTGCCGACAACGGACACCATCGGGCAGGGGATTCGGGCGGCTCCACTCCACCTCATGGTGAAGGCAGTCAGCCCCGGTCGGGTAGCTGCGGGCGCACCGCTCAGCCGTGACCGATGACTCATCCGCCGTCACGATCAGCGGCGCGTCCCCCTGGGCGCGCCCGCAGTGCGGACACACCGGCGGTACATCGTTCAGCCGGTCCTCGATGCGTCGCTGTTCGTCGGCCAGCCGGATGAGTTCCTCGGCCGTTTCGGCGACCAGGTGCCCGGTGAGTCCGGCGAGCATCTCCTGTTCGGTCAGTACGAGTTCGGGGTCGCGGCGCGCGGAGAAGACACCCCACCCGCTCTGTTCGGTCTTCCACCCCTCGATCACCGGCCCAGCGCCCACCGCGGGCAGAGGCCAGGCTGGAAGCCGTTGAGCGAACCGTTCAGACATCGCGTCCTCATTCCCTTCCAGGCATGGCCGGTGGGGTGAGGCATGACGACGCACCCCTCCCAGGGCCAACACCGTCACGCCCGTTCATGGGTTCACCATCCCGCCCCGCTGTCCGTGGCCAGGCCAGAGCAGCACGGGGGAATGGTTGAACAGAGTGGTGATGAGAGAAGCGTCCGAGGTGAACGAGCAGGAAACCGTGAGAAGGAATGCCGGCGGTTTCCACCAGCAGCCGCTACTACCCAGTCGGTCGAGCTGGATGACCTGGCCCCACAGGAGGTCAACGACGCGATGTCCGCGCCCGTATTCATCACCCCGCACCGGGGTCATTCGGAACGGCTGGTCGTCATCACGCTCAAAGGCCAGAAGATGCCCCAGGCGGAGATCTTCCGCAGGCCGAACCCGTGCCCCGACAGCCACACCAGGCGAACGAACCGGCAGCACCAGCGACCCTGCGCATCCGTCAGGCGCTGTCATGACGGGTACGCCGCTCTCTGCTCCGGCTCCGGCAGCGGATGGATCTGCCGCAACTCCGCGTACCGCAGGGCGACGCGATGCGCGGCCTGGTTAGGTTCGGTCGCCGGGTGACGGGCGTAGACAGGGCGGTACTGGCGGGGGTTCCAGCCGGTACGCCACCAGAACTGATCCCCGCGGCACCACACGATCAGATCCACCCACACCGACACGAGCGCCAGCCCGTACCCGTCATGCACATCAGCAGTGATCCCGTACCGAGTCAGGGCCTCACGGAGCTCTTCGGCAGCCCTTACCGCTGTGTCGTCGGGGAAGGTCGCGGTCACGGCTCACTCCCTTCTCCACATCATTCGGCGAAAGCTCTTGGTAGGTGGACATCGGTGAGCGGAACCCGGAACCGTGTCCCTTGGCGCCCTCCAGCACCAGGGGACGGGACCGGT
This sequence comes from Streptosporangium amethystogenes subsp. fukuiense, assembly GCF_042665875.1. Classification (NCBI taxonomy): domain Bacteria; kingdom Bacillati; phylum Actinomycetota; class Actinomycetes; order Streptosporangiales; family Streptosporangiaceae; genus Streptosporangium; species Streptosporangium amethystogenes. The sequence continues at coordinate 6,945,673 of NZ_JBHTEE010000001.1, read as the reverse complement.
GTGGGGAAGCGGTCCCGAGCTGGCACGTAGGCCACCGCTCACCGATGCCATGGCCGCATCATAGACATACAATTCTATAGAACACCATAGAACACAGCAGTATGTTCCGCTGGAGTGCCCTCCGCTACGGGCTTCTACCGTGTGCTCATGACCGAGTTGCGCGATGATCTGCCCAGGTGGCGACAGGTACGAGACATCATCGTCAAGCGCATCGAGGCCGGCCAGTACAAGCCAGGCCAGCGCATCCCTTCAGTCGTCGACCTCACCCAAGAATTCGGCATCGCCACCCAGACCGCACAAAAGGTCATGAACGCCCTACGCAAGGACCGATGGATCCGCACCGAACGCGGCATGGGCAGCTTCGTCACCACCACCGAGGAACGCGCCCCAGAGCCCAAAGAGGCACCCGAGTAGCCACTACAGCCTCAAGATCACCGGAGCCCGCTCACTCAGGATGAGAACTTTCGATACGTCTTCAAGGGCGGTCCGCTCCGCGGCCCGCCCGGGCGCGCTGGTCGGCAAGCGTGCCCGGCTGCGGCTCTTCGGCCGGTCCGGGCACGCACCGCCCACGCGCCCGAGAAGTTGGCAGAAGCCGCCAGTTAAGGCCGTGACGATCGCTCACTTCGGCTCCCATCAGACGTGGTCGGGGCGATCGACTGCCGCGCGGCTTCCGGTGCTCGGGCCTGGCGGCCCTGTGCTCCGGGTCCGCTTGCCAACGGATGACGTGGTTGCACTTGACGTTTAATTGGTTGCCGTACGGCCCGTGCCCATCGCAAGACCGAGCCGCACCGCGTGCTCCTCTATGAGGCTATTCTCCGTTCGGCCGGTCCTGGGTGCCGCCGCTCGCCAAGAAGTGAGCCACGGCGAAAAAGAAGATCATGGCGCCAACGAATGCGCCGAAGCCGTACAAGATGGCGCCGGCAGGAGGAGCCCCCGCCAAGAACGACAGGACACCGGCATCGGACCCGACCACCACCGACGCAACGGCCATGACGGCGAACCAGAGGGTTCGCAACTCGGGCTTCTTCAAGCGTTCTCCCAGGTTAGAGCGGTGAGTATGAATGGGCCCCCGCGACCTGCATTGCTTTCTGGCATAGCGCTCCTTACGCCAGCTGGAGAGTATGCAACTATTTACCGTTTGGCGCAGGCCGCAATTAGAGCCACGGTGGGGCTGTACAAGACTGCGAGATTCGGAACTGCGGCAAACGACGCGTCCCGTTTGGGCTTCAGATCTAACGTGACACGCTACGAGGGATGCCGTTTGCGGCGCTTACCGCTAGGTCTCGTCGAAGTATTCCTCTGCGACCCGTCGGATCTGAGCCAGGCGCTTTGACACCGCGCTGTGGTTGGCGTAGCCGAGTATGTGGGCGATCTCGGTCTTCTTGGTCACCCCGCTGTTGAGCAGCACCACGATTTCTCGATTCCGGGCGTCCAGCAGTGCGAGGAAGTCGTTGGTGACGAGGTTGCCCAGCACCTCGCTCTCCGGCCCTTGAACCGGGGTGGTGTCGGTCAACTCGACGAACTTCACCGTGACCTTGCGTCGTTTGCCGTGCAGCTTGCGTTCGAAGTCTTCCCGTTCGTACGACCAGTGACTAGAGAAGTCGTCCTCGACCCGATGAGAGCGGACGGCGTCCAGAATGCTGCGAAGGCGGCCGGTCTGATCAGCGGCCTCCACAGTCTCGACGAGCGCGTCGTGGGCGTCGTCCTCGCCGAACCACAGGGGTCCACCCATCCGCGGGTTGCCGGCCACAGCACCGACAAGCACGCTGCCGTCCTCAAGGGTAACCGGACCGGGCGTCTTGCCCTTGTCCACCTCCGAGAAGTCACGCAGCCGGTCTTGGATGGTGGCGGTGATCGCAGGTACCCAGAAGTCCAGGTTGTGGGCTAGCAACCGGATCGGATCGTCAGCGGAGAACGCCTTCATCTTCGATCCCGATATCAGGTGAGGCCACACCGTCCACGCCCAGGCGCGGGCAAGCCTAGCTTCGAAGTCATACGGCAGGAAGTCGTCAACGCCCGCCCAGTCAGCCATGAACGGCCACTGACCACCACGCAGCAACGGTAGTCCAAACATGTCCAGGACGCGTTTAGACAGAAGGTGAAACAGCGGCGCGTACTCGAAGTACCGCGTCCGTGTCCGCGGCACGAACGTGATGTTGACATCGCCGAGGTCTGCAATCTCTGCCATCGGCTCCGGAAGGTCGTCCAATCGGAAGAAGCGGCGCCGGAACTGGGCCGCCTCCCACAGCATGTTCCACTGGCTCACGGCGCCCGTGAACTCCAAACTGATGGGATAGGGCATCGACAGCGTCACGTACTCTGACGGAGCCGGTTCGAGCGGACGGACCACGCCGCCGAACAGGAACCCGGCTGAGATGTTCCGCAGCTGCGGAAACTTCTCTGCAGTAGCCTCGACCTCAGGGAGGAATACGCTATCGCGGCGCCACGCTAGCAGCTCAGCCACGGTTGGCTCGCGCTCGTCGCCCACGTCGTCCTCCACGATCAACTTGTCCGTGCGTTGACCGGTCTGCTCTCTGATCTGAGTCATACCTACATCACGACAGTCGCTGCGGATACCGTTCCGAACATCGCGGCCGCGCCCGTCATCCTTTGTCCCCAATGGGGTAGCAGGGCGCTACTGAGCTGATCATGACCCTTGCTGTGCGGCACGGGAGTACAGCAATGCTGTCGTACTCCACCGTGCGAAAGCGAGCAGCAATCTGGCCTCTGAGCTGCGGGGCGAGGTCGTCACCAACGGTTGCGACGGTAGTTCGCATCGACGTGGCGACAGCCGTGACGGTCACAGACTTCGATGCCTGTTGATCATGGCCAAGACGATCGACGCCGAATCCCTCCTTCGCCGGACCTTGGCACCGGGTAACCATGCTGAGGTGACAGCAGCACTGACGGCTACGTCCCCGCACGCCGACGCATCCGCGCCACTGTCCACGCGCTCCTGACCACGGCCTCGATCAGCCGAACAGGGTGCTTGCTCCGTTTGGAAAGCGGACGGTCATGCTGCCGCAGGGCTTCCATTCCTCGGGGCCTGATGGCCCTGCGGTACGGTTCCCCTTGCCCTCGGGACGACGGGCGACGTACCGGCCGGGGTGCTCTGTACAGCAACAAGTACAGCAATGTCGCCTTACGCCAACACACGCCACCGGTCGGCTCCTACCACACGAGCGGGGCGAGGAGCCCTCTGCGTTCGGACTGGCTCCCGTTTGCAAGCGGGCACTCACGCCCATGCCGAAGCTCGATTAGAGTGATCCAACGTGCAACGGCTTGCACTCTTCGATCTGGACAATACGCTCGTGGACCTGGATGAGGCGTTCCGGACGTGGACCGCTGAGTTCGTTGACGACCACCGGCTTGAGCGTGAGGCGGTTGACTGGTTGCTCGCTCTCGATCAGGCAGGTTACCCGCATCGTGAGGTCTTCTTCGGCAAGGTTCGCGAGCACTTCGCTTTGCCCGAGCCAGTCGAGGAGTTGTGGGGTCGCTATCGCCAGCGCATGCCGTACCTGGTGCGCTGTCGGCCCGAGGTGATGGACGGACTGTCACGGCTCCGCGCGGCCGGGTGGAAGGTCGCCATCGTCACCAATGGGACGGCGGATAACCAGCTCGGCAAGATCCAGCGGACAGGACTAGCTGAGGCTGTCGACGCCTGCGCGCTCTCGGGGCTCGAAGGTATTCGTAAGCCTGACGTCGGCCTGTTCGAGATCGCGGCCAAGCGCTGTGGGGTGACCCTCGCGGCCGGGGGATGGATGATCGGTGATCACTTGGTCGCCGACATCGGCGGGGGACGGGCCGCCGGTCTCCGGACCGTTTGGATCGACCGGGGGACGTGGCCAGGCCAGGAGCACGAGGCGGATCACATCGTCACGGACGTGTTTCAGGCGATGGAGATCCTGCACGCGGTTTGGTGACCGATCCGGAGGCAGGGAAGATGCCAGGGTCAATCTTGCTAACGCGGGTGCTAACAACAGCTCGGGACGGGCCTGGACAACCATGGACCGAGAGACCTCGTGGAGCCCGTCCGACCAGGCCCGGATGACAGCCGTGGACGGTCCTGGACGGTCGTGATCTAACTCGTAATGAAGTGCTCTGGGGGTAGATGTCGCTCCGGGGCGTATGGGATCCGTGTCGTTGTGTTCCTACCGGGTCGGTGTGAAGGACGAGATGACCAGCCAGACGGTGGTGGCCGCGACCACGGTTGCGATGGCGAGATGCTTCGCCTGTCCGGGAATCGTGTTCTTCGATCGTTCGCGGATCATGTGTCGCGCCAGGCGGGTGGTTTCGGCCCAGGAGATCCGCTGCCGGGGGCTCCAGGCGGTCGACGCGACGAGGACGGCCGCGAGAAGCAGCGGCCACCGGACCGAATCGACGAGAGATGTCTGGAAGTCGTCGTCGTACCAGCGGACGTACGACACGACGTCGAGGAGCGGGAAGAGGAGGAGAACCGCCGCGGCCGTGGTGCCGGCCGGCCGTTCCCAGCGGGTGGAAGCCGCTGCCGCCAACGCGACGAGGACGACCGGCAGGCCGATCCTGTCAGCATCGCAGGACCACTGGGCGAGGTCGTCCCAGAACGACTCCGGAGCCTCGATGCGGGTGTAGACGACCATGAGGAACCTGTCGTACGTGACCGTGAAGCGGTGGAATGCCGCCGTCCACGCCGCGGCACCGACGGCGGCCGCCCACAGGACGATCCCGTGCCATCTCCGGGGCAGCGGTGACCGGGCCGTCAGGAACAGTGCCCCCGCGGCCACCGGGTAGCAGACGATCAAGGGCCAGGGCGGCACGGCCACCCGTTCCTGTCCGGTGCACGGGTCGGGACCCGGCAGGAGAAACGCGATGAGGAGCCCGAACGCGAGTACGGCGCCGAGCGCGGCGACCGCCGTGAGCGTGGCCCGACGTGACCCGCGCAGGAGGAGGCCCGCCACGACGACCGGCAGCAGGAGAACTGCCCAGAACAGCAGCTCTCCCGGCACGTTCTCCAGCGCGTAAGGCCCCTCCGGCAGGTCGGAGCCCGTCGCGGAACAGAACCAGCCGACGCCCTGCCTGCCGACTCCGAAACTCGTCAGGATCACCGGCCCTGACACCGCCAGAACCGCACCACAGCGCAGCACCGCTGCCCTCGGGGATCGCACTTCTGAGTCGGGTTCCTGTGTCACGGCCCCCTCTTCCGGAAACGATCAACTCGGGCGAGGGTAGCGGATGACCGCCGACTGAGCGGGAGGCCGGCTTTCTTCGGCTATCCCGCCCCCTTGTAATCAGGCTCCCGGGATCGGTGCCGAACGCCCATGCCACCGCGTCGAAGCCCGGCAGGTTTGACCATGTCAGGCAGGTGGGGCCCTCGGCGAACCAGGCTGAGATGAGCGCACCGTAATGTCAAAGGTGGGCGTTATGCAGTGGGAACGGATGGACCGTCGAGAAGCTGCACCGCGAAAGCTTGAACGCCCTGGGACATCGTTTGACGGGCTGAGTATCACGCGATGACATCCACGACGTTCCTGGAGAGATGTCCCCTCGCCGCCTCAGGAGCGTCAGGTCATCGCTGGGGGTGATTGCGTGACATTTCACGTGGTGCTGGAAATACAGATGTGATGGACCGCCCTGCCCGGTAACATCGCATGCAGTTCATCGGGCCTGGAGTTGGTGCGGGTGGAAGGACATCGGTTGTCTCTTGCAAAGATTCTCCGATTTCTATCCTGTGCCCGCGCCTTTTCCTGACCCAGTGGGCTGGTCAGGTCTGGTGTTGGCACGGGTCGAAGCTTGTCGGTTATCCACTGTTAATGGGGCGGTTGCGGGTTCGAGTCCCGCCGCAGGTTTCGGCCTGTGTAGCTCAATCGGCAGAGCACCAAAAATACCGGTGAGCGTCCCCATATCCGTGCCTTCACCCGATCTGATCGTTCGTCAGTCCTGTCGGCGGTGCGGGTCGAATCTCGATCGGTTATCGCCTTCCAAGCGGGTGACACAGGTTCGAATCCTGTCGGGCCGACCACGTCGGCCTGTCGTCTAGCGGCCCAAGACACCTAAACGCCGGTCGGAATCCCCATATCCGCACCACCGGCAGGGCTGACGAGCAGGGGAGCGGGTCGAAGAACGTCGGTTATCGGAACAATTTGTCGCGGGTTCGAATCCCGTCGCCGTGGTCTGGCTGCGGTGTAGCTCAGCCTGGTAGAGCGATTGTCAAACCCCGGCGCTCATCACCACATCCGCTCCCCTTTCGCATATCCGCTCACGGGCGGGTCGAACAAGAGGGAGAGCACCATGGCACGTGATCCGCTCGCGGGGATCTCCACGATCGCAACCCCGCAGACGCAGCGCATCCCCGGCCGCACCGACCAGGTCCTCAACAACGCCGGCGGCTACGTGTTCGCCAAGGACACCTGGAACCGGCTGGAGGACTTCCTGATCCTCGGCACCACGGGCGGTGCGTACTACGTGGGCGAGGACAAGCTGACCGCGGACAACGCCGACGTCCTGTTCGCCGCGATCAGCGAGGACGGGCCGCGCGTCGTCGACCTCATCGTGGCCATCTCCACCGCCCAGCCGCCCCGGGCGCCGAAGCCCCACCCGGCCGTCTTCGCTCTCGCCGCCGCGTTCGCCCGCGGCGACCTCGACACCCGCCAGGCCGTCAAGGCCGCGTTGCCGTTGGTGGTGCGGACCACGGATCATCTGGCGATGTTCGTCGGCTACCTGAAGAACCTCGGCGGCAAGGCGTCCCGTAACGGGTCCGGCCTGGTCGTGGGCCGCGCCCTGCGGACGGCGCTCGCGTCGTGGTTCCTGCGGGACGAGCCTGACAACGTGGCGTTCCGGGCGTGCAAGGCGATGCAGCGCAAGACACCGCAGGGTGAGGCGCTCGCACTGCGGGACGTGCTGCGTATCGCCCATCCCAAGGCCGACACAGCACAGCACAAGGCGCTGTTCGGGTGGATCGCCGGCAACGTCACCGACGATCAGGCGCGCGAGGTACTGCCCGCGGTGGACCGGTTCCTCACCGCGAAGGCCGTCACGTCCGTGGACGAGGCGATCCGTGTGGTGGGCGAGCTGCGAGTGCCGTGGGAGTTCCTTCCGGACGCGATGCTGCGCGAGCCCGCGGTGTGGGAGACGCTGGTCGACACAGTCGGCATGACCGCGCTGATTCGCAACCTCGCCCGCATGACGCGGCTTGGCGCGCTCAAGCCGATGGGTGACGCCACCGGCCGAGCGGTCGCGCGCCTCACGAACAGGGAGGCGATCGTTAGGGCGCGGATCCACCCGATGGACGCCTGGCTGGCCATGCGCGTCTACGCGTCCGGCACCGCCCAGCCGAACCCGCGCGCCGAGGTGCAGACGTGGAAGCCCGTCCCGGCGATCCTCGACGCGTTGGAGGAGACCTATGAGTTGGCATTCGGCTCGGTTGAGCCGTCCGGTAAGCGGCTCCTGGTGGCAGTCGACTCCTCGGGGTCGATGAGCGGCGGCTGGGGCGGACGCCTCACGGTGGGCGGATCTCCGCTCGGCGCCCCCTACGAGGTGGGGTGCGCCATGGCGGTCATGCTGGCCCGTATCGAGAAGGGCAACGTCCACGTCATCGACGTCGACACATCCGTCCACGCCTCGAAGGTGACGCCCCGCACGAACCTGCGGGAGATCGCCTCCTGGCGGCCCTCGGGTGGCGGTACGAACCTCGCGCTGCCGTTCGATTGGGCACGGCAGGAGCAGTTGAACGTGGACGGCATTGTGGTCTTCACCGACAGCGAGACGTGGGCGGGTCGCTCTCACGCCTCCCAGTCGCTCACCGCGTACCGCAAGGCCGTCAACCGGCAGGCGTGTGTCGTGGTCGCCGCGATGACCGCCGCCGGCCACACGATCGGCGACCCGAACGACGCGGGTGTGCTGAACATAGGAGGCCTGGACGCGTCGCTGCCGATGGTCGTGAACGGTTTTATCCGGGGCTGATCAGAGGGCGCGCGAGGGGTGAAGGCATGTCCCTCGCGCGCTCGTCAGACAAAAAATCGATTTCCTGCAACGAAGGCCCCCGACCGCAGGTGTTGGGGGAGCCCAAGGGCGGTGGCACCCGAGTCCGCGTGAACGTGTTCGCACGGACCCCGGCGATCACTTCAAGGTCTTCTTGTACGCGGCGGCGGCTGCCTTGACGGCACTGGTGGCCGTCTGCGGATCGAACATGCTGTAGACCTTGATCTGTAGGTCTTCGCGTTCGGTGAACGGCCACTCCCCGCCGTTGTCGGGATCCCACCTGCGTAAGCTCTGATTCTCTTCGCACTTCAGGAGAAGCGTTTCACAGCCGCCTGCGACGACTTTCCAGTTGTGGAATCTCGCCCCGCATGCCGGGCGTTCTGTGAAAACCCAGTCGATGACATAGTTCCGAGGCCATTTTTCCGCTTTCCGTAGAGCGGCGAAATCCGTGTTGTGCTCGAAGAGCTGGTACTCCGAGTGGCTGGTGTTGAGTGTGATCTGCCGACCGTAGACGCCGACGTCCTGTTTGAACTGCACACCGAGGCTGGGCGCCGTGATTATCAGGTCAGGGTAGTCGTTCGCCGAGTAACAGTCGACGACCTTGCCCTCGTCGTCCATGCCGCGCCGACGCGTCAGGTGGAAGGTCGCAACGTTCTGCCCAGGCGTGATATGCGGATTATTGGCACGGAATTGCGCCGCGACAGTCGTTCGGGGATCGATGCCGTACTGGTCGACCGGAATGGTTTCTTTAATCATGTACGCTCCCGCGCCGGGGTGGTGTCGTCGCACTCGAACGCTACGGCTCGGTTCGTATCCTGTCGAGGCTGGACTTTTCTCCACCGAGCGGCTAGACGGGAAGGCGATCGTCGCTCGGCCTCCTCGGGTTATCTGCTTTTCGAAAACCGGATTCGCCGACCCGACGGAAAGAACAGATCCGAGCGGTTTGGCACTACCCCTGTCCCGTGGTTCTGCGCTCGATGAAGGCGGCCACGCCGTCCAGGTACAGGCCCAGGCTGAACTCGAACTCCCCTTCGACCTCCTCGTCGTAGGGGACCTCGTTCTCGAAGACGCCGGCGGCGATCACCTTGCTCAGTGCGGGAAACCGCTGCGCGTCCACCACCCGCGCCAGTGCCATGCCGTACTGACGGCCGAAGGCCTGCGGGTTCTTCGCGTAACTCCTGGACAGGTCGATGCTCAGCCGGAGCTCGCCGTGCACTAAGGTCAGCAGGCCCATCACGACGCCGACCTTCTCCTCCTCGCTGAGGTCGGTGCCGCCCAACGCGCGCAACGCGCAGTCGAACCAGCGGATGCTGTTGGGCCCCAGCGGTGGCCCGCTGATCGGGATCTGCGCGGTCCACGGGTGCTGTCGTGTCACCTCCAGCAGGCCCCGTGCCCACAGCGTCAGCCCGGTCCGCCAGTCCACGTCGTCCGGCAGGTCCGGTGGCCCGTCCGGAACCGCGTCCGACATCAGCAGGAGAAGCTCGTCCTTGCTCTTCACGTAGCGGTACAGCGCCATCGTGGCGTTGCCGAGCTGGGCGGCGACTCTGGACATCGACACCGCGGCCAGCCCCTCCGCGTCCGCCACCTCGATCGCGGCCCGGGTGATGTCGGCGACCGTGAGGGACGGTTTGCGCCCACGCCGCACCGTCTCGCGCAACCCCCAGAGCAGGGTCATCTCGGCGGGCAGTTCGATCTCGTCGGTCATCCGGTCCCTCTCCTCGCGAACACGGAAACAGTCTAGGAACACCCCTTCCAGGCTCCGATGCGTATGAGTTACGCTTTTAGGCGTATCTCATACGCAATAACACCGTCACCCCCGAGGAGCGAGAGTGATCGTCGAGGCGACCGGCCTGCACAAGGCCTTTGGGCCCGCCAAGGTTCTGGACGGAGTGGACCTGCACGTCGCGGAGGGCACGGTCTTCGCGCTGCTGGGTCCGAATGGCGCGGGGAAGACCACCACCGTCCGCATCCTGACCACGCTGTCGCGGCCCGACCGCGGCAGCGTGCGGGTCGCCGGATACGACGTCGTGCGCGAAGCGACCAAGGTGCGCGGCGTCATCAGCCTGACCGGTCAGTCCGTCGCGCTGGACGACCAGCAGACCGGCTGGGAGAACCTGGTCATGATCGGCCGCCTGATGCACCTGGGCAGACCCGCCGCCAGTCGTCGTGCCACGGACCTCCTGGAGAGGTTCGACCTGGTGGACGCCATGAAAAGGCGGGTGAAGACCTACTCCGGCGGGATGCGCCGACGGCTGGACCTGGCGATGAGCCTGGTCTCGCAGCCGAGGGTGATCTTCCTGGACGAGCCGACCACCGGCCTCGACCCGTCCAGCCGGACGACGATGTGGGACGCCATCAAGGAGCTGGTCTCGTCGGGGACGACGATCGTCCTCACCACGCAGTACCTGGAGGAGGCGGACCGGCTGGCCGACCGGATCGTACTGATCAACGGCGGCAGGGTCGCCGCGTCCGGCACGGCCGACGCGCTGAAGTCCCAGGTGGGCGGGGAGCGACTCGATCTGCGGTTCGCGGCGGAGGCCGACCTGGCCCGTGCCGCCGCGCTGTTCGACGTGCCGCGCGGCACCGACCCGCTCGTGCTGGGGGTCCCGTCCGACGGCAGTGCGGAGCACCTGCACCGGGTGCTGGACGACCTGCGGATCGCGGGCGTGCCGGTGGCCAGGGTGTCATCGCACCGGCCGACGTTGGACGACGTCTTCCTGTCCCTGACCGCCACCGGTCGGACCTCGGTCCAGGTCTGACCTCTCGAAAGGATCGCGCCCATGACCACCATCGCCGTGCACGGCGGCGTCCGCAACGCCGTGAGCGACTCCATGACCATGATCGGCCGTAGCATCCGGCTCAGCCGCCGCAACGCCGACACGCTGGTCATGTCGATCGTCCTGCCGCTGCTGTTGATGTCGCTGTTCGTCTACGTCTTCGGCGGGGCCATCGACACCGGCACCCGGTACATCAACTACGTGGTGCCCGGCACCCTCCTGCTGTGCGTCGGCTACGGTGCCGCGTCCACCGCGATGTCCGTCGCGGACGACATGACCAGCGGCATGATCGACCGACTGCGCTCGTTGCCGATCCGCAGCTCCGCCGTCCTCACCGGTCACGTCGTCGCCAGCGTCGCCCGGAACCTGCTGTCCACCACCGTCGTCATCGGCGCGGCCGTCGCGATGGGCTTCCGTCCTGACGCGACGGTCACCGACTGGGTGCTGGCGGCCGGTCTGCTCCTGCTCTACGTGCTCGCGCTGTCCTGGCTGGCGGCCGGGCTCGGCGTGATCGCGAAGTCCGTGGAGTCGGCCAGCACGCTGAGCTTCCTCATGCTGTTCCTGCCCTACCTCAGCAGCGCGTTCGTGCCGACGGACACCATGCCGTCGTTCCTGCAGGCGGTGAGCGAGAACCAGCCGATCACCCCGGTGATCGAGACCGTCCGGGGGCTGCTGACCGGGACCCCGATCGGCGACACCGGCCAGATCGCACTCGCCTGGTGTGTCGGCCTGCTGACCTGCTCGTTCGCCTTCGCCGCCTGGCTGTTCCGCCGCCGTTCCCACGGCTGAGAAAGCGCCGCGCGCCGGCCATGCCGAAGTGACGCTCGCCTCGTCGCTGGTGAGCGGCCCGATCGCGATGTCCGACCTGCTCACCAGCGACCTCGTCATCAAGGACAACGCGGGCCAGGACATCCCGAACCGCTGAGCGCCTCGTGGCCGGGCCGGAGCATGGCTGCTTGTCCGCCCAGCGATCGGAGACGGGTCGCCGTATCGACCGTCGGTCGGAGCGGAGCCGCGACACGACATGGCGACACCTCCATCGTGCCGCGCCACGTGGACATATAAACTGGGCGGCGAATATGTCACACACTTGAGCAACCTGTCCGGATGCCGGTCCTCCGTAGCGGGGTCCGCCCTGTACCAACCCTGGCGTGAGGAGTCGGTGAATGCCGAGGGAAGGCGTAGGACCGGATTTCATCGAGGCACTGGCCCGGGGGCTGGAGGTCGTCACCGCCTTCCAGCCCCACCGGCCGGTGATGTCGCTGACCCAGGTGGCCACGGCGACCGGTCTGGCCCGGCCGACCACCCGGCGCATCCTGCTCACCCTCCAGGAGCTGGGCTACGTGCGTTCGTGCGAGGGCGGGTTCGCGCTGACCCCGAGGGTGCTGGATCTGGGCGTGGCCTACGTGCGCTCGATGGGGTTGTGGGACGTCGCCCGTCCGCATCTGGAAAGGCTCGTCGCCCGTACCGGCGAGTCGTGTTCGATCGCCCAGCTCGATGGCTCCGACATCGTCTACGTGGCCCGGGTCGCGGTGCCCAAGATCGTGGGCTTGGCCGTGCAGATCGGTACCCGGTTCCCGGCTCAGGCGACCTCGCTGGGCAAGGTCTGTCTGGCCGCGCTGTCTCCCGAGGAGGTGGACCGGGTGCTGGCCGAGCCGTCCCGCTCCGGGATCGAACCGCGGCGGCGGCTCAGCCGCGAGGAACTGGACGCCGAGCTGCGCGAGGTCCGCGCACGCGGCTGGGCGCTCACCGACGAACAGCTCGCACCCGGCATCCGTTCGGTCGCCACGTCGCTGCGTGACGGGTCCGGGCGCGTGATCGCCGGGATCAACGTCAACAGCCACGCCGCGGAGACCTCTCTGCAGCGGCTGCTGGAGGAGCACCTGCCGCCGCTGCTCCAGACCGCCGGTGAGATCAGCGCGGACTTCGCCCGGCTGGAGACGGTGCCTCAGGTGACCCGGACGACCGCGTCCTGACCGGCCGTACTCAGGGGATGAGGACGATCCGGCCGGTCGCGGTGCCCTCGTGCTGGCGCCGCCACGCCTCCCCGGCGGCTGACAGCGGCATGCTCTCGTGGGCGACGGACAGGTTGCCGAGCAGGGACTGTTCGGCGATCAGCGTGAGCGAGGCGGCGCGCCGCTCCGGGCTCAGCTCGTTGTTGGTGTAGCCGAGCAGGCGCAGTGATCTGCCACGGAGGGTGGCCGAGTCGATCGGACAGGTCTCGCCCGCCGAACCGCCGAGGTTGACCAGCCTGCCGCCGGGGCGCAGGGTGTGTGCGGCGGCCGCGGCCGGTACGCCGAACAGCGGGTCGAGCACGAGGTCGACCGGCCCGTCGATGACGGCGGCGAAGCGCGCCGCCAGTTCGGCGACGTCTTCGGTGTCGAGCGCGACGACGGCGTCGGCGCCGGCCTGCTCGGCCCGGTCCCGGGCGGCGGCGGACCGCGCACCCGCGACGATCCTGCGGGCACCGGCGATGCGGGCGAGCTGGACGGCCGCCTGACCGACCACGCCACCGGCGCCGAGCACCAGCACCTGTTCCCCGGCGGCCAGTTCACCGCGCCAGGTCAGCGCCAGGTGCGCGGCGACGGCCGACAGCCCCAGCGCGGCGATCGCCACCGGATCGACTCCGGCGGGAAGCCTGACCACGTCGTCCACCGGCACGCGGGCGACCTCGGCCATGCTCCCGTCCCCCGGTGCCATCCCCGCCGAGGTCGCGAACCACACCGGCTCGCCCTCGGCGGTCCCGACCCCCTGCACACCCGGCACGTACGGGGTCCGCGGCCTCCCGAAGTAGGACGTGCCGCTCGCGCACAGCAGGTCCAGCGGGGTGACGGGGGCGGCCATGACCTTGATCAGCGTTTCGCCCGGGACGGCCACGGGCGCGTCCCGCGTGGTCGGCACCGGTGGGCGGCCGGGTTCGTGGATCTCTGTCGCACGCATGGGCTCAGGTGGCGATGTCGGGATAGGGAAGCGCGAAGTGCGCCAGGCGTTCGGCGTACTCACGCTGGAAACCGAGCGGCTCGTCGTAGTCGCGTTCGAACATCGCGATGAAGAGGGTGAGGGTCAGGAACGGGTGCGCCCCGAGCTCGAACAGCTTCGGATAGTCGTGCTCGGCGAGCGCGGCGCGTTCGATGTCGTCGAAGCGCAACCAGGTGCTCGACTCGCCGTCGAAGCAGTTGAGGATGCGGTTGGCCTGCTCTCCCTCCCACCACTCCACGGTGCCCGAGGGGTCCTCGCGGTAGCGTTCGACGAGTTCGGGGTCGCGGTCGACGGTGTAGAGGAACTTGTTCAGCAGATACTTGCTCACTGGCCGGCTCCGTTCGGGTACCAGGTGAAGTAGGCCTCCATGGTGTGGAACAGGTCGTAGGTGTCGACGTAGTCGGCCTTTTTGCCCTCGCCCGCGACGCCCATCATCAGCATGAAGTCCATGAAGCCGTGGGTGGCGTTGCCCGGGGCGTGCAGGCTGTCCAGAGTCACCTCCGACAGGCAGCCCTCAAGGTCGCCGGAGGAGATCCACTCCACGGCGCGCCGGTCGAACTCCGGGTCGGGGCCGTGCGGGCCGAACTGCCGGGGCCCGCCCAGTTCCAGCGACAGGTGCCCGGTGCCGATGACCGCGACCCTCATGTCCTGCGGCCAGGACTCCACCAGCTCCCGGATCGTCTTCCCGAGCTGCACGAAGCGCTTGGGCCGCGGCAGCGGCGGGGCGAAGATGTTGGTGTAGACCGGCACGATCGGCAGGTCGTTCTGCGGGCGCAGCGTGATGATCGGGCAGGTGATCGAGTGGTCGATCCGCAGCTCGTTGGAGAACGCCAGGTCGAATCCCGCGTCCATGCCCTCGCGCAACAGGTAGGCCGACAGGTCCTCCTGACCCTTGAGCAGCATGCGCGGCAGCCCGAACTCGCGTTGCTCGTTGTGGAAGTTGGCGTCGTAGAACGGCGCCTTGCCGATGAGGAACTGCGGCATGTTGTCCAGCCACAGCTGGTGGAAGTGGTCCGAGCCCACCATCACCAGCACGTCGGGGCGCGCCCTGGTCAGGGTCTCGCGGAACGCCTCGACCTTGCGTACCCACTCGTCGGCGAACTCCGGACGGTCCGCACCCGTCGCGGTGCTCGCCCGGTAGTAGAACGGGTGGTGCGTGGACGCGACCACCGCGACCAGTTCGGCCATCGGATCTCCCTGTCAGGCAAGGTCAGAGGTGCTCTTCGGATGTGTACGGCACGGGCTCGACGGGCCGGTTGTTGAGGTCCACCGAGAGGAAGATGTCATTGCCGACCGGATTGCGTAGTTCCTCGGCGAGTTGCCCGATCAGCCCGGCGGTCCTGGCGAGCAGGGCGAACCCGCGCAGCAGCTCCAGTGGCAGGCCCAGGTCGGCCAGCGCGGCGCCGCACACCCCGGCCCCGTTCAGCGGCAGCGTCCGGCCCAGCACCTGCGGATGCGTCCGGCCGATCGCGGCGAACAACGACAGGTGCGGCCCGAACAGCCCCTCCTCGCCTGCGATCTCCATCAACCGGGGGGTGCGCGGGTCGCCCTCCTTGTGGACGTGGTGGCCCAGCCCGGGAACGAACCTGCCGGCCTCGCGTCGCGCCCGGACGGTCTTCAGGGCGAGGGCGTCCCAGCCGTCGTCGTCCTCCGGCAGGCCGCCGTCCACCGAGGTCAGCACGTCGTGCAGGAAGCGGCCGGTGTCCTCGGTGACCCCCAGGAACCTCGACCCGCCGCCCAGCAGGCCCGCCGCGAGCGCGCCCTGCACCGAGTCGGGCGCCGACAGGTAGGTCAGGCGGGTGACGATCGCGGTCGGGGTGAAGCCGTGATCGGCCAGTGCGGCCAGGACGGCCTCGAACACCCGCACCTCGCCGCGCCCGGGTCGTCGCTGGGTCGCCAGCCAGAACGCCAGCTCGCCGAACCCGACCTCGCCCATGACATCCGCCGCCAGGTCGTGGCCGAGCAGAGTGATCGTCCTGAGGCTGGCGGCGCCGAGCGCGGTCGGGTACTCGGGGCGGTCGATCCGCTCAGCCACGGTCATCCTCCTCCGTGAGCCATGCGCGCAGCTCGACGCCGTGCTCGTCCGGTTCCGGCGGCGGCAGCCGGTACCCGGCGGGGGTGCGCGAGAACCTGATCGGATGCCGCGTCGTCGGCACCGCCCGATCGCCCTCACCCACCTCCACGATCGGATCCAGCCCGAAGCGCTCGGCCATCGCGAACCCGCCGTCGACGGTGTTGATCGGACCGCTGGGCACACCGGCCTTCACCAGCAGCTCGAACCATTCGACCGCGCCCCGCTCGGCCAGTCGCCCGGTCAGGATCGGACGCAGCTCGTCACGGCGTTCGGTGCGGTCGGCGTTGTGCGCGAACCGCGGATCGTCGGCCACCTCCGGGATGCCCAGGACCTCGCACAGCCTGCGGAACTGTCCGTCGTTGGCGGCGGCGACGATCAGGTCGTTGTCGGCGGTCGGCAGCGGTTCGTACGGGAACACGCTCGGGTGCGCGTTGCCCATCCGGTAGGGCACCGTCCCGCCGGCCACGTAGGCGGAGCTGTGGTTGACCAGCCCGGTCAGCGCCGACGACAGCAGGTTCACCTCGACGTGCTGTCCCTGGCCGGTCGTGTCCCGATGGAGCAGCGCCGCGAGGATGCCGATCACGACGTGGTTGCCGGCCATCACGTCGAACACCGAGATCCCCGCGCGGTAGGGCGGCCCGTCCGGGTCACCGGTCAGGCTCATCAGGCCGGAGATGGCCTGCACCATCAGGTCGTACCCCGGTACGTCGCGTCCCTGCCCCGACCCGAAGCCGCTGATCGAGCCGTAGACCACGCCCGGGTTGGCCGCGCGGACGCTGTCGTAGTCGAGGCCGTACTTGGCCAGCCCGCCGGGCTTGAAGTTCTCCACCACCACGTCCGCCCTGCGGGCCAGCTCGCGGGCCAGCCCGGCGTCGGTCTCGTCGCGCAGGTCCAGCGTGATCGAACGTTTGCCGCGGTTGACGCCCAGGTAGTAGGTCGACACGTCGCCACGAACCGGCGGCGTCCACGACCGTGTCTCGTCGCCCCCCGGGCCCTCGACCTTCACCACCTGGGCGCCCAGGTCGGCCAGCAACATGGTGGCGTACGGCCCGGCCAGCACTCGGGAGAAGTCGGCGACCAGCACCCCCGACAGTGGCCCGTCGGCGATTTCCACTGATACCCAACTCCTTCGTCGGTCCGTCCAATGGACACATGTCCGACATAGAGATTCTGGCAAAGCTCCGGTGTTCGTCAAGGGCATTGCACGTGAAAAAGGACGATTGACAGCCACAGTGCGAGGCGCGACAGTACGAGGAAATATGTTGACCGGAGTACGGACATGCGTCCGGCAACCCGATCTGATCCGCGCGCGGTAAGGAGTTCTGGTGATGAGCGAACGGATTCGGTTCGAGCCCGGCCGGCCGACGGTGCTGCGCGGCGGCACGGTGCTGCCGATGGACGACGGGCGCCGGGTGCTCACCGACACCGACGTCCTGGTCGTCGGTGACCGGATCGCGGCCGTCGGGCCCGGGTTGCCCGTGCCGGACGGCACCGCCGAGATCGACGCGACCGACGGCATCGTGATGCCCGGAATGATCGACACCCACCGGCACATGTGGCAGACCGCGATGCGTGGTTACGGCGCCGACTGGACCCTGACGCAGTACTTCGTCTGGTACTACCTGGAACACGGCAGGCTCTTCCGGCCCGAGGACGTCCACGCCGGTAACGTGCTGGCCGCCATCGAGGCCATCGACGCCGGCGTCACGACCGTCGTCGACTGGTCACACGGTCTCCAGACGGTCGACCACGCCGACGCCGCCGTGGACGCGCTGCGGTCGGTGCCCGGCCGGTTCGTGCTGGCCTACGGCAACATCCAGCGGGCACCCGCCGAATGGAGCGCCGCACCGGAATTCCGCGACTTCGTCCGACGGCGGATCACCGGGGACGACATGCTCGGCTTCCAGCTCGCCTTCGACGTCACCGGCGACCCGTCCTTCCCCGAGAAGCCCGCTTTCGAGGTCGCCCGTGAGCTCGGCGTCGGGGTCACCACCCACGCCGGCGTGTGGGGTGCCACCGGCGACGACGGCATCCGGCTCATGCACGACCACGGTTTCATGACCGCCGAGACGGTGTACGTCCACGCCGCCTCGCTGTCCGCGGACTCCTACCACCGCATCGCGGCCACCGGCGGCTCCATCTCGGTCTCCACCGAGAGCGAGCAGAGCGCGGGCCAGGGCTATCCGCCCACCTGGGCCGTCCGGGCTCACGGCATCCCGGTGTCGCTGTCGATGGACACCAGCGTCTGGTGGAGCGGCGACCTCTTCTCCGCCATGCGCACCACGCTCGGCGCCGACCGCTCACGCGAGCACATGGAGGCCCACGCCAAGGGCGACACCGTCACGCACTGCGGGCTGCGCGCCGAGCAGGTCGTCGACTGGGCCACCCGTGGCGGTGCGCGTGCCCTCGGCCGTGACGGCGAACTCGGCACCCTGGAGGCAGGCCGCAAGGCCGACATCGTCCTCATCAAGAACGAGCGTTCACCGGTCTCGTTCCCGCTGCTCAATCCCTACGGCCACATCGCGTTCCAGGCCCAGCGGGGCGACGTGCACACCGTCCTGGTCAACGGCCGCGTCGTCAAGCACGAGCACCGCCTGCTCGGCGTCGACCTGGCCGCCGCCCGCCGACAGGTCGAGCAGACCGTCGAGTACCTGCGGACGACGATGGGAGAGGAGACGTGGCAGCAGGGGATGAATCCCGACGTCCCCGAGACCACCCTCCTCGACAACCCCTACACCTACACCGACTACCACAGCGACTCGACCCACACCCGCCGGGAGTCCGAGTAGCGCCGGGGCCTTTGGAGATCGCGCGGGTCGCCCCTATCGCGATGTCGCGGGGTCGCCTTACCCGTTCGCCGTGCCGGGGCGGTCCAGCCCGGCGCCGAATTCGGCGATCGCCATGTCGAACCGCTGCCCCAACACGTCCGTGGGGGGTGTCCGGTCCGGGCCCGCGGCCGGTTCGAGCCACTGGTCGGTGACGACGCGCAGCGCCGCCAGGAGGGCGGCCGCGCACACCGCCGGGTAGACGGAGCCCGCCGCCCGGCCGTCGACCCGGCCGTCGACCCGGTCGGAGGCCGAGGGCGCCGCGGGCGGATCGCGGTGGAGACCGACGCGTTCGGCGATGGCCTCGGCCAGGGCCTTCTCCTGGGCGGCGAGCACGGCCATCTGCCGGGGTACCAGTGACGGCGCCTTGCGGATCAGCCGCAGTGCCTCGATGTGGTCACGGCTCAGCGTGTCGCTCCGGTCCATGATGACGAGCACCGCCTCGCGGAACGCCTGCAGGACCGATTCCGTCCGCGGCCGGTTCCGGAACTCGGTGACGAGCGCCTCCGCGGCGGCCGCGGTGGAGGCCATCACGGCTTCTTCCTTGCTGGAGAAGTAGTTGAAGAAGGTCCGCAGCGCGATGTCGGCCTCTTCGGTGATCTGCTCGACGGTGACGTTCTCGACTCCGTGGCGTACGGACAGGCGCAGTGCCGCCTGGCGTAGCGCGGCCCGGGTGGCCTGCTTCTTCCGTTCGCGGCGCCCGGTGACCGGCGCTGAGGCGTCGGCCTTGGCGGTGCGGGTGTTCACCGCGGCCGATGCGGGGTGGGACATCAGGACCAGGCCACCGGTAGCGAGTGCACTCCGAAGATGAGCATTTCGTTGCGCAGCGGCACCTTGTCGGCGGGTACGGCGAGGCGCAGGTCCGGCAGGCGGGTGAACAGCTCGCCGAGCCCGATCCGCATCTCGACGCGGGCCAGTTGCTGACCCAGGCACTGGTGGACGCCGTGTCCGAAGGCCAGATGCGGGGTGCGGGGGCGCTGAAGGTCGAGCCGGTCGGGTTCGGGCCAGTACCGAGGGTCCCGGTTGGTCTCGGGCGTCGCGATCACGACCGTGGCGCCGGCGGGGATGTCCACTTCGCCCAGGGTGACGGGCTCGGTCGTGACCCGGCTGACACCGAGCTGGATGATGGTCAGGAAGCGCAGCAGTTCCTCGACCGTGTTGTCGATCAAGGTGGGGTCGGCGCGCAGCGCGGCGAGCTGCTCGGGGTGCTCCAGCAGTGCGAACGTGCCCAGGCCCAGCATGTTGGCGGTGGTCTCGTGACCGGCGCCGAGCAGAACGAGGGCCATGTCGACGAGCTGGGCGTCGGTCAGCGGCGGGTCCGCGTCGTGGACGAGCCCGGAGAGCATGTCGTCGGCGGGCCTGGCGCGCTTGTCGGCCACCAGGCGCTGGATGAACGCGTAAAGCTCGGCGCCGGCCTGGGCTCGTTCCTCCTTGCCGGTACCGGTGTTCAACGCGATGGCGGTGCGTTCCTGGAACTCCGCCCGGTCGGCGTAATCGACGCCGAGCATCTCGCAGATGACCAGCGAGGGGAGCGGCAGTGCGAACGCCGGCACGAGGTCGGCCTCGGTGCCCGCCGCCTTCATCGCCTCGATGTGCTCGACGGCGATCTCGGTGATCCGCGCCTCCAGCGCCCGCATCCGCCGCACGGTGAACTGGCCCGTCAGCAGCCGCCGCAACCGGGTGTGCTCCGGCGGATCCATGAAGACGAAGAGCCCGTCTTCGCGGCTCTCGACGCTCGGCGGCGGTTCGTAGGTCTCCTTGGCCGCCATCTCGGCCACCTCGTGCGGTTGCAGCTGCGTGGCCTCGCGATGGCGGACCCGGTCGGCGCTGAAGCGCGCGTCGGCCAGCACGGTGCGGGCCTCGTCGAAGCCGGTCACCAGCCAGGCCTGCGCGCCGTTGAGCAGCCGCAGCGGCTGGACAGCGCCCTGACCGCGCCGTTGCCGCAGGCCGGGTGGCGGATCGAACGGGCAGCGCCCCCGCTCCACCATGTCCGCGGGCAGGACCCGGCGCATCGCCGTGGGGGCGGCGCCCGGCGACTCCTCCCTGGAGTTGGCATTGCTCATCAGCACGTCCTGTTCCCGGGCGGGCGATCGGCCGCCCGTGCGGTAGGGGCCGGCCCAGGCTACTGGAAAACATGCACGGTGCGTATTAATGCCTGTCATGCATACTCGTGGGTGGAAAGCGCGACGAGCTGGAGCGACCGCGGCCGGGCAGAACGGAGAGCGCCGCCGGCCCATCCGCCGCGGGTACGGCACCGGTCGCCGACGGCCCCGGACAGGTCAAGGGCGTCTACTGTGCCGGCACCACCGGCGGGCCCTCGCTCGCCTGGACGAGGACGAATCCCTGGCCCTGGAAGGCGAGCTGCATGGCCTCGCCACTGCCACGGCCGATCAGCGCGCCGACCTTCATCGTTCGGTTGACGCCCACATGCAGGCCGGCACTCCAGCAGACCGCGGACTGGCCGTCGGCGAAGGTCGGCATCTGGGAGGTGTCGAGGAGCACCGGCGTGCCGTGCGCGGTGACCGCGACCCAGCCGGTGCCCTTGATCGTCATGTTGAACAGGCCGCCCGCGGCGATCCCCGCGCCCTGCACGCGCTGGATGTCCCAGGTGAGCTGGGGGTCGAAGGCCAGCAGGTTGCGGCCGTTGACGGTGAGGGCTTCGTTCTCCAGGTAGAACAGGTGGATGTCGTCGGCGTTGTCGGCCAGGAACAGCAGGCCCTGCCCTCTGACGCGCATCAACGGGGCGCCCTCGCCGGTCACCATCTTCTTGAACAGTTTCCCGACCCCGCCCGACCCCTCGTAGTCGAAGTCCATCTGGCCCTGGAAGGCGACCATCGACCCCTGCCTGGCGAGCACCTCGTGCGGTAGCCGGACGCGAAGCATCTTGGAGTTCTGCAGGGCGAAGTTGGCGGGAACCTGCTGGGAGTCCAGGTTCCCGAAGAGTGCGCTGCGCATGAGACTCCTTTTGATGAAGGTGGTCGACATGGGTAGTGACGAACGGGGACAGGATTCTGGTTCCTGGGAGCCCTGCGATGCTGGTGGTCGCGGGCGTCACGTCGCCCCGGGGGAGGTTCCTTCGTATCGGCTATGAGAGGGCGAACAATGCGCACCACGACGCTCGGTCCCGACGGTCCCGAGGTTGGCGTTCTGGGTCTGGGCTGCATGGGGATGAGTTTCAGCTACGACCTGGCGACCCCGCGGGACGAGGCCACGCTGATCTCGGTGATCCACCAGGCGCTCGATGCGGGCATGACGCTGCTCGACACCGCGGACGTGTACGGGCCGTTCACCAACGAGGAGCTGCTCGGCCGGGCGCTGGCGGGCGGGCATCGGGAGCGCGCGGTGCTGGCCACCAAGGTCGGCACACTCACCCGGGACTCCGAGGGCAACCCCGTTCAGGGCCTGGACGGCCGCCCGGAGCACGTCCGAAGGTCGATCGATGAGAGCCTGAGCCGGCTCGGCACCGATCATGTGGACCTCTACCAGCTGCACCGGGTGGATCCCGAGGTGCCGATCGAGGAGACCTGGGGAGCGCTGGCGGAGACCGTGGCAGCGGGCAAGGCGCGCCACATCGGCCTGTCCGAGGTGACGGTGGAGCAGATCGAGCGGGCACGGTCGGTGCACCCGGTGACCTCGGTGCAGTCCGAGCTGTCGTTGTGGACCCGGGACTGGATGACCGAGGTACTGCCCTACTGCACCGAGCAGGGCATCGCCTTCCTGCCCTACTCGCCCCTGGGCAAGGGCTTCCTCACCGGGCGGTTCTCCTCGTTCGACGACCTGCCCGTGGAGGATTTCCGGCGGAGACTACCGCGCTTCCAGCAGGAGGCGCTGCGCGCCAACCTGGACATCGCGGTCCGGGTGCGTCGGATCGCCGAGCGCGTCGGCGCCACCCCGGCCCAGGTGGCGCTCGCCTGGGTGATGGCCCAGGGGCAGTACGTCGTTCCCATCCCGGGGACCAAGACCCCGAAGTACCTCGCGGAGAACGCCGGAGCGGCGGAGGTCGAGCTGAGCCCGGCGGATCTGGCCGAACTCGATGCCCTGCCCGCGCCGCGGGGTGACCGCTACGGGGCAGCGGACCCGGCCCGTCAGCCGTCGTGGAAGGACTGGTCGGCCGCCTCTCGCGGGTGATCTCCACGCGGCCCTTCCCGTCACCTGGTCTTCCCCCGATCGATGCCATGGTCTCTCCTCGCCGCTGGAAGCCTGATCGTTCGCGGCTCGCTCCCCGGGCGGTCAGGTCGAGGCGGTCCGGGGTTCCCCGGTGCGGGTCCCTACCGGGCTCTCCATCGGGGCTGTGGAACAAGGTCCTTGTCCCCCGTGCGAGCTACCCGCGAATGTCCACCGCGCGGTGACGATTCCAAACCGTCGGATCCATAGCGTTCTCGACGTAGCCGCGGCGCTCCGGCCGCGGGATCTCACAAGGGAGTCGTCATGCGCCTGTTGAAGCAACTCGTGGCCGTCGCGGCGGTCGCCTTCGTCGGCAGCGTGGGCGTGGGCGCGGTACAGGGGAACCCCCTTCTCACCCTGATCCTCGGTGTCGCGACAGCCGTGCTCGCGGTGTTCGTGTACGCCCGGGTGGTGCGCTGGTCCGAGCGCCGCGAGCCGGTGGAGGTGGCCACGAAAGGTGCCGCCGCCGCCGTCGGCCGGGGGACGCTGATCGGCATCGGGATGTTCGTGGCCGTCATCGCGAACATCGCCGTCCTGGGCGGCTACCGGGTCGTCGGCCAGGGCTCGGTGTCGGGCGCGGTCGCGCTGTTCGGCTTCATGGCCGCGGCCGCCGTGACGGAGGAGCTGATCTTTCGTGGCATCCTGTTCCGGATCATCGAGGAACGTGCGGGCACCTGGCCGGCGCTGACCCTGACCAGCCTGCTGTTCGGCCTGTCGCACCTGTTCAACCCGAACGCCAGCCTGTGGGGTGCGATCGCCATCGCGATCGAGGCCGGTGCCATGCTCGCCGCCGCCTACGCCGCCACCCGCACCCTGTGGGTGCCGATCGGCCTGCACTTCGGCTGGAACTTCGCCGCGGCCGGCATCTTCAGCACCGAGGTCTCCGGCAACGGCGCCACGGAGGGGCTGCTGCACGGCGTGACGTCAGGTCCGGCCCTGCTCACCGGTGGCGGGTTCGGGCCGGAGGCGAGCCCGTACGCGGTGGCGTTCGGCGCGCTGCTGACCATCGTGTTCATGTGGCTGGCCCGTCGGCGCGGCAACCTGGTCCCTCGCCGGCGCGGTGCCCGGACCGACGCGACCGCTACGCTCTCCCAGTGATCGATCTCCGGCGGGTCCCAGACCTGTGGCGGCGGTGCGACGTCACGGTCCGGGATTCTCCGTTCGCGCTGCTGCTGGCCGTCGCGTCGCTCCTGCCGGCGTTCCACGGCAACGGGACTCAGGTCGGTGACCTGCCGGCCCGCCCCTTCGACGCGCTGGCCGTCGTAGTGATCGCTCTGGAGTGCCTCCCGCTCACCGTGCGCCGACGGTGGCCGGCCCTCTGTCTCGTCCTGGTGTCGCTCGGTTTCGCCCTCGACCAGCTCCGCGCCTACCACACGTTCGCCGGCACCGCGCTGGCCATCGCGCTCGTGAGCGCGGGCGCCTATCTGGAACGTCACCGGCGCGTCACCATGGTCCTCCTCTCCGCGGCGTACCTGCCGCTGGCGGTCGCGCTCGACCGGCTCGGCTCGACCGAGGGGCCGGAAGGCTTCGTGGTGTTCTACCTGCTGCTGGTCCTGGCATGGGGCATCGGGGCTTGGCTGCGCTCCACCTGGGCCGCCGAGGCCGAACGCCGCCGCCACGTCGCCGAGGCCACCCGTGCCGCCGAACGCACCCGCATCGCCCGCGAACTCCACGACGTCGTGACCCACCATGTGACGGCGATGGTCGTACAGGCCGAGGCGGCACGCTACCTGACCGCGGTACCCGATCGCCTCGACACGACCCTGAGCGCCGTCACCGACACCGGCCGGCGGGCCATCAGCGATCTGCGGCACCTGCTCGACCTGCTCAACCCCGACCACGACAGCGATGTCAGGACGCCGCCCGTCGGTGAACTCTCCACGCTCGTGGAGCAGACGCGCCAGGCCGGGCAGCCGGTGGAGTTCACCGAGGAGGGCAAGCCGGCGGAGTCGGCCGGCAGTGCCGAGTTCGTGGCCTACCGGGTCGTGCAGGAGTCCCTGACCAACGCCCTCAAATACGCCCATGGCAACCGCACCGTGGTCCGCGTGCGCTACGGCGAAAAGGAGATCACCGTGGAGGTCGGCACCGACGGCTCCGGCTCACAGAACGGCTCGCCCGGCGGGAGCGGGCGGGGCCTCGCCGGGCTCCGCGAGCGGGTCGACGCCCTGGGCGGCGAGTTCGACGCGGACCGGCGGGCGGACGGCGGCTTTGCCGTGCGGGCACGCATCCCTGCGGGAAGCCCGTCGTGAACGCGCCGGTTCGGGTGCTGATCTGCGACGACCAGGCGCTGATCCGCACCGGGTTCGCGACGATCATCGGCGCGCAGCCCGACCTCGAGGTGGTGGGCGAGTGCGGGGACGGTCGCGCCGCGGTCGACCTCGCCCGCCGGCTGAAACCGGACGTGGTGGTGATGGACGTACGGATGCCGGTGCTCGACGGCATCGAGGCGACCCGCCTGCTGGCCGGTGCCGGGGTGGCGCATCCCGTCAAGGTGCTCGTGGTGACGACGTTCAACCTGGACGAGTACGTGTACGAGGCGCTGCGCGCGGGGGCGAGCGGGTTCCTGCTCAAGGACGCCCCACCGGCGCAGCTCCTGAACGGCATCCGTACCGTCGCGGCAGGCGCCGCGCTGCTGGCACCCGAGGTGACACGGCAGCTCGTCGGCAGGTACGCGTCGCGGATCCGTCCCACCGAGGGCACGCCGGACGACGTCGCGCTGACCCCACGCGAACTGGAGGTCCTGCGCCTCATCGCCGACGGCCTGTCCAACAGCGAGATCGCCGCGACGTTGGTGATCAGTCAGGAGACCGTCAAGACGTACGTGTCGCGCATCCTCACCAAGCTAGACCTGCGTGACCGCGTGCAGGCGGTGGTCTACGCCTACCGCAGGGGCCTGGTGACCTGAACCCGCTCACGCATGCCGTGGAAGGCGAGCCCGATCGGTGTCCGGCCCACCCGGTCGCTGGACGCTCGGTCTGAGCGAGCAAACACATGCTTGACGATCAGGGCGATACGCGATCTCTTAGGTGAAACGGCCGACCCTCAGGAGATCTTGACGTCATCGACGCGGCATGTTGTGATCCAGATATTCGTTATTCCATGCTTGTTTAGTAGGAAATGGGGTGGCTGTGAGGTTTCTCCGGCGGGTGGCCGCGATGGCCGCGCTCCTGGTGGGCACGGTCGGTATCCAAGTCGTCCAGAGCGGAGCGGCGCACGCGGCCCTGCCCACCGCCGCCGTCGCGCTCGGCGACAGTTTCATCAGCGGGGAGGGCGCGGGGAACTACCAGCCCGTCGTCGACGCCTCCGGGACGGCGCAGGCCTTCCCCGGCTGGTCGGCGGCCAACAGCAACGCCTACTTCTGCCACCGGTCGGCGAACGCCTCGCTCTTCAAGGCGTCGCTCCCCGGCATCCAGGACCGCTTCAACCTCGCGTGCTCCGGTGGCCAGCCCGCCGACATCGCCAACCCCTCCAGCGCCCGCGCCAAGGGCCGCTCCGTCGCCTCGCAGCTCGATCAGCTACGCGCCGTCGCCCAGACCCACGACATCGACGTCGTCCTCATCGGCCTCGGTTCCAACAACACCCAGTTCACCTTCGGCGACGTGGCCACGGTGTGCGCCAACCGCTTCATCGCCGACGCCTGGACGGGCTGGTGGGAGTTCTGGGCCTACCTGGGCGGCGAGGTGCCGCAGGAGCCCTGCACCGTCTCGGACCTGGCCTCCGACGCGGAGGTCGCCACCGCCACCACCGAGACCACCGCGGCTCTGCGCCAGATCCTCGACACCCTCACCCAAATCGACGCCGACGGCGTCCACCGTGTGATCCTGCAGACCTACACCAACCCGCTGCCGCTCGACGTCGCCCCGCAGTACCGGGACGAGGACAACCGCACCGACACCCGCGACAAGTTCCGCGCCCTCGGTGCTGAGCGGTACGCCGCAGGCTGCCCGATCCACCGTGCGAGCCTCGCCCCCGGGCATGTGTTCTCCCAGAACCTCGGCTCCCTGGTCAAGAACGCCTACACCACGCTGGCGGCCGAGCGTCCGACGGCCGACCTGCGCGTACTGGACGTCCAGAAGGCCTTCGACGGGGCCCGGCTCTGCGAGAACCCCGGCAGCCCGACGGACGCGCTCGCCACGCCGGTCCGGGTGCAGGACGGGCCGTCCGGCACGTTCGTCACCAGCCTCTCCGGCTGGGACAAGATCGGCGTCCAGCGGGTGGCGAACACCTGCGTCACCTACTTCCAGACCTGCCAGGAGTCATGGCACCCCAACGCCGCGGGCCACGCCGTCCTCGGCCAGTGCCTGACCGGTGCCCTCACCGCCGCGTCCCGCACGATCGTCACCTGCGCCCGTAACGCGAACGGCACGCTCACCATCTCCTGACGTCTCCTCCGCCGGCCAGGAGCAGGGCAGCCTCGCGGAGGTCGAGGTCTTCGACGATTTCGGATGGAGGTGACGGCTTCCCAGGGTGTAGGGCTGCGGGGTGTAGAGGGCAGGCCGAGCAGGGCTGCGATGGTGTCGCGGTTGTCTGGCGTCGCCGAACATGACAGCGAGGCTTGGGGCCGACCTGGGCACTGTCATTTTGATCGGCATCTAATCAGGCCGCCCGAACGACATTCAAAGTGACAGTGTGCTCCGAACATGGTCCGGAAGGTCTCTGTGGCGAGGTGAGGGCATCACCGCACCTTCGCGGCTGCGTCTCGGGGCGGTCTGCATGGCGGCAAGTTTCGTGCTGTCAGTGGTGTCTGCCATGCTGCCGCTCGTGGGAGATCAGAGTGGGAACGTCGCTCGGCAGGAGCGATGGGCTCGACTTGATCTTCTGGAGGAACGGGGTGTACTGGGCTCTCCAGAGGACCAGCCCGTCAGCGCTTGCATGACTGCAGACGGCCGCTCAAGTGAGCACGGCATCCGGCTTAGCGGCCCACCTGCTGCGCTGGCGAAGTCCGGGATCTTCGCGTGCGGTGAGCGCTATTAGATGAAGGAATCGCGTTCGTATCCTGGACACGGGGTCCGGGACCGATAGAGACTCGATCTATGCCTGCCGGTCAGCACGACGCCTCCGCGAGTGCGATCGGGTATCTCTACCAGGTGAACTGGTGTTTGGTCGAGCTGCTCCACCGGGCTCCCGACCGGCCCGACCAGGCGATCAGCATCGAGACTCATGATGATGTTGCCTGGGAACAGGCCGGTTCCCCGGTTGAACTATTGCAAGCCAAGCATCACATCGGCTCCGCCACCGCGCTGGGCGACAAGGACGTCGACCTGTGGAAGACGCTCACGGTGTGGATGAACACCGCGCAGCCCACAGATCCTCAGGGGCCGGCGCTGATCCTGGTGACTACGGCCGTGGCAGCTGCCAATACCGCCGCCCATGCTCTGCGGCGAGACTCCCGAAACACCCAGGTGGCGGTCATCAAGCTCAACGACGCGGCACGCACGTCCAAGAACAAGACCACCGAGAACGCGCGCAAGCGCTTCCTGGACTTCACCGAGGCCGAACAGCAGATCTTCTTGAACCGCGTGACCGTGGCCGATGGAGCCCTCGGCGTCGATGACCTGGACGAGAAACTTCGCAAGCTCTTGTGGGCCGCACTACCGCACGCCAACCAGGACCTGTATCTGTCGATGGTGTGGAAGTGGTGGGCTGGAGTCGCTCTGGACATGCTGCAACGCCGCCGCCAGAGGGTGGGCGCCGGCGAGGCCCAGGCCATGCTCTCGCATCTACGTGATCAGTTCAGCGAAGACAATCTGCCCACCACAGTGGAGCTGGCCGATGTCGATGAGAACCACGTCATCGCCCTGCACACCGACAGCGTTTTCGTGCATCAGATGCGCTGGGTCGCTTGCAACGAGGTGAATCTCCGCAAAGCGATCGTCGACTACTACCGAGCTGTCACGCAGGCGACCAAATGGATCACCGAGGACCTGATCGGCCTGCATGAGCTCGGGAAGTTCGAGGACAACCTGCGCGACGAATGGGATCGGGCGTTCGCCGACATGGTCGAGGACCTCGGGCTCGACGCCGACGAGGACGCGAAGATCACCGCGGGTAAGGCGCTGCTGCGCACGTTGCGGGATTCCACCTCGGTCAACGTGCGGCCACGCTACAACGACGCTTTCTTCGCCCGCGGCCGGCGTCACGTGCTGGCCGAGAACCAGGTGATCGGGTGGCACCCTGACTTTCAGTCCCGTCTTGAGGAACTCCTCAGCGTCTCCGCCCCGGACGGGGCGTCGGAGGGCCCGTGAGAGCGTGGGCGGATCGACCTCGCGAGGCAGCAGCCCTTCTCAACCCCGCACTCATGGCCGTCATCTCCGCGAACGGGGCCATCCAGTACGAACGCCAGTCCAGCCAGGCGATGCCCTGGCACCTGGCGTTCCTGATTGCGCCCCTCGTTCTCCACAAGGGCACCCGGGAGGCGCTGCCACGCGACACCCGCACCCACCTGTCAACCTGGATCACCGATAACGCCGTGATCCGGGCGGGATTCCCACAGCGCGCCCAAGCCCTCACCGAGCACGTCCGTGAAGGGCTACGGTTCGGCATGGCCAACCGCATGCTGACGGTGACCGGCGACGGCGGACTGCATGGCGCGCTCGCAGCCACCGCCAAGCCGATCAAGGCCGGTGACGCCGCCCAGATCGTCCGCGCGTCCGGGCTCATCGGGAAGTGGTTCACCCGGGTAGATCAGCCGGCAACCCTCTTCGCGCTCTTCGGTGTGGCACCCTAATTCGGTGCAGCTGCTGTCGGTCATCCTCTACAACGCCCAGGGCGCCATCCGCCGTGTCGACTTTCGGCCCGGACGTCTGAATATTGTCACCGGTGAGTCTCGGACAGGCAAAGGCGCGCTGCTGACCATCGTGGATTACTGCCTGGGGCGCAAGTCCATCCAGGTCCCCGAAGGGCCGATCACCGACACCGTCGTCTGGTATGCGACCCTCTGGCAGCTGGATGAGGGGCAGGTCTTCATTGCCCGCCCCGCACCCGCCGCAGGGAAGGCGTCCTCCCAGCAAGCCATGCTGGAGTTCGGTAACGACCTCCGCCAGCCGCCGGCGCTGGAAGATCTCGTCGTCAATACCAACGCCGCCACTCTGCGCACCCAGATCGGCCGACGGATCGGCATCGAGGAGAACATCACCGACCCCGGAGCCAGCGGCCGCGCGCCGCTGGAGGCGACTCTCGCCCACGCCGTCCTGCTCTGCCTTCAGAGCCAGAACGAGATCGCCAGCTCCACCGCGTTGTTCCACCGTCAGGGCGAACGCGGCATCGCCGACAGCCTGCGCGACACCATCCCCTACTTCCTCGGGGCTGTCCCGCAGGACCAAGCGATCAAACGTGCCCAGCTCCGAGGCGCCAAACATGCTCTCCAACGCGCCGAAGCCGCGCTTCGCGGTGCGGAACTGGCAGCTCAAACCATCGATGTAGAGTTGCGCGCCCTGTACAGCGAGGCCCGCGCCGTCGGTTTGATCGCTGAGCAAGAGATCACCGACCGTCTTACGCTGGTCCGCGTCCTCCAGGGCGCCCGGGTCGCGCCGCCTCCGCAGCAGCCCCGTCCCGCAGTCGATGACATCGCCCAGCAGGACCAATACATCGCTCTCGAACGCCAGGCACAGACGTTACGGGCTGACCTCGGCCGGGTCATGGCCGACCGGGCTCTACTACTGGACCACCGCGATGGGGAAACGGACTACGAGGAGGCATTGCAGCTCCAGGCCGGGCGTCTGGCAAGCCTCGGCCTTATCGACGTCGTGCCTGAATCCGGGCCCTTGGTTTCCCCCGCATGCCCGGTTTGCGGGCACGAGACCGAACATGCCGACCCGACTCCGGCAGCCCTCCGCTCCAGTCTGACCCTGCTGCAAGCGCAGCTAGAGAACCTCGCTGAGGCGAGGCCGTCGCAGCGCAGCGCCCTCATCGCCCTCGACGGCCAGGCAAGTTCCCTGCGCGACCAACTCGCCAGCACCGAAGCCGCCCTGACTGCGCTGCGCACCGCCAACCGGGTCATCGACCTCACCTCAGCCGACGGACGCGACTTCACCCGTGGACGCATCGACGCGATCCTGTCCCGTGTCGATTCCACCGATGACACTGAACTGCAGAGACTACGCGCGGCCGCCGAAAGTGCAGCCGCGACCGTTGCTGCCCTCGAAGCCGAACTCAATGACGACGAGGACCGCGAACAGCTCACCTCACGACTCCTCTTGGTCGGCCAAGACATGACCGCCTACGCCGACCGGCTCGAACTCGAACACAGCGAGGGCAGCGTCCGCCTCGACCTCGCCCGCCTCACCGTCGTCACCGACACCGAACGAGGTCCCATCCGACTGGAACGCATCGGCAGTGCTGCCAACTGGATCGGCTATCACCTGGCCACCCACCTGGCACTCCACCGCTACTTCACCAGGCAGAACAGGCCCGTGCCCCGCTTCCTCATCCTCGACCAGCCAACCCAGGCCCACTACCCCTCCGACATGTCCCTGCAGAGCGGCGTCCCCGAAGGCGACGCCGATCGCGGTGCCGTCCTGCGGACCTTCCGGCTGCTGTACGACGTCATCCAGGAACTTTCGCCCGGCCTGCAGATCATCGTCGGCGACCATGCCAATCTCCCCGAACCTTGGTTCCGCGACTCCGTCGAACACAATTGGCGAGGCGGGACCAAGCTCATCCCCGCTGATTGGCTGAGCTAACGACCTCGTGCGTGGTTAGCCGTAGCCAGCGGTGTGAGTGATCGTTGATCTACGTGTGGCGAGGATTGTCAGGCGTTCGATCGTGGTGAACAACAGGCGTGTCACCGGATTGCCAGTAGATGTGTGTTGGCGGAGTTAGTAGCCGAGATCGGGCCGCTATGGGAGACCCAACGGCAGGCCGAGCTGCAGGCCAGACCCCGTCAACGCCGGATCAGCGCGGGCGCCCGACACAAACTGGTCTTTGTTGACCGGCTCCTGGCCACGCTGGTCCACCTGCGCCATGGCGTCACCCATGATGTGCTGGGCTGCTGGTTCGGGGTTGATCGCTCCGCCATTACCCGCGCCATCGGTCAGATCCGCCCGCTGCTTGCCCAGCGCGGATGCCGCATCGCTCCCGGCCAGAGGCTCACCACCTTGGCCGAGGTGATCGCTCACCTGGGCGACAACAACCAGACGGCCATCTTGGATGCGACCGAGATCCGTGTTCGCCGCCCGGCGGCCAGCACCGTGGACCATGCTCGTTTCGTCTTGGGCAAGAGCCGGATCAACGCGATGAAGGCGATGGTGCTCACCGACGCCCACGGCGCGGTGCTCTACTGTGGTCAGGTCCGTCCCGGATCGGTAGCCAACATCACCCAGGCACGGCAATCAGGACTGCTAGAGCTGCTGTCCGATACCCGGAACGTGGAGATCTTGGCCGATGCCGGCTATCAAGGCCTGAGCAACCAAACCGGAGGCCAAGTCGTGACTCCACCGCGCAAACGCCGCGGCAAATACCTCGATGACGTGCAGTGGTTGATGGCCCATCACGACGCAGCTCGTCACGCCCATGCCGCCCGCCGACGACCGGTCGAGCACGGCATCGCTCCCCTGAAGAACTGGCGAGCCCTGGCCCGCCACTATGACCGTCGCGACCACCTGCCCGAGATCGTCCCTGCCATCGCGGGACCCCTGTCCGACCAGCAGACCGCATAAGAGAACGTGACCACAGGCCACCGCGCCTCAATCCCAACTATGCACGAGGTCGTAAGACGCGACCCAGACGCAGGACCCGTTTTCGGGAGCCGGCTCAAGCCCCTCACCTGCAGGTGCTTAGGGCTGGCTCCTGTGTGTTGCTCAACCACCTCCCCTTACGCCGATACGCCGTAGTTCAGAGAATGCCGCCGCCACCCGGCCACCGACGCCGCCGTGAACGTGAGCTGACCGCGCTGATTCAACACGGCGCGCCCTGATCTGCCGGGCCAGGCTGGAGTACGACGTCGGGTCGCACCTGAGGCCCGGCCCGGCCAGCCAGGTCAGTGAGCCAGTGGGCCAGCCGGCTCGGCCGCGGCTTCCCGGCTCGGTCCGGCTTCGACGCTACGAGGGCTTGTCTCCTTGCTCAGTACGGACCAGGCGGCCATTGCTGTCGCTCCGTCCGATCACAGCCCCCAGGACAAGGCGTCGGGCCACCCCATTCCGGCCGTCAGCCGCAGGCCCGTCATCGCCACCACTGAGGCCAGCAGCACCAACACCACACGATCGGGCATGTCCACCCACTTCCTTCCTGACCGGGTATCTCCCGGTCATAAGGGTGATGAAGAGGGGTCGCCGACGGAGGACCGAACGCGATTCTGGGGATAACTGCACTGTCCTGCCGCCACCGGGCAGCAGGCCTTCAGCACAACCGCACCCTCACGATCCACCGAAAATGCCCCTGAATCCGGACAGCCGAATCTCTCATAGTCCGGATCAACCTGCCGTCTTGCTCGGCGACTCCGCTGACCATCGTGAGCTGGAACAAGCCCGGTATGTCTGGCTGCGCCCACGCCAAGATCAGCCGAAAGCGAGGGCTCGTGCTCCGGATCCGGCACTGAGGTCGTCTCGACCAGGGGTTTTGCGGGCATGAGCCAGCTCACCTGAGGGTGACCATGCAGTGGCTCGGCTGGCCCAGCCCACAGCTTCCGCGGTAGACCTCAGGAAAGCGCCGGGCCGATCCCGAATCGGCTCGCAGGGGACAGAGCCCGATCGCTGAGCTCGCGTAGCCGACGACTGTCCGAGTCCTGCCCAGATATCCAGATCGCGAGCGGCCGGAGCGCTGAGTGGCGTTGTCTGGGCCGCATGGCCACGAACAACCCCTGACACCGGCACTACGCTGTTCGTCCGCCAGCGGCTGCCTCGGAGCGCTTTTCGCGTCGGCACGACATATGATCATGGATTTCTCGCACTCGACGTCGGCATCACCGAAAGAGTCATGTCCGAGAACTGCGACGTTCGCTAGAAGTCACACCGTGGAGGACTTCAGGAACATCCCGAAGTTCGATAGCGCAGTCGTCGATCCGCTTGTCGAGACTTCGAGACTTCCTCTCACTGCAGACGAGGAGATGGGAGTTCATCGTGCAAACGAAGAAGACTCCCGGACACTGCGTACCATCGTATAGTCACTGGAAGATTAAAAAGCAAATATTAACGAGGATTATTGATAAGCGTAGACGGGGGATAAAATGAGGTCGTCCTCGCGGTAATAAAAACGAAGGAGTGAACGGTAAATAATAAGTACGTGACAGTCTTTGGATGCGATTACTTCTGACTGACCTTATCGCACAACTTACCGCAAGCTGCGGGAACGAAGTGCAGGTCAGAGCCGTAGAGCTGAGAAGGAGGGGCCGTCACGGTGAGGCGATGTGGACGCTTGCGCCGGGAGCCAGGAAAAAGGGGCACAGAACTGGGCCGAATTTCGCGCCTATACCCGCGCGCTCGGCAGATTATCGGTATTGTTCGATGGGTCACAACAAAGGGGCCCGAACCCCATTCGCGTGGGGCCGGACCCGTGCGGTACCCCTGGACCTCGGGCGGAGCCCGAGGCGCTAAGCACCTGTCTTGCATGCACGGTCAGTGTATCGCGCCGCGACTCCGCGTTTGCCCAGGTCCAGGGTCAACAAATCGCCACCCGAGGAAAGAGGCTTTCATGGCAGGTGTCGTGTGTTCGATCAATATCCGCGTTCCTGAGAGCGTCCGACCCTACGCGGGCGCCCTGCTTGGCGTAGTCGTCGTCATCGTGCTCATACGACAGGGCATCATCAACATCTAACCAGCGCGGGTAGGGCTCTTACGAGGTAAGCGCCCTACCATTAAGGGGTGACCGTTACTCGACGGTCACCCCACGCGTGGAAGATCGACGCCGAGGCGACGTGGCCAGGACGTCCACGCCGCGTTGCTCTGCCCTGGCCGGTGCGTGTCGGGCAGCCTTTCACCGGGACGCCGGCGGCTCGGCTCGGCCGGGTGATGCCGCCCGCACTCCTGGGGCTCGCTGATGGGCGCCTCACTCAGGAGAGGGACAGCGGCGCTTATACCACTGATCGTCGCAGCCAGAGCGGTCGGCTGGGGCTTTCCTCTTTTCTCTGGGGCCTTGAGAGGTGTCATTCTCCGAGATCAGCGCTGTGTCCGTGACGGTGCCGATGAGCGTGGAAGTAACGCTCCGAGAGCGGTGAATGCGCCGCGCAGCGCAGGCCCTCCAGTGCTTTGAGCGCGGCGAAAAGATCGGTTGACGATCCGGCCGGGGCCGGGCGAGCGCGAATCACCCCGTGCTCGTCCACATACACCTCGCCCTGCTCAAAAAGCGCGTCGCAGCCCAGAACGCAGGCGATCATCACGTTCGCCGGGTCGCGGCGCTCGGCGTCGTCGGCGTCTTCGCGCCGCTTGATATGGGCCACGTGAAGGTAGGAGACCGGAAGCGTCCTGCCGCACAGGTTGCAATCGGCGCTCGTGCGGTGCCCCAGCAGGTAGCGGCGCAGTTTGCCCTGTTCCCGCCGCTGCGTGGCCACCCGGACAACATCGGTGGCGCCTTGGAGGTCCAACCCGGTGAACGTGCTCAGGGCTTCGGGGTCGGCGATCGGCTCCTGGACGGGAAGGGCAGACGTGCGGGGGCGCCGGGAGGCGCTGGCCAGAGTGAAACGACCGCGACTGAACGTCCAGCCTTCGCGATCGGCGAGGGTGTCCGCCGACGGCGCGGCGGCCATGACGAAGGACGGCGGCGGAGCGACGGGGAAGGCAGAAGCACGAGGCAGCCGGTCGGCTCTTGCCGGAGTGCGCCGGGGGCGCTGGGTGAGATGACGCAGATGCTGGTGCATCAGGCGGCAGTCATCACCGGCGGTGGCGCCGTTGAGGTGCGCGAATTCGGCGACGCCGCCCGGCCAGGCGCCGCGCCACAGCAGGTCCGCCATCTGCAGGTCACAGAAACTCACGGCGCGAAGCTCGTCCTTGACCTTCTGGATCTTGCCGTTGCGGGGGTGGCCGTGGGCGAAGGCGTACTCGCGATGCAGGGCCTGCAGCAGGTCGGTTCCCCACACTACGACGTGGGACCGGGCTCGGCCGCCTTGGGCCGTCAGGCTCGGGATTTCCAGCGCGTGGTTGAGGTTGTGGTAGTTCAAGACCAGGCCGAGTTGAGGGGCCCAATGCGAGAACGGCGCCCAGGAGTTTTCCGGGGGCTGGTGCTCGCGCGCGCACGGCCAGAACTCCTCCACCCCGCGGTCATCGCAGCGTTCGCCGTTGTGCGGCGCCAAGGGTTGATCGAAGATCGGCTCACCGATGCTGTCGAAGATGGCGAGTTCACTGACCCGGCCACAGCATCGCGCGGTCCTCCCGGCCAGGAACGCGATGGAAGCGTCGTCATCGCGGAATTCGTCGCGCAAGCGATTCGTGGTATCGGTGACCAGATCGTCAGTCTCTGTCTGCTGAGGGCGAAGTCGCCGGCGGTGCGCTTGCTGGCGGGTGTAGACCGGGGTCCGGATCTCGCCACCCCAGTCGGTGGGCGTGACGCAGTACGCATCAGGCCTCAGGCCGTCTTGTGCGATGGAGCCTGAGCTGGGAGCCAGGACAACCGGTGTGCCGTGCGCGAGGTGTTCCTGGTAGGAGCGGAGATCGGCAGGAAGCTCATGGGCGTACCCGGCCCTCAGTTCGATCATCTCATCCACGGAGAGCAGGAACGGCGACATGCCCAGAACCTAGTGCACCCAGCTCCTCACGCGGGTGCAGTTCGCGATCGCCGATCACCTCGACCACTGCCTTCCTCGCCACCTCACCTATGAGCGGGGAGATCACGATGAGCAAGTGAGGGTAGCGCCCGCTCTGGCTGCCGTAACCAGGAGATGCGCCCACACTGCGCCAGGACTTCCTGGTTACAGGATCACGCGAACGCGCGGATGTGCCCACGGCGTCGCGGCATCTGGGGGAAGCGACGGCGTCGGCGGCACCGGGTCGGATATGGCCGCCATGACCTGTTGGTAGTGGCCGGTGTGGAGGGTCTCGGCGTGGCACTGCTGGCATGGTCCGCGTCGGGCGCAGCCGGTAGCGGTGATGCGGGTACGGACATGGTGGTAGGCCTCGTTTGGGTGGTCGGCCTTGATGGCGTACCAGTAGCCGTTCTGGTCGGCGTTTGGCAGGGCCGCAGCCACCGACGGCCGCATCGGCCAGTACAGGCTGGTGCCGTCGTATCGGACGACGAAGGTGCGGTCGAGGTAGTCGCACTCGTCGGCCTCGGGCTGGTGCTCGGCGGTCCATGCGGCGGCGTCGGCGAGCGAGCCCGGCCCCCACAGCAGATCGGCTGGGTACTGGGTGACCTCGTACCGGGAGTCGAACGCGCGCAGGCCAGGATCGGCGATGCCCTGATCGGCGCGGAACACGGCCCGCACGATGACAGCGCGCCACCGCGGATCGGCAGGGTCCGCAGTGGGGCCCACGGCGGGGTCCACCGCGGTGGCCAGTTCATCGGCCAGTCCCATCTGCAGCTGTGTGCCGGCGGTGTCCCATGCCACCACGACGACGTCGCGCCGATGAGGAGCGGGATACAGGCGCCCGCCCGGGGTGGCCACGCCCCAGAGGTGGTTGATGATTTCGGCGAGGTCGCTGAGGGTTCGGGCGGCTTCAACCGGAGTGGTCAGGTGGTAGCCGGCCGGATGAGCGGCCAGGTTACGCAGGTCACTGATCGCCTGTTCGATGGCACGGTTGCGCTGCCCGCGCAGCAGTCCCAGGCGCCGTGCCCAGGTGCGCAGGTCGCCCAGCATGCCGTTGAACGCGATGGTCTGCCCGCCGTCGAGCAGGAGCCGCCGTCGGGGGTTCTTGCGCACGACGTCGTGCAGTTCGTGGTAGCTGCCAGTGGCCACGGCATGCTGGGTGCCGTTGCGTTCGTCGACGAACCTCACGGTGCCTCCGTGGTGGGCAATGAACCGGTCTCGGAGGGCTTGCTCCAGCACCAGCAGGCCGCGGTCGTTGACCAGCGTGAAGATCTCGTAGCAGAACAGCCCGTGGGCGAAGGCTGTGCGGAGGTCTTCGAAGCTCTTGCGGGTGCTCTCGGCGACCTGCGGCGCAAGGTCGAACTGGGCGACGACCTGTTGCTGGAATTCAGCGGCACCTTCCGGGCGCATGCGCACACCGAGGCCCAGGCCCATGGGAGTGAAGTGCAAAGTGCGGTCGTCGGCTTGACACAGCTCTTCCAGGGTCTTGATGATCACTACCGGACCTTTCCGTGGCGTGGTGAACCGACCAGGATACGTCCGGGGCGCCTCATCGCCGGAAGCCGAGAGTGAACCTGTGCCATCGTCGGCTACGCGCGGAGCTGGCTTCAGCTCGTCCGCAAGGGCTGCACGTACTCAAACCGTGACTGCCGTTCTCCATGGGAAACTCCACCAGTCTGGACAAATAGGAATAACAGGACGCCAGAGGCGTCGATCATGGTACTAGGTGACGATTCGAAGAATCTTTTTTAACGCTTGGCCACCTCGAGGCTCTCCATATCTGACAGAGCAAATTGAGCGGCCTGCTAGGGCAACTCACTGACAGGAGAACCTCCATGATCGACCCTTACACGCTGGTGGCCATGGCTTACGGTGGGCACCGCATCCTCAACACTGGTGAGCGTCTGACCGAACGCCGGGAACGCGAACTGGCCATCCTCACCAAGAACGTGACTGACCTGCCCACCGGCTCGGAGATCAGCGAAGTTCGGGCCGATGGTTCCCACTGGACGATCCGCATCGGGTCGGCCGCGAACGCTTAGGACCCTCGTTGCCATCCCGCGACAAGCCCAGGCGGCCTGACCCGCCAAAGCTCTCGTTCACCGACTTCTACCGCACGCATCGCTCTGAAGTGATCGGGTTCCTCTGGCACTACGCGGGCCCAGGCATGGATGCCGAGGATATCGCTGCTGAGGCATTCGCCCGAGCCTTTGCTAAGTGGGATCGAATAACGCAGCCTCGTCCGTGGATCTACGCCACCGCGAAAAACCTCGCGCATCGAGAAGGCGGGAGAGCGCGGAAAACGCACCCCGGCTCTCAAACGGGTGACGATCACCGGAGTGAAAGCTGGAAATGGAGCTCTTTGACTCCATGGGCCGGGGTCGAAGCAGGAGTTATCGTTCAAGAACTTGTTGCAGCTCTGCAGCACCTCCCTCCGCAGCAGCGGGCGGCTGTGCTGCTCGAGGCGCGAGGCTGGAAACGAGGGGAGATCGCGGAGATCCTGCAGTGCTCTCAGGCTGCGGTCCGGGTTCATCTGCACCTTGGGCGAAAAAGACTCAAAAAGCTGATCAGCGAATCTGCTCCCGCGCCACAGAGAGCACCTCGCACGGGTATGGAAGGGAGGCCGGCATGAAGCTTCCTCGACGCCTAACCATTAGCGATCAGGAACTGGACCGCAAGCTGGCCACGAGCTATCGCAGAGTGTCCCAGGCCACCGCAGCCGACGAACAGCAGGTCCAGGGCGAACTTGACGCCATTGCCGCCCGCGCAGCAGTTCTCGAAGATTCTCGTTGTGATCATGGCGTTCCCGTGCCTGCCAAACTCATCACAACGCACGTCAAGGCGGGTCGGTCCATAGGCATGGAAAGACTTCTCGTCATGATCTTGATCTCCGCGAGCAACGCAGTGATGTCTTTTGGGCTTCACGGCTCAAGCGGCCAGGCGATCCTCTCTTTCCTTGTGGGGTGCGCGGCTACTTTCTTTGCCGTCCAGCTCGTCCAGGAACTGGGTGCGATCCGAGAAAGGGGTGCCGTTAGAAAAAAGCCAGCGGAATCAGAAGATCGATTCACCAGCACCTAGCACATCTATCGGAAACCGCACATCTGTCTAAACTTACGTGAATCCGAGTTGGCTCAGGAGACAGTGAAGCGAGCCCGTCTCCTGGGTCTCTCGAGTGCTTCGAAACTCAACACGCAACACTTGACAGAGAACACTCCTCCTGGAAGGAGACGCTGTACCCACAGATCGAGCGCCTGGCCGGGCAGGATGGCTGGCTGCTTCAGCTCTGGGCCCGGCAGGACAGCGTCGGCGCCTCGGGGCCGCTCAGCGCCTCGGAGGAGATCGCGGCGCTGTGGGCGCGAAGCACCCTCTGGCCCACGGCGCCGACGGTGTGCATGCAGCGGCTGCGTGACACCTGGCTGAACAGATTCACCTTCCTGGCCTCGCGGCCGACCGTGATCGCGATGATCGCGGGGGTTGACTCGGTGTTCGACCTACCCGCTGTGCTGCGCCCGGGAGTGCGCCAGGACGGCGAGCACGACGTGCCCGAGGCCGGGGAAAAGCTGGCGGCCGCGCTCCCGGCTGATAGCGGCGCATCGCAGGGAAGCGACGGTGAGGAGTTTCGGCCGGTCGGCGGCTGAGTTACCGACCGGGTCGACGAGCACGTCGTGGGCGTCGATGGGGAATCTCCCGCCGCAGCGCGGCACCGCGAGGGACAGGGCGATCGGCTCTTGGTGCCGGCAGCCGAACAGGTGACGCCGAGGGAGCAGGAGGAAGACGCTCCCCCGGACGCGGAGTCCTCTCGGCACAGTGAGCACGCAGCTGAGCCGCGGAGCGCGCTGGCATCGCAGGAACCCGCTCCCCCCTCATGAGGTGAGGTGCCCGACCTGTGGGCCGCGGTCAACCAGCGACGCACAGGCGGTGCATGAGGGGGTTCCCACCTACACCCAGTACATGACCCCGGCCTTGATCGGAGCCATCGCCTACCATGGAGCCGATCCGGATGACGATCCGCGATAGCGCCAGCCGGGAGCGCGGACCCGCGCCGAGTCCGGTTGCCCGGGCTACGCTCCGGAGCCGTCGAGCGGCCTGCGTCGAGGGTGCGGCACCCGGGGGAGATGCTCGTGAGGCTCCTTCCTCGACTGCGCAAGCCAGCCAATGCGATCCGGTCAACGCCCGCGGTTCTTGGTGCGCTCGGCCTCGGCGCGGCTGCAATGCATTGCTCCGCTGTTTGAGGCCGAGGAGAACCGGTTGCCGAAGGAGCCACCGACCGGCACTGTGGGACCGTGGAGCCGACCTTGGGATGCCCGGCCTGTGCAGCACCTTCGCAGGAGCCGTGTCGACGGGCTGATGGGGGAGCCCGGCTTCCGCGTCTACGGCGCTGGGCCCTGTTGGTGGCCCATCGCCTGGTTGAGTGGGCGGCCGGGGCCGGTAGCGGGCGAGCCGATGCGGTGTACAACGCGATCCGCCTGGCTCAGGCCCAGGCATCGATCACCGCGATGCAATCGGCAGCCGACAACCAGGACTGGGAGGAAGAGGTCCTGCTACGGGCCGCCTGCCTTCAACTCGATGTCCAAGCAGCCCTTGCCACGGTAGGGCAGTACACCCTTGATCTGACCTCACAGACACAGCACGCCGGCGAGATGTATGACGCCCTCGTGGAGGCGCGCGAGGCGATTCAGGACTTGCGTAGCGGGGCCGTTCATCCACCCCGAGCGGACCTGGCCCGGCCCACGCTGAAGGAGTTTCGCCGCTGGCAAGATCTGATGCTCAATGACGAGATGGCAGACCATGCCCAGCGGCAGGAACGCCTTGCCCAAGAGCGCCAATCACCACATCTGGCTCCGGTGCGCTGGCGCATCTCTACCTACGAGCCCAACGGCTACTTCGAGGCGCACTGCACAGACGCAGACACGCAGTCGGCTCTGTACGGCTGGGCGCCCGTCCCCGCGGCCGCCCCCAGCCTGCTGCGCGGCTGGAGTGTTCCCGCTGCG
Organism: Streptosporangium amethystogenes subsp. fukuiense; assembly: GCF_042665875.1. Taxonomy (NCBI): domain Bacteria; kingdom Bacillati; phylum Actinomycetota; class Actinomycetes; order Streptosporangiales; family Streptosporangiaceae; genus Streptosporangium; species Streptosporangium amethystogenes. The sequence goes on along the minus strand of NZ_JBHTEE010000001.1, from coordinate 6,904,238 downwards.
CGCCCGATGGAGGTGATCTGGGAATGCACGCCGCAAACCCCTCGCTGGCAGCTGCCCCTCAGAGGCCATGGGCCTGGGCACCGCGGCCATCTCCCTGAGCACCGGCGCCAGCCGTCCGTCAGCTTGACCGACGCCTGGCAGGCCACCGCCGAAGCCCATGAAGCACGGTTCGCGGCCATGATGAAGCAGGTACAAGAGCACTGGCCCGCCGATGCCTCCATCACCGAGAACCTGACCCAGCGCGCCGATCATCTCAACGCCACCGAGCCACTGGCGCCGGACCTGGAGATCCACTCGACCGTCCATCGCGAGGGCGAGGACCTCGATCTCGGGGAGACTGTGACAGCCGGGTGGATCGACCCGGCCGCTGTGGCCGCCACCGGTGCCAGGCGCCTATGGAATGACTTCACCACTCACCGGCCCACCACCGTGCCAGCGATGGCGGCAGCAATGCTGTCCGGCTCCCTTGAACAGGCTTTGACGGTGTGGAGCCTGTGTAGGGACCCTGTCTGCGTCTACCGCATACCAGGGCCTGCGGGACCGCTGTACCAGTTAGGGGTGAACGGCACGCACCGGCTGCATGCCGCGCGGCTGCTGGGCATGCCCGCCCTCTGGGCGGAGATCACCCATGAGGCACTTCCCGTTCAGGTCAACGCCCGCCGGCTGGCCGAGTATGGGCATGTGCCACAGCTGCTGACCTGCTGGCGCGGCCTGCTGGCTGCCGGTTTGGCGACGGGCACCCTCCAGGAAGACACGGACCTTCCCGGCATGAGTTGCCTGCGCCTGGATAGTGTTGTGGCCCCGTGGCTGCTCATCCGCCCCGATCACGCGGTCGCGTGGGCCGCTATTTACGACCGGACCTATCCCGGAGCTCTCGAAGAGCAGGGCATCCCGGCGACGGCATGGCGCACCGGCCAGTCCTGGTTCGAGTGGTTATCGGAGAAGAGCAGGTGACCTCGGCAGGTGAGGGCTCGTCAGTCAGCCGTGTTCTGCTCGCCGGGGGCATAGTGCGGCGGCGCACCCCATGGCGACCGGAGTGACCAAGCACCGCGACCGCCCATAGGAAGGCGCTGCGTCCTCAAAGTGATGAGGCAAAAGCGCAGAGGGATGGCCGTCATCGTTGTCTGATGGATGAACAGGGGTGGTTCTAAGTGGTGCAACACCGTCGATTGGCCGATCCCGACGGCAGTGACGATCTCCCCGACGCTCATCGGCTCGCGCCGCCGGACCAGCAACGACACGATCTGGATGCGCGTCGTCGGCCAGTGCCTTGAACCAGCTCGCGTACTCCTCGGCCCGTTCTAGAGGTATTCATCGAATATCGACGATATACAGTGAAAGCCAGGCTAGGAACCCCTCTTCCTGCCTTCGAGAAGTCCAAGCACAAAGGCGACATTTCCACGTTCACGCCTGCCAGTAGAGCAGCGTGCGCCCGCCATCCGATAGGCGTGATTGCTGGCAGGTCGGATGGCAGGATCAACCTATCCAGATCACCTGGGGCCAGCGAGCCGCGAGCCACACTGTCACAGCTAGCAGGCTTTTCCCGCAGCAAATTGGCGTCTTTGAGTGCCTTTGCCGCTATCAGCGGGAAAGCACATCAAGGCGCGCTTACACCATAGAGCTTCCACGTTCGATGCAATCATGAGATTGGCTAATGAAACAGCTCAGCGGCTGATATCTGGAGCGCATCGGAGATTTTGAACACGTGATCCAGTAACGGACTGTAAGCGCCGTTCTCGATCCGGTTGATGGTTTTCCTGTCGACCTCTGCCATCTGACCCAGCGTCTCCTGGGTCAGACCTCGCTGCTCACGCACCTCACGGACCCTGATGCCGAACTGTCTGCGCAGTTCAGTGAGTCGGGGCGTGATCGCGGATGGCACGTACCAAACCTGGTATGCACCCCGCCCAAAGTCTGTACCATGCGTGGTATATCTAACGGAGTGTGATTGCCTTGCTCTCCGTTAGAGATCGAAGTGAGGTTTCAGATGGCATCACGCCTTGTCAGGATCGCCATCAGAAGGTCGCTCGGCTCACGAGGGAAGAGGAACGATCGGGTGCCAGCCGTAAGAAAGTACCCCGATGACCTAAGATCGCATGCGGTGCAGCTGTACCGGGAGTCGGAACCCAAACCGGCCATCAGCCGTCTGGCAGAGCATCTAGGAGTCCATCGCGAAGCACTGCGGACATGGATTCGCGAGGATGAGGCCACGCACCAAGACGACGACCAGCTGGTTACCATCCGACTGGCAGAGCTGCGCGATCTCCGCAAAAAGAACGCCGAGCTCAAGCGCGCCAACGAGATCCTCAGGGCGGCGAGCGCGCTGTTTGCCGCCGAGTTGATGGAGGTCGGCTGATACGCCCTCGCCCATCTGGCGCCGCTTGGCCATGTCTCCACAGCCGTCAAGTGGGCACTGGCTGTTCTGCGAGTCCCATGCCTGAAGTCGCAGCCCATCATGATCGACCGGCTGCGCGCTGCGACTGATACAGCACCATGTGTGTCGGATCGAACGCCAGTTGAACATGAGCGACTATGGTGACCGTCCATGCGAATCCTCATCGTCGGTGGCAGTGGCTTTCTCGGCGGCGAGCTCGCCCGGCGGTGTTTGACGGCCGGGTACGAGGTGGCCGGGACCTACCTGACCCGATCGGGAGAGATCGCGGGTGTTGAGTGGTCGCCGCTCGATGTGCGCCAGCGAGAGGAAGTTGGCGCCCTGATCGGCGCGTGGCAGCCAGAGGTGGTCATCAATGCCGCGTACCGGCAGACGGATTGGGCGACCACGGCGGTCGGTGCCGTGAACGTGGCTCTCGCTGCCTCCGCGGCAGGCGGGCGCCTGGTTCATGTGTCCAGCGACGCGGTCTTCTCCGGTGCGGCGATTCGCTATGACGAGACGTGCGTTCCCGACCCGATCACCCCCTACGGTGCCGCCAAAGCCGCCGCCGAGACGGCGGTGGGCGCCATCGTGCCGAACTCAGCGGTAGTTCGGACATCCCTGATCATCGGTGACGGCGGTTCTCCGCACGAGGCGCTGGTGCATCGACTGGCCGGCGGCGGGGTCAGGGGAACGTTGTTCACCGACGATGTGCGATGTCCCGTGCATGTCACCGACCTCGCCGCAGCTCTCCTCGAACTCGCCTCATCCGAGTATCACGGCATCCACCACGTCGCCGGAGCCGATGCGGTGAGCCGGTACGAGCTGGGGCTGCTCATCGCCCGGCGCGATGGACTCGACGCGGACAAGGTTCCTTCAGGGCTGCGCTCGGAGGCCGGTTTGCCCGGTCCGATGGATGTGCGCCTGCGGTGCTACATGACTCAGGGGCGGCTTCGGACCGAACTGCGTGGCGCGCGGCAGTTTCTGGGTGAGGGACACCGCTGATCGCGATTTTGTTGCCTGCGAATGTGCTCACTGCAGGGGCATAAGGACGTCTTCGGTCGTCTGTCATGGGCGTAGTCCTTCGCCGGCCAGGAGTAGTGCGGCTTCGGGGAGGTCGAGGTCCTCGATGGTTGCGGGTCGGTGCAGGTGATGCGGCGCGCCTGGTTCCCAGAGAGCGAGCGGTTTCAGCAGTGCTGGGTCCACGTTTCTGATCTGGAGGTGGTTGAGGACCCGGTTGGTGATCGCAGTGGGGTGGTAGTCGTCGCAGAACTCGTGCCAGAGGGTTCCGGCCCAGGGGTCGAAGCGGCGCTGGTCTATGAAGTAGCGCAGCGCGTCCAGCAAAGTGCCGTCGAGGCGGATCTCATCGACGATGAGCATCGCGGCCGCGCTGAGCAACGGTCCGGGTTGGTAATTGAGCAGGTCGCGGCAGAACTGGCGGGCTGCAGGGCCGCTGGTCAGAGCGAGTTGGTCGCGTAGATGGCAGAACTCGTGAAAGGTCCACCAGAGGTGGACGTCGGTGCCGGTACTACATTCGTAGATCTTGAACGTGTAGATCTTGGGTAATCTCCGTCCCTGACGGGTGGTTGTGGGCCGATGGTCGGCGCGTGACTTCCTTCCTTTCCTACGATCAGGTCGTGTCTTGGGATACAGAACTGACAGCGCTGGTCACGCGGATCGCCGACCCCTTGTTCGCCCGGCCCGAGCCCCGGCAGGCCTTCGCCGACCTGGTACGCGCCTTGCTGGCCGATGTACCGCGTAAGAACTCCTGGCAGCTGGCCGACCACATCGGGCACGCCACCGCCCACCGGTTCGAGCACCTGCTGGACCGCGCAAAATGGGACGTCGACGCCCTGCGTGATGAGGTCCGCTCCTACGTGCTGGCCCATCTGGGCCGCACCGACGGGGTGCTGATCGCCGACGACACGGCCGCGATCAAGAAGGGCGAGGCGTCGGTCGGCGTGGCCGATCAGTACTGCGGCCTGACCGGCCAGGTAGAGAACTGCCAGGTCATTCCCCTGCTCACCTACGCCTCGGACGCCGGGCACGCGTTCGTCAACCGGCGTCTGTACCTGCCCGAGGCCTGGGCGCACGACGGCGAGCGCCGCGGCAGGGCCGGGGTGCCCGAGTACATGGCCTTTCGCACCAAGCCCCAGCTGGTGATCGACATGCTCGGCGAGGAGATCGCGGCCGGCACGCCGTTTCGGTACCTGTGTGCCGATGCGGGATATGGCCGCGACCCGCACCTGCGCGCGTTCTGCCATGAACGCGCACTCGGCTACGTCATGGCGGTGCCCGTCGATCTGCCCCTGGCCGCCGTGCGGGGCGGGGCCGAGCCGGTCGGGCACGTGCTGGATCGGCTGCTGGCCCAGGGCACCCCGCAGATCTGGGAGCGCCGCTCGTGCGGGAACGGCAGTAAGGGCGCGCGTGTCTACGACTGGACCGCGGTGGCCGTGGCCGTGGCCGAGCAGGCGCCCGCGCCCGGATACGCGCACACGCTACTGATCCGCCGCTCGGTCAATGCCCCCTCCGAGGTGGAGTTCTTCCTGGCCCACGCCCCGTTCGGCACTGCCGTTACCGAGGTGATCGACGCGGCCGGGATGCGCTGGAAGATCGAGGAGAACAACGAGCACGGCAAAGACCTGCTCGGCCTGACCCAGTACCAGGTCCGCAAGTGGACGCCCTGGCACCGGCACGTCACCACCTGCATGCTCGCGCTGGCGTTCTTGGCCGTCATGCGCGCCACCCTGCCCGTCGACGCCGATGAAGCCGCTGACAAGGGAAAAGACCGTCCGCTCCTGGAGGCATCATCGTGCTGAGGCCCTTGCGGCTGTCTCTGGCCGAGATCCGTCGTGTTCTGGCCCGGCTGTTCATCCCCGCGGCCAATGCCATCGATCATGTCCTGGCCTGGTCGGACTTCCGGCGGCTTCACCAGATGCGTGCCCTGATCAGCCACTATCGAAGGCGCGGCGACCCACTCCCAGCAGACCTACGAATGTAGTACCGGTGGGCAGCATCTCTGGGGTGCCCAGATAGATGGCCAGCCGAAATAGCAGCTCATAGAGGTCCCAGAAGTCCTTGGTGGGTTCGATGGGGCCATCTCGTGGGCGACGTAGGCGGGCGCAGAGGTCGTGCTGGATACGCAGGAGACGCTCGTCTCCGAGCTGATGGCAAGGGAGCTGAGCGAGCTGCTGGCGGCAGTTCCGAGAGCCGATGATGCGTCCTTGCCGACCGAAGGGTCCGTTGCATTCGCGCCGATAACGAGGGGTGTCGCCGACGCTGATCCGGGTGTGGCAGCTTGGGCACCAGCCCGTCAGATAAACGCGGTGCAGGGGGCAGACCACACACGGCAGCAGATGCCAGGCGATGCGCCAGATCGGGGTTGGCGCGGCCAAGCAACGAGGGCAGATGGCTGCAGTGTCGGTGCGCCATGGCCAAGGACGAGTGGTGGTGTTGCCGGTCCAGCTATGGGTGATGAATCGGCCGCCTTGGCCAGTGAGCAGCATGGCGTTCATGGCACGGGCGCGCAGGCCAGTGGCATCGCGCAGGTTCTCGAAGACGTATTCCCCATCGTGGATGGCGAAGAAGTCCTCTCCCAAGGTGTAGCGCCGGGGCGTGTAAGCGGGCAGACCGAGCAGGGACGTAATTGTGTCGCGGTGGCTGTGGTGTGCCTCGACCAGGCGGAAGAACCAGGAGTGGAAAGCCTCGCCATCGGCCGGCGGGGGCACCAGGGCCAGTCGGCGCAGCGGTGGCCGCGGGGACCCGGCGAGTTCGGCGGTGTAGCGCGGGATCATCCGGTGCCCGTGCTCTGCCCGGACGCGGGCGGGGCGCTTTTCGCCCGGCGCTTGGCGGCGGCTTGACGGCGGGCTTTGGTCTTGGCGTAGTCGACCTCATCGTCGTGACCGAGGATCACACTGTCCAAGATGTCGCGGGTGAGCGCTTCAGCACCGGAGTCCATCGCCATGTGCGCCGCGTCTTTGAACAGCATCGCCAGCCCGCCGATGTAGCCGGACGTGCGTTCGTACAGGTAACGCCAGTGCTTCAAGGTGAGGGAGTCGGGCTGGTGATCGAGCAGGATCAAGTTGCTCTCGAAGTGACGCACCAGCGACATCCAGGTGCGCTGTTTCTCTGCGGTGGTGATCCGGAAGGGTGCCAGGTGTTGCAGGTCGGCGAAACGGGAGCCGAACTGCCCGGCCCGGCCGCGCTCGTGTCCGTTGAGGGCAGCGCCGGCCTTGCCCGGGCGGGTGCGGGGCGGAGCTCCGTCGGTGAACAGGTTGCCCTGCTCCAACAGGATCCCCGCGCCGACGATGGTGACCGCGGCATGGTTGGCTAGGTTCTTGATGTGGTCGTTCATTTCCTGGCCATCGTCGCGGATCTTGTCCAGCATGTGCAGGTCGTCCAGGAGCAGCAGTTCGGTGCCGCCAGCCTCCATCGCATCCAGCACAGGGTCGGTCAACGTCCACTTGTTCGCTGCGCGGCCGGGGGTCGGGACGTGCAAAAACTTGCCGACGGCCTGGGAGAGCATGCCTGCGGTGGCGCCGGTGCTGACGCTGACGTAGATGACCGGCACCCGGTCGCCGAGGAAGTCGCCGCGGAACTCCGACGCGGACACGCCGGGCGGGGGCGCCCAGCCAGGGTGGCGCTCACGCCAGGCCAGCTCGTAGTCCTTGCCGATCATCTTCAGCAGCGACGTTTTGCCGCAGTGCCCGGGCCCGTTGATGATCGCACTGTGGTAAGTGCCGTCCTCGCTGTATCGGCCCTGGGTCAGTTTCGGCTTCAGCACCGCCAGCACCTGCAGGATCTGTGGGTGCTTGATGAACGGCGGGTTGGCGTTGCAGCGTGCGCGCTGCTCGTCGAACGGGCCCCGGCGCTCGGCGGGCCAGCTGTCGTACTCGCTGCGGCTGACCGGCTCCGGCCGCGGCGGGGCCTGGCGGGCGCAGAGCTCGCGCCAGTGCTCCTTGGTACGCGGCTGCGCGACACGCTTGCTCATGCGCCGTCCGGCCCCTGCGGCGCGCCGGGGTTCCAGATCTCGAACTCCTCAAGCTCGCTCAGGTCCATCACGACCGCATCCACAGGCTCCTTCTCTTCGGCGGGCGGGACCAAGGTCAGCGCCGGAGGCGGCTCCTCCTGTTCGCGGATCTGGGCGCGAGCTTGATCACGTTTGATGGCGCGCGCGTCCTCGCGGGCCCGCAGCAGCTCGCGGCGGGTGCGGGCGGTGGCCGACTCGGGCGCGTCCATGCGGCGTTGCAGATCCACCAGGGCCTGGGCGATGTCCTGCTGGCTCGGCTCGCGCAGTCCGCCCTCGTGCAGCAGTTTCCGGGCCTGTTCGACCATTCGCCAGGTGAACGGGATGGCCGGGTCCGGCAGATGCGTCCAAAACAGCACGTGCCAGGCGCCTTCGAGGAAGATGAACACCCGGCTGGGGTCACCGGGATGGTAGCGGATCGGCCACTTCCTGCCCTTGCCCGGGACGGGCGAGATCGTCCGCCGGTAGTTGCCCAGGATCGGATCATCGTAGATGAGGTAGTCGCGCTGCACCCCCTCCGGGCGGATCACCCGGTACTCGATCGGCAGCCGCTTGCAGTAGTGGTGCGAACTCGGCGGGCAGACGATGTAGCCGTAGCGGGCCACCATCAGGCTGTAAGCCTGGTTCGGTGACATCTCCAGCTCGGGGAACCCCGGGACGATCAGTCCCGAATGCACGCGCCGCTGATAGATGGCCACCACGTACTCGGCGAAGAACTCCTCCAAGTCCTCCAGGCTCCACCGGGCGGCGTGCTCCACCAGCCGGCCCCGGCTGGAGGTGTCAGAGCCCTTGTAGCCGGCGACATGCTTGGCGAAATCTTCACTGATAATGCCGAAGGCGCGTTCAATGTTGGCTTTGTCGGTGGGGTTGGCCTTGCGGGCCAGGCCCAGGTTGATACCCAGATCCAGGCAGGCCTCGCGAAGCGCGTCCGACAGGTTGACCTTGGCGTGGTCGGCGAGGATCTCCTCCGGCCAGATCACCGGCCGGGCCGCGGCCAGCTCCAGCCGCTCTTCCAGGTCCACCTCGCGGGTGATGGGCAGGCGCAGCATCCGGAATGCCAGCGCTTGCTGCCAGCCGGGCCGCATCGGCTCCGGTGTGATCGCGTCGTTGAGCAGCATCACCACGTCGACCGCACGGGTGTCGCTCACGGTCATCCGCCAGGCCAGCAGCGTCCGGGTCGCGACGTCGATCGCCAGCACGACGTGCACCTTATGGGTGACGTCGCCGATCGGGTCGTAGGCGATCACGTCCAGCGGGGTGGCGTCGATCATCACCACCTGGCCCGGCCGCACCGCCGGGTCTGGCCGGTAGGAACGCTGCGGCCGCGCCGCCGCGCTGCGCCGCGAGGGAGCGCGACCGAAGGTGTACTGGCCCGGCAGCAGCACCTCAACGTAGCGGGCGACGGTCTTGGCAGAGGGAATCTGCACCGTCCCCAGTCCGTACTCGTGATCCAGCCGATCCTGCAGCCGCCGGCAGAACCGGTCCAAGCCGCCGGTGGAGTCCTCCCGTTCACCGACCCGGTGCTGCGCGAGGATCGCATCCAGCACTCGCTGATCGGCGCGGGCCAGCGGATCGCGTACCTCAGCGCCGCGCCCGTCGATCAACCCGGGGCGTTCCTCCGTACGGAAACGGCGCAGCTTGCGCCAGATCGTCCGCTCGCTGATGCCGAGTTCAGCAGCCTTAGCCCGGACCCGATCAACGCGTCGCGGATGTAACGCCAGATCGTAGGCGGGGCGTGGCTCACCTGGTGCGGCCTGCTCCGGATCGCCGCTGCGGTAGCCGGTTTTGATCTCGTTCAAGTGCGCTTCGAGGTCACGCACTGCTGCCGCCTTGTCCTCCGGCAAGCCGTCCAGCAGCGCCCCGGCGTCGACAGCAGAGGAGGCCGACTCGGCAGAGGTCTCGCTGACCAGCCGAAACCCGGGCGCCGCCATCAGGGCCGCGATGTAGATGGCTGTCCACTCCCCACCGGCCGACCGCAGGTGAACCTCGCTGCCGCTCTGACCGACCACCTGGTGGCGTGCGTCGTTGAACCACACCCACTCGCCCGTCGCCAGCCGCCGACCGGTCGCCTCTCCGTCTCCGCTCACTGCCGCGCCCCAGCGCCGCTGCTCGCCGTAGTGGCCTGAACCAGGCTGGTGTCCTCCAGCGGCCGGGTCAGGTCCACTGCCAGTTCCCCGGTCCAGCACAGGTGCAGCACGACCGCGCGGGCCACCAGCGGTTCGGCGGTAAAGCTGACCAGCTGTCCTAGTTGCACCGGCTCGCCGGCCAGGGACAGCAGCTGCGCACGGTAGTGGCTCACCCCCACCATCTCGCGGCGATAGCCCGCCAACGCCAGCACGTTGATCGTGCGCTGCCGCCCAGGCGGTTCGCCGACTAGTTCATAGCCCCAGCCCGCCACCGCGCAGCAGGCTGCCACCCGCTCGGCGGTCGCCTTCACCTTCGCATCGGCCAGCCGGGCGGGATTCTTCACTTCCATCATCGTCGCCGAGCCGTCCAGCCAGCGGACGAACAAGTCAGGCGTGGCCTTCCAGGAGCCGCGATCATCCACACCGAACAGTTGCATCGGCTGGCCGGAGAAGCCGCTCACCTCGGGGTTGAAGTCCAGCAGCGTCATCCAGACGCTCTCCAGATACGACTCGCATTCAATCATCCGGTTCGTCGTGGAGGACCAGTGGGTGCTCGGCGTGTGCGCCTGATCGGCGCGGTGCGGGATGCGCCGGATCGCGCCGCAGTTCTCGAAGGCCACCTCGGCGGCATCTTCGAGCGAGCAGCGCTCTTCCTGCCCATCCGGGTGCAGGTAGCGAACTTGGACGCTGCGTAGCTGCAGGTCGGCAGCCAGCTTCATCACGCCTCCACAGACCGTCAGGCCGCCTGTTCTTGGTCATCCAGACCTCGGCAATGCCCGGTAGACTACTGTGACGCAAGTCACGGTAGCGCCCTGTGATCGGCTCTGTCCTCGCTTTCCCTGCCATGCCCCCTTAGTTGGACCCATTGACCACAGACCAATCGATTCACCACCATTCCACTCCCCCGCCTCGCTCAGGACCGGCGACCGCGCCGAGGTAAGACATCTAGGGCTTCTGCAAACACGGATGGCAGATCCAATTCCGCGAGCGGATCCGAATGCCGCCCGTTCCATCTGATTCGAGCGGCTGCGGCCAGTGGCTTCAACCGGGCCGCCAATTCCCATTCCCTCTCCGCGGCGACCACGTGCAAGGCCACTGCCAGCAATCCCGCTGCCACCAACGCGGTCTGTGGAATCATCCCGAAGCGGCCCGCTGACCCTGCCCGATTCCACCGGCGCACCACCGCTTCTGTGGCCATTGCCCGCCGGGCATCGGGAGACATCGCATCCAGTAAAGGCAGAACCTCCGGCATCCCCAGGCGGACCAACATCGCAATCGCTTTCAACGCCGCGAACCACTGGCTGGCCCCCACCACCTGGGCCGCGATCAGCGCAGGTCGGCGGCGCGTCGCAACCTCGAGCATCATCCGTTGCGCGTGGACGAGTTCATTGCTCACCGTACTCGTCCTGATCTGCGGGATCGGTTGATCACAAACACTCCCGCTAAGAATCGCGCCGCATTGCAGCGGGGCAGGTACGCGTGTGCGGGACAGGCCACGCGGCTGACCAGCCGACCCCCGTCGTATGCGTACGCGACATGATGGGCAGTGATCCACCAGACCCACCCGATGGATCGGACAGACCCCGGCCCAACCCAGCTTCCACCACATCTGCCACGCTCCCTCCGAAGCCGCCAAGCACTCTGAGCAAGCCCGACCGCCGAAGAAGTGCGCCCACTCACGAGCCTCCGCCCGGCGGACCGACTCCTTGTCCCCCACACGGACGCCCGCCAAGTCCACGGCGGAGCCGTCGAACACTTCCAGGTGCATTCCCCGGACGATCTTGGCATCCACTCCCGTGGCGGACTTGATCGCCTCGTACGTCTCTGGATTCGCGACGATGCCGTACGCCAGCGAGCGGACATCGCCAGCCTTCGCGCGCACGTCCAGCCCCAAAGACTCAACGAGCGTCCACGGCGGGCATCCGTTCCGCACCGCCATCCGATCAACCCAAGAGGCGAACGACTCACCCGGCTGTGGCTCAACCACCAACGTCAAACGCCGAGGGATACGGCCAGATGCCACAGGCTGAACCTCCTGTCGTACACGCGTCTACTGCCATCCCCGATGGCCCACTGCCAAGTCCACTGACAACTCGCGTGCCGTACTGACATCTGCAAGGGCCCCAGACAGCGGTGGTTGTGGGACAAGGCTCTTGACGAATTAAATGAATGCTCTTTTACTTCGTGCATGGGGCGTATCGCGGGTGTCACCGCCGCCGAGACCCGGGAGCGGCTGCTGGACGCGGCGGCGGAGGTCTTCGCCGAGCGCGGGTACGACGGCACGCGGGTGGCCGACATCGCCGCGGCCGCGGGAGTGAGCAACGGCGCGCTGTACGCGCACTTCGGCTCGAAGGCCGAGCTGCTGGTGACCGCACTGCGCGCGCACGGGCCACGGCTGCTCGCCGACCTGTTCGCCGCCGATCCCGACCGGTCGATCACGGATCTGCTGCTCGTCATCGGCCGCCGGCTGCCCCGCCGGCGCGACGCCCGAGGTTTTCTCATCGTCGAGGCGCTGGTCGCCGCCCGCCGTGACGAGGACGTCGCCCGGCCGATGCGTGACTACGTCGGCGAACGCTCCGACTGGCTCGCGGAACTGGTGCGCATCGCCCAGAACGACGGCGAGCTCGACCCCACGCTGTCGCCGGACGCGCTCGCCCACTTCTGCCTGCTGCTCGCGATGGGCAGCGCGCTCGTCCCGGCCGGCCTGCACGGGGTCGACGACGCGGAGTGGAGCACGCTGCTCACCCGGGTCGTGGCAGGCCTCGCCCCTGCTGACGACACCACCGCACAGAGCGGAGCACCGTAGTGAGAGTCCAGATAAATTCTGAAAAATGCCAGGGGCATGGCCGCTGCTACGACCTCGCCCCCACCCTGTTCACCGAGGACGAGGAGGGCTACGGGCAGGTCATCGCGGACGGCGCCGTGCCGCAGGGAGATGAGCACGTGGCCCACCTGGCCGTGTCCAACTGCCCCGAACGAGCGATCGACATCGTGCAGGAGGCGTGACATGACCGGCGACGACCGCTTCACCCGGGACTTCCGGGAATCGCGGGCAGACCTGCCCCTCGGCACCCGCAACGAGATCATCACCGGCCCGGTCACGAACTGGGCGACCGACTTCTCCCACCTGGAACCCGAGTGGGCCGCCGACCCGTACCCCATCCAGGACGACCTGCGGCAGCGCTGCCCGATCGCGCACACCGACCGGTTCGGCGGCGGCTGGCTGCCCACCCGCTACGAGGACGTCGCCGCGATCGCGTACGACACCGAGCACTTCTCCTCGCGGTCGATCGTCATGAGCAACTTCCGGCCGCCCCGGGAGGCGGCACCGGTGGGCGGCACACCGCCGATCTCCTCCGATCCGCCGTTCCACCACGACGCGCGCAGGCTGCTGCTCCCGGCGTTCACCAAGAGCGCGGTCGCCAAGCGGGAGCAGGCGACGAGAGCGTTGTGCCACTCGCTCATCGACGGGTTCGAGGGACAGTCCACCGTCGACGCCGCTCGCGACTACGCCCAGTACATCCCGATGCGGGTCATCGCCGACATGCTCGGCTTTCCACCCGAGGACGGGCCGCGGTTCCGTGAGTTCATCGAGAACACGCTCGAAGGCGTCAACCTGCCGCCGGAGGAACGCCTCGCGCGAATGGAGAGTCTGTTCGACTACCTGCTCGCGCAGGTCCGTGATCACGTCGACAACCCGCGTGACGACCTGACGACCTACCTCGTCAACGCCGAGCTGTACGGCCGCAAACTCGACCCGTCGCACGTGGCCGGCACGATGGCCCTGCTGCTCATCGCCGGCATCGACACCACCTGGAGCGCGATCGGCGCGTCGCTGTGGCATCTCGCGAGGACTCCGGCCGACCGCGAGCGCCTGGTCGACGAGCCCGCGCTGCTGCCAACCGCGATGGAGGAGTTCCTCCGGGCCTACGCGCCGGTCACGATGGCCCGGCTGGTCAAGGAGGACACGCACTGGAACGGCGTCGACATGAAGGCGGACGACTGGATCCTGCTGTCGTTCCCGGCGGCCAACCGGGACCCGGAGCAGTTCGAGCGGGCGGACGAGATCGTCATCGATCGCGAGGTCAACCGGCACGCCGCGTTCGGCCTCGGCATCCACCGCTGCGTGGGCTCCCACCTCGCGCGGATGGAGTTGCGGGTCGCCCTGGAGGTCTGGCTCGAACGCATTCCGAACTTCGGCCTCTCCGACCCGGCGACCGTGACCTGGTCCACCGGCCAGGTCCGCGGGCCACGGACACTTCGGCTCCGCATCGACCAGGCCCGGTCTCCGGCGTGAATCGTCCGTGCGTGGTGACAGACGCACCATGAAGAACCGGTTGAAGCCACATCGGAAATAGCGCGGTTCAGCTGCGTCGTCCATCGCCAGATCGCCGTCAATCCGTCTCATCCCTGTTCTCGGTTTCCCGAACTGTAAGTTGACTGGTCGGGGGCATACCGACGAACACCGATGAGTTCTTCCATCGCTCATTGGCGTCAATCAGGCTGATCTTGTCATCGGTGGCGGCGAGGCTGACGGTCAGTTGCTCGACGTCGCCCAGCCATCCTCCGCGTTCGGCTTCGGCGATCCTGGCGCGGAGGTTCTCGCGGGTCGCCTCCAGGCGGGGCCGTTCACCTGGCCCCATGATCAGTACCGGGCATCGAACGCACGTTCCGCTGAACTGGCGGTGGCCAGGCGAGCGGGCGGGAGTGAAGATCGTGATTCTCTTGTCTCGGCGTCGGGAACTACTGTCGCGGGCATGGTTGAACACGATGTGCTCAGTGCCACCCGCGAGGCCTACGACGCCGCTGCCCCCGTGTACGCGCAGCTGTTCCGCGGCGAGCTGCGTGACAGGCCTCTGGACCGCGCGATCTTGAGTGCCTTCGCCGAGCTTGTAGGCGCGAGTGGTGACGGTCAGGTCGCGGACCTGGGGTGCGGCCCCGGCCATATCACCGCTTATCTGGATGAGTTGGGGCTGGCGGCGTTTGGCGTTGACGCCTCTCCTGCGATGATCGAGTTGGCTCGACAGGCCTATCCGGGCCTGCGGTTCGACGTGGGCTCGATGGCCGCGGTGAACATCGCTGACGGAGTGCTGGGCGGCGTACTCTCGCGTTGGTCCGTCATCCACACTCCACCGCAGGAACTCCCCGTCATCCTGGCGGAGTTCCATCGCGTGCTGGCACCTGGCGGCCACCTGCTGATCGGCTTTTCGGCCAGCGACGATCCGTCTCACCCGACACAGGTCTTCGATCACACAGTCGCGCCGGCCTATCGGTGGTCGCCGGATCACCTCGCCGCGATGCTGCGCGAGTCCGGGCTCGCCGAGGTGGCCCGGATGGTGCGCCGGCCTCAGCCCACCGACCGACGGCAGTTCCAGGAGATTCACCTGCTCGCCCGCAAAGCCTAGGCAGGGGCTGTTCGGCCGATGACATGACCGCATCCGAACAGGGAGCCGTCAGGCTCCGGGCGTCGACTCATGATCAGGCCTCACCGCCCATTCGAGCTCCGACGGTGCTGGACGCCTTACTCGTGCAACGTGTCTGATTACCGAGAGTCCCCCAAGCCGAATTCGTGAACCCTCCGGGCGCCGAGGTGCGACAGGCAGATGTGAAATCAATGAGAAGTCGGCTCGGATGAGCGGCCGCGGGAGTTCGAGGGTCGCCGAAGGCGACCGTGAAGCGTTCGAGGTGCATGGCCACCCGTCGTTGTCCGGAGACGCCGTGACGGAGGTGGCGGCGTGACCGCCGAGGTGTTGGACGTGTCCGGAACGCGGGTCGTGCCGCCGCTCGCTCTGAACGAGGCCTGGCGGCTCCTGCGGCATCCGCTCACCCTGCTGGGCCTGGCACTGTGGACACTGCGGGGCATCAGCGTCGGCTGGGCGGGGCCGCGACCCGCGTTCACCGCGCTGGCCTCGGAGATGACCATCTTCTGGGGGGTTCCGGTCTTCTTCGCCGCGAACCTGGTCGCCGGTGCCGCGCGGCGGGCCGAGGAGACGCTGTCGGTCGTCCCCTGTGACCGAGAGCGGCGCACCGCCGCGCTCTGTCTCGCGGCTCTCGGCCCGTTCGCACTGACCTGTGCGGCGCAGGCCCTGCTGGCCGGGCTCTACGTGATCACCGGCAACGAGCTGGAGCGTTTCCCGTCCCTGGCGGAGCTGGGCACCGGGCCGCTGAACGTGCTGGGGGCCTGCCTGCTCGGGGTGGCCGCCGCCCGGTGGCTGCCGTGGCCGGGGACGTCGGCGCTCGTCATGCTGGCGCTGATAGCCTTCAACAAGATCATGATTGACCACGGGGGCCGGTACATGCTCGGCTTCTACCTGGACTTCACGATCTGGGGGCCCGCACCGTACCTCGCCCCGGCGGGGTTCATCCCCGGGCACGCCGGTCCGCACGCTCTCTACCTGCTGTCGCTCGCCCTCGGGGCGGGGGCGCTGGCGATGCTCAGGGACACCTCGCGGCGCGGGCTCTGGCTGGGGGCCGGGGCGGTCACCGTGCTCTGCGTGGTGATCACGGGCATCGGGCAGCTTCCATGATCCGCCTGACTCAGGCGGCCCTGCTGGCGAGGCTGAGCGGCAGGGTGATCCGATGGCAGCCGCTGCTGGGTGCGCTCCTGCTCACCGGTGCGATCCTGGCCTGGCCCCATGACGAACCGCTCACCTGGAAGGGCGCGGTCTGGTCGTTGCGAGCGATCGCCGCTCTGATCACACTGGCCGTGGTGTTCGTACTGGACGACGCGGCGGCCGACATGCTGGCGTCGGTCCCGCTGTCGCTGGGGGTACGTACCGCGCTGCGGGTGGGGTTCGCGCTGGTGTGGATTGTTCCGATCTGGGGGGTGTCACTGCTGGTCCTGGCGCCGGATATGCCGACGGTGTGGATCCTGTGGTCGACGGTGGAGCTGGCGGGGCTGCTCGCCGCAGGGCTGGCCGGCGCCGCGCTGGCCAGGAGGCGCGGCATGCGGGAGCCCGGTGTCGTGGCGGCGCCCGGTGTGGCGGGCGGATGGCTGCTGCTGTTCACCCTGCCGGGGCCGGTCGCGATGTTCACACTCCGGCCGCAGGATTGGACGGGGGCGCATCTCCGCTGGTCGCTGCTACTCGTGGCGGGTCTCGCGGTGCTGATCCGGATGTCGCGTGACCCGGCGCGGAGGTGAGCCGGGGACCGTTGGGCTGGACGAGGAGTCCCCGGTCTCCGACGGCGACGGCAAGGTGGGAGCCACCCGGGCGGCCGGCTCGTCAAGGCGTGAGGCGCCGGGGAGCCGAATCATCTTGCCGACGCGGTGTCGCTAAAATGCTGAGGTCAGCCGTCCCGATTCCCGAAGGATCACCATGTACGTCGTTCACAATCGCATCGAAGTCACCGCCGAACGGGCCGCCTCTTTCGAGGAGGCCTTCAGCGCCAGCATGCGCGCGACGCTCGCCGGGGTGCCCGGCCTCCAGCGCAGCCTGCTGATGCGCCCGACCAAGCCCGGGGACCCGTACGTGTCGACCATGGAGTTCGACTCGGCCGAGGACTTCCGGGCCTGGATGAAGTCCGACTCCTTCAAGGCCGCCCACTCCGATGCCGACGCGCCCGGCATGCAGGCACCCTCGGCGATCGAGCTGTTCGACGTTCTGGAGGACTTCTCGGCCTGAACCACGGTCATGGGCGTGCGGCAGCACATCTGGTGACCGCTGCGGTCGGAGGCGCGTGGCCGCGCCGACATCTTGTCGGGCACGTTGTCCGGCTTCGCCTTTCGCGTTACTCAGCGGATTCTAGATTGACTTTCATGACGGTAAGAGGCGGTGCGGGGCGGCGGGCGGTGCGGGTTCACGCGCCTGCGTTCGCCGCGTGTGCCGAAGTCGTGTCCGTCCGAGCACGTGGAGCACTGTGCTCGCCGAGCTACGCGAGGCCGCGCCTGGGAGGGCGATCGCCGTACGCGTGCGGGGAGAGGGGCCGCTGCCCGAGCATGATCCTCGTACGTCGGCGCAGCGGTCGAGATCCACGGGCCCGGTGGCGGACCGTCCACGACCACCTCCTGAAGCTCAAGCATCCGACCGCCGTGACGAGGACATCGCATGATCACCAAAGGCACTGTCGACCGCCTCATCCGCTTCGACAGCGGAGGTCTGCCGGTTCTCTCCATGTACGTCGCCATCGGCTTTGACGAGTTCGAGGCCGTCCGTACCCGGGTGAACAGCCTCGTCACCCAGATCCGCCCGCTCACCGAGGACCAGTCGCTCGACCGGCGGGCACGACTCTCGTTGCGGCAGGACATCGAACGCATCGAGGGCATACCGGAGCTCGGGCGGGGCACGGTCGGCGCCGTCGCGGTGTTCGCGTGCGGCGAGGGCGACCTGTTCGAGGTCGTGTCGCTCCCGCGCAAGGTGCGCGACCAGGTCGTGGTGGACCAGACTCCGTACGTCCGTCCCATGCTCGCGGTGCTCGACGAGTACCACCGCTGCTGCGTCCTGGTCGTCGACAAGGAGTCGGCCCGCGCGTGGGAGTTGTACCAGAAGGAGATGCGCGAGATCGGCGAGGTGCGAGGGAGCGTCCTGCGCAAGCCCGACTACGGCGGCTGGGCCGGTTTCGCCGAGTACACGGTCCGCAACAAGGCCGATGACCTGGCCAAACGCCACTATCGCCAGACCGTGGGTCTGCTCGACAGACTCTTCCGCACCGAGAACTACGACCTGCTGGTCATCGGTGGCCAGCGCAATGAGGTCACCGTCTTCCTGGACTTCCTGCCGCACCGGCTGCGCCCGAAGGTCGCGGGCGTCTTCAACGTCGACATGGGCAAGGTGGCGACGTCCGAGGACATCCGGGAGAGCGCCGAGCGCATCGTCGCCGACTACGAACGCGCGGAGGAACGCCGTCTGGTGCAGGAGGTCTTCGAGAAGGCCGCCGTCGGCGGCAACGCCGCGATAGGGATCGACGAATGCCTGTGGGGCGGCACCACCGCCGCGATCGGCACCCTGCTCATCCAGGACGGTGCCGAGGTCCCCGGCGTGGTCTGCGACGAGTCCGGCTGGCTGGCCCGCTCCGGCCAGAGCTGTCCGCTCTGCGGCGGTGCCACCCGCCAGGTCCCCGACGTCCTCGACGAGCTGACCGAAACGGTCATCAACGAAGGCGGCTCCGTCGAACACGTCGTCGTCGACACCCAACTGAAAGACCACATCACAGCCGCCGCCCTCCGCTTCCCGCTGCCGCCGAGACCCTGACGGGAACCCACGGAACCGCTCACAGGCGAGGGGTCGTGTCGCCGCGCAGGTTTCTCGGTGTCGGGTCAGATTTCTCCGTTGCGGATGCCCGTCAGGAAGTTGCCCCAGGCCGCTGGGGAGAAGGCCAGCACTGGGCCCGATGGGTTCTTGCTGTCCCGGACGGCAACGATACCGGCCAGGTTCGTGGCTACCTCGATGCAGTCATTGTTGCCGCCGCTGAGGCTGGACTTGCGGAAATCAGCGGCAGACAGGTCTGGGGAGATCATGCGTTGCTCCTCATCGCAGCTATGCGTGTTGCGGACTCCTGGGGGGACAAGCACGCGCCGGCGAGGCGCTCGAACATGAGCATAAGCCTGCGGACCTGATCCGCCGCCTCCACATAGACCTCACCGGCCGGGCATTCTGCGTATCCGATATCGGGATCTTCGTCGCCGAAGCCGAGAACGGAGAAGGCTCCTTCCAGTCCGGTATGTGCACCGTTCGCGAGCGGCAGGACCTGGACGGTGATGTTAGGCCAATCCATGATTCGAAGAATGTCGCCAAGCTGGTCGGCCATGATCCCGGGCGTACCGATAGGTCGGTTCAGAGCACCCTCATCCATGAGGACATGTAGCACGGATGTTTTTGATCCAAGAAGGTTGATCTTTCGTGCCATACGGGCATCCACGCGGCGGTCAAGCTCGGTGCTGGTCAGGTTCGGCCAGGCGGCTCGGATGATCTCGCGGGCGTAGTCCTCACTCTGCAACAGCCCTGGAACCACGAGCGGTTCCCATTTGCGAACGACGATCGCCTCTGCCTCGAACTCGATGTAGCTGCCGGTGAACACGTCCGAGTAGGCCGTCCACCAGCCGCGTCGGGTCACCTCCCGGGCGAGTTGCACTGCGGCGTCGGCGGTGGCCTGGTCTACGCAGTACAGGTGGCAGATGGCCGCCACATCCTCGGTCGCCGGAGCGATCTTGCCGGTCTCGAACCGGTTGAGCTTCGACCTGGACCAGCCAAGTTGCTCGGCGGCGGCCTCGGTCGTCAGGCCGGTGGTCGCGCGCAGGGTGCGCAGCTCACGCGACAGACGGCGTAGACGGACCGTGGAGTGCTTCATGCGGTCAGTTTGCCGCAGCTCAATCGGTTCCTCCTGCTCAACGCAACAAATATGTGCGATGGGGTTGCCAGCCTGAGAATCTCACTGCATCATGATGCTCGTCACTTAGAGTAGGGAAATTCGAACAGTCGGTGACGGGTCTGCGCTCCGTGCTGACGCAAGCAGCCTTGACACAAATCGGGCTCGTCAGCGGTGTGGGCCACCGTCGACGAGCCCTTGATCAGGAAGGCGCTCCCGACCCATGGCCAGACCCAGTGCCCCACTTCTCGACTCGCAGACGGCAAGGGAACGCTGCGGTTGCTTCGTCAATGCGGCGCTGATGCCGATGGGCTGTGCCGTCTGCGGGCATGCCCCCTACGCGCACGGTTGCTCCGACCGGCCCGCCGATCACGAGTATGCCCAGCCCTCCGGTGCGTTGATGGCCATCCGTCTGGAGGCCCGCCGCACCGGAGACCGTTGCCTGTCCTGCTTCGAACCGCCCGTGGCACCGGCTGACGAGGCTGTGCCTGCAGCGGATCAGCGGTCGGGCGAGCAGACCTCGGCTGAGGCGGCGGCTTCGGTGCCCGCGCGGTGGTCTGCTGAGCAGGCCCCTGCCGAGGTGATTCCGCCGGTGCCCGTCCAGCGTCGTCCCGAACGGCCCCCGGTCATCGAGCCCGCCCCGCCGGTGCGGACGCCCTGCCGCCTTCGTCCGGTGCTCCCGTCCAGGTCCGCCCACCCCCGGCCGCCCCGGCTTGGCCACCGGCGTCGTCTCGCGCCTCGCGCCTCGCGAACGGCCACCCGCGCTCTGCGATGCGCGCTGGTCACCCCGTCTTCGTACCGGCCATCCGGCCCGTACGACGTACCTCTCCACGTCCTTGTCCGCTGTACAAAGCGGGCCCGTCCACCGCTGCGAACGACCGGACGGGCCCTTGATCGGATGGAGGTCCAATCAGTGAATGATGTTAGATCCACCCACCCCGAACCCACCATCCCCGGTTGGCGGCTGATTCTCAGCGATGCCGGACGGCTGTGGGCCAGCCGTGAGGAGCCTTTCTGCGCCCTCGCCTTCCACGCCGGGGCCGAACGCACCGTCGACGCCGACTCCCTGGAGGCGCTGCGGGTCGAGACCGACCGGCAGGAGACCATCGCCAAGCAGGCACGGGAACAGGCCGCGGGGTGGGTGATCTCATGATCCGCCGCTGCCTGGCCACCGCCCGTGGCCGCCACCGCGACGGCCTGACCGCCGCTCCCGTGCCGCACTACACCTGGGACCACGAGGCCCGTGCCGAGGCGGCGATGCTGGAGATCACCTGGCCGGGCTGGGCCGTGCTCTACGGCACCGGCAGCCGTCTCTTCCACGCCATCGCCACCTGGCCTACTCCGGAACCGCTGCTCATCTGCGACCGTACGGTCGAGGGCCTGAAGGCACAGATGCGCGAGGCCGAGATGACCGCCCTCCTCCACCGCTGGGCACCCGCCCTCACCTCGGCCATCACCGGCCACCTCTGAACAGGCACGGCGGCCCTCCCTGCCACGGTTTAGGCCGCCGTGCCGTCATCAACGCACCCCGTATGGGTGTGACAAGGCACCCGTACGGTGCGTGATGTCGTGTGAGGTAAGGCGAAGCAGTGACGGATTCAAGAGGCCGAGGGAAAAGGGTGGTTGATTACTAACCGTAAGTGATACTTCTCGATGCGTTGCCCGTGCGGGAAGCATTAGCGCAGGGTACACCTGACACCGTCCGATCCGAGCTGTCAACGACCCCGGCCTGAAGGCCGGGGCTTGAGGTGCAGCACTGCGCACCTCAAGCCCCATGTTGACCAGCCCCAGCCATCACGAACTGGAGGTGCAACCCAGATGGCTACGTTGAACACACGCCGGCAGACCGACTCCGGAGTGCTTCCTCAGCTCCGGACCCTCGAATCCACGTCAGCAGACACCCCCGGGGTGGGGACGAAACGGGACGTGGACGCCGCAAGGCAACGGGTGTTCAACCTGGGCGAGGGGAGACCGGTCCGGCCGCACCGCCGCACCGGCGTCACCCCGAGGACGCTTCGGTGTCCGAGGGAGCGAACCGTGAGGTTCACCCGGCCGTGTTCGTCCTGGACAAGCGCGGCCACCCGCTCGACCCCTGCCACCCCGCCCGCGCCCGTCGCCTGCTCGCGGCCGGGCGGGCGGTGGTGGTGCGCCATACCCCGTTCGTCATCCGCCTCAAGGACCGGTCGGTAGCCGATTCCACCGTGACAGGCGTGCAGGTCGGTATCGACCCCGGCTCCAAGCACACCGGCCTGGCCGTGTTCACCGACCACGGCGGGAGCCGGGCCGGACGGTATGCGATCCAGCTCGGCCACCGAGGCGCAGCGATCCGCGACAAGCTCATCGCCCGCTCGCAGTATCGGCGTCGGCGCCGCGGTAAAAACCTGCGTTACCGCGCGCCCCGTTTCTCCAACCGCACCAAGCCGAAGGGGTGGCTCGCGCCGTCGCTGCGCCACCGCGTCGACACCACCATGTCGCAGGTGGCCCGGCTCACCCGTTGGGCGCCGGTCGTTGCCGTGCACGTGGAGCGGGTCTCCTTCGACACGCACGCCCTGTCGGCCGGGCGGCCGCTCGAAGGGGTGGAGTACCAGCAGGGCACCCTCGCCGGGTACGAGGTTCGCGAATACCTGCTGGCCAAGTGGGGGCGGGTGTGCGCGTACTGCGGCAAGCAGGACGTGCCGTTGAACCTCGACCACCTCCACCCGCGTTCCCGGGGCGACTCGGACCGGATCAGCAACCTGACCCTGGCGTGCATCGGCTGCAACCAGGCGAAGAACGCCACCCCGATCGAGGAGTTCCTCAACGGCAGGCCCGCCTTCCTGGCGAAGATCCTCAAGCAGGCGAAGGCTCCGCTGCGCGACGCAGCCGCCGTCAACGCCACCCGGTGGGCACTGTGGCGGGCACTGGAAGCGACCGGTCTGTCCGTTCACACTGCCTCGGGCGGTCGTACGAAGTGGAACCGCTCTCGCACCGGCGCCGCCAAGTCGCACACGTTGGACGCGTTGCACGTCGGCGAACTGGATAGTGTGACCGCCTGGCCGCCGGTGGTCTTGGCGGTCACGGCGACCGGTCGCGGCACCTACGCCCGTACCCGCACCGACCGCTACGGTTTCCCCCGGCTGCGGCTGCCCCGGACCAAGCAGGTCAAGGGGTTCGCCACCGGCGACCTGGTCCGCGCCGTCGTACCGAGCGGCAAGAAGGCCGGGGTCCACTCCGGCCGTGTCGCGGTCCGAACCACCGGCAGTTTCAACATCACCACCCGGCACGGCACGGTGCAGGGCATCGGCCACCGCCACATCCGGCTGCTCCAACGAGCAGACGGCTACGGCTACACCATCCACCCAGAAACGCGGCACCGTGCCGCGTTTCCTCCCGGCCATGAAGGACCGGGTCTCCACGCTGGAGGTAATTGGTGAAGTACGCAATGAAGGTCGCACTGTCGGTTCGCGGTGATTTCGATGATCTGGGTGATCTTGCCGAGGGCATCGCCGATGAGCTCGCCGGCCTGCAGGACTGCAACGAGTCTCTGCTCGACTTCGCCTTCGGCTCTGATGCGACAGACAGCACCGTTGAGTTCGAGCTCACAGTCGAGGCCGGCAGTGTCGACGAAACCGTCGAGGTGGGCGGGAGCTGGCTTCGCACTGCGGATCCATGCCACCGGCGGCTGCACACCCGGCTGGGAGGATTGCGGCCCACGAGAGCACGCCCTGGTCTACGAACTCGACGACACCGGGGTCAACGTAAGACCCCTGGAGCGCATCCGGTAGAGGTCGGAACGGGTGACGATTCACTCCAGCAGGCCGGAGATCGTCTTCTGTAGGCGGGCCATGCGTCCGGCCGGGGTTCTGGTCTTCAGCAGGGGCAGGATCAGCAGGTAGCGGCCGGTCTTGTCGAGGGACTCGAAGCGGGCGGCGGCCCGCGGGTCGGCCGCCAGTGCCTCGGCCAGGTCGGGCGGGACGGTGGCGTCGCGCTGGGCGGGGTAGGCCGCCGCCCACCGGCCGTCCGCCTGGGCGGCGGCGACCTCCGCCAGGCCGGGCGGCCGCATCCGTCCGGCGGCGGTCAGTGCCTCCACATGCTCGACGTTCACTCGCGACCAGGGGCTGCCCTTGCGGCGGCGCGAGTACCGTTGCAGGAAGCAGTGCTCGTCGTAGGACTTGCGGTGGCTGTCGATCCAGCCGTAGCAGAGCGCGACCTGCAGCGCCTGCCCGATCGTGATCAACGCTTCGGCCGATCCCTTCCTGGCGATCTTCAGCCAGACGCCGCCCTCGGACTCGTGGTGCTCGGCCAGCCACGACTCCCACCGGGCGGCGTCCGCGAAGTGCATCATCGGCCCAGGATCTCCAGGTAGTGCCGGTTGTACATGATGCCCAGCACGTTGCCGAACGGGTCGACCACGGACGCGGTGACGAAACCGGGGCCGTACTCGGTGAGTGGCGTGTGCGGCGTGGCCCCCAAGGACAGCAGCCGGTCCAGGGTGGCCCGTACGTCGTCCACGTGCCAGTGGACGATCGCGCCCCCCGGGGCGGCGGGTGCGCCCGGCGGGGCGTAACGCCGGTCGATGAGGCCGAGTTCGGCCTGGTAGTCGCCGATCCTGAACTCGTAGTAGGCGGCCGGCTGCCCGTTGCCCGGACGCTCGAAGTACGGCTCGACGTCCAGCAGTTCGACGTACCACTTCTTGGCGGCCTCCAGGTCGTCGGCCCAGAAGCTGACGGTGGCCAGTCCTCGCAACATCGGCGGTTCCCTCTTTCAGTCGGTGACAGTGACCATGTTCCGCTCCAAAGTGCTCACCAATTGAGCACTTTGTTGGAGAAAATGGGAACATGCGCGCTGATCGTCTCGTCGCCACCCTCCTGCTCATGCAGGCCCGCGGGCGGGTGACCGCCGCCGAGCTGGCCGCCGAGCTGGAGGTGTCCGTCGCCACCGCCCGCCGCGATCTGGAGGCGCTGTCCGCGGCCGGCATCCCGGTGTATCCGCAGCCCGGACGGGGCGGCGGCTGGTCGCTCGTCGGTGGCGCCCGCACCGATCTCAGTGGCCTGTCGGCGACCGAGGCGCAGGCGCTGTTCCTGCTCGTCGGCCCGGCCGCGGCGGTCTCGGGTGAGGCCAAGGCGGCACTGCGCAAACTCGTGCGGGCACTGCCGCGGACCTTCCGGGCCGACGCCGAGGCCGCCGCCGACGCCACGATGATCGACTCTGCCCGGTGGGGCGAGCGTGATCGCCGTCGGCCCGAGCTGGTCGACCTGCTGCAGACCGCCGTGATCCGCCGGCGAAAAGTCCGCCTGACCTATGTCGACAGCGCCCGGGAGCGGACCGAACGGCTGGTCGACCCGTGGGGTCTGGTCGACAAGGACGACATCTGGTACCTGCTCGCCGGGACCGAACGAGGGCGGCGGACCTTCCGCGTCGACCGGATCGTCGGGGCCGAGCCGACCGAACAGCCCGCCGAGCGCCCGGACGACTTCACGCTCGCCACCGCGTGGCGACAGGTCGTCGGCGAGGTGGAGCGACGGCGGTCACGTACCTGGGCGACCGTGCTCATCGAGGCCAGGTTCGTGCCGGTGCTGCGAACGCACTTCGGGCGGCACTGCCACATCGACGCCGAACTCGACCAGGGGCGTGTCCGGGTCCGCCTCGGCGCGCCGACCTCGCTGGACATCGCCCGGCACCTGGCCGGCTGGGGCGCGATGGTCGAGGTGGTCGAACCGTGCTCCGTCCAGGCCGAGCTGGCCCGGATCGGCGCCGAGCTCGCCGGCCGCTACACCGGCGGGCACTGACCCGGGGTTCGGCCTTGGGCCGGCGTGCGTCATGCCAGGCCGTCGAGCTCGCGAACGAGGCGGGCGCCCTCCCGAGTCATGATCTCCGGGTCGCGCAGCGCATTGGAGAGCAGGGACATGCCCTGGTAGGCGCCGACGAACGTCAGCGCGAGGCCCTCGGGGTCGGCCATGCCCATCTGGCGGTACTGCTGTTCCACCCAGTCCAGCAGCCGGCGGATGGCATGGCCCGCCGCGACGTCGAGGCCACTCTCGGTGCGTTTGTCGAGTTCGACGGCAAGGGTGCCGGTGGGACAGCCGTAGCGGGCCGTGATGTCGCGCTGGCCGACCCACGCGTTCACAAGGCCCTTGAGGCGTTCGCGCGGGTCGGGGAGCTGGTCGAGCCGGCCGGTGAGGGCCTCCAGGTTTTTGGTGTGCTCGGAGAGGGCGGCCTCGACCAGTTCGTCCTTGGTCTTGAAGTAGTAGTACACGTTGCCCGCCGGGACGTCGGCGGCGCGGGCGATGTCGGCGATGGTCGTGCGTTCCACGCCCTGCTCGTGCAGGACCCGGGCGGTGGCCGCCATCAGTCGCTGCCGCTTACCGGCGGCCTTCGGCCGAGAGGGCGGGGAATCCATTGAGTTAGTCACCCGACTAACTATAGACAGCCAACGATCTGGCTGTGCTACCGTCTCACTCGACAAAGTTAGTCAACTAACTTACTTCTGAGTCGGGGAGATCGACATGATCGTGGTAACGGGTGCGACCGGGAAAGTCGAACGTGTCCTGGGCCGGGCGCCGGGCACCTTCGCCGCCTGGGCCGAGCGCAGCGTGGCAGCCTTCCGGTGAGCATGGCGGTCGAGGATTTCCTCGCCGAACCGCACGTGGCCACCCTGACCACCCTGCGTCCCGACGGCTCGCCGCACGTGGTCGCGGTGCGCTTCACCTGGGACGGTCAGGCGGGGCTGGCCCGTGTCCTGACCGTCGACACCACTCGCAAGGCCAGGAACCTCATCACCGGGCCGGGCGGGCGCGCGGCGCTCTGCCAGGCGGTGGGGTTCCGGTGGGTGACGCTCGAAGGACTCGCCACCGTGCACGACGCACCCGGGCGAGTGGCCGAAGGCGCACGCCGTTACACCGCGCGCTATGGGGCGCCGCCGCCCGCTCCGCAGGGCCGCGTGGTCATCGAGATCGCGGTCGATCGCATCACCCGGCTCAACCTCCGATAAAGGAACGCATCATGCCTGTTCAGCACATCCTCGGCTCGACCATGTACTACCGGGAGTCCGGCACCGGGGTGCCGGTCGTCTTCCTGCACGGCAACCCGACCTCGTCGTACCTGTGGCGGGACGTCATACCGGCCGTAGGATCCGGACGGCTGCTGGCCCCCGACCTCATCGGTATGGGCGAGTCGGGCAAACCCGATATCGACTACACCTTCACTGACCACGCCCGCTACCTGGACGCCTGGTTCGACGCGCTCGACCTTCAGGACGTGGTGCTGGTCGGGCATGACTGGGGTGGCGCCCTGGCCTTCGACTGGGCCGCGCGCCACCCGCACCGGGTACGCGGCATCGCGTTCACCGAGACCATCGTCAAGCCGATGGCCTGGGAGGAGTTTCCCGAAGGCGGACGGCGGCTGTTCCAGGCGATCAAGACAGCCGGCATCGGCGAAGCCATGATCCTCGACGACAACGCCTTCATCGAGCAGGCCCTGCCCGGCACCGTCGCCACGGCGCTCACCCAGGGCGACCTCGACGTCTACCGCAAGCCGTATCCGACCCGGGAGAGCAGGCTGCCGCTCCTGCAGTGGCCGCGCTCGATGCCGCTGGGCGGTGAGCCCGCCGACGTCGTGGCCAGGATCGAGGCGTACGACCGGTGGTTGAAGGCCGGCACGGACGTGCCCAAGCTACTGCTCACGTTCGCGCCCGGGCCGGGGGCGATGATGCACGAGGACATCATCGCGTGGTGCGCGGCGAACATCGCCGACCTGGAGATCGAACACTCCGAGGCCGTCGCCGGGCATCACACGCCGGAGGACCAGCCCGTGTTGATCGCCGCGGCCATATCGGCCTGGGCGGACAGACATGGCCTTCGCCTCTTGTGAAACGCGATCCTTGAGGGGGCCGACGGCAGTGTAGAAATCCCCAGCGGCGACCGAGACATGGTTCTTCGGTGCCTTCGAAGGCCTCGATGACGAGGCCGGACGGCACTCCGTCGACATCGTGCCTAAGGGCCGGACGGCGATGTCGTCGAAGCAGAGGCCGGGGAGCGTGCCGAGCCACAGGTTCCACCGTTCCTGCGCGGCGTTGGCGGTCAGCGCTTGACGGCTCGCAGTACGACGAACCTGGGATCGCTCGCGGCGACCTCGCAGTTGCCGAAGAGGCGGCGCAGTTTCGCGTGGTAGCCGAGGTGCCGGTTGCCGACCACCCACAGCTCGCCGCCGCGGCGGAGCGCGGCGCGGGAGCCGTTGAACATGCGCCAGGCCGTCGCGTCGGTCGTCGCGCGGTGTGTGTGGAACGGCGGGTTGTTCAGCACCAGGTCCACCGTCCCCGCCGGTACGCCCGACAGGCCGTCGGCCGCCAGGAACTCCGCGGTGGTGCCGGAGGCCACGTTCGCCCGGAAGGTGGCCTCCGCCGAGGCCAGCGCCTGGTAGGACTCGTCGATGAACGTCACCTGGGCTTCGGGGTTTCCCAGTGCTGCGGCGAGCCCGACCACCCCGTTGCCGCAGCCCAGGTCGACGACGTGTTCGGGTCCACGGCGCCGCGGCAGGTTCTTCAGGAAGAAGCGGGTGCCGACGTCGAGGCGGTCGGCGCAGAAGATGCCCGCGTGGTTGGTGACGGTCAGGCCCGAGACGGCTCCGATCCCGGTGGGCAGCGGGTAGCTTCGCGGCCACGGGTTGTCGCCCCGGGGAAGCCCGGGGTCCGGTGTGCAGAAGATGAGCCGCGCCTTCTTCGCCGCCAGCGACGTCCTGGTCGGCCCGAGGATCCGTTCGAACAGGCTCAGCGTCGAGGTGTGGATCTCGGCGACCATCCCGGCGCCGACGACCACCGTGCCGGAATGCACGTGCGGTGCGAGGCGGTGCAACTGGTCCTCAAGGAGTGCGAGGCTCTTGGGCACCCGGATGAGCAGCACGTCGATCCGGTCCGGCGGCGCGTCCCCGGTGGTGCGGAGCCGTATCGCCTCCCCGGCGACCTTGTTGCGCTCCAGGTTCGCCAGGGTCGCCTGCCGGCCGAGGAAGGAGTCGGTGATCTGCACGGGACGGTGATCGGCGAGCGCGGTGACCAGGGCGCCCCACCGGTCGCCCAGCACGACCACGGTGCCCGACAGGTCCGTCTGCTCGTCGTCGAGGTGCCGCAGCAGGTACTCGTCGGCGGCGTCCCAGGCGCGAAACGGGTCGCGGGGATCCTCGGGGAAGCGGGTGAGGTCGAACTCACCTCTCGACGTCGTGAAACGGTTCATCGCGCCTTAGGCTAGCGACTCACGCGATGAGCTGGTCACATCCCCACACTGCCGGGACCGGTCGACCCTGCCCGCTGCTCTCCCGTGGACATGACCCGCGCCCTTTCACGGTCGACCCGGCCGTCGTTCCGATCTTCGGGATTCCCCTGGGAAGAGCGACCAGTCCTCGGCGATGGGGTGGCGCGTGGCACGGGCCGACTCCGCCGCGCGCCACGCCTCGACGGCCCGATCGACCGTCCACGTGTTCGCCGTCATGGTGGCCGACCGTGGACCGTGGCGGGCACGACTTCCAGGGTATTCCCACACACCGGAAATCAGGTGGTTGCTTCCGTCACCGCCGGTTCTACGGTCGCTCCAACCCGCCGTCGTGCCCCGAGGTGGGGGGAAGCATTTCAGGCTGGAGGAAACCGCCGATGAACAAACAAGAACTCAAGGTAGTCGGTGCGTCGGCCATAGGTACGGCGTTTGAATGGTACGACTTCTTTCTGTACGCGGCACTCGTCCCCGTAATCGGCAGCAACTTCTTCAGCGGCTACGGCGCGACGGCGCAGACCGTGTTCGCGCTGCTGACCTTCGCCGCAGGGTTCATCGTCCGCCCGATCGGCGCGCTGGTGTTCGCGCGGATCACCGACCTGGTCGGCCGCAAGGTCGTGTTCCTGATGACGCTGGTGCTGATGGGCGTCTCGACGGTCGCCGTCGGCCTGCTGCCCACCGCGGACTCGATCGGCATCCTGGCCCCGATCCTGCTGGTGACCTGCCGCATCCTGCAGGGACTCGCGGTCAGCGGCGAGTTCGGCGCCGCGGTCACCTACGTCTCCGAGTACGCCCCCCCGCGGCAGCGCGGGTTCTTCGTCGGCTGGCTGACCGGCACCACGGCGCTCGCCTTCAGCCTGTCGCTGGGCGTGCAACTGCTGGTGCAGACCATCGTGGGCGCGGACGCCTTCGAGCAGTGGGGCTGGCGGGTGCCGTTCATCATCTCCGTCGTGCCGCTCGTGCTTTCGGTGTGGATCCGCAGCAAGCTGAACGAGAGCCCGCTGTTCCTGAAGATGAAGAAGGAGGGCACCCGGACCAAGGCGCCGCTGCGCGAGGCGTTCGGCTCGCGGGCACGGGTGCGCATGGTGGCGATCGTGTTCGTGATGGCCGCGGCGCAGTCGTTCATCGGTTACCTGTCCACCGTGTACATGGTGACCACGATGAAGACCTACCTCAAGACCGACGCTTTCACGGTCAACGCGATCTTCATGGTGATCATGCTGATCGGGTTCTTCCTGTGCGTTCTCGCCTGCTGGGTGTCCGACAGGATCGGGCGACGGCCGGTGCTGTTCGCCGGGCTCGGGCTGGCCGCGGTGCTCGCGTTCCCCATCACCGGCGCCATCGTCTCGACGGCGAACCCGGAGCTCGCGCGGGCACAGGAGACGGTGTCGGTCACCATCCAGGCCGACCCGGCCGAGTGTTCCTTCCAGTTCAATCCCGCGGGCACCGCCACGTTCACCTCCGACTGTGACCAGGCGCGGAACGTGCTCCAGTCCAACTCGGTCACCTTCGACCGGCAGGACGCCATCGGCACCACCAAGGTCCTCGTGAACGACACCGAGGTCCTCGGCGGTCCGCAGATGAAGGACGAACTACTGGCGGCGCTCAAGACGGCCGGGTACCCGGTCGACGGATCGGCCAACACGATCAAGATCACCGGCATCGGGGATTTCTTCGACGGGCCCGTCCTCACCGTCGCGCTGCTGCTCCTCGCACTGGTCGCGTTCGCGCAGATGGCTCAGGGGCCGGCCGCGACGGCGATGGCGGAGGTGTTCCCGACCCGCGTACGCGCCACCGCCCTCTCGATCCCCTACCAGCTCGGCGTCGGCATGTTCGGCGGGCTGCTGCCGGCGACGATGGTCGCGATCGGGGCCGAAGTGGGCAGCATCACCACCGCCCTGTGGTACCCGGTCGGCGCCATGGCGCTGGGCCTGCTGGTCCTGGTGTTCACCCTGCCGGAGACCAAGGGCGTGGACCTCGCCGAGGTGCGACTGGCCGGTGACACGGCCGAGGAACCCCTCGTACGCCAGGACAGCTGACCGTCCCACCCCAACCAGAAGGGAAGCCATCATGCCGATCATCGACGTCTCACTGCTGACCGGCCGTACCGAGTCCGAGCTGCGCGAGATGATCTCGGCCGTGCACGACGCGGTCGTGCGCAGCCTCGGGGTCCCGTCCGAGTCGGTGCGGGTCCTGGTGCGCGAGCTGCCGCCGACCCACTGGGCCGCGGACGGCGAGACGATCGCGGAGCGCAGGGCGCGCTCGTAGAAAGCACGAAGCGGGCCGGGGCCGACATCGGCCCCGGCCCGCTTCGCGTCACCCTCAGTCGCGGAAGTGCGTGCTGCTCCAGCCGCCGTCCACCGGGATGGTGAGGCCGGTGACGAAGGCCGCCTCGTCGGACGCCAGGAACGCGACGACCCGCGCGACGTCGATCGGCTCCCCGACCCTGGGCAGCGGGCGCGACCGGGTCACCAGGTCGTCGAAGGCGCCCGCGGCGATCTTCGCGCGGGTGGCCGGGGTCTCGATCAGGCCCGGCGCCACCGCGTTGACCCGGATGCCGCGCCGGCCGTAGTCGGCCGCCATCTGGCGGGTGAGGCTGGAGACCGCGCCCTTGGCCGCCGAGTACGGCGCGGACCCCGCGACCCCGGTCAGCGCGAACGCCGAGGACGTGTTGACGATCGCCCCGCCCGCGTCGCCGAATGCGATCACCGCGCGGCGGCTGAGCGCGAACGTCGTGCCGAGGTTGGTGCGCAGGAAGAACTCGAAGTCCTCGTCCGTGGTGTCGGCCGCCGGGCGGTCCCCGGCCTTGCCCGCGATGTTGGCGAGCACGTTCGGCGCGCCGACGGTCTCGGCGCAGTGATCGAAGACCAGCTCCGCCGCGCCCGCCGCGGTGAGGTCCGCGGCCAGCACGGCCACCTCGCCGCCCGCCGCCTCGTCCCGCAGCCCCAGCAGGCCCTCCTCATTGAGGTCCACAGCGAGTACCGCAGCGCCGCGGGCGGCGAACAGCGCGGCGGTCGCGCGTCCAATGCCCGACGCAGCCCCGGTGACGATCGCCGTCTTGCCGCGCAACTGCCCGTTCATGAAGCCTCCAGAAACCCGATGTCCATGCGCACCGATCATGCGCGTTGGCACAGTGCCCGGCCACCTGCGGCATTCCGCTCAATGAGAACCGGTCCTGGCGGCCGGAGCCCGCGTCCGGTCAGCTTGGGCCATGGATGTACGTGGACTGCGGGTGACGTTCCCCTCCGAAGGAATCGCGCTGCTGGAACTGGACCGGCCGCACCGCCGTAACGCGTTGGACCGCACCCTGCTCGACGGGCTGCCCGCGGTGCTGCGCGAGCTGGACGGTGACGCCACCGTACGGGCACTGGTGGTGACCGGGCGCGGCGGCGCGTTCTGCGCGGGCGGCGATCTGGACGCGATCGGCGACCTGGGAAACGAGACGCCGCAGGAGGCGCGGGAGCGCATGACCCGCGAGTTCTCCATCGCCGAACTGCTGCTGGAGTTCCACGCGCCGACCGTCGCCGCCGTGGACGGCGCGGCCGTCGGTGCGGGGATGGCCCTCGCCCTCGCGTGCGACCTGCGGATCGGATCGCCCGGCGCGGTGTTCGCCAGCCCATTCATCAAGATGGCGCTGGTCCCCGATTTCGGCGTGTCGTGGCTGCTCGCGCGGGCGGTCGGCGCGGCGCGGGCGACGGAGCTGGCGCTGTCCGGGCGCAAGGTCGCGGCTGAGGAGGCCGTGCGGATCGGCCTGCTCGACGTCGTCGTGGCCGACCCGCTCGCGCACGCGCTCGGCCGCGCCGAGCAGCTCGCGGCAGCACCCCCCGAAGCGGCGAGGGCGACCAAGCGCCTGATCGCCGCGGCGGCCGGTGGCGGGTTCGCCCAGGCGGTGGACCGGGAGATCGCCGAGCAGATTCGGGCGACGCGCTCGCCCGAGTTCGGGCGGCGGTGGGCGGAGTGGTCGCGCGCGGTGCGTGGCCGCTGACCGCGTTTCCCGGCGGATGGAAACCGTTCGTTGAGCGTGCGCCGATGGCACGCGGAGAGTGTACGGCACACCGAGAAAGAGGAGGACCAGGGGTGGAATCGTTCGGGCATGTCATCGCGGGCGAGGAGGTTGCCTCGGCCGATGGGACGACGTTCGAGTCCGTGGACCCGTGGACTCGGGAGCCGTGGGCCACGGTGGCACTCGGCTCGGCCGATGACGCGGGGCGCGCCGTACTGGCCGCGCGGTCGGCTTTCGACGAGGGGCCATGGCCACGGATGGGCTTCGCCGAGCGCGGCGCGATCCTGCACCGCCTCGCCGACCTGCTGGAGAAGCACATCGACGAGCTGGCGGCGGCCGACACCACGGACATGGGCAAGCCGATCACCCAGACCACGGGCCACGACGTCCCCCGCGCGGCGCGGAACTTCCGGTTCTTCGCCGATCACGCGCAGCTCACCCCCGCCGAGACGTTTCCCATGCCGGCCGGGCACCACGCCTACACCCAGTACGACCCCGTGGGTGTCGCGGCCGCCATCGCACCGTGGAACTTTCCGCTCATGATGGCGAGCTGGAAGGTCGCGCCCGCGCTGGCATGGGGCAACACGGTCGTGCTCAAGCCCGCAGAGCAGTCGCCGGCCTCGGCCACCATCCTGGCCCGGCTGGCGATCGAGGCGGGCCTGCCGCCCGGCGTGTTCAACGTCGTCCACGGGTTCGGGCCGAACTCGGTGGGCCAGGCGCTGACCGAGTCGCCGCTGGTCGACCGGATCACCTTCACCGGCGAGTCGGCCACCGGCCGGCTGATCTCCAGGGCCGCGGCGGCCAACCTCACCCCGGTGAGCCTGGAAATGGGCGGCAAGGGCGCGAACATCGTCTTCGCCGACGCGGATCTCGACCAGGCGGTCAGCTGGTCCATCCAGGCGATCTACAGCAACAGCGGGCAGGTGTGCCTGGCCGGGAGCCGGCTGTACGTGCAGCGCGAGGTGTACGAGGAGTTCCTGGCCAGGTTCACCGCCGCGGCCGACGCGCTCGTGCTCGGCGACCCGAAGGACCCGGCGACGCAGATCGGCCCGCTGTCCTCGTGGGAGCACTTCACGAAGGTGGCCGGTTACCTCGACCTCGCGACCGCGGCCGGCGCGCGGCTGCACACGGGCGGCGTGGGCGAGGGGTGGTCCGTACGGCCGACCGTGGTGGTCGGCGCGGGGCAGCGCGACCGGGTCACCCAGGAGGAGATCTTCGGGCCGGTCGTGGTCGTGCTTCCGTTCGACGACGAGGCGGACGCGGTGGCGGCGGCCAACGACACGCCCTACGGACTGAACGCCATGCTGTTCACCCAGGACCTCTCCCGCGCCCACCGCGTCGCACGCGCGCTGCGGGTCGGCACCGTCTGGGTGAACTGCTTCTTCGTCAGGGACCTCCGCGCGCCCTTCGGCGGCGCGAAGAACTCCGGCGTCGGCCGCGAGGGCGGAACGTACAGCCGGGAGTTCTTCACCGAACCCAAGGCCGTCATCATGGAGATCTCGTGACGGCGGTCGCCGCACCGCGACCGCACGTCCGACTCAAGGAGCAGGTCATGACCGACATCCGACCCGTCAGCACCCGCAACGCACCCACCGTGGGCTTTTCCACGGGTACGGCCGCGCCGCTGTCCCAGGCGATCGTGCACGGCGACACCATCTACTGCTCGGGCACCGGGCCGCTGGACCCGGAGACCCGCACCATCGTCTCCGACGACTTCGCCGAGCAGGCCAAGCAGACGCTCGCCAACCTGGTCGCGGTCGTCGAGGCGGCGGGCGGCAGCCGGGAGACCATCCTCAAATGCACCTGTTTCGTGCGCGACGTGGCGAACTTCCCGGTGTTCAACGCCGTCTACCGCGAGTTCTTCGAGGGCAATCCGCACTTCCCCGCGCGGACCACGGTCATCGCGACCCCGCACCGCACCGGCGTCCAGGTGGAGGTCGAGTGCGTCGCCGCCGTGAACCGGCCATGACCCTGGTGACCGACCTGGTCCTGCTCGGCGGCCGGGTGCACACGCTGGACACGCGCGGCACGGTCGCCGAGGCGGTTGCGATCACCGGTGGCCGGGTGTCCGCGGTCGGCCCGGCCGCCGACGTCGCACGCCTGGCCGGCCCGTCCACCAGGGTGGTACACCTGGCGGGCCGGACCGTGATCCCCGGCCTGGTCGACTCGCACTGCCACTTCGAGAACGCGGGCATGGACGGGCACACCGTGTCGTTCGCGGGCGTCCGCACGCTCGACGCCGCACTGGACCGGATCGCCGCGCTGGCCGCCACCCGCGAGCCCGGCGCGTGGGTGCAGGGGCAGCCGTGGAACCCCGCGCTCCAGCTCGTCGAGGGCCGCGGGCCCGACCGGCGTGAGCTGGACCGCGCGGCGGGCGGGCGCCCGGTGTACCTGCCGGAGGGCCACGCCGCGACGGCCAGCACCGCCGCGCTGGAACGGTCCGGCATCGACCCAGGCGGGCACGACGGCAGGCTGGTCGAGGGCGCCATGCACACCGTCGCGCGGGTGGTCCCGGATTGGACCCGCGAGGAGCGGGCTGCCCAGCTCACCGCCGCCATGCGGGCGCTCAACCGGCGTGGGATCACCTCCGTCGTGGCGGGCGCGCTGCGACCGGCAGACGTCGAGACGGTGCGCGAGCTGGCCAGGGACGGATGCTCCACGCTCCGCGTGGCCGCGATGGTCATGCCGACCGGCGAGCTCAACCCGTCCGTCCCGCTCGCGGACTGGGAGGCGCTGCTGGCCTCCGGCCCGCCCGCGCCCATCGGTCAGCACTACCTCACCCGGGGTATAAAGCTCCAGGTGGACGGTGGCATGACGCTCGGCACCGCGGCCACGCGCGAGCCGTACCTCACCCGTCCCGGCTACCACGGCGAGCTGTTCGCCGGCCGGGACCGGCTGGCCGAGCTGGTAGGCGCGGCGCACCGCGCGGGCTGGCCGGTCGGCACGCACGTGGTGGGCGACGCCGCGATCGACCTCGCGCTCGATGTCTATGAGGCCACCCGGCACCGGGGCCTCCTGCCGGACGTGCTCATTCACGCCAGCCTGATCCAGCGTGACCAGATCGCCCGCGCCCGCGCGCTGGGCGTCCAGGTGGCCGCGCAGATCCCGTTCCTGTGGCGCAATCGGGCGGCCATCGCCGGCCACCTCGGCGATGCCCGCACCGAGGCCGCCGTGCCGCTGCGCGACCTCGTGGACGGTCTCGGGCTCGACGGCGTCGCGGCCGGCACCGACTATCCGATCAACGCGCTCGACCCGTTCCAGAACATCTACGCCATGACGACCAGGCGCGATGCGGCGAGTGAGGTCGTGGGGGGCGCGCAGGCGGTCACCCGGGCGGAGGCCCTGCGCCTCTACACCACGTCCGGTGCCGCGCACACCGGTGAGCAGGAGGTGAAGGGCCGGCTCACCGCGGGCGCGCTCGCCGACCTGGCCGTGCTCGGCGCCGACCCGCTCACCGCGTCCGACGACGAACTGCGCGCGACCGAGGTCCTGATGACCGTCGTCGGCGGCCAGATCGTGCACGACACCGGCCTGCTCGGCTGAGCAACACACCAGGAGGTAGCAATGCACCCCAGCCAGATGCCCATCGTCGAGTTGCGGAAGGCGGCCGGTGAACTGCAGGAGAGCGGTCGGCGGGTCAAGGTGTTGTGGCAGGAGAGCGAGTCGCTCGCCTTCCTCGCCCGTGGCCGCGAATACCGAAGCGAGTTCCACCTCAACCCGAGCGACGAGGTGATGTTCATGGTGCGGGGCTCCATGGACCTGCACTACCGCAGGCCGGAGGGCGGCTCGGACATCGCGGTGATCCCCGAGGGCGGGACCATTTTCACGCCGACCGGCATCGCTCACTCGCCCAGGTTCGCGCCGGACGCGTTCGTACTGGTCATCGAACGGCTGCGGCGGCCGGGCGAGCTGGACCGTTTCCGCTGGTTCTGTCCCGCCTGCGATGAGTTCCTGCACGAGGAGACCGTCCACGTGAGCGACTACCGCACCGACCCGGTGGCGGGCGCCTACCAGCGGTTCTACGGCGACGTCGCCGCGAGGACCTGCAAGTCCTGCGGCACGGTCATGCCGGATGAGCGGCTGTGACGGCGATCGGCGGGCTGGTGCTCGACGCGTTGCGCGCGCGATCCGGCCACGTCGCGTTCCGGCACGGAAGCGCCGAGGTGACCTACCGCGAGGCGGAGCGGCTGGTGCTGGGCGTGGCGGACGCGCTGGCCGGGGCCGGCCTGCGGCCGGGCGACACGGTGCTGCAGATCCGGCCCAACGACCCGCTGCAGTGGCTGGTGAACGCGGCCTGCTACGTGGCGGGTCACCGCTCCGCTGCCCTGCCGCCGGGGGCCCTGCGCGGCGCGGCGCTGGCCGAGCGGCTTGACCTCGTCGCGCCGGACGCCGTGCTCGCCGAGCCGGGCGACCCGGATCTGGACGCGTGGCTGCGGGCCCGTCCGGAGGTTCGCGTGCTGACCGATCGTGACCTGACCGCCGTGCGGGAGCCGGCCGTACGTGCGGTCGTGCCCGCGAGCGCGGTGGTACGGCTGGCGTTCACCTCCGGCACCACCGGGCCGGTCAAGGGCGTCGAGCTGTCCGGCGGCGCGCTGGGCGCGGTGGCGACCGCGCTGCGCGACACTCTTCCGTGGCCGGAACGGCCGCGCGTGCTGTGCCCGGAGTCGGTGTCCGGCGGCTTCGGCAACATGGTGCTGCCGACGCTGATGCTGGGCGGGACGTTCGTCATTCCGGAGCGTCCCGGCCCCGACGCGCTGCTGGAGGCCGCTGCGGCGCACCGCCCGACCGTGCTGATGGCGATGCCGCCCGCGCTTCGCGCCCTGCTGGCCCACCCGGGTGCCGCCGGGTACGACTGGTCGTCCCTGGCACTGGTGGTCTACAGCGGGGCCTCGTTCACCGGTGAGGAGATCGACCGTGCGCACGCGCTGTTCGGCGAGGTGCTGTGCGGGGTGTTCGGCCAGGTCGAGGTGCCCAAGACGATCGCGTGGACCCGGCCGGCCGACCACCTGGACCCGCGATTCCGCTCCTCGCTCGGCGTGCCGTTTCCCGGGACCGAGGTCCGTGTATGCGGTCCCGGCGGCCGTGACCTACCGGCGGGGCAGGCGGGGGAGCTGTGGGTGCGTGGCCCGACCACCGCGCACGCCTACGCCTTCCCCGCGGGCACGCCGGTCGAGGACGGGTGGCTGCGCACCGGAGACGTCTGCCGGCGTGACGCCGACGGCTGCCTGCACTATGTGAACCGCGTCCAGGACGTGCTGCGGATCGGAGACGCCTACGTGTGCCCGAGCGACCTGGAGGCCGTCGTGTCGCGGCACACCGGGCATCCGGTGGCGGTCGTCCCGACCGGCCCCGCGAGCGTCGCCGTTCTCGTCGAGGGCGTCGCGCCGCTGGACACGCTGCCGAGGGAAACGGTGGAGAAGGCCGTGCGCGACGCGCTGCGCGACGCCCCCGTCACGATCGACGCCGTCGTCCCGGCCGAGCGGCTGCTCCGCGACGTCATGGGCCGGCTCGACCGCGCCCGGCTCGCCGAGGTGGCCGGATGAGCGACATCACGCCGATGCCCGGTCCGGTGATCGACGTGCACAGCCATGCGCTGCCGACGCCCTTGCTGACCTGGCTGTCCGGCCGCGGCCTGGCCGATCTGTCCGACCTCGCCGCCGGCGTGGTCAGGATCGACCCGCGGGTGTCCGGGATACCGAAGGGCGCGCCGATACCGCTGCCGGCCGCCCAGTACGACGTCGCCGTGCGGCTGGAAGACCTGCGTCGCACGGGTGTCACCCGCCAGCTCGTGTCGGTGCCGCCGTTCGTGACGTGCGCCGACGCCGCCGAAGAGCGGGACGTCCTGGCTGTGGTCCGCCGCGGCAACGACGCGCTCGCCGACCTCCTCGCCGGGCATCGCGGGGTGCTCGACCCGCTCGGGTACGTACCGCTCGGCACACCTGCCGCGCCGGACGAGGCCCGCCGCTGCCTGGACGAGCTGGGGTGCGCGGGCATCGCCATCGGCACCCGTGGCCTCGGCAGGGAGCTGGACGATCCCGTGCACGAGCCGCTGTGGGAGTTCCTCGCGGAGCGCCGGGCGTTCGTCTTCCTGCACCCCAACAGCGTCCCCGGCGGCCCGCGGCTCGCTGACTACTGGCTGCCCCAGCTGGCGGGCTATCCGATGGAGACCGCGCTCGCCGTCTCGCGGCTCGTGCTCGGCGGTGTCCTGGAGCGGCACGACCTGCGGCTGTGCCTCGCGCACGGTGGCGGGTGCCTACCGTCCCTGCTCGGCAGGCTGGACCTCGGCTGGTCGCGCAAGCCGGTCGCCCGCACCACGCCGCGCCCGCCGAGCGACTATCTGCGCCGCCTCTACTACGACACCGCCACCTTCTCCCCCCGCTGCTGCGGCGGCTCGTCGAGGACTTCGGCGTGGACCACGTGCTCGTCGGCACGGACTACCCCTTCGAACTCGCCGACACCGACCCGCTCGGCACGGTCGCGGCGCTCAGGCTCGCGCCCAGGGACGCGGCGACCGTCCGGGCGGGGACGGCTACCGCGCTGCTGACCGGATCGGCGTGACGGTGCCGGGCGGGCCGCCGACCTCCGGCCCGCCCGTGTAGCCCTTGGCCAGCTCGCGGGAGATCGACTTCGCCGCCAGCCGTAGCGCGGGCTCCACCGCTGCCAGCGACCGCGCGTGGGTGACGGTGTGCGAGACGACGGAGAGCGCGGCCACGACCCGGCCGTCGGGCCCGTGGATGGGGGCCGCCACGGAGGCCGTGCCCAGTGCCAGCTCCTCGGCGCACCGGGCGATGCCGGTCTCGCGGATTTCCTGCAGCGCCCGCATCAGCAGGCCGGGCATGACGATCGTGTGCGGCGTGTAGCGCTTCAGCCCGGCCGCGAGCACGGCCTGTCGCAGCTCGTGCGGCGCGTAGGCCAGCAGCACCTTGCCGACCCCCGTGACGTGCAGCGGTTGGCGCCCGCCGACGCGGCTGGCCACGCCGACCGAGCGGGGTCCCCACACGCGCTCGACGTAGAGGACCTCGTCGCCGTCGAGCACCGCCAGGTGGACGTTCTCCGCCGTGGCCTCGTAGAGGTCATGGATGAACGGCAGCGACACGTCCCGCAGCGTGCGCGGCTGCGGGCACAGCGAGCCCAGCTCCCACATGCGCAGCCCGATCCGGTAGGTCCCGTCGCGCCCCTTCTTCAACGCCCCCAGCTCGACCAGTTCGGCTGCGATGCGGTGCACGGTCGAGACCGGCAGCCCGGTGACGGCGGTCAGCTCCACGAGGCGGAGGGCGGGCCGTTCCTGGGAGAACGCGTCGAGCAGGGCGAAGACCCGGCTGGACACCGTCCGGCCGGTCTTGCGGGCGTCTCGCAGCGCGGTCATGGGGATAATCGTGGTTTCGGCTGTCGAAAACTCATCCATCCGGTTCACCGATGGTACCTTTCCGGGCGTCGCAGGTCATGAGCGAGTATGACGATTACGGCCGCCGCGACCACGGCCATCGCCACCGCGAGCGCGCGCGGTTCGGTGGGCACGGCGGGGTCGCCGGGAGCGAACGCGCCGACCAGCCCGACCGCGAGGATCGCGCCGACGTAGCGGGCCGACTGGAACAGGCCGCCGACCACACCGGACATACCGGCGGGCGCGCGCTCGTACATCAGCCTCTGCAGGCCGAGGTTGCACAGCCCGTACGGCACGCCGAGCACCACGCCGTCGAGCACGATGGCCCATGCGGGCGTCGCGGTATCGAACGTGGTGATCGCGGCGACCCCGGCCAGCAGCAGCCCGCCGCCGGCCAGCAGGGTCCGCCCGACGCCGAGCCGGCGCATGATGGGACCGCCGAGTACGGTCGCCACGACGCTCGTGGCCGCGATCGGCATGATCAGCAGCCCGGTGTGCGCCGCGTCGAACCCGAGTGCGGTCTGCAACCACGGCGGCAGCCCGTAGAACGCGCCGTAGTAGGCCAGGTTGAACAGCACGAACGTGCCGAGCACCGGCACCAGCCCGCGGGCCGAGCCGAGCGCGCGGACGTCCACGAACGGCTCGGCGGCACGCCGTTCCCACCACAGGAACCCGGTCCCGGCGACGACCATGGCGGCCAGGCCGGGAACCGAGACCCTCGGGAGGGCGAGCATCAGATCCAGCAGGCCGACCACCGCCACCGTGAACAGGACGACCCCCACCGGATCGATCGCACGGACCAGGCCCCCGTGTGCGGCCTGTCGCTCCTCGGGACCGATCGCGCGCCACGCGAGCACCAGCGCCCCCAGCATGACCGGCAGGTTGACCCAGAAGATGGCCTGCCACCCGGCCCAGGAGGTCAGCAGCCCGCCGAGCACCGGGCCGACCGCCCCCGCGGTCGTGTTGACCGTCGCGACGGCGGACAGCCGCGTCGCGTCGCCGTGCCGCCGGATGACGACCATCGCGCACGGGAACGCGGTCGAGACGCCGGCGGCCTGCACGCACCGGCACAGCACGAGCAGCGGCAGCGACGTGGCCGTGGCCGCCACCGCGGAGGCGACCGCCGCCACCGCCATCCCGGCCGCGAACAGTCTGCGCGGGCCGACGCGGTCCGCCACCCGGCCGAGCACCGGCTGGCAGACGCACGCGGTCAGGTAGAAGACGGTGACGACCCACGTCGTCGTGGCCAGCGGCTGGGCGAGGTCGCGCTGGATGGGCGTGAGCGCCACCGCGACCATCGAGGAGTTGAGCGGAGCGAGCAGGGTGCCCGCGAGCAGCGACGCCAGCGCCATCCTCGCCCTGCGGTCCGGACGGACGGCGGTCGTCATCCCGTCGGACCGCCCGCCCGCAGCAGCAGCTTGCCCCGGACCCGGCCGTCGGCCAGCTCGCGCAGGGCACGCGGCCCCTGGTCGAGCGGGAGCACGTCGTGCACGTGGTGGCGCAGCCGGCCGGCCGCGGCCCAGTCGAAGATCTGGCGCAGGTTCCGCTCCTGGGCCGCCCGGTCCCGCCGGACGAACTCGCCCCAGAACACCCCGACCACCGAGGAGCCCTTGACCAGTGGGATGTTCAGCCCGACGCGCGGGATGCCGCCGGAGGCGAACCCGACCATGAGATACCGGCCGCCCCACGCGGCGGCGCGCACCGCCGCCTCCGCCACCGCGCCGCCCACCGGGTCGAACACCACGTCCGCGCCCGCTCCGCCGGTCAGCTCCTTGATCGCGGTCTTGGCGTCGCCGGCGTCGCCGTAGGAGAAGGTCTCGTGCGCGCCGTGTCGGCGGGCCGACTCCGCCCGCTCCGGCGTGGAGGCGCCCGCGATCACTCGGGCGCCGAGCAGATCTCCCACGTCCACGGCGGCGGAGCCGACCCCGCCCGCGGCGCCGAGCACGGCGAGCGTCTCGCCCGCGCG
This sequence comes from Streptosporangium amethystogenes subsp. fukuiense, assembly GCF_042665875.1. Taxonomy (NCBI): domain Bacteria; kingdom Bacillati; phylum Actinomycetota; class Actinomycetes; order Streptosporangiales; family Streptosporangiaceae; genus Streptosporangium; species Streptosporangium amethystogenes. The sequence continues at coordinate 6,861,824 of NZ_JBHTEE010000001.1, read as the reverse complement.
CAACCCGGCCCGCTGGACGAGCGCGTGGTAGGCGGTCGAGTAGGCCACCAGGATCGCCGCGGCCTGCCGGTCGGTGACGTCACCGGGCACTTTGGTGACCCGGTCCGCCCTGACCAGTACGGCGTCGCGGGCGCACCCGTACTCCTCGTTGCCCGCCACGCGGTCGCCGATCCGTACGGACGTGACCCCCTCGCCGACGGCCAGCACCGTGCCCGCGTACTCGCTGCCGGGGGAGAACGGCGGCTCAGGTCTTACCACGTGTGTGCCCGCGATGATCAGTGTGTCGTGGAAGTTCAGCCCCACGTGGCTGACCGCGACCACCACCTCGCCCGGCCCCGGGCTGGGCGTCGCCACGTCGGCCAGCTCAAGATCCTCGGGCCCGCCGAGCCGGGCGCAGACCAGCGCGCGCCCGATCACTCCCCGCCTCCGGGGGCGGACACCACACCCGCGGACAGGAAGCCGTCCACCTCGTCCGGGGAGAACCCGGCCGCGCGCAGCACCTCCACGGTGTCCGCGCCGAGTTCGGGGGGCGCCGTGCGCAGGCCGGGCAACTCGCCGTCGTAGCGGACCGGGTGCCGCAGCACGGTCGCCCGCTCCTCGCCCACCGGGAATTCCGCGAGCAGTTCTTCCGCGGCCACCTGGGGGTCGTCACGCACGTCGTCGTAGGTGGCCACCCGCTCGAACCAGAACCCGCGCGGCTCCAGCAGGGAGGCGACCTCCGCGTAGGTCATCCCGGCGAGCACGCCTGCCACCGCCGCGGTGTACTCCTCCCGCTTGGCTCGCCTGGCCCCCTGGTCGTAGCCGGCCAGCGCGGGGGAGCCGAGCGCGTCGCCGAGGCCGTCCTCCGACCCGTTCAGCGCGATCACCATCGACGCGTCCAGCAGCCGGTACACGCCGTAGGGGGCGTCGATCGACCAGCATGCCAGCTCGGCGGGGCGGCGGACGTCCGCCTCGGTCCTGCGGCCGGAGTAGTACAGCGCGAGCGATTCCGCCTGCAGGTCGAGCCCCGCGCCGAGCAGGCTCGACTCGACCCGCGTGCCCTCGCCGGTGGTCAGTCTGCGCGCGTAGGCGGCCAGCACGCCCATCGCGAGCAGCGCCGCGCCGTGCTGGTCCACGACTGGCGTGCCGGCCGCGGTGGGGCGGTCGCCGGTGACGTCCAGCAGCCCGGTGCGCGCCTGCACGAGCAGGTCCACCCCCGGCCGCCCGGCCATCGGGCCGCGAGAGCCCCAGCCGCTGGCCGAGGCGTAGACGATATCCGGCTTGATCGCGCGCACCGCCTCGTACCCGAGGCCGAGCTTCTCCAGAGCGCCGCCCCGATAGTTCTCCAGCAGCACGTCGGCCTGCTCGATGAGCGGGCGGAGCACGGTGCGGGCGTCGGGGTGCTTGAGGTCGACGGCGATCGAGCGCTTGTTCCGGTTGACCGACAGGAACGTCACGCTGCGCCCGGCGACCCGGATCCCCGCGCTGCCGATCCTGCGCTCCCACGACCCGCCGGGCGGCTCGACCTTGACGACGTCGGCGCCGAGGTCGGCCAGGTACTGCGAGGCCGCGGGCCCCTGTACGAAGTGCGAAAAACTCAGCACTCTCATCGAGTCGATCATTTAGCCTCCCAGCAGCGGTGACACCGGCGGTACGACCGTAGGAACACGCGGTCCCAGCCCCCAACGCCGCGTTCCCGCTGGGCGGAAACGCGGCCACGCCGGGCGGGCCTCGGTCCGGCACCATGGCCGCCATGACAAGAGGGTCGTCCCCGATACGCGTCCGGCTCCCGGGCTACGTGATCAACTGCGTGGTCGCGGGGCAAGGACCCGCGGTGCTGCTCCTTCACGGGTGGCCGCAGACCGCCCACGCGTGGCGCGAGGTGGTGCCGCTACTCGCCGACCGGTACACCGTCGTGGCCCCCGACCTGCCCGGCTTCGGGGCCAGTTCGCGGCCGGACGGCGGGTACGACAAGCGCACGGTGGCGAGCACTCTGGCCCGGCTCATGGCCGCCCTCGGGCTGACCCGCTACCACCTCGTCGGCCACGACGTCGGCGGCCAGGTCGCCTACCCGCTCGCCGCGCTGTACCCGGAGTCGGTGCGCAGCCTGACGTTCGTCGAGGCGGGCATCCCCGGGCTCGGCGAGAGCCTCGCGGCGGCGAACCCGCTGACCGGCGGGTCCTGGCACTTCGGCTTCAACATGGTGCCCGACCTGCCGGAGTTCCTGCTCGCCGGTCGCGAGCGCGGCTATCTGGAGTTCATGTTCCGCCGCGACACGGTGGGCCTGTACGTGACCGGGGCGATCGACGACGCGGCCATGGACGTCTACGCGCGTGCTTTGGCCGCCCCCGGAGCGGTGCGCGCCATAATGGCCTACTATCGGGCGCTGCCGATTGATATCGCCGACAACCGGGAGCTGTGCGCCGCCGGGCCGCTGCGGATGCCCGCGCTGGTGGTGGGCGCGCGGCACGGCGTGGGGCTCGGCTGGCTGGACACGGTACAGGAGGCCGTGGCGGACGTGTCGGCGCGCTGGGTGGAAGAGTGCGGACACTACGTGCCCGAGGAGCGCCCCGCCGAGCTGGCGCGGCTGCTGGCGGAGGCGTGGCAGGAGGTCGAGTCGCGTGACCGGCACGAGTGACGTGGTGCTGATCCACGGGGCCTGGCACGGGGCCGGGCACCTGGTGGCTCTCGCAGGGGCGCTGACCGCCAGGGGCCACCGCGTCCTGGCGCTCGACCTGATGGGCCACGGCACCCGGGCCCGCTTCCCGGCGAGTTATCTCACCGGGGACGTCGCCGCGCTGCGCACGGAGGTGTCCCCGCTCGCGGGCCTGAGCCTCGACGACGTGGCGGCGGACGTGGTGGCCACGCTGCGCCCGTTCGCCGCCCCGCCGGTCGTGGTCGCGCACAGCATGGGCGGGACGGTGGCCACCCGGGTCGCCGAACTGGCCCCCGAGCTGGTGGCCGGGCTGGTGTACGTCACCGCGTTCGTCCCCACCTCGCTGGGTCCCGCGGGCGCGTACCTGGCCCTGCCGGAGGCGCAGACCGCGCTCGGCGGCGGGCTCTACCTGGGCGATCCGGCGGCCATCGGCGCGGTGCGGATCGACCCGCGCAACACCGACCCCGCCTACCAGGACGAACTGCACGCGGCCTACTTCAGCGACCTCGACCGCCCCGGCTTCCTGGCCATGGCCGCCTCCCTCACCCCTGATCAGCCGATGGCGTTCCTCACCACCCCGACCGGGGCCACGGCCGAGCGCTGGGGGACCGTGCCCCGGACCTACATCCGCACCACCCGTGACCGCGCGCTGCCCGTCGCGCTCCAGGACGTGATGATCCGGCACGCCGACGAGCTGGCCCCCGCGACCGCGTTCGCCCAGGCGACCCTCGACGCGGGGCACGCCGTCTTCGCCGGCGCCCCGGCCGAGGTGGCGGACATCATCCACCACGCCCCGGCACGACGGTGACGACCATGCCGATCACGCCGATCACGCCGATCACGCCGAGGTGCGGCCCACCGGCGGCCCACCCGGGACGGCGGCCAGCAGCTCGCGGGTGAACGGCGCCTCGGGGGCGGCGAGCACACCGGCGGTCGGGCCGGACTCGATGATCCTGCCGTCCCGCATCACCGCGAGCCGTCCCGCGGCGGCGGCCACCACGGCGAGGTCGTGCGAGATGAGCAGATAGGCCATCCCGTGCCTGTCCTGGAGCCGGCGCAGCAGCGCGAGGATCTGGGCCTGTGTCACCGCGTCCAGGGCGGACACCGGCTCGTCGAGCACGATCAGGTCGGGCGACGGCGCCAGCGCGCGGGCGATGGCGACACGCTGGCGCTGCCCGCCGGAGAGCGCCGATGGCCGCCGCCGAGCGACCTCGGGGGGCAGGGCGACATCCTCCAGCAGGCGTCGCACCCGTTCCCGGCGCTCCGCCCGGGTGCCCGCGCGCAGCGCACGCAGTGGTTCCGCGATGATCCGGCCCACGCTCATCAGCGGGTCGAGCGACGCGTACGGGTTCTGCGCGACGAACTGCACCCGTCCGGCCCTGACGGGCGCGCCGTCCAGCAGTACGCTCCCGCCCGTCGGCTCGACGAGCCCGGTGATCATGCGGGCGATGGTCGACTTGCCCGACCCGGACGCGCCGACCAGCCCGAGCGTGCCCGCCCGGTCCAGCGTGAACGAGGCGCCCTCGACCGCGACCGTGCCGCCCGGGTACACCTTGCGCAGGTCGCGGACCGCGAGCAGCGGGTCTCCCACGGTCGGCGCGGGCCCGGTCAGCGGCCGGGGGATCGAGTCGAGCAGCAGCCGGGTGTAGGCGGCCTCGGGGCTGCCGAGCACCCGCTCCGCCGGGCCTTCCTCCACGACGCGGCCCTCGCTCATGACAGCCACGCGGTCCGCGCGGTCCGCGGCGACGCCGAGGTCGTGGGTGATCAGGAGAATGCTGGTGCCGTCCCTGGCCGCGACCTGCTGAACGAGATCGAGCACGGTCTTCTGCACAGTGGTGTCGAGCGCGGAGGTCGGCTCGTCGGCGATCAGTAGCGCGGGCCGTCCGGCGAGCGCCATGCCCAGCAGCACCCGCTGCCGGAAGCCGCCGGAGAGCTGGTGCGGGTGGCGGTCGAGCACCGCCGCCGGGTCGGGGATGCCCACGCGGTCGAGCGCGTCCTCAAAGGCGGCCTCGCCGGGCCGAGGGATCCCGGTCAGCCGCAGGGCTTCGGCGAGCTGGGCGCGCACGGTCATCAGCGGGTTGAGCGCGGTCCCCGGGTCCTGGGGCACGAACGCGATCCGCCGTCCGCGCAGCCGCCGCCATGCCCGCTCCCGCAGGCCGTCCACCCGCTCGCCGCCGAAGGTGACCCCGCCGCCGGTCACTCTGGCCGTGTCCGGCAGCAGGCCGGCCAGCGCGTGCGCGAGCGTGGACTTGCCCGACCCCGACTCGCCGACCACCGCCACGATCTGCCCGGCCTTCACCGTCAGATCGGCGCGGTCCACGGCCGGCCGGCCGCGCCCGGACGGCCCGTAGCGGACGGTCAGGCCGCGTACGGCCAGCAGGGGTGTCATCGTCTCTCCGATCGCGTGCGCAGCACGTGTCCAAGGTGGTTGACCGCGAGCACCACGGCGACGATGACAAGACCGGGCACGGTCGTCAGCCACCACGCCGAGGCGAGGAACGGGCGCCCCGCGGCGATCAGCGAGCCCCACTCGGGCGCCGGCGGCGGGGCCCCGAAGCCGAGGAAGCTCACGGCGGCGACGGTGAGGACGGCGTTGCCCAGTTCGAGCGTCGCCAGCGCGGCGAGCGGCCCCGCGGCGTTGGGCAGGACGTGGGTCAGCAGCACGGTGGGACGCCCGGTCCCGCACACCGCGGCGGCCTCGACGTACCCGGACCCGCGGACCCTGATGACCTCGGCGCGCATGATCCGGGAGAACACCGCCGCGGCCGACACGCCGACCGCGACGGCCACCTCGCGCGTCCCCGGCCCGAGCACCGCCACGACCACGAGGATCAGCAGGAACGACGGCACGGCGAGCAGCACCTCAACCCCGCGCATGACCAGGTCGTCCAACCGCCCCCGCGCGGTTCCCGCCACCAACCCGATCGCCGAGCCGGCCAGGACGGCGATGCCCACCGCGATGACGGCGGCCTGCAGCGAGGGGGCGGATCCGTGCACGACTCTTGCGAACACGTCCCTGCCCAGCTCGTCCGTACCGAACAGATGCGCGGCTCCCGGGGGCAGCAGCCGTTCCGTGAGATCACCGCGCAGCGGGTCGGCGGCGGAGAACAGGGCGGGCGCGAACGCGGCGGCCATGGCCGCCAGCAGCACGAGGGCCGACGGCACGACGCCGAGCCGCCTCGCGAACGTCATGCGGCACGCTCCCGCAGCCGGGGGTCCACCAGCGGATGCGCCATGTCCACCGCGAGCGTGAGCAGCGTGACGACCGCCGTGGCCACCACGACCAGGCCCTGCAGCATGGGCAGGTCCCGGGTCGTGACCGCCGACTCGATCAGCCGGCCGAGCCCGTTGCGCGCGAAGACCGTCTCCACCACGACCGACCCGGACACCAGCCAGCCGGCCAGCAGCGCGATCATCGTCAGCGCGGGCATGGCGGCGTTGCGCAGCGCGTGCGCCGTCACCGCTCGCGCCCGCGACGCGCCCTTGGCTCGCGCGGTGTCGACGTACGGCTGCCGCATCTCCACGGTCAGCCGTTCGAGAAGAACCTGCGCCATGAAAGCCGACGACGGCACCGCCAGCGTCACAGTCGGCAGCACCAGACCGGCGAGCCCGTCCTCGGCCCTGGCGGGGAACAGCGGCAGCCCGAACGAGAACGCCTGCAACAGCACCAGCCCGAGCCAGAAGGTCGGGACGGACAGCGACAGGCCGGGCAGTGCGCCGAGCAGGCGGCGCAGCCACATGTGCCGGGTGTACGCGGCCGACCAGGCGATCAGGAAACCGAGCGGGAGCGCCACCAGCAGCGCGCCGCCCGCCAGCGCGAGGGTGCGCGGCGCCGCCTCGGCGATCGTCGCGCCGACGTCCCGCCCGGTCTGGAACGACGTGCCAAGGTCGCCGCGCAAGGTGTCGAGCAACCCGTCGAGATAGCGCTCGACCGCCGGGCGGTCCAAGCCGTACTCGGCCCGCAGCGCGGCCACCCGAGCCTCGTCCACCCCGTTCTCCGGCCCCATCATGATCCGCACGGGATCGGCGGGCAGCATGTCGAAGGCCGCGAAGGTGAGCGTGTAGGCCGCCAGCACCACGGCCGCCGCCTGCGTGAGGCGCCGCGCCACGAACCGGGTCATCTCAGCTCCGGATGTCCAGGAGGATCCGCTGCCCGCCGATCTCCTGGCCGGTGTAGAGCACCACGTTGCCCGGCCGGAGCCTGCCGAGCAGCGCGAGGGTCAGCGCGCGCTGCCCCCCGGTCGGGATGACGCCGCCCTCGGGCACCGCCACCTCCCCGTCCTGCCGGAGCACCGCGCATCCCGACCAGGCGTCGATCGCCGTGGCCGTGGCCGGCGAGTCTTCCGAGGCGGCCGGGCGGGCGGCGTAGCGGTGACCGCGCAGCGCGCGCCCGAGGTCGGCCGTCCACTCGTGGCCATCGAAGCCCACCACCAGGCTGAGCGTACGGGTCGCACCAGGACCGGGCGGGCCGGGCACCAGCCGGTCGGTCAGGCTGACCACCTCGACGTCGCCGATCACGCGCGCCGGGGCGGACAGCGTGCCCGCGGACTTCCCGTCCTGAAGCCCCTGGACGAAGTACGCGGTGTCCTCGGCGACCAGCGTCCCCTCGTGCCGGCTCAGCAGGTACGCCGGGCCGAGCAGTTCGCCGTCGAGGGCCACCGGCGGCAGGACCACCGCGCCCCCGTGCTGGAACCCGTAGGCCCCCTCGGCGTACCCGCCCGTCACGGCCTCGGCGGCGAACCGTACGATCGCCGCGTGGGCGATCCGCCGGGTCATCACCTGGACGGCGAACCAGTCGCGGGCGTCCTGGAGCCTGGTCAGACCGTCGGTGTCGGCGAGCACCCGCACCCGCGACGGGTCGGTGAACGGGATGAGGGCGTCCCGCAGCAGCACGAGCTGCCACAGCCACTCGTTGTAGAGGTTGCGCGCGGCGTGCAGGCCGGGACCGGCGATGAGCCGTTCGACCACCGGTGGAATCCAGGCGTACCCCACGCAACTGCTGTGGATGTCCGACGGACCGGGCGCTCCCGTGCCGGGCACGGTCCTCACCAGGTCCAGGACCACCTCGGACACCGCGATGGCGTTCTCACGCAGCTCGCCTCTGACGCCCTGGTCGGCGAGTCCGGCGTCCAGCCGCAGCGTCGCGTAAGGGCCGGACGTGCTCAGGCCGGCCTGGAGCCCGGCGATGAAGTCGGCCCTGGTGGCCTCGCCGCCGCCCGCGGCGGCGACCGCCGACTCCAGCAGCGTGCTCGCGGCGGCGACGAAGGTCACGGGATCCACCGCGCGGCCTCCGGCGAAGTCGTTCCATGTCATGCGCGTACCTCCGCGTCCTGGAAGATCGGCCGCCCCGACGCGTCGAGGCGGACCCCTGTCACCCGCTCCGCGAGCCCCACCGACGACGCCTGCTCGAAGAGCGGGATGCCGTGGCCGCCGGAAAGGATCGCCTTCGCCGCGGTCTCCACGGCGCCGGCGCGCTCGGCGGGATCGAGCACCGTGGCGATTCGGGCGATCGTGCTGTCCACTTTGTCCGGCTGAGTGCGCTGCAGCGGGTTCGCGCTCTCCACCGGGTACACGCTGGCGAGGACCGCGGGATCGCCCCTGGTCACCGCCCAGGAGACGAAGTCGTAGTCGCCCGAGCCCTGCCGCGCGCTGTTGGTGGCGTCGTCGAGCGGTGTCGGCCGCAACTCGATCCCGACCTCGGCGAGCTGCTGGGCCATGAGCTGGTACACCGAGCCGTAGGGTTCGTTGGCCGAGTAGACCAGGTCGAACGACAACCGTTGCGATCCCATGACGCGCACGCCGTCCGGACCGCGCCGCCAACCGGCCTCGTCGAGCAGCCGGGCCGCCTCGTCGGGCGCGAATGCCAGGTCGGCGGAGCGGTCGGCGTAGCCGGGCGTGGTGGTGGCGAGCACGTCGGTCGCCGGGCGTTCCCCCGCCGCGAGCAGCGGCGCGAACCGCGACCGGTCGAGGGCGGAGCCGATGGCACGCCGTACCGCGGGGTCGCGCAGCGCGGGCCGCGACTCGTTGGGCAGCAGCGTGAACACGATGCCGGGCCGGGTGGCGGAGAGCAGCCGGGGACCCCGCTCGCCGAAGGACCGCTGGTCCTGCTGGAGCACCTGCAGGTCGGCGTCCAGCTGCCCGGAGAGGAGGCTGCCGTGCCTGACGCTCGGGTCGGTGACGATGGCGAAGGTCAGCGCGCGTACGCGCGGGACGCCCTGGTGGGCGGCCAGCTCGCTCGCCCAGGCGTATCCGGTGCGCGCGGAGAGCCGTACCTCCTCGTTGAGCGCGACCTGGCCGAGAACGAACGGCCCGGAGCCGGCGAGTGCGCCCGCGCAGCGCTGCTCAGGGGTCTTCCCGAGCGTGCCCGGGGAGAGCATGCCGAGCGTCACTGTCGAGGTGGCCTGGAGGAACTGCGCGCTCGGGGCGCCGAACCGCACCTCGACGGTCTTCGCGTCGGGCGCGGAGGCTCCCGCGTACCCGGCGAGGTAGCCCGAGCCGAGCGGGGACCGCGCGCCGAGCCTGGAGATGTCGTCGAGGTTGGCGACGACCGCGGCGGCGTCCAGCGGCACGCCGTCGCTGAACGTCGCACCGTCGCGCAGGGTGAAGGTGAACCGCTTGGCCTGCTTGTCGACCTTCCATGACGTCGCGAGCCACGGCACGATCTCTCCGGTGCGCGGGTCCTGGTCGGTGAGCGAGTCCACGAGCTGGCGCGACACCTGAAGGTTGGAAGTCTGCGGGGTCTGGTGCGGGTCGAGGCAGCTCACCGGCGCGGCGAGCCCGACGGTGAGGGCGTCCCCGGTGGGCCGCTCGGCGTCCGCGGTTCCGCAGGCCGCGAGCAGTACGGCGCAGCACGCGAGTACAGAGGTCAATCGATGCACGGCCACCACTCTGCGAGCCTGCCCCCGAAATCCCGAGGCCCCGTTCTCACTCTGTGGAAAGCGGGCCGGGGTTTCCGCTCAGTGGAACCCGGGCGCCCCACCCCCTGCCACCAGACGATGTCCTACGGCGGGGTGCCCTTGAGGAGGAACCCGGCCGCGCCTACGCGCAGCGCCCGCAACAGGTGTGCGTCGGTGTGGAAGGTGGTCAGGACCGGTACCTCCGGAGCGCCGGACCTCACCCGCGAGCAGGAATCCGTGCGGCCGGATACTTAAGTACATCCATCGACCGCAGACGGCCGACTTTGGTCGCCGCGTGACCGTCCTAAGCCCGATTACGCGCCGGGCGTCATCTGCCTACCGTGGAGCCATGACCTCCACCGACTCGAAATCCCCCCTGGCCGGCCTGTCGGGTCTGCTCTGCTTCATCCTGGTCGCCGGTGGCGCGAGCGGCCTGCTGCACGAGTGGTTCGGCTGGATCCATTTCATGGGCTTCCTCCGGTTCCTCGCTCCCGAAGGCTACGAGATCTACAGCTACGCCTTGATGATCGTCCTCGGTCTTGCGATAGGCGCGGCCGGCAACGCGCTCACCCGACGAGGCCGCAGGTGAACCACTTCGGGTGACCGTCTCGGGGCCTGGGAGAAACGGATACGCGGGTCGGTGTCCGTGCCGCGCCACGCTGCTTGTAGCGTCCGCGTGTGACCGAGGAGGAGTGGGCCGAGCACCGGCCGGCGGTTTTCGGGGCGGCTTATCGGCTGCTCGGCAGTGTCGGCGACGCCGAGGACGTGGCGCAGGACGTCTGGCTGCGCGCGGCCGGCGCCGACCTGTCCGGGGTCGAGGATCTGCGGGCCTGGCTGGTGACGGTCGCCGCCCGCAGGTCCTACGACATCCTCCGGTCGGCACGGGTGCGGCGTGAGACGTACGTCGGTCCGTGGCTGCCCGAGCCGTTGCTGACCGGCCCGGACGCCGCCGAGCCGGTGCTCGTCGACGAGTCGGTGAGCATGGCGATGCTTCTCGTCATGGATCGGCTCACGCCGCCCGAGCGAGTCGCGTTCGTGCTGCACGACGTCTTCGAGGTGCCTTTCGACCGCATCGCCTCCGTACTCGGCGTCACTCCCGCCGCCGGCCGCCAGCTCGCCTCGCGGGCGCGGCGCCGGGTGGCCGCGACGCGGCGGCAGCCACGCGCGAGTCGCCCGGAGCGCGAGCGGGTGCTCGCGGCGTTCCGCGCCGCGTACGAGACGAGCGACCTGAAGGGGCTGGTCGAACTCCTGCATCCCGACGCGGTGTACGTCACCGACGGCGGCGGCAAGGTCTCCGCCGCGCGCAAGGTCATCTCCGGCGGTGAGCGGATCGCCATGGTGCTGTCCCGGGTGGCCGGACGGTGGGGGCTCTTCCCGCTCGTTCCCCGCGAGGTGGGTGGGGAGCTCGCGCTGGTGGCGTACCGAGACAGGCGGATCGTCCTGGTCGATACCTTCGACATCGCGGCCGACGGCCGGATCCTGGAGATCCGGCGGGTGGTCAATCCGGACAAGCTTTCGCATGTCGGCCCGGCGCGCTGATTTTTTCTGGCAAAGGCCGTCACATCGGCGGGTGCCGTCTCGTCTCCCTGGTGAGAACCGAAAGAGAGACCGGGAAAGGTGGGAGCACGATGTCACGCTTGAACATCGCCGAGGTGGCGCCCGAGATTTACAAGGCGTTCCTGCACACGGAGCAGGTGATCTCGAAGGGACCGCTGGACGCCGTGGTCCGTGAGCTCGTCAAGATCCGTGGCTCGCAGCTCAACGGCTGCCTCTTCTGCATCGACATGCACATCCATGAGGCGCTGCGGCTCGGTGAGACGCAGGATCGGATCTACCAGCTGTCCGCCTGGCGGGAGTCGGAGCTGTACACCGACGCCGAGCGGGCCGCGCTGGCCTACGCCGAGGCCGCCACGGAGCGGCCCGACGGCGTGTCGGACGAGGTCTGGGACGCGGTGGCCGCCGCCTTCAAGCCTGAGCAGGCCGGGTACCTGGTCGCCCAGGTGGCGCAGATCAACCTGTGGAACCGCATCGCGGCGCCCATGCACACGCTTCCTCCGAAGCGAGGCTGACGGGGCGCGCCGGGACTCCCGGGTGACCTGGGTCGTCTCGTTCGGACAGGTCGGAGCGTCGGCCGGACCGGCACGACGCCCCGGGCCCCGGCGGGGGCGCCGTGCCGGTCCGGGGCGTCGTGCCGCCGTTCAGGAGTCTGGCCGCGACGGCGGTTCTGACCTCGTACGTGAGCTCGGACAGATCCTATGTACCGACATGGCGGGATCGGACCTCGTTGATCTCCGCCTCGTGGAGCACCGCCCAGTCCGCCAGTGCCGACAGCGGTTGGAGCAGGGTGCGCCCCAGTGGGGTCAGGCTGTACTCGACGCTGGGCGGCACGGTCTGGTGCACCTCGCGCCGTACCAGCCCATCGGTTTCCAGGCTGCGCAGCGTGCGGGTCAGCATGCGCTGGCTGATGCCCTCAATGGCACGGTGCAACTCGTTGTACCGGTATGGGCGCCTCCCGAGCAGGACCACCAGCAGCATGCTCCACTTGTCGCCCATGCGCCGGAACACATCACCGACCGGGCACGCGGCGAGCTCGTCGGCCGGCACCGGGCGAGGCAGCTCGTGGGCGAGTACCGAGGGAACACCGGTGTTCGTACCGGACATGAAACTGCCTTCTTTCAGTCTGCGGCGGGACGACTCACGATGGACCAGTTGATGTCGAGCCTATGGAGGACACCGTGCCGAGCCAACCATCGAAGACCGTGATCATCAGTGGTGGTACCGACGGTATGGGCCGCGCGACCGCCCTGGAACGGCTTTCGAGGGGTGACCACGTCACCGTGATCGGCAGCAGCGAGGCCAAGGGACGTACTCTGCTCGACCAGGCCGGGCATCCGAACCTGCGGTTCCTGCGGGCGGACCTGTCCTCGATCGCCGAGGTCGAGCGGGTGATCGCTCACATCGGCGAGGAACACGACACCGTCGATGCGCTGGCGCTGTTCGCCAACCGGGTGAACCCGAAGCGCAAGGAGACCGCGGATGGCTTGGAGTCCACCTTCGCCCTGTACTACCTGAGCCGCTATCTGCTCAGTCACCGATTGCGCCCGCTACTCGACGCCGGCTCCGACCCAGTGATCATCAACGTCGCCGGTGTCGGAAACACCGCGGGCCGGATCCACTGGGACGATCCCCAGCTGACGCGCCGCTACGGCCAGGTGCGTGCCCAGCTTCAAGCCGGCCGGGCGAACGACCTGCTGGGCGTCATGTTCGCCGGCCAGGCCGGGAGTAAGGCGCGCTACGTTCTCTATCACCCTGGATTCACCCGCAGCGGGGTCGACGGCCACCCGAGTCCAGTGGTCCGGGGATCGCTCAAACTGCTCGCGAAATTCTTCGCCCGCTCGGTGGCCGACGCGGTCCAGCCGATCGTCCAGTGGATCGACCGACCGCCGGCGGAACCGCTTTGCGCGATCGACCGGGGCAAGCCGGTCGAGAAGTCCCTGAAGACCCTCGACCCCGACGCCGCCGCCCGCCTGGCCGCCTACACCGAGAGCCTGCTCCGCGGCCGCTGAACCCGCACGAAGATGCCCGTGACAGCCTGTCCGCCGCTCGCACGCGGTCGAGCCTCGCGGCGACGTTCGCGTTCAGCGAGGTTCTCCCTTCGCCCTTGCGGCGTACCAGTTGGTGGAGCAGGGCTCCCGGGGCGTGATGCCGAAGACCTGGCCCGGCCCCCCAGGCCTCACCGAAGCTGGGCGGCTCGAAGCCGGTCGCGCCGCGCACCGTGCTGCGCAGCCCATCCGGCCCGACCGCCAGGTCGTGCTCCTCGTGCAGCGTCAGCTGCCAGCGCTCCCACCCCGGGCGGTCGGCCATGCCTGTCAGAGGTGCGGTTGATTCTCACTCTCCCCACAGCTTCGCGGTCGCGTCGCCGCTGCCGGTGGCGAGGGTGGTGCCGTCGGGGTCGAACGCCACCGCGTTGATCGCGGCCTCGTGTCCGGTGAGGGTGGTGGTGAGTTCCCCGGTCTTGGCGTTCCACAGTTTCGCGGTCGCGTCGAGGCTGCCGGTGGCGAGGGTGGTGCCGTCGGGGTCGAACGCCACCGCGTAGACGCTGTGCGTGTGTCCGGTGAGGGTGGTGGTGAGTTCCCCGGTCTTGGCGTTCCACAGTTTCGCGGTCGCGTCGATGCTGCCGGTGGCGAGGGTGGTGCCGTCAGAACTGAAAACCGCCGAGGGAACCGAATCCTTGTGTCCGGTGAGGGTGGCGATGAGTTCCCCGCTCTTGGCGTTCCACAGTTTCGCGGTCGTGTCGCCGCTGCCGGTGGCGAGGGTGGTGCCGTCGGGGCTGAAGGCCACCGCGAAGACGCTGTTCGTGTGTCCGGTGAGGGTGGTGGTGAGTTCTCCGGTCCTTGCGTCCCACAGTCTCACGGTCCCGTCGTCGCAGCCGACGGCGAGGGCGGTGCCGTCGGGGATGAACGCCACCGCCTGGACCCACCCCGTGTGTCCGGTGAGGGTGGTGGTGAGTTCTCCGGTCCTGGCGTCCCACAGTTTCACGGTCTCACCGCTGCTGGTGACGACGGTGGTGCTGTCCGGGCTGAACAGCGCTCCGAAGCTCCCGTCCGTGTGTCCGGTGAGGGTGGTGGTGAGTTCTCCGGTCCTGGCGTTCCACAGCCTCACGGTCCCGTCGAGACTGCTGGTGGCGAGGACGGTGCCGTCGGGACTGAACACCACATCCCAGACCTCACGCTTGTGTCCGGTGAGGGTGGTGATGAGCTCTCCGGTCCTGGCGTTCCACAGCTTCGCGGTCCCGTCGTCGCTGCCAGTGGCGAGGGCGGTGCCGTCGGGATTGAACATCACCGTCTGAATCGACTCCTTGTGTCCGGCGAGGGTGAAGAGGAGGTGGTGTTCGCGGTAGTCGGGAGGCCCGGACTCGGTACTGACGCCGGGGGAGGTGGGGCTTCGCGTGGGTGCCGGGGGGTCGGTTTCGGGGTTGATGGCGACGAGGGCGAGGGGGGCGGCCGCCGCGAGGGAGAGAGCGGCTGTGGTGAGGAGGATTCGGCGAGATGGGCCGAGGCGGTGGCCGGGCGGGGTGGGGCGGTGGTGGGGGACGATCGGAGGTTCGCCGGGAGGACGGGGTGCGGTGGCGGGGGGTGTGAGGCGCTGTTCGATGTGGTGCAGGTGGGTGAGGACGTCGTGAGTGTGGGTGGGACGCCGGTCGGGTTTCTTGGCCAGGAGTTTGGCGATGAGCTTGTCGAGCGCGGCGGGGACGTCGGGGTGATCTGCGCGAACTCTGGGGGGTTTGATATTCAAATGCTGCCCCATCAGCCCTTCGGCCCTGTCGCTGTTGAACGGCGGGTGACCGGTCAGCAGGGTGTACAGGATGCCGCCCAAGGCATATAGGTCGGTACGGTGATCGGTCTCCTGACCCAGCCATTGTTCGGGAGCCATATAGCTTGGGGTGCCGACAGGTCCGTCAAAGGTCTGCGCGGTGGACGCATCGACCATTTGCGCGATCCCGAAATCGCAGATCTTCAGCCGGTCTCCCGGCAGCAGCATCAGGTTCGCCGGTTTGAGGTCGCGATGGACCACCCCAATGCCATGCGCGGCCACAAGCGCGTCGGCCAGTTGCACCGCCAGCGACAACACCCGCCGCGTCGGCAACCCACCAGGGTGGTCGGCGAGCTCGGCCGCCAGATCACGGCCGTGCAGGAACTCCATCACCAGATACCATCGGCCGTCCCGATCCTCGCCGAAGTCGTCCACCCGGGTGATACCCGGATGTTCCAACCGTACCGCGATCTTCGCTTCCTGCCGGAACTTCGACAACACAATCGGATTCGACACCGAGATCTCCCGGTGCAGGAACTTGATCGCGACCACCTGATCCCGTAATAGATCGGTGGCTCTCCATACTTCACCGAAACTCCCGCCCCCCAGAGTTCGCTCCAACCGATACCGGCCCGAGACCTCCAGCCCAGCCTCCACCCAGTCACCCTCATTCGCATGGTCAAGAGCGATAATCGTCTACTGTGCGCCCGGACTTCAGAAAGAAATACATTAAGGCGATTATGGACCTAACCCGCGGTGCAGGCGGCCAAATAACCCCCATGTCGCCACTGCAAGCCTTAAATCCTCAAGGAAATGCAGCCCTGCGACCGCCGATCCGACCCCTGAAAATGGCCGAGGCGCTCAGGTGCCGCCATGTGGTCGAACAACGGTTCGGGTGCTGTTTTGGGAAGACCGTGGCCCGCGAGAGCACGCCTCGGTCTACGGGCTTGACAACAGTGGAGTCAACGCAAGACCCCTGGGACCTGTTTCGGAAGTCGGTCAGGGGATCTTCGATCTTGAGAGGGAAGTGCTGGTTTCCACCCGCTCGTCTCGGATGACAACTTGGGCCGGTGGCCCGTAGGGAACCGGGAGTCCTGGGGCGAGTAGATCGCGATGACGCCTCCGTACCGGATGGTTCAGTCGTCGAGGACCGTCAGGTCGAGCTCACAGAGGCGTTCGGGGGCGGCCAGTACCTCGATCGAGACGATCTTTCCGTCCGTAACGGTGAAGGCCATGACGGACAGCGGCCGGTGAGAACCTGTCTCTTGAGGGGGCCACTGTGGGCGAGTGGGTGCGGTAGCGGATCGGTCTGGTCCTCCGCTCCGCCGAGTGACCTTCCCGCCACTCGGCAACGGCCGTCCGGGGCCTCTCCGCGCCGCCGGAGACGTCAGGCGGTCAAAGGTCCAGGCCGGAGCCGCCGAACCGGTCCTGCAGGAACCTGCCCTGGTCGCGCAGGGCCTGCTCGTCGCCTTGGTAGACCGACTCGGCCACCTTGCGCAGCTGGGTGTCCAGCAGGTCGAGCTGGGCGAGCAGTTCCTCGTGGGCGCTGCGCTCCCGCTCGCCGCGCCGGGTGAGCGCGTACGAGCGGGGCAGGTTCGCGTACGCCTCCAGGCTGGACGGCAGGTAGTCTCTGATCGTCTGCGACACGATGTGCAGGTGGTCGGGTGCGGAGGTGAGCGTGTCCGCCCGCCGGAGGATGTCGCGCACCACCTCGGCCAGCACGCCGACCCTCGCCACCACGTCGTCGGGGAACCGGTTCCCGCCGATCTCGGTCAGCAGGGTGTCCAGGTCGGCGTGGAGCCGCCGGGACTCCACCTCCGCGTGTGAGATCGTGAGACGTACCCGGTCCGCCGGGGCCAGCAGCGCCCCGACGCCGTACAGCCCGGCGACCACGAAGGGCCAGAACGACCCGGCGACGTCGAGGAAGACCAGGGCCACCCCGACGAGTGCCAGGGCGCACCCGGCGATGTTCCTGGTCGACCCGGCGTAGGCGAGGATCCGGCCGCCGGGACTACTGGTAGCCACGGATCTCCTTGAAGGCCGCGGCCAGCGAACCCTTCCGGGCGTCGAAGGTCGCCCCACCGGTGAGCTGGGCGATCTGCCTCATCTCGTTGACGTCGCTCTGGTCGGCTCCGTCGAGCGTTCCGGCGTACGACAGCGCGATCCGCACGCCGATCGCGTCCCGGGCCCGCCTGAGCAGCGGTTCCAGGTCGCCGATCTCGCTTCCCGCGAGGACGCGGAGCACGTCGGGACCGTCCACGGGGGTGGCCGGCGTGTCGGCCCCGCCGCACGCGGCCGATGCCATCAGCAGGGTCAGCGCGGCCAGTGCCCGCCTGATCGGACGAGAACCCGTTCGTGCCCTCATCGCGGGAGCGCCCCTTCACCGTCGTGCCGGGAGCGTTCCAGGTAGGTGCGCGCGTGGTCGAGTTCGACGGTCAGGCTGTCCACGGTGATCGCCATGTTCTCCACGGCCTTGGCCTTGAACGTGTCGATCATGTCCATGGTGGAGTAGACGTTGTCGAACGCCTTGCGTAGCGCGTCCATGTCGACCGCGGTGGATGCCGCCTGGGTCTGGATGTCGGCCGCCTGCGTGCGCAGCATCTCGCTGGTCGCCACGATCAGGTCGGAGGTGGTGGCGTTCAGCGCCGTGATCTGGTCGAGCACCAGCTTCTGGTTGGCGAGAGCCTGCGCCACGGTCACGGCTGGGCGCAGCGCCGCGATCGTCGTCGTGGTCGCCCGGTCCACGCCCTTGATCAGTTCGAGGTTGTTCCTGCGGATCAGATCCAGCGCGAGGTAACCCTGGGCGGACACCGCGAGCTGGGTCAGCAGGTCCTGGTGCTTCTGCCGGATGCCGAACAACGCGTCCGAGCGGAGGGCGGTGGCCTTCTCCGGGTCGGCCGCCTCGACATCTATGATCTTGTCTTCCACCGCGGCGTCGAGGGCGGCGGCGAGCAGGGCGTACTCCTGCAGGCGCTTCATCGACTCCCACAGGTCGGCCCGCTCTCCCTCGATGGCCGCGTTGTCCTTACGCAGCTCGTCCTGCCCGGACTTGAGGGCGCGGATGATGTCGTCGATGTGCCGCTGTGCCGACTGATATTTCGCGAAATAGTCGCGCAGCTTATCGCCGAACGGGATCAGTCCCAGCAGCTTCCTGCCCGGACTGGACGCCTGCTTGGGGTCGAGGTCGACGATCGTCCGGCGCAGCGCGGTCAGCTGCCCGGCCACCGCCGCCTGCGCGTCCTTGCCCTCGCCCCTGGCGGAGGCCAGCGCGGCCACCGGACGCTTCAGCATGCGGTTCGCCACCTGGGAGGAGGCTCGGATCTCCGAGTCGCTGCACCTTGCGGGTGAACTCCGGCGACCGCGGGTCCAGGCCGCTCAGCTCCTCGGCGAAGTCGCCCGTCTTCTCCGCCAGTTCGGCGCCTCGCCCCTCCGGGACCGGCAGCATGGTGGCCGCCTTCTCCACGGGCACCTTGGCCACGGGTTCCGGCGGGCTGAGCACGAGATCGCTCACGGTGGTCTCTCCTCGAAGCGGTGGGAAGGCGAGGTCAGGGGGTGGGAGGAGGGTGTGCTTGCTGAGGACCGTGGGCGAGGGGTAGAGCAGCCGCATGTCAGGGCGGATCAAGCCGTCCCGCGCGAAGAGGTGCGAGGCGTACTGCGCCTCGTAGATCATGACCATGGGCGTCTTCCCCATCCCCAGGGCCAGGTAGTCCTCGAACGGAGCCTCGGTGGAGGTCTCGGAGTACCCCTGGTCGAGGAAGAGGGGAGCGACGGCTCCGGCGACCTCGGTGCCCTGCGCGCTTGAGGTGATCACGTCGTCGCCGTTGGCCACGTAGCCGGCGATCGAGAGGTACATCGCCGCGGAGTTGGAGGTGCGGATGTCGGTGGTGGTGAGCAGGACGCGCTTGCGTGCCGGGTAGGCGGTGTTGCCCGGCAGCCTGTCCCACCGGGTGCCCTTGACCACCAGATCCAGATATTTCTTGATATCGAGCACCCGGTAACCCTGGCCGGAGTCCCGCACGACGCCCGCCTTGGCGAGCACGTCCGCGATCGGCTCGAAGGTGGCGATCGCCATGGGGGAGGAGAACGGCGCGAACGTGTGGGTGGCGCCCCGGTCACGCTTGATCTTCTCGGCCGCCGGAGCGCTGGACGGGAACGCGAAACCGTACTTCCTGAGATCCACCGAGGCGGCGATCTGGCGTGATCCGGCGGTGTCGACCTCCACCCGGAGGCCGTGTTCGGCGAAGACCGCCCGCACCCGCCGATCGTCGAAGAACGGCTTCTTCTCCGATCCGATCACTCCGCGCACCAGGGTGAGCTCCCGCGTCTCCGCGCCGCCACGGTTGCCCACCACGACCGCCGCCACTACGGCGGCGCCGAGGAGCAGCGCCAGCCCGACGCCGATCTAACGCTTCATGTGATTCCTCGAAAGCTTGCTTCATATAGCCATAAATCAGCGTTCTGCATTGAATTATGTGAGATATGACGACAGGGCGGAGTGAGGCATCCATGATGCGCTGATAATTCAGCTTTCATTCACCTTCGCGCCATAAAGTAAGGCGGGCATGCCGTCACCTACCGCGATCTCGGCTGTCCCGGTCTCCTGGTTCCGCGCACCTTGAGCGGGTCCGGCGGCGATTTCCACGGATTCACCCGGAGCGGGGCCCGAAAAGCCGGTGTCGACGTGAGGTCTCAGGAGATGGGGCCAGGTGACGGGAGCGAGGCCTCACCGGTATCGGTGAGCACCCTGTGGACGACCTCGACCATGGACCAGAGGCCGAGCCCGGGGTCACCGCCCCGAAAGGAGGCCGGTGTCGAATCGCACCGCGACGTCGTCGCTGACTTTGAGCGCGCCGAAGAACGCCGAATACGGCCGGATGCCCCACTCGGTCTGCACGATGGTCACCGAGCCGCGTACCCGGTCCTCGGTCAGCAGGCCCTGTAGCGTGACGGGCCGGGTGACGCCGACGACGGTGAGATCACCCTCGATGCGAAACGACTCCGCCGTTCCGCTGACCCGGGTCGACCGGAACGTGATCGTCGGATGACGATCGACGTGCAGGACCTTCTCCTGAAGGTTTTTCTTGATCTCCCGGCGATCGGAGTCCGTGAGCGGCTTGACGCCGCCGGTTCCCTCCCGGACTTCGAACGACCCGGCGTCGACCTCGACGGTCACCGAGGAGCCGGCCGGATCGGCGATGTCGATCGTGGCCTCGCCGTGCCAACGGGTGACCTCGATGGTGAGGTCGTGGCCGGCCTTCGCGCCCAGCCCGCTACGGGTCGTGTCGACGACGAGCCGGCCGGACTCAGGTCCCAACGTGTAGCTACCAGAGGTGATGCCCACCACGTCAGGCTATCCCGCACCCGAGAGCTCACCCTGGCACATACGTCGGCATGGCGAAGACCGGGACCGGAGCCGACGCGTTTTTGGCCACCGGTCGCTTCTCGCGGGCGGGGATCGGGTAGCCGCGATCCGGCTTCGGTACGTGCGGAGCCGGCAGGGGGGCTCGCCGGGGCCCGAGCCCGGTGAGGCCGGTGTACCGACGAATAGGACTTCCTTGACAATTTAATTTGTCGGTCATAGCCTGTGGTCATGCAGGACATCGCCGTGATCGAGGATCCGGCCGCCGCCGAGGTCTCGCTGGACCCCATCCGGGCCCGGTTACTGGCCGAGCTGAGTGAGCCCGCCTCCGCGACCATGCTGGCCGCCAAGGTCGGCCTGCCCCGGCAGAAGGTCAACTACCACCTCAAGACGCTTGAGGCGCACGGGCTCGTCGAGATGATCGAGGAGCGGCGCAAGGGCAACGTCAACGAGCGCATCATGCGCGCGACCGCGGCCTCCTACGTGATCTCCCCGGCCGCGCTGGCGTCGGTCGAGCCCGACCCGGCCCGCTCTCCCGACCAGCTGTCGGCCGGCTGGCTGCTGGCCGTCGCGGCCCGGTTGGTCCGCGACGTCGGGGCGCTCATCGCCGGCGCCGCCAAGGCGCGCAAACGCGTCGCGACCTTCGCGATCGACGCCGAGGTGCGCTTCGCCTCGGCCGCCGACCGGGCCGCGTTCGCCCAGGAGCTCGCCGGGGCCGTCACGGCCCTGGTGTCCAAGTACCACGACCAGTCCGCCGAGCACGGCCGCGACCACCGGATCGTCGTCGCCGTCCACCCGAGCACGAAGGAAACCCGATGACGCACCCGTTCGAGCTGAACCAGGAGATCGAACTCAGCGCCACGCCCGAGCAGGTCTGGGACGCGATCGCGACCGGGCCGGGCGTCGACTCCTGGTTCATGGGACGCACCGAGCTGGGCACCGCCGAGGGCGGCCCGGCGAACCTGACCATGCTGGGCCAGACCGAGCAGGCCACGATCACCGCCTACGAGCCGGGCGCCCGCCTGGCGACCCGCAGCGAGCAGGCCCCCGACGGCCAGTTCATGGCGTTCGAGTACCTCATCGAGGGGCGCGCCGGCGGCACCACCGTGCTGCGGATCGTGCAGAGCGGCATGCTCGGCGACGACTGGGAGACCGAGTTCGAGGCCATGCAGGCCGGCTGGCCCATCTACCGGGAGACCCTCAAGCAGTACCTCGCGCACTTCACCGGCCGCACCCCATCGGTCACCACGGCCTTCCGGCCCGGAGCGGGCGGCCCGGACGCGGTCTGGAAGACCGTCACCCGGGAACTGGGCGTCACGCCGGACGTCGCCGAGGGCGACGACGTCCGTCTCCCGGACGGCTCCGCCGGGGTCGTCTACTACGCGAACCTGCCCGTCAACCTGGGCGTCCGGACGGATGAGGGCCTGTACCGGTTCATCCACTCCGGTACCGCCCGCGGTGACGCCCTCGTGCTCGGCCACCAGAACTTCGCGGGCCGCGACGAGCAGCCCGCGTGGGACACCTGGATGGCCGAGCACTTCGGCTGACCGGCCGGTGCCGGACCACGACGAGCAGCACCTTCATCCCCCCGCACCGCGACCGGATCAGCGGTGCCGGAAATCAGTGACGTGAACCCGGAGGAGCCAGTCCCATGCGCATCGTGATCATCGAGTTCATCAGCTTGGACGGCGTCGTGCAGGCACCGGGCGGACCCGAGGAGGACACCGACGGCGGTTTCGCCCACGGCGGCTGGTCGCACCCGTTCTTCGATCCGGAGGTGGTGGGCGGCGCCTTCGACGACGCGGTGGCCAAGGCCGGGGCACTGCTGTTCGGGCGCCGCACGTGGCAGACGATGGCCGCGGCGTGGCCCGGGCGGGCCGGTGACCCGTTCGCCGACCGGATGAACGCCATTCCGAAGTACGTCGTGTCCAGGACGCTGGGCGACGACGAGCTGACCTGGAACAACACCGTCCGCATCCCCGGCGACGAGGCCGTCGCCGGCATCCGGAAGCTGCACGGGAGCGACGGCGGCGATCTGGTGGTGATGGGGAGCCCCACGCTCGCGCGCACCCTGCTGAGCGAGGGCCTGGTCGACGAGCTCCGACTTATGATCATGCCGGTGCTTCTCGGTGGCGGGAAGACGATCTTCCCCGACGGCGGTGCGTCGCGCACGCTCGAACTGACCTCCACGGCCATCAGCGACAAGGGCGTGCACCTGTGCACCTACCGGTCGGTCGCCGAGGGGTAGGTCGGGTAGACGGCGGCGAACCTCACCTTCGAGCAGGCGGCCGTTCCCGTCTCGGCCTGCACCGTCCTGCGGAGTCTTCACGGGGCGGGAAGGGCGCAGAAGGTTCTGATCATCGGTGCGGGGGGAGGTGTGGGGACGTTCGCGGCGCGGAGGCCACCGGCGTGTGCGGCAAGGTCGTCGTCACCGTGTGAGATGTGACCGGTGGGGGCACACCTTTCAACGCGCCGTTGCTCCTGCCGCGAGGCCTGTCATCGCCGGCCGGTGCTCGACTTGATCGCGGGATCTCCGAATTGGATTCCAGTGTCTGGGGATGCTCTTCGTCGTTCTCCGTACACGCTCGGGGAAATCGGCGCCACGATCGATCGAAGGGTTGGCAGGGCATGACGACACGTATTCCGCCGTTGCCCGAGGGCGAGGGGGATGAGCAGGCACGGCGCCTGCTCGACGGGCTGGCCGTGGGGGGTGACCGGGTGCCGAACATCTTCACCACGTTCGCCAGGCATCCCCGGCTGCTCCGGCGCTGGCTCGGTCTCGGGCAGCACCTGCTGCGCGAGTCGACGCTGCCCGCGCGGGAGAGGGAGATCGTGATCCTGCGTACCGCCGCGCTGTCGGGTTCCTCCTACGAGTGGGCGCAGCACGTGGTCATCGGGCGGCGGGCCGGGCTCACCGAGGAGGAGATCGACCGCATCGCCGCGGGCTCCGAAGATCCCGGCTGGGCGGACGACGACCGCGTACTGCTGCGGGCGATCGACGAGCTGCACGGCGGGCACGACCTGTCGGAGGCGGCCTGGACGTCGCTGTCCACCCGCTGGGACACCCACCAGGTGATGGACTTCACGATGACCGTCGGCTTCTACACGATGACGGCGATGGCGCTGAACACCTTCGGCGTCGAGATCGATCCCGACCTGGCAGGTGCCTCGTGACCGACCGGCTGGAGGGGTACGCCGCGATCATCACCGGTGCCGGACAGACCCCCGGCCAGATGATCGGGAACGGCAGGGCGACGGCACTGGTCTTCGCCCGGGAGGGCGCCAAACTCGTCCTCATCGACCGGGACCTGGACTCGATGCTGGTCACGGCGGGGTTGGTCGAGGAGCAGGGCGGAACCGCGGTCACCGTCCAGGGTGACGTGTCGGTGGCCGACGACTGGTCGACCGCGGTCGCCACCTGTGTCGAGAGCTTCGGCCGCCTCGACGTGGTGCATCACAACGTGGGCGTGGCCATCGGCGACGGCTCAGCCACCTCCGTCGAGCCCGACGACTGGGCGCGGACCATGATGATCAACTCTGGCAGCATCCTGCTGATGGCCCGGGCGGTGCTCCCCGTGATGCGGGCCGCCGAGCGCGGTGTGATCACCAACATCTCCTCCATCGCGGCCATCGCCGGAAACCCCTCTCCCGGCAATCCGCCCATCACCTACAAGATGTCCAAGGCGGCCATGAACGCCGCGACCCAGCAGCTGGCCCTGGAGAACGCCCGCTACGGAATCCGGGTCAACGCCATCATGCCGGGCCTCATCGACACCCCGCTCGGCGTCGACCTGGGCGCGGCGGCGTACGGCTTGGACAGGGAGGAGTACGCGGCCCGCCGCCACCAGCGGGTCCCGCTCAAGGGCGGCATGGGCACGGCGTGGGACATCGCCAACGCGGCCCTCTTCCTGGCTTCGGAGGAGGCCCGGTTCATCACCGGCGTCCTGCTCCCGGTCGACGGAGGGCAGAGCGCCAGGATCGGCTGAGACACCGGTCTCGGCGCTGCCTCGCGCGCTGTGGGCGTGCCCCGCCGGAGGGGACGGGAGCCATGCGGCCATGGTCCGCATGGCTCCCGCCACCGTCAATGACGAGAGGTTTCCGGCCGGTCCGCTTCCCAGGGAAGCGGACCGTCATCCGTTAGCGGGGCCGGGGAGGCCATGGCGGCGGGTACGGAGGCCGCCACGGGACCGGGTACGAGTTCGGGTACGGCGGTCGCCAACCTGGGTACGGGGGCCGCCAGCCCGGGTACGGCGGGATCGGGTACGAGTTCGGGTACGGCGGTCGCCAGCCGGGATACGGCGGTCGCCAGCCCGGGTAGGGAGGCTGCCAGCCCGGGTAGTACGGCTGGCCGACGGGGCCGGAGATGGGCACGCAGTCGTACTGCGGGCACGGCGTGGTGAAACACTGCTTGGGAGAGGGCACGCAGACGCGGCCGGGGCCGCAGTTGACCGCCGCGCACGGCGATCCCGGGTCGCACTTCCCCGCCTGCTGCGCGGCCGGCGCGGCGGCGATGGCCGCCTGCGCGGCCGGAGCGGTGGACACCCCGTCCGCCCAGGCCGTGGTCGTGGCGGCCGGTGATCCGGCCGCCGTGACCAGGGCCAGCGCCAGGATTAGTTTTCGAAGCATTTTTCCCCCAGATGTCATGATCGGTTCTGCCTCTCTGGCGATGCTCGCACCGGCCATTCCTGCTGAGGGCAAAGCGACCATCAGAAAGTCGGCTGTCTTGCGGAGGATTAGGTATTGCTTCTGGGCGACCGGCATTTTAGCTGGAAATATCATGTCAATTCGGGCAGCCCAACTGCCGAGTGCGACACTTAAATCAGCTTATGACGTGATACTCAAATCAACCTATAGATAACGCATGGCGTAAAAAGCTGCTTTAAGTGCTGGTGTCGTCTATGTATTGATTCGGAAGGGCAGCAGGCAGACGAGCACGTCCGTGTGCTCCCGTAGCACGACCATCAGGAAAAGGTCACGCTGGTTGTGTAGTACCCGATGGCGGAAGTGCCGCGGCTCGACGGTGGGAATGAGCACGGCGACCCATTTTCCGGTGTCGGCGACCTGCCGGATGTAGTCGAGAACGGGACGGACCACGGTGTGCTGCGGGCTGTCGAGGATCTCAAGACGGACCCCCGGATCCCACAGGTTCCACCGCGTCCGCAGGTCGTGCACCTCCTCCTCGGTGAAACACACCGCGACGACCACCACCTCACCACCGAGGGCCAGGCCCGCGCTGACGGCCCGTTCCGTCCTGGTGGTGACGTCCGAGACCGGGATGATGATCACTTTCCCGGCCTCGGCGACCGCCGCGGGCCGGGTGGGCCTGGGCGGTGTCCGCCCGACCCCGAGCTGCTTTTCGACCGCGGTGTAGTAGCGCTCGATGCGGGCGAAGAGCAGGATGAGCAGCGGGATGACGATGGCGACCACCCAGGCGCCCTCCAGGAACTTGGTGGTGAGCAGCACCAGGGTGGCGCCGGCGGTCAGCAGGGCGCCGGTGCCGTTGAGCAGCGCCCTGCCGAGCCAGCGGGGCGGGCGCAGGGTCGCCCAGTGCCTGACCAGGCCGACCTGGCTGATCGTGAAGCCGATGAACACCCCGATGGCGAACATCGGGATCAGCCTGTGGGTCCGCGCGTCCACCGCGATCAGTATCACGGCCGCCGCCGCCGCCACGGCCACGACGCCGTAGCGGTGGACGGGACGTTCGGTGCGCAGCGCGAACAGGTGGGGCAGGCGGTTGTCGCGGGCCAGCAGGCTCAGCAGGACCGGCAGGCCTCCGAAGCTGGTGTTGGCGGCCAGTGCCAGGGCGAGCGTGACCACGAGGTTGGTCGCGTAGTACACCCAGCCCGTGCCGTAGGCACCGGCGGTCAGCTGGGCGAGGACGGTGACGTCGTGCCGGGGCTGTACCCGGTCGCGGTGGATGAGCAGCGCCAGCCCGACCAGCATCGTGCCGAGCAGCGCGCCGAGCAGCAGTTCGGTCCGCTGTGCCCGCGCGACTCTCGGCTCGCGGAACATGGGCACGCCGTTGGCGATGGCCTCGACGCCGGTCAGCGCGGAACATCCGGAGGAGAACGCCTTGAGGATCAGCAGCACCCCCAGCGTGTCGGTCACCGGGACGTGCATGGGAGCCCCCACCACGGCCGCCGGATGGGAGCGGGCCAGCCCCAGTACCACGACGCCGAGGACGCTCACCACGAACAGCGCGGTGGGCAGCATCAGCACCCGCGCGCTCTCGGCGATGCCGTACAGGTTCACCGCGGTCAGCAGGGCCAGTCCCACCAGGCAGATCGCCAGGAGATGCGGGGCCAGGACGGGGAAGGCCGAGGCGAGGCTGGCGGCGCCGGCCGCGAGACTGACCGCCACGGTGAGCACGTAGTCGACGATGAGCGCCGCGGCGGCCAGCAGGCTCACCCGCTCGCCGAGATCGCTCTTGGCCACCGCGTAGGAACCACCGCCGTTCGGATACACGGCGATCACCTGGCGGTAGGAGATCACCAGCACGGTGAGCAGCACGACGATGGCCAGGGTGATCGGCAGCGTGTAACCGATCGCGGCGCCACCGGCGGCGACCAGGATGAGCGCGATCGCCTCCGGCCCGTAGGCGACCGAGCTGAGAGCGTCGAGCGACAGTGCGGCCAGCCCCTGCAGGCTGGTCAGATGCTGCCTTTCACCCTCACCGTGGCGCAGCTGGGGCCTGACGCGCCAACTGACGTGAACAGGGCGGTTCAGTGGGCGGCGCGGGGTCATGGTGACGATCCGTCACGGCGACCGCCGGGCTCACCCCTCGGCAAAGCCCACGTCCGAGCCGGCGCGCTGCTCCTCCTCGGTCGCTCGCATCCGGAACAGCCTGTCGACCACCTTCCCGATGACGAACGTGACGATGAAGCTGTACAGGCCGACGGCCAGGACACCGGCCACCTGCTTGCCCAGCAGTGCGACCGACCCGCCGTAGAAGAGGCCGGGGGTCCCGACGAGCTCGCCGGTGGCGAAGAACCCGAGCAGCACGATGCCGGTGATACCGCCGGCCCCGTGGAAGCCGACCACGTCCAGGGTGTCGTCGTAGCCCAGGACCAGTTTCATCTCGACCGCGTACGTGCACACGAGGGCGGCGATGATGCCGACGACGAGCGCGCCCTCGACGTTGACGAACCCGCAGGACGGGGTGATGGCCACCAGCCCGGCCAGGGCGCCGCTGGTCGAGCCCATCCTGGTCAGGTGGCGGAAGCGGATCCACTCCACCAGCCGCCAGGTCAGCATCCCCGCGCAGCCCGCGATCATCGTGCTGAGGAACGCCCGGGCGGCCAGCGGGCCGTCGGTCAGCGCGGAGCCCGCGTTGAAGCCGAACCAGCCGAACCAGAGCAGGGCCAGGCCGAGCAGGACCATGGGGATGTTCTCCGGCGTCGGGGCGCCCCTGCGCCGGAAGGCGACACCCGGCCCCAGCACCAGTGCGAGTGCCAGCCCGGAGATGCCCGAGTTCAACTCGACGACCAGCCCGCCGGCGAAGTCCAGCAGGCCCCACCTGTGCAGCCAGCCGGAGGTGGAGAACACCCAGTGCGCGACCGGCGCGTAGACCAGGGTCATCCACAGGACGCCGAAGAGCATCCACGGGCCGAACCGGGCCCGTCCCGCGATCGAGCCACTGATCAGCGCGACCGTGATGATGGCGAAGGTCAGCTGGAACAGCGCGAAGACGTACGTGGGGATCTGCTGGTGCAGCGTCTCGGGGGTGATGTTCGCGAACCGGAAATTGCTCCAGCCGATGAGCCCGGCACCACCGAGGTCATTTCCGAAGGCCAGCCCGTATCCGTAGGCGAACCAGATGACGGTCACCAGGCTGATCGAGATGAAACTCATGTAAAGCGTTGTGAGCAGATTATTGGAACGGACCATGCCGCCGTAAAAGAAGGCCAGTCCCGGAGTCATCAGCAGCACCATCGCGGTGCTGGTCAGCATCCAGGCCGAATCGCCGGTGTTCAGCCCGCTCGATATCCAGCTGCTCATTCCGACTGACATTATGGCCCCTTCGTCCTTTTTGCTCCTTCGGCTCTTTCCGTGCCCGCCGGCGGAGATGCCCTGATCCACATGGTTGGCGTCTAAGTCGGGAGTTAACCTCAGCACCTTTGATATTTGACCGAATGCTGGCCTTGGTTGATTTTTGCCGGTTCGGCACATGGAAAGTAGTGCTGTGTGCCCACATCGTGGATTCACCTTTGATGGCCGTCCGCGGGCGGGATGCGCGCCAGCGGCGGGAAGGGCGACGTTTATGACATCGGCGTTTCCGTCGTCGGGCTCACCCGGAGGTGAGCACCCTGCCAAGGGGCGTCGCGCGCTGGAGTACCTGTTGACGATCCCCCGCGGGGTCGCGCAGGTCGATTTCCAGCCCAACCAGTGGACGGGCCTGGTCTTCATCGTCGCGTTGTTCGTCGGCGGCTGGCGGTTCGGCGTCTTCGGCCTGCTGGGCACGCTCGTCGCCACGGTCACCGCGTACCTGTTCGGCGTCACCTGGGACCGGGTCTCGGTGGGGCTGGAGGGTTTCTGCGGCACGCTGATCGGTGTCGGCCTGGTGCTCTACCTGGAAGTCCGGTGGATGACCGTGCTCCTGGTCATCGCCGGGGCGATCGCCGGGAGCGTGCTCACCTCGGCGCTGAACGTGCTGCTCACCCCATACGACCTGCCGACCTTCACCGCGCCCTTCTGCGTGATCACCAGCGTGATGGTGATCGGCGGGCCGTCCTTCAGCCGGATCTGGGCGGAGCACGCGCGCTCGGCCCCGCCGTCGGCCACCGCTCCGGGCACCGCGATGAGCTGGCACGACTTCTGGCGGGGCACGCTCAGCGGCGTCGGCCAGGTGTTCTTCCAGAACCAGTGGTACGTCGGCCTGATCTTCCTGATCGGGTTGTTCGTGGCCGGCTGGGTGACCGGGCTGGTCGCGCTCCTCTCCAGCCTGGTCGGCCTGCTCACCGGCTGGGTGCTGGGCGCGCAGGCAGCCGATCTCGGAGCCGGCCTGTACGGCTACAACTCCGTGCTGACCGGGCTCGCGCTGTGGGGCACGTTCGTGCTGGTGAACAGGGTGAGCGCGGTCTACGCGGTGATCGGCGCGGTGTCCGCGGCCGGTCTGACCGCCGCCATCGGCAACCTGTTCGCCGTCACCGGCGGTCACACCCTCACCTGGCCGTTCGTCCTGGTGAGCTGGGTGTTCCTGGCGGCCATCCCGATGTTCAAGAAAATCCAGCGCGCCGGATAGCCGTGCGGAGAAAGGACCCCGATGAATCTCACACCACGCGAGATGGACAAGCTGCTCATCTTCCTCGTGGCTCAGCTGGCCGAGCAGCGCCGCGGGCGCGGACTGAAACTGAACTACGGCGAGACGGTGGCGTTGATCAGCTCGACGATCGTGGAGGCGGCCCGGGACGGCAAGACGGTCGCCGAGTGCATGGAGTTGGGCAAGCAGGTGGTCGGGCCCGACGACGTGCTGCCCGGAGTGCGCGGAATGCTGAAGCTGCTGCAGGTCGAGGCCGTCTTCGACGACGGCACCAAACTGGTCTCCTGCCATGATCCGGTCGGCGGGAAGTGATGCCCGGGGAACACGCGCTCCTGCCGCGCTGCGGACCGTCGTCAGCGGCGGCCGGACACCACCACGACCACGACGACCATCACCACGGCCTCCGGGCGGTGGCGAACCCGAAGGGGGCGACATCCCGTGTCGGATGACGACGTCTACATCTATGGCGAGGGACGGATCGAGCTGAACGCCGGTCAGCCCCGGGCGAAGCTGACCGTGCACAACACCGGCGACCGGGCCGTTCAGGTGGGCTCGCACTTCCATTTCTTCGAGACCAACCGCGCGCTGAGATTCGACCGGGACAAGGCGTTCGGCAAACGCCTGGACATTCCTGCCGGTACCGCCGTCCGGTTCGAGCCCGGAGACACCAAGGAAGTGAACCTGGTCGAGTACGGCGGGGGTCTGCGGATCGTCGGTTTCGGTGGGCTGCTCAACGGAAGCGTCCGCTCGCGCGAGGCGCATCGCGAGGCGCTGAAAAGGATGCGCGAACGCGGTTACCTCGACGAGCCGGGTGATTCCACAGCGGCCTCGTCGAAGAAGAACGGCTCCTCAGGCTCCAAGAAGAAGGGCTGAATCCCGATGACCACGATGAGCCGTAAGCAGTACGCGACCATGTACGGCCCCACGGTGGGCGACCGGATACGCCTCGGGGACACCAATCTCGTCGTCGAGGTGGAGAAGGACCATACCGAGGGGCACTACGGGGACGAGGCGCAGTACGGAGGCGGCAAGACGGCCCGCGACGGGATGTCGGCCGACCCGGCCTCGCAGAACGCCACGGTCGCCCTCGACGTGGTGATCACCAACGCGGTGGTCATCGATCCGGTCCTGGGCATCGTCAAGGGCGACATCGGGATCAAGAACGGCAGAATCGCCGGGATCGGCAAGGCGGGCAACCCGCACACCCAGAACGGGGTCGACCGGCGGCTCGTCATCGGCGCGGGCACCGAGGTGATCTCCGGCGAGAACCTCATCGCCACCGCCGGTGCGATCGACACCCACGTCCACTTCATCTCCCCGCGACAGGCACAGAACGCGCTGAGCAACGGGATCACCACCCTGGTCGGCGGGGGGACCGGTCCCGCCGACGGCACCCGCGGCACCACCTGCACCCCGGGACCGTGGAACATCGCCCGCATCCTGCAGGCGTACGAGGCCATCCCGATCAACGTCGGGGTGTACGGAAAGGGGAACAGCAGCCTGCCGGCCTCCCTGGAGGAGCAGCTCAAGGCGGGGGCCTGCGGGCTGAAGGTGCACGAGGACTGGGGGACCACGCCGGCCGTCATCGACTGCTCGCTGTCCGTCGCCGACGCGTACGACATCCAGATAAGCATCCACACCGACACGCTGAACGAGGCCGGGTTCGTCGAGGACACCATCAGCGCGATCAACGGCCGGGCGATCCACACCTACCACTCCGAGGGCGCCGGCGGTGGGCACGCCCCCGACATCCTGCGGGTGACCGGGGAACCCAACGTGCTGCCGGCCTCCACGAACCCGACGCTGCCCTACACCGGCAACTCGGTGGACGAACTGCTGGACATGACGATGGTCTGCCACCATCTCAGCTACGACGTCCCCGAGGACGTGGCGTTCGCGGAGAGCCGGGTGCGCGCCGAGACCATCTCCGCCGAGACCGTCCTGCACGACCTGGGCATCATCAGCATCATCGGGTCGGACTCGCAGGCGATGGGCCGGGTGGGCGAGTCGTTCACCCGTACCTTCCAGATCGCCCATCACTGCAAGGACAAGCGGGGCGCGCTGCCGGAGGACTCCGAGCGCAGCGACAACTTCCGGGTGCTGCGATACCTGGACAAGCTGACCATCAATCCGGCCCGCGCCTGCGGGATGGCCGACACGATCGGCTCGCTGGAGGACGGGAAGCTGGCCGACATCGTGCTCTGGCAGGTGCACTCCTTCGCGGCCAAGCCCTACCTGGTCGTCAAGGGCGGAATGATCAACTGGGCGCCGATAGGCGACCCGAACGCGTCCCTGCCGACGCCGCAGCCGGTCTACTACCGGCCGACGTTCGGCGCCTTCGGCACCGCGCTGAAGGAGACCTGCGTCACCTTCATGTCGCAGGCCGGGATCGAAGCGGGCGTGCCCGAGCGGCTCGGCCTGCAGCGGATGGTCCGGGAGGTACGCCAGTGCCGTACCGTCGACAAGCGCCACATGCTGCGCAACTCGACGCTGGCCGACATCATGGTCGATCCGGAGACCTACAAGGTCTCGGTGAACGGCAAGCCGGTCAGCATCGAGCCGGCCACCAAGCTGCCGCTGAACCGGCTCTACTTCATCTGATGAGCCTGGCCGGCCTGGGCCCGCTGCTCGCCCAGTTGCAGCTCACCGACTCCGGTTTCCCGAGCGGGTTGTACACGCTCTCGCACGGACTGGAGGGGTACGTCCAGCTCGGCGCGACCGGATCGGCGGACCTGCGCGGCCTGCTGACCGATCTGCTGTACAACTCGGTCGGGCCGGGGGACGCGACGGCCCTGGTGCTGGCGCACCGGGCCGCCGGAGCGGGCGACTGGGACCGGCTGGTCGAGGTCGACCGGCGGCTGCACGCGATCAAACTCAACCGCGAGCAGCGCTCCGCCTCGATCAGGACCGGCCGGCAGGTCCTCGACACGGCGGTGTGGGCGTTCGCCTCGCCGGAGGCGGCCCGGCTGGCGGCCCTGGTGGCGGAGAGGGCCGCGCCGGGCAACCACGCGGTCGTGGTCGGCGTGATCCACGCCGGCATGGGCGTGCCCGTCGCGCACGCGGTGGCCGGTGACCTCTACGCCTTCGCCGCGGGCTGGACGGCGGCGGCGGTGCGGCTGGGCCGCACCGACTTCCGCCGGGCCCAGCGGATCCTGGGCGAGGTCCGGCCGGACCTCGCCCGGGTCGCACGGGCGGCGCTCGCCGCCGAGGACCCCATGGACCTGAACGGCTCGGTACCCGTCGCCGACACGGTCTCGGCCGCGCACGAGCGGGCAGCGGCCCGCCTGTTCATCACCTGAGAGGGCACGAGATGGAACCGCGGAAGGTGTTCAAGGTCGGTGTCGGGGGGCCCGTCGGGTCCGGCAAGACGGCCCTGATCGAGATGCTGGTCCCCGTTCTGATCGCCAGGGGGCACAGCCCCGGCGTGATCACCAACGACATCTACACGCAGGAGGACGCCGAACACGTCCGCCGCACGATGGCCGGGGTGCTCGACTCCGAGCGGATCGTTGGGGTCGAGACGGGATCCTGTCCGCACACCGCGGTCCGTGACGATCCGAGCATGAACCTGGCGGCGGCGGCCGAGCTGCTCGACCGGTTCCCCGACATCGACATGCTGCTGTTCGAGAGCGGCGGCGACAACCTGACGCTCACCTTCAGCCCGGTGCTCGCCGACGTCTACATCTTCGTCCTGGACACCGCCGCGGGCGACAAGATGCCGCGCAAGCGCGGTCCGGGCACCACGGACTCCGACCTGCTGGTCATCAACAAGATAGACATCGCCCGGTACGTGCGCACCGACCTGTCGGTGATGGAGAGGGACGCGCACACGGTGCGCGGGGCGGGGCCGGTCGTGCTGACCGACTGCCTGGCCGGCACCGGTGTCGCCGAGGTCGCCGACTTCATCGAGGCGCGGATGGAGGCGATGTGCGTTCCGGGCCGGTGATCGACC
The DNA here is from genome assembly GCF_042665875.1 of Streptosporangium amethystogenes subsp. fukuiense. Taxonomy (NCBI): domain Bacteria; kingdom Bacillati; phylum Actinomycetota; class Actinomycetes; order Streptosporangiales; family Streptosporangiaceae; genus Streptosporangium; species Streptosporangium amethystogenes. Next base: position 6,828,410 of record NZ_JBHTEE010000001.1, on the reverse strand, counting down.
ATCTGGCTCCGGAGCGCTACCAGCCGGGGTGGCTGCCGGGCTCGGTGGCGCGCCATGCCGCCGGCCTGGACATGCTGCCGGTCGGCAGCCCCGGCAAGGTCGGGGTCCTGCACCTGGCGTTCGAGCGGGTCGGCGGGCGGACCGAGCTGACCGGTCACTACCAGAAGACACCGCTGCAGATCGCCCGCCCGCTGTACTACGACCCCGAGCGCCCGGACATGCCGTACCTCATGTTCATGTCGTCCGGCGGCGGCGTTCTCCAGGGCGACCGCTACCGCATCGACGTCTCCTGCGGCGAGGGCTCGTCCGTCCACCTGACCACCCAGGCCGCCACCCGGCTCTACCGGATGGAACAGGACTACGCCACCCAGCTGGTCAACCTCACCGCGGGACCGGGCGGATACCTGGAGTACCTGCCGGACACCGTGATCCCGTTCGCCGACTCGCGGTACTACCAGCGGCTCCGCGTCACCGTCGCGGCGGACGCGACGGTGGTGCTGGGCGAGACGCTGATGGCCGGCAGGCTGGCGCGGGGGGAGCGGCACGCGTACACGGCCTACTGCAGCGACGTCGAGGTGCGTGACACCTCGGCACGGCTGCTCTTCGCCGACCCGCTCCGCCTGGTGCCGGGGGAACGGCCGGTGACCGGACCCGCGGTGATGGCCGGATTCGGGCTGCTGTCCTCCCTGTACGTCGTCACCGCCGCGCAGCCCGCGCGACTCGTGGCCGACACGATGCACGCGGTGCTCGCCGGCACCGGGCTGCGGGCCGGGGCCAGCGTCCTGCCCGGGGATCGGGGGGCCTGGGCCCGCATCCTCGGGGACAGGTCTCCCGAGGTCGAGGCGGCACTCCAGCTGACCTGGAACGCCGTCCGCGAGCTGCTCCTCGGAGTGCCCGCGCCGGACCGCCGCAAGCAGTGACATTCGCGTATATCGCCGTTCGGTGGCCGGGGCGGAGATGACGCGGCGGGCCGGAGAGACCCGAGGACCAGCATCTATCGCTTAAAGTCGGGCGAATGGCCCCGACTCCCTCCCGGCTGGCCTGGCTGGACGCCCTGCGGGGACCCGCCGCGCTGGCCGTCACGCTGCACCACTCCGGGTGGACCTTCATCCCGGGCCTCTGGGCCGAGGTGGACCGCAGGATCGACGTCGGCACCTGGGGCGTCTTCGTGTTCTTCCTGGTCAGCGGCTACATCATCCCCGCCTCCCTGGAGCGGCGCGGCGACCTGCGGGTCTTCTGGACCGGACGGGCGTTCCGCCTCCTGCCCCTGCTGCTCGCCGCGCTCGGTCTTGCGCTCCTGCTCGCCTACGCCGGTGCGCTCGCCCTCCATCCGGGCGTGAGCACCCGACCCGCGCCGCTCGTCGCCCTGGGGAACCTGACGATGCTGCAGGAACTGCTCGGCGTGCCGGCCGTCATCGACGTGATGTGGACGCTCTCCTACGAGATGGCGTTCTACCTGATGGCGGCCGGGCTGTTCACCGTGCGGCAGGCACACCGGTCGGCGGCGGTCGCGATCGTCCTGGCGGTGTCGGCGGTACCTCTCGGACTCCTGCTGACCCGTCCGGTCATCGGTGGCCGCGCCGACCTGGCCGCCGCGCTCCTCGGCGTCGTGGTCGTCGTGGTCATCGTGGTGTCGGCGGCCGCGCGCGGCGGGGCGCGCACGGCCGCCGCGGTGACGGGCGGCCTGCTCGGGCTGGCGCTGGTGATCCTGGGCAGCAGGATCGGCGCCTGGCAGGGCCTGACCGTGCTGGCCATGATGTTCGCCGGTACGGCCGTCCACCGTGCCGAGCAGGGCGCGATCCGATGGCCCGTCGCCATCGCCGCCGTGCTGACGGTCCTGGCCTGCGGGGCCCTCGCCAAGGACGATCCCGGTTGGGCACCCGCGCTTCTGCTGGCCGTCGCCTTCTTCGGCGGCGCGTTCGCGCTACGGCACAGGTCGTTCCCCCGGTGGCTCGCCCACCTCGGGGTGATCAGTTTCTCCCTCTACCTGCTCCACCCGCTGCTGCTGCGGGTGAGCCCGAACCTCCCGCTCTTCCTCCTCGCGCTGCTGCCGCTCTGCCACCTGACCCACCGGCTGATCGAGGCCCCGGCCCAGCGCCTCGGCAGGCGGCTGGGCCGGGGCTGAACCGGGTCACGGAGCGGCGTACTGTCCGGCGTAGGCGGCGGACGGCTCGGTCGGGGTGATCACGTCGATGAGCACGCCGCCGGGTGCGGCCACGATGAAGTGCCGCTGCCCGAACTCCTCGGTGCGCAGCGTCAGCTCGACCGGGAGCCCCGCCCGTCGTACCAGCCTGTCGTGCTCGGCGTCGACGTCGGCCACCTCGAAGTTGAGGATCAGCCCTCGCACCGCCGAGCGGTACTTCTCCGGCACGGTCGGATGGTCGTGGTCGACGAGTGCCAGCTCGTAGTGAGGCGGCTCCGGGCGTCGCAGGCTCACGTACCAGTCCGCCTCGAACATCGTCTCGAAGCCGAAGAACCGCCGGTAGAAGTCACGGGACTCGGCGATCCGATCGGTGCAGACGACCGGATAGAAGCTGGTGAGGGACACGTCCCCCTCCTTTCCGCATATTCGCATACCGATGGTATGTGGAGTTAACATACCATCGGTATGCCAACGATGGGAGCCGCGATGGATCGCGTACGGCAACGGCTGGAGACCAGGCGGACGCTGGTGGCGGAGGCCAGGACGCTGTTCGCGCGGCACGGGTACGCCGCGGTGAGCCTGGCGCAGGTCGTCGGGGCGGCGGCCGTGACCAAGGGCGCCCTCTACCACCACTTCGACAGCAAGGCCGACCTCTTCCACGCGGTCGTCGAGCAGGTGCAGCAGGAGGTGGGCGAGCGGGTCTCGGCGGCGGCGGACGCGCACGACGACCCGTGGGAGCAGCTGGTCGCGGGATGCGGGGCCTTCCTCGCGGTGAGCCGCGACCCCGACGTACAGCGGATCATGCTCGTCGACGGCCCCGCGGTGCTCGGCTGGAACGAGTGGCGGGCCATGGACGAGGCGTCCTCGGCGCGGCACCTCACCGAGGCGCTCGTCACACTGATCGAGGCGGGAGTCATCGCCCGCCGGCCCGTGGAGCCGTTGGCCCACCTGCTGTCCGGCGCGATGAACGAGGCGGCCCTGTGGCTGGCCCGCTCGACGGACCCCGGCGACCTCCCGGCCGTCACCGAGGAGCTGTCGCGCCTGCTCGAATCCCTGCGAGACCACCGGTAGGCGGCCAGGGCACGCTCACCTCCGAGTCCGGAGCGGGAAGGCCCCGCTCCGGTCGGAGAGCGGGGCGTCGACGGCGGTGTCAGCCGGTCGCCTGGGCGACGCCCTCGGGGGCGCCGTGCCGGATCATCGCCACCACCGCCTCGTGTATCCCCTCGCCCCTGCCCGCTGAGACGGGGAGCGGGCTGCCCGTGGCGACGTACCACTCCTCCGCGCCGGTGTACTGCACGCGGACGGCGGCCTGACCACCGGCGACCTCGGTGACCACGGTGAGGTCTCCGGTGACGGTTCCCACCTCGTCGGTCATCACCCCACCGGGGCCGGCGGTCACCTCGGACCGGTACCGCTCGTTCATTCCGCGCCGCAGGTGTCGAGCATGCTCTGCAGGGCCGCCCGCTCGGCGTCGGTCACGGTGAGGCCGTAGTCGAACTTCACATCGGTCCAGGCACGCGCGTAGGTGCACCAGTAACTCACCAGCGGCGGGCGCCACTGGTCGGGGCCCTGGTCGCCCTTGCTCCTGTTCGACGCGGCGGAGACGGCGATGAGCTGGGAGTTCTTCAGGTCGTTCGCGAACTCGCCCCGCTTCTCGGTGGTCCAGACGTCGGCGCCGGAACGCCACGCGTTGGCCAGCGGGACCATGTGGTCGATGTCGACCTGGCTCGCGGAGCTGATCATCCTCCCGTCGTAGGCCGACTTCCAGGTGCCGGAGATGGGCCGGCACCGGCCGTCCTGGAAGACGAGCGAGCCCTCCCTGGCGAGGACCTTCTCGCGGGTGTTGCAGGCGCCGCCCTGAGCGGACCAGTGCGGGAACCTGGCGCGGGAGTAGCCGGTCATCGGGCGCGGCTCCGCGGTCTTCAACTGGTCGAGTTCGGCTTGGGCGACGGTGACGGACGGCGGCTCGGGAAGAGCCGCCGGTGCCGTCGCGGCGATGGCGGGCAAGGACAGGACGAGGGCGGACGCCGCGGCGCCCGTCAGCATGAGGATCTTCACGCGCCAGCACCGTAATGATCGATACCGCCGCCCGGCCGCTCCAGCGCGCGCTCATGGAGATCCCTGCCGGAGCGATGACGTGATCATGACTCGGTTCGATCCCGGGCCGCCGCGGCACGGGTTCCCCGGCCGCCATGGAAGGGCGTGAATGCGTAATAGTGCACTCTTCGCGATGAGTGTGGATTCGTACGCAGAAGGGTTCTTCGTAACTTCCTAACGTCTGGGGTGTCCGAACGACAAGTCTCCACACCGCACTCACGGGAGCATGAACATGAGCACGAAGCGCGCACTTCTCGCCGGAGCGGCCCTGGCCGGTTCACTGCTGGCCGGCGTGGCCGTGGCCCCGGCGGCGACGGCCTCGACCGCCCCGCAGCAGGCCCAGACCTTCAGCAAGCACTTCTTCGGCCCCTACTACTCCGGCTTCGGCCGAGGCGAGGACTTCGGGCACCGGTCCTACTACAAGGGTTACTGGACCAAGGAAGGTGGCCGCTACTGGTTCTACGGCGACCTGTTCGACCGTGACCGCGACCGCTCCTACAGCTACGTGTGGTTCAAGTGGCACGACCGCTTCGGCTCGCACACCAAGGTCTTCAAGACCCTCGGTCACGGTGACATCGACCGGTTCGGCGGGTTCAAGAAGAGCAGCGGCTTCGACGACTTCAAGATCCGGGTCTGCGAGGGCACCGACAAGTTCGACGACTGCGGTCGCTGGGGCGACGCCTTCTGACCTGATGGGCGTCTCCTCGCACGGGGTGCGGGGGCAGCGCACGGGGCCCGGTCGATGATCGACCGGGCCCCGTCGGGCTTTATCGGGCGCCGACGTGCACTGGGGAGCACGTGCCCGCGAACAGCGCACCCCGGTGGTGCGCCCGGCTTTCGGCCGCGAAGGAGATGGCCGGCCGCGGCGTTGAAATCCCCCAGGCGGTGACCACGTTCCGCGTCGAACTCGGTGTCCCGGAGGCTGACGCAGTGATCCGCAAGTGCCTCACAATCGGCTCTCGCCACGCTTGGTCCTCCAGGAGAGGAGAAGCGGATGTGGGTTCCGGGACGCGCTGCCATATGTCTGCTGACGGCATCCCTGTGCGAGCTGGTGGTCGCGGGAGTCAGTCTCGTCGTCAGAGGAGAGCTGGAGAGGGAGGAGGAGAGGCTCGTCGATGGGCCGAGCCTCTACGGTGAGCTCGCGCTGAGCAAGGTCGAGAACTTCCTGTGGGGCAGTGCCGTAGCCGGGATGATCACGCTGGCCCTGGCGGCTCTGGCGTGGCGGCGGGGCGGGACCAAGGGGGTGCGGGCCGTCATGGGAGCGGGCCTCGTCCCGTACACACTGTTCTGTTGGTATTTCTGCTTCCTGTCGATTTTCAGAGCCGGTGAGTTCCTGGGCGGATACTCGCATCTGACCTTCGGGCTGACGAGCGCGGCCGGCGTTCTCTATCTCGCGGGGACGATATCGCTGTTCCTCGCCAGACCGAAGTTTCGTCAAACCGGTTAGAGCCTCCTGGGAGACCTGGAAGAGGGAGGGCGCGGCTCAGGCGTGTCCCTTGTCGGTCACGCCCCCGAGGGGGACGTCACGCAGGCTGAGCAGCATGAGCAGGGCGCAGCTTGCGACGAGGGCGATGTCGGCGACGTTGCCGACGAACAGGCCGCCGTAGTCGATGAAGTCGACGACATGACCCCGGCCGAACCCGGGGGAACGCAGGAGGCGATCGAGCAGGTGGGACGTGGCGCCGCCCAGGAGCCCGCCCAGCACGGCGGCCCAGGCCGGCGAGCGCAGCCGCCGCCCCACGTACAGGATGCCGATGACCGCGATGGCCGCCGCCAGCGCGAACACCCACGTCGCTTCCGCCCCGATCGAGAACGCGGCACCGGGGTTGTACAGCAGTCGCAGGTCGATCAGCTGTGGGATCACCGTGACGCGCTCGCCGTCCGAGAGCGCCGAGACCGCCCAGACCTTCGACGTCTGGTCCGCGAGAAGGACGACCGCGGCCAGCGCGAGCATCCACCCGTACAGCCGTAGCTCTCCCTTCGCCGTCTGTGAACCTCGTTCGATCGGCACCTTTACCCCCACAATCTGGAATCGCCTCGTATCGATCTTAAAGAGCGGCCCTGCCCTCTGAGCGTCGCAGGACTTGAGAAGCGGGCGGGACGGGCAACGTCTGGCCGGTGAGGTTACCGGTCGAAGTGCTCCCGGGCACAGGCGTTGAACGGGGACACCGGGCATACCCGGACCGCGGTGCCGTCTGACGCCCGTTCGACGGCGCTCCCCGGCGGTGACGTGAGATCGTCCGCGAACGGCTGGGCAGGCCGGTGACCGGTGGGCAAAGGCATGACCAAGCGGTACGTGTCGTGGCCCCGGGCCGGGGTCGCGGAGTGTCTGCTGTGCAACAGCAGTACACCGCTTACCTGGAGGGTCGGAGATGAGGAAGTTGCTTCATGCCGGCGTGCTCGCGTTCGGGGTGTTCGCGGCCGGGTGCGGCGCCGCCGAGGACGGGAGCACGACGGAGCCGATGGTCGCGAGCCAGGTCAACGCGTCACCCACCTCGCCCGGGACCGCCACCCCGTCTTCGCCCTCACCCTCGGCCTCGCCGGCGACCAGGGCCGAGGTCCGGCTGGGAGATACGAAGATCGGAAAGGTGCTGGTCGGCGAGGGGGACCGCACGCTCTATCTCTTCGAGAAGGACAAGGGCGGGAAGTCGTCGTGTTCCGGCCCCTGCGCGCAGGCGTGGCCGCCGTACCTCACGGATGAAAGGCCCAGAGCGGGCAAGGGCGTCAAGGAGAAGCTGCTCGGCACCACCAAGCGAGATGACGGCACGGCTCAGGTGACCTACAACGGCCACCCGCTCTACTACTTCATCAAGGACACCAAGGCCGGCGAGACGAACGGGCAGGATCTCAACAGTTTCGGTGACGACTGGTACGCGGTCGACGCGGACGGGAAGAAGGCGCACGACTGAGCCGGCCGGACTCTATCCGGATCGCACGTTACGCGGAGCGGAAGAGGGCGCACGGCTGAGTCCCGCCCGGACCGATGATGGGCCCTTCGTACGTCGCGCGGATTTCGCACCCACTCCCGGCCGGGGAGGTTGTTTGTCCAGTGCGTGAGACATGTGCTGGACAAACCGGAAACCGCTAAACAAGTGGGTAAAGCCCGTCGATGAGACGGTTCGCTGATCGAAGGGACGCCATGTGACATTCTCCCCGGTGTCGAGGTTAGAGATGTAGCCCCGTTCGCATCCGCGTACCTTCCTGACCGCGCCCGTCACGAGCGCCGCGAAAGCGGCTGCACGACGTGCGGCGCGCCCGAGCACCGGAACCCGTCTCCGCCTACATCGGTCCGCAGGCCGAGGTCGGTTCGGGCGGTGCCCGGCCGCCGGCCCTCCGCTGGGGAACGGAGGAGCCGGCGCTTCGCCACCGGATCGCATGAGAACGATTCCGAAACGGCGGCACGAGAACCCCCGCACCGTTTTCTCAAGGGGCCGGTGCGGGGGTGAGGTGCCCATCGGCGACGTCGTTTTCGACGGGCGCCGGTCCCGTCGTGCCCACCAGGGATTCCCGCCATCCACTGGACCTGTAGGGCCAGGCATGGTTGCATCTCGCTTGTCCAGAATCGATCTTCGGGAGAAGACGAGCGACGATCGGGTGTCGGCGGGGGCTGAATGGGGCGACCGGAAAGGGCTCTCGATCCCGATGCGGGCCCGCTACAGCGGTTCGCGTCAGAGCTGCGGCAGTTGCGGACCGAGGCCGGGCGGCCGAGTTACCGGGAGCTGTCCCGGCGTGCGCACTACTCGGTGACCGCACTGTCGGAGGCGGCCGGTGGGGAGGTCTTCCCCACCCTCGCGGTCACCCTGGCCTACGTCGGGGCGTGCGGCGGCGATGCCGAGCTCTGGGAGAAGCGGTGGCGGACGCTGGCCGCGGAGTTCGCCTCGGCCGACGCGGCGGAGCGGGCCGACAAGGACGCGGACGCCCCGTACCTGGGGCTGGTGACCTTCGATCCCGGTGACGCCGACCGGTTCTTCGGGCGCCGGGAACTGGTCGGTGAGTTGTGCGCGCGGCTGGAGGACACCTCGCTGCTGGCGGTCTTCGGCCCGTCGGGGAGCGGCAAGTCCTCGCTGCTGCGGGCGGGTCTGCTGCCGGCGCTGTGGGACGGGGCACTGCGGGGGAGCAAGGCGTGGCCGACGCTGCTGCTGACCCCGGGCGAGCATCCGCTGGAGGAGCTCGCGATCGCCATGGCGAACGAGATGGGGACCGGTGCCTCGGTGCTGCACGCGGGGCTGCTGGCCGAGGACGGGAGCGCCCGCCTCGACATCGGCCAGTTGCTTGAGGGACGGCCGAAATCGGCACGCGCCGTGATAGTGGTCGACCAGTTCGAGGAGGTCTTCACGCTCTGCCGCGACGAGCGGGAGCGGATGGCCTTTCTCGACTGGCTGCTCACCGCGGCGGACGGTACCGACGGCCGGGCGCGGGTGGTGCTGGGGGTCCGTGCGGACTTCTACGCCCGGTGCGCGGAGTACCCGCCGCTGGTGGCCGCGTTGCGCGACCGGCAGCTGCTGATCGGCCCCATGGACGAGGAGGATCTGCGGCAGGTGGTCACGGGACCGGCGGCCCGGGCCGGGCTCAAGGTCGACCGGGCGCTGGTCGAGGCGATCCTCGGCGACTGCCGCCGGGAGCCGGGGGCGTTGCCGCTGCTCTCGCACGCGCTGCTGGAGACGTGGAAGCGGCGTAGAGGCGACGCGATGACACTGGCCGGGTACCGCGCCGCCGGTGGCATCCAGGGGGCGATCGCGCAGAGCGCCGAGCAGGTCTACGACGAGGCCGGCGACCGGGAGCGACCTCTGGTCAAGAACGTGTTCCTGCGTCTGACCGCGCTGGGCGAGGGTACCGAGGACACTCGCCGCCGCGTCGCTCCCGCCGAGCTGCTGTCCGGACCGAACGGCACGGCGGTGGCGACCGTGCTGACCAGGCTCACCGAGGCCAGGCTGCTCACCGTCGACGAGGACAGCGTCCAGGTGGCGCACGAGGCGGTCATCCGCTCGTGGCCCAGGCTGCGGGGCTGGCTCGCCGAGGATCGGGAGCTGGTGCGCCTGCACCGGCGTCTCACCGAGGCCGCGGCGGAGTGGGAGCAGCACGGGCGTGCGGACGAGCTGCTCTACCGGGGGATACGCCTGACCGCCTGGGACGGTCGCGAGCTCGACCGGCTCAACGACTCCGAGCGCGCCTTCCTGGAGGCCGCGCGGGCGCGCGAGGCCCGCGAGCGCGCGGCGGCCGGCCGACGGGCCCGCCGTCTGCTGATCAGCGTGACGGCGGTCGGCATGGTGGTCTGCGCGCTGGCGGTGATGGCCCTCGTCCAGGCGGATCGGGCCAGGTACGAGCAGAATCTCGCCTACTCCCGCCAGCTCGCCGCCGACGCCCGGGGACAGCTCCAGCTCGACCCCCAGCTCAGCCTGCTGATGGCCCGGCGGGCATACGAGGTCAGCCCCACCGCCGAGGCCGCCGCGATCCTGCGGCAGGCGGTCGTCGACTCCCGGGTGCGCCTCATCCTGCCCGTCGACGGGGGCAAGGTCTGCGGTGTCGCCTTCTCCCCGGACGGGCGCCTGCTGGCCACGAGCAGCGGTGACGGGACCGTACGGGTGTGGCGGACGACCGGGCGGGGTCTGCCGGTGGGGGACCCGGTCGTGCTGCGGGGGCACGAAGGCCAGGCGTGGAGCCCGGTGTTCAGCCCCGACGGGCGCTACCTGGCCACCGCCGGCGTCGACGGCACCGTACGGGTGTGGGATCTGACCGGTGGTGACCGGCCCGCGGTTCTCCGGGGGCACACGGGAGAGGTCTGGAACGTGTCCTTCAGCCCGGACGGGCGGCGCCTGGCCAGTGCCGGCGACGACGGCACGGTACGGGTGTGGAAGGCGGTAGACGGCGGATGGGCCGGTGCCGAGGCCCCCTCGGCCGTGCTCCGCGGACACAGGGGGCGGGCCCTGGGGGTGGCGTTCAGCCCGGACGGCCGGCACCTGGCCACCGGGGGCGGCGACGGTACGGTGCGGCTCTGGGACCCGGAGGGCGAGGCACGGCCCACCGTGCTGCGAGGGCACGAGAACTCGGTGGAGAACGTGGCGTTCAGCCCGGACGGCCGGCGCCTGGTGAGCGCGAGCACCGACGGCACCGCGCGGCTGTGGGACATACCGGGCGACGGTTCCTCCATGGTGCTGCGCGGGCACGACGGCACCGTGGAGGGGGTGGCGTTCAGCCGCGACGGGCGCAGGATCGCCAGCGTGGGCAACGACGGCACGGTCAACGTCTGGAGCGCGGGCGACACCATCGCCCCACTGCTGCTGAGCGGTCACCGGGGGACCGTGTGGGGTGCCGACTTCAGCCCCGACGGCCGGATACTGGCCAGCGCGAGCGATGACGGCACCGTGCGGCTCTGGGACGTGACGGCGGTGGGCGACGCCGTCATCATGCGTGGTCACACCGGAGAGGTATGGGACGCGGCGCTCAGCCCGGATGGGCGGCGGGTGGCCGACGCCGGCAGTGACGGGACGGTCCGCATCGGGGATGTCACCGGCAAGGGCAGTACGGTGGTGCTGAGTCCCGGTGGCGGGGAGATGCTCGGCGTCTCCTTCAGCCCGGACGGGCGGCGGGTGGCGAGCGCCACGCGGGACGGCGTGGTCCGGGTCTGGGACGCCTCCGGACGCGGTGAGCCGATCGCGCTCCGCGGTCACCTGGAGACGGTGTGGAACGCCGCGTTCAGTCCGGACGGGCGGCGGCTGGTCAGCGGCGGCAGCGACGGCACGGTCCGGGTCTGGGACCTCTCGGGACGTGGAGAGCCGCTCGTGCTCCGCGGCCATCGGGGGTTGGTCAGGCAGGTCGCCTTCGGCCCCGACGGGCGGCGGGTCGCGAGCGCGGGTGAGGACGGCACGGTCCGGGTCTGGGACGTCTCGGGGCACGGTGAGCCGGTGGTGCTCCGCGGCCACCAGGGGATGGTGTGGGGGGTGTCCTTCAGCCCGGACGGACGGCGGCTGACCAGCGGCGGCAGCGACGGTACCGTCCGGGTCTGGGACGTCTCGGGACGCGGTGAGCCGGTGGTGCTCCGCGGCCACCGGGGGTTGGTGTGGAGCGTGTCCTTCAGCCCGGACGGGCAGTGGGTGGCCAGCAGCGGCAACGACAACACGGTCAGGATCTGGGCGGCCGCGGGTGTGGGCGAGCCGGTGGTCTTCCACGGTTACGGCGCCTCCGTCGAGAGCGTGGAGTTCGCCCGGGACAGCCGTTACCTCGTCACCGCGCACGGCGACGCCACGGTGCGGGTCTGGCGGTGCGACGTGTGCGGCCCGATGGAGGAGGTGCTCAGGCTCGCCCGTGACCGCACCGTCCGCGAACCGACCCCGGACGAACGCAAGGCGTACCTGCAGACCTTCCGCTGACCGGGGCTCGCGGCCGGTGTGTCAGGTGGACTCCCGGATGACCAGCTCGGTGGGCAGGATCGTCGACGAGGCGGGGCCTCCGTCGATCTGGCGCAGGAGCAGGCGCACCGCCGCCCGTGCCTGGTCCGCCCTGGGCGCGCGTACCGTGGTGAGCGCGGGAACGGTGTGGGAGGCGGCCTCGATGTCGTCGAACCCCGCGATCGCGACGTCGTCGGGCACCCGTCGCCCCGACTCGCTCAGCACCCGCAGGGCGCCGATCGCCATCAGGTCGCCGGCCACGAAGACCGCGTCGAGCGCCGGGTCGTCCCGCAGCAGCTGGCGCATCGCGTCCGCGCCCGAGGCGAGGGTGAGGTCGCCGACGGCGATGATCGACCGGTGCCCGGTGTCGCGCAGTGCCTCGCGGTATCCCCTGAGCCGGTCCTGCGCGGCGATCGTGTCCGGGGGACCGGCGATCGCGGCGATCCGCCGCCGTCCCCGGGCGAGCAGGTGCCTGACCGCGGAGGCGGCGCCGCCGGCGTTGTCGATGTCGGCGTACGAGGAGGGCACCGACACCGCGGGCCTGCCGAGCGACACGACGGGGATGCCGGTACGGGCCAGCGCGGCGGGCAGCGGGTCGGAGCTCAGCGTCGAGTTGAGCACCACCCCGTCCAGGTGCCCCGAGGCGGCGTACCGCTCGACTCGGAGCCGGCCTTCGGCCGAGTCGGCGAGCATGAGGGTGACCCGCTTGCCCGCCTCCTCCAGATACCGGGTGGCCGAGCGGACGATCGCGGAGAACAGCGGGTCGTCGGCGTGCGCCTCGGACGGGGAGTCGGAGACGACCAGCGCGATCGAGTCGGTGCGCCTGGTCACCAGGGAGCGGGCCGCCGAGTTGGGCACGTAGCCCAGCTCGTTGACCGCGTTCAGGACGATGGCGCGGAACTCGTCGCTGACCGTGTCCTCACCGTTGATCACCCGGGAGACCGTCGACCTCGACACGCCGGCGCGGGCGGCGACCGCCTCCAGCGTGGGACGCCGGACACGCTCGCGGTGCAGTCCGTTGTGCCGGATCACCTCGCGGTACCAGAGCGCGCTGTCCTTGGGCAGCCGCCGCTGCGTCTCGAAGTCGACGTGCACGATCCCGAAGCGCTTGTCGTACCCCTCGGCCCACTCGAAGTTGTCCAGCAGCGACCAGACCAGGAAGCCGCGCAGATCCGAACCGGCCTCGATGGCGGCGTGCGCGGCCCGCAGGTGGCCCTCGAAGAAGGCGGTCCTGTCGGTGTCGTGCACCTGGTCGCCCGTCACCACGTCGTCGAACGCGGCGCCGTTCTCGGTGACCAGCAGGCCGACCTCGGGGTAGTCGCGCGAGAGCCGGGTGAGCAGCTGGGAGAGCCCGGTCGGCACGATCGCCCAGCCCATCGCGGTCGTCGGGGCGTGGGCGCCGCTGAACAGGATGTCCTCGGTGCCGGGGTAGGCGGCGTTGGAAGGCTCGCCGGGCTCCGATCGCACCACGCAGGGCGTGTAGTAGTTGATCCCGAGCAGGTCGACGGGCTGGTTGATCGCTTCGAGGTCGCCGTCGCGGATGTGGCCGAGCCCGCCCACGCGGTCCATGATCGCGAGTACCGGTTCCGGATAGCTCCCGCGCAGGGCGGGGTCGAGGAACTGCCGGTTGATGAGGCAGTCGACCCGGTTCACCGCCTCGGCGTCCTCGGCGGACGGCACGAGGTCCGGGTCGCTCACCTGGCCGGGCGTGATCACCGGTGCGAGGTTCAGGGTGAGCGCGATCTCCCGGGCGCCCGCCTCGCGCAGCACCCGGGCACCCAGTCCGTGGGCGAGCAGGAGATGGTGGGAGGCGCGGAAGGCCTCCGCCGCCGACGCGCGGCCCGGCGCGTGCACGCCGATGCCGTACCCCAGCACCGCGGCCACCCACGGTTCGTTGATCGTCATCCACGTCCCGACGCGGTCGCCGAGCCGGTCGTGCACGGCCCGCGTGTAGTCGGCGAAGCGGTAGGCCGTGTCGCGGTTGGTCCACCCGCCGAGGTCCTCCAGCGCCTGGGGGAGATCCCAGTGGTAGAGCGTCACGTACGGCGCGATGTCGGCCGCCAGCAGTTCGTCCACCAGCCGGTCGTAGAAGTCGAGCCCGGCGGCGTTGGCGGGTCCCGATCCCGACGGCTGGATCCGGGGCCAGGCCACCGAGAACCGGTACGCCCCGAGGCCCAGCTCGGCCATCATCCGGACGTCGCCGACGTAGCGGTGGTAGTGATCGCAGGCCTCGTCGCCGGTGTGGCCGCCGGCGGTCCTGCCGGGCGTGTGGGAGAAGGTGTCCCAGATCGACGGGCCGCGCCCGTCGTCCCGCGCGGCGCCCTCGATCTGGTACGCGGCGGTGGCCGCACCCCAGACGAAGCCACCGGGAAAGGCCAGGGTCTCACCCCGAGCTGAGACGGTCATCGCGGTCATCCTTTGACAAACCCCCGTTGGTTCTTGCGGTCGTCGGGACGCGAGGAACGTCCTGGCCGACGGAAACACCTCACCGACATTCTGGGCATGGCCGGGGGTCGGCGTCGAGAGGACCACTCCCGCGTCCATGAACGGCGACAACGAGGGCATGCCGCCCGGCCCTCCGGAACCGTCGGAGACCTTCCGGCGCACGTCCTCAGGCGCCGCGCGGAGTCAGCATGCGGTCGACCAGCTGCCGGAGATGGGCGAGGAAGGGCTGCAGCGCCTGCGGGTCGGTGGAGGCGGGGCCGTGCCCATCGGCGTTGATCTCGCCGTGCATGAACCCGTACACGCTCCAGATCAGCGTCTGCACCGTCAGTTCCAGGTTCACCCGGTCGTCGATCAGGCCGGCCTCCACGGCGGGGCGCAACGCGTCGCAGATGAGGTTGATGACGGGGTCCCGGTAGGTCTCCTCAAGTCCGGGGATGTCGGCGGCGTCGCCGAGCCAGCGGTGTGCCCACAGCGAGGGGACCTGCGGGCTGGCGAGGAAGAACTCCAGAAGGCGCGTCGAGAGCCGGTACACGACGGCGCGGGCCTCCTCGGGGTCGGCGGCGGGGAGCGCGCCGAGCACATCCGCCACGATGCCGCGCTCCATCCGGCTGCCGTGATCGACGACGGTCAGGTAGAGCTCACGTTTGTCACCGAACCGCTGCTGTAACCACGCCATGTCCTCCCCAGAGGCCTCCGCGATGTCGTGCAGCGACGTGCCGTCGTAGCCGAACGCGGCGAAGAGCCGCGACGCGATGTCGATGACCGCCTGGCCCCGCGGGTCGTCGGAGGGAAGCATGATTCCCATTCAAGTCCCGCAGGCGGGTGAAGAGGGCCACGTACTGGTTTCGACCCGGTCAAACCTGTGTGCGCAATACGTCGTCGGCGAGGGAACGGATCATGAGGGGAGGATGCGGAGCTCGCCCGCCGCGGTCACGGCGGTGATCCGCCGAGGGGCGGCGGAGTCGCGCCGCACCTGGATGATCGCGTTCCCGTCGCCGGCCCGCACGTCGTAACCGTCCTCGTCCGGCACCCTGACCTCCACGTCCCCGGCCGTCCGCACCACGGCCCTGACGTCGCCGGGCGGGGCCGCGAATCCCAGATCGACGTTCCCCGCGCCGGTCTCGACGTCGGTCCCGGCGGACCGCAGGCCGGTGCCGCTCACGTTTCCCATCTCCGCCCGCACCCGCAGCGCGCCCTGTGAGTCGTCCACGACCACGTCGCCGGCGGCGGTCGAGAGGCGCAGGTCGCCCTGGACGCCGCCGACCGACACGGTCCCGAAGCGGCTCGTCACCTCGACGTCGGTGGTCATGGGCAGGATCAGGGTGTAGTCGGCCCGGCAGTTCGGGCCGTCTGGACGGTCACCGCCGGGGCAGCGGACGCCGATCGTGAGCGTCCGCCCGTCCCAGTCCTCGGTGACCACGGGCCGGTCCAGGGTCCACTGGAGCGTCCGCTCCAGGTCCAGCCGCCGATCGGCGCCACCGACGACCGAGACGTTGACGTGACCGGTGGTCTCCACGGCGATCCCCGGGGAGGTGAGCGCGTGGGACCGCAGCGTGGTCTCGGCGACCCGGCGGGCCTGGGTGACCTCGCTCCACGCCGCGATGGAGGTGATGCCCACGGTGAGCGCGGTGAGCGCACCGCCCACGACGATCCAGGCTTTTCTGGTGTTGCTCCGTATCGGCATGTTCTCTCAAACCTTCAGGAATCGCAGGACGGCGAGTACCCGGCGGTGGTCCTTGTCGGCGCCGGAGAGGTCGAGCTTGGTGAAGATGTTGTTGATGTGCTTTCCGACCGCGCTCTCCGAGACCACCAGGGCCTCGGCGATCCCGGTGTTGGACCGGCCCTCCGCGATCAGCGAGAGCACCTCGTGCTCCCTGCGGGTCAGCCGGTCCAGCGGGTCGCTGTGCCTGCGCAGCAGGAGCTGGGCGACCACCTCGGGGTCCAGTGCGGTGCCTCCGGCGGCGATCCGGCGCAGCGCGTCGAGGAACTCCTCGACGTCGGCCACCCGATCCTTGAGCAGGTAGCCGATCCCGCTGGTCGCGGTGGACAGCAGCTGGGTGGCGTAGCGCTCCTCGACGTACTGGGAGAGCACCAGGATCGCGAGCGTCGGCCGCTGGCGGCGGAGTACGAGCGCGGCGCGCAGGCCCTCGTCGGTGTGCGTGGGCGGCATCCGCACGTCGGTGACGACGAGATCGGGAACGTGTTCGTCCACGGCGCGCAGCAGCCCCTCGGCGTCGGAGACGGCGGCCACGACCTCGATGCCCGCCGAGCCGAGCAGGCGGATGAGCCCCTCTCGCAGCAGTACGGAGTCCTCGGCGAGCACTACGCGCACGGTAGCTCCACTCTGATCGTCGTCGGCCCGCCCGACGGGCTGTCGACGTACAGGATGCCGTCCACGGAGCCGACCCGGTGGGCCAGGCCGCGCAGCCCCGTGCCCAGGTCGGGGTCCGCGCCGCCCTGGCCGTCGTCGTGGACGGCCAGGTACAGCCGGTCGCCGCGACGCTCCACCGTGACCTCGGCGCCGGACGCCCGCGCGTGCTTGGTGATGTTGGTCAGTGCCTCGGAGACGACGAAGAACGCCACCGCCTCGACCGTGGCGGAGACACGCTCGGAGATGTCGACGTCCAGCCGCACGGGGAAAGGGGCACGCGCGGCGAGGCCGGACAGCGCCGCGTCCAGGCCCTGGTCGTTGAGCACGGCCGGGTGCAGTCCCCGGACGAGGTCGCGCAGTTCCTTCAGCGCCTGCTTGGCCTCCTCGTGCGCCTGCACGATCACCTCGCGGGCCGGTTCGGGCAGGTCGGTGAGGGTCGCGCGGGCCATGCCCAGGTTCATCGCCAGCGACACCAGCCGCTGCTGGGTGCCGTCGTGCAGGTCCCGTTCGATGCGGCGGCGCTCGGCGTCCGCGGCGTCGACCACCCCGGCCCGGCTCTCCCGCAGCGTCTCGACCCGCAGCACCAGCTGGTCGCTGAGGCTGGGCCCGAGCAGGGCCTCGGCGGCGATCACGTCCAGCACCGCGAATCCGCGGGCCACCCACGGCCCGGAGACGAGCAGCGTCCCCGAGACGAGGACGAACACCGTGCTCTGCCAGGTCTCCCCCATCGCCCAGCTCCGCGTCGCGAGCGCGGCGGTGACCAGGCCGCCCGCCCACGCCCCGACGACCGAGGCGGCGCCGACACCGCTGATCAGCGGAGCCAGCAGGTGGTACGAGAGCCGGCGCCAGGTGCTCCGTGTCCTGGCCTCCTGGAGCAGCCGCCCGAAGGGGTTCCTGCTCAGCGGGCGGCGCGGGACCGGGGGGATGTCGACGTCGAGGAAGGCGGCGAACCGGGATCGCTGCACCAGGGTGAGCAGCCGGACGATCCAGAAGAACAGCAGCAGCGCGACCACCGGGACCACCACGGTCCATACGAACAGCACCGACGCCACGGTCAGCCCCACGATCACCGCCGCGCCCAGCAGGGCGATCGGCAGGCCCGTGACCAGGTGCGCGGTGCGGAGCCAGGTCCGGGCCGACCAGTGGGCGCTGATCCTCGACCAGGGGGTGGTCGCCTCGATGCTGCTCATGGGACCACCGTAGGGACCGCGGCGGTCAGGGCACATGGGCGAGGTATCCCGGAAAAAGGTGGGGTTTACCCCACCATTCCCGGCAGGGCCGGCGTGCTCTCGGCAGCCCGATTTCATCACGTGCTACCGGGATTTCCCCGCCCGGGTTCCCCGTCCGGTACGCCGTTCGCTCTGGACCGCGCCGCCCGAACATAACCCCAAAGGGGGTATCTGTGGGTTATAAATAGAGGTGATCGAACATGGCCCGTCGAAGGGATTCCGTCCTTGAAGCGTGTGCTGCTGCTGGCGACCGGTGACACCATCGCCCACTCCTACGATGCCGTCCGTCCGGGCGTCGCCTCGGGGGCCGAACTCCTGAGCGCGCTCCCGCCCGGCACGGTCGCGGCGGACGTGGTGGCCGAGGACGTGATGGCGGAACCCAGCTGGGACATGTCCCCCGCGACCATGCTGGAGCTGGCCCGCAGGGCGCGCTCGGCCATCCTGGACCGCGGATTCGACGGTGTCGTGATCACTCACGGCACCGACACGCTGGAGGAGACCGCGTACCTGGTGGATCTGCTCGTCGGCCGGGCGGCCGAGCAGGGCGCCATCGTGCTGACCGGTGCCGTCCGCTCCCTGGACGAGCTCTCCCCCGACGGCCCGCGCAACCTCGCCTCCGCGCTCGCGGCCGCGGCCGACGACGCGCTGCTGGGCGCCGGGGCCGTCGTGTGCGTGAACGACGAGATCCACGCGGCCCGCTGGGTCACCAGGGTCGACGCCGTCAGCGTCGCGGGGTTCTCGTCGGCGCCCTTCCCCGTGCTGGGCCTCCTGACCGGTGGCCGGGTCGAGACGCTGTCCGCCCCACCGCGCCGGCCGCCCGCCTTCGGTGGGGACCCGGCGTCGGACGTCGCGCTGATCAAGACCTATCCGGGGATCGAGCCCGTGCTGCTCACCGCCGTGGTGGACGCCGGAGCGCAGGGCGTCGTGCTGGAGGGGACCGGCCTGGGCAACGTGCCGGTCGGGCTCTTCACGGCGATCGCCGAGCTGACGGAGTGGGGGATCCCCGTGGTCGTCGCGTCGAGGTGCCGTACCGGTGCGGTCCCGCTTGACGAGATGCGTCTCGGTACGGGGCTCGCCGCCCGAGTCGGGGCGATCGGGGCCCGCGGCCTGGCGCCCTCGAAGGCCCGGTGCGCGCTGATGGTCGCCCTCGGGACCGGCGGAATCGACGCCGTACGCGACTGGTTCGGCAGGCTCTGACACCCGCGAGGAAATTATGGGCGGCTGAAAATCGTAAAAAAGGGAGTATCCCCGAATCGGGTGGGCAGGTCCGGGGAGACCGTGATCCGGCGGAGGGCTGGGGAGGCCTCCGCCGGGTCACCTTCCTTTCCCCCGCGCGGGTCGCGCGTGCTGGACGGCCCGGCCACCCGAGGTGGTCAGACGGGGATCGAGACGCCGAGACCGCCGCGGGTGTCGGCGCCGTAGCGCTCCTTCTCCCTGGCGATGTCGAGAGGTTTGATGCTGCTGCGCCCGCTCAGCGTCTCCGAGGTGAGCAGGTCGGCGGGGACCAGCCAGGAGACCTCGAACTCCAGCCCGTCGGGGTCCTTGGCGTAAAGGGCCTTGGTGGTGGAGTGGTCGGAGGCGCCGACGAGGGCGTTGAGCTCGCCGAGCTTGACGGCGATCCGCTCCAGCTCGGCCAGGGTGTCGACCTCCCAGGCCAGGTGGTAGAGGCCGACGGTCGAGCGCCCGGCTCCCGAGGGGCCCGCCTGCGCGCCGAGCTCGAAGAGGCCGAGGTCGTGGTCGTTGCTGGACCCGGAGGCCTGCAGGAACGCGGCGCCCGGCATGCCCATGACCACCCTGAAACCGAGCGCCTCCCGGTAGAAGGCGACGCTGCGCTCGACGTCGCGCACGAAGAGAACGGCGTGGTTGAGCCGCTGGACCGGCATGGTTCCTCCTGAAACTTGAACTCTCAAGTAGATTACCCCCGCTTTGTTGAGAGTTCAAGTAAGCTGGTTCCGTGACGCGATGGCTGGACGACGAAGAACAACGCACCTGGCGTGCGTTCATGGCCGCCTCACAGCTCGTCCAGGAGGAACTGGACCGGCAACTGCAGCGCGACTCCGGCATGCCGCACGCCTACTACGCCATGCTGGTGAAGCTCTCCGAGGCGCCCGACCGGATGATGCGGATGAGCGAGCTGGCGACGGAGCTCAACTCCTCGCAGAGCCGCCTGTCGCACGCGATGAAACGGCTGGAGGAGCGTGGCTGGGCACGGCGCGAGCCGTGCGCCGCGGACAGGCGGGTGAGCTGGGCGATCCTCACCGACGAGGGGCTCGCGGCCCTCACCGCCGCCGCCCCCGGCCACGTCGAGGCCGTCCGCCAGGCCCTCTTCGACCGCCTGACCCCCACCCAACTCCGCCGGCTACGGGAGATCTGCGCCTCTCTCCTCCCCACCTCGAACCCCTCGTAGCCGAACGAGCCCCAAGACCGCAGCCCCCGCCACCGGAGAGAAGCCGACCGTGATCCCGGCAAGTGGCCGGCTGAGTGAGGCCACCTGGCGCTTCGGCGCCATCGTCGCGCGCCTGCGAAGGGACATCAAGATCGGATGAGACTTCTCTTCGCGCTTCTTGGAACTTGCGAGCTTCAGCAGCGCACCCGCTAGGCGTTCTCACCGCGGCGCGTCAGCGTCGCGATCGGATTCGCGAGGACCCGGTGGATGATCTGTCCGGCGGCTCCCAGGGGCGCGGCGTCGCTGCCGAGGCGGGAGACGGTCAGGTCGGGGACGGTGTGCCGCATCCCGGTCAGCCGGGCGGCCATCGCCTGCCGGACCGGGTCGCGGATCCACGGGAAGAGCGGGGCGAAGACGCCGCCCAGCACGATCGTGCCGGGATCCATCAGATGGATCGCCGAGGTGAGGGCGATGCCGAGCGCGGACCCGGCGCGTTCGCAGGCTTCCAGCGCGCCGGGCTCGCCCGCGCGCAGGCTCTCCAACAGTTCGGGGACGCCGGTCAGGCCGCAGGCTCCGAGCAGGGCCTCCTGGCCGGCGTACCGCTCCAGGCAGCCCCGGCCGCCGCAGCGGCAGGCCGGGCCGTCCGGGTGGACGACCACGTGTCCCAGCTCTCCGGCGAGACCGCGGGCGCCGCGGAACAGGGTGCCGCCCACCACCAGGCCCGCGCCGATGCCGATCTCCCCCGACACGTGCAGGAAGTCGCCGGGGGCCGAACCGAACCAGAGCTCGCCCAGGGCCGCGAGGTTGGCCTCGTTGTCCACCTCGACGGGGAGGTCCAGCAGGTCGGAGACGCGGACGTGGTGCCAGCCGAGGTTGGGGGCGGTGTGCACGAGTCCCCCGTCCACGAGACCGGGCACCGCGAGGGTCGACCCGGCGATGGCCAGGCCCTCCCGGCGGGCTTCATCCACAGCCCTGTGGGCAAGTTCTGCCAGGTGGGAAAGGGTTTCCACAGGGGGGGCCGCGCGGTTGTCCACAGCCTGTGAATATCGGAGCCGCACCGCGAGGGTGAGGTCGACCACGCAGGCGGACAGGTAGTCGACGTTGATCTCCAGGCCGAGCGCGGCGACCCGCCGCCCGCTGAGCACCACCGCCGTGCCCGGACGTCCCCGCTCGCCGTCCCGCAGCGCGCCGGACTCGGCGACCATGCCCGCCTCGATCAGGTCGCCGACCATCTTCGACACCGTCGTCTTCGTCAGCCCGGTGATCTCGGCCAGCGCCGCCCGGGTGACCGGGCCGTTCCTGCGGATCTCGCCGAGGACCACGCCGAGGTTGCGGGCGCGCATCGAGTCATGGCGTACGGCCTGTGTCATGGAGCATCCACCTCTTGACGATCCCACCACCCCGATCCATATTAAGTCCATAAAGTGGATTAAATCGGAGGAACGTAGATGAGCGCCTACACCCCCAAGCCCGAAGATCGCTTCACCTTCGGGCTCTGGACCGTCGGCTGGCAGGCCCGCGACCCCTTCGGTGACGCGTCGCGGGCCCCGCTGGACCCGGTGGAGAGCGTTCACCGGCTCGCGGAGCTCGGCGCGTACGGCGTCACCTTCCACGACGACGACCTGCTCGCCGTCGAGCCCGACCGGGACCGGGCCATCGCGAACTTCAGGAAGGCACTGGCCGAGACCGGGCTCAAGGTCCCGATGGCCACCACCAACCTGTTCACCCACCCGGTTTTCAAGGACGGCGCGTTCACCAGCAACGACCGTGAGGTCCGCCGCTACGCGCTGCGCAAGGTCATCCGCAACATCGACCTGGCCGCCGAGCTCGGTGCGACCACCTACGTCTGCTGGGGCGGGCGCGAGGGCTCCGAGTCCGGGGCCGCCAAGGACATCCGGGCCGCGCTCAGCCGCTACAAGGAGGGCATGGACCTGCTCACCTCGTACGTGATCGAGAAGGGCTACGACCTCAGGTTCGCCATCGAGCCCAAGCCGAACGAGCCGCGCGGCGACATCCTGCTCCCGACCGTCGGCCACGCGCTCGCGTTCATCAACGAACTCGAACACCCCGACCGCGTCGGCCTCAACCCCGAGGTGGGCCACGAGGAGATGGCCGGGCTCAACTTCGCGCACGGCATCGCGCAGGCGCTCTGGCACGGCAAGCTCTTCCACATCGACCTGAACGGCCAGCACGGCCCCCGTTACGACCAGGACCTGATCTTCGGCCACGGCGACGTGAAGAACGCCTTCTTCCTGGTCGACCTGCTGGAGAACGGTGGCTACGAGGGCCCCAGGCACTTCGACTACAAGCCGCTGCGCACCGAGGACGCCGAGGACGTCTGGGTCTCCGCCGCGGCCAACATGCGCACGTACCTGATCCTGAAGGAGAAGGCGAGGGCCTTCCGCGCGGACCCCGAGGTCGTCGAGGCGCTCGCCGCGAGCAAGGTCGCCGAACTCTCCGAGCCCACGCTGGCAGCGGGCGAGACGATCGCGGACCTGAGCCGCGACTCCTTCGACCTCGAAGCGGTGGCCGCGCGCGGCTTCCACTTCACCCGCCTGAACCAGCTCGCCATGGAACACCTCCTCGGGGTCCGCGGATGACGCTCGTGGCCGGGGTCGACTCGTCGACCCAGAGCTGCAAGGTGGTGATCAGGGACGCCCGCACGGGCACCCTGGTCCGCCAGGGCCGCGCGGCCCACCCGGAGGGCACCGAGGTCGATCCCGAGGCCTGGTGGGAGGCGCTGCGGGAGGCGCTCACCCGGGCGGGCGGGCTGGACGGCGTCGAGGCGATGAGCGTCGGCGCGCAGCAGCACGGCATGGTCTGCCTGGACGACTCGGGCGACGTGGTCAGGAAGGCGCTGCTCTGGAACGACACCCGCTCCGCCGGGGCGGCGGCCGACCTGGTCCGGGAGCTGGGCGGCCCCGAGCGCTGGGCCGAGGCGGTCGGCAGCGTGCCGGTGGCGTCGTTCACGGTGACCAAACTCCGCTGGCTGGCCGAGCACGAGCCCGACTCCGCCCGTCGTACGGCGAAAGTGTGCCTGCCGCACGATTGGCTCACCTGGCGGCTGGGCGGGGAGTTCGTCACGGACCGGGGTGACGCGTCGGGCACCGGATACTGGTCGCCCGCGGCCGGGGAGTACCGGACCGATCTCCTTCGGGCGGCCTTCGGCGCCCTCCCCGAACTCCCCGAGGTGCTGGGGCCTCGCGACGGCGCGGGAGAGGTCAAGGCGTTCGGAGACGGGACGGTGCGGCTCGCGCCGGGGACGGGCGACAACATGGCGGCGGCCCTCGGGGTCGGCGCCCTGCCGGGAGACGTGGTGGTGTCGATCGGGACGTCGGGGACGGCCTTCGCGGTCGCCGGCAGCCCGAGCGCCGACCCGAGCGGCGCCGTGGCCGGGTTCGCGGACGCCACCGGGCGGTTCCTGCCGCTGGTGGCCACGCTCAACGCGGCCAGGGTGCTGGACGCCACCGCGCGGCTGCTCGGGGTCGGCCTCGACGAGCTCGACCGGCTGGCCCTGGCGGCGCCCGCGGGGGCCGGCGGCCTCGTCTACGTCCCGTACCTGGAGGGCGAGCGCACCCCGAACCTGCCCTCGGCCACGGGGTCGCTGCACGGGCTGACGCTGGGTACCTCCACCCCGGCCCACCTGGCCAGGGCGGCGGTGGAGGGGTTGCTCTGCCACCTCGCCGACGCCTTCGACGCCCTCGGGCTCGACCCGGCCAGGGTGCTGCTCATCGGGGGCGGCGCCAGGTCCGAGGCCGTACGACGGATCGCCCCCGCGGTCTTCGGGAGGCCCGTGGTCGTTCCCGAGCCGGGGGAGTACGTCGCGGACGGGGCGGCCAGGCAGGCCGCCTGGCTGCTCGGCGGCGACGAGCCTCCGGCCTGGGAGGCGGGCGGGTCCGAGCGCTACGAGGCCGACCCCGCGCCCGGGATCAGGGATCGCTACGCCGAGGTCCGTGGCCTCCGCTGAGACGGGCCGGGGCGTGAGGGGGCGCCCCGGCTTGGCCGTCTCAGGGACGGCTCAGGGTTGGATCAGGGGTGCCGCCGGATGCCCGAAACCTCCTCCCGCGAGCAGACTTGATCCATGCTCGCCTCGAAAAGGCTCTACCCCCTGATCGCGTGCGCCGGGATCGCGGCGGCCGCGGTGGCGGCCCTGGCCGTCGCGGTGGGGCGGCCCGACCCGGTTCCGTACCCGGACTCGCTCGATCTGACCATCAGCGAGTACGCCGCGCTGGACCGCAGCGGAGCCACCGGGTTCGTCATGGCGTCGCTGGGGATCTCCTCCCTCGCGCTGGTCGCCGGGCTGCGCGCGACCGGGGCGCCGGTGGGTGTCCTGGCCGAGCGGCTGATGCGGGTGTGGGGTGCCGGGCTCGTCCTTCTCGCGGTGCTGCCACCGGTCCTGCCCGGCACGGGCACCGACCTGATCGGCCAGACGTACCGCTACCTGTCGATCGCCGTGTTCGTGGCGATGCCGGTGGCGGGCGGCCTGCTGGTGGCGCGGTTCGACGAGGACGAGCGGTGGCGGCCGGTGGCCAGGACCGTGGAGTGGCTGGCGCTGGCCGGAGGTTTCGGCCTGTTGGCGATCACTTACGTGGCGCTCCCCGGGCACGGGGTGCTCGCGGGTCTCGCCGAGTGGATCCTGCTCGGCACCGAGGCCGCGCTGGTCGGCGTGCTGGCCGCCCGGCTCGCGCGGCTGGCCTGGACACGAAGCGCAACTCAGGCATCACACGCCGCTCTAGGCTGACTTCTCACTTCTCATGACTATTTCATGACATGTCACAAATAGGCTACAAATAGCAGGAGTCGCCAGTGCTATTCTCGTCGGCGATCTAGAGATCGTCCGGGGGCTCCCCCTGGCGTTCCGTGAGCGAGCCGTTGAGGTGACATGGCATCGAGCAAGTCCATCCGGTTCAAGGTCTCGGTGCTGCTGGCCATTCCTCTCACCTCGCTGGTGGCGGTATGGGGCTTCGCCTCGGTCGTCACGGTCGGCGACTCGATGAGCCTGCGCTCCATCGGCACGCTGTACGAATCCGTCGGCAAACCCTCGAACGACCTGAACAACGCGATCCAACGCGAGCACATCCTGTCCGCCGAGTACCTGGCCACCCGCTCCAACGCCGACCACAAGACCCTCGCGGGACAGCGCGCGGTCACCGACCAGGCCCGCACCCGCCTCCGCCAGGAGATGGGCCGGGACGAGGTGCAGGCGGTGATGTCCGACGAGACGAGGACCCGCCACGCCGAGCTGATCAGGCAGGTGGAGGGGCTCGACGCGATCCGAGCCAGGGTCGACGCGGGGCGGATCGACTCGGTGGGGCTCTCCGAGGAGTTCGCCCGGCTGCCGGACGCGCTGAACCGGCTCTTCAACACCCTGAGTCCCACCAACGACCTCCCGCTCTACCGCGAGTTGCGCGCCGTCACGATGGTCGACCAGAGCATGAACCTGTTCAGCCGCGAGCGGGCACTCGCCACGGGCCCGCTGGCGCTGCGGAGCCCGATGACGGAGCACGAGGCGCGAGTGTTCGCCCGGATCGCCGCCAACCGGGCATTCCTCATGGAACAGGCGATCTCCGAGCTGGGGCCCTCGCTGCGCGCCCCCTTCACGGAGCTGATCGCCTCCTCGACGTACGCCAGGTTCGTCGCCCTGGAGTCGCGCCTGCTGGCCGGCAGCGGTGTCTCGGCCACCGAGTGGCGTGCCGCGGGCGACGCGCTGGACGCCCTCTACCAGCGGTCGACGACGGAGGTCGGCCCCACGCTCGTCAAGCGGGCCGAGCCGGTGACCATGGGCGTCTACATCCGCGCCGGTGTCGTCGGCGTCCTCGGCCTCGCCGCGGTCGTCGCGTCGCTGCTCGTCTCGTACCGGATCGGCAGCGGGATCGCCAGGGAACTCGCCGGCGTGCGGCGGGCCGCCACCGACCTCGCGGAGGTGCGGCTTCCACGGGTGATGGAGAAGCTGCGCCGCGGCGAGAAGGTGGACGTGACGGCCGAGGCGCCCGAGCTGGAACCGCTGGGCAGCACCGCCGAGATCCACGATGTCGCCGCCGCCTTCGACAGCGTCCGGCGCCGCGCCGTGGACGCCGCCGTGGAGCAGGCCAGGCTGCGCGAGGGCGCCGCCCACTCCTTCCGCAACCTCGCCCGCCGGAGCCAGTCGCTGCTGCAGCGCCAGCTCAAGCTGCTCGACGGCATGCAGAAGCGGGCGGAGAACCCCGAGTCGCTGGAGAACCTCTTCAGGCTCGACCACCTCACCACCCGCATGCGCCGCCACGCCGAGGGCCTGGTGATCCTGTCCGGCGGGGCGGCGGGCCGCAAGTGGCGCTCGTCGGTGCCGATGGAGGACGTACTGCGCGGGGCCGCAGCCCAGGTCGAGGACTACGCCCGGGTGCGGATCCTCCCGACGGGCGGCACCACCCTGGTGGGCAACGCCGTCGCGGACATGATGCACCTGTTCGCCGAGCTCCTGGAGAACGCCACGGTCTTCTCCCCGCCCGGCAGCCAGGTCTCGGTCCGCGGCGAGCTCGTGGGCCGTGGCTTCGCCGTCGAGATCGAGGACAGGGGGCTCGGGCTGACCGCGGAGAAGCGTGCCGCGATCAACGAGCGCCTGGCCAGTCCGCCGGAGTTCGACCCGGCCGACACCGATCGGCTGGGCTTTGCCGTGGTCGGGTTGCTGGCCGCCAGGTACCGGGTCGAGGTCGCGCTGCACTCCTCGCCGTACGGCGGGACCGGGGTGGTCGTCCTGATCCCCGAGGAACTGCTCGGGGAGCCGGAGCCCGTCGAGCAGCCGTCGGAGCCGCCGGTGCTCACCGTCATCAGCGTGCGGCCCGAGCCCGAGGGGCAGCCGGAACGGGCCGGGTCCGGTGAACCCGCGGTACCGATTTCCACGGACCTGTGGCGGCCGCTGCGGCGCGGCGGCGGGTTGCCACGTCGGGTACGGCAGGCGAACATGCCGTCGATGCGGGCCAGGGAGCCACGTTCGCCCAACGCCGAGATCGAGGAGCGGTCACCGGAGGAGACGAGGGCGCTGATGAGCGCCCTGCAGTCCGGCTGGCAGCGCGGCCGGGCCGACGACGAGGACGGCGGTGCCGAGCGTTGAGCCGGGGCCGTGAGAGCGGGAGCGCGAACGGAGACGGGTCCATGAGACCGGCTTCGTCGCGCCGGTGGGGGGTAAAGATCAACAGGATCATCAGAGGGGAAGGGGTTTAACCACGTGCCGGGTGAGCTTTATTGGCTTCTGGATGACTTCGTCACGAGTGTGGCGGACGTTTCGCACGCACTGATCCTGTCCAACGACGGGTTGATGATGGCCTCGTCCAGAGGGTTGACCAAGGAGGACGCCGACCATCTGTCGGCGGTGGCGTCCGGCTTCCAGAGCCTTGCGAAGGGCACCAGCCTGCAGTTCGGCGGCGGAGCCGTACGCCAGACGATGGTGGAGATGGACTCCGCGTTCCTCTTCGTCACCTCCGCCGGTCAGGGGAGCTGTCTGTCGGTCATGACCACCGGCGCCGCCGACGTGGGCCTGATCGCCTACGAGATGGCCCGCCTGGTCACCAGGGTCGGACAGCACCTGGCCACCGGACCCCGGATGGCCGGCCAATGAGCGACGACGTCGAGTGGGTGGACGAGGAGGCCGGTCCCGTCGTTCGCCCCTACGCGGTGACCGGGGGGCGCACCAGGGCGTCCTGCTCCTCGTTCGACCTGCTCTCGATGGCGGTGGCGACAGGGGCACCGGTCTCCCCGGGAGCGTCTCTGGGCTCCGAACACCGGCGGCTGCTCAACCTGGTCAGGCGGGCACGCCCGATCGTGGAGATCGCGTCGGACGCCGAGCTGCCGGTCGGCGTGATCAAAGTCCTCCTGGGCGACCTGCTCGACCAGGGCCTGATCCTGGTGAGATCGCCGCTTCCCGCCGCCTCCGTGCCGCCGGAGAGTCTGCTGAGGGAGTTGATCAGCGGCCTGCGGGCACTGTGATCTCCTGGCGGGGCGCCTGGGCTCTCGGTGGCGAGGGCCGGGGAACCCCCCGGCCCGCCTCTCAGCTCTGGCTGGCCGTCAGCACCTTCAGCGAGTGCTCCACGAGGGTCACGAGCACCGTCTTCGCCGAGACACGGCGCCGCACGTCGCAGAGGAGCACCGGCACGTCCACGTCGAGGTCCAGGGCGACGCGCACGTCCTCCGCCTCGTGCCGGTCGGCGCCGTCGAAACAGTTGACGGCCACGATGAACGGCGTGCCGCGCTGCTCGAAGTAGTCGATCGAGGGGAAGCAGTCGGTCAGCCGCCGGGTGTCGGCCAGCACCACGGCGCCCAGCGCGCCGTAGGACAGCTCGTCCCACATGAACCAGAACCGCTCCTGACCCGGGGTGCCGAACAGGTAGACGACCAGACCCTCCCTGATCGTGATGCGGCCGAAGTCCATCGCGACGGTGGTGGTGGTCTTGCCCTCCACGCCGTCGACGTCGTCGATGCCGATACCGCGGTCGGAGAGCACCTCCTCGGTGCGGAGCGGCCGGATCTCACTGATGGCGCCCACGAGTGTGGTCTTTCCCACCCCGAAGCCACCCGCGATGAGAATCTTGAGGGCGACGGGTTCGTCAGAGGGCCCGAAGTCCATTGATCACTTCCTTGAGAATGCGCTCGCTCGCGGAGGCGCGCCCGATCGAGATGAGCTTGTGGTCCTGCAGGTCGCCGAGAAGGACCTTGACCACGCCGAGTGGCAGGTTGAGGTCCGAGGCGACGTCGGCGACCGAGGTCGGGGTGGTGACCATGGCGAGAATGCGTTCCTGTTCCGGCCCGGGGACGAATCCCCCGGACGGAACGGCGCGGGTCGAGGTGACCATCGCGACCAGGTCCAGAGTGTCACCGGAGGAGCGGGTGCGACCCCTGATGAGCGCGTAGGGCCGGACGACCGGTCCGGCCTCCTCGTCCATCCAGTGTGTCATCCGGACCTCCGGCACCGGGTTCGGGGATCCGACGGTTCATGGACGGCGCCACCACCCGCTCCCCCGCTCATGAGAGACCCTGGCGCGGACTGGTGGAGATATGCTGGCCCACCCGCTTGACCAGCATCGCCATCTCGTACGCGATGTGACCCACATCGGCGTCGGAGCTGCTCAGCACGGCCAGGCAGGTGCCCTGTCCGGCGGCGGTGACGAACAGGAACGCCGACTCCATCTCCACGATGGTCTGGCGCACCTCACCGCCGCCGAAATGGCGTCCCGCGCCGCGTGCCAGGCTCTGGAATCCGGCTGCGACCGCGGACAGATGTTCGGCGTCCTCGCGGTTGAGCCCCTTCGAGAAGCCGACGGCCAGCCCGTCGGTGGAAAGGATCACCGCCTGGCGCACCGCGCCCACCCTGGTGGTCAGGTCGTCGAGGAGCCAGTTCAGCTCGCCGGTGTTGGTCAATTTTCCGGTCATTTGTCCCCCTTGTCGCCTGTCGTGTGGTGTGCGAAGTCGTCGTCCTGCTCCTCGCGTCCGCGCCGCGCACCCGCCTGGAAGGCGGAGAACAACGCGCGGACCTCGTCGGGCGAACGCTCCTCGCACGGTTCCGCCCTTGGCTCCGGCTGGGCGGGCTCCGCCGCCTCGGACTCCTGACGGAGCTGAGGCGCCAAGTTCGCCTGCCGGATCCGGCGGGGCAGGCCGCCCGGCCCCTTGGCGGGCTGGGCGGCCGTCTTACGTGTCGGAGCGTCATTGCCGAGCTCGGACTCGTGAGGTGTCCGGAGGGTCTCACCGGTCCCCTGTGGCGTCTCCTCGGGCGACGCGGCGAAGGGGGCGTGGGCCCAGCCGGTCTCCTGGTCCGCGGTCCCGCCCGGATGTCCCACCTGCCCGGCGGACCGGGCATGGGCCGGCGGGTCGGTCACCACGCTGAGTGCGGGCGCGGCGGTGAACTGGGCAGGAGAGGCCGGCCTCATCCTGCGGGGCAGGCCGTTGCCGTTGGCGGAGGGGGCGAACGCGTCGTGCGAGGAGGAGTCGAACGGCTCTCCCGAATGCTCGGCGGCGAGTTCGGTGGCGGAGGACGTCTGCTCCACGGTGAGGGCGAGCGGCGCGCCCTGCTGGGCGATCACCGTACGGGGGATGAGCACGATGGCCGTGGTGCCGCCGAACGGTGAGCCGCGCAGGATGACCTGGATGCCGTGCCGGGAGGCGAGCTGGCCCACTACGAACAGGCCCAGCCGGTCGCTGTCGGCCAGGTCGAACTCCGGTGGGTTGGCCAGCCGCTCGTTGATGGCCGCGTACTCCATGGGGCTCAGGCCCAGGCCGCGGTCCTCGACCTCGACGGCGAACCCGTTGGCCACCACGTCGCCGCGCACGGTCACCATGGTCTGCGGCGGGGAGTAGATCGTGGCGTTCTCGATCAGCTCGGCCACCAGGTGGGTGATGTCGGCGACCGCGGCCCCGTCGAGCGAGATGTCGGCCACCGGCATCACGTTGACCCGGGTGTAGTCCTCGACCTCGGCGATCGCGGCTCGCAGCACGTCGACCACCGGCACCGGCTTGCGCCACGACCGGCCGGGTGCCGCGCCGGACAGGATGATCAGGCCCTCGGCGTGCCGCCGCATACGGGTGGTCAGGTGATCCAGCCGGAACAGGTCCTCAAGGCTGTCGGGGTCAGTCGCCCGGTGCTGCATGCTGTCGAGCAGGGTGAGCTGGCGGTGGAGCAGGCTCTGCTTGCGCCGTGCCAGGTTCACGAAGACCTGGCTGACGCCACGCCTCAGGTTGGCCTGGCCGACGGCGGCCTCGACCGCGGTCCGCTGCACCGAGCCGAAGGCCTGGGCCACGTCGTGCACCTCGGTCGAGCCGCCCGCCTGGATCGGCGGCGCCTCGGCCCGCACGTCGACCTCCTCGCCGCGCCGCAGGCGCTCCACGACGCGGGGGAGCCGCACGTCCGCCAGCTCCAGGGCGGCCGAACGGAGCCCGGCGAGCTCGGCGGCCAGGCGGCGGCCGAAGCGGACCGAGATGATGATCGACGCGACCACCGCGATCAGGCCGACGCCGCCGGCGATCACGATCCGGAGCAGGATGCCGGTGGCCGCCGTCTGGGCTCGCTCCGCCAGCTTCTTGGAGGCGGCGAGGTTGACCTTGTCCAGCCAGGCCGACATCTCGTTCGCGGTCGTCTTCCACCTGGCCGCCTCGGGGGCCAGCCGGTTGCCGGTCGACCCGATGACGGCCTTCTCCAGGTCCGTGAACTTCTCGAAGGCCGCGGACTCGAAGGTCTCGCGGTAGGTCCTGCCCAGTTCGGGATCGAGCAGGGCCACACCCTTGGTGTGCAGGAAGTTCCGGGTGGTGACGTACTCGCCGAAGGCCTTGCGCTCCTCCTCCGACAGCCGGTAGTCGATCAGGGCCCCGCTGATCAGCGCGTTCTCCCTGGCGAACATCTCATAGGCGTTGCCCATGCCCTGCATGGCCGTGGCCTGCTGGAAGATCGACAGATCGGGCACCGCGGCCATCTGGTCGTACACCAGGAAGACCGCGTCGAGGATCCGGTTGTAGCTCGACAGCACGGTCAGCCGTGCCTGCTGTCCGCTGTCGACGCCCGACCGGATGTTCGGAAGCCGGTTGAGCTGGCTGAGCAGCGCGTCCAGTGAGCTACGCAGTTCCGGGCTGCCGGAACTCTCGGAGGCGGTGGCCTTCCTGAACGCCTCGACCGCCCGGTCGGTCCGGGAGCGCTGCTCACCCATCCCGCTCGTGAGGACCCGGGAGCTGATCGCCACCGACGACTGTGTCCGCTCCGCCTGAAGCTGTAGTCCCAGATCAGTGGAGGTGACACCCACCGACTGGTAGATGCTGTTCGCGTTGAGCAGCGTGATCCCGTCACCGACGGTCAGGTTGAGCACGAAGCCCCACAGTGCGCTCAGTGACAACAGCGGCAGGAGCAACAGCAAGAAAATCTTGAACCGAATCGAGCGGTTTCTAGAGCCCATGTCCACTCGTCCCAACCTCTGAGCGTGTGGAGGCTCGTGCCGGTTTAGGGATGGATAGGCCTCCGGAAGATCGCATAGGAGACTAGCACCGAATACGCTTTCTGCGCAGTGGAGGATCGGATGATTAGTGTGATTACCGGGGCTAGTGCCGGAATTGGTGAGGCGGCGGCGGTAGAGCTCGCGAGGCGCGGGCAGCGGGTTGTTCTGGTCGGCCGTAATCCCGGTAAGACAGCTCACGTGGCGGAAAGGGTGGCGGCGGTCTCGGGAACGGTCCCGGATACGTTCACCTGCGATTACACCTCCCTGGACGATGTGCGCAGACTGGCGGCCGAGCTGCTCTCCCGTTACGAGCGGATTGACATTCTCGTCAACAACGCGGGTGTCATGACCACCGAGCGCACGCTCACCCGCGACGGCCACGAGACGATGATCCAGGTCAACCACCTTGCCCCCTTCCTGCTGACGAACCTGCTGCTGGAGCGGATCGGGGAGCGGGTGATCACCACCTCCTCCCGGGCGGGCAAGACCGGGCGCCTCGATCCGTCCGATCTCGACCGCGAGCGGCGGCGCTGGAGCGGCTGGCTCCAGTACGGGGACTCCAAGCAGGCGGGCGCCCTCTTCACGGTGGAACTGGCCCGGCGCCTCGCGGGCACCGGGGTGACCGCGACCTGCTTCCATCCCGGTGTGATCAAGACCGAGTTCGCCCCGGCCACGCTGATGATGTGGATGGTGAAGAACATCCCCGGCATGGGCCAGACCGTCGAGGAGGGCGCGAGCACCATGGTGCACCTCGCCACCCACCCGGACGGCACCGCCCACCCGGGCCGCTACTTCGCCAAAAGCGCCCCGGCGGCCGTCCCCGGCAGAATGGCCGACCCCGCGCTGGCCCGCGCGCTCTGGGACGCCAGCGCCGCCGCCGTCGGGTAGCCGTCGCACGATCCCACCGGGTGGCACCGGTGGGACCGCGCGGGGATTTCCCCGGCGGTCACCGGTTGTTCGCCGGGCGTTGGGCGGGTCTGGCTACGGTCCGGGCTGTGACTGTCGCAACCCCGCTGCGGGCCGCTCTCCCGCCCGCCGCGGGCAGGGACCCGTTCTTCGACAACGCCAAGTTCCTGGCGATCACCCTGGTCGTCTCGGGCCACCTGATCGAGGACCTGCGGGACGTGCCGGTCGCGCACGCGGCCTACTTCTACGTGTACACGTTCCACATGCCGCTGTTCATCGTGCTCAGCGGCTACCTGTCGCGGAACTTCACCTTCTCCTCCGGCAAGGCGCGCAAGCTGATCAGCACGCTCGCCGTTCCGTATGTGATCTTCGAACTGCTCTACTCGCTGCCTCGCCTCATCCTGTACGGCAAGCTCGACATCAGCCTCCTCGACCCGTACTACCTGACCTGGTTCCTGATGTCGCTCTTCCTGTGGCGGCTGTCCACACCGGTCTGGCAGCAGCTGCGGTGGCCGCTGACGGTCGCGGTCGGGCTGTCGCTGCTGTCGGGGATGAGCAGGCTTCCCGACGAGCTGTCGATGAACCGGACCCTCGGCCTGCTCCCGTTCTACGTGCTCGGGCTGATGCTCCGTCCCGAGCACTTCGAGTGGCTCAGGCGGCAGTGGGTACGGGCCGCGGGGGCGATCGTGCTGGTCGGAGGCGGCATCCTGGCGCTCGCCACGCACAGTCTGGTGAAGACCGAGTGGATCCGGTGGCGGCACGCCAACGACGTGATCGGCGTCGACGACCTCACCGGCAGCCTGATCCGCCTCGGCATGCTGGCCGCCGGGGCACTGCTCGTCGCGGCGTTCCTGGCGGTCACCCCGGCCAGGCGCACCTGGTACTCGGGGCTCGGCGCGGCGACGATGTACGCCTACCTGCTGCACGGCCTGGTGGTGAAGGTCGCCGAGCGGTTCTACGGCGACTGGGCCCAGACCGTGGCGGGGGTGACGGCCGTGGCGCTTCTCGGGGTCGGGCTCGCCGCCCTGCTGTGCACGGAGCCGGTGCGGCGCGCCACCCGCTGGGCGGTCGAGCCGAGGATGAGCTGGGCCTTCACCGGGCTGAGAAAGCCCGTCTGATTCCCCGTCGGCACCCCGTCAGCACCCCGTCAGCGCTGTAGCTCCGCGACCGCGCGGTAGGCGGCGGTGACGGCCGCGTCGGCGCGGGCGGCGGGCACGGAGTCGGCGTTGGCGATCGCGATCCGGCCGTGCGGCCGGCGGGCGACGGCCGCCGGTGGCCGGCCGTCGGGGTAGAAGTCGAGATCCCACGGGGTGGCGTACTCAGGGGTGTGGCCGTGCCCCCACCGGTTGACCGTGATCGCCTCGATGTCGCGGGCCGCGTCGAAGCCTCCCGGGCCGAGCAACCGGGTGAGCTGGTCGCGGATGCTGTACTCCAGGTACCCGTACGGCGTCTCGATCAGGGCGTACCGGCCGGCGACCGAGCCGTGCGCGGGTGACACGCCGGGCGTGACGGGCGTGCTGACCATGTGCACCGCGATCGGCTCGGAGGGGGTCCTCGGACACCGGTAGCCGCCGATGTCGGCCGGGTCGTCGAGTTCGGCCACGCACCAGCGGGCGCCGGTGAACCTGGCGCGCCTGATCCCGATCTCCTGCCAGGCGCGCCAGTCACGGAGCTGGACCGTCGCGTACAGCAGGGGCACCTTGACCGCCCGGTACAGCGCCGCCCGCTGCGCGAGCGGCAGATCGCCGACCAGGTAGGGGATCATCGAGTTCCAGCAGGCCATGATCACGCTTCCGGCCCGCACGGTCCGCACCCGCTCGCCGTCGAAGTAGCCGACCGTGGCGCCGGTGGCCGCCTCGGGCCGGCCGTCGTTGGCCGCCGAGACCACCGGGCTGGACAGGCGCACCCGGACCCGGTTGCCCGGCCGGTCGAGCGCGCCGTAGTCGAAGCTCGCGGTGGTGATCCCCGCCATGTCGGCGGTCGTGGCGAAGCCGGGGATCATCCGGGCGGCCATCATCCGGACGATCGCCTGGTTGCCCTCGGGGAAGCGGTAGGCGCGCGGCTCGCCCGCGTCCCACTCCTTGATCACGGTAGGGGAGTTGTACCTGGACGGCTTGGAGGCGTCGAGGCCGAGCCCCTGGAATCCGGCGTACCGGTGCTCGTCGGCGCAGGCCCAGGCGTCGATCGCGCCGAAGGCGTCGGAACCGTAGGCCCACTCGTCACTCGGCATGGTCTGGACGAACTTCAGCACGTCCGGATGGACCCCGCAGACCTCGGCGAGGAAACCCGAGTAGGTGAGCCTGGCCAGCCGCTCCTGTTTCTCCTCGCCGGACAGGCCGGGAAACCAGTCCGGCGGGTCGCCGTACAGCATGAGCAGGTCCTTTCCGGCCTGCTCCGCGACCGGCAGTTCGGCGATCCACCGCGG
Source organism: Streptosporangium amethystogenes subsp. fukuiense (assembly GCF_042665875.1). Lineage (NCBI taxonomy): Bacteria > Bacillati > Actinomycetota > Actinomycetes > Streptosporangiales > Streptosporangiaceae > Streptosporangium > Streptosporangium amethystogenes. The sequence goes on along the minus strand of NZ_JBHTEE010000001.1, from coordinate 6,793,081 downwards.
TGCCCCCTTGCCGGGGGTGAACACGACCAGCCGCTCGGCCGGGAAGGTCTCCCGGTCGCAGAAGACGCTGTCGTGCATCCCCAGGTCCGCGTAGAGCCTCCGCTCCCCGGCGAGCCTCTCGGGGCGGATGTCCAGCTTGGCGAGCAGGTCCTTCCCCTCGGGGGTCCACGCCGCCGGGTTGATGATCGACCGTGACCCGCCGTACGCGACCAGCGGCCCCCTCCTGGCCCTCGGGCGGAACTCGTTGCGCAGGGCGTGCCCGCCGATGTCGTCGTGGTTGTCCAGGATCAGGATCCGTGCGCCCGGATCGCGTTCCAGCCACCGGTGGGCCGCGCTGAGGCCGCTGATCCCCGCGCCGACCACGACCAGGTCATAGCGCTCGCCGGTGGGTTCCGGCATCCCGGCGTATGCCCAGAACCGCTGGTCACGAAGGGCGTGGGGCACGCTCAGCGCCTCCGCGGTGTCACCGCGCAGCCCGGTGAGGGACGGCGGGTAGGAGGTGTCGGGCGAGAGCTCCAGGTCTTCCGCGCCCTTGGCCGGGGAGGTGTTCCGTCCGCCGATCCCGGGCAGCGAGCACGCCGCCGCGATCCCCGTGGCCGCGATCACCCCGTCGAAGAAGTCCCGGCGGGAGATGGGCCGGTCCATACCGAGTTCCAGGGCCTTACGTGGATTGATCTCATCAGGATCGGTCATGGGGCGATCATCACGATGTGAATGGATCGCCGCGGTCGCCGCGCTGCGTTTTCGGGAAGTTTTTACCCATGCCATTAGCGTGCTGTCACGATATCTCCCGCATGAGAGTCATGTCATGGTCGCCGGGAATTGAAAGGAGGGGCGGGCGACGACGGCACGCCGTGACCTATCCGGTCCGAGGAAAGGACCCCCACCTGGCGCGACCGGGACGTACCACTCCGCATGGTTCCCCGCTGCTCCGTCCCTTTCCGCCTCTGACCTCGGATTACCTGAGCCGGGGGACGGGTGCGAGGGAGGTGAGCCGTATGAGTTTTCAGGATAAGCCGGAACGTTATCGGAAGTCGGCTCGTTATCCCTATAAAGTGAGGCGCGGGGATTAACGTCCGGTCGAGTTCACGTCACGGCATGGTGCGTGGCGGAGCGAGGCGCGCATTCGTTTCTCCCTCTGACGGCTGATCCGGGGAGTAACGCGTGGTCGGTAAAGAGGGCAGGGTCACCGGAAAGATCGGCCCCGGCCTGGTCGGTGAGGTGATGGTGGTGGTCCGGGGCGGTGTCGAGGCGTTCTACGCGCATCCCACGGTTCCCGACGAGGAGTTCACCGTCGGCTCGATCGTCGTGATCGTCGACTTCTTCCCGCCGCGCACCGTCTACGTCTCCCGAGCGCTCGGCTGACAGTTCTCTCATCCCCCACCGCGGAGGCCGCGATGCCTACGGAGTACTTCGTCATCGGGGGCGTCGTCATCGTCGCCCTTTCTGTCATCGTCCTGCTCTTCAAGGCCATCTGGCGGGTGGCCGAGCCCAACGAGGCGCTGATCATCTCCGGGCTCGGCGCCCGGGGCAGGAGCGAGGAGGCCGACAGCCTCGGATTCAAGATCATCACCGGCAAGGGCACCTCCGTGCTCCCCGGATTCCAGACCGCGCGCCGCCTGCGCCTGGACAGCCGGGCCGCCAACCTCCAGGTGTCCTGCGTCACCCAGCAGGGCATCCCGGTGGTGGTACGCGGCGTCGTGATCTACAAGGTCGGCGACGACCTGCACTCGATCGCCAACTCCGCCCGCCGCTTCCTGGACCAGCAGGACTCGATGAACGGCGCCATCCACGAACTGTTCACCGGCCACCTGCGATCGATCATCGGCAACCTGACGGTCGAGGACCTCATCCTCAACCGGGAGCGGCTGACCGGCGAGACCCGCGCCTCGGCCGCCGACGAGATGATCAAACTTGGCCTGATCGTCGACTCCCTGCAGATCCAGGAGATCGAGGACGAGACGGGCTACATCACCAACCTCGGGAAGCCGCACGCCGCCAGGATCGCCGCCTCGGCGCGCATCGCCGAGGCCCAGCGTGACCAGGAGGCCACCGAGGCCGAGCAGGTCGCCGCCGCCAACAAGGCCGCGGCCTGGCGCGACTCCCAGATCAAGCAGGCCGCCTACCAGGCCGAGATCGACGAGGCGCTGGCCAGGTCCCGCCAGGCGGGGCCGCTCTCCGAGGCGTCCGCCCGCCAGGAGGTCGTCGTCCAGGAGACCCGTGCCGCCGAGCTTGAGGCGGCGCTGGCCGAGCAGCGACTGCAGGCCCAGGTCCGCAAGCCCGCCGACGCCAGGGCGTACGAGACGGTGACGGCCTCCCAGGCCGAACGCGACGCCCGCATCGCCCAGGCCGAGGCCGAGGCCCGCGAGACCGAGCTCCGCGCCGCCGCGCAGGCGTCGCAGGTCAAGCAGGCCGCCGCGGCCGAGGCGGAGTCCGTGCGGCTGCGCGGCCTCGCCGCCGCCGACGCGACCAAGGCCACCGGCCTGGCCGCCGCGGAGGCTTCCAGGGCGCAGGGACTCGCGGAGGCCGAGGCGGCCAAGGCGAAGGGCCTGGCCGAGGCCGACGCGATCCGGGCCCGTTCCGAGGCCCTCGCCGACAACCAGGAGGCGGTCATCGCCCAGCAGCTCGCCGAGAACTGGCCGCAGATCGTCGAGGCGGGGGCGAAGTCCTTCGGCAACGTCGACCACATGGTCGTTCTCAACGGCGCCCAGGGTGTCGAGGAGATGCTCGCCAAGGCGCTCACCCTCGGCGGCACCGGCCTCGGACTCGTCCGCTCCCTGCTGAGCGGCGCCACCCCCGGCGCTTCCGCCGTCCCCGCCGTCCCCGCCGTCCCCGCCGTTCCCGCCGGCGACACGGCCGGCGAAACACCGGGAAGGTCCGCCGACCGGGTCTCCTGACACCGGGGTTCTCCGGGCGACGATCGCGGGTTGGAACCCGTATACGACCACTTCACAACAGGATCGTGACCGACGGCCAGTAATTCGGGTCACTCCGTTATGTGTTGTTCGTCTTTCCCAGGGCATACGCCTGGCAGCTGAGCAGACAGGAGCGTGGAACATGACAGTCACCGGCATCATCACCGCCATCGTCATCGGCGCCATCATCGGTGCCCTGGGTCGGCTCGTCGTGCCCGGCAAGCAGGCCATCCCGATCTGGCTGACCATCGTCATCGGTATCGTCGCAGCCCTCATCGGCACCGCGATCGCCGGAGCGCTCGGAGTCGCCACCACGTCGGGCATCGACTGGATCGAACTCATCATCCAGATCGCCCTGGCGGCGGTCGGCGTCATCCTGGCGGTGAGCCTGTACGGCAGGCGAGGCGTCCGGTAATCAAGTCCACCCGTGCCCGGGGCCGGGTTCCCGGAAAAGCCGGGAACCCGGAGACCAGCGCCCCGGCACCCACGACACCCCCGGCCCGGAATCCTCCGGGCCGGGGGTGTCCCGTGTTCCGTATCACGGTCCTCGGCGTTGTAGATCTCCTGCGGAGCCTTCTTCGCCCCCGGCCGGGCGGACTTCGGCAGGGAGTCGATCACATTGCGGGTCTTGTGAACCCAGCATCCTTGGTGACGAGCGTCGGGGAATACCCCTCTCGGTGCGCCGAGATCGGAGGCTCGGCCGTTGACGGGAGGGCCGCGGCGATGCAGTCGAGGACGCGCTGGAGCCCGTGCCGGAACTGGTCGTCGCGGCTCAGGTGCAGCCGGCGCGCCTCCATCACGATCTTGCTGAAGATCGGATAGTCCCCGCTCTCCAGCAGCTGGTGGACGCGCGGGGAGCTCCGCACCATCCACTCCGACTCGCTGAGCCCGCTGCGGCGGACCTCCTCGGCCCAGCTGATCTCCTCGCGGACGGCGCCCTCGACATAGCCGTTCAGCATGGCCATGAGGCCGAGGTTCTCGTCGATGGAGACGTGCGGGTCGAGGGCACCCATCACCCGTTCGATCAGGCGCAGCTGGTTGGGGCCGAAACTGGGGAGTGACCGCTGCACGGTGGCGATCCACGGGTGTCGCAGCCACATCGCCCGCAGCCCGTCGGCGTAGCGGGTCAGATCCGCGCGCCAGTCGCCGGAGGGCATGCCCTCGACGTCGACCTCGCCCTGCAGCCGGTCGGCGATGAGCTCGACGAGGTCGTCGCGGCTCGGGACGTACCGGTAGAGGGACATCGCGCCGGCGCCGATCTCGGCGGCGATGCGGCGCATGGTGGCGGCCTCCAGGCCCTCGGCGTCGGCGATCCGGACGGCCGCCTCGGTGATCTGCGCGCGGCTGTAGGCCGGCTTCGGCCCGCGGGCGGGGCGCTCGGGCCGCATCCAGATGTTCACGTACTCGGCGTCGGTCACCGTTCCACCCCCTACTTGCGTACATAGTACCCAGTGGCTTAGCCTGGCCGCCATACCGCGTACAACGTACTCAGTTGGAGGGGATCATGTCTGATCCGATCGTGGTCGCCGAGGGGCTGTACAAGTCCTTCGGCGACACCCATGCGCTGCGGGGTCTGGACCTGAGCGTTCCGAGAGGAACGGTCTGCGGCGTGCTGGGGCCCAACGGCGCGGGAAAGACGACCGCGGTGCGCATCCTGGCGACCTTGTCCGATCCCGATGCCGGGCACGCCCGCATCGCCGGATACGACGTCGTCCGCGAGGCCGCCAAGGTGCGCGCCAGGATCGGGCTCGCGGGCCAGTACGCCGCCGTGGACGAGAAGCTCACCGGCCGTGGCAACCTGCGCATGTTCGGGCGCCTCTCCCACCTGTCCCGGCGCGAGGCGCACCGGCGGGCCGATGAGCTGCTGGAACGCTTCGGCCTGACGGACGCCGCCGACCGGCCGGTTCTCGGCTACTCCGGCGGCATGCGGCGCCGACTCGACCTGATCACCTGCCTCATCCTGCGCCCCCAGGTGCTCTTCCTGGACGAGCCCACCACCGGCCTGGACCCGCGCAGCCGCGGCGAGATCTGGGACAGCATCCGCGAGCTGGTGGCCGACGGCACCACCGTGCTGCTCACCACGCAGTACCTGGACGAGGCCGACCAGCTGGCCGACGACATCGCCGTCGTCGACCACGGGCAGGTGATCGCCACCGGCACGCCCGATGAGCTGAAGGCCACGATCGGCGACCGCCTCGACGTCACCCTCGAAGACCCCGCCGCGGTGCCTGCGGCGATGACCGTGCTGAACACCCTCACCGGCACCGATCCCACGACGACGGGCGCCGACCGGCTCAGCGTCGCCCTGCCCGGCGGCCGCCTCAGGCTCGCCGACATCGTGCGCGAGCTCGACCGCGCCGAGGTCGCCGCCGCCGACGTGAGCCTGCGCCGCCCCACCCTCGACGAGGTGTTCCTGCGCCTCACCGACCGCAAGGAGACCGTGCGATGACCGTCCTCACCTCACCACTGGGCCGCCTGCGCTGGACGCTCACCGACGGGCTGACCCTGGTCGGCCGCGAGCTGAGCCGGCTGCGGCAAGAGCCCGGGCAGGTCGTCGCCGCGCTGGTCTTCCCGGTCATCATGGTGGTGCTGTTCGGGTACGTCTTCGGCAGCGCGATCCAGGTGCCGGACGGCGGCGACTACCGCGAGTACCTCATGCCCGGCCTGTTCGCGATGGTGACCTTCTCCGCGTGGTTGGGGGTCATGGGGCGGATGGCCACCGACGCCTCTCGCGGCGTGATGGACCGCTTCCGCTCCATGCCGATGGCGCGCTTGGCGGTGCCGTTCGGGCAGACCGGCGCCGACCTGCTGATCGGCCTGCTGATGCTGGCCGCCATGGTGGCCACAGGCCTGCTGGTGGGCTGGCAGCCGCACCGCGGCCTGATCCCCACCGCCGGGGCGTTCCTGCTGATGACGCTGCTGCGGTACGCGCTGAGCTGGGTGGGCGTCTACCTGGGCCTGGCGGTGAAGGACGAGCAGGTCGCCGACGCGATGGTGCCGCTGGGCCTGCCGATCACGATGCTGTCCAACGCGTTCGTCCCGACCGACGGCATGCCCGCCTGGTTGCGGTTCATCGCCGACTGGAACCCGGTGAGCGCGCTCACCGCCGCCGCACGGGAGCTGTTCGGCAACCCGGGCGCCCCGTCCGGAGACGTGGCCTGGCCACTCGCGCATCCGGTGACCGCCGTCCTGCTCTGGTCGGCCGCGCTGCTGGTGATCTTCGTCCCGCTGTCGCTCCGCGCCTACACGCGCACAGGACGCTGACCCCCAGGCACCCGCGACCGCCTTGTTCTCCTCCAACGGTTCTCCGTCTCCGGTGCGCCGTCAGAAGACCGTTGCCGTGCATCGCATGCGGCCAAAACCCGACGGGTCACATCACGAACAGGTCGCTCGTATGCCGCGGGTCGGCCGGCGGGATCATCAAGAGTCGTGGCCTGGTGAGGCCGGTGGAATTCTCTGACCCCACCAACCCCAACGCTCCTCGTAGAAGACACTCAGTAGGAGCCTGGTGCCCTCGCTGAGGGCGGGAAGGTCACCCAGCCAGTCGGGCAGAGCGGTCAGCGGGTTATCGCTCACACTGAGCTCGGTGAGAGCGGTGAGGTTGCCCAGCGACTCGGGCAGAGCGGTCAATCGGTTACCGCTCATACTGAGCTCGGTGAGGGCGGTGAGGTTGCCCAGCGACTCGGGCAGAGCGGTCAACCGGTTAGCCCCTAGGCAGAGTTCGGTGAGGGCGGCGAGGTTGCCCACTGACTCCGGCAGAGCGGTCAGCCGGTTACCGGTCAGATCGAGCACGGTGAGCTCGGTGAGGTTTCCCAACGACTCCGGCAGAACGGTCAACTGGTTGTTGCCCAAGTAGAGCCACCAGAGCTCGGTGAGGTTCCCCAACGACTCCGGCAAAGCAGTTAACCGGTTGTTGTCCAGGCAAAGCTCGCTGAGCTTGGCGAAGTTCCCCGCTGACTCCGGCAAAGCGGTCAGCCGGTTACCCTCCAGGTGGAAATAGTCGAGCTCGGTGAGGTTTCCCAACGACTCCGGCAGAACGGTCAACTGGTTGTCGCTCAGATAGAGCCATCCGAGCTCGGTGAGGTTCCCCAACGACTCCGGCAAAGCGGTCAACCGGTTGTTGTCCAGGCAGAGTGCGGTGAGGGCGGTGAGATTCCCCAGCCAATCGGGCAGAACGGTCAGCCGATTATCGCGCAGGTAGAGATTGGTCAGATGGGTGAGATCGCCGAGCGATTCCGGCACCGTGTCCAGGTCGAGCCCGGACAGGTCCAGCGTGGTCGATCCCTCTCGCCGGCACCTGTCGATCCGCTCGTCAGCGGTCGTCGGGTCGTTCCCGGTCTCCGTCAAGGTCTCTCTCCTCGTCGTCGCTCGGATGCCCGGTCGCCTCGGGCGCGAGGGTCGAGGATGAGGCTATGGATCGGCGCTGGGAACCTGCTTGGAGGGCGCTGAGGGCCGGCTGGTGGATGGGACATCGATGTCGGCGAACGCCAAGCGAACAGCCTCGACCGCACGCATGAGACCAGAGGCGAAAACGGCGGCGAGGCCCTCATGGGGCACCTGTGTCCCTCACCTCTCAGGAACCTTCCCTGACCTGCCACGCGCTCAGGGACGTGTGTCGAAGTCTCCGGTCTTGACGCGACCGAGGAAGGCGGTCCAGCCACCTGGTGAGAAGGCGAGCGTGGCGCCGCCAGGATCCTTCGAATCGCGGACGGCGACCAGGCCCGAAACGAAGGCGACCTCGACACAGTTGTCCGTCGTCCCCTGACTGCGCGAACTCTTCCGCCACCCCAGACGGGCTAGATCCCTCTCTGGCTGGTTCTCCGCCATCCAGCATCTCTTTTCCCTTAGCCCGGGCGCTGTCCTCCAGGTTTGCTGCCTACTGCGCGATGAGCAATCTCAAAGCGTCAGAAGCTAGGAGCAGCGTCTCCCGCTTGACTACCGCAGTTTGTCGAACTTGCCGTTCTTGACACCGTTGAGGAAGGTTCGCCACTCGTCAGGCGAGAAGACCAACGCCGGCCCCAAGGGGGCCTTACTGTCTCGGACGGCCGCGATACCGGGGAGGTTGGTGGCGACCTCGACACAGTCGGCACCACCATTGCCGCTGAGGCTGCTCTTGTGCCAGACGGCGTGAAAAAGGTCGGGTAGGTCTCGCGGCTCACGCTCTTCTACGGTCACGAAGTCATCTCCTCTATGACCACGCTCATCAGCGCGACGGACTCGTTCGGCGGCAGGGCAGCTGCGCGAATGTGGTCAAAAATGAGTCTATACCTGCGGACTTCCTCTGGCTTTTCCAGATATATGGAACCTGTCAGGTACTCGACGTAAGCAACATGAGTTTCGGAAGGCTGAGGGAACTCCAAGAGGTGAAAGGGGCCGAGCATGCCAGGGTGGGCGCCTCTGGCGAAGGGCAGCACCTGAAGAGTGACCCCTGCGAGTCGCCGCGCGTCACGGAGGCTGAGAAGTTGCTCACGCATTGTCGCCGGCCCGCCGATGGCGTGCCGTAGAGCCGCTTCGCTCATCACCGCCCACAGTTCCGGTGGGTTCGACCGGGTAAGGAGTTTCTGCCTTACCAGGCGCAGGGCGACAAGCCTGTCGATTTCCTCCTCGGACATCCCGGGATGGTCGGCTTCGATGACGGCACGTGCGTATGCCTCAGTTTGGAGAAGGCCAGGGATCAACTGAGGTTGGTAGGTCTGAATTGACGCGGCCTCGGCTTCGAGACCGATGAAAACTTCAAACCATGGCGGTACTGCGTCTCCGTGGGCGTGCCACCACCCTCGTTTGCTCGCTTCGCGTGCGAGATCAAGCACAGCTTGGGTCTCGTCATCGGCTGATTTGTACAGATCGAGGAGTTGAACGAGAACTTTCTGACGGATGGTGACCCTGCCGGTCTCAAAGCGGCTGATCGTCGAATCAGAGCGACCAATATGCTCGCCCGCTTGGATAGCGGACACATTCGCACGCTCACGGAGCCGACGGAGTTCCATACCGAGTTGGCGTCGCCGAACAGTAGGGCTCTGGCCTTCGGTCACGTGTCCACCTTCATGAGATTTACGCCGGGTTGGCCTACTTTGCGGATCGAGCTTTCCATGAAGTTCTTCTTCGTGCATATGCATTTGGGGTTGCATATGGGACTGCATGGCTGCATGCTCTGAGCATACGGTCAATGACAGTGCGTAAGCATCAACGTCTCTGAAAGTGCGAGCGGGCCAGTTCAACAGACAAGGGGAAGGACGGGCTGTGAAGCCACGTGATCCGCAAGAGCAGTTGATTCACCTGGTGCGGCTGGGGTGGGACCTACGGGGCCTTGGAGTGGGCACCTCACTGGTGCTCCCCCAGGTGGGGCAGCCGATCCTGGAGGTCATGTCCGGGGGCGAGACACGGGTCCGGATCGCCGTCATCCGTCGGGCCTGTGGCTGGGTGTTCGTCTGGCGGCCCTGGTGGGCCAGGATGTGGCGGCCCGGCGAAGGGGTCTGGGCAGGGGCCGACAACGCCGCCGACGTCATCGTCTCGGCGGCGATCGCATGAACGTGAACGCCTACGGGCAGGCGACCTGCCGCTACGAACGACAGCGAGTGACCGCGGGACGCTGGGCCGTCCTGCACCCACTGGGCCACGCCGAGTTCGCGGGCCTGGCCTGCTCGGTCGCGACGGTCCGAGCCTGGGCACGGGACCTGCTGACCGGCAGAGTCGACGCCTCCGCCCTCGACGACGTGGTGCTGCTGCTCAGCGAGGTCGTGACGAACTCCGTCGTCCACTCCGACTCCGGATGGACAACAGGCGGATCGATCACGGTCTGCCTGGGCCTGGGCGGCGGCATGATCCACGCCGAGGTCATCGACGACGGCTCGGCCACCAGCCTCCCCTTCGTCCGCGCGACCGACTTCGACAGCGACGGCGGACGCGGCCTGCTCCTGGTCGAGGCCATGGCCACCGCCTGGGGCACCCACCACGACCCCGAAGCGGGCACCGCCGTCTGGTTCCACCTCCCGACCAACGAAACCAACAGAACCGACCGAGCCAACGGAGCCAACGGAGCCGACGGACCCGGCTCCCTCTCCAATTGACCCACCTGACCGGAAACGCCTCCCCGAGGCGTACCCCTCCCTCCGGTCACCGTGGCCGCAGCAAGCCGACCGGCGACGACAGTCACGACGGGCCTGACGAAATACGGCGAGCCCCCTGCGCTCCTTCCCGCACCGCCGCTTCAGCTACGGCGACGGCCCCGGAACGACCCCCGTACGGATCGCTTCAGCGTCCAAGAGTTCAATGGGCGGCCCGCAAGGAAGCGACTACGGCCCGCAGACCGTACGGCGAGACAGCGGGTGCGCGGAGGTGGGTGGGTGCTCCGGGCGGCTTATAAGAATCCGTAACCACCGCGCCCGCCAGGCCGGAGGCCTGAAACACCAGACGGCAACCAACGACGGCCGCCCGGAGCACCCACCCATCGGAGCGCGAACACGTCCCCACAAGCGAACACGTCCCCACAAGCGAACACGTCCCCACAAGCGAACACACCCTCGCCAGAGAACACGTCCCCAGCAGAGATCAAGCAGTCGATGCGCCCCCCGAACATCGCAGGCTCGGCTCTGCGATCCACAAACATTGCCCGTCTGCGGAGAGTCGGCCTTTCTCAGACAGTCCGCAGCTCGGCGACCGACTGGACGAGGCCATTTCTTTCAAGACTGGCCAGCACGTCCTCGACCGCGCCGGGAGGATTCTTCCAGGAGTCGGCGATCTGCTGAACGCAGGCCCAGACGACCTTCTCATTTAGGTATATCTGATCAAGAACGAAATCATCCGCGCTCTTGGCCTCGATATCCCACCCGGACAGGGAATCCGCCGGGAAGTCTTTCAGGTTGTTGGTGACAATCACCTGAGCCTGCCCCCGGATCGCCGCGGCAAGGACATGGCGATCATCGAGGTCGGGGAGCTTGATTCCTTCGATCAGCGGCTCGTAGCCGGTGACCAGGCAGTCTCGTACGGCTCTGATCATCAAAGCACGAGTACGGTCGAGGTTCTCCGCGGAGATGTCCGGCCGGTTCTCTCTGATCGCCTCAAACGCCTCATCCAAGATCTGTTGAGTCCATTTCGCCTGCACCAGACCTGCCTGTGCGATCCGGATCAGGAGATCACGAAGCGTACTCGGGTACAGCACACATGCGTCATAGAGAACGGTGAAGGCCATCTCAGTCGAATCCCAGCTCACGTGTCGCGGCCGACAACTCGTCCGCGGCCTCCCGGCGTCGCTGATCATCCTTCCGGCGATAGTCCAGCAGTGATTCCAGTTTCACCCTTCTGTGGGTGCCGACCAGACGGTATTCGATCTCACCCGCTTCGAGCAGACCTATGAGATAAGGCCGCGACACGTTGAGAAGGTCGGCGGCTTCCTGAGTCGTCAGCTCCGCGTGGGCCGGCACCACGGACACTCCACGGCCCGCCGCCATGTGGGCGAGTATCGTGGCGAGCAGTTCCACGGCTACCCGCGGCATCACCAGTTCCTCGCGTGTCTCCTCAGCCACGACGGGGATCCGTGCGGGACTGTCCGGATGACGCCGAAGGTAACCGCGAACTCGACGAAGCGCGTCCCGAGCCGCGAGGGCATCTGACGAGTTCGGCTGGATCGGGGCAACGGTCATCTTCCCACCTCCTCAAACGCAGTATCCGACGCAGACGCAATAAACGCAACAGACGTTCGTAGTCGAGCGGTTACTTAAGGTGCTCTTGAGGGGCCTCGGTCCTCGTTGGAGGCATAAGAATCCGCAACCACCGCGCCCGCCAGGCCGGAGGCCTGAAACACCAGACGGCAACCAACGACGGCCGCCCGGAGCACCCACCCACCGGAGCGCGAACACGTCCCCACGAGAGAATCAGATCATCACATGCGCATCCGGATGCCCGACAAAAGAGAACTGTGCGTTACGCGTGAGCTTGATGTCGTCGGCCTGCCAGGTGTGCATGCCCGCGTCCCCACTGCGCCAGTAGACGAAGTTGAACCGGTCCGCGGAGTAGATCTTGACCCGGTCCTCCTTGAGCCGGCGGACCAGCCGGGTGTCCTCGCCCCGGGTGACGTCCTCGAACCCGTAGTGCCGGAACATGTCGGCCTTACCGAGGAAGGTGCCGCCCTGCACCAGGAAGGCGTAGCGGTGCTCCAGCCCCGGCAGGCGGAGCATCGTGGTGTTGCTGCCCTCGAAGTAGGCGTAGTGCGCGCCCTTGCCGACCAGTTCGGCGTCGGAGTAGTCGAAGGCGCGGGCCAGGTCCGACAGGTAGTGCTCGCCGTACAGGTTGTCGTCGTCCATCTTGGCGATCAGCTCGCCCTCGGCGGCGGCGATGCCCAGGTTGAGGCAGGCGCCCAGCGACAGTGACGAGTCGGCGGGCAGCACCACGACGTCGGTGATCCCGGCCATCCGCGCCTTGTCCGCCACCACGACGGGGTCGATGTCGAGCCCGTGCAGGACCATGACGAGCTGGACAGGGCGGTGGATCTGCTTGGCCACCGAGGAGATCGCGTGCTCGATCTGGGCGGCCCGGTTGGTGGGCAGCACCACCGAGATCGACCGGGTCCGCCGCCGCACCGGCTTGCCGAGGATCTCCAGGATCTGGTCCACCCGGTGCGAGAACAGGTGCTTGTCGAAGACCTCGCGCATCGCCAGGTGCCCCTGGCGGGCGCGCAGCTCGGGGCTGTTGATCAGGTGCAGGACCTGGTTGTACGACTCCAGCTCGTCACGGGCGATCGGGATCAGCGATCCGAAGGTCTCCTCGATGGCCCGCGACCAGCCCGAGACGATCGACGTCGAGCAGGCCGACAGCTCGAAGACCCGGCGGGCGCACATGGTCGGCGAGTCGAGTACCGAGTTCACGTTGAGGAAGACCTTGTACATCTTGTACGCGGCCAGCATCTGGTCGTACGGGAGCTCGCCCACGATGTGCGGAACGTACTCGGCAGGCCAGGCGTACTTCTCGTCCACGGTCCCGTTGCGCGCGAAGATGTGCAGGCCGAGTTCGCGGATCGGGGCGAGGACGGTCTCCATCTGTTCGCGGCGCTCGGGGTGCTTGTCCCTGAAGTACATGCCGGCGAAGACCACGTCGTTCAGGCGGCCGCGCTTCTCCTGGATCGGGTTGTGCACCCGGGGCTGCGCGGCGAACTGCAGCACGTCGACCCGGTCGTGGCCCAGCACCTCGCGGTAGCGGGGGACCATGTCGCCGTCGCAGGTGAAGACGTAGTCGAACAGCTTGGCCGTGTCGATGAAGAAGTCGAAGTTCGGCGGGTCCTCCTTGTTCCAGAAGACCGTGGGGATCCCCTCGACGCGGCACCAGTCGATCAGGGCGCGCAGTTCGGGCTTGGGGGCGTTCGTCCCGGTCATCTGGTAGCGCCAGCGGCCCTGGTTGCCGTGCCAGGCCGACTCCACGAACAACAGCTCGGGACGGCGCTCGGCGAAGATCTCCGGCCAGTCGCGGAGCCCGAACTCGATCTGGTCCCACTCGTACTTGAAGGCCATCCGGGAGAAGTCGTCCAGGATGACCGCGACCTTCATGTCCGGACGGACGATCGGGCCGGCCGGCCACTTGACCTGCGGCACGTCGACCACGGGCCCCTGCTGGTCGAGCTCGGCGACCACCTCGGCCACCGGGCGGGGCGGCTTGGGGCCCTTGCGCGTCTGCATCGCGGAGCGCAGTTTGCCCGGCAGTGCGGTGACCCCCGATCCCTTGGCCGCGGTCAGTGCCTCGGCCACCCGGTACGGGCGCTGCACCTTGGTCGACTCCAGCTTCCACTGCGCGTAGTCGGCTTTCGCCTCGGCGATGGCGAGCCGCCGCTCAAGGTCCCGGACACGCTCCTCGAAGCGCTCGACGACCTTGCGCTCCTCGGGCAGCCAGTTGATCGGCCCAAGACGCTGGAACTTCGGCTCTTCGGGGGTCTCTTCGCTCATGGGGGATCGCCTTTGTCCGGGGTCGTGCCAGGCTACGGCCTAAGCCGTGCCGAAATAGCCGTTTTAAAGTGATTTGGGCGGTACGGATTGCCCGGCCGGGGAGAGATTGCCGCCGCGCAGCCAGTTCTCGATCACCCGGGCGATCCGGGGACCGGCCTTGCCGTCCCAGAGCGGGGGCAGCTCGCCGGAAGGCGTCGCCGCGCCGTCCGCCAGTGCCAGGTCGGCGGCGGCGGGCAGCTGCGCGGGGGTGACCAGCCGGTTGGTGCCGTGCGTGATGGTGATCGGCCGCTCGGTGTTGGGCCGCACGGTGAGGCAGGGGACGCCCAGCATGGTCGTCTCCTCCTGCACGCCGCCGGAGTCGGTGACGACCAGCGTCGCGCCCCGCACCAGCGACAGGAAGTCCACGTAGCCCAGCGGGTCGATGATGCGCAGGTTCTCGGTGTCCACCAGCCCGGCCTCGGCCAGGCGGGTCCGGCCGCGCGGGTGCAGCGGCACCACGACCGGGAGGCGCTCGCTCACCGAGAGCACCGCCTCGACCAGCTCCTTGGCGGAGGCGGGGTCGTCGACGTTGCCGGGACGGTGCAGGGTGGCCACCCCGTACCGCTCGGGAAGGCCGAGCCGGGAGCGGACCGGGGCCGGGTCGAGGTGGTCCAGCGCGGAGAACAGGCTGTCGATCATCGGGTTGCCGACGAGGTGCACCCGGGCCGGGTCGACACCCTCGGCGGCCAGGTAGGAGAGCGCGTCGGGAGAGGTGGCGAAGAGGATGTCGGACAGCGCGTCGGTGACGATCCGGTTGACCTCCTCCGGCATCTCCCGGTCGAAGGAGCGCAGGCCCGCCTCCACGTGCGCGGTCGGCACGTGCAGCTTGGCGCACACCAGGATCGCGGCCAGCGTCGAGTTCACGTCGCCGTAGACGACGACCAGCGTCGGCCGCTGTTCGAGCACCACGTCCTCAAGGCCGACGAGCAGCGCCGCCGTCTGGCGGGCGTGCGAGCCGGAACCGACGGCCAGGTTGGCGATCGGCTCGGGGAGACCGAGGTCGGCGAAGAACACGTCCGACATGAGCGCGTCGTAGTGCTGGCCGGTGTGGATGATGCCCTGCCGCACGCCCAGTTCGGCGAGCGCGCGCACCACCGGAGCGGCCTTCACGAAGTTGGGCCGTGCGCCGAGCACGTGCAGGACAAGGGGATTCTCGGGGCCCTGAGCAGCGCCCGGACCGGCAAAGTCCCTCATTGACCTCGCCTTTCATGCGGCAGTGGGGCAAACCTTGCCTATGGTACGGTCACGGCGTGGTATCCGATGCCAACAGGCCAGACTCCCCCTCGGTTCCCGCGAAGGTTCCCGCGAAGCCCTCGGCTCCCGCGAAGCCCTCGGTGCCGGCGACGCCCGCCACATCGGTGACGCCTCCGGCCGCCGAGCCTGACGCGGAGCCGGTGGCGACCTCGGGCACGGCGACGGCCCCGGAGGCGGAAACGCCCTCCGAGCCGGAGACGACCGCGGCCGTGGAACTGCCTCCGGCCGTGGAGGTGCCCACCGAGCCCGCCCCGCCGCCGAGTGCGGAGACGCCTCCGGTCGTGGAGACGCTTCCCGGTTCGGACACGCCACAGGCGTCGGCGACGCTCCCCGCTCCGGCGACGCCCCCGGACGGTGGGAAGGCCCCCGCGGGGCCGGTGTCACAGGCTCCGGTGTCGGCGAAGTCGGCCAGGGCCGGCCTGCGCGGGTTGATCAAGGGTTTCGTCCAGCATCCGGTGATCGTCTCCCGGGTCGTGGCGACGAAGGTCAAGTCCGACCCGGTACGCGTGGCGCAGGCGGCGGCCGAGACGCTCCCGTCGAGCGTCCGTCCCATCGTGGGCCGGTTCGCCTGGCCCGTCGCGCGCCGCGCCAAGATCGTCGTCCGCAAGCTCGGCATGCGCATGGTGAAGGGCCCGTGGACCGAGGCGAAGGAGCACTTCGACGCCGGCCGGATGAGCGAGGCCGCCGAGGTGCTCCAGGCCCATACCCGCTACCCCTTCATCAAGCGCCGGGCCGCCTACTACGCCGGAGAGCTGGCCTCGATCCAGCCGAACCCGATCCCGCCCAAGGCGAAGGTGATCGTGGGTGAGCGGTTCGGTGGCCGGGTGCTGCACTGCGTGACCAACGCGCTGCCGTACACGCAGGCCGGATACACGGTTCGCACGCACCGCATCGTCACCTCGCAGAAGGCCGCCGGGCTGGATCCGCACGTCGTGACCAGCTGGGGCTGGCCGATGATGCAGGGCCACGCCGACGCGACGCCGTACGAGGAGATCGACGGGATCCCCTACCACCGGCTGCTGCCGAGCGGCGAGGTGCCCTTCGAGAGCCAGGGGCGGATGATCCGGGGCGCCGGAGAGGTCACCGAGCTGGTCAGGACCCTGCGTCCGCAGGTGCTGCACGCCGCGACCGACCACCGCAACGGCTCGGTGGCGCTGGCGGTGCGCGAGCGGACCGGCACGCCGATGGTCTACGAGGTCCGGGGCTTCCTGGAGGAGACCTGGGCCTCCCGCGACCCCAAGCGCATCGGCAGCCAGCGGCACGTGCTCCAGCGCGACCGCGAGGCGTTCATCATGCGCTCCGCCGACGCGGTGGTCACCCTCGCCGAGACCATGGCGACCGAGATCGTCGAGCGCGGGGTGCCGAGGGAAAAGATCTACCTGGCGCCGAACGCGGTCGACGACTCGCTGCTCAGTGCCGAGTACGACGGTATGGCGTTCCGCGCCGCCTACGGCATCGAGCCCGGTGACGTCGTCATGGGTTCGGTGTCGAGCATCGTGGCCTACGAGGGTTTCGCCACCATGATCAACGCCGCTGCGCTGCTGCGGGACGAGGGCGCGCCGGTCAAGATGCTGCTCGTCGGCGACGGCGTGGAGCGGGCGGCACTGCTGGAGCAGGTCGAGGAACTGGGGCTCGGCGACATCGCGATCATGCCGGGGCGGGTCGGCCCCGACGAGGCGCTGCAGGCCCAGTCGGCGATCGACATCTTCGTCTGTCCCCGAGAGGACCTGCGGGTCTGCCGACTTGTTACGCCATTGAAACCGGTCGAGGCGATGGCTCTCGGCAAGCCGGTCGTGCTGAGCGACCTGCCCGCCCTGTCGGAGCTCGTGGGTTCCGACGGCGCCGGGCTTCTGGTGCCGGCGGGAGACCCCGAGGCACTGGCCAAGGCGATCGCCGGACTGCGGGACGATCCGGGGCGAAGGGCCGAGATGGGTGAGGCTGGACGGGCAGAGGTGGCCGCGAAGCGTACGTGGAGCCGCATCGCGGAGACGTACCGTGATATTTACCGATCCATTGCCGGTTAATGACCTTGTCATGGCACCGGGGATACCTGCCGTTTGTGATGCGTTCAATCGCATTAGGCGTAGCTCGTTCGGACTTGAGATAGCCTTTGCGACCATGAAGTGTTGTTTCCGGCGTTCCAAGGTCATCCAGTGACTGCCTACGACCTGGCCATCATCGGTCTGGGCTACGTCGGCATGCCCCTGGCCAAGGAGGCCACGGCAGCCGGTCTGCGGGTCATCGGCTTCGAGGTCGACCCCGGCAAGATCGCTGCTCTCAACGCGGGCAGGTCCTACATCGACGACCTGACCGACGCCGACCTTGAGCACATGCTGGCGGGGGGATTCACCGCCACGGGGGACGAGTCCGTGCTGGCCGACAGCCGGACCATTGTCATCTGCGTGCCGACCCCGCTCGACGAGGACCACCGCCCCGACCTGTCCGCGGTCGAGGGCGCCACCGGCACCGTCGCACGTAACCTTCGCGCGGGCTCGCTGGTGGTTCTGGAGTCCACCACCTGGCCCGGCACCACCGACGAGGTCGCCCGCCCCATCCTGGAGGAGGGCTCCGGCCTCACCGCGGGCACCGACTTCCACCTCGCCTTCTCGCCCGAGCGCATCGACCCGGGCAACCCCAAGTACGGCCTGCGCAACACCCCGAAGGTCGTCGGCGGCTACACCTCCGCCTGCAAGGACCGCGCGGTCGGGTTCTACTCCCAGTTCATCGAGCAGGTCGTGCCGGTCAGCGGCACCCGCGAGGCCGAGATGGCCAAGCTCCTGGAGAACACCTACCGCCACGTCAACATCGCCCTCGTCAACGAGATGGCGATCTTCTGCGACGAGCTGGGTGTCGACCTCTGGGAGTCGATCGAGGCCGCCGCCACCAAGCCGTTCGGCTTCCAGAAGTTCCTCCCCGGACCGGGTGTCGGCGGTCACTGCATCCCCGTCGACCCGTCCTACCTCTCCTACACGGTGCGCAAGCTGGGCTATCCGTTCCGCTTCGTCGAGCTGGCCCAGGAGATCAACGAGCGGATGCCGTCGTACGTGGTGGCCCGCGTGCAGCGCCTGCTCAACCGGCACAGGAAGCCGGTCAACGGCTCCAGAGTGCTGTTGCTCGGTGTCACATACAAGCCCGACATCGCCGACGAGCGCGAGACCCCGGCCTTGCCGGTCGCGCGGGCGTTGCGGGAGCTGGGCGCGGAACTGGTCTTCACCGACCCGTACGTCAAGGACTGGCGGGTCGACGGAGTCCAGGTGCCGCGCGAGGAAGACCTCGCCAGGGGAGTCGTCGAAGCCGACGTGACGCTGTTGCTCCAGCAACACGCCGCCTTCGACCTGTCGATTGTCGAGGACCAAGGCAAGCTCGTGCTCGACACCCGAGGCGTGCTCGCCGAGGGTGAACGCGTCGAGCGGCTCTAGCGACGAAGGGCTGCGCGCAGTGCACGTGCTCGTCATGACCGTGGTGCATCATCCCGAGGACGCCCGGATCCTGCACCGGCAGATCCGCGCGCTCGTGGACGCCGGTCATGAGGTCACGTACGCGGCCCCGTACACGGCGCGGGGCGTCATGGCCCGATCCTGGGTGAACGGCATCGACCTTCCCCGTGCCGCCGAGCGCAAGCGGCTGTCGGCGGTGCGCGCCGCGCGCAAGGTCTTCAAGCGCATGCGCGGGCAGGTGGACCTGGTGGTCATCCACGACCCCGAGCTGCTGCTCGCGGTGGTGGGAGTGCGCAAGCGGCCCCCGGTGGTCTGGGACGTGCACGAGGACACTCCGGCGACGCTGTCGCTGAAGCCCTGGCTGCCGGCGTTCCTCCGCCCGCCGGTGCGCTTCATGGCCCGCCTCCTCGAAGGCACCGCCGAGCGATACCTGCACCTGCTGCTGGCCGAGACCGCCTACGCCGGACGGTTCCGCCAGGCCCACCTGGTGGTGCCCAACGAGACCTGGGTGCCCGACGAGGTGACGCCGCCGGGCGACGACCGCATCGTCTACCTCGGCTGGCTGTCGGAGGCGCGCGGGGTGCGCGAGGCCATCGAGGTGGCACGGCTGCTCCAGCCGTACCGGGTGGCGGTCGAACTGATCGGCTACGCCGACCCGCAGTCGCGGCCGACGCTGAACGAGGCGGTGGCGGAGGGTGTGCTGGAGTGGCGAGACTTCATGCCCAACGACGAGGCGCTCAAGCGGCTCGACGGCGCGCTGGCCGGCCTCTCCCTGCTGCACGACGAGCCCAACTACCGGCACTCCATGCCCACGAAGATCGTGGAGTACATGGCCCACGGCATTCCGGTGATCACCACCCCCTCGCCCCGCGCGGTGGAACTGGTCGAGCGCTACGACAGCGGCATGGTCGTGCCCTGGCGGGATCCCAAGGCCGTGGCCCAGGCCGTGCTCTTCCTCCGCGACGACGTCTCGGCGAGGCATGCCCAGGGCGCTCGGGGGTATGCGGCGGCCCGTGCGAACCACCACTGGCCCAACTCGGCCCGTCGTTTCGTCGCTCAGCTGGAGGCGTGGGCGGGCGTCAAGAGCTGATTTCCGGTATGACAAAGCTCCTTATGTCTGCCAGATCACAAGAACGGTAGTGTCCTGAACGTGCGCTGGCTCATCGCTTTCCTGGGCGTGGCGATCCTCGCGGGAGTGGCGGCGTTCGTGATGATCACGCCCGTCGAAGACGGCTCTCCGACCAGTGGGAGCTCGCCGCTCTCGCCCTCGCCCTCCCCTTCGGTGCCGGTGCCGGAGGCGACCGAGTTCACCGACCCGTGTGGAACGTTCGACACGGCCATGGGGGCGCCGTACGCGATCACCGGCTACTGGCTCGTCCCGACCGCCGACCACTGCACCTGGCGGCGGCAGTTCGCCGCCATCCACAAGGTGGGCGGCGACACCGTGATCCGGATCGGCTGGGGCCTGCAGGCCCGCAGGGTCGACGACGACGGCCGGATCCTCGACCGCGAGGGAAAGATCGATTCCCGCTACGAACCGTGTGAGGAGAACGGGGTGCCGTGCGTGACCGCGGCGGAGAACGACCTCAAGGCCGCCAACCCGGGCAACCGGGTGAGCTGGACGTTCGTGTACCGGACCGACGAGGCGTTCGGCTCCCAGCTCTTCCGCTGCCCCGAGTTCGAGCGGAAGATCGTCACAAGGAAGACCGTCTTCTACCGGATCGTCGCCACCGACGACGGCAGCGACGACGCGAGCTGCGAGAACATCAGGGGCAAGGGGCGCGGCTACCACGTGATCCTGATCGCGGGCGCGCACGAGGACAGCCTCACCGAGCTGCTCGACCTCGGTGACCAGTTCGGGGTGAAGGTGTTCCCCGCGCTGCCGCTGGCCCCCCGCGACCCGGCGCAGCAGACCCGGGCCGCCAAGCAGGGCACGGACACGCTCACCACGCTCACCCGGCGCATCATGCAGGACTACGGTGCCCGCTTCCGGGACCGGCCCTCGCTGGGCGGCTTCTACCAGCCGTTCGAGCTGCAGATGCGGGAGATGAAGTACACCGGAGAGTCGGACGACGACCATCCGACGCTCAAGATGTACGCCTCGCAGCACCAGATCGTCGAGCAGGAGATGCCCGGCAGCCCCGTCCTGGTCAGCCCCTACCTCGACGCCCGCAAGGACAAATCGTTCAGCGCCACTCCCAAGCAGGTGGCCAGGGGCTTCGAGGCCCTGGTCAGAACCGGGGTCGGGATCATCGCGCCGCAGGACAGCCGGGGAACGGGGAAGGTCGGGTTGTTCTGGCCCGACCAGCGCGAGGAGAAGGCCGACAGGCGGCTGTGGCCGGTCGTCGGGGAGAAGCGCAACGGCGATGCCTACCACGGCTCGACCCGCGACTACTACCGGGAGATGTCGACCGTCCGGACGGAGATGGCCGAGCAGGGCCACAACGTGGAACTCTGGGCCAACGTCGAGGCGTTCGAGCCGTCCGGAGAGGAGACCTGCGCGGCCGGGTACGACAGGGGGAGCACCGACAAGGAACGGCTCGACACGGCCGTGGCGCAGGTCGGACGCTATGTCTCCAAGGTCGTCTCCTACATGTGGAGCGACTTCTACACCTGCGGCTCGCCCTCCCTCGCCGAGGAGATCGCCCGCGACTGGAACCGGCCCATCGCGGCCGACGCGGTCCGCATGCAACGCGACATCCAGGACGGCATGGAGATCCGCGGTTACAACATGCCCATGGGCTCCAAGGTCACGATCACCTGGGAGGGGCAGCAGGAGCCCCGTGTCGTCGACGTGGCCGGGGTGAACCTCACGGACATGCCGCCCGGTCTGCCGGTGCGGATGGAGACCGCGTGGATCCCGTTCGACTGGTCCCAGGTGCCCGAGGACACCTGGGTCAAGGTCTCGGTCGCCGCGGCCGACGGGCGTGCCGCCTCCGAGCCGTTGCACGTCCGGGTGAGGCTCTGACCGGTGTAACGTGCCTGCCATGGTTCCGCGCATTCCCGTCAGCGTGGACCTGGTCGTCCTCACGGTGCGTTTCCAGGCGCTGTGCGCGCTCGTCTGGCGGCGCGACAAGCCGCCGTACGAGGGACGCTGGGCCCTGTCAGGCGGCTTCATCCATCTCGACGAGGATCTGCCCGCCGCGGCGGAGCGGATTCTCGCGGAGCGGGCCGGTCTGCCGGGCGCGCCCGTGCACCTGGAACAGCTCCAGACCTACGGCTACCCCGACCGCGACCCGCGCCAGCGTGTGCTGAGCGTCGCCTACCTCGGTCTCGCCCCCGACCTTCCGGCCTCCACCGAGGCGCACATGAGCTGGCAGCCGGTCTCCTCGCTACTGCGCGAGATGGCCTTCGACCACCGGCGCATCATGGTCGACGGGATCGAGCGGGCCCGGGGCAAGCTGGAGTACACCCCGCTCGGCGCGGCCTTCTGCCCGCCGGAGTTCACCGTCGCCGAGCTGCGCCGGGTCTACGAGATCGTCTGGGGCCGTGTCCTCGACCCGCGGAACTTCCACCGCAAGGTCACCAAGGCCGAGGGTTTCCTGGTGCCCACCGGTGACACCACCACCCGCGACGGCGGCCGCCCCGCCAAGCTCTACCGCCGTGGGCCCGCCACGATGCTCCACCCCCCGATGCTCCGCTCCCTCAAGGACTGACGGCCCTTTCCGGCGTGGTACGCCGGGGATCTCCGCCTGGGTCTCCGCGGCACCCGCCGGGCTCCAGGAAGGACCTCACCGGCCTGCCGACCGGTCAAGGCCGAGGGTCGCCGATCTCCGTCAGATCGATGTCGATGTCGTAGGGGAGACCGAGCTTCAGCCGGTTCTGGTGAACGCCGGTGAGTGCGTACACCCCGGTCACCGGGTTCAGTTCGTAGACGTGGACGCTGGGGCGGCCCTCGACGTTCTCGATCCGCCAGAAATGGGGGATGCCGGCCTGGGCGTACATCTGGGGCTTACGGTTGCGATCGCGCTCCTCGGACTCCTCGGAGACGACCTCGATGGCGAGCAGCACGTCTTCCGCCTCGTAGAAAGTCCGCATCATGTCGGAGGGCGCGTGTGCGTGCAGGATCACCAGGTCTGGCTCCGGCCGTTGACGTCGCCCCAGTTTCACCGTCATCTCCCGCTCTACCCGAAGGTGTGCGGGTGCCGTCCGATCAAGCTCTCTGTGCAGGAGGAAGAGCACGAGAGCGTGAAAACGGGTCTGGGGGCTCACGAACACGAGGGTGCCATCGATCAGTTCCGTATGAGGAGGGATCCCCGGAAGCCGGTCGAGGTCATCGGCGGTAAAGCCCTCTATGGGGGGGATCGCCCAGTCGGGGATGGGCTCGACGTCGGCCAGCGGTGCGATGCTCATGTCGTCCTTCCGCTCGGGCATGCCTCTCACCTCCAGTCTTACAGGATGATGCCTCATCCGCCCGCTGCTCATAAAGTAAGGCCATGCCTCGTTTCCGCGCGATCCTGGACACAATGCCCCCTTACCGGGCGGGCAAGGCCGTGGTGTCCGCCGACGGCCGGTCCTACAAGCTCTCCTCGAACGAATCCCCCTACGAGCCGCTGCCCTCGGTCGTCGAGGCGGTCGCCAGGGCCGCGGGTCAGATGCACCGCTATCCCGACCCGGCCGCCACCGGGCTGACCGAGGCGCTCGCCGAGCGGTTCGGCGTGCCGGCCGAGCACATCGCGCTCGGCGCGGGCTCGGTGACGGTGGCCCAGCAGCTCTTCGAGACCGTGAGCGAGCCGGGCGCCGAAGTGATCTACGCCTGGCGGTCCTTCGAGGCGTACCCGCTCTTGGCCGATCTGGCGGGGGCGACCTCGGTGCGGGTCCCGCTGCTGGGCGAGGGGCACCATCTGGAGGCCATGGCCGACGCGATCACCCCGCACACCCGCATGATCTTCGTCTGCAACCCGAACAACCCCACCGGCACCGTGGTCCAGGCGGCCGAGTTGGAGGCGTTCCTCGACCGGGTTCCGCAGGACGTGCTGGTCGTGCTCGACGAGGCGTACCACGAGTACGTCAGGGACGCCGGGGTCCCCGACGGGGTCGACGTCTACCGCGACCGGCCGAACGTGGCGGTGCTGCGTACCTTCTCCAAGGCGTACGGCCTGGCCGGGCTCCGGGTGGGCTACCTGATCGCCGCGGAGCCGGTGGCGTCGGCGGTCCGCAAGACGACCGTGCCGTTCGCGGTCAACCAACTCGCCCAGGTCGCGGCGATCGCCTCGCTGGCGGCCGAGGAGGAGTTGCTGGAGCGGGTCGAGGTCGTGGTCAAGGAGCGCGACCGGGTCCGCGGAGCGCTCGTCGCCCAGGGCTGGACGGTGCCGGCGACCGAGGCCAACTTCGTCTGGCTCCGGCTCAACGAGCGCACGCTGGACTTCGCCGAGGCGTGCGCGGCCGAGGGCGTCGCGGTGCGGCCCTTCGCCGGCGAGGGCGTCCGGGTCTCCATCGGCGAGCCCGAGGCCAACGACACCTTCCTGGCGGTCGCCGCGGCCTTTCCGAGGGGCTGACCGCCTCGCCGCGGCGCTTCCGGCACCGGCCGGGAGCGCCGTGGCGGGATGACCACCGCGCGAGGGCGAGCCCGTGGCCTACACGGTCGCGGGCTCAGGGCCGGAGACGGGTTCCGGCTTCTTGCGCCGCTCCGTGGAGACCACCAGGGCCACGCCGAGGACGATCACCAGGCCGCCCACGATCATCGAACCGGTGACCTCCTCGCTCAGTACGAGGGCGCCCAGCACGACCGCCACGACCGGGTTGACGTAGGCGTAGGTGGAGACCAGCGAGATCGGGGCGTTGTTCAGCAGCCACACGTACGCCGTGAAGCCGACCAGCGACCCGACCATGATCAGGTAGGCGAGCGCGATCCACGACCGGGTGGAGACGTCCGCGAGGTCGACGTGCTCGCCCACCACGGTGGCGGTCAGGGCGAGCCCGACGCCGCCGGCGGCCATCTCGACGGCGCTCGCGGTGAAGGGGTTCGCGGGCATCGGGATGCGGGAGGTCAGGAACGAGCCGACCGACCAGGACAGCGACGCCAGCAGGATGATCACGATTCCGGTGCTGTCGGCCGCGCTGCCCCCACCGGTCAGCGAGAGGACCGCCACACCGCCGAACCCGATGAGCACCCCGGCGAGCGTCAGTACCTGCGGCCGGTCCCTGAACAGGACCCTGAAGATCACGAGCCAGAGTGGTGTCGAGGCCACCAGCAGCGCCGCCAGTCCGCTGGAGATGTGCTGCTCGGCCACGGCGACCATGCCGTTGCCGCCGTTCAGCAGCAGCAGGCCGACCAGGGCGGCCCCACCGGCCTCCTTCCAGGTCATCCGGAAGGACTCGCGCCCCTTCAGCAGGCGCACCGTGACGCCGAGGACGAGCGCGGCCGTGACGAAGCGGATGGCGCCGCTGAGCAGCGGGGGCATCGTCTCGATCACGATCATGATCGCGAGGTAGGTGGATCCCCACACCACGTACACGATCGCCAGCGCCCCCCAGACGAGGAGCGCCTTACGGCTGTCAGCACTGTCATGACGCATAGCTCGTGACAATACTGGCAAGGCCCGACATATCGCACGCGGGGTTCGGTCCCCTCCGCCACGCTGAGATCGACGCTCGCGGCCTGGCGGACCCTCGCCGCGCCGGGGCGGGCGGACCGTGCCCCCGCCGGTCGTGCCACGCCGAGCCGGACGGGCCGTGACCTGGGAGGTTCCGCCGTCCGGGTGCGGCGGAAGCCTCCAGGTCGAAAGGCGGAGGGCTCAGCGGGTGCCGAGCTTCTCCACGATCAGCCGGTACAGCTGGCGGGGACGGCCGGGCTGCGGCGTCCGGTTCGGCGGAAGCGGCCACGCGAGTCCCTCGTCTACCAGCGTGCGCAGCAATCGCCGTGCCGTACGCGGGGTGACGCCCAGCATCTTGCCCGCGCCCTCCGCGTCCACCACCGTGTCCCCACCCTCAAGTTTGGCGGCCAGCCGGGCCAGCACCTCCACACCCTTGGGCTTCAGCGGTCCCGTGCCCTGGGGAGGCATCCTGGGAGCCGGGATCAGTGCCCTGCCCTCGCGGTCGACCGCGAAGCCCTGGGCCTGCTTGCCCGCCTGGGTACGCGCCAGAGCGGCCCTGGCGTGCGACTCGGCGTCGTGGGTGGTACGGCCCATGCCGACGCCGACCTCGACCGCCAGGCCGAGCTCGTCGCGGACCCGCGCGGCGAACGGCAGGACCCGGAACCCCTCGGTGGCCGAGGCCACCGAGCCGCGGGTCGCGGTGACCATGTAGCTGTGATCGTCGACCGCGGTGACCGACGCGTTGATCCGGTTGGCCTCCTGCACCAGCAACCGGTGCAGGGAGAGCCGGAGCTCGTCGCGCCAGTAGCGTGGCGCGGCCCGGCGGACCGGCTCGCGCAACGTGGGCACCTCCACCAGGACCACGGTGAGTTGTGACTCCTCCAGCCGGTGGTGCGCGCCGAGCAGCGCCGCCGTGTGCAGCGCCGTACGCACCGCGGCGGAGGTGGGGCGGATCCTGACCACGGGCACCCCTGCCGTCTGAAGGCGGTCGGCGACCGCGGGCAGGCAGGTGAGCGCCCCGCTCGTGCTGCCCTGGCGGGCGAGGCGTTCGTGGAAGGCCGCGATCGTGCCGGTGGCGCCCGGCTCGTCGCGGCTCTGCACGTCCCCTGAGGGAAGGCTCAGATCGCTATAGGCCTCCTCGACCTCTGCTCTGCTCAGGATGTCGATGCTGACCCTGCGCGGGTCTATCCGCTCGTCCAGCGCGGCCCTCGCCAGCGCGGCGATCAGCGCGGCGCCGCCGAGCTGGACATACGTCGCGGGCATCGTCAGCACCCCCGATCGCCGGGCCAGGTCGTAGGGGACCGGGCTGGCGAACAGACATGCGTCCACCCCGGCTCCCAACCGAGTGACCTTGTCCGCGGCCTCCTGCTCGTCACGGTATGCCGCCGCCACCAGGCGGCAGGGTAACGGGGCCGCCGCGTGCCCCATCAACATCACCCGTTCAACGAGGTCATGGGGGCCCACCACACCGATGGTGAGGTCTGGTGTCATGGCACCCGGGCGTGACACTCGTGGCGCTTCTTCGGCCCGCTCGACCAATGTTCGTCCCATCATGCCGTCCGTTTGTTTTCGGCTCTCTTTTGGAACGATCGCTTGTGAGGGCCGTAATGTCACGCCCGATTTGCGGCCAATTCCGGAAGCTGCTTCCGGGTTAAACCCATGACTGGCATCGTTTACACAGGTCAGCGCGGTTTTTGAGCAGCTCAAACCCGCTGATTATGATGCTGAAATCTCTCGGCGCACATCGCCGCCCAGGGCCTGCATGCGCTCGGCCAGATAAGAGTGCCCGCGGTCGATGAGATATCCCGATCCGATCACGGTCTCCCCTTCGGCGGCCAGACCCGCGAGCACGAGGGCGATTCCCGAACGCAGGTCGTGAGCGGTCACCTGTGTTCCAGTGAGCGGAGTCGCACCACGAACCACGGCGCTGTTCTCTTTCACTTCAATATCGGCGCCCATTTTGTTCAGTTCTGAGGCCAGAGCGAAACGACCGTCGAAGATTCGTTCATGAATGTAGCTGGCGCCGTCGGCGAGACAGGCGACCGTCATGATCGGTGACTGCAGGTCGGTGGCGAAGCCGGGATAGGTGTCGGTGATCACATTGATCGGACGCAGCGGACGATCCCTGCGCACGTGCAGCACCGCGCCGTGGTCGGCGAACTCCACCCCCATCTGCTCCAGCTTGTAGCGGACCACGCCGAGGTGGTCCAGGTCGGCACCGACCAGGTTGACCTCTCCGCCGGTGACGGCGGCGGCCATGGCGAACACGCCCGCGTCGAGGCGGTCCGGCATCACGGTGTGCTCGACGGCCTGGAGCTCCTCCACGCCCTCCACGGTGATGAACCCGGTGCCGCCGCCGCTGATCTTCGCGCCCATCCGGGTCAGCATGTCGATCACATCGAGGACCTCGGGCTCCAGCGCGGCGTTCTCGATCACGGTGGTGCCGCGTCCGAGGGCGGCGGCCATGATCAGGTTCTCGGTGCCGGTGTGCGACGGGGTGTCCAGGTACAGGGTGGCGCCGGTGAGGCCCGCCGACTTGACGTGGATGACCGCGTCACCCTCGTCCACGATCGCGCCCAGGCGCTTGTAGCCCAGGTAGTGGAAGTCGAGGTTGCGGCTGCCCAGGTTGCAGCCGCCCACGCCCTCGATGATCGCCTCGCCGAGGCGGTGCAGCAGGGCGGGCACGAACAGCACCGAGCCGCGGAAGCGCCGGGCGATCTCCGCGGGCAGCACCGGGCTGCTCAGCGTCGAGGCGTCGATCACCAGTGTGCGCTCCGCCTCGTGGAGCTCGACCTTGGCGCCGACCGTCTCTGCCAGCTCGACCGCACGCCGGACGTCCTCGATGATGGGGACGTTGCGTAGGACCGTGCGACCTTTGGAAGCCAGCAGCGCGGCACCGATCATGGGCAACACGGCGTTCTTGGCACCCTGGATGAAGGCGGTTCCACGAAGTGGGTTGCCACCGCGCACGCGGTAACGGACCATGCGTCATGCTCCTTGGAAGTGTTCTGGGTAACTCGTGTGGCGCGAGGCGGCAGCCGAGGTTATCGGCCAACAGTAGCCGTTGAACGCCCCTGAACCGGCCAGTTCGAGGGTGAACTGCCCATGAACCGGCCGATAAGTCATCTGCCGCCGCCGTGTTGCGCGGCGACCACGCCCTCGCCTGCGGTTTCCGGGCTCGCGGGTGTCACTGTGGGGTGCGGCACCGGGAGCCCCCGGGCCTCGGATGCTACCTGCCCTTCGTGTTCACCGCGGTGGTGAGCGGGGAGGCGGCCGACAGGAGATTGTCGGCCCGCTGGTCCACGAAGCGGGTGACGACCTGCTGTCCGTACCCGAACGCCATCGCCCAGACCAGGATCGCGGGCTGCGAGCCGAGCCCCGCGAAACCGGGCACGAAACCCGAGTTCAGGATCAGCAGCCCGAGCACGGCCGTGGCCACCCCCGCGGGCGCCTTGAGCAGGTTCTGGACGACGGCCAGCGAGTAGCGGGTGGACAGCTCCGAGCGGGTCGACAGCGAGGCGGCGGTGGCCAGCGCCGCGCCCAGCATGCCGATCAGGGCCACCAGCGGGACGTCGCCGTGGCCGGGCCGCAGGCCGCCGGTCGGGCAGATCTGGGCGGGCATCAGCCCCTGGGTGCGGATCACCGACTGGTCGCCGCACATCGGGATGACGTCCGGCCAGATCGCACCGATGACCACCACGCTCAGCACGATCAGGGAGAGCATGACCACCCCGCCGAGGAGCAGGTTGCGGAAGCTGCGGACCCGCCCGGTGTCCATCGCCTGCGCGGTGTACGCGGCCCGGAGCACCGACTGCATCAGCGGCCGGTCGTTCTCACCGAGGTCTCCCGCCGCCAGCCTGGCCTGGAGGTGGACAAGCCGGGGGTCGTCACCGGGCAGGTAGGCCCGGCCGATCGCGACCACCTCCGGCGCCCGCCCGCACAGCTCCGCCACCGGCAGCACGCCGTACAGCATCACGGTGGCGCTGTTGACGTTGGACCAGGCGCCCTCGATGGCCTGGCCGGTCAGCCAGCGCCGCACGCCGTGCCTGCTGCGCGCGTACGCCTGCGCGCGGGCCAGGTGTGTGCCGATGCCCTCGCCCGCCGAGACCAGCCGGCCCGCCTCGTCGCACATCGTCAGGGCGCGCTCGGCGTCGGCCCTGATCTCCTCGCTCCGGGTGGCCACGTAGACCCGCCAGGTCCCCGGCCAGCGCAGCACGCCGGTGTCGCCGATCCGCTCGGCGGTCAACGCTGGATCAAGCGACATCGTTCCTCCGGGGGGCGGAGTCGGCCTGGGCGGGGCACCGATGCCCCAGGCTTATCGCGACATGCCGATCAGGCGCTACCCGAATGCGGGCCGGTGCCCCGGCCTTCAGTCCGGGGTGAAGGCGGCACGGGCTGAATCCCCGGGGAGCGCGTCAAGCCTCACCGGGAAGGCCGTGCCGCCTTCAGAGGGCGCGGCCCGCGATGTCGGTGCGGTGGTGCGAGCCGCGCAGCCGGATGTGCTCCACCGCCTCGTAGGCCGCCGCCCGTGCCGCGGGGACGTCGGGCCCGGTGCCGACCACGCTGAGCACCCGGCCGCCGTTCGAGACGATCCGGTCGCCGTCCGGCGCGGTGCCCGAGTGCAGCACGTAGGCGTCCTCGACCGGGTCGGACAGCCCTTCGATCACGTCGCCCTTCACCGGATCCGCCGGGTAGTTCTCCGCCGCGATCACCACGGTCACCGCGGCTCCGTCGCGATAGGAGAGCGGCCCGAACCGGTCGAGCGTCCCGTTCGCGCAGGCGAGCAGCAGGCCCGCGAGGGGCGTCTGGAGCCGGTCCAGCACGACCTGGGTCTCCGGGTCGCCGAACCGCGCGTTGAACTCGATCACCTTCGGGCCCTTGGAGGTGAGGGCCAGCCCCACGTACAGCACCCCCGTGTACGGCATGCCACGCCTGGCCAGCTCGGTCACGGTCGGTATGACGGTCTCGGCCATCACCTGGTCGGCGAGGTCGTCCGGGGCCCACGGCAGCGGCGTGTAGGCACCCATCCCGCCGGTGTTGGGGCCCTGGTCGTCGTCGTAGGCGCGCTTGTGGTCCTGGGCGGGCTGGAGCGCCACGGCCGTGGCGCCGTCGCAGAGCGCGAACAGCGAGACCTCGGGGCCGTCGAGGAACTCCTCGACGACCACCCGCCCGCAGGCGGCGGCGTGCCGGAGCGCCTCCTCGCGGTCGTCGGTGACCACCACGCCCTTGCCGGCGGCCAGGCCGTCGTCCTTGACCACGTACGGGGTGCCGAACTCGTCGAGCGCCGCGGCGACCTCCTCCGGCGTGACGCAGCTGTGGGACCGCCCGGTGGGCACGCCCGCCGCGACCATGACGTCCTTGGCGAAGGACTTGGAACCCTCGATCTGGGCCGCCTGCCGTGAGGGGCCGAAACAGGGGATGCCGGCCTGCCTGACGGCGTCGGCGACGCCGGCGACCAGCGGGGCCTCGGGGCCGATCACGACCAGCTCCGCCCGGAGCCGCTCGGCCAGTTCGGTAACCGCGGCCGGGTCTGTCGGTACCACCGGATGCAGGGTCGCGACCTGCGCGATACCCGCGTTTCCGGGAGCACAGTGAACCTCGGTGACCTGGGGGTCCGCCGCCAGCGACCGGCACAGGGCGTGTTCACGCCCGCCGGTTCCAATCACAAGAACGCGCACTTGTCAGAGCCTATCGTCCCTGCGGATCGTCCCTCGGGCCGTGTCCGGCACGCCCGGATTTCGCCGGTGCCCGAACCCCCCAGGGTTATCCATAGCCTGTGGATAACCCTGGGGGGTTCGCGAGGTGTCGGTACGCACGAGAGGTACCGGTAAACAGGGTGTGAATTTTGTCAGGTTGTGCATGATCGATGCTTGAACCTGGGAGTAAGCTGAGAGCCATTCCCCCGTTCGTGTTAAGTTTTGAGTTGCTTTGCGTGTCCCTTGCTGATTGGAGGTGGTTCGGGATGTCCTCTGGCGATCCCAGCAGTACGTGCTCGCGCACGCCTGCTGTGCGCACCCTCGACCACCCCATCTCGGTGCCCGACCGGCACCGCACGCATCGCCGCCTCCCCTTGTGGTGACAGCGCATCGCGTGCGGAATCCCGCCAGGTTGGGCGGGAAAGGCTCGCCATGCGCTCCTCGCTCCTTTTTCCCCGTATCAAGCACGCCCGCACGATCCGTGCCCCGCACGCGCCCGCCGTCTCGCTCGGTGTGCGGATGAGCGGTGTCTGCGTCCCGCCGAGCGACTCGCTCGTCGAGTACGCCGCCTACATCGACGGCAAGAAGATCGAGGCCCTGGGCATCCCCGACGCCCTGGAGCTCGTCCGCGCGCACAACGCGTCCGTCGAAGGGAACAACGCCTTCGTCTGGGTCGGCCTGCACGAGCCCGACGCCCCCGAGGTCGAGTGGCTGGCGGAGGTCTTCGCCCTGCACCCGCTCGCCGTCGAGGACGCCGTCAAGGCTCACCAGCGACCCAAGGTCGAGCGCTACGGCGACTCGTTGTTCGTGGTCCTGAAGACCGTCGCCTACCTCGACCACGACGTGCTGACCGCGACCAGCGAGATCATCGGCACCGGAGAGATCATGGTGTTCGTCGGCACCGACTTCGTGGTGACCGTGCGGCACGGCCGGCACTGCCCGCTCTCGGAGGTGCGGGAGCGCCTTGAGGACAAGCCCAAGCTGCTCAGCCGGGGCCCCACCGGCGTGCTGCACGCGATCGCCGACCACGTCGTCGACAAGTACCTCACCGTGGCCGACCGGATGCAGACCGAGCTGGAGGACGTCGAGGCGATGGTCTTCGCGGACGTCAGCGCCCGCGACATCGGCCGGATCTACAACCTCAAGCGCGAGATGATCGAGATGAAGCGGTCCGTCACACCGCTCCAGGCGCCGATGTCCACGCTGGCCCAGCGCCGGATGATCCCCTCCGAGATGCGTGAGTACTTCCGTGACGTCGTCGACCACCTGGCCCGCGTCTGCGAGCAGGTCGAGTCGTCCAACGAACTCTGCAACTCCATACTGCAGGCGGCGCTCGCCCGTTCCAACGCGCTCGCCAACGAGGACATGCGGAAGATCTCCTCGTGGGTCGCCATCATGGCCGTCCCCACGATGATCGCCGGCATCTACGGCATGAACTTCGAGCACATGCCCGAGCTCGACTCCGTCTTCGGCTACCCGCTGGTGCTCGGCGTGATGGTCGTCGCCTGCACGCTGCTCTACCGTGGCTTCCGCCGCAACGGCTGGATGTGATCCGATCCCTCAGGCGCTCACCGGGCGGGCGGGGGTGACCGGCTTCGGGATACGCATGCCCCGCCCGGCCCACAGGGCGATCATCCGGTCGGGATAGTCGGTGACGATCGCGGCCGCCCCGAGATCGAGCAGTTCGGCCGCCCGCCCGGGGTCGTTGACGGTCCACACGGCCAGCGGCAGGTCGGCCTTCTCCGCTCGCCGGGCGAGCTCGGGGTCGACCATCACGTGCTCGGGGGAGAGCGTGGTGCCTCCGGCCTCGGCGGCGGCGGCCGGGATGTCGCCGCCGAAGTCCTCCAGACGGAGGCCGTCGAGCCAGGCGCTGTCCATGGTGGCACGTTCGATCAGGGCGTACCGCCCGGTCGCGGGGGCCAGGGAACGGGCGATCCGCAGGACGCGCCAGTCGAAGCTGAGGATGGCCGCCCGGTCGAGCCTGCGGTGCCGGTCGAGCTCGGCGACCACCATCTCGGTGAACTCACCGACCTCGGCGCTCAGGTCGGGCCTGGTCGGGTCCGACTTGAGCTCCACGTGCACCCGCACCCCGTCGGCTCCGTAGGCGTCCATCAGCCCCAGCACGGAACCCAGGGTCGGCATCCGGGTGTTCGGCACCGGCAGCTGGGTCGGGACGAAACGGTCTTCGGGGTGGCGCGGCACCCGTACTCCGCACTCCAGCGTGCGCAGCTGCGCCAGCGTGAGCTCGCCGACGGGCCTGCCCACGTACGGGAAGGCGGGATCGCCGCGGAAGGCGGGCCGGACGTCGGTACTGGTCACAGCGGACACGGTGAGGTCGTGTGTGAGCACCAGCCGCCGATCGGCGGTCAGTGCGACGTCGAGCTCCAGTGCGTCGACGCCCAGCTCCAGGGCGTGGGCGAAACCGGGCAGGGTGTTCTCGGGACGGAGCCCACGGGCCCCACGGTGACCGTGAATCTCGGCATGCACACAGGGACCTTATCCATCTCGCGTACCGATCCCCCATTACGGCTCGCGCCTCGGCGACGCCGGGCATGGCCGTACCGGTCGAAACCATGCCCTTGGCACTTTCGCCCGCCGCGGTGCCGCCGGCCATCGCGCTTCGTGCGGCGTCACCCGGCCGGTCCCCGCCGCGGCGGGGACCGGCGGGAACGGACCTAGATCAGCGGGTGGATCTGGAGCGTCTCGGTGCGGCCGGGGCCGACGCCGATCGCGGAGATCCTGGAGCCGCTCATCTGCTCCAGGGCCTTCACGTAAGCCTGCGCGTTGGCGGGCAGCTCCTCGAAGCTCCTGACGCCGGTGATGTCCTCCTGCCAGCCGGGGAACTCCTCGTACACCGGCTTGGCGTGGTGGAAGTCGGTCTGGGTCATCGGGATCTCGTCATACCGGACCCCGTCGACCTCGTAGGCGACGCAGACGGGAATCCTCTCCAGGCCGGACAGCACGTCCAGCTTGGTGAGGAAGTAGTCGGTGACACCGTTGATACGGGTGGCGTACCGGGCGATGACCGCGTCGAACCAGCCGCAGCGGCGGTTGCGGCCGGTGGTCACCCCGTACTCGCCGCCGGTGGTGCGCAGCCAGTCGCCCATCTCGTCGTCGAGCTCGGTCGGGAACGGACCCGAGCCGACGCGGGTGGTGTACGCCTTCAGGATGCCGATCACGCGGGTGAGCCGGGTCGGCGGGATGCCGGAACCCGAGCAGGCGCCGCCGCTCGTCGGAGAGGAGGAGGTGACGAACGGGTAGGTGCCGTGGTCGATGTCGAGCAGGTTGCCCTGCCCGCCTTCGAGCAGCACGACCTTGCCCTCGTCCAGGGCCCTGCTGAGGATCAGCGAGGTGTCGGCGATGTGCGGCTTGAGGCGCTCGGCGTAGCCGAGATACTCGTCTAGGACCTTGTTCGCGTCGATCACCCGACGGTTGTAGATCTTGGTGAGGATCTGGTTCTTCTCGCCCAGCGCGACCTCGATCTTCTTCTGCAGGATGCCCGGGTCCAGCAGGTCCTGGACCCGCACGCCCATCCGGTAGATCTTGTCGCCGTACGCGGGGCCGATGCCGCGCCCGGTCGTGCCGATCTTGGCCTTGCCGAGGTAGCGCTCGGTGACCTTGTCGAGGGCCTTGTGGTGAGGCATGATCAGGTGCGCGTTGGCGGAGATCAGCAGCCGCTCGGAGGAGACCCCCCGGGCCTCAAGCCCGTCGATCTCGCTCAGCAGCACGCCCGGGTCGATGACGACACCGTTGCCGATCACGGGGATGACGTTCGGTGAGAGCACTCCCGTCGGCAGCAGGTGCAGTGCGTACTTCTGGTCGCCGATGACGACCGTGTGGCCCGCGTTGTTGCCTCCCTGGTATCTGACGACGTAGTCGACCTGATCGCCAAGCAGGTCGGTCGCCTTACCCTTGCCCTCATCGCCCCACTGGGCACCAACGAGAACGACAGCCGGCATTGTGATTCTCCCACCGCAAAAACGAAAACCCCTGGCGCAATCGCTACAGGGGCTCTTGCGTGGTGAGAATACCCGACGGCGTCCGAAATGGGGATCTCCCACCTCGGGGCGAGAGATCCCACGGGCAGATCAAGGGGCTGATCAGGGCCGGATCAGCGGCCGGTCAGCTCCTTGGACGCCTCGGCGCTGGAGTCCTTGAGGAACTGGAAGCACCGCTCGGCCTCCTCCTTCTCCCCGATGCTCTGGGCGGCGCGGGCCAGTGCGTGCAGGCACCTCAGGAACCCCTGGTTGGGCAGATGCTCCCAGGGAATCGGGCCGTGTCCCTTCCAGCCCGCCCTGCGGAGCTGGTCCAGGCCCCGGTGGTAGCCGGTGCGGGCGAAGGCGTACGACGTCACGGCGTGTCCCGCCGCGAAGTACTCGTCCGCGAGTGCCGCCCAGGCGGTCGGATAGGCGGGGAAACGCGCGGCGACGTCGGACGGTTGGGCGCCGGATTCCAGCGCCTGTCGAGCTTCGGGCAGGTCCGGGAGCAGGGTGGGCGGCGGGCCGGCGAGAAGGTTCTCGTGCGATTCCATAGCGACAGTCCTATCTGGTGAACCCCCGCCAGGCCAAGATCGGCTCCCGGGGATTTTCAGGAGGCCGATCTCGTGACCTGACGGGGACCCTCCGAACATTGACCGGTTCTACCCGGACCAAGACGCTTTCCCTACCGAGAATTCCCGGTCCGTGTCGGCCGCCGGGTCATCAGGAGATCTTGGTGCCCGCCGACTTGAGGTTTTGGGCGGCCTCGACGATCCGCGCCGCCATCGAGGTCTCGGCGGCCTTGCCGTACGAACGGGGGTCGTACACCTTCTTGTTGCCGACGTCGCCGTCGACCTTGAGCACGCCGTCGTAGTTCCTGAACATGTGGTCGACGATCGGGCGGGTGAAGGCGTACTGCGTGTCGGTGTCGATGTTCATCTTCACCACGCCGTAGGCGATGGACTCGTGGATCTCCTCGAGCAGCGAGCCCGAGCCGCCGTGGAAGACCAGGTCGAACGGCTTCTCCTTGCCGTACTTGGCGCCCACCGCGTCCTGGATCTCCTTGAGCACGCCCGGCCGCAGCTTGACGTGGCCGGGCTTGTAGACGCCGTGCACGTTGCCGAAGGTCGCGGCGAGCATGTAGCGGCCGCGCTCGCCCAGGCCCAGGGCCTCGGCGGTCGCGAGGGCATCCTCGGGGGTGGTGTAGAGCTTCTCGTTGATCTCGCCGACGACGCCGTCCTCCTCGCCGCCGACGACGCCGATCTCCACCTCAAGAACGATCTTCGCGCGGGCCGTCTTCTCGATGAGCTCCCTGGCGATGTCCAGGTTCTCCTCCAGCGGCACGGCGGAGCCGTCCCACATGTGCGACTGGAAGAGGGGGTCCTCACCCCTGGCCACCCGCTCAAGGGAGATGTCGAGCAGCGGGCGCACGAAACCGTCCAGCTTGTCCTTGGGACAGTGGTCGGTGTGCAGGGCGATCGTCACGGGGTAGTTGGCCGCGACGACGCGGGCGTACTCCGCCAGCGCCACCGAGCCGGACACCATGTTCTTGACCGTGGTACCGGAGAGGAAGTCGGCGCCGCCGGTCGACACCTGGACGATGCCGTCGCTTTCCGCCTCGGCGAACCCTCTGAGCGCGGCGTTGAGGGTCTGTGACGAGGTCACGTTGATGGCCGGGTAGGCGAAACCTCCCGCCTTGGCCCGGTCGAGCATCTCGGCGTAGACCTCTGGGGTCGCGATGGGCATCGTGTCATCTCCTGGAGACGGCTGTGGGCAGCTGGCACGGGGCTATGAGGACATCGCCCATGGGCCAGTATTCCGGGTTCCTTCCCAACCGGATAGCTCCGCCACCACTTCGGGGCGTACGGATGTGCCCTCGGCATGGTTTCGGCGCCCACCGGTGGGAGATCTCCGGAGGACTTCTGGTGCTCGCCGGTACGGGATCTCCAGTATGACCTGGTTGGTTGTAGGGGATCTTCTAGGATTCCGGGGCTTCGAGGCTGATCCACCAGGCCTGTCGTGAAATATCCTCACGAACCGCTAATCTCCACAGTGTGGGACGCCACAGGTCTGACCCTATGGGTATCGCCCGCCTGGTCCTCGCCGGACTGGCGGCGCTGGCGCTCGTCGTCCTGATCGTGGTCGGCATTCTCTCGCTGATCGGCAGTCTCGGCTCCGGCGCCGAGCCGGACCCGTCGGCCGCGCCGGCCACCGGCGCGCCACCGGCGGACGTCTCTCCGACCGCCTCCGCCTCCGCCGAGCGGGTGCCGACGGTTCTCGTCGAGTGCCTGCGGGAGCACTGCCCCACGGTCTTCCTGAAGGTCACCGGGGGTGATGTGCTGCTCGACCGGGAGATGGCCGAGGGTGAGCAGTTCCAGTCCTTCGACCCCAAGGTCGACGTCGTGCTGGCCGACTCCGCCGCGGTCCGGGTCCAGGTGAACGGGGTCGTCCGTGCTCCTGGCGAGGCGGGGGAACGCCAGGAGTTCACGGTCTCCCGAAACCGGTAGTGCCCCGTGGATCCTCGCCGTGGCGAGGATCGGCAGGACGGCACCTCGCCAGGCGTGCCGCGGTGACCGAAACCGGGCCTTCCCGCGACAGGCCCGCCGGGCACCGGTCGATCCTCTACTCCAGGCCGAGGTCGGCCAGGGTGTAGGCGGTCCGGTACGGCAGCCCGGCGTCGGCGATCGCCTGGGAGGCTCCCCGGTCCACGATCGTGGCGACCGCCACGACCTCGGCACCCGCCGCCCGCAACGCCTCCACCGCGGTCAGCGGGGATCCGCCGGTCGTGGAGGTGTCCTCCACCGCCAGCACCCTCCGCCCCGCCACATCCGGCCCCTCGATCCGGCGCTGCATGCCATGGGCCTTCTGCGCCTTGCGCACCACGAACGCGTCGAGCGTCCTGCCCCGCGCGGCCGCCGCGTGCAGCATTGCGGTCGCCACCGGGTCGGCGCCCAGCGTCAGCCCGCCGACCGCCTCGTAGTCGAGATCCTCGGTGAGGTCCAGCATGACCCGCCCCACCAGCGGCGCCGCCTGCCCGTCGAGGGTCACCCGGCGCATGTCCACGTAGAAGTCGGCCTCTCTGCCCGAGGACAACACGACCTTGCCGTGCACCACACCCTTGCCCTTGATCTCTGCCAGCAGGTTCTCGCGATCGCTCATGGCACCAAGGTTAGGGCGGTCCGGAAGGCGGCCCGATCCGGGGCCACCGGGGAGCGGCGCCGATCCGGCCGCCGGATGGCAAAAGTGGGATCCGGGTTTACGCGCGGCGCGGACTACGGGATTATCCGGCAGGCAACTCTGGGTAATGGTGAGGTCACAATGAGTGTGAAAACATCTCAAGGCGACGCTGAACTGCTGGCCGCCGTCAGGAACGGCGACGTGGCCGCCTACCGGGTGCTCCAGCAGCGGCACGCTCCCGCGGCGTACGCGCTGGCCCGTCTGCTCCTCGGTGCCGAGAGCAGGGGCGAGAGCGGTGCCGAGAGCAGGGTCGAGGGCGTCGTCGAGGAGTCGTTCGCGGCGGTCCACCAGGTGATCGACCAGGGAGACGGTCCGGAGCAGGCGTTCCGCGTCCACCTGCTCACCGCCCTCCGCCGTACCGTCGGCGACACCGCGGGCGCGGCGGATCTGGAGGGCTCGCCGGTGGCCAGGGCCTTTTCGTCCATGCCGGAGAGGTGGCAGCTCGTCCTGTGGCACGCCGAGGTCGAGAGGGCCAGGCCCGACGACACCGGACTCCTGCTCGGCCTGACGGTGAACGGTGCGGCCGCGCTCGCCTACCGGGCGCGGGAGGGGATGCGCCAGGCGTGCCTGCGCATCCATCTGGCCGAGACGACCGCGCCCGAGTGCCGGCCCGCACTGGCCAGGCTGGGTCACCACATCCGTGGCGGCCTGACCAGGGAACAGAGCAGGATCGTGGACGAGCATCTGGAGGGCTGCTCGGGCTGCCGCGCGGTGCTCACGGAGCTGACCGGCATCGGCCGGAGCATCCGCTCCGTCATCGGCCCGCTCATCGTCGGTCCCGTGTTCCCCGCCTACCTGGTGGCGCTCGGCAGGATGGGCGTCACGACGGAGGGCGGACTGCCCGGCCGCTGGCGGCGGGCTCCCCGATCCGTGCGACGCGCCGTCGTGGCCGGTGCGGTCACCACCGCGGTCGCGATGGCGGCCGCGCTCGTACTGGTATCGGGCTCGGAGCCCGCGCCCCCGCCGAGCGCGGCCTCCGAGCCGATCGTCATGGCCCCGGCGCTCCCAGGTGTCGTACCGACGCCCTCCGGGCGGCCGAAGGCGTCCGGAGGTGAGAGCGGCGGGGCCGGCGCCGGCGAGCCGGCCGGGACCGGGCCGGGGCCGACGGGAACGGGGCAGGACGGCCGGGCGGGTTCCTGGCTCGCGCCCCGCCTGGTGGCCAGGATCGACGCGCTCGGTGCCCTGATCAGGTCCGAGGCCGGCATCGTGGCGGTGCGGCTGCGCAACGCGGGTCGTGGGCAGAGCGAGGAGGTCGTCGCCTACGTCGGGCTGCCGCGAGGCGTGACGCTGCCCTCCGGATCCCGCGGGGGACACTCCGTCGGTGCCGTCACGCCGGTCGGCACGGTCGACGGCTGGTCCTGCCGGGCGTGGCGGAGAGGTGCCCGGTGCGTCCGCGGCCCGCTGCCGGCGGGGCGGGCCACGGCGGTCTTCCTGAGAGTCCTGGTGTCGGACGACGCGGCCTACGGGGCGGTGCCCTCGGTCACGGTCTCCACGGCGGGGATGCGGGTGACCGCCAGGTCGCGCGGCGGCGTACGGGCGGAGGGCGCTCCGGCGCGGTTCGCCACCGACGGCCGGGTGGCCGTCTCCGCGATCGGCAACACCCTGCTGAGCTGCGCGCCCTCGGAGCCCGGGTGCGAGGCGGCCCGCTCGGGGCAGGGCAGCCGGCGCGACAACAACAGCTGGGAGATGCGTCCCCTCGATCGTGACGGGGATCCGTCGACGAGCTCCTCGAGCGCCGCCCGGCTCGTGCTGCCGGCGGCCGGCAAGGTGGTCTGGGCGGGGCTCTACTGGTCGGCGAGCGCGCCCCCCAGCGGGCGGATCAAGCTCAAGGTGCCGGGAGAGACGAAGTACCGGCAGGTCAGGGCCGCGCGGGTGGTGGAGCGAGAGCTGCCCGTGGGGCGGGGCTACCAGGCGTTCGCCGATGTGACACGGCTGCTGGGCAGGGCACGCGGGACGTACTGGGTGGCCGACGCCTCGACAAGGCCGGGCGTCTCGCGCCATGCCGGGTGGAGCCTGGTGATCATCGTGGCCGACCCGCGCAGGCCGTACAGCCAGACCGTCGTGGTCGACACCGCGACGGTGCTGGAGCGGGGGCATCGTTCGATGC
This sequence comes from Streptosporangium amethystogenes subsp. fukuiense, assembly GCF_042665875.1. NCBI lineage: Bacteria > Bacillati > Actinomycetota > Actinomycetes > Streptosporangiales > Streptosporangiaceae > Streptosporangium > Streptosporangium amethystogenes. Next base: position 6,752,955 of record NZ_JBHTEE010000001.1, on the reverse strand, counting down.
GGATACCGCTCGGGGGTCTGACGCCCGCCGACGCGCCCGCGAAGGTGGCTCTGGTGACCTGGGAGGGTGACGCGGGCGTCGTGGGTGATCGGGTGAGGCTCGGTGGCCGGACCCTCAGGCCCGCCGGAGGGGGGCGGGACCCGCGCAATCCCTTCGACGGATCCGCCACCGGGGCGAGGGGCGCCCGCGCGACCTTCGGCACGGACGTGGACCGCTTCCGGGCACGCCTCGGCCGCGCCCCGGTGCTGGAACTCGGCACGCACCAGGACGTCCTGCTTTTCGGTGCGGCGGCGGTGAGCGTGCGGGCCGCCTCGTAGGCGCCTTCGAGAAGGCCGGGCCTCCGTACGGCGGACGCGATGCGGGACTTCGGAGACGGATGGCGTATAGCACCCTGCGGAGGGGGTTGACGAACGGGACAAACTGGTACGGTCTGCGTAAACGGTCCGGCGTATGGTCGAGCGCGGGTGGAATCGTCGGGATTCACCCTCGGACGGTCAGCCGCTTGATTACCCTGAGGAAGGGCCGTCTGTCTGGGCTCTTTCGGGCTTGTCTGAGCCAGAGGATCGGGCCACGTAGGAAGGGCGGTGTCAGGTGGATCGTTGCGCGCTGTTCGTGGACGCCGGTTACCTGCTGTCCGACGGCGCGATGGCGGTGCACGGAACCCGCCACCGCGAGGCGGTCTCCTGGGATTACCCGGGGCTGCTCCAACTGCTCAACAAGCTGTCGAGAGAGCGTACCGGCCTGCCGCTGCTCCGCTGTTACTGGTACGAGGCGACGGTGGAGGGACGGCGCACTCCCGAGCACGACACGCTGGCCGACATCCCCGGTCTCAAGCTCCGCCTGTCGCGCATCCGCCCCGGGCGCCGCGAGGGTGTCGACGCCCAGGTTCACCGTGACCTGATGACGCTGGCCCGCAACGGCGCGGTCTGCGACGCGGTCGTGGTCAGTGGCGACGAGGACCTGGCGCAGGTCGTCTGCGACGCCCAGGATCTGGGTATCCGGGTCACCGTGGTGCACATCAGCGCCGACGGCAGCTGGGCCGTCTCCCGCACGCTCCGCCAGGAGTGCGACGACCTGATCGAGGTCGGTGCCGGCCAGTTGCGGCCGCACGTCAGCCTGATCGGCGACGAGGCGCCTCCCCTGGCGGTCAACGGCCACCAGCACGGTACCAACGGCCACCCCGTCGCGACTCGCGGCGGCAACGGTCCCCCGGTGGCCGGCCCGGCCACCAGCCCGGTCCCCGCGGTCCAGGCATCCCGCGCGGCGCATGCCCAGCACGCGCTGCCCTCCGCCTATCCGAGCTACCCCCAGGAGTCCCCGGCGACCCCGGTCACACCGGCCGCGGCCGTCCCGGCCGCCTCGCCCCCCCAGGCACCGCCGCTCTCACCCGCTCCCACGCCGTCGCACGCGGCCGCCAACGGCTCGACCGGCCCGCTGCCGTCCGCCCCGCAGTACTCGCTGGGCAACACCGGCGGCATGCCGAGTTACCAGGCGTCGCAGATGGGCGCCTACACCGGCCCTCAGCCGGCCCCCGTGCCGACGCAGAGCACCGGGAACGGTGCCGCGACGACCCTCTCCGACGCGGTGAAGGCCGCGCACAAGGAAGGCCACGACTTCGGCGAGTCCGTCGCCAAGGACGCCCCCGCCCTGTGGCTGGAGGCGGTTCTCGCCCGTAAGCCCCGGATGCCCTCGGACCTGGAGGCACGGCTGCTCCAGGGCTCCTCGCTGCCGATCGACTTCCTCCTGCACGACGAGGTCCGCCACGCCCTGCGCCGCGGCTTCTGGGACGCCCTGGAGCGCGCCCGCCGCTGAGGTTCGCGCTCCGCCACCCCGGTCAGGTGAGGGCGTCGAAGCCGGCGCGCAGGTGGCTGAGGCGGCTGGTCAGGTCGGATATCGGGCCTACGAGGCCGGGGGAGCCGTTCTTGCGCGCCAGCTCGGTGACCCGGGCGAGCTCGTTCTCGACCGCGGTCAGGCGCTTGGACAGCTCGGGCAGCACGGTCGCCTGCTCGTCCGCCTCGCCGGGCGGTAGCTCGGCGGAGAGGCGGTCGCGGAGCATGGCGGCCTGCTCGGCCATCCTGCGGTTCATGTTGTAGAGCTCCACGAACACCGCGACCTTGGCCCGGAGCACCCACGGGTCGAAAGGCTTGGTGAGGTAGTCGACGGCGCCCGCCGCGTAGCTGCGGAAGGCGTAGTCGGGCGCGCTGTCGACCACGGTGAGGAAGATGATCGGGATGTTACGGGTGCGCTCGCGACGCTTGATGTGGGCCGCCGTCTCGAACCCGTCCATGCCCGGCATCCGGACATCGAGCAGGATCAGCGCGAACTCCGTGCCGAGCAGGGCCTTCAGCGCCTCCTCCCCGGACTTCGCCCGGACCGGCACCAGATCGAGTGAGCTGAGGATGGCTTCCAGCGCGATCAGATTCTCCTCTCGGTCGTCCACCAGGAGGATCTTGGCTCTGTCAGGCATCGATCACACGCCTTCGTCGGAGTCACCGGTCGGCTTGCCCCTGGTCAGCCAGCCGCGTAGCCGTTCCAGCAGGCGGTCGACGTCTACGGGCTTGGGCACGTAGTCGGAGGCGCCGGATGCGATGCTCTTCTCCCGGTCGCCTCGCATGACCTTAGCGGTCAGCGCGATGATCGGCAGGTCCGCGAACTGGGGCATCCGGCGGATCGCCGAGGTGGTGGCCCAGCCGTCCATCTCCGGCATCATGATGTCCATCAGGACGAGGGCGACGTCCTCGTTACGTTCCAACTGCTCGATGCCCTCGCGGCCGTTCTCCGCGTAGATCACCGTGGAGCCGTAGCGTTCGAGCACGCTGGTCAGTGCGAACACGTTGCGGATGTCGTCGTCCACGATCAGGATCTTCGCCCCGGTCAGCGGGTCTTCGCCCTTCCACGGCTTGCCCTCGCCCTGCGGGGGGAAGTGCGGCAGGGGCATGTCGTCGCCCCGCGCCAGCTCCGGCAGGTCGTCGGAGCCTTCGAGCACGCCGATGAGCGCCGGGTTGCGGGGGGAGGAACTGGGGGCGCTCGCCCCGCCGTCACGTGAGGCCAGCGGGCCGCCGTAGGACGGCGGCAGGTAGAGGGTGAAGGTGCTGCCCTCGCCGACCTTGCTGATCACGTGGATCTCGCCGCCGAGCAGGCGGGCGATCTCGCGGCAGATGGACAGGCCCAGACCCGTCCCGCCGTACTTCCGGCTGGTGGTGCCGTCGGCCTGGCGGAACGCCTCGAAGATGACCTCCAGCTTGTCCGACGCGATCCCGATGCCGGTGTCGACCACCTCGAAGGCCAGGATGCCGTCGGCACCGCGCAGGGTGTCGTCCACGAAGGCGACGGAGCGACCGGCGTGGATCACGCGCAGCCGTACCTCACCCTTGGGGGTGAACTTGATCGCGTTGGAGAGCAGGTTGCGCAGTACCTGCTGGAGGCGCTGCTCGTCGGTGCGGAGTTCCTGTGGGATCGACGGGTCGACCTCGACGGTGAACGACAGGCCCTTGTCCTGGGCCAGCGGGGCGAAGGTGGCCTCGAAGTAGTCGACGAGCTTGGGCAGGGAGATCTGCTGGGGATGGATGTCCATCCGCCCCGCCTCGACCTTCGACAGGTCGAGGATGTCGTTGATCAGTTGGAGCAGGGCCGACCCGGCACCGTGGATCGTCCTGGCGAACTCCACCTGCTGGGCGGTGAGGTTGCCGTCGGCGTTCTCGGTGAGCAGCTTGGCCAGCACGAGGAGGCTGTTCAGCGGGGTGCGCAGCTCGTGGGACATGTTGGCGAGGAACTCGGACTTGTAGCGCGAGGAGACCGCGAGCTGCTCGGCGCGCTCCTCCAGCGTGCGCCGGGCCTGTTCGATCTGGAAGTTCTGGATCTCGATGGCCCGGTTCTGCTTGGCCAGCAGCGCCGCCTTGTCCTCCAGTTCGGCGTTGGAGCGGCGCAGCTCCTCCTGCTGGCGCTGGAGCTCGTCGGAACGCTCCCGCAGCTCGGTGGTGAGACGCTGCGACTCGGTCAGCAGGTCCTCGGTACGGGAGTTGGCGATGATCGTGTTCATCGTGACACCGATGGTCTCGACGAGCTGGTTCAGGAAGTCGTGGTGGATCTCGCTGAACTCGCTGAACGAGGCCAGCTCCAGCACGCCGAGCACCTGGGTCTCGAACAGCACCGGCAGCACGACGATCTGCGCGGGCGTGGAGGTGCTGAGACCGCTGTCGACGGTCAGGTAGCGGGCGGGCACGTTGCCGAGGATGATCCCCCTGCCCTCCAGCGCGGCCTGGCCCACGATGCCCTCGCCGGTGGCGAACCGCTGCCGGGGGCCGCTGCCGGAGCGTACGCCGTATCCGGCGATGAGGTGCAGGTCGTGGTCGCCGGTGGGTTCGGCGAGGTAGAAGGCGCCGTAGTGGGCCGACACCAGCGGGGTCAGCTCGCTCATGATGAGCTTGGCGACCTCCATCAGGTCGCGATGGCCCTGCATGAGGCGGGAGATCCTGGCCAGGTTGGACTTCAGCCAGTCCTGTTCCTGGTTGGCGGTGGTGGTGTCGCGCAGCACCGCCACCATCATGTTGATGTTGTCCTTCAGCTCGCCGATCTCGCCCTCGGCGTCGACGGTGATGGAGCGGGTCAGGTCACCGGTGGCGACGGCGGTGGTGACCTCGGCGATGGCACGCACCTGGGTGGTGAGACGCGCGGCGAGTTCGTTGACGTTCTCGGTGAGGCGCTTCCAGATGCCCTCGGCGCCTTCGACCCGGGCCTGGCCGCCGAGCTGGCCCTCGGAGCCGACCTCGCGGGCGACGCGGGTGACCTCGGAGGCGAAGGAGGAGAGCTGGTCGACCATGGTGTTGATGGTGGTCTTCAGGGCGAGGATCTCGCCCTGGGCATTCACGTCGATCTTGCGGGTCAGGTTGCCGGACGCGACGGCGGTGGTGACCTCGGCGATGTTGCGGACCTGGTAGGTCAGGTTGTTGGCCATGGAGTTGACGTTGTCGGTGAGGTCCTTCCAGACGCCGGAGACGCCGCGGACCCGGGCCTGGCCGCCGAGCTGGCCCTCGGTGCCGACCTCGCGGGCGACGCGGGTGACCTCGTCGGCGAACATCGACAGCTGGTCGACCATGGTGTTGAGGGTGTCCTTGAGTTGGAGGATCTCCCCCTGGGCGTCCGCGGTGATCTTCTTGGACAGGTTGCCCTGGGCCACCGCCGTGGACACCGCGGCGATCTGACGCACCTGGGTGGTCAGGTTGTTGGCCATCACGTTGACGTTGTCGGTGAGGTCCTTCCAGGTGCCGGAGACACCGGGCACCTGCGCCTGGCCGCCGAGCTGGCCCTCGGAACCGACCTCGCGGGCGACCCGGCTCACCTCGGAGGCGAAGGAGGAGAGCTGGTCGACCATGGTGTTGATGGTGGTCTTCAGGGCGAGGATCTCGCCCTGGGCGTTCACGTCGATCTTGCGGGTCAGGTCGCCGTTGGCGACGGCGGTGGTGACCTCGGCGATGTTGCGGACCTGGTAGGTCAGGTTGTTGGCCATGGAGTTGACGTTGTCGGTGAGGTCCTTCCAGACGCCGGAGACGCCGCGGACCCGGGCCTGGCCGCCGAGCTGGCCCTCGGTGCCGACCTCGCGGGCGACGCGGGTGACCTCGTCGGCGAACATCGACAGCTGGTCGACCATGGTGTTGAGGGTGTCCTTGAGTTGGAGGATCTCCCCCTGGGCGTCCGCGGTGATCTTCTTGGACAGGTCGCCCTGGGCCACCGCCGTGGACACCGCGGCGATCGCCCGGACCTGGGTGGTCAGGTTGCCCGCCATCACGTTGACGTTGTCGGTGAGGTCCTTCCAGACGCCGGAGACGCCGCGCACCTGCGCCTGGCCGCCGAGCTGGCCCTCGGTGCCGACCTCGCGGGCGACGCGGGTGACCTCCTCGGCGAACGCCAGCAGCTGGTCGACCATGGTGTTGACGGTGTTCTTCAGCTCGAACATCTCGCCGACCGCGTCGACGGTGACCTTGCGGCTCAGGTCGCCCCGTGCGACTCCGGTGGTCACCGCCGCGATGTCGCGGACCTGCGCCGAGACGCGACTGGACATGGTGTTGACGGCCTCGGTGAGGTCGCGCCAGCTTCCCGCCATCCCACGCACCTGCGCCTGGCCGCCGAGCTGGCCCTCGGTGCCGACCTCGCGAGCGACGCGGGTGACCTCGGAGGTGAACAGCGACAGCTGGTCGACCATGCCGTTGATCGCCTTGCCGAGGCGGCGCACCTCACCTCTGGCAGCGCGGTCGAGGTCGATCCGGCGGGACAGGTCGCCCTTGGCCACCGCGTCGATCACGTCCGCCGCTCCGCTGACCGGGCCGACGAGCGCGTCGATCAGCGAGTTGACCGAGTCGACGCTCTCGGCCCACGAGCCGACTCCGGGACCCGGGGTGAGACGCTCGGCGAAACGGCCTTCCTTCACCACCTCACGGCGGACCCTGTGCAGTTCGTTGGCCAGATGCTCGCGGCGGTCGGCCACCTCGTTGAGCAGCAGCCGGATCTCGCTGAGGATTCCCGGCGGGGCGTGTGGCACCCGGCGGCGGAAATCGCCATCGCGCCAGGTGATGAGTGTCTGCAGGATCGGTCGTAGATCCGATTCGCTGTAACGTCGCTCCTCGACGTCGGGCACGGTGTTGACCGTGGTCATATGACCTCCTTGACTCCCGGGGGCGCAGCCGTGAGTCACCCCAGTCTGTCACGGTGCGCAATGTGTAGTCCCACCTTCGATTCACCCCATGTCAACGAGAAGTGTGGTAGTCACGGAATAGTGACCAGTGCTCCTCGCGCCGTTCTGGCGGCGACCTTCACCCCAGGACACACGGCTGTCCCCGCCGTCAGGCGGTTCACCGTGGAGGTGATGACCGCCTGGGCGGCCGTCTCCGTGCTCGCGGCCGCCGAGCGGCTGGCGGCCGAGCTTTCCTCGCAGGTGGGAGACGCCCCCTTCGAGGTCGTCTGGAACCACCTGGGCGACGGGCTGCAGATCGAGGTACGCCAGCAATGGGCCCCCGAACCGAGCCCCTCCGCCCCGTCCGTACCGGTGGAGGAGTGGGGTGTCACCTTCGCCGGTCAGCAGCGCACGCACTGGGCCAGGCTCCGGCTGCCCGGTTCCTCCGGGCGGCCGTCCTCGGAGTGGACCGCCGAGGAGCCCAGCCGCGGGCCGATCTGGATGGGTTTTCTCGCCGACGCCAGCGATCTGCTGGCGGGCACCCTCGATCCCGACATGGTGCCCGCGATCATCTCGCAGATCGTGGTGCCGAGGCTGGCCACCTGGTGTGCCGTCTACACATGGAGCAACGGCGGCGGTCCGCAGCGTCCAGCCTACCTCTGGCACACCGATGAGCGGCGCATCGACGAGCTCCGGGAGGAACTCGCCGCCGTCCAGATCCCGCAGGCCGGTGGTTCCATGCAGCTCGCCGACTCGCAGGTGCTGGTCATCCCGCTTCTCGCGCGCGGGCGCACGCTGGGCGCGATGTGCCTTGGACGCCCCGACCGGTTCACCGAGGACGTGCTCCAGTACGCCGAGGACATCGGCCGCCGCGCCGCCCTCGCCCTGGACAACGCCCTGCTGTACGCCACTCAGGCGGCGGCCAACCGGGCGCTCCAGCGCAGCCTGCTCCCTCCCGACGAGCCCGGCGAGATCCCCGGCCTCGACCCCGCGGTGGTCTACGAGCCGGCGGGGGAGACCAACGAGGTCGGCGGCGACTTCTACGACCTGTTCGCGGCCGGCGGCAAATCCTGGCGGTTCGCGGTGGGCGACGTCTGCGGGACCGGCCCGGAGGCCGCCGCGGTCACCGGCCTGGCCCGCCACACCCTGCGCCTGCTCGCCCGGGAGGGGTACGGTGTGGCCGCCGTCCTCGACCGCCTCAACCAGGCCATCCTCGAGGAGGGCGACCGTGCCCGGTTCCTGACGCTGCTGCACGGGGAGATCACGCCCGGGCCGAGCGGTCTGAACGTGTCGATGGTCTCCGCCGGCCACCCGGAGGCGCTGCGGTTGCGACCCAGCGGCGTCGTGGAGACGGTGGTGACCTCCCAGTCGCTGCTCGGCGTCTTCCCCGAGGCGACCTTCAAGGCGGAGGTCGTCCACCTCGACCCCGGCGACGTGCTCCTCGCGGTGACCGACGGGGTCACCGAGCGCCGCAGGGACGGGCGGCTGCTCGACGACGACGCGGGTCTGGCCAAGCTGCTCGCCGAGTGCGTCGGCCTGTCGGCGCGGGCGGTCGCCGAGCGGATCCGCCGCGCCGTCCAGGACTTCGCCCCCGAGCCGAGCGCCGACGACATGGCGATCGTGGTGTTGCGAGCACGCTGACAGGGCCCTCGCCACTGGATCCGCGCCACGGCGGGACCCGTCGGGCAGGGGCTAGACGTCGGTCTTCACGTGTCTGCGGGCGAAGTCCAGCTGCGCCGACATCTGCGCGATGCGCTCGGAGACGACCAGTGAGCCGTGGCCCGCGTCGTACCGGTAGACCTCGTGCTCGTGGCCGCGCCCGGCGAGCCTGGCCACGTACGCCTCGATCTGCCCGATCGGGCAGCGCGGATCGTTCTCTCCGGCGAGGATCAGCAGCGGCGCCTCGACCTGGTCGACGTAGGTGATCGGGGAGCTGCCCGCGTATCGCTCGGGCTGTTCCTCCGGTGAGCCGCCGAGCAGCGCGCGGTGGTAGGAGCGCAGCGCCTCCGCCTCCTCCGCGTAGGCGGCCGAGTGGTCGGCGATCGGCACCGTGGCGATGCCCGCCGCCCACATCTTGGGCTGGGTGCCCAGACCGAGCAGCGTGAGGTAGCCACCCCAGGAGGCGCCGGACAGCACCAGCCGGTCGGGGTCGCAGACGCCGCGGTCGACCAGGGTGTCCCTGACGGCGGTCACGTCGGCCAGCTCGATGTGCCCGACGTCGCCGCTGAGGGCGTTCCGCCAGTTCGAGCCGTACCCGGTGGAGCCCCGGTAGTTGACCCTTACGACCGCGAAGCCGAGGTCCACCCAGGCGGCCACCTGCGGCACGAAGGAGTCGTCGTCCTGCGAGGTGGGTCCGCCGTGCAGCAGGAAGACGGTGGGGAAGGGGCCGGAGCCGCGCTCGGGGCGCGAGACCAGGGCGTGGATGCGGCCGCCGGGTCCCTCCACGTCCACGTCCTCGACCGGGACCGACGGTGGCGAGGTGGGGCCGCCGTGGCTCATCACCATGTGGCCGTTGGTCGACCGGATCAGCGGTGGGTGTGCCCCGCTGGACCAGGCGTACTCGACGGAGCCGTCCGGGCGGGGCGCGGCGGCGTCGATCACGCCGTGCTGGGTCTCGATCGGGAAGAAGCCGCCCCCGGGAAGGTCGTAGCGGCTCAGGTGGGTGCGGCCGCGGTGACCCCGCACGACGAGCAGCGAACGGCCGTCGCCGTACCAGTCGGCGGTGATCTCCCCCGGGTCGCGCAGCCAGATCTCCCGCTGGTCGCCGGTCTCGGGATCCCAGACGAGGGGTTCGCGGCGGCCCCTGCGCTCGTGCAGGGTGAGCAGCCTGCGATCTCCGGACAGCGGTGCGAAGCGCAGGCCGGAAACCGCCTTGCCGGGACCGTCGTACAGGTCGCCGACGACCTGGCCGTGGCGCCGGAGCACGCGCAGCGCGGGGTGCCGGGCGTCGCCGTGCTCGCTGTGGCTGATCGCGATCAGTGAGCCGTCCAGGGAGACGGCGGAGACGGAGGCGGCCTCGGCGTGCTCGTAGATCGTCCGAGCGGGCTCACCCGGCCTGACGAGGTGGATGGTGAAGCCGCGGCCGGGCCTGGCCATGCCGACGACCGCCTCACCGGTCGCCGAGAGCCCGAGGCCGCAGGGGAAACCGGGGTCGAGGTCGATCGGCTCGTCGGGGCCACCGTAGAAGGGCTGGCGCATCCACCGGCCCCACTCGTCGCCGTCGGTGTCGTCGAACCACCAGATCCACTGCCCGGTGGGGTCGAGCGCGCCGTGTGAGGTGCCCTTGGGACGTGAGGTCACCTGGCGGGTCGAGCCGCCCGCGCGGTCCCAGGCGTAGACCTCCCACGCCCCCGAGGCGTTGCTGCGGTAGACGGACCGGCTGGGAGCCCGGACCGCCCACACAGGCAGCGTCGCGCGCGGCGCGCGGAACCTGGCCTGCCAGCGTTCCTCCGCCTTCATAGGGCGCTTCCCTCCGTCAAGGCGTCAGCTTCACGCGTTCAGTCGCGGGCTCGCCGGATTGCGGTCCAGTATGTCGTCTTCATCGGGTAATTGCTTGAGTAATGTCCGGGAATTTCGGACTAAATGTCACATCAGTAACAGGCGTCCCGAAGGTGGCTGTCAAGCACACGGCTTGCTCAGGAGCGGCGCTTAAAGATAGACATGCGGAAAGAAGCCTGCACAGGGCTCATTTCACGAAGTCCTTGGATCTTTCTCCGGATAACTTCCGTATCCATGTGCCAGGCGCTGGGCCCCATTCCCACGACCGCCTCGACCGCGTCGTGCCCCAGGGTCATCTCGAACTCATGGATGCTCCGGTCGGTCTCGACGAAGTGTTCGCTCAGGCTCTCCGCCATCCGTCGCTCCTTCGATTCGTCCACCGACAGAAGTCCCAGCCGCTCCACCAGTGGTACGAGGTGCCGCGAGGTGGGTGTGACGACGACAAGCTCACCGTCACCCCTGAGCACTCGGGCGAACTCTGCCCCGTTTCTTGGGGCAAACACATTCAGAAGCACATCTATGGTGCCATCTCTCAGCGGCAGTGGTCTCCAGACGTCGGCCACCACCGCCCCCAGCCGGGGGTGCGCCCGCGCGGCCCGCCTGATCGCGTGCTTGGAGACGTCCAGCGCCACTCCGACGGCCCCCGGCAGCTCGCCGAGCACCCGAGCCAGGTAGTGGCCCGTCCCGGCTCCGGCGTCCGCCACCGCCTTCGCGCCGGTAGGGCAGGCGCCGGCGATCGCTTCGGCAAGGGGGGTGTAGTGACCGGCGCCGAGGAAGGTGTCCCTGGCCGCCACCATGGCCGCGCTGTCGGCCGTCCCGGGCACCCGCGACCCGGTCAGCAGGCTGACGTATCCCTGCCTGGCCACGTCGAAGCCGTGCCCCAGGGCGCACCCGAGGACCCGGTCGTGAAGGGCCAGGGCGCCTCCGCAGACCGGGCAGGCGAGGTGTTCGACGACATCGTCCAGCATCGCTCCATCATCTCGCGTTCCGCCGCAGCTGAATTGTCATGAAATGTTCCTATGATGCGAGCGGTGTCCCCTCATGACGAGGGCGGGTACCACTCGATCGAACAGGAGGGCGAATGGTTCATCGGCCGATAACGGTGGCCGGGGTCGAGGTGTTCCCGCTGTGTGACGCGGTGGGGCCGATGGGCGATTCGATCCGGCGCCCGATGCGGGAGATGTTCCCCGGCGGCCGCCACGGTGAGCCGGACGAGTGGATCCTGCACTTTCACTGCTACCTGCTGCGCGACGCGGCGGGCCGTACGGTGCTCGTCGACACGGGCATCGGCCCCAGCGACTCGCCCGCGTCGAGCTGGGCGCCGGTGCCCGGCGCGCTGGGCGCGGAGCTGGCCCGGGTGGGGACGGCCCCCGAGGAGGTGGAGGCCGTGGTCATCACGCACCTGCACAGCGACCACGCGGGCGGGGCGGTGCTCGCGGGGGCACCGGCCTTCCCCAACGCCCGGTACGTCCTGCAGCGCGCGGAGATCGACGCGGCGGCCGAGACGGTCCTGGACCACGTCGTCCGGCCGCTGGGCGAGCGGGTGCAGGCCGTGGACGGCGGCGCGGAGGTGCTGCCGGGCGTCCGGGTGCTGCTCGCGCCGGGGCACACCCCCGGCCATCAGGTCGTCCAGCTCGGTGATCTGCTGCTGACCGGCGACCTGGTGCTGCATCCGGTGCAACTGGAGAACCCGCGGGTGACCTACCTCTACGACGACGACCCCGAGCTGGCCGCGGCCACCCGGGTGGAGCTGCTCGACCGGGTCAGGGCGGAGCGGGGAATGATCGGCACGGCCCACTTCGCCGAGCCCTTCACCCGGATCGTCTGACGGGAGACAGCCGGCCCTACGCGCTCGCTCGGGCGGCGGAGAGCAGGCGGCGCGCCTTGCCCCGGTAGCGGATGACCTGGACGGCACCCAGGGCCCAGATCGGATACTGCGTGGCGAACGCCCATCGGAAGGCCTCCGGGCCGCTCCCGCCCACCAGGTCGAGGGTGACGCCGATCAAAACGATCACCGACACGGACGCGACGAAGCCGCCGCCGTTCACTATGCCGGTGGCCACGCCGATCCGGGTGGCCGGGTTGAAGGTCCTGGCGTAGTCGAAGCCGATCATCGACCCGGGGCCGTTGGCCGCCAGCACCACCACCAGCGCCACCAGCAGCCAGAGCGGTGCCCGCCCCGGCCAGACCAGCACGGCGGTCCACGCCCCGGCGGTGGTGCCGATCACGACGAGCACCATCCGGGAGCGGTGGAAGGGGAACCGCCCGGCGAGGTAGCCGAGCAGCGGCCCGCACACCATGCCGCACAGGGTCAGCGTGGACAGCAGCACACCCGCCGTCGAGGGGGGCAGCCCCTGGCCCTGGACCAGGAAGGGATACCCCCACAGCATCAGGAAGGCCGCGGCCGAGCACTGGGTGGCCGCGTGGGTCCACATGCCCAGCCGGGTGCCGGGCTCGGCCCAGGCGGCCTTCAGGCCCGGCGACTCCCCGGTACGCTCGGGGCGGGCATCGCGCACCACCGTGACCAGCAGGAACGCGGAGACCACGCCCAGCACGGCGGCGCCCATGAAGGTCGGCGTCCAGCCGTAGGTGTGCAGGGAGTGGATGAGGGGCACCGCGGAGGCGATCGCGCCGAGCTGGCCGATCAGGCCGGTGAGCTGGACCATCAGCGGGTTGTGGCGGGCCGGGAAGGAGAGGCCGACCAGCCGGATCACGCTGATGAACGTCATCGCGTCCCCGCAGCCGATCAACGTCCGCCCGGCGACCCCCGGCAGCAGGCCTTCGGCCAGGGCGAAGACGAGTTCGCCGCAGGCCATCACCACGGCCCCCAGAACCAGCATGCGCTTGGAACCGAGCCGGTCGACCAGCATCCCGACGGGCACCTGCATGCTCGCGTAGACCAGCAGCTGGCACATGGCCAGCACCGAGAGCCCCGTCGCGCCGACGTCGAGCCTCGCCGCCGCCTCGATGCCCGCCACGCCCAGTGACTGCCGGTGGAAGACGGCGATGACGTAGGCCAGTACGCCCACGGCCCAGATGAGAATCGCGGTGGACCGTGGTGTCATACGGCAAATATTACTTTTTGGGAATTTTACGGATTTGAGTGGGTCGCCGAACGTCGGCGGAGGTCGCGCGGGCCGCGGGATCAGCGGCGCGGGTAGCGGATGAGCAGGCCGGCCTGGACATCCTGGTCGCCGAGGGCGGCGTAGCTGTGCGGAACGTCCGAGCGCCAGGAGATGTGCTCGCCGGGACCGGCCCGCAGGGGGGCGTCGGCCGGTCCCGCGCTGAGCGTGCCGGCGAAGACGGTCACGTGCTCGGTGACGCCCTCGTGGTGCGCCGGCGAGACCTGTGGCGTCCCGGTGCGGATCACCAGCCGGTAGAGCTCGTAGGTGACCTCCGCGTCCTCGAAGACCTGGAGCAGCGTCCCCTCCGTCGCTGTCCCGTGGAAGACCCGGTGGTCGCTCCCGCCGGGGACGGTGGCCGGGTCCTCCGGCGTCGAGGCGGCGAAGGCCGCGGTGATGGGGACGCCGAGCTCTGCGGTGATCGCCCAGAGGGTTTCCAGCGTGGGGTTGCGGGTGCCGTTCTCCAGGCCGGAGAGCGTGGCCTTGCCGACACCGGCGTCGCGGGCGAGGGCGGACAGGGAGATACCGCGCTCTTCGCGCAGTCGGCGGATCCGCCGCCCGATGTCGGCCATGTCGCCGTCCACGGCGGGGCGGGGGCGTTGTGCTTCGGAGTCCATGGGGCTATCGTGCAGCACCAGACTTGTTCCGTTTACGGAACGATCGGCACCCCCTCGTGTGAGGACCGACAGATGACACGCCTGCTTCAACCCGTGCTGGCCGGGGCGGTGACCGCGGTGGTCGGTTTCGCCGGCTCCTTCGCCGTGGTCCTGGCCGGGCTCAGGGCGGTGGGCGCCGACCAGCGACAGGCGGCGTCAGGGCTGCTCGCGCTCTGCGTGGCCAGCGGCGTGCTGGCCGTCTGGCTGGGAGTGCGGCGGCGGGTCCCGATCGTCATCGCCTGGTCCACGCCCGGGGCGGCGCTACTGGTCGCGACCGGCACCGTGGAGGGCGGGTTCCCCGTCGCGGTCGGCGCGTTCGCGGTCTCGGGGCTCCTCCTCACCGCGGCCGGGCTCTTCCCCACCCTGGGCCGATGGATCGCGTCCATCCCCACCCCGATCGCCGGTGCCATGCTCGCCGGGGTCCTGCTCGACCTGTGCGTGGCGCCGGTCAGGGCGCTCGCCGAGGTACCGCTGATGGCGGGCCCCGCCGTTCTCGCCTGGGCGTTGCTGAGCAGGTTCGCCCGAGGATGGGCGACCCCGGTGGCCCTCCTCGTCGCCGTCGCGGCGATCGCCTTGACCGGGTCGGGGCCGGGAGCGGTGGACGTGCGGCCGGTAGTGGAGGTGACCGTCCCGTCCTGGAACGCCCAGGCGCTGGTCAGCATCGCGCTCCCGCTTTTCCTGGTCACCATGGCCTCGCAGAACGTGCCGGGCATGGCGGTCCTCGCCGGGTACGGCTACCGCCCCCCGCTGCGGGGGATCCTCGTCTCCACCGGTCTGGCGAGCACACTGGGCGCTCCACTGGGCGGCCACGCGGTGAACCTGGCGGCGATCAGCGCCGCCCTGGCCGCCGGGCCCGACGGCGACCCCGACCCGGCCCGCCGGTGGATCGCCTCGGTCAGCGCGGGCGCTTCGATGATCCTCCTCGGGATCGGCTCGGGACCGGCCACGGCGCTCGCCCTGCTCTCCCCGTCGTCGCTCATCGAGGCCGTCGCCGGTCTCGCCCTGCTCGGCGCGTTCGCCTCGGCCGTCACCTCCGCGGTCGCCGACCCCGGGGGCAGGGAGGCCGCGATCGTCACCTTCGTGGTCACCGCCTCGGGGCTGACGCTTCTGGGAGTCGGCGCCGCCTTCTGGGGACTCGTGGCCGGCGGGCTCATGACGCTGCTGCACCGCCGCGGGAGGTCCCCCCGAACCCCGCCGGCCGCGGCCATGGCGAACGTCGGCGGTGGCGACGGCGGTCCGGACACGCCTCAGCCGAAGCGGCCCGCGGGCCGCCCCGGCTGAGGGGAGACGTGACTAGCGGTGGTCCGAGCGCCCGTGGCGACCGGCCACGAGCTGGTCGGTGGAGGGCTGGCGGGGCACCTCGACCCGGGGGTGGGGCGCGGTGTCCTCGGCGCGGTCGTCGACGCCGTCACGGTCACGGTCGACCACGGGAGTCGCAGGAGCCGTGGGAGTGGCGGGAGCCGGGGGAGTCTTGGCAGCGGCGGGGGTCGCTTCGAGCTTGCGCTCCAGTTCCCGCTTCTCCTCCTCCAGGCGGGTGACACGGTCACGAGCCTCCGCGCGCGAGGCACGGAGCCTGCGCCGGTGCGCGGACGAGCGCCGCATCCCGGCGAACATGATTCCCAGGCCGAGCAGGAGAACCGCTCCGGTGGCCACACCCGCGAAGAAGAGCTCCAGCTGGGTGAGCTGGATCACGCGGTCGAACATGGTGAACGTCGCGGTGGTGGTCGATGCTGCGGTCTCGTCCCAGGAGACCGCGATCACGGTCGCACCCGCGAGTACGATCAAGAGAAGTCCCAGCACTATCATGTGACCTCACCTCAGGCTTCGGCTGTTGTGGTATGCACTGCTGCCCCGGGCGCGCGGGATTATTCATTCGAATCCCCGTGGCCGCCGGGGAATGCGGCGGATCGGCCGCCGGAAGACGCCACGGCGTCGGCGCCGTCACCACCGGGGGACGGGAGATCCGGTTCCCCCGGCCGGGATGAGGTCTGAAGATGTGGATCCGACGGGGATTCCAGGTCCGTCAACGCAGGTCTAGGGTGGGCGCCCATGGACCGTACCCGCCTGTACCGCAACGGGGTTCTGGAAGCCGAGGGTTTTCCCATCGACGACGTCTCCGAGCACGTGGGGGACACCTCGGCCGTCGTCTGGTTCGACCTCTGCTCGCCCACGCAGGCGGACCTGGCGAAGATCAGCGAGGAGTTGGGCCTCCACCCCCTTGCCGTCGAGGACGCGATCCACAGTCAGCAGCGCCCCAAGCTCGACACCTACGACAGCCACCTGTTCATCACCGTCTACGCGACGAGGCTCGCGGAGGATGAGCTCGACTTCATCGAGATCTCGATCTTCATGACCAGGAACGCCCTGGTCACCGTGAGGGAGAGCTCCGAGTTCGACATCGACGAGGTGATCAGGCGCTGGGACGCCAACGCCGACATGGCCAAGTTCGGGGCACCGTATCTGCTGCACGCCCTGCTCGACCACATCGTGGACGGCCACTTCGAGGTTCTCCAGGTGGTGGACGACCGGGTCGAGGAACTGGAGGACGACCTCTTCCAGAACAACTCCCGGGACATGCAGCACGTCCAGCGCCGGACCTTCGACACGCACAAGAAGCTGGTGCGCCTCCGGCGGCTGGCGGTGCCGACGCGCGAGGTCGTGGGCAGCCTGCTGCGCAGGGGCGAGGACATCATGGACCGTGGGCTGACCCCGTACTACCAGGACGTCTACGACCACACACTGCGCACCGCGGAGTGGAGCGAGTCGCTGCGGGATCTGGTGGGCAACATCCGCGAGGCCCAGGTGAACCAGCAGGGATTCCGGCTCAACGACATCATGAAGAAGATCACAAGCTGGGCGGCCATCATCGCGGTACCCACGATGATCACCGGCTTCTACGGGCAGAACGTGCCCTACCCCGGCTTCGGGCAGCCGGTCGGGTTCTGGGTGTCCACGGCCCTGATCGTCGTGGGCACCATCCTGCTCTACCGGGCGTTCCAGAAGCGTAACTGGCTCTGATCCGGCCGGACCCCGTGCCCACTCCGGATATTCGGCCGGCCGTAACCTGGCTTCGGGGAGGGGACCGGCCGCCGGAGACCACGCTGTGCCTCTCCCCGGCTGTGCCCGCAACCGTGGAGGACCCGTGACGCGCATCCTCGTCGTCGATGACGAGCCTCAGCTCCTGCGGGCGCTGAGGATCAACCTGGTCGCCCGCCGGTACGAGGTGGCCGTGGCCGCCGACGGCGCCGCCGCCCTGCGCCAGGCCGCGGATTGGCACCCCGACCTGGTGGTGCTCGACCTCGGCCTGCCCGACATGGACGGGGTGGACGTCATCCACGGGTTGCGCGGCTGGACCGCCGTCCCGATCATCGTGCTGTCCGGCCGGGCCGAGGGCCGTGACAAGGTGGAGGCCCTGGACGCGGGCGCGGACGACTACGTCACCAAGCCGTTCGGCGTCGACGAGCTGCTCGCCCGGATCCGCGCGGTGTCGCGCCGCGTCTCGGTTCCCGAGGAGGAGCCGGCCCGGTGCGTGATCGGTGAGCACGAGGTGGATCTGGCGGGCAGGACCGTCTCGGGTGGCGTGCGGCTGACCCCCACCGAGTGGCGCCTGCTGGAGATACTGGTCCGCAACCCCGGCAAGCTCATCACCCAGCGCCGCCTGCTGAACGACGTCTGGGGCTCCTCCTACCACAAGGAGACCAACTACCTGCGTCAGTACATGGCCCAGATGCGCAAGAAACTGGAGCGCGATCCCGCACACCCGGTCCATCTGCTCACCGAGCCGGGCATGGGCTACCGCTTCCAGCCCTGACCGGCCGGGTCTCAACCCGCGGACACTCCCGTGTCAACCAACCGATTCCCGGGAATCGGTCAAGAATGGGCCGGTAGATCCTTCTGGAGGCACGGGTGGGCGCGCGGGGGGTGGTCGCCGTGGTGCTGGGCGCCGCGATGCTCTTCTCACTGTCGACGCACGACGACACGCGTGCGAGGGCCGCGCCGGCGAGGGTCGTGCCACTGGACAACCCGGACGGTCTGCGACCCGGGCTGGCACCCGTCAGGTCGGCCGGTGACCGGAGCGCCGCGGTCAGGTTGATCAGCGGGCTCCGGGTCGGGCGGATGGGGTCGAAGGCCGGTTACAGCCGGGCCAGGTTCGGTGCGAACTGGGCCGACACCGCCAGTGGCGTGCCGTACGCGCGCAACGGCTGCCGTACCCGCGACGACCTGCTGGCCCGCGACGGCGAGGAGGTGCGCTACCGTCGCGGATCCGGCTGCGTGGTCGTCTCCATGCGGCTGCGCGATCCCTACACCGGCCGGATCGTGCACTGGAGCAAGAAGCGCTCCGACGAGATCCAGGTCGACCACGTGGTCCCGCTCTCCTACGAGTGGCGGATGGGGGCCTCCCGCTGGTCGCGGTCCAAGCGGATGCGCATCGCCAACGACCCGCTCAATCTCCTCCCGGTGTACGGGGACGCCAACGAGGCCAAGGGCGGATCGGGGCCGGCCTCCTGGCTTCCCCCCAGGCGCGGGGTCCGCTGCGCCTACGTGGTCCGTTTCGCCCAGGTGGCCCTGAAGTACCACCTGCCGGTCACCCGTGCCGACAAGAGGGTCATGCTCGCCCAGTGCCGGTGACCTCCGGTGGACCGATCGGAAGCGGTCGCGCGGTGAGATCTTCTATCCTTTGGAACCGACACCGGTCACCTTCGGAGCCGTCCCTTCACCGTCTTTCCAGCCGGTCGCCGGCCGCCTCTGGAGCCGATCCCGACCAGCAGGCGAAGGAACACTCCCGTGACCTCTCCGGCACTCTCGGCACTGACCATCGACGAGCTGACCGCCCAGCGGGACGCCGCCCAGCGGGACTACGACGCACTGGTGCGGCGCGGTCTCTCCCTCGACCTCACGCGCGGCAAGCCGTCGGCGCGCCAGCTCGACCTCTCCGAGGCCCTGCTGGACCTGCCCGGCGGCCACACCGCCGCGGACGGCACCGACTGCCGGAACTACGGCGGCCTCCAGGGCCTGGCCGAGCTCCGGGAGATCTTCAGCGGGCCCCTGCAGGTGCCCGCCGCCCAGCTCGTCGCCGCGGACAACTCCAGCCTCTCGCTGATGCACGACTCGATAGTGCACGCCCTGCTCGGCACGCTGCCCGGCGCCGAGCGCCGCTGGGCCGACGAGCCGCGGGTCGCTTTTCTGTGCCCGGTTCCCGGTTACGACCGCCACTTCGCCCTGTGCGAGCGGTTCGGCATCGAGCTGATCGGTGTGCCGATGAACGCCGAGGGTCCGGACATGGACGTCGTGGAGCGTCTCGTGCGGGAAGACCCCCAGGTCAAGGGCATCTGGTGTGTGCCCAAGTACAGCAATCCCAGCGGCGTCTCCTACGGCGACGAGACGGTGCGGAGGCTGGCCGCCATGCCGGCCGCGGCCCCGGACTTCCGGATCTTCTGGGACAACGCCTACGCCGTGCACCACCTCACCGACACCCCGGCGGAGATCGCCGACATCCTGGCGCTGTGCGCGGAGAGCGGCAACCCCGACCGCGTCTTCGTCTTCGGCTCCACCTCGAAGGTCACCTTCGCCGGTTCCGGCGTCTCCTTCTTCGGCTCTTCCCCGGCCAACGTGGCCTGGCTGCTCGGACACACCGCCAAGCGCACCATCGGCCCTGACAAGATCAACCACCTCCGCCACGTGGAGTTCCTCCGCGACGCCGACGGCCTGGCCGAGCACATGCGCCGGCACCGGGAGCTGCTCCGGCCGAAGTTCGACGTGGTCGAGGCGATCCTCGCCAAGGAACTGGGCGGCACCGGCCTGGCGACCTGGTCCACCCCCTCGGGCGGCTACTTCATCAGCCTGGACGTGCTGGAGGGCTGCGCGCGCGAGGTGGTGAGGCGGGCCGGTGAGGCGGGCATCGCGCTGACCCCCGCGGGCGCCACCCACCCGTACGGGAACGACCCCCGCGACAGCACCATCCGCATCGCCCCCACCTACCCCGAGCCGGAGGAACTGGAGTCGGCCATCCTGGGCCTGACCACCTGCGTGCGCCTCGTCGCCACCGAGAAGCTCCTGGCCGGAGCCCGCTAGGAGTCGAGGCGGATTCCGCGTCCGGCGGTGATGCCGACGAACGTCGCACCGCGTTCGCGAGAACTCCTTCGATTCCCGGCGGCTAGCTGGACTCCCTGACCACGAGCTGGGTCGGGAGGATCACCGGGGCGGCGTCCTCGCCTCGTAGCAGGCCGAGCAGCAGGCGGGCGGAGGCGGCGGCCTGCTCGCCCATCGGGCTGCGCACCGTGGTGAGCGGGGGGTCGGTGTAGAGTGCCGCCTCGATGTCGTCGAACCCCACCACCGCCACGTCGTCGGGCACCCGCCGGCCCGCCCGGCGCAGCGCCCGCATGGCGCCGATCGCCATCAGGTCGTTGGCGGCGAACACCGCGTCCAGCGCGGGGTCGTCCTCCAGCAGCTGCGCCATGGCCTCGGCTCCGGAGATCCGGGTGAAGTCGCCGATGGCCACGATCGAGCGCCGCCCGGTCTCGCTCAGCACCTCGCGGTAGGCGCCCAGTCGGTCCTGGGCCGCGGACATGTCCAGCGGCCCGCTGATGGTGGCGATCCTGCGCCGCCCTCGTTCCAGCAGGTGCCGCACCGCCTGGGCGGCGCCGCCGACGTTGTCGTTGTCGACCCAGGGCGCGGCTCCCCAAAAGGCGGGCCTGCCATGTGAGACGAGCGGGACGCCCGTCGTGGCGAGCGCGGCCGGCAGCGGGTCGGCGCCGTGCATCGACACGAGCATGACCGCGTCCACGTGCCGGGCGGCCACGAACTGCCTGGCCCGCACGCGGGCGTCATCCGAGCCCGCGAGCATGAGCACCACCTGCTTGCCCGCCGCCTCGAACTCGCGGCTGGCCGCGCGCACGACCGTGGAGAACATCGGGTCGTCGGAGACGAGCCCGGCCGGCGGGTCAGAGACGATCACCGCGATGGAGTCGGTACGCCGGGTCACCAGGCTGCGCGCCGCCGGGTTGGGGACGTAGCCCAGCTCGTTCACCGCCCGCATGACCAGATCGCGGATGTCCGAGGCGACGGTCGGCTCGCCGTTCACCACCCTGGAGACCGTCGACTTGGACACGCCGGCCCGGGTGGCGACAGCCTCCAGGGTGGGTCGTCTCATGTGCCTCTCCCACAGTCCGTACCGCCGACCGACCGGTGGTGCCGGAACGTGCGGTGCCACCTCCAAGAAGCCTAATCGAGGATCATGAAGAGAGCGCTCCCTCACAAAGGGTGATGAGGGGTGAGATTTCTGTCAATGACGCGAACGGAATCGGATTCCCCCTCCCGCGGGCCTGCGGAGGAATCCGAGAAAACGCTCCCAGGAAAAGATCCTCTTAATCGCAGCTCACAGCGTCGTGTAACGGTACAAACGGTTTTGCGGGAGCGTTCCCTGAATCATGTGGTCGGTTCCGGATCATGCGCAGCCCGTTTCCTGCTGGCTGAACGGATACTTGACAGGCCCTGTCGGACGAGAGCACTCTCTGCTTGAGAGAGCGCTCCCCGAACCGTACCGGTACGCACCCCCCGCCCCGAGGAGACGCCATGCCCTCGCTTCGAAGTCCCGGCCGCCGGGTGGCCCTGATGATCGCCGCGGCCGTCACCCTCGTCACATCCTGTCTCGCCGTCAGACCCGCCTCCGCCGCCGACACCCTGCTGTCCCAGGGCAGGACGGTGACCGCCTCGTCCGCGGAGAACGTGGCCTTCCCCGCGTCGGCGGCCGTCGACGGCGACGCGGGCACCCGCTGGTCCAGCGGGTTCGCCGATCCGCAGTGGATCCAGGTCGACCTCGGCGCCACCGCGACCATCACGCAGGTGTCGTTGAAGTGGGAGACCGCCTACGGCAGGGCCTTCGAGATCCAGACCTCCCCCAACGGCACCACCTGGACGCCGATCTACTCCACGACCACCGGCACCGGCGGCGACCAGACGCTGGCGGTCAACGGATCCGGCCGTTACGTGCGGATGTACGGCACCCAGCGCTCCACCCAGTACGGCTACTCGCTGTGGGAGTTCCAGGTCTACGGCACCATCGGTTCCACCGGCCCGGACCCCGACCCGGGCGCGCTCAAGCTGCTGTCCTACGGCAGGCCGGGTGCGGCCTCCAGTTCCCAGCACGACGGGAACTGCTGGGAGTGCGTCCCGGCCAGGGCGTTCGACCGCGACCCGGCCTCCCGCTGGGCGACCAGTTCCACCACCGGCTGGGTCGACCCGGCCTGGATCTCCGTCGACCTCGGCGCGACCGCGCAGATCAAGAAGGTCGTGCTGCAGTGGGATCCGGCCTACGCCAAGGCGTTCGAGATCCAGGTCTCCGCGAACGGGACCACCTGGACGCCGATCTACTCCACGACGTCCGGCGCCGGCTTCAAGCAGACGCTGAACGTCGACGGGACCGGCCGTTACGTGCGGATGTACGGCACCCAGCGGGGCACCCCGTACGGCTACTCGCTGTGGGAGTTCCAGGTCTGGGGCACCGGCGGCGCCCCCATCACCCCGCCGCCGCTCCCGCCCGACCCGGCCGACCCGCCAAGGCTCGTCTGGAGTGACGAGTTCAACGGCGCGGCGGGGACCAGACCCGACGCGGCCAAGTGGACCCAGGACCCGGGAACCGGCCCGAACAACGAGCTGGAGTACTACAACCCCAACAACACCGCCATGGACGGCAACGGCAACCTCGCCATCACGGCACGGCAGGAGGCCACCCCCGGGTCGGTGTGCCCGGGCGGGACCTGCCAGTACACCTCGGGCCGGATCAACACCGGCGGCAGGTTCACCTTCACCTACGGCCGGGTCGAGGCCCGCGTCAAGGTCCCGAAGGGCAACGGCCTGTGGCCGGCGTTCTGGATGATGGGCGCCGACTTCCTCACCGGCAGGCCGTGGCCGTACAACGGCGAGATCGACATCCTGGAAGTCCTCGGCAAGGACGTCAAGACCGCCTACTCGACGGTCCACGCACCCGCCTACAACGGCGGCGGCGGTGTCGGCAGCCCGTACACGCTGCCGACAGGCGCGGACTTCTCCGACGACTTCCACGTCTGGGCGGCCAACTGGGACAGCAAGGGCATCGTCTACACCCTGGACGGCCGGACCGTCCTCACCGTCAGCAAGGACCAGGTCGAGGCGACGCGGGGCCCGTGGGTCTTCGATCACCCCTTCTACATCATCCTCAACCTCGCGGTCGGCGGCGACTGGCCAGGACCGCCGGACGCGAGCACGGGTCTCCCCAAGCAGATGCTCGTCGACTACGTACGCGTCTACCAGTAACTCCACCGCACCCCGGTACGGCTCGCGCGAGCGGTACCGGGGACCTCCCGAAGGAGTCACCCATGCACCCGGTACTCTCCCCGGCCGGCCTCCGACGCCGGCTACGCCCGCTGACCCTGATGACCACACTGCTGGCGCTCCTGGGCACGTCCCTCGTCCTGCACACCCCGCAGGCCGCCGGCTCGTCCGCGGCGGTCGTCCGGGTGGCGGAGTTCCTCGCCGACTGCCCGTTCAGCCACCGCCTGCCCGACGACCCGATCGTCTTCCCCGGACTTCCCGGCGCGTCACACATGCACAGCTTCTTCGGCAGCACCGCCACCAACGCCCACACGACGCTGGCGTCCCTGCAGAGCTCCCCGAGCAACTGCAACCCGCGCGTCGACCTGTCGTCGTACTGGGTGCCGACCCTCTACAAGGGCAACACCCCGGTGGAACCCACCGGCACCACGTTCTACTACCTGGGGGAGGGCGTCCGCGACGACATCATCGCGCGGACCCAGCCGCTGCCCCTGGGCCTGCGGATCGTCGCGGGCAACGCCAAGGCGACCGGGATCGACGATCCCAGCGGCAACGCGCGCTGGTCGTGCCTGCACGCCGGGCACGTGGGGGCCGCCAAGGACTTCGTCAACTGCCCGGCGGGCACCATGCTGGAGTCCTACCTGGACTTCCCGCAGTGCTGGAACGGCAGGGACCTGGACTCGGCCGACCACAAGAGCCACATGGCCTACCCGGTGGGCGGTGCCTGTCCCGCCTCGCACCCGGTTCCGGTGCCGAAGCTACGCCAGGTGCTGAGGTACCCGGTCAGCGGTGACCCGGCACAGCTGCGGCTGGCGTCCGGGCGCGGATACACGATGCACGGCGACTTCTTCAACGCCTGGCCCCCGGCCGAGATGGAGCGCCGCCTGCGCGACTGCATCCGCCCGATCATCAAGTGCGGCGCGGACGGCACGCCGTCCTGACACCGGTGCGGGCCCCGCCACCGGGCCCCGCCACCGGGGCCGGGCGGGGCCGATCGGACCGGCGACGCGGGTGTCCCCATCGTGCCTACTGGCCCGTGGCCTCAGCCGTCTGCGCCTCCTCGGCGAGAGTGCCGCACTTGAAACCCGTCTCGCGCTCCGGTTCGAGCTGGATGGATTCGAGGATGGTCTTGTCCATGGAGCGACGGATGGTCTCGAACCTGTCGCAGTCGTAGAGGACGTACGCGCCGTTGCTCTCGCCGAGCAGCATCATCCACCGGCTGTCGTAGAGCGGCTTGTCGTTCTCGGCGCTCCGGAGAACGGCCCACTGGTCCTGGAAGCCGACGTAGGTGATGAGCTCGTTGGCCTTTCCCGTCTCCTGCACCTCGATCGCCCCCAGGGTCATCTGCATGATCAGCAGGAATCCCAGGCCGAGGCCGGTGAGGGCGCCGACGAGCACCTTCATCCCGGCGCGGCCGACGGGCTTGCGGCGCAGCAGCCGGAACGGCACCAGGAAGGCCAGTACGCCCAGCCCCACGGCCACGACGACCTTGACGGCGAGGTCGGTGTCGCCGAAGACGTCGAGCAGGCCCCAGTAGGTCGCACCGCACCACAGCGCGGCGATCGCGGCGATCAGCCAGGGCCGCCGCCGTACGGCGTTCACGAGCCTGCCGACCGTGCCGAAGGTCACCTTGTCGGCCAGCCAGCCCAGCCCGACGATGACGCCGAGCGCCGGCAGGGCGACCAGCAGCAGCAGGATCAGGGTGCCCATCAGCCGGCCGAGCAGGACCGACTGGTCGATCCCCGCCTGCTCCGGGGTGATCTGGAACACCGAGTACATCGACTGAACGCCGAGGTAGAGCACGGCGTAGAGCGCGACGCCGATCGGGACGATGACCGAGCCGATGCGCTCGATCATCTCCAGGACGCCGCCGCTGTTCTCCTCTGCTGGATCTGCCGGATCTGTTGGAGGAGTGTCTTGCGAAGTAGGGGGAATATATACAGGTTGCTCAGAAATATCCTGGCTTGTCATGAAGAGTGATCATAAGCCGTAACGATTGACGCAACACTGCTAAGAGACAAACGCGTCATCCCCTCGGTCATCCATGCGAAAGCCCCCGGAATCGGCACCGCTCCGGTCCCCGCGCTCCTCGTGCGTCGTCACGCCTGGCGGTCAGGAGTGTTCGTACCAACCTCCGTGATGTCCACCTGATCTGTGAAAAGTAACTATAAGTTTTTGCTGCGCAACTTAAAGTGATGGCACTAGCCTGCCTACCGGCGAGAGACCGACGAAGGTGGGGACATGCTGGCGGAAGGTGGAGTGGCCGTGGTCACCGGTGCGGCACAGGGCATCGGCGAGGCGGTGGCGCGAGCCCTG
Organism: Streptosporangium amethystogenes subsp. fukuiense; assembly: GCF_042665875.1. NCBI lineage: Bacteria > Bacillati > Actinomycetota > Actinomycetes > Streptosporangiales > Streptosporangiaceae > Streptosporangium > Streptosporangium amethystogenes. The sequence continues at coordinate 6,727,387 of NZ_JBHTEE010000001.1, read as the reverse complement.
ACGGCGGCGGGCACGCGGGTCGCCGCGCTCGACGTGAACGCCGAGCGGGTCGAGCGGGTCGCCGCCGGGCTCGGCACCGCGGTCGCCTACCCCTGCCAGGTCACCGACAGCGCCGCCGTCGACGACGTCGTCGCGAGGGTCGAGGCCGACCTCGGCCCGATCGAGTTGCTCGTCAACGTGGCCGGAGTGCTCTGCTCGGGATCGGCCGTCGCCCTCAGCGACGACGACTGGGCCCGGACCTTCGCCGTCAACACCGGCGGGGTCTTCCACCTGTCCCGGGCGGTCGCCCGCCGGATGATCCCCCGTAGATCCGGGGCGATCGTCACCGTGGGTTCCAACGCCGCGGGCGTGCCGCGGATGAACATGTCGGCCTACGCGGCCTCCAAGGCGGCGGCCGCGCAGTTCACCAAGTGCCTCGGCCTGGAGTTGGCGCCGTACGGCATCCGCTGCAACGTGGTGTCGCCCGGTTCCACCGACACCCCCATGCAGCGCGCCCTGTGGACCGGCGGCCACGACGCGCGGGCGGCCATCGAAGGATCGCCGGCCACCTTCCGGGTGGGCATCCCCCTCGGCCGCCTGGCCGACCCGGAGGACATCGCGAACGCGGTCCTCTTCCTGGCCTCCGACCGCGCCAGGCACATCACCATGCAGGACCTGTACGTCGACGGGGGCGCCACGCTCCGGTAGCGGCAGTCCTCTCCCAGCACCGGCCGCCCGCCGGCGCTGATCCCTCCTATTCCTGGATCCCCTCCTGACAGGAGAGCTTTTCCCATGTCGCCGAACGACGCCCTCACCATGTCCCGAATGCCGGACCTCCTGGAGGATTACGAACCCGGCACCTTCTTCTTCACCTCGCCGACCCGGACCCTGCTCGCCAGGGGGGTGTGCCAGGAGGTCTCCGATTCGGGGGCGATGAGCCTGCGAGACCGTGTCGCCTCCGCCCTGCGGGACGCCAAGAACTCGGGTCACCCCAACCCCGTGGTGGTGGGCGCGATCCCCTTCCGCGACGACCGCCCGCCACGCCTGCTGGTGCCCGCCGCCGTCTGCTGGACGAGCCCACCGGCCGGCCCACCGGTCGGCCCCGAGCAGGTCACCGGCACGTTCACCGGATTCGGCCCGGTCCCCGACCCCGGTGACTACCTGCGCGGCGTGGAGAAGGCACTGGCCAAACTGACCGCCGGAGAGCTCAAGAAGATCGTGCTGGCCCGCGCCCTGGACGTCACCCTGGGCGCCCCCGTCGACGTCGGGCGTGTGCTGCGCAACCTCGTCCGGCGCGACCCGCAGGCCTACGGTTACGCGGTGGACCTGCCGTCGAGCACCGCCACGGCCCGCACGCTCCTGGGGGCCAGCCCCGAGCTGCTCGTCTCCCGTTCCGGGCGCCGGATCACCACGAACCCGCTGGCCGGGTCCGTACCCCGTCACCCTGACCCCGTCATCGACGCGGAGAGGGCCCGCGCCCTGCTCACCTCCGACAAGGATCTCCGCGAGCACGCGCTGGTGATCGAGAGCATCGTGGAGCTCCTGCGCCCGTACTGCAGGGAACTCTCGGTGCCCGCCGGGCCCTCACCGCTGTCCACCGCCTCCATGTGGCATCTGTCGACCCGGATCACCGGCGTGCTCGACGACCCCGCGGTCACGTCGCTGGAGCTGGCCACCATGCTGCATCCCACCCCCGCCGTCTGCGGCACCCCCGCGAGCGCCGCACGCCAGGCCATCGAGGAGATCGAGCCGTTCGACCGCGGCCTGTACGCCGGCCTGGTCGGGTGGGGGGACTCGGCGGGCGACGGCGAATGGGTCGTGACCATCCGCTGTGCCGAGGTCGCCGACCAGACCCTGAGGCTGTTCGCCGGTGCGGGAATCGTCGCCGGCTCGGTGCCGGAGACCGAGCTCGCCGAGACCACCGCCAAGTTCCAGACCATGCTCCGCGCCGTCGGCTTGGACCAGGACCGCTGACCCACCGTCCGGCCCACTGACACAGGAAAGGAGACAGCACCCGTGGCCCTTCCCCAGATCGCCTCCTACCCGCTGCCAAAAGAAGGCGATCTTCCCGAGAACCAGGTGGCCTGGCGCCCTGATCCGCGCCGCGCCATCCTGCTGGTCCATGACATGCAGAACTACTTCCTCGCCCCCTTCGCCGTCGGCGCCGCACCGCTGACCGGGCTCATCGACAACATCGGTCTGCTGCGCGAGGCCTGCGCCGGGCTGGGGGTTCCGGTCGTCTACTCGATGCAGCCCGGCGGCCAGAGCAGCCACGAGCGCGGCCTGCTCCAGGACTTCTGGGGCTCGGGCATCCCCGGTTCGCAGGAGAGCGAGATCGTCGCGAGCCTTCTCCCCGCGGCGTCCGACATCCTGCTCACCAAGTGGCGTTACAGCGCCTTCCGCAGGACCGACCTGCGCACCCGGATGGACGCCATGGGTCGCGACCAGATCATCGTCTGCGGTGTCTACGCCCACATCGGCTGCCTCATGACCGCCTGCGACGCCTTCATGCAGGACCTGCAGGCATTCCTGGTGGCCGATGCCGTCGCCGACTTCTCCCGGGAACACCACACCATGGCCCTCGCCTACGCCGCCCAGCGCTGCGCGGTCACGGCCGTCACCGGTGGCCTGTTGCGCGGGTGGGACCCCGCGCCGCAGGCCACCGAGACGGCCGGTGGCGGCTAGCCGGCCGCGGGAACCCGCTTTCGCGAGGCCGGGGCGCCGCTGAGGCGCGTCACGCCGTCGCCGGAGCGGCCCGCGATGAGGCCGCCAGGCGCCCCGATCGATCCAGGGCGACCACGGCCGCGGCGCAGCCAAGGCCGATCAGCACCAGGGCCAGCCACGGCAGGCTCGGCAGACCCGCCCGCGTGCCCAGATCCAGCGCCCACCCGGTGAGCAGGTTGCCCGCGGCGATGCCGATCCCGGCCAGGGTGCTGTAGAGCCCGTAGTAGGTACCCACCATGTGCCGACCGCCGAAGACGGCGATGGTCGCCATCTCGAACGGGTAGATGATCATGGTGGCCAGGCTGAGCAGCGCCGCCGTCCCCAGGACGGGGAGCAGCACGAGCACCCCGGCGGCGCCACCGGACGTGCCGGCGCTGCCCGCCCAGGGGGCGGCCAGGGCCACCGGGACGAAGGCGAGCCCCATCAGGACCAGACCTCTGGCGATGGCCTGCGGCGGTCGCCACCGCCGGGTCGCCCACGCGGTCAGGCGGGCCTGACCGACGATGGTCAGCACCGCGGAGACCACGAAGACGAGGGTGACCCCCAGCTCGCCACCCGTCACCCGGCGGATCTCCAGTGGCAGGCCCAGATAGACCTGGAAGTTCAGCACGTACGAGCCGATCATGGCCAGCGAGAAGAGCAGGAAGGGTCGGTTGCCGAACACCTCGCGCCAGTCGAGCAGCACGCTCCGTCTCTCCTCGGCCCGCGGGCGGTCGCCTTTCGGTAGGGCCCGTGTCTGGGCGACGGTGAGCACGGCGAACATCACGCCCGCGACCAGGCAGACGAGCCTGAAGGCCACCGCGTTGAGCAGCAGGCCGACGAGCGGCCCGATCAGGATGCCGAGCTGGTAGAAGGCGTTGAACGCGGCGAACGCCTCGACCTTCCGCGCCCCGGCCTCCTGGGCGAGGTAGGCCCGCACGGCGGGGTTGAACAGTGCGCCGGCGAACCCGGTCAGGGCCGAGGCGGTGACCAGCATGGGCAGCGAGTCGGCCACGGCCAGCATCAGGAACGCGAGGGTGCGCAGCCCGCACCCTGCGACGATCATGGGTTTGTGGCCGAGCCGGTCGGCGAGGGTGCCGCCGACCAGGAACATGCCCTGCTGGCTGAGGTTGCGGATGCCCAGGATCAGGCCGACCAGTGCCGCCGGCAGCGCCAGCGCTCCCGACAGGTGACCGGCCAGGTAGGGCATCAGCATGTAGAAGCCGACGTTGATGGTGAGCTGGTTGACCAGTAGCAGTCTCACCGGCCGGTCGAAGGAGCGGGCCAGGGCCAGGGTGCTTCTCACCGCCGGACCTCTTCGTCTTCGGAGGGTGTCCTCCCGGCGGTCGCGCCGCCTTCCGGAGAGGCGGGTGTTCCCGCGCCGCCGTGTCCCGGGACGGTGGGGTCGAGCACGGTCGTACACCGGGTCCAGCGGGTCAGCTCGCGCTCGGCGGGATGGACGATCTCGTCGGGGTCGGTCGCCGCGGGTGTGCCGAGCAGACCCCGTTCGGTGCAGTAGTCGTCGTTGAACACGGTGTCGAAGTAGCGGTGCGGGCCGTCGGGGAAGATCGCCGCTATTCGGGTGTGGCCGGGCAGCGTGCGGGCCAGCCAGGAGGCCACCAGGGCCACCGCGCCGACGCTCCATCCGCCGGTGGCGTACCGCAGCGCGGCCAGGCGCCGGCAGGCCCAGACCGCTTCGGCGGGCGCGACCCAGTGGACCTCGTCGAACGCCTCGTATGCCACGTTGCGCGGGTAGATGCTGCTGCCCAGGCCGCGCATGAGCCGCGAGCGCGCGGGCTGGCCGAAGATGGTCGAGCCGATCGTGTCGACGCCGACGAGCCGGAGGTCGGGATAGAAGCGCCGTAGCGCGCGGGAGACCCCGGCGCTGTGACCGCCGGTGCCCACGCTGCACACCAGGACGTCGATCCGCCCGAGCTGGCCGGCCAGTTCCATGGCCAGCCCCGTGTAGGCGGTGACGTTGTCGGGGTTGTTGTACTGGTCCGGGCAGTAGGCGCCCGGGTGCTCGTCGAGCAACTCCAGCACGCGCCGGCGGCGAGCCTGCTGCCAGCCGCCCACCGGGTGCGGTTCGCCGACGACGACGACACGTGCTCCGTAGGCGGCCAGCAGCCGGCGCATCAGCGGCTCCATGCCCGGGTCGGTCACCAGTGTCACCGGGTGGCCGCCGACGATGCCGGCCAGCGCCAGGCCCAGGCCGAAGGTCCCGCTGGTGGACTCCACGATGGGTGCCCCGGGTCGCAGCAGGCCGCGCTCGCGTGCCCGCTCGACGATGTAGAGGGCGGAGCGGTCCTTGATCCCTCCGGGATTGTTGCCCTCCAGCTTCGCCCAGAATCCACGCCCCTGCCCCGAGGCGATCTCCGGAACCCAGAGCACCGGGGTGTTGCCGACCACGTGCTCGGGGGCGTGGCAGGTGGCTCCGGTGATCAACTGGCTGAGCGAGGCGGTGGCGATCTGCGGCGAACTCGCAGTGATCTGCGATGAACTAAGTGTATATATCATGATCCGTTTCCCCTGGATGCGATGTGATCGGCTCGCTGACGGGCGTGCGCGAACGACGGCTCATACCGCTCAGCGGGAGCGTGGAGTCGTTGGCGGCCCGAGGGGCGGGCTATATGCGGGAAACGGATTTGAGAAGAAGTAACGCGGCCCCGGGGGGCGGACGGACCGGTTGCGCGCGACGCCGCGCGGGCGGCGGTGAAGGTGTCGCGGCATCCTCGACCACCGCCGGGTCGCCGAGGACCGGTCCGGACGGCACCAGGACGCGCGTGCCGGTGATCTGCGCTCCGGCCGCCGCGCCGCACAGGTGGTGGTCTTCGTCGACGGGCGGCACCGGGCACGGTAGGTGCTCCGCCGGCGTCCCCGCGCCGATCAGGGTGAGAAGCCCGGTGGCGCCTACCTCGACGGTCGGCCCGGGGGCGCGATGATGGCCCCGGTGGACGGGGGCCACCACACACAGTGTCAGGTGCATCAACACGGCGGCACCGAGTACGACGAGCCCTAGCGCGAAGGCGACGCCTCCGTGCCGTGCGACCCGCCGCATCGATGCGATCATGACCACAAACGTACATTACTGCTTGCTGTCATCTGACTGCGGGGGGTTACTTTATGCTCTTAAAGGCTCCTATGAGCGCTGGAAACCATGCCGGCACCGGCCGCTCCAATGTCGAGTGCTCCACGCTGCGACCGGCCACGAGACCCGCGCCGTGCGCACGAACGGGAGCCGTGTCCGGGTGATACGCCGGTGCATCGGCCGGGGGCGCGAAGGCGCGCCGGCGGAGCGGCGCGTCTAGTGCCTGAGGCCGCAGGGGCAGGGCAGGCCGGCCGGTTCGGGGGGATCGGCCCAGTGCAGGGCGATGAACGGCTCGGTGCGGCAGGGATGGTGCACCCGTTCGCGGGTGATGCGGTAGCGGGCCATGCCCTCGGGCTCTTCGGGCGAGCGGCGCGGGACGGGCACGGTGAGGGTGCCGATGTCCTGGTCGATGTGGGTGAGCATGCCGTGGCAGGGGCCGCCCAGGCAGATGGCGTTACGGGGCTGGTCGCCGCTCATGCCGTACCCCCTGCTGTACCTCCTGACGGGCGGCCGGGCGGGCCGGGGCGGCAGCGTGCGCCGTTCCGGCCCGCCGGGGTCGCGGATCGCGTCATCGGGGGTCAGGGGGCTTGGAAGCCGGCCTTGGTCAGCACGTCCTCGCCCTGCTGCGACAGCACCAGATCGACGAACCGCCTGGCCGCCTCGGGGGCCTTGGACAGGGTGGCGATCGGATAGTCGTTGATCGCCTTCTCCGCCTCGGGGAAGTCGATGCCCGAGACCTTGCCGCCGGAGGAGATGACGTCCGTCCTGTAGACCAGGGCGGCGTCGACCTCGCCGAGTGAGACCTTGGCCAGAGTGGCCTTGACGTCCTGTTCCAGGGTGACCGGTGTGACCTTCAGTCCGGCCGCGTCCAGCGCCTTGACCGCCGCCGCACCGCACGGCACCTGCTCGGCGCAGAGGGCGACCTTGACCTTCGGGTCGGCCAGGTCGCTCAGACCGTCGACCTTGGCGGGATTGTCGGCGGGTACGGCGATCTGGAGGACGTTGCGCACGAAGGTGACCGGGGTGCCGGCCAGGGAGGCGTCGGTGACGGTCTTCATCGTGGCCGGGCTGGCGGCGGCGAAGACGTCGGCCGGGGCGCCCTCGACGATCTGCTGGGCCAGGGTGGCGCTGGAACCGAAGTTGAACCGCACGGTCGTGCCCGGGTGCGCGGCCTCGAAGGTCCTGCCCAGCTCGGTGAACGTGCCGGTCAGCGAGGCGGCGGCGAACACGGTCAGGGTCGTGGCCCCGTCTCCGGACGACTCGCCGGAGGAGGCGGAGGTGGCCGGATCGCCGGCACCGCAGCCGGACAGGCCGGCGGCCAGCGCCAGCGCGATGGGGGCCGCGACAGCCCACCTGGAAAGACGCCTGAACAACGAGGGCTCCTCACTGACTTCGCCGTGCCGACCCAGAACGTCGCCACCGACAATCACGATACCTTCGCATATTCAGGCTTCAAGAGGCAGTACCCATGGCAACCAATAAAGAGGTCTCCGTTATCTCATCGCACATGCGGCAAGCAGTCGGTTGTGCTCGCAGCCCGCGTGTCTCTCGTGGGTCCGTTCCTGTCTCCGGTCGCCGGACGTTTCCCGGAATGGAACAGTGCCGGCGGCACTACGCTGCTGCGTCATGCAGGAGACGCGCCTCGACACTGCTCGGATCCGGGCGGCTCGCCGGGTGATCGACCCGATTTTCCTCGACACTCCGCTGTACCGCTGCGAGGCGCTGGAGCCCGACCTCGGGTGCACGGTGAGCATCAAACTCGAAACGGCGAACCCGGTCCGCAGCTTCAAGGCCCGCGGCACCGAGCTGGTCGCGAGCCTGCTCGCCGACAATGGTCGGCGAGCCGTGGTGTGCGCCAGCGCGGGCAACCTTGGTCAAGCCCTCGCCTGGTCCGGTCGCGGCCGGGGGCTCGACGTCACCGTCGTGGCATCTCGCTTCGCGCCCGCGGCCAAGCTTGATCGCATCCGCGCGTTGGACGCCAGGCTGGAGCTGGTGGACGGCGACTTCGACATGGCTCGCGAGCGGGCGGCGGCCATCGCGCGGTACGACGGCATCCGGCTGGTCGAAGACAGCCTGGACATCGAGACCTGTGAGGGCGCGGCGACCATCGGCCTGGAACTGGTGGACACCGTGCCGTCGTTCGACGCCGTCCTGATCGCTCTCGGCGGCGGGGCGCTGGCCACCGGTGTGGGTCATGTGGTGAAGGCACTGGCGTCCGAAGTCGAGGTGATCTGCGTCCAGCCGCTGGGCGCACCGGCGATGACACACTCGTGGCGCCAACGCCGCGTCGTCACCACCGACTCGACCGACACCATCGCCGACGGCGTCGCCGGCCGGTGTCCCATCCCGGCCGTCCTGGACGACCTCCTCCTGGTCGCCGACGACGCCGTCCTGGTCCAGGAGGCGTCGATCACCGCCGGTATGCGGATGCTCCTCGACCACGCCGGCCTCGTCGTCGAACCGTCGGCCGCGCTCGGCATCGCGGCGATCCTCGAAGACCGCGACCGCTTCGCCGGCCGACACGTGGTCACCATCGTGTGCGGCAGCAACGTCGACGTGGACGCCTATCACCGCTGGGTCGGTGCGGCTCCCGTCCACGGATCCTGACAGTTGCTCGGATGGTCACCCGGTAACGCAGAAGGCCGTTCCTGATCTCTCAGGAACGGCCCTCTACCTCGGGACTTCACTCAACGTCGGGGTGACAGGATTTGAACCTGCGGCCTCTTCGTCCCGAACGAAGCGCGCTACCAAGCTGCGCCACACCCCGGTCACACGTCCGGTCTTGCTCGTGCTTGGGAAAGTCTAGCGGACTTCGTGGATGCTTGCGTCGCCGCGCCGGCGGGGCACCAGGGTCAGCAGGCTGGCCTCGGGGTAGCAGGCGAAGCGGGCCGGAGCGTAGGGGCTGGTGCCGAGGCCGGCGGAGACGTGGAGGTAGGCGGAGTCGTGGCGGCTCATGCCCTTGACCCGGGCCCGGTCGATGCCGCAGTTGGTGACCAGGGCGCCGTAGAAGGGTACGCAGAGCTGGCCGCCGTGGGTGTGACCGGCGAGCAGCAGCTGGTAGCCGTCGGCGGCGAAGCGGGTCATGTTGCGGGGCTCCGGCGAGTGCATCACCCCCAGCCGCAGGTCGGCCTCGGCCGGTGCGGGGCCGGCGATCAGGTCGTAGCGGTCGCGGTTGATGTGGGAGTCGTGGATGCCGCCCACCGCCACGTCAAGATCACCGACCTTGACCCGGGCGGTGGTGTTGTTCATGTCGAGCCAGCCCTCGGCGGCCATGGCGGCGCCCAGTTCCTCCCAGGGAAGCGTAGGGATCTTCTGGCCGTAGTCGGCCTTGGAGGTGCGCCAGAGATAACGCAGCGGGTTCTTCGGCTTCGGCTCGTACATGTCGTTGGAGCCGTAGACGAACAGCCCCGGACGCGACAGCAGGGGCTCCAGGGCATGCATCAGGGGCGTGATCGCGTCGGGGTGCGCGATGGAGTCGCCGGTGTTGACCACCAGGTCCGGGTGGAGGGCTCCGAGCGAGCGGACCCAGTCGATGAGCATCCGCCTGCCAGGGGTGAGGTGCAGGTCGGACAGGTGCAGGATGCGTACCGGACGCTGTCCCGGCTCCAGAACGGGCACGTCGAAGCGGCGCAGCCGGAACGCGTTACGCTCGACGATCGAGGCGTACGCGAGGCCGGCCAGGCCGACACCGAACAGGGACAGGGGCACCGCGGCTGCTTTCCTCACCTTCTCATCATGCCCGAGATCGGCCCTGCGGACGGAAACTCTGGATACAGCGGGGCTGGTGAGGCGGCAAGATGGACCGCATGAGCGCATTGAAGGACAAGCTGAAGGCCGATCTCACGGCCTCCATGAAGAGCAGGGACGAGATCCGCACCCGCACGATTCGCATGGCCCTCGCGGCCGTGAACGTCGAGGAGGTCTCGGGTAAGGCGGCGCGCGAGCTCAGCGACGACGAGATCGTCAAGGTGCTCGCCAAGGAGGCCAAGAAGCGCCGGGAGGCGGCCGAGGCGTTCAGCGGTGCCGGCCGGGCGGAGCAGGCGCAGGCGGAGATCGACGAGCAGGCCGTGCTGGAGGCCTACCTGCCCGCCCAGCTCTCCGACGAGGAGCTCGCCGTCCTCGTGGACGAGGCCGTCGCCGAGAGCGGCGCTTCCGGGCCGCAGGCCATGGGCCAGGTCATGAAGATCGTGAACCCGAAGGTCGCCGGGCGCGCCGAGGGTGGTCGCGTCGCACAGGCCGTACGGGCGCGCCTCGCGTCCTCCTGACCCGGGAGGTCATGGCGGCGCCCCTCCAGGTAGGACGAGAGCCCTCCTCGCCGGCCCTTCGAAGGGCCGGCGAGGAGGGCTCCGGTGTCCCGAGGATCCTTTGCCTACCGCGGTCGGTCAGGCGGCGCCTCGCCGCGTTGCCGTCGGTCACCGCGGCACGCCGCGGCTCCTTCCTCCGCCTTGCGAGACACCACCTGACCGATCCTCGTCACGGCAAGATCCACGGAATAGGGCCTAGGGGATGACCGGAGGGATCGTGATGCCGCCGTTGACCTCCCGGCCGCCCTCGTCCGGCGAGGGCGGCCGGTCGTCGCCGCCACCACCACCGCCACGACGGTCACCGCCACCGCCACGACGGTCACCGCCACCGCCACGCCGGTCGCCGCCGTCACCCCGGTCGGACTTCGGCGGCGGCTTGGGCGCGCACCGATTGCCGGTGCAGCCGCCGAAGCGCTCCATGTTCACCGGGGTGAAGGAGGTCGGAGAGACTCCCCTGAGCGCGTTGATCATGGAGTTCTTCCAGATCGGACCGGCGATCGAGGCACCGTACACGTAGCTGTAGTAGCGCCCGCCGATGGTCACGCCGATCAGGTCGTGCCCGAAGGCGCCGCGCGGGTCGCCGACGCTCACCGCGGAGGCGAGATCGGGGGTGAACCCGGCGAACCAGGCGGCGGTGTAGGCGTCGGTGGTTCCGGTCTTGCCGGCCGCGTCGCGGCCGATGCCGCCGACCTGGCTCATCGTGCCCTTGGTGAAGACCCCGGACATGATGTGGGTGGCCGCGTCGGCGACCTCCTCGTCCAGGACCTGCTTGCACTTGGGCTTGTACGACGTCTTCTTGCCCTCGCGGTCGGTGCTCTCGGTGATCACCATCGGCCGGCAGTAGGTGCCGCGGGCGGCGATCGTCGCGTAGGCGGCGGAGACGGTCACCGGGTCCATCTCGTTGATGCCGAGCGTGAAGGTCTCGAACTCCTTCAGCGGGTTGCCGTCGGCGCGCTGGATGCCCAGGTTCTTGGCCATCTTCACCGTGTCGCAGAGGCCGACCTCCTGCGACAGGCGCATGAAGAAGGTGTTCACCGAGCCCAGGGTGCCGGTGGTCAGGGTGTTGAAACCGCCGGGACCCTCGCTGGAGTTGGTGACGGTGTGACCGGGCTCGCCGACCGCGTTGCCCTTGCAGTCGCGGAACGAGCTGTGGCTGGGGGCCTGGTAGCCGGTGCCGGTGTTGAAACCGTCGTTCAGCTTCATGCCCTTGTCGAGGGCGGCCAGCAGGGTGAAGGGCTTGAACGTGGAGCCGGCCTGGAAGCCCGCTCCGCCACCGTGCAGCCGGTCGCCGACCAGGTTGTAGCTGATCTCGTTCTTCTTCTTGTTCCCGCCGAACTTCCGGCTGGCGGCCATCGCCTTGATGGCGCCGGTGCCGGGGACGACCATCGCCTGCGAGGCGACAGGCTTGTCGCTGGTGTGGACGAACTGCCGGATCGCCTTCTCCGAGGCCTTCTGCGCCTTCGGGTCGAGCGTCGTCTTGATCGTCAGGCCGCCCCGCTGGAGCAGCCTCTCCCGCTGCTTGCGGGTCTTGCCGAAGTCCTCGTTGGAGGCGATCTCCTGCTGGACGTAGAGGCAGAAGTAGGGGTAGTCGCTCACCTCGCAGCCGCCGGGGGCCGCGATGTTCTTGAAACCGAGCTTCTTCTTCTTGGCCTCTTCCGCTTCCTGCGTTGTGATCTTGCCGAGCTCGGCCATCCGGCTCAGCACGATGTTGCGCCGCTCAAGCAGCCGCGCGCGGGCGGCCTTTCCCGCCCCCGGGTCGGTGACGCTCGGGTTCTGCACGGCTCCGGCCAGGGTGGCCGCCTCCCACAGGGTCAGCTTGGAGGCGGGCTTGTCGAAGAAGCGCCTGGACGCGGCCTGGATGCCGTAGGCTCCCGCACCGTAGTAGGAGATGTTCAGGTAGCGTTCGAGGATCTCCGACTTGGTGTACTTCTCCTCGACCGCCAGCGCGTAGCGCAGCTCGTTGAGCTTGCGGGAGAGCGTCGGCGCGATCGCGGCGTCCTGCTCCTCCTTGGTCTCCGCGGCGTTGACCAGCACGAGCTTGACGTACTGCTGCGTGATGGAGGAGCCACCCTGGACGACCCCGCCGCCCGAGACGTTTTTCACCACCGCGCGGAAGGTGCCTTCCAGGTCGATCGCCCCGTGCTCGTAGAACCTGGTGTCCTCGATCGCCACGATCGCCGTCTTCATGACGTCGGCGACCTGGTCGAGCTTCACCGACTCGCGGTTCTCGAAGTAGAACTGGGCGAACTGCTTGCCGTCCGCGTCGAGCAGGGTGGTCTTCTCCGCGAGGGGAGGTTCCTTGAGTTCCTCGGGGAGAAGACGCAGCTCGTTCGTCGCCGCGTTCACGGTCATCCCCGCGCCACCCACCGCCGGGAGCGCCACCGCGGCGACGAGCACACCTGTGACAGCCGCCGCGCCGAGCAGCTTCAGCACATTGCCGACCGCCGACCCCTGGTCTTTGCCTTGAGCTTGCACGAGACCCAGGGTACGTCGGACGGATAACGCAAACGGTAACGGAACCCTGTTTTGCCATGACTTCGTGCTGTATCGCAGGTGGGTGACTAGTCATTCCCGGCCAGATGGCCGTGGATGACCATGTAAGAAATTGGTCCCGCCGGGGTCTGTCGGCCCGAACGTCTGGTTGCGTACGGTCTCTTTCTGCAGCAATTGAATACCGAGGCCCGACGCCCGCGCCCGTCGGCCCAAGTCACGACTGACCACCTAAGGGGAGTGGGGTCGAATGTGGATCACGGATTGGACCTCCCGTGCGGCCTGTAAGGGTGCGGATCCTGACGCTTTGTTCGTTCAGGGTGCTGCCCAGAACCGAGCAAAGCTGATCTGCCGAGGATGCCCGGTCCGGACCGAGTGCCTCGCCGATGCGCTGGACAATCGCATCGAGTTCGGGGTGTGGGGCGGGATGACCGAGCGCGAACGCCGAGCGCTGTTGCGTCGGCGGCCGGATGTCGACTCCTGGCGGGACCTGCTGGAGTTGGCCAAAGAAGAATATGAGCGGACGAATGAGCTGATCGCCGGCTGAGTTCGCGCCGATCCCGTACGGCTGGCGCCGGGCGCCAGCCGTACACGCATGTCACGGGTCGGCGAACGCGCGCTCCAGGGTTCGGCAGGCCGTTGTGACGGCTACCGTGACGGCTACTGGGCGGCCAGCAGGTCGCCCACCTCGCGCAGCCCCTCCAGGTCGTGCACGTCCTGCGACATGGCGGGGACCCGCGCGACGGGCACCGTGGGGTGGGCGGAGATGAAGTGCTCCTGCTCGCGCTGCTCGCGAGCGGCCAGCTGCATCCGGTCCGCGTGCAGCCGCAGTACGGCGGAGGTGAGCTCGTGCTCGCCGCGCGCCTCCAGGTCTTCGGCGGCGGCGGCGCTCCGCGCCCCGGACAGCACGGCCGCGGGCGAGCGGTGCACCCGGTTGACCACGAGGCCCGCCAGGGGCATGCGCTCCTCGGCCAGCCTCTCCACGAAGTAGGACGCCTCGCGTATCGCGTCGCGCTCGGGTGAGGCCACGACGAGGAACGCCGTTCCGGGAGCCTGCAGGAGCCGGTAGGTCTGGTCGGCCCGCGCCCTGAAACCGCCGAAGACGGCGTCCAGCGCGGACACGAATGTCTGCAGGTCCTTGAGCACCTGCGCGCCCAGCAGCTTGGTCAGCGCTCCGGCGACGATACCGAAACCCGCGTTGAGCAGCTTGAACGCGCTCCGCCCGCCGGCCTTGGCGGGGGCCATGAGCAGCCGGATGAGCCGGCCGTCGAGGAAGCGGCCGAGTCGCTCGGGGGCGTCCAGGAAGTCGAGCGCGGAGCGGGACGGAGGGGTGTCGACGATGATCAGATCCCAGTCGTCCGACCGCCGGAGCTGGCCCAGCTTCTCCATGGCCATGTATTCCTGCGTGCCGGCGAAGCTGGACGAGAGGGACTGGTAGAAGGGGTTCGTCAGGATCTGGCGAGCTCGCTCGGGGTCGGCGTGCGCCTCGATGATCTCGTCGAAGGTCCGCTTCATGTCGAGCATCATGGCGTGCAGCCGGCCCTCGCCCTCGACGCCCACGACGAGCCTGGGGGTGTTGTCGAGTTCGGTGAGCCCCATCGACTGCGCCAGCCGCCGCGCGGGGTCGACCGTGAGCACCACGGCGGAACGGCCGCGTTCGGCCGCGCGCAGTCCCAGGGCCGCGGCGGTGGTGGTCTTCCCGACGCCGCCGGAACCGCAGCAGACGACGATCCGCGTGTGCGGGTCGTCGATGATCGCGTCAAGGTCGAGGACCGGAGGGGTCTTCACGCTGCTCCTTGGGTGCGGATCGATTCCGCCAGCTCGTACAGCCCGGACAGGTCCACCCCGTCGGCCAGTAGGGGCAGCTCGTAGCGGGGGCGCGCGGCCCCCTCCAGCGCCAGCCTCTCGTCGCGCTCCAGTTCGGTGCGGCGGGCGTGCTCGGCGATCTCCTCGGTCAGGGCCTCGGCCACCGTGACCGCGGCGGAGCCGCCATCGGTGAGTCCCGCGGCCTTGAGGCCGAGCACCAGCTCCGCCGGGTCGAACCGGCTCTCGGCGGCGGCCTCCAGGACGGAGTCGGGCAGCAGCGACTCGCGGACCATGTTGATGAAGATCCCCCCGGGCGGGAGCCCGGCGGTGCGGAGCTCGCCCAGGCCGTCCAGGGTCTCCTGGACCGGCATCTCCTCCAGGAGCGTGACGAAGTGCACGGCGGTCTCCGGAGAGGAGACGACGCCGTTCACCAGATCGGCGTGGTTCTTGATCGGGCCGACCCTGGCCAGCCCCGCGACCTCGTTGGTGACGTTGAGGAAGCGCACGATCCTGCCGGTCGGCGGCGCGTCCAGCACGACCGCGTCGTAGACCCGTCGGCCGTCCTTGCCCCTGCGCCGGACGGCCTCGCTCGTCTTGCCGGTGACCAGGACGTCGCGGAAACCGGGGGCGATGGTGGTGGCGAAGTCGACGATGCCGATCTTGGTGAGTGCCCGGCCGGCCCTGCGCATGCCGTAGAACATCTCAAGGTACTCGAGCATCGCCTCTTCGGGGTCGATGGCCAGCGCGTAGACGTCCCCGCCGTCGGGTGCGACGGCGATCTTGCGCTCCTCGTAGGGCAGCGGCGGCAGGTCGAAGACCTGGGAGATCCCCTGTCGGCCCTCGACCTCGACCAGCAGGACCTTGTCGCCGCCCGCCGCGAGGGCGAGCGCGAGTGCGGCGGCCACCGTCGTCTTGCCGGTGCCACCCTTGCCGGTGACGACGTGAAGGCGTACGCCGTCCCAATCGGTGTCGCGAGCTCTCACCTTTCGAAGGCTACCCAACGGTTACTTGACAACTCTCCGGTGCCTTCCCGGGTGGCACTCAAAAGGCATCGTTGCCCGGCGGGGCCGAGACGGGAGCCGGTGCCTGCCCCGGGGGCGGCCGGAGAGCCTCTTTCGCCGATCACACTGGTCAGCAAGGCGGTGTGGGCCGGGTGGTCCGGGGCCGGACCCGCCCGAAGCCGGAGGCACGGCCCGGGAAGCCGTGCGTCGCCCTCTCGCTAATCGATCGGACGTGGAAAGTAAATATGTGGATTCTCACAGTGGGCCGCCCTGGCCGCCGGCCCGCCTCCGGCGCCCACCGGGCGGGGGACATGAGCCATGCCGGGCGCTCGCGGACCCGTAGTGGGCGGCTCGCCGGGAGCCGTCTCGCTAATGTGTCCCGCATGACGAAATGGGAGTACTCGACAGTGCCGCTACTGGTACATGCGACGAAGCAGATTCTCGACAACTGGGGCCAGGACGGCTGGGAGCTCGTCCAGGTCGTGCCGGGGCCCAACCCCGAGCAGCTGGTCGCCTACCTGAAGCGGCCCAAGCAGTGACGGCCGAGGAGAGGCTGGCGGAGCTGGGCCTGACCCTGCCGGAGGTGGTGCCGCCGCTGGCGGCGTACGTCCCGGCGGTGCGTTCGGGTGACCACGTCTACACCTCGGGGCAGCTTCCGGTGGTGGACGGCAAGCTGAAGGCCGGCGGGAAGGTCGGCGCCGAGGTGGGCGTCGAGGACGCCTACGAGCTCGCGAGGATCTGCGCGCTCAACGCCCTCGCCGCGGTCGCGTCGGAGGCCGGAGGACTGTCGAACATCGTGCGGATCGTCAAGGTGGTCGGGTTCGTGGCCAGCGCCCCCGGTTTCACCGGCCAGCCGCAGGTCGTCAACGGCGCCAGCGAGCTGCTCACCGCGGTGCTCGGCGACGCGGGCAGGCACGCCAGGAGCGCGGTCGGTGTCGCCGTCCTCCCGCTGGACGCGCCGGTCGAGGTCGAGGTGATCGCCGAGGTCCGCTGAGGTCGAGTGGACACCCGGCGCCGGCGAGGCCCTGACGGCCGCGAGGGCACACCGACGGTCCGAGGGCGGGGAGAGCTCGCCGGAGGCCGTGGAGATGCCGTGGGGCCCGCCGGGGGCCGTCTCCCGGCGCCCCACCCGCCGGGGCGGTGCGCCGGGAGGGACCCCGCGATTGTCCGGGGCGGTGCCGTGCCACATGATGGACCCGGCAACCGAGTGATGTTCTGGCGGAGGGTCTCAAATGGGCGGTATCCCGCTTCCTGGCGAGTTCGGTGAGCGTGCACGCGACATTCTGGCCGGGCGGGTCGCGCCGGTACCCGCGCGAGACGCCGCCACCGTGGTCATCCTCCGCGAGAACGCCGGCCGGGTGGAGGTCTACCTACTGAGGCGCAAGGCGAGCATGGCCTTCGCCGCCGGGGCCTACGTCTTCCCGGGTGGGTCGGTCGACCCGCGCGACACCGACCAGGAGATCACCTGGGCCGGCCCCTCGCCCGCGGCCTGGGGTGAGGTCTTCCACGCGGACGAGCAGACCGCGCGGGGCCTGGTGTGCGCCGCAGTGCGGGAGACGTTCGAGGAGTCGGGGGTACTGCTGGCCGGGCCGTCCGCGGAGTCCGTCGTGGCCGACACCACCGGTGACGACTGGGAGGCCGACCGGCTCGCCCTGATCGACAGGACCCTGTCCTTCGCCGACTTCCTCGGCAGGCGCGGCCTGGTCCTCCGCTCCGACCTGCTCCGCCCCTGGGCCCACTGGATCACTCCCGAGGTCGAGAACAAGCGCTTCGACACCCGCTTCTTCGTCGCCGCGCTCCCGCCGGGCCAGCTCACCCGTGACGTTGGCGGCGAGGCCGACCAGGTGGTCTGGGTCCGGCCCGCCGACGCGCTCGACCA
This sequence comes from Streptosporangium amethystogenes subsp. fukuiense, assembly GCF_042665875.1. Taxonomy (NCBI): domain Bacteria; kingdom Bacillati; phylum Actinomycetota; class Actinomycetes; order Streptosporangiales; family Streptosporangiaceae; genus Streptosporangium; species Streptosporangium amethystogenes. Next base: position 6,710,137 of record NZ_JBHTEE010000001.1, on the reverse strand, counting down.
GGGGAGGGCCGGCCAGATCTTCCTGATGCCCCCGACCCATCGCACGCTCACCGAGCTGTGCGCCTACGACAAGATCTCCGAGGCGCTGGCGGCCGAGCGTGAGATCGTGACCTTCATGCCCGGGATCGCCGAAGTGGACGGTGAGATGCGCATCGTGCTCGACGACGACTACGAGTTCGGCGGTTCGCGGTGAGCGGGCTGCGGATCCCGCTGGAGGGGCCCGACGGCGCGGGTACCGAGCACGCGCTCAACCTGCTCGCCCCCAACCCCTCCGAGATGACCCTGGACGGTACCAACACATGGGTGATCGGCCTCGGTGAGGAGGTGCTGGTCGTCGACCCCGGCCCCGATGACGAGGAGCACCTGGCGCGGGTCGCCGGCCATCTGGAGGGCCGCCGGGTCACCACGATCCTGCTGACCCACGGGCACCACGACCACAGCGGCGGTGCCGCGAGGTTCGCCGGGCTGGTCGGCGCGCCCGTCAGGGCGCTGGACCCCACGCACCGGCTGGGCGAGGAGGGGCTCGGCGACGGCGACGTGCTCACCGTCGGGGACCTGGAGCTGCACGTGGTGGGCACGCCGGGCCACTCGTTCGACTCGCTCTGCTTCTGGTTGCCGCGGGACAGGGCGATCCTCACCGGCGACACCGTGCTCGGCCGCGGCACCACCGTGATCGCCTCGGACGGTGATCTGGCCGACTACCTCCGCTCCCTGGACCTGCTCAGGGCGAGGGCCGAGCAGGTCGGGGCGGAGGCGTTGCTGCCCGGTCACGGGCCGGTGCTTCCCGATCCGATCGGCACGCTCGACGGCTACATCGCGCACCGGCGGCGGCGGTTGGACCAGATCCGCCAGGCCAGGGAACAGGGGGCGACGACGCCCCGCGAGATCGTCGAGATCGTCTACGCGGAGGTGGACAGGTCCCTCTGGTTCGCCGCCGAGATGTCGGTTCGCGCGCAGCTCGCCTATCTGGACGGCCAGGTTCGCCCCCGGCGGACCCCGCCGTGATGAGGGCCTGCCGGAGGGCGGGGCCCGTCAGCGCGAGCGGTTGTGCAGCCGCTCCAGGTCCATGATAACCACGGCCTTGGCCTCGATGCGCAGCCAGCCGCGCTGGGCGAAGTCGGCCAGTGCCTTGTTCACGGTCTCGCGGGAGGCGCCGACCAGCTGGGCCAGCTCCTCCTGGGTGAGGTCGTGGTGGACCCGCACGCCGTCGTCGACCCGCTGGCCGAAGCGGTCGGCCAGGTCCAGCAGGGCCTTGGCCACCCGTCCCGGCACGTCTGTGAAGACCAGGTCGGCCAGCACGTCGTTGGTACGGCGGAGGCGCTGGGCCAGGGCGCGCAGCAGGTGAAGGGCGACCTCGGGACGGCCGGTCAGCCAGGGGCGCAGGTCGTCGTGTCCGAGCCCGGCCAGCAGGACGTCGGTCAACGCTGTGGCGGACGCCGTGCGGGGACGGGGGTCGAACAGGGAGAGCTCGCCGAACATCTCACCCGGGCCGAGCACGCTGAGCAGGTTCTCCCGGCCGTCGGGCGCGGTGCGGGAGAGTTTGATCTTGCCTTCGAGCACCACGTAGAGGCGATCCCCGGTCTCGTTCTCGCTGAAAAGGGTCTGTCCCTTGGCGAGGCGCACCTCGGAGATGCTCGTGCGCAGCGCGGCGGCGCTCTCCCGGTCGAGCGCGGCGAACAGAGGGGCCTTGCCCAGCACATCGTCGGAGTTCACAGTGCCTCCCGTTTCACGGCTCACGCAGTCATTGTGACCCATCCCACCGAGCGGCTCTGCGGGGGGCCTTGAGCGTAGGCTGTCGGGGTGCCCCGCAATGTCAGCCCCGGTGGTGAATCCCAGCTCGCTCTGGTCCGTCGAGCTCGGCGAATGGACCGAATCCTGGCGGAGGCCTATCCCGACGCCCATTGCGAGCTCGACTTCCGCAATCCTCTCGAGCTGTTGGTCGCGACGATCCTGTCCGCACAGTGCACGGACAAAAGGGTCAATACGGTCACTCCTACCCTTTTTGTGAAATATCCCACAGCAGAAGACTACGCCGCTGCGGACCGGGCCGAGTTGGAGGGGATCATCCGGCCCACCGGGTTCTTCCGGGCCAAGGCCAACAGCATCATCGGTATGGCCCAGGTCCTCTGCGGGCGCTTCGGCGGTGAGGTCCCCGGGAGGCTCAAGGACCTGGTGACCCTGCCGGGGGTCGGCCGCAAGACCGCCAACGTGGTGCTCGGCAACGCCTTCGGGGTGCCCGGCATCACCGTCGACACCCACTTCCAGCGGCTCGTCCACCGCTTCCACTGGACCTCGGAGACCGACCCGGTGAAGATCGAGCAGGTCGTCGCCGAGCTCATCCCGAAGCGCGACTGGACAATGACGTCCCACCGCCTGATCTGGCACGGCCGCCGCGTCTGCCACGCCCGCACGCCGGCCTGCGGAGTCTGCCCGCTCGCCGCGCTCTGCCCCTCGTACGGCATCGGCCCCACGGATCCCGTCCGGGCCGCCAAGCTGGTGCGCCCCGGCCCCTTCTCGTGATCTTTTCCGCACCGCTGTGGTAAGACCGACTCCGGGCACTGGCGGATCCGCCGACATCCCGCCGCTACCGGGAAGCGCGGGGCGGGACGCCGTGTTGCAGAGGACCGGAGGTGTGCCCGTGGAAGAGGTTCCCGGATGGTTGGAAACGCTGGCGGAGCGGGTCGCGGGAACGCCGGTGCCCTCGATGTTGCGCCCGCCGGCGTCCGGCGGGCGGTCGGCCGCGGTGCTGCTGCTCTTCGGTGAGGGGCCGCTCGGCCCGGACGTGCTGCTCATCCAGCGGAGCTCGAACGGGCGCACACACGCCGGTCAGCCCGCGTTCCCGGGCGGCGGGGTGGACCCGGAGGACGACGGCCCGATCGCCGCGGCGCTGCGCGAGGCCGTTGAGGAGACCGGTCTCGATCCGACAGGCGTCCGGGTGATCGGGACCATGCCCGAGCTGTACGTGAGTCACAGCGACAACCGGGTGACCCCGGTGCTGGCCTGGTGGCACACGCCCTGCGTGGTCCACGCGGCCTCGCCGGACGAGGTGGAGTCGGTGGAGCGGGTCCCGATCCGCGAGCTCGTCGATCCGGCCAACCGGATCAGGTTGCGCCATCCGAGAGGCTACTCGGGGCCGGCGTTCCGGGTGCGCGGGCTGCTGGTGTGGGGGTTCACCGCGGGAGTGCTCGACACCGTGCTCGGCAGTTCGGGTTTCGAGCTTCCCTGGGATCATTCACGGATCGAGGACATTCCGCCCGACGTCCTCAACCTCGCGTCCCGTTGACAGGGCCAGACCGAGGCGAGCCCAGTCGGCCACGTCCCCGTCGGGATCGAGGGTCAGCCGTCTCAACGCGGCCAGGCCCGTCGGGTCGGGTGGGCTGCCCATGATGTTCGGCAGCGCGTAGGCGGCCCCGTACCTGATCCGGGGGTCGGCGTGTTCGGAGAGGGCGATCACCGACGGCAGCGCGCGGCGGTCCCTGAGGTGGCCGAAGGCGATCAACACCGAGTAGAGCACCAGGCGGTCGTCCTCGCCGACGGACAGGGCGCGGAGCACCGGCAGCGTCCGGTCGACGAAGCCGAGTCGTCCCAGGATGTCGACCCCGAGCATCCGCTCGGCCGCGGTCTTTCCCGAACAGAGTCTCCGGGCCGCGGTGAAGGTCTCCAGATCGCCCCGTTCCTGCAGCCGGGTGATCGCGCGCCAGCGGGCCGCGCCGTCCTGATCTCGCTCCCGTAGCGCGGTCTCGATGAGAGACGCCACGGTCGCCGCTCCTCCGATCATCGCCATCCGGCCACGATAACCGCAGAGACCTCGCAGAAGGTGTGCACGCGCGGGGCAGGGGCTGGATACCGTAAGGGAGTGAGCGGTGATCTCCTCGACCTCATCCTGATCGCCCTGATGGTGGCCTTCGCGGTGTCGGGATACCGCCAGGGGTTCATCATCGGGGCTCTGAGCTTTGTCGGTTTTGTCGGCGGTGGCCTGCTGGGCATGTTCATCGCCCCGCCCATCGCCGGAGCGGTGGTCGACGGTGAGACCGAGCGGGCGCTGCTGGCGATCGTCATCGTCTTCCTCGCCGCCACGATCGGTCAGTTCGCGTCGTCGACGATCGGCGCGGTGGTCCGCAGCCATGTCACCTGGGAACCCGCCAAGGTCGTCGACGCGGTCGGCGGCACCTTCGCGAGCGCCTTCTCGGTGCTGATCATCGCGTGGCTGATCGGCTCGTTGATCACCTCCTCGCAGTTCACGCTGCTCGGGGAGCAGGTCAGTAAGTCCCTGCTGATCAAAACGGTCGATCAGACGATGCCGAAGCTGGCCAGGGACCTGCAGAAGCCCTTCAGGGACTTCATCGACACCTCCGGCTTTCCCAGGGTCTTCGACGGCATAGCGGGCGGCCAGTTCGTCGAGGTCGCGCCACCCGACCGGAGCGTGCCGAAGAGCGCACAACTCACCCGGGCCCGCCGGGGCATCGTCAAGGTCCAGGGCGTGGCCTCCAGCTGCCGCAAGCACATCGAGGGCACCGGGTTCGTCTACGCCCAGGACAAGATCATGACGAACGCGCACGTGGTCGCCGGGGTCGACCAGGACCTTCAGGTCATCGACCATCTCAACAACGTCCACTCGGCCCAGGTCGTGCTCTACAACCCCGACAGGGACATCGCGATCCTGCGTGTCCCCAACCTGAACCTGCCGATCCTGCGCTTCGACGGCACAGCCAAGAAGGACGACGACGCCATCGTCGCGGGCTTCCCGCACGGCCAGGGTTACACCATGGAGCCGGCCAGGATCAGGGACCGGCAGAAGGCTCAGGGGCCCAACATCTACGAGCACAAGACCGTCAACCGGGATGTCTACTGGATCCGCGGCCTGGTCCGGCAGGGCAACTCCGGCGGGCCGCTGCTCACCACCGACGGCAAGGTCTACGGCGTCGTCTTCGCGGCGGCCACCGACAGGGCGGAGACCGGCTTCGTGCTGACCGCCGCCGAAGTGGCACCGGACGCCGAAGACGGCTCCAGGCTGTCCAACCGGGTGAACACCCAGGAGTGCACCCGGAGCTGATCAGGCCACGGACGTCCCACTTGGATTCGCTCCCTCGGGGGGAACCAGACACCGGATCAGGTCTCTGATCGCCGCGATGGCCGTTTCGGCGTCCAGGTCGCCCAGCCTTCCGGCCGCCACCGCCATCTCCTCGTACGGCGTGCCGTACCGGCTGATCCGGTCGGCGCCCCGGGCGAACAGCGTCGCGGCTCCGCCGCGGTTGCCCCGCTGCAGGTGGGTGAGGCCCACGCAGATCTGCGCCAGCCCCTGCCACAGCTCGCGCTCCTGGGCGGGGGAGTTCTTCCAGCGGCCTTCCAGCACCTCGTGGGCGTGGAACGGGCGTCCCTCGCCGAGCAGCCTGTGGGCCTCGGAGAGGGCCTCCTCCGCGCTCGGCGCGTAGTCGTCCGGAATGCGTGCCACGCCTTCCGCGCCGTACGGAAGCGGCCTTCCGAACGCGTCGCGAGGACGCCGGTTGCGCGGCCTCCCGTCGGCGTCCCGGTCTCGCCCGTTCACCCGTCGGGCTCCGGATCGGACAGCCAGGTGACGAGCTCGGCGTCGAACTCCTCCGGGCACTCCTCGTGCGGGAAGTGTCCGGCGCCCTCGATCAGCCGCCACCGGTAGGGGGCGGCCACGTAGCGGCCCGAGCCCTGGGCGGTGCGGGGCAGGACGTGCCGGTCGAACGCGCCGTGCACCTGCAGAGTCGGTACGTTGATCTGGGCGCGCATGGTCTTCGCGTAGCGCCACCCGTCCGGGCGGAGCTGGGAGCGGCCGAACCAGCGGTGGTACTCCAGCGCGCAGTGCGAGACGTTGGGGATGCGGAACGCGTCGCGGTAGGTCTTCGCCACCTCCTCCTGCGGCCAGCCGGGAGCCGACCACTTCTCCAGCAACCGTCCCACCATGGCGCCGGAGTCGGCGGTCAGGCGCCGCTCGGGGAGCAGCGGCAGCTGGAATCCCAGCGCGTAGCGAGCCGCCCTGAACTGGCCGAACGGCTCGGTGAACAGCGCGGTGCGGAGCCGTCGGGGGTGTGGTGCGGAGACGGTGACCAGCCGCAGGACCGCCTTCGGGTCCTTCACGGCCATGGTCCAGGCGAGCAGTCCGCCCCAGTCGTGGCCGACGACGATCGCGGAGCTCTCGCCCAGCGCCCTGACCAGCCCGGCCGCATCGGCGGCCAGGGTGTACAGGTCGTAGCCACGTGGCGGCTTGTCGCTGGCGCCGTAGCCGCGCAGATCGACGGCGACGGCGCGGTAGCCCGCTGCCGGAAGCGAGACAAGCTGGTTGCGCCAGCTCCACCAGAACTGCGGGAATCCGTGGAGCAGCAGCACGAGGGGGCCCGTACCGGCCTCCACGACGTGGAAGCGGGTGCCTCCGGCATGGACCGAGTGGTGGGTCCACGGACCCTCCAGCCTGACCATGGACTCATCGGGTCTGCTCACTGGCCCGGTCTCACCGGATCGCGATGGCTGCCCACCTGGCCGGCCGTGACCGGAGCGGTGGGAACGGCGCCGGCCTCGGCTCCGCTCTTGATGGTCTTGAGCGAGTGCAGGGTCCGCCGCATTCCGGTCAGGCCCTTGAGCCGCCGGATGCCGACGAAGACCAGCAGCCCGGCCACGATCAGATAGAACACCGTGACGATCAGGAAGGCGAGCCAGGTCCACAGGCCCGCGGCGACCAGGCCGTAGGCGATCGCGAACGAGGCGAGGATCAGACACAGGTGGGCCATGAACGCCGCGGCGCCGAAGAGACCCGCCGCCACGCCGACCCGTTTGGCGTCGAACCTGAGCTCTGCCTTGGCCAACTCGATCTCGGCACGGACCAGTGTGGATATGTGGTCACTGGCCGCGGCGACCAGGGCGCCCAGCGACTCCTCCTGTGGCTCCGCGGGCGGAATATGTGTCATGGACGGGGTCTCCTATCAAGGGCCTCTGTCGAACATCATGCTGCGCCCTGAGGCGGTCGTGCACGCACACCTGCGGCGGGATCGTCACCGGAGCCGGTGTCGCGGTCACAACTGTGGTAATCGCGCATGTGTCATCGAATATCTGCGTCGTCAAGACTTCAGACTTTAGTCCGGCCGTACCGGGTTGGTGAGGTCCCGGCCGTCCTGCGGTGGGAATCCGCGCCGCCGGGCGCGCCTTCGAGGCGGTGGGGCGCGGAGGATCTCCGGCTGGTCTTCCGCCCGTCGCCCTCGGTCAGGGCGGCGGCGGGCCGTTTCGGTTCCGGCGCCGGACGACACCGGTGGGGAGGTTGTCACGGCCGGGGGCTACCCCGGCGGCGGATCGACGAACATCGCGGCGGCGATGAGGAGCCGGCCCCGGGTGGGCCAGGGGCACTGACCCACCCGGGTTCTCGGGTTCGCTCAGTCCTCGCCCTTGGCGCTGGGCAGCTTCTCCGAGATGAGATTCATCACCGTGCTGTCGGCCAGGGTGGTGACGTCGCCGATGCTGCGGTTCTCCGCCACGTCGCGCAGCAGCCGCCGCATGATCTTGCCGGAGCGGGTCTTGGGCAGCTCGGGCACCACCAGGATCTGGCGGGGCTTCGCGATCGGGCCCAGTGTCCTGGACACGTGGGCACGGAGTTCGGCGGCGATGTCCGCCCCCTCCTCGGCGTTGCCGCGCAGGATCACGAACGAAACGATGGCCTGCCCGGTCACCGGGTCGGTAGCCCCGACCACGGCCGCCTCCGCGACCTTCGGGTGGGAGACCAGCGCCGACTCGACCTCGGTGGTGGAGATGTTGTGCCCGGAGACGAGCATGACGTCGTCCACCCTGCCGAGCAGCCAGATGTCGCCGTCCTGGTCCCTCTTGGCGCCGTCGCCCGCGAAGTACATGCCCTCGAAGCGGGACCAGTAGGTGTCGATGTAGCGCTGGTCGTCGCCCCAGATCGTGCGGAGCATCGACGGCCACGGGTCACGGATCGCGAGGTAGCCGCCACCGCCGTTGCCGACGCTTCGGCCCTGGTCGTCGACCACGTCGGCGGTGATGCCCGGCAGCGGGCGCATGGCCGCGCCGGGCTTGCCCTCGGTGACGCCGGGCAGCGGGCTGATCATGATGGCGCCGGTCTCGGTCTGCCACCAGGTGTCGACGACCGGGGTGCGGTTGCCGCCGATGTGCTCGCGGTACCAGACGTACGCCTCGGGGTTGATCGGCTCGCCGACGCTGCCCAGGATCCGCAGAGAAGACATGTCGTACTTGGCGGGGATGTCGTCGCCCCACTTCATGAACGTGCGGATGGCCGTCGGGGCGGTGTAGAGCAGGGTGACCCCGTACTTCTGCACGATCTCCCAGAACCGGCCGCGGTGCGGGGTGTCCGGGGTGCCCTCGTAGATGACGCTGGTCGCGCCGTTGGCCAGCGGGCCGTACACGATGTAGGAGTGACCGGTCACCCAGCCGATGTCGGCGGTGCACCAGTAGACGTCGGTGTCGGGCTTGAGGTCGAAGACCGCGTCGTGGGTGTACGCGGCCTGGGTGAGGTAGCCGCCGGTGGTGTGCAGGATGCCCTTGGGCCTACCGGTCGTGCCGCTGGTGTAGAGGATGTAGAGCGGGTCCTCGGCGTCGTTCGGCAGCGCCTCGTGGACGTCGGACTGCCGGTCCACCACATCGTGCCACCAGACGTCCTTGTCGGTCTGGTCGACCTCCTGGCCGGTCCGCCGCACGACCAGGACGTGCTCGATGCCGGGGCACTCCGCGACCGCCTCGTCCACGGTCGGCTTGAGCGCGCTGGGCGCGCCGCGGCGGTAGCCGCCGTCGGCGGTGACCACGATCCTGGCGTCCGCGTCCTTGATCCGGCCGCTGAGCGCGCTGGCGGAGAACCCGCCGAACACGACCGAGTGGATCGCTCCGATCCGGGCACAGGCCAGCATCGTGATCGGCAGTTCGGGAATCATCGGCATGTAGATCGCGACCCGGTCCCCCTTGCCGACACCCAGCTCGGCGAGCGCGTTGGCGGCCTTGGAGACCTCGCGCCGCAGGTCGGCGTAGGTGAGCGTGCGGCTGTCGCCCTCGGGCTCGCCCTCCCAGTGATAGGCGACCTTGTCACCGCGACCGGCCTCCACATGGCGGTCGACGCAGTTGTAGGCGATGTTGAGCTCGCCGCCGACGAACCACTTGGCGAAGGGCGGGTTCCACTCAAGGGTGCTGTCCCAGCGCTTTGACCAGGTCAGGCGGTCGGCCTGCTTCTCCCAGAAGGCGAGGCGGTCCTGCTCGGCCTCCGCGTAGGCGTCGGCGGTCACGTTCGCGGCCGCGGCCAGGCCTGCGGGAGGTGCGAACCGCCGGGTCTCGTTCAGCAGGTTCGACAGCGTCTCCTGGGTCTCACGAGACTCGGAACCAGGGGTCTCCGGGGCCACTGCGCACTCCTCACGTACTGCTATCGACTGGTCGTGTCCCACTTCACCAGGCCACCGGTGCTCGCCACAAGAGGTCTAGACAGGTCTGTACCAATCGGTGATAAGGCCTCATAGGCCTTCAAAACGCCTTGATTTTGCGGGAACGACCACTCTGGAAATGTTGTGTTTTCGACACCGTAGGAATGTAGACGGCGTTATTCAACGCGTATTGACACGGCGCTGCGCCGGACGGTGGCATGCGCTCGGCGAACGGTCCCGCGGCTGTTTTCCCGAGCCGCCGGAGGTCACCCCGCAGCCTGGTCGAGGCCTCGCCGGGCGGCCCCGATAGGGTCGGGCAGCGTGAGCGACCCATTGGCTGTCATCGCAGGAATGCCCGGAGTGTCGGAGGCGGTCACCGACGCGCGCAAGGCCGTCGACCGGCTTTACGGGCACCGCGTACTGCGGCGTAAGAGCCCGGAGGTGTCGGCCAGGTCCGCCCTGCGCGGCGCTCGTGCGTCAGCCGCACTGGAGGGCGTGGACATCCCGCTCGATGTCATCCCCGAGGCCACCGACCCGGTGGTACAGGGCGCGCTACGCGTCTCGGCCGAGCTGGGGCGGCTCGGCTCGACCTGGCGTACGGCACCCCGCCAGGTGCTGGCCAGGCTGCACACGCTCGCCGCCTCCGGGCTCACCAAGGACCTCGGCCGCCCCAGGGCCACGGCCGAGGCGTCCGATCCGCTCGGTCTTGGCGCCGCGCCCGAACCGCAGGAGGCGGTGGCGCGGGTGGACGGTCTCGTCCAACTGGTGACGGCCTCCTCGAAGGCGCCGGCGCTGGTGCTCGCCGCCGTCGTGCACGCGGAGCTGGCGGTGCTGCGCCCGTTCGGGTCGGCGGACGGCCTGGTCGCGCGGGCGGCGGAGCGGCTGACGCTGGTGGAGTTCGGCCTGGACCCGAAATCGCTGGTGGCCGTCGAGGTGGGTCACCTCGAACTCGGCCCGGCCTACGGGGAGGGACTGCGGTCGTACCTGAGCGGCACCCCCGAGGGTGTCGCGGCGTGGGTGCGACACTGCGCGACGGCGGTCACCCTGGGCGTGCGCGAGGCCACGGCGATCTGCGAGGCCATGCAGCGGGGCTGATCCCGATCGGATGCCGCCCGCGCGCGTACGATCACTCGTGGTGATCGATTACGGACATCCCCGGCACCTGCCCACACGAGCCGACGGCGCCCCTGGTAGGAGGCGCCGTCGTCGGCACGTTCCTACCGGGTTACCAAGCGTGCACCTGATAATCGTTGAAACGGGACAAGCCCGCTTCAACGCGCCTCCCGCGGCTGACGGCGCGTGGGTACCCAGCGGTCGTGCCCGGACACATGGTCCGTGCAACCTTTGTACGTCCGATCCGCGCTGATGGGAACCCCTAGGGGCAAAACCTTTGCGGATCGAGGGACATTAATCAGCAAACCCACTCGTATGCCATCTTGCGTCGCGTGAGGCCGGCCGATGCCGTTCGCGCGGGCGGGGCCGGGCTCCGGTGATGATCACTTAACGTAGTCGCGGTTCGCCCGTGCGAGGAGTGCGCCCGGATCGGGCGGTATCCGGAGACTGGATCGTTACATTAAAAAAACTAGTGGAAATTGAGGATTACTCCTCGACGAAACTTGAGTTGATCGGGCAGCATGAGTTGGTATCTCCCCAAACCGGAGTAACTGCGCACAGGTTGCACCGCAATCCTTTGCCATGCTCTGGTTGGCCGTTGAAGCTTTCTTCTGAAACGGGACCGGCTCTACCCCCCCAGAGCCGGACCGGTCGGCGACCCCCGTCCTCCCCCCGGCGGGGGTCGCCTCTTTTCCCAGCGGTCACTCCCGCCCCGGTTTCTCGGGGTGACGTGCCCACGCACCCGAACGTGCGAGGCCGGCCCGCTGAGGTGTTCGGTGTCTTCCGCGCTCGTACGGCTTCTTCTGGGCGCTGGTTTTCCACAGGCCGGGTCACCTCGGAGCCGGTCGTCCACAGTATGGCGTTCGGTACCTCGCGGACGGGGAGCCGTCGCGGAGGGTGGGGTCCCCGCATCCCAGGAGGCATCAGTGGACCGCCCGCTGGTCATCACCGAAGACCATGATCTGCTCGATGATCTGCTCCGCATCGCCGCCGCGGCCGGAGCCGAGCTTGACGTCGCCCACGCGCCCGCACACGCCCGGCCCTACTGGAACCGTGCTCCGCTGGTCGTCGTCGGTGACGACATGGCAGACGCGCTGGCCTCGACCGGACCGCCACCTCGCCCCCGTGTCCTCCTGGTCACCCGAACCTGCGACGACCCCGACACATGGCGCAGGTGCGTCGCGGTCGGCGCCCAGGCCGTGCTGGAGCTGCCCGCCGCGGAGCGTCGGCTGGTCGACGAGTTCGCAGACGTCGTCGAGCCACCCGCCAAGCCGGGACTCGTGGTCTGCGTCGCGGGCGGGCGCGGCGGAGCCGGGGCCAGCGTGCTGGCGGGCTCGCTGGCGCTGGCCGCGTCCCGCCGACGCATCCGCACCCTTCTGATCGACGCCGACCCGCTCGGCGGAGGACTGGATCTCCTTCTTGGCCAGGAGGAGTCCGACGGAGCGCGCTGGTCGGATCTGGTCGCCCGCGAGGGCAGGGTCAGCTGCACGGCGCTCCAGGCGGCCCTGCCGACCTTCGCGGGACTGACGCTGCTCTCCTTCAGCCGGGGCGAGGTCGAGCCGATCCCGGCCGAGGCGATGCGCTCGGTCCTCGAAGCGGGGCGCAGGGGCTTCGAGCTGGTGGTCGTCGACCTGCCGCGCCACCTCGACCAGGCCGCGGTGGAGGCGCTCGGCCGAGCCGGCACCACCCTCCTGGTCGTCACCGCCGACGTGCGCGGCGTGCTCGCTGCGGCACAGGTGCTGGCCTCCTTGCGCGAGCACACCGGTGAGGTGCGGGCGGTTGTGCGCAGCGGGGTCCTGAACGACGACGTGGTGACGGGCTCGCTCGGCGTTCCGCACGGCGGTAGCCTCCCCGACCAGCCTCGCCTCGCCGCCGCGCTTGATCGGGGGGACGTTCCCCCACTCGGCCGTCGCACCTCTCTCGGACGGTTCTGCGCCGCTTTCCTGCACGAGCGGCTCGGGGCGGACAGGTGAAACGGGCCGAGCGCGCGCCGGCGGTTTCGCCGGAGCTGGTGGAGGCGGTCCGGGTGCGGCTGGCCAGGACGGGAGTCGAGCCCAGTGCCGCGCACGTCGCGGTAGCGCTGCGGGCCGAACGGGCGATGCTCGGCGACGCGGAGATCCTGGCGGTGGCCCGGGTCCTGTGCGCCGATCTCATCGGAGCGGGTCCACTGGAGCCGTTGCTGGCCGAGGCCCAGGTCACCGATGTGCTGGTGAACGGCCCGCGCGAGGTGTGGGTCGACGACGGGAACGGGCTGCGCCTGACCTCGATCGTCTTCCCCGGCGAGGACGCGCTCCGGCGGCTCGCGCAGCGGCTCGCCTCCGCCGCGGGCAGACGTCTCGACGACGCCTGTCCCTATGTCGACGCCCGCCTGGCGGGAGGTGTCCGGCTGCACGCCGTCCTGCCGCCCGTGGCGCCCAACGGCACCTGCCTGTCCTTGCGACTCCCGCCTCGGCGCACCCTCACCCTGCACGATCTGGTCGAGGCGGGCGCGATCGGGGCGGAAAGCGTCGCCGTTCTCACCGCGGTGATCGAGTCGAGGATCGCCTTCCTGGTCACCGGGGGTACGGGGACCGGCAAGACGACCATGCTGTCGGCCCTGCTCTCCCTGGCGGATGCCGGGGAGAGGCTGCTGCTGGTCGAGGACTCCGCCGAGCTGAGACCGCTACATCCCCATGTCGTCCGCCTGGAGGCACGCCCGGCCAACCTTGAGGGCGCCGGTGGTGTCGGCCTGCGTGACCTCGTCCGTCAGGCCCTGCGGATGCGCCCCGACCGTCTCGTCGTCGGCGAGGTGAGGGGGGCGGAAGTGGTTGATCTTCTAAATGCTTTGAACACCGGTCACGAGGGAGGCTGCGGCACCCTGCACGCCAACACCGCGACCGACGTGCCACCCCGCCTGGAAGCGCTGGCATGCGCGGCGGGTCTCAGCAGGGAGGCGGTCCACAGCCAGATCGCCGCGGCCCTGGACGTCGTCATCCACCTCGTTCGCGACCACGCCGACGGGCGCCGCCGGGTCGCCGAGATCTGCATGATGATCCGCCGCCCCTCGGGACTGGTGGAGGCCGAACCGGCCCTCACCTTCGCCCCGGACGGCCGGTTGAGCCCCGGCCCCGGCCTACCGGCCCTCGCAGCCCGAGCGCCCGGTATCCCCGCCTCGCCGGCTCCCCGCCGCAGGCCCTACCTGTCCCCCCGCCCGCCAGGGTCGTACGGGCCGTCCGAGGCCCCACCGGTCGCCTCCCACCGGGACACCGTGGCCTTCGAGGCTCTCGGCGGCCCGTGTCCGGACGCCCGGGGTCCCGCGCGTCCACGAGAGGTCTCTTCCGACGCCTCGGGGTCCGGTGTCCCCTCACCCCCGTCTCGCCGGAAGACACGCCCGGACGTTCCCGGCTGCCCGAGTCCCGGCGAGCCGACGTCATGACGGCGGCCGCCCTGGTTCTCGTCACCCTGGCGGCCTGGTTGTGGACGGGTGCGGATTCCGGCACCGCCCGCCTGGGCCGCCTGCGCCGTCGCGGCCCGGTCGCCTCGCCCTCTTTGCGGGAGAGGTTCGCCGCTCACTCGCGGCCCTCCCGGCGCGTGGCGGCCTGGCGGGTCGCGTCGATCGAGCTCTGTCAGGGCCTCGCCGCCGAACTGGCGGCGGGACGGACGGCCGGTGACGCGCTGGCGCGGGCCGTGCGGGCAGCGGGGTTTCCCGATCCCGAGGCTCTGCGCCCGCTGGTCGCGGCCGCGAGGGACGGGGGTGACGTACCCGCCGCTTTACTGGCCGTGGCGCCGGAGCAGGGCGGCGAGGCCTTCCGGGCACTGGCCGCCTGCTGGAAGGTGAGCGTGACAGCGGGGGCGGGCCTGGCCGTCCTTGTCGATCGTGTCGCAGCCTCCCTGAGAGAGGCTCAGAGCCATCGCCAGGACGTCGCCGCCCAACTCGCCGGCCCTCGCGCCACGGCCCGCCTGCTGGCAGGTCTGCCCGTCCTCGGTCTGCTGATGGCGGCCGGCCTCGGCATGCGCCCGCTGCACTTCCTGTTCGGCGGTCCGGCGGGCGTCGGCTGTCTGGTCGTCGGTCTCGCACTCGACGCCGGTGGCCTGTGGTGGACCCATCGCCTGGTCGCCCGGGCCCAGCGGGGCTGACACCCCCTGGCCCGGATCGCGAAAGGAGAAAGAATGATCATTCTGCTTGCCGTGGTGCTCGCCGGAATCGCCGTCCGGCTGTGGATCGCCCGGTGCGAACCCGCCGACCGGCTCCGCCGCGTATGGCGCTCAGCACACCTGGCCGGGTTTCCGAAAGTACGGCCAGAGGCCGAAGCACCCACGTTTTTCTCGGCCACGGGGATGGTCCGAGCCCCGTTCGCGAGACCGGTTCGGGACCTGCCTGTGAGGACGGCTCGGAACCCGTTTGCGCGGACAGGCCGAGGTCTGTCCACGGGGACGGCCCGGGATCCGGTCGCGCGAACGGCCCGCGGCCCGTTCGCCGGGATGGTTCGTGATCCGGAGGTAAGGCGGCGGCCGAGCCGGGGTGAGATCGCGGCGGCCCTCGCCGTGGGGCCGGCGGCGTTCCTGGCCGTGGGAGGTCTGCCGGGAGCGGTCGTCGGGGCGGCGGGTTCCGGGATCGCGCTGGCGGTGCTGCGGAGGCGAGAGTCACCCGAAGTGCGCGAGGAACACAGACGGTTGACGGCGGATCTGCCGCTGGCGGCCGATCTCATGGTCGCCTGCCTGCGCGCGGGCCAGCCGATCACCGGAGCCGTCGACGTCACGGCGGAGGCGATCGCGGGACCACTGGGCGAGAGACTGGCCTGGGTGAGTGGCCAACTGAGACTGGGAGCCGCACCGGAGAGCGCCTGGCAGGCCCTGGCCGCCGAGCGCTCGCTCGCCCCGCTGGCCCGTGCCATGAGCCGGGCCGCAGCCAGCGGCGCACCGGTGGCCGACGTCCTCACCAGGCTCTCCGACGACTTCCGCCGTGCCGTCCGCGCCGCGTCGTCGGCGGCCGCCCAACGGGTCGGCGTCCAGGTGGTCGCTCCCCTGGGGCTCTGTTTCCTGCCCGCGTTCGTCTTCCTGGGCATCATCCCCGTCGTGGCCGGCCTCGCCGGCGAGGTGCTCCTTCCCTGACGACCGTCACCGCTGGGAAACCGTTATTTCGATCGGGGGCCGTGTCCGTGGGATGAGAGTGGTGTGCGGCCGTCTCTGGCCCCGCGGACGGTCCCTGGCTCGCGCACCACCGCCTGCGGGGAGTTAGGGATGCGATGGCACGGGAGGTGGGAGCGCCGTGTCGCGGCGTGGTTCAGGGCGAGTCCACCGGTTCGGCGTAGTGCTTCCCGAGTCGTCCGGCGAGGCGGCGCGCGACCTGCGGTAGGTCCTCTGTCGGCGCCTGGTCGGCGGGCTCTTCGAGGAAGCAGGTGCCCCAGCAGAAGACCGTGCCCGCGCGGTCGGCCCACACGCTCAGCTCGGCACTGATCACGAGGCGAGGCTGCCCTCGGTCGTAGGAGATCGTCGGGTAGATCCGGTGGGCGTGAAGCTCGGTACGCAGGTGCTTGAGGGCGGCGATGGCACCGGGATGCCACTTGGTCACGTTCAGTCGGTCGCCTTCCGGGGTGTCGTAGGGCGGGATCACGATCGGCTCCTTTCCTACGACGAGGGACATGGCCCCGGGGTTCGTTCGAGGCGGTCCGGTGGCAGAGCGCGAGGGCGGGGAACGGGCTCGGGGGCCACCGGGAGTGGCAAACCCGGACGGTTGGCCGCACTGGGTGTAGGCGGCTGGTGAGGTCCGCCGGGGGTCGGCTTCTGCCTGCTCCATGAGGCCCCACAGCTCAGCGGCGCTGGTCGCGTGGACGATGTGGCAGCGCGCCGGGTCGGTGCACTGCCAAGCCTCGAAGCGCCTGTGGCGCAGGCTCCACATGACGAACCAGGTGGGGGCATGCTTGTTGTACCTGCTGGGCGGCTCGGGCCGCGTCGCTGTCAGCGCGGGTCGACATGCTCGGCCAGGATCACGTCGGCCAGTAGCGGCAGCCCACCGCGCAGCAGGTCTGCAGCGTCCTTGTCACGCAAGACGGCGTGGTGCTCGGCGAGCTGTCTGGCAGCCGCGAGTAGTGTCAACTCGGAGCTGAGCAGCGGGCTGCCTGCGTGGTTGAGTTCGGGGCCGGTCCACCAGAACCGCTCACCGTCGGTGTAGGCCAGCAGCCCGTAATGGACGGAGACGATGGCGTTGCCGGAGGCGAGTTCGTGGACGTCCGCGCGGATGTGGTGAATCTCGGCCAGTATGGCGGCCAGGTCCTGGGCGTACTCCAGGGCGGTTGGTGGTGGGGCGGTGATCGGAGAGGCGGGTCCGCATCCGCTCAGGAGTCCCTTCCTGATCAAGGGGCCCGTACGGCGTGTCAGCGCCTGCGGGCTTCGCCCTTTGCGCGGGCAAGACGTATTGTCACCGTCCGCCCATGCTTCGATTCGAACGGTCACCATGGTGCTTCGTTGGCTCTTGGGGAAGTGACACAGCCTGTGTCACCCCGAAGTCAGACCAAGCCGACCCATTCGGCGAAACCCACCAGGCTTTCGCTACTGGCCCGGTGCAGGCGCGGCATCCTCGCGGACCCATGGGTGTTCACGCGTGTGCTGTGGCGCGATCCGGCGTGCGGTCAGCAGCGATTCGAAGGCCGCGTCTTTCTGACCGGCCCACAACTGTGCTCTGGCCAGATCAATGAAGAAGCCGCTGCGGCGCCCGGCGGGCATATCCAGCGGCGGCGACCAGTCGTCGGCCAGGCTGAGGGCGAGCCGAAGGTCTCCCAGGCCGATGGCCACCGACGCCTCGTGGGCGCGCACTGAGCAGGGGCCGAACGCGGTCCCGTAGTAGATGTCCTCGGGGACCTGGTCACCGAGTTGCCGCGCCTGCCTCAGATGAGCCATGGCGGTGTCGGTGTGGGCTGCTCGCGCGGCGATGACGGCCACCCGCATGTGCAGTGATCCCAAGACGCCGAGGCACAGCGGCCCGGGTTTTCGCGGCAGCTGGTCTATCGCGGATTCGAGTGCGCGTAAGCCCGCCTGGTAGGTGTGTGTGGCGAAGAAGACCTCGGTCCGCACATACGCCGTGGACGCACTGAGCAGAGGATCCTCGGCGACGGTCGAGGTCTGGCGCATCAGCTCGATCAGCCGGGCCGACAAATCCAGGTACCCGTATTTGTAGGCAACCGCATCGGCCGCACGGTAGGTGGCCACCAGCAATGCCGAGATGCCTGCGGGATCACCCGGCTCGTGCACTCCACGGATGAGTTCGCCGAGCAGTTCGGGCAGGATCTGCGACAGCCGCACATACTGCGCGCCCAGGCGTTTTTGGACCGCGCCGGTGACGGATGCTCGAAACGCGGGCATGGAGCGCACCGGACCTTCGTCAGGGATGTCGTAGGTGGTGATGACCTCGCGAAGTGCGGGCATCGCGTCATGCACGCGGCCGTCGAGGCGGCCAGAGTTGCCCAGGAGCCGGGAGGGGGCAATGCTCAACGCCGCGGCGATGGCGTCTAGGACGGGGTCGCTGGCGACGCATGTACCCTGCTCGATCTTCCGGAGCAGGCTGAGGGAGATATGGGCGGCCAGGGCGAGGTCTTCCTGGGTCATGCGGCGTGCGCTGCGGATCGCGGCTATGCGACCTCCTGGGCCTTCGCCAGTGGCTTTGCGGGGCATCTCGGCTCCATTCATCCAGACAGGGCAGATGGCAGTTCCGTGATGCTGTCGATCTGCCAATCCGCTGCACTCAGTACAGCCGCGTCGGTGCTCCACAGGTGTCCCCAGGGGCCACGCCGGATCATGCACGTGCGCAGACCGAGAGCTTTCGCGGGGATGATGTCGTTCGCGGGGTGGTCACCCACGTAGACCGTTTCGTGGACAGGAGCCCTGGCGAGCCGAACGACCTGGTCGAAGAATCCAGGATCGGGTTTCGCGACGCCCCATTCCTCTGATGTGGCGATCACGTCGGCGGGGATCAACAGCCCTCGCAATAGGTCACCGGCCCTGGTCGTCTGATTTCCGGCGACGCAGACGCGAAATCCCGCATCGCGCAGGGCCTGCAACCCGGGCCGTACATCGGGGTACAGGTCGCTCTCGTCGAGGAACTCGCCCCGGCCGGCCTCCTCGCGAGCCCGGCGCACCGCATGCAAGTCGATGCCCGGACGCAGGAGGCGGACCGCTTCGGCGTTGTCCATGCCCAGTGCTGTCACCGCACCGACCAGGGCGGACAGGGTGTGGCGGGGAACGTTCAACCAATCCGCTAAAGATCCCCAATACCGGTCATCGCGAACCAGCGTCTCGCCTATGTCGAATACCACAGTCATGACCACACTTCGGAGGGTAGGCCAGCTCGCTGTCGGCGCATTGCATAGCGCGGCGATCACCTGGGAGACGCGACTGCTGCCGCGCTTGTTCGCACTGTACGCAAGGGGTACTGCCCCTGGCCGCAACCGGGCGGGGGCTGGCCGTATGGCCGCTGTGGGTGCTGCTGGGGATAGCCGATGGGCGGGTGCTGTGGCTGCCATAGGGCTGCGTGTGCTGTTGGCGTGGGTACGGATTCGTCGTCGTGGCTCCTGGGGCTGGGGATGTGTAAGAGACGTCCCGAGCGTTCGCCTGGATGACATGGCCTGCGAGGCTTCGCCTGTCTGCGAATGCCGCCAGGTCGAGGGGTCATGTCGGCTGCCGTTTTCTTGAGTTGTCCACAGGTTTTTCGTCAAATCCCCGGGTTATCCACAGAATCGTGTTCGGGTCGACGGGGGCGTGGGCGTATGGAGAACCCTGGCGTGACCGACGCCGGGTGGTGGGCCCGGCAGGGATCTCCAGGAGGAGCAGATGGTTCGAACGAGCACGGTTCGTGAGCGACATGATCGGCTGCGGTGGTCGCGTGCCCGGTGGGCGCTGCTGACCACCGGTGCGTGCCGTGACCGTGGCATGTCCACCGCCGAGTACGCGGTCGGAACGATCGCGGCCTGCGCCTTCGCCGCCCTCCTTTTCAAAGTGGTGACGAGTCCCGACGTCCAACAGATGATCACAACTCTGATCAACCGAGCGTTGACCGTGGCGGGATGACTCTCCCCGTGGCGGCGCGTCGGACCAGGGGGTCGGTGACCGCGGAGACGGCCGCGGTGTTGCCCGCCCTCCTGGTCGTGCTGGGAGCCGGACTGTGGGCGGTGTCGGCGGTCGAGGCGCAGCTGGAGTGCGTGGACGCGGCCCGGGCCGGGGCTCGGGCCGCCTCGCGCGGCGAGTCGCTGGAGCGGGTCCGCGGCAGCGCCCTGTCCGTGGCTCCCGCGGGTGCGACCGTCGTGGTGACCCGAAGCGCGGAAGTGGCACGGGTGGAGGTGTCGGTGAACGTCAGGCCGCGCTGGGGCGCCTCGCTTCCGGGCGTCACCGTTCACGCGAGTGCCGCCTCCGTCGCCGAGCCCGGAGTGGAGTGGTAGATCCGTGACCCCTCCACTTCCTGGGGAGAGCGGCTTGCCGTCAAGCCGCTCCCGCAGCCCCGCGATGGGCCGGTCCTGCCCGCAGGATGTGGATGACGGCGGGGCTGAGCGAGGGTCGGCCACCATCTGGACGGTCGGGCTCATGGCCTTGCTCTTCGCGGTCGCGGCGGTGGTCATGGTCGCGGGCACGGCTCGGGTCGCGCGCCACCGAGCGCAGAGTGCCGCCGACCTGAGCGCGCTCACCGCCGCTCGGCTGGCCTTCGCGGACCCGGACCGGAGTTGTGCGCGGGCCTCCCTGCTCGCTGCGGACAACGGGGTCAGGGTCACTCGCTGTTCGGTGGGAAATGACGGCATCGCGGAGATCGAGGTGACCATGGATGTCTCACTCCCCTTGAAGGGGGAGGTGTCGATCGGCGCCAGGGCACGTGCCGGCCCTGTCCACATCGCTGATTCAGGCCGGTGACGGGGGGATGAAAGCACATCAACAATCCGATGGGAACCGACCGGAAAGCGATCAAGTACGGCTTCGAAGGGGTGAGAACAGGCGGCCGTGCCGGGCGCGCACCGATGAAATGGGATTCCCGCCAAGAAGAACGCCGCGACGGCAACGCGGCAGATCACTGCTCCGCACGGACGAACACTGAGAATCGGCGGACGGAGGTCTTCGGGAAACCGGATGCGCGAAGCTCCGGGAAACAAGGTCGCAATCAAATCACGACTTCTTGGACGGCGTGTCCAAGAGTCCGAAAGCTCACGTAAGGTGCCGCTTACCGGTGATCCGTGTTGTTTCCCGATCGGCCTGGGGAGGGCGAAATGCGAATCACCAGGTCACACGACATCATCGGGCAGCCTCGCGATCGCGGGGGCGGAGGGCGGGACCGGTGCGAGCCGGTCGGGAGGAGGGAACGGGCCGGCCGCCGGGTGACCGTACGGACGGCGGATGGCCGGATGACGCGCGGTTCTCGACGAGGGGAAACGTCGTGACAACAGTTCGCAGACTTGTCGCCATGGCGATGATCGCGTCGATCGTGTCCGTCTCCTTTGTGCTCACCGCCGCGAATCCGGCGCAGGCCGTGGCGCGGCTGAACGTCCCGTCCCGGGTGACCTCCAACAGCACAGTGGTCATTTCCGGCAGAGTCGATCTTCTGTTCGACGCGGTCCTTTTCGTCAATGGCAGGCAGGTGGCGAAAGGAGATCAAAAGGTCTCCTACGCCTGGAATCCCCGCCATCACCGGAACGGCAGGTACCGGATCAGGCTTGAACAGCGGGGCAAGGTGCTCGGAGCCGAGTGGCACCAGACCGGCAAGACCCTGGTCCAGGCCGTTCCTCCGGCGACGCCGAGCGGGGTGAGCGCCCGGCTGTACGGCAAGCGGGTGGTCGTCAGATGGAGCAGGGGCGCCGAGCCCGACCTGCAGGGTTATGTGATCTCCACGAGCCGGACCGGCAGGGTCGGGTCCGTGCGGGTGGGCAGTGCGTGTTCCGGCGGTTCGTGCAGAGTGACCCTGGCCGTTCCGGCGAAGGCGGCCGGACAGCGGATCGGGTTCACGGTGCGGGCCCTGCGCGGCAACGGCGGTGGCGGCACGCTCTCCTCAGGCAACTCGGCGGGTGCCTCGGTGAAGGTGCCGGCGGCCACGGTGGCGAAGAGCGGCAGGAAAACCGGTGGCCAGGAGAGTTCCGGCACTCGGAGCGGATCGAACCAGAGCGACACGGGCAGCCGGCGGAACACCGAGAAAAGCGGAAAGAAGAGCGAGAACAAGCAGGCCGGAGTCCACGACCTTCCGCAGTTGCCCGCGAAGAAGCCCACGGGGGCCTCGAATCGGCCGTCGGGAACAGCGGTCGCGCCAACGGAGAAGCCCGGGGTTTCGGAAAAGGCGGAGAACGGCGGCGACGCCACCTCCTCGATCGCCGAGCCGGCCGAGAAGACGAATGAGGGGGCCGGCGGTGATCGGGAGAAGAAGGAAGGCGCGGGCAGTGCCCCCGACCCCGGAGCGACCGGCGCGGACTCCGCCCCGAATACGAACAGCACGGCGGGGTCATCTGACGTACCGACCGGCGGTATGAGTCAGTACGGCTTTTTCATCGCGGGTGCTCTCGTCCTGCTGCTTCTCGGCGCGCACGGTGGTGCCTGGATCCGTCGCAGGCTGCTGGCCGCGGCGGACGGTTCCGCCGGCGGGGACAGGCACCGTGCTGGAGGAGGCGACGGGCAGACCGTGCCCCTCGCCTCCGAGCCGCTCGGTGGGCGGGACGCGAAGGGGGACGCCAAGACGACAGGCCGTGGCGGCACGGCGGACAGGAACGGCACGACCGGCACCGGTGGCAGGGGCGGTGTGGCGGGCAAGGGCGGCACCGCTGTCACCGTCGACCCACGGCGTCCCGCGGTCATCCTCGCCGTGGTCAAGACCGGCCTGGCCCCGGGGAGTCCATCGCCCGATTCCCGTGCTTCGGGCCGCCCGCACCCTCCCCGGCAGTCCCCGGATCGGCCCGCCTCGGATCGGCCCGCCTCGGATCGGCCCGTGCCGGATCGGCCCGCCTCGGATCGGCCCGTGCCGGATCGGCACGTCTCGGCCGAGCCGGCTCCGGCCCGGCGCGTTCCGGCTCAGCGCATCTCGATCAGGGATGCCCCGGTTCAGCCGATCTCCGTTCTGCCGGCTTCGGTTCGGCTGGCCTCTGTTCGGAAAGTCACTGACCGTGAGACGGAGGCGCAGCAGGCGAGGCCCCGTCAGGCAGAGACCGAGCACGCAGAGACCGAGCACGCAGAGACCGAGCATGCGGGGTTTGAGCGCGCGGAGGCCGAGCACACAGAGACCGGGTACGCGGAGACCAGGTACGCGGAGACCGGGCAGGCAGGTCACGCTGGACGGCCGGGCGCGGATCCCGCTCCCGGCGCGACTCCGCTCTCCGAGGCCGGTGATGCCGAACAGGCCGCGGCCCGGACGGCTGACCGGTGGGACGACTACCTTCCGCCCGCGCCTCGTTCCCTGGAGGACAGCGGGTTCTGGGCACGCCCGCAGCCCGGCGCGACCGATTTCTGGGCCGAGGACCGCAACGACGAGGACCGTAGCGACGAGGACCGGGACGGGCGACGAGAGCGCGATGGCCTCTCGTCCTCGGGGCATCGCTTCATCCCCGGTATGAGCTGATCAGTCTCCGACGGGCCGTCGTCCCGGCCCGCCGCCGGGACGACGGCCCTCACATCCGCGACTCGTCACAGGAGAGCAGGACGGCCAGCAGGCGGAGGGCTCCGGCCTTGTCGAGGGGTTCGTTGCCGTTGCCGCACTTGGGGGACTGGATGCACGAGGGGCAGCCGCGTTCGCACTCGCACGAGGCGATGGCCTCACGGGTGGCCGTGAGCCAGTCGCGCGCGCGGGCGTAACCGCGTTCGGCGAAACCGGCGCCGCCCTCGTGCCCGTCGTAGACGAAGACGGTGGGCAGTCCCGTGTCGGCGTGGAGTTCGGTGGAGACGCCTCCGATGTCCCAGCGGTCACAGGTCGCGAAGAGCGGCAGCAGGCCGATGGAGGCGTGTTCGGCCGCGTGCGCGGCGCCGCCGAGGTCCAGGCCGTCCTCGACCAGGGGGATGATCGCCGAGGTGGGCAGCGTCCACCAGACGGCGCGGGTCCGCAGCGTGCGCGGGGGCAGGTCGAGGGGTTCGTCGCCCATGAGCTCGCCGCTCTGGGCCCGGCGCTTGAGGTAGGCCACGACCTGGCTGGTCACCTCCACCGAGCCGAAGTGGAGCTCTCCAGGACCGAGGGGGTGCGAGTCGAGGGACTCGATGACCGAGATATCGGTGACATCCCTGGCGAAGGTCGTGTAGTCGGGCGCCCCGGCCTCGACCAGCGCGACCCCCGCCTCCAGGTCGAGTTCGGCCACCAGGAACGTCTCTCCCTGGTGCACGTAGACGGCTCCGGCGTGCACGGTGGAGTGAGCCGAGGGCTCGTCCACGGTGCCGAGCAGCCGTCCGGTGGACATCTCGACGACCTGGACCGGCGCGGCGCCCGACCCGCGGATGTCGGCGAGGTCGGTGGCGCGTCCCCTGCTGGTCCAGAACCAGCCCGCGGCGCGTTCCCTGAGCAGGCCGTCACCGACCAGGTCCGCGAGCACCTCCTTGCTGGTGGGGCCGAAGACGTCCAGGTCGTCGTGGGTCAGCGGGATCTCGGCGGCCGCCGCGCACAGGTGGGGGCCCAGTACGTACGGGTTGCCGGGATCGAGCACGATCGTCTCCACCGGCCTGCCGAACAGGGCTTCGGGATGGTGGACGAGATAGGTGTCCAGAGGGTCGTCCCTGGCGATCAGCACCGCCAGCGCGTCCTGCCCGTCCCTTCCGGCCCGTCCGGCCTGCTGCCAGAGCGAGGCGCGGGTTCCCGGCCACCCCGCGATGAGCACGGCGTCCAGCCCGGAGACGTCGACGCCGAGTTCCAGGGCGTTGGTCGTCGCCAGGCCGAGCAGCTCCCCCGAACGCAGTGCCTTCTCCAGTCCCCTGCGGTCCTCGGCCAGGTAGCCCGCCCGGTAGGCCGCCACCTTGTCGGGCAGGTCCGCGGGCGCGCTCCCGTCGGCGACGAGGTCGCCGAGCCTGGCCCGCGTGGTGAGGGCCACGGACTCGGCGGCCCGCCGGGAGCGGACGAAGGCCAGGGTCCGCACGTCGGAGGCGACGAGGTCGGCCAGCAGGTCCGCGCTCTCGGCGGTCGCGGGGCGACGGACGGGTGCCCCGCCCTCGCCCCGCAGATCGGTCAGGGGTGGCTCCCACAGTGCGAAGGTGGTCGAGCCTCGGGGCGAGGCGTCCGTGGTCACCTCGGCCATCTGGAGGCCCGTCAGACGGTTCGCGAAGGCCCCGGGCTCGCTGGCCGTCGCTGAGGAGAGCAGGAAGGTCGGGCGTGAGCCGTAGCGCACGCAGATCCGGCGCAGGCGGCGCAGGATCTGGGCGACGTGGGAGCCGAACACGCCTCGGTAGCCGTGGCACTCGTCCACGACGACCATCCGGAGCCGCCGCCAGAAGGCCGACCACTGGGTGTGACGGGGCAGCAGGCCGCGATGGAGCATGTCCGGGTTGGTGAGGACGTAGTTGGCGTGCCTGCGTACCCAGGTCCGCTCCTCGAAGGAGGTGTCGCCGTCGTAGGTGGCGGCACGGAGCTCGGGCGGGTCGAGCTCGCGCAGCGCGCGGAGCTGGTCGGCGGCCAGCGCCTTGCTGGGTGACAGGTAGAGGATCGTGCCGCCGTCGAGCGTCGCGGAAAGCGCCGGGACCAGGTAGGAGAGGGACTTGCCCGAGGCGGTCCCGGTGGAGATGATCACGTTTTGGCCACGGTGGGCCAGCTCGGCGGCCTCGGCCTGATGCGGCCACAGGCCGGAAACACCGTGGTTCGCCCAGCGCGTAACCAATCGCTGGTCAACCCAGTCCGGCCACCGGGTCTTACCGGCCTGACGTGCGGGAACGTGCTCCACATGGGTGACACGCTCGCGACGTGCGGGAACATCGAGCAGGCGATTGAGGGCGTTACCCGCTCGGAGGGGCGAGGATGAGGGCGGGGTCACTGGTTTCAGTCTCACATCTGTGGGCAGAGTCGCCGGGAATCGTGATTTCGTATAGACACTGAGCGTACGCATGGTTGAATGCCGCGCGTCGGGGCTTGTCGTCCGGGGGTCATCCGGTCCCGGGAGGGCAAGCTCGAATCGGTACTTTCGCAGGCAAGGCGCTGGAGGATCTGTGGATCTGAAGTTGGACCACCATTCCGAGGACCGTCTCACCATCGTTGAGGTCGAGGGTGAGATTGATGTCTACACCGCGCCCAGATTGCGTGAGCTCCTGATCGACCTGGTCAACAAGGGGAATTTCCACCTGCTCGTCAACATGGAGAAGGTCGACTTCCTTGACTCCACGGGCCTTGGTGTCCTGGTCGGCGGGCTCAAGCGAGTTAGGGCGCACGATGGCTCACTGGAGCTTGTCTGCACTCAGGAGCGCATCCTGAAGATTTTCCGGATCACCGGGCTGACGAAGGTCTTCGGTATCTACGCCTCGGTCGACGAGGCCAAGGAAGCTCACGGTCGAGACAAGTAGTCGTGGCTACCGTCGAACTGACGTTCAGCGCTCTCCCCGCGCATGTGCGTACGGCACGTCTGGTCGCCACGGCGATCGCCAGACGCACCGGCGTGCAGGAGTCACTGCTGGACGAGGTACGGCTCGCTGTCGGTGAGGCGTGCTCGCGGGCCGTGGAGGCACACCGCCTCCACTGTCCGGGAGAGCCGATCCGCATCGAGCTACGTGATGACTCAGGGCGCTTCGAGGTGACCGTCACCGACTCCGCCCCCAGTGACGAACTGGAGCACGATCGCGGCCTCCTGGGGTTCGACGATCCGTTCGGGCAACTTCCCGACGACCTGATGGCCGGTTTCGGCATCGCGGTCATCGCGGGACTGGCCGACGACGTTCAGGTCTACCCGAGCCAGAAGGGCATGTGCATCCGCATGAGCTGGCCCGCGGCGACGAACGGCCTGTCTCCGGCCTGACAGAGGACTTCGGCAGCCGGGCTTGTCCAGATGGACACGCCCGGCTGTTCGTCGTGCGGCACCTAATTTTGGACAAAACATAACCATGATATTTCACACCCGAAATTGAGTGGAAACAGAGGCTGGCGGGGTAGGTGTGACAGGCGAAATGCCGTTATAAGCAGGCCGGTAGGTAAAAGGTGCTGGACTCGGCGTCAATTGTCCGTGGGCAGAGGCTTCATATCCGCGTCCTCGCTGCGTAGACTCCCGGGACCGGCCAAGGTTTATCCTTCGGAGCGGCCCGCACGCGAGCCGTCCTCCGTGGGGGTCTGCAACTGGAAGCGGCACTGCCAACCATCCCGGATGTGCGCCGCTCCGCTCGTCTAACCACTTCGGCAGCGCACTCCGGGCAGGACGTGTTCCCGTCTTGCCAAGGAGAGTCGGATGTCTGTGCTCCATCTCGCCGCTGTCGAAGAGCCAGCGGTATCCCTGAGTGGTTACCACTTCAACATCGTGATCGTGGTCGCCGTCGTGGCCCTGCTCGCACTCGCCGTCGCCGGCACACTGGTGCGGGAGGTGCTGGCCGCCGGCCAAGGCACCGAGCGTATGCAAAACATCGCGCGAGCCGTCCAGGAAGGGGCTTCCGCGTATCTTACCCGGCAGTTCCGGACGCTCGCGCTATTCGTCATCCTGATCCCGTTCCTGCTGTATCTCCTCCCGGCGGAGACGACCGGCGTGCGGATCGGCAGATCGGCTTTCTTCGTCGTCGGCGCGCTGTTCTCCGCGCTGACCGGATTCATCGGCATGTGGCTGGCGGTCCGCGGCAACGTCCGCGTCGCCGCCGCCGCCCGCGAGTCGGGTGAGAAGCTCGCGATGCGGATCGCCTTCCGCACCGGCGGCGTGGCCGGAATGATCACCGTCGGCCTCGGCCTTCTCGGCGCGGCCGTGGTGGTGATCACCTACGGGGGCAACGCCCCGGCCGTGCTGGAGGGCTTCGGCTTCGGCGCCGCGCTGCTCGCGATGTTCATGCGAGTCGGTGGCGGCATCTTCACCAAGGCCGCCGACGTCGGCGCCGACCTGGTCGGCAAGGTCGAGCAGGGCATTCCCGAGGACGATCCGCGCAACGCCGCCACCATCGCCGACAACGTGGGCGACAACGTGGGCGACTGCGCGGGCATGGCCGCCGACCTGTTCGAGTCCTACGCGGTCATGCTCGTCGCCAGCCTGATCCTGGGCAAAGTGGCCTTCGGCGTCGAGGGACTGGTCTTCCCGATGATCGTGCCGATGATCGGTGTGATCACGGCGATCATCGGCATCTTCGTCACCGCCCCGCGCGCGGGCGACCGCAACGCGATGGCCGCGATCAACCGGGGCTTCTTCATCTCGGCGGCCATCTCGGCCATCCTCGTCGCGGTCGCGGCCTACCTCTACCTGCCGGCCAGCTTCTCCGGGCTGACCGGGGTGAGCCCGGAGATCGCCGCGATCACCTCCGACCCGCGCCTGATCGCGATCGGGGCGGTGCTCATCGGCCTGGTGCTGGCAAGTGCCATCCAGATCCTCACCGGCTACTTCACCGAGACGAACCGCCGTCCGGTGCGGGACATCGGCGAGAGCTCCCGCACCGGTCCCGCCACGGTCATCCTGTCCGGCATCAGCGTCGGCCTGGAGTCGGCCGTCTACTCCGCGCTGGTCATCGGAGCCGCCGTCTACGGCGCGTTCCTGCTGGGCTTCGGCAACGTCACGGTCGCGCTGTTCGCCGTGGCGCTGGCGGGAACGGGCCTGCTGACCACGGTCGGCGTGATCGTGTCGATGGACACCTTCGGTCCCGTCTCCGACAACGCCCAGGGCATCGCCGAGATGTCCGGCGACGTCGAGGGCGAGGGTGCCCAGGTCCTCACCTCGCTGGACGCCGTCGGAAACACCACCAAGGCGATCACCAAGGGCATCGCGATCGCCACGGCCGTGCTCGCCGCGACCGCGCTGTTCGGCGCGTTCCGTACGGCGGTCGAGAACGAGCTGGTCAGGGCGGGCGCCTCCGTCAAGGAGGCGCTGGGCTCCTTCAGCACGTTCAGCCTGAGCATCGACTCACCGAACGTGCTGGTCGGCCTGATCATCGGCGCCGCGGTGGTGTTCATGTTCTCCGGCCTCGCGATCATGGCGGTCGGCCGCGCGGCCGGCCGGGTGGTCTTCGAGGTACGCGAGCAGTTCCGTACCAAGCCGGGGATCATGGCCGGCACGGAGTTGCCCGACTACGGCAGGGTCGTGGACATCTGCACCCGCGACTCGCTGCGGGAGCTGGCCACGCCCGGTCTGCTGGCCGTGCTGACCCCGATCGCCGTCGGTTTCGCCCTCGGCTACGCGCCGCTCGGCGCGTTCCTGGCCGGTGCCATCGCGTGCGGCACGCTGATGGCGGTGTTCCTGGCCAACTCCGGCGGAGCCTGGGACAACGCCAAGAAGCTCGTCGAGGACGGTCACCACGGCGGCAAGGGTTCGCCGGCCCACGAGGCCACCATCATCGGTGACACCGTCGGTGACCCGTTCAAGGACACCGCCGGACCGGCGATCAACCCGCTCCTCAAGGTGATGAACCTGGTGGCGCTACTGATCGCCCCGGCCGTGGTGGCCTACGCGGACAGCCCGGCGCTGCGCATCGGCATCACGGTGCTCGCGGTGGGCATCGTCATCGCCGCGGTGGTCATCTCCAAGCGTCGTTCGGCGGGCATCGCCCCGACGGAGGAGAACAACAGCGACCGCCAGCCGGAGCAGGTCTCCAGCTGAGCAATGTTTGACGAAGGGGTGCACGGGCCGCGTGCACCCCTTCCGCATGTGCGGACCGTCTCGATGGGAAACTGGCCGATATGGAACAGCAGCCCTCCGGAGGCAGAACACTCATCCTCATCCTGCTGGCGATGGCCGCGGTGTTCGCGGTGATCGTGGGCCTTGCCATGTGGGCCTCGAGATGACGGCGCGCACGCTCGTCGTGCTGCGTCACGCCAAGGCGGCCAACCCCTCCGGCCTCGCCGATCGCGAACGTCCCCTGAGCGCCGACGGCGAGCACGACGCCCGCAGGGTCGGTGAGGCCCTCGCCGCGCAGGGCCTCCGCCCCGACCTGGTGCTCTGCTCGCCGTCGGTGCGCACCCGGCAGACCGCGAACCTGGCCCTTCCCGGGGCGGACGTCCTCTTCGAGCCGGCCATCTACGAGGCCTACCCCGACGAGCTGCTGACGCTGATCCGGCGGACTGATCCGCGGGTGCGCACGCTGGTCCTGGTCGGTCACAACCCCGGCGTCCACGAGCTGGTCAGGCAGCTCACCGAGGACGAGGACGACGGCGACGCCGGGTTCCCGCCGGGGGCGTTCGCCGTCATCGAGGTGGACGGCGAGTGGACGGAGCTCGACGTCGGCCGCGGGATCGCCAGCTGGAGCCCCAAGAAGCCCTGAGGGTCGGGGCAAGGCGTAACGAGGGGAGCCGCGCCCACCGCTCCCTGGGATCGGGGGTGGCATGCGCGGGCTCGTCGACATGCTGCGTGTCGACTTCCGGCTCTCCGGGCCTCCCGCCTGGACGTACGGCCTGCTGTGCATGCTGGTCGTCTGCTTCCCGCTGCTGCTCGGCGTTCTCCTCGGCCGTCTGGAGGAGGGCGCCTCGGTGGCCCTGGGCGGCTATCTGACGCTCTTCGGCGACGCCCCCGGACAGCTGTACGGCGACCGGGTCAGAAGGTTGCTCACCACCACGGCCACCGTCACGCTCGGCTCCGGACTCGGCGCGCTCATCCACCCCCACCCGTGGCCGATCGCCGCCGTGGTGGTCGGCCTGGTCGCGGCGGCGGGCATCTACTGGCGGGCGCTGGGCATACCCGCGGTCCTCTCCGTGACCTTGACCTACTTCGCCCCTTCCGGCATGGGCGTTCTGCTCCACATGGGGACCTCGGCCTGCGGTGGCCTGCTGGCCGTGCTGGCGGTCATGGCGATCTGGCCGTTACGCCGCCGCCGGCCGCTTCGCAGGACCGTGGAGGAGGCGGGTACGGCGCTCGCCGACCTTCTGGCCGGCGGGGGGCGGGCACCGCTCGCGGACGAGAGCTGGGAGTCGCTGCGCCACCGGGCCGCCACCGCGCTCAAGGACCTGGAGGCGGCGCTCTCCCTCTACCGGGTCGCCGGGGAGGAGGACGGGTCGCCGGAGCGGCTCCCGGCCACGCTGACCCGCATCTTCCAGCAGACGATCGCGTTGCGCGTGTTGCGCGCGGCGGCGGTGGAGACGGTGGAGGCGAGGGCCGGGACGGAGTGGACCCGGGAGCTGGACGAGGCGATCGGGGCGCTGGCCCGCGCGCTGCGAGAGGCGGCACTGCTCGGCGGCTCGGCCGAGATGCCCGGGGCGCTTGCCGCCGTCGGGCGGTTCGCCGACAGCGTGGAGGAGATCCGCAGAACCGCTCGTGCGGGGGACACGCCGCTGCCCGCGGCCGCGCTGCTGGGGCAGGTGACCCTGTGTGTGGACCGGATCGCGATGGCCGTGCGCTCGGTGGAGCAGCAGGCGGCGGAGAGTGTCGAGATGGGGCCGCGCCTGCCGAAGTTCGTACGGTCGAGAAAACCGGTGATCACGACCGGCTACCACCCGATCAGAGTGGGCCTGGCGGTGACCGCGGCCATGGTGCTGATGCTGGTGATCCACGAGCACTACGCCAAGTGGTTCGTGGTGACCGTGGCGGTCAGCCTCCGCCCGACCTACCGCGACACGGTGGATCGGGTGCGGCTGCGGGTGCTGGGCACGGCCGTGGGCGCGGTGGCCGGGGCGGTGGTGCTGGCGGTCGCGCCGGGACATCTGTATCTGACGCTGTTCGTCTCCGTCTGCGCGGCGTTGGGCTTCGCACTGCGCGGGTGCAGCTACGGATACTGGATGATGCTCGCCACCCCGCTCTCGCTGATGCTGGCCGACTTCGCCCTGTCGCTCGACTGGGGCGCGGCCGCGGCCAGGGTGGTGCTCACGATCACGGGTGGCGTGCTGGCGTTGCTCTTCGCCCGGCTGCTGTGGTCCAGGGGGTACCGGGCCACGTTGACCGCCGCCATCGCGGAGGTGCTCGATCGGCACGCCGCGCTGGTGCGGTCACTGATCGACCAGGACCCCAGGGAGGTGAACGCCCGGATCTCCTCGGCGACCGACGCCGCCGGGCGGCTCGCCGACTCGCTCGACGGGCTGGACAAGGAGCCGGGCGGTGGTGCGCCGCGGCGCCTGCGGGATGCGGTGACGGTGGCCGGGCGGCTGCGGGACAACGCGCTCGCGCTGTTCGCGATACCGCCACCCGGGAACGAGTCCGACCCCACGGGGGCGGTCCTCGACCTCGTCGCCGACCGGTTGGAGAAGGCCGCCGAGGGGGTCAGGACGGACCGGCAGGGAACGCCGCCCGACGATCTGGACCGGGCCCTCGACGAACTCGGCGCGTACGTGGACGAGCTGGCCGCCCGCCGCCTGGACGAGCTGGCCGAGGGGGCGGGTGACAGGATGACGGGTCTGCGGCGCAGCATCAGGCACGCCGCCGCCGCGCGGCCCGCCCTGCGGGGTCTCAGCGCCGAAGCCGTACGGTTGGCCTCCCTGACCGCCCCGAGGAGCTGTTAGCCGCGGTCGTCCGCGGGGCGGGGGTGTTCAGCGGTTGTCGGCGATGACGCCGTCCTCGGCGTCGGCGTCCTCCACCTCGGCACGGGGGATGCCGAGCAGATAGAGGATCGAGTCGAGGTAGGGCACGTTGACCGCGGTGTCCGCGGCGCGGCGGACCACCGGCTTGGCGTTGAACGCGATGCCGAGGCCGGCCGCCGCGATCATGTCCAGGTCGTTGGCGCCGTCGCCGATGGCGACGGTCTGGCTGATCGGGATGCCCGCCTCGCGGGCGAAGCGCTCCAGCGCCCGCGCCTTGCCGGGCCGGTCGACGATCTCCCCGACGACCCGCCCGGTGAGCACGCCGTCGACGACCTCCAGGGTGTTGGCCGCGGAGTAGTCGATCCCGAGGTCCTCCACGAGGGCGTCGGTGAGCTGTGTGAACCCGCCGCTGACGATCGCGAACCGGTAGTCGAGCCGCTTGAGCGTCCGTACCAGCGTGCGGGCGCCGGGGGTCAGCACGAGTTCCTCGCGCACCTTCTCGAAGACCTCCGTGGAGAGGCCTTCCAGCAGTGCGACCCGGCGGCGCAGCGACTCGGCGAAGTCGAGCTCGCCGCGCATCGCCTCCTCGGTGACCCTGGCGACCTCCTCCAGGCAGCCGGCGTGCGCCGCCAGCAGTTCGATCACCTCGGCCTGGATGAGCGTCGAGTCGACGTCCATCACGATCAGCCGCTTGGCCCTGCGGTGCAGGCCGGTCCGCTGCACGGCGACGTCCACCTGCTGGGCGTGCGCCTCGACGGCCAGCTCGGCCCGCAGGGTGTCGGGGTCGGCGCCGGACAGGGAGAGCTCGATGCAGGTCACCGGGTAGCTGGACAGGCGCTCGATCCGGTCGATATTGGCGCCGGCCGCGGCGATCCGCCCGGAGATGCCCGCCATGGCGGCGGGCTGCAGCGGCGCGCCGAGCACGGTGACGTTGAGCCGTCCCCTGCGCCGCTTCTCCTTCGGGTCGGAGCCGGTGGACATCTCCACGTGCAGACCGAGATCCTCGGCGGTCCGCTCGACGGTGGTCCAGAGGGCACCGAGGGTGCCGCCGGTGCCGGTCGGTGTGTCGCCCGCGTAGGAGACGAGGACGCCGAGAGTGAGCCGGCCGCGGATGACGACCTGCTCCACGTCGGCGACGACGACGGGGAATCCGGCCAGGACAGAGAAGAGGCGTGAGGTCACGCCTGGGCGGTCCGGACCGGTCAACGTGATCAGAAGCGTGCGCTGGTTCATCGGGTCCTACGCTACTTGGCTCCGGTTTCGACCGTGAATGCGGTTCGTCATCCGGACACCTGGAGTTCACGGAACGTCAGTGACCAGGGGAGTTCTGTTCCCTGCCCAGCTCGGCCGTCACCTCGGCCGCGGTCTGCCGCAGGGCCTCGGCGAGCGGGGAGTGGGTGCCCGCGGGAACCGAGGAGGTCGTGCCGACGATGGCCATCGCGGCCAGCAGGACCGGGCCGCGGAACACCGGGGAGGCGATACTGCGCACGCCGTTGACGGAGGGGGTGTTGGCCGAGATGTTGTCCTCGCGGATCTTCACGAGCTCCTGGCGCAGCTCGGGGGAGGCGGCCAGCTGTGCTTTGAGGCCGGGAACGTCCTCCGAGGGAAGGAAGGCGCAGAAGACCCGGCCCTGGGCGGATTCGGTCCGCGAGAGGCGGGAGCCCATCCGGACGCTGACCCTTATGGTGCGATCGGTGTTGTCGTCGACGCGGACGACGACGGCGGTGTCGCCGTCCCAGACGCTCAGCACGACGGTCTCGTCGATCTCCCTGACGAGCCGCTGCATGTACGGCCCGGCGATGCCGATCACGGGCATGCCGACGCGGGCGGCGGCGGAGAGGGTGAGGATCTGCGGTCCCAGGGAGTACAGCGCCTCGCGCTCGTCGTAGCGGAGCAGGTTGCTCTCGCGCAGGGCCTTGGTGTACCGGTGCGCGGTAGCCTTGCTGGTGCCCAGGCTGGCGGTGAGCTGGTTGAGCGTCAGGTGCGGGCGGCTTACCGTGAACGCGCTGAGGATCATCGCGGCCCGCTGGACGGTCTGGATCGCCGGGGTTCTGTTCTCGCCGGCGACTCCCTTCAGGCTAGGCACTGGGTCGTCACCCATATTGGTTCCCTCGCGTTATGTGTGGAAGCTTGGCGCCGAGCGTATGTTCTGCATTGCGAGACAGCATCCTGCCATCCAGAACATTCAATGTCGATGGCCCTGTCCCTCGACATCGCCGAGCGCGTGCCTGACGGCGATCCCGGCGTACAGGCGCGCGAAGCGCACCAGCGTCCGCGGATCGAAGACGTCCCGCCGGGGGTCGGCCGGGTCGGATCCGGGCGCGGGGCCGACCCTGGCGGTCGGGACCCCGTGGCCGCGCAGCACCACTCCGTCCGTCGAGCCCTTCCAGCCGGAGATGGCGGGCGGGGGTTCGCCGTGCTCGTCGTGCCAGGCGGCGATCGCGTGGCGGATCACCGGGGCGTCGGGTGAGGTCACCCCGGCGGGATGGACCAGCCGCGCGTCCACATCCACCCGGCAGCCGTCCAGCGGCCCGCCGGGGATTCCGGCCCGCATCCTGGCGAGTACGGTCCGGGCGATCTCGTCGGGGTCGTCGCCGGGGACGGTGACCAGGTAGAGGTGGAACTCCACGACGCCCGGCAGCAGGTCGGGCTTCTCCAGGAGCCCTCCCCGTACCGCGCCGATGCCGGCCTCGGCGGCGAGCTGGCGGCCGGCGCCCGCCCTGGCCGCCACGTGCTCGATGCGCCACGACTCCAGGATCGCGGTGGCGGTGCCGAGGTTGGCGAGGAGCCCGCCGCCCGCGTCCCTGGCCAGCACCGGCCGGTAGGGGCCGCCCAGCCGTACGCGCAGGAAGATCGCTCCGGGCTCCTCGTGGAGGACGCCGCGCGGGCCGCACTTGGCGACCACCGCGGCCGAGGGCAGCGGGTGCGACCGAAGATGCTCGTCGATGCCCGAGGGCCCGGCGGGGGCGAACGGCGACGAGTGTGTGCCGCCCGAGGCCAGGAGCAGGGAGAGGCGGTGCGGCAGGCCGTCGCGTCGCAGGGCCGTGGCCGCGGCCGCGTATCCCGCCAGCGCCGCGGCGGCGGGTGCGCGGGCGACGCCGAGGCCGAAACCCGCCAGCAGGCCGGACGCCGGATCCACGGAGAGCGGCGCGGGCTCCTCGTCGATCCCGGTGGCCCAACGGTCGTGTTCGACGTCACCGGACAGGGAGGTGTCCAGGTGGGAGTAGAGGAGCAGTTCGGGCCCCGAGCCGCCGGCGGTGGACGTCAGGTTCGCCCCCTCGTCGCCGACCGCTTCGAGGTTCCAGGGCAGCTCGGGCCAGCGGCTCCGGGCCCACGCCGCCAGCCGGGTCGCGGTCGCGCGCTCCCGGCCCCGGGGGCTGGGGCCGGCGGCCATCACCCGGATCGCCTCGATGATCGGCTCGCTGGAGATCGCCGCGTCCGTGGCGTGTCGCAGCTGTCGCAGGGCATCGCTCTTCATGCTCACATATTAACTCCATGCAAGATGGCATCTCGCATATTGACAACGCTTGCGGTCGAATCCTACTGTTCCCCCACGTTGCCGACGAGGGAGGACTGATGGTCTACGTCGTGACCGACGCGTGTGTGGACGTGCAGGACAGATCGTGCGTGGAGGAGTGCCCGGTCGACTGCATCTATGAGGGCGACCGGATGATGTACATCCATCCGGATGAGTGCGTCGACTGTGGCCGGTGCGAACCCGCCTGCCCGGTGATGTCGATCTTCCATGAGGAGGACCTCCCGGCGGAGGCGACCAGGTTCGCCGAGATCAACGCCGAGTTCTTCGCCGATCTGGGCTCTCCCGGCGGGGCCAGGAAGGTCGGCCGCACCGGCAGCGACCATCCCGCAGCGGTGCCTCCCGGCGGTGGGTCGTGACGGTGCACGACGTCGATCTGGTGATCGTCGGCGCGGGCCCCTCGGGGCTGTACGGCGCCTACTACGCGGGCTTTCGCGGCATGTCCGTCGCCGTGATCGACTCGCTGCCCGAGCCCGGTGGCCAGATCTCGGCGCTCTACCCGGAGAAGGACATCTTCGACGTCGCGGGGTTTCCCGCGGTGAAGGGGCAGCGGCTGGTCGACGAGCTGGTGGCGCAGGCGGCGCAGGCCGATCCGCTCTTCCTGCTCGGGGAGAGCGCCTGCGAACTGCTGCACGACGAGGAGGGGGTGGAGGTCGTCACCGACGCGGGCACCCGGGTGCGTGCCAAGGCCATGCTCCTCACCGGCGGCATCGGCACCTTCACCCCTCGGGAGCTGCCCGTGGGCGAGGAGTACCTGGGACGGGGACTGCGCTACTTCGTCCGCAGGCTGGACGAGGTGGCCGGCCACGACGTCGTGGTGGTCGGCGGCGGAGACTCCGCGGTGGACTGGGCACTCGCCCTGGAGCCGCTGGCGCGCTCGGTGACGCTCGTGCACCGCAGGCCCCTCTTCCGTGCGCACGAGCGCAGCGTGGCGACGCTGCACGCGTCGTCGGTACGGGTGCTGACGCCGTACGAGGTCGCCGAGATCGGTGGCGACCCCCTTGTCGGTGAGGTCGTCGTCGAGAAGGTCAAGGAGGGCGACCGCGTCACGCTGCCGGCCCAGACCGTGGTGGCGGCGCTCGGTTTCATAGCCGACCTCGGGCCTGTCCAGAAGTGGGGCCTTGAACTGCGTAAACGGCACGTCCTCGTCGACCGGTCGATGAGGACGAACCTGCCCAGGGTGTTCGCCGCCGGGGACATCAGCGACTACGACGGCAAGGTCAGGCTGATCTCCGTCGGGTTCGGCGAGGCCGCCGCGGCGGTCAACAACCTGGCGCCGCTGGTGAATCCCGCCCTCGGTACCACGCCCGGCCATTCTTCCGATGCGGCCTGAGTTCGACAGTCGGTAGAGTCCGGTCCAACGGATGGTCTGTGCGGAGGAGTCGGCATGGCGGATCAGGCGCACCCCGGCGACGTCGATGTGGCCGACGAGGTGCCCGCCATCCAGACGGTGCGGCGCGCCGCGCTGATCCTGAGTGGTTTCACCATCGAGCGTCCCTGGCTGAGCCTCAATGAGATCACCGCGCGCCTGGGGGTCAGCAAGCCCACCGCCCACCGGTACGCCAGGGCGTTGCGGGCGGCCAACCTGCTCCGCTACGACCCGCGTAGCGCGCTGTACTCGCTCGGCCCCCAGTTGCTCGGGCTGGAGGCCGCCGCGCGGGCCGGGCTGCCCATCGCCGCGGCCGCCGCTCCCCACCTCGAACTGCTCATGCGCGAGATCAACCAGACGGTCGTGCTCAGCGTCTGGAACGGCGAGTGCCCGGTGGTGGTCAGCTGCGTGGACAACACCCTCGGCGACGTCCGGCTGAGCGTCCGTACCGGCTCGCAGCTCGACGTCACCCGCTCGGCCCAGGGCCGGATCTTCTGCGCCTACCTGCCCGCCGGAGAGGTGCCCGGGCTCGC
Source organism: Streptosporangium amethystogenes subsp. fukuiense (assembly GCF_042665875.1). Classification (NCBI taxonomy): domain Bacteria; kingdom Bacillati; phylum Actinomycetota; class Actinomycetes; order Streptosporangiales; family Streptosporangiaceae; genus Streptosporangium; species Streptosporangium amethystogenes. Next base: position 6,672,693 of record NZ_JBHTEE010000001.1, on the reverse strand, counting down.
GCGGCGGCTGCGGGCCTCCGCGGAGCTGCGCGAACTCCTCAAGGAGGTCCGGCGGACCGGGCTCGCGATCAACTCTCCGGTGGACCACGGGGTACGCGTGCTCGCGGCACCGATCTTCGAGGGTGATCAGGTGGTCGCCTCGATGGCGATCCTCGGCACGGTGGCCTCCCTCGCGGGCGACCTGGAGACGCAGGCCGCCGCCGTGCTGCTCGGGGTGGCGCGCGAACTGTCGCGTGAGCTGGGCGGCACCACGCCCGTCTGAGCACGGGCCGGCGGGCTCGGAAGCGGAGATCACGGCGCGGCGGCGTGTCCCACCGGCGTGCGTTCCCGCTGATCAGACATTCTTTCCACAAACCACAGGTGGTCCCCCATGGCGCTCAGGCATGCCTATGGTGTGACGCAATGCGAGATGTAATTCCGCATCTTGACACGCGCCAAGCGTTCCTCGTACGTTCATGAAGCCCGGTTGACCTGGCACGGCGATGGGGAATCCCGCCCCTGGCGCGACCGCCCGCCGATGCCCCAAGAAAAACCACCCCCCTGAACCCTCGCCGTCCCCCCCAGAGCGGCGGCGAGAGGAGTAGGAGCAAGCATGGGTATGCGACGCGCAGGGGCCGTCATGGCTTTCGCGACAGTCCTCCTCGCCACCGCCTGCGGCGGCGAGGATTCGTCCGCTACCGGAACAGCTTCGACCGACGGTCCCGCCAAGGTCTCCGTGACCACCTTCGGCTGCGAGATATGGAACACCTGGGCCGAGGCCAAGGGCATCTACGCCAAGCACGGCCTGCAGGTCGAGTACGTCAAGTCCTTCGGCGGGTCCGCCGCGGTGGCCGCGGTGCTGTCGGGCGCGGCCGACTTCGGCTACGTCAACGGATTCACCGCGATCAACGCCTACAACACCGGCTTCCCGATCCAGATGGTCTCGGGGGCCAACGTCAACGCCCTGCCCCCCGCGGACCCGGCACAGGGGGTCTTCGTCAAGAAGGGTTCCTCCTACAAGTCGGCCAAGGACCTGGTCGGCAAGAAGATCGCGGTCAACGAGATCGGCGGGATCAACCAGATCGCCACCTCGGTCTGGCTGGAGGCCAACGGCGTCTCCACCGACCAGGTGAGCTTCGTGGCACTGCCGTACGCGGAGCAGGTCAACGCGGTGAACGGCGACCGGGTGGCCGCCGCGCAGATGGGATACGCGCTGCTCGGCTCGGGCGGCGCCGACCTGCGCAGCCTCGACGACCCCTTCGTCGCGCTCGGCAAGGTCTACATCGCGACGTACGTGGCGTCGAAGACGTTCGTGGCGCAGGGGGACACCGCCAAGCGCTTCAACGACGCCATGGTGGAGACCATGAAACAGCTTGAGGACCCGGCGAACAAGGACGAGTCGTTCAAGCTGCTCTCCGAGTGCTCCAAGGTGCCCGCCGAGACCCTCGCGGCCCAGCCGCAGAACGGGCTCGCCCCGAAGGTCGACTTCGCGGCGCTGAACGACATGGCCAAGAAGCTGGTGGATCTGAAGCTGATCTCCAAGCAGCCTGATCTCGAACCCTTCGTGCCGGCCTTCGCCCGGTCCTGACCTCCCGGACGGCGAGAGGGAAGGAGATCTCCGTGACGACGGTCGCACAGCCGGCAGGACCGGCCGCCCAGGCGAGAAGACCCACACCCACCTGGGTCCTCGGCACGGCCGGTGTCGTGACGATGTTCGTGGTGTGGGACCTGCTGGTCCGTTCCGGAGCGGTGTCGCGGGACTCGCTCCCCTATCCGGGGGACACCCTGGCGCGCCTCGCCGAGTTGCTGACCGATCCGCTCTTCCTCGGTCAGGTGGTGCAGACCCTGTGGGCATGGGTCATCTCGATGCTCGTCGCCTCGGTGGTGGCCGTCCCGCTCGGCCTGGCGCTGGGATACTTCGCCACGCTGTACCGCCCCGCCTCGGCGGTGGTGCACGCGGCCAGGTCCGTCCCCTCGTCGGCGTTCCTGCCCGTCGCCATCCTGCTCTTCGGGCTGGGGACGCAGATGAAGGTCTCGTTGAGCGTCTACGCCGTCTTCTGGCCGATCCTGCTCAACGCGATGTACGGCGTGCGTGACGCGGAGCCGCTGATGCTCACCGCGGGACGGAGCATGGGCTGGGGGCAGCGAAGGCTGCTGACCAGGATCGTGCTGCCCTCGGCGGCTCCCGCCATCGCCACCGGCCTGCGCGTGGCGAGCTCGACCGCGCTCATCGTGGTGCTCTCCGCCGAGCTCCTCGGAGCCACCAGCGGGGTCGGCACGGTGATCACGACCTACCAGGAGGCGCAGCGCCCCGACTACGTCTACGCCGGGATCCTGATCGTCGGGATCCTCGGAATGCTGATCTACTACGGTTTCCATTTCGCCGAGCGGCTGCTCGTGCCCTGGGGCCACGCCCAGCGGGGGGAGGGACGATGAGCCGCGTTCGAGGTCTGCTGCGCGGTCTGGTCCGCGCGGCGCAGTGGCTCTGGCTGCTCGCGGTTCTGCTGGTGGTCTGGGAGGTGGTCGCCCGCCAGGCGGAGTCGCTGTTCATCCCGCCGTTCTCCCGGATCGTGGTCGCCTTCGTCGACAACTGGCTCTCCGGCGACCCGGCCTCGCTGTTCCTCAGTGACCAGTTCTGGGCCGACGTGCTGCCCAGCCTCGCCCGCCTGGCGGCCGGCTACGGCCTGGCATGCGCGATCGGCGTCGTCGTGGGCATCGTGTTGGGCGTGTGGCGCCAGGCGGGGGCGTTCCTCAACCCGCTGATCAGGCTCGGCATGTCGGTGCCGGTGACGATGCTGCTCCCCATCGCGATCGTCTTCTTCGGCATCACCAGCGGGATGAACGTCTCCCTGATCGCGCTGGGCTGCCTGTGGCCGATCCTCGTCAACACCTACGACGGCGTCCGGGGTCTGGACACCGTCGTGACCACCACCGCGCGGAGCATGCGGCTGTCCAGGCGGCGCTACTTCCTCAGTGTGCTGCTGCCCGGCGCCAGCCCCTCGATCATCGCGGGCATGCGCATCAGCATCGGCATCGCGCTGGTGCTCATGGTGATCTCGGAGCTGTACGCGGCCACCTCCGGCCTCGGCTTCTACATCGTCGAACAGCAGAAGCTGTTCCGCTTCCCCGAGCTGTGGTCGGCGATCCTGCTTGTCGCACTCCTCGGCATCCTCTTCAACGCCGCCTTCGCGCTGCTGGAGAGGTCGGCACTGCGCTGGCACCGCGGTGCCAAAGCGGGCTCGGAGCGCGCCTCGTGACGACATCTGACACCGAAGGGACGTCTCCCGTGGGAGCCACCAAGACCAGCGGGGGACCCGGCCACGCCGCCGGGCTCGCCGAGCCGATCCTCGAAGCACACGGCGTGACCAAGTCGTACCGGTCGAGACAGGGTGACGTGCTCGCCGTCCGGAGCATCGACTTCTCCGTCTCGCGGGGGGAGTTCGTCTCCGTGGTGGGACCGTCCGGGTGCGGCAAGACGACGCTGATGATGTGCATCGCCGGACTGCTCCCGGTCACCGGCGGATCGCTGACCTTCCGTGGGCAGGCGATGACCGGCCCGCAGGAGGGCGTCGCGGTCGTCTTCCAGGACTACAGCCGCTCGCTGTTCCCCTGGCTGACCGTGGAGAAGAACGTCGCCCTGCCGCTCCGGGACCGCGGCATCCCGCGCGCCGACATCGAGCGGAGGGTCGAGCGCGCGCTGGAGATGGTCAACCTCGGCCACGCGGCAGGGCTGTATCCCTGGCAGCTGTCCGGTGGGATGCAGCAGAGGGTGGCGATCGCGCGTGGGCTGGCCGTGGAGCCGGAGATGCTCATCATGGACGAGCCGTTCGCCTCGGTGGACGCCCAGACCCGGGCGAACCTCGAGGACCTGCTCCTGGAGATCTGGGCGGAGACGGGGACGACCATCCTGTTCGTGACGCACGACATCGACGAGGCGGTGTACCTGTCGGACCGGGTCGTGGTGCTCTCCCAGGGGCCGTCCGTCGTGGTGGAGGACATCACCGTCAGGCTCGACCGCCCCCGCCACCAGATCGACACCAAGCAGGTCCCGCTCTTCGGCGAGCTGCGCGCCGAGGTCTTCGGGCTGGTCATGGCCTCCGACCGCCGTACCTCACTCTCCGGGGAGGAATCGTGAACCTGATCGCGACGCCGCAGGGCCTGGCACGTCTCGACGCCGACCTCGGCGGTGACGGCGCCGTCCTGCTGGACCTGCCCTTCGCCGACGTGGCGGAACTGCTCGCGGCAGGTGAGGGCTTCGCCCCCGCGCACGCCGCGCGGGAGCGGGGCCGGATCGAGCCGGGGGAACTCCTGGCCCCGCTGGGCAGCACCGGGGCCATCTGGGGGGTGGGGCTGAACTACCTGTCGAAGGCACACCTGACCGGGCGGGCGGCACCCTCAGAACCCATCCTCTTCCTCCGGTCGCCCTCGGCGGTGTCCGCACCGGGAGCGGAGGTGACGCTGCCGCGGGACCGCTCCAGCCAGGTGGACTACGAGGGCGAGGTCGCCTTCGTGATCGGGCGGCCGATGTACCGCACCCCGCCGGGTGAGGTGTGGAACCACATCGCCGGCATCACGGCGGCCAACGACATGACCGCGCGTGACGTCATGGTCGCCACCGCGACCCCCACCCTGGCCAAGAGCTTCCCGGGCTTCGGGGCGCTCGGTGCCTCGGTGCTCGAACTCTCGGCGGTCGACGACCCCGAGAGGATCACTGTCAGGACCGGCGTGAACGGCACGGTCCGGCAGGACTCCAGCACGGCGGAACTGATCTTCGCCGTGCCCGAGCTGATCTCCAGGATCTCCCACTTCGCCGCGCTGCGACCCGGCGACGTCGTGCTGACCGGTACCCCGGCGGGCACGGGCCAGGACCGGGGAGTCTTCCTGTGTCCCGGTGACGAGGTGGAGGTGTCCGTCGCCGGCGTGTTGCCGCTGCGCACCCGGTACCGCTGAGTTTCCCCCCTCCCAGAGCCTTCGCAGTTCCCTGAGATGAGAGATATGAGATGACCGAGATTTCGTTCGACCTTGTTCTGTCCGGCGGTACCGTTTTCGACCCCGTGGCGGGCACTCACGCGGTCACCGACGTGGCCGTGACCGACGGCCGCGTCGCACGCATCGCGCCCTCGCTCGCCGCGCAGGCCAGGGAGGTCGTCGACTGCGCGGGCAAGTGGGTCATGCCGGGCCTGGTCGAGGGGCACACCCATGTCTTCGAGAACGTCTCGAAGGTGGGGGCGCCGCCGGACGAGGCCCATCTGCGCCGGGGAGTGGTCGCCGCCGCCGACGCCGGTACGGTCGGTGCCTCGACCTTCGCCGCCTTCCGCGAGTTCGTGGTCCGGCCCGCCGAGATGCGCCTGGTCAACTTCCTCAACGTCTCGGTGCTCGGTCTGATCGACTTCCGTTTCGGCGAGCTGCTCAACCCGGACACGCTGGTCGCCGAGGACGCGCTGGCCGTGGCGCGGGACAACCCGGACGTGGTCCGTGGCTTCAAGATCCGTCTCTCCGAGGACGTGGTCGGCTCGGCCTGGCGCTCGCTGCTCAAGAGCTCCCTCGCATTGGCCACCGACGCGGGCCTGCCCCTCATGGTCCACATCGGGGAGACCGAGGAGCCGCTGCCCGAGGTTCTGGGGATGCTCCGCCCGGGGGACATCGTCGCGCACTGCTACACCGGCAAGCCGCACGGCATCCTCGACGACGACAAGGTCATTCCCGCGGTGCTCGACGCGCGGGCTCGCGGGGTCCTCTTCGACAGCGCCCACGGCAAGAGCAACCTCAGCTTCGAGGTCGCCAGGAAGGCGATCGCCGAGGGCTTCCTGCCCGACCTGCTCACCTCCGACACCAGCGCCAGGAACTGGCGCGGGCCGGTCTTCGACCTGGTCACCAGCGCCGCCAAGCTGCGGGCGCTCGGCATGACCATGGACGAGATCGTGCCGCGGATGACCATCGCCCCCGCCCGGCGGCTCGGCCTGGACACCGAGGGGTACGGCACCCTCGTCGAGGGCGGTCCCGCCCACGTCACGGTGCTGGAGGACACCGAGGAGACGACCCTGCCCGACGCGGCGGGCAACTCGATCGTGGCACCCAGGCTGGAGCCGGCCCTTGTCCTGCACGGCGGGCAGCGGGTGGAGACGTCGCCCTGGCGCGGCCTGGACACCGCCCGGTGACGCCGGTCGGCGAGGCGAGACGGAGACTGCGGACCGCGCTGACCGGTGGAGGGCGGGTCGTCGGCACGTTCGTCAAGCTGCCCACCGTCGACTCCGTGGATCTCGCCCGGCAGGCCGGATTCGACTTCGTCGTCGTCGACCTGGAGCACTCCTCGCTGTCGGAGGAGACGGTGATCTCCCTGGTGCGGCATGCCGCCGCGACGGGCATCCCGGCCCTGGTCCGGGTGCCGGTCGTGGATCCGCCGCTGATCAACAGGGTGCTGGAGGCGGGCGCGGCGGGAGTGCAGCTCTCCACGCTGACCGCCGCCGCCGAGCGCGACGCCCTGGTCGCCGCGGCCCGCTACGCCCCCCACGGGCGGCGGAGCATCAGCCTCTCCCACCCGGCCGCCGGCTTCGGCGCGGTGGACCTGGCGGCCTACCTGGCGGCCGAGGCGGCGGACCCGCCGCTGCTCGTCGGGCAGGTCGAGACCGCCACCACCCGTGACCCGCTGCCGGAGCTGCTGGACGGCCTGGACGTGGCCTTCGTCGGTACCACCGACCTGGCCGTCAGCCTGGGCCTTCCCGGTGCGGAGGCGCTGCTCGCGCGGGTGGAGGAGATCGTCGACGCGGCCCGTGCCGCCGGGGTGGCATCGGGCGGCTGGCTCGCCCGCGCGGACGCCGAGTCGGCCGCCGGGAGCGGCCTCGGCGCCGCGCGTTACCTCATCGTCGGCTCGGACCTGCAACTCCTCGGTTCGGCCCTGCGCGAGGTGATGGACAAGTGGGATCGATGAAAGGAATGCCCGTGTTCAACCAGCGGCTGTACGCCACCGCCGTCAACTGGGACGACATCCCCGCGACCGAGATCCGGCCGGGTGTCCGGCGCAAGGTGTACTCCACTGACGAGACCATGCTCGCCTGGCACGAACTGGCCGTCGGCATGACGCTCAACCCGCACAAGCACGACGACTTCGATCAGCTCGTACTGATCCTGCAGGGCAGGTGCAACTACTACGTCGACGGCGTGCCGCACGAGATGTCCGCCGGTTCGATGATGCTGGTTCCCCGGGGAGCGGAGCACTACGTCGAGCCCACCGAGGGGCCGTGCGTCAACGTCGACGTGTTCAGTCCGCCGCGGGCGGACTTCGGCGACTCCGTCTGGCTGCCCGGGAGCTAGCATCCCGGGCGGCCCGGCGGCTACAGCCCGAAGTCGGCCTTCCTGATCAGGCAGTGCACCCCCTTGACCTGGTCGACGACCTGGCTGACCTCGAAGTCGGCCGCCGCGCTGAGGTAGGCGAGCGCCCTTGAGCGTTCCATGCCCTGGGTGAGTTCGAGGAACGTCACGGCTGCCCGTACGGCACGCCGCATGGCCTCGTTGAGGTCTGTGTGCAGGCCGACGGGGAGCCAGTGGGTCGAGGTCTCGGCGAACGGCTCACCGAGTGTGCCAAGGAGCGTTCCGGCCTCCCTGGCGGGGATCACCGACAGGCGCAGGGTGGCGCGCAGCGGTGCCTCGAGCGCGGTCAGGGCGACCTCGCCGTCGCCCTGGGCGTAGTGCGGGTCGCCCGCGTAGAACCCGGCTCCCGGAACCTGTACCGGCAGGTAGAGACTGGACCCGACCCGCAGCTCGTTGATGTCGAGGTTTCCGCCGAAGGAGCCGGGCGGCACCGAGTGGACCTGGTCGCCGGTGTCGACCGTCACCCCCATCAGGCCCAGGAACGGCGCGAGCGGGAAGCGCGCCGCCCGCCCCCGGCCGAACGGGATGACGCCGTGCAGGCGCCCGGCCTCCTCGACCACCTCGGTGAAGACGCAGACGCTGTTGTACTCCCGCGCGCCGTCCGCGAGCGGGCCGGTGTCGGCGGCGGTCTCGGGGAACTCCCCGGGAAGCGCGCCGTAGCCGTGCCGGCTGCTGACGAACCCGTACGGCGCCCGGATCAGCAGGCTGAGCACGTCCACCCTGAGCACGTCGCCGGGTTGGGCCCCGGCGACGGAGATCGGCCCCGTCACCACGTGCGGGCCGTGGTTGTCGTAGTCGTGGGCGACGTCGGAGGCGGCCAGGTCGCGTGCGTCGGTGAGCACCTGGTCGGCGCCGACGCCGAACCCGGCGAGGTAGGAGACCGGGTCACGACCCTGGTCCTCCAGGATTCCCTCGTGACTGAGAGTATCGATGGTGACGGTGTCGCCGGACTCGACGTGGAGCACGTGCCGGTGGTCGCGGTTGGGCAACAGGCCCCAGAGGCTGGTGTCCGGGCTGGTGGGGAGGTAGTGGGAACCATCGATGCGGCCGGTCTTCGGCTGGAGCATTGTCCCTCCACGGGGGATACGTCGCTGTCACCGGCTGAGAAAACTCGACAAGTGTTGCGTCGCCGTTAACAGGGAGTAACCGAAGATTTCGGCGTGAAGACTGGCACTTGACACCGCGATGGCGTGGTAGCAGCATCACATAGCGAGATGGCATCTCGAATTCTCGTTCAAAGTCCGTAGGAAGGCCAGGCGCCGCGATGACGCAGCTGACACAGGGATATCCGATCTCCTCCCTCGTGAAGGAGGATGGGGAGGCGTTGTCGTTCAAGGTGCACAGGTCCGCCTACCGGTCGGAAGAGGTCTTCCAGGCGGAGATCTCCAAGATCTGGGGGCACACCTGGCTCTACCTCGGTCACGAGACGGAGATCCCCAAGCCGGGCGACTTCAAGACGAGGACTCTCGGCGGGCGCCCGCTGATCTTCTGCCGCGACTCCTCCGGCGAGGTCCAGGTCTTCCTCAACGCCTGCACCCACCGAGGCACCGTGCTCTGCCGGCACAGCGAGGGCAACACGAAGTTCTTCCAGTGCTTCTACCACGCGTGGGTGTTCAGCAACTCGGGTGATCTCTCGGCGCTGCCCGGCGACGACGCGTACGTCGACGTGCCGGAGTTCCGCGAGGCGATGAAGCTGCGCTCGGTGCCCAGGATCCAGAGCCACGAGGGCTTCGTGTTCGTCGCCTTCGACCCGGACGTGCCCGACCTGATGACCCACCTCGGCAAGGCCGCCCACTACATGTCGCTGACCGCGAAGATCGGTCCCGCGGGCATGGAGACCGTGCCCGGGGTGCAGCTGTACTCGGTCAAGGGCAACTGGAAGCTCGCGGTCGAGAACGCGATGGACGGCTACCACTTCGCGCCCACCCACAACACCTTCGTGGGCTACCTGCGCGAGACCGGCTTCGCCGTCACCGACGACGACCAGTACGCCTACGACCTCGGCGGCGGCCACGGACTGCTCATCCTGACCGGCCACAACGGGCGGATCGGCATGGTCTGGGAGCCGAGGTTCGGCGAGGCGGAGAAGGAGCGGACGGCTCTCAAGCGCCAGGAGATGGAGGACCGGCTCGGCCCCGAGCTGGCCAGGGAGGTCGCCGACGCCAGTCGTATCCTCTTCGTCTTCCCCAACCTGCTCCTGTTCGACCTGGAGGCGCTGACCATCCGCCAGCTCGATCCGGTCTCCGCCGGCCAGACCAACGTGCGGGCCTGGCAGTTCGTCGAGGCGGACGAGCCCGCCGAGGTGCGGGCACTGCGGATCAAGACGATGGTCAGCTTCGTCGGCCCCGGCGGCCTCGCGACGCCGGACGACATCGAGGCGTACGAGGCGGTGCAGCGCGGGATCGAGGCGACCGCGAACGCGGCGGACCCCGCCTTCGACTGGAGTGACATGTCGCGCGGCATGGCCAACGAGCAAAAGGGCAACCAGGGCCGTTCCATCGACGAGGGCGCGATGCGCAGCTTCTGGCGTCACTGGGCCACCGTCGTGGGCCAGGACTGAGCGGGCCGGGACCGAGTCGATGGACGGTAAGAAGAGTAAGGAGAGCGCCGTGGGCGGCAGGACCATCACCCGGCACGAGGTGGAGGACTTCCTCTATCGCGAGGCGTCGCTGCTCGACGAGTGGCGCCTCGACGAGTGGTTCACCCTCTTCGAGGAGGGTGGGCGCATGGAGGTCGCCACCACCGACTGGAAGGGCTGGGACAGCTCCTCGGCCGGCTCCTTCATGTGCGACGACTACGACCTCATCAAGGCCAGGGTGAAGCGGCTCAAGAGCCGCAAGGCGCACGCGGAGAACCCGCACTCCAGGACCCATCGGATGATCTCCAATGTGCTCATCCTGGAGCAGGGCGACAAAACGGTCTGGGTGAGTGCCAACTTCATCATTCACCGCTACCGTGACGGCGGGACCTACAGCTACGTGGGCCGCTACGAGCATGTCCTGCTGATCGAGGACGAGGGGCTCCGCTTCAGGTTCCGCAGGTCGATTCCCGCCATGGAGGCCATGGATCCGGGCGCACGGCTGAGCTTCATCCTCTGATGATCAAGCACATGCTGGTCTTCCGCTTCAAGGAGGACGTGCCGGCCGAGAAGGTGGCGGCGGTCCTGGCGGAGCTGGAGACGTTCCCGAGCAGGTATCCGGCCATGCGCGACTGGGCCTGCGGGCCCAACGTCAGCACGCGCGACACGAGCATGACGCACGGCTTCGTCGTCGGGTTCGACTCCGAGCAGGAACTGCTGGACTACCTGCACAGCTCCTCGCACGAGGAGTTCGTACGGCTGCGCTGGCGGCCGGTGATCGAGCGGCAGGCCATCGTCAGCCTCCACTGCTGACCGGCACCTCACGACGAGCACGTCACGAAGAACCAAGAAGGAATGAGGAAGGCACCATGACAGCTGACGCCCGTCCCCGGGCACCGTACGGGATGGAGTACGCCCGGATCGCGGTGCCGGACATGGCGGAGACCATTGAGTTCCTCCGGTATCACGTGGGTCTCCAGCTCGAACAGCACGACGACGAGTACGCCTACCTGCGCGCCGACATCGAGCACCACTGCGTGGAACTGCTCCACGAGCCCGGCAGGGAGACGTCGCACACGGTCGCGATCGGCTTCAGCGTGGAGTCCGACGAGGTCCTCGACGACCTGAGGGAGAGGGTGCTCGCGGCGGGGCTGGAGGTGCTGCCCCTGCAGGACAGGATGAAGGGCCTGTGCCAGCGCGGCTTCGGCGTGAGCGACCCGAACGGGCTGGTCGTGGAGCTGTTCACCGAGTTCCAGGAGTACGCCGAGGCGCCTGTCATCGAGTTGCGCCCGCTCGACCTCGTGCATCCCTTCATCGCCACCGACAAGTACGACGAGACGCTGGCCTTCTACACCGGGGTGCTCGGCTTCCTGCCCTCCGACTACGTCGGGGACGGCACCGTGTTCCTGCGGGCGGAGGACCGCTACCACCACAGCCTGGCCCTGCAGCGCAACAACGAGTACTACGTCGCTCACCTGTGCTTCATGATGAAGAGCCTCGACCACGTCATGCGTGGCAGGGCGCGCGCCCTGTACAAGGGGGTGCCGATCGCGTCCGACATGGTCAACCACTCCGCGTCGACCTCGATCGCCTTCTACATGTTCGAACCCAAGCACGGGCCCAGGTACGAGCTGTGCGACGGCCACCGGGTCTTCACCCCCGAGGAGCACGAGACGCACCGGCCCCGCAGGATGGCCGTCGACCCGCGCAACATCGACGTCTGGCGCGCCGCCGCCGACGACTGGGGCCGTTTCTGAGCGGCGTCCCCGAACGGAGAAGGCGAGGAGCCCCGGCCTGTCACAGGCCGGGGCTCCTCGCCTTCTCGTCGGGCCCGGTCAGCGCACGATCTTGGTCTTGACCTTCTTCACGAAGTACCAGCCCTTGGTGCCCAGACGCTCCAGCTCGTCCCGGGAGAGGTTCTCTGCGCCGGTCTGGAGGTCGTAGGTGTCCACGCCCAGGATGGCCTCGGCGGTCCGCCCCGACTTCTTGCCGAGCTTCACCGTGATCGTGATGACCTGGAAGTCATCGATATCAAGGGCGTAGGGGGTGAAGCACCAGAAACCGTCTTCGTAGTTGCCGCATTCCGTGCCCTTGGGCGCGGAGACCGCGGTGGCCTTGGAACCCTTGGGCAGCAGGCCGCCCATGTAGAAGGCGTCGGCCTCGTAGGGACCCTTGTTGACGGCCTTGATCCGGTAAGTGATCTTTCCGCCGGCCTTCGCCTTCTTCGGCGCGGAAACCGTGACCGCGAAGGAGGAGAACGGTTCGGCCGCGGACTTGACCGTCGCCGCGGGCGCCTGCGTGGAGGCGGCCGAGGCGGGAGCGGCGAGCAGCATGCCACCGGCCAGCGGGGCGACCAGAGCAAGGGCGACGATCCTGGAGATCGGGTGGCGCATCAAACGTCTCCCAGCTGAAGGGTTGGGGGACGCCTGGAACGTCCCATAAAGTTCCAGCGTTTTATCACACATATAGATGTGAGGAGAAATCAATATTCAATTATGTATTTAGTGGAACGCCTGGCGTGATGTCGGGTTGAGCGGGGCACGAAGCGCGTGGTGACCGCGCCGCCCGGCCCGCCTGGCGGGAGCCGGGCCCGGGTACGACCTGAGCCCGGGAAGGACCGGGACCCCGCGCCGGGTGGAGATCCGGGTTCCGTGCGGAACCCGAATCGCGAAGAAGTCCCTTTTCTGGAAATCCAGAAAAGGGACTTCAGGGTATAAAACGGGTCGAATCCATCCGCGCGTGCCGCGTCCTTGACCTCAGGGGACGGTGACACGCGCGGAACGATCGGCCGGCTAGCGGAGCACCCGGGTCTTCACCCGCACGTACTTGACGTCGCTGCCGACGTCGATGCCGTGGATGTCGAAGGTGCCGAGCCCACCCGCGGGGACGTCGATCGAGGCCGAGCCGAAATTGGCGGTCGCGGTGCCCCTGGCGCTGTTCCTCAACCAGACCCTGACCTTGATGGTGGCCGTCTTCCCGGGGTTCAGGGTGTCGAGCAGGCAGCCCACCTCGCGGCCGGAGATCTCGCAGTACGACCCGGCGGGCTTGCGGATGATGCGGACCTTGGAGACCTGCGAGGGAAGGTAGCCGCCGATGTAGGCGATGTCGGTGTACCACTTGCCCACGTTCTTGGTCGTGAGCGTGTAGACGTACGAGTCACCCGCCCAGGCCCTGCGAGGGTAGGTGACGGTCAGCTTCAGCGGCGCGAGCGGCTTGTCGGCCTGGACCGCCCCCTGCGGGGCGGTGATCCGGGGAGCCGCGGCGTTAGCGGTTCCAGGGGTGAGCAGCATGCCTCCCGCCAGGGCGATGGCGGCGAAGGCGGTCAGGTGCCGGCGCATTTCTTTACTCCACTCGGAATTCGGTGATCCCCCGTTGGGTACTGCGATCAGCATGCGGGAGCCCACTTGTGGATTCCTTGTGACTGACTGGCCGACCGAACGGTGAGCGGTCGGACGACGCCTCGGGGTCTCCGCCGAGGCCCGGTCCTCGCCTCTCTCACCCGGTCCCGCGGCGCCGCGTCCTCGACGGGACGGCCGGTTCGGAACCGTTGAGCAGTTCGGTCAGCGCGGGATTGTCGATGTCCGCGCCGAGCAGCCGAGCGGACGCCGGTTGCAGCGGAGTGCCGCTTCACCTTGATGACCGGCATTGGTCCCCTCCGTTCGTATGGTGTGCCGGCCCGCCCGGCGTGTCCATGCCCTGAACCATCCGGTACGTGGGTGTGAGCGAGCGTGTGACGGATCGAGCCGTGCCCGCTCCCTCGCACGCCGCCGCCGAACGGTGGCTCCGAGCTCTCATCGGGCCGGGTCTAGAGTCGTTCCGTGAGTTCCGAGAGTTCCGAGAGTGAGGACCTGGACGCCGTGCTGCACGCGGTGAGCTCGGCCGTCCTCGCGGTGACCAGGCATCTGTCGGTCCGGGAGGTGCTCGGCGTCATCGTGCGGTCGGCGGGGCGGCTGCTGGACGCCCGCTACGCCGCGCTGGGGGTGCCCGACGACCAGGGGGCGTTCGCCGAGTTCGTCGCCGAGGGCATCTCCGACGAGGAGTGGGACGCGATCGGGCCCACGCCCCGCCAGCACGGCATGCTCGGCGCCATGCTGCGCGAGGGCGTGTCGGTCAGGCTTCCCGACATCCGCAGGGACCCCCGGTTCGAATCCTGGCCCCGTGCCCACCCGGTGCTCAAGGACTTCCTCGGCGTGCCGATCCTCGACGGGGACGAGGTGCTCGGCATCATCTTCCTGTCCAACAAGCGGGCCCCGGGCGGCTTCACCGAGGCCGACCAGCGGCTGCTCACCATGTTCGCCGCGCACGCCGCGCTCGCCCTCACCAACGCCCGCCTGTACGAGCGGAGCCGGGAGCTCACGCTGGTGGAGGAGCGCACCCGGATGGCCAGGGAACTGCACGACGCGGTGACCCAGAAGCTGTTCTCGCTGCGCCTCACCGCGCGGGCCGCGGCGTCGCTGGTCGCCGGCGACCCCGTACGGGCGGTGCGGGAGCTCGACCGGGTGGAACGGCTGGCGGGAGAGGCGCTGGCTGAACTGCGGGCGGTGATCGTCGAGCTCCGGCCGGCCGAACTCGACCGGCACGGCCTGGCCGAGACGCTCCGCAAGCACGTCCGCCTGCTCGACCGGCTCCACCCGGCCTCGTTCTCGTTCGAGGAGGCTCCGGTGTGCGACCTCGAACCCGAGATCGAGGCGGTCGTGCTGCGGGTGGCCCAGGAGGCGCTGCACAACGCCTCCAGGCATTCGAAGGCGCGTGCCGTCGGCGTACGGCTGGGTTGCGAGGGCGGGCGCGTGTTTCTGGAGGTGAGCGACGACGGGACGGGATTCGAGGTGGCCGCCGCCGTGGGACGGGGGCTGGGCATCGCCTCGATGGGCGATCGGGCGGAGGCCGTCGGCGGCAACGTGCAGGTGAGGTCGGAGCCGGGGTGCGGCACGCTCGTCCGGATGGAGGTGCCGGCGTGATCCGCGTCCTGATCGCCGACGACCATCCGGTCGTCCGGCAGGGGCTGCGTACCTTCCTGGACCTCCAGGGGGACCTCGACGTGGTCGGCGAGGCCGCCGACGGCGCCGAGGCGGTCGCCCTGGTGGAGACCCTCGCCCCGGACGTGCTGCTGCTCGACCTGAAGATGCCGGTCCTCGACGGGCTCGGCGCGCTGCTCCTGCTGGGGGAGCGCGGACTGTCGCCGCGGGTGCTCGTGCTGACCTCGGTCAGCGACCGGGAGGACGTGGCCCCGGCGATCCGGGCGGGCGCGGCGGGCTTTCTGTACAAGGACATCGAACCGGCGGCGCTCGTGCACGCGATCCGGGCGGTGCACGGCGGCCAGGTGCTGCTCGCCCCCGAGGCCGCGGAGGCGATGCTCTCCCTCTCCGGGCCCTTTCCGGCCACGCCGGAGGACAGGCGGGTGGCGTCGTTGACCGAACGGGAGCGCGAGGTGCTCGCGCTGATCGCGTCGGGCCGTTCCAACCGGGAGATCGCCAGACGGCTCACCGTGGCGGAGAAGACCGTGAAGACCCACGTCTCCAACGTGCTGATGAAGCTGGGCGTGCAGGACAGGACCCAGGCCGCCCTCTACGCGGTGCGGAACGGCCTGGCCTGACCGGCTGCGAGGTCAGGTGTCCTTCTTCTCCTCACGCCGTCCCGGCGGCGGGGGCGGTGGCGGGGGAGGCGGCGGCGGTGGCGGTGTGTACTTTCCGCCCCCACTGCGCTTGGGTTTGGGCGGTGTGGGGTGGACGATCTTGGTTTTCACCGTCTTGAGGTAGTACCAGTGGGGGAAGGCCAGCCGCTTCCACTCGTCGCGGCTGAGGTCCGCGCCTCCGGTCGGGACGTTCCAGGTGTCGGCGCCGAGCTTGGCGACCGCGGTGCCCCTGGTCCGCTTGTTGAGCTTGACCCAGATGCGCACTGTCTCCGAGTCGCCCTTGCCGAGGATCCACGGCGTCACGCACCAGAAGCCGTCGGTGTAGAAGTCGCAGTCGGTGCCTTTCGGGCCCTTGTAGTAGACGGTCTTGCTGATGCCTTTCGGCAGGAGGGTCCCGCCTACGTAGAAGTAGTCGGCCTTCTGCGGTCCCCGATTGGTGATTTTGATCGTATACATGAACTCTTGGCCGCTTCTGACCAGTTTTGGGGCTTTAATCGAGACCTTGAAAGCGGACCAGGGCCTGTCCAGACTCGCCGCCGACGGGGCCGCGGCCGAGACGTCCGTCCAGGTCGCCGCCAGGGCCCTGGGGGAAGCCGGGAACTGCGTGTTCGCGGTGGCGGCCGAGGCGCTGGGGGCGATCGCGAGCGGAGTGATGAGGCTGAGACCTAGGAGCGTGCCGAAGCTTCGGCGCATGGGCGTCTCCGCACGAGCTAGGGGTGACCGTGGTCACCATTTGTTTCGAAGATTATGACTTAAGAAGGACACGCCGGAAGCGTGAATGATCTACCTGAAAATTAGTTATTTGCGTATCTTTGGTGACTCGGGGGTGGCGGCGGTTCTCAGGCTGGACGGCGGGGAGGCTCAGGTGCCGGATACGAACCCGTTGCGCAGGGAGGACCCGGAGTCACTGGGCGACTACCGGCTGCTCGGCCGCCTCGGCGAGGGGGCGCAGGGGGTGGTCTACGCGGGCCGGGGGCCCGACGGGGGGATGGTGGCGATCAAGCTGCTCCACCCCAGGCTGAGTGACACCGGCATGGACGGCGACCGGTTCCTCCGCGAGGTCTCCGCCGCCCGCCGGGTGGCGCCGTTCTGCACCGCCCAGGTGCTGGGCGCCCACATGGACGGTGACCGCCCCTACATCGTGAGCGAGCTGGTGGAGGGGGTCTCCCTGCAGCGGGTCGTGCAGGCCGAGGGCCCCCGCGGCGGCAACGTGCTCCACCGGCTCGCGGTCGGCACCGTGACCGCGCTGGCCGCCATCCACCGGGCGGGCATCGTGCACCGCGATTTCAAGCCCAGCAACGTGCTGCTCGGTCCCGACGGACCCCGCGTGATCGACTTCGGCATCGCCAGGGCCCTCGACTCGGCGATGACCGTGACGAGCGGAGTGGTCGGCACCCCCGCCTACATGTCGCCGGAACAGGTGTCCGGGCACCGGGTCGAGCCCTCCTCCGACATGTTCAGCTGGGCGTTGACGATGGTGTTCGCCGCGACCGGGCGGCCCGCGTTCGGCCAGGACAGCGTGCCCGCGGTCATCTACAGGGTGATGAACGAGGACCCTGACCTGTCCGAACTCCCCGACACCCTGCGGCCGATCGTCACCTCGTGCCTCAGCAAGCAGGCCGAGGAACGGCCCAGCGCCTCCGAGGTGCTGTTCGCGCTTCTGGACACCCAGTCGGAGGAGGCATCCGCTCCCGAGCCTCCACAACCTCCACCCGCCGCCTCGCCCGCGCCTTCGCCGCCCGCTCCCGAGACGTTGTGGGTGCGGCCGTCAGGGGCGGATCAGGGGGAGTCCGGCGCGGCCCGCGGCCACGCTCCGGGCGGCAGGGCGGGCACCTCCCCGGCCGCTCCTCCGCCCGCGGCCGTCCCCTTCGCCTCCCCGGCGGGACCCGCGCGCTACCCGGGCAACCTGACGCCCGTCGGCCGGCAGGCCGCGTCCCCGCAGGGGGCGTACCCCCCGCCACCGCCGCGGCACCCGGACCTTTTCGGTGAACCGGTACCCGCAGCGCCCGGCGAGCACGGGACGCGGCGCAGACGGGCCGCCCTCGTCGCCGGGGTGCTCGTGGGAGCCCTGGCCCTGGCCACCGCCGTGCTGGTGGCGGTGCCGAGCATGCGGAGCGACACCACGGCGAGCTCCCCGGGTCCCGATGACGGCACGCGGAGGCCGTCGCCCTCGACTCCCGCCACGCCGCCCTCCACGGCCGCCTCGCAGGCCCTGCCCCCGGGCCCCGCGGAGAGCCTCACGACGGCGCCGGCCTCCGAGCCGTCCGAGCCGTCCGAGCCGCTCGCCATGCCGCCCGCCGCGGTGCTCTTCGACGGTCAGGACGGCAAGGCGCTCAAGGGGCACAGCAAGGCCGTACAGTCCCTCGCCAAGGTCGAGGTCAAGGGCAGGCCCACGGTGGTCTCGGGCAGCCAGGACGGTTCGCTCGGGATCTGGGACCCCGCCGAGCACAAGAGGCTCCACCGGCTCCGCGGCCATCGGGGCGAGGTCTACGCGGTCGCCACCGTCACCTTCGGCGGCACGCCGTACGCGGTGACCGGCGGCTACGACCACTCCGTCCGCCTGTGGAACCTGAAGACCCGCAAGAGCAGGGTTCTCGGGCATCACCCCATCGCGGTCTTCTCCGCCGCGGCGGGCGTGGTGAACGGCTCACCGGTCGCCGTCACCGGGGACGGTGACGGCACGCTCCGCTTCTGGAACCTGAAGAGCCGCAGATTGCTCAGAGTCGTCTCCGCGCACCGCGACGACGTCAACTGGCTCGCCTTCGGCAAGATCGGAAAGCGCTCCGTCGTCGTGTCCGCCAGTGCCGACAGGACGCTGAGGATCTGGGACCTCGTCACCAGGAAGCGGTACGGCAAGGTCTACCGGGGGCACAGCGGGCGGGTCTTCTCGGTGGCCTTCGGCAAGCTGGGCGACCGCACCGTGATCGCCTCGGGCGGCAAGGACAAGAAGATCAGGATCTGGGATCCGAAGACCTCCAAGACCATCGGCAAGCCGCTCAAGGGTCACGGAGGCAACGTCTACTCCCTGGCGTTCGGCACGGTGGACGGGCGCACCGTGCTGGTGTCGGGCAGCACGGACGGGACCGTCCGGCTCTGGGACCCGGCCGAGGGCAAACCCCTGGGCAAGGCGATCAAGGCACACAAGGGCGGGGTCTACTCGGTCGCCGTCATGACCGTCGACGACCGCATGGTGGCCGTCTCGGCGGGCAAGGATCGCACCGTCAAGCTCTGGAAGCTGACCTCCGGCCGGTGACCCGTCCCGTGACAGGCCCTCGGAGCAGGTCCTCAGACCAGCTCGGTGATGGCGTGGTGGGCGACCACCCGGGCCCGGCGCACCGCGCGATCGAGCTCACGCAGGGCCTCGGCGCGTACGGCGAGCTGGCCCGAGGTGAGCCCCCGCTCGTCGGCTATGCGGAGCACCGCGGAGAGACGGGCGGCCAGGGCGGCGACCCGATGGGCGCGGGCGGGGTAGCCGGGAGCCAGGCCGTCATCGACGACTCTCAGCTGCCGGTGGCCCTGGGCCGGACCCTCCACGCCGAGCAGGGCGTCGGTGGCCACGCGCATCGCGCGGGTCAGCTCGTGCTCCGCCTCGGCGAGAGAGGGCAGATCAG
Source organism: Streptosporangium amethystogenes subsp. fukuiense (assembly GCF_042665875.1). Taxonomy (NCBI): domain Bacteria; kingdom Bacillati; phylum Actinomycetota; class Actinomycetes; order Streptosporangiales; family Streptosporangiaceae; genus Streptosporangium; species Streptosporangium amethystogenes. Next base: position 6,653,525 of record NZ_JBHTEE010000001.1, on the reverse strand, counting down.
GTGCCACGGCCCGGGCCTCCAGCACGCTCCAGCGAACCCCGGCGTACGATGACCCGCGGTGGTCCTTTACCGGGACCAGGCCAAGGCATCTGTCACCGAGCACGGCTGTCGCCGCCTGTCCGGCCTCGATGGCCGCGGAGTTGAAGGGGGGCGGTCCGGTGAGTCCGAGCGGGTCGCCCGGGACGGGCAGGGCCAGTCGCAGCGACTTCATACCCTCGATCCGCAGGTCGGCGAGGAACCCGCGGAGGGGAAGGTCGCCGCTTTCCGCGGCGACGAGTTGGGGGCCGGCCTGTCGTTCCACGCGGTCGGCGGCCTCGTCGAGGCCGACCTGTCCGGCAAGCCAGGCGTTGCCCCAGCAGACCAGGGTGGCCGAGATCGGTGAATCAGGGTGCACCGATCCACGATATGCGCTCACCCTGCAATAGGTTTTGTTCCAGCGATTCACAAGGAGGCGTAGGGGATGGGCGGTCAGGTGCTTCGGCTACAGGACGTCACCGTCCGCAGGGACGGGGCGGCCCTGCTGCGGGAGATCGACTGGACCGTTCACGAGGACGAGCGGTGGGTCGTCATCGGTCCCAACGGCGCGGGGAAGACGACGTTGCTGCAGGTGGTCGGGGCGATGCTGTTCCCCACCGAGGGCATCGTGGAGATTCTGGGCGAGCGGCTCGGCCAGAGCGACGTCTTCGAACTGCGGCCCCGCATCGGGCTCGCGAGCGCCTCGCTGGCGGAGAAGGTGCCGCCGGAGGAGAAGGTCATCGACCTGGTGCTCACGGCCTCGTACGCCATCCTCGGCCGCTGGACGGAGGAGTACGACTCCCACGACGTCACGCGTGCCGTCGAGCTGATCGACCAGTTCGGATGCGCCCACCTGATCCGGCGCCGGTTCAACACGTTGTCCGAGGGAGAGCGCAAGCGGGTCCAGATCGCCCGCGCGCTCATGCCGAACCCGGAGCTGCTGCTGCTGGACGAGCCCGCCGCCGGCTTGGACCTGGGCGGGCGTGAGGACCTGGTCCGCCGCCTGGCGACGTTCGCGCACGATCCGAAGGCGCCGACCATGGTGCTGGTCACCCACCACGTGGAGGAGGTGCCCAGCGGGTTCACCCACGCGCTGCTGCTCCGGCACGGCTCCGTGGTGGCCCAGGGGCCGATCGAGCAGGTGATGACGGCGGAGAACCTGTCGCACACCTTCAGCGTCCCGCTCAGCCTGGATCAGGGGCGGGACGGCCGGTGGTACGCGCGGGCGCACCAGTTCTGAACCTATTTCGGTTGTCCAAAAACCGGTAAAGCATACCCCTGCTGCGAGACGGCTGCCGGGCTCCTCCTAGCATCCGGTAAGTGCCGTGCACCTCGTCATGGGCGCGAGCCTCACCAGCGAAGGGGAGTTCATGACACCGTGGGAGGCGGCCGCGATCTTCGTGGCCGGTATCGGAGCCGGAGGCATCAACGCCGTTGTCGGCTCCGGATCTCTGATCACGTTTCCGACCATGGTCGCGCTGGGGATGCCGCCGGTCGTCGCCAACGTCTGCAACAGTGTCGGCCTGGTCCCGGGCTCGCTGACCGGCGCGCTCGGCTACCGGGCGGAGTTGAAGGGGCAGCGCCAGCGGCTGATCCGGCTGGGAATTCCGACGATCGTCAGTGCGGTGATCGGCGGGGTGCTCCTGCTCTATCTCCCCGCGGAGACGTTCAACATCGTGGTACCCGTCCTGATCGGCGTGGCGTGCGTGCTGGTGATCGCCCAGCCGAGACTCAACAGGTGGTTGAGCGCCCGGCGGGAGCACGCCCAGCCGCACGGTGGCCCCTGGCTCTGGGTCGGTGTCTTCGCCTGCGGCATCTACGGCGGCTACTTCGGCGCCGCGCAGGGCGTGCTGCTCATCGGGTTGCTCGGCAGTTTCCTCGACGACGGCCTGCAACGGATCAACGCGGCCAAGAACGTGCTCTCGCTGCTGATCAACATGTCCGCCGCGGCGCTGTTCATCCTGATCGCGGAGATCGACTGGCTGGCGGTGCTGATGGTCGCGCTGGGCGCCGCGATCGGCGGTTTCCTCGGGGCGAAGATCGGCAGGAAGCTGCCCGCTCCGGTGTTGCGCTGGTTCATCGTCTGCATCGGTGTGGTGGCGATAGTCAAACTGGTGTACGGGTGAACCTGCCTACTAGACGAGTAAGTCCGAAGCCCGGTCAGTGGTCGTAGGCGATCAGTGACCGGGTGACGGGCTGGCCGGTGGCGCGGTTGTGCCAGATCGCGGCGGTCAACGCCAGGATCCGCTGAGTGACGCGGACCGCGACGCCGCTCGGGCTGCGCCCCCCGTGCAGTTCCAGATCGAGCTGGCCCTTGAGGGTGTCGTTGACCGACTCGATCAGCTGGCGGATCGGTTTGAGGAACTGCTCGCCGGGCCGGGGCGCGAGGTTGCGGTAGGAGGGGCGCAGCAGTCGCACACCTCGTTCGGCCAGGTAGGCGTCGAGTTCGGCGGAGACGTACCCCTTGTCTGCGATGATCAGCAGGCCGGGGCGCTCGGCGCTCAGGTGCGGGTCGTCATCGAGCATGGCCATCAGGACCTGGCGCTCGTCGAGCTTGGGGGTGGCCAGGGCCCAGGTGATCGGCAGTCCGGCCGGGGTGCACACCAGGTGCAGGCGCAGGCCCCAAAAGTAGCGGGAATGGGAGCGGCAGTAGCCGTACCCGGCCCACCCGGCCAGGTTCGAGCGCCGGGCGGTGGGGCGCGAGCGGCCGCATTCGACCGGGGTGGAGTCCACCACCCAGACCGGGTCGGCCCATAGGTCGGTGTCGCGGGCCAGAGCACAGATGGTGCGCTGGAGCAGGGGCAGCGCGCGGCGGAGACGCTTGTTGTAGCCGGACTGGCCGGGCAGGTAGGGGAAGGCGCCGGGCAGATGGTGTGGCAGGAAGCGCAGCCATCGGGTCTCGGAGCGGATGCCGAGCAGGGCCTGGGCGATGGCAACGGTGAGCAGTTCGGCGTCGGTCAGTTTGGGCGGGCGGCCCAGACGGGCGCAGCTGCCGGGAGCGCCGAGCCAGTCATCGATCTTGACGTAGAGTGCGGTCAGAAGGGTGTTGAGGTCGTTGGTCACACATCGATCCTCGACACCCTTCGTTGCTTCCGCTCTGGCCTCGAGGGCAGGTTCGTCTGCCTTGAGGCGCAGCCTGGGTGGGCGACGCCCGGCCCACTGCCGACGCGCTCCACGGGTGGGCCCAGCAGCCGCTACGCCCCGCCCTACCCGTTCGCAGCTTTAGGACTTACTCGTCTAGTGGGTACCAATTAGGTATGAAAGGTGACAAGGTCGAGGTTGTCATCGACGCAGGAGACAGTTCCCGTACCTACGAGGTCAGCGCCACCAGAGCAGGACGCCGGGTTGAGGTGGCCAACGCACGCGGCGGTGTCGTCGAGGTGAGCGAGGTCACCCGGAGCGGAACGGCCGTGCGCACCGCCCGGTTCATGTCCAGCCGGATCCTCGCCCTGGTGGAACACCCCGCCGACGGCAAGTCCGCTTAATCCGAACAGGCCGGCGTCGCGCCCGGGTGAGGTGGTCCGTCATACCTGGGCGGGACGGACCTGGAGCACGCCGTCGCGGCGGATCCGGGTCTCGAAGGACGGCTGGGGGGCGGTGGCCGGGCCGTGTACGACGGCACCGTCGGAAAGTCTGAAGGTGCTTCCGTGCCACGGGCAGACCACGCAGGCGGTGCCCTCCTCGGAGATCAGGCGCCCCTGGTGGAGCGGCCCGGCCAGGTGGGCGCACTGGTCGGCGAGGACCGTGACGCTGCCCCCGACCCGGAGCACGAACAGGTCGATGTAGCCGAGCCGCCGCGTCACCGGACGTCCGTCGGGCAGATCGCCGATCTCGCACAGGTCGTGCCAGCCCAGCGGGACCAGGTGGGCGACGGACTCGGCGTGGTTGGACCCGGCCGCCTGCCGGTAGGCGAGGTGGCCGCCGAGGTAGCCGCCCATGCTCGCGGCACCCAGCCCGACGAACGACAGCAGCCGACCGGTCCGGTCGCGCCCGGTCATCCGGAACACCAGCGATCCGGCGTAGAGCCCGAGGGAGGCCAGGTTGGCGATCGCGTGCACGAACCCCACCCGCTGCTGCTCGCGGTGGAGCGCGGACCAGTCGACGATGCCCGCGGCCACCGCCGGGGTGGCGGTGGCGAGTCCGCCCGCGACCAGCAGTTGCGACGCGCGTGGATCCGAGCGGGTCACGTCGAGCACCGCGGTCGCCGCCCAGAGGCCCAGGCTGAGGTTGGCGAGCGGTGGATGGAGCGGTTTGCCGAGCGGTACCCCGTGCAGCAGGTCACGGAGCAGGCCGGGGCCGATCCTTCGGCGTACGGCCTTGGCGAGTATGCGGATCGGCCGATCGGCCCTGGGCGACCGCTCGATCCGCTCGGTGAACTCGACCCCGGGCACCAGACGCTTAAAAGTTCGGCGCCCTGTTTTGACGCTTTCCTTCACTATCGCCCCCCTCTCGACCCATAGGGACCTACCCGGGAACGGGGTTATGCACGCGCCAAATGTCCTCGGCTGACAGAGAGAGCGATGATCTCGGTGGCGTAGGCGCCCAGCGTCGCCGACCCCTCCTCGATGATTTTCACCTTCTCCAGCACCTGTTCCGCCGTCACCTTGTAGAGCGACCAGGTACCGCCCTCATTGTGGTGATTGGCCATGATGGGCGCGATCCGGTCGAGGGCCTTGGCGAACTTGGCCTCGGGAGTCCTGCGCTCCTCGAACTCGTCCCAGAGGTCGCGCAACCGCGCGGCCTGGTCGTCCGGGAGCAGCCCGAAGATCCGGTCGGCGGCCTTGCGCTCGATGCCCAACTGGGCCTCGACGGCGGAGGCGTCGTAGATGAAGGTGTCTCCCGCGTCGATCTCGACGATGTCGTGGACGAGCAGCATCGCGACGACCCTGTCGAGGTCGGTGCCCGGTGGCGCGTGTTCGGCCAAGACCATCGCCAGCATGCCCACGTACCAGGAATGCTCGGCGTCGTTCTCCCGCCGCGACCCGTCCATGAGGGTGTTGCGGCGGACGATGCGTCTGAGCTTGTCGATCTCCATGGCGAAGGTGAGCTGAGCGTGTAGACGGTCCTGTGCTAAAGGGGTGGTCACGCGCGCAAGCCTAATGCGCGTCGATCCCCCTTTTCCGAGCGATCATGGGATCATGCCCGACCGAGTGTGACGGGAACCCCGTTGAACACGGCGTTTCCCGAGGGTACGTCCACGATGGAATCGTCTGTCAGCGCGTTCACGTTGACCCCCGCGTGCTTGGCGGCCACCAGCTGCGAGGTGCCCGCGTGTCCCCATCCGTGGGGCAGGCTCACCACCCCCGGCATGATCGTGTCGGTCGGCTCCAGCGGTACGACCAGCTCGCCGGCCGCCGAACGGACCACCGCGTGCTCGCCCAGCCCGAACCTGCTCACGTCGTCCGGATTGATCTGCAGGGTGCACCGGTTGGTCCCGCCGACCAGCGGGCCCACGTTGTGCAGCCAGCTGTTGTTGGAGCGCAGGTGGCGCCGGCCGATCAGCACGATCTCCGCGGGGGGCACGGTCAGCCGCCCGCGCAGCCGCGCGACGTCCTCGACCAGCCGCGGCGGGGCCAGCTCCACCCGCCCGGAGGCGGTACGGACGATCTCCGTCAGCCGAGGTTCCAGCGCGCCCAGGTCGATGCCGTGCGGATTCGCCAGGAGCGTGGCCAGGGAGAGCCCGTAGGGGCCGAGCCTGAGCATGGCGTCCAGCCGCATCTCGGCTCCGCTGCCGCCGTCCAGCGAGGCACGCAGCTCGGCCGGGTCCCCGCCCTCCATCGGTGAGCCGGGCGTCTCGACCGCCTTGCGGAGCATCTGGTCGAGGATCAGCTCGTCGAGCAGGGCCGGGTCGGCGCCCGCCCCCTGCCCAGAGGCGATCATCGTCAGCCGTGCCATGATCTCGGCCTCGGAGGGACGTCCCGGCTCCAGCGGCAGGACCGGCGGGGAGAACCTCGCGTAGTTGCGGACCGCGACGAACAGCAGCGACAGGTCGTAGTGCGGCGACTGCATCACCCGGGGCGGCGGCAGGATGACGTTCGCGTGCCTGGTGGTCTCGTTCAGGTACGGGTCCACGCAGACCATGAACTCCAGGTCGCGGAAGGCCGCGTCCAGCCGGGGACCGCCCGGCGCCGACAGCACCGGGTTGCCGGCCACCATGACCAGCCCCCTGACCTGCCCCTCGCCCGGTGTCTCGATCTCGTCCGCGAGGGTGGCCACCGGGAGCTCACCGTTCGCCTCCGGCAGCCCGCGGACGCGGCTGTGCCAGCGTCCCGTGGTGTACGGCTTGCTCCTGCGGCCGTTCTCCACCGCGGTTTTCGCGAACATGACCCCGCCGGGGCGGTCGAAGTTGCCGGTCAGGATGTTGACGACGTCGACCAGCCACTGCGTGACGGTGCCGAACTCGACGGTGCAGGTGCCGATCCGGGCGTAGACGGCGGCGGTCGGGGCCGCGGCCAGCTCGCGCGCCAGCCGTACGATCTCCGCGGCGGGCACCCCGCAGATCGGGGCCACGGTCTCCGGGGTGAAGTCCTCCGCCAGCCGCCTGACCTCGTCCAGCCCGTTGACCTCGACGCCCACCGAGGTCAGATCCTCGGCGAAGAGGGTGCGGACGATGCCGAACAGCAGGTAGGCGTCGGTGCCCGGCCGCACGAACAGGTGCTCGTCGGCCAGAGCGGCGGTGCGGGTGCGGCGCGGGTCGACGACCACGAGCCTGCCCCCGCGCCCGCGCAGCGCCTTGAGACGGCCGGGGAAGTCGGGGGCGGTGCAGAGCGAGCCGTTGGACTCCAGCGGGTTGGCGCCGAGCATCAGCAGGTAGTCGGTGCGGTCCAGGTCGGGCACCGCGATGGCCAGCGGGTCGCCGAGCATCAGGCCGCAGGAGACGTGCTTGGGCATCTGGTCCGCGGTGCTCGCGGAGAAGACGTTGCGGGTGCCGAGGGCGCGGATCAGAGGGGTGCCGTACAGGGCGCCCGCCATGGAGTGGGCGGACGGGTTGCCGACGTAGACGGCCAGAGACCGGCGGCCGTGTGCGTCGATCACGCCCTTCAGGCCCTCCTCGACCGTGCGGAACGCCTCGTCCCAGGAGGCCTCGCGCCACGCCTCGCCCGTCCGGATCATCGGGACGCCCAGCCGGTCCGGGTCCTCGTCGAGGCGGCCCAGGCTCGCCCCCTTGGGGCAGATGAACCCCCTGGAGAACGGGTCGTCCGGGTCGCCCTTGACCGAGGTGACGTGCCCGGTGTCGTCGAGGGTGAGCCGGAGGCCGCAGACGGCCTCGCAGAGGGGGCAGGTCCGGTGCGCTGTTCTCATCGGCACTCCTGAGTTCGGCAAGTGAACTCATCATGGCCGTAGGGCGGGGCGAGGGGAAGCCCCCGAGAGCGAACTCGGGGGCTTCGGTGCCGCCAGGAGGACGGGACGGCCGGTGGAACCCAGGTGGCCCGCTACGGACCGCTACGGCCCGTTGTAGCCCGTTGTGTCCCGCGGTCCGCTTCCGGTGGACCGGAGGATCACGCGGCCCGTTGCCGATGGTCGGCGGGTTCGTGCGGTCCGGGAGGCAGGTCGGCGGCGGAGCGGGTACCGGACTCCTCCAGCACGGCCCGGTGGACCCGTGGGGCGACCCAGTCCGTCCACCCGTACAACCGGTCGAGGCCCGGCGGCGGGCCGGTGAACTTGTCCCTGCGGATGATCTCGACGGTCAGCAGGTGCGCCCATCTGCGGTGCCGAAGGACCACGGTGTCGCGGGCGTAGCACGCCGCCGCGATCTCGGCCGAGAACGCATCGAAGTCCTCGGCACAGATCCCGGCCCTGGCGAGGATCAGCGCCCTCTCCCCGGCGGCGGAAGGAGTGATCCACAGCACCAGCGGGAGCCGTCCCGAGCGGGTGTGTATCCCGATCTCCACGCATGTCCTCTGCAGGCGGTGCCGGGAGATCAGGCACCACGCGTGCGTCCGCACCCACCTGCGCCCGGAGCGGGAGGCGGCGGGGACGCCGGAGGTGCAGGCCAGCAGGGCGGATGGCCACCAGTGGCCCTGCCTGAAGGAGAGAGCCGCCGCGGCCAGGACGGTCGAGACGGCGGCGAGCAGGACGATCTCCGTCCGCCAGCGCCACAGCCGGACGAGGAGGCCCGTCCGGCCGGGGGGCCGGCCGTCGGGACGACCGTAGCGGTTGTCGCGGAGGTTACGCCGCGACATCGCCGTCCGCCCTCTTGTCGGGGACGGGCGCCAGGGCGAGGGCGGGAGCGGCGGTCCGCTCGGCCTTGAGGAGGTCGAACCGGGGCTCGCGGTAGTGCCTGCTCACGAAACCGGTTCTGGTCACGGTCCAGCCGAGCCGGTGGGCCCACTCGTCCTGGTCCATGCAGAGCTCCCGGTCGGTGATGTAGATCAGATCGAGGAGGAGGGTCTTGATTCCGCAGAGTCCCTTGGTACGGTGGAAGGACATAGGAGACTCCCTTCGTGGTTTCAACGTGGAGTTCTTGTGCCAACCGGGTCGGTGGCCGCCGGCCCGGTGCTTTTTGCGCCCGATCGGGCGCCCTCTGACGCGTGCGACTCTGGGCCGTCGCCGGCCGATCTCCTCCGCTTCCCCTGCTGGCCTCCCCGGTTCAACTCCGTCGTGCTGGAGACGGCGCCGTCGCCGATCAGGTGCGCGCCCGTTTCGCCCCGCGCGCGATTCACGGAGGCCCTCGAAGACACCCCCGGATGATCACCGGTGGATTCCCCGATCTTCCGGGAACCTTCCTGTTCTGATAGTCGCTCAGCAGAGATTTCCCTGCAAGACTTGCCGTAAGGAAAAAAGCAATAAACTTCTCCGAATACACTGCAAACTACAGTGTAATTTGCACTACCATTCGTCTGGTTCCTGTTGAGGCCATGACGTCCACCCGCCCGTCATGGCGAGGAGGTCGTGATGCCGGAACGTGGTAGTCCAGCGCTCCGCCGGCGTCGGCTGGGCATGGAGCTTCGTCGGCTCCGTGAAGGCCTGAACATGACCGGCGACGAGGTGTCCGACCGTCTTGGCTGGTCGACCGCCAAGGTCAGTCGCATCGAGACCGCCAAGACACTGGCCAAGGAGGAGGACGTCGAGGCGCTCTGCGGGCTCTACGGGGTCGACGGGCACCTGCGGGAGGCTCTGGTCGCGTTGCGACACGACGCCGCCCGGAAGGGGTGGTGGGAGCGATATCGAAGTTCCGTCCCCGAGGACTACATCACGCTCATCGGGATGGAGGCGGAGGCCACCATGACGCGAGACTGGGAACCCCAGGTCGTGCCCGGACTTCTCCAGACGAAGGAGTACGCCCGGGAGCTCCTCGCGGCGGGTCAACACGCCAGCCAGCTACCGTCGAGCTGGTTTCAGGATCGCGCGGAGATCCGGATGATGCGCCAGCACACCCTGCTGCACGCGCCGCGACCGCTGACGCACATAAGCGTCTTCCACGAGTCCGTGCTGAAGAACCAGTACGGCGACGCCCGGGTCATGCGAGACCAGCTCCTGCATCTGATCGAGATCTCCCGGTTGCCGCACGTGGAGATACGGATCCTGCCCCAGGACGTTCCGCCGCCGGTGTCCACGGGCACCTTCGTGCACCTGACGTTCTCCGACTTCCCCGATGTCGTCTACCTGGAGTCCTTGTTCGGTGGACGGTTCATAGAGGACGCGGAAATGGTCTACGGGTACGAACGGGCCTTCGGCCACCTGATGGAAAGGGCTCTGGACGAGACGGCGTCACAGGAACTGATGAGAAACACAACGGAGTACTGGAAAAGATAGCGGCAGGCCGCTATGCACATATTGGAAGACAAATGAACAAGAAACATATCGGCGCCGCCGAGTGGAAGAAAAGCTCGCTGAGTTCCGTGAACGGGAACTGTGTCGAGGTGGCGGTGCTGGACGGAGGCCGCACGGGGGTCCGGGACAGCAAGGAACGGTCAGGGCCGGTCCTGGTCTTCACCCGCGAGGAGTGGGGAATCTTCATCGGCGCGATCAAGAAAGACGGATTGCGTCTCTGAGGATCGAAGACGGCTCGCCGGTCGCGGGCCGTCTCCCCGGGCGCCTTTCGCCGCGAGAGCGGAGATGGGCGCCCTTCGTTTCGATCGGCCGCGTCGTCGGCGGAGTCCGCCGTCCCGGCGTGTCGCCGGCCGACACGGACATGAGGGAAGGCTCTCATCGACACGGGTGACGTGTCGGTCGGTCGATCAAGACCGCTGCGAAGCGTGCTCGTGTTCCTGACGGCGGGGAGAACCGTGGGCTCCGCCGTCGCCGGTCCCCCGGTATGGGACCTGACCCGATAAACCCGCCGGTTAGCCGACTATTCCAGATAAGGGTCTTGTCTTTCCCGGTCTTCTCGGTGAAATTCTGGCATTGGTGCTGTCAGGTGAGAGGACGGGCATGGAATCGGGTGATGCGTTGATCTGGAAGAAGAGCAGCCACAGTTCCCTCAACGGTAACTGTGTGGAGGTGGCACGGCTCTCCGGACGCGAAGTGGGTGTGCGCGACAGCAAGGACCGGGAAGGACCGGTGCTCGTTTTCGGCCATGCCGGATGGGCCGCGTTCGTCGGTGGGGTGAAAGGTGGGAAGTTCGACTTCTGAACGGTTCCGCACCTCGGACGGGGGCTTGTCCAACGGCGGTCAGGCCCCTTTCGCGTGTCTCTCCGGGAGGGCCGGGGAAAAGCCGTACGGGGAGAGGGGCGACTGCGACGCCCAGGCCCTGGACGACGCCCCGCGGGGAGACCTGGGCGATCCGGCCGCGCACGCCGTGACAGACGGCGTCCACGTCGAGGTGGTCGCCCTCCCGTACGCTCTGCATGATCGCCGGCCGGGCCGCGGTCACCCGAAGGCCCGCCTGCCGAATCCGGTCCGCATCCTCCATGGACGAGGCGGTACGTTCTAAACTTGAATTATTCAAATAAGCAACTTAGTCAAGTTTTGTGGAATCGAATCCCGTAGGGCGAGTTGTGCCACACATCGCGGGCGAGATGGCATCCTCGGATACCGATGGACACGTACAGCACCGCCCGACGTCTTGCCCTGGCCGCCACGATCACCGCCTCAGCCGTGCTCCTCGCGGCCTGTTCCACGGCCGAGTCGGTCACCCCCGGCGCACTCGCCGACGTCGAGGAGAAGCCGACCCCCCAGACGGAGCCCACCCCTACCCCCGAACGCAAGCCGTACACCATCTCCTTTGGTGGCGACGTGCACTTCGAGGGCGTGTTGCGGACCCGTCTGAACGCCAATCCGAAGACCGCGCTCGGCCCGATCGCCAAGGTGCTCAGTCGCTCCGACCTGGCGATGGTCAACCTGGAGACCGCGATCACCACCGGTGGCACCCCCGCACCGGGCAAGCAGTACACCTTCCGTGCTCCGGCGGCCGCGCTGACCGCGCTGAAGGCGTCAGGGGTGGACGTGGCGTCCCTGGCGAACAACCACGGCATGGACTACATGCAGAGCGGATTGACCGACTCCCTCGCCGCCATAAAACGCGCCAAGTTCCCCGTTGTGGGCGTGGGCAGGAACGAGGCCGAGGCCTATCGGCCGTGGCGGACCACCGTGAACGGCAACCGCGTCGCCATCATCGGCGCCACCCAGGTGCTGGACGCGGAGTTCGTCGGGGCGTGGACCGCCTCCGGCGACAAGGCCGGCCTCGCCTCGGCCAAGAACGAGGCGCGGTTGATCCAGGAGGTGCGCAGGGCCCGCAAGAACTCCGACACCGTGATCGTCCACCTGCACTGGGGCACCGAACTGCAGAAGTGCCCCAACGAGGCGCAGCGGGGCCTGGCGCCCAAGCTGGTCGCGGCCGGGGCGGATGTCATCGTGGGCGGCCACGCGCACATCCTGCTCGGCGGCGGCTACCTGAAGAACAGCTACGTCAACTACGGCATGGGTAACTTCGTCTTCTACAACTGGGGCCCGGAGACCGGCAGGACCGGTGTGCTCACCCTGACGATCAACGGCCGCAGGGTGCTCAAGGACCAGTGGACCCCGGCCAGCATCCAGGGCGGGGTGCCGATCCCGATCACCGGGCTCGGAAGGCAGCAGGCCATCGCGAACTGGAAGGCGCTGCGCGACTGCACCGGACTGGCCGCCAGACCCGGTCAGTCCGGCTGACCGGGCCGGCCCTGCCCTCCCCGCGCCGCGTCGCCTTCGGCGATCGTCCTTGGTCGCGCGCGGCCGGCCGCGGGAAACGGCCTGGCAGGGTCCCGTTCTGTTCGACTACTGTCTTGGACAATCTGTCCAACCGGAGGTCGTGGTGCGGTGGGTCGAGTCCGGCGACGTGCGGCTGGCACTGTTCGAGCAGGGTGACCCCGCCGCCCCCACGGTCCTGCTGGTCCATGGCTACCCGGACACCCACCGGGTCTGGGACGAGGTCGCCTCGCTGCTGGAGGACCGCTTCCACGTGGTCCGCTACGACGTCCGCGGTGCCGGGCTCTCCGGCGCCCCGCGTGCCACCGAGGGCTACGACTACGACCACCTGGCCGCCGACATGACCGCGGTCCTGGACACGGTGGGCAAGCCGGGAGTGCACCTCGTCGGGCACGACTGGGGTTCCATCCAGGGCTGGAGGCTGATCGGCAGGCCGGGAATCGAGGAGCGGATCCTCTCCTTCACCTCCGTCGGCGGCCCACACCTGGACCAGGCGGCCCACTTCGTACGGCACGGCCGTCCGCGCGAGGTCGCCGGGCAGCTCCTGCGCTCCTGGTACATCGGCGCCTTCCAGATTCCCGTCATCCCCGAACTCGTCCTGCGCGCCGTGCTGCCGCGCGTGATGAGAAGGTCCGTGCGGGCGGCCGGACGCCCGGGACACCCCGCGGACACGCTCGTCAGGGACGGACTGAACGGCCTCGGCCTCTACCGGGCCAACATGCTGACCCGCCGGGGGACGCCCGCCGAGCCCGTCTCCCGGACACCCGTCCAGCTCATCGAGACCACGAGGGATCCGTTCGTCTCCTCCGCGCTGCTCGCCTCGACGCGCCTGTGGGTGCCAAAACTGTGGCACCGCCGCATACCCGCGGGTCACTGGGCGCAGCGCAGCCATCCCCGGGTGCTCGCCCGCATGATCGCCGAGTTCGCCGAGCACGTCGAGGGGGCACCGCCCTCCAGGGAACTGCGCGGGGACCGGCCCGGCAGACGTGGGCCCTACGACGACCGGCTGGTGGTCGTCACCGGTGCGGGCAGCGGGATCGGGCGGGCCACGGCCCGCGCCTTCGCCGCGCACGGCGCCGAGGTGATCTGCGCGGACATCGATCTCGGCGCGGCCGGCCGCACCGTGCGGGGCATCGTCGCGGGTGGGGGCACGGCGCACGCCCAGCAGGTGGACGTCGCGGACGCCACCGGGATGGAGGAGTTCGCGCGGACGGTCAGAGACCGGTACGGCGTGCCCGACATCGTGGTCAACAACGCGGGAATCGCGGTGGCCGGCCCGTTCCTCGCCCACTCGGTCGACGACTGGCGGCGGACCCTGGACGTGAACCTGTGGGGCGTCATCCACGGCTGCCGCCTGTTCGCCGCCCAGATGGCCGAGCGCGGCCAGGGCGGTCACATCGTGAACGTGGCCTCGCTCGCCGCCTTCCTGCCCAGCCGGCTGCTGCCCGCGTACTCGACGTCGAAGGCGGCGGTGAAGATGCTCAGCGACTGCCTGCGCGCGGAGCTCGCCGGGCAGGGGATCGGGGTCACCGCGATCTGTCCCGGGTTCGTCTCCACCGCGATCGCGCGGAACGCCACGTACGTCGGCGAGCTCGCCGAGGGCACCGGCAAGCCCGCGGGGAGGGCGCTGGCCGCGCGCGGGTACCCGCCCGAGCGGGTGGCCGCGCACATCCTGCGCGCGGTCCACCGTGACCTGCCCGTCGTCGCCGTGAACGCGGAGGGCAAAATCGGTTACGCGCTCTCGCGGATCTCCCCGGCGGCCGTGCGCCGGCTGGCACGGCTGGCCGGCGGCGAAATCTCGCGATTGGCGAATAAGCACTGACCTGACGGCGTTCGGCGGGCAAGATGGTGGGGTGTCCATCGTGCCTGCCGAGGATCCCTGCGAAGCCCCGCTGCGGCGTCAGCCCACCCAGCGACGGAGCGCACGGCGCGTGGAGCGAATGCTCGACGCGTGCGCCGACCTGCTGGACGAGATCGGCTACGACGCGCTTTCCACCACGCGGATCGCCGAGCGCGCGGGGGTCGCGATCGGCTCGGTCTACCAGTTCTTTCCCGACAAGCGGGCCATCGCCCAGGCGGTGACCCGGCGCCACATCGAAGGGTTCGTCTCCCGGATCGGGAGACGCTTCCTGTCGGAGGACTACGCGGGCTGGTGGGACGCGGTCGACGCGATCATCGATGAGTACGTGGAGATGCACAGGACCGTGCCGGGTTTCCGGTCCCTGCACTTCGGCGACGTGGTCGACCTCAACCTGCTCGACGCCGGTTCTGAGAACAACACGGTGATCGCCGGACGGCTGCGCGGCCTCCTCCTGCAGGAGTACGGCCTGGCCGACAGCGAGGAGTTCGACCTGGCCATCCTGGTCGCGGTGGAGGCCGGAGACGCGGTGCTCAAGCTGGCGTTCCGTCGTGATCCGAACGGCGCCCCGGAGATCGTGGCCGAGGCCAAGCGCCTGATCCGTGGCTATCTGAACCGTCAGTTCGCCCGGGTCTCGGTCTGAGAGGGCTGGGGGAGAAGGTTCTCTTCGAAAGGCTCGCCGGTGCCCTCACGCGGATTCCCGCCGCCGATCGAGTCCGGCGTGGCGGACACGGGCCCCGCGTCGGTGAGTCGTTCCCGATACTGCCGGGCCCTGCCCCGGCGTTCGAGCTGGGACCACCGCTCCTGCGCGAAGGTCCCGCCGGCCATGCCTGCCGCCCCGGCCGTCCCGGTCTCAACGCGTCTCTGTGCCGTCGGTCTCCGCGCTTCCGGCCCCTGTGGGTTCTGCCAGGCTGTTCCCGGTCTCTGGGGGCTCTGCCGCTGCACATCCTGCCGTTGCGCGCGCGGCCGGCTCTCGCGTGACCACTCCGCGCCCGGCTCGATCGGCACCGCTACGACCGTGCCGGGTCCGGGCGGCAGCGTCCCGGACTCGACGCGGGAACTCCGGACGGGCTCGGGGGGCTCGCGGCCAGAGGGGGTGACCGGTTGGAGACGCCGTGCCCGATGGACCCGCTCCATCCTCTTGATCCGGGCGGCGAGCTTCTCATGACGGAGCCTGCTCTCCAGGGTGAGCAGCTCCTGGTGGGCCTGGTCGATCGCCTCCATCTTGACCGACAGATATCCGGCGGATCCCGGAACGATCACAGAGAAGGCCAGGAGAAGCATCAGGGTGAAGGCCGTCTGCCTGGACATGCCCATCGCAGCTCCTCCCGATGATGTGCTCCCCTAGCAGGAGTCGTCGCTCATATGCCCGTTTTACTGGAGAAACACGCGCACCGTAGTCGTTCGTTTACTCAAGGTCATATGGCCAATACCTGCCGTTGGCCGTACGCGGTCGAGCGTCGCTCGGTACTCTCGCGATGTGGCGCATGTGACACGTGAGCAACTTGATCGATTGCTTGAGCAGGCACTTCTGGCCGACGATCACGAAGCCCTGGCCCGGCGACTCGAAGCCCTGGTCGAGGCGTACGCGTCCGGCGACATGTCGCGGGCGGCGATCCTCGTGCTCGCCGCCGAGGAGTGGCGGCAGGCCGGACAGCCCGCTCGGGCCCTCGACTGCTTCCAGCGAGCGGTGGACGACGGTGGCGAGGTGAGCGTCGATCCCCGGGCCGGGATAGCCGACACTCTTTTCGAGCTCGAACAGCCGGACGAGGCGAGAGAGGTGATCGCGGCGATCCACGCGGTCGGTGGGGTCACCGCGGCCACCGCTCTCACGGTCGCCGAGACGCTCGTCGCCTACGGAGACCTCGGGGAGGCCCATCGGTGGGCCACCGAGGGGGCGCACCAGGCGGTGGAGGGCGGTGGCGAACACATCGCCCTGCTCAGAACCCGCTACCGGATCCGCGTCGACCTCGGGCTCCCCGAAGACGAGCTCGACGCCCTCCTCGACGCTTCCTGCTGACGGCGGGCCGCCCTGAAACCAGGAAAGGGCCGTGCCCGTTGGGGCACGACCCTTCCTCCGTGGTGGTTCGCGATCCGGTGGTTACCCCACATTGAGGCCCGGGATCGCCCTCTCCAAGGCGGGGAGGACGGAAGGCTCCGCGCCGCCCTCCGCCGTGGCGGCCTCGCCCGCGGAGGTGTCCGGCGCCGCGGAAGTCTCCGGCGCCGCGGGGGCCTCCGGGCGTGCGGCGGCCGGAGGCTCCACCACCGGCGTTTCGGCCGACGGCAGGTCCTCGGTGACGGCGTCCGCCTGGGCCGGCTGGGGTAGCGGCGCGTCGTCCGGCGTGACCGCCGCTTCGGCGGGTCGCTCGGGCGCCGGCGGCACCGGGGCTCGCAGCCAGCTGATGCCGTCGCTGGGAGCACCCGGCGCCCCCGGCAGGCCGGGCAGGTCCGGTGCGTCGGCCACGATGCTCACCCAGGAGTTCGTCCACTCGTGACCGGGAAGGCTCGACTGCCCGAAGGGCAGCGCGTGGAAGCCGGTGCCCGCGGCGACGCCTCCGGCATCGGCGAAGCTGACCAGCGCTGAGGCCTGGGAGAGATCCGGCAGGTCGGTGACGTGTGCGAGCCGCTCCGCGGTCACCGGCACCTCGCCGGTGCCGGCGGTCACCGATGCCTCGGCGCCGTCCGTCGCGACCGGCGTCCCGCCGATGTTCGCGGTCACCGGCGTCTCGCCGGTGTTCGCGGTCATCGACGCCCCGGAACCGTCTGCGATCGCCGGTGTTCCGGCGTCGCCGGCCTCCTCGCAGCCGGCCGCCATGGCCCCGGGCGCCTGCTGCGCCCCCGCGGCCTCGCGCTCCTGGCAGGGCGCGACCTCCGCCGAGGCCGGAGAGACCATGGTCCAGCCGGCGCCTGCGGTGAGCAGCGCCACCGCGAGGATTCCCCTGATGTTCCGTGATGAGTTCGACATGCACATCCCCCTGTTGCGTTCGGTAATCCGATGACTGCCGAACGTAACAGGGGGGTCTTGCCCGGGGGCGCGCTTAGCCCAATGGTGGTCGAGCCATTACCGGGGCCCATCCGGTGATGGTCAAGCCCTTACCGGGCCGATGTTCAAGGAGTCGCTCGCCTCGTCGAGGTCGACCAGCACCTCGTCGCCGTCCTGGACCTCGCCGGAGAGCACCTCCTTGGCCAGCTTGTCGCCGATCGCGGACTGGACGAGGCGGCGGAGCGGACGCGCGCCGTACAGCGGGTCGTAGCCGGTCAGCGCCAGCCAGTCGCGTGCCGCCGGGGTCACCGTCAGCGTGAGCCGCCGGTCCGCCAGGCGCCTGCCCAGGTGGGTCACCTGCAGGTCCACGATCCGGGAGAGCTCCTCGGTGCCGAGCGCGTCGAACTGGATCACGTCGTCGAGCCGGTTGAGGAACTCGGGTTTGAACGAGCCCCTGACCGCGGCCATCACGGCGGTCCGCTGAGCCTCCTTCGTCATGCTCGGGTCCACGAGGAACTGCGAGCCGATGTTCGAGGTGAGAATCAGGATCACGTTGCGGAAGTCGACGGTCCGGCCCTGGCCGTCGGTGAGCCGCCCGTCGTCGAGCACCTGGAGCAGGATGTCGAAGACCTCGGGGTGCGCCTTCTCGACCTCGTCCAGCAGCACCACGGTGTACGGCCTGCGCCGCACGGCCTCGGTGAGCTGGCCGCCCTCCTCGTAGCCCACGTAACCGGGCGGGGCGCCCACCAGCCGCGAGACGCTGTGCTTCTCGCCGTACTCGCTCATGTCGATGCGGACCATCGCCCGCTCGTCGTCGAACAGGAAGTCCGCCAGCGCCTTGGCCAGCTCCGTCTTGCCGACGCCCGTCGGGCCGAGGAACAGGAAACTGCCGGTCGGCCGGTCCGGGTCGGAGATGCCGGCCCGCGCTCGCCGTACGGCGTCGGAGACCGCTTCGACCGCCTGCCGCTGGCCGATCAGCCGCCTGCCGAGCTCCTCCTCCATGCGGAGCAGCTTGCCGGTCTCGCCTTCGAGCAGCCGGCCCGCGGGGATGCCGGTCCACGAGGAGATGACCTGGGCGATGTCGTCGGCGCCGACCTCCTCCTTGACCATCGGGTTCTCGGGCTGGGCGGCCTTGCTGGCCTCGGCGAGCTTGGCCTCCAGGCTGGGCACCTCGGCGTACATCAGCCGCGAGGCGGCCTCGAAGTCGCCGTCGCGCTGCGCGCGCTCGGCGGCGCTTCGCACCTCGTCGATCTGCTTCTTCAGGTCACCGACCCGGTTGAGCCCGGCCTTCTCCTGCTCCCACCGGCCGACCAGGGCGTTGAGCTCCTCCTGGCGGTCGGCGAGTTCCCCGCGGAGCCGCTCCAGCCGCTGCAGGCTGCTCTCGTCGGTCTCCTTGGCGAGCGCCAGCTCCTCCATCTTCATCCGGTCCACGTTCCGCTGGAGCTGGTCGATCTCGACGGGACGGGAGTCGATCTCCATGCGGAGCCGGGAGGCGGCCTCGTCGACGAGGTCGATCGCCTTGTCGGGCAGGAAGCGGGAGGTGATGTAGCGGTCGGAGAGTGCGGCGGCGGCCACCAGCGCGCCGTCGGCGATCTGGACCTGGTGGTGTGCCTCGTAGCGCCCCTTGAGGCCGCGCAGGATGGCGATCGTGTCCTCGACGGTGGGCTCGCCCACGTAGACCTGCTGGAACCGCCGCTCCAGCGCGGGGTCCTTCTCGATGCGCTCGCGGTATTCGTCCAGCGTGGTGGCGCCGATCATCCTCAGCTCGCCGCGGGCCAGCATGGGCTTGAGCATGTTGCCCGCGTCCATCGCGCCCTCGCCGGCGCCCGCGCCGACCATGGTGTGCAGCTCGTCGATGAAGGTGACAACCTGGCCGTCACTCTCCTTGATCTCCCCGAGCACCGCCTTGAGGCGCTCCTCGAACTCGCCGCGGTACTTGGCGCCGGCGACCATCGCGCCCAGGTCGAGCGCGATCAGACGCTTGTCGCGCAGGCTGGAGGGCACGTCACCCGCGACGATCCGCTGGGCCAGCCCCTCCACCACGGCGGTCTTTCCGACGCCGGGCTCGCCGATGAGCACCGGGTTGTTCTTGGTGCGGCGGCTGAGCACCTGGACGACGCGCCGGATCTCCGAGTCGCGGCCGATCACCGGGTCGAGCTTGCCCGCCCGGGCCCGCTCGGTCAGGTCGATCCCGTACTTCTCCAGCGCCTGGTAGGTGTCCTCGGGCGTCTCGCTGGTCACCCTGGCGTGCCCGCGTACCTTCTCGAAGGCGTCGAGCAGCGTGTTCGGGCTCGCGCCGCGCGATTTGAGCAGTTCGGCGATGGGGCCGCCGTCCGTGGCGAGACCGACCAGCAGGTGCTCGGTCGAGACGTAGTCGTCCTCAAGGCCACGGGCCCGCTGGGCCGCCGTGTTCATCACGGTGAGCAGCTGCCGGGAGCTCGACGGGGCGCTGACCGTGGCGCCCTGTGCCTTCGGCAGGGCCGCGAGCTGCTTCTCGGCCTCGATCCGCAGTTGCTTCCAGTCGGCGCCCACCGCTTCGAGCAGGGGCACCGCGGTGCCGCCGGTCTGGGCGAGCAGTGAGGTGAACAGATGAGCGGGGGCGACCTCGGGGTTGCCCTCCGCGGCTGCCCGCCGGATGGCGGAGGAGACCGCCGCCTGACTCTTCTGGGTGAGCTTGTAGTCCATTGACTTCCCTCGTGTGGTTCAGGAGGTGCTGCCGGCGACGCCGGCGCGTCGCGGTTCGGCCACTGGGTCCGGTGACTTCCCCCGTCACCGGCGCGGTCTCACGGGCCATTGGCGACGTCGGCGCGTCGCGGTTCGGTCGCTGGGGCCCGGTTCCTTCCCTCGTCGGTCCAGTCACCGGCGCGACCTCACGAGTCACCGGCGACGCTGGCGCGTCGCGGTTCGGTCGCTGGGGTCCGGTTCCTTCCCTTGTCGGTCGGGGTCGTTCGTTCCTCACGGCCCCGACCTCCTCGGTCCAGTCACCGGCGCGACCTCACGGGCGGGAGTTCTCAGGCGGGGGGCAGCTGGTACTGGATGAGGGCGCGGATCATGTTCATCTCCGAGCGGAGACGGTGGTTCTCGTCACGCAGGCGCAGGGCCTCCGTCTCGAGGACCAGGATTCGCTTGATGCCCGCGAGGTTGATGCCCTCCTCCTGGGAGAGCCGCTGGACCTCGCGGAGCATCATGATGTCGCGGGTGGAGTACAGGCGTCCGCGTCCCGCCGTACGGCCTGGGCTTACCAGGCCGAGACGGTCGTACTGGCGAAGGGTCTGCGGGTGCAGACCTGACAGCTGGGCGGCCACCGAGATCACATAGACGGGTGTGTCATCCGACAGATCGAAGTAGTTGGCTTCCATGGCTACTCGCTTCTGGCCTGTTCGATGAGGTCCGCCCGTGGGTCACCACCCGAGGTGGCGTCGCGGAACTCCTCAAGGGCCCCTCTCGCCTTGTCCTCCAGCTGCTGTGGCACCAGAACCTCGATCGTGGCGAGCAGATCGCCCTTGGTGCCGTCCTTGCGTGCCACACCCCTGCCGCGCACCCGGAAGGTGCGGCCGTTCGGGGTGCCTTCGGGGATGCGCAGCGTGACCGGCATTCCCTTGAGAATCGGCACCTTGATCTCGGCCCCCAGCGCCGCCTCGGTGAAGGTGACCGGGACGGTGACCGTCAGGTTCTCACCCGTCCTGCCGAACACGGAGTGCGGCTTGACGTGGATCTGGACGTAGAGGTCACCGGCGGGGCCGCCGTTCTCCCCGGGGGCGCCCTTCGCCTTGATCTTGATGCGCTGGCCGTCGCCGACCCCCGCCGGGATGCGGGCCTGGATCGTGCGGGTGCTCTTGCCCCGCCCGCTCCCCTCACACACCTGGCACGGGTCGTCCACCAGCAGGCCGCGGCCCTTGCAGTCGCGGCACGGCTCGGAGAAGGCGAAGTTTCCGAGGTTGCGGCTGGCCGCCCCGGTGCCCTCGCAGGTCGGGCAGACCCGCGGGGTGGTGCCGGCCTTGGCGCCGGTTCCCCCGCACGCGGTGCACGCGGAGGAACTGGTCAGGCGGAGCGAGACCGTGGTGCCCTCCACCGCCTCGGAGAAGGAGAGCGAGACCTCGGACTCGATGTCCTGGCCGCGCCGTGCCCTGGTCGACGTTCCGCCGGGGCGGCTCGCGCCACCCCGGTTGAAGAGGCCGCCGAAGATGTCGCCGATGCGCTCCCCGGCACCGCTCTGCTGGTTGGTGCCCCCGAAGAGGTCTCCCAGGTCGAACGGGAACCCACCCGCGCCGGTACGCGGAGCCCCCCCGGCCCCGGCGTAGCCGCCCAGACCCGATCCGAACAGCGTCCGCGCCTCGTCGTACTCCTTGCGGCGCTTGGTGTCGGACAGGATGTCGTAGGCCTCGGAGACCTCCTTGAACTTGGCGGTGCTCTCGGAGGTCTCCGAGCTTCCGGGGTTGGCGTCAGGGTGATACTTCCTGGCCAACTTCCGGTACGCCTTCTTGATCTCATCGGCCGTGGCGGTCTTGGGCACACCAAGGACGGCGTAGTAGTCCTTCTCCAAGTAGTCCTTGGTGCTCATCCACGTTCCTTCTCAGAGATTGGATCTTGGGGGGTCAGTTGTCGTCCGCGGCGGGCTCTTCGGGCTCGGCCACCGCGACTCGCGCGGGGCGGAGCACTCGCTCGCCGATCCGGTAACCGGGCTGCAGGATCTCCACGCAGGTCGGCTCTGTGACGTCGGGGGAGTAACTGTGCATCAGGGCCTCGTGCACCGTCGGGTCGAACGGTTCGCCCTTGGTGCCGAAGGCGCTCAGCCCCAGCTTCCCCGTGGCCGCCTCCAGCGACTCGCTCACCTTGGCGAAACCGCCGGTCAGCTCGCCGTGGTCGCGGGCCCGGCCGATGTCGTCGAGGACAGGAAGCAGTTCGGTCAGCGCGCCGGCCACCGCCTGCTCCTTGACCACGGCCCGGTCCCGCTCGACCCGCTTGCGATAGTTGGAATACTCGGCCTGAAGACGCTGTAGGTCCGCGGTGCGCTCGGCGAGTTGGGTGGCCAGCTCGATCGAGGCGAGGTCCGATGCCAGGGAGGACGAGGACGACCTGTCGGCCTGTTCCTTGTCGTCCTGACCCGTGGCCTCCGCCGGGGCCGTCTCGCGAACCTGTCCCGTCTCCGGGTCTATCTTCCGGTTGTCGCGGATCACCGGCTCCTCCTCGGAACCGTTCTCGCGCGTGCTCACGCTGCTGCTCCCCTCGACTTTCCGGCCGTCACTTGGTGCCGCTGTCGCGCTTCGGCTCGTCGTCCACGATCTCGGCCTCGACCACGTCGTCGTCCGCCTTCTGCCCGGCGGTGGCGTCCGCCCCGGGGGCGCCGGTCGGGGCCTCGGAGGCCTGCGACTGAGCGTAGATGGCGGAGCCCATCTTCTGGCTGACCGTGGCGAGCTTCTCCGCGGAGGCGCGGATCTCGGACGAGTCGGTGCCCTCCAGAGCCTTCTTGAGCTCGGAGACGGCCTCGTTGACCTCGTTCTTGATGTCGTCCGGGACCTTCTCGGCGTTCTCGCCGAGGAACTTCTCGGTCTGGTAGACGAGCGAGTCGGCGTTGTTGCGCGTCTCGGCCTCTTCGCGGCGCTTCTTGTCCTCGTCGGCGTAGGACTCGGCCTCGCGCATCATGCGCTCGATGTCGTCCTTCGGCAGCGCGGAGCCGCCGGTGATCGTCATCGTCTGCTCCTTGCCGGTGCCGAGGTCCTTGGCGGAGACGTTGACGATGCCGTTGGCGTCGATGTCGAAGGTGACCTCGATCTGCGGGATCCCGCGCGGCGCCGGGGCGATGCCGGTCAGCTCGAAGGTGGCCAGCTTCTTGTTGTACGCCGCGATCTCGCGCTCGCCCTGGTAGACCTGGATCTGCACCGACGGCTGGTTGTCCTCGGCCGTGGTGAAGACCTCGGAGCGCTTGGTCGGGATCGTGGTGTTACGCTCGATGATCTTGGTGAAGATCCCGCCCTTGGTCTCGATGCCCAGGCTCAGCGGGGTCACGTCGAGCAGCAGGACGTCCTTGACCTCGCCCTTGAGCACACCGGCCTGGAGGGCGGCGCCGATGGCCACGACCTCGTCCGGGTTGACGCCCTTGTTGGGCTCCTTGCCGCCGGTCAGCTCCTTGACGAGGTCGGCGACGGCGGGCATGCGGGTCGAGCCGCCGACGAGCACCACGTGGGCGATGTCGGAGACCTTGATGCCGGCGTCCTTGACGACCTGGTTGAACGGGCCCTTGCACCGCTCGAGCAGGTCGGCGGTGAGCCGCTGGAACTCGGCGCGGGTGAGCTTCTCCTCCAGGTGGAGGGGGCCCTCGGCCGAGGCGGTGATGTAGGGCAGGTTGATGGAGGTCTCCGACTGGCTGGAGAGCTCGATCTTGGCCTTCTCCGCGGCCTCACGCAGGCGCTGGAGGGCCATCTTGTCCTTGGTCAGGTCGACGCCGTGGGCGTTCTTGAACCGGGTGGCGAGCTCGTCGACGACGCGCTGGTCCCAGTCGTCACCACCGAGGTGGTTGTCGCCGCTGGTGGCCTTGACCTCGACGAAGCCGTGGCCGTCCTCCTGGCCGACGTCGAGCAGGGACACGTCGAAGGTGCCGCCGCCGAGGTCGAAGACGAGGATGGTCTCGTCCTTGTCCTTGTCCAGGCCGTAGGCGAGCGCCGCGGCGGTGGGCTCGTTGATGATGCGCAGCACATTGAGGCCGGCGATGGTGCCGGCTTCCTGGGTGGCCTGACGCTGAGCGTCGTTGAAGTAGGCGGGAACGGTGATCACCGCGTCGGTGATCTTCTCGCCCAGGTAGGCTTCGGCGTCCTGCTTGAGCTTCTGCAGGACGAAGGCGCTGATCTGCTGCGGGGAGAACTTCTTGCCGTCGATCTCGACGGTCCAGTTGGTGCCCATCTCGCGCTTGACCGAGCGAATCGTCCGGTCGACGTTGGTGACGGCCTGCCGCTTGGCGACCTCCCCGACGAGGACCTCGCCGTTCTTCGCGAAGGCGACCACGGACGGCGTGGTCCGCGAACCCTGGGCGTTGGCGATGACGGTGGGCTCACCGCCCTCAAGAATCGAGACGACGGAGTTGGTCGTCCCCAGGTCGATACCTACCGCACGTGCCATGAGTACGTCCTTGTAGTCAAAGTTGAGTCGATGCCACTCATAGTGGAACCTCGCGTGAGGTTTGTCAAACGACTTGAGCCTATTGGACTCAACCTTCGACCGCGCGGAAGCATTCCCGATTTCCGGGCAACGGGCGGGATCCTTCATCCCCTCCGACGAGGGAACGCGCGTGGTCGTTCCCGGCGATGACCGGAGGTCCCCCGGTCACCGCCCGCGGGGGTCCGCTCAGGACGCGCGAACCCCGGAGAGTGCCACGTCAGCGGGCGCCGTCGACCACCTTGCGGGCGCCGAGCGGCTTCTTGAGCTTGACCGTCGTCACCTTCTGGATGGCGATCTCGATGCAGGCGACGTTCTGGGCCTTGCTGCTCGGGCCCTCCCAGAGGGTGACGGTCACCCGCTTGGCGGTCTCTCGTACGGTGACCCGGTCGAGCACGTTGCACGGCTCCACCCCGGACCACCAGGTGATCCGCAGGCTCCGGCCGTCCTTCGACGGAGTCGCCTTCAGCCACCTGACCTTGCGGGGATTCTCGGTGTGGCCCTCTGGTCTCGTCGGTCTGGGGCCGCCGCCGGTGGGCTCGTCCCGGGGGGCCACGGTGTGGCTCGCCGGCTCCGAGGGGCCGCCGGGAAGGGCGGTGCTCCGGCTCACCGGCTGCGAGGGTGCGGTGGCGCTGGGTTCGGTGCCGCAGCCCAGGGCCAACAGGAGGCTTCCGGCCAGGATGGGGGTCACGATCATACGCATACCCCTAAGACGGATCCGGGCCCTGGGAGGTTCAGGACACCCTGATGTCGCGCCGTACCTCGGCCGTGACCGCCGAAAACGTGACGAGGTCATTGTGGGCGGGCGGTGCGGTCGGCCCGTGGTGCACGGCGGTTCATGTCGATGGCGTACGTCCACATACATCGCCACTACCCGGCGCCGCTGGATGATTTCCCGGGAAGGGGGGCCGATAGGCTGCGGGGAGTTTCGATACCCGATTTCGAGGTGCTCACATGATCGCGATTCTTGGAACCGGCAAGATGGGGGAGGCCCTGCTGTCCGGGCTGCTCAGAGCCGGGTTCAAGCCGGGCGACGTGATGGCGACGGCACGACGTGCCGAGCGGGGCGAGGCCCTCACGAAGCAGTACGGCATACGGGTGGTGTCCAACGCCGAGGCCGCCAAGAGCGCCGACACGATCATCCTCGCGGTCAAGCCGCAGGACATGGGGTCCCTGCTCGCCGAGATCGCGGCGCACCTGCCGGCCGACCGGCTGGTCATCTCGGCGGCGGCGGGGATCACGACCTCGTTCGTCGAGTCGCGGCTCGGCGCCGAGATCCCGGTGGTCCGGGTCATGTCCAACACGCCGGTGCTGGTCGACGAGGCGATGAGCGTGATCTCGGCGGGAGCGCACGCCTCCGAGGAGCACCTCAGGCGCGCCGAGGACCTGTTCAGCCCGGTCGGCAAGGTGCTGCGCATCCCCGAGGCGCAGCAGGACGCGGCCACGGCCCTGTCGGGCAGCGGTCCCGCCTACTTCTTCTATCTCGTCGAGGCCATGGTCGACGCCGGAATCCTGCTCGGCATGCCCCGTGCCGCCGCCCTCGACATGGTCACCCAGTCGATCGTCGGCGCGGCGATCATGCTCCGTGACTCGGGCGAGCACCCGGTGATACTGCGCGAGGCGGTCACCTCGCCGGGGGGCACCACCATCGCCGCCATCGCCGAACTGGAGCGGCACAGCGTCCGAGCCGCCTTCCTGGCCGCCATCGAGGCCGCCAGGGACAGGGGACGCCAACTCGCCGAGGGCTGACCTAGCCCCTTTGTTAGGAAATTTTCCTATATAAGGCATCATTTCCTGCGGAACTCCGGGGAAGTGAGGCGATCGTGGGGCAGGCCGTATCGGCTGATGATCGGCGGGAGCCTGGCGGGGCCTCCGTCTGGACGCGGAGCTTCCTGCTCTTCTTCACCGCCAGATCGATCTCCATGCTCGGCGCGTCGATGGTCCCGTTCGCGACGGCGGTGGGGGTGGGCGGGCTCGGTTACGGTCCCACCGGGGTGGGGCTGGCGCTGGCCGCCTGGATGGCGCCCTTCGCGGTGCTGATCCTGTTCGGCGGGGTGTTCGCCGACAGGTTCACGCCGCGCCGCATGATGATCGGCGCCGACACGGTCCGGATGGTGACCCAGGGGATCAGCGCGGCGCTCTTCATCTCCGGCAGGCCGGACCTCTGGCAGATCCTCGTCATCTCCGCGATCAACGGTGTCGCCGCCGCGATGTACCAGCCGGGGGTCTCCAGTACGGTCCCGCGGGTGGCGAGGGACGTGCAGAGGGCCAACGCCACCCTGCGCGTCTCCGAGTCGATCATGATGTTGGCCGGACCGGGGGTCGCCGGTGCCATCGTCGGCTTCCGGGGGGTCGGCGTCGTCTTCGCGATCGAGGCCGTGGGGTTCGCCGTCAGCGCGGTCTGCCTGCTCCTCCTGCGCCTGCCCGCGGTCGCCCTCCCGACCGTGGCGCGGTCGATCTGGCGCGACCTGCGCGGCGGCTGGCGGGAGTTCCGGTCCAGGACCTGGATGTGGTCGGTGATCCTGGTCTGGGCGGTCTTCGGCGTCACCCTGTTCGGCCCGATGCTCCCGCTCGGTTCGGTGCTGATCACCGAGCGGTTCGGCGAGACCGCCTACGGCCTGGTCATGTCCGCCTCGGGCGCGGGCACGGTCGTCGGTGGCCTGATCGCCATGCGGGTCCGCCCGGGGCGGCCGTTGATGGCGGGTGCGATCGGTCTGTTCGGCTTCGCCCTGGAGCCGCTCTCCATCGCTCTGGCGTCGCCGCCGGGGATCCTCATGGCCGCGCATGTGATCGGCGGCGCGGGATGGGCGTTCTGGTCGGTCATGTGGGCCACCAGCGTCCAGACCCAGGTGCCCGCGGAGGCGCTCAACCGGGTCACCGCCTACGAGGTCGCCGGCTCGACCCTCTTCATTCCGATCGGACAGGTGCTCGCCGGTCCGGTGGCCGGGGTGACGGGTGCGCCGCAGTTGCTGACCGTGTCCTCGATCGTGGCGGTCGCCGGGTGCGTCTCGCTTCTCCTGGTTCCCGCTGTCCGGGGACTGCGCCGGGTGCATCCCACCTGACCACGCCGTCCCCGCCTCCGGCCAGGTGGGAGGGTGCTCGGGGCGGTGTTCCGGGCAGCGGTGTCGTGTCCCGGCCTCCGGGACTGTTAATAGCAATAAATTAGGATATTTCGCTCAGATGAAAACCGTCCCGTCCTCCAAGACGCGTGCGTAAACCGCATTCCGTACACGTGCGGTAACGTCGAGCCGGGAGTAGGAAGATCGGGCCGTGGCGCGCGGCGTCGCGACCAGACAGGGAGTGCGCATGAGCCGGTCCGTGCGGGTTGTCTGGGACGATGCGCTCATCTCCTACGATTTCGGCCCGGAGCACCCGCTCGCGCCCGTGCGGGTCGAGCTGACCATGGCGCTGGCCAGGGAACTGGGCGTGCTGGACCTGGTGGAGATGAGCGGATGCGCGCCCGCCACCGACGACGAGCTGGCACTCGTTCACAAGCGTGACTACATCGAGGCCGTCAAACGGGTCTCGGCCACCGGGCGACGCGACCTGGCCTGCGGGCTCGGCACCGTGGACAATCCCGCCTTCGTCGGGGTCCACGAGGCGTCCGCGCTGATCACCGGGGCCAGCCTGGCCGCGGCCCGCGCGGTGTGGACCGGCGAGGTCGAGCACGCGGTCAACGTCGCGGGTGGCCTGCACCACGCGATGCCCGCCCTGGCGAGTGGGTTCTGCGTCTACAACGACCCGGGTGTGGCGATCGCGTGGCTGCTGGCCCAGGGCGCGTCCAGGGTCGCCTACGTGGACGTGGACGTGCACCACGGCGACGGCGTGCAGGCGATGTTCTACGACGATCCCAGGGTTCTCACCATCAGCCTGCACGAGAGCCCTCGCACGCTCTTCCCAGGCACGGGCTTCCCCAATGAGAGCGGCGCGGAGGGCACCGCGGTCAACGTGGCGCTACCCGCCGGATGCGGCGACGGCGACTGGCTTCGGGCCTTCCACGCGGTGGTCCCGCCGCTGCTGCGGGAGTTCGCCCCCGAGATCCTGGTCACCCAGCACGGCTGCGACAGTCACGCCCTCGACCCGCTGGCCAACCTGATGCTCAGCCTGGACGGCCAGCGCGCGGCGTACGCGGCGCTGCACGAACTGGCCCACGAGACCGCGGGCGGGCGATGGGTCGTGACCGGTGGCGGAGGGTACGAGCTGGTGCAGGTCGTACCCCGGGCGTGGACCCATCTGATCGCGGAGGTGGCGGGCCACCCGCTCGACCCGAGGACCGCCACTCCCGAGGCATGGCGCACGTTCGTCAAGGAACGGACCAACCAGTCGGCACCCCTGACGCTGACCGATGGTCGGAATCCGGAATTTCGTGATTTCTCCGCAGGTTATGACCCAGCAGATCCGGTCGATCGGGCCATCATGGCGACAAGGAAAGCCGTCTTCCCCTTCCACGGCCTGGACCCCCTCCCGTAAGCACGAGGCCGTTGGCGACCCCCCGAGGGTGCGCCGACGAATGGATCCGAAGGCCACAAGGGACGAGACAAGTGATCCGCCTTGAGGGACTACCCGTGAGGCCGCGCCGGGGACTGGACTGAGGAACGAAGGAGCGAAGCGGATGAGTGACGAGGGAAGGAGCCGGGTAAGAGCGGCCGAGCCGCGACGCGAAGCGTCGCCGATGACTCGTGCCGAGCTTCGTGAGCACCTGGTCCGGACTCGGATCGCCGGTGATGTGGCGACCAGCCGGGAGAACAACCTGGACCACTACCGGTCGCTGGCCAACCGTGACCCGCACTACATGTTCGGGCTGACCGTGGACGGCGCCTGGTCCTATCGGGACGTGCTGGAGTTGATGGCCAAGTCCGCCGGGGTGGTGGCCGATCCGCTGCACCGGGAGGGCCAGGACACCATCGACCCCGACCGTACGATCGAGGCGGTCGAGAAGATGGGCGACGCGATCGCGGGAGTGCTCGGCAGGGAGAATCCGAGGATCCTGATCGCCACCGGGCACCCCACCGGCCTGCTCACCGTTCACCTGGCCCTGGCCCGGATGCTCAGGGCGCGCGGGGCGACCCTGATGAGCCCGGCCGAGGGTTGGTCGTACTGGGGCAGCGGGTTCGGCCGCAGGCGCAAGGTCCGTTATCTGGACGACGTCGCGATGCTCGACGACAAGGGCGCCTTCGTGCACACCCACGACCCCGCCCCGATGCGGGCCATGATCGCCGAGCTTGGCGCGGACCGTCCCGATCTGGTGATCGCCGACCACGGCTGGGCCGGAGCGGCGGGCGAGGCGGGCATCCTCACCGTCGGATTCGCCGACAGCAACGACCCCGCGCTCTTCGTCGGGGAGGCCGAGGGCAAGATCGCGGTGACCGTCCCGCTCGATGACAACGTGCTACCGAGGTATTACGAGCCGCTGACACACCACCTGGTCGAGAGGGTCGCGCGAGCCCTCTGAGACGGGGGATGCGCAAATCGGGCCGTCCCTATACAGGTATTTCGCGCCTGCATTCCATGGAGCTCGCCGACCGTTTGCCAACTTTTTGATGATTGTGGGCGACTCTAATAGGAGACAGTTGGTCCGTTCCAAGATCGAAGATAGGGGCACGGTCCGGCTGCTGGCCAGCGATTTTGTCGGTTTCACTGACGTGAGGCTCAGAGGGCTGAGAAAATAGGGGGTTTGCGTGCCCGGCCTCTCGACTTACGCTGACGGCAGTACACGTGCGTGAGCAATGGCACCAGTGGGGATAACCCGGATACACGTGCGGAAGAGGCGTCCGATGGGTGCAGGCGAAAGACCTCTCAGCGAGGTGAAGTTCCTGACGGTGGCAGAAGTGGCCACTGTCATGAGGGTGTCCAAGATGACTGTGTACCGACTCGTGCATTCGGGCGAGCTGCCGGCCATCCGGGTCGGTCGATCCTTCCGGGTGCCTGAGCAGGCGGTGCACGATTATCTCAGGGATGCCTACATCGAGGCAGGTTGAGACAGGGGGCTCGGCGCGCCGAGCCGAACGGCCGGTGGAGGCATCCGGCCGTGAGGTGGGCGAGGCGCGCTGACGGCTCGTGACTCTGTCCCTTCCGGTCGTGTCGGAGCACGATTTCCGGTGCGACCTGTGTGTGACAGGTCTCCGTCTCGTCGGGGTAGCGACGTGTGCGCCACGTCGTGAGTTGATGTGCCCGGGGTCCCCCCAGGGGCGATCCACCGTGGATCGCCGGTAGTCTGTTGTGCCGGTGTGCTATCGCACGCCGGTTTGACATTCTCGGCTACCAGCTACCTGGGGGTCCCGTGGGCTCTGTGATCAAGAAGCGCCGTAAGCGCATGGCGAAGAAGAAGCACCGCAAGCTTCTGAAGAAGACCCGCATCCAGCGGCGTAACAAGAAGTAACAGCGCGGATCTGCGAGGCGCCGATGACCCACACCGTGCTTGTCACCGGGGTCTCGCGCCACATCGGCGCCCGAGTGGCGAGCGTTCTCGCGGATGACCCGGACATCGACCGGGTCATCGGAGTGGATACGGTGCCGCCGCCCTCGCTCTCACGTGATGGCGGCGTACCTCTCGGCCGGACGGAGTTCGTCCGCGTCGATCTGCGCAGCCCCGACATCGCGCAGGTGATCGCGGCCGCCGACATCGACACCGTCGTTCACATGAGCCTGGTGAGCGCTCCTCCCCGGAGCGGTGGCCGGGCACTCATGAAGGAGCACAACGTCATCGGCACCATGCAGTTGCTCGGTGCCTGTCAGCGGTCCGCGACGGTCCGCCGTGTCGTCGTGCGCTCCACCACCGCCGTCTACGGTTCCTCCCCGCACGACCCCGCCGTCTTCACCGAGAACGCCGATCCGGCCGAGCCGCCGAGCCACGGCTATGCCAAGGACGCCTCCGAGGTGGAGGGCTATGTCCGGGGCTTCGCCAGGCGGCGCCGCGACGTGGTCGTGTCGACGCTCAGGTTCGCCAACTTCATGGGTCCCGGCGTCGACTCCCCACTGACGCGCTACTTCACCCAGCCCGTCCTGCCGACCGTGCTCGGGTTCGACCCCCGGTTACAGTTCGTTCACGAGGACGACGCGGTCGAGGTGCTGCGGCGGATGGCGATGGACGACCACCCCGGCACGTTCAACGTGGCCGGGGACGGTGTGCTGCTCCTGTCGCAGTGCGCGCGCCGGGTGGGCCTGCTCTCGCTCCCGATGCCCTCTCCCGTCTTCGGTCTCATCGGCGACCTCGCCCGAGGCGCGGGACTGGTCGACTTCTCTCCCGAGCAACTCCGTCTGATGTGTCACGGCCGTGTGGTCGACACCACCCTGCTGTCCGAGGCTCTCGGCTGGAAGCCGAAGTTCTCCACCGCCACCGCCTTCGCGGATTTCGTCCGCGCGCGCGAGCCGGCCGGTGGCCTTCCGGCCGCCATGATGGACATGCTGTCCCGGGCGGTGACGGAGTGACCGAGACGGCGGGGGAGGGCGGGGAGGCCGAGGTGATCCCCATCACCCGCGCCCGCACCTTTGGCGAGCCCGTCTCCTCAGAGACGCCGGACGAGTCTTTCCCCGGGCCGCCGGCGGGCGGAGGCGACGATCAGAGGCTGGCCGAACTGCTCGCCTTCCTGCGGCGCCGGGTGACCGGAGAGTACGAGGTCGACGAGTTCGGCTTCGATCCCGAGCTCACCGACAGGGTGCTGCTGGAGCTGGTCCGTCCGCTGTACCGCCACTGGTTCCGCACCGAGACCGTCGGTCTGCGCAATGTGCCCGACGACTCCGGCGCCCTGGTCGTGGCCAATCATTCGGGCACCCTCCCGCTTGACGGGCTCATGTTGCAGGTGGCCCTGCACGACGAACATCCCGCGCGCCGCGCGCTCCGCCTGCTGGGGGCCGACCTGGTCTACCGGCTCCCGGTGCTCGGCCACCTGTCCCGCAAGACCGGCCACACCCTCGCCTGCCGCGAGGACGCCGACCGGCTGCTCCGCAAGGGTGAACTCGTCGGTGTCTTTCCCGAGGGGTTCAAGGGGGTCGGCAAGCCGTTCTCCGATCGCTACCGGTTGCAGCGCTTCGGGCGGGGCGGTTTCGTCGCCTCCGCCATCCGCGCGGGCGTGCCGATCGTTCCCTGCGCCATCGTGGGCGCCGAGGAGATCTATCCCAAGATCGGTGACCTGCGTTTCCTGGCCAGGGCGTTCGGTCTTCCCTACCTGCCGGTCACGCCGCTGTTCCCCTGGTTCGGGCTCCTCGGGCTGGTCCCGCTCCCCTCCAAGTGGATGATCAGCTTCGGTGAGCCGATTCGTACCGACGAGTTCGACCCGGCCGACGCCGATGATCCGATGCTGGTCTTCAACCTCACGGACCAGGTCAGGGAGACCATCCAGCAGCAGCTGGACGAGCTCCGGCTCCACCGCGGACACGCGTTCCCGCCCTTCTTCTGAGGCTCTCCGGCATCTCGCCGATCCGTATGGAGACCTGTCGTGCCAGCGCGCGCCCGGCGGACAGACGGGGGCGGTTTTTATTAGTCACGACGTCTAACAACGGGTGCTTTCTGTCGGTATGGTGTGCTCAACATCGGTCTTCCGGATCAAGGGAGTGATCATGGGCGCAGGCCGGAGCGCGACAGGGGCCGCCATCGCCGGACTGGCCGTGGGGGCGGCGCTGGGAGTCGCCGCGCGGCGGCGCAGGGCGTACGCGGGCACGGCGCTCGGCGGGCACCGCGGTCGGCCGGTCACCGTCACCACCGGCGACGGCGTGCGGCTCGCGGTCGACATCGAGGAGGCCGGGGCGCCCGAGCCGGCCGTGATCTTCATACACGGCTGGGTGATGAACAGGCACTGCTGGCACTTCCAGCGCGAGGCGCTCGCCGGCAGGGCCACCCTGGTCTTCTACGACCAGCGCGGGCACGGCGCCTCCTCGGCAGGTGCCCTCGACGCCTGCACCGTCGACCAGCTCGGTGACGACCTCGCCGCGGTGATCGAGGCCACCGTGCCCGAGGGGTCGCCGGTGGTCCTCGTAGGCCACTCCATGGGCGGTATGACGGTCATGGCGTTCGCCGGGCGGCATCCGGAGACGTTCGCCGCCAGGGTGGCGGGAGTGGCTCTGCTGAGCACGTCGTCCGGGCAGCTGAACGGCAGCACGTTCGGGCTCCCCGGGCCGATCGGGCGGCTCGCCCCGCGCGTCACGCCCCTCATGTTCGAACACATGCTGGCCAGAGGGGCGCTCATCGACCGCAGCATGGCCCTCAAATCTCGCACCAACCTGCCGGTGACCCGGTACGTCGCCTTCGGGCCCCGCGCCCCGCGCGAGCATGTGCGCTTCGTCAGCGACATGGCCTCGGCCACCCCGACGGAGATCATGGTCGGTTTCTTCCGTGACTTCCTCATCCACGACAAACTGGCCGCGCTGGCCGCGTTCGGCGGGGTTGAGACGCTTGTCATGGTCGGGGACCATGACCGTCTCACTCCACCGGCGCACAGCAGGCGCATCGCCGAGGCTCTGCCGGGCGCCAGACTGGTCGTGTTCCCCGAGGCCGGCCACATGATCGGCCTGGAACGCCCGGAGGCCGTCAACCGGGAACTGTCCGCACTGCTGGACCGGGTCACGGCCGCCGGTACGACAGGCTGACCGGAGCCGCACCAGGCCGTCCGGCGGGCGCCGGAGCGGTGGGGTGGGTCAGCCGCCGGAACGGTAGTGGCGGCGCAGGGCGATGGCGGCGGCGATGCTCCCCGCGAGGGCCCCGGCGCCCGCCGCGATGGGCAGGCCGATCAAGGTCGCCTTACGCCCCGTGCGGAAGTCCTTTATCTCCCAGCCGTTCTCCCTGGCGAAGTCGCGCAACTCGGCGTCGGGGTTGATCGCGGTGGCGTGGCCGACCAGGGAGAGCAGCGGCAGATCGTTCGCCGAGTCGCTGTAGGCGGAGCAGCGGGTCAGGTCGAGCCCCTCCCTGCGGGCCAGAGCCCTGACGGCCTCCGCCTTGGCCGGGCCGTGGAGCAGGTCGCCGACCAGGCGGCCGGTGTAGACGCCGTTCTCGGTCTCGGCGACCGTGCCGAGGGCACCGGTCAGGCCGAGGCGCTGGGCGATCACGCGGGCCAGCTCCACCGGGGTCGCGGTGACCAGCCAGACTCGCTGGCCGGCGTCGAGGTGTGCCTGCGCGATGGCGCGGGTGCCCGCCCAGATGCGGTCGGCCATCACCTCGTCGTAGATCTCCTCACCGAGCCGGATGATCTCCTCGACCTTGCTGCCCGCCACGAACGCCAGCGCGGTCTCCCTGGCCTCTGCGATGTGGACCGGGTTCTCGTCGCCGCGGACCCGGAAGACCGCCTGGCCGAGCGCGAACCTGATCAGGTCCTTGCTGGTGAACAGGCCCCGGGAGGCGAGGCCCCGGGCGAAGTGGTAGATGGACGCGCCGCGCATCATGGTGTTGTCGACGTCGAAGAAGGCGGCGGCCACCGGGTCGGGTTCGGCCATCGGCATCGCCACGGCGGCCGCGGCCGCGACCTCCCCGGCCGCCTGCTCCCCGACCGTCGCCGTTTCGCCCCGTCGTCGTAGTAGCCGCCTCATAGCACCTCAGCTTAACCGGGACACGGGAGGAGATCGGTGTTAGTCAAATGCGACGTCTCGGTGTCATACGACATGGCGCGACCCGGACGGAACAGGCTAATCGGGTGGAGCCAGGCCGTCGATGTAGTTGAGGTAGACGTGGGCCTTGAGCTGATCCTCGGCGTCCATCTTGGGGATCATTCCGCTGATCTGGGTGCGCTGTTTCTGGACGAAGCGCCTGAGCTCCCTGGCGTTCGCGGCGTCACGGCGCCGGACCTGCCGCAGAGAGGTCACCGCGGAGCGGGTGGTGTCCTCCATCGCCTGGAGGGTCTCCCCGATCATGTCCTCGTGCTCGCCGGAGCCCAGGAGTTCCTCGACCTCGCGGGCGCGGGTCTCCGCGTAGCCGAAGGAGCGGTCGGCCCGCTCGGCCTCGTCGGTGCTCAGGTGGAACAGCGTCCTCTCGGCGGCGCGCTTGAGCGGGTAGAAGGTGTCACCGGGCATCGACCGGTAGGTCCATATACCGGAGGCGACCATCGCGGCCACCAGGGCGACGCTCAGCAGTTGCGTGAACAGCCCGGTACGAGGTCTGCGCCGGGAGTGGCGCGGGCCGGTCGGCGGCCGCTCCGACAGGTCCTCTCCGGGAGGGGTCTGGGTGAGCTGCTCGCGGAGCCTGGCGTGGAACTCGGGACGGGGGGTGGCCGCCATGCGGTTACCGAGGCGCGACACACGGTTTTGGATGTGAGCCTGCGATCTCCGTGAGATTCCGGGCAGCCACTTCCCCATGAACGCTCCCTGCCGCCCCCAGCTCATGATCCATCGGTGTCACTTGCCTAACGACGACTCCGCACGCCAGGTTACGCGCCGCACCGGCATCGGCATGGTGAACAATCCTCCGCTGCCCGGCCGGACGCGTGATTCTCCCCGCGGGCTCCTCCTGGTGGGGCCTCCCGGGGCGGGGTAAGGGGGGCGGAGGCGGCGTCAGCCCAGGTCCGAGGGGAGCGCGCGGGCCAGGGAGCGGATCGCGCGGAACTGCAGCGCCTTGATCGCGCCGCTCTTCTTGCCCATGATGAGCGCGGTCTCCGCCAGCGACATGCCGTGCAGGAAGCGCAGCACCACGCACTCCTGCTGCTCGGGGCCCAGGTCGCGAACGGCGCTGAGCACCCGGTCGCTGATCATCGAGATGACGACGGCGTTCTCCGGGATGTGCGGGCCGTCGAGCGGGATGTCGATCACCTCGGCCGTTGTGACCTCAAGACGGTACCTGCCGGACTTGAAGTGATCGGTGATCAGGTTCCTCGCGATGGTCACGAGCCAGGCCCCGAAATCACGCCCTTGCCACGTGAAGTCAGTGATCCGGCGGAGTGCGCGGAGAAAGGTCTCGCTCGTGAGATCCTCGGCCAGCGGGTGTGAGCCGACCCGGAAATAGACATAGCGGTAGACCAGGGTGAGGTAGCGATCATAGAGCGTGCCAAAAGCATCCGTGTCTCCGGTTTTGGCACGCAAAACGAGCCTCCGGAGTTCGTCGGAGGCGTCCTCACGCAGAGTGAGGTCATTGCTGCGGACGGGCTGGGCCATCCCGACGGTCGTGGGGAGGTGCCCGGCGAGCGGCCACGTTTCAGGCATCCGGTATCCCTGAGGGGAAGGGGGTACGGCGTGCCTGATCACTCTAGGAAACCAAGCGGTAATTCCACAATCCACTTCGAAGCGCCGTGACTGGGGGTAATCGCCAGATACGGTGTGGGGTCGGTTGTTTCGTGCCGACTCCGGTAGCCGACCGAGGGTTCGGCTACCGGTTAGGGGGTAATGTCCGGCAGCATTGGAGACACCATGGAAGTCCTCGTCGCTGTCATCGCCTTCGCCGGTGCATTGCTCGCCGTCATCGCCACCGGTGCTCTCATCAGCCGCCTTCGCAGTGAACCCAAGGGCTGGCTGATCGCCTGGAGCATCACGACGGCGTCTCTCTCCGTTTCACTCGGAGTAATCGCCATCGGCTACTTAACCGGGTTCGGGGCAGGAACATTTCGTGTTTATCAACTGACCGGATCCATGCTGGCGCCCCTGTGGCTGGCCGTCGGAGCCATCCAGTTGCTGGCCCGTAAGGGCACTGCCAGGTTCGCCTCATGGCTCCTGGGGATCGCACTCACCGTCATCGCGACGGTGATCCTGGCGGTCGACCCGGTCCTGCAGGACAAGGACTTCGCCAAGGTCCTCCCGCTGGGTGGTCACCACTGGGACCTGCCGTCGAAATACCTGCTGCTCGTCGTCCACGTGATCGTCGCGATCGTGCTGCTGGCCGGGCTGCTGCTCGCGGTCGTGCGCTGGCGCGGCGGCGACGACTACGACGCCGACAACATGCACGCGCTCCTGGTGCTCGGCCCCACCGGTCTCGCCCTGGTGGGAGCCGTCAGTTTCGCGGTGCCCGGAATGTTCACCGCGCTGCTGCTCTTCGTCACCGCCGCCGCCGTCTGGTACGCCATGCTCCGCCCGCTCGCGCCCTACGAGGACGACGACGAGGAGGCCGCGGACGACGACTGGGAGAACCGCCTCCCGACACTCCGGCCCCCCGAGTACCAGCCCCGCGACGTGCAGGTCGCCGGACGCAGGATGTCCCAGGAGGCCCCTGGCGGCCGGGCCCTGGCCGAGGAGCCCCCCCGCCGTTCCGGACTCGGCGACCTCGTCGCCGAGTACCGTGCGGGCGACCGGGACGTCGACTACGCGGCGCGCATGGGGCAGCAGCCTCCGCCGAGCGACGACAAGTTCGGCGGACCCGCCACCGGGATGTTCATGGCGGGTGAGTACGGCATGCCCTCCCCCGACCAGCCGTTCGGCGGCGACCCCGGCAGACGGGGTGGCGCCCCCGGGGGGCAGCCGCCGGTCACCGGTCAATTCGGCATGCCGTCCGGGGGGCCGGCCGGCATGCCGTCCGGGGGGCCGGCGACCGGCGAGTACGACATCCCGGCCCACGAGTTCGGCAGGCACGGGGCCTCCGGTCCCGGCAGGCAGTCCGGTCCGGGCACCGGTGAGTTCGGCCGGCCCGGGGGGCCAGGGGGGGCTGCCGGGCCCGCCACCGGTGAGTTCGGCAGGCCGGGCAGTCTCCAGCCCATGCCCGCCGACCAGGCGTTCGGCGGCGCGCCCTCCCCGGGCATGGACCAGGGGAGAGGCGGTTTTCACGGCTATGACCAGGCGTTCGGCGCCGCCCTCCCGAGCGGTGCCAGGTACCCGGACAGCCCGGGTGGCCCGGGTGGCCCGGGTGGCCCGGGTGGCCCGGGTGGCCCGGGTGGCCCGGGCGACCTGCCGGGCGGCTCAGGCCGTCCCTCGCCGAACATCTTCGGCATGCTGACCGTCTTCACCCTCCTCGACGGCACCGGCGAGAGGTTCGACCGGCTCGCCGAGGAGACCGTCGAGGCGGTACGCCGATCCGAGCCGGACACGCTCATCTACGCCTGTCACTCGGTGAAGTCGGCGCCGCTCCAGCGCATCGTCTACGAGATCTACCGTGACGAGGTCGCCTACAGCGACCATCAACGCCAGCCGCACACGGAGCGCTTCGTCACCGAACGCCAGCCGATG
This sequence comes from Streptosporangium amethystogenes subsp. fukuiense, assembly GCF_042665875.1. Taxonomy (NCBI): domain Bacteria; kingdom Bacillati; phylum Actinomycetota; class Actinomycetes; order Streptosporangiales; family Streptosporangiaceae; genus Streptosporangium; species Streptosporangium amethystogenes. Next base: position 6,615,330 of record NZ_JBHTEE010000001.1, on the reverse strand, counting down.
GTGCTCGCCACCAACGTCATCGAACTCACCATGAACGCCGCGAAGGTGATGCCGCTCCCGACGGCCTTCAGGCCGTGAACGCGGCGCGCGGACGGTGATCGTCCGCGCGCCGGGTCGGGTGGGACGTGTCAGGCGCCGAGGGCGGCGCGGAGGCGGTTCTCGTCGACGCGCCAGAAGTCGTGCTGCACGCCGTCGACGAGGGTGACCGGGATCATCTCCCAGTACCGTTCCTGATCCTCCGCTGAGGCCGTGATGTCGCGTTCCTCCCATGGGACGCCGAGTTCGGCGGCGACCCGTTCGATCACCGCCCGCGCGTCGTCGCACAGGTGGCAACCGGGCTTGCCGAGCAGGGTGATGCGATGGTCTCGGGGTGACATGACCGCCACGGTAGCCGAGTCAGGGCGCACGCCGGACTGCCCGCCGGACTGCCCGCCGGACTGCGCGGCGGGCGGTGGGCAGGCCGGTGACGGCCGCCGGGGGAGCTGCCGGAGGCGCAGGTCAGGGCCCTGATGAGGGGGTCGGACCACGAACCGGCGGAGGGGGTGGCCAAGATTGTGAACACTCACTTTGTGCACCGGTTCACAAAAGGACTAACCTGAATGACAGTGGCCTCACCTCGTCATCCGTCGCGTCCGGGCCGCGCCGGTCGCCTGTCCCCCTGGAGCTCCGGCACGTGATCCGCCGTCTGTCCCAAGCCCGCGAACGCGGCATACCCGAGGCGACCGTCGCCCGGCTGCCGCTCTATCTGCGAGCGCTGAACGGCATGGCCGAGCGTGGCCTGGCGACCGTGAGCTCGGAGGACCTGGCCGTCGCGGCCGGCGTCAACTCCGCCAAGCTTCGCAAGGACCTCTCCCACCTCGGGTCGTACGGCACCCGAGGGGTCGGCTACGACGTCGAATATCTGATCTACCAGATCTCCCGTGAGCTGGGCCTCACCCAGGACTGGGCCGTTGCCATCGTCGGAGTGGGTAACCTCGGTCGTGCGCTCGCCAACTACGGCGGGTTCGTCTCCCGAGGATTCAGGGTCGCGGCGCTGCTCGACGCGGACCCCGAAGTGGTGGGCGACCACATCGCGGGATTGAATGTGGAGCACATCGACGAGCTGGAAGCCGTGATACGACGGCGAGGAGTGTCGATCGTGGTGCTTGCGACACCGGCCCTGGCGGCTCAGCAGGTGGCCGACCGGGTCGTTGCCGCGGGGGTCACCAGCATTCTGAACTTTGCCCCCGTTGTACTTTCTGTTCCAGAAGGTGTTGACATCCGTAAGGTCGACCTATCGATTGAACTACAGATCCTTGCGTTCCACGAGCAACGTAAGACGGATCGGATGACTGGAGGGCCCGCGATGGCCGAGGAGTGGCCCGAGGCGGTGGACTTGTGAGGAAGCACCACGCACGAACTGACGGGCACCCACTCTTCAGGCACTCCCGGGCGACCACGATGAGCACGATCACTACGACGGGGGCGGACCGCGCCCTCCCGGGGAAGGCGGTGGAGGGTCGATGAGTGTTCTCGTCGTCGGCCTGAGCCACCGTACGGCCCCGGTGGCCCTGCTGGAACGGGTCTCCGTCTCCGGCGACTCGCTGGTGAAGCTGCTCCAGGACGTCCACCGGGATGCCCACGTCGTCGAGGCCATGATCGTCTCGACCTGCAACCGGGTCGAGGTCTACGTCGAGGTCGACCGGTTCCACGCCGCGGTGACGTCGATCTCCTGGCTGCTCAGCACCCATTCCGGCGTCTCCATGGACGAGCTGGCCGCCCACCTCTACGTGCACTACGAGGATCGCGCGATCGAGCACCTGTTCTCGGTCGGCTCGGGTCTTGACTCGATGGTCCTGGGTGAGGGGCAGATCCTCGGCCAGGTGCGTTCGGCGCTCAGGCTGGCCCAGCAGCAGGGCACGCTCGGCCCGACGCTCAACGAGCTCGTCCAGCAGGCACTCCGGGTGGGCAAGCGCTCGCACACCGAGACCGGCATCGACCGGGCCGGTGCCTCCCTCGTCGGGGTCGGGCTCACGCTCGCCGAGCGGGCCCTCGGCCCTCTTGAGGGGATGCGGGCCCTGGTGGTCGGCGCGGGATCGATGAGCGCCCTGTCGGCCGCGACCCTGCAGCGGGCGGGCCTCACCGACATCGTGGTGGTCAACCGGACCCACGAGCGCGCGGTACGGCTGGCGCAGACGGTCGGCGGCCGGGCCGCCGAGTTCGACGACCTGGAGAGGGAGCTGGCGAGGGCCGACCTGGTCATCTCCTGCACCGGCGCCACCGACGTGGTCATCACCGCCGACATGGTGACTCCCCACCGGATGTTCATACTGGACCTGGCCCTGCCGCACGACGTCGACCTCGCCGTACGGCGGCTGCCCGGCGTGACGCTGGTCGACCTGGAGTCCATGCAGGAGAGCGGGGCCGACGCGAGCACCGACGACGGCGGCCGGGCCGAGGCCGTCAGCTCCGTGCGCGGCATCGTCGCCGAGGAGGTCGCCGCCTACCTGTCGGCCGAGCGCGCCGCGCGCGTCACGCCGACCGTGGTGGCGCTGCGGAGCAAGGCGGCGCAGGTGGTCGAGACGGAGCTGGAGCGGTTCGCCGCGCGGCTTCCCGAACTCGACGGGCGCGTCAGGGCCGAGGTCACCCAGACCGTCAGGCGGGTGGTCGACAAGCTACTTCACGAGCCCACAGTGCGTGTCAAGCAGCTGGCGGAGTCTCCGGCGGGCGATCATTATGCGGAAGCACTCCGCGAGCTGTTCAATCTTGACCCGAAGGTGCCCGAAGCGGTGCGGCGTATCGAGACGATCGATGTCGAGCAGGGTAGGAACACCGAGCCGAGCAAGAAGGAGGCAGGCTTGTGAGCAGCATTTCTCCTCCGCTCCGGCTGGGAACGAGGCGGAGCGTCATGGCGACCACGCAGTCGGGCCTGGTCGCCGACCGCCTCACCGAGCTGACCGGAAGGGCCGTCGAGCTCGTCGGCGTCGTCACCTTCGGTGACGTGACCAAGGGCGACCTCACGCAGCTCGGCGGTACGGGCGTCTTCGTCAGCGCGCTCCGTGACGAGCTGATCGAGGGCTCGATCGACTTCGCGGTGCACTCGCTGAAGGACCTGCCCACCACGCCCGACCCGCGCGTGGTCATCGCGGCGATCCCGCCGCGCGACGACCCCAGGGACGCCCTGGTGGGCGTCGCCAAGCTGGCCGACCTGCCGTCCGGAGCGAAGATCGGCACGGGCTCCCCGCGCAGGATCGCCCAGCTCCGGATGATCCGTCCTGATCTCGACTACGTTCCCATCCGGGGCAACGCCGACACTCGGATCGGCAAGGTGACCTCGGGCGAGCTGCAGGGGGTCGTGCTCGCCGCCGCCGGGCTCGGCAGGCTGGGGCGCGAGGCCGAGATCTCCCAGATCTTCGAGGTCGAGGAGATACTCCCCGCCCCCGGTCAGGGAGCGCTGGCCGTGGAGTGCCGCTCCGACAGAGCCGACATGATCGAGCTGCTGAGCGTGCTCGACGACGCGCGCACCCGCGCCGAGGTCACCGCCGAGCGCGCGGTGCTCAACGCGCTGGAGGCGGGGTGTGCCGCCCCGCTGGGCACGTACGCGGCCGAGCACGGGCACGATCTGGTTTTGACCGCCGCTGCCGTCGCCGTCGACGGCAGGCGGGCGGTGCGCAAGTCCGCCGCCGGGAGCTCTTCTGCGCCCATGGATCTCGGTCGCGACCTCGCGGCCGAGATGATCGCCGAAGGGGCCGGCACGTTGATAGGGGAGCAAGCACATTGAGCTCCGGAAGTACCACCTTCGAGCATCCGTCCGGGTTCGTCGCCTTTGTCGGTGCAGGGCCCGGCGATGAGGGGTTGCTCACGCTACGCGGTGCCGATCTGCTCTCCAGAGCGGACATCGTCATCCTCGATCAGGAGGCGTACGGCTCGTTGCTACGTCACTGCCGCGAGGGCGTTGAGATCATCGGCGCGGCAGAGGAGGGCGCCGTCTCGCTGAAGGCCGTCAAGGCAGCCAAGGGCGGCAGCTGCGTCGTGCGGCTGTGCGCGGGCGACCCGATGTTCTTCTCCTCGATCACCGAGGAGGTCGCGGCCTGCGCCAAGGCGGAGGTGGACTTCGAGATCGTGCCCGGTGTACCCCCGGCCACGGCGGTGCTCACCTATGCCGGGATCCCGGCCGCGGTGTCGGTGCCCGAGTTCCGGGTGGTGGACGCGACCCAGATCAAGGACTGGGCCGCCTACGCCGCGGGAGCGGGCACTCTGGTGATCTACAACGGCGTCGCCGAGGCCGTTCCGATCGGCAAGGCGCTGATCGCGGCGGGCCGTCCCGACTCGACGCCGGTGGCGATCAGCAGCGCCGGAACCACGACCGAGCAGCACACCGTGGTGACCACGCTGGGCCGGATCGGGCCCGATCTCAAGCACGCCGGGATGGTCGAGCCCGCGCTGATCGTGATCGGGGAGGCCGTCGGCATGCGCGACCGGCTGTCCTGGTTCGAGACCAAGCCGCTGTTCGGCTGGCGGGTGCTGGTGCCCAGGACCAAGGAGCAGTCGGCCGGCCTGGTCGACCAACTGCGTTCGTACGGCGCGGTGCCCGAGGAGGTCCCCACGATCTCCGTCGAGCCGCCGCGCACCCCGCAGCAGATGGATCGGGCGATCAAGGGCCTGGTCACGGGACGCTACGAATGGGTGGCCTTCACCAGCGCGAACGCGGTCAAGGCGGTGCGCGAGAAGTTCGAGGAGTACGGCCTGGACGCCCGCGCGTTCGCCGGGCTCAAGGTCGCGGCCGTGGGTGAGAGCACCGCGCGGGCCCTGGTGGAGTTCGGCGTCAGGCCCGATCTGATGCCGTCCGGCGAGCAGTCTTCGGAGGGCCTGCTGGTCGAGTGGCCGCCGTACGACTCGATGCTCGACCCGATCAACCGGGTGCTGCTGCCGCGTGCCGACATCGCGACCGAGACGCTGGTGGCCGGGCTGATCGAGCTCGGCTGGGAGTGCGACGACGTGACGGCCTACCGGACCGTCCGCGCGGCGCCGCCGCCCGCCCCCACCCGCGAGGCGATCAAGGGCGGTGGGTTCGACGCGGTGCTGTTCACCTCGTCGAGCACCGTCCGCAACCTGGTCGGCATCGCGGGCAAACCGCACAACGTCACGGTCATCGCCGTGATCGGTCCGCAGACCGCCAAGACCGCGGAGGAATTCGGGCTCAGGGTCGACGTCATGGCCGACAAACCTTCGACTTCCGCTCTCGCGGCGGCGCTGGCGGAGTACGGTGCCAAGCAGCGGCAGGCCGCGGTCATGGCGGGGGACGTCCCCCGCAGGCCCTCGCAGACCCGGAGAGGGGCCCGGCGCCGCGCCAAGTAACCTTGAACAAGGCGGCTGCGCACGCGAAAAGGGCGGGTAGGCCGTGCTCGACGGTCCCGCGCGAGCGCGCCGGGCCGTGATCGGCGGCGCCCCGGCAGGCGGTGCGTCGCCACAGGTGGTGGGCGTGGCGACCGGAGTGCCGCGGCACGCGGTGCGTGATGTGCGGTGCCGGGCGGCGCGCCATGAGACAGCGGCGCGTCGCGGTGAGCGGTGGGCCGGCACACACATCGAGCTTCTCCGGCCCGCAGTCCCTCACCGGCCGGGAGGAGGGGGAGACACCATGACGGCCCAGTTCCCTGTCGCACGCCCGCGAAGGCTCCGCCGCACGGCACCGATGCGCCGGATGGTGTCCGGCACCCGGCTGCACCCGGCGGAACTGGTGCTGCCGATGTTCGTGAAGGAGGACATCGACCGGCCGAACCCGATCGGCTCGATGCCCGGGGTGTTCCAGCACACCCGCGACTCGCTGCGCAAGGCCGCCCACGAGGCGGCCGAGGCAGGGGTGGGCGGGCTGATCCTGTTCGGTATCCCCGCGGTGAAGGACGGCAGGGGGTCGGCGGCCGACGACCCGGAGGGGATCGTCCAGCGGGCCGTCGCCGATCTGGTCTCCGACGTGGGTGACACGATGGTCGTGATGACCGACACCTGCCTGGACGAGTTCACCGACCACGGCCACTGCGGCATCCTGACCGCTGAGGGGGAGGTCGACAACGACGCCACCCTGGAGCGCTACGCGGCCGCGGCGGTGGCCCAGGCGCGGGCCGGATCGCAGGTGATCGCACCGAGCGGCATGATGGACGGCCAGGTGGCGGCGATCAGGGCGGCCCTGGACGGCGACGGCTTCGAGCAGGTCCCGATCCTCGCGTACTCGGCCAAGTACGCCTCGGCGTTCTACGGCCCGTTCCGCGAGGCGGCCGAGTGCGCTCCGCAGTTCGGCGACCGCAACGCCTACCAGCAGGACGCGGCGGGACCGGTCGGGGAGGCGCTGCGCGAGGTGCGGCTGGACCTCGACGAGGGCGCCGACGCCGTCATGGTCAAGCCGGCCCTGGCCTACCTCGACATCCTGCGTCAGGTGCGCGACACCGTGGACGTGCCGGTGGCGGCGTACCAGGTCAGCGGCGAGTACGCCATGGTCGAGGCCGCCGCCGCGAACGGCTGGATCGACCGGGATCGAGTGATCATGGAGTCGCTGGTCGCGATCCGCAGGGCGGGGGCCGACATGGTCCTCACCTACTGGGCGACCGAGGTCGCCGCGAAGCTGAGATGAGATCGGCGGCACGTACCGAGAACTGGAGGTTCGTCGCTTGCTGGAGATACGTGTGCGTTAGAGTGCGATAACCGGTGCGGATGTGTCCCAGGTGGCGTAGACCCTGGGGGGTTTGACGTTCCCACTGACCAGAGTGTGGACAGGTCGTCGCATCCGGGTGGCACGCGGGATGCGCGGACGACGGAGGACACAATGGTCGGGGTACCGATGGTTCGTCGAAACAGACGACATGGCCATCCGAAGCAGATGATCAGTTCTGTGCTGGAGTACGCCGCGCTGGGCTGGGCGAGCTGTCTGGGCGCGCGGCCGCTGAGAGGCGGTTCGCGCTCCTGCTCCTGTGACCGCGTCGGTTGTCCCGACCCGGGAAGCCACCCTCTCTCGGTGGCCTGGCAGATGCAGGCCACCACCGACCCCACCCTGCTGACCAACTGGTGGCGGTACGAACCCGAGGCGAATGTGATTCTCCCCACGGGGCGGGTGTTCGACGTGTTCGACGTACCGCTCGCCGCGGGGCGCACCGCCCTCGCGAACATGGACTCCGCCGGAGCAGCCCAGGGCCCGGTCGCCGTCAACGGCGACCGGGCCCTGTTCTATGTGGCCACTCGTAACGTCTCCGACGACGAGGACGAGTGGTGGTCCTGCGCCCTCGACTTCGGCCCGTCCACCATCGACGAGATGCCCGGCCTGCGCTGGCACTGCCGCGACAGCTACGTCCTCGCCCCGCCCTCGCTCCTGCCCAGTGGCGGGCACTGCTCGTGGCTGCGTCCGCCGGACGGCCGCCCGTTGCCCGATCCGCTCCGCGTCCTGGAGTTCCTCGCCGACGTCTGCGAGTGACTCCGGTACGGAGAGGCCGACCGGTCAGGGAGAGCCCCCCAGGCCAGCCTCGCGGGCGCGGACGATCGCCTGGGCGCGGTCGGCCACCTGGAGCTTCATGAAGATGTTGGAGACGTGGTTGCGCACGGTCTTGCCGGACAGGGAGAGGATCCCGGCGATCTCGCCGTTGCCCCTGCCCTGGGCGACCAGCCCGAGCACCTCCCGTTCCCGCTCGGTGAGCTCGGGGAAGGCGGTGCGTGACGGATCGGGCATGCCGGTGAAGTAGGCCAGGACGCGGCGGGCGATCTCGGGCCCGTAGATGGCCTCGCCGGCGGCGACGGCGTTCACGGCGCGGGCGATCTCCTCGGCGCCGGCCTCCTTGAGCAGGTAGCCGCGGGCCCCGGCGCGCATCGCGGCGAACACCGAGTCGTCGTCGCGGAACATGGTCAGCACCAGCACCCCGATCCGCGGGCTGGTCCTGATGATCGTCCTGGTCGCCTCGATGCCGTTGCCGCCGGGCATCTGCAGGTCCATCACGACCACGTCGGGCTGGAGCTCGGCGGCCAGCGCCACGGCCTCCTGGCCGTCGGCGGCCTCCCCGACGACCTCGATGTCCATGACCCCCAGCAGGCCGCGAAGACCCTGCCGGAAGACCGGGTGGTCGTCCACGATCAGTACTGTGATCACTTGGCCTCCTCCACCGGCAATCTGGCGATCACCTCCGTGCCGCCGTCCGGCCTGCGACCGATCACACATGAGCCTCCCACCTCCGCCGCCCGCTCGCGCATCGAGGTCAATCCCACGCCCGCGACCGGGTTCTCGGGCAGGCCGATCCCGTCGTCGGCGATCTCCACGCGCAGCTCGCCCGGCAGGCGGCGCAGCCGGATGAGGACGGTGGTCGCGCCGGCGTGGCGGCGGGCGTTGGTGAGCGCCTCCTGGGCGATGCGGTAGGCGGCGACCTCGACGGCGGCGGGCAGGTCGTCCAGCGGGCCGTCCACGGTCACCGCGGTCTCTCCGGCCGCTGCCCGCAGCGCGCCCTCCAGGCCCAGGTCGTCCAGCGCGGGCGGGCGCAGGCCGTACACCAGCTCGCGGACCGACGCGATCGTCGCGATCATCTCCTCGCGGATCCGGACCAGCAGCTTCTCGACGGCCCGGGGGTCGGTGTCGAGCCTTCTCCGTGCCTCGTCGAGGGCGAACGTGACGCTGGTCAGCGCCGGGCCGAGCCCGTCGTGCAGCTCCCTGCCCAGCCTGCGGCGCTCCTCGTCGCGGGTGGACCGGATGCGTTCCCGGGAGCGGTGCAGGTCGGCGGTGAGCCGTACGGCGTGCGCCAGCTCGGCGAGGTGCCTGGCGAGCACCTCCATCGGCTCGCGGCCCGGCCGGACCCCCGACACCATCAGGGTTCCGACCCAGTCCGCGTGCCAGAACAGCGGCGTCTCCGTCGCTCCCGGCCGAAGCTCCCCGTCGGTGAACACACGCGTCGCGCCCCGCCCCGTGCGGACCTCGACGCCGACCCCGCCGGCTCCCACCGCCCCGCGGATCAGGGCCACAGCCTCGCCGAGGGCCGCCGCCGGGTCCTGCGCTCCCTGCCCGGTACGACCGAGCAGGCCGACGACCCGGTAGGGGTCGCGCTCGACGGCGAAGACCCGGTCCACCAACCGCTGCAGGCGTAGCCGCGCAGGGTGGAAGAGAGCGCCCACGGCCAGCGCGGAGATCAGCCCGATGCCCTGGCCCAGGTCGCTGGCCAGGGCGCCGGCCAGCCAGATCAGCCCGAAGTAGACGCCTCCGGTGACCGCGACGAGGGAGCCGTAGACCAGCGCCCGGTTGAGCACGACGTCGATGCCGTAAAGGCGGTAGCGCAGCACCGACGCGATGATCGACAGGGGCACTCCGGCCATGAAGAGGGTCTCCATGGCCATCAGCAACCAGGAGCCGGTCGCCACCCGGAGGATCCAGAAGAGCAGGAGCACCGCCAGCGCGCCGACGTACCAGGCGATCTGGCGCCGGAGCTCGGTGTCGCCCGCCCGGTAGCGGAAGATCAGCGAGAGCACGCCGAGCGCGGTGAGCGCCATCATCGGGGCGCCGATGTACGACTCCACGATCGGAGAGATCTCACGCAGCGCCTCGACGCCGAAGGGGTTCGCGATCGGGACCTGGAGCTCGAATTCCGGATCCGGGGCCAGTCCCAGGAACAGCGAGTGCCCGACCATGAGGACCAGGTTGGCGTAAAGGACCGGCCGCCAGCGCCGGGAGGGCAGCCGGCCGTCGGGAAAGAGCAGCGGCAGCAGCGAGATGAACACCGGAACGTGCCACAGCCACAGCCACAGCGCCAGCCACCCGAGGTAGGGGGTGATCCCTCCGGGGTCGGTGAGGTAGAACCAGTGGGTGGCGCTGTAGACCAGGTAGTAGACGCCGCCGACCACCCCGCTGGTCCAGAGCAGCCAGGGGACGAGCAGCCGGGGCCGACGCGTGATGAGGAACGCGCCGGCGGCAGGGAACAGGAAGACCGTCGGATCCAGGGTGATGAAGTCCTCGCGCCAGGTCGAGGCGCTCAGCTCGACCAACCGGACCGCCAGGAGGTTGCAGACCGGTGCCAGCACCGCGCCGGTCCAGACGAGAACGGCCAACGCCGCCCGCCGCCGGTTCCCCGTGGCGGCTTCGTCCGCCGGTGAGGTCATGGGGTCTTCGTTCCTGGGGAAGATCGTTCTGGCTCTGTTCCCGGGGGCGGTCACGGGGGCTGCGGTTACGGGGTCTGCGGTCGCGGGGGAGGTCATGCCGACTCCGTTGTCCGTGAATGAGGTCGTGAGGTCTTCGCCGGTGAAGGAGATCACGGTGCTTCCGTTCCGATGGGTAGCCGGGCGACGACCTCGGTGCCGCCGCCCGGACGCGGCCCGATCGTGCACGAGCCGCCCGTCTCCGCCGCCCGCTCGCGCATGGAGAGCAGGCCCACGCCACCGCGGACCTTTTCCGGCAGGCCGATCCCGTCGTCGGCGATCGAGAGTCGCAACTCGCCGCCCGCCGCCGCGGCGTTCGCCCGTACCACTTCGGCCCGTACCAGGGTGGTGGTGGCCTGGGCGTGTCGGCGGACGTTGGTGAGCGCCTCCTGGGCGATCCGGTAGGCCGCCACCTCCACCGCCGGGGGTACGTTGTTCAGCGGACCGGCCAGTGCGATGTCCACCCGCGGTCCCGGCGCGTCGGCCAGCGAGCGTAGCGAGCCGGCCAGGCCGAGGTCCTTCAGCGCCGGCGGGCGCAGACCGTACACCAGGTCCCTGACGTCGATGATCGCGGTGCCCATCTGGTCGCGCACGCGGATCAGCAGCCCCTCCACGGCCTCGGGGTCCCGTTCCAGCCGGATCCTGGCCTCGTCCACGGTCATCGCCAGGCTGGCCAGCGTCGGTCCCAGCCCGTCGTGCAGGTCGCGGCGGAGCCTGCGTCGTTCCTCCTCCCGGGTGGTGAGGATGTGCTCCCTGGACCGCCGGAGGTCCGCGGTGAGCCGTACCGCGTGTGCCAGCTCGGCCAGCTGCTGGGTCAGCGCGTTCAGCAGGTCCGGGGAGGGGGCGGGACCGCTGCTGAGCAGTCGTCCGACCGGTTCCCCGTGCCAGACCAGCGGAGTCTCGACCGGCCGTTCTCCCAGTTCGCCGTCGGTGACGGTGCTCCCGTGGACCTCGACGGCCACGCCGTCGGCGCGCAGCGCCTGGCGGACCAGCACCACGGCGGTGGCCAGCCCCTCGGCTGGGTCGACGGCCTCCTGCAGGGTGCGGCTCAGCCGGTCGGCCACCCGGTAGGGGTCGTGTTCGACGCGGAGCAGCCGGTCCACGGCACGCTGCAGGCGCAGCCGTACCGGGCGGAAGATCGCGCCCACGGTCAGTGCCGCGACGAGCCCGGCCACCGGGTCCTCGCCGCCGGACAGCGTGCCGGTCAGCCAGGTCAGGCCGGAGTAGATCCCGCCGGTGACCAGCGCCAGCGCGCCGTAGACCAGGACGCCGTTGAGCACGGCGTGGACGCCGGATGGCCGGGCAGCGGGGGGCTGTGCGGGGGGCGTCGTGACTGCCATGTGGGCAGGATCTCCCACATGATGTCCCGTTGTCCCGGGGCGAATGTCCCGTTCTGGAATGAATTTTCTGGGTCTCATGGGCCCTGTCTCCAGGGGAGAGGCGGACGTGCGGGCGGCCTTTCTGCGGGGAGCGCCGCGGGCGCTGACTACCCTGGTGGGCGTGAGCCGTACTGAGAACTCCGAGGACCTGTTCGCCCGCGCACGTGAGATCGTCCCGGGAGGTGTCAACTCCCCGGTCCGCGCCTTCGGAGCCGTCGGCGGCACGCCGCGCTTCATGGCTTCGGGTCAGGGGCCCTACATCACCGACGTGGACGGCAACCGTTACGTCGACCTGGTCTGCTCGTGGGGGCCGATGATCCTCGGTCACCGGCATCCCGCCGTGATCGAGGCCCTCCAGGAGGCGCTGCACGACGGCACCTCGTTCGGTACGGCGACGGCCGGCGAGGTCGAGCTCGCCGAGGAGATCGTCGCCCGGGTCGACCCGGTGGAGAAGATCCGCCTGGTCAGCTCCGGCACCGAGGCCACCATGTCCGCGGTACGGCTGGCGCGCGGTTTCACCGGCCGATCCAAGATCATTAAGTTCGCCGGTTGCTACCACGGCCATGTCGACGCCCTGCTCGCCTCGGCCGGTTCCGGACTGGTGACCTTCGGCCTGCCCGACACCCCCGGCGTGACCGGCGCCTCGGCCGCCGACACCGTGGTGCTGCCCTACAACTCGATCGAGGCGGTCACCGAGGCGTTCCAGGCGTTCGGCGCCGAGATCGCGTGTGTGATCACCGAGGCGTGCCCGGCCAACATGGGCGTCGTCCCGCCGCTGGACGGGTTCAACGCCAGGCTGCGGGAGCTGTGCACCGCGCACGGCGCCCTGCTGATCATCGACGAGGTGCTCACCGGCTTCCGGGTCTCGGAGGCGGGCTGGTACGGGCTCGATCCGGTCGACGCCGACCTGATGACCTTCGGCAAGGTCATGGGCGGTGGCCTGCCCGCCGCCGCGTTCGGCGGTCGCGCCGACGTGATGGCCCATCTCGCTCCCGAGGGGCCGGTCTACCAGGCGGGCACCCTGTCCGGAAACCCGCTGGCCTGCGCCGCCGGTCTGGCCACCCTGCGTGCCTGTGACGAGGGCGTCTACGACCGGGTGGACGCCGCGGCCCTGGTCATCGGCCGTGCCGCCGCCGACGCGCTGGCCGCCGCCGGGGTGCCGCACCGCCTGCAGCGTGCCGGGAGCCTGTTCTCCGTCTTCTTCACGGACGAGCGGGTGGTCGACTTCGACACCGCCCAGGGGCAGAACACCGCCGCCTATCGGGCGTTCTTCCATTCGATGCTTGATCAGGGTGTTTACCTGCCGCCGTCGGCGTACGAGGCGTGGTTCCTGTCCGCGGCCCACGACGACGAGGCGCTCTCCCGGATCGCCGAGGCCCTTCCCGCCGCGGCCAAGGCCGCGGCTTCCGTTTCCGGTTAGCGAGGGAGTCTGTCCAGGTCGATATCGATGGAGAAGGGGACCGGGACCGTCAACCTGCCGTGGTGGATGCCGGTGAGGCCGTAGGCACCGGTGGCGGGGTCGAGCTCGTAGACGTAGACGACGGGACTGCCGTTGTTGTTCTCGACCCGCCAGAAGTGTGCGATCCCGGCTTCGGCGTAACGGAACGGTTTGGTCTTGCGGTCGCGGTCCTCGGACTCAGGCGAAACCACCTCGACGATGAGGTGGACCTCGGCGGGAGTGTAGAACGTCCGCTCGTCGTCATCGGCGGCTGTCGTCTCGACGATCGAGATATCAGGACAGGGGCGCATCCGGTGTCCGAGCTTGACGTCCATCTGATCAACCACTGACAGGTTCTCTGGGGCTTGGCTGTCGAGCGCTTCGCTGAGGCGGCGGATCATTCGCTGGTGAAAGCGCTTCTGGGGGGACATGAAGACGAGAGCTCCATCGATCAGTTCGACGTGCTTGAAGAAGTCGGGTTCGCCGTTCGGCCCCTCTGCCGGGAGGTGATCGAGATCGTCGGCGGTCCATCCCCATGGGGGCGGAGACGGCCAGTAGTCAAGTGCGCTACTCACGTCGGTCACCGTAACATCGTCTCCATCACGTGGTGTGTTCATTCAGATCATCTCCGTTACCCTCAATTCATTCTCTCTCGCTTCTGCCGTCAAAGGCAGGGGGTGTGCCCCGCTCCTGTCAAGGCGGGCGTGTTTTCCCGGTGAACATGTTGTTCGGCGGGTCCCATGCTGCCCGACGGCGATACGAACGGCTGGTTTGGTGCGTGGGCCGACGCGGGTTCGGACGTGTTCGCGCTCCGGTGGGTGGGTGCTCCGGGCGGCCGTCGTTGGTGGCGGGTCTGGGGATTCGGGCCTCCGGCCCGGCGGGCGCGGTGGTTGCGGATTCTTATAAGCCGCCCGGAGCACCCACCCACCTCCGCGCACCCCTTGTCCCGCCGTACGCCCTGCGGGCCGTAGTCGCTTCCTTGCGGGCCGCCCATTGGGCCCTTGGACGCTGAAGCAATCCCTACAGGGGTCGTTCTGGGGCCGTCGCCGTAGCTGAAGCAGTGGTGCGGGAAGGAGCGCAGGGGGCTCGCCGTATTTCGTCAGGCCCGTCGTGACCTGTCGACCGTTGGTCGGCTTGCTGCGGTTTGTCGTTGCCGGTCATGGCTTGGCTCGGGGGCGAGTGTGATCGTCTGGTAGGGCGCATCGCGGCTCGGGCCGCCACCGCAACCGGAGGGTGCCTCGCTCCGCTCCTCTAGCGTGGTCCAGCCGGACGGGCACACCGCGACTCGGACCGTCACCGTGACCGGAGGGAGGGGTACGCCTCGTGCGAGGACTTCGGTCAGGTGGGCCAGGTGGGTCAGTTGGCGAGGGGGCCGGGTCTGTCAGGTTCGTCGGTTCTGTTGGCTCCGTTGGCTCGGTCGGTTCTGTTGGTCTCGTTGGCCGGGAGGTGGAACCAGACGGCGGTGCCCGCTTCGGGGTCGTGGTGGGTGCCCCAGGCGGTGGCCATGGCCTCGACCAGGAGCAGGCCGCGTCCGCCGTCGCTGTCGAAGTCGGTCGCGCGGACGAAGGGCAGGCTGGTCGCCGAGCCGTCGTCGATCACCTCGGCGTGGATCATGCCGCCGCCCAGGCCCAGGCAGACCGTGATCGATCCTGCTGTCGTCCGCCCGGAGTCGGAGTGGACGACGGAGTTCGTCACGACCTCGCTGAGCAGCAACACCACGGTATCGAGGGCGGAGTCGCCGATTCTCCCGGTGAGCAGGTCTCGTGCCCAGGCACGGACCGTCGCGACCGAGCAGGCCAGGCCCGCGAACTCGGCGTGACCCAGCGGGTGTGCAGTACGGCCCAGCGTCCCGTGCTCGCTCGCCGGCGTTCGTAGCGGCAGGTGGCCTGCGGGTACGCGTTCATGCGATCGCCGCCGAGACGATGACGTCGGCGGCGTTGTCGGCCCCTGCCCAGACCCCTTCGCCCGGCCGCCATACCCTGGCCCACCAGGGCCGCCAGACGAACACCCACCCACAGGCGCGACGGATGACGGTGATCCGGACCCGAGTCTCGCCCCCGGACATGATCTCCAGCACCGGCTGCCCCACCTGGGGGAGCATCAGCGCGGTGCCCACTCCCAGGCCCCGCAGGTCCCAGCCCAGCCGCACCAGGTGAATGAACTGCTCTTGCGGATCACGTTCCTTCACAGCTAGCCCTTCTGTTGCCATTTTGACTGGCGTGTCACTACTTTTCGACACCTGATGCCTACTCAGAGTAACCAGTCGTACGCTCAGAGCATGCACGAGCAAGTGCTTTCGCGCAATCGCGTTCACGCGAAATCTTTAAGTCGGTTGTGTGTGCAAGCCCTGGCGGGCTTTGCCAAGCTAAGAGACCCAACGAGAGAGGTGCCGATGGCCATCAGTCCCACTGCTCGGCGTCGCCGACTCGGGATCGAGCTACGGCGCCTGCGAGAAGCCGCCAGTCTCAACGGGACCGACGTGGCCGCCGCTCTGGGCTGGTCTGGCACCAAGGTCTCCCGGATCGAAACCGGACGGGTGAGCGTCCATCACGGCGATGTCAGCGACCTGCTCGACCATTACAAGGTCACTGACGACACACTTCGACAAGAGCTGATCACGCTGGCACGCGAGTCCCGGCAGAAAGGCTGGTGGCACCGCCACCGCGACACCCTGAAGACCGGGTTCGACTCCTACATCGGCCTCGAAGCCGACGCGGCGATGATTCGTACCTACGAGGCGCAGGTTATCCCCGGCCTCCTGCAGACCGAGGCATACGCCCAAGCGGTAATAGAGGCAACGGAGATGAAGTCCGTTGCACCCCAGGTCGAGAAGAAGGTCGAAGTCCGCCTTGCGCGCCAGCAACTCCTGACCCGTGACGTCCCGATCCACTTGCATGTGGTACTTGATCAGGCGACATTGGTACGAGAAGTGGGCGGTGCGGAGACGATGAGCGAACAGTTTGGCTTTCTGCTTCAACGAAGCAGACTGCCAAACATCACCATCCAGGTGTTGCCCTTCGAGAGAGGAGCTCACTCGGCCATGGACGGTCCGTTCATCATCCTGGATTTTCCCAATCCAGCAGACCCGGCTCTTGTCTACATCGAACAGGCTGTCAGTGGTCTGGTCCTCGAAGAGGCTGAAGAAATCGGGGAGTACATCCAGATGTTCGACAGTCTGACCGCTCAAGCGCTCGCCGCTGAGGAGTCGGCTGCCCTCATCTCCTCCATGATTACTTGACGGCATCGTGCTTGCCGAGAAAGGAGACGTGGGATGGCCATGAACGCGGATTCTCCCCGTGTCGTATGGCGCAAGAGCAGTCGCAGCACTAATGGCGGTAACTGTGTCGAGGTAGCCCACACGGACGACCGCTACCTCGTTCGCGACTCCAAAAACCCTGATGGCGCCACACTTGTCTTCTCACCAGGTGACTGGGCTGCCTTCTTGGGCCGTATCAAGGCTGGAGATTTCGACACGCGTCCCTGATCACGTGACGGGACGGAAAAGGTTTCCTGGAGGTGAGGGATGCAGGTTCCCCATGACTGATTTGGCGAGCGCTGTGTGGCGCAAGAGCAGCCTGAGCGGCAGCGGCAACAACTGCGTCGAGGTGGCCCACATGGATAACCACCACCTCATCCGAGACTCCAAGAATCCCGATGGCGCCACACTCTCCTTCTCCCCGAGCGACTGGACCGCCTTCCTCGGCCGTGTCAAGGCTGGGGACTTCGACACGCGTTTCTGATCATGTGCGGGTCGGAGAGGGGCGCCTGGAGGGGGTTCCGGTAGCAGCCGCGGAAAATCCCACGTATGCAGGTCTGACCTGCATGGACAGGGCTTGGCCCGCGTGTTTCCCGAGGAGTCTTCACAGGTCGTGGGCACCATCGTTGGATTCACGGCCATTACCCGGACGTCCCGCAGCCGGGTTCCCAGTTGGTAACCCTTTCGCCACAATGGTGGTGAATCGCATCTTTTATGCCGTTTCGCAGGCACGCTAAGGTCAAGCAGAAACGGGAGCCGGAAAGCAGGGGCGGGATGGCGTGGGCAGCCCGGGCGGTCGCCGTCGTCCTGGCTGTGCTGTCTCCGGCGCTCGTGGGCGCGGCCATGCTGATCTTCGCGGGACTTCCGGAGGAGTGGCTGCCGCCGGTGACGATCACGCCGCTGACGGCGGCGGGGGTGACCTTTCCCGTGGTCAGCGCGTTCCTCATCGCGCATCGGCCCCGGCTCAAGCTGGCATGGCTGATGTGCGCGGGCGGGCTCGGCGGTGCCGTCTACGACTTCTGCCAGGCGATGATGCTGGCGTCCGCGGCACGCGGGGATCTCGCGCTGGCGGGGCTTCTGAGGTTCCCGGCGCAGGTGGGCTGGGCAGTGTGCGGGCTCGTGCTGGAGATGCTGCTGCCGCTGTACTCCCCGGACGGCAGGTTGCCCTCGCCGCGCTGGCGAGCGGTGGTGCTGCTGGGTGTGGTGTCCATCGGTGCCGAGACCGCGCGCCAGTTCGTGCGGCCGGATCCGCCGCTTGAGGGCTACCTGTTCCCCGTCGTCATCCACAACCCGCTGCAGATCCCCGCTCTGGCGCCGTACCACTCGGCGATAGGGGTGCTGACCTGGGCGGGGATCTTGGTGACGCTGCCGTTGGCGGCGCTGTCCCTGCTGCTGCGTCTTCGCCGGGCAGACCCGGTGGGCAGGCGGCAGATCGGCTGGCCGCTGTTGGCGTTCGCCGGGTACATCGTGTTCATGCTCGTGGGCATCGTCGTGCCGGAGCTGTACTGGCTGTCGACCCTGTGGGCGATGCTCGTCCCCGTCGCGATGGTGTTCTCGGTGATGCGCTACCGGCTGTACGGCATCGACACCGTCATCAGCCGGACCTTCGTCGCCGCGGGGCTGCTGGCCGTGGTCGGCGGGGTCTACTTCGGTGTGGCCGCGCTGTCGAGCCTGATGGTGTCCGGGTACGACCAGATCGCCGGGCTCGCCGCCGCCCTGTTCACGGGCGCGTTCTTTCAGCCGTTGCGCCGGATGCTGCAACGTGCCGTCGACCGCCTGCTCTACGGTCCGGTCGGCGACCCACGCGTGCTCGCCGAGCGGCTGGTCCAGGAGATGCGCCGGGGAGATCCGGCGCAAGCGCTGGCGTCGGTGATCGGGGTGCTGCGCGAGGGCCTGGCGGTACAGGGGGTCACGGTGGAGGTGACCGGCGGCGAGCCGGGGGACCAGGTCAGCGTGGCAAGCATGGTCAGCGGGCAGGTCGGCGACTCCCCGCGCGAGGTACCACTGGTCTGGCACGGCGAGCAGGTGGGGCGGCTGCTGGTCGGCCCGCCCACCCCGCGCCGCTTCCCCGCCGCACACGACGAGCGGGTGCTGGAGACGTTGGTCCCGTACGCGGCCGACGTGGCGCACGCGCTGCGGATGGCGGCCGACCTGCAGGGCTCCCGGGAGCGCATCCTGACCGCCCGGGAGGAGGAGCGTCGGCGGCTGCGCCGCGACCTGCACGACGGCCTGGGTCAGACGCTCAGCAGGATGGCCATGACCATCAACATGGCCCGCTTCAGCCTGAAGACCTCCCCGGAGGCGGCGGACGAGCTGCTGCGCGAGTTGCGCTCCGGCATGGACGCGGTCACGGGCGACATCCGGCAGATCGTCTACGGCCTGCGCCCGCCCGCCTTGGACGATCTGGGCCTGGCCGCCGCCGTACAGGCGCTGGCCGGGCCGGCCGACCCCGAAGGCCCCGCCACGGAGGTGAGCGCCGAGGGCGACCTGGCCGGCCTGCCCGCCGCCGTCGAGGTGGCCGTCTACCGGATCGCGCAGGAGGCGCTGACCAACGTCCGGCGACACGCGCGTGCCACTCGCGTCCGTGTCGAGCTGCGTCGCGAGCCCGAGGCGCTGCGCCTGCTGATCGCCGACGACGGCGTGGGCCTGTCGCCGGGGCGCCGCTCGGGCGTCGGCCTGGCCTCCATGCGCGAGCGCACCGCGGAGCTGGGCGGACTCTGCCTCATCAACGGCGAGCCTGGGGAGGGCACCACAGTGGAGGTGATGTTCCCCGTTCCCGCGACCGACGCGTCGCCGGCACGGCAACACCGGACGGCTTCTGTCGGCAGGCGGTCGGCCCCCTGAGTCCGGAGATCACGAAGATCGCGGGAGTTCCCCACGTGGCGAACCCGAGAACCGCCGTTCTTAAGGACCTGCCCATCTCCCGTCCAGGCGCGGCGTCCCAATGATCTACAAGTCGTTCTCCACTGTCGGCCTCTAGCCTCATCCGCGGTCCTGCTGAGCCGGAGCGACTCGGCGTGGTGCAAGCACTCGAACGGGACTGCGACGGCGGCCCTTGAACGAGATGAGGAGGCGGTGGTGGACATGAGCATCGTGCCGTTGTTTGGAATCGTGCCGTTGTTCGGAATCGTGCTCGGAGCGGTGTTCGTCGGGGCCGGCATCCGGGTGATGATTGTCGATCACCGGCTGCGGCGGCACGGGGTGCGGGTGCCGGGCGTCGTCGTGGGACTGCGCAGGTCCAGAGGCGGCAACCGCCTGTACTATCCCACGCTGCGGTTCCAGACGGTGCAGGGCTACGTGGTGGAGGCCGCGTCGGATCTGGGCTCCAACCCGCCGCAGGTCCGTCCGGGCCAGCAGGTCATGGTGGTCTACGACCCTGAGCGCCCCCAGCGCGCCCGCCTGGACGGGGTGAGCGGCGGCGTGCTCCTCGGCGTGCTGTTCATGACCGTCGGGGCGGTCATCCTGGTGCTCTCCCTGGTCTTCGCGGTCGGCTTCGGGGTCATCTTCTGGTCGTGAGGGCGGGGGCGGACTCGCGCGGCGGTCGTACGGGACCGGGTGCTCGCGTAGAGGACGCCGGAGATGATCAGGGCGGCGGCGGCGAGTTTGAGGCCGGAGACGGGCTCGCCGGTGAACAGGGCGGCCGAGGACATGCCGAAGACCGGGACGAGCAGGGCGGAGGGCGCGACCACCGAGGCGTCGTAGCGCTGGAGCAGGAAGCCCCAGATGCCGAAACCGCCGAGGGTGGAGATCAGCGCCACGTAGAGCACGGACAGGCTTCCCTCCACCGAGAACTCCAGCCGGGGAACCCCCTCCACCAGCAGGGACAGACCCAGCATGGGCAGGGCCGCGACCGCGCTGATCCAGACCATGAAGCGGAACGAGTTGGGCGGCGCTGCGCTCCTGACCGTGATGTTGCCCACGCTCCAGAAGAACGCCGAGCCGACGACCAGCAGGAACGCGCCGAAGGGGCCGCCGGCGCCCAGGTCGGCGGCGATCAGCACCAGCCCGGCGAGCGCGACGGCCATACCGGTGATCCGCCGCGCGGTGAGCCGCTCCCCCAGCAGGACGACGGCCAGGACGGCGGTGAAGACCGCTTGAACCTGGACGACGAGCGAGGTCAGTCCGGCGGGCATGCCCGCCCGCATACCGATCAGCAGCAGGGTGTACTGGCCGATGCCGAGTGTGGCGCCGGTGAGGAGCACCTTCCGCCAGGGCACCCCGGGGCCGCCGACGAACAGCAACGCGGGGAAGGCGGCCAGGATGAAGCGCAGCGCCACGTAGAACAGCGGCGGAAAGTGCCGGAGCCCGACCTCCATGACGACGAAGTTGAAGCCCCAGAGAGCGGTGAGGCCGACGGCGAGGAGGAAGTGCCGGGTATGCATGCATTCATCCTCGTTTTCGACGATATTTCAGCACAAGCGAGAATTTCTGATCCCTGTCGTTTAGTGTTGCTTACATGTTGGATCTCAACCGGCTCAAGGCACTGCACGCGGTCTCCGTCTACGGATCGGTGGGCGCGGCGGCCGAGGCGCTCATGGTCACCCCCTCCGCGGTCTCCCAGCAGCTCGCCAAGCTGGAGCGGGAGACCGGCGCGACCCTGCTGGAGCGCAACGGGCGCGGGGTGCGGCTGACCGACGCGGCGGGGCTGCTCGCCGACCACGCCGGACGCATCCTCGCGCTGGTCGAGACGGCGGAGGCCGACTTCGAGGCACTGCGCGGGCAGGTCGTGGGGCGGCTGGGCATCGGCGCCTTCCCCACGGCGGCCAGGGGACTGATGCCGGCCGCGCTGGCCCTGCTGCGCACCCGCCACCCCGACCTGCGGCTCCAGCTCATGGAACGCGAGCCCTCGCGGCAGATCCGCGAGGTGGCCAGGGGCGAACTCGACCTCGCGGTGATCCAGGACTGGATGAACCGCCCACTGGCCATCTCCGAAGGGCTGTCCCGGGCGACGCTCTTCGACGACATCGCCGACGCGATCCTGCCCGCGGCCCACCCCCTGGCGGGCCGTGCCGAGATCGAGCTGGCCGAGCTGTCCGGGGAGCAGTGGATCAGTTCCTCGCCGGGCACCGTCTGCCACGACTGGCTGGTCTACACGCTGCGCTCGGCCGAGCTGGAGCCGGACATCACCTGCATGGCGGATGAGTACCCCACCCAGATGGCCCTCGTCTCGGCCGGGCAGGGATGCGCGATCATTCCCCGGCTGGGCCGCGACTTCGTCCCCTCCGGGGTGCGGGTCGTCCCGATCAGGTCGCGCCCGACCCGCAGGCTCTACGCGCTCTGGCGCAGTGACGCCGCCCGCCGCCCGGCGATCCGCGCCGCGGTCGAGGCGCTGAAGGCCGTCTCCGCCGATTTCCACATCCCCATCTCCGAGTCCGCCGGATCGGTGCCGTCCACCGTCCTGGCCGGGGGCGTTCGCCCGGTCGAGTGAGGAGGCGCGGCCACCGTGCCAGGTGCGCTCTCCCGTGAGGCCGGGCGCCGCCTCGCGAGGACGGCGACGTGCCGTCCGGGCGACCGCGGCGGGCAGCGGATCGATGGACGTCCGGAGCGCGGGGCTCAGCTGAGAGCGATCGTCACCACACCGCCGACGATGACGCCTGCGGCCAGCAGCCGCCTGGTCAGGTCGCCCTCGGCCAGCAGCCTGCCGCCGAGCAGCACCGCGACGAGCACGCTGACCTCCCGTACCGGGGCCACCGCGCTGATCGGCGAGAAGGCGAACGCGGTCAGCGCCAGCAGGTAGGAGAGCGGCATCAGCACCGCCGCGCCCAGCACCCGCGTCCGGTGCTCGCGCCAGACGGGCAGGACCAGGCCCCGGCGGTGGCCGCCGAGCACCGGTGCGGTCAGTACGAGGGTGCGGCCGAGGTCGCCGAAGTAGTTGAGCAGGATCGGCGCGACCGCGAAGGCGCTCACCACCTGCTTGTCCCAGACGGTGTACGCCGCGATGAACACTCCGGTGGCCAGCCCGAACCCGATGCCGCTCAGATCCTGGCGGCTGGGCCTGCGAGCCATGCTGAGCAGGAAGACGCCCACCCCGATCAGGCCGATCCCCGCGATGCCCGCCAGGCCGGGTCGCTCGCCCAGGAACAGGACGGCGACCAGGCTGGCCAGCAGCGGTCCGGTGCCTCGGGCGATCGGGTAGACCATCGACAGGTCGCCGTGCCGGTAGCCACGCTGGAGGAACATGAAGTAGCCCAGGTGCAGCGTGGTGCTCGCGGTGATCACCCCGAGGTCGGCCCAGGAGAGGCCGGTGCCGCCGAGGAGGAGATAGCCGAGCGCGACCGGGGTCCAGACCGCCGCGGACGCGGCGGCCACCATCCAGACGAAGACGACGCCGTCGGTGTCGGCCGCCTGCTTGCTCAGCAGGTTCCAGCAGGCGTGGGCGACGGCCGAGGTGAGGATGAGGGCGAGGGCGAACAGGCTCACGGGGGACCTTTCCGGACCGCCGGACCGCGGAACCTTGGCCACAAACGCCCCAGACCCTACTCGCCTTCGCCACGCGCTCCCAGTGGTCCACCTGATCGGCTACGGGCCCGTAGCTGTGGGTAGGCTGGCGGAACCATGGCTGAGACCACCGTCGTTCACCTCCTGCGCCACGGTGAGGTGCACAATCCCGCTAACGTCCTGTACGGCAGACTTCCCGACTACCACCTCTCCGAGAACGGCGTCCAGATGGCCGAGACGGTGGCCAAGGCGGTCGCCGGCCGCGACGTCGTCGCGCTGTTCTCCTCGCCGCTGGAGCGCGCCCAGGAGACCGCCGCCCCGCTCGCCGCGACCTTCCACCTGGACGTCACGCTCGACGAGCGGCTGATCGAGGCCGAGAACATCTTCGAGGGCCTCTCCGTCGGCGGAGGCGACGGCGTCTTCCGCAACCCGCGTTTCTACCGCTACCTGTGGAACCCGCTCCGTCCCTCCTGGGGAGAGCGCTACAGCCACCTGGTCAACCGGATGAGCGGCGCGATCAACGCCGCTCGCAGGGCGGCGCGCGGCCATGAGGCGATCATGGTGAGCCACCAGCTCCCGATCTGGATCATCCGGCTCGCCGCCGAGGGCAGGCGCCTGCCGCACGACCCGCGCCGCAGGCAGTGCGCTCTGGCCAGCCTCACCAGCTTCGCCTTCGAGGGGGACCGGCTGATCAGCGTGGGATACAGCGAGCCCGCGGCGGCGCTCGTCAAACGCCCCACTGTGCCGGGCGCCTGACACCGCCGGTACAGTGATTGCTCTACCGGTTGTAGTACAGGGAGCCTCCGTCACCCATGCGCGCACAATCCTTCGCCGCCGTCGCGCTGCTCGTCGCCGTGGCCGGATGCGCCGGAAACCAGGGGGCGCAGCCGCAGACCGGCGACACCCGCTTCATCGCGGGCGATGGCAAGATCACCCTGTTCCAGGCCGCCGACCGCAAGGTCGCGCCGCCGGTCGAGGGGGAGACCCTCGACGGGGGCACCGCGACGCTCGCCGCGCACAAGGGCAAGGTCGTGGTGCTCAACTTCTGGGCCTCCTGGTGCGCGCCCTGCCGGGCCGAGGCGCCGGTGCTCAAGGACATCTCCGCCAAGACGAAGGCGGACGGCGTGGAGTTCCTCGGCATCGACTTCAAGGACCGTAAGGCCGACGCGCTCGCCTTCGAGCGGAGCCACAAGTCCGGCTACCCGAGCATCTTCGACCAGCCGGGCAAGGTCGCGCTCTCCTTCCAGGGCACGGTCCCGCCCGCGGCCATCCCCTCCACGCTGATCATCGACCGCCAGGGCAGGATCGCCGCCAGGGCACTCGGTGCGGTCAAGTACAACGACCTCCTCGACGCCGTGACCAAGATCGGTAATGAGAGATGAGCTGGGCCCGCGATGAGTGCTGACCTCGTGAGCACCGTCGCGAGCGGTTCGCTGGCGCTGGCGCTGCCGATAGCGGTCGCGGCCGGACTGGTGTCGTTCCTGTCGCCGTGCGTGCTGCCGCTCGTGCCCGGCTACCTGTCGTACGTGACCGGCATGAGCGCCGATCCCAGGCGGGGGCGCATGGTCGCGGGCATCGTGCTGTTCGTCCTCGGGTTCGCCGTCGTGTTCGTTGCCGGAGGGGCGCTCTTCGGCGGGCTCGGCGCGATGCTGTTCGGCAACGCGGGGATCATCACGCGGGTGCTGGGCGCTCTCACGATCGTGCTCGGCCTGGCCTTCATGGGAGTCATCCCCGGCCTGCAGCGTGACTTCCGCATCCACCGGCTTCCGGCCGCGGGCCTGGCGGGGGCGCCCCTGCTCGGCCTGGTGTTCGGCCTGGGCTGGACCCCCTGCATCGGCCCCACCCTCGGGGTCGTGCTCACCCTCGGCCTGAACGAGGGCAGCGCCGGTCGCGGTGCGATACTCGCCTTCGCGTACGCACTCGGCCTCGGCCTGCCGTTCGTGGTGGCCGGGCTGGCGTACAGCAGGGCCCTGAAGACCTTCAAGGCGGTACGCCGCCACTCACAGCTGATCACGCGGGCGGGCGGCGTCATGCTGGTCGTCGTCGGCGTCCTGCTCGTCACCGGGCTCTGGGAGCAGCTCGTCGCGACGATCCAGGGCTGGGTCGGCGGATTCGAGCCGGTGATCTGATGGGGCACATCGACCCTGGGGCGGGAGAGCGAGCGGTGGCCGAGCCGCAGACGAAGACGGTGGCCGCGAGCGGTCCCGAGGCAGGCGGGAAGAACGAGGAACGGCGGCCCCTGGGAATC
This sequence comes from Streptosporangium amethystogenes subsp. fukuiense, assembly GCF_042665875.1. Taxonomy (NCBI): domain Bacteria; kingdom Bacillati; phylum Actinomycetota; class Actinomycetes; order Streptosporangiales; family Streptosporangiaceae; genus Streptosporangium; species Streptosporangium amethystogenes. The sequence goes on along the minus strand of NZ_JBHTEE010000001.1, from coordinate 6,590,443 downwards.
GGGTTCGCGGGCTGGGCGCGCTGGTTCTGGCGGACGCTCACCTCGATGCGGACCGCGCTGATCCTGTTGTTCCTGTTCGCCCTGGCGTCCATTCCCGGCTCGATCTGGCCGCAGCGCGGCGTCTCGGACGCCAAGGTCTTCCAGTACTTCGAGGACAGCCCCCGGCTCGCCGAGTGGCTGGACAGGTTCTGGCTGTTCGACGTGTTCAGGGCGCCCTGGTTCGCCGCGATCTACCTTCTGCTCTTCCTGTCCCTGATCGGCTGCGTGCTTCCCCGGACCATGACCCACCTGCGCGAGGCGCGCAGGAAGCCGCCCGCGGCGCCGCGCAACCTGGGCAGGCTGCCGCAGCACGCCTCCTTCGAGGCTCCGCTGACCGTCGAGGAGGCCGCCGCCAGGCTGCGCGCCAAGCGGTTCCGGGTGACCACGGGACCCGGCTGGGTCGCCGCGGAGAAGGGCTACCTGCGTGAGACCGGCAACCTGCTGTTCCACGTGGCACTGCTCGGCCTGCTGCTCGCGGTCGGGATCGGCACGCTCTACGGCTACCGGGGCAACGTGCTGGTCGTGGAGGGCGAGGGGTTCGCCAACACGGTCGCGGCCTACGACCGCTACATGCCGGGGCCGCAGGTGAACGCCGAGTCGCTGGAGCCGTTCTCCTTCACGGTCGAGGACTTCCAGGCGAGCTACATCGCGAAGGGCGAGAAGACCGGGCAGCCCCTCGACTTCGAGGCCAGGCTCAAGGTCGAGGACGCCCCCGGCGCCCCCGTGCGCGACTACGTCCTCAAGGTCAACGAGCCGCTGAACGTCAACGGCACGCAGAGCTACCTGATCGACCACGGGTACGCGCCGACCTTCAGGATCGTCGACGGCAAGGGGCAGGTCGCCTTCGACGGGCCGGTGCCCTGCCTGGTCGTCCAGCCCGCCAACTTCACCTCCGAGTGCGTGATCAAGGTCCCGGACGCGCAGCCGGAGCAGCTCGGCATCCTGATCGGTTTCCTGCCGACGACGGTCCCGGTGGGCTCGGAGTGGGTGTCGGTCTTCCCCGGCGCCGCCAACCCCACGGCCCAGGTCTACGGTGCCTTCGCCGGTGACCTGGGCCTGAAGGACGGCCGGCCGCAGTCGGTCTACGAGCTCGACCCCGACAGCCTGAAGAAGATGAAGCCGCTGGTCATGAAGGCGGACCCGCTGGCGGTCAACGAGAAGCTCGCGCTCCCGGACGGTATGGGCTCCATCGAGTTCACCGGCGTCAGGGAGTGGATCGCCCTGCAGATCACCCACGATCCCGGCCGGATGCCGGCGTTCGTCGCCTCGGTCCTCGCCGTGGCCGGCCTGGTGCTGACCCTGACCGTCCGCCGCCGCAGGGTGTGGGTACGGGTCCACGGCGAGGCCGGTCAGCCCGAGGGCGAGAGCCGGCGGGTCGAGGTGGGCGGCCTCACACGTACCGAGGGTGGAGATTTCGGCGAGGAGTTCACCGAGATCGTCTCCGCTTTGAACCCAGGAATCCCCAACCCAGGAGTTAAGGATGCCCGTTGAGGTCGATGCCGGCCTCGCCACCCTGAGCGATCAGCTCATCTTGGCGACGGTGCTGCTATACGTCTTCGCAATGATCGCCTATGCCTGTGACCTGGCCTTCAGTCGGTCGGCGGAGGTGAAGGCGCGTACCGAGGCGCAGCCCGTCCTCGCCACCGTCGGGGCCGGCACCGGCGCGTCACAGGACACACCGGAATCCGCCCCCGCGAAGGATGAGGCTCCGGCCGAAGCGCCCCCGACCTGGGTGATGTGGGTGGGGCGGGTGGCCGTCGGACTGGGCTGGCTCGGCTGGCTCGCCAACTTCGCCTCCCTGGTCACCCGTGGCCTGGCGGTGAACCGGTGGCCGTGGGGCAACATGTACGAGTTCGTGGTCGCGATGTGCCTGGCGGTGGTGGGCACGTTCCTGTTCATGCAGCTCCGCTACCGGGTCCGTTTCCTGGGCGCGTTCGTCACGCTGGCCGCCGCGCTGGGACTCGGTTTCGCCGTACGGTACCTGCACGTCCAGGCCGGTCCCGTGGTGCCGGCGCTGAACTCGTACTGGCTCGTGATCCACGTGTCGGCGGCGATCGTCGCCAGCGGGCTGTTCTTCGTGGCCGCCGTCTCGGGCATCCTCTACCTGGTCAGGAAGGACACTGCGGTCCGCCTGCCGTCCCGGCAGGACCTGGAGCGGGTCGCGCACCGGGCCATCGTGATCGGCTTCCCGATCTGGACCTTCGCCGTCATCGCCGGGGCGCTCTGGGCGGACAAGGCCTGGGGCCGCTACTGGGGCTGGGACCCCAAGGAGGTCTGGGCGTTCATCACCTGGATCGTCTACGCCGCCTACCTGCACGCCAGGGCCACCGCGGGCTGGAAGGGCAAGGCCGCCATGATCGTGCAGCTCGTCGCCTGCGCCTGCCTGCTGTTCAACCTGGTCGGGGTGAACATCTTCCTCGGGGGCCTGCACTCCTACGCCGAGGTTCCCTGAGTCCGGCGCCGAGCCCACGCTGACCGGCCGCATCGGCCGGTCGGTCGTCGCCCGTCCGGTCAGTCCTCGTCCCGCAGGCGGCGGTCGAGGTCCTTGAGGAAGTCGGGGTCGTCGTCGGGACCCTTCGGGGCCTCGGGGCGCTGTGGCATGTCCTCCGCCAGGAGCGAGCGGGGCGCCCTGGGGCCGTACGGCCGGCCGAGCAGCAGCCAGAAGAGCCCTCCGACGGGCAGCAGCAGCACCACGATGAGCACCCAGAGGAGCTTGGGCAGATTTCTGGACTCCTCGTCCGGCGTGGTGATGACGTCGAACAGGCAGTAGAGCCAGAAGGCGGATATCGCCAGACCGACAAGCAGGGGCATGCCCGAACTGTAAGCCATTGTGAGACCCGTTGCTGTCAGCCCTCCGTTACGGATGACTGGCGAGGGCCCACCCGGTTAACGTGGAACCCGTTGACACTTCCCCAGGGGGTGCGATGGCACAGTCGGGCGACAAGGGCCGTCATCGACGGCGGTGGTGGCAGCGGGGTTCGGCCGCGCGTACGGAGAGTGCTGTCAGAGAAGCTCCGCGTGATGTCTCCCGCGAGGTGTCCCGCGAAGCGGAGCGCCGGGTCGGGGCGGTCACGGCCCCGGTGGTCGACCGCCCGCAGTACACCTGGAAGGACTTCGAGCTCGACGACGAGCGTCCCAGGGCACAGCCCAACTCCCCGGACACCCCGGATCTGGGTGACGGCCTGCGCCACTGCGGGCGCCTGGAGCGCATTCTGCACCGTCAGTGGGATTCGCGGTGGGAGATCCCGCCCCCGGAGGTCGTACGGGCGGTGGAGAGCCTGGCCAGGCTGCCCGACCTGCTGAAGGACAAGCTGGCCGACGGTCTCGACGGCATCTACGTCGGCGCGGGCGGGGTGCCCGACCTGGACGACATGGGGTACCTGCGCGGTGCGCCGCTGCCCTCGGGCCGGGCGACCTGGGACGTCTGCGCGGGAGCGTACGGCGACCGCAAGATCGTGGTGGGAGATCGCCCCTCGCCCACCCCCGACGTGATGATGCACGAGGTCGGGCACGCCCTGGACGATGTGGACGCCCCCAACGGCGACTGGGTCTCCGACTGCCCGGAGTTCGCCGCCCTCTACGCCCAGTGCGTTCCCGTACTGGCCTCGGGGTTCCATCTCCAGCCGGGCGACCTGGGCCGCAAGGAGTTCTTCGCCGACGCCTTCGCCGCGATCGTCTCCCGGCAGCGCCCCGCGCTGGTCGACATGCTGGGCGGCGACACGCGAATGGCGCTCAACGTCATGTTGTTCTTCAACCGGCGCTACGGAATCTAGGTGATCTGGGATGTACGTCGTCAGGCTCGCTGACGGTACTCTGCGCGTTCCGCAGACCCTGGCCGGCGATGACGGGCGTCTGATCGGCAACGCCTATGTCGAGGTGTCCCCCGGGGATCCCGACTACGACCGCTGGCTGGCCGAGTCGTTGACCGAGGAGGAGTGGGCCGAGCGGCGGCGGCGCTGGTCGGCGGAGAACGACGACCTGGAGCGGGAGTTCCTGGCTTTCAAGGCCGAGCAGGAGACCTAGGCCGATTCGGGTACGGGTGTGGTCACCGTCCGGGTCGTGTGACACTTCACACGACTCCACGGTGACCCTGCGGCTTCCGGGTAAGGCGCGCAGGATCACCGATGGTGTGACGTCCTAAGTCGTCAGACGCGCGGGGACTCGCCTGCAGGCCGTTCGGCCGTCAAGACGTCCTCTCCACGCAGAAGGGCGTGCACTTCCGACTCGCGGAAACGCCGGTGCCCTCCGGGGGTACGGATGCTGCTGATGCGGCCTGCCGCGGCCCAGCGTGTAACCGTCTTTGGGTCGACCCGGAAGAGGGCGGCAACCTCTCCAGGCGTCAGCAGACGCTCGCTGCTACTCTCCACAATCTCTCCCCCTCGCATCCCGCTTCCTGCCAGCGGGCGGACAGGTAACCAGTGTGCCGAGCGAAGCCTGATTTATCCGTGGTTTTCAACAAAGATCACGGGTTGTTATCTACTGCCTGCCCGATTGTTATATGATAGAGCCTCTTTGGGACTCTCGTGGGTGTTTCTTTACGAAACTGGTCTGTTGTGAACACTAGCAGCGCTCGCAGTCAATGCGAAGAGTGCTCCCGTGACCACCACGGTCATGCTTGGACGATGAGCGGAGTGACGTAGCCTCGACGTTGTGCATCCCGTCATCGTTTACACCGCGTCCCGGGTCGGTCTACTCGCCGTGAGCCTGGGAGTGCTCTATATCCTCGGCCTGCGTCAGCCCCTGATCCTGCTCGTCACCGCGTTCCTGGTCAGTGGTGTGGCCAGTTACGTCCTGCTCTCAAAGCAGCGGGACGCGGTAAGCGAGCGAATCACTAAGAATCAGGAGTGATCGGCGAGGGGAACATACCGACTCGGGCATGGTACTCGTGACCAAGCCGGGTTGTGTCACTACCAACGAGTAATCCGCCGGGATGCGCCAGGAATGCCTTGACTCCGATTCCGCGATCCCGGGTGGGGTTCCATGTTAGGGCCTTGCCGGTGCGGGGATGGATCGCTCCGATTCCCGGACGCGCCACCGCTCCGGGTCCCGCCGAGTCGTGGCCGGACGGGTTGTCCAGCCAACGCTGGTGCCCGCCGACGTAGACCGCCGCCCCCGTCGCCGCCACCGCGTACAACGAGTCGCCCCCGGTGTGGTTCACCCAGGTCGGTCGCACCTCGCCGCGGGCGCGGGTCTCGAAGCGCGCGGCGGTGTCGCACATCCTGTCCGGCCCCCCGGGGCCGCCGGTCGTGACGACGGCGAGATAGCTCCCGTCGGGGGCGAAGTCCAGGCCCCGCACGTAGCCGGGAAAATCGGCCATGCACCTGCCCCGGTAGGCGCCGGTCCGCCAGGGCGCGACCTTGGCCGGTGACGTGGCGACGTCGATCAGGCCGAGTTGCGGGCGCGACAGGCCGTCGAGGGTGGCGAAGTCGCCGCCGACCGCCAGCCTGCCGTGGCTCAGGGAGAGCGCGTGGACCCTGGTCCTGCCACCCCTGGGCTCGTCCGGCCTGATCGCGAAGGTCGGGTCGACCGAGCCGGTGACGGCGTCCAGCCTGGCCAGTGCGGTGAGGGCGACGGGACCGATACGGGTGAAGTCGCCGCCGACGTAGAGGTGGCGGCCCAGCCTGGCCAGGCTGGTGACCGTTCCGCCGCGGACCTGGGCGCCGAAGTGGGCGACCGGGGATCCGTCGGACAGCCGGAGCAGGGCCAGGCCCCGCGTCCGCGTCCCGCCGGTCGTGGTGAACCGGCCGCCCGCGTAGACGGTGCCGCGCACCCCCGCCGCCAGGGCCTGGACCGGGCGGTCGAGGCGTGGTGCGAAGCCGGGCAGCACCCGCCCGGTGGCCAGGTCGTAGGCGAAGAGGTTGTCGCGCGACAGCACCCTCGTGCTCCGGGCCTCGCGTACCTCGCTGAACGAGCCTCCGACCACCACCGTGCCGCCCACCAGCGCGATGGCGTTGACGATCCCGTCGAGCACGTGGGGAGTGGTGTTCACCGGATCGGTCAGGACGACCCTGCTGTGCTCCGTGGTGCCGGCGGCGGCGGTCCCGGGGAGCGTCAGGATCAGGGCCGCGGCCAGCGGGTAAGCGGTTCTGGCAAACATTCGACAATTTTTAGCATGCTCTGGGTAGTCGAATAACTACTTTCCGTGGATTGTCAGGCCGGGCCTAGGCTTGATGGCATGACGCGCGCTTCTCTGGACAAGCAGCCGCATGAGGTCGCCGCGATGTTCGATCGCACGGCCCGGCGGTACGACCTTGTCAACGACGTTATCTCTCTGGGCCAGGTCCGGCTGTGGCGTAAGGCGGCCGCCGCGGCCGTCGACGCGGGCCCCGGCGAACTGGTCCTCGACCTCGGCGCGGGCACCGGCACGTCCACCGACACGTTCACCTCGCTGGGTGCCCGCGCGATCGCCTCCGACTTCTCGCTCGGCATGCTGGGCACCGGGGTCAGGCGCAGGGGCGGCTCGGGCGTCTCCGGCGGGGGAGTGCGGGGTGTCAGCTTCATCGCGGGCGACGCGCTGCGGCTGCCCTTCGCCGACGGCGTGTTCGACGCGGTGACGATCTCCACGGCGTTGCGCAACGTGCAGGACACCGGCCAGGCGCTGCGCGAGATGTACCGGGTGGCCAAGCCGGGCGGGCGCCTGGTGATCCTGGAGTTCTCGCACCCGACGCCGAGGTCCTTCGACCTCGTATACTCGCAGTACCTGATGAAGCTGATGCCGCAGGCAGCCAGGCTCTTCGGTTCCAACGACGACTCCTACGAGTACCTGGCGGAGTCGATCAGGGCCTGGCCGGACCAGGCGGGGCTGGCGAGGATCATTCAGGAAGCGGGCTGGGAACGGGTCGCCTGGCGCAATCTCACGCTGGGCATCGTGGCCCTCCACCGCGGATATAAGCCCGCATAGAAGATTGGCAGGCGATAGCAGTACCCACCTGACACTTTCCCCCGCAAAGGCGTTAGACTTCGGGCCGACAAGTTTGTGAAGACCTTCACAAAGGACGAAAGGCCCCTTACCCCGAGGCCCCCTAAGACCTTGTAGGACAGGACAGGTCCCGTGACCGTGCCAGCCGCCATACAGCGGAATGTCGCTGAGGCTGACGCCGACGTCATCGTCGTCGGCGCCGGGCCCGCCGGTTCGACAACCGCTTTTCATCTCGCGCAGGCCGGACTTGACGTCCTGCTGCTTGAGAAGACCACCTTCCCCCGCGAGAAAGTCTGCGGCGACGGGCTGACGCCCCGAGCGGTCAAGCAACTCATCGCCATGGGGATCGACATCGACGCCCCCGGCTGGGTCCGCAACAAGGGCCTGCGCGTGGTCGGCGGCGGAATGCGCTTCGAGCTCGACTGGCCCGAGCTGGCGAGTTACCCCGACTTCGGGCTGGTCCGGACCCGCCAGGACTTCGACGAGATCCTGGCCAGCAACGCGGTCAGGGCGGGCGTCCGCCTGCTGCAGGGGGTCAACGTCACGGCCCCGGTCCTGGACGAGCGCAGCGGGCACATCGTCGGCGTCCTCGCCAGGCAGAACGGCGAGGAGGTCACCTACCGTTCCCGGCTGGTGGTCGCCGCCGACGGCAACTCCACCCGGATCTCCCTGGCCATGGGGCTGCACAAGCGCGAGGACCGCCCGATGGGCGTCGCGGTGCGGACGTACTTCGAGAGCCCCCGCCATGACGACGACTATCTGGAGACCTGGCTGGAGCTGTGGGACGGCGACACCCTGTTGCCCGGCTACGGCTGGATCTTCGGCGTCGGCGACGGCACGTCCAATGTGGGCCTCGGGCTGCTGAACACCAGCGAGTCCTTCAAGGGCATGGACTACCGCGACCTGCTCAAGCGCTGGGTGAAGGGCATGCCCGCCGAGTGGGGCTACGTCGAGGAGAACATGACGGGCCCGATCAGGGGCGCCGCGCTGCCGATGGCCTTCAACCGCCAGCCGCACTACACCCGGGGTCTGGTGCTGGTGGGCGACGCCGGAGGGATGATCAACCCGTTCAACGGCGAGGGCATCGCGTACGCGATGGAGAGCGGCCACGTCGCGGCCGAGATGATCGTCCAGGCACTGGGCAGGGTCACCCCCGCCCAGCGGGAACGTGTGCTGCGGGCCTACCCTCAGACGCTGAAGGACGCCTATGGTGGCTACTTCACCCTTGGCCGGGGCTTCGTCGAGCTCATCGGGCACCGCGGTGTGATGAACTTCGCCACGCGTCACGCGCTGCCGCACCCCCGCCTGATGAGGTTCGCGCTCAAACTCCTTGCTAATCTCACCGACCGGCGGGGTGACGCGTCGGATCGCATCATCAACGCCCTGTCGAAGGTGGCGCCACCGGCATGAGCTCAACGAACGCCGAACAGCTGGAACCCGGGGCGATGATCGCCCTGCCTAGACTTTCGAAATACACCAACATGCAGAGCTACGCGCCGGCGCGCGTGGAGATGGGAGAGGAGGCGTAGCGATGGAGCTGTACGCACCCATCCTGGTGCTCGCCGTTCTCGCGGCGGGATTTGCGGTCTTCTCGGTGACGATCGCCCCCTTCACCGGTCCCAAGCGCTGGAACCGCGCGAAACTCGACGCCTACGAATGCGGTATCGAGCCGACGCCCCAGCCCGTGGGCGGGGGGCGCTTCCCGCTGAAGTACATGGTCACCGCGATGCTGTTCATCGTGTTCGACATCGAGATCATCTTCCTCTATCCGTGGGCTGTCGCGTTCGACCAGCTCGGGATGTTCGGACTGGTCGAGATGGTGCTGTTCATCGTCACCGTGCTCGTGGCCTACACGTACGTGTGGCGCCGCAAGGGTCTGGACTGGGACTAGATATGGGACTTGAAGAGAAACTTCCAAGCGGGTTCATGCTCAGCACGGTCGAGCAGGTCGCCGGCTGGGCGCGTAAGAACTCCGTCTGGCCGGCCACCTTCGGTCTTGCCTGTTGCGCCATCGAGCTGATGTCCACCGGTGGTCCCAAGCACGACCTGGCGCGCTTCGGCATGGAGCGCGCTTCGGCGTCTCCGCGCCAGGCCGACCTGATGATCGTGGCGGGCCGGCTGTCGCAGAAGATGGCCCCGGTGCTGCGCCAGATCTACGACCAGATGGCCGAGCCCAAGTGGGTCATCGCCATGGGCGTCTGCGCCTCCAGCGGCGGCATGTTCAACAACTACGCGATCGTGCAGGGCGTCGACCACGTCGTCCCCGTCGACATCTACCTGCCCGGTTGCCCGCCGAGGCCCGAGATGCTCATCGACGCGATCGTCAAACTACACGACAAGATCCAGAACACGAAGTTCGGCGCGCACCGCGCCAAGCAGATCGACGAACTCGAACTGCAGGCACTGCGGACGTTGCCGCTGATCGACCAGGGAACCGCCAAATGAGCAGCGGTGAAAGCGGATTCACAGCGGCCCGCGCGGCGAACGAGGAGCGGTAGGCGACCGACATGAGCACTGAAAACCTCCCGGAGGTCCCGGAGGAGCCCATCGCCCGCCTGGGCATGTTCGGCACCTCGGGTACCGGAGACACCTCGGGCTACGGCCGCCTCGTGGTGCGGCGCAAGCCCGAGCTCTCCACCCCCCGCCCGTACGGCGGTTACTTCGACACCGTCGCCGACGAGCTGGAGCGCGCCCTCGGCGGCGACTTCGCCGACGCCGTCGAGCGCGTGGTCGTCGACCGTGGCGAGCTGACCTTCCACGTCAGGCGCGAGCGGCTGCTCGACGTCGTCAGGGCCCTGCGCGACGACGCCGCGCTGCGCTTCGAGCTCTCGCTCGGCGTCTCCGGCGTGCACTACCCACACCTGGCGGGCCAGGAACTGCACGCGGTGATCCACCTGTGCTCGATCACGCACAACCGCCGCCTGCGCGTCGAGGTCTCCTGCCCCGACGACGACCGCCACATTCCCTCCACGGTCTCTGTCTACCCGACGCACGACTGGCACGAGCGCGAGACCTGGGACTTCTTCGGCATCGTCTTCGACGGACACCCGGCGCTGACCCGCATCATGATGCCCGACGACTGGGACGGCCACCCCCAGCGCAAGGACTACCCGCTCGGCGGCATCCCGGTCGAGTACCGAGGCGCCGAGATTCCCGCGCCGGACCAGAGGAGGTCTTACACGTGAGCACCTTTGACGACGAGGCCACCGAGGGCACGGTCTACACCGTCTCCGGCAACGACTGGTCGGAACTGCTCGAGACCCTCACCGGCCAGCAGGACGAGCAGCTCGTCATCAACATGGGTCCCCAGCACCCGTCCACGCACGGCGTGCTCCGCCTGGTGCTGAACCTGGACGGCGAGACGGTCACCGAGGCCCGCACGGTCATCGGCTACCTGCACACCGGCATCGAGAAGAACCTCGAATTCCGGACGTGGACCCAGGGGACGACGTTCGTCACCCGGATGGACTACCTGGCGCCGATCTTCAACGAGACCGCCTACTGCATGGGCGTCGAGAAGCTGCTCGGCATCACCGACCAGATCCCCGAGCGGGCCCAGGCCATCCGCGTGATGATGATGGAGCTCACCCGGATCTCCTCGCACATGGTGGCCATCGGCACCTTCGGCATGGAGCTGGGCGCGACCACGCCGTTCCTCTTCGGGTCCCGCGAGCGCGAGATGGTGCTCGACGTGATGGAGTACATCACCGGCCTGCGGATGAACATGGCCTACGTCCGGCCCGGCGGTGTCTCCGTCGACCTGCCGGCCGGCGCCGTCGACAAGGTCGGCGAGCTGCTCAAGGTCATGCCGGGGCGCATCAAGGACATGCGCAAGATGCTCGACGCGAACCCGGTCTACCTGGCCCGCACCAAGGACATCGCCTACCTCGACCTCACCGGCTGCATGGCGCTGGGCGTCACCGGTCCGATGCTGCGGGCCGCGGGCCTGCCGTGGGACCTGCGCAAGTCGCAGCCCTACTGCGGCTACGAGACCTACGAGTTCGACGTCCCGACCGAGAAGAGCGCCGACGTCTACGGCCGCTACCTGGTACGGGTGGCCGAGATGGAGGAGTCGCTCAAGATCATTGAGCAGGCTCTGGACCGCCTCTCCGGGCCGCTCAAGGGCGGCCGGGTGATGGTCGACGACAAGAAGATCGGCTGGCCCGCGCAGCTCGCGCTCGGCCCCGACGGCCTGGGCAACTCGCCCGACCACATCGCGCACATCATGAGCGGCTCCATGGAGGCGCTGATCCACCACTTCAAGCTGGTGACCGAGGGCTTCAGGGTCCCGGCGGGGCAGGCGTACGCCTCGGTCGAGTCGCCCCGCGGCGAGCTCGGCGCCCACGTGGTCAGCGACGGTGGCACCCGCCCGTACCGCGTACACTTCCGCGATCCGTCCTTCACGAACCTGCAGGCCATGCCCGCGACGTGCGAGGGCGGCATGGTCGCCGACGTCATCTCGGCGGTGGCCTCGATCGACCCGGTGATGGGGGGGGTCGACCGATGAGCGCGCCCGACGAGAGAGCGGTCCCGGTGAACGCGCCGAGCGACGAGGAGGTGAGCGCGACCATGAACAAGGGGTACGCGCCGGAAGTGCGCGAGCGCCTGGAGCGCGACGCCAAGGAGATCATCGGCCGCTACCCCAGGCCGCGGTCGGCGCTGCTTCCCCTGCTGCACCTGGTGCAGTCCGAGGACGGCTACGTCTCCGACGACGGCCACGAGTTCTGCGCCGAGATGCTCGGGCTGAGCAAGGCCGAGGTCGTGGGCGTCTCCACTTTCTACACGATGTACAAGCGCAGGCCGATGGGCCAGTACCACGTGGGCGTGTGCATCAACACGCTCTGCGCGGTCATGGGCGGCGACCAGATCTGGGACGAGCTCTCCGAGCACGTCGGCGTCGGTCACGACGAGGCGACCCCGGACGGGAAGATCTCGCTGGAGCGGCTGGAGTGCAACGCCGCCTGCGACTTCGCCCCGGTGATGATGGTCAACTGGGAGTTCTTCGACAACCAGACCCCGGACTCGGCCAAGCAGCTCGTCGACGACCTCAGAGACGGCAAGGAGCCCTCGCCGACCCGCGGCCCGAAGAAGCTCTGCACGTTCAAGGAGGCCTCGCGGGTGCTCTCGGGCCTGCCCGACGGCCTGGCCGGTGACGGCCCCTCGGCGGCGGGTCCCTCCCTGGAGGGCCTGAAGATCGCTAAGGCCAACGGATGGAAGGCTCCCGAGGCGTGAACGGGCAAGCAGGCAGGTACGAAGCGGCCTCGTCACGGAGCGACGGGCTGCCAGGCGAGGAGACGAAGTGACCACTCTCACCCCGGTTCTCACCGCGAACTGGGACCAGCCGAACTCCTTCACGCTGGAGGGCTACGGCGACTACTCGGCGGCCAAGAAGGCGCTGGGCATGGACCCCGACGCGGTCATCCAGGTCGTCAAGGACTCCGGGCTGCGCGGCCGAGGCGGCGCGGGCTTCCCCACCGGCATGAAGTGGGGCTTCATCCCCCAAGGGGACGGCAAGCCGCACTACCTGGTGGTCAACGCCGACGAGTCCGAGCCCGGCACGTGCAAGGACATTCCGACGATGATGGCCAACCCGCACGCGCTGGTCGAGGGCGTCATCATCACCGCGTACGCGATCCGGGCCAACCACGCCTTCATCTACGTGCGCGGCGAGGTGCTGCACGTCATCCGCCGCCTGCAGGCGGCGGTGGCCGAGGCATACGCCAAGGGCTACCTCGGCACCGACCTGTTCGGCACCGGCTTCGACCTGGAGCTCGTCGTGCACAGCGGGGCGGGCGCCTACATCTGTGGCGAGGAGACGGCGCTGCTCGACTCGCTGGAGGGTCATCGCGGCCAACCTCGGCTCAAGCCCCCCTTCCCCGCCGTGGCGGGTCTCTACGCCTCGCCCACCGTGGTCAACAACGTCGAGTCGGTCGCGAGTGTTCCCTCGATCATCGCCAACGGCGCCGAGTGGTTCGCCGGGATGGGCACCGAGAAGTCCAAGGGCTTCGGCATCTTCTCGCTGAGCGGCCACGTGACCCGGCCCGGCCAGTACGAGGCCCCGCTCGGCATCACGCTGCGCGAGCTGCTGGAGATGTCCGGCGGCATCAGGGAGGGCCACCGGCTCAAGTTCTGGACCCCGGGCGGGTCGAGCACCCCGATCTTCACGGACGAGCACCTGGACGTCCCGCTGGACTTCGAGTCCGTGGGCGCCAAGGGCTCGATGCTCGGCACCCGGGCCCTGCAGATCTTCGACGAGACCACCTGCGTGGTGCGCGCCGTGCTCCGCTGGACCGAGTTCTACGCGCACGAGTCCTGCGGCAAGTGCACTCCCTGCCGGGAGGGCACCTACTGGCTCAAGCAGGTGCTCAAGCGGCTGGAGAAGGGCCAGGGCACCGAAGAGGACCTGACCACGATCACCGACATCGCCGACAACATCCTGGGCCGCTCCTTCTGCGCCCTGGGTGACGGTGCCACCAGCCCCATCCACTCGTCGGTGAAGCACTTCCGCGACGAATACCTCAAGCACTTCGAGATCGGCGGCTGCCCGTTCGATCACGCCCCGTCCACGGTGTGGGGGGCGAAGTGAGCGCGCGCGGGAAGGCCACCGGCAAGCACAGCACCGTCTCGGTCGCCAGGCCGACGGAGGAGACGCCATGACCGTCGAAGCCACCACCCCGGCGCAGGCGCCGGTGAACCTGGTCACCGTCACCATCGACGGCTTCCAGGTGAGTGTCCCGAAGGGCACGCTGATCATCCGGGCGGCCGAGCTGCTCGGCATCCAGATCCCCCGGTTCTGCGACCACCCGCTGCTGGACCCGGCCGCCAACTGCCGCCAGTGCCTGGTGGACATCCCCGACGCGGGCAACGGCCGGGGGTTCCCCAAGCCGCAGCCCTCCTGCGCGATCGAGGTCGCCGAGGGCATGGTCGTCCAGACCCAGCTCACCTCGCCGGTCGCGGAGAAGGCACAGCGCGGCGTCATGGAGCTGCTGCTCCTGAACCACCCGCTGGACTGCCCGGTCTGCGACAAGGGCGGCGAGTGCCCGCTGCAGAACCAGGCCATGTCCAACGGCCAGGGCGAGAGCCGCTTCGTGGAGAAGAAGCGGACCTTCGAGAAGCCGGTCGCGCTCTCCTCGGAGGTGCTGCTCGACCGCGAGCGCTGCGTCCAGTGCGCGCGCTGCATCCGCTTCTCCGACGAGATCGCCGGCGACCCGCTCATCGACTTCTTCGAGCGCGGGGCCAAGGAGCAGGTCGGAGCCGCGGACGGCCGCCCGTTCGAGTCCTACTTCTCCGGCAACACGGTGCAGATCTGCCCGGTGGGCGCGCTGACCGGTGCCGCCTACCGCTTCCAGGCCCGCCCGTTCGACCTGGTCTCCACGCCCAGCGCCTGTGAGCACTGCGCCAGCGGCTGCTCGCTGCGCGCCGACCACCGGCGCGGAAAGATCACCCGCCGCCTGGCCGGGGACGACCCCGAGGTCAACGAGGAGTGGAACTGCGACAAGGGTCGCTGGGCCTTCACCTACGCGACCCAGCCCGACCGGCTGAAGACCCCCCTCGTCCGTGACGAGGAGGGTCGCCTGGTGCCGGCCTCCTGGCCGGAGGCGCTCGCCGCCGCCGCCAAGGGCCTGTCCGCGGCGCGCGGGCGCGCGGGCGTGCTCGTCGGCGGTCGCGTCACCGTCGAGGAGGCGTACGCCTACTCGAAGTTCGCCCGGATCGCGCTCGGCACGAACGACATCGACTTCCGCGCCAGGCCGCACTCCGAGGAGGAGGCGCGCTTCCTGGCGCACGCCGTCGCGGGCAAGGGCATCGAGGTCCGCTACGCCGATCTGGAGAAGGCTCCGGCGGTGCTGCTGGCGGGCTTCGAGCCCGACGAGGAGTCGCCGATCGTCTTCCTGCGCCTGCGCAAGGCATGGCGCAAGAAGGGGCTGAAGGTCTTCTCCGTCGCGCCGTTCGCCGGCCCCGGGCTGGCCAAGATGGGCGGCACCCTGATCCCGGCGGTGCCGGGCACCGAGACCGACGTCCTGGACGACCTGGCCGCCGTCGACGTGACGGCCGCCGAGGCGATCAGGCAGCCGGGAGCGATCATCCTGGCCGGTGAGCGCCTCGCCACCGTGCCCGGTGCGCTGTCGGCACTGCTGCGGCTCGCCGACGCAAGCGGCGCCCGCCTGGCCTGGATCCCGCGCCGCGCCGGTGAGCGCGGGGCCGTCGAGGCCGGGGCGCTGCCGAACCTGCTGCCCGTCGGCCGCCCGGTCACCGACAAGACCGCCCGCGCCGAGGTGGCCAGGGCCTGGGACGTCACCTCGCTGCCCGAGGGCGAGGGCCGCGACACCACCGCCATGCTGGCGGCGGCGCTCGACGGACAGCTCGACGCCCTCGTCGTCGCGGGTGTCGACCCCTACGACCTGGCCGCGCCGCAGGCGGCCCTGGTGGCCCTGGAGAACACCCCGTTCATCGTGAGCCTGGAGCAGCGCGCCAGCGCGGTCACCGACCGCGCCGACGTGGTGCTCCCCGTCGCCGCGGTGGCCGAGAAGTCGGGCACCTTCGTCGACTGGGAGGGGCGCGGACGCTCCTTCGAGGAGGCGCTCGGGGTTCCGGGGGTCATGAGTGACCTGCGGGTCGTCTCCGCGATCGCCGACGCCATGGACGTGCACCTCGGCCTGCCCGACCCCGCCGCCGCCCGCCGCGAGATCGGCTCGATCGGCGCGTGGCGCGGCCCCAGGGCCGCGGCCCCCCGGGTGAGCGGCTCGCTCGCCGCCAGGCCGCGGGCCGGGGAGGCGGTCCTGGCCAGCTGGCACCTGCTGCTCGACGACGGCCGCCTGCAGGCGGGCGAGCCGTACCTGGCGGGTACCGCCCGCCCCGGGGTGGCGCTGGTGTCCGAGGCCACCGCCGCCGAATGCGGCCTGGTCGACGGCGGCGAGGTGGTCGTCGGCACCGGGCACGGTTCATTGAGCCTGCCGGTGCGGATCGCCGACCTGCCCGACCGGGTGGTGTGGCTGCCGGCCAACTCCGAAGGTCGCTCGGTCACCCGTGACCTGCACGCCGTCGCCGGTGATGTGGTCAGGGTCGGCGCGGTGGACAGCGCCGAGAGCACCACGGCCGGCGAGGTAAGCGCCGCCGGCGAAGCCAACGAGGAGCGGTAATGAATGCCCGGACTCTTCTAGCGGTCGATCCGACCCTTGCCGACTTCGGCAAGGACCCGCTCTGGATCAGCATCATCAAGGCCGTCGTCATCTTCATCGTCCTGATGCTGGGCGTGCTGTTCGGCGTGTGGTTCGAGCGCAAGCTCATCTCCCGCATGCAGAACCGGTACGGCCCCAACCGGGCGGGCAAGTTCGGGCTGCTCCAGTCGGTGGCCGACGGGCTGAAGATGGGGCTCAAGGAAGACCTGATGCCCCGGACCGTCGACAAGGCGATCTACTTCATCGCCCCGGTCGTCCTGGCGGTACCGGCCTTCCTGGCCTTCTCCGTCATCCCGATGGGCCCGATGGTCTCGATGTTCGGCGTCCAGACGCCGCTGCAGCTCACCGACCTCCCGGTCGCGGTGCTGCTGGTGCTGGCGATGGCCTCGATCGGCGTGTACGGCATCGTGCTGGCGGGCTGGGGCTCGCGCTCCCCGTACTCGATCCTCGGCGGCCTGCGGGCCAGCGCCCAGGTGGTCTCGTACGAGATCGCGATGGGCCTGTCGTTCGTGGGCGTGTTCCTGTTCGCGGGGACGCTCTCCACCTCGGAGATCGTCGCGGCGCAGGCCGGCGGCGGGGTGTTCACGCTGGGCGGCCTGGAGATCCCGATGCCGTCCTGGTACATGATCCTGCTGATCCCGTCCTTCCTGATCTACATCGTCACGATGCTGGGCGAGACCAACCGGGTCCCCTTCGACCTGCCCGAGGGCGAGGGCGAGCTGGTCGGCGGCTTCCAGACCGAGTACTCCAACTCGCTGAAGTTCGCGGTCATCATGCTCGCCGAGTACGTCAACGTCTTCGTGGTCTCCGCGGTGTCCATCACCCTGTTCATGGGCGGCTGGCGTGCCCCGTGGCCGATCTCCATGTGGGACGGCGCGAACACCGGCTGGTGGCCGCTGCTCTGGTTCTTCGCCAAGATGGTGCTGGTCTTCGGCTTCTTCGTCTGGTGCCGCGCCTCGCTGCCGCGCGTCAGGTACGACCAGCTCATGGCCCTCGGCTGGAAGATCCTCATCCCGATCAACCTGGCCTGGATCCTGCTCGTGGCCACCGTCAGGGCCCTGCAGATCGACAACGTCAACCGGTCGCTCGTGCTCATCCTGGCCGCGCTCGTGATGATCGGCTGCCTCGGGATCTGGTGGCGCTTCGACAGCGTGCTGCAGAAGCGCAAGGAGGCCAAGGCCGCACTGGTCGAAGCCGAGTTCGAGCAACTCCAAGCCGAGCCGACCGCGGGTGGCTTCCCTGTGCCGCCGCTCGACCTGCCGCACTACCACGGGGTAGAGCGCAAGGAGGTTCCCAGTGGGAGCAACTGATTGGCTGAATCCCATCAAGGGATTCGGCGTGACCTTCCACACGATGTTCAAGAAGGTCGAGACGGTCAACTACCCCGAGGAGAAGCGGCCCACGGCGCCGCGCTTCCACGGCCGGCACCAGCTCAACCGCTGGCCCGACGGCCTGGAGAAGTGCGTCGGCTGTGAGCTGTGCGCCTGGGCCTGTCCGGCCGACGCGATCTTCGTCGAGGGGGCCGACAACACCGACGAGGCGCGGTTCTCACCCGGTGAGCGCTACGGGCGCACCTACCAGATCAACTATCTGCGGTGCATCCTGTGCGGCCTGTGCATCGAAGCCTGCCCGACACGGGCGCTGACGATGACCAACGAGTACGAGCTCGCCGACAGCAGCCGTGAGAGCCTGATCTACACCAAGGAAATGCTGCTCGCGCCGCTCGGCCCCGGCATGGAGGTCCCGCCGCACCCCATGCGTCTCGGCGAGACCGAAGAGGACTACTACCGGCTGGGACGCAACAATGGGTGAGACCATCACGTTCTGGATCCTGGCGGTCGTCTCGGTGTCGGCCGCCCTCGGGCTCGTCTTCAGCCGCAAGGCCGTCTACTCGGCTCTGATGCTGGGCGTCGTCATGCTCTCCCTGGCCGTGCTCTACGCGGTACAGGACGCCCCCTTCCTCGCCGCGGTGCAGATCATCGTCTACACCGGCGCGGTCATGATGCTCTTCCTGTTCGTCCTGATGCTGGTCGGCGTCGACTCCGCCGACTCGCTGGTCGAGACGATCAAGGGGCAGCGCGTCTGGGCGGCGATCGCGGGCCTGGGCTTCGCCTTCCTGCTCGCCCTGGGGGTCGGCAACGCCACCTTCGCCGCGCCCACCGGCCTCACCGAGGCCACCAAGGCCGCGGGCGGCAACGTGCCCTCCCTGGCACAGCTGATCTTCACGCGGTACGTCTTCGCCTTCGAGGTCACCTCGGCGCTGCTGATCACCGCCGCGCTCGGCGCGATGGTGCTGGCGCACCGCGAGCGCATCCGGCCCAAGGCCACCCAGCGTGACCTGGCCCGCGCCCGGTTCAACGGCCCGCAGCCCTCGCCGCTGCCGGGACCCGGCACCTACGCGCTGCACAACGCGATCGACATGCCGGCCCTGCTGCCCGACGGCACGGTCGCCGACAAGTCCATCAACCGGGTGCTCGCCAGGCACGAGATGGAGGGCGGTTTCGCGCCGACCGACCCGGTGAAGGCGGCGCTCATCAAGCAGGTCCTGGAGAGGGACGCGGCACAGGCCCGCGATTCCGACTCAGGCGACGAGCCCGTCCAGGCGGAGGACGCGGCGCCCCGGCAGGAGGACGGCAAGTGACCACTCACTACCTGGTGCTCTCCGCGCTGCTGTTCGCGATCGGCGCCATCGGCGTGCTGGTACGGCGCAACGCGATCGTGGTGTTCATGTGCGTGGAGCTCATGCTCAACGCCTGCAACCTCGCGTTCGTCACCTTCGCCAGGCAGCAGGGCAACCTGGACGGCCAGATCATCGCGTTCTTCGTGATGGTGGTGGCCGCGGCCGAGGTCGTGATCGGCCTCGCCATCATCGTGATGATCTTCCGAACCCGCAGGTCCGCGTCGGTGGACGACGCGAACCTGCTGAAGTACTAAGAGGTGGCCGTGGAACCCGCTGAGATCATCCAGCATTCCGGGGGTGTGATCGGAGTCTCCTGGCTCATGGTCGCGCTCCCGCTGCTCGGTGCCGCGATCCTGCTGCTGTTCGGGCGCCGTACCGACCGCTGGGGTCACCTCCTCGGTGTCGTGATGTCCCTGGGCGCGTTCGCGGTGGCGGTCGCCGCCTTCGTCCAGCTGCTCGGTCTGCCCGAGGCTCAGCGCCGCCAGGGGGTCAGGCTCTACGAGTTCATCCCCGGCCTCGCCGACATGGGGCTGCTGATCGACCCGCTGTCGATCAGCTTCGCCCTGCTGATCACCGGTGTGGGATCGCTGATCCACATCTACTCGATCGGCTACATGTCGCACGACCCGGGCCGGCGCAGGTTCTTCGCGTACCTGAACCTGTTCGTCGCCGCGATGCTGCTGCTGGTGCTGGCCGACAACTACGTCGTGCTGTTCGTCGGCTGGGAGGGTGTGGGCCTCGCCTCGTACCTGCTGATCGGCTTCTGGCAGTTCAAGCCCACGGCGGCGGCCGCGGCCAAGAAGGCGTTCATCGTCAACCGCGTCGGCGACTTCGGCCTGCTGATCGCGATCTTCACGATCTGGACGACGTTCGGCTCGGTCGCCTTCAACGAGCTCACCGGGGGCGCCGTCAACGGGGCGATCTCCTCCGGCGCCGCCTCCCAGGGCACGATCACCGCGGTCGGCCTGCTGCTGCTCCTCGGCGCCTGCGGCAAGTCGGCCCAGCTGCCGCTGCAGTCGTGGCTGCTGGACGCGATGGAGGGCCCGACCCCGGTCTCGGCCCTCATCCACGCCGCGACCATGGTCACCGCGGGTGTCTACCTGGTCGTCCGCTCCGGCGCGTTCTTCGAGGCCGCCCCGACCGCGCAGCTCGTCGTGACGATCGTCGGTGTGGCCACGCTGCTCGCCGGTGCGATCATCGGTTGCGCCAAGGACGACATCAAGAAGGGCCTGGCCGGCTCGACGATGTCGCAGATCGGCTACATGATGCTCGGCGCGGGCCTCGGCCCGGTGGGCTACGCCTTCGCCATCGCGCACCTGATCGCGCACGGCTTCTTCAAGGCGAACATGTTCCTCGGCGCGGGCTCGGTCATGCACGCCATGAACGACGAGGTCGACATGCGCAAGTACGGCGGGTTGTTCTCGGTGATGAAGGTCACCGCGGCCACCTTCATGATCGGCTACCTGGCGATCATCGGGTTCCCGCTGCTGTCCGGTTACTTCACCAAGGACGGCATCATCGAGACGGCCATGGAGCACAACCAGATCCTCGGCTGGCTCGCGGTCGTCGGCGCCGGCATCACCGGCTTCTACATGTCGCGGATGGTCTTCATGACCTTCTTCGGCAAGCGGCGCTGGGCCGACGACGCGCACCCGCACGAGTCGCCCTCCGTGATGACCGTGCCGCTGATCCTGCTGTCGATCGGTTCGGTCTTCCTGGGCGCCTTCCTGATCCTGGACAACCGGCTCATGAGGTTCCTCGCCCCGGCGGTCGGCCTGCCCGAGCACCTGCCCGGATTCCACCCCTTCAGCGTCCCCGGCCTGACCACGCTCGCGCTGGTCGCCGTCGGCGTCGTCTACGCCTGGTTCCGCTACGGTGCCGCCGAGGTGCCCCGGGTCGCCCCGCGCGGCTCGTTCCTCACCACCTTCGCCCGCCGTGACCTGTACGGCGACGCGCTGAACGAGGCGCTGCTCATGCGCCCCGGCCAGTGGCTGGCCCGGTTCGCGGTGTTCTTCGACAACCGCGGCATCGACGGCCTGGTCAACGGCCTGGCGGCGGGGATCGGCGGGACCTCCGGGCGGCTGCGCCGCGTCCAGACCGGCTACGTGCGGTCCTACGCGTTGTCCATCCTCTTCGGTGCCGCCGTGGTCGTTGGCGCGCTGCTCTACGTAGGGAACATGTGATGCCCTGGCTCTCGACCCTGATTGCCGTGCCCGTCCTGGGCGCGGTGGGTGTCTCCCTTGTCAAGAGTGACAAGCTCGCGAAGCAGCTGGCGCTGGCGGTCTCACTGGTCGTGCTGGCGCTCACCGGCGCCCTCGCGTACCTGTTCGAACCGGCCTCCGAGGCGCGCTTCCAGTTCGCCGAGGTCTACGAGTGGATCCCGAGGTTCGGCGTCCACTACGGCGTCGGCGTGGACGGCATCGCCCTGGTGCTGATCGCGCTGTCGGCGGTGCTCGTGCCGATCGTGATCCTCGCCTCCTGGCACGACGCCGACGGAACCGGGGCCGCGGCCCCGCCCAAGCGCTCGGTGAAGACCTACTTCGCGCTGCTGCTGGTGCTGGAAGCGATGATGATCGGCGTCTTCGCGGCGACCGACGTCTTCCTCTTCTACGTCTTCTTCGAAGCCATGCTCATCCCGATGTACTTCATGATCGGGTCGTACGGCGGAGCCCAGCGGTCCTACGCGGCCGTGAAGTTCCTGCTCTACTCGCTCTTCGGCGGCCTGCTCATGCTGGTCGCGGTGATCGCGCTCTACGTGATCGCCGACAAGGGCACCTTCATGTTCCCCGAGCTGATCGGCGTCATCCAGGACCCGACCACGCAGAAGTGGCTCTTCGCGGGCTTCTTCATCGCGTTCGCGGTCAAGGCGCCGCTCTGGCCGTTCCACACCTGGCTGCCCGACGCCGCCGCGCAGGCCCCGGCCGGCGCCGCGGTGCTGCTGGTGGGCGTGCTGGACAAGGTCGGCACGTACGGCATGCTCCGCTTCTGCCTGGAGCTCTTCCCGGACGCGTCGAAGTTCTTCACCCCGCTGGTGATCGTGCTGGCGGTGGTGGGCATCGTCTACGGCGCGATCGTGGCCATCGGCCAGACCGACATGAAGCGCCTGATCGCCTACACCTCGATCTCGCACTTCGGCTTCATCGCGCTGGGCGTCTTCGCGATGACCAGGGACGCGGGCGCGGGCGCCACCCTCTACATGGTCAACCACGGCTTCTCTACCGGCGCGCTCTTCCTGGTCGCCGGCTTCCTGATCTACCGCCGGGGTTCCAGCCAGATCGCCGACTACGGAGGCGTGCAGAAGGTCGCCCCGCTGCTGGCCGGCACCTTCCTGATCGCCGGCCTGTCCGGGCTCTCCCTGCCGGGACTGTCCACCTTCGTCAGCGAGTTCATGGTCCTGATCGGCACCTTCGAGCGCTACCCGGTCGCGGCGATCATCGCGACGAGCGGCGTCGTCCTGGCGGCCGTCTACATCCTGTGGATGTACCAGCGCACGATGACCGGCCCCTCGAAGGAGTCGGCCCACGTCATGCCCGACCTCAACTGGCGTGAGATCTGGGTGATGGGCCCGCTGATCGCGGTGATCATCGCCATGGGCTTCTTCCCCAAGCCGGTGCTTGACGTGATCAATCCCGCGGTCGACAAGACGATCTCCAGCGTCCACATCGAACCGTTCACGCCCGCCGTGGCAGAGAAGAAGGGGGCCGGCCAGTGAACGGCACCATCCAAGCCCCGACAATCGAGTACGCGCTACTCTCGCCGATGCTGCTGGTGTTCGGCGCGGCGATCATCGGGGTGCTGGTCGAGGCGTTCGCGCCCCGCTACCTGCGCAAGTCGATCCAGATGCCGCTCACGCTGCTCGCCCTGCTCGGCGGGTTCGTCATGACCGTCCTGTCCGGCGTCAACGGCCTGCCGGACGCCCCGGCGGCCATGGGCGCGGTCGCGGTGGACGGGCCCGCCCTGTTCATCTGGGGCATCATCCTCGTCCTGGCGCTGGTCAGCACGCTTCTGATCAACGACGAGGACCAGTTCGTCGCGCAGGCGGCGGCGGTGCCGGGAAGCCCGGACGAGGAGGAGGCGATCCTCAGCGGATACGCCCAGACCGAGGTGTACCCGCTGCTGCTGTTCTCGGTCGGTGGCATGCTGCTCTTCGCCTCCGCCAATGACCTGCTGGCCATGTTCGTCGGCCTTGAGGTCATGTCCCTGCCGCTGTACCTGCTCTGTGGCCTGGCCCGCCACCGCCGCCTGCTCTCGCAGGAGGCCTCGGTCAAGTACTTCCTGCTCGGCGCGTTCTCCTCGGCCTTCTTCCTGTACGGCACGGCCATGGTCTACGGCTACGCCGGATCGGTGGACCTGAAGGCCATCAGTGCCGCGCTCACCGGGGCAGGCGGCCAGGAGACGCTGCTGCTGCTCGGCTTCGCGCTGCTCGGCGTCGGCCTGCTCTTCAAGGTCGGCGCCGCGCCGTTCCAGGCGTGGAAGCCCGACGTCTACCAGGGCGCGCCCACCGCGGTCACCGCGCTGATGGCCTCCACGGTGCTCGTGGCGGCCTTCGGCGCGGTGCTGAGGGTCTTCTGGGTCGCCCTGGGCGGCCTGGAGTGGGACTGGAAGCCGGTCATGTGGGGCATCGCGATCCTGACGATGATCGTCGGTGCGATCCTGGCCATCACCCAGACCGAGATCAAGCGGATGCTCGCCTACTCCTCGATCGCGCACGCGGGCTTCCTGCTCACCGGCGTCGTCGCGATCGGCGCCGCCGAGCAGAACAAGCAGGCCCTGTCGGCCATCCTGTTCTACCTGGCCGCGTACGGCTTCACCACGGTCGGCGCCTTCGCGGTCGTCACCATGGTCCGCGACGCGGGAGGCGAGGCCGGACATCTGTCCCGCTGGGCCGGTCTGGGCAAGCGTTCCCCCGCTCTCGCGGGTATTTTCGCTTTCTTCCTGCTGGCCTTCGCCGGCATCCCGCTCACGAGCGGCTTCTTCGGCAAGTACGCCGTTTTCTCGGCCGCGGTCGCCGGCGACGCTCTGCCGCTGGTCATCGTGGGTGTGGTCAGCTCGGCGATCGCCGCGTTCTTCTACGTCCGGGTGATCGTGCTGATGTTCTTCAACGAGCCCGCCGTCGACGGGCCGTCCATCGCGACGCCCACGGTGGGCACCTCGGCTGTGGTCGCCCTCGCGGCAGCGGCTACGGTAGTGCTGGGGGTTTTCCCGCAGCCGGTGCTCGATCTCGCGGATCAGGCTGCGTCCGCGCTGTTCATTCGCTAGAGGAGTAACGGTTCATGGCTGCGCCACCGGTTGTTGATCTTCCGTTCGTCGACGAACGGTTGGCGCAGGACCTCGCTACCGGCCTGGCCGAGGTCGAGAAACTGCTCCGTTCCTCGGTGGAGAGTGAGGACGCCTTCGTCACGGAGGCGTCCAAGCACCTCATCGAGGCGGGCGGCAAGAGGTTCCGGGCCATGCTGGTCCTGCTCGCCGCCCAGTTCGGCTCACCCGCGGCGGCGGGAGTGGTGCCGGGGGCCGTGGTGATCGAGCTGACCCACCTGGCGACGCTCTACCACGACGACGTGATGGACGAGGCCCCGGTCCGCCGGGGTTCTCCGTCGGCCAACGCCCGCTGGGACAACACCGTGGCCATCCTGACCGGCGACTACCTGTTCGCCCAGGCCTCGGAGATCCTCGCCGACCTCGGCTCCGACGTCATCAGGATCCAGGCGCAGACGTTCTCCCGGCTGGTCCGCGGCCAGATCCGCGAGACCATCGGCCCCCGCTCCGGCGAGGACCCGGTGGCCCACTACATCGGGGTGCTGGCCGACAAGACCGGTTCGCTGATCGCCACCTCCGGCCGGTTCGGCGCCATGCTCAGCGGCGCCACACCCGAGGTGGTCGAGCGGCTGACCCGGGCCTGCGAGGCGATCGGGGTCGCCTGGCAGCTCGGCGACGACCTGCTGGACGTCGCCTCGGAGACGGCCGAGTCGGGCAAGACGCCGGGCACCGACCTGCGCGAGGGCATCCGGACCCTGCCCGTGCTCTACGTCCTGGCGTCGGACAACCCCGAGAGCGCCCGGCTGCGCGAGTTGCTGGCCGGTCCGGTGGCCGAGGAGGACATCGAGGAGGCCCTGCGTCTGCTCCGCGCCGACCCCGCCATGGGACATGCCCGCGCCGAGCTGCTCGACTGGGCCGACCGTGCCCGCGAGGACCTCGCGGGCCTTCCCGACATCCCGGCCCGCGCCGCCTACCTGGCCCTCTGCGACTACGTCGTCGAGCGCTCCGGCTGACCGCCGGTCCAGGATCGGACCCAGCCCGGCTCGGCGACAGCGCCGAGCCGGGTTTTTCGTGTTTCTTCCACGATGTTACTTGTAGGGCAAAGCAAATAATGTATGTGCATGTAGACTCCTGCCGGACAGCACACTCCAGGAGGAATCACCATGTCGTGGGACCATTTCGCCCTCTTGCACGCACGCGTGGAGGCGGAGTTGACCAAGGCACTCCAGCGCGGTCACGGCCTTGGGCTGTCGGAGTACCGCGCACTGATCCAGCTCGCCGCCGTCTCCGGCGGCTGCATGCGTATGCAGGAGCTGGCCGAGGCGGTGGGGCTCAACCAGAGCTCGGTGACCCGCCTCGTCGCCCGCCTCGAAGAGGCCGGGATGACCCGGCGCGACCTCTGCTCGGACGACCGCCGCGGCGTCTACTCGGTGATCACCGAAGAGGGGCGCGTCCGCCTGGCCGATGCCACGCCCACCTACGAGCGCTCCCTGGCCTCCGCGCTGGAGCAGGCGGGCGTCGACCCGCTCTTCACCCCTCTGGTCCTCGCCGTACGCGGCTCCTGAGGCTTTATGAGGCGTTCTGTACGGCTACCCGCTTGGACACCGCACGGCGGGCCTGGGTGGCCGTCCTGAGGCTGTCCCAGGTGAAGACCGACAGCGCCAGCCAGATGATGACGAACCCCACCCAGCGGCTGGGCGGCATGACCTCGTGCACGATGAACACCCCGCACAGGAACTGCAGGATCGGGGCGATGTACTGCAGCAGGCCGATCGTGGTGAGCGGCACCCTGATCGCGGCGGCGGTGAAGCAGAGCATCGGGACGGCGGTGACCACACCCGCTCCGGCCAGCAGGAGCGTGTGGCCCGCGCCCCAGTTGCCGAACGTGCTCGTCCCCTGCTGCCCCAGGTAGGTCAGGTAGCCCAGCGCGGGCAGCAGCAGCACCAGTGTCTCGACCGTCATGCTCTCCGCCGCACCCACCCCGGCGGTCTTCTTGACCAGCCCGTAGGTGCCGAAACTGGCGGCCAGCGCCAGCGCGATCCACGGCGGCCGCCCGTAGTCGATGGCCAGGATGACCACGGCCACCGCCCCCAGCCCCACCGCGGCCCACTGCCACGGCCGCAGCCGCTCCTTCAGCAGCAGGACGCCGAAGAGCACGCTGATCAGGGGGGTGATGAAGTAGCCGAACGAGCTCTCGACCACGTGCCCGGTGTTGACGGCGTAGATGTAGACGCCCCAGTTGAGCGTGACGAGCACCGCGGCCAGGACGAGAAGGCCGATCTTTCTCGGGGTGCGCAGGAGCTCGCGGAACCAGGACCAGTGGCGCCGTACCGCCAGGATGGCGACGACGGCGACCAGGGACCAGGCGATGCGGTGGGCGAGGATCTCCAGGGCGCCGGAGGGCTTCAGGAGCGGCCAGTAGAGCGGGAACAGGCCCCACATGGCGTAGGCGGCGATGCCGTAGAGAACTCCGCGGCGCGTTTCAGGCATGACCCCTATCTTTGCTCCTTACTGGATTTAACACAATTTAGCTGTACTTTTCGATCAGTTAAGAAACTCTTTCGGGAACACGGGGGAGTCGCCCTCGGTTGCTTCCTGGTGAGAACGTGTCAGGAGGAGGTTCGCAATGGGCTGGCTGTTCGGCAAGGACAAGACTTCCATGGTGTCCCCGGAGAACGCGCTCCCGGGCCGCGCCACCTGGATGGCGGTGCCAGGGCGTCATGAGGTTCTCGACGCCCCGCTGGCTCCGCCGTACCCCGAGGGGAGTGAGATCGCGGACTTCGGCCTCGGTTGCTTCTGGGGGGCCGAGCGCATTTTCTGGCAGACCCCGGGTGTGGTCTCCACCTCGGTCGGCTACGGGGGCGGCTACACCCCGAACCCGACCTACGAGGAGGTCTGCACCGGCCAGACCGGTCACACCGAGCTCGTCCGCGTCGTCTTCGACCCGGCCCGGGTGTCCTACGAGGAACTGCTGCGCGTCTTCTGGGAGTCGCACAACCCCACCCAGGGCATGCGGCAGGGCAACGACGTCGGCACACAGTACCGCTCGGCGATCCACTTCCACTCGCCCGAGCAGGAGAAGGCCGCCCTGGCTTCGCGTGACGCCTACCAGAAGGTTCTCACCGACTCCGGCTACGGTGCCATCACCACCGAGATCGCCCCCGCCGGCGACTACTACTTCGCCGAGGGATATCACCAGCAATATCTCTACAAAAACCCCGGCGGCTACTGCGGCATCGGTGGCACCAACGTCAAACTAGGTGACCCGTCCGGATGGGGCGCCTGCCAGACGGGCCTGGTCCCGACCGAGGAGTAGCGCCGACTTCACCGGCACGGCTTGCACCCGGCTTCTGGGGTGAGCCGTGCCCCCTGTGTGTGGGGGGCCTCGGGTCGGCGAGCAAGTTGTTCGGTTCTATTTTTTTGGCCGAAGCGAACAAGTCGACTTGATTTTGTTCGGTGTAGTTACATCGGCTCAGCCGAACAAAATCATGGGGGCGTCGGTGTCAGGACCGGGCCGGCCGTCCAGGGCGACTGTTTATCAGCGCCTTGACGAGGCCGTTCGAGAACTCCGTGACCGTTTGGGTGGACTACCTTCGCCTGACGAGGCGGAGGACATCTGGTCCGACATCTGGCACCAGGAGGCTCACAACAGCACTGCGATCGAGGGCAACACACTCGTGCTGCAGGAGGTGGAGAGGCTCCTTGAGGAGGGGCGCGCGGTAGGCGCGAAGCCGCTCAAGGACTACATGGAGGTGAGGGGATACGGCGACGCTGCGAAGTGGGTGTACGGGCAGGCGCTGGAGCCAGGAGGCTGGCAAAACGGAGATCTCATAACGCTTCAGGAGGTTCGTCAGATACACCACACCGCCATGTCGCTGGTGTGGGCTGTAGATCCCCATCCACATGCCTCCCCAGCTGAAAGCCCGGGGAACTTCAGGCAGCACGAGATCACGAAGTTCCCGGGAGGCATGAAGCCGCCGCCATGGCCGGAAGTCGACCCCCAGATGCGGGACTGGGTAAGGGGTGTCGATGACCTTCGCGGCGAGTCCGAGGAACCCCTCCCCGAACGCTTGGCCCACGTTCATAACCGGTTCGAACAAATACGCCCGTTCCTCGACGGTAACGGACGGACGGGCCGCTTGGTGCTCAACTTGATGCTTTGCAGAATCGGGTACCCGTCGGCGATCATCTACAAGCGCGACCGCGACAAGTACCTTCAGGCAATGCGCCGAGCCGGCAATGACGAGTTCGGCCCGCTGGGTGAACTCATCGCACGCAGCGTGACGACGAATCTGTACCGCTTCGTCATGCCAGCGGTGGCCGGCCCGGTCAAGCTTGTTCCTCTACCTGCCCTCGCGACGCGCGACGTCACCGAAAACGCCCTCCGGGTGGCTGCCGCACGGGGACGACTGCGTGCGGTCAAGGGCGACGACGGTATGTGGCGTAGCAGCAAGAAGTGGGTGAGCGACTACCTCAAGTCGAGGCACCGCAGGTCATGATGTGTCTGCCGTGGATGAAAGGTGTCTGAGCAAGAGCACATCGACAGCCTCGTGTCCACCTCAATGGCTACTGCGGCGTCGGAGGTACCGATGTCAAGCTAGGTGACCCGTCCGAGTGGCCCGCCTGCCAGGCGGGCCTGGTTCCGACCGAGGAGTGGTTTCGGCAGATCTCGGTGTACGGCTCGCGCTCGACTCCTAGGCGTGGGCCGTCCTGCTGTTTGGCCATGATCGGC
Source organism: Streptosporangium amethystogenes subsp. fukuiense (assembly GCF_042665875.1). NCBI lineage: Bacteria > Bacillati > Actinomycetota > Actinomycetes > Streptosporangiales > Streptosporangiaceae > Streptosporangium > Streptosporangium amethystogenes. The sequence continues at coordinate 6,561,641 of NZ_JBHTEE010000001.1, read as the reverse complement.
TGATCGCCTGTCGTGCCGGCTCTGCATGAGCCTGCGGAGGCTGGGCTCCCCGATGGCGGGCACCCCGGCGGGGGCCGATCTGCTGAACCTTGATCAGTCGACGCACATCGCCTCGTGGGTGGCCTGGAAGACCCATGTTCCGCCCCCCGGAGAAGCATAGGTCAGCAAGATGTAATAGACCCCAGGGGTGCAGTCGTGGCCGACCGCGAGGACGGCCTGCCGGGCCCGTTCTTGGGCCGCCGCCACCCCGGCCGCGTAGGTGTTACCCGCCCCCACGGCAACGGCGCTGCGGGGAGTGTCATAGCCGTCGGCGTGCGCGGCCACGGGCGCGGTGGCCAGGCCGACCGCCACCACCGCTGAGACGAGGCCGAGCCGGCGGAGCCAAGTGACTTTTTGCATGCTTCTCCTTGTGGGGGACGGGCATGTGATCGATCAATATCGATTTAACGCAGATCGATATAGCGCGGTATTTACCGATTGGCCACAAGAATCTGGCGGTCTTGTCCTCATGATGGAGGAAATGGCTAATACTGCAGCCGCCATTTGCGGGGTGAGCTGGGACAATGTGCCCCACTCTGATCGATCTCATGACGGGAACGTGGCGCAATGAGGGTGCCGTTTATGATCATGTATGTGTGAAAATTACAAGACCGGGAGCGGCTGCTGCCCTCATCGTGTAGGCAGCGCGGGTGGGCGGTGGCGACGGTGCGGATGACCGCGGCGGCGTGCCTTCACTCTCGAACTGTTGGAGGCGCTCTCCGGCGCCGCGGAACTGGATGTCGATGTCACCACGCAGGAAGTCATCGCGGGCTGGCGGGCGACCGCAAGGCGGGGAGCCGATCAGGTGATCCCTTGTTCCGGGCCGCGGCAGCCTCCCGAACCCTGGTGGTCACCGCGACATCGGGAGCACCAACGTCAAGCTGGGTGACCCGTCCGAGTGGGCCGCCTGCCAGACGGGCCTGGTCCCGACCGAGGAGTAGCGCCGGCTTCACCGGTACGGCTCGCGCCCGGCTTCCGGGGTGAGCCGTAGTCGTGAGCCGTGTCCGTCCGCGGGGCTTCGCCATTGCTCCTTCATCGAGCTGGGAACTGATTCAGGGCTTCTGTGCGATTCATGGCGGCCGTTTTTGTGCTGAGAGTCGTTTGGCCGCTCGATCTGGCCTGCTTACTACCAGGCGATCGTGTGAGGCTCCTTCCCTGGTTCGCCAACTTCAGAATGTGTTCTGACTTACGATGGCAGGGTGAGCACCAGCAACGCCGACGCCGTCACCTTCTCGGACCTGTCGAGAAACCCCCGAGCCGTCGCCGAACGCGCCGCACGCCTCGGTCGGGTACGTGTCACCCACCGCGATGCCCCGGACTTCTACCTGACCGCCGCCGACCGTGAGGATCAGCGCGGGCAGACACTGGCCACGGCATCCCGTCTGTTCCTAGCCCTCATCAAGCACGATCCGACCGCCCGCACGCTGGTCATCGCCATGCCCGAGGTCTTCCCCTGGGTCCGCCACCTCACCTCCGCCGAACTGCGTGCCTTCACGCTCGAACTGGTGGAGGCGCTCTCCGACGCCGCGGAACTTGATGTCGATGTCACCACGCAGGAGGTCATCGCGGGCTGGCGGGCGACCGCTCGGATCAAGGCCGACCCAGCGCACTACGCCCAGGCCCGCAAGGCCACAGGTGGCGACTTCGGACCGGTAGAGGTCTCAGCGTGAGTCCGAAGCGTGGTGACCGGGTCACGGTCCCGCCTTCGGATGACGAATGGGATATCCGGTTCGGTACCGGTGATGCGGTCAAGGGCTGGGAGGAGTTGTGCCGTCACGCCCTGGGCAACACACGCCGATGTTTCGAGGCACTGCGAGCCGATCCACGCTCACGGGCAGATCATGAGCGTCAACATCGCCTACGCGGCGATCTCGCGACTCATCGTCATAACGGCCAGAACCTGGAACAATGGGAATTTGAGGTCACCAGCGGCGGACGCGTCCGCTATGCCATTGATGACGCCACTCGCACTGTCTGGGTCGTCTACGCCTCACCTCGTCACCCGAAAGACACCGACGGCTGAAACCGGAGGCGGGAACCCGACCAGGTGCTCTCTCATCCAGACCACGGCAGCCTCCTGAACCTCGACGGCCACCGCGGTATCGATGGCACCGGGGTCGTGTGCTCGGTGGGTCTGACGTTCGGTGAGGCGTGGACCTGCGCCGATGGTCAGATCCTGACCCTTGATCGCTCAGGTGTTCGCTTCCGGTGTCCTTCTCGGGCCTCGCTACGACGGAAGGCGCAGGGTGAACGTCGTGCGGACGCCTGGCACGCTGGTGGCCGTGGCTGTGCCGCCGTGCGCCTCGGCCAGGTTGCGCACGATGGCGAGCCCGAGCCCGCTGCCCCCGGTCCGCCGGTTGCGGGACTTCTCAGCCCGCCAGAACCTGTCGAAGACGTGGGGGAGGTGCTCGGCCCGGATTCCGACCCCCGTGTCGGTCACCTCGATGACGACCCGCTCGCCATCCTGGCGGGCGTCCAGCGTGATGTGCCCGCCGCGTGGCGTGTAGCGCAGGGAGTTGGTGACCAGGTTGCCGACGGCCTGGCGGAGCCGTACCGGATCCGCGGTCAGCGAGGGGTCGTCGATGATGGCGGTGGTCAGTGTGAGCCCCGCGGCTTCGGCCCGGCCTCGGTGAGCGGTGGCCACCTGGTCGAGAAGGTCGCCGAGGTGAACGGGTTCGACGTGCAGACGGAGTTTGCCCGCGTCGGCGAGGGCGAGCTCCTGAAGGTCGTCGACGATGTGCTGCAACAGCAGGATCTCCTCGACCAGCGAGGCGATCAGCGCCGGGTCCAGCTCGGCGACGCCGTCCTGGGCCGCCTCCAGCCACCCCCTGAGGTTGCTCAACGGGGTCCGCAACTCGTGGGAGACGTCGCTGACCATGGCCTTGCGCTGCTCCTCCATGCGCTGAAGGTGTTCCGACATCTCGTTGAACGCCGTGGCGAGCTCGCTGATCTCGCCGGTCGTCCTGACCGTGACGCGGGCGGAGCCGTCCCCGTCACGCATCCGTCGCGCGGCGTGGGTGAGCGCGTTGACAGGCCTGACCAGGCGCCGGGCCGCCATGACGCTCACGCCCACGGTCAGCACGAGCACGAGGAGGGCTGCGCCGGCGATCGAGGGGAGCGGGATGCGCTGGCCGGTGGCCTCGGCGGGGGAGCCGATGTACAGGTAGGCCGCGGGGGCGACGTAGGGATCGAGTTGCTCCTTGCGGGCGGTGACGACGCAGGACGAGATCGTCTGATCGGGTTCCGCGCCAGGAGGCTGCTTCTTTCTGGAGACCCAGGCGAAGTCGAGGCCGACCGAGCCCCGTTCCGTGCTCTTGCCCTTGAGGCACCTGCCGACCAGGAGGTTGAGCTGTTTCAACGCGGCCTTCTCGGTGCGCGTCGGCGTGCTGAAGGTGGTGGCGTCGCAGACGTCCATCACCATGGGGGCCTCGCGCGGCACCGGGTGCGGCTCCTGGTCGGCTTCCTTGCCGGTCGTCGTCACGACGGGCCGGCCGGTGTTCGAGACGGTCATCTGTACGGCCTGCCCGGTACGGCCGGCGCAGGTGGCATAGGTGCCGGCGGCCTTGACCAGCCGGGCGCGATCGGAGGCGGACAACAGGAAAGGACCCACCGCGCGTGGATCGATCCGGTCCCTGGCCGCCCCGGGCACCAGGGTCACGTCCACGGCCAGCGGGTCGACGACGGCCGACACCCTGGCGGGCAGTGGGGTCCCGGCGGTCGCCGAGTCCGCGATGAGGGTGCCCTTCTCGGTGGTCAGCGCGATGCGACGGCTGTGACGGGCGGCGAGATCGCGCACGGTGACGGCGACGCCCGACCAGTCCGGATGGCGGGAGGCGTAGCCGAGCAGGTTGTTGTTGATCTGAGCGTCGCTGGCCAGCGTCTGACCCTGCTCGCGCTGGATGGCGCCGGAGGTGCTGCTGGCGGCCAGCCACGCCGTCGCGGTGATCGAGCAGACCGCCACGACAGCCGAACTCGTGAGCAGCCTGACGAACAGCGACCTCATGCGTGGGTCAGTTTGTAGCCGACGCCGTACACGGTCAACAGCCGGACCGGGCGGCGCGGATCAAGCTCGATCTTCTTGCGCAGATTCATCACGTGCACGTCGACCGTGCGTTCGGTGATGAACCTGTCGAAGCCGTGGACGCGCTCCAGCAGCTGCTTCCTGGTGAACACCCGCTCCGGTTCGGCGGCCAGCGTCTCGATGATCCGGAACTCCGCGAGCGTACACTCCACCGGCGTGCCCGCCACGGTGACGGTGTGCCTGACCGGGTCCACGACGAGATCGCCCGCCTGGAACAGCCGCCGATCGGCGTCCTGGGACTTGCCGGTACGGCGCAGCAGCGTCCGCACCCGGGCCATCAGCTCACGGGGGCTGTACGGCTTGGCCACGTAGTCGTCGGCGCCGAGGCCGAGCCCCAGCAGCAGGTCATCCTCGGTGGACTTGGCGGTCAGCATCAGGATCGGCAGGTCGGACTCGGCACGCAGCACCCGGCAGACGTCCAGCCCGTCGACCTTCGGCATCATCACGTCGAGCACCACGAGGCCGGGATCCGCCCGTCGGGCCTCGTCGATCGCGGAACGCCCGTCGTGCACGACGAGGACCTCATGGCCCTCCCGCTCCAGATACCGCCTGAGCAGTTCGGCCTGCTTGGGATCGTCCTCGGCGACCAGTACGTACGCGCACATGACCTGAGGCTATGCGCATGCCAGGGGCGCATATGGGATCTGCATGACAACCAAACAGGTTTCACACATTCTGTCGCCAGGCTGCGGCGGGTGAGAACCAACCTGCTCCGTACGGCTGCCGCGGCGACGCTCGTCCTCCTGCTGACCGGCTGTGCGGCCGGCGCGCGCGGTGCCGTACGGCCTGAGCCTCCAAGCAGTGGCGCGCGGTCGGAGCCGGCGAGCAGCGTCGGATCGAAGATCGCGAGCGTCAAGGGGTCCCGGATCACGGTCTACCGGAACAAGGAGGGGGTGGCCCAGCGGACGATCACCAGCCCCAACGACTACGGCGCGACGCGGGTCTTCCTGGTGGACCGTGACGAGGGTGAGTGGCTCCGGGTGCTGCTGCCGATCCGGCCGAACGGCAGCAAGGGCTGGATCAAGGCCACCGACGTGAAACTCGCGGAGACCTCCCACCGGGTGGAGATCGATCGCGGGGCGTTCAGGTTCACGGTCTACGACGGCGACCGGGCCGTCAGGACGGGCAAGGTCGCGACGGGCGAAGCGGGGACGCCGACGCCTCCAGGCCGCTATTTCTTCACCGAGCTGGTGAAACCCGTCGATGACGGTGGGGCCTACGGCGCCTACGCCTTCGGGCTGAGCGGCTTCTCGCCCGTGCTGAAGAGCTTCGCCGGAGGCCCGGGCCAGCTGGCGGTCCACGGGACGGACAAGCCGTCCGCCATCGGCACACGGGCCAGCCACGGCTGCGTCCGGGTCGGCAACGACGACATCAGGTGGATGGCGAAGAACCTGGCGATCGGCACTCCGGTCGTCATCAAGGGCTGAGGCCCGACCCGAATGAACAGGGGAATCCATATGAAGATCAAAGCAACGCTCATCGGCTTCAGCGCGGCGCTGGCTCTGGCCGCGAGCCTCACCGGCTTTTCGGGTACGGCGGCGGCCAATCCCAAGGAGCCGTCCCCTTCGCCCTCCTCGGGGCCGGCCGATCTCCGACCCACGGTCGAGGAGCCGAGGCCGATCCCGAAGGAGGCCGTCGTCGTCAAGCCGGCCTACACCGGCTGATCATGGAGCGTCGCCGCAGTTTCCGGGGCCTGCGGCGACGCATCTCGGCGCCTGCGGGCTCATGGCGGTCCTCTCCTGCCCACGGTCGCGTCAGCGACCAGGCCATCTCTGCGTACCCGGCCGCGGTTCTCCGGCCGGTCCGAGCACGTACGGCCCACGCGCCCCGTGGGGCCGACAGAAGCCACCAAGGAGACGCCGCGCGGACACATCTGTGAGGAGTCACACCGGCAGCGCTGGAAGTGGCCCGCACCCGCCACGCATCGCTCCTACTGCCGGGGGTCCGCGGCCAGGTCGAAAAGAATGCGCCGGTCAGCGGCGCGCCCGGTCGGACGGTGCGCTCCGCCGGGCGCTCCACGCCACCACCGCCGCGGCGGGCGGGTCAAGGGCCCCGCACAGCACCCGCCAGGTGCCGCAGCGGCAGGTCTGGTAGCGCACCAGCCCTTCGCTGGTGTGGTGGCGGGAGCGGGTGTGCCAGTCATGTCCGTCGTGGTCGTTCATGGGTCCAGCGTGCTGTAATGGCATTGTGCATCTCAACCCTTACGGAGCGGACGCGGTCCTCCTGATGGCGGACCTGACCAACTTCCCGCCCGCGTCCCTCGACGACCTGGTGAAACGGTGCGCGGATGCCGGCCTCGCCATCGACCGCCCCCCAGAGGAGGCGGACCTGGCCGCCGCGCTCGACCTGGCCGAGCAGTGGTGCGAGATCGTCGACACCCGCGACGAGCGCGCACGGGTCGCGCTGCTCAACGACCTGCTGGCCACCTCAGCGGCGTATCCCCGCGTCACCGACCACGCCGGAACCGGCTGGCACCTGCACTATCGCGACGCGGGCATGTCGCTCGGCGGCGTGCTGCGCGCGCTGGTCGCGGTGGGCACCGCCCTGCATCTGACGGGGCGCGGCATGTCGCGGCTGGCGCGCTGCGCGCGCGACGGCTGCGGGCTGGTTTACGCGGATGTCTCGCGGAGCGGCCGGCAACGCTACTGCTCGCCGCGCTGTGCCAACCGGGACGCGGTACGGCGGCACCGGGCCCGGCACGCTCCTCCTTCTCCGGTGAATCGACAGTGAACCTCTGCTGGCGGCCACCGACTACCGGGGCCTCAGTGGCACCGGGGTCTCGTGCCCGGTCGGCCTGACCTCCGGCGAGGCGTAGAACTGCGGATTTAGCCAGATCCTGGCCCCTGATCGCCCGGTGTCGATCTTGGACCAGAGCTGTTTTCGGCGACAAGTATCACTACGGGGTCAAGGACGGTCCGATCCGCGGCCCGCCGCGCGTTGGGCGGTCGCCGGCCGCGCTGCGGCTCTTCGGCCGATCGCGGCCGGCGCCGCCCATGCGCTTGACCATCGTGACGGATAGCCAGACAAGTGAAGCGTGCTCCAAACCGGCTACGAGCTGTACACGCAGACCTCCCCGGAGCCATGCGCGGAGGTGGCTAAGACCTCTCTCACAGTAGGGCGTTTGGTCATCGATGGGTGATACCTGACGGCTGCGCGACATCTACCAGGTAGATGACACAACACGCACCGGAACGGTGGAGGGGAGGCGGCGTGTGAGTGATGAAGAAAGCTTCACCCGCATGTTTCAGGACCATTACGAGTCGGTTCTGAGGTACGCCTGGCGGCGGGTTGGTCCTGTGGACGCTCCAGACATAACCGCCGAGACGTTCAAGATTGCCTGGGAGAAGTACAAGCGACTCCCCCGAGAACAACCGCTGCCCTGGCTGTATGCGACCGCCCGGAATCTCACGCTGAATCTGATCAGACGAGACAACCGGCGAGACGCACTCGCCAGTCCATTGGGTGAGGGCCCGAAATACCACGGTGCCGAAGCAGATCACGCCAGCACGGTCGTCGCCCGCCAAACGGCGCTGGCCGCGCTGAACAGCCTGAGCGAAGACGATCGGGAACTGGTGCTCTTGATGTCTTGGGAAGGACTCGACCTCCGCGGGGCTGCGAAGGTGGTGGGCTGCTCCCGGCCTACAGCCGCTATGCGGCTGCATCGCGTACGCAAACGGCTGCGGCGCTTGCTCGGAGAAGAACCACAATCCGTCGCCACTCGCCAGCCTTCCTGTCAAGGGAATGCCGTATGACCAATACTCTCAAGCAGTTGATGACCACGCTCCAGACGCATGACCCCGCCAGTCATGTCCGAGCGGACCCCCTGGTGCTATCCGCCACCCTCCAGAGCGTTATCGCTGACACGGCACGGGAACCCCGAAAGACCAAGCCACGCTGGTCCTGGCAGAGGTGGCTCACCCTCATTCCCGTCACGGCCCTCCTGGTGGGAGCAGCGGTCATCATGCCGATCATCATGCATCCCAACGAAATCGGTCCTATGACTCTGGGGCCGGCCAAAGCGTTGGCGTTCACCAGGAACGGTGACTACATCGACGTCAGGATCGTGGACCCGGACGCCGATCCCGAGCGATACCGGCAGGACTTCGCGGCGCATGGCCTGAACGTCGAATTGAAGACGGAACCCGCGTCACCCAGCCTCGTCGGCGCGATGATCTCCGTCTCGTCTCCCCAAAGGACGGTGGTGTTCCACAGCGACGGATTCGAAATCAAGGATGGAAATAGAAGCCCCAGAATCAAGAAAATCGAAGGGACCGACTGCGGCAAGATTTGGTGTCTGGCCGGGGTGAGTATTCCTGTCGGTCTGCGTAGCCCTTTCGAGGTCACCTTCGGGCGGGCCGCTCGGCTTGGTGAACGGTATGAGATCACGGGGGATCCGACCGCTCGTGGCGAGATCTTGGAAGGAATGAAGCTGGCGAACAAGACGGTAGGTGAAGTCAGGATCATGCTTCAGCGGCGGCATGCCACCGTCTCGCACTACTACAAGGCTCCTCCTGAGCCCTCCCCTCGTGACGGTTCAGGCTTGGATGTGACCGAGCACCCCCTCCAGGCGGAAGACGTTCCCGACACCTGGTATGTACACGAGGCATTGGGCGGCCATGAAAAGAACGCGGTAAGGCTCATCGTCGCGCCCCAGCCCACCGCCAATCCGCACTGAGCGGCCTTCACACCTACATGGCTGCGCCCTCAACAGTCCACAGAGGGCACAGCCGCGCTTATAGAAGCGCTCCAGCAGTAAGCCTGAAGTGCGGATGCTCAGCCTGGCTGAATCGGATCGAGGCCCAGTTCACCGCGCTGCGCTGTTTCACCCTGGACGGCACCGACCGTGCCGGTCACAAAGAACAGGGCAGCATGATCCGCCGCTACATCATCTGGTGTAACCACCATGCCGACGACCGGCGCCTACGCGCCGTCGTCGACAGGGCAAACGTTGCCTGATGCGGCACTAGGTGGCCTCTTCCTCAGGTTGGTTAAAGGACACATGTCTTGCAGATCCGGCCATGGCGAAGCGCCGGGCAGCGGCGCTAAAAGATCTTGAAAAAGATTTGGGCGGGCTGTCGAATCGGGGTGGTCTCGTTCGAAGCGTAGTCAGAAGGCCGAGAGGAACACCCGAGAGCCGGCCTCGAACTGGTGAGGAGAACGGTCATGACCCAGCAGGCGATGAGGGCCGCACACCCGGTGACCTGTCTCATCGGCGGGTTGTTCCTCGCGGCCTTCGCCGCCGTCGCGACCGGTGCGGGTGCCCCGTGGGCCAACCTGGTCTTCGTCTCCGGGGTCGTGATCATCTGGGCCTGGCTCTCGGCCCTGTGCCTGCACCTGTACCGGCACGCCGCCCCCCGGCACGCCTGAGCACACCCGGCCTCCGCACCACACCGTCAAGAAAACAAGATCGAAGGAGACGTCCGATGCGATACATGATCATTCTCAAGGTCACCAGCCAGCCCGCCACCCCGCCGCCGGCGGAGTTGATGGAGGCCATCGCCAAGCTCGGCGGGGAGGCCACCGCGGCCGGGGCGTTGCTCGACACCGCCGGGCTGGCCCCGAGCGCGCAGGGCGCGCGGGTCGCGATCACCGGGGACAGGCTGAGCGTCACCGACGGCCCGTTCGCCGAGGCGAAGGAGCTGATCAGCTACGCGCTCTACCAGGTCCGCTCGAAGGAGGAGGCCGTCGAGTGGACCTCCCGCTTCTTGAAGATCCACCGGGATCACTGGGCGGGGTGGGAGGGTGAGGCCGACGTGCTGCGCGTCTTCGGTCCCGAGGACTTCGCCGCCCCCGCCTGATCTGATCGCCTCGTGTACGGCTCCCGGCCAGGGTTCCTGGCCGGGAGCGGTATCGGCTGTGGTGGCGACGGCAGCGGACGCCCTGTGACGTGAGCTTCCCCCCGCAGGACGGACACTTCAAGGACGACGGCGTGGGCGCCGTCGGCGTCGAGGAGGTGTTCTTCCACGGTAGGGCCGGTGATGGCCAGGTGGTGGCGGTGCAACCAGCCGAACAGGTCCTGCCCGGCGCGGACCACGTCTGTGGAAGGCGGAACGACGGCTCGCACGACGGCGCGAGCGGGCAGGGTGAGTCGCTCGCCGTCGCGATCGGTGGTCACCGCCGCCGTGAACCCGCCGGTCGGCTGCCCGCGCAGCCAGGTCAGCAGGGTCGCCGGCGGTGCCGGGCACACGGCGGCGAGCTCGGATGGATGATCGAGACGCAGGCGGCGTACGCGTAGGCGGCGCGATGAGATCGCGGTCTGCTGAGGCAGGATCGACATCGGCGTGGCGAGGTGGTCCTCGGCATGAGCCGCAGTGGCGGCCAAAGCGGCGATGTCACGCTTGATGCCCGCCACGATCTCGGTCAGGGCCTGTCGCAGCTGTGCCTCGGGAGCGTCCAGCAGATCGGCGATCTGGCGCAGCGGCAGGCCGAGGCGTTGCAGGCCGCGGATGCGTTCCAGCCGTGCCAGCTCGGCCACGCCGTACCGGCGATAGCCGGTGGAGCCGTCTACCGCGGCAGGAGGCAGCAGTCCGATCTTGTCGTAATGGCGCAGGGTCCGTTCGGATACGCCGACCATACGCGCCAGTTGCCCGATTCGCCACACCCCGGCTCCTCTCCCCGACATGTTGACTTTGTCCCTGCGGCAAGGTCCTACCGTCACCGTCCATGACCGATTCGAACCCTCGGATCCGGCTTGTCGGTGTCCTGCTGTTGACCTCGTTGGTGGCCATGATCGCCGGTGCGGCCATCGTGGTGCCATCGGGGTTGACCCTGAATTCAGCCGACCCCGATGCTGTGCTGGCCGCGGTGGGTGAGCGGTTCGGGCTGCATCTGACCGAGCTGGCCTTCGACGTGCTGGGCTGGCTGGCGCTGACCGCGGCCGGGCTCGTGATGTCCGCTCGCTCCGCCCAGGCACCCGGACCGCACCTGGTGACGCTGGCCGGCGGACTGCTGGCCGCCGCCGGACTGGCAGGCCTGCTTCATGACGCCGGGAACCTGGCGCTGACCCAGCTGGCCGCCGACCCCGCCGCCCCGGCGGTCGCCACCGTGGCCTGGGCGGTGCTGCTCACCGCCAAGTGGGCGGTCAACCTGGCCGGGCTGCTGTGGGTCGCCGCCACCGCCGCCGCAGCGGTCGGCGTCCCGATGCCGACCGGGCTCCGCATCGCCGGTGCGGTCGCCGCGATCTCGGGTTCGGCCGCGGTCGCGCTTCCGTGGACGACCGGGACCGATGGGCCGACGGTGGCGCTGGAACAGCTCGGGTACGCCCTCCACCTGCCGATCATGATCTGGTACGGGGCGCTGGGCTGGCGGTACCTGCGTAACGGGTGACCGGCGCCCGTGAACCTGTACGTCCTTCGTGCTCGGCACGAACAGTTGATCAGGGGACCGCCACCTGCGGGGCGGGCATGTGTGGTCGCCGTCGTACTTCGCCGTCTCCTGCGGCGGCGCACCCCTGTCGATCATCAAGGAGTACATCGAAGAGCAGAGACGCCCGGGCTGAGCCGCTCGGCGGCCTACCGGTCACCCACACCGCTCGGCCTTGGCGGCCCTGCCGTGCTGTCGTTTCCTCCCGGGCGTGAACGCCCAAGGTTCCACGCCAGATCACGCTGAAAATCGCAGCCCCTGCTAGCGGACACGCCGTTCTCCAGTTGAGCGGCCAGATTTCTCCTGGCTGATGGCCATCAAAATTCCTGGCGTGGCCACTGGGAATCCCGGTGGGTGGCCAGGTCGATCTCCGGGTGGGCGGTCAGGTCAGCGGGATCACTCCACGCCCGGACAGAGCCTCGGCCAGGCGATGGGAGTCGCCGCTGGTCTCCACCAGGTGGGCGTGGTGCATCAGCCGGTCGACGGTCGCGGTGGCGAGCGTCTTGGGCATGATGGTGTCGAAACCCGACGGGTGGATGTTGCTGGTGACCACGACCGAGCGGCGCTCGTAGGCGGCATCGATAACGCGGTAGAACGCCTCGGAGGTCTCGTGGCCGACCGGCAGCAACCCGATATCATCGATAACGATGACGTCGCTGCGGCAGATGCGGCCGATGGCGCGCGAGACCGATCCGTCGATCTTGGCCCGGCCGACCGTGGCACTGAGAGACTCCAGAGTGAACCAGGCCACCCGCAGGTCTTTTTCGATCGCCAGATGCGACAGTGCCTCAGCGAAGTGGGACTTGCCGGTGCCGGACGGTCCGGCGATCACCAGGTTCTCCGCGCGGCTGACCCATTCCAGCGTCATCAGCGCGTTCTGGGTGGCCTCGTTGATCGTGGAGCCCTCGCGCCGCCAGGAGGAAAAGGTCTTGCCGGAGGGAAAGCCCGCGCTCTTGCGCCGGTTGCGGCGGGTCGCCTGGTCGCGGCCGACGACCTCCTCATTGAGCAGGACGCGCACGACTTCGGCTGGGTCCCAGCGTTGCGCGCGGGCGGTCGCCAGCACCTCGGGCGCCGCTTTGCGGGCGTAAGGAAAACGCATCCGGCGAAACAGGGCCTCCAACTCGGCCGGGACCGGTGGGGCCGCAGGAAGGGTGACACTCACGAGTGATCTCCTTTGACGCTGTTGGTGTTACTGAAGGCAGCCCAGGAAGCGGTGCCGGGCTGGACCGAGTGAGCCTCGTCGACACGGGTGTTTTCACCGGCGTGCTCATGCAACGCGAGGTGGTCGCAGATGGAGGCCAGATCGGCTTCGGCGAACCGGCCGTTGATCGCGGCCAGGCCGAGCGCCTCATCCACCCGGGCCGCGCCCAGCAGACTGGCCAGCTCGACCGCGCGGGCCATTTTGGTGCGGATCCGCACCACTCCGGTGGCGGCGGCCTCGATCAGCCACGCCTGCGCACCCGGCCCGATCGCCAGGAACGCTTCTTCGGCCTTGGTCCGCGGGCGAGGCCGGGGCGCTTTGGGGCCGTTGCCGCCCTCGTGCTCGGGATAGTGGGCATCGACGATCCGCGGCCGGCCCGGAACCGACAGCCGATGCCGCCACAGTTCCCTCAGACCGTGCTGACCGTGCTGCTCATCGGTGCCGGAGCGGCCGACGATGACCAACTCGTCGCCGTGGACGCGGCACCAGACCGTCTGTCCCTCGTGGCCGGGCGGCACCGAGTAGCGCACATCGCCCCAGCGGACGGTCCGGTCGTCGCAGACCAGGCGCTCGGCGCCGAGCGCGAGCACGTAGGGATCGGCGGGCAGCACGTGCAGGCGAGCGCGTTCCTCGGCCAGCATCTCGATCGGCGGCCGGTGTGTCTCGCGATGGCGGCGGCCGTTGATGTGCTCACTCCAGGCAGCACACGCGGTCTCCAACTCGGTGAAACTCCCATAGGCGGCGCGGAGGTTGGCGTGGGTGGGCACCAGGTCCGCCTTGGCGATCTTCACCGTTGCCTCCACCCCGCCCTTGGACTCGGGATCGAACGGCTCGCAGGTAGTCACCACGCACCCGTAATGCCGCCCCAGCTCGACGATCTGCGGGTGGCGCACCGCGATGCGGGCGATGTGCTCGATCGTGACCGTCTTGGGGTTGTCGGTCAGCAGATACGTCGGCGCCCCGCCCAGCCGCCGCAGCGCCGCGTCCAGGCACGACGTCAACGTGGCCAGCGTCTGATCCCAGGCGGGGATCACCACCCGAAACCGCGACCAGGCCAGCCAGGCACAAAACAGCTGCGTGCGGCGCTCACCGATCCGCGGGCCCTCGCCCCAGTCCCACTGCAGCCACATCCCCGGCTCAGGCACCCAGGGCCGGTAGACGCGCCGCCGTCCGGCCTTCCAGGCCGCCTTGATCTCGGCGACCGCCCGCCGCGTGGTCCGCTCGGACCCGGCGAATCCCATCGCGACCAGGTCTTTGTGCACCACGTCCGCGCGGATCTTCCCTTTCGACCGGTCGACCTTCTCCTCGATCTTCGCCAGGAACGCGTCGATCGCCTTAGGTCGCGGCGCCGGCTGGTGCGGGTTGCCGCCCGCCGCGCGGATCGCGATATACCGGCGCACCGTCTTGGGGTCACACCCCGCCAGTTGCGCCGCCGACCAGGCGCACCCGGTCAGGTCGTAAGCCTCGTAAATCTCCATCAGCTCCATGCCAGACTTCGTCACGGGCCCCCTCCGCGGGTCTGGGGTGCAAGGTCTCGACAACCCGCAACCCAAGCCCCCGCGGAGGGGAACCCAAGCTGTGACACACGGACAAGATCAGGAGATCGGCCTGGCCATTGACCAAGACTTTTGGTGGCCGCCCACCAGGAACCGGTGTCCGTCAGCCGCGACTTTTCTGTCCGCCGATCAAGAGTTCCACGTGACCGCTCTCAAGCCCCGCCCGTTCGTATCGCCCCGGTGTGGGGAGGCACGCGGGTCCAGGCCCTCGACGGCACGCTCGGGCACCGTCGAGTGTCAGCTTGTGGACAACTCGTCGAAGTAGCCTTTCATCGAAGGGTGGTAGTCGGTGAAGTCGGGCCCGGGGGAGCCTTCGCGTGCAGCCACGAGCATGTCCAGGTAGTACTCCCAGCCGGGACCGATCTCTCCGATGCCCTCTTCGCTGACGAGATGGTGCACGAGCCGTAATTCCGTCGAACCATCCGTTTCCAACAGCGACAGCTCCAACCGCCAGGTCCCGGACTCATCAGTCGTCGACAGGGCCAGTCGTCGCGGTGGGTCGCATGCGTCGATCCGCATTTCGCACCACGGCGTCTGCTCTTCGAACGCCATCTGCACCTTGATTGTCCGGCCGGGGGCCGCCTCGCCCTCCCACGGCCCGAACCAGAGGGCCGTCCGGTCTGATTCGGTGATGCTGGCCCACACATCCTTGGCGGGTGCGCGGAACGTGCGACTGAGGACCAGGTCGCTTCCGGTGCCGGTGCGAAACAGCCGACCGGTAGGTGTGGGACTCATGCGGTGTTCCTCTTTCCCGGGTCTGCCGTGTCGCGCTCCCGGCGCTCACGGCGGGTTCGATAGACCTCTGTCTCGAGTGCGTCGAGGCGACGTTCCCAACCGGAGGGGCGGGTGAACAGGGCGAGCCATTCGGCGAGTTCGCTCAACCGCTCGGCGTCAAGCACGTAGAACCGCCGTCGGCCGACAAGTTCGTCATGAATCAGCCCGCTCTCTCGGAGGACGCGAAGATGCCGGCTCACCGCAGGTCTGCTGATCGTGAAGCGTCCGGCGATCTCTCCTGCGGTGAGGCGTTCGTTCCGCAGCATCAGCAGGATCTCCCGCCGTACGGGATCCGCGATCGCGCCCGCCACCTCGTCCACCGGTAAAGCGTAACCTGTTGGTTACGCTTTGGGCGATACCCGCTTCACCTGTCTTCCGGGAGGCGCGCGACCCTGCCCAGGGCGACGACGTCGGCACGCGGTGTACTTCCACTCGTCCGAGCAGGAGAAGGCCGCTCCGACCTCGCGTGACACCACCAGAAGGTCCTCACCGACTCGGGCTACGGCACCATCACCACCGAGATCGCCCCGTCGGCGACCACTTCCACGCGAAGCGGTGTCACCAGCAGACCTCTACAAGAACCCCGGCGGCTACTGCGGCACCGACGTCAAGCCGGGTGACCCGAAGGAGGTGTTTGATCCCGCAGTGCCACCGGCCAGGCGACTGTGTCGCGCGTCACACCGATCGCATGTCACGGATCGGTGGGTGGCTTGTATCCCGTGGTTGTCCGCACCAAGCGAAAGGCGCAACGATGACCACACGGCGTGAAACCGGTATGGCGGCCCCGCACCGCGTTCTGATCCTGGGGGCGGGGTACGCGGGCATGGCCGCGGCGATCCAGCTCGCGGCTCGGACCAAGGGGCGCGAAGACGTGCGGGTGACCCTGGTGAATCCGCAGGAGCGGTTCACCGAGCGGTTGCGGCTGCACACCGTGGCGACCGGGCAGCAGGTCGCCGAGATGAACATCCCAAAGCTGCTGGAGGGCACGGGGGCGCGGTTCGTGCGCGGCTGGGTGACGGCGATGGATGCGAACGCGAGGATCGTGCGGATCGACGACGACCGGGTGCTGCACTACGACACGCTGGTGTACGGGCTGGGCGGCGTGGCCGACACGACGACGGTGCGGGGCGTGGAGGAGCACGCGTACACCCTCGACAGTGCCCAGGACGCCGAGGTGCTGGCCGAGCGGCTGGCTCGGCTCGGCCGCGGTACGGTCGTGGTCGGCGGCAGCGGGTTGACCGGCGTCGAGTCGGCCGCGGAGATCGCTGAGCGGCACCCCGGGCTGAACGTCGTGCTGCTGGGCCGGCAGGAACCCGGCGCGGCCATGGGCCCCAGGCCGAAGGCGTATCTGCGGGCCACGCTCACGCGCCTGGGTGTCCAGGTGCGTAGCGGGATCGAGGTGGTGGGGGTACGGCCCGACTCGATCGAACTGGCGGGCGGGGAGAGCGTCGCCGCCGATGTCGTCCTGTGGACGAGCGGTACGCGGGTGTCGCCGCTGGCGGCCGCCGCCGGTCTGACCGTCGACGAGCGCGGCCGCGTCGTCACCGACGCGGCGCTACGGTCGGTGTCGCACCCGGACGTCTACGCCGTGGGCGACGCGGCCGCGATCCGCCAGGGCTACGGCGTCATGCACGGCACCTGCCAGGGCGGCATGCCGACCGGTGTGCACGCCGCGGTGTCGATCGTCCGCGCGCTGGACGGCAAGCGGCCCAAGCCGTTCCGCTTCGGCTACTACCACACGCCGGTGAGCCTGGGACGGCACGACGCGGTCGTCCAGTTCACCCACCCCGACGACAGCCCCCGACGGGTGTATCTGACCGGCCGCATAGCGGCACGGTATAAGGAGACGGTGACCGCTTCGCCCTGGCCGACCTACGGCCGTATGAAGAGGCTGCCGACCTCAGGCGCGTTCTGGCCCCGTGGCGGCCGGTTCACCCGCGTCCGGGGTGTGCGGTGACCCACACGCCCCCGGATCACGACCAGCAGGTGTTCAACCGGCATCGCAACCTGCTGTTCTCGGTGGCCTATCGCGTCCTCGGCACCGTGGCCGACGCCGAGGACGCGGTTCAGGACGCCTGGATCAAATGGTCGGCCGACGACCGTTCGCAGGTGGCCGACCCCAAGGCCTATCTGGCGCGGATCGTGTCGAATCTGGCTCTGCGGCGGCTGCGCTCGGCCCGGTACCAGCGTGAGACCTATGTGGGACCGTGGCTGCCGGAGCCCATTCTCACCAGCGGCGACACCGCCGACGACATCACGAACGCCGAGTCGGTGTCGACGGCGATGTTGGTGGTGCTGGAAACCTTGAGCCCGCTTGAGCGCGCGGTGTTCGTGCTGAAGGAGGTCTTCGACTTCAGTCATGCCGAGATCGCGCAGGCGGTGGAGCGTTCCGAGGCGGCGGTGCGCCAGGCCGCGCACCGTGCTCGCGAGCACGTACGGGCCCGGCGGCCGCGCTTCACCGCCGACCGGTCGCGGCAGCGCGACGTCACGGAGCGGTTCCTCGCCGCCGCGACCGGGGGCGACATCAACACCCTCATGGAACTGCTGTCCCCGGACATCACGCTGTGGACCGACGGGGGAGGCAAGGTCCGTCAGGCTCTGCGTCCGGTCGTGGGCGCCCAGACGGTGGCCGCCTGGTTCGCGGCCGTCGGCAAGGTCACGTACCAGGGCGTCGAGCCCGCCGACATGAACGCCGAACTGGTCGAGATCAATGGCGGGCCGGGCATGGTGTTCAGCGGTCCGGGGCGTGTCATCGCCACTGTGACCTTCGACTTCGATGCCGACGGTCGCATCACCACCATCCACAACATCGCCAACCCGGACAAACTCCAAGCCATCGCCGAGGGGATCATCCGCGACGTCGGCACGCTCTGAGATCTGCCCGGGTCCGCCCCGACAGCCGATCGATGGGAGTCGAACTGTGAAACTCAGAACGCGCAGTTGCTTTGAGCGGATCGGTGTCGGGCTTGCGAATGCCCGCGGTTTCCGAGAAATCGAGGGGGCCATGTATCCATCGTTGTTCTCCGCGGGTACGTAACGTATGTTCCGGCTGTATGCCGTCGATGGTCAGGGAGAAGTCGTGTCCGAACTTGTGGCTCCCCAGCTCGTCGTCAACAGCCGGATGATCTACTTTGGCTGGGTGCCGGCCGATCCCGAGGCCGTCGCGGCCCTGGTGCCCGATGGTCTGGAGCCCATGGCCAACCGCCAGGTCTTCATGAATCAGTACGTCGTCGACCGGCCTGAGCAGACTTCGGGCTTCGGCGCGTACTCGCTCACCTACATCGGGCCGGACCTGGAGGACGCCTACGCCCCCGACGGTGTGACCCCCGGCCGGTGGTGGACGCACTACTTCAACTCCAGCGTGGTGGTGCGCGAGTACGCGGCCGCCCGAGGTGTGCCCGCCACCGCGGGCCGTACCACGATCGAGGTCAGCGGCGGGGAACTGGTCGCGACGACCGAGTCGGACGGTGTGCCGGTGATCCGCACGACCGCGCGGGTCGGTGACACCGGTACGGCGGTCAACCGTGGCCAGTTGCGCTACATCACGGAGGTCGGCGGACAGAGGCTCAGCGGGATCTATCCGTTCGTGGCGGAACCGGTCGACCCGTTCGAGATCGTGTCACTGGAGTTTCTGGAGCCGAGCCACCCCGTCTACGCTCTCCGCCCCGCCGAGCCGCTGCAGATCGTGTGGGGTTTCTACTCGCCCCGCTCGTCGTTCGCCTATCCCGGTGGGGAGTCGGCAATGGTCTGACGCCTGTCACCGGGTGAAAGGCGGATCGGTGGACGCCGCCTCGGGCGGCAGGGGGAGTGCTCCTCGCGCACGGACCTTCGGTCTCACGTCGCCGTCCTGTCGAGAAAGCCGACGACGCGGGCGTTGAGGTGGGAGGCCTGGTGCCATGGCATCGCGTGGTGGGAGAGGTCCGGCAGCACCGCGGTCTCCGCGTTCGGCAGGAGGCGTGTGGCGGCGGACGCGATGCGGTGAGGGGGATGGGCCTTGCCGCGCCCGGCGAGGAGCACAAGGGTCGGCGTGGTGAGTGTGCGCAGTAGTCCGGGTTCGGGCCGCTTCCCGGTCACGATCTTCGTGTCCGTGAACTCCGCGGCCAGGCCGTACAGCCGCGGCCAGGCGGGGTCGGTTTCCGCGCCGTCGGTCTCCCACGCCAGGAAGGCCCGCGCCCGCGAGGCCGTCGGCCGGATGAGGGACGGCAGCGCGCGTGCCAGGTATCCCACCCGGAATCCTCCGAAGCACTGCGTCGGATCGAGGAGAACGAGCCGCCGGACCCGCTGGGGCGCGTGGAGGCCGTAGGTCAGGGCGACCCACCCGCCGTAGGAGTGCCCGCACACGGCGGCGCTTCCGACCCCGAGCCCGTCGAGCACCCCGTCCAGCCAGCCGAGCAGGTCGGGGACGCTGCGAGGAGGCCGCTCGCCCCGGGCGCTCCGTCCCGGCTCGCCGATGCGGTCCACGGCGTACACCCGGTGCCGGCGTGCGAACTCGGCGACGTTGGCGAACCACATCGCCGCGGTGGTGCCACCGCCGTGCAACAGGATCAGCGGCGGGCCGTCCGCGGGCCCGCACGCGTTCACCCGCGTCGTTCCGTATGCCGACGGCAGGTCGATCGGCTCGACCTGGACCGGCCAACGCTCCAGGACCGCGTCATAGGCGGCGAGGAAGGCCGCGTTCGCGCCGTGGCCGTCATCGGACATGCCTCACCTCAACAGGTAACTCGCCAAGCAAGAGTCTCGCTGAGCGAGATATTGCCATAATATGGCAGCGGCGACGAACGGAGGAAGGTGGCGGACGACGTGAACGAGCAGGACGCCGGGATGCGAGTGGTGCACCTGCTGCGCGCCATCACCATGGAGCTCGACCGGGTCGGGGAGAGATTCGCCGCCCGGCACGCCCTCCACCCGACCGATGTGCGTGCGCTCATCTGTCTCCTGGATGCCGCTCGCACGGGCGCGCCCGCCACCCCGGGGGTGCTGGGGGCGCATCTCGGCCTCAACTCCGCGGGTACCACGGCGGTGATCGACCGTCTGGAAAGACTCGGTCACGTGCGCCGGGAACGCGACACCCGAGACCGTCGGCGTGTGCTGTTGAAAGTGGATGAGAGCGCGGTCGCGCTCGGCTGGAGCTTTTTCGGCCCGCTCATCAACGAGGTGGTCGCCGTCATGAGCCGGTTCGACGCCGCCGACCAGGCGACCGTCGAGCGCTTTCTCAGCGGCGTGCACGAGGCTGTCACCGGCCGGGAGTAGCACCTGCGGCATCCCTTCGGGGGCACTTCGAAGTAGCCGACGGCGTCAAGCCGGGCGGCCCACGCCGGGAGCCCGCCGGGGGCAGGACGACCTACGGGTGGTCTCACGGCTGTTCGGGGCACTTCGTCGAGTGGGCGCCTAGGGTGGCGTCGTGACGGAGACAGCGGCCACGGGCTACGACTGTCTGTCGTCCTGCCTGGTTCCGGAGAGCGGGCTGCGGACATTCCTGCTGGACTGTTTCGGGATCGCCGAGTCTGAGTTGTTTGTGAGCCATGACGACCGGATCGCCGAGCGGTCGCGGGACATCCCGCAGGACGTGGTGTTCTCCGTGTTCTGCAGGTACCGGCAGGTCTTCGGCCACTTCGCGATGGGCTTTGACGTCGGCGTCGAGGGCCGGCCGACCGAGCGGGTCGGCCGCCGGGAGTTCGCCGAGCGATTCGCCGCCCACTTCGATACGTACGTGCTGTACGGCGACACCGAACCACCGGGACTGTGGACGGTGATCCTCGCGGACGGCACCCGCCTTCGCGTCGCGATGGACGAGGAAGACGACCGGTATGTGCTCCACGCGGCCACGGCGCCGGTGCCGGGCCTGCCCGAGGTCCGCGTGGACGAGGGCCTGTGGCGGCTCCGATGAGCCTTCGCCGGTCGGCGCTCGGATCCGCCGTACCGGCCCGGTCGAACAGAATCACCGGAGCGTCGAAGAAGTGACCGGACGCGGAGACCCCCTGGGTGGTCAAGGGGTCCTCCACGGGCGGGACATCGGCCCGGCCGGGCGTCGTGCGCCTGGCGGATCCGGTGGTGCCTCAAACCGTGACGACGACCTTTCCCGGGGCGTGTCCCTCCTCCAGATATCCGATGGCCGCCGGGATCTCCTCGAACGGGTATTGCCGGTCGATGACCGGGGTGATCTTTTCGTCCTCGATGAGCTCGGTCAGCGTCATCAGGTTCTGCTTGTTCTCCGTGCATCGGGTCGCGTCCGTGAGGGCCATCCTCTGGGACACGAACGGCGACATCGCGAGCACCGAGAACACGTGACCGAGGGGTTGCAGCCATCGACCGGCCTGCCCACCGACGACGACGTGGGTTCCCCGCGGGGGCAGCACCCGCCGGCACGCCCATGCCGAGCGGCTTCCCGCGATGTCCAGCAGGAGGTCGTGGTGCCCTCCACTCCGGGTGAAGTCCTCCTTGGTGTAGTCGATGACCTCTTTCGCGCCGATCGATCGGACCAGGTCGACGTTACGCGTGCTGCAGACGCCGGTGACCTCCGCGCCGAACGCTCGCGCGATCTGCACGGCGAACGTGCCCACTCCTCCCGACGCCCCGTTGACGAGGACCTTCTGCCCCGGCTGGATTCGTCCGTCGTCGCGCAGGCCCAGCAGGGCGGTGTTGGCCGCCATCGGTACCGCCGCCGCCTGCTCGAACGACAGGTTCTTCGGCTTCGGCGCCAGCTCGGATTCCCGGACGCACACGTACTCGGCGAAGCCGCCCTGTTCGAGCACCGCGAACACCTCGTCGCCAGGGCGGAACCCCGTCACGTCCTTGCCGACCGCCTCGACCTGCCCGGCCATGTCGGCGCCCAGGATTTCGAGCTTCGGGCTGCGCGCTCCGAGGCCGCCCATCAGACGCGCGATGTACGGCTCGCCTCTCATGTTGTGCCAGTCGTACGGGTTGACGGAGGTGGCCCGCACCCGGACCAGCACCTCGTCGTCGCGGGGGACGGGCTTGTCGACGTCGGTGAGGTCCAGGACGTCAGGTGAGCCGTATGCCCGCAGAACGAACGCCTTCATGGTTTCTCCTCTCGTTGAGGAGCAATGTAGAAGTCCTGCGGGAAGGGCTCATCGGCCGAAAGTACGCCTGTTTGGGGGAAGATCGGCTGGTTCGAATCGGGCCGTTCTGGCGATGAGCCGCCTCGCCTCGATCGTCATGATCGGGGCATGACCGACGAGCGCACGACGAGACATCTCCCGCTCCCGGGGACGCCGCGAAGCGGCCGCCCGGCAGACGGCCGGAACGGCGCGGGGACCTCCCCCGCAACCTCCGCCACGAGGGCGGGGTGGCTCCTGCCCACCGCGCTGATCCTGCTCAGCGCCGTTCCCATGGCCGCGGGCGCCGTGCGCCTCGACGAGTTGGCGGGTGGTGCGGCGATCACGCCGGAGAACGCGCGGTTCTTCGCGGCCCCCGTGCCCGTGGTGGCGCATATCGTGTGCGTCAGCCTGTACAGCGTTCTGGGGGCCTTCCAGTTCGCCCCGGGTTTCCGCCGGCGGAGGCCCGGCTGGCACCGCGCCGCCGGGCGGCTGCTGATCCCGTGCGGACTCGTCGCAGCGGCCACCGGCCTGTGGATGACCCTGTTCTATCCCCGCCCCGCCGGCGACGGCGATCTCCTCGCCGGCTTCCGGCTCGTGTTCGGTACGGCCATGATCATGGCCATTCTCCTCGGCCTCGCCGCGATCCGACGGCGGGACATCGCCCGGCACCGCGAATGGATGATCCGCGGTTACGCGATCGGGCAGGGGGCGGGCACGCAGGCGCTGACCCATCTGCCGTGGTTCCTGATCGCCGGCACCCCCGGAGAGCTTCCCAGGGCCCTGCTGGTGGGCGCCGGGTGGGTGATAAACCTCGCGGTGGCCGAGTGGTTCATCCGTAGGCGGCCGCTCAGTTCGCCCCGCACTTTCGCGAGCGGTTTCGCGGGCCGGTGACGGGGGACTCCGTGGAGACGGCAGGCGGGCCCCGATCCGCCACCGTCGCCGGTCACGGCGCGGGAGCCCCGGATCTCGCCGATCAGTTCCTGATCCGGTTGGTCTCGTAGGCCCACATGGCGATCTCGACGCGGTTGCGGGCGCCCAGCTTGGCCAGCAGGCTGGCGATGTGGGACTTCACCGTGCTGAGGGAGATGTGCAGCTCGTCGGCGATCTCGCTGTTGGTCCGTCCACGTGCCACGGTGGCCAGGATCTGTTCCTCCCGGGCCGTGAGCGCCTCGATGGGGCGCACCGGCGGCGTGGCGGGCACGGTGCGGGCGAAGGTTCCCAGCAGTCGTGCGGTGACGCTCGGGGCGATGAGCGCGTCGCCGTTCGCGGCGGCGTGGACGGCCTGGGAGAGCAGGTCGGCTCCGGCGTTCTTGAGCAGAAAACCCCGGGCACCGGCTCGCAGCGCGGCGTAGACGTACTCGTCGAGGTCGAAAGTGGTGATGACGACGACGGCGAGGGGGTCCTTGATGCCCGGCCCGGCGAGGGAGCGGGTGGCTTCGATGCCGTCGAGGCCGGGCATGCGGATGTCGAACAGGCACACGTCAGGGCGTAGGCGCCGCGCGAGCTGGACGGCCCGCCACCCGTCGGCGGCTTCGCCGACGACCTCGATGTCCGGCTGGGCGTCGAGGATCATGGTGAGCCCGGTGCGGACGATCTCCTGGTCGTCGGCGACGAGCACCCGGATGCTCATGTCACCGCTCCGGTTCGGGGCAGTACGGCGGTCACGGTCCAGCCTCGATCCGGGGCGGGGCCGGCTTCGCAGGTGCCGCCCAGCAGGTCGGCACGTTCGATCATGCCGATGAGCCCGTATCCCGGTGACCCGGCCGAACGTACCAGGCCGCCGTCGCCGTCGTCACTCACCCGCAGGCGCACCGATGTGTCGTCGGCGGCGACGCGAACCTCGATACGGGTGGCGTGACGGGCGTGCCGTCGAGCGTTGGTGACCGACTCCTGGGCGATGCGGTAGATCGCAGCCTCGATCGACAGGGGAAGCTCACCGATGTCGTCGGAGATCTCCACCTCGACGGACGGGCCGGAGCGGCCCGGGCTCGCGAGCTGTCCGAGGTCGGTGATGCGACGGACGGGAGCCGACTCCGCGGGCTGGTCCCGGCGCAGCAGGCGGACCATGGCGCGCATCTCGTCGAGGGCCTGTGCCGCCTCGGCCTCGATCACGTGGAGCGCCTCGGTCGCGGAGTTCGGCCGCGACGCCGAGGTGGCGATGCCCGCCTGTGCCCGGATCGCCATCGCCGAGATGTGATGGGCGACGGTGTCGTGCAGGTCGCGGGCCAGCCGTTCGCGTTCGAGCAGCTTGATCTGGTCGAGCTCGCGCATTCTCGCCCCGGCACGGTAGCGGAGCGCCCCGCCCAGGGCGATGGCCGAGAACGTGACGGCGAACGCGCCGCCCGCGTCGCCGAGGGTGAGGCGGCCGGAGAGCAGCGAGAGGGAGACCACGACCATCGTGATCGCCAAACCGATCGCGGCCTCGCGTCCCGAACCCCACCGGAACAACGAGTACAGCAAGACCAGCACGTACACCATCGTGTACGCGTCCAGGGGGTCGCCGTTCGTCAGCAGCGGGGCCAGGCTCGTGACGGCGAAGGCGATCACGACCATCAGCAGCGGGTTGGTCCGGCGCCACAACAGCGTGGGCGTCAGCCCGACGGTGACGGTCACCGAGACGGCCCGCCACGGAAGATCGGGCCGCAGGACTCCTTCGAGCACCGCGGCCGCCATGAGTACTCCCACGAGTGCCCAGTCCCGCCAAGCCCGCGGCGGCGGGTTGGGAGGTCGGGGCTCGTCCCATACGGAGCGAAGAAGGGCGAGCACATGAACATGGTACGGAAGTCCACGCTGCTCGGGGCGGCCCAAAGTACGGGAGGTGCATTTCACCGTCGCGCGGCCCCGGCAGGTGGGAGCGCGTGTGGCGGCGCGGCCGTACCGCGCGCCGTACAGTGGTGCTAAAAGATCTTGAAAAAGATCTGAGCGGGCTGTCGAATCGGGGCGGTCCCGTTCGAAGCGTGGTCAGAGGGCCGAGAGGAACACCCGAGAGCCGGCCCGTGACTCGTGAGGAGAACGGCCATGACCCAGCAGACGATGAGGGCCGCGCACCCGGTGACCTGCGACCCGCGTACCGGTGTCACCAGGTCGCTGCTGGGCTACGGGATCATCGCCGGGCCGCTGTACGTCGGGGTGTCCCTGACCCAGGCGCTGACCCGGGAGGGGTTCGACCTCTCCCGCCACGCATGGAGCCTGCTGGCCAACGGCGGCCTCGGCTGGATCCAGATCACCGACTTCGTCGTCACCGGGCTGATGGTCATCGCCTGCGCGGTCGGCCTGGGCCGGGCCCTGGCCGGTGGGCGCGGCGCGACCTGGGCTCCCCGGCTCGTCGGAACGTACGGGGTGAGCCTGATCGGCGCGGGAATCTTCCGGGCGGATCCGGCGATGGGCTTCCCGGTGGGGACGCCGGAGGGGCCCGGGGAGGTGAGCCTGTCCGGGATGCTCCACTTCGCCTGCGGCGCAGTAGGTTTCCTGTGTGTGATCGTGACCTGTTTCGTCATCGGCCGCAGGTTCGCCGCCGCGGGCCGTACCGGGTGGGCGCTTTACTCCCGGCTCACCGGCGGGTTGTTCCTCGCGGCCTTCGCCGCCATCGCGACCGGTGCGGGTGCCCCGTGGGCCAACCTGGTCTTCGTCTCCGGGGTCGTGATCATCTGGGCCTGGCTCTCGGCCCTGTGCCTGCACCTGTACCGGCACGCCGCCCCCCGGCACGCCTGAGCACACCCGGCCTCCGCACCACACCGTCAAGAAAACAAGATCGAAGGAGACGTCCGATGCGATACATGATCATTCTCAAGGTCACCAGCCAGCCCGCCACCCCGCCGCCGGCGGAGTTGATGGAGGCCATCGCCAAGCTCGGCGGGGAGGCCACCGCGGCCGGGGCGTTGCTCGACACCGCCGGGCTGGCCCCGAGCGCGCAGGGCGCGCGGGTCGCGATCACCGGGGACAGGCTGAGCGTCACCGACGGCCCGTTCGCCGAGGCGAAGGAGCTGATCAGCTACGCGCTCTACCAGGTCCGCTCGAAGGAGGAGGCCGTCGAGTGGACCTCCCGCTTCTTGAAGATCCACCGGGATCACTGGGCGGGGTGGGAGGGTGAGGCCGACGTGCTGCGCGTCTTCGGTCCCGAGGACTTCGCCGCCCCCGCCTGATCTCACCACCGTGCGCGAACCCCCGGCCGGAAACCCCGGCCGGGGGTTCGCGCGTCCGGGCACGTACTCACGGGCCGGACGCGTACACCGGGAGTCGTTCGCGGGGTCGCCGGTACCGGCGGCGGGCGAGGTCAGGCGTCCCCCGGAAAGGAGCGCACGGCCGTGACCTCCACTCGGGGTCGTGGGGTCCGGCTGATACCGTCTCCCAGGATCGGAGAGGCGGACGATGAGTTTTGGTGAGTTGACCGTGCCCAGCGGACTGGAGCAGGTCATCGGTCCGGAGGAGCTCTTCTTCTCCACGACGGACCGGCGCGGGTTGATCCGCAGCGGGAACTCCGTCTTTGTCCGGACCTCCCGGTTCTCCCTGGACGAACTCACCGGAGCGTCGCACAGCATCGTACGCCACCCCGACATGCCGGCCGGGATCTTCCAGCTGCTGTGGGACCGCATGCTCGCCGGGCGTCCGGCGGGGGCCTACGTGCGGAACCTGGCCAAGGACGGCAGTCACTACTGGGTTTTCGCCACCATGACGCCCTCGGCAGAGGGTTTCCTGTCGGTTCGGATGGCACCGCGGGCCGGACTGTTCGAGGAGGTCAAGCGCATATACAAGTATGTCGCCGACGTCGAACTCGAAGCGGCCGAGCACGACCGGATGAACCGGCGTGACGTGGCGCTGGCCGGCAGGGAGCAGATCGAGCGGCTGCTGGGAGAGCTCGGGTTCGGCTCGCACGACGACTTCCTCACCGAGGCGCTGACCGCCGAGGTGGCGGCGCGCGGCCGGTTGGCCTCCGCGACCTATGCCCGGCCCCGGGCACAGGGGCCGATCGCGGAGGTGCTGGCCGGGGTCGGAACGCTGGAGACGCTACTGACCGGCCTGGTGGAGCGGCTGGAGGGTTACCGGGTGTTCAGCGACCGGCTCATCCGGTCGTCCAACCAGGTGCTCGACGTCGCCCGCCGGCTCGACGAGGTGGTCGCCAGAGCCCAGGTCGCCTCCGAGACGGTCGCCGACACCGTACCGGTGCTGAGCAACGTCGCCCGGGTGATGGTCACACCGACGGGCACCGCGATGGTCACCCTGGAGCGGCTGGTGCCCAGGCTCGCCGCGCTGCGCTCGTGCGTCACGGACCTGCGCTTCCGGATCGTGCTGGCGAGCCTGCACAACGACATGGTCGCCGCGTTCGCCGCCGAGGTCGCGGACGGTCTCGCGCCGCCCACCTCGCTGAGCGAGGTGCCCCAGCTCTGCGACGCCGTGCAGGAGAGCGTGCTGGAGATGTCGGCCAGGGCACAGCAGGTGAACCGGACACTGCGCGAGATCGTCGCCGAGATCGCCGAGGCGGGCGAGCGGCTCACGGAGTTTCGCTGGTTCCTTGGGAAGTGGCGGATGCTCGTCCTGCGTCACCGGGTCGAGAACGCACTCGGTGACCTGGTGCGGCCGATCGACGACGAGTTCACCGCGATCTGGGACGGCCTGGACATGCTGCACGCGCTGGGCAGGGAGTTCGAGTCCTCGGCCGTGCCGTTCGATGTCCGGGCGCTGGAGGCGCAGGTGGCCCGGATCAGGGTCGCGGCCACCGAGTACCGCGACGCGTGCTGAGCCGGGTCCGGGCTGATCCTCGGGAAGTAGGACGCATGGGCCACAATCGGTCTCGTGCAGTTCGGAATCCTGGGGCCGTTGGAGGTGCGGACGGAGGAGGGGGAACCCGTCTCCGTCGGCGGCCCCCGGTCGCGTGCGCTGCTGGTGCTGCTCCTGCTCGACGTGGGCCGGCCGGTCAGCGTGGACCGGTTGATAGACGGGCAGTACGGTGACGATCCTCCGGTCGGTGCGGCCAACGCGATCCAGGCCCAGGTGTCCCGGCTCCGCCGCGGTCTGCCGCCCGGTCTGATCACCTTTCACCGGGCCGGATACCGGCTCGCGGTCGACCCCGAGGACATCGACGCGTACCGGTTCGAGCGGCTCGCGCGTGAGGGGCACAGGCTGCTGACAGCGGGCCGGCATGAGCATGCCGCGAAGGTGCTCAAAGCAGGACTGGCACTGTGGCGAGGGCCCGCACCGGCCGGCATGCCGCAGGCGGCCCGGCTGGAAGAGCTACGGCTGGCGGCGCGGGAGGAGCTGGTCGAGGCCGAGCTGGCGCTCCCGGAGGGCACCTCGATAGCCGAGTTGCGGCAGCTGGCGGCCGAGAACCCGTTGCGCGAGCGGCTGTGGGGCCAGCTCATGCGGGCGCTGCACGCCTCCGGGCAGCAGGCCGCGGCGCTGGCCGTCTTCGACGAGGTCAGGCGGCTGCTGGCGGACGAACTCGGCGCCGACCCGTCGCCGGAACTGGCGGCGCTTCACCTGGCGATCCTGCGCGGCGCGGAGCGGCCCGGGCAGACGGTACGGCACCGGCTGCCCGCGCAGCTCACCGGTTTCGTGGGCCGCGAGGCCGAACTGGACCGGATCGACTCGCTGCGGGACTCCCGCCTGATCACCCTGACCGGTACCGGCGGTACCGGCAAGACGAGGCTGGCCATCGAGGCGGTCCGCCGCCGGACGCGGGACGTGTGCTTCGTCGACCTGTCCCCGCTCGACGACGGAGATCAGATCCCCCTGGTGGTGCTCGGCGCGCTCGGTCTGCGCGAGGCGGGTCTGCGGCCGCCGATGCCGGGCCGGTTCGACCCCGCGGGCAGGCTCGTGGCGGCCTTGGCAGACCAGGAGCTCCTGCTCGTCCTGGACAACTGCGAGCACGTGATCGCCCCGGCCGCGGCGCTCGTCCGGCGGCTGCTCGACGCCTGCCCGGGGCTGGCCGTGCTGGCCACCAGCCGCGAGCCGCTCGGGCTCACCGGCGAGGTGCTCGTCCCGCTCTCGCCGCTGGCCGTACCGCCCCCCGGCACGGACCTGGACGACGCACTCGGCTATCCCTCGGTGCGGCTGTTCATGGAGCGAGCCGCCGCGGTACGTCCCGGCTCCGCCATGAGAGCCGAGGTCTCCGAGATCTGCGGCATGCTGGACGGGCTGCCGCTGGCCATCGAGCTGGCGGCGGCGAGGCTGAGGTCGTTCACCATCGAGGAGATCGTCGCGCGCCTGAAGGAGTACGGCCGGTTCACGCTGCTGTCACGCGGTGATCGCACCGCGGCGGCACGGCATCGGACACTGCACGCGGTGGTGGACTGGAGCTGGAGCCTGCTCAGCCCCGAGGAGCAGGCGCTGGCCGCGCGGTTCTCGGTGTTCTCCGGCGGCTCGTCCCTGGAGGCCGTCGAACGGGTCTGCGGATCCGGCGAGGTGCTGGCCGACCTGGTGGACAAGTCACTCATCGAGGCAGACGACGGCCGTTACCGGATGCTCGACACGATCCGCCTGTTCTGTGCGGAGCGGCTGGTCGAGGCGGGGGAGCGGGAGCGGGTGCGTGCCGAGCACGCCGCCTACTTCCTGGAGCTGGCACAGCGCGCCGACCCGTGGTTGCGCCGGGCCGAGCAGCTCGAATGGCTGGCCCTGCTCTCCGCCGAGCAGAGCAACCTGCGGGCCGCGCTGGGCCGTGCCGTATCGGATGATCCTGAGACGGCGCTGCGGCTGATCGCGGCCCTGGCGGCGTACCAGTGGCTGAGCGGGCGGCGGGAGCAGGCGGTCTCGCCGGCGCTCCGGCTGCTCGAACGGTTCGGCACCGAGCCGCCCGAAGGGCTGGAGGAGGAGTACGTCCTGTGCGTGTTGCAGGCCGTACCGCATGTCCTGCCGGCGCAGTGGGCGCGGGCCGAGGAGGTCATACGGTCGCTGGACCGGGAGCTGCGCCACCCCTTCACGTCCGTGCTGTGGGGCATGGTCGCGGGGCCACCGGCTCCCGGATCCGGCCTGATGCGGGAGCGGCTGCTCGGCTCCGACCCGTGGAACCGAGCCGTGGCCATGCTCGGGGCGTCCCTGGTGCACCTGCTTGACGGCCACGTGGCCGAGGCCGAGAGAGAGCTGGAGTCGACGCTGGCGAGCTTCCGTTCCGTGGGCGAGCGCTGGGGGATGGCGCAGGGGCTCGACTGGCTGGGAGTGATCGCCGGCTGGCGGGGGGACTGGGCGCGGGCCAGGCGGCTGTGGGGGGAGGCCCTGGACCTGCACGAACAGCTCGGCGCTGTGGACGAGATGGTGGACGTGCTCTGCCGGAGGGCCGACGGGCTGCTGCGCGAGGGCGATGTGCTCGCGGCTCGCGCCGACCTGCGGCGCGCCACCGAGCTGGCGCGCCGGACGAGCGCGTCGCACCGATCGTCGCCGATCGAGCTGGGCCGGGGCGAACTCGCCCGGCGGTGTCACGATCACACACGGGCGCGCGAGCACTACGCGGCGGCGCTGGACGCCGCCGGCGCGGGCGGCTACGCCACCGAGAGCATCGCGCCGCTGGTGCTCACCGCGCTGGGACGGCTGGCCGAGGCGGAGGGCGACCGCGCGGAGGCCCGACGCCGGCACGGCGAGGCGCTCGCGCTGGCGCGCACGTCACCGGCGGTGACGACGGATCTCGCCCAGGTCACCGAGGGGTACGCGGGGCTTGCCCTGTTCGAAGGCGCGGCGGAGCGGGCCGCGTTCCTGCTCGGGGTGGGGGTGGCGTTGCGCGGTGCGGCCGTCACCGGCGACCCTGACGTCGCGCGGGTCGCCGCGGGCGCCACCGAGCTCATCGGCGCGGAGGCCTTCGCCGCGGAGTTCGCCAGGGGCGCCGCGCTGAGCCGGGACGATGCGCTGACGGCCATCTCCTGACCGTCAGCCGGCTGTCACCGGTCTGTCAGCGCTCCCGGCGAGGCTCGGAGGCATGAGAAACAGCAACGTCCTGATCTCCGGTGCCGGTATCGGCGGTCCCGCTCTCGCCTACTGGCTCAACCGCTACGGCCACACCGTGACCGTGGTCGAGAAGGCCCCCGCCCTGCGCCTTGGAGGCCAGGCGGTCGACTTCAAGGGCGAGACCCACCTGTCGGTGCTGGAGCGGATGGGCATCCTGGAAGACGTACGGCGGTCGCAGACCGGCGGGACCGACCAGGAGATCGTTGACGCGAACGGCCGCAGGCTGGCGGTGATGCCCGGCGAGTTCAGCGGTGGCGAACTGGAGATCCCGCGCGGGGAGTTGTCCCGGCTGCTGTACGACAGGACGCTCGCCGCCGGGTGCCGGTACGTCTTCGGCGACTCCGTCACCTCGCTCATCGAGACCGAGAGCGGCGTCCACGTCACGTTCGAGCACGGCGCTCCGCGGACCTTCGACCTGGTGGTGGGCGCGGACGGCATCCACTCGGGCGTTCGCCGGCTGGCCTTCGGCCCCGAGTCCGACCATGTTCGCTTCCTGGGCCACTACTACGCCCTGGCCGACCTGCCGCGGCGCTTCGGGAAGACCGCGAAAATGTACAACGAGCCCGGCAGGATGGTCGCCGTCGGGGGACCCGGAGCCGATGTCTTCTTCGCCTTCGCCTCGCCGCGGCTGGACTACGACCGCTACGACGCGGAGGCGATGAAGCGGATCGTGATCGACGCCTACGCCGGGATGGGCTGGCAGACCCCCGCGATCCTCGACGCGGTACGGCAGGCGGACGGCTTCTACCTCGACTCGATCAGCCAGGTCCGGATGGAGCGCTACGCCAAGGGCCGCGTCGTGCTGCTCGGTGACGCCGCCTACGGCAACACGCTGGGCGGTTTCGGCACCGGCCTGGCCATGGTCGGCGCGTACGTGCTGGCCGGAGAGCTCGCGGCGGCGGACGGGGACCATCGGGTCGCCTTCCGGCGCTATGAGGAGGGGTTCCGCGGCTACGCCAGAATCGCCAGGAACGGCAACGCCGGCCCCTTCCTCGCCCCCGGCACCCCGGGCCGGATCCGGATGCGCAACTGGATTTTTCGCTACGGATTCCTGCTGAAGCCGATGCTGTGGCTGACCGACAGGTTCGCGACCAACATAACCCTCAAGGACTACCCGTCGACGGTGCGCCGCTGATCCGGCGCGGGTCAGGTAGGTCGAGCGGCGCGTACATCGCGCTCCGCCTGTCGAAGAGTCCCACCGTGACGAAGTAGACGTTGGTGATCACCATGAGCGTGATCGACGTGCCGGCGTACAGCGCGGTGCCGAGTGCGGGGACGGCGTCGACCGGCAACGTGTAGGCCATGACCACGCGCGCCGCGGAGTCGAGGAGGGTGCCGGCGCCCCACAGGACGGTCGTGACCCGCCAGGCCCTGCGGAAGCGGGGGAGCCGTTCCCACAGTACGTCCCACGACTCGCCGGTGCCGCGGACCGGGAACCTGTGCTCCAGCAGCGGCCGGCTGAACAGGAAGGTGAGTGGCGTCCCGACCCGCAGGCCGGCCAGGAACCAGAGCCCGACGGCGGCCGTCAGCCACCCTTCCCTGGCGAGCAGGAACCGCTCGCTGCCGCTGATCAGCGACGCCCCGACACCCAGCAGCATCATGGCCGTCAGGAAAACGGAGAGCCCGTCGACCCTGCGTTCCCTGACCAGCAGGTAGGTGCCCATGGCCGCGGGCACCACGGCCGTGACGAGCAGGGACAGGTAGACGCTCACCCCGGCCGCGCGCAGCAGATAGTACAGGACGGCCGGTACGAGCAGGTCGACCAGCAGGCGCAGCAGCGTGCGCCGCCCGCTCGGAGCGCTCACGACCCGCTCCTGGTCGCCAGGTCGAACAGCGTCACCAGCTCCTCGGCGCAGGCGGCGAGGTCGAGATCGGGTCTGGCCTCCAGCAGGAACGGCAGGCCGTCCAGGGCGCGCTGCACGGTCGCCGCCATGACGAAGGTGTCGAAGTCACGGAACTCGCCGCCGCGCTGCCCGTCGCGCAGGATGCGCTGGAGGTGGCCGAGGACCTCGTTCTCGTCGTAGGAACGGCTCGCTCCACCCTCGTCGCGGAAGTTGAGGAAGATCTCCATCATCGCCCGCATCCGTGCGCGGTTGTCCGCGATGTAGGCGACCAGCGCGGTGATGTAGGTGCGCAGCGCGTCACGGGCACAGGTCACGCCGGCCATCCGCCCGGCCATGAATTGCCCGATGTGGTGGTAGAAATCGGCGACGGCCGCGCTCATCAGCTCGTCCTTGCCGGCGAAGTGGTACGAGATCAGGCGGGTGCTGCTCAGGCCCGCCCGTTCGGCGATCCGGGCGAAGGACGTCTGGCCGTAGCCGAGCTCGGCGATCGTTTCGATGGTCGCCGCGATGATCTGGGCGCGCCTGGCCGCGCCGGTGAAGGAGCGTTCGGCGGGCGTTCCCTCGCCCTGGCTTACTTGCATGAGTAAAAAATACGTCACACGAGTAATTCAGGCAAGCGTGCCGGGCCCGGTAAGGCCTGCTGTCCCGTCCGATCCGTGTGCGTCCGCGCCATGTCCGGAGCCCTCGGGAGACAGGGGTGGGAGGTGTCGTGGGTGCGGGCGAGATGGTTGGATCGGGAGACATGATGGTCGGTGAGTCTCATCGGGTGGTCGAGGCGGTCTGGCGGATCGAGTCCACACGGGTGATCGCGGGGCTTGCCCGGATGGTGCGCGATGTCGGCCTGGCCGAGGAACTCGCGCAGGACGCACTGGTCCTCGCGCTTGAGCAGTGGCCGAAATCCGGTGTACCGGATAATCCCGGAGCCTGGCTCATGCTGACCGCCAAGCACCGGGCGATCGACCTGCTCCGCCGCAGGACCCGCTACGAGCACAAGCTCGAAGAGGTCGGCCGGGACGTGGAGATCCGTCAGGAGGCGGCCGAGGCCGAGTTGGACGACGCCCTCGACGACCACATCGGTGACGACGTGCTGCGCCTGCTCTTCACCGCCTGCCATCCGGTGCTGTCCACCGAGGGGCGTCTGGCGCTCACCCTGCGCCTGCTCGGCGGCCTCACCACCGAGGAGATCGCGCGGGCCTTCCTGGTGCCGGAACCGACGGTCGGGCAGCGGATCTTCCGGGCCAAGCGCACCCTCGCCGAGAAGCGGGTGCGCATCGAGATGCCGGCCCCGGCCGAGCTGGGCGAGCGCCTCGCATCGGTGCTGGAGGTCGTCTATCTCATCTTCAACGAGGGCTACTCGGCGACCGCCGGTGACGACTGGATGCGTCCCTCACTCTGCGAGGAGGCGCTGCGCCTGGGCCGGATCCTGGCGGGTCTGATGCCGCGGGAGGCCGAGGCGCACGGCCTTGTCGCCCTGATGGAGATCCAGGCGTCGCGCCTCCGGGCCAGGACGGGGCCGGACGGCGAGCCGGTCCTGCTTCCCGACCAGGACCGGAGGCTGTGGGACCGGCTGCTGATCCGCCGGGGGCTGGAGGCGCTCGAACGTGCCGAGGCGCTCGGCACGCTCGGTCCCTACGGCCTGCAGGCCGCGATCGCCGCCTGCCACGCCCGCGCGCGGTCCACCGACGACACCGACTGGGAACGGATGGCCGCCCTCTACCGGGTGCTCGCCCACCTCACCCCCTCACCCGTGGTGGAGTTGAACCGCGCGGTCGCGGTGAGCAGGGCGTACGGCCCGGCGCGGGGCCTGGAGATCGTGGACGGGCTGGCGGCGGAGCGCGCGCTGAGGGGCTATCCGCAACTGCCCGCCGTACGGGGTGATCTGCTCGCGAGACTGGGCCGCCTCGACGAGGCGCGCGAGGAGTTCGAAAGGGCCGCCGAACTCACCCGCAACGAGCGCGAGCGGACCCTCTTCCTGAGCCGGGCGGCCGCCACCCGCGGGTGAGCGAACAATGTCAGGGGCGGTCCGGGACCTCGAACCTGCTCCTGCCCTCCCGCTCCAGCCAGGCGGCGAAGTCCATGAGGTCGGGATGCAGCGCGCGCAGGGCGGGGATGTCGGCCCGCCAGCCGCCGAAGGACTCGGCCCGGGTCACGTCGTCGACGTTCACGCCGGTTTCCCTGAGCCTCTCGGGGGAGACGGGCTCGGTGGAGAGCGGGCGCCCGACGGCCTCCTCGATGGCGGTGACCAGCTGCTGCCGGGTCAGCTCGTCACCGGCGAGCTCGATGGCCTTGCCCAGGTAGCCGCCGGGGTCGGCGAAGGCGAGTCCGGCGAAGGCCCCGATGTCGGTCACGGCGATGAGCTGGATCGTGGAGTGCGGCGGAATGATCCTGATCAGCGGGGTCTCGCCGAACACCCCGAACGGTCCCGAGGTGTGGTTCTCCATGAACATCACCGGACGCAGGATCGTGTACGGCAGGCCGAGCGTGCGGATGTGCTGCTCGATCTCCCATTTGGTGTCCCAGTGGCTGATGCCGGTGTCCCGGTCCACGCCGCCGACCGAGGTGTAGACGAGGTGTTCGACCCCGGCCGCGAGTGCCGCCTCGGCCACGTTCACCCCGCACCGCACCTCGTCGTCGAAGTGCGGAGGCGCGGCCGTCGGTTGGACGCTGAAGACGCCGTGGACGCCCTCGGCCGCCGCGTCCAGCGACGCCCGGTCGCGCATGTCGCCCTTGACGAGCTCGGCACCCGCCCCGGCGAGTGCCTGCGCGGCCTCGGCCGACGGGTCCCTGACCAGGGCCCTGACCTGCCAGCCGTCGGCCAGCAGTCGTCTCGCCGTGGCACCGCCTTGCTTGCCGGTGGCTCCGGTGACCAGGACGACCTTCTCTGAATGGGGCATGTCTCTCCCATGGCTAGAATGTGGAGCACTGCTCCGATATTAAGCGGAGCAGTGCTCCTTTTGTCAATGCCTGGAGAGCACATCGCATGGCCGAGGTGATGCGCGCCGACGCGCGCCGCAATTACGAGCAGTTGCTGGCCGTAGCCAGGGAGGCCTTCGCCGAGCACGGGACCGACGCCTCACTCCGGGACGTCGCCCGCCGGGCGGGCGTCGGCATCGGCACCCTCTACCGGCACTTCCCCACTCGGGAGGCCCTGCTCGAAGCCCTCATGAGCAGTGGCTTCGACGCCCTCCAGAGCAGGGCGGAAGAGTTGCTGGCCGCGTCCTCGCCCCGTGACGCGCTGCTCGTCTGGCTGCGCGAGCTGGCCGTCGGCTCGACCACCTACCAGGGTCTTCCGGCATCGGTCATGGCCGCGCTGCGGGAGGAGGGTTCCGAACTGCACGCCTCCTGTCACGCGATGCGCGCCTCCGGGGGCCGGCTTCTCGCGCGGGCCCAGGAGTCCGGTGCGGTCCGCGCCGACCTCGTCATCGGCGAACTCCTCGCCCTGGTGGCGGGCATCGCCTGGGCGAGCGAGCAGTCGACCGGCCACGACCTGATCGAGCGTCTGCTCTCCCTGTCCGCCACAGGCTTCGCCGCGGACCGGTCGCCGGGCTCCGCTCCGGCCTGACCGGGGGCGTCCGTGCGCGGACGATCGAGTCTTCGGGGCAGGGAGGGGCCTACCTGGGGGCGTCCCAGGTGTTCGACGGGCTCTGGCCGGTCGGCACGGTCGGGCTGAACCGTACGGGCAGGGCCTCCAGGCTGCGAACCCACAGCGAAGGGCGCCACCGTAGCGCGTCCGGTTTCACGGTGAGATAGACGTCGGGCAACCGGTCGAGGAGGACCTCCACGGCCGTCTTGGCGATGATCCCGCCGAGCTCGGGCGCGGGGAAGGGACAACCGTACTCGCCGTGGCCGAAGGACAGATGCGCCCGGTTGGCGCCGGAGCCGGCATGGGCGGCCGGTTGCACCTGCGGATCGGCGTTGGCCGCGGCGACACCGAGCACCAGCATGTCGCCCCGGCGGATGCGCCGCCCGGCCAGCTCGCAGTCCTGCACGGCCCAGCGGGAGGGCATGTTCGGCGCGGGCGGGTCCTTCCACAGCACATCGTTCAGTGCCTCGCCGACGCTGCTGCGGCCGCCCTGCAGGCTCATCGAGAAGTGGTCGTCCACCAGCATCAGCCGCAGGGTGCTGCCGATCCAGTTGGAGCAGTTGTCATGGGAGGAGATCAACACCATGATCAGATCCAGGACGATCTCCTCGTCGGTGAGCCGCGCGGAGTGTGCCAGCATGTGCGAGGTGAGGTCGTGGCCCGGCAGGGCGCGCTTGTCGGCGATGAGCCGGCTCACCTTGTCCAGAATCCGGGGAAGCGCCGTGGGGGCCTCCTCGCTCCCGCTCAGCACGTGGTTGACGTCCTCGACCAGCTCCGGCAGGTCGGTCTCCGCCAGCCCGAACAGCCGGGTGATGACCTGAGCCGGAATCCGGTCGGCGTACTGGGAGATCAGATCGGTCTGGCCGTCCCCGGAGAACTCGTCGATCGCGCGGTCGGCGACCTGCTCGCAGATCAGGGCCAGCTCGGTGCGGTCGACGCTGTCCAGCGCGTCGCTGATGGGGCCGATCCGCCGCTGGTGCTCGGCCCCCTCGGCGTACATCACGGACGGCTGCCATGTCACGTACGGGCGCGTCGGCCAGTCAGGGGGGAGGTGGTCCTGCAGGTTCCAGCGCCTGGGGTCGCGGCTGAACAACTGCGGCTGGCTGGTGACATGGTGCAGCTCGCGATAACCGATCACGTACCAGACGGGCATGCCGTCGAGGAGAACGGGGACGACGGGTCCGTGCTTGCGGCGCATCTCCTGGAACAGCGCGGTCGGGTCGTCGCCGATCAGTGACGCGTGCAGCCGTACGGCATCGGCGTGGTCGGGGTATCCCTCCAGCGGCTCCCGTCCCCGCTCGGGATGCTGCGATGTGGGCGAGGCGGCCGACGGGTCTGTGGAGTCGGGCAGGGGAGGGGAGTTCGTCACGGCATGCTCTCTCGGGCGGGCGACTGGTCGTAGGTGCGGGTGAGGTGCTCGATGAGCGTGATCAGCACGTGCTTGGACGAGGACCGCTCCCGCGCGTCGCAGTCGATGAGCGGGACCTCGGGCGACAGCGCCAGCGCCTCGCGTACCGAATCCAGGGTGGGCCCGTCGGTGAAGCGGTTGACCGCGACGACGAACGGGGTCCGGTGGTGCTCCAGCCGGTCGATGGAGTACCAGGAATCCTCCAGGCGGCGGGCGTCCACCAGCACGACCGCGCCCAGGCTGCCGGCGAACAACTGGTCCCACACGAACCAGAACCGCTGCTGACCGGGCGCGCCGAACAGGTAGAGCACCTTGCTCTCGTTCAGCGTGATCCGGCCGAAGTCGAAGGCCACCGTGGTGGTCGACTTGGTCCGTACCTGGCTGGCGTCGTCGATGCCCACGCTCGCCTGGGTCATGACCTCCTCGGTGCTCAGCGGGCGGATCTCGCTCACCGAGCCGACCATGGTCGTCTTTCCCGCCCCGAATCCGCCGACGATCACGATTTTCAGGGCGTCCGCGGCGGTCGTGCGCAACGGCGTCCTCTGGTCAGAGGTTGTGGAGTGCAACGAGCACCTGCCTCAGGATTTCGGGATCCGGTCGTTCGGCCTGTGCGGCGATCGACGGATGACGGACGGTGATACGACCGGTGTCCAGCAGGTCGCGCAGCAGGATCTTCACCACGCTGACCGGCAGCCGCAGCTCCGCCGAGATCTCCACCACCGCCGTCGGCCGCTGGGCCATCCGCAGGATCCTGATGTGCTCGGACTGCATACCGGGGGTGGGGGCGCACTCGCTGACGATGAGGGAGACGGAGTCGAAGGTTTTCTCGTCGGCGCTGGTGCGCCCCCCGGTGACCGTGTAGAGCCGGTCCGGGTCTTCTCGGTCGATGGCTCGCCGTGTCATCCGCGGTCGTCGCTGTTCTCCGTTTGCCGCGGTGCCGCGGTGAGGTAAACCCCGATCTGCTCCACCAGTTCGTTCATGTTGTGCGCGATGAGCCCCACCTCGCCGTCCTCCTCGGCCACCACGGCCAGGTGGGCGCCGTCCCCGGCCGGCACGATGAGCAGCAGTCCGCCGGCGAACTCCACCATCGCCTGCCCCGCTCCGATGCCGTCCCCGAACTCGGCGGAGGCGCTCAGCGAGAGGCTCTGGATCCCGGCGGCCAGGGCGGAGAGCTGGTCGGCCCCGTCCCGGCCGAGGCCGGCGGTGAAGCACATCTTCAGGCCGTCCCTGGTCAGCACCAGCACATGCCTGACCCCGGGGGTCTTCTCCTTGAGGTTCTCCAGTAGCCAGTCGAAGTCACGATCGGTGGTGTGCGAAGCGTCGGTTGTGCTCATAAACGACGGGGTGTCCCTTCGGCGCGGACGCGGGAGGGACGGCCCCTGCCTCCTCATCTGTGAATCCAAAGATGTCCGGTGGTCGGCGGACGCGTGTCAGGAGTCGCCCGGGGCCGGGGAGGGGGAACGCCCACGGCCGCCGGCCTGGCGGAACGCGGCGAACCTCGCCGCCGAGTCACGCCCCTCGCGCGCGGGCTTGGCCGGCGATGTCTGCCGCGCCCTGGTCGCCTCGGCCAGCGTCTGCCCCCGGCGCCGCCTGGGCAGCAGATCCTCGGACTCGTCGGCCGGCCCCTCCTGCGCGGGTACGGCCGGTGTCGGTACGGCGGCCTGCAAGGGGCGGCGGACCGACGACTCGACGACGGGCGGCACGGTGGCCGACAGGGGCTGCGTGATCAGCAGGCGCGGGATCAGCATCACGACCCCCATGCCGCCACGGGCGGACGGCCGGAAGCTGACCGCCAGGCCGTACTTGTCGACCAGGCGTCCCACGACCGCCAGGCCCAGCCGGGTACCGGACAGCGTCCGCAGGTCGAGCGGCTCGGATACGAGCCTGGTGGCGTGCTGCCGCTCGCGCGGGCGCATCCCCAGACCGCTGTCCTCGACCGTGATCACGACGCCGGCGTCCTCCTCGTCCACGTACACGTGGACCTCGGTGCCGTGCGCCGAGAACGTGGCGGCGTTGTCCATCACCTCGGCCAGCGCGTGCATCACGCCCTCGGCCGCGTACCCCGCGACGGCGACGGTGCTGCTGGAGTGCAGCCGGATGCGCTGGTAGGCGCCGATGCGGCCCATCGCGCCGCGCAGGACGCTCTCCATGACGATCGGCCGGGTCCATCGCCGCCCGGAACGGCCGCCGCTCAGCAGTGCGACGTTGTCCGCCAGCCGGCTCATCTGGGAGATGCGGTGGTCCAGGTCCAGCAGGTCGGCGAAGATCTCCTCGTGCTCGCCGTACTGCTCCTCCAGCTCGCGCAGCCGGGCGAGCAGGCTGGTGGCCTGTGCCTGCACCCGGGCCGCGGCCCCGGCGCACGCCGCCATCACGGCGGTGCCCCTGCGCTCGCTCTCGGAGAGCTGCCGCGCCGTCTCGCTCAGCAGGTCGCGCAGTGGGCCGTGTTCCGGCTGGTCTGTCTCGGCCAGTGCGGCGCTCACCGACATCCGGTTCGTCTGGATCCGCCGGACCAGATCCGGCAGCGTGTCGTCGGTCAGCCGGGAGATCTCGCCCTCGGTCGCCTCACGGTACGCCCGGGCGGTGGCGAGCTCGCGTTCGATCAGCTCAAGCTCGTGCCCGGCCGCGTCGAGCAGCCGGCGCAGCGGGCCGTCCGAGGGCTGCGGCAGCTGGGAGAGCGCGTCGGCGGCCGAGACGCCGCCGCGCACCCGGTGTCCCAGCGAGGGCAGCGACTCCTCGGCCATTCGCAGCACTTCCCGCTCCAGCCAGGTGAACCGCGCGCCGGCCCACTCGGCCTGCTCACGCAGCCGGCGACCGGTGCCGGCGTAGTGGACGATGGCCGCGGCGGCGCCGGACAGCAGTACGGCCGAGATCCCGCCGACGAGCGCCATCAGCTCTCTGGCCTCGTAGGGGGCGGCGGACACCGCCCACAACCACAGGCAGGCCATAATGATCATGGTGCCGAGAGAGGCGATGACCGCCAGTTCCCTCGGTGAAAGCCTGCTCCGGGTTCGGTGCGGTACATCTACTGACATCGGCGTCCTTGGGGGGTGGCGGCAAGGCGTGACAAGGCCGCGTTGAACTTGCTGTTCCCCCTGCGATATCGGTCAACCGGGTGGTGCCGCTTCACGGCAGAGCGCGAACAGGCACACACCGTAGCACCACGCCTACGGCTAAGAACAGACAGTCACTCTCGAACCACGCATTTCCTGTCTAATCAACCGTGAGTCAATGTATTCGTCGATTAATACTCTCTATTCGGACATTTGCTTATATAGGGTCATGATTTTCCGCGGGGTCGGCGGGATGCGGTCTCGTCGGCCCGGGGATTCGGGGCACGTGTCCGTGCCCGGAGAACGGCGGATCTCGATCGGTGGCCGGGGACCGTACGACACGAGGCCGTGGGTCTCCCCGTGACAGCGGAGACCCACGGCGTGGGGGTGAAGCGCCTGATCAGCGAGGAGAGCGCGTTGACCACCGCTGATCAGGCGGGCTCAGAGTGCCTCAGGGGCGCCTCAGGGGTAGGAGACGAGCTTGGAGGGGATCGTGTCCGTGCCGAAGGCCGGGCCGCCGGTGCCGTTGATCACATGGTTGATCCGCCCGTTGCCGCCGAGGGAGACGGTGAGCAGGCTGTGGAACTTGACTCCAGGCTTCACCGGGGTCTCGAACGCGTTCTCCACCTGGATCGTCGGGTCGACGTTGAAGTAGACGTAGCTGCCGAGTCCCCAGCCCTCGTGGGTGTCGACCGCGGGGCCGACCTTGTAGGCCGCCCAGCCCTTGGTGCCGCCGTTCATGTAGGCCGCCTGGTTCGGCGGGTCGTACGCCTTCTCGTTCTGGAAGAAGATCGTCCGGCCGCGCTCGCCGTACCACTCGACGTCGTACCTGCGGTAGTGCTCGACGAACAGGCCGGTCGCCAGGACGTCGTCGCCGTTGACGATCAGGCCGGTCTCGGCGGTGTTGACGTTCCAGCCGATGCCGTCGCCGTGGTCACCGCGCCACAGCCAGGTGTGGTCGATGATCACGTCGTCGCTGTTGACGACCACGCTGGTGGTGGCGTTGCCGGCGAAGGCGCCGCCGATCCGGACGAACACGTCCTGCAGCGTGGTCGGGTTGGCGGCGTGGTCGGCGCTCGACCCCTGCGGGCCGACCTCGATGAGCACGTCGGACTTCTGCGGGCCCGCGTCGACCAGGAAACCGGCGAGCCGCACGCCGTCCACGTCGGCGACCTTGACCGCGGTGGCGCCGCCGCCGGGGATGATCGTGGCCAGGCCGAGACCCAGGACCACGGTGTTCGCCCTGGTCACGTTGATCGGCTGGTCGATGTGGTAGATGCCGGGGGTGAGCAGCAGGTGCAGGCCCTGGCTGAGCGCGGCGTTGATGGTCGCGGCCGTGTCGCCGGGTTTGGCGACGTAGAACTGGGCGAGCGGGATCGAGCTTCCCGGGGTGGCGCCGTTCGCCCAGCTCACACCGCGCGCGCCGGTCCGCTTGGCCGGGACGAACACCCGGTACTCGTTGCCGGAGAGGTAGAGGTACGGCTTCTCACGGCTGATCGGGGTGTTGTCCAGCGTGGTGTAGGACTTGTCGGTGAAGGCGGTGGCGGGAGCGCCCTGCACCCCGGAGAAGACCATGTTCCACACGCCGTTGACCCAGCCGCCGACGGAACTGTCCCGGGTGTACCACTGCTGCTGCGAGTACGGGCCGACGGCGCCGTCGATCTTGCTGTCGGCGATGTAGCCGCCGCTGGCCCAGCCGTAGCCGGTGGGGGCCAGGTTGAGCGCGCCCTTGATGTGCATGCGGCGGAACGGCGCGGCCTGGGAGACGGCCCACTGGTTGGTGCCGCCGGGCGGCTGGACCGACAGGTTCTCCGTCGAGCGCCAGAAGTTCTGGGTCGCGTTGCCGCCGAACCAGCCCGCGTCGACGGTCACGCCGTTGACGGTGACGTCGTCGGGGGACTGCCCCAGACCCATGATCGAGGTGTAGAAGCCGACCTTGGCGTTCACGTGGTAGGTGCCCGGCTTGAACAGGAAGGCGTGGCGCCCGGTGCCGAACTGGGCCGACTCCTGCTGCTGGAAGACGGTGTCGAGCCGGCTCTGGATGTCGGCACTGGACATGGACGGGTCGAAGACGTGAACGTTCGGTCCCAGGTCCCCGCCGCCGGGGATCACCGGACCGTCGGACGTGGTGCGCACGGCGAACTCCCACAGTGAGTATCCGTAGCCGGTGGCTCGGGTGGTGCCGTGCATCCGGACGTACCGGGCGGAGCCGCTCACCTCGTGCGACTGAACGCCGCCGGTGGCGCCCGTGACGGACTTCAGGTCGGTCCAGGTGGTGCCGTTGGTCGACCCCTGGAGCTTGAAAGCGCTCGCGTACGCGGCCTCCCACCTCAGGTCGATCCCGCAGACGGTCCGGGTCGAGCCCAGGTCCACCTGGATCCACTGCGGGTCGCCGGCCGCGCTGGACCAGCGGGTCCCGTTGTCGCCGTCGAAGGCGGCGCTCGCGGGGGTCCCGCCGTTCTCGGTGGACGACGCGGTCGAGGGTCTGTTCAACGCGGCGTTGCCGGTCCCGCACTGGCCCGCGGGGCCCGAGTCCCCACCGAAGACCTGGAACTCCCACAGTGAGTATCCGTAGCCGGTGGCTCGCGTGACGCCCTGCATCCGGACGTACCGGCCGCTGCCGGTGACGTCCCAGGTGTCGATTCCGCCGTCACCGCCGGTGACGGTCTTCAGATCCGTCCAGGTGCTCCCGTTCTCGGATGACTGGATCTTGTATCCGCTGCCGTACGCGGCCTCCCAGTTCAGCACGACCCTGCTGATGCCGAACGAGGCGCCCAGGTCGACCTGGATCCACTGGGAGTCGCCGGCCGCGCTGGACCAGCGGGTGCCGGTGTCGCCGTCGACCGCGGCGGCCGGCGGGGTGCCGCCGTTCTCGGTCGAGGAGGCCGTCGCGACCTTGCCCTGCGACAACAACGTGTCGGCGAATGCCGGGCTCGACGGTAC
The DNA here is from genome assembly GCF_042665875.1 of Streptosporangium amethystogenes subsp. fukuiense. NCBI lineage: Bacteria > Bacillati > Actinomycetota > Actinomycetes > Streptosporangiales > Streptosporangiaceae > Streptosporangium > Streptosporangium amethystogenes. The sequence continues at coordinate 6,517,814 of NZ_JBHTEE010000001.1, read as the reverse complement.
TGCGAGCAGAGCCGCCACGACTGCCGTGGCAGTCCATAAGGCGGCAGGACGGAACAGACCTCTCATGCTTGTCTCCACAGTGGATCCGGGGGGTGGAAGGTCCGACAGCAGATGAGGCGCGACTACGGCACTGTAAATCAACGCCTTATTTCTATACTTAATTTAATTTGTCGGAAACATGAGGTCAATAGGTCCCGTGCCACGGACGAGCTCCGCCCCCGCCGCGAGACACCGGCAGGCCCCCCCGGCCTGCCGGTGGATCTGGGGGCTCAGACGCGGGGCACGACGTGGCCGAAGCGGAACACCCGGGCCGGGTCGTAGTGGTCCTTGAGAGCGATGAGCCTGCGCAGTGTCGGCTCCGGCCAGGCGCGGGCCAGGTCTTCGGGGGCGAGCATCGCCCCGTGGAAGTTGAGCTGCGTCCCGCCGGTCAGCCAGGGAGTCAGGGAGCCGAGCACGGCACCGCCCACGGCCGGGACGACCGTGTCGAGCAGTTCGGGAACGGGGGCGCCGATCACCATCACGCCGAAGGCGGCGTCCCGCCCGCCCACGGCGTTCGGCCGGCGCGGCTCGCGGCCCAGCGCCCCGCCCAGCTGGCGCAGCTCCACGATGGCCAGCGGCACGTCGACCGTCGGGCCGGCCGCCGCCAGGAGCGCCTCCACGGTCTCCGCGCCGAGCTCGCGCAGCAGGGCGCCGCGCTCCCAGCTCGGCATGGGATGCACCGGGTCCTGGTGCACGGAGTCGATCGCGCCGAACGGCATCTGCGCGATCTCGCCGAAGATCGGCTCGGCGACGGCCCGCATCGGGGCGAGGAGTGCCTCCGCCTTGTGGGCGTCGCCGAGATGGGCGAAGCGCAGGTGGGTCACGAAGCGGCCACGCAGCTGCGGGGGGAGTTCGGGCACCGGGGGCAGGCGCAGCATCGCCACCGAGGTGGTCGTGGCCTCCGGCAGCGTGTCGACCCAGGTCCGGTAGGCGTGCAGGACGGCGGGGGTGTCCTCGGCGCTGAAGTAGAGGCCGCCCCCGTACAGGGTCGACACCGGGAACAGGTCGATGACCATGGAGGTGACCACGCCGAAGCTGCCCTTGCCGCCACGCAGTCCCCAGAACAGGTCGGGCTCGGTGTCCGGGTCCGTCACCCGGACCAGGCCGTCCGCGGTCACCACGGTGATCTCCCGTACGTGGTCGGCGGCGAAGCCGAAGGCCCGCGAGATCGGGCCGATGCCACCGCCCAGCGTGTAGCCCACCGCCCCGACGCCCGTGGACGAGCCGCTCAGGGGGGCCAGGCCGTACGGGGTCGTCTGCGCGATGACGTCCGCCCAGCGGCAGCCCGCGCTGACCCGCGCGGTGCGGCCGGAGGGGTCGACGGTGACCTCGCGCATCCTGGAGGTGTTGATCAGCAGCGCCCCGTCGGAGGCCTGGACGGCGCCGTGCCCGGTGGCCTGCACGGCGACGGGAAGGGAGTGGTGGACCGCGAAGCGGACCGCCGCCATGACGTCCGCGGTGCGGGTGGCGCCCACCACGACGGCCGGGTGGTGCCGGACCGCGGTGTTGAAACCCGCGGTCTCCTCCTCGTAGCCGTCCTGACCAGGAGCGAGGACAGGGCCGGCGACCTGGCCTCGCAGGACTTCCAGCTCTCCGCCGAGATGCTCGGCCGTGGAAAAGGCGGTACTCATGAGGGTTCTCCCGATGGTGTGAGACGACTCGCGGCGTGGGGCGAAGTCGCGGGGCCTCGACCGGCCCGGTCCTCCAGTTGTCGCAGCCGGCACTTGGAGACGACTGGGTTGTTACTGGGGTCCGGCGGCCACCGCGACCGGAGTGGTGGCCGCCGGACCCGGCCGAGGACCTAGAGGTCTCCTAGTCGTTTCCTAGACGGCGGTGGAACGCTGTGCGCATGTCGTCGTCACTGGAGTCCCAGCCCTCCAGCACCCTGCTGTTGCGGGAGGTCCTGGCATACGCGGGTGCGACGGGTCCCGATCTGCTCGACGAGGCCCTGGAGGAGGCCCTGTCCGAGGTGTCGGCCGCTCGCTGCCGGGTGTACGTGCTGGTCGATCTGGCGCGGCCGGTGGACGATCCGCCGGTGGCCGGTGCCCTCGTCGAGGTGGGACAGCCCGACCGTGACGCCCGCCTGCGGGCCCTGGTCGTCGCCCTGCCACACCGGGGACGGGGTCTCGGCCGGCGGCTGCTCGGTGACCTGCTGACGGAGATGCGCGCGGACGGCGTCCAACTGGTGCGCTACCGGGTGGCGGCGGCGGATCCGGGAACGTTCTCCCTCCTCGGCTCCTCCGGTTTCGTCGCCGCCGACAGAACCCCCATCGCGACCTGCCGATACGATGGACCCGCGATCGAGGCATTGGCGGTCGCGTGGCTCGTGCGGGAGTTGTGATGCTCGCGAACGGTGGCGAGGTACCGGATACCGCCCAGGCCGCGGCGTGTCTGGATTTCCGCATCCTCGGACCGGTGGAGGTGGCCGACGGCACCGGTGCGCTCCTCGACCTGGGATCCCGCAAACAGCGGGCCGTGCTGACGCTCCTGGTGCTCAACGCGCCCCATGTCGCACCCCTCGACCAGATGATCGACCGGCTCTGGGCCGACGAGCCGCCGTCCAGCGCGACAGGAACGCTCCAGGCGTACATCTCCCAGCTCCGCAGGATCCTCGAACCGCTGCGCAGCCCTCGGTCCCCCGCTCGCGTCCTGCGGACCCGGGAGCCTGGGTACCTGCTGGACATCTCGCCCGATCAGGTGGATGCCAACCGCTTCATCCGGGCCGTCGAGGAGGCACAGGCCGCTCTGGCCGACGGGCGGGCGTGGGAGGCCGAGCGGTCCCTGGACGCGGCACTCGGCACCTGGCGGGGCGAGCCGCTCGCCGACTTCTCCGACCGCTCCTTCGTGGGGCCTATCGTGGCCCGCCTCACCGAGGTGCGCCTGTCGGCACTGTCCACGCGGGCCGAGGCGTGGCTGCTGCTCGGCAGGTTCAGTGAGGCGGCCGTCGAGGCCGGGCATCTGCTCGATCTCGATCCCTACCGGGAGGGGTCCTGGGCGCTGCTCATGCGCGCCCTGTACCGCGACCGCAGGCAGGCCGAGGCACTGGCCGCCTACCAGCGCTGCCGTACCCTCCTCGGTGACGAACTCGGGCTCGATCCCAGCCTCGAACTGCGCCGTCTCGAACAGGCCATCCTCGACCAGGACGAGTCTCTCGAAGGCTCCTGGCCGTCGATCGCGCGAGGGGAGGAGATCTCGCCCGCGCGCGGGGACGGATCGTCCCGCGGGGAAGACGTCGTGGCCCCCCGGACGGCAGGGGAGTGGCGGGCCTCCGCCCCGCGCGGGCGCAGGCTCGTGGGCAGGGAGCCTCAGCTGCGCCGGATCCGGGAGCGGTTGCGGGACACGGCCCGTGGCGCGGGAGGTGTGCTGCTGGTCAGCGGCGAGTCCGGGGTCGGCAAGACCCGTCTCGCGGAGGCCGCGGCCGAGATCGCCGGGGAACTGGGGGTCACCCCGGTGTGGAGCCGGTGCGTCGAAGGGCGTGGCGCGCCCGTGTTCTGGCCGTGGATCCAGGTGCTGACCGCCCTCGAAGAAGAGGCGGAGGCCGGTGCCGGAGGGCTTGGGGCCGTGACCCGGGAGGCGGAGGGGGTCGAGAACGTGATCCGCCGGTTGACGGGCGCGGACGGGGCCTCGGGCGCGGACGATCCCGACACCGCGCGCTTCCTGCTGTACGACGCGGTGGCCAGGGCGCTGTCACGGCGGGCGGGCGTGGCACCGGTGCTCATCCTCATGGAGGACGTCCACTGGGCGGACGCCGCGTCCCTGAAGCTGCTGACCTTCCTCGGCGGCGACCTGCACCGGGTGCCGTTGCTCGTGCTGGCGACCCTGCGCCCCGAGGCCGCCGAGACCGCCGAGGCGTGGCCGGCGCTGACGGACGCGCTCGGCGACCTGACCCGGCAGCGCGGTACCGAGCGGATGAGCGTCACCGCGTTCACGTGGGAGCAGGTCGCCGACTACCTGGACGACGCGGGCCCTGACGATCTGGGCCGGGTAGGTCGTGCGGACATCGGCCCCGACCCGGCCCTGGTCAGCGCGCTGCACGACCGTACCGGCGGTAACCCCTTCTTCCTCGGTGAGGTGCTCCGCCTGCTGGACAGCGTCTCGCCGCTGGACCAGGTCGCCGCCGCGGACGTCACCTCCCTCTCCGTCCCCGAGGGGGTGCGCGACGTCATCACCCGGCGGGTCTCGCGGTTGCCCGAGGACTCCCAGACGCTCCTGCGGGCCGCCGCGGTGATCGGCAGGGACGTCGACGCGGACGTGCTGGAAGCCGCCACCGGGATCGGCGGCGCCCGGATGATGATGCTGCTCGAACCCGCGGTGGCGACCGGCCTGCTCACCGAGGTGGCCGGGGGCTGGGACTATCGCTTCTCGCACGCGCTCGTCCGCGAGGCTCTCTACACGGGATTGAGCCGACTGCAGCGGGCGCAGATCCACGGGCGAGTGGGTGAGGCGGTCGAGAATCTTCACCCGGGAAACCTGGAGCCGCGACTGCCCGTGCTCGCCCACCACTTCGGCATGGCGGCCAGGATCGGTCACTCGGCCAAGGCGACGTCGTACGCCGTCAGGGCGGCGGTACAGGCGGCGGCCCGCCTCGCCTACGACGAGGCGGTCATGTTCTGGGAGCAGGCGCTCGCGGCGCTCGACCCGCAGTCCGCGGATCCGGCGTTCAGCCGCGGCGCCCTGCTCATCGAGCTGGGACGGGCGCGCAGGGTGGTCGGCGACGTGATCACGGCGCACACCGCCCTGGACGAGGCCGTGACCCTCGCCATCCGTAAGGGCGACGACGCGGCGGTGATCGAGGCGGCGACGGTCTTCGGCGGGGTGACGCTGTGGAACTGGCGCGCCTACGGCGTGGTGGACAGGCGCATGATCGACGTGCTGGAGGACCAGCTGAACCGGCTGCCGCCCGGGCGGGAGGCGGTCAGGGCCGAGCTGCTGGGAACCCTCGGAGTGGAGCTCTACTACAGCGAACGGCGGTGGGAGGGCGCGAGGCTCGCGGCCGAGGCGGTCGCGCTCGCCCGGCGGGCCGGTGACCACCGCCTGCTCGCGCGCACGCTCAACAACTTCATCATCGCCTCCTGGACCCCGGAGTACGAGGAGGAGCGCTACCGGGCGGCGGAGGAGATCCTGTCCCTCCCCGACCTGCCCCGGGCCGCCGAGATCATCGCCCGCCTGCACCGGATGCCGACCTTCCTGCGCGAGGGAAGGCTGGCCGACTACGACGCCGAGCTGGCCCGCTGCCTGCGCCTGACCGGCGAGGTGCGGATGCCGGAGCTCGAGACGCAGGTGACCTACGCCGCGACCGGGCGGGCGATGCTCGACGGCCGCTGGGAGGAGGTGGAGAGGCTTGCCGCGACCGGCGCCGAGAGCTACCGGCGCATCAGCCTCTGGGGCCCGGAGTACATCCATCTCCTCTGCGCCTTCTTCTCGTCCTGGGCACAGGGCCGACACGGGGTGCTCGTACCGGAACTGCTCGAGGCCGCCGAGGACGACTCCAACAGCCTGCTGCGTCCCGCCGCCGTACTGGCCGTGATCGAGGCGGGGGACGAGGCGCTCGCCCACCGTCTGATCGACCGGTGGGGCGTCGCCGTCGAGCGTGACTGGGCGTGGCAGTTCGTCACCTGGCAGTGGGGTCTCGTCGCGGCCAGGATCGGCCGCCCCGATCCGTACGGGCTGCTGGAGGAACTGGAACCCATCGCCGAACAGCTGGTGACGTTGGGAACGGGATGCATCTCCTGGGGGACGATCCACGGTGTGGTCGCCCAGCTGCTCCACAGGGTCGGTCGCGTCGAGGAGGCACTGGCGCACGCCGAGCGAGCGCGGGAGACCCACCACCGCCTCGGGCTGTGGCACCTGGAACACCGCAGTGCCGCGCTGGCCAGGGAGATCCGTGAAAGCTGATCCCGCCGGCCGGAGCCCACGTATCGGCCGGGGGTGCGGTCATCCTCGCCGTGACCGCGCCTGCCGGCGGAGCGGTCCGCCCGGGCCGTACCGGTGCGGGGGGCGCCTCTCGGGCTCGCCCGCCGTGTTCAGCCGTTCGGGTTCCGTCTGGCGGGAGTCCGTTGGTCCGCCTCGTCGGCCAGTTGGTACTCCACGATGGCGCACCAGTGGTGCCAGCGCGCCAGATCGAGGTGCTGCTCCACGTCGCCCACGCCCGCGTCGGCCATGAGCTGGTGACCGCGGGCAGCCGACTCGTGCGCGTTGACCAGGGCGTGGTGGCCGTGATTGGCGAGTGATTCGCTGACCGCCAGATTCACGGCTATCTCTCCCATTGTCCTGGGCCGGCCGTCGCCGAAGCCCTTCCCGGTGAGGTCGCGGCTCTCCGAATCGTCACTCATAGCTGCTGAGTGCCCAGCAGATCTCGGATCTATCTGGGACCCGCGCTCCGATGTGGACGATTTCCGGACGTCAGAGCGGTGGGCGGCGCGTTGCGCGGGACGGTCTCGGGGCTACCCTGCACGGCATGATTGAAGTGGAGTTGCGTGGATGGCGACCCGACGACATGTGGGTCGTGCTCGACGCGTTCAGCTCCCCGGACATGGCCGAGCAGGCGGCCCGGCCCATCGACACGGCCCAGGCGGCGCTGGAGTGGATGGGGGTCTGGGGCTTCCGTGACGACGCGCGGGCGTTCGCCGTGGTGTCCAACGGCGAGGTCGTGGGGAACGTCGCCGTGAGCAACATCGACGCGCACGAGACCGGCTGGGTGTCCTACTGGACGATCCCGCGTGCCAGGGGACGGGGTGTGGCCGTGGCCGCCGCCGGCAAGATGGCCGAGTGGGCGTTCAGGGAACGGGGGCTGTTCCGCCTGGAGCTGGCGCACCGGGTCAGCAACGTGGCCTCCTGCACGGTGGCCACCAGGGCCGGATTCCGCTCCGAGGGAATCGAGCGGGCCAAGCTGAGTTACGCGGGCGTCCGCCACGACGTGGAGCGGCACGCCCGCCTGGCCACGGACTGAGCGGCGCGGTCTCGCCCACGGGCGAAACGCCCGCCGGGCTCAGAGGGCCTTGAGCCCGGCGAGGAGGTCGCGGAGCAGGTTCTCGCGGGGGATCGCGGAGGGCGCCGCGGGGAGCCGTACGGTGATCAGGTCGTGGTCGCGCAGGTCGCCGAGGAGCACCCGGAGCACTCCGACGGCCATGCCGGTCTCCCCGGCCAGTTCGGCGACGGAGATCGGCGCGCGGCAGGCGTTCAGGATCGACATGTGCTCGGGCGGCAGGTCCCGGCGTGGGGCCCGGACCGCCACCACCACGGCCATCAGGTCGAAATGAGCGCCCGCGGCCCTGGTCCTGCCGCGGGTCATCGTGTAGGGACGGACGATCGGACCGGCCTCCCGGTCGAGCCAGCGCTCGGTCATCAGCCGCCCTCCGGCCCGGTGCGCTGCCGTTCGTCGCGGAACGCGGCGAGCACGCCGCTCGGTACGGCTCCCCTGCTCTCCGGGGTGGTCTCCGCGACAGGGGCGCCGGAGGCGGCCCGTTCGGCGGGTACGGTCTGGCGCACCCGTTTGGGGAGGCCGTTGCCGGAGGGAAGCCTTTCGACCTCGACCGAGTAGGTGAACCGGGGATCGAGCGGTTCGACCACCAGCTCGCTCGGGAGCAGCACGATCGCCGTGGTGCCGCCGAAGGGGGAGGGCCGCAGGGAGACGCGGATGCCGTGCCGGACGGCGAGCTGCGCGACGACGAACAGGCCGAGCCGGTCGCTGTCGGCCAGGTCGAACTCCGGCGGGTCGGCCAGCCGCGCGTTGAGCCGGGCCATCTCCTCGGCGGGGATGCCGAGCCCCCGGTCCTCGACCTCGATGGCGTAGCCCCTGGCGACCGTCTCGCCGTGCACGCGTACCGAGGTGTGCGGGGGAGAGAACATGGCGGCGTTCTCGACCAGTTCGGCGACCAGGTGGATCACGTCGGTGACGACCGCGCCGATCACGGACGGGCCGTGCGGAACGCTGATCGTCACGCGCGGATAGTCCTCGACCTCCTCGACCGCGGCGCGGACCACGTCGTAGATCGTGACCGGTGTCCGCCATCCCCGTCCGGGGACGGCGCCGGACAGGATGATCAGGCCCTCGGAGTGGCGGCGCATCCGGGTGGTCAGGTGGTCCAGGCTGAACAGATCCTCAAGGGTCTCCGGATCGCGGGCCCGCCCTTCCATGGTCTCCAGCATGGCCAGCTGCCGGTGCAGCAGGGACTGGCTGCGCCTGGCCAGGTTCACGAAGACCTTGTTGACGCCCTTGCGCATCTCGGCCTGACCGACGGCGGCCTCGACGGCGGTCCGTTGCACGGTGGAGAACGCCTCGCCGACCCTGGCGACCTCGGTGGTGCTGCCGACGTTGATCTCGGGTGCCTCCGAGCAGACGTCCTCGCCCCGGCGGAGCCGCCGGACCACGTCGGGCAGCCGCCTGTCGGCCAGGTCGAGGGCCGCCTGCTGGAGGTCGATGAGCTCGCCGCCCAGCCGCCGGCCGAACCGTACCGAGACGAAGACGGACAGCCCGACCGCGGCCAGGCCCAGCCCGCCGGCGAGGCCGATCTGGATCAGGATGCCCCTGGCGAGCGGCATGGACCGCTCGCTGATGCGTTCGCTGACCTTTCCGGCGCGGCTGTCGAAGTCGTCGGAGAGCCGGGTGGCGACCTCGGCCCAGGCGGGGTCCGGAACCGCCGACGTGGCGACGGCGTTCTCGATCCTCTCGAACGAGGAGTAGTCGGGGGAGTCGTGCAGGGCGGTGTAGAGGGCCTGGAACTCGGCGTCGAACTGGTCGAAGCCCAGGGAGTAGAGGAGCCTGCGGCCGGTGACCAGTTCGCTGAACCTGGCACGTTCCGAGGGGCTCATGGCCCCCTCGACCACGGCTCCGGCTATCAGGGCGGCCTGCCGGCTGAGGATCTCACGGCTCCGCCCGACCATGACGACGGCCCGCGCCTGGTCGGTCAGCTCGATGTCGGTGGATATCCGCACCTTCTCGTAGACGTCGAAGGCGGCCTCGATGATCCCGGTGTAGGCGTCGAGCGTCTGCAGCCGGGTGTCGGTGCGGGTGTCGACGCCGCTGCGGATCTCGGTGAGCCGGTCCATGGCGCGAAGGAGCCGGTTCAGCCGCTCCCAGGTGCCCGGGACGAGGTCGGAACGGGCCGCGGTGATCAGCCGCTCCAGCTCGGCTCGCGCGTCGTTCGTGCGGACGCGCTGCGCGTCCAGTTCCGCACGCGAGACGTCGACGTCTCCCAGGACGGACAGCGACAGCAGCCGTTCGTGCTGGAGCGCGGTGGTCACTTTTCTGGCGGGTTGGACCGCGTACACGTAGCCGTCGCGGATCTTGAGGAGTTCCTGGCCGTTCTGGACCGTCAGGCTGGCAGCAAACGCCCAAATGACTACAAGGGATACAATTGGTACCAAAAGTAAGGTAAAAATTTTCACCCTGATTGAGTGTTTTCGGCCAGCCATAATACCTCGCACTATTGAGATGCGTGGTTAACAGTCGCCAAACATAGCAATGAGGGTCACTTGGTGCTAGATGTGCATGTGGGTTACGTTGCGATGATTTATCGTGCTGTATCGGTTTGGAACCTTCCATACCTCAGGTGCGTCTCTTCAGGTAGGAGGGAACCTTCGATGCAAACGATTGCGGAGCTCGTCAAAGCCGAGGCCGAGCGGGCGGGACGGTCGGCGCGGGCCCACGGCGGCACGCTGGCGGTGCAGTTGGTCCGTTTCGGCCCGCGGTTGGTGACGGCCGAGGTCGACGAGGGCGCCGCGTGCGTCGAGTTCCGGATCGTCGACGAGACGCTGGACTGGCGCTGCAGCTGTCCCGAGGGCCGTGGCGGTGCCTTCTGCGCGCACTGCGTGGCGACGGCTCAGTCGGTCAGCACGAGAACGGACAGGAAGGACTCTCCGGGCGTGTCATCGGCGACCGCCTCGGTGAGGACGGTCCGGATGGCGTCATAGGTCTGGCGGTCCTCGCTCCGCAGCGTCGACGGCTCCGACCAGAGCAGCAGGTGCTCGCCCGGCGGCAGCCACGACAGGTCGGTCAGCACGTCGTAAAGCGAGTCGAGGGTGTGCCCGAAACGGTCGGGCAGGTCGAGAGCCTCGGCGATCGCGTCCATCGCCTCGGCCGAAGTGGTGATCTTCACGCCGTTCAGCGGATGCGGCGTCGCGGTGCCGAGCATGGACTCGACCTCCTCCGCCGACCCCTGGCGGAACGTTCCCCTGGACAACGCGATCATCTCCGTCCGTGGTCGGCGGAGGGCGTGTGACGACTCACCGTCGACCGTGCCCTGAGCTGCTGTTTCGTACTGCTTATCGGACATCTCACCTCGCCGAACTACCCGCGCGCGCGCTCTGGAAAACGAGACGGCGGTGTGTCCTCCCGGCCGCCCGCCGGAGCGGCGTTGTATGGTTGTCAGACAATATGCTTACAATCGTCCCGTGAAACTCGCCGTGATCGGAGCCGCCGTGCTCTGGGGGACCGCGGGAACCGCGGGCCTGCTCGTCGCCGGGGTCGATCCCGTCTCCATGGCCGCCGCCCGCCTGGTGATCGGTGGCCTGGTCCTCGCGGCCGTCACCGGCCCCGCGCGGCTCCTGGGTCTCCCCCGAGGCCCGCTCGCGGCCGCCGCGGTGGCCGTGGCGGCGTACCAGCTGTGCTTCTTCGCCGCGGTCAGCAGGACCGGAGTGGCCGTCGGCACGGTGGTCGCCATCGGCAGCGGCCCCGTCTTCACCGGGCTGCTGTCCTGGCTGCTCGACCGCGTGCGGCCCAGCCGCCGCTGGGCGGTGGCGACCGCGGCGGCGATCGCCGGCTGCGCCGTACTCACCGGAGGGGGAGGCGAGGTGCGGGCCGATGGGGTCCTGTTCGCGCTGCTCGGCGGCCTGCTGTACGCCTTCTACGCGGTCACCGCCGCGCGGACGATCGGCGCGGGGGCGCCCTCCGACGCGGTGATGGGGCTGATGTTCGGTGGGGCGGCGGTCGTCATGGTGCCCGTCCTGCTGTGGACCGGCACCGGCTGGCTCGCCGAGCCGCGCGGCCTGCTCACCGCCCTCTACCTGGGCTGTGCCACCACCGCGCTGGCCTACCTGCTGTACGGAAGGGGGCTGCGCACCACCCCGGTCGCGACCGCCGCCACCCTCGCGCTGGCCGAGCCCGCGGTGGCGACGCTGCTCGGTGTCGTCGTGCTCGGCGAGCGGCTCGGGCCCGCCTCGGTCGCCGGCCTGCTGCTGCTCGGCGCCAGCCTGGTCGCGGTCTCCCTGCCCGAGCGCGTCTCGCCCGCCGGCCGGGGCGGAAGGGCAATAGGGTCGTCGGCGTGACCCTCCCGCTCCATCCCGTCTCCGCCGTCGGCGCGCTCGCCGACGCCCTGCGCCGGCGGGTGCTGTCCGGCGAGATCGACCCGGGCACCACGCTGCCCGAACAGGAGCTCTCGGCCCTGTACGGGGTGGCCCGCCCGACGGTCCGCGAGGCGCTCGCCGTGCTCGTGCACGAGGGGCTGCTCAGGCGCGAGCGGCACCGCAGCGCCCAGGTGGCCGAGGTGACCGTGGCCGACCTGGACGACCTGATGTTCGTCCGGCGCCCGCTTGAGGAACTGACGGCCACCGCGCTGGCCGGCCGGCGGGTCGGGGAGGCGGACGCGGCACTGGCGCGAATGGCCGCGCTGCCCGCGGACGCCCCCTGGGCGGACATGGTGGCCGAGCACATGGCGCTGCACCAGGCGCTGGTCGTCGCGGTGGGCAGCCCCCGGCTGGAGCGGCTCTACGGCATGCTGGCCGTCGAGACCAGGCTCGGCCTGGTGCGGCTGCGCGCCGTCTACTCCGACCGGCACGTGCTGGTCGCCGAGCACCGGAACCTGCTCGACGCGATCGCCGGCGGTCCCGCGGAGGCCGCCAGGGAGGCGGTCGCCGCGCATCTCGATCACGGCTGGGGCGGTCATTAGGCACTGACTTGCACGGCTCTATTGCACGCGGAGCCCCGGAGTGGTCACAATCGCGCCCATGCACGGCAACTCAGTGCCGGACTCCTACGTATATGTCACCGAAGAAGGCGTGACCCGTCACTACGAGGACGGCAGCGTTGACGCCCTCGCGTGGGAGGACGTCGTCGAGGTGCGGGTAGTGGGCGATACGGACTCGGACATCCTGTACATCCTTCTTGATCGAGAGGGCCAGGGGTGCGTGGTGCCCAGGTCGGCGACCGACGCGACCTTCCTCGCCCGTCTCCGGTATCTCCCGGATTTCGATCTCGATCGGCTCGGTGCGGCGGTGGAGGCCGCGCACGACGATTACGTCGTCGTATGGCGCAGTCCGGAACCACCTTCTGCTCTTCCGGATTTTGAATACGACTAATTTCATATTATTGACAAATATAAGCGGTCAAAGGAACACGTTTGATCCGCTCCGTCAAGATGTCATCTCCTTGTACTTCGGCCAATAGTGGACAGTGGCCGGTATTCCCCCACCCAATGGTGATCACTAGGATTTCCATGGGTATCCACGCTCCTGATGCATTAGGGAATGCTGTCAACTATTGAAATGAGATGCGTGGCACCTTATCCGGACGAGTCGGGGCATCTTGGGTGGGGTGGTATGAGAGTGGGAACTGAGGAGCTCGTCATCGGGCTCCTTAAGAGTCCAGCGCGCACTTCTCCGAGTATCTGGACACGCCCTTATGTCCGTATTCTCCTGGCCGGAGATGTCGCGTGTTCGATAATCGCCTGCGGGGCCGTTCTCGGAATCCGAATCTGGTTTGGTGCTTTCATCCCCGGCACGGAGGCGCTGCTCGGACTGGGGCTCGCCCTGGTGTGGCCGCTGGCCCTGGCCGCGGGGGGCGCCTACCGCAAGCGCACCTACGGCGAGGGAACGGATGAGTTCCGGACGGTTTTCAACGGCGCCGCGGGGCTGACGGCCACCGTCGCGATCGGGGCCTACGTCACCCAGACGCCGATCGCCCGCAGCTTCGTCATGGCGATGTTCCCGCTGGCCTTCATCCTCAACGCCGTCTTCCGCCACCGGATGCGCAAGCGGCTCCACCGCAGGCGCGCCCGCGGTGACCACATGCGCCAGGTGGTCGCCGTCGGCCACCGGGAGTCGGTGCTCGACCTGGTGATACAGCTGCGCGGGCAGCCGCACCACGGCATGCTCGTCGTCGCCGCGTGCCTGCCCGCGGGCCCCGACATGGTCGAGGTCGACGGAATCCCGGTCCTCGGCGGCTTCTCCGACGTCGCCGCGGTGGTGGCCGAGGTCAACGCCGACGCCGTCGCCGTACTGGCCTGCCCGGAGTTGGACGGCGCGGCGCTGCGCAGGCTCGCCTGGGGCCTGGAGGACGCCCGTACCGACCTGTTCGTGGCACCCGCGCTGATGGACGTGGCCGGCCCGCGCATCAGCATCAGCCCGGTCGCGGGCATGCCGCTCCTGCATGTCGAACACCCCGACTTCCGCGGCGCCAGGAGGCTGGCGAAGAGCCTGTTCGACCGGTTGGGGGCGGGGCTGGCCCTCCTGGCGCTGGGTGTGCCCATGCTGGTGATCGCCGCGCTGATCCGCGCGACGAGTCCGGGACCCGCGCTCTTCCGTCAGGTCAGGGTGGGCAAGGGCGGTGTGGAGTTCCAGGTGCTGAAGTTCCGCACGATGGTCGTCGACGCGGAGCGACTCAAGATCGACTTGGTGTGCGAGAACGAGTTCGACGGTGTCTTGTTCAAAATTAGGAACGATCCAAGGATCACCCGGGTGGGCGCCTTCCTGCGCCGGTACTCCATCGACGAGCTGCCACAGCTGCTCAACGTGCTGCGCGGCGAGATGTCCCTCGTCGGCCCACGGCCGCCGTTGCCCGACGAGGTCAGGCAGTACGGCGCCGACGTGCGCCGCCGCCTGGTCGTCCACCCCGGCATGACCGGCCTGTGGCAGGTCAGCGGGCGCTCGGATCTGACCTGGGAGGAGTCGGTCCGGCTGGACCTCCGCTACGTGGAGAACTGGTCGCTCTTCCTGGACCTGCAGATCCTCTGGAAGACCTGGAGCGCCGTGGTCGGCGGAGAAGGGGCCTACTAGTGAAAGCACTCGTGCTCGCCGGAGGGGCGGGCACCCGGCTGCGGCCGATCACCCACACCTCGGCCAAACAGCTCGTGCCGGTCGCCAACAAGCCCGTGCTCTTCTACGGCCTTGAGGCCATCGCCGCGGCGGGCATCCGCGAGATCGGGATCGTGGTGGGCGACACGCACGCCGAGATCGAGGCGGCCGTCGGCGACGGCCGCGAGCTCGGCCTGGAGGTGACCTACATCCGCCAGCGGGCGCCGCTGGGCCTGGCCCACGCGGTGCTCATTGCCCGCGACTACCTCGGTGACGACGACTTCGTCATGTACCTCGGCGACAACTTCATCGTCGGCGGCATCAACGGGGTCGTCGAGGGTTTCGCCCGCGAGCGGCCCGCCGCCCACATCATGCTCACCAGGGTCGGCGACCCCCGGCAGTTCGGGGTCGCCGAGCTCGACGAGGCGGGCCGGGTGATCGGGCTTGAGGAGAAGCCGCCGGTGCCCAAGAGCGACCTCGCGCTGGTCGGCGTCTACCTGTTCAGCGCCGCGATCCACGAGGCGGTGGCCGAGCTCAAACCCTCCGGGCGGGGCGAACTGGAGATCACCGACGCCATCCACTGGCTGATCGCCGACGGCCGGCCGGTCGCCTCCACGGTCATCTCCGGCTACTGGAAGGACACCGGGAACGTCACGGACATGCTGGAGGTCAACCGGCTGGTGCTGGAGTCCCTGGAGCCCCGGGTGGACGGCCTGGTCGACGGCGCCAGCCAGCTGATCGGCCGGGTGGTCGTCGAGGCCGGCGCCGAGATCGAGAGGTCCCGCATCGTCGGGCCGGCGATCATCGGCTCCGGAGCCCGGATCCGCGACAGCTACATCGGCCCCTTCACCTCGATCGCGGCAGGCTGCGCGATCAGCGGCAGCGAGATCGAGTACTCGATCGTCCTGCCCAGGTCCTCGATCGCCGGAGTCTCGCGGATCGAGGCGTCCCTCATCGGCCACGACGTCGAGGTCACCCCCGCCCCCAACACCCCCAGAGCCCACCGCCTCGTGCTGGGCGATCACAGCAAGGTGCAGATCAGCTCATGACAACCTGCAGGTTGTGCGGCTCGACGAGCCTCGCCAGCGTCGTCGACCTCGGGGCGACCCCGCCCTGCGAACGATTCCTCACCGAACGGCAGCTGGCGGAGCCGGAGGTCACCTACCCGCTGCACCTGCGGGTCTGCACCGGCTGCTGGCTGGCGCAGATCCCGCCGATGATCACACCCGAGGAGACCTTCACCGAGTACGCCTACTTCTCCTCGTACTCGACGTCGTGGGTGGAGCACGCGCGGGAGTTCGTGAGCGGGGCGGTCGACCGGCTCGGGCTGGGAGGTGACTCGTTCGTGGTCGAGGTGGCCAGCAACGACGGGTACCTGCTGCGGCACGTCGTCGAGCGGGGCATCCGGTGCCTGGGCGTCGAGCCTTCCGAGAACGTCGGCCGGGCGGCCAGGGACGCCGGGGTGCCGACGCACACGGCCTTCCTCGACGAGCGGACCGGCGCCTCGGTGCGCGCGGAGCACGGGCCGGCCGACCTGGTGGTGGCCAACAACGTCTACGCCCACATCCCGGACGTCATCGGGTTCACCCGGGGACTGCGCGCCCTGGTGGCCGACGACGGCTGGGTCTCCATCGAGGTCCAGCACCTGCTCACCCTGATGGAGCACAACCAGTACGACACGATCTATCACGAGCACTTCCAGTACTACACGGTCGCCTCCGCGCGGAGCGCCCTGGCGAGCGGCGGCCTCCGCCTGGTGGACGTCGAGTCGCTGCCCACGCACGGCGGCTCGATCCGCCTGTGGGCCCGGCCGGCGGAGATCGCGGGCGAGCCGGGCGAGCGGGTGGCCGCGCTGCTCGCCGCGGAGAAGGCCGCGGGTCTGCACGAGCTGTCGGGGTACACCGAGTTCGGCGAGCGGGTGGCGCGGGTGCGCAGGGACCTGCTGACCTTCCTCCTCGACGCCGCCCGCCAGGGCCGGACCGTCGCCGGCTACGGGGCGCCCGGCAAGGGCAACACCCTGCTCAACCACTGCGGGATCCGGCCCGACCTGCTTCCCTTCACCGTCGACCGCAATCCGTACAAGCACGGCAGGTTCACCCCCGGCACCCGCGTACCGATCCTGCCGCCCGAGCGGCTCGCCGAGGAGCGGCCCGACTACGTGCTGGTCCTGCCGTGGAACCTCCGTGAGGAACTCGTCGAGCAGCTGTCCTTCGTACACGCCTGGGGAGGCCGGCTGGTCTTCCCCATCCCCAACCTGGAGATCGTCGAGGTGAACCCGTGAAGGTCGTCCTCTTCTGCGGCGGATACGGCACCAGGATGCGCACCGGCACCCCCGGCGACGTGCCCAAGCCCATGCAGCTCGTGGGGCCTCGGCCGCTCATCTGGCATGTGATGCGCTACTACGCGCACTTCGGGCACACCGAGTTCATCCTCTGCCTCGGCTACGGCGCGCACCACATCAAGGACTTCTTCCTGAACTACCAGGAGACGACCTCCAACGACTTCGTGCTGCGCGGCGGCAGGGTCGAGTTGCTGTCCACCGACATCTCCGACTGGTCGATCTCGTTCGTGCAGACCGGGATCACCTCCCCGATCGGTGAGCGGCTGCGCCGGGTCCGCGACCACCTGGACGGCGAGGAGATGTTCCTGGCCAACTACGCGGACGTGCTCACCGACGCGCCGCTGCCGGAGATCGTCGAGCGCTTCACCCTCTCGGGCGCGGGCGCGTCGATGATGGTGGTGCCGCCCTCGGACACCTTCCACTGCATCGAGCTGGGCGAGCGCGGCACGGTCGGCGGGATCACCCCGGTCAGCGAGATGCCGCTCTGGGTCAACGGCGGATACTTCGTGCTCCGCCAGGAGATCTTCGACCACATCCCGGCCGGTGGTGACCTGGTCGCGGACGGCTGTGCCGAGCTGGCCAAGCGCGGCAGGCTGCTGGCCTACCCGCACCGCGGCTACTGGCGGCCGACGGACACGGTCAAGGAGCGGGTCGCCCTCGACGAGGCGTACTCGCGCGGTGACCGGCCCTGGGCGCTCTGGGAGCGCGAGCACCTGGCGGTGCCGACCACGTGATCCGCTTCAGACCGGCCCGGGCGGGCCGGATCGCGCTGCTCGCCGCGCACTGCGACGACCTCGCCATCGGGGCGGGCGGCAGCCTGCTGACCCTCTGCGCCGCGCGTCCCGGCATCCGGGTGGACGCCCTGGTGCTCTCCGGCGGCGGGACCGAGCGCCAGGACGAGGAGCACGCGGCGCTGACCGCCTTCTGCCCGGGCGCCGACCTGCGGCTCACCGTGCTCGAACTGCCCGACGGGCGGCTGCCCGCGCGCTGGGAGGAGGCCAAGGCGGCGGTGGAGGAGCTGCGCGCGCGCACCGACCCCGAGCTGCTGTTCGCGCCGCACCCCGCCGACGCCCACCAGGACCACCGGACGCTGGCCGAGCTGGTGCCCACGGCCTTCCGCGACCACCAGGTGCTCGGCTACGAGATCGCCAAATGGGACGGCGACCTCGGGCGCCCCTCGGTCTACCAGCCGCTCGCGCCCGAGGTGGCCGAGGCGAAGGTGAGCCTGCTCCAGCGCCACTACCCCTCGCAGCGCCACCGCCCCTGGTACGACCGCGAGGCGTTCCTCGGGCTGGCCCGCGTCCGCGGGATCGAATGCCACGCCCGCTACGCCGAGGCGTTCCACGTCAACAAGCTGACCCTTGACCTGTCTGGAGGTTGAACCGGATGCGCGTGCTGCTGACCGGGTACCAGGGCTACCTGGGGAGTGTGATGGCCCCGGTGCTCGTCGCCGCGGGCCACGAGGTGACCGGGCTCGACTCCGGGCTCTTCGCCGGATGCCTGCTGGGTCCCGCGCCCGGCGACCCGCCGGGACACGCGGTCGACCTGCGGGACGTCACCCCCGGTCTGCTGGCGGGGGTGGACGCGGTGGTGCACCTCGCCGCGCTCTCCAACGACCCGCTGGGCGCGCTGGCGCCCGAGCTGACCTACGACATCAACCACCGCGCCGCGGTGCGCCTGGCGAGGCTGGCCCGGGACGCGGGCGTGCGCCGGTTCCTGTACGCCTCCACCTGCTCGGTCTACGGCGCCTCAGGCGATGACCTGGTCGACGAGGACGCGCCGCTGCGCCCGGTGACCCCCTACGCGGACTCCAAGGTCAGGGTCGAGAGCGACCTGTTCGAGCTGGCCGACCGGGACTTCAGCCCGGTGTTCCTGCGCAACGCCACCGCCTTCGGGTTCTCGCCCAGGTTGCGCGCGGACATCGTGCTGAACAACCTCGCCGGGCACGCGCTGCTGTCCGGGGAGGTCAGGGTGCTGTCCGACGGCACCCCGTGGCGCCCGCTGGTGCACGCCGCCGACATCGCGAACGCCTTCGCCATGGCGCTGGCCGCCCCGCGCGACGCCGTCCACGCCAGGGCGTTCAACGTCGGCACCGAGGAGAACAACCTGACGGTGGCCCAGATCGCCGCCGAGGTCGCCGAGGCGGTGCCGGAGGCCCGGGTCGTGATCACCGGGGAGACCGGGGCCGATCCGCGCTCCTACCGGGTCGACTTCTCCCGTGTCCGCGACGCGCTCCCCGGCTACCAGGCGCTGTGGACGATCAAGGCGGGCGCGCTCCAGCTGGTCGAGGCGTACCGGCGGTTCGGCCTGACGGCGGACGACTTCCAGCGCCGTTTCACCAGGCTGGCCTGGCTGTCCGCCCGCCGCGAGGCGGGCACCGTCGACGGCGCGCTGCGCCCGCGCGAGGTGGCGGGGGCGGTGGACGGTGACCGATGACGGCGAGGGGCGCGGGATGCACGCCCTGGTGGAGCGGCTCTACCCGCTCTGCCGGAGCATCACCGGCGACGGCGTGCGCCGCACCCTGGAGATCGTCGCGGAGTCCATCGGCCTGCGGGTCCACGAGGTGCCGACCGGGACCCAGGTCCTGGACTGGACGGTGCCCAGGGAGTGGAACATCCGTGACGCCTACGTCAAGGACGCCTCCGGTGCCAGGGTCGTCGACTTCGCCGCGTCGAACCTGCACGTGGTCGGCTACAGCGTCCCGGTGTCGGCCACCATGACCTTGGACGAGCTCCGGCCCCACCTGCACACGCTGCCCGAGCAGCCGGGGCTGATCCCGTACCGGACCGGCTACTACGCGGAGACGTGGGGCTTCTGCCTGGCCCACGACACCCTCGCGGGCCTGGCCGACGGGCGGTACGAGGTCATGATCGACTCCACGCTCGCCGACGGTCACCTGACCTACGGCGAGCACGTGGTGCCGGGCAGGGTCGACGAGGAGGTGCTCGTCTCCTGCCACGTGTGCCATCCGTCGCTGGCCAACGACAACCTGGCGGGCATCGCGGTGGCGGTCGGGCTCGCGCGGCGGCTGGCCGAGGCCGACCCGTGGTACACCTACCGCTTCCTGTTCGCTCCCGGCACCATCGGCGCGATCACCTGGCTGGCGCGCAACCGGGAACGTGCCGGGCGGATCAGGCACGGCCTGGTGCTGGCCTGCGCGGGGGATCGCGGCCCGCTGACCTACAAGCGCAGCAGGCGGGGAGACGCCGAGATCGACCGCGCCGTGCGGCACGTCCTGCGGACCTCGGGGCGTGACCACGCGGTCGTCGACTTCTCCCCCTACGGCTACGACGAGCGGCAGTTCTGCTCGCCGGGCTTCGACCTGCCCGTCGGCTCGCTCACCAGGACCCCCTACGCGGGCTACCCGGAATATCACACCTCCGCCGACAATCCGGACTTCGTCTCCCCGGAGGCGATGGCCGACACCCTGCGGACCTGCTGGGAGGTGACCCGGGTGCTTGACGACAACCGCTCCTACCTCAACCTCAGCCCCCACGGAGAGCCGCAGCTGGGCAGGCGCGGCCTGTACGGGGCACTGGGCGGGCGCAGCGACACGCAGCAGGCCCAGATGGCGATGTTGTGGGTGCTGAACCTCTCCGACGGGGAGCACAGCCTCCTGGACGTCGCGGAACGATCCGATCTGCCCTTCGCCGCGGTGGCCGACGCGGCACGGGCGCTGTGCGGCGCGGGACTGCTCAAGGAGTGCGGGAAATGACACTGCAACGGGCCGGCACGGGTCCTGGAGCGCTCAACCTCCGGGTCGGCGAGACGGTGGAGGTGCTCGGCGAGGCCGAGATCATGGCCACCCTGGACGAGCGGGGAGAGCTGGACGCGCTGCCCTTCATGCCGGAGATGCTGGCCTTCTGCGGGCGGCGGCTCACCGTGCACAAGGTGGCGCACAAGCTCTGCGACACGATCGGCAGCAGCGGCATGCGGCGGATGGAGCGGGCGGTCCACCTGACCGGGGCCCGCTGCGACGGGCAGGCGCACGGCGGCTGCCAGACGGCCTGCCAGTTCTACTGGAAGGAGTCCTGGCTCAAGCGGGTGGATCCGGACTCCCCCCGCACCCCGGTCACCGAGCACGACCTCGCCGCGGGCCGGCCCCTGCTGCCGATCCTGCAGGCCGCGACCAGGAAGGAGCCGGGACCGGGCGGGGAGGAGCGCTTCTCCTGCCAGGCGACCGAGCTGCTCCGCGCCGCGCCCACCTGCCTGCCGTTCAAGGACGTCGGGCAGTACGTCGCCGACGTGCGGACGGGGAACGTGGGCGTGCTGTGGATGCTGCGCTCGTTCCTCGTCGGGCTGTTCAACCGCTTCCAGCAGGCCAGCAGGCGCCTCCTGCCCAGATGGCTGTGGATCAGGGGCGGGCTGCGCTGGGGGTTCGTCAGGGGCAAGGCCGGGCCCACCACTCCGACGCGGACCCTGGACCTGCGTCCTGGGGAGCTGGTCCGGGTCAGGTCCAAGGAGGAGATCCTCCAGACGCTCAACGACGACCTGCTCAACCGCGGCATGGGGTTCGAGGAGGAGATGTCGCGCTACTGCGGGCACGTCGCGCGGGTGAGCGCCCGCGTCGAGCGGTGCCTGGACGAGAAGACCGGCCGGATGCTGCAGATGAAGAACCCCTGCATCGTCCTGGAGGGCGTCATCTGCGCGGGCGCGTACAACGTCAGCTGCCCGCGCGAGTTCGTGCCGTTCTGGCGGGAGATCTGGCTCGAACGCGTCGAGGAGCCCAGCTGAGCCGATCACCCCACGAGACAGGCGGAAGGCACGGATGAACCAGCGACAGGGCGGGGACGCCGGCGCGGACGAGGCGACCGACGTGACCGGGGAGCAGGTCGGGACGATCGGCAGGAAGGCCGGCCGCGGCTTGCGCTGGAGCCTGCTGGGCAACCTCGGGACCAAGGTGACGACCTTCGTCATGGGGCTGGTGCTCGCCCGGCTGCTGGTGCCGGAGGACTTCGGCCTCTACGCCATCGCGCTCGCCGCGACCACCTTCGTCATGCACGTCAACGACGTCGGCATCATCGCCGCCACCGTGCAGTGGCGGGGCAGGGTCGAGGAGATGGCGCCGACGGCGACGGTCATGGCCCTGGCGTTCAGCACCGGGATATACGGGATCTTCTGGGTGGTGGCCCCGTACTTCGCGGAGCTGGCGGGCAGCGCGGAGGCCACCCCGGTGGTCCGGCTGCTCACCGCGATCATCCTCATCGACGGTGTCACCGCGGTGCGGGCCGGCTCGCTGATGCGCGGGTTCGGGCACGACAGGCTGACCAAGGCCAACATCGCGGGCTCGCTGGTCAACGCGGCGGTGGCCGTCACGCTCGCCGCGAACGGCGCCGGGGCCTACAGCTTCGCCTGCGGGCAGGTCGCGGCCAACGCGGTCACCGGCGCGCTGGTGCTCGCCTGGGCGGGATTGCCGTTCCGCCTCGGTTTCGACCGGGAGGTCGCGGCCAGGCTGCTGCGGTTCGGCGCGCCGCTGGCCCTGGGCCTCGGCATCGAGGCGGTGCTGATGAACGCCGACTACGTCATCGTCGGCGCCGTGCTCGGCCCCGCCGCGCTCGGCTTCTACCTGCTGGCCTTCAACGTCTCCAGCTGGGTGCCCAGCGTGATCGGGACCGCCCTGCGCTACGTCACGGTGCCCAGCTTCTCCAGGCTGGCCGAGCAGCGGCCCGAGTCGCTCTCACTGGGGGTGCAGCGCTCGGTGCCGCTGCTGGTCGCGTTCGTGCTCCCGGTCGCCGTCGTGACCGCCACGCTGGCGCCGGAGATCGTGGCGTTCCTCTACGGCGAGAAATGGGCACCGGCCGCCGGGGTCCTGGCGCTGCTCGCGGTCCTGCTGGTGGTCCGGATGCTCACCTCCCTCGCCTTCGACATCCTCACCTCGGCGGGTGCGACCAGGGCCACCGTGTGGATGAACCTCGGCTGGGCCGTGGCGCTGGTGCCCGCGCTGTGGGCGGGCACGCACTGGTACGGCATCCGCGGCGCGGCGATCGGTCACGCGCTGGCCGGCCTCCTGGTCGCCCTGCCGATGGCGGTGCTGATGCTGAGCCGCGCGGGAGTGCGCCTGGCACCCGTGCTTCCGGCCCTGGTCCGCCCGCTGCTGGGCGCCGTGCTCGCGGCGGCCGTGACCGTGACGCTCGCCGGGATGACCGGCGGCCCCCCGCTCGTCCGGCTCTGCGTGGCCGGCGGTGGGGGACTGCTCGCCTACGTCCTGCTCGCCGTACCCGCGGCGCGGCTCAGAGAACTCGGCGCGCGGGCCGTTCCCGCCCGTGCCCGCTGAACCACCACCGAGAGAAAGAGAGGACCGGATGCCGAACTCCGACACGCTGGTGTCCATCGTGCTTCCCGTGCGCGACGGCGCCGGGCGGATCGAGGGCGCGGTCCGCTCGGTCCTCGGCCAGGACCACGAACGCCTCCAACTGGTGATCTCCGACAACGCGTCCACGGACGGCACCGAGGAGATCTGCCGCGACCTGGCCGCGACCGACGGCCGGATCGTCTACCGCAGGCATCCGGAGAACGTGGGCCTGTTCGACAACTTCGTCCGTACCGTCGAGCTGGTCGAGGGCGAGTTCTTCCGCTGGGTCGGCGACGACGACCGGCTGGAGCCCGCCTGCGTCTCCCGTTCCCTGAGGGCCTTCGCCGAGGACGACCGGCTCGTCCTGGTCACCACGCAGGTCGCCTACACCGGGCCCGACGGGACGGTCGCGACCGCACCCCTGGAGGGCTCGGAGCTGGCCTCGGACGACCCGGTCGAGCGGTTCACCGGGATGCTGCGGCTGCTCAACGAGAGCCACCTGCTCATCGACCCGCTGTACGGCCTGTTGC
This sequence comes from Streptosporangium amethystogenes subsp. fukuiense, assembly GCF_042665875.1. NCBI lineage: Bacteria > Bacillati > Actinomycetota > Actinomycetes > Streptosporangiales > Streptosporangiaceae > Streptosporangium > Streptosporangium amethystogenes. Next base: position 6,494,605 of record NZ_JBHTEE010000001.1, on the reverse strand, counting down.
GGCGCGAGCCGCTGGCGCGAATCCCCCGGCGGAACATGCTCCGCGAGGACGAGGTGTTCGCGGCGAAGCTGGCGCTGGCCGGACCGTGGGGGCACGTTCCCGAGGTCCTCGCCCACCGCAACTGGAAACACGACACCCTGTCCGCGATCGCCCGCCGCCTCGACGTGCCGCCCTGGAAGGCCCGCTGCTCCACCCTCCTGCAGTGCGGGGAGCTGCTGGGCTGGCTGCGGGGGGCCGGCCTCACCGGCGAGCAGCACCGTCGCGCCCGCGCGGCGGTCCTCGGCATGTACGTGCGCCGCCAGCGGCTCACCGCGGCCCGCCGGGGCCGCAGGCTCGCCCTGATCGCCTCGGGACTGGTCCCCGGCATCCGCTCCGGCGACCCGCTCCGGTGACCCGCAGAAAGGAATTTCAATGACCACCGTCTTCTCCAACAGCGTGGTGGACGACGACACCCGCAGAGAACTGCTCTACCGGGGACAGGTCTTCGTCTACTCGGCGACGCCCGCCTCCACCCTGCTGGCGGCCTTCGCGCGGGAGATGACCGCCGAGGCGTTCGGCGGGCGCGACCCGGAGACCGCACAGTTCGACATGCCGGTCGAGGAGTTCGCCGACCTGCTGGCCCGGCTCAAGCCGCGGTTCATCCACCACCCCCGGTGCAAGGAACTGCTGCCCGCGGTTCTCGAGGAGCTGGGCTGCGACCTGGACCGGACCTACTTCGACGTGCCCCGGCTGCGCACCTCCACCTCCCACGACTACCTCACCTCCGGGATCTCCTACGCCTTCCACCCCCATCGGGACTGCTGGTACTCGGCCCCCTTCAACCAGCTCAACTGGTGGATCCCCGTCTACGAGGTGGTCCCGGAGAACGTGATGGCCTTCCATCCCCAGTACTTCGGCAACCCGGTGCGCAACGGCAGCGCGCGCTACGACTACGCCGAGTGGAACAGGACGAGCCGGCTCACCGCCGCCCGGCACGTGCGCGGCGACACCAGGGAGCAGCCCAGGCCGGAGGAGAACGTCGTGCTCGACCCGCAGGTGCGGGTGGTGCCCGAACCGGGGGGCGTCATGGTGTTCTCCGGCGCCCAGCTGCACTCCACGGTGCCCAACACCTCGGGCAGGACCCGCTTCAGCATCGACTTCCGCACCGTGCACATCGACGACGTGCGTGCCCGTCGCGGCGCGCGCAACGTGGACGCGGCGTGCACCGGCACCACCCTGCGCGACTTCGTGCGCTGCGCCGACCTCGACCCGATGCCGGAGGAACTGGCGCTGGCGTACGAGGCGGAGGCACTGGCCAGGGTCGGGTGAGCGGCGGCCTCCCGGCCACCGACACACCGCAGTAGTGACAAGGAGTTCGTGTGCCGCGACCGATACGCATCGTGTCCCGGGCGTCCGGCGCGCTCGGGAGAGCGGGGAAGACGTAGTGGAGTTCTGGAGGACCGTGCTCGACCTCGCCCGCAGGAAGCGGGTCGGGCTTCCACTGGTCGGCCTGGCGCTGCTCGGCGCCGCGGCCGTCTTCTTCCTGGTGCCCCCGCGTTACCTGGCGAGCACCTCCATGGTGCTGACCACACCCCCCGCGGGAGGGACGACGGAGCCGGACAAGCCACCGGGGCGGAGCAACCCGCTGCTGCAGTTCAGCGACGGCCTCCGGACCACGGCGGGCATCCTCATCCTGTCCATGAACACCGAGGCGGTCGCGGCGGAGCTGGGCGTCGTGAAGGACGGCCCCGTCGAACTGACGATCAACGACGGGCGGACCAACCCCGGCATGCTGGGCATCCTCATGAACGGCCCGTTCGTGTACGTGGAGGTGCGGAGCGACTCCGCCGAGCTCTCCCGTGCCGTCATGGCCAGGACCCAGTCCCGCCTGCGGGCCGAGCTGGTCCGCAGGCAGGAGACGCTCGGCGCCCCCGTCTCCACCTTCATCGGGCTCGTCGAGGTGGTGCCGCCCGCATATCCCGTGATGGACCGGAGCGGCACCTGGAAGGCCATGGGCGGGACGGCGTTCCTCGTCGTCGTCCTCGGCCTCGGCGCCGCGTACGCCGTGGAGCGCCGCAGGGTGTTCCGGGACTCCTCCGGCGGCGAACGGCCGGAGGGGCCGCCCCCGGCCACGGTGGAGATCCCGGACGGAGCGGACCGCGACGACCGCGACGACCGGGGTGACCGGAGCGAGCGCGAGGAGGAGCCCGAGAGCGGCGAGGGGTGCGAGGGGCGGGAGGAGCAGACGGTGTGAGAAGCGGACGAGGCAAGCGGTAGAGGACCTGGTCACCGGCCGGGGAACCGTGCGGTTCTCCGGTCAGGCGGCCTACATCCGGCCAGGAAGGGAGAGGCGTGGACTTCTGGGGGACAGTGCTCATCGTGTTGCGGCGCTGGTACGTCGCCCTGCCGGCGTTCCTGCTCTCCATCGGTGCCGCGGCGGGCGTCTACTCGTCGATTCCGACGCTCTACGTCTCGAACGCGGTGCTCGTGCTGACCATCCCGCCCACCGGCGGAAGCCTGCCGAGCGATCCCGGTCGCCCCAACGGGCTGACCAACCCCCTGCTGAACTTCGACTGGGGCCTGAGCATGTCCGCCTCGATCCTCGTCCAGGTGATCAGCGCGCCGGAGACCGTGGAGTCGCTCGGCGTGCGGCCCGAGGGCGACACCACCTTCACGGTCACCAACGGCAGCACCAACCCGGAGTCGCTGGACGGCGGGCCCTTCGTGTACATCGAGGGCACGAGCAGGTCGCCGTCCGAGGCCCGGGACATCGTGACGCGGGTCAGGGACCGGGCGAGGATCGAGCTGGCCGTTCGCCAGCGGCAGTTGAACGCGCCCCCGGCGACCTACATCACGATGAACGAGATGGTGCCGCCGACGGAGCCGCAGCCCCAGCGCACCGGGAAGACCCGGGGGGCCGCCGCGGCCCTGCTTCTCGGAGTGCTCGCCGGCCTCGCCGCGGTGTTCTCCCTGGAGAGCTTCCTCGACGCCCGGAAACGGAGGGGCCGGGTGCCCCCGGCACCGGCGTCCGGGCTGCCCGCCGAGCCCTCCCTGCTGCGGCGTTGAGAGCCCCCGTGGTCCCCGCCTCCCTTGACCGTCCCGGTCTGCGCAGCGCCGACGGGGCGACCCTGGCCGCCGCGTTCGTCGTGGTCCTGATGCTGGTTCCCGCGCGGCTGGTCTTCCGCGGCGTGCCCTTCTCGCTCACCCCGGCCGACGCGGTCGGCCTCTTCGCCGCGCTCTGGTGGTTCTGCGCGCACCTCACCACCACGCTCGGCGCGGCCAAGGGCCCCAACCCCGTGCGCACCGCGCTGTTCGCGTACGCGGTCGCGATGCTGGTCACCTACGGGTACGCCGGTGCCGGGTACCTGCCGCCCGACGAGCTCAACATGGCCGACCACGGCATCGTCCTCGTCGTGGCGACGGTGGGCATCGGGCTCGGGGCGTGCGACGGCATCCGGGGCCGGGAGCGGCTCGACTTCGTGCTGAAGTGCCTCGTGGTCTGTGGCGCGGCCGTCGGGGTGATCGCGGCGCTCCAGTTCGTGCTCGAATTCGACCTGACCAAATATCTGGCCCTTCCCGGCTTCCGATTCACCGCGGAACTGCCCGCGATCCTCGAACGGAACACCCTGCGCCGGGTCGCGGGTACCACGGGGCACCCCATCGAGCTCGGGGTCGTCTGCGCGATGATCACACCTGTCGCGCTGCACTACGCGTTCGGCGCCCGCGACCGGGGCGAGCCCTCCCTGCGCTGGTGGATCTGTTCCGCGCTGATCGGCGCCGGGCTGATGTTCTCCGTGTCGCGGTCGGCGGTCCTCGGGATAGCCGTCGTCGGCGCGGTGCTCCTCGCGGGCTGGCCCGCGCGCAGGCGGCTGTGGGCGGCACTGGGCGGCGCCGGGTTCCTGGTGGTGATGAAGGTGGCCGTGCCCGGCCTGCTCAGCGTGTTCCTCGGGCTGTTCACCAGCCTGTCCAGCGATTCGAGCATCCAGTACCGGACCCACGACTACGCGGTGGCGGTCACCGAGATCGGGAACCACCCCTGGGTCGGCAGGGGGCTGGGCACCTGGTACGCGCCGAAGCACCTGATCTTCGACAACCAGTACATCCTGTCGCTGGTGGAGACCGGGATCATCGGCCTGGTCACCTTTTCCGGGATCTTCCTGACCGGCCTCTGGGCGGCACTGCGCGTCCGCCGCCTCAGCGCCGACCCCGCCGTGCGGGACCTGGGGCTCGCCCTGGCCGCCTGCCTGGTCGTCCCCCTGGTCGGGGCGGCCACGTTCGACCTGCGCTCGTTCGCGACCGTGACCGGCCTGTCGTTCCTGGTCATCGGAGCCGCGGGCGCGCTGCTGCGCGGCACCCGGCAGCCCGGGAAAGCCGTCGAGAAACCCGTCGAGAAACCCGGTGAGGAGGTCAGTCGACCAGCCGCGCGCGCAGGTCCGCCCAGGAACCCGCGGCCAGATCACGCTCGCTGATCGCGGTGACCGGCATCGGCCACTGGATGCCGAGATCGGGGTCGTCATAACGGACCGAGAGGTCCTCGGCGGGGTCGTGCTCCCGGTCGATCCGGTAGCAGACGTCCGCCTGATCGGTCAGTGCCTGATAGCCGTGCAACAAGCCAGGAGGAACGTAGAGATGGACGAACATCTCATCGTCGAGCACCACCGACATCTGGTGGCCGAAGGTCGCCGAGCCCGGCCGGGCGTCGACGAGCACGTCGTACACGGCGCCTCGGGCGCACCTGACGAGCTTGGCCTCCCCCCGTCCGCCCCTGCCGTGCAGCGCCCGGACCGTTCCCAGACGGGACCGCGACTGGCTGTCCTGGACGAACTCGGCGGGCCGCAGCCCGTGGGCGGCGGCGAGTGCGGCGTCGAAGGTACGGGTGAACAGCCCGCGGTCGTCCCTGTGCTGAGCCGGGACGAACAACAGGACACCGTCGATCTCGCCTCGTTCGACTCTCATACCCCTACTTTCCCAATTTCACGGGCTTCCGGCCATCCCAAAGGTGAAAACGATGTTGATCGGAACGGGCCACCGGACTCCGGGGTGGGCCCGGTGACACCGGAGGAGACCCGGGGCCAGAACGGTTCGGCCAAGCCCAAGGGCGTCGGCGGGGCGGGGTTCACGCGTATCAGGGTCGGCGCGGTCGAGGTCATGGCGGTCAGCGAGGCCGAACTGCTCGACCACGTGGCGGCGGAATGGCGGCGGGGACGCGGCGGCGCGATCGTCACCGCGAACGTCGACATCGTCCGCGCCGCCACGCGCGATCCCGACCTGGCCGACCTGGTCGCCCGCTCGGAGATCGTGGTCGCCGACGGCATGCCGGTGGTCTGGGCCGCGGGGCTCGCCGGACCGGCCCTGCCCTGCCGGGTCACCGGGGCCGCGCTCGTGCACTCCCTGGCCGGGCGCGCCGCCCGCGAGAACCGCTCGGTCTACCTGCTCGGCGGGGAGCCGGGCGTGCCGGAGGCCGCGGCCCGCGCCCTCGCCGGACGCTGCCCCGGACTGCGGGTGGCGGGCACCTGCTCGCCGCCCTTCGGGTTCGACTCCTCGCCGGAGGGGGTGCGTGAGGTGGTCGCCGGGGTGGTCGCCGCCGCACCGGACCTCGTCCTCGCCGGACTGGGCTTCCCTAGGCAGGAGAGGGTCATCGCCGCCCTCCGCGCCGAGCTGCCCGGCGCCTGGTACCTCGGCTGCGGAGCCGGCATCCCGATGGCGGCCGGGCGGTTCCGCCGCGCCCCGGGGCCGGTCCAGCGGGTGGGCGCCGAGTGGCTGTACCGGCTCGCCCTGGAACCGCGCCGGCTGGCCCGCCGCTACCTGCGGGACGACGCGCCGTTCGCGGTCGCCCTCCTCGCCGGCGCGCTGCGCACCCGCCTGACGTCGAGGCACCGCGGATGAACGGCTCCGACATGGCTGTTCAGGCCCGGCCCCGGCTCACCGTGGTGATCGTCACGTATTTCAGCGGTCAGGTCATCGAGGGGTGCCTGCGCTCACTCGGGGCGGCGCTGGCCGGCGCCGGTCCGGCACGGGTCGTGGTGGTGGACAACGCCTCGGCGGACGACACCGTCGAGCGGGTACGCGAGGCCGCGCCGGCGGCCGAGGTGATCCAGACCGGGCGCAACGCCGGCTTCGCCGCCGGGGTGAACGCGGGCATCGCCGCCGCGGCCGGCTGTGACGTGCTGGTGCTGAACCCGGACATCCGGCTCGCACCCGGTTCGGTGCTCCTGCTCAGGCAGGCGCTCGCCGTGCCGGGGACCGGGATCGCCGCCCCCCGGCTCACCGCCGAGACGGGCGAGCTCCACCTCTCCCTGCGCAGGCGGCCCACCGTGCCGAGGGCGCTGGGTGAGGCGCTGCTCGGCGGCCGGCGGGCCGGGCGGATCCCCCCGCTCGGCGAACTGGTCGTGGAGCCGGCCGCCTACCGCAGGCCGCACACCGTCGACTGGGTGACCGGCGCGGCCTGGCTGGTCTCCCGGGCCTGCCTGGACGCCCTGGGCCCCCTCGACGAGCGCTACTTCCTCTACTCGGAGGAGACCGAGTACATGCTCAGGGCCGGGGAGGCGGGGTTCGCGGTCCGGTACGAGCCCCGGGCCGTGGCCGTGCATCTCGGTGGCGAGCAGTCCACCTCAAGCCGGCTGTGGGCGCTGTCGGCGGCCAACCGGGTCCGGATGCACCGCGAGCGGTACGGTCGCCCGCGCGGGCGGCTGATGCGGCTGGCCGTCGGGCTCAACGAACTGGTCCGCGCGGTGGCCAGGGGCGGCGAGGGCGGGAGAAGGCATCGGGCCGCCCTGCGCGGGCTGGTCGCGATGCGCGAGTGGCCGCCCAGGCCCGGCGAGGAGGCGGACTCCCCGGTCCGTGAGCCGGCACCCTCGTCCCCTGAGCAGGTCTCCTTCGCCCACGGGAAGGTCCTGCCCACCCAGGAGAGGACCTCCCCCGCTCAGGAGCGGGCTCTTCCTGGCCGGACGGAGGCCTTTCCCGCTCGGGAGGCGGGCTCACCCGGCTACGTCTGCTTCTCGGCGCAGGACTGGTGGTACCACAACCGGGCGCACTCGGACTTCCAGCTCATGCGCTCGATCGCCGCCCACCGGAAGGTCCTCGTGGTCAACAGCATCGGGATGCGGATGCCGACGCCGGGCAGGTCCACGCAGGTGCTGCGGCGCGTCGGGCGCAAGCTGCGCAGCGTCGCGATGCTGGTCAGGAGGCCGCTGCGTGAGCTGCCCGGCTTCTACGTGATGTCCCCGCTGCCGCTGCCCTTCTACGGGTCACCGCTGGTCAGGCGGGTGAACGCGCTGCTGGTCCGGGCACAGGTGCTGGCCGTCTCGCGGGCACTGGGGCTGCACCGGCCTGTGATCATGGTGACCATCCCCACGGCGTGGGACGTGGTGCGCCCGATGCGCAGGCAGGCGCTGGTGTTCAACCGCTCCGACCGGCACTCGTCGTTCCCCGAGTCCGACCGGCCGACCATCGAGGCGATGGAACGCGGCCTGCTGGAGCGTTCCGACCACGTGGTCTACGTCAGCACCGCGCTGATGGACGAGGAGCGCCGGCTGACCGGCGACCGCGCGTACTTCCTCGACCACGGGGTGGACACCGACCACTTCCGGCGGCGTCCGGAGAGCGAGCAGCCCGCCGACATTCGCGCGATTCCCGGACCGAGAGTGGGCTTCTTCGGCGCGCTCGACGACTATCTGGTGGATTTCCACCTTCTGGAACGGATGGCCAGGGAACTGCCCGACGTGTCGCTGGTTCTGATCGGTGACGCTACGGTCCCGATGGAACGGCTCACCCGGCATCCGAATGTGCACTGGCTCGGATTCAGGCCGTACGAAAGCATTCCCGGCTACGGCTCCGGATTCGATGTCGCGATCATGCCGTGGCTTGACAATCCATGGATAAAGCATTCGAACCCCATCAAACTCAAGGAATACCTCGCGCTAGGCCTGCCGGTGGTCAGCACCGATTTCCAGGAACTCGTGAACTATGCCGATCGAGTGAGAATCGCCGCGAGCGGTGACCTTTTCCTGGACGCTGTCCGTGCGACATTGCGTGAGGGGGGCCTGCGGCCGGCCGACGACCTGCGGGGGTCCGTGCTCGGTGCGTCCTGGTCGTCGCGTGCGGCACAACTGATGGCGCTCGCCGAGCCGTCATCGGGTCCGCGCTCGTCGGGCCCGCGCTCGTCGGGCCCGCGCTCGTCGGGCCCGCGCTCGTCGGGTCCGCGCTGAGGAGGACGGGGTCATGGGGGCTGGAAGGCACGGACGGATGAGGGGCCGCCGGTCCGGGCGGTCGCTGCCGGTGCTGGCCGGGGTGGGGGCCGCCTCGGTGACGATGGCGATGCTCGGGTTCTGTTCGGTCGACGCGCCCGCCGACCAGGCCGGACGCCCGCTCGCGGACACCTCGACCGGTGCCCCGGCACGTGGCGACGCGCCGCGGGGGAGGGCACCGGGGGGCACCGCCCGGGCCGCCGGTCACGCGTGGCCTGTGACGGCCGCGCGGGTGCCGTGGGAGGGCGGTCCCGCCTACTACGGGCGGTTTGCCGCGCCCACCGCGGCGGGCTGGACGAAGCCGTCGTTCTTCCCGGTCGGCGTCTGGTTCGAGTCTGTGATCAGCCAGGCCGACGTGAACCGGGACAGGGCCGCCGGGATCAACACGTACGTGGAGCTGACCGAGACCAGCGACATGGCACTGGTGCGGAAGAACGGGATGTCGGCGCTGACGAACGTCCCGCTGCCCGGCTACGGCAGCGAGACGGTGGGCTGGCTGCTCGACGACGAGGTCGACATGTGGGCGAAGGCGGGGGACGCGGGGTGGACCGGCAACCATCCCGGCGAGGGCCCCCTGTGCGTCCCGGAAGATCAGGGGTGCGGTTTCACGGTGCTGCGCGCCCAGCAGGACCGGCTCCCGAAGGGCGACGGAAGGCTGCACTACGCCAACTACGGCAAGGGCGTGATGATGTGGGAGAAGGACGCGGACGCCGCCGCGTTCGTCAACCGCTTCACCGACGCCGTCTCGGCCGACGTCTACTGGTACACCAGCGCGAGCGCCTGTCTGGACGGGCAGAACTTCCTGGCACTGCCGGTCGCCAGGTGCCGCAGGGCCGCCAACTACGGCGCCGTCATCGACCGCCAGCGCGAGCTGGACGCGCTGGACGGCCGCCGCCAGCCGATCTACGGTTTCGTCGAGGTCGGCTGGCCGGCCGAGAACGACACCCGGGCGATCCGGCCGGAGCAGGTGACGGGCGCGGTGATGAACTCGCTGATCCACGAGGCCCGGGGCATCGTCTACTTCAACCACAACTTCGGTGGCCCCTGCCACTCCCAGCACGTGCTGCGCGAGGGGTGCGGCAAGGCGGTCAGGCCCGCGGTGGCCGAGATCAACCGGCGGATCAGGAAGCTCGCCCCGGTGTTGAACACCCAGTCGTACGCGCACCGCTTCGGCCCCGGCCTGGACACCATGCTCAAATACCACCGGGGCTCGTACTACGTCTTCGCGATGCCCGGTGGGAAGGCGGCGCCGGGCAGGCGCACGTTCACGCTGCCGCGCGGGACGCGGGCCACCCGCGCCGAGGTCCTCTTCGAGAACCGGACGCTCCGCGTCGACGGCAAGGGCCGCTTCACCGACTCCTTCGCCGCCGAACACTCCCACCACATCTACCGGATCACGCCTTAGCGTCCTGCGCCTGAAACTCGTCGTGAGTCGTGAGAGGGAAGACGCCAGCGGGCCCAGACGGTTTTGCCGGGGTGGTCGGGGTGGGGGGTGACGCCGATGTCGTGGGCGAGGGCCTTGACGATGGTCAGGCCGCGGCCGTGCAGGGACTCGGCGTCGAGAGCGAGGTGGCAGGGCCGTCCGGGGCCTTTGTCGGTGACCTGGATCTGGAACTTGTCCGCGTTCGCCCACAGGGAGAGCCTGACCACCGGCTCGCCGTGGACGATCGCGTTGGCGAGCAGCTCTCCGGCCACCAGGACGGCGTCGTCGACGAGGTGGTGCAGCGCCCAGGCGGTGAGGGTCTCGCGCACCATGGCGCGGGCCTTGCCGACGATCGGCAGGTCGTGCGGCAGATCCCAGCAGACGGTGCGCGGGTCGTCCATGGGGCGCTGGTCGGCGGACGTCTGCGAGGCGTCGGGGAACTGCGGGTCGTACGGAGTGTGAGGGTGCTCCAAGGACTGAGGGTGGTTCAGGGCCTGCGGATGTTGTGGGGTATCCGGGGTCTCGGGCATGGGCCCTCCTTGGGGTGGCGGTGTGGTGTCTTCGGCCTCGCGCATCAGGGCGCGTAGCCCGTCGACGGTGCGGGCCTGCACGATCAGGGGGGTGGGGGCGGGCCGGCCGGCGACGGCGTGGAAGTGCCGGGTGCCGGGGCCGTACCAGACGGTCCAGGCGGGCTCGATCTGGTCGAGTCGCTCGGCGGCGGCGCGTTCGGCCGGGTCCCAGGGCCGGGGGGCGACCTGCGTGGTGGCCGTTCCTCGCCGGTGCCGTCCGCTCTGCCTGGGCCGGGGGTCGCTGTTCATGCCGTCGCTGCCGGTACGGGGTGTGCCTGCCGGAGGGGGTACGGGTGCTCGGCGGCCGTCCACGCCGGTACGGCACGGCGGCCGTGGTCACGGCCTGCTCCGGCCGCCGGTGCCGACCGGGGGAGACCTCCGGAGAACGCGCGGGGAAAGCGGCGGGGACCGTGGGGCCGGGGATCGCGCGGATGGGCGTCGTGACCGGTGGGCGGCCGGAGAGGTTGAGGCGGCGGCGGATGGTCATCCGGGCGTGCACCTGGGCGGGGGTGGGCTGCTCCCAGTGGTGGTGGGCGCGGTGCGGGAGGCTGGCGGCCTCGTGCGCGTACGGCGGGTGACCGCACCAGCGACACCCGAGCGGCATCGGCGGCCGGTCCGCGTGCCAACGCACCCGGATCGGCCTGGGGTTTCCTCTAGGGTTGTGCATCGGGTCGGACCTCCGCTGTCCGGTCGAGGGGCTTGTCATGGCGTGCCGTGCCATGGCAAGCCCCGCCTTGTTTGTGGGTTAAGGGCGATGTGCCAGGGGGGCGCCCGCCTTGCGGGAGGTGACGTCCGCCCCTTCCAGAGGACTTACTCAGTGGTGACAGGTGCGTATCCGGTAGAGGCATGAAGTGCGGCCAGGAGTGCGTTTTCCAATGAATCGATGGACATTTCCACCCCTCTTATCCGGACATACCTGGTGATTTTTTCGACGACTTTGGGCGACTGCCCTCCATGCGCCTGAGAGGGCCGCTCCGATGGTTTTTTCGCTCTCCCGGGTCACTTCACAGGATGCCTCGGGATGACTACTTTGGGTATTGAAAGTTCCAGCACATTGCTGCACAGCTTGTATTGAAGCTGTGTTCTTGTGCTGACGGAGTAGCCTTCCCCGTCGGACGGAGCTGAAATGTCAGCAACCCCCACTTCTGGCCCGTTCACGAGGCCATTGGCTGTTTTCGGTGCCGAGCTACGCAGGCGCCGAAGGATGGCCGGCCTGTCGCAGGATCGGCTAGCAGAAATCACCCAATTCAGTCAAAGCCTGATCGGTTTCATCGAAAGGGGTGAGCGCACCCCAAGCCGCAACTTCGCTCAACGCTGCGACGATGCCCTGGAAGCAAACGGGGAACTTGTCGGTCTGTGGGAGCAGGTCACCCGAGGGGCGAGCCCTCGGTGGTTCCGGGGATGGCTTGATGTTGAACCGGTAGCGCACACGCTGCATACTTGGCAGCCGCTTGTTGTGCCGGGCCTTCTCCAGACTGAGGCTTATGCGCGAGCGGTTATTCGCGGTGAGCCAGGCATATCCGACGAGCAGGTAGAAAAGGCCGTCGCGGCTCGTATGGAGAGACAGAAGATCTTGTCTCGATCTGCGCCGCCAATGCTCTGGGTTATTCTCGACGAGGGAGTCTTGCAGCGCCCGATCGGCGGCAAAGAGGTTATGCGACACCAACTCCATCATCTTCTGGAGATGCTTGATCGACCTCGGGTCGGTATTCAGATCGTGCCTTTGGCGCTTGGGTCGACCACGGGGACCTCGGGTGGCTTCGTGATCGCACAGCTTCCGGAAAACCCGGATATGGTATATGCCGAGTCTGTAGCTCACGGGCACGTGACAAATCGGCCGGAAGACGTCGGGGCCATCCGTGCCCGATACGACACCATCCGAGCTGAGGCAAACCCTCAGTATGTCTCGATCGAGTTGATCAGAGAGGCAGAGAAGCTGTGGATTTGAGTGATGAGTTGAGGGGCGCGGCCTGGCGTAAGGCCACCAAGAGTGCGTCAAACCAGGGTGATTGCCTGGAGGTTGCTCCGTTGTCGGGTGGTCGGGTGGGCCTGCGGGACACGGAGGCTCCCGAGCGGGCGCCGTTCGTGGTGAGTGCGAGTGTCTGGGACGCCTTCATCGACGGCGCCAAGAAGGGCGAGTTCGACTTCTGACTCCGCTCCCGGAGACAAGGAAGCCCTCGACCAGGTGGCCGAGGGCTTCTGGCGTCGTACGGGCTATGCCACGGTGTATTCGACGTCACCGAAGTCGGCCACGACGCGCAGCCGTCCGCCGAGAGCCTCGACGTAGGAGCGCAGGGTCGCCACTTCAACACGATCGACCTCCCCGTGTTCGATAGCCGAGACTCTCGGCCCGGAGACCCCCATGGTGGTGGCGACGTCGCGTTGAGTCAGATCCTGCTCACGCCTGATCTCCGCGAGCTTGTGCGCCCTGACCTCGGCGGCGAGCTGCTCCATCGCGGCGGACTTCTCACCATCCGACTGCACGGGCAGTCCCGCAGCCTGGCGTCGCTCCCGCGCCCGCTGCTTCACCTCGTCCCAGTTGACCGCGCTCATTCGTACTCCCTGCTGGCCAGCTCCGCTATGTGCTCGGCGTACCGTTTCTCCGCCATCGGTATGTTCGTGTCATACCAATGGTCCCAGTTGCCGGCCTTGTCGCCCGCAACCAGAAGCACCGCCCGGCGAACCGGGTCGAATGCGAACAGAATGCGGATCTCACTTCCTTTCGACGAACCAGGTCGCAACTCTTTCAGATGGTGGTTGTCGGCTCCCTTGATGCGATCCACCAGTGGTCGGCCAAGTGTTGGCCCGGTCTGCGCCAGCATGTCTATGGCGTTTTCGACCTGCTCGGCGCTGTCCCAGTCGTCCTGGCATAACCGGTCGTACCAGTCGGCGACCTCGGCAACCAGCACGACCTGCCATCCAGCTCCATCCATAGCTTAACCCTGGCGTTAAGTCAGCAGCAAGGGGGCACTTTTCTGATCAGAGGAGCAACTCGTCTGCTCTACTTCTACCAACTCGTCCGTTAGTGGCCGCTTGCGGGTATGGGCCGTCCAGAAGACGGGAAAGCCGTCCACACCAGATACAGCGCTCCGGAGCGGGGCCATCGAGTTGATCAGAAAGGCAGAGAAGCTGTGGATTTGAGTGATGAGTTGAGGGGCGCGGCCTGGCGTAAGGCCACCAAGAGTGCGTCAAACCAGGGTGATTGCCTGGAGGTTGCTCCGTTGTCGGGTGGTCGGGTGGGCCTGCGGGACACGGAGGCTCCCGAGCGGGCGCCGTTCGTGGTGAGTGCGAGTGTCTGGGACGCCTTCATCGACGGCGCCAAGAAGGGCGAGTTCGACTTCTGACTCCGCTCCCGGAGACAAGGAAGCCCTCGACCAGGTGGCCGAGGGCTTCTGACGTCGTACGGGCTATGCCACGGTGTATTCGACGTCACCGAAGTCGGCCACCACGCGCAACCGTCCACCGAGAGCCTCGATGTAGGGGAGAACCACGCGAGGCGTTCGAAGCCCGAGGAGACCTTGCTCAGGAAAGATCGATGACGAGATCGGGAGTGGCGATGCCGATCTCGCCTTCGTATCCGGCCTCGGCGGCGGCTCGCGCGGCTGTGGCGTCCGTACCCGGCTGCAGGTGAGTCAGCAACAGGTGTCGGACGTCGGCTTCCCTGGCCTGTCGGCCTGCCTGGCGGGCGCTCGACAGGTTGCGCCGCGAACCCTCAGGGACCCGGTCCGCATAGGTGGCCTCGGCCAGAAACAGGTCGGCGCCGCGTGCCAACTCCACCACCTCGGGGCTCGGGCCGGTGTCGCCGGTGTACGCGAGCACCCGCTCGCCCGCCGTCAGCCGTACGCCGGCATTGGGCACCGAGTGCGGCAGCAGGCGGGTCTGCGCATGGAACGGGCCGATGTCGATCCGGTCGCCGGCGGTGAACTCGCGCAGGACATGGGCGTCGGTCAGCATTCCCGGGCGGTCCAGCGCGAGCACCGCGTCCAGGGCGCCGGGCAGTGAGTACACCGGCAGGGGAGCCGGCGGATCGTCACGGAACGCACGTGCCCGCAACAGCGGGTTCAGATCGGCGCAGTGATCGGGATGTCCGTGGCTGACGAACACCGCGTCGACCTGATCAGCGGTGACCCGTTCCAGTAGCCGCGGCACTGTCGCGTACCCGGGGTCGACGAGCAGCCTGAACCCGTCGTGCTCCACGAGATAACCGCTGCAGGCCTGGCCCGCTCCCGGCCACGCACCGCATCCGCCAAGGATTGTCAGCAGCATCCACGAACCCTAACGGCCGGTTCGCCGACCGTGGCGCGTCCGTGAGTGCAGACGAGGAACTCCGGTCGTGTACGGATCGGACCGACCGGAGGCGAGCAGTGGGTGCGTCTTCTGATGGCGCGCGAGCGTGCGCTCCAGCCGCTGTGCCGAGACAGGCGACCCGAGTTCGACGACGAGCGAGAACTGCACTGGGTTGCGACAGAGGTCGATAACGCGTTCGAACGCCCCTGACAGGCGCACGACCGGGCGTGCTTGAAAGTCGCGCATGCGTCCTCGGTGTCGTTGTGTCGATGGGGCGGGCGCGTCAGCGCTCAGACTGCTCGGCCCCGATGCGGCCGCTTGTGACGGCGTCGGCGGCCATGCGGAGCGTGTCGGTCTCGAACGTGAGCCGTAAGGCGTCGGCGGGGAGCGCGCGCTCGATGAGGAGGCCGTTGAGGACGGATGCCAAGAACCGTGCGCGTCGCTCGACGTCGTTCGCCGGAACCGCGCCTTCGTCGGCGAGGACGGTCAGCCAGCGCTCGATGCGGTGCAGTCCCAGTCGCTCCAGCGAACGGTACGTGGCGACCTGGTCATCCGTCGGGTCGGACGCGATGTACGTCTCGTGGATCGCGCGCCAATGCTCGCGTGCCCGATCTCCGGTACCGACCTGCGAGAGCAGTTGTCGCAGGCACGCGACGAGGCGTTCTACCGGTGCTCGTTCGGTGTCGAGGATGGGATCGTCGGGGATGTCGATGTCGTAGATGCCGGCGACGACGGTGTCGATGAGCTCCCGTTGCGTCGGGAAGAAGTGGCGAAGCGAACCCATGCTGACGCCTGCTCGCGCAGCGACTCCCCGGACGCTCAGCCGAGCACCCGGGTCCTCTCCGAGCATGGTCGCCGCGGCGATCAGGATCCTGTCGCGGGTGTCTCGTTTCGTTGGACGGTCGTGCATCGTCGGAACCTCCTACCCCCATTTTTAGCACAGTGTGCTAGCTTCAATGAAGTAGCACAGCGTACTAGTGATGCTGTGGGTGAAGACAGACCGAAGACAGGAGGTTCTCGGGTGGCGTTCGGAGGATGGCGCAACCGTCGCGCAGCACGGCGCGTGCGCCCTGGCAACGGCGAGCCGCTGCCGCGCTTCCGCTGGTGGCAGCTGCTGAGCAGGTCTGTGCGCACGCTGACGCTTCGCGCACCGGACGGCACCGTGTCCACCTATGCGGTCGACGTCCGTCAGATGGGTGATCGCGACGACGGCGCGGTACGCGCGCGGCTCTACCGCGACGGCGCACTCGTTTCGCTCTCGACAACGCCGGCTCGCTTCCCCGTGCCGGGCGGTCACATCGAGGTCGTCGTCGGCACCTACGGCTTACGACGCTGCCACTACGTGCGGGTCGATGGTACTGAGGCGCAGTTGACGCCTCATCCCGCTTCCGCCGAGGGGCGACGCGCTCACCTGCATCGGACGCACCCGGGGCTGAGCCGCCTCGTCGGCGTCGTCTCGACACTGCTCGTGCTCGTCGGGATCTGCGTGGCCATGCCACAACTCGTCGAGACCATCTCGCACATTCCGCCCGTTGCGGATGCACTCGGGACATTCGATCTCCCTGTGCACGTCCCGGTCGAGGCGAACCTCGCCGCCGTCATCGCAGCGGTCGCGGGCAGCACCGAGCGCGCACTGCGACTGCGTTCGAACTGGCTCGACTCTCTCGCGAGCTGACCGTGAGGACCATGAGGAAGGACGCCATGACGAACACCACCGAGGGTTGGCTCCTCCGAGCCGACAAGCCCGAGCACTCGCCTCGCGTGCCTGCCGGCGTCGAATACCACCGCGTCTACGCGGGCGACAAGCGCCGGATCCCGCGCGGCATCCTCACGATCGTGCTGCTGTTCGCCGGGCTCATCGGCTTCGCGCAGCTGTTTTTGATCGGCGCCGCCGTCGTCGACGCGCAGCTCCTCGGCCGTACGGGCTTCACCCCGCTGCAACAGGCCGCCGGCGCGCTCTCGCTCGCCGTGCTCATCCCCTACAGCATGCTGCTGCAGCGCCTGCTCTACGGCGTGCCCGCAGGTTCGCTGCACTCCGTTTCGGGACGCTTCCGCTACGGCGTCCTCGGCCGCTCGCTGCTCGCCTTCGGGCCCCTGCTCCTCCTCGTCGTCTCCGTCGGGTTCCTCGTGCCCGGCGAGGCGGTCCCTTGGACGATCGCCGATCTCGTCGCGTTCATCGTCATCAGCACGCTGCTCAGCCCGCTGGCGGCGGCCGGCGAGGAGTACGGACTGCGGGGCCTGATGTTCCGCGTCGTCGGCGGCTGGACCCGAGGCGCCCGCTCCGGGGCGATCCTCGGCATCATCGTCACGACCGTGCTGTTCTCGCTCTTCCACGGCACGCTCGATCCCTACCTGCTCACCTCGTATCTCGTGCTGTTCTCGGCGCTGGCGATCGTCACCTGGCGCACCGGCGGGCTTGAGGTCGCCGTCGTGCTGCACGCCGTCTACAACGCCACGGCGTTCGTCCTCGCCACGACACTCCATCTCGACCTCGGCGGAGCCCTCAGCAGTCGTGGCGAGACGGTCGGTTCGGTCGGGAACCTGGTGCCCGGCGCCGGGCTTGTCGTCATCACCGCGATCATCTGGTGGATGACCCGGAAGTCGGGTCCCGCACGCACGCCTTCAGCGTGACACGAGCCGACGCGAGCCGAACGCTCAGTCCACCCACTCGTAGCCCGAGTAGAGGGTGCCGCCGAACCAGAGGAAACGGCCGGCGCTGTCGACGTAGCGGTAGCTCTGCGCTTCGGCCTTCGTCTGGCGCCAGCCGGGACCGCAGGGGGTGTAGGTCAGGCCGACGCTGGGTCCGGTAAGGCCGAACTGGTCTCTGCCCGTCGTGCCCTCCACCCAGCTCGCGGCCGCGCACACCTCCCACGCGGCGCGGGACGCGTTCCACTTCTGCACCTCCAACCGAACCCTGGCCCGCGCGCCATGCACGGTGGTGCAGTCTCCCGCGAGCGCGTAGGCGCGGGCCCACGCCTGGTTGCCGGACAACGTGCCGGGGACGCGGTGGTCGATGCCCGCGGTGGCCCGGGCGCAGAAGGAGGCTCCCCGCTCCACCGTGACCTGGTGCTGTTGGGTGTACGCCTGCGCCGGCTGTGGCATCGCCACGGTCAGCAGCAGTGCGGAGATCGCGGACAGGGGGCCAAGGAGCAGGGCGCTTCGTCTCGGCACGGCGTCTCCCATGGGGCGTCATCCGGTCAGCGGCCACGGATCCGGTGTGGCATCGCCGGCGCGGTGCGACGTGGCCGCTGGGGAGTGCCGGTGAGGAAGGGCCGTGGTGCTTCCAGGAGGGGGACTCCACGGCTGGATCCGCAGTGGTCTTCGGCCCGGAGACACCTGTCCCGGGCCTGCCGTCACCTTCCAGACTGCGTTGTGGCCCGTTGGTCGCGGGACCCCGCAACTGTGTGCCGAACGGCCCAGAAATACCCCCATTTGAGGGCTTGTCTGATGACAGCTGGGCGCTCATTGTCAAGCGATGGAGTCAGCCCTGCGTAGCGCGTCGGCCCGGCACACGTTCGAGCGGATTCGGCGGTTGACGCGGACGGGCATCGCCGACGGCGAGTTCCTGGCCGACCTCTCGCGCCTGCTGCGCGAGATCGTTCCTTTCGACGCCTCGTTCTGGACGGGGGCCGATCCGGTGACCATGCTCGCCACCTCGCCCTCGCGTCTGGAGAACCTGGGTTCCGGTGAATACTGTGACCGCTACTGGGAGAACGAGTTCTTCGTCGAGGATGTCAACCACTTTCACACGCTGGCCGGTCTGCCGACGACGGCCGCGTCCCTGTATCGCGTCACGGGCGGGCGTCCGGCGCGGAGCTCCCGTTACCACAACGTGAACCTCGTGCAGGGACTCGGCGACGAGCTACGGTGCGTTTTCCGGGCCGGAGGCGACGTCTGAGGTTACATGTGCCTGTGGCGAGCCGCCGGCGCGCAGCCGTTCGACACCCTGTCTCGTGCCGAGCCGGCAGCGCGCACCGGCCTGGGCGACCAGACCGTACGCCGCTGGCTGTCGATCATGCGAGAGGAGGGCGTCGTCGAACTGGTGGGAAGCTCGCCTAGGAGCAGGGACGCGCGATACCGGCGGGTCCGGCAGGGCTCCCTGTTCTCGCCTTCGTGAAGGAGCGCACCCATGGAAGTCACGACCACATCGACTTCCTGGGCCGCCATGCCTTCACCCGAGCCGATGTCGCCGGCGGCCTGTGCGCCTTCCACGACAGTGCGCAGTCCCCGATGCTGCGTTTTGGTCAGCGGGCGACGTAGCCGCCGTCGACAGGCAGGGCGACGCCGACGACGAAGCTCGCTCCCGGGCTGCACAGCCACAGCACGGCCTGGGCGATCTCGTCGGCGGTGCCGAGCCGGTTGATGGGCTGGTCGGCCTCGGCCTCGGCCTGGTCGAGCTCGCCCTTGGCGATCATGTCGGTGACCATGGGGGTGTCGATGGTGCCGGGGCAGACGGCGTTGATCCGGATGCCGCGCGGTGCGTATTCGAGGGCGGCGCTGGTGGTCAGCCCGATGACCCCGTGCTTGGAGGCGTGGTAGGAGGCTCGGCCGGGAAGGCCGACGAGGCCGCCGAGGGAGGAACAGTTGACGATGGCCCCGCTGCCCTGGGCGCGCATGTGCCGCAGCTCGTGCTTCATGGAGGCCCAGACCCCGCGCAGGTTGATGGCGTTGACCCGGTCGAAGACCTCGACGGCCTCGTCGGCGGCGTCGCTGGGCGGGATCTGGATGCCGGCGTTGTTATAGGCCATGTCCAGGCGGCCGAAGATGGCGACAGTACGGTCGACCGCGGCGGCGACCTGGTCCTCGTCGGTGACGTCGCAGGTGACGGCGAGCACGCGGTGGCCCTCGTCGACGAGTTCCCTCGCCGCGACGGCGAGGGCCGGTTCGTCGATGTCGGTGAGGGCGACGGCCGCTCCGGACTCGGCGAAGGCGCGGGCGGTGGCCAGGCCCATCCCGGAACCGGCTCCGGTGACGAAGGCGACCTGGCCGCTGAAGTCGTAGGTGGGATTCATGAGGATCTTCCTATGGCGTGGGTGCGGTATACGGCTGGTCAGACGGTTCGGCCGCCGTCGACGACCAGGGCGTGGCCGATGGTGAAGGCAGCCGGTCGCGAGCACAACCACCGGCCGCACCGGTGACCGGTGCGGACCGGTCTTCGAAAAGCTCGTGTCGTGCCGGGAGTCGTCGGCGTCCCTCAGGGGGTGAGGAGGGCCTTGATGGCGCGGCGCTCGTCCATGGCCTGGTAGCCCTCGGCCGCCCGGTCCAGCGGCAGGGTGAGGTCGAAGACCTTGCCCGGGTCGATCTCGCGACTGACGATCAGGTCGATCAGCTCCGGCAGGTACTGGCGCACCGGCGCAGGCCCGCCGTGCAGGTGGACGAGGGAGAAGAACAGCTCATCGCCGGGCAGCGAGACGTCGTGGGAGACGCCGACGAACCCCATGTGACCGCCCGGGCGGGTGGAGCGGATGGCCTGCGTCATCGACTCCTGGGTGCCGACCGCCTCGACGACGCTGTGGGCGCCCAGCCCGCCGGTCAGTTCCTTGATCCGGGCCACGCCCTCGTCGCCACGCTCGGTGACGAGGTCGGTGGCGCCGAACTCCAGGGCGAGTTGCCGGCGCGGTTCGTGGCGGCTCATCGTGATGATCCGCTCGGCGCCGAGCTGCTTGGCGGCCAGTACCGCGCACAGGCCGACGGCTCCGTCGCCGACGACAGCGACGGTCTTGCCCGGCCCGGCCTGGGCGGCCACGGCGCCGAACCAGCCGGTGCCCAGCACGTCGGAGGCGGCCAGCAGACTCGGGACCAGGTCGGCGTCTGGAAGGCCGGGAGTGGCCACCAGGGTGCCGTCGGCGAGTGGGATGCGCGCGTACTCGGCCTGGGTGCCGAGGGTGCCCATCAGCACCCGGTGGATGCAGGCGCTCTGGTAGCCCGACCGGCAGATCTCGCAGGTGTTGTCGGAGGCCCAGAAGGAGCCGACCACGAACTGGCCAGGCTTGAGGGTGGTGACCTGGCTGCCCACCTCCTCGACGACGCCGACGTACTCATGCCCCATCGGGGCCGGCCGGTCGAGCTTCTCGATGCCGCGGTAGGGCCACAGGTCGGAGCCGCAGACGCAGGCGGCCGACACGCGGATGATCGCGTCAGTGGGTTCGATGATCTTCGGGTCCGGACGGTCCTCGACACGGACGTCACCCGGGGCGTGCAGAACTACACCACGCATATGGAACTCCTTTGGAAATGTCAGCGGGAACCCGGCGGCCGCCTCCCCAAGCCGCCCGTTTCCGGAAACGGTCTTGATCATTTGTGACCGAGGAGAAGATGACCTCCCGTACGGCCTTCCTTTGCCCGGCGGGCCAGGCGCTCACCAGGAAACCCGCTCCTGCGCGCGGGCGGGAGGTCGTGCCTATCGGGGGGACAACCTCGACCCCCTTCGCCGACCGGCCGCTCCCTACAGTGGAGAAGGTGGACAACCGCAACGAGATCCGCGACTTCCTCGCCAGCCGCCGCGCCAAGATCACCCCGCAGCAGGCCGGGCTGGCGCCCGGCGTACGCCGCCGGGTGCCAGGGCTGCGCCGCGAGGAGGTCGCGGTCCTGGCCGGGGTGAGCACCGACTGGTACACCCGCCTGGAGAAGGGGCACATCGGCGGCGTGTCCGAGGACGTCCTGAACGCCGTCGCCCGGGCGCTGCAGCTCGACCACGCCGAACGAGCCCACCTGTTCGACCTGGCACGCGCCGCGGGCACCCGCCCCCGGCCCCGGCGGCTCGCGCAGAAGGTCCGTCCCGGGCTGCAGCGGATGCTCGACGCGATGACCGACGCCCCGGCCATCATCCGTAACGGCCGCATGGACCTGCTGGCCGCCAACCGCCTGGGTCGCGCCATGTACTGGCCCGCTTTCCAGCAGCACTCCGGCACGGACCAGCCGCCGAACATCGCGCGCTTCCAGTTCCTCGACCCGGCCGGAGCCGGCTTCTACCCTCAGTGGGACACCGCCGCCGACATCACGGTCGCCCTGCTACGCACCGAGGCCGGGCGTGATCCATACAACAGCGACCTCACCCGGCTGATCGGCGAGCTGTCGACCCGCAGCGACGACTTCCGCACCCGCTGGGCCAGACACGACGTCCGCCTGCACCACGCCGGCACCAAGACCTTCCACCACCCGGCCGTTGGTGACCTCACCCTCGACTACGAGTCCATGGACCTGCACGCCGACCCGGGCCTCAATCTGACCGCCTACACCGCCGCCCCGGACACCCCCTCGCACGACGCCCTGCGTCTGCTCGCCAGCTGGGCCGCCACCCTCGATGCCGGCAGCGATGGTGACACCGCATCCTGCCTCCCACACGAGAGTCACCGCCAGGAGCAGTAGACCAGGACCTTGGGGAATCAGCCGGCGCCTCAGCAGGGCGAGCGCCCGCGAGGCCGGCGATCGGGCATCTGCCGACGTAGAACCGCAATCGCGCCATGGAAACCACCTTCGTTGTCGGTGGCTGCGGCCGATTGGAGCGTACGACAGGGGGCCGGCTTCCGTCGTAGGCTGAATCTCGCCCGTGACGGAGGGAGGCTGCGGTGGCCGAGACGATGCCGGCCGAGGTGCTGGCCGAGCTGGCCGAGCTTGAGGACCCGAGGATACGCGAGGTGAACGAGAAACACGGTGACGATCACGGTGTGAACCTCGGCAAGCTGCGCGCGATCGCGAAGCGGCTGAAGACGCAGCAGGAACTCGCGTGCCGGCTCTGGGAGACGGACGACAGCGCGGCGAGACTGCTGGCCATCCTGATCTGCCGCCCGAAGGCGTTCGAGCGCGACGAGTTGGACGTCATGCTGCGCGAGGCACGCACACCGAAGGTGCACGACTGGCTGGTGAACTACGTGGTGAAGAAGAACCCGCACGCCGAAGAGCTGCGCCTGGCCTGGTCGGCCGATCCGGACCCGGTGGTCGCGAGTGCCGGCTGGGCGCTGACCGTCGAACGCGTGGCGAAGAAGCCCGAGGGTCTCGACCTCGCGGGAATGCTCGACGTCATCGAGGCGGAGATGAAGGACGCCCCCGATCGCCTACAGTGGGCGATGAACCACTGCCTGGCTCAGATCGGGATCGAGCACGCCGAGCACCGCGTCCGGGCGATCGACATCGGCGAGCGCCTGGAGGTGCTCAAGGACTACCCGACCTCCCCGGGCTGCACGTCTCCGTTCGCGCCCATCTGGATCACCGAGATGGTGCGCCGATAGCCACGACAAGCCGGTGACTCCTTTGGCGAGCCGGCAATCCGTCTCCGCTCGAAGTCGACCACCACGCGCAGCCGCCCACCGAGAGTCTCGACCCAGGAGCGCGAAGGCGCCATCGTTCAGCGGCCTTCACGGGTGAACCACTCGACGGTTCGGCGCAGCCCCTCCTCAAGGCCGACGGTGGGCCGCCAGCCGAGGATCTCGGCGGCGGGGGCCGGGTCGGCGATCCTGGCGCTGTCCAGCGCCCTGTCGGTGAGCGCGCCGTAGCGGGGGCGGGTCCGGCCGCCGACGATCTCGGAGAGCAGTTCCACGGTGTCGCGGATCGAGGTGCCCGTCCCGGTGCCGATGTCGAAGGCGCGTCCGGCCGCGTCCGGGGTCTGGCCCGCCGCGAGGAAGGCGTCGACCACGTCGTCGACGTACACCCAGTCGAGTTCGCGGGTACCGCTGCCCAGTTCGGGCTCCTGACCGCGCAGCAGGGACAGCGCCACGTAGGGGACCAGCTTGCGGGTGTCCTGGTGGCCGGGCCCGTAGACCATGCCGATCCGCAGATTGCTGACCTGGACGCCCCACAGGTGGTGGAACATCCGCGCGTAGCCGTCGGCGGCCCACTTGGACACCGCGTACGGCGAGGACGGCGCCCTGTCGCCCTCCTCGGGCCGTGGCTCCTCCAGCGAGCCCGCCAGCACCACCCGGGTTCCCGGGGCGCCGGTGACCGCGGTCAGCAGGTTGACCACGCCGGTGAGGTTGCTGTGCAGCATCGGCAGCACGAGCTTCGGATCCCTGGCCCCGGCGACCTCGCTGGCCAGGTGGAACACGACCTCCGGGCGGACGGAGTCGACGAGCTTCCGCACCGCGCCCTCGTCGGCGACGTCGGCGACGTGCCAGGTCTCGCCGTCCGTGCTCTCCCTGACCCGACGGCCGACCGCGTGCACCCGCGCGCCGCACCCGCCCAGGCGTCGCACCAGGTGTGCCCCGATGAAGCCACCGGCTCCCGTCACCAGCACCCGTCTCCCGCGCCAGTGGTTCTCTGCTCCGTGTACGGGGGCCGGGCTTCGCATGTGAGCTCTCCCTGTTCGAGCGAGGTTCTCGGGGAAGGACCGGATAATTCATACCTCGTGACATCGGATATCGGCAGGCAATGCCGGGAATCCGGGGAAAAGCGATGAGGCCCGCTCCGAAGAGCGGGCCTCGTCACGTGGTGCGGGTGTCAGCCGATGCGCCAGGTGTCTCCACCGAGCAGCAGGTCGTTCAGGTCGCCGGGACCCCGCGCCTCGACGGCCTCCTGGAGTTGCTCGGCCATGAGCTCGTCGTAGGAGGGGCGTTCGACGCTGCGGAAGACGCCGATCGGGACGTGCTCGAAGGCGGGCTCGTCCAGCCGGGAGAGCGCGAAGGCCAGCGAGGGGTCGACGCGGTGGGCGTCGTGCACGAGGATCTCGTCCTCGCTCACCGACGACCTCGGGACGACCTCGATGCCGCCGTCGGCCGCCCGGCGCACCGCCTTGGAAGCCGAGGCGATGGGCTGTCCGTGCTCCAGGCGGAGCGTGATGTCGTCACGCCGCTCCGGGTCCTTCAACTGCTCGAAGGCGTTGTCGTTGAAGATGTTGCAGTTCTGGTAGATCTCGACCAGCGAGGTGCCCCGGTGCTCGGCGGCCTCGCGCAGCACCGACTGCAGGTGCTTGCGGTCGGAGTCGATGGTCCTGGCCACGAAGGAGGCCTCGGCGCCGATGGCCAGCGAGATCGGGTTGAACGGCTTGTCCAGCGAGCCCATCGGGGTGGACTTCGTGATCTTGCCGACCTCGGAGGTCGGGGAGTACTGGCCCTTGGTGAGACCGTAGATCCTGTTGTTGAACAGCAGGATGTTCAGGTTGACGTTGCGGCGCAGCGCGTGGATGAGGTGGTTGCCGCCGATGGACAGCGAGTCGCCGTCACCGGTGATCACCCAGACCGACAGGTCGGGACGCGAGGCGGCCAGGCCGGTCGCGATCGCCGGGGCGCGGCCGTGGATCGAGTGGAACCCGTAGGTGTCCATGTAGTACGGGAACCGCGAGGAACAGCCGATGCCCGAGACGAACACCATGTTCTCGCGCTTGAGGCCGAGCTCGGGCACGAACGACTGGACCGCGGCCAGGATGGCGTAGTCACCGCACCCGGGGCACCAGCGGACCTCCTGGTCGGTCTTGAAGTCCTTCATGCCGAGCTTGACCTCGGACTTCGGGACCAGCGAGAGCCCCCCGCCGGTTCCGGGGACGGACAATTCGGTACCACTACTCACTGTCGATCACGTCCTGGATCACGCCGGCAAGTTCTTCGGCCTTGAACGGAAGTCCACGCACTCGGTTGTAGCTGATGATGTCGACCAGGAAGCGGGCACGGAGCAGCAGCGCGAGCTGGCCGAGGTTGATCTCCGGCAGGAGCACCCTGTCGTACCCGCGCAGGACCTCGCCGGTGTTGGCGGGCAGCGGGTTGACGTGCCGCAGGTGGGCCTGGGCGACCTTGCCGCCGGCCTTCCTGATGCGCCGCACGGCCGCCGCGATCGGCCCGTAGGTGGAGCCCCAGCCGAGCACCAGCACGCGGGCGTCGCCGTCGGGGTCGTCCACCTCGAGCGCCGGGATGTCGTGGGCGATCCCGTCGATCTTGGCCTGGCGGATCCTGACCATCCGGTCGTGGTTGTCGGGATCGTAGGAGATGTTCCCGGTGCCCTCGGCCTTCTCGATGCCGCCGATCCGGTGCTCCAGGCCGGCGGTGCCGGGAATCGCCCAGGGGCGGGCGAGGGTCTCGGGGTCGCGCTTGAACGGCAGGAAGGTCGTGCCGTCCTCGGCGTTCGGCCCGGAGGCGAACTCGGTGGAGATGTCGGGCAGGTCGGCGGCGTCGGGCACCTTCCACGGCTCGGAGCCGTTGGCGAGGTAGCCGTCGGAGAGCAGCATGACCGGGGTGCGGTACTTCACCGCGATCCTGGCCGCCTCCACCGCCGCGTCGAAGCAGTCGGAGGGGGTCGAGGGGGCGATGATCGGCAGCGGCGACTCGCCGTTGCGGCCGTACATGGCCATCAGCAGGTCGGTCTGCTCGGTCTTGGTGGGCATGCCGGTGCTGGGACCCGCGCGCTGCACGTCGACCACGATGAGCGGCAGCTCGGTGGTCACCGCGAGGCCGACGGTCTCGGCCTTCAGTGCGACACCGGGCCCGGAGGTCGTCGTGATGCCCAGCGCACCGCCGAAGGAGGCGCCGAGCGCCGCGCCGACGCCCGCGATCTCGTCCTCGGCCTGGAAGGTGCGGATGCCGAACCGCTTGTGCTTGGAGAGCTCGTGCAGGATGTCGCTGGCCGGGGTGATCGGGTAGGACCCGAGGAAGAGCGGCAGCTTCGACTGCACCGAGGCGGCGATCAGGCCGTAGGCGAGCGCCTGGTTGCCGGAGATGTTGCGGTACACGCCGGGGGCCAGCTTGGCCGGCTTGACCTCGTAGGAGACCGAGAAGGACTCGGTGGTCTCGCCGTAGTTCCAGCCCGCCTGGAAGGCGGCGATGTTGGCCTTGGCGATGTCGGGCTTCTTGGCGAACTTGGTCTCCAGGAACTGGATCGTCGCCTCGGTGGGCCGGTGGTAGAGCCAGCTCAGCAGCCCGAGGGCGAACATGTTCTTGGACCGTTCGGCGTCCTTCTTGGACAGCGAGAAGCCTTCGAGGGCCTTGACGGTCAGCGAGGTCAGCGGCACCGAGTGGACCCGCCACGCGGCGAGCGAGTCGTCTTCGAGCGGGCTGGCGGCGTAGCCCACCTTCTGCAGGTTGCGCTTGGTGAACTCGTCGGTGTTGGCGATGATGTCGGCGCCGCGCGGCAGGTCCGAGAGGTTCGCCTTCAGCGCGGCGGGGTTCATCGCGACCAGGACGTTGGGCGCGTCACCCGGGGTGAGGATGTCGTGATCGGCGAAGTGGAGCTGGAAACTCGACACGCCGGGCAGGGTGCCTGCGGGGGCGCGGATCTCAGCGGGGAAGTTGGGGAGTGTCGACAGGTCGTTGCCGAACTCAGCCGTCCCGGCGGTGAAGCGGTCACCGGTCAGCTGCATGCCGTCGCCGGAGTCACCGGCAAAACGGATGATCACGCGTTCGAGTTGCTGAACCTGCTTGGTCACAGCTCAGTCCTCCTCGACGCGACAGGGCGCCGTTGCTCGTGGCACATTCTTTTTTCCATGCTAGATCCTCGGGGGTCACGCGTAGTCTTTTCGCGTTCCACTCGGCGGAGGAGAGCGACCCGTGTCGCGCATCCTCTGCGGCCGCTGAGTCGAAACCTGGGGCGCGGATGTCGCGTTCGCGGCCGGATCACGGCCTATATGGAGGTCACGATCGCGGACGGCCGTCCCGACACAGCCCCGCCGCGAGCCGGCACAGGTCGACGTGCAGGCGGGCGAAGAGGACAGTTGAGGTCACGCTGCCCAACTATATGTCCCACCGCGGACGCGCTCTCATCGCCTCAGGCTATGGCCCCATAGCTCCAGGTTATGACATCGGCTACCGGTCCGGCTCCGCCGAAACGCCCCCGGATTCGTAGATCCGGCCGGGCAGCATCTCATCCGAGCCGTACAGCTCGGGGACGGTGACAAAGGTATAGCCCGCCGCGGAGAGCCGGCGCAGGATCTCGGGGGCCGCGTCGACCGTCGCGCGGTGGGAGTCGTGCAGGAGAACGATCGCTCCGGGCTCGGTCCGGGCGACGGTCCGGTCGGCGATCGCCTGCGGGTCGGCGTCCTGCCGGTCCTCGCTGTCCACGTTCCAGTGCACCACGGCCATGTTCAGACGGCCCGCGATGGCGGCCACCTGGATGTCGCTGTCGCCGTACGGCGCGCGCATCAGGGTGGGGGCCTGGCCGATGGTCTGGGCGATCGTGTGCTGCGCGCGGGTGAGCTGGTCGGCGATCCTGCTGGAGGGCAGCATGGTGAGGACGCGGTGGGACCAGGTGTGGTTGGCCACCAGGTGTCCCTCGTCGCGCATCCGCCTGAGCAGGTCGGGCCGTGCGGAGGCGTTGGAACCGAGGCTGAAGAAGGTCGCCCTGGCCCCGTGGGCGCGGAGGATGTCGAGTAGCCGCGAGGTCTCGGGGCCCGGCCCGTCGTCGTAGGTCAGCGCCACGCACCTGAGCTTCGCGCAGTCCACGCTGCCCGCCTGGGCGCTGCGCGCCGGAGGCTTGTCGGTGCTCGCGGCCTCGATCTCCTCCCGCGACGTGGGGACCGGGACCTTCTTCGCCCGCACGGCCGCGCGCTGTGCCCGCAGCCCGACCTCCGACAGCAGCGGCGCCGCGGTCGCGGACGGTACGGCGACCGCCACCCGGCCGGCGACCCCCAGCCCCACCTGCTCGTCGTCGAACTCCACGACGAGGTCGCCGCGCGGGTTGAAAACGAGGGAGTCGAACATCTCCCGGTCCGGCCTGAGCGCGTTCGGGGTCACCAGCGGTCCTCGCAGCGCCAGTTCGCTCCTGACGATCCCGGCCAGCGCGACCAGCGCGGGACGGCCGGTGAGCAGGTCGGCGGAGTCGAGGGCGCGCCGCTTCGTCCGGTCGTACCAGACGGTGGTGCGCGACTCGTTCCAGCCCGACTCCATGGAGCGGCCGATGCGCAGCCGTACTCCCAGGACCTCGGGGGACGCGGCGGCGAGTTGCCAGTCCACGTTGAACTCGGGCTTGGGCAGGGCGTCGGCGGGGCCGCCGCGCCGGGTGAACCTGTCGAGTTCCCCGCTCACGGTCCGGTGCAGCCTCTCGGTGAGGCGGGGGGCGTCGGCGACGGCCGGATAGACGGCGTGCACGTGCTGGTTTCCCGTCTCTCCGGAGAACAGGGTCCGGGTGTTCAGGCCCTGGACCACGGAGGGGTCCACATAATCGATCAATGTGGGCTCCGAGGGCACGGTGGCCTTCGCGGAAGAGGGGGTGGTGGTTGCGCCGCAACCGGCGATCGTCACGGCCATCCAGGCGATTCCTCCGATGAATCGCAGGTTAGGCATGAAGTAACCCTAGGTGCGGTAATAGTGCATTTACCCGGATTTGAGGTTAAGTGCACGGAGGCTTTAGCGGTGGGCTTCGCCGCATGACGGGAAGGGCGGATACTGCTATAGGTAGGGCGTACGGCAGATCCGGTGAGGCCGTGCGGCAGGCCCCGAAGAGGAGAGGCCATGAGCGGATATTTCGGCTCTTATGTGGTGGTCCTCGCGCTGTTCGCGATCGGCCTGCTGATCGTCGTCGTGGCGCTGCTCGGCAACCGGGCGCTCCGGCCCAGCCGCCCCACCGCCGAGAAGCTGCTCAGCTACGAGTGCGGCGTCGACCCGGTCGGCGAGGGCTGGGCCCAGTCCCAGATCCGCTACTACGTGTTCACCTACCTGTATGTGATCTTCGCGGTCGACGCGGTCTTCCTCTTCCCCTGGGCGACGATCTTCGCTGAGCCGGGCTTCGGGACGACCACCCTGGCCGAGATGTTCGTCTTCCTCGGCTTCATCGCGCTCGGCATCCTGTACGCCTGGCGCAAGCGCGTGCTCACCTGGACCTGAACCGGGCGAGCACGGGCACCGACCCTGAAGGAGAATGCGTGCCATGGCAGATCTCCCGATGCCCACGGTGGGCCCGGCGACCCGGCTCGCCCCCAAACCCATGCGCTTCATCCTCAACTGGGGGCG
Source organism: Streptosporangium amethystogenes subsp. fukuiense (assembly GCF_042665875.1). NCBI lineage: Bacteria > Bacillati > Actinomycetota > Actinomycetes > Streptosporangiales > Streptosporangiaceae > Streptosporangium > Streptosporangium amethystogenes. The sequence continues at coordinate 6,465,240 of NZ_JBHTEE010000001.1, read as the reverse complement.
TCGCTACTCGCTGTGGGTGTTCAACTTCGGCCTGGCCTGCTGCGCCATCGAGTTCATCGCGACCACGATGAGCAGGCACGACTTCATCAGGTTCGGGGTCATCCCGTTCGCCAACGGCCCCCGGCAGGCGGACCTGATGATCGTCTCGGGCACGGTGACCGACAAGATGGCCCCCGCGGTCAAGCGGCTCTACGAGCAGATGCCCGATCCCAAGTACGTGATCTCCTTCGGTGCCTGCGCCAACTCCGGCGGTCCGTACTGGGACTCCTACTGTGTGACCAAGGGCGTCGACCAGATCATCCCGGTGGACGTCTACGTCCCCGGCTGCCCTCCCCGCCCCGAGGCGCTGCTCCACGGCATCATGATGCTCCAGGAGAAGATCGCCGCCGAGAACCTGGGTGATCGCTATGCCTGACCTGCACCCCTTCACCCACGGCGAGGACGCCCGGGTGTCGGAGTCCTTCGGCTACCGGACCGTCGACGTGGACGCCGACGGCTGGATCGCCCTGCTGGAGTCCGCCAGATCCCAGGGGTACGAGTTCTTCGACTGGCTGACCGCGGTGGACGAGCCGCCGGAGGCCCTGGCGGTCGTCGCACACCTGTTCGCCCCCGCCTCCCACGCCCACCTGCTGCTGCGCACCAGGGTGGCCCGCGAGGACCCCCGGCTGCCCAGCGCGGTCGGCGTGTTCCGCGGAGCCGACTGGCACGAGCGCGAGACCTTCGAGATGTTCGGCGTCGTCTTCGAGGGCCACCCGAACCTCGTCCCGCTGCTGCTTCCCGAGGGCTTCGAGGGGTTCCCGCTGCGCAAGGACTTCGTGCTGGCCGCCAGGGTCGCCAAGGCATGGCCGGGAGCCAAGGAACCCGGCGAGTCCGACCACGGCTCGCCGAGCCGCCGCAAGACGCTCCCGCCGGGGGTGCCCGCCGACTGGGGGCGCGAGCGTGGCGGCTGAGACATCACGGCGACCCGGCAGGCTTCTCCCCCCGAAGGACCGGAGGTAGGCATGATCGCCGAGGTGCTCGACGTCGCGGTCCGGCTGGTCGTGATCGTCGCGGCCTTCCTGGTACTGCCGCTGGTCGCCGGGCAGATGGAGCACAAGGTCATGGCGCACATGCAGGCGCGCCTCGGCCCCATGTACGCCGGCGGCTTCCACGGCTGGGCACAGCTGATCGCCGACGGGGTCAAGTTCATGCAGAAGGAGCAGGTGATCCCGGCCGCCGCCGACCGCAGGGTCTTCACCCTGGCCCCCGGCGTGGCGCTGATCCCCTATCTCCTGGTGATGGTCGTCATCCCGGTCGGGCCGGGGCTGGTCGGGGTCGACCTGGACGCCGGACTGTTCTTCGTCCTCGCCGTGATGGGGGTCGGCGTGCTCGGCTCGATCATGGCCGGCTGGTCGTCGGGCAACAAGTACTCGGTCCTGGGCGGAGTGCGCTCGGCGGCCCAGCTCATGTCGTACGAGCTGCCGCTGGTCCTCGCGGCCTCCAGCGTCGCGATGGCGGCGGGCACGCTCTCCCTGCCGGGCATCGTGGCGGCCTGGCAGTGGTGGTGGCTGCCCTGGCAGGCGATCGGCGGCGTGGTCTTCTTCGTCGCGGGACTCGCCGAGCTCCGGCGCCCGCCGTTCGACATGCCGATCGCCGACTCCGAGCTCATCATGGGCCCGATGACCGAGTACACGGGCATCAGGTTCGCCCTGTTCATGCTGGCCGAGTACGCGGGGATCATCGTGGTCTCCGCACTGACCAGCGTGCTGTTCCTGGGCGGCTGGCACGGCCCCCTCCTGCCGGGGCCGGTGTGGATGCTCATCAAGGTCTTCCTGCTGGTCTTCGTGGTCATCTGGCTCCGGGTGAGCTATCCCAGGCTCCGTGAAGATCAGCTGCAGAGGCTCGCCTGGGCCGGTCTGGTGCCGCTGGCGCTGGTCCAGCTCGCGCTGACGGGGGTCGTCAGGGTCGTCGCCGGGTAACCTCGCACCGCGCGCCCGCACCGGTTTCCCGCTCGGCCCACCGTACGGATGATCTGACGTTCGAAGCGCTCACCCTGGGCAGGGAGTAGTGCACCCTGCGACATCACTTGCCAAGGACGGAACGGATGACCCTCGCGCTTGCCGTGGAAAACGACGAACTGGTCGTCGAGGTGCCGGAACACTCACCGGTGCGGCTGCCACTCGCCGGTGAGAGCCGGGCGAGCAGGCTGCTGATCTTCGGCTACCCCGGCAGGGGCAGGACGAGATACGGCCTGGCGGTGCTCGACGAGTCCGGCCTGGTCATGCTGGAGGCTCCGGGGTCCCGGTCGAGGAAGGCGGTGGAGGCGTTCGCCGCGGGCAGCGGGCTGGAGTTCGAGTTCCGGGCGTTCGACACCCCGCAGCAGGCCAGGGTCGCGCTGGCCCGCAGGTCGCCGAGGTGGCGCGCGGTGACCTGGCGCAGGGCGCCCGCGCCCCTGCCGCGCCTGCGGGTGCCCGGTGCGAGAAGCCTCAGGCCACCGCTGGGCTCGCCGAAGGTGTGGTGGCGCGAGCAGTTGCTGTACGTGCTCATGTGGGCGGTGCTCGCCTACGGGGCGGCGTTCGTGGCGCTGGTGCTCCTCAATCTGACCAGCATCCGCGCCGACGTCACCCGGGGGGACGCCGCTCAGGGCGACGTCACCTGGGGAATGGAGCCGCTCGGGGTCGCCGCCCTGGTGCTGGCCGGGCTGACGGTCGTCGGGGCCGTCGTGGTGGTCGGGATCGGCCGCCGCAGGTCCCGTCACCAGACCGCCCAGGGACGTGTGCTCAGGCGCGAGGGCCAGCCGCACTGCCGCCTGGTGGTCGTCCACGATCGCCTGCTGCTGGAGACCGCGCGCAGGACCCGCGAGCTGGACGCCTCCGAGCTGCTGCTCTACTCGGCGGAGTCCGGCGTGACCGGCCTGCTGGTGGGCGGAGGGCTGTTCCACCTGCCGGGGCGTTGGAACGCGGAGGACGTCGAGCGCTTCGCCGCGGGCAACGGTCTTGGGTTCCAGGCTCGCTCGCTGACCCACGAGGAGTACCTGGACCTGACGGCGGGGGCGAAGGACGCGGTTCCCTGAGGCGCCGGACCTTCGCCCGGACCCTCCCGGAGAGGTGGTCGTTGACGGCGGGATCCCCGTGGGGGATTCTTACTGCACGATCCGCAGCATGATGTCGGAGGCCGTGGGCCGGTTGCGGGGCTGCTTGTCCAGGCAGGCCGCGGCCAGCGGGCGCAGTGACCGGGGCAGGGCCGTCAGGTCCGGCTGGTGGTTGATCACCCGGTTCAGGATCGCCGGGATGGTGTCCTCGCCGAAGGCCACCCGGCCGGAGGCGGCGAAGATCATTGTCGAGGCCCAGCTGAACACGTCGGTCTCCGGGCCGACCGCCTCGCCCGCGAGCTGCTCGGGCGACATGTAGGCGGGGGTGCCCATGATGTTGCCCGATGTCGCGGTGACCTGGTCGAGGGCCCGGGCGATGCCGAAGTCGATCACGCGGGGTCCGTCGGCGCCGATCAGCACGTTGGCCGGTTTGAAATCCCGGTGCACCACGCCGGCCCGGTGGATCGCGGCCAGCGCGCCCGCCGTGGCCAGGGCCAGCCGGGTCAGCCCGTCCTCGTCGCGCGGCCCCTTGTCGCGGACCAGCTGCTCCAGGGAGACGCCCTCCACGTACTCGCTGACCACGTACGCCTGGTCCTCGTTGATGTTCACGTCCAGCACCCGGGCCGTGGAGAACGTCGCCACCTTGCGCGTCGCCTCCACCTCCCGCAGGAATCGCTCCCTGACCATTTGATTGCCGTTGAAGTGCTCGTGCAGCACCTTGATCGCGACTTTCTGCCCCTGCGGGGTGAGCGCGAGGTGGACCGTTCCCTGCCCGCCCTTCCCCAGGCTGCCGATCAGGCGGTAGGGCCCCAGCCAGCCCTGGGGGGCCGGGGTGTGCTGAGGGCTTTGGGGGTGCTGTCCCTGTGCGGCATGGGTGGGCGGGCCCTGCGTGAACCGACCCTGCGTGAACTGGCCCTGTGTGAGCTGGCTCTGCACGTACTGGGGCGGTCGGTCGTCACGCTGATGATGCTGCGCCTGCTGGTATCCGTCGTGCTGCGCGGGCACCGGGCGCCGCTGCGGCGGGTGCTGGACCGAGGCCACCGTGGGGCCGGTCTGGTAGGGCGGGCGGGCGTACTCCGGTGGCGGTCCCGGGCGGAACTCCTGGAGCGGCCGCTGCCGGAACACCTCCCCCCTGAGGATCAACGCGTGGCCCAGTCCGCCGAGCCAGCTGCCGAACAGGCCGATCAACCCGATGGTGTCCAGCCAGACCGGGATGAGATCGGAGCTCCCGTAGATTCCAGCGGAGATCACGAAGGTGCCGATGCCGAGGGCGTAGAGGGTGGCGGCGAGGGCCAGCAGCGGGCTCCGCAGCCGGCGCGCGGCGTGTCCGATGACGAACGGCGTGCCTACGCCGCAGGTCAACAGGGGGACCAGCGCCCACACCACGCTCCACGCGGTGTTGGATCGTGCCGGTGGTCGCGGCTGCCAGGCCGGTCCGTACTGGTGGGACATGTGCCGAACAATACGATTTTTTCAGGATCTCCGCAGTCCCTTCTCCGTCGACCTGGCGGTTGGGGGCTGATTATCGAACACACAGTCTGTGGATAACTTCTGTGGATAACGTGAGTTCCCCTGCCGTGGCGGTCCGGAGGGCCTACCGCATTCCCGAGCGCCCCACTGTGCGTCATGATGTTGAGTTGTGGCACGGATACCAGGAGTGGGGTTGGTGAAGGGACTCTCCGTCACCCTTCGCCACATGCTGAGCAGATCGGTGACTCAGCAGTACCCCGAAGTCCGGCCGGATCTGCCCCCGAGGAGCAGGGGGGTGATCGCGCTGGTCGAGGAGAACTGCACGGTGTGCATGCTCTGCGCCCGCGAGTGCCCCGACTGGTGCATCTACATCGACTCCCACAAGGAGACCCTCCCCGCCCCCGAGGGGGGCCGCCCCCGCGCCCGCAACATGCTCGACCGGTTCGCGATCGACTTCTCCCTCTGCATGTACTGCGGGATCTGCATCGAGGTCTGCCCGTTCGACGCGCTGTTCTGGTCTCCGGAGTTCGAGTACGCCGAGGGTGACATCCGCAACCTCCTTCACGAGAAGGAGAGGCTGGCCGCCTGGGCCCAGACCGTTCCGCCGCCCCCGGCCCACGAGCCGGGCGCCGAGCCGCCGAAGGAACTGGCGGCCACCTCCCGCCCGGTCCGCCCCCGTCCCGCGCCGGCCCCCAAGGCTCCCACGCCGGAGACTCCGGGAGTCCCCGAGGAGCCACCCGCGCGGCGGGTTCCGCCACCCGGCAGGCCGCCCAGGACAGGCCCCTCGGCGGGACACGCGAGCGTCCGGGCCATCCGGCCGCCGGGTGCGCTCCCGAAGAAGGACACCCCGTCCACAGGCGAGTCGTCCGCCGGGAAGTTATCCACAGGTGGGGATGACGTTCCTCCGAAGGCGGCACCGCCGGAGCAGACTTCTGCCACGGATCCGAGTGGAGAGCCCGAGGAGGAGACGTGACCGAGGCGCCGTCCTATCTGTCGCCGACCGGGCAGGAGATCGTCTTCCTCCTGCTGGGCGCGGTGGCCGTCGGGTCGGCGCTGCTTACCGTGACCACCAGACAACTCGTCCATGCCGCCCTGTGGCTGGTGGTCTGCTTCGGCGCGCTGGCCGGGTGCTACCTGGTCCTCACCGCCGAGTTCGTCGCCTGGGTCCAGGTGCTGATCTACGTCGGCGCGATCGTCGTCCTGCTGCTGTTCGGCATCATGCTCACCCGCGCTCCGATCGGCAGGAGCGCCGACCTCGACAGTTCGAACCGGCCGGCCGCCGTGATCGTGGCGATCGCCACCGCGGCCGTGCTGGTCACCGTCGTCGTCGACGGCTTCCGGATGGCCTACGTCCCGCTTGAACCCGGCGGCGGTTCGGCCGGGGAACTCGGCGCCGCCATCTTCCGCAACTGGGTGCTCCCGTTCGAAGTGCTCTCGGTCCTGCTGCTGGCGGCGCTGATCGGCGCCATCGTCCTGTCCCGCACCGACATCCGCGGGAGGGAGTGAAGGTGCACGTCGTCTACCCCCTGGTCGTCTCGGCACTGCTCTTCTCCATCGGCGTGTACGGCGTGCTCGCCCGGCGCAACACGATCCTGGTGCTGATGTCCGTCGAGCTCATGCTCAACGCCGTCAACCTCAACCTGGTCGTCTTCGACGTCTGGTTGCGCGACCGACTGCACAGCGGGCAGGTGCTCACCCTGTTCGTCATCGTGATCGCCGCCGCCGAGGTCGGTCTCGGTCTCGCGATCGTTCTCGCGCTCTACCGCAACCGCCAGACCATCGACCTCGACCGCCTCCGTTCCCTGTCCGAGCCCACCGACCCCGGGGCCACGAACCCCGGACCGGTCGACCCCGGACCCGATGGCAGCCGGCCCACCGGCCCCGGATCCGCCGATCCCGCCGGGGCGGCACTCCCCGGCGAGGCCGGTGCCCACCCCCCACCTCGGACCCAGCACCCGGAGCAGACCCCGGCCGAGATCCGAAACCTGCCCCGGGGCCCCGCCCGGGCCGCGACCCGCACGCGGCGATCCCGGTTTCCCGCCGGATCCGAGACAGACGCCAGGCCGGGTGACGCGTCATGATCACTGTCGCCTCGCTGGTCATCCTGCTGCCCTTCCTCGCCGCGGCCACCGGGCTTCTCGGCTCCCGCCTCCCCCGGGGGCTTCGCGGCGCGACGTCCCGCAACCCCGGCACGGACCTCAACGCCGGCGCCGACCGCCGGGCCGCCTGGATCGCCGTGCTGCCCACCGCGATCTCCACCGTCCTGGCGATCTGGCTGGCCTACGCCACCTGGGCGGCCACCGGCCAGGGCGCGGCCGACGGCGGCACCGCGACGTTCACCGTCATCGAGACGGGGTCGGTGCCGATCTCGGTCGGGTTGCTCGTCGACGGCCTCGCCGCGTCGATCGCGGTGCTGGTCACCGTGGTCGCGCTGGCCGTGCAGGTCTACTCCATCGGCTACCTGCGCGGTGACCGACGCTACCCGTCCTACAGCTCCTTCATCAGCCTGTTCACCAGCGCCATGCTGCTGGTCGTCTACGCGGCGGACCTCCTGGTCCTCTACGTGGGCTGGGAGATCATGGGCCTGTGCTCGTACCTGCTGGTCGGGCACTGGTGGGAGGAGCGGGCCAACTCGCGAGCGGCGATCAAGGCGTTCCTCGTCACCCGGATCGGCGACGTCGGCTTCCTGTTCGGCATCTTCGTCCTCGGGACGGCGGCCGGCAGCTTCAGGATCGCCGACGTCATCGCCGGGGTCCCCGAGATGTCGTCCGGCACCCTCATCGCCGCCACCATGCTGCTGCTGGCCGGGGTCGCGGGCAAGAGCGCCCAGGTGCCGCTGCACGTCTGGCTCCCCGACGCGATGGCAGGACCGACACCGATCAGCGCCCTCATCCACGCGGCCACCATGGTCGCCGCCGGGATCTTCGTCGTCGCCCGGCTCTATCCCGCCTTCCTCGGCGCCCGGCCCACCCTGGACGTGCTCGCGGTCCTGGCCGCCCTCGGCATGCTCGGCGCGGCCCTCGCCGCCCTGGCCCAGGACGACCTCAAACGCGTCCTCGCCTACTCCACGATCAGCCAGCTCGCCTACATGGCGGGTGCCCTGGCCGCAGGCTCACGGGACGCCGCGATCTTCCACCTGATCACCCACGGGGCTTTCAAGGCACTGCTCTTCCTCTGCGCCGGAGCGGTGATCCACGCGGTCGGCTCCAACCTGATGAGCACGATGGGAGGTCTCCGCAGGGGGCTTCCGGTCACCTTCGCCGCGATGACGATCGGCTTCGCCGCCCTGATGGGCCTGCCTCCGGCCAGTGGCTTCTTCAGCAAGGACGAGATGCTGACGGGCATCGAGCACTCCCTGTCCGCGGGCCCGCTGACCGACGCCGCGGCCCTCCTGCTCTACGGCTGCGCCCTCGCCACGATCGCGGTGACCGGCGCCTACGCCACCCGCGCGTGGCTGCGCACCTTCTTCGGGCAGCGCGCCTCGCGGCCCGAGCCCGCGGCGGGCGAGGCCCACGCCGCCGTACCTGCAGTACATGAGGTGCCGGCCAGCATGCACTGGCCCATCGTCGTGCTGGCCGTTCCGGCCCTGCTCCTCGGCTTCGCCCGCATCGGCGACGTCCACTGGGGCACCGCCGCCCTCAGCCTCACGGTGGCACTGCTGGGCGCGGGGGCGGTCTACGCGGTGTGGCGCTCCGCGCCCCAGACCGACCCGGCCCGCCTGCTCGGCCCCTTCCGCGTCCCCTGCGAGCGGGCCTTCTACGTCGACTCCGTCTACACCGGGCTCCTCGTCCGGCCCGTGCTGCTCCTCGCGCGCCTCGTCGTCCGCACGGACAACCGCGTGGTGGACGGCACGGTACGCGGCTCGGGCCGGACGACCCTGAGACTGGCGGGGCTGGTCCGCCTGGTGCAGAACGGCAACGCCCAGCTCTACGTCACCGGCCTGCTGGCGGGCGTCCTCCTGATCGCGGCCGGGGCGGTGATCTTCGGGTGAGCTCTCTGTCCCCCCGGGGCGGCGTGGACGCCGCCGTGCCGCTCTCCACCCGTCTGGCGGTGACGCGCCGTTGACCTCTCCCCGGCGACCGAACTCAGTGCCGAACCTGGAAGCGAACCCAGAGCCGAATCCGGGGCCGAATTCCTGTGAGGTGGCCGCGCCATGAGCTGGCTCCTGATCGCACTTCTCGGCGTGCCGCTCGCCGGAGCAGGCGTGCTGCTCGTGCCGTCCGGGGCGGATACGGCGGCAAGGGAGCGGCTGCTCAGGGTGCACGGGCCGGCCGTCTCCGGGGTCACCTTCGCACTGTCGGTGGTGCTGGCCGCCGCGTTCGACCACGGTGACGCCGCCCGCGTGCAGTTCGTGACCGACCTGGCCTGGATCCCCGGCCTGGACCTTAGGTTCCACCTCGGCGTGGACGGGATCTCACTGCCGCTGGTCGTGCTGACCACGCTGCTGACCTTTCTCTGCTTCGTCTACCTGTGCCGGGGCCGCGCCGACGGCCCCGGGCAGTTACTGAGCCCCGGACGCGGCGGTGACCGGCCACGGGCACTGGTGTTCACGCTGCTCGTCCTCGAAGTGGGCATGATCGGCACGTTCCTCGCGCTCGACCTGCTGCTGTTCTTCGTGTTCTTCGAGGTCGTCCTCATCCCGATGTACTTCGTGATCGCCCTCTGGGGAGGACGTGCCCGCCGGGCGGCGGCGATCAAGTTCATCCTCTACACCCTGCTGGGCTCGGTGGTCCTGCTGCTCGGCCTACTGATCATCTGGTCGCAGACCGGCACTCTGGACATGACCGCTCTGGCCCAGGCGCGGGGGACGGGCATGTCCCGCTCGGTGCAGATCATCGCCTTCCTGGCCGTCGGCATCGGTCTCGCGGTCAAAACCCCGATGTGGCCGCTGCACACCTGGCTGCCCGACGCCCACACCGAGGCGCCCACCGTCGGCTCGGTGCTCCTGGCGGGGGTGCTGCTCAAGATGGGCACCTACGGTTTCGCCAGAATCGCGATCCCGGTCCTGCCCGACGGGGCCGCCGCCGTGGCCCCCTGGCTCGGAGCCTTCGCGGTGGTCGGCATCATCTACGGCTCGTTGGCCTGCCTCGCCCAGCGCGACCTCAAAAGGATGATCGCCTACTCCTCGGTCGGTCACATGGGTTTCGTGCTCCTCGGGTTCGCCACGCTGACCCCCGTCGGGATCAACGGCGCGCTGTTCGGCAACATCGCCCACGGCCTGATCACCGCCCTGCTGTTCTTCGTCGCGGGGGCGATCAAGGAGCGCTACGGCACCTCGGACATGCCCGCCCTCGGTGGCGGCATGCTGACCCGCCTTCCCCACCTCGGTTCCCTGCTCACCTTCGCCTGTGTCGCCTCACTCGGGTTGCCGGGGCTGGCGGGTTTCTGGGGTGAGATGCTGGCCCTCCTCGGCGCCTTCGAACCGGCCACGGGCCTGTCCGGCTCCCTCTACCTGGTCTTCATGGCCCTCGGAGGTCTCGGCACCGTGCTGACCGCCGCCTACTTCCTGCTCATGCTCTCCCGCGTCACCCACGGCCGGAGTACCGAGACCGTCCACGTCCCGCTCCTCGCCGCGGCCACCCCGGACGCTCTCCCCTCCACGGGCCCGACCGGATCCGAGGACGACGCCCTCGGATCCAGGGCGGGCGGGGCGGAGGACCTCCCCGCGGCCGCGACGGCCGCGGCCGGCGGAGGCACGCACCCGCCGGGAGCGGCGAGCGCGGGCAGGCCGCGGATGCCCGACGTCATGGGCCACGAACTGGCCGCCTGGGTGCCGCTGATCGCGCTGATCCTGCTGTTCGGGCTCTGGCCCAAGGCGCTCCTCCTGCTCACCGATCCGGTGGTCCGAACCCTGGTGGGGGCACCGTGATCCAGTCGATCGACTACTACGCGGTCGCGCCGCCGCTGATCCTCGCCCTCACCGCCGGGCTGGTGCTGCTCCTGGACGCCTTCCTGCCCCGCAGGCCGTACGTCCGGCCGGCGCTCGGCGCGGTCACCCTGGCAGGGGTGATCGGTGCCCTGGCGGTGGTGGTCTCGCAGGCACTGCGCACCGGAGACCCGCTGAGGACCTTCTGCGTGCCGGAAGGACTGCTCGGCTCCCCCCACGCGGTGATCGGCGCCATCGCCCCCCTGAGCACCGAACAGACGGCGACCCCGGCCGCCGCGGCGCCGTGCTCGTTCGTGGTCGACGACTTCACCCTGGTCTTCGCGGGACTCGCACTGGCGGCCGGAATCGTCGTGGTGCTGCTCTCGGCGGCAGAGCTCGCCTTCGGGGACATCCCCGTCGGAGAGTGGTACTTCCTGCTGCTCTGCACGCTGGCGGGTGCCGTCGCGCTGCCCGCCTCCCGTGACCTGATCATGCTGGTGGTCGCCCTGGAGCTCGTCTCGCTGCCGGTGTTCGCGCTCACCGCGCTCAGACGCTACGACGGCCGGAGCTCCGAGGCCGCGGTCAAGCTCTTCCTGGTCTCCGTGGTCTCCACGGCGGTGATGCTCTTCGGGGTCTCCCTGCTGTACGGGACGACCGGGACCGTCTACCTCGACCGGATCGCCCAGGCTCTGCAGCAGCGCGTTTTCGGGGCGCCAGGACTGAGACTCGTCCTGGACGGTGCCGACACCGCCTACAGTTCCTCGCTGGAGATCGGCTACGACCTGCCCGCCGTGGTCACCGTGGCGATGGTGCTGGTCCTCGCCGGGTTCGCCTTCAAGATCGCGGCGGTGCCGTTCCACGCGTGGGCGGGCGATGTCTACCAGGGCGCGCCCATTCCCGTCGCGGCCCTGCTCTCCGTCATCTCCAAGGCGGCCGGGTTCGCCGGACTGATCCTCATCCTGCTCGTCGCCCTGGGCGGCCAGGGCGCCGTCTGGGTTCCGCTGATCACGATCATCGCCGCGCTCACCATGACCGTGGGCAACCTCCTGGCCATGCGCCAGCGCCATGCCGTGCGGCTGCTCGCCTGGTCGTCCGTCGCCCAGTCGGGCTACATCCTCGCTCCCCTCGGCACCGGGCGCGGCGAGGCGGTGAACGCTTCGATCGCCTACCTGGTCTTCTACGCGGCGATGAACCTCGGGGCGTTCGCCGTGGTCGCACTGGTGTCGAGGCGTTCCGGCAGGGGGGAGTTGGACGACTACCGGGGCCTGGCGTTCCGGAACCCGGCGGCCGGGCCAGCACTGGCCTTCTTCCTGATCTGCCTGGCGGGCCTGCCCCCGGGGCTGGCCGGGCTCTTCGCCAAGATCGTGGTGTTCCGGGAGCTCCTCGGCGGTGACGGCGGCTGGCTGGCCGTGGTGATGGCGATCAACACGGTCGCGGGCCTCTACTACTACATCGGCTGGGTGGTGCGGATCTTCACCCCGGCCGCCGAGGGCACGGAAACGGCCGGCCACGCCGCCGGTTGGCTGCCCGCCGGTGTGGCGATCGCGGTGGCCGGAATCGTCGCGGTCGTGTTCTCGGTCGCCCCCCAACTGGTCCTCGACCTCGTCCCCGGAGCACTCATCGCCGTGGGCTGAAACACCTGGGAACGTTTGTCCTGGCTGGAAACGTTGTCACAGGTGAATCGGCATCAACCGAAAGGGGGGTGTAGTGCACCACAACGGTCTGCGTACCGCGGTCCTTCTCGGCGCACTGTCCGCGGTGATCATCGCGGTGGGGGCGTGGTTCGGAGGCGGCGCAGGCGTGCAGATCGCGGTTCTGGTCGCGCTGGTGACCAACGGTGCCGCCTATTTCTTCTCCGACCGCATCGCGCTGTCGGCCATGCGCGCCCGGCCGGTGAGTGAGGTCGAGCAGCCGCTGCTCTACCGGATCGTGCGTGAGCTCTCCACAGAGGCACGCCAGCCCATGCCCCGGCTCTACGTCTCGCCGACCATGCAGCCCAACGCCTTCGCGACGGGACGCAACCCTCGTAACGCCGCCGTCTGCGTCACCTACGGGATCACCCAGATACTCGACGAGCGCGAGCTGCGCGGTGTCATCGGGCACGAGCTCTCCCACGTCTACAACCGCGACATCCTGATCTCCTCGGTGGCCGGAGCGCTCGCCACCATGATCACCTATCTGGGCTACGTCGGGCTGTTCTTCGGCGGCGGGGACGACGACGAGGGGCCCGGATTCATCGGCGCACTCCTCATGATCGTGCTGGGCCCGGTCGCGGCCGGGATGATCCAGATGGCCATCTCCCGCTCCCGCGAGTACCAGGCGGACGAGTCGGGCGCTCGGCTGACCGGCGATCCGCTGGCGCTCGCCTCGGCACTGAGAAAGATCGAGATGGGCACCCGCCATCTGCCCCTCCCGGAGAACAGCCGGATCGCCTCCGCCTCCCACCTGATGATCGCCAACCCCTTCCGCGGCGCGGGGATCGGCCGGATGTTCTCCACCCACCCGCCCACCGCCGAGCGCGTCGCCCGCCTGGAGCGCATGGCCGGGTACCGCCGCTGACCCCGCCGGATGAGGCGGGTCAGGGCGTCAGACCGGTGATGATCGGGTTGTGGACGGAGCCGGGCACGGCGAAGCCGCCGATCCGCTCCGTCCGGCCCGACTCCGGGGCGACCCGATACCAGTCGTAGCGAGTGCCTCCCCCTCTCCTCAACCTGCGCGGGGTGACCGTCTGCAGGTCGAGGAGGCCCTTGCCGTTCCAGCGCAGCCTGGTGGAGGTGCTGCCCCGGGGTACCGGGATGGGACCGCGCCTCAGCGCGCTGCCCGCGGACACGTCCCACAGGCCGACCCCCGCGTCACGCGCCGTGAAGTGGGCCACGGTCTTCCCGTCGGGACCGAGCGCGCCTCCCACCGGGACGCGTCCCCACTCGGCGAAGGGCGACATCGAGTAGATCCCCGCCTGGAACGAGTCATCCACCACCAGCACGAACCTCGCGTCGGGACTGAAGCTCCACGGCCGCAGCCCCGGCGGCACCGGAACACTCTCACCGCTGTACGTGTCCAGGATCCGGTGCCCCCACCGGATGCCCAGCACCACGTACCGCCCGCCGGGAGAGAGCTCGATCCGCGCCGCGCGCATGGCGCTCGACCACTTCACGCCGGGCACCGCGCGTATCTCGCCGGTCGCCATCTCCCGTATCACCAGCGCCCCGTCGCCGCGCTGGAAATAGGTGACATATCTGCCGTTGGGCGACAGAGCCAGCGGAGCCCGTTGCCTGTCCCGGGAGAACACCCGGGCGTCGGTGAGGCTGACCACCCTGCCGCCGCGTACCCAGAGCTTCCACGGAGCACAGACGCACCCGTCGAGCCCCGCGTACCGGACCGGAGACCTCGCGCCCCCGGCCCGGGCGGGGACGCCCGTCCCCATGACCACGACGACCACGACGACGCAAACACTCAAGCGGCGGAACAACCCCACTGAGGACCCCCCGAGTCTTCCGGACATTCGGGGGGCGTCCGTTACGTACCGGCTACTGTACGCCTCGGTCAAGGCTGACCAGCGGTGCCGTCGTGGGTGTCATCCGACCTCGGAGAAAGGCCGGAAACCTCATCGGAACAGGGCGAAAGGATCGGCGCTGTCAGGAGTGCTGGGTGACCGGGTCGGTCTCCTCGGAGGAGAGGCCGGGGATGCCGTCGATGCTCTCGCGGTTCTTCTTCGCCCGGTAGGCGCGCCGCTCCTGGACATCCTTGCGGCCCGCCCACTCGTCCAGCAGCGTCCGGTCACTGTCGAAGGACATGAACGGCACGGAGAAGCCGCAGGAGTCGGCGATGCGGTCGCAGTCGACGACGATGATCGATCGCACACCCGGGTGCGGGCCGAAGTTCTTGATCAGTGTGGCGAAGTCGGGACTCTCCGGTACGACGACCCGGCCGGTGCCGTACAGGCGAAGAATGTTGGGAGGGCCGGAGAAGGCGCAGAACATCACTGTGATCCGGCCGTTCTGGCGGAGGTGGGAGATGGTCTCCACCCCGCTGCCGTCCAGGTCCAGGTAGGCGACGGTGGTGTCGTCGAGAACGGCGAAGGTGTCGGCGTATCCCTTGGGGGACATGTTGACGTGACCGCCCTGCTCGGGAGCCGTCGCCACGAAATAGACCGGCTGCGCTCTGATGAACTCGCGCAGCCGGTCATTGATCTTGTCGTGAATTTTCCCCATGAAAGCGAAGATAGTTCGCCGTCACTCGCCGGGCAGCCACCAGACCCACACATTCTTCCTGAGCCTGAAGGAGTCCAGCTTGCGAGTGCTCCCGGTCTCGGCGTTCAGCGTCCGCTTCACGGCGGAGTCCAACTCGCCCTCCTGGTCGCTGCGGCTGGTCCAGAGGGTGAGCGAGCCGGCCGCGTCCCAGGAGAGACGCTGTGCGGTCTCGTCCTTGGGCATGCCGATTCCGATCGCCTCGGAGACGGTGTCAGCGGACAGGTCATAGGTACGCAGGCGGGGCCTGCTCGACTCGCTGGAGATGACCAGGGCCACGGTGTTCCCGTCGTCGGCCAGTGCGACAGGCGCGTTGTTGGACACGATCTGCGGGATGACCTGGCTCGCCGTCCTGTTGCCCTCGGCGTCGAAGACCGTGAACTCGGTGATGTTGTCCTCGGTGAACCGGGAGGTGAGCAGGTATTTCCCGCTGGGGCTGAAACCCATCAGGCTGTTCTTCGGCGGCAGCTTGGCCGTCTCGCCGGTCTTCAGGTTGACGACCAGGGTCGGCAGCCTGTTCGCGGTGTCGTAGTAGTCGACCACGATGGCCGAGCCGTCAGGAGAGAGCGTCGTGTCCACGTCGCTCTGGCCGATCCCCTTGGGCAGGCTCGCGGTACCGCCCGGCAGCGGGCGGACCTTTCCGCTGCTCACTTCACGGACGACGAGTTCGCCGCCCTTGAAGTAGTTCACGAAGCGGCCGTCGTTGCTGACGGAGATCGAGTTGCTGGTGGTCCTGTCCACCTTGCCATCTGCGGACCTGGGGTGGACCTGCGCGCCGGGCAGCTTGACGGTCCTCCCACTGCGCAGGGTCAGCATCCACGAACCGCAGGGGACGCTGCCGTCTCCCCGGGGGCAGCTCTTCAGCCAGGCGTACCTGGCCGGGTTGTCCGGCGTCGCCGCTGCCGGAGTGGCGATCATGCCAGTGGCCGCAACGGCGGCGACTGCGAGTACGGCGAATCCGCGTGAGGGTCTCATCGGTGTTTCCTTCCGTCCCCCTGATAGATGGGGATCCGGCGGGAAAAGTTGCGTGCGGAAGGGTGGACCTGGGCCGGTTCTCGGCCACTGGCATTTCAGGTAACCCGGACCGGGCCTCGCTGCGGAGTCGTCAGGGAACCTCTTCCGGCCGGGTGGCCAGGGCGCGCAGCCGGGCACGGATCCCGGTGCGCGAACGGTCGTACGCCAAGGTGTCGTCGAGCAGCAGCGCGGCCGAGTTCGAATGTCGGCTGGGCCGGGTCGACCTCCGCGTCGAGCCGGCCGAGTTGCTGGGCGTCCCGGACGGTCTGCTCGTACAGGCGCAGCCGGTCGCGGCGTGCCCGGGCCAGCAGATCGGGGATCCGGCCAGGCCGCGCGTCGAACTCCGCACCCGCCTCATGAACATCGCCTCGGCCATCCCCCAGCTTGAGGCGCTCAGGCCCACACCGCTGAGGTTGAACGAGCGGGTGAGCGCGGTCTCCGCCAGGCACGGCGCGCTGGTCGTCGACATGTGGAGCCACCCCGCCTGCGCCGACATCTCGACGTACAGCTCAGACATGATCCATGCTTCGATGCGAGGCCACACCCTGCTCGCCGCGGAGACCATCAGACGCCTGGGCCGTCAGCTCGCCTCGGCCTGAAGGTCTCCGGTCTCGTCCTCGCTGGAACCCGCTGAGCATGGGGCGAGCTTGGCGGCGCGTTTTCGGAAGCAGGAAATCGTTCTGAAGGGTGCGTGCCAGAGCGGGCTCCAGTGCCGTCCATCGCTGGAACCGTCGCGGGCACCCGCTGAGCATGGTCGAGCGACGGTGCGTTTTCGGAGCAGGAAGTCGTTCTGTCGCGATGGACCATCCGATACCGGTGGCTCTGGGCCACTCAAGCCTCGTGATCGCTTTGAACACGTCCGGAGGAGAGTGGCCCGAAGCGCCTGTCGTCGACTCCACTCCCGGCAGCGTGCGTCCGAGAGTGGAGGGCGGTAACCGTGCGAGTCACAGTTCCGCCCGGCCCTCGGTCTACCGGTAGTTGGTGAACTGGAGGGCGACCTCCAGGTCCTTGCCCTTGAGAAGGGCGATGACCTCCTGCAGTTCGTCCCTCTTCTTGGAACTCACCCGCAGCTCATCACCCTGGATCTGGGCCTTGACCCCCTTGGGCCCCTCATCCCGGATGATCTTCGAGATCTTCTTGGCCTGTTCCTGGTCGATGCCCTCCTTGAGGGTGATCAGAAGGCGGTACTCCTTGCCGGACAGCTTGGGCTCGTCCGCGTCAAGAATCTTGAGCGACAGGCCGCGCTTGATCAGCTTGTCCTTGAACACGTCGAGGACCGCGTTGGCGCGCTCCTCGCTGTTGGCCCTGATCTCGACGGCCTTCTGGCCACCCGACCAGGCGATCGTCGCGCCGGTACCCTTGAAGTCGAACCGGTGCCCGACCTCCTTGACCGTCTGGTTCAGCGCGTTGTCGGCCTCCTGATGATCGATCTTGCTAACGATGTCGAACGATGAATCCGCCAAAGCCCAATCCCCTTTGAACTGCTGGAACTATCACTCACTGCCCGGCTTCCGAACATCACGGCCCACGAACCGCGGCGGCGTCCGCGAGCCGGTTCGGTAGACGCGTACGTAACGGATCAGCCTAGCCAGCATCTCCTGTCAATGCTGGGGCGGCAGTGTGTCCCGCCTCGCCCTCAGCGTGTCGTCCAACCCCGCCATCCCGCTCCGTCATCCCACCCCACGGCCGGCTCTCCCTCGGGTCACCCCCGGCCCACCCGCCTCACCCGCCCGGTGCCCGCAGCCGAACCCCCTAGCACGCCCGTATCGCGGTGTCCCTCCTGTCTCTCCCTCCCCGCTCAAGACCGCCGCGAGCGACAACACCCGCCCCAAAAGTCCCAGTGCGCCCATCTATCGGGGGGTGCCTTCCGCGGATGTCACGTCCCCCCTGGAAGTCCGCTATTCTTTTCCTGTCGCCGCGGTACGCGGAGGACGCGGCAGGTTGCCCGAGTGGTCAAAGGGAGCGGTCTGTAAAACCGTCGGCTCAGCCTACGCAGGTTCAAGTCCTGCACCTGCCACACAGGATTTTCCCAGCTCAGAGCCCCGCGAGGGGCTCTTTTGCTTTTCCGGGCCATGCAGCCGTATGCCGCTCTGAGTGGCCCTGTGTCGGTGCTTGAGGCCGTTTTCCCAGGTCGCGCTGGGCTCTCAGAGCGGTTCAGAGGTGAGAGCTAGCCAGTGAAGCCGAAGGAGACGGCTTCTATATCAATGGATCTTCTCAGCAGCCGGCCTCATCGTGTTCCCCATGGAAGAACCAAAGCGCAGGATCCGGGCGGTCTACACCGCATCCACGGTCACCGTCTACCAGGCCTACACTCCAGAGATCGGCCTCCCCGCCGCTCGTTACGGCCGCTTCCCCACCGCCTGGAAGCGAGACCGGATGACGTGGGTCAAACCATCATTCCTGTGGATGATGTACCGATGCGGCTGGGGCACCAAGGAGGGGCAGGAGACCGTCCTAGTGCCGCATCAAGCAACGTTTGCCCTGTTGACGACGGCGCGTAGACGTCGGTCGTCGGCGTGGTGGTTTCGCCAGATGATGTAGCGGCGGATCATGCTGCCTTGTTCTTTGTGGTCGGCGTGGTCGGTGCCGTCGAGGGTGAAGTAGCGCAGGGCGGTGAACTGGGCTTCGATCCGGTTGAGCCAGGAGGAGTTCGTCGGGGTGTAGGCGATCTCGACGTTGTTCGCTGCGGCCCAGGTGCCGACGCGCTGGCATTTCTTCGTGGTCAGGTGCGGGGAGAAGTTGTCGCAGACGATCGCGATCCGCACTGTTGGCGGGTAGAGGGTGCGGAGGTAGCGGCAGAACTCCAGGAACTGGGTGCGCCGCTTGACCGGCTTGATGTGTCCGTAGAGCTTGTCCTTGGCCAGGTCGAGGGCTGCGAATAGATGCCGCACTCCGCCGTAGCGGTTGTAGGTCGCCCGCCGGCGCCGACGCGGTCGCGGGCAGGGTCCTTCTGCTTGCCGCCGCGCTCGGCCCACTGCCGGCCCGGGTGGGGCATCAGATTGAGCGGGCCGAACTCATCCATACAGAAGACGACGTCGGGCTCACCGTCCTCGGGTATGACCTCACCATCGACGATCGCGTAGAGGTGTTCGACGCGGGCCTTCTTGGCTGCGTAGTCCGGATCGCGGGAGGTCTTCCAGGTCTTCAGGCGTTGAAACGAGACGCCTTCCTGGAGGAGCAGGATGCGCAGGCCCTCGTGGCTGATGTCGTCGACCACCCCCTCGGCGACCAGGAAGTCCGCCAGCTTGGTCAGGCTCCAGGTCGAGAACGGCAGGTCGTGCTCGGTCGGCTTCGACTTGGCGATCTTCTTGATCTCGCGCCGCTCGGGCAGCGTGAACGTTCTGGGCCGGCCGCCGGAGTACTTCGGATACAGAGACTCGAAGCCGTCGGTGTTGAAGTTGTGGATCACGTCCCGGACCCGGTCGTCGCTGGTGAACGAGACCTCGGCGATCCGCGCCGCTGGCATGCCCTGAGCGGACAGCAGCACCATCTGGGCCCGCCGCCAGGTCACCACCGACCCGGTGCCCCTGCGGATGATCCGCAGCAGCCGTTCTCCCTCAGCGTCATCAATCTCACGCAAACGCACCGGTGCGGCCATGCCCGCATACTCGCGGGTTTCCCGGACGGCGTTATAGCAGTATGCCCACAAGATACTGAACAGAGCACTCTTATCTGCCTGAAGCGTCACCGAAGGAACACATGGACACCGGCTTCGACAACACCGCCTGGCGCTACGGACCGCTGGCAACCCTGTTCTACGAACTCGACAAGCCGATCGGCACCTCGTTCGGAGACGTCGAGTTCTACGCCGACCGCCTGCGGAACGTGTCCGGCCCCATCCTGGAACCCGCCGTGGGCACCGGCCGAATCCTGATCCCCCTGCTCGAACAGGGACTGACCGTGCGCGGCTACGACACCTCGGTCTCCATGCTGGAACAGTGCCGCGTCAACTGTGCCCAGCGAGGTGTGAAGGCCGATGTCTTCGAGGGCGACATGACCACGCACCACGACCCCGGCGCCTTCGAAGCGATCGTGATCCCCACCGGGTCCTTCGCCCTGCTTCCCGACCGTGAAAGCGCGCAGACCGCACTCACCGTCATGCACGAAAACCTGGCTCCAGCAGGCCGGCTGATCGTCGACATCGAACCGCCGTCCGCGGGCACAGCCCCCGACAACGGACCGGTCCCCCACCAGTGGAGTGGCAGCGATCTCGTCACCCTCACCACCTGGCGCACGCACGTGGACCCGGTGGCCCAGCGCACTACCCGCTGGCTTCGCTACGAAGCCTGGAAGGACGGCACCCTGACACGCACCGAGCTCCAGATTTTCTCCCTGCTGTGGTTCGGGCTGGCCGAGTTCACAGCCATGCTGCACCAGGCGGGCTTCGCAAATGTCAGCGTCCACGGCGGCTACCGAGCAGGTACCGCACCAACAGCCGCAGACGACGTGTGGACCTTCGAGGCCACCCGTACATAGCGCGCCTGCCCTCACCGGCAAGCCGCCCGGGCGAACGTTGCTTGATGCGGCACTAGCCATCGAGATCATCCGCGAGGGGTTCGAGTGGGCCCTGCGCCACTCGTGCTTGTCGCACTATGAGCGCGGGCTTCATCTCGACCAGGCTACCTGGAAGCGGCAGCTGAAGCATGCGCCGGCCCGAGTGCAGTGGGACCCCGAACGCGATCTTCGCCTACAGCCGCTGACCTACCGCTCACTGCAGCTCGGCCTCTCGGGTGAGGGCGCGCGCCGGTACGTAGACGAGTGGATAATCGCCATCACCGACGTGACTCCGCTTGCTCGCGAGATCCACACACTCATGCGCAACGACGAGTCGGATACCGCAGTACGTCTCTTGCCCGAGGAGCGTCCTTACCCCGCCGGGGACGATCTTCTGGCTCACCTACGTCCGTAATCCGCGCATGACTCCTGGACAGGTTCCAGCCGCATCACGGTGTACTGCGCGGCCAGCACAATGGACCACAAGCGGATTTGTCGGCCCTCTCTGCCATGATCACCGCGATACGGCTTCCGTGGAAGGCACAGGGATGAGCAGCGCGACGGCAGCGACCTACGAATGGCTCTACCGGGAATTCACCGATGACGCTGATGAGACCTGGCTCTATGCCACTTTCGTACAGGGCTTGTCCCCTCAGGAGGCACTGCGGCGGATCGGCGTTGCTCCCGGTCCTCTGGACTCTGGATTCGGCGTCGCGGCCTATGCGGCTCGTGGGGGAACCGTCCTGATCGAGTGCGGCTGGGCGGGAGTCATCTACGACATGGCCGGTCCGCTGTCTGTGGGCGCATCCGCAGCCGCAGTTCTTGCGACCATCAAGAATGAGGACTTCGCCTACTGTGTCGATGGTCAGTTGGTCACCACCTTCGATCTGTGCTCCTACTCCCTCCGGGAGGGATCTGATCCTGACCGGCTCCAGGCCGATGTTGAGGACCTCGGCCTGAACGACGGCGACCCGCTCGAATTTCCCGATGATCCCATCTCACGGGCTCTCGCCCTTGCCGAACGCGCCACGGGTGTTCACCTGTCTGCCGCCCGTTACGCCAGCCCTGCCCTGAGCGGGCCCACCGACCACCTTGAGCCCTACCGGTGAAGACCCGCGCGGATGAAGACCCGGAACATATGCGGAATGCCCTCGATGCATCTGGCCGGAGAATCCAGCAAACCACCAGGTCAGAGCGCCGAGCACCCCGCAAGAAGCCCTCCGCTTTTGATCAGGATCAGGGGATCAACGGTCCGGGGCCTCACTCCTCGGCTCTCGCCTACCAGATGCCGGGTTGCGATACGGGGACGTTCTACGACCCAGGTAGCGGGTCGGTTCGTGGTGGGGGGGAGGCGGACGAGAAGATCAGTTCGGACGAGGCATGCACGGTATGCCATATCGACTCCAGGCTGCTCTTCCGCGGATGCGTTGACATCCTCCAGCCGGCCCATTGGCCGGGAAGTCGACCGTGTTTCGTATGGCCAGGACAGGAGCACTCGCATGGGCGTTTTCTATGAGTACTACCGAGCTGCGGATCGTGAGACGGCAGTCGTCCAGCCGGAACATCCCCGTGTGATCGCTGACCCTTCTCGCGGAACTCCCGAGTTCGACGTCGTGGAGACCAAGTGGATCGACCCTCACGTGATCCTG
Source organism: Streptosporangium amethystogenes subsp. fukuiense (assembly GCF_042665875.1). Lineage (NCBI taxonomy): Bacteria > Bacillati > Actinomycetota > Actinomycetes > Streptosporangiales > Streptosporangiaceae > Streptosporangium > Streptosporangium amethystogenes. The sequence continues at coordinate 6,443,430 of NZ_JBHTEE010000001.1, read as the reverse complement.
GGGCAGCTTGTGGCGTTCATCGGCGATGTCGACTTCTCCGTGGGTCTGGTCGATACGGTGGCCTTGTACCCGCCACCGGAGGGCGCCCCGCAAAGTGACGAGGAGTGGGATGCCCTGCCGGAAGACTCCCCCTACCTGGACGGTCCGGGTATCGCCGAGTTGCCGGTGAACGCGCGCGACATCCTCGCCGGCGCGGATGACTCACACCTGCCGGCGGTGGCGGAACGCTGGGCGAAGATTGAGGAGTTCTCGCACTTCACCTCGGTTGACGTGGGGTACATGCTGTCTCTGGTCGAGGAGCTTGTCGGACTGGCCCGCCGGGCGAAGAAGGACGATCAGATGCTCTACTGCTGGATGTGCGTATGATCGATACCGCCTGAGCGCGATTGAATCGTCGCGGGTTCGGTGGGGACTTTGATGTCTTGAGAAGATCGACATGCCGGATTGTGCCGTCGGGCGGTTCGCATGGTCGCCGAGGTGCGGCCGGATTACCCCACCGAATGGGCCACGATCAATGCCGTCGCGACCAAGCTCGGCATCGGCGCCGCCGAGACGTCGCGAACCTGGGTCCGCCAGGCGCAGATCGACGAGGGCGGCCGGCCAGGCCGCACCTCAGATGAACGGGCTCGCGGAATCCGCGCCCAAAAGAACTCACACGTGACGCGTCGTCATCTCGGAGGCATCGAAATCGGCGCGGGTTATCTCGTGGACCGCGACAGGTCGACCATGCGCAGGTACGACGGTTTCGAGCCCAAACCGCATACCGATCTTGTCCATGACTCGCTTGGAGCGAAGGTTGTCGACATGCCGGATGCTGACCACGCGATCGAGACCGCAGTCGATGAGCCCGAATCGCAGCAGCGCCCCGGCGGCCTCCGTGGCGTAGCCGACCCCCCAGTGTCGGCGACTCAGACGCCACCCGATCTCCACCGCCGGAAGGATCTCGGGAAGGAAGGTCGGCACCGTCAGCGCCACCCACCCGGCGAACTGCCCGGTCTCCCGCACGACCACGGAGAGCATGCCGAAGCCGCGTTCCTCCCATTCTCGTTGCGCACGGGCGATTCCAGCCGCGGTCCGGTCGCGATCCAATGGCGACACTGACCCATCGCCTATGTAACGCATGACCTCCGGGTCGGCATTCATCGCGGCGAGCGGATCGATATCGTCCTCGTTCGAGCCACGCAGGAGAAGCCGCTCAGTCGTCAGCGAAACCACCGGCCGATTCTCTCAGGTCGTCCGGTGGAAGGTGAGACCCTCCAGCGATTCCGCCTCCGGCGGGGGCGCTCCGGCTACGGGATGATCGCTGTTCGGGCCTGAGGTCCGCAGGTGGCCGGAAGCGGCCGCATGTCACCACTCCACCGATATGCGTGCAATGATCTTGAAGGGGTTTTCCTGGGTCGTTCCGGGCTTTCCGGGCGGTACGCGAACGGAAGGCGACCCAGGAAACGCCCAAGGGTCCCGGATGGCTTCCGGGACCCTTTTAGTACGGTGAAACACCTCGGCCGACCGGCGCGTCACCGAGGCGGAACAGCGTCTACCAGACGATCGAGCGGGACCGGGGATCCGGCACCCGGGTCGGACGGGAAGACGATGTCCCGCCCGGCCGGTACGCGCGTCGGCTCCAGGTCATGTGATCCCTGTCATGGCCGGGATCCCGTACCCGCGGGTGACGTCAGCCGAAGGTCAGGGCCGGGTAGGCGAAGAGCATCACGGCGCCGAAGCCGAGCTTGAGCACCGCGTCGACGACTCCGAACACGGGGGTGGGCACCTCGCGCGCCAGCCGCAGTCCGACGAACGCGTTGATCGCCGTCAGGACGCCCAGGATCGTGATCAGCGGGCCGTGGGCGAGACCCATCGGCAGGAAGTGCAGGCCGACGACGAAAAGGATGCTGAGGATCAGCGTCCGCTCGTCCGCGTCCTTGTTCTTCGTGAGGACCAGGTAGATCAGGCCCGCCTCGATGACGAAGGAGCCGACGAGCCCGGCGATGTGCGCGAACGACGGGCTGCCGAGGCTCGGAAGCAGCGCGCTGAGGCCGCTCGCGGTGAATCCCGTGATGAAACCGCCGATGAGGAACTGGATCCAGTACTTGTTGAACGCCCAGCTTCCCAGGAAGCCCAGGCCGACGAAGACGAGGAAGAGGCCGCCTCCGCGGATCAACGGATATGGATGATCTGCGACGGATACCACAATTGGCAGCATGCGGGCTCTAACCTTCCCCAAAGGTAAAGATCCGGCATTATCGCAGAACGGTGATCAATGCTGGGGCCGTCGGCCTGACGTTCACCTGCGAGATCCGCCGGTCGTACGGCGCGGGCCGGAGTCACTTGGGCTGTCCGGCGGGGGACTTCGACCACGGCCCCGGCCGACGCGGACAGCCGCATATCCCAGGCCAACCTTGCGATCGCGCTGCTCGACGAGTTCGACGCCCCGAAGCGTCACCGTACGCACCAGGGCGTCAGGGAGGGCTGACAGGGAGGGCCGGACAGGCCACGGCTCGCGCGTGTCCCGTCGCCCCGTACGGCGGCGTGGTGAGAGGCGGAGGGCTGGGAGGATGAGCGGATGACCATACGTGTTCTGATCGCCGACGACCAGGAGATGGTGCGGCGCGGCCTGCGCCGCATCCTGGAGAGCCAGCCGGACATGGCGGTCGTCTGCGAGGCCGCCGACGGGGTGACCGCGGTCGAGATGGCCCGGAGGTTCCAGCCGGACGTGGCGCTGGTCGACATCCGCATGCCGAGAATGGACGGGTTGGAGGTGACCAGGCTGCTCGCCGGTCCCGACGTGGCCACCCCGGTCCGTGTCGTCGTCGTGACGACCTTCGACCTCGACGAGTACGTCTATCCGGCACTGCGCCACGGCGCGTCCGGGTTCCTGCTCAAACGGTCGGGTCCCGCCCTCCTGATCGAGGCGGTCCGGGCCGCTGTGGCGGGGGACAGCCTGATCAGCCCGTCCGTGACGGTGCGACTGCTGAAGCACGTCACCGGATCAGGACCGGGGCAGGAGCCGCTGCCCGAGCCGCTGACCGAGCGGGAGATCGAGATCGCCGGTCAGGTGGCCGAGGGCAAGACCAACGCCGACATCGCCGCCGAGCTGTTCATCTCGCCGGGCACCGTCAAGACCCATGTGGCGAGCGTCCAGCGCAAACTCGGCGTGCGGAACCGGGTCGGCATCGCCGTACGAGCCTGGGAGATGGGCTACGCCCGTCCCCGATGACAGAGCCTGGACGCGGGGATCCTGTCACCTTCCGTGAGACGAGTCGAAGATCGTCTGACATGCGATACGGGATGGCCGGGTCCCCAGTCGGGACGTGAATATCAAGACAATGCCGGCCCGTGGCGCTGCGTACGCTCACCTTCATGACTCGCAGCCGGATCCGCTTCCTCCTATGCGCCATGGTCGTCGTGATGGTGCCGGTTCCGGCCGTACTCGCGCCTCCGAGCGCGCTCGTCGTCGCCTGCTCGGCCACGCTGGCCACGGCCGCCGCACTGTCGCGCTGGCCGTACCGGGGGATCACGCTCGCCAGGGCGGCGGGCTTGGTCACGCTGGTCTCCTTCGCCGTCGCCTTCGTCTACCAGGGGCGGCACCAGTTCGTCGGGCTCTGGCTTCCCGTCGAGATGTGCGCGCTGCTGCTCCTCCTCGGGAGGGTGGTACGGCGGCTGCCGGGATGGCAGGCGGCGGTGATCGGGGCATCCCTGGGCGTCGCGATCACGTTCGAACTGCCCCTGCGCCTCACGCTGCGCATGCCCGACCCGACCGCGGAGACGTCGGTCCTCGTCTGTTTCATGTCCTTCTTCCCCGTGGCGGTGGTGGCCGGTATCGCGCTGTACCTCAGGTCTCTGGACGACCGGCGGGTGCGCGCGGTGGCACGGGCACGCCGGGCCCAGCGGCTCGACGTGGCCCGGGACCTGCACGACTTCGTCGCCCACGAGGTCACCGGCATCGTGCTGGAGGCTCAGGCGGCGCAACTCGCCGACCAGGATCCGGAGGGGGCGCGGGCCCTCGCCGTACGCGTCGAGGAGGCCGGGCTGCGGGCGCTCGCGTCGATGGACCACATGGTGAGCGCGCTGCGCGACCCGGACGAGCGAGCCGCGGCGGAGCCGCCCCCGACCAGGATGTACGGTCTGGCGGACCTGCCCGACCTGGTCGGCCGGTTCTCCGCGACGGGAGGGATCCCGGCCGAACTCCAGCGGGCCGAAGAGCCGGCCGATGATCGGAGCGCCGCTCCGGATGGTGACCCGAACGGCGAACGGCCGGAGAACCCGGCCGGAACGCTGCCGCGAGAGATCGAAGGCACCGCCTACGCCGTGGTGCTGGAGGCGCTGACCAACGTACGGAGACACGCGCCCTCGGCGACCCGGGTGCTCGTCTCGACCGTCCGTACCGCCGATCCCGCGCTGGAGGTGTCCGTCGTCGACGACGGCGTGGCCGGTGCGGGCGTCCTCGCGGTCTGGAGGGCAGGGGCGGGCGGCGATCGGCGCGACCGCCCGCAGGCGTTGACGGGGAAAGACCGGCCTGGCGGGGGTACCGGCCTGATCAGCCTGGCCGAGCGGGTCGAGGCGCTCGGAGGCACGCTCACCACCGGCCGCCATGGGAAGGGATGGCAGGTCAGAGCGGTTCTGCCGGTACCGGACGCCCGGACGGGAACGGGCCCTGCCGTGACGCTGTAGGTCCGAAACGCGTGCCGCGCCTCCGGCGGCACGGGCGCGGGAAGGCGCCGGATATCTGCCGAACGGCAGATGTCACCGAGCGCCGGGAGGCCGGATCCTGCTCGGGATGCCCAATCCCCACGCATCGGAGGATCTGATGATTACGCGCAAGACGATGACGTGTGCCCTGGTGGCGTTCGTGGCCGCGGCGGCCCTCACCGGCTGCGCGGACGCCTCGAACGCGACGCCGCACCAGACGACCTTCCCGTTCAGCGGCGGGACGCTGGACGTGCGTGCGCACGAAACCCCGACGGACCTGGTCGCGGCGGACAGGAAGGACATCAAGGTCACCCTCTGGTTCGACGTCAAGGGCACCAATCCGTCGTCGAGCTGGTCCCTGGACGGGAAGACGCTCAACCTGCGGGCCGACTGCTCCGGGTGGGCCGACTGCTCGGCCCGGTTCAGGGTCGAGGTGCCACGCGAGGTCAAGGTCCTGCGCGACGGCCGCAAGACGGACCTGCGCGGTACGCACTCGGCCGGCGCGCCTTCCACCGGCGCGAAATGACCCCGAACCACACCGACGAAACGGAACAAAACCGGTGAACGGCACATCACATCACGCGGCGGCGACGAGAACACCGGTGCTCGAACTGGTGGATGTCTCCAAGGTCTACAGGGGAGGTAAACGGGCCGTGGACGGCATCTCCATGCGTCTCGGCGCGGGACTGCTCGGTCTCCTCGGCCCCAACGGGGCGGGGAAGTCGTCGCTGATGCGGGTCGCCGCGACGGTCACCCGCCCGACTCGCGGAAAGGTCCTTTTCGAGGGGGCGGACGTGGTGTCCCGGCCGGACGCGCTCCGCGCGGCTCTCGGTTATCTGCCGCAGGACTTCGGCGTCTATCCCCACCTGACGGCCAGGGAGTTCCTCTCCTACCTGGCCGCCGTCAAGGGGTTGTCGGCCCGCTCGGCGCGGGCGCGCATCGGCGAACTGCTCGAACTGGTCAACCTCACCGAGGCCGGTCGGCGGCCCCTGGGCGGGTACTCCGGCGGCATGTTGCGCCGGGTCGGGATCGCCCAGGCCCTGCTGGGCGATCCCCGGGTGCTGATCGTGGACGAGCCGACGGCCGGGCTCGACCCGGAGGAGCGGGTACGGTTCCGCACCATGCTCAGCGACCTGGCGGCGGACCGGGTGGTGCTGCTGTCGACGCACATCGTCTCCGACATCGAGTCCGTGGCGTCCGACATCGCGATCGTGGCCCGGGGGCGGCTGCTGCGACGCGGCAGCCCGGAGGAGCTCCTGAGGGAGGTGGACGGCCAGGTGTGGGAGACGGTCGCCGGGCCGTCCGACGCCGCCGCCATGCGGGAGCGGTACGTGATCAGCCGCATGATCCGTACGGCGGGCGGGACGCGCCTCCGGTTCCTGTCGCCCACGCCGCCGGGAGGCGACGCCGTACAGGTGACGCCCGACCTGGAGGACGTGTATCTCGCCGTCGTCAACGGTCCCGCCGTGAGGAGCACAGGTGGACGGGCGGTGACCCGGTGACCGCCCGGGCGCCGATCGCGCTCGCCGTCGCCGACTTCCGGGAGCGGGTACGGCGTCCCGCGTACGCGGTCACCCTGCTGGCGGCGGTCGGCCTCGCCTGCCTGGCCGTGCCGGACGCGGGCTCCCACTGGGTGATCATGGATGTCGGGGGCTACCGAGGCGCCTACACCAGCGCATGGATCGGAACGGTCACCGCCCTCGCCGGCGCGTTGTGGCTCACGATGGGCGGGTTCTACGTCGTACGCGACGCGATCGCCCGCGACGAGCGCACCCGGGTGGGGCACATTCTCGCCGCCTCGCCGCTCCGCACGTCGACATATCTGATCGGGAAATTCCTCAGCAACTTCCTGGTGCTCGCCTCGATGGCGGGCGTGCTCGCGGTGGCGGCGCCGCTGATGCAGTTCGCGCGGGGCGAGTCCGGCGCGTTCGATCCGATCGCGCTGCTGCTTCCCTTCGCGCTGATCACGCTGCCCCCGCTGGTGCTGACGGCCGCGGCGGCGGTGCTGTTCGAGACCGTGCCGCTGCTGCGGGGCGGCGTGGGGAACGTCGTCTGGTTCGTCGTCTCGATGGTTCTGCTGCTGGGAGGACAGACGCGGAACGCTCCTCTCGGGGGCATCGGGGTGCGCCAGGCGGCCGAGTCGATGCGCGCCGCCCTGGTCGAGCAGGGGATCGACGTCGGCGACCGGGAGTTCAGCCTCGGCCTGACGTCCGTGGCCGAGCCGTTGCGCACCTTCCAATGGGACGGCTTCACCCCCGACGCGGCCTTCCTCGGTGGCCGGCTGGTCCTTCTCACGCTGGGGATCGCCGTGGCGCTGCTGCCCGCGCTCTGGTTCGGCAGGTTCGATCCCGCGCGCGGTCCCGCCGCAGTGCTGTCCAAGCCGGGCAAGGCCCGGGAGGGGGCTCAGCACGAGATCCTCGGAGACCTCCCGGGCGACGTCCGGGGAGAGCCCGGCACGGGCGGATCTATCAGCCGTCCCGGGGTCCCGGTGACGATGACGGCACCGGTACGTGGCCGGGCCTTCTGGCGGCTCCTCGCCGGTGAGCTGCGCGTCCTCCTTCGGGGCGTCTCGTCGTGGTGGTGGCTGGTGGTCGCGGCCGTGACCGTGGCCGGCTTCGCCACTCCGGAGCCCACGACGCTGCTCCCTCTCGCCTGGGTATGGCCGGTGCTGGTCTGGTCCCGCCTGGGCACCCAACGAGTCGAACATGGCCTGGAGGGGCTGCTAGGCGCCTACCCGACGATGCGGCGCGGGCTTCTGGCGGAGTGGGCGGCCGGGGTGACGCTCACCGTCGTGACCGGGATCGCGCCCGCGGTGCGGATGGCGGCCACGGCCGACTGGGCCGGGGCGGCTGCCTGGGCGGGGGGTGCGCTCCTGGTTCCCGCGCTCGCGCTGGCTCTCGGCGTGGCCTGCCGTACCCACCGGGTCTTCCAGGTCGTCTACCTCGGCCTGTGGTACCTGGCCGTCAACGGCGTCGCGGTGCTGGACTACATGGGAGTGGTCAGGTCGGGAGGGCTTCCGGCCGGGCCGTCGCCACTGGCCGTGGGCGGCCTCGCCCTGCTCCTGGTGTGCGCCGCCCTGGCGGTCCGTACGGCACGGCACGCCGTGAGGTGATCCGGCATCCCACCTGGTCGCGCGATATGGGTGGAATGTAACGTTAGGTAGCAGTGGGGGTGCGCTATGAATAAGATCATCTGTGTTGCGGCGCTTGCTGCGATGACCACGCTCGCCACCGCCGGCGCCGGACACCCGATGGACGGCGTGGGCAAAGAACAGGTCAGCCGGGAGCAATATCGGATCCTCCTCAACCAGTGCAGGTATGCCGATACCAGCGCCGCCCGGCAGGAGTGCCGCGCGGAGGTCCGGCGGACCTACACCATCGGGGAGAGAAACCCCGGCCTCGACTGCCGGACGTACGTCAGCATCACCGTGTGCGGCGAGCTCAAGCTGAGCAAGAGCCAGAGGCAGTGCGTGCAGGACTCCGTACGGAGCGGCCTCACCTACCGCCGCTCCGAGGTGGAGTGCTACGCGCTGAACGGGGGCGGCAACTGAACCGGCGGCGGACGGTCGCACAGCGGGGTTGCGTCCGGCCGCATGTGCCAGTAGAGATCGGCAGGAACAAAACCCAGCTCAGAGCCTTGGGTCTCGGTCAGGAGTGGTGGAGCGGCTGGACTCGAACCCGGAACCTGCGGATTAGCCTGGTGCTGCGGCCTCTCGTTGTGGCAAGCGGGAAAGCCGCAGCATCGACGTCATGTCCGGAAAGAACGTTCAGGTACTCTCGCTTACCTCGATGGCGGCCGCGGGACAGACGGCGGCGGCCTCACGCACCGTGACGTGCAGGTTCTCGGCCGGTTCCGACTCCAGCAGGATGACGATGCCGTCGTCCTCGCGCTGGTCGAACACCTCTGGTGCGATCAGCACGCACTGGCCCGCGCCGCAGCACTTGGCCTCGTCCACGGTGACTTTCATGCGGAGTTCCTCTCTGGTCGGCCGGGTGTCACCGGCGTTCGTACGCGCGTCGTGTCGGTCCGCGGGGGCCGCGTCACCAGTGCACCGGGACTTCGCGCAGGCCGCCGACCACCAGGCCGTCCACCCGCCGCAGTTCCTCCACCGGGACGGCCAGTCGCAGGGACGGCAGCCTGCGCAGCAGCACCTCGAGTACGACCTGCAGTTCGGTGCGGGCCAGCGACTGGCCCAGGCAGGAGTGCGCGCCGGAGCCGAAGGCCAGATGGGGGTTCGGGCTGCGGCTCAGGTCCATGTCGTCGGCGCCGTCGAAGACGCTCTCGTCGCGGTTGGCCGCGGCCATGCTGCAGATCACCGTGGTGCCGCGCGGCAGCACCGTCCCGTCGACCTCGGTCTCCTCCTTCAGGTAACGGGGCAGGCCGAAGCCGGAGTTGGCGTCGAACCGTAGCGACTCCTCCACCGCCGAACGCACCAGCGACGGGTCGGCCAGCAGCCGTTCCCAGCGGGTGCGGTCGACCAGCAGCATGGAGACCATCTTGCCGATCATGTTCGCGGTGGTCTCGTGCCCGGCCACCAGCAGCGCCATCCCGGTGACCAGCAGTTCGACGTCGGTCAGACCTTGCCCCTCGGCGGCGCTCTCCTTGATCAGCGCGCTGAGCAGGTCGTCGCCCGGCTGTTCCCGCTTGGCGGCGACATGGTCGGACATGTACTGGACGAACTCGGCCTGCGCCGCGTCCGTTTCCGCCTGGCTGTAGCGGGTGAGGTTGAGCAGCGCGTCGGACCAGTGGGCGAAGCGGTCCCGGTCGGTGGCGGGAACTCCGAGCAGGTCGCAGATCACGTACACGGGCAGCGGGAAACCCAGGGACGCCTTGAGGTCGCCGGGCCCGCCGCGCTTGACCATGTCGTCGATGAGCCGCTCGGCGATCTCCGCCATGACGGGCCGCAGCGCGGCCATGCGCTTGGCGGTGAAGTACTTGCCGACCAGGCGCCGCCACCGCTGGTGACCCTCGCCGCTGTCGGGGATGATCTGGGCCATCTCGGTGTTGAACACCCCGCCGGATTCGTTGTCCGACAGCCGGGCCGCGTCGGGTGCGTTCAGCAGGCGGGTGAAGCGCGGGTCGGCCAGCACCTGCTTGACGTCCTCGTAACGGGTCAGCAGCTTCGCCTCGTCACCGCTGGGCAACGTGATCCGCGCGACCGGGCACTGACGGCGCAGCTCGGCCCACTCCGCCGGCGGCTCCAACGCCGCCTCGCTCGGGATGGGATAGCTCAGGACCTGCTCGTTCTGGCTCATTCGACTCCTCCTCGGAAGGGGCGTTCCTGTTGTCGTTGACGGGGTGCGGACGCTCACGGTCGTGCGAGGGTTTCGACCACGCTCTGGCGGTGCACCCGGGCGGCCTTGGCCATGTTCCAGCCGAGTACGCCGGTGACGTGGCCGTCGACGCTGTAGTGGGCGACGAATCGGTTGTCCTCGGGGGCGCCTTCGATCACGTTCACCTGGGCCTCGGGGGTGAGAAAGCCGTGTGCCTGGATCTTGACGTCGTACTGGTCGGTCCAGAAGTAGGGGATGGGAACGTACGGGCGGTCCTCGCCCAGGATGTTGGCCGCCACGATCTGTGCCTGCTCGACGGCGTTGGTGCGGTTCTCCAGCCGCAACCGTCTGCCCAGCCCTTCGTGGTGCCAGGAGGCCATGTCGCCGACGGCGTAGACGTCCGGGGCGGCGCGGCAGCGTGAGTCGCACTCGACGCCGTCACCGATGGCCAGCCCGCTGCCGTCGAGCCAGTCCGTGGCCGGGCGGGATCCGATCGCCACCACGACGGCGTCGGCGGGCAGCGATTCGCCGGAGGCCAGCCGCACCCCGGTGACGCGGCCGTCGGCGCCCGTGAGGGCCTCGGCGGCGACGCCGAGCCGGAGCCGGACGCCGCGCCTGGCGTGCAGCGATGTGAGCGTCGCGCCGACCAGGCCGCCGAGCTGGTCGGCCATGACGGCGCGGCCGAGGCCGGCGAGGGTGACGTCGAGCCCCATACCGCAGGCGGTGGCGGCGATCTCCGCACCCAGCACGCCTTCGCCGATGACGACGAGCCTGTTCACCGCGGTCAGGCTCCGGCGCAGGGCGAGGGCGTCGTCGAGGGTGCGCAGGACGTGCACGCCCGCCAGGTCGTCCTGACCGGGGAGCCGGTGGGAGACCAGGCCGGTGGCCAGAATCACGGTCTGCGCGCGCAGGACGCGGCCGGAGGCGGTTCGGACCTCGCGGGCGGCGGCGTCCAGTCCGGTCGCCGGATCGCCGAGCACGAACTCCGCCTCCAGCTTGGCGAGGTCGTCCCGGGAGCGCAGGTACGCCTTCTCGCTCTCCCAGGTGCCCGCCAGCACCTGCTTCGACAGCGGCGGCCGGTCATAGGGAGGGTGCCGTTCAGCGCCCACGACGGAGAGCTCGCCGCGGTAGCCCTTCCGCCGCAGTGCCTCCGCCACGGCAAGGCCGCCTGCCGAAGCGCCCACGATCAGAACGCTCTCAGCGCCGGTCAAGTGCGGTTCCTTTCGATCGAAGCGGACGGCGGCGGCGACGTGCCGCCGCAACCGGACTGAGTCGTCCGGTTGCTACCGTAGACCCTGTCATCGACGCGTGTCGAGTGGTGTGGAAATCTGGAGTCAACAAACCGGATGATACAGTCCGGTTGCTACGGTAGGTGTCATGTTCAGCGCACGGCGACCCAACAGAGGCCCCAGCGCCGCGGCGGAGAACCGGGCGGCGCTGATCGCGGCGGCCCGCGAGGTGTTCGCCGCCGATGGATACGATGCGCCGCTCACCTCGATCGCACGTGCTGCCGGAGTCGGCCAGGGCAGCCTGTACCGGCACTTCCCCGATCGCGTCAGTCTCGCGCTGGCCGTGTTCGAGGACGGCGTCAGGGAGATCGAGGTGCTCGCCGCGGAGCCCGGCACCACCCTCGACGACATGCTGGCTCTGATGACCGAGCGAGCCATCACCTCGACCGCGTTCATCGACGTGGTCAGCGCCTCGGCCGACGCGCGCCTCACCCATGTGCGCGACCGGGTGTCGGAGTTGCTGGAGGGCCTGCTCTCCGGGGAACGGGAGGCCGGCCGGGTACGCGAGCACGTCACCGCCGATGACCTGGTCACGGCCATCGGCATGATCGCGGCGTTGCTGGCCAAGATACCGGCGGACACCCGGCGTGAGACCGCTGACCGCGCCTGGCTGCTCCTGCGCAAGGGCATCGACGTCTGATCGTCACACGTCGTCGGCGGGATGCGTCGCCGGAACGGATGGCGACCGCCGGCCGCGACGCGCGGTTCGAGCCGCTGACGGGCGTACGATCCGGCGGAGGCGTCACGAGTTGTGACGTACAGCAGCCGATACGGCAGTTGGGGGATTGCCGAAGCCGGGTGCTGTGGCGATCGGGGGATCGCCACAGCACCCGATCTTGTCATCGGTCGCTGTTCGGAGATTCGGCGCGGGGTCGGCCCACGCGACAGGAGACGGACGGCCAGGTCCGGTTTCCGTTGTGCTGGATTGTCATGCCGAAGGTGTTTTTATTGCCGTTCGGCCTCACCCGCCGGCGGCGGGGCTCCTCTCGTGTGTTCGGCTGTCCGCGGATGCCCATGCCGGACGCGCGCCGGTGGTCAGCCGGCCTTTCGCGCGGGACAGGTCGGCGCCTCGAACACCACGCCGTCCAGGAAGTTGCCGGCCGTCGGGGTGCCTCCCGCGGCGGACACCGACTCGAAGGCGAACCGTGTGGTGGTCTGTCCCGGAGGCACGACGTACACCCCGGTGTAGTGGCGCCAGGCGGTGTCGTCATCGGAGATGTCCGGGGAGGAGGCCCCGGTGGGAGTCTGGGCCACGGTCGCGCCGGGTGCGCCGATGAGCACCCGCATCACGTCGGTACCGAGGCGGCCTCGGTGGTACAGCGACCAGGTCATCGGTGTTCCCGGAACGGTGGGCAGGTCCTGGTAGAGCGTGGAGATCTGGTTGGCGTTGAGTTCGGCGAACTGCTGGCCGTCGGCTGCCGGGACCCCGCTCGCGCCGCCCCGCCAGAACTCCAGCTTGTTGTCGGTGGCGGTGGTGTGCCAGCCGACACCCGGGTTGACGGAGGCGTCGGAGATGGACCAGTCGACCGTGGCCACCGGTGGCGTCTCGAAGCTGCCGTTGACCAGGTTGATCGGCGTGTAGTCGCAGATGACGGTGACGGTGACCGTGGCGGTGCTGGTTCCGCAGGCGGTGGTGATGGTGTAGGTGAAGGTGTCGGTGCCGCTGAAGCCCGCGGCGGGTGTGTAGATCACGTTGCTACCGGAGACCGTCGCGGTGCCGTTGCCGGGCTTGGTGACGCTGCTGATCGTCGGTGCGGTCGCGGTGTCGTTGGCCAGGACGGGCACGCTGACGGGTGTGCCCCGGGTGACCGTGGTGGTGGCGGTGTCGTCGGCGGCCCTGGTGGGCGAGATGGACTGCCCGTCGACGATCTGGATCGGGGGGGCGGGTGTGTTGCCGCCGAGCTGGCCCGGAGCGGCGATGACGCTGCTGATCCCGGTCGGCCGGATGGTCATGCTGCCCCCGATGGTGCCTTGCCTGACCCGGAAGGTGATGACCTTCGCAGGTGGGTCGGTCTTGGTGCCCGGCGAGGTGATCGACAGGGTGTTGCCGCTGATGGTGCCGGTCCCCGACTGGCTGACGACATCGGCGCCTGCCAGCAGCGACGACAGGTCCCACGTGGTGGTGTAGCTCCTGACCAGCAGCGGCCACTGGGTCGTGCGGTGCGCCAGCGTGAGGGTGAAGGTGCCACCCGGTGTGATCTGCCCGCCCCACAGGGATGGGGAGGTGTTGACCGAGACCGACCCGCTGCCCAGCCTCATGCCGAACGCGTTCTTCCAGTAGTAGTCCACGGGGTAGGTCGCCTGCCCTGGCCGGATACACGGCGCGGTGGCTCGCGTGACAGCCTGCCGTGCGACGGTGGCGGCGGCATGCGCGTCGGCACTGGCCGCCACCTGCGTTCCCGATGTGGCCAGTAGCGTCAGCAGGGCGCAGGCCAGCGCGGTGAGCGCGGATCCGGATCGTTGTGACATCAACGCTGAACTCCCAGTCTGTCTTAGGGACGTCTTCGTAGATCGACTTCACAACGAAACTACTCTCTGTGTTCGATCTGTCTCGCTAGGTGCTGGATGGTGTGATCCCCGTGTCGCATCCCATGGGCGGCGTGCACGGGGCTCTTTGCCGCCCTTGACGGCAAGGCCGGCCGTGGTGCCCGCAGCGCTGAGGGCAGGCCGCTCTTTCCGGTCGGGGTGATCAGCCGCGGGGCGTGGTCTTGGGCCGGTGAACACGGGAACCTTTACCAGCACGCCGCCGGTCCGTCGCTGCGGCGTGCGGCGATTTTGTCGGGGGGCTGCCGTAGCGTCGTGGCCACGACCGTGGCGGGCACGTCGTGAATCGAGTCGACTCCGAGCCCGGTCGGACGATCCGGAGCGTGGCCGCAGTGCCGACACAGCTCGGCACCAAGGTCTGAAAGGAACGCCGATGAGTGGTGTACGAGTACTGGTTGGCACGCGCAAGGGCGCGTTCATCCTGACGTCGGACGGCAGGCGCGAACGGTGGGACATCAGTGGCCCTCATTTCGGGGGCTGGGAGATCTACCACCTCACGGGATCTCCCGCTGATCCGTCTCGGCTGTACATGTCGCAGTCCGGTGGCTGGTTCGGACAGTTGATCCAGCGTTCCGACGACGGCGGTGCGACGTGGGAACCGGTCGGTAACCGGTTCCAGTACGAGGGTGCCCCCGGCACTCACCAGTGGTACGACGGCACGCCGCATCCATGGGAGTTCGCACGGGTCTGGCATCTCGAACCCTCGCTGACCGATCCGGACACGGTTTACGCCGGGGTCGAAGACGCCGCCCTGTTCCGCTCGGTGGACGGCGGGCAGACCTGGCAGGAACTGCCTGGGCTGCGCAACCATCGCTCAGGGCCTTCCTGGCAACCGGGTGCCGGTGGGATGTGCCTGCACACGATCGTTCCGGATCCGCGCGATCCCGGGCGTATCGTCGTGGCGATCTCGGCGGCGGGTGTGTTCAGAACGGACGACGCAGGCAAGAGCTGGCAGCCGATGAATCGCGGCCTGCAGTCCGGAGGCATCCCTGACCCGGATGCCGAGGTCGGTCACTGCGTCCACCACATCGCGATGCACCGGTCGCGTCCAGAGGTGCTCTTCATGCAGAAACACTGGGACGTCATGCGCAGTGACGACGCCGGTGAGTCGTGGTACGAGATCAGCGGCGACCTGCCCAGCGACTTCGGATTCCCGATCGCCGTCCACGCGCACGAGCCGGACACCGTCTATGTCGTTCCGATCAAGAGCGATTCGGAACATTACCCGCCCGAGGGAAAGCTACGTGTGTACCGCAGCCGGACGGGCGGAAACGAATGGGAGCCGCTCACAAAGGGGTTGCCACAGAGCCACTGCTACGTCAACGTGCTGCGGGACGCGATGGCCGTCGACTCGCTGGATTCGTGCGGCGTGTACTTCGGTACGACCGGCGGGCAGGTGTACGCATCGGCCGATGCCGGCGACAGCTGGGCGCCCATCGCCCGAGACCTTCCGCCCGTGTTGTCGGTCGAAGTCCAGACGCTGCCATGATCCGTGTCGTGCTCCCGGCGCATCTGCGGAACCTCGCACGTGCCGAAAGCGAGGTGAGGATCCACGTTCAGGGGCAGGTCACGCAGCGCTCGGTCCTCGACGCGCTTGAGGCCCGCTATCCGATGTTGCGCGGGACGATCCGCGATCACGTCACGCAGCGGCGTCGACCGTTCGTGAGGTTCTTCGCCTGCGAAGAGGATCTGTCCCACGAACCGCCGGACGCCCCGTTGCCCGAGCCGGTCGCAACGGGGGCCGAACCGTTCATGGTCGTGGGGGCCATGGCGGGCGGGTAGGCGCCGACGCCTGCCGGCCACCATCGCGGGGGCTGGCAGGTAGCCGGTGCGGACGACGAAGCCCAGGCAGGAACGAATCTCTGACCTGGGCTTCTAGGGGGCGAAGAGCCGCAGCAACTCCGCTTGTTCGGGGCGTACGGGAAGTGCCGGGTTGCCGGTGCGCGGGTAGATCTCGGCTGCTGCCCACTGCGCGGCCAGAACACTGGACGCGGTCCCGATCCTGACTCCACGCGCACGCAGTTCGGCGAGTAACCGCCTGGCGTCGAACAGGTACACCGACTCGATACACCAGGGGCGAGTGCCGCCTCGTGACGAAGACGCTCTCGACGCGGGTCCCGTCAGCACGAGATAGAAGTCCAGGGCCGGTCTCTCGGTCACGTCGAGAAGGCCCTCGCGCTTGAGGTACCACTTCACATTGACCGTCTGCCCGCGCAATGGACCGGACGAAAACCGGCCGTCGATCGCGGAGGTCACGGTGGACGGCTCCAGCTCGATTCCGAAGACCTGCGCCGCGATCCAGTCGCCCAGATGGCCGGAGGCCACAGGGCGCTGGATGATCGATGAGATCTTCTCGTCGACAGAGTTACGCTCCCTCAACAGTCGCGCGATCCGTTCCACGTTGACGTCGCTCATGTTGCCCAGCTTTCCAGGGGACTGGATGAGGTGTTTCCGAGATTCCGGACAGATCGGTCAGTAGGTGGCTGATGTCGTTCGGGAGGTAGCTCGCCCACCGGTGCGACGATATGCGTTCCGGCGGCTGTGCATCGCCAAACGGCGATCTCATCTTCCATCTCGGCACGCAGGCCCCGATCGTGCGTCGAGCAGACAGGCCAGGCCCTCCAGATCATCTCCATGATCACTTCTTGGGTGGCGTCGGCGATGCGTGCGAGCCCCGCTCCTGGCCCAAGGCCATTGCCCTGGCAGATGCCTTGGAACTCCACCCAGGCCCCACCCATGCTGTCCCAGTCGGGGACGATCATCCGAAGCGTCCCGGTGATTCCCGTGGTGCGAACATCACGCTCCACGATCTTCAGCTCCTGCTCCAGGGGCACCAGCAGAGTGGGGTCAAGAGCGAAGGTCGGTCCGAAGCCGGTCTCGTCGAGAAGAGCCTTGCCCAGCCGGGGCAGGTCAGTCGCCGTCAGATCGGCGGTGGGGCGTTCAAGGAGCTCGCGTGTGACAGGAAGGGAGGCGCCCCATTCCTCCAGCAGACAGGCGAGCTCGATGAGGGGGCTGGCTTCGAGGCCACCGTCGCGCAACGCCGTGTAGATGCGGTTACTCAACTCGTCGACGATCTGCTCGGCTCGCTCATACTCGGTTTGCCCATAGGAGTCCACGCTGCAGTGTTATCTGCTACATGAGTCCAGGTAAACGGGATTTTCCGCGCGGTAGCGAAGACGTCTGGTGGACCCTGGCGTCATCGACCCTTCCTATCAGCCGGGGCACAATCTCCTTTAGCGAGCATCCTTTTCCGGTAGTACCGGCAGTCCGGTTCCGGAGTCGAGCAGGAGTCGGTTGCCCAGGGGTTTGTTGAGCGTGATGGTGATCCGGGCGGTAAGAAGCATCAGGTTGCAGAGTCGGTCGCTGGTTTCCTCGTCCACGTCGACCACCACCAGGTCTTCGGTCTCGTAGGCGCGGGCGCCGTGGATCTGGTCGCAGCTGCCGTGACCGTACCGGAGAAGCAGGTCCCGGGGCTTCGCCGGGGTGAGGTCGAAGGCCATCACCTCCTCGTGCTCACCTTCTCTTCGGGCCGGGCGCGGGCTGATCTGCGATGGGTGGACCGCCACCCGGCTGAACCTTTCCTTGACGCCCTTCACCGTGAAGTGCCAGGCGGGAACCTGGATCGTCCCCCGGCTGGTGCGCAGCGGCACCTCGCCGAGCTCGGCGCCGGTGACCCTGAGAGGGGTGCAGCCGCCCGGCGGGCACTCCTCGTCGATGAAGTCGGCGGCCTTGCTCCGCTCCGCGTACGCCGTTGCCGCCGTGACCAGCGGAACCGTCAGCGTGGAGCCGTCCGGCCAGCTCATTCGCCTGCTGGGCGGAGTATCCGCGGGCAGTTCGACGTCAAGGGACCATGCGCCGTTGTGCACGCTCAGGGGCACCCAGTCGGGAATCCGTTCTCGCGGCTGGATGTCGAGATCCTCCAGTGGGACGAAGCCTGTCCGCCATGCGCGGTCCTCCTCGGAGTCATGCCAGCGCTCTGCCACTTCACCGGCACGATCCTGGAACTCTCCCGGCGACATGCCGTTATAACCGCATGCGGACAGCAGCAGCGCCAACGAGAGGAACCAGATCGTTTTGCGCAAGACGGCTCCCGAGTCATGAAGAAGAGGAGCCACCGTAGCAGCGAGGGGCTGGTTGGTGATCACCCATCTCAGTCGGGGATGGCGAAGGTGTAGGACCAGACGAAACGGCTTGCCGCGTGTACGCCTCGGGCGTATTCGACGACCTGGCCGTCGGCCGTACGGGTGACGCGACGCAACTCGACGACGGGTTCGCCGGGCGGGAGATCGAGGAGCAGGGTCTCTTCGGCGGTCGGCATCCGGGCGCAGAGATCTTCGGTGATCTCGTGAGGGGCGAGCCCTTTGTCGGCCAGGACCCGGAACCCGCCGCCCTGTCCGGCGATTCCCGGTGAGGGATCGACCAGGGGCGTGCCCTCAACGTCGGCGGAGCGGTAGTAAGAGGTCATCGTGTGGGTGGGGTTGCCTTCGCGGGTCACGACGCGTGCTCGCTCGTACACCGGTGACCCGATCTCGACGCCGAGCGCGGTGGCGACGGGTTCATCGGCGGGGACCAGGGATACCTCCTGCGTCTGGTGTCCCTGCTGCTGAGCGGCCTCGCTCTCCGGGGCCTCGGTGGCGAACGCCCGGACAGTGGTCTGTTCCCAGTGGTGCCGCGCGTATCGCTCAGGGCCAAGCCGCCGGATCGGGTGCGACTCGCGTACGTAGGCGCCAGAGCCGTGCCGGGTGGTCACCAGCCCATCCGTCTTGAGCAGAATCAACGCCTTGCCCGCCGTGGTGCGGGACACCTCGTAGCGCTCGGCGAGATCCCGGACCGAGGGCAGCTTTCCGCCCGGTGGCAGCTGTCCTGACGCGATGTCAGCCCGCAGATCAGCCGCTATACGCCGCGCGGGCGAATCCGAATCTATGTGCACGTACCTCACCATCCCCAAAGTGTCGTAGGCCATTTCCTTGACGGCCAGCCTTGGCGCCCTCTAGCGTCAAGTGTCGTACGACACTCTATGACAGACCCGACCGGTGCTGGAACACCGGACAGGCCATTGATCAGAAAGGTTCTCTGGCCCGTGACCAACCATGCTGCTCCGGTCCTTGAACGGCCGGTGAAGAGCGGCTGCGGGTGCTTTGCCGATGCTCCGCCGATGCCGATGGGGTGCGCCGTCTGTGGCCATCCGCCCTATGACCATGGCTGCGACGACACCGCGCCCGATCATGAGTACGCGCAGCCGTCCGGTGCGCTGATGGCCGTCCGCCTGGAGGTCCGCCGCACCGGAGACCTGCCCCTGCCCTGCTTCGAGCCATCCGTCCCCACGGCCCCGACCGAGGTGCTCACGGCGGTGCCCGGTGAGCAGCCCTTGATCGGAACAGGGACATCGGTGCCCACCCAACACGGCTCCGAGCAGGTCCAGGCCACAGAGCCCGTCGTGCCGGTGCCGTTTCGGCGAGGGCGCTGTCGCCGTCGTCCGGCGCTCTCGCCCAGGTCCGCGCCCACTAGACCGTCCCGGCATCGGCCTACGGCCCGCCCTGGGCGAACGGCCACCTGCGCTTTGCCGCGGGCCGTGCTTACCCGATCTCCGTACCGGTCGCTTGGCCCGTACGGCTTACCCCTCCATGTCCTGCACCGCCCCATGAAGCGGGCCCGTCCACCGCTGCGAACGACCGGACGAGCCCTTGATCGGATGGAGGTCCAATCAGTGGACGATGTTAGAGCCAGTGCCCCCGAACCGGCTATCCCCGGCTGGCGGCTGATTCTCAGCGATGCCGGACGGCTGTGGGCGAGCCGGGAGAAGCCCTTCTCCCTGGCCGCCTTCCACGCCGGAGCCGAACGGACCGTCGATGCCGACAGCCTTGACGCGCTGCGGGCTGAAACCGACCGGCAGGAGAGCATCGCGCGGGAGGCTGTCGAGCAGGCGGCGCAGGAGCAGGCCGAGCAGGTGATCTCATGATCCGGCGCAGGGTCGCCCGTTCTTGTGGACGGCACCGTGACGGCCTGGCCGCCGCCCCCGTGCCGCACTACACCTGGGATCACGAGGCCCGCGCGGAGGCCGCGATGCTGGAGATCACCTGGCCGGGGTGGGCCGTGCTGTACGGCACCGGCAGTCGTCTCTTTCATGCCATCGCGACCTGGCCCACCCCCGAGCCGCTGCTTCTGTGTGACCGCACCGTCGAGGGGTTGAAGGCGCGGATGCGCGAGGCGGAGACGACCGCGCTGCTTCACCGTTGGGCGTTCACCTCCACCTCGGTCGGTATCGGGCACTGCTGAGCGGGCACGGCGGCCCCCGGCCTGGGCCGCCGTGCCTTCGACCCGCGTTGTTCAGTCCGCGACGAGGCGGGCCCGCTGTCCCTCGTGTTCGCGTTGGCGCCGGATGACGTAGCTGCCCGGTGGGCAGCCGGTGGCGCCGTGCTCGGGGTGGAGCAGGTAGGCGACGGCCGAGGTCTCGAAGGCGCCGATCGCCAGACTTTCGGAGTCCGACACGCCGGTCGTCCACCGGCAGGTGCCCGGGTCGGCGACGAGCGTGTGCGGGTTGCCCCCGGCCGCGCCGCGGAGCAGTTCGATCCCTTCGCCGGGTACGTCCATCCAACCGGCATCGGGCCAAAGCCATATGGACGAGGCGATGACGGAGAGCGGGATGACGATGAGGTCGCCCTGGGCCTGGAGGCCGTGGACGACGGGGATGCTCGCCGACCGCTCAAGGTGGTCGAGTACGGCGAGTCCGGTCTGCCGGGAGAGCGAAGCGAGAGTCACGGTCATGGAGATCACCTCAGGTTCGGCGGAGAAGAAGGGAGTACTGCTCGGCGGAGAGCCCGTAGGTCCAGCCGGCGGCGGCGATCGGATCGTCGAGGAAACCGGGCACGGTCAGCCCGTACCGGCGGCGCTGCCCGTCGCGTTCGACGGACCCGTTGACCGTGAGGAGCACCCTGGTCTCCCCGCGCATGTCGTAGAGCCGCAGCTCCGAGCCGGGGTTGCCGGGGTCCGGTGCGGAGGCGACCAGCCGCAGCCCGGCCCGGTCGATGTAGGACGCCCAGCCGATGTGCTCGATCGCGCACCGCCTGACCTCGACGTTGACCTCCCGCTCGATCCGCTGGACGCTCGGATCGGTGATCACCCAGGGGGGCACCCGCGTCCCGTGCCAGGCGTGCACGTCCCACCCGTCGGCGTACCACACCGCGGGGCCGTCCGCGCTGTGCAGCCGTACCTCGCCGTCGTCGCCGCACACCTCCGTGCGCATGGTGACGGGGCGCTCGGTGATGACGCACGCGCCTTCACGAGGCCACCACCAGCCACCTGACCGGGCCACCGCCGCCCACAGGTCCAGTTGCCGGTTCTGTTCGGGGGTGAAGAGCACGCCGGCCGCCCGGCGGAGAGCGTCGTAGTGGGCGACCCAGGAGACGCACTGGGTGTCGTACCAGGTGCTCCGAAAGCGGTGTCGCGAGTCGTGCGCCGCCAGAAGCGGCATGCGGAGTGAACCTTCGGTGGACAGTGCGAGCGGGCTGTGAACCTTCTGGCGGATCAGCTGGTCCATCGCCTGACGGCCCCGTCTGACCTGGGCGTCGAGTGCCAGGCACAGCTGTCTCATCAGCGAGGAGAGCCGTGACGGCAGCGGCCACGCGGCGATGCGGTCGACGGTTTCCGAAGGCCGTGGACGTATCCCAGGCGGGACGGTTGTCAGAGCCGTGACCGGCGAGGAGACCCAGTGGAAACGTGGTGGGGCGAGCCCGATCAGGTGGTAGAGCTCGGAGATGGCGGCCTCTGCGGCCGGACGGTCGGCGGGCAGCGTCGACAACGCCCGGCCCAGCCATTCTTCACGGATCTCGGCGGCTTCCCGCCGCACCAGAACGCTCACCGGATGAGGGTGGCGTCGTCCTTTCTCACGATCATGTCCGGAATGGTGACAGATCGACACGGCGCCTGTCTAGCGCGGATGCTCATGGCATCTCACATGTTCGTCGACCTGTTCCTCAGCGCGCGCACATCGAATGGAAACGGGTTTTACTCGGCGGATCAACGATGCCGTTCTGAGGGCTCGGTGAACAGGACCCCCAGGCGATGGACACTCTTCGGTGAACGGGGACTCCTACGATCCCGGCGTCGGCGCACGTCGTACGGAGGTACGCGCGTGGGCGGAGCTGCGGGAGAGGAGGCGCACTCCTCGGAGAACGAGGCGGACAAGCCCGAAGAGGAACGCCAGCTGGAACAGGAGGGCGGATACGGTCATGGCCTCACCGAGTCGGTGGTTCTCGCCCGCCCACTCGCCGAGCACGGTCGCGGCGATGGTGCCCAGCAGGTAGCCGAGCATCGCCAGTGCCTCGTTGTATCCCGCTCGCATGAGGTGATCATACGGACTTGCGAGATTCTCCCGGGAAGATACCTGGTTACTTACCGACGTCGCCGTCGAGGTAGACCCAGGTGTAGTCGTGGCGGACGAAGCGGCTGTTCTCCTGGAGTTCGCCTGGACGGCCGTGTTCGGTGTAGTGGGCGCGGAACTCGACGGTGCCCGCGGCGGAGAACGGGCCGCCCTCGGTGCCGCCGAGGATCTCCAGGCGCGTCCAGCGCAGCGCGGGGTCGAAGCCGACGCCGGGCGGCCTGGTCGTGGGGTGCCAGCTGCGGAGCAGGTACGCCTCGTCGTGCACGGCGAACGCGCTGAAGCGGGAGCGCATCAGCTGTTCCGCGGTGCTCGCCTTGGTCTCCCCGCGGTGCAGCCGGCCGCAGCAGTCGTCGTAGGCCGAGGGCAGCCCGCAGGGGCAGGTCGCCGGGGTGACGCGGACCGGTCGAGGGCGTGGCGTGCGCGGGGACATGGCTCCATTGTGGCTCAGGCCCGCCGGTCCGCTCGCCCCCGACGCCCCGACGCAGGCGAGGCGGGGCAGCGTGGTGGGGGCCTCGGCAGGCGGTGGGTCAGGTGGTTTCGTTGTTCCTGGGCGGCCGGTGCCACAGCGGGTAGGGGATGCCCGCCATCCGGTTGATCACGAACCCCTGGATGACGATGACCAGCACCGCGAGCATCATGATGCCCAGTTGAGGGGGCGTCCGCAGCAGGCCCAGCGCGACGATCAGGGTGGTGGCGCCGGCCGGCGGGTGCGCGGCGTTGAACACCGGCATCAGCCCGCAGGTCAGGCCGAGCGCGATGGCGGAGGCCAGAATCCGGTTGGGGCCGATGCTCTCCAGGTCGGGCGGGGTGTTCAGCAGCCCGGTGACCGCCAGCGCGAACCAGCCGGCCAGCACGCCGATC
Source organism: Streptosporangium amethystogenes subsp. fukuiense (assembly GCF_042665875.1). Classification (NCBI taxonomy): domain Bacteria; kingdom Bacillati; phylum Actinomycetota; class Actinomycetes; order Streptosporangiales; family Streptosporangiaceae; genus Streptosporangium; species Streptosporangium amethystogenes. The sequence continues at coordinate 6,420,397 of NZ_JBHTEE010000001.1, read as the reverse complement.
AGGTGTCCGATCAGGCTGTTGTGCGGCGAGGCCGAAGCGCTCCGCGGCGTGTAGAAGAGCAGGAACGCCGTGGGACCCAGGGACGGGAAGACGAACGGGGCGTTGGTGGTGTAGGCGATCAACGCCATGAGTCCCAGCGAGATGAAGCTGTTGAGACCGCTGTATATGGCGCGCACCAACCGTTCCGGGTGACGCCGCACCAGTTCGTCGAACTGGAGCGCGGCGATCCCGTGCCGGGGCCGGTCGTTCATCGGATCTCCTGAGACTGGAGAGCCCCGGCGTTCAGGCCGGGGTAGTCGGATAACGTTCCGTTCCCGGTCGCGCCGGGGATGGACGAGGCACGCCGGGAAGTGGTCAGATATCGCTCCGCTCCCAGCCGCGCCGGGGGGCGGTGGTGCCGATGACCTGCGGATCGCGGGCCCGGTAGACGATGTAGGGGCGGAACAGGTACGGCACCGGGGCGGTGAACGAGTGCACCAGCCGGGTGAACGGCAGGATCGCGAACAGCAGCAGCCCGGACACCGCGTGGACGCGGTACTCCACCGGAGTGTTCGCCATCAGCGAGACCTCCGGCTGGAAGACGAACAGGCTGCGCACCCAGGGCGAGACGTCCACCCGGTAGTTGTAGCCGGGTCCGGAGGCGTTGATCAGCGTGGTGGACAACCCGAGCCCCAGCGCGCCGACCAGGAAGATGTACATGATCTTGTCGTTGAGGGTGGTGGCGAGGAAGACCGGGCCGGTGGTGCGGCGCCGCCAGATCAGCAGCATGAGGCCGCCGAAGGTGAGCACCCCGGCGGCTATGCCCAGCCAGAGCGCCATCGTGTGGTAGTCGTTCTCGCCGAAGCCGACGGCGCCCGTCCAGCTCTGCGGGATGAACAGGCCGACGAGATGACCCACCAGCACGACCAGCAGTCCGACATGGAAGATCGGACTGCCGAACCGCAGCAGCCGTGACTCGTACAGTTCCGATGAGCGCGTGGTCCAGCCGAACCTGTCGTAGCGCCACCGCCAGATGAGGCCGGTGACGAGCAGGGCGACGGCCGCGTAGGGCAGCGCCCCCCACAGGAAGATGTCAGCGGGCGAGGGCATCGCGGGCCTCCAGACGCGCCTGCCGGTTCCGGTCTGATGTGTACGGGGTCATCCGGTGCCTCCGGGGTTGCCGATGGAATTCCAGGGGAGGAGGCCGGTGGCGTTCAGGCCGACCGGTTCCGGGCCGGCGTCGAGCGGGCGACCCCCCAGCGCGCGGGCCTCCTCGCGGGTGCGGGGAGAGGGGCCGGGCAGCGTGCCGCACACCGCCTCCAGCAGCAGCGCGTACGGCGTGCCGGCTTCCAGCAGGGCGAACCGCAGCAGCTCCAGGCCGGTCCGGTGCTCCTGGAGCAGCGCCGTCCCGTCCTCGGGTTCCAGGGCCGCGTACTCCAGGACGGCCGGCAGGTAGTCCGGCAGTTCGGTGCCGTCCGGGGGGAGGAGCCCGCGGGCCCGGTAGCGGGACTTGAGCGCGGCCAGTGAGAACCCCCGGCGACGGGTGTCCCCGTCGCTCCACCACGTCAGGTGGAGCGAACGGCGGTTGCGAGTGTCGAAGGTCGCCACATAGTGTTTCTCGGCCCGCAACGGCTCCTCGGCCGCCAGGTGGTCGACGAACCCGGCGACGGCGGCCACCGCCGGATGCGCGCCGCTCTCGGCGAGCGCGGCCCGGATCAGCGGCAGCCGGTCGAAGAGATCCCGGTCGGGATAGTCCAGGCACAATCCGGCGGCCCGGCGTACCACGGCCCGGTCGTTCGCGGACGGTCTCCGTTTCCGGGAGGTCCAGCGCGGTCTCACGGGTTCGGCCCTTTCCGGAAAGGCCGTCGAGTGGTCTCGCCTTCCTGGGGAGGCCGCCCGGTGATCTCGCCGGGACCGGCATCCGGTCCGGGGCCTCCTGCGCCGTCCGCGTTGTCGCCGGACCCGGGAGGGAACATTCCCTCGGGCAGGCCACGGCCGTCCCAGTTGAGCAGGTTGACCCGGCCGCGCAGGCCGGAGGTGTCGGAGGAGCGGTCGGCCGTGCTGCGGTCGCGCAGCATGTGGAAGGTCTCCACGGACAGCGGTGCCGGACGTCCGGACGCCTCGCCGAACGGTCCCGAGGCGGTGCCGCCGCCCATCCCGGGACCGCCCTCGTAGTCCAGGCTGCATCCGGTCAGCGCCGTCTCCTCCAGGGCGCGGACGTCCCCGGCGACGGCGGTCGGGATGACGTAACGATCCTCGTACTTCGACAGGGCCAGCAGCCGGTACATGTCGTCCAGCTGCTCGACGGTGAAGCCGACCGACTCGGCGATCGCCGGGTCGACGGCGTCACCGAGGTTGAGCCGCCGCCGGTGGGCGCGCATCGCGGCCAGCCGCCGCAGGGACAGCTCGACAGGGGCCGGGTCGCCCGCGGTGAACAGTTCGGCGAGATAGGAGACGGGGATGCGCAGCTTCTCGATGGCGCCGAACAGGTTCTCGTGGTCCTCCCCGTCATGCCCGGCGGCGGTGATCGCCTCCACCACGGGGGACAGCGGCGGCACGTACCAGACCATCGGCAGCGTGCGGTACTCCGGATGCAGGGGCAGCGCCACCCCGTACCTGGCGATCAGGTCGTAGACGGGAGAGCGGCGGGCCGCCTCCATCCACTCGTGCGGGATGCCCGCCCGCTCGGCCTCGACGCCGACCCGCGGGTCGTGCGGATCGAGGAAGACGCCGAGCTGCGCCGGGTAGAGATCCTGCTCGCGCGGGGTGGCGGCGGCCTGCGGCACCCGGTCGGCGTCGTAGAGGAGCACGCCGATGTTCCGCAGCCGCCCCACACAGGTCTCCGAGCAGACGGTGGGCAGCCCGACCTCGATCCGCGGGAAGCAGAAGGTGCACTTCTCGGCCTTGCCGGTCTTGTGGTTGAAGTACATCTTCTTGTACGGGCAGCCGGTCACGCACATCCGCCACCCCCGGCAGCGGTCCTGGTCGACCAGCACGATCCCGTCCTCCACCCGCTTGTACAGCGCGCCGGACGGGCAGGACGCCACGCAGGACGGGTTGAGGCAGTGCTCGCAGATCCGCGGCAGGTAGAACATGAACGTCTGCTCGAACTCCAGCCTGACCTTCTCCTGGATCCGGCTGAGGACGACGTCGTCCGCACCGTGCTGCGGCATGCCGCCCAGGTTGTCGTCCCAGTTCGCCGACCAGGCGATGGTGCTCATCGGCTTGCCGCTGAGCAGTGACCTGGGCGCCGCCACCGGGAAGTCGTCGCCGGCCGGCGCCTCGGCGACCGACTGGTAGTCGTACGTCCACGGCTCGTAGTAGTCGCGGATGTTGGGCAGCAGCGGGTTGGCGAAGATGCTCGCCAGCCGGCGCGCCCGGCCCCCGGCCCGGGGGACCAGCCGGCCCCGCCGGGTCAGCTTCCAGCCGCCGCGCCACCGCTCCTGGTCCTCGTAACGGCGCGGGTACCCCTGCCCGGGACGGGTCTCCACGTTGTTGAACCACACGTACTCGACCCCGGGCCTGCTGGTCCAGGTCTGCTTGCAGGTGACCGAGCAGGTGTGGCAGCCGATGCACTTGTCGAGGTTCATCACCATGGCGATCTGCGACATCACCCGCATCAGTACTCGACCTCCTGGGCGCGCCGCCGGAGCACGGTGATCTCGTCCCGCTGGGTGCCGACCGGGCCGAAGTAGTTGGGGAAGAAGGTCAGTTGCCCGTAACCGCCGATGAGGTGGGTGGGTTTGAGCAGTACGCGGGTCAGCGAGTTGTGGATGCCGCCGCGCCGGCCGGTGGCCTCGCTCCTGGGCACCGCGATGACCCGGTCCTGGGCGTGGTGCATGTAGACGGTCCCGGCCGGCATCCGGTGCGAGACGATGGCCCGGGCGACCACGACGCCGTTGCGGTTGACCGCCTCGATCCAGTCGTTGTCGACGACGCCGATGGCCTCGGCGTCCTGCGGGCTGATCCAGATCACCTGGCCGCCCCGGGAGAGCGAGAGCATGATCAGGTTGTCCTGGTACTCCGAGTGGATGGACCACTTGTTGTGCGGGGTGAGATAGCGGACCGTCACCTCCCGGGTCCCATCGGCACCGAGGACGGGCTCGCCGAACAGGCGGTGCATGTTCAGCGGCGGCCGGTAGGTCGGCAGGTTCTCGCCGAGTTCCCGCATCCAGTCGTGGTCGAGGTAGAAGTGCTGGCGCCCGGTGAGGGTGTGCCAGGGTTTGGCGTGCTCGACGTTGATGGTGAAAGGGCTGTAGTGACGGTCGCCGCTCTCGTCACCGGCCCACTCGGGGCTGGTGAGGGTGCGCTGCGGTTGTGCCTGGGTGTCGGCGAACCGGATGCGCCGATCCGCGTCCGCACGACCCAGCCCGGCCAGGCCGCCGCCTGCGGAGCCGACCCGCCGGTCCAGGGTGTGGAAGCCCTGGTCGGCCAGGCGGCCGTTGGTGGAGCCGGACAGCGCGAGTATCGCCTCGCACGCCTTCTCCCCGGTGTCGATCAGCGGCCGTCCGCCGGCCGGGCCGCCGCGCGCGGTTCCGTTCGCGGCGGCGAGCTCGGCGAGCTCGGAGCCCACCTGGTAGACGACGCCCTTGCAGGGCAACCCCTTGGAGTCGGCGAGCGGGCCGAGCGTGCGCATCTGGTCGAAGACCGCAGTGTAGTCCCGCTCGACGATGGTCAGCGCCGGCATCGTCCTACCCGGCACCGGCGTCGAGGAGTCGGCCCGCCAGTCCTGGGCGGCGCCCAGCGGGTTGCCGATGTCGCCGGGCGTGTCGTGGTTGAACGGGGTGGCCACCAGGTCGTACCGGGTTCCCAGGTACCGGACGGCCATCTCGGAGAAGACCCTGGCGATGTCGTTGAAGGTCTCGAAGTCGGTGCGCGCCTGCCAGGGCGGTTCCACGGCGGGGTTGAACGAGTGCACGAACGGGTGCATGTCGGTGGCGTTCAGGTCGTGCTTCTCGTACCAGGTCGCGGCGGGCAGGGTGATGTCCGCCAGCAGGGCCGTGGAGGTCATCCGGAAGTCCAGGGAGAGCAGCAGGTCGAGCTTGCCCTCGGGGGCCGGATCACGCCACCGCACGTCCCGTGGCCGGGTCTCCTCGGGGGCCTCGGTGGCCCGCAGGTTGTCGTGCGTGCCGAGCAGGTGGCGCTGGAAGTACTCGGCGCCTTTGCCGGACGAGCCCAGCAGGTTGGCCCGCCAGGTGAGCAGGATGCGCGGCCAGTTGTCCGGATGGTCGGGGTCGTCGATGGCGAAGCCGAGCCGGCCGGCGGCCAGCTCGGCGGCGATGTGCTCGTTCGGGTCCCGGCCGGAGGCGCGCGCCTCGTCGGCCAGGTCCAGCGGGTTGCGGTCGAAGGTGGGGTAGGTGGGCATCCAGCCGAGCCGGGAGGACTGGGCCAGGACGTCCACCGCGGTCATCCCGGCGAAGCGGCCCGCCCCGAGCGGCGAGGCCAGGGCGTCGGCGCGGAAGTGGTCGTAGCGCCACTGGTCGGTGTGCAGGAAGAAGAACCCGGTGCCGATCATCTGCCGGCTGGGCCGCTGCCAGTCGGCGGCGGTGGCCAGCGTGGTCCAGCCGGTGAGCGGGCGGCACTTCTCCTGGCCGACGTAGTGCGCCCAGCCGCCGCCGTTGCGTCCCACGCAGCCGGTGAGCAGCAGCAGGGTGATGAAGTTGCGGTAGGTGGTCTCCGAATGGAACCAGTGGTTGGTGCCCGCCCCCATGAGGATCATGCAGCGGCCGTCGGTGCGCTCGGCGGTCTGGGCGAACTCCCTGGCGATCCGGATGGCGGCGGCGGCCGGCACCGAGGTGATCGTCTCCTGCCAGGCCGGGGTGCCGGGTGCCGCCGCGTCGTCGTAGCCGGTCGGCCAGTCGCCGGCAAGCCCGTCCCGGCCCACCCCGTAGCGGGCCAGCAGCAGGTCGAAGACGGTGGTGACCAGCGGCCCGCCGGGTGTCACCCGCCCCGCGGGCACGCCGCGCCGCAGTATCGCGCCCGAGCCGTCGGCGGTGTCGAACCGGGGCAGCAGCACCTCGACGCCGGTGGCCTCCGCGTCGCCGTACAGGGTGAGCCGGGGGACCACGTCGCCCAGCCTCAGGTTCCACCGCCCCTCCTCCTGTGACCAGCGGTCGGCGACCGTGCCGTTCGGGATGATCGGGGTGCCGGTGGCGTCGTCCAGCAGCACGGTGCGCCAGGCGGCGTGTTCCAGCGTGGCCGGCTCGCCGCCGAGGTCGGTGGCGCGCAGGAACCGCCCGGGGATGTACGCGCCGTCCCGCTCCTCCAGCGTCACCAGGAACGGCAGGTCGGTGAAGCGGCGGACGTAGTCGACGAAGTACGGCACCTGCCGCTCGACGAACCACTCCCGCAGGATCACGTGCCCCATCGCGGCGGCCAGCGCGCCGTCGGTGCCCGGATGGGGATGGAGCCAGTCGTCGGCGAACTTGGTGTTGTCGGCGAAGTCGGGGGAGACCACCACCACCTTCTGGCCGTTGTAGCGGGCCTCGGCCATCCAGTGCGCGTCCGGTGTCCGGGTGACCGGAACGTTGGAACCCCACATGATCAGATAGGCCGCGTCCCACCAGTCGCCGGACACCGGCACGTCGGTCTGGTCGCCGAACACCTGGGGGGAGGCCACCGGCAGGTCGGCGTACCAGTCGTAGAACGACAGCGCCTGGCCGCCGATCAGTGCCAGGAACCGGGTGCCGATCGCGTGGGAGAGGACCGACTGGCCCGGGATGGGGGTGAACCCGGCGATCCGATCCGGACCGTATCTCTTGATGGTGTAGATGTGGGCGGCGGCGATCATCTCCAGCGCCTCGGACCAGGTGACGCGCACCAGCCCGCCCTTGCCGCGCGCCTGCTGGTAGCGTCGCCGCCGCTCCGGGTCGCCCACCACGTCCGCCCAGGCCAGCAACGGATCCCCGAGCCGCTCCTTGGCCTGGCGGTACATCTCCACGAGCACCCCGCGCGCGTACGGGTATCGCACCCGGGTCGGCGAGTAGGTGTACCAGGAGAACGCCGCCCCCCGAGGGCACCCCCGCGGCTCGTACTCGGGCCGGTCGGGGCCGGCCGTCGGGTAGTCGACCTCCTGCGTCTCCCAGGTGATGATCCCGTTCTTGACGTACACCCGCCAGCTGCACGATCCGGTGCAGTTCACCCCGTGGGTGGACCGCACGATCTTGTCGTGTGACCACCGGTCCCGGTAGAAGGTGTCGGAGTTCCGGCCACCCCGGTAGGAGACATCTCTTAGGTCATCGGAGTAGGTGCCCCGGCTGAAAAACCGCCCCACCCGTAGCAGCGCCTCCGCCGCTCCCTCCGTTGTGGGTTTCCCGGCCGTTCGCTTGTTGACCATGCGATGTATCTACCGGCGGATTTATCGGGCAACCGGCCAGGCCCGCAAACTTTGGGTATTCGCCCCCTTACCTTCGGTGGCGGCCATGTCCGGGCCGCACATGTGGAAAGGCCGGGCCGTCCAGCGGTCACAGCTCCTCGGGCGGGGCCGCCGACATCACCTCGATCGGCTTGTTCGGCGGCTTGCCGCCGGGGCCGGGCGCGGCCTCGGTGAGCTTCCTGTTCGTGTCGTGCGTGAACTCGATATGGGCTTTGGTGTCCTCGACGGGTCGGCGGGGCCTCGTCCTACGGTTGCCCGCTGAACCGCATCGGCATCATGTATTTCATGTTCGGGCGCCGTTCTCGGCGTTCTCCCTCACAGGTAGAAGCAGCCCCGGTCGTTTTCGACATTCTGCCGGACATTCGTACGGAAAAATCCGCTGGAGTTCACCCGGCACACCCGGCGGGCCGCTACGGGACGGGCGTCCGGCGCCGCGGGCGGCGGCACGCGGTCCCGCTCGTCGCGGCGGCCGGAGGTGGGGAGCGGGCGGGACTACAGGCCCATCTCGCGGGTCAGCAGCAGGTGTGCCCGCTCGATGTCGGCGTGGGTGTGGCCGGGGATGCTCCGGTCGAGCTGCTGGAGAAGGTCCATCAGAGCCTGCTTCTGTGCCATGTGCCGGACGGGGATCTGATCAAGGTCCACGTTGATGAGCCAGTCGAACAGCACCACCGCGTCGGCGGTCCTCAGGCTCAGCGCGGTCATGTCCGAGGCTGCCATCCTCAGGCCGGGCGTTCCGCTCATGCGAGCAACCTACCCCCATGCCTATATGCGAAATAACCCGCTTTGTCATCTCAATGTGCCGGACTTACGGCGGGACCGGAACTACCGCCGAGTAGTGATCGAAAACATTCGAAAATCAATAGAAAGGGATATTGTGTGCGCTTTTTGACCGTTAGCTTCATGCGCAGTCAGCAAATGTCCGGATTTGAGCTTGTCCGGCGGCTCCGGCCACCCCGAAGACCCGCCCGGGCGGCGGGAGGAGCCCCGGGGGAGGACCTCACCGCCCGCTGAGCGCCGCCCACAGGGTCTCGAACTCCTCGGAGGTCAAGGAGTTCAGGCCGAAGTCGCCGGGATAGATCGGGCCCTCGGCCAGGAAGCCGTGCTCGTCCTCGATATGGTTCCACGAGTACGTGCGGGCCACGCCGTCCGAGCCCAGCTCGGCGTGGCGCACGGGCCAGTACTCCCCGCCGCTGTCGATGACGGTCTCGAACAGCCACACGTGGCCGTCGCCGTCCACCCCGTGCCAGTACAGGTGCGGCCGGTCGCTCTCGTCGAGCGCCCGGATCGTTTCCTTGCGACGGTCTTGCAGCATTCTGCTCCTAATGTTCACCAAAAGCAGTCCGAGGGCGCTTATCCTGCCCTTTGCTATGTTGCGAGTTCTTGGTCCGCTTCAGGCGGAGATCAACGGCCGTACGGTCGACCTAGGCACCTCCCGGCAGCGGGCCGTGGTGGCCAGGCTCGTCGCGGCGGGTGGGCACGTGGTCTCCACCGATCGTTTCATCGATGACCTGTGGCGCGGGCAACCCCCTCCCAAGGCGCTGGCCGCCCTCCAGGTCTACGTGTCCAACCTGCGACGGGTGCTCGAACCCGGACGGCTGCCGCGCACGCCCGCCACGGTACTGGTAAGTGCCGCACCCGGTTACCGCCTCCGGCTGGAGCCCGAGCGGGTGGACGCCTGGCTGTTCCCCCGCCTGGTCGACGCAGCCGGGGCCGCGCTCGCCGTAGGAGACGGGGCGCGGGCCCTGGAGGCGGTGGACCGGGCACTCGCGCTCTGGCAGGGGCCCGCCTACGCGGAGTTCGCCGACGACGAGTGGGCGGAGCCCGAGGCCGTACGGCTGGACGAGTTGCGACTGGTCGCCGTGGAGCACCGGGCGGAGGCGCTGCTGGTGCTCGGCCGCAACGCCGAGATCGAGCTTGAGCAGCACGTCCGAGCCCATCCGCTCAGGGAGAACGCCGTCCGGCTGCTCGCCCTGGCCTACTACCGGGCCGGTCGGCAGGCCGATGCCCTGGCCACGATCAGGAAGGCCCGCGGGACCCTCGCGGACGAGCTGGGGGTGGACCCCGGTCCCGCGCTGCGCGCGCTGGAAGGCGACATCCTCGCCCACGCCGACTCCTTGAACCGCCCGGCCACGCTCGCGTCCGGTGCCGACAGGGGGGCCACGGAGGAGCCTGGGCGGAACGGGCCCGGACGGGACCTGGACACGCCGGATCCCGCCGCCGTTCCGGTACCCGAACTCGTGGGTCGTACCGAGGAGATGGCGACGCTGCAGGCGATCGCCGACCGGGGCGGGCTGCGCACGGTCTGGCTGGGCGGAGACCCCGGAGCGGGCAAGAGCGCGCTGGCCACGGCCTTCGCCAGGCGGCAGGCGGCACGCGGCTGGCTGACCGCGACCGGGCAGTGCCCGGAGACCGACGGCGGGGCGCCGCCCGCCTGGGCGTGGAGCGAGGTGCTGCGCGCGCTGGCCGCGGACCGGCCGCCCCAGGACGACCTGGCCGCCCGGCTGGCGCCGCTGCTGGACGACGGCGCCCCGCCGGCGGGGCCGTTCCTGCTGGCCCGGGCGGTGGGCGACTACCTGTCCCGGATCGTCGGGCAGGGCACTCGGCTGCTGGTGGTCTTGGAGGACGTGCACCGGGCCGACAGCGAGACGCTCCAGCTCCTGCGCCACCTCGCGACGGGCGTCGCCAAGGCCGACATCATGATCGTCGCGACCTACCGGCCCACCGAGGCCGTCGACCACCTGGGGACGACCTGGGCGGCCCTGGCCGGGCACGACACCCACCGGCTCGACCTGCACGGGCTCGGCGACGAGGACGTGGCGCTGCTGCTGCGTGAGCGCTCGGGCCTGGAGGTGGACGCGGCGACCGCGCGGACCGTGGCCGAGCGCACCGGCGGCAACCCGCTGTTCGTCTGCGAGACCGCGCGGCTGATCACCACGGACGGCACCTCGGCCGCCCGTGCGCTGCCGCCGGGCGTGCGCGACCTGATCAGGCGCAGGATCGCCAGGCTGCCCGCCGCGGCCCAGAGAACCCTGCGGGACGCGGCCATCGTCGGGCGGGACGTCGACGTCGACGTGCTGCTCGCTCTGGACGGCTCCGACGAGGACGCCGTGCTCGAAGCGCTGGAGGCGGGCGTGCTGACCGGGCTGCTGACCGAGCCCGCGCCGGGCCGGGTGCGCTTCGCCCACGTCCTCGTCAGGGAGACGCTGTACGAGGACACGCCGGGACTGCGCCGGGTTCGCCTGCACGGCAGGGTCGTCGGCGCGCTGGAACGGGTCCGGCCGGGAGAGGTCACCGCGCTGGCCCACCACGCGCTCGCCGCGGCCACCACGGTCCCAGCGGAGCGGGTGGTGTCCTATGCCAGGGCGGCGGCCGAGCAGGCGCGCGGTATGCACTCCTACCGGGAGGCCGGGACGTTCTACCGGGGGGCGCTGCACCTCACCGCCGACGACGAGCTCCGGCTCGACCTGCTCTGTTCGCTGGTACAGGTGCAGGCGCACGAGGGCAACGTGCTGGCCGCCAGGGAGAACCGCGAGCGGGCCATAGCCCTCGCGCGACGGCTGGGCGACGGTCTGAACCGGGCGCTGACCGCCTACGACGCCCCGGTGACCTGGTCGATCCAGCCGGACAGGAGCGTGGACCAGCCACTCGTCGACGCGCTGGTGAAGGCGCTGGAGGAGGCCGACGACGAGACCCGCTGCCGGCTGCTGGCCACGCTCGTCTTCGAGTTGGAGGGGCACGACGACGAGCGCTGCCTGGCCTACAGCGCCGAGGCGGTCGTGATCGCCCGGCGGCTGGGCCGCAGCGACCTCCTCGGCCTGGCCCTGAACGCCCGCTACTTCGTGCTGCTGACCCCGGGCCGCCGTGACGAGCTGGAGGTACTGGGCCGGGAGATGGTCGAGCTGGGCGACCGCGACGGGATGCCCGGGTACGCCATGCAGGGGCACCACGCCCTGTCCATGGTCAGTCTGGGCCGCTGCGACCTGGCCGCGGCCAGGCGGCACGCGGACCGGGCCCTGGAGCACTCCACCACCGGCCAGCTCGGGCTGGCGCTGAGCGTGCTGTCCATGCTCGACACCCTGGTCATGCTGGTCAAGGGCGACTTCGAGGGCGCGGAACGGTCCTACCTGGCGATCGGTGAGCGGATGGTGGCCGCGGGCGGGGCAGTCGCCCACATCATCGGCGCCCTGGGCAGGTTCGTGACCCGGCTGGCGGGCGGTCTGCCGCACGACATGACGGAGCTGCTGACGCTGTACTCCTTCGTTCCCGAGGGGCTGGCGGACATCGTCGTCCGGGCGCTGGTCGCCGAGGGCAGGGTGGACGAGGCGCGCGCCTACTGGCGGCCCGACCTGGAGCCCAACCTGGACTACTTCTGGCTCCTCTGGCAGGGACTGCGCGGGGAGAGCGCGATCGCGCTGGGCGACCGGACGGTGGCCGAACGCTGCTACCGGACGCTCCTGCCCTGGGACGGCGAGCTGGCCGGGATGCACTCCGGGTCGATCACGCTGGGTCCGGTCGCCCTGATCCTGGGCGACCTGGCGGCCTTCCTCGGACGCGACGCGAGTGCCCACTACGAGCAGGCGGTGCGGATCGCCGAGCGGGTCGGCTCGCCGCACTGGACACGCAGGGCGACGGAGGCACTCGCGGAAAGCAGGGGCCAGACCCCCTCGGGGGGCTAGAACCGGGTGTAGGCGGCCCGTCGCGGGAGCGGGCGACACCGGGCCCAGCGCCGGATCACGCCGCGCGGGCGGACGCTCCGGGACGGCGTGGCGGTGCGGCCCGGATCAGAGGTCGGCGAGGGGGCCGAAGACGAGCCGCTGACGGCGCCGGTGGCCGCGCCGGAACAGGGAGATCATCAGCATCAGCATGGGGCCGGCGAGCTTGCGCAGCCGGGCCAGCTCGTCGGGCTTGGCGTACTGCTCGATCCTCGGCAGATCGAGCTTGACGTTCCCGCCCTTGCGCACCGCCGTCTCGACCCTCTCCCAGTCGGCGACGGACACGTACTTCTTGATGATCGGGAAGAGCAGCCGCTCCTCCTCGACGATGTGCTCGTCGAGCATGTCGGCCAGCCGGGTGAGGGACTTGGCGAGCGCGGCGGCGTCGCCGGTCGAGGCGAACGCGGCGGCCTGGGCGTTGATCTCGGTCAGCAGCGGGTCGAGGTCGGCGTGGTCGTCACTGAGGTCGCGCAGGTCCACCTCGGCTCCGGCGGACCGTTCGAGGACGGGCCAGAGGACCTCGTCCTCCATCGTGTGGTGATGGTGGATGCCCTGGTTCAGGGTCGTGATGAATTCGGCGATGGCGCGGGCGCGGGCCGGATCGGCCACCTGCCGTCCCTCGGCCAGCTGGGCCGCGAGTTCGGCGAGGCGGCGGGTGTCGGCGCGCATGGCGCGGTGGGTGATCTGAAATCCCAGCAGTTCGGGGGTCATCTCGGGTACTCCTTTAGGCGGTGCGGACGCTTACCCACCACGGTGCGGCAACCCTCTTATGAGCTACTTGGCGGCTACTTGGTAGTCGTCCGACCCCCGACATGGCGGACTTGGCTAGGGTGCGCCTCCGCTGCCGCCGGTGCCCGTCGTGGCGGCCGTCGGGGGCTCCCCGGGCGGAGGCCCGGATCCGGGGTGCGGACGGCGATTCCAGGGGATCCCCGGGGGAGGACGTGTGGTGATCCGGACGGTCCTCGATTGATTTCGCATCCCGCTCCGGAGCCGTGTATGGTTACACCTGTCCGCAAGCGAGAGCGACACGGACAGGCCCCTTTAGCTCAGTCGGCAGAGCGTCTCCATGGTAAGGAGAAGGTCTACGGTTCGATTCCGTAAAGGGGCTCAACAGCCTAAAAGCCCTGACCTTCGGGTTGGGGCTTTCGGCTTGGTCGACCTTTGAGTCGGCCAGAAAACACTCAAGGTTCCCGACGCATGAACGGGCATACTGGGGTAACCCAGAAGAGGTCGCCCTGACCTGCACAAGTACGCAGGCACTCTACGGGTCGGGTATCCTTGCGAGGTCGGTCGATTCCATCGGCCTCAAGGCGGAGTAGCTCAGTCAGGCAGAGCAAACGGCTCATAATCGTTGTGTCGCCGGTTCAAGTCCGGCCTCCGCTACTACCCACCGGGGTCCCCTCCCGCAAGAGGGGCTCTGCCGTGGGTTGTCCACTGTCCCGAACGTAGAAAGGCACTCCCAAGTGGCTGCCACCGACGTTAGGCCGAAGATCACGCTGGCCTGCCAGGAGTGCAAGCACCGCAACTACATCACGCGGAAGAACCGGCGCAACGACCCGGATCGGCTTGAGCTGAAGAAGTACTGCCCGAACTGCAAGACGCACCAGGCGCACCGCGAGACTCGCTAGTCCGCGAAGCCTCCCGCTCCGGTGGGAGATGAGTGTCTGACGGGCACGCACATACTCCACGAAAACCGGCGTCCTCAGGCGGGCGCCGGTTTGTCGTATCCGTACAGCTTTTCCGCTCGGGTGTTGATCGCGGCGGACAGGCGGAGCCGTAGTGGTTTCGGGCTACGGTTTCCTGGTGGCCCCGAGGGCACACCCTGGAATCCTGTGCTGTTACTGTCTGCCCGACCCACCGGTTCCGGCCTCGCCGGCTCGGTATCCGCAAAGGAGCACGATGGCCTTGAACCGTGACTTCATCGGGCGGGCGTCCGCGCCCTCCTCGCCGTACGAGGTCAGCCGGGTGAAGATCAAAGAGTTCGCCGCCGCGATCGGCGACGACAACCCGATCTACCGGGACAGGGCGGCCGCCCAGGCGGCCGGACATCCCGACGTGATCGCCCCGCCGACCTTTCCCATCGTGTTCAGCCTGGCCGGGGGGACGATCCTGGCCGACCCCGAGCTCGGGCTGAACTTCGCCATGGTGGTCCACGGTGAGCAGCGTTTCGAGTACCGGCGGCCGATCCACGCCGGGGACGAGCTGGTCAGCGTCTCCACCGTGACCGACATCCGCAACGTCGGCCGCAATGAGCTGATCACCGTCAGGAGCGAGGTCAGCACCGTCGACGGCGAGCCCGTGTGCACGACCTACAACACCATCGTCGAGCGTGGAGGGGCGGGCTGAGATGGCTGCGACTGTCAAGTACGACGAGGTCGAGACGGGGCAGGAGATCCCGCCCGCCGACTACCCGGTGCGCCGCGCCAACCTGGTGATGTACGCCGGGGCGTCCGGTGACTTCAACCCCATCCACTGGAACGAGCGCTTCGCCAAGACCGTCGGGCTGCCGGACGTCATCGCCCACGGCATGTTCACCATGGCCCAGGGAGGACGGTTCGTCACCGACTGGGCGGGCGATCCGGGCGCGGTCGTCGACTACGGGGTGCGCTTCTCCTCCATGGTCGTCGTACCGGACGACGAACAGGGTGCCGTCATCACCGTGAGCGGGATCATCGAGGAGAAGCTTGAGGACAAGCGCGTGGTGGTCGCCCTGACCGCCAGGGCCAACGACTCCCGGGTCCTGTCCAAGGCCCGCGCGGTGGTCCAGCTGTCCTAAGCCCTGTCCTGCGGATCTTTTGCCTACTGCGGTCGGTCAGGCGGCGCCTCGCCGCGTTGCCGTCGGTCACCGCGGCACGCCGCGGCTCCCTCCTCCGCCTTGCGAGACACCACCTGACCGATCCTCGCCACGGCAAGATCCACAGGACAGGGCTTAGTGGTCGTCGGGCGAGGGCATGCTCGCGGGCCGAATCTTCTCTCGGTCCGTGGGTAGCGTCCCCGGCATGAGCGAAGTACCACCTGACGTGACCAACCTGGCCGAGCGGTGGGCCAGGGCGCGAGCCGGGTACGACCATGCCACGGCCGACGCGCTCCGCGACGAGATCAGAGCCGAGGGCTGGCTCGTCCAGGACACCGCGGTCGGCTTCGAACTCATTCCCGTACCTCCCTTCGAGGTGTGGCCCACGCTCCGTTCCCTGCCCGAGGACGCCTCGGCTGCCGGGAGGCGCGAGGGTTCCGACGCGGGGGCCGGCACGGGTTCCGGTGACCGGCCGGGCACCGTCGCGGACACCGGCACCGAAGACGCGGCCCGGGGGCGGGACGAATCCGCCGATGCCGGACAGGTCGCCGAGGCCGCGGATCCGGGGCGTCACCCCGGGCGGCTCGAACCCCTGGACGCGGAGCGGGTCGCCGAGACCGAGGCGGCACCTCGGCCGAGACCCGAGGGCGCCGAGCTGGTCGGCCGGTCGGACGATCTCCACGGCCATCCCGACCGGATGGTCTCCTCCCAGTTGCTCTGGGACGCCAGCCTGTCGGTCTCCCGGCTCGACGAGACCATCGTCGCCCCCGCCGAGGTCGAGGAGCCGAGGGCGGCGCACTCGACGGTGACCGTCGCGCTGCTGGTCGACGGCCGGCCAGAAGAGCTGCGCGAGTGCGTACGCGCCCTGGTCGCCCGTACGGAGGCCAGGATCCTCGCCCTCGACCTGGGGAACCTGGACGGCGCCGGAGCCGTCCTGCAGGAGTTGGCGCAGGAGTTCCCCCACCGGGTGACGGCATGGCATGTGGCCGAGCTCCCGCACTGGAGGGGCGGCTCCGCCGGGTGGGGGGAGAGCCGTGACAAGTTGCTGCGTCTCGACACCTCCGACGTGCACGTCGTCATGGACACCTCGATGATCCTGGAGGGTGACGCCATCACCCCGCTGGTCAAGGCGCTGGACGACGACGTCACCGCGGCGGGCTGGAAGGGCGTGAATCCTCGCGAGGACGGTCAGGAGTGGCTGGAGGCCGAGCCGGGCGAGGTCCGGGCACTGCTCGGCCACCTGATCGCGGTCAGGCGCGACACGGTGCTCGCCGCGGGCGGCTTCCCCACCGAGGCCCGTTACTACCGCAACGCCGACCTGGAGTTCTCGCTCAGGCTCCCCGGCACCCTGGTCGGCCTGGGCAGGGACCTCCCGGTCCGCCGGGAGCGGCGCCGCGGCCAGGACGAGGTCGACCCCGAATATCGCGACAGGGAGTCGCGGCGGACCTACGACCGGGTGCTGAGCCTGCTGCGCTCCCCGTAGGCTGGTCGCGGATTTCTGCCGGGTGTGGGGAAGCGTATGACGGAGCGGGTGGCAGGGGTACGGCTGGCGCCGTACACGACGCTTGGGCTGGGCGGAGAGGCCAGGGCGTTCGTGGCGGCCGGATCGGCCGAGGAGATCGTCGAGCTGGTGGCCGAGGCCGACCGGGCGGGCGAGCCGGTGCTCGTGCTCGGCGGCGGCAGCAACCTGGTCGTCTCCGACGAGGGGTTCGACGGCCTGGTCGTGCGGGTCGCCTCCCGGGGCGTCGAGATCGACGGGGACCGGGTCACCGCGCAGGCGGGCGAGGACTGGGACGCACTGGTCGAGCGTGTGGTGGCGGAGGGCCGTTCGGGAGTGGAGTGCCTGTCCGGCATCCCCGGGCTGGTCGGATCCACGCCGATCCAGAACGTCGGCGCCTACGGGCAGGACGTCTCACAGACGATCATCGCTGTCCGGGTCTACGACCGCCGGAGCGGCGAGGTGCGGGACCTGACCGCGCGGGAGTGCGGGTTCGCCTACCGGCACAGCGCGTTCAAGGAGGAACTCGGGCGGCACGTGGTGCTCGCGGTCACCTACGAGCTGGCGGCCGACGGGCCGGCCGACGACGCGCTGTCCGGCCCGATCGCCTATCGGGAGCTGGCCCTGCGGCTGGGGGTGGCCCTGGGGGATCGGGTGCCGCTGGCGCGGGCCCGCGCGGCGGTGCTGGAGTTGCGCGCGGGCAAGGGCATGGTCCTGGACGCCGGCGACCCGGACACCCGCAGCGCGGGGTCGTTCTTCACCAACCCGATCCTGACCGGCGGACAGGCCGCCGAGCTGGAGCTGCGGGCGCCGGGGTTCCCTCGCTGGGACATGCCGGACGGGACGGTCAAGGTCCCGGCGGCGTGGTTGATCGAGAACGCCGGGTTCCCGAAGGGATACCGGCGCGGCCCGGCGCGCATCTCCACCAAGCACACCCTTGCAATGACAAATCCAGAGATGTCGGCCTCGACCGAGGAGCTTCTCGATCTCGCCCGCGAGGTCAGGGACGGGGTCTTCGAGAAGTTCGGCGTCACCCTCGTCAACGAGCCCGTGATGGTCGGCACCCGCCTCTGAGCCGGAGGTCCGTCTCCGCCCGGGGCCGGGTGGCCGGTTCGGGAGGCGGGCCCGCCGGCCGAGGGGCCCGGCCACGAGAAGGGGACGCGCATCCTTGCCTGGCCGACCCGTCCGGGGTTCTGACCTGCGGGGACATCGGCCCCCGAGGCGGGGCGGGGGTGCGGGGACGAGCATCTGCCCCCGGCTGCTATGGTCTGATGGAAACACCCGAAGGGGAGTAGTCCCAATCGCGTGATCGACATACTGGCGCCCCAGGGCGCCCGGTCGCGCGGGCCTCGGATCCGGCCGTTCTCACACGGCTCCGGGGCGGACGAGACCTTCGGCCTGGCAGGCAATCATCGATGCCGCCGGGCCGAAGTCGTGCCCGAGACTCCCCGGGTGCCCCCTTCAGCCCGGCCGCACGTGCGGGAAGGGCACCCTCCATTGGAAGCGTTCTGGATCAGCCTTGTTGTGATCTTCGTCGCCGAGTTGGGCGACAAGAGCCAGCTCATGGCCATGACCTTCGCCACCCGGTTCAAGCCGTGGCCGGTACTCGCCGGAATCACCCTGGCCACCGCGGTGGTCCACCTGGTCAGTGTCGGCCTCGGCGGGCTGGCCGGTGACCTCCTCCCCACCACGGCGATCACGATCATCGCCGGTATCGCCTTCCTCGGCTTCGCCCTGTGGACGTTGCGCGGGGACGAGCTGACGGACGAGGAGGCCCAGAAGGCGCAGCGCACCACCCGATCGGCGATCATCGCCGTGACCGTCGCCTTCTTCCTCGCCGAGCTGGGCGACAAGACCATGCTGGCCACCATCACCCTCGCCACCCAGCACGGCTGGTTCGGCACCTGGGTCGGTTCGACCGTCGGCATGGTCGCCGCCGATGCCCTGGCCATCCTGGTCGGGCGGATGCTCGGCAAGCACCTGCCGGAGAAGATCATCAGGTACGGCGCCGCCGCCGCGTTCGCCGTCTTCGGTGTGATCCTGCTGCTCGAACCCCTGCTGGTCTGACCGGGTACCTCGCTCCGGAGCGGCGCCCGGTCAGGCCAGCCGGGCTTCGATCTCCCGCAGGCTGGGATTGACCAGCGCCGATCCGTCGGGGAGGAGCACGGTGGGGATCAGCCAGGAGCCGCCGCCGAGGTCGGTGATGAACTCGATCGCGCCGGGCGTCCGGTCGACGTCCACCTCGACGAAGGGGATCTCCGCGCGGGTGAGCGCGGCCTTCAGCCGGTGGCAGTGACCGCACCACGGAGCGCTGTAGACGGTGAGGGAGGACATGGATTCCCTATTCGAAAGGTGGGTTTGACGTGAACGGCGACCAGTGAATACTCTCGCTTACCAAGTGGATGTTAATGGTAGACACAGCGGCTGAGCGGGCTGGCTGGTCGCACGAAAGTGGGTCCCCGTGGCCGAACTCCCCGACGTCGCCCTCACCCGGCGGTCCCTCCTGAGATCCATCGCCATCGTGAGCGGCCTGGCCGCCGTTCCCGGCCTCGTCGCGGCCTGCGGGTCGCCCGAACCGGCGGCCGGGGGCCCGGCCGGGGCGGCGAAGTCCCTCGACGTCCTCAGGGTCGCGCTGCCCTCCTCCCTCGGCTCGCTCGACGTGAGCAAGGAGGCGGGCATCATGAACTACGTCGTCGCGCTCCTGTGCCAGGAGGCGCTTGTCGGGGTGGGGCGCGACGGCAGCCTCCTGCCGTCGCTCGCCGAGTCCTGGACCAGGAAGGACGCGACGACCTATGTCTATACCATCCGCCAGGGCGTGGCCTTCTCCGACGGGACGCCGCTGACCGCGGACGACGTCGTGGCCAGTCTCGACCTGCACGCGCGGAAGGGCTCCACCTCGGCCTTCGCGTACGCGTACGCCAACGTGAAGAAGATCGACGTAAGCGGGCCGGCCGAGATCACGATCACGCTGAAGCAGCCCGACGCCTCGTTCGCCTGGACGCCTTCGCCGGGCACCCTCATGGTCACGAGCAGGAAGTTCATCGAGGCCTCCGGCGACGGCATCGGCACCCCCGGCGCGAAGATCCTGGGCACGGGCCCGTACCGGGTGACGGAGTTCGCCCCCGACTCGCACGTGACGCTGGAGCGCAACGACGCCTGGTGGGGAGGCAAGGCTCCGTACCGCCAGATTGAAATCGACTTCGTTCCCGAGGAGTCGACCAGGCTCCTCGCCATGCGCGGCGGGTCCGTCGACGTGGCGCTGAACGTGCCCGCCGAGCAGATCGACCAGTGGAAGGGGCTGCCCGGCGTCGAGGTGAAGGCGGCGAGCGACCGTTCCCTCGTCACGCTCGCCTTCAACACCGCGAAGAAGCCGTGGGACGACGTCCACGTTCGCAGGGCGGTCGCCCACGCCGTCGACAGGGAGGGAATCCTGCGCAGCGTACTGCGCGGTCACGGCAGGGTGGCCGACACGCTCACCGACCCCGCCCAGTGGGGCGGCGTGCTCGGTGAGGCAGAGGTGGAGAGCCTGTACGCGAGCATTCCGCAGTACGGGTTCGACCTGGCCAAGGCACGTGCCGAACTGGCCGCCTCCTCGGTGCCCGGCGGCTTCGCCGACGTGCTGACCTACCCGAACAGCGGGCCGCAACTCGGCAGGGCCGCACTGACCCTCGCCGAGAATCTCAAGGGCATCGGCATCACCCTTGAGGTCAAGGAGGTCCCGCTGGAGCAGTGGATCGCCGAGCTCGGCAAGCACGCCTCCGGCATCTACCTGGGCTGGTACTTCGCCACCACGGGCGACCCGGCGGAGTACATCCAGCAGCTCCTGAACGGCGCCGCGACCGGTGTGAACGGCACGAACATCGCCGAGTACGCCAATGCCGAGGTGACCGGGCTGCTCGACGAGGCGAAGACCGGAACCGACGACGCGGCACGCGGCAGGCTCCTGGGGGAGGCGCTGGTCAAGGCCGCGGGCGACGTTCCGTACCAGCCGCTCTGGTGGGGAGAGGCCGCGACGGCGTTCGGCCCCGGCGTGGGGACCGGCGAGTTCGGGCCCTACTTCTTCGTCGGTCCCTGGGCCACCGAGATCACCGCTCGCTCATGATCGCGGCACTGGAGGCGTACGCCGCACTCGCCGGTCTGCGCGTGCCCGACGCGGTGGCGATGGATCCGGAGGGGGCCCGCGTCGCCTGCGTTCTTCCGCTCCCGGACGGCCGCTCCGTCGCACACGTGCTCGACCTGTCCGGAGCCGGGAGCGGGAGCCGAGGACCGGTACCGGTGCCCGTTCCCGTGGCGGGCGCGGGAACCGAACGGCACGCGTTGACGCGGTGGCTGGCGGACGGGAGGCTGCTGCTCGCCGCCGGCGACGGCCCGGACCTTGACCACGTCGAGGTCCGTTCGCCCGGTGATCAAGTCCCCGCCTGGCGGGTCCGGGTGGGAGGGGAGATCGAGGATCTCGTCCCCGGCGGTGACGGCACCGTGCTCGTGCGGTTCGCCGACCCCGGCAGCGAGCGCGACGGCAGCCACCTCGGGCTCCGGGTCCGCGACGAGACCGATCCCTTCGTCCGCACGCCGGGCGACAGGCGCAGGCGGCTCGCGTGGGCACGGGTGGGCGACGGGGAACTGCGGCCGGTGCCGCTGCGCGGCCTGACCGTGTGGGACGCCGACTGGCGGGACGGCGTCGTGCTGGCCGTCACCTCGGCCGACGAGACGCCCGCCGGGTACTACCGGCCCGCCCTCGACCTGATCGATCCCGAGAGCGGCGAATCCCGGACCCTGCTGCGCACATCCTGGCAGCTCAGCCGCCCCCGGCTGGCGCCCGGCGGGCGTACCGCCGTCGTGGTCGAGGGGCTTTCCATCGTCTCCGGGCGGATCATCCGCGTCGACCTCGTCACCGGGGAGGCGACGCCGCTGGCCGCGGTTGACGACGTCACCGATCTGGGCTGGCTGGACGAGGACACCCTGTGGTTCGCCGGGTGGTCGGGTACCGGCACGCACGGCGGCACCCTGACCGCCGACGGCCGCCCTCTGACCCGCTGGACCTCCTGGGGAACCCTGGGCGGGCGCGACGGGCAGCCGTCGCTCTCGGTGGATCGCACCGGTGCGCTCGCCGCCGCCGTCTGGGAGACGGCCGAACGCCCCCCCGAGGTGGCGGTCGCCCAGGTGGCCAAGGGCGACTGGCGCCAGGTCACCGATCTCAACGCGGCGCTGGCGCCGCTCGCCGTGCGACAGGAAGAGGTCTCCTGGACCGGCCAGGACGGCCTCGCCGTTCAGGGGCTCCTGCTGCGTAGGTCGCCGAACTCACCCGCCGTCACCGTCGATCCCGCCGGTCCCACGGGAACCGGCGGGACCGAGGCGGTAGCGTCGCCGCTGGTGGTGATCGTGCATGGAGGGCCGACCTGGCTGTGGTCCAGTGCCTTCGCGCCGGCCGAGTCCGGCGGGCTCGCCGCCGCGCTCGCGCACGCGGGGGCGGCCGTACTGCTGCCGAACCCACGCGGGAGCAGCGGGCGCGGCCAGGAGTACGCGCGCCGGGTCATCGGGAGATTCGGTGAGGACGACCTGGGCGATGTCCTCGCCGGTGTGGACCACCTGGTCGCGGCCGGAGTCGCGGACCCGGAGCGGATGGCGGTCATGGGGCTCAGCTACGGCGGGTACCTGAGCGCGTGGGCGGTGACCCGAACCGGCCGGTTCCGGGCAGCCGTGGTGATGTCCGGGGTGAGCGACTGGCTCAGCTTCGCCACCGCGAGCAACCTCGGCGGCGGCTTCGACCTCCTGTACCACCGAGGGGCCGACCCCGCCACGACCCAGGGCAGGGAGTTTCTCGCCGCACGCTCGCCGGTGTGCCACGCGGCCGGAGTCACCACGCCGACGCTGATCCTGCACGGCGCCGAGGATCGCACCACCCCCGTCGGGCAGGCGGAACAGCTCTATCGTGCCTGGTCGGCGGCCGGTGTCCGGACCCAGTTGGTCGTCTACCCTCGGGAGGGCCACGAACTGACGGAGGAAGCGCACCGCAGGGACGCGGCGGAGCGCGTGGTCGAGTGGCTGACGGGGAACGGGGTGCTCTGATGACGGGGCGTGACCGGGGTCTTCTCCTGCTGCGCAGGCTCGCGGGCACCGCCGTCGTCGTCGCGCTGCTGTCGGCCGGCGTGTTCGGTCTGCTCTACCTCGCCCCCGGTTCGGTCCAGCAGACCCTGCTGGGCACCCGCCCCGCCACCCCGGAGACCATCGCGGCGATCCAGGCCCGCTACCACCTCGACGAGCCGCTGCCGGCGCAGTACCTGCGCTGGCTCGGCGGCGTCCTCCACGGCGATCTCGGGACCTCGGTCAGGACCGGGATGCCGGTCGCCGACATGATCGGCCAGCGGCTGCCGCTCACCCTGGCGCTCGTCGGGTACGGCGCGCTGCTCGCCCTGCTCGTGGGGGTTCCGCTGGGCGTGATCGGGGCGCTGCGGCGGGGCCGGGCCGCCGATCGCCTCGTCGTCACCGCCGGTGTGGTGGGGTTGAGCGCCCCGCCCTTCGCGGTCGGGCTGTTGTTGCTCGTGGTGTTCGCCGCGGGGCTCGGCTGGTTTCCCGTGTACGGGACGGGCGAGGGCCTGGCCGGCCAGGTGTGGCACCTCACGCTGCCCGCGGTCGCGCTGGCCGTCGGCGCCGTGGGCATGTTCGTCCGCTTCAGTAGGGCGGCGCTCATCCGCGAGCTCGACCAGGACTACGTGGTCTTCGCCCGCGCGCGTGGCCTGGGCGGCGCGGCCGTCCTCGGATACGCACTGCGCAACTCGCTGGTCCCCATCCTCACCGCGGCCGGGCTCATCGTGACCGGCATGCTGGCCGGGACCGTGCTGGTCGAGGTGACGTTCGCGCTTCCCGGTCTCGGATCGCTGCTCGTCGACTCGGTCACCTTCAAGGACGTTCCAGCCGTCCAGGCGCTCGGGCTGCTGTTCACCCTGCTCATCGCCGCCGTCAACCTGCTGGTGGACATCGGCTACTCGGTGGCCGATCCCCGAGTCCGGCTCGGCGGGAGGACACGGTGACTAGCCGTATCTCGCGTGAGGGGGCACCGTGAGGGGCCGTTTTCCGGCGGTCGCGCGGCGCCGTCCCCAGGTGGCAGTGGCCGGCGCGCTGGCTGTCCTGTTCGCCGTGACCGCGGCCGCGGTTTTCGCGCCCTGGCTGGTGCCCGGGGCGACCGACCAGGACCTCGTGCTCGGTATCACCGGCCCCGTGCCAGGTCATCCGCTCGGCACCGACGACCTCGGCCGTGACGTGCTGGAACTGCTCGTCGCGGGAGCCCGTACGGCCGTTCCCGGTGCGCTGTGCGTCGCCGCCGGGTCGATGCTGATCGGCAACCTCATCGGGTTGCCCGCCGGATACTTCGGCGGCTGGGCCGACACGCTGGCCATGCGCTGGGCGGACCTGATGTTCTCGCTGCCCGCCCTGCTGGTGGCGATCGTCGTCGCCGGGGTGCTGGGCGGAGGGTACGGTCTGGCGGTCGCCGTGCTCGTCGTGCTGTTCGCTCCCACCGACACGAGGGTGGTGCGCGGAGCCGTGCTCGAACAGCGGCACCGCCCATACGTCGAGGCGGCACTGCTCAAGAACCTCTCCGCGTGGCGGATCATGACGAGGCAGATCTGGCCCAACATCGCCTCCGTCACGCTGGCCAACGGGTTTCTCAACTTCGCCTACGCCCTGGTGTCCCTGGCCTCGCTGTCCTTTCTCGGCCTAGGGGTGCCCGCGGGCTCGCCCGACTGGGGGCGCACCCTGGCGGACAATCGGGCCCAACTGCTCGTCAACCCGTGGGCCGTGGTCGCCCCCGGCCTCGCCATCATCCTCACGGCCGCCGCGCTGAACATCGTCGGTGACTGGCTCCATGAACGCGTCGATCGCCGGGGAAGGGCACGTTGAGATGAAGGAGCCCACGCCCGCGATCCGGGTCGAGGGAATCAGGGTCCGGCAGCCCTCCACCGGGCGGACCCTCCTGTCGGAGGTGTCGTTCGAGGTGGCGGCCGGGGAGTCGGTCGCCATCGTGGGGGAGTCGGGTTCGGGCAAGTCCCTCATGGTCCGCGCGATGCTCGGCCTGCTGCCTCAGGGGCTGGAGGCCACGGGTCAGGTGCGCATCGCGGGCGAGCGGGTGGACGACGACCCGCGTGCCCGACGGCGGCAGCGCGGCGGTGTGGTCTCCCTCCTCATGCAGGACCCGTTCACCCTGCTCAACCCCTTGCGCCGCGCCGGGCGCCAGATCGCCGACGGGTTGCCGAAGGGCGCGGACGCGGCCGTCGAGGTACCGCGGCTGCTGGCGGAGGTGGGCCTGCCGGCGAACGTCGCGGGGCGCTACCCCTTCCAGCTGTCCGGCGGCATGCGCCAGCGGATCGGACTGGCCGCCGCGCTGGCCGGAGGGCCGCGGGTGCTGGTCGCCGACGAGCCGACGACCGCGCTCGACGCCACCACCCAGCGCGAGGTCCTCGCCCTCATCCGGCGTGTCCAGCGGGAACGGGACATGGCGTTCGTCCTCATCACCCACGACCTGCGCCTGGCCTTCTCCACCTGTGACCGGGTCATGGTGATGTACGCGGGACGGGTCATGGAGACCGGCCGTGCGGCGGCCGTACGGCAGGAGCAGTTCCACCCGTACACCAGGGCGCTGCTGGCGGCCGAGCCGCCCGCGGACCGGCGGCTCGCGGTGATCCCCTCGGTGCCGGGGGCCGTTCCCGCGCACGACGCGGCGGCCGGGCGGTGCGGGTTCGCCGACCGGTGCTCGCTGGCCGTGCCGGAGTGCCGCGCGGGAGTGCCGGAGCCACGTCCCGTACGCGTGTCGGGGAGCGTCCGCGAAGGGCGGCTGTCGGCGTGCCTGCGGGCGGCCGAGCTGCCCGCGCCGCCCGTGCCGGAACCGGGGGTCGTCGCCAGGCCGCCGGTCGCGGCCGAACCGGTGCTGGAGGTGCGTGATCTGCGCCGGCGGTTCGCCGGGAGCCCGCACCCGGCGCTGGCGGGTGTGAGCCTGACGGTCGCTCCGGGCGAGGTCGTCGGTGTGGTCGGCGAGTCCGGATCGGGCAAGACCACGCTGGCCCGATGCGTCGCCGGGCTGGAGCGGCCGGACGGGGGCGAGATCCTGCTCGGTGGCGCGAACTGCTCCGACTACGGGCGGATGGGGCGCGCGGCCGTGCGCCAGGCCCGCCGGATCTCACAAATGATCTTCCAGGACCCCTATTCGACGCTCAACCCCGCCCGGACCGTGGGGGCGACCCTGCGGGAGGCGCTGTGGGCCGACGGCCGTCCCGCCGGGCCTGACGACCTCGCCCGGCTCCTGGAGTCGGTCGGCCTGGCCCGCGACATGGCCGGGATGCGGCCGGCCGGACTGTCCGGCGGTGAGCGGCAGCGGGTGGCGATCGCCCGTGCGGTGGCGGGCGAGCCTCGCCTGCTGATCTGCGACGAGCCGGTGTCGGCGCTCGACGTCTCGGTCCAGGCCCAGATACTGGGTCTCCTCGCCGAGCTGCGGGAACGGCTGTCCATGGCGATGCTGTTCATCACCCATGACCTGGCCGTGGTCCGCCAGATGGCCGACCGGCTCTACGTGCTGGAATCGGGCACATGTGTGGAGACCGGCCTCGCCGACCGGGTGCTCGACGCGCCCGAGCATCCCTACACCCGGGCGCTGCTGGCCAGCGTCCCCGACGGCTCCGGCGACTGGCTGGACTGAGAACCGCCCGCGACGGTCCTCAGTCCTCGGAGAACGAGATCAGGGTCAGGACGCGGCAGGCGGCGGATCCGGTGGCGTAGACATGGTCGGACTCGGCGGCGAACCGCACGGCGTCGCCCACGGCGATGGTGACCGACCACTCCTCGGTCTCGACGGTCACCTCGCCGGAGACGACGTAGGCGTGTTCCACCGAGCCGCGGCCGTGGGAGCTCTTGGCGCTGCGGGTGCCCGGCGGAATGTGACCCTCGGCCAGTTCGAAGCGGCGCCGGTCGGGGGCCGCGAACAAGGCGCGGACCGTCGTGTCCCCGGCGGGGAGGACGAGTCCCTCGTCGTGGCGGATCACCTCCGGACCGGTCAGATGGACCCGGGTCAGTTCGCCGAAGGTCAGTTCCAGGGAGGTCGCGAGCCGCGACAGCACCTCGACCGTGGGGTTGGCCACGCCGCGCTCGACCTGGGAGATGAGCGCCTTGCTCACGCCGGTCAGCTCGGCCAGCTCGCGAACGCTGAACCCGCGGGCGAGGCGGGTGCGGCGCAGGTTGGCGGCGATCGCTCCACGCACCCCCGAAGACTCCGGGGGGGCAGGGGTCATGCCGACGGCGATGCCGTTCTCGCGCTGCACGTCTGTCTCCTCTTCCCGGTCCGATCGGTATCCATGATGCAGGAGATCAGCCGATCAGGGCGAGGCGGTGGGCGGCCGCGGTGGCCTCGCCCCGGCTGGAGACGCCCAGCTTGCCGAGGATGTTGGAGACGTGCACGCTCACCGTCTTGGCCGAGATGAACAGCTCGGCGGCGACCTCGCGGTTGGACCGCCCCTGGGCGACCAGCCGGAGCACCTCCAGTTCGCGCGGGGTCAGCAACTGCTCCTCGCTCCCCGTCCGGTCGGTGAGGGAGATCCCCACCCGGCGGGCGAGCGAGGAGATCTCGCCCGCCAGCGGCCGGGCGGAGATCGCCACGGCGATCGGATGGGCGGCGCGCAGCCGGTCGGCGGCACCGTCGCGATCGCCCGCGCCGGCCGCCGCCCGTCCGGCGTGCAGCAGTGACCTCGCCTGCGGGAGAGGGCGGCCCAGCCGTTCCCAGGCCGCGGCCGCGGCGTCGTGGTCGCGGGCGACACCGAGCCGGTAGGCCTCGGAGACGGGGCTGTCCACGGTCATCGTGGCCGCCGCCGCCTCGACGCGGGCGCGCAGTGCCGCCACCCGTTCGGGGGCGAACGCCCCGATCGTCTCGCAGACCCCTCCGAGCAGGTCGAGCATCCGCCAGCCCAGCATGGGCTTGCCCATGATCCGTGTCTCCAGGACGACCCGCTCGGCGACATCCAGCACGGCCGGCGGCTCCCCGTCGAGCAGGTGCAGGCCGATCAGGAGCCGGGAGTTGGCGGTCAGTTCCTGGGTGAACTCCTCCGAGGTGGCGTCGAAGGCGCCCACCTCGTTCAGGACGGACCTGAGCACGTCCGTCTCGCCCCGGGCGACCGCCACGTCGGCGCGGATCCGCCGCAGGTGGTGGCGGGTGCGCAGGATGGGACCCATGCCCAGGGCCTCCTCGGCCAGCTGGGCCGCCTCCTCGAACCTGCCCAGCGCGTCCAGCGCCTCGGCCCGGTTGTTGGCGATGAACGTGCCCTGGACCCGGTAGAGGCCGTACTTCCTGGCCAGCCGCTCCCCTTCGAGCGCCAGCTCGATCGCCTCGGTGGAGCGGCCCATGTTGTTCAGCGCGTCCACGTTGTTGGCGAGGGCGCGCAGCACGATGTCGCCGGAACCGACGCGCTCGCCGATCGCCTGGGCTCTCGTGTTGAGCCGGACCGTGGCGTCGATGCGTCCCGCGAGCGAGTCGCCCAGCGCGAGGTTGAGCAGCAGATCGGCCTCCAGCGGCTCCTCGCCGTGCTCGCGCACGATCCGCACCGCCTCCTCGGTGAGCGCCGTCCCCTCGTCCAACTCGCCGCTGAACATCAGGTACGAACCGAGCTTGGACAGCACCTCGGCGCGGTCCAGCCCCGGCTCGGGGACCAGCCGCTCGGCGTAGCGGAGATCGCCGAGCACTCCCGGCGCCCGCTTGGCCTTCTTGAACTGCGACCCGTGTACGAGCAGGTTCGCCACCCGTGCCGGCTCGGCCCGCTCGTCGAGTTCGTCCAGTGCGGCCTTGACGAACTTGCCGCCCCTGCCGACCTCACCGCACGCGCCGGCGGCCTCCGCGGCGCGCTCCAGGACCGTGGTGTGGTCGACACCGATGCGCTCGGCGGCGTCGGGAACCTTGCTCCACAGCGTGAGCACCCGCTCAAGCAGCTGCATCATCTCGTTGTAGGCGAAGGTCTTCGCGGCCTTGCCCGCAGCCTCCCAGGCGGAGATG
Source organism: Streptosporangium amethystogenes subsp. fukuiense (assembly GCF_042665875.1). Taxonomy (NCBI): domain Bacteria; kingdom Bacillati; phylum Actinomycetota; class Actinomycetes; order Streptosporangiales; family Streptosporangiaceae; genus Streptosporangium; species Streptosporangium amethystogenes. The sequence continues at coordinate 6,392,017 of NZ_JBHTEE010000001.1, read as the reverse complement.
AGGGCCCAGAGGTCGTTTCTGGCGGAGTGCCAGTGGTGGGCGATCTCGATGGCGGCCCGGCCGGGCGGGACGAGCGTGCGGTCGCCGCCGATCTCCTCGGCGAAGCGGGCGTGCAGCCGTACGTGCTCACCAGGCAGGAGTTCGTCGTGCACGGCCTCGCGGATCAGCGCGTGCCGGAAGACATAGGCGTGGCCGTCGGTGACCTGCAGCACGTTGGCCGCGATCGCGGTGCGCAGCGCGTCGTCGAGGTCGACGTCGGACAGGCCGCTGACCGCGGCGAGCAGGGCGTGGCCCACCCGGATGCCACCGGCCGCGGCGATGCGCAACACCCGCTGGGTCTCCTCGGGGAGCCGCTCGACGGAGCCGATGATCAGGTCGTGCAGGGAGTCGGGGAAGACGCAGTCGCCGCCGCACTCCATCAGCGCCTCGACGAAGAGCGGGATGCCCTCGCTGCGCTGGAAAACCCTGTTCACCTGGACGAAGTCGGGAGCGGTGCCGAGGATGCCGGCCATCTGGGCCGCCACCTCCGGCAGGGTGAGCCGGGGCAGGTCCATCCGGAGGACCCCGTCCAGTCGGCCGAGCTCGGCCAGCACCGGCCTGAGCGGGTGCTGGCGGTGGAGCTCGTCGGAGCGGTAGGTGAGGATCATCAGCACGGGTGCGGCGCGAAGGTTCCGGCTGAGGAAGGCGATCAGGTCGCGGCTGGAGCTGTCGGCCCAGTGCACGTCCTCGATGAGGAGGATCACCGGCCGCCTTTCGGCGAGCCGTTCCAGCAGGGTGAGAACCTGCTCGAAGAGCCGGGCCCGGGCGGTGTCGCTCTCCGTGTCGCCGCTCGGCTCACCGAACTCGGGCAGTAGCCGGGCCAGGTCGCGTGCCGCTCCCTCGGGGAGCAGCGCCGCGACCTCCTCGGCACCGCACTCGCGGACGAGCTGGCGGATCGCCGCGGTGAACGGCGCGTAGGCGAGGCCCTCGGTCGACAGCTCCACGCAGCCCCCGTTGAGCACGTGGGCGCTGTCGGCCGAGGCCCGTTCCGCGAAACACCCGATCAGCCGTGACTTGCCGACGCCGGCCTCGCCGCCGAGCAGCACCGTCGTCGCCGCGTTCTTCCGCGTCTGTTCGAACGCCTCGGTCAGATCCGCAAGCTCCGCCTCCCGTCCTACGAAGACGGGGCTTACCGCCCGACCGACCATGTCTGCCAGCATGTCACGCCTTACAGGTAGCACTCCTCCTATTTTTCGCTCGGTGAAACCGATCCGCTACGGAGGCAGAGAGGCCCGGCCGGGCGAGGGGAGGCGGCCGGGCTCTCGGGGCGTGGTCATGCTGGAATGATCTTGCCGAGGAGGCTCCTGCGGAGCTTGCCGCCCGGGCGGGCCTTACCGGCCTGCTGGGCCTCGCGGGCGAGGCGGTGGCTGTCGGCCTGCTGGCGGAGCTCGGCGGTCCTCTGGGTGATCAACTGGAGCTGAAGTTCGGGACCCATGGGGTTCCTTCCTGAATGTGGTGCCTTCCTGACACACTCAAGATTCGTCCTAAGGCCCCCGGTCCCACATCGGGAGGATGTCCTATCTCCGGGCCGCCCGGCGCCCCACCCCTACTTAGGCCCCTGCCTAGGCCCTACCTAGAACACACCGGACGACTGCGGGCCGCCTCAGTGGGCGGCCCCGTGCGACGCGGAGAGCCTGGACCCGGCGGATGTTGACGAAAACCGACGGGAGGGCTGTGCAAGGTCCAGTTTGGAACTAATCACACCAGTGGGCATGCTGGGGAGGTGTCAACTATGACTACCTCGCTCGCGGACGTGGCCACGTCCAACGCCACGCTGCGAACCTTCCTGCACGGTCTGCCCGGTGTCGATCGCGTAGGCGCCGACCAGCGCGCCGCGATGCTCGGCACCCGATCCATCAAGACGACCGCCAAGGCCCAGGCCATCGATCTCGCCATCGGCATGGTGGACCTGACGACCCTGGAGGGAGCCGACACCCCGGGTAAGGTCCGCGCGATGTGCGCCAAGGCCCTCCACCCCGACCCGGCCGATCCCTCGGTACCCAGGGTGGCCGCGGTGTGCGTCTACCCCGACCTGGTCGCCGAGGCCGCGACGGCGCTGAAGGGCACCGGCGTCAAGGTGGCCAGCGTCGCGACCGCCTTCCCCAGCGGACGCTCCTCGCTCGACGTCAAGGTCGCCGACACCGTCTTCGCGGTGGCGGCCGGAGCCGACGAGATCGACATGGTCATCGACAGGGGCGCGTTCCTCGCGGGTGACTACGTCAAGGTCTTCGAGGAGATCGTCGCGATCAAGGCCGCCTGCGGCGCCGCTCACCTGAAGGTGATCCTGGAGACCGGCGAGCTGTCCACGTACGACAACGTGCGCCGCGCGTCCTGGCTGGCCATGCTGGCCGGGGGCGACTTCATCAAGACCTCCACCGGAAAGGTGCAGCCCGCCGCGACCCTTCCGGTGACGCTGATCATGCTGGAGGCGGTCCGCGACTTCCTGGCCGTGAGCGGCCGGAAGGTCGGGGTGAAGCCCGCGGGCGGCATCCGGACCACCAAGGACGCGATCAAGATGCTCGTCCTGGTCAACGAGACCGTCGGCGAGGGCTGGCTCAGCCCCGACTGGTTCCGGCTCGGCGCCTCCACACTCCTCAACGACCTGCTGATGCAGCGCCAGAAGATGGCCACCGGCAGGTACGCGGGTCCCGACTACTTCACCCTCGACTAAGGCGTTCACATGTTTGAGTACGCACCGGCGCCCGAGTCGCGTGACGTCGTCGACATCAGGCCGTCCTACGGTCTGTTCATCGACGGTGAGTGGGTCGACTCCCAGGGCGGGGATCTTCACAAGACCGTCAACCCGGCATCCGAGGAGGTCCTGGCGGAGGTCGCCTGGGCGACGGAGGCCGATGTCGATCGGGCGGTCTCGGCCGCCCGCAAGGCGTTCGGCGTCTGGTCGGCGCTGCCCGGCTCGGAAAGGGCCAAGTACCTCTTCAGGATCGCGCGGATCATCCAGGAGCGCTCGCGCGAGCTGGCCGTGCTGGAGTCCCTGGACAACGGCAAGCCCATCCGCGAGTCCCGCGACGTGGACCTGCCCCTGGTGGCGGCCCACTTCTTCTACTACGCGGGCTGGGCGGACAAGCTGGAATACGCCGGGTACGGTGCCGGTCCGCGCCCGCTCGGGGTGGCCGGCCAGGTCATCCCGTGGAACTTCCCGCTACTCATGCTCGCCTGGAAGATCGCCCCTGCCCTGGCCTGCGGTAACACCGTGGTCCTCAAGCCCGCCGAGACCACCCCGCTGACCGCGCTGCTGTTCGCGGAGATCTGCGCGCAGGCCGACCTGCCGCCCGGCGTGGTCAACATCGTGACCGGTGCCGGACAGACCGGCGCCGCCCTGGTCGACCACCCCGGCGTCGACAAGGTGGCCTTCACCGGCTCCACCGAGGTCGGCCGCCGGATCGCCAGGTCGGTCGCGGGCTCCGGCAAGAAGGTCACCCTGGAGCTGGGCGGCAAGGCCGCGAACATCGTGTTCGAGGACGCCGCGCTGGACCAGGCGGTCGAGGGCATCGTCAACGGGATCTTCTTCAACCAGGGCCACGTCTGCTGCGCGGGCTCCCGGCTGCTGGTGCAGGAGTCGATCGAGACGGAACTGCTCGACGCGCTGAAGCGGCGGCTCGGCACGCTCAGGCTGGGCGACCCGCTGGACAAGAACACCGACATCGGCGCGATCAACTCCGCGGCCCAGCTCGCCAAGATCCGCGAGCTGTCGGACCTGGGGGAGGCGGAGGGCGCCGAGCGCTGGTCCCCGGCCTGCTCGCTGCCCGACAAGGGGTTCTGGTTCCCGCCGACCATCTTCACCGGTGTCGCCCAGTCACACCGGATCGCCCGCGAGGAGGTCTTCGGTCCCGTGCTGTCCGTGCTGACCTTCCGCACCCCGGCCGAGGCGGTGGAGAAGGCCAACAACACCCCGTTCGGCCTCTCGGCGGGTGTGTGGACGGAGAAGGGGTCGCGCATCCTGTGGATGGCGAGCAGGCTCCGCGCCGGCGTCGTCTGGGCCAACACCTTCAACCGGTTCGACCCCACCTCGCCGTTCGGCGGCTACAAGGAGTCGGGATACGGGCGAGAGGGCGGACGACACGGGCTGGAGGCGTACCTCGATGTGTGAGCATCAGCGCCTCAGGCGCCGCCGCCGCCGTGCCCAGAGCACCCGGGGTCACGGCTTCGCCCGCGCGGGGCGGCCGGTGCTGCGTGGCTGGTTCGCCCACCGGTGCGGCGTGAGCCGCTGCGGTCAGATCTTCGTGCCGGCCCGGCTGGCGCAGCAGGAGAGCTCGTGGAGAGGGCTGGGAAATGAGTAAGGCGGAGAAGCCGGGCCGGGCGCGGGCGGCCAAACAGGCCACCGAGCAGGCCATCGAGCAGGCCATCGAGCAGGCCCCGGGCCCCGGGGACGGGCGTCGGCCCGCACGGCTCGCCGTGCGCAAGACGTACAAGCTGTACATCGGCGGGGCGTTCCCGCGCTCCGAGAGCGGAAGGTCCTACCCGGTGACCTCCTCCAGCGGCGACTTCCTCGCCAACGCCGCCAAGGCCTCCCGCAAGGACGCCCGCGACGCGGTGACGGCCGCGCGCAAGGCCTTCGGCGGCTGGTCGGGTGCCACCGCGTACAACCGGGGACAGGTTCTCTACCGCGTCGCCGAGATGCTGGAGAGTCGGCGGGCCCAGTTCATCGCCGAGCTGGCCGAGTCCGGGACGAAGAACGCGCGGGAGGTCGTGGACGCGAGCGTCGACCGGCTGGTCTGGTACGCCGGGTGGTCCGACAAGATCGCCGCGGTCGCCGGGTCCGCCAACCCCGTCGCCGGTCCCTACTTCAACATCTCCTCGCCGGAGCCGACCGGCGTGGTCGCGGTGGTCGCCCCCGACAAGCCGCTGCTCGGGCTCGTCTCGGTGATCGCCCCGGTGATCGTCACCGGCAACACCTGCGTGGTGATCGCGAGCGAGCGCGCCCCGCTACCCGCGATCACCCTGGCCGAGGTGCTCGCCACCTCGGACCTGCCCGGTGGGGTGGTCAACATCCTCACCGGCTCCGTCGCCGAGATCGCCCCCCATCTGGCCGCGCACATGGACGTCAACGCCCTCGACCTGGCCGGGGTCACCGACAGGGCGGTGGCGGTCGCGTGCGAGGAGGCGGCGGCGGAGAACCTCAAGCGGGTCCTCCGCCCCGCCGAGACCGACTGGTTCGCGGACCCGGGCACCGGGCGGATGACCGCCTTCCTGGAGACGAAGACGGTCTGGCACCCCACCGGCGTCTGACCCGTACGGGGCCGCCCGCGGGGTCTCTCCCGCGGGCGGGCCCCGTACGGACGGAAAGACGATCAGGCGGGCAGGGCGTGGCGGGTCCAGGGGCGGGCGGCCTCCAGCTGGCCGGCCAGGGCCAGGAGCTGCGCCTCACCCCCCGGGGCGGCGACGAGCTGGACGCCGATCGGCATGCCACTGGAGTGCCGGCCGTACGGGACGGTCATGGCGGGCCAGCCGGCCATGTTCCAGGCCGCGGTGGCGGGCGCGTACGTCAGGTTGGCGCGGGCGTTCGCCAGGAGCCCGCGCCGGCCCCAGCGCTCGGCGGCCGGTGGCAGGGCGGCGAGCGTCGGTGTGACGAGCACGTCGGCGTTGCCGAACCACTGGTCGGCGCCGTACGCGCGCCAGCGGTCACGGCCCGCCGTGCCGTCCGCCCCGAACCTGGCGAGCAGCCGCCCGGCTCTCGCCAGGGACCTGGTGCGCCGTTCGAGACCGCGCGGATCGAGGCCGTCCACGTCGTCCCTGGCGCACGCGAACCAGGTGGCGACAGCGGCCGCGCCGACCCCGAAGGGCATCCGCCGGGGGTGTTCCACCACGGTGTGCCCCGCGGCGCCCAGCACCTCCGCCGCCCCGGTCACCGCCCGCTGGAACTCGGCGTCCACCGAGAGCCCGGAGGGCAGCGGCATCGGGGCGACCGTGATCCGCAGCCTCAGCGGTTCCGACAGGGTCAGCCCGCCCGGGTAGTCGTCGATGGCGCTGTCCACACCGAGTGCCTCGCTCTCGCCGGGCGTCGCCAGCGACATGTCGTCCGCCATCACGGCCAGGGCGAGGGCGAGATCGGCCACGGTGGTGGCCAGCGGGCCGTTCTCCGACATCCCGTACCAGTCGTGCTCGGGCGGCGGGACCACCCCGTGACCCGGCTTGATCGAGACCAGGCCGCAGCAGGCGGCCGGGATGCGCAGCGAGCCCAGCCCGTCGTTGCCGTGGGCCAGCGGGACCATGCCCGCCGCCACGGCGGCCGCGCTCCCGCCCGACGACCCGCCGGGGGTGCGCCCGAGGTCCCACGGGTTACGCGTCACGCCGTACACGCTGTCGGAGAATCCGACCAGGCAGAGCTCCGGCACGTTGGTGATGCCGACGACCACCGCGCCCGCGGCCCTGAGCCTGGCCACCACGGGATGGTCCTCGTCCGCGGGCGCCTCCGGTGTCGCCGCGGAACCGTTGCGGGACGCCTCGCCCCTGATCGGCACATTGTCCTTGATCGCGATCGGCACCCCGGCGAGCGGCAGCCCGGACAGGTCCGCCCGCTCCTGTAGCGCCCGCGCCTCGGCCAGCGCCCGCTCGGCGAGGACCGTGCGGAACGCCCCGACGCGCCCGTCACGCTCGGCGATGGCGTCGAGATGCTCCTCGACGACCATGGGCGCGGTGACCTTCCCCCGTCGCACGGCCTCCGCGATCTCCACTGCGGAACTTCCCACCCACGACATGAACCGAGTGTGGTCCGGCGAGTCCGCCAGGGGAAGCGTTCCACGTCTCAATCAGGTGACTTGTCCGGCTCATCGGTGTCGTTCCGCTCGCTGTCGTTCCGCTCGCCCCGCCGGGGCTCGCGCCCCGCCGCCTTGAGTGCCAGGCGGAGTGCGTACTCCAACTGGGCGTTGACACTTCGCAGGTCGTCGGCCGCCCATTTGGCGATCACCTCGTAGACGGCCGGGTCGAGCCTCAGCAGGATCTTCTTGCGCTCAGCCATAGAGGCTGCCGGCGTTGACCACCGGCTGCGTCGCCTTGTCACCGCAGAGGACGACCAGCAGGTTGGAGACCATCTGCGCCTTGCGCTCCTCGTCGAGTTCCACCACCTCATCCTCCCGCAGCTTGGTCAGTGCGAGCTGAACCATGCCGACCGCGCCGGCGACGATGTGGGTGCGCGCCGCGACCACCTGGGCGGCCTGCTGCCGGACCAGCATCGCCTGGGCGATCTCCGGAGCATAGGCGAGGTGGGTGATCCGCGCCTCCAGCACCTCCACCCCGGCGAGCTGGGTGCGGTCGCTCAGCTCGGTGGTGAGTTCGGCGGCCACCTCGGCGCCGTCGCGCAGGCTGGTACGGCCCTCCTCGTGGGCGTCGTACGGGTGGCTGGTGGCCAGGTGCCTGACGGCGGCCTCGGACTGGATCGCCACGTACTGCTCGTAGTCGTCCACGGAGAACGTCGCCTTGGCGGTGTCGGCGACCTTGTAGACGACGACGGCGGCGATCTCCACGGGGTTGCCGTCGGCGTCGTTCACCTTGAGCTTGGTCGTCTCGAAGTTGCGCACCCGGAGGGTGACGCGCGCCTTGCTGGTGAACGGCAGCACCCACTGGAACCCGGCCTGGTTCACCGTCCCGATGTAGCGGCCGAAGAACTGCACGACCTTCGCCTCGTTCGGATTGATCACCGTGAACCCGGTGGCCATGACCGCCGCGACGATCCCCCACACGATCGCCGCGACGATCAGCCACGTTTCCCCCGCCGTCCACCCGGCCCAGGCCAGGACGGCCCCGAGCGCCAGGAGCCCGATCAGGACGCCGAATCCGCTCACCCGGAAAGCACGTCGTTCCATGTACGCCACCTTTGCTATCGAAGTGATATCACTACGATAGCTCACAAAAGCCGGCCGCGCGCCGGTCGCAGGGTGAGGTCTCCGGCCTTGCCGCCGGGGACCGGGCATGATCGCCCGGCCGGTACGGGAGGTGAGGAGGCGTGCGCCGGGCATGGCTCCCGGGCCGGTGGGGGAGGTGCGCGGAGCCCGGAGCCGGCCCCGTGTCGGCCCCGTGTCGGCGCTGTGTCAGCGTCGCGGGTTGGTGCGGCGGGTGGCGGTGGCCGACATGGGGTCGTCCGGCCAGGGATGCCGGGGATAACGGCCGCGGAGCTCGGCGCGGACCGCGCGGTAGCCCTCGCGCCAGAACGAGGCCAGGTCGGCGGTGACCGCGGCGGGACGGCCCGCGGGGGAGAGCAGGTGGATCACCAGCGGGACCCCCGCGACGCGCGGGGTCTCGGCCCAGCCGAACAGCTCCTGCAGCTTGGCCGCCAGTACCGGCTGCTCGCCCGAGTAGTCGATCCTGATCCGTGACCCGCTCGGCACCTCGACCCGTTCCGGGGCCGTCTCCGCCAGCCGGGCGTTCCACGGGACCAGGCGGTGCAGCGCGGAGACCACGTCGAGGCGCTCCAGGTCGGACCGGCGACGGGCCCGCGACAGCTCGGGCTCCAGCCAGCGGTCGGCCGCCTCGATCAGCGCGTCGTCGTCCGTCGCGGGCCAGGGGTCGCCGAGCGTGCGCCGGCAGAAGGCCAGGCGTTCGCGCAGGGCCACGGCCTCGGGCGTCCAGCGCAGGACCGACAGGCCCTCGGTGCGCAGACCCTCCAGGACGGCGGGCCGTACGTCGGCGTCGCGGAGCGCGCTGTCGGCCAGCTCGATCGCGCCCAGCCGTTCCACCCGGCGGGCCGACACATCGCCACGCCGCTCTCCCGGCGGTACGCGCCAGACGATCTCCTCGGCCGAGCCGTACAGGGGGGCCGCGGCGAGCTTGGCGATCTCCTCGTCGATCACCACCGCCTGCCTGATCCTGGCGGACGCCGCCCCGGCGGGCCGGTCCGCGACCGCGACGGCCAGCCACTCCGCCGTCCCCAGCCGCGACCCGCGCGGCAACTCGGCGGCCGTTCCCGAGGCCATCAGGTACGACCCGCCCCGGCGCCGCGCCACCCGCTCGGGATAGGCCAGCGCCACGACGATCCCGGCCACCGCGTCGTCGTCCCAGACCGTCCTGCCGCCCTGGGCCGGACCGCCACGCCGGGGTGTGACGCCGGCGGGCAGCGGCCGTCCCTGACGCCGGTCGGGGCCGGGGACGGCGCGGGCCAGGCGCCCGGCCTCCTGACGCCACCGGGCGGAGAAGCCGTCCCCGCCCCGGCGCGCGGAGCGCCAGACCGCCACCAGGTCGTCACTCGCGTCCCTGGGCAACTGCTCCGACAGCAGCGCCACGACCTCGGCGACCCGGGACCTCGCGTCGGCCCCGGTGCCGGCCAGGGGATCGGTTCCGGCGTCGATCAGGGCCCGCGCCAGGCGCGGATGGACACCGGCCCCGGCCATCCGCCGTCCCCGCTCGGTCACCCGGCCCACGGTGGGCCCCGGCGTGTCAGGGGAGTCCAGGGCGCCCAGGGCGTGCAGGGTGCGGCGGGCGGCGTCCATCGCGGCGGCCGGGGGCGGGTCGAGCAGGGCCAGGCCGGTGGCGGCGGGGTCGCCCCAGCAGGCGGCCTGGAGGGCGAAGCCGGTCAGGTCGGCGAGTGCGATCTCGGGCCGCGCGTGCTCGGGCAGCCGCTCGTGCTCGGCCCGTGACCAGCAGCGGTAGACCACGCCCGGTGCCTCGCGGCCCGCCCGCCCCGCCCGCTGGGTGGCCGAGGCCCGGGACGCGCGGACCGTGGTGAGCGAGCCGAGGCCGCGGGCGTGGTCGGTACGGGGTTCCCTGGCCAGGCCGGAGTCGACCACCACCCGTACGCCGGGCACGGTCAGGCTCGACTCGGCGACCGAGGTGGCGAGAACCACTCTGCGCCCCTCACCGGGGGAGAGAACCGCGTCCTGGACCCGGGCCGGGGCCTGACCGTGCACCTGGAGGACGTCGACGCCGGGAAGCATCGCGGCCACCCGGCCGATCTCGCCGACGCCCGGCAGGAAGCAGAGCACGTCCCCCTCGTGCTCTGCCAGCGCGCGCCGTACGACGGCTGCGACATGGGCCAGGAACGCCGGGTCCACCCGCGTGCCGTGCGGCGGCGCGACGTTCCCCGAGGGCGGAACCCAGACGGGCGTGACGGGATACGCGGTGCCGGACGCGTGCACGATCGGCGCGGGGTCGCCCGAGCCGAGGAGGCGGGCCCAGGGGGCGGCGTCGGCGGTGGCGGAGGTGGCGACGATCCGCAGGTCGGGGCGGAGCGTGGCGCGGACGTCGAGCAGGAAGGCCAGCGCGGTGTCGGCGTCCAGGTGGCGCTCGTGGCACTCGTCCAGCAGGACCGTGTCCACGCCTTCGAGGTCGGGGTCGCGCTGGAGTCGCTGCAGGAGGACCCCCGTGGTGACGACCTCGACGACCGTCCTCGCACCGGCCCTGCGCTCGCCGCGGACGGAGAACCCGACCTCCGCGCCCACCTCCGACTCCAGCAGCCAGGCCATTCGCCTGGCCGCCGCCCGCACCGCCATCCGTCTCGGCTCGGCGACGATCACCCGCTTCGGCGCCGGGCCGTCGAGGAGCCCGGCCAGCGCGAGCGGGACGAGCGTGGTCTTGCCGGTGCCCGGGGGCGCGGTGAGCACGGCGACGCCCCGCTCACCCAGCGCCGCGAGCAACTCGGGCAGGGCGTGGCGGACGGGCAGGCCGGACCAGTCGGAACGCACCCGTCCAGTGTCCACGAGCCCGCCCCGCCACGGGACGCGCCCTCGGGTGAGCGACACCCCGGGCGCCTGGACCGAGCCTCGCCGGGCATCGGTCCTGAGGTCGACGCAACAGGTAGCCGAGGCCGATCATGACGCTTTGGCGCCGCCTGCGTCCCCGGGGGTCCTCAGCCTGATAGTGGCAGCGGCGAGTTGGCCGAGTCGAGGTGCTCGACAGTGGTGAAGACGAGGACGCCGTCGCCGACGTTCTCGATGTCGTGCAGGAGGAACTCTCCATCGCCGAAGGTGAAGTGTCGGGTCTCGCCGGCGTCGTAGGACACCTCGCGGGTAGTGCCGTCAGCGGTGTGCTGGCGGCTGCGGCCCGCGTTGACGGCGGTCCAGAAGTAGTCGAGGACGTGCCGGTGCGCGTGCCACCGTTCCCCGGGTTCGAGGCGGATCTCCCACACCCGGACGCGGTCGTTCTCGCTGAGTAGCCGCGAGCCGACGTGCGGGTCGTAGGCGTGGGTCTCGAACTCCTCGCGAAGCGCGTCGGACCAACCCGCGAAATCCGTGGCGACGACGGTGCCTACCAAGGGGGCGTCGGTCAGGAATGCCGGCGTGGTGCTCATTGGGGTTTCCTCTCGTACGTCGTGGTCACTGGCCCGGGCCGTAGAGGCCGAATCGCAGGTCAGGATCGCCGGGTACCCAGGTGCAGTCGACCTGCGAGCGGGTGCCCATCTCCTTGACCCGGCGCAGCAGGCGCTGGCCGAGTTCGAGCTGGCCCGGCTCCCATTTCGCCAGAGCGGCGGGGATGGCGCCGTCGGCCTCGCTCAGGGCGTCGTACAGGGCCCAGGCGTTCGCGGCGGCCTTCGCCGTACCGGCCGCGGCGTGCGGGCGCGCGGCGCTGGCCGCGTCGCCGATCAGCGCCACCCGGCCGACGGCCATGCGCTCGACGCCGACGTCGTAGACCGCCTGAAGGTAGGGCTGCTCGGTGCGCCGCACCACCTCGGCCGCGGCGGGCGCCAGCACCGTGCCGGCCACCTCGCGCATCTCCTCGACGAACCGGTCCTGCACCTGGCCCGGGTGCACCGACACCTTGCCGAGGAAGCCGCGCTTGTCGGTCATCATCTCCTCAAGGTCGGCGCCCTCGGCGACGTTGCGGTACCAGACGTAGTTGAGCAGCCGGTTTCCCACCGTCAGCCCGCCCTCGTCCGAGGGGATCGGGTAGATGTTGATGTGGGTGTACGGCGCCACGTTGAAGCTGATCGAGTCGTGCAGGAGCTCGAAGGTCTCGGGCGAGACCTCGGACTCCTGCACGGTGCCGCGCCAGCCGACGTAGCCGGAGTACTCCAGGGCGCTGCCGGGTGAGATCCGGCTGCGGCTCGCGGAGCCGATCCCGTCCGCGAAAACCACGAGATCGGCTCGCTCACGGCGCCCGGAGACGAAACGGACCTCGACGCCGTCGCCGTCCTGGTCGAAGCCGGCGGCGTACTCCCCGAGGTGATACCGCTCGGTGCCGAAATCGGCGAGCAGTGCCCGGTAGAACGTGCCCCAGGACGTGTACCGCCACGGCGTGGGGTCGCGGTGCAGGACCCTGTTGCCGGCGCCGAGGTACTGGACGTACCGGGTCGCGGTGCTGACCTGCTCGGGGTGCTGCTCGCTGCACTCGGCGAACCAGCGCAGCGTGTCGGGCTGCAGCACGATGCCCCCGCCCCGGCCGTCCAGGCTGGTCGGCGTGCGCTCGAAGACGGACACGTCGAAGCCCAGGCGACGCAGCAGCAGCGCGGACGTGAGGCCGCCGATCGAGCCGCCGACGACCAGTGCCCGCCGGCCGGAGTAGGGGGAGTGGCCGTTCGTCTCATACATCGTTGTCGCTCCCGAGTTCGGGCAGGTCGAGGAAGCGGCGGGCGGCGGCCTCCATGGCCTCGGCGCCGATGCCTTCCGAGATCGGCAGGTCCTGTGGACGGTCCACGCCCATGTCGAAGGGGTAGTCGCTGCCGCACAACAGCCGGTCGGGATCCGCCTTGGAGCGCAGCAGCCGCAGCGCGGGTCCGTCGTGGGTGAGCGTGTCGAACCACAGGTCGCGGAAGCCCTCGTGCGGCGTTCGGCCGGTGCCGGCCCCGGCGTCGGCGCGCCGCTCCCAGCCGTGTCGCCACCGGCCCAGGAGCGCGGGCGCGCATCCTCCGCCGTGGACGAAGCAGATGCGCAGTGACGGAAGTGTCTCCGTGACTCCGCCGAGCACACAGGAGGCGACGGCCGTCGCCGTCTCCGTGGGGTTCCCGATCAGGTTGGCGAGGTAGTACGACCTCCACTCGGGCCGTGGCAGCTGCATGGGGTGTACCAGAACGGCCAGGTCCAGCTCGGCGGCGATGCGGGCGATCTCGTGGAGCGGGCCCTCGTCGAAGGAGGTGGCGTCGACCAGCGGGGGAACCGCGACGCCGCGGACGACCGCCGACCCGGCGATCGCCTTCATCTCGGCACGGGCCGCGGTCGGGTCGTGCAGGGAGACCAGGCCCAGTCCGAACAACCGACCTTGGCTGTCGCGGCACAGGCGGGTGAGGGCCTCGTTGAAGTGGCCGACGTATTCGCCCACGCCGGTGTCGGGGACCACGGGGAACGCGAACGGCGGAGCGGACAGTACCCGGGCGCCCAGTCCGGCGCGATCGGTCTCGGCGAGCACCCGGTCGGGGTCGCTCATCGCCGAGGCCGCGATGGACAGGGAGGTGTCGCCGAGGTACAGCTCCTCGCCTCGCGCGTTCAGCGGCGGGACCGGCGAGCCCGGCGGAAGGTCGAACAGTTCCTGGGGCAGCCAGTGGGCGTGGACGTCGATGACGCCCCGCCGCACCGCGGGAGGGCCGGGATCGAAGGTCGTCACGCCGCCGCCTCAAGTGCCTCGAAGCGGGCGAGCACCTCGGCCTGGAGCATGGCGACGGCCGGGTCGGAGGCGCGGCGTGGACGAGGGAGGTCCACCTCGATGGTCTCGTGGATCCGGCCGCCCGGCGCCAGGACGACGATCCGGTCGGAGAGCTGGACCGCTTCGGTGACGTCGTGGGTGACGAACATGACCGTGCGCTGCGACTCAAGCCAGATGCGCTCCAGGTGTTCGCGCAGGGAGCGTGAGGTCATCGCGTCGAGGTGACTGAACGGCTCGTCCATGAGCAGGATGTCCGGCTCGACGGAGAAGGCCCGGGCGATGCCGATGCGTTGCTGCTGACCGCCGGAGAGCTGGGCCGGGTAGCGGTCGCCGAGGTGGCCGAGGCCGACCAGGTCGAGGTAGTGCTGGGCGCGCTGCTCCCAGCCGGAGCGGTCGCGCTGGACGAACTTGAGGTTCTGCGTGACGGTGCGCCAGGGCAGCAGCCGTGGGTCCTGGAACACGTAGCCGATCCTGGCGTCGCGGTCACCGGCGCGTAGGCGGACCGAGCCGCCGCTGAGGCTCTCGATTCCGGAGACGATGTTGAGCAGGGTCGTCTTGCCGCTGCCGGAGGGACCGACGACGGAGACGAAGGTCTCGCCGCTGATGGTGAGGTCGATCCCGTCGAGCACGCGCGTCTGCCTGCCCTGACGGTTCTGGTATTCCTTCACCAGGCCGTCGATTTCGATGGAGGCCATGGGTTTCCTTTCGAGAAGGGACGTGCTGCTCAGGCGGTGCGCCAGCGGGTGACGAAGCGCTCGATCGGGCCGAGGACGATCTGGTCGGCGAGGACCAGGAAGACGATGAAGATGACGACCCAGGCGAGGAAGCCGTCGAGCTGGTTGGCGTCGTACCAGTAGCGGGAGCGCCAGCCGACGCCGGAGGTCGAGCCGAACCACTCGGCGAGGAGCAGGCCGTTCCAGGCGCTCATGATCGCGAAGCGCACCGCCGCGACCGTCGAGCCGGCGACCGCCGGAGCCACGATGTGACGAAGGACGTGGGGCCGGCCGACACCGAACGAGCGGGCCATGAGCACGAGGTCGGGGGGCACGGCCCGGACCGCCTTGGCGATGTTCACGACGACGAAGGGCAGGGCCGAGAGGAAGACCGTCGTGACCGGGGTGAGCCAGCCGAAGCCGAACCACATCGTGGTCAGGAGCGCCCAGATCACCGCCGGGGCGGCGAGCGCGGCCATGGTCAGGTCGGCCAGGGCGTGCTCGGCGAACCGGGACAGACCCATCAGCACGCCCACGGCCGTTCCGACGATGAGCGCCGCGACGAGGCCCAAGGTGAAGCGGTTCATGCTCACGGCCAGGTTGATCGACAGGTGGCCGCCGGTCGCCTCGTCGACCAGCCGGCCGAATGTCTCGCCGATCGAGGGTACGCGGTGTCCGTACTCGGCCGCGAGTTGCCAGACGGCGAGCATGGAGAGCAGCGAGGTGGCGAGCGCGATCACGGAGGACGACGTCGAGCGTCCGCGTCGCGACCACAGGGATGCCGCCCGGTCGGCCGGCAGGGGACGAGATGTCGCCTCCGGCGCGGTTGCGGTGGTCATGTGAGTTCCTTCCTCCAGGCGAACACCCGGGTCTCGACCAGGGCGAGGCCGCGCTCGATCAGCACCATCGCGATGACGAACAACATGGTCCAGGCGAGCATGTCGGCGACCTTGAACTCCTGGTAGGCGCGCCGGATCATGAAGCCGACTCCGTTGTTGGCGCCGAAGACCTCGGTGAGGGCCTCGACCTTCCAGGCCATGGCGAAGGCGTAGCGGACGCCCACGAACACGAAGGCCGTGATGGCGGGCAGGTAGACGTGGCGCACCACGTCGACGGGCCGCCGATCGAAGGCCCGGCACATACGGAGCAGCCCGCCGTCGACGGAACGGACGCCCTCGGCGACGTTGATCGCGATGAACGGGACGGCCACCAGGGCCGACACCACGATCGGCCCGGTGGCGCCCACGCCGAAGATGACCAGCCCGAAGACGGCGTAGGCGAGGCCGGGGACGTTGCCGAGTACGAACAGCGGCATCGAGAAGTAGGTCGACATGAACCGGCTGCGGCCCATGACGAACCCGATCGGCAGACCGACGGCCAGCGCCAGCGCGAAGCCGATCCCGATCTTCACAATGCTCGCGGCGAAGTTGCCGAACGCCTCACCGGACACGACGAAGTCGGCGACGCGTCCGAAGACCCTGAACGGGGTGGGCAGGATGTTGTCATCGATGATCCACGCGACCACGGCCCAGGTGGCGAGTGTCCCCAGCAGGGCGACCAGCGAGACGAGCCACCGCGAGGAGCCTCCGGCTCCGTCGGGCCGTGGGCGCCGGCCGCGGACCCACGCGTTCAGCGAGCTCCGGCCGGGCTGGGTGATGGGCGGTTCGGTGGTGGCGGTCGGCGAAGTCACCGGCTGTCTCCTGCCGTGGGGAGGAATTTCGGGTTCTGCACATCGCCCTCGATGACACCGGTCTCGCGCATGAGGTCGAAGATCTTGCTCTCGTCGTCGGCCCACTGCCTGTCGAAACGGATGTCCTGGACCACCCAGTCGTGTTCGGCCACGTAGCTCTTCATGAACTCCACATAACGGGGGGACTCGACGGCGAAGTGCTGCGGATAGCGCTCGATGATCTCGTCGCGGTGCGCACGCCACTCCTTGAGACCGCGCGACCACAGGTCCAGGAAGGCGTCGACCTCCCGGGAGTGCTCCTCGACCCAGTCCTTGCGGGCGACGAACACGTTGCCCATGGGACCGTCGTGGCCGGGTGCCTCCAGGTCGGCGAACAGTTCGGCGGACGACTTGCCGTCGTACAGCGCGCGGACGCCGCCTTCGCGCAGTTCGCGTGCGGAGAGATCGGGATAGCAGATGCAGGCATCGATCTCGCCGCGGACGAGCAGGTTGGAGAGGTTCTGGATGTCGGCGACGACGATCTTGAAGTCGGAGTTCTCGCCGGCGACGGCGAGCCCGTGCATCTTCTTCACCAGCGCGTGCCACACCAGGGTCCCGGAGACCGAGGTGAACACGCCGAGCCGCCTGCCCTTGAGGTCTGCGAGAGACTTCGCCGGGTCGTCGGCGCGCACCATCAGCCGGCTCCGCTCGGAGTTGTAGCGCCCAATGATCACCGTGTCCTGCTCGGTCTCCGCCTCAAGTCCCGGTACTTCGAAGGACGCCGAGGAGATGATGTCGGCGTGGCCGCCGGCGAAGAGACCGAACTCGTCCCAGGTCGCCGAGGTCTCGATGGAGATGCCGGTCTCCTTCTCGAAGTTCTCGATGATCCCCTCGTCGTGCATGTAGTCCCAGATCGGGTCGGGGGCGAAGGTGAACCGAACGACACCGTCGCGCGCCGCCCGGGAGGAGGCGGGACCGCCCAGACCCGCACCGCAGGCCGTCGAAACGAACATGGCGCCGACCATCAGGAGAGCCGCCAGTGCTCGGGTTCTGCATCTGTTCAACAGCACGGCTTCCCTACTCTGCTGTCGTGGCGCCGTGTGACGGCGGTCACCGGCCAGAACAACCATGCTCCAGCGAAAGCCACCTCCTCAATGTCCCAGTGTTCACACCTATGAGCTTTATAGTGTGAGTTCGAACACGAGGGAGGCGCCTCGATCGTGGGACCGCATCATGACGAACTGCAGCGCTGGCTGGCCGGGATCGCTGACATCGGCGCCGCCGTCAGCCACCAGGAGCCACTCGGCGACCTGCTGAACCGGGTGGCCCGGACCGCGTGCTCACTCATGGGCTACGACTTCTGCGGCGTCTTCCTGCCCAATCCTGAGGGCACCGCGCTCGTCATCCGCGGCTACCACGGGCTCTCCCCCGAGTACGTCGACCTGGTCAACGCCGAACGCCCGATCCTGCTCGGCGTCGGACGGGAGGGCGAGGCACCCACCAGCCGGGCGTTCCGCACCGGCGACATCGTTGCCCTGGAGAACATCGGCCTCGAACCACGGTTCGGCCCATGGGGCGGCGTCGCCCAGGAGCAGGGCTACCGGGCACTGGTGTCCGTGCCGCTGCGCCGCGCCGGCACGGTCGTCGGCACCTTGAACTGCTACCGCCGGCAGCCCCACCACTTCGACGGCGCCGAACGCGAGCTCGTCGGCACCCTCGCGACCCAGGTCGCCATCGCACTGGTGACCGCCCAACTGCAGGCCCGGGAGCGGGCGACCATCGGCGAACTGCGCGAGCTCAACAGCTCCCTCTCCAAGCAGCACGCCATGCTTCGCCGAGCGGAGGAGATCCACGTCGAGCTCACCGCGATCGCCCTGCGCGGCGAGGGAATCGGCGGCGTCGTCACCGCGCTCGCGGATCTGCTCGGCTTCGACGTTCTCGCCGACGACGCCCACGGATCGATGCTGGCACGTAGCGACGGCCGACCGCTTGAGACCGACGCGCCGCCACCGACATCTCTGGACCTCACCGACGGGGCGTTGGTGGAAACGGTGCTGGAGGGCGAGACCTTCGTCGTATCGGCGGTTCTGCTCGACGGCGAGGTCGTGGGACGGATCTGGGTCCGTCGGCCGCTGGCCTCCTTCACCGGACTCGATGTCCGCGCCACCGAGCACGCATCGGTCGTCGCGGCCCTCGAACTGCTCCGGGAGCGCACCGCCGCGGACGTCGAGGGACGCCTGCGCGGCTCCCTGGTCGCCGACCTGCTCTCCGACGAGTCCCTCGACGTCGCCGCCGTCATCGAACGGGCACGCCGCATGGGCCACGACCTCACCGGTCCGCACACCCTCAGCGCCATCGCGGTACGCGAGACCGACAGCGCCGCCGGACTCCCGGCCGCTGAGCGCGCGCTCGCGACCACCACCCGCTTCCTCGCGGGTGTGGACCCGCTTCCGCTCGCCGCCGCGCACCGGGGCTTGGTCGTCGTACTCTGGCCCGCCCAGATCACATGGCGAGACGGCACGACGGATACGCCGCGCGGGGCGACCGAGCGGCTGGCCGGCGCACTCACCAAAGCCCGCTCGGTGAAACAGGTGACCGCCGCCGTGGCGGCTCCGACGCCGACCCTGCCGGGGCTCCGGACCGCCTTTCGGACGGCGCGCGGGGCACTGGAGCTGGCCGCCGAGTCGTCGGACCCGGTCGTCCTCCATCTCGCCGAGCTGACCGTGGACAACCTGCTGCTCCAGGTCGGCGACACCGACGGGCTACGCCAGTTCGCCCGGCGGGTGCTCGGGCCGGTGCTCGACTACGACCGCGAGCGCTCGACCCACCTGGTGACCACCCTGCACGTCCTCTTGGAGAACGACATGGACAGGAGGGCGGCGGCCAAGGCGCTGCACATTCACCCGAACACCGTGCTCCAGCGTATGCGCCGAATCGAGGACCTGACCGCTCTGAAGCTCTCACGTCCGCGCGACCTTCTGGAGATCACGACCTCGTTGGCGGTCGCTCGAATCGCCGGCCTGCGAGAGCCGCGCCTTGGCGGGGCCGGGAGGTGACCTGCCCGAGGTGGCGGTGTGGGGCTGTGCGCCGGTCGCGCCGGAGCCTGCCCGGGGTCACAGTGGCGGGACCGCGCCGGATTCACCCCGGCCGCCTAGGCCGACGGGTCAAGGACCCCGGTGCTCACCAGGGCGATGATGAGGACGCCGAGGGCGATCCGGTAGATCACGAAGCCGGTGAAGCGGTGGGTGCTGATGTACTTCAGGAACCACGAGACCGCCAGGTAGCCCACGACGAAGGAGATCACGGTGGCCAGGATCGTCGGGCCCCAGTCGGGCGCCGGGCCTTCGCCGATCTTCGACAGCTCCAGGAAGCCGGCGCCGAGCACGGCCGGGATGGCCAGCAGGAAGGAGTACTTCGCGGCCTCCTCCCTGCGGTAGTCCAGCAGCAGCCCGGCGCTGATCGTGCCGCCGGAGCGTGACACGCCGGGAATCAGCGCGAGGGACTGGGCGAAGCCGTAGACCAGGGCGTGGGTGAAGCTGAGGTGCCGCTCCAGGGTGAGCCTGTTGCGGGCGGTGCGGTCGGCGAACCACAGGATGAGACCGAAGACGATCAGGGTCGTGCCGATCAGGCGCAGGTCGCGGAAGACGCTCTCGATGGAGTCCTTGAAGAGCAGGCCGAGCACCACGATCGGAATGGTTCCCACGATGACGTACCAGCCCATCCGGGCGGAGTGGTGGCCGCGCAGGTCGGGTGTCCACAGGGAACGCGTCCAGGTGGAGATGATCTCCCAGATCTCCTTGCGGAAATAGATCACCACCGCGGCCTCGGTGCCGAGCTGGATGACCGCGGTGAACGCGGCCCCGGGGTCCTCCCAGCCGAAGAACGCCGAGGCGACCCGGATGTGGGCGCTGGAGGAGATCGGCAGAAACTCCGTCAGTCCCTGGATCAGTCCGAGTACCACCGCTTCGAACCAGCTGATCACTTGAGCACCTTCCGTACCAGCACGTGCGTAGCGTACGCGAGGCTAGCGCAGGGACGGGCCGGCTGTGACCCGGTCCGCAGGCTGAGATGTGCCATCGGCCGCGAACCGGCCGGGCCCGCCGCCGGAGGGGACGGCATGGTGACCGCGGAGTGTCGGAGCGGTCACCTGGACATTTTGGGCAGCCCCAAAACCTAGTACCACTTAAGCCGTTGCCAAGTTGGACGCAAGAGGGGTTCACATACTCCGACCTAAGGAGTTCGCCTAACGAAACGGCGTCATATGGCAGCGCAATCCCCCCTGACCGTCCTGCATCTGTTTCAGGAGCGCGTGCGAGCCGCACCCCAGGCGATCGCGCTGATCACGTCGGACGGCGTTCTCACCTACCAGGCGCTGGACGCCCTGTCGACTCGGTTGGCGAAGCGGATCGCCGGGTTCGGGGCGGCCCCGGAGTCTCTCGTCGGGGTTCTCGCGGATCGCTCCGTACTCCTCGTCGCGGCCCAGCTCGCCGTGTTGAAGACGGGCTCCGCCTTCGTGCCGCTCGATCCGTCGGCTCCGGCCGAGCGCCTCCACACCATGTTGGACGACGCCCGGGTCGTCGCCGTGGTGACCAACTCGAACTGGTCGGCGCGGCTGACGCACCCCGACGCTCCTCCCTTGATCCTCGTCGAGGACCTCGAAAGCGAGGACCTCGAAAGCGAGGAAACGGAAGGCGGGGTCCTCGCAGGCGGGGAGACCACTCGGTCACACCTCGACAGGCTTGTCTACACCATTTACACGTCCGGCTCGACCGGGCGCCCGAAGGGGGTCCTGGTACCACACGGCGGGCTGGTCAACGTGGTGCGATGGCACCACGAGGAGTTCGGCATCACGGCGGAGGACCGGAGCGCGCTCATCGCCGGCCCTGCCTTCGACGGAAGCGTCTTTTGGATCTGGACCTACCTGACGGTGGGGGCGAGTATCGCGGTACCGGACGCCGACACCCTGGGTTCCCTCACCTCTCTGCGTGACTGGGTCGTGGCACAGGAGATCACCGCCTGTTTCTTCCCCACGCCCGTCGTCGAAGCTCTCATCGATCTCGACTGGCCGCCTGCGACGAAGCTCCGGATCATGTTCACCGGCGCGGACCGCCTCACCCGTCACCCGCCTCCGGGGCTTCCCTTCCGCCTGGTGAACGGCTACGGCCCCACGGAATGCTCGGTCATGGCCACCGTCGCCGAGATACCCGCCCACGCTGAGCACACCGGCGCGCCTTCGATCGGCAAGGCCATCGGCAACGTGGACGTCTACCTGCTCGACGAGCACCTCGAACCGGTGCCGTCCGGCGAGGCCGGCGAGATCTACATCGGCGGAGCCGGAGTGGCCAGAGGCTACCTGGGGCGACCCGAGCTGACGGCCGAGGTCTTCATCCCGGACCCGTTCGGTGGATCGGCGGGCGCGCGACTCTACAAGACGGGTGACTTCGCCAGGACCAGGCCCGATGGCCGGCTTGATTTCATCGGTCGCGCCGACCACCAGGTGAAACTCCGGGGTTACCGGATCGAGCTCGGCGAGATCGAGGTGGTGCTCGGCCGGCACCCCCACGTGCGGTCCGCCACGGTGCTCCTCCAGCAGGACCAGCTCGTCGCCTATGTCGTCATGAGCGGTGGGACGGTTGAGGAGTTGCGGGCGTTTCTCGGTGCCAAGCTCCCCGAGTACATGGTTCCCGCGCGCTTCGTCCCGCTCGCGGAGATGCCGCTCACCCTCAACGGGAAGGTCGATCTCCGCGCGCTGCCCTCGGTCCAGGTCGCCGACACGGTCCGTGACTCGACGTCACCCCGGACGCCCACCGAAGCGGCCGTCGCCGAGGTGTGGCGGCGCGTCTTCGACCTGGAGCGGGTCGGCGTCCACGACGACTTCTTCGCACTGGGAGGTCACTCGCTCACCGCGATGCGGATGGCCGTGCAACTGGAGGACGTCCTGCGCAGGCCGGTCCAGTCGAGGATCTTCTTCGAGCATCCCACCGTCGCGGCCGTCGCCAGAGAGATCGACGGCGGAGTGCAGGAAGCGTCGCGGCCTCTCGTCCTCGGCTCGGTGAGCGAGTGGTCGCCGCTCTCGCCCGCACAGCAGCGGCTGTGGTTCATCGACCGCCTGGTTCCCGGCAGCGCTCTCTACAACGTGCCGACCTCTTACACGATCGACGGCGACCTGGACGCCGCCGCGCTCGAACGCGCGGTGAACGAGATCGTCAGGCGGCACGAACCCCTGCGCACCCGCTATGACGAGCGGTCGGGCCTGCCCGTCCAGCACGTGGACACCTGGCGGCCCGTTCCCTTCGTCACCGCCGACCTGCGCGGGCTCCCGGGCGAGCGGCGGGCCGAACTCGTCGACGCCGACGCCCGGGCCCCCTTCGACCTCCGTACCGGCTCGCTGCTGCGGGGGCTGCTGCTGCGGCTCGCCGACGACCGGCACGAGCTCCTGCTGACCGTGCACCACATCGCGTTCGACGGCTGGTCGGCGAGCGTCCTCCTCACCGAGCTGGGCGAACTGTACGAGGCGATCGTCACCGGGCGTCCCCCGGCACTGCCCACACTCACCGCCCGCTACGCCGACCTCACCGCCTGGTCGTCGGAGCGGCTGCAGAGCGTTGCCGAGGAACAGCTGGTGTTCTGGGGCGGACGTCTGGCGCGACTGCCCGATTCCCTGGAACTGCCCTACGACCGCCCTCGTTCCCCGGCCAGGAGCCACCGCGGCGCGAAGCTTCGCCGTCCGCTGCCCGCCGGGCTCGTCCCCACCCTGGAGTCGGTGGGCGTGCAGGCGCGGGCCAGCCTGTTCATGGTGATGTTCGCCGCCTTCCAGGTGCTGCTCCGCCGCTACACGGGCCGGCAGGACATCGTGGTGGGGGTGCCCGTCGCGGGACGTGACCACCCGGAGGCGGAACGGCTGGTCGGCTTCTTCACGAACACGCTTCCCCTCAGGGTCGACCTGCCGGGGGACCCCTTGTTCGCCGACCTGCTCCGCGAGGTGCGGCGGACGGCTCTCGACGCGTCGGCCAACGCCGACGTCCCCTTCGAGCGGATCGTCGAGAGCCTCGGCCTCGGCGGGGGAGCCGCCCACAACCCGCTCGTCCAGGTCCTGTTCGTGATGCAGCAGGAGGTGCCCGCCGCGCACGCCGCCGGAATCCGCGTCGCGATGAACGGGGAGATCGACAACGGCTGCGCCAAGTTCGACCTGCTGACATCCGTCGACTTCCCGCCGGACGGTCCCGTGCTGACCGTCGAGTACAGCACCGACCTGTTCGACGCCGAGACGATGGAGCTGTTCCTCGCGCACTACGAGGAGGTGTTGCGAGGGGTGGCCGAAAACCCGCTCCGCCGGATCTCCGAGCTTCCGCCGGCGGCGGGGACCGAGCAGCTGCGCGGCCCCCGTGCGGAGCCCGCCGACGCCCGCCCGCACACGGCGGTCGAGTTCGAGGGCGCCCACCCCGCACCCGTACCGGGGAGCGAGGTGTTCGTCGCCCCGGCGACGGCACTGGAGAAGGTCATCGCCATGAGCTGGGGCGAGATCCTCGGGGCGGAGGAGGTGGGGCTCCACGACGACTTCTTCACCCTGGGCGGTCACTCCCTCCTCGCCACGCGCGCGGCCTCGGCCCTTCGGGAGGCGCTGGACGTCGACGTCCCGTTGAAGGTCCTGTTCGAGGGACCCACCGTCGCCGCGCTGGCGAGGACGCTGCTCGACGAGCACGGCCCCGGCCTGGAGGAGGCGGCCGAGCTGTTCCTGGTGGTCGCCACCTCCTCCGACAGCGACATGGAAGTACTTCTGCGAGAGATCGGAAAAACCGGGTGAACAGTGATCAGTTGTCGCCGCGCCGGCGCGAGCTGCTGGAGGCGCTGAGGAGGGAACGGCGGCTACCGGCCCGCTCCGGCGGCATCCCCCGGCGCGAGCCGTCGGAGCGGGCGCCGATGTCGTTCTCCCAGCAACGGCTCTGGTACCTGGACCGGATGCTGCCGGGCACGAGCCTGTACCTGGTGCCCGTCGCCTACCGGCTTCAGGGACCGCTCGACCACGAGGCGCTGGTCAAGGCGCTGAACGAGCTGGTCGCCCGGCACGAGAGCCTGCGGACGACCTTCGCCATGGACGGTGCCGAGCCGGTGCAGCTCATCGCGGCGGACCTGCGCCTGGACCTGCCCGTCATCGACTGCGACGGCGAGGACGAGCTGTGGTCGCGGCTGGCGGCGCTGGCCGCGGAGCCGATGGACCTGGGCCGCGGGCCGCTGCTGCGCGGGCGGCTGCTGCGGCGCGGCCCCGAGGAGCACGTCCTGCTGCTGACCTTCCACCACGCCGTCGCCGACGACTGGTCGCTTGAGGTGTTCAACCGCGAGCTGGGCGAGCTGTACACGGCTCATCGCGCCGGTCGGCCGGTGGAACTGCCTGAGCCGGCCATCCAGTACCCGGACTTCGCGGTCTGGCAGCGGGAGTGGTCGGCGGGCCCCGAGTACGACGCCCAGCTCTCCCACTGGCGGCGGGCCCTCGAAGGCGCCCCCCAGGTGCTGGAGCTCCTCCCCGACCGGCCGCGCCCGCCGGCGCAGTCGTTCGAGGGCAGGTCGCTGCCGTTCCGCGTCGAAGGGCCGGCGGAGGAGTTCCACGCTTTCTGCCGAGGCCTGGGCGCCACCCCGGCCATGGTGCTGCTGGCCGCCTTCCAGATCCTGCTGGCCCGCTACACCGGGCACACCGACATCGTCGTCGGCACCCCGATCGCCAACCGCGACCGCGCGGAGCTGGAAGGTCTCATCGGGTTCCTCACCAACACCGTGGTGATCCGTACGGACGTCTCGGGGAACCCCTCCTTCGCGGCGGTCGTGGCGCGCGTGCGCGAGGCGATGCTGGACGCGCACGCCAACCAGGGCCTGCCCTTCGAGAAGCTGGTCGAGGCGCTGCGCCCGGAACGTCACCTCAGCCGCAGCCCGCTCTTCCAGATGATGTTCATCTACCAGCAGGGAGCCGAGTCCCGGCCGGACCTGGACGAGCTGACCGTCACCCCCGTCCAGCTGCCCTGCGAGACGTCGAAGTTCGATCTGACACTCGCCGTACGGGACGGCGAGGACGGCATCGAGGGGTCCGTCGAGTACAGCACCGACCTGTTCGACGAGGTCTCGATCCGCGGTCTCAGCCGTCACTTCGGCACACTCCTGGCCGCCGCCGTGGCCGACGCGACGACGCCGGTCTGGGAACTGCCGATCCTGTCGCCCGTGGAACGCGAGCGGATTCTCCTCGGGTGGAACCAGACCGACCAGCCGATCGGTGAGAACCTCGTCCACCGGATGTTCACCCTGCGCGCCCGGTCCGTCCCGGACGCCGTGGCCGTCGTGGACGAAGGCGGGGAGCTGACCTACCGGGAGCTCGACGCCGCTTCCGACGAGTGGGCGCGGGCTCTCCAGGCGCTGGGGGTCGGCCGCGGCGGCCTGGTCGGGATCTGCCTGGAGCGCTCCGTCGAGTTCGCCGTCGCCTTCCTCGCCGTGCTCAAGGCGGGCGGGGCGTACGTACCGCTGGACCCCGCACAGCCGAGGGACCGGCTGGCCTTCGTGCTCGACGACACGCAGGCGGCTCTGCTGCTGACCTCGGGGCGGCTCGCCGACCGGTTCGCCGACTCGTCGGCCCGGGTGGTCGAGGTGGAGACGCTCGACGGCTCCGAGGCGCCCCCGTTGCGGGAGAGCGGGACCGGCCACGACGACCTGGCCTACGTCATCTACACCTCCGGCTCGACCGGGCGGCCCAAGGGCGTGATGGTCACACATCGCGGCATCGCCAACTACGCGGCCTGGGCCCGCGACGAGTACGCCCCCGTCGGCGGCGCGCCGGTCCACTCCTCCGTCGGGTTCGACCTGACCGTCACGAGCCTGCTGGTGCCGCTGCTCGCCGGTGGCACGGTGCACCTGCTGCCCGAGGACGCGGGGGCCGAGGGGCTCGGCGAGGCGCTCCTGGCCGGGCGGGCGCCGTACGGCCTCACGAAGATCACCCCTGCTCACCTGGAGGTCGTGGCACACCAGCTCCCGCCGCACGAGGCCGCAGGGAGGACCAGGAGTTTCGTGATCGGCGGGGAGAGCCTGCTCGCCGAGAACATCGCGTTCTGGCGCCGGCACGCTCCGGACACCCGCCTGATCAACGAGTACGGTCCGACGGAGACCACGGTCGGATGCGCCACCTACGAGGTCTCCGAGCGGTCGCCGGTCACCGGGGCGGTCCCGATCGGCCGTCCCATCGCCAACACCAGGCTGTACGTCCTCGACCCCCTGCTGAACCCGGTCCCCGTCGGGGTGGCCGGTGAACTCCACGTCGGTGGGGCGGGCGTCGCCCGCGGCTACCTGAACCGCCCGGGGCTGACCGCCGAGCGGTTCCTGCCCGACCCGTTCTCGACGTCGGGCGGCGAGCGCATGTACCGGACGGGAGACATCGTCCGCTACCGCGCCGACGGCAACCTGGAATACCTTGGCCGGCAGGACACCCAGGTGAAGCTGCGCGGGTTCCGCGTCGAGCTGGGTGAGATCGAGGCCGTGATGACGCGGCTGCCCGCCGTCGCCGACGTGGCGGTGGCGCTCAGGGAGGACACCCCCGGCGACAGACGCCTGGTCGCCTATGTCGTGAAGTCCGGCGACGGCGACGGCGGCGGTGACCAAGGCGGTGTCGGCGCGCTGCGCGAGGCGCTCAGAGCCGAACTGCCCGACTACATGGTCCCCTCCGCGTTCGTCGTCCTGGACGCGTTGCCGCTGACGGCGAACGGCAAGGTCGACAGGGCCGCGCTGCCCGCCCCGTCCTCCGGGCCGGTCCCCGAGCCCGCGCGCGACAACGATGTGGAGGGGGACGTGGAGGGGATCGTCGCGGGCGTGTGGAGGACGCTGCTCGGCCGGGACGACGTCGGGGCGCACGACAACTTCTTCGAGGTCGGCGGCCACTCACTGCTGCTGCTCGCCGTACACGGGAAGCTGGTGGAGCTGTTCGGCGACCGGCTCACCGTCACCGACCTTTTCCGCCACCCCACGATCCGCTCGCTGGCCGGCTTCCTCGTCGCCGGGGAACCCGCCAAGGCCACCGTGGCGGTGAAGGCCACCGCGCCCTCCGGCGGCGCCATCGCCGTCGTCGGGATGGCCTGCCGTTTCCCCGGCGCCCGTACGCCGGAGGAGTTCTGGAGGAACATCGACGGCGGGGTGGAGGCCGTCCGGCCCTTCTCCGACGAGGAGATCCTCTCCGACGGCGGCGACCCCGCCCTGCTCGGCGACCCCGCCTACGTCAAGGCCGGCACCGTACTCGCCGACATCGACCGGTTCGACGCGGGGTTCTTCGACCTCACCCCCCGCGAGGCGGAGATCCTCGACCCGCAGCACCGCCTGTTCCTGGAATGCTCCTGGGAGGCGCTGGAGTACGCGGGGTACGACCCGCACCGGTACTCCGGGCAGATCGGGGTGTTCGCCGGCTCGGGCAGGAGCACCTACCTGACCGACAATCTCCTCCACGCCCCCGAGGTCGTCCGCGCGGTCGGTGAGTACCAGCTGATGCTCAGCACCGACAAGGACTTCCTGCCCACCCGTGTCTCCTACAAGTTCAACCTGCGCGGTCCGAGCATCAGCGTGAACACGGCCTGCTCGACCTCGCTGGTGGCGATCCACCTCGCGGGAACGAGCCTGCTGTCGGGCGAGTGCGACATCGCGCTGGCCGGCGGGGCGAGGGTCGACGCGGCGCAGCGCCGCGGTTACCTCTACCAGGTGGGCGGCATCGAGTCCCCGGACGGCCACTGCCGTCCGTTCGACGTGGACGCGCAGGGCACGTTCGGCTCCAGCGGCGTCGGAGTGGTGGCGCTCAAGCGGCTTGAGGACGCGATCGCCGACGGCGACGTCATCCACGCGGTCATCCGCGGCTCCGCGGTGAACAACGACGGCGCGCGCAAGGTGGGCTATGTCGCCCCCGCCGTCGACGGGCAGGCGGAGGTGATCGAGCGGGCGCTGGCCGTGGCCGGCGTCTCCCCGGGCACGATCGACTACATCGAGACGCACGGCACGGCGACGCCGCTCGGCGACCCGATCGAGGTCGCCGCCCTGGCCCAGGTCTACGGGCGCGAGGAGACCTCGCGGCCCTGCGCCCTCGGCTCGGTGAAGTCCAACATCGGCCACACCGACGCGGCCGCCGGCGTCGCGGGACTGATCAAGACGGTCATGGCGCTCAAGGACGGCACGCTGCCCGCGAGCCTCAACTTCAGCGCGCCCAACCCCAGGATCGACTTCGACGGCACGCGCTTCTACGTCAACACCGAATCGCGTGCCTGGCCCACCGGTGACGGCCCCCGCCGGGCCGCGGTCAGCTCGTTCGGAATGGGCGGCACGAACGCCCACGTCATCCTTGAGGAGGCGCCGCGGGTCCCGCCCAGGGACACCGCCGACGACCCGGAGCTTCTCATCCTGTCCGCCAGGACGCCCTCCGCTCTGGACGCGGTGACCGAGCGGCTCGGCGACCACCTGCGCGACCACCCCGAGGTGAGCCTCGCGAGCGCGGCCACGACGCTGCGGCTGGGACGGCGCGAGCTGGACCACCGGCGGACGCTGGTCTCCGCCGACCGCAAGGCCGCCGTCGAGATCCTGACCGCGAAGGACCCGCAGCGGCTCCGTTCGGGAACGGCCCGGCGGACGCGTGGCGTGGCGTTCGTCTTCCCGGGGCAGGGGTCCCAGTACCCGGCCATGGGCGCGGATCTGTACCGGCGGGAGGGCGTGTTCCGCGCGACCGTCGACCTCTGCTCGGAGTTCCTGCGTCCGCACCTCGGCCTGGACCTGCGCGACGTCCTCTACGCCGGCGACGGCTCGACGCTGCAGCAGACCTGGCTGACCCAGCCCGCCCTGTTCGTCACCGAGTACGCCCTCGCCCGCCACCTGATGGAGTGGGGGGTGCGGCCCGCGGCCATGGCGGGCCACAGCATCGGTGAGTACGTCGCCGCCTGCCTGGCCGGGGTCTTCTCCGTCGAGGACGCGCTGAGACTGGTCAGCGCCAGAGGCCGCCTGGTCCAGGACCTGCCCTCGGGGGCCATGCTCGCCGTGCCCCTGCCCGAGACGGAGGTGCGCTGGCTGCTGGACGAGGAGTTGTCGCTGGCCGCGGTCAACGGGCCCGCGCTCTGCGTGGTGGCGGGCCCGCACTCGGCCGTCGCCGCGGTCGAGGAGCGGCTGTCGCGGCGCGGCGTCACCTGCCGGCAGCTGCGGACCTCCCACGCGTTCCACTCCTCGATGCTGGACCCCGTCCTGGACGCCTTCGCCGCCGAGGTGGGCCGGGTGTCCCTCCAGCCGCCCCGGCTCCCCTACCTGTCGAACGTCACCGGATCGTGGGTCACCGCCGAGGAGGCGACCGACCCGGCCTTCTGGGCACGGCACCTGCGGGAGACCGTGCGGTTCGGCGACTGCGCCCGGATCCTCCTGGATGAGGGCCACGCCGTCGCGGAGGTGGGACCCGGCCGTACGCTCGCCACGTTCCTGCGGAACCGGGACGGCGGCCGGCCGGACCGGCGGGAGGAGGACGGGCCGGAGACCCCGGCGAACGCCGTCGTCACGCTGATGCGGCACCCGGCCGACGACACGGACGACCTCGCCCACGTGCTGGACGGGGTGGGCCGGCTCTGGCTCGCCGGCGTGCCGGTCGACTGGGCCCGCCTTCCAGAGGGCGGGCCGCGAGTGCCCCTGCCCACCTACCCGTTCGAGCGGAAAAGGCACTGGGTCCAGGGGCGGGGAACGCCCGCCCAGCCGGCGGAGGAGGCCGTCGACGGCCTCTCTCCTGGCTCCCCCCTCTCCTCGCCGGAACCCGCGCCCGGTGACGCGATGCGGGCACGCATCGCCGCGGTGTGGGAGGAACTCTTCGGCATCACCCCCATCGGGGACCACGACGACTTCTTCGAGCTGGGCGGTCACTCGCTGCTGGCCACCCAGCTCGTGGCCAGACTCCGCTCGGTCCTCGGGGTGGAGATCCCGATCGAGGCCGTGTTCGAGCACCCCACCGTGGCCCGTCTGGCCGCGTCGCTCCTGGAGTCCGGGATCGTCACCGAGGAGCGTCCCGAATCCGTCACCAAGGAACCTCCGGGGAAACCGGACGACGGGGAGCATCCCGAGTCCGTCACCAAGGAACCTCCGGGCGAGGTCACGGAGGAACCGCCGGGGAAACCGGACGGCGGCCCCCTGCCGCTCTCCTTCGCGCAGCGGCGCATCTGGTTCATGGACCAGATGTACCCCGACCAGCGCGCGTACACGATCGCCGTGCCGCTGGAGCTGGAGGGCGAGCTGGACGAGCGCGCTCTGCAGGCCGCCGTACAGGAGATCGTCCACCGGCACGAGGCGCTTCGTACGACCTTCCCGGTGTCCGGCGGGGAACCGGTCCAGCTGGTCGCCGCGCCCGGCCCGGTCGAGCTGCCGGTGATCGAGGTTCCCGATATGACGGCCGCCGAACAGGTCGCGTCCGAGCTGGCGAGGACCCGGTTCGACCTGGCGGAGGGGCCCGTGTTCCTGGCCGCCCTGCTACGGTTGGGACCGACGCACCACGTCCTGTCCCTGAACATGCACCACATCGTCTCCGACGGGTGGTCGATGGGGATCATGGCCAGGGAGCTGGGCGTCCTCTACAACGCGTTCGCCGCGAACCGTGAATCGCCGCTGGGCGACCTGCCCCTGAGCTACGGTGACTACACGCGGTGGCAGCGCGAACGGGTGGAAGAGGTCCTGGAGCCCGAGCTGGCCTACTGGACGCGGCAGCTGGCGGACGCGCCGCCGGCCCTGGAACTGCCGACGGACAAACCCCGGCCGCCACTGCAGACCTTCGACGGCGCGGTCTCCACCCGGCTGCTTCCCCTGGATCTGGCGGACCGGCTGCGCGGGCTCAGCAGGGAGCGCGGGCTGACCCTCTACATGACGCTGCTCGGCGCGTTGCAGACACTCCTGTACCGCTACACCGGGCAGTCCGACATCTGTGTCGGTTCGCCGGTGGCCGGGCGTACCCGATCCGAGCATGAGGAACTGATCGGGTGTTTCCTGAACACACTCGTACTGCGTACCCGG
Source organism: Streptosporangium amethystogenes subsp. fukuiense (assembly GCF_042665875.1). Taxonomy (NCBI): domain Bacteria; kingdom Bacillati; phylum Actinomycetota; class Actinomycetes; order Streptosporangiales; family Streptosporangiaceae; genus Streptosporangium; species Streptosporangium amethystogenes. The sequence goes on along the minus strand of NZ_JBHTEE010000001.1, from coordinate 6,361,045 downwards.
CTCGACGGCCAGATGTCGTTCGACGACCTCCTTCCCCAGGTCCGCGAGACGGCCCTGAACGCGTACGCGCGCCAGGACGTCCCGTTCGAGCGGCTGGTCGACGCGCTCAACCTGCCCAGGGACCCCAGCAGGAACCCCCTCTTCCAGGTCATGTTCAACCTGATGAACCTGCCCTCGGACGAGGTGCTGATGGACGGGCTGCAGGTCCGCAGGCCGGATGTCAACGCGAACGCCTCCCAGGTCGACCTGGGGCTCTACGTCTACGAGGTGGACGGCGGGCTCGACTGCCAACTGAAGTACAACACGGACCTCTTCGAGGAGCGCACCGTCGAGCGCATGCTCGGACACTTCGAGACCCTGTTGGAGGCGTTCGTCGCGGATCCCTCGATCCGGCTCGCCGACGTCGAGTTCCTGACCCCCGCCGAGCGCCGTGAACAGCTCGTCGAGTGGAATATCTCGGCGGATGACCAGGTACCCGCCTGCCGTATCCACGAACTGGTCGAGCGGCAGGCGGATCGCACCCCCGAGGCGATCGCGGTCACCTTCGACGGGTTCTCGCTGACCTACCGCCAGCTCGACCGGCGGGCGAACCGGCTGGCCCACCGTCTCCGCTCGCTCGGCGTCGGTCCCGACGTGCTGGTGGGGGTGGCCGTCGAACGCTCGCAGACGATGATGGTGGCACTGCTGGCGGTGCTCAAGGCCGGTGGGGCGTATGTACCGCTCGACCCGATGTACCCGCGCGACCGCCGGACGTACATGCTGGAGAACTCCGGGGCCGCTGTCCTGATCACCCAGGAGGGGATCCTGGACGACTACGAGGGGTACGGCGGGCAGACGGTCCTGCTGGACGCCGACATCGAGCAGGAGAGCGCCGACAGACCCGAGGTGCCGACTCCCGCCTCAAGCCTCGCCTACATCATCTACACCTCGGGATCGACCGGCCGCCCCAAGGGCGTGGCCGTCCCGCACTCGGCGGCCGTCAACCTCCTGCACTCCGTGGGGCGCGCGCCGGGGATGAAACCGTCGGACACGCTCGTGGCCGTGGCGAGCTTCGCCTTCGACATCTCGGTCCTGGACATGTTCCTTCCCCTCTCCGTCGGAGCCCGGGTGGTGATCGCGACCCGCGACCAGGCGTATGACGCGACGAGGCTGGCCGCTCTGATGGCCGCGGAGAACGCGACGTTCCTGCAGGTCACGCCCGCCACCTGGCACCTGCTGGTGTCGTCGGGGTGGCAGGGTATACCTGGGCTCAAGGCCGTGACAGGAGGGGATGCGCTGCCCGCCGCGCTGGCCGCCGACCTGCTCGACCGAACCGGCGAGCTGTGGAACATGTACGGCCCGACGGAAACGACGATCTACTCGACCGGGGCGCGGGTCCATAAGGACGGCGGCCCCATCACGATTGGCCCCCCGATCGCGAACACCCAGGTCTACGTGCTCGACCCCGCGATGCGGATCCTTCCCGTCGGCGCCGTCGGCGAGATTCACATCGGCGGCCTGGGGGTGGCCCGGGGCTATCTCGGACAGCCCGACGTCACCGCCGACCGGTTCGTTCCCGATCCCTACGGGCCCGTTCCGGGGGCGCGGCTCTACCGCAGCGGGGACCTCGGCCGGTTCCGGCCGGATGGCACCGTCGAGTTCGTCGGGCGCAATGACGCGCAGGTGAAGGTGCGCGGCTTCCGCATCGAACTGGGCGAGATCGAAACCCAACTGCTGGCGCACCCCACGGTGCGCGACGCGGTGGTGGTCGTCCGCGAGGAGGACGGCGCCAAGGAGATCGTCGCCTATCTGCGGCCGCACCCCGGCCAGGACCCGGTCGATGCCGGTGAGTGGCGGACTTACCTGCGCAGGAACCTGCCCGACTACATGGTGCCCACGGCATTCGTGACGATGGAGGACTTTCCGCTCACCCCGAACGGCAAGGTGAACCGGCAGGCCCTGCCCGCTCCCGACCGTACCCGCTCCTTCGACGAGAGCGGCTACGTCGCGCCGAGGACCCCGCTGGAGATGACTCTGGCCACGCAGTGGGCGGAGGTACTGGGCGTGGAACGTCTCGGGATCGACGACAACTTCTTCGACCTGGGCGGCGACTCGTTCAAAGCCGTGCGTGCCGTCAGTGGGAACAGCCTTTCCGCCGGTGTGCTGGACCTTTTCAACAACCCGACCGTCCGCTCGTTCGCTGAGCACGCCGGAGAGCGGAGCGCGCCGGAGAGCGGAGGGCGGAGCAGGAGACTTTTCCACGAGCTGACGCCACCCCGTCCCAAGGGGGACTCCCCCTTGACGATCGTCTGCCTGCCGTTCGCCGGCGCGGGTGCCATCATCTACCGGTCGCTCGCCGCCGCCGCCCCCTCCAACGTCTCCCTGTACGCGCTGGAGCCTCCAGGTCACGATGTCAACCGGCCAGACGAACCACTGCTCCCGATGGACGAGCTCCTGAACCGCTGCGTCGAGGAGATCAAGGAGCGGATCACCGGCCCGCTCGTCCTCTACGGGCACTGCATGGGGGGCGCGATGACCGTCGCGCTGGCCGAGCGGCTGGAGTCCGAGGGGATCGACTTCGCCCGGCTCTTCATCGGCGGCCATTTCCCGGCGCCCCGCCTGCCGGGAAGGCTGGCCGACCTGTTTAACAGGATCTTGCCGGCGGAACGTCGTATCTCCAAGCGCGCCCAGCTGGACTTCCTGCGTGCCATGGGATTCTTCACCGATGCCCTCACCGATGAGGAACAGGCGTTCCTGATGCGGGTGTTCTTCAGGGACGTCGAGAACGGTGAGGACTACTACACCGCCCGGTACCGGGACGGAACGGCACGCAAGCTCGCGGCGCCGATCGTCTCCGTGATCGGAACCGCCGACCGGGCCACCGAGCTGTACCAGGAACGGTTCAAGGAGTGGGAGGAGTTCTCGGACTCGGTGTCCCTGGAGCTCATCGAGGGGGCGGGTCACTACTTCCAGAAACACCAGGCAGCCGAGCTCATGGACATCATCACCTCCTATCATGGGCGGCCCGACGGCCGGAGCGGGAACGAACAGGCCCGGGATGATCACACGGAGAACGGCCGGGCCCGGGAGGAGCGGGCCGGAACACCGCCGGCGCGGACCTCACAGCCGAGCCTGCGGACGTTCTCCCTCGTCGCGGCAGGGCAGCTCGTCTCGGTCGTCGGCACGGGACTCACCACGTTCGCCATGGGTCTGTGGGTCTACCAGCGGTCCGGGTCGATCTCGCTGTTCGCGCTCACCGCGGTCCTGGCCCTCATACCCGCCGTGGTGCTGGCACCGATCGCCGGAACGCTGGCGGACCGCTGGGACCGGCGAAAGATCATGATCTTCGCCGACACCTTCGCCGCCTCGGGGACCCTCGGCCTCGGCACCCTCTTCATACTCGGCCATCTCGAACTCTGGCACATCTTCGTCGCCGTCACCATCGGCGCCTGTGCCAACGCGTTCCAGCAACCTGCCTACCTGGCCGCCGTCACCCAGCTCGTGCCCAAGCGGTACTACGGGAGGGCGAACGGCATCACCCAGCTCGGCAGCGCCGTCGGCACGACCCTGGCTCCCCTGCTGGGGGGCGCGCTCGCGGCCGTCATCGGGTTGCCGGGCATCCTTCTCATCGACCTGGCCACGTTCCTGATCGCCGTCACGATCACTCTCAGCGTCCGTTTCCCCGACACGCTCTTCCTCAAGAAGGAGGAGCCGTTCGGCAAGGAGCTCCTCGGCGGCTGGCGTTACATCTCACGGCGGCACGGCCTCGTGGCCATCATCGGCTTCACCGCCGTGCTGAACTTCATGATGGGGATGGTCGAGTTGCTGGCGACCCCCCTCGCGCTGTCACTGGGTGACCCCGCGGTGCTCGGCATGATCCTTGCCGCGAGCGGTGTGGGGCTGCTGGTGGGCAGCGCTCTCATGAGCGTGACAGGCGGCCTGCCCCGCCGTACCACGGGCATCATCGGGAGCTTCGTCCTGATCGGCCTGTCGATGGCCGTGATGGGGCTCTGGCCGCACCCGGTCTTCCCGGCTCTCGGCCTGTTCGGCATGGGCCTGGCCACCGCCGGGGTCAACACGCACTGGCTCTCCATCGTCCAGGCCAAGGTCGGGCTCGAACTCCAGGGCCGTGTGATCGCGACCACCCTGATGTTCAGCTGGATGATGGTGCCCGCCGGATTCCTGTCGGCGGCGCCGCTCGTGGAACACGTCTTCGAGCCGCTCGCGGCGGACCCGGGGCGAGGCATCGGATATCTCATGATCACCGCAGGTGTCTGCACGATGCTGCTCGGTCTCGCCGCCTACCGCTACCGGCCGGTCCGCCTTCTCGAAGACGACCTGCCGGACGTCATCCCCGACGCGAAGATCATCACCGACAAGGACGTACTCCAGGAGCTGGCCGACCGCCGGCTCACCGCAGAAGAGAGGGCCACCCGATGACCGCCGACCTCTACACCGTCGTGGTGAACCACGAGGAGCAGTACTCCATCTGGGCCGCCGGCCGGGCGATCCCCAACGGCTGGCGCGAGGTGGGGAAGACCGGTTCCAAGGAGGACTGCCTGGCCTACATCCAGACCGAGTGGACCGACATGCGCCCGCTGAGCCTCCGCGGCGAACTCGGCGGATGAGCACCCGTCGCGCGCGGGCACGTCCCCGCGGCGGGTGAACGGTGCGGGGCTGATTTGAAGGGGCGGCCGACCGGCCGCGAACAGTGAGGCTGGGCGGGGTCTGTGACCGCCCAGCCTCACCCGTTTCGGCCTGGATCTACTAGCGGGTCACCTTGACGTCGTCGATGCCGGCCTCGACCAGGGAGGCGCCCGAGGCGTCACCGGCCTCGACGAGGATCCGGACGCTCTGCCCGGCGAAGGCGGAGATGTCGACGTTGGCCGTGCCCCAGGCGCCGTTGCGGTTGGCGGCCGCGCCGAGCTGCTGGAACACCTGGGTGGTGGTGGAGCCGACGACCTTCACCCGCAGGAAGTCGGCGGTGGAGGAGTTGGAACCGTGCGCGAGGTACCAGGAGAACGCCAGCTTGAGCGTTCCCGACGGCAGGGTGACGGCGGGTGACTGGATGCTGGTGACTCCTCCGTCGATGTCGTAGTCGCCCGCCGCGGTGCCCGCGAGCCTGCCGGTGACCAGGTCGTTGGTGCCGCTGACCGTGGTGCCGAGCTGCTTGGCGCCGCTGGAGGTGGTGGCCTGCGGGACGCCGCGCTCCCACTGGCCCGAGGTGGCGGTGTCGGTGCCCGAGGGGTTGGTCGTCCAGCCGGTCGAGGTCTCGAAGGTGTCCTGCCAGAGGACCGTCGGCGGCGTGGCGGTGGCGGTGGTCCACACCGCGTAGGCGATGGCGTCGGCGTTGCGGTTCAGCGCGGTGTCACTGATGTTGGTCGTGGTGTCGCAGGCCCGGTGATAGCAGGGATCGAACGCCTGGCCCGACGTACCACCCCAGAGCGTGGCCTGGGCGCTGGTCTTGATGCCCTCGGCGCCGGTGAAGGTGCCTCCGGCCGGGATGCCGACGGCGATGAACGGACCGTAGTCGGAGCGGCCGTCGAAGTCGGTGCCCCGGGTCGCCACGCCGATCGAGGTGAAGTACGCCTGGAGCGTCGCCTCCAGCTGCGCCGAGCCCGCCGGGCCGGGGCCCGAGCCGACGCCGTCGGAGTTGTCGCCGTCGTAGATGAAGTAGCCGGCGTTGGGCGAGCCGACCATGTCGAAGTTGTAGTAGCCCTTGACCTTGGCCCGCTCGGTGGCCGAGAGGCTGTTCACGTAGGCCTGCGAGCCGCGCAGACCCAGCTCTTCCGCACCCCACCAGGCGAAGCGCAGGTGCTTGGTGGGAGCCAGCGACTGGCGGGAGACCTCCAGGGCGGTCTCCAGGATGGCGGCGCTGCCCGAGCCGTTGTCGTTGATGCCGGGGCCCGCGGTCACGCTGTCGAGGTGGGCGCCGACCATGAGGATGTCGTTCGGGTCGCCTCCGGGCCAGTCGGCGATGACGTTGTAGCCGGTCGCGCCGCCGTAGGTGAACGACTGCAGGGTGGTGGTGAACCCCGCGCCGTCCAGCAGGCCCTTGACGTAGTTGGCCGACGCCAGGTAGCCGGGGCGGCCGTGGGCGCGGTTGCCGCCGTTGGCGGTGGCGATGGACTGGAGTTGGGTGAGGTGTGCCTTCACGGCGGTCAGCGAGATGTCCGGTGGAACGGCGGCCGACGCCGATGGTGCGGTGAACGCCAGGGGGATGGCCAGGATCGCCGCCATGCCCATGGTCCACAGACTGCGCATCATGCTCCTCGGGTTTGAGGGTGTGGGGGTCCCCCGAGCGGCGCGCACCCGTGGTGAGTGCGCGCCGTACAGCGTGGTGGTGCGCTTTGCTGGATTTGCGGTTAGCGGGCCGCGCCCTCGGGAGCCGTCGCGGCCTGCGCCGCGGTCCTGGCGAGCGTCGCGGCGTTGCGGTCGGGGATGCCCGTCAGGTCATAGGCGAAGAACGCGGTGGCGTAGCCGATGGCCTTGGCGTTGCGGTCGAGCGCGGTGGCGTCGATGTTGCCGATGCCGTCGCAGGCGGCGTGGTAGCAGGGGTCGTAGGCGGCACCGGCGGTCCCGCCGAACTTGGCGGCCTGCTCGGCGGTCTTGATGCCCTCGGCGCCGCTGAAGATGCCTCCGGCCGGGATGCCGTTGGCGATGAACGCGCCGTAGTCGGAGCGGCCGGTGAAGTCGGTGCCCTCGAAGGGCAGGCCGCGCTTGCCGTAGAACCTCTCCAGGCGCTTCTCGATCTCGGCCGACCCCGCCGGACCGGCCGGGGCGCCCTCGCCGTCGGAGTCGTCACCGTCGTACAGGAAGGCGCCGCCGTTCGGTGAGGCGATCATGTCGAAGTTCAGGTAGAGCCTGATCTTGTCGCGCTCGGCCTGGGACAGGCCCTCGACGTACTGCTCGGAGCCGAGCAGGCCCAGCTCCTCGGCGCCCCACCAGGCGAAGCGGAGCTTGTACTTGGTCGGCACCTTGGCCAGCTTCAGCGCGGTCTCCAGGACGGCGGCGCTGCCCGAGCCGTTGTCGTTGATGCCGGGGCCCTCGGGCACGCTGTCCAGGTGCGCGCCGACCGCCACGATCTCGCCGGACTTGCCCCAGCGGGAGTCGGCGATCAGGTTCTTGGTACGGCCGACCGTGGTCTCGGCGTCCACCTTCAGGCGGACCGTGGTGTTCGGGCTGGCGGCCAGGTCCAGGCCGACGGCCGTGCTCGCCATCACGATGGGGAAGCCGAAGCGCCACTCGATGATGTCGAAGAGGAGCGGGTCGGTACGGCCGGGCTGGCCCTCGTTGAAGAAGATCACACCGGACGCGCCGGCCGCCTTGGCGTTGGTGGCCTTGTTGATGAACGGGCAGGTGCCGCGCTGGAGCAGAGCGATCCGGCCGGGGACGAACCCGGCGAAGTCAGCGGCCTCGCACCCCGCGGTCGAGGTGTTCGGGCTCGGCGGCGGCGGAATGATCGCGTCGACGACCTGGACCTGGGCGGTGACGTCGCCGCCGCTGGAGGAGATCACCGTCACGAAGTCGGCGGGGTTGGCGTAGGTCTTCGCCACCGGAGCCGTCTGCTGCAGGATGGAGGGGCTGGACTCCTGCCAGTCGAGCGGGAACTCGACGTCGGTCGTGGAGGTCTTGTATCCGGCCTTGTGCAGCTTGTCCTGCACGTAGGCCAGGGAGGCGTCGTAGCCGGACGTGCCCGCCGCCCGGTTGCCGCCGTTGGCGGTCGCGATCTGCTGGAACCTGTCCAGGTGTTTCTTGACGTTGCTGCCCTTGATCTGTGTCGCGAACGCGTTGGCGAGGACGTCCGGGACGCTGGGGGCCGTGATGGTCGCGCTCGCCGGTGCGGTGAAGGCGAGGGGGAGGGCGATGGCCGTGACCAGGGTGGCGGTCCGGACCATGCCGCGTCGTAACCTCAGGCGCATAACGCTCCTAGGGGTGGAACGGAGGGGGATTCCCTATTACGTACATGGCGGAACGTACCGTTATCAATCGCGTTCGCCTAGATGCGCTGACGCCGAGTTGCGAGAAAAGTTATCAAGTCCGACCCTGTCAGGGTTTTCTCAGGGTCGCCTCGGGAACGTGGCGGTTCCGGTCGTTCGTTTGACTGGACGAGGAACACCGATTCGGGGAGAGGCACCGTGTACCGTTCGAGAAATCACAAGATAATCGCCGGAGTCTGCGGCGGGATCGCGGACAGTCTCAACCTGCCGCCCACCCTCGTCCGGGTGCTGTGGCTGCTGCTCTCGCTCATCCCGGGACCGCTCTGGGTCGTCTACGTGCTCATGTGGATCTTCATCCCCAAGGCGCCGGAGGCCCGTTACTGAAAATAAGCTGGGGGTATGAGGCAACGCCCCCTGGCTCTGGTCCAGGACGACCTGGTCGACTACGAGAAGGCGATGGAGCGGATGACCGACCTGGTCGGTCAGCGGCAGCGCGACGAGCGCCCCGACACGCTCTGGTTGCTCAGCCACCCGCAGGTGTACACCGCGGGCAGGCGAACCCTTGAGCAGCACCTGCCGGATCCGGCTCACGGCATCCCGGTCGTGAGCACGGGTCGCGGCGGCCAGCTCACCTACCACGGCCCCGGCCAATTGGTCGGGTACCTGATCGTCAAGCTCGGCGAGGGCGAGGGGATCGTCGACTACGTCCGGGAGGTCGAGCTGAGGCTCGTCACGGCGCTCGGCGCGCTGGGAGTCGCGGCCGAGCGCCGCGACACCCCGCCGGGCTCGGAGTTGCTGACCGGCGTGTGGACCGTCGAGACGGGACGCAAGATCGTCTCGATCGGCATGCGGCAGAGCCGGGGCGTCACCAGCCACGGGTTCGCCCTCAATGTCGACGGCGACCTGACCCCGTGGGGCTGGGCGGTGGCCTGCGGGATGCCCGAGGTCGACATGACCTCGATGCGCCGGGAGGCCCCCGCCGCCGCGGCCATGGAGCAGGTCCGGGCCGCGGTGGCGGAGGCGTTCGAGGCGAGCTGACCGGTCCTCAGGTGGTGACCGGCGCGGGTCTCGGGAGGCCGACCCGAGTCGGTCAGCCGATCGGCTCCTTGCCGACCGGGTCGGCCGGACCGGCCGGGTCGAGCTCGTCGATCGTGCGGCGCGGGCCGGTGAACCAGTGCCTGGCCGACAGCACCCACCACAGGCCCACGCCCAGCACCATCACGCCGACCACGATCGGCGCGTAGTTCACCGCGGCCGGTGTGAAGTCGTCACTGAACGGCACGGCCGCCGGGACCAGCGGCATGACGAAGTAGATCGAGACGATGACGATCTCGACGATGGCGATCCAGCACATGACCCGGTACTTCGATCCCAGCGTCCAGGGACCCGGCTCGAACCGGTCGCCCATCCGCAGCCGGAGCCAGATCGGGATCGCGAAGGCGATGTAGAGGCCGATGACCGCCACCGAGACGACCGCGTAGAAGGCCAGCGGCAACCCGCCGGGGGCCTCGTACAGCGCGGGCAGGGTGAGGACCAGCGCGGCCGCGCAGCCGAAGATGATCGCGTTGACCGGGGTCCGGTTGCCGTCCACCTTCGACCACAGGCGCCAGCCGGGGACGGCGCCGTCGCGGGAGAACGCGTAGGTCATCCGGGACATCGAGGTCACGCAGCTCATCCCGCAGAAGAACTGGCCGATGGTGGAGATCGTGAAGATCGCCGTGGCCAGGTTGCCGGGGAGCGCGCTGTCGAAGATGGCGCCGACGAAGCCGCCCGCCTCGTTGACCGCGTTCACGTCGGTGGCCGCGAACAGGAAGGCCAGCAGCAGGATCCAGCCGCCGATCGCCGAGTAGAAGATCGACTGCCACAGTCCTTTGGCAGCGGCGGTGGAGGCGCCCTGGGTCTCCTCGGACACGTGCGCGCACGCGTCGAACCCGGTGATCGTGTACTGGGTCAGCAGGAATCCGAGGGGCAGCACGTAGAACCAGTAGGACGAGTCGGAGAAGCCGGAGTTGTTGATCGTCTCGGTGAAGACGAACGACATCGACTGGTGCGAGTCGGGGCCGAAGATCAGGATCAGCACGACCACCGCCGCGCCGAACACGTGCCACCACACCGAGACGTTCTGCAGCAGCGAGATCAGCCGGTGGCTGAAGATGTTGATCAGCGCGTGCAGCACCAGGACGATCGCGAACAGGATGAACGCGTTGGTCAGGGTGGGGTTCCAGCCGGGGAGGAACCGGTTGAGGGTGATGTTCAGGAAGGTCGCGCAGCCGTAGTCGACCGAGGCCGTCACGGCGATCAGGCCGATGAGGTTGAACCAGCCGGTGAACCAGCCGTGGATGGGCTTGCCCATCTTCGCGGCCCACCAGTAGATGCCGCCGGCGGTCGGGTAGGCCGACACCAGCTCTGACATGCAGAGCCCGATGATCAGGATGAAGATCGAGATCAGCGGCCACCCCCATGAGATCGCGATGGGGCCGCCGTTGTTCCAGGCCTGGCCGAACGTGGTGAAGCAGCCGGCCAGGATGGAGATGATCGAGAAGGAGATGGCGAAGTTCGAGAAACCGCTCCAGGTTCTGGAGAGCTCCTGTTTGTAACCGAGTTCGGCGAGCCGTCTCGCGTCCTCGTCGACCGACGTTGGCTTGGTCACGCAAGCCTCCTAGCGTGGTGGTGCGGGGGGTGGAAATCCGGTGCTCGCGCCCCGGACGTCATCGACGAGCCGTCCGAACCCCGGGTCGTCCAGGTCTCGTACGGCCTGTGAGAACTTGTCGGCCGCCTCGGCCTCGTAGTCGAAGTCGGCGGCGGCGGCCTGCTCCTTCAGCAGCCCGTGGTGCACGGCGAACCAGAGCGACCAGGTCAGGTTGGACATGATCAGGTTGAGCCGGACCCTGGAGGTGAGCCGCCGGTCGTCGGTGCCGAAGTAGGCGCGGGCCAGCCGGGTGGTCAGGTCCGGGTCGTAGTCCGCCTCGGCGGCGATGTCGCCCAGTTCGAAGGCGGGGTCGTTGTTCCCGGAGAGCTGGTAGTCGACGATCCTGACCTCGGTGCCGCAGCGGATGAAGTTCCCCGGCAGCAGGTCGTTGTGGCACGGCACCTTGGGCAGCGGGTCGGCGGCCAGCGCCCGTTCGATCTCCGCCGCCGTGGCGAGACGGTCCTGGTAGCCGTCGGGTGTGTCCAGTTCGTGGGTACGGCAGAGGGTGAGGAACTCGTCGAGCTTGCGGAAGATGGAGAAGTCGTTGACGAACCGGGGCCCGGCGTGCAGCCGGCGGCAGGCCGCCGCGATGGGGCCGGGAAGTGTCCGCACGGTGTGCGCGTCCAGGGTGACGCCGTCGAGGTACTCCAGCACCAGCGCGCCGGGCAGCCGGTGCAGCACCCTGGGGCCGACCCCCGCGTCCGCCGCGTGGACGGTGTTGGCGATCTCCTCGTCGAGCGGTATGCCCAGGCCGGCGGCCGACACCCGGGGATCGAGCACCCGCAGCAGCCAGCGCTGTCCGTCGGCGGCGTCGAGCCTGGCGATCCGATGGCTGAGCCCGCCCTTGATCGGCGTCTCGGTCACGGGCTGTCCGGCCCATTTACGGACGTCCCCTAGAGGATCTGGCATGCCGCTCTCCTTTGGCCTACCTTCAGACCATTGATCCGATTCTGCGGACGAGGTGTTACAGAGGGGTTGCGGACTTTGAAACTTCCCAGCTCTGCACGGGCCGTCGTGATCGGTGGCGGGGTGGCCGGGTGCAGCGTGGCCTATCATCTGGCAAGGCTCGGCTGGACCGAGGTGATACTCGTGGAGCGACACGAACTCACCGAGGGGACCACCTGGCATTCGGCCGGGTTCGTGGGCCAGCTCCGCTCCACGGTCACCCAGACCAAGATGATTATGTATTCGGCCGGTCTCTATCCCGAGCTGGCCCGGCTCACCGGCCTGGACCCGGGGTGGCACGGGGTCGGCGGTCTCCGCCTGGCGACCACACCCGAGCGGGTGGAGGAGTCCCTGCGCCTGGCCGGGGCCGGGGAGACCTACGGGCTGGGTCTTGAGGTGCTCTCCGGCGCCGAGGCGAAGGAGAGGTTCCCGCTGCTGTACGCCGACGACGTGCGGGCCGCGCTCTGGCTGCCCGGGGACGGCTGGCTGGATCCGGCGCTGCTGGCCAGGGCGCTGGCGGCCGGGGCGCGGAAGCTGGGCGTGCGGATCCTCACCGGGACTCGCGTGGTGGGGCTCGACGTGGCGGGCGGGGCGATCACCGGCGTACGGCTCGCTTCGGGCACCGAGGGGGCCGAGGATTTCGAGGAGTGGCCGGTCCGGGCGGAGACCGTGGTCGTCGCGGCGGGTGCGGCCAGCGGGTGGGTCGGGCGGCTGGCCGGGGTGGACATTCCGGTTGTGCCGATCAAACACCAATATGTGGTCACCGAGCCTTTCGGGGTTCCTTCCTCCATGCCCACGGTGCGGGATCCGGACAACATTGTCTATTTCCGGGAAGAAAATGGCGGCATTCTGGTCGGTGGGTATATCCGAAACCCGGAAATCTGGTCCACTGCTGCCCCGCTTGAGGAGCCTCGGACTGTCTTTCCTCCTGATATGCCGAAATTTCAGGAATCGTGGGATTCGGCGGTACGACGGGTCCCCGCCCTGGCCGCCACCAGGATCACGAAGGTCGTCCACGGCCCCGAGGCGTTCACCCCCGACGGGGAGTTCCTTCTCGGTGAGACCTCGGTCCGCGGGCTGTGGACGGCGGCGGGCTTCTGCGTCCACGGCTTGGCCGCGGCCGGCGGCGTGGGCAAGGTCATGGCCGAGTGGATCGTGGACGGCTCGCCCGAGTACGACGTGTTCGGCATGGATCTGCGACGCTTCGGGGCCCACGCCCGTTCCGCGGCGTGGAGCCGCGCCAAGGCCCTGGACTCCTACTCGAAGTACTACGACATCGTCTACCCAGGCGAGGAGCGGACCGCCGCCCGGCCGCTCCGCCGCTCTCCCGCCTGGGTCCGGCACGCGGAGCTCGGGGCGGTGTTCGGCGAGAAGGCCGGCTGGGAGCGGGTGAACTGGTTCGAGTCCAACGCCCGCCCGGCCGCGGAGCCCGGCCTGGGCCATCGCCCGGACGGTCTGGAAGACCGGGGTCTTCGAAGGGGCGGTGGGGACGGCCGGGGAGTCCGCCCGGCCGGGTGGGCCGGCCGGATCTGGTCGCCGGCCGTCCGCGAGGAGTGCCTGGCCACCCGGGACGCCGCGGGCCTGTTCGACCAGACCTCGTTCGCCAAGCTGGAGGTGGCGGGGGCGGGAGCACTGGAAGGGCTGCAGCGGGCGTGCGCCGGGCAGCTCGACAGGCCGGTGGGCTCGATCGTCTACACCCAGCTCCTCAACGCGCGCGGTGGCGTCGAGGCCGACCTGACCGTCACCCGCCTGGCCGACGACCGCTTCCGGTTGGTCACCGGCACCGCCTTCGGCGTCCACGACGCCGCCTGGCTCCGCGGCCAGGGAGTCGACGTCCGTGACGTCACCTCGGCCCACGCCTGCTACTGCCTGTGGGGCCCGCGAGCGCTCGACATCCTCGGTTCCGTCTGCGGCGACGACCTGACCTTCGGCTACCTGAGGGCCAGGGAGATCAGTGTCGGAGGAGTCCCGGTGCTGGCCCAGCGGGTGACGTTCGTGGGCGAGTTCGGCTGGGAGCTGTACTGCCCCTCGGAGTACGGCCTGACGCTCTGGGACACGCTCATCGCGGCGGGGACGCCGTACGGCATGCGCCCGGCCGGGTACCGCGCGATCGACTCGATGCGCCTGGAGAAGGGCTACCGCGTCTGGGGCCTGGACATCACCCCGGAGACCACCCCGTACGAGGCGGGCCTGGGCTTCGCGGTCGCCGGGGACAAGGACTTCCTCGGTCGCGCCGCCCTGGACGCCGCCCACCGCTCCGCCGACGACCGTCGCACGTCGGCCGTGCCGGCCGCGAGTCCGAAGGCCCCGGTGCCCGCGCGGAGCCTGTTCTGCCTGGTCCTGGACGACCCGCGTCAGGTCTGTCTCGGTGGCGAGCCGGTCCGTTCCGGCGGTCTGCCCGCCTCGCGGGTGACCAGCGGCGGGTACGGCCACCGCGTCGACCGCTCGATCGCCTACGCCTACCTGCCCAGGGGCACCGCCCCGGGTGACCGCGTCGAGGTCGGCGTGACCGGCACCTGGGTGGGCGCCGCCGTCGCCGCCGAACCCCTCTACGACCCCTCCTCCGAACGCGTCCGTCGCCTGCCGCCGAGCTCCTCCGTGTGACCAGGGCTCCTCGTCACCTCGACCGCCCGTGCCCCGCCCACGTGCGGGAGGATGCCCGGGGTCCCTTCCCGCCGTCCTCGCCGGCCCACCGGTCGGCGAGGTGTGTTCCACCTCTCAGGTAGTCCTCCATACGCCTGAACGGAGAGCGGGGCGATTTTCGGTGAAGCCCGTCACCGGCCTGCCCGTCGGCGCCCCTAGGCTCCGGAGGTCGGCGCCAGATATACCCCTGGGGGGTTGCCGGAAAGGGGGTCTGTGTGGCACTGTGGCGGAGTCGATATATACCCCCTTCGGGTATTGAGGAGGAGTGATGAACGGCGCGATCAAGGTGGGCGCGTACGTGGTCGGGCTGGCGGTGGTGTTCGGCGGCGCGCTGGGGGTCGGCCGGGTGGTCGGGCCCGTTGGAGGCGCGGTGGCCGAGGCCGCTCGCGACGCGGGCCACAGTGCCGAGCCGGGCGCCGAGCATGCCACCGGGGCGGGCGCGGGGCATGACGAGGGGCACGACGAGGAGGCGGGGGCGGCGCGGGCGCCGGCCGTTCCCGGCGGGCTCCAGGTCTCCCAGGGGGGATACACGCTCCTGCCGGAGACCGACGAGGTCAAGGTGGGCAAGCGGACCGACTTCCGCTTCTCGGTGATCGGCCCCGACGGCCATCCGGTCACCGGGTTCACCACCCAGCACGACAAGAAGCTGCACCTCATCGTGGTCCGCCGAGACCTGACCGGCTTCCGGCACCTGCACCCCACCCAGAAGGGCGGGGTCTGGTCGGTCCCGCTGGAGCTTCCCGCCGCCGGGGAGTACCGGGCGTTCGCCGACTTCGCCCCGGAGGGGGCGGAGGCCATGACGCTCGGCATGGACCTGTCGGTGGCGGGTGACTACCGGCCCGAGCCGCCGGCCGTCCCGGCGGAGACCGCGAAGGTGGGCGACTACACCGTCACCCTTGCCGGAGACCTCGTGCCCGGCCGCACCAGCATGCTCACGCTCTCGATCGCCAAGGACGGGAAACCGGTCACCGACCTGGAGCCCTACCTGGCCGCCTACGGCCACCTGGTCGCGCTCCGTGACGGCGACCTGGCCTACCTGCACGTGCACCCGGACGGCGCGCCCGATGACGGGCGCACCGCGCCCGGCCCGGACATCACCTTCTACGCCGAGGTGCCGAGTGCCGGGACCTACGGGCTCTACCTGGACTTCAAGCACGCCGGCACGGTGCGCACCGCCGTCTTCACCGCCGCCACCGGCCCGGATCCCGAGGCCGGTGGGGCCACGGCGCCGACCGGGGACGGTCACGGCCCCCACGAGCACGGACGGTAGCCGTGAAATACCCCGAGGGGGTTATGTGTTCCCATGGTGAGAGGGCGGGGCATGTTCGCCCGTACCCATGGCGGGGACGACCCCCCGAACGGACCGGCGCCCAGATCATGACGGGGCGCTTCGACGAGGCGCACGGCCGGGTACCGGTATCGGCCCCCGGCCGAGTACGACGACAGACGAGGCACAAGGAGAGGACATGACGTCCATGACCACCGGCAGGCCGCCCGCCGGCGGCGAGATCGAGCTCGCCATCGGTGGCATGACCTGCGCCTCCTGCGCGGCACGCATCGAGCGCAAGCTCAACAAGCTGGACGGCGTGACCGCGACCGTCAACTACGCCACCGAGAAGGCCAAGGTCGCCTACCCCGGTGACGTCACCCCCGAGGACCTGGTCGCGGAGGTCGAGAAG
The DNA here is from genome assembly GCF_042665875.1 of Streptosporangium amethystogenes subsp. fukuiense. Lineage (NCBI taxonomy): Bacteria > Bacillati > Actinomycetota > Actinomycetes > Streptosporangiales > Streptosporangiaceae > Streptosporangium > Streptosporangium amethystogenes. Next base: position 6,345,170 of record NZ_JBHTEE010000001.1, on the reverse strand, counting down.
GCCGGATACACCGCCGAGCTGCCCGCCCCGCCGTCCCCGGAGGGGACGGAGGAGCCGGTCGAGCCGGACACGCTCACGCCGCTCAGGCAGCGACTGATCATCTCCATCGTGCTGTCGGCGCCGGTCGTCGCGATGGCGATGATCCCGGCGCTGCAGTTCGACAACTGGCAGTGGCTCTCCCTGGCCCTGGCGGGACCCGTCGTGGTCTACGGCGGCTGGCCCTTCCACCGGGCGGCCTGGACCAACCTGCGGCACGGCGCCGCGACCATGGACACGCTGGTCTCGATGGGCACGATCGCCGCGTTCGTCTGGTCCCTGTGGGCCCTGTTCTTCGGTACGGCCGGGATGCCGGGCATGCGGCACGGCTTCGAGTTCACCCTCTCCGGGGGTGACGGCTCGGGGAACATCTACTTCGAGGCCGCCGCCGGAGTGATCACCTTCATCCTCGCGGGCCGCTACTTCGAGGCCCGTTCCAAGCGCCGGGCCGGTGCCGCGCTCCGCGCGCTGCTGTCGATGGGCGCCAAGGAGGTCACGCTGGCCTCCGGGGAACTCGTTCCCATCGACGGTCTCAAGGTGGGAGACCTCTTCCTGGTACGGCCGGGGGAGAAGATCGCGACCGATGGCGTGGTCGTGGAGGGTTCCTCGGCCGTGGACGCCTCCATGCTGACCGGTGAGTCGGTTCCCGTCGAGGTGCGACCGGGTGACACGGTGGTCGGCGCCACCGTGAACGCCGGAGGACGGCTCGTGGTCAGGGCCACCCGGGTCGGCTCGGACACCCAGCTCGCCCAGATGGCCAGGCTGGTGGAGGACGCGCAGAACGGCAAGGCCGCCGTACAGCGGCTGGCCGACCGGATCTCCGCGGTGTTCGTGCCGATCGTGATCGTCCTGTCCGTGGTCACCCTGGGCTTCTGGCTCGGCACCGGTTCCGGCGCCACCGCGGCCTTCACGGCCGCCGTGGCGGTACTCATCATCGCCTGCCCCTGCGCCCTGGGCCTCGCCACGCCGACCGCGCTGATGGTCGGCACCGGCCGCGGCGCCCAGCTGGGCATCCTGATCAAGGGGCCCGAGGCGCTGGAGTCGACCCACGGCATCGACACCGTCGTCCTGGACAAGACCGGCACCGTGACGTCGGGCACGATGACCCTCAAGGACGTCTTCACCGCGGAGGGGGAGGAGCGCGACGAGGTGCTCCGGCTGGCCGGGGCGCTGGAGGCGGCCTCCGAGCACCCCATCGCCCGCGCCGTCGCCCGCGCCGCGAACTCCACCGCCAAGGTCGAGGACTTCGCGAACGTCGAGGGCCTGGGCGTCCAGGGTGTCGTCGACGGGCACGCCGTCCTCGTCGGGCGCCCCCAACTGCTCGCCGAATGGTCGCAGCACCTGCCGTCCGGCCTTTCCGAGGAGCTGGACCGGGCATGGGCGCGCGGGGAGACCGCCGTCGCGGTCGGCTGGGACGGCAAGGCCCGCGCGGTGCTCACCGTGGCCGACGTGATCAAGCCCACCTCGGCCGAGGCGATCACCGAGCTGCGCGCGCTCGGCCTGCGCCCGATCCTGCTGACCGGCGACAACGAGACGGTGGCCCGTACGGTCGCCGAGGCCGCGGGTATCGACGACGTCATCGCCGAAGTGCTGCCCGCGGACAAGGTGGAGGTCGTCAAGCGTCTCCAGACCGAGGGCCGTACCGTGGCCATGATCGGCGACGGGGTCAACGACGCCGCCGCGCTCGCCCAGGCCGACCTCGGCATGGCGATGGGCACCGGCACCGACGTCGCGATCGAGGCCTCCGACCTCACCCTGGTCCGCGGCGACCTGCGGGTGGCCGCGGACGCGATCCGACTGTCCCGCCGCACGCTGCGGACCATCAAGGGCAACCTGTTCTGGGCCTTCGCCTACAACGTGGCCGCCATCCCGCTGGCCGCGTCCGGGCTGCTCACCCCGATGATCGCCGGAGGCGCGATGGCGCTCTCCTCGGTCTTCGTGGTCAGCAACAGCCTCCGGCTGCGCCGCTTCAGGTGACCGGTCACCGTACCGGCGCCGCCAGGTCGGCGGAGGGTGCGGGTTCGACGTCGGGGCTCGGCGCGGGGTCTCCCGCGCCGAGCCCGTCGCGTTCCGACAGCCGGAGGATCCTGCCGACCGTCGCCGAGTCCGCGACGTAGATGTGCGGTACGTCGACGAAGATCCTCATCGACCCGCAGCCCACCATGAGGCCGTCCGCCACCTCGCTCTGGACACCGCGCAGTGGCACGTAGTTCAGGTAGCTGGTGAACGCGTTCTGGGACCGGAAGGCGGCGGTCATGGCCAGCCGCCCGGCACGGAGCCTGAAGGCGAGGCTGGTCAGGCAGGGCACCGCGTCGGGTTGCTCGCCGGGAACGGTCAGCGAGATCCAACCGCTCTTGGTGTACGGCTTGGCGCGGAGCACGTCAGCGATCCAGCCGAGCTGGTCGACACCGAGCAACTGGCGGAGCCGCCCTCCGTAGCTGTACTTGAAGGGCGGCACGATCGACCGCTCGCTGAACTTGCTGGCGTACAGCGGAATCTTCCCCGCGTCGCCGTAGCACCTCAGGACCGGGTCTTCCCAGTCCAGACCGGTGATCTCGAACAGTACCGCCGGTGCCTCGATGATCGGGCCGCGGTCGTCCAGGGCGGGCCGGCCGTTGTTCGTCACGTGTCGCATCAGCCAGATCCACGTCTCCCCACAAGACGCGAATCTGAGGAGGTCGGGCATTCAGGTCTCCACATTGGGGAAATGGAAGGGATTGTGTGGGAGTCGGCGTTGCCGGGAAACGTTGGCGCGGACGTAGTAGACGAAGTAGTGGATCATTGCGAGCAGCCCGATGATCACCAGGAGCAGGGCCGTGGTGGGCACGGCTCCGATCATCCCGAGCACGCCGGCCGCGATGTAGGAGCTGTTGACCAGGGCCAGCATCATCACGTTGATCCCCGGCCAGGCCAGCGGCGCGTACGTCTCCGGATAGCGGGGGTCCACCGGCAGGTTGGGAGTCCAGCCGAGGGCCGAGAACTGGTCCTTGAGGTGGACGACGTAGAGCAGACGGAAATTGTTGAGCGCCCGCGCGGTCCGCATGTGCGCGTTCACCGCCTCGATCAGCCGCAGGAAGGGCAGCACGCTGAGCAGCCCGAACGCGGCGACCGTCGCGAACAGGTACCAGGGCACGCTCTGCCATGAGACCAGCATGTTCGGGCTGATCACTTTCGCGCCGGTCAGTGCGATCGCGGCGGCGAACGGGGCGGAGAGCAGGCTCATGGAGAGCCTGGTCATCTTGATGCGCTCGTCCTTGGCGGCCAGGTAGACCTGGTACGTCCCGGTGAAGTCCACGGACACGAGGGCAAGGAATTCCCTGGGTGCCACCGGCAGCCCGTCCAGGGTCTCGGGCAGTGCTTCCGCGGTCGCCCGCGGTGACGTCTTCCGCATCGGGACCCCACTTTCGACGAAGAGTGGATTTTCCCGTAGGAAGATATTGACTCACTTGTCAGGCTAATGAGGGTGTTTTGACGACATATATCTCAGGACTTCTGCGGGCAGGCCACCCGCGGGGCGCGGTCGGCCGTTCACGGCGGCCTGCCGGAGACCGGCACCGTCGCGCGCCCGCAGGTGTCCTTCAGCCTTCCACCGTCCCGGCCTCCCCGAGTGGCAGTGCCTCTCCGAGTGGCAGTGCCTTTCCGAGTGGCAGCGCTCCCTCGACTGGCAGTGCCTCCTCCACGGAGGCGGCCATCGTGAAGTAGCTCAGCAGTCCGGCGGTGGCGAGCATGTGACGCAGTGTCCGGCTCGCCCCGGTCACCACCAGGTGGATTCCTTTCTCCTGGCTCTGGCGCAGGATCCTCAGCAGTTCCGCGAGCCCGGTGGAGTCGCAAAAGGTGAGCCCGGCCAGATCGAGGATGAGCAGGGGGGCGGCCTCGGCACGCGTACCCGGGAGCAGTGGCGACGGGGAGGGGGGACTCTCCGGGAGGAGCGACGGGGGAAAGAGCGGAGAGTCGTCGGTGCTCGTGTTCCAGAACCGGTCGATCTCCCTCCGGAAGACCGGTGCGTAGACGTAGTCGAGTTCGCCGATCGCCCGGACCACGATGGCGCCCTCGTGCGCGCCGGTCGAGACGAAGAGCGCGTTCACACCTTCGGGTGGCATGGAAAGACTCCTTAGGCCCGCAGTTCACAGGGCGGGCGTTCCCTCCGTCTTACCAGGTATGTACGGTCGGTGCCCCAGCGGAGGGTCGAATCACTGGATACGTATGATTTTTTCCATCCCGTCAGATATGCGACGAGGTGGGTACGGGGCCATCCGGAGTGCGATCTTTGTCGTGAGCGGCCGGACGACGTCGGCGGCCACCATCGCCAGCCCGGAGATCGCGAAACCGGTCATGCAGACGATCGAACCGGTCCAGCCTGCCACGGTGTGCCCCATGTCGTGCTCTTCGTGGATCTCCGCCAGCTCCGCGAAGTCTTCTCTTATCCCCATGCGCTCCCCCTCCATCCGGATCGCCGCCTTCCGCGGGCCCCGGTGAGGTCTCGGACGGCGGGCGGCTAAGTTGGATCTGCTCGCACCGTTTATCTCACGAGCTAAATTTCTTAGATGGTAAGGAGAGTTCGCGATGGAAGGCAAGTCCAGCCCCGGGGCCTCGCCGCTGGATGTCCTGAGCCGGATGGACCAGCTGATCGCGTTGAGCATGGTCGGGCAGCACGCGCTCGCCGAGCGCCTCGGCATCAACGTCACGGACCTGACGTGTCTCGGTTTCATCCTCGGTGCGAAAGGGGAGGCGCTCACCGCGGGGCGTCTCGCCGAACTGGCGGGTCTCACCACCGGGGCCGTCACCGGGGTGGTCAACCGCCTGGAGGGCGCGGGTTACGCCCGGCGCGTCCCCGACCCCCACGACCGCCGCCGCATCCGGATCGTCCCCGAGGGGGACCCGGCGGCCCGCGTCGCGGTGGCGTACGAACCCACCTACCGGCGGCTCATCGAGCTCTTCGAGAGTTACGGCCCGGACGAGCTGGCCACCATCTCCGACTGGTTCACCCGCGCCGCCGACGCCATGCGGATCTCGCTGGCCGAGATCCGCGAGTCTCCGGCGCCCTGAGTCCGCGCCCGGCTCCGTGGCCGGGAGGGCGTCAGTCGTTCTTGAAGGGGTCGTGCTCGGCCAGCAGCTTGTCCAGCCTGGCCTGGTCGACGCGGCTGACGACCGCGGCCTCCTCGGTACGGTCCCGGACGCACTTGGCGAGAGTGAACGTCGACGTCACCACGTAGAGCAGCCCGATGCCCATGAAGGACCGGACCCAGGCGGTCACGGGCAGGTAGGCGATACCGATCACCATGGCCGCCACCGACAGCCCGAACGAGATGACGGCCTGCAGGTAGAAGGCGGCGGTCGTGGTGCTCTTCACCGGTCGTGTCATGTTCCCATCGTCGAGACGATCCGCCTTTCGAGGCATGAGCGCGGCTACTCAGTTACCGGTGAGTACATCAGTGTGGTGACCTGCCCGGGATTCTGCGCGTCCGCTCCGCCAAGGGCGGTCCGTGGACCTCCACGGGGGCATGGGATGATTGCCGGACCATGCTCGCGACCTGGCCTTTCCGCATCGCCCGCGCCGCCGCTTTCGCCGCGGTCTGCCTGGGCCTGAGCGTGATGGCGCACGTCCTCGCGGGAGGCTCGGTCTCCGCGCCGAGCGCGGCCGCCGCCCTGGCCCTCGCCTTCGGCGCGGCCCTCGCCACCTCGGGGCGCGAGCGCACACTGGCGGTGATCCTGCCGCTGCTGGCGGGCGTGCAGGCCGGGGTGCACGTGCTGTTCTCCCTCGCGCACACCGCGTCCCCGGTCGAGGTCGGCGGGCATGTCCACGCGGGGCTGCTGCCCGGACTGGGCATGCTGGTGGCGCACGGGTGGGCCGTCGGACTGACCGCGCTCTGGCTGGCGCGCGGCGAGGCGGCGCTGTGGGCGCTGCTGCGACGACTCGGTGCGCGGTTCGGCCGCGTGCTCATCGTGCCGGTGACCCCGGCGTACGTGGCCTTCCTCACCCCGTCCGCGAGCGAGCCCGGCCCTCTCCGCTCCGCCGTGCTGCGCCACGTTCTCAGCCGGCGCGGCCCTCCCCGGACCGTCACCGCGACCTCCGGCTGACCGCGCGGGTCACCCGGGGGTGTCGCCCGTTCCCGAGCCCGCACGCGCGGGCCTGCGCCGATGCGGCCTTCCTGCCGCCCGGCGAACCGAACCAGCGTGACAGTTCCGGGCTGCCTGTCCGGCATGGCCATCGAGCGGCGTCCGGCCGCGGCCTGTCGGCTGCCCGGCCAGAAGAGAGGCATCACCATGTCCGTTCGTCGTATCACCCCTGCCGGAATCCTGGTCGCGGCCGTGGTGGCCCTGGCCGGGTGCGGCTCCCAGAGCACCGTCGCCCCGGCGGCGGCCCCCGCCACCCCCGCTCCCACCGCCCCCGCGTTGACGATCACCGACCCGTGGGTGAAGACCGCCAAGAAGGGGATGAGCGCCGCCTTCGGCACCCTGGTCAACAACACCGACGCCGAGGTGACGGTCGTCTCCGCCGCCTCGTCGCTGTCGCCGAAGGTCGAGTTGCACGAGGTCGTGGAATCCGCGGGAAAGATGGTCATGCGACCCAAGGAGGGCGGGATCGTGATCCCCGCGCGGGGCACGCATCAGCTCCAGCCGGGCGGCGACCACATCATGCTGATGGGCGTCACCGAAGCGGTGAGGCCCGGCGCTGAGATCCCCTTCACCCTCACCCTCAAGGACGGCGGGACCCTGGAGTTCACCGCGGTCGGCAAGGACTTCGCCGGAGGCCAGGAGAACTACCAGCCCGGCACGGACCCCAAGGGGCACGAGGGCATGGACATGGGCGAGAGCCACGGCTGACCGAAAAGCGGAGTAGAACTCATGTCAGACCCCCGAATCAGCCGTAGGGGACTGCTCGCGGGGGGCGCCGTCACCGCGGCCGGCGCCCTCGCCGCCTGCGCTCCCGACCAGGCCGTTCCGGCGGCCGCCCCCCGGCCCGCTCGGGCCGTCCCCGTCCCCGTCTCCGGCGGTTCCGCGGTGGAACCCTTCGACGGGGCCCACCAGGCGGGCATCGCGACCATGCCACAGGCGTACGGGGTGTTCGTCGGCCTTGACCTGTTGCCGGGCACCGACCGCGAGGCGCTGGGGCGGATGATGCGGCTGCTCACCGACGACGCCAGGCGGCTGACCCAGGGCAGGCCCGCCCTGGCCGACACCGAGCCCGAACTGGCCCTGCTGCCCGCCAGGCTGACCGTGACCTTCGGATTCGGCCCCGGTCTCTTCGCGGCGGCGGGACTGGCCGACCGCAGGCCGAAGACCGTGGCGCCGCTGCCCGCCTTCACCATCGACAGACTCAGGAAGGAGTGGAGCGGCGGGGACCTGCTGCTGCAGATCTGCGCCGACGACGCCCTCACCCTCGCCCACGCCCTGCGCATGGTCGTCAAGGACGCCCGTTCCTTCGCCAGGGTGCGCTGGATTCAGCGGGGCTTCCGGCGTGCCGCCGGCACCCACGCCGCGGAGCAGACCCAGCGCAACGTCATGGGCCAGCTCGACGGGACCGTCAACCTCTCACCCGGCACCCCCGAGTTCGACCGGGCCGTGTGGGTGCGCGAGGGACCGTCCTGGCTGCGCGGCGGCACCACGCTGGTGCTGCGGCGCATCCGGGCGGAGATGGAGACCTGGGACGCCGTCGACCGGGTCGCCAAGGAGTTCACCGTGGGCCGCCGCCTGGACAACGGCGCCCCGCTCACCGGGCGCGACGAGCACGACGAGGCCGACTTCACCAAGCTCAACGCGATCGGCTTCCCGGTCATCTCCGAGCAGGCTCACATCCGCCGGGCCCACGTCGCCGATCCGGGAATGCGGATCCTGCGCCGGGTCTACAACTACGACGAGGGGCTCACCCCGGACGGGCGCGCCGACTCCGGGCTGCTGTTCGCCTCCTACCAGGCCGACATCGCCCGGCAGTTCATCCCCGTCCAGCGCAGGCTGGACGAGGCCGATCTGCTCAACGAGTGGACGACCCCGATCGGCTCGGCGGTCTTCGCCATCCCGCCGGGCTGCTCCCCAGGCGGCTGGATCGGAGACACCCTCCTCACCTGAGGGGACCCCGCCCCTGCCGGCCTTACGGATGACCTTCCCGCGGAAAGGACGATCGTTCGGAGAGCAGGCCGGTGAGGGGCGTCCGGTGCCCGGTGGCCAGGGCGGAGGCGAAGGCCGCGGGCCCGAGCCGGTCGAGCAGTGCCGCTCGCAGGGCGGGGACGAGGTCCTCGCCCCGCGCGGGATCGAGGCGTTCGGCGGCGCCGAGCAGGACCGCGGCGCGGACGAGGTGACCGGTCGCGTGCTCGGATCCGGCGAGCAGGAGCAGGTCGCTCAGCAAGCGGCGCGGGTCACCAAGGCCGACGGCGAGCCCGGCGCCCTCGGCGAGGAGGTGCCGTGCCCGCTCGTGGTCACCGCGGAGGGCCGCGGCCCGGCCGAGCCCGAACAGGCAGCGGGCCGTGCAGCGAAGATCGCCGATACGGCGGACCTCGGCGAGTACGCCGCCGAACCGGGTCGCGGCCATCGCGTGGTCCCCCCGGTGCTGGTCGAAGCAGGCCAGAAAGACCTCGGCGTGCAGCCGCTCGTGGTCGTTGCCGACGGCGTCGGCCAGCCGCCTCGCCTCGTCCAGCCAGCCCGCCACGTCATCGAGCCGGATCCGGCCCTCGACCGCGCGGATGGCCATCTGGTTGAGGCAGTTGGCGCGTTTGACATGGTCGTGGAGCCGGCCGAACAGCTCGGCGGCGTGGGCCAGCCGGGTCAGGGAGGTCGAGGTGTCCGGGGTGGCCGTGCCCAGGCCGGACAGCGCCAGGGCGCGGTGCCAGTCGTCGCCCAGCCGCTCGAAACGCGACGCCGCCTGCTCCAGGTGCTCGATCGCGGACGCGCGGTGCTCGCCGTACATCATCGCCCAGCCGAGGGCGAGAAGGGCGAGAGCCCGGTCCTCCTCGGTGCCGTGCTCGGCGCGCTCACGCGCCTGCTCGGCGAAGGCCCGCGCCCGCCCGGTGTCCTGGTAGGCCAGCAGGAAGGAGCAGGTGACCGCGGCCCGGATGTCCAGGACGCCCCCCGGCGGGGGCCGTTCGAGCAGCCTGTCCAGCCAGCCGAACAGTTCGCCGCGCGCGCCGAGGACCTCCCACCCCGTACCGACTCCGGCGAGGAACTCCCAGGCGGGTGCCGTCTCCCGCTGTTCGAGGGCCCAGCGCATCCCGGCCCGCACGTCCGCCCAGCGGCGGTCGAACCAGCGCAGCGCGGCGGCCTGATCCCGCCCTCGCAGGTCGGGCAGGGCGGCCACGCCGTGGCGTAGATGGTGCAGGGCGTGCTGCTCACGTGCCGTGCCGGTGGCGCCACGCGCCAGCAGTCGCCGGTGCGCGAACTGGCGGACGCTGTCGAGCAGGCGGTATTCGGTGGTCTGGTCCCGGCGGCGGCGGGAGAGCAGGGACCGGTCGAGCAGGCGCGGGAAGAGCCGGACGAGGTCGGCGGAGTCCAGCGGCGGATAGGCGAGAATCCGCGTCGCGGTGTCGTAGTCGAACTCGCCGGGAAACACCGAACATCGTTCGAACAGCAGCCGTTCGTCGTCGCCCAGCAGCTCGTAACTCCACCTCAGGGCCTCCTCCAGGGTGCGGTGCCGGCTCGGGACGCCGTGCGGCCCACCGGTCAGCAGCGCGAACCGGTTGTCCAGGCGCTCCAGCAGCTCGGCCGGTGAGAAGACCCGGATTCGCGCCGCCGCGAGCTCGATGGCCAGCGGCAGCCCGTCCAGCCGGCGGCAGATCATCGCGACGTGCCTGGCATTGCCGGAGGTGACCTCGAAACCGGGAGAGACCGCGGCCGCGCGGTCGGCGAACAGCAGTCCGGAGGCCGCACCCAGCACGGCCGCCGGATCGTCGAGTTCCCCGGGAAGCGGCAGGGGCGGAATCTCGTAGACGACCTCTCCCGCCACCCCCAGCGGTCCGTGGCTGGTGGCCAGCACGCGCAGCCGGTCCGTGGTGGTCAACAGGTCGGCGAGGAGTGCCGCCGCGGTGGCGGACACGTGTTCGCAGTTGTCCACCACGAGCCAGTGCCCGCCCTCGGCGAGCGCACCGCGTATCAGGGCGCGCAGCCGCCGCCCGTCCCCGGTGACGCCGAGGGCGTCCGCGAACGCCCGCTCCACGGGGTCGCCGAGGATGTCGGCGAAGGCCCGCTCCCCAGGATCGGCGGGGGGTACGGACGCGAGGTCGACCAGGACGGCGGGCGGCAGGGTGGTCGCCGAGTGGGCCAGGTGCAGCGCCAGCCGGGTCTTGCCGGTGCCGGCGGGACCGGTCAACGTCAGCAGCCGGTGGGTGCCGGCCAGCCGCAGGAGGTCCTCGGTCTCCTGGATCCGTCCCACGAACGACGACAGCGGTCTGGGCAGCCTGCCACCGGGGTCCCGGCGGGCCCGTAGCCGTGCCGCCGCGTCGATCAGGGCCAGGCGGTTAGACCCGCCGAGCTTGCGCAGCAGGGACGACACGTGGCTCTCCACCGTCCGTTCCGACACCCGCAGGCCGGCGGCGATCTCCCGATTGGGCAGGCGATCCCCCACCAGCCAGAAGACCTCGAGTTCCCGCCGGGTCACTCCGGCCGCCCGCAGTGGATCGGGGAAGGTGTCGGATCTCATGAGGCGAGTATCCTCGCCGGCCGCCCGGACGGTCCCCGGCGAATCCGCCACGAGCCGTCTCCGCGCCGCCCTCGGTACGGAGCACGGACGCTTTTTCCGTACCGGGCACGGATGCGCGGCGCGCGGGCCCGCTGTCGAATGAGGGAACGCTCGAAGAAAGGCGGAGACGACGATGAGCACTTCCAGCCGGCACCTGGTGGCGAACGCCAGAGACCGGATCCGCAACATGTCGGTGGCGGAGGTCGCCGAGGCACTCGAAACCGGTGCGGTGACGCTGGTCGATCTCCGGGAGCCCGACGAGGTCCAGCGCGAGGGCGCCATCCCGGACGCGGTTCAGGCACCTCGCGGGATGCTGGAGTTCTGGGCGGACCCGGCCGGCCCGTACCACCGGGCCGAGTTCGACCCCCTGGTGCGGACCATCCTCTACTGCGCCTCAGGCGGCCGGTCCGCGCTCGCCGCGCAGACCCTGCAGGAACTCGGGTACACCGACGTGTCGCATCTCGACGGTGGCCTGGCGGCGTGGAAGGACCAGGGCCGCCCGGTGACCTTCCAGACACCGCCCTCGCCGCCCGGCGACCGGGAGGACCCGTGACCGGTCCCAGGTGAACGCGGGGCCGACGTCCCTTCGCGTGTCGTCGCACACTCACACCGGCCCTCGAACATGACCGGACGATGCCCTCCCCGTGAAGCGGGACGTCGGCCGGGTCTCCGCGACATCTCCGGGAGGGAGGGGCATCATGGGAGACCCCGCCGGAAACGACGCGGAGCCCGCAGGGCCCCCGACATCCTCACCGGAGGGATCGAGATGAGACTCGCGGACGCTCGTGTGCTGATCACCGGTGCGTCGTCCGGCATAGGGGCCGCGACCGCGCGGGCGATGGCCGCCACGGGGGCCCGCCTCGTCCTGTCGGGGCGCGACCGGGACAGGCTCGCGGCCGTCGCCTCGGAGACCGGCGGCCGGGCGCTCGTCGGCGACCTCACGACGGACCTCGCGGACCTCGCCGAGCGCGCGGGACCGGTCGACGTGCTGGTCGGCAACGCCGGGTGCGGGTGGGCAGGGCCGTTCCCGGCGATGCCGGACGGTACCGTCGAGCGCCTGGTCGCGGGGAACCTGACCGCTCCCATCCTGCTGACCCGCCTCCTGCTGCCCGCGATGATCGAGCGCGGCCGAGGACACCTCGTCTTCGTGGCCTCGATCGCCGGGGCGATCGGGGTGCGGGACGAGGCGGTGTACGCCGCCACCAAGGCGGGCCTCCTCGGCTTCGCCGAGAGCCTGCGGTACGAGTCGCGCGGGATCGGCGTGTCCGTCGTGCTGCCCGGCGTGGTGGAGACCCCGTTCTTCGAGCGGCGCGGCGCCCCCTACACGCGGCGATGGCCCGTGCCGATCCCCGCGGAACGGGTCGCCCAGGCGATCGTGTCCGCCGTCGAGGACGGCAGGCCCGAGTCGTACGTGCCGGGCTGGCTGCGGCTGCCGGCCATGCTGAAGGGCGCGGCGCCCGGCCCCTTCCGCGCCCTCGCCGGGATGTTCGGCGGGCAGCCGGAGCTCAGCCGCCGCGCAGAGCCCGGATCGACTCCCTGACCGAGGTGAGCGTGGCGAAGACGGCGGTCGGCTCGTATCCGCAGTGGGCCATGCAGTTGGCGCACCGGTCGTCGCGCCCCCGGCCGTAGGCGTCCCAGTCGGTCTCGGTGACCAGCTCCCGATAGGTGGCCGCGTAGCCGTCGGACATGAGGTAGCAGGGGCGCTGCCAGCCGAAGAGCGAGTACGAGGGGATGGCCCACGCCGTGCACGGGAAGTCGATCCTCCCTTCGAGGAAGTCGAGGAAGAGCGGGGTGTGGTTGAACCTCCACCGCCGCCGGTTCCCGCCGGCGAACGCCTTGCGGAACAGCTCCCGGGTCTCCCGCACGCCGAGGAAGTGCTCCTGGTCGGGCGCCTTCTCGTACGCGTACCCGGGAGAGATCATCATCTCGTCGACGCGAAGATCGTCGTTGAGGTAGTTGAGCACGTCGACGACCGTCTGAGGGCTGTCGGTGTTGAAGAACGTCGTGTTCGTGGTGACCCGGAAACCACGGCGCCGGCATTCCCGGACCGCGGCGACGGCCTCGTCGAACACGCCCTCCTTGCACACCGACTCGTCGTGGCGCTCGCGCATGCCGTCCAGGTGGATCGTCCACGCGAAGTATCGCGAGGGCTCGAACTGGTCGATCTTCTTGGGGATCAGCAGCGCGTTGGTGCACAGGAACACGTACTTCCTCCTGGCGACCAGTTCCCGGACCAGCTCCCCTATCTGCGGGTGCATGAGCGGTTCCCCGCCCGCGATCGAGACCATGGGTGCGCCGCACTCCTCGATGGCGGCCAGGGCCTGCTCGACCGGCATGCGCTGTTTCAGCACGTCGGCGGGGTGCTGGATCTTTCCGCAGCCCGCACAGTGCAGGTTGCAGGCGAACAGAGGCTCAAGTTCCACCAGAAGGGGGAACTTCGCCCGCCCGCGCAGCTTCTGGCGAAGGATGTAGCCGCCGATGCGAAGACTCTGGCGGATCGGTGTCGGCATCTGGGTTGCATCTCCTCGGGTAATGGAACGGGACGGACTCCTCGGGGAGAGAGGGGGAGATCGCGGCGGCCCAGCGGGCCAGGACCGGGCCGAGCCGGCGCAGCACGCGGTACGCCACGGCGCCGCCGCGTATCGTGGCCGGGCGCAACAGCGCGGCACCGGCGATGTCGGCGACGACGCGCAGCGCGGCGAACGGCAGGCCGGGCACCGCGCCCGCCAGCGGCCCGGTCTCCATGTCGACGGCCGCGGCCCCCTCGGCGGCGAGCCTGCGGCGTTCGGCCCCCGTCACGATGTGATCGGAGGTGACCAGCGGTCCGGTCCGCGCGGACAGGCCGGCCCGGGCCAGCTCCTCGGCCAGCGGCCACGCCGAGGGACAGGGCACCGCCCGGCCCGCGAAGCGGATCTCGCTCGCCACCAGCACGTCTCCCGGGCGCAGGCCCTCGTCGAGCGCCCCGCAGAAACCGGTCACCGCCAGCGCGCCCGCCGGCGGGAGCCGCGCCGCCGCGCTCGCGGCGCGGCGCGGGCCCATTCCGGTCCGGATCACCCGCACCTCCTCGGCCGGCAGGCCGCTCCGTACGGCCCGCGCCTCGACGGCCAGGGCGGTGCAGATCAGCAGGCCGGTCACCCGGCGTCCACGGTGACCGCCTCGTCCCTCAGCGCGGGCCTGGGACGCGAGGGCACCTCTTGGGAGCGCACGTAACGGCCCAGCGCGCTGATCGGGAAGACGAGCCGGTAGAGGTGGTAGTTGATGTAGAAGGCGCCGGGAAAGCCGGTCCCGGTGAAGTACGGCTCGTCCCAGCCGCCGTCCGGGCGCTGGTGGCCGACCAGCCACTCCACGCCGCGCTCCACCGCCGGTGACCGCTCCCCGGCGGCGAGCAGCGCCATCAGGGCCCATGCCGTCTGCGAGGGAGTGGAGTGGCCGCGCCCGATCCAGCGGGGATCGGTGTAGGAGCGCAGGTCCTCCCCCCAGCCGCCGTCGTCGTTCTGGTGCCTCTCCAGCCAGGCGACGGCACGCCTTATGCACGGCTTGCCGGGCCGTACGCCGGCCGCGATGAGCGCGGGGAGCACGGCGCCGGTGCCGTAGACGTGGTTGGCCCCCCAGCGGCCGAACCACGACCCGTCCGCCTCCTGTGCCTTCAGCAGCCAGACGACGGCGCGTCGCAGGACGGGGGAGTCCGGCCGCTCCTGCGCCAGCGCCTCGACGACGTGGGCGGTGACGTCGGCGGACGGCGGGTCGATGACCGCGCCGAAATCGCAGAACGGCAGCTTCTTGCACATCTCGCGGGTGTTGTCGGCGTCGAAGGCCCCGAAACCGCCGTCGCGGGACGCCATGCCCGTGATCCAGCGCACCCCGCGGTCGACGGCCGGCCTGGCGTCCGGGTGACGCACCCGGCGCAGGGCGAGAATCGCCTCCGCCGTGTCGTCGATGTCCGGGTAGCCGTCGTTGTCGAACTCGAAGGCCCAGCCGCCGGGTGCCAGCGAAGGGCGCCGTACGGACCAGTCGCCCCGGCTCCGGATCTCCTCGGTGAGCACCCAGCCGGAGGAGGCGAGGAGGGCGGGATGGTCGGCGGGCAGGCCCGCGTCGAGAAGGCCGTTGATCGCGAGCACCGTGTCCCACACGGGGGACTGGCAGGCCTCCAGCCTGCGTCCCTTCTCGTCCCGGATGGTGAACCTGTCGAATCCCTCGATGCCCTTCCGCATCACCGGATGGTCGAGAGGGTAGCCGTGCAGGCTCAGCGCGATCAGCGAGTACACCCACGGCGGCTGGATGCCGCCCCAGGACCCGTCCGCCTCCTGCCTGGCCACGATCCACCCGGCGGCCCGCCTCAGCGCGGCCCGCCGCAGGCCGGGGACGGGATGTCGCTGGTAGCGGTGCAGGACGCGGTCGAGCGCGGTGAACGGCCCGTGGGGGTGCGGCGGCACGGGGCGTCCGGTACGCAGTTCGGCCAGGTCGAACGGGAGCGGCCGGACCGGGCGGTGCGCGCTCACGATGGTGAGCGGGACGATCGTCTGCCTGGCCCAGCAGGCCCAGTCGTAGACGTTGAGCGGGAACCAGCGCGGCAGGAACATCATCTCGGGGGGCAGCACCGGGAGGTCCTCCCATCGCCACTGCCCGAACAGCGCCAGCCAGATCCGGGTGAACACCCGGCTGGCCTCGATCCCACCGGATTCCCGTACGAACCGGGCCGCGGCTCGCAGGTGAGGGGCGTCGGTCCGGTCACCGGCGAGCCGTAGCGCGGCGTACGCCTCGATCGTGGTGGACAGGTCGCCGGGACCGCCGTGGAAGTTGGCCCAGGTCCCGTCGTCGCGCTGCTCGGAGCGGATCCAACGGGCCGCCTGGGCGGTGTCCTGCTCGGTGCGGATACCGAGGAACTCCCTGAGCAGCAGGTCCTCGGCGTCCATGGTCACGTTCGTCTGCAGTTCGCCCTTCCACCACCCCTCGGGCGACTGGAGGCCGAGCAGGTGGTCGCATGCCGCGTCGAGGGTGAGTTCGGCGGAAGTGGAAGCGGCGACGGCGGTCATGTCAGTGGCCCCTGGATGTGAGGAAGCGGACGATGTCCAGGAATTCGGCGCGGACGTCCGGGGGCATGTCCGCGCCGGCGAGATGGTGTTCGGCGGCGTCGAGCCGGTGCTTGGCCTCGGTCTCGGCCCATGCCCGGCCGCCGGCCTCCTCGACGAGCCGGGCGGCGTCGCGCAGGTCGGATTCGGACAGCGGCAGGGGATCGGCCAGCAGGCGGGCGAGCCGCTCACCGGCCGGTGTGTCGCTGGTGAGCGCGGCGACGATCGGCAGCGACTTCTTGCGGGCGCGCAGGTCGGAAAGGACCGGTTTGCCGGTCGTCTCGGGGCTGCCCCAGATGCCCAGCAGGTCGTCGACGAGCTGGAAGGCCAGGCCGGCCTCGGTTCCGAAGGCCGTCAGGGCGGCGACCAGCGGAGCGGGGCCGTTCACCACGGTCGCACCGATCGAGCAGGCACAGGCCAGCAGGGAGCCGGTCTTCTGCGTGGACATCCGCCGGCACTCCGCCAGGCTCACCTCCGCGAGCTGTTCGAACTCCAGGTCGAGCGCCTGGCCGGCGATCAGCTCCCGGGTGGCGACGGCCAGGTGCCGGGCGGCCCGCAGGCCGGGGAGGCCGCCCTCCTCAAGCAGCAGCTCCCCCGCGAGCGAGAGCAGGGCGTCGCCGGCGAGGATGGCCGCGGAACAGCCGAAGACGGTCCACGCCGCCGGCCGGTGCCGCCGCATCCGGTCGCCGTCCATGATGTCGTCGTGCAGCAGCGAGAACGCGTGCACGAGTTCCACCGCGGCGGCGACCGGCAGGCCCTGCTCCTGGCCTCCCCCCGCGGCTCTCGCCGACAGGATGGCCAGCGCCGGGCGTAGCGCCTTGCCGCCGGAGGCGGCGGGCAGGCCCGCCGGATCGGCCCAGCCGAGGTGGTAGGCGGCGACGCGCGAGGTCAGTGGGTCGAGCCTGGCCACGGCGTCCCGGAGTACGGGCTCCACGAGCCCGCGGGCGGCCGCGACCGAGGGCGGGATGACCGCCGTCACCGGGGACGTTCCCTCTTCAGATGACGCCTGACCAGGCAGGTCGCGTTGAGTCCGCTACGCACGGCAGCCTCCATCGTGTCGGGCCAGCCCGTGTCGGTCCACGCGCCGGCGAGAAACAGTCCGGGCCACCGGGTGGCGGCCTCGGGGCGGAGCGCGCCACTGCCTGGGCACTGGCGGAAGGTGGCGCGACGTTCCCTCGTGACGAAGAAATCGATGATCCGTGCCTGCCGCGCTCCTGGGAAGATCTGCTCAAGCGCGGGTACGAACGTGGCGCGCACCCGCGCGGTGGGTGTGTCGATCCACTGGTCCGCCGCGGAGACCGAGACCGCGAGGTACTGGCCTTCGCGCAGCCCCGCGGCGCCGGTCTTGTCGAACACCCACTGCACGGGCGAGTCCACGACCGCCGCGAACGGCACCCGGGTGACCCGCCGGTCGTAGACGACGTGCACGTTGACGATCGGGCTCGCGTCCAGGCCGCGCCAGCGCTCCCTGCCGGGAGCGGCCTGTTCGGGGACCAGGGCCGCGGCCTGCTCGTGCGCCGTGGCGACGATGACGGCGGACGCCTCGACCCGGCCGCCGTCCACGACCACGGAGTCCCGCTCGATGGCGGTGACCTTCGCCGACAGGTGTACGGCACCGCCGCGCCGTTCGATGGCGGTCCGTGCCGCGTCGCCGTGCAGCTCGCCGAGGGGCACGGTGGGAACGCCGATGTCGGCGGCTCCCGCCCGGCCGAGCAGCGCGGTCTTGAAGACCATCGCCGCGGGCCCCAGGGCCGCGCCCTCGACCCCGACGTTCAGGGCCGCCATCGCGAACAGCTCCCAGAGGGCGTGCCGCGCGCGCTCGCGCTGCCCGTGGGCGGTCAGCCAGCTCCCGAGATCGGTCAGGTCCAGCGCGGGGTCGGCCGGGTCGAGCCGGCGAAGGGCGAGTGAGACCCGCATCGCGCGCAGCCGGTCGGCGGGCTTGAGCAGCCGGTATCCGGCCAGCGCCGGCAGCAGGTGGAACGGGCCGGGCAGCACCCCGCGTCGGAGGCGCCCGCACCGCCCCGCGGGGGTGAGCACCCGTACGTCGAACCGGTCCTGCAGGCGTACGCGTCCGGCGACGCCGAGCCGGTCGAGCAGGCCGCGATAGGCCGTGCAGCAGCGGAGGAACACGTGCTGGCCGTTGTCGACGCTCAGCCCGTTCCTGACGAAGGAGTGGGTGGCGCCGCCCAGCCTCGGCCGGGCCTCGTACAGGGTCACGCGGTGACCGGCCTCCCCGAGCGCGACGGCGGCGGCGATGCCCGCCAGCCCGCCGCCGACGATCGCGACCGGAGCGCCGCTCATCGGGCGGCCCCCGCCAGGGCGCGCGCCGCCACCATCGCCTTCTGCCACGGAGGCAGTGACAGCCGCGAGGCCAGTGCCGCGGCGGGATCCGCGGCGATGCGGCCGAGCAGGCACCGGTAGATGCCGGCCATCGCCGCGGTGCACGCCGCGCTGCGCACGTCGAGTGCGGTCAGCAGGCGCATGCCGTCGTCGAACCAGTCGCGCGCCCGGTCGGCCTCGAACCGCATCAGCGCGGCGAGCCGGTCGGGAGGGTCGGTGAACCTGCCGGAGGAGTCGATGTTCAGGGTGCAGCCGAATCGCCTGAGGTCCTCGGCGGGGAGGTAGGTCCGCCCGGCCAGCCGGTCCTCGCGCACGTCCCGCAGGATGTTCGTGATCTGCAGGGCCACTCCCAACGCGTCCGCCAGGTGCGCCACCCCCGCCGCGTCCCCGCCGCCCCCGCCGTCCCCGCCGTCTTCGGTGCCCGCGGTGCCGAAGACGCCGAGGGAGAGCCGCCCGATCGACCCGGCGACGCATCGGCAGTAGGAGAGCAGTTCGTCGAAGTGTTCGTAGGTCTCCCCGAGTACGTCCGCGGCGCACCCGTCGATCAGCTCCTCGAACGCCGACAGCGGCAGCGGGTAGCGGAGGACGGTGTCGTGCAGCGCGACCAGCACCGGGTCCTCGGGGTCGGGCCGTGCCGTGCCGAGTGCGGCGCGCGCGGCGGCCAGGTCGGTCAGGCGCTGCCCGTCGGGGCCGTTTCCGTCGGCGATGTCGTCGATCCGGCGGGCGAACGCGTAGACCGCGCTGAGCGCGCGGCGCTTGGGAGTCGGCAGCAGCCGGAGACCGTAGGAGAAGTTCCGGGCCTTCCCACGGACGATCTGTTCGCAGTGCCGGTAGGCGTCAACGGTGTCCACGGTCGTACCCCCTGCTCGTGAGGATCCGCAGCCAGGCCGTCAGGAAGCGCGCGCCGCGCGGGCGTACCGCGCGTCCGAGAACGTCGTGGTCGGCCCGGGACAGTGCCGCGGTGGTGGCCCGGCCGCCCGCGATGTAGCCCGCGATGGCGAGGCGGGCGAACCCCGTCGCCGATCGGGCGAGCCGGTCCCCCTCGTCGAGCAGCCGGTCGGCCCGCCGAGCCTGGAGCGCGACGACATCGCGCAGCCGCGCCGAGGCGGTGGCCGCGGCGAGATCGTCCTCGTCGCAGCCGAACCGGCGCAGATCCTCGCCCGGCAGGTAGACGCGGCCTCGGGCGTAGTCCTCCCCGACGTCCTGGCAGTGCTCGATGATCTGCAGCGCCGTGCACACGCGGTCGGACAGGGCCAGGCGGGAGGGGGTGACCATGTCGAACACGTGCAGCACGATGTGCCCGACGGGGTTGGCGGACAGCTCGCAGTAGGAGAGCAGGTCGTCGAAGGTGTCGTACCGGCTGACCGTCTGGTCGCGCCGGTTGGCCTCGATCAACCGGTGAAAGGGCTCGGCCGGGACGGAGCAGGTCTCGACGGTGCCCGCGAGCGCGCGGATGACCGGCAGGCGGGGAGGCCGGCCGGCGTACAGGCGGGCGAGGTCGTCGTCGACGGTGTCGAGCAGCCGGAGCGGATCCCCGGCCTGCGGCTCGTCCCCGATGTCGTCGACGGTCCGTGCGAAGCCGTACACCGCGAGGAGGTGGCGGCGGTGGGTACGCGGCAGTACACATGAGGCGACCGGGAAGTTCTCCCGGCGCGCTTTGAGCATGACGTTCCGCGTATCGGCTCCCCTCCAATTCATAAATTGAGGTTGTCCCCGGCGGGCTGTTATAAACGCGGATGAACGATCTGCTGGTTTTTATCGGTGAGAGCTGGGAAAATATTTAGTATCGCGTTATATCTCTGTCTTTGGAGAAATGATGATTCTTTTGCCGGGGGGTGGGTTGGATCGGGCCCGGGTAAAAGCCGTCACAAAAAGTGGTGCGGCTTTTGCGGTGTGCTTTTTCGAGGAGCTGTGATCTCACGAACGCCATGAAGGGCCGCGCGGTCGCCGGAGACGCCGTGGTCCCGGAGCGGTCCGATCCGCAGACCCGTGGAGCGGCAGCGGTTCACCAGTTCGGGCAGGGCGCCGAGTCCCGACCGCCAGGAGCCGGGGGCCGAGGTGTGGTCGGAGTCGTGCAGCAGGAGTGTCGCCCCGCCCCGCAGGCCGGATGCCAGGGTGGCCAGCACCGAGGCCGGGCTCGCCGAGCGTGTCCAGTCCCTGCCCCACGCGGTCCACAGGACGGGACGCAGTCCCCGCAGACGGGCGGCGAGCAGTGTCTCGGCGCTGAGGACGCCGTAGGGCGGCCGGTACCAGGTGGGGTCGACGCCGGTGACGGCGGCGACCAGATCGGCCGCCCGGTGCGTCTCGGCCGCCATCCGGCCGGGACGGGTCGCCAGGGCGTTCTCGTGCGACCAGCCGTGCACCGCGATCTCGTGGCCCTCCGCGACGATGCGGCGGCCCAGCGCGGGGTGACGTTCGAGCATCTCGCCGAGGACGAAGAAGGTGGCCAGGCACCCGAGCCGTTCCAGCTCCGCGAGGAAACGCGGGGTGGATCGCGGGTCGGGCCCGTCGTCGAAGGTCAGTGCGACATGGTCGGCGAGGCCCACCCCGGCGAGGCCGGGCAGCAGCCGGCGCACGGAGGGCAGCCAGGTCGCCGCGGGCCCCGCGTGCAGAATGGCCAGACCGGTGAGGGTCAACGCGGCACGGTTCACCGTGTCAAGTCTGTGTCACGGGAGCCGTGATGCCAACGCGACGCACTGTGCTGATCGTCAGTGCCGGTATGGGAGCCGGGCACGACGCGGTCGCGGTGGAGCTGGCCAGGCGGCTCGCCGCCGAGGGCGTCGAAGCGGAGATCGTCGATGTCCTGAGGCTGCTGCCGTTCCGGCTGGGAGTGGCGCTGCGCGGTTGGTACGGCTGGATGATGCGCTCCGCGCCCTGGCTGTACGCGCTGATCTACCGGGTCTTCTTCGTGTCGGACCGGGCGCCGCCGACCTCGCCGCTGACGGTGATGGCCGCGGCACGGCTGCGCGGGCTCATCCGCCGCCGGATGCCGGCCGAGGTCGTCTCGACCTTCCACCTGGCCGCGCAGGCGGTCGGTCACCTGAGGCTACGCGGCCGCCTGCCGGTCCCCAGCACCGTCCTGCTGACCGACTTCGCGGCGCATCGGCTCTGGTTGCACCCGGGCAACGACCGGTACCTGTGCTCGGATCAGGCGACCGCTCGCGCCGTTCACGCCGCGACCGGCCGCCCGGCGTTCTGTCACGCTCCCCTGGTACGCCCGGAGTTCCGGCGGTCAGGGGGCGACGTGACGCCGGTGCGTTCCCGGATCGGTGCCCGCGCCGGGGAGCGGCTGGTCCTCGTCTCGGCCGGCGCGTGGGGGGTGGGCGGAGTCGAGGAGACGGCCCGCGTTCTGGCGCGCTCGGGGCGGTACCTGCCCGTCGTCCTCTGCGGGCACAACCGCGGGCTGCGCCACCTGCTGCGGCACACCGGTGTCGCCCTCGGCTGGTGCGACGACATGCCGGACCTGATGGCCGCCGCGTACGCGCTGGTGGACAACGCGGCGGGCCTGACCTGCCGGGAGGCGATGGCCGCCGGGGTGCCGGTCATCTCCTACCGGCCGATTCCCGGCCACGGCAGGGACGGCGCGCTGGCCATGGCGCGGGCCGGGCTGAGCGTGTACGCGGGTGACGCCGGGGAACTGCTCGCCGCGCTGGACCGCCTCGGATGCGGGGCGGAACGGACGCGGCGGATCGCCAGAGGGGCAGCCCTGTTCGACGCCGTGCCCGCGGAGTCCTGCCTCATCTCCGCGAGGCCCTTACCCGACGAGCGGCGACCGGCTCAGCCGGACACTGCCGTAGAAGATCAACGCTACCCCGATGAGTTCCGGGACGACCCACCAGCCGAGCCGGATGTCCTCACCGAACAGCGCGACGCCGTACGCGATGCTGATCGCGGGGTCGGCGATGTTGAGCGTCGGCTGCACGACCACCAGGGACGCGCTGCTCAGCGCGCTCTGCAGGACGAAGACGCTGAACAGGCCGGCCGCGATCATGGCGTACAGCGACCAGCTGGTCAGCACGCCGAGGCTCTCCGCGGCGAAGGTCTCGGTGTTCTCCTTGATCAGTGCGGCGGTGAAGGCGAATCCCAGCGCGGACGTGATCCCGAGCAGGGCACCCCGGTGCGGGCCGGTGCGGGTCTTCGCCACCGCGATCAGAGCGGCGGCGGCGCCGACCGTGACGACCAGGGTGATCACCCAGACGTCCATGGTCGGGGACCGGGTTCCGTCCTGCCCGGGGTCGGCGGAGACGAGGAAGAGCGCCAGCCCGACGGTCAGGATGCCGATGGCCAGCCAGGAGCTCCGGTCCAGGTGGACGTGCAGGATGAGCGAGACGAGGATCATCGTGAAGGGCAGCTCGGTGACGAGAATGGGCTGCACGAGGGCGAGGGCGCCGAAGTTCAGCGCTGCCGCCTGCAGCAGGAAGCCCCCGATGAGCGCGGCCATGCCGCCCAGCCATGAGGGTTGCCGGATCAGGTAGCCGATCAGCGCCAGTTTGAACACCCGGCTCTGCGGTGCGGTTCGCGCCGCCTGCCGCTGCAGTACCGACGAGAGGGCGTTGCAGGCGGCGGTGAGCACGGCCAGGATCGCCGCGATCATCGGCGCACGGCTTTCCGGCTCCCGATGGTGTGCCGTCCGGCAATGGGGATCATCGAGCGCGTCACCTTTTCCGCGATGTCATGGTGCCTCGGCGCCGTTCCGGCGACAGGGACGTGGGCGGGCTATGGCGTGTCGACCGGCAGGACGCATCCCGTGACGACGGCGTGTCCGCGGGACATGAATCCCTCCTCGACCTCGGTTTTCAGGGCCTGAGGGGAAGAACGCCCCCTGTCACGGGCTGATCACGTGATGCGGGCGATGTCACCTTAATTCAGCGGCGGAGGACCGGGCGGGAAATACCGTGCGCCACGCGGGCGGCGGTCCGCCACGAAGAATTCTCCGGGGCTCTGGCGGGATAATGGTGTTGAGGTTTCTACGGTATTTAGATGATATTTGTGGATTTGCGGGATGGTGGGGGTCGCCTTCCTGGAAAGCCGATGGCCCGGGTCCGCCGGAAAGCGGTTGTCGGACCCGCTCCCTACACTCGCGGCATGGATCTGAGGCGGCTCACGGACGAGGTCGAAGCGGTGTCGAGCACCTATGCCCGCAGGAACGGGATCACCCGGGACGACACCTGGTTCCTGCTGAAGCTCCAGGAGGAGGTGGGCGAGCTGACGCAGGCGTTCCTGATGCGTTCCGGCCAGGCCAGGGACAAGGGGCACTCCGCCGACGAACTGGAGCTGGGCTTCCGGTCCGAGCTCGCGGACGTTCTGGCACAGCTCCTGGTCATGGCACGGCATCACGGGGTCGACCTGGAGGCGGAGGTCGAGCGGAAGTGGATGCCCTGGCACCCCGACCGGCTTCCCGACGAGGGGGTCAGGAGTCGCGGAGCAGTTTGATCAGCAAGACGATGATCAGAGTGGCGACGGCCACGGCGGCGAAGAGAACGCCGAAGGCGACGACACCGATCACTATGAGCTCCCATGTTTCGGGGAGAAAAGGGGTGCTTCCCGCGTAGGTCGGCACGGCGGCTCCTGGTCGGCCGGGGGGCTGTTGTCACCGGGCGAAAAACCGGTCCGGTATGAGAAGGGTCTCAGCTTCGGGCCCGGTTCGGCGGCCGGCCTGCCGCCTGTGCTGTCGGTCGAAATCGGTGCGGGTGGCACACCGGCCGCCGGTCATGTGGCCGGCCGTCGGCACGCGGAGGTCCTTCGGGTGTCCGCCGGAGACGTAACCCGCACGTCCCGAGTGTCCCGCCACCCGTGACGGAGATGGGCCGCCCCTGCGGCGTGAGCTACCTGTCAGCATAAGTCCGTTTCTTCTAAAGAAACAGAGTTTCAATGGAAGAGACAAGTCGTCATGCTGTACCTGTCGACGTGCCCACCCCCCCCGTGGAGACTCAATGTTCTCAGTGCTCTTCCTCGTCGTAGCGTTGGCCCAGCTTCTCCTGCTGACCGGGTTCCTACGACAACTGTCCGCGCGACGCCGGCCGGCCGACCTGATCCCGGCGGGCCTGACGGTGGTGCTCGCCTACGAGAACCTGGTGATCGGCATAGGCGGCTGGGTCGGCGAGGGCGCGCTGCTGAGCGGGCTGAACCTGCCGAGGTTCTTCGGGCACGCCCTGCTCACCCCGATGCTGCTGCTGTGGGGACTGGCGTTGCTCCGCCGCTTCTCCACGGGCTGGGCGATGCGGAGGGGCACCGTCGTCACGGTCTGCGCGACGGTGCTGTTGCTGATCGTCTACGACGCGTCCTTTGACGTCTTCGGGGTCGTCCTGGAACCCGAGCGGTGGGCGGACACCCTGCGCTACGTCAACGTCGGGGCGCCGGACGGCCCCCCGCTGGCGGCGATCCTGACCGGTCTCGGACTGCTGGTCGCCGGCGGTCAGATGCTGGTCGAGACGCGGTCCAACCGGCTGCTGATCGCCGCCATGGTGATGGCGAGCGTGGCCGGGCTCGCCGGTTACCTGCCCATCCTGGGCAACGTCGGCGAGCTGGTGCTGATGGCGGGTGTTCTCTCGGCGATGCGGCAGGAACGCTCCACGACCCGCATGTCCATGGGCGACGTGTCGCGCTGGGCACGCCGGATGGGCTGGATCACCTGGCCGCTCTTCGTGATCGGAGGCGTCATCACGTACGTGCCGATGTTCGGTGAGCTGGATCCGGCCTCCGGCCTGCCGGTGAGCCCCGAGCAGTACACCCTCGGCAGCACCACGCAGGGAATCTGGCTGGTCCTGCTGACGGTGCACGCGCACTTCAGCATCCTGGTCTACGGCCTGGGCCGCCGAGGCGGCGCGTTGCGCAGGTTCCACGTCTGGTTCGGCCACGCCAACCTGTTCCTGACCTTCGGCGGCCAGATGTTCTTCATCTTCCCGCAGACCGCGTCCATCGGGTCGGCGGCGACCCAGCTGGTGCTCGTCACCATCTCCGTCCATGTGCTGCTGGGTGCCTACTTCGCCCTCCGGCGGAGCCGTCCGCGCAAGGGGCGCGTGCTCGCGTCGGCCGCCTAGGGGGGCGGTACCGCGAGACCTCCGGCCGGTCGCGTGCGGCCGCCCCCAGGCCGCGCCGCAGCGCGGGCCGGTGACCTGGACCGACGGCCTGGTCCTCAGGCCGGACTCCATGCACGTCACCGCGGGGGCGGACGACCGATCCCACCCGCGACGAGATCGCGGGTGGCCCGGCCCGCTCGGCTTCTCGTACGCTCCGCGCATGGTTCGGAGCAACGCGGAAAGCGTGGACGGTTACCTCAGCGAGGTCCCCGACGAGCACAGGGAGGCCCTGACCGGCCTGCGTGAGCTGTGCCGTACGGAACTGAAGGGTTTCGTGGAGGTCATGGCGTACGGGATGCCCGCCTACCAGCGGGACGGCAATGTTGAGATCGCCTTCGCGAGCCAGCGGCGGCACATCTCCCTCTACCTCATGCGCGACGACATCCGCACGGCCTTCGAGGAGCGTCTGGCCGGGCAGGACATGGGCAAGGGCTGCCTGCGCTTCCGCGGGCCGGAGAGAATCGACCTCGATCTCGTACGGGAGCTGCTGGCGGCCACCTCGGCCGGGCCGGGTGAGAGCCGCTGATCCTCACGCGGTGAGTTCCTTCGCGGCGGCACGGATCTCGTCCAGCAGGACCACGAGATCGTCCTCGGTGGTGGCCGGGTGGAGGACGCAGGCGCGCAGTGCCGCCGTACCGGAAAGCCGGGTGCCGGTCAGGAAGGCGCGTCCGCGGCGTTGGACGGCGGCCGGGAGGGCCTGGTTCAGAGCCTCGACCTCGCCGGGGGCCATCGCCGCGGGCCGGTGGCGGAAGGCGGTGATCGAGGTGGCGACCGGGGCGAGCAGGTCGAAGTCGCCGGAGGCCTCCACCATGGCCGCGAGCGTGCGCGCGAGCCGGGTGGTGCGCCGGACCAGCCGGGCGATCCCGTCGCGCCCGAGGTGCGCGATCGTGGCCCACACCCGCAACGCGCGAAAGGAGCGGGTCTGCTCGGGGCCGTACTCGGAGAACCAGCCCAGCTCGTCGGCGTCGTCGTCGCGCAGGTAGGGCGGCACGAGACTGAAGGTGTCGCGCGGCCCGGCCGGGTCGCGGAAGAGGACGCAGCCACAGTCGACGGGGACACCGAGCCACTTGTGCGGGTCAAGGGCGAGGGAGTCCGCCAGCCCCAGTCCCGCATAGCCGGAGTCGGCCTCTTCGGCGAGGACGCCGAGGGCGCCGTAGGCGCCGTCGACGTGGAACCACAGGTCATGCTCGCGCGCGACCTCGGCGATGTCCGCCAGCGGGTCGACGGCACCGGTGTTCACCGTTCCCGCGCTGGCCGTGACGAAGAACGGCCGTACTCCCGCGTCCACGTCCGCGGCGATCAGACGGCGCAGCGCGTCGGTGTCCATCCGGAAGGCCCCGTCGACCGGGACGGTGCGGAGGTACCGGCTGCCCAGGCCGAGAAGTTCGGCCGCCTTGCGCAGGCAGCTGTGCGCCTCGGCCGACAGGTACATCGCCAGCGGGCGATGCCGGTAGAGGCCACTCTCGCGGACGTCCCACCCCTCGCGGCGGCCTGCCCGCTGCCGGGCCGTGGCCAGCGCGACAATGGTGGCCATGGAGGCGCCACTGGTCAGCAGCCCGGCGCCCGGAGGGTGTGGGTAACCCACCAGCTCCGCCAGCCACCGTACGGCGGTGCGCTCCAGCAGGACGCCCGCGTGATCGCCTCCGGCGCAGCTCGGGTTCAGGGCGGCGGCCAGGGGGGCGACCAGGACGCCGGCGGGCGACGGCGGGGAATTGACCCAGCCGAAGAACCGCGGGTGCCCGTTGCCCATCGGGTAGGGCAACACGTGGTCGCGTATGTCGTGGAGCAGGCTCTCCAGGGGGCGGCCCGTAGCGGGAAGGGGCCGGTGGGAGAGCCATGAACGGTCCGCGTCGGGCACCGGTCGCCACACGGGTCCGCCGGGTACCGCGGCCAGGTGGTCGGCGACCAGGTCGGCGGCCGACCGACCGGCTCGGCGGAGGTCATCCACCGTTTCCGCCGGCCTGCCGGCCCAGCTCCATGGCCAGGTAGTACACGCACACGTCATCCGCTCCGTTGGCGAAGGCGTGCCGGCGATCGCCGGGAAAGTAGGCGGAGTCCCCGGCGTTCAGGAGGTAGGGCGTGTCGTCGACGGTCAGGCGGAGACAGCCGGATTCCACGGCCACGTACTCGCGCGAGCCCGGCGGGTGCGGCGAGAACTCCCCGGCGTCGACATCCGGTTCCAGGGTGGTGCGCATCAGTTCGAACTCCACACCCGGCAGCACGGGGGAGAGGATACGCCGCTCCCAGCCGGAGGGGTCGCGCACCAGCCGCTGCCGGTCATGCGGCAGGATCACCACCTCGGCACCGGAGGGTTCGTCCAGCAGCCGGGCGATCGAGGTGCCCAGAGCGGTCGCCAAACGGTCCAGGACCAGCACCGTCGGTGTCTTCGCGCCCCGCTCCACCGCGGACACCATGCTCCGGCTCACCCCGCTCAGCTCGGCCAGCCGCTCCAGGGCCAGGCCGCGTGCCCGGCGCTCGGCGCGGAGTCTGACTCCCAGCTCGGCCATCGACAGGCCGCTGGACAGGACGGTGCCATTACTCATGTTTCCACTATAGCGACATATATCCTCTCTATAGAGGAATGGTCTCTGTCGCCCGCCAGGGGCGCAGGGGTGAGGAGAGGGCCGTGCGAACCGGGCCGGCGTCAGGTCGCCCATCGGCGCGGAGCCGTCGCCGGCCGGTCGGTCGGCGCGTGGCCCGGCTTCGCGCCGACCGGTGCCCGGGAGGCGTCGGCGGCCGTGACGGCCGTCCGCCCCGGTGCCGAGTCTCGGTGATCCGGGGAAGCGGGTCATCGGCCACTCCCGGGCCGCCGCGCTCATGATTCGGTCTTTCGAAACGAGCCATTACATGATGTTGTAATCCCTGTAAAGAGCGATGGTTTACGAACACCCAAGCCGATCTTGACGAAGATCCGTTCCGGCATATCGGGTTATTTCGTTTCATTGTTAGGCGGTGGCAGAAACCTGCCATGAGAGGCATCCCCCAGACAAAGGCAGAGCCCCATGGTCAAACGAGCCCTCGCAGCCGTCGCCCTCTCCCTCGTCACATTACTTGGATTAACACTGCCCGCCTACGCGGTGACACTGGAGCAGAAGCTCGCCGCGCTTTCCGGGTTCAGCCAGCCCACGGCGTCCAGCGCCGTCAGTTGGCGCTCCGCGTGGCAGAACCAGGCGGGCTGGGCGGACTACGCCTTCGACTGGTCGACCGACCTCTGCTCAAGCAGCCCCGACCAGCCGCTCGGCTTCGACTTCAGAATGCCGTGCCGACGTCACGACTTCGGCTACCGCAACTACAAGGCGGTGAGCCAGTTCCCGGCGAACAAGGCACGCATCGACGACTCGTTCTACTTCGATATGAAGCAGGTTTGCGCGGGATATTCCAGCATTCCCAGAAACACCTGCAACGGCCTCGCCTGGACCTACTACCAGGCGGTCAGGGAATTCGGCACCCTCAACGTCACCGAGGCGCAGATCGAACGAATCCGCCAGGCCGCCGAACAGGCCGCTCAGCCCGCCGAGATGTGACCCGCCCCCGCGGGATCAGCCCCACCCGCCGACCTTCGCCGGGCCGGTATCGCGGAGTCCGGCCGCACGGTTGACGGCGGCCGGCCCGAATTCCAACGTTCGCGCCGGCCGGGCTCGATCGAAGGAGGCACGAGAGCACCTGGACGCGGGCGGCGACCTCGGCATCGGCCAGGTCGCCGCCGGTCCGGCGCGGCACCGGCGCGGCACCGCGCGCACGGTCGATCACGGCGGTGATGGCGGCCGGCCTTCCCCGGTGCGCTCCCGGTAGTGGTGATCAACGCGACCGTGAACCGCGAACCGGACCTGGCGGGCGTGCCCGACCGGCCGCGCCCGCTGCCGGCCGCCTGCCTGGCCGAAGATCCCGCCGCCCGGTCCTTGACCGGGGCAGATGTCGCCCAGGCGATCGCGGCGCTCTGCTTCCCCCTCTCCGACTGCCGGGATCTTCGCCAGTGCCCTCAGGAGGAACGCGCGGTGACGGCGGCCACCCAGCGGTGCGCCTCGCCGGCGGAGCGCAGATGGACGACGGTGATCTGCGAGTGCCGGGCGATACGCTCCAGGCCGGCCCGCTGCTTCCGCTCGTACTGCGACCACGCCCAGCGCATCGGATGCTCCGGATCCAGCCAGTCTCGGAAGCTCTCCCGGTTGCCGTTCCACAGCTCCCGGCGCGTCGTCGCGCGGGCGATCGAGCGCCGTATGACTCGCTGCATCACCGTACGGCGTGGCAGGTCGAGCCAGACGACGGTGTCGGCCCGCTCCCACAGCAGGTCGTCCAGCACCGAATGGTACTGATCCTCCGTCACCCAGCACCGCCCGGAGGAGAAGGCGTCCACGTCGGATTCGAATTCCGGCCGTTTGACCCAGCCTGGTCCGTGATGGAGCGCGTCCAGCTCGTAGTGGGGGAGTTCGAGCCGCAGCGCCAACGTCCTGGCCATCGTGGTCTTCCCGGAGCCGGAGATGCCCGCGATCAGCACTCTGTACACCGGATCATTAAACCCGCTTCGCGGAAGAGCGCACACCGGGGACGAAGCGAGGAGCGGCCACCACCAGGCGGGCGGGAGGGTGATCCCCGAGGGCATCGTGGATGATGCCGAACCGGTGGCCGGCCCGCCCGGCCCGCGAACAAACGATGGGGATATTTGTTGATAAATGTTGATATATGTGTAGTATCTGGCCCTAGGCTGCGGCATGGAGGAGGCCCCGATGAACCCCACGGAGACCCTGATCGACGGTCCCTACTTCGAGGACCTGCATCACGGCCTGCGGTTCGAGGACGTGCCCGCCCTCACCCTCACCGAGGGCCTGGCCGCGGCCCACCAGGCGATCGTCGGCGGGCGGCTGCCGCTGGTCGTGGACCACACGCTGGCGGGGCGGGTGGTCGGCGAGGGCGCCGTCCTGGCCGCCCCCAACCTGGTCTGGGACGTCGCGATCGGCCAGTCCACGATCGTCACCCACGCGGTGAAGGCGAACCTCTTCTACCGCGGCGTGGTCTTCCGCCGCGCCCCCCTGATCGGCGACACCCTGCGCACGGTGACCGAGGTCGTCGGCCTGCGGCAGAACTCCCGCCGCCCCGGTCGCCCCGCCACCGGCCTGGCCGCGCTGCGGATCGGCACCCGCGACCAGCACGACCGTCCGGTCCTGGACTTCTGGCGCTGCGCCATGATCCCGCTGCGCGACCAGGAGGCCGAGACCGGGCACGCCGACGATCTGTCCGCCGTCGGCACGGCTCCCACCACGGCCGAGCTGTCGCAGGTCGCCGCGGGCTGGGACCTGGGCGCCTACCGGGCTCGGGTGCGCGGGCGGCGGCTCGGAGACCTGGCTCCGGGGCAGGTGTTCCGGGTGGCGGGGGGCGACGTCGTCTCGTCGGCGCCCGAGCTGGCCCGGCTCACGCTCAACTCGGCCCGGGTGCACCACGACGCCTCGGCGGGGGCCGCGGGCCGGCTGGTCTACGGCGGCCACACCGTCGGGATCGCCCTGCACCAGGCGGTGCGGGCACTGCCGGAGACGGTGACCGTGGCCGGCTGGCACGGCTGCGACCACCTCGGCCCGGTGGCGGAGGGCGACACGCTGACCAGCGTCATCGAGGTGGAGCGGACCGAGCGGCTGGCGGACGGCGGCCTGGTCCACCTGAGGTCCCGGGTGCACGCGCACCGGCCCGGCCTGCCGCCCGTGGACGTCCTCGACTGGCGCTTCGTGGCCGTGTTCGCCGGTGGCGGCGCGACGGGGTGACGGGGCGATGGCTGCTTCCTCATCGGGGAGGTTCGGGCGGGGGGCGGGCTGTGGACCCGCCGGACCGGCATGGTCCCACGATAGCCATATTTCATATATTCTCTAGTGATCCTCTCTGGATTCTAGAACGTAAAATCCGGAAGGTTGCCTGCTGAACTGCGAATATCACCTTCTCAAGATTCTATTTTCCACTGCCTCGCCGGTCCGAGTGTCGCGGCCCCCGGTATCCACCTAGGATCGTCGGCGCAGATGGGACGCCGGGAGAAGCCCCGATCGAGGCGAGAGGTCGTGCGATGAGCGGCAGGATGACCGAGGCCACCGGGACGGCCCGAACCCCCGAGGCGGAGCGCCCCCAGCTCAGCGACGCCGCCGCCGCGTACATCCGCAGCATGATCATGTCGGGCCGGTGGCGCCCGGGCGACTCGGTCCGGCCGGAGGTGGTGGGCCAGGCGCTGGGCATCTCCGCGACGCCGGCCCGTGAGGCGCTGCACGTGCTCCGGGTGGAGGGCTTCCTGCAGCTGCTGCCCCGGCGCGGCTTCCAGGTCGCGCCGCTGACCGGCCAGGACGTCCGCGACCTGTTCGAGGCGCACGCGCTGATCTCGGGCGAGCTGGCGGCCCGCGCCGCCGTCCGGGTGACGCCGGAGGACCTGGCCGAGTTGGAGGCGCTGCACCACGAGCTGCTGGCCGCGGCGCACCGCAAGGACCTGGCTCTGCTGGAGGAGAAGAACCACGCCTTCCACCGGCACATCAACCTGGTGGCGGATGCCCGCAAGATCACCTGGGTGCTCGGCCTGACCGGCCGGTACATTCCCACCCGCTTCTACTCCGCGATCGAGGGCTGGCCCGAGGCCACCCTGCACGACCACACCGGGATCCTGGCCGGGCTGCGGGCCGGGGACGCGGAGGCCGCGCGCAGGGCGATGCACGATCACATCGCGAACTCCGGCGACCTGCTGGCCAGGCAGTTCGACCGGCAGGCCGCGGACGACGAGTCCTCTTCCTGACCCAGGTCCCGGGCGAGGCCGCGGCCGGGCCACGGCGGAGCCGCCGATCCGGCTCGTCGTCGAGGGCGACCGTCCCGTGCCGCCGGTCCGCCACGGAGGCCTACCTGGATTCGACCCGTCCGAGCGGGCCGGGTCCGGCCGTCAGCGTGTCACACGCCGCCTGCCAGGCGGAATCCCCGGGATAGAGCTCGCTGCGAAGGTAGGCCCAGGTGAGCCACTGGACCGCGGAGACCCGCTCGGGGTTCTCGTCCGTGGTCTCGGCGACGTCGTATCCGGAGATCCCGCCGAGCCCGTGCTCCGCGTCGAACAGGGTGAGCAGGGACTTGGGGCTCGGGGAGAGGAAGTACGGGTCGGTGTGCCACTCCGCGCCCCGAACCGTCAGGTGGGCGGAGGTGTCCTTGTCGCCGGCGACCACGAGCGTGGGCGTCGTCATCCCGGAGAAGTCCGTGGTCGAGAAGAAGGAGTAGTTCTCGGCCGTGAACGCGGTGAGGGCGTCGCCCCCTCTGCCGGGCGCGGCAAGCAGCACCCCCGCCTTGATCCGGGGTTCGGCCAGGTTCACCTCCGTTCCGTCGTGCGGATCGGTGAGCCGGGCGCCCAGCAGCAGGCTCGCGGTGTGCCCACCCATCGAGTGCCCCGCCACCGCGACCCTGCTCGGGTCCAGGCGCCCGAGGAGCTGTGGGACCGCGGCCTCGATCGCGTCGAGCCGGTCGAGGATGTGCTTCATGTCCTCGGCCCGCGAGCGCCAGTACAGCGGCGCCTCGGGGTGGTCGGGATCCAGGCTCAGCGTCCTTGAGCTCAGATGGGTGGGCTGGATCACGACGAAGCCGTGCGCCGCCCAGAAGCCGGCCAGTGGGGCGTAGCCGTTCAGCGAGGAGAGGTGGTTCGAGTAGCCCTGACCGTGCGAGAGGAGGATGACCGGCAGGTCGCTCCCGGTCACGGGCGCGGAGACCCGCACCTCCAGGTCCACGGCGCGGCCGGGGGCCGGCAGCACCACCGGACTGACCGAGAGGACGGGAGTGGGCGAGCCGGCTGTGTACGTCGATTCACTCATGATGTGTGTTCCCATTCGATGGCCTCGCCGGTCTCGTTCGGCCGGTGGGCGAGGCGGACGGGAGCGTCCCGGTTCGGCTACGCTCTAAACGGATCGTCGTTCCGGAACAATACGGAACCGTGTTCCGCTTTGTCAAAGGCCATCCGGAAGGAGAGCGTGGTGTCGACTGCAGGCCGGTCAGGGGAGGTGCCGCCCCGAAGCAGGCGGGCCGACGCGCTGCGCAACCAGCAGACGCTGCTCGCCGCCGCCGCCGCGGTGTTCGTCACCTCCGGCGTCGACGCGCCGATCCGTGAGATCGCGACCAGGGCCGGCGTCGGGATCGGGACGATCTACCGCCACTTCCCGACCCGGGCGGATCTCGTCGTCGCCGTCTACCGCCACCAGGTCGAGGCCTGCGCCGAGGCCGGCCCGACCCTGCTGGCCAACGCCGACTCTCCGTTCGCGGCACTCCGCGACTGGGTCGACCTCTTCGTCGACTTCCTGGTCACGAAGCACGGACTCGCCAACGCGCTGCAATCGGACAGCGGCGGCTTCGACGCGCTGCACGCCTACTTCCTCGACCGCCTGGTGCCCGTCTGCGCCCGGTTGCTCGACGCCGCGGTCGACGCCGGCGAGATCGGGCCCGGTACGCAGGCCTACGAACTGATGCGCGGCATCGGTAACCTCTGCGCCGGACGTGACGGCGACCCCCGCTATGACCCCCGCCGGCTGGTCGAGCTGCTCCTTCGGGGACTACGGCGACCGCGGCCGTCCTGACATCGACGGTGAGCCCGAACGCGGCGAGGGACCGCCCGGGCGGCGGAGCGAGTGCGCGAGGCCGTCAACAGGGCGAGCGCCGCCCGATGTGGCGGCAGACTCCATAGGATATTTTCTCTCCGCCCGTCACTCTCGGGTCATAAATTGCCTGCTCAGCAGGCATGCAGATATAAATCTCGATCGCCTCTAGCGCTCTAAGGTAAAACTCTATATTTTATACGAACCAACCGAGGGGGAGTCGTGCTGCCACTGACCGGGATCACCGTCGTGACGCTGGAACACGCGGTCGCCGCGCCGTTCGCGACCCGCCAGCTCGCCGACCTCGGCGCCCGCGTGATCAAGATCGAGCGGCCCGGCTCCGGTGACTTCGCCCGCCGCTACGACGAGTCGGTGCACGGCCAGTCCAGCTACTTCGTCTGGCTGAACCGCTCGAAGGAGTCGGTCACCCTGGACGTGAAGTCCCCGCACGGCCGGGAGATCCTGCACGAGCTGGTGGACCGGGCCGACGTGCTCGTCCAGAACCTCGGCCCCGGTGCCGCCGACCGGCTCGGGCTGGCCGCCGCCGCCGTCCGGGAGCGGGACCCGCGCAAGATCGTGCTCGGCATCACCGGCTGGGGCGGCGACGGCCCGTGGGCCGGGCGCAAGGCGTACGACCTGCTGGTCCAGTGCGAGACCGGGCTGGTGTCGCTGACCGGGTCGGCGGACGAGCCCGCCCGGGTCGGCGTCTCGGTGGCCGACATCGCCGCCGGGATGTACGGCTTCAGCGCGGTGCTGACGGCCCTGTACCGGCGGCAGGTCACCGGGCTGGGGGCCACGCTGGAGGTGTCGCTGTTCGAGGCGCTGGCCGAGTGGATGGGGCAGCCGGCCAACTACACCGCGGGCAGCGGGCGCCAGCAGCCGCGCGCGGGCGCCAGGCACGCCACCATCGCCCCGTACGGGCCGTTCACCGCCCGGGACGGGCGGACCGTGCTGCTCTCGATCCAGAACGAGGCCGAGTGGACCCGGTTCTGCGCGGTGTTCCTCAAGGACCCCGAGCTGGCGGCCGACCCGCGCTTCGCCACCAACACACTGCGGGTGGCCGATCGGGACGCGCTGGAGGCCATCGTCGACGCGCGCTTCGCCGAGCTGGACGGCGCCGACGCCGCCGAGCTGCTCGACCAGGCCGGGGTCGCCAACGCCGGGGTCAACACGGTGGCCGACTTCCTGGACCACCCGGTGCTGCGCGAGCGCGGCCGGTGGCGGGACGTCGGCACACCCGGCGGCCCCGTCCGGGCGCTGCTGCCGCCGATCTCCCTGGACGGGGTCGAGCCGCGAATGGACCCGGTGCCCGAGCTGGGCCGGCACACGGCCGACGTGCTGGCCGAGCTGGGCCGCTCGCCGGAGGAGATCGCCGACCTCTCGGCCCGGTCCGTCATCTGACCCCCACCCCTACCCAGCCAGGCCGCACCAGAGTGAGGACCCGCCCATGACGCTGAACCCCGAGGAGACGGCCATGGTCGAGGCCGTCCGCGACTTCGTCGACCGCGAGGTGCGCCCGGTCGCGCGCGACCTGGAGCACGCCAACACCTACCCGGCCGACCTGATCGACCAGATGAAGCGGATGGGCGTCTACGGCCTGGCCATCCCCGAACCGTACGGGGACGTGCGGGTGTCGACGCCCTGCTACGCCCTGATCACCGAGGAGCTGGCGCGCGGCTGGATGAGCCTGGCCGGGGCGATGGGCGGGCACACCGTGGTGGCCAAGCTCATCCTCACCTACGGCACCCCGGAGCAGAAGGAGCGGTACCTGCCCCGGATGGCGACCGGCGAGCTGCGCGCCACGATGGCGCTCACCGAGCCCGGCGGCGGCTCGGACCTGCAGGGCATGCGCACCGTCGCCCGGCGCGAGGCCGACGGCGACGGGTACGTGGTCGACGGCACCAAGACCTGGATCAGCAACGCCCGGACATCCGGGCTGATCGCGCTGCTGTGCAAGACCGACCCCGAGGCGGTGCCCCGGCACCGCGGCATCTCCGTCCTGCTGGTCGAGAAGGTGCCGGGGGTCACGGTGACCACCGACCTGCCCAAGCTCGGCTACAAGGGCGTGGAGAGCTGCGAGGTGGTCTTCGAGGGCGCCCGGGTGCCGGCGGACGCGGTGCTCGGTGGGCGGGAGGGCGCCGGGTTCGCCCAGATGATGCGCGGCCTGGAGATCGGCCGGATCCAGGTCGCGGCGCGGGCGACCGGCGTGGCCAGGGCCGCGTTCGACGACGCGCTCGCGTACGCGCGGCAGCGCGAGACGTTCGGCCGGCCGATCTGGCAGCATCAGTCCGTCGGCAACCACCTGGCCGACATGGCCGCGAAGCTGACCGCCGCCCGGCAGCTGCTGCTGCACGCCGCCGAGCGGTACGACTCGGGCGCGCGCAGCGACCTGGAGGCGGGGATGGCCAAGCTGTTCTGCTCGGAGGCGGCGATGGAGATCGCGCTCAACGCGATCCGGGTGCACGGCGGGTACGGCTACTCCACCGAGTTCGACGTCGAGCGGTACTTCCGGGACGCCCCGCTGATGATCGTGGGCGAGGGCACCAACGAGATCCAGCGCAACGTGATCGCCCGCCAGCTCGTCGAACGCGGCGGCCTCGCCTACTGAGGGCGCGTACCGGCAGGAACGGGACAGGGGCCGGGTAACGCCGCCCCTGTCCGGCGGTGCACGGCCGGTTAACGCCCCGTCCGTACGGTCGGCGGCATGGCTGAAGCATTCATCATCGACGCCGTCCGCACTCCGGTGAGCAGGCGCGGCGGGCCGCTGAGCACGATCCACCCGGCCGACCTGGGCGCGCACGCCATCCGCGCGCTGATCGAGCGGGCCGGGGTGGACCCCGGGCTGGTCGACGACGTGGTGTTCGGCAACGTGGACTCGGTCGGCCCGCAGTCCTTCGACGTCGCCCGCACCTGCTGGCTGGCGGCCGGCTTCCCGGCCCACGTGCCGGGGGTCACCATCGACCGGCAGTGCGGCTCGGCGCAGCAGGCCGTGCACTTCGCCGCCCAGGCCGTGATGAGCGGCACGATGGACATGGTCGTGGCCGGCGGCGTGCAGAACATGAGCATGGTGCCGCTGATGTCGGCGGCCGACTCCGGCAAAGCGCTCGGTTTCGAGGACCCGTTCTCCACCTCGGAGGGGTGGACGAGCCGGTTCGGGAAGGGGGAGGTGAGCCAGTTCCGGGGCGCCGAGATGATGGCGACGCACTGGGACATCTCACGCGAC
Organism: Streptosporangium amethystogenes subsp. fukuiense; assembly: GCF_042665875.1. Taxonomy (NCBI): domain Bacteria; kingdom Bacillati; phylum Actinomycetota; class Actinomycetes; order Streptosporangiales; family Streptosporangiaceae; genus Streptosporangium; species Streptosporangium amethystogenes. Next base: position 6,308,178 of record NZ_JBHTEE010000001.1, on the reverse strand, counting down.
GAAATGGAGCGGTTCGCGGTCGAGTCGCACACCCGGGCCCTGCGCGCGAACGCCGAGAGGCTGTTCGAGCCGGAGATCGCGCCGCTGGGCGGCCTGACCGCCGACAACGGCCCGCGTGAGCCCGACTGGGACAAGATCAGGTCGCTGCCGACCCTGCTGCCCGACGGCCGGATCACCGCCGCCTGCGCCAGCCAGATCAGCGACGGCTCGGCCGCCCTGCTGATCGCCGGGGAGCGCGCGGTGAAGCACCTGGGGCTGACGCCGCGGGCGCGCGTCCACCACATGACCGTGATGGGCGACGACCCGCTGATGATGCTCTCGGCGCCGATCCCGGCGACCAGGCGGGCACTGGAGCGGACCGGACTGACCCCTGACGACATCGACACCGTGGAGATCAACGAGGCCTTCGCGCCGGTGGTGCTGGCCTGGCTGAAGGAGACCGGGTTCGACCCGGCCAAGGTCAACCCGAACGGCGGGGCGATCGCGCTCGGTCACCCGCTCGGCGCGACCGGCGCGCGGCTGATGACGACGATGCTCAACCAGCTGGAGCGGACCGGCGGCCGGTACGGGCTGCAGACGATGTGCGAGGGCGGCGGCCAGGCGAACGTCACCATCATCGAGCGGCTTTGACGCGCTCCCCGGCCCGAAGGGCCGGGGATTCAGCCCGTGCCGCGTCATGCGGCACCTCTGTGGCTTCCTGCTTCATCGGCGTCGGCCACCGCGAGCGGTGGTCTTACGTCACCTCCACAGGCGTTTAACGTCTCCGCCTCCCGCCGCCTCCCGGCGGCGGGTTTCCGTCCAGCGGCGACGGTTCGACGGCCTTCGGCCAGGATGTTGCGTGCGGCGTTGACGTCACGGTCATGGACCGCGCCGCAGGGACAAGCCCATTCCCGCACGTTCAGCGGCAGGGCGGTGGCCACAGTCTCGCACTGTGAGCACCGCTTGGAGGAGGGGAACCACCGGTCGATCTTGGCGAAGGTCCGCCCGTACCGGGCGGCCTTGTACTCCAGCATCCCGACGAAGGCCGACCAGCCCGCGTCATGGACGCTCTTGGCCAGCCGGGTGCGGGCCAGGCCCTTCACCGACAGGTCCTCCACGTAGACGGCTTGGTTGTCACCGATCAACTGGGTGGAGAGCTTGTGGGCGAAGTCCCGGCGCGCATCGGCCACCCGGGCGTGCGCACGGGCGACCTTGACGACGGCCTTGCTGCGGTTGTTCGACCCCTTCACCGTGCGGCCGAGGGCTTTCTGCGCCTTGCGGAGCTTCTTCGCCGCCCGGCGCAGGAATCGAGGGTTGTCGATCTTCCGGCCGTCCGACAGCACCGCGAAATGAGTGAGCCCCAGGTCGACGCCAACCTCGTCGGCGACCTCGGGCAGCGGCTCCTCAGTGGTCTCGACCGCGAACGAGGCGAAGTACCGCCCGGCCGCGTCCTTGATCACCGTCACCGACGAGGGCTCTGAGGGCAGCGAGCGCGACCAGCGCACCACCACCTCCCCGATCTTCGGCAGGCGCAACCTCCCACTCGCCGTGACCTTGAACGCGGCGTTGCGGGTGAAGCGGATCGCCTGACGGTTGTCCTTGCGCGACCGGAACCGGGGCGGGCCGACCTTCGGCCCCTGGCGCTTACCGGTGATCGAGGCGAAGAAGTTGCGGTAGGCGGTGTTCAGGTCGGCCAAAGCCTGCTGCAACACCACCGCCGACACCTCGCTCAGCCAGGCGCGCTCCGGTGTCGCCTTCGCGACGGTCAGACGCTTGGACAACTCCGCGTCGCAGACGTAGGCCAGGCCCGCCCGGTGGGCGTCTTGGCGGGCGCGCAGCCCATCGTTGAACACCACCCGCGCGCACCCGAACGCCCGCGCCAGCGCCTGGCGCTGAGCGGCGTCCGGGTAGAGCCGGTACCGGTAACGAAGCTGCACGGCACCGATGGTTCCATGACGGAACGCGTGAATGTTCGAGAACTCCGTGACCAGTTGGGGCCCCGGATCGACGTCGCCCCCTTTCACCGGCGAACCCACCATCGTGGAGCGGCACGGAGAACCCCGCACCGTCCTGGTGTCCTACACCTGGTGGGCCGAGCGGCATGACCAGGCAGGTCAGGGCACGCACTTCGGTAGCGCCCGGGGGACGAGCTGACCCGGAGAGTACAGGTCGGAGGGGAGGTACGAAGCGAAGCGGCCGGGTCGGCGGATAATCCGCCGACCCGGCCGCCTCCCTTGGGGTACGGGGCGCGTCCTCGCGTGTTTCCGCGGTCCGGGCCGGGGGAGCCGGATCACGGGAAAGGGCGCCGCCCTCGTACATCCCGGCGATCCGGGCCGGGGGAGCCGGATCACCGGGACGCCGGTAAGAGGGGAAGCCCTCAGGCCAGGTAGGTCTCCAGCAGGCTGTTCTCGTCCATGTCCGCGCTGCGGCCGGACGCCACGATGTCCCCGACCACCATCACGTACGCCCGGTCGGCGACCTCCAGCGCCAGGCCCACGTTCTGCTCCGCCACCAGCACCGCGGTGCCGGTGGCGACCACGCGGTGCAGCGCGTCCAGCACGTCGCCCACGATGCGCGGGGCCAGCCCCATCGACGGCTCGTCGATCATGAGCAGTCGCGGGCGGGCCATCAGCCCGCGCGCGATCGCCAGCATCTGCTGCTCGCCGCCGGACAGCACGCCGCCGAGCGAGTCGATCCGCCGCCCCAGCACCGGGAACAGCTCGATCATCTCGTCCATCCGGTCGCCGACCTCGGAGCCGGGCAGCCGGTTGCCGCCCATCAGCAGGTTGTCCCTCACGGTGAGGGGGGACAGGATCGCCCGGCCCTCGGGCACGTGGCTGACGCCCAGCCGGGCGACCCGGTAGGCGGCGGTGCGCCCGGTCGCCCGGCCGTCGATCGTCACGGTCCCGGCCGCCGGCCGCACCAGACCGGAGATCGTGCGCAGCAGGGTCGTCTTGCCCGCGCCGTTCGGCCCGACCAGGGCCACGGCCTCGCCCGCACCGACCTCCAGGCTCACCCCGTGCAGCGCCTCGACGGCGCCGTAGCGGGTGACCAGGGAATCAACGACCAGCATCGGGTGCCTCCACGGTGTCCGCTGTGCGACGCTCCTTGGTGCCGAGGTAGGCCGTCTTGACCCGCTCGTCCTGCCACACCTGGTGCGGGCCGGCCTCGGTGAGCACGCTGCCCCAGTCCAGGACGACGACCCGGTGGCAGACCTCGGTGACCAGCCGCACGTTGTGGTCGACCAGCAGCACGGTCACGCCCTCGGCGTTGATCATCTGGATGAGCCGGCCGATGTCGTCGGACTCGGCCCGGTTCATCCCGGCGGTCGGCTCGTCGAGCAGCAGCAGCCGCGGCTCGGTGGCCATCGCCCGGGCGATCTCGACCCGCCGCCGCATGCCGTAGGAGAGCTCGGCCACGTCCACGTCGGTCACCGAGGTGAGGCCGACCCGGTCGATCAGCCGCCGCGCCACCTCGTGCTGCTCGGCCTCCTCGCGCCTGCGCACCCGGCCGAGCTGCCAGCGGCGGCCCTTGAAGGACAGGTGCCGGCCGATCAGCACGTTCTCCAGCACGGTGCTCTCGTCGAAGAGCTTCAGGTTCTGGTACGTGCGGGCGACGCCCGCGGCGGCCAGCCGGTGCGGGCGCAGATCGGCGACGTCGGACCCGGCCAGGGTGATCCGGCCGGCGGTGGGCTGCAGGTAGCCGCTGATCAGGTTGACCACCGTGGTCTTGCCCGCGCCGTTGGGGCCGATCAGGCCGCAGATGGTGCCCTCCCGTACGGAGAACGAGACGTCGTTCACGGCCTTCATCCCGCCGAAGTGCTTGCTGACTCCGGACAGTTCCAGCATCGCGGTCATCGGCTCGCCACCTTCTCGGCAGGGTCTTGGACGTCGGGTGCGGGCCGGTCCTGTCTGCCGCGCAGGCGGCGCCGCAGACCCCGGTAGAGCGAGCGGTCGGACAGGCCGTTCGGCGCGACCAGCAGGATCACGACGAGCAGCACGCCGTAGATCACGTCTTCCCAGTTGGAGCCCGCGAAGTGCAGCGAGTCGCGCAGGACCGTGAGCCCCCAGGTGACCAGGATCGGCCCGGCCCAGTGTCCGTTGCCGCCCACCAGCACGTAGGTGAACACGATGACCAGGGTGGCGAAGCCGTACTGGTCGGGGCTGATCACCGTGGTGCGGTGCGCCTCCAGGGCGCCGGCGCACCCGGCGATGGCGGCGGCCGCGGTGAAGCTCATGAACCGGACCCGGAACACGTTGACGCCCATGCCCTCGGCGGTGCGCTCGTCCAGCCGCACCGCCTTGGCGGCCCGGCCGAAGTGGGAGCGGTGGCTGAGCTCCAGCAGTACGAACGCCACCAGCAGCGTGACGACCAGGTGCTCGGTCCTGACCTCGATCGGGATGCCGGCGATGCCGTTCGGGCCGTTGGTGTAGTCGCTGATCCGGATCAGCACCACGATGGCCTGGGCGAGGGCCAGGCTGCCCAGCGCCATGTAGATGCCGCGCAGCCGCAGCACGGGCGGGGCGAACAGCGCGCCGATCGCGCCCGCCAGCACCGTGGCGGCGAGCAGGCCGATCGCGAACGGCAGCTCGGACTTGGTCGCGATCAGGGCTGCGGTGTAGCCGCCGACCGCGGCGAACCCCATCGGGGCCAGCGACATGATGCCGACCCGGAACGTGACGTGCACGCTGATCACGAGCAGGGTCAGGATGAGCGCGGTGTCCAGCCGGAACAGCTGGAGCGGTTCGAGCCACTCAAACACGGGCGGCCTCCTTCTTGCCGAAGAACCCGGACGGCCGCGCGACCAGCACCGCGAGGATGACGGCGAACGCGATGATCTCCCGGAACACACTGGAGACGTAGGTGGTGGCGTAGACCTCGATCACGCCGAGGACGAGGCCGCCGATGATCGCGCCCTTCACCGAGCCCATGCCGCCGAGGATGATCACTGCGAAGGCGATCAGCAGCAGCCCGTCGCCGGACGAGTACGACACCTGCGCCGCCGACGCGGCGACGAAGATGCCCGCCACGGCGGCCAGCGCGCCGGCCACGAAGAAGCAGATCGAGAACACGAGCTGGCTGTTCACGCCGAGCAGCTCGGCGGTCTCCCGGTTGTAGGCCACCGCGCGGACGGCCCGGCCGGACTTGGTCCGGTTCAGCCAGTACCCGAGGCCCGCCATCGCCACCACGGCGATCACCAGCATGACCACCTGGAGCCGGGGCACGTTCTGGCCGGCGAACTCGAAGGCGCCGACCGGGAAGCCCTGGCGGGGGAACGCCTCGGTCTGCGCGTCGGTGTAGGTGCGCAGCACCGTGGTGAGCACCAGCGAGACGCCGATCGTCGCGACCACGAAGGAGAACTCCGGGGCCTTGCGGCCGCGCAGTGGCGCGAGGACGACCAGGTCGATCAGCACCGACAGCGCACCGGCCGTCACCATGCCCACCAGGATCGCGACCGGCACCGGGACGCCCAGGCGCAGCGCGGCCAGGGCGGCGAAGCTGCCCCAGGTCAGGATCTGCGCATGGGCGAAGTTGAGGAGGTTGAGGACACCCCAGACCAGGGTGACGCCCACGCCCAACAGAGCGTACGTACTCCCCAAGGCCAAACCGTTAATGGTCTGCTGCACACCATCCTCCGCTTCCTCTCGTAGCCCCGGGCCGGGCTGTCCGCGGTGTGACGAGATCGGGGCCAGCGTTGCGTTTCCTCGTTAACACCGGCGTTACCTGCGTCGGAGAGCCCCACCGGGGACGGCCGCGGCCGTTATCGGTGCCCCTTGCCGGTGGTTCCGGGGCGGCTGCTTTCGGGGCGGCGCCGCCGGTCATCCGCGCCCGTTCTCGACCGGGTGCGCCTGGGGCGCCGAGAGCGCCGAGAGCTCTGAGAACTCCATCAGGTTCAGCAGCGTCCCGTCCGGGTCGAGGATGGTGACCACGCGCCGCCGGCGGCCCGGCATGGGGACGAGCGTGACCGGGCCGCCGACCACGGGGATGCCGTGCTCGGCGATCCAGGCCATCGCGGTGTCCATGTCCCCGACCCGCAGCCCCAGGCGGGCCAGCCCGGCGTCCTTGGCCGTGCGCGGCGCCGGGGCGCCGCCGTCGTCGGTGAAGTGCAGCAGGTCCAGGTAGGTGTCGGTGTCCTGGGAGCTCCAGCTGAGCAGGGCCGCCCTGCAGCGGACCGGGCCGGTGACGTCCAGGATCGCCCGGAAGTCGTCTCCGGCGTCGAACTCGAACGGCTGCCCGAGGATCCGGGCGCCGAGCAGGCGGGTGTAGAAGTCGAGCGACCGGTCGAAGTCGCTGCAGACCACGTTGGCGTGGACGAGGTGGTCGATGGTGAGGGTCATCGCGGGGTCTCCTCTGGGGCGGACGGCGGGGGACCCGCCAACGGAGCCGCCCCGGCGCGCCGTGGTGCGGCGTGCCGGGGCGGCGGGTCGGTCGGGGCCGGAGGTTCGCGGGTCAGCGCTTGCAGCCGGGGGCCGTCTGGGCGTCGAACAGGGTGATCTTGCTGTCCACGATCTGGAGCTTGGTGCCCTTGACGTCGGCGGCCCGGTTCTGGGTGAAGCCGATCTTGCCGAACGGGGTGTCGACGCCGTTCAGGGCCGCCAGCGCGTCCCGGACGGCCTTCTTGTCGTTGCTGCCGGCGTTCTTGAAGGCGTGCGCCATCGACCACAGCGACGCGTAGCCCGCCGCCTCGAAGACGGTGGCGGAGCGCTGCGCGCCGTTCTGCCGCCAGTAGTCCAGGAAGTGGGTGTTGTTGCCCTCGCTGCTCTGGCCGTTCCAGGCCGTCACGTACACGAAGCACTGCATGGCCTTGCCGGACTGCTCCATGGTGGCGTCGCTGACATCCGGCGCCATGAACACCGGCTTGTCGAAGCCGATCTCGTCGAGCTGCAGGTAGATCGTGCTCATCATGCCGGGCAGCGGCATGGTGACCAGCACGTCGGGGTTCAGCTGCTTGAGCTTGGTCAGCTGGGCCCGCACGTCGGTGTCGGTGCCGACGAAGGTCTCCACGCCCAGGGTCTGGATGCCGGCGCCCTCCAGTGCCTGCTGGCGTTTGCCGATGACGTTCTTGGCCGCCTCGGAGTCGCTCTGGTACAGGTACGCCGCGGACTTGAGACCGCTGAACGCGGTGGCGAACTCCTTGTCGGCCTGGGGCATCACGTTGGCCATGTCGGGATAGAGGCGGAACATGTAGTCGCCGACCTCGGTGACGCCGCCCGAGGAGAGTCCGACCGCCACGGTCGGGATGCCGTTCTGCTGGAGCTGCGGCCCGGCGGCCAGGAACGACGGGGTGAGGGTGAAGCCCACGACCGCGTCGACCTGGTCCGAGGCGAGCTTGAGCACCGCCTGCACGGCCTCCTGCTTGTCCGCCTTGGTGTCGATCTCCACCAGCTCGATCTTCGAGCCGCCCAGGAAGCCGGTGTCGTTGATCTCCTTGGCCGCCAGCCGCACGCCGTCGCGCTCGCTGGTCCCCACACCGGCGATGCCCGCGGCGCCGCTGACGTCCAGCGGGACACCGATCTTGACAGTGGCGGGCAGGCCGCCGGACTGCGCGCTGCCTCCATCGTCGCCGCCGGAGCCGCACGCCGTCGCCAGCAGGGCCACTCCCAGAACAACTGTTCCGAGTCTGCTCTTTCGCATTTGAACCTCTCATGTCGCCGGCTCCGCAGCGGGGAGCCACCTGGAACGTGACGGCGAAGCGCCGGCAGGACCAGATACTGCGAAGGTCTCGTTAACGTGCGCGTTACGTTGGGGGGTGGAGTCGCGGGGTCACAGACGGCAACGGTCGAATCAGGGCAGCCCCTGCCGATTCACCGGCCCAGCAGGTTCTCGGTGGGCCGGTCGGCGGCCGACAGGATTTCCGCCACCCGGGCGAGCACCTCGTCGTCGAGCTCCACCGCCAGGCCGCTCAGCCCGTCCGCCACCTCGGCCGCGTTGCGGCAGCCGAACAGCGCGACGTCCGAGTACGGCTCCCGCACGGTCAGGGCCAGCGTGAACGCGGCCAGCGAGAGGCCCAGCGAGCCGGCCAGCTCCCGCAGCCGTCCGGCGATCGCCACGTTGGCGGCGAAGGCGTCGCCGGCGAAGAACACGTTGCCCGACGTCCCGGAGCGGCCCTCGCGCCGGCTGCGGCCGCGCCAGTCGTCCGGCTCGAACTCGTGGTCCGGGCGGAAGTCCTCCGACAGCAGCCCGTGCACGTACGAGCCGTAGGTGACGCGCAGCCCGCCGCGCGCCCCGGCGTCCGACAGCTCGGTCAGGTAGCGATGGTCGAGCAGGCTGAAGCTGTACTCGACCGCGGACGGGATGCCGGTGGCCAGCGCCCGCCGGCTCGCCTCGGCGCCGAAGTTGCAGAAGCCGACGTCGCGGACCAGGCCCTCGTCCTTGAGCCGCTGCAGGTTCTCCATCTGCCGCTCGGGGGTGAGCGCCGGGTCGAACTGGTGCAGCAGGTACACGTCGACGTGGTCGGTGCGCAGCCGGGTCAGCGACTCGTCCATGAACCGGCGCAGCGCGTCGTAGGAGGAGTCGCAGACCAGGGTCAGCAGGTTCGTCGGGTCGCTGTAGCGCACGCCCCCCTTGGTGCACAGCCGGACCTCGTCGCGCCGCCCCTCCAGCACCTCGCCGACGATCGCCTCAGAGCGGCCCGAGCCGTAGAAGTGCGCGGTGTCGAAGAACCGCACCCCGGCGCGGTACGCGGCGTCGACGGCGTCCCGGGCGGACTCCTCGTCCACCGCGCCGTACCCCTGCGCGATCATCGTGCCGCTTCCGAAGCCGACGCGGCCGATCAGCTCGTTCCCATCCGGCATGGCGGTTCCCTCTCCTTCGCCCGCGCGCGGGGCGGCGGTCGTCACTTGTCCTCGGCGCCGGCGCCACCGGCGGCGGGCGTGCGCACTACGGCGGTGCCCGTCATCACGACCGCGCCGTGCCGGTCGGTCACGGTCAGCGCGACCGCGGCCGTCCCGGCGGAGCCGTCCACCGACTCGACCTCGGCCCGCGCGGTCAGCGTCGCGCCCGGGAACACCGGGGTGCGGAACCGCGCCTCGTACCGGAGCGGCGACTCGGGGCCGAACCACTCGGTGATCACCCGGCCGGCCATCCCCATCGTGAGCATGCCGTGCGCGAACACCGACGGGTAACCGGCGGCCTCCACCGCGAACCGCTCGTCGGTGTGCACCGGGTTGAAGTCGCCCGACGCGCCCGCGTACTGGACGATCCGGGTCCGGGTCAGGTCCCGGACCAGCACCAGCTCCCTACTCTGGCCGACCGCGACGGCCGTCGCCGCGGCGGGGGAGACGGCGGTCATCCGCCCGCTCCGACCGGGCGGGCGGTCTGCACCATCACCATGGTCGAGGTGACGACCGGCTCGCCGTCCTGGTCGCGGTACTCGGTGATCCGCTCGGTGAAGGTGAGCACACCGCCGCGGCGGCCCTCCTTGGTCCAGGTGCGGCCGGGGCGGTCCACCGCGCTCAGCACGTCGCCCTCGCGCACCGGCCGGTGGTACTCGAACCGCTGCTCGGCGTGCAGGCCGACGCCGGCCGGGTCCGGGCCGCCGGTCCCCGACGGCGTGCTCCCCGACCCGACCCACGGCTCGCCCGGCTTCGGGCGGACCGCGCTGTCCGGGTCGTAGTGCTCGGCCGCCCAGGCGAAGGTCGGCGGGGCGACCGCCGGAGCGCCGGTCAACGCGCCGTGGTAGGCGGGGTCGAGGTCGCCTATGGCCCGCGCGAACATCATGATGTGGCCCCCCTCGACCGGGAACCGCTCGACTGCCATGCCTGTCCCTCCTGCTCGGTGATCGTGATCTTCGCGTGCCGCCGTTCACCCCGGGGTTACGGACGAGGTTCGTAACGTCACGGGTAACGCGCGCACGGGCACGCTGGCCGCCACCGTTTCGCGACGGCGAGACGCCGTCGCCGAGGAGGCACGAGTGTCCGCCGTTGCACGACCGCGGATCGGGCTCAACCTGCCGCTGCGCTTCGCCGCCGGCACCGCCCCGAAGGAGATCGCGGCCTGGCTGCGCGAGGCCGACGCCTCGCCGGTCGACGCGTTGTGGACCCTGGACCAGCTCGTCGGCCGGCTGCCGACGCCGGAGCCGGTCGGCATGCTCGGCTTCGCCGCGGCGCACACCTCCCGGGTGCGGCTGGGGGTCGCGGTGCTGGTCGCCACGGGGCGCAACCCGATCACCGCGGCCAAGGAGCTGGCCGGTCTCGACCGGCTCGGTGGCGGCGGCCGGCTGGTCGTCGGGGTCGGCAGCGGCGACCGTCGGCTGTTCTCCTCGCTGCGGCTGGGCGACTGGGGTCCCGGGGCGGTGCTGGACGAGTTCCTCACCGCGGTGCGCCGGCTCTGGACCGAGGACGAGGTCGACCACGACGGCCCGATCTGGCCCTTCAGCGGGGTCGGGATCAGTCCGCGCCCGATCGCGCCGCCCCCGCTCTGGGTCGGCGGCGGGTCCGTCCCGGCGCTGCGCCGGGCGGTGCGGCTCGGGTCGGGCTGGGTCGCCGCCGGACGGCAGCCCACCGCGCGGTTCGCCGAACTGGCCGCCCGGTTGGACGAGGTCCTCGCCCAGGAGGGGCGCGCCCGGGACACGCTGGCCGTGGCCAAGCGGGTGTACCTGCTGGTCGAGCCGCGGCGCTCCCGGGCCGAGCAGGCGGTCGACGCCTGGTTCTCCGCCTTCTACGGAAGCCCCGAGTACGGCCGGGAGGCCACCGTCTACGGGGACGCCGAGTCCTGCGCCGAGCAGCTGGCCGAGCTGGTCCGGCACGGCGTCACCGACCTGATCCTGCACCCGCTGGACGAGTCGGACCGGCACGGGGCCGCCGTGCTCGGCGAGTTGCTGCCCGCCCTCGCGACGGCCCCGGACCCGGCCGGCTGAGCGGACCGGTCGGCGGCGCCGCGGTGGTCCTAGCGGCGCTTCACCGTCCGGGCGAAGTCCCAGCTCGCCCAGTGCTCGGCGCGGACCACGATGCCGACCCGCAGGCCCGACAGTGCCATCTTCCGGTAGTCGGGCCTGTTGGCGTCGGTGTAGTTGCGCGAGATGATCGCCTCGCCGATGCGCAGCATGGACTCGTCGTCCTCGAAGAGTTCCACCCGGCCGGACACGGTCAGGCCCTTCAGCTCCGAGTAGTCGTCGCCGGACTCCACCAGGCAGGTGATCCGGGGGTCGTGCCGCAGGTTGCGCGCCTTCACCGAGCTCCGCTGGGTCCACATCACGAGGTCACGGCCGATCAGGCCGAACCACATCGTGGCCAGGTGCGGCGAGCCGTCGGGGTTCAGCGTGGCCAGGTGCAGGCTCTTGCGCGTCAGCAGGTAGTCGTACAGTTCGTCCGCCTCGATCGGCAGCGGTCCCTTGCCCATGCAGGGCTCCTTTCTCCCGTGCCCACTACACCGGGCCGGGAGCACCCGGCCGCACCCGCGCACCGCGTAACGCGGCGGGTAATGGGGGGTCGCGTTACGTGGCGCCGAGTACCGGAACCATCCGAACGGGGGTCCTGCCACGATGATCGTGTCGGCAGACGGCGGCATTCAGCTCAACCTCTCCGGCGGTCCTGAGGTCGACGCCGAGATCGTGTACTTCCAGAGCGACGGCCTGCGGCTGCGCGGCGTTCTGGTGACGCCGCGGGAGCGGGCCGGGGCGGTACCGGCCCTGGTCGCGAGCCACGGCTGGAGCGGCGCGGTGAACTTCCGCGTGCTGCCGTTCGCCGGGCGGCTGGCCCAGCGCGGGTACGCCGTCCTCGCCGTCGACCACCGCGGTTTCGGTGGCAGCGAGGGCGTCCGGCTGCGCTGCGACCCGGACGAGCAGGTGCGCGATGTCTCCAACGCCGCGACCTACCTGACCGGGCGGCCGGAGGTCGACGGCTCGGCGCTGGGCGTGATGGGCGCCAGCTTCGGCGGGGCGATCGCGGTCGCCGCCGCGGCCGCCGACGAGCGGCTGAAGGCGTGCCTCTCGCTGGTCCCGCTCGCCGACGGGCGGCGCTGGCTGGAGGAGCTGCACGGGGCGGGCTGGCCCGCCCTGCTGGCGCGGCTGGAGCGCGACGACGCGGAGCGGGCGCGCACCGGGTCCGGGGAGCGGGTGCCGCTGTCGGTGCTGATGCCGCTGCCGCCGAGCCCGGCCCTCGACGCCGAGGCCGCGTTCATCCGGTCGGTTTACCCCGCGGGGTACCCGCTGGAGAACGGCCGGCTGGCGCTGGACTTCTCCCCGGAGAACCTCGCGGCCGCCATCGCGCCGCGCGCGCTGTGCCTGGTCACCCCGGTCGACGACACGGTGATCCCGGCCGACCACTCCCGGGCCGTGTACGCGCGGGCCGGCGAGCCGAAGGAGCTGCACCTGCCGCCGGAGGGCGGCCACGGCGGGCCGATGGGGTCGCTGGTGGACACCACCGCCGAGATCGCCGGGGCCTTCCTGGACAAGCACCTGCGCCCGTCCGGCGGGGCGTCGTGACCGGCATCATGACCGGCGCCGTGAGCGGGCGGCTGGACGGCCGCACGGCCGTGGTCACCGGCGGCGGCTCGGGCATCGGCCGCGCCACGGTCGAGCGCTTCGTCGCCGAGGGCGCCTCGGTGCTGCTCGCCGACCTCGCCGAGGCGGCCGCCGCCGTCGCCGCCGAGATCGACCCCTCCGGGGAGCGGGTGGTGTTCCAGCGCACCGACGTCGGCAGCGCCGAGCAGGTGGAGGCCGCGTTCGCGGCGGCCGTGGACCGCTTCGGCCGGTGCGACATCGCGGTGAACAACGCCGGCGTCATCGCCGGCGGCCCGATCCACGCCGACGGCGCGGACGAGGACTTCGAGCGGCTGTGGCAGATCTGCGTGGCCGGGGTCTGGTACGGCTGCCGCGCGGCCCTTTCGCACATGCGGCCGCGCGGCGGCGGCGTCATCCTGAACACGGCGTCGTCGGCGGCGCTGTGGCCCACCCCCGGCGCCCCGGCGTACGGGCTGGCCAAGGCCGCCGTGGTGCACCTGACCCGCTCGCTCGCCCTCGCGTACGGGCCGGACGGGGTGCGGGTCAACGCGGTCGTGCCCGGTCCGGCCAGGACCGCGATCTTCGCGGCGGCGGGCACGGCCGACGACGGCCTGGAGGCCCGGTACGCGGCCAAGACGGCGCTCGGCCGGATGATCGACCCGGAGGAGGTCGCGGCGGCCTTCGCCTACCTGGCCTCGGACGACGCCCGCTCGGTCACCGGCGCCGCGCTCCAGGTCGACGCCGGGTACCGGCCGAGCACCGCGTGACGCCCCCACCCCGCACTTCCGTAACGCCTTGAGAGTCAGGAGTATCACGATGACCTATCTGGTCACCGGCGCGACCGGGTTCATCGGCTCGTACGTCGTCGACCGGCTGCTGCGCGACGGCCACCCGGTCGTCGCGCTCGACCGGCGGCCCGAGTGGGCGGCCGAGCCGTCCGGCGATCCGGCCGCGCTCACCTTCGTCGAGGGGGACGTCACCGACTTCGCGCTGGTCGCCGACCTGGTCAGCGCGTACCGGGTGGACCGGGTCATCCACCTGGCCGCCGAGCTGCACGACCGGTCCGCGGCGCAGCGCGGGCAGTGCATCCAGTCGAACGTCGTCGGTACCTACAACGTGCTGGAGGCGGCCCGGCTGCTCGGCGTGGAGCGCACGGTGCTGGCGAGCAGCGCGGCCCTGTTCGACCCGGCCGAGTACGGCGCCGGGGAGCCGATCACCGAGGACGCCCGGATCCACGCCGGTGACGTGTACGAGGGCAGCAAGGTCTTCGGCGAGACCATGGGCGAGTACTACCGGAGCTCGCTGGGCGTGCTGAACACCTCGATCCGGATCGGCCTGGCCTACGGCGCCGCCTGCCTGATCGGCACCGCCCGCCGGCTGGTCGACGAGCTGGTCACCAAGCCGCTGGCCGGCGAGACGGGGCGGCCCGCGTTCCGCTCCGGGTCGATGATGAACATGGTGTACATCCACGACACGGCCGACGCGTTCGTCCGGGCGAGCCAGGGCCCCGAGCCGCGGCACGCCGCGTACCACGTGCGCGGCGACTACCGCAGCGTCGGGGACATGGCGGAGATCGCGCGCCGGTTGATCCCGGGCGCCCGGATCGAGCCCGTGGACGCCGACCACCGCTGGCCGATGAACTTCGACGACTCGTACTTCCGGCGGGACTACGGGTACGAGATGCGCTGGCCGCTGGAGGAGGCCCTGGCCGAGATCGTGGCCGAGAAGCGCGCCCTCCATGTCCCGGCGGGCTGATGGTTCGGTATGTCCTGACCACGGACGAAGGCGCCCTGAGCGAGCTCGCTCAGGGCGCCTTCGTCCGTGGGTCACGCGGTATTCGCCTGCCGCGGCAGCGAGGCCAGCGGCTCCGGGCTCTCCAGCGCGGTCACGTCGCCCGGGTCCGCCCCGATGTACACCGCCCGCGCCACCCGTCGCAGCACCTTCCCGTTGCGTGTCTTCGGCAGCGCCGGCACCGCGTGCACCGCCTTGGGCCGGGTCGCCTTGCCCTCCCGGGCCACCACCGATGCCTCCAGCCGGGGCAGCACCTCGGCCGGGTCGGCGCCGTCGGCGAGCACGACGAAGCAGACCAGCGCCTCGCCCTTGAGCTCGTCCGGGACGCCGACCGCCGCCGCCTCGATCACCTCCGGGTCGTCGACCAGCAGCGACTCGATCTCGGCCGGGCCGACCCGCTTGCCGGCCAGCATGATCGTGTCGTCGGACCGGCCCAGCAGGAACCAGTGCCCGTCGGCGTCCACGTAGGCGAAGTCGCCCTGCTGCCAGTTGCCCGGGTACCGGCTCCAGTACGTCTGCAGGTACCGCTCCGGGCCGTCCCACAACCCCTTGGTGATGCCCGGCCACGGACCCCGCACGACCAGCTCGCCCACCGCGCCCCGGATCGAGCGGCCGTCGGGGTCGAACACGTCGGCGGCCATGCCCAGGGTGGGGCCGGAGAACCCGGCGGGCTTGATCGGCCGGTGCACCGAGCCGCTCACGATGGACGCGCCGCACTCGGTGCCGCCGCTCATGTTGACGATCGGCAGCCGCCCCTTGCCCACGTGGCGGAAGCACCACCACCACGGCTCCAGGTTCCACGGCTCGCCGGTGCTGCAGATCGCCCGCAGGTCGGGCAGTTCGTGCGCGTCGGGCCACCGGTCGCCCAGGCCCGCCAGGATCCGGACCAGGGTGGGGGAGACCCCCAGCACCGTCACCCGGTGCCGCTCGACCAGCGACCACAGCCGGTCGGGTGTGGGGTGGTCGGCGGTGCCCTCGTACAGTACGGCGGTGGCGCCGTTGGAGAGGGCGGCGGTCACCGTGTAGACGCCCATCACCCAGCCCATGTCGGTGAGCCACAGCAGCCGGTCGCCGGAGTCCAGGCCGTACCCGTGCCGGGCCTCCTGCGCGAACTTGAACGGCAGGCCGGAGTGGGTGTGCAGGCAGCCCTTGGGCCGGCCGGTGCTGCCGGAGGAGTACAGCAGGATGCACGGGGTCTCGGCGTCCAGGACCGGGGTCTCGGTGACGGGCTCGGCCGCGGCCAGCGCCTCGTCCCACCACTCGTCGCGGCCCGCCGTCATCGGGGCGTCCCGGCCCAGCCGCCGCAGCACCAGCACGTTGCGCAGCCCCGGGAGGTCCTCGGCGGCCTCGTCGAAGGTCTCCTTCATCGGGACGAGCCTGCCGCGGCGCTCGAAACCGTCCGCGGTGACCATCAGCCGGGCGCCGGAGTCCAGCAGCCGCTCGCGCACCGGGGTGGGCCCGAAGCCGCTGAAGAACGGCGCCACGACGGCGCCGATCTTGGCGGCGGCCAGCACGACCACCACGGCCTCGGGCACCATCGGCAGGTACAGCGCGACCACGTCGCCCATGCCGACGCCGCGCGCGGCGAACGCGCCCGCGGCCCGGTCGATCTGCTCCTTCAGCTCGCCGTAGGTGACGGTGCGGACCGAGCCGTCGTCGCCCTCCCAGACGACCGCCTCGTCGTCGCCGCGGCCCTCCTCGACCCACCGGTCCACCGCGTAGTCGGCCCAGTTGAGCCCGCCGCCCTTGAAGAAGTGCGGGAACTGCGGGCCGTCCGACAGGTCGAGCACCTTGTCGTACGGCCGCAGCCAGCGCAGCACGTCGTCGGCGGCCGCGCCCCAGAACCACTCGGGGTCGGCGGCGGCGCGGGCGGCCACCTCCTCGAAGGTGGCGATTCCGTGCCGGGCCGCCATCCGTCCCAGCGGGGTGCCGGGGAAGTCGGCGGGGTCCGGTTCCCAGGCGACCGGCAGCCGGTTGAGCTCGTCGACGTTCATTTGATCGCCATCGGGTTCAGCGGCGAGCCGACCGCCTTGGTGAACGGCAGCGGTCCGGCGGCGAACATGAACTCGTACACGCCGTCGCCGGCGCAGTCCTCGGCCAGCTTCTCCAGGTCGAAGATCTCGCCGATCAGCAGGCCGGCGCTGACCAGCAGCACGATGTGCACCGGCTGGAAGATCTCCTCCAGCTCGTTCGGCCGCACCTCCATGCCCCAGGTGTCGGTCGCGACCCCGGCGATCTCGTTCCCGCAGATCCAGTGCGCCGAGTCCAGGGTGAGCCCGGGGGCGTCGCCCGCGGCGTACCCGCCCCAGGCGCCCTGCTCCCGGCACATGGCCATGTGGCCGGTCCGGACCAGCACGAAGTCGCCGCGACCGACGGTGACGCCCTGGGACTCGGCGCACGCGGCCAGTTCGGCGCTGTCGATGCCCTGCCCCGGCTCCAGCCAGGGCACGCCGCGGTGGCGGGGGATGTCCAGCAGTACGCCGCGCCCGACGACCTTCTCGGTCATCAGGTGGATCGCGTTCTTCTCGGCCCCGGTGCTGGAGACGTGTTCCTGCCCGTAGCCGTTGTACATCTTGCCGTCGTAGAACACGTGCGACAGTGCGTCCCACTGGGTACCGGACTGCAGCGGCATGTAGATCGCGTCGTCGGCGTACCGCAGCCGGGCCATGTGGTCCTGGGCGCCGATGGCCGCGTCGCCGCCGTCCTGCAGCATGAAGTGCAGCGGGTTGACCCGCCCGCCCCAGCCGTTCTGCGGGCCGTTGCCGTCGTAGGGCAGCGCGCAGGAGATGACCTTGCCCTGCCGGACCAGCCCCGCCGCGGCGACGATCATCTCCGGCTCGATGTGGTTGAGCGTGCCGAGCTGGTCGTCCGGGCCCCACCTGCCCCAGTTCCGGTATCGGTCGCACAGCGCGTGCACGTCGTCGAGCGTCACCTTGCGGACTGGCGCCCCGTCGGTGTCAGTGCTCATGCCGATGTCTCCTCATCCTCACGAAATCCTGTCGAACTCGTGGACGGCAGCGGGTCAGCCCCGCTCGGGCAGGGTGCCGAAGCGCCGGCCGAACCAGTCGGCGATCAGCTGGCGGGCCGGGTCGGGCTCGTCGGTCTGGCAGTGCTCGGCGCCGCCCTCGGCGACCGTGAAGATCCGCAGCGTCTTGTCCGCCGAGCCGGCCGCCTCGAAGGCCTTGTGCGCGTCCTCGACCGCGACCTGGCGGTCGTTCTCGCCGTGCACGATCAGCAGCGGCTGGGTGAGCTTGGGCAGCACGTCCACCAGCGTCCACTGCCTGACCCGCTCCAGGCCGGCCTCCATGGTGTCGGTGCCCATCACCCAGGGCAGCTGGAACCACGGCACGGACACGGTCTTGGACCGGGTCGCCCAGCGCTTCTCCCAGGTGGCGCCCCAGTCCCAGATGCCGCCCCAGGCGGCGCACGCCTTGATCCGCGGCTCGAACGCGGCCGACCGCGGCGCGTAGTAGCCGCCGAGGCTGATGCCCATCACGCCGATCCGGCTCGCGTCCACGTCGGCGCGGGTCTCCAGGTAGTCGATCACGGCGCCGGTCGGCACCTCGTAGTCGGGACGCGAGGGCACGCCGCGCAGCCGCAGCGGTTCGCCCACGCCGGGGCTGTCCATCACCAGGCAGCTGATGCCCCTTCGGACGAACTCCTCCTCGACGAAGCCGTAGAGGATCTCCTTGGTGACGTCGAAGCCGCCGTAGAAGATCACGACCGGGGCGGGCTCGGCGGTCCGGGCCGGGATGAGGTACCCGGGCAGGACGCCGTCGGGCGAGTCCACCTCGATCCGCTCCACGTTCAGCGGTGCCAGCTCGATCGCCTTCTCGAAGGCGTCCAGCGAGGCCCGGTAGCTCGCGCTCTTCTCCGGGCCCGGCGGGATCTGCCGCTCGCCGCTGGCGTGGTACACCGAGGCGCGCAGGTAGCGGAGACCGGCACTGCGGCGCAGCCCGGTGGCCAGGTCCTCGGCGGCCTGGGCCTCCTGCTGCTCGGCCATCCCGGCCCACGCCTTGCCCCAGGCCTCGCCGTCGGGCTCGCCCTCGCGCAGCGGCGACAGCCAGCGGTTCATCTCGCCGAGCGAGCCGCCCGCCATCAGGGCCAGATTGAAGGCCGACGACCACATGTAGTTGTCCGGGAAGTAGTAGAACACCGAGGGCTCCGTTCGCGTGCGGGAAGGGTACGGGGGGCTCCGCGGCCACCTCACCCCACCCGGCGTTACCCCTGCCGTTATGGGCCCGGGGCCGGATCGGGGGCCGCCGCGGCGACGGCCCGGGTGATGGCCGGGGTGACGCCCGGCGGCGCAGTATCGGCGGGCGGGGCCGCCCGGAGCCAGGGACGATCCTCCCTGTCGGTTACTTATGTAGCAATGATCAATAAAGCCCCCAATGTGACGAAAAAGACATTAAAAGCGGCAATAGTCTTGACATAAGTATTGCCATAGCACTTGATTGAAGCGCGGCTTCGCCGGACCGGGGGTGTTTCGGTGGAGTCGCTGTGACGCTACGTTCTGGTGAACTGAGGCTGGCATGATCTTGAGTCACAAAGTCCAACCCCCTGGACTGCCGCGCGGGACGATCACCAGGGACCGGCTGGACGAGCAGTTCGCCGCCCTCCTCGAATCCCACGAAACGATCGTGATCTTCGCCGCGGCCGGATCCGGCAAGACCGTGCAGACCCGGATGTTCGCCACGCGGTTCGGCTGGCCGCTGGCCTGGCTGACGCTCGACGCCGGCGACCGCAGCCCGTCCCGGCTGATGGTCTACCTGGCCGAGGCACTGTCCGGCCTGGATCCCGAGGCGCCCCGGACGGTGGAGACCGCCCTGGCGGAAGGCTTCCCGGCGACCGAGGTGGCCGCGATGCTCGCCGAGAGCGTCGCCGACGCGTCCCTGCTGCTCGTCCTGGACGACTGCGAGTGGCTGGTGGACGCGGACGAGACGCTCGCCGTGCTCGGCGTCTTCCTGGACTACCTGCCGCCGGGCGTCCGGACGGTCATCCTGAGCCGCGAGGACCTGAGCGGCCCGATCGGCCGGATGATGATGCAGGGCCGGATCGCCCGGATGAGCGGCGAGGACCTGGCCCTCAACATGGACGAGGCCCGCACGCTGCTCGCCGCGCACGGCCAGGACGGGCGGGACCCGGCGCCGCTGATGGAGGCCACCAAGGGCTGGATCGCCGCCGTCGCCTTCGACATCGTCCCCGGGCTCCAGTCCGAGAACGGGCCGGACGCGCTGGCCGGCTTCGTCTCCCGGGAGATCCTGGCCCGCCTCCCCGAGGAGGAGCAGGACTTCCTGCTGCGCACCTCGATCCCGGCCATCGTCACCGCGCGGGCCGCGGTCGCCCTCTGCGGCGAGAAGGGCTACCGGCTGTGGCAGTCGCTCGGCTCGCGGCACCTGCCGGCGACCAAGGCCGACCGCGCGCTGGTCTACCACCCCCGATTCCGCCAGTACCTGCGCGAGCAGCTGCAGGCGCGGCTGCCCGGCGAGCTGCCCGGCCTGCAGAGCCGGTACGCCCGGCTCCTGGAGGAGATCGGGATGCACGAGGACGCGGTCGAGACCTACCTGGAGGCGGGGGAGCTGGAGAAGGCCGCCGACGTGGCCGAGCGCGCCGTCGCCGCGCTGTCCGCCCGCGCCGACTGGCTGGTCCTGCTGCGCTGGCTGGAGGCGTTCGGCAACCAGGTGGTCGAGTCCCGCCCGGTCCTGCTCGGCGCTCTGCTGCGCGCGCTGTACGGAGTGCGGCGCATCCCCGAGGCGCAGGCGCTGATCGGCCGGCTGCACCAGGAGGGCGTGCTCGGCGACGTGGCCAAGTCCGACCCCGGCGCGGTCGCGTTCGTCGGGTACGCCATGCAGTGGCGCCCGGCCGAGGCGCTGGAGCTGATCCGCAACTACGAGGGCGACTTCCGGGCCGAGGCGGTCCGCTACGAACTGGAGGCGGTGGCGGGCCGCGAGCCGGTCGCCTCCCCACCCGGCCGGGACTGGGTGGACAGCGAGCGCGTGTACTCCTGGGGCCTGCTGGTGCAGGGGCGGCTGGACCAGCTGTTGCGGATGCTGCCCGACGAGGACGACTGGCCGCCGCGCTCGTTCTTCCGCACCCCGCACCCGCTGCTCGCCCTGGTCTGGCGCGGCGAGCTGGCCCTGGCCCGCGAGCTGCTGGACGAGGTCCCCGAGGCGATCAAGTTCGGCGCGCACACCGACCTGTGGTTCTTCCACGAGGCGTGGCTGCTGTGGGCCGAGGGGCAGACCGAGAAGGCGCTGTGGGCCGCCGAGTCGGCGGTCGAGCACAGCCGCAGGACCCGGTTCGGCTGGGAGCCCTGCTTCGAGGTCGTGGTCGGCGTCCTGCAGCTCACCCTGGGCCGGGTGGACGACGCCCGGATGACCCTGGCCGACGCGATCAGCCGCTCGGCCGCGAGCGGCAACCGCTGCTACGCCGAGTGGGGCCAGACCTTCCAGGGCCTGGCCTACCTGCGGATCGACCGGCCCGAGGACGCCGCGCGGGTGCTGCGCACCGCGACCGAGGCGATGCGGGCGGCCGGCCGCACCCTGATGCTGCCCTTCGCCGCCACCTACCTGGCCGAGGCAGAGGCCCGGCTGGGCCACGCCGAGGCGGCGTCGGCCGCGGTCGAGCTCGCCTACGAGACCGCGAACGCGATCGGCTGCCTGTTCATCCTGAAGAACGCGCTGAACGACGTGCCCGGGGTGCTGCGCCGCCAGATCGAGAACGACGTCGGCGGCACCCGCTGGCGTCAGCTGGTCGGCCACCAGCCGCCGGAGGCGCGCAAGCGCCAGCCGGCCGTGGCCTCCGAGCGGGTGATCGTCATCGACGTGCACACGCACGGCCCGGTACTCGACCTGATCGTGGACGGCGTGCCGCGCTGCTCGCGCCGGACCAAGGTGCTGGAGCTGGCCGCCTACCTCACGCTGCACCCCGAGGGGGTGGAGCGGCACCGGCTGCAGGAGCGGCTGTTCCCCGACGCCGACCCGCGCCGCGGCGGCAACTACTTCCGCCAGGTGGTGCACAAGCTGCGGCAGGCGACCGGGGTGAACCTGGCCCGGACCTCGCAGAGCCACGTCCGCTGGGCCGACGGCCTGTACGTGGACAGCACCGACCTGCGCTTCGAGCGGATGATCAAGGAAGCGTACGGGCTGCGCGGCGCGGAGCGGCTGGAGCGGATCGAGTCGACGCTGGAGCTGGTCGAGGGGCCCTATCTGCCCGAGAGCGAGCTGGAGTGGGCCGAGGAGCGCCGGCACGAGCTGGAGGTGATGATCGTCAACGCGGCGGTCGACGCCGCCGAGGTGGCGCTGTCGCTCGGTCATCTGGAGCGTGCCAGGCAGGCGGCCTCGTTCGCGATCAACCGGGATCCGTTCTGCGAGTCCGCCTACTGCGTGCGGATGCAGGTGGAGGGGGCGCTGGGCGCGCCGCACGCCGTGCTGGCCGAGTTCCAGCGGCTGACCAAGGCCCTGGCCGAGCTCGGCGTGGGGCCGACGCCGACGACCCGGCAACTGGTCAGCGAGCTGCGCGGGATCTGACCTCCGCCGCCTCCGCCCTCCGGACACGCCCCTCCGGACACATCATTGGAACGTGCCATCGGAACGCGCCGCCCCGACTCGTCCGCGGGTGCCGCGAACGCGGTCCGGCGGCGGTCGTGACGACCGCCGCCGGATCCGGGTGCGCCCGTCAGGCCTTGACGAGCCGGGGCACCGACAGGCCGAACAGGTCGATCGCGTTGTCGTGGGTGATCGCGGAGATCACCGACTCGTCGATGCCCTGGAAGTCGTGCGCGACCTGCTCCTGGGAGTAGGGGAAGTTGCCCTCGGTGTGCGGGTAGTCCCCGGCCCACATCAGCCGCTTCTCGTCCAGCATGGGCAGGGTGAGGATGCCGGGCCGGTCGTCCTCGAAGGTGGCCCAGAAGTTGCGGTTGAAGTAGTCGCTGGGCTTCATCGCCAGCTCGGGGATCGTCCAGCGGTGGTGGTCGGTGAACAGGTGGTCCATGGTGTTGAGCTGGAAGGCGATCCAGCCGATGCCGCCCTCGACCAGGATGAACCGCAGGTTCGGGTGGCGCTCGGGGACCGCGCCGTAGACCAGCTGCATGAACACCCAGCCCAGGCTGATCTTGTTGCCGACGGCGGTGGTCCAGAACACGCCCGGGGTGGTCTTGTCGTTGAACATGGCCACCTGGCCGGCGGCCTGGTGGAACCCGACGGGCAGCCCGATCTCCTCCAGGACCGCCCACAGCGGCTCCCAGTGGTCGTCGCCCCAGGCCATGCCGGGGACCGCCTGCGGAAGCAGGAAGGTCTTGGCGCCGCGCTCGGCCCAGCGCCTGGCCTCCTCGATCGCGGGCTCGATCGGGCCCGGGCCGACCGGGAGCGCGACCGCGCCGATCAGCCGGTCGGGGTTGTAGGAGCAGAACTCCTCGAACAGCCAGTCGTTGTACGCGCGCACGCAGGCGACCTTGAGCTCGAAGTCGGGGATGCTGTGCACGATCAGCCAGCCCGGGTAGACGACCTCGGCCAGGATGCCCTGGCTGTCCTGGTCCTCCAGCCGGGCGGCCGGGTCGTACGCACCGGGCCGCTGGTCCTCGAAGCGGTAGCCGGTGGGCTTGGTGATCACACTGTTGATCTTCGTGTTGATCATGGCGCCCTCGGTGCCGACCGGCTTGGGCGACATCCCGGTGTTGGGCACGACGAAGAAGTCGCCCTTGTCGGTGGACTGGACCTGGGGGGCCTGGTGCTGGAAGCGCTGCGGCAGCCGCTTGAGCCAGAGGTCCTTCGGCTCCACGACGTGGGAGTCGACCGAGATGAGCGGGCGGGGCTTACCAGTGGTCATCGCAATCTCCAGATGGGTCGTGCCGGGCACGGCGGCCGTGGTGGATCGTGGGTGGAGCGACCGCCTTCCGGCGGGAGCACGCTAGGCCGCCCGCCGTTAAGCCGGTCGTTATCTGAACCGGTCGTTATCCGGCGGAGGCGCCGAGCCGGTCGGCCAGCCAGGCGTTGATCTCGGGCACCGCGATCGACAGGTTGTCCATGTGGCAGTGCTGCGCGGCCCCCTCCTCGTTGGTGAAGATCCGCAGCGTCTTGTCCGCCGATCCGCAGGCCTCGTACAGCAGGTGGGCGTCGGACACCGGCACCTGCTGGTCGTCCTCGCCGTGCACCAGCAGGAACGGGCAGTCCATCCGGGGCACCACGTCGGCCAGCCGGAAACCCTCCAGCAGCCGCAGCGCCTCGGTGTTGGAGGAGGTCCCGGTGGACCAGACCAGGTGCTCGCCGGGGACCGGCAGCTGCTTGGCGTACGCGGCCTCGATCCGCTCGCGCCAGATCCGGTGGTAGTCCCAGATCGCGCCCCAGGCGACGCAGGCCTTGAACCGGGGCTCCATGCTGGCGCAGCGCGAGGCGTAGTAGCCGCCCAGGCTCAGCGCCATCACGCCGATCCGGTCGGCGTCCACGTCCGAGCGGCCCTCCAGCCAGTCGATCGCGGCGCTGCCGGCCGCCTCGTAGTCGTGCCGCAGCGGAACGCCGCGGAAGCGGACGGCCTCGCCGACACCGGGGCTGTCCAGCGACAGCACCGAGACGCCGCGGGCGATCAGGTCCTCGGCGCCGAGGAACCAGTTGTGCTCCTTGTTGCCGTCGAACCCGCTCATGAACAGCACCGCGGGCCGCCGGTCATCGGGCGAGGAGGCGGCGGAGATGAAGATCGCGGGCAGCGCGGTGTCCTCGTACGGGATCTCCACGTGCTCGATCCGGTACCGGTCGTCCAGCTCGGCGGCGCGCCGGAAGCAGTCCGTCATCGCCCGGTAGGAGGCCAGCGCCTCCGCGTCCTTGGGGAAACGGAACCGCTCGGCGGCGAAGTAGTAGCTGGTGGCCCGGCGGTAGTGCGCCAGGGCGGCGCGGCGGTCGCCCCGCGCCTCGGCCTTCTCGGCGAGGCCCCGGACGTGGTCGCCCATGGCGCCCCACTCGCGGAACCAGCGCTCGTCGTCGCCCACGTGGCCGGCCAGCCGCCGGCAGACCCGGTCGATCTCGCCGACCTCGGCGCCGCCGGTCGGCACCACGGCGAGCACCAGCATCACGTTGTACGCCCACCGGTAGTCCTCCGGGAACCAGGCGCACCACTCGGCGTTGCGGATCGCGGCTACCACTTGTCACTCCTTCGTCATGTCGACCAGTCGGGATCTTGCTCAGAACAGTCGGTAGGCGCTGCGGTAGAAGAGCAGCGGCGCCGCCTCGGCGTCGGCGGCGAGCTCCAGCACCCGGCCGAGCACCAGGGTGTGGTCGCCGGCCTCGTAGGTGTCGACGATCGTGCACTCCACGTGCGCGTGCACGTCGCCCAGCACGGGGGCGCCGGTCGTCCCGGAGGTGTGCGGCACGCCCGCGAACCGGTCGCCCCGGCGGGCGAACTGCCGGGCCAGCTCCTCCTGGTCGGCCGACAGCACGTTGGCGCAGAAGTGCCCGGCGGCCTGGATCGCCGGCCAGGTGGTCGAGGTGTGCGCCGCGCAGAACAGCACCAGCGGCGGGTCCAGCGACACCGAGACGAACGAGTTGACCGCCATCCCCACCGGGCCGTCCGTCCCGGAGGCGGTCACCACGACCACCCCGGTGGCGAA
The DNA here is from genome assembly GCF_042665875.1 of Streptosporangium amethystogenes subsp. fukuiense. Classification (NCBI taxonomy): domain Bacteria; kingdom Bacillati; phylum Actinomycetota; class Actinomycetes; order Streptosporangiales; family Streptosporangiaceae; genus Streptosporangium; species Streptosporangium amethystogenes. The sequence goes on along the minus strand of NZ_JBHTEE010000001.1, from coordinate 6,283,369 downwards.
GCAGGCCATCACGCCGCGCAGGTCGTCGCCCGCGATGACCGGCTGCGCGCTCACAGTCCCACCCCGTCGGCGTACCGGGCCCGGTGGTGGTCGGGGTCGCCGAACAGCAGCGCCGAGGACGCCGCCCGCTTGAAGTACAGGTGCGCCGGATGCTCCCAGGTGAACCCGATGCCCCCGTGTACGTGGATGTTCTCGCCCGCCACCATGGTGTAGGCCTCCGAGCAGTAGGACTTGGCCAGGCCGGCGACCACCGGGAGCTCCGGCAGGTCCTCCCCGGCCGTGTACATCGCGTAGTGCGCCGCCGACCGGGCCGACTCGACCGCCATCAGCATGTCCGCGCACTTGTGCTTGATCGCCTGGAACGAGCCGATCAGCCGTCCGAACTGGCTGCGCACCTTGGCGTACTCGACCGACATCTCCAGGCAGCGCTGGGCGCCGCCGACCTGCTCGGCGGCCAGGCCGACCGCCGCCAGGTCCAGCAGGCGCTCCAGCACGGGGCCCGCGGCGCCCTCCGCGCCGACCAGCCGCGCCGGGGTCCGGTCGAACTCCAGCACCGCCTGCCGGCGCGTCCGGTCCATCGTCGGCAGCTGCGTCCGGGTCAGCCGGGCGGCCTCTCCGAAGACCGCGAACAGCGAGAGCCCGGCGCCGGTCCTGGCGAAGACCAGCAGCAGGTCGGCCACATGCCCGTCCAGCACGAACGACTTGGTCCCGGACAGCCGCCAGACGCCGTCCTCGGGTGACGCCCGCAGCGCGACGTCGCCGGGCCGCCAGGACCCGGACGGCTCGGTGATCGCCACCGAGGCGACCGTGTCACCGGCGGCGATCCCGGGCAGGAAGTCCTGCTGCGCCTGCTCGTCGCCGGACAGGAGCAGGGCGTTGGCGGCGAGCACCACGGTGGCGAAGAACGGCCCGCCCAGCAGGGCCCGGCCCGTCTCCTCCAGTACCACGCCCAGTTCGAGAAAGGACGCCCCCGAGCCGCCGAACCGCTCGGGGATCGCGATCCCCTGCAGACCGAGCTGCTCGGCCATCTGTCGCCACACCTGCGGGTCGTAACCCGACTCGGTGTCCATCAGGCGGCGTACCTGCGACTCCGGGGAGACCCGCTCCACGAACGACCGCACGCTGTCCCGGAACTCCTCGTGCTCCTCGGCGAGGCCGGTGAACGCCGCGGTCGCGTCGGCCAGTTGTTGAAGTCCGCTCATGGCCAGGACGTTAGAAGGGGCGTGTGCACCCGGCATGAGCGGCCGGAGCCGTAACGCCCGCAGTAACTCCCCTTGAGCGATCGTTCGTGTCGATGCCGATTATCGAGCTGATGCCGCGCCGCCGCCGGTGCGGGGCCGCCGCCAAAGGAGGAAGTCACCGTGGATCTTAGCTTCGACGGTCGGGTCGCCGTGGTCACCGGAGCGGGCGGGGGGCTCGGCCGGGCCCACGCCCTCGAACTGGGACGCCGCGGCGCGAAGGTCGTCGTCAACGACATGGGCACGTCCCTGTCCGGTGACGGCGTCGAGAGCGGCCGGGCGGCGATCGTGGTCAAGGAGATCGAGGCGCTCGGCGGCACCGCGGTGGCCGACGTCAACTCCGTCGCCACCACCGAGGGCGGCGAGGCCCTGATCCGGACCGCGGTCTCCGCGTTCGGCCGGGTGGACGTCGTGGTGAACAACGCGGGCATCCTGCGCGACAAGACCTTCCAGAACACCGGCCCCGACGACGTGGACCCGGTGCTGGACGTGCATCTGAAGGGCGCCTTCAACGTCACCCGCCCGGCCTGGCGGATCTTCCGTGAACAGGGCTTCGGGCGGGTCGTGGTGACCTCGTCCTCGGCCGGCTTCTTCGGCAACTTCGGCCAGGCCTCGTACGCCTCGGCCAAGATGGGGCTGGTCGGGCTGATCAAGGTGCTGGCCATCGAGGGCCGCAAGTACGACATCAGGGCGAACGCGGTCGGCCCGGTGGCGCTCACCCGGATGACCGAGGGCTTCGAGAACCCGCTCGCCGACCGGCTGGACCCCGCGCTGGTCTCGTCCGTGGTCGCGTACCTGTGCCACGACTCGTGCGAGCTGTCCGGCGAGGTGCTCAGCGCGGGCGCCGGGCGGGTGGCCCGGGTGTTCGTCGGCATGACCCGCGGTTATGTCAACGGCTCCCTCAGCGCCGAGGACGTCCGCGACCACCTGGCCGAGGTCTTCGACGACACCGGCTACCAGGTGCCGGGCAACAGTCTGGCCGAGATGGAGCTCCTCGCCGAGATGCTGGGGAAGTGAGATGGCCGCGCAGCACCTCCGCCCGGCCCCGCTGACCGGGCAGCGCCTGTCGGGGATCCGGATCGGGGAGTGGATCGACATGGCCGCGCGGCGCTCCCCGAACCGGGAGTGCTTCGTCACCGCCGACGGCTCGCGCACCTTCGCAGAGGTCCGCGACCGGGTGGACCGGCTGGCCCGCGGCATGCAGGAGACGGGCCTGCGGCAGGGCGACCGGGTCGCGATCCTGGACACCGACTCGCCGGAGTACGTGGAGATCCTGCTCGCCCTGTTCAAGCTCGGCGCGGTGGCGGTGCCGCTGAACTACCGGCTGTCGCCCGCCGAGATCACGACCCTGCTGCGCACCGCCGAGGCGTCCTGGATCTTCGTCGGCGACCGGTACGCGCCGGACGTGCTGCGGGCCCGGCCGGAGCTGCCGCACCTGGCGCACGTGGTCGGCTGCGGTACGGCCTCCGAGGGGACCGTCCCGCTGGAGGAGGTCCTCGCGTTCGGCGCGGCCGGCGCCCCGGTGCCGGCGGCGGTCGAGGACGAGGACGTGATCGCGCTCGCCTTCACCAGCGGCACGACCGGCCTGCCCAAGGGCGTCATGCAGTCGCACCGCATGTGGAAGACCATGGTCTCCAACGCGGTCCTGGAGTACCGCTTCCTGCGGGACGAGTTCCGCTACTCGGCCTCCCCGCTGTACCACGTCGCTGGGCTCGGCCTGGTGCTCAACGCGATCCACCGCGGCTCGACGTCGCTGATCATCCCGCAGTGGGACCCGGCGGAGCTGCTGAGGTGGTGCCGCAAGGGCCTCACCGACGTGTTCCTGGTGCCGACCATGATCAGTGCGCTGCTGCGGCAGCCGGACGTGGACCCGGCCGACTTCGCCACGCTGCGCTCGGTCTTCTACGGTGCCGCGCCGATGTCGCCCGACCTGCTGACCCGGGCGATGGCGGTGATGGACTGCGACTTCTACAACGGCTTCGGCGCCGGCACCGAGGCGGGCATGCAGAGCGTGCTGACCCCCGAGGACCACCTGCGCGCGCTGAACGGGCACCCGCACCTGCTGAAGTCGGTGGGGCGCCCCGGCTACAACATCGACCTGCAGATCTGGGACGCCGACGACCGGGAGGTGCCGACCGGCGAGGTCGGCCAGATCGTCACCCGCAGCGACATGGTGATGAGCGGCTACCACGGCCAGCCGGAGAAGACCGCCCAGGTGGTGGTGAACGGCTGGTTCAAGGGCGGCGACCTCGGCCACCTCGACGAGGAGGGCTACCTGTACCTGGCCGGCCGCAGGGACGACATGATCATCCGTGGCGGCGAGAACGTCTACCCGATCGAGATCGAGACGGTCCTGTCCGCCTTCCCCGGCGTGGTCGAGTGCGCCGTCGTCGGCGTCCCGGACCCGCACTGGGGCCAGACCGTGCGGGCCCACGTCGTACTCGCCGGGGCGGCCGCCGCCGAGACCACGCCCGAGGACATCCGCGGGTTCTGCCGGGACCGCCTCGCGAAGTACAAGGTGCCCGACGAGATCCGAATCCACACCGGCACCCTGCCCAAGAACGCCAGTGGCAAGGTGCTCCACCGTCTGCTGCGGGAGCAAGCGTGAGTGACCAGACCGAACACCCCCCGACCGGCGAGGCCGCGTTCCGGGACGCCGTCCGGGCGTTCCTCGACGCGCACGCCAAGCCGCTCCCCGAGGCACAGGAGGGCTGGGGTGTCGGCTCGGACGAGCTGAGCTCCGGCGCCGAGCCGACCCGCGAGGAGGAACTGCGGATGGTGGAGGCCGCGACGGCCTTCCGCCGCGAGCTCTTCGACGCCGGGTTCGGCTGGCTCACCGGCCCGGCCGAGTACGGCGGCGGCGGCCGGGACGCGCGCTTCCAGGAACTGTTCGACGAGGTGGCCGCCGACTACGAGCTGCCCTCGGAGGCCTGCTTCGTCGTCGGCCACCACATCGTCGCGCCGACCCTGCTCGCCTGGGGCACCCCGGAGGTCAAGGAGAGGTACCTCCGCGCGCTGTACCGGGCCGACCTGCTCGCCTGCCAGCTCTTCTCCGAGCCCGAGGCCGGCTCGGACCTGGCCGGGGTCCGCAGCCGCGGGGTCCGCGACGGCGACGGCTGGCGGGTGAGCGGGCAGAAGGTGTGGACCTCCGGCGCCCACTACAGCGACATCGGCGAGATGCTGGTCCGCACCGACCCGGAGGCCTCCAAACACGGCGGCCTGACCATGCTGATGATCGACATGCACGACCCCGGCGTCGAGGTCCGTCCGCTGCGCCAGATGACCGGCGGCGAGGCGTTCAACGAGGTGTTCGTGGACGACGTGTTCGTCCCCGACAGCCACGTGCTCGGCAGGCCCGGCGACGGCTGGAAGGTGGCCATGACCACGCTCGGCAACGAGCGGGCGTCCATGGGCTACCGGACCTCCCCGCCCGCCTCCGACCCGGTCGAGCGGCTGCTCGGCCTGATCAGGCACTTCGGCCTCGACGGCGACACCGGCATCCGGGCGGAGTTCGCCCGGATCGCGATCCGGCGCGACATCATCCGGTGGACCGCCGCGCGGGCCGCCGCCCGCGCCGCCGGGGGCGAGCCCGGGGCCGAGGCCTCGATCATCAAGCTGATGGACTCGGAGAACGTGCGCGCCATCGGCGCGCTCGCCGGCCGTGTCCTCGGAGCCCGCATGACCGCCGACACCGGCGAGTGGGGCACCTACGTCTGGGCCGAACTCGCGCTGAGCGCGCCGTCCCTGCGCCTCGCCGGCGGCACCGACGAGATCATGCGCAACATCATGGCCGAGCGCATCCTCGGCCTCCCCCGCGAGCCCGCTCCCAACCGCTGACCGCAGCCCACCCTCACGAGGAGAGACCACACCCATGGTTGACCGCACGCCAGTCGTCGCCGGGATCGGCCTGAGCGACTACCCCAAGGCCCCGCATCTCGACGCGGTCGGGCACCACGTACTCGCCGTGCAGCGGGCGCTCGCCGACTGCGGCCTCGCCAAGAGCGAGATCGACGGGTTCATGTGCGCCCAGGGAGACTTCGCGCAGCCCGACAACGCCGGCACCATGGCCGAGATCCTGGGCATCAACCCACGGTACTTCGACGGCACCGCCGTCGGCGGCTCCAGTTTCGAGCTGCACGTCCAGCACGCGGCGGCCGCGATCCGGGCCGGCCTGTGCGACAACGTGCTGATCGTCTACGGCTCCGACCTGTACACCAAGTCGGGCACCAACCCCGGCTTCGGCGCCAAGAGGCCGGGCGAGGCGGTCCCGGGCGTCCTGCAGTTCGAGGCGCCCTGGGGCAACTCGCTGATCGGCGCCTACGCCATGGCCGCGCAGCGGCACATGCACGAGTACGGCACCACCTCCGAGCAGCTGGCCGCGATCGCGGTGGCCTGCCGCACGCACGCCGCGCTCAACCCGAACGCGCAGTACCGCAAGCCGATGACGGTCGAGGACGTGGTCAACTCCCGTATGATCGCCGACCCGCTGCACCTGCTGGACTGCTGCGTGGTCTCCGACGGCGGCGGCGCGGTGATCGTCACCACCGCCGAGCGGGCCCGCGACCTGCGCCAGCCGCCGGTGTACGTGCTGGGCGCCGCGTCGGCGCAGACGCACTGGAACATCAGCCAGATGCCCGACTACACCCGCACCGCCGCCGAGCGCAGCGGGAAGGAGGCCTTCGCCCAGGCGGGCCTCACCCCCGACGACGTCGACACGGTGCAGCTCTACGACAGCTTCACCATCACCGCGCTGCTCATGCTGGAGGACCTCGGGTTCTGCAAGAAGGGCGAGGGCGGCCCGTTCGCGGCCTCCGGCGCCCTGCAGCTCGGCGGCGCCCTGCCGCTGAACACCGACGGCGGCGCGCTCAGCTCCTGCCACCCCGGCATGCGCGGCATCTTCCTGCTCATCGAGGCCACCCGGCAGCTGCGCGGCCAGGGCGGTGCGGCGCAGGTCGAGGGCGCCGAGGTCGCCCTGGCGTGCGGCTCCGGCGGCTGGCTGTCGGCGATGGGCACCGTGATCCTCGGAAAGGACAAGGCATGACGAACGCCACCACACCCACTGACGCACCCCCGATGGAGGGCCGCCCGGTACCGCTGCTGGACGCCTCCACCCGGCCGTACTGGGAGGCCACGCTGCGCGGCGAGCTGCTGGTGCAGGAGTGTCCCGAGTGCCGCCACCGGCAGTTCTACCCCCGGCAGATCTGCGTCGAGTGCGGCGCCGTACCCGGCTGGCTGACCACCGCGGGCAGGGGCGTCGTGCACACCTTCTCGGTGGTGCGGCAGAACGGGGCGTTCCCGTTCAGCCAGTGGACCCCGTACGCGGTCGCCGTGGTCGAGCTCGACGAGGGGCCGCGGATCATGGGCAACGTGATCGGCTGCGAGGTGGACGAGGTCCGGATCGGGATGCGGGTCGAGGTCGACTTCGTCCCGCTGAACGATGAGGCGTCCCTGCCGTTCTGGCGCCCCGCCGCCTGACCCGGACCGGGCCGGCGCAGACCGAGAAGCACCCCGCGGCCTCAGGGCCGCGGGGTGCTTCGGTGTCGGTCGGCGCTTTGGAGCCGGGGGTCAGACCGCGCGCGGCGAGGGCGCCGGCAGGTGCGCCTCCACCGGCATCCGCAGCGACAGCCACTCTGCGATCAGCTGCAGGGCCGGGCCCGGGTCGTCGGTCTGCATGTGCTCGGTGCCGCCCTCCCCGGCGGTGAACACGCGCAGCGTCCTGTCCTCCGATCCGGCCGCCTCGAAGGCGCGGTGCGCGTCGGCGACCGGGATCTCCCGGTCGTCCTCCCCGTGCACGATCAGCAGGGGCTGGGTCACCCGCGGCCACACGTCGGCCAGCGTCCACTCCTCCAGCCGTTCCAGGGCCTGCTCCACGGTCGGCGTGCCGAGCACCCAGGGCAGGAACCACGACGCCGGCTCGTACCCGGAGCGGCCGTCCCAGCGCCGTCTCCAGACCGCGCCGCAGTCCCAGCTGCCGGCCCACGAGACGCAGGCCGAGACCCGCGGCTCGAACGCCGCCGCGCGGGCCGCGTAGTACCCGCCGAAGCTGATGCCGAGCACGGCCACGTGCCGGGCGTCCACGTCACGCCGGGTCTCCAGGTAGTCGATGATCGCCGCGGTGGGCACCTCGTAGTCCGGGCGCGAGGGCACGCCGCGCAGCCGGATCAGCTCCCCGGTGCCGGGGGTGTCGACGACCAGGCAGGTGACGCCCCGGCGGGCGAACGCGGTGCCCACCACGGCGTACACCAGCTCCTTGGTCAGGTCCAGACCGCCGTAGACGATGACCACCGGCCGCGGGTCGGTGGCGTCCGGCGCGATCAGGTAGCCGGGCATCATGCCGTCGGGGGAGTCGATGTGGATGCGCTCCAGCGGCAGGGACGCGCACTCCACCGCGTTCCCGAACGCCTGCAGGGCCGCGGCGTAGCTCTCCGACTTCGCCGGCCCCAGCGGGATCTGCCGCTGCCCGCTCGCGTGGTACACCGAGGCGCGCAGGTAGCGCGCCCCCGCCGTCAGCGGGTACCCGGCCTTCAGGTCCAGGGCGGCGAGCTCCTCCTGCCGGTGCGCCATCCCCGCCCAGGCCGCGGCCCAGGCCTCCAGCCTCGCCGGCGGCGGGTCCGCCGCGGAGGGGTCCGCCGCGGGCAGGTCGCGGAGCGGGCCCAGCCAGCGCTCCATGTCGCCGAGCGAGCCACCGGCCATCAGGGCCAGGTTCACCGTTGACGACCAGGCGCGGTCGCCTGGGAAGAACTCGAACACGACGACTCCTCGCGGGACGGCGAGACGGGCGGCGGACGCGCACGCGTGCGAGCGTGCCCTCGTCCGTTGGCATCTGCGGTCATCTGGGACTGGTACTTGCGGCTCATATTGATACCGCCGCCGCATTACAGGTGGCGTTACCCGGTGCGCCCGCCGTTGTCGGACGGCGGGCGCACCGGGCCGCCGCCCCGGGTCGAGGGCGGCGGCCGTACGCGGGCGCCGGGTCAGGTCGTGGCCCACTGCGCCAGCGGACGCTCCTGGGGACCGGCCATGCCGCCGATCTCCGGGTAGACCTTGGTGGCCATCAGCTCCATCTCGCGGATCACGTCGTCGGCCGGCTGCTGCGCCCAGTGCCAGATCAGCACCGAGTACTCGTAGGGGACCCGCTCCCACTCCGCCGCGAACTGGGCTCGCGCCTGGTCGACGGTGCCGCCCAGGAACAGGCCGGAGTCCTTGACGGCCTGCACCACGTCGTCGCCCATCGCCATCTTCTTCTTGAAGAACTTCGAGTAGAAGTGCTCGAAGATGTCGGCGTCGTAGTCCAGCAGGGCCTTGTCGAACGCCGCGGGGGAGTCGGTGATGTGCGGCCACCGCACCGGGGCCTGGTTGGCGCCCAACGGCAGCGGATGGCCGACCGCGGCCGCCTCCTCGGCGTACACCCGGGCGAACTCCTCGGTGCGGGAGGCGGGCGAGAAGCTGGTCAGCACGAAGCCGTTGCGCGCGCAGTAGCGGACCGACTCCTCCGAGCTGGAGGACGCCACGAACACCGGCGGATGCGGCCGCTGGTACGGCGCCGGAGTGACGGAGATCTTCCGGATCACCCCGTCCCCGTCGACCTCGTCCGTCGCGCCCATCAGCGACGCGGTGTCGGCGGCCGGGTAGCCGGTGATGCCGGTGTCGTAGGGGAACGGCACCTGGACCCTGGAGCCGTTGAAGTCGAAGGAGTCCCGGGTCCAGGCCTTGAGCATCAGCTCGACCTGCTCCTCGAAGATCCCGCGATTGGCCTTGTCTGCCGCGCCGCCGTCCGACAGCGTGGCCTGGGTGCCCAGATGCTGGCCGAGCACGTCGGTCCAGCGCGACTGGTAGCCGCGGCTGACCCCGGCCCAGAAGCGGCCCTGGAGCATGTGGTCGAGCATGGCGCACTCCTCGGCCACCCGGATGGCGTCCTGGGTGCCCAGCACATAGCCGTTGGTGCCGATGTTGATCCGGCTGGTGTGCGCGCCCAGCCAGGCGTTGACCACTCCCGGGGACGGGGAGATCTCGTACCCCTCGGAGTGGAAATGGTGCTCGATACCGGCGATGCCCCAGTACCCCAGGTCCTCGGCGGCCTTGGCGATCCTCGCCCAGTCCCGCATGACCTTCTGGAACTCGTCGCGGTCGCGCCCGAGCGGTCGCCGGGCCGCGCGGCCGGCGGCCCCGCCCTCGACCGGGATGACCGGGTACAGCTGCACGATCGCCTTGACGCCCACTGTCTCACTCCTCAGCAGTCACAGACCGAATTCACTGCCGATATCGAACGGGGCGGCCAGTTACCGGGCCGTTCCCCGTGATCCGTAACGACGGAGTAACGGCTCCCGCAATAAACCGCACTTCATAACAGAACGGCCATTCGGTCGCGATCGACGGAGGGTTCCCATGAGGATTTGCCGCTTCACACCGCATGGCTGGCCGGACGCCGAGGTGCGGACGGGAGCCGCGGTCGGAGCGCTCGACGCGCCGGTCGTCGTCGACCTCGCCGCGCTCCTCGCCTCGGAGATCCTCGCCGACGGCGGAGAGGCCGGCCGCGCCGCCGACCTCGCCCGCGCGGTCTTCCCCGGGAGCACCGTCGCCCTGCTGGGGTCGGGCGGGCGCGCCGAAAGTGAGGCGCGGCGGCTGCTCGACGCGCTGGGCGACGCCGAGGCCGCGCTGGAGCGGTCCGGTCCGCTCGGCGCGCACGCCTACCGGCGCGACGCGGTCCGCCTGCTGGCCCCGGTCGACCGGCCGCCGACCGTGCGCGACTTCTTCGCCTTCGAGGACCACATGGTCAACGCCCTGCGCAACCTGGGCCGCGAGGTCCCGCAGGAGTGGTACGAGGCCCCGTCGCACTACGTGACGCGCAGCGCCTCGGTGTTCGGCCCCGACGAGCCGGGCCAGTGGCCCGCCTACACCGAGAAGCTCGACTACGAGCTGGAGTTCGCGATCGTGATCGGCCGCCGCGGCCGGGACATCCCGCCCGAGCGGGCCTGGGAGCACATCGCCGGGCTCACCATCTTCAACGACCTGTCCTGCCGCGACGTGCAGGGCCGCGAGATGGGCACCCGGGTCGGCCCGGCCAAGACCAAGGGCTTCGACCGCGGCTGCGCCACCGGGCCGTACCTGGTCACCGCCGACGAGATCCCCCGGCCGTTCGGCGCCGGGATGCGGGCCTTCGTCAACGGCGAGCTGTGGTCGGAGGGCTCCGCCGCGACGATCCACTGGTCGATCGAGCAGATCGTCGCGCACGCGTCGGCCGGGGAGACCCTGCTGCCGGGCGACCTGCTCGGCTCCGGCACGGTCGGCACCGGCGCCGGGATCGAGATCGACCGCTGGATCAAGCCGGGCGACGTGGTCCGGCTGGAGATCGACGGGCTCGGCGCGCTGGCGACCCGCGTGGTGCGGGCCGCCGCGGGCGAGGACTGATGCGGCCCCCGGTCCTGCGCGAGCGGGACGTGCGGATCCCGCTGCCGGACGGCGTGGTGCTGCGCGCCGACGTCTACCGCGACCCGGCTCCCGGCCGGCGGCCGGTGCTGCTCCAGTACACCGCCTACGACAAGGCGAACTGGGCCTCGGTCTACGGTGTGATCAACCCCGAGCGCGCGGTGGACCACGGGTTCGCCGTCGTGGTGGTGGACGCGCGCGGTCGGTTCCGCTCCGGCGGCGACGAGCCGTTCCGCCCGTTCGAGGGCTCCGGCGCGGACGCCGCCGCCTGCGTGGAGTGGGCCGCCGCGCAGCCGTGGTCCGACGGCAAGGTCGGCATGTACGGGGCGTCGAACAACGGCGTCCCGCAGTGGCAGGCGCTGCGGCACCGGCCGCCCGGGTTGCGCACGATCGTGCCGCACTTCACCGCGTCCGAGTTCGACGGCGGCTGGGTCTGGCGCGGCGGCGCGTTCCAGCTCGGCTTCAACCTCTGGTGGAGCCTGGCCAACCTCGCCCCCGACCAGCTCGGCCGCGCCGTCGCCCGCGACGGCGCGGACGTCCACCGGACGGCCTCCGGCGCCCTGGCGCGCGCCCTGCGTGACCCGGACGCCGCCTTCCGCGCCCTCCCGCTCCCGGACGTGCCCGCCCTGGACGGGGTCGCCCCGCACTACCGGGAGTGGCTCGCCCACCCGCCCGGCGACCCGTACTGGGACCGGCTCAGCGCCCGCGAGGCGCTGGCCGGGACCGACGTCCCCGTGCTGCACGTGGCCGGCTGGTACAACGTGCACCTGGACGGCAACCTCGCCGCGTACCAGGCGATCAAGGACGCGGGCGGGCCGGCCGCCGAGGCGCAGCGCCTGGTCATCGGCCCGTGGACCCAGTGGGCGCCCGCGCTGTTCGGCGACTCCTGCGGCCCGGAGCGGCGGTTCCCGGTCGGGATGGACCTGGAGGGGATCCAGCTCGCCTGGTTCGGGCGGCACCTGGCCGACGGTCCGGAACCCGACCTGCCGCCGGTGCGGGTGTTCGTGATGGGCGCCGACGAGTGGCGCGACGAGCAGGAGTGGCCGCCCGCCCGCGCCCGCCCCACGAAGTGGTACCTGCGCGGCGGCGGAACGGCCAACTCCCGGCACGGGGACGGCCGGCTGAGCACCGAGCCGCCGCGCGGCGGCGAACCGTACGACGCCTTCCGGTACGACCCGCGCCACCCGGTGCCCACCCGCGGCGGCGCCGTCTACCTGCCCAACCCGGCAGCCAACTCCGGCCCGATGGACCAGAGCGCGGTCGAGGACCGCGACGACGTCCTGGTCTACAGCGGCGACCCGCTGACCGAGCCGGTCGAGGTGATCGGCCCGGTGCACGCCGTGCTGCACCTGCGCACCACCGCCCCGGCCACCGATGTGACCGCCAAGCTGGTGGACGTCCACCCCGACGGCCGGGCGTACCTGCTCTGCGACGGCATCCGGCGGATCACCGCGGCGGAGGTCGCGGCCGCGGGGGACGGGCCGATCCGGGTCGAGGTGGACCTGATCGCCACCGGGAACGTGTTCCTGCCCGGGCACCGGATCCGGCTGGAGGTCTCCAGCGGCTCGTTCCCCAAGTACGACCGGCACCCCAACACCGCGGACGGCACGGCGTCCTCGCCGGAGGACCTGCGGGTCGCGCTACAGACGGTCCTGCACGACGCCGAGCACCCCTCGGCGCTCGTGCTCCCCGTGACTCCCGCCCGGTAACGGCGGGGATAACGGCACCCGGGGTGAGGTCAGGGCACCGCAGCATCCCGAATCCTGGCAAACCGACGCCCTGCTCGCCGGGGTGCTCATCTTCGCCGTCACGGGCGTGCTGCTCGTGAAGCTCTTCGAATGGCTCGAACAGCGTGCCGCGCCGTGGAAGGCGGGCCGCCCGTGATCCACGCCTGTCAGAAAGGGGCGGCCATGCCGACCGACGAACCCCAGGGCCTGATTCCGATGCTCCCGGTGGAGGAGGCCGCGCGGATCGCGGTCGAGGTGGGGATGCGCGAGGAGATGTCGCGGATCCACTTCTACCGCCTGCTGATGAACTCCCCGCAGTCCGCCCGGGTGGAGAACGAGATCAACGACCGGATCCTGTGGGAGGGGCGGCTGACCGTCCGCCCGGAGGCCACCCGGCTGCGCGAACTCGCGATCATGCGGGTGGCCTGGGCCACCGGCTCCGAGTACCTGTGGGCCCACCACTACGCGCCGACGGTCGACGTCGACCTGCCCGGCAAGCGCCCCGCCGACGTGCTCGCCGTCCGCGAGGGCGCGGACCACCCGGGGTTCGGGCCCGCCGAGCGCGCCGTGATGCGCGCGGTGGACGAGATGGTGCGCGACGACCGGATCTCCCCGGAGACCCTGGACGACCTGAGGTCGGAGCTGGCGAACGACGGCGAGGTGGTCGAGATCTGCTACGTGATCGCGATCTGGCGCGCCCTCACCACCCTGATGGCCACCTTCGAGGTGCCGCTGGAGCCGGGCTACCGGGCCTGGGCACCCGACGGCCGCCGCCCGGAGAACCACAAGGCGGGGGCGCCGGGCCGGTGAGCAGCTTCGAGGAGTACCGCGACCGGTTCGCCGACGTCGCGATGGAGCGGCACGACGGCATCCTGCAGGTCTCGCTGCACACCGACGGCGGGTCGCTGAAGTGGAGCGAGCGGGCGCACCGCGAGCTGCCCGAGGCGTTCCGGCAGATCGCCACAGACCCGGACAACCGGGTGGTCATCCTGACCGGCACCGGCCCCGACTTCCTGACCGAGATGGCGTTCGAGCGGCGCAACACCACCCCGCTGGGCTGGGACCGGATCGCGCACGAGGGGCGGAACCTGCTCTTCGACCTGCTCGACATCGAGGTCCCGGTGATCGCCGCGGTGAACGGCCCGGCCACCGAGCACGCCGAGCTGGCGCTGCTCTCCGACATCGTGCTCGCCTCCGAGACGGCCGCCTTCGCCGACCACCAGCACGTGGTCGCCGGGGTGGTGCCGGGCGACGGCGTGCACATCGTCTGGCCCTGGCTGCTCGGGATGAACCGGGCCCGGCACTTCCTGCTCACCGGCCGGACCATCGGCGCCCGCGAGGCGCTGGAGCTCGGCCTGGTCGCCGAGGTGCTGCCGCCGGAGCGGCTGCTGGAGCGCGCCTGGGAGCTCGCCCGGCAGCTCGCCGGCAACACCACCCTCACCCTGCGCTACACCCGCGCCTGCCTGACCATGCTGATCCGGCGAGAGCTGCGATTCGGCCTGGCGCACGGGCTCGCCCTGGAGTCGCTGGCCGCGGTCGACGCCCGTTCCTTCCCGCCCTCGCCCCCGCCGGCTCCAGGGCGGCCGTGACCGAGAGGAAGACCTCATGTTCCGGTACCCGCGCCGCCGCCCCGCCAGGGACCCCGCTGCTGGAGATCGACGGGCTGTCGGTCGGCTACGAGCGGGCCGGCGAGTACACGCCGGTCCTGGAAGGCGTCGGCCTCACCGCGCGGGACGGCGAGTGGAAGCTGATCGAGGACGAGGTCCGCAGTTCCCTGATCCCCGGCACCGCCGGCGCCGACCGGCATGGCGCCTGACTCCCCCTGCCCGCCCCTGCCGGTCTGCCCGGCGGGGGCGGGCACGTCGGGCCGGGACGCCCGCTCAGCCCGGCCCCTCGCCGGACCCCTCGGTGAACAGGGCCCCGATCGGGGCGGGCTCGTACCGGCTGCCGTCCCCGGCGAACAACCCGTCCCGGAACCGTGCGGCGGACTCCGCCGACCAGTCCGCCGGTTGCCGGGCCGTGCGCACCGGCGACCAGGTGCGCATCCGCCGCACGGTGTCCCCGGCGACGACGAGGACCTGCCCGGTGATGTCCTCGCCCGCCGGGCCGGCCAGCCAGGCCACCACGGTCGCGATTCGCTCGGCGGGCAGCGTGCCGTCGGGCAGCCCGCCGAACGCCGCCTCGCTCATCGGGGTCCGCGCCCGCGGCGCGATCGCGTTGACGCACACCCCGTACCGGCCCAGCTCGGCCGCCATGGTCAGGGTCAGCGAGGCCAGACCGGCCTTGGCCGCCGCGTAGTTGCCCTGTCCCGCGTTGCCGTACAGGCCCGACTCGCTGCTCGTGTTCACGATCCGGCGCCCGCCCCCCGGTCGCGCCCGCCAGTACCGGGCCAGCGCCCGGCACAGCCGGAAGGGCGCGGTCAGGTTGACCGCGAGCACCGCGTCCCAGTCCTCGTCGTCCAGATTGAAGACCATCCGGTCCCGGACGATCCCGGCGTTGTTCACCAGCACCGACACCGGCACCCCGAACCCCTCGGCCGCGTCCAGCACGTCCTCGGCCGCGCCCTTCTCGGCGAGGTCCCCCCGCCAGGCCACGGCGGTGCCGCCCGCGTCCCGGATCTCCTCGGCCAGCGGCCCGCTGTCCGCCAGGTCCGCGCACAGCACCGCCGCCCCGCGCCGCGCCAGCAGCCGAGCCTCGGCCGCCCCGATGCCCTGCGCGGCCCCGGTGACGATGCAGGCCCGCCCGCTCAGGTCGAGCCCGCCGCGGATACCGGATGAAGCCGTCATGCCACTCTCCATGCCTTGGAAATCGAACTCCGCCGAGCCCCCGCGGAAAACTCCGCCAGGACGAACGGAAAGTCTTTCCAGATTGTAAATGAATTCAAGCCTCGATATCAATGCGTATCGGATATTATTTATCGGTCGGCGAGATATGTCCGCCGGGCCGCCATCGGCTGTTTTCTTTTTGAAACGGCGAAATATGGAATTGAATCCAGGTGCGGTGCCTGCGGCTGAGGAATTGTCGAAAATTGCCGTGACAGTGACATGCGGTGAAGGCGTTGCCGCTATTGCTGTACGGCAACATCTGAGAACGGTTCGGCTGCGCTGCTGTCGAGCACGCGGCCGGCCCGGCTGCCGACTGGACGATGCCCCAATGCCGGCAGGCGGTCCGGAAGCGGGCGGCGGTTATTCGCCGCCGCGGCCGGGGTGGAAGATCACTCCGTCTCGGCCGTCAGTGCTCGGTGGGCGGCTCCATGCGTCCTGACGGCAGATCCCGCAGCCGGCGCAGGGGCGAGGCCAGCAGGATCAGCCCGCTGAGGGCGAAGATGCTCAGCATGATCCACAGTGCGGCCCTGACGCTGAACGCGACGGCCAGCGTTCCTGCCAGCAGGGCGCCCAGCGGCATCGCGCCGAAGTTGACCACCTGGCTGCTGGTGCTCACCCTTCCCATGAGTGTCGTGGGTACGTAGCCCTGGGTGAAACCCGAGAAGATCACGTTACCCGCGACGACACCGGCGATGATCACGATGCTGGCGACGACGAACGGCACCAGCATCACCCCTTGATCGGCGCACGCGATGAACAGGCCGGCCGGGGGCAGCGCGGCCTTGCCGATCAGGAAGGCACGGGCACTGCCCAGACGCGCCGCCAGCGGCCGCGCCGCGAAGGCGCCGATGACGCCTCCCAGGCTGGTCACGGCGATCAGCGCACCGGTCGTCGCCGCGCTCAGCCCGACGTCGTCAACCAGGAAGACGACCAGAAGGGACGTGTAGCCGGTCAACGCCAGGTTGGCGACGCACCCGTAGAGCATGTTGCCGCGCAGCAGCGGGTCGGCCACGACCGTCCGCAGTCCCTCCCGGATCTCGCTGCGCAGCCGTCGCCGTGGGCCCCTCTCGACGACCTCCCGGTGCCCGATGCCCTGGAGGCAGAGGGCGGAGACGGCGAAACTCGCGGCGTCCACCAGGAGCCCGCCGACAGCCGAGAACAACTGTGCAACCAACCCGGCCACGCCCGGTCCTGCCAGGTTGGCCACCTGCTCGCTGCCCTGCAGCTTGGCGTTGGCCTCCAGCAGGTCCTCGCCCTGGACCAGGGAGGGCAGGTACGCGCGGTAGGCGGTCGCGAAGAACACCTTGGCCGTGCCCGCGACCAGGGCGACCACGACGAGTTGGGCGGTGGTCAGCATGCCGAGGGCGGCCGTGACCGGCACGCTGAGAAAAGCGGCCATCGACACGTAGTCGGCCACCAGCATCACCGTGCGCCGTGGGAGCCGGTCCACCCAGGCACCCGCGGGCAAGCCGATGACCAGCCACGGCAGCCACGTGGCCGCCGCGAGCACACTGACCGCGAACGCCGAGGTGTGCAATGTGGTCACCGCGACCAGCGGGAGGGCGACGCTGGTGACCGAGCTGCCCAGGCTGCTGGCGCTCTCGCCGATCCAGAGCAGCCGGAAGTCACGCCCGCGGAGCAGGCCGAACCGGGGCGGCCGGGCGACGGGGGTGGCAGTGGCCGGGGTCATAGCTGCGCCGGCACCGCCCGGGCGAAGGCGAACACGGTCTCGCGGTCTCTGCCGTCGTCGGGCAGGTCGCGTTCGGCCCATCGGTTCATCACCGCGGCGATCTCGGCGGCGAACTCGGCCAGCTCGTCGTCGGTCACGTGGAGCCAGGTCTCGCTGGAGAAGGGACCGTGCGGCCAGCGTTCCTGAATGGACTGCGGCTGGTCCGCCCAGCGGCGGACGTGGCCGGTCTGCCGCTCCAGGTTCATCGATTCGAGGGCCCGGGCGATCACCTCGCCGGCGGCGTCGTGGGTGAAGTCGTTGGATGACCAGCACAGCGTCTGCGAGGTGCGGCGCCACCATCGCTCGCGCCTGTCCTGAGCCAGCTCCGGTGCCTCCTCGATGAGGCCGGCCCCGGCCAGCGCGCGCAGGTGATGGCTGATGTTGCCCACCGCTTCCCCGGTGCGCTGGGACAACGCGCTCGCGGTGGCAGGTCCGTTCACTTTCAGCAGGTCGAGTAAGCGGCGGCGCAGGGGGTGTGCCATGGCGGCAAGCACCCGCGAGTCGGTGATCGACGAATGATCAGGCATGGCGGGCACTCTATATAAACAAGAATCATTGTGCAATGACTCTTGTGGATCTTCCGTGCCTTTCCGCCTGCCGGTAGTCCCGCGGCACAGGGCGCGTCAGCGCCCGCGGGGGATGTGGCGGTCCCGGGCCGATTCCAAGGCTCACGGCCGTGACCAACGTCTGGTCCCGGTTCTTGCTCGCCCCTCGTGGCCCTGCTCGCCTGGGCGTCCCCGGCGGCCGCGCACGGCGGAGTCGCCGGGACCGACGTGCGTTTCGCGCAGACGGTCGCCGGCGTGGAGCTCGCCGTCGTGATGCGGGCGAGCATCCGGATGCCTGTGCCCCCGCAGGCGGACGTGGTCGTGCCCGCCCCTCCCCGGCCAGGGCGGGGGGCGGGCGAGTGACCGTGAGACACGGCGCCGCGAACCCGCGTCTGATGATCGAAGTTGTCGAATCGGTGGACCGGAGGCTTCGATGAACCCGTGTCCCCTCCGCTCTCCATACGCGCACGCCGACCTTGGCCGGCCATTCACAAGATGATGATCATCTCGATGGTCATGATCCTCGGCCCGCTCGCGCTGACCGGCTGCACCCGATCGGCCGAGCCACCGTCGCTGCCACCCGATGGCGTCTACGACCACGACGCGGCGGGTGAGAACTCGCGGGCCGACCCCGTCCCGGCCGGCGGTACGGCCGGGTCCGTCACTCGGCCGTTGGCGGCGGCCGGCTGGTTCTGTGCGCAGGTCCGGGCCAATACGGACGGCCGTGCCCTGTGGTGCCGGATCGGTCACCGTGACCAGGCGGACACGGTTCACCCGCAGGTGGCGCAGTTCCTGCTCGACCATGACGACCGGCTCGCCTGGGCGTGGTTCCCGCCCGCCGGGCAGTCGGCGGAAGACGATCAGGTCGCCGCTGCTGCGGCACCGGCACTGGCCGCGATCTGGTCCGGCGCCGGTGATCGGGTGCGGCAGGAGATCAACGACTTCGATCGTGACCTCCGGGGCCGGATGGCGCAGCGGAGCGACGAGATCCCCCGGACCGTATGGCGGGACACGCACGCGGATTACCGCTATTCCGTGATCGACGGGCTGGTCGTCACCGCCCGGGAAAGCTCCGTGCGACGCTGGCCGTTCGGCGCCGAGCACTACGCGACCATGATGAGTTCGGCCGTGGCTGATCTTCGGGCCGGTGGTTACGACTGCGCCTACCCGCCCCAGCAGAGCTGCAATCGCCCCCAGTCGAACGGCTACTTCCGTGTCTCCCTCCGCGGTGATCAGATCGTCTCGGCTTGGTTCGGCATCGGCAGCCGGATCGAGTCGGGGCGGCAACGGCAGCCGCTCAGCCAGGAGTTCCCACGCGGCCTCACCTTTCTCACCGAGGCGGTTCGCCGCCCGGTCACCGAGCGCATCGAACAGTCCCGACGGTCCGGCACCGGCTTCGCCGGCATTGTGGCGGGAACGGTCGTGATCATCGACGCGCGCCAGAGCACTGTCGGCGGAGACAGTTTCGCGGCGTATCTCGACATCCAGATCGGCGCACCGCTGGCCGCGACCCTGCCCGTCTGATCACGGATCACCACGGAGACGTCGGTCTGGGATCTTGACGGGGACGGTGGTTTCCGGCTTCCTTCTCCCGGAGGACCGGGTGGCGATCTACACCGCCCTCGATGAGAACGGCGTGGAGTCTGAGCCTCCAGATCGCCGAATACGTAGGCACAGGCTTCGGCGTGCAGCCATCGATCGTATGGGACAGTCGGAGGCACTGTTATCTATACGCTTTCGAAGCGGGAGCCATGGCGGCGGAGTTTCAGCTCGGCGATTACATCCTGGTGCAGGACGGCAGGACCCTTGAGATCTTTCACCGGGGTCTGTCCGAGAGCAGTCGTTACCACGTGGCGTTTCTTGGGGTGGACGTCCAGCCGTACAGCGATGGGTTCAAGGTTCGGCTCGGTGCCAGGCGGGGCGACGACCAGGTCACAGGGGGGACGAGACTGAAGATGAACCAGGAGGAGTTCGCACGGTTCCGTGATTTCATCGCCTTGGCCATCGCGGCACGCGACCTGGTGAACCCTCTGAACGAGTCCACCTCGCCCTGAACGATAAGGGCTTCGATCGGCTCCGAGTTCGGAAGGGCCGGCCCCACTCAGCGCCGGAGGTGATCGCGCTGGAGCACACGCGGATGCGGCCGGGCACGGTGGCCGAGGCACTGGCCCGACCGGTGCCTCGGCCGCGCCGTGGTCCCGGGCCGTCCTCCAGTTGGAGATCAACGATGAGTACCGGCCTTCCTTGCGCGTACCGCAGTAATCCGATGCATTCACCTGCTCGCCGAACATCACGAATTAAAGATCAGCAGTCCGCGTCAGGTTCATCCCAGAACGGCGGGACGAATGCGCCGTTGCGACACGCCACAACCTTCCCATCGCGGACGCTGAGCAGTTCCGGCTCATTGTCCTCATACCAGCGCTGGTAGCCGAAAAAGGACTCGTTCTTGTGGAGCCGGGCGGCCAACCAGCCGATCCGCTCGGCCACCTCGGCATGCCCGTCGGGGTGGACCTCCCAACGGCAGGTCAGCGCCCAGCGTTCGTCGGCGTGGTCATCCGCGCGCACCAGGATCGAGCAGCCGGCGCCGGGAATCTTCGAGGCCGCGTACGGCGACCCGTCCTCCCACGCCGGCTGCGGAAACTCCTTGATCACCCAGTCGCCGTTCTCATCCTGCACCGGCTCCTGCTCGTCGGGCAGCAGATCGAGGACCTCATTGACGACGATCGTCTCCTCGGTGATGTGCTCGGGCCGCGAGCCGAGGCCCAAGTGCCAGCGCAACTCGGCGAGTTCGGTCTCGGGCAGGTCGCCACGCAGGTCCATCGCGACCATGAGTTCGTGAATGTCGGCCACGGCCGTACCGTATCGAGGCGTGCCGACATCGGGCCGCCATGGCGGACCAGTGAGGATCTTCACCCGGCTTCCCGCAGCTGCAGCACGAGGATTGCCGTCGACGCAACCGGGCTTCCGCCGACGATTCTCGTCGTCAGTCGTGCTTGCGCGCTGTGAGGAGAAGGTATTCCCATTCCATCACCGTTTTCTCCGCACCGTGTAGATGGGCGCGGGCCAGTTCGGTGAGGGCCTGGTCCAGCGCGGCGACCCGGTCGGGGTCCCCGGCTATCCCTCGGTAGGCGGCGACGGTCGGGCCGTAGTTGGCCTTGAAGTAGTCAAGGAACGCGCCGGGGTGAGCGAACCGGTCGATCGTGACCGTCTGCCGGCGCGCTTCGACGTCGGTGACCGCGTCCCCGAGCAGTGCACGGACGTGACCCTCGCTGCCCCATAGCGGAGGGGGTTGCGCGCCGGGCGGAGGTGGGGGCACATACGGTTTCATCGTCGCGAACATCTGACCGATGAACCCCTCCGGCGTCCAGCTGAGCAGTCCGATCGTGCCGCCCGGACGGCAGACCCGGATCAGCTCGTTGGCGCCGGCCTGGTGGTTGGGAACGAACATGACCCCGACACAGGACAGGACCGTGTCGAACTCGCCGTCGGCGTACGGCAGGGCCTCCGCGTCGGCCTGCCGCCACTCGACCTCTGCGCCGCGCCGCGTGGCCAAGGTCCGCCCGGCCTCCAGCAGTTCCGGGGTCAGGTCGCCGGCCACCACGCTCGCCCCGGCCAGCGCGGCGGGAATGGCGGCATTCCCGGACCCGGCGGCCACGTCCAACACCCTGTCTCCGCGTCCCACCCCGCAGGCCTCGACCAGGATCGCGCCCAGATCGGGGATGATCTCGGCGGCGACCGCGGGGTAGTCACCCAGCGCCCACATGTCGCGATGCTTGGCCTTCAGGGCACGGTCGGCTTCTAGCGGGTCGCTCTGGACGGTCATCGTACTGCTCCCTCATCGTGATCTGCGGTGGACTGGAATCGACGGTAAGGAAGGACGAATTCGCTATCCAGTACACGATCTGTACCGGCATCCGGCCGAGTCCCGATCGGGGTGGCTGGCATTCGTGGCGGCTGAATCTAGACTGCGGGACATGGGCTCCTCGTACCACCAGTTCTGTCCCGTAGCCAAGGCCGTTGAACTGCTCGACGAACGCTGGACCCTGCTCGTCATCCGGGAACTGGTGTGCGGGACCGAGCGTTTCAACGAGCTGCGTCGCGGCCTGCCACGCATGTCCCCCACGCTGCTGTCCCGACGGCTGCACCAGCTCACACATGCCGGCATCGTGGAGAGGCACGTCAAGGACAACGATGTGCGATACGTCCTGACCCAGGCCGGCCACGAGCTGCGACCGGTGGTCGAGGCACTCGCAGCCTGGGGCATTCGCTGGATCGGAGAGCTGGGCGACGAGGACCTGGACCCGAAGCTGCTGCTGTGGGATATGCACCGCAACGTCGACCGGACCGCCGTTCCGGACGGGCGGACGGTCATCGAGTTCCAGTTCCCGGACGTGCCACCCAACAGTCGCCGTTGGTGGCTCGTGATCACATCTGACGAGGTCGACGTCTGCGACACAGACCCTGGCCACGCCGTGACCGTGACGGTGACCGCCGGTGTGCGCAGCATGGTCGAGGTCTGGCGCGGCAACCTGAGCTGGTCGGATGCGCTGCGCCTGCACGCGGTCGAGGTGCAGGGCCCCGAAGCGCTACGCCGTGCCGTGCCCCGATGGTTCACACTCCCCGAATGGGCCTCCGTACCCCGGCCTGCCTAGCACGCGGACGTCCGCCCTGTCAGGCCGCTTTCCTGTCGTCGGGCTTCTGCCGCGAGAGCCCTCGTCAGGGTCACATCATCGGCCCGTCCGCGGCGACCAAATCAGGCCGGACTTCGTGGGAGAGAAAGGCGCACAACTCCGGTGCGGCGACTTCACGAAGGTCTGGGCGAAAGCACTCAAGGGTGCCGGGCTTCCGTGGATCTGTTGACGACGCAACACCCTGGCGGCGATGACCGGTGCCTCGCTCAAGAAACCGATGGCGCGGATGGGCCGCTCCAGCACCAAGGCGGCGACGATCCGTCCCTTGGCGGGGCCGAGACCAACTGATCCGGCATGCGATCAAGCTTGATCCCTGCGGATGGCGAGCATGGAACGGTGTCGATGGCACGTGAAAGCCGATCTCAGGTCGACGGCTGGGCGAAGTCCTCGATGGACGCGGTCTGCAAGATCAGGCATGCTGGTTTCCCCTGTACGGAGGATCAGATGGCGATCGGGTTCACCGAGATTCTGCTCTTGCTGGTGATATGGGCCGTTCCGGCGGTGCTGGTGTTCTTCTTTCTCTACTGGGCGATCCGCCTGGCGATCAGACATGAGAAGCGGCGGGTGCCGAGTCCCCAAGAGATCCTGACTCAGGAGCGACGGGAACGTATGGCAGCGGAGCGTGCCGATCACTATCGCACCAGGCTGCGCCGGCCCGAATGAGCAAGCGCCCGAAGGCCTCTTGACCCAGAGAGTTACTTCAGATCCGAGGCGTGCGGCCGGTGGGTGGCAGGTTGGGGGCGGGGGAGGACGCCGGTGCGCAGCGGCGTCCTCCCTTGCCTGCCGTGACCTCACGCCGTGCGGATGGCGCGCCTTCCGACGAGAGACGTGACGCCGAGGGTGACGCCGATCCCGATCACGATGGTGACCGCGTAGGGCAGGGGGGCCGCTGCCTGTAGGGGATTGCCGGTTTTGACGATGGCGAAGGGCAGGACGGTGACGAACGCTCCTATGCTTCCGGCGATGGTGCTGATGGCGGTGGCCGCACCGATCTCGCGTACGAGCATTCGCTGTGTTTGGGCACCGGTCGAGCCGATGAGGGACATGACCGCGAACTCCGCGCGGCGTTGGGTGATGGAGGCGACGAGATTGTTGGTGAGGGCGATGGCCATGAATGCCGCGATCAGGGCGACGACGAAGTAGTTGATCGAGGCGAGGACCTGAGCTGTGCTGTTCGCCGTGCCGACGCTGTTCTCGATGCCTTGCATGCTGAGCGTGCCTGCGGCGACGCTGACGAAGAGGGTCAGGAAGGTCACGGTCGGTCGTACCCGGTCCGGGGCCGCGGAGAGGTTGATCGCGGCCAGGTGGGAGGGAGCGGTGGTGTGTGCTGGGCGGAAGGCATTGAGCGTGGTGTTCGCCGCGGCGACGAGTTCCGGAGCGAGGAGGCACATGCCGACGGCGACGAGTACGCAGCCGGGCCCGGTCATCGCGGTGGTGAGCACGTCGGTCGGGTCCATGGCGAGTACCGCGGCCGATGAGGCCAAGCCGGCGGCGATCATGATTGCCGCGGTGATTCGGCGCCGCCGTCCCGGATGCCGTCCCGTGCGACGGCGTGGGGGCGGAGGCGCATCGGCTACAGGGCTGCGGTGAGCCAGGGAGCGGCTGCCTATCCAGGCGGCGAGTACGCTCGTGGCCAGCACGATGAGCACGCCGAGGATCGGGAGGAGCAAGCCGGGCGCGAAGACCGAGGCCGCGTCGGTGAGCCCGGCGGAATGGATGCTCTGTGTGACGATCCAGCCGACGATGTAGCCGGTGGCCAGGCCCGGGAGCGCCGTGATGGCCGAGATGGCCGCTGTCTCGATGGCGAGCATCTGCTGCACTTGTCGGGGGCTCGCGCCGATGAGACGGATGCCCGCGATCTCCCCGGCGCGGCCGGTGAGAGCGACGCTGATCGTCGAGACCATGGCGAACAGGACGATCGCGACCGCCCAGCCGCCCATGATGAGCGGGAACTGCACCAGGAACGCGCGGTCGGCGGCGACCGTACTCTCGGCCAGCCCGGTGCCGAGCAGGCTCATCATGCCCGTCACCAGGATGGTGCCGACGAGCGTGACCAGGCCGGTGGCGATCGCGGCGGCGCGGTGATGCGCGAAAGAGCGCATGGCGATCTTGATCATCGGTTCGCCGCCGTATCGTGGGCGGCCTGTTCCGCCGATTCGACCAGGACGGCCATTCTGCCGGCGACCTGCTGCGCGGTGGGGTGAGGGAGGTGATCGACGATCCGGCCGTCGGCGAGGAAGAGGACGGCGTCGGAATAGGAGGCGGCGACCGGATCGTGGGTGACCATGATGATCGTTTGACCGTGGTCCGCGAGTTCACGCATCAATCGCAGGACTTCCCTGGCGCTGCGAATGTCGAGGGCGCCTGTGGGCTCATCGGCGAAGACGATGTCGGGGTCGGTGATCAATGCTCGCGCGACGGCGACGCGTTGCTTCTGGCCGCCTGATAGCTGATGAGGGCGGTGGCTGCCCCGGTTGCCGAGCCCCACGCGGGTGAGCAGTTCGGTTGTGCGCGCGGGTTCGGTCTTCCGGGAGTCCAGGCGCAGGGGGAGCTCGACGTTGTCGATGGTCGAGAGCGCGGGCAGGAGGTTGAACGACTGGAAGACGAATCCGACGCGGCGTCGGCGCAACTGCGCGAGCTGTGTCTGATCGAGCCCGCGAAGGTCTTGCCCGTCGAGTTCGACGGAGCCTGACGTCGGATTCTGTAGCCCGGCGGCGCAGTGCAGGAGGGTGGTCTTGCCGGACCCCGACGGTCCCATGATCGCTAAGAAGGACGACCGGGCGACATCGAGGTCGATGTTGCGCAGGGCATGGATGGGTCCGGCCTCTCCTGGATATTCGCAGCGGAGAGCGCGGATGCGCAGTACGGGTGGCGTGGGCATGGCAGTGGCATACCGGGTCATGACACCTCTCTAAAAGAGCGTTTTAAACGATCGTTTCATACGAATGTTTATTTGATACGGTAGAGCATATGAGTGCCAAGGACAAGCTGTTGCTGGCGGCGCGTGACTGTCTGCTGACCAAGGGGTACGCGCACACGACCGTGCGGGACCTGGTCGCGGCGTCGGGGGCGAACCAGGCGTCGATCAACTACCACTTCGGGTCCAAGGAGCAGCTGCTCACATTGGCCCTGCGCGATCTCAACACGGAGTGGGGTGAGCTGCTGTTCGCGGTGCTCGAGGAACCCGACGACGTCGCCGACGGGACGCGGTCCGGGCTCGGCGATCAGGAAGGCCTGTGGGGTCGGATCATCGACTCGATCCAGGCCAACCGGTCGCTGTGGTTCGTCAACTTCGAATCTGTCGCGTCCGTACGACAGGACGATGAGATCCGGGGGATGATCGTCGGCGGTCAGGAGCTTGCCAGGGCCTCGCTGGCGCGGGCGTTCGCCGGCCTCGGGCCGGATAGCGATCCGGGCGAGGTCCACGCGATCGGATCACACTACCTCGCCCTGCTCGTCGGGCTTGCCTCGCAATGGCTCACCGACCCTGAACGTGCGCCGACGGCAGAGCAGTTCGTCGCCGCCGACTTCAGCTCCGGCCATCGCCGCTGACGCTATCTCTTCGCAAGTGCGACCGCATCGCCATCGGGCCTGGAGGCAGTCGCAAGCGTTTATGCGCCGGTGAGCGCGGGAAACGATCGTTCCTCTCCCGGGAAGCGATCTTCCTCGCCTCTCCTCCGCTCCAGGCCGGGTGCGTTCGTGAACGCCTCCCATGGAGCCGTCGACCACGCTGGTCCCGCCTGCGACGACCTGGCAGGACCGATCCGCCGGTAACAGGAGGTCTTCGCCGCACGCTGCGAACCGATCGAGTGGAGGCGCAAGGGAAACATAAACCGCATTACTGACGATCAAAGGTGGACGTTACCCGAAGGGTATCTATCACTGCAGGTCAGCGGCATGATCGCGCGTCACGCCGAGCTTTCATTCTCAGTAGCAGCTCTGATCTTGCCCGTTCAAATCAGTTCCACTTTGACCAACGGGCGCGGCCGGTCTCTCCTGAACGGGGCTGGATTGCAACTGGAACTGCAACTAGGAACCGGCTGTCACGGGCAGGCTGATCTCGGTGATGCGCGCGGTCCCGATAGGGGTTCGGATCTCGTGCATGGTGATCACATCGCCTGGCTTGAGGTGCTGCCAGTGTTCGAAGGTCAGGGGAAGCAATCTCACCGACCCGCACGCACCCGGCTCCAGCGGATCACGACCTTCGACCCAGAGTCGGGCGATGCCGAGCAAGGGTTCATCCTCGGGCGTGCGAAGGCCGATGTCCCACACGGGCCGGAGCACTCCGCGGAGAGGTATGGGGCTCATGCGGCCTCCGTCCTCGGCGCTCGTGAGGCAGAGGTCGGCGCGAACGGCACCGTTGCGGGCCTCACCACATCGCCATTCGCACCAGTCGGCGTCCTCCTGAAGCCACATCAGGCGAGCGGCATCGGCCAGCAGGTTCCAGAACTCGGGCAACTGAGGATGCGCGTCGCCGAGCTCTTCGAGAAGGAGGAGGGCCGTCTCCCATTCGTCATGTTCCAGGTACTCCAGCACGTCGGCCACGCTGATGCCGGCTTCCTCGGTCCGGACGTCGACGGGACAGAGCCGGGCAGCTTTCAGAAGCGGGGAATCCTGGAGGTCCACGGAGCCCTTTTCATCCTCTCAGCCGGACAGCTCGGAAGCGGGTGATGTGGAGTTGTTTGGACCGGGCAGGATCGCCCGACGACCTGCCCGGCGGCGACCTGAATGCTCACCTCTACCGGTTCACTCGCTCTGAGCTGCGACTTCAGGATGAAAAGGTTCCACGATCTGATTGTGCCTGGCCGCGGCGGTAATCCTCAGCTCAGGCACCTCATGATCCGCGAATCCCTGAACGGCTGGTGACATGTGAAATCTCGCTTGCCGGGATCCGCGAGGCGGGAGACACTGCGGCATGCGTCCCTACGAGCAGGTCGATGAGCTCCGTCAGGCCGTCGACGAGTTGGGCGTCCGCATCTACACGGCGTTGCGCGACGGTGGTCTCGACGCCGAACCCCTCGTCGAGCCGGCCTGCCTGACGGAGGAGTGGGGCGCGTCCACTCCCATCACGCGGGAGCTCCTCGAACGCCCCGTCACCGAGTTGACGGCCGCCGACCGAGCCCGGCTGGGCGAGGCCCTTCTCGACGGGATCGGCTTCATGCCGAGCTTCGCTCTGGAACCGGGCCTGCTGGTGTCGCTGGAGGAGGCGCTCAACAAGGTGATCGTGGTCCTGACGGTTTTCCGCAAGACACAGGATGGGACGCAGGCCGCCGACGTCGACCGAGCGATCGCTGCTAAGAAGCGGTGTGAGGTAGAGCACGACCTAACCACCACGCACGTGTTCGAGAGGAGCGCATGATGGGTCACAGCCGTTGGGAGACCTACAAGGCGAAGCGTCTGCGCGAGATGGAGGCGGATGCGCAGTCCCACTCCGAGTACGAGCAGGCGGGCCGTGACCTGGAGCTTGGAGACCAGTTGCGTGAAATCCGTAAGCGCCGAGGCTTGTCTCAGAAGGTCGTAGCGGAGCGCTCCGGGATGTCCCAGCCCGCCCTGTCTCGCATCGAGGGCGGTGGTGGCATTCCGGATATAGCGACACTGCTGCGCCTTGGTGCGGCAATGGGGGTTCGGTTCCGCGTCGAGCTCGTCGTCGACGACGACACCACTGAAATCGAGCCCCTAACGGTGCATCACCGACAGCTCACGAACGCATAAGTCGCAGGCGCAACTTCGAGGCTCAGGCCGTAGGCTTCCGCGGTAGCGGTCTTCAGCCGTTAGAGGCCCGCTCGGGAGTCGCCAGCGCCAGGGGAACGAGGAAGGGCCCAGCTCTAGATCACATTCTTGAGCCGGGCCTTCGGGCGTGGAGCGGGTGACGGGAATCGAACCCGCGCTGTCAGCTTGGGAATCATCTACTGACCTTGCCGCCTTGAGCTGGGAGGACAGGGGTGCAGGTCAAGGCAGTCGAGTGACCGTGAGTCCCCGTGAGTGACCGCGGTTCCCCGCCTGTTCTGGCACGGATCTGGCACGTGATCAACGTTGCACGGGAAGCCGGACGACTGCCCTCGGGGCGGAGTGTGCTGGGGAGCCTCCCGCTGCGGACCTTTCTCGACAGGAAGAACAGGAGCGTTTCCAGGACGTGATACTTGCCGTCGCTATAACGTCCGTGTTATGAATTGGGGAGAGGTGGAACTGGAGCCAGAGGTCGATGAGTGGTTCGACACGCTTGATCAGGAGGGGCAGGAGACGGCGGCGTTCTATGTCGACCTGCTGGCCGAGCGTGGTGTCCTGCTGGATGAGCCCTACACTCGTCAGCTCCGCGGCAAGTTACGTGAGCTGCGTTTCCACCTCGACCGGGAGGCGGTACGGATCACCTACTGGATCGCACCGGGCCGGCGGATCATCATGCTGACGGTGTTCCGCAAGCAGCGGATGCGCGAGTCCGCTGAGATCGAGCGGGCGTGGCGGGCCATGCAGCGGTGTATTGCCGAGGCTCACACGGCGGATGAGGAGTGAGTGGTATGGGTGAGCGCAAGAGCTGGGGTGCCAAGCGGGCTGAGATCATGAGCCGTCCGGGGGCCGGAGCGGCGTACGAGGCCGCCAGGATCCGGTTCGAGTTGGGCGAGGCGGTACGGCTGCGTCGTGAGCAGCTCGGCCTGACCCAGAGTGAGCTGGCCGAGCGCGCGGGGTTGAAGCAACCTGCAGTGGCGCGGTTCGAGGCAGGCGGGACGATGCCGACCATCCCGATGCTGGAGCGGCTCGCGGAGGCTTTGGAGATGCGGCTGAGCGTTCAGTTCCAACCCCTGCGTGAGGCGAGCTGATCTTCCGAGGTATTTCCGGAGTCGCAGATCACCGAAGTGGGAACAGCCGAGCCGAACGACGCTGAAAACAGGGCCTAAATCGGGAATCATCCCTGAGCTGGGCCTTCAGACTTGGAGCGGGTGACGGGAATCGAACCCGCGCTGTCAGCTTGGGAAGTCTCTATCACGATTGGTCGCTGACCTGGGAAGACGCTGACCTGCGGGGGAGCGGAGTGAGTTACCGTGATTCCCCGTGAGTCCCCCTTGATCACTCTCCTGACGGGCACGCAACGGGCACGCGAAGGCATGGGAGCGTCTGCACCTTCGCCGCCCTGATGTCCGGTGGGCCGGGGTTGAGGAACGAAACTCCGGACCGTCGATCGCCCCCAGCCCTGCACGGAGATCAGCCACCGCCAGGCGATCGTAAGGGCGGTAGTCCAACGGGCCGGGTCTGGAGCTCCTCTTCCTGACGTGCGATCATCGGCTCATGACGTTGATCAGAAAGGGCCATGCCGCGTAGGCGCCCTTCGGAGGTTCGCGCACGAGGATCGGTGTGCGCAACCCACAGAGCTTCGATCCATCAGGTTCCCGGCCTCGGGCGCCGGCCCATGGCGGCGGTGATCGCGCTGGAGCACACGCGGATGCGGCCGGGCACGGTGGCCGAGGCACTGCTGGCCTGGACACAGGCGGTCGTTCCCGGCAGCGTCGCCCGGATCGGCCCCGGCTGCATATGTCCTGAGTGCTGCGGAGACGCACCACGCCAGCGGCTCGAACAGGCGCTCATCGCCTTGCCGCGCTGGGCCAAGCCGTACCTGTACGGCTTGATCCTTCCTATCGACAGGCGGTTTCTCGCCCGAACGTCGCCGAACCCGCATGCCTCGCCCGAGTGGCCGTGGTGGCAGCAGCGGCTTTGACCGTCGAGGACGGTCAGCTAGTAGGCGGCGGTGCGGCCCCGGTGCGGCGGCGAATGGTTGGGTACGGCGGCTGGGCGGTGCGGTGGGCGGCCCGTGGTCCCGCCGCCGGCCGAGACCGGCGCCCACGCCGCACGCTCGGGCGGCGTTCGGGCGGCGGGCCGTGCAGCGGCGCGCCGCGCCGCCGCCTTGATGCCTATGAGAACAATTCGGCAACGACCCGTGTGACCTACTTGTCGTGTCCCGGGACATGCTTGACACGTCAGTCCCAGGACATGGTTGACGGGTGCCGTTTTCGGCGATTCTGTCGTGCGTCGTCTGCGGGTGTCGCATGTCAGGAGGCCGGGATTGGCCCTGGTCGATTTGTCTGTTGTGGAGCAGCGTTACCGCGCGGTGCTGGCCGTGCTGGCGGGCGCGAGGGTGAGTGAGGTCGCCGCTGGGGTCGGGGTGTCGCGGCAGACGCTGCATACCTGGTTGAACCGGTATCGGGCCTCGGGCCTGGCGGGTCTGGCTGACCGCTCGCGGCGTCCGGTCTCTTCACCGTCGCAGATGAGCGGGCAGGTGGAGGTGCTGGTGTGTGAGCTGCGGCGCGAGCATCCGCGGTGGGGTCCGGTCCGGTTGGCCTATGAGGCCGAAAAGCGAGGTGCGCGGCCGGCGCCGTCGCGGATGGGGGTGTATCGGGCACTGGTGCGCCATGGCCTGATCCAGCCCAAGAGCCGGCGCAAACGCCGGGATGAGTATGTGCGCTGGGAGCGCGAGGCGCCGATGCAGCTGTGGCAGATGGACATCGTTGGCGGCGTTTTCCTGGCCGATGGCCGGGAGGCGAAGGTGGTCACCGGGATCGATGACCATTCGCGGTATTGCGTGATCGCGAAGGTGGTGGCCCGGCCGACCGGGCGGGCGGTGTGCCTGGCGTTCGCCGCCGCGATGCAGGCTTTCGGGGTGCCGGAGGAGGTGCTGACCGATAACGGCAAGCAGTTCACCGACCGGTTCGGCAAGGGCGGGGAGGTGTTGTTCGATCGGATCTGCCGAGACAACGGCATCGTGCATCGGCTGACCGAGCCCAGGTCGCCGACGACCACGGGCAAGGTCGAGCGCTTTCATCAGAGCCTGCGCCGCGAGCTGCTCGATGACGCGGTGCCGTTCGCCGACCTGGCCGCGGCGCAGGTGGCGGTGGATGCCTGGGTGGTCGAATACAACACGGTCCGCCCTCATCAGGGGTTGGCGATGGCTCATCCGGCGGATCGGTTCGCGGCCCGATCCGGGCCGGGTGAGGAACTGCTGGGGTTGCGGCTGCCGGCGACGCTGGGGGTGGCAGGTCCTCAGCCCCTCGTCGGTGAGAGCGCATCTGCTGCGACATCGGTGGTGGTGGCCGATGGGGAGGGCTTCGCCCAGCATCAGCAGGAGGTGATCTGCGCTGAGCCGGAAGGGGGGCGGTGGTCGGGTGGGCCGGTGGAGTTCGACCGAGTGGTGCCGGCCAGCGGGAACATGTTCGTGGCCGGTCGGCAGGTGTGGCTGGGCCCGGATCGTGCTGGGGTCACGGTGACGTTCTGGGCCGATGTCGAGGTGATCCATCTGCTGGTGGCCGGGGTGCGGATCAAGAGCTTGCGGTCGCATCTGTCGTTGGCCGATGTGGCCAGGCTGGCCGCTCGGGGAGGGCGTGCGGCCGGGCCGGCGCCGTTGCCGTCGGCTGAGGCGGGCAGCGCGGTGGAGGTGGATCGGATCGTTGGCAAAGCGGGCACGGTGAGCCTGGCCGGGCGGGTGGTGCTGGCGGCGGAGATTCTCAACGGCCGGCGGGTGAGTGTGCGGATCGAGGAGCACACGTTGATGTTCTTTGATCCGGTCACCCGCGAGTTGTTGCGTGCTCGGCCCAACCCGCTCAGCGGGGAGCAGGTGCGTCGTCTGCGTGATGCTCGCCCTGCCGGGCCGCCGCCGCGCCCGTCGGTGGAGCCGGTGAGGGTGCAGCGGGTGGCCAGCAACAGCGGCGTCATCATGGTGGTCGGTCAGAAGGTCGCCCTGGGTCGTGTTCATGCCCGCGCGATCGTCACCGTGTATGTCAGCGACACCACGTTGACGATCGAGTTGCCTGATGACACCCGGGTGGTGCGCCGGACCACCACTCAACCCGTCCGCAGTATCAAGGCGGCCCGGCCCCGCAAGGCCGGTCATGTTTCCTAGAGCACACGTCAAGCATGTGGTGGGATCAACGCGTCAAGTATCAATCGGGACTAGACACCCGTGTGACCTACTGTCCTGTCTCGCTTGATGGTTGACACTCTGGCCTCGCTTGATGCTTGACACCTTGATCGTCTTCTGTGCCTGCTCGTGGCGTTGTCTGCGCTTCGGGGGAGGCCGGGATGGCATTGGTGGAGTTGAGTGTCGTGGAACAGCGCTATCACGCGGTGATCGAGGTGTTGTCGGGGGCGAAGGTCACCGATGTCGCCGAACGGTATGGGATCTCACGTCAGTCGGTGCATACCTGGGTGCGCCGCTATCGAGACGGCGGGCTGGGCGCTTTGGCCGATCGGTCGCACCGGGTGCGCGCACATCCGATGCAGACGCCGGCCGCGATCGAGGCGATGATCTGTGAGTTGCGCCGGGCGCATCCGCGGTGGGGGCCACGCACTTTGGGCTGGGAGCTGGCCCGGCGCGGGGTGGAGCCGGTGCCCTCGCGGGCGAGTATCTACCGGGCGCTGGTGCGCAACGCTTTGATCGATCCGATGGCGCGCAAGCGTAAACGCGGTGACTACGTGCGCTGGGAGCGGCCCGGGCCGATGCAGTTGTGGCAGATGGACATCATGGGCGGGGTGTTCCTGGCCGACGGTGGTGAGTGCAAGCTGATCACCGGGGTGGATGACCACTCGCGGTTCTGTGTGATCGCCTCGGTGGTGGCCCGGCCCACCGGGCGGCAGGTGTGTGCGGCGTTCGCCGCGGCGATGCGCGCTTTTGGGGTGCCGCTGGAGGTGTTGACCGACAACGGCAAGCAGTTCACCGGCCGGTTCGGCGGGCCGAAGGCCGGTGAGGTGCTGTTCGAGCGCATCTGCCGGGAAAACGGCATCCGGCTGCTGCATACCCGGCCGCGCACCCCGACCACCACCGGGAAGATCGAACGTTTCCATCAGACGGTGCGCCGGGAACTGCTCGACGACGCAGTGCCGTTCGCCTCGATAGGCGCGGCCCAGGAGGCGGTGGACGCCTTCGCCGAGCACTACAACACCGCCCGCCCGCATCAGGCGTTGGAGATGGCCTTTCCCGCCGACCGTTTCTTCGCCGACCACGTCGCCCTTCAGCAGAGGCGGATGCAGGAGGAGTTGCCGCTGC
The DNA here is from genome assembly GCF_042665875.1 of Streptosporangium amethystogenes subsp. fukuiense. Taxonomy (NCBI): domain Bacteria; kingdom Bacillati; phylum Actinomycetota; class Actinomycetes; order Streptosporangiales; family Streptosporangiaceae; genus Streptosporangium; species Streptosporangium amethystogenes. Next base: position 6,250,162 of record NZ_JBHTEE010000001.1, on the reverse strand, counting down.
GGCTACCGGCCGGTTTGAGCGTGGTGGAGCCGTCGGCCTCGTCGATGACCCCGACCGCGCCGTCGCCGCAGGTCGTCACCGACGAGGAGGTGCCGGTGACCGAGCCGATGCAGGTTTCGGCCATCGAGGTTGAGCGGGTGGTGCCGGACTCGGGCAACCTGTCGGTCGGCGGCCAGCAGGTCTGGCTCGGCCCTGACCGCGCCGGATTGTCGATCACGTTGTGGATCAGTACCGCGCATCTGCACGTGTTCACCACCACCGGCGGCCGGCTCAAGACGGTGGCCTCCCGGCTGACGGTCAAGGACCTGGCCGCCCTGGTCGCCTCCGGGGATGCGCGCCCGGCCGCCTCCGCCCCGGTTCCCGACACCCAACAGCACCGTGCGGCCGTCGAGGTCGACCGGCTGGTCAGCTCGATCGGCATCGTCAGCCTGGCCAGCCACGCGTTGTGCATCGGCGCTCACCTGGCCGGTCAGCGTGTCACGTTGCGTCTGGATGGCATCACCGCCCAGGTCATGGACGGCGAACGCCTGCTGCTGCGCACCGTGCGTTGCCCGCTGCCGATCACCGCGTGCGGGCGTCTGCGCGGCGCTCGCCGGGCTGGTCCGCCGCCGACCACGCCCACCGGGCCGGTCACCGTTCAGCGCACGGTCTCCATTCGCGGCACCATCATGGTCGTCGGTCAGAAGGTCCAGGTCGGCCGGGTGCACGCCCGCAAGATTTTGGACGTGACCGTCGATGACACCCACATCACCATCCATGCCGACGGCGAGCCGATTCGTGTCGTTTCGCGAACCACCACCCAGGAGGTCACCCGGATCAAGTCCAGAGCGCATACTAAACAGCGAAAGACCAGCTAGGAGTGTCAAGCATCATCCGATGCCATTGCGTCAAGCATCAAGCGAGTCACGACACCCGTGTGACCTACTTTCATGGCATGAATACTAGGCGGAGAGGTAGAAGCGATAGGAGAAATTCATGGGCGATAGTTCATCCCAGCCGCCCTTAGGGCCGATTGACAGTCTAAACGAGGTTGACGACTTCGATTCTGCAGACGAGCCTCACGTCTTTTCTGGCGACGAAACCGGGCCAGCAAGAGCTGTTCTTTCTGATGTTGAGCGTAAGGTAATTTCTCGTGCAGAAGAAAGAGGGATTCGCTTCGAGGGGGCTTCTGTAAAAGATTTGATTTTTCGCAGATCGGGAGATATGCATGGGGATAGGGAGATACCGCGGAGCTGTATTTCCATACTCGATTCACAACTGGCTTGGAGGACGGTCGATCACTCCAGTTATGAAGGATATCTGGTTCCGGACTTAGGATTCGCTGAGCTTTGTGTCCGCTTCATGCGTGGTCCTCAATCGTTCTTGATGAGGCGAGTGACTCGCCTGGCTATCGACTCAGATGAAGGGTGCCCTCATTCTGGAAGCGACACGCCATTGCCTGCAATGGAGGTGAGGTCCGAAGCTGAAAGCTCTCTGAATTCTCGGGTTCATCTTTATGATTCAAGCGCAGCTTGTTGTATCGAGATATCAAACGTGTCACCGCTAGCCGCACTCTGCCATACCCGGCGTCCAGTTGGTTCTCTAGGTCTGGGAACGATCAAGTTCGATTTTCGTGAGGCTATGGATAGCGGGAAGCTAACGAAGGCTGTAGAAGCATTGTTGCAATCTCTCCTTTATGAGCTTGACGTTCGCAATGGAGTGGTTGTCAATCCAGCGCGGCGAGAGCCTTCTTATGGAAGTGAGCTTAGAGCAAGAAGGCGGGTCCCCGGGATAGCGAAAATTCGCTTTCCTAAAACAGGGTTACGACATGAAGTCGCGGCACTTTTTAATTTCGCGAGTTCGGCTGGCGAAAACCGGCCACTCGCCTTTCTTTCATACTATCAGACGCTAGAATACTTCGTCCCATCGGCCGTTCGTCGAGAGTCGCTCCGGCGCTTACGTAAAGAACTAAGAGACCCTCTATTTGACAATTCTAATAATGAGGCGCTTATGCGTCTGTTGCGCGTTGCTGAGGGTTCGACTGGCGCCAAAGAGTCGGAGCAATTCCGCATTTTGATACGGGAGTGTGTCAGGCGTGAGCGAGTAGTGGAATTCTTGGAGACGGGGGAATGGGGTGACTATTTCACGAAGCGCGGCCCCATCTCCGGCGTGGAACCGCTTAATGTTCAGAATTCGAGTAAAGACATTCTTGAGCAAGTCGCGGATAGGATCTATAAAATTCGAAATCGAATCGTGCACGCCAAAGATGATCCCAAATACGTAGACGCACCTGTGCTGTTACCGCAGAGCGATGAAGCGGATGCTCTTGTACCTGACGTGCGGCTAATTAGGCTGCTAGCCATTGAAATCGTTATCGACGGTCAAGATCAATAGAAGGCTTACTCAAGGAGGTCGGGTCGGTGAAACATAAGAGCGTTCCGGGCTGTTAAATAGCGGTCATGGAATTCTTGGGCTAAGGCTTCGCGGCGGTAGCGTTGGCGTAGGACGCGGTCCAGGTCTCCGGCTCGGTTAACGAGATCGGTGAGGGAGCGGCGGTCGATGTCGAAGGCGGCCATGCCTTGCTCTACTGCGGCGTCAAGTTCTCCACGTCGGGCGTGGACGATGCCGAGGTCGATGTGGGCGTCGGCGACCCGCATAGGGGCGTTGGAGGTGCCGTCCGGGCGGGTGTGCATCTGGATCGTCTCAAGGGCGTGTTCTTCGGCGCGGTCGTTGTCTTCGAGCCAGGTGTAGGCGGTGGCGGCGTAGAAGATCCACTTGGCGTGGTCGAACACGAAGTGGTGATCCGGGTTTCCGGGCAGCGGGAGTTTGGCAAGAGCGTCGGCTCCACGGGTGAGGGCCTTGTCCGCCTCGCGGCGGTCGCCGATTCGGGCCAGTCCGCGGGCCTCTTGCAGGGTGAGTTGGACTTGGGCGCTGGATTGGCCGGCGGCGGCCTGGCCCATGCGGGCGGCGATGACGACGTCTTCGTAGCGGCCTTCGACCAGGGCGAACCATGCGGACATCTCGTAGGCCCAGCCCATGAGTTCGCCGTGTCCAACCTGGCGGCCCATCTCGTAGGCGGCGCGGCGGGCGGTCTCGGCCTCCTCGCGCTCTCCCAGGTCGTAGTGAACACACCCGAGCAAGGCCGTCAGCCATCCTGTGATGACGAGGAGTTCGCGGTGCTGGGCGAGGGTGATTCGTCCGCCGAGTAGGCCGTTGACCTGAGCGAGACGCTTTTGGGTCCGGTCGCGCAACGTGGCGGCCGAAACGACGGGGTAGGCGCGGCAGAGTAGATCGACGGCCTCGGCGAGTGCTTCAAGGGTGCCGGTTCCGACGTCGGACGCCTGGAGCTGCTGGGCGAGTTCCATGGTGCCGTACAGGTCGGCCTCGGCTCGCAACGCGTCCATGGGAATGATGCTGGTGGCTTCAATGAGCTGGCCGGCCCCGCGTCTGTTCGGCCGAAATCCCAGGTCTTCGGGTTGAAGTCCGGTCAACTGGGTGATGGCGATCCGGTACGGAGAATGAGGCCACCTGACCTCTCCGGCCTCCCAGCGCCGGATGCGCTCCTCATCGCACGCCAGTGACTCCTTGATGCCGATCGGCGTCGCGTTGATCCGGTCGGCCAATTCGGCGCGTGTCAGGCGGTGCTCATTGCGCCACGCTCGGAGCTGGACGTTAGGGATGTTGTCGGGCATCTAGGGCCTTCCTCCCGGCTGGGGGCTCAAGAGGGGGAATTCAGGGGGGCCGTTTGGGGGTCCTGTCATTCTCGGTTTGCCGGTGGACTTGCCATCAAGCAACACGGTACGTCAGCCCGCCTTCCGCCGCAGGGAGTGCGGATCAATCCGAGGAGATGGCGACGGTGACCCGGCCAGAGGAGACCAGCGAGACACGCCCCTGCCCCGCGTGCCGGGGACGTGGAACCAAGCTGCGCAGCTCGCGCCGTGCCCTTCTCGTCGGCGAGAGCAGCGGTGATCAAGAGACGCAGGGAGAACAGGAATGTCTCGACTGCCTCGCAACCGGCCGGGTCGAAAGGAACGTGAGATGAATCCGATCATGCAGGCTGCTGCGGATCACCTCCAGCAGGAACACCAGCAGGACGAGGCCCTTGCCCTCACCCTCCTGCGAGATGAGTTGCTCCGGCTCGGTGTCCGCGCTGAGCTACGCGACAACGACAGTGCGCTGATGGTGCACCGTCCGCGGGTGGGCCTGCCGGTGTGGGTGTTCGTCGGCTACGGCGGCGCTTACTACTCCTGGCAGTCGGCCGAGAGGCGCCACCCGATCAACGACGTGACGGGCGCGGCCAAGGTTCTGGCCGACTACGCCGGTCGATAGGCGGGCGCGACGGGGCGGTGTCCTCCAGTACGGAGGGTGCTGGAGAGCGTTACCGCTGCTCCGTCGCGCTCTTCAACATCCCGGCAGGCAGTAGAGCGGCGCGCGGCCCACCCCATGCAGCCGCAGCGTCCTTCTTCCCTCTCTCTGCCTGCCGGGATCTTCTTTGCCCTTGTTCCCTTTGTCTGCCGGTGACGTGACAGGCGAGGGAAAGCCAGGTTACGCTCTGACTTGGTAAAACAACCTGTCGGGTGATGGACGGTCGTAATGTCACTAGAGTCCGTGCCTCCGAAGTACGCCCAGCTTGTGCAGGCACTTCAACGGCGTATCGAGTCGGGGGACTATCCTCCGGGCTCACTCCTGCCCAGTGAGAACCAGCTCATCAACGAGTTCGGTGTCTCCCGGCCCACCGTGGTCGCGGCATTGCGCGTGCTACGTGAACAGGGCTGGATCGATTCCCAGCAGGGCAAGGGACGCTTCGTACGCGGCCGTCCGGCGATGACCTCGATGGAACAGCCTCGCCCCGGTCAGGCGTACCTGACCAGTCCTGAGAGTGCCTCCGATGGCGAGGTGCTGGAAGCAGCGGCGCTGGCCGTGCCCAACCGGGTCGCCGTCCTGCTGGGCATCACCCCGAAGAGTAAGGCGTTCCTGCGGCGTCGCCTGGTCAGCCGGGCCGGCGAACCGACCGAGATCGTCTCGGTGTGGTTGCCGCTGGAGCTCTCCGAGGGCACCGACCTGACCAGTGCTGCCCCACTGCCCGAAGGGCTTCGCGAGCATCTCCAGTCGCGCAAGGGGGTGCGCTTCGACCACATCGTGGAACAGATCGTCGCGCGCATGCCCACCACCGAGGAGGTCAAGCGGCTCGGCATGCCGAAGAACGTCCCGCTGCTGTGCGTCTACGCGGCAGTACGTGATGCGACCGGTCATGCCCTCGTCGTAGCGGAAGTGCTTCTTCCGGCCGACCGGCATGAGTTGGAGGACGCCTACCCGATCGCGTAGGAAGTCCTTGACCTCCATGTGCGGGTCAGCGATGCGTTGTTCGCTAGGCGCAGCGCCAATCTCCGTCCCAGTCATGGGAGTCGTACGCCTCGACGATGACTCGGCGGCCACCGGCGGGCCCCTCATCTTCGAAGTACAGGGAGATCACTGCTTTTCCCTCGGCTCCCGCGATCGACGCATTGTCGTAGTGGCGGTGGATCTCCTGCGGCGTCAGCGCTGTTTGGAGCGTGATTCTGACGCGATAGTCACAGTAATCCCCGCTCCCGCCGCTCAGATTCTTTCCAAAGATCACATCGCGATCCATCGGGAAGACGTCTCGGCTTCGTGGCGGAAGAGGGTAGTCAAGGACGCGCTTGTAGAAAGCTTCGAGACGGGCGTTGTCCCGCCAGATTGGCATCATGATCAAGGCGAACGCCAGGGCAATCGGTGTAAATATGACTGCCAAGAGGACCCACGTACTTCGTCTCACAAGATCGAACCATAAGGCTGGCGGCATGTAGGCCGATGAAAAATCGGGATCTTATGCACCAACTGTCTCGTCTCGCTTCTGGGCCCGCTTAGGTACTTGACCTACCAAGCGGGCTCTCTTATTCTCGAATCACTTGATAGGTTAAGTGCCTGTCAGTTGATAAGAGGAGTGCCATCATGGCCCTGCAAGGACCCATCCCTGTCACCTTCGCCCAGGTCTTCCCGCACGGCTGCTACGTCGTCGGAGAGGTCGAGGCGGTCAAGGACTTCGACGCCTCCACCAACGGCCGCTTCGTCCAGTCCCGCGACAAGTCCACTGGAGAACTGGTGTGGCAGGTCGCGGTCATGGACGCCGACCCGACCGTCAAGCCCGGACAGAAGACCGTGGCCGTCAAGATCCTCGCCCCGCTCCAGCCCGTTCCGCCGGCCCCCATGCCGGGCCTGCCCTTCACCCCGGTCGAGTTCGACCACGTCACCGCCACCCCGTACGTCAACGGCGCCGGACGCCTCGCCTACTCCATCAAGGTCCGCGAGATGCGCGCCCCGCGCACCGGTCCCGTCGCCTCCGCTCCCGCACCCGCCAAGCACACCTCCACCGCTGGAAAGGACGTCGCCTGATGACGCGTCGCAGGACTCACCGCATCAGCACCATCACTCTCAACACCGGCCGTGGCGCCCGCGCCACCAACCACCCCTACCCGGCCCGGACTCCGGTTCTGGCGCTCGACTTCGGCGCCGTCTCGCTCCTGGTCACCACCTCGGCCGGCGACCTCGTGACGGCCTCCGACGTCGAGTTCGCCCGCCAGCTCGCCCACGAGGCCGACCAGTTCGCCCGCTCGGTCGAGAGCAAGTTCACCACCCCGGCCAACGAGCCCGACCAGGGCAAAGCGGCCTGACACGTAAGCGGGGCCGCTGGAACTGGCATTCCGGCGGCCCCTCGTCTCCCCAGACAGCGAATCAAGAGAGGGCTCAAGCCTATGTTCAAAAAACTGCCCGGTGACGAGGCGCAACACCTCGTCACCACGACCCCCGACACGGCTGTGGTGTTCCGCCCGGCCGTCCTCAAAACCCCCGCCATCGTCACCATCGTCATCTTCACCTGGCGACTGCTGGCCGGTGCCGTACGGCTGCTGTGGCGCTACCCGATCGCCTCACTCGTCGCGGTCACTCCCTCCGCGCTGAGCTGGCTGTACGGCTGGCAGTGGGGCATCGCGCTTCTCGTCCTGGTGCCCTTCACTCTCACCGCGTGGCGGCTGGTCGATCGGGCCTCGTTCCTGCGCCTGGTGGGCTGGCGGCTGCTGGCCTGGTGGCGTCGGGTATGGATTTATCGGCGGCACTGGCAGCCGGTGATGATCGTCTCCGGTCTCGGCCGTCACCTGCGGGGCCGTGACTATCTGCCCCGCCTCGTCCGGGTCACCTGCAACTCGTGGGCGGACCTGGTCATGGTGAAGATGCTCGCCGGGCAGTCGGTCAAGGACTGGTCCGACCGCATCGAGAACCTGGCCCATGGCTTCGGCGCCACCTCGTGCCGGGTGACCATCGCCCGGTCGGGCCGGCTGCTGCTGGCCTTCCCCCGGCGCGACCCGCTGGCCGTCCCCTTACCCGCGCTACCGATTCCCGCCGTGGCGTCGGTGGGGCCGGTCGAGATCGGCAAGCAGGAGGACGGTACCCCGTGGCGGCTCAAGGTTCACGGCACTCACGTCCTGGTCGCCGGAGCCACCGGGGCGGGCAAGGGCTCGATCATCTGGTCCACCATCCGGGGCCTGCTGCCTGCCGTCCGTGCGGGCCTGGTGCAGATCTGGGCGTTGGATCCCAAGCTCATGGAACTGTCCTTCGGCCGTGACCTGTTCGACCGCTACGCCGCCGATCCGGCCGAGTGCGCCGATCTCTTGGAAAAGGCCGTGGAGATCATGCAGGAGCGTGCGGGCCGGTTCGCGGGAGTCCAGCGCAACCATGTCCCTACCGTCGATGACCCGTTCGTCCTGGTCGTGGTCGACGAGGTGGCCTTCCTGACCGCCTATCAGTCCGACAAGGGTCTCAAGCTCCGCATTTCGGCCGCGCTGGCCACCTTGACCACGCAGGGCCGTGCGGTGGGGGTCGGTGTCCTGGCCGCCTTGCAGGACCCACGCAAGGACGTGCTGAGCATCCGCAACCTGTTCCCCGACAAGATCGCGCTGCGGCTGGACGAGTCCGAACAGGTGGACATGGTCCTCGGTGACGGCGCTCGGGATCGGGGCGCGCTGGCCGACCTGATCTCACCTCAGCCGGACCTCGGCGCGGGCATCGCCTACACCCGCTTGGAGACCTCACCCGAACCGATGCGTGCCCGTGTCGGCTACGTCTCCGATGCCGATATCCGCGACATGGTCGCCGTGTTCACCGCTGACACGCTGCCGCTGACGGTCGAGGGGGCCTGATGAGAGTCATCCTGCACGGCACCCCGGCCGAGATCGAGGGCTTGCCCTTCCGGCGGCTGCGGACGTTCAACGGCTCCGATCTCGCCGAAGTGACGGTGATCGTCGATCTCGACACTGCGAGGCTCCGCAAACACCCCTACAGCGATGTCTGCCAGATCTTCGCTGACGTGGTCAGCCGAGAGGAGGCCATGTGACCGATACCCCCATCCCCTCGCCGAATGGCGCCGACCGCACCTTGCCCCGCCTCGTCCGTGACACCCTGCCCCTCGCCCTGGACGTCGCCATCGAGGTCGCCAAGAACAACGGTGTGTGCATCCGGCCGATCGAACTGCGGCGTCTCGACACCCACACCGGCATGACCGAGTCGTTCAACATCCCCTGCGGCGCGACGCAGGAAGCCAAGTGTCCGCCGTGTGCCAACCGCAACCGCCAGCTCCGCCGGGCGCAGTGCCGGGAAGGCTGGCACCTCGACCACGAACCGGTCGCTGAACGCAACCCCTCCACCGAAGACCAGCGGTGGCTGATCGAGTTCCGGGCCGACGTGCAGGCCAAGCGGGACGAGGCCGAGAGGGACGGGGACGACACCCTCGACTGGGATGAGGCTATCGCGGGCATTGACGCCGAGATCAACGCCGCTGGGATGCGGGGCAACATCCTGGGCGGTCGGTCGACTCCCAAGCGCTCACGCTCGACGAGGCGGCGCCAGGACGCCCCGGATCTGCCCAAGCGGGCCAAGCAGGACACGACCCTCGGGCGGACCTTCATCGCCTCTGACGGCAAGGTCTACCGGCCGTCCCTGTTCGTCACGCTGACCCTTCCCTCTTACGGACGCGTTCGCAACGGCGTCCCGGTCAACCCGAGCACGTATGACTACGCGGCGGCAGCTCGCGATGCGTTGCACTTCTCCAAGCTCGTCGACCGGTTCGTGCAGAACCTTCGCCGGGTGGCGGGCTATGACGTGCAGTACTTCGCCTCTGTCGAACCACAGAAGCGGCTCGCTCCTCATCTGCACATGGCGATCCGCGGGACCATGCCGCGTGCGGAGGTCAAGGCGATCGCCGCCGCGACCTACCACCAAGTGTGGTGGCCGTCCGTCGACGAAGTTCGCTTCACCGGTGACCATCTGCCGGTCTGGAGTGAGCGGGCCGAACGGGCTGAGCCCTACCCGGACGGGCAGGCCGGCGACTACCTCGACCCGGCCACCGGGGAACTGCTGCCCACCTGGGACGAGGCGCTCGACCAGCTCGGCACCGACGAGACGGCCGAACCACTGCACGTGATCCGCTTCGGTACTCAGGTCGATGTTCAGGGCGTGCTCGCCGGATCGCCGGACGCTGACCAGTGCATCGGCTACCTGTCGAAGTACCTGACCAAGAGCCTCGGCGACCCCCTCGACCCTGAGGACCCGGACAACCACGCCCGCCGTGACCACGCGACCCGGATGGTCGAGGCTCTCCGCTACGAACCGTGCTCGCCGACCTGCCCGAACTGGCTGCGCTACGGCGTACAGCCCAAGGGCGCCAAGGCGGGCATGCTGCCAGGCCGGTGCAAGGGCAAGGCGCACAAGGCCGAACACCTCGGCTACGCGGGCCGGCGGGTCCTGGTCTCGCGCAAGTGGTCGAACAAGACCCTGCGCGAGCACAAGCAGGACCGGCGGGCCTGGGTGCTCGACATGCTCGGCCTTCCTGACGAGACGGTGACCGACCCACACCGCTACGTCTGGCGGCCGGTCTCCTCCAAAGACCCCAACCGCACTCCGCTGGCCAAACGGCTGCTGCGCGAGGTCGCCAACCGCCAGCGCACCCGCGCACGACTGATCGAACTTCAGGCCAGAGCGGACGGCCTCCCTGTTCCAGATCTTTCGGCAACTCCGGGACTGGAGGTGGCGGCATGACCAGGAAGACCAAGCAAGAGCCCAACTCGCTCCTCCCGGAACTCGCACAGGGCCGGTTGCTCACCGTCGAAGAGGCGGCCGAGCGGCTGAACACCTCGGTCCGCTTCCCCCGTCGCCTGATCGAGGAACGACGGATCGCCTTCATTCACGTCGGACGCAACGTCCGCATCCCCGAAGCGGCCCTTGAGGCGTTCATCGCTGCCGGGCTGGTCGAACCGATCACCATCACACGACGTAGGAGGGCCGCGTAATGGCCAAGGCTGAGGAAGGGCCTCGATACTCCGCCAAGGGCAAGCCGACCAAGAGGCGCTTCGGGCGCGTTCGGCAACTGCCCTCCGGTCGGTTCCAAGCTCGCTACCGGGGACCGGATGACATCGATCGGGCGGCCCCGGAGACCTTCGCGACCAAGCGCGACGCCGAGGTCTGGCTGACCAAGAAAGAGGCCGAGATCCTCGCGGAGGACTGGAGCAATCCGGATCTCGGCAAGGTGGCCTTCAAGGAGTACGGCTCCGACTGGGTGAACGAGCGTCCCGGCCTGCGACCCAAGACGGTCCAGCTCTATGAGGGCCTGCTCCGCCTGCACCTGGTCCCGACGTTCGGCAACCTGGCCGTGAGTGAGATCAAGGCGGCTCACGTGCGCAAGTGGCGCAAGACGCTCCTGGACGGGGGAGTCGGGCCGGTCACCGTCGCCAAGGCGTACCGGTTGCTCAAGGCGATCATGAACACGGCGGCGGAGGACAAGATGATCAAGTCCAACCCGTGCCAGATCAAGAGCGGCGGTAAGGAAGAGTCGCCCGAGCGCCCGACGCTCACCATGGAACAGGTCTTCACGCTGGCCGGTGCGATCGAACCGCGTTTCCGGGCACTGGTGCTCCTGGCGACGTTCGGCAGTCTGCGGTGGGGTGAGCTGGCGGCGCTCCGGCGCAAGAACCTCAACCTGGATGCCCGGACGGTTCGGGTCATGGCCTCCACCACCGAACTCAAGGACGGATCGGTAACCGTCAGCCTTCCCAAGTCCGCGGCCGGTACGCGGACGGTCGCTCTTCCCGAGGTGGTGGTCTCGGAGCTTCGCGCGCACCTCGCCACGTACACCGACGAGCATGACGAGGCGTTCGTCTTCCTCGGTGTGAAGGGCGCGATGCTGCGTCGGCCGGCCTTCAGCCGGATCTGGGCCAGGGCTCTGAAGGAAGCGAACCTTTCCGGCGTCCACTTCCACGACCTTCGCCATACGGGCAACACGTTCGCCTCGCAGTCGGGTGCGACGCTGCGGGAGCTGATGAACCGGATGGGGCACTCGACCACGCGGGCCGCGCTGATCTATCTGCACACCGAGAACGGGCGGGATCAGATGATCGCCGACGGCATGGGAAAGCTCGCCGAAGCGGCCCTCAAGAAAGAAGATCCACCGAGATCGGGCACGTAACGGGCACGGAAGATCGAAAAGGCTCGGAAAACAACTAAGGCCCCGGTCCGGATTCACATCCTGGCCTGGGCCTTCAGTCTTGGAGCGGGTGACGGGAATCGAACCCGCGCTGTCAGCTTGGGAAGCTGATGTTCTGCCATTGAACTACACCCGCAGCGGTGTGCCGCCCCACCACTGTAGCGGAAGTTGGGAGGCTCTCGTCCACTGTGGAAAGCGGGATCGTGGGTTGTACCGGCGCTCCCGGGAGGGGGCGGCGTTGGTAGGTTGCCTCACGTGCTGCTTTCCGATCGTGACATCGTTGCCGAGATCGAGACGGGGAGGGTGAGGATCGATCCCTTCCAGCCGGAGATGATCCAGCCGTCCAGTGTCGACGTACGCCTGGACCGCTACTTCAGGGTCTTCGAGAACCACCGGTACCCGCACATCGATCCGGCGGTCGAGCAGCCCGATCTGACGCGGATGGTGGAGCCGGAGAAGGACGAGCCGTTCATCCTGCACCCGGGGGAGTTCGTGCTGGCGAGCACGTACGAGGTCGTCACGCTGCCGGACGACATCGCCTCGCGGCTGGAGGGGAAGAGTTCGCTGGGCAGGCTCGGCCTGCTGACCCACTCCACGGCCGGGTTCATCGACCCGGGCTTCAGCGGGCACGTCACACTTGAGCTCTCCAACGTCGCCACGTTGCCGATCAAGCTCTGGCCCGGGATGAAGATCGGCCAGCTCTGCATGTTCAGGCTCAGCTCGCCGGCCGAGTATCCCTACGGTTCGGAGAAGTACGGATCCCGCTACCAGGGGCAGCGGGGGCCGACGCCGAGCCGTTCGTACCTCAACTTCCACCGGACGCCGATCTGAGGCCCGGGATCAGGTCCCGGAGACGGATTCTCCGCTCAAGGTGAACTAACGGTGAATTCAAAGTGAACTTTCACGCCGGAGTGGGCTGTCGTGGCGGGGTGAACCCCCTTGAGGAAGGGGGCGCCCGGGGACTCCGAGGGGCGGGAGGCCGTAGCAAGGGGGGCTGCTGTGAGCAGCCAAAACGCGGTTCAGCGGGCGACCGTGATGGAAATCACCCTGATTCCTCGCGGAGGCCCGCGGACCCTGGCGACCTTGGTGAACCGTGCGGGAAGTGCCCCGGAAGCGGGGGTTTCCGAGGGGAGTACGGGGAAGGTGCCGGATGGCGTTCAGGGGTGGATAAGTCCCATACTTGGCCTGTCTTCGTCATACTGTGGCCGAAAACCAGCAAAACGGTCATCGGAAAGATGCCCTCAAGGCTGCCTCAAGCTGTGTGTCGCCGGGTAGCGACATCGGGAAGAGTGCATGTCTAGCGGGTGAAGTTCGTATTTCCGCTGGTAACCCGTACCCTTCTCTGCGGACCATCCCCGCACATCTGGAGAACGACGTGCGCCTCCGTCTCACACCAAGTGAGGACAGCTACTACGACTTGTTCGCGGACTCGGCGAACAACCTCGTCACAGCGTCCCGTCTGCTGGTAGAGATCATCAGTGACGGATCGGACAGGGAAGCTCTGGCCGAGAAGATGCGCGCATGTGAGCACGCCGGCGACGAGCGTACTCACGCGATCATGAACCGGCTCAACGAGAGCTTCATCACCCCCTTCGACCGCGAGGACATCTACCGTCTCGCCTCGAACCTCGACGACGTGATGGACTACATGGAGGCGGCCGCCGACCTCATCGTCCTCTACCAGATCGATCACCTTCCCAAAGAGGTGGTCCGGCAGGTCGAGGTGCTGGAACGTGCTGCCGAGCTGACCGCCGAGGCGATGCCGCGGCTGCGCTCGATGAAGAACCTCAACGAGTACTGGATCGAGATCAACCGGCTTGAGAACCAGGCCGACCAGGTCTACCGCCGCCTTCTCGCCAAGCTCTTCGGCGGGGAGTACGACGCGTTGACCGTCCTCAAGATGAAGGAGGTCATCGATCAGCTCGAGATGGCCGCCGACGCCTTCGAGCACGTGGCCAACACGATCGAGTCGATCGCGGTCAAGGAAAGCTAAGTGGATCTCACGCTCGCACTCGTCATCGGCGTGGTGGTCGTAGCGTTGGTGTTCGACTACACCAACGGCTTCCACGACGCCGCGAACGCGATCGCGACCTCCGTCTCAACGCGCGCACTGACGCCGAGGGCCGCGCTCTTCATGGCCGCGGCCATGAACTTCCTGGGAGCGCACCTCGGTACGCAGGTGGCCGCGACCGTCGGCAAAGGCATCATCGACGCTCCACAGGGAAGCCACGGCCTCGTCATCGTCGGCTCGGGTCTGGTCGGCGCGATCACCTGGAACCTCGTCACCTGGTACTTCGGCCTCCCCTCCTCAAGCAGTCACGCGCTGATCGGCGGCCTGGTCGGCGCCGCGCTCGCCTCGGCGAGCAACGTCCACTGGGACGGGGTGGTGGAGAAGGTCGTCATCCCGATGATCCTGTCTCCGGTGATCGGCTTCACCCTCGCCGGGCTCATCATGATCGGCATTCTGTGGGGGTTCCGGCGCTCCCAGCCGTCGAAGACCAACCGGGGCTTCCGGCACGCGCAGACCATCTCCGCGGCGGCGATGGCGCTGGGCCACGGCCTCCAGGACGCGCAGAAGACCATGGGCGTCATCTTCCTGGCCCTCGTGGTCGGCGGCTACCAGCATGACGGGGATCCGATCCCGCAGTGGGTCATCCTCGCCGCCGCCACGGCCATCTCGCTCGGCACGTACGCGGGAGGCTGGCGGATCATGCGGACGCTCGGACGCCGGATCATCGCGCTCGACCCCCCGCAGGGGTTCGCCGCGGAGGCGGCCGCCGCGACGGTGCTCTACACCGCGGCCATCGGCTTCGGTGCCCCCATCTCGACCACCCACACGATCACCAGCGCGATCATGGGCGTCGGCGCCACCAAGCGTCTCTCCGCCGTGCGCTGGGGCGTCGCGGGCAACATCGTGACCGCCTGGGTTCTCACGATCCCGGCCGCCGCGTTCGTCGCCGCGCTGTCCTACTTCGCGCTGCACTGGATGATCGAGTAGTACTCCAGGTGGACCAGATCCCTCGGGGGGGACCTGGTCCACCTCAGGTTCGTCAGGCGGTGTCCTTCCGGTACATCACGTCGACGTCCCACCGGGTGAAGCCCAGTCCCTGGTACAGGCGGATCGCCGCCGAGTTGCTCTCGTCGACGTACAGCATCACGTGGGTCAGGCCTCGCGAGCGCAGGTGGGCCAGGCCCGCCAGGGTCAGCGACCTGCCCAGGCCGCCGCCCTGCTCGGCGGGGTCGACGCCGACGACGTAGACCTCGCCGATCGGCTCGTGCGCGTGGTCGCCGTCGCCGTGCACCTTGGTCCAGTGGAAGCCCACCAGCCGGTCGCGGCCCTCGGGGCCGCCGGGCCGTACGGCGAGGAAGAACCCGGCCGGGTCGAACCAGGGCTCCCGCTCGCGCAGCCTGAGGTCGTCAAGCGTCCACGCGCCCTGCTCCGGGTGGTCGGCGAAGGCCTTGGCGTTGAGGGCGAGCCAGGCCTCCTGGTCCGAGGTGCCGGGCTCGAAGGTGCGGAGCCGTACGCCTTCGGGGAGGTCGAAGGCACCGATGTCGGCGGAGAGCGGGCGGCGCATCTGCCACAGCGACCTCGCCCTTTCGAACCCCTCCGACAGGGCGAGGGCGTCGGCCGCCGGGTGTCCGCCGTGCGCCCACAGACGCAGGCGCCCGCCGGCGCGGTCGAGCACGGCCCGCAGCAGCCGCCGTCCGTATCCCCGCCCGCGGAACGCCGGGTGGACGACCAACTCCCCGCTGGGCCCCTCGACGGGGTCTGTCGGGTCCAGGTGGGCGTAGCCCGCGAGGTCGTCCCCGGCGTACAGGAGCACGGCTCCGGCCCGCTCGTCGCCGCCGTAGCGCAGGTGCAGCATGACATGTTCGTTGAGTGGCCGGACCCCGTCGGCCTTCGTGGCCGCATCCACCACCGTGAGGACCTCGGACACCTCTTGTTCGCCGAGTGCTCCCCGGTGTTCAACACGCGCGTTCATGTTCTGGACTCTAGGCGGGGGCACGTCTCGTGAGAGCACCGGGGACTGGCAAAAGCCGCCAGCTACCGGTCGGGTTAATCGTTATCTCTCGGACATTCCTTGCACAGATAGTCCCCTTAGTGTCGTGGACCATGATGTCTCGTTCCTTCCTGCGGCTGGCCATGGCGTGCGTGCTCGCCGGGGCCGGTGTCACGCTTGCGACGGGGCCGGCCGAGGCGGGCAACAAGCCCGCCAAGACGGTGCCGGTCCGCCTGCTCTCCCTCAACGACTTCCACGGCAACCTCGAACCGCCGACCGGCTCCTCCGGCCGCATGGTCGACGAGACCGGCGCCACGGTCGAAGCGGGTGGTGCCGTCTACGTGGCCACCCACCTCAAGCAGCTGTCCGACAAGAACACGCTGAAGGTCGCCCAGGGCGACCTGATCGGCGCGACCCCCCTGATCTCCGCGGCCTACCACGACGAGCCGTCGGTGGAGTTCCTCGGCAAGGTCGGCGTCACCGCCTCCGCCGTGGGCAACCACGAGTTCGACGAGGGGTACGCCGAGCTCAAGCGGATCATGAACGGTGGCTGCCACCCGGTGGACGGCTGCTCGCCCGCGGGCAGGTGGAAGGGCGCGGGCTACAGCTACCTCGGCGCCAACGTCGTCTTCAAGCGGCCGGCGCAGGGCGCGGAGAAGCAGGCGCTGGACGCCCTGGGCGGGACGAACACCGCCTCGCTGCGCGCCCTGCTCAAGGACTACGGCATCCCGGCCCTGCCCCCGGTCGCGATCCGCTGGATGAACGGTGTGCCGATCGGCTTCATCGGCCTGGTCACCGGTAGTACCCCGAGCATCGTCACCTCCGAGGGCATCAAGGACCTCGACTTCATCGACGAGGTGAAGGCCGCGAACGTCGCCTCCAAGCTCCTCAAGATCGTTGGTGTCAAGGCCCAGGTCGTGCTCGTCCACGAGGGTGACCAGGTGACCGCGGGCCAGTCGCCCGACAGCTGCAGCGCCCAGCCGGGCGCGGGCAACCGGATCGCCACGCAGGTCGACGCCGAGGTCGACATGATCCTCAGCGGCCACTCCCACCAGGCCTACCTGTGCACGGTGACCGACCCCAAGGGCGCCGGGCGGCTCTACAGCCAGGGCGGTTCCTTCGGCCGGGTCATCACCAAGGTCGACTTCCAGGTGGACGTCAAGACCCGCGACGTCGTGCGCTCCTCGGTGGTGGCCGACAACCAGGTCGTGACCAGGACCGTCACCCCCGACCCGGAGATCAGCGCGTTCGTCCAGACGTGGAAGGACCGGGTCGCGCCGGTGGCCAACCGGCCGATCGGCAAGATCACCGCGGACATCACCAACGCCGCGTCCGCGTCCGGCGAGTCCTCCCTGGGCAACCTGATCGCCGACGGCCAGCTCGCCGCGACCAGGACCGGCGGCAACGCCCAGATCGCCCTGATGAACCCGGGCGGCGTGCGGGCCGGCCTCACCTACGCGGGCTCACCCGCCGGTGAGGGCGACGGGGTGGTGACGTACGGCGAGGCGTTCACGGTCCAGCCGTTCAACAACCTCATGCAGGTGGTCACGCTCACCGGTGCGCAGCTCAAGACCGTTCTGGAGCAGCAGTTCACCGGCGGCCCCAACGCCCAGGCGTTCACCAAGATCCTGCAGCCCTCGTCGAACTTCACCTACACCTACAGCACGAGCGCGCCGTGGGGTTCGAAGATCTCCGCGATGAAGATCGACGGCGTCGACGTGACGGACACCCAGACGATCAGGGTCGCCGCCAACAACTTCCTCGTCGGCGGCGGTGACGCGTTCGCCGCCTTCACCGGCGGCACCGACCTGTGGAGCGGCCCGCTCGACATCGACGCCTTCGCCGCCCACTTCGCGGCGAACCCGTTGATCACGCCCCCGGTTCCCAACCACATCACGGTCGCTCCGTAACAGGGGCGAAAGGCACGACGCGCGCGTCAGACCTGCCGGACGACTCCGGTGGGTCTGGCGTGACGCCGGGAGCCCGTGCCCACGGGTCGCGCGGACCCCTGTACGGCCGCGGACGCGCGGACTCACCGGTCGGCGGCCGACCTGACAGGCCGGTGCCGATCGCGGCGGGAGGGTCCGCCTGCCCTACTGGCGGGCGGGCTCGCGCTCCTCGGCGGCCTCGTTGCCGCGCTCGGGGACGAACCGGTAGCCGACGTTGCGGACCGTTCCGATCAGTGCCTCGTACTCGGCGCCGAGCTTGGCGCGGAGCCGCCGGACGTGGACGTCCACGGTACGGGTGCCGCCGAAGTAGTCGTATCCCCAGACCTCCTGGAGGAGCTGGGCGCGGGTGAAGACCCGGCCCGGGTGCTGCGCCAGGTATTTCAGGAGCTCGAACTCCTTGAAGGTCAGATCCAGCGCGCGGCCGCGGAGCCGGGCGGTGTAGGTGGCCTCGTCGATCGACAGGTCACCGTTGCGGATCTCGTCCGGCACCTCCTCGGCGGCGGCCAGATTGAGCCTGCCCACGGCCATCCGTAGCCGCGCCTCGACCTCGGCGGGACCGGCGCTGTCGAGGAGGACGTCGTCGGCACCCCACTCCGCGGTCAGCCCGGCGAGACCGCCCTCGGTGACGATTACCATCAGAGGGCAGGAAACGCCCGTGGTGCGGAGCAGCCTGCACAGGCTCTTGGCCTGGACGAGCTCGCGGCGCGCGTCCACCAGGATCGCGTCGGCGGGCGGGGCGTCGAGCAGGGCGGACGCCTCCGCGGGCACGACACGTACCGAGTGCAACAGCAGCCCCAGCGCCGGGAGCACCTCAGTCGAGGGCTCAAGGGCGTTGGTGAGCAGTAGGAGATTGCTCACAATGCCTCCTTCCCGCGTCATGTCGGCGATAGCCGTACAAACACGTAAGGACCCGGGGGCTACGTTGCCCAGGTCCCGTAGTACGTGAGGATAACCCACGAGGAGTAAGCGTCCAGCGAAGGTCCACCTGGTGAACACCGGTTCTCCGAGTGGATTCGCCGTAATGGCATGGTAACCCTGTGTGTGTTCGAGGAGTTGGTTCACAGGTGGCGACGGGCACTGTCAGATATTGGGCCGCGGCCAAGGACGCGGCGGGCATCGCGGAGGAGCCTTTCGAGGCCGAGACCCTTGCCGAGCTGATGACGAAAATCACACCGGGTCGTGAAGAGCTGGCTCGTGTGCTGAGGCGGTCGTCGTTCCTGGTCAACGGGGACCCGGTGGGCAGGCGGGCGCACGAGGCGATAGTCCTGGCCGAGGGGGCGACGGTGGAGGTGCTCCCGCCCTTCGCGGGAGGTTGATCGGGTGCTGTCGCCGGCACGGAGTTTCGTACAGGATGACAGGGGGAGAGCACGCGAATGGGCACCCCTCGGGCCGGAGAACGAACAGGGAGTCGGATGCGCAAGCTGATCGCTTTTCTGGTCCTGCTGCTCGTTCTCGTCGCGATCCTGGACAGGGTCGCCGTCGCCGGGGTCCAGCGTGAGATCGCCACGCAGGCGACGGCCAAGTACGACCTGGAGTCCCCGCCCGAGGTCACCATCGAGGGCATCCCCTTCCTGACCCAGGCGGTCGCCGGGCGCTACGAGGAGGTCAAGGTCGCCGCGGGCGCGATGACCGTCTCGGGTGTCGCGCTGTCGAGCGTCGACTTCACCCTCTACGGGGTCACCGCGCCGCTCGCGGATCTGGTGCTCCGCCCCCAGCAGGTCGACATGCGCGCCGAGCGCGTGGTGGGATCGGTGGTCGTCCCGCTGAAGACGCTCAGCCGGCGGGCGCCCCGCGGGATCAAGGTCGGTGTCGCGGGCGACGCGCTCAACGTCAGCGGGGAGATCACCGTGCTGGGGCAGAAGGTGCCGGTGAAGGCGGCGCTGAAGGTCGAGATCGTCGAGGGCGGCCTGAAACTCGTCCCCGAGAAGGTGACCCTGGGCGGCGGCATCCCCGTGCCCGATCCCGAGCGGTTCATCAACTTCCGGATCCCGATCGGAAAGCTGCCGTACGACGTCAAGCTGACCGACATCAAGGTCACGCCCGAGGGCCTGCGCATCTCGGGTGAGGCCTCCGACGTGCCTCTGCGGGGCTGAACGTGCCCCGTGTCTGAACCGGATCGTCCCGCCGTACGTCGTGGGGATGTGAGTCAAGCCGGAACCGCCGACGAGCAGCTCGTCAGAGCGCTCTTCGACGAGCACGGCGGGCCACTCTACGGTTACGCGCTGCGGCTGACGGGCGACTCGGGGAGAGCGGAGGATGTCGTGCAGGAGACGCTGTTGCGGGCCTGGCGCCATCCGAACGCGTTCGCCGGCCGCTCCATCCGCGCGTGGCTGTTCACCGTGGCCCGCAATCTCGTCGTCGACCAGCATCGGGCCCGGAAGGCACGCCCGCCGGAGACGGGCGACGAGGCGCTCGCCGTGGTGCCCGCCGATGACGAGCTGGAGCGGGCGGTGGAGTCGTGGGCGGTCGCCGAGGCGCTGGCCGCACTGCGGCCCGAGCACCGCGAGGTGTTGGCCGAGGTCTACTACCAGGGGAAATCCGTCGCGGAGGCGGCCGCGTCGCTCGGCATCCCCGCCGGAACGGTCAAGTCGCGCACGTATTACGCGCTTCGGGCGCTCAAGCTGGCGCTGGAGGAGCGGGGGCTCGCGCCATGATGACCTGTGACGAAGTACGGATGTCGCTCGGGGTCTACCTGCTCGGAGCCCTGGAGCCGGACGAGCGCGTGCTCGTCGAGGCCCATCTCGCCGAGTGCGCGGAGTGCGCGGCGGAGCTCGCCGAGCTGAGCGGGGTGGCGACGTTCCTCGGCAGGGTGTCCGAGGACGACGTGGCGCAGGTGGCGAGCCCGCCCACGGCGGTGCTGGAGCGGCTGCTCAGCGCCAGGGTCAAGCGGCGTCGCATCACCCGGCTGATGCTCGGCCTGGCGGCCTCGGTCCTGGTGGTCGGGCTCGGCGGCGGGACCTTCTGGGCCGTCGTCCAGTCCCCGGAGGACGTCACGACGGTCGCGGGGCCCGCCGCGCCCGAGTCGTCGGCGGCGGACCGGAGCGCCCAGGAGCAGGGCGTTCAGGAACATGCCGAGCCCTTCTCGGCCTCGGCCTCTGCGCCCAACGCCAAGGCCGCTCCCACCCACCCCAGCGCCGACTCGCAGCTCCTGCTCGCCCCGAACGACCTGCGGGTCACGGGGAAGGACGAGGACGGCACGGTCCGCGCGGTGGTGACCGCCTCCGCGGGGCAGGGGGCGACCACGGTCAAGGTCGTGCTCACCGGTGTGGCCAAGGGCACGCGCTGCCGGCTGGACGTGATCGGGGACGGCGGTGTCAGGGAGACGGCGGGCAACTGGACCGTCAACCGGGCCGCCTATGACGAGTCGGGCGCCTTCACGGGCACCACGACGATCCCGCCGGAGCGCATCACGTCGTTCGAGATCTCCACCGCCGAGGGACGGGTGCTGCTCACGGTCGACGCCCGCTGAGCCTGTCCGGCGCCGCCGGGGGCCGGGCGGCGGGCGCGGGCGGTCCGTGCGGGAGCGCTCCGGGCGAGGGGCGTTCCGGCGGGGCGCGGAAACGGCGCCGGATACGTGAGCGGCGCGGGAACGGCCCGGGAATGGCTCGGGGCGCCCGCCTGTTGTCGTGTTCCGTGACCGGATTGACGGTGGTGGTCGTCACCCTCGCCTTCGCCACGCTCGTGGGCGTGGCGGTACGGCGGCGGAACGGGGTGGCGCGAGAGGTGAGGGGCGAGGTGGAGCGGCTCACGTCCGGCGACATCCACGCGGAGCTGGGGGAGCGGGCCACGCTGGTGCAGTTCTCCAGTTCCTTCTGCCAGCCGTGCCGGGCGACCCGGCGGATCCTCGACGAGGTGGCGGGGATGGTGCCCGGCGTCGCGCACGTGGAGATCGACGCGGAGTCCCATCTCGACCTGGTCCGGTCGCTGAACATTCTGCGCACCCCCACCGTCCTCGTCCTCGACCCGTCAGGGCGGGTGGTGCGGCGAGCCTCCGGCCAGCCCAGGAAGGCCGATGTCATCGGCGCTCTCGGTCTGGTGATCGAGTGATGAACGGGGCACCCTATCGTTCCTCGAACGATCACGTCTCAGAAATTGGACAGGGATGTGACAGATGGCGGGACACCGGGGTACTGTCGTGGGCATGAACTCCACGACAGAGCTGCTCACAAAGCGGCGCGCGGTTGATTTCTGCCGCGTGACCACCGCGCTCTGTCGTATTTCCTAAAGGGCGATCTCAAGCGGCCGCCGAGCCGCACCGATCTGCACGACCCTTCAGGAGCATCAAGCGATGCAAGCTGATCCCCGAGCTCTCCGTTTCACCGCGGCCGTCACGACAGTCGTGCTCGCGCTCGTCCTCGTGACGGGCAGCGCGTGGCTGTTGGCCGCACAGGCCGTGGTGTTCGCACTGGGCGTTCTCGGCCTCTCGCCGTACGGGATGGTTTTCAAAGGGATAGTGAAAAGCCCTCCGAAGGAGCTGGAGGACGCCGGCCCGCCGCGCTTCGCGCAGGGAGTCGGACTCGCCTTCGCCCTGGTGGGCCTGGTCGGATACGTCGCACAGATCACGCCGCTGGCCCTCGGGGCCACCGCGGCGGCACTTTTCGCCGGATTTCTCAACGCCGCCTTCGGCTTCTGTCTCGGCTGCGAGATGTTTTTGATCATTCGCCGCCTACTACCCGCCGCACGATGATCCTGGAGGATCAAAATGAGCCGCTCCGCCGTCCTGGTCGACGCTGACTGGGTCGAGGCCAATCTCGACACTCCCGGTGTCGTTCTCGTTGAAGTGGACGAGGATGCCAGCGCATACGACAAGGGCCACATCCGTGGCGCCGTGAAGGTCGACTGGAAGCAGGACCTGCAGGACCCGGTCCGCCGTGACTTCGTCGACCGCGAGGGCTTCGAGGCGCTGCTGTCCGCCCGGGGCATCGCGAACGACGACACCGTGGTCCTCTACGGTGGCAACAACAACTGGTTCGCCGCCTACGCGTACTGGTACTTCAAGCTGTACGGCCACGAGAACGTCAAGCTCCTCGACGGTGGCCGCAAGAAGTGGGAGCTTGACTCCCGCGAGCTGGTCAAGGACGTTCCCAGCCGTTCCGCCACCACCTACAAGGCCACGGAGCAGGACCTGTCCATCCGTGCCTTCCGCGACGAGGTCGTCGCCGCGATCGGCAAGCTCAACCTGGTCGACGTGCGCTCGCCCGACGAGTTCACCGGCAAGCTGCTCGCGCCCGCCCACCTCCCGCAGGAGGCGGCGCAGCGTGGTGGCCACGTGCCCACCGCGCGCAACATCCCGTGGTCGAAGACCGCCAACGACGACGGGACCTTCAAGTCCGACGAAGACCTCAAGGCCCTCTACGAGGGCGCCGGTGTCGACTTCGCCAAGGACACCATCGCCTACTGCCGCATCGGGGAGCGCTCGGCCCACTCGTGGTTCGTGCTGCACGAGATCCTCGACCAGGCCAGCGTCAAGAACTACGACGGTTCATGGACCGAGTACGGCTCGCTCATCGGCGTGCCGATCGAACTGGGAGAGGCTCGATAATGACTCAGGGTTGCGCTGCTCCGGAACAGACGGTTGCCCTTCCGGCCGGGATCGATCTTGCGAGCCAGGCCGTCATCCAGGGCGTGGTCACGGGCGCGGGCACGGCCTACGCCCGTCTGCTCGACCACTCCGGTGAGTTCACCGGCGAGGTCGTGGTGTCCGAGGAGGGAATCTTCCGCTTCTTCGCCGCCCCCGGTGACTGGACCGTCCGCATCATCGCGGGCGGCGGTGTCACCAAGGACATTCCGGCCCAGGCCCGCCTGGGTGAGGTCACCCAGCTCGCCGTGTCCGTCTGACCCTCGGGTCCGACGCACGCCGAGCCGGCTCGACAAGAGGGACCGGCACTCCCCCAGGGGAGTGCCGGTCTTTCTGTTAAGGCAGGTCAGCCGGCCAGCCGGTGCTCGACGCGGCGGAGGGTGTCGAGGTATTCGGGCTCGGGGGACATGGCCGCGGCCAGCCGCAGGTGTGGCAGGGCCTCGGGGTGGCGGTTGGCGCGTTCGAGGGTCCTGCCCAGCAGGAACCGGGCGTAGTGGTCACCGGGAGTGCGCTCCAGCAGCGATTCCAGCGTCTCGCTCGCCCGGCCGAGCTGGGCCGAACCGAAGTAGGCGCGGGCCGCCAGCAGGCGGACGGCGGGATCATCGCCGTGCTCGGCCATCAGCGGCTCCAGGGTCCGCAGGGCACCGAGGGGGTCTCTGACATCCAGCAGGGTCTCGGCCTGGCGTAGCCACCTGACCTCGTCGGGGAGTTCCCGCCGGGGGGCGGCGTGCCGCACCAGGTCGGCGAGGACCTCGGGCGGTTGCGCGCCCGCGACCGCCGTGTCACCCACCACGAAGGTCGGCGAGGTGGCGATGCCGGCGGCCTTGCCGCGCAGCAGTTCGGAGCGGACCTCCGCCGCCCCGTCGCCGCGCTCCAGCGCCTCGGTCATGCCCCCGAGTCCGGCCTCGGCGGCGAGCGCCGCCAGCGTGTCGCGGTCTCCGATGTCGGAGCCCTCGATGAAGTGGGCACGCAGGATCCGCTCCACGACCGCGCCCTGGAGCGCCGCGCCGCCGCGGCCGTAGGCGAGGGCGATGACCCGGTGGGCGTCGAAGGTGTTCGCCCGCCACACGGCTCCCCAGCGCCGCCCGCCGTCGCCGGCGTGCTCGCCGATCCGCTCCGCGGCGGCGACACGTGAGACCCGGGCTCGGTTCTCGGCCGGGGACAGGACGGGGTGGCAGGCCCGCAGGGCCCCCTCGGCGACCGGGTCGCGAAGGGCGTCCCGCAGCGGCTCGGACCGCGCCGGAGCCATCGGGTCGATGAGGTACGGACGCCAGACGATCTCCACGTCCTCGCCGAGGTCGGCCTGCTCCAGACGTCGCTTGCCGATGTAGGCCCACGCGCAGACCATGTCGGCCCAGACTTCGATGCGCTTCATGGCCGCCATAACAAACGACAGGCGTCGTTTATTCGACAGGTGTCGTTTAGAGTCGACGGTGTGCCCGGAGACGATCCCAGAATTCGCAGAACCCGCGCCCTGCTGCGCTCCGCCGCCCTGGAGCTGGCCGCCGCACGGGATCCCGACTCGGTCACCGTCGCCGAGATCGCCCAGCTGGCCGGGGTGAACCGGGCCACGGTCTACGTTCACTACCGTGACCGCGACGATCTCGTGCTCGACGCCATGGAGGCCGCGATCAAGGAACTGGCCGCCGAGGCCGCGCGGTGTCCCTACCGGGAGCCGGGGCCGGTGCCGGCGCCGCTGGTCGCGCTGTTCGAGCACGTCGGTGAGCGAGCCCCGCTCTACCGGCGGATGCTCGGGCCCTCGGGCAGCGCCCGCTTCTGCGCGCGGCTGCGCGAGGCGTTGGCCGCGGAGCTGAGCGGTCCCTTCGCGGCGGGCTCCCGGCCCCCCGGGCACGACGAGGTGCCACCGGAGATCCATGCCCACCATGTGGCGGGCGCGCTGGTCGGGCTCTTCACGTACTGGCTGGGAGAGCGGCCGCCCCGCCCGGCCGAGGAGATCGCGGCGATGGCGTGGAACCTGATCCGCTGATCCGGACCCCGGTGGCCGGGAGCGGACGACACCGGTCCCTCGGGGAGGGAGCACGGGGGCGACGACGGTGATCGACGACGTCCGTCCCACCCGGCCCGTCGATCCCTCAAGTGGTGGTAAAGCCGGGGAAAATACAGCGGATTGCCGGGAACGCTGCCCGAATATGATGTCGAACTCTTACGCTGTCTCAGAGGCTTCCGATGAGCCCGATGGCGGAGGGGTTCCGTGGCGGACGTGCATCCCGAGCATGCGCAACTCCAGGCGGACCGGATCTACCTGGGCTGGCAGTATGCGCTGTTGCACCCGGATCCAGGTCCGGCTCCCAAGCGACCCTCGCCGGTGGAGAGTCCCGCGGAGCCCGTCGACCCCGAGTGGGTGCGCAGGGAGCGCCTCAACGAGGACCTGCTGAACCGGCCGGTCAAGATCGTCCGTGCTTTCATGGCCGCACTCGCCACGCTGATCCTCGTCCTCGGCCTCACCGAGATGCTGAGCTGGTCGTTCGCCGCCGTCGGGGTGATCGCCGCCGGTGGCATCGCGGTGTTCTGCAGCTACGCCGTCCACCAGGGCGACCGGGCGGTCCGCCACCGCATCAGGGAGCGGGAGGTGGCCGGTGACCGGCTACGGGAGGAGCGGGACAGGGAGCTCTTCGCCGCCCAGGAGGAGCACGCCGCACGCTACCGGGAGTGGGCCGAGAAGAAGGAGCGCCACGACCGCCAGCTGACCTGGTACGCGGTGGCCGTGCCCGACGAGATCGACCGGATCGACGTGGCCGGCGGCACGCTGCCCGGCTGGTCGGCGCTGATCACCCTGCTCGGCGCGACCCGCCTCTACAGCGGTGGCCACCTGACCGTGCTCGACCTGTCCGAGGGGGCGATCGCCAAGGACCTGATCGAGCTGGCGCGCAGGGGCGGTGACGACCCGCTGGTCTGGGTGCTGCCGGTCGACCTCGCCAAGCTCGACCTGGGGGCCACGCTGGCCCCCGAGGCGTTCGCCGACGTCCTCGCCCACGTCGTGAGCGTCAGCGAGGAGCACCGCACGACCAGGGACCTGTCGTTCGACAACGCGATCCTGGAGCGGGTGCTGGAAGTCCTCGGTGAGAGTGCCACGATCAACCAGGTCACCGCCGCGCTGCGGGCCCTGGCCCAGGTCGGCGACCCCCGGGAGGACCTGCGGTGCGGACTGATCACCGCCACCCAGCTGGAGCGGATCGGCACGCTTTTCGGCCGCGGCGTCAGCGACCGCGTGGTGATCGAGCGGGCCTGGGCGCTGGAGTCGCAGCTGCGCAAGCTGGAGACCCTCGGCTCGGAGGCGGTGCGCCTGCCGCCCGCCCGCCTGCGGGTCGTGTCGATGGACCGCCAGGCGGGCGTGTTCGGCAACCGTGTCCTCGGCACGTACGTGGCCACCGCGCTGACCCACATCCTGCGCCAGTCGCCCGCCTCCGAGCGGCCCTGGTATCACACGATCATCGTCGCGGGCGCGGACAAGCTCCGCGGTGACGTGCTGGACCGGCTCATGGACGCCTGCGAGACCTCCAGGACCGGGCTGGTGCTCACCTATCGCTCGCTGACCCCGACCGTGCGGGAACGGCTCGGGCGCGGGCACGCGGCGGTCGCGTTCATGCGGCTCGGCAACGCCGAGGACGCCCGGATCGCCAGCGAGCATGTCGGCACCGAGCACCGCCTGGAGCTCGCCCAGCTCACCGAGACGATCAGTGCCGCCGGGGCCGGCATGGACGGCGGCTACATCTCCACGGTCGGCCAGGCGGAGGAGGGTGACGACGAGCGCGACGTGAGCCGCGCGGACCTCAAGGAGGACATCACCTTCTCCACCGAGTGGGGCCGTCGCGCGACCAAGGCGATGGGGGAGACGGAGCGGGTGTTGCACCGTTCCCGGGAGTTCCTCGTCGAGCCTCACCAGCTCCAGCAGCTCCCCACCACCTCGGTGATCGTCACCGACGCCACCGCCCAGGGGCGCAGGGTCCGTCTCGCCGATGCCAATCCGGCCATACTGACCTTCCCCAAGACGACGCTGGGCGAGTTCGACGAGATCAAGGAAGCCGTGCTGGAGCGCGTACAGGAGAGTAAGGCCGAGCCACGCGAGCCGAGCCCGTTCGAGGACGCACCGCCCAACCTCGGCCCGCCCCCGGCGAGGCTCGACTGGCGCCGCCGCCAATGAGATCCGGGCCCGCGCCGCCGACGAGTCGGCGGGCGGGGATTCGGCCGGTGGGGATCCGGGTAGCGATGATCCCGTCGGGGACGGTATCGCCGGGCATGCCAACGGGGCGTCCGTATGTCGTAATGGGATGGTCAATGTGGAGGTGCGAGCCCCGAGTCAGGTTCGACCGTGGTTACGGGGGTGACCTACCCCCGATTACGCGTCGGCCGGTATGGCGGAGTGATCCGTGAAGCGTCAACCCTCCGGCCTGGAGCCGGGTCCCCCGGGTGGAGACCAAATGCAGCCAAGTGTGTCCCGTCCGCCCAACGCCCTGACCGGTCCCTGGTACAGAATCCAGGCGATCACAGCGCCCTCGCGCAGTTCCTCCGCCGAGTGGGACTTCGTCACGGTCCTGCCCGCCGTGCTCTCCACGGCCCAGCGCAACCGGCCCTTCGTGGTCGGCTGGCTCTCCCGGGGATCCGGCGCCCCGCTGGAGCTGATCACCAACGCGGGGCCGCTGACTCCGCCGCGCCCGCCCCGCAGGGCCGCCACCGAGGTCGAGCACGCCCCCGGGGGCCCCGAGCCGCTGCTCTTTCCCAGCGGCGCCCGTGGCGTCCGGATCGGCGACGAGTGGCTCCGCGACCTGTCCGACCTGGTGTGGACCGTCTGCCCCGGCCGGCAGGCCCCGCCGCTCGGCGGCCGTCGCGAGCCGGACGCCGACGAGATCAGGCGGCCCACGCTTTTCGAGTCGACGCTGGTCACGCTCATGTCCCGGCCGTTCGCCTGGCTGGTGGTGGCCGAGCAGACCGACCTGCTGGACGCCGAGGTCGCGCACCTGCGCACCCAGCTCAACGTGTTGCGGCAGTACGGCGACGCCTCCGAACGCTCCCGCTACGACGCGGAGCGGGCCGAGCGGCGCATGCAGGAACTGGACGCCTTCCGCGAGGCGGGGCTGTGGAACGTCCGATTGCTGGCCGGGGCCGCCGGCCCCGAGGAACTGCGCCAGATCGCCCCGGTGCTCGTCGGCTCCGCCGAGATGAGCCACCACCCCTACCGCCTGCGCAGCGCGCTGTCCGGTCCCGTACACGGTTTCGCCGAGGCGCTGGCGGTGACCCTGCAGGATCCGGCGGACGGTGCCGCCGCCCCGTTCGCGGCCACCGCCGGGGCGCTCGCCGCTCTCGCCGGGCTGCCGCACCGGGAGGTGCCCGGGGTACGGGTGCTCGACGCAGGCTTCTTCGACGTGACCAGCGAGGCCGACAGCGCGCCCGGCGCGTCGGCCGTCGAGCTCGGGGCCATCCTCGACGGCCAGGACAGGCCGGTCGGCTCGTTCAGGGTCCCGCTGGCCACTCTCAACCGGCACGCGTTCGTCACCGGCGCCACCGGCTCCGGCAAGTCCCAGACCGTCAGGCACCTGCTGGAGGCGCTCACCGGCGCCGGCGTCCCGTGGCTGGCCATCGAGCCGGCGAAGTCCGAGTACGCCTCGATGGGCGGCCGGATCGAGCACCTCGCCCCGGTGACCGTGATCAACCCGTCCGCCCCGGAGAGCGTGCCGTTCAGTGTGAACCCGCTCGCTCCCGAACCCGGCTATCCGGTCCAGGCCCACATCGACATGGTCCGGGCGCTGTTCATGGCGGCCTTCGACGCCGAGGAGCCGTTCCCGCAGATCATGTCGCTCGCCCTGCAGCGGGTGTACGAGGCCAACGGGTGGGACGTGGTCACCGGCTGGGCCGCTCCCGGCGCCGCCGTGCGGCCCGCCGTGCCGACCCTCGAACAGCTGCAGCGGCACGCGATGGAGGTGATCAAGGAGATCGGCTACGGGCGGGAGGTCCAGGCCGATGTGGAGGGCTTCATCTCGCTGCGGTTGCGGTCGCTCCGGGTCGGCTCCGCCGGCCGGTTCTTCGAGGGCGGGCACCCCGCCGACATCGGCGACCTGCTCCAGCGCAACGTGGTGCTCGCGATCGAGGACGTCGCCAACGACGAGGACAAGGCGTTCCTGATGGGCACGCTGATCATCCGGATCGTGGAGCACCTGCGGATGCGGGCCAGGAAGGAGCGGAGCAGCGGGCTGAAGCACGTCATCGTGATCGAGGAGGCGCACCGGCTGCTCCGCGACCGGGGCGCGGGGCGGGCCAGCACGCACGCCGTCGAGCTCCTGGCGGGCATGCTCGCCGAGATCCGCGCGTACGGCGAGGGCATCGTGGTCGCCGAGCAGATTCCTACGAAACTGGTCTCCGACGTCGTGAAGAACACCGCGCTGAAGGTCATCCACAGGCTCCCCGCCGAGGACGACCGCCGGTTGGTCGGGGCGGCGACGAACCTGAGCGAGGAACAGTCCCGGCAGGTCGTCTCGCTCCCGCCCGGCGTCGCCGCGGTCTTCGCCGACGGCATGGACCGGCCGCTCCGCATCCAGGTGCCGCTGGGCGAGGACCGTGAGCGCCCGGTCCCCGGCCACACGCCGCCCATCTGCGGCCGCCGCTCGGCGGCGTGCGGGCAGGAGTGCCGCAACGGCCGGGCGTGCACGCTGGTCGAGCTGCGCGAGGCGGACCTGCTCGCCGAGGCGCCCGAGTGGGCCTGGCTGCGGATCTGGACGGACACGCTGGTGCTGGCGTTCTGTACCAACAGGCCGGCGCCCGGGGTGCCCCGGGCGCTGGCCGACCTCTGGGCGGAGCTCCCGGCACGACGGCGCGAATGCCTGCTGGCCACCACCGCCGAACGGTGCGTGGGCCGCCGCGCGTGGTCGCTGCGCACCGTCCACGACCCGGCCACGCTGACCGAGCAGGTCGCCGCGATCGCGACCAGGCTGCTCGGTCCCGACCGCGACCCCGGCGAGCGTCCCGGGCCCGCCTGGGTCATTCCGCAGGTCAGGTGGCTGCACGAGGTGGACCGGCTCTTCCCGCACGGTCAGCCCGCGCCCAACCCGCGCGGCTCCGCGCCGGTCATGGAGTACGCCCTGTTCAACCGTCCCGCGGGCGGCCCCGAGCTGCTCGGCCACCGGGCCAAGGCGCTCCGCCACCACCCGCTCTCCATGGAGGTGGACCGCAACCGGGAACTGGCCTGGCGGGTGATCCTCGGCGACGACGAGCGCGAGAGTGTGGAGCGCGACATCCTCACGGTCACCATCGGCATCGACCCGGCCGAGCGGCTCCGGCACGTGGCCCAGACGATGGGGGCGGGCTGGCTGGAGAGCGTGCTGTCCTGGCCGCACCGGTTCGTGCTGCCGTTCGACGCCGATTCGCAGGAACCCGTCGAACTCGTCTTCGCCGAGCAGTGAGATGTGGCCGGGGGACATCCGGCCACATTTCCCGCTGTGGAGCCTGGGGAGTTCGTTCCCGCCGTATGGTGAGAACGGTCTGGTCTGCGGCCTTCACCCCGCACCGGCCGGGGCGTGTGACGTGCCGCCCGGGGGTTGGGGTGCCGAAGCCCGGCTAAGATCTGCGGCATGAACGATTCGGCGATTCCGGCTCCGCGGCCGGGCCGGCAGGCCGCCGGGTCGTCCCGCGAACGGTCGCCACGCGAGGAGACGGCATGACTCAGCTTCCGCTGCGGGCGCAGCTCGCCACCGCTCTCGGCCGGACGGCCGCGACCCTGTCCCGGGTCACCGGACGCGGAGACGGGTCGGTGATCGGAGGCCGGGTCAGCATGCTCCTGGAGCCCGACCTGCTGCGCAAGCTGGCACGTGACCGCAAGCTCGCGCTGGTGAGCGCGACCAACGGCAAGACCACGACGACCCGCCTGATCACCTCCGCACTGTCGGATCTCGGCGACGTCGCCACCAACGCCTTCGGCGCCAACATGCCCGCCGGGCACGTCTCGGCGCTGTCGTCGGCCAAGCACGCCCCGTACGGGGTGCTTGAGGTCGACGAGAAGTACCTGCCCGAGGTGATCGACACCACCGGCGCCGGGGTCATCTGCCTGATGAACCTCAGCCGGGACCAGATGGACCGGGCGGGCGAGATTTGGCTGCTCGCCCAGAAGTGGCGGCGGGCGCTGGCCGGCAAGAACACCCATGTGATCGCCAATGCCGACGACCCGCTGGTGACCTGGGGCGCCTCCACCGCGGCCTCGGTCACCTGGGTGTCGGCCGGGCAGCCGTGGAAGGAGGACTCCTGGTGCTGCCCCGAGTGCGGCGGCCCCCTCGACCGCAAGGGCATGGAGTACGTTCCGCCGGGCAGCCTCGGCTCCGGTGCCTCCTCGCAGGCCGGGGAGAACGACTGGGCCTGCCGCGAGTGCACCTTCCGGCGGCCTGAGCCGTCCTGGGTGCTCGACGACGACGCGGTGATCGACCCGCGCGGACAGCGCTGGGTGCTGGACATCCAGCTCCCCGGGCGGGCCAACCGGGCCAACGCGGCGATAGCGCTGGCCACCGCCGAGGCGTTCGGGCTGCCGGTCGAACGGGCACTGCCCCGGCTGCGCGAGGTCAGGTCGGTCGCCGGCCGTTACACCACCGTGGAGCGCGGCGGACGGCACGCCCGGTTGCTGCTGGCCAAGAACCCGGCCGGCTGGCTGGAGGCCTTCGACGTGCTCGACTCCTCGCTGCCGGTGATCCTCTCGGTCAACGCCCAGGGCCCCGACGGCCGCGACACCTCATGGCTGTGGGATGTCGACTACCGCGTGCTGCGCGGCCGGCCGGTCTTCGTGACCGGCGAGCGGCGGCTCGACCTCGCGCTCCGGCTGGATGTGGCGGACGTGCCGTTCCAACTGGCCGGATCGTTCGAGCAGGCGCTCGGCGCGCAACCGCCGGGCAAGGTCGACGTGATCGCCAATTACACCGCCTTCCAGCAGATTCGATCGGAGTTCGGTCGTGCAGTCTGACAGCGCTCTACGCCTTGTCTGGATCTATCCGGACCTGTTGAGCACGTACGGCGACCAGGGCAACGTCCTGGTCCTGGAGCAGCGCGCCCGGCGCCGCGGCATCCCGGTCGAGACCGTGCACGTGCGCTCGGCCGACCCGGTCCCGGAGAGCGGTGACATCTACCTGATCGGCGGCGGCGAGGACCGGCCGCAGATCCTGGCCTCCGAGCGGCTTCGGCGTGACGGCGGCCTGCACCGGGCCATCCAGCGGGGCGCGGCCCTGCTGGCCGTGTGCGCGGGCTACCAGATCATGGGCACCACCTTCGGCGGCGAGGAGGGGCAGCCGGTCGACGGCATCGGCCTGATCGACATCTCCAGTGGCCGCGGCGCGGGCCGGGCCGTCGGCGAACTGGCCGGGGAGGCGGACCCGGCGCTCGGCATCCCGACGCTGACCGGCTTCGAGAACCACATGGGCGTCACCCGGCTCGGACCCGGTGTCCGGCCACTGGCGCATACGGCGGTCGGCACGGGTAACGGCGACGGCACCGAGGGCTGCTACATCGGCAAGATCGTCGGCACCTACCTGCACGGTCCGGCGCTCGCCCGTAACCCCGGCCTCGCCGACCTGCTGCTCACCTGGGCGGTGGGTGCCCAGTTGCCGCCGATCGACGACTCCTGGTTCGAGCGCCTCCGCGAGGAGCGCCTGGCCGCGGTGCTACCCGGCTGACGCCGGAAACCGGCCGTCCGGCATTGCCGGGCGGCCGGAGGACGCGTTCAGTAGACGAGAGCCTGGACGCCTTCGCCCAGGACCTCCTCGACGAACGTGGGGGCGCCCGCGATGCGAATGCCCTGGATCACGTCGTCGACCGTTATGTCGCGCCGAGCCGCGCACTGGGTGCACAGCGTCACCCTGCCGCCGGCGAGCACCGCGTCGAGCAGGTCGCCGAGCTGGACGGCGTGCGGGAGGCTGAACTCCTTCGCCCGTCCGGGGAGGGCGAACCACGAGGACTCGCCGGTCAGCCAGAGCGAGACGGGGACTCCGCTCGCCAACGCCGCCGCGGCCACCGTGAACGCCTGGTTGCAGCGCTCGGGTGAGTCTTCGCCGGCGGTAACCTTGATCACCAGTGATCGTGCCATGCCCGAAGCCTATGCGGGTCCGCCTCGCGGGCGCGAACCATATCAGGGCGGCTCCGGGCCGTGTTTCCCGGATTTCTCGCCCACTCGTCGCACTGCCACCGGTCGGCGCGGCACGCCGCCGCTCCCTTCGCCGTCCTGCCGGTGCCGTGACCGGGAACGATCAATGGGTTCGGGGGAGCCGTGGACATCCTGATCGGCACCAGGATGTGCGGAAGCCACGGTGGATCGTGCGCCGTCGGAGCGGCCGATCGCTCTCACCCGTGGCCTGACGGCTCCCGGTCCAGTGATCGTTTCGGTCGCGGCGGCGCGCAGCCGCCGCGTTCCGCGAAACCCGTTGAACGGACGGCAGGCGAACGACCACGATGACCCTCATGGACCTCGTATCCTCCCTGCCCGCCTTCGTGCTGGCCGTGGTGCTGATCTCCGCCTCGCCCGGCCCGGCGATGGCGCTGATCCTGCGCCGTGCGGCCCTGCGCGGCTTCTCCGGCGCGGTGCCCACGGTGCTGGGCCTGGAGGCCGGCCTGTATCTGTGGGCGTTGCTCGCCGCCGCCGGGCTCGCCGCCCTGGTGGCCGCCTCCGAGGTGGCCTTCCTCGTCCTGCGCGTGGTGGGCGCGGGCTTCCTGCTGTACCTCGGGATCAGGGCCTGGCGCTCAGCGTGGCGCGGGCGGGGAACGAGCGGGGCGGACGAGGAGGTCGCGGTCGCGGACCCGGCGCCCGGGGCGGCGCTGACCTGGTGGAAGGCGTTCGGCGAGGGATCGGTGGTGATGCTGGCCAACCCGAAGGCCGCCGCCTTCATGATCGCGCTCTATCCACAGTTCGTACCGGCCGGCCGGCCGCTGTTCGCCACGACCGCGCTGCTCGCCGTGCTCCAGGTGGTCATCGAGACCCTCCTGTATCTGGCGCTGGCGGCCGTGGTCGGGCGGGCCGGCACGTGGTTCCGCCGCCCGGTGGTCCGGCGTCGGCTGGACGCGGTCAGCGGCACGGTCCTTGTCACCCTCGGCCTGCGGGTGGCCGTCGAGAGCCGTTGACGCGCCCGCGCCGGAGCCGGGCGAGCGTCCGACCGGCCCTCGCCACGGCGAGTGTCGCGCGACAGGGCCTAGGCTCGGACCCATGGACGTTCCCGAACTGCATCCCGATCTTGAGCCGATCGCCTTCCTCGTGGGCGTGTGGGAAGGCGCCGGAGTCGGGGGATATCCGACGATCGAGAGTTTCAACTTCGGCCAGGAAATCGTCTTCGGCCACAACGGCAAGCCGTTCCTGACCTACAGCAGCCGCACCTGGCTGCTCGACGAGGCGGGCGAGAAGGTCCGTCCGCTGGGCGTCGAGACCGGTTTCTGGCGCCAGCTCCCCGGGCGCCAGCTGGAGGTGTGCCTGTCACATCCCACGGGCATCGTGGAGGTCTACGTCGGCGAGGTGGTCTTTCACAAGATCGAACTGCACACCGACGTGGTGGCCCGCACCGCCACCGCCAAGGAGTACACCGGAGGCCACCGCCTCTACGGCCTGGTCAACGGCAACCTGATGTGGGCGTACGACATGGCTGCCATGGGGCAGCCGCTCCAGTCCCACATCTCGGCCGAGCTCAAGCGGGTCGGTGACTTCGCTCCCGACGCCGGGTGAATCCCCGAAGGCGAGCCGGGCGCCCGATGAGCGCTCCTGCCCGTACCCGGGGGTGGCGGAGGCGGGGCGCTGACTAGGCTCTGGGAAATGAGCACTCCCTTCCCTCCCGAAGCGGTCGAGGCCATCAAGCGCCACATGAACGACGACCACGCTGACGACGCGCTACTGATCTGCAGGGGCCTCGGCGGGCAGCCCGAGGCCACCGGCGCGACGACGACCGGTGTCGACGCCGAGGCGATCGAGTTCGCCGCCGTGGTCGGCGGACGTGAGATTCCGGTCCGGGTTCCGTGGAGCACCACACTGACCGAACGCGCGCAGGTCCGTACGGAGGTCGTCCGCCTCTATCGGGACGCCTGCGCGGCCCTTGGCGTCCCCGCCCGCGGCGAGCACTGACCGGGAGTCACCTCGGTCCGGGACCCCGTCGGCCGACGCCGGGCGCGGCGATGGTGCGGATCGGCGGCGGACCGGTCACCCGAGCCGATCCCGGTCGCGGACCTTCGCTTTCCACTGCCTCGGGGCACCGCCCGGAGACGCCGGTCGGGAGCCGGGGCCGGTGATTACGGCGTCGGCCGGGGGTTTTATTCGGATGACCTTATTCGCGGGATTTTCCTGGTCTTTCTCGCCCTGAATGGATTTTCACCCGGAACTTCCAGCTGGAGGAGCTTGCAAAGGGGCGAGTCCGAAAACAGGAGAGGCTGATGGGGCGTTGGTGACAGTCGGGTCAATGTCAGGACTGATCGCAGTATTCGTGGAAAGCTCCCAGATGCTGAAATTTCCTGAAATAAGGAGGCGCGGTGAAACCGCGAGCCCTTGTGCTGGCGCCGATGCGAGGTCCGGAGTGGGACCGTCTGAGAAAGCTGATCGACGTCCACTACGACCCGGCTGAGCACAGTCCGCACCAGGCCGCCGATCTCGCCCGGCAGCTCGTGGACACCGGGGCGCGCATCCTCATCACCGAGTCCGACGAGGTCGCGGGCCCGGTGCTGGATCTTCCCCTGCTCGTGGTGGGCTGTGCCCGCGGCGACGCGGGGAACGTGGACCTCGGCACGGCCACCGACAGGGGGATTCCCGTGGTCTGCGCCCCGGGGCGCGACGCCGACGCGGTGGCCGAGCTCACCCTCGCCCTGATCCTCGCGGTGACCCGCCGGGTGGCGGTCGGCGACCGGGAGATCCGCCGCCATGGCACGGTCTCCTACCGGCGGCACCGCGCGTGGGAGCTCGCGGGCCGGACCGTCGGCCTGATCGGCTACGGGGCGGTCGGCCACGCGGTGGCCTGGCGGATGAGGGGGCTGGGCATGCGCGTCATGGTCTACGACCCCGAGGCGGCGGAGAACCGGTACGGTCTCGACGTCCTGCTGGCCCAGGCCGACGTCGTCTCGGTACACGCCCACGCGTCCGCGGGACCGCTGATCGGCGCTGTGGAGTTCGCCGCGATGAGGGCCGGTGCGATCTTCGTCAACACCTCCGACGCGGCCCTGCACGACATGGACGCCCTCGTCGGAGCGTTGAGGGCGGGCCATCTGGGCGGCGCGGCCCTCGACAGGTTCGCCGGGGACTGGCTCGACCCGTCCCACCCGCTCGCCGACATGGACAACGTGGTGCTCACCCCGCACCTGGGCTCGGGGACCTACGACACCGAGATCAACCACACCCGGATGATCTGCGAGGACATCGTCAGGATCCTGGGCGGGGAAAGCCCGCTGCACTGCGCCAACCCCGGCTTTCGGCGGTGACCTCAGGCCCCTTCGCCCCGGGGGTGTCACGGTCCCGGGTTCGTGCGCCGCGGCCTGACGGGGGGCGTACGAGAAAAGGCGCGTCCCTGCCCGGGGGAGGGACTGGAAAGAAGAGTGCCGGAAGGGGAAACCCCGGGCCACTTCCTCCTGGCTGAGCAGGAGGGCCGGTGGACCAAAGGCGGGATTGCCCGCCCCCGGCGGCCCGGGGTTCCGGTGATTGTCGTGGATTCGCCGAACGTCGCCAGACGCCCGGACAGAGTCCGGTCGCGGCGTCCTAGCGGACAGCCACCTCGCTAGCCCAACTATGATCAACCATTGTTCGGACCACCTCCTTTCGGCGTGCCCCGAGACTACAAACCCTGCCCTGCCAGAGCAAATGTTTTTCCGCCGCACCCGGCGCCGCCCACCCCTCAGCCCCGCCCGCACCTCCGAGCAGGGCCGATGGGAACAGGATGGGAACACCGCGTAAACGATCACGCTTCCTGCGCCTCCGACGACGGCCCCTGCACGAGCGTCAGCACCCGCTCCGCCGCGTCGTCGTGAACCGCCTGACGCACATGCGTGTACAGGTCATGAGTGATCCGCGTGTTCGCATGCCCCAGCTGCACCGAGACGACCTTGATATCCAACCCAGCCTCCAAACCCAGCGTCGCCGCGGTGTGCCGCCCATCGTGCAGCCGGATCACCGGCAGCCCCGCAGCGCGCGCCATCGCCTTGAACCCCTCGGTCACCCGCTCCGGAGACACCGGCCGACCATCCGGCCTGGCATGAATCAGATCATGGTCGGTGTACGCCGCCCCTGCAGCGAATCTCTGCCGCCGCTGCTCCGCACGCCATTCCACAAGCATCCGCGTCGTCTCCTCATCCAGCGACACGGTGCGCTTGCCGGCCTGAGACTTCGGGGTGTCGATGATGATGCGATCGCCGAGCTGGAGCACGGTCTGCACGATGCGCAGGCGCCCCGCCTCAGGGTCAAAGTCGCACCAGCGGCTCCCGCACGCCTCGCCGCGGCGCAGGCCGCGCAGGAGCGCGATGCGGTAGAGCAGGGCGAGCGGGTCGTCGCTAGAAGCTGCGAAGAGGAGGAAGTGCCGAACCTGCTCGGGCGACCACACCTTGGCGGGGGTGCGTTCGGCCGGCGGCAGCTCCACGCCGAGGCACGGGTTGAACTCCACCATGCGCCTGGTGACGGCCCAGTTGTAGGCGCTGCGTAGCGTCTGCAGGATGTGGTGTTGAGTCCGCAGGCCAACAACTTTGCTGCGCTTGCGCACATCCCCAGCCAGGTAGGGGGCGCGGGCCTCTTCCTTGGCTGCGATGATCTCGCTGTTCCACTCCTCGATCGTGTCGAACAGGCTGTCGACGTGCGCTGCACGGAGACGACTGCGGGGGATGTCGCCGAGCTGAGGGATCAGGTAGTGGTCCAGGCGTTGGCGCCAGGATCGCCGTGAGGACTCCTTCTTGGCGCGTTTGCCGCTGTACCAGTCTTCTAGCAGTTCGGCGACGGTGCCCTCAGAGGCGGCGAGTTCGACGCCCATCCGCAGCTTGCGGCGCACGGTTTCGACATCGGGGAAGTCTTGGCCACGCTTGGTGTCGAAGATGAGGTCGCCGATGCGGCGGCGCATCAACTCGTCGTCGCGGGCGAGTTTGACCAGGTCGGCGACATGGTCGAATGCCTTTTCTGCTGCGGCTTGTGTGGGGTAGCCGAACCGCTTGAGCTGGCGGTTGAGTCGGGCGGTGGTGTCGAGGCGTGTGGTGAAGCCGGTCGTGCCGTGTCGCCGTTTGGACAGGTCTGGGCACTTTGAGTCGAGGGGTTTGCCTGTGTTGGGGTCTTTGCAGCCGCATCGTTTGGAGTACGACGCTTTTAGGACGCGTTGGCTGGTGGACACAGGCCGCTCCTAGTGGTGGATGTGGGGGGTCATCACTGTTGAATGAGCTGCGAGTTCATCCGCGACGGACTGTGGCATCAGTGATGGGTGCACATAAACGTCAGTTTGAAACGGGCCGATTTCCAGGTGTGTCATCTCGTTGCCCGGAATGTCGCGTTCCAGGAAGTAGCGAACGCAGTAAGGGCGGTTGGGTTCCAGGAGGGAGGTCAGGCGCGGGATGGCCTGGCCTCCCTTGTGTTCGAGCTCCTGTAGAACCTCGGGGTCTACCTTCAGGTTTCGGTTGACCAAGAAGAAGAATCGGCCGCCCTGAAAGAAGCTGCTGACGTGGCCGTTAATGAGGCGACTGGGGTCAGCAAGGCGGATGGCGAGGTGCGCAGACATTAGGACGTCATTGGCCTCTCTGTGCATCTTGTTGACTGAGAGGCCGATTCTTGCTCTTTTGGCTCAAGATTTGTTGTCCGAAACCCAGAACATGTGTACGGGTAAGCGGATTGTGGCCAGCCCGTTACAAAACTGTCATTCCTTCATATGGCGAGCCAGATCTTCTGCTAGACGCACAAATCGAGCCCGCTCCTCCGGCGTAAGCCCTTCAGGTACAGTCACTGCCACCCACGACCTTTCACCTGTAACTATCTCCGCGACATCCACGCCCAGCCACTGCTTCGCGGACAACTCGGCAAGCTGCTGCACAGGGACACCCATCCCGGCAGCGAGCGCCCGCAGTCTCCACATCTCGGGCGCCCGAGGCAGGCGTCCATGTTCGAGCTCGCCAATCCAGTTGTGCAGCAGGCCCCGATCGCTCTGCGGGTCGATGCACTTGTCGGCGAACTCGCGGAGGCTTAACCCGGCCTCGTCACGGCATGCCCTGACTAGGCGGCTGAGGGGGTTGGTGCTGCCGGGAGTCCTACCACTCTGCGGCGGCGTCATCGCGCTCCTTCTCCTTCCCTCCTTGACTGACTGTCTGGGAGATCAGACAACAGTGTTCGGTCAAGTTGTACGGCATGAGAGCCGAGACAACTAGATGGGGGCAGTAAATCAGGGCGGGACGGTTAGCGTCCCGGTCTCCCCGCAGGTGAGTTCTGGTCACCTCTGGACAGGTCCCGCCGATAACCGATACTGTCTTAATATTCATACAACGGAACGATGAAGGGGGCGGAGCTCCGTGGTAGGGCGAACCCAGATGCGCCCCCGCAACTGTGAGCGGCTGAGCGAGGCCATATGGGAGGCCGGGCTCGACACGGTGCGTCTGGGGCGGCAGGTCGGCGTCAGCAGGCAGTATCTGGCCATGCTGATTGCCGGCAGCCGGGGGTGTACGCGCTCCACTGCTGCGGCCATCGCGAAGGCTATTGGCCTACCTGTGGCCACTCTTTTCGTCGACATGTCGTATGAATATTCAGACAATGAAACGGAGGTCGATGTGACCGTAATCACCGAGGAGGATCCATACCTCCTCTTCGAAGAGGTGTGCGAGCTCACCCGCACCGCGCCGAGCACCATGCGGAACATGCGCACTGCCGGCGACGGTCCGCCTTTCTTCAAGCACGGCCGCTGGCTGAAGTGCCGCAAGTCCAAGGTCATCGAGTGGATGGAGGCGCAGGAAAAGGCCCAGCAGGCGGACAAGTGAGCGCCCCGTTGAGTCCCCGCGAGATGCAGGAGCACGGCGCCGCGTACTTGGTCATCGGCGTGTTCGCCCGCTGCGAGGACCTGCGCCGGCTGGACCGTGAGGCCGACCGAGAGCCCTTCACCTCCTGACCTTGTGCGGGCCTGGCCGTGCCATCGACCAGACCCGCTGAATCCCCGCTCAGAGATCAACCAGAGATCAACTAGAGGAGCAGAGACTCATGGCCAACAGTAAGCCCCCCACGGACATCGCGGCGGACGCCGCCGCATGGCAGAAGGTGAAGGCCCGCTTCCCCGGGACGACGCGTGAGGTGCTCGACCGGATCGAGCTCGGTGCGCGCGTGGTTAGCGCGCTGGATGACACGCTGGACGGCGGCCACCCGTGACCGCCCCCGCCGTTGAGCGGCTCACCGCGGCTGGAGCGCTGACGCTCGCCGCTGACCTGATCTTTCGCCGTGGCCTGTGCCGAGAGGACTACGAAGACGCGGACGGCTGCCTGTGCCCCGCTGGCGCGGTTGCGCTCGTTCTGGGCGCCGAGGACGCGGGGGAGTGGTCGAAGCCCGGCGAGTGGTTCGTGGAGTCCGGCGCCTACGACATCGGGTTCGCAGCCCTGTACGCGCTGGTCGATGGCATCGGCCGCTGGGACATGGCCCGTCCTGCTGATGGCCCGTGGGACGGGGAGTCGCTCGCGAACCACGTCGCGTTCTGGCTGGTCGATGTCCGCCCGTCCGTGGAGCAGGTCATCCACCAGATGCGGGCTGCTGCCCTCTCCCTTCCTGAGCAGACCGAGGAGACCGCGCATGTCTGAGGTGATGACGCAGGTGCCCGACGTGGCGCGACTGTTCGCGGAGCGGGCTCTCGACGCTTGCGCCTCCTACTGGGAGCGCGGCGCCACCGAGATGTGGCTCGGGCAGCCCTTGTTCCGGATCGCGGGCACCACGCATGACCAGCTCGTCCCGGACGGGGTCTCGAACCCCTACTGGGAGGTGATCCGTCAGATGCCCTCGACGGACGAGCGGCGCTGGCAGGGCGTCACCCCCTACGGGTACGAGCCGAACCTTGGGATCGGCCGCAACGGCGTGGTGTCCACGTACTCGTGGTCGATCCCCAGCCCCGGCGACATCGCGTGGATCACAGATGTCCTTGCCGGGCGGGGCGTGGTCGAGGTCGGCGCGGGCTCCGGCTACTGGGCGTGGCAACTCGCCCAGGCTGGAACGGACGTCGTCGCGTACGAGCCGAACGAGGTGGCGGACAACAAGTTCGTCGACGTCATCGAGCCGTATCACCCGCTGCTGCGAGGCGACGCCTCCGCCGCCGGGAAGCACCCCGACCGGGCACTGTTCATGTCCTGGCCGAACTACGCCGAGCCGTGGGCCACGCACGCCTTGACCGCCTACCAGGGCGACCTGCTCATCTACGTCGGCGAGACCCACGGTGGTTGCTGCGGCGATGACGACTTCTTCGACCTGCTCGACGCTGAGTGGGACGAGATCGGCGACAGCCCGCACCATCGCACGTGGTGGGGCATCAACTGCCGTCTGATCGCTTACCGCCGGAAGCAGTCCGCTGCTGTGCAGGGCGGTGAGGGTGCATGAGCGCCGCTGACCACCGTAAGGCCGACCGGTTCGCGGCGGCTTCCGACCTGATGACGCCTGGCGAGGTCGCCGCAGCGTTTCGGGTGGATCCGAAGACTGTGACCCGGTGGGCGCAGGCGGGACGGATCGAGTCGATCCGTACCCCGGGTGGTCACCGCCGGTTCCGGCGCGAGGTCGTGGAGGCGCTGCTGCGTGGCGACTCCCCGCAGGGCGGTGAGGCGTAGTGGGTGCTCCCGCTGTCCTTCCCACCTCGGTCGTCTGGCCGCAAGGCGTGACGCATCTCAGGTCCGGTCAGGTCGCCACCCTGCTCAGGGTGAGCCCTCGCCGGGTGGCCCGCTGGCAGACACTCGGACTGCTCACCGCGTCCGCGCTGACCGAGGGCGGGCATCGCCGCTTCACCCGCGAGGACGTTGAAGCGTTCCTCCGTGAAGCGACGCTCGCCGCTCGCCTCGGCTCAGGGGACATCGTGTCCTGCCCCGGCTGGAACAACGGCCGCCCTGTCCGGGTACTGC
The DNA here is from genome assembly GCF_042665875.1 of Streptosporangium amethystogenes subsp. fukuiense. NCBI lineage: Bacteria > Bacillati > Actinomycetota > Actinomycetes > Streptosporangiales > Streptosporangiaceae > Streptosporangium > Streptosporangium amethystogenes. The sequence goes on along the minus strand of NZ_JBHTEE010000001.1, from coordinate 6,208,078 downwards.
GCGTCACCCCGACCGAGTGGGACGGCCTGTACATCCGCTGGCAGGACGTCGCCGTCCGAGCCCACGCCATGGACATCAAGGCCGGCCGTACCCGGCTCGTGCGCCGCCTCCACCAGGGGGCCGCGTGAACCACGACGAAGACGTCATGAGCGCCTACCTCGCCGCTGAGCCAGGGGAGGCATGGCCGACCTGGACCCCATGGACCGGGCGAGACCACCCCGAAGACCGGGACGACCAAGCCGACTACGAACCCAGAGAGGACGAACAGCACTGATGGGCTTCACCAGAGCACAGGTCGATCAGCTGCTTCGGCCGATCAACTCCAAACGCGTCCTGCAGGACGGCAAGGGCAAGAGCCACGTCTCGCAGCAGGACGTGGCCGCCCACCTGATCCGCATCTTCGGGTTCGGCAACTGGGACACCGAACTCCTCTCACTGGAGCTGATCTTCGAGACCGAGCGGACCGACCCCAACACTGACAAACCACTGGGCAAGTGGGATGTCTGCTACAAGGCCACGATGCGCCTGACCGTTAAGGACGAGGACGGGCGCGAGGTCTGCCACTACGAGGACGGCGCAACCGCTACAGCGGAGAACCAGAAGCGCGGTGCCGCCCATGACTTGGCGCTGAAGTCCGCTATCTCCCTGGCGAAGAAGCGATGCGCCATTGAACTCGGCGACCAGTTCGGTCTGTCGCTGTACAACAAGGGGCAGCAGGCCGCCCTTGTAAGGGGCACGCTCGTCCGGCCCGGGGCTGACGTCATCGAGAACGACATTCAGGAAGGCATCGACCAGCAGGTTGACCTCGGCAACGACGAGGGCGGCGACGCCGGCGAAGAGGGCGACGGCCTGCCGCGCAATAAGGACGGTTCGATCTCCCGGTCGCGGGTGACGGATGAGCAGCTTGCTGCGGTGGGTGCGATGACCAAGGGAGAGAAGTCCGCCCACAACAAGCTTGTCAAGGACACCATCTCCAACCCGAAGACCGCTGATCGCGGGCCTGTAACTGAGGACCTGTGGGTCAAGGGCGGTTCCTCATGACCGAGATGCTCACGATCATCAAGCAGCTCGGTCAGCTGTCGCGGGACCTCGATAAGGCCATCACCAAGATGGCCGACCTGGAGTTCATCGCAGTTGAGGCCGAAGGCGACTTCAAGGTGGCCTACGCGGGAGCGTTCCGCGACGCGGCCGGATCGGTCGAGGACCGCAAGCAGGTCGCGATCACCCAGACCGATCACCTGTGGCGGATCTGGGGCAAGGCTGCCGCCGCGGTGCGCCTACAGAAGGAGCACATCCGTGCACTCCACGCGCGCATCGACGTAGGCCGAACGATCCAGTCCACGGCGCGGGCCGAGATGCAACTGGCAGGAGGGCAGCTGTGAAGCGCGGCGAGCCACTCCAGCGGAAGACCAGGCTGACAGCGAAGAAGCCCATGGCCCGTGGCAAGGGGCTGCAGTCGGGCAGGGCCACGCTCAAACAGGCAGCAGCGAAGCCGAAGCGGGTTCGTCGCACCGGCCCGCCGCCCACGGTCATGGCCTTGCTCGCCGCGAGGTCGGGCGGCTGGTGTGAGCTCGGCATTGTGTGCCTCGGCGCCGCCGCAGCCACGGACCCGTCGCATCGGATCGCGAAGGGCATGGGCGGGACGAAGGACCCGAGGTCGAACACCGCGGCCAACAATCTGCACGCGTGCCGTTCCTGCCATGACGTGGTCGAGCGTGACCCGGCTGCGGCGTACGCCAACGGGTGGAAGATCCGCCGCGGCCTCGCCGACCCCACCGACGTCCCCGTCCGCCACTGGGTGCACGGCTGGGTGCGCCTGGACGTGGCCGGCGGCTGGTCGCCCGCTCTGGAGTACGCCCCCGAGGGGGAGTCGTGACGGGGCTGCCCGGTGCCGAAGTCGTCGCCTGCCCGACCGCGGCCGGCGCCCCGTGTGGCTGCTGTCCGTCATGCCTTGCCTTGCAGGTCGCGGACCCGAGGTATGGGTCTCCGTCGGACCTGGACGTGAGCGCGTGAGTGTCGCCCTGGCCGCCGCGGTGGTGCTGATCGCCCTGCTGATCCTCCTCGGCCTGCTGTCCCTCCTGCTGTGACCCCGTGTTGGCCCTGCACTCCTCGGGGGCGTGCAGGGCCGACACCACCCACCCACCTACCCCCTGAAAGAGGGTTGTTCGTGAACCGCAAGACAGAGACCGCCGCAGGCGGCTTCTTCGCTGCGCTGGTGACGCTCGCGATCATCGGCACTTTCGTCTGGGTTGTCGTCGTGCTCGTCGCGGGCGGGTGATCGCGGTGGTCCCGTTCCCTGTGTTCCTGGAGCCCGGCGAGGAGCCCCTGGCTCAGCCCAACGAGGTGGAAGAGCCCGACGCCCTGTTCCGCCTCGACACCCCTGACACCACCCAAGCCACCCCGCACCTCTAACCCCCTGGAGATACGTGATGACCGAGTACGAGCGCGACTGGCACCAGGAAGACAAGGACGACCGGGCGCAGGGGCTCGACTGCGAGCCGGAGCCGCCGGAGCGCGACGAGGAGGGGCCCCTCGACCGGGAGGAGCTCGACGAGGCCATCGGGTGCATCGATGACGGTCGGGTCAGGTCCGCTATCAGGCGGGCGTTCGCTGAGCTGGAGGACTGGCGCGGGCGAACCCACCGCTACGAGTACACCACCACCGAAGGTGACGCCGCCCCGACCTGGAGCGGCGACCGCCACCCGCGCGAGAAGCCCGGATACACGCCGTGGGTCCGCACCGTCTCCACCTCGGACTGGCGCCGCTATGAGGCTCCGCCGTTCTAGCCCGCTCTTCGGTCCCGCCCTTCGAGGGGCAGGGCGGGACCACCCCCTCAACTGATCATCGAAAGGAGTCCGGCATGGGCTACCACAGCGACCTGTCCGGAGAGATCACCTTCAACCCGCCGATCCCGTGGGGCGAACTCCAGGACAGCGAGTTCATCTCGCCCGGCGGCAATGCCGAGTGGCGGCGCCTCGTCTGGCTGCGCATGGTCGAGGAGACCGTAGAGACCAGCGAGGGCACGCTGACCCGCAAGCAGGCCGTTGCGATCCGCCCGTCAGACGCCGGGGAACTGCGGGCGGGGCCTCTCGTCTCCCAGTTGCAGGAGATCGTCACCAAGCACGGCGAGGGCCGCACTTTCGACGGCCACATCCTCGTCCTCGGCGAGTGCTCCCCGGACATCTGGCGAGTGCAGGTCGAGGACGGCAAAGCGGTCGAGGTGCGTCCCCGCATCGTGTGGCCGGACGGCGTCGAAGTGAACTTCAACGACCACATCTGATCTTCCGGTCCCGCTCTTCACGGAGAGCGGGACCACCCCAGACGGCCTGCTGTACGGGAGCCAGCAGACCAACCACGACACGCAACGAGAGAAGGAGGAGAGGTGTCAGTCAGGAATGCGGCGGCGGACTTCGGCGAGCAACACGTCGGTGTCGATCTCGGCGAGGTTGACCGGCGCCTCTGTGATCTTCACCTCTTCCTCGCTGAGGAACCCGGCGTACTTGAACGCTTCCAAGGTGGGGCGGCCATAGGCGCGAGCGAAGGCGGCTGCGCTGTCTGGCCGTGGGCCTTTTTCGCGCCATCGGGCGATGCTCGATTGGCCGATGCCGGTTTTGTCGGCGATGGCCTGTTGGGTCGCCGAGCCGGTGATGCGCTGCACGTAGTCCCACCAGTCGTTCACGCGGGCCACTTTATGCGCGACCGGGTTACCCGTCCACGCATGTCAGGGCGTTGCTGGCTGGTTTTCGAGGTGACATTGCCGTTGCGCTCAATGCACACGTGCATTATGGTGAAGCTGCAAGCGGGTTACCCGCTCTTGCATACAGGACTTGACCAGCAGAAAGGAGCCCCAGTGAGCGCCCCGCTCCGAATCCGTCACGCCAAACTCGCCAAATACCGCGAGCAGACCGGACTCACCACAGAGCAGCGCCTCGCCGACGCCATGGGAGTGAACCAGGGGACCGTCAACCGGATCCTCCGTGGCCGCAAGATCCCGAGCGCCAAGTTCATCTGCGCTCTGGTCCGCGCCTTCGACGGCGCGACCTTCGACGAACTGTGGGAGATCACCATCAACACCGAGCAGGCGGCCAAGTGAACGAGTTGGCCCTGACCGAAAGCCCCGCGCTGCGGGCACAGTACGCCGATCACGTCGAGGTCCTCGACAAGGTGAAGGCGCTGACGTTCTTCCCTGACGGCATCCACGTGGACGGCCCCGGCGTCGCCGCCTACTACGAGGTGCCCGTCGAGACGATCAAGAAGGTCGCGCAGCGCAACCGAAAAGAACTCGAAGAGCACGGCATGCGTGTCCTGCGCGGCAAGGAGTACCGGGAGTTCGCCAAGGTCAACACTGTGATCACGGAGGGCGGGGACATTCTGTCCCTGGCCCCCTCGCAGAACACGGTCACGACCTTTACCCGCCGCACGATCCTCAACATCGGCCAGATGCTCACCGGGTCGGAGATCTCGAAAGCGGTGCGGAAGCGCCTCCTTGATCTGGAGGAGGAGGCGCGGCAGCGCGCCCTGGCACTGCTTCGGGTCTCGCCGGAACCTGTCGCCGCGCTGCTCGCTTCTGAGCCGTTCACGCCGAAGACGTTCCCGCTCGCCGAAGTCGTGGTGCTGATCAAGCAGAGGTTCGGTGTCCGGATCTCCGTTGCCGACCTTAAGGAGAAGCTCCGTCAGGCCGGTGCGGTGCGGCAGGACGACCGCCCCATGAGGAAGTACGAGGCGCTGTTCTGGCACACGGGCGAGTCCGGCAAGGCGTACGAGGTGTTCGGCCACCAGATCGAGGCCGTTTACCGCCTGTACGAGTCCACGAAGCTCCGCCTGGAACTGGCCGCTCAGCGCGCCCTTCCGCTTGACCCGCCCGGCTGGCCGGAGCTTCCCCTCGGTGAGGCGTCGTGAACAGCTGGTACCACGCCCAATCGGCGGCGAGGAAGTGGGGCGGGGAGCCGGAACTCTACCTCCCCATAGAGGAGCTGATCGACTCGTCGAAGCAGATCATCGGCGACGTCCGGCACCGCTCCCTGTACCACCACACGGCCGGGGTCTACCTGTGCCAGCGGATCTTCGGCGACACCATCACGGTCGGCCGCAAGAAGATCCCCGTCCGGCTGATCGCGGAGCGCCACATCATCGAGGGCCTCGGCTGGCTCCCCTCCCCGGCGGACTACCTCAACGGCATGCCCATCGCCACGTGGATGGGCGGCAAGCAGACCAAGACCGTTTCTCTTTCCACTCTCGCTCTCACCCCCGGAGACCAGTCATGACCAGCACCAACAGCTTCCTCGGCATCCCGGTCGAGGGCGACATCGTTCGCCGTGACCCGAAGAAGAAGCAGCGCCCCCTGGAGGAGTTCTCTCCGATCTTGCAGGCGGTCCTGAACGACCCGTCGATCGTGGAGTTCGGGTGGACCCAGTACACGCCGCACTTCAACGATGGCGACCCGTGCGAGTTCGGAGTGGGGTACCCCTGGTTCCGCACTGTCGAGAACGTCGCCGACGCCCCGGCTGATGAGGATGGCGAGTACGACGACGAGGACACCTGGCAGATGGAGCTGAGCTCAAACGAGACGCTCGGCACCCGCCCCCGGACGTGGGACAGCGAGAGCCGCGACTACAGGTACGACGACTACACCGGTCCCGACGTGGCCCGCTATGACCGCTGCCTCGCGCTGCACAGGGCGATGGACAGCGAGGAGTTCGACGAGGTCCTTCTCGCTGCATTCGGAGACCACGCGCAGGTCACGGTCAAGAAGGACGGGATCAAGGTCGACTTCTACGACCACGAGTGACCCTCCGCCTTCCCCCTTCCTCTTCCTCCTGAACGGAGACCACCCCCATGTCTGAGAAGACGATGCCCGCCCTGACCATCACCACCGAGGTCGCCTCCCACGTCCTGTGGCGTCACGACGAGGGCGACGCCAAGCCGTCCGACTTCATCCAGACCTTGATCGGCATGGTCGCCGGCGGGGGCCGCGACGAACTGCTGCACCTGGTGAACGCCTACGCCGATGCCATGGACATCGCGGAGACCGGGGACGGCATCGCGTTCCTCAAGGTCATCACCGGCGCCCCCACCTCCTGACCCCCTGAAAGGACCAACCCCCATGTCTGAGACCACTGGTGTTGAGCGGGAGCCGCTCTCCACCACCATCCCGCCCGGCGTCACCGAGGTCACCCGGTGGCTGGTGTCGGCCTACTGCGCCCCGCTCGCGATGCGAGACACCCGGGAGGAGGCGCGCGAGCTCGTCGAGGAGACGGAGCGCCAGCAGTACGAGGGCGACGTCGACTTCGCCTGGCACCCGCAGGACGCCACCGTGGACGACAGCCCGGAAGAGCTGTACGCGACGGTGTCCGGCGACGAGATGACCACCGAGTACACCGTCGCCCCGCTCGTGATCCGCATCGGCGGGGGTGCCGAGTGAGCGGCAACCTCCCCGACGAGAGCTACGCGGCGCACCTCGCCAACCTAGGCGCTCTCGCCCGAAAGCTGCACGACTCCGTTCACGTCGTCCGAGTCGAGATGCAGACCATCGACGAGAACCTGGCCAATCTCAACCGGGTGGGCAGTGGCGACGACGCTGACTTCCCGTTCGACGACTGCCGAGACGTTTACGCTGCTCTCGCGGACGCCCGGCGCCGGATCCGTGAGGTCGAGCGGATCGTGAAGGCGTACCGCCGAGACCTGGCCGATGTCGAGTCGGAGGCTCCGGGGCAGGTAGAGCCCGCACCCGCCGCCCCGGTCCGCCTCACCGAACTGGCCGAGAAGGTCGCGGCCGGCGACGTCGTCCTCGTCTCCTACCCGGACTGGAACGACGGAGAACCGGTGCAGCTGCACCTGCTCTCCGTCTACGGCGATGACGTCCCTGAGGGGTGTGTAGGGGTCCGGTACTCCTTCGTGAGCGGCGGCGGCAACGACTGGTACGAGACCGATGTTGTCTCCGCTGCGGCTCTCGTCACCCCCTGCGGCGGTGCCGAGTGAGCGCCGCCGACGAGCTGCGCGCCGCAGCCGAGGCGCTGACCGGGGACGTCCCGGTCTACGCGCCCGGCACAGCCCGCATCGTGGGCAACCCTGCCGAGAACGAGCTGATCATCAGCGTGTGCGACCAGCACGATGAGTCGGCGCCCGCGACGAGGTTCGACGCCTTCGGCCACTGCCGGAACTGCGTGTTCGTCCGCCTCCACGCTGGCGAGTCCCGGTTCGCCCGGCAACTCGCGGCTCTGATCAACGCGCGGAAGCCTCTCGCCGCCTGGCTGGAAGAGATCGCCGACGAGGCCGACCGGCACGCAGCCCAAGGCATGGGCAACAGCGTCGACGAGGTCGCGTGCGGTCACCCGCTCACCCTCGCCCGGCAGATCAACGCCTCGACCTGACAGTGCAGCCCGGATCTCCCCGTTTCCGCCGAGGAGATCCGGGCCGCCCCCCAATCCAACCACCCCCCGAACGAAAGAAGATCCCCATGAAGTCCCGCCCCGCCACCGACCAGCTCGTCCACCCCACCACCCCCGCTGTGACGTTCGCGACGGACGCCGCCGCCCAGTCCGTGACCGCCCCCATCAAAGAGCGCTACGACCAGGCAGCCGCGTTCGCCTACGCCGAGTGGGCGCAGGCCGACCGGTGTGACGCCGACATGAACGGGTGGCGGCAGGAGATCGCCGAGTCCGAGCGGCGGATCGCTGAGGAGAAGCAGCGCGTCGCCGAGCGGGAGCAGTGGATCCAGCGCCGCACTTTGGACCGCCAGCAGCACCTCACGCACGCCCAGCAGGCTGTGGACGTGGCGAACCCGAACGCGATTCTGCTGGGGGTGTCGGGCGTCGAGGTGCCTCAGGTGATTCGCCCTCTCCCGTCGCTGGACCTGGTCACGCAGCCGGTCACGGACCCTTCCCCGACCGGTGTGCAGGCAGCGGACCCTCTGGAGCGGTTCAACGCCGCTCACGCCGAGATCGGTCAGGACGGCACCCGGTGAGCCGCCTGGAGGCGTTCCTGGCCGCGCTGCTGACGGTGGTGCTGCCCGCCCCGAAGGGCCGACGCCACCGTCCCCCCGTCAAGGCCAGCACGCCGGCCGCTGTCTTGGACACCGCCCCCATCCCCGCCCTCACACGTAACCCGTACCCGCAGGAGAACAACCGATGAGCACCCAACCCGACCTCCTTGACGCCCTACAGGCCCGTCTCGGTGAGCACGCTGCCGCCCTGGCTGTTGACGTGTTCGCCGCGTGGGCCACCGGCACCGCCACCGAGATCGCCGCAGGCGGCTGCTCCTGCCCCGAGGACCACGACGCGCATGCCGCCCACTTCGGCCACGTCGCGATGGTGCTGCGCAACGTCTACGACGCCAAGCCCCTCACCGAGGGCGACGAGACGCTGATCGTCCTGCCCCGCCCGGCGTACGAGCCGTACGGCCTTGACCTTGAAGGCGGTGCTTTCGGGGACGACGACACCGAGGGCTGGCAGGTGGTTCCCTACTCCAGCGCCCGCCGGTGGCCCTGCACGCTCAACGAGGCGGACAGCATCCTCTTCCGAGGGGCGCCGGGGCACATCTCGTTCGCGGAGGCTCGTCGTTTCGGCGTCGCCCTGATCATGGTCTCCGACCTGGCTGAGGCTCGGATGGGTGGCGAGGTGGTGAGCCGCCCTCTTGGCTCCCCGACGCTTCTGGCGGGGAGCGCCTACGTCAACACCGACGACGGCTATCCGCGGCTGACGTGCTCCGAGTGCGGCGCCTCGATCTATTACATCCGTGGAGGCGATGACTTCGCTGACCTGAACGCGAAGGTCGCCGAGCACACCTGCCCTCCCGCTGCTTCCCTGTCCGACACCGGAGAGGCGGACACCCGTGGCTGACCGTCGTCTCCGCATCGGCCGCCTGTCGATCTACGTGGAGCCGCGTGACATCTGGGTCGGCGTCTACGTCGCCCCCGCCGCCATCTACGTCTGCCCGCTGCCCCTGCTGGTCGTGAAGTGGGACAGGAAGGAGGTCCGCCGTGGCTGAGACCCCTGGCCTTGACGCCCTCGACGCCGGGTTCCGCGCCGAGCTCGGCCCCCCGGTTGAGGAGCTCAACGCCCTCAACATCCCGCCGGAGCGGTTGCCGGTCAAGGACCTGCTGTGGGCGGCTACGTGGCTGCAGGGTGAGGTGAAGCGGCTCCGCTGCACGGACCCCGTCGAGTGCGGGCACGAAGCAGCTCTCGGACAGGCGCAGGCCGAGGTAGGGCGCCTCACCGCCGCCCTGGCCGAGTCCCGCCGTGACACTCACTGCGCCCGCACGGACTACGCCCTCGCCCGAGCACGAACAGACAAGGCCGAGACCGAGCGGGACAAGCTCGGAGTCGAGCTGGCCACCGCCAAGGCCGTCATGTACAGGGCGCTCAAAGAGGTCGAGCACGAGGAAGTGCTCTACCTCATCCGCCGCTACCTGGATGTCTACCCCGGCACCACAACCGCCTTCCCCACCACCACAGGGGAGGGGGAAGCGTGACCCTCAAGCCGTACTGGCCGCTGATCCTCACCATCCAAGCCGCCCTCGTGCTCCTGGTTGGCCTCGCAGGCGGGGCGTGGATCGCGGTCGTCGCCGTCGTCCTCATCTCCGCCGTCTGCGTGGTCGCCGGCCTGTTCCTCGGCATGGAGGCCGGCCGATCCCGGGCGGCATCGGACCTGACCCGCGCCCACAGGGAGACGGAAACGGCGCGGGCCGAACGCGATGCCCAGCAGGCCACGAACGCCGACCTGCTGGCAGCCCGAGACCGGGCGCTCCGCCAGTCGGAGATGTCTGCTCAGCTCGCGGAAAGCCACCTCGCCCGCGCCCGCCAGGCCGAAGCGCTTCTGCCCGCGGAGCAGCGCCGGTGAGCTGGATTCTCGGTGCCTTGGTGTTGGCGGGCGGCTACCTGGCCGCCTGCCTCTCCCCGGACGACCCGCTCGGCGAAGCCCTCGCCAACGTGCTCCACGCAGAGGTCGACGACGTGGAGCCCACCATCACCTGCACCCCGCCATCAGAGGAGAAGAAGTGACCGAGCCTCGTATCGGCTCCGTCTGCACTGGCTACGGCGGCCTCGACATGGCCGTCATGGAGGTCTTCGGCGGGTCCATGGCCTGGCACTGCCAGTACGAGCCGCCCGACAAGAACGGCCGCGAGGACCGCCACCAATACGCCGCCCGCATCCTCGCCCACCACTGGCCCGACGTGCCCAACCACGGCGACCTCACCAAGGTCGACTGGGCCCGGGTCGAGCCCGTTGACATCCTCACCGCAGGCTTCCCCTGCACCGACCTCAGCTACGCCGGCCTCGGCGCTGGCATCAAGGAAGGAACCCGCAGTGGCCTCTGGCTCACCATCGCCCGAGCCATCGGTGCGCTACGACCTGACCTCGTCGTCCTGGAAAACGTGCGGGCCATCGTTAATCGGCGACCTGGACTTGACGTCGTCCTCGCTGATCTTGCCCGCCTCGGGTTCGATGCGGAATGGCTGTGTGTTCCAGCGTCCGCTGTCGGAGGCACCCACGAGCGGTACCGGTGGTTCTGTCTCGCCCGGCCTGCCGACGCCCCGCGCCCGGGACTCGAAGGGCCGCGGCTACCAGGACGGTCTGCCAGCGGTGGTGGAGCTGTTGCCGACGCCGACGACCAGCGAGGGCACCGGGGCGGGACACGCGGCTCAGGGCGGGATGAACCTGCGCCACACGATCTCGCTGCTGCCCACGCCGAGGGCATCGGAGCAGGAGAACCGGCAGACCAGGCGCTCCCCGTCGCAGAAGGCGGGCACGCACGGGCTGTGCCTGGCCGCCGAGGTGGCGGAGCTGCGTCCGACGCCTCGGGCGACGGACGGAACCCACGGAGGGCCGAACCAGCGGGGATCCTCCGGGGACCTGATGCTGCCCTCGGCGGTTCAGCAGTTCCTGCCGACACCGACCGCGACGCGATACGGCAGCAACCAGTCCCCGAGCCCAGGGGCTGCTGTGAGGCCGTCGCTGGACTCGATCGAGAAGCTCCTGCCGACCCCGCGCGTCTCGGCGACCAGGACGAGCCGCGGGACGATGCTGAAGCACAGCTCATCGCCGAGCCTGGAGCAGGCGATCGAGCTGACCTCGGGCATCGTGCCGAGGGAACTGACCAGCCTGGAGGAAGCGCCGGGGTCGTGGCATGGGGTGCATACGAGCCCGCCATCCGACGCTGGGAGCACATCCTCGGACGACCTGCCCCTCGGCCAACTGACGATCGAGGACGCCTTGCGCCAGCCTTCGTCGAATGGATGATGGGCCTCCCCGAAGGCCACGTCACCGACGTCCCCGCGCCCGACATGACCCCGGCCGGGCTCCGCAACGCCCGCCTGAAGGCACTGGGGAACGGCGTTGTCCGCCAGCAGGCCGTGTATGCGTTGCGCCTGCTGCTCGACCGCATCGCTTCGTCACCCGCCGCAGCCACCCTCACTGCTTGACCGTCTACCTCCCGGGGCGGCACCCCACCCGTGCCGCCCCGCCCTCCCTGGCCGAAAGGAGCAACCCCCCGATGGGCACCAACCCCCCCGACGCCACCCCGGCTCGTGTCCGTGCAGTCGCCGCATCACGTATCGGCACGACCCTGACGGACTACGACCAACACCTCACCGCCGGGGAGAAGTGGTGCACCGACTGCAAGGAGTGGCACTCTCATGCGGCCTTCGCCAAGGACGCATCCCGTTCAGACGGCCTACAGGTGAAATGCCGGGAAGCCGCCAAGAAACGCCCCCGCAAGCACCGGATCATCACCTGCACCTGCTGCAAACGAGAGATTCCTGCACGCACCAACGAATGGTGCGCCGCCTGCTTCATTCGCTGGGATCAAGCAGGACGCCCAGCCGCTGGGCCGCCCCTGCCACGACCCATTGACGAAGTGAACGCTGACCGCCAGGCCGCGCTCGCCCGAGGCAGACAAACCCAACTCGCCATGGCGGCCGGCCGCATGGAGGACTTCGAGTTCCTGCTGTCCACCGGCGAAACCAACCGTAGCGCCCTCGCCCGCCGCCTCGGCGTCCAACCATCCACCGTTGAGCTGTACAAGACGCAGCTCCGCCGCGATCAGCGAAAGCAGGTACCGGCATGACACCCGAGCAGACCGCCCCGGACACCACCGACCCCCTCGTCCCCGCCGAACTGCTGCGTACCGCGACCAACGCCGGCCGCGACCGCCAGGCCGCCATGCACTTCGCCCGGATGGTCGAGCACCTCGGCCGTGCGCTGGCCGCGCTGGAAACCGGGCGGTGGGACTCCGCCCGCGACCACCTCTTCTTGGTGAGGGAGTCGTCTGCGATCTGTGACGCCTCTCTCAACTCTGGCCAGCCCGACCCGAAGGACTTCTTGACCCAGGTTCGCGCCCAGGTGCCGTCGGAGTGGGCGGAAGCCATCCGCGCGGTGCTCGGGGAGGGGGCGTGATGCCTTTCCGTCCGTACTGCTGCTCTCTCGCTGAGTGGGAGGGCAACGCTGCCGAGCACTCCCGTACGTGCCCTGAGCGGCCCGTAGCGGAAACCGTCCGCGATGGGTCGGTGACGTCGTGACGAACCGTGTCGATGACTCCACCTTCGCTCGCCCGCTGGTCAAAGCGCTGCGTGATCATGTCGATGCGGTCGCCGCCTCTATGGCCGGCAACGGGCCGATGCATGGCCAACACGGTCGCCTGGAAGCGGTCCGCCCGGCCGCGGTCGCCTGGGTGTACTACTCCGTGCTGGTGGCGTGGGCCGAAGACCACCAGCTCGTGAACCCGTTCCTGCGAAACGTCACCCCGAAGCTCCGCTCCGCCGTCCTCGACCGGCCCGGTGGTGCGCTCGGCTGGCTGTCCGCGGCGATCAACTCTCTCGCCGCCCACCCGGCCACTCGGTGCCTGCTGGACCCCCGCTACTCCCAGTTGCGGGAGCATACGCCGTCCGACGAGGCGTGCCGGGACCTGATCGAGTGGTGGAGCGGAGACGCGCCCAGCCTCGCCTACCAAGTCTCGGCTGGGCCGACATCGATCTCTGGGTGGCTGCCCGGCGACCTACTTCAAGCGCTGTCTACCGAGCGGGTCAAGACGTTCGCGTTCGCCCAAACCCCGTGGTGGATCGCGGACGGCATCCTCGACCTCACCCTCGTCCCCGCCGCCGGCGAATTCCGCGATGAGCCGCTGCTGCGCACGATCGACCCGACGTGCGGCACCGGGCACATGCTGATCCGCACGATCGACTACCTGTGGGAGTGGTACACCACCGGGGCGCTCGCCTGCCGCCAGATGAAGATGCCGGGCGTGTCCGGCGGCCCCGTCCTGGAGCCGGTCGAGGCGATCCGCCGCATCATCTCTGGTGTCGACGGCTGCGAGATCGACCCGCTCACCGCCGCGGTCGCCCGGCTGCGGGTCGTGGTCGCGGTCGGCGACCTGATGCACCGCTCCGAGCTGCTGCCGACGCTGCGCCTCGACACGATCCCGCCCTTCCGCCCGCGGATTGTCGTCGGGGATTCCCTCCTCGCGGGCGTGGCTACGGAGCAGGTGTACGGCCAGGTCCACCCGGCCCTGGCCGACATTCAAAACCTCGGCGTCCCCGCGGAGGAGCCCGCACCCGCCTCTGTCTCGCCGCGGCCTCACACGGTGGTCACGGCGGCACAGCTCGACTTGTTCGGAGAGGTCGTCCATGCCTGAGACCACGCTGAAGCCCCTGAGAGGTTCTGTGAGGCTCAAAGCCCTGGTGGCTGAGGCGTACGCCTCCCATGAAGCCCACACCCGCGCCACCTTCGCCCAGGACGCGGCCCGCACGTTGAGGGCGATGCGGCCCGCAGCACACGACGAGACCACCCGGGCGGCAGCCGCAGCACTCGACTCTGCCGCCCGGGTGGTGCTGATGCTCGCCGGCCTGAACCCCGCAGGACCCCGGACGACTCCGGATGCTGCCGGACGCTGCCGGATGGGCCCGGACGCTCCCGTGGAGGCGGGTCGTGACTAGTTGGAACATCTCCCCTCTCAGCCTGCAGATCGGCACATGCACCACATGCGGCAAGAAGTCATACGAGACCCGCAGCGCCGCGAAACGAGCTGGCCGTGCCCTGCACCCGGATGCGTGCATGCGCGCCTACCAGTGCGGCGTCTTCTGGCATTTGACGAGTTCTCCCCGCAGGCAGCAGGGAGGCGGCTGGTGAGCGCGAAAGCAGGAGTGCACCGCGGCGCTCGCCGTACCCCGCACCACGACGTGGATTGGAAGCGAAACGGCGCCTGCCGCGACGACGACTTCTCCACGTTCTTCGGGCCCGAAGGAGAACGCCCGACAGCCCGGCAGGCACGGGAGGACGCAGCCAAAGAGATCTGCGGTCTGTGCCCGGTCGTTGAGGCTTGCTTGGCGTACGCGATGAAGCACGACGAGAAGGCCGGCGTTTGGGGCGGGCTGGGCGAGGACGAACGCAAAGACGAGCGGCGCCGGCGGATGCGCCGGGCCGCAGCGCATGCGGCGGGGGAGACGTCGTGAAATACGAGCATGGGACGTCAGCCGGCTACACCCTGGGTGGGTGCCGCTGCGGGCTCTGCAGGCAAGCGCATGGCGACTACAAGAACCACCGGACTCGTCAGATCGCCTACGGGCGCTGGCAGCCCCTGGTTGACGCGCAACCCGTTCGTGAGCACGTTCAGCTTCTCGGCGAGTTCGGTCTCGGTTGGAAGCGCATCGCGGGGCTGGCAGACGTCCCAGAGTTCACTGTGGGGCGCTTGCTGTACGGGGCGCCCCTCGAAAGGCGTGCGCCGAGCAAGCGAATCAAGACGCAGACCGCGGAGAAGCTCCTCGCGCTTCGCCCGAACCTGGACATCCTGCCCGACACGGCGACGATCAGCAGTGCTGGGACGCAACGCAGGATTCAGGCACTGTCGGTGGTTGGCTGGTCGATTCCGCAGCAGGCTCGCCTACTGGGCAGAAAGCCTTCGAACTACGCGTCGATCCTCGCCCGGCCGAAGGTGACGGCTGCGACTGCCCGAGATGTCCGAGCGTTGTGCGAGGAGTTGTGGAACACCGCACCGCCGGAGACGACGCCTGCCGAACGCATGTCGGCGTCCAAAGCCCGCGCTGCTGCCCGCCGTAACAACTGGGTGCCCCTCGCGACGTGGGATGAAGACCTGATCGAGTTGCCGCCGCGGTGGCTGAAGATCGAGCTTCGCCGACAGGCTGAGCGGATGACCCATGAAGAGGCGAGCCGCTGCTACACCGCCCACCGTAAGCATGGCGACGTGTCCCCTCTGGTGGTCGCCGGGTCTCTGGAGTACAAGCGCCGCCAGCACCGGCGGGAACGGGCGGCGCAGTCGTGATCGTCGACTGGGGTCAAGCAGGCCCGTGCCGCGAAGGCGACCCGGATGACTGGTTCGTCGACAACCAGACCAACGAGTGGGCGTGGGAGCTGTGCCGGGGTTGCCCGATCCTGCGCCCGTGCGGCGAGTACGCGCTGCTGTTGGACGTGCAGGGCGTGTGGGGCGGTCTGACCGTGCGGCGCCGCCGCGCTATCCAACGCCGCCGCGGCATCACCCCTACACCGGTCGGAGAGACCATCTCCATCTCACGGCCGGCACCCCGATCCCTCGCTTTGTGGGCTGCGTCCGAGCAGCTTCTCCAGGACGGGGTGCGGCTCCCGGAGGTCGCAGAGCAGCTCGGCGTGAAGCTGGGGCTGCTGAAGGCCGCACGGAAACGAGCCCGCCGACACCTCGCGGAGGTGACTCCGTGAACCCCTCAATCAGAAGCAGGCGAGTCGGGAGCGGCTTTAAGTCCGTCGGCAATGTCTGCAGCCTCTTGGAGGCGCCGGACATACTCGCGGTCCCAGCCGAAGTGCCGGGCGATAGCGACCTGCTTGGTGCCTGTCTCGCGGGCTTGGCGGATGGCGCGGCCGAAGTTGAGGCGCGCGGCGCTGACGATCTCAGCGGCCTGCTTCTCGGCGCGCTCGATCTCAGCGAAGGCGGTGTCGAGGGGGGCCATGGGATCGGTCACCTCCTGATTGTGACATGGGGGGCGGCATCCTCACGATAAAGCCAACTTAACATGATGCCGACCAAACTAACGGCCAACTCCAGAGTTGGCTATCATGGAGTCCGAAGACGGACCCCGCTTTCCCCGTCCTCGTAAGCGCACTACCAGCACCAAGGAGAAACCGTCCAGGTGAGCGACAAGACGCCTCGGGTCACCGCCGAATCCGCCGAGCAGGCGGTCGGAGAGCGACCCGCGGGCCTGGACCACGAGCTGATCGATTGGGCGTGGGCTCAGCCGATCACGAACAACCCGGGAGCGCGGATCGTGCTGATGTGCATGGCCCGCCGGGTGGATGACGCGTGGGAGTGCACGGCCAGTCAGGAGGAGGTGGCGGTGGACGCGATGATGTCCAGCCGTTCCGTTCGCCGTCACATGGAGCAGTTGGAGGTGGGCGGGTTCATTCAGCGGCGGAAGCGGTTCGACGAGAAGGGGCGTCGGCTTCCGGATCGGTGCCGTCTGAACCCGGGCGGATCCCTACCGGCCAATCTGTCCGGCGGTGATCTGGAACCAGCGGCCAATATGGCCGGTAGGCAGGTCAGTCCAGCGGCCAATATGGCCGATAGGGAGTCTGACCACCGGCCAGGTTGGCCGCTGGCGAACCGGGACGAAACGGGTACGGCCAGTTCGGAACCACCGGCCAATCTGGCCAGTGGCCAATTTGACCTGTGGCCAGATTGGCCGGTGGTGGATGCCCCTGAAACGGACATCCCCAGGTCGGAACCAGTGGCCAATTTGACCAGTGGCCAGATTGGCCGCGCTATAAGTAGTTCTCCTACGGAGAACTACGAGAACAAAACCCCTTCTTCTTCTCCGAAGCGTTCGAAGTCCAAGCCGCCTGCCGATGCTCCGCCGCGGGAAGACGTTGAACAGCTTTGCGCCCGACTCCTTCAGTGGTTGATCAAGAAGAACTACCGCCAGCGCCCACAGTCGGTCCCTGACGGATGGCGTGACGCGGCGCGCAAGCTCCTCGACCTCGACGAGATCCCACTGCAAGAGGCGCTCGACGTCCTCGACTGGTCGCAGAAGGACCTCTTCTGGCGGAACAACGTCCACTCGATGGTGAAGTTCCGCGACAAGTACGGCGACCTCGAAATGAAGTCCCGTGGCCAGCGCGCCAGCTCCCAAGACGGCGCCGAGAACAGCGCCCAGATCCACCAGCTTCGCCCGACCGGCACGACCGGCACGGCGCTGAGCCGCTCCACCACCGACGATCGCGTGGCCCAGGCGCAGGCACTCAAGGCCGAGTTCGCCACCCAGTCCCCCCCGACCATCCGAGGAGAGATAGTCCGATGACCGATGACGAGATCATTGACGTGCTCACTACGGCCGCTCTCTACGACCGGCGCAAAGTTGGCAAGACCGACGTCATCGCCTGGCGCGAAGTCATTGGTGACCTGGACTTCCCGGACGCGCGGGATGCCGTGATCGGTCACTACACCGACAGCACGGACTGGCTGATGCCCGCCCATGTCCGGGTCCGGGTGAAGGCGATCCGGACCCGTCGGCTGGAGCGAAGCCCGTTGCCCGCGCCGAACCCTGAGATCGGGGCCCGCGACTACCAGGCCGAGTTTCAGCGTGAGCTCAATCGCACCGCTGGCGGATGGAAGCTGCCGCGGGCCATCACCTCGGGTGGCGGGGCCGAGCCGACCGACGAGTACCTGAAGGCCCGCGGCGATGACCCGCACCGGAAGTTGCGGGTGGCCGCGATGGTCGCCCAGTGCCCGCACTGCAAGGCCATGCCGGGCGACCGGTGCGTCAACGCGGGCAACAAGCCGCTGTCCACCGCGCCTGCCCATGACGCCCGCCTCGTCGCCGCCGGGCTGGCTCAGTGGGTCGAGATCCGCGGGCACCGCACCGCCGAGCTGCTCGCTGCGGAGGCGAGGACCGCATGACCGACATCGATCCTCTCGCCAAGGTCGCCTACGAGCGGGGCTACCATCCGATCGCGTTTGCCGAGATGAAAGTCAAAGTCCTCATCGACGCGCACTCCAACGTCATCACCGGGCGGGCCGTCAACCCCGACGCGTTCCCCGACTTCCCGGTCGAGCTGACGTCGTCGGCTCTCGCGAGCCGCATCGTTGGCGAGCTCCTGGACGCGGGCTGGACCGCCCCGGGTGAGCTGCTGAACCTCAGCGAGCGCCCGTCATGACCAACCCCCCCAACCTCGATGAGGACACCCGTAAGGCCGTCGCCGCCCTTGCCAGCAGGGTCCGGAACCGCGACGCGGCCGAAGGCGACCGCGAGGCGCCGGAGCTGTTCGCGAACGAGTTCGTCCAGGCTCTCCGCGGCCAGGGGTGGCGGCCGACCGCTGCTCGGCCGGCGCTGCGGTGGTCGAGTCCGCGGAGTCGCGGCGCGGATCCGTCCCGGCATGCGGAGGCTTTGGCTGAGGCTCGGGCCCGGTGCGCTGACGGGGCGGCGAAGCTCAAGGCTTCGGAGGTCGCCACCGTGGACGCCCTGTTCGGCGAGGTCGACCAGTGACCGCCCGCCCGACGGACGAGCTGTGGGAGCGGATGCGCCGTTTGGAGGCGGAGCGGATGCGCCCTGACCGGCCTGAGGTGGTTCGTCCTCCGGTGTGGCGGGCGGACCTGAGGAAGGTCATCGGGGTGCTGGCGGAGTTGCTGTCTCGTCCCGGACCGGCGGACCCGACCACACAAGATCACGAAGCTGAGGAGAGAGCATGACCCGCCTCGCGCCGCCCGTGCCGTACTACGGGTCGAAGCAGACGATCGGCCCGAAGATCGCCGGGCTGTTGCCCGCCCACGAGCACTACGTCGAGCCCTACGCCGGGAGCCTCGCCGTCCTCCTCGCCAAGCGCCCCAGCCGCATGGAGACCGTCAACGACCTCGACGGCGACCTCATGCACTTCTGGAAGATGCTCCGCGACGACGCGCTCGAACTCGAACGGGTCTGCGCCCTCACCCCGCACAGCCGCGCCGAGTACGAGGCCGCCCGGGACGCCGACCTGACCGCCGTGAGCGACCTGGAGCGCGCCCGCCTCGTCTGGGTCCGCCTCACCCAGGGCCGAGCCGGAACCCTCCGCAACACCGGGTGGCGCCACTTCCAGAACCCATCCAACGCAGGGTTCGGTATGCCCGGCTACCTCGCGGGCTACGTCTCCCGCCTCCACCCCGTCGCCGACCGCCTCGCCTCCGTGTCGCTGGAGTGCCGTCCCGCTCTCGACCTCATCGCCGCGTACGGCCGCCACCCCGGCGTCCTGCTCTACGTCGACCCGCCGTACCTCGGCAGCACACGCGAGCGGAACTACCGACACGAGATGCGCAGCGAGGTCGAGCACGCCGCACTCGCCACCGCACTCCACGGCTGCAAGGCGGCCGTCGTCCTCTCCGGCTACCACTCCGACCTGTACGACGACCTCTACGCAGGCTGGCACCGGGTCGAGTTGGGCGCCCACACCGGCCAGTCCGACGTCGGATCTCGCTCCCGAACCGAGGTCCTGTGGTCCAACCAGCCGTTCAACGTCGCCCCTTCACTGTTTGACGAGGTGGTCGCATGATCCGCCCCATCCGCGCCCTGGTCCGCAACCGCTTGGACTGGCGCCGAGCCCGCCGCGACTACCGGGCACTCTGCCAGGAAGGCCGCCCCGCACACCTGGTCTTCTCCGTCGCCATCCACCCCGACGACGACGAGTGGAGCGGCCTGAACGGCATCACCGGCCTCAAGGCCACCGTGCCACTCACCCCGCGCGGCAAGCGGTACA
This sequence comes from Streptosporangium amethystogenes subsp. fukuiense, assembly GCF_042665875.1. Lineage (NCBI taxonomy): Bacteria > Bacillati > Actinomycetota > Actinomycetes > Streptosporangiales > Streptosporangiaceae > Streptosporangium > Streptosporangium amethystogenes. Next base: position 6,188,381 of record NZ_JBHTEE010000001.1, on the reverse strand, counting down.
TGGCCGGCGTCATCCGCGACATCGAAAAGACATGCATCCGGGCGGTCCTGGACGCCACGAAGCAGGCCCCCGCCCTGAACCCCGAGGAGAACCTGTGACCGCCGACGAATGGAACGAGACTTGCCCGGTCGGTACGCCGGTCCTGGCGTGGCCAGGCGCCCGCGAAGTCGAGCCGATGGTGACCCGCACCCGGACGCCGGCGTGGACGCTCGGCTGTGGCGACCCTGTGGTGTCCGTCGAGGGGTGGGCGGGCGGCATCTACCTCACCCACATCGAGGTCGTTCCCGGCTTGTGTCGGGCGGTGAGCGAGCACGGGGACGTGTGCGTCAACCCCGAGGACCACCGCGGCTTGTGCCGGTCTGGGGTGGGGCGCAAGCACGTGTCCTCGCCTGGACAGGCAGGCAAGCCGTGGTTCTGGTACCGCGACGCCGCCGCCTCTACGCCTGGAGGAGACCTGATGCCCATGAGCGACGTGCGGTCGGTCGTCTTCGACCCCGCGGTGCCCGATGACGTCGTTGAGCGGCTGATCGACCGGCTGGCTGCCCGACGCGCTGGCCGCACCCCCGACGTCGTGCCCGAGGACGACAAGCCGTGGCTGGCCCGCCACGTCGTCGACGCCCCCGAAGGAGATCCCCGATGAGCGCACGCCACCTCGCGGATGTGCTGCCCGAGCCCGCTGACGGCTCTGTCCTGGTCGTCCACGTAGGTGACACCTACGCGGTGATCGAGCGGGACGACGCTACGGCCGCCGAGTGCACCGAGCACCCGGACGAGCGCTGGTTCGACGCCAGCGACCCGGACGCCGACCCGGTGACGTGGCGGGCGGCACTGGACTACGCGGACGAGGTGCTCCCGCTGGGAACTGCTCTCGCCTCTCTCGCCTCAGATGCCCCTTCCGTCGCCTCAGAGCACACGGAGAGCGCCGTGTAGGGCTGGCGGGTCCACGGCTTAGGGGTGGGCTTGTCCGGGCTTCTACGGCCTTTTGAGACGCACACCAGTTCGTAGGTTGGTGCTCCAACCGAAAACAAGATCGACAAGCAGCTACGAAAGGACCCCGATGACCGACCTCCGAGACCGGATCGTCGCCGCGATCCACGACAGCGAGGACTCCTGCTCCCGCTGTAAGTCCTGCGACCGCCAGCACAACGCCGTCATGGCCGTCATCACCCCTGAGCTGGAGCGAGCCGCCTTCGCCGCCCGTAACTGCGCCCGCAACACCGACCTGCTCTCCGAGCTCATCCGCGCCGTCCTGCTCATCGCCCACAAGCACGGACCGGTGTCCGCGGTTCGGGTGCTGGGCGAGCGCGCCGCTGACTTCGACGGGCTGCTCGACGGCCTCGATTTGCCCGCTGCCAATCCGCCGGCTCCTGCCCAGCCCGCCTCCGCCTGACCACCCCTCTCCGCCCCGCCCTGCGTGTCTGGGCGGGGCCCCCGAAAGGACAAGACCACCGATGGCTGTCTACTCCACCCGCACCGTGACAACCACCCGCCGCGAATGGTTCGTCCCGGTCAACACCAACCACAGCGAGTTCCTCAAGGCGTACAACGCGGCGATCACCGCCTACCGGGAGATGCGCGGCTTGGCGCCCGACGACGGACTGTTCGACACCGACCTGTGGGTCACCTCAGACGGCGAGGAGATCACCATCTTCTTCACGGTGGAGGACAAGTGATCCGCTACTTCCAGACCCGCCCCGTCGAGGTCTCCGCTATCCAGTGGACGGGCAACAACCTCTCCGAGTTGCATGATCTCGCCGGGGACTGCTTCCGCTACACCCCGTCGGACGCCGAGGGCGTCGCCTGGGTCCGCACCTCAGCACAGGTATGGGAGAGCCTCAGCACAGACAGGTGGGTCGTCCTGGACGACACCGGAGCCTTACGGGTGTACACGCCTGCCGAGTTCGCGGCCCTGCACGAGGAGACCAGCTCAGCCGCCCGCGACGCCGCCGAGACACTGCGCCGGTTCCGAACCTTCTTGGACGAGGACTTCCGGTTCTGGTGCTCCCCGAACGCGGTCGCCGCCCAGTACGCGACGCAGCTGCTGCGGATCCTCGACCAGGGCGGGAGCAACGGCCGATGACCGCCCTCTCGCGCCGCGTCCGAGCCCTGTGGAGACGCCTGACCCGACGGTGGAGGCCCGACACCACGCCCATCTTCGGCCCGGTCACCCCGCCGCCTGACGTCCTACGCGCCATGTCCACCCCACCCGACGAGGAGAAGCCCGATGCCTGAGCCCATGACCGTGTACATCGCCGAAGCGATTTGGTTCAGCGAGAACCCCGTGGACGGGCGTAACCGTATCGGCGTCTTCGGCAGCCTCGAAGCAGCGCTGAACCACCTCCGCACCCACGACACCTACGGCGGTGACCTCGTGGCCACGGAGGATGTCGAGGGCACCGCTCTCGGCACCGACGACGCGCGCACGTGGGAAGTGCATGAGCGCGACGAGGAGCCCAGCGAAGAGGGCTACCTGTGGATCACCGAAGAGCGAGTGATCTTCGAGGAGAAGCCCGATGCCTGAGACCCCGCAGCCCGCCGAGCCTTGCCCGTGCATCTGTCACATGGGGCCACGGCCACGCGGCGTCCTCCACTCCCGAGCCTGCTGCCCAAGCTGGAACGGCAACCTCGACGGCCCCGCTGGAGACTCTCTTCCGCACATCGAAGCCCGAGTGCGACGAGACGAGCGGGAGCGCATCGCCGCCGTCCGAGACGAGGAGATGACGGCGCTACGCCGCCAGCGCGACACAGCAGAGGCAGGCATCGCCCACCTAGAGAAGCGGATCGTTTACCTGGAAGGTCGCGCCGAGAAGGCCGAAGCCGCTCTCGCCCGTGCCCGCACCCTGGCCGGGGCCATGCTCCACGAGGCGTACTGCGCCGGCCACCCCGACGCTGGGCGGTGGAGAGCCGAGTACGCCGCTCTCGACTCCCCGGAGACGCCGCGGTGACCCTGTTCGCCGAGGAGGGCACGCCCCGCCCTGTCAAGTGCGGGGCGTGCCCTCGGATGCTCACAGATCCGGTGTCGATCGCCCGAGGGTTCGGGCCGTGCTGCGCGAAGAACCTCGGCCTCCTGCCGGAGCAGCGCCGCCGAGGCTCGTCGGGTCGGGTCCGGGCCGGCGGATCCGTCGAGGGGCAGGAAGACCTCCTCGCCGAGGAGACGACGTGACGGGCTACTCGGCGGAGGGTTCTGGGTCCTTGCCCTTCTTGAACGCCGGGATGCCGTGCTCGTCTCGGATGCGCCGGATGTATGGCCCCTTGAACGGGCCGTCGTCCTCGACTTGGGCCGGTCGAACGCCGCCGCGTAGGGCTTCGACGATCGCAGCAGTGACCTCCTTGCGGGCGTCTTCGTGGGCTTTCTCGGTTCGGTGGTACTTGCGGGTGGCCGTTCGTAGCGCCTCGCGTAGCCGCTCTCTTTCCGTGTCGCTCATGCGCTTTACGGTAGCGCAAAACCGTTGCGCTACGCCAGAGATAGCGCTACAGTGAAGCGCAGAACGAAAGCGCAAACGAGAGACGTCGAACTAGGGAGAACGAAATGACCGCCAGCGCCGCCCCCACCACCGGCCCCGTCGAGATCATCGCCGAGATCGCCCGCCTCTCCGCTCTCCTGCCCGCCGCCATCACCGAGGGCAACCAGGACGGCACCTGGGACGGCGACGTCGCCGCTCTCCTCGGCCACTTCGCCGCCGCGCAGCACGACCAGGCCGCCGCCCTCAACGAGATCGCCGACATGGAGATGGAAGACGAGGACTGGGACACCGTCGTCTACGAGACCGTCCGCTCCGCCGCCGCGCTCGGCGCGACCGCCTTCAACCTGACCGCCGCGCAGGGTGCCGCTCAGAGCGTGCAGGACTCCATCGCCGCCGCGATCGAGACCGCCCGCGTCTCCCGCTTCTCGCACATCTTCACCGAGACCCGCCCCTCCAACGTCTTCGCCAAACTCGCCAAGCTCGACGGCGCTCTCACCACTCGCTGACGCGGCGGAGGGGGCTCCTTCGGGAGCCCCCTCCGCTCCGCCAGACCAACCGCCCTTCGACCCGCCTCGAACGAACTGGAGACCCCGATGAACACCGCCGCCACCCGCACCGTCCCCGCCGAGCACACCCGCCCCGACGTCGGCCCTCAGATCGTCAACGTCTACCGAGACGGCGTCTTCGTCCGCCAGCTCCGCCACCGGGGCACCGTGGAGCAGGCGCGAGCCGCCGCCGCCCTGCAGACCATGCACGACACGCACCCGGAGTTCACCGCCACCGTGGCTCGCCTGCGCGGCGAGTAGACGACCTCCAACCCTCACCGATCTTGAACGGAAACGACATGACTGCTTCGACACAGATGCACAAGACGATCTCGGCCCACGCACTGCGTGACGGCAACCTGCTGCACGTGGGCGGCACCAACTACGTGCTCGTGGCCAAGGCGGAGCCGACCGAGGACGGCCAGATCGCGGTAACGATCTACAACGGCGACACGCCCCAGGAGCGGCCGTTCAAGTCCTACGAACCGCAGGCCAAGGTGCAGCTGTCCACGCGCGGCCCCGTCGTCTGACGCGGTTGGTCTGTCTGCCGCTCCACCCCCTGGAGCGGCTCGCAGACCGCCCGACCACCGCTGAGCGCAGGAGAAACCGATGGACAAGCCCAACCCCGACGAGCCCCTCACCGTCACCTACACCACCCCCGAGGGGAAGAAGCGGCGCCCGGTGACGCGCGAGCAGATGGAGAACGGCCAGTTCGGGCGGCTCCTCAACCGCATGGCCGACAAGGAGAAGGCGTGGGACATCGCCGTCCTGACCGCCGACGGCGAGGACATCGCCGAAACGCTGACCTGCTTCACCTAGCCCGCCGCTGGCCCGGGGGAAACCCTCCGGGCCACACTCTCTGAGAGGTACGCCATGACCGCGTGCGCCCTGTGTGGCACCACCCCGCAGCCCGCCGACGTTCCGCCCGTCCCTGCCTGGAAGTGCTCCCAGGGGTGCCCGCACCCTCCGACGGGCGAGCAGACCACCACCTGACCCGCCCTACCCCCACGATCAGCAGGAGAGACCATGAAGATGCGCCTCATCGTCACTGGCGAGTACGACGTCACCGACGACCCCGCCGAGCGCCAGCGGATCTACGGCGCCACCGACCCCTTCGAGTGCGCCAAGGTCGACGCTGAGAACTCGGCGGAAGATCTGCTCGCACTCGCGGACCGGATCATCAGCCGCGATGTCCACCCGGCGCTGTCCGCCGAGAACGGGGAGAGTGACCCCGCCAAGCTCAGCGACGACGACCTGATCTTCGCCATGGGCATCCACGACGACGACTGCCCGTGCGCCTACTGCGCAGAGTGGCAGAGGCGTCGCGCGATCCGGGACGACGAGCGCCGCAAGGTCGCCGAGGAGATCCGCTCAATTGCCGCGCCCAACACGGGAGTCGTTGCTTCCGACCTGCGGGAGTTCATCGCGCGGCTTGGCAGCTTTTCGGGCATTGACGATGTCCTGCGCGCGATCGCCGCTGAGATCGACACCCCCGCCGCTTCCTGACCCTCGGCTCTCTCCTCCGGCGCTTCTGGCCGGACAGCCTCAGACGCAGGAGAGAGCGCTCAGACCGCTTTTCCGATCTTGCTTGGAGCCCCCATGCGCTTCCCCCGCAGCCCTCGCCAGTTCGCCCACGCGTTCGCGGCCGGCCTTGTCGTGCTGGCGCTCGTCGCCACCCTCACCATCCGCCCCTAACTCCCGAGGACGCATCGTGACTCACCAGACCGCTGGACTGATCGAGCACATGAGCCTGAACATGACCGCCCGCACCGCCGACGGGCTGATCCAAATGGCCAAGTCGGGCGACCTCGCCTGGGAAGGGCCGCACGTCCCCTACCAGCGCGGCGCGGTCTGGACCTGCGACCAGCAGATCCAGCTCATCGCCAGCGCCTTGTCCGGCACGCCGATCCCGGCCATCATCCTCAACCGCCGCGACTGGGACGCCTGCGGCCCCGATGACCCGTACTACGTCGTGATCGACGGCCAGCAGCGGCTACGCGCCTTCGCCGCCTGGTACGACGGCACACTCGCTGTCCCCGCCTCCTGGTGGCCAGCCAACTGGGTCGAGCAGACCCGCGACACCGATGACGGCCCTTACGTCACGTTCAACGATCTGACCGTGGTCGGCCGACGCTTTTTCAGTAGCCGCGCCATCATCTCCGTGGCCGAGGCCAGCGTATGCGGCATACGAGCCGAGGCCGAGGTGTACCTGCGGGTCAACGGCTACGGCACCGCCCAGACCGATGAGGACATGGCGAACGCCGCTCGCGTGGCCGCCGACCCTGCCTGACGTTGTCGTTGTCGGCCCGCCTCCTACGGGCCGACACGCCACACTGGACCCACCGCATCGAAAGGAGCCGGCTTGTCCATCTACGCCACCTGGCTGTCGATCGACGACGAGAGCCACATCATCGGCGAATGCGCCCAGTACGCGAGGGCCACCGCTGAGGAGGCGCGTGCCGCTGGCGGTTACGCCGTCTCAGGCGACCGGTACTGGCTCCGGGATCGCAGCGTCGCCTGCTCGTGCGGGCAGCAGGCACCCATCATCTACGAGGGGTCCCACATCAACCCGTCCGCTGAGGATCCTCGCGGCGGCGCCGTGCTGTTCTGTGCCATCCCGAACCACTGCCACCCATCCGTTCGTGGCACCGACACCGACGACGGCCCGTCCGTGAACTACGGGCGCCTGGCGGTCTACCAGGACGACGGGGAGAGCTGCACACTCGTCCTCGACCGCAAACAGATCGCCCAGCTACGGGACACGCTGACCGAGTGGCTCGACAGCCGAGACCCCGAGGAGGCCCTGTGAGCGCAGAGGAAGCCGACGAGCGGGTCACCCGCTTCATCCTCAAGACCTACCGGGAGGAAGGCTACAACGACCACCTGACGACCTGCCCAGACCTGACAGCGCAGAACCCCGAGGGCTACAACAGCCAGTACGGGTGCGACACCGGCTGCGAGTACGTCCGCTTCGAGGCCACCATGACCTGCCCCCATGGGGAGAGCGATGACTTCGAGTGGGGCGATTTCGACGACCTGGCCAGCATCCTCAAGCAACTCGACGAGGAGACCCTGTGAACTGGTTCCACCGCCACCGCATGCAACCCGTGGACGTCAGACACGGCACGTACACCATCGGCGGCGGCCAGGCCACCCTGGTCTTGCGCCGATGCCACTGCAGTAAACACGACACCGAGACCATCACAGGCCACTGGCCAGCCGAACGATTCCTGACCTCCGAGGAGAGCCGTTGACCAATCACAAGGGGCCCGCCGCAGCGTTCACTCAGCGCATCGACCAGGAACGCAGGCTCAAGGGTTGGAACATCGGCGAACTCGCCGCCCGGTCGGGTGTGGGACGTAACACCATCACGCGCATGCCGGAAACCATCCGCCTACCCCGTGCCTCCACCGTGACCGCCCTTGCGAATGCGGTCGGCCTAGACCTCCACGAGGCTTTCAAACTCGCGGGATACGACGGCATACCCAACCCGACGCCGCAGCAGCTAGCCGAACAGCAGAGCCGCTCAACCATGGCGGACGCCCTCCGTGCCCGTCTTCCTGGCTTGGACGACGCCACCCTCGCCCGCGTGGCATTAGCCATGGCCGACGTCATGCAAGGCGTCGCAAGCGAACTGTTCGAGACTTGCGAGGAGGACCGTTGAGCAAGGCTCTGTGGATCGTCGACCTCGACGGCACCCTAGCCCTCCGAGGAGACCGCAACCCCTACGACTGGGCACGGGTAGGGGAGGACGCCCCAAACCCGCCCGTCGTCGCTGTCGTTCAAGCACTCATCCTCGCCGGCCACCCAGTGGCGTACGTGTCCGGACGCAAGGAGCAATGCCGGTACCAGACCGAGGTGTGGCTGTGCGCCAACGTCGGCTACTGGGACGACACCGAGGGCCTGTGGATGCGCGCCGACTGGGACGACCGCCCCGACGTGCAGGTGAAACACGACATTTACACCGAGCACTTCGCCCACCGGGAGGTTGCCGGAGTGGTCGACGACCGCGCGGCCGTGGTCCGCATGTGGCGCGAAGAGCTGGGCCTGACCGTCCTACAAGTCGCCGAGGGCAACTACTGACAGGCGGCGGATGACCGGTCGCGAGGAAGGCCCGGGAGCTAGATCTGTCAGCAAGAGGAGAAGGAAGCTCTCGAATGGCCTCACGACCGGAATGCGAGGAAAGCGGGAAGGCTAGATACTTTTCCAAAAAAGGTGAGAAGGAAGCCCTTCCATGGCCTCGCGATCTCCACCGTATCAGGCGGGGATCAGCTCATGCAGCGTCCCAGGCGTGTACACCCGCGCCCCCTCCGGCAGATCAGCCGGCGCCTGCAAGCCGATGTAGGTGATGTGCTCACCCTGCGAGCCCTTCTTCGCCAGCAGGTCAGCCAGGTACCGGACCCGCAGGTGGTCACGTTCGACGATCGAGCGCACCAGCAACGAGGACGTGACACGGTTACCTTCCACCTGGTTGAAGCCGGGATGCCCCTTCAGGTAGAGGTGCAACCACTTCGCCCGCCAAGCTCCGTCATCACCGCGCAGGAACACAAGCGGCAGCGCGACCCGGCCCGCGCCACGCAGGTCGGACTTCATCCGCACCGTACGCGGCTCGAACGGGCGGCCCTCCTGCTCGGCGTCGCGGCTCATGAAGCCGAAGAACGCCTCGGCCGCTTCGTCGAACGCCTCACCGCTGTAGATGTTGACCTGCGGGATGATGATCGACCGGGTCGCCTGCGCGAGACGGATGTTGACGAACTCGGACGCACCGTCACTGGCGTCAGTGAGGTCGCCGGAATACTCGGCGAAACCGTTGCGGTAGCTCGTCCACGAGATGTGCTCAGGGTTGCCGTAGGAGGCGTCCAGCATCAGCGCCGACAGGTCGTAGTCGGTGCGCCGCTCGGCCTGCCGCCAGTAGACGAAGAACCGCAGCAGCTCCCCGTCCACCGCCGACAACGAGCCACGCGGCAACATGCCCAGCCCGGGTGCGACAGCCTTGCCGGACAGCGGCAGGGCGACGTCGAGCACCTCAGGATCGACGATCAACTGACCGAGGTCGGGAAGCCGTCGGACGATCTCCTCGTCCAGGATGGCCGCCGCCCGCGACACGATGTCCTCCTCAATCGGGGAACGGGCATCAGCCGTCGCCCATGCCCGGCCGTGCCGGTTGGCGAAGACACGCCCAGCGGCCGGCGCGAGCCGGTTCTGCAGGTGCTCACGCAACCCCAGCAGCACCCGGCCCGAGGCGCCCACCGCGGCCTTCTCGGCGGCATCCAGCACAGCCGAGGCCGACGTGCCGGTTCGCAGCAGGTGGTCGAGGCGGCGCAGCAGCGCGCCAGGCGCCTTCCCCAGCAGCTCGACCGCGTCACCGGTACGCCCCTCCGACAGGGCCGCCTCGACGCGGCTGTCGAAGCTGCGCGCGGGGCGGACACCGCGGGCGACCTCGAAGACCTGGGCGGCGCGCGGAAGGTGCGGGTACTCGTGCGGGTGTAGCCGCTCGCCGAGCCGCTTCCACTGCTCCCGGTAGCGGGGCACGTCGCCGAGCTTGGCCGGTGTCGCGACCGCGTCCAGCGCCTGCAGAAGAGCGCGACGCTCGGCCCGGCGGAACGAGCGAAAACGCGTCGGCTCGGCCAGCGTGACGTCACCGTCGGAGCATCCGCAGGCGAGACGGAGCACGTCGGTCACCGTGTCCACGAGCAGCGGGCGGCCCGCTGCCAGGCGCACCTCGTTGACGATGGCGCGGTTCTCGCGCACCGGGATACGCTCCGGCTCATCGGCGCAGAACGCGGCCAGCGTCCGCAGCGCCGCCAGGTCCTCGGCGGACAGCGGCACTTCCGAGCCCGCCAGCGAGAAGTACAGCTCGCGCGCCTCCGACTCCAGGCCTCCGCCCAGCTTTAGTACGGTCACCCGGTCCCCGGCCAGCGGGATCAGTTCGGCGTGCGCGGCCAGCAGGTCAGCGTAGCTGTGCTGGTAGCTGCCGTAGCCGGGCAACGCGAGCAAGTTGAACACCGGGAACTGCTGGACGCGCGTGGCGGCGACCGGGTCGAGCAGCGCTTCCCGCAGGAGACCGACCCAGAACTCCATGGTGTCGGGCACGTTCTTCGGGAAGTCGACGAAGTACGCGTTGTGCTGGACGTGGTCGCCGGCGAGGCGGCGGACGGAGGCCAGGACTCGTACGCCGAGATCGACGACGGTCTCCCCGGGCAACTCGGCCAGGCGTGCGAGCAGGGCCGCCGAACATTTGAAGCCGACGCTCAGTAGCGCGGCGTCGAGCTGGCGTGCAGCTACCTCTCCCCAACCGGGGGTAGAGCCCGCGGGGGCGTCGATGGGGACTCGAAGCCGCCTGGCGATGATGAGGCTTTCCAGAGTGTCCACGGGTGCACCTTATAGCCGAGACGCACCGACGCTCTGCGGGTTTTCCGGGCACGCGCGATATCGATTAAAGGGAACATTTCAATCAAGCATCTTTGGAATGATCTCTGGTGGCTGGACGCTGAAACGCGAAAGGCGGCCCCCGCGCCCACGGAGACCGCCCAACACTGTCGCCACAACAGACCCGCGTGTCTCCCGTAAGCGTACGACCTCGGGGAGAGCACGATGCCTTACTGGATTCACTCCGCGCCTGACGATCTCGACGACCTCGGCGATGGCCTGCGGGAGTGCGCCCGTGCCGAGAGGTGTTCCGACGCCCGCCTGGAGACCGTGAACGGCAAGACAGTTCGCCGCGGAGCATCCACTCCCCGCGCCTACTGCGACTCCTGCCGGTCCATCATCGAACGGGCGATCCGCGAGCTCCCCACCTACTGGGGGCGCGTCCACGCCACTCTCGGGCAGCGTGGCCAGTCCGCCGGCCCGAAGGTGAGCATCTCCAAGTCCGCACCCATCCCGCTGTCTCTGGCCGCGGACGAGCTGCTGCGCGACATGGCCTCGGTGATGGTGTCGTGGTGGGAGCGCGTCGCCGCAGTCGCCCGGCTGAAAGCCCCGGACACGGAGGCATCGCAGAGGCTCGTCTCCTATGACACCGTCCGAGCTGCTTGCTCAGTGCTCGCCGCCCATGTCGACGCCCTGCTCGCTCTGGAGCCGCAGCCCATGATGCGGTCGCTGTCCCTGCGGGCCGCCGCAGACCTGCCCGCCGGCACCACCGGCCTGGTGCACCGGTCCGCGGAGTACGCCGACGTCCTCTTCGACCTCGACGGCGCCGGCGCTGGCCTCGAAGTGCTCCAGTTGCATTACCGGTGCCGGCGGCAGGTGGGGGAGACCGACGTCCCGGCACGGCACCTGCCGACGCCCTGCCAGGCCCCGTGCGGGTACAAGCAGTTGTTCGAGGCCCTCAACGGGGACGGAGAGTTCGACGGCGCCCGCTGCCGCCAGTGCGGAACCGCCTACACAGCGCAGGAGTACCGGGACCTGGTCGCGACCACCGGGGACATGATCCGCCGGGCCGGTGTCCGCCGGCGCAGCCTCGCCGTGCCGGGCTACCTCGACGACACCGAGGCTCGGCGGGCCTGAAGCGTCGGCGGCGGAGGGGAGAATGGTCCATCGTGGTCACCTCCCCTCCCTGCCTTGGTGATGTCGCCGACGTCATGCCGCGCGCTGACGGCGGCTTCTACGTTGTCCCGTTCGTTCTGCCGATTGACGTGCCGAAAGAGGCTCTGGGGCTGACCGTCGCGGAATGGCTCGCGGTCGCCGCGCCCACCGGCTGATTTTTCGGCGTGCCGCTATTTGCCTAACTGGCCATGTTTTGCGACACTTCCATTCGAAGATTGACCTTGCCAGCCCTCGAACGCCCCAGGCGCCGAGGGTTTTTTGCTGCCCGGGAGGTGATCCCGTGCACGCAGACGAAGAGCGCCCCGACCCGATCCCCCTGCAGAAAGCCGCGGAGGAACTCAGCCGGGAGTGGTCGACGCTCCGGGATTGGCCGGCGCGGTACAAGGCGCGGAAGGTCGGCAAGGTCGGCCGGGTTGTGTTCTACGACTTCTGGGATCTGTCGACGATCGACGCGATGAAAAACCTGGGGTTGAGGATTTTGCCGACTCCGGAAGAGCGCGATGAGTGGCGGCGGGCACGTAAGACTCCCCGCGCAGCCGCAGCCTAGACACCCCTAGATTTCCCGATCGGCGCCTCTCTGGCGAGGGCGCCGGCTCCGTGCGCGCTTCCCCGCTGTGCACGTCGAGCCTTCGGGGGCTGGTCCTTGCGCGAGGGTGCCAGCCCCCACCAATGACGCGCACCCTGGCCTGGCGGGTGGGGTGTGCCGCGCGACGCCGGTTGTGGAGTCCCCCGACGTACACGATCGCCGCGCACCGTGGCCCGACCGCTCGGCTGGGGGGTTAGAGCGGCCGGGCCACACAACCCCCCGAACCCCCCATGGAGAAGCAACGATGAAGGTCTATCTAGCCACCAGCGGTACGTACTCCAGCTACCGAGTACACGGCGTGTACGCCCGCCGAGAGGACGCCGAAGCGTACGAACTCGGCGACAACGTCGATGAGTACGAGCTGCTGGAGAGCACACAAGAGGTCCGGCCCTGGCACAGGCTGTTCTGGTATCCGGACAACCCTGAGGGCGAATACGAACGCGAGGGCTTCTTCATGGGCCCCTACAAGACTCGTAACCCCGACGAGATGATGCCTGACCGTCTGGACTATGACGGCCGCTGGGAGCGGGTCGAACACCACTGGAAGGGCGGGTACGGCGATCGCGGCTCCGGCGTGTTGGAGGTCCAAGGGTGGGACATTGAGCGCGTTCGGAAGGTGTTCGGGGAACTCCGAGCAGAGTGGCTGAACTGCAAGGCGCTCGGCATGGTGTGGGACCCGAGCAAGGCGGAGTGGACGCCCGGCGAGGTGGATGCCTGATGCGTATCCAGATCCTTCCCCTGCCCTCAGTCGTTGTCGGTGAGGTCGTCGAGGAGCCGTTCGCTCTCGTCATCGACCGGGCCGAGGACGACATCCCCAAGGAGCTGCTGGGCGAGTTCGCCCGGCAGTGCGGTGCGAAGACGTTCGTCATCGTCCCTCAGACGGTAGAGATCGTAGACCGGTACGCAGAGTCCGCCAAGGATGCGGCGGATATGGCGGTCGAAAGTCTTCGGACGCTGACCGAAGGCTGGCCTCGTTTGGACCCCTCATGAGGTGGTTTCGCCGTCACCGGGGAAGCCGAGCAGAAGACCTCGCCGCCGACAAGATCCGCGACCTCCGTGACATCCAAGGCTGGAAAGGCACCTGGAACTCCTCCGACTACATGCGGGGCCTCTACAACGGGCTGGAGTTGGCGCTGTCCGTCCTCGAAGGGGAGCGCGCTCCCCAGTTCAAGGATGCTCCTGCCGCACAGGGCGAGGAGAAGGGCTGATGGCCATCCACGCCGATTCCGTAGAGGAAGCGTTGCGCACCATCACGCTTCCACCCGGCCCCGCGCTCCTGTACGTCACCGAGGGCGACAACCCTACGATCACCATCCTCGATCGGGCCGACCTCGACTTGATGCGGCATCGGGACCGAGCTATCTGCCGGGCGCTCCTGGCGTACGTCGTCGAAGGCATGGACACGCCGTGAACGTCCTCCGCCGTGCTTGGCGTGTCCTCGTAGACCCGCTCGCCAGCGGCGCAGCCTCTGCCCGTCTAGCGGGTTGGCTACGCAAGATGGCCGACCGCCTCGACGAGCGTGGAGCGCCGAAGTTCACTGGCTTCTCGTTCACCTTCGAGACCGGCGAAGGCGTCCGCTTCCGGCATGACGGCAAGGGCTGCCCGGTCGCCTATCTCGGCGAGGCTCACTATGAGCGCGCCCACGCTGAGGCGGACTCTGGCACCCCATGATCTTCGGTCCGGCCGTACAGGTCCACGTCTGCTCTGGCCGGACCGAGCACTACTCCGGGCGGGCGGTTTCGGCCAACCTCATTCGAGTCGCGGCCTTGCTGGGCCGCCCGCCCGGCACCACCCCCGGCCCCCAGGGAGCCCCGCGTGTCCGTGAGAAGCCGCTCGCCTCACACTGTTGATCTCCGCCAGCGTGCCCGTGAGTGGATCGAAGGGTTCCACCAAGCCACCAAAGAGGACCAAGTCAACTGCGTCGCCTTGCTGCTGTGTGCTGCTGACGACGCGTACGACTGTGCTGCGGAGGGACACAAGCGGAGGCTCACGGAATCCGTCGCCGTCGGCGCCCAAGACGTGGGCTGATGGGCTTCCCGACCGTTTGGGAGATCGCAGGCGAGGCGCCCCTCGACGCGCACGAGGCCCGATGCTCCTACGTTCAGACGAGCGGCGGACTCCTGTGTGACTGCCCCGTCCTGACTCGGCATCCGCAGTACCTCGCCGACTACGGCGACGAGACCTCGATCTGACCTGATCACCACCTGAAGGGCCGTCCATCCGGGCGGCCCTTTTCTCATGCCTGTAGGAGGCACCTGTGGCCGTCGAAGCCGCCACCCTCACCGAGACGGCCACCATCACCAAGGTCGTCGAACTGTCCACCCCCAAATGGGACGCCCAGCGCACCCTGCTCGACGCCGCCCGCGAGCACGACCTCGCCGTCTGGGTAGGCCGAGCCACCGTCGACAAGTACCACGGAGACTTCACCGGCGCCCAGATCGACCAGGGTCTCGCTGGAGCCCCGTACGAGCGGGTGCTCGGCACCCCGCAGCTCCTCATGTACGGTGGCGCGTCCGCTCTGTGGCACCGCCTGATCGGCGGCACAACCGTGACCGCGTTCGACAACACCAACGCCTACATCGGGGTGGGCGACAGCACCACTGCGGCAGCGGCCACACAAACCGACCTGTCAGCGGCCAGCAACAAGCTGCGCAAGGCGATGGACTCGACGTACCCCCAGCACACCGACGCCACCACCTCCGGCGGCGCCTCGATCGTGTTCCGCTCCACGTTCGGCACCTCGGACGCGAACTTCGTGTGGAACGAGTGGGCCATCTTCAACGCCTCCACCAGCGGCCGGATGCTGAACCGCAAGGTTGAGTCACTCGGTACCAAAACGAGCGGGTCATGGACGCTCTCGCTGACACTTTCACTCGCATGAGGTGTCTTTGTTACAAGATTTAAGGGTGGCTTCACAGTACCCCCAACCCCTCTGATCCCTCTCGACCTGCCCGCCATTCTTCTTCGATTGGAGGCAGGTGATGGCTACCGTCTGGCAATACTTCGCCCCCGAAGAGGCCCAGTTCGCCGCGTCGGGATTCCCCGCGTTCAAGGTGTTCGCCGGCACGAACTTTCCCGTGTCCGGGCTCGCTTACGATGGGGCCGGCACCACAGCGGAGCGGGCGTTTTGGAAGTTCGAGCCCACCAACTACGGGTCGGGCAACCCCACCTGTGACGTCATCTGGTACGCCGACACCGGCACCAGCAACGCCGTCGTGTGGGAGGCGGCGCTCGCCGCGATCACCCCGGACACCGACACCCAGGATGTGGAGACCAAGGCTTTCGCTACGGCCACGACCGTGACGGACACCCACCTCGGTACGACCGGGCAACGCCTCCACAAGGCGACGATCACCATCAGCAACCTTGATTCGATCGCCGCCGGCGACGAGGTGTGGCTGCGCATCTCCCGCCTGCCGGGTAACGCCGCCGACACGATGACCGCGGATGCGATCCTCACCTCGGTGCGGCTCAGCTACAGCGACACCTGACCGGGGGCTGACCTGTGGCGCTCCGCTTTTCAGCTGACGGTCAAGACCGTACCCGCGCGATCTCTCCAGGCGCCCTGACGCAGTGGTCAGTATCCTGCTGGTTCAAGATCAGCACCGACCGTAACACCTACAGCACCGCCTGGTGTTTCGACGACGAGGACCCCGGCCCAGACAACGGCCATGGAGGCTACCTCGGCACCGACACAGACGGCACCACCCTGGACTTCGTGCAGTACCGGGTGTCGGGCGGCACAGGCCCCAACATCAGCAAAGGCTCCATCCCGCTGACGGTCGGCGTCTGGTACTACATCGGGCTGTCCATCTCCGACGCCAACGGCATCCTGGTCGCCCGCGCCGCCACCGCCACCTCGCCCACCATCACCACCTGGTCAGACGGCATCGCCGCCGGCATCACCCCCACGATCATGCGCTTAGGTGAGAGCATCTACGGCGGCGAGTGGCCCAACGGCTGCATCTCAGCCGTCAAGTGGTGGACAGCTGCTCTCACCCAGGCAGAGCTAGAGACAGAGGGGTACAGCACCACCCCCACCCGCACCGCTGACCTACGCGCCTGGTACCCGCTCACCCAGGTCGAGAACGTCGACTACTCCGGCAACGGGCAAACCTTGTCCGGGTCTGGTGGTGCGACCGAAGACGGGCCCCCGATCGCGTGGCGGCAAGGCCGACACCGTACCCGCTATACGCTCTCCGCTGCTCCGGTGGATACCGCAGCCACCGACACAGCCGCCCTGACAGACACCGCCGCCCTCACCGCCGCCCTCACCGCCACGGACACGGCGACGCTGGCCGAGCAGGCGTCTTACGCGGCTGCTCTGCCCGGCACGGACTCAACCCTTCTGAGCGAGAGCGCGGCCACCACCGCAACAGTGGCCGCCACGGACTCCGCGACGCTGGCCGAAACCAGCCGCCTCAGCTTGGCCAGTACCGACACCGGCACCCTCACCGACACCGCAACCCTGACGGCTACGACCTCGGGCAGCGACTCGGCGACCATCACCACCACCGCGACGTTGACCGCCGCGGCTCCCCACGCTGATTCGGCGACCCTCACCGACACCAGCACGGTGTCCGGCACCCTTGCTGCGGCTGATGCTGCTGCTCTGGGCGAGAGCATCACCCTGTCCTCCGCAGTGACCATCTTCGACACCGGGACGCTGTCGGAGACGTCCACGCTCGCCCAGGACGCCGTAGACGCCGCCGCCCTGGCCGACGCCTCCGCTTTGACGGCCGACGCCACTGGAGCCGACTCAGCGACTCTCACCGAGGTTGCTGCCCTCACCCTGGCAGCCTCAGACACCGCTACCCTCACCGACGACACCAGCATCGCCGTGGGCGTCTCAACGACCGACACGACGACCCTCACGGACCTCTCCGACCTTGCCGCGACCCTCACCAGCACCGACACCGCAGCCCTCACTGAGTCCGCAACCCTGGAGGGGTCCGAAAACCCAGCCGGCGCCGACACCGCAACCCTCGCCGAGGCAACAAGCCTCACCGCGGACACCACCACAGTGGACGCCGCTACTGTGGCCGACACCACAGACCTGGCCGCCGCCCAAACTGGCTCCGACACCGCCATCTTGGCCGAGACGTCCGACGTTGAACAGTTCCTCGGCGCCACCACCGGCGACCAAGCCACCCTGACCGAACACGCCGGCACCGAGGCGACTACCGCCACCGCGGACTCCGCAACGGCGGGCGAGGCCGCATCCCTCACCACCACCGCAACCACCACGGACTCAGCCACCTTGGCCGAGACCGCGGACGTCACCATCGCCGACGTCCTACTGGACACAACCGACGACACGACGTTCACCGACACCACGGACCTGACCGTCCTCGTTGAGCTCGCCGACACAGCGCAACTCACCGACACCTGTGCTCTCACCACCAGCCAGGACGCCACCGACACCGCAACCCTGACCGAGGCTGCGCTTCTGACCATCGCCGGCATCCCGGTCGACGCCTCCGACGCAGCAGCCCTCGACGAGCAAGCGGTTCTTCTGGCCGCGGTGTCTCTCACCGACCAGGCGCTCGCCGCATTCCTGGCCGCACTCACCGCCACCGCGGGCGGAGCAGACACAGCGACGCTCACCGAAACCGCGCACGTGAACACGGGAGAGCCGCCACCTGATCTTGCTGCTCTGGGCGGATCCCTCGTTTCAACCGCTGCTCTGGGCGGATATCGAATCGACGCCGCAGGGCTCGGCGGACGACTCACGTAGGAGGTGGCTGTGTCGGACGCAATCAATGTCACGCTGACCGAAGATGACGACGGCTTGGCCACCTTCGTCATCACCTCAGACGGAGCCCCGCTCGGACTGGGAGCCGCAACGGTGTTCGCGATCGTGAAGCCCACCCAGCACGTCGAAGACGACGCACTGTCCGCCCACAGGTTGGAGCAGGGCGACGGCGTCACGATCGTCGACGCCGCGGCGGGCACGGTCCGCCTGGACTTCCCTCAGGTGGTGATGGAGTCGCCGAGCACCTGGTTCTACAAGATCCGCGTCACCGCTGGCGGCAAGACTCGCACCGCCATCTGGGGGTGGCTCACCATCTCGGACGCCTGATGAGCCCACGCAAGGCAATGACGGTCTGCTCCCAGGCAGGGTGCCCAAATCTGTGCTCCGGTGGCCGCTGTGACGACCACAAGCGCGAGGCCGAGCAGCGCAGGGGATCCGCCTACAGCCGCGGCTACGGCGGCCGAGTATGGCGAGGCGCACGAACCACTGTCCTGACTCGTGACCCGCACTGCGTGTGCACAGACCCCAAGCACGACCACGGCGAGCCGTGCGGTGAGCCGAGCAAGATCTCTGACCACTGGCCCGATGAGCGCAAGGATCTCGTGGCCGCCGGCGTTCCGGACCCTGACGCACCACACCGCATGCGGGGCGTATGCAAGGGCTGCCACGACCGCAAGACCGGAACCAGCGCCCCGGGCGGATGGGCCGCAAATTGATCACACTCGGTGATATTCCCCGCTGCAAGTCTCGCGATCGCCGGGCCTGATACCTACCGTACGTAATCAGTGCAGGAAACGGAGATCCACATGGACACCCACGACCTGTTCCTTCTCCTCGCCCTCATCAGCTTCGGAGCCGCTGTCGTTGTCGCCGTGATTCAGAAGTCATGGGTTGCCGCGCTGTTCTGTGCTGGTGTGTTCTGCCTCGTCCTCGCAAACACTGGCCTCATCACGCCCTAGCCTCACGATGAGCAGCCAATGGTCCTCATCCGCTACTCCTGTGCGAGATCTCGATCCGTTGGGCCATCTCGACACGCGCGAAATTCGGACATATTGCCAAATCGGACATTCTCGCATTTGTGCAGGTCGCGGGCTTGCGGCGTTTCCGCAGGTCAGAGGGGGTGGGGATATGCCCCCTATGTCCGATTCTTAGAGGACCGTGGGGGAGGGCGATTTTGATCTGTACGCTTCCCTCGACTTTTTGATCTTGCAGTTCTCCACCTTCGTGGTGCGCGCAAGGCGCATCGCCCCGCAATGGGATGAGGTGTTCCTCCATGGCTCCACCACCTAAGCCCGCAGGTATGCGGCAGCGCCGGAACAGGGTCTCGACCAACGCAAAGCTGGTCGCGGATCCGAAGCTGAAGGCGCCTGAACTTCCCGACCGGTCGTGGCATTCAATGACTGTCGCCTGGTGGGAAGACGTATGGTCCTCTCCAATGGCGCCAGAGTACGACGACTCTGACCGGCACGGCCTGTTCCTGATGGCTGTTCTGATCGACGAGTTCTGGCTGTCGCCATCGAAGGAGCTTGCCGCGGAGATTCGACTTCAGCGGCAGGCGTTCGGTCTCTCCCCGATCGATCGCCGGCGCCTTCAGTGGGAGATCGAGCGCGGCGACGAGGCGAACGAGCGGACGAAGAAGCGGCGGGCCAAGCCTGCGGCGAAGGTCGCTGACGGCGAGCCCGCCGACCCGAGGTCGATCCTGCACGTGGTGTAGCGCGTGGCTCTCCTGATCGTCCCCCCGACTGATCCTGAGCCGTGGCCTACTCTCGGACCGCAGGTTTGTGACCTCCTCGAAGAGCGATGTGTGCACGGTCCTGGCGATCTGCGGGGCAAGGACTACAAGCTCGACGACGAGAAGCGGGCGCTGATTTACCGCTGGTACGAGGTCTACCCGAAGGGGCATCCCCGGGAAGGGAAGCGTCGCTTCAAGCGGGCGGGTCTATCGGTTCGTAAGGGCACTGCGAAGACGGAGCTCGCTGCCGCGGTTGCGTTCGCCGAGCTCCACCCTGAGGGGCCGGTCCGCTGTGACGGGTTTCGTAAAGAGGGCGGAGTGTGGATACCGGTCGGCCGGCCGGTGACTGACCCATATATCCCGATGGTTGCCTACACCGAGGAACAGACTGAGGACCTGGCGTACGCCGCGCTCCTGGTGATGGTCGCCGAGGGTGAGGACGCCGACCTGTTTGACGCCGGTTTGGAGCGCATCATGCGCATCGGCGGCGACGGCAAAGCAGTTGCTCTGGCCGCGGCTCCCGACTCCCGAGATGGCGCCCGGACGACGTTTCAGCACTTCGACGAGACTCACCGGTTCACACTGCGGCGTCTGAAGGAAGCGCATCAGACGATGCTGGCCAACATCCCGAAGCGGATGATGGCTGACCCGTGGTCGTTGGAGACGACAACGACGTACACGCCGGGCGAGGGCTCGGTGGCCGAGGGGACGCACGAGTACGCGGAATTGGTGGAACAGGGCAAGGCCAAGGACAAGACCTTGTTCTTCTTTCACCGCGAGGCCGCACCGAAAATCGATGAGGACCTCGACGACTTCGACCAGGCCGCAGATGCGGTGATCGAAGCATCAGGCCCGTCGATCGCGACTTGGCCGGACTTCGAAGGCCAGGTCGAAGCCATCGTCTCGTTGCGCAACCAGCCCGACACCGATAAGGCGTACTGGGAGCGGGTGTGGCTGAACCGGCGCGTCCAAGCCGGCAAACAGGCGTTTGACGTCAAGCGGTGGGAGAGTCTGGCCCGACCAGATTTCATGGTCCCCAAGGGTTCGCTCATCACGATCGGCTTCGACGGCAGCCAGTTCCACGACGCGACCGCGTTGATCGCTACGGGTGTGGAGTCAGGTCATCAGTGGCCGCTTGGCATCTGGGAGTGCCCGTCTGAGGAAGAAAACTGGGAGTGCCCCGAGAACGAGGTCGATGACGTCCTGAAGCAGGCGTTCAACGAGTACGAGGTATGGCGCATGTACGCCGACCCCCCGTACTGGGACGGCATGGTCAACCGGTGGCGCGGCCGGTGGGGCGAGAAACGCGTCATCGAGTGGTGGACTCACCGCCCCTTGCAGATGGCCTACTCGTTGCGTGCGTACGGCGGAGCGATGACCTCGGGCGAGCTTTCACACAGTGGTGATGAGACGTTCGCCAAGCACATCGGTAACTCGCGTCGTCATGCGCTGAAGCAGAAGGACGACAAGGGGAAGCCGCTGTGGACGATCCGCAAGGAACGCGCTGATTCACCATTCAAGATCGACGCAGCTATGGCGGGCGACCTGTCTTGGGAAGCCCGCTGCGATGCAATCTCGGCAGGCGCTACCCGCTCCACATCATCTGAGCTGTACACGGCGTCATCGACTAGACGGAGGTGACGCCCGTGGCTGAGCCGCAGATGGACGATGAGGTGCGCGACGCAGTCAAGATTCTTAACCGGTTGGCGGATGAGCTGCGGCTACGGGAGACAGACACTCGTCGCCGCTTGGACTACTACCGGGGCGTTCACAAGCTCTGTTACGCCAGCCCGGAGTTTCGGGACTACTTCGCTGACCGGTTCGCCGGCTTCAGCGACAACTGGTGTGCTCCGGTCGCTGCGGCTCCTGCCGAAAGAATGAACGTCCTCGGGATCCGACTGGACGCCGATGAGACGAAACCGGATGAGGAGTTGTCGCGGGCGTGGCGTGCCGCGGACTGCGAGCGGGGTTCGTCGGAGGCGTTCGTCGTCACGTTGGCGGCGGCTCGTTCGTACTGTTTGGTGTGGGCCGATCCGACCGATGATCAGGCCCCGAGGGTGACGTGGGAGCGCCCGGATCAGGCGATCGTCGGCTACGACACGGACACGGGGGCTCGGTCGGCGGCGCTGAAGCTGTGGTCGGACGACACGACGGAGTACGCGACCCTGTACACGCCGGACTGGGTGTGGAAGTTCTCCCGCCCCCGGTATGCACGTACCGGGTACAGCGTGTCTGGCTTGTATGTGCCTGGGGATGGGCCGGTGCGTCGCGCCAGCCCGGAGGGGTGGCAGCCGCGGCAGGGCGACCGGGATGACACGTGGCCGATTCCGAACCCCATGGGCGTGGTGCCGATGGTGGAGTTACGCAACCAGACGTTGCTGGACGACAATCCGATCAGCGACATCGACGGTGTGATCGCCATGCAGGACGCGATCAACCTGACCTGGGCCTACTTGATGAACAGCCTGGATTTCGCGTCGCTACCGCAGCGCGTCGTCATGGGCGCCGACGTCCCCAAGATCCCGGTCCTCAACTCGGACGGCGTCAAGGTCGGCGAACGCCCCATCGAGCTGGACACCCTGGTCAAGGAACGCATCCTGTGGCTGACCGGAGACGCGAAAATCGGCAACTGGCCGGCCGCGGACCTCGGCGCTTACTCGAACGTGATCGAGCGGGCGATCGAGCACCTCGCCGCTCAGACGAGGACGCCGCCGCATTACCTGATCGGCAAGGTCGCCAACCTGTCGGCCGAGGCGCTCACCGCCGCGGAGACCGGTTTGGTGTCCAAGACGGGCGAGCGGATCGTCTACGTCAACGGCGGCGTCCGTGAGATCCACTCGCTGATGGCTAACGTCATGGGCGACGACGGGAAGGCCAAGGCTGCCAGGTCCGGGACGGTCATGTGGGGCGACGTGCAGTTCAGGGCGCTCGCGCAGAAGGTCGACGCGCTCATGAAGCTCAAATCCATGGGCTTCCCGCTGGAGTGGATCGCCGAGCAGTACGGGCTGGAGCCGCCCGAGGTCGCACGCGTTCTGCGGATGCGTGAGGCGGAGATGGAGATGGACCCGATGGCTCTGCTAGTGAACGGCAAGTCGCAGATCCCGGCCAGCCCGCCGACAGTTCAGCCTGACGAGGATCCGTTTGCTGTGTCGCCGGATGCTGTCCCCGCGGTGTAGCCGGTGGCCACGATCGAGCAGGTCGGCCACGACTACCACCGCAGACAGGAACAGATCTCCATGGCAGCGGTCAGGTCTGCTGTGCAGCAGTGGGATCGACTCGCCCCAGACAGTCTCACGGAATCATGGCTGTCTGGTATCGGCAGACTGGTCCTCGCGCTTGTCGCGGGAGCTCAGCTCGCTGCGGCAGAAGAGGCCAACCCGTACTTGGAGGAGTTGGCTGCCGCCCAAGGTGTCGCGTTGGGCGATTCGGCCTTGGTGGTCGCTGATGCTCTCGCGGGTATCGCTTCTGATGGGCGGTCGTTGGAGTCGCTGCTGTACATGCCCATCGTTTTCACTAAGCGATGGATCGGCGAGGGGCGGAGCGTCCCGGAAGCGTTGAGGCACGGCCGCCAGTTCATGGCGTTGCTGGCTTCCACGCAGGTCGCTGATGCTGGGCGTGCCGCTACGACTGTAGGGATCACTGGGAACCGGCGGTTCACGACGTATGTGCGGATGCTGAGCCTGCCGTCATGCTCGCGCTGCATCATCCTGTCGGGGCGGCAGTACTCCTGGTCAGAGGGGTTCGCCCGCCATCCGCGGTGTGACTGCTGGCATGCCGCGATCGTCCACGACGGCACCGGCCCGCTGCCGGGGGCATCACCTCGGCGCATTTTCGACGGCATGACCGAGCAGCAGCAGGACAAGGCGTTCGGTAAGGCTGGTGCGGAGGCGATCAGGCTCGGCTCCGACCTCGGGCAGGTCGTCAACGCCCGCCGCGGTATGCAGGTCGCGGGGGAGCGGCTGGTCACTACGGAGGGTACGTCTCGCCGCGGGTTCGCTGGCCGCCGCATGGGCGCCACAACGGGGCGCCGTTTCGCGATTCGCCCCATGCCTGAGCAGATCTTGCAGGACGCCGCCGGCGACCGCGATGAGGCCGTGAGGCTCCTTCGCCGCTTCGGCTACCTGACCTGACACCACTCGACCGGACCCGCCAGTAGGCAGGCCCGGTCTTTCGCATGCCCTCGCGCAACGCGCGGGCTCCACCTTCCGCAATGGGAGATCACCACATGACGCTCGCTGACGAGCTGCCCATCCACCCGCGCACCGGCCTTCAGGCGCTCGGGCTGCTCCGCAACGGACAGCCCATCTGGCCCGTGTTTGGCGCCGCCGAAGATGCTGACGACGTGGTCATAGAGGATGCGCCCGCGAATGACATCGACGACAAGGCCGATAACTCCGCCACCTCTGATGATGTGCAGCAGAGCGACCAACCTGATGATGAGCCGCTCCGCGAGGCGGGCACGAAGGCTCTGCAGGCGGAGAAGGACCGGCGCCGTGAGGCGGATCGACTGCGTCGCACTGCGGCCAGGGAGCGGGATGAGGCGCTTGCTGAACTCGCCCGGCTGAGGAAAGTGGCCGAAGGTGCGGCCCCCGGCGCAGACGGTGACGCCGAGGTCAAGGCGCCGGATCTGGACGCCATTCGCGCGGAGGCCAAGGCGGAACTGAAGGCGGAGGTCCTGAAGGACCGCGTCTCCGACAAGATCGAAGTTCTTGCTGCGAAGCGATTCCAGGACGCGGGCGATGCTGTCACGTACCTGATGCGCTCCGGCGAGATCGCTGACTTCCTCGACGGCGACAAGATCGACGCCGAGGCAATCAAGGAAGCTCTCGACGAGCTTCTGGAGAAGAAGCCCTACCTGGCTGTGGCTGCGCAAGGCGGCAAGCGGTTCCAGGGCTCAGGGGACGGCGGTGCCCGCAAGGGGCCCCAGAAGCCAGCCCAGCTTACCGAGGCCGACCTCAAACGGATGTCGCCCGAAGCCATTGTCCAGGCGCAGAAGGAAGGCCGTTTCGACGACCTTCTCGGCGCTTCCAGTTAACCCAGAAAAGGAGTGAAACGTGGCGATCACCCGTTTCCGCCCCGAAATCTGGAGCGCTAACCTGCTGGTTGCGCTCCGCAAGGCCCTCGTCTACGCGGGCCCCAGCATCGTCAATCGCGACTACGAGGGAGAGATTCAGGAGGCTGGCGACACCGTCCGGATCACCTCGATCTCGGACCCGACCATCGGCACCTACGTGCCCAATAGCACCACGATCACCCCCGAAGAGCTGACCGACGCCCAGCGGACGCTGCTCATCGACCAGGCGAAGTACTTCGCGTTCAAGGTCGACGACGTCGATGCCCGCCAGGCCAAGGGCAACGTCATCCCCGAGGCGATCTCCCGCGCCGCCTACAAGCTCGCTGACGTCGTTGACCAGTACGTGGCCAGCCTGTACACCGGCGTCGTGTCGGCCAACGCGCTCGGCACTGTCGCCGTCACCGCGACCACGCCGACCGACGCCTACGACAAGGTTCTGGTGCCGCTCAAGGTGAAGCTCGATGAGGCGAACGTCCCCAACGAAGGTCGCTACGCCGTCATCCCGCCGTGGTTCCACGGCCGCCTCCTGCTGGACGGCAGGTTCATCAAGCTCAACGAGTCCGGCACCCAGGACGGTCTGCGCAACGGCATGGTCGGCCGCGCCGCGGGCTTCGACATCCTCGTGTCGAACAACGCGATCAACGTGACCGGCGACGACTACATCGTGCAGGCCGGTTCGCCGATGGCGATCTCCTTCGCGGAGCAGATCAACAAGACCGAGGCATACCGCCCCGAGGGCGGATTCAGCGACGCTGTCAAGGGTCTGGCGCTGTACGGCGCGAAGCTGGTTCGCCCGGACTGTATCGCCACTGCCGCCGCCTCGCAGACCTGATCAGGCACCTAATCCCTTCTGAGATCACGAGAAAGAGAGCCTGATTATGGCTAGGACGGTAGTCCCCTATTCCAGCCTCGTCGCCAACAGCAACCTCGCCCAGCCCGCAGGTACCACGATCGACCAGAGCAACGGCATGTACATCGCCGCGGCCCGGCCAGAGCTGACCATCCTGCGGGTCGCCAACACCAACGGCACCGACCGGGTCGTCACCATCAAGGCTGGCGACAGCCCGCCCGCGCTCGCCGCAGGCCAGGGCGACCTGGCGGTTACCGTCGCCGCGACGTCGGGGGTGCAGTTCATTGGCCCGTTCGAGTCCGGCCGGTTCCTGCAGTCCGACGGCACCATCGAGATCGACTTCGCGGCGTCGTTCGCGGGCACCATCACCGCGTTCAGGGTTCCGCGGGGTACCTGATGGCAGACGGAACCGGTTTCTTTCGCGGCGCTGGCGGATCCGTCTGGGAGATGGATCTCCCGTTGGGAGAGAGCATGCAGGAGCAGCTCACGAAGGGCTACCTGGCTCGGGTCAACGAGGATGGTAGCCCTTTCACTGAGGAGCCGGAGGTTGAACAACCTCCGGCGCCCAACGCATCCAAGGGCACCTGGGTGGGTTACGCCCACCGCGTGCACGGCGCGTCCATCGATGACGCTGAGGCGATGACGAAGACCGACCTCGTCGAGCGGTACGGCGCCAAGGCTTGAGGAGGTCACTGTGGCCTCTCTCGCGACGCTGCCCGACGCTGTACGACTCGGCTACAGCCTGCCTGCCGGCGAGGAGGAGGCTCTCCTTGCCCGTGCTTCGGCGCGGATCCGGCGGGCTGCCGGGCAGCAGATCTCATCCATGACGTCCACCGTCCGGGTGCGGGTGGAAGACGGCACAGCGATCCTGCCAGGGCCGCCCATCACCGCGGTTACCGCTATCACACGCCTTAGCGAGGATGGCGGAGGCCCGGTGACGGGCTGGTGGTGGGACGGGCGTGAACGCGTCCACAACATCACGACCTGGCCGACCCGCCAGTGCCGGCCAGCCGATGTGAACGCCACCTACACCCACGGGCTGGCCACCATCCCAGACGAGCTCCTAGAACTGGTGTGCTCCGTCGCCGTACGGCTCGGCGCTACAGCGGACGCCACAGGCATGGAGGCGGGGATCCGGTCGGAGTCGATCGATGACTACTCCGTCACCTACGCCAGTGACGCTCTCACCACGGCGTCGAACCTGCTGCCTGGCGAGGAAAGCGCACTGCGGCAGATCCTTGGCGCTCCGCCGTCCGCGTACGTGGTGAGGCCCCGATGAGCGTGTCCGGGGTCCTCGCCCGAGGGCGAGCCGCAGCCCTGCAACTCATGCGGGACACCTGCACGGTGGAGCGTAAAGACGGCGCCCCGGTCCTGGACGAGGCGACCGGTGAACTCGTCCAGGCGTGGGAAACCATCTACACGGGAGCGTGCCGGGTCAAACCCCGCTCCTCCCGTGAGGCCGAGTGGGGCGAACACGAAGTCGCCTTGCATCAGTACACAGCCGTTCTCCCGTGGGACGCCTCCCCGGAGATCCACCGCGAGGACCGGCTGACCGTCACCGCCAGCGACGACGTGTGGCTGATCGACAGGCCGCTCGAAGTCATCGCCATCGCCCTGTCCGGTACATCCACCGCTCGGCGGATCCTCGTCGAGGACAAGGAGGGGTGAGCGGTGGACATCGACGGCAGTGAACTCCTGGCCCTCGTCGGCTACTTCGAGGACGCAAAGCGCGAGGTAGCGGAGAAAACGCACTCACTGACCAAACAGCATGCCCAAGAGTTGCGGGACGAATGGCGGGAGAACGCGAAACTCACCGCTCGCCGCCATGGCCAGCACTATCCGAAGGCGATCACTGCTGAGCAGATCCCGCGAGCGGACATGATCGAGTGGGAGGTCGGCCCCGAAACCCGGCGCAAGCAGGGCGACATGGGCCCCGGGTTCGAGTACGGATCCCGTAACCAGCCGCCGCATCTCGATGGTGCTCGCGCAGCCATTAAGCGCGAGCCTCTGTTCCTGAAGGGCTTGGACGACATCGTCCGGGGGCTGCTGTGACCCCGTTGCCGTCTCGGCCTCTCGTGGACGCGCTGCTGACGTTCGTACAGGCCGGGGTCCCGGCAACGTGCGACATCTACTGGGCCGAGGCTGATGCGGGAGCTACTCCGCCGTTCGCGGTCTTCTACCCGGACAGCGGCATGAAGTCGAGTTTCCACCGGACCCTCGTCAACGACGGCCCGAACGAGCTCCGCTACCAAGTCACTTCGGTCGGCGAATCACCGGATCAAGCTGCGTGGGTGGCTGACAAGGTCGCCGCCGCCCTGCTCGGGGCGACACCGACCGTGGTCGGCCGCCGGGTGTGGCCCGCCGTCGAGGAGGGCTCACAGCCCGTCCGTAGGGATGACGAGTCAACCGGCTTGTTCATCGCCACAGCCCAGTACCTGACGAGGTCCGACCCCGCCTGACTTTCCCTGCCTGATCCAGCCCGCTACCGTGCGGGCTTTTTTCGTTCCCGAAAGGAGCCCGTGTGGCTACCTACTCCGCGCAGGCGATCACGACCGATGGTCTGGTCGCCACGGTGCGTAACGCCGCGTCCGGCGACAAGATCACGCCCGACAACAACGTCATCATCCGCGTCACCAACGCCTCCGGCTCTGATGTTGACCTGACCATCTCCGCCTACGGCACCACCCGCTACGGCGGCGCCAACCAGGCCAAGGTCATCACGATCGCCACCGCTACGACGCGCGTGATCCCGCTGTCCTTCCCCGAGTACATCAACCCGGCAGACAACCTGATCTCCCTCGCATGGGAGACCACGCCCTCCGTCACCTACACCGTCGAGCGGATCTAGGGGCGCCCATGGGCCAGCACCTGATCCGCGACGAGTACGGCAACGAGTTCCCCGTCGACTCCACCGCTCTCGCCTTCTGGGAGCACCGCGAGGGCTACACGATCGTCGGCCCCATCCCAGAACCCGGCGCCGAGTCCGCCCCAGAGCGGCCCGCCGAGCCTCAGCCGGACCCATCCGGCACCCCCAAGACCAGCAGCAAGGCGGCCTCCCGGCCCGCCCCCAAGGTAGAGGAGTAGGGCCGTGGCCAAGAGGCTTACCGATGGCAACACCAAGGCGACGTTCGTGCCGGCTATCGCCTCGATCACCGCACCGTCTGCGGCTACGGAGCTGACGGCGGCCGGCATCGTCGCGCTGGAGAACACCGTCACTGACGACGGCCTAGACATCAGCTTCGACGAGGGCACCGTCGAGGGCAACGTCCTCGCCTCCACCCAGGACTTCGAGAGCCCCGGCCGGTCGAAGGCGCAGATCGAGCTCACCTACTACAGGGACAGCTCGGGAGCCTCGGACCGCATGTGGAGTGTGATGACCCGCGGCACCGCCGGCTACCTCGTGGTTCGCCGTGGTGTTGCCGCGGCGACACCATATGCCTCCGGCCAGAAGGTCGAGGTGTATGAGGTGACATGCGGTGAACGTAAGCCGCTGGCGCCCGAAAGGGAGAGCTACGAGAAGGTGCAGCTGAAGCTGTACGCGTCCGGCACCTACTCCATCGAGTCCACGGTGGCGGCCTGATGGCGGCCAAGACGTCCGCGATCGCGGACATCATCGGCCAGGTCAAGCGGCCCGAGAAGACCGTGCCGATCTGCCTCGCCGGGGACATGCAGGCCGAGTTCGAGGACCTGGAGCGCGACCTGGCGATCGCTCGGGACAAGCCCGCAGAGGGCACACTGGCGGGCGGGTCCAACCCGATCGCTACGACGATCGCCCAGAAGATCGTGGAGCTGCGTGAGCGGATGCGTGAGCACACCACCGTGTTCAGGTTCCGCGGCCTGCCCCGCCGAGCTTGGTCTGACCTGGTGGCTGAATGTCCGCCGGCGGAGGGCGCGGAGGAAAGCGGGGCAGACGTCGATTGGGAGACGTTCGCCGTGGCGCTGGTCGCCACGTGCGCGGTCGAGCCGCAGATGAGCGTGGATGAGGCTGGGCAGCTCGCCGAGGTCCTCACCCAGGCGCAGTGGGACAGTTTGTTCACCGCGGCCTACAGCGTGAACAAGCGGGACGTGGACGTCCCTTTCTCCTACGCCGCCTCCGCAGTGCTCCAGAGCTCCAAGAAGAACTCCAGGTAGCGCACGAGTGGGGCGTCCCACGCTCTGAGGTGCTCGGCCGTCAAGCGGTCGCCGTGACAGAGCGCGAGTACGACGACGATGGGCGGCTCGTGCGCACGGTCACCACGTGGGAGCCCCGCTGGCTGGAAGAGGACATGGCGTGGGCGAAAGCGTACCTGCGGTGGAAAGTCGGCCAATGTCCCGGCTGTCGCCTGCAACTGAGCGAGACCACAGCGATGCAAGACGGAGCCCCAGTCCACCAGTACACGGTGGCCGACCCATTCCGGTGCTACGCGTGTGATGCCCGAATCAAAGCGCAGGACGAGCATGCCAAGAAGGGCAGCGTGCGGGAGCAGGCGCTGCTGTGGCAGATCGAACAGGTCTAGTCCGACGTTGTGATCTTTGGGCGTTGGTTGTTGACGACGCCAGCGCTGACGAGCGCGACTGCTCCTCCTCCGAGGAGGATAAACGCTGGGATCTTGAGGATGCCCCGCAGGTCCCTGCACGTCGACTGGGCATCGCTTGATCGGCCGAACATCGAATCGGTCAGATCCGACACGAACGCGTTATCGCTTTCTACGAACGCCGACCCGCAGTTAGCGCCTTGTGATGTGACAGGGATGAACCCGGCGAATGCGCCAGCGCCGATGAGCGCAGCCGCAATGACAGACAAAGCCTTAGGGGACATGGGGATCCCTTCCCGTGGATGGCCCCGATCCATTCGTGATGATGCCACGCCCTATTGGGGTGGATGTGCCGAACGACTCGATTCGCAATCTGATGGGCGGTGAGTCGTGGCTGACAGGTCCGTTAGCGTCTCCCTTCGCGCCCGAGTGTCCGGTTTTGTCGCCGGGATGGGGCAGGCGCAGAAGGAGACCACGAACCTCGGCCGGAAGATGGTCGAGACGGGGGCGTCTGCGGACCGGATGCGTCAACGCCTCGAAGCAGCCACCCGGGCACTGCCGAAGATTGAGATCGACGCGGACTCCACCCCGGCGGAGGTCAAATTCGCTGAACTTCGACGCCAGTTGGAGTCTCTCGCCGACAAGAAGATCGGCGTCGACATCGACGACGCCGCGGCCAGGGCAGAGCTCGCGCAGATCGAGCGAGAACTGGAGCAGCTTCAGCGCAACGAAGTCAACATCAACGTCAAGGCTGACATCGGCGCCGCACTGGCTGAGCTACGGGCGGTCGATGGGGCGATCTCCAAGGTCAATGGTCGCGATGCCAGGGTTTCTGTAGACGCGAATGTGGGGGGCGCCCTGGCGGGCATCGCCATGGTGGGCGCGGCTCTGGCTTCTCTACCTGCGGTGACGTCGATCGGCGTCGGGGTGACCGCCCTCGGTAGTTCGTTCGCCGCGGCAGGTCTGGGAGCGGCTTCGTTCGCTGCGGTCGCGGTTCCGAGCTTCGGCAGGGTCAGTGAAGCTCTGAAAGCGTCGGAGAGTGCGGCGGCCGGGGCGGGGGCGGCTACCGGCGGGGCAGGCAAATCAGCGGCTCAGGCGGCCGGTGAGGTTCTGCAACTGGAGCAGGCCGAGAAGCGACTGAGGGATGCGCAGGCGGATGCGAAGCAGGCTCAGGAGGATCTGACCAGGGCGCGAGAGGATGGCCGACGCGCACTGGAAGATATGAATTTCAGCCTTGACCGGTCGGTGTTGTCTCAGAAGGATGCCGCTCTCGCCGTACGAGAAGCAGCGAAGCGGCTGGCCGAGGTCAATGCTGATCCGAAGGCCGACCAACTGGACCGAGAGCGCGCCGAGCTGTCCTACCAGCAGGCCCTGCAAAGGTCGGAAGAGCAGCAGGTCAAAACGGCGCGGGCGATCAAGGACACCGCCGCGGCGAACAAGGCCGGAGTGAAGGGCACCGACGAGTACCGGCAGGCCCAAGAGAACGTCGTCGCGGCCCAGGACAAGGTCAGCCAGGCGGAAGCCCAACTCAAGCAGTTGAGGTTGCAGCAGGCCACGGCGATGTCCTCGGCAGGCGGATCCGCCGGCGGACTCAAGGACGCGTTCGCTGACCTGTCCAAGCAGGAGAAGATCCTCGCGAAGGACATGAAGGCGTTCGGCGATGAGTACCTGAAGTGGCAGCGCGGTCTACAGCCCGATGTGCTGCCCGCGATCTCTCAGGGGCTCGATGTGATGGGCGTCGGCTTGAAGCTCATCGGCCCGGGCGCGGCCGGGGCAGGTCGAGCACTGACCGGGCTCGGCAAGGAAGCCGAGACGGCGCTTCGAGGAAAATTCTGGCAGGACTTTTTCAACGACGTCAACAAGGAGATCCCTGGCGCCATCACCTCGCTGGGGCACATCGGCGGCAACGTCTTCAAGGGCTTCGCTGGCGTCATCCAAGCGCTTCTCCCATACGGCAAGGACCTGCTCGGCAATGTCGAGAACCTGTCTGAGGGGTTCGCCAAGTGGGGGACCGGCCTCGGCTCGGATTCGAACTTCCGGCAGTTCATGGCCGAGGTGAAGGCGAACGGGCCGCAGATCTGGGAGACCCTCAAGAACGTCGCCGAGACCGGCGGCAACATCGTCGAGGCCTTGGCCCCGTTCGGTGTCGGTGCTCTCGGCGGGCTGTCGCTGCTGGCCAAGCTCACGGCAGACATGTCCCCGGAGCACATTCGGGGGATCGCCCTGGCCGTGGCCGCGGTGTATGTCGCGGTGAACACCGGTAAGGGCATCAACGCTGCGGTCGAAGGTCTGGGCCGTCTGCGTGACCGGATGAACGACGTCGGCAACGCCGCTGGATCCGGCAAGTCCGGCATCGGAGGAAAGCTGTCCGGTCTGGCGGGCATGCTCGGCGCAGGCGGACCTTGGGGTTTGGCGGTCGGCGCGGGCGCCTTGGTGCTGGGCGAGTTCGCTCTGGCCAACCAGGAGGCCGCTGGCAAGGTGCGTGATCTGGCGACTGCTCTTGGTGAGTCGCAGGGCGCCATGTCTGCCGCGTTCAAGGAGAAGATCGGCGCTGAGCTGATTGACAACGGCGCCGTTGAGGCGGCCCGGAAGCTCGGAATTAACCTGGAGACCCTCCGGTCGGCGGCCTTGGGCAACAAGGGGGCAATCGCTGAGGTCAACGCCAAACTGAACGAGCACAAGATCAACCTTGAGGGTGCCAACGCCAAGGCAGGCGCGTTCGCCTACGGGCAGAAGGGGCTGACCTCGGACGCGTTCGCGGTGCGGTCAGCGCTGGACGGCACTAACACCACGATCGCCGAAGCCAGACGGCAATACGCGGAAACGACCTTGGTGAACGCGGGGCTCAAGGACTCCTACGCGGAAACCAAGCGGGCCATCGACGCGGCCGGCGGGTCGATGGACATCACGAAGGGTAAGACCGGGGCTCAGCGTGAAGCTGCGGAGTTGGCTCGTCAGAAGTTCGCCGAACTGGCTCAGAAGGTCGGGGAAACGTCGAGCGCTCAGGGCATCCTGACGGGCAAGACGGATGACGCACGCAAGGCGTTCGAGGAGCAGATCCCGAAGCTGTTCGAGCTCGCGGGCAAGAACAAGGAAGCCCGCGAGGAGGTCTACAAGCTGGCGCAGAACTTCGGGATCAGCCGGACAGAGGCGGACAAGGCCGCAACGAAGATCGACGATGTCAAGTCTGCTGCGGACAAGCTGAAAGACAAGAAGATCACGATCGATGCGGACACGAAACCCGCTGAAAACGCGGTGTATACGCTGGCGAAGAAGCTGCTCGGGATCAAGCTGGAACTGCCTGTGGGGATCAGGGCGCCGGCAACGCCGAAGGCCTATGGCGGCATCTCGCATGCTGACGGACGACAGTACATGGCGGCCGGTGGTATCCGCTCGGTGGGGTCGTCCCCGTCAGCGATGATCGCGAAGTCTCCGGCGTTGATCTCAGGCAGGCAAGGTCCTGACGTGGTCTTTGGTGAGGCGGGCTGGGAGGCATACATTCCGTTGTCTCCCGGTAAGCGTGGCCGCGGCTTGGAGATCCTCGGCGAGGCCGCGTCTGCGATGGGCATGGCTGTGGTGCCGCAGCAGACCGCGGTCAATACCGCGGGCGGGTCCATGGCCGGCGGAGGCGGTGTCCCGCTCCCGGCTGGTGGGGCGATGGTGACCGTGACTGGCATCGGTGCGCTGAAGTCCTCTTTGGACACCACAGCCATGGGCCTGACCACAGGTCTTGGTGCAGCCACGTCCACCCTGGACGCCGCTCTCGGCGACGCCGGCACGCTCACCTCATCCCTGACCGGGGTGGGGGAGGTAGCCGGGCATCTCGCCGGTGAGGTAGCCGGGTGGGGTGAGGTCATCGCCGTGCAGGTGCCTCCGCTCACCGATGCGGTGGCCCAGCTCGGTACCGCCATCTCAGCGGCGGCAGCTGCCGCTGGTGACTCCAAGAGCGGCGCGGGATCCAAAGGCGATGAACGATCCCCCCGAGGGGGAAGCAACGCCAAGGGCAACGTGGGCTCCAAGGGGGATGAGCGGTCTCCTCGGGACACGGCGAAGGCTGCGGAGCCGAAGAAGATCACGATCCTCGGTGCGACGCGCGGCACAGTCGGTGTGGCATTGACCGGCGGCGCGACGAACTGGTCAACAACATCGAGGCCGGTCACTGGTGCGGTCACGTCTGGGAACTCCAGCGGACCAAGCAGCGCGAGCGGCTCTACGTCCACACCAAGCGGATCAGCTACCTCACCTGGCGGTGACGTGCACATTTACGGGCTGACTGTCCGCTCCGAGGCCGATATTCCGAAGGTGACCGCTCAGATTTCGATGCGGCGCCGCAGCCGAGGCTGAAACCGCCTCCCATCATCAATCAACCAGGTAGGAGGCGGTTTCGCCATGCCACACAACCCAGCAACCGATGGCTCGTTCGGGGCGTGGATGCGCGGCGGGGCGCCGCTCGGCCAGGGCCGCACCCTCGACGTCATCACCGACGAGCAGACCTGGGTCACCCGCGACCAGGTCACCGAGGAGCGGCACGAGGACGGGTCGCGGACCCAACAGGTCCGCGGCCAGCTCGGCCACGTCATCACCCGGGAGACCACCCCAGACGGGCGTGAACGTCAACACGTCCGCATCAACCTGCCCTAGGAGGTACTCGTGGCGCTCCAGGACGGCTGGTTCAGCGACACCTTCGTCAAAGCCATGTCCGACGACATCGCGTTGGACTTGTCTGACACCACGCCGGGCGCTTTCAAAGCGGCCCTGTTTACCGGCTCGGTGGCGGGCGGGACGATCAACTTCGACCAGACCAACCCCGCCTACAACTCCAGCCCGTTCAACGCGGGCGAGTCGAACGGGCCGGGTTACACAGGGGGCGGCCAGGACCTCACGGTGTTGTCGTGGGCGACCTTGACCGGCACTGAGAACAAGGTCGCATGGAAGGTGAGCGACCTGTTGTGGTCGTCTACGACCATTACCGCCTCTGGGCTGCTCATCTACGCCCCAGGGCTCAGCAACCGGGCGGTGCTGTTTCGCTACTTCGGCGACGAGTTCCCCACCAACGACGGCGACTTCGAGATCACGTGGCCGACTAGCGGCGCTTACCTGCAGAAACTCCGCGCCGCCGCCTGACGCCCCTTCCGCCCGCTTTCCTTGCCTCGCCGCCGCGCGGGGCTTTTTTCATGCATCGGGAGTACCTGTGACGTTGTACTTCGCCGCGAACGGTGCGCGGCCCACCACTGCTGCGCTGACCCCGGTCACGACCGGCACGAGCCTCAAGACTCTCCTGCAGATCGCCACACCCTCCACCCGGATGATCCGGATCGTCGAGTGGGGCATCAGCTTTTCCGGGTTCGCCGCCGCGGCGCCGATCAGGTGCGAGCTCATCGACGTCGATGTGGCCGCCACGGTCACAGCGCACGTCGCCGCCGGGGTGCAGCCATACAACGACCCGAACGCGCCCGCGTCCCTGATGACGTTGGGCACCTCAGCCACCGGGTACACCGCGACCGCTGAAGGCACCATCACCGCGAGCCGGTACGGCGACGTGCAGCAGATCTCCCCAGCCGGGTCCTACATGCGTCAATGGCCGCTCGGGCGGGAGTTCGTCGTGGGCGTGTCCCGCTTCCTGAGGGTGCGTGTCCATGCCCCGGCTGCGGTCGATGCGGTGACCTACCTGGTTTGGGAGGAGTAGGTGGCCGGCGCCGCCAACACGTTCGAAGGCGGCACCAACACCACGGCGATCTCTACCGGCAACTCCGGCGGCACCTCCGGAAATGCGTTTTCCCTCGCCGAGAATGTCACCTTCTCCACCACTCGCGCCGCACACGGGCTGCTGTCTGCGCGGATGCCCGCCGAAAGCGGCCCCACCAGAGCCAGCCTCGGCTATGACCTGTCCGGCAACGGCACCCGGTGGATGCGCGGCTACTTCTACTCCGCCTCCTGGGCGTCCGACCCGACCTTGATGCTTCTCTTCACCGCTGATTTCTACTCCTTTGAGGTGCAGCTGACCGCGACCCAGGCCCGGGTCAATGTCTACAACGGGACCAGCACCGCGACCACCGCGACTATCTCGGCGGCCCCGGCTGTCAACCAGTGGATCCGGGTGGAGTTGCAGGCCAACAACACCACGGGCGCCGCGGAGCTACGCCTCTACAACACCGCGGACAGCAGCACCGCCACCGGTACCGCTACCGGGACGCGCACCATCCCAGCGTCAGCGTGGGGCGGGGCGACGTGGACGAACATCGGCGCCGCTGAGACGTATGCCGACGATGTCGGCTGGTCCGACGAGGGCTGGCTCGGCCCAGCGGTTTCTGCCGCGTCACTGCGGCCGATCATCGGCGCCTCTGTCGCTGTCCACCGCGCAGCATCCTGGTAAGGGGGTGAGCCGTGGCCCGCCTCGGCCGCAGTGTCCCGATACGGCCGCGCCTCATCCGCCGTCTGCCGTCGATCCGCGTCAGCTTCACCCTGGCCCCGTTCGAGGCCGAAGCTGAGTTTCCGGCCCTGACGGTCTCGACGCCGTCTGCACGAGTACGTCTGCCCCCGTTCGAGGCCGAAGCGGAATTTCCGGCCTTGGCGGTCACGAATGGGCAGCGTCTCCCCCTGGCCCCGTTCGAGGCCGAAGCGGAATTCCCGCCGCTGACGGTCACAACACCGGTACGTCCCGGCGACTCCATCACCTTGCCTGGCCAAGTCGAATGGAACTACACCCTGTGGGGGCCAGGCACCAACTTTCGGGTGCTGACACCGGTTGAGGGCTGGCGGTCGATGCCGCAGGTAGACAACCTCAACGTGCCTCGCCCATCAAGGCACGGCGCTTGGGCCGCCCGGAAACTCGTCCAGCAGCGGCTCGTGACGATCCGCCTGCAACTCGATTCCGCGTCCACCCCTGAGCAGGTCGATGATCTGCTGGCCCAGTTGGACGCGGTCACCGGTATCGCCGAGGACGAGACGGCGCTGCCGCTCGTCATCAGAGCCTACGGGGCGCCGCAACTCGCATTCGGGCAGATCATCGACCGAGACGTGCAGTTGGACGGCGACTACAACGCCGGTTTACCTGGGGTGTCGATCCTCGTCGCCTGCGATGATCCGCGCCGCTACAACCCCGACCGGACCGGCGTGTCCATCCCCGCGGGCGACACCGTGCAAGCCATCAACGCGGGCAATACCGCGACCCACCCGGTGGTGCGGATGCCGGGGCCGATCACAGACCCGGTACTGGTCAACGCGGCCACCGGGCGGACGATCGCATTCGCCGCCACCGTCGCTGACGGCAAACAGCTGGTGATCAACACCGATAAGGGCACCGCGACCGTGGACGGCGACAGTGTCATGTCCACCCTCACCGGATCCTCGGCACCTGTCGCGGACTGGGTCCTTGCCCCCGGCGCGAACCCCATCACCTACACCGCCGCCTCTGGTAACGCCTCGCTGACCTTGCTGTACCGGGACGCGTGGATCTGAGCAGCTCACCGACCAGTACAGGGGGTGGGGTGTGGTTGCGTCTTTTCGCTCAGCTTCTGGAGTTGTCGCCAGCGCCGGCTTCTTTGACGTGCCTTGCCCGCCCGGCGTGCAACCGGGCGACACGTTATACGCGGTCGAGACATTCCGCTCGGTGGACCCCGCCACGTCAATCAACGGTTTCCGGTTCGTCACAGAGGTAGGCACAGGCCGGTTCATCACCCGTGTGTGGCGCCGCGTTGCCGCCGCGGGCGAACCCGATAGCTACCTGGGCTCGCAGCCGTCAGGCGCCGAGGGCGGCACGGTCATCGTCGTCGCGGTGAGCGGAGCCCACCGGACACTGCCGCTGGTCTACGCGACCACGGACGACAGCGACGAAGGGGTGACGCCGCCAGTGGCGCCGTCAACGGCGTCGTCATTGGAAATCCGTGTCGCATCAGGCGACATTTCCGGCCCCACGACCTGGTCCGCCCCGCCCGGGTACACGATGAGGGCGCAGGCGTCCAGCGGGGTGATCGTCTCCACGGGGGTCGCGACCCGGCAGGTCAACTCCTCCGCCTCGTCAGGCGCGCAGACGTTCGGATTCAACCGTCCGCTGCTGGCCTGGCACGGCATCACCTTGTCGGTGCCATCAGCGGAGGTTGCTCCGCCGGTTGAGCCGCCGCCGCCGTTCACTCCCGGCGTCGGCAGCGCTCTCTACAGGTACGTGTTCTCTCGGCTGATGGACGGCGCCTACCTGGGCGACCTTGACCTGGAAAACGTCACCTTCGACAAAAGGATCTTGCAGCCAGGAACCTTCAGCGCGACGATCCCGATCCCGAGCCGCGAGGTCGGCGACCAGGTAGCGGAAATCATCCCCCGCGGCGAAACCGTCCTAGACCGGGGCCCTGGTGTCATCACCTGCCAGGTGTACCGGGCAGGAGAACCATGGGGCGAGTACTGGATCACCGCGGCCACCATCTCCCGCAGCGGACGAGACACCCCATCCATCCAGTTACGCGGCAGCACCCTGGACGCGTACCTGCTGCACGTCGAACTCCAGGAGGAACTCGGCCCGTTCGAGGGCCTCGACCAGATCGACATCGCCCGCGAGCTGCTGTACCACGCGCAAGGGCAGCCGTACGCCGACCTGGGCTTGGTCCTGCAAGGCGGCACGTCCGGCACTGTGAGAGACCGCACCTACACCGCAGACGAGGCGACATACGGGCAACGGCTCACCGAACTGGCGCAAGTCGAGGGCGGCTTCGAATGGGCGATCAACATTGTGGCCGGCCCGTACGGGTTGGAACGCCACTGGGTGTGGGGGATGCCGCTCGGCACCCAGTCCCCAGCCCCGCACCTGTTCAGCGACGGCCCCTACAGCGGCGAGATCCTGTCATGGGGCGAAGAGATCGACGCCCTACGGGGCGCTACCCGGTGGCGGGCCCGCGGCGACCGCATCAGCACTGATGCGTCCACCGCCTCCACACCGCTGATCTCCACCTCGGCCGAGGCGCTCGCCCACCTGGCCGCCGGCTGGCCTCGCATCGACAAAACCGTCACTCACTCCACCGTCACCGAGATGACCACCCTGGAGGGTTACGCCTCCTATTGGGCGGCCACCGCCCCGGGCGCGTTGCGGGTGGACTCAGTGACCGTCGCCCTCGGTGAGAAACCGTCGATCACTATGAACTCTCTAGGCGACGCCGCCCGCCTGCACTACGACAACGAATGGCATCTACCGCACTGGCGAACCCGCCGCATCATCGGCATCGGTATCACCCCGACCTCGAAAGCGGCCGGCAAGGAAGTGGCCCAGCTCATCCTCGAAGGACAGGAGGCGCCGTGACGCTGACGAAATTCCCATCCGACGACGAGGGGGACTTCACTGGCCTCCGCAATGCCGTCGACGAGCTCCAGGCGCTGCTACGAGCCCGCGCCCCGCTCACGGAGGCGTCCCGGGGGTGGATCCTGCGAGCCATGCCCGCCCCGGACACCGGCGAGCTCGGCCCGGACGACGTGTGGATCCACGCCCGCAGTGGCCAACTATGGGCATCCTCGCAGTCCGGTGACGTCCCGCTGGTGCAGGTGCCGCAGGCTGCACCAGTAGCGATCGCCGCGAACATGGCATCAGGGCAGATCGGCGGAGCCCCTACTCAGACGCAGTACAACAACCTGCAGTCCGATGCTGTGGAGATCCGGGCCCAGCTCAACGCTCTGATCAACAGTTTGAGGGCTGCGGGCATCCTCCTCACTTTCTGATCGTGTCGCCCGCAGTATCCCCGCGGGCGGCGCTTACCCATATATCGGCTCCCCTCCGCCGATCAGCAGCTACAAGAGAGGCGGATACCGCATTGGAGTGGGCACAGATCCCCGTCATGCAACTGGGAGCATTCGGTGTCCTGCTTGGCGTCCTATGGTTCGTCGGGTGGCTGGTCTTCAAAGGTCACCTCGTGCCCAACACGCTCGTGCCCCGGTCCACCTTGGATGACCTGAGGGCGGACCGTGACCAGCGCATCAAAGAGATCGAGGCCGACAGGGATGCTCGCGTGGCGGAGGCCAATGAGGATGCCGGCGAGTGGCGGACCCTCTACGTCGGCGAGTGCGAGGCGCACAACCTCACTCGTAAGGCGCACTCCGAAGAGGTGCGGGCGGCGCTGCTGGCTAGTACGGAGGGCGCGCAGGTGGCGGCGGCGCTGCTGGCTGAGATCAAGGCCCGCCAGATCGAGGCAGGCTGATGACCCCACACGAAGAGGATCTGCCCGGCATCAACGAGGCGAGACAAGCAGCGGAAGAGTCCTGGCGGAGGGCCGAGGAGGAGTTCGCGCAGGCGCATGCGCGGGCCAAATGGACGCGTTCGCTGGCTGCTCGGCTGCGCCGGTTGCGGGAGGAGAACGGCTTCGGTGAGTTCCTCGAAGACGCGTTCGGGGGTGGCGGCCGTGCTTGACGAATCCGCGTACCTGATCGGCACCGGGCTAGTGCTGGTGTCAGCTGCTTTGGCGGTGGCTTGCGTGGCGGCTCAGATGCTGCTGGCCCGTTGGTGGGAGACGCCGGCGGGGCGGCATGTGATGGCGTTTCAGGGTGTGCTGGCCGTTTGCCTCAGCTTGTGGGCGCTACGGCTTGCCATCCCGGACGGGGAGTGGTTCGTCGTCTTGCGGCTGGTCGCTTTCAGCGGGGTGCCGGTCGTGTTGGCGTGGAGGTTGGCGATCATCCTGCGCACGTGGCGGACCAAACATCGTGAGCGAAAGGAGCAGCGGTGACCGAGAAAACCGAGGCTGAGCTCGTCGCCGAGCGTGTCGATACCCGCGAGTGGGGTCCGACTGAGTCCGACGAGGAGGCGGTGCTCGCCTCCCTGTACGGGGAGCCCGACAAGGACGGCATCTACCGGGGCGGTGATGAGGAGTGACCGCGGCGAAGATGCTCGCCGCTGCCCGCAAGTCCCTCGGCATGGTGGGCCGGCCAAACGGTGTCACGCGGGACTACTCCAGCCGCCATGGCATCGTGTTCTTGCTGGCGCCGTGGTGTCAGCAGGCGGTCACCAAGTGGGCGCGTGACTCCGGTAACGCTGGCCCGGTGCTGCCTGCTGGAGATCGCGCCTTCACGGTGTGGCATGCGCAGGACGGGGACAGGCTGGGGCTCTGGTATGCGGGTACCGTCGCGAACATCCTCAAGTACGCGGAGCCGGGCGCGATCGTGTTCTTCGACTGGGGCGGGTCGGATGAGATCCGGCACATTGACCATGTCGGGATCATCGAGCGAGTCCTGCCCGATGGGCGGGTGCAGACGATCGAGGCCAACACTGGCAACGCCTGCAAGCGGCGGGTCCGCTCCGCCTCGGTGATCGCGGGGTTTTGGAACCCGCGCTACGCCAAGAAGGTCGAGAGGGATCCTACGGAGGTCATGGTGGGCAAGCTGCCGCTGGTCAAGCCTGGCGCGAAGGGCAACCACGTCAAGACGATCTTCTTCTTGTTGAAGGCGCGCGGCTACGCCAAGGACCTGGACGAGAAGGTCTATGACCCGACCGTGTACTCGCCGCAGGTCGTCGCTGAGGTCAAGCGGCTTCAGGGCGACAAGGGCCTCACGAAGGACGGCGAGGTCGGCCCCGGCGAGACGTGGCCGGCGCTGCTCGGCGTGTGAGCCGTGGACATCATCCACGCCTTGGTGTGGCCGTACCTCGCCCGCGTAGCTGCGCTGTGGCCTGACCCGCCGGAGCCTGGCGAGGACGACGGGCCGATCCCTGGACTTGTAGACGAGAGCAACTGAGGCGCTGAGCCACTTCTCAGTGGAGCCGCCATCCTGCCCCGTGCCGTACGGTCGGGGCTTTTTTGCTGCCCGGATCCGGGCACCCGACTTCCCGCCGCGATGGCGGGCGACCCCCAAGGAGGGGCCAATGAGCAACACGAACAATGAGCTGACCGGCGAACCGGCACTGATCGCTTCGTTGGTCGCTTCCGGCGTGCAGCTCGCCGCCGCGTTCATCCTGCCGTGGACGGACGCTCAGGTCGCGGTCGTCAACGCCGTGGTGCTCGCCGCTGCTGGAGTGTGGGTTGCGTTCACCACGAAGAGTACGGATAACGGCGGCAGCATCAAGGCGGCGATCCTCGGCTTCGTCCAGTCCGGGCTGTCACTCGCGGTCACGTTCGGGTGGGAAGCCACACCGGAGCAGACCGTGGGCATCATGACGTTCGTTGGTCTGCTGGTCGCGGTGTTCATCCGGCAGACCAGCAAGCCGAAGAGCGCGTACGACCTCGCGGTTTAGGGGGTGAGGCGGGTGCGCTTCTGGAGGCTCCTGCGCAACCTCGCGTCGGCCTTTGAAGACATCCAAGAGCGGCTGTCCCGCATCGAGCAGGGGCAGTCTCGTCTACACCGAAAGGTAGGAATCATCATGGCTAAGCAGGATGAGATCAACGCCCTGGTCGAGCGTCTGGGCACCGTGACGGACGGTCTCCGCTCCGACATCGAGGCCATCAAGGCGGAGCACCCGGAGGTGGACCTGTCCGCCCTGGAGGCTCGGGTGGCCGGGCTGGAGGGGCTGGACGCCGAGTATCCGGCGGCGCCGCCGCAGGAGTAGCCTGACGGCTCCGCGTTGAGCGGGGTTTTGCTCCTCGTCGTCCTCCGGGACTGGCGGGGAGAACTCGGCGATAAGAGGTGGAGGCCACCTCTTCCCTCTGGGATAGTTGAGATGGGTTCGGCCACAGCGAGAAGCCCCGCGAGTCTTCGAGACTGGTCGGCAAGCGTAAGCCGTAGTCGAACCCACAAGGCGGGATGGAGCAGCTCGGTAGCTTGCTGGGCTCATAACCCAGAGGTCGCAGGTTCAAATCCTGCTCCCGCTACGCCTCGGTGTTGATCATCCGGACCGTGGTCTGGGCACGTGACTGTCTGTGGGCTCGGGCAGACCAGAACCGGCAGATCCTTAGGGCCGCTCTCCTGTAGTGCCGTCACGGGCCAACGGAGAGCGGCCCTTCGTCTACCTGCGAAAACGTCGCCCCAACTCCAAGTACTTGGAGATGTTGGGAGCAGACTGGGAGTTGACGCGATGGACTTCGAGTACACGGTGAGCCCGCAGCCGGGCTGCGGCCGACACTGGCTCTGGGAAGGCGGCATGGTCTTCTTCGACACCGCCCGAGGCGGCGACATCCTGGACTGGAGCGACATGGCGAGTGGCAGGTTCAGCGGCGCGGACTGTTAGGTCCGCGCCAGAAGGTCTGGCGGGGCCGAAAGGTCACCGCATGTCCCGCACCGACAACACGATGCCCGCCCGGATTCAGCGTGAGGACCGCCCCGAGTGGACGCACTGGCTGTCCTTCGGCGGCTCCTACGCGGGGATCGGTAAGGCCACCCGGTACGAGGAGAAGCGTGCCCGCCAGAGGGTACGGCTCACGCTCGCACGCCTTGAGGAGCCGGAGCCCACACGGCATCGAGGCAACATGAAGTGGATGTGGTGGTGATGGCCGACGACCGAGAAGAGCGGGCCGTCGCCGAATGGCTCGACCTAGCGTGGGCCATCGAGGAACTGGTCGACGCTCGTGACCGTGCCCGCCTGTGGCTGATCAAGCAGGGAGAGGCGTGATCCGCTGGGTGTGGGTGAGTCTCCCGTACGCGACGCTCGCTCTCGCTGTCCGAGACGGGCGGGTCGTGGATGCTGCTCCGATCGCGAGGTGGAGCATCGGCAAGGATGAGCGGCAGGTTGCGGATTTCTACCGGCGCAAAGGCGCGGAGTTCCGTCCGCTGCCATAATGCTTGCCGGGTCTCGGCGGTGCGGCCAGCTAAGCCGAGGCTCTCCTGTTCGCCCCCTCGTCTCCGGACGAGGGGGCGTTCGTCGTTTCGCCGGGCTTCCTTCGCCTTTTGCCCGCGTAGTGGATCACGAGCGGCCAGAGGCGAAGCGTGAAGCACGGCCGAAAGTCGCCCCGCTTGGACCTGACCAAGAGGAGCGGGTCCTTCAAGGGGAAGGCGAAGTACACCTCGAACCGCTGATAGTCGATGACAGCCGGAACGCCGTTGATCACCTCGTAGGTCCGGTCCCAGATCACGGGCGCCTCCCGTACCTGCGAGTCAGCCGCTCGAACTGGCGTCGGTTGGCTCTCGCGTTCAACGAGAGCACCACGGCGTACCCGGCAAGAGTCGCCACCAGTACGCCGACGTTCACCAGTGCCCAGAAAGCGTCATCGCTCATT
This sequence comes from Streptosporangium amethystogenes subsp. fukuiense, assembly GCF_042665875.1. Lineage (NCBI taxonomy): Bacteria > Bacillati > Actinomycetota > Actinomycetes > Streptosporangiales > Streptosporangiaceae > Streptosporangium > Streptosporangium amethystogenes. The sequence goes on along the minus strand of NZ_JBHTEE010000001.1, from coordinate 6,144,208 downwards.
CGACCCACACCCCCGGGCATTCCTCTTCGTACCGGTCCGGGGCGCAGTGCTGGCAGAACACGGTCCCGCACACCTCGCAGCGCGGCCCGTTGTGCCCACCGGAGTCGGTCTCGACGTCATGGGCGAAGTTGTCGATGCTTCCATTTGGAAGGCGCTTGAACTGGTGCTTCACAGGGGTCGCGATCTCGGGCGGCCACTCCTGCGAAGCGATCCACGGGAGCAGTGCGCGGATCTCCGCCTGATTGGGAGCGGGTAGGTCTTCCCAGTCGAGAAGGTCGTTCCACGCGTCCGCGACCGCCTCGGGGTAGTCGCTGCTCTCAGGTATCGATCCTCGTGCTTGGGCAAGCTGCTGAGCTCTGATGTCCGGGCGTTCGGCTGACTCGGTGGGCTCGGGCATGGGCTGCTCCTCCGGTGGGGGTCTGCCTCCAACTGTACGATCCACGCAGAATAGGGCGGATCCTCTGTACAGTACGGCCAGTGATTCAGTCGTATATCGCACAAAATGTTCAGATCCTGACATAAGCGAATGGCGACAACAAATGCCCATTCGAGCGGTCCAATCCGTGTATCTCTGCCACGCTGGTGCCGCCGCGCCACGGCTTCCCCTTCCTCCCCTCTGGAGTAACCATGCGTCTCCGTACGCCTGCTGCGATCCTTGCCACCGCCGTGCTCGCGGTCGGCCTGTCCACCGTCACCACCGCCTCCGCCGCACAGACGGCCCCCGGCGACGTGGTGTATTCCTGTGTCAACAAGAAGACCCGCTACGTCCGCATCGTCAACGCCAGCGCGAAGTGCCGGACCACCGAGGAGCCCCTGTCGTGGGGTGGCCAGGGCCAGCAGGGCATCGCCACCGCTGGCCCGCAGGGACCCGCCGGGCGCGACGGCAAGAACGGCACGGACGGCAAGGACGGCGCCCCGGGCCCGGCCGGACCCCGCGGCTACACCGGCAAGACCGGCCCGCAGGGACCCGCCGGTAAGGCTGGCGCTCCGGGAGAGGCGGGCAAGCCCGGCGCCCCTGGCAAGGACGGAGCGGACGGCAAGGATGGCGTCGACGGCAAGGACGGGCAGGACGCTTCGGAGCTCAAGTACCTCACCCTGGACCTCAAGGCGCTCGGCATCCCCGGCGGCAAGACCTACACCTGCGGCGACGTCGACCCCGACCCGGCCGTCTTCAAGATCGGGAACTGTAAGCAGGGTGGTGCCCCGGTGACCTCGCCGAGCATGGCCGGGACGCCCACGCCGAGCACGACGCCTGCCCCGTAGGGCACACACGAGAGCGCCGCCACTTCCCAGCAGGGGAGTGGCGGCGCTCTTTCGTGTTGTACGGCTACTGCTCGGGTAGCGCTCGGCCGCGCTCCACGAGCTGTTGGGCGCGCGAGCGGGACATGCCGAGGGCCTCGCCGATCTGCCCGTAGGACATGCCGCCAGGCGACGACATGACCGCCACTGTCCGGTAGCGCTCTTGGGCGATCCGGCCCACGAGCGCCTCGTACAAGACCAGGTCCTTAGTCAGGAGGGTGTAGCGGATGAGCGGGTCGGGCTCCTCCAGGGCGTCGCTGATCGCGGTGTCGAGGAGCGCCTCGACGTCGGCGGGATCGGCTTCGTAGCCCTGGGTGGTGGTGTCGGTCATGCGCTCTCCTCGATGCTGTAGGGCAGCAGGGTGCCGTCCACGTCCTCCATGAGGGTCAGGACGGCATCGGCGATCAGAGGCTCTCCGTCTCCGCCGACCGTCTCCAGGAGGCGGCCCTCGACGCGGTAGACGGGGCGGTCGCACAGCAGCATCTCTACGGTGGCGGCGGACTCCTCGTTGGGGAGGATGAGGCTGAGCTCGTCCCAGTCGTTGAGGATGGCCTTGTAGACCGAGACGCCTGCCTCGTAGGTGTCGGCGTCGTCGTTGTAGGAGCGGCCCTCGGGGCAGTCGCCGAACCTCACGTAGATCTGCATAGCCATCACTATGCATCGCGGGGAGGGGTTTGCATAGAGAGGGGTATGCAAAAGTGGGAGTCCCAGGCTCGGCGGGGCACTTCACCCCCTTCGCGGCACCCCTCGTAGGATCTCTCCGGCACCACGCACCCCGGGGGAGAACATGGCCGACTACGACTTTCCCGCCGACCTGCTCGACGCGCAGCGCGCCCTTGACGCTGTGATGCGCGAATGCGAAGAACTCGCGAACGCGCTGCCCTCCTGGAGAGCCGTACACGCTGGCGAAGCCGAACCGGACCCAGACGGCGAAGAACGCGCTGGAGAAGGCAGCCCGATCCTGAACATGAGAGCGCCCCGCCGGTCTTCGGACGGCGGGGCGCTCTCATCATGTCTGGGGTCAGGCAGGCAGGTCCCAGGACGGGCCGTCCGGCTCACCCAGCCACACGTACTGGCGATCCTCGGTGACGGTGAGCCCGAACGCTGACTGGTGCGGAGACCCAGCCTCCTGCCAGACCAGGATGGCGTCCTCAACCGCGTCCCACAGCCGCAACGGGCCGTGCTGGTGCACCGTCCAGCCGCCGCCCGGGTTCGGCCTGGTGTCGGCCCTCGACCCGGTGCCGACATCCAGCAGGATTGTCATGTCGCCGACAGTGGCCCGCTGAGCGGCCGGCGCGGCGAGCTGGGCAACCCACAAGGCCGCCTCCTCGTCGAGGATCGCCGGGTCGATCCTGGACTCTCGGGCGTCTCCGATACCCGTCTTGACCGGCGGACGGGGCGGAGGCATGTGGGAGCGGGCACGCATGAAGTACAGGTCATCGGACAGAAATCGCCCACTGGCTGAGCCGTCCTCGGTGACCTGAAGATGCGCGAACGCGACCCCGCCCATCCACCCCCACATAGGGGTGGTGATGGTTCCTCCGGCGCTTACCTGGTCCATCCAAGCTGGCGGGATGGTCCGCACCGAGCAGGTACCGATCAGCCGGTCGTACGGGGTGTTGCCCGGATACCCGTGCAGGCCGTCCCCTACCACCAGCGTGGGCGCGTATCCGGCGGCGGCGATGGCCTTGCGGGCTCGCTCGGCCACGGCGGGGTCGTACTCGACGGAAGTCACCGAGGCGTCGCCGAGCCGCTGGCACATCAGCGAGGTCGAGTAGCCCGTGCCGGTGCCGATCTCCAGCACCCTGTCGCCGTCGCTGATCTGTGCGGCCTCCAGCATCCGCACGACCAGGCTCGGGGTGGTGGATGACGAGCTGGGCGAACCTGTCACCGCGCCGGCCGCGTCCTCGGCCAGGACCCCGTCGACCTGGGTCACCCAGGTTTCGTCGGTGTACACCAGGGCGAGCCAGTCGTCCTCGCTCATGTCGGCGCGGTGGACGGCGGCCCACAGGTCCCCGCGGTCCGGGTTACGCAACAGGACGGCGGCTCCGATGAACAGCTCGCGCGGCACCTGCTCCAGCGCGGTACGCCAGCCCGCGGATCCCACGGTGTCCGCCAGCGCCTGGCGGTATTTCGCGGCGGTGTCGCTCACGATCACCATCCCTCCAAGATCAGGTCAGCGAAGGCGTGTGCCATCGCGTCGGCATCAGGTAACCAGGCCCACTGGCCGTTGGGGTTGCATTCGACGAAGGTCCACGTTTCGGGTCGCCCGCCGGTGGCGTTGAGGGCGAAGTCGAAACAGCCGAACATCAGCCCAAACTGGTCGAGGTAGGCGTGCAGCGCTCTCCTGATCGGCTCGGGCGTCGCGATCGGCTCATGGGTGAGCTGCTCCCATTCGCCGCTACGCCAGTCGAGCGCCCCGTCAGGGGAGGTGATCCGGTAGGCGAACACCTGCTGCCCGATCACGGTCACCCGGGCGTCCGCGGTCTTGGGAATCTCCTGCTGGAACAGGTGCGCGGTCACCGACACCGACTCATCCAGTTCCTCCGGGGTGACCTGCTGCGTCCAGATCGCCGACCGGCTGCCATCAGGACCCGGGGGGACGCCACGGAAGGACTTGTAGATGATCGGGCCGTGCTCGGTGAACGCCCGCGCCTGCTCCACGTCGTTGGTGACCAGGGTGCAGGGGATGGCCAGCCCGAGTTGGGTGGCTGTTTGGAGTTGGGCGGGCTTGTAGTCGGCGCGGCGGATCGCTGCAGGGTGGTTGACGTATACCGCGCCGGACAGGCTGTGCAGGATGCCGCCGAGCCCATGCTGAGCCTCGACGGCGGCGAACTGTTGTTCCACAGCGGGCAGGTGGGCGAATCGCGAGAGGTAGGAGGTGGGGCGGCGGTAGTACACCGCCCCGACCTCTTCCAGCGCGATGTCACGGCTCGGTGTGAGGAGCCGCCCAGCCCACCCCTTGCGGTCATCGCCGATGGTGGCGTGGAATGTCAGCTTGGTGCCGAGGTCGGCCGGGTCGAACCGGCAGACCTGGACCTGGCGGGCGTTCAACGCTTCGATGACCAGGTTGGCGGTGACGTCTTCTGCCGCGGTGATGACCAGCACGGTTCGGGGTGTGGGCTGCATCGGCTGTTAGTCGCTGTTGGAGTCGTCGGCGACGTTCGAGCTGCCGCTTGAGCCGTCCGAGCCGCCGCCCCTGGACGTGGTGACGGTGACCTTGTTGCCCATGTCGACGATGACGCCGGAGCCGTCGCGGAAGGTGGTGATCTGGGTGGCCGGGTCGAGGGTGACGTGGTCGTACAGCGCCTCACTCTCCGGGAGGGGGTCGGTTTTCCGGCTCAGGCCCCAGGGGATCAGGGGGCGGAGGGGGGTGACGGGCCGGTCGAGGATGACGGTCATGGGGTCCTCTAATCGGTTGGAGCCCTAACCCTGCGTTAAGGGCTGCTACTCCTTGACGTTCCTCTGGTTGCGGTCCATCGTCGAGATCCCAGCGATGTGAACCGATGTGAATGGTCTCCGCATGGCCCCCAAACGAGCGCATCCGATCGCCAACACGGCCTTGGCCGCAGCGATTGACCAGGCAGGATGGACCCACGCCGCGACCGCGCAGCACATCAACGCCGTCGCCGCGGAGAACGGCGCCAGGCTGTACTACGACCGATCGACGGTCGGCCACTGGCTGACCGGGACAGTCCCCCGCCCGGAGGGTATAAGCGCTGCGGTGGAGGCATTCCGCCGCGCACTCCGCCGGCCGGACCTGACCACCGCGGATCTCGGCTGGCCTGGCGTTGCCTCGTCGACCGGTGCGGCGGATGATCCGTGGCAGGGGGACGTGGTCGCCCGGCTCAGGGTTCTCGGGGAGGACGACATGCTCGATCGCCGAACCATGCTGACCGCTGGAGCCTTCTCGTTGGCGGGACTCGCCGCCCCTCCACCAGTCGGCCCGGCCCGCGCCTCAGCGCGTCGAGGCGGCGCCGGGGACGTGGAGCGCATCCGCGCCATGACCCGCCACATGGGCGACCTCGACGACCTGTACGGCGGCGGACACGCCCGGCGAGCAGCCGCCGCCTACCTCGTGCATGACGTCGCCCCGCTACTGCACGGCACCGCAGGCAGAGCCCGCCCGGACCTGTTTCGCGCCGCGGCGGAGCTGACGTACCTCGCGGCGTACATGGCGATGGACGCCGGCGTCCAAGGGCTCGCGCTGCGCTACTACGTGCAGACGGTAAGGCTCGCGGACGAGGCGGGGGACCGGGTGCTGCGCGCCACGTCGCTGCGGTCCATGGCGGTGCAGGCGCGCGAGCTCGGCCACAACCGGGAGGCGCTCGCCTTGGCGGATGCCGCGGCATCTGCTCTCGGCGGCCGAGCCCCAGGCCGGACGGTGGCGTGGGTGACCGGGATGCAGGCCGAAGCGCATGCCGGGGTGGCGGACCGGTGGGATGCGCTGGCCCTGCTCCGCCAGACAGAGGCGCAGCTGGAGCGCGTCGACTCGATGCCGGACTCTGAGCTGGTCGGCAACTACCGGCGCGAGTCCCTGGAGCACCAGACAGGGCTCGCTCTCACCGCGCTCGGCGACCATGCCGCCGCGGCGACGCACTACGCGGCCTCCATGCAGACCCGCAGGCCGGCAGAGCGGCGTACCCGCGCCGTGGTTGGTCTGAGGTGCGCTGGGGCGCACCTACAGGCCGGGGATGCCGAGCGGGCCGCCGCCGCCGTGCTGGGGTTGCGCCAGGACCTGGAGGGGGTCGTATCCGCGCGGGTCCGCGGAGAGCTGCGGCAGCTACGTCAGGGATGGCAGGGGTGCCGATCTGACGCGCACGTCGCGGAGGCTGACGCATTGGCCGCGAGTCTGCTGCGCTGAGGCCCCGCCTCCCCCTCGCGGAGCCGGGGCCACCTCTCAGACGCCCCGCACGTCCCACGGGTTACACGCCATAACAGGACGGCATAGACAGCAGAAAGCCCCCGCCAGGCGGGGGCTTGGCTGCGTTCGAGATCAGGCGCGTGCTCTGAACTGCATCAGCACGCCGGGAGGTGAAGCATCTGCCGAAGGAGCTGAAGCCGGTTTTTGTATCTGCCGCGACGGTGTGTCCGCGTAACGACCGACCATCCGGTTCAGTTCAGTGACATATAAGGGGAAATCCTCACCCAACCGCCGGGTGTCAACTGGATCCCCATACAGCAGTTCCATCATCTTCCGCAAGGCTCTTGGCCGCTCTGGCTCTCGGGCGTCTGCCCCCGGCTCCTGTTTCCGCCAACCGCGGGCCCCCAGCTGCACTTGCAGGCTGGTCTTCTGCTTCTGGTCAATCGCGCCCACCTCGAACGCGCGGAAGATCAACGATGCGATCGACATTCCCCATTTCAGTTTCAGTGGGGCAAGACGGCTCAACGTCACCGTCTTGGAGAACTCCTCCTTGGCATCCTCGCGAGGGAACAGGAACTCGCCGGCGAACTGGTCGGCTTCCTTCTCTAGCGCGTTCAGATCACCGCCTGGAGCTCGATGCATGACCAAATGCCCCAGCTCATGACTGGAGGTGAAACGGATCCGATCCCAGGATGATCCTTCGCCGATCGAAACCAGCGGAAGGTCCAGTTCTGCGCCGTCCCATGTGCTGAACGCATCCAGCTTGCCGTCGACCCACGTTTCCAAGGCGATCACGATGACCCCGGCGCGCTCCAGGGCGTGCAGCACGCGGGGCACCGGCCCATGGGGAGGTAGCCCCAGAGCTGAGCGGGTGAGTTGCGCAGTCTCCTCGATGTCGTCCATGCCGCGTAGATCCGGGACTCGTAGCGACGGTGCCTGAATTTGACTCAGCATGTGGCGGGCGATCTCGCGGGTGATCTCGGCCTCGCGCCGCACCCGCCGCAGCACGCCCGCAGGCAGCGATTTGCGGGCCCGGAACTGCATGGACCCTTCGGCCAGATCGTCGACCGGAGGCCGCTGCAGGAAGGCGACTGGCACCTTGAGTGTCTGTGCCAGGCGTTCAAGGTGCTCGTCGCCGATGTCCACCGATGAGGTGAGTTCGATCTGAGCGATCCGGCCTTGAGTGAGCCCGGCGCCCTGTGCGGTTCCGGTTTGCGTCAGGCCACGTAGTTCGCGGGCTTGCCGAACCCGTGCGCCGTAGATCACGACGATTCGCCGCCTTCTTCTTTGACGTCTTGCTTGAGCAGGACGTATTCGTCCAGGTCTTGAGCTGCTGCGATGTCCACTACACCAGCATCGACGCCGACCATGTCAAGGGACTCGGCGGGGTGAGGAATGGGTACAGCCCAGTGCACGGTCGTGTGCTTGCTCTTCTCACCGGATGCCTTCGGGTAGACGAGTTCCATCTCCACACCCTTGGCGGTGATCTCCCATAAGAGCAGGAGGGTCAGGCTCTTTAACTCGATGGGGAAGAGGGGCTGGGTGTACTCGCGGGCGCGTTTGCGTGAGGAGGCGCCGGGGGCCCTGCCGTCCTTGGAACGCAGGCAGCGGATGCGGACAGAGTGGTACTTCAGGGAGAGTCCGTTGCGGTTACCGGCCCTGATCTCTACGGTGTCTTTCTCGTCGCCGTCGCAGGCAAGGACGCCGCGGAAGGTGAGTTCGTCGACGAGGTAGAAGCGGAAGAAGTCGGCGAAGGCTTGCCTCTGGCGCTTCCGCGTGGCGACGGAGCCGTCGAGTTGCTCGGCGGTGCGGGTCGCTGCGGCTTCAACGGCTTCTCGGAAGCCGGGGAAGGCGGCGATGAACTGATGGGCCGCCGTTTCGGGGTCCAGCCATCCCTGTATGATCATGGCTAATAATATTAGCCATGATCATACTTTTCGGCTAGCCGGTCGAGAGAATTTTCGAAAGATTATTTCGCGATCCGAGTCCGGAGAGGGGCAAGGCCACTCCGCATGATCGCCGCCGCATCCTCCTCACTCCCACCCGCAGCGAGCGTCAACCGGGCCCGGGCGGCATCGGCGTCGAGACGGGCCAGTGCGGCGATCGCGGCGCAGGATCCATGCCGCCCATGCTCGCGGGCCAGGCTGATCGTTCGCAGGCAGACACGACGAAGCCCCGCCCCAGGGGCAGGGCGGGGCCTTCAGGCCGTGCGGCTACCGGCAGTCGACCCACTCGACCCGGGAGCTGTTGTACGAGCAAGAGTCGACGAGCTTGCCCGTCGGGTTGTGCACGTACCCGGTGTCCGAGGTCTGGTTCCAGATGTAGGCGAATGTTCCTCCGGCCCGCCCCCAGTAGCGGGTGGTGGCGGTGTCCCTGCCCTTGCCGGTCCGTACGGTGACCGTCTTTCCCGCTCCGAGGGTGAACGCGCCGAACCGGTAGACGTGATCCGGTCGGTTCGTCTTGTCGCGAAGTGTCCAACCCCGGAGGTTGATCGCCCGCCTGGTGGTGTTCTTGAGCTGCGCCCACTCGCCATTCAGGCTGGCATTTGCTCCGTTGTCCGGCGAACCCGGCGAGTTGTAGTAGATCTTCACGATCTGGATCGCGGGCAGCGCCGCGGCCTGCGCTGGCGCGACAGGGGCGAGGGCCACGGCCAACGCGACAGCGGACAGGGGCAGGGGGAGAGAGCGCACCGGTAGATCCTTCAGTGGTTGAGAGACAGGGCGGTATTGAGACGGTTGGCCTGGGCGCCGGGTTGGCTGGTGAACGGGGTTCTGTTGGCACCCCAGACGCGACGACGCCCCCACCCCGAAGGGCAGGGGCGCCAGCCGTACAGGGTCAAGCCGCTGCGGCCCGCTTGCCGCCCGCGTTGACGAGCTCCTTGAACTCCGAGCCCGGCTTGAACTTCGGCCCCCACGACTCGGCGACGTGGATCTCGGCACCCGTCGCAGGGTTGCGGGCGGTACGGGCCGGCTTGTGCACCATCTCAAAAGCACCGAACCCTGGGAGGCTGACCTTGTCGCCGGACGCGATGGCGGTCTGGACGGTGGACAGGATCGCGGCGAGAACCTCGCCCGCGATCTTGTTGGTGACGTCAGCCTCAGCGGCGGCCTTCTCGACGAGTTCCTTCTTGTTCATGGATCCTCTTCCGTGAATGGTATTAACAGATGTTTGTATGCGAGTCCTGTGAATATCGCATATCGAGTGTGAGCATTTCAGTCGAACAAGGTTGGGTGGCCCTCGGCTGCAAGATCGCTGCCGCACCCGCATAATCCTCGTTATGAGTGGGTTCACCACAAGACCTTCGCAACTTTCACCGAAGGGTCGCTTTCGAGCCGCTTCGGCGCGTGAAGGTAAATCTCAGTCGTAGCTGTCGACTCGTGACCAAGGGCGTCTTGGATCTCACGAACGGACGAACCTCGCTCCTCGGCCAAAGTGGCGAAGGTGTGCCGCAGCGTGTGCGGGGTGACCCTCTCCGGCTTAAACAGCCCAGCTTGGATTGCGATCCGTCGAACGAGGCTCGCAACATCACGAGCAGACAACGCCTTACCCGACGCGGTCACGAAAAGCGGCCCTGGAGCGTCGCCGCGCTCCACGAGATACGCGTCCACAACATCGGCTGCTTCCGCCGGCAACTGCCGGGTGCGGATCTTGCCGCCCTTGCCGACGATCCGCACCGTCCGCATGCCCCGCTCGTAACCAAGCGACCCCAACTCCAGCGCGACCACCTCAGCCACCCGCGGACCGACCGAAAGCAACAGCCCGATGATCGCCGCCGTCCGCAACCGACGCGGCCCGTGATCGTTCATCGCGGCCCGAATCAACGCCGCGGCTTCGGTCTCCGTCAGCCCGACGGTCTTCGACTCCTTGCGGTTAATCTCAGGCCGGTTCGCGCCGGCGAACTCGTTCACCCTGATCGCCCGCCGCCGAACGAGGTAGGTGTACCAAGACGACACCGCGGCGAGCTTGCGGGCAGCCGACCGGGCGGACAGGCCGCGAACCTGGAGCGAGCGGGCGTACACGTCGCCGTGGCCCACATCCACCGTCAGAGGGTCGAGGTCGAACTGGTTGCAGAACGCCAGCCACTCCCGAAGGTCGCGCCCGTAGGCGGCGCCGGTGTGCGGCGACCTCTGCCGGCTCAGCCACGCCCACACCAGCTCCTGAACCGACGGCTGCAGGATCGCCATCTCCCCGCGGAGCTCGCGTTTCCACAACGGCTCCTGCTTCTGCGCGGAGGGTGCGAGCACGGAGTCGACGATCTGGCCGACGAGGACCGTCATGCGTTCTCCTTCGGTTCGTGTGGGGGTGAGGGCGTGGGGGTCTGGTGGCCCTCAAGCCTCTTGAGAGGGGGGTATCTGGGGGACCCTCACACCCCCACGCCGCCGCGTATTCGCAGCTCGGAGGGGTGTGAGGGTGTCACAGGTCACGTGTGGGGGTGTGGGACCCTCACGTGGGGGTGCCACGTGAGGGGCGTGAGGGTCACGCCGCCGGCCAATCAGCGACCTCGGGCGGCACCTGGAGCTCGCCGCGGCGGATCGCCTCGGCCGCATCCTGGAGGTGCTGGCGTTCGTAGCCGCGGAGCCGCTCACCGCCTCGTTCGAACGGGTTCGGCAGCGTCCGCACACCCAGTGCGCCCAGCAGGTCGGCGAGCTCGGCCTGCTCCAGGCGTAGCGCGCGAGCCAGCGCCACGGAGTGAATGCGCCGGTCCTCGCCGATCACGTCCAGCGCCTGGATGAGGAGCTCGGGAACTGGCGCCGCGTCGTGCACCTGTTCGGCGGTCAGCGTCTCGCCCTGCCCGGTGCCTAGGTCGTAGTCTCCGGCGAACACCGGCCCGGCCGCGGCGGCGGCGGCGATCTCGGACGGGTCCGGCCAGGACGCTGCCCCACCGCGCAGGACCGTCAACTGCGGGCCGCCCGCCCGGGCGGGCGGAGTGGGCTGCTCAGCGGGCGCGGGGGGCTGTGGCGCGCGGGGCCGCTGCGTGGGCAACGCCACCTGCGCCTTACCACTGAACGTCTCGCGCATCCGCTGCAACCGGTCCCGGTAGAAGTCCCCGCCGACCGCGATACCGGCCGCGTCCAAGTCCGGCCGGTTGTTGGCGATCGTCACCGCGGCGCGGGCGATGTCCCCGTGCCGGAGGTTGCCGCCCTTGAACGGGCGGACCGTCGAACCGGGGACGCGGTAGAAGCCCGTGCCAGGGCCGGCCAACTCGTCGGGGTCAGCTCCCTTGTTCCAGCCGAACAGGTAGGCGAGCTCGGCTTCGTCGTCGCAGTACATGCCGATCTTCACCTTCGACTGCTTGACCACATCAGGCGACACCATGTCCTGCACGGCGCGTAGCGCGCTGATGATGGTGTTGAACCCGGCGTCGCGGCCGATGCGCAGCAACTCCTCGATGTTGTCGCGGATCTCGTTCTTGATCGGGTCGCGGCTGGTGGTCGACATGAGCTCGCCGCCCTCGTCGACGAGCAGCTGGTAGGACGGCAGGTCAGCCGACAAGGGCAGCAACGACAGGTTGTGCTGGACTTTCAGGTGCCGGTACGACGTTTTGCGGTCGATGGCCATTTCGACCAGGATCCGTGTCATCTCCAGCGCCTCGTCGAGGTCCGCGGCAACCCAGTCGATCGCCGGCCGGGCGGTTTCGCCTTCGAGCCACGGGTGCAGCCACGGTTGGGCCAGGCTGCCGCCGTTGACGTCGATGACGGCGGTCAGGCCGTTGAAGCAGCGGGCGCTCTCCCAGATGAGGCCATGCAGCAGGGTCGTCTTCCCTGACCCTTTCTGGCCGATCAGGATGACTGACTCCTCCCGCAGCGGCACCGTCATGGGGCTGGAGTCGCGGTGCTCACCCAGCCACGCCGGGTCGTGGATATCGCGGGCCGACAGGTCTCCGTGCCAGTCGACGTCTTCGGTGAGCCGGTTGACCGTCATCACGTGCATGACGAACGATCCGCGGTGTGGGCCCTTGGCCACCTCGACGCCGCACCCATCAGGCAGGCGGGCGGCGGCGGCGAGCTGGTCGGAGGCGCCGGCGAGGATCTGGCGGGTGGTGCCGTCCAACGGCAGCAGCCCGGTCAGCGTGTAGCCGGCCTTGCTGTCCCAGGTGCGCACGTCGGTGATCTCCACCCGTACTCGGGTGACGGCGAGGATGCGCTGCTCCCAGTCGGCGGCGACCTGCGCGACCCGCCGCGGCACGACCGCCGCCCGCACCGTTCGGCCTGCGCCGGTGGCGGGTTCCTTGATGCGGAACCAGGGGGCCAGGACGCCGGCGGCCAGGGCTCCCAATCCGAGCGCGTAGAACGCGCCTGACGTCCACGGTGTGGTCGCCGCGGTGTAGGTCAGCCAGGATCCGGCGCTCAGCGCGCAGCACAGCCGGTACAGCAGCGTCGGCGTGTGCGCGCCCCGGTCGAGGCTGTGCAGGATTGACCCGACCGCTGATACCGCGGTGCCTGCGGCGGGCAGCCACGCGTCGATATCGACGGCGTGGGCGGCGGCGCCGAGCGCGGCCAGGGCGAGGAACCCGTTGACCGCGCCTCCGATCGGCCCATGGGTCAGCGACCAGTCCGCGGGCGGCTTGGTCTTCGTCGCGACCATGGTCCTCCGTTCATACAGGTTGAGCTGGTCAGACATTCCAGAAGTGCTCGCCGGCGCGCGGCGTTTCCCGGCGCCTGATGTCGTCGGCGTGGATCTTCCGGAAGCCGTTGGAGATCTGCTGGGCCATGGCGGAGGTTCGGGCGATGGAGGCGTAGAACTCGCCCATCATCTGCGTCACCCTGGTGTCGATCGGGTAGGCGGCGCCGAGGTTGGTGGTGTAGGTGCGCAGCGCCATGGCGACGTTTTCGGGGACCTGGTGGAGGTGGTCGAGGTCGCGCGACACAGCCCACATGTCCTGGGGCAGGTAGCGGGAGACCGAGCCGATCATGTCGGCGGACACGGCGATCAGCGGGGAGCCATTGGACATGAGGAAGTTCCTCCTTGGAGAGGGCCGGTGAGGGGCGCGCATCGGGAAGGTGCGGATGGGGGGCGGCTGCTCGGAAGCATCCGGTGTGGGCTGGGGAGCGGGTTGAGAAGCGGGCTGCTCGGGGGTGACAGGGTGGGGCTTGAGTAGGCCGAAGCGCTCGACCAACCCGCGGATGCGCCGCCACGCCGCGCTGACGTGAGGATGCGCTCGGCCGCCCACCTCGCTGGTGAGGTCACGGTCCAGCCGGCGCAGGGTCTGCCAGAGGCTGCGGATGCGTTGCGGCCGGGCGGCTCGGCAGGCGCGGCTTAGACGGCCTCCGGCGCGCTGGTCCAGCGACCGGGCTGCTTGGGCGATGCGTTTGCCTGCCCGGCTGGCCAGGTAGCCGGTGCGCTCGTCGAGCAGCCGGGACGCGGTGCGGGCGCGGGCCAGGCGGGGGGAGGCGTAGGCGCGGGTCGCCCGCCCGGCCTGGGCAAGGCGCTGCCCGGCGGCGTGGCTCGCCCGGCGGGCTGCTCGTAGCGGGGCCGTAGCAGCATGAGCGGCGGTCTGCGCCGGGGTGCGCACTCTGGCCCCGCGCGTCGAGGTCTGGCCGGCGGGGAACGTCATCCGCTTCCTCGCCTGGCTGCTGAGGGAACCGGTCAGCGACGGGGTACGGGCAGCGCGGCGACCGCCCGCCGTAGAGCGGTCCGCCGCCGAGCCGCTCGGCCGGCCGGGGGCGGAGAACATCGCCCGGCGACCAGACCTCGACGTGCCGAACAGGTCCTTGCCGCTGGTGCGGTTGGCCGAGGTCGAGCTCGTCGACCGGTCGCGCCTCTTGCGCGGGTGTGCCTGCCTCCACCGGTAGTAGCCGTACCCGCCCGCTCCGGCTGCCGCGGTGGCGCCTCCGGCGACGAGGCCGAGGACGCCGACCGTCTGGTACAGGCCGACGCCGCCCAGTGTGAGGACGGAGGCGGCGCCGACGGCGAGCTGCCCGGCCGGGGTACCGGCCTCACCCGGCACTCGGGCGGGCTGCTCGGGCTGCGCGGCGGGGGCAGACTGCGCGACCGGCTGCCACAGGTCAGGCTCCGGCTCCAAGACGGCCACCTCGGGTGACTCGACCGGCTGCTCGGTGGTCACCGCGGGCTCCCGTTCACCTTCGCGGTGGCTCGCGTTGTTCCCCTGCTGGACGACTCAGCGAGAACCCGCCGGGAAACGGCAGGGGAAACAGGAGGACCTTCATCAGGGAAGGTCCAACCCTTCGCAGAGAGTTCCTCTTTCGTTTCCCGAACGCGGTCGTAACCCCAGCTCTTGGAGAACCCGAACTCATCGCCAACGGCGAGCGCGGTGGGAACGACCTTGCGACGCCTGATGGACTCCCTGACGAAGTCGCGGGCGTGGTCATTGTCCTGCTCAGAGGGCTTCTTTGTTTCCTTCGGCGTTCCCGCTTCCGTTCCCGTTTCGTGCCCTTCAGTGGCCGGTTCCGGGGACCACTGGCCTGGGCCGAGTGGCGGAATGAGCGGGGTGAAGCGGGCTATGAACCGAGCGATGTTCTGCCGCGCTTCGGTTCCCTTCGGGTCCTCTCCGTCGAGGTCGTGGTAGACCGCCGCTAGGTGGGTCAGGGTCAGCTTCAGCGCGTCCGACTGCACCCCGATCAGTGCCCGCTCGGCGTCCCGGATCGTGTCCGCCGCGTTCCCCGCCGCGTTCCTCGCCCGGACAACCGCCAACGCCGCCTCCGGGGACTGCACGCCCTCGGCGACGCCGTACTTGAACGCCTCCCAGGTCTCGGATCGCAGGCTCGGGATGATCCACCGCAGCTTGCCGAACTTCGGTGCCCGCGCTTCCAACAGCCCTTGCTCGCGCAGTTGCTCGCGGTGCTTCCACGCCGAGTAGATCTGCCACAGCACCGGCGACAGGACCGAAGCCCCGCCGAACACGACGGCTAGGTCATCGGTGGAGGGGTGGCCTTGGTTGTGGCTGTAGTTGATCCAGCCGACCACGGCGCCGATCGCGTAGGAGAAGATCCTCAGCCCCCACGCGGAGTCGCCCTTGACGAGCTTGTCGTGGGCGTAGAAGCCGATGTTGATGGCCAGGGATTCGGTGGCCAGTGCGATCGGTACCGCGGCCCACCACTCCCAGTCGAGGCCGAGGTGCAGGGCGAGGACTTGGCCGACGACGGCGAGGACGTTGACCGCGACGTTCGCGCCGGCCAGCACCACAGCGCGGCTGACGCGGCTGCGGAAGTGGCGCCGCTTGGTCTTGCGCTTCTCGGTTTCCTGCTCGGCCAGGCGGCCTTGCTCGGCGGTGAGCTGGGCGCGGACCTTGAGCTTCTCCTGCTCAGCTTCGAGGTGCTCCAGGTCGCGCTGGTCGCGGGCGCGCTGTGCTTCGATGCTGGCGCGGGCGGCCAGCTGCTCGGCGGCGGCCTTGTCCGCGGCGCGCTCAGCACGGCTCCGCAGCAGGCGCCGGGGCATCATGCGCCCACCTCCGACTCCGAGGAGGGCAGGACGTTGGGCTCGGCGGAGAAGAACACGATGTTGGCGCCCTCGAACCCTTCGGGGGCCTTCTGGAATGCCCAGTTCAGCAGCCCCTTGCGGGTGTTGCCCGGGTTCGCCTTGACGATCCGGTTGATCGTGGCGTAGTTCCCGCCGTCCTCCGCGGACTGGGCGAGCGTCAGGATGACGTGGAACTCCATCACCGGCCGCCCTTCCGCACCTGCTGCTGGTAGATGTCGCGGCAGGAGGCGCCGGGGATGCTGTCGGGCCAGCCGGAGGGCTGCTCCCCGCTCGGACGCTGGGCGGCGGGCCGGAGGGTGCGGCTGTGCAGGAGAGGGAGACTGGCCGGGTCCGGACTCGCGGGTGACGCGGGGGTAGTCGTGGCGTTACGGTCGTTCATCGTTCGGGCTCCAGGTTGAGTGGGGCTCGGGCCTTGTAGAAGCCCCGCTGGCGTTGGCGCGCTGGCGGGGTCTTCTGCGTTCAGGGGGTGGTCGGGGGGTTCCGGAGTTTGTCGAGGAGCCGCTGCACTTTCCGGTCCGCTCGCCGGGGGAGGCCGAGCGGGTCACGGTCGGCACGCCACACGAGGCGTCCCGCAGGCAGTTGGCGGCGCCAGCGGCGGGTGACCCAGGCGCCGTCGGGAAGCCGGTAGACGACGACGGCGTCAGTGGCGTTGCCGAATACCTGTTGCAGGGCTCGTGTCCGGCGGGCTTGGGCTCGGGCCGCGGCGGGGCTGTCGAGGTTGGGGGTCACGGTGGGGTGTCGGTCGGGTCCGGGTGTCCACCGGACCCCGTGCTCGATCTCTGGGGCGTTCATCGCTGCTCTCCCGGCCGGGCTGGCGGCGCCGGGGTGACGGGCCGGTGATCGGAGGGGCGGCAGTGCAGCGACAGATTCCCGTAGAGGCGTGTGGCATCCGGGATGGAGACGCACAGTCCTGCGGCGTTCGTGAGCAGCAGTTCGATGCTGGGGTGGCCGTGCACGAACCACAGATGCTGGATCTTCTGTGAGGCGACAATGTCGCCAGGCCGGAAGACGGTCACGCGCTCTCCTCGGGTGGGTGGGTAGTGGAGGGTTCCCGCCCCTGATCGGGGAAGACGGGGGCGGGAACCCCAGCCCCGGCGTGTGCCGGGGGCGTGTGGGTGGCCTCGCGCCCCTCCGCGCGAGACCACCGCCCTCCCAGGGGCAGGCGCGCTGCCCTTGGAGGGGTTGTGCACCGGCCGCCACCACCCTCTGGCAAGGGCGGCCGGTAGATCAGGAAGGCGGGGTGTGCGGGCCGTAGGCGACGCCCATAGACACGTTCCGCTTGCACTGTCCCGGGCCGAGATCGCCTTCCCGGGTGCCCCAGAAGTAGCCGATGTACAGGGACCACATCCGCTCCAGCGGCAACCCGCACTTCTGGCAGACGAAGGGGCGGAAGTGCGGTCCGGGAGGGGGTGCTGTCACAACGGGCCTGCCCTCGCTGCCCGCTCCTGCTGCTCGGTCAGGAGCTCGTCCAGGGCGTCGGAGTTGCTGGCGTCCACCATGCGGTTGCACCTAGCGCGGCCCTGCGCCTCGGTGACCGGTGTGCGGCGGGTGGCGTACCAGTGGCCGCGGTCGCTGCGCCAGATCCGCCAGTCGGGGAACTTCGCGGCGAGCCGGTCGAGGGCGGTTACCTCGGTGTCGGCGGTCATGAGGTCACCGCCGAGAGGAGGGGCGGCCCCCACTGGGTGTCGCGCGCGGTAGGGCGCGAGTGGGGGCCGCCGGCCTTGGGGTGCGACAGTGGCATGTCACACATCGGTCCATGGTGGTCCATGACAGTCCACAGACTGTCATGGCCTTCCCTGACAAGGCATGGAAGACAGTGACGGTCTACCTTCGCTTCATGATCCACTTCGTGTTCGCCGACTACGAGACTCGCTGGGAGCAGATGTACGGCGAACTTGTGAGGCGCATACGGGGCGGCGTTTACAAAGAACGCCACCCGATCCCCAGCCTGGTGCACCTGGTGCAAGAGTTCGAGGTCTCGCGAGGCACCGCGCTGAAGGTCACCACGCGCCTGGCCGATGAGGGCTACGTGCGCGCAATCCCGGGCCGAGGCACCTATGTGCTGCCCCGGGATGGGTGGCCGGAAGAGTAGACGCATCACGACGTGACCATCAATGGCGAGGTGACGAGCTCGATCCGCTTGCACTTCTGCTTGAGCAACTCGGAGCGGAGATCGCCCGGGGTGTCTCCATCTACGGTGGCTGAGCAGCCCCCCAGGACCTGCTGGTGGGTGACGTGGCTGTCCCATGCCCACCAACGGCCCTTGTCGGAACGGAAGACGTTCCAGCCGGGGAAGTCTGCTTCGATTCCTTTGACCACCTGGGCCAAGTCCTGAGCAGGCGTCATCATTGCCTCACTCCCGGTAGCGGGTGTTGGCTGCAATACTCCTAGCTGCGCCACCAAGTTGCAAGTGATAACTTCATATCTACAGCTTCATATAGACGGAATCGCCGGGTTTCTGTTCGAAGCGGAAGTTCCGTGCGCGGTGAGAAGAGGTGTCATGACGACGTACAGCCCCACCATTCAGAGGTTCGTCCTGGCCGCTGAGCTCAAGCGCCTGCGGGAAGCCGCAGGCATGGACTCAACCAAGGTCGCCAAGCAGCAAGGGTGGGATCCTTCGAAGGTCTCCCGGCTGGAAAACGCCAAGTCCAAGCGCCCCGCCTTGCGTGACGTCTCCGATCTGCTCACCATGTACGGCGTCACCGACGACCGCGAACGCGAGGCGATCCTGGCGCTCGCCCGCGCATCTCGCGAGCGCGGCTGGTGGACCGCCTACGCCGACGTCTTCAAGGGGCTGCTCCCAGACCTGGAAGCGGGCGCGACGCAGATACAGGGCATCGAGACGGTGCTCGTCCCCGGCCTGCTCCAGACGCCCGCCTACGCAGAAGCGGTGTTCCGTGCCGGCCGCGTGCTCGACGACGAAGGCGTACGGCGTCACGTCGAAGGACGCATGGCCCGCCAGAAGATCCTCTGGCGCGACAGCCCGCCTGTCTTGTGGGCAGTCATCGACGAAGCCGCCTTGAGGAAGCTGGTCGGCGGCCCCGAGGTGATGCGCGAGCAGCTGCGCCACCTCGTCGAGGTAGCGCGTCGGCCCGCGGTTAACATCCAGGTGTTCCCTGACAAGGCGGGCGCGCACGCTGCGATGGTTGCGCCGTTTACGATCTTCAATTTCGCCACGGAGCAGTACCCATCTCTCGTATACATGGAGACGCCCACGAACCCTGTGTACCAAGACGACCGAGAGGAGGTCGAGCATTACGACGTCATCTACAGGCAGGTAGTAGCCGAAGCGCTGCCTGTTGAGGAGTCTGTGAGATATATGGCCGAACTGGCCGATCAACTCAAGTAGGGCGAGGATCATGAAATCAACCCACGAAAACCCCGTCATTGAGGGGGCGTTCGTCAAGAGCACCCTCAGCGACAACTCCGGCAACTGCGTTGAGGTCGCCCCCACCCGGGGCGGCGGGCGCGCGGTCCGCGACAGCAAGGACCCCAGCGGACCCGTCCTGTACTTCACGCCTAGCGAGTGGAGCGCATTCCTAGGAGGCGTGAAGCTGGGCGAGTTCAGCTGATACGCCCCCTTCGCAGAGCGAGCCCCCGGCCATCCCGCCGGGGGCTCGCTTTTTGATCAACCCTCAGGGGGATCAATCAACCCACGTGAATCGTAGATCGGTTCGCACGCTGAGGGCTAGGAGCATCTGGGGGCGCACTGAGACTCGTGGCGAGGGGCGCGGAGAAAGGGCTCCCGATGGGAACAAGATGGGAACACAAGGCCCGTAGACAGCCAGATATGTCCAGATATTTCCGGGGTGCGAGTAAACCGAATGACCTGCGACAAGGAGGATAACCCCAGGTCCGACCCTGCCCTTTAGCGGACAGCCACCTCGCTAGCCCAACTATGATCAACCATTGTTCGGACCACCTCCTTTCGGCGTGCCTGTACGTTATGAAATCTCACGCCGCCGAGGCAAACGAATATTCTCCGTCCCGCCGAGCTGAGGCTCCGGCCCCAAAGCCGATCCCCTGACCAGGCCCGACACGGCCTGGTGGGAGCGGGGGGCGGGCAAGCGAGAACTGGTCGGTGAAGCGCTCGGCTCGCCGGCACCGGGAGACCTGACCGATCGCGCGCGGTTCTGGGACGGGCTGCGGGGGTTGCGGGAATCCTTCGACCAGTCGATGACGGAGCGGGTGGAGAAGGCCGCGCGGCGGCTCCAGGACCTGGACCAGCCTCTCGGAAGCCGAAACGGTGTCCCGGCCTCCGGGGCCGTCCGGCGTACCTGTCCCGTGGCGGAGGGCGTTCACCGGCATGACGACTGCTCTTAGACTCTGGACATGACCGAGACGTCGTGGCATGAGGAACTGCGGGCCCGTGGTTACCGGGTCACTCCGCAACGCCAGCTGGTGCTTGAGGCGGTCAAGGCCTGCGAGCACGCCACCCCGGAGGAGATCTGCAACCGGGTGCGGGAGACCGCTCGCGGAGTGAACATCTCGACCGTCTACCGGACCCTTGAGCTCCTTGAGGAGCTCGGCATGGTCACCCACTCCCATCTCGGGCACGGTGCCCCCACCTACCACCTGACCTCCGAGGCCGATCACGTGCACCTGGTCTGCCGCGGCTGCGGGGAGATCAGCGAGGTCAGTCCGGACCTGGTGGAGAGCTTCGTCGGCAACCTCGACCAGAAGCTCGGGTTCGTCACCGACGTGCACCACCTGACGGTCTTCGGCCGCTGCCGGAACTGCCGCTAGCGGCGGGAACCCGGATCGGGGTGTGATCAGCGGAGCGTCGGCACCTCGCCGCCCGCCACCCACTCGACGTCGACTCCGCGCAGGCCCGCCGCCCACGGAGCGGTCGTCTCGGCCAGCGTGGCCGCGTCCGGCGGCGTGCGGCCGAGCCCGATCGCGAACCGGGCCGTTCCCGGCCCGGCCTCGAACGGCCTGGGCCAGGCGTGCGCGTCCCGTACCCCCGCGCGTTCCAGGGAGGTGAGCAGCGCACGCACCCGGCCCCGGACGCGGCCCAGTGTCACGGCGAACCTCTCGGCCCGCTCGTCCCTCACGGTCACCACCGCCCACGCGGCGTGCCGCCGGTGCGACGGCGGCGCCGACAGCAACTCCTCCCGGGGGCTCCGGCCGGTCCGCGCCGCCTCCTCCACGATCTCCCAGGCGGTGTAGAGCTCCTGTGCCAGCAGATCCCGCCCGCCGGCGCCGACCTGTTCACTGCACAGGCGGACGGGGGGCGTGGGGGTCGTGACCGACACGGCCGCGCCGGACCCTCCGCCCGGCGGCCCGCCCGGTGCCTCCGGCCACAGGCCGACCGGCCGGCGCCAGTCCCACGCGGCCCAGGTACCGAAGAAGTGCCGGAGCAGGTCGCCGGGAGGAAGATCCCCGGATTCGCACACCGTCCGCGCCGCGAGGATGGTCCAGGCCAGGCCCGGCAACCCGCCGAACGGGGCCGAGTCCAGCCCGCGCGCCCTCGCCCATGCCTTCACCTCCCGGGCCAGCCCGGCGAAGGCGGCGCGGTTCGCGCCGACCGCGGCGAGCACGGCGTCGGCGTCGCTGACCGCGCTCAACGCGATCGCCGAGGCCTCGTCCAGCTCCGTACGGCGCGACACCGCCTCGGCGGGGAGGACGCCCGTCACCGCCACGACGGCCAGATCGACGTCCAGTCCGTCGATCCGCAACCGGAGGCCGGGCACCCTGGCGCCGGTCACCCTCCGCAGCCCGGTCGCCTCCGGCAGTGCCGCCCGCACCCGTGCCTCGACGCCCGCGGGGGCGACCGCCGCGGGCAGCGCCACCACCAGGTCCAGGTCCGCGTCGGCCAGGGCGCAGTCCAGGCGTCGCGACCCGGTGACGTGCACGACCCCCTCGGCCAACGAGACCCGCAGCCGCGCCACGACCTCCCGCGTCACGGCGTCGCCGTGACGCTCCCGTATCTTGGAGCCGTCCTGCGCGCGGGGGCTGTCCTTCCCCGACCCCGGGGCGTCCCCGGGGGTGCGCGCCGGGGCCGGCGGGGCGTCGGGCGCGGGTGTCTCACGGTCGAGCCAGCGCACCTCGCCCGTTCCGAGAGCGACGGTCGCCCGGGGCCGCATGGGCTCCGCACCCCGGCGTGACAGCAGGACCAGCTCGCCGACCCGCACCGACCCGCCGCCCAGCCGTGCCGCGCAGTCGGCGACGAGCCGTTCGGGATCCCGGACCCTTCCCAGGGTCAGGTGCGGGGTGTAGCCCTCCGAGCGGCCCCGGCAGCGGGGGAATCCGCGCTCCAGCGCGCCGCGCAGCGCGGCCCACGGTTCGGCTCCGCCCGCGGCCGGGTCGAGCCAGACCGTGGAGCCGTCACGGTGGGAGAAGGCGTGCACGCCCTCCAACCGGGCGGTGAACGGGGGGATCGCGGCCGCGGCGGCGGCCAGGAGAGGGGCCGCCTCCTCGAAGTCGGCCTCCGGTACGAAACCGAACATCACCGTGACGTGCGGTGGCCACCTGTGGATCTGCGGATCGTGCTTCCGGCGGATCTCCTGGATCGCCGGCCAGAGTTCCCGCGGCGGGATCCAGGCCAGCGCGGTCCGTGCCGTCGGGCGCGCGTCGAGGACGCCGGAGACGCCGAGGGCATCGTGCTCGCCGATGGCGACGTCGGCGGCGACGGCGTAGTGGTCCGACGCGAACAGGCCGTCCGGTGTCGGAACGTCACCCCGTACGGCCGCGGTCGTGACGCGCAGGTCGTGACCGCGCAGCAGGACGCGGTCGAGCCGGGAGGCGCGGCCGGAGAGCGAGGAGAGGGCCGCCAGCGGATTGACCCGCGGATCGAAGGTGGCGGTCGCGTCATCGGGGCCGTGGACCTCGGTCCAGGCGTCTCGCAGGCCCAGCACCTCGGCGGGCCGGCCCCCGCCGTCGTTGAGATCGCCCAGCAGGATCACATCCCCGTCCACACCGAGCAGCGCCTCGGCGAGCCGGGCGAGTTCGGCCTCGCGCCGGGCGGGGCCGTCGTCGGTGTGGTCGCTGGTCAGATGCGTGGCGGCCACCACGACCGGCCCGGCGGCGGACTCCACCGTGACGGCCACGACGGCCTTGTGCGGGCCGAGGACGTGCAGGCCCACCTCTCGAACGGGCAGGCGGGTCAGCAGGAGGAGGCCGGCCTCGTCGACGTCCTGGCCGGCCGGGTCGGTGCTCAGCGTGTAACCGGAGCGGATCCACGGGGTCCGCAGCAGCATGCCGAGCAGCTCCGCCTCGACCTCCTGCAGCGCGATGACGTCCGCGTCGGCCCGCCCCAGCTCCTCCAGCAGCAGCGGCCGGCGCCGCGCGGTGTCCAGCCGGTCGCTGTCGTAGCGATCCCACAGGGTGTTCCAGGTCAGCACGCGCAGGTGCGCCGTCGTGGGCGCGGCCCCGGCCGGCACGGGGGGCGCGGGACGCCAGCCCGCGACCGGATCCCACCCGAACGGCGTCCTGGCCGCGAAGAACGGCGCCCGGAGCCTGCGCGGATCCCGTACCCGGCCGGCCTGCGACGAGTCGATGCGGTCCAGGCCCGCCGACCGGTCCCAGACCCTCTCGCCGTCGGCCTCGACGAACAGGATCCGGTGCCACGGGATGTCGCCTCCCGGCACGAACGCGGGCAGTGGCACGCGCTTGGGCGAGGCCCCGCGCACCCTGATGCCCAGGACGAACCGCGCCGGGTCGAACCGCGGATCCCAGTGGATCCGGTGGAAGATCTCCTCACTCGTACGCATGATCATTCCTCATCGCCGTCGAGGGCTCCGGCGACGTCGAGGACGTTCCCCTCCGGCCCGATGTACCAGGTGCGGTGTGCCTCTCCCGGATAGGGCGGGGAGAAGCGGTGAAGCTGGGCGGAGAGCACCTCCGGCGGCACCGGGTGCGCCCTGCCCACGTTACGCCGGGCCAGCACGTCGCCGGGGACCAGCATGACCGCCTGCGTCGTCAGCGCGTCGCGCCCGCGGGCCACGGTGCGCACCAGGGAGCGCTGGTGCCGGTTCAGGGCCGTGGCGTCCCACACGACGGTTCCGCCGCCGGCCAGGAGCGCGTCGAGCCGGTGCAGACCCTCGCGGAGGATCGCCGGGTTGGCCCGCTGGTCGGACCGGGACCCCCGGGCCTGGCGCAGGTCGTCGAGCGCGACGACGGCCCCGGCGCCCGGGAGGCCGCGGGCGAACGTGCTCTTCCCGCTGCCCGACGGGCCGACCATCACGACGAGCCGGGGAAACCGGCCGGACCGCCAGCGCCCGCTCACCGCCAGGCCCCCCTCGGCCGTGGTGATCCGGCCCAGCGCGTAGGACTCCCGCGTCTCGGCCCAGCACCGGTCCGCCACGTCGGGATCGCACCCGCCGAGCGCCTGACGCAGGCCCAGGCGCAGCGGCTCCAGCGGCGCCTCGCCGAGCAGCCCGGCCTCGTCGGCGTGGAGCTCGGACCAGCCGACCTGCTCGCGCGCCTCGGCGGCCTCATCGTCGGCGCGCCCGGTCAGGGGCGCGGCGGCGACCGCGTGCAGGACCCCAAGATCCGCCGCGGCCGTCAGCCGTACCAGACCTGTCCTGCGCTCCTCGTCGGGGAAGGGGCGGTGCAGGCGGGTGCTCAGCTCGGCCAGGTCGGCGACCCGCCGGGCCAGGGGCATGCCGAGGGGGGCCACCAGGGCGGACGCCAGCCAGGCCCGGCGCGTGCCGTGGAACAGGGTGGCCAGGACGCCCGCCAGCCGGGCGTCCCCCGTCCGGCCGAGCAGGTCGAGCCTGGCGGAGACGTCGGCCACGGCCGCCTCGACGGGCTCGGCGGCCGCCGGAATCACGGGCCCCGCCGGGGCACCGGTCGCCGTGGCCGACCGTCGTGCCGCTTCCGGGGAGCCCGCCCCAGGTCCCGCCGGGTCACCGGCGCTCATCCCCGTCGCCGCGATGAGCGCCGGCACGTCCGGATCGGCCCCCGAGCGCACCTCCCACAGTGCGGCGGCCGGTCCCAGGCCGTTCTCGACGACAGGCGCGAGCATCCAGTGCCCGGTCGTCCGGACATGTCGTGGACGCACCCATTTGGCGATGCGGTGGGCGAATGCCTCCCGGTGGAATCCGGCGGTCGTTCGTACGACGTACCCTTCCCGCCGCGCCGTGTCCAGGCGCAGGGCCCGTAGCGCCCGCTCGTCGAAGGTGCCGCGCCACAGCACCGGCGGAACCGGGATCCCCAGCCGCCGGGTCAGGCGCACCGTGCTGTCCCAGTCGAGGCAGTGGTCACCGTCCCAGACGGAGAAGGCGTAGAACCAGCTCTCCAGGTCCCGGTACTCGATCGAGTGCCGGGCGTAGAGGTTCTCACCGCATATCCGTCGGCCCGGTGGGAGGAACCGGGCGATCCTGCCATGCAGGGCCTTGACCCACGCGCGGGACGGATGGTGCGCCGAGTCCAGCGAACGGGCGTGCACCCCGTCGGAGTACACGGTGGTGTTCTCCCCGTCGAGCTTCTCGGTGACGACGACCTCCCGGCCGGCCAGCCCCGACAGGCCGTCGGCGTGTACGTCGTCCGAGGCGGCCCCGGGAGACCAGGGCAGGTGAGGGGTGCGGGGATAGTGCACTCGCATGATCCGCTCCCGATGACGACGCCGCGTTCCGGCGACTGTACGGGGAGGGGGAGGAGCGGATCCACAGGATAACCGCGTGGCCCGGCCTGGCCCGCGCCCGGATCGTGCCGGTCGGCATGAGTCGGCCTCACCGCCGGGGTAGGCGCGCCCGTTGATCCTCCGGAGGCGCTTCGCCCCTGGGCCGCCCCGATCCGCGGGCGTTCCTGAATCCCGCGGCCCCCGGATTCCGTGGACGCCTCCGGAATTCCGCCCCGGGGCGGTGGCGGAGCCGCCACCGCCCCGCTCGGTGCGGCCTCGTAGGCTGTGTACATGCGAAGCCCTCTGCTGGACACCCCCGGCGCGGTCGCGGCCGAGGCCCCCGACGCCGATGTCGCCGGACACTACGGCGACCCGTTCGCCGAGCAGCGCGCGCTGCTCGCCGGAGAGGCGATGGTCGACCGGAGCAACCGCGAGGTCGTCCGGATCTCCGGGCCCGACCGTCTGAGCTGGCTCAACAGCCTCAGCTCACAGAAACTCGACGACCTGAAACCCGGTCGGCCCACCGAGACGCTGCTGCTGGACGCCCAGGGCAGGGTGGAGCACCACCTCGTCCTCGTCGACGACGGCGCGGCCGTCTGGGCGCATGTCGAGCCGGGCACCGGTGCGGAGCTGGCCGGGTTCCTCGACAAGATGCGGTTCATGCTGAGGGTCGAGGTCACCGACGTGACGGATCGCTACGCCGTGGTCTCCGTGCTGGGGGAGACGCCGCCCGATCTGCCCGAGGGGGCCGTCGTGGTGGGGCGTGACATCCTGCTCCCGCGCGCGGAACTGGCGCGGGGGCTCGGGCTGAGGCTCGCCGGGCTCTGGGCGTACGAGGCGCTGCGGATCGAGGAGCACCGTCCCCGGCTGGGTTTCGAGACCGACCACAAGACGATCCCGCACGAGGTGGGCTGGATCGGCACGGCCCTGCACCTCAGCAAGGGCTGCTACAAGGGACAGGAGACCGTGGCCCGCGTCCACAACCTGGGCCACCCTCCGCGCCGCCTGGTCTTCCTGCACCTGGACGGCAGCGTCGACACCCTGCCGAAGCACGGTGCCCCCGTGACGTACGACGGCGCTGAGGTCGGCTCCGTCGGCAGCGCCGCGCGCCACCACGAGCTGGGCCCGATCGCGCTGGCCGTGGTCAAGCGGACGGTGCCGGTGGACGCCACCCTGGAGGCCGGCGGGGTGGCCGCGTCCCAGGAGGTCATCGTGCCGCCGGACGCCGGGCGCAACGTCCAGATCGACCCTGCCCTGCGCCGCCGCATCCGCTGACGGCACGGCGTCATCGGCTCACCGGGGCCCGGGCGGTCTTCCCGGGCGCCGGCTTCCGGTCTCGCCGGGGAGTCCGGCCGGCCCCGGGGTCAGACGTCCAGGACCAGGGTGATCGGGCCGTCGTTGGTCAACCCGACCTTCATGTCGGCGCCGAAGACCCCGGTCTCCACGTGGGCGCCCAGCCCGCGCAGCTCCGCGCAGACCGTCTCGACCAGCGGCTCGGCGACCGGGCCCGGCGCGGCGGCCTGCCAGGTGGGGCGGCGCCCCTTGCGGGTGTCGCCGTACAGGGTGAACTGGCTGACCACCAGCAGGGGCGCGCCGATGTCGGAGCAGGACTTCTCACCGGAGAGGATCCGCAGGCCCCAGAGCTTGGCGGCGAGCCTGGCCGCCTGTTCGGGGGTGTCGGTATGGGTCACGCCGACCAGGACCAGCAGTCCCGGCTCGTCGATCGCTCCGACCGTCACGCCGTCCACCACCACTGACGCGGAACTCACCCGCTGCACGACCGCACGCATGCCTCCCATCATCCCGTGCCTCCCGACCTCCCTAGACTCTGGGCGAAAGGAGACAAAGGTGTCTGCTGAGTCATTGTTCGTCGAGGTCGTCCGCTCGGGGTTCGTGGAGTCCACCCATCGGGCGCGGATGCTCGCCGTCGCCGCCGACGGCTCCCTGGTGAGGGTGCACGGGGTGGTGGACGCGCCGGCCTCGCCGCGCTCGTCGATGAAGCCCCTGCAGGCGCTCGCCATGGTCCGCGCCGGGCTCCCCCTGGAGGGGGAGCTGCTCGCGCTGGCGTGCGCGAGCCACGCGGGTGAACCGTTCCACGTGGACGGGGTACGCGAGATCCTGGCCGGGGCCGGGCTGGACGAGAGCGCGCTGGGCTGCCCGGAGGACCTGCCCGAGCACGTCGCCTCCCGGGAGGAGGTGCTGCGCTCCGGAGGAAGCCGGGCCAGGGTCTACATGAACTGCTCGGGCAAGCACGCGGCGATGCTCGCCACCTGCGTGGTCAACGGCTGGCCGGTGGAGACCTACCTCGACCAGACCCATCCGCTGCAGCGGGCGATCCGCGCCACGGTCGAGGAGTTGACCGGCGAGCGTGTCGCGGCCGGCGGGGTGGACGGCTGCGGCGCCCCGCTGTTCTTCGTCTCGATGCTGGGTGTGACCCGGGCGTTCCGCGCACTGGTCCTGGCCGAGCCGGGCACCCCGGAGCGCCGGATCGCGGACGACTTCCGGGCCCACCCCGAATGGACGTCGGGCACCACCCGCCCCGAGGCCCGGCTGATGCGGGCGATTCCCGGGTTGATGGTCAAGATCGGCGCGGAGGCGTTCGACGCCTTCGCCTTCGACGACGGGCGTTCCGGGACCGTCAAGATCGAGGATGGTGGCCAGCGTGCCCGGGTTCCGGTCACCGTCGCGGCCCTGCGGGCGCTCGGCTTCGAGGGCCCCGAGCTCGACGAGCTGGCCACCGGGGTGCTGCTCGGCGGCGGGCGCCCGGTCGGGGAGATCCGCGTGCGGTAGTGCCCCGCGCGGCTCTCCCCGGCACCCCGCCGGCGAGGTCACAGGGAGCGGAACTGGCGGGTGGTGGAGATCGCGCCGGAGGTGGTCATGGTGAAGGTCCGCATCGAGTCGGCGAACCTGGACAGGTCCCACTCGGCCGGGCCGTGGTACCAGTACAGGTTGTCGGCCTGCCGGCCGTCGCCGGTGACCGAGGAGACCACGCGGGCCCAGCGGTCGACGCTGTCGAAGATCACGGCGTAGGGCAGGTAGCGGGAGAACAGCTCCACCCGCTGGGCCGCCGGCACGTCGTCGGAGATGTCGCCGCCGGACAGGTACTCCCTGAACCCCAGGGTGTGGGCGAGGGCTCCCGCGCCCTTGGCGGTCTTGGCCGGCATGTACTGGCCGCCCACCGCCAGGGCGGCACCGGCGATGATCAGGGCCAGGCCGAGCAGTCCGTACGTGGTGAGCCAGGCCAGCGCGAAGGTGGTGAGGACGCCGAGCACGGTGAGGAGCACGCCGAGGGTCGTCCAGCGGGTGCGGACGGTGTCGGGGCGGCGGGCGAACCAGCCCTGCCTGACCACGTCGCGGTAGAGCGCCTCGCGGACCTTGCCGAGCTTGGCGCCGAACGATCCCTGGAGTTCGGAGAGCAGCACCGTGTCGCGGCCGTCGAAGATGGCGTCGTAGAGCTCCAGTTCGTAGGCCATCAGCGCGGAGACCGGGGCGGTGGGCAGCCGTACGAGCCTCCAGTCGGGTGTCTCGTACGTCTGCCGGGGCTGCTCGTCGATCCTGAGGTAGCCCCGGACGGCCAGGTCGACGATCGTGGCGGTCACGTCGATCACGTCGGCCTGCTCGTCCATGAGGGTGCCGATCTGACCGGGGCGGACGCCGTCCGGCGGGGCGAAGTGGCCGTTCTCGACACCGTTGAGCGTCCCCGACTCGTGGCCGACCACGCGGGCGTCCCGGCCTCGCGTCCAGTAGAGGAGGGCGAGGCCGCCGAGCATCAGGAGGAGCAGGGCGGCCAGCGCGCCGCCGGTCACGGTGTTGAGGGTGAAGGCATTGGACAGCTCGAAGCGGCGCGCCAGGACCGGCGCGCCCTTGGTGGCGGTGGCGGGGTAGCCGATGACCACGGTGAGCACCTCGCCGGCGCCCAGGCCCTGCTGCCCGAACTCGGCGGCGACACCGGTGTGGTCCATGGACGCCTCGGTGCAGGCGATCGCCGAGGTCAGGGGGCCGGCGAAGCACGACAGGTGCTGCACCGCGGCCGGGCCGCTCACGGTGACCCTGGCCTGCTCGACCGGAACGGACCAGCCGCCCACGGCGTACCAGCGCAGTTCCTGGGCGTCGGCGAGCGGAGTGATGCTGCCCCTGACGTCGTACTCCAGGACGGCGCTGCCCATGCCCTTCAGGGTGATGGTGCCGCCGGTCAGGGTGGCGTCCCCCTTCAGGTCGGTGACCTGGTAGAGCCGGTCGCTGCGACTGTCGTAGCGGGTCCGGTCGACCAGGTCGCGCGACGGCGCGTCGCCTTCGAAGGTGACCTCTTCCTTGACATGAAGCACCCCGTCCTGCCGGAGCTCCATCCGCACCGTCGTACTCGTCACCTTGCCGTCCTGCGCGGCCTGGGGGGACGCGGAAACGGTCGCGAGGGCAGGGGAGGCGCCGACCAGCAGCGCGAGGATGGCCGTCGCGGCCAGGCTTCCGGCTGCTCGGTGCGAGAAAGATGCCGCCATGGGTCGGGAGCCTATCGAGAAGCACCGGGCCATGATGATCGGCCCCATCTCCATTTCTTCACACCCGTAAACCCATATGTGTATGTATCCGCTAGATTGCCGCCCGGAGATCCACTCTTTGGAGAGGCGGTCGCATGCGCCCACGGAGGTCGAACCCACTGGCCTTTGGCTTCCTGGGCATTCTCGCCCTGGTGTTCGCCGGGGTCGTGGTGATCGCGGGCCTGGCCGGTGGCGAGGAGGCCGAGAGTCCGGCCGGTCCCGGGACCGGCCCGGTGGCGACCGGGAAGGCCGTTCCCACGCAGACCGGCGAGGTCGAGATCACCCCGCCGGCCTTCACCCCGCCGCGGGAGCTGAACCTCGGCTCGCTGGGCGACACCCAGATCGTGCCGGCCGCCGCGGAGCGGAGCACGGCCGTCGACCTCCGCCACATGCGCCGTTCCGACACCGCGGCTCGGCTCAAGCGCAACCCGCTGTACGGCACCGGCCTGATGCGCCCCACCTCCTGCCGCGCTCCTCGGCCCTCGACCCGGCCCGGCGACATGCTCGCCTACCTCAACGCCGTCACCGGCTGCCTGGACCGGGCGTGGAGCGCGAAGTTCTCCCAGGCCGGAGCGGTCTTCCAGGAGCCGAGCAAGGTCTACTGGTCCCGTGCGGGGCGCGGGCCCTGCGGGGTCTATCCCAACCCCGACGCCTCCGCCTACTACTGCCCGGCCAACCGGGGCATGTACATCGGCCTGAGCCATGTGATCCAGCAGAGCGGTCAGGTCGACCCCGCCCGGAACCACGTGCCCTACCTGACCGTGCTCGCCCATGAGTACGCCCATCACGTGCAGTCCATGGCGGGCATCGGCGGGGCCTGGTGGTGGGAGGTCTCCACCAGGTCCAGGGAGGCGCAGGACGCGCACTCCCGTCGCCACGAGCTTCAGGCGCAGTGTCTCGCCGGGGCCTTCGTCAGAACCGTGCGGGTCCCGCTGGGCGTCACCGGCGCCCGCTGGCAGCAGGTGCTGCGGGCGGAGTACGGACGCGGCGACGACCAGAACGGCGCCCCCCGGCGCGACCACGGCACCGGCGAGCACTACGCCGCCTGGCTCCACCAGGGCTGGAAGTACGCCCGGATCGGCTACTGCAACACCTGGGTCGTTCCTCCCTCCCAGGTCGGCTGACCCGCTCCCGCCGAACGGGCAGGAGGCTTCCGGACCTGTGATGCCGCCGGGTCCGGCTTTTCCGCTTTCCGAGTCCGGCCACCGGCGGACATCTACAATCATGTCGGCAGTCCGACGTCCCCCGAGGTGGCATGCGCACGCCCGCACGTAGACGACCGTGGGCGTTCGCGGTCGCGTTTGTCGTAGCGATTTCCTGTCTTATTTCGGGATGTGTCCCTGAGGGCGGTACGGCCGTACCGGTGACGCTGGGTGCCGAACTCCCCGCCTCGGCCACTCCGTCACCCCCGAGCCGGGCACCGCTCGTCATGATCATCGGTGACAGTTTCACGGTCGGGTCGGGGCCGGTACGGGGATGGGACGGCTACGCGGCGCAGGTCGCCCGGCAGCTGGGCTGGCAGCTGATCACCGCGGGCGCCGCGGGAACGGGCTTCGTCAATCAGGGCAGGGTGGGCCGGACCTTCCAGCAGTCCTTCGTCAAGGAGCTCTCCTGGCGTCCGGAGCCCGACCTGCTGATCATCTCCGGCGGGCGTAACGACCGCCGGGTCGGGGCCGCCAGGATCGAGGGAGCGGCGGTCCGCCTGCTGGAGCTGGTCAGGCGGCGGTGGCCGCACACCAGGATCGTGCTGGTCGGCCCGATCTGGATGACGAGGGCTCCCCGGTGGGCCTACCGGGTGAGGGAGGCCGTCTCGACCGCGGCCGACCGGCTGGAGGTGCCCTTCCTCGACCCGTTCGAACCGCTCGGCCCGCACGGCCGGGGCTGGGGCAGGGGGGCGGTGCTGCCCGACGGGGTCCACCCCACCCTCGTGGGCCATCTGCGCCTCTCCCGCTGGATGGTCACCAGGCTGCACGAGTACGGCATCGAGCCCCGTCCTCTCTGACCCGTAGCGCCCTCCGCCCTGGCCGACGGTACGAGAAGCGGTCCGTCCGTTCCCGGCCGCGGGACCGGGATTCGCGGGTTCGGTGGCCCACCTGGTCCTCGTGGATTGCGGCCCCTCGGGGTGCATAAAGGACATTCCATCCCAAAGCGACTCATAATAGTTTAATGTCCGCCATAACTAGACAACAATAGCGTAAAAGCCTTGAATCGTTGTTTGTAGGCAGACATGGCAGGAAACTATGACAATCAGTGATGGTGCATATCTGGCCATCTCGGGAGATTTTCGGCTGATCTAGGAAATGCCGGAAATTAGGGTAACTGAACCTTTCGAGGGGAAACAAAATGCCCAAGTCCAAGAGTGTTATCGCAGGGCTCGCGATCAGTGCGGCGCTGACCGGTGGGGCTGTCGGTATGGGTGCGGCGACCACCGCCACGAGCGCCGGCGCGGCGACCACCGCGGTCACCGCCGCCGCCTTCCCGACCTGGGGCGGTGGCTGCGGGCGCGGCTGCGGCTGCGGCGGCGGCTGTGGCGGCTGGGGACGAGGCTGGGGCCGGCACGGCCACAGCCGCGTCAGGGTGATCATCAACAACCACAACAACAACGTCAACCGTCTGAACAACAGGAGCGGTGGTTCCGGCCTCCGCGGCTTCGACGACGACGATGACTAGATCTTCCGGTCGTCCAGCCGTGGTCGCGCTCTGATCGGGGCGCGATGCGGGCCGAGGTGTCCGGGACGCCCAGGACATCCGGGATGTGAGTCCACTCGCGGCCGGATCCGTGATTTCGCGCGGCTCCGGAAGCGTTGCCAAGGGATGGGATCCCGTATTCACCGGGACCGTGTTTTTCCACAGAGAAACGCCGCCCCGAACTGAGGGCGCGGAAATCCGGGAGAGATCTCTTCGGGATCCTGACTCTCAATACAGTGCGAGTTGTTGTTTCTCACAGGATTACCGGCGGCGGCGCCGTGGTCTTCGAACCGCGGTGCCGCCGCCTCGCGCTGTCCGCCCTCCCGCCGTCTTCGTTCCCCGGCCGACGGCTCAGGTGGGGAGCTCGCCCACACGCCCCTTTCGCGTCCTGATCGGGCCCGGTCAGGGGGGCGCAGTGGCTTTCAAGCGCTTTCCAACCGGGTTTCTCCAGGATCGTCTTCCGGGGTGGTGGTGAAAGGGCGGCCGCCGTGTCCGGATGACCGGGAACAGCCGGCCCGGGTGTGAGTGGAGGAAGAATGAAGACCGAGCGTCGTGTGCTCACCCGGGAGGAGCTCGAAAGGGCCGCCAGGAAGAATGCCCGGCTCGAAGATGTCGCCGCGACCGGCCTTGATCTCACGGGTGCCCGTCTGTCCCGTCTCGCGGGGGACTTCATGGACCTCTCGCGGGCGAACCTGTCCGGGGCCGACCTCTTGAGGGCTCATTTCATGGACTGCGACTTCGTCGCCGTCCGGTGTGACCGGGCGGACTTCGGCGGGGCCACGTTCTTTCAGTGTGATTTCGGGGATTCCAGCGGCGAGGGTGCCGACTTCGGCGACGCGCACGCCTCGATCACCTGGTGGGACCGGGCGAACCTTCCCCGCGCGGACTTCTCGGCGGCGTCCATCGCGCACTCTCGCTTCGCGGCGGCCGGGCTTGAGGACGCCACGTTCGACCGGGCCCACGGCGAGGAGGTGGACTTCCACGACGCCCGGCTCTCCCGTGCGTCGTTCAGGAACGCCAGGTTGCCGGACGCGGACTTTCGCGGGGCCGACCTGCGGGAGGCGGATTTCGTCTTCGCGGACCTGACGGGTTCCGATTTCACCGGCGCGGTTCTGGAGGGAGCGAAATTCGGCGGCGCCACGATCGATCGAGCGCGCTTCGACGGAGACCCGCCCGCCACCGAACCGAGGCCGCTCGTCGCCGACCATCTGACCGTCCTGGAGTGCCTGCGTGAAGGAGACGGACAGCGAGCCGTCGAGCTCTACCGCAGCCGTCCCGGAAGCTGGGTCACCTCCGCTCTCCACCATTGCGAACATCTGGACAGGGCCGCGACCGAGGTGCTTGTCCGGCATCTGCTCGGAGAGGACTCCTTGCTCGTGCTGCACAGAACCTGCCGTAACGCGGCGTACCTCATCCAGCAGGGTGTGGTGCTCGACATCGTCGGGCCGCTGTCCGCGCTGCTGGGCGGCGGTACCGCCGTGCACGCACCCGGGCCCGGAGAGGCCCGGTTCACCATGAACCCCGGCCTGGAGGCGGCGTTCGCACTCGGCTCCCTGATGTGCCGTCCGGACACCGGATCACCCGCCGAGACGTCGCTGCGCGCGGGCCTCGACGGCAAGGCGGTCGTGGTGGAGCGGTGTGCCGCCGGGTTGACACTGGGGCTCGCGTTGGAAGAGCGGTGGACCGAGATCGAGGAGCTGCTCTCGTCCGGCAGGCGGCGCGTTCAGCAAGGCGTCCTGCGGGGCCTCGAACGGCGTATCGAGGCCGCGAGGGAAAGGTCGTGGAAGCGTCGACCGTGGGGAGACGTGTATCCGGTCTTCGCGATCTTTGACGAGTTGCACAGGCATCCCGACGCCAAACTGGCCAAGTTCGCTCAGGTACGTGGACGGTCCATCCAGTCCATGCGCAGGTCGCTCACCGGTACACCCGTGAACCAGGCAGGTGTCTGAGTCGCCGGGCGGGGAGCGGCGACGGGGCCTCCGGCCGGGCGGGGACGGTGTCTCCACCGCGGCCGGAGGTCCCTTCTGGTCGGGTACGGCTAGGGGATGGTGGGAGGTGTGACCGTGCGGGGTGGTGACATATGTGTCGCACCCGTGGTGAGTTAGGAGATGGTGGGGGTGGGCGGGGTGCCGTTCCCGTTCCAGCTGCCGATGAAGCCGAAGGTGGTGGATCCGCCGGCGGGGATGGAGCCGTTCCAGGCGGCGTTGGTGAAGGTGAAGGCCGGGGGAGCGGCGGACAGGGTGGAGCTCCAGGACTGGGTGATGTTCACACCGGAGGGATAGGTGAGAACGGTCTTCCAGCCGGTGACGGCGGCGGGACAGCTCACGGTGACCTCGCCCTGGAAGCCGCCCTGCCAGGAGTTGACCGTCTTGTAGGTGGAGGTGCAGGGGCCGCCGGGCTGCCCGGCGAGGGTGGTGAAGGTCACCGCCGCGGAGGCGGCCGAGGTGTTCCCCGCCGCGTCACGGGCGACGACGGTGACGCTGTAGGCGGTCTGCGGGCTGAGGCCGGTCAGCGTGACGGAGTTGGTGGTCGACGAGCCGAGCCTGGTGGTGCCCTGGTAGACGTCGTAGCCGGTGACGGCGCGGTTGTCGGTGGAGGCGGTCCAGTTGAGGGTCGCTCCCGAGGAGGTGACGGCCGAGGCGGTCGGGGTGCCCGGCCTGGTCGGGGCCTCGGTGTCCGGGGTGGTGGTGCCACCGGCCAGCGCGTCGTGCACCGCCGTGTAGGCGGGCTTCTTGGCGTAGTTCGCGTCGTAGATCAGGGCCGCGCCCTCGCTGGGGAAGGTGTCGGGCACCCAGGAGTACTTGTCGGTGAAGCCCCAGAGCGTGATGCCCGCGCACTGGGTCACCGCCAGGCAGGCGTTGACGACGTCGCGGTAGTAGGTGGCCTGCTGGGCGTCCTTGGCCGCGTCGCGGGGCATCTGGATCCGGATGTCGATCTCGGTGAACCTGACCTGGACGCCGAGGTCGGCGAAGCGCTGGAGGTTCTGCTGGACCTGGCCGGGGAAGCCGTACTGGGTGGCCAGGTGCCCTTGGAATCCGACGCAGTCGACCGGAACGTTCTGCGCCCGCAGCGTCCGCACCAGGTTGTACATCGCGGTGCTCTTGGCGTTGACGCCCTCGACGTTGTAGTCGTTGATGCAGAGCCTGGCGTCGGGGTCGGCGGCCCGGGCGGCCCGGAAGGCATCGGCGATGTAGGTGTCGCCGAGCTTCTGGTACCAGAACGAGTTACGCATGTTGCCGTTGTCGTCGAAGACCTCGTTCACGACGTCCCAGGAGACCACCGTGGGGTTGGCGGCGTAGCGGCCGACGACCTTGGCGATGTGGTTCTGTATCGCGGAGCGCATGTCGGTGGCGCTGAGATTCTGCACCCAGTTCGGCGTCTGGTTGTGCCAGACCAGCGTGTGCCCGTGCACCTGCTGGTTGTTCTGCGTGGCGAAGTCGACGACGGCGTCCGCCCCGGTCCAGTTGAACTGGTTCTGGCTGGGTTCGGTGGTATCCCACTTCATGACGTTCTCGGCGGTGATCTGGTTGAACTCGGTCGCCGCGATGTTGCGGTAGGAGGTCTCGTTCGCCAGCGGGGAGGTGGCGACCGCGGCGCCGATGAACTTGCCGCGTGCGGCGGCGTGTTCGCGCAGGGAGGCGGAGGCGTGGGCCGGGGTGGCGGGCAGGATGGCGACGGCTGCCGTGACGAGCGGGAGCAGGGCGATCGCCCCTGCCGAGATCGCTTTGCGGAGGCTGGACATGGGGGGTCCTCTCTGAGGGTGATGGAAGATCCGGCCTAGTGATTAGAAAATTTGCGATAAACTGCCGAAACTTTCGGAAGCGGGCCGGGGGAAGGGGGCACGGCAGGTGAGCCGTGCCCCCTTGCCCGGCCGCACCGAGTCCTCGCGCGGGAGGGGTCCTCGCGCGGGAGAACTCCGGGTGAGTGGGGCCTGTGGGTGAGCTAGGGGATGGTGGGAGGTGTGACCGTGCGGGGTGGTGACGTATGTGTCGCACCCGTGGTGAGTTAGGAGATGGTGGGGGTGGGCGGGGTGCCGTTCCCGTTCCAGCTGCCGATGAAGCCGAAGGTGGTGGATCCGCCGGCGGGGATGGAGCCGTTCCAGGCGGCGTTGGTGAAGGTGAAGGCCGGGGGAGCGGCGGACAGGGTGGAGCTCCAGGACTGGGTGATGTTCACACCGGAGGGATAGGTGAGAACGGTCTTCCAGCCGGTGACGGCGGCGGTGCACTTGACGGTGACCTCGCCCTGGAAGCCGCCCTGCCAGGAGTTGACCGTCTTGTAGGTGGAGGTGCAGCCGCTCGGCGGGGCCGAGGTGGTGGTGAAGGTGACGGTGCTGGAAGCGGGGGAGGTGTTGCCGGCCGCGTCCCTGGCCACCACGTGGACGGTGTAGGAGGTCTGCGCGCTGAGCCCGGTCAGGGTGATCGAGTTCGTCGCCGAGGAACCGAGCTTGGTGGTGCCCTGGTAGACGTCGTAGCCGGTGACGGCGCGGTTGTCGGTGGAGGCGGTCCAGGTCAGCGTGGCGCCACTCCCGGTGATCGCGGAGGCGGTGGGCGTGCCCGGCTTGGTCGGCGCCTCGGTGTCGGGGGTGGTGCTCCCACCGTAGATCTTGGCCTCGACGGAGGTCTGCGCGATGCCGTTCGCGCCGTTGAAGAGCCGCTGGCCCCAGCTGGTGAGGCTGGCTGCGTTGAAGTTGGTCACCTGGTCGAGGTACTCGACGCCGCCGCCGTTGCCGCTCCACGACCAGCCGAGGTAGCCGATGCCCCTGGCCTGGGCCTGGGCCATGATCGTGTCCTCGTCGGGGTTGCCGTCCGAGTGGTCGAAACCGAACTCGCCGACGACCAGGGGCAGCCCGGCGGTCTGGAAGCTCTGCATGTAGTCGGTGACCTCGGCGGCCGTGTCGAACACGCCGTACATGTGGATGGAGAACACGGTGTTGCGCTGCGAGTCGGCGGCGAAGACGGTGGCCGCGTTGTCGCGCATGGTGAAGCTCCAGTCCTGGCCCCAGTTGGGCGCGTCGACCATGATCAGGTGCTGGAAGCCGTTGCTCCGCAGCCGGGAGATCGCGGACGAGGTGGCCTGGGTCCAGCCGGGGGTGGTCGCGTTGTTGCCGATGGGCTCGTTGCCGATGTTGAGGACCACGTAGTCCTCCTGGCCGACGATCGCGCTCTTGACGCTGATCCAGTAGTCCACGGCCTGGTCGAGGGTGTAGGCGCCGCTCTGCTCGCCGTACCCGGTGGTGTCGTGGTTCTCCAGTACGCAGATGAGCTTGTTCTGCTTGCAGAGCGAGACCACGTTCGTCACGTCGGAGACGCCGTTGGCGGTCCACCGGCCGCCGCTGAGCACCACCCGGACCGTGTTCGCGCCGAGCGACTTGATACCCGCGAACGAGGCGGTCTGGGACGGGTACCAGGTGTGCGCGTGGCTGGTGCCCCGCATGACGAACGTGTTGCCGTTCGACTCAACGATCTTCGTGCCGCTCACCCGGAGGCCGACGGCGGCGTGGGCGGGTGGGATCGAGACGAAGAACGAGAGAAGGAGCGCCGCGAGCAGCGCCAGGCTTCTGAAACGCATGACCTACCTCGGTTGGGGAGTGCCCGGCCGGGCGGAGGGGTCGTCGCGCCCGGCCGGGGCAGGGGGGCGCCGGCCGAGTGGCCCGGGGCGCCTGGACATTGGAGGGACGGGAGGTGTCAGCTCGCGGTACAGGTCACCGGAGTAGGAACGCCGTTGACGCCGCTCTGGCTCGCGGTGAAGCCGAAGGACGCCGACGCGTTCGGGGCGAGGCCGCCGTTCCAGGCCACGTTCCTGACCGACACGTCCGCCCCGGTCTGGGTGAGCGTGCCGTTCCAGAGCTGGCTGATCGTCTGGCCGTTGGGGAACTTCCAGGTCACGGTCCAGCCGGTGATCGCCGAGGCGCCCTCGTTCTTGACGGTGACCTCACCCTGGAAGGCACCCTGCCAGCTGTTGCCCACCGTGTAGGTGGCGGTGCAGCCGCCCGCCGGGGCCTGGGTGGTGGTGAACGCGGTGCTCTCGGACGCCTCGGAGGAGTTGCCCGCCGCGTCCCTGGCCACCACGGACACGGTGTACGCCGTCGCCGGGGTCAGGCCGGTGAGGGTGTACGAGGCGGCCGCGGAGGTGGCGACCTTCGTCGTGCCCCGGTAGACGTCGTAGCCGCTGACGCCGACGTTGTCCGTCGACGCGGTCCAGGTCAGCGTGGCGCCGCTGCCGGTGATCGCGGAGACGGCGGGCTTGCCGGGCCGGGACGGGGCGACGAGGTCCTCCTGCGGCGGCGGCTCGTCACCGGGGGGAGTGCCCCAGATCTTCGTGGTGCCGGAGTAGAGCGTCATGTTCTGCACCCGGACCGGGGTCGCGCCGGGGGTGGTGGCGACGCCCACGTACGACCAGTCGTTGGACGGGTCCCACGTGCCGGTGCTCGCGAGGCGGAACTGCACCTCGCGCCGGTGCTGTGACTGGCCGGCGGGAGAGATGGAGGTGCCGGAGCAGTCGATGGTGACGTAGTAGGTCTTACCGGACAGCAAGGTCGGCCCGGTCGGAGCCTTGCACTGGTTGTAGGCCGACGACACGGTGACCTGGTTCGCGGTCGTGGTGCCGTCGAGGGTGAAGTAGTAGCGGAACGAGCCATTGGTCAGCGGGCGCGCGGGCCAGGCCGACTGGTTCCTGACGATGGCCTTGATCTCGGTGAACGTCGAGCCCGAGGCGTTCACCCCGGCCTCGATGAAGATCTCCGGCCCGTCCGGGGTCTCGGCGACCGGGAAGTTCGCGGCGGGGGCCCCGCCGTACTCCCGGTAGAGCCGGGCCAGGGCGCTGGTGAAGCCGGCGTTGTAGTCGGTGGCGACCTCGTTCATCACGTAGTCGTCGCGCTTGTCGGTGTAGGCGTCGTTGGGGTCGGGCGGGCCGCCGACGAGGGCGCCGTACAGGGTGTGCCGGGTCTCGACCGGGTTGGTCATCTGGTCGGTCCACGAGCCGTGCGCGGTGCGGTGGTGCGGGTTCTTCGGCGGGTTCGCGCCGAACCCGATCACGTACGAGGAGTTGCGCGGGTTGTCGCCGAGCGCGTAGTTGATCTGCCTGACCGCGAAGTCGTGATACCTCGCCTTACGCGTCGCGTCGGAGATCGAGTCCGAATGGACCAGGGCCGCGAACGAGGTGTTGGCCGCGTAGCGCAGCGATCCCCACCGGTCGAGCACCGCCTGGCCGCCCGGTGAGTACTTCACCCGCTGGCCGTCGACCCCGACGGTCCAGTAGTCGAGCCAGCGGTTGGCGTCGTCGAGGTACTTCTGCTTGCCGGTCAGCTTGCTCAGCAGCACGTAGGCGCCGTACGACTTGTCGTCCCAGGCGATCGTCCACTTGTAGGACTTCGTGGTGGACTGCGGCTCGGTGCCGAGGTTGTCGTAGTACGACTCCGCCTTGGCCAGGTAGGAGGCGTCCTGGGTGGCCCGGTGCAGCCAGATCGCACCCCAGACCAGCTCGTCGTTGTAGCCGCTCCACGACTGGTAGTAGCCCGACGCGTCGGTGATGCAGTCGCTGTACTTCTTCCGCACGGTGTCGGCGAAAATGTAGAGCTGCTTGGCGTGCGTCACCAGCGTGTCAGCATAAGTCGGATTTGTTGGGCGGAAAACGATGGAGGACGCCGCCATCGCCGCCGCCGTCTCCCCGGCCAGGTCCGCTCCGCCGCAGGAGGCGTCGATCCTGTAAGCGGGCCGCTCCATCTGCATCGCCTCGGCGGGACCCCACCAGGCGTGGTCCTTGCCGCCGTTGCCGACCTGCCCGTACAGCACGTTCGCCGACGGGTGGGCCTTGATGAAGTAGTCGTTGACGAACTTGAGGTTGTTCAGCAGGTGGGTGAGCTGCCCTGAGGAGACGTACGCGTCGCGGTACTCCACCGCGCCCCAGGCCAGCATCGTCGCGCTGGCCGCCATCGGCAGGCCGAACTTGACGTGGTCGCCCGCGTCGTACCAGCCGCCTGTCAGGTCGAGCCCGACGTCCTGGCCGTCGGTGAGCCCGGAGTCGCCGCGCCAGCTGACGCGGTTCCAGCTCGGCAGCTTCCCCGACTGCTGGGCCTCGTAGAACCAGATGGACTTCTGCAGTGCCTCGCCGTAGGCGAAGGCGGGCGCCGCCGCCTGGGCGGCGGCCGGCACCGGCACCGCCGCCAGTGCCAGCAGCGCGAGCGCCGCCAGGGTCTTCTTCATTGGGGATCGCCTCTCGGAGGTGGTGCTCGGGGCGTGACAGCAGGTCAGGGGTGCCGTCACGCCCCGAGGTCTCGGGGGAGGTGGATCCCGGTCCCCGGTCCGGCTCAGACGAGAGCCGGACCGGGGACCGGGGTCAAGGCCGGAATCGGGATCGGGGAAGGTGCCGGATCAGGGGAAGAGCCGGCCGTACTCGGCCAGGGCGACGGCGACGTCCACCTGCGCCCAGAACCGGTGGTAGTTGAAGGACGGGGCGGGCCCGGTGCCCTTCAGGAAGGCGTCCACCTTCGGCCAGTCCGGGTCGTTCTTGTAGAAGGACCGGATGGACAGGAAGGTCGAGCTGGAGTTGATCACGTCGCCGTTGGGCATCTTGCCGCTCCAGCCCGCGGGGACGTAGACCGGGTCGTTGAGGCGGCTGTAGTCGGCCTTGGTCTCGGGGACCGAGACACCCTTGGCGTCCTGGTTGTTCTTCCACATGCCGTCGAGCAGACCCTTGGCGACGTTCTTGGCGGTGGCGTTGCCGGACTTGGCCGCGTAGTACATCAGCACCTTGGCGTAGGAGCCCGCCACGCCCACGTCCGTCGTGTAGTCCCTGATGCTCACGTGCAGCCCGCTGTTGCTGCCGGGGTTGTTCGCGTTCCAGGTGTCGGGCTGGCCGGTCCACACCAGCGTCGAGGGGATCTGGTAGGTCCCGTCGGCGTTGACGGTGGTGTTGTCGGTGGCCCACTTGACCCACTTGTCGAGGATCAGCTTGGCGTCGGCGTTGCCGGTCGCGTAGTAGAGCTCCGCGACCCGCTCCATCGTCCACGCCTGGAAGCCGAACCACTGGTTGGACGGCGGGTCGTGGTAGACCGGCTGCCAGTCGTAGGCCATGCCGTAGAAGGTGGGCAGTGTCGACGGCGGGGCCGCGTAGTGACCCTGCCAGCTGTTGGTGGCGCCACCGGCGATCGCGCCCTCGCTCGACTGGAGCCAGCGGTAGAACTCAAGCTGCCGCTTGGCGCTGATGGTCCAGTCCGCGACGGCGGTCGTGCCCTTGGGCTTGAGCACGTCCACGCTGGACAGCGCCCAGGCGGCCATCGGGTTCTGGTAACCGGAGTGGTTGTGGCTGGAGCCGATCCGCCAGGCCCAGCCGGCGGAGCTGTCGTTGGCGCCGCCCCAGGCGTAGTACCAGCTCAGCAGGTAGGAGGCACTGTCCTTGCCGGTGCCCGCCGGACACCCGGTGCTGGTGCAGCCCTGCTTCTTGAAGTACTTGTCGTACATCGCGTAGCGCAGGTAGTCGCCCATCTTCGCGGCCTTGGCGACCGTGGCCGAGACCTGCGACGCCTTGTTCTGCTCGGTGGCCCAGGTGTGCGCCCAGTAGGCCACCTGGACGGCGCGGGCGTCGGCGTCGGGGGCGTTGGTGTACTTCCACTGCTTGGCGTAGCTGCTGTCCCCGGTGAACAGGTCCAGGAAGCCGTTCGGACCGCCGTGCTTGAAGGTGTCGCAGGACGGCTGCGGGATGGTCTCGAAGACCGACTCCTCGGGACCGCGCTGGTAGGTGTTGATGTACGCGGGCCTGGTGGTGCCGTCCCCGCAGCGGCCGAAGCCGTAGGTGTTGTCCACGTCCAGCAGCCAGTGCATGCCGTAGACGTCGCTGGTGTTGTAGGCGGTCTTCAGCTCGCCTGCGATCGGGTCGACGCCGACGCTCACGCTGTTGTCCAGCTTGGACGGGTACTGCTTGATGTCGTCCCACTCGCCGGCGTACGTGGCGGGCTTGGACGGGTTGTAGAAGGAGTTGGTCGGCTGGTCGGCGGTGGCCGGGATGATGTACTTCTCCATCGAGGCCCAGGCCGCGTTGAACCTGGTCCAGTCGCCGCTCACCTTGCCGTAGGCCGCCTCCAGCCACAGGTAGTAGCTGTAGGCCTCGGAGGTGGTCTCGTGCCCGTGGTCCGGGGCCTCGACCATGAAGGTCTCGACCGAGTGATAGGGCACACCCTCCGGGGAGAAGTAGCCGTTCGCCGGGTCCTTGAGCTTGTTGTACATCGCGATGAAGCGCTTGACGTACTCGTTGTCGCCGCCGGTGACGTCGTTGTCCACCTCGGTGGCGGTCACCTTGGCCGAGGTGTGGCCGGAGGCGGTCGAGGTGAACTCCGCGCTGCCGGAGGTCTGGTCGGCGTCCTCGGCGGCCGCGATCCGCACCGTCTGGGCCGTGTTCCAGTTGGCGGTGGTGAAGGTCAGCGACGCGCCGGAGGAGACGGTCAGGTCGGTGTCACCGCTCGTCCTGGCGGTCGTCACGGTGACGTTCGAGGTCGGGGCCTTGGAGAGCTTGACCGAGAAGTCGGCGGTGCCGCCCTCCGGGACGGCGATGGTGGACGGGGTGGCGAGCACCGCGGCGGCGGAGTCGGCGGTGACGGTGATCCCCACCGGGGTGGAGGTGGTGACCGCCCCCGCGTTGTCGGTCGCCCTCGCGGTGAGCGAGTAGCTTCCGGCGGCGACGTTCGTCCAGTTGAAGGCGTACGGCGCGGTGGTGTCGGTGCTCAGCACCGTGCTGCCGTTGAGGAACTCGACCTTGGAGACGGTGCCGTCGCTGTCGGCCGCGTCGGCGGTGATCGGGACCGTCGCGGGTGCGGCGAAGGTGGCCCCGGCCGCCGGAGCGGTGATCTTCACCGTGGGCGGCTGGTTGACGGGGGTGGTCCCGCCGCAGGCCACGCCGTTGACCGTGAAGGAGGTCGGCTTGGGGTTGGTACCGGACCAGCTGCCGTTGAAGCCGATGCTGGTCGAGGCGCCGGTGGCCAGATTGCCGTTCCAGTCCAGGTTCTTGGCGGTGACGGCCTGGCCGCTCTGCGCCCAGGTGGCGCTCCAGCCCTGGGTGACCTTCTGGGTGGTCGTCGGGAAGTTGAACCCGAGGGTCCAGCCGGTCAGCGGGTCACCGAGGTTCTTGACGGTCACGCTCGCGGTGAAGCCGCCCTGCCAGTCGTTGGTCGTGTAGGTCACGTCGCAGGCGACTGCGGCGAGCGCGGGCGAGGCTGCCAGCGCGGTGGTCGTCCCGGCCGCCAGGCTGAGCAGCGCCAGCGCGGCGACTCGTCTCCGGAAGCGTGGGAGCGCTCCCGCTTTGATGGGATATCGATGCATGAAGTGGGCCTCCGGGGGTGAGATCAGCACGAATTTGCTGGTAGTGGCCTCGCGCAGGATCAAGCAAGGGAGAGAGGGGGTGGGAGCGCTCCCATAAGGGATTCTGGGGACAGTCCCGGGGATGTCAATGGCATGTGTCCTCGGTTACGTCGATGTTTCACGGGTCATGCCGCCTGGCTGCTACGATCCGCGCCACTTTTTTCGCAGATCGTGAAAGTTTCAGGCTTCCCGATCTTGAGGGTCGAGCGCTTGCTTGCGAGGTCGGATCCGGCCCCCGGGGCCGCCGGACACCGGGCGCGTGCCGGATCCGTTTCGGGACCCGGGAGATGCCACGCGAGGGCGTGCCGCGCGGCGGCACGCCCTCGACGGTGCCGACGGGCGGGCACCCGTCGGGAAGATGTCGATCAGGAACAGCTGATGTTGGACGGGCCGGGGGTGGAGGGCCCGGTGGCGGTGAACCCGACGACGACGGACTGGCCCGCCCCGAGGCTGGCCGCGTAGCTCGGGGCCTTCGCGGTGAAGGTGGTCCCGCTCTGGGTGACCGTGGCGTTCCAGCCGCTGCCGAGCGTCACCCCGGACGGCATGGTCCAGCTCGCCGACCAGTTGTTCCAGGTCGACGTCCCGGTGTTCTTCACGGTCAGCTCCGCCTGGAAGCCGCCCGACCAGGAGTTCGTGATCGCGTACGTCGTTCCGCAGGTGGTGGCCGTGGCCGTGGGCGTGGGCGTGGGTGTGGAGGTGCCGCCGCCGACCGGCGGAATCAGGTACGGCTGAAGAATGTCTTGCTTGTCTTGGTTAATTGAGATCCAGTCGTCCTTGGCGATGCCGCCGGTGTCACCGGAGTTGGGATTCCACGACCAGTAGGTGAAGGACATTCCGTTCACCCCGGTGCCGGTGTATTTCATTAATTCCTGGAGCCAGACCTTGTCCACGGCCGCCTGGAGCGTGGTGCCGAACTCGCCCATCATTATCGGGGCGATGTTCTGCTTGTAGAGATAGCCCCAGTACCTGTCCCAGATCGCGGGCATGTTCGCCGGATAGTTCGGCGCGTCGAACCACGCCTGGTGATAGACCGAGGTGGCGTATTCGTGGGGCGAGTAGACCAGCCGGTTCGCCACGTTCAGCCGC
Organism: Streptosporangium amethystogenes subsp. fukuiense; assembly: GCF_042665875.1. Lineage (NCBI taxonomy): Bacteria > Bacillati > Actinomycetota > Actinomycetes > Streptosporangiales > Streptosporangiaceae > Streptosporangium > Streptosporangium amethystogenes. Next base: position 6,099,385 of record NZ_JBHTEE010000001.1, on the reverse strand, counting down.
ACGGGGAATTCCCCGGCCTTGGACAGGTTGCCGCCCCACCAGCCGCAGTCCTCGTCGTTGCTCGGGTCGTTGTCCCAGACGTTCGACAGGCCACCGCTCGGGCAGCTCACCCCCTCGACGAAGATCAGCCAGTTGGGGTTGACCGACAGCACCGCGTTGCCCGCCCGCTCGGCGGCCAGTCGCCAGTCGCGCGCGGTGTCGCCGCACCCCCAGCATGCCCCGGTGGCCGCCGGATTGGTGCCCTCGGCATGCGGTTCGTTGTGCAGGTCGGCGCCGATGACCGTGGTGTTGCCCGCGTACCGCTGGGCGAGGGCCTTCCAGTCGTTGATCCAGATGCTCTCCGGCGTCGAGGCGACGTACCACAGGGCGGACTGCCCGGCGGCGGTCGGCCGGTGCCGGTCGAGGATGATCCGCATCCCCTTGCTTCCCGCGTAGGCGATGACCTTGTCGAGGATCTGCAGCGGGGTGTTGCCGACCAGATCGGGGTTGACGAAGTCGTTGATGCCGCTGGCGACCGCGCCGGGCTTGAGCGCGTCGTTGGAGAAGGGCACGCGCAGGGTGTTGTAGCCCAGCGAGGCCATCTTGTCGATCTGGCCCTTCCACGGGTTGCTCGACCACAGCCCATGGAAGGTCTTGTTGTCGGTCTCCATGCCGAACCAGTTGATACCGGTCAGCCGGACCGTCGCACCGGTGCTGTCGACGATCTTGTTACCGGAGGTGCGCAGGTAGCCGGTACCGGTTCCGCCCGCGGCACCCGCGGGGGAGGAGCCGAGCGCGACCGCCAGCGCCGAGGTGACCACGAGCGCCGCGAGCGCCGCCGGCCACCTGCGTACACGCAGGACTTTCATCAAGAGCCCTTCGGGGACGGGATCTGTACGCGGGGAGAATGCCCCGCGATCGAAAGGTGCGGCCGGTCGCGCTCGTCATGGTTCGGCGCCCGCCCCGCTCCCGTCAACCACCGGCAGGACCGTTCCCGTCCCCCGCGGCGCCCGCACCCCGCTCTAGCTCGCCCTGTACGACTGCCGCCCCGCCGGTCGCCCCCTGAAAGTTTCACCCGCCGCGCCATCCGACGACCTGTGCACCGGTCGTCCGGCGGTTACCCCGCCCCGCCGCCGATCGGTCCTCCACCGGCTCCGGTCAGCAGTGGCAGTCCATCGCCACGGCCGTCCGGTCACGATGCCGATCGAGCAGGGAGCGCAGCGCGTCCTGCCAGTCCCGCTCCGGCATGTCGCCGTGATCGAACCACCGGCCGTCCGGTGTGATGACCGCGTACGGGAACCGGAGGATGTCGGGGACGAGTTCCGAAACGGGGCGCACGTTGTCCTCAGCCCGTACCTGCGCCGGTACTCGTCCGGCCGGAGATCGTGGTGTTGCTCCTTGCCCCGGATTATGCCGTCATAACGGCCTCCGACCGTGAAGCCGTCGCATTTGACATTCGGAAGTTCGAGCCCCGTTTCCTCGTCGAGGAAATCAACACCCCAGAACGTTTTCATCAGCTGCTCGGCCCGCGCGATCGGGTCCGGGTCCGCCTTGTCGACAAGAACAAGGGCAAGAAAGTGCGACATGTTTATTTACCATATAGAACGCGATGGTTTCCCGATGTCAGCCTCCGCGGCTGGGACCTGAGCCCCCTCCAACGAGCGAATCCGAGGGGGCTCGGCGCCTATCCGGTCAGGGCGACCGACACGAGCAGGAGCTGGGCCTCCAGCGCGCGGCGGAAATCGTCGGGCAGGGAGCCCTCCCGGTTCCGGTCGGCGATCTTTCCCCAGATCGAGGTGAGGTCGCCGGAGTCCCGGACACTGTTGGCCAGCACCTGCCGCAGGTCCAGGGCCACGTCAGGGCGGATCCTGCCCTCGTCCTCCCCCTTCGCCAGCAGGGCGTTGAAGCTCCGCAGGCTCTGGTTGAGGTTCGGGACGGAGGAGCGGACGGCCTCCGTCCAGGGCGTCTGCTCCGCCTTCTGCCCGCCCCCCTTGCCGATGGCGGGAGCGGAAGGAGAGGAGCTGGGGCTCGGCGTCGCGCCCGGTTCGGGGAACGTGGTGGCGAGGTCGAGGGCGGCGGACGGGAGCGTTCCGCGCCCCTGGGGGTCGGCCACCTGGCCGTCGGGGTGACCGGTGAGCTGGCTCCACGCCAGGCCTCCCACCAGCAGTGCCGTCGCCGTCGCGGTGACCATGCTCCAGCGTGTCAGGGTGCCGCCTCCGGTCGAACGGGGCGGCGTCAGGGCTTCTGCCAGGCCGTCGGCCACCTCCTGGGCCTTCGGCCGGAGCTCGGGCCGATGTGACAGGCAGACCTGGCAGAGTGCGCTGATCTGTACCGGCATCCCCGGCACGTCCGCGGTCGGTGGGGGCCCCTCCCGCCGGACGTTCTCGATCTCCTCCCAGGTGCGTTCCGGATACGGGGGGTTGCCGGTGAGCATCTCGAACAGCAGCACGCCCAGCGCGTAGACGTCGCTCGCCGGGTCCGCGACGGTGCCGGTCAGCCGCTCGGGCGCCACGTAGGGAGGCGTGCCGTAGTCGGAGGCCCGGTCGTCGCCGTCCTCTCCGATGAACGCCGCGATGCCGAAGTCGAGCAACTTGGCGCCGGTGGAGGTCAGCAGCACGTTGTCGGCGGTGACGTCCCGGTGGACGATCCCCCGCTCGTGGGCGGCGGCCAGCACGGTGGCCAGCCTGGCGGCGATCAGCGCCGCCTCCGCCCAGGGCAGCGGGCCCTCGATGATCCGGTCGGAGAGCGGCCGCCCCTCCAGCAGTCGCATCACCACGTAGGCGGCCAGCCGGCCGTGCGAGGTCACGGTCTCCCCGTAGTCGTAGACCTCGATCGCGTCGGGATGGATGAGGCGCGCGGTGGCGCGCGCCTCCCTGCGGATGAGCTCGCGCTCCCCGTGGTCGACGCCGAGCTCGCCGTCCAGCAGCTTGACCGCGACCATCCGCTGCAGCGACTGGTCGAAGGCACGCCAGATGACGCTCATGCCGCCCCAGGCGATCCGCTCCAGCAGCAGGTACCTGCGGGTGAGCACGTCTCCCGCACGGAGTCCGACGGGGTCAGGCGGACTCACGGACCACCAGCTCAGTGGGGAGTACGGGGTTGTCACGGGATGCGCCCGCCGAGCCCATCGAGAGCAGCAGCAGCCTGGTGGCCAGCGCCGCGAACTCCTCCACCGGCTGACGGACCGTGGTGAGCGTGGGGGAGGTCCGCCGGGCCGCGGGGGCGTCGTCGAAGCCGATGACCGCCACGTCCTCAGGCACCCGGCGGCCGGCCCGGCGCAGGGTCTGCAACGCGGCCGCGGCCATCACGTCGGAGGCCGCGAAGACCGCGTCGACGTGCGGCATCCGGCGTAACAGCCACTGCATGCCGTGCACCCCCGACGCGTGGCTGAAGTCGCCGTACGCGACCGGCACGCCGGTCATCCCGGCCAGGGCGAGAGTCTGCAGGAATCCGTCGAGCCGGTCGCGGGCGGCCGGCAGGGCGGGCGGCCCCGCGATGACGCCGATGGACCGCCGGCCACCGAGCAGCAGGTGCTCCGCCGCCTGCCTGCCGCCGTCGCGGTTGTCCATGTCGACATGGGGGAGGTCGATGCCGTCCGGGGGACGGCCCGCGCTGCGTACCGGGATGCCCGAGGCGGCCAGGGTCACCACGAGCGGGTGCCTGTCGCGCGCGCCGATCAGCAGCACGCCGTCGATGCCTCCGGCGACGAGCGGGGGCGTGGCGATGGTGGAGGTGGCCGCGGTGGCGGTCATCACGGCCAGCGGAACGCCGTGCCCGGTGAGGACCTCCTCCGCAGCGGTGATCATTCTTGCGTAGAACGGCTCGGTGAACAGCCGGTGCGCGGGTTCGCAGACCACTACGGCCACGACCTGGTCGGATCGGCGGCCGGAGCCGCCACGGGGAGCGCGATGCCTGACGTAACCGAGACGCGAGATTGCGTCATGCACCTGCCTACGAGTCGATGTGCTGACTCTGACTGAACCGGTGAGTACCCGGGACGCGGTGGCGGGGGAGACCCCTGCCTCTGCTGCGACCTGGGCAAGTGTGGGTAGATCCGTCATAACTTCCTCCACACCAAGATTCCGCACAGGTGGGAGCGCTCCCAGTGAACCTAGCATTGTTTCGGAAGTGTCAAAAGATGTTTCCGAAAAATCACCATATGTATGTCAAATTTCCCTGACAACCCAGTCAGAGGCAAGTATCGCCATGATTACGGAGTCGTACCATTCACCGTTCATGCGCAGTGCGTCACGGCACACCCCCTCCTGGGTGAAGCCGATCTTGCGGTAGACGTGGGCGGCCCGCTCGTTGAACGCGTAGACCTCCAGGCTCACCCGGTGCAGCGGCGTGGAGGTGAAGGCGTGGTCCAGGGTCAGCCGGATCGCCTCGGTGCCGTACCCCCTGCCGTAGGCGCGCGGGCCGATCAGCGCGATGCGCAGATTGCAGGAGAGGTTGTCCGCGTCGAGCTGGTTGAGCACGATCTCGCCTACGTAGGCGTCGTCCTCGGCGGTGCAGATCGCCAGATCCAGCCGGTCGTCGTGGTCACCCCGCGAGCCGTACCAGCTCTTGAGCGACTGGAACTCCGGCTTGCCGTGCGAGCCGGTCAGCCGGACGGTCTCGGGGTCGTTGACCAGCTCCCAGAGACCGTCCACATGCTCGGGACCGACGGGCCGGAGCGTCACGTGCTCTCCGGAGAGCGTGGGTTTGTGCGCGAACATCATTCGGTGTGTCTATCGGCCGAAACCCCGCAGGGCAACCGGATCGCCGGAGGCGCCGGGCCTCAGCCGAAGGGAGAGGGCCTCACCAGGGGCCGTACGGCCCCTGGTTGCCGCCCTTGCCGATCTCCCGCACGGCGGGGCGCACGTCGGCGAGGTAGATGCCCGAGGCGATGACGGAGGCGATCGTGAAGATGCTCAGCGTGTTGAGATAGCCCACCGCGGCGGCGAAGCCGAACAGTGCCGCCAGCCCCAGGATGACCAACCACAGGTTCTTGCTCTGCTTGCCGGTGACCGCGAACGCCCGTGCGGGAGTCTTCACCGCGTGGATGAGCGCCCAGCCCGACAGTGCGAACACCCCGACGGCCAGGATCCAGAAGACCAGGTCCAGGGCACCGTGGATTTGGATCATCGTCTCTCCAGAACGCTCGCCTCACCGGTTTCCCTCAGCCTAATGCCGAAAGTCCCCTTCGCGGCGTCATCGGCCTTCACCTGCCCGCTCCGGTCGAACACGCGGGGGAACCCCGCCGGCCGGGGAGCGGCCCTAGAACGCCGCAGGACCCGCCCCGGCGGTGCCGGAACGGGTCCTGGAGCCGGTGTCCTGCCCGGCCGCGACCTCGCGTGACGAGCCCTCGACGGGCTCAGGCCTTGGAGGTGCCGGACTTCGAGGTGCGGGTGCCCCTCTTCGGGGTCGTGGGCCGGGCGGCCTCGGAGAGCTCCTCCAGTTCCAGGGCGGCATCGCCGCTCGTCTTGGAGACGACCTTGCGGCCGCGGTTGGCGAACTCCTCGTAGAGCTCGGTGGCCCTGCCCGCGAACTGGTCGGCGTAGTCGCGTGCCTTCACAGGGAAGTCCTTGGCGTAGCCCTCGGCCTTGCCGGCGAGCTCCCTGGCCTTCTCCGGGAGGTCCTTCGCGGCCTCGCGGATCTCCTCGCGGCGGCTCTGCAGCTTCTGGATCCGCTCAGGAAGCTCCATGAGCTTCTCGACGGCGAAGTCGCCGGCCCCGGCGACGGCGTAGAACGGCTTGGATTCGGCGAGCTTCTTGACTTCGGTGGTGATGGGCATGGGTTAACCTTCCTTGGTTTCCTTTGTGATGTGGCCGTTGCTCGGGGGCGCCGCGTAGGGTTTCAACGCGGTGAGATATTCCCCGGGCAGCGGTACCTCGTCGTCAGGCGAGGAGCCCGCGTCACCCTGCCGGGGCTCCGGTGCGGGATGCGCTTTCTGGGAGGTCTGCGCGTCCTCGCCCGGAGCCTCAGCCCGGTTCTCCTTGCGAAACGACTCATAGATGTCGATCAGCACCTGGCGCTGGCGCTCGGTGATGAGGTGGTCGGCTCTGATCGCGGTCAGCACGTCGCTGTCCGGCTCGCGCTCCTCGATGAGACCGGCCTGGACATAGAGCGCCTGCGACGAGATGTGCAGGCCCTTGGCGATCTGGTTCAGTATCTCGGCGCTGGGCTTGCGCAGCCCGCGCTCGATCTGGCTCAGGTAGGGGTTGGAGACCCCCGCCGCCGCGGCGAGCTGACGCAGGGAGATCTTCGCGTGCGTGCGCTGCTCGCGGATGTACTCACCGATCGAGCCGACCTTGGGTAGTGCCATGCCTTGAGTCTGCCCCACCATGCTTGCAATTGCAAACGCCATGGCTAACACTTGCAAGCGTTTTGGGGTGAAGTTGTATCAGGACCGGCCGGTACGCCGAGGTGAGGTCAGTGCGGGATCAGCCAGAGCAGCGGGGCCGAGGTCGTCAGGGTGACGGAGAAGGCGACGATGGCGTAGCGGACCCCGAGCGGCAGGATCGGCCCCGGCGTCACCAGGCGCTCGACCCTGGCCATCACGGCGGCGGACGAGGAGGTCGCGGCGCCCAGCGCGCCGCGCGGCGCGGGGACGGCGCCCGCCGTGCCGAAGCGCAGCAGGGCGGTCGCCAGGCGGCGCGGGGAGCAGTAGCGGCGGGCGACGTCGTCGGCGGCCATCTCCACCAGCAGGCCGACCTCGCTCTGCGCGTCCTTGACCACGCGTGACCAGGGCAGGGCCCTGCGCAGCGCGGCGAAGGGCAGCAGCACCAGGTCGTGTCGTTCGCGCACATGGGCGGTCTCGTGGGCGAGCACCGCGGTCAGCTCGTCGGCGGAGAGCAGCTTCAGCGCGCCCTCGCTGACCACCACCTGGGAGCGGAGGCCGGGCACGCAGTAGGCGGTGGCGCCCGGGTGGTCGAGCACCCGTACGCCGGGGACCACCGGGTCCTCCCTGGCGATCAGGGCGAGCAGGGTGCGGTGCCGCTGCCGGGCCCGGAACGTCTGCAGGCCCGCGGCGAGGAGCACCATGATCAGCACGGCGAGCGCCGTCAGTCCGGCGATGAGCGCGACGATCCTCGGCAGGTCGTACGGCAGGGGCGCCCCCTGGCCGGCTTCGCCGCCGCCGAACGCGGAGGCGGCGAAGCCGGCCAGGCCGTGCAGCACACCCCGGCCATAGGGCTCCAGCGCGTAGCCGAGCAGAGCGCCCGTCCCGGCCAGCCCCCAGGTGACCCCAAGCGCCTGCCACAGCACGATGGCCACGTGCGGAGCGCGGTAGGTCCACCGCGCCCTGGTGAGCCGCCAGGCGCCGACCGCGCAGGCCAGGGCGAGCGTCGCCAGGGCTGCCGCGGTCATCTACTCGTCCTCCAGCTCCTCTTCAAGGCCGGTCAGGGCCCTGCGCAGGATGTCGGCTTCGGTACCGGTGACGGCCTGGGCGAACCGGGTGAGGGCCGCCGACCGGTCACCGGTCAGATCCAGTGCCTCCAGCATAAGCTCCGCGACGTAGGCGTCGCGGCTCTCCGCGGGTGCGTACCGCCACGCGCGCCCGTCGCGGGTGCGGACCAGGAAGCCTTTGCGGGTGAGCCGGTCGAGCACGGTCATCACGGTGGTCGGCGCCAGGTCGCGGTCGGATATCAGGCGTCCGACCTCCCGTGCCGTCACGGGGGATGATTGTGCCCAGATGATGTCCATGATGCTGCGTTCAAGCTCGCCGAGACCCTTCACACCGTCAAGACTAACCCCCGCACCACGAGGGGTAGTACTACGGGTTGTCGAGTGATGCGTTTCACGGCGTGGCCACTCGCCTCGCGCTCTCGCTCGGGGCGCGGCGGAGTCCGGCCGGTCATCTCGGGGCGACCGCGGCCCAGGGGAGGGTGATCTCGCCGAGCCGCCAGCGCGATCGGCCGCCGAGCGGGGGGCGCCCGGCCAGCGGCCAGGTCCCGGAGAGTGTCTCCGCGGAGGCGATCCAGCGCTGGCGGGAACCATAGGAGCCGAAGGGCGCGTTGACCGCCCAGGCGTGGTCGAAGTCACGCAGGAAGGCATGGACGGGCTCACCGGGGACGTTGCGGTGGATGAGCGTCTTGGGCAGCCGGTCGGCCAGGTCCGAGGGGCGCTCGAAGGAGTCGAAGCGGGCCGAGAGGGTCAGTGTCCGGGGACCCGAGCGGTCGAGCCCGACCCAGACCGCGCGGTGGCCCACCTCCGAGCAGGTACCCTCGACGATCACCCCGTCCGGCGCGAGCCGCTCGCGGAGCATCGCCCAGTACTCCCACGCCTGCGCCTCGCCGTACTGCCGCAGCACGTTGAACGCCCTGACCAGCAGGGGCGGCCGGTCCACCGGCAACTCGAAGCCGCCAAGCGCGAAGGACAGCCCCGGACGCTCGTGGGGTCTGGCCGCCGCGACCCTGGCCGGGTCGATCTCGACGCCGACGACCTCGACCGAGGGGCAGATCCGGCGCAGCCGCAGGAACATCTCCAGGGTCGTGGTGTGCGAGGCCCCGTAGCCGAGGTCGACCACCAGCGGGCGGTCGGCGGCGCGCAGCAGGCGGCCGTGCGCGGCGACGATCCACCGGTCGGCCCGCCGCAGGCGGTTGTGACCGGTGGTCCCCCTGGTGATCTCCCCTATCGGCTTGGACATGGTTCAGACGCGGTGGAGTTTGTGCTGGGCGGCCTGGGCCCGGGGGCGCATGACGAGGCGGTCGATGTTCACGTGGGCCGGTCGGGTCACGCACCAGGCGATGGCGTCGGCCACGTCCTGGGCGGTGAGCGGGTCGGGCACGCCCCGGTAGACCTCGTCGGCGGCGGCGGAGTCGCCGCGGAAGCGGTTCAGCGAGAACTCCTCGGTGTGGACCAGCCCGGGGGCGATCTCGACGATCCTGACCGGCAGGCCGACCAGCTCCAGCCTGAGCACCTCGGTCATCGAGGTCTGCGCGTGCTTGGCCGCGTTGTAGCCGCCGCCGCCCTCGTACGAGACGAGCCCGGCCACCGAGGTCAGCATCAGCAGCACGCCGTCGCCGGACTCGATCAGCCGGGGCAGCAGTGCCTGGGTGACGCGGAGCGTGCCGAGCACGTTGACGTCGTACATCCGCTGCCAGTCCGCGACATTCCCGCTCGCCACTGGTTCCAGGCCGATCGCGCCACCGGCGTTGTTGATCAGCACGTCACAGCGGTCGAGCGAGGAGGCCAGCTCGTCCACCGACTCCTGCGACGTCACGTCCAGGGTGACCGCGCGGATGCCGGGCACCTCGGCGGCCAGCGCCTCCAGTCTCTCCCGGCGCCGTGCCGCGGCCACCACGTCGAAGCCCTCCGCGGCCAGCCTGCGGGCCGTCGCCTCGCCGATCCCACTGCTGGCCCCTGTCACCACAGCTGTCCTCTTCATGACCCTCCATCCTGCCAGGAGCACCCCGCGCGGACCCTTCTGAGGTGATGTGTCGGGAATGTTGCGGATTATCAGATGGTTTAGCCCACTCGGAGGTGGTGTCGGTGAGGCGACGGCGGGTCAACCGAGTCGCGACGATCAGCATGCACACGTCCCCCCTGGACCAGCCGGGAACCGGGGACGCGGGCGGTATGAACGTCTATATCGTCGAGGTGGCCAAGCGCCTGGCCGAACTCGGGGTGGAGGTGGAGATCTTCACCCGGCAGACATCCCGGGACCTGCCACCGGTCGCGGAGATCGTTCCGGGCGTCTCGGTCCGCCACGTCACCGCCGGACCGTACGAGGAGCTCGACAAGGGCGACCTGCCAGGCCAGCTCTGCGCCTTCCTGTCGGGCGTGCTGCGCGCCGAGGCCATGTACGAGCCGGGCCGCTACGACGTCATCCACTCCCACTACTGGCTCTCCGGCCAGGTGGGCTGGCTGGCCAAGGAGCGCTGGGGCCTGCCGCTGGTGCACACCATGCACACCATGGCCAAGGTGAAGAACCTCCTGCTGGCCGAGGACGACAAGCCCGAGCCGACGGCCCGGGTACTGGGCGAGCAGCAGGTCGTGGACGTCGCCGACCGCCTGGTGGCCAACACCCCCGCCGAGGCCAGTGATCTCGTCGAGCTGTACGGGGCGGCCCCCGCCCGGGTCGAGGTGGTCAACCCCGGCGTGAGCCTCAGGGTCTTCCAGCCCGCCTCCAAAGGCGCGGCCCGGCACCGGCTCGGGCTGCCGCAGGACGCCCACGTGCTGCTCTTCGTGGGCCGCGTGCAGCCGCTGAAGGCCCCGGACGTGCTGCTGCGCGCCGCGGCCAGGATGCTCCTCGAAGATCCCTCGCTCAGGTCGAGACTGGTCGTCGTCTGCGTCGGCGGCCCCAGCGGCAACGGCCTGGCCAGGCCCTCGTACCTCACCGACGTGGCCGCCTCACTGGGGATCTCCGACGTGGTCAGGATCGTTCCACCGGCGCCCCAGCACGAACTGGCCGACTGGTACCGCGCGGCCGATGTGACGGTCGTCCCCTCGCACAACGAGTCGTTCGGCCTGGTGGCCCTGGAGTCCCAGGCATGCGGCACCCCCGTCGCCGCCGCGTCCGTGGGCGGGCTGCGCACCGCCGTGCGCGACGGCGTCTCCGGGGTGCTCGTCGAGGGGCACGACCCCCACGACTGGGCGCGGGTGCTCGGCCGGTTCGTGTACGCCCCCGCCTGGCGGGAGGCGCTGTCCGCGGCCGCGGTGGCCCACGCGGCGGCCTTCGGCTGGTCGGCCACCGCGGCCAGGCTGGCGGACGTCTACGCCGGGGCGATGGCGAACCTGCACCGGGTCCCCATCGCGGTCAGCTCGTGAGACCCGCTCGTAGGCTGGGCCCATGCGCGAAGTGATCGAGGCGGCGCTGAAGAGCGCGGACGTCTCCTACGAGCAGCCCAGGCCGGGGGCCTTCCTGGTGAAGCTCCCCGGCCAGCACAAGCTCGCCACCATGACCTGGCTGATCGTCGGAGACCAGGCCCTGCACGTGGAGGCGTTCTTCTGCCGTCAGCCGGACGAGAACCACGCCGAGTTCTACCGCTGGCTGCTCACCAAGAACGGCTCCATGTACGGGGTGCGCTTCGCCCTCGACCCGATCGGTGACGTCTACCTCGTGGGCCGGGTCCCGTTGGGGGCGGTCACCGAGGAGGAGATCGACCGCCTTCTCGGGTGCGTGCTCACCTACTCCGACGAGGGGTTCGACCGTGCCCTGGAGCTGGGTTTCGCCACCTCGATCCGGCGCGAGTGGGAGTGGCGCGCCAAGCGCGGAGAGTCGCTCGCCAACCTCCGGGCATTCGCCCGCTTCGCCGATCCCGACCGCTGAGGGGCACCGGAGGACGCCCACTAAGCTTGTCGGTATGTCGACTTTGGTGCTGCTCCGGCACGGTGAGAGTGAATGGAACGCCAAGGGTCTGTTCACCGGATGGGTGGACGCGGGACTCTCGGCCAAGGGCGAGGAGGAGGCACGGCGCGGCGGAAGGCTGCTTCTCGACGCCGGGGTGCGACCCGACGTGGTGCACACCTCGCTGCTGACCAGGGCGATCCAGACGGCCAACCTCGCGCTGGGCGCCGCCGACCTGCTCTGGCTGCCGGTCTCCCGGTCCTGGCGGCTCAACGAGCGCCACTACGGCGCCCTGCAGGGCAAGGACAAGGCGCAGACGCGGGCCGAGTTCGGAGACGAGCAGTTCATGCTCTGGCGCCGCTCCTACGACGTCCCGCCGCCCGTACTCGCCGACGACGACGAGTTCTCCCAGTCCGGCGACCCCCGCTACGCGCTGCTGCCGAGCGAGCTGCTGCCCAGGACCGAGTGCCTCAAGGACGTCGTCGAGCGCATGCTGCCCTACTGGTACGACCAGATCGTGCCCGACCTCGCGGCCGGTAGGAGCGTGCTGGTCGTCGCGCACGGCAACTCGCTCCGGGCGCTGGTCAAGCACCTGGACGGGATCGGCGACGACGAGATCGCCGGGCTCAACATCCCCACCGGCATCCCGCTCCAGTACGAGCTGGACGCGGACTTCCGCCCCGTCACCCGGGGCGGCCGGTACCTCGACCCCGCCGCCGCCGAGGCCGCCATCGAGGCGGTGGCCAACCAGGGCAAGTAGTCCCGGCCTCATCCGCAGGAATGCCAGGAGGGCCCGCCGGATCCGGCGGGCCCTCCTGGCATTCCGAGGGACCGAGGGGAGATCGGGAGTCAGAGGGCGCCGGTGTCCTGCGGCCTGGAGCCCGTCACCAGATAGACCACGTCGTGCGCGACACGGACCGCGTGGTCGGCATAGCGCTCGTAGTAGCGGCCGATCAGCGTCACGTCGATGGCCGGCTCGACGCCGTACTTCCAGTCGGGGGCCATCAGGACCTTGAACAGCCTGCGGTGCAGCCGGTCCATCGCGTCGTCGTCGGCCTCCAACTCCAGGGCGGACTCCACGTCGCGCGAGGCGATGCAGCTGCCGGTCTTGGTGATGAGGCGCTCGGCGATCTGGCCCATCTCCAGGATGGTGGCACGGATCTCCGGCGGGATCGCGGAGTCGGGATGGCGCAGCCTGGCGACCTTGGCCACATGCTCGGCGAGGTCGCCCATCCGCTCCAGGTCGGTGCCCATCCGCAGCGCCGCGATGATCATTCTGAGATCCACGGCCACCGGCTGCTGCCTGGCCATCAGGTCGAAGATCGTGGCCTCGATCTCCGCGAAGATCCGGTCGACCTCCTCGTCCTGGGAGATGACGTTCTCGGCGAGATGAAGGTCCGCGTCCAGGAGGGCTGTGGTGGCCCGCGATATCGCCGACCTCACGAGCCGGGTCATCTCGACCAGCCGTTCGGTGAGGGCGTCGAGGTCTTCGTGATAGGCGTCGCGCATGGAACTCACCGTACGAGGGGGTCGGTGAACGAACCTCGACCGCAAAGTGAACTTTGCGGGAAAGGCCGCTGTCACCGCCCCCGGGCCGTCCCCAACACGGAAACCCCCACCTACCATCGAAAACGTGAAGCCTACGGGAGGACCACGTGAGTGAGCTGATGGCGAGCCTGGCCGCGCTGGCCGGCTTCGTCGTGGGAGCGCTGGCCGTGATGGTCGTCCGCCAGCAGAGCCACGGACGGCGGGACAGGATGACACCGGTGGACGGTGTCGAGCCCGGCGCGCTCCCGAACGGGGTCGCCTCGGTGCTGGCCGTGCTGCCGTCCTCGGCGGTCGTGCTCGACAAGGAGGACCGGGTGCTGCGCGCCAGTTCGGCGGCGCGCGCGTTCGGCCTGGTCAAGGGAGAGCACCTGATGGCGGCCGAGCTGCTCGCGCTGGCCAGGAAGGTGCGCAGGGACGGCGAGATCCGCGAGAGCGAGATCGAGGTGGCCGGCCACAAGTTCGGCCAGGAGTCGACCAACTTCGCGGTGCGGGTCGCCCCGCTCGGCTCCTACGGCCAGGTGCTGGTCCTCGCCGAGGACCAGACCGAGCACCGCCGCGTCGAGGCGGTCCGCCGCGACTTCGTGGCCAACGTGAGCCACGAGCTCAAGACGCCGGTGGGCGCGATGTCGCTACTGGCCGAGACCATCCAGGACGCCGCCGACGACCCCGAGGCGGTCACCCGCTTCGCCGGGCGTATGCAGCACGAGGCGGCCCGGCTCACCTACCTCGTCCAGGACCTGATCACCCTCTCCCGGATCCAGGGCGCCGAGCCCATCCCGACTCCGGGTCCGGTGCTGATCGACGAGGCGGTGCACGAGGCCGTCGACCGCTGTAACACCACCGCGGCGGCCAAGGACATCACCCTGGTCTGCGGCGGCGTCGAGGGCCTGCGGATATGGGGCGACGACGAGCTTCTCGTCACCGCCCTGCGCAACCTCATCGACAACGCGGTCGCCTACAGCCCCGAGCACACCCGGGTCGTGGTCAGTGCCCGCGGCGCGGGCCCCAACACCGAATACGTCGAGATCAGCGTGAGCGACCAGGGCATCGGCATCCCCGAGAGCGCCCAGGAACGAATTTTCGAGCGGTTCTTCCGCGTCGACGCGGCCCGCTCGCGCGCGACCGGTGGCACGGGCCTCGGCCTGGCCATCGTCAAGCACGTGGCCGCCGCCCACAACGGGGCGGTCACGGTGTGGAGCAAGGAAGGCTCCGGCTCCACCTTCACCCTCCGCCTGCCCGCCTTCGGCGGCATGGCGGTGGCAGTACCAGCTACCACCACGATCCCCCTGGAGGCCGCGCAGTGACCCGCGTGCTTGTCGTCGAGGACGAAGAGTCGTTCTCCGACGCTCTGTCATACATGCTGCGCAAGGAGGGCTTCGAGGTGGCCGTGGCCACCACAGGGCCGGAGGCGCTGGAGACCTTCGACCGGAACGGCGCCGACCTGGTGCTGCTCGATCTGATGCTCCCCGGCCTGCCGGGAACGGAGGTCTGCCGCTCGCTCCGCCAGCGCTCCAACGTGCCCGTCATCATGCTCACCGCCAAGGACAGCGAGATCGACAAGGTGGTCGGGCTGGAGCTCGGCGCCGACGACTACGTCACCAAGCCCTTCTCCTCCAGGGAGCTGGTGGCCCGCATCCGCGCGGTGCTGCGCCGCCAGGGCGATGTGGAGGAGCTGGAGTCGGCGGTGCTGGCCGCCGGTCCGGTCCGGATGGACGTGGACCGCCACATCGTCGCCGTGCGGGGCGAGCCGGTGCAGCTGCCCCTGAAGGAGTTCGAGCTGCTGGAGGTGCTGCTGCGCAACGCCGGCCGGGTGCTCACCCGGGGCCAGCTCATCGACCGGGTCTGGGGCGCCGACTACGTGGGCGACACCAAGACGCTGGACGTGCACGTCAAGCGGCTGCGGGCCAAGGTCGAGTCCGACCCGTCCAACCCTCGCTGCATCCTCACGGTCCGGGGCCTGGGCTACAAGTTCGACCCCGCGGAGGCCTGAGCCTTCGCACGCGCCTCCGGAGGGTCCGAGAGGTCGTACGGCGTGCCCGCGGGCGTGTCCGGAGGCGGACCCCCTGGGGGGGCCGGACCGTGTCCGATGTGACCGGCTCCCGGGGTTCGGATCTCCCGGGAGCCGTGGCCTCCCGTCGCGGTGAGGCCACCGGGGGCGGTCAGTGCCCGTGCCCGCCCTCGGTGGAGGCGGAGGGGGTGGGGGTCGGCGTGGGAGCCGCGGAGGCGCCGGGAACCTGCGGGTAGGCGGTGAACTCGCGGCTGCGGGTGATGACCGGGACGGTGATCTGCACGACCCCGGCGTTGGCGAACTGCAGCTGCACCGGGATGGACTCGCCGCCCCTGAGCGGCTTCTTCAGCCCCTCGATCAGGATCGTGGGTGTCGGCTTGCCGATGCTCACCCGCTGGTTCTGGGGGAGCGGTACAGGCGCGCTCACCTTCGCCGTGCCGAGGGCCGGGTCGACGCCGAGACCGACGAGCTGGTCGGGGGCGTTGGTGTTGACCAGGGACAGGTAGAGCGGCGTGGCCGTCCCGACCGGTAGCGTCCCGCCGGAGTCGGGGCCGAGGAAGAACGCCTGGGAGATGTCGATGCCCTTGGTCTTGACCGACAGGGCCTCGGTCGGAGCGTAGGGCTTGTTGGTGATCGCGTCGGATCCGGCGCCACAGCCGGTCAGAGTCAGGGCGGCTGCGAGGAACGCGGCGGCGGCGATCGCCCGGTGACGGCTGTTGCGGGTCACGGTGCGAGTTCTCCTTGTCACACATGAGGTAGGGCAAGGTCAACCCTATCGGCGACGTTTACCGGCTTCCGCCTCGCCCCGCCTGATCATTCGGAGGCGGGGAACGCAGGTCATAAGTGCTTTTTGCCCCCTTGATTCACACACTTGAGCACTTGTCAAGTCATAAGACGCGGCTTTGACCTGCAGTTATGGTGATTTCACTGTTCCGGGAGGCTGTGGATACGTGGTACTCTTGAGTACAGCGGAAGGGGTACTTGTCACATGACTTTCCAGGTCGGCGACACTGTCGTCTACCCCCACCATGGGGCTGCTCGGATCGAGGCGATCACGACCCGGACCATCAAAGGTGAGGAAAGGACCTACCTGGTTCTTAAGGTCGACAAGGGCGACCTTACCGTCCAGGTGCCGGCTGACAACGCCGAACTCGTGGGTGTTCGCGACGTAGTCGGACAAGAGGGTCTTGAGCGCGTTTTCGACGTGCTTCGAATGCCTCACACCGAAGAGCCCACGAACTGGTCCCGCCGCTACAAGGCGAACCTTGAGAAGTTGGCGTCCGGTGATGTCAACAAGGTCGCCGAGGTCGTTCGCGACCTGTGGCGACGAGACAGGGAACGCGGGCTTTCCGCGGGAGAGAAGCGAATGCTGGCCAAGGCCAGGCAGATCCTCGTCAGCGAGCTCGCGCTCGCGGAAAAGACCAACGAGGACAAGGCAGAGGCCCTACTGGACGAGGTTCTCAACTCCTGAACAGGACATTTCCACGGGTGGGCGTCGGAGTCGACGTCCACCCGTTCGCTTCTGGTCGCGAGCTCCATCTCGCCGGCCTGCACTGGCCCGGGGAGACCGGCCTGGCCGGGCACTCCGACGGCGACGCCGCGGCTCACGCGGCCTGTGACGCCCTGCTGTCGGCAGCCGGTCTCGGCGACCTCGGAGGCCTGTTCGGCACGTCCGATCCTCGCTGGGCCGGTGCCTCCGGTGCCGCCCTGCTGGAGGAGACCGCTCGCCAGGTGCGAGCCGCAGGCTTCGAGATCGGCAACGTGGCCGTCCAGGTGATCGGTAACCGGCCCAAGATGGCACCCCGCCGCGTCGAGGCCGAGAAGGCCCTCGGAGCGGCCGTGGGCGCCCCCGTGAGCGTCAGCGCCACCACGACCGACGGGCTGGGCCTCACCGGCCGGGGTGAGGGCGTCGCGGCCATCGCGACCGCGATCGTGGTGAACCTCTAGCGGTCGCCGGGCGTCTTCTCATGCGGAACGTCGAAACGTTCCGGCGGGCGGCGCGGAATGCCCGTCGATCCATATCGAGGCGGTGGCCCGTTTCCTGGCGCGGTACGGGCCACCCCTTTTTGGGATGATCTATGAATGCGCTGGGTAACTCCCTGATGACTGTGTCTCGTGACAGGGGGAGCCGGACATGATCGGATCGATTATCTCCGCAATCATCATCGGCGCCATCATCGGCGCGTTGGCACGCCTCATCCTTCCGGGGCGCCAGAACCTGAGCATCGGCCTGACGCTTATCGTCGGCATCGTCGCGGCCCTTATCGGCACCGCCATCGCCGCGTCGGTCGGTCTGACCAACACGCGGGGGATCAATTGGTGGGAGCACCTCATCCAACTCGCGGTCGCCGTGATCGGAGTGCTCCTCGTCGTTCAGATGCAGGCGAGGAAGTCGCACTGACCGAATTTTTGCCGTCCACAGGAATATCCATGACACGGGGGGTAGCCACCTCCCTGTGAGAGTGAAGGTCTCACCCTCACTGGGAGGTTGAAATGACTATTGAGTCCATTCTTGGAGCAATCGTCATCGGCGCTGTCATCGGTGTCATCGGTTGTCTGCTGCTTCCCGGTAGGCAGGCGATCGGATTGATCCTGACCATCGTCGTCGGCATTGTCGCGGCGCTCATCGGCACCGCCATCGCCCAGGTTCTCGGCGTCGCCACCACGGACGGGATCGACTGGATCGAACTCGTCATGCAGGTGGCCCTGGCCGTCGTCGGTGTCGGCCTGGTCGCCGGTCTCAAGCGCTCCAGGGTCTGACGAGCAAGCCTCTAGCGGACAGCGGGGCGGACCACCCCGGTGACCTCGCCGAGGCTCAGCTGGCCCCCCTCCGGGCCGGAGGTGCTCGCGGTGACGCGCACGATGTCGCCGTCCTCCAGGAAGACCCGTTCGGTTCCGTCCGGCATACCGAGCGGGTCTCGGCCGTTCCAGGTCAGTTCGAGCAGCGTGCCGAACTGGCTTCTGGCCGATCCTGACACCGGCCCGGAGGTGAGCAGATCGCCGGTCCGCAGCGGGGCGCCGCTCACACCTGTGTGAGCGAATAGCTGCGGACCGGTCCAATACTGGGTGGCGAACGGCGGTTCCGACAGGAGCCGGCCGTTCAACTCGACCCGCAGGGTGAGGTTCAGGCCCCACTGCCGCCTGGCCAGTAGATAGGGCGGCGGAGGCGGGTCCTGGGCGGGCGGCACCACCCGGGCCGACTCCAGCGCCGTGAGCGGGACCACCCACGGAGAGATCGAGGTGGCGAACCGTCCCAGAAACGGCCCGAGCGGTGTGCTCTCCCAGGCGATGATGTCCTGGGCCCGCCAGCCGTTGACCACCACCACTCCGAAGACGTGGTCCTCGAACGCCTGGGTTCCCAGCGTGTGCGGCGGGGTCGAGGGGACGCCGACCACGTAGCCGATCTCAGCGGAGAGATCCAGCTGAGTGGACGGCCCGAATACCGGGTCGGCTCCTCCCAGGCCCCGGAGCTGACCCGACGGGCGCACGACCGGAGTGCCGGAGACCACCACGCTCGACGCCCTGCCGTACTGCCCGATGGGCATCCGCGGCCAGTTGCGCGGCAGTGGGTCGCCGGGCGGCCGGAACATCCGGCCCAGGTTCGTCTCGTGCTCGATGGACGACTGGAAACGGATCAGGTCCGCCACGTGGAACGGCAGGTGCATCAGCACCTCGACCATCGGGACGAGCGCGGGCATCACCGCCGGGCGGCATGACGGCTCGGTGAGCAGATGGATCAACCGCTCCCTGACCTCCTGCCAGATTCGCGGCCCCGCGGACAGGAACGCGTTGAGGGTGCCGGAGGCGAACCAGTGCGAGCCCTTCAGCACCCCGGTCTCCGCCAGCAGGCCCAGATCCAGTACCTGGTCGCTGATCGCCACGCCGACACGGGGGAACTCGCCGCGGCGCGAGAAGACCCCGAAGGGCAGGTTCCGCACCGGGAAGCCGCTGTCATCGGAGGCCTTCACCCAGCACTTCGTCACGCCGGCTTCGTTCCCCGGATCCGGTCAGGTGGTCATGCGGGCGGGGTCAAGCTTTCGCCCCTCACTCGCCGGGCGGGACGGGTGTGCTGCGCATCCGCCCGGAGGGAGGAGCCGCGCCGCCGTCTTCCCGGCGTGCCTGGGCCTCCTCCCCGGCCTCGGCGGCCTCGGCACCGTGCGCGGGGTCGGGCGAGCCGCCCGCTCTCCTGCCCGTGGCATCCGCCTTCGCCGTCCCGCCGGGCGTGACGTTCGCCGCCCGGCCCTGCACGGCGAGGATCGGCTGGGTGTCGGCGTCGCGCTCGCTCACCTCCTCCGTGTCGCGCCGAGCCGTGCCGGGTGGGTCGGCCTCGGCCGTATCGGCTTCACCGGTCCGGGCCTCCCGCTCCGGGGGGAGGCCGGCGCCGGTGTCCCAGGTCTCCACCCGCTCGCTGACCCTGCCCTCGTCTCCCTGCTCCTCCTCGGTCGTCCGCGGGCCGGGACGGGGCGGGTGGACGAGCAGATCGCCCTGGCGGGGCCGGACCAGGTCACCCCAGCGCATCGGCTTTCCCTGCCGGGGGGCCGCGGCCTTCCGCGGCGGGGGACCCTGCGGGACGTCGGTGACCTCGGGGGTCTCCGGAGCCGCGGTGGGACCGACCACAGGCTCACCCGTCGGGAGGTCGTGGTACGGGACCGTCTCCAGCGGAGGGGCGGCGTGCGGATCGAGCATGATCTCGGCCGCGGGGTGGTGCACCAGTTGTCCGGGGTGGCCGGGCCCCTGCCGGCGCTCCTCGCGGTCCGGCGCGCCCGGGTACTCCGCGGGCGGCCGGCCCGCCTCGGGGAACGGCACGATGTCGTGCTCGGAGGCGATCCGACCGGCCAGGGTCGCGTCGGTCGCGGTACGCCTGGCGGCGGCGTGCCTGATCAGCAGGAGCCAGAGCCAGAGGGCCAGGATCAGCATCACCCAGGGGGCGACGGCGACCACGACGGCCGCCCGTTGCTCGTCCACCGCCATCCGCATGGCGGTGGCCACCTCGGCGGCGGCCGCGCCGGCGAACAGCAGCGTCAGGACCACCCCCGCCTGCAGCCGTACCGGCCACCGGCCGCCCCTCAGCAGCAGCACGCCGATCATCGCGACGACGAGCAGCGCGTCGAAGGCGGCGGGATAGAGATACGCGAGACCGGCGGGCGCCCTGCCCGCCAGGGCGAGGGCGCGCAGGTCCTCGAAGGAGAGCACGCAGGCCGCGGCGGTGAGGGCGGCCACGCCGACTCCGGCGACGGCGATCCCGGTACGGCGCAGGGCGAGGACTGTCCTGCTCGGTTCTGCGGTGGTCAGGGGCGGTGACGGGCGGGAGAGCGAGTCTGCCGCCGCGGGGGATTTGGCGTCCATGGCTCTTCGAGCCTACAGAATCGACACCCGGCATGATCGTCCGTATCGCTTCCGGGTATGTCTTCCACCCGGTGCTCTTTCACGGACCGGCTGGGGGACATTCGCTACTAATGGTCAGAAAATCCTCTAGTGGGTGTCTTCAACGTCCCGCAACCTGGCTTGTGAGGGGAGGTGAGGCATTAGCCTTGCCCTCGTGAGCCTGCAGCTATACGACACCAGCGTACGCACCGTCCGCGAATTCGTCCCGGTCGAACCCGGCCGGGCCTCGATCTACCTGTGTGGTGCCACCGTGCAGGCTCCCCCGCACATCGGGCACATCCGCTCGGGCGTCAACTTCGACGTGCTCCGTCGCTGGATGATCAGGTCGGGCTACGAGGTGACCTTCTGCCGCAACGTCACCGACATCGATGACAAGATCATCAGAGTCGCGGCTGCGGAGAACGTACCGTGGTTCGCCGTCGCCGAGCGTAACCAGAGGGCCTTCACCTGGGCCTACGAGGTGCTGGGCTGCCTGCCTCCGACCGTCGAGCCACGGGCCACCGGCCATGTGCCCGAGATGATCGAGCTGATGGACCGGCTGATCGCCGCCGGCCACGCCTATGCCTCCGGTGGCGACGTCTACTTCGACGTCATGTCCTACGCCGACCGGTACGGGTCGCTCTCCAACCAGAAGCTTCAGAACATGCGGGCCGCGGGTGACACCGAGAGCGACTCCTGCAAGCGCGACCCGCGTGACTTCGCGCTCTGGAAGGGCGAGAAGCCCGGCGAGCCGACCTGGCCGACCCCGTGGGGCCGAGGCCGCCCCGGCTGGCACCTGGAGTGCTCGGCCATGGCGACGAAGTATCTCGGCTCGACCTTCGACATCCACGGTGGTGGCGTCGACCTGATCTTCCCGCACCACGAGAACGAGCTGACCCAGTCCCAGGCGGCCGGCGACGGCTTCGCCCGCTACTGGATGCACAACGGCATGCTCAAGATCGGCGCGGAGAAGATGAGCAAGTCGCTCGGTAACTCCCTGCTGATCCCCGAGGTCACCAAGAAGGTCCGCCCGGTCGAGCTCCGCTACTACCTGGCGGCCCCGCACTACCGTTCCTCGATCGAATACTCCGAGGAGGCGCTCTTCGAGGCCGCCACGGCCTACCAGCGCATCGAGGGCTTCGTCACCCGCGCGGCCGAGGTCATCCATGACGTCGACGCGCACGCGCCGCTCCCGGTGGCCTTCTCCGAGGCTCTCGACGACGACCTGGGCACTCCCCAGGCGCTCGCCGTGGTGCACGAGGTGGTCCGCGAGGGCAACGTCGCGCTGGCCCAGGGCAACAAGGAGCAGGTCGCCAGGCTGCTCGCCGAGACGCAGAACATGCTCGACGTCCTCGGCCTCGACCCGCGCTCGGAGCAGTGGCGCTCCACGGGCGGCGAGACCGGCATGCGGGCGACCGTCGACGCGCTGGTCGCCGTCGCCCTGGAGCAGCGGCAGGCGGCGCGGGCACGCAGGGACTTCGCGGCGGCCGACGGCATCCGTGACCAGCTTTCCCGCGCCGGGATCCATGTCGAGGACACCCCCCAGGGCCCTCGCTGGGAACTCTCGCGGTAAAACCAGGCCGTACGCTATAGACCATGGCTGGTGGGGGTAAAGGGTCCGGGCGACCCGCGAAGAAGAAGAGTCCGACCAAGGGCACCGGCGGCAACGTCCGCCGAGGCCTGGAGGGCAGGGGGGCCACCCCGCCGGCGCACATGCGGCACTGGCACAAGGACAAGGCACGCGCCGAGCGGATCGAGCGCGAGGAGAAGACCGGCAGGTCCGCCTCCCCGCGCACCTCGGCTCGTCCGAGACGGAGCGACGACGCGCCCGAGCACATCGGCGGGCGCAACCCCGTGGTCGAGGCGCTGCGGGCCGGAGTCCCGGCCAGCACGCTCTACGTGGCCCTGCGCATCGACAACGACGACCGCGTCAAGGAGGCGGTCCGCATCGCCGCCGACCGTGGCATCGCGATGCTGGAGGTCGGGCGGGAGAAGCTGGACCGACTCACCGAGGGGGGGATCCACCAGGGCATCGCCCTGCAGATCCCGGCGTACGACTACGCCCACCCCGACGATCTCGTCCGCATCGCCCAGGACGCCGCGGAGGTGCCGCTGATCGTCGCCCTCGACGGTGTCACCGACCCTCGCAACCTGGGGGCCATCGCCCGCTCGGCCACCGCCTTCGGCGCCCACGGCCTGGTCGTCCCCTCCCGCCGTTCGGCCGGGGTCACCGGCGGTGCCTGGAAGACCTCGGCGGGCACGCTGGCCACCCTGACGGTCGCCCGCGCCGCCAACCTCACCGCCACCCTGCGGGAGTACCGTGAGGCGGGCCTGTTCGTGATCGGCCTGGACGGCGAGGGCAAGGTCGACATCGGCGAGGCCAACCTCCTCGACGGCCCGCTGGTCGTCGTCGTGGGCTCGGAGGGCAAGGGCCTGTCCCGCCTGGTCCGCGAATCCTGCGACCTGGTCGTCCGCATCCCGATGCAGGCCGCGGCCGAGTCCCTCAACGCGGGCGTCGCCGCCGGTATCGCCCTTTACGAGGTCGCCCGCAAGCGTCGTTCCTAACGGTTCGCACTCGTCGCGGCATACCTCGGTGACGTGTGAGGCGCGAGCCGACTACAATCGTCTGGCGACCATGCCGACGTAGCTCAATCGGCAGAGCGACAGTCTTGTAAACTGTAGGTCAGGGGTTCGATTCCCCTCGTCGGCTCGCAGCGAAGGGCCAGGTCACCGGTATCCGGTGACCTGGCCCTTTGGTCTTTCGTGCACACGTGTACCGCAGTCCGCGAACAGCGATCGGCGGCCTTGGAGGACATCCGGTGGATCACCACACGGGGCACTTCGTCAGTGTGGCAGGCGTGATCATCGATGGTCAGGGCCGCGCGCTCCTCACCCAGCGTCGAGACAACGAGCACTGGGAAGCGCCCGGCGGAGTCCTGGAACGCGACGAGGACATCACCACCGGCCTCCTCCGAGAGATCCATGAGGAGACCGGCCTGCACGTCGAGCCCGTCACCCTGACCGGCGTCTACAAGAACATGACACGCGGCATCGTCGCCCTGGTCTTCCGCTGCAAGGTCATTGGCGGCCAGCTCACCGAGACCGACGAAACCCGCGCTTTCCGCTGGGTCACCACGGACGAGGTCTCATCACTCGCATCCGAGGCATTCGCCATCCGCGTCCTCGACGCCATGCACCCCGACCAACCGCCGGCCATCCGCCACCACGACGGCATTCATCTACTCGGGTCATCAAAGCTTCACGGGTGACTTGCCGAATTGTTCGGGTTATCAAGGCGGTGGCGCGGCGCGCCGCCTCGCGGCCCTACGCTCGCTCGGCGGCCGGGCGTGCGGCCTGGAGGTCGGTCCCGGCCGCTGGCAGCTCGGGCCGCGAGGCCAGATAGGACAGCAGTTCATGGCGTAGGCCATCGGGCAACGTCTCAACCGTGATGCTCAGACCACTCGGCCACCGTCTGCATCGACGCCAACAGCCTTTGGGCGATCTGTGTCTTTGTCGCACGGTCCAGGTTCTCTGGAAGCGCGTAGAAAGAGGCCGGCAGGACGTCCAGCAGCGAGAAAACCTGCTGACCCTCTCGCAGAGCGAGCAACAGCATGCAGCGCCAATGCGGTGAGTGCTCCGGCCGGTGGTTCAAGCTGTGAAC
Source organism: Streptosporangium amethystogenes subsp. fukuiense (assembly GCF_042665875.1). Classification (NCBI taxonomy): domain Bacteria; kingdom Bacillati; phylum Actinomycetota; class Actinomycetes; order Streptosporangiales; family Streptosporangiaceae; genus Streptosporangium; species Streptosporangium amethystogenes. The sequence goes on along the minus strand of NZ_JBHTEE010000001.1, from coordinate 6,075,553 downwards.
CAGGGCCGGCCACAAGTAGTGAGTGGCCTCTGGATCGGCATACTCGGCCAACCACCCGCCTCCGTGTTGGCGGCTAAGCCCGCACACCGTCGCCTCTTCGTCCAGGTGAATGAGCTGGGTTGTGTTGACAGCCTTAACGGTGCGCGGGATCTCCGAGGGTGCCATGGCGTAAGTATCCATAGGCCAGGTCCAAAGGGGATGCCTCCGGCGGGGGCGCTTCGGCTCCGGGATGATTGCCAGGAGCAAGAACCGGGTTCGTAAGTGGTTGGGGGCCGGATTTTCCCGTCGCCGTCGTCCCTGGGCAAGCCGAGCAGACCGGGGCCAGGGCGCTCCCCGGAGGGTGGGACGACGGCGACGGGAAGATTCGGCGGGGGAGGTGTGTGCGTCCGCACGGGGTTCTCAGGCCGTGCCCGTTGCGTGCCCGTCAGGAGGGTCACCAAGGGGGAGTCACGGGGACTCGCAGGTAAGGCGAGACCGCCTCTGACCTGGAACGCAGCAGGTCAGAGGGGCGCTTACCGAGATCTTCCAACCTGGCTGCCGGGGGATACGGTGACGACACTTCACCGAGGCAGCTGTGACACGATGCTTCCTGTGCATGGCTGGCCGTACGATGCAGGACAGTTGATTCCGTCTCCGCGGTTGGTCGCTGCCTGGTATGAACTGGAAATCTTGCCTACCGATTGTGTCCCCATGTGGGCCGCTCATTGGCTCGTCCAGGACATGGATGGTGAGACGTTGCGCATTCTCGCGGGGCTTGACGGACGTGATCCGCACGAGGTGCGCGATGTGCTGGTCGAGGCTCTCGCGGATACGGACACCGCGATACCTTCCAGGTCCGACGCTGTGAAAACTGTTTATGCCGACATGGCGCGGTTGTGCCTCGCAGGCGACGGTGGTGACCATTGGCTGGTCTCGGTGATCGAACGACTCATGATCACTTGGAATTATCCCGATGAGATGCTCACACCACCACTTGGCGCTCTATACGGGCTGGATGACGAATGGGGAGCGGGCTGGGGACGCACTGAACCGCAGTTGATCGCCGTCGTCCGAGCCGCTTGCGCCGAGCAGATAGCCCTCGTCGAACCTTGACCAGGAGGGCCCCTAGTTGCAATCCAACGTCGTTCACTCCCGTTCCAGATGGACCACCAAGCCGCGTTGACTCAGGTTGAACTGATCGGAACGGGCAAGATCAGAGCTGCTAATGCGGTTTGGGTTGAGCGTCATGCCGTGCCCGTTGCGTGCCCGTTGCGTGCCCGTCAGGAGGGTGAACAAGGGGAAATCACGGAGACTCACGGACACAGCGAGACCACCCTTGACCTGGAACGCGGCAGATCAGAGGGTTGCGTGCTGAGATCTTGTGAACTGTAGGTCAGGAGTTCGATTCTCCTCGTCGGCTCGCAGGTGAAAGGCCAGGTCGACCGATCTCCGGTGACCTGGCCTTTCACGGCTCAGGCGAAATTCGTGGTCTTCCTGCCCTCGCGTGCCCGAATGGCCGCCTGCTCGCGCCTTCTCGAACGCCCGTCCTGGAGCCTGGGTGATGGCCTTGTCGCAAAAAGAACACGCGTGACGCATGCGCCTGGGGGTTCTGGCCTGGTGGATGAGCGGGGCGTCCGGGCGGCGACACGTCCTGCCGGAAACTTGCGCCTTCTGTGTCGACGCTACTACTGTAAGTAAAAAAGATCTTGAATGTCTCCGTGTGCCGGCTGGAGTCGGGCCGGCGCCTATGGGGCCGGAGCGTGCCTGCCGGTGGAGCTTTCGGGCAGGCTGTGACCGTCGAGGCTGACTGGGGGTTGCGCGGTGGCTGGGCGGCTTCGGCAGGTGATCATTGCGCTTCTGGCGGCAGGAGGCGTGACAGCGGCGGTTGGGTCGGGGGCTTTCGGGGCACCGGACGCGGTCCCGGAGTCGGACTTCTCGCTGACGGTGAGTCCGCCACGACTGGTCGTCGCCCCGGAGGAGATCGACGAGCCTCAGTCGTTCCAGGTGGCCAACAGGGGACGGGCGCCCGTCGACGTGGTCGTCGACAGGGTGGGCTTCGCCATGGACGAGTCCGGGAAGGTGCTCTTCGAGCGTGACGCACCCCGCTCGGCCGCCGACTGGCTCAAGGTCAGGCCGGCGAGCTTCCGTCTCGCCCCCGGTGCGGAGCGGGGCGTCACCGTACTGATCGACCCCCCGCCGGAGCCCGAGCACGGCGAGCACCAGGTGGCCCTGCTCTTCGTGGCCCCGGCAGAGGCCGGTGGGGGCAACATCAAGCTGAACCGGGCGATCGGAACACCGATCTACATCACGGTTCCGGGGCCGATCGACACGTCCGTGCGCGTTGGTGACCTGCGCACCTCCGGGGCCTTCTCGACGGGCGGCCCCGTCGACTTCACCGCCACCGTCGACAATCTCGGGACCGTTCACCGCGACTTCCTCGGCCCCCGCGCGCTGAAGGTGGAGGTTAACGGGTACGAGGTGCCGTTTCCCGACTTCACCCTGCTCAGGGGAGACAGCAGGGACGTCGCCGTCAGATGGGCGGATCCGCCGTTCATGTGCCTCTGCCGCGCGACGGTGTCGGTCTCCGGGAGCGGCGGGACATCCCGGCGAAGCGCGACCTTCGTCATCCTCCCCCTGCGCCTCTTCGGGGCGCTGATCGTGGTGGCGCTCGCGCTGTACGTCATCGCCTGGCTGCCGCGCCGCCGTCGGGTTCAGGCGCTCGGGGCGGACCGGGCCCCGGGCGGGCGTGCCGACCGTGATCGAGACGACCTCGACCGGACCGGGAGCGAGGTTTGAGGGTGCGGTGCGTCTCCGGTGTCACGGGCCGGTCGGGCGGCGGGTTTCCTGTCGATGGTGGGCGAACCAATGGTTTCTCTCCGAATTCAGCCTTCGCCGGGAGTAGGTCGGGGAGGCAACCCTGTGGATTTGCTCCGCACGGGCGGCCCTTCATCACATACTGAGACGCTAGATAAGCGGAAAGTAACCGACGAGGGGCGCGGCGGTGGCGGTAACGACTCTTCAGCGAGTCCGCACGGGGCGGGACGGCTGCGATATCACCAGGGAGGAGGCGATCCGGTCCGACGTCGACGTCACCGTGATCGTCCCCCTGCACAACTGTCGGCCCTATCTCGACAGGTGCCTGACCTCGCTGCTGATCCAGCGGGTCGCCCTGGAGGTGGTGGTCGTCGACGACGGTTCCACCGACGGCGGTGCCGCGCTGCTCGACCTGTACGCCTCCTGTCACCGCGGGGTGATCCGCGTCGTCCGGCAGGAGGCGTCCGGCGGCGCGGGGCGCCCGCGCAACGTCGGCCTCTCCCACGCGCGCGGCAGGTACGTCTTCTTCTGCGACGCGGACGACTACCTCGGCCCCCAGGCGCTGGAGCGGATGCTCGCGATGGCCGACCGCAACGGCTCGGACATCGTGCTCGGGAAGATCGTCGGTCATGACCGCAAGGTGCCGATCTCGATGTTCAGGGAGAACGCCGAGCGGGTGCCGCTCGGTGACAGCGCGGTCTACAACAGCCTGAGCTGCTTCAAGCTGTTCCGCAGGGAGATGCTGGAGCGGCACGCCATCCGCTTCGACGAGACGCTTCTGGTCGGCGAGGACGTCGTCTTCACCACCCACGCCTACTGCCACGCGAACGTGATCTCGGTGGTCGCCGACTACGACTGCTACCACCTGGTCGCCCGGCCCGACGGCACCAGCATCATGCAGCGGCAGGGGAGCCGCGACCCGGTGTCCTGGCTGCGGATGATCAGGCGGCCGATCGAGTTGATGCTCGCTCACGTACGGCCGGGAGACCTTCGCGACCACCTCCTGCGGCGGCACTTCCGGATGGACGCCTTCGGCAACCTCGGCAGGCCCTTCCTGGACGCGGGGGAGGTCGAGCGCAAGGAGATCGCCGCCGAGGTGGCCGACATGTGCGAGCGGTGGCTGACCGACGGGGTCCGCGACCGGCTCCCCGCGATCGACCGGAGCAGGATCGCCGCGCTGGAGGACATCGACCGCCTGGTGCGGCTGGCGCACATCGAGTCGGCCTCGGTCCGCAGGGAGCTCACCGCGCTCCGCTGGGAGCGGGAGGGAAGGCTGGCGATCTCCGGCAAGGTGGCACTGAGCACGCTGGAGCGGTACGACCGCCCGGAGATCGTCGGCGGCGACCTCGCCCTGGTGCTGCGACGCCGGCACGCGGGCACCGGCCCCTGCGACGAGGTCGTGGTCCCGGCGACGGGCGACTGCGCGGAGTTCACCGGGGTCGTCGACGTCACCGCCCTGTCCTCCGGCATCTGGGACGTTCACGTGGCCGTCGCCTTCGAGGGTGTTCCCCGGCTCGCACGTCTGGGCTTCGACCGGGACGGACTGACCGCGCTTCCGGTGCCGCCCGCGCCGCGAGTGGTCGGCGACGTCGTCGCCCTGCCGTACTTCACCCGCCCCTACGGCAACCTCAGTCTTGACATCGGCGGCCACGTGGTCGCGGTGCCGGGCAGCGCGAGGCTGGTGCGCGCCCGCTGGGCGGCGGGACACCGGCTGGTGCTGCACGGTGAGGTCACCGTGGGCACCGCCGTTCCGGCGGCGGACGCGGTGCGTTACCTGGTCTGGCGGGAGCGTGAGTCGAGCCGGGAGCGGCGTGAGCCGGTCACGGTCGGAGAGGACGGCACGTTCACGGCCTGGCAGGCGATGGGCCGGCTGGGGCCCGGTACCTGGGACGCCTACCTGGAGATGGACCTGGGCGGGCCTCCCGCGCGCTTCAGGATCGAGGCGGTGCCCGAGATGATCGAGCAGCCGCGTACCTGGTGGCGCGGCGCGACCCGGTGGAGCGTCAGGCCCTACGCCACGGCGGGCAAGGGGCGGCTCAGTACCGTGGTCCGTACCCTCGGTCCCCGGACCTTCGTCAGACGCATCGTGTGTTGACGGCACCCGGGACCGCCGCGAGCCCGGTGGCATGCGGAAGTCACCAGACCTTCGTCGGGCGTTAATGCCAGTATCTTGCAACTACAAGCCCATGGCCTAAAGTGGAGTCAAATCCGCACTTCGGAGGCTTGTCGTGCACGTACCCGATGGCTTTTTCAACGCGGCGGTGTCGTTGTCGGCGGGGGTGGTCGCGGCTGCGGGCGTGGCCGTCTGCCTGCGCGGTGCCCGCCGTGAACTCGACGACCGCACCGCCCCCATGGCGGGCCTGGTCGCCGCCTTCGTGTTCGCCGTCCAGATGCTCAACTTCCCGGTCGCCGCGGGCACGAGCGGCCACCTCCTTGGCGGTGCGCTCGCCGCGATACTCGTCGGCCCGTACACGGCGGTGTTGTGCGTGGCGGTGGTCCTCCTGGTACAGGGGTTCTTCTTCGCCGACGGCGGCTTGACCGCGCTGGGCGTCAACATCACGCTGATGGGCGTCGTCGCCGTACTGGTCGGATGGGGCGTCTTCCGCCTGATCACCCGGAGCGTGCGGGGCCGGGGAGCCGTGGTGGCGGCCTCGTTCGTCGCGGCGCTGGTCTCGGTGCCCGCCACGGCGCTGGCTTTCACCCTGCTGTTCTGGATCGGCGGCACCGCGCCCATCGAGATCGGCACGGTCGCCGCGGCCATGGGCGGCGTGCACCTGCTCATCGGCATCGGGGAGGGCCTGATCACCGCGGTCACCGTCAGCACCGTCCTGGCGATCCGGCCCGACCTGGTGTACGGCGCCAGGGAACTCGCCGCGCCGCTGGTCCTGCGCGGCGCGAGCGGTGACGTGACCGTCACCTCGGAGTCTCCGGCGCCCTCGGCGCCGGTCGCCGCGCGCCGTCCCGGCTGGTTCCTGCCCGCCGGTATCGCGGTGGCGGCGCTGTTGGCGGGCGTGGTCAGCTTCTACGCCTCCTCCTCGCCCGACGGTCTGGAGCGCGTCGCCGAGGACAAGGGTTTCAGCGGGCAGGCGACCGACCACTCGCTGGATGAGCAGCCGCTCGCCGACTACGGGGACGTGGGCGGCATCCCGGTGGGGGTGGCCGGTCTGATCGGCGTCGGGGTGACCCTCGCCGTCGGCGGCGGGCTGTTCTTCACGGTGCGCCGCCGTGACGAGGGCTCCGGGCGCGGCGAGGACAGCGACAGGAAGGTCTCCGTCTAGTGGGGGCGGGGCACCACCATCGGCTTCACCGGCCGGGCGACACGCTCGTGCACCGGCTGCCCCCCCAGTGCAAGCTGGTGGCGGTGGCCGGGTTCGCCCTGGTGGTGGTCGCGACCCCGCGCGAGTGGTTCTGGGCCTTCGGCCTGTACGCCGTGCTCCTGGCCGCCGTCGCGGCGGCCGCACGCGTCCCGGCGGGATTCCTGCTGCGGCGGATGGTGGTCGAGGTGCCGTTCGTGCTGTTCGCGCTGGCCATTCCGTTCATCGGGTTCGGCGAGCGGGTGACGTTCATGGGACTCTCGCTCAGCGTCGCCGGTCTGTGGGCCGCCTGGAACATCCTGGCCAAGGCGACCCTGGGCGTGGTCGCGAGCGTGCTGCTCGCGGCCACCACCGAGCCGCGGCTGATACTGCTGGGCGCCCAGCGTCTGAGGCTGCCGCCGATGCTGGTGCAGATCGCCATGTTCATGCTCCGCTACCTGGACGTGATCCTGGGGGAGATGCGCCGGATGCGGGTGGCACGGGAGTCACGCGGGTTCGTGGCCAGGGACGTGCGGCACATCCCGGTGATCGCCAGATCGGCGGGGGCGCTGTTCATCCGCTCCTACGAGCGGGGTGAGCGGGTGCACCTGGCCATGCTCAGCCGGGGCTACACCGGCTCGATGCCGGTCATCCAGGACCTGTCCGTCGCGTCGCGGCAGTGGCTCGTCGCCGGTATGTTGCCAGGTGCGGCGCTTGCCGTGCTGCTCGGGAGCTGGGGGATCGCATGACCGCGCCGCCTTCGTTGGAGGTGAGCCGTCTGGCGTACGCGTACCCGGACGGTACGCAGGCGCTGTTCGGCGTGGACTTCCGCGTGGAGCGCGGTGAGCGGGTCGCGCTGCTCGGGCCGAACGGTGCGGGCAAGACCACGCTGGTGATGCACCTCAACGGCATCCTGACCGCCGGCCACGGCACGGTGGCCGTGGCGGGGCTGCCGGTCGGGAAGGGATCGCTCAAGGAGATCCGCAGGCGGGTCGGGCTGGTCTTCCAGGACCCCGACGACCAGCTCTTCATGCCGAGCGTCCGCGAGGACGTGGCCTTCGGCCCGGCCAATCTGGGCATCACGGGCGAGGAGCTGGAGCACCGGGTCAAGGACGCGCTGGAGCGCGTGGGCATGCTGGAGACGATCGACCGGCCACCGCACCACCTGTCCTTCGGCCAGCGCCGCCGGGTCGCGGTGGCGACGGTGCTGGCCATGGAGCCGGAGATCCTGGTGCTCGACGAGCCGTCGTCCAACCTGGACCCGGCCTCCAGGCGAGAGCTCGCCGAGATCCTCAGGGGCCTCGACGTGACGGTCCTGATGGTCACCCACGACCTGCCCTACGCGCTGGAGCTGTGCGAGCGCTCGCTCATTCTCTCCGGGGGCGTCATCGCCGCGGACGGGCCGACCCGTAGGATCCTCGCCGATGCCGACCTGCTCGCCGCCCATCGGCTCGAACTGCCCTACGGTTTCGCGGCCTCGTGACTCCGGAGCCCCCAGGCTGCGATTCCCTGTGAAGAATCGCGCACGACCTCGTGTGCTGCGGCGGCGAAGTAAAGTGGGTCTGCCCTGGGCGCGAGGAGGACTGATGAAGCTACGGCTGGCTCGCCGCGCGGTCGGCGACGCCGTGGTGGTGGCTGTCGAGGGCGAACTCGACCTGTTCACCGCTCCCTTCCTGCGAGACGAGGTCCGTGACGCGATCAAGCTGGACGGTTCGCGACTGGTTCTCGACCTCACCGACCTGTCCTTCATGGACTCCAGCGGGTTGTCGGTGCTGATCGAGGCGTGGCGGCTGGCCACGAGCGGTGGCGGCGGGGTCTGCCTGGCCGCCCCCCAGGCGCCGGTGGCCCGGATCCTCCGTACGACGGGGCTCGACCGGCGGATCAAGGTCTATCCCGACGTGAGCACCGCCGTCGGAGAGATCTAGGCTCCATCCGGCGTGCCGTGCCGTGGCGGGGTGCCGTCCGACCGGCCGGGGCGAGCACCGGCATCGGAGAGATTTAACCCACCCCGAGTAGAACTTCATTCGGTCCGCGGGTTAAAGTCCGCTCATGGACTTGAACGGAGCAGCAGCAATCATCTCGGGCGGTGCCAGCGGCCTCGGCGAGGCCACGGCCCGCGACCTCGCCGCGCACGGTGCCACCGTCGTCATCGCCGACCTCAACGAGGAGCGCGGCAAGCCCCTTGCCGACGAGCTCGGCGGCGTCTTCGTCAAGACCGACGTGTCGGACGAGGCGCAGGTGCAGGCGGCCGTGGACGCGGCCGTGGCGACCGGCAAGCCGCTGCGTGTCGTGGTGAACAGCGCGGGCATCGGCTGGGCCAGCCGGACCGTGGGTCGCGACGGCTCGCCCCATGACCTGGCCTCCTACCGCAAGGTCATCGAGGTCAACCTGATCGGCACCTTCAACCTCATGCGCATCGGTGCCGCGGCGATCGCGAAGACGGAGCCGGTCGACGCGGACGGCCAGCGCGGAGTGGTGATCAACACCGCCTCGGTGGCGGCGTTGGAGGGGCAGACCGGCCAGGTCGCCTACTCGGCGTCCAAGGGTGGCATCGTCGGCATGACCCTCCCGGCCGCGCGCGACCTCGGCGCCATCGGCGTGCGTGTCAACACCATCTGCCCGGGCATCATCGACACCCCGATCTACGGCTTCTCGCCCAACGCCGATGAGTTCAAGGCCAAGCTCGTGGCCCCGGTGGTCTTCCCCAAGCGCATGGGACTGGCCTCGGAGTTCGCGCACCTGGTCCGCTCGCTGATCGAGAACGACTACATGAACGCCGAGACGATCCGTTTCGACGGCGGCATCCGCTTCCAGCCCAAGTAGGAGTCATCGGTGTCTGACGAGGTTCTGGTCGAAGTGAACGACGGCGTAGCCGTCATCACGATCAACCGGCCCAAGGCCAGGAACGCCATCAACGGCACGGTCGCCAGGGGCGTCGCCGCCGCGCTGGACGAGTTGGAGGAGCGCAAGGACGTTGCCGCCTACGTCCTTACCGGCGCCGGTGGCACGTTCTGCTCGGGTATGGACCTGAAAGGTTTCCTGAGCGGAGACTTCCCGGTCGTGGAGGGCAGGGGATTCGGCGGGGTGGCCGAGACGCCGCCGAAGAAGCCGCTCATCGCCGCCGTCGAGGGTTACGCCCTGGCCGGAGGCTGCGAGCTGGCGCTGGCCTGCGACATCATCATCGCCTCCGAGGAGGCCAAGTTCGGGCTGCCCGAACCCAAGCGGGGTCTGGTCGCGGGGGCGGGGGGCGTGATGCGGCTGCCGCGCCGCATTCCGTACCACATCGCCATGGAGATCGCCTTGACCGGCGACCACTTCCCGGCCTCCCGGTTGTACGAGGTCGGCCTGGTCAACCACATCACCCCGGTTGGGGAGGCGCTGGCCAAGGCCGTCGAGCTCGCCAGGAGGATCGCGGCCAACGCCCCGATGGCGCTCGCCGCGACCAAGCGTGTGATCGTCGAGTCCGCGGACTGGAGCCTCGACGAGATGTTCAAGAAGCAGGGCGAGATCATCAACCCGGTGTTCGGTTCCAAGGACGCCATGGAGGGCGCGGCGGCCTTCGCCGAGAAGCGCGCCCCCCAGTGGAAGGGTGAGTAGGCCCCTTTCGGATTCCGGAGGGGATTCGCGGGCCGGGTGTGATCGATGGATCACACCCGGCGCGTTCATGGCCGGGAGTGCGTACGGTAAAGGTGTGGGCAGGTGCGGCGGGGGCACTTGACATCCACGACGCCGCTCCAAGGCCAGGAGAGTGAATGAACGACTACGCGACCGGGATGACCCCCACCGGCCGATCCTCCGGCGACCTCCTGAAGCGAAGGGCGGGAAACCTGGCGGCGGGTGCGCTGGGCGCCGCGATCATCAACGTCCTCCTGGTCGGCGTCATGTGGGTGGTCGAGATCGTCGACTACGTGCTGCCCGGTGAGGGGGCGCTCGACGTCTACGGAATCCAGTCCTGGGTCCCGGAGAGTCTGGGCGGCATCCTCCTCGCCCCCTTCCTGCACGGCGGCTTCGGCCACCTGATGGCCAACTCGTTGCCCCTGCTGATTCTCGGCTTCCTCGCCGCGCTGCGGGGGATCGGCCGCTTCCTGGCCGCCAGTCTGATCATCGTCCTGGTCAGCGGCCTGGGCATCTGGTTCGTCAACGAGCCGAGGGTCCTCACGGTCGGTGCCAGCGGCCTGGTCTTCGGTTACTTCGGCTTCGTCGTCGCCCGGGGCCTGTTCGACCGCCGCGCCCTCGACATCGTGATCGGCATCGGCGTGGCGATCACCTATTACTCGATCATCTGGGGGGTGCTCCCCGGAGAGCAGGGCATCTCCTGGCAGGGGCACCTGTTCGGCCTGATCGGTGGCGTCATCGCGGCCTGGGTGCTGCGCCGCAAGCGCCGGCGGGATGTCTCTCCCGCCTACTGAGTCTCCGAACTCCCTCGCCCCGGTCGCCGTCCCTTCTGCCCGTCGAGGTCCCGCCGTACGTCATTCTTCGCGCCGTGGGTTTGTGAGCATCCGGCTGGCTCTTGGAGTTTCGTCCAGGGATAGGCGCTGTGCGGGGCTGTAAGGGCCACGTAGGGCCTTTGTAGCGCTACGGGAATATTCGGGGGTCGGATGAGTGGTGTGCGCGCTCCAGGGGCGAATAGCGGCGATCTGGAGCGCGGCCGGTTAAGAGGGTCGACATTCATCAGCTATGGCCGCATCGATGGATTTAAGTAACAATATGACCAAATTTCATGTGTGACCCTGCCTGGCTGCGTGCCCGTACATGTTCTCCAGGGCCATCCGCTGCCGGGCGCGACCCTCGAAAGGTGGCCGCGGGTGAACCTGGGATCCCTGGAACGCGCGATCATGGACGTGCTGTGGGGCTGCAAGCAACCACTGCTGGTCCGCCAGGTGCAGGACATGCTGAACCAGGACGCGGAACGGAGCCTGGCCTACACCACGGTGCAGACCGTCGCCGAGCGTCTCGTCAGAAAGGGCCTGCTGGAGAGGGCACCCGTGCGCAACGCCTTCCGCTACACCGCCAGCCGCTCCCGGGACGAGCACGTGGCGGGGTTGATGCTCGCGGCCCTGGCGGGCAGCCCGGACCGGGCCCCCGTGCTCTCGCGGTTCGCGGAGGGAGTGGATCCGGACGACGCCCTGCGCCTGCTACACGAACTGGCCCGGCGCGCGGGGGAGCAGGCGTTCACTCCGGGCACGGGCGGGCCTTCGAGCGCCCTGCCCTAGCCGCGCGGGGACGGAGGTCTCACCGGACGAATCCCGGCGGTGCCCGCCGCCATCGGGCTCGGCACCGCCGGGGAGCGGGACTACAGGCGCTCGACCACGTAGTCGACGCAGGTGGTCAGGGCCTCGATGTCGTCGGGGTCGATGGCCGGGAACATCGCGACGCGCAACTGGTTACGACCGAGCTTGCGGTAGGGCTCGGTGTCGACGATGCCGTTGGCGCGCAGGACCTTGGCGATCGCGGAGGCGTCGATCTCATCGGAGAAGTCGATCGTGCCGACCACGTTGGAGCGGAACTCCGGACCCGCGAACGGGGTGGTGTAGGAGGTCTTCTCCGCCCAGGTGTAGAGGCGCCGGGCCGACTCGGCGGTGCGAGCGGTCGTCCAGGCCAGGCCGCCGTTGCCGTTCATCCACTCGATCTGCTCGGCGAGCAGGAAGAGCGTGGCGACCGCAGGGGTGTTGTACGTCTGGTCCTTGGAGGAGTTGTCGATGGCCACCGGCAGGCTGAAGAAGTCGGGGACGTAGCGCCCGCTCGACGCGATCTCGTCGACCCTGGCCAGCGCGGCCGGGGACATCAGGGCGATCCAGAGGCCGCCGTCGGAGGCGAAGCTCTTCTGCGGGGCGAAGTAGTAGACGTCGAACTCGCTCGCCTCGACCGGCAGGCCGCCGGCGCCGGAGGTGGCGTCGACGAGCACGAGCGAGCCCTCCTCGCCCACCCGCCTGATCGGCATCGCGACGCCGGTCGAGGTCTCGTTGTGGGTGAGCGCGTAGACGTCGACGCCCTCCTCCAGCCTGGCCTCGGGGTGGCTGCCGACCTCCGACTTGATCACGGTCGGGTCGCCCAGCCACGGGGCCTTGGCCGCCACGGAGGCGAACTTGGAGGAGAACTCGCCGAAGTTCAGGTGCTGTGACCTGTCGCGGATCAGCCCGAAAGCGGCGATGTCCCAGAACGCGGTGGTGCCGCCGTTGCCCAGGACGACCTCGTACCCCTCCGGGAGGGAGAACAGCTCGGACAGTCCCGCGCGGACGCGCCCGACGAGCGACTTCACCGGCTTCTGACGGTGAGAGGTGCCCAGGAGGCTGGAACCGGAGGCGGCGAGAGCAGAGAGCTGCTCGGGGCGCACCTTCGAGGGCCCGCAGCCGAAACGGCCGTCGGCGGGCTTGATGTCAGAGGGAATCACGATGTCAGCCACATGACCAGCCTACTGAGCCCGCGGATCGATCCAGGACGAGGTCCGGATTCTGAGACGAGACGTGGGATGGTTTTGGGCCGGGCGAGGTGATCGCGGGGACGGGAAACCGGGTGGCGGCCGGTGGGAGAGCAGGGCGCGAGGGGCTTCGAAGAGCCGGGAACGGCAACGGCTGTCGCGTGAGACGTCCACGCGACAGCCGTACAGGACGGGAGTTCGGCAGGGTCAGAAGGAGCCGACGGCCTCGGCGGCGCCGGGGACGTCGTGGACCGAGCGCTGAGGGGGACCTACGTAGTCGGCGCTGGGGCGGACAAGCCTGCCCGTGCGCTTCTGCTCCAGGATGTGCGCGGCCCAGCCCGCGGTGCGGGCGCAGGTGAACATGGAGGTGAACATGGATGACGGAACCTGGGCGAAGTCCAGGATGACCGCCGCCCAGTACTCGACGTTGGTGGCGAGCACCCGGTCGGGCTTGCGGGCGTGCAACTCCTCCAGCGCGGCCTTCTCCAGCGCCGCGGCGACCTCGTAACGCGGTGCGTCGAGTTCCTTGGCGGTGCGGCGGAGCACCCGTGCCCGGGGGTCCTCGGCACGGTAGACGCGATGACCGAAGCCCATGAGACGCTGGCCCTTGTCGAGCTCCGACTGCACGTACTTCTTGGCGTCGCCGACCTGCTCGACACCCTCGATCATGTGCAGCACGCGCGCGGGCGCACCGCCGTGGAGCGGGCCGGACATGGCGCCGACCGCACCGCTCAGCGCCGCGGCGACATCGGCTCCGGTGGAGGCGATGACCCGGGCGGTGAAGGTGGAGGCGTTCATGCCGTGCTCGGCGGCGGACGTCCAGTAGGCGTCGATGGCCTTGACGTGCCTGGGGTCGGGGTCGCCCTGCCAGCGGATCATGAACCGCTCGACGATGCTCTGGCCCTTGTCGACCTCGCTCTGGGGGACCATCGGCTTCCCGAGGCCGCGCGAGGACTGGGCGACGAAGCTCAGGGCCGTGACGCTGGCCTGCGCCAGGTTGGCGCGGGCCTCCTTGTCGTCGATGTCGAGCAGCGGCTTGAAACCGTACGCGGGGGCCAGCATGGCCAGTGCGCTCTGCACGTCGACGCGGATGTCACCGGAGTGGACAGGAATGGGGTAGGGCTCGGCCGGGGACAGACCCGGCTGGAACTCGTTGTCGACGAGCAGGCCCCACACGTTCCCGAAGGAGACGCGACCGACCAGCTCTTCGATGTCAACGCCCCGATAGCGGAGGGCGCCCCCTTCTTTGTCCGGTTCCGCGATCTCAGTCTCGAAAGCTACTACGCCTTCGAGCCCGGGTTTGAAGTCGGACATTTTCGGCCGCCTCCCTTTCTTGAAGTCAAAGCCTTGATGTCGAGATACCGGCGGGTCATATTCAACCCCCTGGGCCGGGGCAGCCTGCCGCCGGACCCTCCAAAGCGGGATCGCCGCAGGTGGGGGGCGCTGAGCGGACTTCCGGCTCGGCACGGGAGAATACCTTCCCGTGGATGCCGCATCGCGACCGCCCTCGATGGCGGGACTTCGTCGCACGTACCAGGGGCTGCCTCTCCTCGAGGAGGACCTCGCACCCGACCCCGTGTCGCAGTTCGCCGCCTGGTTCGGTGACGCCGTGGACGCCGGGCTTCCCGAGCCGAACGCGACGGTGCTGGCGACCGCCTCGGCGGGTGGCCGGCCGACGGCCAGGACCGTACTTCTCAAGGGTTACGACGAGAACGGGTTCGTCTTCTACACCAACTACGAGTCGCGCAAGGGGCGTGACATGGCGGAGAACCCGAGGGCCGCCCTGCTGTTCCCCTGGCACTCCATCCGCCGCCAGGTACGGGTGGAGGGGGCGGTGGTACGGCTGTCGCGCGAGGAGTCGGCCGCCTACTTCAGGTCCCGGCCCTACGGGTCGCAGATCGGCGCCTGGGCGTCGCGGCAGTCCGCGGTCGTGCGCTCCAGGGACGAGTTGGACGCCCGCTACGAGGAGCTGTCGGAGCGTTGGCCGGAGGATCCGCCGATCCCGGACTTCTGGGGTGGACTGCGCGTGGTGCCGGCCGAGGTGGAGTTCTGGCAGGGCCGCACAGACCGTATGCATGACCGCCTCCGTTACCGGCGTTCCGGCACCGGTTGGATCATCGAACGCCTGGCTCCATGACACCCTGCCCCTCTTTGCTGATATATCCACATATGTCCGGTAGAGAGGGAGTGGTGTGGGGTTCGGAAATTTCGTCCGCAGGCACGCGGCCGACACACGCCCGCTCGTCATCCCCGCCTACCGGCGACTCTGGGCCGGTCAGGGTGTGTCGTTCATCGGCTTCCAGCTCACCTCGGTGGCCGTCAGCGCCCAGATCTACGACATCACGGAGTCGTCCTTCTGGGTCGGCATGCTCGGCCCCGCCAACCTGATCCCCCTGGTCGTCTTCGGGCTCTGGGGCGGTGCGATCGCCGATGCCGTCGACCGGCGCAGGCTCCTCATCATCGGCGCGCTGATCGCCTGGTCGGGGACGCTCGCCCTCCTGGTCCAGGCGGTCCTCGGGTCGACGAGCGTCGGGCTGTTGCTGGCCACCGTGGCCCTGCACGCCACAGGTTTCGCCATCACGGGCCCGACCAGGGGGGCCATCATCCCCAGGCTGGTCCCGGCCGACCTGATCCCGGCGGCCAACACCCTCAACTTCCTGGTGAGCGGCCTCGGCACCGTCATCGGGCCGTTGATCGGCGGGGTCGTGCTCGCCCAGAGCGGTTTCGCCGCCGCCTACCTGATCGACGCGCTGCTGTTCGGCGCGGGCTTCTACGCCGCGGTGAGACTGCCGAGACTCGAACCGGTCGGCGAGGTGACGCGCCCAGGACTGCGGTCGGTCGTGGACGGCCTGCGTTACGTCTGCGGGCACCCGGTGGTGCTGATGTCGTTCGTCGTCGATCTCATCGCCATGGCGTTCGCACTGCCCAGGGCGCTGTTCCCGGAGGTCGTGGCCGAGAGGTTCGGCGGGTCGCTGGTCGCCTTCGGCTGGCTGTCGGCCAGCATCGCCATCGGCTCGGTGCTCGGCGGGGTGCTGTCGGGCTGGGTGGGACGGGTCCGGCGTCAGGGAATGGCGCTGACGTACGTGATCGCCGCCTGGGGGCTCACCGTCGCCGCGGCCGGACTCGCGGACCAGTTGTGGCTGATGGTCGCGCTGCTCGCGTTCGGCGGGGCCGCCGACCTGGTCTCCGCGGTGTGGCGGCAGACGATCCTGCAGACCCACGCGCCAGACGACATGCGCGGGAGGATGCAGGGTGTCTTCATGGTGGTGGTCGCGGGAGGCCCCAGACTGGGAGACCTCCGGGCCGGGGCCACCGCCTCGTGGTTCGGGGCCACCGGGGCCTGGGTGGGCGGTGGGATCGCCTGCGCGGTGGCCGTGGTCGCGGTGGGGCTGGCCATCCCGGCCTTCAGAAAATATCAACCGGTGGCGAGTAGTGTTTGAGCAGCTAGGGAAGGATTCGGCGGCCCCCGGTGTTGCTGTCCTTTGCCATCACGAGCCGTTCTCCCAATAGGGTCGTGTCTTCGAACTTCCAAGGTCCCGCGCCGCCCTCCCGGGAACACCGCGCGATGGACGTAGCATCGAGAGAGGACGGGAGGAACCTTGACCGCACACGGCTTGATCGACACCACGGAGATGTACCTTCGTACGATCTTCGAGCTGGAGGAGGAGGGCATCGTCCCCCTCCGCGCGCGCATCGCGGAGCGGCTCCAGCAGAGTGGTCCCACAGTCAGCCAGACGGTCGCCAGGATGGAGCGCGACGGTCTGGTTCGCGTCGAGGGCGACCGGCACCTGACCATGACAGAGCTGGGGCGCACTCTCGCGACCCGCGTCATGCGCAAGCACCGTCTCGCCGAGTGCCTGCTCACTCAGGTCATCGGCCTGCCCTGGGAGGACGTGCACATCGAGGCGTGCCGCTGGGAGCACGTCATGTCCGAATCGGTGGAGGCGAGGCTGGTCAGCCTGCTCAACAACCCCACCGAGGACCCGCACGGCAATCCGATCCCCGGCCTGGAGGAACTCGGCGTCTCGGGCCTTCCCGACGGGCGGTCGGAGTCGCTGCCGTCGATGGCCGCGATGGCCGGACCCAGAGATATACCCGTTGTCGTGCGGCGAATTAGTGAACAAGTGCAAAGCGATCCGGCTGTGATGCTTAAACTCAAGCAAGTTGGGATACAACCCGGACGCGAGGTAACGCTCGCGGTGAGCGACGACGGTGTGCGGGTGACAGGTGACGACGAGGCGGACAACTTTCTTGCGGATCTCCCGCGAGAGATTGCCGCGCACGTTTTCGTCTCCACACGCTGACCGAGGCCCCTTAGCTCGGTTGGATCCCGTTCGGGAGTCCCTCCGCTCCCAGGCCGAGACTGCAGGAGCAACCGTGGTTCGCTTTGCACACACCCGCCCACGAGGGGCGGTCACCGGATGAAGCGGTGGGGGGATGTTTCCCAAGATGCCGCTGATCACCTTACGGCTGGTTCCGTCCTAGATCATGCTGAGATGGCGGTGGTGGTCACCGACAGGTTCAGCAACCTGCTCTACTGGAACCCTTTCGCGGAAAGGCTTTTCGGGCGCCCGGGCACGTCGGGGCCGCGTGATCAGTCCCTCTCCCTGGGCATCATGGAGAAGGACCACCCGCTGGCCGTCGAGCTCTCCAAGCACGTCCTCAAGGGCGGTGTCTGGGAGGGCACGTTCGACGTCAGGCGCGGCGACGGGACGATCATCTACGTACGGGCCCAGGCCGTGCCGCTGCGCCATCCCTCGGGGGCGGTGACGGGCATCGTCATCACCGCCCGTGAGGCGATGCGCAGCAACGAGCGGGAGAAGGACCGCTTCGGCCTGCTGGAGCGGATCGGCGAGCGTCTCGCCGGATCGCTCTACGTCGAGGAGACGCTCAAGCGCGTCGCCGAGATGCTCGTCCCGCAGTTCGCCGACCACTGCTTCATCGAACTGATGGAGGAGGGGCGGCTGACCCGCAGGGTCTCCACACACGTCCAGGGGTGGAGCCCGCCGCCCAACACCTGGGCACCGATCGGGGCGGAGATCCGCTATCCGGCGGGACACTACGCCGACATCGCGCTGCGCCGCCAGGAGACGATCCTGGTCGAGGACTTCTCCCAGACCAACTACCCCAGCCCCGGCGAGGCCAACACCCGCCTGGCCGCCGAGATCGGCATGACCTCGGCCATCGTGGCGCCGCTCTGCGTGCGAGGCGAGACCCTCGGGCTGATGTACCTGGGACTGTCCAACCTGACCGACCGGCGTAGCCCGCACTACGACGCCTTCGACCGTGACTTCGTGGGGGCGATCGCCACCAGGGTCGCCCTCGCCGTCGACAACGCGTTGCTGTTCGAGGAGGAACGGCACACGGCGGAGTCCTTCCAGAAGCACCTTCTTCCCCGCGCGCTGCCGCAGCTCGACGGGCTGGAGATCGCGGTCCGCTACTTTCCCGCCGCCCCCCTGGCCAGCCACGGACAGGGCATCCAGACCCAGGTCGGCGGCGACTGGTACGACGTCATCCCGCTCTCGGCGGGCCGGGTCGGCATCGTCATCGGCGACGTCGAGGGCCGGGGCGCCAAGGCCGCGGCGGTCATGGGACAGCTGCGGGCGGCGCTGCGAGCCTTCGCCCAGGACGACAAACCACCGGCGGAGATCCTCGCCAGGCTCGACGAGTGGACGCGCATCATCGCCACCCCCGAGCAGGACGAGAGCGGCGCCGACATCAGCGTCCCGCCCATCGTCACCTGCCAGTATCTGGTGTACGACGCCTGGTCGCGGCAGCTGTCGTTCGCCAACGCCGGCCACGCCCCCCCGCTGCTGCTCATCGGCGACACCTGTACCGAACTCGACATCCGCGAGGTCGGCCAGCCGCTGGGAGTCCGGGCCAAGGGCATGCACGCGGACCTGGTCTACAAGGAGGAGACGCGGACACTGCCCCCCGGGGCCGCGCTGCTCCTCTACACCGACGGGCTCGTCGACCGTCGGCCCATCCGTGACACGGGCGGCAGGCCGCCCAACGTCGAGGAGACGCTGGGGCAGCTCTGCGAGAGGCTCATCGAGATCAGCGACACCTCCGTCGAGCGCATCGCCGACGCCGCCACCGTCGCGGTGCCCGGCGAGATCGACGATGACATGGCCATTCTCGTGCTCAGGTCCGCCTCCGAGGACCTGGCCGTCGAGGAGCGCACCTTCCCGGCCCAGCCGATCATGGTCGGTGAGGCGCGCCGGATGGCCTCGGAGGCGTTCGTCGGCTGGAACGTCCCCGAGGAGCGCGCCGAGCTCGCCTGCCTGCTGGTCTCCGAGGTCGTCACCAACGTCGTGCTGCACGCCGCCAGCGCCAGCGTCCCGCGCAGGGAGCTGACAATGGACGGTCCTCCGCTGTCGTTCGACGAGTCCTGGGACATTCCCGGCTTCGAAGACGAGATCATCAACGAGAAGGAGTTCACCCTCCGGCTGCGCCGGGGCGGAGAGTCCGTCTGGGTCGAGGTCTTCGACCAGGACCTCCGGCTGCCGCGCATCCGCAGCGCGGGGGAGAACGACGAGGGCGGGCGGGGTCTCTATCTCGTCGACCAGCTCGCCAAGCGCTGGGGCTCCCGCCCCACCAAGGAAGGAAAGGCCGTCTGGTTCGAGATCCCCACCAGGTCGCGCTGAACGATACATGGCAGAGCTGGAACAACTATCCGATCGGTGGTTGACTCGGGACATGGAGCTGGCGTTCGAACGGCGTGGGACGGGCTCGCCCCTGGTCCTGCTACACGGCATCGGGCATCACTGGCAGGCATGGTTGCCGGTGCTCGACCGGCTTGCCGCCGAGCGAGACGTGATCGCCGTCGACTTTCCCGGCTTCGGCGTCTCACCGCCGCTGCCGTCCGGCACGCCGTACACGGCGGAGAGCCTGGCGGACGCGATCGAGTCCTTCTTCGGGCGGCTCGGCCTGCGTGAACCGCATGTGGCGGGAAACTCCCTGGGCGGTTACGTCGCCCTCGAACTGGCCGCGCGCGCCGCGGTCCGCTCGGCCACCGCGCTCTCTCCCGCCGGTTTCTGGAACCGTAGCGAGCTCGCGTACGCGCGCGCCGTCCTGCGGTTCAACAGGGCAGGCGCACGTTCTCTTTCCCCCGAACGGGCACTGGCCCACGCGGAGGACCCGCTGATCCGCGGCCTCTCCCTGAGTCTCCTGGTCGCGCACCCCGCCAGGCTGTCCCCTGAGGCGCAACTCGCCGCTCTCCAGGCGCTCAAGGACGCCTCGGGGTTCGACGAGACGCTCGCCTCGTTCGCGGGACTGATGCCTCCCGCACCGCCGAAGGTGCCGGTCACGATCGCCTGGGGCGAGCACGACAGGCTGCTTTTGCGCCGGCAGGCGGTAAGGGCCGCCAAATGGTCGGGGCAGCGGGTGAAACTGCTCAAGGGGTGCGGGCATGTGCCGATGACCGACGATCCCGAGCTGGTCGCGAGGGTGCTGCTGGAGGGGTCGGCCCAGGACGGCTAGCGGAACGACTGTCCCCAGACGGCCAGCATCGCGATGACGAACACCACCATGACACCGGCGTACGCGACAGGGCCGAGCCGGAAGGCGCGCCGTACCCGGTTCAGGCCCCAGGCGAACAGGAACGCCAGGAAGATCAGCAGGATCAGCCCGCTGTCCATCGTCACCCCCTCGGGGAAGTCTCCGTTGACCAGTATGCGTCGACGGAGCCGCTTCCGTGGCGGGTAACCGCGATCCGGAACCCGTGAGATCGTTACATTTCGTGAACAGGACATCGAAGGTAACGCGTGCCCTGCTGATGGCAGCCCTGGCCGTAGGTCTCTCCGCTTGTTCGGGCTCGGGTGGCACGTCCGGCGCGTCGGTGACCGCGACCGTCACCGTGACCGCCTCCGCCACTCCGTCTCCCGAGGTCTCCGAGGTTCCGTCGCCCTCCTCCTCCGCCTCGCCGACGGCGCTTCCCGAGCCGCCTCCCGAGCCGTTGTTGTCGTCGTCGCCGAGCGTGCCCGGAAGCCGAGGCGTCGACGACACGGTACGGGGGCAGATCGCCCTGCGGGGAGCGGGCACGATCACGGTGACTTCCACGAGTGACCAGGGAGTGAAAGCCCTCCTGTCGCCCTACACGGTCGTGCTCGACGCACAAGGTCTGATCTGCACGGAGGGGAAGGCCCCGCACAGCTGCTCCGTGGAGCAGTTGCGGAAGGCTCTCGGCAAGGGTGACGTCCTCCTCGCCAAAGTGACGATCAAGGACGGGTTGGCCGTCCAGATCCAGGAGATCACCAAGGGGTGACGGCACCGGCCGGCTGATCACGGGAGAACCTGCGCCCTGCCGTCACGAGGGCGGCGGTTCTCCCGTGTGGAGGCCGGGCCGGGTCAGAAGCCGAAGGAGCGGCCGATGATCTCTTTCATGATCTCTGTGGTGCCGCCGTAGATGGTCTGGACGCGGCTGTCGATCCAGGCCTTGGCCACGGGGTACTCCATCATGTAGCCGTAGCCGCCGTGCAGCTGCAGGCAGCGGTCGATGACCTTGGTCTGCAGCTCCGTGGTCCACCATTTCGCCTTGGCGGCGTCCACCGCGGTGAGTTCCCCGGCGTTGAGCGCCCGGATGCACTTGTCCACGTAGTGGCGGGCGATCTCCACCTCGGTGTCCAGCTCCGCCAGGACGAACCTGGTGTTCTGGAAGCTGCCGATGTTGCGGCCGAAGGCCGTGCGGCTCTTGCAGTACTCGATGGTCGCCCGCAGGACCGTCTCCGCCGCCGCCACCGCCATCACCGCGATCGACAGGCGCTCCTGCGGCAGGTTGGCCATGAGCTGGAAGAAGCCCTGCCCCTCCTGTGGGCCCAGCAGGTTGGCCGCGGGGACCCGGACGTTGTCGAAGAACAGCTCCGCCGTGTCCTGGGCGTGCATGCCGATCTTCTCCAGGTTGCGGCCCCGGGTGAAGCCCTCCATGCCCCGTTCGACGACCAGCAGCGAGATCCCCCGGGCGCCCGCCTCCGGGTCGGTCTTCGTGACCGCGACGACCAGGTCGGAGTTGATGCCGTTGGTGATGAAGGTCTTCTGGCCGTTGACCACGTAGTGGTCGCCCTCGCGCACGGCGGTCGTCCTGATGCCCTGCAGGTCGCTGCCCGCGCCGGGCTCGCTCATCGCGACCGCCGTGATGAGCTCGCCGCCGGCGAACCCGGGCAGCCAGCGCGCCTTCTGCTCGTCGTTGGCGAGGTCCACGAAGTACGGCGCCATGACGTCGTTGTGCAGCGAGAACCCCAGACCGGACGCGCCCGTCGAGATGACCTCCTCGGAGATCACGGCGTTGTAGCGGAAGTCGGTGATCCCCGCCCCGCCGAACTCCTCGGGTACCCCGAAGCCGAACATGCCGACCTCTCCGGCCTTCTTCCACACCTCGCGGGGGACGATGCCGTCCTTCTCCCACTGGGCATGATGGGGCGTCACCTCGCGGGCCAGGAACTCACGTACTGTCTCTCGGAAGAGCCGGTGCTCCTCTTCGAAGAGGTCTCGCTGCATTGTGTGCCTCCTAGGGATCCGTGACACAGAATACGATTCTGTTACTTTGGGGTACACCCGGCCGGGGATCGCAAGTATGGCTTGCGGTGGTTTGTGGGTTTACATCCAGATCACAAGTGCGCCACGGTCTCCGTACATACCCGATATCTCGCTGCGCCGAAGAGGGTGTAAACCGTACGATCTACCCTCGGTGTGCTATGGCCATGCCCGTTGACGGCGGCCTTTGTGATCGGAGTATGTAGTGGTTCGGTGGCGATCTGGGCTCCGTAGATCTCTCGCGGTTTCGGCCCTGTGCCTTGCCGGTGGCGCGCTGGTCGCGCTGCCCTCCGAAGCGGCCGATGCAGGCATCGCCGAACTCGTGGTCGACTACGCGTGCACCGGAGGGGTCGCGCTGAACGGCAGCACGGTCAATCTCCGGACGAAGGTGTCGATCCCCACGACGCTCACGGTCGGCGAGCCGCTCAACATCGGCTGGAAGCTCGGCTACAAGCAGGACCCGACCCGGTTCGGCTCACCCGACTTCTTCGCCCCCGGCGCCAAGGTCCTGGTCACCGGGAACGCCCAGCTCTCCGGCAGCTGGGTCGGCGTCCTGCAGCCGAAGGGAAGCCTGGACCAGCCCAACCAGCTTCAGCCGGGCAGCATTCTGCGGCTTCCCGAGGGGATCTCCGATTCCGCCCACACCGACAGGGCCGGGACGCTCAAGGTCAGCCCCAGGAAGTTGTTCGTGGACTTCATACCGCCGGCCGGCGAGGTCATGGTCAACGACGACGACCCCCGGGTGAGCTACCATGCGGCGGCCGATTGGGCGTACCTGGGCAGCGAGCCTCTGAGTATCGGCGACTACGGCCGCGACCTCCACCGTACGGACAAGGTGAACTCCTGGGCCTCCTTCACGTTCACCGGCACCGGGATCGAGTATGTCGCCCGGCGCAGCAACGAAGCAGGGAAGGTCGGGTTCAGGATCGACGGCCAGGACGCCACACCGTCCTTCGTTGACGCCTCGAAGAATCCCGACGGCACGCCGACGAACGCCGCCCACGAGGGTGGGCTCACGCTGTGGAGGTTCAACGGCCTCAAGTACGGCGAGCACACCATCGAGGTCAAGAACCTGGAGGACGGCAAGTGGGCGCAGCTCGACGCCTTCCGGGTGATCACTAGGGAACTGCAGCACCCGCCGAACGAGTACCGGGCCACGTGCTCGCTCGTCAGCGCGCCGGTCTCGGTGGACGTCACGATCTCCGAGGCGGGCGGGTCGCAGTCGCCCGACCCGACGGGCACGGGGACCGGGTCGCCGAGCCCCACGGTCAGCCCCACTGTCAGCCCCACGGTCACGCCGACGAATCCGACCGCCACCCCCAGCAACACCCACACCGGCACGCCGACCCCCACCCACACCGGCACGACGACCCCTCCGGTGACCGGGGTCAACAGCACGAGCACCTCGACGCCCAAGCCGACCCTGACCGTGACCGCCACCGTCACCCCCACCCGGCCCACGCCGACCGCGCCACAGGTGATCATCACGCCCAGCGGTGGGGCCCAGACCGGTGAGGCGCCGCAGGGGAGCTCCGGCCTGGGGCTGCTCGGTGCTGGAACGGCGATGGTGACAGGTAGCGCACTGGGCGGTGTGGCCTTGATGAGGCGGCGGGCGGCACACGCGCGCGGCCAGCGGGACAGCTGAAGGAGGCGCCGGATGTACCAAGGACCTGTGCAGGGCGGTCCCGGCCCCTATCCCGGCGGCGGCCCGGCCAAGCCCAAGGGGAACATGCTGATGGCCGGGCTCCTCGTGGCCGGGTCGCTCGGCGGGGTGGCCGCGATCATGGCGGGGCTGCTCGCGTACCTCTCACCGGCGCCGGAGGATCCGGGCTACGGGCTGTCCGAGCCGCAGGCGGCGGTCAGCACCCTTCAGGAACAGCCGGGCGCGCAGCCGGGCACCGGGGAGCAGGTCGCCGAGCAGCCCGCGGGGGTGTTGCCGTCAGCGGTGGGACCGGGCGGGCTGGACGTCCCGCTGACGGCCGCCGCGCCCACGGCGCCGCCACCGCTGCCGGTGGTCCAGCCTCCGGCGCCGTTGAAGAGCGACGGCGTGAAGCCCCGGCGGCTGGCCATCCCGAAGATCGGTGTGCTGGCCCCGCTGATGGCGCTCGGTGTCGACGCCAAGCGGGAGATCCAGACTCCGCCGCTGAGCAAGCCCAACCAGGCGGGTTGGTACAAGTACGGTCCTACTCCCGGGCAGCAGGGACCTTCGGTGGTTCTCGGGCACGTGAACACCCGGAACGGGGCCGCCGTCTTCAGCAGGCTGAAGGAGATCAAGCGCGGAGACAAGATCAAGGTCTCCCGGACGGACGGGACCGTCGCGGAGTTCACGGTCGACGGTGTGGAGCAGGTCAGCAAGGCGGCCTTCCCGTCGAAGCGGGTCTACGGCAACACCGGTGAGGCGACCCTGCGCCTGATCACCTGTGGCGGTGTCTACAACAGGAAGACCGGTCACTACACCGACAACATCATCGTCTACGCGACCCTGTCGAAGACCCGTCGCACCTGACCGCCGGGCCCGGCCGCCGTACTCGCCGAATCGGCGGGGCGCGGCCGCTCCGGCGACCGCCTCCGATCGTTAGCCTCCCCGCCAATCCGGGTAGGGAGTCGTTTGTACGAAGTGGCCCCCCGAATGATCAGAAGGCGGGGGTGTGCCCAGGTGAGCATCGTGCGGGCCGGTGTCGTGGCCGTACTCATAGGGGTGGCCGCTCTCGGCGCCGCCCAGCATTCGAAGCCGTCGCACGAGCGCTCCACGAGTTGGGGCGCGCACAAGTCCGCGAGCTCGGGGGGCAAGCACGCCGGAGGATGGACGATCAAGCGGCTGCGTTCGGGGAACGGGCACACGGCCACGCGCTCCGAGTCGAGCATCGAACGTGGAGGGAACTGGGGGTTCGGGCGACCGAGGCGTTCGGATGCCGGACGGCACAGGGCGCGGGAGTTCGGGCGGCGGGGCCATGAGGCGAGGCGTCACGGGGGTCGCTGGTTCGGGTGGCGGGGCCGGGGCGGCGAGCGCGGTGGGGGGCGGGGGTTCGGGCGGTCAGATGATTCGGATTCCGGGCGATATGGGGACTACGGGGTTGGCCGGCTGGATTCAGATGCCGAGCGCGGTGAGGGTTGGGGATTCGGGCGCTCGGGGGATTTGAGGCCCGAGCGGTATGAGGACCGGGGGTTCGGGCGGCGGGGCCCGGAGGCCGGGTACGGAGACCGGGGGGTCGGGCGGCGGGGTTTCGAGGCGGGACGATACGGTGACCGCGGGTTCGGGCGGCGCGGTTCGGATGCACGGCGACACAGGGATCGCTGGTACGGGCGGCATGGGCGGGTGAGGCACGGCGGGCACCACCGGCACGGTCAGCGGCCGGGCCGGGCGGGTTGGTAGCTGCCTGGCCTGCCGTTTGAAACCGGGGCGGCAACCCGTGGTGCGCGGCCGGCCCGCCGCCCGGGATCGGCAAGGGGCCTGAGCCGGTACGGGGTCCGAGGCCGACGCGGTGGGCGGTCACGCGCTGAATCGACACGCCGGCGGTGACGTCCCAGGAGGCGTCGAGACGCGGACCGGGCAGTCGGCCACTTCTTCTTTCTCCGTCGAACAACGGACCTGCGGGGTCGCGTCACAGCGGGCACCGCCACTCGCGCACGTCCAGTGGAGGCCGTCGTAGCCCGGTTGTGGCGATGATGTCGGCTGCCGCGATATCGGCGCGGCCGCTGGGGGACATTTCAGTTTATTTCCGGAGACGGTCGTGCAACATGCTCCCGAGTGGATCGCTTCTGATCGTTAATCACCTGTCCGGTCCGGGTATAGGGGTTTATGCGAATGTGTCCCCCCTCTGACCCAGAGTGAGGGGTGTACGCAGGTGAGCAAGGCGCGGGCCGGTGTGCTGGCCGTACTCATAGGAATGGCCGCGATCTGCGCCCTCCATCACGAGGAATCGACGGGTACGCGATCCGCGAGTCTCACCGAGCAGTCCGGTGACTCGGTGTCCAAACGGCTCACGGGTTCCACGGTCGAACGGCCCGTGCACTTCACGGCCGAGCACCAGGCGAGCCCGGAGGTCGGGCGACTCGGACGCCGCGGGGGCGAGCCGATCATCATCGCGCACCGCGGGGCCAGTGCCTTCAGGCCCGAGCACACGCTTCTCGCCTACACGGTCGCCATCTCGATGGGCGCCGACTACATCGAGCCCGATCTCGTCTCGACCAAGGACCACGTGCTGGTCGCCCGGCACGAGAACGAGCTCTCGGCGACCACCGACGTCGCGAGGCATCCGGAGTTCGCCGACCGCAGGACTTCCAAGACCATAAACGGCATCCGGCACACGGGCTGGTTCACCGAGGACTTCACCCTCGCGGAGCTGCGCACCCTCCGTGCCAGGGAACGCTTCCCCACGCAGCGTCGAGGCAACACCGCCTACGACGGGATGGAGAGAATCCCGACACTCGATGAGATAGTCCAGCTCGCGCAGAATCACGGCGTGGGCGTCTACGCCGAGACCAAGTTCCCCACCTACTTCGCCTCGATCGGGCTGCCGCTGGAGGAACCGCTGCTGGAGACCTTCCGGAAGTACGGCTGGGACGACGAGCGGGACCCGGTCTTCATCCAGTCCTTCGAGACCGGGAACCTCAAGCGGTTGCACCCCCTCACCCGGCTCCGGCTCATCCAGTTCATCGGAGCGAACGGCGCCCCGTACGACCATGTGCGGGCCGGCGATCCGACCACCTACGACGACATGGTCACTCCGGAGGGCCTACGGGAGATCGCCAAGTACGCCGACGGCATCGGCGTGGTCACGAAGCGGATCGGCCCCCGTGATCCCGGCGGTTTCGAGAGCAGGCCGGTGTCACCCGCCGCGCTCGTCAGGAACGCCCAGCGAGAAGGGCTCCTGGTACACGCCACGACGGTTCGCAAGCTCGCCGTGCGGCTCCGGGCGGACCTCAGGGGCGACAGCTCGGGCGGCCGCGCCGACGAGGAGGTGCGGAAGTGGCTGAGGCGTCTGTACCGGCTCAACCTGGACGGGGTGATCGCCGACGACCCCGGCATGGCGCGTGCCGTACGGGACCGGTTCCGTACCGAGGGCTGACCGCGCCCGCCGGCCCTGTGCCGCCCTGTGCCGACGCTGCGCCGGCCGCGGCCGAGGGGCACGTCACCCCGTCCCGGCCCTGGCCGGGTAGCGCAGGATCCGGTCGTCGCCCTCGCGCACCTCACCGCGCCCGTCGGTGTTGGACGTGGTCAGCCAGAGCGCCCCGTCCGGTGCCACGGCGACCGTGCGCAGGCGGCCGTACCGGCCGACCAGTTCGGCCCGGGGTTCGCCGGTTCTCCCGTCGCGCAGGGGCACCGTCCACAACCGCTCCCCGCGTAGCGCCGCCACGTACAGCGTGTTCCCGGCGATGGCGGCACCGGAGGGAGACGCCTCGCTCGTGGGCCACGTCACCAGCGGGTTGGTGAACTCACCGCCGCGCGTGTCGCCCTTGCCCTCCACCTCCGGCCAGCCGTAGTTGCGGCCGGGCTCGATCAGGTTGACCTCGTCCAGCGCGCTCTGCCCGAACTCGGTGGCGAAAAGGCGCCCCTGTTCATCCCAGGCCAGTCCCTGGACGTTGCGATGGCCGAGGCTGTAGACCGGCGAGCCCGGCGTCGGGTTGCCGGGGGCGGGCCTGCCCTCCGGTGTCAGCCGGAGGATCTTCCCGTTCGGCAGGCGTGGATCCTGCGACGAGTTCCGCTGCCCCGCGTCTCCGGTGCCGGCGTACAGCATGCCGTCCGGTCCGAACGCGATGCGGCCGCCGTTGTGGAAGGAGGCCTTGGCGATGCCGTCGAACAGCACCTCGGGTGTGGCGTCGCCGAGGCGGAAACGCACGATCCGGTTGTCGGAGGAGGTGGTGAGGTAGGCGTACACGTAACGGTCCCTGGCATAGCCGGGTGACACGGCCAGCCCGAGCAGGCCGCCCTCACCGCTCGCGACCACGCCGGGCACCCGGTAGACCTCGCGTGGCCGCCCGCCGCGCCCCGGGACCTGGAGCACCCGGCCGCTGTCGCGCTCGGAGACGAGCGCGTCGCCGTCCGGCAGGAACGCCAGACCCCAGGGCACCTGGATGTCGCGGGCCACCTCCTTCCCGGCCTGGAGGTCCGGCGCCCCGTCCGGCACCCTGCTCGGAGCCGGGCCGGGGGTGCCGCTCATGCTCCCCGAGGTCGCCGGCGCCGCGCTCGGGGGAGCCACCCCCTTGGCGGCCGGGTCATCGGCGCAGCCGGCCGACATCGCCATCAGCATGGCCACCAGGCCGGCGGTCGGCACGATCCGGCTCGCGGTCTTCCTCATGGTCACCTCTTCTGCGGCCGAGCGCGCCGGCGACGGGTGGTCCTGGGGCGGTCAGTCCCGGTCTACTCGACCACTCTGCCCCATGCTCACGGTAAATCCCGCCCGACCCCACCTGTCGCGGTGATCTTCCCGGGTTCGGCGGGGAAGATCCCGTCAGCCGGTGTGCATGGCGGCCCGCACCCGATCGAGGGTGATCGGCAGGTCGCGCTGCCGGGAGCCGGTGGCGTGGAAGACGGCATTGGCGATCGCGGCGGCGGTGCCGACGATCCCCACCTCGCCGATGCCCTTGACACCGACAGGATTGAGCCGGTCGTCATGCTCGTCGATCCAGTGCGCCTCGATCCCGCGGACGTCGGCGTTCGACGCGATGTGGTAGGTGGCCAGGTCGTGGTTGGTGAAGTCACCGAAGCGGGGGTCCAGCTGCAGGGACTCGTGCAGGGCCATGGAGATCCCCATCGTCATGCCGCCGAGGAACTGCGAGCGCGCCGTCCCGGCGTTGACGATCCGGCCGGCCGCGAAGACCCCGAGCAGCCGCTCGATACGGACCTGCCCGCTGTCGACGTCGACCTTGACCTCGGCGAACTGCGCTCCGAACGAGTGGCGGGAGAACCGCTCCTGGGCGGCGAGGTCCTCGGTGGTGTCCGCCCGCGCCTGCAGTCCTTCGGGGGGGATCACTCCGGCCCGTTCGTCGAGCTCCCTGACCAGTGCCCGGCACGCCTTGCTCACCGCCCAGCTCCACGAGGCGGTGCCCATGGACCCGCCGGCGAACGGCGCGGGTCCGAAGACGCTGCGGCCCACCAGGACGGTGATCCGGTCCATCGGCACCCCGAGCTCGTCGGCCGCGACCTGGGCCAGCGCGGTGCGAGCCCCGGTCCCGATGTCGGCCGCGGCGATCTCGACCACGAACCTGCCCGTCGGCTCGGCGCGGACGGTCGCGGTGGACGCCATGGTGAGAACCGGGTAGGTCGAGGACGCGACGCCGGTGCCGACGAGCCACCGGCCCTGTCTGCGGAGGCCCGGCGCGGGGTCGCGTCCGGCCCAGCCGAAGCGCGCCGCCCCCTCCCGCAGGCAGGCGATCAGGTTGCGGCTGCTGAACGGGAGGCCCGATTCGGGGTCCAGTGCGGGCTCGTTGACGACTCGCAGCTCGACGGGGTCCATCCCGAGGGCGTACGCCAGCTCGTCCATCGCCGATTCGAGCGCGAACATCCCCGGAGCCTCGCCGGGCGCGCGCATCCACGACGGGGTCGGCACGTCCAGCTGTAGCAACCGGTGGGCGGTATGGCTGTTGGGCGTCGCGTACATCATGCGGCTGGCCGCGACCGTCTGCTCGGTGTACTCGACGCGCTTCGAGCTCTGCTGGAGCGCGTCGTGCCACACCGCGGTCAGCCGGCCGTCCAGCTCGGCCCCCAGACGCACCCGTTGCACGGTGGGCGTCCGGTAGCTGACGAGCGGGAACATCTGCTGCCTGGTCATCGCCACCTTGACCGGCCGCCCGACGGCGCGGGCGGCCAGCGCCGCCAGCACGGTCGGCGGGCGCGGTACCGCCTTCGACCCGAAACCGCCGCCGGTGTGGTCGGCGACGATGCTCACCGCGCCGTCGGCGAGGCCGAACAGCGCGGCGATCGCGGTCGCCGACATCCAGGGCGCCTGGTCGGCGTTGTAGAGGGTCAGGGTCTCGCCCTCCCAGAACGCGATCGTGGCGTGCGGTTCCATCGGGCTGGCATGCTCTGCCGGGGTCGTGTAGGTGGCGTCGACGCCGGCCGGTGCCGCGGTCAGGGCGCTCTCGGCGTCGCCCCAGTGGACGGTCCCGGGGAAACCCGCGTTGGCCTTCCGGGGTGAGAAGATCCGCGGGTTGTCCGGGCTCAGCACGACGTCGTGTTCCTGCTCGTCGTAGTCCACCCGTACCGCCGACGCCGCCTCGCGGGCGCCTTCCAGGGTGCTCGCGACCACGGCCGCGACGATCTGCCCGCGGTAGGCGACGTCGGCCGACTGCAGGACGGCCAGCTCGGCGTCGTCGGCGGGGCGCAGCCGGGAGACGTTGCCGCTGTTCAGTACGGCGATCACCCCCGGCAGGGCCAGCGCGGCGCCGCCGTGGACGGCGCGCACCCGGCCGCGGGCGATGGTGGCCTGCACGGGCCAGACATAGACGGCGTTCGGCACCGGGTACTCGTAGGCGTAGCGGGCCGCGCCGGTGACCTTCTCGCGCCCGTCGATCCTGGTCGGTGCCCTGCCCACCACCTTGTCCAGCGTGGTCATCGCCGTTCCTCCGCCACGAGGTCCGCCATGAGATCGCGTACGCTCGCCGCGATCAGATCGGCGGCGAGCCCGATCTTGAACTCGTTCCCCGGCAGGGGGCGTGCCGACGCGAACTCCGCCTCCGCCGCCGCCAGCAGCAGTTCCCTGTTCGGCCGGTGACCGGCCAGCATCCGCTCGGCCTGGTGTGCCCGCCACGGCTGCGGGGCCACGCCGCCCAGTGCCAGCCGGATCTCCCGCAGCGACCCGCCGCCCTCCGTCGTGACCAGGGCCGCGACCGAGACCACCGCGAACGCGTAGGACCAGCGGTCGCGGACCTTGCGGTACCGCATGGCCGCGCCGTCCGGCGGCGGCGGCAGTTCGACACCGGTGATCAGGTCGCCCGGCTCCAGTACCGTCTCGCGATCGGGGGTGTCGCCGGGCAGCAGGTAGAGGTCGTGGAGCGGCACCGCCCGCTCTTCTCCGCCCGCGAGCCTGAGGTGCACCACGGCGTCGAGAGCGGCCATCGCCACCGCCATGTCGGACGGGTGGGTGGCCACGCAGCTGCCGGAGGTGCCGATCACCCCCAGGTCGCGGTGACCGCCGCCGATCGCGGAACAGCCCGCGCCCGGGTCACGCTTGTTGCACGGCTTGGTGACGTCCTGGAAGTACGGGCAGCGCGTGCGCTGCAGCAGGTTTCCGCCGGTGGTGGCCATCGACCTGAGCTGTCCGGAGGCTCCGGACAGCACGGCCCGGGTGAGCATCGGGAAGCGTTCCCTGATGCCCCGGTCGCCGGCCAGGTCGCTGTTGCGCACCGTCGCGCCGATGAGCACGCTTCCGTCGGCCCGGTGTTCGATCCGGTCGTACGGCAGCCGGGTGACGTCCACCAGCTTCGCCGGCCGGGCCACACCGAGTTTCATCAGGTCCACCAGATTGGTTCCGCCGGCCAGGAACATCGCGTCGGTGCCGTCCACCACGGCGGTGGCGGCGGCACCGGGGTCGGCGGCGCGCTCGTAGGCGAAAGGTCTCACCGTCCGCCTCCGGGACCCGCCCCGGCGACTTCGAGGACCGCCTCGACGACCCCGGCGTACGCCCCGCAGCGGCAGAGGTTGCCGCTCATCCGTTCGCGGACCTCTTCGGCGTCCAGCGCGGCGCGGGAGGCGACACCGGCCGCGACGTCCTCGGTGACATGGCTGGGCCAGCCCGCGTCCGCCTCGGCGAGCGCGCCGATCGCCGAGCAGATCTGGCCCGGTGTGCAGTAGCCGCACTGGAAGCCCTCGTGGTCGAGGAACGCCTGCTGAACGGGGTGCAGGTCGTTCGCGCGAACCAGGTCGGCGACCCCCTCGATGGTGATGATCTCCTGCTCGGTGGCGGTGACCGCGAGCGTCAGGCAGCTGTTCACCCGCCGGCCGTCCAGCAGGACCGTGCACGTCCCGCACTGCCCGTGGTCGCACCCTTTCTTCGCCCCGGTCAGGCCGAGATGCTCCCGCAACGCGTCCAGCAGGGTCACCCGGTTGTCCAGGGAGACGGAGTGGTCGGCACCGTTGATGCGCAGCGTGACATCGCTGCTGAACGCTTCGACTGCCATGCCGTTTATCCTGCCAATTGCCCAATGAGAGTTGGATCACCTATTAATCTGAAAATCCAAAAGAAGCGGCAACCGTACCGTCGTGAACATCACCGGCGGATCGGGGAGACGCCGGGATGGGCGGGTGTCGGGAGGCGGCCCGTCAGTCCGGTCGCCCGTCGGAGGCCAGCGCCGAGAGCGCGGACCTGTGCCGCTGGAGCCGCCGCCGCCCCTGGTCCAGCATCACCACAAAGATGATCAGGGCTCCCTTGATGAGGATCTGCCAGAACAGCGACACGTCCAGGATCATCAGGCCGTTGACGAGGAGAGCGACGACGAGGACTCCGACGAGGGTGCCCCGTACGGTGCCGCGGCCCCCGTTCAGCGTGGCGCCGCCGAGGATGACCGCGGCGATCGCGTTGAGCTCGAACGTCTCACCGGCCTGAGGCGTCGCCACGGTCAGCTCCGAGGCGATGAGGAGGCCCGCGAGCGCGGCACAGGCGCCGGAGATCACGTAGACGACCGTCTTGACGCGGTTGACCGGGACCCCCGAGAGCTCCGCGGCCCGCTCGTTGCCGCCCGCGGCGTACAACCACCGGCCGAACGGTGTCCTGGTGAGCGCCAGCATGACGGCGACGGCCAGGGCGACCATGATCCAGATCGAGATCGGGATGCCGAGTGGGCGTGCGTCGCCGAGGAGGCCGAAGCCGGTGTTGCCGAGTTGGGGGCTGCCGTCCAGGTCGGTGTAGGTCGAGCCGCCGGAGATCAGCATCGCGAGTCCCCGCGCCACGTACAGCATGCCGAACGTCGCGATGAACGGCGCCACCTCGAACCGGGTGACGAGGACGCCGTTCACCAGGCCGACGAGCATGCCGACCGCGACGCAGAGCACGACCACGCCCCACACGGGCGGGTAGGCGATCATGTCGACGAACCTGAGATCGAGACCTGCGAGCAACTCACCGGCGACGACCCCGGAGAGCCCGATGACCGAGCCGACGGACAGGTCGATGCCGCCCCTGAGGATGACCAGCAGCATGCCGAGCGCGACCACCCCGTTGACCGCGATCTGCTCGGCCGCCCTGATGAGGTTCGGCACCGTGAGGAACGAATCCGTCAGCATGCCGAAGAGCACGATCAGGACCGCCAGCGCGATGAGCGCCCGGAACTCGAACAGGCCGTTCAGCAGGGACAGGCGGCGCGCCCGGGCCGCGATCCTCTCCGGCGGAGGGCGGTCAGGCGGCACCGGTGCCGGGGTCGTCTCCTGAGGCGTCAATTCGCACCGCCCTCGGCATGGCCGATGGTGGCGCCGTCCAGCACGCTCATCAGTTCCTCCCGGGTTGTCGCACCACGCCGGAAGTCACCGGTGACGACCCCGCGGGTGAGCACCAGCAGCCGGTCGGGGACGCGCAGGGCCTCCTCGACGTCCGACGTGGTGAAGAGGACGGCCAGGCCGTGTCGTGCTCGTGCCGCCAGCAGTTGGAAGATGTCGGCCTTGGCGTCGGTGTCGACGCCGCGCGAGGGCTCGTCTACCAGCAGTACCAGGGGATCGGTCAGCAGCGCCCGGCCGATGACCACCTTCTGCTGGTCGCCGCCGCTCAACGATTCGACGGGCGTTCCGGCGTCGTCCGTCCTGAGAGTGATGCCGGAGATCATCCGATCGACGGCGTCCAGTTCGCGCTTCCGGGAGACGAACAGCCGCCGGACGAACCTGTCCAGTCCGGCCAGGGAGAGGTTCTCCCCGAGCGACATCGTCTGGACGAGGCCGTCGCGCCGGCGGTCCCGGGGGACCAGGACCAGGCCCCGGC
Organism: Streptosporangium amethystogenes subsp. fukuiense; assembly: GCF_042665875.1. Lineage (NCBI taxonomy): Bacteria > Bacillati > Actinomycetota > Actinomycetes > Streptosporangiales > Streptosporangiaceae > Streptosporangium > Streptosporangium amethystogenes. The sequence continues at coordinate 6,041,612 of NZ_JBHTEE010000001.1, read as the reverse complement.
CGACGCGGTCGCGGATGCTCGCGTTCTCCAACGGGATGCCCGAGAGCAGGACGTCACCCGACTGCGAGGGGATCCGGCCGGCGAGTGCCTCCAGTAGTTCGGTCAGGCCCGAGTCCATCAGGCCGTAGATCCCCACGATCTCGCCCTCCCTGACGGTCAGGGAGAGGTCGTCGATCGCGAGGTGGCCGGGGTTGGCCGGGTCGGCCACCGAGAGGCCGCGCAGGGTCAGCAGCTCCTCGCGCGGCGGCGGCTCTTTCTCGGCGAGCGGGATGTGGTGCGGGGACAGGGAGTCCGGGGCGCGGCCGGCCATCTGCTCCATGATCCGCCGGATGTCGAGGGCCTTGGCGTTCGACGCGGCGACCAGCCGCCCGTCACGCAGTATGGCGACGTCATCGGCGATCCTCAGCGCCCTGTCCGGTCGGTGGGAGGCGTAGGCGACGGCGACCCCGCTCGCGGTCAGCCCTCCGATGACCCGGAACAGGGCCTCGATCTCCGGGGAGGTGAGCATCGAGGTGGGCTCGTCCATGAGCAGCACCCGGGCCTCCTGGATGAGCGCCCGCGCGATCTCGACGATCTGCTGCCGGGCCGGGCTCAGGTCACCGACCAGCCGATCGGGATCGAGATCCTCCCCCAGGCTGTGGAGGGTCGCCGCACTGGTGGCCCGCTGGGCGGAGCGGTCGATCACCCAGGGGCCCCCGCAGATCTCGCGGGCCAGGAAGAGGTTGTCCTGGATGCTCAGGTTGGGACAGAGGCTGGGCTTCTGGGGGATGACAGAGATGCCCCGGTCGACGGCGTCGCGGGGCGACAGGAACCGGACGGGTTTCCCGTCGAGCTCGACATGGCCGGTGGTGGGCCGCTCGACCCCGGAGAGGATCTTCAGCAGGGTCGACGTGCCGGCTCCGTTCTTGCCGAACAGCGCGGTCACCCGACCGGCGGCGATGTCGAGGTCGACACCCCTGAGCGCGTGCGTGCCCCCGTACACCTTGGTGACGGCGCGGGCACTCAGCACCCTGGTCGCCGCCGTCTTCACGAAACCTTCTTGATCGAGACCGGGGTGATGGTCACGACGGAGGGGGTGAGGAAGCCGAAGGCTCCGACGAAGGAGATCTTCTTGCCGTTCAGCCGTGCCGGGTCCAGGTTCTTGAGCAGCCTCCCCCACAGCTGGTTGTTCAGCGCGGTGGCGGCGGCGGCGTACTCCGCCTGGTCGCGGAACCGCCTGGATCCGATGCCGGCCGTGTCCCGCAGCGCCGTGCCGTTGACGGCGGGACCTACCTGCAACGAGACCCGGGTGCCCGGTGGCAGGTCCGGCACGGTCACGGGCATCAGCCCGGACTTCGCCACTCCGGCCCTGCCGGTGCCCCTGACCGCGAAATTGTAGGGGCCGTTGCCCTGCCGGATGCCGTAGCGCCTGTTGGCCGCCCCCTGGTCGGTGGTCATGGCCTTCACCAGCTCGGGCAGCGGGACGGCCTTCCTCCTGATCGCGGGCACGACCTCGCTCTCGTACGTCCGTGCCCCGAACGCGGCCGGGTCGAACCGGTTGTCCGACGCGGCGACCGACCCCGCGGAGCGGTAATGGGTGCTGAGCCCGATGGCGACCAGGAGGACCGCCGCCAGGGCGACGGCCACCCATCTCGCCGGGATCCGTCGGCGGGGTGCCTGCCCACCGTGCGCGTGCACCGCAGCTGGCGTGCTCATCACAAACCTCCAGCGTGGGAGGATGTCAAGACCCGTATACCCGCTCGCGCGGTTTCCACCGAACCCTCCCTGAACGGGAACCGGCCGAGCTGCGTAAGCCCCGTGTGCTGTCCCGTGGGTGTCCGGATCCGCGCGGTGTCCGATCACTCACCGTGAGCGTCGCATGCCACATCCCGTCTGTTGTTCGAAACTTCACCGATGTACGGTGTCGTTTGCTGTGGGATAGATGGGAATTTGTGTCCGTTTCGCCGACTTGCTCGCGCACCCTGGTCTCTGTTCGTAGGATCTATGCCGAACCTTGACCAAGGCATGTAAGCCTCAAAGCCGGTGCGAGCCGGTCGATGGATCTGGAATGGGGAGAGACTGTGCTGAAGTCCAAGACGCGGCGGCGCGTCGCGGTCAAGACAGCCGCGATCGCCGCGGTGGGCGCGGGCGTTCTTTTCGGCGCGGTCCCTGCGGTCGCCTCCATGTACGCCGACCCCAACCCGGTCAGCTACGCCTGCACGCTCGGCGGCGTGACGTCACCGTCGGCGACGTACACCTTCCAGATGGACCTCAGCGGTCCGACGGCGGCGGCGACCAACGCGCCCCTGGTGGCGACCTGGAAGATCGCCCAGCCCACCACGGTGCCCACCCTCACCCCGACCGCGTCCGTCCCGGCGGGCGCGCGTGTCGTCATCGACGCGGAGGTGCAGATCGACGCCAGCCCCTCGCCGGTCCTGGCGCTTCCCTCCGAACTCCGCTCGCTCGCGGCCACCGCCGCTCCTCCGTCCGCCGGGCAGCCGGTCACCGCACCTCCCCTGCTCGTCACGGTGACCCCCAGCGCGACCGGCGTGGTGGCCTTCCAGCCGGGCCCGTTCACCCTGTACCTGGACCCCGGTACCGGGACCGGAAACGAGGCCGAGCTGCTCGACTGCGGTGTTCCGCTCAACTCGGCCGAGGCCGCCGCCGCCGCGCTGCGGGTGACCGTGGTGACGGGTTCCCCGAGCACGAGTACGAGCACGAGTCCCAGCCCGAGCACGAGCACGAGTCCGAGTCCGAGCCCGAGCACGAGTACGACCGCCACTCCCAAGCCGACGGTCACCGTCACCCGGACCAAGACCTCCGAGCCGGAAAAGCCCTCCTCCGACGGGCAGATCGACGAGACCCCCAACGGAGGGGCCGCCACGGGTGGCGGCGGGGACGCGGGCCCCGACGCCCGGATGATCATGCTCAGTGGTGTGCTGATGGTGGCGTTCGCCGGGATCGGCGGCATGGTGCTGCGACGTCGCACCGCGGGCCGAGGCTGATCGGGGTGGCCGGATGAGCACCCCTCCGCCGGGCGGTCAACACCCCGGGCACGTGCCCCACTACCGGCCGGTCCCGGTCCCGCCGCAGTACCCGCACCCGTTCCAGCAGCAGCACGGCCCGCCCTACGAGGAGTGGCCGCGAGGCGGGCAGCTCGACGGGCATCTGGACGGTGGGCGGGTGATGCGGTCGGTGCTCATCCTGGCCGGGATCGCCGGGGTGGTCACGGTGCTGGTGGGCATGCTCTACGTACTGGCCGCACCGGAGGAGTACGGCATGGGTGAGCGCACCACGCTGCCACCCAGAAATCAGGCCGCGGCGGCGCCGGTGAACCCGTACTTCCAGGCGCCCCCGACCGTGCCGCCGCCCCAGCCCAGCCTGCCGGCGGCCCCGGCCATGCAGCCCTCCAGCCCGGTCCGCCTGGTCATCCCGCGGCTCGGCGTCAACGCGCCGGTCAGATCCGTCGGGCTCGACGGCAAGGGCGCGATCGAGGTGCCGCCGGTCGGCAACCCGAACCTGGTCGGCTGGTACCGCTCGGGACCCACGCCCGGCGAGGCCGGTCCCGCGATCATGCTCGGGCACAAGGACACGCGCTCGGGAAGCGCGGTCTTCAGCCGCCTCGACGAGATCCGCAACGGCGACGTCATCGAGGTGCACAGAAAGGACGGCGTCATCGCCGTCTACACCGTCGGCGGGCTGGAGCAGGCGGACAAGTCGGTGTTCCCGACGCAGCGGGTGTACGGCGAGTCGCCGAACCCGCAACTGCACCTGATCACCTGTGGCGGCACCTATGACCGCACGACCGGTCATTACACGGACAACGTCATCGCCTACGCGACCATGACGAGCACCAGGATGGCCTGAGCGGCACCGCCCAGGTCAGCGCGGAGCTCCTGATATTTCGTAAAAAGGCGGGGGTGTCCTGTCGGGGGAGAGGGCACCCCCGGGTAGGGCGTGGACAAAAGTTCTGTTGTAACCTCCTACTGACCGAATGATGCTCGGTTTCGCAGGCAGCTCGGTTCACACGCAGGAGGCACTGTGGCAGAGGCGTACATCGTCGGGGCGGTCCGCACCCCGGTCGGCAAGAAGAAGGGCGGTCTGTCCACCGTCCACCCCACCGATCTGGCCGCGCACACCCTCGGAGCGCTCATCGAGCGTACGGGTGTCGACCCGTCGGCGGTCGAAGACGTGATCATGGGCTGTGTCATGCAGTTCGGCCCGCAGAGCATGGACATCGCGCGCAACGCGTGGCTGTCCGCAGGTCTCCCGGAGAGCGTCGCCGGTGTGACCATCGACCGCCAGTGCGGCTCCTCCCAGCAGTCGATCCACTTCGCGGCCCAGGGCGTGCTCTCCGGCACCCAGGACCTCGTCGTGGCCGCCGGGGTGGAGTCCATGAGCATCGTGCCCATGGGGTCGAGTATCAGCGCGGCGCTGGAGAAGGGCATGCCCTTCCCCTTCGGTGAAAAGTGGGTCGAGCGGTACGGCAAGCAGGAGATCTCCCAGTTCCGCGGCGCGGAGCTGATGTGCGAGAAGTGGAACCTCAAGCGCGAGCAGTTGGAGCAGTTCGCGTACGAGAGCCACCAGCGGGCGGCCAAGGCCGTCGCGAACGGCTACTTCAAGGACCAGATCGCCCCACTCAACGGTGTCGAGGACGACGAGGGCCCGCGCCCGGACACCACGCTGGAGAAGATGGCGTCGCTCAAGACACTGCGGGACGGCGGGCAGATCACGGCGGCCACCTCCTCGCAGATCTCCGACGGCTCCGGAGCGATCCTGATCGCCTCCGAGCAGGCGGTCCGTGACCACAACCTGACCCCCAGGGCGCGCATCGTCACCCTGGCGCTCACCGGCGACGACCCGGTCTACATGCTGACCGCACCGATCCCGGCGACGCAGAAGGCGCTGAAGAGGGCGGGTTTGTCCATCGAGGACATCGACGTCACCGAGATCAACGAGGCGTTCGCCCCGGTCCCGCTGGCCTGGATCAACGACCTCGGCGCCGACCCGGCCAAGGTCAACCCGAACGGCGGCGCGATCGCCCTGGGCCACCCGCTGGGCGGCACCGGCGCGATCCTGATGACCAAGCTCCTGCACGAGCTTGAGCGGACCGGCGGCCGGTACGGGCTGCAGACGATGTGCGAGGGCGGCGGCCAGGCCAACGTCACGATCATCGAGCGGCTGTGACGCCGGTGCCCGCGGCCTCGAACCGCGAGGCACCGTGAGAGATGGGAAAGCCCCGGTCGGCGGACCGGGGCTTTTCCGTGGGTCAGCGACCGCCCTTGCCGGGAATCCGGCGCGGCTGCCGGGTGGGCCTCATCGGTGCGGGCGGCATCGGCATCCGCCGGGGCGTCGCGGGCACGACGTGCTCGGGCAGCGGGGTGTGGGTCTCGGTGCTCTTGGCGGACTTGGATTTGCCGGTGCGCTTGCGGGCGGCATGAATTCGCATATGGACTCCTTGAGGAAAGTGACGACGCGGCGAGATCCCGGGTCGGACGACTCAGCTGCCGCGTCAGACGAACGGGGCTGAAACGCTGAGTGCGGGCGGATCAGCGAAGGCTGATCGACGCCGGCTCTTAGGAGTTGATCCACATGTGAACGACCCTACGACGCCCCTGTCGAGGCGTGCAACCGATTTGTTCGCGCCCCGGCCGCCATCCGGCCGCCCCCGGCCGTCACGCCGCTCCGGGCATCGCGATGGCCGTGGGGGAGGGGATGGCGTGGGCGGAGATCACTTCGGCACGCGGGCGACGCAGAAGACTGTCTGTCCGAACGGCGGGCGGACGAAGCGCTCGATGAGGCGGGTGAGGGGTACCACGGTGCGGTCGTAGATCTTGACCAGCCGGGGGTCGGGGTAGCCGACACCGCCGCGGCGGACCGCGGCCCACCAGGCGATGCCGCCCAGGAAGTTGATCGGCTTGAGCACGTCGATGTCCAGGCCCGCACGGGAGACCGTGCTGCGCAGGGTGGCCGGGGTGTAGCGGGTGACGTGGCCGACCTTGCGGTCGAAGTCCCCGTAAAGCTGCATGTAGCCCGGGACCCAGATGACGATCCGGCCGCCGGGGAGGGTGACCTTGGCGAGCGACCGCAGGGCCTCGACGTCCTCCTCGATGTGCTCCAGGACGTTCATCATCACGACGGTGTCGACCTTCTCGCCGATGGGGATCTCGGTCGGCAGGCCGAACTGGAGCACGTCGATGTCGTCGCGGCCCTCGAAGCGCTTCTGGAGCTGCTCCACGCAGTAGGGGTCGAAGTCGCTGACCACCAGCCGGTCGAGGCGGGGCAGGAACTGCTCGGCGAAGTGGCCAAGCCCGGAACCGATCTCCAGCATGGACCGGCCCACGTGTGGGGCGACCATGTCGAGCTCGTACTGCCGGTAATTCCTGGCCTCGTCCCCACCAAGGTGGTTCTCCAGGGCCTCGTCACCGGCCGCGGGTTGCACTACGCGGTCATACCCAGACATGCGGTTCCGTCCAGCTCGGTTAGGAAAGGCCGCGGCGACAGGCCGCGGCCAGGGACAGCCAGAGTCTAATGGCGCTTCCCTCGGGACGGCCCCTCAAACGATCCACGGGCGGTGCCCCCCGGGAGCCGCTCCTGAGGGGATCGGCCTCCGTATGAGCTCGCCCCCCGATTACCGGCTCCACCGAATCAGTTATAAAGCACCTGCATTTCCGCGTTTCACGCCGTACGGGGGAAGTTCGACCTCGATACGGCGGTGAGATTTGCACCGGGGGACAAGGAAACCCCCCTGGGGAATCGCCGGTCGGCCGGTCCGTGATTTGAGAGGAGTGCTATTCCCGGTAAGTGGAGAAGGAGCGCGAACCGATGGAACAGGCCCAATGGTGGCGGGGGAACCTGCCCGCGGAGACGGATGGCTTCATCGGCCGGGAAGGCGAGGTGCGGCGGCTGCTGAAGCTGCTGGCCGACACACCGCTGACCACGGTCACCGGTGTCGGCGGCATCGGCAAGTCACGGATCGCGATCAGGGCCGCACGCCGGCGGCACGAGCACCACCCGGACGGCACCTGGCTGGTGGAGCTGTCCGGCGAGCGCGACGGCGACCTGCTCGCCCACACGGTCGCGGCGGTCCTCGGCATCCCCGAGCGGTCCGCGCGGACAGCGGACGAGACGCTCGTCGAGTTCCTCGCGGGCAGGAGGCTCCTGCTGCTCCTCGACAACTGCGAGCACCTCCTGCCCGCCTGCCGCGACCTCGTCGCCCAGATCCTGGCGGCGGCGCCGGGGGTGCGGATCATCGCGACCTCCCGCCGGCCGCTCGGGCTGCCGCAGGAGGCGCTGCTGCCCGTCGGGCCCTTCGACGCGCCGTGGCCGCAGGAGGAGGGGATGGCGGGGGACGACGCGCTCCGCCTCCTCCTAGACCGGGCCGCCGCCGTGGCGCCCGGCCTGGAGGCGACCGAGACCGGCCTGGCGGCCGCGGCCAGGATCTGCCGGCGGCTGGACGGCGTCCCGCTCGCCGTCGAACTGGCCGCCGGATGGCTGGGGGACATGCCGGTGGAGCGGCTCGCCGACCACCTGGAGAGCCGGTTCGAGTCCCAGCCCGACAGCCGGGCACCGGTGCCTCGCCACCGGACCGTACGGGCCGCGATCAGGTGGAGCCACGAGCTCTGCGGACCAGGGGAACGCCTGCTCTGGGCCAGGCTCTCGGTCTTCGCGGGAAACTTCGACGCGGCCGACGCCGAGCGGGTGTGCGGCGACGAGCACCTGGGTGACGTACCGGACCTGCTGGAAAGCCTGGCGAGAAGGTTCCTCCTGGTCCGGGTTCCCGGCGGCTACCGTCAGCCGGTCACGGTCAGGGAGTACGGCAGGGAGCGGCTGGCCCTGCTCGGGGACGAGGCCAGGCTGGTGCGGCGGCATCGCCACCACTACCTCGACCTGGCGCGCAGGGCCGAGACCGGCTGGTACGGCCCAGGGCAGGAGGAGTGGGCCGCCCGCCTCGCCTTCGCCATGACCGACCTGCGTCTCGCCCTCGACCCCGCCTCCCCGGTCTCCGTCGAGCTCGCCGGCACGCTCTGGATCCTCTGGTTCTGCCTGGGCCGATCGAACGAGGGCCGCCACCACATGGCACGCGTACTCGAATCGGCCTCCGTCACCGACCCGCACCTGCCCAGACTCCTGTGGGCCGACGGCTGCGTGGCCATCGCCAGGGGTGAGCTGGAGAGGGGGCGCCGCAGGGCCGAGGCGGCGCTGTCCGCGGCCCTCGACTGGGGCGACTACGCGGCGGCCGGGCACGCCCAGCTCCGGCTGGCCGGCCGTGCCCTGTGCGCCGGCGCCCTCGACGAGGTCGAGCCGTGCGTCGAGCGCGTGCGCGAGTACTTCCGCAGGGCGGAGGCCGACACGGTCGGCGAACCCCTCGCCCTGGTGACCATGGCGATGGCGGTCACCTGGCGCGGCGAGTTCGACAGGGCCGTCTCGGTGCTCAAGGAGGTGCAGCGGCTCTGTGACGCGCACGGCGAGCGCTGGGCCCGCGCCTGCGGCGACTACGTCCTGTCCATCGCCCAGCTGGGGCTCGGCAGGGTGAGCGAGGCGGCGGAGGCCGCCCGGCAGTCGCTCGACGTCAAGTGGCGCCTGCGCGACGCCACCGGCGTGGCACTGGCCGTCGACCAGCTCGCGGTGATCGCCGCGGTCGAGGGCGACGGCCGCCGCACGGCCAGGCTCCAGGGGGCGGTGGTACGGCTGTGGGCCACCTTCGGGTTGCGGGGCCTCGGCCAGGCGGGCATGTCCGAGCCGAGAACCGTCGCCGAGCGGACGGCCAGGCAACTGCTCGGTGACGAGACCTACGACGCGATCTTCGCCGAGGGGTACGAGACCGACCCGGACGCGGCGGTCGCCTACGCCCTCCACTGAGCGCACTCGCCCGAGGGGGTTTCGCGACACGGCACGCATGCGGTGGAATCTCTCAGACATCCGCGAAGGAGCCCCCCGACGGACGACGACGAGGCGATCGCCCGATCGCTGGCAGGCGACCTGGACGCCTACGAGGTCCTGGTCGCCCGCTACAGCGTGCTCGCGCACCGCACCGCGGCCATGCTCGGGGCCGCCGACGAGGCCGAGGACGTGGTCCAGGAGGCGTTCGTCAAGGCGTACCGCAACCTGGCGTCCTTCCGCCGGGACGCGCCGTTCCGCCCCTGGTTGCTGCGGATCGTGGCGAACGAGACGCACAACCTGACCCGCTCCCGGGGCCGCAGGGACAGGCTGGCCGCGCGGCTCACCGAGGCCGTCCCGCCGGTGGGTGAGGCCCCGGAGGAGGCGGCCGTCACCACCGACCGGCGGGCGCGGCTCCTCGACGCGGTGCGTACGCTGCCCGAGCGGGAACGCGAGACCGTCGTCTGTCGGTATCTCCTTCAGCTGTCGGAGGCCGAGACCGCCCAGGTGCTCGGTCTTCCCGTCGGCACCGTCAAGTCACGGACCTCCCGTGGCCTGGCCCGTCTGCGCGAGGAGGTGGCGCGTGACCTCATCTGACGACCTCGAGGCCAGGCTCCGCGACCTCGGCGAGTTCCTCGACGTCCCCTCCCCACCCCCCGCCGAGGTCGCGCGGGCCGTACGGGCCCGCCTGGAAGAGCCCGTCCCCGAGGCGCCCGCGGTCACGGGTGGCCGGGGAGCGCTCCGGCGGGGGTGGGGGGCGCTGCGGGTCGGCGGGCGGGCGCGGAGGCGGGCGGTGGTCGCCGCCGTCGCGATCCTCGTCGCGCTGTTCCTGGGGGCGACGCCCGTGGGAAGAGCGGCGGTGGTGGAGATCCTGCGCTTCGCGGGCGTCGAGCTCAGGATCGGTGACCCCGGGCCCCTGCCGTCCTGGGCGCCCCGGCCGCTGCCGGGCGAGCGGCGGGTCACCCTGGAGCAGGCCGGACGGCAGGTGGCGTTCCCGATCGCCGTCCCCGCCGCGCTCGGCGAGCCCGCCGAGGTCAGGGTGAGCGACGGCGGCCGGGTGGTCTCGCTGCTCTGGCCCGGCCTCAGGCTGGACGAGTACGACGGTGGCCTCCTGCCCGTCTACCGGAAGGAGCTGGGGCCGCCCTGGCCGCAGGAGACCCGCGTGGGTGACGCGCAGGCACAGTGGATCCCGGCCCATCACGGCCTGACCTACCTGCCCCGGGGCGGCGGTGAGGCCGAGGCCCGCCCCCGCGCGGCCGGGCCCACCCTCATCTGGCGGCGAGGGCAGGTCGGCCTGCGCCTTGAGGGACCCGGGGACATCGGCCGCGCCCTGGAGATCGCCCGCTCAGTCCGCTGAGGCCAGCCAGTCGTCGATCCCCTGGAGGAGCTTCTTGCGCACCGTCTCCGGTGCCGCCGACGCCCGTATCGACTGGCGGGCCAGCTCGGCCAGTTCCGGATCGGAGAAGCCGTACACCTGCCTGGCGAGCTCGTACTGGGGCAGCAGCCTGGCACCGAACAGCAGCGGGTCGTCGGCGCCCAGCGCGATCGGCACCCCCGCCTCGAACAGGCGCCGCAGCGGTACGTCCTCGGCCCGCTCGGCCACCCCGAGACCGACGTTGGAGGTCGGGCAGACCTCGCAGGTGATCCCCCGGGCGGCGAGGCGTTCCATGAGCTGTGGCGACTCGGCCGCCCTCACCCCGTGCCCGACCCGGTCGGCGTCCAGCACGTCGACGCACTCGGCCACGCTGGCGGCGCCCAGCAGCTCCCCGCCGTGCGGCACGGCCAGCAGGCCCGCCCGCTTGGCCAGCCGGAAGGCCCCGTCGAAGTCACGGGCCCGGCCGCGCCGCTCGTCGTTGGAGAGCCCGAACCCGATCACGCCCTGGTCCATGTAGTGCGTGGCGAGGCGGGCGAGGGTCTTGGCGTCGAGGGGGTGGCGGGTGCGGTTGGCGGCCACCACGACCGCGATTCCTATTCCCGCGTGGTCGGCGGCCCTGCGCGTCGCGTCGAGCATCAGCTCCATGGCCGAGGTGAGCCCGCCGAACCTCGACGCGTACCCGGACGGGTCGATCTGGATCTCCAGCCAGGCCGATCCCTCGGCCGCCTCGTCCTCGGCCGCCTCGCGCAGCAGCCGGTAGACGTCGCTCTCCCGCTGCAGGACGGAGCGCGCGATGTCGTACAGCCGCTGGAACCGGAACCAGCCCCGCTCGTCGGTGGCGCGCAGCCGAGGTGGCCAGTCCTCCTCAAGCGCGTCGGGAAGGTGCAGGCCGTGTTCGCGGGCCAGCTCGACAAGGGTCGAGTGCCGCATGGAGCCGGTGAGGTGCAGGTGCAGGTGTGCCTTGGGCAGTTCGCTGAGGGGACGTGGCATTTCAATAGAGTGCCGTACCTCCGGTACTCCCCGGTGTTCTTTGGTCCCGACCTGACGGTCCGCTCGCGCGCTGCGGAGGCGAAAGGGGACCTGTATGGCAGAAGGCGACGAGGAGGTTATTTCGGGGCGGGTGTGGCCGGTTTTCGGAAGTGCCCGTCCTTGCCGCATCCCCCGTTATATCTAGGAAATCTAGGAAACGGGCTTTCAGCGGACCATGTCTCCGTGCGACGGTGGACGCACACGTTGTCAGGACGCTGGGGCTGCCATGAAAGCGGACGTCTTCGTCGGCAGGGAGACCGAACTCGCCGACGTCTCCGCACTGCTCGAAAGGGTGCGGCACGTCACGCTGACCGGTCCGGCCGGAGCCGGCAAGACCTGCGTCGCCCGGCGGCTGGCCCGCACCCTCGAACCCCGGTTCCCGGACGGCGTCCACATCGTGGAGCTTTCGGAGGCGCCCGGCGACCTCGACTCCCTGGCCGAGACGTTCGCCGACGCGATCGGCGTCCGCCGGAGGCCGGGCGTTCCCGCACTGCGGGCACTGGTCGACGAGCTCGTCACGCGCCGGACCCTGCTCGTCCTCGACACCTGCGACCGCGTCGTCGGCGTCACGGGCATCCTGGTCGGCCTGCTGCTGCGCTCGGTCGAGGGACTACGTGTCCTGGCCACCAGCAGGCAGCGGCTGGGCCTGCCCGGCGAGCACCTCTACCCGATCGGCGGTCTGCCCGACGCCGACGCCGTCAGCCTGATCGGCACCCTCACCGGCGGCCTGCTCGGCGGCCCCGACGCGGCCGAGCTCTGCGGGCGCCTCGACAACCTGCCGCTGGCGATCCGGCTCGCCGTGGCCGGAGGAGGCCCCGGGATCCTCGACGGGCTCGTCACCCTCGACGGCCGCCCGCTCTCCACGGCCGGGCTCGCCGCCTTCGACGGCCGCATGGCCTCGCCCGACGAGCTCGCCGCGGCCTTCGAGAGCCGTACGGACCCCTCGGCCGGTCGTGGAACCCACGGCGAAGGGCACGACGCGGAACCGCACCGGCTCCCCTCCGCTCCGCGGCGGCACAGCTCCATGCGCGTCGCCCTCGGCTGGAGCCACGAACTCTGCACCCCACCGGAACGCCTGCTGTGGGCACGGGCCTCGGTTTTCGCCGGCACCTTCGACATCGAGGCCGCCGAGGAGGTCTGCGCCGGCGGCGTCCTCGCCGCCAAGGACATCCTCGACGGCCTGCTGGGTCTGCTCGACAAGTCCGTGCTGGTCCGCGAGGAGGGCGAGAACGGGGTCCGCTACCGCCTGCTCAACACGGTCCGCGAGTTCGGCCTGGTCTGGCTCGACCGGCTCGGCGAGACCGAGGAGATCCAGCGCCGCCACCGTGACCACTTCCTCGCCCTGTCCGCCCGCGCCGAGATGAGCTGGCAGGGCCGCCAGCTCGAGTGGTACCGCAGGCTGGTCCTCGAATGCGGCAACATGCGCGGTGCCATCGAATACTGCTACTCCCGGCCGCAGGAGTACCGCCGCGGTCTCGACCTGGTCGGCAACCTGTGGTTCCTGTGGGCGTGCTGCGGCATGCAGGCACCCGGCGACGACCTCCTCCAGCGCGGCCTCGACCTCGACCGCACGGTCAGTCCCGAGCGGGTCAAGGCGCTCTGGGTGCACGCGTGGGTCTCGATCCAGCGCGGCGACCTCGAACGCGCCGAGCGGATCCTCACCGAGTGCGCGGCCGAGGACGCCAACGGCTACGCCACGGCCTACGTCAGCCAGTTCCAGGCCCACCTGGCCGTCGTCAGGGGCGACGTGGGCGAGGCCCTGCGGCTCATCAAGCACGCCCGGGTGCGCCACCGCTCCACCGGCAACGTCTTCCCCGGCTTCCTGCCCACCTACACGGTGGTCGCCACCGCCATGATGCTCGCCGGCCACCACGACCAGGCCGTGTCCATCCTGCGGGAGGGACGTGAGCTCTGCGAGTCCTGCGGCGACTACTGGACCCTCATCCGCCTCGACCTCCTCCTGGGCCAGGCCAAGCACCTCCTCGGCAACACCGCGTCCGCCGCGGAGTCCGCCCGTGACTCCCTGCGCGGCGGCCGCCTGTTCGGCGACACCATCTCGCTGATGGAGGCGCTGGAGGTGTTCGTCGTGATCGCCGAATCATCCGCCGACGACATCTTCGCCGCCACCATGTTCGGGGCCTCCCGCGCCGCCTGGAAGGACGCCGGGGTCCCGCCCAGCCGCTCACCCATGATCGCGAGCCTGATCCGTACGTCCGAGCTGAGGCTGCGCGGGCGTCTGGGCAGGGCGGAGTTCGACCGGCTGGAGGAGCGAGGAGGTTCGATCAGCCTGCGCGACGCCGTGGAACACGCGATCCGGGGGGATCTTTCTTGATGCCGCGCGGCAACCTGCCGGTCGCGATGAACAGTTTCTTCGGACGCGCCGCCGAGCTTGACGAGATCACGAAACTCCTCACCGGAACGCGCCTGCTCACCCTGCACGGCGCCGGGGGCGTCGGCAAGACACGTCTCGCCCTCCAGGCGGCGCGGAGCGTCCGCGACGACTACCCCGACGGCGTCTGGGTGGCCGAACTCTCCTCGGAGACGGACGGCGACCTGCTCGCCGGCCACGTCGCCGGGATGTTCGGCCTGCGCGCGCGGGCCGGACGCCCGGCACTCGCGTCCCTCGTCGAGTTCCTCGCCGACCGGCGGCTCCTGCTCGTCCTGGACACCTGCGAGCACCTCGTCGATCCCTGTGCCGCCATGGTCACGGCCATCCTGACCGGCGCGCCCGACGTCCGGATCATCGTGACCAGCCGCCAGGAGCTCTGCCTGCCGTACGAGGTCGTGATGGGCGTCGACCCCTTTCCCGTCCCCCCGCCCGAGGCCGCCGACCTCGCGGGGTACGACGTGATGAGCCTCTTCCTGGACCGGGCGACGGCCGTCGCCCCAGGGCTGCGCACGGACGAGCGGGCCATGATGGCCGTCGCCAGGCTCTGCCGGAGGCTCGACGGCGTCCCGCTCGCCATCGAGCTGGCGGCCAGTCACGCGCGGGGCCTGTCGGCGATCCAGCTCGCCGACCAGCTCGAAGACCGCTTCAGGCTGCCGGCCGACGGCGAGAGGGTCCTCGTACGCCACCACACGCTGCGCACCGCGGCCGGCTGGAGTCACGAGCTCTGCACGCCCGCCGAACGCCTGCTCTGGGCCCGCCTGTCGGTCTTCGCGGGCACCTTCGACGAGGAGTCGGCGCGCGGCGTCTGCGCGGACGAGTGCCTGCCCGACGTGGCGGGCGTGCTCGCCGTGCTCGTGGCCAAGTCGGTCGTCGCCCGGGTGGGCGATCGCTACCGCCTGCTCGACACCATCAGGGACTACGGGCGCGACTGGCTCGACGAGCTGGGCGAGGGCGCCCTGATGCGCCGCCGCCACCGTGATCACTACCTGGCCGCCGCCCACCGCATGGACGCCCAGTGGTGCGGCCCCCGCCAGCTCGAATGGGCGCGCTGGGCGCGCGGGGAGCTGTCCAACATCCGCGCGGCACTCGACCGCTGCCTCGCGGACGGCGACCACCGCGCCGCTCTGGAGCTGGCCGGAGCCCTGTGGGTTCTCTGGTGTCACCTGGGCCTCGTCCGCGAGGGCCGCCACTACCTCGACCGCGCGCTGGCCGCCGTACCGGCCCCGGACCGAGCCAGGTCAAGACCGCTCTGGGTCGCCGCCCACCTCGCGCTCCTCGCGGGCGACATACCTCTGGCGCGCGAGCGGGCCACGGAGAGCGCCGAGAGCGCCCGGCGCCACGGCGACGGCGAGACCGAGGCCCACGCCCACCTCCGCCTCGCCGGGGCCTGCCTGCTCGTCGGCGACCTGGAGGGCGCGCGGGGGTACGCGCTGCGCGGAGCCGCCGGGTTACGGCAGGCCGAGCCCACCTCGTCGGGCCTGTTCTCCGTTCCCCTCCTCCTGGCCATGGCCGCCACCTTCGACGGCGACTTCGACAAGGCGGTGGAGATCCTGCGCGAGACGCGCCGGCACTGCGAGGCGCGTGGAGAGCTCTCCCAGCGAGCTCTGAGCGACTACATCCGCTCTCTGGCCCTTCTGGGCCGGGGGGAGGCCGCCGAGGCCTCAGCGGCGGCCAAGGCGGCGCTGGAGGTCAGCTGGGGGCTGCGAGACGCGGTCGGCGGTGTGCTCGCCATCGACCAGCTCGCCCGGATCGCCGCGGCCGTGGGTGACGGCTTCCGCGCCGCCTGGCTCCTCGGCGCCGCGCAGCGCATCTGGAGCGGTTTCGGGCTGCCCGGCCTCGGGGCCGACACCATGACCGGGCTCCGCGAGGCCGCCGCTGCCCGCGCCGAGGGTCTGATCGGAGAGACCGCCTACGCGCGGGCCCTCGCCGAGGGGGCGGCCTCCCACTTCGAGTCCGCGGTGACCTACGCCCTGCGCGACTGAACCGGACTCGTCCGGCGCGTACCGAGGCCGTCCGCCGCCACCCCGCCGGTCGGAGCCCGACCGGGCGGGGAGGGGGGCGGCCGGCCCTGGAGAGGCGCTCAGCGGGCCTGGCCGAGGAACTTGACGATGCGGCCCACGCCTTCGACCAGGTCGTCGTCGCCGAGCGCGTAGGACAGGCGGAAGTAGCCCGGGGTGCCGAACGCCTCCCCGGGGACGACGGCCACCTCGGCCTCCTCCAGGACGAGCTCGGCCAGCTCGGCGGAGGTCGCCGGGCGGCGGCCGCCGAAGTCCTTGCCCAGCAGCTCCTTGACCGACGGGTAGGCGTAGAAGGCGCCCTTCGGTTCGGGGCAGAACACGCCCGGGATCTCGTTGAGCATCCGGACCATGGTCTGGCGGCGGCGGTCGAAGGCCTCGCGCATCCGGGCCACGGCCGACAGGTCGCCGCCGACGGCGGCCAGCGCGGCGATCTGGGCGACGTTGGAGACGTTGGAGGTGGCGTGCGACTGCAGGTTGGTCGCGGCCTTGACGACGTCCTTGGGGCCGATCATCCAGCCCACCCGCCAGCCGGTCATCGCGTAGGTCTTGGCGACGCCGTTGAGGATCACCACCTTGTCGCCCAGCTCGGGGGCCACCGTGGCGATGCTCGCGAACGTCGCGTCGCCGTAGGTCAGGTGCTCGTAGATCTCGTCCGTGACGACCCACAGGTCGTGCTCGGCGGCCCAGCGGCCGATCTGGGTGACCTGCTCGGGGGAGTACACCGCGCCGGTCGGGTTGGACGGGGAGACGAACAGCAGGACCTTGGTCCGGTCGGTGCGCGCCGCCTCCAGCTGCTCCACGCTCGCCAGGTAGCCGGTCGTCTCGTCGGTCACCACGTCGACCTGGACGCCGCCGGCCAGCTTGATCGCCTCGGGGTAGGTGGTCCAGTAGGGGGCGACGACCAGAACCTCGTCGCCCGGGTCGAGCAGCGTGGCGAACGCCTCGTAGACGGCCTGCTTGCCGCCGTTGGTGACCAGGACCTGGGCCGCGTCGACCTGGTAGCCGGAGTCGCGGAGCGTCTTGTCGGCGATGGCCTGCTTCAGCTCGGGAAGGCCGCCGGCCGGCGTGTACTTGTGGAACCTGGGGTTCCGGCACGCCTCGACGGCCGCCTCGACGATGTAGTCCGGAGTGGCGAAGTCCGGCTCGCCGGCGCCGAAGCCGATGACCGGGCGGCCTGCCGCCTTCATCGCCTTGGCCTTGGCGTCCACGGCCAGCGTGGCGGACTCTGAGATCGCGGAGATGCGTGTTGAGATGCGGGGACGGGTCATACCTCCATGGTTACAGACCTGTGCCGCTGTTCCCGCCGGGTATCCACCATCCGGACGGGCCGCTCCGGCAGGCCCGAGCGGCCCGGGAGAGATTCGCCGAGCTGGGCGATCGCCCGCCGGTTCGACGAAGTGGGCAATCACCCGTAGACTCCGGCATGTTCTTTCCGCCGCATGCGTGAACCGGCGGTCAAGACCGTGAGCCGCGGACAAACTTCGGTCCAACCGATGTATGGTGGTTCATGTCTTAGGGCACTAGCGCAATTGGTAGCGCACCGGTCTCCAAAACCGGCGGTTGGGGGTTCGAGTCCCTCGTGCCCTGCGAGGAGCGGTCCGCGCATCTGGCGTCTAGCGCGCCGCTGATATGCGTTGGACTCGATGGATTCAGGTGAGGACTGTGGCGATCGACACGCGCGGCGAAACCGCAGACAAGCCGAGCGGTGAGAAGAAGACGAAGCGCACTTCTCCCGCCCTTTTCTATCGGCAGGTTGTCGCCGAGCTGCGTAAGGTCATCTGGCCCACGCGCAAAGACCTCATTTCGTACACCATCATCGTCCTGGTCTTCGTTCTGATCATGGTCGGGATCGTGTCGGCTTTGGACGCGCTGTTCACCGAGGGCGTGCTGAGAATCTTCGGCGGAGCCTGAGCCGCGGTCTCCGGCGGGCGGGCCGCCCTGCGGACGAGTCCATCAGCCATCGACGAAAAGAGAAAGAGCACCGTGTCCGAGTCTGCACAGTCGGCCGGCGAGCCCCGCGAAGAGCGCGAGGACGAGCTGGAGAAGGCCGTAGACGTCACCGAGGATTCGCCTGGCGAGTTCGACGGGCAGGATGTCGACGCCGAAACCGACGCCGACGCCGAAAACGAGGCCGAGCAGGCCCCGGCCGGCGCCGTCGACGAAGACGGTGACGTCCTTCCCGACGTCGACCCGGTCGAGGAGTTCAAGCGGCACCTGCGGGGTCTGTTCGGCGAGTGGTACGTCATCCACTCCTACGCCGGTTACGAGAACCGCGTGAAGTCCAACATCGAGACCCGCACGCAGTCCCTCAACATGGAGGACTACATCTTCCAGGTCGAGGTGCCCACCCACCACGTGACCGAGATCAAGAGCGGCAAGCGCCAGCTGGTCAAGGAGCGGGTGCTGCCCGGCTACGTGCTGGTCCGGATGGAGCTCACCGACGAGTCCTGGTCTGCGGTGCGTAACACGCCCGGCGTGACCGGCTTCGTCGGCCTCTCCAACAAGCCGAGCCCGCTGAGCCTCGAAGAGGTCGCCAAGCTGCTCGCGCCCGAGCCGTCGGAAGAGGTCAAGAAGTCGACCGCGAAGGCCTCCGCCGCGACCGTCGACTTCGAGGTCGGTGAGTCCGTCACCGTCATGGACGGCCCGTTCGCCACGCTGCCCGCCACGGTCAGCGAGATCAGCGCCGAGTCGCAGAAGCTCAAGGTGCTCGTGTCGATCTTCGGCCGCGAGACCCCGGTCGAGCTCTCGTTCAACCAGGTCTCGAAGATCTAGGCCGGTCGCGTAGACTTCGTCAGTCTGCCCCGCGGTCGCGGGGATGTTCCGTCCACCGTGCCGGCCAAGCTGCGGTCGCCGTCGTGGGCCCAGCGGTGGTGGGCCCCGCGGTCGCGGGGACTGTAGGAACACCGTTCAGAGAAGAAGGACCCGGAGAGAAGCATGCCTCCTAAGAAGAAGCTCGCCGCGCTGGTCAAGGTTCAGCTCCCCGCTGGCCAGGCCACGCCCGCGCCGCCGGTCGGTACCGCCCTCGGTCCGCACGGCGTCAACATCATGGACTTCGTGAAGCAGTACAACGCTGCCACCGAGGCCCAGCGCGGCAACATCATCCCCGTTGAGATCACCATCTACGAGGACCGCACCTTCACCTTCGTCACGAAGACGCCTCCGGCGCCTGAGCTGATCAAGAAGGCCGCCGGTGTCGCGAAGGGTTCGGCCGTCCCGCAGAAGGACAAGGTCGGCAAGCTCACCAAGGAGCAGCTGCGCCAGATCGCCGAGACCAAGATGCAGGACCTCAACGCCAACGACATCGAGGCGGCCGAGAAGATCATCGCCGGCACCGCCCGGTCGATGGGCATCACGATCGCCGACTAGCGACACCCGCCGTACGGACCCGGCGGCGACCTCGCGGCGTGAAGCGCGTCCGCGAGATCGAGCAGGGGACGGCGGCGAACGCGATCTCGATCGCGTCAGACCACCAAACGTCGAAGTAAGTGGAGGGGCCGGCGCAGGCCCACACCACGGACACTCGGATTCACAGGAGTGAGCAAGTGAAGCGCAGCAAGGGATTCCGCGCCGCAGCGGCGCAGGTCGACCGCGACACCCTGTACAGCCCGGCCCAGGCGGCCAAGCTGGCCAAGGAGACCAACGTCGCCAAGTTCGACGCCACCGTCGAGGTGGCCCTGCGGCTGGGCGTCGACCCCCGCAAGGCCGACCAGATGGTCCGCGGCACCGTCAACCTCCCGCACGGCACCGGCAAGACCGCCCGGGTCCTGGTCTTCGCGACCGGTGACCGTGCCGAGGAGGCGCGCGCCGCGGGTGCCGACATCGTCGGTGCCGACGAGCTGATCGACGAGGTCGCCAAGGGCCGCCTCGACTTCGACGCCGTCGTCGCCACCCCGGACCTCATGGGCAAGGTCGGCCGCCTGGGCCGCGTGCTCGGCCCCCGTGGCCTGATGCCGAACCCCAAGACCGGCACCGTGACCCCGGCCGTCGGCAAGGCCGTCACCGACATCAAGGGCGGCAAGATCGAGTTCCGTGTCGACCGGCACGCGAACCTGCACTTCATCATCGGCAAGGTGTCCTTCGGCGAGCGTCAGCTCATCGAGAACTACGCCGCCGCCCTCGAAGAGGTGATCCGTCTCAAGCCGTCCGCGGCCAAGGGACGCTACGTCAAGAAGGTCGTCTTCTCCACGTCCATGGGCCCCGGCATCCAGGTCGACCCCAACCAGACGCGGGCGCTGACCGCCGAACTCGACGCCTGATACCAGACGTCTTTCGCAGCGGGCCTCAACCGAATGGCCATTCGGTTGAGGCCCTTCTTCGTTCTTCCGAAGGACGCGCTCGGCTTTCCCGACGCGTACTGTCGTAGTCAGGATCATCGGGGGAACGAAAGGATGAAGACGAAATGCGCCGATTGGCTCCGGCAGTGGCACTGGGAGCGGCCGCGCTCGTCGCGGTCGCGGGATGCGGTGCGCAGGGCACCGGCTCCCTCGGAAACGTCAAACTGGCCGCGGCCGACGCGGTGCAGCAGAGCGCGCAGAAGGCCGAGGAGGTCACCTCCTACTCCGCGGACCTGGTTCTCGACGCGAGCAGCCGAGAGAAGGGCGCGAGCAAGATCCAGGGCAGCATGCTCTACCAGAGCAGGCCCCAGCTGGCGACGGACATCAAGCTCGACACGCTCACCTTCGGCGGCCAGAACGTGCCCGGCGGGGCGCGGGCCATTCTGTCGGGTGAGACGGTCTATGTGAAGTCCGAGCTTCTCAGCAGGTTCGCCGGCGCCACCAAGCCGTGGGTCAAGATGCCGCTCAGCGAGCTCGACGCCGAGGGGCAGGCCGGGGTCAGGCGGTTCATGGACCAGGCCCAGCAGTTCGACCTGGCCGGCACCGTCAAGCTGCTGACCGCCTCGAAGGACGTCAAGGCGGTCGGCACCGAAACGGTCGGCGGGGTCGACACCACCCACTACAGCGGCACCTTCCCGGTGGCCGAGGCCGCACAGCTGCTCGACCCGGCCAAGCGCGAGAAGCTCCAGGAGGAGTTCTCGCGGGTCAAGGACGTGAAGTTCGACCTCTGGGCCGATGCGCAGAGCCTGCCCCGCAAGGTCACGCTCGGCGGCTCCGAGCAGGATATGACGTTCAGCCTGACGGCGTTCTTCAAGGGCTTCAACGAGCCCGTCGAGATCACCGCGCCGCCCGCCGACCAGGTGGGCGACCTGCCCGAGCACCGCGGCGGAAACTGAGGTTCTCCCGGGATTCGCGCCCCCCGCCCGCACGGGCGGGGGGCGCGGGCCTTTTCCCGCCGGCGGGGGCGGGATCGGCTTCCAGGACCGATTTGGCATTCGTGGACGGCAGGGCGTACGCTGTCAACGCCGAAGACCGCCGGTCGTCGTCAGGCCGCATGGCCTGATGACCTAAGGAGCCACGTCAGTGGACGGCCCGCGTAGGTGTGATGTGAGTTTTCATCTGGATTAACCTCCTTATGTGAGCCCCGTGCGCCTGCGCCGGGGCTTGTCTGTTTTTCATGGGCCCTTACCCCGGCGGCACATCTGGAAGGAGGCCCATGGCGAAGGCAGAAAAGGCAACGGCTGTCGCTGAGCTGAAGAGCAGCTTCGACGGCTCCAATGCTGCCGTTCTGACCGAATACCGCGGTCTCACCGTCGCCCAGCTCAAGCAGCTGCGCGTTTCTCTCGGTGAGAATGCGAAGTTCGCCGTGGTGAAGAACACGCTGACCAAGATCGCGGCCACCGAGGCCGGGTTCAACCAGCTCAACGACCTGCTCGCGGGTCCGTCGGCGATCGCGTTCGTCAACGGCGACGTGGTCGAGGCTGCCAAGAGTCTGCGTGACTTCGCCAAGGCCAATCCCCTCCTGGTCATCAAGGGCGGTGTCGTCGACGGCAAGTCGATGACGCCGGACGAGATCACCAAGCTTGCCGACCTCGAGTCGCGTGAGGTTCTCCTCGCGAAGCTGGCCGGTGCCATGAAGGCGAAGCAGGGCCACGCGGCCGCCGTCTTCAACGCGCTGCCCACCAACATGGCTCAGCTGGCCGAGGCACTGCGCGCCAAGCGCGAAGGCGCCGGCGAGTAGGTCCGCGCAGGCGGTCACAGGGGATTAACGCAACCGCGGTCCCAACTTTCCCAGTAGTCAGATCCGTATGGAGGAACCATCATGGCGAAGCTCAGCACCGACGAGCTGCTCGACGCTTTCAAGGAGATGACTCTCCTTGAGCTGTCCGACTTCGTGAAGCTCTTCGAGGAGACCTTCGACGTCAAGGCCGCCGCTCCGGTCGCCGTCGCCGCCGCTGCCGCCCCCGGTGCGGCCGCTGCCGAAGAGGTCGAGGAGCAGGACGAGTTCGACGTCGTCCTCGAGGCCGCCGGCGACAAGAAGATCCAGGTCATCAAGGAGATCCGCGCCCTGACGAGCCTGGGCCTCAAGGAGGCCAAGGACCTCGTTGACGGCGCTCCCAAGTCCGTCTTCGACGGCAAGGTCAACAAGGAGCAGGCCGAGAAGGCCAAGGCCGCCCTTGAGGGTGCCGGCGCGACGGTCACCGTCAAGTAGTTCGTCTTACCGGAAAGAGCGGGTCCACCTGGTGCCGGTGGCCCGCTCTTTTTGTGTTCGCCCTGTTGGACGCGATGTCTTATAACCGCGGCATAACGATCAGCGGAAGCTATTGGACCCTCTTCCAATTCGGGCGATCGCGGCTACGGTTGATGCAGTCGCAGGTTCTGTCGGCGAGGTCTCCGGCACGCCGCGGGACGGGCACGTCCCGCGGGCTCCTGAAGGGCGGCACGTGGGCGTCGAAGTCGTGGTAGAGGGTCTGACCAAGTCCTTCGGGAGGCAGGTCATCTGGGAGGACGTCACGCTGACGCTTCCCGCCGGCGAGATCTCCGTGCTGCTCGGCCCGTCCGGCACGGGCAAGTCCGTTTTCCTGAAGACCCTGGTGGGCCTGCTGAGGCCCGAACGCGGCCACATCTGGATCGACGGGCACGACCTCGCCAACTGCAGTGAGAACAAGCTCTACGAGCTCAGACGGCTGTTCGGCGTGCTGTTCCAGGACGGGGCGCTGTTCGGCTCGCTCAACCTCTACGACAACGTCGCCTTCCCGCTGCGCGAGCACACCAGGAAGAGCGAGACCGAGATCCGCCGCATCGTGATGGAGAAGATGGAGCTCGCCGGGCTGGCCGGCGCCGAAGGCAAGCTTCCCGGCGAGATCTCCGGTGGCATGCGCAAGCGCGCGGGCCTGGCCAGGGCACTGGTCCTCGACCCCGAGATCATCCTGTTCGACGAGCCCGACTCGGGCCTCGACCCGGTTCGCACGGCCTACATCAACCAGCTGATCGTGGATCTCAACGCGGAGACCGAGGCGACCTTCCTCATCGTCACCCACGACATCAACACCGCCCGTACGGTGCCCGACGACATCGGCCTGCTGTTCCGGCGTGAGCTGATCATGTTCGGGCCGAGGGAGATGCTGCTCTCCAGCGACGAGCCGGTGGTCCGGCAGTTCCTCAACGCCCGCAGGCACGGCCCGATCGGCATGACCGAGGAGAAGGACGTCTCCGAGCTGGAGGCCGAGGCCCAGATGGGGCACGATCCCGGCGGGCTGCCGCCGATCCCGCCGCAGCTGATGCCGAGCGAGAGCCGGATCCGCCGCACGCAGCGCCCGCCGGGTTCGTGGCTGGCCGCCAACGGGGTCATCCCGCCGCCCAACTCGTTCGTGGACGAGAGGGGCCGGAACTGGCTGGAGGAGTATCCCCGGCTGGTCACGGCGCACGTCCACGGCGCACGTTGACCGCGGGCGGGTAGCGGGCGTCCCGCCGTTCACCGCACGGAGCGAAACGCTGGGCGAAACGGCCCGAAGCAGGTGAGCAAAGGCTGGTATGCGGATCTGCGCGGCGGGTTATGATCCGGCGATCGGGGAGCATGCCGTCCCGGTGCGGGAAAGCCGCGCTCACCGGCTCGCGTTCCGCGGACCGTGCGATGGGAGAGAACGCATGGCAGTGCACGCCGCTCGCCCTCGCCGCCCCCGTCGCACGCCCAGGGGTGCGGCACCGGTGCTCGGAGTGCTGATCGCGATGCTGCTCGTCGCCGCGTTCTGGATCGGCACCGACCTGCGCGACGCCCAGGCGGCGGCGGACGACAGACAGGCGGCGACGCGGGCGGCGGGAGCGCACGCGGTGCATCTGCTCTCCGTCGGATACCGGAGCGTCGACGCCGACATCAAGCGAATCCTCGACGGCTCCACGGGTGAGGCCAGAGCCGAGTACGTCAGAACCGCCGCGGAGCGCCGGGAGAGCACGATCAAGGACAAGATCCTCCGTGCGGGCGCGCTGCGCGCCCTGGGGCTGGTCTCGCTGGCGGGGGACACGGCCCAGGTGATGGTGGTGGGCGACGAGGTGATCCGGTGGGACGGGAGTAAGAACGCTCCACGGGAACAGTTCCACCGGTGGAACATGGAAGTGACCAGGGTCGGGGGAGCCTGGCTCGTGTCCAAGGCGGAGCTGGTGCCGTGACGCGCGTCTCCCGGTTGGCGGTCGGACTCATGGCCGTTGTGGCGCTCGCGCTCGCGGCGGTGGTCTGGATCATGTTCACAGATCTCAGCAGGCTGCGCGCGGACGAGAGGGCGGGACGGGAGGCGCTCGCCGCGGCCCGGTCGGTCGCCTCCGACATGCTCTCCTATGACTATCGTACGATCGAACAGGATTTCGCACGGGCGGGCGGCTACACGACCGGGGCGCTCAGCCTGCATTACAGGCAGCTGACCAGGGGGATGGCCGCGCAGGCCAGGGAGCAGAAAGCCGTGCAGCAGGCGACGGTGATCGGGGCGGGCGTGGAGTCGGTGGAGTCCGGCGACTCCGGCCGGGTCCAGGTGCTGCTGTTCATGAACATGAGCACCGTGAAGACCCCGCAGGGGGAGAAGGAACCGCGCCGCCAGGTCAGCCAGAACCGGGCCAGGTTCATCATGGTCAAGAAGGACTCTCGCTGGTTCGTCGCCGAGCTCTCCACACTGCTCGGAGACCCTCCGTCGCCATGATCGGCGCGTCGCTTCATTCAATTGTTAGTAAAGCCTTGGTTTGGGATGGGTCCGAGGTTGGGTACACCTGCCACGGCAGCGTCGATCGTCAGTCGAACCACAGGCTGACGATCGAACCGCCGGGTGACTCAGCGTCAGCCGCACCAGGTCGGACATCGTGTTGGATCCTGGGGTGTGCGCAGGTCACCCGGTGGGAAAACTCCCAGGGTCTCGGCTATTTCCCGGCCGAAATGTCAGCTCCCGGGCTTGACGTTTCGGCTCTGACGGGCGATGCTGCGACCAACGTGGAGCTTGCAGTGAGACTGAGGTGGACAGGTGTGTGCCGTTCGGCTACACTGCCCCTTTGCGCTGCCCTTTGACGACCCGCTTCTTTTGGTGCTCTGATGCATGGTCGTCTGGCGTGCGTGTAGTCAGTCCGCCGCGAGCCCTCGGAAGGACATCTGTTGGCAGCCTCGCGCAACGCCTTCGCCGTACCCGCCGGTCCCCGTCGTGTGTCTTTCGCACGAATCCAGGAGCCGCTCGAAGTTCCTGATCTTCTCGCTCTTCAGACCGAGTCCTTCGACTGGTTGCTCGGCAACGAGAAGTGGAAGGGGCGGGTCGAGGCGGCTCGCCAGGCCGGGCGCAAGGACGTTCCGGCCCAGTCGGGCCTCGAAGAGATCTTTGAGGAGATCAGTCCCATCGAGGACTTCTCCGGGACCATGTCCCTGTCGTTCCGGGACCACCGGTTCGAGCCGCCCAAGTACTCAGTCGATGAGTGCAAAGACAAGGACATGACCTACTCCGCCCCGATGTTCGTCACGGCGGAGTTCATCAATAACACCACTGGTGAGATCAAGAGCCAGACCGTGTTCATGGGCGACTTCCCGCTCATGACCGGCAAGGGCACATTCATCATCAACGGCACCGAGCGTGTCGTGGTCTCCCAGCTGGTCCGGTCCCCGGGTGTCTACTTCGACCGCAGCGTCGACAAGACCTCGGACAAGGACCTCTACGGATGCAAGGTCATCCCGTCTCGGGGTGCCTGGCTGGAATTCGAGATCGACAAGCGCGACAGCGTCGGTGTGCGCATCGACCGCAAGCGCAAGCAGGCCGTGACCGTGCTGCTCAAGGCGCTGGGCTGGACCAGCGAGCAGATCCTGGAGCGGTTCGGGCAGTACGAGTCCATGCGGGCGACCCTGGAGAAGGACCACACGGCCGGCCAGGACGACGCGCTGCTGGACATCTACCGCAAGCTGCGCCCGGGCGAGCCGCCGACCAAGGAGTCGGCGCAGACGCTGCTGGAGAACCTCTACTTCAACTCCAAGCGCTACGACCTGGCCAAGGTCGGCCGTTACAAGATCAACAAGAAGCTCGGGGTCGACAGCGAGATCACCCAGGGCACGCTCACCGAGGACGACATCGTCGCCACCATCGAGTACATCGTCCGGCTGCACGCCGGCGAGGTGTCGATGCCCGGCGCCAACGGTGAGATCGTCGTCGAGACCGACGACATCGACCACTTCGGCAACCGCCGTCTTCGCACGGTGGGCGAGCTCATCCAGAACCAGGTCCGCCTGGGCCTGGCCCGCATGGAGCGTGTCGTCCGCGAGCGGATGACGACCCAGGACGTCGAGGCGATCACGCCGCAGACCCTGATCAACATCCGCCCGGTGGTGGCCTCGATCAAGGAGTTCTTCGGCACCTCCCAGCTGTCGCAGTTCATGGACCAGACCAACCCGCTCGCCGGCCTGACGCACAAGCGTCGTCTGTCCGCGCTGGGCCCCGGTGGTCTCTCCCGTGAGCGGGCCGGCTTCGAGGTCCGCGACGTGCACCCGTCCCACTACGGCCGGATGTGCCCGATCGAGACGCCGGAAGGCCCGAACATCGGTCTGATCGGCTCGCTGGCCTCCTTCGGCCGGGTCAACTCCTTCGGGTTCGTCGAGACCCCGTACCGCAAGGTCGTCGACGGCCGGGTCACCGACCAGGTCGAGTACCTGACCGCGGACGAGGAGGACCGGTACGTCATCGCCCAGGCGAACACGCCGATCGGTCCTGACGGAACGTTCCTTGAGCCGAGGGTGCTCGTCCGCAGGAAGGGCGGGGAGTTCGAGTCCCTGCGCGCCAACGAGGTCGACTACATGGACGTCTCGGCACGCCAGATGGTGTCGGTGGCGACCGCGATGATCCCGTTCCTGGAGCACGACGACGCCAACCGCGCGCTCATGGGCTCCAACATGCAGCGCCAGTCGGTGCCGCTGCTCAAGAGCGAGGCGCCGCTGGTGGGCACCGGCATGGAGTACCGTGCCGCGACCGACGCCGGTGACGTCATCACCGCCGAGAAGGCGGGCGTGGTCGAGGAGGTCTCCGCCGACTACGTCACGGTGATGAACGACGACGGCACCCGTACCACCTACCGTGTCGCCAAGTTCAAGCGCTCCAACCAGGGCACCTGCTTCAACCAGAAGCCGATCGTCGCCGAAGGCGACCGGATCGAGGTCAACCAGGTCGTCGCCGACGGTCCCTGCACCGACGACGGTGAGATGGCCCTGGGCAAGAACCTCCTGGTGGCGTTCATGCCGTGGGAGGGCCACAACTACGAGGACGCGATCATCCTCTCCCAGCGCCTGGTGCAGGACGACGTCCTGTCCTCGATCCACATCGAGGAGCACGAGGTCGACGCCCGCGACACCAAGCTGGGCCCCGAGGAGATCACCCGGGACATCCCGAACGTCTCCGAGGAGGTCCTGGCCGACCTCGACGAGCGCGGCATCATCCGCATCGGCGCCGAGGTCGTGCCCGGCGACATCCTCGTCGGCAAGGTCACCCCCAAGGGAGAGACCGAGCTGACCCCCGAGGAGCGGCTGCTGCGCGCGATCTTCGGTGAGAAGGCCCGCGAGGTCCGTGACACCTCGCTGAAGGTGCCGCACGGTGAGCAGGGCAAGGTCATCGGGGTGCGGGTGTTCAGCCGCGAGGAGGGCGACGAGCTCCCGCCGGGGGTCAACGAGCTGGTCCGCGTCTACGTGGCCCAGAAGCGTAAGATCACCGACGGTGACAAGCTGGCCGGCCGCCACGGCAACAAGGGTGTCATCTCCAAGATCCTTCCGGTGGAGGACATGCCGTTCCTGGAGGACGGCACGGCGGTCGACATCATCCTCAACCCGCTGGGCGTGCCCGGCCGGATGAACGTCGGCCAGGTCCTGGAGACCCATCTGGGGTGGATCGCGGCCAGAGGCTGGGACATCTCCGGTGTCCAGGAGGCCTGGGCCGAGCGGCTGCGCGACAAGGGTTTCGCGGAGGTCGACCCGCGCACCAACATGGCCACGCCGGTGTTCGACGGCGCCAACGAGGAGGAGATCGTCGGCCTGCTCGACAACACCCTGGTCAACCGGGACGGCGGGCGCATGGTCGGCGCGAACGGCAAGGCCCGGCTGTTCGACGGCCGCTCCGGCGAACCGTTCCCGCACCCGATCTCGGTCGGCTACATCTACATCCTGAAGCTGCTCCACCTGGTCGACGACAAGATCCACGCCCGCTCGACCGGCCCGTACTCGATGATCACCCAGCAGCCGCTCGGTGGTAAGGCCCAGTTCGGTGGCCAGCGCTTCGGTGAGATGGAGGTCTGGGCACTGGAGGCCTACGGCGCCGCCTACGCCCTGCAGGAGCTGCTGACCATCAAGTCCGACGACGTTCTGGGCCGGGTGAAGGTCTACGAGGCGATCGTCAAGGGCGAGAACATCCCCGAGCCGGGCATCCCGGAGTCCTTCAAGGTGCTCATCAAGGAAATGCAGTCGCTGTGCCTGAACGTCGAGGTGCTCTCCAGCGACGGCATGTCCATCGAGATGCGCGACACCGACGAAGACGTCTTCCGCGCCGCGGAAGAACTCGGCATCGACCTGTCCCGGCGTGAGCCGAGCAGCGTCGAAGAGGTCTGATCTAGAAGCTGAGGAGGGGATTACAAGTGCTCGACGTCAACTTCTTCGACGAGCTTCGGATCGGCCTCGCGACCGCCGACGACATCCGCCAGTGGTCGCACGGCGAGGTGAAGAAGCCCGAAACCATCAACTACCGGACGCTCAAGCCCGAGAAGGACGGACTCTTCTGCGAGAAGATCTTCGGTCCGACCCGCGACTGGGAGTGCTACTGCGGTAAGTACAAGCGCGTCCGCTTCAAGGGCATCATCTGTGAGCGCTGTGGCGTCGAGGTGACCCGCGCCAAGGTGCGTCGTGAGCGGATGGGCCACATCGAGCTGGCCGCGCCCGTCACGCACATCTGGTACTTCAAGGGTGTCCCGTCCCGTCTGGGATACCTGCTCGACCTGGCCCCGAAGGACCTCGAGAAGGTCATCTACTTCGCGGCCTACATGATCACGCATGTCGACAAGGAAATGCGCGAGCGTGACCTGCCGTCGCTGGAGGCGAAGATCTCCGTCGAGCGGCAGCACGTCGAGCAGCGCCGTGACGCCGACATCGAGGCTCGCCAGCGCAAGCTGGAGACCGACCTGGCCGAGCTTGAGGCCGCCGGCGCCAAGGGCGACCAGCGCCGCAAGGTACGTGAGGGCGCCGAGCGCGAGATGCGGCAGCTGCGTGACCGGGCCCAGCGCGAGCTGGACCGGCTGGACGAGGTCTGGAGCCGCTTCAAGAACCTCAAGGTCCAGGACCTTGAGGGCGACGAGCTGCTCTACCGCGAGATGCGCGACCGCTTCGGCCGTTACTTCCGCGGCGGCATGGGCGCCCAGGCCATCCAGGAGCGCCTGACCAACTTCGACCTCGCCCTTGAGGCCGAGAACCTGCGCGAGACGATCCGCAGCGGCAAGGGCCAGAAGAAGGCCCGCGCGCTCAAGCGTCTCAAGGTCGTGTCGGCGTTCCTGAACACCCGCAACTCGCCCAACGGGATGGTCCTTGACTGCATCCCGGTCATTCCGCCGGACCTGCGCCCCATGGTGCAGCTCGACGGTGGCCGGTTCGCCACCTCGGACCTGAACGACCTGTACCGTCGCGTGATCAACCGGAACAACCGCCTCAAGCGGCTTCTCGACCTCGGTGCCCCCGAGATCATCGTGAACAACGAGAAGCGGATGCTCCAGGAGGCCGTCGACGCGCTGTTCGACAACGGCCGCCGCGGCCGCCCGGTCACCGGCCCTGGCAACCGCCCCCTGAAGTCCCTCAGCGACATGCTGAAGGGCAAGCAGGGCCGGTTCCGCCAGAACCTGCTGGGCAAGCGAGTCGACTACTCCGGCCGTTCGGTCATCGTCGTCGGCCCGCAGCTGAAGCTGCACCAGTGCGGTCTGCCCAAGCAGATGGCGCTGGAGCTCTTCAAGCCGTTCGTGATGAAGCGCCTGGTCGACCTGAACCACGCGCAGAACATCAAGTCGGCCAAGCGGATGGTCGAGCGTGCCCGCCCGGTCGTGTGGGACGTCCTCGAAGAGGTCATCACCGAGCACCCCGTGCTGCTCAACCGCGCGCCGACCCTGCACCGCCTGGGCATCCAGGCCTTCGAGCCGCAGCTGGTCGAGGGCAAGGCCATCCAGATCCACCCGCTCGTCTGCACCGCGTTCAACGCGGACTTCGACGGCGACCAGATGGCCGTGCACCTGCCGCTGTCCGCCGAGGCGCAGGCCGAGGCCCGCATCCTGATGCTGTCGACGAACAACATCCTGAAGCCGGCCGACGGCAAGCCCGTGACCATGCCCACCCAGGACATGATCATCGGCCTCTACTCGTTGACCACGATCAAGGACGAGGACGAGAACGGCGTCGGCCAGGGACGGGTCTTCGGCTCGGTGTCGGAGGCGCTGATGGCCTTCGACCGCCGGGAGCTCGACATCCAGTCGCCGATCCAGATCCGGATGCGGGGGGACGTCCCGCCGCCCCGCGGCTGGGCGGGCCCCGACGGCTGGGAGGCCGGTGACAGCTACCGCCTGGAGACCACTCTGGGCCGGTGCCTGTTCAACCAGACCCTGCCGGCGAACTACCCGTACGTGAACTCGCAGGTCGGCAAGAAGCAGCTGTCGGTCATCGTCAACGAGCTCGCCGAGAAGTACCCCAAGGTCGAGGTCGCGGCCGCGCTCGACGCCCTCAAGGACGCCGGTTTCTACTGGGCGACCAGGGCCGGTGTGACGATCTCCATCGAGGACGTCATCGCGCCGCCGAACAAGTCCGAGATCATGGAGACGTACGAGCGCCGGGCCGACAAGGTCCAGCGCGAGTACGAGCGTGGTCTGATCACGGACGAGGAGCGTCGTCAGGAGCTCATCGAGATCTGGACGCACGCGACCAGTGACGTGACCGACGACATGCAGAAGGCGTTCCCGAAGACCAACCCGGTCTGGATGATGGTTCAGTCGGGCGCCCGAGGAAACCTGATGCAGGTCCGGCAGATCTCCGGCATCCGTGGTCTGGTGTCCAACACCAAGGGCGAGACGATCCCGCGCCCGATCAAGGCCTCGTTCCGCGAGGGCCTGTCGGTGCTGGAGTACTTCATCTCCACCCACGGCCAGCGGAAGGGTCTGGCGGACACCGCGCTGCGGACCGCCGACTCGGGGTACCTGACCCGTCGTCTGGTGGACGTCGCGCAGGACGTCATCGTCCGCGAGATCGACTGCGGCACCGACCGCGCCGTCCCGCTGCACGTCGCCGACCGCGACTCTCAGGGCAACCTGGTCAAGGCGGAGAACGCCGAGAGCAACGTGCACGGCCGCATCCTCGCCGAGGACGTGGAGGTGGACGGCAAGATCATCGTGCCGGTGGGCGTCGACATCAACGACATCCACGTCACCGCCCTGGTCGAGGCCGGAGTGGAGACCGTCAGGACCCGTAGCGCTCTCGTCTGCGAGGCCAAGATCGGTGTCTGCGCCACCTGCTACGGCCGCTCGCTCGCGACCGGCAAGCTCGTGGACGTCGGCGAGGCGGTCGGCATCATCGCCGCCCAGTCGATCGGCGAGCCCGGCACCCAGCTGACGATGCGGACCTTCCACACCGGTGGTGTGGCGGGCGCCGACATCACCCACGGTCTGCCCCGTGTCCAGGAGCTTTTCGAGGCGCGCGTCCCCAAGGGCGTCGCCCCGATCAGCGAGGCCGAGGGCCGGGTCCGCGTCGACGAGACCGACAAGACCCGGAAGATCGTGATCGTCCCGGACGACGGTTCCGAGGAGGTCGCCTACCCGGTGTCGATGCGTTCGCGCATGCTGGTCTCCGACGGGCAGCGGGTCAAGGTCGGCCAGCAGCTGATCGCCGGTGCCGTCAACCCCAACGAGGTGCTGCGCATCCTCGGCCCCCGGGCCGTGCAGCTGCACCTCGTGGCGGAGGTCCAGCAGGTCTACCGCTCGCAGGGTGTGTCGATCCACGACAAGCACATCGAGATCATCGTGCGGCAGATGCTCAAGCGCGTGAACGTGCTGGAGTCCGGCGACGCCGACATGCTGCCCGGCGAGCTCGTCGAGCGGCCGCGCTTCGAGCGGATCAACCGCGAGTGCGTGGCGGAGGGCGGCACGCCGGCCTCCGGGCGTCCGGTGCTGATGGGTATCACCAAGGCCTCGCTCGCCACCGAGTCCTGGCTGTCCGCGGCGTCCTTCCAGGAGACGACCCGAGTGCTCACCGACGCGGCGATCCACGCCAAGTCGGACTCGCTGCTCGGCCTCAAGGAGAACGTCATCATCGGAAAGCTCATCCCGGCCGGTACCGGCATGCCGCAGTACCGCAACATCCGGGTCGAGCCCACCGAGGAGGCCAAGGCCGCGATGTACACGGTCGGCGGCTATGACGGCTCCGCGGCGGACTACACCTTCGGTTCGGGCTCCGGTGAGGCCGTTCCGCTGGAGGAGTACGACTTCGGTCAGTACAACCGCTAAGTGATCGCAGACGGCGCCCGGTCCCCGGCAGGGGGCCGGGCGCCGTTGCCTTTCCACCGTGTTCACGTCCGTGACGGGTGGGTGTGGTCCTTTCTTGACCGGAATGTTGCGGCGAAAGCCGTACGTTAATGAAGAGAACGGCCGGAGAAGTGCTCTGCGACGGGTAAACTCGACGTGGACCCGAAAGCGGTCGGTCGGAAACCGGTCGTGGGAGTCATGACACGAATGCGGGCGCCCGGAGCGGTGCCCTACGGGTGCGGCCGTTTTGACGTGTTGCGCTCGGCTGGGTAGTCTTGCCCTTCGTGCTCATGTCTTCATGGGCCCTCATGCGTGTGCGTCGGACAGGTTCCCGCTGGGAATCGACAGGGGCGCCGCATGGCCTCCTCCACCGGACCGGCCTTGACCGGGTTGTGGCGTGACAAGTGCGCGACACGCCCGACCGCGTGGGTCGGAGGGGATGAAAGAACCGCAGGTCATGACACCGGCAGCACCTGCAAAATGCACGACATTCGATTAACCGGCTAGCACGAACGGAGACGCGGTGCCCACGATTCAGCAGCTGGTCCGCAAGGGCCGCCAGGACAAGGTCACCAAGACCAAGACCCCGGCGCTCAAGGCCAGCCCTCAGCGACGCGGCACCTGCATGCGCGTTTACACCACGACCCCCAAGAAGCCGAACTCCGCCCTCCGCAAGGTCGCGCGTGTCCGGCTCACCAACGGTATCGAGGTCACGGCCTACATCCCCGGTGTCGGTCACAACCTCCAGGAGCACTCCATCGTGCTCGTCCGCGGTGGTCGTGTGAAGGACCTGCCGGGTGTTCGCTACAAGATCATCCGTGGTTCGCTCGACACCCAGGGTGTCCGTAACCGCAAGCAGGCCCGTAGCCGTTACGGCGCGAAGAAGGAGAAGTAAGAATGCCTCGCAAGGGTTCTCCTGGCCGTCGTCAGCTCATGGCTGACCCGGTTCACAACTCGCCCCTGGTCACCGCGCTTATCAACAAGGTGCTCCTGGACGGCAAGCGGTCCATCGCTCAGTCCATCGTGTACGGCGCCCTCGAAGGTGCCAAGGAGAAGACCGGCAACGACCCGGTCGTCACCCTGAAGCGCGCGCTGGACAACGTCAAGCCCACCCTTGAGGTCCGCAGCCGCCGTGTCGGTGGCGCGACCTACCAGGTCCCGGTCGAGGTGCGCGCCGCGCGCAGCACCACTCTGGCCCTGCGCTGGCTGGTGCAGTACTCCCGGGCCCGCCGCGAGAAGACCATGACCGAGCGCCTCATGAACGAACTGCTCGATGCCAGCAACGGCCTCGGCGCAAGCGTCAAGAAGCGTGAGGACACCCACAAGATGGCCGAGTCCAACAAGGCCTTCGCCCACTACCGCTGGTAACAGCGGCTTCGACGAGACGACGAGGACGCGAGAGAAGTGGCCACCACGACCGCTCTTGACCTGGCCAAGGTCCGCAACATCGGGATCATGGCCCACATCGACGCGGGCAAGACCACGACGACTGAGCGCATCCTGTTCTACACCGGTATCAACTACAAGATCGGTGAGGTCCACGAGGGCGCAGCCACGATGGACTGGATGGAGCAGGAGCAGGAGCGTGGTATTACCATCACCTCCGCTGCTACGACCTGCGAGTGGCTTGGCCACACGATCAACATCATCGACACGCCGGGTCACGTGGACTTCACGATCGAGGTGGAGCGCTCGCTCCGCGTCCTCGACGGTGCCGTCGCCGTGTTCGACGGCGTTGCGGGCGTCGAGCCCCAGTCCGAAACGGTGTGGCGTCAGGCCGACCGTTACGAAGTTCCCAGGATCTGCTTCGTCAACAAGCTGGACCGGGTCGGCGCGGAGTTCCACCGCTGCGTCGACATGATGATCAGCCGCCTGAACGCGACCCCCGCGGTTCTTCAGCTTCCCTGGGGCGTCGAGGCCGACTTCAAGGGCGTCATCGACCTGGTCAAGATGAAGGGTCTGCTCTGGAGCGCCGAGGCGGCCAAGGGCGAGATGTACGAGACCGTCGACATCCCGGCCGAGCACGCCGAGGCCGCTCGCGAGTGGCGTGACAAGCTGGTCGAGACGGTCGCCGAGAACGACGACGAGCTGATGGAGCTCTTCCTGGAGGGCGTCGAGCCCACCGAGGAGCAGCTGGTCGCGGCCATCCGCCGCGCGACGCTGAGCAGCGCCATCAACCCGGTCCTGACCGGCACCGCGTTCAAGAACAAGGGCATTCAGCCCCTGCTCGACGCGATCGTCGCCTACCTTCCCGCCCCGACCGACATCCCGGCCTTCAAGGGCCACGCGGTCGGCAAGGAAGACGAGATCATCGAGCGCCACGCGGATGTGAACGAGCCGTTCTCCGCGCTGGCATTCAAGATCATGAGCGACCAGCACCTGGGCCGTCTCACCTACATCCGCATCTACTCGGGCACGCTCGAGACCGGCACCGCCGTGATCAACGCGGTGAAGGGCCGTAAGGAGCGGATCGGCAAGATCTACCAGATGCACGCCAACAAGCGCGAGGAGCGCGGGTCGGCCGTCGCCGGTCAGATCGTCGCCGTCATGGGCCTGAAGGACACCACCACCGGTGACACCCTGGCCGACCCGGCTCACCCCGTGGTCCTGGAGTCGATGAACTTCCCGGCGCCGGTCATCAGCGTCGCCATCGAGCCCAAGACCAAGGGCGACCAGGAGAAGCTGGGCACCGCGATCCAGCGTCTGGCCGAGGAGGACCCGTCCTTCCAGGTCCGTCGTGACGAGGAGACCGGGCAGACGGTCATCTGGGGTATGGGCGAGCTCCACCTGGAGATCCTCGTCGACCGGATGCGCCGCGAGTTCAAGGTCGAGGCCAACATCGGCCGGCCTCAGGTGGCCTACCGGGAGACCATCCGCCGCAAGGTGGAGAAGGTCGACTACGTCCACAAGAAGCAGACCGGTGGTTCCGGCCAGTTCGCCAAGGTCATCATCGACATTGAGCCGCTGGGCGAGGGCAACGACGGTTACGAGTTCGAGAACAAGGTCTCCGGTGGCCGCATCCCGAGGGAGTACATCCCCTCGGTCGACGCGGGCGCCCAGGAGGCGGCCGAGTTCGGTGTTCTCGCCGGCTACCCCATGGTCGGGGTCAAGGTCACCCTGCAGGACGGTGCCTACCACGAGGTGGACTCGTCCGAAATGGCCTTCAAGATCGCCGGCTCGATGGCCTTCAAGGAGGCCGCGCGCAAGGCGGACGCCGTAATCCTGGAGCCGATGATGGCCGTCGAGGTCACCACGCCCGAGGACTACATGGGTGACGTCATCGGTGACCTCAACGGTCGTCGCGGACAGATCCAGGCGATGGACGAGCGCTCCGGCGCCCGGATCGTCAAGGCGCTCGTGCCGCTCTCTGAGATGTTCGGCTACGTGGGAGACCTCCGTAGCAAGACGCAGGGACGCGCGAGCTACAGCATGCAGTTCGACTCCTACGCGGAAGTGCCCGCGCACATCGCCAAGGAGATCGTCGCGAAGGTGCGGGGCGAGTAGCCCAGCACTCACTTTGGTACGGGTGGCGGGGAGACTCGCCGCCCGCTGCCGGGGGTGCGGGGCGAGAGCTTTCTCGCGGGCCGGTTCCGACAGGGGCCGGTCTCCCCGAACCCGAATATGAAGACGCAAGTCACGTCAGAATCTCTAAGGAGAGAGCAGTGGCCAAGGCCAAGTTCGAGCGGACCAAGCCGCACGTAAACATCGGCACCATTGGGCACATCGACCACGGCAAGACCACTCTGACCGCGGCGATCACCAAGGTGCTCCACGAGCGTTTCCCGAACCTCAACGAGGCGACCCCGTTCGACAAGATCGACAAGGCGCCCGAGGAGAAGGCTCGTGGTATCACGATCTCCATCGCGCACGTCGAGTACCAGACGGAGAAGCGCCACTACGCCCACGTGGACTGCCCCGGTCACGCCGACTACGTGAAGAACATGATCACCGGTGCGGCTCAGATGGACGGTGCGATCCTCGTGGTCGCCGCCACCGACGGCCCGATGCCGCAGACGAAGGAGCACGTCCTCCTGGCCCGCCAGGTCGGCGTCCCCTACATCGTCGTGGCCCTCAACAAGTCCGACATGGTGGACGACGAGGAGATCCTGGAGCTCGTCGAGCTTGAGGTCCGCGAGCTCCTCTCGGCTCAGGAGTTCCCCGGCGACGACCTGCCGGTCGTCCGCGTCTCGGCGCTGAAGGCGCTTGAGGGCGACGCCAAGTGGGGCGACTCGATCATCGAGCTCATGACCGCGGTGGACGAGAACGTCCCCGAGCCGGTCCGTGAGACCGACAAGCCGTTCCTGATGCCGGTCGAGGACGTCTTCTCGATCACCGGTCGCGGCACGGTCGTCACCGGCCGTATCGAGCGCGGTATCGTCAAGGTCAGCGAGACCGTCGACATCATCGGCATCAAGGAGACCAAGACCACCACCACGGTCACCGGTGTCGAGATGTTCCGCAAGCTCCTCGACGAGGGCCAGGCGGGTGACAACGTCGGTCTGCTCCTGCGCGGCATCAAGCGCGAGGACGTCGAGCGCGGCCAGTGCATCATCAAGCCGGGCACGACCACCCCGCACACCGAGTTCGAGGCCCAGGTCTACATCCTGAGCAAGGACGAGGGCGGCCGCCACACGCCGTTCTTCAACAACTACCGCCCGCAGTTCTACTTCCGTACGACTGACGTGACCGGCGTGGTGAACCTCCCCGAGGGCACCGAGATGGTCATGCCGGGCGACAACACCGAGATGAGCGTCGCGCTCATCCAGCCCATCGCGATGGAGGACGGTCTCAAGTTCGCCATCCGTGAGGGTGGCCGCACCGTCGGTGCGGGTCGAGTGACCAAGATCATCAAGTAGTACGATCGCGGAGTGGCGGTCGGCCCTCGACGAAAGGGCCGGCCGCTTCCCCACGAGGGGCCCGCGCCGCAGGGCGCGGACCCCGGCAGGACCCCACGAACCGTGATCTCGCAGTTGGTTCGGCCGAACGATGACCGAAGTAACTGCCAGATCACGGAAGAAAGCGCGGACTCACAGCGTCTGCTACGTGGGGCATGCGCGGAGAACGTCGCCCCAGGGCGAAGTGGGCTCCGCGCAACATGGAGGGGACGTCCGAGACGGACCCGGCCATGACACAGCGGCAACAGGCCGCACGTAACTTTTTCAGACGACAGTGAAGGACACCGAGGCCATTATGGCGGGACAGAAGATCCGCATTCGGCTCAAGGCCTATGACCACGAGGTCATCGACGTCTCGGCCAAGAAGATCGTCGAGACGGTGACAAGGACTGGCGCCAAGGTCGCGGGCCCGGTGCCGCTGCCGACCGAGAAGAACGTGTACTGCGTCATCCGCTCGCCGCACAAGTACAAGGACAGTCGCGAGCACTTTGAGATGCGCACGCACAAGCGGCTGATTGACATCATCGACCCGACGCCGAAGACGGTCGACTCGCTCATGCGACTCGACCTTCCCGCCGGCGTTGACATCTCGATCAAGCTCTGAGGGAACGCACTGACATGGCTAAGCAGATCAAGGGCGTCCTGGGCAAGAAGCTCGGCATGACCCAGGTCTTCGACGCGGACAACCGGATGGTCCCGGTGACCGTCGTCGAGGCCGGTCCGTGCGTCGTGACCCGCGTCCGCACCGCTGAGAAGGACGGCTACACCGCCATCCAGCTGGGCTTCGGACAGGTCGACCCGCGGAAGGTCAACAAGCCGCTCGGCGACTACCTGCGCAAGCACGACATCACCCCGCGCCGTTACTTCGCGGAGATCCGCACTGACGACGTGAGCGAGTACACCCTGGGCCAGGAGCTCTCGGCCGACACCTTCGAGGCCGGCCAGTACGTCGACGTGACGGGCAAGAGCAAGGGCAAGGGCTACGCGGGTGTCATGAAGCGGCACGGCTTCAAGGGCCTGGGCGCTTCGCACGGTACGCAGCGCAAGCACCGCTCGCCGGGTTCCATCGGTGGTTGCGCCACCCCGGGCCGCGTCTTCAAGGGCGTGCGCATGGCCGGCCGGATGGGCAACGCCCGCACGACCATCCAGAGCCTCAAGGTCCACGCCGTGGACGCCGAGAAGGGCCTCATCCTGATCAAGGGTGCGATCCCCGGCGCCAACGGCAGCCTGGTCCTGGTCCGCACCGCCGCCAAGAAGGGGGCTGCCAAGTGAGCACCATTGACGTCCTCGACGTGAGCGGCGACAAGGCCGGGACCGTCGACCTGCCGGAGGACATCTTCGGCACGAAGGTCAACATCCCGCTGATCCACCAGGTCGTCGTGGCCCAGCTCGCCGCTCGCCGGCAGGGCACCCACAAGGCCAAGACCCGTGGTGAGGTCAGTGGCGGCGGCAAGAAGCCGTACCGCCAGAAGGGCACCGGCCGCGCCCGCCAGGGTTCGACCCGCGCTCCGCAGTTCACCGGCGGTGGCACCGTCCACGGTCCGGTTCCGCGGGACTACTCGCAGAAGACTCCCAAGAAGATGAAGGCCGCCGCCCTGCGCGGGGCCCTGTCCGACAGGGCGACCGGGGGCCGCGTTCACGTGGTCAGCGGTCTGGTCGCGGGGGAGACCCCGAAGACCAAGGCGGCTCTCGAGTCGCTTCGCAGGATCACCAAGGCCCGTAGCGTCCTGGTCGTCGTGGACGAGGGTGACGAGCTCAGCTGGCTGAGCCTGCGTAACGCTCCCGAGGTCCACCTGCTGGACGCCGGGCAGCTCAACACCTACGACGTGCTCTGCTACGACGACGTCGTTTTCACTCAGGCGGCGTACGACCAGGTCGTCGCGCGTCTGAGCAAGAGCGGGAAGGAAGACGCCTGATGGAGAAGATCGCCGACCCGCGCGACATCATCATCAAGCCGGTTGTCTCCGAGAAGAGCTACGGCCTGATCGACGAGCACAACAAGTACACGTTCCTGGTGCGGAAGACGGCCAACAAGACGCAGGTCAAGATCGCTGTTGAGAAGATCTTCGGCGTCAAGGTGGCCAGCGTCAACACCATCAACCGCCAGGGCAAGCGTAAGCGGACCAGGTTCGGTTACGGCCAGCGTCCGGCTACCAAGCGAGCGATCGTCAGCCTGGTCGAAGGCGACCGGATTGACATCTTCGGCCAGATCGGCTGACGCGCTCGCTCAGTAAGTACAGGGAGAAGCCCCTCACCGCCAGGTGAGGGGCGTTCGACCGGATTAACCGACGAAGGATGAACGAAAAAGATGGGCATCCGTAAACTCAAGCCGACGACCCCGGGTCGCCGCGGCGCCAGCGTCTCGGACTTTGCCGAGATCACGCGCAGCACGCCCGAGAAGTCGCTGCTTGCACCCCTGCACAGCAAGGGTGGCCGTAACGTCCACGGCCGTGTCACCACCCGTCACCAGGGTGGTGGCCACAAGCGCGCCTACCGGATCATCGATTTCCGGCGTCACGACAAGGACGGGATTCCGGCCAAGGTCGCTCACATCGAGTACGACCCGAACCGCACCTCCCGTATCGCGCTGCTGCACTACGCCGACGGGGAGAAGCGCTACATCCTCTGCCCGACCGGCCTCAAGCAGGGCGACAAGATCGAGACGGCCCCACGGCCGACATCAAGCCGGGCAACTGCCTCCCGCTGCGCAACATCCCGACCGGTACCTTCATCCACGCGGTGGAGCTCCGTCCGGGCGGTGGCGCCAAGCTGGGCCGGTCCGCCGGCGCGCAGATTCAGCTCCTCGCCAAGGAGGGCCAGTACGCCACGCTGCGTATGCCCTCCGGTGAGATGCGCCAGGTCGACGTTCGCTGCCGGGCCTCCATCGGCCAGGTCGGCAACGCCGAGCAGGCCAACATCAACTGGGGTAAGGCCGGACGTATGCGGTGGAAGGGCAAGCGCCCCACCGTCCGCGGTGTCGCGATGAACCCGGTCGACCACCCGCACGGTGGTGGTGAGGGTAAGACCTCCGGCGGTCGTCACCCCGTCAACCCCAAGGGCAAGCCCGAGGGTCGTACTCGTGCGGCGAACAAGGCCAGCGACCGGCTGATCATCCGCCGTCGTACCAAGCGGAAGAAGCGGTAGGAGCAGCCAAAATGCCACGTAGCCTCAAGAAGGGTCCCTTCGTGGACGACCACCTTCAGAAGAAGGTGGATGTCCAGAACGAGAAGGGCACCAAAAACGTCATCAAGACGTGGTCGCGGCGCTCCATGATCGTGCCCGACATGCTCGGTCACACGATCGCCGTTCACGACGGCCGCAAGCACGTCCCGGTGTTCGTCACCGAGTCGATGATCGGTCACAAGCTGGGCGAGTTCGCGCCGACGCGGACCTTCCGCAGCCACGTCAAGGAAGACCGCCGCAGCCGGCGATAAGCGCCTTAGGGAGAGGAAGTCGAGCCGGGAACAAACGGCACGACGGACTCGCCCGATACGAAGCAGAAGGTAAGAGGAGTAAGCGATGGAAGCCAGGGCTCAGGCGCGGTTCGCGCGCCACACGCCCATGAAGGCCCGCCGCGTGGTGGACCTCATTCGCGGGCTGCCCGCTTCGGAGGCGCAGGCCGTGCTGCAGTTCGCTCCCCAGTCGGCGAGCGAGACCGTGTACAAGGTGCTGTCGAGCGCCATTGCCAACGCGGAGCACAACTTCAAGCTCGACCGTGACACGCTCTTCGTGAGCCGTGCCTGGGTCGACGAGGGCCCGACGCTGAAGCGGTTTCGTCCCCGTGCTCAGGGTCGTGCCTATCGGATCAACAAGCGGACCAGCCACATCACCGTGATCGTGGAGTCCCGCGAGCCGAAGGGGAGGACCCGCTAGTGGGTCAGAAGGTTAACCCGCACGGGTTCCGCCTCGGCATCACGACCGACTTCAAGAGCCGGTGGTATGCCGACAAGCTCTACAAGTCGTACGTTGCCGAGGATGTGGCGATCCGCCGCATGCTCAAGAAGGGCATGGAGCGGGCCGGCATCTCCAAGGTGGAGATCGAGCGGACCACCGACCGGGTTCAGGTCGACATTCACACCGCCCGTCCGGGCATCGTCATCGGCCGCCGCGGCGCCGAGGCGGACCGGATCCGCGGTGACCTCGAGAAGCTGACCAAGAAGCAGGTCCAGCTGAACATCCTTGAGGTCAAGAACCCTGAGATCGACGCTCAGCTCGTCGCCCAGGGGGTGGCCGAGCAGCTGTCCAGCCGTGTCTCGTTCCGCCGCGCCATGCGCAAGGCGATGCAGTCGGCGATGAAGAGCGGCGCCAAGGGCATCCGGGTGCAGTGCTCCGGTCGTCTCGGCGGCGCGGAGATGTCCCGTTCGGAGTTCTACCGCGAGGGCCGCGTGCCCCTGCACACCCTCCGCGCGGACATCGACTACGGCCTGTACGAGGCCCGTACCACCTTCGGCCGCATCGGCGTGAAGGTGTGGATCTACAAGGGTGAGGCTCCGACCAGCCGCGCCGAGCGCGAGGCGGCCGCCGCCGGTGCTCGTGCGGGCCAGCGTCGTGACCGCGACGACCGTCGCGGCCCCGGTGCCGGTGGCGGCGACCGTCCCCGTCGTGGCGCCGGTGGCGCCCGTCGTGGTGCCGGCGCCGGCCGTGGCGACCGCGCCCCCAGGACCGAGGCGGCCTCCCAGGCCGCCCCCGAGACCGGCCCGGCTGCGCAGCCGGGTGCTGAAGGGAGCTGACCATGCTGATCCCGCGCAGGGTCAAGCACCGTAAGCAGCACCGGCCCGACCGTCACGGCGCCGCCAAGGGCGGCACCAGGGTCGTGTTCGGCGAGTTCGGCATTCAGGCGATTGAGCACTCCTACGTGACCAACCGCCAGATCGAGTCGGCTCGTATCGCGATGACCCGTCACATCAAGCGTGGTGGAAAGGTCTGGATCAACATCTATCCGGACCGTCCTCTCACCAAGAAGCCCGCCGAGACCCGCATGGGTTCCGGTAAGGGCTCGCCGGAGTGGTGGATCGCCAACGTCAAGCCCGGTCGCATCATGTTCGAGCTGTCGGGCGTCGCCGAGCCGGTGGCTCGCGAAGCCCTGCGTCGTGCGATGCACAAGCTGCCGATGAAGTGCCGGTTCGTCAAGCGTGAAGTGGGTGAGGCGTGATGGCTAAGGGCCTGACCGCCGGTGAGCTGCGGGTGGAAGACCAGGACACTCTGGTCACGAAGCTGAAGGAAGCCAAGGAGGAGCTGTTCAACCTCCGCTTCCAGGCTGCGACCGGCCAGTTGGAGAGCCACGGGCGGCTGCGTGCCGTTCGCCGCGAGATCGCCCGTATCTACACGGTGATGCGCGAGCGGGAGCTCGGAATCGTCACGGTAGAGAAGGAGTCGATTGATGGCTGAGGCCACGGAAACCACGACCGAGACGCGGAACTACCGCAAGACCCGTGAGGGTCTGGTCGTCAGCGACAAGATGGACAAGACTGTCGTGGTCGCTGTCGAGGACCGCGTCAAGCACCCCCTGTACGGCAAGGTCATCCGCAGGACGACCAAGTACAAGGCGCACGACGAGGCCAACAGCTGTGGTGTCGGCGACCGCGTTCTCCTGATGGAGACCCGGCCGCTCTCCGCCAGCAAGCGCTGGCGGGTCATCGAGATCCTCGAGAAGGCCAAGTAAGACAACGCGCCTCGTGGGGGGTGACACCGTCACCCCCCATGACGGCGTCCAAGGGGGCGAAGCGATCTTCGCCCCGCCTGCGTCGGCGGTCCGCCAAGGACTGTCGCCGGGGGACAAAGACCCAGCAGGTTCCGCAAGGCTCACCCACGGGTGAGAACCAGCGAGACAAACAGGAGTACAAGTGATCCAGCAGGAGTCGCGGCTCAAGGTCGCCGACAACACCGGTGCGAAGGAAGTCCTTTGCATCCGTGTGCTCGGTGGCTCGGGCCGGCGCTACGCGGGAATCGGCGACATCATCGTCGCCACTGTCAAGGACGCCATTCCCGGCGGCACCGTGAAGAAGGGCGATGTGGTCAAGGCCGTCATCGTCCGCACTGTCAAGGAGCGCCGCCGGCCCGACGGCTCCTACATCCGCTTCGACGAGAACGCCGCCGTCATCATCAAGGACAGCGGTGACCCCAGGGGCACCCGCATCTTCGGTCCCGTCGGACGTGAGCTGCGTGACAAGAAGTTCATGCGGATCATCTCGCTCGCGCCGGAGGTGTTGTAATGCCGAAGCTGCATGTGAAGAAGGGTGACCTCGTACTGGTCATCGCCGGCAAGGACAAGGGTGCCAAGGGCCGCGTGATCGCCGCCCACCCGCGCGACGAGCGCGTGGTGGTCGAGGGCGTCAACATGGTCAAGAAGCACTCCAAGGAGACCAACCAGGGTCCGCGTGGCGCCAAGACCGGCGGCGTGCAGACCATGGAGGCTCCCATCCACGTGAGCAACGTCAAGAAGCTCAAGGATGACGACAAGCCCGCCAAGAAGGAGTCGGCCAAGGCTGCTTCCGAGGAGACGGGTGAGGACAACTGATGACCGCGAACACTGAAGAGCGGACCCTCCCGCGCCTCAAGCAGCGCTACCGCGAAGAGATCATCGCGAAGCTGAACGAGCAGTTCGGGTTCGAGAACATCATGCTGGTGCCCACCATCACCAAGATCAAGGTGAACATGGGCGTCGGCGAGGCCGCGCGTGACTCGAAGCTCATCGAAGGCGCCGTCCGCGACCTCACCGTGATCACCGGCCAGAAGCCGGCGGTCGTCCGCGCCCGCAAGTCCATCGCCCAGTTCAAGCTGCGCGAGGGCATGCCGATCGGCGCGCACGTCACGCTCCGTGGCGACCGGATGTGGGAGTTCCTCGACCGGCTGCTCTCGCTGGCGCTGCCCCGTATCCGTGACTTCCGCGGCCTGTCGCCCAAGCAGTTCGACGGCAACGGGAACTACACCTTCGGTCTCACCGAGCAGGTCATGTTCCACGAGATCGACCAGGACAAGGTCGACCGTCAGCGT
This sequence comes from Streptosporangium amethystogenes subsp. fukuiense, assembly GCF_042665875.1. NCBI lineage: Bacteria > Bacillati > Actinomycetota > Actinomycetes > Streptosporangiales > Streptosporangiaceae > Streptosporangium > Streptosporangium amethystogenes. The sequence goes on along the minus strand of NZ_JBHTEE010000001.1, from coordinate 5,997,189 downwards.
GGTATGGACATCACGGTCGTGACCACCGCTAAGACCGACGACCAGGGCCGGGCGCTGCTGAAGCACCTCGGCTTCCCCTTCAAGGAGGCCTGATCATGGCGAAGACGTCGCTCAAGGTCAAGGCTGCTCGCAAGGCCAAGTTCGAGGTCCGGGCGTACACTCGGTGCTCGCGCTGTGGTCGTCCCCGCGCCGTCTACCGGAAGTTCGGCCTGTGCCGCATCTGCTTCCGTGAGATGGCGCACCGGGGCGAGCTGCCCGGCATCACCAAGTCGAGCTGGTAGCCGTCCGCGCGGTCCCGTGACCATCACGGGACCGCGCGGGGCACCGGCCACACATAGAAGTTCGTATTCACCGGGCGCTGACTACAAGCGCCCATGACCGCACCGAAGGTCCCTTGTGGAAACCGCGGTGAGGAAGGCCACCGGCCATGACGATGACCGACCCGATCGCAGACATGCTGACGCGTCTGCGAAACGCGAACTCGGCTTACCACGACAGCGTGGCGATGCCGTACTCGAAGATCAAGGCGCACATCGCCGAGATCCTCCAGCAGGAGGGTTACATCCAGTCCTGGAGCGTCGAAGACGCCAAGGTCGGAAAGAACCTCGTGGTGGAGCTGAAGTTCGGGCCGAGCCGTGAGCGGTCGCTCGCGGGCCTGCGACGGGTTTCCAAGCCCGGCCTGCGGGTCTATGCAAAGAAGGACAACCTGCCCCGAGTCCTGGGCGGACTGGGCGTCGCGATCATCTCGACGTCCGGCGGTCTCATGACGGACAAGCAGGCCGGCAAGCGTGGAGTGGGCGGGGAAGTCCTCGCCTTCGTTTGGTAGAGGGGAGAACGAACAGCATGTCAAGAATCGGACGGCTGCCCATCCCCGTACCGAACGGAGTGGACGTCGCCATCGACGGCCGGGACGTCACGGTCAAGGGCCCCAAGGGCACGCTTTCGCTTACGGTCGCGGAACCCATCGCGATCGCCAAGGGTGAGGACGGAAACCTCTCCGTCACCCGCCCCAACGACGAGAACAAGGTCCGTGCGCTGCACGGCCTGTCCCGCACCCTGGTCGCCAACATGGTGACCGGTGTGACCCAGGGCTACTCGAAGTCCCTGGAGATCGTGGGCGTCGGTTACCGCGTGCAGGCCAAGAGCCCGACTCAGCTTGAGTTCGCTCTCGGCTTCAGCCACCCGGTGATCGTCAACGCCCCCGAGGGTGTCACCTTCCGCGTCGAGAAGCCGACGCTGTTCCACGTGGACGGCATCGACAAGCAGAAGGTCGGCGAGATCGCCGCGAACATCCGCAAGCTGCGCAAGCCCGACCCGTACAAGGGCAAGGGTGTGCGCTACCAGGGTGAAGTTATCCGCCGCAAGGTCGGAAAGGCTGGTAAGTAGGCATGGCTGGCAAGACTGCGTTCGGCAAGCACACGGCCGCCCGCGCCGTCTCGCGGGCCCGCCGCCACGGCCGAGTCCGCAAGAAGGTTGTCGGTACGGCCACGCGTCCGCGTCTGGTCGTCAACCGCTCCACGAGGCACCTCTTCGTGCAGATCGTCGACGACGCCCAGGGCCACACGCTGGTGAGCGCCTCCACCATGGACGCCTCCCTGCGCTCGGCCGAGGGCGCCAAGACCGACAAGGCCAAGCAGGTCGGCGAGCTTCTCGCTCAGCGGGCCAAGGCAGCCGGGATCACCGCGGTCGTGTTCGACCGGGGTGGCAACCGCTACGCGGGCCGCATCGCGGCTCTCGCGGACAGCGCCCGCGAAGGTGGACTGGAGTTCTGATGACTCCTTTCACCAGTGCGCAACCGATGGCCCGTCTTACGAATGAGAAGAGGAACCACTAATGGCTGGAGCTCCGCGTCGCGGTGGCGCCGCCGGTGGCGAGCGGCGTGACGGTCGTCGTGACGACCGCCGCGGTGGCAACGCTGACAAGGGCGTCTCGTACATCGAGCGCGTTGTGAAGATCAACCGAGTGGCCAAGGTCGTGAAGGGTGGTCGTCGCTTCAGCTTCACCGCCCTCGTCATCGTCGGTGACGGCAACGGCATGGTCGGTGTCGGCTACGGCAAGGCCAAGGAAGTGCCCGCGGCGATCGCCAAGGGTGTCGAAGAGGCCAAGAAGCACTTCTTCAAGGTGCCCCGTATCCAGGGCACCATCCCGCACATCGTGCAGGGCGAAGAGGCCGCCGGCGTCGTCTTCCTGCGTCCGGCGTCGCCCGGTACCGGCGTCATCGCCGGTGGCCCGGTGCGCGCCGTGCTGGAGTGCGCGGGCATCCACGACGTGCTGTCCAAGTCGCTCGGCTCGGACAACCCGATCAACATCGTGCACGCCACCGTGGCCGCTCTGAAGGGCCTCAGCCGCCCCGAGGAGATCGCGGCCCGCCGTGGCCTGCCGATCGAGGACGTCGCCCCCAAGGCGATGCTCAAGGCTCGCGCCGAGGGTCTCGCGGAGGCCGCGGCGGCGAAGGCGGTGAGCTAGCCCATGGCACGCCTGAAGATTACCCAGGTCCGCTCGAAGATCGGTGGCAAGCAGAAGCAGCGTGACTCGCTGCGCTCGCTCGGTCTTAAGCGAATCGGCGACGTCGTCGTCAAGGAGGACCGCCCGGAGATCCGCGGCATGGTCTCCGTGGTGACGCACCTCGTCACCGTGGAAGAGGTCGACTAGACATGGCAGAGAACACTCCGCTCCGCATCCACCACCTGCGTCCGGCCCCCGGCGCCAACAAGTCGAAGGTCCGCAAGGGCCGCGGCGAGGCGTCCAAGGGCAAGACCGCGGGTCGCGGTACCAAGGGTACGAGGGCCAGGAACACTGTCCCGCTCGGCTTCGAGGGTGGTCAGGTTCCGCTGCAGCGGCGCCTGCCCAAGTTCAAGGGCTTCTCCAACGCCCTGTTCAAGACGACCTACCAGGTCGTCAACCTTGACAGGCTCGGCGAGCTGTTCCCCGACGGTGGCGACGTCACCGTGGAGACGCTGGTCGCCAAGGGCGCGGTTCGCAAGAACCAGCTCGTCAAGGTTCTGGGAACCGGTGACATCTCCGTGGCGTTGAACGTGGAGGCGCACGCCTTCTCCGCCAGTGCCAAGGAGAAGATCGCTGCCGCCGGAGGCTCCGTCTCCGAGCTGTAGGTGTCATCATCACGCGGCGCGGGGGCTCGTAATGGGCCCCCGCGCCCGTAGTGCGTTAGAGTTCGCTGGACAGTGGGCCTCGACTCATTTCCTTGGGCTCATTGACTGGATATGGCAAAGATGGAACACCCCCGCACCATCGCTGACCGACCTCGCCTTTCAGGCGCGCAGGAGGGACCGTGCTGACCGCATTTACCCGAGCGTTCCGTACGCCGGACCTGCGTAAGAAGCTGCTCTTCACTTTGGGCATCATTGCGCTGTTCCGACTTGGGTCGGTCCTGCCGACTCCGGGTGTGCATACCGAGAACATCAGCCGTTGTCTCACCCAGGCGCAGGCGGGGGACGCGGGCAACATCTACGGAATGGTGCAGCTGTTCAGCGGCGGCGCCCTCCTGAAACTTTCAGTGTTCGCCCTCGGCATCATGCCGTACATCACCGCGAGCATCATTCTTCAGCTGCTCGTCGTGGTCATTCCGCGCCTGGAGGCCCTCAAGAAGGAGGGGCAGGCCGGGCAGACCAAGATCACGCAGTACACGCGGTACCTGACGGTCGGGCTTGCCGTCCTGCAGTCGACCGCCTTCGTGGCCCTGGCCCGCGGCGGCCAGCTGTTCCCGCAGTGCCGTGAAGAGATCCTCCTCGACAAGGACAACGTCTTCGCCATCGTCACGATGGTGCTGACCATGACCGCCGGCACCGCCGTCGTCATGTGGCTGGGCGAGCTCGTCACCGACCGGGGCATCGGCAACGGCATGTCCATCCTGATCTTCACTCAGGTCATCGCCGTCTTCCCGTCCGAGCTGCTGAACATCGCCAGGCAGAAGGGCGGCTTCGTCTTCGCCGTGGTCATCGTCGTCGGTATCGCGATGATCGCCCTGGTCGTGATGGTCGAGCAGGCCCAGCGCCGGATCCCGGTGCAGTACGCCAAGCGCATGGTCGGCCGCCGGATGTACGGCGGGACGTCGACCTACATCCCGCTGAAGGTCAACCAGGCCGGCATCATCCCGGTCATCTTCGCCTCCTCGCTGCTCTACCTTCCGCAGCTGATCACGACGCTCTTCACGAACAGCCAGGAAGAGCCGAACAAGATCATCCAGTGGATCTCGCAGGAGTTCGGCGGCGGAGGGACCACCCCGACGTACATGATCACTTTCTTCCTGCTTATTGTGTTCTTCACGTACTTCTACGTGTCGATTACCTTCAACCCCGTTGAAGTCGCTGACAACATGAAGAAGTACGGTGGTTTCATCCCGGGCATCCGCCCGGGGCGCCCGACGGCTGAGTACTTGAACTATGTGCTCACGCGACTCACCGCTCCTGGCGCGCTGTATCTGGGCCTGATCTCCATGGTGCCGATCGTCGCGCTGGCGCTCGTCGGTGCGAGTCAGAACTTCCCGTTCGGAGGGACGAGCATTCTGATCATGGTTGGTGTCGGCCTTGACACCGTGAAGCAGATCGAAAGCCAGCTGCAGCAGCGCAACTATGAAGGCTTCCTGAAATAGTGCGCCTCGTCCTGGTCGGGCCCCCCGGAGCGGGTAAGGGGACACAGGCCCAGTTCATTGCGTCGCACCTGTCGATCCCGAAGATTTCGACAGGTGACATCTTCCGTGCCAACGTCTCGGGTGGCACGGAGCTCGGCAAGCTTGCCAAGGAATACATGGACCGCGGTGACCTCGTGCCTGACGAGGTCACCATCGCGATGGTCCGTGACCGCCTCGCTGAGAAGGACGCGCAGGACGGTTTCCTGCTCGACGGCTTCCCCAGGAACGTGCCCCAGGCCGAGATCCTGAAGAAGATCCTCGCCGAGTTCGGATCCGGTCTGGACATCGTTCTGGAGCTCGTGGTCGACGACGAGGAGGTCGTCCGCAGGCTCGCCGGGCGCCGTACCTGTAGCCAGTGCGGCCGGATCTGGCATGTCGACTTCGACGACAAGAAGGACGACATCTGCGACGCCTGTGACGGTCGGCTGTACCAGCGCGACGACGACAAGGAGGAGACCGTCAGGCACCGCCTGGAGGTCTACCAGGAGCAGACCGCCCCCCTGGTCTCCTTCTACGCGGACGAGGGCATCCTTGTCGGAGTCGATGCCACCGGTCCGGTGGAAGAGATCACTCAGCGCGCTATGGAGGCCCTGAGCCCCTTCGTCGGCTAGCGAAGCGATGTTCACCTCGCACGCCACCCATGGCTCCCCATGGGTGGCGTGCTGTCATTTAGGGCAGAATCTGGGGAATTGGGCTCCCGGACCGCCCGTTGAACCACCCCAGGGGGTGCGCACGTGTTCAAGAAGAACAAGCACGGAATCCAGATGAAGACGCCCGAACAGCTGGAGAAGATGCGGGCGGCGGGCCTGGTGGTCGGTCGTACCCTGCAGTTGCTGCGGGAGAGCGTCCAGCCGGGCATGACGCCCCTGGACCTCGACGCGATCGCGGAGAAGGCCATCAGGGGCGAGGGGGCGATCCCCTCCTTCAAGGGCTACCAGGGCTTCCCGGCGACCATCTGCGCGTCGGTCAACCACGAGGTGGTCCACGGCATCCCGAGTGACCGCAGGGCGCTGCGGGAGGGCGACGTCATCTCGATCGACTGCGGCGCCATCCTGGACGGCTGGCACGGCGACTCGGCCATCACGGTCGGTGTCGGTGAGGTGGACCCCAAGCTGACCGAGCTGATGAGGGTCACCGAGGAGGCCATGTGGCGGGGCATCGCCGCGCTCACCGTGGGTCGCCACCTGTCCGACATCGGCCACGAGGTGGAGAAGTACGTGCGCTCCCAGGGGCGCTACGGCATCCCGCAGGAGTACGGCGGGCACGGCATCGGCACCGAGATGCACATGGATCCGTGGGTGGCCAACCACGGCAAACCGGGTCGTGGTCTGCGTTTCGAGCCGGGTATGTGCTTCGCCGTCGAGCCCATGGTCAACCTGGGGACGGACCGGACCAAGGTGCTGGCCGACGACTGGACCGTGGTCACGATCGACGGTAAGGCCTCGGCACACTTCGAGCACAGCGTCGCCGTGACACATAATGGACCTTGGGTACTGACCGCCCTTGACGGGGGTAAAGAGCGGCTTGCCAACCTGTTGGGAGACGCGGGCTAGATCGGGCTCGCCGGCGAGCGGATGTGGTTGATATGGCGTCTGGTCCGGATATGCGAGCTTCCGATGGGGACCGCGACAAGGTCGCCTCGGTCCTGCGGGAGCACTACGCGCAGGGCCGTCTGACCACCGAGGAGTTCGATGAACGCCTCGAACAGCTCTACAGCAGCAAGACGTACGGCGAGCTCGCCGTCCTCACCTCCGACCTTCCCGACGTCGACCTGCGCCGGCTTCCAGAGACCCCCTCCCGGGCCCCTGAGCGCGTCAAGGGGGACAAGCAGGACAAGGCGCAGAACAAGGGTCTGGCGGCCGCCTGGGCCGCCTGGGCGACGGCCAGCGGCGTCAACTGGATGATCTGGCTCATCATCGGAGTGACCGGCGGCTTCGACTTCCCCTATCCGTGGCCGCTCTGGGTCATGGGTCCGTGGGGTGTGGTGTTGCTGGTGACGACCGTCCTCGCCGGACTGGGCGGGGACAAGAAGTCCACCTGAGCGGCGGGTCGTCCGGGGCCGCCCGGCCGCGAGCCGCCGCAGGACGTCGGGCGGACTCCCCGGACGGCCTCGATAGGGGCGGTCGCCCGAGGGGATCCGGTCTAACCGGGCCGGAGGAATGCTGGTCTGACCAGGCTGGACATGCCACAATGAGGCCACGGGCATTCGCGTGTCGAGCCGTGCCGTCCATCCCTGAAGGGATCTGCGGTATCCTTTGTAGCGGTTGTGTCAAGGTGCCGGCCGTGTGTTTCGCATTTCCTCGCCCGGTGCCGTACACTCCTTCTTCGGTTCACTATGACCAATGCGCGTCGGCGGTTTCGCAACCGCCGCTCTCATCGAAGCGCTGGGTCGCGGCTGCTTAGTGTTCCGAAGCCTCAGACGACCGATCAGTGAAACGCGAGGGACATGGCCAAGAAAGACGGCGCCATCGAGATCGAGGGCACTGTGGTTGAGTCGCTCCCGAACGCGATGTTCAGGGTGCAACTCGATAACGGCCATAAGGTCCTGGCCCACATCAGCGGGCGGATGCGGATGCACTACATCCGGATCCTTCCTGACGACAGGGTTGTCGTCGAACTGAGCCCCTACGACCTCAGTCGTGGGCGGATCGTCTACCGATACAAGTAAGCGTCTGAGGGACGAATAGGACTATGAAGGTCAAGCCGAGCGTCAAGAAGATCTGTGACAAGTGCAAGGTGATTCGCCGGCACGGTCGCGTCATGGTGATCTGCGACAACCTGCGCCACAAGCAGCGTCAGGGCTAGTCGTTCCAACAGGCCTCACGAGAGTCCGCTCCTAAGAGGCGGGCTCGACCCATGTGGGGCTTCCAAGGTAATCGCGTTTCACACCTGCGCAGGCGGCTCGCGCCGTACCCCGCAGGAGACCCCCGGTCGGAGGCCGGGGCCCTCACCCCGGGCATGGGGAGGGGAAGTGAGGCGTAGGACCTCCGCCACAACGAAGGAGAATGCCCGACCATGGCTCGCCTGGTTGGCGTCGACCTCCCCCGCGACAAGCGGCTGGAGATCGCTCTCACCTACATTTTCGGGATCGGCCGCACGCGCGCGCTCGAAACCCTCAAGGCCACCGGTGTGAACGGCGACCTCCGCGTTCACCAGCTCACGGACGAGGAACTCGTCCCGCTGCGCGACTACATCGAGGCGAACTACAAGATCGAGGGTGACCTCCGTCGCGAAGTTCAGGCCGACATCCGTCGCAAGATCGAGATTCAGTGCTACCAGGGCATCCGGCACCGCCGTGGCCTTCCCGTGCACGGTCAGCGCACGCAGACCAACGCACGCACCCGTAAGGGCAAGAAGAAGACCGTGGCCGGCAAGAAGAAGCCCGGTAAGAAGTAGTCCGCGTAGCCGCAGGACCGAAGACCTCAGGAGTGAAGGCAAAGAATGCCTCCTAAGAGCCGCCAGGGTGCACCGAAGAAGGTGCGCCGCAAGGAAAAGAAGAACGTCGCTCACGGGCACGCCCACATCAAGAGCACGTTCAACAACACGATCGTTTCGATCACCGACCCGAGTGGGAACGTGATCTCCTGGGCCAGCGCCGGCCACGTCGGGTTCAAGGGCTCTCGCAAGTCCACCCCGTTCGCCGCGCAGATGGCCGCGGAGAACGCCGCCCGCCGCGCCATGGAGCACGGCATGCGCAAGGTCGACGTCTTCGTCAAGGGCCCCGGCTCCGGTCGTGAGACCGCGATCCGCTCGCTGCAGGCGACGGGTCTTGAGGTCGGGTCCATCCAGGACGTCACCCCCGTGCCGCACAACGGCTGCCGTCCGCCCAAGCGCCGTCGCGTCTGAGCCCAGGAGAAGATAGAAAATGGCTCGTTACACGGGTGCGGACTGCAAGCTCTGCCGCAGGGAGAAGACCAAGCTCTTCCTCAAGGGCAAGAAGTGCGAGTCCGCGAAGTGCCCCATCGAGATCCGTCCTTACCCGCCGGGTGAGCACGGCCGCGGCCGTCCCAAGGAGTCCGAGTACCAGCTCCAGCTCCGCGAGAAGCAGAAGACCCGCCGCATCTACGGCGTCCTCGAGAAGCAGTTCCACAACTACTACGAGGAAGCCAACCGCAAGACCGGCAAGACCGGCGAGAACCTCCTCCAGATCCTGGAGAGCCGTCTCGACAACGTGGTCTACCGCGCCGGTTTCGCCGAGTCGCGCGACGCCGCCCGCCAGCAGGTCCGTCACGGCCACATCCTGGTGAACGGCAAGAAGGTCGACATCCCGTCGTACCGCGTGCGCGAGCACGACATCGTCGAGGTCCGCGAGAAGTCGCGCAACCTCCTGCCCTACGAGGTGGCCCGCGCCACCGCCGGTGACAAGACGTACCCGGCGTGGCTCGGTGTCGTCCCGGACGCGCTGCGCGTCCTGGTCCACCAGCTCCCGGTCCGTCAGCAGATCGACACCCAGGTCCAGGAGCAGTTGATCGTCGAGCTCTACTCCAAGTAGCGGCTCCTCAGGTGCCGTGCGGCGATTCGCCGCACGGCACCTATGCTGTTGTTCGAGCGGCGTCAAATAGCGGGCGCCGCCATGCAAGGGAGATTCCACATGCTGATCGCTCAGCGTCCCTCCCTCCTCGAGGAGTCAATCGAGGAGACCCGGTCCAAGTTCATCATCGAGCCGCTGGAGCCGGGCTTCGGTTACACCATCGGCAACTCGCTGCGGCGCACGCTGCTGTCGTCCATCCCGGGCGCGGCGGTCACCAGCATCCGCATCGAAGGCGTGCTGCACGAGTTCACCACCGTGCCGGGCGTCAAGGAGGATGTCACCGACATCATCCTGAACCTCAAGGACCTGGTCGTCTCCTCCGAGCACGACGAGCCGGTGGTGATGTACCTGCGCAAGCAGGGCCCCGGTGACGTCACGGCCGCCGACATCGCGCCCCCGGCCGGTGTCGAGGTGCACAACCCCGAGCTGCGCATCGCCACCCTGAACGGCAAGGCGAAGCTGGAGATGGAGCTGACCGTCGAGCGCGGTCGCGGTTACGTCTCCGCCGCGCAGAACAAGCAGCCGGGCCAGGAGATCGGTCGCATCCCGATCGACTCCATCTACTCCCCGGTGCTCAAGGTCACCTACAAGGTCGAGGCGACCCGTGTCGAGCAGCGCACCGACTTCGACCGTCTGATCCTGGACGTCGAGACCAAGCCGTGCATGAAGCCCCGCGACGCGGTGGCCTCCGCGGGCAAGACCCTCGTCGAGCTGTTCGGCCTCGCCCGCGAGCTGAACGTCGAGGCCGAGGGCATCGACATCGGCCCGTCGCCGACGGACGCGGCCCTGGCCGCCGACCTGGCGCTGCCGATCGAGGAGCTGAACCTCACGGTCCGCTCCTACAACTGCCTCAAGCGCGAGGGCATCCACACCGTGGGTGAGCTCGTGGCGCGCAGCGAGCAGGACCTCCTCGACATAAGGAATTTCGGTGCGAAGTCCATCGAAGAGGTCAAGCAGAAGCTGCACGAGATGACGCTCGCGCTCAAGGACTCCCCGCCCGGGTTCGACCCGAGCGCGGTGGCCGGCGGCGGCTACGACGACGACGACAGCGCCTACGTCGAGACCGAGCAGTACTGATTTTTCGATAACGGGGATCGTGAGCGACTCCCCGGCCCGACCCCGGTACCTTGTACGGCCGGGGCGGGTTTACTCCCAAGGAGAACGTTATGCCTAGGCCCACCAAGGGTGCCCGTCTCGGCGGCAGCCCGGCCCACGAGCGGCTGATCCTGGCGAACCTCGCCACCCAGCTGTTCCAGCACGGCCGGATCAAGACCACCGAGGCCAAGGCGAAGCGTCTGCGGCCGCTGGCGGAGAAGCTGATCACCAAGGCGAAGAAGGGCGACATGCACAACCGTCGCCAGGTGCTGACGGTCGTCAGGGACAAGGGTGTCGTCCACCACCTCTTCACCGAGATCGCCTCGACCTTCGCCGAGCGTCCCGGTGGCTACACCCGGATCACCAAGGTCGGCCTCCGTAAGGGCGACGCCGCCCCCATGGCCGTGATCGAGCTGGTGTCCGAGCCGCTGAACACGGTCCGCGTCGGCCAGACCCAGGCCGCCAAGGCCGCCCCGGCCCCCAAGGCCGAGGAGCCGAAGGCCGAGGAGGCCGAGAGCGCCGAGGAGCCGAAGGCCGAGGAGACCGCCGAGGCGACCGAGGCTCCCGCCGAGGAGACCGAGGCCAAGAAGGACAACGCCTGATCTTTCAGGCCCAGTGAACGGGCCCGGCACTCCCGCACCGGGATGCCGGGCTCTTTCCGTTCTCCGAGAGTCTTTCGAGAGGAACATCGTGGTGCGGCTGAGGCTGGATCTCGCCTATGACGGTACCGATTTCTCCGGCTGGGCCAAGCAGCCGGGACGGCGCACGGTCCAGGGGGAGATCGAGGAGGCGCTCGGCAGGATCCTCCGGCTCCCCGAGCCTCCGGCGCTGACCGTGGCGGGGCGGACCGACGCGGGTGTGCACGCCCGTGGCCAGGTGGCCCATGTCGACCTGGACGCCGACGCGCTCGGCGCGCTGGACAGCCGCAACCGCCGCGTGGTGCCCGCGCGGGAGCCCGGATCGGTGGAGGAGCTCGACGAGAGGCTCGCTGCCACGCGCAGGAGGCTGGCCGGAGTTCTCCCCCCGGATGTACGGGTACATCGCGTCACGGTGGCTCCTGAAGGCTTTGACGCGAGGTTCTCGGCGCTGTCAAGGCGGTACGCCTACCGGATCTCCGACGCCCCCGGCGGGGTCGACCCGCTCCGCCGCCGCGAGATCGTCTGGTACAACCGGCCCCTGGACGTGGACAGGCTCAACGCGGCCGCCGCGGGTCTCCTCGGTGAGCACGACTTCGCCGCGTTCTGCAAGAGGCGTGAGGGCGCGACCACGATCCGGCGGCTGCAGCGGCTCGACTGGGTCCGCGAGGACGGGCTCATCGTGGCGACGGTCGTGGCCGACGCCTTCTGCCACTCCATGGTCCGGGCGCTCGTCGGGTCGCTGTTGCCCGTCGGTGAGGGCAGGCTCGCGGTCGGGTGGCCGGAAGGGGTGCTGTCGCGGGCCGTACGGGACTCGGGGGTGCACGTCGCGCCCGCGCACGGGCTCTGCCTTGAGGAGGTGCGCTACCCCGGCGTCGAGGAGCTCGCCAGGCGGGCCGCGGAGACCCGCCGGGTGCGGACGCTCAGTTCGTGACGCGGCGTTCCACGACCTTCGCGGTCTGGTCGCGGAAGGCACCGCTGATCTTGCCCAGAGCCTTCTCCTTGGCCGTCGGTGTGTGGCCGTCGCTGTAGGTGGCGTAGCTGAACACGATGTAGCGGCCCCACACCATCCCGGCCGCGTAGCCGCCCGCGATGTGCACCCGCTCACCTCCGGTGCCGGCGGCCGAGGGCAGGCCGCGGAACCAGAGGTTGCGCTCCAGGTCCTTGGCCCGGTCGGCGGCGACCGCGGACTCGCGGGTGGGAAGCACGGCGATCCCGGTGGTCACGGCGTACCTGCGCTTGCTGTCCACATACGTGGCCCGCAGCACCCGGCGGCATTCCTGGCTGCGCAGGGTGCCGGCGAACTTGCCGGTCGCGGCCTTCTGGCACTGCTCGGTGAGGTTGGTCTTGACCCGGGTGAACGTCGTCCCCGCCACGGACACCTTCTTGACGAAGGCGTCGGCCACGCTCATCTTGCCCGGGTCGGTCTTCTCGGAGTTGAGCATCGTGGTGTTGATCGGCTCGGGCTCACTGGTGATGTCCAGTTTGTCGGTGGGGTCGATCTTTCCCGGACCGAGGATCGGATCCGCCGCGTTCGCCGCCTGCTTGGCGTTGAACGACTGGTAGGCGAAGAAGGCCCCGATGCCGATGCCGACCACCACGACCGCGACCACGGCCGCGAGCAGTGTCGTGCCGGCCCTGCCGCGGGTAGGCGGCGGGGGGGCGGGCGGCGGCTCGGGGGTGAACGCGGAGAGCGGGGTGAACGGCCCGCGCGTCGCCGCCGGGTCGCTCGGGGATGCCGGCGGCTCGCTCGCGGATGAGGACGTCACCGGCGGGGGAGGGAAGGCGGGGAGCGGGAACGACGGGGTGACCGCCGGGACGCCGCTGGGCGGGGTCACCTGCTCCGCGGGGGTGAAGAGCGGCGCGGGCGGGCCGGAGGCGGCCGGCTGGGGAGGTGTCCGGACGGGAGCGGTCTGCTCGGTGTCCGGCAGGGGCGCCTGCGAGATCGGCTCCGGCTCGATCGCCACGGGGTGCGCGACGGGGTGCGTGACGGGTGCGGGCATGGGGGGCCGAGCCGCCGGTACGGGCCGGTCGTTGTCCCCCAGGACGTCCTGGGGGTCGTTCCGGGGACCGGTCTGGGAGGGGATGGGAGCCTGGGGCGGCGGGTCCTGGTGGGGTGAGGCGGCGCGGACGTCGACCGTCTTCTCGCTCTCGCCACCCTCCTGGAAGACCGCGTCCGGCGGCCAGACGGCGACGTCGCCGGGCTCTCCCGGGCGGGCGACGGTCTCCTCCTGGTCGGTCCACACCGGCTCGCCGGTCGCGGCGGGCCAGGGAGCCTCCTGCCCGGACGAGGGCCAGACCTGCATGCCCGCGGCGGCGGCGGTGAAGGCCGGAGGCGGGTGCCAGGGCGGTGCTCCCGGCACGATGGGCGCGGTGGACAGTGGTGGGCCGTCCTCCGGCTGGGCGTACCAGTCGTAGGGAGCTCCGTCGTCACCGGGGACCGTCCACGGCTGAGCCGCACCCGGATCCGCCTCCGGCCACGGAGAAGGACTGCCGGGCTGCTCATCACCTGAGAGATCGGTCCGCGGCACGTGCGGCGAGGGCTGGCCGAAACTCGGCGGCGGCGTCGCCGGTGTCGCCGAACCCTCGGCTTCATGTCGGTGCTCGGACCCGGATTCCTGGCCACGCATACGCGGCAGCCTAGCGACAGAAGAGAGATCGTCATGCGGGTATGGCCGTATCGTCTGCCGGATTCATGCCTGAAAGCGGCAGTATGGCCCCATGATCAGGGCCGTTTGCCGGTCAACGAACGCGACTCCAGCGCGGGGGTGACGGTCGCGTCCGCCGCTCCGAAGGCCGCCTGGTTCAGTTGCTTGACCTCGTTCTTCTTCGGCAGGTGCCCGTCTTTGTACTGGAACCAGACCATTACCGCGTAGTGCCCATGGCGCCACTCGCCGACGAAAGCCTCGCCGGTTCCGAGAAGTTTGGTGACCTTATCCTTACCTGGAAGCGGTTTGATGTACTCTTCCCGCTCCTTGCCCGAACTGGCCGAGACGACCTTGGCGGCCCCCGCGGACGTCTTGAGGTTGGCGACTCCCACGGTTCCGATGATCTTTCCGGAGGCGTCGCGGAAGCTGGCACGCAGGAGCTGGGTGCACTTGGCGGCGGTGAGGGCCTTCTGGAGCCCGGCTCCCACCACGGCCTCGCCGCACTTCTTGTCCGTCCTGCGGGTGGTCATCAGGTAGCTCTTCCCGCCGATCCGTACCTTCCTGTGCTTGAACACCTCGTTCAGAGTGAGGGCGTACGGGTCGGTGGCGCGGGAGGAGGCGAGGCCGAACTTGCCGTTCGCGATGTTGGCGGGTGGCACGAGGGGGGCCTTGGCCGAGGGGGACGCCGCCCCGGGCACCGGGGCGGGGTCGGAGTTGGCCAGCATGGCCAGGCCGACGCCCCCGGCGATCAGCGCGACGAGCGCGCCGAGCGCGATGAAGATCGGGCGACGCGAGCGGGGGCCGTCGTCGTACGGACTCCACATCTCCTGCCGTGGTCGCTCCTGCGGAGGGGAGGCCTGGGCGGGCGGCGCCTGCGGCGCCCGTGGGGGCTCGGCGGCACGGTTGTGCGGCGAGGCGTCGAACCAGTGCTGGTCCTGTGCGGGCGGCGATGCGTCAGGCCGGTTGTAAGGCTGGCGGCGCGGCGGCTCCACGGGAAAACCCATGCGCCGAGCGTAGCCCGGTATCAGGGCCGGTTGGCTCAGGAGTATCCGAAGTCCTGGGTCCACCACGGCCCGTCGGGCCCCTGGACGGCTCCGACGCCGGTGGCGGTGAGCTCGCAGTTGAGGATGTTGCGCCGGTGGCCGCTGGTCTCCATCCAGTTCCGCACCGCCTCGTCGGGAGAGGTGTAGCCGCGCCCGATGTTCTCCGCGCCGCCGTCACGGTAGCCGGTGGCGTCCATTCGCTCCCACGGCGACGTGCCGTCGGGCGAGGTGTGGGAGAGGCTGCCGGCGGACGCCATCCCGGCCGAGTGCCTCCTGGCGGACAGGACCAGCCTCCGGTCGATACGGAGCGGCCCGCACCCGGCCCGCCTGCGCTCGATGTTGATGAGCCTGACGACCTCGCGTTCCATCGCGCCGAGGGCGGAGGTGGTGGCGTCGTCACCGTTGCCGTTGAGCAGGTAGCGAGAGGGGCCGTCGTCGCCGGATTCGCCCAGCTTCGTGTCGGTGCCGTGGGTGGGGCGCAGACGCCGGTCCGCCGGGACGGTCGGGAGGGCGGAGGGACGGGCGACCCGGGTGAGTGGAGCCCGCTCCACCTGCCCCGCCAGGGCGCCGTTGCTGGGTGTGGGTCTGATCGACCCGGGGTTGTTCAGGTAGATCTGCTCGGCGGCCTCCTCGTCACGGCTGCCCCGGCCGATGATGAAGCCGACCAGCAGGACCGTCATCAGGCACACGAACACCCCCATACGACGCAGGCGCGCTCGCTGGGTATGCCCGGGGTGAGGAAGCTGCCACATACCGCTATCAAAGATAGAGATGTTTGCGGTGAGGAAAAAGAGAAAGGTGAGAACGTGTTGGAACCGTCACGGATCCACGCTCCTCGCGCGGCC
The DNA here is from genome assembly GCF_042665875.1 of Streptosporangium amethystogenes subsp. fukuiense. Lineage (NCBI taxonomy): Bacteria > Bacillati > Actinomycetota > Actinomycetes > Streptosporangiales > Streptosporangiaceae > Streptosporangium > Streptosporangium amethystogenes. Next base: position 5,981,744 of record NZ_JBHTEE010000001.1, on the reverse strand, counting down.
CCGGTGCCGGGCTTCCCCGTACCCCGGCCCTACCTGCCCGGCCGCTGCCGATCGCGCGTCGGCGCGTGGCGGTTCCCGGGCACTGCCGGGTCCCAGGTAGAATGCCAGGGGCACCGCCGGAGAGTCATGTCTTTTTGACTCGTGCTCATCCGCGCCGGTACTCTGCTAGTTCGTTGTGTGCGAATTGGTCTCCTCTGCAGACCGATACGCGGCGCGTCCGGCGTCATCTCCTCTGTTCTGGAGACGGAAGGTCCGGGCTGTCGTGTGCCCGCACCTACCGACCCATGTTGCTGTCATCTCCGACAGCGCCGAAGACGCGACCAAAGAAGGCATACGACCGTGCGCACGTACACACCCAAGCCTGCCGAAGTCGAGCGTCAGTGGCACATCATCGACGCCACCGACATCGTGCTTGGCCGGCTGGCCAGCCACGTCGCGATCCTGCTTCGCGGTAAGCACAAGCCGACCTTCGCCAACCACGTCGACACCGGTGACTTCGTCATCGTCATCAACGCCGACAAGATCGCGCTGACCGGCAACAAGCTTGAGCAGAAGAAGGCTTACCGCCACTCGGGCTACCCGGGCGGTCTGCGTTCCATGACCTACGGCGAGCTCATGGACAAGCGTCCTGACCGCGCCGTCGAGAAGGCCGTGAAGGGCATGCTGCCCAAGAACGCTCTCGGCCGGAAGATGATCAAGAAGCTCAAGGTCTACTCCGGTTCCGAGCACCCGCACCAGGCGCAGCAGCCGGTGCCCTTCGAGCTCACCCAGATCGCCCAGTAGTCGCTAGCTGCTTGTCGCCAGCAGCGTTGGCCGACGGCCGACGCCGAGTAGGAAAGTTAGAGGAGAACCGTGGCTGAGCCCACCGGTGTCGAGACGCCCATCGAGGGCGATCAGGAAGCGTACTCCGCGGAGGAGTTCCCCTCCGAGTACACCTCCGAGTCCACTGTCAGCGGCGACGTCGCCGTCCGTAAGCCCATCACCACCGGCAACTCGTACGGCACTGGGCGCCGCAAGGAGTCCGTCGCCCGCGTGCGCATCGTGCCGGGCACCGGCAAGTGGACGATCAACGGTCGTACGCTTGAGAACTATTTCCCGAACAAGGTCCACCAGCAGATCGTCAACGAGCCCTTCGTGGTTCTTGGCGCCGAGGACCAGTTCGACGTCATCGCCCGCATCAACGGTGGCGGCGTCACCGGCCAGGCCGGTGCCCTGCGCATGGGTCTCTCCCGCGCGCTGACCGCCCTGGACGTCGAGGTCAACCGCCCGCCGCTGAAGAAGGCAGGCTTCCTGACCCGTGACGCCCGCGCCACCGAGCGCAAGAAGTACGGTCTCAAGAAGGCCCGCAAGGCTCCGCAGTACAGCAAGCGTTAAGTTGGGGCGCCTTTTCGGCACCGACGGGGTACGTGGGGTCGCGGGACGCGACCTCACGGCCGAGCTCGCCATGGACCTGTCCGTGGCCGCGGCTCATGTCCTCGGCGATGCCGGGGCGTTCAGCGCCAGCGTGGGGCGGCGAGGCCGCCCCGTCGCCGTCGTGGGCCGGGACCCCCGGGCTTCAGGAGAATTCCTGGAGGCCGCGGTGGTCGCCGGCCTTGCGTCGTCTGGCGTGGACGTTCTCCGGCTCGGCGTGCTGCCCACCCCGGCGGTCGCTTACCTGACCACGGCTCTCAGAGCCGACATGGGCGTGATGATCTCCGCCTCCCACAACCCCGCCCCGGACAACGGGATCAAGTTCCTCGCCCGTGGCGGCTACAAGCTGCCGGACGCGGTGGAGATCGAGATCGAGCAGCGGCTCGGCGAGAAGTGGGAGCGCCCTGTCGGTGCCTCGGTCGGCCGCGTGCGCGAGGCGTACGGCGAGGCCGACCGTTACGTGTCCCACGTGCTGTCCACGGTGGACTGCCGTCTCGACGGCCTCAACGTGGTCCTCGACTGCGCCCACGGCGCCGCCCACATGGTGGCTCCCGAGGCGCTGCTGCGGGCCGGGGCCACGGTGGAGACGATCGGGGCGCGCCCCGACGGCCTCAACATCAACGCCGGGGTCGGCTCCACCCACCTGGAGAAGCTCCAGCAGATCGTCGTCTCCCGCGACGCGGACGTGGGCATCGCCTACGACGGCGACGCGGACCGTTGCCTGGCCGTCTCGCACACCGGCGAGATCGTCGACGGTGACCAGATCATGGCGGTGCTGGCCATGGCCATGCATGCCGAGGGGAAGCTGGTCGGCGACACCGTGGTGGCCACGGTCATGTCCAACCTGGGTTTCAAGCTCGCGCTCAAGAGCGCGGGGATCGACGTGGTGGAGACCGCCGTGGGCGACCGCTACGTCCTGGAGGCGATGAGGGCGGGCGGTTACAACCTGGGTGGCGAGCAGTCCGGCCATGTCCTCATGCTCGACCACGCCACCACCGGGGACGGCCTGCTGACCTCACTGCACCTGCTGGCGGTCATGGCGCGGGCGAAGAAGCCGCTGGCGGAGCTGGCCTCGGTGATGACCCGCCTGCCGCAGGTCCTGGTCAACGTGAAAGACGTCGACCGGGCCAAGGCCTCGGCTCCGGAGCTGGAGACCGCGGTCGCCGCCGCGGAGTCGGAGCTGGGGGAGACCGGCCGGGTGCTGATCCGGCCGAGCGGCACCGAGCCGATGATCCGCGTCATGGTCGAGGCCGCCTCGGCGGAGCAGGCCGAGCAACTGGCGGGCCGGCTGGCCGAGGTCGTCCGTACGGCCTGCGTCTGAATCACCTGAATCACCTGAATCACCAGAGCACGGCCCGCACTCCGAGTGCGGGCCGTGCTCTGACGTTTCCCGGCCCTCAGCGCTGCGACGATGAGCGATCGCGCATGTGACGTCCTTTCCACCCCTCTTGTCCGGCGCCACGCCACACTTCGCATTGATTGACACTCTAAATAGTTGATCAGACACTTTCAGTGTTTGTGGAGGGATTCCCCTTCCCGGCACGGTTCATCGTGTCGAACGGCTCCGAGCCCGGCGGTCGGCTGATCGCCTCAATGGCCACGATGCCCGTACGGCGGAAGACCGCCGGCATCACGATCGATCGAAGGGGTGTCGCGCCGTGTCCTTGTTTCTCGCTGTTCCCGGCGCCGCCCCCATGACCGGCCCCGCGATCCGCTTCGCGGATCTCCGGTGGTCACGATGAACGGCATCCCGTGCCCGGCGAGGGGAGCGGGCCGATCCACGGTCATGGCGAAGGGCGTGCTGCCGCGATGCGGGCGGACCCTCTCCGGACTTCTCGTGCTGAGCATGGCCGCCGGTGCGCTGAGCGCCCCGGCCACCACGGCCGCGTCGGCGGCCGGCACCGTCGTGTTCAACCAGCCCTTCCACAACAACACGGCCAACGGCACCGGTGCCGTGGTGCTGCCCTCGCTGCCGAGCGGGTCGAGCGGGTCGAACTACGCCTGCCTGACCGCCTCCGGCAACAGCGGCACCGGCGTCCTGCAGAGCTGCAGCGGGAACACCGACAGTCAGGGCTCGGGCAAACTGCGCCTGACGAACGCGACGACCACCAAGACGGGTGGTCTCTTCGGCGCGGTCAGCGTGCCCGCCTCGCAGGGGCTCGACGTGACGTTCAACACCTACCAGTACGGCGGGGGCGGGGCCGACGGCATCACCTTCGTGCTGGCGGCGGTCGACCCGGCGAACCCGAAGTCGCCGGCCAACATCGGTCAGTCGGGCGGCGCTCTCGGCTACTCCGGGACCGGCTCCATCGTCGGCCTGGCGTACGGGTATCTCGGCATCGGCCTCGACGTGTACGGAAATTTCAGCAGCAGCACCTACCAGGGAAGCGGCTGCGCGAACCTGCCGGGCACGGGGGTTCGGGTGCCCGGCCAGGTCGTCATCCGCGGACCGGGCAACGGCACCGTCGGATACTGCGCGCTCAACACCACGGCCGCCTCGACGAGTGCCACCCCGCTGGCGCTGCGGGCGACCAGCCGTACCGCCGTTCCTGTGCAGATCGGTATCAACCCCACCGCGGTGTCGTTGACCACCGCCGCCGGACTGGTGGTCCCGCCCAGCAGTTACGTGGTGGTGGTCACCCTGGTGGGCGGTACGAACAAGACCCTGACCGGCAGTCTTCCGACGGTGCCCACCGGCCTGTATCCGGCGGGCTGGCTGAACGCCAACGGGACTCCCCGGCAACTGGCCTTCGGCTGGGTGGCCTCCACCGGAAGCGTGACCGACTTCCACGAGGTCGACGCGGCCACGGTGACCACGGTCAGCTCGGTCCCCCAGCTGACCGTCGCGCAGACCGGCTACAGCGCCACGACGCCGGCGCCGGGCACCCCCGTGACCTACAGTGTCGTCTCCGGCGTCAGCGCGGACGGCATCGCGGAATCCTCGCCGATCTCGATGACCCAGACCATGCCGGCCGGGGTGGTGCCCACCGGTGCCTACGGAACGGGATGGGTCTGCGCGGCGCCGGTCGGGCAGTCCGTCACCTGCACCAACGGCAACGTCCCGTTCGCGGCCGGAGCGACGTTACCGCCGATCACGGTGACGGGCGTCGTCACCGGGACCGGTGTCACCCAGGCCCTGATCCAGACCGCGACCGTGGTCACCGCCTCGTCGATCGACGCCAACCCCGCCTACTCGACGACGACGACCCAGGGAACGCCGCCGTCGGCGCCCAGCGGCGTCAGCCTGAGTTCGACGACGGGCTCGATCTCCGGCGGCTCCTCGAACATCGTGAGCGGGACGAACATCTCCAACGCGACGGCCATCATGATCGGTACCGCCGCCGAGCAGGCGGCCGGCACCGCCGTCGTCCTGCTGCCCTGCGCCTCGGGGGCCACCACCGGGTGTTTCACCGCCAATGCCAACGGCACGTTGACCATTCCCGCCATGCCGGCCCGAGCCGCCAGCGCGTCGGTGTCGGTCACCGTGGTCACCCTGGGACTCGCCGCGTCCGCCACCTACGTCTACGCCGCCTCCCCGGCCGCGCCCGCCGCCCCCACCGCCACGGCGGGGGTGAGCAGCGCCACGGTGACCTGGACGGCGCCGAACAACAACGGCGGCGCCATCACCGGTTACCTGGTGACCCCGTACAAGAACGGGGTGGCCCAGACCCCGGTGGCCTATGACGCCTCGACCACCACCCGGACGCTGAGCGGGCTGACCACCGCTGTGCCGTACACCTTCACGGTGACCGCCACGAACGCCTTCGGCACCGGGACGGCCAGTCCGGCGTCCGGCGCGGTCACCCCGTACGCCGTTCCCGGCAGGCCGGCCATCACCTCGGCCACCGCCGGAACCTCCTCGGTGAGCCTCACCTGGACGGCGCCGGCGACGAACGGCAGTGACATCACCGGCTACCTCGTCACGCCCTACATCGGTGGCGTCGCGCAGCCCTCCCAGACGTTCAACGGCAATGCGACCACCCAGGCCGTCACCGGTCTGACACCGGGGACCTCGTACCGGTTCACCGTAGCGGCGGTGAACGCGGCGGGCTCCGGCACGCCGTCCGACTCGTCGGCCACCGTCGTCCCCAACTCCGCTCCCGCGTTCACCTTCGCCGCGCCGCCTGCCGGCGAGGTGAACGTCTCCTACAGTGTCCCGCTGACCGTGAGCGGGGGTACCGCGCCGTACACCTGGTCGGTCAGCGCGGGCGGCCTGCCGCCCGGTCTCACCCTGAACGCCTTCACCGGCGTGCTGTCGGGCACCCCGACGGCGGGAGGCGCCTACTCCTTCTCCGTCAAAACGCTCGACGCCCTGAACCAGGGCGACACCAGGACGGTGAGCCTGACGATCGCGGCGCTGCCGGCGTTCACCTTCCCAGCGCCACCGGCAGGGCAGGTCGGAGTCTCCTACAGCGTCCCGCTCACCGTCAGCGGAGGGGTCACGCCCTACACTTGGTCGGTCAGCGCGGGCAGCCTGCCCCCTGGGCTCACCCTGAACGCCTCCACCGGCGTGCTGTCGGGCACCCCGACCACGACGGGCAGCTCCCCCGTCACCTTCCGGGTGGTCGACGCTGCCGGCCTGGCCGCCACCCAGTCCGCGACGCTGGTCATGGTGGCCGGGCCGCTGGTCATGGTCAAGACGGCCAATGCCTCCTCGGTGGTGCCCGGTGACACGCTCACCTACACGATCACCGTGAACAACACCGGGTCGAGCGCCTTCAACGGGGCGACACTGACCGACCCGCTGGCGGGTGTTCTCGACGACGCGACCTACAACGGTGACGCGTCCGCGAACATCGGCTCGGTCTCGGTGACCGGTCAGAGCCTGACCTGGACCGGCAACGTGCCGGCCGGGGCGACGGTGACCATCGGCTACTCGGTCACCGTGAGCAACCCGGGCACCGGTAACAAGGTGCTGGCCAACGCGGTGACCTCGTCGACCGTCGGCAGCACCTGCCCGAGTGGTGGTGGCGACCCCCGGTGCTCCGCCACCGTCACCGTGTCCGGCCTGTCCATCGCCAAGGTCGCCAGCGTCGCGACGACGACCCCCGGCGGGACGATCGGCTACACCGTCACGGTGACGAACAACGGTCAGACCCCGTACACCGGCGCGACGTTCGTCGACTCGATGGCCGGCCTGCTCGACGACGCCGTCTACAACGCGGACGCGACCGCCTCCGGTGGCAGCGTGTCGTACACCGGCCCCAACCTGACCTGGACCGGGAACCTCGCTCCCGGCGCGAGCGCGAACATCACCTACTCGGCCACGGTGCGAAACCCCGACGGCGGGGACCGGACCGTATCCAACACGATCACCTCCGGTACCCCCGGCAGCACCTGCCCGGCCGGCAACCGCGCCGCGCCGTGCACCGCCACCGTCACGGTCCTGGTTCCGGGCCTCACGATCAGCAGCGGCGCGGACGTGGCCACCACCACGCCGGGCTCGGTCGTGAACTACACGTTGACGGCCGCCAACACCGGGCAGACCCCGTACGCCGGGACCGGTTTCACCGCCTCCCTGGCGGGTGTGCTGGACGACGCGACGGTCAACGGCAGCCTCTCAGCGACGTCGGGCACCGTCGTCGACAATCTGGACGGCACCTTCACCTGGACGGGCAATCTGGCCATCGGCGCGAGCGTCACCATCACGGGCTCGGTCACCGTGAACGATCCCGACACCGGCGACAGGCTTCTGCGGACCGCCGTCACCTCCGCCGCGCCGGGTAACAACTGCCCGGCCGGCAACCAGGCCCCCGGGTGCTTCAGCACCGTCACGGTCCTGATCCCCGGCCTGACGATCGTCAAGTCGGCCGGCACGTCGATTACGACTCCCGGCTCGGTCGTGAACTACACGGTCGCGGTCACCAACACCGGGCAGACCGCCTACACCGGCGCGACGTTCGCCGACGCGCTGGGCGGGGTGCTCGACGACGCGACCTACAACGCGGACGCCGCCGCGACCAGCGGCTCGGTCGGCTTCGCCGGCTCCGCGCTGACCTGGACCGGCAACCTGGCGGTCGGCGCGAGCGCCACGATCACCTACTCGGTCACCGTCGACGACCCCGACACCGGGAACAGGACGCTGACCGGCACCCTCACCTCGGCCACCGCCGGTAGCAACTGCCCCGCGGGCGGCGGTGACCCCCGGTGCGCCGGCAGCGTGACGGTTCTCGTCCCGCGGCTGACGATCAACACCGGGGCGGGCGTGGCCACGACGACCCCGGGAGGCGTCGTGAACTACACCACCACGCTGGCCAACACCGGGCAGACCCCGTACACGGGCATCAGCGCCGTGTTCGACGTCTCGGCCGCGTTCGACGACGTGACCTACGGCGGCGACCTCACGGCCAGTTCCGGCAGCGTCGGCATCTCCCCTGGAGGGTCGATCACATGGTCCGGGGACATCGCGATCGGTGCGACGGTCACCATCACCGGCTCGGTCACGGTGAACGATCCCGACACCGGCGACAGGATCCTGAGAGGCGCCGTCACGTCCGCCGCTCCCGGCAGCACCTGCCCGGTCGTCGGCGCGTCGGCGCCCGGGTGCTTCACCCTGGTCACCGTCCTGGTCCCGGCGTTGACGATCACGAACACCGCCGACACCCGGACGACCACGCCGGGCGGCACGGTCACCTATACGACGACGGTGACCAACACCGGGCAGAGCCCCTACAGCGGTGCCCAGGTCACCGGCCAACTGGCCCAGGTGTTCAACGACGCCGTCTACAACGGCGACGCGACCGCGACGACCGGCACCGTGGCCTTCGCCGGGTCCGACCTGACCTGGACCGGTGACCTGGCGATCGGGGCGAGCGCGACCGTCACCTACTCGGTCACCGTGCGAAACCCCGACCGCGGCGACAAGGTGATGACCAACACCGCGGTGTCGTCCGCCCCGGGCAGCACCTGCCCGGCGGGGAGCGCCGGCACGGGGTGCGTCTCGGTGGTGACGGTCCTGGTGCCGAGGCTGACCATCGCGGCGAGCGCGGACACCGGTACGACGACGCCAGGGGCCACCGTCGGCTACACGGTCACCGTCACCAACTCCGGGGAGACCCCGTACACCGGGGCCGCCGTCACCGACCTGCTGACCGGGGTGCTGGACGACGCGACCTACAACGCGGACGCCGGTGCCACGACGGGTACGGTCACCCTCGCCGGGTCCGACCTGGGCTGGACCGGTGACCTGGCGGTCGGCACGAGTGCCACGATCACCTACTCGGTCACCGTGAACGATCCCGGCACCGGAGACGCTCTGCTCTCCAGCACCGCCGTCTCGCCCACCACGGGGAGCAACTGCCCGACAGGGGGCACCGATTCGCGCTGCACCGTCGTGGTGGCGGTGGCGCGGCTGGTCATCTCGCAGGGTTACGTCGGGAGCAGTGCCACACCGGGTTCGACGATCCGGCTCAACGCCACCTTCACCAACACCGGGAAGGTCCCCTACACGGGGATCAGCGTCTCCAGTCCGACCACCGGCACCGTCGACGACGCCGTCCCCAACGGTGACCAGACCGCGAGCTCCGGGACGCTGGTCCTCGGCGCCACGGCCATCACCTGGACCGGCAACATTCCCGTCGGGGGCACCGTCACGGTCACCGGCACCGTCATCTCCGCCGCCGCCGGAACGACATGTCCCGCGGTGGGAGGCGATCCTCGCTGCACCACGACCGTCGCGGTCCTGACTCCCGGTCTCACCATCACCAAGACCGCTGACAACAGCGGTGCCGTGGCGGTGAAGGCCACCGTCCAGTACACGATCACGGTCACGAACACCGGTGAGACCCCGTACGCCGCTGCCGTGGTCACCGACTCGCTGGCCGGGGTGCTCGACGACGCCGTCTACAACAACGACGCGAGCGCCTCCAGCGGCACCGTCAGCTATGCCGGCGGGGTCCTCGGCTGGACCGGGGCGCTGCCGATGGAGGCGAGCGCGGTCATCACCTTCACCGTCGTCACCGATGAGGAGGTCACGGGTGACGGAACCCTCGACAACCGGGTCACCTCGGCGACGACGGGTGGCAACTGCCCGGTCGGGGGCACCGACCCGCGGTGCTCGGTCGTGATCACCCTGATCCCCACCAGCATCACCCTCACCGACCTGACCGGCAGTTTCGTCTTGGCAGGCACTCCGGATTCGACGGTCAGGAGCAACGGAGCCGTGACCATGACCGTCATCACGAACAGCTTCGACGGCTACAGCGTCACCGTGCAGGCGGATTCGGCCGAGCTCACCTCGGACCGGCCCGGCAACGACGCCACCATCCCGATCGGGAACCTGCGCGTGCGCGAGAGCGGCACGTCGGCCTTCCAGGACGTCTCGGCCACCACCCCGGTGCTCGTCCACCGGCAGGACGGCCCGTCCGCTCCCGGCGGGGACGCCATCGGCAATGACTTCGAGGGTTACATCCCCTTTGTTCCGGTCGGCGGCTATTCGGCGACGCTCACCTATGTCGCGACGGCCAGTTGACGCGCAGACGCCCCGCCGGGAACCCGGCGGGGCGCACCAGGCATCCCTCACCCGACACCCGAACAATGTGAAGGAGCAAGCCATGGCAGTGATCACACGGTGTGCCGCCGCTCTCTGCGGGCTCGGCGCGGTCCTGGTCGTCACCCTTGCCACGCCCTCGGCGGCGTTCACCCGCAAACCGCATCCCGACGGCAAGGAGGGCAAGGCGGCCGTCATGGCCGCCCCCAGGCTGAGCATCGGCACCGACAACGGCCAGACCACCGCCGAGGAGGGGGACCGGTTCACCTACACCGTCACCGTCGACAACATCGGCGCGGACAGGGCGCGTGGACTCAGGATCACCCAGAGCCTGCCGACCGGCCTGCACTTCGTCTCGGCCGACGGCCAGGGCAGGGCCGAGGCGGGCCAGGTGCTCTGGACCGCCGATGTGCCGGCGGGTGAGAAGGTCGTCTTCCACACCGTCGCCGAGGTGCGAGACACCCCCCAGGACCTGCTCCGCCTGGCCACCGTCGCCTGTGCGAGCGTCAGGACGGACGACAGGCCCCTGGTCTGCGCCACCCACTCCGACCGGTTGCCGGCCGGTGCGGCCGCCGAGGCGGCCGCCCACGAGGCGGCCGGCCCCGTGACGAGCCGCCTGTGGTACGCGGGCGCGGGCGCCGGCCTGCTGGCCCTGGCCGTGCTCCTGGCCTTCCGCCGAACCGGACTCCGCCGTCAACCGGGGCGGTCGTCCTCGTAACGATCGCGCCCGGCCTCATGGACCCGCGTACCTGTGCACCCCCGGCCGTGGGGGTGCACAGGGCCTACTCGTCGCCGGTGAGGGAGAAGCCGCGGAGGCGCTGGCCCGACCAGACCACCGCGCCGACGGTGATGATCAGCAGGGCCGGTACGGCGAAGCCGAGGGTGATCTCGGTGGAGAAGAACGGCGAGGAGGACACCTGGTCGGCGATGGACTGGGCCCACTGCTGGATGGAGAACCTCCGGGCGCCGGGGACGAAGTTGCCCACCACGCCCTCCCAGACGAGCGCGTAGACGATGCCGATGGTGACCGCGTGCCGGGTCAGCACGCCCAGCAGCATGAACACCGCCGCGTACGCGATCCCGCCCACCAGGGCGCCGAGGGCGAAGCCGTAGGCGATCCCGGATTCGAGGTTGACCAGCAGGTAGGCCGCGACAAAGGTCGGTACGGCGGCGAACAGCGCGAGCATCGAGGCGGCGACCGCGAACTTGGTCTGCGCGATCACCGGGCGGGAGATCGGCTTGGCCAGCAGGTGGATGATCGTGCCGTCGTCGATCTCGGGGGCGATCACCCCGGTCCCGGCGATCAGACCGAGCAGCGGCAGCATGGTGCCGATGGCGAAGGTCCGCATGAGCGTGACCGCGGTCCGCTCGTCGGCGGCGCCGATGAGGTTCAGCAGGGCCGCCATGGCGACCAGCACCAGGGGCAGCATGATCAGCAGCCAGATCCGGCGGCGGCCGAGGAGGGCCCGGTAGGAGATTCCGGCGATGACACCGTTCATGATCAGCTGCTCCTGTTGATCAGGTAGGAGAAGACGCTCTCCAGGTCCTCGTCGGCGGGGGAGACCTGCCAGACGCGTACGTCCGCGTCCCTGGCGACCCTGGGCAGCAGACGGGTGAAGCGCCGGAAGTCGACCGCCTGCACCTCCAGGCCTGCCGCGGTCAGCGAGACCGCGCCCGAGGAGGCGTCGGCGATCAGCGCGGACGCCAGGCGGCGGTCGTCGCTGGAGCGGACCCTGAACAGGTGCGGGCGGTCGGTCATCCGGCGGCGGATCTCACGGAAGTCCCCGGAGGCGGCGTGCCGGCCCGCGACCAGCACCTCGATGTGCTGGGCGACGCGTTCCACCTCCTCCAGGATGTGCGAGCTGAACAGGATGGTCTTGCCCGCCGCGCCCATGGCGCCGACCAGGTCCATCAGGTGCAGGCGCTGGCGGGGGTCCATGCCGTTGAACGGCTCGTCGAGCAGCAGGACCTGGGGGTCGTGCACCAGGGCGGCGGCCACCTTGACACGCTGGCGCATGCCCTTGGAGTACGTCTCGATCCTGCGGTCCTTGGCGCTCTCCATCTCCACCAGGGCGAGCGCCTTGCCGGCGGCGTCCTCGGGGTCGGGCAGGCGGTGCAGCCTCGCGCTGGACAGCACGAACTGCCAGCCGGTGAGGAAGCCGTAGACGGCCTCGCGCTCGGGGACCAGGCCGATGGAGCGGTAGATCTGGTGGTTGCGCCAGATCCGGTCGCCGTCCAGAGTGACGGTGCCGCCCGAGGGCGCCAGGAACCCGGCCATCATGTGCAGCAGCGTGGACTTGCCCGCGCCGTTCGGGCCGAGCAGCCCGGTGACGCCGGGGCCGACGGTCATGGTGATGTCGTTGACGGCGACCACGTTGCCGTACCAGCGGGAGACCTGTGCCAGTTCGATCCTCATCGGGAGGCCGCCTTCCGGTAGCGCGCGATCAGGGCCGTCACGGACAGGCCGATCAGCACGATCATGATCACTCCGGCGACCAGGCTGCCCGCGCCCGAGGGGTAGATGACGTTCGAGGCGGGGGTCGCCCCGAAGATTCCGACGTGCACGGCGGCGTCCACCAGGAAGAACGGGTTGATCAGCCAGGCCCACGCGGCGGCGGCGTCGTTGCCCATCGACTCCAGCACCCCGAACAGCACGGTGGAGACGGCGGAGGCGAGCAGGTAGAGGGCGATGACCGAGGCCACGCCCAGACCGCGTCTGGGGGTGAACGAGGCGATGGCGATGCCGAGGCAGGCCAGCAGCAGCGCGTAGCCGGCCGCGCCGGCCATGCCGGTGAGGTATTCGACGGTGTGCGTGTCGCCCGGCAGGTCGATGACCACCTCGCCGATGAACAGCACGGTGAGCGGCACCGCCAGCAGCAGGAACATAGCCGCGGTCATCGCCGCCAGCTTCGCCCCGACGTAGTCCCAGAGCGTCACCGGGCGCGACAGGTAGAGCGGTAGCACCCGGAAGCGCAGGTCGGGGGCGACGGCGTACGGCGACTGTGCGGCCAGGAAGATCGCGAGGACGGCCTGCATGATCACCGCGTACTCGGTGTAGCGCATCCCCTCCTGCTTGATCAGCGCCATGACCGCGATGGACACGACGGCGGGCAGGAGCATGACGCCCACCAGCATGAAGGGAATGATCTTGGAGCGGGCGGTGCGGCCGAGCCCGAAGATCCCGCGCAGGCTGTGCACGGCCAGCGCGGCGGTGGCGTGGCCCCGGCCGAGCCGCGCCCCGTCGTAGTGGCGGTATCCGATGTCGTGGATGACACCCGTGGGTTCAGACATTGGCCGGCTCCCTGAAGACGTCCTCGATGCGCTGGCGCCCCTGCTCCAGGCGGACGAGGCAGAGGTCGAGTTCGCAGACGGCGTCGCGGAGGACGTCGAAGGTCTCCGGTGCGCGGACGTGGACGAGCAGCATCCTGCCGTGCGGGGTCACGGTCTCGCCCAACTCGGTCAGCCGGGCCGCGAGCGCGTCCTGGCCCTCCTCCACCTCGACGGTCACGCTCTGGGTCTGCTGGGTGAACTCCCCGATGGCCGAGGAGCGCAGCAGCTTGCCGCCGTCGATCACGATGACGTGGTCGCAGACCCGCTCAAGCTCGCCCAGCAGGTGGGAGGTGACCAGCACGCTGATGCCGAACTCCGAGCCGATCCTGCGGATCAGCGCGAGCATCTCGTCACGGCCCTGCGGGTCGAGGCCGTTGGTGGGCTCGTCCAGCAGGACCAGGCGCGGGTCGTGCACCAGGGCCTGGGCCAGCTTGACCCGCTGCTTCATGCCGGTGGAGTAGCCGCCCATCGCGCGGTAGCGCTCCTCGTAGAGCCCGACGTGGCGCAGCACGTCGGCGGCGCGCTCGCGGGCCGCGGTGCGCGGCAGGCCGGACATCTGAGCCATGTGCACGGTGAACTCGGTGGCGGACAGATCGGGCGGCAGGCAGTCGTGCTCGGGCATGTAGCCCACGATCCGGCGGATCTCCGCGCCCCTGGTCGCGGCGTCCATGCCCAGTACCTGGGCGCGGCCGGCGCTGGGTTCGAGCAGGCCGAGCAGGATCTTGATCAGCGTGGACTTGCCCGCGCCGTTGGCGCCGACCAGACCGGTCACGCCGGGGCCGACGGTGACGGTGAGCTGGTCGAGCGCCGTCACCCGGGGGAAACGTCTGGTCAGTCCCTCGGTCGCGAGGATAGTCATACCGGGACACTATCCGCCGCCGCGGGCGGGCACCTCAGTCATACGAAGGAGACCCTCTCGTCCAAAAGGGCGGTTCACCGCCTGCCGGGGGGTGCCGGAAGCCGCATGCCGAACCGGGACCAGTAGGCCCTCTGTACGAGGAGCGTCAGCACCCCGGAGATGATCATTCCGGCGACGTTCACCCCGAGCTGGACGGCCGACGCGCCCATGTCACCCCAGCGCGACAGCGCGGCGGCGACCGCGAAGTAGCCCGCGGCCGGGACCGTGGTGACCGAGATGAAGACGCCGACCAGCGCCGAGGACTTGCCGGCGGTCACCGAGAGCACCCCGGCGGCCCCGGCGAGCAGCGCCACGATGAACGACCACCTGTCGGGCTTGACGATGAACTCGATCTCCTCGTGCCCGGTCCGCAGCGAGCCGCTGTCGATCCAGCCCAGCCACCGCCAGGCCAGCGCGCAGGCGAAGGTGATCACGAGGGCGGCGGCGAAGCCCACGGCCAGGGTACGGAGCGCGCGGCCGATCAGCAGCCGGTCGGCACGGATCAGGCCGAAGCAGATGGCCGCGATCGCACCGAACTCCGGCCCCAGCACCATCGCGCCGACGATGAGGATCGGCGAGTTGACGATCACCCCGATCGCCGCGATCTGCGTGGCGATCATCAGGAACGCGAGGAAGGCCCAGGTGAGCCGGGAGTCGTCGCCGACCCGCTGGGCGAACTCCGCCCAGACCACCGCGTCGTCCCCGTCGCCGGGCGCCTCCTCCTGGGCGCGCTCGGACACCTCCGAGATCGACAGGTCGACCTCCTCGGCCGCGATCGACCCCTCGGAGTGCAGGCCGAGCCGCTGCAGGTGCTCGATCACCTCGTTGGCGGCCTCGCGGGCGACGTCGAACTGGACGAGGTCCCCGGCGGGGGAGCGCGCGGCACCGGGAAGCACCACGATGTTGACCACGCCGACGCAGGTTTCGAGCACCTCCAACACCCCGTCCGACAGTTCCGGCGGGCTGATCACGCGCAGATGCAACACGGGCCAACCCTAGGACCTGTGGGCGGTTCGCTGAACCCCGGAGAATTCACCCGGCGGACGCGGCGCGGAGCAGGCGGAACTGGCCGATCTCGGCGACGTTCTTCATCAGCTCGGAGTTGACCCAGGCGGTCATGTGGGCGACGGTCAGCTCGGGGCTGTCCGGCCAGGGAAAGGGGGCGGTGGTGTCCAGGTCGGCGTCGGTGAGCCGATCCAGCACCGCCAGCCACTCCACCCGAAGGCCGCGTAGCCAGTCGACGGTGGCCCGCCCGTCGCCCGGCCACCCGATCTCCTCCCGGTCACGTGGCGCTCGCCCCCGCGCGTGGTCGATGGTCACCGTCCACCACCAGCCGAGGTGCCAGGTGACCCACCCGAGGGTGGGGACCGGAACGGGGTCGGGTTCGACGTCCTCCCAGTCCGGCACCCACGTCCCGTCGACGCCCGGGCGCACCGTCCAGCAGTGCGGCGCGGGCTCCCAGAGGAAGTCCTCCGGCCGCAGCCGCTCCAGATGGAGTTCGAACAGCGACCAGGTCAGATCGAACTGCCAGCGGAGCAGTTCGGCACGGGAAACAGGCATCGGCCGACCTTGTCACACCGCCGGTCCGTTCAGGAAGCCGTTTTCCGGCCGCCGGGAAACGGCCGGATCCACCGGCGCGCTGTCGACGAGGGCCGGGGCGGCCGCTGATCCTGGGAGGCGGAAGGGGAGGAAGGTCAGATGCGGCGGAGACGGACCCGGCTGACCGAGTGGTCGGCGCTCTTGTGCAGGACCAGGTCGGCGCGGCCCCTGGTGGGGGCGATGTTCTCCAGGAGGTTGCGCTCGTTGATGTCGCGCCAGATGCCCTCGGCGAACTCGGTCGCCTGCTCCTCGGACAGCTCGGCGAGGTGCCTGAAGTAGGACTTCGGGTCCTCGAAGGCGGTCTGCCGCAGCTTGTGGAAGCGGTCCACGTACCAGTCGCGGATGTGCTCGACCTTGGCGTCCACGTAGATGGAGAAGTCGAAGTAGTCGTTGATCGCCAGCGCGGTGGGCGGGGCGGGCTGCAGCACGTTGAGACCCTCGACGATGAGGATGTCGGGCCGGCGGATGGTCTGGGTCGCACCGGGCACGATGTCGTACTCCAGGTGGCTGTAGATCGGGGCGGTCACCTCGGGCAGGCCCGCCTTGACGTCGGCGACGAACCTGACCAGGGCCCGCCGGTCGTAGCTCTCCGGGAAACCCTTCCTGTGCATGATGTTCCTGGCGGTGAGGACCTCGTTCGGGAACAGGAAGCTGTCCGTGGTGATCAGGTCCACCCGGGGGTGCTCCGGCCAGCGGGCCAGCAGGGTGTGCAGCAGCCTGGCGGTGGTCGACTTGCCGACCGCGACGCTGCCGGCGATGCCCAGGACGTACGGGGCCGTCCGCCGCTCGCCGCCGAGAAAGGTGTTGAGTGCCGCGCTGCGCTGCCTGACTCCGGTGAAGTGCAGGTTGAGCAGCCGGGTGAGCGGCAGGTAGATGTCGGTGACCTCGGTCAGGTCGATCGGGTCGTCGACGCCGCGCAGCTCCTCCAGCTCGCTCTCGGTGAGCGTCAGGGGGGTGTTCTTCCGCAGGTCGCTCCACTGAGCCCGGCTCAGCTGCACGTACGGTGTCGCGGTGTCCAAACCGTTGGCCATGTTCAGCAAGCCTACTGATCGCCTCCGCGTACGATCCTGCCGGGTGCCGGGCGGGATTCTTGGGGTGTCTGGGGGGTTCTCCATAGACAAGGTGGCCGATCTCTCAGGGAAGGGGGTAGGTCATGTGCGGCATAGTGGGATATACGGGACAGCGGCAGGCGATCGAGGTCGCCGTCGAGGGACTGGGCCGGCTGGAGTACCGGGGGTACGACTCGGCGGGAATCGCACTGGTCGGACCCGGCGGCCTGGTCGTGGAGAAACGGGCGGGGAAACTGGCCAACCTGCGCTCGGCGCTGCTCTCGCGGCCCGCGCCGCCGTCGACGGTCGGGATCGGGCACACCAGATGGGCCACCCACGGGGCGCCCACCGACCGCAACGCCCACCCGCACGCCGACTGTCACGGGCGGATCGCGGTCATCCACAACGGGATCATCGAGAACTTCGCCGTGCTCAGGAGCGAGCTGGAGGACAAGGGCCACCGGATCGTCTCCGAGACCGACACGGAGGTGGTGGCGCACCTGCTGGAGGAGTTCGCCGCAGGTGGCCTGGCGGAGGCGATGCGCCGGGTCTGCCTGAGGCTGGAGGGGGCGTTCACGCTGCTCGCGGTCTCGGTGGACGAGCCCGAGGTGGTGGTGGGGGCGCGGCGCAACTCGCCGCTGGTGGTCGGCAGGGGAGACGGGGAGAACTTCCTCGGCTCGGACGTGGCGGCCTTCATCGCCTACACGCGCGAGGCGGTGGAGCTGGGGCAGGACCAGGTGGTCGAGCTGCGTCCCTCGAAGATCACGGTCTTCGACTTCCAGGGGGCTCCGGCCGAGACGCGTGACTATCACATCGGCTGGGACGCCTCGGCCGCCGAGAAGGACGGCTACGACCACTTCATGCTCAAGGAGATCGCCGAGCAGCCCAGGGCCGTCGCCGACACGCTGCTCGGCAGGGTCGGCCAGGACGGCCTGCTGGTGCTGGACGAGATGCGCCTGTCCGACCAGGAGCTACGCGACATCGACAAGATCATCCTGGTGGCCTGCGGGACCTCGTACCACGCCGGGCTCATCGCGAAGTACGCCATCGAGCACTGGGCTCAGCTGCCCTGCGAGGTCGAGGTGGCCAGCGAGTTCCGCTACCGCGACCCGATCCTCACCCGGGACACGCTGGTCGTCGTGATCAGCCAGTCGGGCGAGACGATGGACACGCTCATGGCGGTACGGCACGCGCGCGGGCAGCGCTCCCGGGTGCTGGCGGTCTGCAACGTGAACGGCTCCACGATCTCCCGCGAGTCCGACGCCGTCCTCTACACGCACGCGGGCCCGGAGGTCGCGGTGGCCTCCACCAAGGCTTTCCTCACTCAGCTGGTGGCCTGTTACCTGGTGGCGCTCTACCTCGCGCAGGTCCGGGGCACGAAGTTCGGCGACGAGATCACTCAGATCGTCGACCGGCTGGCGGAGATGCCGTCGAAGGTGAGCGAGGTCCTCTCGACGGTCGAACCGGTCCGCGCGTTGGCCAGATCGCTGGCCGACGAGCGGTGCGTGCTCTTCCTCGGGCGGCACGTGGGCTTTCCGGTCGCGCTGGAAGGAGCGCTGAAACTCAAGGAGCTGGCCTACATGCACGCCGAGGGCTTCGCCGCGGGGGAGCTCAAGCACGGCCCGATCGCGCTGATCGACAAGGGGCTCCCGGTCGTGGTCGTCGTCCCCTCGCTGGCCGGCCAGCGGGTGATCCACGACAAGATCGTGTCCAACATCCAGGAGATCAGGGCCAGGGGCGCCAGAACCCTCGTCATCGCCGAGGAGGGCGACGACGTGGTCGAACGGTACGCCGACACGCTGATCCACATTCCGGCCGTGCCGACCCTGCTCCAGCCGCTGGTGGCCACGGTGCCGCTCCAGGTCTTCGCCTGCGAGCTGGCCACCGCCAAGGGGCACGACGTCGACCAACCCCGCAACCTCGCCAAGTCGGTCACGGTGGAGTGAACCCCGGACAGGGGTTGTCCACAACCTGTGGACAACCCCTATGGATTACCGAGGGGCAGAAGTGGGAATAGGAGCTGCCCGCCTTCTTGCATGATTAATTGTCGATATATGCCATATAGCGGACTACTGACCGCGGATTAACGTGACGTGAATCCACCGGACCTCAGGGAGTCGCAAGATGGATCGTCGTCGTTTCCTCGCCGGTAGCAGCGCGCTGGCCGCGGCAGGGGTGGCCGGGCCGTTCGCCGGTGTCGCGCGGGCGGGGGTGAACGGGGAGACCCGCCCCGGAGGCGGGTACGGGCCGCTGAAGCCGGTCGCCGACGAGCGGGACGGCGCGATCCGGCTTCACCTGCCCGACGGCTTCCGCTACGCCTCCTTCAGCGTCGCCGGGGACAGGTTCGGCGACGGCTCCACCGTCCCCTCCAGGCACGACGGCATGGCCGCGTTCCGCGGGCCCGGGAACACCGCGATCCTCGTCCGCAACCACGAGGTCAACGGCCCGGTCGGCGCGTTCGGCGACCCGGCCATGGCCTACGACCCGGCGGCGGGCGGCGGCACCTCCACGCTCAGGGTCACCCGTTACGGCAAGGTGATCTCCGCGGCCCCCAGCCTGACCGGCACCCAGATGAACTGCTCGGGCGGCCCGATGCCCTGGGGCGCCTGGGTGACCTGCGAGGAGACGGTCAACGGGCCGGACGTGGGCAACGACTTCACCGGCCAGGACAACGGCAAGCTCACCCAGAAGCACGGCTACATCTTCGAGGTCCCGATCGACGGCAGGGCCTCGGGGCCGATCAGGAGCGCCGGGCGGTTCGCCCACGAGTCGGCCGCGTTCGACTCGTTCACCGGCGCCGTCTACCTCACCGAGGACAACTTCGCGTTCGCCTCCGGGTTCTACCGCTACCTGCCTCCGAAGAACCCGCTCCGGGCCGGTCGCATCCTCGACGGCGGCAGACTGCAGATGCTGGCCGTGCGGGGCGCGCCGGGCAAGGACCTCTCGCTCGGCCAGCCCAGGGGAGCCGCCTACCAGACCACCTGGGTGGACATCGACGACCCCGACCCCACCTTCATCGGCACCCCGGTCAACGACCTCGCGGTCCAGGCGGTCGGCAACCAGGGCAGGGCCAAGGGTGCGGCGATCTTCTCCCGGCTGGAAGGGGCGATCAACCACCACGGCACGATCTACTTCACCTCCACCCAGGGCGGCGCGACCGCGTCCGGCGACACCCCGCCCAGCGGCTTCGGCAAGGGGCGCGGCCAGGTGTGGGCGTACGAGACGTGGAGCGGGAGGCTCAGGCTCGTCTACGAGTCGCCGGGCTCGGTCACCCTCGACCTGCCGGACAACGTCACCGCCAGCCCCCGGGGCACGCTGGTCCTGTGCGAGGACGGCGCGGGCGACAACTACCTGCGCGGTCTCACCAGCCGTGGCGAGATCTTCGACTTCTCCCGGCTGGCCCCCGTCGCCGGGGACTCGGGTGCCGAGTTCGCCGGCTCGACCTTCGGTCCCGGCGGGCACACCCTCTACGTCAACGTCCAGTCGTCGGCGGGGATGAGCTTCGCCATCTGGGGGCCCTGGCAGCGCGGCGGCTTCTGACCTCCCCGCCGGCCCCCGCCGGCCTGCGTGACCCGCTCCGGGGCCGGCCGTACGACGTCCGTGACGACAGGCGGCCGGGGCGGGCGGCCGGGGTGGGTGGCCGGCGAAGATCGTCGGTAACCTGGGGAAATGATCGTTGGGATCGGCGTCGACGTCGTGGACGTGGCCAGGTTCGAGGCGACCCTGGTGCGGACGCCCGCGCTGCGGGGGCGCCTGTTCACCGCCGCCGAGAGCGCGCTGGCGACGGAGTCGCTGGCCGCCAGGTTCGCGGCCAAGGAGGCCGTCGCCAAGGCGTTGGGCGCGCCCCCAGGGCTGCGGCATCTGGACGCCGAGGTGCTCACCGGCGAGCACGGGCGGCCCGAACTGCGGGTGACCGGCAAGGTGGCGGACGTCGCCCTGGCCCTGGGCGTGGTCAGGTGGCACGTCTCCCTGACGCACGACGGGGGTGTCGCCATCGCCTATGTGATCGCCGAGGGATAAATTCGGTGGAATGCGAACCGCGTACACATCCGACCAGATCAGGGCGGCCGAGGCGGCGCTGATGGCGACCCTGCCCGAGGGCACCCTGATGGAGAGGGCGGCCACCGGGCTCGCGGTGGTCTGCGCCAGGATGCTCGGCGGCGTGTACGGCTCCCGCGTCGTACTGCTCGTCGGCGGCGGCGACAACGGCGGCGACACCCTGTACGCCGGGGCACGCCTGGCGGCCAGGGGGGCCGGGGTCGACGCGATCATCGCCGGGAGGCGTGTCCACGAGGCGGGACTTGCGGCCCTGCGCCGCGCGGGCGGCCGGGTGACCGGTCTGCCCGGCGGCGAAGCCGCCACCTCCGCGACCACCCCGAACGGCCGGCCGGTGGCGGGAAGCCTCCCGGGAGCGCCCGGGGACGGTGTGACGGATGACGACGCGGTGGTGGGCGGGACGGTCCGCGACCTGATCGGCGCGGCGGACCTGATCGTGGACGGGATGCTCGGGATCGGCGGGACCGGGGCGCTCAGGGAGCCGTACGCGACCCTGGCCCGGCTCGCGGGTGACGCGCCCGGCGAGGTCGTCGCGGTGGATCTGCCGAGTGGGGTGGACGCGAGCAGCGGCCAGGTGGAGGGCGCGGCGGTCCGCGCGGACGCCACGGTCACGTTCGGAGCGTGGAAGATTGGGCTGCTGGTGGATCCCGGCGCCGGACACGCGGGCCGGACGGAACTCGTCGACATCGGTCTCGGCCCTCACCTGCCGGAACCCGACGCGGTCGCGCTGACGGACGCCGACGTGGTCGCCCTGCTGCCCAGACCCGGTGCCTCCTCCGACAAGTACCGCCGGGGCGTCGTCGGGATCGCGGCGGGCAGCGAGCACTACACCGGCGCGGCGGTGCTGGCGGTGGGCGGGGCACTGCGGGCCGGGGTGGGGATGGTCCGCTACGCGGGGAGCGCCGAGCCGGTGGCCCAGGTGCGGGCCCACTGGCCCGAGGCGGTGATCACCACGCTCGCCCCCGGCGAGGGCGTCGAGGAGGTGGGCCGGGTGCAGGCGTGGGTGCTCGGTCCCGGGCTCGGCACCGGCGACGAGGCGCGCGCCATCGCCCGCTCGGTGCTGGCCGAGGACGTCCCCGTGCTCGTCGACGCCGACGCGCTGACCCTGGTGGCCCAGGAGCGGTCACTGCTCCGCCGGGACGCGCCCGTCCTGATCACCCCGCACGCCGGCGAGCTCTCCCGCCTGACGGGGGTGCCGAGGGAGCTGATCGAGGCACGGAGCCTGGAGAACGTCCGGCGGGCGGCGGCCGAGCTGGAGGTGACCGTACTGCTCAAGGGCTCGACCACGCTGGTCGCGCGGGAGGGGCGGCCGGTCAGGATCAACCCCACCGGAAGTCCCTGGCTCGCGACCGGCGGCACCGGCGACGTGCTGGCCGGCGTGGCGGGCGCGCTGCTGGCCGCGGGGCTGAGCGGTTACGACGCGGCCTCCTGCGCCGCCTACCTGCACGGAATCGCCGGTCGGCGCGGTCCTCTCGCCGCCTCCGACGTCGCCGAGGCCCTGCCGGAGACGGTGCGGTCGTTGGTCAACGGGCTCAGGCAGGGCCGCTCACCTGCCAAACTGGACCGATGAGCTTCCCGATGACTCCCGCCGAGGCACGGGTGGACCTCTCGGCGATCCGCGAGAATCTGGCGCTGCTCGGGAGCCACGCTCCCGGCGCCGAGATGATGGCGGTGGTCAAGGCCGACGCCTACGGGCACGGGCTGGTCCCCGCCGCGCGCGGCTGCCTTTCCGGCGGGGCCGGGCGACTGGGCACCGCCTACGTCCGTGAGGCCCTCCAGCTGCGGGCCGCCGGGATCACCGCGCCGATCCTTTCGTGGATCCTCCCGCCGGGCGAGCCTCTGCAGCAGGCGGTCGAGCACGACATCGAGTTGTCGGCGGGCTCGGCCGCGGTGGTCGACGCGATCGCCGACGCCGCGGCCCTGGCCGGCCGGACGGCCAGGGTGCATCTGAAGGCCGACACCGGCATGTCACGTGGCGGTGCGACGCCGGACGAGTGGCCCGACCTGCTCGACCGGGCGCTGCGGCGGCGGGCCGAGGGGACCGTCGAGATCGTCGGGCTCTGGTCCCACTTCGCCTGCGCGGACATCCCGGGAGATCCGTCCATCGTGGCCCAGCTGATGGCGTTCGACGAGGCGCTGGCCGTCGCGGAGAAGGCGGGTGCCGGAGGTTCCCACGTCATCAGGCACATCGCCAACTCGGCGGCCACCCTGACGCTGCCGCAGGCGCGCTACGACATGGTCCGGCCCGGGATCGCGACCTTCGGGCTGAGCCCCGTGCCCGAGCTCGGCGACTTCGGGCTGCGTCCGGTGATGACGCTCGTGGCGCGGGTCGCGCTGGTCAAGCGGGTGCCCGCCGGGTCGGGTGTGTCGTACGGCCACCTGTATGTCACGGATCGGGAGACCACGCTTGGTCTCGTCCCGCTCGGGTACGCGGACGGGATCTCGCGGCGCGCCACCAACCTGGCGGAGGTGCTGGCGGGTGCCCGCAGGCGGCGGATCGCCGGTCGGGTCTGCATGGACCAGTTCATGATCGACGTAGGGGACGACCGGCTGACCGAGGGCGACGAGGTGATCCTGTTCGGTGACGGATCGCGGGGCGAGCCGACCGCACAGGAATGGGCGGATTCCCTCGGCACGATCACGCATGAGATCGTGACCGGGATCGGTTCGCGGGTCCCACGCGTTTACCGGTGAAAGGAAGCTCAGGGGGGCGCATGAGTATTACCGCACGGCGCAAGGTCGGTATCGCGAGCGCGATCGTCGGTGTCGCGTCCGCGGGAGTGGCCGCCGGGGCCCTCGCCAAGCGGTACGCCGTCGGCCGCATCAGACTCCGTCCCGACCCGGAGGCGAGCGAGCCGCTCGGCGAGCTTCGGGGGCGTCCCACCACGGTCACCACCTCCGACGGCGTACCGCTGTACGCCGAGGTGGACGGCCTCCAGGACGCCCCGCTGACCGTGGTGTTCTGCCACGGCTACACGCTCAACCTCGACTCCTGGCACTACCAGCGGCGTGATCTGGGCGAGGCCCACCGCCTGGTCCTGTGGGACCAGCGCTCCCACGGGCGCTCGCCGCGCATCCCGACGGAGGACTGCTCGATCGACCGGCTCGGCGACGACCTCGCCGAGATCGTCGAGGCGCTGGTGCCGGGTCCGTGCGTGCTCGTCGGCCACTCCATGGGCGGTATGACGATCATGGCGCTCGCCGACCGGCACCCCGAGCTGTTCGGCGACAAGATCAAGGGTGTCGCGCTGATCTCCACCTCCCCCGGCAAGCTCGGCGAGATCTCCCTCGGCCTGCCCGCGCTGCTGTCCAAGGCGGTGCACAAGGTCACGCCGGGCACGGTGTCGATCCTGAGGCGCGGTGGCGCGCTGGTCGACAAGAGCCGCCAGGTCGGCAATGACGTGGCCTTCCTGGCCCTGCGCCACCTGGGCTTCGGCGATTCCCAGAACGTCAGTCCCACGGTCGTCGACTTCGTCGAGTCGATGATCCGTTCCACCCCTTTCGAAGTGATCGCCGAGTTCTACCCGGCGCTGATGTCGCATGACAAGCTGAGCGCGCTGGGTGTGCTGGACGAGGTGCCCACCTCCATCATGGTCGGCGACAAGGACTGGCTCACCCCCGTCGAGCACAGCAAGGCGATGGCGGCGGCGCTGCCGAGCGCCCGGTTCACCGAGATCCCGGAGAGCTCGCACCTGGTCCAGTTGGAGCGGCCGGCGCTCGTCAACAACGCGCTGCACGAGCTGCTCAAGCGGGCGATCGCCGACACCGACGCGGGCGACGAGAACCGATGAGCCCGGACACGGGTAGGAGTGGTGACGGGAGTGACGCACCGGTGAGAGTCGTGGCGACCGCCGAGGAGATGCGGGAACTGGGCCGGAGGCTGGCCGGGCTGTTGCGGCCGGGGGACCTGGCGGTGCTGTCGGGCCCGCTCGGCGCGGGCAAGACGACCCTGGTGCAGGGCATCGCCGAGGGGCTCAAGGTACGTGGGCCGATCACCTCGCCGACCTTCGTCATCGCCCGGGTGCACCCCTCGCTCTCCGGCGGTCCGGCGCTGGTCCACGTCGACGCCTACCGCCTCGGCGGGGACCTGGAGGTCGACGACCTCGACCTGGACGCCTCGCTGGAGGAGTCGGTGACCGTGGTCGAGTGGGGCGAGGGCCTGGTGGAGGGGCTCGCCGAGGACCGGCTGGAGATCCTCATCGGCAGGGGCGCGTCCGGCGAGCCGGGTGAGGAACGGACCGTGACCCTCCGCGGGATCGGACCCCGCTGGGAAGGTGTCATCTGATTTCCCCACGGGGGCCGGGAAATCCTGACAGGCTGGTACCCCGCCCCATTGGTCTAGATCGTCGGGCGCGTTGATCGACTCTGGCGGGTTTGCCCATGTTTAATGGGGAACAGGTGGGACATCGTGCCGGGCGAGGGTCGTCGGCCGGAGGGCGAAGTGGAGTTCGACGGTGCCAAGCGTCAAGCGTGTCGCGGTTGCGGGAGCCATCGTCCTTTTCGGGATGGCCGGGCTGGTCGGGTGTTCGGCGGAGGCCAACTCGGGCAGCCCGACGAGTACACCCACCTCCGCCCCACCTGATTCCGGCATCAGCCGGCAGGACATCGAGGTCCAGCTCCAACCGGCCCGCGCCAAGGCCGGGCAGAAGGTATGGGTCCTGGCGAACTGCCCGATCCCGCAGGGCGGCCCCGAGCACCGCGGCACCGCGTCTTCCCGGATCTTCCGCACCCCGGTGACCCTCGACCCGATCCTCGCGACGCCCACGCCGGCCCCGGCGAGCACCGCCAGCCCGACGCCGCGCCCGTGGGTCCGCGGTCAGGCCACCGTCGCCGACGGCGTGGCCGCCGGTGTCTACGAGGTCAACGCCAGGTGCGAGGGGACCAACGACACGGGCAAGACCAACCTCAGGATCGTGGCCGACACCGAGCCGAGCTCCAGCCCGACGTCCAAGCCCACCTCCAAGCCGACCAGGACGATCATCAGCACCGAGGCGCCGGGCACGGGCGGCGGCGGCACCGCGGCGGGAGGCCCCGCCGACTCGGGCGGGCCGATCGGCACGACGGGCGTCCTGCTCGCCCTCGCCCTGGCGGGCGGCATCGGCATCGCGGTCGTGCGTCGCCGCCGCTCATAGTCCCCGATGGCCGATTCCACCCGCTGGTCCAGGATCGTCCTGGCCGGAGTCGTCACCGGCGCCGTCATGGTCGCGCTCAACAGCAGGGGCGGCGGCGAGGAGAAGCCGCCGGCCCGGGCCTCGGTCGTGCCCAGCCGCATCGACATCCCGTCCCTGGGCATCAAGGCGCCCCTGATGAAGCTCGGCGTGCAGGACGGCCGGATCGAACTGCCGCCGTACGAGAAGCCGGACAGCGCGGGCTGGGTCAAGGACAGCGCGGTCCCCGGGGACGAGGGTTCCGCGGTGATCCTCGGGCACGTGGACACCAAGACCGCGCCCGCCGTCTTCTACAGGCTCAAGGAGATGCGGGAGGGACAGGTCATCAAGGTGGTGCGCAGCGACGGCAAGGTCGCCCAGTACCGGGTGGACACGATCGAGCAGATCAGCAAGAGCCGGTTCCCCGCCGACAAGGTCTACCTTGAGGACGGCCTGCGGCTCATCACCTGCGGCGGGACCTTCGACTGGGACAACCACGAGTACCGCGACAACCTCATCGTCTACGCCACCCTGGTCAAGACCTGAGCCCACCCGCCCGAGGCCCGTGCGGGGAGTGGCGGGCGGGCTCCCGCCCGCGTTCCCCCGCGCCCCACCGGGGTGGCGCTCCTGAGCCCTCCCCGGAAGGACTAGGCTAACTGTTCGTGCTGGTCCTGGCCTTTGACACCGCAACCCCCGCCGTCACAGCAGCGCTGCACGACGGTGCGAGGGTCCTCGCCGAGTCGACGACGGTAGACGCGCGCCGCCACGGCGAGCTGCTCGTACCCACGATCGAGACGGTCCTGAGCGAGGCCGGAGCCTCGCTCCGCGACGTCACCGCGGTCGTCGCGGGCTCCGGCCCCGGCCCCTACACCGGGCTCCGGGTCGGCCTGATGACCGCCCAGGCCCTCGCGACGTCACTGGGCGTCCCGGCGTACGGCGTGTGCACGCTCGACGCGCTCGCCTACGGCAGCGGGCTGACCGAGCCGTTCCTGGTGGCCACCGACGCCCGGCGCAAGGAGGTGTTCTGGGGGCACTACCAGGAGATGCGCACCCGGCTGTCCGGCCCCGCGGTGGACCGCCCCCAGGACCTGCCGGGGGAGCTCCCGCTGGTCGGCGCGGGCGCGCGGATGTACGCCGAGGTCGTCGGGGCCTCCCGGCTGCTGGACGCGCCGGAGTATCCCCACGCGGGCGCGCTGGCGGCGCTGGCCGCCGAGCAGCTCGGCGAGCCGGACGTCGACACGGTCGTCGAGAGCGGCACCCACCCCGTGCTCGGCCTGCCCCACCCGATCTACCTGCGCCGTCCCGACGCCCGGGTGCCCTCGGCGCCCAAGAAGGTCTCCGCATGACGACGGCGCTCCGTCAGATGACCTTCGACGACCTGCCCGCGGTCATGGAGATCGAGCGCAGGACCTTTCCCGCCGACGCCTGGAGCGAGGGCATGCTCCGCGGCGAACTGGACGACCAGCCGAGGACCAGGCACTACGTGGTGGCCCTGGCCGAGGAGGCGATCGTCGGCTACGCGGGCCTCGCCGCGGCGGGGGACCAGGCCGACGTGCAGACCATCGCGGTCCTGGCCGAGTGGCGCCGGAGCGGCATCGGCGGCGCCCTGCTGACCGAGTTGCTGACCGAGGCCGAGCGCAGGGGCGCGGTCTCGGTCTTCCTTGAGGTGCGCGCCGACAACCCGGGCGCGCAGGCGGTCTACGACAGGTTCGGGTTCGAGCGGATCGGCATGCGCCTCCGCTACTACGAGGACGGCACCGACGCGATCATGATGAGAAAGGATCTCCATGCGTGACGAACCGGTGGTCCTGGGCATCGAGACCTCCTGTGACGAGACGGGGGTGGGAATCGTCCGGGGGCACACCATGCTGGCCAACGCCATCGCCTCCAGCGTCGAGCAGCACGCCCGTTTCGGCGGGGTGGTGCCCGAGGTCGCCTCCAGGGCGCACCTGGAGGCGATGGCCCCGACCGTCGAGCGGGCACTGGAACGGGCGGGCCTGCGCCTCGCGGACATCGACGCGATCGCGGTCACCGCCGGGCCGGGGCTGTCCGGTGCGCTGCTCGTCGGCGTCGCCGCCGCCAAGGCGTACTCGCTGGGTCTGGGCGTCCCGCTGTACGGCGTCAACCACCTGGCGGCCCACGTCGCGGTGGATCAGCTGGAGCACGGAGCCCTGCCCAAGCCGTGTATCGCCATGCTGGTCTCCGGTGGGCACTCGTCCCTGCTGCTGGTGCCCGACGTGGCGAGGGAGGTCGTCTCGCTGGGGTCCACCGTGGACGACGCCGCCGGCGAGGCGTTCGACAAGGTGGCCAGGGTGCTCGGCCTGCCCTTCCCCGGCGGGCCGCACATCGACAGGGTGGCCCGCGACGGCTCCGGCGCGGCCATCGCGTTCCCGCGCGGCAAGTACGACGACGGGACGCTCGACTTCTCCTTCTCCGGCCTGAAGACCGCCGTGGCCCGGTGGGTGGAGGCCAGGGAGAAGACGGGCGAGTCGATCCACGTGCCCGACGTGGCGGCGTCCTTCCAGGAGGCCGTCGTCGACGTGCTGACCCGCAAGGCCCTGCGGGCGTGTGCCGAGTACGGCGTCGGTGACCTGCTGATCGGTGGCGGGGTGGCGGCCAACTCCCGGCTGAGGGCGATGGCGCAGGAGCGCTGCGAGGCGGCCGGGGTCCGGCTCCGGGTCCCCAGTCCCGGGCTGTGCACGGACAACGGTGCCATGGTGGCGGCGCTGGGCTCCGATCTGGTGGCGGCAGGTGTCGAGCCGTCTCCGCTGGACATCCCCGCCGACTCCTCGCTGCCCGTCACCACGGTTCACGTGTGACGGGCTCACGGCTGTCGAGGTGCCCTTCGAGGCGCTGTCCCGGGCCGCCGCGCCCCCGTGGGCGGCGGCTGTACGGGGGGCCCTTCGAGGCGCTGTCGCACCGCTCCTACGCGGAGTGCAGAGCCAGCACCGGGTAGTCGGTGTAGCCGCGGTGGTCGCCGCCGAAGGCCGAGCTGAAATCGGCCTGGTTGAGCTCGGCGCCGAGACGGAGGCGGACCGGCAGGTCGGGATTGGCCAGGAACGACGCGCCCAGCGAGACCAGGTCGGCGCCTCGCTCCAGGGAGTGCGAGACCCTGGCGGCCGGGTCGCCTATCGACGCGTCGTTGACGATGAGGGCGTTCGGCCAGGACTTGCGGATCTCCAGGCCGAGGTCGTCCGAACCGTCCACCTTCAGGTGCAGGTAGGCCAGGTCGAGATCGGCGAGCTCGGAGACCAGCGCCGGGTAGACCTCGTGCCGGTCCTCCTCGACCAGGTCACCCGCCCCGTTGCCGGGCGAGAGCCGGATGCCGACCCGGGACGGGCCGATCCGGTCGGCGGCCGCCCGCGCGGTCTCCACGGCGAAGCGGATCCTGTTGTCCACCGAGCCGCCGAAGCGGTCCTCGCGCAGGTTGGCGTTCTGCGACAGGAACTGATGGATGAGATAGCCGTTGGCGCCGTGCAGTTCGACCCCGTCGAAGCCCGCGTCCATGGCGCGGGCGGCGGCGTCCGCGAAGTCCTGGATGGTCGTCTCCGCCTCGGCGGTGGTCAGCTCCCGGGGGGTGGGGTGGTCCTGCAGGCCGCTGGGCGTGAAGATCTGCCCCGCAGGTCGTACGGCGGACGGCCCGACGGGCAGCGCGCCGGTGTTGTCGGGATGGCCGATCCGGCCGGAGTGCATGATCTGGGCGAAGATCCTGCCGCCCGCCGCGTGGACGGCGTCGGTGACCTCCCGCCATCCCGCCACCTGTTCGTCGGTGTGCAGTCCCGGGGTGTCCATGTACCCCTTTCCGGCCTGGCTGGGTTGCACCCCCTCGGTGATGATCAGGCCCGCGGAGGCTCGCTGGGCGTAGTAGAGGGCGGTCAGCGACGAGGGGATCCCGTCGAGGTAGGACCGCGAGCGGGTCATGGGTGCCATGACCAGGCGGTTAGGCAACTGGAGGCCGGCCAGCGTGAACGGTGAGAACGGCATGACGATCCCTTTCTTGGCTGGCCAACTTGGCTAGCCAATAAGCAGTTCTACAACTTGGTCGGCCAACATGCAAGCGATAGTCTCGGAGAGGACGGAAGGACCTGAACATGGCGGAGCCGCTGTTCGACGAGAGGTGCGAAGCGACCAGGGAGTGCGGTGAGTACGACGCCGACCTCAACTGCCTGATGGCCTACGCCGCCCGGGGGCACCGGGTCCTGCTCGCCAGCCTCCTCGGGGAGATCGATCTCTACCCCGGCCAGGAGCGCGTGCTGGGCGCCCTGTGGGACAACGGCCCCCAGTCGCAGAACGCGCTGGCGAAGATCGTCGGCATCGACGTGTCCACCATGACCAAGACCCTGCAGCGCCTGGAGCGCAGCGGCTTCGTCAGCCGCAGGCCCGACCCGGCCAACCGGCGGATCAGCATCGTCGAGATCACCCCCAGGGGGCACACGCTCCGCCCCGAGGTGGACCGGGTCCTCGCCGAGATGCACCGCCGGATGACCCGAGGGCTGACGGAGGAGCAGACGAAGGAGCTGACCTCCCTGCTCGGCGTGGTCAGGGGCAACCTGTGCCGCGAGGCGGGTGTGCGGGACCCGGCCGGGGACCAGGCCCTCGACGCCGCTCGGACCGGCTGACGGCACCCGTACCGGATCGGCGAGGAGCGGATCCTGGCCGGGGCGCTCCGGTCAGTCCCTGGTGGGGCGGAGCAGTGCCTCGGCCAGGGCCAGCATGGTCTCCTCCAGGGCGCCCAGCCGGCGGGTGAGGTCCGCGTGCGCGGGCTCCACGGTCTCGTTCAGGGCGTCGGAGAGCTGGTCGCGGTCGGGCTGGGCGCGGAGCATCTCGGCCAGCGGTGTCAGCGCGGCCTCGGCCCGGATGACGCGCTCGTCCAGGGAGTCGAAGCGCTCGCGCTGCTCGTCGGTCTGGGCGCCGATGAGCGCGCTGACGCCGGTACCGACGCCGAGGACGGAGGGCAGCGCCTCAAGGCGCTCGTCCAGGCTCTCCAGACGCTCGCCGGACTTCTCCGCGCGGCCGTCCAGGGTGGACAGGCGGGAGTCGATGACGTCCATCCGGCCGGTGAGGCGGCCCTCGATGTCGTCGAGACGCTCGTCGAGGGTGTCGAAACGGCCGCCTGCCGCCATGCGATGGCCGGTCAGCCGGTCGACGCGGCTCTCCACGGCGGCGGCGCGCTCGTCGATCCTGGGCACCACCAGATCGACCCCGGCCCCCACCCGCTCGACCCTGCCGTTGACCTGTTCGACGGCGGCGAGCACCCGGTCGGCGGCCGTGCCGACCGCCTGCTGGACGCTCGCGGACAGGCTGAGCATCCCCGCCTCGATGCGCCCGGCACGCTGGGAGAGGTCGGCCAGCGCCCTGTCCAGGCGGCCGAACCGGTGCGCCGCGATGCCCATGTCGGCCTGGAGCCGGCCGAGGTGCTCGGCCAGCTGCCGCACCTGCTCGTCGATGCCCTGGGTGCCGTCGGAGATCGCCCGGAGGCGGGTGAGCGCCTCGTCCACGCTCTCGCCCACGGTGCCCAGATCGGTCCACAGGCTCGGCAGCTCGCCGAGGGGGGTGACCCGGTCGCGGACGGCGTCGACCCGCCTGCCGAAGGACTCGACCCGCTCGCCGACGGCGTCGACGTGGTCGCGGACCGCCTCGACGTGCTGGGCCAGGCCCTCGGCCCAGGAGGGCGGGCGGGCGGCGATGTCGTCCAGGCGCCCGTTGACGGATTCGAGCGTGCCGTTCAGCCCGCCGATCTCACGCTCCCTGACCTCGCGCAGCAGCCACTCCATGCCCTCCAGGCGCTGCCGGATCTCGTCGAGCACGGCGCCCTGGGTCCGCTGCTCGTAGACGTGGTCCTGAGCCGCCCGGGCGAGGAGCTCGCGCATCCGGTCGGAGATGGCGGTCTGACTGCCCGTCTGGAGCAGGGTGTGGTCAGAGTGATCCACCGAGAGCTCCTTCGCTCGCCGACGCTCAGCCGCGCGGTTGGATTGGGTCGGTTCTGCCGATGAACGGGATGAAATCGGAGGCGAGAGAGAACTCCCGCCCGGCAACCTTAGCCTCTGGATCAAGGTTTTCCGGGGGCGAGATTAAAAGACAGGAATTGTCTGTTTGCTGGAATAATCAACCATTTTGGCTGGTCAGCTGGGGCTGCATATGAAAGCAAATGGCCTGTCACCTATTCGGGTGAGAATGACCGTCGCGGATTCGCTCCCGGGCAGCCGGAGATCTTTCCTGAGACGGTCGACGTCCACCGCGGAGCCACGTTTCTTGATCGTCACATTGCCGGCCCCGCGCTCGCGGAGCGCCGCCCGCAGCCGCTTGAGCGAGAACGGCAGCGTCTCGTGGACCTCGTACCGTGACGCCCACGGCGTCGGCGCCGCGACGTCGCCGGTGATGTAGGCGATCTGCGGGTCGAGCAGGCGCCCGCCGACCGACGCGGCGATCTCGGCGACCAGGTGGGCGCGGATCGCCGCGCCGTCAGGCTCGTAGATGTACCGGCCCGCCGGGCCGGTACCGGGGTCGCCGAGGGTGGGGTCGGGCGTCATCGTGACGCCCGACGGCAGGATCGTGGCCCTGCGCGCCGTCTCGCCCGCCAGCGTGCCGCACCAGATCACGGCCTCCTTGACGTCGCCCCGGTAGGAGACCCACTCGGCCTCCGCGCCGGCGGGGACGAACTCGTAGGGGATCCCGGGGGCGACCTTCAGGCAGGCGGCCCCGGCCCTGGCCACCATCTCCAGTACGGCGGGCCAGGCGGGCGAGTAGGCCATCGGGTCGAAGGTCCTGCCCCGCGCCGTACGGCGCGCGGGGTCGGCGAACAGGACGTCGAAGGCGGCCGGGTCCAGGGCGGAGGCGTCGGCGGCGCGGACCGAGACCCGGTCGCCGAAGCCCAGGGCGTCGGCGTTGGCCGCCGCGATCGCGGCGGTGAGCGGATCGGCGTCGACCGCCTCGACGACGCATCCGGCCCTGGCCAGGGCGAGGAGGTCTCCGCCGATACCGCAGCAGACGTCGGCGACCCGGGAACCCGCGGGGACGCGCCGCGCCCGGTGGTCGGCCACCTCGCGGCGGGTGGCCTGCTCCAGGCCGGGCCGGGTGAAGTACATGAGATCGGCGTCGGCGCCGAACTTCTCCCTCGCGCGCAGCCGGAGTTCGGCCTGGGTGAGCGCCGCCGAGGTCAGGTCCGCGTCGTAGATCTTTCTTAACCTTGTCACCGCCGCCACCGGGTCGTCGCCGATGGTCTCGGCCGCCGCGCCCAGCGCCTCCTGGCCGCGCGGGGTCAGGAGTTCGCGGAATGCGTCGAGATTCACACCACCCGACGCTACCGCCTCCACCGTGGGGCTTCGCGAAGGGCTTCCACCTGGTTTGACGTTCGCCCGAAGCGCAGACGGGCGCTCCGTGTTGACTGTCAAGCCCTCCTTGCATACTGTTCCGTATTGGCACTCTCCCGGTGAGAGTGCCAAATACATGCGACGAGGCAGGTCTGACACCCGCGACGGCAGACCGCTGGTCGCCTCTTCTAGATCATTCAAATCTGAAGGGGAGGTCCGACGTGACGACCGCCACCAAGGTTCCCGTTAAGCCGCTTGGCGACCGCATTGTGGTCCAGCCGCTTGAGGCCGAGCAGACCACCGCTTCCGGTCTGGTCATCCCGGACACCGCCAAGGAGAAGCCGCAGGAGGGCAAGGTCCTCGCGGTGGGTCCGGGCAACTGGGACGACGAGGGCGAGAAGCGGATTCCGCTCGACGTCAAGGAGGGCGACGTGGTCCTCTACAGCAAGTACGGCGGCACCGAGGTGAAGTACAACGGCGAGGAGTACCTCGTGCTCTCCGCCCGTGACGTGCTCGCCATCATCGAGAAGTAGTTCTCGCTTCACAAAGATGACGTATCGAGCCCCGGGTCGCGAGAGCGCCCGGGGCTTTGATGCGCCGACGTACTTATAGAGAGGACTGTCATGCCGAAGATCCTGTCGTTCGAGGAGGACGCACGCCGAGCTCTCGAGCGCGGCGTGAACGCTCTCGCGGACGCGGTCAAGGTGACGCTGGGCCCGCGTGGCCGCAATGTCGTCATCGACAAGAAGTTCGGTGCGCCGACCATCACCAACGACGGTGTCACCATCGCCCGCGAGGTCGAGCTGGAGGCGCCGTACGAGAACCTTGGCGCGCAGCTGGCCAAGGAAGTGGCGACCAAGACCAACGACGTCGCCGGTGACGGCACCACCACCGCGACCGTCCTGGCCCAGGCCATGGTCCGCGAGGGCCTGCGCAACGTGGCCGCCGGAGCCCAGCCGCTCTCCCTCAAGCGCGGCATCGACGTCGCGGCCAAGACCGTCAGCGACAGGCTGATCGAGTCGGCGCGCCCGGTCGAGGACAAGAAGGAGATCGCGAATGTGGCGACGATCTCCGCGCAGGACGCCAAGATCGGTGAGCTGATCGCCGAGGCGTTCGACAAGGTGGGCAAGGACGGTGTCATCACCGTCGAAGAGTCCAACAGCATGGGCCTGGAGCTCGAGTTCACCGAGGGCCTCCAGTTCGACAAGGGCTACCTGTCGCCCTACATGGTGACCGACCAGGAGCGCATGGAGGCGGTCCTGGAGGACCCCTACATCCTGATCACCCAGAACAAGATCTCCTCTGTCGCCGACTTCCTGCCGCTGCTGGAGAAGATCGCGCAGACGAAGAAGGCCCTGCTGGTCATCGCCGAGGACGTCGAGGGCGAGGCCCTCGCGGTGCTCGTCACGAACAAGATCCGTGGCACCTTCACCTCCGTCGCCGTCAAGGCGCCGGGCTTCGGTGACCGCCGCAAGGCCATGCTGCAGGACATCGCCATCCTCACCGGTGGTCAGGTGGTCAGCGAGGAGATCGGCCTCAAGCTGGAGCACGTCGGCCTGGAGGTGCTGGGCACCGCCCGGCGCGTCGTCATCACCAAGGACTCCACCACCGTCGTCGACGGTGCCGGCGAGGCCTCGGCGATCGCCGACCGGGTCAAGGAGATCAAGCTCGCCATCGAGCAGTCCGACTCCGACTGGGACCGCGAGAAGCTCCAGGAGCGTCTCGCCAAGCTCTCCGGCGGCGTCTGCGTGCTGAAGGTCGGCGCGGCCACCGAGGTGGAGCTGAAGGAGAAGAAGCACCGCCTGGAGGACGCCATCTCGGCGACCCGCGCGGCGATCGAGGAGGGCATCGTCTCCGGCGGTGGCTCCGCGCTCGTGCACGTCTCCAAGGTCCTCGACGACCTGGGCCTGACCGGCGACGAGGCGACCGGTGTCGCCATCGTCCGCAAGGCGCTCGTCGAGCCGGCCCGCTGGATCGCGGAGAACGCCGGCCTCGAGGGCTACGTCGTGACCTCCAAGGTCTCCGACCTGCCCGTCGGCCACGGCCTCAACGCCGCCAGCGGCGAGTACGGCGACCTGATCGCCCAGGGTGTCATCGACCCGGTCAAGGTCACCCGCTCGGCCGTCCAGAACGCGGCCTCCATCGCCGGCATGCTGCTGACGACCGAGGCGCTCGTGGTGGACAAGCCCGAGGAGGAGGCTCCGGCCGCCGCCGGTCAGGGCCACGGCCACGGCCACGGTCACTGATCTCACCGGTTCCGAACGGCTCGCGTCTCTCCGGAGGCGCGAGCCGTTCGCGTTTTGCGGTAAACCAAATGTGCCCGCGGCGCGTCATGGCGCGTCACCGGTAAGCGCAAACGCGGTTCCTCCGAATAGTCGATGTATTTGGCAATCGAATGAAATATTCGTACATACCGTAGCCGCTGTAGTCACTGTATGATTACGCACCGTTATCTCCGCCTCAATGTGACCAATCCGTAGCCGTTTGCTATGACGACAGGCACTATCAGGGCGGGCATCATGCCTAACGTGACCGAGGGATGCGTCGCCGACGCCAAAAATGGGGTGAGGCTTGCGACGAGGTCCGAAGGGGTCGTCCATAGAGACGATCTCAAGGATCTGACGAGCCTCGCCGTTCAGGGGGATCGCACCGCGATCGAATCTCTGATCGCGCAACTGCGGCCGATGGTCGTCCGTTATTGCCGTGGTCGTCTGGGCCGGGTCTCCGGTCAGTATCACATCGCGGACGACGTGGCCCAGGAAGTATGTATCGCGGTGCTGTCCGCGCTGCCCCGTTACCGTGACATGGGGCGTCCGTTCGCGTCCTTCGTCTTCGGCATCGCGTCGCACAAGGTGGCCGACGCGCTGCGCAGCTCCGTACGGTCCGCCGTGCCCACCCAGGACCTTCCTGACGGGCCCGACGAGGGGCCGGGGCCGGAGGAGACCGTGGTGCGCTACATCGAGGCCGAGCACGCACGCCGGCTGTTGTCCAGGCTGCCGGACAACCAGCGCGAGCTCCTCATGCTCCGAGTGGTGTCGGGCCTTTCCGCCGAGGAGACCGGTAATGTACTCGGTATGTCACCAGGTGCGGTCCGGGTCGCCCAGCACAGGGCGCTGGCCCGGCTACGAGCGATGGCGGAGCTGGAGTCGATAGCTTGACCGCCGAGCCGTCGAGCAGGGGCCACGCGCGAAAGCCCGAACCGCGGGACGGGGCTCGCGACGACCCGGAGCGAGAACGATCATGACAACGGTTCACCCGCGACGTCCGGCTCGAAGGTATGGGCCGGACGAGGATCCGGCCGTGGCCGAGACCGACGCCCTCGTGGAGGCGCTCTCGGGCAGGACGCCCGTCTCCACGTCGGACACCGCGATCGCCCTGCTGGCCGCCTTGATCGACGACGTGGATCAGCGGTGTTCCTCGGTGTCGATCACGCCGTCCGGCTGACCTCGGGCGTGTTCGCGGCGCGCGGTGGGCGGGCCGGGGCGACCGGCGACGCGGGTCAGTGGTGTTCTTCGGTGTCGATCACGCCGTCCACGTAGCCCCGGGCGTACTCCCAGCTCACATAGTCGGTGGGGTTGGGCTGGTAGGCGGGCTCGTGCACCTGGGGCTGGCCGTTTTCGATCATCTGGCGCAGGTTGCCGCGCAGCAACTCCCAGTCGAAGTAGTGCTGCTCCCCGCATTCGGGGCAGTCGAGCACCAGACCGAGCACCCCCTGGGGCTCCAGCAGTGAGCGGAAAACCTCCACGTCGGCGAGGTCGGTCATGGCCTCGTCGCGCTCGTCCGTGGTCAGCGGCTCGGGATCGTCGGGATCGCCCAGCGCCGCCGCCGGGTCGTCGGGGTCATCCGCGAACGGGTCGCGAGGGACATCGTCGAGCACGATCCCACCTTATGGCCTGGATGTGACAGACAGGCCCCGAACCGGTACGAGTATGACGGTCCGGGGCGGTACGGGCAGGCGACCGCTGTGGCCGGGAGGTCCTGGACGCGGGAACTTGAAGATCTCCGACCCGTACTGGAAACCCGGCTACTTCCAGTATGCGACTTCTGCGGGAGATCCGGGCCTCCGGCTTTTCCCCCGGGTCCACCAGGTTTGGCGCCAGACTCTAAACTGTGACCCGGGGGTCGGCGCCTTTCCCCTTCATGAGAGCGCCGCGGCAGGAGGGTTGCAGATGGCCAAGTTCACCGATCGGGGGCTCACGTTCGACGACGTGCTGCTGGTGCCCGCGTATTCGGACCTGCAACCCGGGGAGGCCGAGACCACCACGCGGCTGTCGCGGGGCATCACCCTGCGGATCCCGCTGATCTCCGCGGCGATGGACACGGTGACCGAGGCCCGCATGGCGGTGGCGATGGCGCGCCAGGGCGGCATCGGCATCCTGCACCGCAACCTGTCGATCGAGGACCAGGCCCAGCAGGCCGACCTCGTCAAGCGCTCCGAGGCCGGGATGGTCACCAACCCGATCACCTGCTCCCCCGACGAGACGCTCGCCGACGTCGAGCGCCTCTGCGCCACCTACCGGATCTCCGGCGTGCCGGTGACCGACGCGAGCGGCGTGCTCGTCGGCATCGTCACCAACCGTGACATGCGCTTCGAGAGCGACCACAGCCGTCCGGTGCGCGAGGTCATGACCCCGATGCCGCTGGTCACCGCGCCGGTCGGGGTCTCCACCGACGACGCGTTCGACCTGCTCAGGAAGAACAAGATCGAGAAGCTCCCGCTGGTCGACGCCGGGGGGCGGCTGCGCGGGCTGATCACCGTCAAGGACTTCACCAAGAGCGAGAAGTACCCGCTCTCGACCAAGGACGCCAACGGCCGGCTCGTCGTGGGGGCGGCCGTCGGCGTCGGCGGTGACGCGGACAAGCGGGCGAGCGCGCTGATCGAGGCCGGGGTCGACGTGATCGTGGTGGACGTCGCGCACGGCCACTCCAAGGGCCTCGCCGACATGATCGCCAAGATCAAGGCCAACAGCAGGGTCGACGTGATCGGCGGCAACATCGCCACCCGCGGGGGTGCCCAGATGCTGGTCGACGCCGGGGTCGACGCGGTCAAGGTCGGTGTCGGGCCCGGCTCCATCTGCACCACCCGGGTGGTCGCCGGCGTCGGCGCCCCGCAGGTGACGGCCATCCACGAGGCGTCCCTCGCCGCCGGCCCCGCGGGGGTTCCGGTGATCGGCGACGGCGGCCTGCAGTATTCGGGCGACATCGTCAAGGCCATCGCGGCCGGGGCCGACTCGGTCATGCTCGGATCGCTCCTGGCGGGCTGCGAGGAGTCCCCGGGCGAACTGATCTTCATTAACGGCAAGCAGTTCAAGTCGTACCGGGGGATGGGCTCGCTCGGTGCGGTCCGCAACCGTGAGCGCGGCGGCGCCTCGTTCAGCAAGGACCGCTACGCCCAGGCCGATGTCGGCGCCGAGGACAAGTTCATCCCCGAGGGCATCGAGGGACAGGTCCCCTACCGTGGCCCGGTCGCCGCGGTGGCCCACCAGCTCGTCGGCGGCCTGCGCCAGGGCATGTGGTACTCCGGATGCCGCACGATCCCCGAGATGCACGTACGGTGCGAGCTGATGCCGATCACGTCGGCGGGCCTCAAGGAGAGCCACCCGCACGACATCCAGATGACGGTCGAGGCACCCAACTACCACGGTCGCTAGAGCGGCGCGCAGCGCGCACGCGTGAAAGCGTGGCGTGCGCCACGCACGCCACGGAACGGAAAAGACAGACATATGACTCAGGTGGAGATCGGCCGCGGCAAGAACGGCCGTCGTGCCTACGCGCTCGACGATATCGGCATCGTTCCGTCCCGTCGTACCCGCGACCCGGAGGAGGTCTCGATCGCCTGGCAGATCGACGCCTACCGCTTCGAGCTGCCCGTCGTGGTGAGCCCGATGGACAGCGTGGTCTCGCCGAAGACCGCCATCGAGGTCGGCAGGCTCGGCGGTCTCGCCGTGCTCGACCTCGAAGGGCTGTGGACCCGGTACGAGGACCCGATGCCGCTGCTGCAGGAGGTGGCCGAGCTCAAGGGAGAGCCCGCCACGAAGCGGCTGCAGGAGATCTACAACGCGCCGATCAAGGAAGAGCTGATCGGCCGCCGCATCGAGGAGATCCGCGCGGCCGGGGTGGCCACGGCGGTCCGGCTCTCCCCGCAGCGCACGGTCCAGTACCACAAGGCGGTCATCGACGCGGGCGTGGACATCTTCGTGATCCGCGGTACCACGGTCTCCGCCGAGCACGTCTCGGGCAGGGCCGAGCCGCTCAACCTCAAGCAGTTCATCTACGAGCTCGACGTCCCCGTGGTCGTCGGGGGGTGCGCCACCTACACCGCGGCGCTCCACCTGATGCGGACCGGCGCGGCCGGGGTGCTCGTCGGCTTCGGCGGCGGCGCCTCGCACACCACCCGCACGGTGCTGGGCGTGGCGGTGCCGATGGCCACCGCGATCTCCGACGTGGCCGCCGCCCGCCGTGACTACATGGACGAGTCCGGTGGCCGTTACGTCCACGTCATCGCCGACGGCGGCATGGGCACCTCCGGCGACATCGCCAAGGCGATCGCGGTGGGCGCGGACGCGGTCATGGTCGGCTCGCCGCTGGCGAGGGCCGCCGAGGCCCCCGGCCGGGGCTTCCACTGGGGGTCGGAGGCGCAGCACCCCGAGCTGCCCCGGGGCAAGCGGGTCGAGTTCGGCACGATCGGCACGCTGGAGCAGATCCTGCACGGACCCTCCTCGGTGGCCGACGGCTCGATGAACCTGATGGGCGCGCTCAGGCGCACGATGGCCACCGCCGGCTACTCCGACCTCAAGGAGTTCCAGCGGGTCGAGGTGGTCGTCGCCCCGCAGGCCGGCTGAGCTCTCGCGCGAATGCCCGGCCGACCGGCCGGGCATTCGCCGTTTCGCACGCGCCGCCGGGCAGTGATCGGTTCAGCGAGGTTCGACGATCCAGGAGCCCCTGCGCATCACGCCGGAGACCTCCAGCTCCTCGGTGAGCACCACCAGGTCGGCCTGCTTGCCGACCGAGACGGACCCCAGGCGGTCGGCGAGGCCGAGCACCCTGGCGGGGGTCAGAGAGGCGATCTCGGACGCCTCGGACAGTGACAGGCCCACCTCGTGCACGGCCCGCCGGAACGCGACGTCCATGGTCAGGGTGCTGCCGGCGATGGAGCCGCCCTCGGCCAGCCGGGCCACCCCGTCCACCACGTTCACCTTCATCGGGCCGAGCCCGTAGACGCCGTCGCCCATGCCCGCCGCCGCCATCGCGTCGGTGATCAGCGCGGTCCTGCCGGGACCGGCGACCTCGAAGGCCAGGCGCGTCATGGCCGGGTGCAGGTGCACGCCGTCGTTGATCAGCTCGACCGTGACGCGCTCGTCCTGGAGCAGCGCGGCGATCGGCCCCGGGTCGCGGTGGTGCAGCGGCGGCATCGCGTTGTAGAGGTGGGTCGCGACGCTGCCGCCCGCCTCGATCCCGGCGATCGTCTGGGTGTAGGTGGCGTCGCTGTGGCCGAGGGCGGCGATCACGCCGCTCGCCGCCGCCTCCCGTACGGTGTCCAGCGCGCCGGGCAGTTCGGCGGCGATGGTGACCATCCGCACCTGGCCGCGCCCGGCCTTGATCAGTCCGGCGAGCTCCTGGGGCGAGGGCTCGCGGAGCAGCGCCGGGTTGTGCGCGCCGCACCGGGCCGTGGAGATGTAGGGGCCCTCAAGGTGGATCCCGGCCAGCAGGCCGTCCTCGCACAGGTCGGCGAGGGCGGCGGCGGCCCTGGCCAGGTCGTCCAGGGAGGCGGTGACCAGGCTGGCCATCAGCGTGGTGGTGCCGTGCCGGGCGTGCAACTCGACGGCCCGGCTCGCCTGCTCCGGATCGCCGGTGGGAAAGGAACCGCCCGCCCCGCCGTGGTTGTGGATGTCGACGAAGCCGGGCACGACGTACCGTTCGCCGAGGGCGAGCCCGGACCCCGGCGCGGAACCCTGGCCCACGTGGGTGATGCGGCCGTCTTCGATGGTGAGCCAGCCCCCGTGGACACCTTCGGGGGTCACGATGCGTGCGTCAGCGAGTGTGATGCTCATGGTCCCCATCCTCTCGGGTTCCCGGAAGAAGCCGCTCCCGACGCGACCGTGGGGTGCCGCCGGTCTGATTCATCGACGATGAGAGAGAGGCCCTCCGCTGATAAGGTAGTCGGTCAGTAACGGCGGAACGGAACATGACATGGCAGGCGAAGAAGACATCTCCGGGTGATACCGGCCCCCATCGCCATCGGTGACGCGCGCATCGCGGGACCGCCGATCGGTGATGTCTTCGTGTCCTGATCATTTCGCCGGGCGGGTCTCACCGCGCCGGCCGAACGCGGAAGCGATTTGATGTCCGACGCCCTGATCGTGGTTTCCAACCTGTCCTTTTCCTGGCCCGACGACACCCCGGTGTTCGAGGACCTCTCGTTCACCGTCCCCGCCGGACACACCGGCCTGGTCGCGCCCAACGGCGCCGGCAAGAGCACGCTGCTCAGGCTGATCGCCGGTGAGCTCCGCCCGACCGCCAGCTCGGTCACGGTACGGGGGGTGCCGGGCTATCTACCCCAGACGCTGCCCCTGGTCGGCGACCTGACCGTGGCCGAGGTCCTGGAGATCGCCCCGGTGATCAGCGCGCTGGACGCCATCGAGTCCGGGGACGCGAGCGAGGAGCACTTCACCACGGTCGGCGACGACTGGGACATCGAGGAGCGCACCCGTGCCCAGCTGGACCGGCTCGGCCTCGGGGACGTCTCCCTCGCCCGGCACCTGCGCACCCTCAGCGGTGGCCAGGTCGTCTCCCTCGGCCTGGCGGCGCAGTTGCTGAAGCGGCCCGACGTGCTGCTGCTCGACGAGCCGACCAACAACCTCGACCTCGACGCGCGCAGGCGGCTCTACGACGTGCTCGCCGACTGGAACGGCTGCCTGCTGCTGGTCAGCCACGACCGGGCGCTGCTCGACCGGATGGACCGCATCGCCGAGC
Source organism: Streptosporangium amethystogenes subsp. fukuiense (assembly GCF_042665875.1). NCBI lineage: Bacteria > Bacillati > Actinomycetota > Actinomycetes > Streptosporangiales > Streptosporangiaceae > Streptosporangium > Streptosporangium amethystogenes. The sequence goes on along the minus strand of NZ_JBHTEE010000001.1, from coordinate 5,939,484 downwards.
TCGACCGGGGCGAGATCCGCTCCTACGGCGGGAACTTCACCTCCTACGAGGAGGCCGTGCGCGCCGCGCGGGAGGTCGCCGAGAAGAACATCCGCACCGCCGAGCAGGAGGTCAGGCGGGAGAAGCGGGAGATGCAGCAGGCCCGCGAGCGGGCCGCGCGCCGGGCCGGCAACGCCGCCCGCACCCTCAAGGACGCCGGTCTGCCGAAGATCGTCTCCGGCAGGATGAAGCGGAACGCCCAGGAGTCGGCGGGGAAGGCGGACGAGACGCACGCCGCGCGGGTCAGCGGGGCCAGGGCCCGGCTCGACGAGGCGAGCCGCGCCCTGCGCGACGAGCAGAGGATCTCGCTGGAGCTGCCCGGGACCAACGTCCCGGCCGGCCGTACGGTCTTCCTCGGCGAGCGGATGAGGGTCGGTCACGGTGAGCGGGCCCTCTTCGCCGGGCAGGGCGTCGACCTGACGATCCGGGGGCCCGAGCGGATCGCGCTGACCGGCCCCAACGGCGCCGGAAAGTCCACCCTGCTGCGGATGATCAACGGTGAACTGGAGTCGGAGGGGGGCGGGACCAGGCGGGCCGACGGCCGGGTCGCCTACCTGTCCCAGCGACTGGACCTGCTGGACCTGGACCGCAGTGTGGCGGAGAACCTGGCCGCGTTCGCGCCGGGGCTGCCGGAGGCGGAGCGGATGAACCTGCTCGCCCGCTTCCTGTTCCGGGGCCCCCGCGTTCACCTCCCGGTCGGGGTGCTGTCCGGCGGTGAGCGGCTGCGCGCCACCCTGGCCTGCGTCCTGTACGCCGAACCGGCGCCCCGGCTGCTGCTGCTGGACGAGCCGACCAACAACCTCGACCTGGTCAGCGTCGCCCAGCTGGAAGGTGCCCTGCGCTCCTACGAGGGCGCCTTCGTGGTGGTCAGCCACGACGAGCGGTTCCTCGCCGAGATCGGCGTGAACCGCTGGCTACGGCTGGCCGAGGGCCGCCTCCTCGAAACGAGCGCCCCTGACGCGTGAGGTGACCTTGACTGCCTGGTCGCCGCCGGTCGGTTATCCGGTGCCTGGCAGGCAGGTCGCGGGGATCGACAACGAATCGGGCAACGGAGTCCTTCGGGGTGGGCCGCCAGGGGGCCGGTGACTCGGGGCGTCCGAGGAACTCGCGGGCGAGTTCCTCGGGAAGGTCGTCCTCATGCTCCGTGCCGGGCGCCCGGTCACGGTTACCGGGAGGATCCTCCGTTCGGCCAGCGGACGCGGGTGTGGGCCAGGCCGTTGTCCTGGCGGGCCCGCTCGCGGCGGTCGCCGGTGACGCAGACCTGGTCGCCGATGAAGGCCTCGCGCCAGACGTAGCCGGACACGCAGGTGCGCGGGCCGTAGGGGCCGTCGGTCCACCTGCTCGCCGCGGCGGCGTTGTCCTCCAGGACCTGCAGGCGGGTTTCCATGGTCACGCAGACGTAGTCGCTCGCGTCGGCCTGGCGCCAGACGTAGTCGTCGGCGCAGGCGTTCGGTCCCCATACGTTGCGGACGGGGTTGGTCCGGGAGGGAGCGGCCTGGTTGTCGGCGATGATCTGCTGTTCGGTCTCGGGGGTGATGCAGACCTTGTCGGTGGGGGTGATCAGCCGCCAGCGCCGGGTGGACAGGCAGCCTCCTGTTTCGTAGTCCACCCACCTGGGCGCGTCCTCGTTGTCGACCCGCGCCTGCTCGCGGGCGGCGGGCGTCACGCACACCTTGTCACCGGCCACGGCCTCGCGGTGGTCGTAGCCCTCCAGGCACTTGGTGGTGGCGTCGGTGCTGACGGTGACGGTCGCGGAGTCCGAGCCGACCGAGTCGACGGTCACGGTAACGCCGTAGGCGTCGATCGCCTGCATCGGCTCTTTGTCGCTCATCTTCTTGGTCAGGTATGGCCTGCCGCCGATGTAGTTGTGGATGAGCACGGTGTCGCCGGGGATGCCGGCACTCTGCCCGGTCTTCTTGCGGAACTCCACCGTGTAGTACTGCGACGGGTCCGAGTCGTGGGGAACGCGGACCAGCAGCGTTCCCGGCAGGTCGGGCCGCTCCAGGGGGGCGAGCTTGACGGTCCGGGTGGTCACCCCGTCCTTGGCCAGGGTGACCACCCGGTCGCCGGGCAGCCAGCCGAGTTCGTCCAGGTGCGGGCCGCTGAGCCCGACCGTGCCGCGGCCGAACCGCGCCGAGGGGGCGGCGTGGACGTTCGGGTTGCTCAGCGCGTCCCACTGGTCGTCGTACTGTCCCGGAGCGGTCCAGACGGGCCACGACGGGCTACGCCAGAGCGTCGACCTGGGATAGGACAGGCCAGATCGGTTCAGTACGTGTGCGGTGACCGTGGCGAGGTCCCACAGCGGCGGGTCCAGCACGACCGGCGCGGTGGTCTCGTCCAGCGGGACCTTGGCGTCGAGTCCGACGGAGGCGTTGACCATCACGGCCAGGCGGTGGCCGGCGGGCACGCCGTATCCGCCGATGCCCGCCGCGTTCGTGCAGCTCTTGACCCTCGCCTCGGGGCTCTGTGCCTTCCACTGTTCGGCGGTGACGGACATCGGGAACCAGCCCTTCACGACCGAGCCGGCCATCGAGGCCCGGCCGCGTGACTGCTCGGCGACGAAGTCGGCGAGCCCGCCCTTGCCCAGGCCCTCGGTGGTGAACAGGTCCTCGAAGTGCTGCGGATTCTTGGGCTCTTCGAAATGGTCGGCGAACTTGCACAGCAGTACCGACCAGGGGGTCTGTCCCTGGATGGGGGTGGCGAGCGCGGGTTGGGCCGGAAGCCAGGTCAGGGCCACCGCCGAGGCCAGAACGGCCAGGGATGCTCTTTTCAAGCGCACGGGTTCTCCTCTGCGGGGCGGCAGACGACCCGAGAGTCCAGATCGGTCTTGCGGGCCCCTTTGATCTTGCTGGGACGGACGAGTGCCCGCCGTTGAGCCCAGGGGGTGCGGCTGGGACTAACCGGGAGATTAGGCAACGCCTTCATCCCGCGTCGTCCGCCGTGGGACTGATCGACGCTCCGCCGCGCAGTTGATCCCCGCCTCCCGCGAATCGACCGGACGGTGTTCCCGTACGGGGTGGGAGTGTGCCGCCGTACCCGGGGCCTCAGGCCCCGGGTCACCCTTTGGCGCCCATCACCGGCGAGCCGGGAGAGCGACGGGGCGGGCGGGGTTTTTGTGAAAGTAAAATGTGGCAGTTTCCAGCTAATGTCCATGATGCTAGTTTTTGATCGCTTTGGTATCCGGCGCGCTGGAGACGAGACAGGTGGGCTTGCAGCCAGACACGGCCGAGTGGGCGAGCCTCCGGTCGGCGGTCCCTGCGGTGCTCCGGATGGTGGCACGGAGACGGCACGTGGTCGCCCTGACCGCGCTGGTCCTCTCGGCCACCGGGGTCTACTGCCTGCTGGGGCTGGTCAGGTACGACCTGTTCCGGGCGACCAGCATGGACCTGACGCTGTTCGACCAGGCGGTGCGGGGCTTCGCCTCCTTCGATGCCCCGACCAGTCCGGTACGCGGCGTCAACCTCGGTCTGGGCATGGACTTCGTGCAGCTGGGCGAGCACTTCTCGCCGATCCTGGCGGTGCTGGCCCCGCTGTACTGGCTGCATGACGGCCCCGAGACGCTGATCGTGGCCCAGGCGGCGCTGTTCGCGCTGGCCATACCGCCGCTGTGGCTGTTCACCCGGCGGACGCTCGGCACCCGCCCCGCCTACCTGGTCGCCGTCGCCTACGCGGTGTCCTGGCCGATCGCGAGGGCGGTGAACTTCGACTTCCACGAGGCCGCGTTCGCCCCGCTGCTCACCGCCGTCATGATCGAGCGCTTCAGCGCCGGCAGACACGGCCACACCGCGCTGGCGGCGGCGGCCCTGCTGCTGGTCAAGGAGGACATGGGGCTGATGCTCGTCGGGTTCGGCGGGTACGTCCTGCTTCAGGTGCGACGCCGGCACGGGACCTTGCACGGGGTCGTGTACGGGGTCATGTACATGGGGGTCGGTCTGGCGTACACCGGTCTCGTCCTCGCCGTCCTCATCCCGTCCGTGGGCGGCGACTCCACCATGTACTGGGCGTACGGCCATCTCGGTGGCGACATGTCCGCGGTGGCCGTGCACGCCCTCAGCGACCCGCTGGGCGTCCTCGGCAGCCTCTTCAGCCCGCAGGTCAAGCTCGACACGCTGGCCTTCCTGCTGTGGCCGACCCTGCTGGCCTGCCTGTTCTCCCCGCTGACGCTGTTCGCCCTCCCCCAGTTGCTGGAACGCATGCTCTCGGACCGCGCGCAGTGGTGGGTGACCGACTTCCACCACAGCGCCATCACGGTGGCCGTCCTGTTCTGCGCGGGAGTCGACGGAGCCGCCCGGGTGATCCGCTGGGCCCGAGATCGCGAACCCGGCCTGAGTGAGCGCGGCGCGTCGCTGCTCTGGGCGGCCGCCGTCTGTGCCGTCGCGCTCACCCTCGTCCCGCGATTCCCCCTCGACCAGCTCATCAGGCCCTCCTTCTACGAGAAACAGCCCGATGTGGTCGCGGCCGAGCAGGCGGTCGCGGCCGTACCCTCCGGCGTGGTCGTCGCGGCCGTCAACCACGTGGGCCCCCACCTGTCCGCCCGCACCACTGTCCTGCTGTGGGAGGACAGACCCCCCGTCGCCCCCTGGATCGTCGCCGACACCGCCCGTGTCGCCTACCCCTGGATCTCACTCGACCGCCAGCGCCAGCACGTCGACGAACTGAGGAGCCAGGGCTACCAGGTCGTCTACGACCGCGAGGGCTACGTGGTCCTGCACCGCGCCTGATCTTCTGGACCACGTCCGCCGGGGCAGGCGTCCTGGATGCGCCGACCATGGGCGTCGGTGACGGCGACACGGCCCAATGATCTTTCAACGTGTGTGGCGTGAGTCGACCAGGATGCGCATCCGCCGGAGGCCCCCGTGTCCCGGCAGTGTCCCCACCGCGTCGGCCCCAGGTCCACTTCGGGGCATAAAGGCAGTGGGGGAGATGAGATCTATGTCCGCGGATCCGGGGGGAAGGCGGCACATCGGGGGCGGCGGCTTGGTGCGTGCCGTGGTCGACTGGGCCGCGCGGCGGATGACGGCCGTGGTGGGAGGCCCCGCGCGATTCCAGATCATTGTCCTGCTGGCCTGCGTTCTCGGACTTGTCGCCGCGGACCAGGCGGCCCTCGGGGCGGTGGGGGTGGAGGTCAAACAGAGCCTGGGCATCACGAACACCGAACTCGGGTCCCTGTCCGCGGTGTCGTCGGGGGCCGGTGCCCTGGCCGTCCTGCCCGTCGGTGTGCTGACCGACCGGGTGCGGCGGGTGCGGATCCTGGTCGTGAGCATCGCCGTGTGGAGTCTGGCCATGCTGGTCAGCGGTCTGGCCGATTCGTTCTTGTGGCTCCTGCTCTCCCGGCTGGCGCTCGGAGCCGTGACGGCCGCGGCCGGGCCGACGATCGCCTCGCTCGTCGGTGATTTCTTCCCGGCCGCCGAACGGGGCCGGATCTACGGTTTCATCCTGAGCGGCGAGATGCTCGGTGCCGGATCCGGGCTGCTGGTAGGCGGTAATCTCGGGTATTTCCTGTCGTGGCGTTCCACCTTCTGGTTCCTCGGACTGCTCGGGATCGTCCTGATGTTCGTCATCGTTCGAAAACTGCCCGAGCCCGAACGCGGCGGCCAGAGCCGGCTGCTCGCCGGAACGCCCGGCCCGGCCTCCGGGCCGGGCGACGCGGCGCGTTCCGCGGTGCGGGATCTCGGGATCGAACCCGATCCGGCGTTGGTGCTCCACCGTGACCCGGTACGGATGTCGATGTGGCAGGCGGCGCGGTACGTGCTGCGGATCCGGACGAATGTCGTCTTGATCATCGCCTCGGCGGTTGGATACTTCTTTTTCGCCGGTCTGCGGATCTTCGGTGTCGTCTTCGTCCACCAGCAGTACGGCCTCAGCCAGGCCGCGGTGACGGGTCTGGTGCCGCTCGTCGGGTTCGGTGCCCTGCTGGGGGTGCTCTGTGGCGGGCGGATCGCCGACTGGTTCACCCGCCGCGGGCGTGTCAGCGCCCGCCTGGTGGTCCCCGCGGTCGCGTACCTGACCGGTGCGGCCTTCTGCCTCCCGGGCCTGCTCACCACGTCGATGGCGATCGCACTGCCGTTCCTCTTCGTCTCGGCCGGCTCGTTGTCGGCGGCCAACCCCCCGTTGGACGCCGCCCGCCTCGACGTCGTCCACTTCCGCCTTTGGGGGCGCGCGGAGAGCATCCGCACATTCCTTCGCACGGGTGCGGAGACCGCCGCTCCGGTGACCTTCGGCTTCCTGGCCGACGTCCTCGACCCGGGCGGGACGAGGAGCGCGCAGGGCTTGCAGTACACCTTCCTGATCATGCTGGTGCCGCTGATCGCGAACGCGATCGTTCTCCTGTACGGCCGGCGTACATATCCCCGCGACGTCGCGACGGCGACCGCCTCCGAACGAATGACGGACACGGGGCGTGGAGCTCAGGCATGAGTGAAAGTCCGGCAGGTCGGATACGGTGCCGGAGTTCGGGGAAAGGCTTGGTCGGGGGTCCGTTCAGCACCAGCCTGCCGGGCCGGACCACTCACGTAGTGGGCACTGGTGGTCAGGATGTGGGGAACGCCTGCACCGCCCGGTGTCCTTCTGCCGGACCGGACATCGAAACAGGTCACCGCTTGTGGTCATCGTGATCTCGCTGGGTGCGGCGTGCCTTCTCGGCCTCGGTTTCGTCGCACAGCAGCATGCGGCGTACCGCCAGCCCCTGGAGGACATGCTGCGCCTGCGCCTGCTGCTGCACCTCATCCGCACACCGTTGTGGCTGGGCGGGATCGGGCTGATGCTCTGCGGCCAGATCCTCGGCGCTCTCGCGCTGCGGGAGGCGGACGTGGCGAAGGTGACGCCGCTACTGGCGATGAACCTGCTGTTCGCGCTGACCGCGGCCCATGTCGTCTACCAGGAGCCGTTCGGACGCACGTTGCAGCTGGGGGCGGTGCTGGTGAGCGGAGGAGTGGCGCTGTTCCTGTACGGCGGCCGGCCCCATGGCGGGGCTCTGCCTGGATCGGGTTCCATGCGGTGGCTGGCGGTGCTCTCGGTGGTCGTGGTGGCGGGTGTGCTGGTCCTGGTCGGCCGGCGGCGTTCCCTGCAGGTCAGGGCGATGTTGCTGGCGGCGGCCGCCGGGGTGCTGTACGGGCTGCAGGACGTGCTGACGCGCAGTTCCCTGCTCACCCTGGACAGCGGGCTGAACCTGGCCGGTACCTGGCAGCCGTACCTGCTGCCCTGCGTCGCCGTGGTGGGGTTGCTGCTCAACCAGAGCGCGTTCGACGCCGCCCCGCTCCGGATCTCGTTGCCGGCCACCACGGCCGCCGAGCCGATCACCGGGATCGTGCTGGGCGTGGCGATCTTCTCCGAGCGGCTGCGGGTCACTCCGGAGGCGCTCGCGGCGGAGGTGGCCGGCTTGATCGCGATGGTGACCGGCATCATCATCCTCGGCCGGTCCCGGTTTCTGGCCAAACCGACGCGGAATGCTCTTCGGCGCCAGGATGAAGAGCGGCAGTGATCCGCTCGCGACGACCGGCGATGCTCCGGCCCCGGTCCCACCGAAGGGGCGGCTCCTCGCGGCCGGACGGGTGTCGCGCGAGGAGCTCCTCGACAGCTGCGTAAGCCGCTTCCTGCGCGACCGGCTCCGCCGGCCGCGGTCCACGCTGTCAGCGGCCGGTTTCCATCAGAGCCAGGTAGCCGTCCTCCAGGGTCGGTTCGGCCGGGCGGGCGTGGGGGGCGGGGGCGGTGGGGGCGATGAGGCGGTAGCGCATTCCGGTGCCCTCGGGGACGGCGGCCACGACCCTGCCGTACGAGGGGGCGGGGCCGGGGGTGGTCAGGGTCCACACCCGGTGGTCGGCCTGGGAGACCAGTTCGCCGACGTCCCCGGTGAAGGCGAGGCGCCCCTTGGTGAGCACCGCGAGGAGACGGCAGGTCTGGGCCACGTCCTCGACGATGTGCGTGCTGAGCAGGACCGTGCGCTCCCCGGCGAGCTGGGAGAGCAGGGTGCGGAACCGGATCCGCTCCTCGGGGTCCAGGCCGGTGGTCGGCTCGTCCACGATGAGCAGCCGGGGGTCGGCGAGCAGCGCCTGGGCGATGCCGGCCCGGCGCAGCATGCCACCGGAGAAGCCCTTGAGCCTGCGGTCGGCGTCCTGGGTGAGGGAGACCACCTCCAGCAGCTCGCCGATCCGGCGCCGCCGGGCGGGGCGGGAGTCGATCCCCTTGAGCAGGGCGATGTAGTCCAGGAACTGCCGCGCGGTCAGGTCGGGGTAGACCCCCAGGTCCTGGGGGAGGTAGCCGAGCGTCCGCTGGACGGCGAGGCGTCCGTCGGCGGTGGCGATGTCATGGCCGCCGACGCGGACCGTCCCCGAGGTGGGCTTGAGCAGCCCGGCCAGGATGCGCATGAGCGTGGTCTTGCCCGCTCCGTTGGAGCCGAGCAGACCGTACATACCGGTCGGCACGTCAAGGTCGAGCCCGTTGAGGGCGTGCACGCCGCCCTTGTAGGTCTTGGTCAGGCGGGAGATCTCGATGCGCATGTCAGGACTCCGTCCGGGTGGTGTGGAGACGGGCGAGGGAGAGGACGGAAAGCGCGAGCACCAGCATCACGCCGATCCACAGGAAGGCGGTGGACTCGGTGGCCACGGGCCGCAGGAAGTTCAGCGAGGCGTCGGACCAGGGGCCGTAGACGTCGCCCTCAGGCGGCAGAACGGTGTTCGGGGGCAGCTTTGGAAGGTGGTAGCCGAGAAGGCCGTAGGCCACGTACTGGCTGTTGGGTGAGAGGATGCTGTGGGACACCGTCGGCATCATGCTGGGGGGAATGAGGCTCCCCCAGAACCAGTAGGCGACGAACAGCACCTGGAACAGCATCGGCGGCATCAGCAGCGGACCGGCCAGGGCGAGCGCCCCCACGAAGAGCAGCCCGGGGACGATGGCCACCACGAAGACCGCCACCGCCCAGCCCAGCGCGGAGGGCTCGCCCTCGGCGATCGCGTAGGCCACGGCCCGGCCGAAGTAGGCGAGCGCGAGCGGCGTGACGGTGGCCGCGCACGTGCCGAGGTACTTGCCGACCAGCCGAGCGGTGTGACCGGTCGGGGTCGTGTCCAGGATCCCGGCGACGCCGAGCCGCCGGTCGCGGACGAGCCGGTCGGCGAGCAGGCACCCGTAGACGATGGGCAGCAGGGACATGAGCAGGGTGGCCGACGCGACCATGGCCGTGTTCGGGAGGGTTCCCTGGCCGCCGCCCAGGTCCAGCGTCACGTACGTCGAGCCGAAGCCGGCGACGGTCACCGCGAGGGTCAGCCCGTAGACGATCCACAGCATGGGCCGGCGGATCTGCATGCGGAACTCGTAGCGGAAGGTCGCGATCATTCGACCTCACCCCCGAGAATCCGCTCGGCGTCGCCGAGCAGCGGCCAGGCCGCGGCGGCGAGCAGTGGAGCGGTCGCCAGCAGGGTCAGCCGGTTGGGCAGCCAGTCGCCGGGCACCGTCCCGTGCGTGGTGGCGAACATGTGGAGCAGGCGGAGCATCAGGTCCTCCTGGAAGAGGTGTGCGAGCATCTGTTCGAACAACCAGATGAACGAGACGATCGCGGTGGCGGCGGCGGCGCTGCGGAGCGCGGCCGCGAGGAGCAGTCCCAGGGCCGCCAGCCAGAGTGTCGGGGAGAGCCAGGCGAGCTGACCGGCCAGGCCGTGGGACGCGACGGGCAGCAGGTCCCACCAGCCGGTGACGACCAGGAGCAGCGAGGCGACCAGGGCGCAGCACGACGCCCATCCGATCGTCGCCGCCAGGCGGCGCAGCAGGGTCGATCGGTACCTCACGGGCAGGGTGAGCTGCAGTTCCACCGCGCGGTCCCGGCCGATCAGCGAGGCGGCGGCGATACCGGCCAGGAGCGGGACGCCCGTTTCCAGCATCGTCATGAGGAACCACGCCGTGTTCCCCTCCCGGGAACCGAGCCGGGTGCCGAAGAGCGCGAGGAGCAGTATGAGCAGGAGGAGGGCCGGCGGGGCCAGCAGGGCCGTTGGACCGGCCCTTCGCGTCTCGTGCGACCAGAGTTCGAGGGGTCTCATGATCGGTGAGTTGCGAGGGTACGCCGAATCGGTTCAACCGATCTCCGTCGGGAGTGCAGAGACGGCAGGTCATGGCCGGCGGGTCGTGCGGGCACGATGGATCGGTTCACCCGTTCCCACCGCGATCACGGCGGCGAGGAGGAGGGCCAGGGCGAGTCCGACCATGGCCGGGCTGGTCGTCCAGAGATCCCGGAGGCCGTCCGGTACGGGCAGATCGGTGGTGGTCAGCGCGTAGAGGGTCCACACCGCCAGCCCGACGCCCATCGCGCCGCCGGGGTTCCAGCACACCGACAGCAGCAGGCTGAGCGCCGCGAGCATCGCCATGGGGCCCAGCCAGGTGCTGACCAGCGGCACCAGCCCAAAGGGAGCGGAGTCCAGCGAGAACAGTGCCAGAGCCGCCGATGCGAGCAGTGCCAGAGCCAGGTCGTAGCCGAACACCAGTGTCAGCCGGGCCAGCAGGATGACGCGCGGCGACATCGGCGTGGCGGCGACCAGCTCGAAGGCGTCGTCGTGCTCGGGGCCGTACGACGCGGCGACACCGGCCATGGCGATCAGCGGAGCGGCGAGGGCGAGCACGAACTCCCCGGAACTGCCCTTGGCCATGACGAAGCCGACGCTGATCGCCATGACCAGCGCGGAGGCAAGCCAGATCGCCGGATGCAGCAGCCTGGCCTCCATCGCCAGCAACGCCCACGCCCGATACGGCCTCGGGGTGGCCGGGGTCGCCGCCAGGTCGCCGAGCCCGGACCTCATCAGGACGGTACGCACGATCTCGGGGCCGGGCGGAGCCGGGATGCCCTCGCGGATCCCCCGGAGTTCGGGCCAGTCGTGGAGTTCCGGTGGTTCGGGTCGCCCGGAGATCCCCGGAGCCTCGGATCGGCCGTGGGTCTCCGGTGGTTCAGGATGTCCGGTCATCGACGTACCCCCTCAGGGTCGCTCGGGCGTGGTGCAGGCGGCTTTTCACCGTGCCGACCGGGATTTCCAGTACTTCGGCGATCTCCCGGTGGCTCAGGTCGTCGAGGAAGGCGAGTACGACCACCTCGCGTTGGGCCGGCGGCAGCCGGGCCAACGCCGCCCGCACCCGATCGTCGCCCACGGCCAGTTCCTCGGGGCCCGGTAGGGGATCGACCCCCTCGGACGGTTCGGCCGTGAGGGGAGGCGGGGTGCCGCGCAGCCGGTTGTGCGCCTGCCTGCGCGCCACCCCGAACAGCCAGGTGCTGACGCTGGAGCGATTCTGGTAGGTGCCCGCCGAGCGCCACACGGCCAGCAGCGTGTCCTGGAGGATCTCCTCGGCCGTGCCCCGATCCCCGGCGAGCCGGTAGATGAAGGCGAACAGCGGCCTGGCGTATCGCTCGTACAGCTCGGTCAGCGCGCCCGCGTCGCCGTCGGCCACCCTGGCCAGCACGCGGGTGTCGTCCTCCCGCGCGCGGGCACGTCGGCGCGCGGCGCCGAACCAGCGCAGTGCCATTCTCTCGGTTCCCCCGTCCACGCCAGGTGGGTAGCGCCGGCCCCCGGTCGGGGTTCAATCGATCTTCGGGAACGGTTTTCCCGCTGTACATGGGGATATGGCGTGAATCTCGCCCGCTGCTTCCTACTCGTCAGTAATGGTGCCTAGGGTAGATGGGTAGATACATCGCGTAAGGCGACAAGTCGCACCCCAGGGGGTTGCAAATGACGGCGCGAATGGGCACCGCACGGCTCGGTCCTGCCGAGCGGTCCGCCGCACTGGCGCAGATGAGCGCCGAGGAACTCGATGTGGTGGTGATCGGAGGCGGAGTCGTCGGAGCGGGGGTCGCGCTGGACGCGGCGACCCGGGGGTTGTCGGTCGGGCTGCTGGAGGCGCGCGACTTCGCCTCGGGCACCTCCTCCAGATCCTCCAAGCTCATCCACGGGGGGTTGCGCTACCTGGAACAGCTCAACTTCGAGCTGGTCAGGGAGGCGCTCCAGGAGCGGGCCCTGCTGCTGCAGCGGATCGCCCCGCACCTGGTGCGGCCGGTGCCCTTCCTGTTCCCGCTCAAGCACATGGGCTGGGAGCGGCCCTATGTCGGCGCGGGCCTGGTGCTGTACGACACGATGGGCTTCTCCACCGGCCTCACCCGGGGCGTGCCCGGCCATCGGCACCTGTCGCGTACCAGGGCGCTGCGGCTCGCGCCCGCGCTGCGGAAGTCGGCGTTCTCCGGCGCGGTGCAGTACTGGGACGCCCAGGTCGACGATGCCCGCTACGTGATGACCATGCTGCGGACCGCGTCCACGTACGGGGCCAACGTCGCCTCGCGGGCGCAGGTGGTGGGCTTCCTCCGCGAGGGGGAGCGGGTCACCGGCGTCCGGGTGCGCGATCTGGAGAGCGGCGGTGAGCTGGACGTGCGGGCCCGCCAGGTGGTCAACGCCACCGGCGTGTGGACCGACGACATCCAGGAGCTGGTCGGCGGGCGCGGGCAGATCCACGTGCGCGCCTCCAAGGGCATCCACCTGGTGGTGCCGCGCGACCGGATCCACTCGCTCACCGGGATCATCCTGCGCACCGAGAAGTCGGTGCTGTTCGTCATCCCCTGGGGCCGTCACTGGATCGTCGGCACCACCGACACCGCGTGGGAGCTGGACCGGGCGCATCCGGCGGCGTCGCGGTCGGACATCGACTACATCCTCGACCACGTGAACGAGGTGCTCTCGGTCCCGCTCACCCACGAGGACGTCGAGGGTGTCTACGCGGGGCTGCGCCCGCTGCTGTCGGGGGAGTCCGAGGAGACCTCCAAGCTCTCCCGCGAGCACGTGGTGGCCCACCCGGTCCCGGGGCTGGTGATGGTGGCCGGAGGAAAATACACGACATATCGTGTTATGGCGAAGGATGCGGTCGACGCGGTGGCGCACGGCCTGGACCAGCGGGTCCCGTCCTCCTGCACCGACCGCGTCCCGCTGGCCGGGGCCGAGGGCTACCAGGCGCTGTGGAACTCCCGGCAGCGGCTGGCCCACTCCTCCGGGCTGCACGTGGCCAGGATCGAGCACCTGCTCCAGCGGTACGGCTCGATGATCGACGAGGTGCTGGAGCTGATCGAGCGGGACCCGTCGCTGGCCAAACCGCTGACCGGAGCGGACGACTACCTCCGGGCGGAGGTGGTCTACGCGGCCACCCACGAGGGGGCCAGGCATGTGAACGACGTGCTGACCCGGCGCACGCACATCTCGATCGAAACCTTCCACCGCGGCGTGGCCGTGGTCGAGGAGGCCGCCCAACTGCTCGCCGGGCCGCTGGGCTGGGACGCCGAGCAGATCAAGCGCGAGGTGGAGTACTACACCAAGCGCGTCGAGTCGGAGCGCCTCTCCCAGGAGCAGGACACCGACCAGGAGGCCGACGCCATCCGCCTCGGCGCCCCGGAGATCGTCCCGGTGGCCGGACCGGACGTCCAGCCGGTCCAACCGATCTAAGCCGGTGTGACCGTCCGGAGCGCGCCTCAAGACCGGACACCGGCCCGCGGACCGCGCGGTCACGCAAACGTGCCGTTTCTCGGCGGACCTCCGCGCGGGTGGTCGGCCTTCACGGCCGGCCAACACGGTTCCGGCGACGCTCACCGTGGCCGTCGCGGTCACCGCCGGACCACGTCCGGCCGTGATCCACGTCACACTCCGGCCGGGCTAGAACCTATGGCGGCCCCGTCGGCTACTCACCGAGTAGATCCCGAAACGACAAGGGATCACCAGGGCCATACGGGCCGGGAAGACTTGGCGAAGGAGCCACCGTGAACAAGAAAATGATCGCCGTGATCGTCGGGGCGAGCTTGACGGTCGGGGTTTTCGGACTGGGCGCCGGCAGCGCGTTCGCCAGCGACAAGGTCGGCGTGACCGGCAAGATCGTAGCCGAGGCGGCGCCGAAGCCGCCGAAGGGTGCCAGGGCGGTCGTCCAGGTCAGCCCCAACCCCACCGCCAAGCGAGGAGAGGAGCTGACGATCACCGGCCACTGCGGCGGGGGTAAGGGGCTCAAGGCCGTGGTCAGCGGCGCGTATGGCGGCGTACCGTCGCTGGAGAACATCCGTATCATCGACGACAACCCGAAGAAGTTCGTGGCCAAGGCGACCCTCTCCCACAAGATCGGCAACGGTGTCGGCCCCGTCTTCGTCGACTGCGGCGGCGAGGCCGGCGTGACCCTCCTGGTCACCCACGTCTGATCCGATCCTTCCCGCGAGGGTCTGTGAGTAGGGGACGAACCATGAGTTCGTTGGGGTCGTCGCGGCCTGGATAGCCCCAGGACCTGGGCTTGTCCGCCGGCGCTCCGGCTTCTTCGGGGGTGATCCGTCGCGGCCCGCCCGCGAGGACGAACCTTCGCGGGCGGGCCGCAGTCGTTCACACCGCTGCGTCAGGTCGAGTCGGTCGATCAGACCTTGAAGGGCCGACTCGACCTGGAACGCCACAGTGGTCGTAATCCTGGGAGAGTGATCATCCGCATCCCGCAGTGTTTTCTCGCGCTGACCGCCGCTTCGTGGCACGACCACACCAGCGGCCAGGTCGCGCCGCGCTCACGGACCGCCTACGATCACTGATTCCCCTTGGACTCGATCACTTAGCGGGTGAAGGCCTGGAACTCGGCGGCGCGCAGCTGGTCCCTGGCGGGGCTGGCGGTGCCGCAGTCGGTGGCGGAGTTGGGGTCGGCGTCCTGCTCGCCGGCGTAGAGCGGGTTGCCGGTGCACTGGGTGGAGACGGCCCGCAGGGTCAGGTGGGTCGCGGTGGTCGTCGGGATCTTGAAGGACTTGATCAGCAGGTCGGCGCCCCGGGGGCGCGGCAGACGGGTCTGGAAGGCGTCGGCGGGACTGGTGTAGACGACCGAGAAGGACGCGGGCGAGGCGCAGTCCTTCTTCGTGGCGTCGCAGGCCAGGACCTCGAAGGCGCGCAGGGCGCTGAAGCGGTTCTGGCCGCCGGGGTCGGCCGGGTCGTTGACGCTGGGCCGGAGCATGGCGCTGACCTGCACCCGGCGGACCTTCGACGGGGCGGTCCCGGCCAGGTCCACGGTGACGGATCTGCCGCTGACCGGCCCGGTGAGCGAGGCCCAGTTCGTCGCCTCGGTCTCGTCGATCAGCTTGCCGTGGTTGACGCCGTCACCCGTCGCGGTGGCGCCGAGCGCCGCCGAGGCGACGTTCTTCGCCAGCGGCAGCGGCAGCGGCAGCTTCACGCCGGGCAGCACCGCGAACTTCACCCGGGTGTGCCCGAACCCGTTGCCCGCGACCACGAAGTCGTAGACCCCCGGGGTCATCTCGACGGTGTCGCCGAGCTCGGTCGCCGGGTCGGTGTCGGCCACCGGCACGACGCGGCCCTCGTAGTCGCCGACGTACAGCCGAAGCGCCGCCTCCTTGGCCTCAAGCAACGGCTTGAGCTGGAGCTTCCCGTTCTTCCCCGCGGGGTCGACGAAGCTCGGCGTCGGATCGGGGTCGTTCGGCCCGGTGCTCGCCGCACCCTGGCCGAGGCCGTGCTCGGCGAACGCCCGCCACATGATCGCCTGGTTGGCGCCGCCGAACCGGATGGCGTCGGCCGCGAGCAGCGCGTCGCGGTGGTCGACGTAGCTGACCGCGCCGGAGGCCATCAGCAGCAGCGCGTCGAAGGAGACCTGCGCCCAGCGGCGGTTACCGGGACACTGGTCGAGCGGGGTCTGGCCGTCGGCGCACGCCTTCTGCTTGGCCGGGGTGCCCTCGCCGTACTTCTTCAGGAACGCCTTGCGCACGTCGTACTGGGTCGCCGACCAGATCTCGCCGTCGGCGTGCACCTGCTGGCCGACGAGGTCGTAGGCGATGTCGCTGTAGTTCAGCGGCGAGGTGGCCATGTCGTAGTTGCGGATGCCCGCCTTCTTGTCGCCGGTGACATAGCCGCCGGTGACGGAAGGGGTGTCGCCCGCGGGGCGGAAACCGTACTCGGCGAGGTACTCCATCGCGAACAGGTCGGAGGTGCTCTCGTTCATGGCCCCGGCCTGGGCGCCGCTCCACCCGGCGTTCGGGCCGGCGATCATGCGGCCGGAGATCGCGTGGGTGTACTCGTGCCCGATCACCGACATGTCGTAGTCGCCGTCCACGCAGGGGGCGTAGAACGAGCCCGCGATCGGCTGCCACAGGTACATGTTGGTGATGGGGGCGATCCCGTCGGGACCGGTGATCTGGTTGGCGTTGTCGCGCACGCTGAGCACCCGGGCGCCCGCCTGCGCGTTGCCCTGCTCGGGGTCGCCACCGAGACCGCCGCGCCCGCCGTTGTCGTTCTGCATGTTCCAGGCGGTCTCGGTGAACCCGAGCCGGTAGGACCAGTCGTGCATGCGGTTGTGCATGACGTGCAGGTTGGTCATGGCGGCTTCGAGGTCGGCCTCGCCGGGCTCGTCCAGTGCCGCCGGGTCACACTTGGCGGTGTACCACCTGTTGGTCCACGGATAGGCGTACTGGCGGCTCGGCGTGGCCACGTTGCTCCGGGTGCCCACCGAGAACGCGTCGCCGCTGGCGCGGTTCTCCACGGTCTTGGCGGCGTTGCCGACGCTGGTGTTCGTCGAGGCGTCCGTGGCGTGGGTCAGGTCCCAGGCCTTGCCGGTGGCCGGGTCGGCCCCGACCAGGTCGCAACCGGGGCCCGCGGCGGGGCACCAGGTCTTACGGGTGTCGGTGGAGGAGTAGTCGCCCGGCGGGTTGGCGGGGAACGCCTTCCAGGTGGGGTCGTCGGGCGCGCCGTGGTGGTCCACCAGGTTCTCGCGGGTCAGGATCTCGCCGCTGACCGCGTCGACGTGGGTGGTGTAAGCGGCCGGTTCACCGTCGCCGCCGCCGATCAGGACGACCTGGAACGCGTTGTGCGTCCCGTCGGGGGCGGGCACCGCCGTGGCGGTGGCCTTCTTGACGGTGGCCGTGGCCAGGTCGATCCCGCCGTCCCTGGCCGCGATCTCCAGCGCCTGCCGCTCGGTGAGTCTGGCGGCGGGCGGGGCCTCGGAGGAGCGGGAGAGCGTCGAGGTGACGTGCAGGACCTTGCCGTCCTTCACGCCGACCACGACCTGCCCGTCCACGCCCGCGGGCAGGTCGCCGAACCTCTGCCTGAGCAGTACGGCGTGCCCGTCCCCTATCGGGTTGACGGCGATCTTCTCCAGCGCGTCCACCGCCTCGCCGGAGAGGCCGAAGAGGTTCTCGTTCGCTTTGAGATAGGCCCGCGCGGCCTGTTCGGGGTCGCTGCCGAGGCCCTCGGCCAGGGGAGTGGAGCCGGTGACGACGGCGGGGGTGCCGAGGGCGTTCCACCGGATCGTCGCGGTGCTCGCCGCCGATCTGGAGAGCGAGGCCGGGGGCGCGACGCTGCCGCGCCGGTTGTCCAGGTCGGGCTTGGCGCCCTGTTCGGCCTGGAAGTCGTGGGCCTTGGGGGGCTGGGCGCCGGGTTCGCTCTGCGCGATTCCCGGCAGGGGAAGGGCGAGCGCCGCCGTCGCGGCGGCGATGACGGTGATGCGTAACCAGGGTCTGGTCGACACCGATCCTCCTGCGGAGAGATGGCCGTCGTTGGCCATGCCACACGCGGATCACGTGTGTTGCGCAAGAGGTAACACTTATTCAAGTGTCATAACAAGATCTTGTAAAGGCTGATATGTCGGTGTAATAGGAGGTTCTGTGGAGCGCCCGAGTGCGGTGACGGGCGCGCCCCCGGCGGCGGGACGGGGGCGCGGGACGAGGGTTCGGAAGGCTCAGGAGAAGGAGATCCAGGCCTGGTCGGCCAGGTCCTTCAGGTCGCTGACCTTGAGGCCGAGGTCGGAGACCGTCCACAGGCTGTCGCCGATCACGACCGAGCGGCGGATGCCCGGGTCGTAGGGGGCGAGGCGGGTGTCGTTCACCGGCTTGGGCTTGGGGTGGACGATCGTGCCGGTCCTGGTGACGGCGGAATCACCGATGTCGAGGACCAGGGCGACCCCGTTGGTCTGCTCGGTGCCCGTCCAGGAGTTCAGCGGGAGGACCGCCGTCCCGGTCTTGGCCCAGTACAGGAAGGCGTGCGGGTCCCACTCCGCCTCGGAGCCCGAGTCCTTCTGGAACATCTGCGACAGGCGGCGCGGGTTGGCCGGATCGCTGACGTCGAACAGGGAGACCTGGGTGCCGAGCGTGCGGCCCTTCTCACTGGCCTCCTGGCCCACGCCGATCAGCCGCCCGTCACCCGCCGGGTGCAGGTAGGCCGAGTAGCCGGTGATCTTCAACTCGCCGGTCTTCCTCGGCGCCGCCGGATCGCGCAGGTCGAGCGTGTAGAGCGGGTCCACCTGCTTGAACGTCACCACGTAGCCGACGGGGCCGATGAAGCGGACCGAGTAGATCCGCTCGCCCAGCCCCAGATCGCCGACCCTGCCCCTCTCGGCCAGGGTGCCGGAGTCGAGCACGTAGACGGCGCTGGAGCTGTTCTGCCCGGCGGTCGAGGTGGTGGCGACCCGCAGGTGCCCCTCGTGCTCGGACAGGGAGTACTGGTTGAGCAGCCTGCCCGGCACCTTGCCCGAGGCGACGTAGCGGGGCGCTCCGGCCGCGGTGATGTCGAACCGGTGGACCTCGGTCTCCTCCGCGGGCTCCTTCGGCGTCGTCGCCGGCGAGGGGGTGTCGCTCGGTGTGGGGGCCGGTTCCGGGAGCAGGGTCGGAGCGGGGTCGAGGCCCGAGGCGGCGGCCGGGGTCGCGGCGACCGTGGGAGTGGTGGCCGGGGCCTCCTCGACGATCACCGGGTCGACCGCCCTGGGCCACCACCACTGCGGGTTGCTGGTCACGTACAGGCTGGAGCCCGTCCCGTAGACGGTGTCGCCGTCGGCGGCCACGCTGATCGGGGCCGTCTCGGCGAGCGCCTGCGACAGGTCGAGGGTGTGTACGGTCAGCATCGACGTCCCGGTGTACTCCGCCGGGTGGCTGACCCGCTCGCAGTCGACGGTGCGGTCCGAGGTCACGCCGGTCGCGGACGTCAGCTCGTACTTCGGCAGCCACGCCTCGATCGGTGCCGCCGCGACGACCTCGGTGTTCCGCCGGGTGCGCTCGTTGTCCGACAGATCGGGCCCGAGGTCGGGGAAGTCGATCCGCGGCTGGCTGCGGACCACGATCCGCACCGTCGAGCCGACCATCCTGGCGTCCACGTGGGAGCCGTCCGGGGTGAGCGAGCCGATCACCTTCGGCTCCCCGGACAGGTCGACGAGGACGTAGCGCGGTCCCGGGCTCGGCGCGCGCTTGGCCACCGCGCCGTACGGGATGATCCCGCCGCCGGAGAAGAGCACCAGCGCCCTGTCCCCGCCGACCAGCAGGTCGGCCGGGGCCCACGCCTGCTCGGCGTCCACCAGCTTGAGCGTGCCGGTGACCTTCCTGGTCGCGGTGTCCACCACCCTCAGCACGCCGCGGTTGACGGTGATCACCCGGTCGCCGTCGGTCTTCACCAGGTCGGGCTCGTCGACCCCGGCCTCGTGCGTGTTCGTGGTGGAGTGCTCGGGCGGCGCCGCGCCGCCGACCTTGGCTGCGGCGTCCGACCGCGCCTCCGCGTACAGGATCGGCGGGCCGCCGAGGCCCCACGGGCCGACGTTCTTCGCCGTCGCCGCGCGCAGCCCGGCCAGCATGTCGTCGCAGCCGCTGTAGGAGACCAGCCTGATGTTCCCCAGCGTGACCGGTGCCGCGGGTCCGGCGCCGCTCCTCGTCTCCGTAGAACTGCACGCCGTGGCGAGCAGGGCCGCGGCGAGGGTGACCGCGCCGGCTGTACGAATCGATGTCCTCATGCCACTACGACGGATCCGAAAGGGGTGTGGTTCAACACTTCGCTACCGGTGAGTAGCCACGGCCCGCCTCCCGCGATTACCCTGCGAACATGGCCGTTCCCCCTGAAATGACACGGGCCCTCGACCCCCGCATGATCGAACGTGTCGTACCGTACGTGACCTCCGCCGGCAAGACGCAGGAGATCACGGCACCGTTCACCGGCGACGTGCTCGCCGAGGTGCCCGTTTCCACAGCCGACGACGTCCGCGCCGCGCACGCCGCGGCGCGGGAGGCGCAGCGGGCGTGGGCGGCGCTGCCCGTGAGGGAGCGGGCCGAGCCCTTCCTCCGCCTGCACAACGCCATCCTCGACCGCCGCGAGGAGATCCTCGACGTGGTCCAGTGGGAGACCGGCAAGGCGCGCAGGCACGCCTTCGAGGAGGTGCTCGACGTCGCGGGCTGCACCCTCTACTACGCGCGGCGGGCCCCCGGCCTGCTGGAGACCAGATCGCGGGCCGGGATACTGCCCGTCGCCACCAGGACCGCCGAGGCGCACCGGCCCCGGGGAACGGTGGCCCTGATCTCGCCGTGGAACTACCCGCTCTCGCTCGGTGTCACCGACGCCGTACCCGCGCTGCTCGCGGGGAACGCGGTGGTCCACAAGCCCGACACCCAGACCGCGCTGTCCACGCTGTGGACCATCGATCTGCTGGTCTCCCTCGGGATGCCCCGCGAGATCTGGCAGGTCGTCCTCGGCGAACCCGACGAGGTGAGCGATCCGCTGCTCGACGGCGCCGACTACGTCGCGTTCACCGGCTCCACCCGGGCCGGCCGGAAGATCGCCGAGGAGGCCGCCAGGCGACTGATCGGCTGCTCGCTGGAGCTCGGCGGCAAGAACCCGATGCTGGTACTCGACGACGCCGACCTCGACATCGCGACCCAGGGCGCGCTGCGCGCCTGCTTCACCAACGCGGGGCAGCTCTGCCTGTCCATCGAGCGGCTCTACGTCCACGACTCGGTGTACGACGCCTTCGTGGAGAAGTTCGTCCGGCAGGTCAGGAACATGCGGCTCGGCGCGGGACTCGACTGGAACGTGCAGATGGGCTCACTCTCCTCGCAGCGGCAGCTGGAGGCGGTCGGCGCCCAGGTGGACGACGCCGTCGCGAAGGGCGCCAGGGTGCTGGCCGGCGGGAAGGCCCGTCCCGACCTCGGCCCGCTGTTCTACGAGCCCACCGTCCTGACCGACGTCGACGAGAGCATGGAGCTCTGCCGCGCCGAGACCTTCGGCCCGGTGGTCGCGGTCTACCGCTTCGGCGACGACGACGAGGCGGTCGAGAAGGCGAACGACACCTCCTACGGGCTCAACGCCTCCATCTGGACCCGCGACCTGTCGCGCGGGCGCGCACTGGCCTCCCGG
Organism: Streptosporangium amethystogenes subsp. fukuiense; assembly: GCF_042665875.1. Classification (NCBI taxonomy): domain Bacteria; kingdom Bacillati; phylum Actinomycetota; class Actinomycetes; order Streptosporangiales; family Streptosporangiaceae; genus Streptosporangium; species Streptosporangium amethystogenes. The sequence goes on along the minus strand of NZ_JBHTEE010000001.1, from coordinate 5,918,323 downwards.
ATCAAGGCGGGCACCGTCAACATCAACGAGGGGTACGCCTCGGCCTACGCCTCCTACGACGCGCCCATGGGCGGGATGAAGTCCTCGGGGCTCGGCCGCCGGCACGGCGCCGAAGGGCTGCTGAGGTACACCGAGGCGCAGACCGTCTCCAGCCAGGCGCCCTGGCTGGGTTTCGAGCCGATCCTCGGCATGGCGTACGAGAAGTACGCCGACACCCTCGCGGGCGCGCTCAGGGTCATGAAGGCGCTCCACCTGAAGTGAGGCACCCGGGGGAGTCGGAAGCGCATCCGAACCACTCCGGCCAGGCCCACGAGGCCGCGACGGCGAACGTCCGTCACGGCGCCGCCCCGAGGTCACCTGAGCCGCCGGAAACCGCCGAAGGTCGTTACTCGAAAGGAGTCGTCGTGTTCGACTACGACGTGCTGGTGATCGGCTCCGGCTTCGGCGGGAGCGTCTCAGCGCTGCGGCTGACCGAGAAGGGCTACCGGGTCGCCGTGCTGGAGGCGGGGCGCCGCTTCGACGAGGGCACGTTCCCCAAGACCTCCTGGCGGGCCCGCGACTTCCTGTGGGCGCCGGGGCTGGGCATGAAGGGCATCCAACGCATCCACCTGCTCCGCGGCCAGAAGGGCACCGGCGTCATGGTCCTGGCGGGCGCCGGGGTCGGCGGGGGATCACTGGTCTACGCCAACACCCTCTACGAGCCGCCGGAGGTGTTCTTCCAGGATGCCCAGTGGTCGGGCATCACCGACTGGAAGGCCGAGCTCGCCCCCTACTACGACCAGGCCAGGCGCATGCTGGGCGTGGTGATCAATCCGACGGTCACCAGGGCCGACGAGGTGATGCGCACCGTCGCCGAGCGGATGGGCGTGGGCGACACCTTCCACCTGGCCCCGGTCGGCGTCTTCTTCGGCCCTCCGGGCGTCGAGGTGGACGACCCCTACTTCGGCGGTGCGGGGCCGCGCCGCAGGGGCTGCACCGAGTGCGGCGAGTGCATGACGGGCTGCCGCCACGGGGCCAAGAACATGCTGATCAAGAACTACCTCTACCTCGCCGAGCGGGCCGGGGCCGAGGTCCTCCCCGAGACCACGGTCACCTCGGTCGTGCCGGTGGACGGCGGCTACCGGATCGAGACGCACCGGACCGGCGCCCCCTGGCGCCGCCGCGTGTTCACCGCCGAGCAGGTGATCTTCGCGGCGGGGACGTACGGCACCCAGCGCCTGCTGCACCGGCTCAAGGCAGCGGGGACCCTGCCCCGCCTCTCCGACCGGCTGGGCACCCTCACCAGGACCAACTCCGAGGCGCTGCTCGGGTTCGAACGCCCGTCGGCCAAGGGGGAGAAGCTCAACAGGGGACTGGCGATCACCTCCTCGATCCACCCTGACGCGTACACGCACATCGAGCCGGTCCGCTACGGCGACGGTTCCAACGCGATGGGCCTGCTCCGCACCCTGCTCATCGACGGCGGCGGAGCGCCGCGCTGGCTCAAGTTCCTCGGCGAGGCCCTGCGCAGGCCCCACCTGGTGCCGAGGCTGTTCAACCACCGCCGCTGGTCGGAGCGCACGATCATCGCGCTGGTCATGCAGGCCAAGGACAACTCGATCACCCTGTCCATGCGCAGGGGACTCCTCGGCCGCAGGCTCCGCTCAGGGCGGGGCCACGGCGAGCCCAACCCCACCTGGCTGCCCGCCGGTCACGAGTTCGTCCGGCACGCGGCCGAGGAGGTCGGCGGCATGCCGGGCGGCACCTGGCTCGACCTGTTCGACATCCCGGCCACCGCGCACTTCCTGGGCGGCTGCGCCATCGGCGCCGGGCCCCAGACCGGGGTGATCGACCCCTACCACCGCGTCCACGGCTATCCGGGCCTGCACGTCGTCGACGGCTCCGCGATCTCCGCCAATCTCGGCGTCAACCCCTCCCTCACCATCACCGCCCAGGCCGAGCGCGCGATGGCCTTCTGGCCCAACCGGGGAGAGACCGACCCGCGCCCCGCCCAGGGTTCCCCGTACGCCCGCCTGACCCCCGTCGCCCCCGCCAACCCCGCCGTCCCCGCCACCGCCCCCGGCGCCCTCCGCCTCCCCATCGTCGGCATCACCTGAGCGGCACTTCGTCCATGGCACGTGAGGTGAGTCGACGATCAAGGACTGACATCAGGCCATCGCGTGACAGAGGCGCTCGCGGTCTTTTGCCGGAAGCCGCCGTTGGAGGCGCCGGGCGCGGATGAGCGAATCCGCGATCTCGCACACCTCGGCGAGTTCCACCTCCATGGGCGAGACCTCGGCAAGACGGTTCTTGTGAAGCCAGGTCGCCACCTCCGCCCACGACCAGAGGCTCACGCGGGGGCGCCGCACCTTCGGCTCGGGAAAGCCTCCCGGCCCGCGGCGGCCGACGGCCCAATGGTCGGCTGTGGCGAAGCTCCGGCCGGTGCGGTCGGCGATCTCGGCGAGCGTCACGAGGTCCTCGCTTACTCCGGTCACCTCGATCCCCACCGAGCGCCCCTGGGTGATCGCGGACGCGATCGCCTCCACCGCCCCGGTCGCCTCACGATCAAACGAGGCGATGCCGGGTCCGCCCGTGGCCGGGTCGAGTGACACCGTGGCGTCGTCCCAGCCGGCCTCGTACAGCGCGTCGATCACCGTTTCGCCGCTCGGGGCCGTGAAGTGAAGTTCGAAACTGTAGACGGTCACGGGACTCACGCTCCCTCTGATAGTTCGTTCTCAAACCCGTGCGGGCACTGGTCGACGAGACGCCGCAGCCGCCTGGCGTGTGCCTCCGGGGAGCGCGGTGTCGACCAGATGGACGAGGGAGGCCTGCATCCCTGATGCCCACCGGGACATGAAGCGCGCCCCCATGCATGACCTCCAGCCTGCGGCGATCATGTAATCGATCGCCGCTCGTATCTCCTTGCTGGGATGCCGATCCATGCGGAGATGATGATACCTGACGTAGAGTTAATTCTACAGAACAGATAAGTTGATCGGGTGGAAGGCCGCTTCGTAGCTGAGGGCCGTCTCGTTGGTCCGATCTACCGCTTTTGGGCTCATTTGGTGGGGTGTCGTGGATTCGACCAGGATTTCTATGTGATGTGGAATTTTGAGGAGTTCGTCCGCGCGGCCGGGGTGACCGTCGATGAGCTGGCCGCCTACGTGGCGGAGAGCCAGGCGGGGGCGGTGCCGGTCATCCGGCGCAGGCCCCCGGGCGAGCTGGCCGAGCGGCTCGGGCTGGCCCGGTGGATCCGCGAGGGCGGAATGACCGCGGAGGCGTACCGGGAGTTCCTGCGCGGCTACCTCGCCGAGGGCACCCGGATGCACCACCCCGCCTACCTGGGACATCAGATCGCCGCGCCCGACTTCCCCGCCGCGCTCGGCGACTTCGTGCACGGCGCGGCCAACAACCCGATGGCGGTCTACGAGATGGGCGCCTCGGCGGCGACCGTCGAGTTCGAGGTGCTGCGCTGGATGCTGGACACGGTCGGGTTCGGCGAGGCGGGCGGCGGGGTCCTCACCCACGGGGGCTCGCTGGCCAACCTGACCGCGCTGCTGGCCGCACGGGCGGCGGCCGCCCCCGGCGCGTGGACCGACGGCGTCCCCGGTGACCTCGCCCTGCTCGCCCCCGCCTCGGCGCACTACTCGCTCAGCCGCGCGGCCGCGATCCTCGGGCTGGGGGAGCGCGCGGTCATGCCGCTGGACGTGGACGGGCTCGGCAGGGTCGACGTCGCCCGCCTGCCGGATGCCCTGGAACGGGTACGCGAGGCCGGGCGGCGGCCGATGGCCCTGGTGGCGAACGCCTGCGCGACCGGGACCGGGCTCTACGACGACCTGCGCGGGATCGGCGAGTTCTGCGCCGCCGCCGATGTCTGGTTCCACGTGGACGGCGCCCACGGCGCCTCGGCGCTGCTGGCCGCCGAGCACCGCCACCTGCTCGACGGGATCGAACTCGCCGACTCGCTGATCTGGGACGCGCACAAGATGCTGCGCACCTCCAGCCTGGCCGCCGCGGTGCTGACCCGGCGCGAGGGCGACCTGGACGCGGCCTTCCAGCAGCGGGCCAGCTACCTGTTCTACGGGGAGCAGGGCTTCGACCTCATCGGCAGGACCGTGGAGTGCAGCAAGGCCGAGCTGGGCCTGAAGATCTTCCTCAACCTGGCCTGGCGGGGCGAGCGCGGCCTGGGCGAGCACGTCGCGCGGCGGTACGCCACCGCGCACCGTTTCTGGGAACTGGCCCGCGAGCGGCCGGGCTTCGAGTGCCCGTACGAGCCGGAGAGCAACATCGTCTGCTTCAGGTACGGCACCGGCGACCCGGTGGACGTCCGCGAGCGCCTGATGGCGGACGGCGCCTTCCAGCTGACCTCGGCGGAGATCGGCGGGGCCCGCCACCTGCGGGTGACCGTCATGGCCCCGGCCACGGACGACAAGACGCTGGAGGCGCTGCTCGACCGGATCGCCGAGCTGGGGAATCCTCGAATCCAGGAGGGCCGGTGAACCGGTGAATTCCGGAAAGAAGCGCTGAATCGGGCCTGGCCCCCGGATCCGGGGTCGAGGTCGTTCTGCGGGCTTGCCATGGGGTTTCGGGGCCTGTCCTGGTAGCCGGGGTGAGGTCGCCTCGCGGGCTGATCGTGGGCTGTCGTGCCAGGTCCCTCGGAGCCCGTACTGATATAGCGTCGCGACCATGACCGAACTCGACGGGCGCCTGCGGGCGGTATGCGATCTCAATGTGTCCGGTGTCCGGGAAATGGCCGGGCGGCACGAGTACGACGGCCTGATCCAGGACCTGTCGCCGGCGGGGGTGCGCGCCGGGCTGGCCGCGCTGGGTCAGGGGCCGCTGCCCGAGGACCCCTATGACGCGGCGCACCTGCAGATCTTCGAGCAGGCCGCGCGGGTGCAGTTCGCCGAGCTGGAGCTGCACCGGCGCAGCCCCATGGAGCACGTGGGCAACCTGGACCTGGCCACCTACGACCGCGAGTACGCTCCCGAGGCCGAGCGGAACGCCGCCAAGCAGGCCCACCTCGCCCGCTGGCCGGAGGCGGTGGACAACGCGATCGCCTCGCTCGACCTGCTCAGCGCCCCCGTCGCGACCGCGCTGCTCGGCGCGGTACGCGGCCTGGCCGCCGGGGTGCCCCGCGACGCGAAGGAGAGTGTGCGCGAGGCGGCGTTCCGGGCGCACGCCCGGCTGGTGGAGCACGTCGAGAAGGCCGCGCGCTCCGGCGACCCGGACGCCTCGCTCGGTGCCGAGGGGCTCGCCCGGCTGATGAGCGCCGCCGAGGGTCTCCCGGTCGACCTGGGACGGCTCGCCGAACGCTCCGACGCCGAGCGCGACCGGCTGATGGATCGGCTGACGGAGTCCTGTGCCGCGCTGGGGTTCGCCGACCGCAAGCCGCTGGAGGTCGCGCGCGAGCTGGTCAGGCAGCACCCCGGTCCCGAGGGCGTGATCGAGGCGGCCACGATCGGCACCGAGCGCGCGATCGACTTCACCCGGGAGAGGGACCTGGTGCCCTACCACGACGGGGAGTGCCTGGTCGGCATCGCGCCCGAGTCGCGCCGGTGGGGTATGGCCATGATGAGCTGGTCGGCGCCCGGCGAGCCCGACGGCCCCTCGTGGTACCACGTCACCCCGCCCGACCTCTCGTGGCCGCCGGGCGATGTCGAGGAGTGGCTGGAGGTCTTCAGCGAGACCACGCTGCCCGCGATCAACGTGCACGAGGTCGCCCCCGGACACTTCTCACACGGCCGGGCGCTCCGCCACGCCCCTTCCGACGTGCGGCGGACGCTGATGTCGCTCTCCTTCGCCGAGGGCTGGGCGCACTACGCGGAGGAGCTCTGCGTCGAGGAGGGCTTCGCGCCGGAGGATCCGCGCTTCGAGATCGGTGTGTGGTTGGAGGCCCTGATCAGGGTGACCCGGCTGGCCTGCGCGATCGGCGTGCACTCCGGTGCGATGACCGTCGAGGAGGGCGCCCGCCGCTTCGCCGCCGACACCCACATCGTCGGCCCGGCTGCGCTCTCCGAGGCGGCTCGGGCCACCTTCGACCCCACCTACGGCCGCTACACCTGGGGCAAGCTGGAGATCCTCGACCTCCGGGACCGCGCCAGGACCGCCTGGGGTTCGGACTTCGGCCTCAAACGCTTCCACACCGCGATGTTCGACCTCGGCTCCCCACCCCTGGGCCTCCTCGACCACGCCCTTCAGCCCCGCCCCGGTGACCGTCGGCCAGCACCGTGACCTCGGTGCCAGGCCGGAGCGTGCCTTCCTCCATTGCCGCGCTCCGGTGAGGTCGAGCGGCCTCCCGGGCACGCCCGTACCGGGACGGCCCGCCGGGAGATCGACGACCGATCGCCCAGGCCGCCGCTCCCGCCGGGCCGAACGGCGTACCGAAGCGCGCTAACCGGCGGGATCAGCGGTCGACGGCCGTGGCGCCGCCGTCGACGACCAGGTGGGTGCCGGTGATGAAGGACGCCTCGTCGCTCAGCAGGAACCGTACGGCCGCGGCGACCTCCCCGGGGCGGCCGAGGCGGTGGAAGAGGGACTTGCGTTCGAAGGACTCCATGAAGCTCTGGTCGCCGCCGGTGGCTTTGACCAGCATGGGGGTGTCGATGTAGCCGGGGCAGACGGCGTTGATCCGGATCGGCGCCAGCTCGTGGGCCATCGAGCGGGTCAGGCCGAGCATGCCCGCCTTGGAAGAGCAGTAGGCCGGGATGAACGCCTGCCCGACCAGGCCCTCGACCGAGGAGATGCCGACGACCGCGGAGCCCTCGTGCCTGCGCAGGTCCGGAAGCAGGGCCTTGACCAGCAGGGCGTGGGCGCGCAGGTTGACGTTGAGCACCGCGTCCCAGGCCGCCTCGGTCAGCTCGCCGACGCCCAGGGGGGCCGCGATCCCGGCCGCGTGCACGAGGCCGCCGATCGCCCCCAGGGCGTCGCGGCTGGTGGCGACCGCGGCGGGAAAGGACGAGGCGTCGGTGACGTCGACGGTGACGGCGATCGCCGGGGCGCCGTTCATGGCGACGAAGGAGGCGGTCTCCTTGGCACCCGTCTCGTCGAGATCCCAGATCGCGACCGGGCGCCCGGCCTCGGCGAGCGCGAGCGCACAGGCCCTGCCGATCCCTGACGCTCCGCCGGTGACGACGACTCCGGTACCTGCCATGGCCTGCCTCCTCGACTGGTGGTGAGCCACACGTTAGCTTTGTGGCCAAGCGGCCGCTAGGTATGGTGCGGCCGGGGACGGCGCGATACGTGAACCGTCAGTTAGAGGTAACACGATGCGGGAACCGTCAGGGTGGAGGAAACGCCATGCGTGAACTGTCAGACAAGATCGCGGTCGTCACCGGGGCGGGCAGCGGGATCGGCCGGGCGCTCGCACTGGGCCTGGCGGCGGAGGGGATGGCCCTCATGCTCGCCGACGTCGACCCGGGCCCTCTCGCGGAGACCGCCTCGCTGGTGGAGGGGGTCAAGGTGCTCACCGAGATCACCGACGTCTCCGATCCGGCGGCCGTGCAGCACCTCGCCGACCGGACCTTCGGCGAGCTGGGCGCGGTCCACGTGCTGTGCAACAACGCGGGGGTCTTCCAGGGCGGCCAGATGTGGACCAGGGAGCCCGAGGACTTCGCCTGGCTGCTCGGGGTGAACCTCTGGGGTGTGCTCCACGGGATCCGGGCCTTCGTCCCCCGTATGATCGCCCAGGACACCGAGGGCCACATCCTCAACACCGTCTCGGTCTCGGGGCTGTTCGCCGCGCCGTTCTCCGGCGCCTACTCGGTCTCGAAGTACGCCGCGTTCGCCGCCTCGCAGTCCCTCGCCCAGGACCTCGCGATGGCCGGCTCCAAGCTCCGGGTGACCGCGCTCTGCCCGGGCGGGGTACGGACCGGCATCAACCGCTCGGAACGGGTCAGGCCGGAGAATCTCACGGTCGCCGGGCCTACCGAGGACGAGGTGGCCTCCGCTGAGATCATCGACGGTCTGGTGGAACGGGGCATCGACCCCGAACAGGTGGCGCTCGCCGCGGTGGCGGCCATCCGCCAGGAGCGTTTCCTGGTCTTCACCCATTCCGGCTACGCGGCCGGCCTGCGCGAGCAGACCGAGGCCCTGCTCGCGGGAGCGCTGCCCCCGTTTCCCGTCTACGAGTAGCACGCCGACGGGCGCCGATAGACTGGGACCACCGCTCTGTTCCTTTTGGGGGTCTTGGTGTCTGAGTTCGACACGGTCCTGGTCGTCGATTTCGGCGCGCAGTACGCGCAGCTGATCGCGCGAAGGGTACGTGAATGCCACGTCTACTCCGAGATCGTCCCGTCGACGATGCCGGTGGAGGAGATGATGGCCAAGAAGCCCAAGGCCATCATCCTGTCCGGTGGCCCCTCGTCGGTGTACGCCGAGGGTGCCCCGGCCGCCCCCGAGGGCCTGTTCGGCACCGGCGTGCCGACCTTCGGCATCTGCTACGGCTTCCAGGTCATGGCCCAGGAGTTGGGCGGGGAGGTGGCCAGGACCGGCACCGCCGAGTACGGCGGCACCCACCTGGAGGTGGGCGAGCACGGCGTGCTCTTCGCGGGGCTGCCCGCGAAGCAGTCGGTCTGGATGTCCCACGGGGACAGCGTCTCGGCCGCCCCCGAGGGTTTCACGGTCACCGCCGCGACCGCCGAGACGCCCGTCGCCGCCTTCGAGAACCCCGAGCTGGGCCTGTACGGTGTCCAGTTCCACCCCGAGGTCCTGCACTCCGAGCACGGCCAGGCGGTGCTGAAGCACTTCCTGGCCGCCGCGGGCTGCCGCCCCTCCTGGACGATGCTCAACATCGTCGAGGACGCGGTCGAGGCGATCCGCGCCCAGATCGGCCCCGAGGGCCGCGCCATCTGCGGGCTTTCCGGCGGCGTCGACTCCGCGGTGGCCGCCGCCATGGTCCAGCGGGCTATCGGTGACCGTCTGACCTGCGTCTTCGTCGACCACGGGCTGCTGCGCAAGGGCGAGGCCGAGCAGGTCGAGCGCGACTTCGTGGCCGTCACCGGGGTCAAGCTCCGGGTGGCCGACGCCCAGGAGCGCTTCCTGAAGGCACTGGAAGGGGTGACCGACCCCGAGGAGAAGCGCAAGATCATCGGCCGCGAGTTCATCAGGGTCTTCGAGGACGAGCAGCGCGCCATCATCGCCGACGGCCCCGTCGACTTCCTCGTCCAGGGCACGCTCTACCCCGACGTGGTCGAGTCGGGCGGCGGCACCGGCACCGCCAACATCAAGTCCCACCACAATGTCGGAGGTCTCCCCGACGATCTCCAGTTCTCGCTGGTGGAGCCGCTCCGCGCGCTGTTCAAGGACGAGGTCCGCCGGGCCGGCGAGGAGCTGGGCCTGCCCGCCTCCATGGTCTGGCGCCAGCCGTTCCCCGGTCCGGGGCTGGGCATCCGCATCGTCGGCGCGGTCAGCCGGGAGCGCCTGGAGATCCTCCGCGAGGCGGACGCCATCGCCCGCGAGGAGCTCTCCCGCGCCGGGCTGGACCGGGAGATCTGGCAGTGCCCGGTCGTGCTGCTCGCCGACGTCCGCTCGGTGGGCGTCCAGGGCGACGGCCGCACCTACGGCCACCCGATCGTGCTGCGCCCGGTCTCCAGCGAGGACGCCATGACCGCCGACTGGTCCCGCGTCCCCTACGACGTGCTCGCCCGCATCTCCACCCGCATCACCAACGAGGTCCGCGAGGTCAACAGGGTGGTGCTGGACGTGACCAGCAAGCCCCCGGGCACCATCGAGTGGGAGTAGGCGCCCGGCGGGGGACGGCTGCCGCCGATGGCGGGGTTTCCCGGGGTGCCGAGGGGTAGGTTGGTGCGGGTGTCCTCCCCACTGATCGGCGCGAGCTCCGCCAGGACCCCCGTTCCCCGTCTGGCGTGGCTCGACGCGCTGCGTGGGATCGGCGCGGTCGCCGTGTTGCTGGAGCACATGCTGCCCTGGTTCATGCCCGCCCTGCGGCCGTACTGGTTCAACCTCGGGATGTACGGCGTCCTGGTGTTCTTCCTGGTCAGCGGGTACATCATCCCGGTTTCGCTGGAGCGGCGGGGTGATGTGCGGGCCTTCTGGATCAGCCGCGTGTTCCGGCTCTACCCGATCTACCTGCTGGTCGCGGTGGGCGTCCTGGTCATGGCGATCTGGATGCCCGTCCGCGAGCAGGTGCCCAGGGACCTGGCCTCGGTGTCCGCGCACGCCACGATGCTGCTGGACGTGGTGCACCTGGGCGGCCTGGCCGACACCATGTGGACGCTCTCGTACGAGATGGTCTTCTACCTGATCGTCACCGCGCTGTTCGTCGGCGGGGTGCACCGCGCGAGCGGTGCCTTCGCCATCGGCTTCGGGGCGGTCGCGGTCGTGGCGGGGCTGGTGCTGACGGCGCCGCCGATGAAGGGCTACTGGCCCGCGTACGTGTCCGGCGTGCTGTTCTTCGCGGGCCTGGCCTGCCTGATCGGCGGGCGGTTCACGAAGATCGCCGCGTATGTCCTCGGGGCGATGGCCGTGGTGCTGCTGATCTTCTCCGGTTTCGTGCCGTGGCTGGGGGCGGCGATTCTCGCGGTGATGTTCGCCGGAACCGCGATCCGTCGCTGGGAGCACGGAGAGGGGGCCCTCTGGCCGGTGGCGGTCGCGACGGTGCTCGTGGCGCTGGCCCCGGTCTGGTCGGAGCAGGCCGGCTGGTGGTGGGTGCAGCCGGGGCCGTGGTTCGTCACCATGGCGCTGGCCGGGGTGTCGTTCGCGGGCGCGATGGCCCTGCGCGGGCGCCGGCTGCCCAGGTTCCTCGTCTGGCTGGGGCTGGTCAGCTACTCGGTCTACCTGCTGCATCACCCGCTGCTGCGGATCGCGCACATCGTTGTCGGGGACGTGCGGGAGGCCGGGCCGGTGCTGCAGCTCTCCCTGTCCGCGGCGTTCGTGCTGGTGGTGCTCGGCCTGAGCCTGCTCACCTACCGCTACGTGGAGCTTCCCATGCAGGAGCTGGGCAGGCGGCTGGCTCGGCGGCGGTCCGCGGACGAGATCGCCGAGAGGACGCCCTCAGCCGAGATGGCCAGGAGGGCGTCCTCGGGTGGGGCGGCTCAGCTGCCGTCCTCGGGCGACTCCGCGAAGTCGTCCGGGTCGCCGGTGGGCGACTCGGAGGTCAGGTCCTCGTCCTTCTCGGAGCCGACGGGGTAGACCTCTCCGGCCTTCGTGGTCTTGGCGCCGCGCAGCGAGGAGACCGCCACCATGTGGTAGCCCTGCTTCTGCAGCGCGGTCAGCAGCTTCGGCATCACCTTGACCGTCTGCTCGACCCAGTCGTGCATGAGGATGACCCCGTCACGCTTGGCGTTCTTGAGCACCTCGTCGTAGATGGCCTTCTCGTTCCTGGTCGCCCAGTCGCGGGAGCCGCCGTTCCACAGCACGATCGGCATGCCCATCTCGGCGGCGATCGCCGCGACCCGCTGGTCGAACTCGCCGTAGGGCGGCCGGATCGTCGTCGGGTACTTCCCGGTGGACTTCTTGACGATGTCCTGGGTCTTGGTCAGCTCCTCGCGGATCTTGTCCTCGGACAGCTCCCGCAGGTGCGGGTGGCTGTAGCTGTGGTTGCCGATGTCGTGGCCCTCGGCGACCATCCGCTTGGCGAACGCGGGGCGGGACTTCACGTACTGACCCTCAAGGAAGAACGTCGCCTTGGAGTTGTACTTCTTGAAGGTGTCGAGCAGCTTGTCGGCGTACTTGCCGGGGCCGTCGTCGAAGGTCAGCGCGATGCACTTGACCTTCGCGCAGTCCACCGGCACGGGCTTGGGTGCGGGCTTGGCCTTGCTCGCAGCCTTGGCCGTCGGTTTGGGCTGTTCCGCGCTCCACGCGGCGGTCGGGGTAGCGATCATGGCCAGCGCACAGGATGTGGCCAGCAACATTCGGACAGGAGACTTCATGAGGGGATCTCCGGGTCAAATCGACGTCGGTCGAATGGGCATCCTATCGAGGTGCCTGATGGCTCCTGGGGCTGAAGCGTCACAATGTCCTGTGAAAGCCCATATGCTCCGGTGATCGCGGCACCCCGCGCACCCTCCAGCAAACTTGCTGTTTCCCCAGGTCATGACTGTGTATAGCGGCGTGGGCGCGTCCCGCCGCCGCCCGATGATGGGCAACGGCCCCCTGCCGGAAAACGCTGGGGAGAGCATGACGATCGCCACGGTGGAGCCGCCCTCGGCCGAGAGGAGGCGGGGCGGTGTCCGCGACACCCGCGACCGGCGGTTCACCCTCGCCTGTTACGCGACCGGCCAGCTCGTGCTGCTCGGCTGGTGGCTCGCCCTCCATCCCGGGTTGATGAGCCCGGACTCCGTCACCTACGTCGCGCACGTCACGACGGGTCCCTGGGTGGCCGGCCAGTCGGTCGCCTACGACGCCCTGCTCGGCCTCTCGCTGCAGGTGACCGGCGACCTGTCCCCGGTCACCCTCGCGCAGACGGCGGCGATGGCCGCCGCGCTGGCCCACCTCGCGGGCGCGCTCAGGTCGCTGGGCGTGCGCGGGCGCGGGCTGCTCGCGGCGCTGGGATGCGCGGTGCTGTCACCGCCGCTCGGCGCCTTCACGGTGACGATGTGGAAGGACGTGCCGTTCACGGTGTGCGCGGTGCTGGCCGCGGGCACCGCCGTGCGGCTCGCGACCGGGCCGGCCGCTGTGCGGCTCGCGACCGGGGCGCGGGACACGCTCAGGAACAGAGTGCTCAAGGGCGGGTGGACCTGGGATCCGCGGCTGGCCGCCCTCGGTGCCGAACTCGCCGGGCTGGGGTTGTTCAGGAACAACGGCTTCCTCGTCGCGCTGATCGCCGCGATCCTGCTGCTCCCACTGCTGCCCGCGGCCCGCCGCCCGCTGGCGGCGGTGGCCGCGGCGGCGGTGGCGACGCCGCTGCTGTTGCTGGGCGCCGGCTACCCGGCGATGGGCATCGCGCCGCCGTCCCGCTCGTTCGCCTACCAGACGGTGTTCGGCGATCTCGCCGTGGCGTACGGGGAGCGCCCCCGGCTCTTCGACCGCGAGCAGCGGACGCTCCTCGCCACGATCGCCCCGCTGCGCGCCTGGCGGCGGGGGGCGACCTGCCAGACCATGGCGCGCGTCTTCTTCGACCCCGCCTTCAGCCACTCGCGGGCCGAGCAGCGGATCTCCGAGGTGCTGGAACTCTGGCGCGGGCTGCTGGTCCGCGCGCCCGGTGTGCTGCTGAGCGCCCGGGTCTGCCGCGCCGCGCTCGCCTGGCAGGTCGGTTCGACCTCGGGCGAGCCCGGCGGCGAGCTCTATCGCTTCTCGCTGCGCGATCCCCGGCTCCCCGACGGCTGGGAGGGCACCCCGGCGGCCTCGGCGATGCGGCAGCGGCCGTTCTCCGCCGGTCTGCGGGCCGCCGGGCTGTCCGCGCTGGACGCGAGCACGGTCAGGCAGCTTGAGTGGCTGCTCTGGCGGGCGCCCTTCTGGTGCTACCTCGGCTACGCGGCGGCCGCGCTCGCCTGGCGGCGGACCGGGAGCGGGGCGGCGCTCGCGGGGGCGGCCGTGGTCGCGGGACAGCAGCTCGGCGTGATCCTCACCAACACCGCGCCGGACTTCCGGTTCATGGTGGCGCCGATCTTCGTCGGTGTCCTGTTCGTGCCGCTCCTGCTGCGGGAGGCGCGGGAGATGTGGACACCGCCGCGTCAGCGGTCGATCTCGTCGAACAGCGCCTCCCAGCGGTCCAGGACGCGGGGCAGCCGGTAGGCCCTCATCCGTTCCCTGCCCCTGGCCCCCATCCGCCCGCGCAACTCGGCGTCGGACATGAGGCGCTCCAGGGCGGCGGCGAAGCTCCCCGCGTTCCCGGGTTCGGCCAGCACGCCGTTGTCGCCGTCCGCGACCAGCGTCCTGACCCCCGCCGAGGCGTCGCAGGCCACGGCGGGCAGCCCGCAGGCCGCGCCCTCGGCGAGGACCAGCCCCCACCCCTCGAAGTCGCTGCTCAGGGTGACGATGGAGGCGTCGAGGTACTCGGCCTCGACGTTCTCGACCTGCCCGCGGAAGACGATCCGGTCGCCGAGGCCGGTCTCGGCGGCCTGCGCCTCCAGTGCCGCCCTGAGCGGCCCGTCGCCGATGATGTGCAGCTCCCACGGTTCGGCGACGGCGGGAGCCGCGGCGGCGAAGGCGTCGATCAGCAGGTCGATCCGCTTCACCCTGACCAGCCGTCCCGCCGAGACGATCCGCGGGTTGCGCAGCGCGGCGGCCTTCTCGGGAAAGACACCGACCGGGTTCAGCATGGTCCCGCAGTTGGCGAGCCGGTGGTTGGTGAAGGACGCGGCGTAGTCGTCGCAGAGGAAGAGCGCCTTGTCGAGGTGCGCGTAGTACTTCTTGATCAACCGAAGGTTCGGGGAGTCCACGGCCTCGGCGTACGACTGGTGGTACTGGCCGACCTTGGCGATGTGCGGCATGGGCAGGTCGGCGATCCAGTGAGCGGCCCAGGGCGAGGCGATGACCAGGTAGCCGCGGTCGATCCGGTCGGTCAGCCGGAGCAGCCGCTGCCTGGCGGTGGCGATCTCCTCCGGGGTCCGCCGCGCCTTCGCCCTGCGCCACGGGAGCGAGCGGGGGGCGGCCTCGGGGGCGGGCGTGTCGTACAGCGTGGCGTGCCGGTAGAGGGGGTCGGCGAAGTAGGTGTGCGGCTGCCTGGAGGGGTTGATGCTGACCAACCTCACCCGGTGCCCGCGGGTGGCGAGGCCCTGGGCCAGGGTGTGGATGACCCGCTGGGACCCGCCCATCGAGTCGCCGTCGGTGCTGAGGAAGATGACGTTTCGCGCTCTCATCGCACGACCTCCGGGAAGAAGGCGTCCACGACCTTGCCGCTCGCCTGCCCGTCGTCGAGGCCGCACCAGCGGTCGCGGAACTCCGCGTAGCGTCGCCCGTACCGCTCGGTGATCTCACCGAGCTCCTCCAGCGCGGCGGCGAGTTCGCCCGGGTCGCGCAGCAGCGGCCCGGGGGCGACCTCGGCCAGGTCGAAGCAGACCCCCCGCTGGGCGGCGGCGTAGCGTTCGTGGTCGTCGACGTAGTAGAGGATCGGCCGGCCGAGGCAGGCATAGTCGAACATGATCGAGGAGTAGTCCGTCACCAGCACGTCGGAGGCCAGCATCAGGTCGTTGACCTCGGGATACGCCGAGGCGTCCCGGGCCAGCCAGCCGAGCGGGTCGGGCACCGTGAAGCGGTCGTAGGGGTGGGCGCGGACCAGGATCACCCAGTCCGGGCGGAGCGTGGCGGCGAGGGCCGGCAGGTCGATCCGGAGTGACTCGCCGCTGAAACGCCCGTTGTCGCGGTAGGTAGGTGCGTAGAGGACCACCCGCTTTCCGGCCGGGACCTCGAAGAACTCCCTGACCCGCCGCGCCCGCTCGCGCTGCGCCGGTTCGGCGTGCCGCACCAGCACGTCGGTACGCGGGTAGCCGGCGTGCAACAGCTCGCCCTTGAAGCCGCTGGCCTCGGCGAAGTCCCGGCGGAAGTCGCGGCCCGGGGTGAGCAGCATGTCCCAGCGCGCCACCGCCTCGGCGTACTTCCTGGCCAGGGCGGGCTGCGTCCGGTGGCGGGGCTCGTCCAGCCCCATCTTCTTGAACACTTGGCCGTGCCAGGTCTGCAGGTATCGGGTGCCCTTGCGCTTGCGGTAGCAGTAGGGGAGGTTGTGGCTGTCCACCCAGTAGCCGGCGCGCGCCAGGGTCCAGGCGTAGCGGAAGGTGTCGCGCCGGACGAGGTCGACGTCCTCGGGAAAGCGCTCGGGGACGCCCGCGTGGGACCAGACCGCGCGCAGGCCGCCCGCGCGCCGCTGCAGCTCCTCGTAGACGTAGCGCGGGTTGCCGGTGTAGCCGCTCCCCTCGGCGGACTCGAAGAGCACCAGACGGCGGTTGACCGGCACCGTCGCGCTGACCAGCCGGTAGAAGCGACCCAGGTTGCGGGGGGTGGCCAGGTTGGACAGCAGGTGTTGGCAGAGCTCCGCCATGCTCGGCAGGCGTCGCGCGGGCACATGGCCGAGCCTGCGCGCCACGAGCCGGAACGGGAGGTCGGCGGACGCCTCCAGGACCAGGCGGCCCGTGCCCACCGTGCCCACGGAGGTGAACGACAGGCTGGGGGGCGCCAGCAGGGGCCTGGTGTTGCGGCGCTCACCCTCGTGGAGCGAGATCGTGACCGCCTGCGGCCTGACGGCGTTGTCCGGCCAGTCCAGCTCGGGCAGGGAGATCGACACCGTCGCCTCCAGGATGCCCGTCCCCTCGGGGATCTGGGTGCCCTCCGCCTCCTCCGGGTCCCAGTGTCCTTCCAGCCCCCGACGCTCCCGCGCTCCCCGGGGCGGCTCGGTCACGACGGGTGCCGGCTCGAAGGGGATCGCGGCGATCGTCTTCTTCCTGCCGCCGATGTGCAGCCAGGCGGTCAGCGAGCGGCCGTCGAGCACCCGGCCGGGGTCGTAGGTCCGCAGGCGCAACCGGACCTCGTCCCTCGACGCCTTCAGGTCGACGAGCTCGTGCCGGAGCAGCGCGCCGGCCAGCGGTTGCTCCGCCAGGTGCAGCTCGGTGACGTCCAGCTCGCTCCTGCCCTGCTCGCTCAGCGGGGGCGTCGCCCCCCAGAACACCCGCCCGCCTTCCGCGGTGACCGCCCGGGGCGGCACCGAGTGCCTGGCCCCCAGCTCGACGGCGGCGAGCGCCGCCTCGGCGCCGCGCCGCTCGCGGACGAGCTGGAGGCAGACCCGCTCGGCCCTGCTCAGCCGCTTGATCGCCGCGGGTTCGAGCGTGTCCACGTACGGGATGACGAGGTCGGCGAACTCGGCGATCCACGCCGGGTCGCGCTGGGGCAGGTCGCCCAGGTAGAGGCGGAGGTCGTGGGAGAGGAAGCGGAAGTCCTTGTCCTCCTTGAGATCGAGGGAGTGGGTGGCGGTCAGCACGCGGTCGCTCAGCACGGCGGCCGTGACGCGCTGGCGCACGTTCTCCAGCTCGTGCCGCCGCGACGAGATCGACCTGGTCGCGGGCGTGGCGGCGAGCAGCCAGCGGTAGACGGGCCACGGGACGACGGCGAACAGCTTGCTGCGGCAGAACAGCTCCGTCGACCAGACGATGTCCTCGTGGTGGATGTCCTCGTGGAACCGGATGCCGGTGCCGTCCAGGAAGGTCCGCCGGTACAGCTTGTTGGTGGCCAGGCAGTTGAAGAGGAGTTCGGGTTCGGCGCGGATGTCGTCCACGATCCGGCGCTCCGCGAACAGCCGGGGGTACCAGAGGGTGACGGCGCCACTCGCCTCGTCGACGCGTTCCACGGTGCCCATGACGAAGTCGGCGCCGGTCGCCTCCGCCTCCAGCAGCAGGCTCTTGCAGGCGTGCCTGGGCAGCTCGTCGTCACTGTCGAGGAACATCAGGAAGGGCGCGCGGGCGACGTCCATGCCCGCGTTGCGGGGGGCGCCGCAACCGCCGCTGTTGGCGGGCAGCCGCACGTAGCGGACCCGGCCGTCCTCCTCGGCGAGCGCCTTGGCCACCGCGGGGGTGTCGTCGCCCGAGCAGTCGTCCACGACGATCACTTCGAGGTTCTTGAGCGTCTGGTCGAGTACGGAGCGTACCGCCCGGGGTAACCGGGGCGCGTCGTTGTAGGTGATGACGATCACGCTGACGTCCGGGACCGTGTAACGCTGTGTCATGATGCGCAACTCCAGGGCGGCTGGGAGGAGAGCCTTGACCCGCAACGGCCGGCAGCGGCCGGGTAAGGCGTCATGGGATTGCCGGTTTCGGTGTTCCGCCGGTGTCTGTCGGCGTCCGTCGATGACGGGGGTGTCAGGTCAGTGGGTCGCAGGGCCGAGGAGGACGGGGGCGTCGCGGCCGGTGCCCCTCGTGGTCCGGTGGCCCGCGCGCTCCTCGTGGTACTCCGCGTCGACGTTGACCTCCCAGACGTCGTGCCTGGCGCCGTCGACGAGGTTCTCCACGGTCAGCATCGCGGTGAGCATGGAGTGGTCCTGGTTGTTGTACCGGTGCATGCCGTTGCGGCCGACCGGGTGGATTCGCGGCCACTCCACGTCGAGGTACTTCCTGAGCACCTCCACGTTGTGGACGTAGCCGGCGTCGTAGACCGGGTAGGCCTTCGGCATCCGCACCACGTAGCCCCGCTGGACCTCACCGGGGGTGACCAGGCCCAGGTGTTCCAGCTCCCGGGTGCCGAACGCGACGAGGTCGTCGTCGGGCATCCGCCACAGGTCGTCGCCCTCGTTGACGAAGTACTCCAGACCGAGGCAGGTCCGTCCGGCCCGCACCAGGTACGGCGACCAGGAGCCGTAGTTCTGCACCCGGCCGAGCCGTACCTCGGGGGAGTGGATGTAGATCCAGTTGTCGGGAAAGGAGAACCGTTCGGGGACGACCAGCGCGACGGTGAGGAAGTCGCGGTACCTCAGCCCCGCGGCCGCCTCGGCGACGATGTCCGGCACGTCGGGCCCGAGCGCGTGGATCAGGGCGCTGAGCGGCATCGAGGAGATGAGGTTGTCGCAGTACACCTCGCGGACGGTGCCCTCGCCCCCGCCCGTGCGGACGGTGAGGGCCAGCCGGCCCCGGTGGCGGCGGACGCGTTCGACCCGGGTGCCGAGGCGCACCGTGGAACCCCGCTCGCGGACCCGGTCGGCGCAGGCCTCCCACATCATGCCCGGCCCCAGCTTGGGGTAGCGGAACTCCTCGATGAGGCTGGTGACCTCCTTGCTGTTCCTGCCGGGCAGCAGCGCGCCGGCGATCGCCCTGCCCAGGGAGAGGTTCCTGATCCGCTGCGCGGCCCAGTCGGCCTGGATGCTCTCCGCGGGAACGCCCCACACCTTCTCGGTGTAGGTCTTGAAGAAGATCCCGTAGAGACGGCTGCCGAATCTGGCCGTGACCCAGCCCTCGAAGGTGGACTGGTCCGCGGGCGGCCTGATCCGGGCCCAGGCGTAGGAGCCGACACATCGCGCGGATTCGAGGACACCGAGATTGCGCAGGGCGTTGGAGGCCCTGAGCGGGTAGTCGTAGAAACGGCCCCCGTAGTGGATGCGGCTCATCCTCGGGCGGAGCAGGAAGTCCTCCGCATCGAGGATCTCGTTCCAGAAGTCCGTCACCCGCGACACCTTCGTGAAGAAGCGGTGTCCGCCGATGTCGAAGCGCCAGCCGTCGCGTTCCTCGGTCCTGCTGATCCCGCCGACCACCCGGTCGGCTTCGAAGACCTCGCAGGGGTGTCCTCGCCGGGCCAGCTCGTAGGCCGCGGTGAGCCCGGCGGGCCCCGCTCCCACGACGACTGTTGAGTCCATGCGCTTCCCCCCGCGAATGCCGTTTCCTGCGATCTCGCCCGTCTCGGTCACCCGATCGTGTCGGACGGTCCGGGGGGACCGAAGGGTCATTACGACTTACTAGGACGTGTGCATTCCCAGCCTTGACCAGGGCATGGTGAAGGCGTTGCCGCACCGCGGGCCGGAGGCGGGGGCCGGCCGGGTGCGAGGAATGGTCAAGTCTCGGTCTGCTCAGTCCATCGCGGTCATATTTTGGGCACGCCCCATCGGCCGCGAAGCCATGCTGCTGACGTGACGTCCACCTCGCGCGCATGGCCGCCGGGCCCCGCCACGCGCCCGGGACGTCTTCCACGATGAGTGGATCTTCACCTGCGTGGCGTGTCCGGTGTTCGCGCGGACGGACCGGACTGTGAGCTTTCGACTACCGGAGGACCGATCGTGGCCCCAGTGAGCATCATCGTGCCCATCTACGACGTGGAACCGTACCTTGAGGCGTGCCTGGAGTCGTTGGTCGCGCAGACCTGGGGTGACATCGAGGTCGTCATGGTGGACGACGGCTCTCCCGACTCCAGCGCGGAGATCGCCGAGGCGTTCGCCGCGCGCGACGCGCGGTTCCGGCTGATCCGGCAGGAGAACGCGGGCCTGGGCACCGCGCGCAACACCGGCGTGAGACACGCCACCGGCGAGTTCCTCGCCTTTGTCGACAGCGACGACATGCTCCCGCTGACGGCGATCGAGACGATGGTGTGCAGCCTTCAGGAGAGCGGTTCCGATCTCGCCACCGGCAACGTGCTGCGTTTCAGCGGGCAGGGGGTGCGCCAGTCGGCGATGCACAAGACGATCTTCGCCAACTCCGCCCGGCGAACCCACGTGACCCGTGACGAGATCCTGCTCAAGGACCGGCTGGTCACGAACAAGCTCTGGCGCCGCTCCTTCTGGGACGAGCACGGGCTGAGCTTCCCCCAGGGGGTGCTCTGGGAGGACATCGCGGTCTCCCTGCCCGCGCACTTCCTGGCCGGGGCGGTGGACGTGCTCTCCACCCCGGTCTACCTGTGGCGGGAGCGGGAGGGGGAGAGCGTCTCGATCACCCAGAACCGGGGGCACGTCAAGGGCATCGAGGACCGGTTCGCCGCGGTCAACTCCGTGCGCCGCTTCCTGATCGACACCGGCAGGGCCGAGCACCTGCCCGCGTGGGACCGGATGGTCCTCGACAGCGACCTGCCGAACTTCCTGCAGGTGCTCGACCAGGCGGGCGAGGAGTCCCAGCAGCGCTTCCTCGACCTGGCCTGCGCCTACCTCGACCAGGCGGGGCCGAAGGTCCTCTCGCGCGTCCCCGCGCAGCGCCGGGCGAAGTGGGCTCTGGTACGGGAACGCCGGATGGACGACCTGGTCCAGCTGCTGGAGTGGGACCGGACGGTCAAGCCTACGGTCCGGGTCGGCGGTGGGGGCATCCGCGGGTACCACCTCAACAGCCCGGTATCCGTCGAGCGGTCCGCCACCCGGATGCGCGAGGAGCTCGACCTGCGGCAGCGGGTGGACAGCCTGGACTGGAAGGACGACAGGCTGGTCGTCGAGGGCCGGGTCTCGCTGCGCTACCTGCGTCCCCGCCGGCGGATCCAGCAGCACGTCTTCGCCTGGCTGGTTCCAGAGGGGACCGGGCGCAGGATCCGGCTCCCGGTCACGGCCAAACGGGGTCTGTCGCTGGTGGACACGGGCCCGCGCAGGCGCAAGGACTGGTGCGGGTTCCGGCTGGCCGTCGACCCGGCCGGGCTTCCCGCCGGCTCGTCCTGGCGTGTCGACCTGTGCGTGTTCTCCCGGGGCCTGCTGCGGAGAGGCAGGCTGGCCCAGCCGAGCCCGGCCGCGCGGCGGCTGGAGCTCACCGAGGACCCCTCGGGGAGCGTGGCGTGGACGGAGTGGACGCCGGCCGAGGAGTTCAGGCTCAGGGTGGAGCGGCCCGGCGGCCGGGTCACCGGTCACCGGGTGGCCGAGGGCAGGCTGCGGGTCACCGGCCGGTGCGGCGACGACCTCGGCGCCGCACCGGTGCTGCGGCTGACCCGGCCGCAGGGCGGCCGTGACCGGCGCTACCCGATGGCCATCTCGGACGGCGCCTTCGAAGCGGTGATCGACCTCGACGAGGTGCTGTCCGATCGCTGGCCCGGTCTGGACCCGGCGAGCCTGGAGATGAGCGCGCTCAATCCCGGGGCCGAATGGCACTTCGAGATCGTCTCGGAACAGGGCGACGCCCGGCCGCTGGTCGTCGAGCGTGACGTGGAGCGCGGCCTGCACCGGCTCCGCGGCCGGGACGTGGTGCTCGACAGGTCGCGGACGGGCGGGCTGGTGCTGCGCGAGCAGCGGCCGACGTTCTACGTGGAGCGGGTGGAGTGGACCGAGCGGGGGCACCTGGCGCTGAGTGGGGCCGCGATGCGCCCCATCGACGGCCAGGCGTGGCTGGTCCTCACCTCGCGCAACCGGTTCAACGAGCGGCTCTTCCCGATCGTCGGCGGCAGCGCCACGGTGACGCCCGAGGGAACCGCCACACTCGGCGGATGGCTACCGCTGCCGGCGGGCACGCACGGTTTCGCGATCCGTACCGACGCGGGCGACATGCGGGTGGAGTTCCGGCTGTCCGCGCCGCTGGAGCACGTCTCCGCCACCCGTACGTTCACCTTCGACACCGACCTGACCTCCGAGGCCGTCTTCACGGTGAGTGACGACCTGCGCGCCTCGGGCCGGCCGAAGCAGCAGCGACTGCTGCGCGAGGACTTCTATCCGGCCAAGTGCCAGGAGGCGCTGCGGCCCGCCGTCCTCTTCGACAGCTACGACGGCAGGCAGTTCTCCGACAGCCCGAAGGCGATCTACGAGGAGCTGGTGCGCCGGGGCGCCGACCTGGAGTTCATGTGGGTGGTCAGGGACGGGCAGGTGGAGCTGCCCGAGGGGGTGGCGCCGATCCGGCGGTACGGGCGGGAGTTCTACGACGCGCTGGCCCGCTGCCGGTACGTCGTCACCAACAGCCACCTGCCCTCCTGGTTCGAGCGCAGGCCGGACCAGACGGTGCTGCAGACCTGGCGCGGCACCCCGCTGAAGCGGGTCGGCTTCGACATCGAGAAGGTGCTGTTCGCCAGGCCCGACCATCACGAGCGACTGGCCAGGACCGTCGCCAGGTGGAGCCATCTGATCTCGCCGAGCCCCTGGTGCACCTCGGTCCTGGACAGCGCCCTGCGCTTCGAGGGGGAGATCCTGGAGATCGGCTCTCCCCGCGCCGATCTGCTCCGCCGCGACGGAGCCGCGGAGATCCGGGAGCGGCTCGGCCTGCCCGAGGGCAGGAAGGTGATCCTGTACGCCCCGACGTGGCGCGACGACAAGTTCTACAGCAGGGGGCGCTACCGGCTGGACCTGCGCCTGGACCTGCAGCGGATGTCCGAGGAGCTCGGTGACGACCATGTGCTCATGATCCGCAAGCACCCGAGCGTCACCGACCGGGTGCCCCGGGCCGGCAGGGACTTCGTCCTCGATGTCTCGATATATCCGGATATCCAGGAGCTTTACCTGGTCGCGGACATGCTGATCACGGACTACTCGTCGGCGATGTTCGACTTCGCGGTGACCGGGAAGCCGATGCTGTTCTACACCTACGACCTGGAGCGCTACCGCGACGAGGTGCGCGGCTTCAACTTCGACTTCGAGGCCGAGGCCCCGGGCCCGCTGCTGCGCACGACCGAGGAGGTGGTGGAAGCCGTGCGGGACGTCGACGAGGTGCGTACCAAGTACCTGAGGCTGTACGACGCCTTCACCGCCAGGTTCTGCCCGCTGGAGGACGGCGGCGCGGCGGCGCGGGCGGTGGACCGGATCTTCCGGTAGCCGCGCCCGCCCCACGAGAACGGCGGGCCCGGAGCGAAGGCGACCTGTGGCTCCGGAGAAAGGCCGGGGAACCCCTCCCCGGCCTTTCGTGTCTTCAAAGCAGCCGATCACTGTGGCGCGGGCCGGTCAAGAAGTGGCATGGAGATCTTCTAGTAGTTACAGAGTGTAGATGGCAGGAGACGTGGCGTGGCCATGCTGGGATGCATGAGGGCCTATTCGTTGGACGACGTCCACGCGACCCGGAAACGAAAAGACTCCTGGTGGACCGTTTTCCTGGTTGATCCGGTGGCGTGCAGGCTCACCCTGCTCGTCGCCAACCATACGTCCATCACCCCCAACGGGCTCACTCGCTTCTCCCTGATTCTCGGGATGTGCTCGGCGATCTGCTTCGCGGCCGGACGGCTGGTGCCGGGGGCACTGCTGTTCTACCTGAGCTTCATGGTCGACTGCATGGACGGGAAGATCGCCCGGCTCAAGGGGACGGGCACCGCGTTCGGACTCTGGCTCGACTACGTGGGCGACCGGATCAGGGTGGTCTGCTGCGCCGCGGGGCTGGCGTCCGGACAGTACGCGGTGACGGGGGAGGTCGCCTACATCCTGCTCGGTGCGGGGGTGGCGGTGCTCGACCTGTTCCGTTACGTGAACGCGCCGCAGATGAAGCGCGTGCGCGAGGTGGTCAAGGAGAACCGGCTCGGCCGCCTGGCGGCCGTCGAGTCCGTGACGGCTCCGGGACACGCCAGGCCCGCGGAGGCCGTGCTGGCCGCCGGACATGCCGGGCACGTCAGGCCCGTCGAGGTCGTCATGCCCCGCGAGGCCATCACACCCCGCGAGCCGATGCGGATCGTCCCCTTCGAGGAACGGAGGCCGAGGCCACGGGGCGGCAAACGGTCGAGGCTGCCCCGCAGGTTCGGCCGCCTGCTGGCCCGTCGCCGGGTGCGGAGCCATCTGATCAGCGGCATCGAGTTCCACGCCGCGGTGTTCGTGGTCGCCCCGCTGGTGGGGAGGGTCGCCCTGGTGCCCCTCGCGGTCGCCTCCGGGGCGTTGCTTCTGCTGAACGAGGTCTTCCTGATCTATCGAATGTGGCTCTTCTCCCGGGTGGTGCCCGCCGCGCCGCTGGTGGAGAAGGTGCCGCGCGTATCTGTTTGACCAAGCTTTACGGGGGTTCGTTGTCATGCAGTCCGACCGCCCGATCTTCGTGATCGGTTGTCCACGTTCAGGCACCACCATGTTGCAGCTGATGCTGCACTCGCATCCACGTATCGCGGTGCCTCCGGAGACACGGTTCGTGGTGCCCGGCTACTACCGCAGGTTCTCCTTCGGGGACCTGCGCGAGGAACGGAACCGGCGCAGGGTCGGCCGGTGGATCGTGAGCGACAAGGACACCAAGTTCAAGGAGCTCAAGCTCGACGGGGACAAGCTGATCGACGACATCGTCGCGGGGCCGCCGACGCTGGGCTCGGCGATGGGCATCACCTTCCGCTCGTACGCCGAGCAGTACGGCAAGAGCCGCTGGGGTGACAAGCGGCCCAGCTACTACCACCACGTGGACCTGTTGACCAGGCTCTTCCCGGACGCCCAGTTCGTGCACCTGATCAGGGACGGCCGCGACTGCGTGGCGTCGCTGAAGGAGATGCCCTGGTACACCAAGGACGTCTTCCACGCGGTGGTCAACTGGAGCGAGGCGATCGACTACGGCCGCCACCACGCCAGGAAGCTCCCCGCCGACAGCTACTACGAGCTGCGCTACGAGGACCTGACCGCCTACCCGGAGACCGAGCTGAGCAAGCTCTGCGAGTTCCTCGGCGAGGACTACGACCCGGCGATGTCCGAGCCGTACCACGTCGCCAGGGTGGCGATCCCGCAGCACAAGGTCTGGCACAGCAACACGCACGGCGATGTCACCACCGCCAGGGCGGGTTCGTGGAAGGCCAGGCTGGAGCCCTGGGAGATCTCGGTCTGCGAGACGGTCCTGGCCGAGCGGCTGACCGCCAACGGCTACGAGCTGAGCGGCGCGCCCAAGGCGGGCAAGCCTCACATTCAGGCGTGCGAGAAGGCCGCCGCCAAACGACGCTGGGCGCGCAGGCGCAAGGAGTTCCGCGACCGGGTCAAGCGGTTCCGCGAGCCGGGCCCGGTGGCCGCGAGGCTCACCAGCCGGCAGCTCGGCGAGCTGGCGAAGGTCTGACGTGAAGCCCGACCGCCCGATCTTCATCCTGGGCTGTCCCCGCTCGGGGACCACGATGCTGCAGCTGATGCTGCACGCCCACCCGCGCGTCGCCATCCCGCCGGAGACCCGGTTCATGGTCTCCGCCTACCAGCGACGGCTCCAGTTCGGCGACCTCAACGACGCGGAGCACCGGCGCGAGCTGGCCGAGTGGGTGGTCGACCGGCACCAGACGCGTTTCCACGAGCTGAACCTGGGCCGCGACGAGGTGCTCGGGCAGATCGTCGACGGGCCGCCTACGCTCGGCTCCGCGCTGGGCATCGTGCTGCGCGCCTACGCGACCAGGCACGGCAAGCCGCGCTGGGGTGACAAGCGGCCCTCGTACTTCCAGTACACCGACGTGCTGCTCCGGCTCTTTCCCGACGCCCAGTTCGTGCACCTGGTCAGGGACGGCCGCGACTGCGTGGCGTCGCTGAAGGAGATGCCCTGGTACAACGGGAGCGTCTACAGCGCGGTCTCCGCCTGGGCCGAGGCGATCGACTTCGCCAGGCACGGCGCGCCGAGGCTTCCCGAGGGCAGCTACCACGAGCTGCGCTACGAGGACCTGACCGCAGAGCCGGAGGCTCACCTGCGCAGGCTGTGCGAGTTCCTCGGCGAGGACTTCCACCCGGCCATGTGCGACCCGGCCGCGGTGGCCGGCATCGCCGTGCCCACCAGGAAGACCTGGCACGCGCGCACCTACGGCGAGGTGACCACCGCGCGGACCGGTTCCTGGCGCGAGCGGCTCGACCCCGGCGAGGTCTCGCTCTGCGAGAGCGTGCTCGGCGACCGCCTGGAGACCTACGGGTACGAGCTCAGCGGGGCACCGAGGGTCGAGACCTCCCGGCTGGTCTGCTACGAGCGGACCGCGGCCAAGCGGAAGCTGGCCCGGGTCAAGCGGATCACCTTCGACCGGCTGATGCGGCTCCGCGAGCCGAACCCGCTGGGGGCGCGGCTCACCTCCGCCCAGATCGTGCTGGCGGGAGTGCCGATGCCGCGCAACGAGCCGGTGGCGGTCACCGGGTGACCTGCTCGAACAGGGCCTCCCACCGATCCAGCACGCGATCGGGCCGGAACGCCTCGACGTGAGCGCGGGCGGCGGCCCCCAGCCGCCGCCGCTCCTCGGCCGAGGCCATCAGCTCGGCCAGCGCGGCGGCGAGCGCGGTCACGTCGGCCGGGGGCACCAGCACCCCGGTCTCCCCGTCCAGTACGAGTGACCTGAGCCCGCCCGACACGTCGAACGCCACCGAGGGCACCCCGTAGGACGCCGCCTCACCGACCACCAGCGGCAGCCCCTCGTGCTCGCTGGCCAGCGCCAGCACCGACCCGCCCAGATACTCCTCGCCCATCAGGGGCGCGGGCACCGTGCCACGGAAGACCACCCGGTCGCTCACCTCGCAGTCCGCGGCGTGCGAGGTGAGCCGCTGCCGCTCGGTCCCCTCGCCGATCAGGTGCAGCTCCCAGCCCTCGCCCGCCTCGCGACGGGTCTTCGCGAGGTCCGCCCGCAACTCGGGCTCGCCGGGGACGGAACGGCCACAGGCCTGGGCGAAGGCCGAGATCAGCCGGTCGAACCGCTTCACGCCCTCCAGCCTGCCGATCCCGAGCACCCGGCGGGCGGTCAGCCCGGCGGTCCCCGACGGCCAGGCGGGCAGCGGGTTCGGGATGGACCAGGTGTTGGGCAGCAGCGCGTGCTCGGCGAAGAGCCACGCGTCCCGCTCGCTGAGGAAGACCGCCTTCTCCAGGGTGCCGTAGTGGTCGCGGACCGAGTCGAGGTGCCAGGAGCCCCGCGCGTGCTCGTACGACCCGTGGTACTGCCCGATCGGCAGCAGCCGCTCGGGCAGCAGGGCCCTGATCCGGGCGACCACACTGGGCGAGGAGAGCACGGCGAACCCCGGCCCCACCTCGCGCAGCAGCCTGTCGAGCTCCCGGTGCTCGCGGCGCCGGCCCAGCGGTGACAGCGTGCTCACCGGTGTGCGGTGGATCACATGGCTGGTGTAACGCGGCCGCTCCACGTAGCGGAACGGGCTCCTGGCGCGGTGCAGTCCGATCACGTGCACCTCGCGGCCCCGTTCGGCCAGGCCCTGAGCCACGGTGTGGGTGACCCGCTGGACGCCGCCCAGGGTGTCGGCGTCCACGCAGGCGAACACGACCGCCTCCGCGCGCCCGCCGCTCACCCCGACCACCTGGGCGGCTGGATCGGCCGCCGCAGCCCCGGCAGATGTCCCAGCCCGGCCGGAGCGCGCCACTCCCGGGGAGCCTGCGTGGGGATCCGGACCGAGGGGGGCTCGAAGAAGGCGTCCACCACCTTCGCCGAGGCGTGACCCTTCTCCTCCGCGCACCACAGCCTGCGGAACGCGATGTACCTGGCGGCGAAGGAGACGGTCACGCCGTCGAGGTCGCGCAGCGCCTCGATCAGCTCCTCGGTGGTGGTCAGACAGGGGCCGGGGGCGATCGCGGGCAGGTCGTGGTAGACCCCGCGTTCCACCCTGCGGTACTCGTCCCAGTCGTCGATCAGGAACAGCATCGGCCGCCCGGTGATCGCGTAGTCGCACATCAGCGACGAGTAGTCGGTCAGCAGCGCGTCCGAGAGCAGTATCAGGTCGTTGACCTCGGGGTACGACCCGGCCTCGCGGACGAAGTGGCGCAGCTGCTCGGGCACCTCGAACCGCTCGACCGGGTGGGTGCGCAGGACCACCGTCCAGTCGCCGGCCAGGGCCTCGGCCATCGCGGACAGGTCGGCCCTGACCGACTCGCCGGACCCCTTGGCCCGGTCGCGGTAGGTGGGTGCGTACAGCAGCACCCTGGACCAGTGCGGGATCTCCAGCCGCTCCCTCGCCCGCCTGGCCGCATCCCGGTCACCGTGCACCAGCACGTCGCAGCGGGGCGAGCCGTGGCGCAGCAGTCGTCCCCGGTAGCCGTTGGAGGGCACGAACACCCGCTCGAACTCGGCGCTGGGCGAGACCAGCGCGTCCCAGCGCTCCACCGCGGCCCGCCAGGTCGCCCTCGGCCCGTCGAAGTCGGCGCGCAGGTCAGGCGAGTCGAAGCCGACCGACTTGATGCCCTGGCCGTGCCAGGTCTGCAGGTAGCGGGTGCGCGGCGGCTTGGGATAGGCCAGCGGCATGCCGTGGCTGTCGACCCAGTAGCCCGCCCTGGCCATGGTCCAGATGTGCCGCCAGCTCATCCGCCGTACCAGCCTGGCGTCGGGAGGAAAGCCGTGCGCGGTCCCGGTCGCCGACCAGACCATCCGCAACGGCGTGCCCCGCCGCCTGAGCTCCTCGTAGATGTAGCGCGGGTTCCCGGTGTACCCGGCGCCGACGTCGGACTCGAACAGGGCCAGATCCCGGCGGGGCGGCAGTACGGAGATCAGCCCCTTGTAGACGCGGAGCTTCACCTCGGGGCCGTCCATCCTGCGCAGCAGCCTGCGGCCGGCCCGCCCCACCCGGGCCAGTCGCCTGAGCGCTCCCCGGCGGCGCCAGCGCAACCGCAGGAACGCGGCGACCCCCTCCGCGCCGACGGTGACCTCGTGCCACGGGACGACGACGACGAACGGCGGGCTGGACGAATCGACCAGCAGCTGGTCGGAGGTGACCCTCCCGTCGGGGTTGACGATCTCGACCACCGGCTCGTGGCGCCCGTCGAAGCCCAGGCGGCCGGGGCTGAGCGCGGCGAGGTCGACCGTCGCCTCGCTCAGCAGACCGCCGTCGTCCTGCTCGCGTGGCGCGAGCCGTACCCGGTGCTTCCCGATGCGCAGGAACGCGGTCCAGCCGGGGGTGGCGGCGAGCACCCCGAAAGGGTCGTACGTCCTGATCACCACCCTGATCACGGTGCCCTGGCCGGTGACGACCGCCTCGTGGCGCAACCTGGAGGCGCTGTAGGGCAGCTCGGCCATCCGGAGCGAGGTGATCTCCCGCATCTCGTCGGGGACCGTTCCCCAGTAGGTGCGCCCCCCTTCGCGCAGGGCGACGCGCGGCGGTGCCTTCGGGCCGTTCAGCGAAGCGGCGGCCAGCAGGAGCTCGTCAGGCCGACCGGCGAGGATGAAACTACAGCAGACCCGGATGAGCGGGTCGATCGTCTCGAACACCGCCGGGTCGAGTTCGGACAGGTAGGGGCGGACCACCGAGATGAACTCCTCGACCCACGCGAGGTCCCGCATGGGCAGCGGGTTGAGGTAGACCCGCAGGTCCTGGCGGAGGAACCGGCGCTGCCGCTCGTGCACCAGGTCACCGAGGCCGTTGTCACGCAGGATGTCGTCGCTCAGCCGGGCCGCCCTGATCCTGGAGCGGACGTTGGACATGTCGGTCAGGCTCAGCGAGATCGACAGCCGCGCGTCGCTCTCCGCCGAGGCCCGGTGCCAGAGGTAGACCACCCACGGGACCACGGCGAACCGTCGCGCCGCGCAGTACAGGGCGGTGCTGAAGACGTGGTCCTCGTAGTGCATGTCCTCGGGGAACGGCAACCGCCGCAGCAACTCGGCCCGGTAGAGCTTGTTGGTGCTGAAGGAGTCGAGGAACATCTCCGGCTCCTCGGCGATCCCCTCGACGGTCCGGCGTCTGGCGAACAGGGCCGGGTAGTAGCGCGCGGTCTTCCCGCTCTTCTCGTACAGCCGGGCGATCTGCCCGGTGACGAAGTCGGCGCCGGTCCGCTCGATCTCCAGCAGCATGCTCTTGCAGGCGTGCCGGGTCAGCTCGTCGTCGCTGTCCAGGAACATCACGTACGGCGCCCGCGCCGCCGCCACGCCCCGGTTCCGCGGGGTCCCGCAGCCCCCGCTGTTGACCTCCCCGCGCAGGTAGCGGACCCGCGCGTCCTTGCGCTGTAGTTCCCGGGCGACCTGCTCCGTCTCGTCGGTGCTCGCGTCGTCGGCGATGATCACCTCGACGTTGCGCAGCGACTGCCGGAGCACCGACCGCACGGCCCTGGGCAGCCGCGCGGCATCGTTGTAGGTGATCACCACAACGCTGCACTCCGGGACGTTAATCACACCTCGTGCTATCCCCGAGAAGAAGTGAGTAGTTGTCCTACTTGTCCACTGATAGCACTCTTTTTGATGCCCTATGGGACGGGCGGTCCAGGTCCGGCGCGGTTTGGACCGCCGAGTGCCGCCCGAACCGTGACAGCCGGGACCGTTGGAGGGGCGACCGTCTCATCGCCCGGTTGCGTCACAGTCCTCCCCGGAGGGTCTTGGCCCGGCACGATCTTCTAAAGCCGCCCGGCCTCCACCTGCCAGGCCCGATACAGCGGTCGGCTATGTCAGGGACATTCTGTGCAGGGCGTCGATGGCGAGGCGGTAGCCGTCCGTGCCGAGGCCGACGATGGTGCCGCGCGCGACGGGGGAGATGTAGGAGTGGTGGCGGAAGGACTCGCGGCGGTGCACGTTGGAGATGTGCACCTCGACGACCGGTAGCTCGGTGCCCTCGATGGCGTCGTGCAGGGCGATCGAGGTGTGGGTGTAGGCCCCGGGGTTGAAGACCGCGCCGATGACCTCACCGGCCTTGACGCGCGCCCCGGCCTCGTGGATCCAGTCGATCAGCCGGCCCTCGTGGTTGGACTGATGGAAGATCAGGTCCAGGCCGAGCCGGGTGGCCTCCTCGCGGCACAGTTCCTCGACGTCCGGCAGCGTCATGGTGCCGTAGACCTCGGGTCTGCGGGTGCCGAGCAGGTTCAGGTTCGGGCCGTTGAGCACGTATACGCCGGTCACGGGGATCATTCTCGCCCATCCGCGGGACCGGCGGTGCCAGGCCGCGGCCCGCTCCTGTGACGCGGCGGACCCATGGAACCTGGAGCGGGTGCCGTATCTGACCGGCGTTCGCCGGTATTCAGCGATTCCTGTTGCGCCGTCGGGCGGCCAGCCACAGTACGGCCATCACGGCCAGCACACCCATCATCATTCCGGTGAGCAGACCCAGGACGGTGTCGAGGCTGCCGTCGAGCTCCGTCCCGGCGACCCGGAACACTGACACCAGGGCCACCGCCGTCAGCGCCAGCAGGCCGGCGATCAGAGCGTAGAACCTCGGACTGAGGAAGATGTTGCGCCCCGGCGTTCGCGGCGGCGCGGTCAGCTCCGCGGCGGGCCCCAGGCTGGCGGCCTTGGGTCGTTTGAAGTACTCGAAGCACACCCACCTGCCGCACGGCTCCCAGCCGTCGGGGGCGAGCAGGTCGAGCACGCTCCGGCGCCGGCCGGGCGAGACCAGCTCTCTCCGGTACTCCCACTGCTGGGGGTGCTCGGGGTCTCGGGTGCTGACGAACAGACCCTTCGTATCGATCCCGTCGACCTCCCAGCCCTGGGCGCCGTACTCGTTGAGCATCCTGACGTCGTGGAACAGGTCGGCGGTCCAGCACCAGGTACGGGCGTCCGCGGCGGGCGGGGCCGAGGTGACGGCCAGTTCGCGGGCCAGCTCGGCCGCCGGGCCGAACTCCTCCTCGGGGTCGCCGCTGCTGCTCTCGGCGAGGTAGCCGGCGAGGTCGTCCAGCATGGCCCCGACCCGGTCGGCGGGCATGCCCGCCTCGGCCAGGATCACGGCGAGCTCGTCGAAGTAGTCACCGGTGGTCTCGTCGACGTGGCTGTTCATCGAAGCCCCCCTTCGGGTGCGCTCGTCTCGGTGCGGCCCTTGGCCAGTACGGCGCGTACCGACTCGTCGAAGTTCAGCCAGAGTCCGCTCTGCTCGGCGAGTGTCCGCCTGCCCTGGTCGGTGAGCCGGTAGTAGCGGCGGCCGGGTCCGCGTTCGGTCACCCGGAACTCGGCGGTGACCAGCCCCGCCTCCTCCAGCCGGTTGAGCACCGGATAGAGGGTGCCGCCCTTGATCTGGCCGAGGCCGGACTCGGCGAGGTCCTTGGCGATCTCGTAGCCGTAGTTCTCGCCGGCCGTCAGGCTGGCGAGGACCAGCAGGTCGAGCACACCCTTGAGCCAGCTCGCGCGTCGGTCGCTCGTCATGTAGCGATCCTATCTAGCCTGGGTTCCCGACTAGCTCACGTCGCGGCTGCGGGGTGAACAGCAGGCCGCGAAGGTCGATCAGTGCGTGCAGCAGGATCGGCATGAGCAGGCTGCCGGTCCTCAGGTAGAGCACGGTCAGGCCGAAGCCGGCCAGGGTGACCATGAACATGCCGCGCCGGCCCTGGTAGAGATGGCCGGCGGCGAACACCGCCAACGCGCAGCAGGCCGCGACCTCCTTGCTCAGGCCGAGCGCGCCGGTGCCGACCGCGATGAGCAGACCTCGGTAGACGATCTCCTCGGTGATACCGGCGGTCACCGACAGGCCCGCGGCGTACCAGCGCTCGACCGCGGTACGCGGCAGCAGGTGGGTGACGGCCTGCTGGCCGGGGAGGGATTTGCCCTTGGCGGCCAGCCTTCTGAAGACGAGCACGCCGGCCGCGGCGGCGACCAGGAAGCCAACGATCATGCCGAGGGCCTCGTCCGGTGACTCCTTGATCACCAGGCCGATGTCCGTGAAATCGAGGTCCGGCTCCACGGCGACGATGAGCAGCGCCACGGCGGCCAGCGTCCACAACTCGGCGCTCCAGAACGTGACCATCCGGCGATAGGCCGTGGGGTCCTGGTCGCGAGTGCGGGCCAGCTTGTCGTAGGTGTGCCTGCCGAGCAATGGGCCGGCGACGGTCAGGTAGCCGACGAGGACGACTGCCAGGACGAGCGCCAAGGGGGATGACACGGGAAGCCTCCGTAGGTGTTCTGCTACCTAGACCGTAGAGCAAGCTAGTTAGGGATGCAATCTAGCTTGCGGAGAAGATGCTCGAAGACGTGGCGTGGATCGGAAGGACTCCGGCAGTCGGCTGTAGTGCGTCCCCGAGGCCATCCGGGCCCGGATTCGGCATCGCCTCGATCGCCAGGCTCCTGGGGCCGGCGCCCGTACCGGGACCGCGCTGAGGGGTCCTCGGTGGGGGCCTCGATGGCCCAAGCTTGGGCAAGGGCGGGAGGTTGTTTGGGGCTGCGGTGGGGACGAGGGCGGTAGACCGGGAATATCACGGCATGTGCACGCATGTCGGGCTCGACTGCGCCACCCCGGGGGGACCGCTCATGGCCGACGACATCCTTGCCTCAGGAGAGAACTTCGGACAGGGGATGCCGGGGGTTCCGGCGCGGGGGCGCGGACCCAACACCGGAGAGCCCTTCTCCAGGCGTGACTACCGGCACCCGGCGGCGGGCTGGGGCGCGGCGCTCAGCGTCGGGAAGATGCTGGCCAAGACACGGGAGCCGGTCGAGGGGACCCGGGCGATCTTCCGGATGAACCATGAGGGCTACGGTTTCGACTGCCCGGGATGCGCGTGGCCGGACGACAGGAAGGGCCTGCGTCTGGACATCTGCGAGAACGGCATCAAGCACGTCACCTGGGAGATGACCCCCAAGCGCGTCGGGCGCCGATTCTTCGACGAGCACACCGTCACCGAGCTGTCCGGCTGGAGCGACTTCGCGCTGGAGGACCAGGGCAGGCTGACCGAGCCGATGGTCTACGACCCGGAATCCGACAGGTACCGGCCGATCTCCTGGCCGGACGCGTTCGAGCTGGTCGGCTCGACGCTCAGGAGACTGAGCAGCCCGGACCAGGCGTCGTTCTACACCTCCGGGCGGCTGAGCAACGAGGCCACGTTCCTCTACCAGCTCTGGGCCCGCGAGTTCGGCACCAACAACCTGCCGGACTGCTCGAACATGTGCCACGAGGCCAGTGGCCGGGCGCTGACCGCCGCGCTGGGCACCGGCAAGGGGACCGTCGACCTGGACGACTGGGGCAAGACCGACGCGCTGTTCCTCCTCGGCTCCAACGCGGCCTCCAACGCGCCGCGCATGCTGACCTGGCTGGTCGACGCGTACCAGCGCGGTGCCCAGATCGTGCACATCAACCCGCTCGTCGAGGCCGCGGCCGGGGAGACGATCGTGCCGCACGAGTTCCTCGCGATGGGCACCTTCCACGCCACCAGGACCGGAACGCTCAACGTGCAGCCGAGGATCGGCGGCGACCTGGCGCTGCTGCGCGGGGTCGCGAAGGCCGTGTTCGAGGCGGCGGAGACCGACCCGAAGGCGATCGACCAGGGGTTCGTCGACAACTACACGCGCGGTTTCGAGGACTACCGGCGGGTGTGCGCCGAGGCCACCTGGGCGGAGCTGGAACTCCAGTCAGGCGTGGGCGAGGTGCGGATCCGCGAGCTCGCCGACGTCTACCTGCGTTCCAGGCGCACCATCATCAGCTGGTGTCTGGGCATCACCCAGCAGGAACACGGCGTCGACACCGTGCGAGAGATCGTCAACCTGCTGCTGCTCCGGGGCAACGTGGGTCGCGAGGGCGCCGGTCCGTGCCCCATCCGCGGGCACAGCAACGTCCAGGGCAACCGCACCTGCGGGGTCAACTCCCACCCGACCGAGCGGTTCCTCTCCCGGCTGGCCGAGGTGTGCGGCATCGACCCGCCGAGGGAATGGGGCCTGGAGACCGTCGGCACCATCGAGGCGATGCACCGGGGCGACGTCAAGGTGTTCGTGAGCATGGGCGGCAACTTCGCGCTGGCCACGCCCGACACCCCGGGCACCTTCCGGGCGCTGCGCAACTGCGAGCTGACCGTGCAGGTCAGCACCAAGCTCAACCGCAGCCACCTGGTGCACGGCGAGAAGGCGCTGATCCTGCCCTGCCTCGGCCGTACCGAGAAGGACTGGCAGCGCCGCAGGCTGCAGGGGGTCACGGTCGAGGACTCGATGAGCATGGTGCACATGTCGATCGGCATGCGGAACCCGGCCTCCCGGCAGCTGCTCTCCGAACCGGCGATCATCGCCGGCATGGCGAGGGCGACCCTGCCGGACAGCGCCACGCCCTGGCAGGAGTACGTCGACGACTACGACCGCATCCGCGACACCATGGCCCAGGTCCTCGACGGCTTCGAGGACTTCAACCGCCGGGTCCGGATGCCGCTGGGCTTCCGGATCCACCAGCCCGCCCGTGATCTGGTCTTCCTCACCGAGTCCGGGCGCGCCGAGTTCTCCACGGCTCCGATCCCGAACGTCATTCCGGAGGCGGGCCGCCTGACGCTGGGCACGGTGCGCTCCCACGACCAGTGGAACACCACCGTCTACTCCGACGACGACCGCTACCGGGGCGTCAGGAACCTGCGCACCCTGGTCCTGATGAACCGCGACGACATGCGCGAGCGGGGCCTGGCCGACACCGACCTCGTCGACATCACCAGCATCGCCAGGGACGGCAGCAGGCGCAGCGTCTACGGCTACCGGGCCTTCGCGTACGACGTCCCGCGCGGCAGCGCGATCGGGTACATGCCCGAGCTGAACGTGCTCTGCGCGCTCACCGACTTCAGCCCGCAGAGCGGGCAGCCGCTGGCCAAACACCTCGTCGTCGAGATCACCCCGGCGGCCGGCCACATGGTGAATGAGACCCGACACGAGGCGGAACGCCCGATCAGCCACGGTGTGGGCGGGCAGTGAAAGGTTCTGACGTGTGAGCCCGTGACAGGGAAGTGCCGGGCCTGCGGACATCCGATCGAGAGACTACGGGCCTGGCTGAGCATCCTCATAGGCAGACGGCTTTTAGAGCTGTCCGGTTTTCACGGCCCCAAGGAAGGCCGCGAACACGGCGTTCTCGAACACGAGGGCCGGGCCATTGGGGTTCTTGCTGTCGCGTACGGCGACGTCCCTGCCCAGGAGGGCAACCTGTACGCACTGGCCGCTTGAGCCGCTGAGGCTGCTGGTGTGCCATTCGGCATGGGAAAGATCGGGCTCCTCGCCCACCCTGTGTTTCCTCTCGTCACGTATCCGCGAGGATGCGAGTGATGAGATTACGGCTCTCGTCCGGGCTGCTCGCCATGGTCCGGAGCTTCTCGAACACTCGCCTGTACCGCGTCACGTCGCTCTCGCTCTCCAGGAACAAGTCTCTTACGCTCGCCTCAATG
Source organism: Streptosporangium amethystogenes subsp. fukuiense (assembly GCF_042665875.1). Lineage (NCBI taxonomy): Bacteria > Bacillati > Actinomycetota > Actinomycetes > Streptosporangiales > Streptosporangiaceae > Streptosporangium > Streptosporangium amethystogenes. The sequence goes on along the minus strand of NZ_JBHTEE010000001.1, from coordinate 5,882,183 downwards.
TAGACAACATCATGAGCATCCTCGGCGAACTGGAGAATGACGAACGAACCCTGCATTCCCGGGTGCACACCGGCTGCGAAAGGGATCACCTGCAACGTCACATGGGGCTGCTCGCTCTCATCGAGCAGTCGCTGCAACTGCTCGCGCATTATCTCGGGGCTGCCGACACGGCGACGCAGCGCCGCCTCATCGATGATCGCCTCAATGGTCAGTGGCGAATCTCGTTCGGTCTGGCGAGCCATGCGGGCCGCCACCCGGGTCTCGATCTCCTCTGTCGGCAGTTCGAGTGCGCCTCCGGGAATCGCCGCGCGGGCATACGCCGTGGTCTGAAGCAGTCCGGGAACAAACGAGGACTGGTAGTCCAGAACCGCTCTGGCCTCCTGCTCGAACCCTATGTAGGTGGCGTACTGATCGGGCAGGGATTCCGAGGGAGCATGCAGCCAACTCTCCTCTCCCGCCAGCTTGAGGATTCCGATCAGGTCGTCCCGATGTCGTTCCGGCACGCCGTACACGTCGAGCAACGCTCGTAGTGTTCTTACCTGCGGTTTCGCCTGCGCCGTCTCGATTCGGTACAGGGTGGCACGGTTGATCTCAGTAGCCTCTGCCACCTGCTCACGGGATAGACCCGAACGCTCCCTGAGCTGTCGCAGCTCCATCGCCAGCCGTCGTAGGCGAGTAGTAGGAGCCTGCCGCCGTTGGATCATGTGGCACAGGGTAGCGGAATCATCACGGTCGATGTGAACACAACGTGTTGCGTTCGCTACGTCTCGTGTGCATCATGTTGTTTGTAAAACCTGTCGCATCCCTCAGCGCAGGCAGCCAAGTCGATGGCGGTGGTTAGGGAGGTCGGGCTTCTGGCTGCCCGGACTTCAGGCGAGGCGGTCACGAGAACAGAAGATCGAATATCTCGCCGACTCCACCCGCTCGGATGTCGTATCGCTGATGAAGGGCAGGATCGATGACGGTGTCGTCTTCGCATGAGCAGTACCTTCACCTGGTGCGGTTGGCGTGGGGTCTCCGCCGGCTGGAGGTGGGGGTCAGGATCGAACTTCCGGCCTCCGAGGAGCCGTACGTGGCGGTGCGGCGCGAGTCGGGGCCGCTTCGGGTGCTCGCCGTGCTCCGGGGTAAGAAGTGGATCTTCGCCTGGGGGCGGGGCCGCTACCAGTGGATCGCGGCCTTCGACGAGGACGCGGTGCGGCGCATCCACGAGATGGTGGCGCGGTGACGGCCGGGCTGCTGGGCACGATCACATTGCCGGGGGCGGAGTGCTCGGTGCCGGTGGCGCGTCACTGCGTCGGCGCGGTGCTGGCGGCGGCGGGGTGCGCCTTGGTGGACGATGTGCTGCTGGTGGTCACCGAACTGGTTGGGAACGCGATCAGGCACACCGCCTCGGGCGGTTGCGGCGGCACCCTGACCCTGCACGTCCTCGACGCCGGACAGCAGCTGATCCACATCGAGGTGGTCGACTCCGGCGCGGCGACGTTCCCCGAGCCGCGCGAGCCGGACCCGGAGAGCTTCGGCGGGCGCGGCCTCTGGCTGGTCGATCAGTGCTCGGCCAGGTGGGGAGTACGCGAAGTCGACGGCGGCCGCCGCGCGGTCTGGGCACTGCTGCCCTCCACAGGTGACCGGTAATGCGTTCCGAACGCCCGATGACCCTGGAACCGCGCTTACTTTCCGCGAGAGGATTGAAGACATGGCCGACGAACTGTGACGGCAGGAGAGAGCAGCGTGTCCCGATCAGATCTGTCCAATGCCACCTGGCGCAAGAGCAGCCTCAGCGGTAGTGACCACAACTGTGTGGAAGTCGCCTTCCTGAACGGTGGCGCTGTCGCCGTCCGTAACTCCAACCATCCCGATGCCGGAACCGCCATGTTCACCCCTGCCGAGTGGGCGGCCTTCATCGGCGGCGTCAAGAACCACGAGTTCGACTCTTACTGAAGAGGCTCAGGCAACGTCCTGCGCCACTACCGACCCGCTGCTGCCTGACTCACGGGCCTAGACACTCACCGGGTCCGCCGCTCTGGGGGTGGCTGTGGTGAACTGGCTATGCGGCATGAGTGTCGGTGCCGCGCAGGATGTAGAGATCATCGCCGAACACCGCCGAGATCTGGATCTGTCCGCCGAGTGCCTGTACGTAGCGGGCGATCGTCTCGACGGTGGACACCTCGCCACGCTCGATCTGTGAGACCCGGCTTTTGGTCACGCCCATGCGGTCGGCCACGTCCGTCTGGGACAGCCCCAGTGTCTTCCGCCGCTCGGCCAGCCGATAAGCGTCGATGTAGGCCTGACTGCGTCGCCTCACCTCGGTCACGGCTTCCTCGCCACCGGAGCTCGCGACGATGTCCGTGCGGATGTCGCTCCATTTGGGAAAGTTCGTCATCGGTCCTTCTCCTCTGCCTCTCGCTCTTTCAGATACTCCTCGTACAGCTCTTCCGCGCGGGGGATGGTTCTGCGGTACCAGCCCGACCAGTCGCCGGACTTGTCGCCGCCGAGCAGCAGGATGGCCGAACGCCATGGATCGAACACGAACAAGATCCGGATCTCGGAGCGCCCGGCCGAGCCGGGACGGAGCTCCTTCAGGTTATGGATCCGCGACCCTTCGAGCTTGTCGACAAGCGGGCGCCCCAACCCGGGGCCGGCCTCCGCAAGCCTGTCGATGGCGTCGACGACCTGGAGTCGAGAGCGCTCGTCCAGGGCTCGGATCCAGGCGTGGATCTCGTTGGTGACGCGGATCTCCCACTCCTGCATGCTCAGGAGTGTAGCAAATCCTTTACCCCAGCGGCATGTGGTGCTTAACTCGCTTCGCGACCTGCCCTATGCGATGGGTTCGCCCTGAACGTTCACCGGGTCCGTAGCGCAGCTCGGAGGTTCCGGCCGCTTCCGCTGAAAGGGCGACGAGAAATAAGGGAAGGGTGGGGTGGCCGCCGGGCAAGAAGGGGTGTCCTGTCCTTCCGGCAAGGGAGTCCCTTGCATGATCGCTGTTTCTGAGGTGGCCTCGGTGGTCGATCGGGAGCGGTTCGCCGCCGTCTTCGACGCCCACTACGAGGAGATCCGCCGCTACATCGGGCGGCGGCTCGACCTGGACATCGCCGAGGACCTGGCCGCCGAGACCTTCCTGATCGCCTTCCGCCGACGCGACCGGTTCGACGCCGCCAGGGGCACGGTCCGGCCCTGGCTGTACGGCATCGCCACCAACCTGATCGGCCGCCATCGCCGGGCCGAGATCCGCCGCTACCGGGCGCTGGCCAGGACCGGGCCGCCTCCCGACGACGACGGCCATGATCAGCGGGTCGCCGACCGGGTCACGGCGGGGGTGACGGTCGGCCGGTTGTCAGGGGCGCTGGCCCGGCTGTCCAGGGGAGAGCGGGACGTGGTGCTGCTCGTCGCGTACGGCGGGCTGACCTACGAGGAGGTCGCCGAGGCGCTCGGGGTCGCCTACGGCACGGTGGCCTCCCGGCTCAGCCGGGCCAGGACCAAACTGCGCGACTCGCTGGGAGTGGAGGTCTGTTGAACGAGTTCCAGTTCATCGACGATGTGATGCCGGATGTCCCGCTCGCCGATCCGGTGCGGGCCGCCGAGACCAGGGCCAGGGCGCTGAACGGCACGAGGCTCTCACGACGACGGCTCGTGGGACGGTCCCGTGGCCGTTTCGGATGGGCGGTCGCGGCCGTCGCCACGGCAACGGTGGTCGCGTCCGTCATGATCGTGCCCCGCCTGGGGACGGACGCCGCGCCCCGGGCGGGGGGGCCGGAGAAGGTGCTGGAGGCGGTGGCCGACCGGGCGGCGGCGAGACCGGAGCCCGTCGAGAGCCTGTACTGGCGGGCGACCACCGAGTTCTTCCTACGGGTGCGGGTCAACGGCTACATCGTCGACGATTGGGGTCGGCAGACGCTCTGGTACAGCCCTGCTCTGCCTACGGTGCGCGAATGGACCAGGCTCGGTACGGTGCCGTCCACGAAAGAGGACCGTGTCGCCTGGGAGCGCGCCGGTTCACCGGAGCTCTGCGCGCTGAGCGAAGGCTGCGGTGACGACCAGCTGCCACCGTTCGACCGGACCCTCGTCATGCCGGACCCGCCGAATCGGTCCGCACGCCCCCTGCAGGCTTTTGGCGTGGCGCTGGACCTGAAGGAGATCAGGGAGTTGCCGAAGAATCCGGTAGATCTCAAAGCGAGACTCCTCACGTACTGGCCCGCCTACAGCAGGACACTGCCGAAGGGGGCGGCCGAGAAGGCGGATGACTGGCTCTGGTCGGTTGGAACGTCCCTGCTGTGGGACGCGCCGATCTCTCCGGGCACGGGCGCGGCCGTCTACCGGATGCTGGCGGGTCTGCCCGATGCCCGGATCATCGGCACGGCTCAGGGGCCCCACGGTCGTGCGGCGATCGCGCTGGCACGCACGTCCTCCTTCGAAGGCACGGAGAGCCGGATCCTGATCGACCCCTCCACCGGTGACCCGCTCGGCCTTCGCAAGATGCTGGTGACGGCCAGGGACGGCATGCCGTCGGGCACCGTGACGACGACGATCACCGTTCAGAAGTCCGGTTGGACCGATATATCGCCGCGTGTACCCAAGGGCTGCACGTTGGAGGAGGCAAAGAGGTGTGTTTACTGACGGTTTCGGCGTAGGGCGCGGGTGATCAGCCAGGTGATCAGGGTGGCGGCCGCCAGGGCGGCGACCAGTGGGGCGATGCGTTTGAGCAGCGGCAGGCCCGCCACCTCCAGGAGGTTCATGGCCTCCTCGTCGGGGCTGAGCGAGGTGCGTGAGGTGCCCGCCGGGTGGCTCTGGCGGGACCCGGACTTCTCGTCCACGACGAGGCCGGGCGGTGTCGGCACCGCGCTGAGATGCCGTCCGGACCCGCTCAGCTCCTCCGGTCCGGCGGGGGTCGCGGGGCCGGGGCCGAAGGCCGCCGAGACCACCGGAACCTCGTCGTCCGGGCCAGGCTGGGAGGGAGCACTCCAGCCGCCCAGGCCCGGCGTCTCGGAAGGCGTCTCGGCGGCGGTCTCCACGCCCGGGCTCTCGCCCAGCAGCAGGGAGAGGTTGGCCGCGAACCTGTCGATCAGCTTCTCACCGACCTCGGACATCACGCCCCGGCCGAACTGGGCCGGGCGGCCGGTCACGTTGAAGGAGGTGTCGACGGTGACCCTGGTGTGCCGCCCCTCGGGGTGCAGGCGCGCGACGACCGTGGCACCGGCGGTGCCCGAGCCCCTGGCCTCCTTGCCGGCGGCCTTGACGGTCATGGAGTGGGTGCCTGCGTCCACCTTCTCGAAGGAGGCCCGGCCCTGGTAGGTCACCGTGATCGGCCCGACCTTGACCTTCATCCTGCCGGTGAAGGAGTCGTCCTCGACCTTGTCCACGGTGGCACCGGGCAGGCAGGGGCCGACCCGCTGGACGTCGAGCAGCACCGGCCACGCCTGCTCGATCGGCACGGGGACCGTGAACTCGTGCTCGAACCGCATCGCCATCGATCCGCTCCTTGCCGGTCGGTCGCTGTTGCGACATTACGACTACACGGGGGCGTATTACCAGTATGCCGCCACGGGGCCGGTTGACCGCCACACGTCGGTACGTGTCGGCCGGCGTCCGTTCCCCCTGCCCCTCCGGGCGGGGATGATGCCTCCGCCCTCACGGGAGGCGCTTCTCGCGCTCCGGGCGGCACGAAAGTCGTTTTCAGCGTGGAGACCTCGGGCTTCGGCTCCGGGGAGGAAACGCGGCACGGGGCCGCGCGGGCGGGCGGTTACCGGTGAAGCAGGAAACCCACCCGGTGAGGGTTGGAATCCTCCGGCTTCAGCCTCGGGGAGGAAGTCAAGGTTAAGACGCTCGCGAGCCCGTCGGGGCGGCGGCTACAGGGTGGGAACGCCCCGGGCTCTCACCCTGTAGCCGCGGGACTCAGCCGCTCGCGGCCCTGACCGCCCTGCGGGTCAGCACCCGGGCCAGATGGCGGCGGTAGTCGGGTCTGGCGTGCAGGTCCGCCGGAGGCGAGGTGCCGTCGTCGGCCTCGGCGCACGCCTCCCCGACGGGGTCGGTGCCGCCGGAGGCGGCGGGCGCGAGGTCCACCCCGCGCAGCGCCGTCTCCACCGCACTCGCCCGCACCGGGGTGGGGCCCATGTTGGTCAGCGCGATCCTGGCCTCCTCGACGGTCCCGTTGCTCCGCCGTACGGCCGCCGCGACGCCGACGATCGCCCACGCCTGCGCCGTCCGGTGGAACTTCTCGTAGTGGAAACCCCACCCGGGGCCGAGCACCGGCACCCGGGCGCCGATCAGCACCTCATCGGGTTCGAGCGCGGGCTCCAGGTAGTCGACGAAGAAGTCCGCGGCGGGGATCTCCCGCTCGCCGTCGGCGGAGCGGACGACGAAGACGCAGTCGAGCGCCAGGGCCACGGCCGGCAGGTCCCCCGCCGGGTCGGCGTGGGCCATGGAGCCGCCGAACGTGCCACGGTGCCGTACCGCGGGGTCGGCCACCGTGGCCGTGGCCAGCGCGAGCAGCGGGACGCGCTCCTTGATCACGGCTGAGCGCAGCACCTCGTCGTGGGTGGTGAGCGCGCCGACGAACACGTGGTCGCCACGGTCTTCGATGCCGCGCAGTCCGGGCAGGCGCCCGAGGTCCACCAGCGCCGACGGGTAGGCCAGCCGCAGCCGCAGCAGCGGCAGCAGCGACTGGCCACCGGCCAGCACCTTGACGTCGTCGCCGGAGGCGAGCACCTGGCATGCCTCCTCCACCGAGGAGGGCCTGACGTAGTCGAAGGACGCGGGGATCATCGGTCTCCTCCTTCGGTGACGGCCCGCCAGATCCGTTCCGGGGTGCAGGGCATCCGCACGTCGTTCACCCCGTACGGGCGCAGCGCGTCGACGATCGCGTTGACCACGGCGGGGGTGGAGGCGATCGTCCCGGCCTCGCCGACGCCCTTGACGCCCAGCGGGTTGGTCGTCGCCGGGGTCTCGGTACGGTCGGTGACGAAGTCCGGCAGGTCGGCCGCCGAAGGGATGAGGTAGTCGGCCATCGTGGTGGTGAGCAGGTTGCCCTCGGTGTCGTAGACCGCCTCCTCGAACAGCGCCTGGGCGACGCCCTGGGCGATGCCGCCGTGCACCTGACCCTCGACGATCAGCGGGTTCACCACCGAGCCCACGTCGTCGACCGCCACGTAGCGCCGGATCTTCGAGGCGCCGGTCTCGGTGTCCACCTCGATCGCGCACAGGTGGGTGCCGTGCGGGAAGGAGAAGTTGTCCGGGTCGAAGGTCGCGTCGGCGTCCAGCGAGGGTTCGAAGCCGTCGGGCAGGTCGTGCGCGGCGAAGGTGGCCAGCGCCAGCTCCTGGATGGTCCTGCCCGCCTCGGTGCCCCGGACCTTGAACGTCCCGTCGGTGAACTCGATGTCCTCGGCGTCGGCCTCCAGCATGTGCGCGGCGAGTTCCCTGGCCCGGTCCTTCACCTTCTCGCAGGCGGCCAGCACGGCGACGCCGCCCACCACCAGGGAGCGGGAGCCGTAGGTGTCCATGCCCTTGTGCGAGACGGACGTGTCGCCGTGCAGCACCGAGACGTCCTCGAACGGCACGCCCAGCGCGTCGGCGACGATCTGGCTCCAGGCCGTCTCGTGTCCCTGGCCGTGTGGGGTGGAGCCGGTGACGACCTCGACCTTGCCGGTGGGCAGCATCCTGACCGAGGCGTGCTCCCAGCCGCCCGCGCCGTAGCTGAGGCTGCCGAGCACCCGCGAGGGCGCCAGCCCGCACATCTCGGTGAACGTCGAGACGCCGATGCCGAGCTGGACCGGGTCGCGCCGGTCGCGCCGGTCCGCCTGCTCGGCCCTGAGCTTGTCGTAGCCGAGCAGGGCCAGGGCCCGCTCGGTCGCCGCCTCGTAGTTGCCCGAGTCGTAGGTCAGCCCGCAGATCGTGGTGTACGGGAACTCCTCGTGGGTGATCCAGTTGCGGCGCCGCAGTTCGATCGGGTCCATGCCCAGCTCGTGGGCGAGCTCGTCCATGGCCCGCTCGATCGCGAACGTCGCCTCCGGACGGCCCGCGCCCCGGTAGGCGTCGGTCGGCATCTTGGTGGTGAAGACGCCGGTGCAGTTGAAGTCGTAGGCGTCCATCTTGTAGATGCCGTTGTACATGAACGCGCCGAGCAGCGGCACGCCCGGCGTGACCAGCATCAGGTAGGCGCCCATGTCGGCGAGCAGGTCCACCTTGACGCCCCGCACCCGCCCGTCCCGGTCGGCGGCGACGGAGATCCGCTGGAGCTGGTCGCGGCCGTGGTGCACCGTCAGGTTGCCCTCGGAGCGGGACTCGGTCCACTTCACCGGCCTGCCCAGCCTGCGGGTCAGCAGTAGCGCGAGCACCTCCTCGGCGGTGACCTGGAGCTTGGAACCGAAGCCGCCGCCCACGTCGGGGGCGACCACCCGCAGCTTGTGCTCGGGGATGCCCGTGGTCAGCGCGAGCATGACGCGCAGGACGTGCGGGATCTGGGTGGCGGAGTAGAGCGTGAAGGCGTCGCCGTCGGTGGTGGCCACCACCGCGCGGGGCTCCATGGCGCTCGGGATGAGCCGCTGCTGCACGTAGGTGCGTTCGATCACCACGGGGGCGTCGCGGAACGCCTCCTCGATGTCACCTCCGGCGAACTTCCAGGTGAACGCCTGGTTCCCGGCCTCGTGGACCTTGGGGCTCCCCTCGGCGAGCGCCTCGGTCATGTCGAGCACCGCTTCCAGCGGCTCGTAGTCGATCTCGATCGCCTCCAGCGCGTCGGCCGCCCGGTAGCGGTCGGTGGCGACCACGCAGGCCACCGCCTCGCCGACGTAGCGGACCTCGTCCACCGCCATGGGCGGGTGGTCGGGGATGACGACGTCCTCGCTGACCGGCCAGGCACAGGGCAGGCTGCCCTGCTCGTCGGCGAAGTCGCGCCCGCTGTAGACGGCGACCACGCCTGGCCGGCCGCTCGCGGCAGAGGTGTCGACGCGGGTGATCCTGGCGTGGGCCATCGGGCTGCGCAGGAAGGCCACGTACATCATGCCGGGGAGCTGGATGTTGTCGGTCCAGGTGGTCCTGCCGGTGACCAGCCGGGCGTCCTCCTTGCGCCTGCGCGCCTTCCCGACCTCGTGGGCGGACGGGTCCTTCAGCCGGTCGCTCTCGATGAGCTGCTCGGTCATGGCGCCGGCACCTCCTGCGCGGACGACTCCGACGCGCTCCGCCGGGACATCTCCGCCGCGCCGCGCCGCACCGCCCTGACGATGTTGCAGTACCCCGTGCACCGGCACAGGTTGCCTTCCAATCCCTCGCGGACCGCCTCCTCCGACGGGTCGGGATCGTCCCTGAGCAGGTCGATCGCCGCCATGATCATGCCGGGGGTGCAGTACCCGCACTGCAGGGCGTGCTCCTCGTGAAAGGCCCGTTGCATGGGATGCCACTCGCCCCCCTGCGCCAGGCCCTCGATCGTGACGACATCGCTCCCGTCGGCCTGCACGGCGAGCACGGAACAACTCTTCGCGCTCCGGCCGTCGAGCATCACGGTGCAGGCGCCGCAGTTGCCGGTGTCGCAGCCGATGGGCGTGCCGGTCCTGCCGAGCCGATCTCGTAGCAGATGGACGAGGAGGAGGCGCGGCTCCACCTCCTCCTCGTATGCGATTCCATCGACGTTGACGGTTATTCGGGGCATACGTCCTCCAAGAGCAACCACAGGGGTATAGGAGAAGTGAGAACCGATAATTGAGAACTTACGCCCCAGTTCTTCCCGGTCAACCCCCTGGCCTCACGCCAACGGCAGTTCCCTCGGCTCGCGGCCACCGAGGATACGGCGGTCCGCTTCGTCGATTCTGAGATCGTTGATACTCGCCTCGCGGCGCCGCATCAGCCCGTCGTCGGCGAACTCCCACAGCTCGTTTCCGTAGCTGCGCCACCACTGGCCGTCCGCGTCGTGCCACTCGTACTGGAACCGTACGGCGATGCGGTCGCCGCCGAACGTCCACAGCTCCTTGCGGAGCCGGTAGTCCTGCTCCTTGGCCCACTTGCGGCTCAGGAACTCCCTGATCTCCGCGCGCCCGGTGAGGAACTCGTCCCGGTTGCGCCAGACCGAGTCGGGCGTGTAGGCGAGCGAGACCCGCTCGGGGTCGCGCGTGTTCCACGCGTCCTCGGCGGCCTGGACCTTGGCCCTGGCCGTCTCCTCGGTGAACATCACACTTCCTCCATGGATTTCGCGGCCTCCTCGACCGCGTCGATCGGCGGGTTCGGCGACGTATGTCAACCGATCATCGTCCAGGTGGGACGGCTCGGGCGTGACGAACACGCCGCCCGGTCCACGATGACCCCGACCGATCCCGACCGATCTCGTCAAGGGGTTCCCCGCGTCCCGCCCGCGACGCGCGTCGGCGGGTTGTGGCGGGAGTAGTCCCCGAGTCGCCAGCGGAGCGGGCTGGCTCCCCGGACCCGGACGATCCGGTCCACCTCGAACCCGACCAGCCGCTGTGCCCCCGGGACGTCGCCCGGATCCCAGTCGACGCGGGCCCGCCCGGTCAGGTACAGCGCGTCGCCGTTCTCCCAGTCGAGGAAGAGCAGGCCGCAGTGTTCGTCCAGTTCCAGGTTGCCGAGCGTCATGTACATCGAGTTGCCGACGTAGTCCGGCCAGACCAGCCGTCGCTCGTCCACCACCCGGACGAACCCCGGGTTGCCGCCCCGGTGCGACAGGTCGGCGCCGAGGCCGGGGGCCGAGGTGGCGACGAAGAACGTGTCGGCGCCCTCGATCCACGCCCGGTCGCCGTCGCCGAACACCGTCGTCGAGGAGGAGCCGGTGGCCGGCCCGGTGACCTCCGCGACGACCTCCCGCGTCTGGATGTACTTGGGACAGTTGGCGTACGCCTGCTCGGTGTGGACGACCAGCCGCCCGCCGTCCCGCCGGACCGTGCCGTTGACCCGCATCCTGCGTCTGGTCAGGGGCTCGATCGCGAGCATCCCGATCTCGCCCTCGTCCAGTCCGGCCAGCGGATCGTGCTCGCCCGGCAGCGCGTCGATCACCACGGTCCGCTCGTCCGTGACTTTGGCGAACCCCTCGGGTCCGGTCAGCACCGTCGCCCACGGGAGCCCGTCCCGCCCCGCGGCTCCGATCAGCAGCATCCGCTGCCGCCTGAGGAACTCGGCCGCCACCGCCGGGATCTCCGGACGGGTCCTGGCCGAGCCCAGTGCCACCGCGCGGACCCCGGTCCTGCGCTGTACCGCGATCTCTCCCCCGTGTTCCATGGTCGTTTAGAAGAAGCCGCAGGTGGGGGCGCCGGTGGTCGGTGCGGGGCGCTCGTCGGCGCCGCTGGGTGCGAAGATCTCCAGCCGGATGCCGTCCGGGTCCTCGAAGAACACGCCCCCCGAGGACGCCCCCTCGCCGTGCGGGACCACGCCGTCGTGGTGGAGCGTGGCCCCGAGTTCCCTGATCACGTTCTCGGCCCGGCGGACCGCCTCGATGTCCGGCACCTGGAAGGACAGGTGGTGCAGGCCCGGCAGCCCGGTGGCGAAGCTGCCCTCGCTCTGCTGCCAGAGGGTGAGCACCAGCTTCCCGTCGAGACCGAGGAAGGCGTAGCGCCGGTCCGGCTGGTCCGACTCGCCGAAGATCTCGAAGCCGAAGACCTTCAGGTAGAAGTCCTTGGACCTGTCGAGGTCGGACACGTTGAGGCCGACGTGGTCGGTCTGGAAGGTCATCTGATCTCTCCTCCGCGTTTCCTAACGGCTTGATCCGTTAGATCCACTGCCTGCAATCTAACGCAAAATCGACATTTGTCACGTTAGAAAGCTATGGCGTAAATCACCCTTGAAGGGGGGTCGGATGAGGGGAGAGCCCGCCGAATGGACGCGCGACAGGTGGGAGCGCGGAACCACCGAGGGCGACATCGCCCGGCGTACCGGCCGAGACGATCAGGCGCCGGGGTGGGTCAGCCGTCCCGGTGCTGGCGGTAGTGGCGGGCGGCTCGGGCCCGGTTGCCGCAGCCGAGCGAGCACCACTCCTGCCGGGGGTGCTCCTTGAGGAAATAGAGCACGCAGCGGGGGGCGGGGCAGACCCGGATCTGCTCGCGCCGGGGGCCGGCCAGCAACTCGATCGCCGACGTCGCGAGGGTGGCCCGGATCCGTTCGGACTCGGTGGCCGCGACGCCCGGGACCGTCCGCGCCCGGGGCGCCTGTCCCGCGGGCCACTCCAGCCGCGGGGCCGAAGGCACGGCCAGTGCCGCGGCGTTGACCAGGTCGAGCGACTCGGCGAAGTCCGGGAGCCGGTGCGCGTCCGCGTCACTCGCGGCGCCCGGTGCCACGGCCCTGGCGAAGAGCGCCCGTACGGCCTGCCGCAGCTCGACCACTTCGCTCCGCAGCTCCTCGGAGGCGGTGAAGTCCGGGTCGACTCCCAGCTCGGCGGCGTGCTCCCGGCCCCACGCGGTCATGCCCTGCACGTCGGAGAGCAGGTCTGTCAGACCGGTCCGCGTCGCGCGAACGGTGCTGACGAACTCCAGAGCCGACATGCTTCGAGCCTAATGCCCGGTATGACCTGTTGCTGTGGCGCCCGGGCGGCCCTAGCTCCGGGTGACCTTGGCCAGGATGGCGACCAGGCCCGCGAGGCCCAGGCCGCTGACCAGGACCGTGAGCATGACCAGCGGCTGGACGGCCGGTCTGCTGATGAAGACGACCCCGACCGCGATGAACAGCATGCCGCTGAGCAGCGCCATCCAGTCGGTGCGGTGTACGCGCCGGGAGGCGGGCCGCTGTTCGGGCCGGTCGCGCTCAGGCAGCACGGCGTACCTCCACATCCCCGATGTCGGCCCTGACGTTCAGCACGATGGTCGCCACGTCGCCCTTGGGGGGCACCTCGGGCTCCAGGATTCTGTCGTGCCGGATGTCGGCACCCCCCTCCACCGTGTGGTCGATCTTGACGTCGCCGAACTTGGTATGGCCCCGCACCTCGATCCTGGCGGTCGGCGGCAGGATCACGCTGATCTCGCCGACCGAGACCGAGACGTCCACGACGGTCCGCGAACCCGGCGGCAGGGCCAGCTCGCTCAGGTCCAGCACTCCCTCGCCCATCCCCACCGAGTAGCTGCGGGCCATCTCGGACAGGGTGGTGGGCTGCCATTGATAGTTGCCGAACTTCTTCGGCATGCCGCCCAGCATGGGGCCCGCTACCAGGGCGATCGACAGGATGGTGCCGGTCGCGACCAGTCCGGCTCCCCGGCCGAACCAGGCGGCGACCAGCAGGCCGGCGCCGATGACGACGAGCGCCGCGCCGCCCGCGACCGTCATGTTGGCCGGTCCTGAAGCGGACTGGATCGCCACGATGATCCCTCCAACGATCATGGCCAGGAAGATGGTGACGCCCCCGACGAACGATCTGGGCCGCCGCGGCCTGGGCGGCGCTGTCACCGCCGCGCCGTACCCGGACGGCTGGTAAGGGGCGTAGGGCGAGTACGGGGAGTACGGTTGCTGCCGCTTCCGGGGGTCCAGCGGCTGGTAGGGGCCGTACGGCGAGAAAGGCGCGCCGGAGGAGTCGAACGACGGCCTGGCGGGGCGGTAGGGCTCCGCTGGGATGTCTCCGCGGGGCGGGGCGGGGCGGAGAGGTGTCTCCGGGGCGGGCCCGGCGAAGGTCTCGGAGATGGGGCCGGGGGTGGGGCCGGGGGTGGGGGGGCGTGTCCGGGGCGGGCTCGGTGCGGGTCTCCGAGGCGGGGGCCGGGGGCGGCCGCTCCGCCGTGGACCACGGTCCGGCCCCCGTCTCAGCCCTCGTCCCCCCGGAGCTGGGCGCGTACCGCTCCGTGGCCGTCTCGCCGCCCGGGCGGGCGGCGTACGTCGCGGGGCTCGGGGCCGGGGGCGCGGCGGCGCGGGCGGCCGGATCCTGCTCCCCGACGGGACGCCGGCCGTCGGCGGTGCCCGGCCCGTGGGCGAACGGGTTCGGCCACTGATCGGCGGGGTACGACGCCCGGCGCCTGCGCAGCCGGTCGGGCAGCGATCTGGCGACGGCCAGCAGGTCCACCCCGCGGGAGTGCGCGGTGAGCAGGACGATGGCGAACACCGTGCCGACCACGACCGTCGCGGTGCCGACGCCGTCCGAGGAGATGTTGACGATGAGCCCGAGGGCGAACAGGCCGGCCAGCAGGGTCAGGACCGTCTCGCTGTCGAAGTCGCGCCGGCTCCACTGCTCCACGTAGCCGGGGCCGCCGTTGGTCTCACGCATCAGCAGGAACGCCGCGACGTAGAGCATGATGCCGATCCCCGAGCCGAGCACCAGCACCGCGAAACCCACTCGCAACAGCACCGGGTCGACCCCGGCGTACCGCCCCAGGCCCGCGCAGACGCCGGTCAGCATGCGGCCCTCGTCGCTGCGCCGCAGAGCGCGATCCTCCGAGGGGGAGCCGGGCGGCGAGCCGGACGTGGTGCTCGCCGGATCGGTATCGTTCATGTACTTATCGTGGCCTTTCCTCGGCCCGTGCCGCATCCGGGACACCCCTGAGTCGTCCCGGAGGGGAAACGCCGCTCTCAGGGTCGCTTCAGGGGAACGCCTGATGCGCCGACATGGTGGTTCGTGTGACGATGCTGACGATATGGCTGACCGAACGACAATTCATGACACGGCACCCGTGACCTCCGAAGACGCGCCTTTACCTCGGCTGATGAGGCCGGCGGAGGGGCGGCTGGTGGCCGGGGTGGCCCAGGGGGCCGCCGCCCAGCTACGGCTCGACCCGGTCGTGCTGCGGCTGGCCTTCGTGCTGCTCACCGTCCTGGACGGGTTCGGAGCCGTGGCGTACGCAGCCCTGTGGATGTTCACCCCGAGCGAGCCGTACGAGGGCAGGGAACCCGCCAGGGACTGGAGCCAGCTCGCCGCGTACACCGCGATCGGGCTGGCGCTGCTGGCCTTGGGCCTGCTCACCGGAACCTCGGGGGCCGGGATCGGGGCCTGGCCGATCGCGGTGGGCGGCATCGGCTCGCTGATCCTGTGGCAGCAGGCGGATCCGGACCGACGGCAGCGCTGGATGACCACCACCGTCGGACAGGTCCGCCAGAACCGGGTCCGCACCGTCGCCGGGCTGGTGCTCGTCATGGTCGGCGCGATCGGCTTCCTGGTGGCCAACGACGAGCTGGTCGAGGCCCGGTCCGGCATCATGTTCACGCTGGTGGTCGTGGGCGGTGTCGCGCTGATCGCGGCCCCCTGGCTGGCGGCCCTGTGGAAGGAACTGCAGCGCGAGCGCCGCGAGCGCATCCGGCAGGAGGAGCGCGCCGAGGTGGCCGCCCACGTCCACGACTCGGTGCTGCACACGCTGACCCTCATCCAGCGCAACGCCTCCGACTCGCGCGAGGTGATGAGGCTCGCCCGCTCCCAGGAGCGGGAGCTGCGCAACTGGCTCTACCAGCCCCAGCAGGACGCCGACGCGTCGGTGGCCGCGGCCGTGCGGCGGGTGGCGGCCGAGGAGGAGGACGCGCACGGGGTGCCGATCGAGGTCGTCTGCGTGGGCGACTGCCCGCTGACCCCCGAGCTGTCCGCGATGGTGCAGGCCGCGAGGCAGGCCATGGTCAACGCCGCGAAGTACTCCGGGTCCGAGGTCATCTCCGTCTACGCCGAGGCGGAGCCGGAGGAGGTCACCATCTTCGTCAGGGATCGAGGGGTCGGGTTCGACATGGAGGACGTGCCCGAGGATCGTATGGGTATCCGCCAGTCGATTATCGGCAGGATGGAGCGCCACGGGGGCGGCGCCCGGGTGCGGACCGAGCCCGGCGAGGGTACGGAAGTGATGTTGACCATGAAGCTGGAGAAGGCGTGAGTAGCGAGCGAGCCACGACAGAGCGAGCCACGACAGAGCGGGCCGTCGGCCGGGCCGCGCGGTGCGACGGCGGACGGACGCGACCGGTGGGAGAGGCCCGATGAGCACGGTGAAGGTCCTGATCGTCGACGACCACCGGCTGTTCCGCTCCGGTGTCCGGGCCGAGCTGGGCGACTCCATCGAGGTGATCGGGGAGGCCGAGGACGTGGAGTCCGCGGTCAGGGCGATCGCCGAACTGGGGCCCGACGTGGTCCTCCTCGACGTGCACATGCCCGGTGGCGGTGGCCAGGAGGTACTGCGCCGGGTCCTCGGCGCCGGCTCCACGGTCCGCTTCCTCGCCCTGTCGGTCTCCGACGCCGCCGAGGACGTCATCGGCGTGATCCGGGGCGGTGCCCGGGGCTATGTGACCAAGAACATCAGCGGGCGCGAGCTCACCGACGCCATCCGCAGGGTGGCCGACGGGGACGCGGTCTTCTCCCCGAGGCTGGCCGGGTTCGTGCTGGACGCGTTCGCCTCCAGCGAGGCCCCGCCGATCGACCCCGAGCTCGACTCGCTGACCCAGCGCGAGCGCGAGGTGCTGCGGTTGATCGCCAGGGGGTACGCCTACAAGGAGATCGCCAAGGAGCTGTTCATCTCGGTGAAGACCGTGGAGACCCATGTCTCGTCGGTGCTGCGCAAGCTCCAGCTCTCCAACCGTCACGAGCTCTCCCGCTGGGCCACGGCGCGACGCCTGGTCTGACCGGTCAATCCTGTACGAGCAGTGACTTATGTGCGACTCTGCGAAGTATGGGACGCGACGTACCTGCGATGGTGTTCAGTCGCGAGGACCGGCGGCGCTACCGGGACAAGGTCCGCCGGTGCCTTGACGTCCTCGCGCAGATGCTCCACGAGTCCAGGTTCGAGTTCGACCGGCCCAGGGCCGGGCTGGAGATCGAACTGAACCTCGTGGACGACCGTGGCGAGGCCGCCATGAAGAACGCCGAGGTGCTGGAGGCCATCGCCCAACCCGACTGGGCCACCGAGCTCGGCCAGTTCAACGTGGAGATCAACGTCCTGCCCGAGTCCCTGGAGCAGGAGGGCGCGGTCCGGCTGGAGAAGGTGATCAGGGATCGCCTCAACCACGCCGAGGCACGGGCCCGTACCGTCGGCGGGCACATGATGATGGTCGGCATCCTGCCCACGCTGCGGGAGAGCGACGTCCACGAGGGCACCCTGTCGGCCAACCCCCGCTACAAACTGCTCAACGAGCAGATCTTCGCGGCCAGGGGCGAGGACATGCACCTGTCGATCGAGGGGGAGGAGCGCCTGGAGACCTACGCCGACAGCATCACCCCCGAGGCCGCCTGCACGAGCCTTCAGCTCCATCTCCAGGTCAGCCCGGAGACGTTCGCCGCCAACTGGAACGCCGCCCAGGCCGTCGCGGGCCCGCAGGTGGCCGTGGCGGCCAACTCGCCGTTCCTGTTCGGCCGCAGGCTCTGGCAGGAGACCAGGATCCCGCTGTTCGAGCAGGCCACCGACACCCGCCCGGTGGAGCTGCAGGTACAGGGGGTGCGGCCCAGGGTGTGGTTCGGCGAGCGGTGGATCACCTCGGTCTTCGATCTCTTCGAGGAGAACGCCCGCTACTTCCCCGCACTGCTGCCCCTGTGCGACGAGGCCGACCCGCGCGAGGAGCTGACGCGCGGGATCACTCCCCAGCTCGGCGAGCTGACCCTGCACAACGGCACCGTCTACCGGTGGAACCGGCCGGTCTACGCGGTGGTGGACGGCATTCCGCACCTGCGGGTGGAGAACCGGGTGCTGCCCGCGGGCCCCTCGGTGGCCGACATCGTCGCCAACGCGGTGTTCTACTACGGGCTGATGGGCGTCCTCCCCTACGCCGAACGCCCGGTGTGGACGCGCATGTCGTTCGCCACGGCCAGGGACAACCTGCACGCCGCCGCCCGGCACGGCCTGGACGCCAGGCTTTTTTGGCCGGGACTCGGCGAGGTGACCGCCTCGGAGCTGATCCTGCGCCGCCTGCTGCCACTCGCCCACGAGGGGCTCGACCTGTGGGGCGTGGCCCCCGCCGTCAGGGACCGGCTGCTGGGGATCGTCGAGCGGCGCTGCCTGACGGGCAGGACCGGGGCGAGCTGGCAGATCGACGCGGTGAACGCGCTCGGCGACCTCGAAAGACACGAGGCGCTGCGCCGGATGACCCTGCGCTACATGGCGAACATGCACACCAACGAGCCGGTCCACGGCTGGCCGACCCTCTGACCGCACCGCTTCCCAGGGGGCGGCGAGCCCGGACCTCGGCGGAAAAGGAGACCGTTCTCCCCGGTCCATCGAGATGAGTACGCGTGAATCCGCCGAGAGGTTGATGTCCCGACGCCGCGATCCACCTAGTCTGAGGGCGAGCCACCAGGGGGTGATGACATGCGGGCAATGGTCGAGGAGATCGGCTGGGCCGCGCGAGGTGCCTGCCGCACCAGCGATCCCGAGCTGTTCTTTCCGCTGACCCAGTCGGCCGAGCAGGAGGCGCGGGCGAAGGCGGTCTGCAAGCGGTGCCCGGTCCTCAAGGAGTGCCGGGCGTACGCGGTCCGGGCGGCCGAGCCCGAGGGGATCTGGGGCGGCCTGACCGTGAAGGAACGCCGCGGCCTGCGCTTCCCGGTCGGCTGGCGCCAGGCCGCCACGGATCCGGCCTCGGTCGCGTAGCCTCGAACCGGATTCGAACGGGATCTCCGCGGGCTCGGGCGGAAGGACGCCGCCTCGGCACGCGGGGGTGTGGAACCGAGGTCCGAGGGGGCGCAGGGGTGGAGCGGGAGCCGACGCGGGACACCGGTGCCGGGCTTCCCCCGGGGGTGTCGGCGGGGGCGGTGGCGGTGCTGGTGGGGGCCAACGTGCTCAACAACCGCCTGGCGCCGAGGCTGGCACCGCTGACCTCGGCCGCGGCCACCGGCGCGCTGCTCGTGCTGGCCCGCCGCGCCGGGATCTCCTGGTCCGAGCTGGGGTTCCACCGGCGTTCGCGGGGCCTGCGGATCGGTGGCGCGCTCGCCGCCGCCGTGGCGGGGGCCTACGCCGCGGGCGTGGCGGTCCCGGCCACCCGTCGCTTCTTCCGCGACGAGCGCGCCCTGTCGCTCTCCCGCGCCCGCGCGCTGGAGGAGGCGCTGATCCAGGTGCCGGTCGGCACCGTACTGCTGGAGGAGGTCGGCTTCCGCGGGGTGGTGCACGCCATCGTGGCCCGTTCCCACGGCCACGGTGCGGCGACCGCCGTCTCCTCGATCCTTTTCGGCCTCTGGCACGTCCTCCCCGCCGTGGACATGGCGGCCGCCAACCCCGCCCTGAGCCGGCTGGCCTCCGGGGAGGCTCCCGGCCGTGGCTCCGGCGCGCGCGGCCGGCGGCCGGCGCGCGTCGTGGCCGGTTCCGTGGTCGCGACGGGCCTGGCCGGGGCGCTCTTCACCGAGCTGCACAGGCGGGGCGGCCTGGCCGCGCCCGCGATGTTCCACGTCGCGACCAACTCCCTGGGCTACCTGTTCGCCCGCCTGGCCCCGCCGGACCCGGCGTCCCGGGAGGTTCCCGCCCCGAACCGCTGACCCACCCTCACCTCCTCCGCCCGCCCGGTCGCCGGGACGGCTCACGGGTGCGCGCCGGACGGCGGCCGGTGGGTGCCGAAGCGGCCGCGGGCGGCGAGTTCGATCGTGACGACCACGGCCACCGCCTCCGCGGCCAGCAGCGCGACCAGCACGACGAGCTGTACCACTCCGGCCTGGAGCGGTTCGGCCCCGCCCAGCAGCATCCCGACGAAGGCACCGGGCAGCGTGACCAGGCCCACGGTCCTCGTCTGGTCCAGCGCGGGCACCAGGGCCTGCGCCGCGGGCGGCCGGCAGATCTCCAGCGCCGCGTCCCGGTCCGAGAAGCCCAGGGCGAGCGCCGCCTCCACCTCGCCCCGCCGGTGGGCGAGCTCGTCCAGGGCCCGCCGTCCCGCGAGCGCCGTGGCCGTCAGGCACCCGCCGAGCAGGATGCCCGCGATCGGGATCAGCGTGATGCCCTGCGGCGGGACGATGCCGCCGCCGAACAGCAGCGCCAGCACCGGCAGGGCCCCGGCCGCGATGGGCACCGCGGCCCACCAGGCGGCGCGGCCCGAGGTGATCCTGCGTCCCGCGGTCAGGCTCGCCACCCCGTACATGACCAGCACGAAGAGCGCCACCGCGGACGCCCGCTGGACCGCCCACACGATGACCAGCGAGACCGCGACGAGCTGGACGGCGGCGCGCAGGCAGGCCGTGAGCATCCCGGACGCGTGCCCGAGACGGCCGGACCAGGCGACGGCGGCGGCCCCGACGGCCAGCAGGACGATGACGGCGGCGGTGGCGAACGACAGGTCGACGGTGTTCAAGGGGCGCGGGGTCCCGGTGGCCTCGGGCGAGGTCAGGCGGTGGGGACCCGCTGGAAGGACTCGACGTAGCGGCCCTCGCCGAAGCCCGCCTCGACGGCCCGCTGGGAGAAGCGGTCCCGCAGGAAGCCCTCGAAGTCCTCCAGGTGGCCGACCTGGCTGACGTGGGCACGCAGCGCGGCCAGTTTGCGGTCGAAGGTGTCGGTGATGTCCACGTGGTGGTCGGTCGCCGGGCCGCCGTTCAACCAGACCTCGCGGACGGTCCACGCCTCAAGGCCCTCGTCGAGCAGCAGCGAGGGGAAGGCGTAGGGATTGCGCGCGTCGGGGTAGACGGCGTCGAGGGCGCAGCCGCCGACCGCGCGGTGGTCGGGGTGGCTGGGGGCGATGAACCGGTGGTTGCGCTCGGGGCTGTGGGTGATCACCAGGTCGGGCTTGACCTGGCGGATGACCCGGGTGATGTCACGCCGCAACTCCAGGCTCTGCACCACGGTCCCGTCGTGGTAGCCGAGGTAGCGCACATCGGTCACACCGACGGCCTTGGCGGCGCCTGACTGCTCGGCGCGGCGGAGCTCGGCCATGCCGCCGTTGTCCAGCTCGCGATCGAAGCCGCCCGCGTCGCCGTCGGTGACCACGCAGTACGTCACCTCGACGCCCCGCTCGGTGAACAGCGCGATCGAGCCCGCGGCGGCGAAGTCGACGTCGTCGGGGTGCGCGGTGACCGCGAGTACGCGGCTGATCTCGTCTTCGGACAGCATGGGGACGCCCTTCCGTCTTTTCCGCGTACGTTCGATCGTGACAACCGCGGCGGGGTCCGCCCACATTCCTTTACCACCGTTGGACCCGGTTGTCGGCCGGTCGTTCTAACCTAGGGGACGTGTCGATCCCAGCCTCCTCTCTGACCCACCCGTTGCTCGACGGGCTCAACCCTCAGCAGCGCGAGGCCGTCGTGCACCACGGCAGCCCCCTGCTCATCGTCGCGGGAGCGGGTTCCGGCAAGACCCGGGTGCTGACCCACCGCATCGCCTATCTGCTGGGCGAGCGGGGTGTGCAGCCGCAGGAGATCCTGGCGATCACCTTCACCAACAAGGCCGCGCGGGAGATGAAGGACCGGGTCGACAGGCTCATCGGCCCGCGTTCGGCGGCGATGTGGGTGATGACCTTCCACAGCGCCTGCGTGCGGATCCTGCGCCGCGAGGCCAAGCGCCTGGGCTTCCCCTCGGGCTTCTCCATCTACGACCAGGCCGACTCGCAACGCCTGATGGCGATGGTCTGCCGCGAGATGGACCTCGATCCCAAGCGTTACCCGCCGAGGTCCTTCTCCGCCCAGGTCAGCAACTTCAAGAACGAGCTGATCGACTACGAGACGGCGGCCGCCCAGGCCTCCACCCACCTGGAGCGCAAACTCGCCGAGGCGTACCGCAACTACCAGCAGAAGCTCACCGAGGCCGGAGCGATGGACTTCGACGACCTCATCATGCTGACGGTGACGCTGTTCCAGATCTTCCCCGAGGTGGCCGAGCACTACCGGCTCCGCTGGCGCCACATCATGGTCGACGAGTACCAGGACACCAACCACGCGCAGTACACCCTGATCCGCGAGCTCGCGGGCCGTCCCGAGCTGCGCACCGCCGACGGAGACCTGGTCAGGGAGGGGCATGTCGCTCCGGCCGAGCTGTGCGTGGTGGGCGACGCCGACCAGTCGATCTACGCCTTCCGCGGTGCGACGATCCGCAACATCCTGGAGTTCGAACGCGACTACCCGGAGGCCAGGACGATCCTGCTGGAGCAGAACTACCGCTCCACCCAGACGATCCTGTCCGCCGCCAACGCGGTG
Organism: Streptosporangium amethystogenes subsp. fukuiense; assembly: GCF_042665875.1. Taxonomy (NCBI): domain Bacteria; kingdom Bacillati; phylum Actinomycetota; class Actinomycetes; order Streptosporangiales; family Streptosporangiaceae; genus Streptosporangium; species Streptosporangium amethystogenes. The sequence goes on along the minus strand of NZ_JBHTEE010000001.1, from coordinate 5,860,231 downwards.
ATCTCGCGCAACGAGAGCCGTAAACCCAAGAACCTCTGGTCCGACCAGGGGGCCGGGGCGAAGATCATCGGCTATGTCGCCGACAACGAGCACGACGAGGCGATGTTCGTCGCCCAGGAGGTCGACAGGCTCACCGACCACGAGGACGTGGTGCCCGGCCAGGTCGCCGTGTTCTACCGGACCAACGCCGCCTCCCGGGTGTTCGAGGAGATCTTCATCAGGACCGGCCTGCCGTACAAGGTGGTGGGCGGGGTGCGCTTCTACGAGCGCAAGGAGGTCCGCGACCTGCTGGCCTACCTGCGCTTCCTGTCCAACCCGAACGACGTGGTGTCGCTGCGCCGCATCCTCAACGTGCCCAAGCGCGGCATCGGCGAGCGGGCCGAGGCGATGGTCGAGGCGTTCGCGGGCAGGGAGCGGATCCCCTACTGGGAGGCGCTCCGCCGGGCGGACGACGCGCCGGGCATGGCCACCCGTTCGCTCAAGGCCATCGCCGAGTTCGTCGCCCTGATGGACGAGCTGATGGTGAAGGCCGACGACCTGTCGCCCTCACAGCTGGCCCAGGAGGTGCTGGCGAGCACCGGATACCGTCTGGAGCTCACCGCCTCCAACGACCCGCAGGACGAGAGCCGCCTGGAGAACCTGGACGAGATGATCTCGGTCGCCTCCGAGTTCGAGGAGGCCAACCCCGAGGGCACGCTGGTGGAGTTCCTGGAGCAGATCTCCCTGGTCGCCGATGCCGACCAGATCCCGGCGGCCGACGGGGGCCAGGGGGTGGTGACGCTGATGACGCTGCACACCGCCAAGGGACTTGAGTTCCCGGTGGTGTTCCTCACCGGAATGGAGGACGGGGTCTTCCCGCACATGCGCTCGCTCGGCGAGCCGAAGGAGCTGGAGGAGGAGCGCCGCCTGGCCTACGTCGGCATCACCCGTGCCGAGCAGCGCCTCTACGTCTCCCGGGCCGCCGTCCGCAGCTCCTGGGGTTCGCCCGCGTTCAATCCGGCCTCCCGGTTCGTCGCGGAGATCCCGGCCGATCTGGTCGAGTGGCGCGGCAACCCGGAGAAGAGCGCCTGGAGCGCCGCCACCCGCCGCGACTCCCGCCCCGCCCCGGTCAGGAAGTCCGAGGGCAGGCAGATCCCCAACCTGGCCCCCGGCGACCGGGTCACCCACGACAAGTTCGGCCTGGGCACCGTGGTGTCCGTGGACGGCGTCGCGGAGAAGACCAAGGCCAAGATCGATTTCGGCGGCGGAGTGGGGGAGAAGGTCCTGCTGCTGGCGTACGCGAAACAACTGGAGAAACTCTGAGGTCTCCGGGGCCGGTTCCACCGGTTCCGGGCTCGCGGTAAGGGCCGCCGTGCCCTTACCGCGTTCCGATCCCCGGATCAGTTCGTGAGGAGCTCCCTGATGGGGTCCTCGGGCTGGTCGGCGCCGACGGTGAGCTCGTCGAAGTCGGCCACCTGGCCGGCGGGCGGCGCCTTGACGGTGACCTTGGTGCCCCAGCCGGTGTAGCGGGTGTCGTTGACGTAGGTCAGCTCGGTGCTGTTGAGGCCCCGGGTGGACTCGGTGTACGACGACACGACCCGGCGGACCAGCTGGTCGGAGCCGATGTAGATCTTCCAGGTCACCGGGAGGGTGGCGGACCTGCCGGTGGGCTTCGCGCCCAGCATCGCGCGTACCGAGGGGGAGACCTTGAAGAGCTCGCCCAGCGTGATCGTGCCCGAGTGGACGGTGGTCCGGGTGCCGTCCCAGGTCCCGCCGGGGCGTCTGGCGCCGGTGTGGGCCAGGGTCGCCTTCAGCGTTCCCGGCTCGACGGTGCTGATGATCTGCTGGACGGCGCTGACCAGTGAAAGGGAGTCGCCGCGGCCCCGCAGCCACTTCTTACCCTCGGGCATGGAGTCGGCGAAGATGCCGCCCGAGGTGTAGGAGACGCCCTTCAGCGAGATCGTCCGCGACGGGGTGAACAGGCCCTTGAGCTCGCCGTCCTGGGTGGGCAGGTTGAACTTGGTGGTCAGATCCGAGGCGACCAGACCCGACCTGCCGAACTCCAGCACGCCGTTGCGCCTGGTGAAGATCGCCCGCTGCTTCTTGCCCGCACCGACGATCTTCGTGTTCTCGGTGAGCTTCACGCCCCGGTGGGTTCTGAACTGGCGCTTCAGTGCCGAGACCGGGTCGGACTTCGCGGCCTGAGCGGTCTTCGCGGTCTGGGCGCTCGCCGGGGCGGCGGTCACCAGCGCGGGAACCATCAGGGCCGCCACGGTGGCGCCGGTCAGGGCGGCGATCGTTCGCCTCATAGGGGTCCTCCCGTAGGTGTCCTCGCGTCGTCGCGGAGGGGGAAGAAGATTCTTCCCTATATGCCGAAATATCGGATCAAGAATCGCCGGGCCCTGTGCGGCGGAGGGGAACCGGCGTCCGGTGGGTGAAACGCGGTCGTGCCCGGCAGGTGAAGCCTGCCGGGCACGACCGTCCGGCGCCGGGTGTGATCAGCGAGGAAGGATCACTTGACGGTCAGCAGGGGGATGGGCGTGTCGGCCTCGAAGCCCGCCTGCAGTTCCTTCACCGTGGCGACCTGGTCGGCCGGCGGGGCGTCGATCGTGACTTTCGAGCCCCAGTTGGTGTAGCGGGTGTCGACGGTCCAGGTCGGCCCACTCGAGAACTCCGAGTACGAGGTCGCCAGTCTCGCGGGGAGCCGGTCGGCGTTCAGGTACAGCTTCCACTTGATCGTGGTCTTGGCCCGTTCGCCGGAGAGCTTCTCCCCATCCTGTGACGCGCGGAACCACGGCGAGACCTTCTGCAGCTCACCGAAAGTGATCTTCCCGGCGTAGGCGGCCGGCTTCTTGACCGTGGCGTGCGCGAGGAGGGTCTTGAGGGTCGCGGGCTCGGCGGCGTTGATGACCTGGCCCATCGAGCCGGTCACGCCGAGCGTGTCCCCCGGGTACCCGAGCCAGGGCTTGTCCTGCGGCAGGAACTGACCAAAGGCCCCGCCTGAGAGGTACGCCTTTTTCTCGACCCGGACGACTCGTTCGGGCTCGGCCAGTCCGGCGAGCAGCTTGCTGAACTTCTTCTGCTCCTCGGTTTCCTCGGTGCCGTCTTCTCCGGTGCTGAATGCGAAGGTGTCCTCATCGAAACGCAGCTGGGTGGTGTGGTCCGACGCGCTGATCCCGGAGGTGCCGAACTGCAATTCACCCCTACGGTGGCCGGCAATCGCGTTCTTGGAGCCGTCCTGCCTCTTCAAGGTGTCGATGTAGGTGACGCCAAGGCCGTTTTTGAGCTGACCCTTCAGTGCGGTGATCGGATCGGCGGCCTGTGCGTGCGCGGTCGATGCCAGCGCCGGAACGCCGAGTACGGCCGTTACGGCGCACGCCAGTCCGGCGATGTGTCGCTTCAAAGGAAAATCCTCCTGACTGCCCCCTCCGCCCCGTCGGGGAGGGGATGACACACTCTCGCTGTGCAAGATCACGAAAGGGTAGCGCAGTTGGCGGATTACCTTGAATTAAACGTGCATATTTCGTGCAGAGACATCTCCCCGAGCGCCGGGCGGGTCGGCGCGGATATTTTGCTTCCGGCCAATCGCGGACCGTCGGATTTGTTTTTTCGCGATTCAGCCGATCGGCAGGACCGCCGGCTCGGGGAAGTCGGCGCCGACCCGGCCGGCGTCGGCGGTGTCCTCGGGAGGCGGCGGAACGAGGGTGACGGACGAGCCCCAGCCGGTGTAGCGGGTGTCCACGACCGTGGTCGTGTACTTGCCGGGACCGCCGCTGAGCGGCTGCCGCCAGGTGGTGCTCAGCCTGCGGACCAGGTTCGAGCGGTCCAGCCAGAGCCTGAAGCCGACCGGGACCCTGGCGCTCCTGCCCTTGGGCGGCCCGGCCAGCCTGTCGCGGAGCGAGGGGGAGGCCTTGTAGAGCGTGCGCAGCGTCACGGCGCCCTGCAGGAACGTGCCCGAACGCGACTTCTTGCGTACGGCGGTGTGGGACAGCAGCGTGCCCAGGGTGGCGGGTTCGAAGATGTTGACGATCTGCGGCAGGGCGGCGGTCTGCTTGATGTTCGCCGGGCCGATCAGCCCGAGCCAGGTCTTCCCCTCGGGCAGCCACGTCTCGTAGCCGGGCCCGGAGAGGTACGCCTCGTTCGGGAAACAGATCACCCGGGTCGAGCCGAGCCGCTGGCCGAGCTGCCACTCCAGCTCCTTCACGACCCCTCTGCCCAACTCGGTCCGTCCGACGGTGTCCGTGCCGTACACCCCGGCCTCGTCGAACTCCACCCGGCCCTTGCGCCAGATGGTGACCACCGCCTTGCCGCCCCGATAGACGCGCCCGACGTCGGAGATCCGCAGCCCCGTGTGCTCGCCGAACTGCTGCCTCAGCCTCGTCACCGGAGACGGCGGCGGTGCCGCTTCCGCGACCCCGGCACTCGCCGTTCCCGCCTCCGCCGCCGACATGGGCAGCACCGAACCGGCCAGTACGACCGCGAGCAGAGTGACCCACCGTCTCATCGGATTCCTCCCCAGGAGTCAAGATCCGCCAAGCTAGCCAACCCCCGGCCCGCGGGCTATGGCGCGCACCAACAACTCGCGCCCACGGATTGCGCGAGTTTGAGCCGTACGACAGGCGGGACCGCTCGCCGAGGGAGCGAAATGCGGAATGACGGGAAGGCTCCGGCTTACCCTGTGGACAGCTCCCACGTCGCGAGGAGAGCGCGGAGGAGGAGATCTGGATGGACGCCGTGCCGAGGATCCGCGTCGTCATCGCCAAGCCGGGGCTGGACGGCCATGACAGAGGGGTGAAGATCGTGGCGAGGGCGCTTCGGGACGCCGGGATGGAGGTCGTCTACACGGGCCTGCACCAGACTCCGGAGCAGGTGGTGCGCACCGCGATCCAGGAGGACGCCGCGGCGATCGGGCTGTCCATCCTGTCCGGCGCGCACATGACGCTCTTCGCCAGGGTGCTGGAGCTGCTGAGGGAGAACGACGCGAGCGACATCGTGGTGTTCGGCGGCGGGATCATCCCCGAGGCCGACATACCCGCGCTCCAGGAGATGGGCGTCGCGCGGATCTTCACTCCGGGCGCCACCACCCAGGAGATCGTCGGCTGGGTGCGGAGCGCGATCCCCTCGCCCGTCTGACGAGATCCGACGAGTTCCGACAAGGTTCGGGACGCCCCGCGCCCCCTCTCGCCGGTGGCTCTTTCCACGGACGGCCAGGCCACACCGGTCCGGTGACGGCGACGCGAACAACATTCGGGACGCGCGATCTGGGACCCGGTTACCTGGCCATGCCATGAGGCGGGCTACGCTTCATTGGCGCAAAACCGCCGCGCTCCCCCTTCGATCGTGGAGCCGGCCCACTCAGATCTATACACCAGCCGGACAAGCAAGGACGGACCCTCGTGGACCTGTTCGAACATCAGGCGAAGGAGCTCTTCGCGGAGTACGGCATCCCGGTGCCGCGCGGTATCGTCGCGCACACCGTGGAGGAGGCACGGGCGGCAGCCGAGCAGCTGACCGGCCGTGTCGTCGTCAAGGCCCAGGTCAAGACCGGTGGCCGCGGCAAGGCCGGTGGCGTGAAGGTGGCGGACGACGCCGCCGACGCCGCAAGCAAGGCCACCGACATCCTCGGCATGGACATCAAGGGCCACACGGTCCACAAGGTCCTGGTCGAGGAGGCCAGCGCGATCGCGGAGGAGTACTACTTCTCCTTCCTGCTCGACCGCGCGAACCGCACGTTCCTCGCCATCTGCTCCGCCGCGGGCGGCATGGAGATCGAAGAGGTCGCGCACACCAACCCCGAGAAGGTGGCGCAGGTTCCGATCTCCCCCCTGGACGGCGTCGACCGGGCCAAGGCCCGCGAGATCGCCCAGGCCGGCGGCCTGCCGGAGGCGTCGCTCGACGGCGCCGCCGACCTCATCGAGAAGCTCTGGTGCGCCTTCGTCGACGAGGACGCCTCGCTCGTCGAGGTCAACCCGATGATCCTGTCCGCGGACGGTCAGGTGAAGGCCCTCGACGGCAAGGTCACCCTCGACGACAACGCCTCCTTCCGCCAGCAGGACCACGCGGCGCTTGAGGACAAGGCAGCCGAGGACCCGCTGGAGGCCGCGGCCAAGGCCAAGGACCTCAACTACGTCAAGCTCGACGGCTCCGTCGGCATCATCGGCAACGGTGCGGGTCTGGTCATGTCGACCCTGGACGTCGTCGCCTACGCCGGCGAGGCCTTCCCCGGCCGGCCCAAGCCCGCCAACTTCCTCGACATCGGCGGCGGCGCCTCGGCCGAGGTGATGGCGGCCGGCCTGGAGATCATCATCTCCGACCCCGCGGTGAAGTCGATCTTCGTCAACGTCTTCGGCGGCATCACCGCCTGTGACGCGGTCGCCAACGGCATCGTCTCGGCCTTCCAGCTGCTGGAGTCCCGCGGCGAGGCCGTGAGCCGCCCGCTGGTCGTCCGGCTGGACGGCAACAACGCCGAACTCGGGCGTCAGATTCTCTCCGACGCCAAGTTGTCCGGCGTCGAACTGGTGGACACCATGGACGATGCGGCCAAGCGCGCCGCCGAACTCGCCGCGGTAGGTGCGTAATGGCCATCTGGCTGACCGAGAACAGCAAGATCATCGTTCAGGGCATGACCGGCGGTGAGGGCACCAAGCACACCCGCCGCATGCTCGCCTCCGGTGCCGCCGTCGTCGGCGGTGTCAACGCCCGCAAGGCCGGCACCGTCCACGAGGGCCTGCCCGTCTTCGGCACCGTCGCCGAGGCCATGAAGGAGACCGGCGCCGACGTGTCGGTCGTCTTCGTGCCCCCGGCGTTCACCAAGGACGCCGTCAAGGAGGCCATCGACGCCGAGATCCCGCTCTGCGTGGTCATCACCGAGGGTGTCCCGATCCACGACACCACCGAGTTCTGGGCCTACGCGGTCGCCAAGGGCGGCAAGACCCGCATCATCGGGCCGAACTGCCCCGGCATCGCCTCGCCCGGCGCCTCCAACGCGGGCATCATCCCGGCCGACATCACCAGCGCCGGTCGCATCGGCCTGGTCTCGAAGTCGGGCACGCTGACCTACCAGCTCATGTACGAGCTGCGTGACATCGGCTTCTCCAGCGCGGTGGGCATCGGCGGCGACCCGGTCATCGGCACCACGCACATCGACGCGCTGCAGGCATTCCAGGACGACCCGGGCACCGACGCGATCGTGATGATCGGCGAGATCGGCGGCGACGCCGAGGAGCGCGCGGCCGCCTACATCGAGCAGCACGTCACCAAGCCGGTCGTCGCCTACGTGGCGGGCTTCACCGCTCCCGAGGGCAAGACCATGGGTCACGCGGGCGCGATCGTGTCCGGCTCGGCCGGTACCGCCCAGGCCAAGAAGGACGCTCTGGAGAAGGTCGGCGTCCGCGTCGGCAAGACCCCGAGCGAGACCGCCCGCCTGATGCGCGAGGTCGTCCAGTCCCTCTAGCGGGGCTCCGGGACGCGGGTCCCGGATGAGCGAACGCGGCACGGTGCCGCGCGATCCGGCGGCGCCCCCGTCGCCTCGCGCGGGTTCCGCCGCACCGAGTACGACCGAGGGCGCCCGGCATCCCGCCGGGCGCCCTTCGCCGTCCCGGACGTCACCGATGTCCGGTCTCCCGTACCGGTGACCGCCGGGATGGCGCGGGGAGGACCGTGCGCGGCGCGCGGGGTGTCCCGGACCGGCCTCGCCGGGATACCACAGGCCGCTTCTGTCACGCCGTCCGCGACACGCGGGGCGCGGAAGTCTCTTCCGCACCGAAGATCCTGAGACCATCGACTACTGTGACGGCCCTCTTCGATCAGCTCCGGACGGCTCCCCGAAACGTCCTCAGCCGTATCCCCCTGCCCGGCCTCACGGGTGACGACGACGACGTCCGCCGGCCGCTTCCCGTCTCCGGGATGCTCGCGGCCGCCTGGACGCTCGGCGTGGGGCTGGCGGTGCTCACCACGCTCACCCTGGTCGGCTGGATCGCCGCACCGCGCGGCGCGCTCGGGTCCGGTCTGCCCGCGGTGTTCCGTACCGCCTCGCAGCTCTGGCTGGCCGCGCACCACGCGGGCTTCGCGATCCCCGGCGGCTCGGTGGGCCTGCTCCCGCTCGGACTGACGGTCCTGCCCGCCTTCCTGCTGTACCGCGCCGGGATGTGGATGGCCAGGGACGCGGACCTGCGGCTCCGGCTGCCCGCCCGGCTGCCCAAGAACACCCCCAAGGAGGTGTCCAACGCCCGCCGCAGGGCACAGCTGATCCTGATCGCCCAGGCGGGCATCTCGCTGGCGGCGCCGTACGCGCTGCTGGCCGGGATCATCGCGCTGGTCGCCAGAAACGAGATCACCCAGCCCTTCCTCGGCGAGGTGCTGGTCAGCCACCTGGTGCTGGCCTTCATCGCGGGCTCCGTGGCCGTCGCCAGGACGATCGGGCCCTGGCGATCGATGCTGCGCCTGCTGCCCGAGCGACTGCGCTCGGTGGTGGTCGGCACGTCCGCCGCACTGATGATCATGCTTGTGGCGGGCGCCGTCATGGTGCTCGGGGCCGTCGCGGTCAACTTCGGGCAGGTCGGGGAGCTGTCCGGGATCCTTTCCCCGGGGTTCGTCGGCGGACTGCTGCTCCTGCTGATCCAGGGGCTCTACCTGCTCAACGCCGTCATCTGGGGCATGGCCTACATCGCGGGCCCCGGTTTCGCGGTCGGCACCGGCACGCTGGTCGCGCCGACGGGCGTGCAACTGGGCACGGTGCCGAGCCTGCCGATCCTGGGCGCGCTGCCGGAGGCGGGCCCGACCCCCGCCTGGGTGATGGTCGTGATCGCGGTGCCTTTCCTGGCCGGCGCGGTGGCGGGCGTCCTGGTCGTCCGGATCTCGCCCTCCCCTTCGTACGAGGGAGCACCGCTGTGGGGGTTCGCCTGCGGGCTGGCGACCGGGGCGGTGGCGGGTCTGCTGGCGGCGCTCTCCGGTGGCCCGCTCGGTGGCGCGAGGCTGTCCGCGGTGGGACCGGGGGGGTGGGAGGTGATGCTCTCGGTGACGCTGGAGGTGGGGGTCGCGGCGGGGATCGCCGCCGGGCTGGCCAACTGGTGGCTGATCTTCCGAGGGCACAACGCGGCGGTCACCAAGGCGGCGGCCAGGGTCGGCACGGCCACCGCGCCGGTCCGCAAGGCCGGAGTCAAGATCGCCAAGGCTGCCGGCTCGGTGGCCAGCAAGGTCGGTTTCGCGGAGTCGGAGGAGCTCCGCAAGCTCCCCGGTCACTGGCTGGACGCCACGGAGTGCGACACCCAGCCGATCCCGGTCATCAGGGACGACTGGGAGGACGAGCACGCCTCGGCCGCCGCGGAGAGCCCGCCGAAGGCCCACCGCCCCGAGCCGCCGCGCCCGCCCCGGCGTGACATCGTCGACGAGACCGACGACAAGGGCGGCCATGTGATCTACGTCGACCCCTACGCCTGGGACCGCGACTGAGCGCCGTCGCGGATCACGCGCCCGGCCGCCTCGTCCCGGACGTCTCGCTCAGGCGGCCCGCTCAGGGAGGGAAGGGAAACTGCAGCTGGCCGGGCTGGACGAAGGGCATCTTCTTCTCCATGGCCCGCTCAAGCCGCTCCACGCACTCGTTCTGCGCCGAGACGGTGCCCGCTCCCTTGCCGCACTCGGTGTAGGCGGCCAGTTCGTCGCCGAAGTAGAACTGCATCGCGGTCACCCCGGTCGACACCAGCAGCGCCCCGGCGGAGAGCACGATGCCCGCCACGGCGGTGCCGACGGGTTTGGGGATGGAACGCAGCGCGGGGATCGCACGGATTGAGGTGACAAGAGCGAAAATCGCCATGACGACTCCCGCGAGGGGGAGCACCAACGTCATCACCACCGCGGTGACCGCGAGCCACAGGGCCCTTCGACCGGCGCTCTCGGTGGGCCGTACCTGGACCGGCAGTGTCACCTGACCTCCTTGCATCGTTCGTGCGGACAGGCCGATACCCTTGCAGCGGCGTGAGTCCCCGTCCGAATGGAGTGCGTCGGTGTCATCCCAGGCCGTTCGGCTTGTGGTCCTCGTGTCCGGTTCTGGAACCAACCTACAGGCCCTTCTGGACGCTGTGGCAGACGAGACCTACGGCGCCAGCGTGGTGGCCGTGGGCGCCGATCGCGACGGTGTCGAGGGGCTGGCCCGCGCGCGGCGCGCGGGGGTGCCGACCTTCGTGGAGCGGGTGGCCGACCACCCCACCCGGGAGGACTGGGATCGGGCACTCGCCGCCCACATCGCGGCGTACCGGCCGGACCTCGTGGTCTGCGCGGGGTTCATGAGGATTCTCGGCAAGCCGACACTGGAGGCCTTCCCGGTCCTCAACACCCATCCCGCGCTGCTGCCCTCCTTCCCGGGCGCGCACGGTGTGCGCGACGCGCTCTCGTACGGCGTGCGCGTCACCGGCTGCACCGTGATGCTCGCCGACGCGGGCGTCGACACCGGGCCGATCATCGCCCAGGAGGCCGTGCCCGTGCTGGACGACGACGACGAGGCGGCACTGCACGAGCGCATCAAGTCCGTCGAGCGTCATCTGCTCGTCGACACCGTCGGCCGGATGGCCCGCGAGGGCTGGACCGTCACCGGCAGGACTGTTCGATTCGGACGACCCGGTGGATGAGCCGGGCGCCCCGGAGAAACCGGAACCAACCAGGAGGAGCACGAAGTGACCCGCATCGCCATCCGGCGCGCGTTGATCGCGGTGTATGACAAGAGCGGGCTGGAGGAGTTGGCCCGTGGCCTCGACGCCGCGGGGGTGGAGATCGTCTCCACCGGGGGCACCGCCGCGAGGATCACCTCTTTCGGCGTCCCCGTCACTCCCGTCGAGTCGCTGACCGGTTTCCCCGAGTGCCTCGACGGCCGGGTCAAGACGCTGCACCCGCGCGTGCACGCCGGCCTGCTGGCCGACGGCGGCAACCCCTCCCACGTCAAGCAGCTCGAAGAGCTGGAGATCGAGCCGTTCGAGCTGGTGGTGGTCAACCTCTACCCGTTCCAGGAGACCGTGGCCTCCGGTGCCTCCGACGCCGAGTGCGTGGAGCAGATCGACATCGGCGGCCCCGCGATGATCCGGGCCGGGGCCAAGAACCACGGCACCGCCGCGGTCGTGGTCGACCCGGCCTCCTACGGTGACGTGCTCGCCGCGGTCGCCGCGGGCGGCTTCACCCTCACCGAGCGCCGCCGTCTGGCCGCCGCCGCGTACGCGCACACCGCCGCCTACGACACCGCGGTGGCCACCTGGTTCGCGGACGTCTACGCGGCCGAGGACGGCGTGTGGCCGGGTTACCTGGGCGCGGCCTGGGAGCTCAAGTCGCCGCTGCGCTACGGCGAGAACCCGCACCAGGGCGCGGCCCTGTACTCCAGCCGGAAAGCCGGCCTGGCGGACGCCGAGCAGCTGCACGGCAAGGAGATGTCCTACAACAACTACCTGGACGCCGACGCCGCCTGGCGGGCGGCGTGGGACTTCGACGGGCCCGCCGTGGCGATCATCAAGCACCAGAACCCGTGCGGCGTCGCGGTCGGCGCCGACGTCGCCGAGGCGCACCGCAAGGCACACGCCTGCGACCCCGTCTCGGCGTACGGCGGCGTGATCGCGGTCAACGCGGAGGTGACCGAGGAGCTGGCCCGCCAGATCGCCGAGGTGTTCACCGAGGTCGTGGTGGCCCCCTCCTACACGGCCGAGGCGCTGGCGCAGCTCACCGGGAAGAAGAACATCCGGCTGCTGGCCTGCCCGCGGGGGCCGTCCAACCCGCTGGAGTTCCGCCGGATCGACGGCGGCCTGCTGGTGCAGAACGCCGACCGGGTCGACGCCCCGGGCGACGACCCGTCCACCTGGGAACTGAAGGCGGGGCCCGCCGCCTCCGACGAGGTCCTCGCGGACCTGGCCTTCGCCTGGAGGGCGTGCCGCTCGGTGAAGTCCAACGCGATCCTGCTGGCCGCGGACGGTGCGAGCGTGGGCGTCGGCATGGGCCAGGTCAACCGGGTCGACTCGGCACGGCTCGCGGTCTCCCGGGCGGGCGAGCGCGTCCAGGGGGCCGTGGCGGCCTCCGACGCGTTCTTCCCCTTCGCCGACGGCCTGCAGATCCTCATCGACGCGGGAGTGAAGGCGGTCGTGGAGCCGGGCGGCTCGATCAGGGACGAGGAGGTCGTCGCCGCGGCCGAGGCGGCGGGAGTGACCCTCTACTTCACCGGCACCCGTCACTTCTTCCACTGATCTCCGCTCCCGGGCACGGCTGCCGCACCTGTGCGGCAGCCGTGCCCGGGAGATAAGAGAGTGGCCAATTAGACAGAATTACTTGGGCGAAAAAGGTTTGGCCTGCGGTTAGTCTGAAGCATCCCTTTTCGTTCCTGCCGCGGAGACCCCTCATGCCACTGCTCGACCATGCCCTGCACGCCTTCGTGATCATGCAGGGCTTCTGGGGCAGCCCACTGATGATGATCATCATCGCGCTCGGCGCGGCCTATCTCGGCGGGCGGGTCGTGGAGTGGATCCCCTTCACCCGCAGGATCATCGAGCGGAGGGAAGCGGAGCGCGGTTCGTCCTCGTGAGAGGCTTAGCGGTATGAGTGCGCGGATTCTCGACGGCAAGGCCACAGCGGCAAAGATCAAGGCAGACCTCGCGGCGCGGGTGGCCGCGCTGAAGGAGCAGGGCATCGTCCCCGGGCTCGGCACGGTTCTGGTGGGAGAGGACCCGGGCAGCCAGATCTACGTGGCGGGCAAGCACCGCGACTGCGCGGAGGTCGGCATCTCCTCCCTCCGCAGGGACCTGCCGGAGAACGCCGGCCAGGCCGAGGTCGAGGCGGTCGTCGACGAGCTCAACGCCTCCGAGGAGTGCACCGGCTACATCGTCCAGCTCCCGCTGCCCCGTCACCTCGACACGCAGGCGCTGATCGAGCGGATGGACCCGGCGAAGGACGCCGACGGCCTCCACCCGGCCAATCTGGGCCGTCTGGTCCACATGGTCGACGCACCGCTGCCCTGCACGCCGTACGGCATCGTCGTGCTCCTGCAGGAGTACGGGGTGCCGCTCAAGGGGGCGGAGGTCGTCGTGGTCGGCCGCGGTATCACCGTGGGCCGCTCGCTCGGCCTGTTGCTGACCCGCCGCTCGGAGAACGCCACGGTCACCCTCTGCCACACCGGCACCCAGGACCTCGCGGCCCACACCAGGCGCGCCGACATCGTCGTCGCCGCGGCCGGGGTGCCGCATCTGATCACCGCGGACATGGTGAAGCCGGGCGCCGCCGTGCTGGACGTCGGAGTCTCCCGGGTCGACGGGAAGATCGCCGGTGACGTCGCCCCCGGCGTCGAGGAGGTCGCGGGCTTCCTCACCCCCAACCCCGGCGGTGTGGGCCCGATGACCCGGGCCATGCTGCTCACCAACGTGGTCGAGGCCGCGGAGAGGCGCGCCCGCGAGCGGGGCTGACCCCGCGGGCGGGCGATCTCACAGGCCGGCCTCGCAGGGCCGATCTCACGAGGCCGATCTCACGAGGTCGGCCTCGCGGGACAGGCCCCACCGAGCAGGCCTGCCTGAGCAGGCCCCACCGAGAGCACCTCACCGGGCAGGCCGATCTCCCCGGGTGGCCGGTCCCGGGGTGGGACCGGTTACCGGGTGGCGCCGGTCTGCCGGGCGGCCCGGCTACGACGCCCTGCGGTTCGCGGCGGTGGCCGCGGTCTGGGACTCCGGAGCACCGGTCGCGCGCTGCGAGGGCACCACGGGGGTGGGCCTCACCAGCCCCAGGGCGACGACCTCGTTCGCCAGCCTGGTGCGCCGGTTGGTCCCCTCGGGGATCCGGAACTTCTGGTAGAGACGCAGGAGGTGCTGCTTGACGGCCGCCTCCGTCACCACCAGGTCGTCGGCGATCTCCCTGGCCGTGGCCGGTGCGACGAACGCCTCGTCCGACAGCGCCGGACGGCAGAGCGACGTCAGGACGTCCACCTCCCGCCTGGTCAGCTCCGGTGCCGCGGCGCGGCGGAGCTCGACCTCCGGGGCGAAGTCCTCGCGAGGCACTCCGCCGATCCTGCCTCGTGCCGCGCCGAAGGACACCACGTCACCGTCGTCAAGCACCCTCCGGGCGATCGGCCGGCCGTTGACCCGAGTGCCGTTGCGGGACAGGCCCAGATCAACGACATACAGGTAGGGTCCGCGCCGGACGAATTCCGCGTGCAGCCGGGACACACTCGGATCGGTCAGCCGGATGTCCACTCCACGGCCACGTCCGATCGTTGTGATCTCGGGGCGCAACGGGACCACCTCGCCGGTGTCCTCGATGCGTATGAACGGCCCCTCCACGGCAGTTCCTCCCCAGGTAGCCCGCCGTAACTATTCCTACAGCTCCGGCTTACCCAAACGAGGTGATGGGGAATCGCCTTTGCCAGAAGGAGAATCATTCCTGAAATTGGCCTGGACCTCTCGGGAGGGTTTCCGCTGCTCACAGGTAGACTTTGGGCACAGATAAGCGGAGGAAACACTCATGGCGGACAAGCCCACCAAAGGTCTCGCCGATGTCGTAGCCGCGTCCACAGCGCTCAGCGACATCGACGGTCAGGCCGGTCGCCTCTTCTATCGTGGCTACGACATCCACGATCTGGCCGGCCGCACCACCTTCGAAGAGACCGCGCACCTGCTGCAGTACGGCACGCTTCCCACCCGGGAACAGCTCTCGGCGTACGGGGAGGAGCTGGTTCGAGGGCGTACGCTCGGCACGCTCGTCGAGGCCAACATCTCGGAGATCGCGGAGAGACAGGCCCCGATGGAGGCGCTGCGCACGCTGGTCTCGCTGGCCGGAGGCGATGATCCGGACAAGGACTCCAACGCCCCCGAGGCGAACCTGCGCAAGGCCGCCAGGCTGACCGCGCAGCAGCCGCTCCTCGTCGCCCGCTACCACGCGGCCAGGACCGGTGCGGTCATCCCCGCCCCGGACCCCTCCCTGAGCGTGGCGGCGAACTTCCTCCTCCAGATCACCGGCCGTACCCCCGGTGAGCGCGAGGTCGAGATCTTCGACACCTGCCTGGTCCTGCACGCCGACCACACGATGAACGCCTCCACGTTCGCCGCCCGGGTCTGCGCCGCGACCCTGTCCGACATGCACTCGGCCATCGTGGCGGCCATCGGCACCCTCAAGGGCCCCCTGCACGGCGGCGCCAACGAGCAGGTCATGCGCACCCTGGAGTCGCTCGACGCGGGCGCCGTCGCCCAGTCGGTACGCGACAGGCTCGCCGCGGGCGAGAAGATCATGGGCTTCGGGCACCGGGTCTACAAGACCGAGGACCCGCGCGCCACGCACCTGCGCCAGATGTCGCGGGAACTCGGCGAGGCGTCCGGTGACGACACGTACTACCGGATGTCGAAGGAGATGGAGGAGGTCGTCTTCGAGACCAAGGGCCTCTATCCGAACGTCGACTTCTACGCGGCGACGGTCTACCACTACCTCGGCATCCCGACGGACCTGTTCACCCCGGTCTTCTCGGTCAGCCGCATGTCAGGATGGACCGCACACGTCATCGAGCAGCACGCCGACAACCGGCTGATCCGCCCGGACAGCGAGTACATCGGCGAGCGGGACCAGAAGTGGAAGCCGATCGCCGAGCGATGAGTCGGAATCAGAGGCGAGAGCGGAGGGTGGGTCGATGAACGCGCGAGCGGTGAACGCGAGCGAGGAACGTTGGGGACCGTATCCGCTGGTGGTGGCCGGTGCGGCCACCGCGATGGTCTTCGCGGTGCTGCTGGACATGCCCGAGTGGGGCGGTTTCGCCCTCGGTGCCGTCATGACGCTGGGGGCACTGGCCCGGCTGGCCGGGGGTGGGCGGCTCGCCGTACGCCGCAAGGCCACGGACGCCCTCACCCTCGCCGTTCTCGGAATCGCCCTGATGGCGGGCGGGCTGATCCTCGAATTCCCGGCTCTCATGCCGATGCGATAGGTCGGAGGAGCGGGTACGCCGCAGGGCGGTCGACCCGGTCCGATAGCCTCAACGGCCAGTGAGCCTCAAAAAGGACTGTCTGGCCAATTTAGTTCAGAAGGGGAACCACACGCATGCCCAAGATCAAGGTAGAGGGCCCCGTCGTCGAGCTTGACGGCGACGAGATGACCCGGATCATCTGGCAGTTCATCAAGGACCAGCTGATCCTTCCCTACCTCGACGTCGACCTGAAGTACTACGACCTCGGGATCGAGCACCGCGACGCCACCGACGACCAGGTGACGATCGACGCCGCCAACGCGATCAAGCAGTACGGAGTCGGCGTCAAGTGCGCCACGATCACTCCTGACGAGGCTCGGGTCGAGGAGTTCGGCCTCAAGAAGATGTGGAAGTCCCCGAACGGGACCATCCGTAACATCCTCGGCGGAGTCATCTTCCGCGAGCCGATCATCATGTCCAACGTGCCGAGGCTCGTCCCCGGCTGGACCAAGCCGATCATCATCGGCCGTCACGCGTTCGGCGACCAGTACCGCGCCACCGACCTGAAGATCCCCGGCGAGGGCACCCTGACCCTCACCTACACGCCCAAGGACGGCTCGGAGCCGATCGAGCTCGACGTCTACGACTTCCCCGGCCCCGGCATCGCGATGGCGATGTACAACCTGGACGACTCGATCCGCGACTTCGCCCGCGCCTCCATGCGCTACGGCCTGTCGCGCGGCTACCCGGTCTACCTCTCCACGAAGAACACGATCCTGAAGGCCTACGACGGCCGGTTCAAGGACATCTTCGCAGAGGTCTTCGAGACCGAGTTCAAGGCCGACTTCGAGGCTGCGGGCATCACCTACGAGCACCGCCTGATCGACGACATGGTCGCGGCGGCGCTCAAGTGGGAGGGCGGCTACGTCTGGGCGGCCAAGAACTACGACGGCGACGTCCAGTCCGACACCGTCGCCCAGGGCTTCGGCTCCCTCGGCCTGATGACCTCGGTCCTGCTCACCCCCGACGGCCGGACCGTCGAGGCCGAGGCCGCCCACGGCACGGTGACCCGTCACTACCGTGAGCACCAGAAGGGCAACCCCACCTCCACGAACCCGATCGCCTCGATCTTCGCGTGGACCCGGGGCCTCCAGCACCGCGGCAAGCTCGACAACACCCCCGCGGTGATCGACTTCGCGGACAAGCTGGAGCAGGTCTGCGTCGAGACCGTCGAAGGCGGCCAGATGACCAAGGACCTCGCCCTGCTGGTCGGTGGCGACGCCAAGTGGCTGACCACCCAGGACTTCCTGGCGGCGCTGGACGAGAACCTGAAGAAGAAGATGGTCTGACCGGCGTCAGGCCGACCCCCGACCGCGAGGAAAGGGCCGCCCCCACGGCGGCCCTTTCCCTGTCGCAGGGGGTCACGAGGCCGCCCCGTCTCCAGGACGGGGCGGCCTTTTCCGTATTTTCCCACTTGTCGCGGGGCCGCCGTGTCCCGCCCCCACGGCGGCCCCTTTCCCGTTGCCGCAGGGGTCACGAGGCTGCCGCTCGTCGTACGGGATCAGGAGGTCACCGCGGCCCCCAGCACGATCGGGGCATCGGCGGGGAGGCCGGGCAGGGGGCGCGCCCGTCCGGTGACGGCGTCCACCCGGAAGAGGCCGAGGGGTTCGCCGCCGTCCCCGGCGCTCATCCTGACGACCACCTCGCGGGTGTCCAGCCAGCTCACCACCTCGGCGGTGGCGGGCCGCTCCGTCTCGGGGAGCGAGAGCCGCCTGAAGACCCGCCGCGACTCGGCGTCGATGACATGGAGGCTGTGGGGGTCCTCGCCCTTCCCCGCGACGATCGCGGCGGAGTACCTGCCGCTGGGAGAGTCGGCCCAGGTGTCGTACCTCTTGCCGAGCCAGGCGGCGGCCTTCTCGGTCGGAGGCAGCTGCTCCGCGGGCACGGACGTCAGGTCACCGGTCGTGAAGTCGGTTCGCAGCCGCCGCTCGCCGAGCGTGACCGTGAAGTGGCGGCCGTTGGCGGAGACGCTCACCAGCGTGCCGTTCTCGGTGTCGGCGGAGGCGAGAACCGGCGACAGGTAGCGCTTCACCCCGCTGCCGAGGTCGTGGGCGACATAGCGGCGCTCCGCCGCGCTGAGGTAGGCGATGCGGCGCCCGTCGTGGCTGATGGCGGGAACCAGTCGGTGGTGCTTTCCGCCGTCGCCGCGCGCGAGGCGCTGAGCGGCGTCGGGGACGCTCAGCGTCGACTCGCAGGGATCCGCGCCCTCGCACGCGGGGAGGCCGGGAGTGGAGCTCTCAGAGCCGCCGGAGACCAGTTTCAGGGTCCAGCCCGCGCAGGTCACGTCGCCGGCCCGCGCCGGGGACGTGCCGTCCGCCTGGACGCCCTGGCCGGGACAGCGTCCCGGGATCGCGTAGCGGATCACCGAGGAGGTCCGTGGCGCCTGCCACGGTGCCGGGGTGGCGCTCGGCGCGGGGCTGGAGACCGCCCGTACCGGCTCCTGGGCCTGTGCGGCGTGCGGCCGGTTCCGTTCGCCCAGCGCCGAGTTCCACACCTCCGCGCGCTGGAGCATGACGAAGGCGGCGATCAGGCCGACCGGTACCAGCGCCGCCGCCACGGTGAGGAGGACTCCCCGGTTGCGGCGCCGCCTGAGCGTGCGCATGGACCGGGCGCTGAGGTCGGGGACGGACGCCTCGCCCGCCGCGGTGGACATCCTCTTGACGAGGCGGGCCCTGTCGCCCTTGGTGAGGGTGTCGACCGCCTCGGTGATCTCGGCCTGCACGGTCTCCTCAGGCATCCCGAGGGCGGCGGCCATCTCGGCGTGGCTCCTGCCGTCGTGCAGGCAGGCGACGGCGAGGAGGCGTTGCCGGGGAGGCAGCCGCACCAGAGCCGTCGGCCCGGCGGCGCTCGGCCGTGCCAGGAAGCGGCGGTAGAGCGCGATCTGGGCATGTGTGGTGGGGTTCTCCCACACCGGTGGCGGCCAGGAGAGGGCGACCGTCTGGAAGGAGCGCAGGGCGAGGCGGATGGCCTGCTCGTGGCTGCCGGTGAGAAGAAGGGCGGTGCCGACGAGGGAACGCTGATCGCGCTGGACGAACTCGCGATAACCGATATATCGGCGCATGGAAGTTTTTTGCTCCGGCTTGCCTGAGGGACGTACAACGGTAGCGATCTAAGCGGCTGGAGCGCCAGATTGGGGTGAATGTCGGAGATTGGGGGGTGAATGTGTCTGGCATCTCACCATGACGGGGGCTACGGACATGGCCACGTTGCAGGAAAACTGAGGTCACGTCGGGATAACAAAGGGAGGGTATGGGTCATGGCGCCGTAAAGTTTGCCACGTCGGAGATTACGAGACCGTGGGGACGATGATGTCGGAGATCGCGCCACTGGAAGCGGGAGAGCCGCGCCAGCTCGGGCCGTTCCGCGTCGTCGGGAAGATCGGCGAAGGCGGGCAGGGCATCGTCTACCTCGGAATCAACGCCGCGGGAGAGCGGGCGGCGATCAAGCTGCTGCACGTGAAGTTCTCCGGTGACGCCACCGCCAGGTCCAGGTTCGCCAGGGAGGCGCGGGCGGCCCAGCGGGTCGCGTCCTTCTGCACGGCGGGAGTCCTGGACGCCGACCTCGAAGGCGACACCCCCTACATCGCGAGCGAGTACATCGAGGGCAGGTCGCTGCGCGAGGTGGTGGAGACCGACGGCCCCCTGCGGGGCGCCGCGCTGCAGCGGCTGGCGATCGGCACCGCCACCGCGCTCACCGCGATCCACCACGCCGCGATCGTGCACCGCGATTTCAAGCCGGACAACGTGCTCATCGCCGCCGACGGCCCGAGGGTCGTCGACTTCGGCATCGCCCGCATCCTCGACTCCACCGGCACGATCACCAGCCGGGCCATCGGCACGCCCGCCTACATGGCGCCCGAGCAGATCTCCGGCTCCGACGTCGGGCCGCACACCGACGTCTTCGCCTGGGGGGCGACCGTCGCGTTCGCCGCGACCGGCGAGACGATCTTCGAAGGGAGGTCGATCGCCGTGGTGCTCAACCGCATCCTCAACCACGAGGTCGACCTCGGCTCGCTGCCGCAGCCGCTGCGCGGTGTGGTCGCCTCGGCGCTGGCCAAGTCACCCGCCGACCGGCCCTCGGCGGACCAGATCCTGCTTCGGATGCTCGGCCACCCCGAGACGGTGAACGCCTCGCCCGCGATCCTCACCCAGGGCGCCAAGGTCGCCGCCCCCGACGAGCTCCGCTCCCGGGTCCGGAACCGCGGCGAGTCCCAGGCCGGTGATCAGGGCCGCGACCGGTCCCGGCCCCGCGCCCCGGGCCAGGGCCCCGACGACGACGCGACCAGTCTCATGCGCACCCCGACCCACCGGACGAACGCCCCGGGTGAGCCGGTCCTTCCGTCCACCGGGTTCCGGATGGGAGACCCCGCCCAGGCCCCGCCCTCCCACCCCGGTCGGGAGGGCGCCGGTACGGAGGGGCAGGGAGGCCGGGCCGGACGGCCGGATCAGGGCGAACGCCGTGAGACCCCCGGCCGGGGCGACCTCCCGTCCTCGCACGGTCCCGCGGAGAACCCGGCCCACCCCGACCGCCACCCTCCGGAGCGCCGTTCGCCGGGCTACCGGGAGTACCCGTCCTCTTCCGGCTACCGGGAGTACCCCTCGTCTCCCGGATACGGCGACAACGTGGCCTCCCCGGAACAGCCGGGGCAGGTGCCGCCGCCCAGCTGGCAGGTGTCCACGACCCGGGTCGGCGGGCCGGCGGCGCCGCGGCGCCCGCGTGGGAGGCGCTGGATCGCCGTCGGGGTGGCCGTGCTGCTGCTCGCGGGGGCGGCGCTCGCCGCGGTCCGCTGGTGGCCGGGGGCCGTCTCCCAGGGCGGGCCGGAGCCGGCCGAGACCGGCCGCCCCTCGTACACCTCGGTGGTCGACAAGGCCGCCAAGACGGGCAGGCTCACCATCGGGGTGCGCGACTTCCTGCCCGGCATCGCGCTGAACAACGGCGGGAAGTGGGGCGGCTTCGAGATCGACCTGGCCCTTGAGATCGCCGAGGCGCTGGGGGTGCCGGAGAGCGGCGTCACCTTCAGGTCCACCGCCCGCGCGGAGCGGCCGAAGCTGCTGGCGGACGGTGACATCGACCTGGTCCTGGCGACCTACTCGATCAACGACACCGACGACGTCACCTTCGCGGGACCCTATTACCTCGCCCATGTCGACGCCCTCGTCAAGGACGGCTCGCCGATCGTGACCGTGAAGGGCCTGGAGGGCAGCCGGATGTGCCAGCCGGCCGCCAGCGTCTCCGTGGCGGTGATCCAGGACGTGGTCGAGCGGCTCACCCTGGTCCCCGCCCAGACCTACTCCGAGTGCGTCGACAAGCTGCGGGCCGGTGAGATCGACGCGATTCCCGGCGACGACCTGCTGCTGGCCGGTTTCGGCAACCGGGAGACCATCCGCTACAAGCTGCTCGGCCTCAAGCTCACCGACGAGCGTTACGCGGTGGCCCTCAAGAAGGGCGACAGGCGCACCTGCGAGGCCGTCAGGGGGGCGATCGCCGCCCTCTACAAGGACGGCACGGTCCGCAGGCTGCTCGACAAGCACTTCTCCAGGGTCAAGTTCCCCGGACGGGAGAACGCCCGCCCCGCCATGGCCACCTGCGCCTAGGGTTTCGGCGGGGAGACTCGAAGACCATCCGCCGGCGCCGCCATGCCCGTCGGGGCGCCCGCCGCGCGGAAGCCGGATGGGGCACTCGCCGGATGGTCGTCCAGCGCGGACGGGTAACATCCGAGCGTCACAATTCATCCTTCGAGTGGGGGAAGGTCATGGCCCAGACTCCCGTAAAGGTCACCGTCACCGGCGCCGCCGGTCAGATCGGCTACGCGCTGCTTTTCCGCATCGCCTCGGGCCAGCTGCTGGGCGCCGACGTCCCGGTCAAGCTGAGCCTCCTGGAGATCCCGCAGGCGGTCAAGGCCGCCGAGGGCACCGCGATGGAGCTCGACGACTGCGCGTTCCCGCTGCTGAGCGGCATCGAGGTCACCGATGACGCGAACGCGGCGTTCGACGGCACCAGCGTCGCCCTCCTGGTCGGCGCCCGCCCCCGGACCAAGGGCATGGAGCGCGGAGACCTCCTCCAGGCCAACGGCGGCATCTTCGGCCCGCAGGGCAAGGCGATCAACGACAACGCGGCGGACGACATCCGCGTGCTGGTGGTCGGCAACCCGGCCAACACCAACGCGCTCATCGCCCAGCAGCACGCCCCGGACGTCCCGGCCGAGCGCTTCACCGCGATGACCCGCCTCGACCACAACCGCGCGCTCTCCCAGCTCGCCGCCAAGCTCCAGGTCCCGGTCGGCGAGATCAAGAAGATGACCATCTGGGGCAACCACTCCGCCACCCAGTACCCCGACCTCTTCCACGCCGAGGTCGGTGGCAAGATCGCCGCCGAGCTGGTCGACGAGGCCTGGCTGCGCGACACCTTCATCCCCACCGTGGCCAAGCGCGGTGCCGCGATCATCGAGGCCCGCGGCGCGTCCTCGGCCGCCTCCGCCGCCAACGCGGCGATCGACCACGTCTTCGACTGGGTCAACGGCGCCGAGTGGACCTCGGCCGCGATCCCCTCCGACGGCTCGTACGGCGTGCCCGAGGGGCTCATCTCCTCCTTCCCGGTCGTCTCGCGCGACGGCAAGTGGGAGATCGTCCAGGGCCTGGAGATCGACGCCTTCTCCCGCGAGCGGATCGACGCCACGGTGCGCGAGCTTGAGGAGGAGCGTTCCGCGGTGCGTGAGCTCGGTCTCATCTGAGCCGACGTTCGAACGGGGCCCCGGCATGCCGGGGCCCTTTCGCGTCCCAGGTCACCGGAGCGCGCCAGGCTTCCCGGCCGCGCGGACGGCGAACGGAAAAGGCGGCGTGTCGATCATCGCGGAGTGGTGTGTCCCGGCGTTCAATGATCACCTATGGTCGGGGGATCGCTGTTCAGGGAGCACGTCGCGGTACGGGTCGTCGCAGGGGTGATCTGTCTCGTGCTCGCGACGGTACCCCGGGCGGCGTCGGCCTCGCCCGACGACGAGGGATGGGGCGGCGCCGACCTGTCGGTGCGGCTGACCGTCTCCCCGAAGCGCGCGCAACCGGGACAGCCGCTGACCTACCGCGCCGAGGTGCGCAACGCCGGTCCCGGAGACGCGGTGCTGCCGCTGCTCACGGTCCGGCTGCCCGACGGGGTGGAGGTGATCGGGGTCAACGTCGCCGAGTGCCTCCCCGGTGCCACCACCGGTGAGGTGGTCTGCGCCGCGACGAAGGACGTCCCCGCCGGGCAGACCGGTGGGGTGACGATCAACGGGGTGGTCAGGCCCGGCGCGCGGGGCCCGCTGACGGCGAGCGCGTCGCTCTCCTCCGAGGTCGTGGACGACGACGAGACGAACAACCACTCCCGGACGCTGACCGAGGTGGACGACGGTACGGACCTCGCGGTCAGGCTCTCGCGCGGGGCGCGCGCGGGCCGTCTGGTCACCGTGTCCGCGGTGGTGCGCAACCGCGGGCCGCGGCGGGTCCACGACGCCGGGGTCTTCTTCGACACCGGCGGCGCGCGCCTCATGTCGGCGAGAGGCGCGCGGTGCGACCCCCAGCCCGCCTACGTCGGCTGCAGGCTGCGTACGGTCGGCGCGGGCAGGAGGGTGAGTTTCATGCTCGCCTTCGTGGCCCGCGGGCACGCGCCGCGGGCCGAGGCGACCGTCTACTCCCTGCGGCTGGGTGACCGCCGTCCGGCCAACAACACGGCCCGCTTCAGTCTGAGGTAGGCGTGGCCCTCCGATGTGGCGGGAGGCGGTCAGCCGTTCAGGGCGGCCCAGGCGTCGGCGACGACGTCACGGAGCGACGGGTGCTCCGGCTTCCAGCCGAGTTCGCGCCGGACCTTCTCGGAGGAGGCCACCAGCACGGCCGGGTCACCGGCACGGCGCTCGCGCACGACCGCGGGGATCTCGTGGCCGGTCACCTCGCGGCAGACCGACAGCACCTCGGAGACCGAGAAGCCGGTCCCGCTACCCAGGTTGTAGATCTTGTGCTCGCCCGGCGAGCAGGCGTCCAGCGCCAGCAGGTGGGCCCTGGCGAGGTCGGCCAGGTGGATGTAGTCGCGCACGCATGTGCCGTCGGGAGTCGGGTAGTCCGTGCCGAACAGGCTGACGGACTCGCGTCCGCCGAGCGGGACGGCGAGGATGTTAGGGATCAGGTGGGTTTCCGTGGTGTGACGCTCGCGGTAGACGTTGCCGTCCCCGGCGGTGTAGGCGCCGCCCACGTTGAAGTAGCGCAGGCTCACCGCGGCCAGGCCGTACAGTCCGGCGAACGCGCTCAGGGCGGTGTCGACCGCGAGCTTGGACGCGCCGTAGGGGTTGGTGGGCCGGGTCGGGTCGGTCTCCAGGATCGGGGAGCGCTCCGGCTCGCCGTACGTCGCGGCGGTGGAGGAGAAGACGATCCTGCCCACCCCGGCGCCCCGCATGGCGTCGAGCAGGGCCAGGGTGCCGCCGAGGTTGTGCGCCCAGTACAGGCCGGGCCGCTCCACGGACTCGCCGACCAGGGACTTCGCCGCGAAGTGCAGCACGCCGTCGATGCCGTCGAGCACCCCGGCGGCCTCGGTGATCGACCCCTCGACGAAGCGGGCGCCCGGTGGCACCGCGTCGGCGTGGCCGGTGGAGAGGTCGTCCAGCACGGTGACCTCGTGGCCCGCCTCGACGAGTTGTGCCGCCACGGCGCTGCCTATGTATCCGGCGCCTCCGGTGACGAGCAGCTTCACGGAGCCTCCTGTTTGATGTTGTTTGTACTTGTTTGTTTTTGTAACTCTACGCCAGCATATGCTGGCACATCAAATATCGGCCACCGCCGGAACGGGCGACCGCCATGACGGAGACGATCTCGTGAACAGCGTCCTGGCGAACATCGCCCTGGTCATGCTCTTCGTACTGATCGGAGGCTTCTTCGCCGCGGCCGAGATGGCCATGGTCTCCCTCAGGGAGAGCCAGGTCAGGCGGCTCGGCACCCGGGGGCGCAGGGGGGCCAGGGCCGCCAGGCTCGCCCGGGACCCCAACCGCTTCCTGTCCGCGGTGCAGATCGGCGTCACCGTGGCGACCATGCTCTCGGCCGCCCTGGGAGCCGACACCCTGGCCAGGGACCTCATCCCGGTGGTGACGGGCTGGGGGGTGCCGGAGGCCGTGGCGAACCCGCTCGCCCTGGTACTGGTGACGCTGGTGATCTCGTACACCTCGCTGGTCCTCGGCGAGCTCGCGCCGAAAAGGATCGCCAGGCAGCGCGCCGAGGGGATCTCGCTGCTGGTCGCGCCGTTCCTCGACAGGATGGCCGCGCTCTCGCGGCCGATCATCTGGGCGCTGTCCAAGTCCACCGACGGCGTGGTGAGGCTGCTCGGCGGCGACCCGGGCACCGACCGCGAGGAGATCTCCACGGAGGAACTGCGCGAGATGGTGGTGGGCCACCAGGAGCTCACCGACGACGAGCGCCACCTGATCGGCGAGGTCTTCGCGGCGGGCAAGCGGCAGCTCCGCGAGGTGATGCTGCCGCGCACCGAGGTGGAGTTCATGGCCGCCGACACGCGGCTGGCCGAGGCGGCGATCCTGGCCGCGGCCATGCCGCACTCCCGCTTCCCCGTCTACCGCGACTCCTACGATGACATCGTGGGCTTCGTTCACATCCGTGACCTGCTCGACCCGGTGCTGACCGGCTCCATCGAGCCGATCAGCGAGCTGGTGCCGATCCGCCCGGTCAAGCTGGTCCCCACCAGCAAGCGGGTGATGGCCACGCTGTCGGAGATGCGCAGGGAGGGACACCACCTGGCGATCGTGGTCGACGAGTACGGCGGCACCGCGGGCATCGTCACCCTGGAGGACCTGGTCGAGGAGCTGATCGGCGACATCCGCGACGAGCACGACGTGGCGGACGAGCACGTCGCGCTGCCCGCGGGGGAGGTCGAGCTCGACGGGCTGGCCAATCTCGACGAGGTGGCGGCCGAGAGCGGGATCCGCCTGGCCGACGGCCCGTACGAGACCCTCGGCGGGTTCGTCATGTCGAGACTCGGCCACCTGCCCGCGCTCGGGGAGCGGGTGGAGATCCCCGGATTCGAGTTGAAGGTCACCGACATGGACGGCCGCAGGGTCGCCAGGGTCAGGATCAAGCGGAGTACTTCGCGGACCGAGGCACCGACCACTCCCGACAGCTGACAGAATTGGTGGCTATGGCCAGCCCTCGCGTCCTGTCGGGAATCCAGCCCACCGCCGACTCCTTCCACCTGGGAAACTACCTCGGCGCGGTGCGGCAGTACGTCGCGATGCAGGAGGGCTACGACGCCTTCTACTGCGTCGTCGACCTGCACGCGATCACGGTGGACTACCGGCCGGAAGAGCTGCGCAGGCGCTCCAGGGTCGCCGCCGCCCAGCTCTTCGCCGCCGGTCTCGACCCTGAGCGGTCCACGGTCTTCGTGCAGAGCCACGTCCGCGAGCACACCGAGCTGGCCTGGGTGCTGATCTGCCTCACCGGCATGGGCGAGGCGGGGCGGATGACCCAGTTCAAGGACAAGTCGGCCAAGCACGGCGAGAGCTCGGCCAGCGTGGGCCTGTTCACCTACCCGGTCCTGCAGGCCGCCGACATCCTGCTCTACCAGGCCAACAAGGTTCCGGTCGGCGCCGACCAGAAGCAGCACCTGGAGCTCACCCGCGACCTCGCGCAGCGCTTCAACCACCGCTTCGGCGAGACCTTCACGGTGCCCGAGCCGCACATCGTCAAGGGGGTCGAGAAGATCACCGACCTCCAGGAGCCGACGGCGAAGATGTCAAAGTCCTCCTCCTCGCCCGCCGGCATCCTCGACCTGCTGGAGCAGCCGGGGCCGCTCCGCAAGAAGGTCATGCGCGCGGTCACCGACACCGGTTCCGAGGTCCTCGCCGACGACGACAACAAGCCGGGCATCACCAACCTGCTGCGCATCCAGTCCGCGCTGAGCGGGACTCCCATCGGTGAGCTGGAGGCCCGCTACGTCGGGCAGGGGTACGGCACCTTCAAGAAGGACGTCGCCGAGCTCGTGGTCGACACCTTCACCCCGATCCGCGAGCGGACCGAGAAGCTGCTCGCCGACGAGACCGAGCTCGACAGGATGCTCGCCGTCGGGGCCGCGCGGGCCCGTGCGGTGGCCGCCGAGACCATGGCCAAGGTCCGCGACCGGGTGGGCTTCCTGCCCACCCCGTGACCCTCCGGGTACGCACGGCTGCTTTTTCACCGCCGTCCACGATCGGGACGGCGGTGACTGGGTAGAGGGCGCACGTGGCGAGTGTGATGGAACGTGTGCAAGCGGGTCGTGAACGGTTCAGAGCGGTGCTGGGCGCGGCCCGGATCAGGTGGCCCTGGTTCGACCATCTGGTCAGGACCTTCCAGCGATACCAGATCCAGTCCGGAGACCGGCTCGCGGGAGCGGTCAGCTACTTCGCCTTCCTGTCGTTCTTCCCGATCATCGCGCTGGCCTTCGCGGTGTTCGGCTACTTCCTGTCCATCAGGCCCGACGCCACCGCGACCCTGCGACAGGCGATCAACCAGTACCTGCCGGGTCTCGCCGACAAGCTGCCGATCCAGGAGATCGCCGGCTCGCGGGCGAGCGCGGGTGTCATCGGCCTGATCGGGTTGCTCTACGCCGGGCTCGGCGCGATCGACGCCCTGCGTGGCGCGCTGCGCGAGATCTCCATGACGACCGAGCCGCCGCTCAACTTCTTCCTGGCCAAGCTCAGGGACCTGTCGGCGCTCATCCTCGTCGGCACCACCATGGTCGCCTCGGTGCTGGTCGGCGGTTTCGCCACCCAGGCCAGCGGGACCGTGGCCGAATGGCTGGGGTTGTCGGAGTCGGCGGTCGGCAGGGGCACGATCTGGCTGGTCGGCGTGACCGTCAGCGTGCTCGCCGACGTGGTCGTCTTCCTGATCATCCTGCGCTGGCTGGGGCGCTCCAGGCAGCCGTTCCGGGTGCTGCTGCGCGGCGCGCTGTTCGGCGCGGTCGGCTTCGCCCTGCTCAAGCAGCTCGCGGCGCTGCTCCTGGGGCACACCCTGAACAATCCCATCTACGGGGCGTTCGCCGTGGTGGTCGGCCTGCTGGTGTGGATCAACCTCTCGGCCCGGGTCATCATGTACGCCGCCGCCTGGACCGCGACGGCCTCCCTCGGCCCCCCGCCCTATCCCACTCCGGTTCCCGCCAACGCCATCCCCACCTGACGGCCGGCCACCGTCCGGGTGCCGCCCTTGGTTCGCTCTACCTAATATCATGCTTCCCGATATATGCTGCGAGGCATGACTCCAAGGGCGATGACGGAGCCGGCCTTCCTCATCCTCACCGCGCTGGTCGATGCGCCGTGTCACGGCTACGGCATCGTGCGGGAGGTCGAGCAACTGTCCGGCGGGCGGGTCCGGCTCAAGGTCGGCACGCTGTACGGGGTGCTCGACCGGCTGGCGGGCGACGGGCTGGTGGCTCTCGACCGCGAGGAGGTCCAGCAGGGGCGGCTGCGCCGTTACTACCGGCTCACCGACGCGGGGTCGCGGACGCTGGAGGCCGAGGCCGTCCGGCTCGCGGACAACGCCAGGACCGCGGTCGACCGCCTCCGTGCCAGGCACGGACGTCCGTCCGCCGCGGGCGGGCCGGCGTAAGGCCGAGTGCGTTCCGGGTGCGCCTGATGAACTCGCGAGAACTAGCGAGAGGACGATTTCATCGATGAACGAGCAGAGCGATGCGCCGGCTGCCCCCGGGGCGGATCGAGGGCCTGGTGCGCCGGTGAGTTTGCTGGAGGAGCGCTACCGCTACTGGCTGCGCCTGCTGCCCGCCTCCTACCGCGCCGAGCGCGAGGAGGAGATGGTCGCCGTCTTCCTGGAGGGGTCGCCGGACGCCTCCGACGCGGACGGGCCCCGGCCCCGCTGGTCGGAGATCGCCAGCGTGGTCGCGCTGGCGGTCCGGGTCCGTCTCGGCGGTGCGGGCGCGGCGCCGAGATACCTCTCGTGGGGCGAGACGGTCCGCCTGGTGGCTCTGCTGGGGCTGCTCTTCCAGGCCTTCCTCGCGGTCCTGGACGTCGTGGCCGCCTTGAACACGTACGGGGTGATCGGTACCGTCCACCCCTCGCTCGCCCAGGCGGCAGGACCCCTCGGGTCGTTCGAGCGGCTCGCGAACGTTCTGAGGAGCCTGGCCGGAGCCGTCTGGATCGCGCCCTTCGCCGCACTCGTCCTCGGCCATGTGCGCACGGCCAAGGCGCTGGCACTCCTCGCCTTCGTGCCGGAACTCCACGTCTTGACGAGTTCGGTGGGGGTCACGTTCGAGGCACTGGCCGGGCTGCTGAGTCCGGTGGTCGTGCTGTCGGCTCTGTGGACCGGCTTTCACCGTGACGCCCGGCCGGCCCGCCGCCCCCTGTGGCTGCTCGTCCCTCCCCTCGCCGCCGGTATCGCGGTCAGTGCGCTGTTCCGGCTGGTGGCGTCCCCGGACCTGCCCGCCTGGTGGTGGCCGTGGCTCGACCTCCTCGGTCTGGCGAGCACGCTGATCCTGGGCGCGGGCGTCGGCTACGTGTGCGTGCACATTCGTTCTCCCGCCCGGCGCACGCCCTCGTGGCCACTGGCCCTGGCGATCCTGGCGGTGCCGGTGCTCTGCGCCCGCCTCGCCAGGCTTGAGCACGGCTTCGACGCCGCCGACGAGGTGAGCCGGACCATCATGCTCAGTACGCTCGGCCAGACGGCGGCGCTCCTGCTGGTCGCCCTGGTGCTCGCGGTCCTGGGATTCAGGGCCCTGCCCGCCGCCAGGGGGCCGTCGCCAGAGCCTCCCCGGACGGCGTATCCGTGACCCTGGTCGTGTGCCGCGGAACGCGCCTCAGCGGAAGCGCCTGCGCAGGCCGTACACCAGCCAGACCAGGCCGCCGAGCAGGCCCGCGCCGAGGACGTAGTAGCCGATCGGGACGCCCTCGTCGGCGGGTCTGGCGGCCGCGGCGGGGTTCCGTCCGGAGCCAGGTGTGGGGACTGCGGGAGGCGCCGAGGCGGTCGGTGGAGCGGGCAGCGGGGTGGGCTCGGGGATCGGGTCGACCAGCTGTCCGACCGGGGTGGCCCTGCCGCGGTTGGCGAAGCCCCAGTCGAGCAGGTCGGCGACCTCCTCCCAGAAGTAGCCGTCGTGGCGCATGATCGACACGATGATCGTGTGACCGTTGCGCTTGGCCGCGCCGACGAAGCTGCCCAGGGCCTTGGAGGTCCAGCCGTTCTTGACGCCGATCATGCCCTTGTAGCGCCAGAGCAGCTTGTTGTGGTTGCCGATCTCGTAGTAGCCCTTGGGCGCCGGGAACTTGTCAGTCTTTGTGCTGATATATCGCCGAAAATCGGCGTTGGCCAGGCCGGCACGGGCGATCAGTGCCAGGTCGTACGCCGAACTGCTCTGGCCGGGCTTGTCCAGCCCGCTGGGGGTCTTGGCCACCGTGTCGAAAGCCTGCAGACGCTTGGCCTCGGCGTTCATGTCCGCCAGGGTCGCGGCCAGGCCGCCGTTGGCCTCGGCCAGCGCCATCGCGCAGTCGTTGCCCGAGACCAGCATCAGCGCCTTGAACAGGTCGTCGACGGTGTAGAGGGGCTTGGTGACCAGGCCGACCGCGCTGCCCTCCTCGTTCACGGCGCGGGCACTCGGCCTGATCTTCCGCTTCTTGTCCAGCTTCGGGATCAGGGTGAGCGCGGTCAGCGCCTTCAGCGTGCTCGCGGGCAGGTAGCGCCCGTGGGCGTCCTTGGCCGCCAGCACCGCGCCGGTCTCGGCGTCGGCGATCACGTACGCCTTCGCGGCGGTCTTCGGCGGGGCCTTCACACCCGGGGGGACGATGAGGCCCCGCTCGCCGAGCCGGGAGCCGCCGACCGGCTCCCTCTCGCCCCGCGCGTGCGGGCCCAGCGAACCGGTGCCCGACGGCCACCCCCCGAGGTCGTTCAGGAGATCCGCGCCACGCGGACCGGCCGGCGAACCGATCGTGGACACGCCGGCGGTCCTGGCCTGAGCGGGTGCGCCGAGAAAGGTGGTCGCCGCGAGCAGCACCCCGACGGGCGCGAGATGTTTGATCCCCATGATGATCTCAGGGTAGCTTCGTGCCGGTTCGCATAGAGTTAGAGGTGCCCTGACCAGGTACGGGCCACTCGGCGGGATACTGACATCATGCAAATATCACGAAAGATCGCCGCTTTTCTGATCGGCCTTGCCGCTTTCATGATCTTCGAATGGATCAACCTTGGCTTCAACCTCGCGGACGGCCACCCGACGGCCTTCTACGTGGTCCACGGAATCCTGATCGCCGTCAACATCGTGCTCGCGATCGTGCTCGGCGTGATCGGCCTACGCGGTTGGTCGCAGCGTGAGCAGGGTTCTTCGGTGTAGCTCGGCGGCCTCCTCGGCGGAGTCGCCGATGCTGGTGAAGCCCAGCTTGCCGAACTCCGTGACCGCACCCAGCAGGTGCAGCACGTTCCCGGTGCGGCTCTCGCGGTCGAAGCCGAGACCCGCGTCGTGGACCAGCTTGACGACCTCCCCGGGGGTGCGGCCCTTCAGCGTGGGGGAGGCGCAGTTGTCGGTCGCCACGTAGTACTTCGGCCGCCCGTCGCGCATCAGCGTGCCGGTGCCGGGATCGTACGACGCGCCGGTGGTCAGGATCGCGGCACCGAGCGGGTGGGTGGTGCCGCCGATGCGCAGGTTGATCTCACACAGCAGCGTCCGGTAGCCGCCGTCGGTCTTGACGGCGAAGAAGTCGACGCCGAACAGTCCCACCACGCCGCGCTCCGCCAGGACCCCGGCGATCCGCTCGGTGTACGCGCCCAGCTCGGCGCGGTACTCCCGCCGGGCGGGGAAGCTGCAGCCCTGGTAGACATCTCCGTTGGGGCCGCCGAGGACCTGCTCGTGGGTGGCGACCACGTCGTAGCCGCCGCCGGGGGTGATCCTGGCCAGCGCGCTGGGGGAGCGCAGCGGCCGGTCCTCGATGAACTCCTCGATCACCGCCCCCCGCTCGGCGATCTTCTCGGCGAACGTCGTCCAGTTCTCGTCGGAGGCGGAGAAGCTCGTGGGGCAGGAGACGAGCGGCCGGTCGTCCTTGGTCACGATGGCGTTGCCGAGTCCCGAGTAGCTGTTGTTGAGCTTGACCATCAGCTTGGTCGTGGGGCTCATCGCACGGGCGGTGTGCTCCACCTCGGTCAGCGAGCGCAGGTCGCCGAAGCCCCTGACCGTCGGCACCCCGGCCTCGTCGCCGATCGCGCGTCCACCGCTCTTGGACCCCAGGTGGGCCAGGGCGGTGGCCGGGCCGTACACCGGCAGGGAGAACAGCTCGGCGAGGCGTTCCTCGTACTCGCTCACCACGAACGGCACCATCCAGGCGCCGCCGTCCTCGCGGGTCTTCCGGCGGTTCCCGAGCGCGGCGCGGACCCGCTCGATCACATCCGGGCGGCGCAGCAGCGCCTCGCTGAGCGGGTGCGTGTCGGGATCATCCAAACTGATCATTTGCAGGCGGGTGCGGGCCTCGTCCGGATCGTCGAGGAAGCTCAGGTAGTAGTCCACGACCGCGTCGTTCACCGGCATCGAGGTGAGGTAGACGACCTCGACCTTCGGCTCTCTCAGGGTGAGGAGCAGGAAGAGTAGTCGTTCCTCGTAGCAGAGGGCTCCGGTGATCCTGCGCAGTTCATCCTGGGGAAGCGACAACGAGGGAAGGACCACCAGCATGCCCTCGTCCGGTTCAAATATGCTCAAACGCGACTGCCTCTCCCCGAATGGGATGTTAGCGATCATGTGAGGAGTGAAACATGCATTCATCCCATTTGCATCACTCCGCCGGGTTCGATGACCGGCACCCTGAGGTCAGGTAAATTGCCAGGTCGGCGATGTTTGGAAGTGGCTCGGGGCTGTCATCCTCCGGCCGGGCCGTCACCCCACATGACTACCGTCCCGTAGTCAATACGAGTCATCTCGTCTGGTTCTCTCGGGGGAGAAGGTGTACGAGTGAGGTATGGGGTGGCAAAACATTTGGCGTGGATGTCGGCGAGTTGCTCGCGGGGCGAGATAAAGTCGTTGTCATCGCCAATGCGACGGCTGCCCCCGACCACAGGCTCGCAGCTCCCGCGTCGGCGTCGACCAGCCCGTGCTGACACGGCCCGTGAGACCCACTCCGGCCCGTCGGTGCGGCGATCACTTTTTTCGAGGCTGCCTCATGGTTTTCGAGATCCTGGGCAGTGGCACGGTGCGTCGAGGATGAAGGATTGCCGGCGCGGAATAGGACGGTGAACAATGCGGGGGCGTAATTTGCGGGGAGAACTCGACACGTTCCTCGCCGGTCGCGAGCAGGAATTGATCAACTTCCGTCGAGACCTGCACATGCATCCCGAGCTCGCGTTCGCCGAATATCGCACGACGCAGCGCGTCGCCGAGCGCCTGACCGCCGCGGGGCTGGTCCCCTCGGTGCTGCCGCGCGGCACCGGCCTGCTCTGTGACGTCGGCAGCGGCGACGGTCCCACCGTGGCGTTGCGGGCCGACATCGACGCGCTGCCGGTGCCGGACGAGAAGGACGTCCCCTACAGCTCGACGGTCCCCGGCGTGTGCCACGCCTGCGGCCACGACGTGCACACCGCGGTCCTGCTCGGCACCTCGCTCTTCCTCGCCCAGCAGGCCGAGGCCGGCCTGCTGCCCGGCAGGGTCCGGTTGATCTTCCAGCCCGCCGAGGAGCTTCCCGGCGGTGCGCTCGAGGTCATGGCCTCCGGCGGCATCAGTGGTGTCGACCGCATCTTCGGCCTGCACTGTGACCCCCGGCTGGACGTCGGCAGGGTCGGCCTCAAAGCCGGTCCCATCACCTCGGCCTGCGACAAGGTGACGATCCGGGTGAGCGGTCCCGGCGGGCACACCGCCAGGCCGCACCTCACCGCCGACCTCGTCTTCGCGCTCGCCAAGATCCTCACCGAGCTGCCCGCCGCGCTCTCCCGCCGGATCGACCCCCGCTCCTCGCTCAGCCTGGTCTGGGGCCGGGTGGAGGCGGGCTCGGTGGCCAACGCCATCCCGGACGACGGCGTCGCCGAGGGCACCGTGCGCTGCCTGGACGAGGCGGCCTGGCACGCGGCCCCCGACATGATCAAGTCGCTGCTGGAGTCGGTCGCGGGCGCGTACGGCGTCGAGGCCGAGATGGAGTACACGCGCGGCGTGCCGCCGGTGGTCAACGACAAGATCAGTGTGCAGATGCTGGCCGAGGCCGCGGAGGGCGTGCTCGGTGAGGGCTCCTCCGGGCCGACGGAGCAGAGCCTGGGGGGTGAGGACTTCGGCTGGTACCTGGAGTCCATCCCCGGCGCGTTCGCCAGGCTCGGTACCCGCGAGCCGGGGACGGCGCACCTGGCGGACATCCACCAGGGCACCTTCGACGTGGACGAGAGTGCCATCGGCATCGGGGTGCGGTTCCTCGCGGCGACCGCGCTGACCGCACTCTGGGAGGGGCAGCGCCCCCTCACTGGCGAACCTTTTGTGGAAACTGAACCAGGACAGATGACTCGCTGAGAGTCTACTCAGACTCTGGGTACTGGATGTTTCCGAGGCCGTGGGGAGGAAAATCCCCACGGCCTCGGCTGTCATGAGGTTTATCTTCAGGCGTCGCCAGAGCCGGATCGCGTCACTCGCTTTTCGTGAGATGAGGATAAGCAGCTACATGAAGTGGCTGTAGACGCGACGGGCAAGAAGGGTTTCCGGTACGAATTTATTCCTCAGAATACTTGAATGCTGGCGGTGGTGATATTGCAGTTGTAGTCGCTCGCCCATACTCTGGAGATGTCGCCAAGTTGGCCCCGGACCTTGGTTATGGTTGGGCCGTAGATGGTGATGTTGTATGGGTACCGTGGTGAAGCGCAGTTAGCTTTCACTCGGTAGGAGCCGTAGCCTTCATCGCAGTATGCCGAGGCTGTTTCAGTATTGTAGTAGGAATTGCAGTCCCAGACTTCTGCTTGAGCACTCGGGGCGATGGCGGCACTTGCCGCAAAGAATACCCCTACGCCGACTAGAGTTGCCAGGGCTGACTTGACCATCTTTTCCCTATACCTGAACGCTGGCCGAGGTGATGTTGCAGTTGTAGCCAACCGCCGACACACTGGAGACGGGACCGGGCTGGTCGTTTCGGAGCTTGGTTACGGTCGGGCCGTAGATGGTGATGTTGTATGGGTACCGTGGCGAAGCGCAGTTAGCTTTCACTCGGTAGGAGCCGTAACCTCCATCACAGTATGCTGAAGCAGCGTCGGCGCTATAGCTGGAACCGCAGTCCCAAACTTCCGCTTGAGCACCCGGGGCCATGGCAATACTTGCCATTAGAAGCATTCCCGTTCCAGTCAGGCTAATGACGGCCGATTTGATTCGCTCCATGCTTGTCTTCCTTTCGGGGGCGCATGCCCGCATGCGGAAAATCCGTTAGGCGGAAGGGGGTAACGGTTGCCTGGCGATCAACCTCCTCTATGTAAAGATAGATTATCTTCATTGTCAATGACTGAATGACTGTAACGTGGCGTGTCTTTTCATGTGCACTATGAAGTATGCAAGAACTTGAGTCGTGACGGTGTGTGTCCGGCCTGATCCCAGGGGTGGCTATGCCTATGGTCATGGGGCCGTTTTTGTCGATGTTCTGGAAACGTGGAGACGCCCCGATTTTTCCGCTTCCCCGTACTTGTTGTTGGGTAAACCTTAACTTGGGTCCTATTTAGGAAAGCGCGAAGCTGTTTCGTGCAAGGACTGGTCTTCCGGTGAAGGTTTGGCCGCTTTGGCTTGTGCGACGTTCCGCGCCGAGATCTCATTGACTCCACACAGAGGATCTGGTATAGGGGCCGAGTGGAGGGGTGGCCATGGGATTGGCCTATCCATCGGAGAGGAGGCTCGGCCGGAAGAGGCCAAGAGCCCAGCCTTAGGAGTATTGATCCTTAGGGAAAGCTTCGGGCATGAAGTTTCCTCTGGTCACAGTCTCGCTTGATGTCGGTAACAGGCAGGTTGCGGACTTGTGTGACGGTTTGGAGTGCTCTGCCCGACCAACTACATTCCGTGCAGGGTTGCCGTGCGTTCCTTCGCGCGTGCACAAGTTACGGCGAAGAGGGACGGAGGAGTCACCTTGCTCCGCAGTCAGTTCGGCAAGATGACGATGGTCACCGCGGCGGGTGCCATGCTCATGGCAGCGGCCGCCTGTGGTGGCGGTACGGAAACGACGGCGAGCCCGGCGGCCAGCTCCGCAGCGAGCAGCGAGGCACCCCAGGCGTCTGGGCTGAAGGTCGGCCTGGCCTACGACGTCGGCGGTCGCGGGGACAAGTCCTTCAACGACTCCGCCTACGCCGGTCTGGAGCGCGCGCAGAAGGAACTCGGCGCCGAGATCAAGGACCTCAGCCCGGCGGCCGACGGTTCCAACCGCGGCGAACTGCTCCGCCAGCTGGCCGAGGCGGGCTACAACCCGATCGTCGGTGTCGGCTTCGCCTACGGCGAGGACATCCAGAAGACCGCCGCCGAGTTCCCCGACGTCCAGTTCGCGGTGGTCGACTCGGCCTCCAACGGGCCGAACGTGACCGGTCTGCTCTTCGCCGAGGAGCAGGGCTCCTACCTCGCGGGCGTGGCGGCCGCCGAGAAGAGCAAGTCGAACCATCTCGGGTTCGTCGGCGGCGTCGAGAACGACCTGATCAAGAAGTTCCAGGCCGGGTTCGAGGCCGGCGCCAAGTCGGTCAAGTCGGACATCAAGCTTGATATCAAGTACCTGACCCCGGACGGCGACTTCAGCGGCTTCAAGGCCCCGGACAAGGGCAAGATCGCCGCGGAGAAGATGTACCAGGACGGCGCAGACATCGTCTACCATGCCTCCGGTGACTCCGGCCTGGGCGTCTTCCAGGCGGCTGCCGCCGCGGGCAAGCAGGCCATCGGCGTCGACTCAGACCAGTACGAGACGGTCAAGGAGGCCGACCTCAAGAAGGTCATCATGACCTCGATGCTCAAGCGGGTCGACGTCGGCGTGTTCGAGTTCATCAAGGCGTTCCAGGGTGGCGCCAAGGGCGGCACCAACGCCGTCTACGACCTGAAGGTCGACGGCGTCGGCCTGTCCACCTCCGGTGGCTTCATCGACGACGTCGCCGCCAAGGTCGACGAGGCCAAGAAGAAGATCGTCGACGGTTCGATCACTGTTCCCTCGAAGCCGTAAGCCTGTTCCCCGTACCCCCTCGAAAAAGGGGGCGGGGAACGACTTCCGAGAGCCCGGGGTCACCCCCCGGGCTTCTCCCTGTCTCATCACGATCCGCGAGCCGGTTGGCTCCTCAGGAGAACGCATTGTCGACGAGCTCGGACACCCCGGCCGTGACGCCCCCCGCGGTGAAGCTGGAGGGCATCACCAAGCGCTTTCCCGGCGTCGTCGCCAACCATGACATCCGGATCGTCATCGAGGCCGGTTCCGTGCATGCCATCGTGGGCGAGAACGGCGCGGGCAAGTCCACCCTGATGAAGATCCTGTACGGCATGCAGCGGCCCGACGAGGGCAAGATCTACGTCAACGGCGAGGAGGTCACCTTCCGCACCCCCGGCGACGCGATCGCGGCCGGGATCGGAATGGTGCACCAGCACTTCATGCTCGCCGACAACCTGACGGTGCTGGAGAACATCATCCTCGGCGCCGAGCCCGCGAAGGCCGGAGTCCTGGATGTGAAGGGCGCGCGCAAGCGCATCGTCCAGCTCGCGGGAGATCACGGCCTGCGGGTCGACCCCGACCGGATGGTCGAGGAACTCGGCGTCGGTGACCGGCAGCGGGTGGAGATCCTCAAGGTCCTGTACCGGGGCGCGCGCGTCCTCATCCTCGACGAGCCGACGGCCGTCCTCGTCCCCCAGGAGGTCGAGGAGCTCTTCGCCAACCTGCGCGAGCTCAAGGCCGACGGCCTCACGGTCATCTTCATCTCGCACAAACTCGACGAGGTGCTGAGCATCGCCGACGCCATCACGGTGATCCGGCGCGGCACCACCGTCGCCAGCGTCGATCCCGGTTCCACGACGGCCAGGCAGCTCGCCGAGCTGATGGTCGGCAGCGAGCTGCCCACCCCGGAGACCAGGGACTCCACGGTCACCGACCGCGTCGTCCTCGACGTGCGTGACGCGACCCTCCAGGGAACGGGTGCCAAACCACTCCTTTCCGATGTCAGCTTCACGGTCCACGCCGGTGAGGTCCTGGGCATCGCCGGGGTCGAGGGCAACGGCCAGTCCGAGCTGATCGAGGCCATCATGGGCCTGCGGACGCTCGACGGCGGGCGGATCCTCCTCGCTGAGGAGGACATCACCGCCTGGTCCACGCTCCGCCGCCGCGAGTCGGGCATCGGCTACATCCCGGAGGACCGGCACCGCCAGGGGCTGTTGCTCGAGGCGTCCCTGTGGGAGAACCGGGTGCTCGGCCACCAGACCATGAAGCCCGCCCGCAAGGGGATCTGGGTGAACCGCGCGGCGTCGCGCAAGGACACCGAGCGCATCGTGCGCGAGTACGACGTCCGTACCCCGAGCATCGACACCCTCGCCCTGGCGCTCTCCGGCGGCAACCAGCAGAAGCTGATCGTCGGACGTGAGATGAGCGGCGACCCGAAGTTCCTCATCGCCGCCCATCCGACCCGGGGAGTGGACGTCGGCGCCCAGGCCGCCATCTGGGACCACCTGCGCGCCGCTCGCGCGGGCGGTCTCGCGGTGTTGCTGATCTCGGCCGACCTCGACGAGCTGATCGGCCTGTCGGACACCCTCCACGTCATCTACGGCGGGCGCATGGTGGCCCGCCTCGACCCAGGCCAGGTCACCCCCGAAAAACTCGGCGGATACATGACCGGTGCCATCGCGGAGGAGAGGTCATGATGCCCGCGAGGCTGCAACGCACGCTGCTGACCGTGGCGGGTGCGGTGGTGGCGGTACTGCTCGCCATGGGGATCTCGAGCATCGCGATCCTGGCCGCCGGAGCCAGCCCGGTCACCGCACTGGGGGCGATGTTCGACTTCGGCGACACCCAGCCGCAGGTGGTCAACGCCATCACCTTCATCGTCAACCGCGCCGTCCCGCTGTTCATCGCGGGCCTCGCGGTCGCCATCGGCTTCCGGATGAACCTCTTCAACATCGGTGTCGAGGGGCAGTACCGGATCGCGGCGATCGTCGCCGCCTTCGTGGGGTCGCAGTTCGTGCTCCCAGGGCCGATCCAGATCACCCTGATCATCGTGGTCGCGATGCTGGTGGGCGGCCTCTACGCGTTCATCCCCGCCGTACTCAAGGTGACGAGGGGCGTGAACGAGGTGATCTCCACGATCATGCTCAACTACATCGCGGTCAACCTCGCCGCCTTCCTGGTCCGGGGCCCGTTCGCGGGGGAGCGCACGGAGGGGAAGCTGACGACGTCCACCCCCGAGCTGCCGGAATCGGCGTGGTTCCCCAACCTGAACGTCCTGTTCGAGATGTTCGGCCTGCCCGCCCCGCGCGGCGGCCTGTGGGGTTTCCTCATGGTGGCGATCCTGCTCGGCGTGATCATCTGGCTGGTCCTCGAACGCACCCGGTTCGGCTTCGAGGTCAAGGCCAGCGGTCTGAACCCGCCGGCCGCTCTCGCCTCCGGCGTCGACGCCAAGCGCATGGTGATTTCCGCGATGGTCCTCTCCGGCGCGATCGCCGGCCTGATCGGCCTGCCGGAGATCCTCGGCCGTACCCACGCCTACGGCTCGAACTTCACCGCCGGCCTCGGCTTCCTCGGTATCGCGGTCGCGCTGCTGGGCAGGAACAAGCCCGTCGGCATCGCGGTGGCCGCGCTGCTCTTCGGCTTCCTCGACCGTGCGGCCGCGCCCCTGCAGTTCGCCGACATCCCGCCGTCCGTCGTCGCCATCATCCAGGGCTCGATCGTGCTGATGGTCGTGATCGCCAACGAGGTCACCAGCCGGATGTCGATACGCCAGGAGGAACGGCGGGCCGCCCGTCAACTCGGTACCACTCAGCGAGCAGAGGTGGCCGCATGACCACGTCCGTGGCATCCTCGGAAGCCCGTCGCGTACGCCGCTACCACCTGGCGCTCGTCGGGGTGGCGGCGCTCATCCTGCTGCTCTCCCTGGCGCGGGTCATCGCGGGCGCGCCCGAGCTCACGTCCTCGGGAACCTTCTCGGCGGCCCTGCTGCTCGCCGTCCCCATCGGGCTGGCCGGTCTCGGCGGGCTGTGGGCCGAGCGCGCGGGCATCGTCAACATCGGCCTCGAAGGCATGATGGTGCTCGGCACCTGGTTCGCCGGATGGGCCGGTTACCAGTGGGGGGCCACCGCGGCGCTGCTCGCCGGCCTGGCCGGCGGTGCGATCGGCGGCCTGATCCACGCGATCGCGACCGTGTCGTTCGGCGTCGACCACATCATCAGCGGTGTGGCGATCAACCTCCTCGGCCCCGGCGTCACCCGCTTCCTGTCCGAGGTGCTGTACGCGCAGGGCACGGCCGCGGGCGAGAAGGGCGCGGGCATCACCTCCTCGCCCACGCTCTCCTCCGAGGCGCCGAGTGTCAGCCTGCCGATCCTGTCCGACGGTCCCGATCTGCTCGGGAAGCTGGAGAACACGCACTGGTTCCTGCTCTCCGACGTCGCCGGGATCCTGCGCGGCCTCACCCACGACGTGAACGTCCTGGTCATCCTGGCGGTGGCGCTGATCCCGCTGACGTTCTTCGTGCTGTGGCGCACCTCCTTCGGGCTCCGGCTGCGCTCCTGTGGCGAGAACCCGTGGGCGGCGGAGTCACTGGGCGTCAACGTCTACCTGACCAAGTACCTCGCGACGGTCATCTCCGGCGCGCTGGCCGGCCTCGGCGGCGTGTTCCTGGTCTTCGTGACCACCAAGTACGTCGAGGGGCAGACCGCGGGCCGGGGGTTCATCGGGCTGGCGGCGATGATCTTCGGTAACTGGCGGCCCGGCGGCCTCGCCGCCGGAGCCTCCCTGTTCGGCTACGCCGACGGCCTCCAGCTCCGCAGCTCCCAGGCGGTCACCGGCCTGCTGCTCTTCGGCGCCCTGCTGCTGCTGATCTACACCGGCCGCGAGGTCCGCAGGCGCCTGGCCGCGGGAGAGCCCGGGGTCAGGCAGTACACGGCTGCGGTGGCGGCCTTGCTCGCCGCCGTGTTGCTGATCTGGCTCTGGATGACCGTCGATAAGCTGCCCAACGAGTTCGTCTTCATCACACCGCACGTACTGACGCTGCTGGTGCTCTCCGCGGCCTCGCAGAGCCTGCGCGCACCCCAGGCGGACGGGGTGCGCTACCGCCGGGGGGAACAGCACTGATGGTGGCAATCGATTGGGCGGCTCTCAAGGCCGAGGCCGTGCGGGCCATGGGGCATGCCTACGCCCCCTACTCGAAGTTCCCGGTCGGCGCCGCCGCCTTGGTGGACGACGGGCGGATCGTGTCCGGCTGCAACGTCGAGAACGCCTCCTACGGCATCGGGCTGTGCGCCGAGTGCGGGCTGGTCTCCGCGCTCCAGGCCACCGGTGGTGGCCGCCTGGTCGCGTTCACCTGCGTCGACGGGCACGAGGAACTGCTCATGCCGTGCGGCAGGTGCCGCCAGCTGCTGTACGAGTTCGGCGGTCCCGAGCTGCTGCTGGAGACCGTCGACGGCCCGAAGCCGATGTCGGAGATCCTGCCGTACGCCTTCGGGCCCGAGAACCTGAGCCGGGGGGCCTGAGCATGGACGCGGTCAACGTCATCGTCACCAAGCGGGACGGCGGCGAGCTGTCGGCCGAGCAGATCGACTGGGTGATCGACGCCTACACCAAGGGCGTCGTCGCCGACGAGCAGATGTCCGCGCTCGCGATGGCGATCCTGCTCAACGGCATGAACCGGCGGGAGATCGCCGAGTGGACCCAGGCCATG
Source organism: Streptosporangium amethystogenes subsp. fukuiense (assembly GCF_042665875.1). Taxonomy (NCBI): domain Bacteria; kingdom Bacillati; phylum Actinomycetota; class Actinomycetes; order Streptosporangiales; family Streptosporangiaceae; genus Streptosporangium; species Streptosporangium amethystogenes. Next base: position 5,818,495 of record NZ_JBHTEE010000001.1, on the reverse strand, counting down.
ATCCGTTCCGGGGCGCGGATGGACTGGTCGGCGCTGCCGGGCGCCACCACGGACAAGCACTCCACCGGCGGCGTCGGTGACAAGATCACGCTGCCGCTGGCGCCGCTGGTCGCCGCGTGCGGCGGTTACGTTCCCCAGCTGTCCGGCCGGGGGCTCGGCCACACCGGCGGCACCCTGGACAAGCTGGAGTCCATCCCCGGCTGGCAGGCGTCCCTGTCCAACGAGGGGATGCTCGACGTGCTCGGCAAGGCCGGCGCGGTCATCTGCGCGGCGGGCGACGGGCTCGCCCCGGCCGACAAGAAGCTGTACGCGCTCCGCGACGTCACCGGCACGGTCGAGTCGATCCCGCTGATCGCCTCCTCGATCATGTCGAAGAAGATCGCCGAGGGCACCGGCGCGCTGGTGCTGGACGTCAAGGTCGGCTCCGGGGCCTTCATGAAGACCCCCGGGCGGGCCCGCGAGCTGGCCGAGACCATGGTCGCGCTGGGCACCGACGCCGGAGTCAATACGGTCGCGCTGCTGACCGCCATGGACCGGCCGCTGGGCCTGGCCGTGGGCAACGCGCTGGAGGTCACCGAGTCGGTCGAGGTGCTCGCCGGCGGCGGCCCCGCCGACGTGGTCGAGCTGACCGTACGGCTGGCGCGGGAGATGCTCCAGGCGGCGGGCCTGTCCGGTGGCAAGGACCCGGAGCGGGCCCTCGTGGACGGCTCGGCGATGGACGCCTGGCGCCGGATGATCTCCGCCCAGGGCGGCGACCCGGACGCTCCGCTGCCCGTGGCCGCCGAGACCATGGAGATCACCGCGCCCGCGTCCGGCGTGCTGTCCAGGCTCGACGCGTACGGCGTGGGCCTGGCGGCCTGGCGGCTCGGCGCGGGCCGGGAGCGCAAGGAGGACCCGGTGTCGTTCGGCGCGGGCATCGTGCTGCACGCCAAGCCGGGCGACCCCGTCCGCGAGGGGCAGCCGCTGATGACGCTGCACGCGGACGAGGCCTTCCGCTTCGAGCGGGCGCTCGCCGCGCTGGAGGGCGCCTACACCGTAGGGGAGAGCGCCGAGGCGGACCTGCTCCCGCTGGTGATCGACCGCATCACGGCCTGACCCGGCGGGAGCGGGCCACCGCACGGCCCAGGGCGGATCCGTACGGCCGGTGCCGAGACCTCCCGGAAGAAGGCCGGCGGTTTCGACCCAGGGCCCGCGCGGGCTTCGGATCCACAAGGTGGCTCCGCGTATCGGGAGGTGCATGACGCCCCGACCGGTTCACCAGGTCTTGCCGGCCTGCTCAAGGATTGTGCGGTTGATCCGGTTGAAGAAGTTGGTCAGTGCGATCTCCAGGTTGATCGCGGACAGTTGCTTCTCGTCGAAATGGGCGGTGGCGGCCTCCCAGATCTCGTCGGTCACGCCCGGCGCGCCGTCCTGGATCCGGGTGGCGGCCTCGGTCAGCGCGAGCGCGGCCCGCTCCGCCTCGGTAAAGAACGGCGTCTCGCGCCAGGCGACCACGTTGTGCAGCCGTTCGTCGGTCTCACCGTGCTTCCTGGCCGCCGTGACCCCGGCGAAGACGCATGGGCTGCAGCCGTTGATCTGGCTGGCCCGCAGATGGACCAGCCCGAGCAGGCGCGGGTCGACGCCACCGGCGTGAATCGCCGTGTAGAGGTGCTTGATCGCCGTCATCACGTCGGCGTTCGCCGAGCTCTTCATCCGTGCTTCCATCGTTATTGCTCCTATCGGTTACCTGAGCCCGTCCGGGTCCGTCATCACCTATGACGGAGCAGATCCGAGGAAGGTAACAACATGTCCGACACCAGCCCGACGGACCCGGTGGGCGAGGCGTTCGAGGCCCAGCGCGACCGACTGCGCGCGGTCGCCTACCGCATGCTCGGATCGCACGCCGACGCCGAGGACGTGGTCCAGGAGGCCTGGCTGCGGCTCTCCCGCCAGGACACGGCGACGATCGACAACCTCGCGGGCTGGCTGACCACGGTGGTCGGCCGGATCAGCCTGGATGTCCTGCGGTCGCGCCGGGCCCACCCTGAGGCGTCCTACGATGACCGGTCGGCCGAACTTGTCGTGATGGTCGACGACAGCCCCGCGCCGGAGGACGACGCGGCGCTCGCCGACTCGGTCGGGCTGGCGCTCCTGGTCGTCCTGGAGTCGCTCCGGCCGAGCGAGCGGCTGGCGTTCGTGCTCCACGACTTGTTCGCGGTGCCGTTCGACGAGATCGGCCAGATCCTCGGCAGGTCCGCCGACGCCACCAAGATGCTCGCCAGCCGCGCGCGCAGGAAGGTGCGGGCGACCGAGCGGCCGATGGCCGCTGGACGGGGGCGGCGCGAGGTGATCCAGGCCTTCCTGGCGGCGGCTCGCCGCGGCGACTTCGAGGGGTTGCTGCGCGTGCTCGACCCGGAGGTGAGGCTGACCGTCGACACCCCCGACGGTGTGGTCGTCATCCTCGGCGCCACCAAGGTCGCCACCGGCGCAACCGCGCGAGCCGCCGCCGGCGCAGCCGCGCGAGGGCGAGCGGTGCTCGTGAACGGCCTTCCCGGGTTCGTCTCCTGGCGCGAGGATGGAACTCCGCTCTCGGTCATGGCGTTCACCGTCGTCGACGGCCGGATCGCCGCCATCGCGACCGTGATCGACCCGGCCAGGCTCGCGTCGATGGACCTGCCGGACATGACAGGGGGCGGTTCACCCGCCGGGTGAACCGGCGGTCCTTTCGCCGAACATCATGGCGCCGGAAAGCGCGGGACCCGCCACGGTCCTCCCGGGAGTGCCGTTCGCCGAGCGCACGAGGGCCTCACCGCCGGCAGGTGGTGAGGCCCTCGTGATGTGTGCCGCGGCGCCGGTCTCGACGACCCTCCGGACCGGGCCGGGCGGCGAATCGCCGCGGGTCCGGTCGTGATCGCGGTGCTTGACTCGTCCTTCGACAGGCTGTCACGATCGGGCCAGGGCCCAGGTGCACGGCGGAGGGTGAACCTCTCCGGAGAGCCGGGCATCTAACGGGGCAGGAGGCTCATCATGAACCGCACCCTCGTTTCTCTCGCGTTCGTTCCGCTCTTCCTGCTGGCCGGCTGTGGCCAGGACCCGCAGACCGCGCCGTCGTCATCGTCGCCCCCGTCCTCGGGCGCTCCGGCGACCACGGGCCCCGCCGCCACGCCCTCCGCCGCGCCGGCCGGGCTGCGGCCCCCGACGAGCACCAAGGAGATCGAGGTCGAGCGCACCACCGTCGCCTCGCCGACCGTCACCGGGGCCAGGTTCGGCCGGCACCAGGGGTTCGACCGGGTGGTGATCGACCTGAACGGAGACGTGCCCGGCTACACGGCGCGCTGGGTGCCCGAGCTCGTCCAGGACGGCTCCGGCGATCGGATCGACGTCAAGGGCGGGGCCTACCTCCAGCTGACGATGAGCCCCGCCATCGCGCACACCGAGGCGGGCAAGCCGAGCTGGACGGGCGGGCCGATCTTCCAGGCACAGCTCGGCAACGTGCAGAGCGTGGTCAAGACGGGGGACTTCGAGGGAGTGGTGAGCGTGGGCATCGTCCTCGACCACAGAGCGCCGTTCCGGGTGCTGGAGCAGAAGAGCCCCAACCGGCTGGTCGTTGACGTCGCGCACTGAGCGGCGCACCCCGTGACCAGTGACAGACTGGTCTGATGGTACGCAAAATCGACAGCGCGACGCGGATTCCCGTTCCGGGCGGCAAGACGATCGACGAGTACGTCGGCCGGGTCAACAGCGGCGACGACCGGATCTCGATCGCACGGATGGCCGCCCCGGCGGGCTGGGAGGAGCCCGCCCAGACCCCTGAGTTCGCCGAGTACACCCTGGTGCTCAACGGCACGGTAATCGTGGAGCACGACGGGGGCGTCACCGAGGTCGGCGCGGGACAGGTGTTCACCTGCGAGCCGGGGGAGCGGATCCGCTACCGCTCGGGGCCGGACGGCGCCGAGTACGTCGCCGTCTGCCTGCCCGCCTTCTCCCCCGAGACCGCCAACCGCGACGACTAGCCGCCCCGCACGACGTCGACCAGGTCCGCGGCACCGGGGCGGACCGGTCGTGAACACGTCACCCGAGACACGTGGGACCGTCACGCACTCCGTCCCCGTGACTAAAGTCGAGGTCTCCCCGCTGGAAGGATGTAGATGAGTCAGCCACCCACTTTTGAGCAGATCCGCCTGGCTCCGAAGGTGTTGCTCCACGACCACCTCGACGGGGGGCTCCGGCCGGAGAGCATCATCGAGCTGGCCCGCGAGTCGGGCTACGACAGGTTGCCGGCGACCGACGCCGACAGCCTGCGCGCCTGGTTCAGGGAGGCCGCCGACTCCGGTTCGCTGGTGCGCTACCTGGAGACCTTCGACCACACGGTCGGCGTCATGCAGACGCGCGAGTCGCTGGTCAGGGTCGCCGCCGAGTGCGCCGAGGACCTGGCCGACGACGGCATCGTCTACGCCGAGGTGCGCTACGCGCCCGAGCAGCACACCTCCAGGGGGCTGAGCCTCGAAGAGGTCATCGAGGCGGTCCAGGAGGGCTTCAGGGCCGGTTCCGAGGGGCGGGGCATCCGGGTGGGCACCCTGCTCACCGCGATGCGTCACCAGGCCAGGTCCATGGAGATCGCCGAGCTGGCGGTCCGTTACCGCGACGCCGGGGTGGTCGGGTTCGACATCGCCGGAGCGGAGGCGGGCTACCCTCCCACCCGTCACCTCGACGCCTTCGAATACCTCCAGCGGGAGAACGCCCACTTCACCATCCACGCCGGGGAGGCCTTCGGCCTGCCGTCGATCTGGCAGGCGATCCAGTGGTGCGGCGCGGACCGGCTCGGTCACGGCGTCCGGATCATCGACGACATCTCCGTCTCCGACGACGGGGAGCCCAAGCTGGGCCGCCTGGCGGCCTACGTCAGGGACAAGCGCATCCCGCTGGAGATGTGCCCGACGTCCAACCTGCAGACCGGTGCGGCGGCCTCCATCGCCGAGCACCCGATCGGCCTGCTGCGCCGCCTGAACTTCCGGGTGACCGTCAACACCGACAACCGGTTGATGAGCGGTACGAGCCTCTCCGAGGAGTTCGCCAAGCTGTCGGAGGCGTTCGGTTACGACTGGGACGACATGCTGTGGTTCACGGTCAACGCCATGAAGTCCGCGTTCCTGCCGTTCGACGAGCGGCTGGCGCTCATCAACGGCGTCATCAAGCCCGGTTTCGCGCGCCTCAAGTGGCAGGCGTGACCGGGTTCGTACGAGTGAAGTGAGCTTTTTCCATGAAGCAGGTGTTCCGCTCCAACTTCGCGATGATCGTCGGCTGGCTCTGGATGGTGTTCGCCGCGGCCAACGCGGTGGATCTGGTCGTCCGCTACAACGGTCGTCTCTCGATGGTCGCCGCGGCGGTGCTGGGGGTGCTGACCGCGCTGGTCTTCGTCACCTGCCTGCGTCCGATGATCGTCATGTCCGAGGAGGGGGTGCTGGTCCGCAACCCGCTGCGGAACGCGTTCGTGCCCTGGAGCGGAGTGGACGAGGTCACGGTCTCGCACTCGATCACGATCGCCTCCGGCGACCAGAAGGTCCGCTGCTGGGTGCCGCAGACCTCGGCTCGTGAGCGGGCGGCGGCGGTCCGCAGGGGAAAGCCCGCGCCGGGGCGGGGCCGCTTCAGGACCGAGCCGGTCCGCTCGAAGGCCGAGCAGGCCGCCGCCGAGGCGATGGCGGGCAAGACCCACGCCGACTGGGTGGCCGAACAGATCACCGAACGCGCCGAGGCCGCCAGGCGTACGGCTTCGTTGACCCCCTCAGAGGAGGGGACCGGCGCCGCGTCCGGTGGGTTCACGACGGCCTGGGCGCCGAGCGCCCTGGTCGCCCTGGTGCTCGCGTTCGCTCTCGTGGTCGCCGCCTTCGTCGTCTGACGGTTCCGCCCACGGCCGGTGCGGGCCGCCTCACCGAGCGGCCCGAGGCCGCCGGAGGGGCGGCCGTTCCGGGCCCGCCCCGATCCCGCGCGTGGTGCTCTCCGTGCTCATCGGGGCCGCGCTCGGCGTCGCCGGGGCCGCCGTGCAGGGCGTCTTCCGTGAGCGGGCGGTGGCGGTCGTCCTGCACGATCTCAACCTCGCAGCCGCCTACGCCGACCGGGTGCTGGTCATGTCCGGCGGGCGGCTCGTCGCCGACGGCCCCCCGGACCGGGTCCTGGCCTCGGAGACCTTCAGCGAGGTGTACGGCTGCGACATCGACGTCCACCGGAACGGCACCGCGTTGCCGGTCGCCCCCCGCCGCGCCGTCTGACCCCGGTCCCCGGCCTGCCGCGTCCGGTGGTCACCGTCCCGCGGTCAGGCCGAGAGCGTCGGCCAGGCCCGACTTCAGCGCGTCGAGGTCCCGCGCGGCCCGCTCCCGTGCCTCGGACACCTCACCGGTGACCGGGACCACGACCTCCAAATAGCACTTGAGCTTGGGTTCGGTACCCGAGGGGCGGACGACGACGCGGGCGCCGCCGGACAGGCGGTAGCGCAGGCCGTCGGTGGGCGGGAGGCCGGCGGAGCCCTCGATCAGGTCGTCGGCGGACTCGACATCGCGGTCCCCGAGTCTCGCCGGCGGGGCGGTGCGCAGGCGGGTCATGGCGCCGGTGATCAGGGACAGGTCGTCCACCCGGACCGAGAGCTGGGACGTGGCGTGCAGGCCGTAACGGCGAGCCTGGTCGTCGAGGAGGTCGAGCAGGGTACGGCCGTCGAGTTTGGCCTGGGCGGCCAGCCCGGCGACGGTCAGCGCCGCGCCGATACCGTCCTTGTCGTGGACGGGCAGGCCCTTGTCGGAGCCGACGCTGTACCCCAGGGCCTCCTCGTAGCCGAAGACCAGCCCGTCTCCGGCCTTCATGATCCATTTGAAACCGGTCAGGGTCTCGGCGTAGCGCACCCCGTACTCCGCGGCGATCCTGCCGAGCAGGGACGACGAGACGATGGTGGTCGCCACCAGGCGACCCTCGCCGGAGGTCTGCCCGATCACGTGCTCGCCCAGCAGGGCGCCCACCTCGTCGCCGGTCAGCATCCGGTACCCCCCGCCGGGCAGCGGTACCCCCACCGCGCAGCGGTCCGCGTCGGGGTCGTTGGCCAGGATCAGGTCGGCGCCGATCCGCTCCGCCAGCTCCAGCGCGAGATCCATCGCGCCGGGCTCCTCCGGGTTGGGGAAGGCGACGGTGGGGAAGTCGGGGTCGGGAGCGGCCTGGGCCTCGACGACGGCCGGGGCGTCGAACCCGGCGGCGGCGAAGGCCCTGGCCAGGGTGTCGCCGCCGACGCCGTGCAGCGGGGTGTACGCCACCCGCAGCCCGCGGGCGGTGCCGATCGGGAGCGCGGTCACCGCCTCCAGGTAGGCGGTCACCACGCCGTCGTCCAGCGCGGTCCACGCGGGGTCGTCCGGGGAGCCGAGGGGCAGCTCGGAGACCGGCCCGACCGCGTCGATGGCGGCGGAGATCTCCGCGTCGATCGGCGGCACGATCTGGGAGCCGTCGCCCCAGTAGACCTTGTAGCCGTTGTCGCGGGGCGGGTTGTGGCTCGCGGTGACCATCACGCCCGCGTCGGCGCCGAGGTGGCGGACCGCGAAGGCCAGCACGGGCGTGGGCAGCGGTGCGGGGAGGACCGAGGCGCGCAGCCCGGCCCCGGTGAGCACGGCCGCGGTGTCACGGGCGAAGACGTCGGACTTGTGCCGGGCGTCGTAGCCGATCACGACGTGCCTGCCCGGACCGAGGACGCGGGCCAGACCGGCGGCGGCGCGCATGACCGTGACCCGGTTCATCCGGTTGGGGCCGGCGCCCAGCTCGCCGCGGAGCCCGGCGGTGCCGAACTCCAGCTTCGCGCCGAACCGCTCGCGCAGCGCGTCGCCGTCGCCGCGTTCCAGCAGCTCGGTCAGCTCCGCGCGCGTGTCGGGGTCGGGGTCCTGGGCCAGCCAGGAACGGGCGAGCCCCGCGAGATCGCTGCTCATCGTCACCTCTCGGGCCTGGGCCCGTCGCCGTTGAGTCCTTGAAACCGTTGAGTCCTTGAAACCAGGATGGTGCTCGAAAGCCGGGTGTCTCATCGAAGGAAACCAGCCCTCACGCGTGGCCGGTTCCTGCGCGGTGTGCTCCTGGGTGATGCGCTTCCACAGCATGTGATCCCCCACCGCGTGGTCTCACGCCGTGTGGTCTCACACCGTGTGGTCCCGGTCGTAGGGCTACAGCTTGCCGACGACCCTGGCCAGCAGGCCGCCCATCCGGGTGGCGGTGGCGCGGCCGACCTCCAGCACCTCCTCGTGGTTGAGCGGCTCGCCCACCAGGCCGGCGCCCGGGTTCGTGACCAGGGAGACGCCGAGCACCTCGGCACCGCCCTCGCGGGCCGCGATCGCCTCGAGCACCGTGGACATGCCCACCATGTCGCCGCCCAGGACGCGGCACATCCGGACCTCTGCCGGGGTCTCGTACGTCGGGCCGCGGAAGGCCACGTAGACGCCTTCGGCGAGCGAGGGGTCGGCCTCGCGGGCCAGCTCGCGCAGGCGCGGGGTGTAGACGTCGGTGAGGTCGACGAAGGTGGCGCCGGTGATCGGGTTGGCACCGGTCAGGTTGATGTGGTCACTGATCAGCACCGCCTCGCCGACCTCCTGGGTCTCGGGACGCAGGCCCCCGGCGGCGTTGGTCAGCACGACCGTGCCCACCCCGGCCCTGATCGCGGTCCGCACCCCGTGCACGACCGGTTCCACCCCGCGGCCCTCGTAGAGGTGGGTGCGGCCGAGGAAGATCAGCACGTTCTTGCCGGACTCGGTCCGCACGGCGCGGATCCGGCCCGCGTGGCCCGCCACGGCGGGCGGCGCGAAGCCGGGCAGGTCGGTCACCGGGATCTCGGCGACCGTCTCGCCGATCGCGTCGGCGGCCGGGACCCAGCCCGAACCCATCACCAGCGCGACGTCGAAGGAGTCCACGCCGACGGCGCCTCTCAGTACGTCCGCGGCGTCCGTGGCGAGTGCATAGGGATCATTGCTCACCTCACCGAGCGTACCGGTCGGCGGTGCTGTTCCGTCCGCTCCGTACCGCTTCCTGGGCGCCTGTCCATGATCGTCCTGACAGGTGTGTTCCGCTCCTCGCGCCGTCCCACGTCGGCGGGCCATGGGAACACGGAACAGGCCCTGCCGTGCCCCGTGCCCCGTACGACCGCCCCGGGCGCGGGGGACGGTTCCGGCCCGGGGACAGGTGCTCGTCCGCTCAGCCGGCCCTGGTGTAGAGCATGAACTGCCGCGCGAACCCCTCGTCGTCCTCCGCGCTGGTGGCGAGCACCCGCTTCACCGTGCCCTTGAAGTCGATCAACACGGCTTCGTGGCCCGAGCCCTGTTCGCGCCAGGCCACGATGTGCTGGTCGTCGTACCAGCCGATGATCCGATCGGTCTCGAAAGGGATCCGGACTTTCGGTTTCCCGCCGTCGCCGGTGGTGGACCAGACGCAGACCTCCTGGGCCTCCGCACAGTATGTGATCATCAGCGTGCCGGACGGGCTGGTGTTCTCCCCCTCGACCCAGATCGGGGTGCCCACGTCCGGCAGGGTCTGCAGTACGCGGCCCCGCAGGTCGTAGAAGCGGACCTGCCTGGTTTCCTTGGCGATCGCCCAGGTGCCGACCGCCTGGCTGTCGGCCCGCCAGAAGTAGGGCCATTCCCCTACGTCCTTGTCCTTCACCCGGACGACCGACGCCTTCTTCGTGGCGATGTCGATGATCGTGTAACCGCGGATGCGCGGCACGGCCTCGCCCTCGACCGCCTCGTACAGGGTGATCAGGCCCTTGGTGCCGTCCGGCGACCAGCGCGGGTAGAGCCCGTAGAGCGGCGCCTTCGCGGTCTTCACATCGCTGACCTCCCCGGTCCTGTGGTCGACGATCGAGACGATCTCGTAGTTGTCCGTGCTGTAGGCGCGAGCCGTGGCGAGAGCGTGGGTACCCGAGGGGTTCAACGTGTAGTGGCCGTACTCGTCGTTCTTGACGAACTCGTGGGTTCCGGCCCCGCGGATGTGGAGGCGGTACTCGTCTCCCGCCCCCAGGGTGTAGGAGGTCAGCCTGATCGGGTCCTCGTCACTCTCGTGGATCGTGATGGAGCTGCCCGGGAGCCTGATCTGCCGGTCCTTGGAGGGGGCCGGGGCGGTGGTCTCGGTGACCGCCCACAGGCCGTCGCCCGATCCGGGGACGGCTCCGGCGAGGACCGCCAGCGTGATCGCCACCGTGACAAGCGTGAGCACGAGTCCGGCGCCGGCCGCGGCCCAGACACGGCGCACGCGCCTTCTCCCGTCGGAGTACGGCTTCACCCCCTGACCCGCGGCCCCGTACGGCGGCGGGTGCCCGCCCCGGTCGTTTCGGGGTGGGAGGAGAAAGCCGTTGAGGTCCAGGGCGGTGCCGCCCGCCTCCTCGGCGATCAGCAGGGCCGCCAGCTCACCTGTCGCGAGGATGTCCGGTGTGAGCGCGGCCGGGTCCTCGACCTCTATCGAGTACTCGATGCCGCCGCTGTACCGGATGAAAAGCACACTGATCGGGCTCGTCTCGCTTCTGAACGAGATGGTCTCATCATCGATCCACTCGTGGAACCGCAGGCCCGGAAGCACCTCTGCCAGGACTTCCACCAGCCGCGGGGTGGGTATCTCGGAGCCCCCGACCACTGAGGAAAGGGCCTCGCCGGGCCTGGGCGGCGGATGCGCGCATCCGTTGAGTCGCCGGGCCAGCCCTTCGACCACGTCCCAGGGGAGGCAGGACCGCCCGCCGATGTCACGCCAGGTCTCCTCCAGTACGTAGGCCGTCCGCCACCCCGTCGGCAGGTCCGCCCGAGCGGCGAGGGACGGGGTGAGGTCGATCGGGCCGCGCAGCCGCATCTTCCGCGTCACCCGGACCCCCTTGCGGTCCTCGTACGCGATCGGGCTGCACAACCGCACGGTCTCCAGCAACAGCGCCGGATCGGGCTGATAGCCGAGCAGCAGCGCCCGCCCGGCGCGTAGCCGCCTTGCCCACAAGAAATCGGCGACACCCATCTGGAAGACCCCCGGTGACCTCGGTAGTGGCTGCCATGATCGGGTGTCCGGCTTGTCGCTCACTTGTAGCCGGATTGCGTCCCAGGGTGACCGCGACAGGGAGGGCGAACGAGGTGTGCCGGAGAGGCTCGGTCAGAGGGCATCCGAGATCGCGCGGGCCAGGCCGTGCTTCCTTGCCAGGTCGGGTACGGTGAGGCCCTCGATCGCGACCACCCGGTCATCGCGGACGAGCTTCGAGGGCCTTTGCCCGATCCCTCGCGCTCAGGCCCAGGGGGCGACGACGGTGAAGGAGCTGTCGGCGCGGAAGGTGTCCGAGTTCTGGTAGAGGTCCACCCGCAGCTCGTAGTTGTAGTGCCGGATGTAGCGGCCCGGGTAGTTGTACGACTCCAGCGACACCGAACCGGAGGCCGAGCCGGGTTTGGCACAGAAGGTGGCGTCCTGCCGGAAAGTCGTAGAGCCGTCGTTCGCGTCCAGGCGGATGCGGAAGTCCCAGTGCCGCAGGTAACGGCCGTCGGCTCCGGTGTCGTGCAGCGGGTCGCTCATCCGTGTCGCCGGGTCGGTGTCTCGCTCCCGGAGACCTCCGTGCCGCCGGGGAGGCGGTGGTCGTGAACTAGGGTCGAACGGTGGCTGAATCGATCATCGTGGTCCGTGACGTGCGAGTGGAGTTGAGCGGTACTCCGATCCTGCGGGGCGTCGACCTCACGGTCGCCCGAGGCGACATCGTCGCCGTGGTCGGGGTGAACGGTGTGGGCAAGTCGACGTTGCTGCGCTGCCTCGCGGGTATCCAGCCGCCGGGGTCCGGCGAGGTCAGCGTCTTCGATCGGCCGCCGGCGGATGATTCGGACTTCTGGCGCGATGTCATCCTCGTCGGCGACGAACCGGCGTGGTACCCGGGGCTGACCGTGCGCGAACATCTGGAACTGATGCACGCCGTACACCGCTCGTCCCGCCTGGAGGTCGGGACGATCCTGGAGGTCTTCGGCCTGGCGGGGCGACGGGACATGGCGCCGCCGACGCTCTCGACCGGCCAGCGACAGCGGCTGTCGCTGGCGATGGCCCTGCTCCGGCCGAGCCGGCTGCTCCTGCTGGACGAGCCGGAGCGCGGGCTCGACGCGACGTTCAGGAGGCGGCTGGCGACCATGCTGACCGAATACGCGGCGGCCGGTGGCGCCGTGGTGATGGCGACCCACGACCTCGACTTCGCCCGGGCCACCCACGCACGCCAGATCACGCTGGAGGCCGCCGCGTGAACGAGGTCCAGGCCGTGCGGGCCCTCGTCCGGTCGGGTGGCCGGGCACCGATGAGCTGGTCGGACCGGTACGTCGCCCTGTTCGGGCTCGCGATGGCGGTGGCGGTGCTGGCCCAGCCCATCGCCTCCGTACTCGCGACCATGGCCGGGCAGGCGGATCCGTCGAGGCTCGGGGCAGGGGTGGCGCTGATCGCACTGGCCTACGCGGGCCTCCTCTCGCTCGCCCGCACGCTCGGCCCCGTCGCGCTGCCGGCCGCCGACGCCGCCTGGCTGCTGCTCTCCCCGCTCCCGCGCCGCGCCGTGCTGGCACGGAGCGCGGTGATCCTGCTGGCGATCTCCTCGCTGGTCGGCGCGGGATTGGGCCTGGCCCTGCTCGGCGTACTCGGCGCGCCGGATCAGTTCACGCCGCGGCTGGTCACCGCGGTGCTACTGGGAGTCTCGGCGGCGGTCGGCGGGATGGCGGCGGCCGTGCTGGCGCAGTCGTCCCAGCACTGGGACTCGTGGCTGCAGGGAGCGCTCGTCGTCCTCGTGGTCGTGGCCGCGCTCGCGACGGTGCTGGGCAGCGGTCCGGGGCGGCACCTGCTGGTCGCCGTCGCCGACGCGCCGGTCTCGCTGGGCGCGGCCTCGACGGCGCTCTGCGGCGCCGTGACCGCCGTTCTGGTACGGCGGGCGTGGGCGGCACTCGGCCGCGTCCACGCGCGTACCGTCCTGGCCGCGTCCACCCGCGCCGGCCGGGTGGCCGCCGCGACGACGGTCCTGGAATTCGGGGCCCTGACCTGGATCGCCGAGGACGGTCACTGGCGCAGCCGCACCCTGCGCTCCCGTCCGTGGCCGGCGCCGCTGTCGTGGCCGGCGCCCCGGCTCCTGCGGCCCCTGTCCGCCCCGCCGGCCCTGGCCTGGCAGGACTGGCGCAGGCTGGGGCGCCGCCCAGGCCGGCTGGCCGCCCTGCTCGCGGCGACCGCGCTGCCCGCTCTGGCCGCCCGGGCCGCAGGCGGTCTCTCCCCGGTCGTGGTGATCCTGGTGGCCGGCGGAGCGCTGACCGCCGCGGCGGCGTGCACCACGGGTGCGCGCCGCGACGGGGAGGACCCGAGTCTGGCACGGCTCTTCGGCGTGGGCGTCCGTGCGGCGCTCACCGCACGGGCGCTGCTGCCGATGCTGCTGAGCGGTGCCTGGCTCACCCTCGCCCTGGCCGGGCTGACCGCGGCGGGTGCCCTGCCCGCCGGCCCGTGGTGGCTGTTCGGCCCGCTGGCCGCGCCAGCCCTGGCCGCCGGAGCCCTGCGGATGGCCCGGCGGGGTTTCGTCGATCACTCGATGCCGGTCATCGACACTCCGATGGGCTCCGTACCCATGGGCCCGCTCGTCTGGGCGATGACCGGCGTGGACATCGCCGCGCTCGGCTGCGCCCCCGCGCTGCTGGCGCCGGCCGTCGGGCCGTCCGCCCTCGGCGCCCTGGTGGCCGCGCAGGCGCTGTCCGGGGCGGCCGTGCTGACCGCGTTCCTGCTTCGCGCGAGGAGAGCCGCCGCGGGCAGGGCCCACCTCGGGTGAGAGCGCGGTCCGGTGCCGCCTCTCCCGGGTCCCGCGACGCTTTCGGGCATGCCGCATCGCCACAGGCCCGATGTCGGGCGGTGACGCCGGGCCTAGCCTCCGAGGGAGGTGCAGGGGCGGCCGCGCAGTTCCTTGACGTAGTCGTCGGGGGCACCCGCGCGCTCGGCCGCCTCGGCCAGGATGCCGAGGTAGCGGGCCGAGGGCAGCCCGCCCTCGTAGCCGTCGAGCACGTAGAACCAGGCCAGGACCTCGCCCTCCATGGTCTGCACCCGGAGTTTGACCTTGTGGTAGAGGCCGCGCGCCGCGCCCTCCCACTGGTCGAGGGAGCTCTCGTCCCATTCGGGCACGTCGTAGAGGACCACGAAGACCTGCTCGGCGGCGTCCTCGACGATGGAGGCGAGGGCGCCCTCCCAGCCGAGGTCGTTCCCGCCGAAGGTCAGGCGCCAGCCCTGGAGCCAGCCCGTCCCCTTGATCGGGGAGTGCGGGGCCCGCTGGGCCATCTGCTTCGGGTCCATGTTGCTGCCGTAGGCGGCGTAGACAGGCACGTTGGCCAACACTAATCGAAGATCCGCGAGACACTCACCCAGCCTCGAAGCCACGCCGATGTCTCGTGGAATTACGACGATTTTGGGGGACTTTCGTGCTTTGAGAGGGATGTCGAGCGATGGCCGGTCGCGCCATACGGGAGAATGGGGTACGTGACGAGGATAGTGATCATTGGCGGCGGACCCGGTGGATACGAGGCCGCGCTGGTCGCCGCCCAGTTAGGGGCCCAGGTCACCGTCGTCGAACAGGACGGCCCCGGCGGCGCCTGCGTGCTCACCGACTGCGTGCCCTCCAAGACGCTGATCGCCACCTCCGTACGCAAGCAGGCGCTTCTCGACGCCAGCATGCTCGGGGTGCACTTCACCGGCGGTCCCGACGGCGACGTCGGCGGCGTCATCGCCGACATGCCGCTGGTCAACAGGCGCGTCAAGGAGCTCGCCAAGGCGCAGTCCGCCGACATCGCCGCGCGACTGGCCGCAGAGGGCGTCGAGGTGATCAAGGCACCGGGACGGCTGGTCGACCCGCAGGTGGTCAGGGCCGGAGACAGGACGATCCGCGCCGACGTCGTCATCGTGGCGACCGGGGCCACCCCGCGCATCCTGACCGGCGCCGAGCCCGACGGCGAACGCATCCTCACCTGGCGGCAGCTGTACGACCTGGAGGAGCTGCCCGAGCACCTCATCGTGGTCGGCTCCGGCGTCACCGGCGCCGAGTTCGCGGGCGCCTACCGCTCGCTGGGCTCGGAGGTCACGCTCGTCTCCTCTCGCGACCGGATGATGCCCAACGAGGACGCCGACGCCGCCGAGGTCCTCGAAGAGGTCTACCGCCGCCGCGGCATGAACGTCATGGGCCGCTCCCGCGCGGAGTCCGTCAAGCGCACCGAGGACGGCGTGGTCGTCACGCTGGAGGACGGCAGGACCGCCGAGGGCAGCCACTGCCTGATGACCGTCGGCATGGTCCCCAACACCGCCGGGATCGGCCTGGAGGAGGCCGGGGTCACCCTCGACCGGGGCGGTTTCATCCAGGTCGACAAGGTCTCCCGCACCTCCGCCCCCGGCGTCTACGCGGCCGGGGACTGCACCGGGGTCCTGATGCTCGCCTCGGTCGCCGCCATGCAGGGCCGGATCGCCGTCTGGCACGCCCTCGGCGAGGCCGTGCAGCCGCTCCGCCTGGCCACCGTGGCCTCCGCCATCTTCACCGACCCCGAGATCGCCGCGGTGGGCGTCGCCGAGCGGGCGATCGAGGCGGGCGAGATCGAGGCCAACATCGTCAAGCTGCCGCTGGCCACCAACGCCCGCGCCAAGATGCAGGGTTTCAACGACGGCTTCGTGAAGCTGTTCTGCCGCCCGCACACCGGCATCGTCCTCGGCGGCGTGGTGGTCGCCCCCCGCGCCTCGGAGCTGATCCTGGCGGTCTCGGTGGCCGTGCAGCAGCGCCTGACCGTCGACCAGGTCGCGCACACCTTCGCGGTCTACCCCTCCCTGTCCGGCTCCGTCACCGAGGCCGCCCGCCGCCTCATGCAGCCCATGACCCCCAGCGGCATCTGACCCGGCCGCCCCAGGCTCACCCGGCTTCGCCCGTCCCCGGACTAAGATCAGCGGATGTCCAAGCCGTGGTCGACGACGCGTCGGGTGCTGCGCTGGACACGTCGGCTGGTCGCCGTCGTGGTCGGTGTCTGCGCGCTGGTGGGGGCGGTGCGGCTGGTCGTGCCCGCCACCGCGGGGACGGCCGGTGAACCGGCCGGGGTCCGGCGGCAGCTGACGTTCCTGCGTGCCGCGCTGGACGGCGGGGCCGGTGACGAGGCACAGCGGCTGTTCCCCGAGGGGTACTTCTTCCTGCACGTGCTGTACGGCCTGAGCTGGGCCGAGATCGGGATACGCGAACCGGCCGGCGAGCGGTCGGCGGCACTGCGGGAGGCGCGGTGGGCGCTGGAGCGGCTGGACTCGCCGTCCGGCCGCGAACCGTTCAGCCAGGACCTCACCCCCTCGTACGGCGTCTTCTACCGGGGCTGGAGCAACTGGCTGCGCGGTCAGGTGCTCAGCCTGCAACCGGCCGGGCGGCGCGATCCGGGCGAGCTGCGCCGGTTCGCCGACGACTCCGCCGCGCTCGGCGCGGCGTTCGACGCCTCGGCGTCGCCGTACCTGACGGCCTACCCCGGTCAGGCGTGGCCGGTCGACTCGACCGTGGCGATGGCGTCGCTGCGGCTGCACGACACGCTGCTGCCGGCCCGGTTCGCCGGGACCGCCGAGCGGTGGCTGCGGGAGGTACGCCGACGGCTCGATCCGCGTACCGGGCTGCTCCCGCACCGGGCCGACCCCGACACCGGAGAGGTCGCCGAGGTGGCCAGGGGGACCTCGCAGAGCGTCATCCACCGTTTCCTCGTCGACATCGACCCGGTCTTCGCCGCCGAGCAGTACCTGCGCTTCCGTGACGCCTACGTCGTCTCGCCGCTCGGCCTCGGACCCGCGGTACGGGAGTACCCCGAAGGGCTGGACGGTCCGGCCGACGTCGACTCGGGGCCGCTCCCGCTCGGGGTGAGCCTGTCGGCCACCGCGGTCACCCTCGGCGCCGCCCAGGTCCACGGCGACGCGCCGCTCGCCGAGGCGCTGGCCGGCTACGGCGAGCTGGCCGGCCTGCCGCTCGACACTCCCTGGACCAAGCGGTACGCCTTCGGCCTGCTCCCGATCGGCGACGCCTTCCTGGCCTGGTCGAAGACCGCCAGGCCCTGGGTGACACCCACCCCGTCCCCGCCACCGGCGAGCATCTCGTGGTGGTGGCGGATACCGCTACTGTCGCTGCTGGCCGTCCTCGGCGTCGCACCGTGGCTGCCCGCCCTGCTACGCCGCCGCCGCACCCGCTGATCTGAAACTCGTAGTCGAGCTGGTCGATCTGTCCCCCGTCTCCTGGCGCGATGAACGATCAGCAGTTGTTCCCCGACCCCGCACACCAGAGGGCAGCGATGGGAAGTGCCCGCAGCCGATCCCCGAAGGGGAGGGTCTCCTGTCCCGCGTAGAGGACGAATCCCGCTACCCAGCGGTCGCCGAGCTTGTTAGCCAGGTGCTGGAGTCCTTTGAAGTCATCAGCGCGCACAGTCTCGGCGGCTTTGACCTCGATACCGACCACTTCCCCTGACGCGCGCTCCAGGATGCCGTCCACCTCGACGCCATCGCGATCTCGGTAGTGGTAGAGCCGCACAGGCTCTTCGGACCAGGTGAGCTGGCGGGCCAGTTCGCTCAGCACGAAGTTCTCCATGAGGGGACCGACGGGGGCGGTCACATCGCTGATCCGGGCCGGGGTGAGGCCGGCGAGGTGAGCTCCGAGTCCCGAGTCGATCATCAGGAGTTTGGGCGTCGCGATGGCGCGTGTGGTTGCGTTGGAAGACCATGCCGGAATCCGCCTGACCAGGTACACGAGGTCAAGGAGGTCCAGATACCGTTTCACCGTGGTCCGAGGCAGGCCGAGATCGCGGCTGATGTTGTCGATCACGGCCAGGCCGCCCATCCGCCCGGCGAGGATGTTGAGCAGACGCCGCATGTCGGCCGGGTGCTCGATGTCCGACACCTGCTTCACGTCCCGGTTGATCAGATCGGTGACGTACGAGTCAAAGAAACGTGCCCTCCGCCGATGGGTTGAGCGATGAACGGCTTCCGGATAGCCCCCTCGCATTGCTCTGTCCAGATAGTCGGCTCGCCGAAGACGAGGTCGCGGAGTCTCGATACCAACGCCGTTTCGGAACACCGCGTCGACGAAACCATCTGGCTGCCATTCGATCTCTCCTTGTGACAACGGCCACAATTCGATGGTCTCGGATCGGCCGGGGAGGGCGTCTGGAAGATCTTTGATCCCCAGTAGGCGCGCGGAACCGGTGAGAAGGAAGCGTCCAGGGCGAGGATCGGAATCAACTTCACGTTTGATGGAGAGAAGCAGGTCGGGTACGCGCTGGACCTCGTCGATGAGCATGAGTCCGTCGTGGTGGACGATCCCATCGGGATCCTCCCGGGCGGCGGCGCGCACGGCTGCCTGGTCTAGGAAGAGCTCCCGCGAACCTGGGGTCTTGCGCGCGATCTCCTGGGCCAGGGTGCTCTTCCCCGTCTGCCGAGCACCATTGATCACCACCACCCGGGTGTCGGTAAGCGCCTCGCACGCCATCTCGTGCGCGCGCCGGGGAAAGAGCGCCAGGTCATCGATGTCCATAGGGTGCAGCGTACGGCGTCCGCGGCTTCGTGGTGGTGGATCTGCCGAGGATTTCGTGGTGGGTCTGCCGAGGGATGTGTGGTGGATCTGCCGAAGGTTAAGTGGTGGATCTGCCGAGCGGAGTTTCGCTGATGGGCGTCAGCGGACGCGGGAGCGGAGGCGGGCGAGGGCCGCTCTGCCGTCCTGGACGGCTCGGGCCACGAAGTGCAGTTCCTCCTCGCGGCGGGCGATCGACAGGGCCTGCTTGGCGGCCTCGTAGGCGTCGAGCGCGTGCCGCCAGTCATGGTCGGCGGTCATGCCGCCGCGCCCGCTGACCTGGAACTCGTAGTCGAGCTGGTCGATCTCCTCGCCCAGCCGGGTGATGTCCTCCTCCGCGCCGCGCCGCACCACGGCGAACCGCGCGGCGCGCCGGGTCCGTTGCTGGGCGCTGACGCCCCAGGCCACCACGGTCAGTGCCAGGCCCACCGCGCTGAGCACGACCATGACGAGCCCCACGGACGGACCGACGCTTCGCGCGGGTTCCGCCTGTGAGATGTCCTCCTCCTTCTCCGCGTCCTCGGTCCGGGAGGTGGGCGACGAGGTCGGCAGCGGGACGGTCAGGCCCGTGGGGGTGCCCTTGGCGCCGGTGAGATCGACGTCGTCGGCCTGGATGAAGGACGCCCCCTGGACCAGCGCGCCGGTGAAGTCGGCGCCGTCCAGCTCCGCCTGGGTGAACTCGGCCTCGCTCACGTCGGCGTACTTGAACGTCGCGTTGCGCAGGTTCGACTGGCTCAGTTTCGCCTCGCGGAGCTTGGCCCGGGTGAAGTCGGCCTTGCGGGCCTTGAGCTGACCGGGGGTGCTCTCGTCGAGGTCGGCGTCGATCAGCTTGGCGGCGGTGAAGTTGACCTGGGTCAGCTCGGCCCTGGTCAGCTTCGCCCCGGTCAGATTCGCGTACGGGAACTCCGCCTGCCCGGCCTCCGCGTCGACCAGGATCGCGTTCCGCAGGTCGGCGTGGTCGGCGTGCATCTGGCCCAGCTCGGCCTCGGTCAGGTCGGCACCCCGCAGGTCGGCGTACTTCAGCCTGGCCTGGGTGAGATTGGCCTGCTTGAGCGAGGCGTCGCGCAGGATCGCTCCGGTGAGGTCCTTCTGGATGAGTTCCACACCGTTCAGCTTCGCCCCGGTCAGGTTGGCGCAGCGCAGGTCGGCGGGGAGCTGGGCACCTCCGGTGAAGTCCCTTCCCCGCAGATTGGCACCCTGACCGGGCCTGCACGGCCCGGTCGAGGCCTGGGCGGGTGAGATCACCGTCCCCGACAGCGCGAAGACCGCGACAGCGAGGGCCAGGGGGATGGGACGACGCACGGGGAAGCCTCCTTCACAGCGGCCCCGATCGTGTCAGTGGATCATTGCATTCCGCTAGATGCCTGGTTGCACCTTTCATGGCAGATGTTCGCGCCGGGACCTGCTTTCGTGGCGTGACGGCCGGTGTCCGCGTTCAGGCCGGCCCGAGCAGGTCCCATCGGTTGCCGGCGATGTCGAGGAAGACGGCGATCCGCCCGTAGGGCTCGGTGCGCGGCGCGGTCACGAACTCCACGCCGGCCGCCGTCATCCGCGCGTGGGCGGCGTCGAAGTCGTCCACCCGCAGGAAGAGCCCCACCCGCCCGGCGAACTGCTCCCCGACGACGGCGGCCTGGTGTTCCCCGTCCGCGCGGGCGAGCAGGATGCCGGTCTCACCTCCCGGCGGCCGGACCATGACCCACCGCTTCGGGCGGCCGTCGTTCGTCAACGACGGCGAGTCCTCGACCAGCTCGAAGCCCAGGGCACCGGTGAAGAACTCGATGGCCCGGTCGTAGTCCTCCACGACGATCGCCACCAGATCGATCCGCATCTTCATGATCGTAAGTCTTGCCGATGATCCGGGTGGTCCTCTCGCGGCCGCCGTGCCGAGAGCCGAGGTGGACGCGACTCCCAGGCGCCCTCTCCGGCGGTCTCCTGTATTTCCCGCTATTCGAATGTTGTTATCATTTGGATTTTGTGAGTATTCTAACCTGGGTCGAGGGGGGAACAGCGATGGTTCGGCTGACCTGGGGTGCTCGAAGTCTCCGGGCGAGCCCGCGCCGGGTGGCGGGGATGAGCGTCGGCTCCTGCCATGCGATATGGATCTGACGATGGCGACTCGACACCTGTACGTGATACGGCACGGCGCGGCGGACCCGTTCGGTGAGTTGACCGATGTCGGGCAGCGGCAGTCGGAACTGGTCGGGGAGCGCCTGGCCCACCTTCCGGTCGACGCCGTGTGGCATTCGCCCCTTCCCCGGGCGGTGCGGTCCGCCCGGATCGTCGGTGAGCACCTGCCGGGCGTCGCCGTGCGGGAAGCGGCCGAGTTGATCGACCACGTGCCGCACGTGCCGGACGAGATGCCCCCCGCCTGGGCGGGGTTCTTCGACGGGTACGACGCCGCGGAAGCCGCCGCGGGCGCGGCCCTCGCGGACGCGCTGATCGACAGGTTCGCGCGCCCCGCCGAAACCGAGACCCACGAGGTCCTGGTCACCCACGCCTATCCGGTGGCCTGGCTGGTGCGGCACGCCCTCGATGCGCCACCGGCGCGGTGGCTGGGGCTGAACTGCGGAAACACGGCGCTGACGGCGATCGAGTATCGCGACGGCGTGGCGCCGACGGTGCTGTTGTACAACGACATGGGCCACCTCCCGCCCGACCTGCGCTGGACCGGGTTCGGGCCCGGTACCCGGCCATGAGCGGCGCCGCTGGGCGCTCACCGGCACGGGGTGAGCGCCCGCTTTCGTGGCTGCCCCGACATCGCCCCGCTGTGCGAGGCCGCCGCGGTCTAGTCGTGACGGAGTACGGCGTGGGCGGCGTCGAGGCGCCGGGCCTCGTCGCGTTCGGAGCGGTCGCCCGATACGTCGTCGGCCCATTCGAGGAGGCGACGCAGGTGGACGTCGGCCGTGGTCGTGACGGTGCGGGGGCTGCCGAGGGCGACCTCGCCACCGGTCCCGTCGATGGTGACGAGGGTGCCCTCACCGAGGGTGCGCCCGCCGGCTCGCACCGAGGCGCCGGCGACGTCGACGGTGAGGTCGCCGATCCCCACGACGGCGGGTTTCCCCATCGCTCGCGCGACGACCGCGGCGTGGCTGGCCGGCCCGCCCCGGGCGGTGACGATTCCGGCGGCGACCGCCAGGCCGCGCATGTCGTGCGGGGAGGTCTCCGGCCGCACCAGGATGACCGGGCCGTCCGCGGCCATGCGCACCGCTCCGTCGGAGGTGGTCGCCACCCTGCCGACCGCGACACCGGGGCAGGCGCCGATTCCCCGGGCCAGGATGTCGGCGGTCGCCGCTATCCGGGGAGTGCGGACGTGCGGGAGATGCCGCGGTGAGATCCTGAGCAGCGCTTCGTGACGTCCGATCACACGCTCGTCGGCGAGGTCGGTCGCGACGCGGACGGCGGCACCCCCGACGAACCGGCCAGGCCGGACCTGCAGAATCCACAGCTCCCCGGCCTGGAAGGTGAACTCGACGTAGCACGCGTCGCGGTAGTGCCCCTCGACCCGGCTCAGGGCGTCGAGGAGGCCGGTCCACACCGCCGGTTCCCGGTCGGCGAGTTCGCGCAGGGGCCGGGTCAGCGATCTGCCGGAGACGACGTCCTCACCCTGGTGTCCGAACAGGACCTCGCCGAACGGGACGTTCTCCCCGGTGTTGGGGTCGCGGCTGAACGCGACCCCGGTGCCGCTGTGGTCATCGCGGTTCCCGAACACCATCGTCTGTACGATCGCGGCCGTGCCGAGATCGTGCGGGATGTCATGCAGTTCGCGGTAGGTCCGGGCGCGCGGTGTGTCCCATGACGAGAACACGGCCTTGACCGCCAGCTCCAGCTGCCGGGTCGCGTCGTCCGGAATCGGCCGGCCACATCGTCGCCGGATGAGGTCCTCGACCGCTTCGATCCGTGCCTCCTCGTCGCCGGTCCCCCGGCTTACCTCCAGGTCGGTGATCGCGGAGGCGAAGCCGGACAGGAACCGCAGCCGTGAGTTCAGCGCGAACCGCGAGTCGCCCGTCTCGGCCGCCAAAGCGGCCGTGGCTCCGGTCGTGAGGCCGAGGTTGAGGATCGTGTTCATCATGCCGGGCATCGACACGCCGGCCCCGGAGCGAACGGACACCGCCAACGGCGCCTGTGATCCCCCG
The DNA here is from genome assembly GCF_042665875.1 of Streptosporangium amethystogenes subsp. fukuiense. Classification (NCBI taxonomy): domain Bacteria; kingdom Bacillati; phylum Actinomycetota; class Actinomycetes; order Streptosporangiales; family Streptosporangiaceae; genus Streptosporangium; species Streptosporangium amethystogenes. The sequence goes on along the minus strand of NZ_JBHTEE010000001.1, from coordinate 5,795,815 downwards.
AAGCGGCGCCCGGTGGCGGCTTCGAGGTCGGCGACGGCCGCCGCGAGCTCGTCGTCGAGTCCGTCGGGAAGACGCCCGTCACGCAGGAACGCGCGACATGCCTCCGTGGTGACGACGAACCCGGCGGGCACCCGCAACCCGAGACGGAGGAGGACCAGGAGGCCGTGTGCCTTGCCGCCCAGCGTCTCCGTCGTCTCCTCGACCCGCGTGGAGAGCGGGCGAACCCATCTCATACCCATCGGGGGATCCCGAGTGTGGCGAGCAGGTCCTCGTGAAGTTCGGCCCACACGGCGTGGTACGACGCGGTGCTGTCGGCCACGTACTCCAACGCGCCGGAGGTGGCGCGATCGAGGGCTTCGACGAGGCGGGTTCGGTAGCGGCCGAATCGAGGCAACGCCGCGGACAGCTCGGCACCGACGACGGCGGCACGCTGGTCGAACTCGGCGAATCGGGCGAGGACCCGAGCGTCGTAGGAGGGGTCGCCGTGGTCGTTGGCGGTCATGACACCGTCGACGGATCGGAGTTGCCATGCCGTGCAGAGGTCGAGCAGTTCCGGGTTGAGCACCAGAAAGTCGTCGAACGCCGCTGCCACGGCGGCGCGAGCACCGGCCGACTCCAATTCGGCGGTGATCCGTTCGGCGTCCACGACACGGCCGGTGTCCGTCAGACTCCACCCGCCGAAGTCGCCGGCCATATGCGTGACGAGACCGGCGACCGCGAGATCGATCAGCTCGGACTCGACGTCGGATTCACCGAGACCCGTGGCCCTGGCCAGGCGGGCGAGGCCGGCGGCGCCGCCGCAGCGCAGGGCGTGCAGTACCAGCAGGCCGGTGTCGGTCGCGGGAGGCTGGGATCGGGTCATGACCTGGCGCTCCGCGGCCGCGTGCCGTTGGGGGCGTCGGCGGTCGACGCCGCGTACGCGGCGCCTCGCCCGTGGGCTCGGGCGACGATCGCGCCGCCCCGGACGCGTACGGCGGACTCCGTCTCGTCGTCGAGGTCCGTCAGGCCGATCGCCGCCGCGGCCAGGGCCTCGTCATCGAGGACCAGGCGGACGCGCCGCCAGGCCTCGGGGGCGAACACCCGCCGCAGGCAGCCGATGAGGTCGGTGACCCTGAGCCGTACCAGGCGGCCCGTCTCGGCGGCGTCACTCGTGACGACGACCACCGTCACCTGCTCGCCGGGCCGGGCGGAACGGACGGCTTCCTCGGCGGCGGCGAGACGACCGACCCCCAGCACCGTGATCAGACCGTCGGCGCCGAGGTCGGCCCGCTCCCCGCTGATCCGATCCGCGAGTCCGGTGGGCGGATCCCACGCGTCCCCACACGGTCGTGCCGGAGCGACATAGGGCAGATACGGCGGCGTCCAGGTGTCGGCGAGATCGATCCCGGACAGGTGCTCACAGGCGCGCGCCAGGTCGAAAGGGTCACCGAATCCCGGTGCGCTCTCAGCCAGGTGGCCCGAACCGTCCAGCAGCGTCAGCACCAGCTCGGCCAGCCGTACCCGCCGCGCCGGCGTCGCCTGGGTCGGTTCGCACGATTCCAGCGGGATGGCGAGCAGCAACGCCTCCAGCCGGACGAGCTGCGCCAGCACCGTGCGCGCGTGCTCGTCATCGAGGACGCCGGCCAGCGAGCGCAGGTGCAGCCGCCCTCCCGAAGCCGTGTCGTCGACCAGGGGCAGCCGTTCGAGCCAGGTCCGGGCGAACACGCCCAGCACCTCGGCCGACGACCTCGGCGACATCGGCGACATCGGCGGTGGCTCACCCGCGGGGGCGTTCTCCACCATGTCGATCAGCACCGCCAGGTACAGCGCGCGCTTGCTCGGGAAGTTCGAGTACACCGCCCCGCGGGTCAGCTCGGCCCGCTCGGCGATCCGATCGACCTTGGCCAAGGCGTAGCCGTGTTCGGTGAACTCCTCCCTCGCCGCCGCCAGCACGGACGTCCGGGTGCGCTCCTGCTGCTGCACCCGAGTCAGTCGAACCATCGCAGTTCCTTTCCCTGGATCGCCGGCATTAGGATACTCTCAAAATTCAGATGTTGAGAACATCTGAACTGCGAAGCGATCGAGACGAAGGATGATGACGGTGAGCGATCATGGATTCGAGACCGAAGGGCTGGCCAAGAGATTCGGCAAGGTCACCGCGCTCGACGGGGTCGGTCTGGCCGTCCCGCGCGGGCAGGTGCTCGGCCTGCTGGGGCCCAACGGCGCCGGCAAGACCACCGTGATCCGCATCCTCGCGACCCTGCTGCGTCCCGACAGCGGACGCGCGTCCGTGGCCGGGTTCGACGTGGCACGCCGGCCGGGACAGGTACGCCGGCGGATCGCGCTGTCGGGCCAGCACACCAGCGTGGACGAGGAGCTGACCGGGCTGGCGAACCTGGTCATGATCGGCCGGCTCCTCGACCTGCCCCGGCCGCAGGCTCTCCGGCGTGCCGCGGACCTGCTGGCCCGTTTCGGCCTGGAGGACGCGGCGAAGAGACCGGTGGCCGGCTACTCCGGTGGCATGCGCCGCCGCCTCGACCTGGCCGCGAGCATGGTCGGACACCCCGAGGTGGTCTTCCTCGACGAGCCCTCGGTGGGCCTGGATCCCGGCAAACGTGACGAGCTATGGCAGATGATCCGCGGTCTGAGCGCCGACGGCGTCACCGTCCTGCTGACCACCCAGTACCTCGAAGAGGCCGACGCCCTCGCCGATGCCATCACCGTCATCGACCGGGGACGGGTCATCGCCTCCGGCACTCCCGCGGAGCTGAAACGAGAGGTCGGCGGGCACACCATCGCCGTGCGGCCGAACGACCCCGCCGACACCGACGCGACCGTCGGCATCCTGGCCGATGTCACCGGCCGGACCCCGGAACGCTCCACCCGCCACGAGCTGGTCGTGCCCGTCGCCGGGGACGAGGACTTCTTCGAGATCACCGCCCGGCTGCGCGAACACCGCATCGGCGTCTCCGAACTGTCGCTGCGCCTGCCCAGCCTCGACGAGGTCTTCCTCGCCCTGACCGGAACACCTACCACCACCGCCGCCGACGAACCGACGAAGGCCGCCTGATGGCCGCCACCGAACAACCGCGTGCCGGAGCACCTACCACCACCGCCGACGACACCGACGAGGGCCGCCTGATGACCGCCACCGCGACTGCCGAAGAACAACCGCGTACCCGGCCGCTCGCCTGGCTCCGGCACAGCCTCGTACTCGCCCGCCGCAGCCTCGCCAAGACCACCCGCAACCCCGGCCCGATCATCAACGGGGTCGTCACACCCGCCCTGTTCATGGTGCTCTTCCTCTACCTCTTCGGCGGATCGGTGGCCGGCTCCACCGCCGACTATCTCCGGTACCTCTTCCCCGGCATCCTCGTCATGGGCGCCGGCCTCGCCGGGATGGTCTCGACCGGCACCAGCATCAACCTCGACCTCAAGAACGGCGTCACCGACCGGTTCCGCAGCCTGCCCATCGGCCGCCTGGCACCCCTGCTCGGCTCCGTGCTGGCCGACATCGTCCGCTACCTGCTCGCCGTCGCCATCCTCTTCGCCATCGGCGCGCTCCTCGGCTTCCGCGTCCACGGCGGCCTCGCGGCAGCCCTCGCCGCCGCCGGCCTGGCCATCGCCTTCGGCTTCTGCCTCAGCTGGGTCACCGTGTTCGTCGGCGTACTGGCCAGGAACGCCGACACCGTCCTCGCGATCAGCTTCATCGGCTTCCTGCCGTTGCAGCTCGGCACCAGCCTCGCCGCTCCCGTCGAGACCCTGCCCGGCTGGCTGCGAACCTGGGCCGAGATCAACCCCGTCACCCACGTCATGGACGCCTGCCGCGCCCTGCTCAACGGCACCCCGGCCGGCGACACCGTCACCACCACGCTCATCTGGTGCGCGGCCCTCTTCGTGGTGTTCTGCCCCCTGGCCATCCGCGCCTACAGCCGCCAGCAATGACCAGAAGGACCGGTACCTCCTGCCAGGCTGGGGCGTGCCCGAGGTCAACGCCCTTGTGGACGTGGTGCGCTCCGGGCTGTCCACGCCGGTCGCCGGGGCTGTGGTGGATGAGGGCGATCTGATCCGCGGGTGGCCACGCCGAGGGCCGGGAGCGGGCGTGAGGCCCGGTCCCGGCATGGATGATCAGCGGTTACGAGGCGACGGTGAGCGTCAGTACTCGACCTGCACCGAGGTCCCGGAGAACGCGGTGGTGGCGTACAGGCTGATGTAGTGGTAGCCGGCCGCCGGGTTGGTCACCGTCAGGGTCTCGCTGTTGCCGGAGTCGGCCGACCGCTGCGTGTACGCCGACCGAGTGGCCCACGTGCTGGAGCTGTAGTAGAGGTCGGCGTTCCCGGTGCCGTCAGACGACGTGATGACGATCCTGGTGGTGCCGGCCGGGAGGTACAGGTAGAAGTAGGCGTGGTCACCGGCGGTCGCGGACACGTTGCCGCGCCGGCAGTTCTTGCCCAGCTCCCTGGTGTCGGACGAGGTGCACTCGGGCAGGGTGCCGCCGCCGCCCGAGCAGGAGCCGGACGCGCAGGCGGTGAGCCAGTTCGACCAGTCGCTGTCGTAGCGGGTACCGATGGTGCTGGTCAGGAAGGTGCGGGCGCCGCTCCAGTTGCCCGTCCGGTAGTTGCCGAGGACGGTGGTGACGTCAGCCGGGCGCTTCTCGAACATGTATCGCACGGCCAGGTAACCCCAGCGGTAGACGCGGGTCGTATCGTGCGAGTAGTCGGTGTCGAACAGCGTCCTGAGCGTGTACGTCTTCTTGGCCGCCTCGGTGATCGCCGCGTCGTAGGTCACGTTCCGGTAGGAGTACGACACGTACTCGGCGAAGCCCTCGATCCACCAGATGGTCGGGGTGGTGATGCCGGCGGTGAAGTCGCCGTACATGTTGAAACGGCCGTCGAGGTAGTGGGTGTACTCGTGGTTGAGGTTCCAGATCTCGAACGCGGGCCGCAGCCACTCCGCCTCGTAGGCGATGAAGCGTGGCTGGTTACCGGCCGCGGCCGGGTCGCCCTCCAGGTACATGCCGCCGTTGTTGGTGTCGATGCCGAACATCGTCCCGGCGTAGTTCTGGTAGTCGGTGCTGGAGTGGAAGACGACGACCTCGATGGTGGTGTTGTTGTCGTTCGCCACCGGGCGGTTGCCGTCGTTCACCAGGTTGTGGAAGTACGCGTCCTGGCTCTTGAGGCTGTCACAGGCGGTGGTGAGCTGCGCGGAGGTCAGGGCCTGCGCACGGATCGTGATGCTGGGGCCGCAGGTGTACCGGATCGGCAGAACGGCGGCCGCGAGCCGCGCCTGCAGGTCGCAGGTGTCGTAGTAGGAGCAGTTGGCCTTGTCGTAGTAGTCGGTCATCTCAGCGACGCCGACCCACATGGGCGCGGTCGTGCCGGAGATGTCGCCGCGATCGAGCAGGGCCTTGGCCAGCGGACGCACCTTCGACCGCAGAGCGGTCTCCTGAAGGAAGCGGGCCATCTCCCGGCCGGAGTTCGAAACCAGGTGGCTCTGGTCGGTGCCGAGCAGGTTCCAGTTGTCGCCGGCGAAGCCGTACAGCGTGTCGATCACGCTGGGGTCCGCCTGGACGGCGGTCACGAACGCCGGGAGCTGGTGGCCGCGGAAGAGCACCGTGTAGACGTTGTTGACCGCGTTCAGCATCCACCAGCTCGTGTTGTAGGAGCTGTTGTAGCCGTTGAGCAGCCGCTTCACCACGTAGAGGTAGCGGTCGTTCTCCTCGGCGCTGTCGATCAGCGTGACCGCCTCGGCCAGCACCTCGCCGTTGGCGTCGCTCACCGTCGAGGACTTGGGGTTGCCGAAGAAGGCGTCCAGGCCCGCCTCGATCGCGGTCTTGAGCGACGGGCCGTACGTGCCCACGGTGGACGCGTTGTACCAGTGCACGTAGTAGCCGGCGCGCAGGTAGAGCACGAGCTGGGCGGTGCCGGTGGAGTTGTCACCGGGGTAGTACGACCCGTTGTCACGCAGGCCGTACGCGACGCTGCTCATCTGCGCCTCGCGGAAGGCGTAGTAGGCGTCGCTGCCGGTGAGGCCGAACAGGGTGTTGACGCAGTCGGTCGTGGCGGACTTGATCTGCTGGACCAGGGCGCTTCCGGTCCGGCTGGTGAAGTCGCTCACGTTGCACGCGGCCGCCGCCCGCACCGTGGCGGCGGACTTCGCCTTCTCCTTCATGGACGGGCGCGGGTGCGCCGGGGCGGGCTCGGGCCGATCGTAGTCATGGCGCAGCCGCTCGTTGGAGGAGGGCATCGGCGCCCGTTCGCTGACCGGGAGCGGAGAACGCCGGACGTGGTCGGCGCCGTCGGTCGCGAGCAGCGCCGGCTCGGGGGGCGGCGTCCTACCAGCGGATGCCGTCACGACGGACTTGGCGATGGGGTCGGTGGCGGCCGATGCGACCGCCGGCTGTAGGGCGAGCCCCAGGCCGAGGGCCGGGACGAGGACGAGCGCGGCCAGTGACGATTTTCTGAGCGTACGCAGGGGCGGGGTGATTCCCACGAGCAACCTCCGGGGGGTGAGGGAACGAGCGTGAGGTTGGATGTGACGGGGGAGGCCGCGGCGGCCGGAACGGCCAGGGCGCGGCGGGGGCTCCGCCGGCTCCTGGCGGACCGGCGGGCCACGTGGCTCAGGGATTTCCGAGAGCGAAGTGGTGTTGCCGTCCGTAGTTTGGTGACGAAACCAGACCAGCGGTCATAAAAGCACGCATAATTCTGGGTTATGGATCTCGATATCCGTCATCTCCGTATGATCTGCGCGATAGCGGAGTCGGGCAGCCTGACCAGGGCGGCGGCCCAGGTGGGGCTTTCCCAGCCGGCCATGACGAACCTGCTGCGCCGGATAGAGACCTTCGTCGGGGGCGAGCTCTTCGTCCGCAGCCGCTCCGGGGTGGAGCCGACACCGCTTGGCAACCAGGTCATCGCCCGCGCCCGGATCGTCCTGTCCGAGGTCGACGCGCTCTTCGGCGACCTGCATGGGCCGTCGGAGGACCGATCCCTGCGGCTGGGCTCGGTCCACGTCGGTTGCGTGGGCAGCATCGTCAACCGGGTCGGCGACGCCCTGCCCGGGCGCGAGATCTCACTGCGGATCGAGCCCTCCACGGCGCTGCTGGCGGAGGCGCTCACGCACGGGCGGCTCGACGCGGCGCTGCTCGGCGTCATAGAGGGCTTCGAGATCACACTGGCGCCGCCGGTCACCAGCCGGGCGCTGGTATACCGGTATCCGATATTCGTCGCCCTGTCGGCGAGGCACCCGCTCGCGGGAAACGAGGAGATCCGGCTGGCCGACCTCAGGGACGAGGCGTGGATCAGCCCTCCGGGAGCCGACGACGGCTCCCTCGCCGCGCTGCGGGCCTCGTGCCGGGCGGCCGGCTTCGAACCCAGGTTACGATTCGAGGCTCCGAGCGGCGCCGGCCGCCCCTTGGTGGCGGACGGGCACGGCGTGCGGCTGGTCGACCCCTGCTGGACCGCGGCGCCGGGCACCGCCGTACGACCGCTCATGGGAGAGCCGCAGGTGGCACGGCTGCTCGTCGCGTGGCACAGGGACCGCCTGGGCGATGCGACCGCCGGGGCGCTCTATCGCGGCCTCGCCGCGGCGTTCGTCGACCATGTGCACGACAATCCGCTCTTCGGACGCTGGTGGGAGGCACACCCCGAGGTGCATCCGCTGCTGTGAGGCCGCTCGCCCGGGGACGCGGAGCGCCTCGACGTCGATAATCGTGGCGTGCGACGAGTTCTACGGGGGCGGGGACAGGCCCGGTAGGCGGCGTCGGTCAGGCGGGTGAGGATACCGAAACCGGTTTGCCCGTACGGCGGCAGGACGCTAGCCTCGCGGCGGCGAGGGACGCCTGATCACTTCGTGACGAGGGAGGTTGATGAATATGGCCGCCGGCAGTCGTCTTCAGCGTGCCCTTGTCCGGTCCGCGCGAGCCTAGAGCGCCGACCGGGTCGTTCGAACGACCAGGAGTCTCTCTTGTTCTCTTTCTTCTCGATGATCGATGCCGACCTGATCACTGACCGTCTCGCCCTGCGGCCGTGGGCCCCCGGCGAGGTCGCCGCCGCCCTGGAGGGTGCTCGGCCGGTGCACTGGGCCGAGGACTTCCCCGCCGAGGGCGATCACGTCGTCGTCGGCCTGTTCGCCGAGCACCCCGCGTGGTTGGGCCAGTACGGTCACCGTCAGATCATCGAACGCGACAGCGGTCTGGTGGTCGGATCGATCGGCCTGTTCTGGCCGCCCAGCGACGGCGTCCTGGAGATCGGGTACGGCATCGTGCCCTCCCGGCAGGGACGCGGTTACGCCCCCGAGGCCACACGCGCCCTGACCGAGTACGCCTTCACCGCACCGGGCGTCCGCACGGTCTACGCCAATGTGGAACTGCCGAACCCGTCCTCGATCCGGGTCCTGGAAAAGGCCGGGTTCCAGCAGGCGGGCACCGATCCCGAGCGGAACACAGTCCGGTACCGCGCCACACCACCGGCCCGGCGATAACCGCCTCGCGGGATCGGCAGCGGCATCTCGTTGCCGATCCCGCTCACCTCCGGCGACTCCCCGGCACGGCGTGAACCTGACGATTCACCGCCCGGGTGTATCCAGTACTCTCCCTGTGGTCACTCGGAAGATGTTCGGCTTCCACCGGTCGAGCCCATGGCGAGATCCGCGAGGTACCTCTCCCGAAGCGCCACCTTCTGGATCTTCCCGGACGCGGTCTGCGGCAGCTCGCTCCGGAAGTGCCAGCTGCGCGGAACCTTGTACGAGGCCAGCCGGTCGCGGCAGAAGGCGTCGAGTTCGCCCTCGGTGAGTCGTGCCCCGTCGGCCGCCACCACGAATGCGGCACAGGTTTCGCCCCATTCGGCATCCGGCAGTCCGATCACCGTCACCAGGCTGATTCCGGGGTGGGTGTAGAGGACGTCCTCGATCTCGCGCGGGAAGATGTTCTCGCCGCCACGGATGATCATGTCCTTGAGCCGGCCCTGGATTCTGACGAACCCCGACGCGTCCATGGCCCCCAGGTCGCCGGTGTGCAGCCAGCCGTCGGCGTCGATGGCCTCGGCGGTCGCCGCGGCGTTGTCGAAGTACTCGGTCATCACGCAGATGCCGCGGGTGCATATCTCACCGAGTTCGCCGATCCCGGCCACCTCACCTGAGCTCGGGCTGATGATTTTGACCTCGGTTCCGGGCAGCGGCCGCCCCACGGTGGCCAGCGTCTCCGCATCCTGATCCCCGCCGGCGGTGTGCGTGATGTACGGCGACGCCTCTGTCTGGCCGTACCCGATGCCGACCTCGACCCCGAGCTCACGCTGGGCGCGCAGGACCAGATCGAGCGGTACGGGTGCGCCCCCGAGCGTGGTCGACCGCCAGCTCGACACATCGCGCGGCCGGTCCGCCTGCCGTTCAAGCATGCGGATCAACATGGTCGGCACGCTCAGCATGATGGTTCCCCGCTCGGCTTCGAACAGGTCCAGCATGAGGTCGGCGTCGAACCCGGCGGGAATCACGTGGCAGCCGCCGGTCTGCAGGGCGCCGAGCGTCACCAGCCCGCAGCCTGCGGTGTGGAACAGGGGCATCGGGTTGACCCACACATCGTTCGGATGCGCGCCTGCGACGGTCGCGTACCGTCGCCCGTTGGCGACGAGCCCACGGTGACTGAGCAGCGCTCCCTTCGGTCGCCCGGTGGTCCCCGAGGTGTACTGGATCTGAGCGGGATCCCTCGGCGCGACATGCGGCAGGCCGTCGCGCGCGCCGCTCTCCGCGGCCCGGAATTCGTCCCAGTCCCCGAGGGAGATCACCTCACGCACCTGAGTGCCGTCCCGCACGGCGTCGGCCATCGGCAGCAGTTCGGTCGATCGATACCGCGGCTGTACGACGATGCCCGATGCGCGGGACTGCTCCAGCACATACGACAGTTCCGCCTGCCGGAAGGCGGGATTCACCGTGACCAGGGTCAATCCCGCGAGCGCGGCACCGAATTCGAGTTGAATCCACTCCGGACCGTTTCCGGCCCACACCGCCAGGCGCTCACCGGGACTGAACCGCCGAAGCAGAGCCCGGGCGACGCGGATGGAGTCCTCCAGCAGTTCCTCGAAGGTCCAACGCCGCGCATGCTCTCCCACGACACCCTCGACGAGTGCCGTTCGACCTCCCCACCGTGAGGCGGCACGGATCAGGGCGTCCCCGATGGTGCTGTCCACGTGGTCGGGGTCGGGATCCGCGTGCCAGAGGGCGGCGGACAGGGCCGGGCGGCGGCCCTTCGCCGCGGTCATGCCCCCGCCCCCTCGAAGTAGCGACGCGGGTTGTCCACGAGAATGGTCTCGATGGTGCGGTCGGCGACACCCGCCTCGAGCAATGCGGGAATGACCTCGGTGGATATGAGGCGGTAGTTCCATTTCTCCCCCAATCGGGGGCGTTCCTCCGCCGAGACGAAGTCTATGAAGCAGGACGCATCATGCGAAACGACGATGCTCTCCGCGTAGCCCCGGCGCACGAGGCCCACGAGGGTGTCGATCCGCTGCTGGAGCGGCAGGAACGCGTCGAGTCCGAAACGGTCGAGGCCCAGCATCGAACCGGCATCCGCCAGCCGGCAGAGATAATCCAGATCGGTGCTGTCGCCCGCATGGCCGATCACCACCCGGCTCAGATCGACGCCCTCTTCCGCGAGAACCCGCTGCGCGACCAGTCCGGACTCGGATCCGACGTGCGTGTGCACGGTGATCGGAGCCCCGGTCTCGACACCGGCCTGCGCGACCGCCCTCATCGTGCGCTCCACGCCGGGTGTGAGCCCTTGAGCGTCGATGGCGCACTTGAGGAATGCGGCGCGTACGCCGGTGTCGCCGATCCCCTTCGTCAGGTCCTTGATGAACAGTTCGGTCAGCGGTTCCTCGATGTCGATGAGCAGGCCGGGACCGCGGCTGGAGAACTGGTGCGGAAGGTCGTTGAAGGTGTAGAGCCCGGTCGCGACGACGATGTTCAGGTTCGTTCGCGCGGCGATGCGTTTGATACGCGGGATGTACCGGCCGAGCCCCAGAACCGTGGGGTCCATGATGGTGTCGATGCCGAGAGACTTGAGCTCGTTCAGGTCGCGGACCGCCTGCTCGACCTTCTGGTCCTCGTCCCAGTCGTCCTGGTAGTTCTGCCGGTACTCCTCACCGAGCACGAAGACGTGTTCATGGACGAGCGTCCGGCCGAGCTCACTGGAATCGACGGGGCCGGCGACTGTCTGTATGTCGGTCATGCTTGTCCGTCCTCGGATTTCACAGTGCCACGACGACGGACTTGGTTTCGAGGTACTGCTCCAGCACGGCGTCGCCCTTCTCCCTGCCCCAGCCGCTCTGCTTGTATCCGCCGAAAGGCAGTTCGGAGCCGAAGACGTGATAGGTGTTGACGTGCACGGTTCCGGCCTTCAGCCGTTTGGCCAGCCGGTGCGCCTTCGACAGGTCGCGCGTCCACACCCCGGCCGCGAGGCCGTAGACGGTGTCATTGGCCTGAGCGGCCAGATCGTCGATATCGCTGAACGGCAAGGCCGTGACGACCGGACCGAAGATCTCCTCCCGGACGATCGGATGGTCCCGGTCGGGCCGCGCGATCACACTGGGCTGCACGTAGTATCCGTCGCGGTCCAGCGCACCGCCCCCGACCAGTGTCCGGCCCCCGGACTCCTTGCTCAGATCGAGATATCGGCCGACCCGTTCGAAGTGCTCCGCCGACACCAGGGGGCCCATGTCGGTATCCGGATCGAGGCCGTAGCCCACCCTGATGCCGCGCGCACGCTCGGCGAGACCTTCGACGACCTGGTCGAACCGGGACTCGTGCACGTAGAGACGGCTGCCGGCGGAGCACACCTCACCTTGGTTGTAGAAGATCGCCAGCGCGGCTCCCGCGATCGCGGCATCGACGTCCGCGTCGTCGAGGACGATGTTCGGCGACTTGCCGCCCAGCTCCAGTGAGACGCGCTTGAGATTGCCGGCCGCGGCGCGCACGATGCTGCGGCCGACCTCGGTCGAACCGGTGAAAGCGATCTTGTCGACGCCTTCGTGCGCGGCCAGATGAGCTCCGGCTCGTTCCCCGAATCCCGGCACGATGTTGACCACGCCCGGCGGGACGCCGGCCTCAAGGAGGAGTTCACCGATCCGCAGGGCGGTCAGCGGCGTCTGCTCGGCGGGCTTCAGCACGACGGTATTGCCGGTGGCCAGTGCGGGGGCGAGCTTCCACGCGGCCATGAGGATCGGAACGTTCCAGGGGATGATCTGTCCGGTGACGCCCAGCGGTTCGCGGGTCGTGTAGGCGTGGAACTCCTGGCCCGGCATGTAGGGCACCGACGGCGTGATAGTCGCCCCGGTGATCCGCCGTGCCGCGCCGGCCATGTACCAGAACATGTCCGCGGCGAGCGGGATCTCGACGGTGAGCGCCGCGCCGACCGGCTTTCCGCTGTCGAGTGATTCCAGTTCCGCGAGTTCCTCGGCGTGCTCGGCGATCAGGTCGCCGATGCGGTGCACGATGCGGCCCCGCTCGCTGGGCGACATGACCGACCATGGACCTTCCGTGGCGCGACGGGCCGCGGCCACCGCGCGATCGACGTCCCGTTCCGATGCCTCCGCCACCGTGCTGAGCACTTTGCCGGTGCCCGGATCGATCGTCTCGAATGTCTTGCCGTCGAGGGCATCGACGAACTCGCCGTCGATGAACAGCCGGTGCGACCGGGCAAGGAAGTCCACCGCGAGCCTGGGGGGAGTGGTCATGTCGCCTTCTCCGTTCCGAACTAGACGAGAAACTCGAGGATGCGCGGGATGACGGCGTCCGGGTCCTCGAGGCAGGGACTGTGACCCGCGGTCTTGATGCGCCAGAGTTCGGCGTTCGGAATCGCCTCGAACATCTCGTCCGACCAGGCCGGCGGGCGGGCCTGGTCCTGGGTCCCGGAGATGATGAGTGTCCGCGCGGTGATCAGGGGCAACAGGGCAAGCGCGCTCTCCCGCTGGACGACGCCCCGTGCGGCATGAGCGAGCCTGGGGGAGAGCTCGCCGAGACGCTTGGTCCACGTCTCGTGAATGTCCGAGCGGGCCGGGTCGTTGAGAACGGTCGCCGCGAACAGGATGCCCTTGACGAAGTCGACGATCTCCGGGGTGAATCCCTCCCGCTCGAACCTGTCGACGAGCGCCCCGAACAGGTCGACGTTCTCGCCGGTCTCGGCCCTCGCCGACGAGCCCATCAGCACCAGCCTGCCGACCAGATCGGGCCGGCGAGCCGCTATGCGGACCGCGACGTCGCCGCCCATCGACTGCCCGACGATCGACACAGAGGTGAGACCGAGCCGGTCTACCAGGGCGAGCACGTCGTCGGTGCACTGATCCATGGTCACGGTCGCATCGACTTCGTTCAGGCGGCCGGCCTGCCCGGGGAACTCCGGCGCGATGAACCGGAAGCGCCCGGATCCGGCGGCGACAAGGCCGTCGAAGGCGCGCGGGTCGAGGAACAGCGAGTGCAGGCAGAGCACCGGGCTCAGCTGCGACTCACCAGTGTCGATGGTCATGGGGACTCCAGATCTTTTGTGACGAGAGGCCGAGGCGCTCACCGCCCGACGATATGAGCCACGTCACAGGCATGTCAATATCTGAACCTCGCTTCAAATAATGAAATATTCACTATTTGACATAAGATTCATAGTTTGAAACCGTGCGGACATGACCACTGTTTCCGACGTCATCGCAGGTGCACTGGCCCGTCACGGGGTCGAGGCGATCCTGGGCCAAAGCAATCCGACCGAGTTGATGCTCGCCGCCGAGCGCATCGGAATCCGCCAGATCCTGTACCGGACGGAGAACGCGGGCGGCGCGATGGCCGACGGGTTCGCTCGGATCTCCGGCCGGATCGGGGTGGTGGCGGCCCAGAACGGCCCTGCCGCCGCCCTGCTCGTCGCCCCGATGGCAGAAGCCCTCAAAGCGTCGATACCGATGCTCGTGCTGGTGCAGGAGGTGCCCTCGGGCAATCGCGACCGCAACGCGTTCCAGGAGCTGGACCACTTCGCGCTGTTCGCGAGCGTCTCGAAGTGGACGCGGCGCATCGATGATCCCGCGCGCGTGGAGGACACGATCGACCAGGCGTTCACCATGGCGAACAGCGGACGACCCGGGCCGGTCGTCCTGCTCGTCCCCCGGGACGTCCTCGGAAAGCCCGCTGTGCCAGGGCGATTCGCGCGCACCGCGGACCTTGGGGCCTTCCCGCTCGACCGCCCCCGGCCGGACGCCGCCGCGGTGTCGCGGGCGGCGCGGCTCATCGCCACGGCGCGGTCTCCCCTGGTCGTCGCGGGCGGCGGAGTGCACGGTTCGGGTGCGGTGGCCGAACTGGCCGCGCTGCAGGAGATCGCCCACCTACCTGTGGTCACCACGAACATGGGCAAGGGCGCCGTGGACGAATCGGGTCCGCTGTCACTGGGGGTCGCCGCCAATGTCACCGGCGAGCGCGGACCCGCGCACTTTCACCTCCCCCTGATCGCCGGAGCCGATGTCGTCCTGCTGGTCGGTACCCGGACGAACGAGAACGGTACCGAGGGCTGGACGCTGACATCCCCCGACGCCACCTATGTCCACATCGATGTCGACCCGATCGAGGTGGGACGAAACTATGAGTCCGTACGCCTGCTCGGCGATGCCCGGGCCGCGCTCGGGGACCTCACGGCCGCCCTGGCGGCGACCGATCTCACCCTCCGCGTCGCCCGGTCGGAAGAGCTCAGGGCCACCATCGCCGCCGGCCGCCGGAGGCACTTCGAGGCCGTCACCCCGTTGCTGGAGTCCGGTGAGACCCCCATCGCCCCGGAACGCCTTTTCGCCGAGCTCGGCCGGCTCCTGGACCCCGACGACATCGTGGTCGCCGACGCCAGTTACTCCTCGTTCTGGATCGCCGGCTACCTCCTGGCGAAGCGGCCCGGCCAGCGCTTCCTCATGCCACGAGGTCTGGCCGGCCTCGGCTGGGGACTGCCCCTGGCCCTGGGAGCGAAAATCGCCGCGCCTGGGCGGCGTGTCGTCGCGGTCGTCGGCGACGGTGGCTTCGCACACGTCTGGTCCGAGCTGGAAACCGCGGTACGAGAGCGCCTTCCGGTGACCGTCGTGGTGCTCAACAACTCGGTCCTGGGAGCCCAGCGGCATGCCGAGAACGCCGTGTTCGGCGAAACGACCACCGGTGTGGAGTTCGATCCCGTGGACCACGCCGCCATCGCGACCGCCGTGGGAGCCGCGGGGATCGTGGTCGACCACCCGGACGCCATCGCCCCCGCGTTGCGGAAAGCGCTGGACTCCGGCCACACCACGGTCATCGACGTGATCGTCGACCCCGACGCCTATCCGCCCGTCCGGGCGTTCGACGCGTTCACCGACCGGCTCAACGCCCCGCTGCATCGGGCCGCGCCCGCCTCGTAACCTGATAATTTCAGATAGTGAACAGCGCTTCGGTCAAGCCCGCCCAGCAGACTCTGCAGACAGTCGAGCGAGCGCTGAGCTTTCTCGAGTACGTGGCCGCCGCCGAACCGGCGCCGACGGTGCAACAGGTCTCCGCCGGCCTCGGCCTGAACATCACGACCTGCTACCACCTGATGCGGACCCTGCTCGCGCGTGGCTACCTGGAGCGCCGAGCCGACGCCACACTCCGGCTCGGAGCCAGCGTGGGCGCCCTGTTCCGGACCTACCAGCTCGGTTTCAACACCAACGACAAGCTCGCGAGCATCGTTGGCGAACTCGCCGACACGACCGCCGAAACCTCGTTCCTGTCGACTCTCGACGACAGGAACGTGATCTTGAAAGTTCTGGTCGAAGGGTCACAACCGCTGCGTGTCAGCGGGCTCTACGTCGGCCTCACGGGCAACGAGCCACACCGCGCGTCGGGCAAGGCCGTACTCGCCCACGCCGACGCCACGCTGCGGGACGAGATCATCGCGCGCAACCTGACCGGTATGACCCCGGCCGCCCAGCGGCGATTTCGAGCGGCTCTGCTGCGGGAACTCGAGGAGATCCGGACAAGGGGGTGGGCCGTCGACATCGACTCCAGCCCCGGCATCACGACGATCGGTTCCCCGTTCTTCAAACACGAGGGCTCCATAGCCGGTGCCGTCGGCATCGTCGCACCGACGTCGCGATTCGGCGAAGCACAGGACAAGCTGGTCGGCACGGTGCTCGACGCGGCGAACAAGGCAACGGCAGTCCTCGGTCTCGCGCCATGAGTCGGCACGCCGCATACCTGTGTGTGGCCAGGACGGTCCAGTGACAGGAGGGGAATGATCGCTGCAGTGCGGTGTCCGTCCTACGCGGAGGGACCTCAGCCGGTTGTGGACCGCCGTATCGAGCGCTGAGTCGGACCCCTTCAGACGGTGCTACGGCCGTGGATGTCGATCAGCGGGGGCAGTATCCGCACCCGTTCATGAAGGTCTCGCACCGTGGCGATGTTCGTGTCGCCCAGCGTGGCCACGACCCGCTGAAGCCGCTCCCGGGCAGTGGAGCGTAGCCGCTCCGCTGGAATCCGCTCCAGCACGTCAAGAGTCCGCGCCGCAGCGTCCCCCGGATGTGGCAGCGCCTCCGCTTGAGCGAGGACCAACGTCGCCGCAGCCCAGCCCGGGGTGTGCGGCACGCACCCAGCGGCCGATGCCTCAGCCCGGTCGGCGGCCCGGTCCGCGCGCCCCAGGGCAAGCCATGCTTCCGCCTCATGCAAGTCCAGCTCGGCGGCGTCGAACCCGAACCGGCCCGGCTCCCCACCGGCAGAGTCCGCGGCGAGGATGCTGGTCGCCTCCCCCAGGGCGTGTTCAGCGTCTGCGGCCTGACCTGTCTGGGCCAGTGAGGGCAGCACCGCCCAGCCGAGCAGTTGGGCACGTACCAGCGGTGACGGAGCCCGCCCGGCACCGGCGTGAGCGTAGGCGAGAGCAGCGGGTAGATCTTGGCGATGCCGGGAGACCATGCTCTGCGCTCCGAGCGTCCACGCCGCCAGCCGGGCATCCCCTGTGCGGTCGCCGAGCGATCCGGCGACCGCCAGGTGGGTGCGAGCTCCACTGTGATCGCCCAGGTGGAAGGCGAGGTTGCCGAGGAGCGCGGACAGCCATCCGGCCGCGCGGCGTAGCTCTGTCCCGGTCACCTCGTCAGCAGGGGTGGCCAGCGCGTCGCCCAGCAGGCCGCGGGCGGCATGCACCTCGTTGAAGAGAGGTACGGGGGCGTGGCGGGAGTAGGTGAGCGCGTAGTACTCGACAGCCGCCTCGGCGAGCTCCGCCACCGCTGGGTTGCCGTGCGGGGCATCCAGCAGGGCAAGGCGAAGTGACTCTCGGATGGCGGGCAGTCCACTGGCTGTGCTCATCAGTTCTACTCCTGGCGGCAGGACCGGCGCCCACTCGGGATGGGTCTCGTACGGCTGACCGTATTCCCGCTCGCCCCGTCCACACACGCACCGTGGCCGCAAGCCGAGCTGATCCGGGTGCGTCCCGTAGGCGCGGGCGAGCATCATGGCGTACTCCTGGCCCGGCCGGTCAGGGCCGTGTTCGAAGCGGCACAGCATCGCCTCTGACAGGGCTGGTGGGTGTAGTCCGTCAGCGAGGTACAGGGCTGCGACCTGGGCGACGACTTGGGCGCGTGACCAGCCGAGAGCCAGCCGCCAGGCCTCCAGCGGGGTCAGCTCCTGACAGGTGTTGCGCAGGGCGGTAACGATCTGCTCGGTCGGGAAGCCCTCCCGTTGCCCACGGATGCGGATGCTGGCCGCTTCGCGTTGGATCTGTGCACGTCTGGACCTGGTGATCTGCCCCATGGGGGTGCACCTCCGTACGTCACGCACGCCGGTCGATGCACCGTAACCGACTGGGCACTTACCGTGCAGGCCATGTGTGTAATTGACGCCTCACTCTCAATGGCCGGCGGGTAGTCCAGCAATGACAGCCCCCACCTGCGGCGGCGACCGTGGAAGCGTAAGCCAACCGGCACCACCGACAGGAGGACCCACCATGACCGTCATCCTCGACCGGCCCGCCACCACCCTCCGCACTCTCATCAGCCACGACCTATTCGACCGGCTGACCGCGCGGATCGCCGTCGACCACCCCGCTCACGCCCACCAGGCCGACATCATCATGGAGCAGGCGCTCGCGTTCCTCGCCGCTTGCGCCGCCAACCCCGGTGCCGGCCTCGGGCCGTCCGAGCAGGTCGACCTCGGCTGGCACACGTTCCTGATGTACACCCGCGAGTACCGGGACTTCTGCGCGAGGGTTGCCGGCCGGTTCATCCACCACACCCCCGACGACATCTCCAGCGAAACCGGGGCCGGGGGCAGCCTCGCGGTTACGATGGCCGCGATGGAGGCCGCCGGCTACCGGGTGGACCCGGTGGTATGGCCGGCCTCCGCCGAATGCAGCAGCGGCAGGTGCAACCAGTGTTATGCGGGGTGCAGTGACAGTCCGAAGCAGAAGGCAGTGGGCTGACCTGCCCGATCCCGCTCGCGCGGCGATCGAGGAGCAGACCGGTTCGGTCGCCCACATCCGATCGGCCGAGGCCGGTCTGACCTCTGGAATCGCTGCACACGTCACCACCACTGAGGGGGCCGTCTTCTTCGCGAAGGCGGCCCCCTCCGCCGCACCCATCGCTCCTCACTACGTACGGGAGCGCGCCGCCAACCAGGCGCTCCCCACGGGTATCCCAGCACCCCGCATGGTGTGGGCCGATGACGTCGCTGACTGGCACCTACTCGTCTTCGAGCACGCGCCCGGCCGAGAGGCGAACCTGGCTCCCGGCTCGCCGCACCTTCCCTTCGTGGTGGACGCGGTGCACAGCATCGGCATACCTTGCCCCTGGCCTGGGGCGCCCTCAGTGACAGTCAAGGTCTCCGCGCTGCTACGCGCGGCCGAAGACGTGCTGGCCGACCCATGGCCCGAGGTCGCCTACTACGAACCGCTCGTCAAAGCCCTGGACCTGGACGACCTGACAGGGACCATGTTGCTGCATGCGGACTTACACGCGGGCAATCTCCTGGTCGACGATGATCGGTGTCTGGTCGTCGATTGGTCCATGGCCTGTCAGGGGGCCGCGTGGGTGGACGTCGCCTTGCTCGTTCCACGGCTGATCGATGCCGGTCACACGCCTGCCGGGGCTGAGCGGGTTGCTGCCCAGGTGCCTGCGTGGGGTTCGGCTCCGGTGGATGCGGTGACCGCACTGGCTGCGGCTCGCGCCCTGTTCGCCGTTCGCCTGGCCGAGGTCGGTCCGGCTCATCTGCGGGCGAAGCGTGCGAGGACCGCTGCGGCTTGCCGGGCATGGGTGGAGTACCGCACCTGCTGATCCACGCGCGACGTCGTGGATCAGCCGATCTTCGAACCCGCTTCGAACGGCAGGGCGCCGAATCGGCGATCTGGTTCCCATCCGCGGCGCGGGCGAGCATCATGGCGTACTCCTGGCCCGGCCGGTCAGGGCCGTGTTCGAAGCGGCACGGCATCGCCTCCGACAGGGCTGGTGGATGTAGTCGGAGCTGGGGAACGAAACCGGGATCGGAGACGTTTTCCACATCCGCTGCCGATCTTGCTCTGGCATGGGTCCGAAGGATGGCAGTGGTCGGCCGTCAGGTCGGTGGCACGCTGACGCCTCCGCCTGAATCGGTGCTGACATCCCGATCGTCTGCCAGTAGGCGGTCGACTTCGCCGGGACCCCCGGCGGCGCGGATGGCGCGGGCGCCCGCCGCACGCAGGTACGCCAGCAGTTCGGGCGGCTCGTGCACCTGGAACTCGCAGCCGAGCAGGAGCAGCCGGGCGGCCAGCCACTCCAGGGTGTCGGCGCGCCCGTGCAGAAGGCAGCTGTGCTCGTCGATCGGCTGGACGTCGCCCGGGGCGGTGCCGAGCCGTCGCACCACCTGGTCGGCCGGAAGGTGCAGGGTCGCCAGCATCTCGTAGGTGGGTGCCGACGAGTACAGCTTGTCGACGACGAAGGCGGCCGCGTCCTGTTCTGGCGGCTCGCGGGGCGGGACCCGCACGCCGGTCGGCCGCGGATCACCGATTCGGTCGACGCGGAAGGTCCGCCAGTCATCGCGATCGTTGTCGTAGGCCAGCAGGTACCAGCGGCGCCCGGCCGCCACCAGGCGGTACGGCTCGACCAGGCGTCCGGTCTCGCTCCCGTCACCCGCCTGATAGGCGAACCGCAGGCGTTCGCGGTTGGCGACCGCGCCGGCGAGCACCGTCAGGTGCTGCGGATCGACACTCGGCCCGTTCCCGGTCAGCATCGACACCAGGGCCGCGGCCAGCGTGGCGACCCGGTACCGCAGCCGGGACGGCAGCACCTGCTCCAGCTTGGCCAGGGCCCGCACGGACGCCTCTTCCATGCCGTCCACCGGAGTCCCGGCCGCCATGCGCAGGCCGACCGCGATGGCCACCGCCTCCTCGTCGTCCAGCAGCAACGGTGGCATGGCCTTACCGGCGGCGAGCCGGTAGCCGCCCACCGCCCCCATCGCCGCCCGCACCGGATAACCCAGCTCGCGCAGGCGGTCGACATCCCGGCGGATCGTCCGGGGGCTGACCCCCAGGCGCTCGGCCAGCTCGCTGCCGGGCCATTCGCGCGGGGTCTGCAGCAGGGACAGCAGTTTGAGCAGTCGTGCGGGCGTGTCGCTCATGGGATCCATCATGCCCGGCCATATAGGTCAGGAACTGACCCAGATGGTTCCTACTCTCGACCATGACGCCGCGACGTACCACCCGGGCCTGCCCGGGGCGTCGCGCACCCACTGAGGAGAGTCATGAGCACCGAGGTCCGTCCCTTCCGCATCGATATCCCCCAGGCAGATCTGGACGAGCTGCGCGACCGGCTGGCCCGCACCCGGTGGCCCCGGGAACTTCCCGGCGAGGAGTGGAGCCGGGGCGTCCCCACCGACTACCTCAAGGATCTGGCCGAATACTGGTGCGGCGAGTACGACTGGCGCCGGCACGAGGCACGACTGAACGAGTTTCCGCAGTTCATGACCGAGATCGACGGCCAGGACATCCATTTCCTGCACGTGCGTTCCGCCGAGCCCGACGCCCTGCCGATCATCCTCACCCACGGCTGGCCGAACTCGTTCGTGGAGTTCATCGACCTCATCGGCCCCCTCGCCGATCCCCGCGTGCACGGCGGCGACCCGTCCCAGGCGTTCCACGTCGTCGTGCCGTCGATACCCGGTTTCGGGTTCTCCGCGCCGCCGCGCGAGACCGGCTGGAACGCCACGCGCGTCGCGCGGATCTGGGCGGAGCTGATGCGCCGCCTCGGATACGACCGCTACGGCACCCAGGGCGGGGACTTCGGCGCGTACGTCGCCCCGGAGGTCGCCAAGGTCGCCCCGGAGCACGTGGTCGGCGTCTATGTCATCAGCGGGCTCGGCTTCCCCACCGAAGACGACGTTCCCGAGATGACCGACGACGAGCGGGCGGCCTACGCGCGGCTCCAGCAGCAGGACTGGATGAACGGCGTGGACCATCATGGGCTGCTGCGTGCGGCGCCCCAGACCTTCGCCTACGGATGGCACGACTCTCCGGTCGCCGCGCTGGCCTGGATGACGCAGAAGTTCAAGGAGTTCACCGTCGCCGCGAAACCGCCGGAGCAGGTGATCGATCGCGACCTGATCCTCACCAACGTGAGCCTCTACTGGCTCACCGGGACGCTGGGAACCTCCTCCTGGCCCTACTACGAAAGCACGGGCTTCGGCTGGCCGGAGGGGCAGACGGCGGCGCCGACCGGCGTGTACAACGGACCGCCTGGAATCCGCCGGTTCGCCGAACGACACAACACCGTCGTGCACTGGCCGGAAGACAATCCAGGCGGCCACCACTTCGTCGCCATGGAGCGGCCCGATCACGTCGCCGCCGACATCCGCGACTTCTTCGGCAAGGTCCGCTGACCTTCCCCGGTGACGCGGCCCCGGCACCGGCCCTTCGGGGTCGGTGAAGCGGCGGTCAGGCGGGCTGGGCCCGGGTCAGCTCCACCAGTTTGACGACGGTGTTCCAGTTGCGGCTGGTGGCGATGACACCTTTGGTATGCGCGGGTTTCGCCAGGGCTTCTGCGAGCTTGGAGCGGCCCAGGCCGTCCGGAGCGTAGAGGTAGAGCGCACGGTCGCCGAGCCGGAACTCTTCGGGAAGGTACCTCGCCGCGTCGAGGGACGCGAAACGCGACGCGGTGACCGGCTCGGAGAAGTACGTGACGTGCAGTTGCCTGCCTTCAAGCGAGGCCGCAGGAAACGGGCAGGTGTCGGCCACCGCCTTCAGATACGCGTGATCACGCACCAGGACATCGACGCCGAAGCCGAAGTGCTCCTCGATGGCCTGCTCCAGCTGCGCTGCGAGCGCCTTCTCGTCGCCCAGAGCACTGGTGAAGACAGCATTGCCGCTCTGCAGATAAGTGCGTGCGTCGCCGTGGCCGAGCTCGGTGAGCAGCGTTCGCAATTCGGCCATCGGGACCTTCTTGTGGCCGCTCACGTTGATGCCCCGGAGGAGCGCCGCGTACGCCTTCGTTGCCATCCCCGTATCTTACGGTGGTCAAAGGTCGGCGTTACCTGGAACACATCTGTCCTTCCAGGTCAGAGTTGGTGAGTGAGCACTTCTGAGCCCGACCGCTCCCACCAGATCTCCCAGCGCGACCTGCGCAACCGGTCAGCGGAGATCATGGATGGACTGGAACGCGGAGAGCGGTACGCCGTCACACGCAACGGTCACCACATCGGCGATCTGGTTCCCATCCGTCGTCGGCGCCGGGCCGTCTCGCGGGCCGAGTTCGCCGCCGTGTCCCGCGGCATGCCGCTCCTGGACGACCGGAAGTACCGCCAGGACAATGGGTCGAGCACCTGCACCGGGGTCATGCTCGACAACAAGTCGCCTGAGGCGGCCGACGCACTGCGTGGCCTGTCCCTGATGGCAGGTGTCACCGTTGCCTCCCTTGACGGGCCAGAGGAGAGCATCGCCCTGGCCGACATGGTCGGCAGGACCGGTCTGGACATCTGGGACGCTCAGGCCGCCACCGAAGCCCTCGCCCGGATCGGCGCGATCCTCAACCCGCGACGCCTCCTGGTGGGAGGAACCGCGACGCCACATCGAGGAGCACCTGCAAGTGATCGAGATCTTCGACGACATGTAGTCCGATCGGAGGCATCCATGCCGGAAACCGAAGAACCGTCGGACGCCGGCGTGATGGGCCCTGATCGTCCGGCCGTCCCGCTCATAGACGTGGCGCAAGTGCCGGCAGGCCTTCGAGCTGAACGTGGAGAACGGCTACAGCTTGGACCGGCCGAGGATTCCCGCCACGGCCATCACCCCGCGCGGAGCCGCGCCAGGTGGTAGTCGAGCAACGCCGCGACCTCCTCGGGTGTGTAGTGCCCGACCAGGGTGGCGTTCACAATGCCCTGCGCGAAGGCGTACAGGATGCTCGCCTCCTTGCCGGCATCCAGGTGGGCGGCGAGCTGCCCGGCGGTCTGGGCGGCCCTGATCTGCTCGGCGAGGAAGGACAGCAGGTGCGAATATCCAATCCGCATCGCGGCCGCCTGGTTCTCGGACACCACCGAGCTCGCCTGGAACGCCTGCCCGATGCGGTTCAGGTAGCTGCGCTCCTCGTCCAGTGGCAGCAGCTCCAGTACGGTCGTCCGTAACATGTCGAGCGGTGTGGACTGGTGCGCGGCCACAGCCGCCACCCGCTCCCCGATCCAGATTCCGATGCGCTCCAGCGCCAGCAGCAGCATCTGGTCCTTCGTCGTGACGTAGTGCTGCACCGCCCCCATGGACATTCCGGCCTCGGCGGCGACCTCCCTCAGGCTGACGCTCCCCATGCCCTTGTCATGGATGACGCGGTGCACGGCCTCGGCGATGTGCCGCCGCCGGGCGTCGTGGTCGACGATCTTCGGCATATCCCGCCACTTTCTCATGCGAGTGCATTACAAAAGCCATCGTTCCCGTTTACCATGCGACTGTATGACAAACGGAGACGGCGAGGGGGTCAGGATGCGGGTTCTGATCATCGGAGTCGGCACGCGCGGGGACGTGGCGCCGTACACGGGGCTGGGGGTGCGGCTACGCGAGGCCGGGCATGAGGTGACGATCGCCGCGCACAAGCCGTACGCGGAGCTGGTGACCGACGCGGGCCTGGAGTATCTGCCACTTCCCGGAGACCCGCTCACCGCGCTGACCGGCCGCTTCTCCATCAGCGCGTTCAGGGAATACAGCGAGCAGCTTATGGGCGGCCTGACCCAGATTGCCGAGCAGGATGCCGACCTGCTCCTGCTGGGCGTGGCGGGTGCGCTGGGCTATCACGTCGCCGAGGCTATGGGCGTGCCGAGCATGGGGGTGCACCTGCAGCCGATCGACCCCACGGGGGACTTTCCACCGGTCATGAGCCTGTTCCAGCGGTCGCTCGGGCGGTGGGGGAACCGCAGGGCGGCCCGGCTCGCGTTCGAGTTGCCCGCCGCCGGCCCGATGCTCGCCGGGTTGAGCACGAAGATGCGGGCCCGGCTGGAGCTGCCCCCGATGACCCCGCGCGCCCTCTACCGGCGCCGGGAGAGCACGCGCTGGCCGGTCTTCCACGGGGTCAGCCCGCTGGTGGTGCCGCGCCCGGCCGACTGGCGGCCGGGGCTGGAGGTCACCGGCTACTGGTGGCCGCACCGGCCGCGGGGCTGGCAGCCGGATCCGGTGCTGCGCGACTTCCTGACGTCGGGGCCCACACCGGTCTTCGTCGGCTTCGGCAGCCTGGCGGGCGCGCGGGCCGAGCAGTACACGGAGCTGGCCGTGCACGCGCTGCGGCGGGCCGGGTTGCGTGGCGTGTTGCAGACCGGCCTGCGGGGACACATCTCGGACGATGTGCTGGCGGTCGGCGACGTGCCGCACGACTGGTTGTTCCCCCGGTTGGCCGCCGTCGCCCACCACTGCGGCAGTGGCACTACCGGGAGCGGGGTGCGGGCGGGGGTGCCCGCCGTGGCCGTGCCGGTCATGTACGACCAGCCGTTCTGGGCGTCCAGGCTGATGGCACTCGGCGTGGCTCCGGCCGCGATCCCGTTTCGCCGCCTGACGCCCGCACGGCTGGCCGCCGCGCTCACCACAGCGGTCACCGACCCGGCCTACCGGCAGCGAGCCCAGGCCCTCTCGGTCCGGGTCTCGGCAGAGGACGGCGCGGCGCCCGTCGTCGAGGCGGTGAATCAGCTCCGGGCCCACGGGCCCGGCCGCCGACCAGGATGACAGGCCGGACCAGAGGCGCGCCCCGGCCAGCAGGTGTGCGCGGGTCGGCCCAGCGCAGCGACGGCGAGGCGAACACACCCCCGATCGTCAGGGCCCGCATCAGGTGCTCCGGGCAGGTGCCGATCAGCCGATCGTACGGTGCGTGCTTCGAGTGGCCATGCAGCCCATCACCCACCACCAGCGGTGGTTCGCCAGAGGTCGAGTTCTGCCTAGGTCAGTGGTGGTGGATGACCGGGGCCGTCACCCGGACCCCTCGATGTGGTTCAGCCGATCAGTCCCGGTAGGACACCGGTGATTTCGGAGTCGAATGTTCGCAGCTGTCTGGTCTTGCCGGTGTGGACGTTCACCGAGTACAGCGTCGGCGTGCCCGAGCCGGGGAGTGCGGGTACGGCGAGCAGGGTCACCTCGGTGTGGCTCACCCAGCCGCCCAGGTGGGAGGGGCTCAGCTCTTCAGGGATGCCCTGGGGCGTCACCTCGGGGTTCTCGCGACCGCTGACGGCATCGATCGTGACGATCGTCCGTGGGCGCTTGGGCGTCGGCTTGGCGTCGCGGCCCCGGGGCGAGCCGATTCTGGCCAGGGTGCGCCCGTCCGGGCCGAGGGCGCTGAAGCTGTAGGTGAAGTCCTTGACGGTGACCGGTTCGTTGCCCAGGACCCGGATCCGGGTGGTGCTGTCGTACGGCCTCACCAGCGTGACCGGGCTGCCGCCGTCGCCGACGCTCACCGGGAACCAGTCGCCGTTCAACGCGCTCGTCTCACCTCCCGCGATGTCGATCAGGACGCTGTACGGCCTGGGTCTGCCGCCGAAGTTCGTGTAGATCAGGTGCAGGCCGTCGGGAGACAGGCGTAGGAAGTTCTCACCGTCGAGGTCGTCCTTGGAGATCGTGAGCGGCGCCTTCCAGATTCGGCCGCTTCGCAGGTCGCGTACCTCGATGGTCTGCTGTTTCTCGCTGTAGTAGGCGATCCGCCGGCCGTTCTGGGTGATCGCCACCGGACCGAGCAGGACCTCCTTGCCCACGTTTCTGAGGCCCAGGGCGGCGGTGAGCTCGTAGGTCACTCCGGAGGTGGTGACCACCCGCCACCGGCCGCCGGCACAGTTCGTATCGTCGATCGTGGGAGGCGGGCAGAGGTGGGTGTAGGCGCGGGCCAGCGGTCCGACGCCCTTCTTCGGCAACGCGGGGACGACCTCGGGGACGGGCGTCAGTACGATGGGTCCTTCGCCGCGTAGGCCGCCGTTGACCACGGTGACCACGGTGACCACGCCGCCCGTCAGCATCGCCACGGCGGTGGCCACGACCAGCGCCAGGGTGATGGCACGCCTGTGCCTGGCGCCCTTGAGGGCACGCTCGGCCAGGTCGATCTGGGGGGCTTCGTCGGCGATCCGGTGTAGTTCGTCGCGGAGCAGGTTCATCGGTGCACCTCCGTCGGCACGTCGGCGAGCAGGTCGGCCAGTTCGGGGGCCAGGACGCGCAGGCGCGACAGAGCGTGGTGGGTCTGGCTCTTGACCGTGCCGAGCGAGCAGCCCATGAGCCGGGCGGTCTCGTGTTCGGTGCGGTCCTCGAAGAAACGCAGCACGAGTACTGCCCGCTGGCGCGGGGTCAGCCTGCCGAGTGCCTGACGCAGGGCCAGGCGGCGTACGGTCGACTCGTCGTGCGACCGGCCGTGTTCGGGCAGTGTGGCGCTCGGCAGTTCAACGGCTCTCCGTCTGCGCCATGACAGGTGCTGATTGATCAGCGCCTTGCGGGCGTAAGCCTCGACGTTGCCGTTTCCGGCGATCCTGGGCCAGCGGGAGGCGACCCTGGTGAGGACCGTCTGTAACAGGTCTTCGGCGAGGTGGGCGTCTCCAGTGAGCAGGTATGCGGTCCGCATCAGCGACTGCTGGCGGGCGTACACGAACTCCTGGAACCCCTCATAGCGGTCCATGCGATTAAACAACTCCGCCGAGGGGGCGAAGGTTGGAAGCGAACGCCGAAAAGTTCAGCGATCCACGGCGGCGTAGCTGCTGATCGAGCGTTCTGCCAGGTGGAGACGCATCTGCTTGCCAGGCGGCATGGCGCCGCTGCTCGCCTTTCCCTGGACGCCGGTCAGGTGGGCGGCGTAGTCGGTGCGGATGGCTGCGAGATCCCGTTCGGCGACCTCTGGCCGGAACCCGGTGACCATCCCGCCGTCGTGGAACCACGCGAGGGTGCAGGTACGGGGGCTGTTGTCGGTGCCGCAGTCGGTGTTCCATGTCGTCACCTGGGTTGGCGGCGGCGGGCAGGGCGGACGGCCGCGGAACCGCTCGGGGTGGGCCAGGAAGGCCGCGTTCAGGGTGGCGACCCGCTGGGCGTGGATCTTGACCACGGAGCCGTCGTGCACGGACGCCGGGGTGTGCATTCCGATACCGGAATGACGATGCTCGTTATTGCAATACTGGAAAAACCGGTCGCAAAAGACGCCTGCGTCTTCGATGGACCCGAACGTTCCAGAAAAAGCTGGACAGTACTTAAGTGTCTTGAACCGCGCTTCCGAGTACGGGTTGTCGTTGGACACACACGGCCGTGAACGGGACCGATCGATCCCCGGCAGCGCGAGTCTGTGACGTCGGTGGGCGGCGTCACACTCCGGAGTCGGCAGGTGTTGTTTCTCGCACCCTTGAAGCCTCCAGGTTCCCGAAAATCCGAATCGTCCTGATGATCTTTCTGACAGATAGTCATTCGGCAGACCGAAAGGAAACTCGATGACCTCATCACGGACCGCGACGAAGCGCAGGAAGCTGTTCCGGACGGCAATGGCCGCGGTGTTCGCCGGAGCCCTGCTCGTGTCCCCGCTGGCCGGAGCTTCCGCAGCGTCGACGTCGGACGATGTTCAGATCATGGGCTGCGGCGCCTACGAGGGGGCGATCAAGAAGGACGGCATCTACTGGTACGCGAAGGTCTACAACGCCTGCGGTCAGGCGAAAAAGATGCGCGCTGTGGCCGATCTGTGGCCTGACGGCCCCTGCGAGTGGGTTGGCGCATACAGCCGCGCACAGCTCTATGCCGGCGTGCAGGCACCGAGCGGCGTCGCCGACTGCTGATCCCCGCCTCGCGTCCCACAGAGCGCGCCGCCCACCTGTCACGTTGGTGGGCGGCGCCCTTTGCTCGTGCGGGAGGCAGAAAGCCGCAGCCGGTACAGGAAGGTGCCCCGGTTCAAGGCCGATCCTCCGAGCCGATGTCCCAGACGTGGAGGGCGAGCCGGCTCTCCTTCACGACCTCACCGAGCCGCATGTCGGGCCTGGCGACCGTCTTCGTCGTCGCGCCCAGCACCGGGGACGAACGGCTGAGGCGGATCACCGCCGCCGGTTCCGGCTTCGTCTACGCCGCTTCGACTGGGTCCTTGGAGGAGATTCCGGCCTACCGGGCCCCCTTCAAGGCGGCGGCGCAGGTGCTGGCCACGACCGATCTGGCGTCGTGCTGGAAGCGGCACCACATCGACGGCCGACCGCGAATCGAACGGCTCCCCGTCACGGCTGAGGGGAGCCGCTCAGGCCAGGACGTCGCCAAGGCCGCCGCCGACCGACCGCGGATGATCTGGGAGAACGGCTGCATCGCCGGGTGATCCCGGGGTTAGGGCTTCGAGGCATCGTGCAGTCGTACGGCGAAACCACCGGGAGGTAGACGCAGGCCGTCCACCTCGTGTTCCTCGTCGCCGTGGTTGATGGCGAAGAGCCAGTCGCCGCGTTGGACGAGTTCCACGGGGGTGGGGGACAGGCCCAGCAGGCGGGCGTAGGCGGCGTCGGTCAGGCGGGTGGAGATGTAGAGGGCCGTGCCGGAGCCGTACGGGTGGCGGGTGATGGCGGGTCGGCCGGAGAGCGGGGTGCCGGAGGCATGCGGGCCGGTGTAGACGGCCAGGGCCTCGGCACCCTCCAGGTGTACGTGCTCGCTCCAGAAGGTGCAGGTCTCCGCTTGGTCGGAGGCGAAGGTGTCGGCTCCGGGGCGGGACCGCGTGGGGGTTTCGGCCTGGTCGGGGATGCGCGCCGAGGTTCTGGCCTCGGTGGGTACGGGGGCGGCCGGGTGCGGGCCGGATCCGTTCGGCGGCGGGGTGGAGAGGGTGAGGGCGATGTCCGGGGGGAGTGGGTGGAACTCCTCGACCCTGATGCCCAGGAGGTCGCGGAGGGCGCCGGGGTAGCCGCCGAGGCGGACGCGGGCGTGCTCGTCGGCGACGCCGCTGAGGTAGGAGACCACCAGGGTGCCGCCGCCCGCGACGTAGCGGCGCAGGTTCTCGGCGTCGGCGTCACAGATGAGGTAGAGGCTCGGGACGAGGACGAGCGGGTACGCCGACAGGTCGGCGGAGGGGTGCACGAGGTCGGCGGTGACGCCGTGCCGGTAGAGCACCCGGTGCGCCTGGCGTACCGCCTCGGTGTGGTTCAGCTCGGTGGAGGGCAGGCCGGGGGCCTGGAGCGCCCAGTTCGCCTCGACGTCCCAGAGGATCGCGGCCCCGGCCTCGACGGGGGCCGCGCAGGCGTCCTGCAGCGTGGGCAGCAGCGCGCCCAGGTCGCAGATCTCGCGGAAGATCCGCGAGTCCGGTCCGGCGTGCGGCACCATGCCCGCGTGCCAGAGTTCGGCGCCGCCCCGGGAGGCCCGCCACTGGAAGAACATCGCTCCCCGCGACCCCCGCGCGATGTGCGACAGGCTCAGCCGGGTGATCTCGCCGGGCCGCTTGGCGAGCATCCGGGGGCCGGTGTAGGTGACCACCGCCTGCTCCATCAGCAGCCAGGGTTTCCCCGAGGCCCAGCCGCGGGCCAGGTCGGCGGCGAAGGCGGTCTCGGCCGGTGGATCGGCGGACGGGTAGTGGTCGATCGCCACCAGGTCGACCTCCGCGGCCCAGTGCCGCTGGTTCACCGGGACCCAGTCGCCGAGCACGAAGTTCGTGGTGACCGGGACGTCCGGGGTGAGTTCGCGCAGCACCGCCTTCTGCTCGCGGAAGTGGTCGAGCATCGCGTCGGAGACGAACCGCCGGAAGTCCAGGACCTGGGCGGGGTTGGGCAGGTACTGGGTGGCACGGGGCGGGGTGATCTGCTCCCAGGCGGAGTAGTGCTGGCTCCAGAACGAGGTGGTCCAGGCGTCGTTCAGCGCCCCCAGGGTGCCGTGCCGCGACCGTAGCCAGACCCTGAACGCATCGGCGGCGTGGTCGCAGTGGCAGACGGTGCCGTACTCGTTGTGCACGTGCCACATGGCGAGCGCCGGGTGGTCGCGGTAGCGCTCGGCGAGCGTACCGGCGATTCCGACGGAGGCGGCGCGGTAGGCGGGGGAGTGCACGCAGTAGGTGTCGCGGCTGCCGTGGGTGAGCCGGGTGCCGTCGGGGGTGACGGTGCGGGCGTCGGGATGGGCGAGGCCGAACCATGGGGGCGGGGAGGCGGTCGGGGTGGCCAGGTCGACCCCGATTCCGCCCTCGTGCAGCAGGTCGAGGACGCGGTCGAGCCAGCCGAAGTCGTAGGCGCCCGGTGTGGGCTCCAGTCGCGCCCAGGAGAACACCCCGAGGCTGACCAGGTTGACCCCGGCCCGCCGCATCAGTTCGACGTCCTCCTTCCAGACCTCCTCCGGCCACTGCTCGGGGTTGTAGTCCCCGCCGTAACACAGCCCGCCGAACCCTCGGGGCCAGTCCACCGGCAGCTCCCTCATTTGGATGGAATCTAAACTAATTATCCACAGGTGGGGGGCCTGGCTCAAGCCGCGTGTCCTTCTGCCGAGCTGCTGCGGGTCGAGTCCGTCTCACGCTCGATCCTCGCGAGCCGCGCGCCTCCGTGGGCTGCCGGCGGGGCGTGTCCGTTCCTGGGGCGGCCCTCCCGGCCGGTGCCGGGCAGGTGAGGGCATTGACGTTTGTTGGTTTGGACGCAAAACTAATTCCGCAACAGGTAGCCGAGCGCTGGAGTTCCCATGCCTTACCGTCCACCCCTGGTGGCGCACGAGTACTTCGTCGCCGATCCGCCGGAGCTGCCCGTCCGGTCGCACGGCGAGGAGGGCCTGTCGGCGCTGATCTCGGCGGAACCGGTCGCCTCGGACGCGGCCGGGGTGATCCTGAAGGCGGTGACCTCCGCCGAGGAGACGCTGCTGGTCCAGGTGAGCGTGGCGGGCGAGGGCGTGATCCGGGTCCGGCTCGGCCAGGACGCGGACGCGCGGACCCGGTCGGCCGCCGCGATCTCCATGGTCACGCCGGGCGAGTTCGCCGGGGCGCGGGTGGAGAGCGGGGACGGCACGATCCTGCTGGACGCGGGCTCACTGCGCGCGGAGATCACCCTGGCGCCCTGGCACCTGAGGTTCACCGACGCGAGCGGGGCGCCGCTGCTGGAGCAGGACCGGGGGCACACCGACATCAGCGGCCGGTTGCGCACGCTGCCGTTCGGCCGCTCCAGTTCGAACGGTGCGGTGGTCGGCTACCACGAGAGCTTCGCCGCCCCCGCCGACGAGGCGTTCAGCGGGTTCGGCGAGTCGTTCACCCGGCTCGACAAACGCGGCCAGCGGCCGGTCATGTGGAACTTCGACGCGTTCGGCGCCGAGTCGCAGCGGGCGTACAAGAACGTTCCGTTCTACCTGTCCAGCAGGGGCTACGGCGTGCTGGTGGACAGCGGGACGCCGGTGGAGTTCGACGTCTGCCAGACCACGCACAGCTGCGTGCAGATCGTGGTCCCGGACGACCTGATCGACTACTACGTGATCGCCGGGCCCACCCCGTCCGAGGTGCTCGGCCGGTTCGACCTGCTGACCTGCGCGCCGCTGCTCCCGCCGAAGTGGGCGTTCGGCACCTGGATCTCCTCGGGGTTCTTCGTCGACACCCAGGAGCGGGTGATGGCCAGGGCGCGGCGGATCCGCGAGCGCGGCATCCCGTGCGACGTGCTCCACCTGGACACCTACTGGCAGACCGACGGGCACTGGTCCGACCTGCGCTGGGACGCGGGCGGCTTCCCCGACCCCAACGGCATGCTGGCCGAGCTGAAGGAGATGGGGTTCAAGGTCTGCCTGTGGATGAACCCGTACATCTCCCATCTCAGCCCTGTCTTCCCGGAAGCGGCCGAGAACGGATATTTCCTGAAAAAGCCTGATGGTGAGGTCTATGTGGCCGACTGCTGGCACGGCTCCTACCCGGCCTGCGGCATCGTCGACTTCACCAACCCGGCCGCCACCGAGTGGTTCCAGGGACTGCTCCGCCCGCTGCTCGAACAGGGCGTCCAGGTCTTCAAGACCGACTTCGCCGAGGGGGTGCCGCGCGACGCGGTCGCGGCCAACGGCATGTCGGGCACCGACCTGCACAACGTCTACACGCTGCTCTTCAACGACGCGGTCTCCGAGGTGACCCGCGAGATCGCCGGGCACGGCATGGTCTGGGCGCGCTCGTCGTTCCTCGGCGGGCAGCGGCACTCGGCGCAGTGGAGCGGCGACACCTACACCGGCTACCCGGCGATGGGCAGCACGCTCCGTGGCGGGCTGGCACACGGCCTGTCCGGCATCCCGTTCTGGAGCCACGACGCGGGCGGGTTCACCGGCCGCCCCACCGACGACCTGTACGTCAGGTGGACCCAGTTCGGCGCGTTCTCCCCGCTGCTGCGCCTGCACGGCACCACCAGCCGGGAGCCGTGGGAGTTCCCCGAGGTGGAGGCGGAGGCGGTCGAGGCGCTGAGGCTGCGCTACCGGCTGATGCCGTACATCTACACGGCCGCCGTCGAGGCCGCCGCGACCGGGGCGCCGATGATGCGGGCGCTCTGCGTCGACTATCCCGACGACCCGGTGGCCTGGCAGGCGGACCTGGAGTACCTGCTCGGCCGTGACCTGCTGGTGGCGCCGATGACCTCGCCCGAGCAGGTCAGGAAGGTCTACCTGCCGGCCGGGCGGTGGGTGGACCACTGGACCGGCGAGGTGCTGGACGGCGGCAGGTACGTCACGGTCGCCACGCCGCTGGACCGCATCCCGCTGTTCGTCAGGTACGGCGCGATCATTCCCGTCCTCGCCGAGCCCGGTGTCGCCGTCGGGGACGGGCCGTTCGGGGAGATCACCCTGGTCGCCTACGGCGTGGGCGAGAGCAGCACCACGATCTCCGACCACGACGGGGACACCACGATCACCGCGCTTCCCGAGGGCGAGGGCCTGCGGGTGACCGTCTCGGGGAGCGCGCGGATCGCGGGGGTCGAGCTGGTGGGGGCCGGCGTCCCGATCGTCATCACCACCATCTAGGAGAAGACCATGTTCAACCTGAGAGTCGGTGTCGCCACGGTGGCGGCGCTCGCGGCGCTCGCCGCCTGCGGCGGCACCGAGCAGGCGGCGGACAAGCCCGCCGCGGACGGCCCCCGCGTCCTGAAGCTCTGGCACTACGAGGGCGCCGACAGCGCGATGGGCAAGGCGTGGGCCGAGGCCGTCAAGCAGTTCGAGGCCACCCACCCGAACGTGACGGTGAAGTTCGAGGAGAAGGCGTTCGAGCAGATCCGCCAGTCCGCGGGCATGATCCTCAACTCGGACGAGGCCCCCGACGTCATGGAGTACAACAAGGGCAACGCCACGGCGGGGCTGCTCTCCAAGCAGGGACTGCTCACCGACCTCACCCCCGAGGTGACCAAGCGGGGCTGGGACAAGCTGCTCAGCCCCTCGATCCAGACCACCGCCAGGTACGACGAGCGCGGCGTGATGGGCGCGGGCAAGTGGTACGGCGTCCCGAACTACGCCGAGTACGTGATGGTCTACTACAACAAGGACGCCTTCAAGAAGGCGGGCGTCGAGGTGCCCACCACCTACGAGGAGTTCACCGCCGCCCTCGACACGTTCGTCAAGGCGGGGACCACCCCCATCGCGGTCGGCGGCGCCGAGTACCCCGCGCAGCAGATCTTCTACCAGCTCGCGCTGAGCAAGGCGCAGCGCTCCTGGGTGGACGCCTTCCAGCTCTACAAGGGCAAGGTCGACTTCAAGGGGCCGGAGTTCAGGTACGCGGCCGACACCTTCGCGGACTGGGTCAAGAAGGGCTACATCGAGGCGGACTCCGCCGCCATCAAGGCCGAGGACATGGGCGTCTCCTTCATCGGCGGCAAGTACCCGATCCTGGTCTCCGGCAGCTGGTGGTACGGCCGCCTCGTCAGCGACGTCAAGGACTTCGAGTGGGGCTCGTTCCTCTGGCCGGGCAACACGATGAGCGCCGGGTCGAGCGGCAACGTCTGGGTCGTCCCGGAGAACGCCAAGAACAAGGACCTCGCCTACGACTTCATCGACATCACCATGAAGAAGGACATCCAGAACCTGCTCGGCAACTCCGGCGGCATCCCGGTGGCCGCCGACACGGCCGCGATCACCGATGAGAAGAGCAAGGAGCTGATCGAGAACTTCAACACGCTCTCGGCCTCCGACGGGCTGGCCTTCTACCCCGACTGGCCGGCGCCCGGCTACTACGACGTGCTGGTGGCGGGCGTGCAGAACCTCATCAACGGCACCAAGACCCCCGACGCGGTGCTGGACGAGATCGCCGCTCCGTACCAGGAGAATCTCGCCGACATCGGCAACTGACCCCACGATCCGTGCCGTGCCGCCGTGGGAGCCGAGCGGCACGGCACACCCCCCGTACAGCACAGAGAAAGGAGACCTCCGATGCCGAGGTCTCGTGACCGCGGGTACCTGGTGTTCCTGCTGCCGAGCGCCGTGCTCTTCACCGCGGTCATCGTCGTGCCGTTCCTGATGAACGTCGGCATCGGCTTCACCCGCTGGCAGGGGATCGGCGACCCGAGGTGGATCGGGCTGGAGAACTACACCCGGCTCCTCGCCGACGAGCGGTTCTGGTCCTCCTTCCGCAACAACGTCGCGCTCATCGTGGCGATGGCGATCGTCCCGACGCTCATCGGGCTCGTCCTGGCCGCCACGCTCTTCGACTACGTGGGCAAGAAGGTCGGCCCCCGCGCGGCCGGCGTGCTGCGGGCCGCGTACTACCTGCCGCAGGTGCTGCCGGTCGCGGTGGCCGGGATCGTCTGGGGCTGGATCATGCATCCCAGGTTCGGGGCGCTCAACGAGTTGCTCGGGCTGCTGGGGATGGAGCCGAGGAACTGGCTGGGGGACCCGGACTGGGCGCTGCCGAGCGTCATGGTGATCATGGTCTGGTTCCAGATCGGCTACCCGGTGGTGATCTTCATGTCCGGGCTGCAGCGGGTCGACCCCGCGCTGTACGAGGCCGCCGAGATGGACGGCGCCTCGTGGTGGCGGCGGTTCTGGCACATCACCATCCCGCAGATCCGGCCGGAGATCTACGTGGTCCTGCTGACCTGCACGATCGCCGCGCTCAAGGTCTTTGGGCCGATCTTCGTACTGACCAGGGGCGGCCCCGGCGGTGCCACGCTCGTGCCCTCCTACTTCAGCTACCAGAACTTCTTCGAGAAGGCCAACGTCGGCTACGGGGCGGCGATCGCCACCGTGCTCACCCTGGTGATCATCGCGGTGACGGTCTTCTTCCTGCGGGTTCAGGACAGGGAATCATGATCCGGAAGTACTCGGTCCTGGTCTCGCTGGTCGTGCTGGCCGTCGTGATGCTGGTGCCGTTCGTGATCGTCACGCTCAACGCGGTCAAGTCACCGGCCGACTACTCCTCGGGCGGGCCGCTGAGCCTGCCGAGCGAGCTGTACCTCGACGGGATCGTCGACTTCTGGAACCGGGTCGACTTCGGCGGCAAGCTCTGGAACAGCCTGCTGATCAGCGGCTCGGTGGCCGTGCTCGCGACGGTCCTGTCGGTGCTCAACGCCTACGCGCTCGGCATCGGCAGGGTGCGCGGGCGGGTGTGGATCCTGGTCGTCTTCCTGGTGGCCAACACGCTGCCGCAGGAGGCGCTGGTCTACCCGCTGTACTACCTGGCCAAGCAGGTCGGCCTCTACGACACCAGGCTCGGGGTGATCATCATCTTCACGGTGATCCAGAGCGCCTTCGGGACCTACCTGCTCTCCTCGGTGCTCGGCCGCTTCCCGCACGAGATCCTGGAGGCGGCGGCCCTGGACGGGGCGGGCAAGTGGCGGGCCCTGTGGCGGATCGTCGTGCCGATCAGCAAGCCCACACTGAGCGTGCTGCTCGTCTTCTTCTTCATCTGGACCTGGAACGAGTTCTTCCTGCCCCTGGTCTTCCTCATCTCCAACGAGAACCAGACGGTTCCGGTCGCCCTCGGGGTGCTGCAGGGGGACAAGATGATGGACGCCACGATGTCCAGCGCCTCGGCGCTGCTCGGCATCCTGCCCGCGGTCGTCTTCTTCCTCATCTTCCAGCGGACCCTGACCCGCGGCGTGACCGTGGGCGCCGTCAAGTGAGCCGCCGGACGCCGTACGCCGCTCGGGGGCGGACGGCGTCCCAGACCCGCAGTTCTTCGACTCCCCCTGACCTGGAGGCGAGATGTCCTTATCGACCAAGGCGGCGACCAGGGCGGTCGCGGCCGTGGCCGCGACCGCCCTGACCCTGGGGCTGTGCGCGGCCCCGGCCCGCGCGGCCTACGACTACCCCTTCCGTGATCCCGCGCTCCCGCTGAACCAGCGCGTCGACGACCTGCTCGGCCGCCTCACCCAGGCCGAGAAGATCTCCTGGCTCCACCAGTACCAGCCCGCGGTGGACCGCCTGGGCATCGGGCTGTTCAAGACCGGCACCGAGGCGCTGCACGGCGTCGCCTGGTCCACCGACATCGACAACGGCGGCGGCGTGGTGACCGCCGAGGGGACCGTGTTCCCGCAGGCCGTCGGCCTGGCCAGCACCTGGAATCCCGACCTGATCAAGAAGGTCGGCGCCGCCGTCGGCGACGAGGCCAGGGGGTATCACGCGGAGAACCCCCGGCTGTGGGGCCTGCAGCTCTGGGCACCGGTGGTCAACCTGCTCCGCGACCCTCGCTGGGGCCGCAACGAGGAGGGCTACTCCGAGGACCCGCTGCTCACCGGCGCGATCTCCACCGCGTACGGCTCGGGCATCCAGGGCGACGACCCGGACCACCTGCGGGCGGCCCCGGTGCTCAAGCACTTCCTGGCCAACAACAACGAGGTCCGCCGCGACACGACCTCCGCCGGCCTGCGCCCGCGCGTCCTCAACGAGTACGACGTCCCGGCGTTCAGAACCGCGCTGCGGGCGGGCGCGGCCACCGGCGTGATGACCGCCTACAACCTGGTCAACGGGCGGCCCGCCACGGTCACCGACCTCAACTCCACGGTCAGGACCTGGACCGACAGGCCGCTGTTCAACGTCTCCGACGCCGGCGGGCCCAACAACCTCACCGGCTCCCAGGGCTACTTCGCCACCCAGGCCGAGGCCGCCGCCGCCATGCTCAAGGCGGGGGTGGAGAGCTTCACGGTGAACGACACCAACGCCGCCCCGACGGTGGCCGCGGTCAACGAGGCGCTCTCGCGCGGCCTGCTGACCCAGGCCGACATCGACACCGCGGTACGCAACATCCTCGGCGTCCGGTTCCGGCTCGGCGAGTTCGATCCGGACGGCGGGCCGTACGGGAAGATCACCAAGGACGTGGTCGACAGCCCCGCGCACCGCGCGCTGGCCCGGCGGACCGCGGCCGAGGCGGCGGTGCTGCTGAAGAACTCCGGGAAGACCCTGCCGCTCAGCCCCGCCAAGAAGGTCGCGGTGGTCGGCCCGCTGGCCGACACCCTCTACACCGACTGGTACTCCGGCAGGCTGCCCTACAGGGTCACCCCGCTGGAGGGGATCCGGGCGCGGTCCGCCGCCGCCGTCACCAGCGAGGGCGTCGACCGGATCGCGCTGAGGTCCGGCGGCAGGTACCTCACCGCGGGCACCGGGGCGGGCGCCGACCTGAGGCTCTCGGCGACCACCGCGGGCGCGACCGAGCAGTTCGACGTCTTCGACTGGGGCCAGGGGATCGTCACCCTGCGCAGCGTCGCCAACGGAAAGTACGTCAGCCGGGCGAACTGGTCCACCCTGGTCAACAACCAGGAACAGCCCACCGGCTGGTTCGTCCAGGAGCAGTTCAAGCTGGAGGCGCAGGCCGACGGCACGACGCTGCTGCGCTACGCCGGCTACGAGACCGCCTACGACTGGTTCGGCCCGAACAAGTACGTCAAGGCCGCGGCCGACGGCACGCTCGGCCTGACCGTCGCCGAGGACGCCACCCGCTTCGAGAAGGAGACCGTGCGCAGCGGGATCGCCGAGGCGGTCGCGGCGGCGAAGGGTGCCGACGCGGCGGTGGTCGTGGTCGGCAGCATGCCGTTCATCAACGGCCGGGAGGACCACGACCGGACCGACCTCGGCCTCGCCGAGGGGCAGCGGGCGCTGGTGGAGGCGGTGCACGCCGCCAACCCGAACACCGTGGTCGTGCTGGAGAACAGCTACCCGACCACGATCGACCGGCTGCAGGAGAAGGTCCCGGCGATCCTGTGGACCACGCACGCCGGAGCCGAGACCGGCAACGCGCTGGCCGACCTGCTGTACGGCGACGCCAACCCGGCCGGCCGGCTCACCCAGACCTGGCCCAAGGAGGGTGCCGCCCTGCCGGACATCCTCGACTACGACATCGTCAAGACCGGCGCGACCTACCTGTACTCCAAGGCCAGGCCGCTGTACGCCTTCGGCCACGGTCTGAGCTACACCACGTTCGGCTACCAGGGCCTCAGGACCACCGCGAAGAGCGGCGGGTACGAGGTGAGCGTCAAGGTGACCAACACCGGGTCGCGCGCGGGCGACGAGGTGGTCCAGCTCTACACCCACCAGCACGCCTCCCGGGTGGAGCAGCCGGTCAAGCAGCTGCGCGGCTTCCAGCGGGTGAGCCTGGCCCCCGGCGAGTCGAAGACGGTGAGGTTCTCGCTCAAGACCGCGGACCTGGCCCTGTGGGACGTGACCAGGGGGCGTTTCGCGGTGGAGCCGTCCACCCACGACGTCCTGGTCGGCTCGTCGTCGGACCGGATCCACCAGCGGGCCACCCTCCAGGTGGCCGGCGAGCGGATCCCCGCCCGTGACCTGACCACCGCCACCCGGGCCGCCGACTTCGACGACTACGCGGGGGTCGAGCTGGTCGACGAGACCAAGGTCCGCGGTGACGCGGTCGGCGCCTCGGCGGGCGAGTGGATCGCGTTCAAGGACGCGGACTTCCGGGCCGGGGTCACCGGCGTGCGGCTCGGGGTCGCGGCGAGTGCCGCCTCCTCGGTCGAGATCCGGCTCGGCTCCCCGACCGGCAGGCTCGCCGGAACCGTTCCGGTGACCGCCACCGGCGGGATCTACTCCTGGGCCACCGCAGGTGCCCCCGTCACCGGCGTACGGGGTAGGCAGGACGTCTACCTGGTCTTCAGGGGCGCCCTGCGGGTGAAGGACGTGGCCTTCACCCGCTGATCCGGCTCCGGCCACGGCCACGGCCCGCTCCTTCCCGGGGGCGGGCCGTACGTGGTTGAAAGCGGTTTTCCGGGTACGGGCGCTGAACAGGGAAGCATCGGCCCAGGCGCTGCGTTGTGGCCGTTTCGAACCGTGATTTCGATCAATCCTGAGGAGTACACCATGACGAGTACGGAACGTCCCGCCGAGGCGTCGGGCCAGTTCGCC
This sequence comes from Streptosporangium amethystogenes subsp. fukuiense, assembly GCF_042665875.1. Lineage (NCBI taxonomy): Bacteria > Bacillati > Actinomycetota > Actinomycetes > Streptosporangiales > Streptosporangiaceae > Streptosporangium > Streptosporangium amethystogenes. Next base: position 5,756,181 of record NZ_JBHTEE010000001.1, on the reverse strand, counting down.
ATCGGGGGCGACCTCACGGTCAACCGCCTGGGGTACGGGGCGATGCAGCTCACCGGGAAGGGAGTGTGGGGGGAGCCGAGCGACCCCGAGGAGGCGGTCCGCGTGCTGCGCCGCGCCGTCGAGCTGGGGGTCAACTTCATCGACACCGCCGACTCCTACGGCCCGTTCGTCTCCGAGCTGCTGATCAAGAAGGCGCTGCACCCCTACCCCGAGGACCTGGTCATCGCGACCAAGGCGGGGCTCACCCGCTCCGGCCCCGACGACTGGCGCCCGGTCGGCCGCCCCGAGTACCTGCGCCAGCAGGCCGAGCTGAGCCTGCGCCACCTCGGCGTGGAGCGGATCGACCTGTTCCAGCTGCACCGCATCGACGCGAAGGTGCCCCTCGCCGACCAGGTCGGGGAGCTCGCCCTGCTGCAGCAGGAGGGCAAGATCCGGCACATCGGCCTCAGCGAGGTCAGCGTCGAGCAGGTCGAGGCGGCGGGTGAGTTCGCGCGGATCGTCTCGGTGCAGAACCTCTACAACCTCGCGCACCGCGACGCCGAGCCGCTGCTGGAGTACTCCGAGGCCAACGGCATCGGCTTCATCCCGTGGTTCCCGCTCGCCACCGGCAAGCTGGCCGAGGAGGGCGGCCCGCTCGCCGAGGCGGCCAGGGCACACGGCGCCACCCCGTCGCAGCTCGCCCTGGCCTGGCTGCTGAAGCGCTCCCCGGTGATGCTTCCCATCCCCGGCACCTCGAAGGTCGCCCACCTGGAGGACAACGTCGCCGCCGCCGGCGTCCAGTTGACCGACGACGAGTTCGCGGCCCTGTCCAAGGGGGCCTGAGAGACGGATGCCGCCGGCGCTCCTGGCGGCGACCGTCCTCGTACGTCGTGAAGCCGGGGCGCGACCGGGCCGGTGGTCGCCGCCCGGTGGAAAGGTCTCATCGTGACGATCCAGGTGGCCGTCTGCGGTCCGCGTGACTGCACCGGCGAGGACGAGTCCAACGCCCGTGAGATCGGCCGGCTGCTGGCGGAGCGCGGCGCGGTGGTGATCTGCGGCGGTTACACCGGAGTCATGGCCGCCGTGGCGTCCGGCGCCCGCTCGGCGGGCGGGATGGTGGTCGGCATCCTGTCCCGAGCGGACCGGGAGCACGCCGGCCCGGACCTTTCCATCGTGATCCCGACCGGCGTCGGGGAGGCGCGAAACAACATCATCGTCAACTCGGGTGACGCGGTGATCGTCGTCGGCGGATCGTGGGGCACCCTGTCGGAACTGGCGCTCGCGATGCGCCACGGCCGGATCCCCGTGGTCCAGCTCGGCGGCTGGCGGCTGCTCGACCGTGCGGGGCGTCCGGTCGCCGGTGTCAGGTACGTCTCGTCCCCGCGGGAGGCGCTGGCGGCCACCGGGTTCTGGCCCGACCACTGACTCCTCCGGACCGTTGCCCGGCCGTGCGGCATGCCCGGTGTGCTTTCGCCGCGGCCACCGGCGGCGGGCTGCCACGCTGTGGCCGTCAGGGATGACCGGCCGGTTTCCCGGCGCCCCGAGGGAGGGGACCGAGAATTTTCGCGAGGGTACTTGCGCATCGGCCTGTCGGTAACCTATAACTTCATTAAGAGCTTTTCGAGAAGGCAGGCTTGAAGGTACCTGCCTGTTCACATGGAGGTGGTTACCGATGCTGCTGACGTCGATCGACCCGTTCATCCAGGAGTTCGACCGGCAGTTCGACCGGATCACGCGCCAGGCGTTCGGATCGAGTGATGGCGCCGCGCGCGGGGCCATGCCGCTGGACGGCGTCCGCCGCAAGGACGACGTCCTGCTGAAGTTCGACCTTCCGGGCATCGACCCCGACTCCATCGAGGTGACCGTCGACCGTGGAGTGCTCTCGGTAAGCGCCGGCCGCGAGGAGGAGTACGGGCAGGACGACCGCCTGTTCGTCCGCGAGCGCCCGATGGGCACCTTCACCCGCCGCGTCTACCTGTCCGAGCACCTCGACAGCGACAAGATCGACGCCGCCTACTCCAACGGTGTCCTGGCGGTGCGTATCCCGGTCATCGAGCGGGCCAGGCCCCGCAAGGTCGAGATCCAGAAGGCCGAGCACACCTCGGACCAGAAATCGATCAAGGCCTGAGGGGGCAGGGTCTGACCGTCGGATCTCCATGGGGTGGGCGCCGGGTTCCGGTGCCCACCCTGCGCGTTTCACACACCTGTCGTCCCCCACAGGAAAGGAGCGGTGATGGTCAGGTTGCCCTTCGACGACGAGCACGCCCCGCTGTACTCCGTCGGCCAGGTCGCCGACATGCTCAATGTGGAGCAGGCGTTCCTGCGCCGGCTCGACGAGCACGACGTGGTCCGCCCCGCCCGTTCCAGCGGCGGCCAGCGACGCTACACCCGCCACGAGATCGGCGACCTCCAGGACGCCATCCAGCTCATCGGCGAGGGCATGACCCTCGCCGCGGTACGCCGGATCTTCGTCCTGCAGCAGCAGGTCAACGACCTGCGGGAGGAGTTGGCCAGGGAGCGCGCCGCCCGCCGGGAGGACCGGTGACCCGGCCGGGCGGGACCGCTCGGCCCCCGACCGTCCTCGATCGCGGGGAACGAGGTGGCGCGGCCGGGGGTTCCCGAGCGCTCAGTCCGGTTCGTAGCCCCTGTCAGTACGAAAGGACGAGATCGGCCGCGGGTGCGGCCGACGGCGGTGGAGACCGTCAGCGGGATGGCCGGTAGGCCCGGCAGGGGGAGCCGGGTCGTTCTCGCTCCCCGGCCTTCGCGTTCCGCGGGGTCGCCGAACCAGGGGATCGGCGTCCCGATGGGCGCCCAGGCGGCGGGACACCACACCGAGCAGCCGCCCCCCGGAGAAGTAACCGAACCTCCGAGAGTCGAGGCTGGCGGCCGGGTTGTCGCCCAGCAGCACCAGGCAGCCCGCCGGGACCCGTGCGCCGGGGGCGGCCCGTGCGGCCGCCGCCACCTCCTCGGGCACCGGGTCGCCGGGCACGGCGGCCGCGCGCTTGACGATCCACTGTCCGGGGGGTACCGGATCCGTCATCACCACGACCTGCCCCGGACGGACCGCCGCCAGGGACGCCCGGCGGATCAGGAGTCGCTCGCCCTCCCGGTAGGTGGGCTCCATGCTCACCCCGTGCACCGTCACCACGAGGAAGCGCCGCCGGATCCAGAGCAGGCCCGCCAGGACCACCGTGGCGAGGACGCCCAGGAGCGGCCCGGTCACGGCTCCGCCCCGGTGGCGGCGACCTCGTCCCGGTAACCGTCCGCCTGGAGACGGAACAGCCGCGCGTACGGGCCGTCCGCCCGGTACAGCTCGTGGTGGTCGCCCCGCTCGGCGATCCGCCCGTCCTCCAGCACCACGATCAGGTCCGCGTCGCGAACCGCGCCGAGCCGGTGCGAGATGAGCAGGCTGGTCCGGCCCGCCCGTAGCAGCCGCAGCCGGTGGTGGATCTCGTGTTCGGCCTGGGCGTCCAGCCCGGCGCTCGGCTCGTCGAGGATCATCATGTCGCAGTCGTCCCGGAGCAGCGCCCGGGCCAGTGCCAGGCGCTGCCACTGTCCGCCGGACAGGACCACCCCGGTGACCGGGTCGTCCCTGTCCGTCTCCATGAAGAAGGTGCGGCTCAGCATGGTGTCGTACCCGTGCGGCAGCCGCCGCACGATGTCGTCGACACCCGCCCGCTCCGCGGCGGCCACGATCCGCTCCCGGTCCTCGATCGCGGTCAGGTCGCCGAGCCCGATGTTCTCCGCGGCGGTGAAGTCGTAGGACATGTAGTCCTGGAAGACCACTCCCAGCCGTTTCCTGAGATCGACGGCGGGCACGTCCCGCAGATCGATCCCGCCCCAGTGAATCGAGCCGGACGTCGGCTCGTAGAAACGGCACAGGAGCTTCACCAGCGTGCTCTTCCCCGCCCCGTTCAGGCCGACCAGAGCCACGGTCGACCCGTGCGGGATGGTCAGGTCCACCCCGCGCAGGATCCACGGATGGTCCTCGCTGTAACGGAACCAGACATCGCGCAGCTCGATGTCGCCGGCCCGGGGAAGGCGCCGGGGCCGGGCCGGCGGCGGCAGGTCGGGCCCCAGCCGCTCGACGGCCAGGTAGTGGCCGAACATCAGCAGCTCCTGGTGGGTGTAGGCCGCCTGCTCGGCCAGGGAGGTCAGCGACGTCTGCACGGAGGCCACCGCCACCACGAACATGGAGATGTCCCCCGCGGTGCCCGACCCGTTCAGCGCCGCACCGATCGCCATGACCAGCCCGGCCCCCGCCGTGCCCGCGCTCACCAGGCTCAGCGCCGCCTGGATGATCAGCTCGCGGCGGTCCAGCCGCCGGTGCTGCCCGTTCGCGCGCAGCCGCTCGGCCCGCATCCGCCCGCGGAGGAAGTCGCCGAGCCCGAAGAGCCGGATCTCCTTGGCCGCCTGCACGTCGCCGAGCAACCGGCCGTAGAAGATCTCCCTGCGTTCGACGGGGCTGATGTTCCACATCAGCCGGGCACGGCGGCGGCTGAGGGAGATCTCCGCGATCAGCGTGGGCACGGCGGCGCCGAGCACGGCCACGGTGATGATCGGGCTGATCACCGCGAGCGAGGCGACGAAGCCGAGCACCGTGATCACGCTCTGGGCGATGCCGAACGTGCCCTCGACGATCTGGCCCGGCGTGTGCCGGGCGGCCTGCTCGGCCAGGCGCAACCGGTCCAGGAAGGCGGGGTCCTCGAACCGCGACAGCCCGGTGAAGCCGTTCACCGTCGTGTACAGCCGGTCCTGGGTGCGGAGCGCGATGGAGCGGCCCAGCTCCGCCCGCAGGTAACGGCGCGCGTGCGGCATCGCGAGCGTCAACGCCCCGACGGAGACCAGGACGATCGCCGCGGTCATGACGCGGTCGTTCTCGCCGGTCAGCCCGTCCAGCACGACCTTGGTCAGCCAGGCGGTCGCGACCGGTGCGGCCGCGGTGGCCACGGTGAGCGCCGTGTACCCCAGCAGCAGCCAGGGCGCCGCCTGCCACCCCAGGCGCAGCGCGGCGCCGAGTTCCCCCAGCCGCGACCGCAGGCCCTCTCCCCGTGCCGTCATGCCGTGATCGGCTTCGGCAGCGCCGAGAGGTCGAATCCCGCCGCGGTGATGACGCTCTCGCCGTCCAGGACGCAGAACGTGGGAAAGGCGCTCACCCCGAAGGCGGCGGCCACCGGCCCTCCGTGCGCCTCCACGACCACCCGGGAGACCCGGGCCAGCGCGACCCGCATCTCCTCGGAGTCGTCGGCTCCGGCGATCACCGCGAGCACCTGGTCCCGGCCGCCGGGCAGCGCCGCGGCGTACGCGGTGAACTTCGGCAGGTTCTCCGTGCACGGTCCGCAGCCGGGTGAGAAGAAGCCGACGAGGGTGCCCGGTTCGAGCGCGCGGCGGGACACCGCCTCGCCGTCGGTGCTCAGCGCGTCGAAGTGCCCGACCGCCGATCCGGCCTCGGGCAGGCGCGCGCCGCCCGCCCCGGGCCGGTCGGCCAGCACGCGGGCGTGTTCCTTCAGTCGCCGGACCACCGCGAGCAGCAGCATGAGGTTCAGCCCGCAGAGCACGCCCAGCACGACGACGGCGGCGATCAGATAGGGCATCGTGTTCGTTCCTCTCCACAGGTGGCCCGCCGGCCGGCGGGAGTACCGGCCGGCGGGAGCGAAATCCGGGCTAGGGCCGGTAGACGCAGCTGCCGCAGATGGTCACGCCGTCGTCGGGGTAGTAGCAGCAGTACCTGGAGTGCCGGGCGCCACACTGCTCGTAGTAGCAGGACGCGGCGTCCGCGTGCCCGGCGGGGACCAGCCGGCTCAGCAGCCGGTCGGCCAGGGCGCTGATCGATCGCACCATAGCTCTTCCTCTCTGTGCGTTCCGGAAACGCAGATCCGATCTTTGGTGGTCGTTGGAATCATTGGCCTCCGCCGTAGAAGTGCCGTAGAAATGGCGTAGAGATTCTGTTCAGGCCGCGGCTGAGTGGAGATCGGTTGACATCGACGAGGTTCCGCTGCCTAGGGCCTCTGGAGGTGTGGGACGGCGACCGCTGGGTGTCACCCGGCGGAAGCAAGGTTCGCGGCGTGCTGGCCGCGCTGCTCGTACGGGCCGGGCAGAACGTGTCGGTGGACCACCTGGTCCACGAGCTGTGGGGGGACGCGCCCCCCGCTTCGTGCCGGACGTTGGTGCGCGGCTACGTCATGTCGTTGCGGCGGCTGCTGGACGACCGCGGGGCCGAGGTCGTCCAGTCCCGCCACGGTGGTTACCGGCTGAACGTCGGGCGCGACGCCGTCGACGCGACCTGTTTCGAGGATCTCTGCGACGAGGGGGTCCGGTTGCGCGCGCGGGGCGACTCGGACGGGGCCTCCCCGCTGCTGCGCCGGGCGCTCTCGCTCTGGCGCGGACCGGTGCTGGCGGATGTGCCGGTGACGCCCTCGACGGCCGCCTACGCCGGCGGGCTCGACGAGCGCAGGCTGGCGGCGCTCGTCTGGCGGATGGAGGACGACCTCGAACGGGGACGGCCGGAGGAGCTCGTGCAGGAGCTCATGGGCCTGGTGGCGGAGCACCCGTACCGGGAGGACCTCGCCGTCCTGCTCGTCCGGGCCCTGCACCTGGCGGGAAGGCGCCCGGAGGCGCTCAAGTTCTTCGCCGACCACCGGCGGCTGCTGCGAGAGGACCTCGGCGTCGATCCCGGACCCGAGCTGTGCGGGGTGCACCAGCAGGTCCTGCTCGACGAGCGCCGCCCGGTGTGGCAGGGGCGGATCCCGGCGCAGACCCCGCCCTGCCTGCCCGACTTCACCGGCCGGGAGAAGGAGATCGAGCACTGGACGGCGGTACTGACCGCGGACGACAGCCGGGCGCTCCGCACGATCGCGATCTCCGGCCGCGCGGGGGTGGGGAAGACCACGCTGGCCGTCCAGCTGGCGCACCGGCTCAGGAGGAACTACCCCGACGGCCAGCTGTACGCCGACTTCACCGGCCAGACCACATCCGGCGCGGTGCTGGGGCAGTTCCTGCGTGCCCTCGGGGTGCCGGGACCCGCCGTCCCCGAACCGCTCACCGAGCGGATCCAGCTCTACCGCAGCCTGCTCGCGGACCGGCGGGTCCTGGTGCTCGCCGACAACGCCGAGGTCGAGGCGCAGGTCAGAGCGGTCCAGCCGGGGGCGGCCGGCTGCGCGGTGCTGGTGACCAGCCGCAAGCGGCTGCTCGGCCTGGAGTCCGCCTACTTCGCGGATCTCGACGTGCTGGAGCCCGGTGCGGCCCTCGACCTGTTCGCCAGGATCGTGACGGCCGGACGGGTCCGGGAGGAGCCCGGCGCCGCGCTGGAGATCGTCGGGCTGTGTGGTCAGCTGCCGCTGGCCGTGCGGATCGCCGGGGCGCGCGCGGCGACGCGACCGGGATGGCGGCTGTCCGCCGTCGCGGAGGAACTCCGTGACGAGACGTCGCGGCTGGACCGGCTGCGGGCCGGTGACCTCGATGTGCGGGCCGCCATCGGCACCTCCTACGCGGGCCTGGACCGGGAGCAGCGCCGGCTGTTCCGGCTGCTCGGGCTGCTCGACGTCCCTGATTTCCCGGCCTGGACCGCCGCCGCGCTGACCGGTGCGCCGGAGCGGGTCGCGGATGACCGGCTACTCTCCCTGGTGGACGCGCGCCTCGTCGACGAGATCGGCCCCGACCTCGGGGGACGGCCGCGGTTCCGGCTGCACGACCTGATCCGGATCTTCGCCCGGCACCGCGCGGAGCGGGAGGACGACGCGGACACCCGGGAGGCGGCCCTGTCCCGGGTGTTCGGCGGGTGGCTGCTGCTCGCCGAGAGGGCCGACGAACTGCTTCCCGCGCGTACCGTGGCGGCGTTGCGTCCCGCCGCGCCCCGCTGGCGTCCCGCCGCGGCCGAGAGCGCGGTGAGCGACCCGTTCGCCTGGTTCGAGGTGGAACGGCAGGTGCTCGCCGCCCTGGTGCGGCAGTCGGCCGCGACGGGGGAGACGGGGTACGCGTGGGGGCTGGCCGCCGCCGCCCAGACCTTCTACGAGCTGCGCGACGCGTCCGAGGGGATCCGCACGCATCGGCTGGCGCTGGCCGCCTGCCGGGCGGCCGGCGACCGCCTGGGCGAGGCGGTCATCTTGCGCAACCTGGCCGATCTGCACTCCGGTAAGTCCGGAGCGGTGCTTGACGACAAGATCGAGTGGGCTGACGCGTCCCTCCGGATCTTCCGCGAGCTCGGCGAGCCGCGCGGCGTGGCGGACGCGCTGTACCTCTGCGGCGACGCGCACCGGTTGCGGGGGGACTACGAGCGGGCCCTGTCCCGGCTCCAGGAGAGCGTCGAGATCGCCCGGAGCTGCGGCTACCCGCTCGGTGAGCTCCATGTGCTGCAGCAGTTCAGCAGCATCGACAGCGAGCGGGGACGCTACGACGAGGCGCTCGGCCATGCCCGGCAGGCCATGGTGATCGTCGAAGAACTGGCCAGCCCGCGTGACGAGTGCGTGGTGCGCGCCCTGCTCGGCATGATCTGCAAGCGGCTCGGCCGGTTCGACGAGGGGGCCGAACAGCTCCGCCAGGCCGTGGAGGTGGCCCGCTCCTTCGCCGACCCCCTGATGGAGGCGCAGATGCTCGCCCATCTCGGGCAGCTCTACGCCGACCGAGGCCACCCCGACGCCCGCCGGACGCTGGAGCGGGCGCTGGCCGCCAGCTCCGCCTGCCACTACGAGCACGGCCAGGCGGTCGCGCTGCACGGGCTCGGCCTGCTGGAGAGCGAGGAGGGACGGCACGGGCAGAGCGTCACCCGCCTGCTCGCCGCCGCGGATCTGTGGGAGCGGCTGCAGAACGCCTACGGCAGGGCGCGCACCCTCGGGGCGCTCGGCGAGGTCTACGCGCGGGGCGGCGACCTCGCCGCCGCCCGCCGCACCCTGGCGGAGGCCCGCCGGGAGTACCGGCAGTTGGACAACGAGGCCGAGGCCGCCCGCCTGGACGCGCTGTCGCGGTCGCTCGGGGATCCGTCGGACGGCCGGTGAGCCCACCGGTACACCGCGCCGTCATCCGTTGACGGCGCCGGTGATCACTCCCTTGGTGAAGTGGCGTTGGACGGGGGCTCCCGCGCTGCGATCGCCAGGGACGGTCCACCTCGGCGTGCGCTCGATCCGCGTCGTACTGGAAACCGTGGACGAGGTCAGCCGCGGGCGCGGTTGAGACCGCCAGCGGGATGGCCAGCAGACCCAGCAGGGTGAGCTGGGTCGTTCTCGCTTCCAGGCCTCCGCATTCCGCGGGGTCCACACCGAACCAGGGGACCAGCGTCCCGATGGGCGGGCCACAGTTATCGATCCCGTTTCCCATGGGGACGAGCATGGTCCGAGCCGCTTGTGGGCGGGTTGGGGCCGGCTGGGGCGACGAACAGGTCGCCTGGTCGACGGTCCCGCCGAGACCCGAGCGTCGCTTGGTGTGCTCCGTCGGAGCGCTAAGCCGATGCCAAAGTGCGCACAAGTCGATGCCAAGAGCGCTGTCCAACTATGCCCTTGACGAGGAGAAAACCAGCGGGAAGGCGTTTTCCCAGCTCAGGGCTCTTCTCGTGGGGGCCGGCGTCATTCTTTCACGAAAAAGTCACCGGGAGAAACGAGAGGCAGCACGTACGGATCGGTGCGCAGCGGTCCCATTCGAAACCGAGATTCACTCCGACCATGAACTCAAATGGGCGCCCGAGCCGTCAGACGACCGGCTTTACCGGCCGTGCCCCGCCCCTCGAACGTGCCAGGCATCGCGGCCCGGCCCCTTCCGGAGTGCGGCGGACAGGACACTCGCGGCCCATGCCACCGGGCAGCCGTCACGCACAGAAGCGAAGAGGACCAACGTGAGTGTTCATGCATTCGACATGCTGTGCCGCGCCGTGGAGGAAACGGACGCGGGCCGCACCGACATCGCCCGGCGCTGGCTGGACAAGCTACGCGGCCTGATCACCCCCGAGAAGGTGGGCGACGACTTCCTCTACCTGCTCTACCACGACGCCTTGGCCCGCCGGCTCGGCACTCACCAGGATGAGCGGGACAATCTGTATCTGTGCCGTTTCGAGCGGCCGCAAATCGAGTTGTTCGACCTGGTGGCCGAACACCTGCCGGTGGTGACTCTGGCCGGTCGGATCGGCGGCGCGCTGCTCGCCGGCCACCTCGCCGGGCGGGAGACGGCCACCCTGCTGTCGGTGGGCATCGGCTCGGGAGGCCAGGAGGCGGCGGTGCTCGCCGCGCTCGCGAGCCGCGGCCAGGCACCCGGGCGGTTGACGGTGATCGGGGTGGACCCCGCGGTGGGCAGCCTCCACCAGGCCGAACGGTCCATCCGCGACACCGGTGTCCCGCTGGACTTCCATCAGGTGCCCCGCTTCGCCGAGCAGATGACCGACGAGGACTGGGACCTGGTGCGCCGGGCACCACGCCCGCTGGTCATGAACGCCGCGTTCGCGCTGCACCACCTGCGGGACAGCGCGTCCGGCGCCGACGAGCGGAACACGTTCCTGGCGAAACTGCGCGATGCGGAGCCGGACGGCGTAGTGCTGTGCGAGCCGGACTCCGATCACCATCGGGTGGCACTGCCCGAGCGGTTCCACAACTCGTGGCGGCACTTCCACGCCGTCTTCCGGCTGATAGACGCGCTGGACGTCTCGGCCGACGACCGTAACGCGATGAAGCTGTTCTTCCGGCGAGAGGTGGCCGACATCGTCGGCACGGCGGACGACGAGGAACGCTACGAACGTCACGAGCGGGCCGAGACATGGCTCGCGCGACTGCGCGAGGCCGGGTTCCGGCCGATGGCCGCGCCCGCGGAGTCGGTGTCGGAGCCGATCCCTCCCGCTTTCGTCCGCCGGGATCCGGACAGCGTCCGCATCGGATTCGACGGCGAGTCGCTCCTGGCCGTCATCCACGCGGTGCCCGCGCACGGGTAGGCGACGGCCGACCGGCACGGGCCGGCAGGTCCGTGCCGGTCGCGGGCGACTCGCGGCCTATCCCTTGATGGCGCCGATGATGACCCCCTTGGTGAAGTGGCGCTGGACGAACGGGTAGACGAAGAGCACCGGCAGCAGGGCGATGACGACGATGGCCATCTGGATGGCCAGGCTCGGCGGCAGGCTCTGGCCGGGAAGGGTGCCGACACCGCTCTGGCCGACGATCAGGGACTGGCCCTGGAGGACGTACTGCCGCAGCACCACCTGCAGTGGCCACTTGGCGTTGTCGTTGAGGTAGAGGACGGCGTTGAAGAACGAGTTCCAGTAGCCGACCGCGTAGAACAGGCCGATGACCGCCGTGACGCCCTTGGACATGGGCAGCACGATGGTGCGCAGGATGCGGAACTCGTTCGCGCCGTCGATGCGGGCGCTGTCGGTCACCTCGTCCGGGATGTTCATGAAGAACGCCCGCATCACCACCAGGTTGAACGCGGTGACCGCGCCGGGCAGGATCAGCGACCAGTACGTGTCGATCAGTCCCAGCGAGCTGACCAGCAGGTAGTTGGGGATCATCCCGGGGCCGAACAGGAAGGTCAGCAGCACCAGGAAGAGCATCGGCCGGTGCAGCAGCGAGCCGGGCCGGGACAGCCCGTAGGCGGCCAGCACGGTGACGGTCAGGCTGATCGCGGTGCCGACCAGGGTCACGCCGAGGCTGACCAGGACCGACCGGGTCACCACGCCGCCTGCGAACAGCTCCTGGTACGCGGCGAAGGAGAGCCCGCTCGGCACGGTGACCAGGCCACCCGCCTCGGTCACCGCCTCCTGGGTGGACAGGCTGGTCAGCACGACCATGTAGATCGGGAACAGTACGCCCACCGTGATGAGCGTCAGCAGGAGTCCCTTGAGGAGCGCGCCGACGCGGCTGGGCCGCTCGGCCCAGGGGGGAAGAGTCGTCATGATCGTTTGTAGATTCCCTGCTCGCCGAATCGATGGGCGACCCTGTTGGCGATCAGGATCAGCACCAGCCCCACCAGGCCCTTCACCAGACCGGCCGCGGCGCCGTAGCTCCACTCGCCGGTGAGCAGCGTGCGCCAGTACACGAAGGTGTCCAGCACCTCGGCGGCGTCCCTGCCGACCGCGTCGCGCTGCAGGAAGAACTGCTCGAAGCCGACGTTCAGCGCCTCGCCGAGGCGCAGGATCAGCAGCAGCACGATGACCGGGCGCAGGCCGGGCAGGGTGATGTGCCAGAGCCGCCGCCAGCGGCTCGCGCCGTCGACGGCGGCGGCCTCGTAGAGGTTCTGGTTGATGGCCGCCAGCGCGGCCAGGAAGATGATCGTCCCCCAGCCGGCGTCCTTCCAGACCGTCTCGGCGGTCACCAGCACGATGAACGTGTCCGGATTCGTCATGAGATCGAAGCCGCTGTAGCCGTGGTCGCGCAGCGTCTGCGAGAGCAGGCCCGCGCCGCCGAACATCTGCTGGAACAGCGTGACCACCAGCACCCACGAGAAGAAGTGCGGCATGTAGACGATGCCCTGGATGAACAGGCGCAGCCGGGGCCGCACCACGCTGTCCAGCAGCACGGCCAGCAGGATCGGCACCGGGAAGTAGAAGACCAGCTGGAACGCGGTGATCGTCAGGGTGTTGAGCGTCGCGTCCCAGAAGCTCTCGTCGAACATCAGCCACTGGAAGTTGGCGAACCCCACCCACGGGCTGTCGGCGATGCCCACGTACGGCGAGTAGTCCTGGAACGCGATCACGTTGCCGAGCAGCGGGACATAGTGGAACACGATGAGCAGCCCGATCGCGGGCAGTGCCATCAGCAGCAGCTGCCAGTCACGTTTCAGTCGCGATCCGAAGGGTTGCGGGCGCGCCCGGCTTGTCGTGGAGCCCCTCTTGCGGACATCCTTGGAGGTGCCGGTGCCGGCGGGTGAGGTCAGGTCACCCGCCGGCCCGGTCTTCGCGTGGTCGCTAAGCACGGCCGTTGTCCCGCAGGACCTTCAGGTAGAAGTCGCGGGCCTCGTCCCCGCCGTCCCGCCGCCACTCCGCGGCGATCTGCTTGGCGTCGCTCACCGGGCGACGGCCGCGCATGATGTCGGTGAACTTGTCCTCGGTGGGAACCTGCAGCCCGGAGAACTTCGACGGCCGCTGGATCCTGATCCCGTCGAACGGGCCCTTCTCGATGTGGGGGAAGGTCGCGTTCTGCCATTCCACGTTGAGCTTGACCGCGTCGGGGTAGGGCCAGTCCACATACAGCGGGCGCCCGCCGAGGAAGCCGTAGGTGTAGGCGACCTCCTTGCGGCCGAGGTCGTTCGTCTCCGGGATGCCGTTCGCGCCCCGGGTGAAGTGCTTGCCCTCCACGCCGAAGTTGGCGAGCTCGTACTCCTTGGTCCCGAACGGCGCCGCGCACCAGTTGAGGATGGCGAGGATCTCCTCCACCTGCTCCTTGGGCAGCCCCTTCTTGACGAAGGTGAAGATGCCCGCCGCGGTGCCGTGGTACATCAGCGGCGTGCCGCCGTCGTGGGCGAAGACCGGGAAGACGCCCAGGCTGAAGTCGGGGTTCTTGCCCCGGTGCTGCTGCAGCAGCTCCTTCCAGCCGCCCAGCCCGTCGCGGTAGACGAGGATCTGCCCGGCCCCCATCAGCTCTTTCTCGTTGGCGCCCTTGCTGCCGACCACGCTCGGGTGGACCAGCTCCTCCTTGAAGACCTTCCGCATGAACTCCAGCATCAGCTCGAACTCGGGGGTCTCGTACTTGTGGACGAGCTTGCCGCCCTCGTACCGCCAGTCCTGCGGGATCCTGAAGGTCGGCCACATCGTCTCGTGGATGCTGCCGAACGCCCAGCGCTTGGCCTTGGGGTCGGTGATCTCCTTGCCGAGTTGGAACAGCTCGTCGGCGGTCTTGGGGTTGGTGTTCCAGCCGTTCTTGTCGAACAGGTCCTTGCGGTAGAGCAGCGCGAAGGGGTACGGCTCGGTCGGGAACGGCACCGCCATGAGCTTGTTGTTCCAGACCGACCACTGCCAGGCGGCGGTCGGCAGGTTGGCCAGCAGCGGGTAGGGCGCGACCTTGTCACCCTGCAGGTAGGGGGTGAGGTCCTCGAACGCCTTGTCGACGGCGGTGTTGAAGTCCGCCATCTTGTCGATCTCCCAGCTCGGGATGACCATGATCTCCGGGATGTCCCCCGCGGCGAGCCTGGCGATCGCCTTGTCGCCGTAGACGTTACCGTCGGTGATCTGGAACTCCACGGTGGCGCCGATGTCGGCGTTGACCGCCTGGAAGTAGGAGTTGCTCGCCAGGCCGGGCGGCGGTGGGCCCCAGAGCGGGGTCATGGCCTTGTAGGTGCCGCCCTTGCCGGCCTTCTGGGTGAGCGCCGCGGTGGGGGCGGCCGGGTAGGAGGTGAAGCCGCCGCTGACGTCGGGGACCCCGGGCAGCGTGGAGACCGTGCCCGGAAGGTCGGGCTTGACACCGGGGAAGGCGGTGTAGGTGGGGGTGAGGGACGTCAGCTTGTCCGCCGCGGCGGCCGTGGCGCCTCCGCTGCCCGGCCGGGGGCCACTGGGCGCGGAACACGCGGCCAGCAGGCCGCCGCCGGCGACCGCGGCCGCGCTGAGCCCCACCAGGCCGAGGAAGCCTCGACGGCTGGTCATCGCGCCCTGGGGAAGATCTTTCACGGGGCGCTCCCTTCATTGGTTCGAGACGGATCGGGGGGTGTCGTGGAGCATGGCTCCGGGGTAGAATTAGTTCGTCTTTCGACCAAACAAATTAGTCGAGGGTGACCGTCGCCACAAGGGACCGCCGATCGCGGGCCGCCGGGGGGCGGTCACAGATTGGTGAACGATGGGGCATGATGGGGCCAGCCTGGCCGAGCGGGAGCGGGACTCACCTTGATCACATCTACGACTGACCCGCGTCCGGCCGACTTCGCCGACGTGCGGGCCACCAACCTGGCCGTGGTGCTGAGGTTCGTGCGCGAGCACGCGCCGTGCTCGCGGGCCGACATCGCGGCGTCCACCGGGTTGAACAAGGCGACCGTGTCGAGCCTGGTCGCCGACCTGATCGACCGCCGCCTGGTCAGGGAGACCGGCCTGACGGAGAACCGCGTCGGCCGCCCGGCCACGATGCTGGTGCTCGACGGCTCGCCGTACGCGGCGATCGGCATCGAGATCAACGTCGACTACGTCACCGCGGTCGCGGTGGACCTGTCGGGGGAGCGGCTGCTCTCCTGGCGGAGGTCCTTTCCCGGCGCCGCGGGCACGGTGGGGCAGGCGATGGCCACCGTCGCCGGGATCGTCCGCCGGGTGGTGAGCCGGATGACCAAACAGGAGCGCCAGGTCCTGGGGCTGACCGTGGGCGTACCCGGACTGATCGGCACCGACGGCACGGTGCGCATCGCGCCCAACCTCGGCTGGCGCGACGCCGACCTCTGCGGCGACCTCACCAAGGCGCTGCGCGACCCGGGTTTCCCGGTCCAGGTCGACAACGACGCCAACCTGGCGGCCCTGGCCGAGCACCGCTTCGGCCCGCATGCCGGGACGGCCAACCTGGTCTACCTCACCGGCGAGATCGGGGTCGGGGCCGGGATCATCCTCGACGGCCGGCTGCGCAGGGGAGGCCAGGGCTACGGCGGCGAGATCGGCCACATCCAGCTCGACCCGCTCGGCGCCGAGTGCCGGTGCGGGCGCCTGGGCTGCCTGGAGGCCGTCGCCGGGATCGGCGCCGTGCTGGAACACGCCACGATCTCGCCCGCCGAGGTCGAGCTCGAACTCGACGAGGTGGTACGGCTGGCCCGCGGGGGCGACCCGGGCACGCTCGGGGTCCTCGACACCGTGGGCCGCAACCTCGGCAAGGGCGTGGCGGTGCTGGCCAACCTGCTCAACCCCGAGGTGGTCATCCTGGGCGGTTACTACGTACCGCTCGCGCCGTGGCTGCTGCCCGCGGTGGAGACCGAGACGCGGGGGCGTACGATCGCGCCGGACGCCGGGGGCTGCCGGGTCGTCGCCTCCACGCTCGGTTATGGCGCGGCGGCGCTGGGTGGTGCCGCCCGAGTGCTCGACTCGGTGGATTCGGGCCGTTTGCCGCGAATCTCTTGACCTGGGCCGCACGGGAGTGCACCCTTCAGGGAAGCTCCGCTCGAAACACGCGCGTAACGCACGGGTGACGACCGGAGTTTTCCCGGACCGATTATCGAAGCGCTTCGACAGAGGCGTTCTTCCAGGACAGAAATCGAAGCGCTTCGACGCTCTCAAAGGGATGGTCCCCGATGAACGAACCGTTCCGTGACCCGGAACTCCCCCTCGCACAGCGGATCGCGGACCTGCGGAGCAGGCTCACGCTGGAGGAGAAGGTCGGGCTGCTGCACCAGTACCAGCAGCCGGTGGAGCGGCTCGGGGTCGGTCCCTTCCGCACCGGCACCGAGGCGCTGCACGGCCTGGCCTGGCTCGGTCCCGCGACGGTGTTCCCCCAGGCGATCGGACTGGCCAGCACCTGGGATCCGGACCTGGTGCGGCGGGTCGGCGAGGCCACCAGCGACGAGGTGCTGGCCTTCCACCACAAGGACCCGGCGGGGGCCGGGCTCAACGTCTGGGCGCCGGTGGTCAACCCGCTGCGCGACCCCCGCTGGGGTCGCAACGAGGAGGGCTACTCCGAGGACCCGTGGCTGACCGGTGTGATGGCGACGGCGTACGCCTCCGGCCTTCGTGGGAGCGATCCCACGGTGCTGAAGACCGCCCCCACCCTCAAGCACTTCCTCGGCTACAACAACGAGACCGACCGCTGCGTCACCTCCAGCAACCTGCCGCCCCGGGTGCTGCGCGAGTACGAGCTCCCGGCCTACCGGTCCGCGCTGGCCGACGGCGCCGCGGTCGCCGTGATGCCCTCCTACAACCTGGTCAACGGCCGCCCGGCCCACCTCAGCCCGCTGATCGGCGAGGTGCTGCGAGCCTGGGCGCCCGACGACCTCCTCGTGGTCAGCGACGCCTACGCGCCCGCCAACCTCACCGGCCTGCAGGCCTACTACGACGACCTTCCCGAGGCCTACGCGCACGCGATCAGGGCGGGGCTCGACAGTTTCACCCAGGACGACGAGCGGAGCGAGGCCACCCTCGGGCACATCCACGCCGCGCTGGAGCGCGGCCTGCTCACCGAGGCCGACATCGACCTCGCGGTACGGCACACGCTCTCCATCCGCTTCCGGCTGGGCGAGTTCGACCCCGCCACCCCGTACGACGACATCACCGAGGCGGTGGTCAACTGCCCCGAGCACCAGGAACTGGCCCGCGAGGCCGCCCGGCGCTCGATCGTGCTGCTGCGCAACGACGGGATCCTGCCGCTGACCTCGGTGCGCAGGATCGCGGTCATCGGCCAGCTCGGCGACACCCTCATGGAGGACTGGTACTCGGGGACGCTCCCCTACGCGGTCACCGCCCGCGCCGGGCTCGCCGAGCGCTGCGAGACCGTCTTCTGCGAGGCGGTGGACCGGATCACGATCTCGGTGGACGGCGGCCACGTCGTCGCCGACCTCGACGGCGGGCCGCTCGGCGTCGGCGCCGAGCCCGGCCTGTTCGACCTGTTCGACTGGGGCGGCGGCTGCTACGCCCTGCGGGCCGTGGCGACCGGGCGCCACCTGTCGGTCGGCGACGACGGCGTGCTGGTCAACGACCAGCCGGGACCCAACGGCTGGGAGGTGCGCCAGACCTTCCGCACCGAGGAGCGCCCGCGCGGCACGCTGGCGCTCAGGCACATCTCCACGGGCCGCTACGTCGCGCTGGACGGCGAGGTCTTCCGCCTGGTCGACGATGCCGACGCCGCCGCCTGGCTCACCGTGGAGCGGGTGGCCGGCGGCGCCGAGGCCGCCGCCGCGCTCGCCGCGACCGCGGACGTGGCCGTGGTGGTCGTCGGGGACCATCCGCTGGTCAACGGCAGGGAGACCGAGGACCGCCTGGACCTGGCGCTGCCCGCCGCGCAGCAGGCGGTGGTCGAGGCGGTGCGCGCGGCCAACCCGAGGACCGTCATGGTGATCAGCAGTGGCTACCCGGTGACCTGGGACGGCGACGACCCGCCCGCGGTGCTGTGGTCCTCGCACGGCGGCCAGGAGTACGGGCACGCACTGGCCGAGGTGCTGTTCGGCGACGCCGACCCCGAGGGGCGGCTCACCCAGACCTGGTACGACTCCGCGTGCGAGCTTCCCGACCTGCTCGACTACGACATCATCGCCACCGACGCGACCTACCAGTACTTCCGGGGCACCCCGCTCTACCCCTTCGGCCACGGCCTCAGCTACACCACCTTCGACTACACCGACCTGGCCGTCTCGGTGCGGGACGGCCGGCTCAGCGCCTCGGCCACCGTCACCAACACCGGTGCCCGAGCCGGGGTGGAGGTCGTCCAGATCTACACCCGTCAGCGGAACTCCCGGGTCAAGCAGGCGCTGCGCCGCCTGCGGGGCTTCGTCAAGGTACGGCTCGCCCCCGGCGAGAGCACCCGGGTCGACTGGGACCTCGACGTTCGGGAACTGGCCTTCTGGGACGTCACCGGGGGCCGGTTCGTCGTCGAGGACGCGTCCCACAAGATCATGATCGGAGGCTCCGCGCGCGACATCCGGCTCTGCGCCTCCTTCCACGTCGACGGCGAGCGCATCCCGCCGCGCGACGCCTTCGCGGGCCCGATCGCCGCGGTGGACCACGACGAGTACGACTCGGTGGCGTTCGTGGACGCGGCCAGGATCTCCGGCGACGCCGTGCGGTCCACCGCCGAGGGGGCGTGGATCGTGTTCCGCTCGGTCGACCTGGGGGAGGGGGCCGCCTCCTGCTCGGTCAGCGCCACCAGCGCCGAGGGCGGTGTGATCACCCTGCGCCTGGACGACCCCCTCTACGGCCCCGTGATCGGCGACCTCCCCGTCCCCCGCGCCGGCCGCCATGACCTCACCGAGGTGCGCGCCGGGCTTGCGGAGCAGGGGGGAGTCCACGATCTTTATGTGGTGTTCGAGAACATCGGGATCACCGTGGCCGCCCTGAGCTTCTGCGAGACCGCATGAGTGAGCGGGCGGTGACCATCAGCGAGGTCGCCAGGCACGCGGGAGTGGCGGTCAGCACCGTGTCGTACGTGCTCAGCGGGAAGCGGGCGATCTCGGCCGACACCCGGCGCAGGGTGCTCGACAGCGTGCGGGTCCTCGGATACCACCCCAATGCCGGGGCGAGGGCGCTGGCCAGCAAGCGGGCCAACGTCATCGCGCTGGTGCTGCCCCTGCGGGTGGGGATGCACGTCCCGGTGCTGATGCAGTTCGCCACCTCGGTGGTCACCGCCGCGCGGCAGTACGACCACGACGTGCTGCTGCTGACCGCCGACGAGGGGTCGGACGGGTTGCGCAGGGCGGCGGCGAGCGCGCTGGTCGACGGGCTGGTCCTGATGGACGTGGAGCTGCACGACAGCCGGGTGCCGCTGCTCAAGGATCTCGCCGAGCCCAGCGTGCTGATCGGTTTCCCCGCCGACTCGGCCGGGCTGACCTGCGTCGACCTCGACTTCGCGAGGGCGGGTGCGCTCTGCGTGGAGCACCTGGCCGAGCGCGGGCACACCGAGGTCGCGCTGCTCGGCGCGCCCTCGGTCGTCTACGACCGGGGCACCGGTTTCGCCCGCCGCACCCGGGAGGGCTTCACGGCGGCCGTGGCCGACACCGGCCTGAAGGGGGTGGCCCTGTCCTGTGAGGAGAACTTCGACCAGGTGTCCACCGTGATCGCCGAGCTTCTGGACACCAGGCCGGGCCTGTCCGGGCTGGTCGTGCACAACGAGGCCGCGGTCAACCACGTGCTGGGAGCGCTGCGCCAGCACGGCAGGCGGGTGCCCGACGACGTCGCCGTAGTGGCGATCTGCCCGGACGACATCGCGGAACGCTCCAGTCCGCCGCTGACCTCGGTGCTGATCCCGGCCGAGGAGGTGGGCCGCCAGGCGGTCCGGCTGCTCATGGACAAGCTCGAGGGCCACGCCGTCCCCGAGGACACCCTGCTCCAGCCGCGGCTCACCGTGCGCGACAGCACCTGAGGGCCTCTGTACGGCGGGATGACATCATTCGGAGCCCGGCGACGGGCTCCGATGACACCGAAGGGCGCGCTCCCCCGAAGGGGAAGCGCGCCCGGCGTCGTTCTACTCGTCGTCCTGCCGCGGTGGGGCTACCAGTCGCCCCCGCCGAAGTCTCCGCCGCCGAAGTCGCCTCCGCCGCCGAAGTCCCCCCAGCCTCCGCCGCCGAAGTCGCCGCCACCGCCGAAGTCGGTGCCGCTGTCGGCGACCCCCTGCTCGTAGCCGGCTCCGTAGCTACCGTAGCCGCCGCCGAATCCGCCGCTCAGCATGCTGCCCATCATGGTGCCGACGAGCATGCCGGTCATGACATCGCCGAAGCCGCCGTAGTAGCCGTAGGCGTAGGGCTGGTAGGCCGGTCCCGCGTCGTAGTACGGGCGGCGCTGGCCGTTGACCATGACCTCGCGGGTCTGCGGCTCGAAGCCGCGCTCGACGGCCTCCGCGTCGGCCGCGCAGGCGGGCACGTCGCGCAGCGCGCCGCCGGGCGGGGCCCAGCGCACGTCGCGGACGGAGGGCCCGTGCTGCGGGTTGAAGAAGCACGGGGAGCGCCGCTCGGGCAGCGGCTGGTTGTTCACGCGCGCCTTCACGCAGGCGAGGGCGTAGCGGCCCTCCTCCAGCGCGGTGGTCACGCCGCGGAGCTCGTCGGGGCGGTTGACCGCCGCGAGCTCCACCTTGGCCCGCTCGTAGGAGTCCAGGGCGCGCTGCCAGTCCTGCAGGTGGTCGGCGCCGTTGCCGAGCAGCTTGACGTCGGTGTCGAGGTCGGTGATCTCCTCGCCGAACTTGGTGACGTCCTCGTCCACGGTCTGCTTGACCGCGGCCAGCTCGGCGGCCTCACGGATCTCGCGCTCCTTCTTCTTCTTGCGGGAGTAGAAGAAGATGCCCGCGCCACCGGCCGCGGCCAGCACCAGGATGCCGACCAGCACGCCCGCACTGGAGCCGCTGCTGGAGGAGCTGGAGCTGGAGGAGCCGGCGGGGGCACCGCCGCCGATCCCCGCGTCGTCCGCCAGCTTGGTGAAGTTGATCACGCTGTCGGTCGGGCTGTTGGCCTTGGCCCGCCCGAGCAGCTCGTCGACGTCGACGCCCTTGATGTTCGTGACGCCGAACGGGGTCCTGCCGCTCATCACCAGGACCGTCGACTTGGGGCCGACGCTCTTCAGGAGCGAGCTCAGCAGGGTCCTCGCCTGGGACTGGCTGGTGATCGAGTTCTCGGGGAGCAACGCCACGTAGACGGAGGAAGTCTTTTCCGCCGCGTCGCGCATGGCGTTGACGGCGTTGGCGGGCAGGTTCGCCGCGGGATCGGCGTAGAAGCGGTCCCCGTCCTTCAGCTCCGAGGCGATCGCACTGGGGTCTGGCGCCGCGGCGTGGGCCGCCGGGGCGAGCATGAAAACGGCCAGCAGCCCGGCGAACAGTGCCATGAGCATGGCACCGAAACGGCCTGGCGCGGTTCTAATCGTGGTCACGGCAGAAAGCCTCCTTCGTCCTGAAGACGAATGAGTGGACGTCAGAGTTCCTACATCCCGACCGTATCCTTTTCCGAACCGGGTCAGGCGTCTACCGGGGCATCCGTGTGTGATCGTCGCGCCACGGCCCGCGTGGACCCGCGCACCCGAAAGCTCGGGCGAGCGTGGCCGGGGCCTTCGGGGGCACCCCCGGGAGCCTGGCCCCGGCGCGATGTCCGTGGATCTCCACCGGATCCCCGGGCGCCGGTGAACGTGGGCGTACACCGCGCCGGGCGGGAACTCAGACGTCCTTGATCTCGCAGATCGTGGCACCCGAGGTGACGGTCTGGCCGACCTGTGCCGCCAGTCCGGTGATGGTGCCGGCCTTGTGCGCGGCGAGCGGCTGCTCCATCTTCATCGCCTCCAGCACGACGATCGTGTCACCGGCCGCGACGGTGTCGCCGTCGGCGGCGACGACCTTGACGATCGTGCCCTGCATCGGGCTGACCAGCGAATCGCCGCTCGCGGCCTTCTTGGCCACCCCGCCGCCGCCGCGGCGCGGTGCCTTCGACGCCGCGCCGCCCGAGCCGGGATTCCCGGCGGCGAACCCCGCGGGGAGCACCACCTCCAGCCGCTTGCCGGCCACCTCGACGGTGATCCGCTGCCGCTCGCCCGGCTCCTCGGCCTCGCCGTGCTCTCCCGCGTGCGGCGCGATCGTGTTGTCGAACTCGGTCTCGATCCACCGGGTGTGCACCGAGAAGGGCGCGCCGGTGAACGCGGGATCGGACACCACGGCACGGTGGAAGGGCAGCACGGTCGGCATGCCGTCGATCTCGAACTCGGCCAGCGCCCGGCGCGAGCGCTCCAGGGCCTGCCTCCTGTCGGCTCCGGTCACGATCAGCTTGGCGACCAGGGAGTCGAAGGACTGCGGGACGGTCATGCCGGTCTCGTAGCCGGAGTCCAGGCGCACCCCGGGACCGGAGGGGGCGCTCATCCGCGTGATCGTGCCGGGGGCGGGCAGGAAGCCGCGCCCGGCGTCCTCGGCGTTGATCCGGAACTCGATCGAGTGGCCGCGCAGCACGGGGTCGCCGTAGCCCAGCTCCTCGCCGTCGGCGACGCGGAACATCTCGCGTACCAGGTCGACGCCGGCGACCTCCTCGGTCACCGGGTGCTCGACCTGCAGCCGGGTGTTGACCTCCAGGAAGGAGATCGTGCCGTCCTGGCCCACCAGGAACTCGCAGGTACCGGCCCCGACGTAGCCCGCCTCGCGCAGGATCGCCTTGGAACTGGTGTAGAGCAGGTCGAGCTGCTCGGGGGTCAGGAAGGGGGCGGGCGCCTCCTCGACCAGTTTCTGGTGGCGGCGCTGCAGCGAGCAGTCACGGGTGGACACCACGACCACGTTGCCGTGGGTGTCGGCCAGGCACTGGGTCTCCACGTGCCGGGGACGGTCCAGGTAGCGCTCGACGAAGCACTCGCCCCTGCCGAACGCGGTGACCGCCTCGCGGACCGCGCTGTCGTACAGCTCGGGGATCTCCTCCGCGGTGCGCGCCACCTTCAGCCCGCGCCCGCCGCCTCCGTAGGCGGCCTTGATCGCGATCGGCAGGCCGTGCTCGGCGGCGAAGGCGACGACCTCCTCGCTCCCGGAGACCGGATCCTTGGTGCCGGCCACGAGCGGCGCGCCGACCTTCTGCGCGATGTGGCGGGCCTGCACCTTGTCGCCGAGCGCGATGATCGCGGCCGGCGGCGGGCCGATCCAGGTCAGGCCGGCGTCGATGACCGCCTGGGCGAAGTCGGCGTTCTCGGCCAGGAAGCCGTAGCCGGGGTGTACGGCGTCCGCCCCGGTCTCCGCGGCGACCCGCAGCAGCTTGGTGATGTCGAGATAGGTCTCCGCGGGCGTCTGGCCACCAAGGGCGTGCGCCTCGTCCGCGACCCGGACATGGAGTGCGTCCAGGTCCTGGTCGGAGTAGACGGCGACACTGGCCAACCCGGAGTCCTTGCACGCGCGGGCGATTCGAACCGCGATCTCACCACGGTTGGCGATCAAGACCTTATGCACCGACGTCGTTCCCTTCAGACGTGCGAACAGGGGGCTGGCGGGCCTCCAACGGAGTGTAAGCGGCGCCTGATGGCGGAGCGGAGGGGGGTCCTACCTGCCCAGGTACGCGCCGCCGTTGACGTGCAGGACCTGCCCGGTCACGTGGCGCGCCTCGGCGGAGGCGACGAACCGCACGGTCTCGGCGACGTCGTCCGGGGTCCCGGCCCTGCCGTTCCTGGTGCCCTCGACCCTGCGGCGCACCCCCTCCTCGGTGAGACGGCCCCGGAAGAACTCGGTGTCCACGATCAGGCCGGGGGAGACCACGTTGGCGGTGACGCCCCGCGGCCCCAGCTCGGCGGCCAGGTCGGCGGTCCACGCCTCCACGGCCGCCTTGGCCGCGCCGTACGAGCCGGAACCGGTGCCCCTGGCCGCGATGGAACCGATCGTGATGATCCGGCCGCCCTCGGCGAGGCGCGGGATGAGCGCGCTGGTGACCAGTACGGCCGACATCAGGTTGGCGTTGAGGTTGGCCCACCAGCCCTCCGCCACGTCCATCAGGTCGTCGCCGGACGGCACGCGGTCCAGGTTGGTGTTCCCGCCCGCGTTGTTGACCAGCACGTCCACCCGCGCGGGCAGCCGCTCCAGCGCCTCGCCCACCGCCACGGGGTTGGCCGCGTTGAACGCCACGTACGAGACGCCCAGCCGGTCGGCCGCCTCCTTGAGCACCTGCTCGCGCCGCCCGGTGACGGTCACCCGGTCGCCCTGCGCGGCGAACGCCGCCGCGATGGCGTAGCCGATTCCGGTGCCTCCGCCCGTCACCACAATCTCACGCACTGCCCATATCTCCTTGAATCACTAAAAATCAAGACAATGAAGAACGTTAGTCTCTCAGCGGTGAAGGGAACGTCCATAGCCGCTCGGTATATCCCGGATACCCCTGTGATCCGTACGCCTATCGTGATTTCGTTTGGTGACCAACCCCCGACACCGATCCGAAGGAGACTGGCATGAGCCAGAACTTGCTCGGCGGCAACCCCGCGGAAATGCAGCAGATGGCCACCCAGTTCACCCAGCAGGCCGACCAGGTCAGAGCGACCGTGGCCGCTCTTGACAGGGAGGCGGCGAAGGTCGGAACCGCCTGGACGGGGCCCGGCGCCCAGCGTTTCAGCGAGGCCTGGCAGAACTATCGCGCCGCTTTCCAGCGCATGTCCGAGGAGCTCGGCGAGGCTTCTCGGGTGATCAACACCTACCGCGGCAATATCGAGTCCGCCACGCGATAGGAAACGGCCCGCCGAAATGCCCCGGTTCTTGAAGGACCGGGGCATTCTCATGTGACGGCCGCCTGGATGGGGGTCACCGAGCCCAGGGTCACCAGCAGGCCGCGCCCCGGGGGGCCGCCGACCGCGCCGCGGGGCAGCCGGACCGTGAACAGATCGCCGTCGGCGGGGCTCTGGACCGAGAGCAGCAGGCCGGTGCGCCCCTTGCGGGTCTCGGCCGCGAAACCTCGGTAGGCGGTGGTCAGGTCGCCCGTGGTACCACCGATGATCATGCCGTGCTCGCCGTCCCTGCCGCTCCGGAGCACCTGTTCGAGCGCGGTGCCCAGGGGAGAGTCCGGGGAGATCAGCTCGGCGTCGTCGACGATCACGACATAACGGTCCTGCCCCGCGACGGCCTCGTGCAGGTCACCGTTCGCGTCCAGCACGGCCAGCACGCCGGGGGTGTCCACCAGCGTGCACAGCGGGCTGCGCCGGGGAGTCACCAGGACCGTGGGGGTGCCCTGGGAGAGCAGGGAGTGGGTGGCGGTCAGCAGTGCCGTGGACCTGCCGGACCTGGGCGGCCCCGCGACGACCGCGCCGGGGCCGTGGGCCAGCAGGTCGACGCCGAGCGGGGCCAGCGAGTCGCCCCCGGCGCCGAACAGCGCCCACAGCGGCGACGGCGGCCGGAAGGAGGGCACCAGATCCAGGACCTGCGCCGCGGTGACGCGCATCGGCAGCGCGTCCACCCGCAGCGGCGGGTCGGCGGTGATCTCCGGCGCCGACCGGGCCAGCGCCTGGAGCGCGGCGACCTGCGCCGGTCCCGAGGGGTCGTCGCAGAGCAGCGCTATCTGGCTCTCGGTCGTGCCGTACTCGCCGGTGGACAGTGCGCGGCCCGGCGCGAGGGTCGTGGGCAGGTCCTTGACCGGCAACCCGGCCAGGCCGTAGTCGGACGGGTCGGCCAGCCGCAGGATCAGCCGGTCGTCGAAGACCGTGGAGATCTGCCCGAGCAGCACGGACCTGTCACCGGTCACCACGGCCCGCAGCCCGACCGCGGGTCCCTCCCGCAGCAGCTGCATCAGCGAATCGATCAGCCGCCCGTAGTCGTAGCCCTCGAACGCGGCGACGAATCCCTCCCACCGGTCGAGCATCAGGACCAGCCACGGCAGCCGGGGGCCGTCCGTGCCGGCGCGCAGCTCGGCCAGCGAGGCGTACCCGGCCTCGGCGAGGAGTTGCTGGCGCCGCCCCACCTCCGCGCGGAGCCTGGCCAGCAGCCGCTCCACCCGGTCGAGCTGGTCGCGCGTCACCACGGCGCCGCAGTGCGGCATCGCCATCAGGGGCAGCAGCGCCCCCGAGCCGCAGTCGATCGCGTGCACGTGCACGTCGTCGGGGGAGGTCCGGCCGGCGATCGCCCCCGCGAGCGTGCGCAGCGCCGTGGACCGCCCGCTCCGCGAGGCGCCCGCGATGAGCAGGTGCCCCCCGCCCGCGAGGTCGAGCGCCAGTGCCCGCCGGTCCTGCGCCCAGGGCATGTCGGTGACCCCGAAGGCCAGCGGCGGCACCTCCTCGGCCCCCGCCCGGTAGGGCAGGCCGGTGGACGGTGTGGAGAGGCCGGGGACGACCGTGAGCTCGGGGAGCGGTTCGAGCCAGGGGCTCGGCTGCTCCGCGACTCCGGCGACGCGGGCCGCCTCGACGAGGGCGTCGGCGAGTACGGACAGGTCGGTGACGTGGCCTCCCTCGGCCCCCGCGCGCGCCGGCCTGGGGCGGCCCAGAGCCTGCCAGCCCACCTCCGTCACCCGCACCCTGGCCTCGCCGCCCGAGACACCGGGGCTCCGTCCGCCGATCCGCGCGGTCTGCACCGCCGTCGCCGCGCCCGCGCCCGACTTCACATAGCACCGGCCGGGAGCGGACTTGGGGATGTACGAGGCGTCCGGGCGGTCGATGACGTCGGCGGACTCGGTGGCCTCGGTGACCCGCAGCGCGATCCGCAGGGACGTGTTGGCCTGGATGTCGGCGGTCACCACACCGCCGGGGCGCTGGGTGGCGAGAATGAGGTGGATGCCGAGCGAGCGCCCCCGCCTGGCGATGTCGACCAGCCCGGTCATGAAGTCGGGCAGCTCGCTGACCATGGCCGCGAACTCGTCGATGACCAGCACCAGCCGGGGCAGCGGGGCCGGAGGCTCGGCGCGCCCGCGCAGCGGCCTGACCGGCGCGCCGCTCCCGGCGACGAGCAGGTCCCGGGAGGCACGGGCCGTGCGGGCGTCGCGCAGCTCGTGGTAGTCCTCGATGTCCTTCGCTCCCACGGCCAGCAGCAGGCGCTCACGGCGGCGGATCTCGGCGGCCAGGGAGGCCAGGGCCCGCTGGGTCAGGTGGCCGTCGAGGTCGCTGACCATGCCCACCGTGTGCGGCAGCCGCACGCACTCCTTGAACGCGGCGCCGCCCTTGTAGTCGATCAGCACGAACGTCATCTCGTCCGGCCTGTTGGCCACCGCCAGCGAGCAGATCAGGGTCTGCAGCAGCTCCGACTTGCCCGCGCCGGTGGTGCCCGCGATGAGCGCGTGCGGTCCGTCCCTGCGCAGGTCGACCGAGAACGGCCCCTCGGGGCCCACCCCCACCACGGCCTCGGTCGCCCGGCCCCAGCGCTCGGCCAGGGCCGCACCGGAGACCGACGGCAGCTCCAGCAGGTCGAGCAGCCGCGCGGAGCCCGGCAGGGCGAGGCCGGCGTCGTCGCGGCTGACGTCGCGGATCGGCGCCAGCGAGCGGGCCAGCCGGTCGCACCAGGCGGCCGTCACCTGGTCGGCCAGGATCTCGCCGAGGTCGTCCAGGCCACCGCCGCGCAGCCGCACGGTGCCGTCGGTCTCCATGGCGGCGACGGTGGCGCACTCCTCGGGCAGCAGCCGCTGGTCGCCGTCCACCGCCAGGGTGTAGACACCCGCGCGGGGTCCCTGGCGCAGCACCTGGGGCATGCCCGGCAGCGCGCGCAGCACCTGCGCGCCGTCGAGCACCACCAGCACGTCGTAGGGGCGTTCGTCGTAGACGGGGGCGGCGTACGGCTGTTCGGACCCGCCGCCCCCGCCCAGGTCGCCCCAGCCGGCCGGTACGCGGCCGAGCCTGGCCGAGGATCCCGCGGCGGCGTCGTCGCCGAGGCGCTCGTCGATCAGCGCGGCCAGCTCGCTCACCCTGCGGGCCGCGGCCTCGGGGTCGGCGCCGACCAGGGCCACGCAGTCCTGGCCGCCGCGCGGGGCGCAGTGCGGCAGCCACCGTACCCAGCTCCACCGCTCCTCGCTGTCGCCGTGCGCGGAGAGCACGACGATCGCCAGGTCGCGCGGGCTGTGCAGGGCGGCGGCCTGGCCGACCAGCCAGCGCGCCAGCCCGGCCGTCGTCTCCCTGGGTCCGGTCAGACCGGCGACGCCCAGGCGGCGCATGGCGAGCGCCACCGGCACCGCCTGGCAGGTGGGCGGGGCGGGCATCGGGGTGTCGGCCGGCGCGGAGCGCTCGGGGGTGAACTCCAGGTCGGCGGCCAGGTCGGCGAGGCCGACCCGGAGCCGCAGCGCGTCGGGGTCGTGGTCACGCCGCTCCCAGAGCCGCCGCCGGGGGCCCGTCACGGTGAGCAGCACCTCGGCGGGGTCGGGCGCGGCGGCGCGGCGGGCGGTCTCGTCGTCGGCGCGGGCGCGCTCCACGGTCGCCTCGAAGACCTTCAGCCGCTCCCGGTACTCCTTGAGTTGCCGGCGGTACTGCTTGCGGCCGTGCCGCCGGTCGCTCCACCACTGGCCGATCATGATCAGCGGTGTCATCAGCGCGAACAGCAGGAAGTACCAGGTCTGCAGTGCCCAGGCCATGCCGAGTCCCAGCGCCGCGGGCAGGAAGGCGGTCAGCAGCTGCAGCCGCATGGTCTCGGCCCGCCTGGGCTCGGCCGGCACCTCGAAACGCCGCGCGCCGCCCGGCGGGCGGAACCTGGGCGGCCGGTTGTAGGCCAGGCCGCCGTCCGGCTGTGCGTCCAGGTGCGCGTCGGGCGGCTCCACCGCCTTGAGGGTCAGCACGCTGCCGCCGCAGCTCAGCAGGGCGTGCTCGGGCCAGGGCAGCGGACCTTCCAGCCGCTCGCGGTCGAGCAGGGCCCCGGCCCCGGGGTTCCCCGGCTCCCCCGGCTCCCCCGGCTCCACGGTGATGGCGTCCGGGGTGAGCCGCACCACGGCGGCCAGCGCGGGCAGCCGGGGGTCGGACACGGCCACCGAGCAGGCGGGGTCGGAGCCGATGGTGTGCACGCCCAGGCTGAGGCGGTGCACCGACCCGGCGGCGGGCCCGCCGATCACCCGGATCTCCACGATCCCGCCGGGCTCCTCGGCGAGGGTGGCCAGGGCGAGCGAGCGGTCGAGGGTGACCAGGTCGCCGTCGCGGAGCAGGCCGAGCGCGGGAGCGTCGGGGTCGAGGGGGCGTCCGTCCAGCCAGAGCGCCGGGGGCTCGGCCCCGGCCGCGTCACGGCCCAGCCCGTACGGGGCCTTGCTGCGCGTCAGCCGCACCACGTTGCTCGGACGCTCGCCGCCCTGGCCCGCGAGTGACTCGGCGAGCCGTGCCACCGTGGTCGTCTCGTCGCCCTCGACCACGACATCGCGGTCGGCGTGCTCGCTGAGCACGGTGAGCATGATCCGCATCGACGCTCTCCTCGGGTCAGGCCCCCGGGGCCACCGTACAGAGGGAAAACGGGGTCGGAGAGGGTGTTCGCGGCAATCTCATGGCCCGCGACCCGGTATGTGGAAAACATCCCAGCCTGTGGATAACTCTCCGTAGGTAGCGGCTGTTTATACCGATTTATGGGGATATTTGGTGATTTATCGCCTCGTGGGCGCCGGCCTGCCCGAGGTGCGGAGCTGTGGAAAACCTGTTCGGAGAACCGGCGGAACGGCGGGCCGAGGCCCGGGCCCGAAGCTCGCCCGTCTTCTCCTCCAGCAGCCCGGCGTACGCGCTGACCTCGGAGGTCACCTCGGCCAGCCCGACGGCCACGCGGTGCAGCCCCTCGATCATTCGCTCGGTCATTCGCTCCGTCGCGGGGGCGGCGGTGAGGCGTTCGGCCCCGCGACGGCGTATTCGCCCGGCCGCCGCGCGGAAAAGGAGCCTGACGCGTCCCCCGCCCGAGGCGTCACGCCCGGATGATGTGGCCATATCTCCAGGGTGCCACATTTTGAACAGGTTCAGGGTTAAGGAGGGCGCACACCCGTGAGCGGAGAAGGGTGACGGGACGCCGTAATGACGGAGGTAAATGCTGTGACGATTGGTGCAAGAGTTAATTACCGTCCATATCACCCGGATAAGTGTTCCGTCATCTAGCGAAACCGCCACTTTCTTCTGAAGCGGCGTTGACAGACGTGTTCCTATCAAACGAGCATGGGTTCTGGTTTTTGTCCGGCAGCCCGTCGGCATGGTGCGCATAATGGCGTAAATTCAACCAGTAGTCCCCATATTTATGATCACTCTGGGAGTCCCCCTACCCATGAGGACCAGTCAACGACCCCCTCCCGAAGGAGGGGACTTGAGGCGCAGCGATGCGCCTGACAAGCCCCGCGTTGACCAGCCCTGGCCATCAGCTCAAGGAGGTGCGTTGTGATGGCCACGTTGAACACAAGATCGCAGACCCACCGGCGGGTGCTTCCTCAGCCTGCCGCTCTGGAATCCGTGGGAGCAGACACGCCCGAGGGTGGGCACGAAACGGCTCACGGACACCGCCTCGCGGCGGTACCTGGTGTTCGACCTGGGCGAGGGGAGACCGAGCAGGCCGGCACCCGGTCTGCTCGGCGTCACCCCGAGGACGCTTCGGCGCCTGAGGGAGCGAACCGTGAGGTTCACCCCGTCGTGTTCGTCCTGGATGTCCGCGGCCATCCGCTCGACCCGTGTCACCCTGCCCGTGCCCGTCGTCTGCTGGCGGCCGGGCGGGCGGTGGTGGTGCGTCACACCCCGTTCGTCATCCGTCTCAAAGACCGGTCGGTAGCCGACTCCACCGTGGCAGGCGTACAGGTCGGTATCGACCCCGGCAGCAAGCACACCGGCCTGGCCGTGTTCACCGGCCACGGTGGAAGCCGGGGTGGACGGTACGCGATCCAGCTCGACCACCGGGGCGCACTGATCCGCGACAGGCTCGCCGCCCGCTCACGGTATCGACGGCGACGCCGTAGCGCGAACCTGCGCTACCGCGCACCCCGGTTCCTCAACCGCACCAAACCGAAAGGGTGGCTCGCGCCGTCCCTGCAACACCGGGTGGACACCACCGTGTCGTGGGTCGCGCGGTTGACCCGGTGGGCGCCCGTGGCCACTGTGCACGTGGAGAAGGCCTCCTTCGACACTCACACCCTGTCGGCGGGCAAGCCGTTGGAAGGCGTGGAATACCAGCAGGGCACCCTGGCCGGGTACGAGGTCCGCGAATACCTGCTGGCCAAATGGGGCCGGGCATGCACGTACTGCGGCGCGAGCGGCGTACCGCTCAATCTCGACCACATCCACCCGCGCTCCCGGGGCGGCTCGGACCGGGTCGGCAACCTCACCCTGGCCTGCATCCCATGTAACCAGGCCAAGAACGCCACCCCGATCGAGGAATTCCTCAACGGCAGGCCCGCCCTCCTGGCAAAGATCCTCCGACAGGCGAAAGCACCGCTGCGCGACGCCGCCGCCGTCAACGCCACCCGGTGGGCACTGTGGCGGGCACTGAAAGCCACCGGCCTGCCCGTTCACACCGCCTCCGGAGGGCGCACCAAATGGAACCGCTCTCGCACCGGCGCGCCGAAGTCCCACACGTTGGACGCGTTGCACGTCGGCGAACTGGAGACCGTGACCACCTGGCCGTCCACGATCCTGGTGGTCACCGCGACCGGGCGCGGCAGCTACGCCCGCACCACCCCCGACCGCTACGGGTTCCCCCGTCTTGTCCGGCCACGGACTAAGCTGCACCGCGGCTTCCAGACCGGCGACCTGGTCCGGGCGGACATCCCGGCAGGCAAGAAGGCCGGAGTTCACACCGGGCGAGTCCTGGTCCGCTCCTCCGGCTCCTTCGACATCACCGCCCGGTGCGGTCGCGTCGCGGGGATCAACCACCGGCATGTCCGTCATCTTCAACGCGCGGACGGCTACGGCTACACGACCCGGAAAGAAGCCGATCGACATGACTGACCGGTCAGGGCACGCTCGGGCCTTGACAGCCCTCCCGCTCCCGATTCCTCCCCGGCCTGAAGGCCGGGGCACCCTCGGGAGGTTGCGGTGAATCCCGTGAACGCCGAGCGTCGGTCGTCGGCGGGCACCCTGTCCGGGCCGGCGTCGCGCAAGCTTCCCGTGCCCCCACGCGAGCGCAAACCAGCCCTCGCCGCCCTCGCCGTCCTCCTCATCCTGGGCGGCGCCCTCGCCACCACCCTGCTCGTGTTGCGCAGCGGCGACCGCGTCTCGGCGATCGCCGTCTCCCAGCAGATCGGTGCGGGCCAGCAGTTCACCGAGGCGATGCTCAAGGAGGTCCAGATCGCCGACACCGGCATCGGCTACGTGGCCTGGTCCCAGCGCGCCCGCGTCGCGGAGAACTTCGCCCGCGTCACCCTCATCCCCGGAACGCTCCTGACCCGCGAGATGGTGGTCTCCGCCAGCAGGGAACTGGGCCCCGGCAAGGCCCAGGTCGGTCTCGCCCTCAAACCCGGACAGTCACCGGGCACCCTGGAGCGCGGAGACCGGGTCCAGGTCGTCTACGTGCCGAGCAGGGGCGGCGGCGCCGGCCAGGAGCGGCGGGTGCTGGCGCAGAGCGCACTGGTCCACCAGATCGGCACGCCCGGCAGGAGCGGCGCGAACGGCCTGGTCACCATCATCGTGGACAGTTCCATCTCGCCGGAGGTCGTCGCGTACGCCTCCACCGGTGAGATCGCGCTCGCCGAGCTGCCGGGAGCGCGCTGACGTGGCGCTCATCGTGCTGGCCGCGGACAAGGGCGCACCCGGGGTGACCACGGCGGCCACCGCGCTCGGCGCGATCTGGCCGCGTCCGGTGCTGCTCGCCGAGTGCGACCCGGCGGGCGGCGATCTCGCCTACCGCCTGCCCGCGGCCGACGGCGGCGTGCTCAACCCGGCCAGGGGCCTGCTCACCCTGGGGGCCACGGCCCGGCGCGGGCTGCACCCGGAACAGATCCACGAGCACACCCAGAAGATCATCGGTGGTCTGGACATACTGGCGGGACTGACCCACGGCGAGCAGGCGGCCGGGCTGACCTGGCTCTGGGGTCCGCTCGGCCGGGCACTGGCCACGATGCCCGGCGCCGACGTGCTGGCCGACTGCGGACGCCTCGGCGGCCACCCCCAGCTGGCCGAGCTGACCGCGGAGGCCTCGCTGGTGGTGCTGTTCACCAGGGCGAGCCTGGACCACGTCGCCCACCTGCGGGAACGCCTGCAGATCATGCCTCGCGAGCCGCAGGTGGGCGTGGTCGTGATCGCCGACCCCCGGCAGTACCGCACGACGATCGAGGAGGTCCGCCGGATCGTCGTGGGCACCGGCAGGAACCTCGCCTTCGTGAGCGGGCTCGCGCACGACCCCAAGGGCGCGGAGCTGCTGCGCGGCCAGTGGGGCGGGCGCCTGGACCGCTCCCTGCTGATCCGCACCGCCCGGGAGCTGGGCGGCCGCCTCGCCGCACAGGTCAGCGCTCCCGAGCCGGTGATGGGCATGCCCGTCGAGCCGTCGAGCGGAGCCAGGCCGTGACCATCGACCACACGCTGGTCAAGCGCTTCCGGCAGGACGTCGGAGACAGGCTGGCCCACCAGCGCCGCCTGGACCAGGCCAGCGGCCTGCAGCCGATGACCGGTGAGGACGAGCGCCAGTTCGCCCGCGCGCTGATCGCCCAGATCCTGGAGGAGTTCGCCCGCGGCGAGATCGGTGTCGGCAGGACCCCGCCCACCGCCGAGGAGGAGGAGGCGCTGGCCGCGGGGATCCACGCGGCCCTGTTCGGCGTCGGCCGCCTCCAACCCCTGCTGGACGACCCCGAGGTCGAGAACATCGACATCAACGGCTGCGACCGGGTGTTCGTCGGCTACGCCGACGGCCAG
The DNA here is from genome assembly GCF_042665875.1 of Streptosporangium amethystogenes subsp. fukuiense. Taxonomy (NCBI): domain Bacteria; kingdom Bacillati; phylum Actinomycetota; class Actinomycetes; order Streptosporangiales; family Streptosporangiaceae; genus Streptosporangium; species Streptosporangium amethystogenes. Next base: position 5,722,466 of record NZ_JBHTEE010000001.1, on the reverse strand, counting down.
GAGATCATGCGTGAGCCGGTGGCCGAGTCCGACGAGGAACTGGTCGAGCTGATCCAGATCCTCGCCGCCTACAGCGGCCTGTCCAGCAGGCCGTTCGACACCGCCAACCCCCAGCTCGACCTGCGCCTTCCCGACGGCTCCCGGCTCTCGGCCGTGATGGACGTGACGGTCCGCCCGTCCATCTCCATCCGCCGCTCCCGGCTGGGCAAGGTCTTCCTCAGCGACCTGGTGGGAAACGGCAGCCTCACCCCGGAGCTGGGGCGGTTCCTGGCGGCGGCTGTGGCGGCCAGGAAGAACATCATGATCTCGGGTTCGACCAACGCCGGGAAAACGACACTGCTGCGCGCCCTGGCCAACGAGATCCCGCCTTCCGAGCGGCTCATCACCGTCGAGCGCGCCCTCGAACTCGGCCTCGACCAATTCCCGGAACTCCACCCCAACGTGGTCGCCTTCGAGCAGAGGCTGCCCAACTCCGAGGGCCAGGGCGAGATCACCATGGCGGAACTGGTCCGCCGCTCCCTGCGGATGAACCCGTCCAGGGTGATCGTCGGAGAGGTCCTCGGCGACGAGATCGTCACCATGCTCAACGCGATGACCCAGGGCAACGACGGCTCGCTGTCGACGATTCACGCCAACTCCTCGATGGAGGTCTTCAACCGCATCGCGACCTACGCGCTCCAGGCCACCGAGCGTCTGCCGATCGAGGCCACCCACATGCTCATCGCGGGCGCGATCGACTTCGTGGTGTTCATCGAGAAGCGCAACGACTACGCGGTGGGAGGCAGGCTGCGGCGCTTCGTGTCGAGCGTGCGCGAGGTGGCCGGGGTGGACGGCAGGGTGCTCTCCTCGGAGGTGTTCGCCATGGCGCCCGACGGCCGGGTCGTGCCGCACGCGCCGCTGTCCTGCCTGGAGGAGCTCGCCCACTTCGGCTACGACCCGGGAGGCTGGACATGACCTCCCTGCCTCCGGGCCTGTTCGACCCGCTGGTGATGCTGGCCGGCATCGCGATCGGCGCGGGGCTGTTCCTGCTCGTCGTCGCGCTGTACGGGGTGCGCCCCCGCCCGTCGTCCCCCGGCAGGAAGGCGGGCAGGCGCGAGTTCGTCCGCGCCCTGTCCACCCGTACCGCGGTGGGGGCCATCGTCGGGGTGGTCGTGCTGGTGGTGACCGGGTGGCCGGTCATGGCGGTCGGAGCCGTGCTCCTCGCCCTGGCCTGGCGGGGCCTGTCCGGCGGAGCCGCCGAGGAGCGGACCGCGATGCGCAGGCTGGAGGCCCTGGCCGCCTGGACCGAGTCGCTCCGCGACACCATCGCCGGAGCGGCCGGGCTGGAGCAGGCGATCCCGTCCTCGATCCGGGCGGCGGCCCCCACGCTCCGCCCGCACCTGCGGTCGATGGTCGACCGCCTGCACACCAGGATGGCGCTGCCCGACGCGCTGCGGCGCTTCGCCGACGAGCTCGACGACCCCTCCGCCGACCTGGTCGTGGCCGCCCTCATCCTCAACTCCAAGCTGCGCGGCCCCGGCCTGCGCGACGTGCTCGGCGCGCTGGCCGTCTCCGCCCGCGAGGAGCTCGACATGCGCCGCCGGGTCGAGGCCGAGCGCCGCTCCACCCGGCGGAGCGTGCAGATCGTGGTCGGCACGGCCATCGCCTTCGCCGTCATGCTCGTGGTGTTCAACCCCTCCTACGTCGAGGAGTACGACAACGCGCTCGGCCAGGCCGTGCTCGTGGTGGTCGCCGGGCTGTTCGGCGCGGGGTTCGCCTGGATGCGCCGCCTGGCCCGCTTCGACAAGCCCGCCCGCCTGCTGGGCCTGCCCTCCGGGGGGGAGGTGTCCGATGACTGAGGCACTGCTGGCGGGCTCCGTGCTCGGGATGGGCCTGTTCCTGTTGTTCCGGGCGCTGTTCCCGGCCCGCCCGGGACTGGTGACGCGGCTGCTGGCGCTCGACGCGGCCCGCGAGGGCACCGACGCGCCTCGCGCCCGGCTCATCCTGCCCGACGAGGAGGTCAGCGTCCTGCGGCGCGGCCTGGGGGAGCGGATGGCCCGCTTCTACGCGGCCAGGGGCTGGGAGGCGCGCTCCGCCAGGGCCGACCTGGCGCTGCTCGGCAGGTCGTTCGAGGGTTTCCTGGCCACCAAGGTGCTGCTGGCGGTCTCCGGGCTGCTGGCCTTCCCGCTGCTGGTCGGCTGGCTGGTACTGATGGACTGGGGCGTCTCCCTCACCGTCCCGCTCTGGGCGGCGCTCGTGGTCGCCGGGGTCTTCTTCGTCCTGCCGGACCTGCAGGTCAAGCGGGACGCCGCGCGGATGCGCCGCGACTTCCGGCACGTCGTCGGCTCCTTCCTGGACCTCGTCGCGATGAACCTGGCGGGCGGGCGCGGGGTGCCCGAGGCGCTGATGATGGCGGTCTCGGTGGGCAGCCCCGGCCCCGACGAGGAAGGCGCCAACTGGGCGATGTCCCGCATCCGCGAGGCGCTCGGCAACGCCAGGATCGTCGGCATCACCCCCTGGCAGGCCCTCGGCCAGCTCGGTGACGAGATCAACGTGGACGAGCTGCGCGACCTGTCCGCGGCGCTCGGCCTGGTCGCCGACGACGGCGCCAAGGTCCGCTCGTCCCTCACCGCCCGTGCCGCGACCATGCGCCGCCGCGAGCTGGCCGAGATCGAGGGGCAGGCGGGCGAGCGTTCCCAGTCGATGCTCGTCGCCCAGCTGCTGCTCTGCGCGGGTTTCGTGATCTTTCTAAGTTTTCCGGCCGCTATGAAGATGTTGGGGTCCTGACCATGCTGAGCCATCCGTGGATCACTTACGCGACCGCCGTTCTGAGCGTCCGGATCGAAAGGGCGCGCAACGCCCCCACCAGGGGGGCCTCCGCCGTCGAATGGGTCATCATCACGGCCATCATCGCCGGGGTGGCGCTCGGCCTCGCCACGCTCATCAAGACCCTCGTCGAGGGGAAGCAGGCGGAGATCTCCAGTCAGTTCGGCGGCGGAGGCGGCGGGGGCGGGGGCGGCGACCTTGGAGACCCGTGACCGTGAGCGGGGCCGCCCCGGGAGCGGGGGGGCCAGGCCAGGCCGGGACGGCGGCCGGGGTGACGAACGCGGCGCCACGGGGCACGGTGCGCGTCCGGCCGCGCGCCGACGAGGCCGGGCCGGTGGCCGGGGCGGTGAGCGCGGCGCCACCGTGATCGAGTTGGCGATCATCATGCCGGTGGTGCTGGTCGTCATCCTGCTCATCGTGCAGTCCGCCCTCTGGTTCCACGGACGCCAGATCGCCGACGCCGCGGCCAGGGAGGGGGCGCGGCTGGCCCGGGTCGACACCGAGTCCTGGCAGCAGGACGCCGAGTCCCGCGCCCAGGAGGTGATCCGGACCGTCGGCCCGAAGCTCCTGGAGGGCGCCACGGTCACCGCCTGGGCGGAGGGCGACCAGCGGGGTGTCGAGGTGACCGCCTCGGCGGTCCAGGTCGTCCCGCTGCTGCCCTCCACCACGTTCACGGTCACCGCGCGCTTCGGCGGTCCCGTCGAGTGTTTCCGGCCCGACGACGGAAGCGAAGGATGCCAGTTAGCCGACTGATCCCCGCGATGGGGAACGATCGAGGGTCGCTCAGCGCCGAGACGGTGCTGCTGGCCCCGGTCTTCCTGCTCTTCCTGCTGTTCCTGGTCGGCGCGGGAAGGGTGGTGGAGGCCCAGGGCGAGGTCAACGGCGCCGCCAGGGACGCGGCCAGGGCCGCCTCCGTCGAGCGCACGTTGGCCGATGCCGAGGACGCCGCGGCCGAGGTGGCCCGTGCCGCGCTGTCCGGCGAGTGCGAGCCCGAGGTCAGCCTGGCCGGCACGGACTGGAAGGAGGGCGGCCGGGTCCACGCCCAGGTGACCTGCTCCCTGGATCTGGAGTTCCTCGGCTTCGGCGCCGCCAAGGAGATGAGGGGCGACTCGGTGGTCCCGCTGGAACAGTTCCGGAGGGTGGAGTGAGACTCACGGGCCCGTCCCCGGCACGCCGGGGCCCCGGGCACCTCGGGCGTTCGGCGCGGTCGGCGCGTTCGGGTGGCGGTGGGGGACGCCACGGTGAGCGGGGATCGATGTCGATCTTCACGGTGATCTTCTCGGTGGTGGTGTTCCTGCTGGCCGGGCTGCTCGTGGACGGCGGGGCCGCCATCAACGCCCGGCTGCGGGCCGCCGACATCGCCGAGCAGGCCGCCAGGGCCGCCGCGGACCAGATCGACGTCGAGCACCTGCGCGCCACCGGCCAGGCCCGGCTGCTGGGAGAGGGGGAGGTCTGCGCGAAGGCCGAGGAGATCGTCTCCGCGCACGGCGCCGGCGACGTCCGGCTCACCCGGTGCGCGCTCGGTGGCGCCCAGGCCGAGGTCACCGTGAACGTCTCCGTCGGCTGGAAGGCGTTCTTCCTGGCCGCGTTCGGCTTCCCCGGCTCGGACATGGAGGCCCTGGCCGCGGCGGGGCCGGACATCGGGGCAGACCAATTGCCGTGAATCGCTGGCCCACCGGTTGACCGACGACGAATCTGGACGGGGAGGGAGACGAATGCCCACGCGACAGCCCGTGCGTATCAAGGACAGGCGCACACCGGGAGACCTGCTGGCGGGCCTTGGCGCGCTGGCCGTCCTGGTCGCGCTCATCGCGGGGGTCCCCTACGCCCTGTTCCGGCTGGCCGGGCCGCCGCTCCCGCCCGAGCTGCGCGACCTCGACCTGCTGACCAGCCAGGTGGGCACGAGCACGATCGTGGCGATCCTCGTGCTGCTGGTCTGGCTCGCCTGGCTGCAGATGGTGGTCTGCGTACTGGTCGAGATCTACGCCGGAGTGCGCCGGGTGGGGATGCCGGCCCGGGTGCCGTTCTCCGGGGGCACCCAGATGTTCGCCAACCGGCTGGTCTCGGCGGCCATGCTGCTGTTCACCGTCTCGGCGGTGGCCCTGCCGATCGCGAAGCTGACCAGCCTGCCACCCGCGACCTCCTCGGCCATCGTCTCGACCGGGCTGTCGGCGGCGTCGGCCGCGGCGGACGCCGAGCGGGTGGAGTTGGCGCCGGTGCAGAAGGCCAAGAAGGTCTACGTGGTGCAGCCGCCGCACGGCCGTCACCACGAGAGCCTGTGGGAGATCGCGGAGAAGTGCCTCGGTGACGGGCGGCGGTATCCGGAGATCTACCGGCTCAACCAGCACAGGGAGCAGCCGGACGGCAGCCGCCTGCGGATGGCCGACCTGATCAGGCCCGGCTGGGTGCTGGACATGCCGGACGACGCGCGCAACGTGCACATCGTCCCGGCGTCCCAGCCGCGCGACGACACCCTCAAGGACCACCCCGGCAAGCCCGCCGAGCTGGACGGCCGTACCCAGACCTTCACTCCGGGCGGTGCGGACCTCCCGGCGGAGCCCGCACCCGAGATCTCCACTCCCGGCGAGGGTGCGGACCAGGCGCGGGAGAGCGGGCGCCACGACACGGCCGAGCGCCGTCCCGACGCCGCCGAGCGCGGCGCCTCGCACGACCCGCGCCAGGTGCCCGTCCCCAGGGCGACCGCCGAGCGCGGTCCGGACACGGCGGCCACCACGGCGGCCACCACCGCGCCCGGCACCAACGCGCCCGAGCGGCGGAATTCCGGTGCGGCGGACCCGGGAGCGGCGGTGGCGGGGCCCGCGGAGAACGGGCAGAACACCGGGCTGGAGATGCTCGACTATCTGGCCGGGGCCTCGCTGGCCGCGGCCGGGCTGCTGCTGGCGCTCGGCCGTAAGCGCAGGCGGCAGCTCTGGCACCGGGCGTTCGGGCGCCGGATCACCCGGCCGAGGGACGACGCCGCCCAGGCCGAGCTGGCGCTCAGGCTCGGCGCGGACGCGCCGGGCAGCCGGATGCTCGACGTCGGGCTCCGGCTGCTGGGCAGGTCCCTCGCCGCCCAGAACCGCGTCCCGCCCACGGTCTACGCGGCCCACCTGTCGCCGCGGACCCTCGACCTGTGGATCCACCCGCCGGACCCCGACGCGCCCGCGCCCTGGAGTGCCCATGACGGAGGCCAGGTCTGGCGGCTTCCCGCGCACGAGGGCCGGATGCTCGACGAGCAGGCACTCGCCGACGCGCCCGCGCCGTACCCGGGGCTGGTCTCGCTCGGTTCCAGCGGTGAGGGCAGGGTGCTCGTCGACCTGGAGGCCGCCCACGGTCCGATCAGCATCGGGGGCGCCCAGGCCACCGCGGCTCTGGCGGCGCTCGCCGTGGAGCTGGCGACCAACCGCTGGTCGGACCGGATGCGCGTCACGCTGGTCGGCTTCGGCGAGGAACTGACCGTGATCGCCCCCGACCGGATCAGGTACGTGGGCGGCCTGGCGGAGATCCTGCCCGAGCTGGAGGCGTCGGGCAAAGGCGGCGGTAACCGAGGTGAGGTGCTCACCGGCAGGATCCACGGACGCGCCGCCGACCCGGTCTGCACCCCGCACTACCTGCTGTCCGCGATCGCCCCCACCGAGGAGGAAGGCCGCCGCCTGGCGCTGCTCGCCAGGAAGGGCGTCAGGACCGCCGCCGGGTACGTCATCGCGGGTGACGTGCCGCACGCCACCTGGAACTGGACGATCACCGAGGAGGGCCGCGCCAGGGTGGACGCGCTCGGGTTCGACGTGGCCGCGCAACTGCTGCCACGGCGGCAGTACCGGGCACTGATCGATCTGTTCCTGGCGACCGAGCGGCTGGAGGGCGAGCCGCTCGCCGACGAGCCGGAACCGGTCACCGGGACACCCTCGGTCGAGGTGCGGATCCTCGGCCCCGCCGAGGTCGTCGGCCCCTCGCCGATGGAGGAGGGGCGAGCCGTGATCGCGGTCGAGCTCGTCGTCTACCTGGCGACGCACCCCGGCGGCGTCCACCCCGTAGTGCTCGGCGGCATCCTCTGGCCACGTGGCGTGCAGGCGGTCGTCAGAGACGCCACGATCGCCAGGGTCGTCGCGTGGCTGGGCACCGACAGCCAGGGGCGGCCCAACCTCTACGCCGACACCTCGGGGCGCCTGCGGCTCGGCCCCGAGGTGCGCACCGACTGGATGCTCTTCCGCGACCTCGTCCGGCGGTCGCACGCCAACCCCGGCGGGCATCCCGAGCTCCTCGACCGGGCACTGGGCCTGGTACGGGGTCCGCTGCTGAACGACCGCCCGCGTGGTCGCTACGCCTGGCTGGCGGCCGACGACCTGGAGTACAACGTGGCCGCGGGCGTCGCGGACGCCGCGCACCGGCTCTGCGAGGTACGGCTGGCCCGTGGTGAGACCGACCAGGCGGTGGCGGCGGTGCGGGCCGGGCTGCTGCTGGCCGCCGACGACGAGGGGCTCTGGCGCGACCTGCTGCGGGCCACGCATCTCACCGACGACCCCGTCCGTCTGCGTGCCGTGGCCGACGCCCTGCACCGGCGGGCCGCCTCCCACCCCTACGGCGGCGGGATGGCGCCGGAGACCGAGGCCCTCATCGACGAGCTGCTGCCCGCGTGGCGGATGCGCTCGGCTCCGACGGCATGACGGGCCCGGCGGGTCCGGTCCGCGCGTCGGAGGTCACGCGGGGGCGTGGCACGGTGGGCCGCCGGGTACGGGGCGAGGGCGGCGGGGGAGCCATGCCGAATCGTGCATATCGGTGGTTCCGGGCGGCGGGCGCCCCTAGCGTGATCGGTGTGCGTGTGGTGATCGCGCTGGTCATGCTCCTGACGGCGGCCTGTACCCCGTCGGAGGCTCAGCCGTTCACTCCCGTCGATCTTTCGGACACCTCTCCCGCCGAGACCTCCTCGCGAGCTCCCGCGGGGTCCTCCCCGCAGGACCCGGCACGGCCGGCCGCGCCGCGAGAGGAGACGGTCGAGGTCGCGCCGGGAGTGCGGGTGGTGGTCGAGTGGCCCGCCGCGCCCGACGCCGACACGACCACGATGATCGAGGTTCTCCGCGACTACTTCGCCGGAGCCTTCCGGGCGGTCGTGAGCGGGGGCCGTGACACCGGCTACCTCGACGTGGTCGAGTACGACGCGGTCGACGACGCGTCCTTGTGGGTGGGGGTGTTTCTCGACGAGCGCAGGTCGGTGCGGGGGACCGCCCGGCTGTACGCCCTGAACGTCAGCGCGGTCAGCGGCTCGGGCGACGACCGGGGGGCGCAGCTGGACGTCTGCGTCGACGAGTCGAAGATGCGCCTTCTCGACTCCTCCACCGGCAAGCCCGTCACCAGGCAGCCCGACTGGACCAGGAAGCCCTTCCTGCAGTCCGCCGTGATGGGGCGGGCCGCCGACGGGGGCTGGCGTATCAGGCTCTTCCGCCACGCGAAACTCCCCGACGAGCGCGCGAAGGGCTGCCTCAGATGACTCTCTGCCCGCTGCCGGGACCCGGTCCCCACACCGGAGGTGTTCGATGATCGGAAAAGTGATCCTCGCGGGGGCGCTGCTGTTCGCCCCCTCGGTGTCGTCCGCCCCGCCCGACACCGGGGGAGTGACCGGCGAGGCCCATCAACGCGGCCGCGAGGCCGGGGTCACCCTCAAGGACTCCCGGATCGTCGTCACGGGCACCGGGCTCAGCGGGAAGAGCGACGGATATCGGATCAAGCGCCCCTGCTGGTACGAGCCCCGGGGCAACGCCGCCGACATGCTGGACTCGCAGCGAGACGCCCTTCCCGACGCACTCCCCGGGCAGGAGTGGGAGAGGCGGAAGGAGGCGCTGGAGCCGTTCGAGGCCCGGATCGGCCAGGAGGGCACCTGGTGGCAGCGCGCCTACAACTCCGCCGACCCGAACGGGCTGGCGTGCGTGGCCGCGCTGGGCGAGCCCTACGTGTTCGCCCCCCCGAACACCACGCCGCCCGCCGGGATCACCATCGCCGAGCTGGTCGAGATCGCCCGCGCCGCGCTGACCGTGCCCGAACCGAAGATCGAGCTCAACCCGGACGCCAGGAGCTACGTCAACCTGCCGACCTGGGTCTGGCTGAGCGGCATCGGCGAGACCACCAGGTCCGTGACGGCGACGCTGCCCGGGGTGATGAGCGCCACCGTGACCGCCACCCTCGAGGACATCCGGATCGACGCGGGCACCACCGCCGACCGGGCGGAGGTCAAGGAGGAGTGCGGCCCCGGCGGCAAGCCGTACGCGAAGGGCGCCGCGTTCACCTGCGGCGTGCGCTACCTGCGAGCCTCGGTCGATCAGCCGCGTGACGCCTACGTGCTGACGGTCACCTCGGTCTGGCCCATCGAGATCGAGGACGACGTGGTGCCCTTCGCCTACGACCCGGTGGAGGTCGGGGTCACCCGCGACGTCCCGGTGGGCGAGGTACAGAGCACCGTCAGGAAGACCGGCTGAGGCGGTCACCCGCACCGTCCGGGCCGACCTCGACGCCTTCGACGGCGGGAGGCAGGTGAGGCTGCCTGGCCGGACACCTCCGCTCGCGCTACTCGCCGGCGATCGCCTTCTCATGGGTGAGCAGCCACCGCTTGACCGGCGTGCCGTAGTAGTAGCCGCCGAACCCGCCGGTGGACGGCAGGATGCGATGGCAGGGGACGAACGGCGCGATCAGGTTCTGCGCGCACGCGCCCCCGGCCGCCCTGGCCGCCGTCCTCGGCAGGCCCGCCCGCTCGGCGAGCTCGGCGTAGCTGATCGTGGCGCCAGGCGGGACCTCGCGCAGGGCGGTGAGCAGCCGCTGCCGCGTGGGGGTGCCCGGCTGTTCCAGCGCCACGGAGTCGAGGGCCGCGAGGTCGCCGTCCAGGTAGTCGCGTACGGCACGCGCCGGGTGGCCCAGGTCGGCGGTCAGGGTCAGGCCCTCCGACCGGAGGCCGGGGGAGAGGCGCGCGAACATCTCGTCCGGGGCTTCGGTGAAGCCCGCCGCGACCAGGACGCCCTCGCGGGCGAGTAGGGCCAGCGGACCGATCGGGGTGGTGAGTACCTGTGCTTCTATCATTCGGAACTCCAAAGGTGCAGTGCGGCGTACGCCCGCCATGGACGCCACCGCTCGATGTGGTCTTCCGGGATGCCCAGGCAGGCCATGGCCCGCCGCAGGCCGAGGTCTCCGCCGGGCCAGGCGTCCGGGTCGCGCAGCGCCCGCAACGCGATGTAACCCGAGGTCCACGGCCCGATCCCGGGAACCTCGAGCAGCCCGGCCACCGCCTGGGCGGGTTCCTGTGCCCCGTCCAGGTCGATCTCGCCGTCCGCCACCCTGGCGGCGAGCGCCTTCAGCGTGGCCACCCGCCGCCCGGTCAGGCCCAGCCCGCCCAGATCCGCCTCGTGGAGCTCGGCGGCGGTCGGGAACAGGTGGGTCAGCCCCTCGTCGCCGTCCGTTCCGTGATGCGGGCGCCCGGCCCGGGCGGTGACGCGCCCGAGGATGGTGCGGGCGCCCGCGACGGAGATCTGCTGGCCGATCACGGCGCGGACGGCCACCTCGAAGCCGTCCCACGCGCCGGGCACTCGCAGCCCGGGGCGGGCGGTGACGAGCGGTTCCAGCGAGGTCTCGCCAAGGGCGGCGGAGATGGCCGCGGGGTCCGCGTCGAGGTCGAGGAGGCGGCGGCAGCGGGCGACGATCCTGGCCAGGTGGCTGGTGTCGTCGACGCTCACGTCCAGCCGGACGTGGTCCACCTCGGGGGTGAGGGTGACCGCGCCGCCGGGGACGGCGCGGCGGTAGGACGTGCCGTCCGTATGCTCCAGACCGGGGATCGCCCGCGCGGCCAGGAACCGCATCAGGGTCGCGGCGTCGTACGGCTCCCTGCGGTGCAGCCGCAGGGTCAGCGCGTCGCCCGAGACGTCGGTGCTGCGTCGCGTGGTCGCCCGCAGCTCGCCCGGGGTGAATCCGTAGGTGTCCTTCATGGTCGCGTTGAACTGCCGGACGCTGCCGAAACCCGACGCGAACGCCACGTCGACGATCGGCAGCCCGGTCTCGGTCAGCAGTTGCTTGGCCAGCAGCAGGCGCTTGGTCCTGGCCACGGCCAGCGGCCCCACGCCGATCTCCGTGGTGAACAGCCGGTGCAGGTGCCGCCCGGTGATGTGCAGCCGCCCGGCCAGCCGGGCCATCCCGCCGTCGTCCGCCACGCCCTCGTCGATCAGCCGGAGCGCCCTGCCGACCAGGTCGCCCCGGTGGTCCCAGCCGGGGTCGCCGGGGCTCAGCTCGGGCCGGCACCGCTTGCACGGCCGGAACCCGGCCGCCTCGGCGGAGGCCGCGTGACGGTAGAACCGCACGTTGCGGCTGGCGGGGGTGCGTGCCGGGCAGATCGGCCGGCAGTAGATACGGGTGGAGGTGACCGCCGTGTAGAAGCGCCCGTCGAACCGGGCGTCCCTCGCGGCCACCGCGCGGTAACAGGCGTCGAAGTCGAGCTCTCTCACGGACATGCTGACGACGCTACTCGCAGCCCATCCCGTACGGCTGGCGGGAATCGGACATGGTCGTGGCGGCCGTCGGGGGGAGGGCCGTGTCCCGCTGAGTCGTGCCTCGCGGGCGCGTCACTTGGAGGAGACGCCGACCCCGATCTCGAACTCCCGGTAGACGCGGGCCCAGAATCCGTCGCGCAGCCAGACGCGTGCCTCGGGGTAGGGGCGGAGGGAGTGACCCAGCTCCTTCTCCGCCTCGATGAGCAGCTCGGTGTCGATGACGGTGGGCAGGATCGGCCCCGGGAGCAGGTCGCGGATGTTGTCGCGGCCACGGGTGAGGATCCACTTCTGGGCCACGTGCTCGCCGACCTCCTCGACGCGCGGGCGGCTCGGGCCCAGCTTGGTGACCTGGCCCGCGGGGGTCTTGGGCTTGGCGGTGGCGGCGGTGCGCCCGGCGAAGACCTGGGCGGGGGAGGGGGCGATCGGGGCGGCCGGCACCGGGACCGGTGCGGGGGCCCGGCTGAAGAAGGAGCGCAGGAAGTCGGCACTGATGATCTCGACGGTGTCGGACTCCCAGACCAGGCGCTCGGCCTGGTTGGTGCCGTACGGTGGCTCCACCCCCCACAGGTGGATCCGCACCCCGTAGGCCTGGGCGGCCTCGACGGCGGGGACCATGTCCTCGTCCCCGGCCAGCAGAATGGTGTCGCTCACCGCGTGGTGCCTGGCCAGCGCCTCCAGGTCGCTCCTGATCTGCGCGTCCACGCCCTTCTGCTGGCCTCTCGCGTTGAGGTTGCCCAGGCGGACCTTGACCCAGGGGAGCTGCGCGATGACCCGCTGGTCGACGGTCGGCACCCGGTCGCGGGCGGCGTCGTACCAGTAGATCCTCAGCAGCTCGCCGTGGATCCGCTCCTCCGCGTGCTTCTGCAACGCCTGGATCAGTTCGTCCGCCGCGACCCGGTACTCCTTGCGCTCCTTGGCACTCAGAAGCACCTCTCCCGCCGCGGCGTACAGGTACCCGACGTCGACCAGGACGGCGTACTTCGCGGCGATGGGGTGTGACGTGAGGTCCAGGATGGTCATGTCGTCCTCCAGGCCTCGGAACTAGCTGATCGGCTGACTATATGCGCCCATTTCTTAGATGGTCCCAACTCTCGTGCAAGTTGACACCCCGTTCTGAGGATCTATCTCGGCAGTGCGCTCGATCTCCATGCGCCTTGTCCGGTAGGAAGATGTTTTCGCATGCGATGTGAGTGATTGCTCCAGGATTTTGGCGTCTGCAGGGCTTTCGGGCTCGAAGTCGCGGCCGCGGTATGCACGGAGAGAGCGATCACCACCGCGGCGATCTCCTCGGGGGTCGCATCCCCTTTAATGATCTTCAGGTGTCTCACAGCGGGATGTTCCCATGCTTCTTCGGCGGCAGGGCCGCGCGCTTGTTGCGCAGGGTCCTGAGCGCCTTGACGATCTGGACTCGGGTGGCGGAGGGACGGATCACCGCGTCCACATACCCACGTTCGGCCGCGAGATACGGGTTGGCGAGCGTGTCCTCGTATTCGGCGATGAACCGGGCCCGCTGGGCGTCCGGATCGGCGGCCGAGGCGAGCTCGCGCCGGTAGAGGACGTTGACCGCGCCCTGCGCTCCCATCACCGCGATCTGCGCGGTCGGCCAGGCCAGGTTGATGTCGGCGCCCAGGTGTTTGGAACCCATGACGTCGTAGGCTCCACCGTACGCCTTGCGGGTGATGACCGTGACCAGCGGCACCGTCGCCTCGGCGTAGGCGTAGAGCAGCTTGGCGCCGCGGCGGATGATCCCGTTCCATTCCTGGTCGGTGCCGGGAAGGAATCCGGGGACATCGACAAATGTCAGTACCGGAATGTTAAAGGCATCGCATGTACGTACGAATCTCGCGGCCTTCTCCGAGGCCGCGATGTCCAGCGTGCCCGCGAAACTCATCGGCTGGTTGGCGACGATCCCCACGGAGCGCCCTTCGACCCGGCCGAAACCCACCAGGATGTTCGGCGCGAACTGCGCGTGCACTTCAAGGAATTCGCCGTCGTCCAGGACGTGTTCGAGAACCTTGTGCATGTCGTAGGGCTGGTTCGCCGAGTCGGGGATCAGCGTGTCGAGCTCCCGGTCGGAGTCGGTGGTCTCCAGCACCACCTCGGTGTCGAACACCGGGGTCTCGTCCAGGTTGTTGGACGGCAGGTAGGAGAGCAGTGCCCTGGCGAACTCCAGGCAGTCGGCCTCGTCGGAGGCCTCGTAGTGGGCGACACCCGAGCGGGAGTTGTGCGTGTGCGCGCCGCCGAGCTCCTCGAACGTCACCTCCTCGCCGGTGACCGTCTTGATCACGTCGGGGCCGGTGATGAACATGTGCGATTTCTCCGACACCATCAGCACGAAGTCGGTGAGGGCCGGCGAGTAGACGGCGCCGCCCGCGCACGGGCCCATGATCAGCGAGATCTGCGGGATCACTCCCGAGGAGTGCACGTTCCGCTTGAAGATCTCGGCGTACAGGCCCAGCGAGACGACACCCTCCTGGATGCGCGCCCCGCCGGAGTCGTTGATGCCGATCACCGGGCAGCCGGTCTTCAGCGCGTGGTCCATGACCTTGACGATCTTCTCTCCGAAGACCTCGCCCAGGGAACCGCCGAAGACCGTGAAGTCCTGGGAGAACACCGCCACGGGGCGGTCGTCGACGGTGCCGTATCCGGTCACCACCCCGTCGCCGTACGGACGCTCGCGCTCCATGCCGAAGCTCGTGGACCGGTGCCTGGCCAGTTCGTCGAACTCCACGAAGCTGCCCTCGTCCAGGAAGGCGAGGACCCGCTCCCTGGCGGTCATCTTGCCCTTCGCGTGCTGTTTCTCGATGGCGCGCGCGGAACCCGCGTGGGCGGCCTCGTCCAGACGGCGTTCCAGATCGGCCAGTTTGCCGGCCGTCGTACGGACATCGGGTTCGGCGGCTGTGGTCTCGGCGCTCAGAGGCTCGCTCATGCCAGCAGGGTAAACCGCCCTCTGGCAGTGCGAACTATCGGGGGCGACCGTTCGTTTTCCGGGTGAGTCGGCTGATCGCCGGAGCCGTGACCCTGGAAGGGGGGAACATGCCGGACGCCATCGAGGCGGTGCGAACGCAGGGGCTGTTCAAGAGATTCGGGCAGCAGGTGGCCGTGGGAGGCGTCGACCTCGTGGTGCCCAGCGGCAGTTTCGCCGGACTGGTCGGTCCCAACGGGGCGGGAAAGACCACCACGCTCAGCATGGTCACCGGCCTGCTGCGTCCCGACGGGGGCTCGATCCACATCGGTGGTGTCGACGTCTGGCGCGACCAGGTCGCGGTCAAGAGCCGCATCGGCGTGCTCCCCGAGGGGCTGCGCCTGTTCGAGCGGCTCTCCGGCAGGGAGTTGCTGTCCTACAACGGCCAGCTCCGAGGCATCCCCAGGGCCGAGGTGGAGCAGCGGGCCGACGGGCTGCTGAAGGTCATGGGCCTGACCGAGGCGGCGGACAAGCTCGTCGTGGACTACTCGACGGGTATGCGCAAGAAGATCGGCCTGGCCGCCGCGCTGCTGCACAACCCCGGTGTGCTCTTTCTCGACGAGCCGTTCGAGGGCGTCGACCCGGTCAGTGCCAACACGCTCGTCGAGGTGCTCAGGCGCTACACCGACTCCGGCTCGACCGTCGTCTTCTCCAGCCACGTCATGGAGCTCGTCGAGCGCCTGTGCGACTGGGTCTCGGTGATGGACGGCGGGCGGATCGTCGCCCAGGGGCCGCTGGACGAGGTCAGGGCGGGCCGCAGCCTCAACGAGGCGTTCCTGGGGCTGGTCGGCGCCCGGGGTGACGGCGCGAGCGGGCAGGAGGGCCTGTCATGGCTGGGCGCGACCCCGGCATGAGCGCGCCGGACCGGCGAGGAGCCGCGACAGGAGCCGTGCCCGGGACCGTGCGGGTGGGGCCCTCGGTGTTCGTACGGCTCAAGCTCCGGCTCGTCGCCGGCAACCTGCGCGGCAGCGTCCAGCACCTGCTGGGGTTCGTCTTCACGGTGATCGCCGCGATCGTCTTCGCCGCCCTGGGCTTCTTCGCCATGACCACGCTGCGCCTCGCGTCCGCCGAGGTCGCGGGCGACGTCGTCACCGTACTGTTCACCGTCTTCCTGGTGGGCTGGGCGGTCGTGCCGCTGCTCGCGTTCGGGCTGGACGACACGCTCGACCCGTCGCGGCTGGCGCTCTTCCCGCTGCGGACCGGCCTGCTCGCCACCGGCATGTTCGCCGCCTCGATCACCGGTGTCTGGCCGATCGCCACGCTGGTCGTCATGATCGGGGCGGTGGCCGGCCTGGCGGGCGGGGCAGGCGGGGTGCTCCTGGGCACGGTGGCGGTGCTGCTCCACTTCGCGCTCTGTGTCGTCCTCTCCCGGCTGGTCACCACGGCGCTCTCCGGCGTGCTGCGCACCCGCAGGGGCCGCGACGTGCTGGCCGTCTCGGTGATCTTCGTCGTGCTGGGGGCGCAGCTGCCCAACCTGCTGCTCAACGGCGGCCTGTCGGCCGACCCGGGGGCGATGCTGCGCGGTGTCGCCTCGGTGCTGCGCTGGACCCCGTCGGGTATGGCGGCGCACGCCGTCGCCGACGGAGGAGCGGCGGCCCTCCTGGCGATCGTCGTGCTCGCCGCCCTGGTCGCCGGGGTGGGGTGGCTGTGGATCGCGGCGCTGCGCCGCGCCCTGGTCTCCCCTGACGCCTCCACCCAGAGCTCCTCGGTGCGCAACTCCCGGGGCCTGCTGGCCGGGGTCCTGCCCGACGGCCCGCTCGCCGCGGTGGTGGGCAAGGAGCTCAGGTACGCCCGCCGCGATCCGCGGGGCAGGGTCGGCTGGTTCGCCGCCGTCGCGGTCGCGGGCATCATGGCCTTCTCGCTGAACGGGGAGGGCGGTCCGACCGGGGTCGCCCTGGCGGTCGCTCCCGCCTGCATCGGGGCGGCGCTGATCAGCATGCAGTGGTGCAACGCCTTCGGCATCGACGGCCGCTCGCTGTGGATGAACGCCGTCGCCTACGGCACCGACCGCGACTGGCGCACGGACATCGCGGGGCGGCACCTGGCCGTGGCGACGATCGGCGTGCCGTTGCTGCTGGTGCTCTCCCTGGTCGCGGCCCTGCTCGCCGGGTCCGCCGAGGGCATCGTCTGGGCGGTCCCGGCCACCCTGACCGCCTGGGGCGTCCTCGGGGTCGGGCTCGGGGTGGGCGCGCTGACCAGCGTGCAGATGCCCTACACCGTGCCGGAACGCCTGAACGCCTTCACGGGTGCGGCTCCGGGGCAGGGCGGCATCGCCTTCGTCGCCTCGTTCGGCGCGCTGATCGGCACCGGCCTGCTCTCGCTGCCGATCGTCCTGCCGGTGCTGCTCGGCCTCACCTGGGTCTCCGCGCTGGCGGTGCCGTACGGGCTGCTGCTCTCCGCAGGCGGCCGGAGGATCGCGGGTAAGGCCGCTTTCGCCAGGTATCCAGCGCTGTTGCAGGCGACCTCCAGGGCCACCTGAATGGTCTAGTCCAATGGGTGAGACCGGTCTCCGCCGGAGAAAACGGACTGGGTACGCTGACAAACATGCCAGCCACCGTGTCTCATCAGGTAGAGCGCTCCTCCGCTGTCACCGAGATGCCCGACGAGCTGCGCGCGGACGTGCGACTGCTCGGTGAGCTTCTGGGGCAGGTCATCGCCGAGCATGGTGGCGATGACCTGCTCGCCGACGTCGAACGGCTGCGCAAGGCGGTCATCGGCGCCCGCCGCGGGCAGGTGTCGGTCGACGAGATCACCGCGATGGTGGCCGAGTGGCCCGTCGATCGCGCGGTACAGATCGCCCGCGCGTTCACGTGCTACTTCCACCTGGCGAATCTGGCCGAGGAGCACTTCAGAATCCGCACGCTCAGGGTCCGCGACACCGGCGAGGAGCCGCTGCCCGAGTCCCTGGCCCAGGCGGTCCAGGAACTCGGCGGCGAGAAGGTCGCCGGCCTGGTCGAGGGGTTGCGCCTGCACCCGGTGCTGACCGCGCACCCCACCGAGGCCCGCAGGCGTGCCGTGGTCACCGCGATCCAGCGCATCAGCGGCCAGCTCGCCCTGTACAACAGCCCGGAGCGGGGGGCCGCCGAGCGGGCGGAGACCCGCCGGCGGCTGCTGGAGGAGATCGACCTGCTCTGGCGGACCGCCCAGCTCAGGTCCACCAAGCTCGACCCGCGAGACGAGGTCCGCACCGCCATGGCGGCCTTCGACGAGACCCTCTTCCGGGTGGTCCCGCAGGTCTACCGCGCCCTGGACGCCGCGCTCGGCGGGGGCGGCGGCACCGAGAGGCCCCGGGCCCGCGCCTTCATCAGGTACGGCAGCTGGATCGGCGGCGACCGCGACGGCAACCCGAACGTCACGGCCAAGGTGACCAGGGACGCCGTGCTCATCCAGGCCGAGCACGTGCTGATCGCCCTGGAGACCGCCACCGGCCGGATCGGCCGCTCGCTGACCCTCGCCGCCGGCTACGCCCCCGCCTCGCCCGAGCTGCGGGCCGCGCTGTCCGCCGCGGTGAACGACCACCCCGAACTGGTCTCGGAGATGGCCACCCGTTCCCCGCAGGAGCCGCACCGGCAGTGGCTGATGTTCGTCGCCGCCCGCATCGCGGCCACCAGGCAGCGCGGGCTCGACCTGGCCTACCGCTCGCCCGAGGAACTCCTGGGCGATCTGCGAATCGCCCAGGAGTCGCTGGTCGCGGCCGGGGCGAGGAGGCAGGCGTACGGGGAACTGCAGCACCTCGTCTGGCAGGTGGAGACGTTCGGCTTCCACCTGGCCGAGCTGGAGGTCCGCCAGCACTCGCAGGTCCACGCCGCCGCGCTGGAGGAGATCGCCGCCGGGCGTACCTCCGAGCGGACCGAGGAGGTCCTGGCCACGATCCGCACGATCGCCTGGATCCAGGAGCGGTTCGGGGTGGCCGCCTGCTCCCGCTACGTCGTCTCCTTCACCCGCTCGGCCGACGACATCGCCGCCGTACACGCGCTGGCCGCGCACGCGCTGGGCGAGCGGGCCCCCCGGCTCGACGTGGTCCCGCTCTTCGAGTCCGGCGCCGACCTGGCGGCCGCCCCCACCGTGCTGTCGGGGATGCTGGAGATCCCCGAGGTCCAGGCCAGGCTGGCCGACGACCGGCGCCTGGAGGTCATGCTCGGCTACTCCGACTCCGCCAAGGAACTCGGCCCGGCCGCGGCGACGCTGAAGCTGTACGAGGCCCAGGAGGCGCTGGCCGCCTGGTCGGCCGAGCACGACGTGCCGCTGACGCTCTTCCACGGCCGGGGCGGCGCCCTGGGCCGGGGCGGCGGCCCCGCCAACCGGGCGGTGCTCGCACAGGCCCCGGGGTCGGTGGGCGGCAGGTTCAAGGTCACCGAGCAGGGCGAGGTCATCTTCGCCCGCTACGGCCACGACGCCATCGCCCGCCGTCACATGGAGCAGGTCACCTCCGCGGTGCTGCTCGCCTCCACCCCGTCCATCGAGGCGCGCACGGCCGAGGCCGCGGGACGCTTCCGGGCGGTGGCCGAGCAGGTCGCCTCCGCCTCGGAGAAGGCGTACCGGCTGCTGACCGAGGCGCCCGGCTTCCCGGAGTGGTTCTCCCTGGTCAGCCCGCTGGAGGAGATCGGCTCGCTCCGCCTGGGCTCCCGCCCGGCTCGGCGCGGCCTCGGCGCGCCCCGGTCCCTGGACGACCTGCGGGCCATCCCGTGGGTCTTCGCCTGGGCCCAGACCAGGGTCAACCTGCCCGGCTGGTACGGCCTGGGCAGCGGCCTGGAGGCGGTCATCTCCGAGGCGGGCCTGGGCGAGCTGCGCGCCGCCTACCGGGAGTGGCCGCTGTTCGCCTCGCTGCTGGACAACGTGGAGATGTCGCTGGCCAAGACCGACCGGGACATCGCCGCCCGCTACCTCGCGCTCGGCGCCAGGGACGACTTCGTCGCGCAGGTCCTGACCGAGTACGACCTGACCCGCCGCCTGGTCCTGGAGATCACCGGCCACACCCGGCTGCTGGAGGACCGCAAGGTGCTGTCCCGCGCGGTACAGCTCCGCGACCCGTACGTCGACGCACTCTCCCACCTGCAGCTCCGCGCCCTGTCCACGCTCCGCGCGGACGAGGGGCTGTCGGAGGAGGAGCGCGAGCGCCTGTCCACGCTGCTGCTGCTCTCGGTCAACGGCGTCGCCGCCGGCCTGCAGAACACGGGCTGATCCGCTCGCCACCGCCCGCCGGCCCCCGCACGGGGCCGGCGGGCGGGGCTCACGGGCCGACGCGGTGCGCTCCCGCGTAGAGGTTGAAGCGCTCCTCGCGCAGGAAGCCGACCAGCGTCATCCCGAACTCCCTGGCCAGGTCGACGGCCAGGGAGGAGGGCGCGGAGACCGCGCAGACGACGGGCAGGCCCGCGGTGAGGGCCTTCTGCATGATCTCGTAGCTGGTCCGCCCGCTGACCATGAGCAGGTGCCCGCCCAGCGGCAGCCTCCCGGCCATCATGGCCCAGCCGACCAGCTTGTCCACCGCGTTGTGCCGTCCCACGTCCTCGCGGACCGCGAGCGGCTCGCCTTCCGCGGTGAACAGCCCGGCCGCGTGCAGCCCCCCGGTCTTGCCGAAGACCCCCTGGGCCCGCCTCAGCAGGCCGGGAAGGCCGTACAGGACCTCGGGGGAGACGCGCAACGGGTCATCGGCGGCGGGCAGCGGTGAGCAGCGGTCCCGCAGCGCGTCGAGGCTGGCGGTGCCGCAGACGCCGCACGCGCTCGACGTCATGAAATGCCGGTCGAGCGAGGGCAGATCAGGCAGGGCGTCGCCGTGCAGCCGCACGGTCACCGTGTTGTAGCGGGCCTCGGGCGGCACGTCGTCGTCCGTGCAGTAGGCGATGGACGCCACGTCGGCGGGTGCCGCGACGCCCTCGCCGTACAGGAACCCGGCGGCCAGTTCGAAGTCGTGCCCCGGGGTGCGCATGGTGATCGCGACAGTGCGGCGCCGCTCACCCGCCTGGATCCGGATCTCCAGCGGTTCCTCGGTGGCCAGGTCGTCCCGGCGCTCGTGGAGCGTCCCCGAGCGCATCTGCCCGACCCGTGCCCGCGTGGTGGGTCCCGGCCTCCGCACGGCCTCCACCTCGATACCGTCCCGCGGGTCAAGGTCTCTGCTCATGCGGTCTTTTTCTCTTTCGCTGCCGTCCGAATGCTTTCATCCCCGTTCGGAAAGCCGGGCTTCGCCTGCGCGCCCAGACTTCGTTAATAGTATTCCCTGGTCATTGCCCTAATTCGGTAACAGGGGGTCGTTAGGGGAGGCAAGATGGCTAAGTGCTCGACTCGCCCTTCACTGATCTCGACCGTCCGCCGCTCTCCCAGGCGGCGCTCACCCGCGCGCTGGTCCGCCCCGGCGGCCTCTGGTCCGACATCGCCGTCGTCGCCAGGACCGGATCGACCAACGCCGACCTCGCGCAGGCCGTCCGCGACGGCGCGCGGCAGGGAGCCGTCGTCGTCGCGGAGGCTCAGTTCGCCGGGCGCGGCAGGCTCGGCAGGGCCTGGAGCGTCCCGCCGCGCTCCGGCCTGACCTTCTCGGTGCTCCTGCGCCCGGACCCGCCCCCGACCAGGCAGAGCTGGCTGTCCCTGCTCGTCGCCCTCGCGGTCGCGTCGGCCGTGCGGAAGGTCGCCGAGGTCGACGTCCGGCTCAAGTGGCCCAACGACCTGCTGATCGGCGGGCGCAAGGTCGCCGGAGTGCTCGCCGAGCGGGTCGACAACGCGGTGATCGTGGGCGTCGGGCTCAACGTGAGCGTGCGCGCCGAGGAACTGCCGGTGGAGACCGCCACCTCCCTGGCCATTGAGAAGGCCGCCTGCGTCGACCGCGACCCGATCCTGCGGGCGGCGCTGCGGGAGATCGAGCTCCACTACCGGGAGTGGTCGGAGGCGGACGGCGACGCCGAGGCGTGCGGCCTGCGGGCCGCCTATCTCGCGATCAGCGCCACGGTCGGCCAGGAGGTCCGGGTGGAGCTGCCGGGCGAGCGGGTGCTCACCGGCACGGCCACCGGCGTCGACGGCGCCGGCCACCTGCTTGTCAGCTCCAAGGGGCAGGAGCACGCGCTCAGCGTGGGAGACGTCGTGCATGTTCGTCCGCACGGCTCATGACGTGGAGCACGAAGGCGTGTCACGATTTGCCCCATGGGTCTACCCGATCACCACATGACGGAGGGGGAGCGGCGCATCCGGTCGTTCCACCCGCACTGGAAGCGCCTCATCGGCCCGTTCCTCGCGTTGATTCTGATCATCGCGGGGTCCGGTGCCGCCATTTTCTTCATGCCCGCCTTCGAATACGACTCCTACGCGCGCATCGCGGTGGCCGTGGTCGCCGTCGGCCTGCTGACCGTGTGGTCGTTCGTGCCGTACCTGAGGTGGAAGAACACCTCGTACGTGCTCACCTCGCACCGGTTCACCATCAGTACTGGGGTGCTGAACAAATCCATAGACGACATCCCGATGGCCAAGGTCAACACGGTCAGCGCCGACCAGACCCTGATGGAGAGGGTCCTCGGCTGCGGCACGCTCGTCGTCGAGTCGGCGGGCGACCACGGCCGGATCACGCTGCGGGACATCCCGCGGATCCAGGACGTGCGGGCCGAGGTGTTCCGCGCGCTCGACGACGCGATCGACGGGGAGCCATCGGAACACGGCGGGCGGTGACCGGCGGTGGGGCGTAACCTTCTGGGCCGGGGTGAAGGCGCGGGTGAAGAGGGGGAGGTCTTCACCGGCCGTCCCACGGCCGAGCAGATCGAGCACCTGTTCGTCGGCACCTCTCCCCGCTACACCCGGATCCAGGTGGCCAGCCTCGCCGAGCTTCCACAGGAGCTCACCGAGCGGATCTGGCGCGCGCTGGGGTTCGCCACGCTCCCCGACGACGAGGTGGCCTTCACCGACGCGGACGTGACGGTGCTCAAGCGGGTCCGGATGATGATGGAGAGCGGCCTGCTGGACGACCGGGCCGTCATCCGGATGGCCAGGGCACTCGGTCAGACCACGGCCAGGCTCGCGCAGTGGCAGGCCGAGATCATGATCGGCGCCATGCTCGACCCCGGCCGGCGTCCCACCGACGAGGACCTGGCGGGGATCATGGAGACCTCGCGCCGGCTGCTCCCCGACTTCGAGCAGGTCCTGATCCACGTCTGGCGGGCCCAGCTCGCCGCCGCGGGGACCCGCCTGCTGACGATCACCGACATCACCGACGAGATCGTGCCGACCCGGCTGACCCTCGCGGTGGGCTTCGCCGACCTGGTGGCCTTCACCCGGGTCGCCCGCGAGCTGGACGAGCGGGGCCTGGCCGAGCTGGTCGAGGGCTTCGAGGCACGGGCCTCCGACGTGGTCGCCGAGCACGGGGGGCGGCTGGTCAAGACACTCGGCGACGAGGTGCTCTTCACGGCGGTCGACCCGCGGACCGTGGCCATGATCGCCCTGGATCTGGTCGGCGTCATCCAGCGGTACGGGCTCGACGTGCGGATCGGGCTGGCGTACGGTCCGGTGCTGCCGATCATGGGCGACGTCTTCGGGACCACGGTCAACCTGGCCGCCAGGCTCACGGCCATCGCCCGCCCCGGCACCGTCGTCGTCGACAGCGAGCTGGCCGAGGCGCTGGAGGGCGCGCCGGGCGTCGAGGTCGGCCGTATCCGGCGGCGGCCCGCCCGAGGTCTGGGGGTGGTGCAGCCGTACGTGTTGCGCCGGGCTGGTAATGATTGAGGCGGGCCTTTCCAAGGCCGTTCGACCAGTAAGCGAGCCCGTACGGCTCGATGAGTTTCACGACAGATGAGGTGCAGGACATGCCGTACACCGTCCAAGGCGTGGTCGCGCGTGGCAAGGGCGAGCCCGTCTCGCTGGAGACCGTTATCGTGCCTGATCCGGGGCCGGGCGAGGCCGTGGTGACGGTACAGGCCTGTGGTGTCTGTCACACGGACCTGCACTACCGCGAGGGCGGCATCAACGACGAATTCCCGTTCCTGCTCGGCCACGAGGCCGCCGGAGTGGTCGAGGCCGTCGGCGAGGGGGTCACGGAGGTGGCACCCGGTGACTTCGTGATCCTGAACTGGCGGGCCGTCTGCGGCAACTGCCGGGCGTGCCTGCGCGGCCGTCCCTGGTACTGCTTCAACACGCACAACGCCACCCAGAAGATGACCCTGGAGGACGGCACGCCGCTCAGCCCCGCCCTGGGCATCGGCGCCTTCATCGAGAAGACCCTGGTCGCGGCCGGGCAGTGCACCAAGGTCGACGCGTCCGCGCCGGCGCAGGTGGCCGGGCTGCTCGGCTGCGGCGTGATGGCGGGCCTGGGCGCGGCGATCAACACCGGCGGGGTGACCCGCGGCGACAGCGTGGCGGTCATCGGGTGCGGCGGCGTCGGCGACGCGGCCATCCTCGGCGCCAGGCTGGCGGGCGCCTCGAAGATCATCGCGGTGGACGTGGACGACCGCAAGCTGGAGTGGGCCAAGGAGTTCGGCGCCACCCACACGGTCAACTCCGGCGCCTCGGACATGGTCGAGGCGGTCAGGGAGCTCACCGGCGGCAACGGTGCCGACGTGGTCATCGAGGCGGTCGGCCGTCCGGAGACCTACAAGCAGGCGTTCTACGCCCGTGACCTGGCCGGGACCGTGGTCCTGGTCGGGGTGCCGA
Organism: Streptosporangium amethystogenes subsp. fukuiense; assembly: GCF_042665875.1. Lineage (NCBI taxonomy): Bacteria > Bacillati > Actinomycetota > Actinomycetes > Streptosporangiales > Streptosporangiaceae > Streptosporangium > Streptosporangium amethystogenes. Next base: position 5,698,559 of record NZ_JBHTEE010000001.1, on the reverse strand, counting down.
CCCCGGAGATGAAGCTGGAGCTGCCGCTGCTCGACGTCTTCGGCCGCGGTGGCGCGCTGAAGTCCTCCTGGTACGGCGACTGCCTGCCCAGCCGTGACTTCCCCATGCTCATCGACCTCTACCTGCAGGGGCGGCTCGACCTCGACCGCTTCGTCTCCGAGACGATCGGCCTCGGCGACGTCGAGGACGCCTTCGCGAAGATGCACCGCGGCGAGGTCCTGCGTTCGGTGGTGGTCCTGTGATCGACAAGGTGGTCACCTCCGGCACCTTCTCGCTGGATGGCGGGACGTGGGAGGTCGACAACAACGTCTGGATCGTCGGTTCGGCCGATGAGGTGGTCGTCATCGACGCCGCGCACGACGCCGCCGCGATCGCCGAGCGGGTCGGTGACCGCGAGGTGAGGGCCATCGTCTGCACCCACGCGCACAACGACCACATCGACGCGGCGGCCGACCTCGCCACGCGGGTGGGCGCGCCGATCCTGCTCCACCCGGCCGACCAGGTGCTGTGGGAGATGGTCTACGCCGACCTGCCGTACACCCCGCTGAAGGACGGTCAGGTGATCTCGGCCGGAGGCGTGGACCTGACCGTGCTGCACACGCCGGGTCACGCTCCGGGCGCGGTCTGCCTGTACGGGGCGGAGATCGGCGCGCTCTTCAGCGGCGACACCCTGTTCCGCGGCGGTCCCGGCGCGACCGGGAGGTCCTTCTCCTCCTTCGACACGATCATCGAGTCGATCAAGGGGAAGCTGCTGACCCTGCCGCCGGAGACGGCCGTGTACACCGGCCATGGCGACTCCACCTCGATCGGCGAGGAGGCCGGGCATCTGGAGGAGTGGCTGGCCAGGGGACACTGACCGGCGAGTCCGCCGCGAACGCGCCCCGGCCCGCGCCGGGGCGCGTTCGCATGTCCGGTGTCGTGCGTGATGGGGGAGATCATGGCTGTGTGTCGTATCTCACGTAGGCAAGCCTAACCAAATGAGTTACTTTAGGTGTGCCTAACCTATGGTACTCTCCTGAGAGGTCGCACCCCCGTGTATGTATGCGTCTGCCGCGCGGTCACCGAGAATGAGGTGCACGACTGCATCTCGGCAGGGGCGAAGAGCGCTCGCCAGATTCGCGACGCTACGGGTGCCGGTGGCGACTGCGCTTCTTGCGTGCGCAAGATCTGTGCGATCCTGAAGCGGTCTGAGGATCTGATTCCGACCGCATAGCACGAGGAGCCCGCCATGCAGGGCGACAAGAAAATCATCGAGCTGCTCAACGAGCAGTTGACCGCGGAGCTGACCGCGATCAACCAGTACTTCCTGCATGCCAAGATGCAGGAGAACTGGGGATACACCAAGCTCGCGAAATACACTCGCGAAGAGTCCATGGACGAGATGCGGCATGCGGAGAAGCTCACCGACCGCATCCTCTTCCTTGAAGGACTGCCCAACTACCAGAAGCTGGGCATCCTGCATATCGGCCAGACCGTCGCGGAGCAGCTCCGCGCCGACCTGGACGTCGAGCTTGAGGTGGTCGGCCGTCTGAGGCCCGCCATCGCCCTGATGCGTGAGAAGGGCGACATCACCTCGGCCCGCATCTTCGAGGAGATCCTTGAGGACGAGGAGCACCACATCGACTATCTGGAGACCGAACTGGGGCTGATGGACAGTCTCGGGGAGCAGCTCTACCTCGCCCGCTACGCCGAGCCGCCGTCGCCGTCTTGAGGTGAATTGACTAGAACACGCCCGCCGGATCCCCTCTGGTAGGGCGTGTTCTGCTTTGCCGGTCAATCCTTTGGTACGCCTGTGCTTTCGAGGGACTTCCAAGGTGGGAGACCTACTCCGAAAGCCTCGGCCGTTGCGGGATGACTATCCGGGATTTATCAGTGTTTGCCCAGGTCAATGGATAGGTCAACGACGAGTCAAACCGCGCGCTGTACCCGGGAAACGATCCTCTAAGGTCCTACGATCGCAACATGACCTGTGTACTACTCGCCGAGGATGACACCTCGATTTCCGAGCCACTGGCGCGAGCTCTGCGCCGCGAGGGTTATCAAGTAGAGGTGAGCCCTGACGGCCCGCAGGCTCTGGAGCGGGCTCTGTCGGGTGGCATCGACCTGATCGTTCTCGACCTCGGGCTGCCCGAGATGGACGGCCTGGAGGTGGCCAGGCGCATCCGCGCCGAAGGCCATGGAACTCCGGTGTTGATCCTCACCGCCCGCGTCGACGAGGTCGACACCGTGGTGGGCCTCGACGCCGGGGCCGACGACTACGTCACCAAGCCGTTCCGCCTCGCCGAGCTGCTGGCGCGCGTCCGTGCCCTGCTGCGGCGCGGCACGTCCGAGACGCCCGTGGTCCAGGGCGTGCGCATCGACGCCGACTCCCGTCGGGCGTGGATGGGCGACAAGGAGCTGCATCTGACCACCAAGGAGTTCGACCTGCTGAGGGTCCTGGTCCGCGACGCCGGAAAGGTGGTCACCCGCGAGCAGATCATGCGCGAGGTGTGGGACACCAACTGGTGGGGCTCGACCAAGACCCTGGACATGCACATCTCGTGGCTACGCCGGAAACTCGGTGACGACGCCGCCAAGCCCCGGTACATCACAACCGTTCGAGGGGTCGGCTTCAGGTTCGAGCGCGAGTAGGAAATGCGCCGACGCCTGCTCTCCTCAACCCTCCTCGTTGCGGTCATCGGGGTGTTGCTGCTTGGCATACCCCTCGCCGTGGCGGTCAACAGGCTCATCGAGGAGGAGGCGACCCAGCAGCTCGCCTCCCATGCCAAGAGCCTGCTGGGGGAGGTCGAGTACGCCCGGATCCAGGATCAGCCCATCGACGAGCAGCAGCTGGAGCGTAAGTATTCCCAGCTTTACATTCAGATCTATGCAAAAGGCACGCCTCCCCAGGTGATAACGGTGGGCACCGAGCCTCCCGAGAGTCAGAAGATGACCGCGGACGCACAGTCGGAGAACGGCGTGTACGTCGCGGTCAGCCGGGACAAGACGGGGGTGGAGCGTGAGGTCCGCGCATGGCTCTTCCTCATCCTGGGGCTCGCCGCGGCTGCCCTCGCGGTCGCGGTCGGGCTTGCCATCGTGCAGTCGCGCCGCCTGACGTTACCGCTCAGCGACCTTGCGATGATCGCTGAGCGGCTCGGCTCCGGTGACGCGAGGCCGAGCAAGCACCGCTACGGTATCCAGGAACTCGATCGGGTGGCCGAGGTGCTCGACCGTAGCGCGACCCGCATCTCCGATCTCCTGGCCAGGGAGCGGGAGTTCGCGACCGACGCCTCCCACCAGCTCCGCACCCCGCTCACCGGCCTGACCATGAGGCTTGAGGAGATCGTCGCCGCCGCGGACGAACCGGGAATCGTCAAGGAGGAGGGCGAGGCCGCCATCGTGCAGGCCGAACGGCTCACCGCGGTCATCGACGAGTTGCTGGCCACCGCCAGGCGACAGCGTCAGGCGCAGGCCGAGAGCGTCAAACTCGATGCGCTGCTCGACCAGCAGTTCATCGAGTGGGGCCCGGCGTTCCGCAGGGCCGGGCGGCAGCTGAGGCTGGCGGGCACACGTGGGCTCCAGGCACTGGGCACCGGCGGCGGCATCAGTCAGGTGATCTCCACCCTGCTGGAGAACTCGCTGGAGCACGGCGGTGGCACGGTGACCGTGACCACCAGTGCCAAGGACAAATCCATCGTGATCGAGGTGGCGGACCAGGGCAGGGGCATACCCGAAGACCTCGCCCCGAGGATCTTCGAGCGGAACGTGAGCGGGGCCGGCGGTACAGGTCTCGGCCTGCCCCTGGCGAGGGCGCTGGCCGCCGCCGACGGGGGGCGCCTGGAGCTGGTGCGGCCGCGTCCCGCGGCGTTCGCCTTCTTCCTGCGCGAGGTGGGCGACACGGGCAGGAACCGGGTCGTCCGGGGACCAGCCTGAGCGGGCCCTAGCGGGGCAGGGTCGGCGGCGAGTTCTCCTCCGAGCTCTTGTTCAGCAGGTACACGTGGCCGTTGACCTGGCTCTTCGACGCCGTCGGCGGACTGGCGTCGACACCGGGCAGGAAGACCCACTTCTTGTACGACCAGAACCTGAAGAGGGTCCCGAGGGCGGTGCCGGTGAGCATGGCGATGTTGTAGCTCAGCGGATCCTGCAGGCCCAGGGTGTAGGTCACGAAGCCGATCACCAGCAGCGAGATCAGCAGGCCGATGGCGTTGAGTATGAAGAACAGGGTGTACTCGCGGGCCAAGCCACTCTGCTCCCGGTGCCTGAAGGTCCAGTAGCGGTTGCCGAGATAGGCGAAGGTGGCCGCGACGATCGTGGCGATGACCTTGGAGGTGAGCGGCCCCCAGCCGATGCCGAACCGGAGCAGGTTGGTGCCGCCCGTGTCGATCACGAAGGCGACCGCACCGATCGTGCCGAACTTGGCCAGTTCTCGCGCCAGTTCGGCGAGCCGCCGGTAGGCCTGTCGGAGAAACTCCACGTTTCCTGCACGGTCCTTTCGGGGTCGGCCACTGATCCGCCACGTTGGAGGACCTCGAACACTGTCGAGCCAGGTTACCGGTGCTCGGCCACGCTCCGCGCGGCATCGCTCCACCGGAGCACATAGTCGTCATCAAGCGCTATTTCAATAAATATCGCATAACGCCGGTTAAATCGGCTCGTCCGACGTTACGCTAATCCGGTAGATCACGGAATGCCGCTGGAGAACCGTGATCGGTCCTGACGGACTGCCGTACGCGACGGCCACTACCCCGGGGATCAACCCTTGCGCCGCCGACTCCTCGCTCTGATTCTTGGTCTGTCGATGATGACCGGTTGCGGCGCGAAGAGAGACGCTCAAGGCGCCGCCCCCGAGGCCGACCCGTCGCGCGAGACGTCCGCCGGGGTGGAGCTCGCGGAGGCGATCCAGGCCTTCACGCTGCTGAGAAGGCTTGACGACGCCTGGCGTGACCGGGACTGCGCGGCCGTCGGCAGGCTCACCACCTGGGCGGAGCATGCGCTGGGCGGTCGTGCCTGTGAGGCGACCCGGAACGGCCGCCCAGCCCCCGCCAGGAAGTCCTACACCGAGGCGGAGTTCTACCTGCCCGGCACCGCCGGCACCGACCGCTGGTTCGTCGCCCTGGCCCGCGAGCCCGACCCGGCCTACTTCCTGTTCGTCCATGAGGGGGGCGAGTGGCGGCTCGGCGCGGGCCCCATCCCGATACGGGGCGAGGTCCGCGAGCCGACCGAGGGGGCGGTGCCCACCGACGATCCCGCCATGGGGGTCAGGGCCCGTCTCGTCCCGCAGCGCTATCTGACCTACCTGACCGACCCCGCGGGGGTGAGCGGGGTGACCTTCCCCAAGGACGACCCGGTACGCGGCCTCTTCGACGAGTTGGTCAGGCGCCCGCAGAAGGTACGGCCCGACCGGCTCACCGCGGACGTCCGCCTGCTCGTCGGCCCGCAGCGCGCACTGCGACTGCCCGACGGCGGCGCGCTGGTCATCCACGCCCTGGAGATCGAATACCGGCAGCGGTCCCGTTCCGGCCGATCCTCCCTGGCCCACCCGATCTACGGCAAGGCCGACCTGCGTGGCTTCACCGGCCGTGCCAGGGCGGCCGAGCTGACCGGGACCGAGATCGCGCTCGTCGCCACCGAGATCGCCGGTACGGGTGCCAGGCTCACCACGGCCGGCCTCCGCCGCGGCCTCGCCACCCTCACGGCGAGCTGAGAGCCGCGGCAGGGCCCCACGACGGGGGCCCTGCCGGGGCCCCCGGCGGGCGAGCCGCCTTCACGACGGCCTGTCGCCGCACCGGGAGCGGTTGCCGGAATCGGCCGAGAGCCTCCCACCGGCCGCTCCCGGTCCCTGCCCCCGTGCCGTGTGCCGGTAAACTTAACCCCCGTGAGCAGCCCTTCCTTGGCCAGTCCCATCGGACCCGTCGTCGGCGTGATCGGAGCGGGCCAGCTGGCCCGGATGACCCAGCAGGCGGCCATCGCCCTGGGCGTCGAGCTTCGGGTCCTGGCCAACTCGTCAGACGAGAGCGCCGCCCGCGTGATCGCCGACGTACGCCTGGGCGACTACCGGTCCCTGGCGGACCTGCGCGACTTCGTCAAGGGGTGCGACGCGGTCACCTTCGACCACGAGCACGTGCCCACCGAGCACATCCGTGCCCTGGTCGAGGACGGCTTCGTCGTGCATCCCGGCGCCGACGCGCTCGTACACGCCCAGGACAAGGCGGTGATGCGCGAGCGGCTGACCGGGATCGGCGCCCCGTGCCCGCCGTGGCGGCGGGTCGAGACGGCCGCCGACATCGAGGAGTTCGCCGCGGAGAACGGCTGGCCGGTCGTGCTCAAGGCGATCAGGGGCGGTTACGACGGGCGTGGCGTCTGGATCTGCCGCTCCGCGGATGACGCGGCCGAGCCCCTGGCCTCCGGGGTGCCGCTGATGGCCGAGGGGTTCGTGCCGTTCGAGCGGGAGCTCGCCGTGCTGGTCGCCCGGTCGCCGCACGGCCAGGGCGTCAGCTACCCGGTGGTGGAGACCGTCCAGCGTGACGGCATCTGCGTCGAGGTCCTGGCCCCCGCACCCGGCCTCGATCCCGAGCAGGCCGCGGTGGCCCAGCGGATCGCCCTGAACATCGCCAAGGAACTGGGCGTGACCGGGCTGCTGGCCGTGGAGATGTTCGCCACCTCCTCGGGCCTGGTGGTCAACGAGCTGGCCATGCGCCCGCACAACAGCGGCCACTGGACGATCGAGGGGGCCCGCACCTCCCAGTACGAGCAGCATCTGCGCGCGGTCCTCGACCTCCCGCTCGGCTCACCCGCGCCGGCCGCCCCCGTCGTGGTGATGGCCAACCTCCTGGGCGGTGACGACTCCGACATCTTCTCCCGGTACGAGCACGTGATGGCCCACGACCCGGGGATCAAGATTCACTTCTACGGCAAGGAGGTGCGGCCGGGGCGCAAGATCGGCCATGTCACCGCGCTCGGCACCGACCTGGAAGAGGTCCGCGCGCGCGCCCGGCACGCCGCCGTCTACCTCACCGAGGGAAGATACACCTGAGCCGGCAGGCCGGGCTGTTCCTCAAGGACACCTCGTCGTCGGCCGCCGCGCCGGGATCATCGCCGGAAGGCCCCGGGCCCGCGAGGGCTTCGAGGCCGCCCAAGGCTCTGGCAGCACAGAAAGCCGCCGCCCCGGGGCGGAGCACGGCACCATCGCGAACGCGCGGCCGGTCGGCCGCGAGGCATAGGGAGAGAACATGACCACCGTCGGCATCGTCATGGGCAGCGACTCCGACTGGCCGGTGATGAGGCTCGCCGCCGAGGCGCTGGCCGAGTTCGGGGTGGAGTTCGAGGCCGACGTGGTCTCCGCGCACCGGATGCCCGAGGAGATGATCGCCTACGGCGCGCAGGCGGCCGGGCGCGGGCTGAAGGTGATCATCGCGGGTGCCGGGGGAGCCGCGCACCTGCCGGGCATGCTCGCCTCGGTGACCCCGCTGCCGGTGATCGGCGTGCCGGTCCCGCTGAAATACCTCGACGGCATGGACTCCCTGCTCTCGATAGTCCAGATGCCCGCCGGTGTCCCGGTCGCGACGGTCGCCATCGGCGGCGCCCGCAACGCCGGCCTGCTGGCCGTCCGGATCCTCGCCGCCGCCGACGAGGAACTGCGGGCGAAGATGGAGGCGTTCCAGCTCGCTCTGGCTGAGCAGGCCCACGCCAAGGGCGCCAGGCTCCGCGCCGAGGTCGCCCAGCTCGGCGCCTGATATCGCCATCTTTGCCCGATAGCTTGGTGGTATCGGGGATATACGAGGACTCGTAGGGAAGGGGGGAATCGACAGAGACTTTGGAGGTTGAGAATCATGAGGAACGCGATCCGCGCCCTCCTCGGGATCACGACGGCCATACTGGCGGTGTTCGGAAGCCTGGGCGCCGGCGAGAGCCACCGGCCCGCCGGCTCTGACGTAAGCTCCGTATCCGCGCATTAGCCATGAGTCCGTTCGACGCCTCTGTCATTGCGGGCGTCAAAGGCGGCCCGGGTACTGTATTTGTGGAGGGCACGTCACAGACCATCCCCAGGGCATGACGAGACGTGCGAGCCTTACGGAGCGATCCGCCCGTACGGGCGATCGGCGGCCTCAGAGCGAAGGGGATGACGACATGGAAGCGGACCTGAGCAACGCCGTCTGGCGCAGGGCGGCTCCGGGCGACGACGTCGGCGGGGACTGCGTCGAGGTGGCCGTGGTGGACGGTCTCGACGAGGGGCACAAGGCCGGTGCCGGTCCCCTGTACGTGTTGCGCGACTCCAAGAACCCCGACGGGCCGAAGTTGTTCTTCACCCAGTCGGAGTGGGACGCCTTCGTCGGTGGCGTGAAGCTCGGCGAGTTCGACAACTGACGGAGCCAGGCTCGAAGACCCCCGTCCGAGACGGGGGTCTTTCCGTTCGGTGGTCCATCGCCTTCCCGAGGCGGTCGGTGCCTGCATGGAGGCCCGTCCGGCCTTTCTGGTCTGTGCGGCCTGGCCCTGCTCCTTTCCCGGCCTTGAAGGAGGAGCCCCGACCTGTCCCTCCCGGAACCCGGACTCCCTGCCCCGACCTGGGTGAACATTCGACCAGCCGAGCCGGTGGGATCGGCCATGCGCGTGAGATCGGCCGGGCGTTGTTGAAAATACAATATTCCCCAAAAGCATTCTTATACTAAATTAGGAGTGTTTTTGTGAGTTTGTGTGGATATGGCGTATATGGTGATTGTTGGGGGATTAGCAGGATTGGCATGAGGGGGGGTTATGAACTTCAACATGATCTTTCCTGGAGGGGATCGGCCCGAATGCTGCGGCTGGAGGCGCCGCCGCTGGCACCGCCGCTGGCGCAGGCGTTACTGGGACTGGTGGTGGTGAGGCTCCCGAGCGGTCAACGCGCGTTCGAACGGGTTCCCGGCACGTGCCGGGAACCCGTTGTCGTGTTCGGAGGCGGTTCACGTCGTCCGCCCATCCTGAAGATCCTCCGCCGTTCCGGCTTCACACTCGTCCACCTGCGGCATCGAATGCCGGGATGTGGGGAGCGCGTCCCGCATGGTGCTCCGGCCGGCCGTCGGGATGTCGCCACGGCCCGCTCCGCGTATCGCGGAGCGGGGGCCGTGACGGAAGAGGCGACGGGTACGTCAGGGGCGGCCGAGGGCGCGGTAGTGCCAGCCTGCGGCTCGCCAGGTTTCGGCGTCGAGAGCGTTGCGGCCGTCGACGATCTTGCGGGAGGCCACCACGGAGCCCAGCTCCTCGGGATCCATGGTGATGAACTCCTGCCACTCGGTCAGCAGCAGCACCACATGGGCGTCCCTGGCCGCCTCCAGGGCGGAGGTGCCGTAGGAGAGCCGGGGATGGGCCCGGCGGGCGTTCTCCTGGGCGACGGGGTCGTAGACGGTGACCTGGCCGCCCTGCTCACTGATCTTGACGGCGACGTCCAGGGCCGGGGAGTCGCGGATGTCGTCGGAGTTGGGTTTGAACGCGGCGCCGAGCACGGCGACGGTGCAGTTGCGGAAGGAGCCTCCGGCCAGCTCGCGGGCCAGGTCGACCATGCGGGCCCGGCGGCGCATGTTGATCGCGTCCACCTCGCGCAGGAAGGTCAGCGCCTGGTCGGCACCGAGCTCCCCGGCGCGGGCCATGAAGGCGCGGATGTCCTTGGGCAGGCAGCCGCCGCCGAAGCCCAGCCCGGGGTTGAGGAACTTGCCGCCGATGCGGTCGTCGAAGGAGAGCGCCAGGGAGAGTTGCTTGACGTCGGCGTGCGCGGCCTCGCAGACCTCGGCCATCGCGTTGATGAAGGAGATCTTCGTGGCGAGGAAGGCGTTGGCGGCCACCTTGACCAGCTCGGCCGTGGGGTAGTCGGTGATCACCATCGGGGTGCCCATCTCCAGCATGGAGGCGTACACCTCCCGCATGACCTTCTCCGCCCGGTCGGAGGCGACGCCGAGCACGATCCGGTCGGGGTGCAGGGTGTCCTTCACCGCGAAGCCCTCGCGGAGGAACTCGGGGTTCCACGCCAGCTCGGCGCCCGCGCCGATGGGGGCCAGCCGTGCCAGCTTGTCGGCCAGGCGCTGGGCGGTGCCGACCGGGACCGTGGACTTGCCGACGACCAGGCACTCGCGCGTCAGGTGAGGGGCCAGCGACTCGATCGCGGCGTCCAGGTAGGACACGTCCGCCGCGTACTCTCCCGGCTTCTGGGGGGTGCCCAGGCACAGGAAGTGCACGTCTCCGAAGGCCGCGGCCTCCTCGTACGAGGTGGTGAAGCGCAGTCGCCCGTTGGCCAGGTTGCGCCGCAGCACCTCTTGCAGGCCTGGTTCGTAGATGGGCAGGTCACCGGCCTGTAGGCGGCCGATCTTCTCCGCGTCCACGTCGAGGCTGAGGACTTCGAAGCCCAGCTCGGCCATGCAGGCGGACGTCGTCGCACCGAGGTATCCGGTTCCCACCATGGTCAGGCGGTAGGCCACTGGTGCTCCTTTCGGTTCTGCCCGATTATTTGCCGCCAGAGTATCGGCATCTGGCACTTCCACTTTGCCACCTGCATAAACGCGGGAGGGCATACCACATGAGGTGGAGCGCTCCAGTGTTTGTTGGACGTCCTACTATTTCCCTATGAGCTACCCTCTCTACGCACTGCCCGAGGAGCACCAGATGCTCCGCGAGACGGTCCGCGCCCTCGCCGACGAGAAGATCGCCCCTCATGCCGCGGAGGTCGACGAGGCCGGGGAGTTCCCCTCGGACGCCTACAAGGCGCTCGTCGCGGCGGACCTGCACGCCGTGCACGTTCCCGAGGAGTACGGCGGCGCCGGTGCCGACGCGCTCGCGACGGTCATCGTCATCGAGGAGGTGGCGCGGGCCTGCGCCTCGTCCTCGCTGATCCCCGCCGTCAACAAGCTCGGGACCGTCCCGTTGCTGCTGTCGGCCTCCGAGGAGCTCAAGCAGCAGTATCTTCCGCCGGTCGCGCGGGGTGACGGGATGTTCTCGTACGCCCTGTCGGAGGCGGAGGCGGGCAGCGACGCCGCCGCCATGAAGACCCGCGCGGTCGCGGACGGCGACCACTACGTGCTCAACGGCGCCAAGATGTGGATCACCAACGCCGGCGTGTCGGAGTACTACACGGTGATGGCCGTCACCGAGCCGGGCGTCGGAGCCAGGGGCATCTCCGCGTTCGTCGTGGAGAAGGCCGACGAGGGCGTCAGTTTCGGGGCCAAGGAGCGCAAGCTCGGCATCAAGGGCTCTCCGACCCGCCAGGTCATCCTGGAGAACGTGCGGATTCCCGCCTGGAGGATGATCGGCGCCCCCGGCACCGGTTTCAAGACCGCCCTGGCCACCCTGGACCACACCCGCATCACCATCGCCGCCCAGGCGCTCGGCATCGCCCAGGGCGCGCTGGACTACGCGATCGGCTACATCAAGGAGCGCAAGCAGTTCGGCAAGGCCGTCGCCGACTTCCAGGGCGTCCAGTTCATGGTCGCCGACATGGCCATGAAGCTGGAGGCCGCCCGCCAGCTCACCTACGTCGCCGCCGCCAAGTCCGAACGTGCCATGCACGGTGAGCCGCAGGCCGACCTCACCTTCGTCTCCAGCGCGGCCAAGTGCGCCGCCTCCGACGCCGCCATGGAGATCACCACCGACGCCGTCCAGCTCCTCGGCGGGTACGGCTACACCAGCGACTACCCGGTCGAGCGCATGATGCGCGACGCCAAGATCACCCAGATCTACGAGGGCACCAACCAGATCCAGCGCATGGTGATGGCCCGCCAGCTGCTGAAGTAAGCCCTGAAGTGCACGAACCCCGCCTCCATCTCTTCGGGGGTGGGGTTCGCCGTCTCCTGGTTTCGACGCCGAACGATCACTGTTCCGGGAGTGCCCGGCCGGCGCAGCGCTCCCGCACCTGCTCCGGCGGCTGGTCCCAGGCATGATCCCGCCCATGACGGCGCCTCGCCGGCGGCACTGGTGGGGGAGTGAAAGGCGCACTAAGGTCATTTCGTGCTGCCTCTCGCGCCTGCGGATCCGGGTCAGATCAACGCCTTCCGGCTGAGCGGTGTACTCGGCCGAGGCGGGCAGGGGTCGGTGTATCTGGGGCAGGACGCCGCCGGGGCGAAGGTCGCGGTGAAGGTGCTGCACGCGCGGATGGAGGATGCGGAGACGCATCGGCGGTTCATCCGGGAAGCGGAGGCGGCGCGGCGGGTGGCGCCGTTCTGCACGGCTCGGGTGCTGGACGTCGGGGTCGCCGACGGCCGACCGTACATCGTGAGCGAGTTCGTCGCCGGGCCCTCGCTGGAGCGGCTGGTGAGAGGCGAGGGGGTGCGGTTCGGCAGCGGGCTGGAACGGCTGGCGGTGACCACCTTGACCGCGCTGGCCGCCATCCACCGGGCCGGGATCGTGCACCGGGACTTCAAACCGAGCAATGTGATCATGGGGGCCGAGGGGCCGGTCGTGATCGACTTCGGGATCGCCAGGGCGCTGGACCAGACCGCCACCAGCAGTGTGATGGGGACGCCCGCGTTCATGGCGCCCGAGCAGTTCGCGGGGGTGGTCGGGCCGGCGGCGGACCTGTTCAGCTGGGCCGGCACGATGGTGTTCGCGGCCACCGGGCAGCAGGCGTTCACGGGGGACACGATGCCCGCCCTGATGCACGCCATCCTGACCACCGAGCCAAATCTGTCCGGGGTGCCGGAGGGGTTGCGGCCGCTGCTCGCGCGCTGCCTGGCCAAGGACCCGGCGGCCCGGCCCGGCACCGAGGAGTTGCTGGGCCTGCTGACAAGGCAGGGGCCGGGGGCCGCGGCCGGATCGTGGCCCGCGCCGGACCGCCCGGCGCCCCCGCGGTCCGGGACGTTGCTGCTGCCCGGCCCGGGATCGCAGGCAACGGGGAGCCGGGCTCACTCCCATGCCCCGCAGCCGGTCGCCTCCGTGGTGGCGCTGGTCCTGATGACCCTGCTCGCACTGACCCTGTTCGCCCAGGGGCTGGACTTCCTCGCGGGGTGGGTCTTCGAGGGCCACAGGTACCTGCTGAGCCTGCCTGTGTGGATCATGGTCAGCATGGGCTGCCTGATCCCGGTGGTTCCCGCCTTCTGCGCGGCGGTGTGGCGGCACAGTGTGGCCTCGGCGATCAGCATGGCGCTCGTGATCCCGCTGGCACTGCTCTTCCTGTTCTGGGGGCTCGTCCTGGGCGCCGAGGACGACCTGCCCGAGGTGCTGGTCGCGATCGTCCCCGCCGTCCTGCTGGGCGTGGTGGTCGCGGCGGCCGCACTCCTGCTGTGGCGGCTGAACGCCTTCGTCGCGGTGCTCGGCGGGATCGGCGGCCTGCTGATGTCGGTGGAGACCGTCGGTCACTTCGTGGACCTGATGCCGGGGCCGACGGGGCGTACCTTCAAGGTCCTGATGATCGTGGTTCTCCTGCTCACCAGGTTCACGCTCGGTGCCTGGCTCATGCTGCTGGGCGGCATGCTCACGCTGCGGGCCGTACAGAGCAGAGGAACATCAGGTCGCGGGCACGGCTGAAGACCGTTTTCTGGCCCGTACGGCCTGCTCGCCCTCTCCTGGCCAACGCTCTGAGCTGCACGTTCTCCCCTCGGTACCCCTGGCTGTACCCCCGTTGGGGTGTACGCGGGAACGACCGGAAGGGCCCGCTCCTGGTGTGCTGATCGCTGTCAGTCAAGCTCCGCCAAGGGGAAGATGAAATGGCAGTCAACAGCCGGCCGAGTGTCGGGCGATATCCGAGTCGGACCGGGTTCCGGGGTTTCATCCGTAGCCGTCCACTGATCAGTTTCTTCGTCCTGGCCAACCTGATGAGCTGGGTCGCCTGGGTCCCCTACATTCTCTCGGCGACCGGCCTGGGGGTGTGGGACTTCACGTTCCCCTCGCTGCTCGGCACCACGCAGTTCGCCGGCGTTCTCCCCGGCGCCTATCTCGGACCCATCCTCGCCGCGTTCATCGTGACCGCGGTCGCGGACGGCAGGGAAGGTGTCCGTCGCTGGGTCGGGCGGATGACGAAGTGGCGGGTCGGCTGGGTCTGGTACCTCGTGACCCTCGTCGGCGTTCCCGCCGTCATCATCGTCACCGGTCTCGCGGTGTCCGAGGGCGACATCCACCTGCCGCCTGTCGCCGTGCTGGCGGCCTACCTGCCGAGCCTGCTGATCCAGATGGTCACCACCGGTCTGGCGGAGGAGCCCGGCTGGCGTGACTTCGCGCTGCCCCGCATGCAGCGCAGGTTCGGCCCGCTGGGCGGCACCCTCGTCCTCGGCCCGCTGTGGGGCCTCTGGCACATGCCGCTGTTCCTGAGCGAGTGGGGCGGGTGGCCGGACGTCACCTGGATGAGGGTCGGTGAGTTCGTCGCCTTCTGCTGCGTCTTCAGCGTGATCGTCACCTGGGTGTTCAACCGGACCGGCCAGAGCCTGCCGCTGGTCATGCTGCTGCACGTCGGCGTCAACAACTTCATGTCGATCGGCTACGCGGACATGTTCCCGTCGATCGCCACCGCCGAGCAGGCGTCCCAGGTCACCCTGCTGGCGGGCACCACGGCGGCGATCGTGGTGCTCGCCGCGACCCGTGGCCGCCTCGGCTACCGTCCGACCGAGGAAACCGAGGAACCCGTACCGGAGGTCGCCCGTCAGAGCTGAACGACATGTCGCAGTGCGTCGGCGCCCCGGCCGGGTCCGGCCGCTTCCGCCGGCTGCCGGGGGTCGGGGCCGTCGTCGGGTATAGGTAAAGCCATGATCTTCCTGAGGCGGACAGCCCACGTCGCCGTACTCACCCTCGTACTCACCCCGATCACCTCCGCCCTCGCCACCCCGCAGGCGGCGGCCGAACCGCGCGAGCGATCATCGGCAGAGGCCACGGCCCTCGCCCGGCGCATGCTGGCTCAGCTCAAGGTCGCCAGGCCCCTGTCCATCCGGGGCTACAGCCGCGAGCGGTTCCAGCCCCGATCGGCGCACCGCAAGGGCAGGTGCAGCACGCGGGAGCTGGTCCTGGCCCGCGACGGGCGGAACGTACGCCGCGACGCGGCCTGCCACCCGGTCAAGGGGCTCTGGTACAGCCCGTACGACGGCAAGTGGCTGAAGAGCGAGAAGTACGTGGACGTCGACCACGTGGTGCCGCTCGCCTATGCCTGGCGCTCGGGCGCCAAACGATGGAGCCAGGCCAAGCGGCGCGCCTTCGCCAACGACCTGATCCGCCCCGAACTGCTCACCGTCAGCCACTCCGCCAACATCGCCAAAGGCGGCAAAGGCCCGCAGGGCTGGCGCCCGCAACGCCGCGCCCACTGGTGCCGGTACGCGACCTCATGGATCACCGTGAAGCGCCACTACCGGCTCTTCGTGACCCGCAAGGAGAAGGTGGCCCTGCTCAACATGCTCCGCACCTGCCGAAGCTAGCGTTTGCCGGTGTTCCTTGGACGGAACTCCGCCTGGAGCACGTCGTGAAGATGCCAGGGGAGTTCTGCCGGGAGTACATCCCGCACTCGACCGTGAACCCGCTCCCCGAGGCCGGTCACGCCATCTTCGGTTACTTGGTCCAGACGGCCTGGGCGCCACTGTGGCCGGCACGCACCACCTCGATGGTGCCTACGACGCCGCCGATCAGGGCGAGGGCCGCCAGGGCGACCACCGTTACGGCATGCCACCGCGATCGGGGGCCGGTGCGCTCCGTACGCGACCGCGCGCTGTGTCCCATGAGACGGGCCCTCAGGGAGATACCCAGGGTCGCGAGCCAGAGCACGATGACGAACGGCAGCACCTGCTCGCTCTGCTCCGCGTGGGCTTCGACGAGCGCGCTCTCTCCGACCTTCTCCTCAAGCGTCTCGCCGCTGCTGGTCGACAGCGGCACGGCGGCCAGTGCGATGGTGGCGACGAACAGCACCGCCGGCCACAACCGGCGTGCCGCGGCCGGCCAGAACGCCATCAGGATCGTGCCGAGCGCCGCGAGCGGCACGCACACCACGACGGCGTGGACGACCAGTGGATGCAGAGGTAGACCGAAGAACATGTTCGCTCCCTGTCTTGCCCGGCCCGAAGCACGGGTGATCGCGGCTGGGGAGAAGGCGGCGAGGCCGGGAGCAGTGACGGCGTGTACGCGTACGGCATCGCCCGGACAGTCCTGTGCCCCCTCGGGCAAGCCGGTCACGGCCCGCTCAGGGCAGCCGGTCCAGCGCCTGCTGGAAGGCGCGGGCGTGCCCGGCCTCGTCTTCGGCGTTGTTCGAGAAGAGCGCGGCCGCCTGGTTGTCGCCCGCCGCCTTGGCGCGTTTGGCGAAGGTCGGGTACATGGTCTGGGACTCGTACCGCTCGCCGGCGATGGCCTTGGTCAGGTTGGCGCGGGTCGTCCCGACAAACCCGGCCATGTCTGCCGTGTCGGCGAAGTGCTCGTGCAGTTCCACATCGGCGCTGCCCCGGAACAGCTTCGCCACGGCCGGGTTCTTGGAGTGCTCGGCGTACTGCTGGTACTTGGCGTACGCGAGTGCCTCACCGTGCATGGCCGTGTCCAGGTTGGTCTTGGTCTGCTGCGCGTGGACTTTCGGCGGACCCTGCGGGACCTGCACCGGCTTGGCCTTCGGCGGTGCGGGGACGTTTCCCTGGCCGGATTCGACGGCGCGCAGCGCGGTGCCGAACGCCCGCGCGTGCCCCCCTTCGTCACGGGAGATCTCGGAGAAGAGGGTGGCCGCCGTGCTTTCACCGTCGGCCCTGGCCTGCCGCGCGAACCCGGGATACAACTTCTGGGACTCGTACGTCTCACCGGCCATCGCGGTACGCAGGTTCGCGGCGTCGTCGCCCACCAGGCCGCTCAGGGCGGCCCCCTCCTTGAAATGCTCGCCCAGCTCCACATCGGCCGTGCGCTCGAACAGACGGGCCACCGACGGCAGCCCCTCCCGCTGGGCCTGCGCCGCGTAGAGCCGGTAGGAGGCGTTGGCGAACGCCTCACCCCGCATCGACTGCGCCAGGTCCGCGCGGGTTTGCGGGCTCGGTGCGTCCACCGTGCCGGCGGAGGTGCCCGCCGGTACGGCCGAGGCGGCGAGCGCGCCGCTTACGGGAGTGCTCAGTGCGATCGTGAACGCGCCGGTCATGAGCGCGCGTACCGGGAAGGGGATCATGCCTCGACCTCCGCCAGTCGGAGTGTGCGTGGACATCTGCTGGCCTTCATCGAGTATCTAACCTGGTGAAGTGATCGATAACGACCCATCGCGGCATAACTGCGTAATGCTTATGCGGTCAACGTAAAGCATGTCCTGTGCCCCCGGATGTCCCCGGATACAGAGGTCGGCCGCGTTCCCGTACCGATTCAGGGCCCACGGTGCGGGTCTGGGCGCCGGTCCGGCCCAGGGCGGCTTCCAGACAGGTGAGGAGTGCCGGGGGGTGAACTTCTCCGGTGCGGGGCGGGCGGGAGGAGTCGGCCGCCCGCTGTTCCGCCGAAGATCGAATGATGCCCGTTATCCGGCATCATTACGGTGTGATCGAGATGCCTGACACCGGCTGGTACGCGGTTCGATGTGTTTTCCGCTGGGGGGCGCCACACGACACCTATGAGGAACGGGTCACCCTGTGGAGGGCCGGTTCGTTCGACGAGGCCATTGTCATGGCGGAGCGCGAGGCCGCGAGGTACGCCACCGGTACCGCGTTCGAGTATCTGGGACTGGCGCAGGCGTACCGGCTGTCAGACGACGTGATCGAGCCGGGCACGGAGGTCTTCTCCCTCCTCCGGGACAGCGATCTCGAACCGGAGGAGTATCTCAGCACCTACTTCGACACCGGTGACGAGCGGCAGGAACAGACCTCGTAGGGCCGCGCCCGGTCGCCGGCGCCTGTTCACCCGCCGAGAGCGGCGGGGCCGCGCGGGTTTCCCGGCGAGCGTGCCCGTCACGACCGGTCGGCGGGTCAGAGTCGCGTGACGGATCCCGGGTCAGCCCGGGGAGGAACTCGGCTTGGGCGACGGAGGGGTTTTCGAGTACTCGGCGCACTTGGCGTCCCACTCGGGGATGCGGAGCAGTGCCGGGTTGGCGACACCGCTCTCGCCGCGTGCCCCGCTCGACGTGCTGGCGAAGGCCAGGCCCTCGACACAGATCCGGGCGACGTTGGGGAAGTTGTCGGCGTTGCGGAAGACCTCGATGTAGTCGACGTCGCCGACCCTGTCAGGCGCCGCGTTCTCCTTCCCACCGCGATCGCCCAGCTGGTCCGAGGAGCAACCGGTCAGCAGGAGGGCGGCGACAACCGCTCCTGTCCAGGCGACAGCCACCGAGCGTGCCATTAGTCACTCCCTGTAACCGGCAAGGTCATCTCGAATATCGGGCGCCGATCTTCCCGACACGGCCAGCATATCCACCGCCGGTCGGCGGTGATCGGCCGACGAATCCCCCATTGAGCCGATCTGGTGAACGGCACCGAAATCACCCTTGAGTCGTCCGCCGAACCCGCCGTGCCTCGCCGGCGGGCAGGAGGCGGGGGTGCCTCCTGCCCGTGGGTGGGCTAGCTGTAGACGCCGAACTCCCAGAGGGAGTGGCCGTACGCGGTGCCGCGCTGGGTGAGGTTCACCCGGACGTATCTGGCCGACGCGGTGAGGTCGATGGAGTCGAACCCGCCGTCGCCGGTCGTGGTCGAGTAGGCGTTGCTCCAGGTCGAGCCGTTGGCCGAGGTCTGGATCTGGTACGCCTTGCCGTACGCGTCCTCCCAGCCGAGTCGGACGTGCCTGATGGCGGTGGTCGCGCCGAGGTCCACCTGGATCCACTGCGGGTCGGCCCACTCGCTGGCCCAGCGGGTCGAGAAGTCGCCGTCGGTCGCCCGGCCGGGGGTGAACGGGCCGCCGTCGCCGGTCGCCTGGTAGCTGGAGGCGGTGGTCGGCTTGCCGAGCGCCACGTTGGTTCCGGCGACCGCCGGCGGGACCACGCGGAAGGAACGTTGCTCGATGCCGACGTTGCCGTGCCCGTCGAAGGCGTACACGTACACCTTCCACACGCCCATCCGCTCCGGCGCGGTCACCGAGAACCTGCCGGGGCCGGTCTGGGTGAACCTGACGTGGTGGAAGCCGCGGTTGCCGTTGACGTGCTTGTCGCTGAACATCAGGTTGTGACGGATCAGGTCGTTGTCCGGGTCGGAGGCGGCGACCTCGACGGTGAAGGGCTTGCCGGCCTGGACCGCGGTCTGCGAGCCGACGGTCATCGAGGTGATCTCCGGGGGCGTGTTCGCCGAGGGCTGCCCGGTGTAGGCCGCCTTGAGCGCGTGGTAGCCGTGCCGGCGCCAGCCGCCGGTGGTGGTGTTGAGCCACACCCCGCCGAAGTCGTTCTCCAGACCGTAGTGGAACTCGGTGGCACCGAGCGCGACGCCCGGGTGGCCCCTGACCGCGTTCCAGGAGGCGGTGTACTGATCCCGCTTCCGCAGGTCGGTCGGCTCGTCGGGCACGCCGTTGACGTCGTTTGGAACCTCCCACTCGCCGTCCGGTCCCGCCTCGGTGACGATGTACGGCTTGGTGTACCCGCCGCTGACCCAGTCCTGCCTGACCGTGTGGATGGCGCCGTAGGAGTTGACCGCGAGCAGGTCGAGGGCGGGGGAGTGGGCCCTGTAGTAGGTCCAGGCGTGGGTGTAGGCGTCGGTGGAGGTGACCGGGTGGCCGGGGTCGGCGGCGTGGATCGCCTCCGCCACCTCGTTGACGAACTTGGCGTACGCCACCCGTCGCTGCTCGACCAGGTCGGCCGGCAGGCCGTGGTCCTGCATGGTGAGGATGACCTCGTTGCCGACGTCCCACATGAGCACGCCCTGGCGGCCCTTGAGGGCGTTGACCCGGGCGACGATCTCGTTCTTCACGCTGGTCTTGTACGCGGTGTCGTTGACGTAGTCGGCGCCCTGGTTGAGCCAGTGCCCGACGATGACCTTGATGCCCTGCCGGGCGGCCCGATCCAGCAGGGCCGGGGTGTGGGTGTCGTCGACGCCCCAGGTACGGATCGTGTTGACGCCCATGGCCGCGAGGTCGCGCATGTAGCCGTCGGCCGCGGCCTGCGGCGGGCCGTAGGTCAGGCCCTTGATCACATACGGCGAACCGTTCACCTGGAGCTGCCAGTTGCCCTGCGAGCCGGTCACCCTGACCGTGCTCGGGCCGGCCGGGGTCACCGGGTCGGTCATGGCGGCGGGGACGGTGCCGGTCTGCCTGGAGACCGAGACCCGGTCCACACTCAGCACGCCGCCCGAGGTGGTGGCGGCGGTCGGTGTGGTGACGCCCGCGAGCGCGTTGGGCAGCGAGCCGCCGATGGCCAGGTCGAGGCGGAGGTAGAAGCCGTGGTGCAGGGCGGCCTTCCAGGCGGCGACGCCGACCTGGCTCTGGCGCACGACCCAGGTCTGCCTGCCGTCGAGGTAGAAGCGGATCTCCTCGTCGGTCCTGGTGCGGTCGACGACCTGGGTGTACTCGTGGTAGCCGCTCTGGCAGCCGTCGCAGGTGGCGAAACCGCTGGTGCGGCCGTCGTACTCGTTGCACACGCCCTCGGGGGCGGTGCCGCAGTGCAGGGTGTTGGCCAGCTGGTCGCGGCCGTTGACGCCGGTCATGATGTCGGTCTCGCCGACCGAGGGCCAGTTGTTGTAGTCGCCGCGGTAGGCGGCGCCGGTCGCCCGGAAGCCCGGCCAGTAGCCGAGGGCGTTCGCGACGTCGGGCTGCTTGAGCCGGGCGCTGAACCTGAGCATCTCGCCGGGCCTGGGCTCGAAGTCGGTGCGCTGGGTCTCGATCCGGCCCGAGGTCCAGTTGCCCGCGCCGTCCTTGATCGCCCTGATGTTCAGGTTGCCGGCGCCGTCGAGGAAGACGTTGGCCGTCCCGGCGCTCATGGTCTCGACCTCGCCGGTGCCCCAGTTCGCGGCGCCGCCGGGATAGGAGGTGCCGGTGCGCAGGATCCAGTCGGCGGCCGAGGGGGAGGTGCCGGCCGCTCCGTCGAAGTCGTCCTTCCACACCTCGGTCCAGGTGCCGGGCTGCTCGGGGCCGCCGGTGCTGCCGTAGATCTGGAACTCCCAGAGCGAGTAGCCGTAGCCGGTGCCCCGGGCGGTGCCGTACATCCGCACGTAGCGGCCGGTGCTGGTCACGTCCAGGGTCTGGGTGCCGCCGGTGCCGGTGGTGGTCGAGTAGACGTCGGTCCAGGACATGCCGTTGCCGGAGACCTGGAGCTTGAACGCCCTGCCGTACGCGGCCTCCCAGGTCAGCACGGCACGGCTGATCGTGGCGGTGGCGCCGAGGTCCACCTGGAGCCACTGCGGATCGCTGAACGCGCTGGACCACCGGGTGCCCGTCAGGTTGCCGTCGACCGCCGCCGCCGCCTCGTAGGCGGCGCCCTCGGACGACGAGGCGGTCGCCGTCCTGCCCTGTGACAGCAGGGTGTCGGCCGCCGCCGCAGGACTGACGAGCGCCAGACCGGAGACGACCAGGGCCGCGAGGGCGGCGATGACCAGAGCTGACCGGAATCGGCCCGAACCACGAGCTGGATGCACGATCTCTCCTCAGAAAGGGGATGCCTGCCGTCGACACGGCAGGGGGGAGAGCGCTCTCCGTAACCGAGGGTGCTGCCGGAGATCGAGCGGTGTCAAGGTCCTTCCTCGCGTGAGCCCGAAACGCGCCGTCGGAAACCTGCCCCCGGCCGAGACGCCCTCTCGGGGGCCGCAGGGGACGCACTCCATGTGTCACGAACATGAACGACGGGCTTCGGGTTGGCTGCCATCCCGCCTTGACAATCCGCAACAAAAGGGATCAACCTCATAGGAGAGCGCTCTCCGTGCCGCCGTTTCCGACGGCCACCCCCCACAGAAGGAGAGGCAATGCACCCATCCCGAAGCCCGGTCAGGCTCCGCCTGGGACTGGTCGTCGCCACGCTCACCGCGCTGGTCGCGGCCGGTCTGGCGATCATCGCCCCGGCCGCCGCGGCGGACGCCCTGCTCTCGCAGGGCCGGCCCGCGACCGCCTCCTCCACCGAGGGAGGCGGGTACGGTGCCGGAGCCGCCTTCGACGGCAGCGACGGGACCCGGTGGTCCAGCGCCGCCGCCGACCCGCAGTGGCTCCAGGTGGACCTCGGTGCCACCGCGACCGTCTCCCAGGTGGTTCTCAACTGGGAGGGCGCCTACGGCAGGGCGTTCAAGATCCAGGTCTCCGGCAACGGCATGTCCTGGACCGACGTCTACTCGACCACCGCCGGCACCGGCGGCACCCAGACCCTCGCTGTCTCCGGCTCCGGCCGCTACGTGCGGATGTACGGCACCGCCCGGGGCACCGGATACGGCTACTCCCTCTGGGAGTTCAAGGTGTACGGCACCGGCGGCGCCGGGAGCACCCCGAGGCCGAAGCCGACGTTCACCGACGAGGTGACCCACCACGAGTTCCAGGCCAACTGCTCCTGGACGGCGGACCGGCCGGACGACCCGATCGTCTACCCCGGCCTGCCCGGCGCCTCGCACATGCACACCTTCGTCGGCAACAACACGACCAACGCGAGCAGCACGGCCTCCTCGCTCCTCGGCGGCGGTACCTCGTGCACCAACCCGCACGACAGGTCGGCCTACTGGTTCCCGAGCTTCTACAAGGGCGACCAGCTGGTCCGGCCGACCGGCGACCAGGTCATCTACTACAAGTCCGGCATCCTCGACTACTGGCAGGTGCAGCCCTTCCCGCAGGGTCTGCGCTTCGTCGTCGGCAGCCCGACCGCGACGCTGGCGGAGTTCCGCGACTCTCCCGGCACCGTCGAGGGCTTCGAGTGCGGCGACCTCTCCCACAGCTGGGACATCCCGACCTCCTGCGTGGCGGGCAGCCAGGTGAACGTCCGCTACCAGTCGCCGAGCTGCTGGGACGGCGTCAACCTGGACAGCCCCGACCACAAGAGCCACATGTCCTATCCCGTCGACGGCTACTGCCCGGCCGGCCACCCGGTGGCGGTGCCGATGCTGGAGTTCAAGATCGCCTTCCCCGCGAGCGGTGACCTGTCACAGGCGCGGCTGGCCAGCGGCCGCGGCTACACCTGGCACTACGACTTCTTCAACGCCTGGGACAGCCCCGCCATTCTCGACGCACTGGTGACCCACTGCATCAACGGTGGTCTCCAGTGCAACCCGCGTGGCTACGACCTGTACAAGCCGCACCGCGGCGCCGCCCTCACGGAGAACTTCGAGCTCCCCTGACCGCGAACGCCAGGTCCCGGCCCGGCGGCCGGGGCCCGGCACCCGCCCCTGACAGGAAAGGCCCAGATGAGACGTGCCGGCGCGATTCTCACCCTGCTCCTCGTGTCCGGCCCGGTCGCAGGCTGCGGTGCCCACTCCCCGGCGGCCGCGCCGGGCCACCGACATGAATCCCCGGCCCCGATCGTCTCCACCGCCCCGGCCGCCACGCCGGCGGCCGGTTTCAACACCACGGACACCGCGTGGCTCCAGTTGATGATCCCGATGGACGAGCGGACGCTGCCCCTGCTCGACCTCGGTGCCGAACGCGGGCACGACCCGGCGGTGCGGCGGCTGGCCGCCCGGATCAGGAAGGCCCATCTGGCCGAGCTCGAACGCCTCAGGGAGACACTGGGACGTACCGGGCTGCCCGCGACGAACGTGCACGAAGGGCATGACATGCCGGGTATGGCCACCGCCGCCGACCTGGCGGCGCTGAGGAAGGCCACCGGCCCGGCCTTCGACCGGCTCTTCGCCGACCGCCTGCGCGAGCACCTCGACCAGTCGGCCGCGGTCGCCCGCTCCGAGCAGGCCGCGGGTGCCGACGAGGGGACGAGGGCTCTGGCCGCCGCCGTCGAGCGGACCCGCGCCGCGCAGCGCGACCTGCTCGACGGCATCCGCTGACCGGATCCCCGCCGTCGGGGCCACCGTTTTCGGACATTTACCATGCGCCGGCGGCATGACGTATTGGAGAGCGCTCTCCGGAAGTGATCTCCAACAGCGAAGGGAAACCAGGTGAGCATCGACGAGCTCGACCGACTGGTGGAGAAGCGGTGGACATCCCGGCGCGGGCCTTCCAGCACTGGTCTGCCGAGCACCACGGCCTGGCGGACTGAGGAGGGCGCCTTCGCGGTGCTCGCCGGACGCTCGGCCGCCGACCTGCCGTTGAGCGTCGGGGTCCTCGCCGGTGAGCAGGCGCCGGCCCTGCGGAAGCCCTCGGGAGAGCGCTCTCTCGTTGTGCTATAAAAGCTTATCGACGTACTCCCACAGCTGAGGCCGGGGGTCTCCACGCTTAAGGAGAGGCGATGGTGTCGGCACCCCCCACACTGGAGGATGTGGCACGGGCGGCGGGGGTCTCCCGGGCCACGGTCTCGCGCGTGATCAACGGAATTCGCAACGTCGATCTCGCGATCCAGGAGAAGGTCAGGCAGGCGATCGCCCGCACCGGCTACGTGCCCAACCAGGCGGCGCGCTCGCTGGTCACCCGGCGGACGGGGGCGATCGCCCTGATCGTCTCAGGGGCCGGCGGCGACGAGGAGAACCCGTTCCCCGGCCATGTCTTCGCCGACCCGTTCTTCGGGCGGGTGGCCGGAGGCGTCGTCGGTTTCCTGCGCCCGCTGGGCATCCACCCGATCCTGATGTTCGCCGACACCCCGGAGAGCCGCGACCAGGTCATCGCCTACCTGCGCCAGGGCAACGCCGACGGGGCCATCCTGGTATCCATCAGTGCCGAGGACACGCTGCCCGGACTGCTCGCCGAGGCCGCGCTGCCCACCGTGCTCTTCGCCAGGCCGGTCAGGCCGATCCCGATCAGCTACGTCGACGTCGCGCACCGGGCCGGGGGCAAGCTGGCCGCCGACCATCTCGTCGCCCGGGGCTGCCGCCGGCTGGCGACCGTCTCCGGCCCGCTCGACGTCCCGGCCGGCCAGGACCGCCTGGCGGGCTTCCAGGAGGCGATGGCCGTCCACGGCCATCCCTACATTCCCTGTGTCGAGGGCAACTTCACGCTTGCCAGTGGCGAGGCGGCGATGGAGCGGCTGCTCGCCGAGCACCCCGACATCGACGGCGTCTTCGCGGCCAACGACCTGATGGCCCAGGGTGCCCTGCTGGTGCTGCGCCACCACGGGCGCCGGGTGCCCGACGACGTGGCCATGGTGGGCTTCGACGACAGCAGTGCGGCGCTGGTCTGCCGCCCGCCGCTCACCACGGTCCGCCATCCCGTCGAGGACATGGCCGCCGAGATGGGACGGCTGCTGCTGGCCCATATCGAGCGGCCGGACCACCCGGTGACCTCACGGATCTTCGAACCGACCCTGGTGGTCAGGGAGTCGGCCTGACCCTGGAGACCGCCACACCGGCGGAGGCGGCCGTGGTAGCCCGCCTCCGCCGGTATGGCGGGGCCGCCTACCGGTCGGCGAGGGGGGTGATCGCCTGGGCGGGCGGTGCGTGCTGGGGGCGGCTCGGCGGGGGGCCCATCGTCTCCGAGCGGGAGATCACCGTGAAGGAGGCATCGAGATGGGTGAGCTTCAGCAGCTTGAGGACCACGGGTGGCGCTCCGGCCAGGAGCAGCGGGGTGTCGTGCTCGCGCGCGTACCGCTTGATGCCGATCAGCGAGCTCAGGCCGCAGGCGTCGATGAAGGTGACCCCGGAGAGGTCGATGATGACCGTGCCGTGGCAGGCGTCGATGGCTTCCTGTACGCGGTCGGACAGTTCCGGCCTGGTGGCCAGGTCGAGCTCGCCGGCCACCGTGATGACCACGAAGCCGCTCGCGTGTTCGCTCGTGAGTTGAAGTGCGTTCATCGCCCACTTCCCTGCAGGCTCACGTGAATGTACGTATCCGGCCGGGGAGTGTCACTCTGACGTCCGGCCTCAGCTCGTCCTCCAGGTCGCGTCTTGCCCGGCGCGAAGAAGGATGGACGATCTGAAGCCACGATACTCCCTAACGGTGCGAACCATCGCTTTCCGTGATCGTGTAGCTTCGAAGCGAAGTGTAGATGCCTACCCGTATATGTGCCAGCTATTCGAGGAAACAGTTTGCGGGTGGCGCGTGCCGGCCCTCGGCCGGAGGGCTCGAAAAGGGTTGGGGCGGTGGTGCGAGAGTTGGCGAAGAGGGCGGTGATTCGGCTGGGAAAGGTGCTCTGAGCTGGGGTGATTCAGTTCGGCGAGTGGCTTGGGGCCAGCGCGTCCAGCGCCTCGCGCAGGCTGCCGCGTACCTCGAAGTGCCGGTCGAGATTGGTGATCGTCAGCAGGTGGGTGATCATGCCGGGGCCCACCACCAGGATGAGGCGGCAGTGGGCCTCCCTGAGCCGGGTGAGGGTGCCCACCAGGACGCCCAGCCCCACCGAGTCGCAGAACGGCACCTTGGTCAGGTCGACCACCAGGCCCGGGACGCCGGCGCCGTCCAGGACGCGGTCGATCTCCGCGCGCAGCCGGGGAGCGACGGCCAGGTCAAGCTCGCCTGTCGCCCGCACGACCGCGCAGGGGCCGCTGCGCCATGTCTGAACGTCGAATGTTGAGATCACGGTCATCACCTCCGTGCCTCGCTGACTGCCCTGGCCGAAGATTGTTATGCGTATAAGTCACTTTTTGCAGATGTTCTCCGTGGCCGTCCTCGCCGCCGGGGTCGCCGAAGGGGAGGCGGTCGGAGTCGCCGGTGCGGCCGGCTCCTTCACGGTGACCTTCTTCGGCGGCTCGTGTTTCAGGCCGACGACCACCTCGATCGCGTCACCGAGGCTCTCCACCTGGCGCGACTCCGCGCCGGGCAGCGCGGCGGCGACGGTGCGCGCCGAGTCCTCGCGGCCCGGGCCGTACCGGACGACCGTCCTCTCGAAGCCCTTCTGCGGGGTGTTGCCGGCCGTCTCCGGCACCAGGAATCCGACCTTCTGCAGCTCGGCCCTGGTCTGCGCGCCCAGCCCCTTGATCGTGGTGCCGTTGAGAACCCGGAGGGAGATCCGCGCGGGCGGTACGGTCAGCGCGGGAGCCGAGGGGGAGGCCGAGGCGCTCGGGGTGGGTGTGGACTTGGCGGGTTTGGTCGGTTTGACGAGCGTCTCGTCGGCGGCGATCCGGCGGAACAGATCCTTGGCCGCATCCTTGTCCCAGAGCACCGCGGACTCGCCGGTCGGCGTCCGGTAGTCGACGTCGGCGAGCGGGACCGTGGCGAAGGCCACGTCGTCCGTGGAGACGTCCTTGAGCTGGTCGGCCAGGCCGAGCAGGTCCTTGCGGAGCGCGTCGTCCACCCGGACCGTGTCGAGGGCGGTGTCGACGAAAGAGGCCAGCCTGATCGGGTTGGTGAGCGTGTCGCCGCTCAGTGCCTGGTTCAGCAGCGCGGAGATCACCTGTTGCTGGCGGTCGATGCGGTCCAGGTCGGAGCGGGCGGTGGCGCGGGTGCGGGCGTAGGAGAGGGCCTTGACGCCGTCGAAGGAGTAGGTGCCCGGCTCCAGGTTGAGCGCGGTCTTCGGGTCGTTGATCGGGACCGGTGTGCAGACCGAGATGCCGCCGAGCGCGTCGACCACGTTGATAAAGCCGAGCACGTTGACCTCGACGTAGTGGTGGAGGGTCAGGCCGGTGGCCGCCTGCACCGTGCGTGTCGCGAGCTTCGGGCCGCCGAGCTGGTAGGCCGCGTTGATCTTGTGCTGGCCCTTGCCGGGGATCGTCGTCCAGGTGTCGCGGGGGAGGCTGACCACGGTGACCCTGCGGTGGTCCTCCGACAGGTGGATCACCATCATGGTGTCGGTGCGCTCGCCGCTCTCGCGGCCCAGCTTGAGCTGGTTCTGCTGCTTGCGGGTGAGATCGTCGCGCCTGTCGACGCCGACCACCAGGATGTTCATCGCGCCGGTGCTCGGCCGCGACTCCTGCAGCCCCGCGTCGACCGACTTGATCTTTGTCGTCGCGTAGTTCGTCAGCGCCCAGGTCACTCCGGAGCTGCCCAGGACCAGGCACGAGAGCGTGCCCGCGATGACGAGACCGCGTCGCCTGGTGCGGGCACCCCTGGCTGACCTGCGGTCACGTCTCGGGTTCAATCGGACGCTGCCGTAGGCGTCGCCGCCCACGTGCACACCCGAATCCTCATGCGGGTCACGCATGCATGGCCCCCTAGGCTCCTGCTGGGTCGATGAGGTACCCGTTCGTACAGTAGCGTGAGCGACGCCATGAAGCAGTTCCCCGACTCGCCCGCGCCGGCGTCGTCTTCCGAGACACGTGTCTGGCCTCCGATCTCCATCGTCATCCCGGTGCTGAACGAGGAGCGCCATCTGCGGGAGGCGGTGCGCCAGGTGTTGTCGCAGCGGTACGAAGGACCGATCGAGGTCGTCCTCGCGATCGGCCCCTCCCGCGACCGCACCCAGGAAGTCGCCGACGAGATCGCCACCGCCGACCCCCGTGTGATCGTGGTCCCCAACCCCACGGGCCGCACTCCCAACGCGCTCAACGCCGCCATCGCCGCGTCGAGCAACAAGATCATCGCCAGGGTGGACGGCCACGCGATGCTCCCCGACGACTACCTCCGGGTCGCGGTCGAGACCCTTGAGGAGACCGGCGCGGACAACGTGGGCGGCATCATGGCCGCCGAGGGCGTCACGCCGTTCGAGCAGGCCGTGGCCCGCGCGATGACCTCCAAGATCGGTGTCGGCGGCGCCAGGTTCCACACCGGCGGCACCGCGGGCCCGGCCGACACGGTCTACCTCGGCGTGTTCCGCCGGGAGGCGCTGGAGCGGGTCGGCGGTTACGACGAGCACTTCCAGCGGGCCCAGGACTGGGAGATGAACCACCGCATCCGCGAGACGGGCGGCCTGGTCTGGTTCCAGCCCCGGATGCGCGTCTCCTACCGGCCGAGGCCCAACCTCAAGGCCCTCGCCAAGCAGTACTTCCACTACGGACGCTGGCGCAGGGTGGTCGCCCGCACCCACGAGGGCACGATCAACCTGCGCTACCTGGCGCCGCCGCTGGCCGTGCTGGCCATCCTCGCCGGCCTGGTGGTCTCCCCCTTCCTCTGGCCGGGCCTGCTGATCCCCGGCGGCTACCTGGCGGCGATCCTGGCCGGCTCCGCGGTCACCGGCAGCGGCCTACCGGCTCAGGCGCTCATCCGGCTGCCGCTGGTCTACGTCACCATGCACATGTCGTGGGGCTGGGGTTTTCTGACCAGTCCGAGAAGGCTCGGCAAGCCGGGCTGACCCACTTCACCGAGGCGGGAACCGGTCAGGGGCGGGCGTCGACCACCTGACCGGTGACACCGGAGGCGAGCACGTCCAGCGAGGTGCGGGCGACGGTGCGCGGGGCGTCGCTCCGCCCGGGGACGACGCAGTTGACCCGCACCCCGCAGCAGGCCCATTCCCCCGCCAGCGCCCGGGTCAGACCGGCCACCGCGGCACCCGCGGCGGAGCGCAGGCCGTCATCGGCGCCCTCGACCCGGGCGGGGGCGTGGAACAGCAGATGGCCCCGGGTCTCGCGAAGATGGGGGAGGGCGGCCCTGGCGATGTTGACCGGGCCCAGGTGGTGCACGTTCACGCTCTCGGCGATCGCGGTGTCGTCCACCGCGTCGAGCCGGCCAGAGGGCGCGGCTCCGGGGGCGTTGACCACGTAGTCGATCCCGCCCGCCTCCTTGGCGGCGTGGGCGAGCGCGTCGGCCACGGCGCCGGGGTCCTCGACGCGCACCCCTTCGAGCGCCCCGGGGAGGCCGGACGGCCCGGGGAAGCGGAACACGCGGGCGCCGTACTCTCCGGCCAGCTCCGCCACCTCGGCGCCCGCGCCGAAGACCACCACGGTCCTGCCCTCCATCGCCTCGCGCAGGGCGAGGGCCGAGGCGGCGGGAACGTCGCTCGCGGCGAGCCGCAGGAGCGTGTCGGCGATGAGGAGGTCCACCGGGTGGGTGACCTTCATGTTCCGCTCGCTGCCGGTCACCACGTGGATCGGCACCTCGGGCAGGTAGCGCAGCAGCACGCCGCAGTCGTCGGTGGGCGGCCGGTCGCCGAAGCCGGGGTCGGCGAAGGCCCGCTGGTACGCCTCGCGGATCACCGAGAGCCGGAAGCACTGCGGGGTCTGGACGCGGCGCAGGGTGGCGCGGTCGGGGACGTCACGGACGATCTCCCCGTCCGGCCCCTGCGAGGTCACCACGATCGTGTCGGAGCTCGGGATCGCCACCTCGACGGCCGAGCAGGTCCTCAGCGCCTCGACGCAGTCGGCGATGATCCTCCTGTCCGCCAGCGGGCGCACGGCGTCGTGCAGCAGCACGTCGCACTCCCGCGGCCCCAGGGCCCGCAGCGCCCGCCAGGTGGTCTCCGGGCGGCTCTGGCCGCCCTCCAGGACCTGAGAGACCTTCGCGAAGCCGTTCCGCTCGACGATCCGCTCCACCTCCCCGGTGAAGCCGGGCGCCATCAGCACGATGACCTCGTCGATCTCCGGTGCCTCCTCGAACAGGGCGAGGGTGTGCTCCAGGATCGTCCGGCCCGCCACCTCCAGCAGCTGCTTGGGGGTGCCGAGGCCGACGCGCCGGCCGACGCCGCCTGCCAGGACCACTCCGACGGTTCGAAGACGCGGTTCACGTTCGGCCAAGACCAGATTCCTTTGACAGTTCGGATATGGCGAGCGTAATGGGTGCGTACCTGATCGTCCGGCGCGCTCCCGTGCTATCCCGTCAAGATCTAGCTACCCTGAGTGCGCACTCCCCGATTCGTACGGTGATCCCGTCGGATACGAAGGAGCCCGGATTGCCTGACTCTCACGCCACCTCCCAGACGGCCGCGGTCGTGCTCGCCACCACCGAGGCGTCCGCGCTGCGCTGTCCCGCCGGAACGCTACTCGACAGGCTGACCGGACAGCTTGCCACACTCTCGGTGCGTGAGGTGCACCTGGTGGCCCGCTCCAGCGACATCATCCACGCGCCCGGCGGCACCCACATGATCGGGGCCGAGGGGTCACGGGGGCTCGCCGACGACCTGCGCAGGGTGGCGAAGGTGGCCCGCTCGTCCATCGGCCCCGTGCTGCTGGTCGCCGGTGACCTGGTGGCGCACACCGAGGCGCTGGCCATGCTCACCGAGCATCCGGCCCGTGACACCCGCGCACTGGTGAGCGAGGCCGACGGGGCCGCGCCGGGGCCGTCACGCCCGCCGGTCAGGATCGACGGCGGGAACGTGGTGGCCGCGGGCACCTCCTTCCACGAGGTGGGCGAGGCGGGTGGCACCTTCAGGGGCGCGCTCCAGGTGGGCGTGTCCGACCTGACGCGCCTCGCCGAGGCCGCCGAGGCGCTCGCCGAGCTCGCCGAGGCGGGCGGCTTCGGCCCGATGGAGGGCGGCGAGGCCCCGCAGCTGCTCCTGGTCGGCCTGGTCCGCGCCGGTGTCCCGGTGCGCGCGGCCGGGCTCGGCCGGCTGCACGGCGACCGGATGGTCGAGCAGGCGGACGTGGACTCGGCGGTGCCGAGGCTGGCGGAGGTCGACGAGGCCGAGGCCCGGCTGGACGGCGCGGTCAAGACCAACGACGGCTTCTTCGCCACGTACGGGGTGAGCTCCTGGTCCAGACACCTGGTGAAGCTCGCCGCCGGACTCGGCCTGACGCCGAACGCGATCACCGGCATGTCCGTCGGCCTGGCCGCGCTCGCCGCGATCTGGTTCTCCACGGGCACCCGGCAGGCTCTGATCGCCGGGGCGGTACTGCTCTACCTGTCGTTCGTGCTCGACTGCGTCGACGGCCAGCTCGCCCGCTACACCCGTGCCTTCTCACCGTTCGGGGCCTGGCTGGACGCCACCTTCGACCGGGTCAAGGAGTACGCCGTCTACGTGGGCCTCGCCTTCGGGTACGCGGCCGGGCTGGACGCCACCGGCGGCGGACCCGACGGCATCTGGGGGCTCGCGGTGGCCGCGATGATCCTGCAACTACTCCGGCACATGATCGATTTCTCGTACGCGGGGGCGCGCGGCGACGCGGCCCGGGTGGGCGCGGCCTGGGCCAGGACACCGGGCTCGCTGGGCGACCCGGCCGACGACGCCAGACGGCCGGTGCCGCTCCGCGAGCCGGAGCGGCGAGCCGCGCCGGCGGGTGCCGGTGCCGTGCGGGCCGCGGACGGCGGGGCCGGGCAGGACACCGGGAGAGCGGCCGGGGACGGCGGCGGGCCGGGCATGGGCAACGCGATCGTGCGGCTCTCGCGGACCATGGAGAAGGCGTCCCCCACCCGCTGGTTCAAGAAGATCATCGTGCTGCCCATCGGAGAGCGGATGGCTCTGATCGCGGTGACCGCCGCCCTCTTCAACGCCCGGGTGACCTTCGTCGCGCTGCTGGTCTGGGGCGGGATCGCCGCGACCTACACCCTCGCGGGCCGGATGGGCAGGTCGTTGAGCCGGTGACCGGAGACGACGGGCGGGCGGCAGGGCGGGGTGGACCCGCCACGGGACGGAAGAGCCCGGGGCGGCGGCTCCCGCCGAGTCGGCCTGCCAGGGGGCAGGCGGTGTCCGTCGCGGGGCGGGCAGGAACGGTCGGGATTTCCGCGGGGCGGCTGGAAGAACGGATGTGATCATGGTTTCTGTGCATATGGCGCCGGTGCCGCGTAGTGCCGTGGTCGCCTACCGGGACGACGGGGTGCCGTCGAGGGCCATGGGCGCGCTGGTCGCCGGGCAGCTACCGCCGCTGCCGCCCGCCATCGTCGGGATGTTCGTGACCGGGGTGCTGCTGCTGGTCGGCGTGGCCGGCACCGACGGGCCGGCGGTCTTCGCCCCCGCGGTGGCGCTGCTGCTCGCCGGTCCGGGCAGCTCCCACCCGCACGACGGCCGGCTCGACTGGCTGGTGCCGCCGATCCTGCGCCTCACCGAGTACGGCTTCGTGGCCTCGGTGGGTTTCGCGCACGACGTGCCGCCGTGGTTGATCCTCCTGCTGCTCGGCGCGATGGCCTTCCATCACTACGACGTCGTCTACCGCCTCCGGCAGCGGGTCTACCCGCCGACCTGGCTGGCCACATCCGGCCTCGGCTGGGACGGCAGGATGCTGCTGGTCGCCCTCGGCGGCCTCGCCGGGCAGGTCACGCTGATGTTCGTGCTGCTCTCGCTGTACCTGTGGTGCCTTTTCGGCTGGGAGAGCATCACCTGCTGGCTGGCCGCCCCGAGGTTCGGGATGGACGCGGCCGACCTCGGCGCACACGATTGAGAACGCCCGGCAAACCCTCGATTACACGATCAGGGCCTGAAGGCAACTAACCTTTGGGGCCTAGGAGTGCCCGCCGGGAGGCTCTCACCCGAATGAGGAGTGCGCGTTGCTGGGAATGGTGCTGGCCGCCGGGGCCGGACGGCGTCTGCGGCCGTACACGGACACGCTGCCCAAGGCGCTCGTGCCGGTCGACGGCGACACCACGATCATGGACATCTCGCTGCGCAACCTCGCGGCGGCCGATCTCCGCGATGTCGTGGTCATCGTCGGCTACCAGGCACAGGCCGTACACGAACGCAAGGCCGAGCTGGAGCGGCGGCACGGCGTGAAGCTCACCCTCGTGCACAACGACAAGGCCGAGGAGTGGAACAACGCCTACTCCCTGTGGTGCGCGCGCGACTACTTCGACCAGGGTGTGCTCCTGGTCAACGGTGACACGGTGCACCCCGTCTCGGTGGAGGAGACGCTGCTCTCCGCGCCCGCGACCACCGACATCCTGCTCGCGGTCGACGACGTCAAGAAGCTCGCCGACGAGGAGATGAAGGTCACCCTCGACGGCGGCCGTCACCTGCGGCTGATCACCAAGCTGATGGACCCGGCCGAGGCCGCCGGTGAGTACATCGGCGCCACGCTCATCCGTCCCGGCATCGGTGAGCGCCTCGCCGACGCCCTCCAGGCCACCTTCGAGCGCGACCCGCAGCTCTACTACGAGGACGGCTACCAGGAGCTCGTCGCCCGAGGCGAGAAGATCGCGGTCGCCCCGATCGGCGACGTTCCGTGGGTCGAAGTAGACAACCACGACGACCTCGCCAAGGCGCGGGAGATCGCGTGCCGATACTAGCCAGGATGCTCCCGGCCCCCCTGTCCATGGAGGTGCGCCGGGGCGCGATCGCCCAGCTCGGATCGTTGCTGGCGGACAGCCGGGTGGCGACCTCCGGGCGGGTGGCGGTGGCGGTGGGGCCGGGCCAGGGAGACCGGATCACCTCGGTGATCGCTCCCTCACTCGACGAGGCCAGGTTCTTCCGGGTCCCCGACGGCTCGGTGGACGAGGCGGTCTCGCTCGGCGCCGAGCTGCGCAAGGGCGCGTACGAGGCGGTCGTGGGCATCGGCGGCGGCAAGACCATCGACGTGACCAAGT
This sequence comes from Streptosporangium amethystogenes subsp. fukuiense, assembly GCF_042665875.1. Lineage (NCBI taxonomy): Bacteria > Bacillati > Actinomycetota > Actinomycetes > Streptosporangiales > Streptosporangiaceae > Streptosporangium > Streptosporangium amethystogenes. The sequence continues at coordinate 5,664,467 of NZ_JBHTEE010000001.1, read as the reverse complement.
ACGCCGCGTCGCTGGCCGGGATCCCGATGGTGGCGGTGGCCACGAACCTGTCGCACGACGGGATCTGCTCGCCGGTGGCCTCGCTGACGCATGACGGCGGCAAGGGCTCCTTCGGTGTGCCCATGCCGCTGGCCATCATGGTGGATCTCGATTTCGTCCACGACGCGCCCGCCTCGCTGGTCCGTTCCGGGGTCGGCGACGTGGTCAGCAACCTCTCGGCGATCGAGGACTGGCAGCTCGGCGCGAGCGAGCGCGGCGAGCCGATCGACGGCCTGGCCTGCGCGATGGCCCGCACCGCGGCGGAGGCGGTGATCGGCAGGGCCGACTCGATCGAGGCCGACGCGTTCCTGACCGTGCTGGCCGAGGCGCTCATCCTGTCGGGCATGTCGATGGTGGTCGCCGGATCTTCCCGTCCTTCGAGTGGCGGAGACCATGAGATCCTGCATGCCGTGGATCAGCTTTTTCCCGGCACCTCCAACCACGGCGAGCTCGCCGGGATAGGTGCCGCGTTCTGCTTCTTCCTCCGCGAGGACTCACGGAGGCTCAACCAGGTCGTCGACTGCCTGCGCGGGCATGAGCTGCCGGTCAGCCCCACCGACGTGGGGCTGACCGCGGCCCAGTTCACCGAGGCGGTCATGCTGGCGCCGGCCACCCGTCCCGGCCGCTACACGATCCTTGAGCACCTGCGTCTGTCGGAACCGGAGATTCGCGATCGGGTGGAGGATTATGTCCGGGCCGTCGGTCGCTGAGCTCCGTGCGGTGGCCCAGCCGCACTCGACCATGGAACGCAACAGCGGCGAGCACTGGGCCGGCGTGCTCTACATGCGCAAGTTGTCGATCTACGTCACCTGGTTCCTCGCCAAGACGCCGATCACGCCCAACCAGACCACCTGGCTGATGATCCTCACCGGGCTGCTGGCCGGAGCGGTGCTCGCGCTGCCCGGCCTCTGGGCCGCCGTGCTGGCGGCACTGCTGGTCCAGCTCTACCTGCTGCTCGACTGTTCCGACGGCGAGCTGGCCCGCTGGACCCGGCGCACCTCCATCACCGGTGTCTACCTCGACCGGGTCGGCCACTACTTCGCCGAGGCCGCCCTGCTCATCGGGCTGGGGTTCCGGGCGTCGGAGATCCTGCCCGACTGGTACACCGTGGCGGGTTTCGCCGCCGCGCTCGGCGCCATTCTGATCAAGGCGGAGACCGACCTGGTCGACGTGGCCCGCGCCCGCTCCGGGCTGGTCGCGGCGAGTGAGGCCTCGGCCGAGCACTTCCAGTCGCGCGGTCTGGGCCTGGCGCGTAAGGCCGCCGCGGCGCTGAGGTTCCACCGGATCGTGCAGGCGGTCGAGCTGTCCCTCCTCGTCGTGGTCGCGGCGATCTGGGACGCGATCAACGGAGGGTCGGCCGCGACGAGGGTGCTCGTGGTGGCCTGCGTGGTCGTCGCGGTGCTGCAGATGATTCTGCATCTGATCAGTATTCTGGCGTCCAGGCGGCTTTCATGAGGAACCGGATGGCGTCCGGGCGCGTCGTAGGTGCGAACACCTTACTGTTTGGCAGGTGTTCGCCGACGGTTCCGATACGCTTGTTTCCCGGTAAACAAGGAAGCATTGACCCCGCCAGAATTGCCCGATCCAGCAGACTCGGTGATCATGAACGTATGCTCCGTACGTGCTTTCGACGCGTCAAGGCGATGACCCGTTGAAGATCTCGTGCGTCATCCTCACCATGGGCAACCGGATCCCAGAGCTGGACCGGGCGGTCGAGTCCGCGCTGAACCAGGTCGACGGCGACGTCGAGGTGGTCATCGTCGGTAACGGCACCGATGTCCCCGAGTTGTCGGCCACCGTGCCCGAAGGGTCCTCGGCCTCGATCAGAAGCGTGCGGCTGAGCCACAACACGGGCATTCCCGCAGGCCGCAACCGCGGCGTCGAGGAGTGCACGGGCGATGTCGTCCTCTTCCTCGACGACGACGGCTGGTACGCCGACCAGTGGCTCGTCTCCCACCTGCGGGAGCGCTTCTCCACCGAGCACGACCTCGCGGTCGTCTCCTTCCGGGTGAAGGACCCCGACGGCGGCATCGGCCAGCGCCGCCACGTTCCCCGCCTGCGGGCGGGCGACCCCGAGCGATCCTCCCCGGTCACCACCTTCCTGGGCGGCGCGTGCGCCATCCGCAGGTCGGCGTTCCTCCAGGTCGGCGGGCTTCCCGAGCGCTTCTTCTACGCCCATGAGGAGACCGACCTGGCCTGGCGGCTCCTCGGCGAGGGCTACCGCATCGAGTACGACGCCAAGACGGTCATGTACCACCCGCAGGTCCCGCCGACCAGGCACACCGACTTCTACCGGCTCAACGCCCGCAACCGGGTCTGGCTGGCCCGCCGCAACCTTCCCTGGGTGCTCGCGACGCTCTACCTGCTCAACTGGAGCGTGCTGACCCTGATCCGCGAGCGCTCGGGGCCCGCCCTGCGCGCCTGGTTCAAGGGCTTCGGCGAGGGGCTCAGGGAACCCGCGGGGGAGCGCCGCCCGATGGGCTGGAAGACCGCCTGGCGCATGCTGCGCCTCGGCCGCCCGCCGATCGTCTGAGTCCGGTCCGGTATGGACGTCTACACCCTCGGCGAGGCCTTCGGCGTGGTCACCAGCGGCCGGATCCGCCATGAGCACGAGGCCAGGCTGGACGTCGCCGGAGCCGAGTTCAACGTCGCGATCGGGCTGTCCAGGCTCGGCCACCGGGTGAGCTGGCTGGGCAAGGTCGGCGGTGACGAGCTGGGGTCCAGGATCCTCACCGTGCTGCGCGGCGAGGGGGTGGACGTCTCCGACACCCGGGTGGACGAGGGATCGCCGACCGGGATGCTCCTGAAGGAGACGAGGCTCGGTCAGGCCGCCAGGGTCACCTACTACCGCACGGGCGCCAGGCTCGCCCAGGGGAACGTTCCCGTCGACCGGGTCGCGGCCTCGCGCGTCCTGCACGTCAGCGGGATCACCGCCGCGCTGAGCGCGCGCGACGCCATGCACGCCGCGGTACGGGCCGCGCGGACCGCGAGGGTCCCCGTCTCGGTGGCGATCGACTACCACGACCAGCTCTGGCCCGACCTGCGGGAGGCCGAGGAGACTCTCAGCGTGCTGGCCTGCTCGGCGGACGTGCTGTTCGTCCGGCAGAGCGAGCTCGACCTGGTCAAGCCCGCGCTCGCCGGAGACCGCGAGGTCATCGTGATACGCGGTGCCCGGGGGGCGAGCGTCCGGGTCGACGGCGTCCGTCATGACGCCGCCGGCGTCTCCGCGCCGGTGGTCGATCCCAACGGCTCGGGGGACGCCTTCGTCGCGGGCTATCTCAGCGCGGCGCTGGAGGGACTGCACCCGACCGACCGGCTGCGCCGCGGGTTCCTGCTCGCGGCCTTCGCCTCGTCCGGCCCCAGCGACTGGCAGGGCCTCCCGACCAGGGCCGAGCTGCCCCTGCTGGAACTCGACGGCTGACTCCGTACCCGACCCGTCAGTGGGCCGGAGCCGTTCACCCGGTCGTTATCGGGTCGCTCGCCGCCCTCCGTTGAGTGATCATTGACGTATGTCCGCACGTGAGATCGTTGTGCTCGGTTCCGCCAGTGCGGTTCCCACCCGTACCCGTAATCACAACGGCTATCTGCTGCACTGGGACGGACAGGGCCTGCTGTTCGACCCGGGAGAGGGTACGCAGCGGCAGATGATCCACGCCGGGCTCAGCGTGCACGACATCGACTGGATCTGCCTGACCCATTTCCACGGCGACCACTGCCTCGGAGTGCCGGGAATCGTCCAGCGGATGTCACGTGACGGGGTGGCCGAGGCGAACGCGGCCTTCCCCGCCAGCGGTGCGCTCTACTGGGAGCGGCTGCGGCACGCGACGATCTTCCACGACACCATCCGGATCCGCGAGCAGCCGCTCGGCGGCTCCGCGGTGGAACTCGACACCGCCGACGCGCCGTTCACCCTGACGGCCCGCCGGCTCGACCATCCGGTGGAGGCGTACGGCTATCGCCTGGTCGAGCCCGACGGCATCACCATGCTGCCGGACGAACTCGCGGCCCGAGGCGTGCACGGCCTCGCCATCCGCCGGCTGCGGGAGGACGGCCAGGTCACCGCTCCGGACGGTACGGTGGTGACCCTGGGCGAGTGCAGCGTGCATCGCCCCGGGCAGCGGTTCGCCCTCATCATGGACACCCGCCTCTGCGACCCGGTCTTCGAGTTGGCCGACGGGGTGGACCTGCTGGTCATCGAGTCGACCTTCCTGGACGAGGACGCCGCGCTGGCCCGTGACTACGGCCACCTCACCGCCGGCCAGGCCGCCAGGGTCGCCGCCGAGGCCGGCGTCCGGCGGCTGGTCCTCACCCATTTCTCCGAGCGGTACCGCGCCGAGGACGAGCACCGCTTCGCCGACCAGGCGGCCGCCGTGTTCCGTGGCGACGTCGTCGTCGCCCACGACCTCGACCGCATCCCGGTCCCGCCCCGCAGACGACCGTGAACACCGGGCCAGGCCGCGGGCATCAGGTTGCCGGGGCCTCGGTCCGGGGCGGTTCCCAGGTCCAGGTGATCGTTCATGGTGCGAAGGTCACGGCGAGCGGACAGGCTGGAGGTGTGAACACCCGGTCGCGGTACGCCGGTCGCCGTGTTCACCTCGTGCCTGCCGACCCGAGTGAGCCGACCGGGCCTGTCGCGGGGGCGTGGAACTCCCCAATCCGGGCCTTCGCGGTACTAGGGCTCCTTGGCCTCGTTGAAGGTCATGGCCATGTGGGAGACCGTGGCCGTGGCCAGGGCTCGTTTGGGCAGGCCGAGTTCGCTCAGTTCCTTGGCGATCGGGTGGTTGCCCAGGCGGATCAGGGCGCCGCCGGGGCGGGTGCGGATGCCGTGGGGGGACATCGACCACGGGATGCGGCGGGTGACGCCGTCTGAGTGACTGTAGGCGTCGAGGGCGGTCATCATGCCGGTGCCCGGCACCGGGACGCCGGGTTTGATCAGCAGGTCCAGCACCAGGCGGCCGTCCTTACGCAGGATGCACCGCTTGTAGGGGGAGGAGGTGCGCAGGTCGATGTCGGCCAGTTCCTTGGGGAAACCCCAGATCGTGCGGCCCGCCTCCAGGGTGAGGCCCTGGTCGACCGGGAGCCAGTGGACGAACGCCCCGGCGCCGGTCCTGCGTAGCTCGGACAGGTTCGCGCGCAGTCCGCCGCCGGGGGCGTGGTCCGCGCCGGGTGGCCTGGCCAGGAAGGCGATGCCGAACTCGTGGTAGGGGCCCAAATCGCCGTCGCGGTAGTCGGCGAACATCAGCGTGCACAGGGCCTTGCCGGGCAGCACCTCGGCGACGTCGAGGTGGGAGTAGGCGATCACGGCCCGTGCGGCGTCCGCCCGGACCAGATAGGAGGCGCCGCAGACCATGGCGTCTCGGACGCGGACCGGCATGGCGATCTCGCGCCCCTGAATCAGATGGCGTGCCATGCCTCCAGTAGACCAATCTCCAGGCCGGACGTCACCGGTCTGCCCGCCCATTCCTCCAGCTGCCCGACGAACGCGCCCGCGTGGTCCGGCCAGTTGTGGTGGGCCAGGGCCTCGGCGTGGCCGCGCCCGCCCATCTCCGCGGCACCGGTGGGATCGTCCCGCAGCGCCAGCACCGCGCGCGCCACCGCCCCGACGTCGCCGAAGGGCACGACGACCCCGCAGCCGGTGCGCTCGACCAGGGCGGCACCGGCGGGCAGCGGCGTGGTGACCACGGGGACGCCCCGGGACATGTAGTCGATGATCTTGGCCGGTACGGGCCGGCGACCGGGCGCGTCGCGCGGGAGCGACAGCCCGGCGATCGCCCCCTCGGCCATCCGCAGCGCGTGCCGGTTGGGCACGTAGCCGTACCAGTCGAGCAGGCCCTCCCGCTGCGCGTCCCGGAGCAGCGGCCTGACCCCGGCGTCGGCGGAGCCGATCAGGTCGAGCCTGATCCCGTGGGGGAGCAGCCGCCTGGCCGTCTCGATCAGCTCGGCCACGCCTCCCGCCTCGGAGAGGTGACCGATGTGGACCACCCGGTCACGGCCGGGCCGCGCGGGCGGGTTCTCGGGTACGCAGGCGGTGTCGGGGACGACCGGGTGGGGCAGGGAGAAGCGGTCCCGGTAGGAGTCGTCGGCCAGGATGAGGCGCAGCCGGTGTTCCGCTCGGGCCTCGGCCCGGCGTGCCGGCGAGGGCAGGACCCGGCGCGGGGATGTGGCGCCGGCTTCACCGCGTACGTCCCAGACGGTGGCGGGGCGGCGCCTGGGCAGGCGGGAGAGCAGTTCCGGGTCGTACACGATCAGCAGGTCGGCGCCCTCGACCCCGCGGCTGAGAGCTCCCCTGGCGGCCTTCAGCGCGCGCCTGCGGTGGTTGCCGATCGCCCGGGGCACGTCGATCGCCCGGATCCGCGGATCCGGGGTGACGTTGCAGTCGGTGAAGGGGGCGACGTAGGTGATGTCGTGCCCGGCGTCGAGAAGCGCCCGGATCTGCCGATGCGCGATCCGGGCGTCTTCTGGATGATGAACGATTGTCGCGACGCATACCCGCATATGCCGATGCTGGGCGGCTGTTCCGTCAGCACCGGATGCGTTGAGTTAATTACCGGGGAACTGCCGCTGAACTCTCCTTGGCGGTGGGCGCGGCCTCGGCGGTGGGCGCGTCCTTGGCGGCGGGGGGCGGGGAAGGTCGCCGGTAGAGCCATACCAGCCTGGGTTCGAGCAGCCACTTGAAGAGTTTGCGGGTCTCCGGCAGGCAGAGCACGATGGCCAGGGCCAGCGAGCTCGACGCGATCGCCGCCACGCCCAGCGGGCCGTACAGCCAGGGGAAGCTCAGCCAGCCCTGGTCCTTGGCGATGACCACCACGACGCCGTGCAGCAGGTAGGCGTACAGGGTGCGGGTGCCGAGGTCGGAGAACCAGGTCTCGCGGCGGGGCACCAGCGCGAGCACCGCGGCCGTCATGATCAGCGCCGCGACCAGTACGGCGGCGCGCACGCCGAAGCCCATCCACCAGGACATGTCCATGGCCTTGAAGCTGTAGCGGAAGTAGATCGGGTCGCGCGGGACGTGCGGCGCGATGAGGATCGCCACCCCGGCGGCCCCGACCAGGACGACAGCTGAGGTGATCTTGACCCAGGTGGGCTTGAGCAGGTCGAAATGCTCGGGCTTGAGCAGCAGGCCGAGCACGTAGAACGGCAGCAGGCCGAAGAAGCGGTCGATGCTGAAGTCACCGGAGATCTCGGAGAAGCCCGCCGCCATGTAGATGACCACCGCGACCAGCAGCGGTTGCCGCATCCGGGTCCAGATGGGCGTGGAGATCCGCCAGAGGACCAGGGCCACCAGGTACCAGTTCAGCCAGGCCGGATCAATTATCGTCAGCGTCCACTTCTGGCCAAGCCCGTAGCGGAGCAGCGCGTAGCCGATCTCCACGACCACGTACGGGATCAGCAGTGTGTCGACCAGCTTGTTGATCTTCGCGTTGGAGTGCCAGAAGTTGCGGCCCAGGTAGCCGCTGATCAGCACGAACGCCGGCATGTGGAACATGTAGACGAACAGGTACACCGAGCTCGCCGAGTGCGCCTTCAGGGTGGGAACCAGCGAGTGGCCCATCACCACCAGGGCGATCAGGACGAACTTCACGTTGTCGAGATACGGCTCGCGCTTCTTCTTGGCAGGGGGGGGCCGCGGGCTCCTCCTCGACCTGCGGCTCGCGCTCCCGCTCCGCCCGCAACTCCTGCTCGGCCTGCGGTCCCTGGTTCCAGAACGAGGATTCGCTCTCCCGGCGGTTGTTCTCCCAGTAGGAGAAGGGGCGTTCGCCGCCCGCGGGCGGTGCCTGCCGGGGGGGCGTGGCGGCCTGCGGGTGCCCGGCGCCCGGGAGCGCCCCGGGCTGCCCGAGAGCCTGGGGCGCTCCCGGGCCGGGTGCCTGGGACTGGGGGGCGCCATAGGGGTGCGCGCCCGTCTGCGGCTGTGACACGGGCGGCGGGGCCCAGTCAGGCCGGGGGAGTGGTACCTGGGGGGCGCCCTGCGGGGAGGAGGCCTCCCGCACCCAGGACGGCTCCTGGGCCCACACCGCGCTCTCCTGGGCCCATGCGGCGCTCTCCTGGGGAGCCCATGCGGCGCTCTCCTGTGCCCAGGCCGGGCCGTCCTGAGTCCACGGCTGGGGCGTCTCGCGGGCCCAGGTGGACTCCTGGGGCACCGGTTCGGGCGCCAGGGGCTTGGACAGGTCGAGCGGGTCGCCGGGGTGGGGCTCCCGGTATGCCGGGTAGCCGCCCCACTCGGTGACCTCGCCGGGGCTCTCCTCTTCCCGGGCGTACCGGGACGGGCGGCCGGCGGCCGGGCCACCGTCCGGCGGCTCCGGCCATGTGGGCTGGTGTCCGCCGGGCGCCTGTGCCTGGCCGGGCATCGGCCACGGGGCGGGCTTCCGGCCCTGTCCGCCGGCGGACCCGCCGTGGCCGTCGGAACCGCCGTCGTCCTGGGGGGCCGGCACCTGGAAGGATCGGATGTCGCTCACGAGGGGAAGGCTCAGCTATCTGTCGGAGACCGGGGAGTAGTCGGGCAGACTGGCGGGGGCGCCCGGGGCTGGCCGGGGGTGTGGCCGGGCGAGCGTTCGCCTCGCCGCCTCGACCACCCTAGACCGACTGTGAGCCCGCTGTCGCACGCACGCACTCTGATTCGGGAGGTTCTCGGGTAATCGTGACTGTCCAAAACCCGGGAACGGCGGGTGCTCGCCGTTTTCCCGGGCGGTGGCGTCCCGCTGTCCGGTGACGGGTGTCCGGTTCGCCTGGTTCTGCGGTGGCACCCGGTCGTCCGGACGCCGTGGCCTCGCGGCTCGGCCAGGTCACGAGGCCCGGTCACGAGGCCCGGTCACGAGGCCCGGTCACGAGGCCAGGTCGCGAGGCCCGGCCGGGGTGTCCGGGCACAGTGCCGCCTGGACGCCCTCGCCCGGTCGCGTGCCGGGCGAGGATGTCAGGTGCAGGGGTTGGTCTTGCTGTCGACGACCTTGTCCGTGAGGGCGTCCGGGATCTTGGGAAGGACCCGGACCCCCGGCCAGTCGGCGCCGATGATCAGCTGGATGACCGGTCCGGTCGGGGCCTTGGCACCGGGGGTGGGTTTGGGGGCCGTGGGCGGCGTGTACTTGTCGGTGGTGACCGGTTTGACCTTGCCCGCGACCGGGGCGCGCTTGTCGCCGGAGAGCCTGGCTGCCACCGCGTCGCCGTAGGCGGGGCCGTCCACGGTGTCCTTCTTGGCGTAGCGCACCGTGGTGGTGGGCACGTTGCCGGCCGCCGGGCGGGCGTTGCCGACGTGGGTGACCACGAAACCCTGCTCGGCCAGCTCGTCGGCCACCTGCTTGGCCCGGCCCGGGGTGTCCGTGCCGTTGAACACCTGGAGCCTGACCTGCTCGCGGTTGACGGTCTTGACCTTGGTGTCCGGGGGCGGGGTGACCTCGGTGTCGTTCTTGATCGCGGCGAAGAGCTGGTCCGCGTACGGCTGCACCCAGGCGACCCGGTTCTTGTCGTCCGGGTGCGGGCCCCACGGGACGGTGATCAGCTTGACGCCGTTCGCGGTCAGCTTCTGGGCGCTCTGCCCGATCTGGAGCAGGGTGCCGGTGTCCTTCGCAAGGTCCTCGTCCATCCGGACGGACTGGGCGGCGACCTTGATGAAGTTCTGCAGTTTGAAGGGGTCGGTCAGCAGCTCGCTGCTGGTGGCCTTCTTCACCACCTGGCTGAGGAAGACCTGCTGGCGCTTGATCCGGCCGATGTCGCTGCCGTCGCCGTAGTTGCGCAGCCGGACGTAGCCCAGCGCCTTCTCACCGGCCAGCAGATGCCAGCCGGCCGCGAGGGTGAGCTTGGACTTCTTGTCGTCGACCGGCTTGGTCAGGCAGATCCGGACACCGCCGAGAGCGTTCACGATGTTCTTGAAACCGGTGAAGTCGACCTCGACGAAGTGGTCGATCCGGATGTCGGTGAGCGCCTCGATGGTGGAGATCGTGCAGGTGATGCCGCCCTCGTTGTAGGCGGCATTGATCATCTCGGTGCGGGCCGCGACCGGCGCGCCGGTCTCGGACGTGCAGGCGGGCATGGCGACCACCGAGTCGCGGGGGAAGCTGACGAACGTCGCCTTGTCGCGGTCGGGCGCGATGTGCATGAGGATGATCGTGTCGGTGCGCTTGCCCGCGTCGGCCATCTTCTGGCCGTACTTCAGGTTGTCGCCCTCGCGGGTGTCGGAGCCCACGATCAGCACGTTGAGCGCGCCCGTGGCGTTCACCGGCCGATTGTTGCCGAGTTTGCCGGTGAGGCTGATCGTCTCGACCTCGCCGAGCGTGTCCCGGTAGACCTTGTAGCCGCCCAGGGTGCTGAGCACCAGCAGGCCGGTCGCCGCGATGCTCGCCCAGGCGCCGATGCCGAGCCGCTTCTGCTTGCGGCCCCGGCCCTTCGGCGGACTCTCCTTCGGCTGCGGTGGAGGGGCCGCCGGGGGAGGGCCTTCTCCGCCCGCGCGCCGGGCCCCTCTGCGGCCGTGGGAGGCGGGTGCCGTCCGCTGGTCTCTCGCGGAGGCCTGCCGGTGGTCGCTCATCCGATTCCCCTGCTTGGCGGCATCGTCCGGTTCTCGCGCAGCTCGCTCATCGCGCCCAGAGAGTAGATCACGAGGGGCGCGCCAGGAGACGTGATGATGCGAACTTGGCCAAGACCGCCCCCTGCCACCGCCGTGATGATCCGGCGGCCAGCATACTCAAATGCGGACATTTAGTGGAATGTTACTGAAATTAGGTTTACGTACGGCCAGTGCTGCCGCGAGGCAGGCGGCGGGTACGGCCGGCAGGACGTACCGGTAGTCGAACTCCGCCACCGCGGGGGGCATCGCGAGCAGCACCACCGCCACCGACCAGGGCAGCACCCACGCCGTGCCGGCCGGGCGGAACCGCCGGACGCACGCCGCCGCGGGTGGCAGCAGCAGGATCACCAGCACCGCCGCGCCGGGCAGTCCGGCGCCTTTCTGGTAGGTACGGATCCAGCCCGCGTACGGTTCGACGATCCGGGTGGTGATCGGACCCCGCTGGTAGCGCTCCGCGGCCTGGGCGCCCACGGTCGCCGGGTGGCGCCCGGGCGGCGCGGGCGGCGTCGCGGGGAACAGGTAGTGGTCGTAGATCTCCTGATCCGGGTAGACCGGGCGGCCCACGGTGAACGAGCGGGCCAGCTCCGAGGCGACCGAGCCCAGGTAGTCCAGCGGCTGGCTCCGGATCGCCAGTGACGCGAACCGCCCGGCCAGCGCGTCGTTCCCGCGGCTGAAGGTGATGCCGGGCAGCCTGACCAGCGGCGAGTCCTGCGCCCAGACGTACTCCTGCGCGGGCGGGCGCAGGGCGGGCGGGCGGGGGTCGCAGAGCACCGCCAGGTCCGGTGGCGGGCGCATCACGTCGCAGTCGGCGAAGGTCATCGTCTTGGCGTAGAGGAAGACCCCGTTCGCGCCCACGATGCCGATCCGCTGGTACGTCGCGTGGAACCAGGCCCCGTACCCGAGGATCGGCACCGCGGCGGCGGCGATCATCACCCCCGCCGCGGCCACCCGGCCCCGCTGCTTGAAGATCAGCCAGGCCGCGAAGAGCGCGACCAGCGGCAGCCCGACGGTCCTGGTCAGCGTGGCCGCCGCGAGCAGCAGCCCGATCCCGCACGCGGTACGCCGGCCGACGGATCGGCGCACGGCCAGGCAGACCGCCGAGAGGACCAGGACCGTGAACAGGGTGTCGGAGACCAGCAGGTGTTCCAGCTCGATCTGGTAGGCGTCCAGCAGGGAGGGGACGGACGCGAGCGTCGCGGCCCAGGCGGGCGCTCCCAGCCGCCGCGCGGTGAGGTAGACCAGCACGCCGACACCCAGCCCCAGCAGGTGCTGGGCCAGCGCGACGAGGGCGAAGTCGTGGAACGGTTCGAGCAGTCGCAGGAACATCGGGTACCCGGCCGGGCGGACCAGGTCGGGCCGGGGCTTCAACGCGGTGACGACGTAGGTGTAGGAATCGGGGAACCAGAGCGCGGGCCGGTAGCCGAGCATGGCGATAACCCGCAGCACGGCCCCGGCGCCCAGCACGAGCAGGAACCAGCGGTGCTCGGAGAACCGGCGACGGTCCGGGAACCGCCGCCGACCGGGGGGCCGGCCACGTTTCGGGAGCTCGCGAGGAGCGGGGAGGACGTCGTCGCTCATGCGGTGGCCACGAATCCCGGCCGGGTTCCGGTCACCGCCCCGCCGAGGCCGCCGTGCGAGATCGCGAGTCGCCGGTCCCGGCCGACACGCGCGGTCACCGTCCCCCGGGACCGGTGATGCCGCAGCCCAGCCCACCCGACCACTCTTCTCTTCCCCCTTCTGACGCGCTGCGCGTACGCTACCGGCTTCCATACCCGGGAGACGCCGGGCGGCACGGCGCCGCCGTCCCGCGCGCCCGTGCCCGGCGCGGGCCTCGGTTGCCAGTACGCTCGGGTCGAATCATGACCACCGGCCGGCTGGATCGTACGCGCGGGCCCTCGGCGGGCCTCTCGGCGGGCAAGGTGCTCGCCGTGGTCTCGGTCGTGCCCGCACTCGTCCTGGCGGGCTGGCTGCTGGCCGGGCTGCCGCTGCTGCTGCTCGGCTGGTTCCGGCCGCTCGCCGCGGTCCCGCTGGGCCTGCTGGCCGCCGCACTGCTCTGCCGGTACGGTCTGCGGCGCCTGCCGGAGGCCGTACCGGCGACGGCGTGGCAGGTCATCGGGGTGATCGCGGTCGCACTGGCCTCGGGGGTCTTCAACGGCCTGTTCCGCAGCGAGCAGCTGATCGTCCGGCGCGACCCCGCCACCTACGCGCAGTACGGCCTCTGGCTGGCCGGGCACGGCTCGCTGCCCGTTCCCTTCCAGGAGCAGGCCTTCGGCGGCCTCGACCCGGCGCTGCACTTCGACAGCGTGGGCTTCTACGGCTTCGACGGCGCGGTCGTGCCGCAGTTCATGCCGGGGGCGCCGATGCTCCACGCGGTGGGCGCCTGGCTCGGTGACGTCGCCGGGCTGCTGCTGGTGCCGCCGGTGCTGGGGGCGGCGGCGGTGCTGGTGCTCGCCGGGGTCGTGGCCCGGCTCGTCGGGGCCCGCTGGGCGCCTCTCGCCGCCCTGGTCTTCGCCGTCAGCCTGCCGATCCTCTACACCTCGCGGACCACCTTCAGCGAGATCCCGTCCCTGATCCTGCTCTTCGGCGGCCTCGCCCTGCTGTACGACGCCGAGGCCGGGCTCCGCTCCGGTGCCGTCGCCTCGCCGTCCGAGCCCTTCGGCACCGGACCGGCGGCGATCCGCTCCGCGCGGACCGGGGCCGCCCTGGCGGGGCTGGTGTTCGGGCTGGCCGTCATGGTCAGGATCGACGGGCTGCGCGACGTGCTTCCCGTGCTCGTCTACGCCGGGCTGCTCATCGCCGTCCGCCGGGCCGGGAACCGCGACGCGGGACGGCTGGGCGTGCCGCTGCTCGGCGGGCTGGCGGTGGGGGCCGGGCTGGGCTTCGCCGCCGCCTATCTGCTCTCCCGCCCCTACCTGAAGTACCTGTCGGGCTCGCTCGTCCCGCTGCTGGCCATCTGCGGCGCGGTCGTGGTGCTCACCGTCGCGGTGGCGGCGCTCGCTCCCCGGCTCGCGGCGCCGCTGCGGCGCGTCGCCCGGATGCCGAGGCTGCCCGAGATCGCCGGCGGCCTGGTCGTGCTGGTCGGGGCGGCCTTCGCGGCCCGGCCCTGGTTGCAGACCGTGATCCGGCCGCCCGCCACCGTCGAGGACCGGCTGACCGCCGACTTCATCGCCGGGGTCCAGCGGGTCAACGGCCTGCCGATCGACGGTTCCCGGCTCTACTACGAGAACTCGGCGTACTGGGTGATCTGGTACGTCGGGCTTCCCGCGGCGCTCCTGGCCACCTTCGCCGCGGCGCTGCTCGCGCGCAGGCTGGTGCGGGGGGCGGCTCCGGAGTGGCTGCTGCCGCTGGCCGTCATCGTCTGGACCACGGTCACCACGCTCTACCGCCCCGGGATCACTCCCGACCAGCCGTGGGCCGCCCGCCGGCTGGTCCCCGTCGTCATCCCCGGCCTGATCCTGCTGGCCGTCTGGGGCCTGGACCGGGTGCGCGAGCGGGCCCGCAGGTCCGGGTACGGTCCGCGGGCCCGCAGGGGCCTCGCCATGGCCGGTGCGGTCCTCCTCCTCGTCCCGGTGGCGTTCGTCTCGGGGGGGACCGCCTTCACCCCGATCGAGCGCGGCGAGCGTGCCGCGGTCGAGGCGCTGTGCGCGGCCCTGCCCGCGCGCGCCTCGGTGCTCGTCGTCGAGCGCGTCACCGCCGCCCGCTTCACCCAGCTCGTCCGGAGCAGCTGCGGCCTGCCCGCCGCCCGGGTCACCCTCTATCGCACCAACGTCCCCAGGAAGAGCGACGTCACCCGCCTGGCGGCCCGTATCCGGGCGGCCGGCCGCGTCCCGGTCCTGCTGGCCGCCGAGGCCCGCCAGGTCTCCGGGTACGGCACCCCCGTCCACATCATGAACCTCCGCGTCCGCCAGGACGAGCGCTCCCTCGTCGACCCCCCCAACGGCACCTGGTCCCTGGCCGCCGACGTCTGGATGACGGTGCCACACGGGGATCGGAAAGCCTGAATGACCCTGCCATCTCGGCGTGACGCGTCGTGGGCGGCCTAGTGGTACTTCCCGATGTGACCCGGCCCGCTTGGATCGTCGGGTGAGTCCGGGAACCCGCTCTGTTGCCGGTGATCAAAGATCAGGCGTTTGTGTCGGGATATGTAAATATCGGGTTATTGCGGTGAGTGGCGTGTTGAATGCTTGCCGGATCGGAAGCCCTTACGCCAGGACATCAACATGATGTTGGCGGTGGGGAAGGGGCCGTTCGCGGAGCGAGCGAGGACGACGAGGTCTCGTCGTCCTGGTCAACAGGCGGCGAGTACGTCGATGGCGCGGACGGAGTCCGCCTTTTCCGCCTCCCCGAGGTGGCGGCCGACATGGCTGGAAAGCCGTCCGGGGCATGTGATGTGCGCTCGGCTTCCGGCTGGGCAGAGTATCCTCGCCCGTCGGAGAGCATGCCCGAGAGCCCGAGAGTGGATCAGCTGTGGACGCAACGCCGTACGTGACCATCGTCCTGCCCTGTTACAACGAGCAGGACCACGTCATCGCCGAGGTCGAGCGCATCTGCGAGGCGATGGACCACAGCGGATACACCTACGAGCTCGTGGCGGTCGACGACTTCTCCACGGACCGGACCCTGGCCAGGCTCGAAGAGGCCGCGCCGAGGTTTCCGCACATGCGGATCAGGGCCTTCCACCGCAACGGCGGTTCCGGCACGGTGCGCAGGATCGGCACCCAGGAGGCGCGCGGCGAGATCGTCGTGTGGACCGACGCCGACATGACCTACCCGAACGAGCGCATCCCCGAGCTCATCCAGATCCTGGAGAAGGACCCGGCGATCGACCAGGTCGTGGGCGCGCGGACCAGCGAGGAGGGCTCGCACAAGTTCCTCCGGGTGCCGGCCAAGTGGTTCATCCGCAAGGTGGCCGAGCGGCTGGCCGGGCAGAAGATCCCCGACCTCAACAGCGGGCTGCGGGCGTTCCGCAAGTCGGTCGCCAAGCCCTACCTGCGGCTGCTGCCGCCGGGCTTCTCCTGCGTCACCACGATCACGCTGTCGTTCCTGTCCAACCAGCACGACGTCTACTACCTGCCGATCGCCTACAGCAAGCGGGCCGGTAAGTCGAAGTTCAGCTTCGTCTCCGACGCGTACCGCTACATCCTGCAGGTACTGCGGATGATCATGTACTTCAACCCGCTCAAGGTCCTCATGCCGCCCGCGATCTGGCTGATCTGCATCGGGCTGGCCAAGGGGGTCTACGACAACGTCAAGACGCCGTTCTACCTGGCCAGCAACACTATCGTGATCTTCATCTCCGGCCTGCTCATCGGCTCGCTGGCGCTGCTGGCCGACCTCATCGTGCGCTCCAGGAGCGAGTAGATGCGGATCGCCGTCGTCGGGCCGACGTACCCCTACAAGGGGGGCGGCGCCGCGCACACCACGGAGCTGGCCCATCGGCTGAGAGCGGCCGGGCACGACGTGGTGATCGAGTCGTGGCGGGCGCAGTACCCCTCCTTCCTGTACCCGGGGCAGCAGACCGTCGACACCCCCGACGGTGAGCCGTTCCCGCACGTCCGGCGTGACCTCGACTGGCGCCGCCCGGACGGCTGGGTCCGCGCCGGACGACGGCTGCGGGGCGTCGACCTGGTCGTCCTCGCCGTCCTCAGCCCGGTGCAGGTCCCGTCCTACCTGGGCATCCTGTACGGCCTGGGGCGCAGGACCCGGGTCGTGGCGCTCTGCCACAACGTCCTGCCGCACGAGCGCAAGCCGTACGACACCCCGCTGATGAAGGCGCTGCTGCGCAGGGTGGACGCGGTGCTCGTGCACTCCGGGCGGCAGGCCGCGCAGGCCCGCGAGCTGACCGCCGCGCCCGTGCGGGTGGCCGAGATGGCTCCGCACCTGCCGTCGGGAAACGCGGGGCGCGGCCCCGCGGAGGGCGTGCACGACCGGCTGCTGTTCTTCGGCCTCGTGCGGCCGTACAAGGGGCTCGACCTGCTCGTCCGAGCGCTGCCCGAGGGCGTGTCGCTGCGGGTGGCCGGGGAGTTCTGGGGTGGCCAGGAGGAGGCGACGAGGGCGCTGGTCGCCGAGCTCGGGCTGACCGGGCGGGTGGAGCTGCGGCCGGGCTACGTGCCGGCGGCGGACGTGCCCGAGCTGTTCGCGGACGTGGACGCGCTGGTACTGCCCTACCGGAGCGGGACGGCCAGCCAGCAGGTGTGGTTCGGACACGAGCACGGGGTGCCGGTGATCGCCAGCCGGGCGGGCACGCTCGGCGACCACGTCACCGACGGGGTGGACGGGCTGCTGGTCGAGCCGGGTTCGGTGGAGGAGCTGCGCGCCGCGCTGGCCGCGTTCTACCGCCCCGGCGAGCCCGAGCGGCTCCGCGCCGGGGTCAAGGCGGTCGACCCCGAGCCGTACTGGACCTGCTACGTCGAGGCACTGGTCTCGCGCTGAGCCGGGCCGGGTCTCAGGCGGTGCCCTCCCGCGTCGCCACGGGCTCGGGGCCCGCCTGCCGGCCGGGCTCCCCGGCGGCGCCGGAGACCCTGCCCCACAGGAAGCCGATCCCGGCCCAGCTCACGTCGGCGAGGGTGAACATCACCCGGGACACCACCGCGGCCACCAGTGCCCTGGGGGAGTCGAGCACCGGGGCCAGGGCGAGCACCATCGCCCCCTCGCGGACGCCGATCCCGGCGGGGACGACCACGGTGAGAATGCCCGTCGCCCAGGCCAGCGCGTACGCGCCGGTGGCCACCAGGTACAGGGAGTCGCCGGAGGCGCCCAGGTCCGCCATGGGAAGCAGCAGGTGGGGGCCGTAGGTCAGCCAGCCGGTCACGGTGAGGGCCACCGCGGTGAGCACGGCGCGGCCGCTGAGCAGCCGGCCCTGCCCGAGCGGCTCCTGACGGGCGATCCGCATGGCCAGGTTGAGCCCGAAGGTGAGCACTCCGGGGTGCAGGCAGACGGCGATGACCGGGATCAACGCCAGCAGGTACCACGCCTGGGTCATGGTCTCGCGCAGGGTCACCGCCGCCACGACGAGGGCGCAGCCGAGGGAGACCAGCACCGACAGGGTGATGGAGCCGAACATGCGCCGGGGCGGGACGCGGTGGTCGCGGCCGAGTTCGATCATCGCGGCGTACGCCCAGACGCTGCCCGGCACGTACTTGCCGAGCTGGCCGATGAAGAAGATCCTCGCGGTGGTCCCGAGGGGCAGCGGGGAGCCCATTCCGGCCAGCAGCGCCCGCCAGGCCAGCACCATCAGACCGATCCCGGCCATCACCGACAGGTAGGACCCGGCGAGCGACCACCAGGAGAGCTGCGAGATCGCGGCCACGGTCTCGTCGCGGTTCCTGGCCAGGCCGTAGCCGAGGAAACCCACCGCGACCAGCGCGAGCAGCACTCGGAGCAGGCGGCTTGACCGCAGTCGGCTGAGCATCCGCCAAGGGTACGACGCTCTTCTTACTCGGCGGTAGGGTCACCGGTCACCGGTACTCTTGGGCGGCGTGGTGGCGCGCCCGCGGGCGTCGTGCGCGGTCCGGCACCATCCGGAGGGGAAGTCCCGGCGGCACGCGAACCGGCGGCACGCGAGGGGGGAAGAGGAGCGGTGAGCGAGTGATGAGCGCCGAGCGGGTCGCACAGCTTGAGTACTCCGAGTTCCAGGCGGCGATGCTGGACGAGGAGAAGCGCCGCAGGAAGGCGGCGAAGATCGTCGCGGTGCTCGGGCACTTTCTCGGCAGGGAAGAGGACGTCCTCGCCGGTCTGACCGTCGCCGACATCGGCTGCTCGGCGGGGTTCATCGCCGACGAGCTGGCCGCGGCGGGCGCGAGCCGGACGTTCGGCGTCGACATCGACGTGCCGGGCCTGCGCAAGGCGGCCCAGCGGTTCGGCGAGCGGGTCGAGTTCGTCTGCGCCGACGGCACCGCACTGCCCTTCCCCGACGGTTCGATCGACGTGCTGGTCTTCAACCACATCTACGAGCACGTGGTCGACCCGGACGCGATCATGGCCGAGATGCGCCGGGTGCTCTCCGCGGACGGCGTGCTCTATCTCGGGCTGGGCAACCGGCTCGGCGTGATGGAGCCGCACTACAAGCTGCCGTTCCTGTCCTACCTGCCGCCCGCGGCGGCCGACCGCTACGTGCGGCTCTTCGGCCGGGCCGACAGCTACTACGAGCGCTATCGCACCCGGCGCGGCCTGCGCAAGATGGTGCGCGGCCTGCGGGTGTGGGACTACACCTTCCCCGTGCTCGCCACCCCGGCGGCGTTCGCGGGCGACGAGCTCTTCGGCGGTGTGGCGGGACGGGTGGCCGGTGGCGTGCTGTCGCGGCTGCCCCGTCCGGTGCTGCGCGCCCTGCTGCCCGTGGTGCCCACCTACCTGTGGGTGGCGACCAGGGGTGAGCGCCGCCCGGCCGGGCGGTCGCTGCCGCAGCCGCCCGAGCCGGTACGTCCCCTGTGAGCCTGCGGTGAGCGAGGACGGAGGCGCCGTCCGATCCGGCGCCTCCCCACTGAGACGGCTGGCCCGCGTCGCCTTCCTGCTCCTCGCGCTCGGGTTCGGCGCCTGGGTGGTGCTGGGTCAGTGGGACGACATCCGCGCGGGGTTCGCCCGGCTGTCCGTGTTGTCGCTCGTGTTGTCGCTGCTGGCGGTGCTCGCCGCGCTGTGCGGCGGGATGATGACGTGGCGGGCGCTGCTGGCCGACCTGGGTTCGCCGCTGCCGCTGCGCGCGGGGGCGAGGGTCTTCTTCGTGGGCCAGCTCGGCAAGTACATCCCCGGTTCGCTCTGGCCGGTGATCGCTCAGATGGAGATGGGGCGGGAACTGGGCGTTCCCCGGTCGCGCAGTGCGGCGGCGTTCTTCCTGACGCTACCGGTGCAGCTCGGCAGCGGTCTGGTGGTCTCGGGGGTGACGCTGCTGGCGGCCCGGCCGGGGGCGGCCGCGCCGTACGCCTGGGCGTTCCTGCTGATCCCCGTACTCGCGGTGGCCTTCGAGCCGAGGGTGGTCAACGCGGTCCTCGGGTTCGGGCTGCGCAAGCTGAGGCGCGAGCCGCTGGAGCGCCCGCTCACCCGCAGGGGCATGTTCACCGCGCTGGGCTGGGCACTGGGCGGCTGGATCGCGTACGGACTGCACCTGGCGGCGATCGTGCACGACCTCGGACCCTCCGGGTTCTCCGCGGTCCTCTTCTCCGTCGGCGCGTTCGCCCTGTCGTGGTGCCTGGGCATCATGACGTTCGTCGTCCCGGCGGGGGCGGGCGTGCGGGAGGTGGCCATGGTGGCCGTCCTGGCGCCCGTGCTGGACCAGGGGTCGGCCATAGCGGCGGCGCTGTGCTCCCGGATTGTGATCATTCTTGGCGATCTCGTCTGCGCGGGTCTCGCGGGTCTGGCCGCGCGCCGCGCCACGGCTTCCAATAAGGACCACGCTTCGGGAAAAGCCGTGTGATTTCCCCCATGATTTCGGAGACTCTGGCAATAGAGTGAACGAAGGAGGGGGACGGCCGTCCCGTGTGAATCATGAGGGGAGCGATCCTTCTTGACGCCTAGAGTGCTCGTCGACGCGGCCGCGGTTCCGGCCGATCGCGGTGCGCTGATCAGGTACGTCGATGGACTCGTCGCCGCGCTGGACAGGGCGGGCGCTGATCTCGTGGTCGTCTGCCAGCGTGCCGACGCCGCCCGATATGCCGGACTGGCGCCCTCCGCGCGGATCGTGCCGGGGCCTCACGGGATCACCAACAGGGCCGCCCGCCTGACCTGGGAGCAGACGGGGCTGCCCTTCCTCGCCCGGCAGGTCGCCGCCCAGGTCATCCATGCCCCCTACTACTCGATTCCGCTGAGCTCGGGCCTGCCGACCGTGGCGACGGTGCACGACCTCACCTGCTTCACCGAGCCCCTGCAGCACGACGCGGTCAAGGCGGCGTTCTTCCGCGCGGCGACCCGCACGGCGGTCCGGCACGCCACCCGGGTGATCGTCCCCTCCAAGGCGACCAGGGACGAGCTGATCAGGCTGCTCTCGGCCGACCCGACCCGGATCGACGTCGCCTACCACGGTGTCGATCCGGCGCTGTTCCATCCGCCGTCCGAGCGTGAGGTCAAGCACGCCTCCGACCGGCTCGGCCTGCACGGCACCCCCTACGTGGCCTTCCTCGGCCCGCTGGAGCCCCGCAAGAACGTGCCGAACCTGATCCGGGGCTTCGTGCGCGCCGTCGAGGACATCGCCCACCCGCCCGCCCTGGTGCTCGCCGGGGGGGGTCCGCGACGTCGAGGTGGACGCCGCGGTGGAGCAGGTCCCCTCGACGGTGCGGGTGCTCCGTCCCGGCTTCCTGTCCTTCGCCGACCTGTGCGGTTTCCTCGGCGGGGCGGTGGTCGCGGCCTTCCCCTCGCGGGGTGAGGGTTTCGGGCTGCCGGTGCTGGAGGCCATGGCCTGCGGCGCGCCGGTGCTCACCACGCACCGCACCTCTCTGCCGGAGGTGGGGGGCGACGCGGTCGCCTACACCGAGCCGGACGCCGAGAGCATCGCCGCCGCGCTGCGCACGCTGCTCTCCTCACCCGAGCGCAGGGACGTGCTGTCCGCGGCGGGTATCGCCCGTGCCAAGGAGTTCACCTGGGACGCCTCGGCCGAGGCACACCTGCTCTCTTACCAGCGCGCGGCCGAGTAGTGAGTTAACCTCTCGGAATGATGGAGACACCTTTGCCGGACCTAGAGGCGATTCTCCTGGTCGGTGGACGAGGGACGCGTCTGCGTCCGTTGACGCTGGACACCCCGAAACCCCTGTTGCCCACGGCGGGAGTGCCCTTCCTCTCCCACCAGCTGGCCCGGGCCAGGGCCTTCGGGGTGCGGCGCATCGTGTTCGCCACCTCCTACCGGGCGGAGATGTTCTCCGAGGCGTTCGGGAACGGCGAGGCGTTCGGCCTCGAACTCGAGTACATGACGGAGGAGGTCCCGCTCGGCACCGGAGGGGCCATCCGCAATGCCGCCAAGGCGCTGACCTGCGGCCCCGACGACCCGGTGCTGGTGCTGAACGGCGACATCCTGTCCGGTCACGACATCGGCGACCAGATCGCGACGCATGTCGCACGGGGGGCCGCGCTCACCCTGCACCTGACCGAGGTGGACGACCCCTCGCGCTTCGGCTGCGTGCCGACCGACGATGACGGGAGGGTGACCGCCTTCCTGGAGAAGACCCCGAACCCGGTCACCAACCGGATCAACGCCGGATGTTACGTCTTCACCCGCTCGGTGATCGACACGATCCCGGAGGGGCAGGTCGTCTCGGTCGAGCGCGAGACCTTCCCCGGCCTGATCGAGGACGGCGCCCTGGTGCTCGGCTACGCCGACGCGTCCTACTGGCTCGACGTGGGCACGCCCGCCGCCTTCGTGCAGGGCTCCCGCGACCTGGTCCTCGGCCGGCTCGTCTCGCCCGCTCTGCCAGGTCCCACCGGTGACTTCCTCGCCCTGCCCGGCGCCATGATCTCGCCCGAGGCCAAGGTCTCCGGCGGTTCGGTGATCGGCGCCCGCGCGATCGTGGAGTCGGGGGCGCAGGTCGGCGGCAGCGTGCTCGGAGACGACTGCATCGTGCACTCGGGCGCGGTGGTGGTCGACTCGGTGGTCGGCATCGGCGCGCGCGTCGACTGTGGAGCGGTCCTGAGGGATGTGGTCGTCGGCGACGGCGCGGTGGTCGGCCCCGGGAACGAGCTGCTCGCGGGCAGCCGGGTCTGGCCCGGTGTGGTGCTCCCCGAGTCCGCGATCCGCTTCTCCAGCGACATCTGACCGGTCCCGCCGTACGGCGTGCGGGAGATCGTGGCGGATCGGTCGCGCCCGCTCTCTCAAAGAACGCGGGGCCGGCCGGCCGCCAGGGTCGGGCGGTGCGCGGCCATCCGCTCGCGGGCCGTGGCCGCCCGCGCGTGACCGGTGGTCGTGCTGAGGGCCCCCTCGTCGGGGGAGGGTTCCAGGCGATGCCAGTCGAGGCTGTCGCGGGTGTCGGCGCCCACCAGCGGGGCGAGGACGGCGACGGCGACAAGGGCAAGGAGAAACCAGAACATTTTCGGCTCCTGGGGGTGGGGTCCGAGGTAGGTGCCTCGGAGGAGGGCCGGGGATCTTCGCGGCTGCGGAGGTTCCGGCTGACATGTCTAATCTATGTATCTGCAAGCATTTATGTCTATCGAGACCTGCTTGTGGTGAGTCTTTAGCGAATCTGAAATGTCGGATCGAGGCCCGGTACCCGCCGCCGGGCATGTGAGCGCCGCGCCGTACTGTGACGTCATGAGTCCCAACCCCACCGACAACGCGATGCGCCGGGCTCTGGCCAGGGCACGCGATGGCAAAACTCTTGATATCGCTGAGGCCACAACCCTGTTGCATGCCAGGGACGCACATCTGGAGACCCTCCTTGACCACGCCGGGAGGGTCAGGGACGCGGGTCTGGAGGCGGTCGGACGACAGGGGATCATCACCTACAGCCGCAAGGTCTTCATCCCCCTGACGAGGCTCTGCCGGGACCGCTGCGGTTACTGCACGTTCGCCACCGCCCCGCACAGGCTGGAGAGCCTGTTCCTGAGTCCCGACGAGGTGCTGGAGATCGCCGCGCAGGGCGCGGCCATGGGATGCAAGGAAGCGTTGTTCACCCTGGGGGACCGGCCGGAGGACCGCTGGCACCAGGCCCGCGAGTGGCTGGACGCGCACGGCTACGACGACACGCTCTCCTACGTCCGCGCGATGGCCGTGCGGGTGCTTGAGGAGACCGGGCTGCTGCCGCACCTGAACCCGGGCGTCATGACCTGGCGGGACCTGCAGCGCCTCAAGCCGGTCGCGCCCTCCATGGGCATGATGTTGGAGACGACCTCGCGGCGGCTCTTCGAGGAGAAGGGGCAGCCGCACTACGGTTCGCCCGACAAGGACCCCGCCGTGCGGCTGCGCGTGCTGGAGGACGCCGGGCGGACGAACGTGCCGTTCACCAGCGGCATCCTCATCGGCATCGGGGAGACGGTCCCCGAGCGCGCCGAGTCGCTGTTCGCGCTGCGCAAGGTGGCGCGCGAGTACGGCGGCATCCAGGAGATCATCGTCCAGAACTTCCGCGCCAAGCCGGACACCGCGATGCGCGGCATGCCCGACGCGGACCTGCAGGAACTGGCCGCCACCATCGCGGTGACCAGGCTGGTGCTGGGGCCGAAGACGAGGGTGCAGGCCCCGCCGAACCTGGTCGACTCCGAGTACGAGCTGATGATCAGGGCGGGTATCGACGACTGGGGCGGCGTCTCGCCGCTGACGCCCGACCACGTCAACCCCGAACGCCCCTGGCCGCAGATCGACGACCTCGCCGCCCGCACCGCCGCCGCCGGGTTCACGCTACGCGAGCGGCTGACCATCTACCCCGAGTTCGTGCTGGCGGGGGAGCCCTGGCTGGACCCGAGGCTCAACGCGCACGTGGCCGCCCTGGCGGACCCCGACACCGGCCTCGCCCGCGAGGACGCGGTCGTGACCGGCCGCCCCTGGCAGGAGCCCGACGGGGGCTTCGTCTCCCTGGGCCGCGTCGACCTGCACACGGAGGTCGACACCGAGGGCCGTACCGCCGACCGCCGTGACGACTTCGACCACGTCTACGGAGACTGGGAGGCGCTGAAGGAGCGCCTGCCCGCCGCGGAGGACACTGCCGGGGGCGGCGCCGTCAGGGGCGATGTGCGGGAGGCGCTGCGGCAGGCCGAACGTGACCCGGCGGGACTGAGCGACGCCCAGGCGCTCGTCCTCCTCGACCTCGCCGGAGACCCGTCGGGCGCCGGCGCCGACGACGCCGCGCTGGACGAGCTCTGCCGGATCGCCGACGGCCTGCGCAGGGAGGCGGTCGGCGACGACGTCACCTACGTGGTGAACAGGAACATCAACTTCACGAACGTCTGCTACACGGGCTGCCGCTTCTGCGCCTTCGCGCAGCGCCGCACCGACGCCGACGCCTACACCCTCTCGCTGGACCAGGTCGCCGACCGCGCCTGGGAAGGATGGCAGGCAGGGGCGACCGAGGTGTGCATGCAGGGCGGCATCCACCCCGACCTGCCGGGCACCGCCTACTTCGACATCGCCAGGGCGGTCAAGGCCAGGGTGCCCGGGATGCACGTCCACGCGTTCTCGCCGATGGAGGTCATCAACGGGGCCAGCCGCACCAACCTGTCCATCGAGGACTGGCTGGTCGCCGCCAGGGAGGCGGGCGTCGACTCGCTGCCGGGTACCGCGGCGGAGATTCTCGACGACGACGTCCGCTGGGTGCTGACCAAGGGCAAGCTGCCCACCGCCGAGTGGGTCGAGGTCATCTCCACCGCGCACCGGGTCGGCATCTCGACGACCTCCACGATGATGTACGGCCACGTCGACAACCACGCGCACTGGGTGCGGCACATCCGGCTGATCCGCCGCATACAGGAGGAGACCGGCGGGTTCTCCGAGTTCGTGCTGCTGCCGTTCGTCCACCACAGCGCGCCCATCTACCTGGCGGGGATCGCCCGCCCGGGGCCGACGGCACGGGAGAACCGGGCGGTACACGCGCTGGCCCGCGTCCTGTTGCACGGCGCGATCGCCAACATCCAGTGCTCCTGGGTGAAACTCCAGGACGGGCTCTGCCGCGAGGTGCTCATGGGCGGGGTCAACGACCTGGGCGGCACGCTGATGGAGGAGACGATCAGCAGGATGGCCGGGTCGGAGAACGGGTCCTTCAAGACGATCAGCGAGATCGAGGCCATGGTCGCCCCGACCGGGCGGCCGGTCCGGCAGCGGACCACCTCCTACGGCGTGCCCGACGCCGAGCGGCTGGCCGCGGCCAGGGCGAGCGACGGGGTCTGCCGGAGCGTCCGCCCCAACGCCCTTCCACTGCTCTCGCTGGAGGCGTCGACAAAATTATAACAAGTTCTATATTTGCTTGCCTTGCGTGAGGGGTTCGTTGACACAATCGTCTTTCTCCTCTAGCGAGAGGTCTCCGTGTGCCCTCCTCCGGTCGACACCGTGTGGCCGTCGGCGCTGAGCGGCGTCGACGTCAGGTCCTGCTGCGTCTGTCGCTGGCGGCGGTCGCGATAGCGGTCGCCCTGGCGGGGAGCACCGTCCTGGTGCTCGACCAGGCGGGGGGTTCGTGCTCGGCCCGCGACCCGGTGCTGGTCGGGGTCGCCGCCGCCGTCGACATCGCCCCGACCGTCATGGAGGCGGCGGGGCGGTTCAACCAGAGCAGGGTGGGCGTCGACGGCCGGTGCGTGCTGGTGCAGGTGACCGAACAGCCGCCCGCCACGGTGCTCCGCACCCTGCTCGGCGGCACCGCGGGAGTACTCAGTGAGCGTCCGGACGGCTGGATCTCCGACTCCTCGGCCTGGATCCGGCTCGCCCGCAAGCAGGGGGCCGCGAACCTGGCCGGCACCGAGACCGTCATGGCGACCTCGCCCCTGGTCTTCGCCACCCGTAAGTCCCTGGCCCGGCGTTTCGCGGTCGGTAAGACCGACATGAACTGGCGGATGGTCTTCCCCGCGACCACCCGTGGCCGGATCCGGCCGACCGAGAACGAGCCCGACGTGGTCCGAGTCCCCGACCCGTCGCTCGCGGGTGCCGGGATCGCCACCGTGGCCGCGGCCAGGGACGTGGTCGGCAGCGGCGCGGAGGCCGACCGCGCGCTCACCGCGTTCGTCCGCTGGGCGCAGGCGGGGGCGGCGCCGGACTACCGGACCATGCTCGCCGCCGTCGACGACCGCTCCTTCTGGCAGCGCCCCGTGGTGATCGTTCCCGAGCAGTCGGTCTGGGAGCACAACCGCCGGCCGTCGGACGACCCGGTGACCGCCCTGCATCCCCGTGAGGGGACCATCAACCTCGACTACCCGTACGTGGTCACCTCCTCCGACGAGGCCAAGGCGAGCGGGTCGAGGGCATTCGCGGCCTGGCTGCGCTCCCCCGAGACACGGGAGGCGGCCCGCAGGGCGGGCTTCCGCTCGCCCGACGGCTCCCTGGGGCCGTACTCACCCGGTCCCGACATCCCCACCGAGGCGCCCCGCACCCGCCCGACCATCCTGCCCGGCATGATCGACGAGGCGCTGGCGGCGTGGAGCAGGCTCGCCCCGCCGACCAACATCCTGGTCCTGGCGGACAGCGGCAAGCACATGGCCGGGCCGATCAACGGGCAGCGGGGGAAGACCCGGCTGACCGTCGCCCTCGACGCCGCCAGGCTCGGCCTGCAGCTCTTCCCCGACTCCACGCACATGGGCATGTGGGAGTTCTCCTCGGCCAAGGGGGAGGACCAGCGTGAGCGGGTGCGCCTCGGCCCGATCACCGAGCCCGACGGCGGCCAGGTCATCCGGCGCAGCCGTCTGGAGGAGCTGACCCGGACCCTGCGCGCCGACCCCAAGGAGCCCAGCGCCCTGTACGACTCGGTCATCGCCGGGTTCCGCGCGCTGACCGAGTCCTATGACGAGACCATGAACAACACCCTGCTCGTCATCACGGCGGGCAAGGACGACGGCAAGGGCATCTCCGGCACCAAGCTGGTGGAGCGGCTCCGCGGTGACTGGAACCCCGAGCGCCCCGTCCAGATCGTGGTCCTCGCCTTCGGCACCGACCTCGACCGCGCCGCCCTCACCCAGATCACCTCGGTCACCAACGGCTCCCTGCACGTCGCCCAGCGTCCGGAAGAGATCATCGACGTCTTCCTGTCCGCTCTGGCCCGCCGCCTCTGTCACCCCACCTGCGCCAAGGCCCCGTAATCGGCCGTCGCCGGGTGGCGAACGGCGGCTCGGGCCGCAGATCTGGATCGTTCCAGCGCGAGATCGGGGAGGGTGTCTGGAATTTCAGTAGTCATTGGCCTACTCTTAGTGACGAAATCCTGCTTCTCTCCAGGTGGGGGGTACATCCATGGAAAGTGCCGACGGCCGAATCATGGCGCTCATCGTGATCGCGACGATCGTGTTCGCCATCTCACGGCTCTGACAGTCCCCCGTATGCCGGCAGTGACGAGAATCCTGCTTCCCCCGGTAGGAGTGCGACGTGGACAGTTCGAACGGCCGGATCCTGGCCCTGGTCGTAGTGGCCACGATCGTGTTCGCCGTCGGACGGCGTTTCCAGCGGACGATGGACGCCTGGGCAGGATGGGGCAAGGCGATCGAAACGGCCGCCGAGGCCGCGTCGAAGATCCCCGGCGCTAAGTCGGCGGCCTGGAAGGCGGTCCGCCGCATGATCGGGGTCGCCCTGATAACGCTGATCGTGCTCGCGGCGGCCGCGAGCACGATCAGGCATATATAGGGCAGTGAGCGTTTCCCGCGAGGAGAACCGGCCGTGACCGCCCGGTGTGCGGGGATGGCTAGCGGACGACGACGAAGTCCGATGCCTGGCGGGGGGCGCGGTCGCGGGGCGGGGCCGCGGGGTGGCCGATGGCGACGGCTCCCATCGGGTCCCAGCCGGCGGGCAGGTCGAGGACCTCGCGGACGACGTCGCGGCAGAACATCGTGGAGGAGACCCACGCGGAGCCCAGCCCCTCCACAGCGAGCTGGACGAGGAAGTTCTGCACTCCCGCGCCGGCCGCGACCACGAACATCTCCCGCTCGGCGGCGTTGCGCCGGTCGTCGCGGTAGCTGTGCGAGCCGTCCATGACCAGGCAGGGTACCGCCAGGTACGGGGCCGCGCGCAGTACGTCGCCCCGCCTGACCCGCCTGGCGATCGACTCCTCTACGAGGCCGTCGCCGCGCAGGTCGGCGATCCAGGCCTCGCGCATGGCGTCCAGCAGCTTCTCCCGAGCCCCCGCGGACTCCAGCAGGACGAACCGCCACGGGGTCGTGTGGTGCGGGGCGGGCGCGGCGATCGCGGCGTCGACGGCCCTGCGGACCTTGGCGCCGTCCACGGGCTCCGCGGAGAACTCCCGGATGGTTCTGCGGGCGAAGACCACGTCGCGGGAGCCGTACCGGAACATGTCGTCGGCGGACGGGCGGACCAACTCGCGGATGCCAGGCCCGTCGTCCTCGGTGGTGTACTCGGCGAGGCCCCTGATCACCGCCACCGGGGTCTGCGCGACCTTCCCCTTGACCAGGTCTCCGGCCGCGGCGAACTCGTCGGCGACGGCGGTCAGGGTGACCTCCAGCGCGTTGCCGTAGTCGTCGGACATGCCTCGGTAGTCGAGAGAGGGAGTCACCCCGGCGACGCCGACGGCCATGTCGGTCTGGCCGTTGCGCCACGGGCGGCCGAAGGTGTCGGAGATGATCACGCCGACCGACACGCCGAGCAGTTCCGCGATGCGCGCCCTGACCGCCGAGGCGGAGGCGTCCGGGTCGAGGGGCAGCAGGACCACCGTGTCCGGCCGGGTGTTGGAGGCGTCGACCCCGGCGGCGGCCATGACGAACCCGTGCCTCGTCTCGGCGATCACGGTCTCGCCCCTGCGGGCGACCACCCGCCTCGTCTCCGCGCCGACGGCCTCGGCGCGGTTCACACCGTGCAGGACCCGGCCCTCGGCCTTGCTTGAGATCTTGGAGGTGACCACGAGGATGTCGCCGTCACGCAGGTCGGGCAGGGCCGTGACGATCAGCTCCCCGACGTCGTCGCCCTCGTGGACCTCGGGTATGCCGGGAACGGCGAAGATCTCCACCTTGACGTCGGCGGGACTCCGCCGCCCGCGCCTGCTCCGGCTCATCGCGAGCCCTCCCCACCGGCGGGGGAGGACGCGAGCCGCGTGGCCATGTCCAGGGCCGCGCGGGCGATGGCGGCGGCGGCCTCGGCGTCGTGCATGATCAGCGGGCGGGCCTCGACGTCGACGCCGGCGAGGGCCACCCCGGCGTCCTCCTCCGCGACCAGCCAGCCGTTCACCAGCGGTGACCCGTACAGCTCCAGGACCGCCTGCGCGGTGGTCCGCACGCCGATCGCGGTCAGGCAGGCGTCGGCCATGCCGCGGACGGGGGCGCCGCCGATGATGGGGGAGACACCGACGACCGTCTTGCCCTCCAGGGCCTCGCGGATGCCCTTGATCTGCAGGATCGTGCCGATGCTGACGACCGGGTTGGACGGCGGGAGGATGACCGCGTCGGCGGCGGCGATGGCCTCCAGTACGCCGGGGGCGGGGGACGCCTGGTCGGCGCCGACCAGGATGATCTGCTCGGCGGGAACCGAGGCGCGCAACCGCACCCACCACTCCTGGAAGTGGATGGCGCGGCGGCCCCGCTCGTCGGTGATGACCACGTGGGTCTCGGTCCGGTCGTCGCTCATCGGGATCAGGTGCACGCCCGGCTGCCAGCGCCGGCACAGTGCCTCGGTGACCGCCGACAGCGGGTATCCGGCGTCGAGCATCTGGGTGCGCACGATGTGGGTGGCGAAGTCGCGGTCGCCGAGGCCGAACCACTGCGGCTCGACGCCGTAGGCGGCCAGTTCCTCCTTGACGACGTGCGACTCCTGTCGTCGTCCCCAGCCCTGTTCCTCGTCGATGCCACCGCCCAGGGTGTACATAACAGTGTCGAGGTCGGGGCAGACCCGCAGGCCGTAGAGACTGATGTCGTCACCGGTGTTGCCGATGACGGTGATCTCGGAGTCGGGGGCGGCGGTGAGAAGACCCCGCAGGAAGCGGGCACCACCGATTCCGCCGGCGAGGGACACGATGCGCATGCCGTCCAGTGTTCCACTAGGTCGTCACGGATGTCGGCGGGGTGCCGGGAGAGGGGGGCGTAGTCTTTTCATGATCGTTATGAGGGCTGTCCGTGCTGGCAGAATCGCCTGTCCTGGTGCCCGAATTAGGGGCATATAAGGTGCAATGGAGCACTTATGGGGTTGGTGGGCTTCCTGGGACTACCAACAGCAAAGTCAGCCATGTGCAAAACTGGCCCGGGTTTACCTAAAGACCCTATGGGGGTAGTTGTGATCAATGTCGAGGCGGGCCGGCTCCGGGAACCGGCGGCGTGGCTCATGCTAGCCGTCGCGTCCGCGAGCGTTCTTGTCGGCATCGAACGCCTGCTGTTCGGTGGATCGTCCTTCGCCGTGCGCGCGACGGGCTACCTGGGTCAACTCACCTCGCCGACAACCGCCGCGCTGCTCGTCGGCGCCGTGCTGCTGGCCACCCACCTCGGTCCGGTGATCGAGCGGCTGAAGCCGATGGCCCTCGTGGCGGCCGGTACGCTCGCGCTCTCCGTGCTCTTCGGCGCGATCAGCCTGCTCACCGCGCTGTTCGGGGGGGTGACGGATCTCCAGGAGAAGATCGAAATTCTCCTCATCCACCTGCCCGCCCTCGCGCTGATCACGGTCGCACTGCTCTACGTGCTGCCGAAGGCGATCCCCGCCGGTTCACGCGCCGGTGCCCTCCGCGCCGAGGACGGTTTCGGCCGCCCCGCCGAGCACCCCCGGGAGCAGGGGTACCACCCCCAGCAGCCCGTTCCCGCGCAGGGACCGGTCCCCTTCCAGGACCATCCGCAGGGACAGGTCCCCTTCCAGGACCACCCGCAGGGGCCGGGCGGGTACCCCCAGGGCCAGATGGTGCAGCAGGGTGTCCACCACCCGCAGGATCAGGCTCCGCCGGGCGGCCACGGTTACTCGCAGGAGGCGCCGCCCGCCCAGGCTCCGCAGCCTCCGCAGAACCTCCCCGCGCTTCCGCCCGCGCCCGCGCACGTCTCCGAAGGGTACGGGCAGCAGGCGGCCTCCTACGCGCCGTCCGCGCCGCAGGCGGGCGACGGGCAGCCCCAGCCTCCCTACCAGCCGCCCGCCGAGAGCCAGCCGTACGCTCCCCCGCCCGGTTCCTACGCGCAGTCCCCCCAGCAGCCGGAGCCGCAGGGGCAGGGGTACCCGCAGTCCATGCCGCAGCCGCCACAGCCCGTCTCCCAGCCCGTCGCGCAGACCGGGGGCTACACCCCGAGCCCGTACATCGCGGCCGACGTCCAGCCCCCGGCCCCGGCCAAGCCGTACGAGCCGTCGGCGGCCGCCTATGACCCGCCGGTCTACGCCGCTCCGGTGGATCAGCAGCCCCAGACGGAACCCCGGCTGCCGAGCTATTCTCAGTTCCCCGACTCGGCGTACGGGCAGCCCGAGCCGCAGGGCTTCGGCCGGCAGGCCGACCCGCCGGCGTACGGTCAGGAGTCGCAGCCGGTGAGTTCCGGGCGGCACTCCAGCCCGAGTCTGCCGAGCTATCCGCAGTTCCCCGACTCCCCGGCGTACGGACAGCCGGAACCGCAGGGCTTCGGCCGGCAGGCCGACTCCTCGGCGTACGGCCTCCGCCCGGAGCAGCGGCAGCCGGACTACGGGCAGGCCGATCTTCCCGGGTACGGGCAGCCCGAGCCGCAGGGCTTCGGCCGGCAGGCCGACTCGCCGGCGTACGGCCAGGAGTCGCAGCCCGCGGGCTCCGGCCGGCGCTCGGAGTCGCAGGCGCAGGGCTACCCGCAGGCCGAGCCGCACTCCGAGCCGCCGGCCTACCAGCGGCCCGAGCCGCAGGGCTTCGGGCAGCAGGACTCGCAGCCGTCCGGCTACGGCCACCAGTCCGAGCAGCAGGTCCCCGCGCCCTACCCGCCGGTCGACGGCCGCCAGGGGCCGGCGTTCGACGGCCAGGCGCAGCCCTTCCCGCAGCCTCCGGAGAACTATGGCCAGCCGTTCGGCGGTTACCCGAGCGCGGAGTTCGCCCGCCCGGCCGAGCCGGGCCCGCAGTATCCCGCGCCCGATCCGGTGGACCTCAGATCACAGCAGATGGCCCAGGCGTACCAGCAGGCGGAGAGCTACCAGCAGCAGGCCCAGGGCACCGAGCCGCAGCTTCGCGTCCCCGAGTACGGCTCCTCCGGCTACGACGGCCCGTTCGGGCATCCGCAGCAGGCGCCCCAGGTTCCGCAGAACCCCCCGGCCCCGCAGGCCCCGTACCAGCCGCAGGGCGGCGGTCACCAGTGGGACCCGCGCTCGGAGGCGACGCTCAGGTTCGACCCGAGCACCTACACCGGAGACCCGCTGAGCGACCCCGCGCTCGCCGTCAGGACGTGGGACTCGCAGCCGATAGACCCCACCGCGATCTACAAGCCCGAACAACGCCCAGGTCAGGGCATGGATTAGCAAAGCCCGGATAGAGAGAGGGTGGGCCCCGGTCAGGATCAGAACATGTCCTGGTACGGTTCCGACCGCCGAGAGCACTGAGCCCCTGGCGATCGCGGCGATCACCTGGTGCAATTGCCGTCGTGGCAGGCACACGACCCACAACCGGGGAGAGCAGGTCTTTCCCCGGATACCAGCATGCCGCTTGACGCCACACCGGGCACGCGCGTGTAATTACACACGTGTTGTTACGCCTTTCTCTGGGTGGGTAAGGGGGAGGCGTTCATAGGGGGGCTCCATTTGCGGGCGTGCGGCAGGGAGGTGTGCAGTGGCCGACCTGGTCATCGCACAGGAGAGCATCGCTGAAGAGCAGCTTGGCTGGCAGGAGCGCGCCTTGTGCGCGCAGACCGACCCGGAGGCGTTCTTCCCGGAGAAGGGAGGCTCCACCCGCGAGGCCAAGAAGGTTTGCCGCTCCTGCGAGGTGCGTGCCGAGTGTCTTGAGTACGCGCTGGAACACGACGAGCGGTTTGGAATCTGGGGTGGGCTGTCGGAGCGGGAGCGACGGCGGATCAAGCGTGAGGCGGTCTGAGCCGTCCGCGAAGCGGACGGCTGTAAGGCTTGGGCACGCCGAGGTCCGGACGGTCTGGAAATCCAACCACTGAAGAACACCGAAGAAGTATGTGACGCCCCTTCGGGGGCGCTTGACGAATATGTCCATGGGGCCACGTGACCGTCGGTCGCGTGGCCCTTTTTCATGCGCGCGACCAGGTGTAAGACATAGTCAGACATAGGGTGTCGTATCGTTGTCGCGCCGATCATCAACACCTCCTGAACACGGGACGTATGTCCATCACCGACTCCCAGCGCCCCCATCGCCCCCACCACACGGTCACCGCGATCGTCGTCTCCCACGACGGCTCCCGCTGGCTGGGGGAGACCCTGGAAGCCCTGCTCCGGCAGACCCGTCCGGTGGACCGGGTCGTCGGGGTCGACAACGGCAGCAGGGACGGCAGCGCCGCGCTGCTGACCGGAGCCCTCGGCTCCAGAGCCGTGCTCACCCTGCCGCGCTCGACCGGCTTCGGCGAGGCCGTCGCCGAGGTGCTCGACAAGCTCGGCCCCGGCGGGGGGCAGGAGTGGATCTGGCTGCTGCACGACGACTGCGCGCCGGACGTCGATGCCCTGCGGATCCTGCTGGAGGCCGCCGAGGCGGATCCCCGGGCGGCGGTGCTCGGCCCCAAGCTCCGGGACTGGCTGGACCGGCGGATCCTGCTGGAGGTCGGCGTCACCGTCGACCGCACCGGCCGCAGGAACACCGGGCTGGAGGCCCGTGAGTTCGACCAGGGGCAGTACGACGGGATCAGGGACGTGCTCTCGGTCTCGACCGCGGGCATGCTGATCCGCAGGGATGTCTGGGAGGAGGTCGGCGGTCTCGATCCGGCCCTGCCGCTCTTCCGTGACGACCTCGACCTGTGCTGGCGGGTCAGGGCCGCCGGATACCGCGTGCAGAACGTCACCCGGGCGGTCGCCTGGCACGCCGAGGCCGCCACCAGGCGACGCCGCCGGATCACCGCCAGCGGTGACCACCCCCGCCGCCTGGACCGGCGTAACGCCCTCTTCGTCGTCATGGCGAATCTGCCGCTGAGGCCGCTGCTGTGGGCGCTGGTACGCAACGCGTTCGGCTCCGTCTTCCGCACGGCGCTGTTCCTGGTGGCCAAGCAGCCCGCCAACGCGCTGGACGAGTTCCTCGCGTTCGGCTCGGTGTTCGGCCATCCCATTCGGATGATCAAGGCTCGGCGGGTGCGGGCCAAAGGGCGCAGGCAGGCGTACCCGGCGATCAGCCGGTTGCTCACCCCACCCGGTGCCGGCTACCGGCGGCTCGTCGACCGGGCCCAGAACTATCTGGCCGGGGGCGGGTTCGTGGAGTCCGAGGGGCGCCACCACGCGGTGGCGGCCTCGCCGCACCCGCAGCAGGAGGACGGCGAGGAACTGCTCACCGACGCCGGTGTGATGCAGCGCGTCTTCGGAAACCCGGGCGTCCTGCTCTTCCTGGCGCTCGCCCTGGTCACGCTGATCGCCGAGCGCGCCCTGACCGGCGGCGCCAGGCTGGGCGGCGGCGCGCTCGTCCCGGTGATCGGCGGGGCCTCCGACCTGTGGGATCTCTACCGTGAGAGCCACCACCAGACGGGGCTGGGCACCGACGCGTGGGCTCCGCCGTACGTGGCGGTGCTGGCCGTGCTCTCCACGGTGCTGTTCGGCAAGACGTGGCTCGCGGTCTCGCTGCTGCTGCTCGGCTGCGTGCCGCTGGCGGGGATCTCCGCGTACGCGGCCACCCGGTCGATGATCCCGGGTCGCTGGACCCGGGTCTGGCTGGCCTCCTCCTACGCCCTCCTGCCGGTGGCCACCGGCGCGGTCGCCGCGGGCCGGCTCGGCACCGCGGTGGTCTTCGTGCTGCTTCCCGTCTACGCGGCGCTCGCCACCACGGTGCTCGCCGGGGAGCGGCGCCGCGCCCGCCGCGCCGCCTGGGGCCTGGGGCTCCTGCTGGCCGTCGGCACCGCCTTCGCCCCGCTGGTCTACCCGCTGACCGCGATCCTCGGCGCGCTGGCGGCGCTGGCCTTCCCACGCCGGGGCGTCGCCGTCTCGATGCTCGTGGCGTTCGCCGTGCCCGTGGTCCTGCTGTTCCCCTGGCTGGCCCAGCTGGTCGCGGATCCCAAGCGGCTGCTACTGGAGGCCGGACTGCACCAGCCCGCGCTGGTCGACCCCGGGCTGCCCGCGCAGTCGTTGCTGCTGCTCAGCCCGGGCGGGCCCGGCATGCCGCCACTCTGGGTGACCGGCGGTCTCATCGCCGCCTGCCTGCTCGCGCTGCTGATGCGCCGCAACCGGATGGTCATCGCGGTCGGCTGGGGCGTCGCCCTCTTCGGCGTGCTGGTGGCCATCCTGGTCAGCAGGACCCCCGTCACCTCGATCAACGGCGACGTCGAGGCTCCCGCCTGGCCCGGTGTGCCACTGGCCTTCGCGGCCACCGGCATGCTCGTGGTGGCCGCGCTCACCGCCGACCGGGTCGTAGAGTTCCGGGCGGCCGGCGGGCTGCGCAGGCTCGCCGCGCTCGGGGTCGTGCTGGTCGCGTTCTCCACACCGCTGCTCGCCGCGGGCATGTGGATCGCCGAGGGGGTGAACGGCCCGATCCGCGGAACCGTACGCGACGTCATGCCCGCCCTCGCGGCGGTCAACTCCGCCGGTGGCGAGCGGACCCTGCTGCTGCGCACCTCGCCGAACGGTCTGCTCTTCACGGTGCTGCGCGGACGTACCCCGGTGATCGGCGAGGCAGACATCCCCGTGCCCGAGGGGCCCAGGGAGCGGGTCCGCGTCGCCACGGCCGGGCTGGTGTCCGGCAGGGGCGGCGACGACGCCCGGGTGCTGGCGGCGCACGGTGTCCGGTTCGTCGTGATGACCGCGCCCGTCGACGCGGCGATCAGTGCCGCCCTCGACTCGCAGCCCTCGCTGGCGAGGATGAGCCTGTCCCGCTCGGTCGGCGTGTGGCGGCTGACCCAGCCGATCGCCGTTCCCGTCACCCCGCCCGGCGACCCCTGGCACAGCCGCTGGCTGTGGGTACAGGCCGCGCTGGTGCTGGTCGTCCTGGTGCTGGCCGCGCCCGGCTCGCGCACCGAGTCCGACCAGCCCGCCGCCCCGCAGGACCTGCCCGAGTCCCGTAGAGAGCTGGCCCCCCGGTGAAATCCCTGATCGAGAACCGGTTCAGCCTGCTGGTGCTGGTGCTGGTGGCCCTGCTCGCCCTGTACGGGGTGGCCTCCGCCACCCAGCCGCAGACGGCCGCCACCTCCGCGCCACAGGCTCAGAAGGTTCCCGTCGCCTCGGTGACGACGGTCTGCCCATCGCCCGGGGACGCCTCCGTCGGCGTGGTGGCCCCGCCGGGCAGCCGGGCACAGGGGACCGCGGCACTCGTCACCGGTGACAGGACCCTCGCCACCCTCGACACCCCAGGCCGCCTCTGGCATGAGAAGATCCCCACCTCGTCACCGCCCCTTGTCATCACGGCCACCGGGAGCATGGCGGCGGGCCTGGAGGTGGCGCAGACCCGCAAGGAGAAGTCGGGCAGGCAGCGGGGACTGGCCGGGGTGCGCTGCACCGAGCCGGTGGCGAGCACCTGGCTGGTCGGCCCGGGGCCGGCCGCGGCCGAGGTCACCCTCTACCTGACCAACGCCGACCTCGCCCCGGCCATCGTGGAGATCATGGTCTATTCGGGCGAGGGTCCCGTGGTGGCCGACAGCGGTGGTGTGTTCACCCTGAAACCCGGTGAGAACCGTTCGATCAAGGTCGGGGATCTCGCGCCCTCGGCGCTCGCCCTGGCGATCCAGGTGCGCACCAGCTCCGGGCGGGTCACCGCCGCGGCCAGGGCGATCATGAACGGTGGGCGCGGCGTCGACTGGTTGCCCGCCTCCGCGGCCCCCGCCACCCGCGTCGTGGTGCCGGGCATCCCCGGCGGTGGCGGGAAACGCGAGCTGCTCGTCGCCTCCGACGCCGAGGTCGACACGCTGGTCGAGGTCAGGGCGCTCACCCCCGAAGGGACGTACGCGCTCAAGGGCCGCGAGCTCGTCGAGGTACCCGCCGGTTCCGTCGCCACCCTCGACCTGTCCACCGGGATCGGCGGCCAGCCGTCCGCGCTGCTGCTCACCTCGGAGACCCCGATCGTCGCGGGGCTCGTCGCCACCGGCACCGGGGCGAAGGTCGACGTGGCCTTCACCGCCGGGGCGGACCCCGTCGACCTGGGAAGCGTCGTCGCCGACAACCGCACGGAGGGCAAGGTGACCTCCCGGCTGCTGCTGACCGCGCCGGACACGGCGGGAAAGGTGAGCGTGCAGGTGGTTCCGCGCAAGGGCGAGCCGGGCGAGCCGTTCCAGGTGGACATCTCCGCCTCGCGTACCAAGCAGGTCAAACTGCCCAAGGTGGACGGGGTCTTCGCGGTGGTCGTGCAGCCGATGCCCGGCTCGGGACCGGTCTACGGCGGGCGCGTCATGGACGAGCGGCGGAAGGGCGGGCCGGCGCTGACCGTGCAGCCACTGGCCGCGGCCCGGATGTGGGCGCTGATCCCGCCGGTCGCGGAGTCCGCCGCGACGGTCCTGCCCTGACAGGCGGTTCGGACGGGTCAGTCGTGGTCGTCGAAGCCGGGGTCGATCGATTCCGGAGAGAGTCCGAGCAGGCCCGCCACCTGCTCGACCACCGCCTCGTGCACCATCGCGCCGAGGTGGTCGCGGTCGCGGGACCGGCTCTCCAGGGGGCGGCGGTAAATGATCACAATGGCCGGGCGGTTCCCGTCGGCGGGCTTGGCCCGTCCGAACGGGATCGGCTCGCCGGCCGGCAGCCCGGGGCCGTCGCCCAGCTCGCTGATCGGCGGGACCTCCTCGACCGCGAACTCCACGGCCGCCAGTTGCTTGGCCCACCGGGGCTTGAGCCGGTCGACGGCGTCCAGGACGAGATCGTCGAACCGCTCGCTGCGGGACTTGGCGATCGGCACGTGCGAGGGCGCGAGCGGACCGCGCAGGCCGCGGCCGTGCCTGTCGCGCCTGCGGGGAGAACGAGGTCTGCCGGGTGCCGGGCTCACGGCCCCAGCTTAGACGTGACCCGAGCGGGGGTGGGAGTGCCGGTGACGGAAGGTGGCGTATCGAGTGCGTGGGGCGGTGGTGCCGTGCGTCGGGTGTGGGACCCGAGCAGCCGTGTGGCGGGAGCGCGGAGGAGGGGCGTAAGCCATACAGGCGGGTGGAAGCCGGGACACGTGTCCGAATTGTGGCGACACGCTCGTTAAGAGCGCTCAGATAGTGGCGCCCCGGACGCTTACCGGATACGGTCCCACCGTGAGCCCCGTCCGCCGCTGTTCCCGCACCGCGTGCAGTCAGCCTGCCGTTTTCACGCTCACGTACGTCTACGCCGATTCGACCGCTGTTCTCGGGCCCTTGGCGACGTACGCCGAGCCGCACTGTTACGACCTGTGTGCCGAGCACGCCGAGCGGCTCACCGCCCCCCGCGGCTGGGAGGTGGTCCGCCTGCCGACTGACAGTGCCACACCGAGTACGGACGATCTGGAGGCCCTCGCCAACGCGGTCCGCGAGGCCGCGAGACCCGCCCCCAGCGGCGGCACCGAACCGGTCGGTCAGGGCGTCGAGGTCGGGCGCCGGGGTCATCTGCGGGTGCTCCGCTCCGCTCAGCCCCAGCGCGACCGCTGACCCTACTAGGGTGGGGAGTAGGAGCTGCTCGGATATGAGCGCGCGCCGTTATGCTTTGACATGCTTGGGAGAGTGGTACGGCCTGTTGACCGTGGCTTCGCCGTGGCCGGCGAGGGTTTTGGTCTCCTGAAGCGTTGATCGTGCTCACGGTCAGGTCGCCCAGAGTTGCGGGGAGACTTTAAACGCTCGTGGAGTCGGTGTGAGACCGGGCCGCAAGGTCAGGCGGTCGGCGGTGAAGCGAGAACTCCCACGAGGGAGAACGTTCGCGTCGTAAGGCGCGGACTGCCCGACAATGCGCTGACCAGCGTTAACTGGAAGGCAACGGCAGCGGACACGACGCAGAGGGTGGAGCTGGAGTGGGCGACCTTGTCAAGATCTTCAAAGCGTACGACGTTCGTGGCGTCGTGCCGGACGAGCTCGACGAGGAGACCGCCGAAGCGGTCGGCGCGGCCTTCGTGGAAGTGACCGGGGCCGAGACCGCCGTGGTGGCACACGACATGCGCGAGTCGTCGGCGCCGCTGGCGGCGGCCTTCACCAGGGGGGCCGCCTCGCGGGGAGCCGACGTGATCCACGCCGGGCTGGGCTCCACGGACCTGCTCTACTACGCGAGTGGCAGCCTCGGCCTGCCCGGGGTGATGTTCACGGCCAGCCACAATCCGGCCCGCTACAACGGCATGAAGATGTGCAGGGCCGGCGCCGTGCCGATCGGCGGTGAGACCGGGCTCATCGAGATCCGTGACCGGGCCGCCGCGATCCTGGCGTCGGGCGGTCTCGGCGGGCAGGGGGGTGGGACGGTCTCCGGGCGCGACCTGCTGCGCGGTTACGCCGATCACCTGCGCGGCCTGGTCGACCTTTCCGGCATCCGGCCGCTGCGGGTCGTGGTCGACGCGGGGAACGGGATGGGCGGGCACACGGTCCCGACGGTCTTCGAGGGGCTGCCCATCGAGCTGACCGCCCTGTACTTCGAGCTCGACGGCACCTTCCCCAACCACGAGGCCAACCCCATCGAGCCGGACAACCTGCGCGACCTGCAGAAGACGGTGCTCGATGTGGGCGCCGACATCGGACTGGCCTTCGACGGCGACGCGGACCGCTGCTGGGTGGTCGACGAGCGTGGCGAATCGGTCTCGCCGTCCACGATCACCGCGCTGGTCGCCGCCCGGGAACTGGTCAAGCACCCCGGCGCCGTGATCATTCACAATCTGATCACCTCCAGGGGCGTTCCGGAGATCGTCACCGAACTCGGCGGCCGGCCGGTCCGCACCCGGGTGGGTCACTCGTTCATCAAGGCCGAGATGGCCGAGACCGGCGCGGTGTTCGGCGGCGAGCACTCCGCCCACTACTACTTCAGGGACTTCTGGTTCGCCGACTCCGGCATGCTGGCCGCGCTGCACGTGCTGGCCGCGCTGGGCGAGCAGGAGAAGCCGCTCTCGGAGATCCTGGCCGGATACACCCGCTACGCGGCCTCCGAAGAGATCAACAGTACGGTCGCCGACCAGGTCGCGGCGACGGAGCGGGTTCGCGAGGCGTTCGCCACCCGTGACGGCGTCACCTTCGACGAGCTGGACGGCCTGACCGTCTCCGGCCCGGGATGGTGGTTCAACCTCCGTCCGTCCAACACAGAGCCGCTGCTCAGGCTGAACGCCGAGGCGGCAGACGAGATTCAGATGGCAGCGATCAGGGACGAGGTCCTTGCTGTCGTGAGGAGCTGAACGAGTGAAGATCGACGACTGGTTGCTGGAGATCCTGGCCTGCCCCAACTGCAAGTCCCCGCTGCGAGCCGAGCCCGAGGTGGACGAGCTGTCCTGCACCTCCGCCTCCTGCGGCCTGGTCTACCCGGTCCGGGACGACATCCCGGTCCTGCTGGTCGACGAGGCCCGGAAGTCGTGAACTGGGAGCCCGATCGGCTCGACGACGGAAAGCAGCCGGCCGACGGTGACCCGTCGGGCATGCTGCGGGCGGTGGCCGACTCGGCCGCGCAGGTCCGCACCTCCCACCGGGTCGCCATGGAGTCGGGCCTGTCCGCACTCGCCGAGGACGGCCGGCCCCGGGCGATCGTGGTCGCCGGCGTGGGCGGTTCCGGCATCGCCGGTGACGTCCTCGACGTGGTGTGCGGCCACGGTGCCCCGCTGCCGATCGTGACGGTCAGGTCCTACCGGCTGCCCGGCTGGATCGGCGCGACCGACCTGGTGATCGCGGTGTCGCACTCCGGCAGAGCCGAGGAGACGCTCACGGTTGCCGCCGAGGCGGTCCGCCGCGGTTGCCGCCTGCTCGCCGTCGGCGCCCCCGAATCTCCGCTCCACGCGATCGCCAGGCAGGCGGGAGCGCCGTTCGTGCCCGTCACGGCCGGCGGCCGGCCGCGTGCCTCGCTGTGGGCGCTGTCGGTCCCGCTGGTCGTCGCCGCCGCCGGATTCGGTCTGGTCGAGGCGGGCGAGCAGGTGTTCGAGGGGGTGGCCAAGCGCCTTGAGGACCTCGCGCACCGCTGCCGTCCGACGAGCGAGTCGTTCATCAATCCCGGCAAGTCGCTCGCCATGGAGATCGCCGAGACCGTGCCGATGATCTGGGGATCCTCCCCGGTGGCGGCCGTCGCGGCCCACTGGTGGGCCTGCGGGCTCAACATGAACGGTAAGTATCCGGCGATGTGGGGAGAACTCCCCGAGGTCGACCACAACCAGGTGGCCGCCCTCGACGGCCCGCTCGCCCACCGCGACATCTTCGCCGACGAGAGCGGCAGGTCGCTCCGGCTGTTCGTGCTGCGCGACGTGGACGAGCACCCCCGGGTCGTACGGCACCGGGAGGCGTCGGTGCGGCTGGCGGAGGATCGTGGCGTTCCGGTCACCCAGATCGCCGCCGAGGGGGAGCACCCGCTGGAGCGGCTCGCCACGCTGATCGCACTCGGAGACTTCGCGAGTACCTACCTCGCCCTCGGGTACGGGATCGACCCGACCACTGTGTCGGCGATCACAGAAGTCAGGTCGAGGATTTCGCAATAGGATCCTGTCTCATCTTTACCAGAGCAAATGAGCTGAGCGGAGGCTGCCGTGAGCGCGGGCGGCGGTACCAAGGCAATCATCGCGGCGTTGGCCGCCAACCTGTCGATCGCGGTGGCCAAATTCGTGGCGTTTCTCTTCACGGGTTCGTCATCGATGCTCGCCGAGTCGGTCCACTCGGTGGCCGACTCGGGCAACCAGGCCCTGTTGCTGGTGGGCGGGAAGCGCGCGCAACGCGCGCGCACGCCCCAGCATCCCTTCGGGTACGGCCGGGAACGCTACTTCTACGCGTTCGTGGT
Source organism: Streptosporangium amethystogenes subsp. fukuiense (assembly GCF_042665875.1). Classification (NCBI taxonomy): domain Bacteria; kingdom Bacillati; phylum Actinomycetota; class Actinomycetes; order Streptosporangiales; family Streptosporangiaceae; genus Streptosporangium; species Streptosporangium amethystogenes. The sequence continues at coordinate 5,622,408 of NZ_JBHTEE010000001.1, read as the reverse complement.
GGCGGTCGTGCTGTTCACCATCGGCGCGGTGTTCTCGCTCTACGAGGGCTGGCACAAGATCTCCGAACCGGAGGAGCTCACCTCCCCGATATGGGCCTTCGGTGTGCTGATCTTCGCGATCATCGCCGAGGCGTTCTCGTTCAGGACGGCGATCATCGAGTCCAACACGGTCCGGGGGAACCAGTCGTGGGTGCAGTTCATCCGCCGCGCCAAGTCGCCCGAACTGCCGGTCATCGTGCTTGAGGACCTGGGGGCGCTGCTCGGCCTGCTCTTCGCGCTCTTCGGCGTGACGATGGCCGTGGTGACCGGCGACCCCGTCTGGGACGGCATCGGCACCCTGATGATCGGTGTGCTGCTGGCCGTCATCGCGGTCATCCTGGCGATCGAGACCAAGTCGCTGCTGATCGGCGAGGGCGCCGGTCCCGAGGTCGAGGTGCGCATCGCGCAGGCCCTGGAGAGCACGCCCGAGGTGACCCGGGTCATCCACATGCGCACGCTCCACCTGGGCCCGGAGGAGATCCTGGTCGCCGCCAAGATCGCGGTGGATCACGACGACACGGCCGCCGAGGTGGCCAGAGGCATCGACGAGGCCGAGCAGCGCGTCCGCGCCGCCGTCCCCGAGGCCCGGGTCATCTACCTGGAGCCCGACCTGGACAGAGCCAGGGTCAACGACTCAGTCTGAACCCGGACGGGACGCCTGAGGACGCTGGAGCAGTCGCAGCGCCTTCTCCTTCTCGAAGTCCAGGGCCCTGCGGGGTGCCTGGAGACGGCCGATCCGCAGCCCCAGGTCCCTTACCGCCTGGGCGACCGCGGGCTCGCTCAGCGTTCGCAGCGCGAAGGCCAGTTCGGCGGGGGAGATGTCGAACCGTTTCTCCAACTCGACGCTCTGGGCGACGGCGGAGAGCTCCTCGGGGCCGAACCGCCGGTGCGCGCCCTGGTTTCTGATCTCCGGGAGCAGGCCGAGCGCCTCGCGGTAGCGGAGCATCCGGGGGGACATGCCCAGCCTCCTGGCGGCCTCGGTGATCCGCATCGCCGCCCCTCTCTGATGAATTTTCGGGAAAGCTTACATTCTTGTGTCAGGTTACCCGCTCAGAGGGTGCGCGGAGGCTCCCCGGACGCCTAAACTCGCAACCGTCGACTTTTCCGGTGGAGTGGCGAGCCCGGCCCGAGAGCGAAGCGTGATCGCGAGACGAGCGCGATCGGCGAGGGTGTGAGGCGGACGCCGCCCATCAACCAGAGGGGTAACCACACATGGACTTCAAGGTCGCCGACCTTTCCCTTGCGGCCTTCGGGCGCAGGGAGATCCAGCTCGCCGAGCACGAGATGCCGGGTCTGATGGCCGTCCGCGAGGAGTACGCCAAGGCCCAGCCGCTGGCCGGGGCGAAGATCATGGGCTCGCTGCACATGACCATCCAGACCGCCGTGCTCATCGAGACCCTGGTCGCGCTCGGCGCGGAGGTCCGCTGGGTGAGCTGCAACATCTTCTCCACCCAGGACCACGCCGCCGCCGCCGTGGTCGTCGGCCCCGAAGGCACCCCCGAGGACCCCAAGGGCGTCCCGGTCTTCGCCTGGAAGGGCGAGACGCTGGAGGAGTACTGGTGGTGCACCGAGCAGGCACTGGCGTGGCCCGGCGGTGACGGCCCCAACATGATCCTCGACGACGGCGGCGACGCCACCCTGCTCGTCCACAAGGGTGCCGAGTACGAGAAGGCCGGCGCCGTGCCCAGCACGGGAGAGGACGACCCGGAGGAGTGGGGCATCATCCTCGACCTGCTCCGCCGCACGGTCACCGACGAGGGCCGCTGGACCCGGATCGCCTCGCGCATCAAGGGCGTCACCGAGGAGACCACCACCGGTGTGCACCGCCTGTACGAGATGTTCAAGGCCGGCACGCTGCTCTTCCCGGCGATCAACGTCAACGACTCGGTGACCAAGTCCAAGTTCGACAACAAGTACGGCTGCCGTCACTCGGTGCTCGACGGCCTCAACCGCGCCACCGACGTGCTGATCGGCGGCAAGGTGGCGGTCGTCGCCGGCTACGGCGATGTCGGCAAGGGCTGTGCCGAGGCGCTCAAGGGCCAGGGGGCCCGGGTCATCATCACCGAGATCGACCCGATCTGCGCGCTTCAGGCCGCCATGGATGGCTTCCAGGTCACCACGCTGGACGAGGTCGTCGGCATCGCCGACATCTTCGTCACCACGACCGGCAACTTCAACATCATCACGGCCGACCACATGGCGCAGATGAAGCACAACGCGATCGTGTCCAACATCGGTCACTTCGACAACGAGATCGACATGGCCGGTTTGGCCAGGATTCCCGGCATCGAGAAGACCGAGGTCAAGCCGCAGGTCCACACCTGGCGCTTCCCCGACGGCAAGCAGATCATCGTGCTCGCCGAGGGCCGCCTGATGAACCTGGGCTGCGCCACCGGTCACCCCTCGTTCGTCATGTCCAACTCCTTCACCAACCAGGTGATCGCGCAGATCGAGCTGTTCACCAAGACCGGTGAGTACCCGATCGGCGTCTACGTGCTGCCCAAGCACCTGGACGAGAAGGTCGCCCGCCTCCACCTCGACGCCCTCGGGGTGAAGCTCACCAAGCTCACCAAGGCGCAGGCCGAGTACATCGGCGTGGACGTCGAGGGTCCCTACAAGCCCGAGCACTACCGTTACTGACACCTGCGGTTGAGTCTCATCGGGCCCCCGCGGCGTCGCGGGGGCCTTCGGGCGATCTGGCGGGCGATCTGGGGAGAGACGTGGACAGCGCTCTGGTGGCCGCGGGTGAGCGGAGGATCGGGTGGGCGGCGCGGGCGATGCCGGTGCTCACCGCCCTCGGTGAGCGGTTCGCCGCCGAGCGGCCGCTGGAAGGGCTGCGGATCGCCGCGTGCCTGCACGTCACCGCCGAGACCGCGGTGCTCATGGGCACGCTCAGGGCGGGCGGGGCCGAGATCGCCCTGGCCGCGTCGAACCCCCTGTCCACCCAGGACGACGTCGCCGAGGCGCTCCGTGACTACGGCGTCGTCGTGCACGCGCGGGCGGGGGTCACCAGGGACGTCTACTACCAGCACATCCACCAGGCGCTCGACATCGCCCCCGACATCGTCCTGGACGACGGCTGCGATCTGGTCAACATCCTGCACACCGAGCGGACCGAGCTGCTGCGGACGGTGTCCGGGGGCTGCGAGGAGACCACCACCGGCATCATCAGGCTCCGCCAGATGGCCGCTGAGGGGGCACTGAGGTTCCCCGTGGTGGCGGTCAACGACACGCGGACGAAGCGGATGTTCGACAACCGCTACGGCACCGGCCAGTCGACCATGGACGGCATCATGCGCGCCACGAACACGCTGCTCGCGGGTAAGACCGTGGTGGTCGCCGGCTTCGGCTACTGCGGCCGGGGCGTCGCCGAGCGGGCCAGGGGCCTGGGCGCGCGGGTGGTGGTGACCGAGATCGACCCCGTCAAGGCGCTGGACGCCCTGCTGCAGGGCTACGACGTACGGTCGATGGCGGCGGCCGCTCGCGCCGGAGACGTGTTCGTCACGGTCACCGGCAACCGCGACGTGATCAGGGGCGAGCACCTGGCGGAGATGAAGGACGGTGCGATCCTCGCCAATGCCGGACACTTCGACGTCGAGATCGACGTCCGCGCCCTGGACGGCCTGGCGCAGGAGATCCACCGGGGGGTACGCCCCAACACCGATGAGTACGTTCTCGTGGACGGTCGCAGGATCCTGCTGCTCGCCGAGGGCCGCCTGGTGAACCTGACGGCCGCCGAGGGGCATCCCGCCGCGGTCATGGACATGTCCTTCTCCGCGCAGGCGCTCTCGGTGGCCTGGCTGGCCCGTGAGCGGCTTCGGCTGGAGCCCGGGGTCTACGACGTGCCGGGGGAGATCGACGTGGAGGTGGCGCGGCTCAAGCTGGCCGCGGCCGGGATCGAGATGGACGAGCTCACCTCCGAGCAGGGGGAGTACCTCCACTCGTGGCGGCTCGGCTCGTAGTCACGCCCGCGCTCCACGCATCGCCCTGAACGCATCGGGCAGGCCGCGCGGGGGTTCATGACCCTGTCGCCCTGGCGACGGAGCCGTTCCACGAAGGGGAGCGGTTCAGAGTTCGGCCTGCATCTCCCGCATCCTGCGGATCTCGGCGCTCTGGGTGACCGAGACGTCGTTGGCCAGCTCCTCGATCCGTACGTGTGAGCCGGAGGTCAGGACCTGCTCGGACATCGTGATGGCGCCCTGGTGGTGCGCGGTCATGAGCTGGAGGAAGAGCCGGTCGAAATCCTTGCCAGAGGCGGCCTTGAGCGCCTCCATCTGCCCGGGTGTGGCCATGCCGGGCATGTCGCCGTGCCCGGCGTGGTGTTCGGGAACCCGCTGACCCTGCTGCTGGAGCCAGGTGGTCATGAACTGGATCTCCGGCCCCTGCGCGTCCTTGATGCGAGAGGCCAGGCTCTTCAGTTTGGTGTGCTCGGACCGGGCCGGGGCCAGGGAGGACATGTCGAGGGCCTGACGGTGGTGAACGATCATGTCCTGGACGTACTTCACGTCGGCCGCGTTGGGGGTGGGCAGGGGCACGAGCGTGGCGGCCTCGCTCGGGTCGACGGTCCTGGCGACCTCACCCGGCCTGCCTGGGACGATCACCGGCGCCGAGGCCTGGGGGGCCGCGGACGGTTTCGGCTCCGAGGTGCACGCGCTGAGGGACAGTGCGGCGATCACGGCGATGAGCGCGATGCGCACCCGGTCTCCTTGCTGAATGTCCATTGACGTCCTTCCACGGCCGGAAGGCCGGGGATCTCGGCTTCCGATCTGCCGGTCGGATCTGTCGATCCGCAGGCCGGCGCGCCCGAAGCCGCCCCGCACGGACACGGCATCTGGAACGCCATGTCCAACGTGGCCGCCGCGGAACACCCCAACCCTAACGGGTCGGGCCGATGTGACGAGAGGGGGCTCGTCACCGAAGATACGCGGCATTTCGGACGGTCTGTCCAGTGCCGCAAGACCGTAAACCCTCTTGGGGCGGTCCGTAAAGGCCGCATGTCGAAAACAGTTGCTGACACTGTGACGGCTTGCCTGACCGGCTGTGCAGGATGAACGATTTAGGTATTTATGCACGCTTTATCAGTGCATGTAGCTAGGAGGTTCACGAGTGTCCACCCCCTCTGGGAAGGGCCTGACCGGCCGTTTCCTGTTCGTGGCCGGAGTCGCCGTCGCCACGGTGCTGGCCGCGGTGCCCGCACAGGCCGCCGACATCCCGGCGCCCGGCGAGATCGCCAAGAGCGCGAACATCGAGCACGTCACCAACGTGCCCAAGCCTGCCAACCTGACGGACATCAACACCGACATGGCGTTCCAGGGCGACTACGCCTTCGTCGGTAACTACAGCGGCTTCTCGATCTACGACATCAAGGACCCGAAGAAGACCTCGGCGGTCAGCTCGGTGGTCTGCCCCGGCGGCCAGATGGACCTGTCGGTCTACGGCGACCTGCTCTTCGCCGCGGTCGACTCCTCGCGTAACAACGACTCCTGCAGCAGCGTCGGCCAGAGCGCCGCGAACAAGGACTCGTGGGAGGGCGTCCGGATCTTCGACGTCAGCGACAAGAAGAACCCCCAGTACGTCAAGGCGGTCGAGACCAACTGTGGTTCGCACACCCTGACGGTGGTTCCCGGCAAGGGCAGGGACAAGAAGAACGTCTACGTCTACGTCTCCTCCTACAGCCCGAGCGCGTCGTTCCCCGACTGCCAGCCGCCGCACGACAAGATCTCGATCATCAAGGTGCCGGTGAAGGACCCGGCGTCCGCCTCGGTCGTGGCCACGCCGGTCCTGTTCCCGGACGGCGGTAACCCCGGCGAGAGCCTGCCGTACCCCTACCGCACCTCGGCGACGAGCGGCTGCCACGACATCACCGCCTACCCGGAGAAGAACATCGCGGCCGGCGCCTGCATGGGCGAGGGCATCCTGATGGACATCTCCAACCCGGTCGACCCGAAGGTCACCGCCACGGTCCGTGACGACGAGAACTTCGCGTTCTGGCACTCGGCGACCTTCAACAACGAGGGCACCAAGGTCGTCTTCACCGACGAGCTCGGCGGCGGCAGCGCGGCCACCTGCAACGAGGCGATCGGCCCGAACCGCGGCGCCAACGCCTACTACGACATCGAGGGCGGCCAGTTCGCCTTCAAGGGCTACTTCAAGATTCCCCGCCACCAGGACGACACCGAGAACTGTGTCGCGCACAACGGCTCGCTGATCCCGGTCAAGGGCAAGGACATCATGGTCCAGGCCTGGTACCAGGGTGGCATCTCGGTCGTGGACTTCACCGACTCGGCCAACGCCAAGGAGATCGCCTTCTTCGAGCGCGGCCCCGACAGCGCCCACCGGCTCAGCGGTGGCTTCTGGTCCGCGTACTACTACAACGGCCACATCTACGGCAGTGACTTCAACCTTGGTCTTGACGTTCTGAAGATCAATGACAAGCTCACCGACAAGGCCGACAAGGTCAAGTTCAAGGACCTGAACCCGCAGACCCAGGGCTCCTACCACCCCGACAACAAGGGTCACTGACCTTTGAGCCGATGGCCACCGGGCACCCGTCGGGTGCCCGGTGGCCACCACCCGTGACGGGGTGGAGTGCCGGGGGGAATCGAAAAAGGAGGTAGACCGTAAACTTTTCCAGGGCCTCTGTAAAGAGACTGAATCATATTTTATTGTGACAAAGTCATGTCTTGTTGATCTGGGTGTCAGAGCAGACGGTTTGCTAATTTATGCATGCCTTATGTCTGTTCCAAGGAGGCACCCGAGTGTTCGCTCCACGAAGGACCGTCAGGGCATTGGTCGTGGCGGCGACGGCCGCCGCGATGCTGATGACCACGGTCTCCGCGCAGGCCGCCGACATTCCCCCGCCCGGTGAGGTCGTCACCAGTCCCAACGTGACGCACGTGGCCACCCTGCCCAAGCTTCCCGGCCTTGAGACCACCGTCAACAGCGACATCGCCTTCCAGGGCGACTACGCCTACGTCGGCAACTACGGCGGTTTCTCGATCTACGACATCAGGGACCCGAAGCGGGCCAAGCTCGTCAGCGGCGTGCTGTGCCCCGGTTCCCAAATGGACGTCTCCGTCTACGGCGACCTGTTGTTCGGCGCGGTCGACAACTCCCGCAGCGACGACTCCTGTAACAGCGTCGGTCAGGGCGCCGACATCAAGGAGTCGTGGGAAGGCGTCCGGATCTTCGACATCAGCGACAAGAAGAACCCCAAGTACATCAAGGCGGTGGAAACCGCCTGTGGCTCGCACACCCTGACGCTGGTTCCCGGTAAGGGCAGGGACAAGAAGAACGTCTACCTGTACGTCTCCTCCTACGCCCCGAGCGACTCGTTCCCCGACTGCCTGCCGCCGCACGACAAGATCTCGATCATCAAGGTGCCGCTGCGCAAGCCGACCGACGCGGCCGTGGTCAGCACGCCGGTCGTCTTCCCCGACGGAGGCAACGAGACGCAGCCCGGCCTGCTGCGCCCGACCAGCGGCTGCCACGACATCACCGTCTACGCGGAGAAGGACATCGCGGCCGGAGCCTGCATGGGGGACGGCGTCCTGTTCGACATCTCCGACCGGGAGAAGCCGGTGGTCACCGCGCGGACCACCGACCCGAACTTCGCGTTCTGGCACTCGGCGACGTTCAACAACCGGGGCACCAAGGTCATCTTCACCGACGAGCTCGGCGGCGGTGGCGCGGCCACCTGCAACGAGGCGATCGGCCCGAACCGCGGTGCCGACGCCATCTACGACATCGTCCGCGGCAAGCTGGTCTTCAAGAGCTACTTCAAGATCGGCCGCTACCAGGCCGACACCGAGAACTGTGTCGCGCACAACGGCTCGCTGATCCCGGTCAAGGGCAAGGACATCCTGGTCCAGGCCTGGTACCAGGGCGGCGTCTCCTTCGTGGACTTCACCGACTCGGCCCGCCCGCAGGAGTTCGGCTTCTTCGAGCGCGGCCCCGAGCCGAGCGGCGGGGGCGGTGGCATCTGGTCGGCGTACTACTACAACGGCTATGTCTACGCCAGCGACTTCTACCGGGGCCTGGAGGTCATCAAGATCGACGACCGTCGCACCGACCCGGCCAGGAACGTGCGCCTGGACCGGCTGAACGTGCAGACCCAGGCCTCCTACCAGGGCGGTCACTGAACGTCCTGAGGTGAGTTCGCAGGTCTGCTGAGAAGAGGGATGGCGGGTCTCCCGCCATCCCTCTTCGCCTGCCGGGCACCGGTGGCACCGCGTTCCCCTGACTCGCCCGCGGACGGCGTACGAGCGGTCGTCGTCGGGGAACGGCGAAGGCGATGTCTCGCCGCCCGTACGAGGTGCCTGTCCGGGACGGTCAGGCCGGAGGGACGAAACCGCCCGGCGTGGGGCCGGGGGCCTGCTCGACGGGCCGGGTGCGGGGCGGGGGCGCCGGATACGACGGCCCGGCCGGGGGCGGGAGCGGGATCCTCGGCTGTGACGGCCGGTAGGCCGGCCGGCCGTAGGGCTCGGGGGCGGCCCCGGGAGGGGCGTACGGCCGCTCTCCGCTTCCGGGAGGCGCATAGGGCTGGGGCGAGGCGTGGCCGGGCCACTGCTGGGCGGGCCGGTGCGCGCCGGTCCGCTGCGCCAGGCGCGCCTGCTCGCGGCGCCGGCGTTCGGCCAGGACGGCGGTGAGGTAGGCGAACGGCGGCACGCCGGGCGGGGCGGGCGGGGACACGAAGGCCGACATCTCGGTGGCGATGCGCACCCCCATCCCGTGCTGCACCGCGGGGGCCAGATCGTGCCAGCGCATGAGGTACTGCCGCGCGGTGGCCGCGACCTGCTCGGGCAGCCGCGACAGCTCCAGCGTCGCCGCCCAGGAGGCGAGCTGCGGCGGCATGTCCAGCGGAGGCCCGTACTGCCGCGGGGCACGCTCGGAGATCACGATGGTGCCGGAGAAGACGTCGCCGAGCCGCTTGCCCCTCTCCGAGATCAGCGAGCTGATCAGCGCGGGGGCGCCGCTGAGCATCCAGAACTCCAGGACCCCGGCCAGCCCGCGGAACAGGGCCTGCCGGAACCGCTCGGGACCGCCGTCATCGCTGACGACCCGAAGCCCGAGGGCGAGCTTGCCCAGGCTGCGCCCGCGCGTGAGCGTCTCGAACACCACCGGGTATCCCACGATCACGAGCACGGTGAGCACGAGGTAGACCATCGTGGTCAGGGCCGGGTCGCTCAGCAGGCCCAGGCTGCCGACCAGCAGGGAGATCCCCAGCAGCATCAGGACCTGGACCGTCATGTCGATCAGCAGCGCCGCGGCCCTGCTCGGGAGCTGGGCGACGCGGACCTCGACGACCACGGCCTCGCCGGTTACGACATCGGACACAATCAGCACCCTACCCGTGACTGGATAGGCTGCCCGCGTGGACATCGACGCCTTCGTCACCGCGCACCGGCCCGCCTGGGACCGCCTTGAGGATCTGGTCCGGCGGCGTGGCTCGCTGGACGGCGCGGAGGTCGACGAGCTCGTCGACCTCTACCAGCGGGTGGCCACGCACCTGTCCCTGGTCCGCTCGGCCTCGGCGGACCCGATCCTGGTGGGCCGCCTGTCGGCGCTCGTCGCCCGCGCCCGTTCGGCGGTGACCGGGGCGCACACCCCGGCCTGGCGGGAGTTCGTCCGCTTCTTCACCGTCTCCTTCCCGGTGGTCGCCTACCGGGCCCGCTGGTGGTGGATGGCCACCGCCGCCGCCTTCCTGCTGGTCTCCACGGTCGTCGCCGTCTGGGTGGCGCGAAACCCCGGCGTCCAGGCGGCGATCGCCACCCCGGAACAGATCACCCAGCTTGTCGAGCACGACTTCGCCGACTACTACTCGGAGAACCCGGCGACCTCCTTCGCCGGCCAGGTCTGGGTGAACAACGCCTGGGTCTCGATGCAGGTCATCATCATGTCCATCCTGCTCGGCCTGCCGATCCCGTACGTCCTGTGGGAGAACGCGGCCAACGTGGCCGTCTCCGCCGGGTTGATGGCCTCGCGCGGCAAGCTCGACATCTTCTTCGGCCTGATCACTCCGCACGGCCTGCTGGAGCTGACCGCGGTGTTCCTCGCCGCCGCCGTCGGCATGCGCCTCGGCTGGACGGTCGTGGACCCCGGCCCGCGCAGGCGCGTCGAGGCCCTGGCCGAGCAGGGCAGGGCCGTGATGAGCGTGGCGCTCGGCCTGGTCGTGGTGCTGCTGGTCTCCGGGCTGATCGAGGGGCTGGTCACCCCCTCGGGGCTGCCCACCTGGGCGCGGATCGGCATCGGGGTGGTCGCGGAGGCCGCCTTCCTGGCCTATGTGATCTTCTTTGGCCGCCGGGCCGTGGCCGCCGGCGAGACCGGCGACGTGGAGCGCGCCCCCGACCTCGCCCCGAGCGCCGGCTGAGCGCCCCGCCGGGCCTCCCGGGCCCGCCGGCCTCGCCGAACATGACGATCCCCGGACTCGGACCCCCGGACGCGCCTCCAGGGCACCGGGACGACGATCAGAGCCGCCCGGACGCCTTCAGCGCCAGGTAGGCGTCGGCCAGGGCGGGGGCGAGCTGCTCGGGGGCGGCGTCCACCACCTCCACGCCCTGGCGGCGCAGCAGGGCGGTGATCCGCCGCCGCCCCGCGCTCAGCCGCTCGGCCGCCGCCGCGCCGTAGACCAGCTCGGAGGTGCCGCGCCCGGCGGCCATCTCGGCCACCTGCGGGTCGGAGACGGCGGCCAGGAGCACCAGATGCCGGGCGGAGAGCTGGGGGAGCACCGGCAGCAGGCCCTCCTCCAGTGCCGCCGGGTTGAGGTCGGTCAGCACGACGACCAGGCAGCGCCGCCTGGCCCGTGACATGACCGCGGCGACCATCGAGGCCGAGTCGGCCTCGACCAGCTCGGCCTCGATCGGAGCCATGGTGTTGACCAGCGAGGACAGCAGCTCCGTACGGCCGGCGCCGGACACCCAGGCGCGCACCGCGCGGTCGTGGGCCAGGAAGTCGACCCGGTCGCCCGCGCGGGAGGCCAGCGCGGCCAGGAGCAGTGCCGCGTCCATCGACCAGTCGAGGCGGGGCCAGCCGGGCACCACCCGCGACCTGCCCTGCCGACCGCTCCTCGGTACCTCGCCGGCCAGCGGGATCGGGGCGGTGCCCACCCGCCCGGCCGAGGTACGGCCGGTGTCGAGCACGATCAGCACCCGCCGGTCGCGCTCCGGCCGCCAGGTGCGGACCACGACGTCGTTGCGGCGCGCGGTGGCCCGCCAGTCGATCGAGCGTACGTCGTCGCCGACCACGTACTCCCGCAGCGAGTCGAACTCGGTGCCCTGCCCCCTGACCATCGACGGATGCCGGCCCTCCAGTTCCCTGAGCCTGGACAGCTTGGCGGGCAGGTGCTTGCGGCTGAGGAAGGGCGGCAGCACCCGGACCGACCAGGGCACCCGGTGCGAGCCCTGGCGGCCCGCGATGCCCAGCGGCCCCAGCGCCCGCACCGTCACCGTGACCGCCTCGCGGTCACCCCTGCGGGTGGGGGTGAGCGTCGTGACCAGCCGGCGGCGCTCGCCGGCCGGCACGTCCAGCGGCAGGTGCCGGGGGGCGGCCCCGGCGGACGGGGGCCAGGCGTCCCTGAGCACGCCGCGCACCCTGCGGGGACCGGGGTTCTCCACGATCAGCTCGACCGCGACCGACTCACCGAGCCGTACCAGCCGCTCGCCCGAGCGGGTGAAGCGCAGCGGGCGCACGCTTCCGGCCAGCAGCAGGTCGATCACGACCAGCACCGCGATCAGCAGCGCCACCCCGGCCACGGCGGGCCCCCCGCGGGGGGCGAACAGCACGACCAGGGTGCCCAGCAGGGCCAGCAGCGCGGCCCGTCCTGTCAGCGCCATGGGTCAGCGGGGTACGGGGACGGAGGCGAGGACGGCGTCGATGAGGCCGTCGGCGGTCGCGCCCTCCAGTTCGGCCTCGGGGCGCAGCTGGATCCGGTGCCGCAGCGCGGGCCTGGCCAGTGCCTTGACGTCGTCGGGCGTCACGTAGGCGCGGCCCGACAGCCATGCCCAGGCCCGCGCCCCGGCCAGCAGCGCGGTCGCGCCACGCGGTGAGACGCCGAGCTGGAGCGAGGGCGACTGGCGGGTGGCCCTGGCGATGTCCACGATGTAGCCGAGCACCTCGGGGCCCGCGTGCACCTGGCTGACCGCCGTGCGTCCCGCGGCGAGGTCGGCGGCGGTGGCCACGGCCCTGATGTGCGACAGGTCGCGCGGGTCGAAGCCGAGTGCGTGCCGCTCCAGCACCGCGATCTCCTGGTCGCGGGGCGGCAGCGGGACGGTCAGCTTGAGCAGGAACCGGTCGAGCTGCGCCTCGGGCAGCTGGTAGGTGCCCTCGTACTCGACGGGGTTCTGGGTGGCGGCCACGATGAACGGGTCCGGCAGCCCGCGCGCCGTCCCCTCCACGCTGATCTGGCGCTCCTCCATCGCCTCCAGCAGCGCGGCCTGCGTCTTCGGAGGGGTTCTGTTGATCTCGTCGGCGAGCAGCAGGTTGGTGAAGACCGGCCCCTCGCGGAACTCGAACTCCGAGGTCTTCGCGTCGTAGATCAGCGAACCGGTGATGTCGCCCGGCATGAGGTCGGGGGTGAACTGCACGCGCTTGAAGTCGAGAGAGAGCGCCGCCGCCAGGGTGCGCACCAGCAGGGTCTTGGCGACGCCCGGCACGCCTTCGAGCAGCACGTGGCCCCGGCAGAGCAGCGCGATCACCAGCCCGGTGACCACGGCGTCCTGGCCGACGACCGCCTTGGCGACCTCGGCGCGCAGGGCTCCCAGCGCCTCCCTGGCGCCGTCCGCGCTCTGTGCGGCGGGTGCGCCGGGCGCGGTCCTGACGACGGAGGTCGCCTCGGCGAGATCGCCGTTCCCCGGTGGTGTGGTCACGACTTTCCGACCTGCCTTTCCACGATGTCCATGTATTCGGCCAGGGCTACCAGCCCCGCCTCGTCGAGTGGCGGAGGTCCGTACAGGGCGGCGCCCACATGTGGCGCCGGCTGGCCGGTCCGCTCGGCGATCGCGTTCACCAGCGCGTCGGCTCCCGCCCTTGAGGGCAGCCCGAGACGGGGGGTCACCCGGTCGATGAAGCCGGCGCGCAGGGCCGCGGCGGCCCGATCGCGGGCACGCCTCGCACGGTAGAGCCTGGCACGTCCCTCGACGGTCTCGGCCGCCCTGACGACGACGGGCAGCCGCTCGGCCACCACGGGCCCGAGCCTGCGGCCCCGCCAGAGCGCCAGCAGCAGCACCGCGACGAGCACCTGCACCACGGCCCACTTGACCCCGGCGGGGATCAGATCGTAGAAATCCGCCTCACCACGTGCCGCCGAGGTGGTCTCGGGGGGCGTCAGCCAGATCAGGGTGGGGCGCCCGCCGGCGAGGTTCATCGCCAGCGCGGCGTTGCCGTCCTCGGCGAGCCGCAGGTTGGTCATGAACTGCCCGTCGCCCGTGACGGTGACCTTCCGGTCCCCGGTGGGGTGGAAGACCAGGGTGGGCCGCCCGTCGGCGGGGTAGCAGCCGGTCGCCCCGGCGGGCAGGGTGAACGCCGTGCCGCCGAGGTAGGCGCTGCCCGCCCTCGCCGCGGCGGGCAGCGCGCACCGGGGCTCGCGGGAGCGCGCCCGCACCTCCCGCGCCGGGCCCACCCCCGGTGCGAGCCGCTCCAGATGTGACCGTACGCCCACCAGCAGCAGGTCCGACGGTGTCGCGGCGAGCCGATCCGCCTTCGCCTCGTCGAGCGGGAAGGCGTCGCTCACCAGCAGGGTGCTGCCGGTGGAACCGGCCTGCCCGGCCTGGGACTCGGCCTCGGCGACCGAGGTGACCCGCGCGACCCGCACGCCCCGCGCCTGTAGCAGCCGGGCCAGGCCCTTGCCGCCGGACAGTGAGGTGTCGGCGGGGTCGAGGGGCCTTCCCGCCGGGCCGGAGCCGCCGAGCAGCACGCCGACGACGGCGACGGCGACCACCAGGATCGCCACCAGGAGGGCCCCCCTGCCGCCGCGCCAGAGGCCGCGGGCGGTCGGCGAGGTGGAGGTCGACCCGGCTCGCTCGGGCGCGGCCAGGCTCATGGTGTCCCCATCCGTACGGGCGACGCCGGGCGGGCGGCGCGCAGGTGCTCGTCGAGAGCGCACATGACCCGGTACGCCTCGGGCGTGCCGGGCACCTCGCCGTAGGTGACGTCGTCGAACACCCGGGCCGCCGCGGCCAGTTCGGCGGCGAGCGCGGGTAGCGCGAGCCCGGCCTCGGCCGCCAGCTCCCCGGCGGTGCGGCCGGGCGTGGAGTCGACGATCACGCGGTCCTCCAGGTCGCGGGCGACGGCCCGGAGCCGCTCGCGGACCGCCTCGGCCCACCGCGCCTCCGCGGCCAGCCGCTCGGCGGCCTCGCGGTGTTCGGCGGCGGTGAGGCGGCGGTCACCGAAGAGACCCTCCGCGCGCGTGGAGGTACTCCTGGCGGTTCTGCGGGCGACCAGGAACACCGCGACGGCGATCCCGATCACGATCACGATGAGGACGGCCCGCGCCGCCAGGCTGCCGACGACGCCCGCGGACTCCTGGTCGAGCAGGTCGCCGAGGAACTGGTTCACCCCTCGCCACAGGCGGTCGACCAGGGGTTCCTTGGCGTACTCGGCTCCGAGCAGCTCCTGGATCGCCCGGCGTCGAGCCTCCTCGCGCCCGATGTCGATCGGGGACGCCGGGAACGGGAACGTCAGGAGTGGGACCACGGAGCTCCCTGATCGGGGGACCCGTGCCGCGCGGGGCCGGGGGGCGTGACGGAGGGATCCCACAGATCGTCGGCCGAGGCGTGCACCCAGCCCTGCCGTCGCTGCTCGATCGCCGCGGTCTGGAGCACCAGGTCGAACGCCTCGGTGCGCATCCGCCGGTCGGCGTAGAGCAGGCCGTTGACCGCGGCCTGGAAGGGGTAGGTGATCATCGCGCCGACGGTCGCGCCCACGGCGATGAGGACCGCCGTGGCGATCTGCGCCCCGAGGGAGCCTCCGCCCAGGAGGCCCAGGAGGCTCCCGCCCAGGGTGAACGGGAAGGAGAGCAACGTGCCGACCAGACCGGCGAGGATCTGGGTGAGCAGCAGGATGCCGAGTGTCCGCCAGAAGCCGCCGGAGACCAGGTTCCAGGACCTGCGCAGGGAGTCGACGACGCCGCGCCGTTCCAGCACCGCGGCCGCGGGGGCGAGCGCCAGCCGGGTGGTGATGAACAAGGCGTACGCCACGTAGGACAGCAGCGCCAGCAGGCCCACGATGACCACCGCGGGGAGTCCGGCACCGGCCGCGTCGAGCGCGGCGAACAGTCCGACGAACAGGAGCATCGGGGCGAGTACGGCCACCGTGCTGACGATCACCAGCCCGAACAGCGTGGGCACCCGGCTCCGGGTCAGCGCCCAGGCCTCGCCCGTCGTCATCTTGCCGCCGAAGACGGCGCGGCCCAGGATGCGCGTCAGCACGCCGGTCAGCAGCGTCACCGCCACGAGCTGCACCGCGTAGGAGAGCAGGGTGCCGCCGTACTGGGAGAGGAAGCTCATCTCCGGAAGGTTCGCCGACGCTTCCGGGTCGCTCAGGCTCTCCAGGGTCACCGCGGTGTCGCCCAGCAGGAGCGCCTGCCCGATCGCCACGGGGATCGCGCTCAGCGCCGCGGCGATCGCGGACAGGCCCAGGACGCTCTTGGGGTTGGAGCGGATCAGCTTGATCGCGCCGTCCAGGATGTCGCCCAGGCCGAGCGGGCGCAGCGGGATGATCCCGGGGCGCATCGCGGGGGGCTCCTGGCGCACGCCGTAGGGCGGCGAGCCATGGGGCGGCGGGCCGTAGGGGCCCTGCTGGTGCGGTGCCTGGCCGTGGGGTGGCCCGGGAGGCGGCGGGCCCGCGGGGGAGCCGGGGGCCGAGCCGGGTGCGGTCCACGGCGATCCCGGGGCATCGCCGTACGGCGGAGGTTGGTTGGACGCCCAGCCCGGGGGCGTACCGGGAGCGGAGCCGTGACCGTCTGACATATCCCAATCCTGGCATGTGGTCACACCGTTCGTGGTGATCGGGTGATCACGCGGACGTTTCATCTCCCCGAAGAGCGGCGGAGATGCCAGAGGGATGGCCGAGACGCCGTCGTTTACCGCAGACTGGGAGCGTGGTCATCGCCGCCCGGCGTTCGCAGTCGCCGGGACCGGTGGTGATCGTGCGGGGGCACCATTGCGCGCTTCGCGTTGTGTACGCCTAAAGTTCGTCATTTGGAAGGCTGGTCGTTGGCCGGTGTCATCTACTCGACGGGCAAGGGTAATCTTCGACGACCGAGCGGTTTATCCCAATAACTCCCGAACTGCGTAAAACGAATGAGGGGCCATGAAAGGACGCGTGCTGGTCGTCGACGACGACGCCGCTCTCGCCGAGATGCTCGGTATCGTGCTGCGCGGGGAGGGTTTCGAACCTTCCTTCGTCTCCGATGGTGACAAGGCGCTCGACGCGTTCCGCGACACTCGGCCGGATCTTGTACTGCTCGACCTGATGCTGCCCGGCGCCGACGGGATCGACGTCTGCCGCCGGATCCGGGCCGAGTCCGGGGTGCCGATCGTCATGCTGACGGCCAAGAGCGACACCATCGACGTGGTGCTCGGCCTGGAGTCCGGGGCCGACGACTACATCGTCAAGCCCTTCAAGCCCAAGGAACTCGTCGCCAGGGTGCGGGCCAGGCTGCGCCGCACCGACGAGCCGACGCCGGAGATCCTGCAGATCGGCGACATCACCATCGACGTCGCCGGACACTCGGTCAAGCGGGAGGAGGAGACCATAAACCTCACCCCGCTGGAGTTCGACCTGCTGGTCGCCCTCGCCCGCAAGCCGCGCCAGGTCTTCACCCGCGAGGTCCTGCTCGAACAGGTCTGGGGCTACCGCCACGCGGCCGACACCCGCCTGGTCAACGTGCACGTCCAGCGACTGCGAGCGAAGATCGAGAAGGACCCGGAGCATCCCGAGATCGTGGTGACGGTCCGGGGGGTCGGTTACAAGGCCGGCCCGGCCTAGCCGAGACTCCCCCCGGAGCCCGAGATGCCTCCCGCGCCGAAGAAACGCCGCCGCACCCCGCGCCAGTTGCTGCGGGGTGTCCGGCGTCGTACCCGGCGGGCGGCCGGAAGGGTGCGCCGCGTCTTCTGGCGCTCGCTCCAGCTGCGCGTGGTCACCAGCACGATGGTCATCTCCATCGTGGTCGTCGCCGTGCTCGGCGTCTTCCTCATGCAGCAGATCGTCAGGACCACCCTGGAGACCAGGGAGAGCGCGGCGAAGAGCGAGGCCCAGGCCGACCGGAACGCGGTGCTCGGCTATCTCAACCAGCCGGCCGAGGCCGCCAAGCAGCCCGTCGAGTCGGGCCAGGCGCTCCAGCCGGGGGGAAGCAGCCCGCTCAGCCAGGCCACCGAGGCGCTCGCCCGCCGGGCCGGGTCGGCCAGCCGCTACTCGGTGATCATCCGTAACGAGGGGCTGTCGGGGGAGTTCTACGGCACCACGAACATCGACCCCGTCAGCATCCCGGCCAGGCAGCGCGACGAGCTGTTCAAGAAGGAGGCGGGCGAGGACAGCACCTGGTACACCCCGCTGTACTACAAGGGGCAGCCCGACCAGCCGGTGCCCGGGATGATCATCGGCACCCGCCTCGACACCTGGGGGACCAGGCTCGACTCGTCGTATGAGATCTACCACCTCGTCCCGCTGGACAAGGAGGAGAAGACGCTCGCCTCCGTCCAGCAGATGATCATCCTTGTCGGCGCCGGCCTCGTGCTGCTGCTGGCCGCGATCTCCTCCCTGGTCACCCGCCAGGTCGTCACGCCGGTGCGGCTGGCCAGGCAGGCCGCCGAGCGGCTGGCCGCAGGGCGCCTGGACGAGCGCCTGAAGGTCCGCGGCGAGGACGACCTGGCCCGCTTGGCCACCTCCTTCAACGAGATGGCCGCCAACCTGGCACTGAAGATCCACCAGTTGGAGGAGCTCTCCCAGGTCCAGCGGCAGTTCGTCTCGGACGTCTCACACGAGCTGCGCACCCCGCTGACCACCGTGCGGATGGCCGCCGACCTGCTCTACGACGCCCGCGAGGACTTCGACCCGATGGCGGCCAGGTCGGCCGAGCTGATGCAGAACCAGCTCAACCGGTTCGAGGCGATGCTCGCCGACCTCCTGGAGATCAGCCGCTACGACGCCGGCGCGGCTGACCTCGACGTCGACTCCGTGGACGTCAGGGATGTGGTGCTCCGCGCCGTCGCCGACTCCGAGGCGCTGGCCGAGCGCCACTCCACCCGTTTCGACCTGCGCCTGCCCGGCGAGCCCTGCATGGCGGAGATGGACAGCCGCAGGGTCGAGCGCATCCTGCGCAACCTGCTGTTCAACGCGATAGAGCATGGCGAGGGCCGGGACATCGTCGTCTCGGTCGCCGCCGACAGGGACGCGGTGGCGGTGGCCGTACGCGACCACGGGGTGGGGTTGAAACCCGGCGAGGAGAACCTGGTCTTCGACCGGTTCTGGCGGGCCGACCCGTCCAGGGCGCGCACGATCGGCGGTACGGGACTGGGCCTGGCGATCTCCAGGGAGGACGCCATCCTGCACGGCGGCTGGCTGCAGGCCTGGGGCTCGCACGGGGAGGGGTCGCAGTTCCGGCTCTCGCTGCCCAGGGTGGCGGGGGCGGTCCTGCGGGGCTCGCCGCTGCCGCTGGTACCGCCGGAGGTGGAGATGCGCCGCACGTGGCGCGGGCACATGACGCCGGTGCTGTCGCCGGCGGTGGCCGACGGGGGACGCGATGCCGACTGAGCGCGCGCGGAAGGCGGGGACGGCGATCCTGGCCGTCACCCTGGTCTGTGGGGCGTCGGCCTGCTCGGTCATCCCCACCGGCGGCAAGTCCGTCGTCGCCGTCGACAACGAGCGCAAGGGCAACCCGCTGGGCGACCCGTACGCGCGGGTCATCGCCATGCCGCCGAAGGCCGCCTGGTCGCCGGAGGAGGTCGTCACCGGCTTCCGCGCCGCGATGGCGAGCCCCGACGACCCCGACTTCCAGATCGCCCGGCAATACCTCACCGGCGACTTCGCGAACAACTGGAACCCGCACAGCGGTGTCACGGTCTACCGGCAGGGTGACTACGAGAAGTTCGCGCCGCTCCGGGAGGGGGACAAGCACGCCCAGGTCACACTCAAGGGCACCAAGACCGCCATCATCGATCAGGACGGCCGTTACCGTCCGAGCGGCGGCCCGCTGAACCAACCCTTCACGCTCGCCAAGGAAGCGGGCGGGGAGTGGCGCATCAGCGCGGCCCCCGACGGGCTCCTGCTCTCCGAGGCCGACGTCGCCCGCGGCTACCTCCCCGTGGATCTCTATTTCCTCGACTCCCACTGGAAGGGGTTGGTGGTCGATCAGGTGCGGGTACCGATCGACCCGGCCGCCAACTTCGCCAAGACGACCGTGGAGCGGCTGCTTCAGGGACCGAGCAGCTCCCTCAAGGGCTCGGTGCGCTCCGCCCTCGCCGACACCGAGCTCATCGACGTCACCACCGAGAACAACCGGGTCGTCGTCGACCTCACCAGGCGGGTGGACCCCGACCTGATCGACCCGATGTCGGCCCAGCTCGCCGCGACGCTCACCGCGCTCACCAAGGGCGGCTGGGGTTTCGAGGTCAAGGTCAACGGCGAGTCGTACTACGCCGACACGCCGCTGCAGATCGACGCCCAGGAGCAGTCGAACTTCGACCCGTGGACGACCCCCGACACCGTCACCTCGTTCTATCTCGCCGACGGCGCCCTGTGGCTGCTGGACAAGGAGAACGTCGGACGGCCGGTGCCGGGCAGGGCCGGCCAGAAGAAGAACGCGCTCACCCGCCCGGCGATCAGCGGCCAGCCGGTGCAGCAGGTGGCGGCGCTCGCCCAGGACGGCAGGAGCGTCTCCGTCGCGCCGCTCGCCGCGGGCGGCGAATGGCGGGTGTGGGCCACCGGCGAATCCCTCATCCAGCCGTCCTGGGACCGCTACAACACGCTCTGGACCGTCGACCGGCCCAACGACCACACCTCGATCGTGACCAGGCACGACGGTGACAACAAGCACCGCTACCGGGTGTCGGCCCCCGACCTGGAGACGGCCTACGTCAAGTCGCTGAAGGTCGCGCGGGACGGCGTGCACGTCGCGGTGGTCGTCAAGGACGGGCTGGGCGAGCAGGTCCACATCGGCACCGTCATCGGTGAGCGGGAGAACACGCGCATCGCCAACCTCCAGACCGTGGTGGACAGTGAGGGCAAGCGGACGATCAAGGACATAGCCTGGAAGGACGGCAAGACCCTCTACGCGCTCACCGGCAAGTCGGAACTGCTGGAGGCGTCGGTCACCGCGGAGCCGAAACCCCTGGCCTTCGACTCGCGGATAGGGATAGAGAGCATCACCGCGCTGGACAGCATCCTGCTGGCCGGGGCCAAGGACGACCAGGGCAACCGGCAGGTCCTCTACTGGACCTCCACCAAGTGGGAGCCACTGGTCAAGAACGAGACCGGTTCGACGGACTTCACCGAGAACGGCCCGTCCGCGCCGGCCTTCCCCCTGGGCTGAGCCGCCTTGACCGCGGGCCGGTCCCGGGCCGCCCCGGGCCTCCCGCGGCGGGGGCGGGCTCCCGGCCGATGCTCTGGGCTGGGCTTTTTGTCGGTGCGAGATGACACATTGGGGTGGTGACGACCGCCATGCTCGACCTGATCCTGCCGCCCCGCTGCGCCGGATGCGACGCGCCGGGCTCCCTCGTCTGTCCCCGCTGCGCGGCGGAGCTGCACGGAACGCCCGCGCGCCGGATGCCCGACCCCGCCCCGCCGGGCCTGCCGGAGTGCTGGTCGGCGGCCGAATACACCCCCGCCGTACGGCGGGCGGTCATCGCCTACAAGGAGCGCGGCCGCACGGTCCTGGCACCTCCCCTGGCCGGGGCCCTGGCCCTGGCCGTCGCCACGGCGGCCGGCGAGCGGCCGGTGCTGCTCGTGCCGGTGCCCAGCGCCCGGCCGGCCCACCGGCGCCGCGGGCACGATCCGGTGGCCAGGCTCGCGGAGCTGGCGGCCGGTTGCCTCCGCCAGGCCGGCTGGCCCGCGACCGTGGCGAGGGTCCTCGTCCAGCGGCGGCGGGTCGCCGACCAGGCGGGGCTGAGTTCGCTCCAGCGGGCTGCGAATCTGTCCACGGCCTTCTCTGTCACGATCGGCCGCAACGCGCCTGTGCCGCGTTCCTGGGGTGGCACAGAGGCGATTGTGCTGGTCGACGACATCGTCACCACCGGAGCGACGCTCGCGGAGGCCGCGAGGGCGATGCGCGAGGTCGGCGTGACGCCGTCCTTCGCCGCCACGGTCGCCGCGACACGCCGGAGAGTCCGAACCGGCGGACGCGACGGAGGGTGAGAGGCTCGCGGAGCCGGTGGCCGGTCGCCTCCGCCAGGCCGGCCCTCGCCGCGACACGCCGGAGAGTCCGAACCGGTGAACGTGACGGAGGGTAAAGAACGGTCTCGGCGCCCCACCTCACTCCGAGGCCACACCTCACTGTCCCCATCGTGCCTTCTGGGCTGCTCAACGGTGGCGAACGGCCCTCGCCTCCGGCGCCGCCCACCCGTGGGACAGGGTCTTCGGTGATCGGCCGCCAGGCGGTGAAGCACACAAAGTGATCCTTGACACGATCGCCAAGCTGACATTCGGCCGGGATGCGGATAGCGTCTGAGCCATGGCACCCGCTCGGGTCCGTGGTTGCGCCGGACCGACCCCCGACAGGGGGCCGGCACGGCTAGCCGATGCCAGCCGCAGGCCAAACGGTCCACGTAAGACGACTTTTCGTCGATCGATCACGGTGCGGCTTAGAGGTAAGTCCTGCCTTCCCGGGGAGCCAGATGTTCCTCGCCAGAAGAGAAGGGCATGTAGTGGCAAAGAGCTGCGAAACCCTCAGCAGGCGGATGTGGGGACGAAGACCAGGTCGGCCGAGCGGGTGCCGCAGTACCACCGTCGAGATTCGAAGGGGGGCCGTGCATGGAGATCATCGTCAAGGGTCGGCACACCGGAGTGAGTGACCGATTCCGTGACCACGTGAACACCAAGCTGGCCAGGATCGAGCGTTTGGACCACAAGCTCATTCGCGTTGACGTGGAGGTGTCCAAAGAACGTAATCCCCGTATCGTCGATCAGCGAGAGCGTGTCGAGCTCACCATTCATTCACGTGGTCCAGCGGTCCGGGCGGAGGCCTCGGCCGACGACCGTTTCGCCGCCCTTGACATCGCACTCGGCAAGCTCGAAGGACGGCTGCGGCGTCTCGCCGACCGGAGAAAGATCCACCACGGCAACCACTGCCCCCCCTCGGTCGCCGAACTGACGGCCACCGCGCTCGCGGAGACGTTCGAGAGCGCCCCGGACCGGTCGCTCACCGAGCAGGCCGAGACCGACCTTTCCGAGGACAAGACCATCATCCCGATCCAGATGGACGGGGATGGGCCGCTGATGGTCAGGGAGAAGTTCCACAAGGCCGATCCGATCACGATCGACCAGGCACTTCTGGAGATGGAACTGGTGGGGCACGACTTCTACCTGTTCCGTGACAAGGAGAGCGGGCAGCCGAGCGTCGTATACCTGCGTCAGGGGTACAACTACGGCGTGCTGCGGCTCGTCGAGCCCTGACGAACGCGCTCAAAGATCCTCTCCGACCAACCGAGGACCATGAAACCCGTGTAATCATGGCGGTCCACCGGCTCTGGCCCCCCGAGGAGGAGGCGTGACGGAACCCGACGACGCAACCAGCCCGACCGGACGCGGCGAACCGATCCGCGTGCTGATCGTTGACGATCACGCGCTGATCCGCCGCAGCCTGGAGATGGCGCTGGCCGCGGAGACGGACATCGAGGTTGTCGGCGAGGCGAGCGACGGACAAGAGGCGGTCGAGCTCGCCGACCGCCTCACTCCGGATGTCATGCTCATGGACGTCCGGATGCCACGGAGAAGCGGTATCGAGGCCACTCGTGAGATCAAGGCCTCGGTGCCGAGCACGCGGATCATCATGTTGACCGTGAGTGACGAGGAAGAGGACCTCTTCGAGGCGATCAAGGCGGGCGCCACCGGCTACCTGCTGAAGAACGTCCAGCTCGACGAGGTGCCGGAGGCCGTACGCGGTGTCCACGAAGGACAGTCGCTGATCAATCCGGCGATGGCCGCCAAACTCATCAGCGAGTTCGCCAGCATGAGCCGCAAGGAGGCCGAGCGGCCCCCGCAGCTCCCCGTCCCGCGCCTGACCGACCGGGAGATGGAAGTGCTTCGCCTGGTCGCGAAGGGGATGAACAACCGCGAGATAGCCAAGCAGCTGTTCATCTCCGAGAACACGGTGAAGAACCACGTCCGGAACATCCTGGACAAGCTGCAGCTCCACTCCCGGATGGAGGCGGTGGTCTACGCGGTCCGCGAGCGGATGCTTGAGATCACCTGACCCGCCCCCGGTGCGGTGACCGCGGGACGGTCACCGCACCCGTGCCGCCGTACGGGTGCGGCGGCCGGGGCCCTGCGGCGCCCGGGCGGCCCAGCGGGGCTCAGCGTCATGGTCCGGCGTCACGGTCCGGCGTCGCGGCTCGGCGAGATCGGCTCGGTGCGTCCGTGCTCAGGGCACCCGGCTCAGGGCGTCCTGAAGGGGGCCGGCCAGCAGGGGATCCACCCGCTCGACCCGGACGGCGTCGCAGCCGACCCAGCTCGCCGCCTCCCAGAGCGCCCCGGCCAGCGAGGCCGCGCCCCTGCCGGGCGTGACGCCGGGTTCAAGGCTCACCTGGCGGGCCACCAGGGTGGCACCCTCGCGGGCGGGGTCGACGCGCCCGATCAGCCGGCCTCCGGCCAGGACCGGCATCGTGAAGTAGCCGTGGACGCGCTTCTCCCTGGGAACGTACGCCTCAAGGCGGTGGTTGAAACCGAACACGCGGGCGGTGCGCGCGCGATCCCAGACGAGGGAGTCGAACGGGGAGAGCGGGGTCGTGCGGTGCCGGCCTCTGGGCTCGGTCTCCAGCGCGGCGGGATCGGCCCAGGCGTCCGCGGCACGCTCGGGCCATTCGGGGACGCGGACGGGGACCAGCCCGGCGGACCCGTCGCGCAGGCAGCTGTCGAGCAGCAGCGCCTCGGGTGCCTTCAGCCGCAGGAAGTCGACGAGGTCGGCGCGGGTGGCCACCCCGAGCGCGCGCCCGGCGATGCCGGCGAGCCGGGTGACGCACTCGGCGTCGGACGGCTCCTCGGCCAGCAGGTGCCCGGGGACCGCGCGCTCGGCCAGGTCGTAGACACGGCGCCAGCCCACCCTGCGCGTGCAGACGACCTCGCCGGTGTCGAGCAGCCACTCAATGGCGATCTTGGAGTCGGACCAGTCCCACCACGGGCCGCCCTTCTTGGCTCCGCCGATGTCGGCGGTGGTGATCGGGCCGCTCTCGCGGACCCGCTGCAGCACCGCCTCGACACTGTCGGGCACCTCGTGCCAGCGGAACTTCCTGGCCCGGAAGTACCTCCGCCTGAAGGCGTACAGCGGCCAGTCGTCGATCGGCAGGACGCAGGCGGCATGACACCAGTACTCGAAGGCCCTCGCGGGCTCGTCCCAGTAGGCCCGCTCGACCTCCCGCCTGCCGACGGCGCCGAGGCGGGCGTACGCGACCAGTTCGTGGGAGCGGGCCAGCACGGAGATCGTGTCGAGCTGGACGGCACCCAGGCGGCGCAGGGCCGCGGGGGCGCCGCCGCGTCGGGACTCCGCGCCGAGGAACCCCTGAGCACGGAGGATGATACGACGGGCCTCGTCTGAGGAGAGGGAGAGCTTCATGACCGCCCCGGGAGGAGACAACACGGTGTGCGGCTGAGGCTAGCGCCTGACACCGACAAAAATGCTATGCCGGTGTCAGGGCGTCGCCGGGCGGGGGGACCCGGATCCGGTGACGGCGACTCCGGCCGGCGTCAGCCGAGGACGCCCCGGGCGGTCCGGTCGCGCGTCGTGCGGGGCCTGTCCACGACGACGTCCTGGAAGACCCGGAAGACCAGCACCAGGATGGCCCCGATGACGCAGACCGCCGCGCCCGCCCACAGCAGAAACCAGTTGGGACCCGTGCAGAGGCCGGTTCCGGCGATGGCGGAACCCAACATGATCACGGTCACCGCCAGCCAGGACGACGCCCTGCCCCAGTGGTCATCCCTCGCCGTCACGGCCTCTCCCTCCGAGAGGGCTGTGTCGAATTCACATGATCACCTGATACGAACATGACAAAAGACGACATACCCTTTGAAGTTGGCCGTACTCTCTCAAAGAAGCGGGCAAGGAACTCCACAGGCCACAAGAGCGTCTTTCAGGGTGGCTGTGTCTGGTGGCGGAACCGCCTACGATGGCAGCGGAGAACCATGTCTCGTCCTCAGCCGGGCCGGTCCGGCCGCGGAAGACCTGCGAGGAGCTTTACCTAAAGTGCCAGCCTTTCTCGATAAGATTCTTCGCGCCGGCGAAGGCAAGCTTCTGCGTAAGCTCAAGCGGATCGCCGACCAGGTCAACTCCATTGAAGACGACTTCACGAGCCTGACCGATGCCGAGCTTCGCGCACTGACCGCCGACTACAAGCAGCGCTACGCCGACGGCGAGTCTCTCGACGACCTGCTTCCCGAGGCCTTCGCCACCGTTCGCGAGGCGTCCCGGCGGGTGCTGGGCAAGCGCCACTTCGACGTGCAGATCATGGGCGGGGCCAACCTGCACATGGGCAACATCTCGGAGATGCGCACCGGTGAGGGCAAGACCCTCACCTGTACGCTGCCCACCTACCTCAACGCCATCTCGGGCAAGGGCGTCCACGTCATCACGGTCAACGACTACCTGGCCAAGCGCGACGGCGACGAGATGGGCCGCATCCACCGCTTCCTCGGTCTCGAGGTCGGCGTGATCCTGGCCAACATGCCCTCCGACGAGCGCCGCAAGCAGTACAACGCCGACATCACGTACGGCACGAACAACGAGTTCGGCTTCGACTACCTGCGCGACAACATGGCATGGTCGCTGGAGGAGTGCGTCCAGCGCGGCCACCACTTCGCCGTCGTCGACGAGGTCGACTCGATCCTCATCGACGAGGCCAGGACGCCGCTGATCATCTCAGGGCCCGGTGAGCAGTCCGGCAAGTGGTACTCCGAGTTCGCCAAGATCGTTCCTCGGCTCCGCAGGGGCACCGAGGGCAAGGACGGCGAGGAGAACACCGGCGACTACGCCGTCGACGAGAAGAAGCGCACGGTCGGCATCTTCGAGTCCGGCGTGGAGAAGGTCGAGGACTGGCTCGGCATCGAGAACCTCTACAAGCCCGAGCACACCCACCTGGTCGGCTTCCTCAACAACGCGCTGAAGGCCAAGGAGCTCTACAAGAAGGACAAGGACTACATCGTCGTCGACGGTGAGGTCCTGATCGTCGACGAGTTCACCGGTCGCGTCCTGCACGGCCGCCGCTACAACGAGGGCATGCACCAGGCCATCGAGGCGAAGGAAGGCGTCAAGATCAAGGACGAGAACCAGACTCTCGCCACGATCACGCTGCAGAACTACTTCCGCCTCTACGAGACGCTCTCCGGCATGACCGGCACCGCGGCGACCGAGGCCAACGAGTTCCACCAGACCTACAAGCTCGGCGTCGTCCCGATCCCGACGAACCGGCCGATGATCCGCAAGGACCAGGCCGACGTGGTCTACAAGACCGAGGACGCCAAGTTCCTGGCCAGCGTCGAGGACATCAAGGAGCGCTACGAGAAGGGCCAGCCGGTCCTGGTCGGCACCACGAGCGTCGCCAAGTCCGAGCGCCTGGCCAAGGAGCTCAAGCGCAAGGGCATCAAGCACGAGGTCCTCAACGCGAAGAACCACGCCCGTGAGGCCGCGATCATCGCCGAGGCGGGCCGCAAGCACGCCGTCACCGTGGCCACCAACATGGCCGGTCGAGGCACCGACATCATGCTCGGCGGCAACCCCGACTTCCGTGCCGACCTGGAGCTGCGCAGCCGCGGCCTCGACCCGGTCGAGACCCCGGAAGAGTACGAGAAGGCCTGGGGCGAGGCGCTGGAGAAGGCCAAGGAGGCCGTGAAGGCCGAGCACGACGAGGTCACCGAACTCGGCGGCCTCTACGTCCTGGGCACCGAGCGGCACGAGTCGCGGCGCATCGACAACCAGCTCCGCGGCCGTTCCGGCCGTCAGGGAGACCCGGGTGAGTCGCGCTTCTACCTCTCGCTCGAGGACGACCTCATGCGCCTGTTCAACTCGGCCAGGGTCGAGATGATCATGACGCGCCTCAACATCCCGGACGACGTGCCGATCGAGTCGGGCATCGTCTCCAAGGCCATCGCCTCCGCGCAGCACCAGGTCGAGCAGCAGAACTTCGAGATCCGCAAGAACGTTCTGAAGTACGACGAGGTCATGAACCGGCAGCGCAAGGTGATCTACGCCGAGCGTCACCGGGTGCTGGAGGGCGCGGACCTGCACGAGCAGATCCGCGGCTTCGTCAACGACGTGATCGACGAGTACATCGCGGGTGCCACCGCCGAGGGCTTCGCCGAGGAGTGGGACCTCGACAAGCTGTGGAAGGCGCTCGGCCAGCTCTACCCGATCAGCATCACCGCCGACGAGCTCATCGAGGAGGCCGGGGGCCGCGAGGAGCTCACCGCCCAGTTCCTCAACGAGCGGGTGAAGGCCGACGCGATGGCCGCCTACGACCGTCGCGAGGAGGAGATCAACGCGCAGGCCATGAACCCGGAGGGCATGCGGGTTCTGGAGCGCCGCGTCATCCTGTCGGTTCTCGACCGTAAGTGGCGCGAGCACCTCTATGAGATGGACTACCTCCAGGAGGGCATCGGCCTGCGCGCGATGGCCCAGCGCGACCCGCTGATCGAATACCAGCGCGAGGGCTTCGAGATGTTCTCCCAGATGCTCGAGGGCATCAAGGAGGAGTCGGTCGGCTACCTGTTCAACCTCGAGGTCGAGGTGCAGAGCAACCCGATCGTCGAGGAGGCCGAGCCTTCCGAGGACGTAGCGATCGCGGAGACCCGCTCGATCATCGCCCGTGGCCTGCGTGGCCCGCAGCGCCCCGCCGAGCTGGAGTACACGGCTCCGGGGGAGAGCGGTGAGGTGGAGCACACCCGGATCAGGACCAAGGCCGAGCGTGACGCGTACGGCAACGTCGAGCGCAACGCGCCGTGCCCCTGCGGTTCCGGCAAGAAGTACAAGCGCTGCCACGGCGACCCCAAGAACGTCGAGGTCTGATCGCTGATCGGAGGGCCCGCACCCATGGGTGCGGGCCCTCCGGCGTGTCAGGGAGTCGTCTCGAACTCGGTGCAGAGCCACCGCACGCCCCTGCGCTCCAGCCTGAGTGCCAGGACGCGCGAACGGTCGCCGCAGTCGACCACGGCGCACATCTCCACCACCCCGTCCTCGGGCTGGGAGATGTGGGCCCTGCCCGCCCGGGGCGGGCGCGCGCTGTTGATGATCTTCCCGCTCCTGGTCAGCTCGGCCTGGGCCCTGCCGGTCAGGTGACAGGAGACGCTCGCCGGCGGCCGCCTGCCGGACAGGATCTCGGCGACGGCCTGGGCGAGGGCGCGCAGCCGCCGCTCGTCGGGGATCGCCCCCGGCGGGCCCCAGATCAGTGGCCTCCCGGTCGGAGGTGCCGGAGTCTCGGGTTCGAGGGAGAGGGCGAGGGTTCCCTGCACGTACGGAGGCATGGCCGGGATGTCCGTCGTGGGGCGGTCCTCGTCGTAGGGGGGCTCGGCGGCGGGGGACGGCGCGATCCGGGGGAGCGGCGCCGGACGTCGTGGGGGCGACATGGGTGACTCCGATGGGGCTCGGCTTGCGGGCGGAGAGACTGACACATGAAGGAGTTTCCGGCCCACTGCCCAGATACGCGGTCCGCCAACTTTCTGAAAATCCCGGTTGGTTCGTCCCTTCGGGCGGAGAAGGTGACCTTGAGCTGGAGTGGTCCATCCCCGAGGGGAGCGGGTTACGGCCCGAGCTGTGATCTTCGCTGGACGGCCGAAACCACTTCAGGAGCCGGGCGGTCCGGAGTCAGGGCCGCCAGGCGCCGCGCCGGGGGGCGCGGCCGGCTCGCCGGAGTCGATGTCGGGTTCGGGCTCGCGGCCGGGGGTCATGATGTTCAGCTTCCTGATCAGGAAGCTGAACACGGAGTAGTAGATCACCGCGTAGACCAGCCCCATCACGATGACGATCGGTATCCCCCGGGCGTTGGGCGCGGTCCCGTACAGGCCCAGGTCGATCAGCCCTGAGGAGAAGCTGAAGGCGAGCTTGGCGCCCAGGGCGGAGGCGAGGGCCATGGAGATGCCGGTCAGCACGATGTGGATCACGAACAGCACCGGAGCCACGAAGATGAAGGCGAACTCGATCGGCTCGGTGATCCCGGTGAGGAAGGCGGTGAGCGCCGCGGAGATCATGATCGAGCCGACCGCGGTACGCCGGTGCGGCGGTGCGGCCCGCCAGATGGCGATCGCGGCGGCCGGCAGGCCGAACATGAGGACCGGGTAGAAGCCGGCCTCGAAGCCGCCGTAGCCGACGGCGCCGCTGTTGAAGCAGATCATGTCCCCGGCGAGTTTCTTGCCGTCGACCACGCACTCGGGGACCTGGGTCCAGATCACGTTGTTGACGATGTGGTGCATGCCGAGGGGGAGCAGGGCGCGGTTGACCATGCCGTAGATCCCGGCGCCGAGTTCGCTGTTGGAGGCGAGCCAGGTTCCGGAGGCGCGGACCCAGCCGCCGAGCACCGGCCAGACGAAGCCGAGGAACACCCCGATCACGAGTCCGGCGAAGGCGGTGAGGATCGGCACCAGACGGCGCCCGCCGAAGAAGGCCAGCCAGGTCGGCAGCCTGGTGCGGTGGTAGCGCTGCCAGAGCAGCGCCGAGACCAGGCCCATGATGATGCCGCCGAGCACCCTGGTCGGGTTCTGCGCGCCGAGGTCGAGTACCACGCTGGGAACGCCGGGGGTGGCCCGCTCGAACACCTCGGTGGTGATGGACTCCCTCAGGTCGGCGTCGAACAGGATGAAGAACATGTTCATGCTGACGGCGTGGAAGACCAGATAGCCGACGAGCGCCGCCAGGGCGGTGGAGCCGTCGGCCTTGCGGGCGAACCCGATGGCGACACCGATCGCGAACAGGATGGGCAGGTTGTCGAAGAGCGCGCCGCCCGCGGTGCCGACGACGCGGGCCACATCGTCGAGCAGGGCGCTGTCGGTCCGGCCGAGAAGGTCGTCCCGTCCGAGCCTGAACAGCAGGCCCGCGGCGGGCAGGACCGCGATCGGCAGCATCAGAGAACGTCCCAGGCGCTGGAGCACGCTCATCGCGGCGGATCCGGGCCGGTGGACGGCGGACAGGCCCGCGTCCGCCGTGGGGGGACTCATCGGGCTTTCCTCCAGGGGGTGAGGGGGAGGAGTGCGGCGAAGGGCGGGGTCAGGCGCGGCGGGTCGGTAGCTCCAGGATCGTACGGAGCTGGTAGCGGTCGGCGCGATAGGTGGAGACCCCGAGTTCGGCGCAGACGCCTCCCGCGTAGGAGCGCCGCTGCAGCAGCAGCACGGCCCCGCCGCGGGGCAGCTTCAGCAGATCGGCGTCGCCGGGATCGGCGATGCCGCCGTCGATGGTGAGCTCACCGGCGTCGAGCACCAGGCCGTAGCGGGTCTCCAGCAGGGCGTAGAGGGAGCGGCCTGTCAGGTCGTGGGTGTCGAGGTCGGGTGCGATGGAGACGGGAATGTGCGCCCGCTCGATGCACATGGGCTCGCCCGCCGCGGTCCGCAGCCGTTCGATGAAGTGGACCTCGTCGCCCGGCTGGATGCCGAGTTCCCTGGCCAGGTGCGCGCTGGCCCTGACCACCCGGCGGTCCAGGTCGCGGGAGCCGGGTTCCATGCCCCTGGCGCGCATCTCCTCGCTGAAGGAGGTCAGCCGCAGGGCCATCTCGATCTTGGGGCGGGCCACGAAGGTGCCCTTGCCGGCGACCCGCTGGAGCCTGCCCTCGGAGACCAGGTGGTCGACGGCCTGCCGGACGGTCATGCGGGACAGGCCGAAGCGCTGGCAGAGTTCGCGCTCGGACGGGATCGCGGTGCCGATCGCCAGCTCGTTGTTCTCGATGAGGTCGAGCAGGATCTCCCGCAGCTGGAAGTACTTGGGCACCGGGCTGTCCGGGTCGATCTGGGCCACGGGATCCTCCCCCCTCGATCTGAGGTGTCTGATGAGTTATGGTTCGTACTGGTCTAGTCCGGACTAGACCACAGGCCGGAAAAGGGTGTCAACGTACGGACCGGAGACGGATCGATAACGGCCCGATCTCGTCCGTCCGAGCTGAAGGATGAGCGCGAGATGACGACCAAGATGCGCAGCGAGATAGCCGAGCAGCCCGCCGCGTTGCGAGCCACGCTCGACGCCCTTCTCCCCAGAACAGGGGAGGTGGAGCGGCTCGCGGGGCAGACTCGCCAGCTGCTGTTCATCGCCCGTGGCACCTCCGACAACGCCGCAGTCTACGGCCGTTACCTGGCCGAGGCGCACACGGGCAGGCTCTCCACGCTCGCCGCCCCCTCGATCGCCACCACCTACCGGCGCAGGCTGGACCTCGACGGCGTGCTGGCCGTCGCCCTCTCCCAGTCGGGCAGGACCGAGGAGATCGTCGAGACCCTCGCCTGGGCGAAGGACTGTGGCGCCCGGACCGTGGCCATCACCAACGGCGGAGAGCGGAGCCCGCTGGCGCAGGCCGCGGACCTCGCCCTGTGCACGGTGGCGGGCGAGGAGAAGGCCGTCCCCGCCACCAAGACCTACACCACCCAGCTCGCCGCCCTCGCCGTGCTCGCCCTCGGTCTCGGCGCGGACGTCGACCCCGGCGACCTGCGGCGGGTTCCGGACGCGGTGGAGAAGCTGGTGGGTGACCCGGGCGACCTGGAGGCGATCGTCGAGGGGCTGGCGGACAAGCCCGGTGTCGTGGTCTCCGGCCGGGGGCTGGCCTTCTCCACCGCGCTGGAGCTGGCGCTCAAGCTCAAGGAGGCGTGTTACCTGCACGCCATGGGCCTGTCGTACGCGGACCTGCTGCACGGCCCGATCGCCGTGGTCGACGCGGACACCCCGGCGATCCTGGTCGCGGCGGGTGAGGGCCCGACCCTGGCCGGCACCGTGGCGCTCGCCGAGCGGGTGACCGGTGCGGGAGCCTCGGCCTACACGGTCGGCGGCGGTACCGCGCTCTCCTCGGTCTCCACCGCCGCGCTGAACGGCCCCGACCTGCCCGAGTGGGTCGCGCCGCTGGGCCTGATCGTCCCCGGTCAGCTGCTCACCGAGGCGCTCGCGCGCAGGCTGGGGATCGACCCGGACGCTCCGCGTGGTCTCAACAAGGTGACCCAGACCGAATGATCGCGATACCTCCTCTAGCCTGCCCATAGCCCTGGGGACAGGGTGATCACAACTGGAGGGCGACATGGCGGCCGACGCCGACGCGATCATCGCTGGACTCGGTGGTGCGGACAACATCATCGAGATCGAACCGTGCATCACCCGGCTCCGCACCGAGGTGCGTGACGCCTCCAAGGTCGACCAGGTGGCCCTGCGGGCGGCCGGCGCGCACGGCGTGATGGTGGCCGGCGGTGTCGTGCAGGTGGTGGTGGGCCCCGAGGCCGACATGATCGCCGGCGACATCGAGGACATCATCGGCTGAGGGAGGTGCTCTCGCGGACGGGGGCATGCCGAGGGGAGTGCGGTGACCACGGTTCTGGCACCGGTCGCGGGGGTGGCGGTGAGACTCGACTCGGTACCCGACCCGGTCTTCTCCGAGGGCCTGGTCGGGCCCGGCATGGCGATCGAGCCGGACAGGGCGCCCGGCCGGGCCTTCTCTCCCATCGCGGGCACCATCGTCAAGCTGCACCCGCACGCGTTCGTGGTCGTCGGCGACGACGGCAGGGGGGTCCTCGTCCACCTGGGCATCGACACGGTTCAGCTCAGGGGCGAGGGCTTCGAGCTGCTGGTCGCGGAGGGCGATCGGGTGAGCGCCGGGCAGCCGGTGGTGGCGTGGGACCCGGCCGGGATCGAAGCGGGCGGGCGCCGCCCGATCTGCCCGGTCGTGGCGCTGGACGCCACCGCGGGCGCCGTGACCGGCCTCGCCGAGGGGACCGTGGACGCCGGTGACCGGCTTTTCGAGTGGAGCGATCCGGTCTGACGGCCCGCGGGGCCGGAGATGGCGAAGAATGTGAAATGGTGTTGAGCCATCGGATGGCCAAAGGCCGGCAAACACGCCGTGTGGTCTAGACCGCGGCGTCGATTCTCAAGGAGGAGCACGTGGCCGAGCGCCATGTCACCGTCACGGCGGAGGTCGGCCTGCACGCCCGGCCCGCCGCGACGTTCGTGCAGGCGGCGACCAAGGCGTCCCTGGACGTCACCATCGCCAAGGGGGCCGGCTCGCCGGTGAACGCCAAGAGCATCCTGTCGGTCCTCGCACTCGACGTCAGGAGAGGGGACGTGGTGGTGATCAGGGCCGAGGGTGAGGGCGCCGAGGAGCTTCTCGACCAGCTGGCGGGCATCGCGTCGGCGCCGTGAGCCGAGGTGCCTCCGATTCACCGGCCGATTCGCCGCGCGGGCACCGGGGCGTCCGCCCGGATAGCGTAAGGGGCATGGCTCGGTGGATGTGTGTGACGGGGATCGCAGTGATCGCGACGATGGCGGCCGGGTGTGTCGGCACCGGAAGGGCCGCTCCACCGGCGTCCGGCGCGGTCGGGGGCGGGGAGTCCTCCGCGAGCGCGAGCCCGGCGGCCACGCGCGCCGAGACGGCCACGCCCGGGACGGCGAGACCGGGAACGGCGAAGCCGGCCGATGTGGAGGCCGTGCTCGCCTCGATGAGCCTGGAGGAGAAGGTCGGCCAGCTCTTCATGCCGGTGCTCTACGGTCAGGCGGCCGACACGGCGTCGGGGGAGAACCAGGCGCGGTTCGGCGTGGACACCCCGGCGAAGATGGTCGCCCGCTACCGCCCCGGTGGGGTGATCCTGTTCCCCTGGGCGGGCAACGTCAAGAACGTCAGGCAGGTCGTGGCACTGACCAACGGGCTGCAGAAGGCGTCGCCGGAGATCCCGCTACTGATCGGCGCGGACCAGGAGAACGGCCAGGTCTCCCGGCTCGCCCCGCTGGTCACCAACCTGCCGGGAGCCTCGGTCATCGGCTCGACCGGCGACCCCTCGCTGGCCCGCCGGGCCGCGGAGGTGACCGGTAGCGAGCTGCGCGTCCTGGGCATCAACCTCGACTTCGCCCCTGTCGCCGACGTCAACATCAACCCGCGCAACCCGGTGATCGGCCCGCGTGCCTACGGCTCCGATCCGAACAAGGTCGCGCCGATGGTCGCCGCCGCGGTCCGCGGCTTCCATGACGCGGGGATCGCGGCCACCGCCAAGCACTTTCCCGGCCATGGTGACACCAACGTCGACAGCCACACCGGTCTGCCGGTGATCAGGCACTCCCTGTCCCAGTGGAAAAGGCTGGACGCCCCGCCTTTCGCCGCCGCCATCGGCAGGGACGTCGACGCGATCATGAGTGCGCACGTCGTCATGCCGAAGCTCGACCCCTCCGGCGACCCGGCCACCCTCTCCAGGCCGATCCTGACCGGGCTGCTCAGGGAGAGGCTCGGCTTCGACGGGGTCGTCTCGACGGACGCGCTGGACATGGCGGGGGTGCGCAAGAGGTATGACGACGGTGAGGTGGCGGTACGGGCGATCCAGGCCGGGGTCGACCTGCTGCTCATGCCGCCGGACTACCGAGAGGCCCGTGGGGCGCTGCTGGCCGCCGTGAAGTCCGGGAAGATCTCGGAGGCGCGGCTCGACCAGTCCGTCCGGCGCCTGCTGAAGCTGAAGGCCGCCCGTGGCCTGCTGGAGAGGGCGCCGGTCGCCGACCCGGCCAAGGCCGAGCGGGTACTGCGTTCGGCCGGGCACCTCAAGGTCGCCCGGCTCATCAACTCGCGGGCCCGCTGAGCGGGCTTCCGGTCGTGACCGTGGCCTGGGCCCCGGTCACCGTGGTCGCGTTCCCGGTCATGATCCGCTCACGGCACGGCCGGGCCCGTGCCGCAGGACCGGGTCAGGCGGCCTGGAGGCTGCCGGTCCTGGCCAGCGAGACGACGAGCGACTGGATGACGCGCATGAGAAGGGCCTCGATCAGCATGACCGTCGCCTTGGCGAGCACCGTGGAGAAGAATCCGTACATAACAACCTCATAGGGAGAAGGATCGCTTAATGCGATAATCCATACCAAACAGGACTAAGTCACCCTCTAGGAGATTACCGTTTGGTGAACGTTGGGTGACACCTGTCGGTTGGATGCCTGGAAGACGACTCCGGCGGCCGTGGTCGCGGCGGCACTGCTCAGGGCGATGAACCACCCCACCGGCCCGAGGGGACGGCAGCCGAAGAAGTGGCAGAACCCGGGAACCGAGACGCTCATGCCCAGAACGCCGAGGGACAGGAGCGAGGCCAGCACCACGGTGCGGTCCCGGCTGCCCAGGGCGAGGGTCTGCAGCAACTGCGTCGACACCAGCGCGACCAGTCCCATCGTGTCCGCCCGCCCACGCGTGCCGGTCATCCGGCCGATCGCCCAGGCCGCGCCCGCCGCACTCGCCGTGGTGGCGGCCCGCAGGTAGATGTCCCGGGTCAGGGAGGCCCCCAGCGAGGCCTCCGGGCCCTCCTCCAGCAGTTTCTCCGGACTGGCCGCGGCCGGCGGCCGGGAGGCCACCGCCATCGCGGGCAGCATGTCGGTGAGCAGGTTGACCAGCAGCAGCTGCCGGGCGTTCAGCACGTTCCGGCCGCTGATCAGGCTGGATCCGACCGCGAAGACGATCTCACCTATGTTGCCGCCCAGCAGGATGCTCAGGGCGTCGCGGACCGACCCCCACATGGCCCTGCCCTCGATGATCGCGTCGACGATCGTCTCGATGCGGTCGTCGGTCACCACGATGTCGGCCGCGGCCCTGGCCGCCGGGGTCGCGTGGGAGCCGAGGGCGATCCCCACGTCCGCGAGCCGGATCGCGGGGGCGTCGTTGGCGCCGTCCCCGGTGACCGCCACGACCTTGCCGGCCCGGCGCAGACAGCCGACGATCCTGGCCTTGTGGGCCGGAGTGGTCCTGGCGAAGACCGTCACGTCCGGCAGCGCCTCCAGCAGGGTGTCGTCGTCCATCCCGTCCAGCTCGGGCCCCGTCATGATCTGCCCGCCGTTCAGCACGTTCAGCTCGACGCCGATCGCCTCCGCCGTGCTCGGATGGTCACCCGTGATCATGACGATGCGTACGCCCGCCCGGGTCAGCCGGCCGACGCTTTCGGCCGCCGTGGGCCTCACCGGGTCGGCCAGGCCGAGGAAGCCCAGGAAGCACAGGCCCTGGATACGGGACTCGTCGAGGTCGCGACGGTCGGAGGCGGCGCGCTCCGCGACCGCGAGCACCCGGTAGCCCTGCCGGGCGAGCTGGTCGAGCTCCTTCTCCAGCTCCGCCTCGAGGGAATCCGTGAGGGGGACCACCTCGCCGTCGCGGAGTACGGACGTGCAGCGGGTGACCACGACCTCCGGAGCGCCCTTGACGCTCAGCAGCGGCCCCGAGTCGTTCGCGCCGAGTACCGCGTGGTAGCCGCGTCCGGGCTCGAAGGGAAGCTCGTCGACCCTTTCCCAGCTTCCCGCGCCCTCCCTGGGCACCACGCCCAGCCGCTCGGCCCCGTTCACCACGGCGCGATCGGTGGGGTGCGCGATGGGACGCCCCTCATCGTGCCGCGGGCACGCGCGCAGCCCCGCGGCCACGATGTGCCTCATCTCGGGTGTCAACGCCTCGACGAGACGTTCGTCCTGCCCGTCCGAGACGCACCGCAGGCTGATGCGCCCCTCGGTGAGCGTCCCGGTCTTGTCGAAACAGAGCACGTTCACCCGGCCGAGGGCCTCGATCGTGGAGGGGTTGGGCACCAGGGTGTCGCGGGTCGACAGCCGCCGGGCGGCGGCGAGTTCCGCGACCGAGGCGACGAAAGGCAGCCCCTCGGGCACGGCCGCGACGGCGAGGCTCACCGCGGGCGCGAGCGCCTCGATCATCGACCTGCCGCGCAGCAGGTCGGCGGCGAGCAGGACGAAGCCGGAGCCGATCGCGACCGGAAGGATCCGGCGGCTCAGCTTCCGCAGTCGCAGCTGCACGCCCGAGACGGGTGGCCGCTCCTTGGCGAGCCTGGCGGTCCTGGCGGCCTCGGTCGCCTCGCCCGCCGCGACCACCACGGCCAGCCCGCTACCGGCCGCGACGGTCGTACCCTCGTAGACCATCGAGCTCCGGTCGGCGACGGCGGGCGCGTCGACGGGCGCCGGTGACTTGGTGACGAGCTGGGACTCGCCGGTCAGCGCGGCCTCGTCGATCTCCAGGCCCGTCGCCCTGAGCACCCGGCAGTCGGCCGGCACGGTGTCGCCCGCGCGCAATTCGAGCACATCGCCCGGCACCAGGTCCTCGGCCGTCACGCTCACGCCCTCGTTGGGGCGGCGAAGCCGGACCCGGATCGCGACCGACTCGGTGAGGCGATGCAACGCCCGTTCGGCGCTGAACCGCTGGCCTCCTCCGATGAGCGCGTTGGCGAGCACCACGGTGGCTATCATCGCCGAGTCGGAGATCGAGCCGACCAGGGCCGACAGGCCCGCCCCGGCGGCCAGGACCGGGGTCAGCGGGTTGGCCAGTTCCTCGGCGGACGCGCGGAGCAGCGAGGCGGGACGCTCGGACTCCGAGGCTCCCGCCGAGGTCCTGCGCCGGACGGCCTCGGCCTCGGTGATTCCGCTGGGCGAGGATCCCAGCAGGGACAGGACGTCCTTGGTCGACATCGCGTGCCAGGGGGTCTGGTCCACCCGGACCGGCGGCGTCTCCTGCCCGGCGTGCCAGCCTGCCCACACACCCGTGACGATGGCGGCCATCGCGGTGCAGTCACTTGAGAGCTGCGCCCTGCCCAGTGACCGCGACGGCGGCCCGAGGGCGGTCAGCACGCCTCCGGCGGTCGCTCCCGTGGCGTCGAGCCAGGCGCACCGCTCGCTTGTCCTCCTCGCCGGCGCCAGGCAGCTCAGCAGCAGGTGGATCTCCTCGAGTTCGCCGATCACGTCCGCGTCCCAGGGCACCCGGGCCGAGCGGGACAGCACGCCGATACCCAGGTCGGCGTGGGCCAGTGCGGTCATGTGGCGTCCCGACACCACGGCGACCCCGCGGCCGTCCGCCTGGAGCGCGCGGACCGACCGGGTCAGCCGGGAGGCGTCCGGTACGAACTCGTCGACGCCGAGCCGCCGACCGAGCCCCGGATCGCCTCCCGCCAGCAGCACGGTGCCCGCGGCCTTGGCCGCGGTGACGATCGCGTCGGCCAGCGGGTCCACCTGCGGTGCCATGCCGACCAGGGCGACGGGCTCGCCCCGCCTCGCCACGCGGACGGCCCGGAGTCCCCGAGCCTCCCATTCCTCGGTGTCCGCCGCGATGAGCCCGGCCGGGCCCGGCACCGGCTCGGCGGTCCACTCCTCGTGCTCCCGCCGCGCGCCGGGGTCGGTGAGGTCGAGCAGGGCGTAGAGCCGCGCGTGCAGCCCGTCGGTGTCGGCGTCGCCGAGGGACACGATGCGGTCGATCTCCCAGGAACCCGTGTCGAGCACGTCGGCGTCGAGGATGACCGTGTCGATGCCGTCCATGTGGCGTAGGGCGCGGCTGTTGAGGACGACCGCCCCGCGCCGCGCCAGGGCGCGCCCGATCGCGGAGGCGAAGGATTCACGGCCCAGCTTCGCGGCGTTGGGGGTCGCCGCGGTGAGCATGGCGATGGTCCGTTCCCGGTTCTTGCCGAGGAGGTACGTCAGCCCGGTGGCGCCCACCGTCACCTGGCTCGCGACGTGCTCGAACCGTCGTACGGGGCTGGTGGTCATGGGGGCCGGGCGTGGTTTCCTGGCCACCCGGATGTGGTGGTAGGAGCCCTCCCACGAACCCAGTTCGTGCTCGTGCCTCTCCCAGGCCCGTCGCGTGTCGCGCGTCTCGAGGTAGCGGCCGACCGCGGTGGCCGACTGGACGAGCATTCCCAGCGGACGCAGCGCCAGCGTGTAGGCGACGATGTCCGCCGTTTCGAGCAGGGCGGCGGCGGTCGGGACGCCGAGGTGGCGGTCCAGCTCGGTGCGGACCTTCGGGGTGGACTCGGCCAGGCTCAGCAGGGCGGGAACGATCGGAGTGAGCGGCAGCACGTGCATCACACGCCCGGCCAGCGCCATTCCCGTTCCGACCAGGCTCCCGCCGAGCCGGATGCCCATGCGCGTGTGGCTCCGCACCGGGTTGGCGATGCGGTGCTCCGCGTATTCGGAGGCGAGGGACACCGGGCCCGGCAGTGAGTCGTCGAACTCGGCGTCCTCGTCCACCTCCGGCTCGTCGCCGTCGCCGTCGCCGTCAGCGTTGTCGAACGAATCGACGACCGCCACCAGCTCCTCCAGGTCGACCGAGTCGGGGTCGCACCCCACGAACACGGTCCCGAGGGCGCCGTTGACCTCCGCCCGCTCGATCCCCTCCACCTTCAGCAGCGAGCTCTCCAGCCGTCGCGCCGCCCGCCCGCTGCCAGGACCGCCGATCACGTACAGGTCGATACGGAGCCCGCCGGGACAGATTCGCCTCCCTCGGGAATGCCTCAGGGCGTTGCGGATCACCTCGGGCATGGCACCCCAGAGAGTTTCCGCGGGAAGCGAGAGCAGACGGGGTACGAACATCCGGGTCTCCAGTAGACGAGATGACAAGGCCGATCAGGCCGTGGTTACACGTGGCCCGATCGGCCCCATCACTGTGATCACTTGGAGCTGCTCCTGCGGGGCGAGGTCTTCTGGCGGGCGGCCGACCTGGTGGACCTGGAGGTGGAGCTCGCGGCACGGGAAACGGGCGCCGAGGTCCGCGACGCGGATCCGGTGGCGCGCGCCGCGGTCCTGGCGGTCCGCGAGGTGGTGCCTGCGGCGCGTGATGTGGATCTGGTGGCGCGTGATGTGGTCTTGGCGGTCCGCGAGGTGGGTTTCGTGGTCCGGGATGTCGTCGCCCGTGAGGTGGTGCCTGCGGCGCGCGCCGCGGGCCTGGCGGTCCGCGAGGTGGTGCCTGCGGCGCGTGATGTGGATCTGGTGGCGCGTGATGTGGTCTTGGCGGTCCGCGAGGTGGGTTTCGTGGTCCGGGATGTCGTCGCCCGCGAGGTGGTGCCTGCGGCGCGTGTCGCGGGCCTGGTGGCGCGTGATGTGGTCTTGGCGGTCCGCGATGTCGTGCCTGCGGCGCGTGAGGTCGTGCCTGCGGCGCGTGAGGTGGGTTTCGTGGTCCGCGAGGTGGTGGCCGCGGCGCGTGACGTGGGCCTGGTGGTGGTGCCCGCGGCTCGTGTCGCGGGCCTGGTGGCCCGTGTCGCGGGTTTGGTGGCCCGTGCCGCGGGTTTGGCGGCCCGTGCCGCGGGTTTGGCGGCCCGTGCCGCGGGTTTGGCGGCCCGCGCGGTGGAGGCCGAGGTCCGGGCGGCGGGTTTGGTGGTGCCCGCGGCTCGTGAGGTGGGCGTCGGAGTCCGGGGCGCGGAGACCGGGGCCCGGCCCCTCCCGCGGGCACGCTGAGCGATCATCGTTCCGACCCCGATGGCGGCCGCCACCGGCCACTCGATCAATCCCGCCACGGCCAGGGCGCCGAGCCCTCCGTAGTAGACGATGCGCTCAGGCGGCGGGAGGAAGGACCTGGCGGCGTCGACGGCTTGGCCCGCTTCCTGCCGGCTGACGTGTGGCATGTGAACATGCGGCGGCCGGAACTGCACGGTCATCATTGGCAGGTTCAACTTCAGTGAGGGGTTGTCCTGCTTCCGGCCTGACGGTGTGTGCGTGGTGGACGCGGCGGGTGTGGTCGGCTTTTGCGCCGTATGGGCGCGTGACCGGCTCGCCTGAGCTACTGCCATGATCCCTCCTCATGGGAACCGAGGGAAGGTGCAAATGGAGCCCGCAGGAGGCCGATCACGCCTTCTACGTGCAGTTATATGGCCTGAGTGCCATGTCCGTAATCTTCCTCGAATTGGGG
Source organism: Streptosporangium amethystogenes subsp. fukuiense (assembly GCF_042665875.1). Taxonomy (NCBI): domain Bacteria; kingdom Bacillati; phylum Actinomycetota; class Actinomycetes; order Streptosporangiales; family Streptosporangiaceae; genus Streptosporangium; species Streptosporangium amethystogenes. The sequence goes on along the minus strand of NZ_JBHTEE010000001.1, from coordinate 5,581,396 downwards.
CCGTGAAACTCGTACCGGCCTTTGAATCGGATATTGGGGGAGGAATCTCCGATCCAGTGGACCGTATGCGCCCTGTTCCGGGGCGTCTAGGAGAGGTACGGCTTGAGCTCGCGACGGGCCACGGTGCGGATGTGAACCTCGTCCGGGCCGTCGAATATGCGCATCGCGCGGGCCTGGGCGTACATCGTGGCGAGCGGGACGTCGTCGGCGAGACCCATGCCGCCGTGGACCTGGATGGCGCGGTCGATGACCTCGCACGCCATCCTCGGAGCGACGACCTTGATCGCGGAGATCTCCGAGGCGGCCGCCTTCACGCCGACCGTGTCGATCATCCAGGCGGCCTTCAGGGTGAGCAGTCTGGCCTGCTCGATGGCCAGCCGTGACTCGGCGATCTGCTGCTGTACCACGCCCTGCTGGGCAAGCGTCTGGCCGAAGGCCACCCGGTTGGCGGCGCGGGTGCACATCAGCTCCAGGGCGCGCTCGGCCATGCCGATGGCACGCATGCAGTGGTGGATGCGACCGGGGCCGAGACGGGCCTGGGCGATGCGGAAGCCGTCACCCTCCTCCGCGATCAGGTTCGAGGCGGGCACCCGGACGTCCGTGAAGAGGATCTCGGAGTGGCCGTGCTGCTCCTGGTAGCCGAAGAGCGGCAGGTGACGGACGATCTCCACGCCCGGCGTGTCCATCGGGACCAGGATCATCGACTGCTGGCGGTGCGGGGGGGCGTCCGGATCGGTCTTGCCCATCACGATCAGGATCTCGCAGCGCGGGTCGGCGACCCCGGTGATGAACCACTTGCGGCCATTGATCACGTACTCGGAGCCGTCGAGCCGGATGGAGGTGGCGATGTTGGTCGCGTCGCTTGAGGCCACGGCGGGCTCGGTCATCGCGAACGCCGAGCGGATCTCCCCGGAGAGCAGGGGCTTGAGCCACCGGTCCCGCTGCTCGGGCGAGCCGAACATGTGCAGGACCTCCATGTTCCCGGTGTCGGGGGCCGCGCAGTTCAGTGCCTCGGGCGCGAGGTCGATGGAACGGCCGGTGACCTCGGCCAGAGTGGCGTAGTCAAGCACCGACATGTTCGACTCATCGGGCAGGAACAGGTTCCAGAGGCCGCGCGAGCGCGCCTCGGACTTGAGTTCCTCCACCACCGGCGGTAGTTCGTGGTTGTCGTAGCCCTTGGCCTGGCGCCACGCATGGTAGACCGGCTCCGCCGGGTATACGTGGGTTGCCATGAAATCGGTCAGATTGGCGAGGTATTCCTGAGCCTTGTCGCTGAGCGCGAAGTCCATGGCGGCAAGTTTGGCACCACCCCTTCTCCGATCGTTCACCGGCCACACTTAACCTGGAACCCGTTCCACTAAGGAGGACAGATGCTCAAGGGCGTGCTGATCGACTGGGGTGGCGTGCTCACCGTCGGTCTTTCCGAGGCGGTCGCGGAGTGGATCGTCGCCGAGAGGCTCGACGCGGACCACTACCGGCAGGTGATGCGCGAGCTGATCGTCCACGCGTACGAGGGCCTGGAGAACAGCGAGAACGTGATCCACGCTCTGGAGCGGGGGGAGATCTCCGGGCTGGACTTCGAACGCCACCTGGCCGCCCGGCTGGTCACCACGGACGGCGTGCCGCCGGTCGCCGAGGGGCTGCTGGACAGGATGTTCTCCCGCTTCCACCGGGTCGAGCCGATGTACGAGATGCTCCGGGTGGCCCGTGCGGCCGGGCTGCGCACCTGCCTGCTCTCCAACTCCTGGGCGAACGAGTATCCCCGCGAGGGCTGGGACGACGTCTTCGACGAGGTCGTCATCTCGGGAGAGATCGGCATGCGCAAACCGGAGCAGAGGATCTTCGAGCACGCGCTCGGCAGGATCGGCCTGGCCGGTGAGCAGTGCGTGTTCGTCGACGACATCGAGGCCAACATCGAGGCCGCCCGGCGACTCGGCATCGTCGGCGTGCACCACCGCGACCCTGAGGTGACCATCGGCGAGTTGGAGACCCTGTTGCGGGTCTCGCTGCGCTGAGGCCCGTCCGGTCCGGAGCGGATCGGTCACTCCGCGCGGGCGGTACCACCGCGGGTCGCCGGTACTGGCACACTCGATGCGTGAACCGGCGCCGAACCGGCGCCGATGCTTAAGAGATAGATCGAGGCATGGATGCGCGTCTACCTGCCGTGTACGCTCCCGGCGCTGGCCCGCGTGGCCACCGTGGGGGAGCTCGGCCCGGCCCCGCTGACCGGCTACGCGGTGACACCCGCGTTGATCGAGTGGTACGTCTCGGGTGACACCGAGGAACTGGAGTACGTCGCACTGACCGAGGCGGCCAGAGACTCCCTGCGAATGCTGGCCGCCGACCGCGCGGACGGGGTGGAGGTCGTCGCGCGGCGGGTGGTCGTCGCCGTCGACGTACCGGAGGGTGACGTGAGCGTGAGCGCGGACCTGGACGAGCGAGCCCGGGTGCGACTCGCCGCGGCGGTCCCGCTGGCGCGGATCGCCGCCGTCCATGTGGACGACCTGTCGGCGGTGAAGGACGTCGAGGCCGCCGTCGCGGCGCTGCCCGCGGCCGACCGGGGCGACGACGACGCCAGGTTCACCGTGGACGGTGTCGAGGCCAACGAGCTCCTCTGGTACGCCACCCAGGAGATTCCCGACCTGGTCGGCTGACCCTCTCGCGTCCGGAGTCCGGAGAGCGGGCCGGCCATCCTGTGGTGGCGCCGCTCCAGCACGGGTTTTCGCTATCCTGGGAGGCGATATGAGACACATCGTTTGGGATTGGAACGGCACGCTCTTCCACGACATCGACGCCGTCGTCGGTGCGACGAACGCGGTGTTCGAGCCGTACGGGCTGGGCTCCTACGACGTGGACCGTTTCCGTGCCGTCTACACGCGCCCGATCTGGGCCGCCTACGAGCGCATGCTCGGCCGTGCCCTCCACGAGGGCGAGTGGGAGATGCTCGACCTGGGCTTCCATGACAACTACCACCGGCTGATGCTGGAATGCGGGCTGGCCGACGACGCGCTCTCCACCCTGGAAAGCTGGGGGAACGCGGGAGGCAGGCAGTCGCTGCTGTCCATGTGGGCGCATGACCGGCTGGTTCCCAAGATCTCGGAATTCGGCATCGACCACCACTTCAGCCGGATCGACGGCCTGCGCAACGCCCCCGGCGGGCACAAGGCCGAGTCGATGGTGGCCCACCTGGCCGCGCTCGGCATCGACCCGGCCGATGTCCTCGTGATCGGCGACAGCCTGGACGACGCGCACGCCGCCCAGCACGTCGGCGCGCACGCGGTCCTCTACACCGGTGGTATGACCAGCCGCGCCGACCTGATGTCCTGCGGCGTCCCGGTCGTCGACACCCTCGCGAACGCCCTCGACCACGCCTAGGCCCTGCCCTCAGGCTCTGCCCCCAGGCCCTGCGCAGGCCGCCATCCGAAAAATGGTCGAGGGAACGGCGGGGTTTCCCCGGTCGGCGTGGCGAACGGGTCACCGTCGCAGGGCAACCCCCCCAAAACTAACGTTTTCGGCATTGGAGGCGGTCGCCATCCGCCTCGGGTCGTACTCTGGGCATCCGCACCCATTCCGGGAGGCTCCGATCAACCGCCTCGTTCTCTGGAACATCGACCTCACCCTGGTCGACGTGTCCATCGTCACCCGCGAGGCATACGCGGAGGCCTTCCGCGCTGTCACCGGCAGGCCCCTGGTCAAGCTGACCCAGCCCAACGGGCGCCCGGACTCTGAGATCGTCTTCGAGATGCTCGCCATCAACGGGATCGTCGCCGGGGACGACCACCTCCCCAGGTTCCTCGACGCGCTGGCCGAATCCTTCGGGACCAGGCGCAGGCGCCTGGCCAAGGACGGCCGGATGATGCCCGGGGCCCGCGACGCGCTGAAGGCGGTGGCAAAGCTCGACGGCGTGGTCCAGTCGGTACTCACCGGCACGATCAAGAGCAACGCCGTGCACAAGCTGACCGCGTTCGGCCTCGACGAACACGTCGACTTCGAGATCGGCGGCTATGGCGAGGAGGTCTATCCCAAGGCCACCCTCCTGCAGGTCGCGCAGGGCCGGGCCAAGCAGAAGTACGGGGCGATCTTCGACGGGAGCAACACCGTGCTGATCGGCGACTCGGCCAGGGACGTCCAGGCCGCCAGGATCGCCGGGGCCGCGATGATCGGCGTCGCCTCCGGGCGCTCCCTGGCGGCCGAGCTGCGCGAGGCCGGGGCGGACGCGGTCCTGCCCGACCTCGCCAACCCCTCGGAGGTGGTGGCCGCCGTCGCCGGCCTCACCTCCCCGGCCCGCCACGCCGGCCACTTCCCCGCAGGCCGCTGACTCCCGCCAAGCGGGCGGGCGGCATGAACCCGACAGCGCGATGGGCCGTCGGCAGCCGATTCCCGCATTCCCGGTCAGCCACCTCGGCAAGATGGTGATCAACCATCAGCGGTCCGCCGGTGTGGGTCATCGCTGGGGGAGGCCGGTCAGGAAGCGGCTCGCGATGGGGGCGGCCACCGTGGAGCCGGCGCCGCCGCCCTCCACCACGATGGAGAAGGCCAGGTCTCCCCGGTAGCCGATGAACCAGGCGTGCGACGGCGGTTCCTTGCCCGAACCGAACTCCGCGGTCCCGGTCTTGCCCGCCGTGCCGGAGGGGAAGGAGACCGCGCTCGCGGTGCCCTCCACCACCACCGCGGGCATCAGCGTGCGCAGTGCCCGCAGGATCTCGGGTTCCAGCTTCCGGGGCTCGGCCTCGGGCAGCAGGGAGGCCGCCACCAGGCGGGGCGGACGCCAGGAGCCGTCGGCGATCGCCGCGGCGACCGTGGCCATGTTGAGCGGGCTCGCCAGCACCCGGCCCTGGCCGATCGAGGCCGATGCGAGGTCGGTGTCGTCCTTGGGCGCGGGGAACTCGGCCCGTACCGCGGGCACGCCGGGTTGGACGGGGGCACCGAACCCGAAGCTCCCGGCGAGGGCGGCGAGCCGCTGCCCGCCGAGCCGGTCCACGGTGAGCGCGCCGAACGTGGTGTTGCACGAGTGCGCGAACGCCGTGCTGAACGGGAGCGTGCCGTAGTCCTTGAATCCGGCGTTGTGGAAGGCGAAGCCGCCGATGTTCTGCTCGGCCGGGCAGCTCACCCGCTCGTCCGCGGTCATACCGTCGGCGACCAGGGCCGAGGCGGTGATCACTTTGAAGGTCGAACCCGGCGGGTAGTGGCCCAGCAGCGCCCGGTTGAATCCGCCCGGCTTGTTGACCACGGCGAGGATCTCGCCGGTCGACGGCCGGAGCACGACCAGTGAGGCCGGCTTGTCCACCGCCTCCAGGGCCGAGGCGGCGGCGCGGTGGACGTCCAGGTCGATGGTGGTGCGCAGTTCCCGGCCCGCCTTGGCGGTGGCGGTGGCGAGCGTGGCGACCTTCTGAGTGCCCTTCACCAGATCGACCCGCGCGGACGCGGTGCCGGTGAGGCGGGAGGCGTACGTCTGGGTGAGTCCCTCGACGAGCTGCTGCACCGAGCCTGGCGTGGCAGGGGTGTCGATCCGGGTGCCGTCGGCGGCGAGGATCGGCGCCCGCTCGGCCTTGACCAGCGCGGTCTTGATCCGCAGGCCCGTTCCGAGCCTGGGGTGGACGGCGGCCGGGCTCCACTTCACCCGCCAGGTGCGCTCGTGCTCGACCAGCTTCAGCGACCCCTCGTAGGCCCAGTCCACGGGCCCCTCCAGCGCCGCGCGGAACCCGACGGTGACCGGCTCGCCGTCCCGGGCGTCTCCCAGCACCCTGAAGGTGGCCCCCGTCAGCTTCAGGTCGGTGCGGAAACGCCGGTACCAGCGCTCGAAGTCGTCCGGCGGCTTGACGGTCAGCGCACGCATCGCCGTGTAGTCCTGCCGGCCCCACGCGGTCAGGAACATCTCCGCGGTCTCCTCGGGCGAGCCCTCGGTGCGCAGTGCCCATACAGTGCCCGCGCTCGCGGTCACCAGCACCAGCGTGGTCGCGGTGATCAGATGTCTCAGCCTCATGGCAGTGGTCGCCCTTCCTCGTCGGGGACAGAGAAGACCAGAGAGTTGTCCCTTATGTCCAATATTTGGGACATGGTGAGATCGATATCCGAATGGATATCGGCGCTGGTGGTGACGGATTTCCCAGAGGTGCCGGCGAGGGCGTGTGTGGTCGGCCCACACGGTGTGCCGGGGCGATATGTGAACCTCGGGGATGACATTCGGCTGGGGCGCCGAGAGGATAGGGCCATGGTTGAGGAAGGTGCGCTGCTCTGGGAGCCCTCCCCGGAGGTTGTGAGGAACGCGAAGGTCACCCGTTATGCGGAGTGGCTGGGCCGGGCCGGTGACTACGAGTCCCTGTGGCAGTGGTCGGTTGACGCCCCGGCCGAGTTCTGGACGTCGATCTGGGACTACTTCGGGGTCGCGGGGGAGCGCGGTGACGGGCCGGTCATATCGGGGGAGATGCCCGGCACGGAATGGTTCGCCGGGTCGACGGTGAACTACGCGGCCAACGCGCTGCGCGGGGCCGTCTCCGACCCCGGGCGGCTCGCGGTGGTCGCCCGCGACGAGGTGGGCGGGCGGCGGACGTTCACCAGGGGCGAGCTGGCCGAGGAGGTGGCGCGGGTCCGCGCGGGCCTGGTGGCACTGGGGGTCGGACGGGGCGACCGGGTCGCGGCCTACGTGTCGAACGTTCCCGAGGCGCTGATCGCCTTCCTGGCGACCGCCTCCCTGGGAGCCGTCTGGTCCTCCTGCTCGCCCGACTTCGGGGCGTCCAGCGTGATCGACCGTTTCACCCAGATCGAGCCGAAGGTGCTTATCGCGGTCGACGGCTACGACTACAACGGCAGGAACTTCGACCGAGGCGCGGTCGTCGACGACATCGCGGCCAGGCTGCCGACGCTGGTGGCGCGGGTCCGGATCTCGGCCGAGGACGTGCGGGGCGCGGACACCCCCGACGGCTCCGGCGCGGCGGCCGCGCGGGAGACCGCGGCGGACGCTCCGGTGCCCGGGATCGGGGTCCGTACGGTGAGCTGGGCGGAGCTGCGCTCCGTCGCGGGGCCGCTCGACTTCGAGCCGGTGCCGTTCGGGCATCCGCTCTGGATCGTCTACTCCTCGGGCACCACCGGGCTGCCCAAGCCGATCGTGCACGGCCACGGCGGTGTGGTGCTCGAACACCTCAAGGCGATCTCCTTCCACCAGGATCTGGGCGAGGACGACGTCTTCTTCTGGTACACCACCACCGGCTGGATGATGTGGAACTACCTCGTCGGCGGCCTGCTGGTCGGCTCGACCGTGGTGCTCTACGACGGGGCGGCGACCTATCCTCAGACTGACGCGCTCTGGCGGCTGGCCGCCGAGGAGGGGGTCACCTACTTCGGTACGGGTGCTCCGTACGTGATCGCGTCCATGAAGGCCGGCCTCAAGCCGTCGGGCCTCGACCGGCTGCGGGGGCTCGGGTCCACCGGCTCGCCGCTGCCGCCCGAGGGGTTCGGCTGGGTGCACGACGCGCTGCCGGACGTGCAGCTCGGTTCGTTCTCCGGGGGCACCGACGTGTGCACCGGCTTCGTCGGCGCGGTCCCGCTGCTCCCGGTCCGGGCGGGTGTGATCCCCTGTCGCTGCCTGGGGGCGAAGGTGGAGTCCTTCGATCCGTCGGGCAGGCCGGTGATCGGCGAGGTCGGCGAGCTGGTGGTGACCCTGCCGATGCCGTCGATGCCGGTGATGTTCTGGAACGACCCGGACGGGTCGCGCTACCGCGACAGCTACTTCTCCGAGTACCCCGGGGTCTGGCGGCACGGCGACTGGATCAAGATCCTTCCTGACGGGGGTTCGGTGATCTACGGCCGCTCCGACTCGACACTGAACCGGGGCGGGGTGCGGATGGGCACCAGCGAGTTCTACCGCGTGGTGGAGGGTTTCGAGGAGATCGCCGACAGTCTGGTGATCGACACCGGCCAGCTCGGGCAGGAGGGCCGCCTGCTGCTGTACGTCACCCTGGTCGAGGGGGAGACGCTGCAGGACGCCCTGATCATGCGCCTGCGCCGGGAGCTCAGGGAGAGGCTCTCCCCACGCCATGTGCCGAACGAGATCATCGAGGTTCCCGGCATTCCCCGCACGCTCAGTGGCAAGAAGCTGGAGGTCCCGATCCGCAAGATCCTGCTCGGCGTTCCCCCGGAGAAGGCCGCCAACCTCGACGCCATGGCCAACCCCGAGGTCCTTCCCCACTTCGTTCCGGAGGCCGACACCGCCCGGCGCTGACCGCCGTGCCAAGCCCCGTCACGTCACGTCACCGGGCACGGTCTCCTCGGGCACCGGCTTTTCGGGGACCGGCCCTTTCCGGGCCGTCCGAACCGCGGAGGCCGCCGTGGCGCGCCCGAGGCGCGCTCCTGGGCTGCGTTTCGAGTGCGTCCCGGGGACGCGGCGGGGTGGTCCCGGGCTCCGGGGACATTTCTCCCGGGAACCGGGGGCATCGGCCCAGGCGGCCTGGGACGGGATCCGGGTTCGCTGTCCAGGTGATGAAAAATCCTGATTCGTTCCGCCGGATCGTCGCCGGAATCGCCCTGCTCGTCTGGCCGCTGCTGGAGTTCCTCGCCTTCCTCACCTCGCCGCCGGGAAAAAGCCACGCCCCCGCGATCTTCCGTGAGAACGCGACGACGGTGCAGGTCAGCGCGCTTCTCTACCTGTGGGCCGCGCTCGCCCTCATCCCGGTGACCTTCGCCCTGGCCCACCTGCTGCGCAGCCGCGCCCCGAGGACGAGCAACGTGGGGGCCGCGATCGGCCTGATCGGCTCCGGGCACGCGCTGACGCTCTTCACCACCGACTTCTACGACCTGGCCCTGGCCCAGACGCTGCCCGACGCGCAGGCGGAGATGGTCACGGCGCGGGCCGGTGAGCTGTGGGGATTCCTGTTCGGCATGCTGCTGCCCGCCTTCCTCGCCCACGTCGGGCTGTTCACCCTGCTCATCGCGCTGGCCGTGGTCAGGATCGCCCCCTGGTGGGTGCCGGTCGCCGCGTTCGCGGGAACGCTGGTCCCCTTCCTGGCCGTCGACCAGGCGCCGGCCGTGCAGGCGACGGGCGCCCTGTTCCACCTGGCCGCGTACGGCTGGATCGCGCTGCGCGTGCTGCGGATGCCGGACGCCGAGTGGGGCGGGAAGGCCGGTGGGGAGGTCACAGCCCCGCTTCCCGCGCGCGCATGATCGCCTGTGCCCGGTCCGCCACCTGGAGCTTGGTGAAGACGGCCGACACGTGATTGCGCACGGTCTTCTGGCTCAGCCCGAGCCTGGCGGCGATCTGCGGGTTCGTCAGATGCTCGGCGACCAGGCCGAGGATCTCCCGCTCCCGTCTGGTCAGCTCGGGCAGCGCCTCCTCCCGCCCCTGCTCGCGCCCCTGCTCGCCGAAATAGCTCACCAGCCGGGTGGCGATGGCCGGGCCGAAGATGGCCTCGCCCTCGGCCACCGCCTGCACGGACCGGACGATCTCCGCCTTCCTGGCGCCCTTGAGAACGTAGCCCTTGGCGCCGGCCCGCATGGCCGCGAACACCGAGTCGTCGTCGTCCGACATGCTGAGCACGACCACCCGGATGTGCGGGTGGTCGTGGGTGAGCCGCTCGGTGGCCGCGACCCCGCCCATCCCCGGCATCGCCAGGTCCATCAGGACCACGTCGGGCTGCGCCCGCCCGACCAGGGCCAGCGCCTGCTCGCCGCTGGCCGCCTCGTCGGCGACCTCGATCCCCTCGGCCGTCGCCAGCAGGGTCCGCAGCCCCGCGCGAAAACCCGGATGGTCGTCAACCAGCAGGACCCGGATCACCGCTGTCTCCTTCCTCGGCCGCCGGCAGCGCGACCCTGACCAGGGTCCCGCCTCCCGGAGGCTCCTCGAACACGCATGATCCGCCCAACTCCACGGCACGCTCCCGCATCGACGCCAGCCCGACCCCCACCCGGCCCGGCCCCGCGGGACCGCCGGGGACGGGCACCTCCTGGCGTATCCCCCGGCCGTCGTCGGAGACCTCCAGCCTCAGGGTGCCGTCCGACACCTCGATCCGCAGCTCGGCGCGGGTCGCTCCGGCGTGCCTGCGCACGTTGGCCAGCGCCTCGGACGCGATCCGGTAGGCGGCGACCTCGGTGGCGGCCGGCAGCGGCGGCAGGTCGTCCGGGGCGCGCAGGGCCACGCGCAGGCCGGACGGCTGCCGGACCGTGTGGGCGCGGAGCGCGCCGAGCAGCCCCAGGGAGTCCAGCGCGGGTGGGCGCAGGCCGTCCACCAGGGTCCGCACGTCGGCCACCGCGGCCTCGGCGTCGGAGACGATCTCGGCCAGCAGCCGCCGCGCGTGCTCGTCCTCGACCAGGTCGTACACGGCCTCGGCACGCATGGTCAGCCCGGCCAGCGTGGGTCCGAGCCCGTCGTGCAGGTCGCGCCTCAGCCTGCGCCTCTCCTCCTCGCGGGCCATCACCAGCCGCTCCCGCGAGCGTCGCAGGTCGGCGGAGAGCCGTACGGCGTGCACGGCCACCGCGATCTGCCTGGCCAGGTCGGCGAGGACGCGCAGGTCACGGGGGCCGAATCCGCTCTCTCCCGGCCGGGGCGACAGGATGAGGTCGCCGGCCCGCTCGCCGTTGTACGTCAGCGGCAGCCGCAGGAGCTCCCCGCCGGGCGTGCCGGACGCGTACCGTGCGCCCTCGGCCGTCTCGACCGCCGCGTACGGCAGGCGCAGTGCCTCGGTGACCGACCGGGCGACCCCCGGCAGCACGGTGCCCGGCTCGGCGGTGCTCTCCAGCCTGCGGCCCAGGCGGGTGAGCACCGCGTACGGGTCGTCACGCTCCCCGTAGGTCAGCAGGTTGACCCAGCCCTGCAGCCGTTCCCGCAGCGGTGCGAAGGCGAGGGCCACGAGCCCGGCGGCCAGGATCGAGATCGGCAGGTCCCCGGCGGGGAAGAGCGCGCCGAGGTAGCCGACCACGACCACGTACCCGCCGGTCACGCACCCGGACAGCAGCGCGTAGACCAGCGTCCGGTTGATCACCAGGTCGATGTCGAAGAGCCGGTGGCGCAGGATCGCGACGCAGATGGCGACCGGCAGGAGGGTCATGCCCGCCCCGCCGGCCAGCTCCCACAGGGTGTTGGTCGCGGGCCAGATGGAGCCGGGGAGGTCGTCGGTCAGCCCGGCCGCCAACCTGGCCGAGACGAGCACCACCTCGATGCCGATCACATAGACCAGCCAGGCGATCTGGCGGCGCTTCCGGCCGCCGCTCCGGAGAGCACGCGCGCTCAGGTCCAGCGCGCCCACGGCGAAAACCACGGCGAACAGGGCGGTCGTCGCCGTCTCCATCACCGGCGCCGTGTCCGCGAGGCCGGCCACTCCAAGCGGGTTGACCACGCCGCTGCCCGCGGTGACCTGACTGCTCTCGCCGGGCCGGAGCGCGCCGGCCACCACGGCCATCGCTCCCACGGCGGTGGCGCCGATCACCAGGCGGCGCGCTCCCGATGAGGACAGTCGCCCGTCGGGGAAGAACAGCGGGATAAGACAGGCCGACAGGTTCGCCGGCACCCAGAGCCAGGTCTGCGGCCAGGCCAGGGCTTCGGCCAGTGGCAGCCCGGGGCGGGTGACGAGGCCGAGGATCGCGTACTGCCCGGAGAACTCCATGAGCGCGAAGCAGAACGCGCTCACCGTCAACAGCCGGCCCACCCCGTGCTCGGGGCGGCGCGAACCGATGAGGCCGCCCGCCAGCGCGCAGGCCGCCACGAACAGCAGGTGGGACAGGACGAGCGGATTCGTCCCGTTGAGGATGGTCAGGACGACGGCGAGCACGGTCAGCACCAGGGTCAGGGCACACCATGACCACGCGATGCGCGCCGCTGCCGCCACTGTGCCTCCCGAGCCGGTCGCCACACCGTATCCGGCCCGGGAGGACGATGTCTCGGGGCGGGACCCGCCGATCAGCCGGTGGTCCGGGCGGTCCCGGGGTCAGATTCCCTGGGGGAGCCGGAACAGGCGGCCCGGGTCGCGGGCGGCCTTGATCTGGGCGAGCCTGGTGGCGTTCGCCCCGTAGTAGGCCGTGCGCCAGCCGCCGAGCTCGGGGTCCGTGTAGTTGACGTAGGCGTGGTCGCCGAAGTGGGGTCGCATCGCCGCGTGCGCGGTCCTGGCCCAGGTGGCCGCTCCGGCGCGGTGGGCGTAGTACTGCACGCTGTAGAGGGCGGTCCGGTGCGGGAAGGCGGTGGCGTCGGGGCGGACCCGGGCGACGGCGCCGCCGAGGGCGTCCAGTAGCACGGTGTGGTTGCCGGGGCGGGCGACCTGGGCGACCAGGGCCCCGGCCCCGGCCTCGGAGAGCGGGCGGTAGGCCATGTGCGACTTGGCGGTGAAGGTGTCCCTGGACAGCCGTCCGCCCCTGGTCTGCCCCGGCAGGGACCCGCCCAGGTGGCACTGGGCGACCGAGAGCGAGCCGCAACCCGCCATGGTCAGCATGGCCTGGCGGTAGGAGGTCTGCCGGACGTAGCTCGACGAGGGCGACCCGGCCGCGTCGGCCAGCCGGTCGAGCAGCCGCTCGCAGTCGGCCCTGCCGCCGAGGTAGAGCCCGACGACCTGCACGTCCGTCCCGCCGTCGCGGCTGAGGTGCATGCCCGACCACAGGGCGTCCGGGGCCGAGGGGCCCCACGCCTGCCAGGCGCGCAGCGCCCTGACCGCCTTCGACCACGGCCAGTGCAGGAAGAACACCGTGACCTCGCGGGCCGGGTGGGTCCGGAACTCGAAGGAGACCGCCACGCCGAGGTTGCCCCCGCCGCCACCCCGTGAGGCCCAGTACAGGTCGGCGTTGCGGTTCGCGTCGCAGGTCAGCAACTGTCCATCGGCCGTGACGAGCTGGACGGACTCCATCACGTCGCAGGTCAGGCCGTACTTCCTGGAGACCACGCCGATACCGCCGCCCAGGGCCAGCCCGCTCACCCCGACCGTGGCGCAGGTCCCGGCGGGGATGCTGACCCCGCTCGCGGCGAGCCTGTCGTAGACGTCGATCAGCTTGGCGCCCGCCCCGACCCTCGCCCGCCCGGCGGCGTGGCTCACCTTGCTCATCCGGGACACGTCCAGGACCAGGCCGGTCCCGGTGGACCAGCCCGCGTAGGAGTGCCCGCCGGACCGCACGGCCAGCGGCACGTTCAGCCGGCGTGCGAAGCCGACGCACTCGGCGACGTCGGAGGGGTTGGCGCAGTAGGCCACGCCCGCGGGCCGCACCGCGTCGAAGGTGGGGTTGAACAGCCGTCGTGCGCTGTCGTACGAGGCGTCGCCAGGCCGGATGACCTTGCCGGCCAGCCCGTCGGCCAGGGCCCGCCAGTCGGCGGGCCGCGGGCCGCTCACGGCGCCCGTGGTATCCCGGCCGGTCATGCCGGCGGTGGCGCCCAGGGCGGGTGCGCCCTGAGCGCCCAGTGCCAGAGCGGCCAGGCCGCCGGTACGAAGGAATGCCCGCCTGTCAGGAGCGGTCCGCATGCGTTCTCCCCGAGGTTCCGTGTCGACTACCCGATAGGACGACCGCACCCATCACCTGGTTGGTCACATTCACATCACCCTTCGCGCGACGGGTCTCGACGGGGTCAGGTCCCCCGCACCACGCGCAGTGCGAGGGCGGGGCACATCTCGACGGCCCTGCGGGCCATCCGCCGGAACTGGGCGGGTACGGTGTCGCGGCCGAACACCGGGTAGCCGTGCTCGTCGAGCCGGACGAGGTCGGGGGCGAGCCGGGCGCACAGGCCGTGGCCCTGGCAGCGGGTCCAGTCCACGGTCAACCTCACCTCGGGCTCGTTCTCCTGCGGGGGAAGGGGGAGCACGCCGTGCACCGGGCGCCCGCAGGTGCCGTGCAGGAGGTGTTCCTCGATGTCGTCGGGGAAGGCGTCCAGCGCCGACAGCACGAACCCGGCCGTACCGTCGGGGTGGAAGCACGCGCCCCTGCCCTTGACGCTCGCCGCCCTGGCGCGCAGTTCGTCCAGGGCGGCGGCGGAGCCGCCCATGAACTCGGCCATCGACCGCGCGACGTCCGGGAGGCCGAGACGGCACGGGCCGCACTGCCCCGACGACTGGTCGGCCAGGTATCGCGCCACCCTGACCGTCTCGCCCAGCGGGCAGGTCTCCCCGCCGAGCGGCACGATGATCCCGGCGCCGAGCCGGCCGCCCGCCTCGGAGATGCCCTGCCGGGAGACGGTCGCCACGGCCGCGGCGTCCGGGTGGAGCCATCCGCCGTGGTAGCCGCCGACCAGCACGCCGTCGCCGGTGGAGGCCTGGCAGGCGTCCAGCACGGCGTAGAGCGGCGTGCCGGTCGCGACCTCGACGACGGCCGGGGCCTTGGCCGAACCTCCCACGGTGAGCAGCACGGTGCCGGGCTCGCGCGCCGTGCCGACGTCGGCGTATCGCTCGGCGCCCAGGGTCGCGAGGACCGCGAGCTGGGCGTAGGTCTCGGCGTTGGACAGCAGGGTGGGCAGCCCGTTCACCCCGCTCTCGACGGCCCTGACCTTGCGGCCCGGCGGCTCTCCGATCTGCCCGTTCACCGACCTGACCAGGGCGCCGCCCTCACCGGAGATGAACCGTTCGACGATGCCGGCCACCCGGACCTGGTCGCCGATGCCCCGCTCCTCGACCGCGGTGGTGACGGAGGTCTGGCCCATGCCGCCCTCGACCGTCGCGATCACGACCTGCTTGGCGCCGATCGCGCCCGCCGCGAGCAGCGCGCCCTCGATGACCAGGTGGGGGGTCCTGGTGAGCAGCATCGTGTCCTTGCTGCTGGCCGGCTCGCCCTCGGCCGCGTTGACCAGGACGATCTTCTCCGGCTTCTTGTCCATCACCGCGCGGACCTTGCGGGCGAAGGGGAAGGCGGCCCCGCCCCGCCCGCGCATGTCCACCTCGTCGGCCAGCGCCGCCAGCTCCTCGCCGGACATGCCGGGCGCCGTGCCGTGCATGTCGCGGTGGGCCGCGAGGTCCATCCTGCGGCAGTCCTCCAGCCCGGCGGTCAGCCGGGCCGGCCCCAGCTGCCGGACCGGGGGAACGCGGTAGGGGATCATCCGACGCCTCCGATGCGGCGAAGCTCCGGTGGGTTCTCGCGCACCTGGCGCGGGATGCGGCCGACGATGCTCGTGGGCGGGGTCAGCTCCGCGGCGGCGGGCACCTCCACGGTCGCCTCCTCGCGCACCGGGACCTGCTCGGGCTGCAGCTCGGAGATCACCCTGATCAGCAGGGCGGCGCCCACCGCGACCAGGCAGATCACGTAGCTCCAGGTCACCCACTCGGCGGGACGGCGGCCCGCGGTCAGCCCGTGCAGGACCGCCAGCGGCCACGCCAGGTAGGCGGAGCCGTGCAGCAGCCGCCAGAGCCACGGCCTGCTGTTCTCCGCGAACCTGGCCCGGGCGACCCCGGTGAGGAAGACGAGGATCATCAGGTCGGAGGCGATGGCGCCGAAACCGACGTACAGCCCCTGGCCGCCGGTGGCCAGCGGGACCACGGCGGAGGCGGGAGAGGTCCTGCTTTCGATGATCTTCATGGTGACGTGGATGCCCAGGAAGCCCATACCGATCATGGCGGTGGCCCGGTGCGCGAACTGGGAGCGGATCCGGCCCAGGACGGGCAGCACGATCCGGTCGGCCGACAGCAGGCCGAGTGCCACGGTCGCGGTGAACGACACGAGGGCGATCACGCCCCCGAAGAACGAGAAGACCCCGCGGACGGTCGCGGCCATCTCCATGCCGGGCGCGGTCCGCCCGAGCATGAGCAGGCCGACCACGGAGACCGTGATCGTGGCACCGAGACCGATCCTGGCGGGTCTTCGGTCGAGACTCGTCCCGGCCTCCGAGCGGGTGTGTCGCGGAGTCCGTCTGTTACCCACCTGTTGCTCCTGTCTGCGAAGCGGCTCGACGACGTCTGCGTGCGAGGGGGATGGACTCGGGTACTGCGAGATGCCGCTCCCCGGCCTCCGCGGGGGGTGGAAGAGGCGCGGAGACGGGGAGCGGCGGCTCCGGGGGACGCCCTCAGCGGCGACGTCAGCAGCGACGCCCTCGGTTGATGCAGTCGACGGCGAACCTCATGAGCCGGTCGGGCATCACGTTCGCGAAGTCGGCGTGGTCGGTGACGGGGTTGTGACGCTGCTCGGGGAAGGCGTCCAGCGCGAAGGAGGCCGTGCGCGGGGTGGAGTAGACCAGGGTCATCCGCAGCTGCGGGATCGGCCTGGTACCGGACGGGCAGGCGCCGCCCGCGTCGGGGAACAGCACGTGCGTGCGGTGGTTGGCGCTGTCGGTGTTCTGGCCGTCCCAGCAACTGGGGAAGTCCAGGATCCGCACGAGCAGGCTGCCCCGGGGGCAGAGCGGGTACTTGGTGGTGATCCGGTTGGTGAACCCGGTGCAGGTCCACTTGGCCAGGGCGTTCGCACCGCCGTTCGTGGCGGCCTTGGCGTCACCGGTGATCATCCTGATGAAGCGCGGCATGGCGGTCACCCTGGCCACCGGGTTGCCGCGGAACTGCAGGCTCACCTGGCGGGCCCGCAGGATGGTGCCGACGTTGCCGTCCGGGTCCTGGGCGTTGGCGTCGGACGTGCGGTCGCGCAGGACCGGCCAGAAGTAGGTCGAGCGGTCGCCGAGCGCGCACGTGGTGCCCGCCGCGGCCAGGGACTGGTCGGTGCTGAAGGCGTCGGTCGACAGGTTCCCGACGTAGTCGTGGATGTGGTGGGCGCCGTTGCTCACCCCCGGGGCCACGATGAAGTTGTCCGGGTTGCGGTGGCCGTTCTCGTTCCTGCCGCACCGGGAGGTGAAGGTGCCGCCCGAGCCGCCGCGCCGTGTCCTGACGTCCTGGAAGTTCCGCTGGACCTGCCGGATGTCTATGAAGTCCTCGGAGAACGGCCCGAGGTCGGCGCACTCCTGCTCGTCCTGCGGGGGAGCGGGCGTCTGGCCGGGGGGAGCGTCCGTGGGCGTGTCGGCCGGCGGGGCATCGGTGGGCGCCTGAGTGGGCGCCTGACTGGGGGCCTGCGTGGGCTGCCTGCGGCGGAAGGAGTCGGTGCTGTTCTGGGCGGCCTGCTGGTCGGCGGACTCCTCGGGGGCGGTCGGCGGCTGTGTGGGAGCCGCCTGGACGAGGCTTCCGGCCGCGGGGGGCGCGTCGGCGGCCTGGTCCTGGGCGGCCTGGTCCTGGGCGGGCGGGTTCTGCGCCGGCTGGTCTTGCGCGGGCTGGTCCTGGGCGGGCTGGTCCTGTGCCGGAGGACTCTCGGCAGGGGCGTCCGTCGGGGGCTCCTGGTTCTGCCGCTGGTTCTGGCCCTGTTCGGCGGGGTCGCAGTGGTCGGCGTAGGCGGGGGCCGGGCGCGCCACCGTGAACGTGACGGTGGTGAGCGTGCCGGTGGCGAGCGCCAGCGCCGACAGAGAGACGAGCGGGCGTTTCATGTGTTTCATGCGTGTTCTCTCCTCACAGGTGTGTCGAGAGCGGCTGTGACGGGCGGCGGCGAGGGGGCGGGAGGCTCCGGCAGGGTCGAGTAGTCGACCAGCCCCGTGCTCTCCAGCAGGGTCATGTGCTTCATGACCACCTCCACCGCCCGCTGGGCGAATGGCCGGACCAGGTCGTTGCGGGTGCCCGCGCGCACCGCGGCGACCACCGTGAAGACCTTGCCGTGGGCCTGCCGCAGCAGCCGGGTGAACAGCAGGTCGTACTCGGCGCCGGCGTTCACCGCCGCCAGTTGCGCCATCCAGGACTGCTGGTCGGTGTTGGGCCGGCTGGGCAGCGGCACGTTCAGCTTGGCGGCGAGGGCGCGGACCTCCTCGTCGAGCTTGAGGTGGTCGGTCATCAGGTGCATGCCGACCTCCTTCACCCGCTTGCTCGCGGCCCGCTGCTGGGCCTGCTGGCCGCTGGGGATCTCCCAGAGCCCGGCCAGACGGACCTTGACCAGCAGATCGCGGTCGGCCGGCCCCAGGGGCCCCTGCGGGGTCTGGGTCCAGCCCTCGGTGGCCAGGGACACGGTGCCGCCGGGTGGGGTGATCAGGACGACCGCCACCGCGGCGACCGCGATGAAGACCACGAACAGCAGGGGTTCGCCGTTCTTGAAGCGGCGGAACAGTGATCTGGACATGGCCCGGTTCCGCTCTCAGATACCGGCCTTCGACAGGGGCCTCTCGGCGTCCGGTGCGACGGCGAACGTGCCGCCCGGCCCGAGGGGGACCGGGTGCGCCGGGAGGAGGGCGGTTCCGACCGGCCACGGGATGTGCCGCACTGCCATGTCGTTTCCTTTCCCCGAGGCCCGCCGGTGCGGGCGCACTTGGTGGGAGGTACGCGGTGCCGCCCGGGGTGGTTCACAGGAAGTGAGCGGATAGTCAGAAATGACTGGAGTTGTAGGAGTTGCAGACGTGACTGATAACGAAGGTGTAAAGATGTGCCCGTGCGTCGTCAACTCGACAGTCGGTTCGAGAGCACGGACACCGATGTCGTCCTGGTAGAGGACCTGTATCGGGAGTTCGGTGTCCCCTTGCTCCGTCATGTGCGCAAAGCCACCGGCAACGACCTGCAATGGGCGGAGGACGTCGTCCAGGAGACGCTCGTCCGAGCCTGGCGCAACGCAGGGAGGTTGCAACGAGAGCCGGGTCTGCTGTGGGCCTGGCTCCTCACTGTCGCCCGCCGTATCGTCATCGACGGTCGTCGCAGGCGAGGGACCAGACCACAGGAGGTCGAACCCGCCGACGCGAACGCCGTGCCGGTTCCCGACGGAGCCGATCGCGCGCTGGAGGCGATGATCGTCGCCGAGGCGTTGCGAGAACTGTCCCCAGAACACCGCGAAGTCATCGAGCAGACTTACCTACGGGATCGTACGATTAACGAGGCGGCGGAGATCCTCGGGATACCGCCGGGTACGGTCAAGTCCCGGCTCTACTACGGGATCCGGGCTCTCCGAAAGGTCCTGAAGGAGAGAGGTGTCGCGAGCTGATGTTCCCCTCCCCGCATCATGACGTGGCGGCGTACGCCCTCGGGGTGCTCGACGAAGAGGACCATGAGGCGTTCCAACGTCACCTCATGACGTGCGAGGAGTGCCAGATCGAGCTCCGGGAACTGAGCGAGGTTCCCGGATTTCTCGATGGGCTCCGGCGGGACCGCTCCAACTCCATGGACGACGGCCGAATGTCACATTGACGTTTGGCCGGTTTTCGGGTGATATCAGTAACGGTGGTGTGCCCCGGTCAACGAGGATCGGGGAAAGGGCCACTGGAGGTGTCGTGCCACGGGCCAAGCCCGATGGGCGGAGTGCGGGCCGGACGGCCCCGCCCGCCGGGCGAGGTGCAGGGAGCGAGACCCGACTCGCCCGGCTGCGCCGTAGCCTCGCCGAGGCGACCCTGTGGAATGATTGCCCTACCGCCATCTCCCGGGGAGAGTCCGTCGTCTCCGACTCGGAGACCTTTCGTTCTCCGCGGGCGACGGTGAGAGATCTCGGCTCACATGACGAGCCGAGGCGACTGGCCGGAACCCCACCCACCCGTGACGAGACGGCCACCATGTGGCGGGCGTTCCGCGCCCCGGTTCTCCGAACGAGGAGCGTGACCGGGAACGGGCGGCCCGAAGAGGGCGCCGAGCACCGGAACTCGGGTGTGGAGACATCACTTTCTCCCTGGCGGGAATCATGAGTTTCAACATGATTCCTCATCAAAATGTGCAAAATCCCTCACAAAGGAGTGAGAGCGACATGCCGCTCGACGAGGCCAAGGACGAGCTGCTGAGGAGTGCCGCCGAGACGTGCGCGCACACACCTGGCAGCGACCATGTGAGCGTGGAGGAGGCGCTCGCCTTTCTGCGGCTCTACTACCGGCATGTCGCCCCGGAGGACCTGCTGAGCCGGAACCCGGTCGATCTGTACGGCCCGGCCATCGCCCAGCGGCAGCTCGCCAGGGAGCGCCCCCAGGGCCGAGCCCTGGTCCGGGCCTACACGCCGAGCCTGGAGGAGCACGGCTGGGACCCCGGGTTCTCCATTGTGGAGATCGTCACCGATGACATGCCCTTCCTCGTCGACTCGGTGACGATGGAGCTCGACCGCCACGACATCGGTACCCACCTGGTCATCCACCCGCAGATGCGGGTGCGCAGGGACATGACCGGCAAGCTGCTCGGCCGCGGCCAGGAGGACGTCACCGGGCAGATGCTCGCCGAGTCCTGGATGCACTTCGAGATCGACAGGCAGACCGACCTCGCCGTGCTCAGGTCGATAGAGGCCGAGCTGCAGCGCGTCCTGGAGGATGTGCGCGGCGCCGTCGAGGACTTCGTCAAGATGCGCGCGCTCGCGCTGCGGACCGCCGAGGACATCTCGGCCAACCCGCCGCCCCTCGACCCCGCCGAGGTGGAGGACAGCCTGGAGCTGATGCGCTGGCTGGCCGACGGGCACTTCACCTTCCTGGGCTACCGCGAATACCGCCTGGAGGAGGGCGAGAAGGGCGACAGGCTGCACCCGATGCCCGGGGCCGGGCTGGGCATCCTGCGCAGCGACCGTGCCGACTCCGGTAGCTTCGCCGCGCTCCCTCGCGAGTTGCGCGCCAAGGCCCGCGAGAAACAGCAGATGCTGATCATCACCAAGGCCAACACCCGCGCCACGGTCCACCGGCCCGCCTACCTCGACTACGTGGGCGTCAAGCTCTTCGACGCCTCGGGCGAGGTCGTCGGTGAGCGGCGCTTCCTCGGCCTCTTCACCCACGTGGCCTACAGCGAGTCGATCTCGCGCGTCCCGGTGCTCCGGCGCAAGCTGGCCGAGGTGATCGTGCTCGCCGGCCTGACCGCGGACAGCCACGACGGCAAGGACCTCATCGAGATCCTGGAGACCTTCCCCAGGGACGAGCTCTTCCAGACCTCGGTGGAGCAGCTGCTGCCGATCGCGCTCGGTGTGCTCAGGCTCCGCGAGCGCAAGCAGGTCAAGGTCTTTCTCCGCCCCGACGACTACGGTCGCTACGTCTCGTGCATGATCTACCTTCCGCGCGACCGCTACACCACCAAGATCCGCGTCAAGATGCAGGACATCCTGCTCAGGGCGCTCGGCGGCACCTCCTTCGACTACAGCGCGATGATCGGCGAGTCGGCCCTCGCCCGGCTGCACGTGGTCGTGCGCGGCGAGCGCGGCAGGCCGCTGCACGCCGACGCGGTGAACGTCGAGGAGCTGGAGGCGAGGCTGGCCGCCGCCACCAGGTCCTGGGAGGACGACCTGGCCACCGCGATCACCGAGCTGAGTCCCGAGGACGAGGCCCCCGGACTCGTCCGCCGCTACGCCTCGGCGTTCCCCGAGGGGTACAAGGCCGACTTCCCCGCCCGGATGGCGGTCGCCGACCTGCGCCGCCTGGAGGCGCTGGCCAACTCCTCCGACGAGATCGGGATGAACCTCTACGAGCCCTACGACGCCGCGGAGGGAGAGCGTCGCTTCAAGCTCTACCGCCTCGGCGCGCCCGTCTCCCTGTCGAGGGTGCTGCCGCTGCTCCAGCGGATGGGCGTGGAGGTGGTCGACGAGCGGCCGTACGAGATCGACCGGGACAACGACCCGGCGACCAAGGACGCCTGGATCTACGATTTCGGCCTGCGCTACACGCCCTCGCCCGAGGTGGACAGGGACGAGTTCAAGCGGCTCTTCCAGGACGCGTTCGGCGCCCTGTGGGCCGGGCGGGTGGAGAGCGACGGGTTCAACGGGCTGGTCCTGACCGCCGGCCTGACCTGGGAGCAGGCCGAGATCCTGCGGGTCTACGCCAGGTACCTGCGCCAGGCGGGTACCACGTTCAGCCAGCAGTACATCGAGCGGGTGCTGATGGGCAACGTGCGGCTCGCGCGGTTGCTGGTGCGCCTGTTCGAGGCCAGGCTCAACCCCCGGCGCCCGGTGGAGGTCCGCGCG
Source organism: Streptosporangium amethystogenes subsp. fukuiense (assembly GCF_042665875.1). NCBI lineage: Bacteria > Bacillati > Actinomycetota > Actinomycetes > Streptosporangiales > Streptosporangiaceae > Streptosporangium > Streptosporangium amethystogenes. Next base: position 5,559,601 of record NZ_JBHTEE010000001.1, on the reverse strand, counting down.
GACCTGGCCGCCGCGCTGCACGAGGAGATCCTCGCGGCCCTGGACGACGTGGCCTCCCTGGACGAGGACCGGATCCTGCGGGCCTACCTGGAGATGATCGGGGCCACCCTGCGGACCAACTACTTCCAGCAGGTCGACGGCGAGCGCAAGCCGTACGTCAGCCTGAAGCTGGACTCGCCGTCGATCAGCGTGCTGCCGCTGCCCCGGCCGAAGTTCGAGGTGTTCGTCTACTCGCCCCGGGTCGAGGGTGTTCACCTGAGGTTCGGCAAGGTCGCGCGGGGTGGGCTGCGCTGGTCGGACCGGATGGAGGACTTCCGCACCGAAGTGCTCGGGCTGGTAAAGGCGCAGATGGTGAAAAACACCGTCATCGTTCCCACCGGCTCCAAGGGTGGCTTTGTCGTCAAAAATCCGCCGAAGTCGGGGTCGCGGGAGGAGACCCTGAACGAGGGCATCGCCTGCTACCGGATGTTCATCTCCGGCCTGCTCGACCTCACGGACAACCTCGTCGACGGTCAGGTCGTCCCGCCCGTCGACGTGGTCAGGCACGACGAGGACGACACCTACCTGGTGGTCGCCGCCGACAAGGGCACCGCGACGTTCTCCGACATCGCCAACGCCGTGTCCAAGGAGTACGGCTTCTGGCTGGGCGACGCCTTCGCCTCCGGCGGCTCGATCGGCTACGACCACAAGGCCATGGGCATCACCGCCCGAGGCGCCTGGGAGTCGGTCAAGTACCACTTCCGCACGATCGGTGTCGACGTCCAGAACACCGACTTCACCGTGGCCGGAATCGGCGACATGTCCGGCGACGTGTTCGGCAACGGCATGCTGCTCTCCCAGCACATCCGGCTGGTCGCGGCGTTCGACCACCGGCACGTCTTCGTCGACCCCCACCCGGACGTCGCCCGGAGCTACGCCGAGCGTGCCCGGCTGTTCGCGCTGCCCCGCAGCTCATGGGCCGACTACGACGACTCGCTCATCTCCACCGGAGGCGGCGTCTGGCCCCGTACGGCAAAGTCGATCCCGATCTCCGCGCAGATGCGCGCCGTGCTCGGCCTCGACGACGACGTGACGTCGCTGGCCCCGGCCGACCTGATCAGCGCCATCCTGCGGGCCCCGGTCGACCTGCTGTGGAACGGCGGCATCGGCACCTACGTCAGGGCGTCGAGCGAGTCCAACGCCGACGTCGGCGACAAGGCCAACGACGGCCTGCGGGTCACCGCCGCCGAGCTGCGCTGCAGGGTGATCGGCGAGGGCGGCAACCTGGGCTTCACCCAGCTCGCCCGGATAGAGTTCGCGCTCAACGGCGGGCTGATCAACACCGACTTCATCGACAACTCCGCAGGTGTGGACACCTCCGACCACGAGGTCAACATCAAGATCCTTCTGGACCGGGCGATCCGGGAGGGGGAACTCACCGACAAGCGGCGCAACCAGCTCTTCCTGGACATGACCAACGAGGTGGCCCAGCTGGTCCTGCGTGACAACTACGACCAGAACGTGGTGCTGGCCGCCGCCCGCGAGCAGGCGACCGACATGCTGCACATCCACTCGCGCCAGCTGCGCAAGCTGGAGCGGGCCGGCCTGCTCAACCGGGAGCTGGAGTTCCTGCCGTCGGACAAGACGCTCGCCGAGCGCCGCCAGGCCGGGATCGGGCTCACCGCGCCGGAGTTCTCGGTGCTGCTGGCCTACACCAAGCTGGTGACCGACGCCGAGATCCTCGCCTCCGACCTGCCGGACGACCCCTACCTGACGTCCTGGCTGGTGTCCTACTTCCCCTCGGCGCTGCGCGACGGGGAGGTCCGCGCCTACATGGACACCCACCCGCTCCGGAGGGAGATCATCACCACCGGTGTGGTGAACGACCTGGTCAACTCCAGCGGGACCACCTTCATGTTCCGCCTCGGTGAGGAGAGCGGCGCGTCCACTCCCGACATCGCCCGCGCCTACCTGGTGACGCGCGAGGTCTTCGACCTGCCCACCCTCTGGCGCCAGATCGAGGAACTGGACAACAAGGTCGACACCTCCGCCCAGATCGCCATGGAGCTGGAGGCCCGCAAGCTCGTCGAACGGGGCACCAGGTGGCTGCTGGGCAACCGGCGTCCGCCGCTGGACCTGGCCTCCACGGTCGACTTCTTCGCCAAGGGCATGAACGGCCTGCTGCCGCACCTGCCCAAGCTGCTGACCGGGGCCGACCTGGCCGCGTTCGAGGAGCGGCGCGACGGTTTCGTCTTCCGGGGCGTCCCCGCCGAGCTGGCCGAGCGCGTCGCCGCGATGGTGCCCGCCTACTCCACGTTCGACCTGGTCGAGGTGGCCGCACGCACCGACAGGCCGGTGCACGACGTCGCCGAGGTCTACTTCGACCTCGCCGACCGGCTTCAGCTCTCCAGGCTGCGCGAGCGCGTCATCGCGCTGCCCAGGGACAGCCGCTGGAACTCCATGGCGCGGGCCGCGCTCCGCGACGACCTCTACGCCGCGCACGCGACGCTCACCCACAACGTCCTGGTGCACAGCGCGCCGGGGCTGTCGCCCGAGGAGCGCCTGGCGCGCTGGGCCGAGGCCAACTCGGCCGCGGTCTCGCGGGCGAAGCAGACCCTGTCGGAGATCTGGGAGAGCGACAACTTCGACCTCGCGACCCTGTCGGTGGCGCTGCGCGCGATCCGCACGCTGGCGGCCACCGTCAACCTCCCGCACGCCGAGGCGTGAGCCGTCCGCCCGGGTCCCCCGCGGGGGACCCGGGCGGACCGGTCAGCTCACGATGACCTTCGTGAGGCCGCCCAGGTAACCGATGACCCTGGCGGGCCGGCCGCTGTCCTTGGCCGGGACCGTGCTCACGTACAGCTGTGTCTCGACGGTGCGCAGTTCCTCGCGGATGAAGCTCTCCGTCGTCAGCTTCCTGGCGTCCGGCGGGATACGGGCGTCCGACGCGCACGGATCTATCTTGACGCTCCTGGTCGTCGTCCTGATCAGCGAGTAGACGACCAGCGCGCCGCCGTCGGCGGTGCGCAACGCGTGCACCGGATAGCTGCTCGCGGCGAAGATCGAGTCGTAGCCCAGGCACTCGCTCTTCCCGTCCGTGCGCCGCTTCGCGATCTCGTCGGCGAAGCCGGTCGTGTGCGGGCTCTTCTCGATCAGTCCGGCCGCGAACCCGCGCTCGCCCTCCTCGGCCGAGGTCGCGTGCAGCGGGGCCATGAGCCGTGGGCTGATCGCCACGGTCGTGTCCTCCTCGCCCAGCGCCGTCGCGTACCCGTCGGCGTCCTTGGCGACCTCGGGGGGCCGGATGCCCTCGTCGAGCAGCGAGGTCGAGCTGAGCCGCCAGTCCTCCCCACCCTGTCGGATGAGGGTCAGCACGGCGGTGCGGACCTTGCCCGAGGGCTCCTCGCGGTCCACGATCGCGGTGAACCAGAGGGGCCCCTGCTGCACACGCGGGACCAGTAACTCGGGGGTGCCCCACGTGTACGGGGGGAGCGCCTCGACGGCGCCGCTGAAGACCGCCGCGGTGAGGGCCTGCTGCCCGTCGCGGGTCTGCTCCAGCATGAGCCTGCGCTCGACGTCCAGGCGCGGGGTCGCCGCGCCCAGCACCCCGTCGGCGCCCAGGAAGCCGGCCAGTGCCCTCGCCGCCTCGTCGAGCGTGACCGGAGGCGCCGGGAGTGACGGCGTCGGCGTGGGGCGGGCGGCCGACGTGTCACCGGCCGGAGATCCCGACGGGCTCCGCCCGGACCGGGCGTCACCGGAGACGGAACGGGGATCGGAACACGCCGCGGTCACGGCGACCAGTGCCAGTGCGAGCGCGAGCACGCCCCTTCGCCTGTGTCCGCGCACGTTCACCTCCCGATGCTCCCCGATGCGGGCCATGCTAGCCATGGTGGGGGAGAGTGCCGTACACGATCGGGTGCGAAGGTCGCGTACCCTTTACAGACGTGGCACTCATCGATCCGGCAGAACAGATCAACGAGCTTACCGGGACGCTGAACAGCATCCAGGACGTGCTCGACCTCGGCGCGATTCGCAAGCAGATCGAGGAGCTGGAGGATCAGGCCGCCGCGCCGGACCTGTGGAACGACCAGGAGCGCGCACAGAAGGTCACCAGCAAGCTCTCCTACCTCCAGGGCGAGGTCAACAGGGTCGAGTCGCTGGGACGGCGGCTGGACGACCTCTCCGTGCTGTACGAGCTGGCCGCCTCCGAGGACGACGAGGACACCCAGCAGGAGGCCGACCGCGAGCTGGCGTCCCTGAGGAGCGACATCGGCGCGCTGGAGGTCCGCACCCTGCTGTCCGGCGAGTACGACGCCCGCGAGGCGGTCGTCACCATCCAGTCCCAGGCCGGTGGCGTGGACGCCGCCGACTGGGCCCAGATGCTCCAGCGGATGTACCTGCGGTGGGCCGAGCGCAAGGGCTACCCGACGGACGTCTACGAGACCTCCTACGCGGAGGAGGCCGGGATCAAGTCGACGACCTTCACGGTCAAGGCGCCGTACGCGTACGGCACCCTCCGCGGCGAGCACGGCACGCACCGCCTGGTCCGGATCAGCCCGTTCGACAACCAGGGCCGCCGCCAGACCTCCTTCGCGGGCGTCGACGTGGTGCCGGTCGTCGAGACGACCGATCACATCGACATCAACGAGGACGACCTGCGCGTCGACGTCTACCGCTCCTCGGGCCCCGGCGGCCAGGGCGTCAACACGACCGACTCCGCGGTCCGGCTGACCCACCTGCCCACCGGCATCGTGGTCTCCTGCCAGAACGAGCGCTCACAGCTGCAGAACAAGGCGACCGCGATGGCGGTCCTGCAGTCCAAGCTGCTGGAGCGCAAGCGGCAGGAGGAGGCGGCGGCGCTGAACGAGATCCGCGGCGAGTCGACCACGTCGTGGGGCACCCAGATCCGCAACTACGTGCTGCACCCCTACCAGATCGTCAAGGACCTGCGGACGGGCGCCGAGGCGGGCAACCCGAGCGCGGTGCTCGACGGAGACCTGGACGGCTTCATCGAGGCCGAGATCCGCTGGACCCGCCGCCAGGAGGCGGGCGTCGAGGGCGGGTAGGCCCCGCGTCTCGCCTCACGGGCGCCTCCGGGCGTCCCGTGAGGCCGTGCCCCTTCAGAGACGCCGTCAGGCCCCGCTGAGGTGTCTCAGGGCCAGGGTGAGGAAGAAGAGCGCGATCAGCACCAGCGCGATGAACGCGGGGGTCATGCCGCCGAACGGGCCGTGGTGGTGTTGAGCGCGGTATGCGCGGCAGCGGGGGCAGCGGCCCTCGGCCACGGGGTGAGCGCACCCCGCGCAGACCAGGTCTTCACAGCTCATGCCGTCCTCCCTCTTCGAGGTCAGAACCACTTTATCCGCTCGTTACCGGGCGCCGAATCGTTTTGTTTCCGTTATGGGCTTTCCGTGTCAGTCTTCCCCCTAGACTGGGCACCGGCCAACCGGAACGTCGATCAAGCGTAAATGACCGGCGCCCCCCGACCGGCAAGAGGTGGAAGTGGCCCTCTGCCACTCCTGCGACCGTCCTACCCCCTAGACTGGCATGCCGTGATGCGCCCGTGATCCATTTTGATAATGTCACCAAGGTCTACGCGAACCAGAACCGGCCCGCGTTGGACCACGTCAGCGTCGATGTCGACAAGGGCGAGTTCGTGTTCCTCGTTGGCCCCTCGGGGTCCGGGAAATCGACCTTTCTCCGCCTGGTCCTGAAGGAGGAGCGCCCCAACTCGGGCGCGATCCACGTGGCCGGCAAGGACCTCGCCCGACTGTCCAACTTCAAGATCCCGCACCTGCGCCGCCGGATCGGCTGTGTCTTCCAGGACTTCCGGCTGCTCCCGAACAAGAACGTGTACGAGAACGTCGCGTTCGCTCTGGAGGTGATCGGCAAGCCACGGCGTTTCATCCGTAAGGTGGTCCCCGAGGTCGTCGAGCTCGTCGGCCTTGAGGGCAAGGCACACCGGATGCCCGACGAGTTGTCCGGTGGCGAGCAGCAGCGGGTCGCGATGGCCCGGGCGTTCGTCAACCGGCCGATGATCCTGCTGGCCGACGAGCCGACCGGAAACATCGACCCCGCGACGAGCATCGGCATCATGAAGGTGCTCGACCGGATCAACCGGACCGGCACCACTGTCGTCATGGCCACGCACGACGCGGCCATCGTCGACTCCATGCGCAAGCGGGTGGTGGAACTGGAGGACGGCAAGATCGTCCGTGACCAGTCGCGGGGCGTGTACGGCCAGGCGTACTGACACCAGGACCGGAAAGAGCGACAGGAAGAGCATGCGGGCAAACTTCATCTTCTCCGAGGTCTGGATCGGCCTCCGCCGCAACCTCACGATGACCATCGCGGTCATCGTGACCGTGGCGATCGGCATGGCGTTGCTGGGCGTCGGTCTGATGATCAACTCCCAGATCTCCAGCATGAAGGACTTCTGGGCGGACAAGGTCGAGGTCTCGGTCTTCCTGTGCAAGAAGAACGACCCCTTCCCGCAGTGCAAGGGCAGCGGCGGCGTCAACGCCCAGGAGCAGGCCGAGCTGAAGGCGACCATCGAGGCCATGCCGCAGGTCGACACGGTCACCGTGGAGAACGCGGCCGAGGCCTACAAGAACTTCCGGGCGCAGAACGCCAACAACACCGTGCTGCTCTCCGCCATCCAGGTCGAGGACATGCCCGAGTCGCTGCGGGTCAAGCTCAAGGACCCGGAGGCCTACGGGCCGGTGATCGAGGCGGTCAAGGGTGCCCCGGGCGTCTCCAACGTGGTCAACCAGAAGGAACTCCTGGAGAAGTTCTTCGGGCTGCTGGAGAAGCTCCGCTGGGCGGCCCTGGTGGTGGCGATCATCCTGGTCTTCGCGGCCACACTCCTGATCGGCAACACCGTCAGGCTCTCCGCGTACAACCGCAGGCGTGAGACCGGCATCATGCGCCTGGTGGGCGCCTCGAACCTCTACATCCAGCTCCCGTTCGTGATGGAGGGCGTCATCGCCGGCCTGATCGGCGGTGTGCTGGCCGCGGTGATGCTGATCGTCAGCAAGGTCTTCCTCTTCGACGGGGTGCAGCTCTACCTCTCCCCCAACAGCCAGCTCTCCTGGGAGACCGTCGCCTCGGTGATCAGTGTCACCATGGTCTTCGGCGTGCTCATCTGTGTGCTGGCCTCCTTCGTCACGCTCCGCCGCTACCTGCGGGTGTGACGTCCCCGGGCCCCTCCAGGACCGTCGTGCGGGCGCCCGGCGCCCGCGCGCCGCTCTCGGGCGCGGCTCGCGGCCCCGCTGACCGGTAGGCTCCAGACATGCCACGTGAGACCGGGCGGAAGGTAATAGCCCAGAACAAGCGTGCCTGGCACGACTACCACATCGAGGACACCTACGAGGCTGGTCTTGTGCTCCAGGGCACGGAGGTCAAATCGCTGCGGCTCGGCCGCGCCTCCCTCCTCGACGGGTACGCCGTCATCAAGGACGGCGAGGCATGGTTGATCAACGTCCACATCCCCGAATACACCATGGGTACCTGGACCAACCACGCCGCACGCCGCACCCGCAAGCTCCTGCTGCACCGCAAGGAGATCGACAAGCTGGTCGCCAAGACCAAGGAGGGCGGCCTGACCCTGGTGCCGCTCGCCATCTACTTCAAGGACGGCAGGGCCAAGATCGAGATCGGCCTCGCCAAGGGAAAGAAGGACTGGGACAAGCGGCAGACGCTGGCCGAGAACCAGGCCAAGCGGGAGATGGCACGCGCGCTCAGGCACAGGAACAGATGACGGTGCGAGGAAGGGCCAGGCGTGCCGCCTCCGCGGCGCTCGCGCTGGCGGTGACGGCTCCCATGCTGTCCGCCTGCTTCGAGGAGCCCTCGGCCCACGAGGCGGTGCGCGACTTCCTGATCGGCTGGCAGACGGGCGACTACGCCGCGGCGGCCAGGCGTACCGACGGCGACGAGAAGGTGGTCAGCAAGGCGCTCGAAGACGCCAAACTCCAGCTCGACGCGGCCTCGTTCCGTTTCGACGTCAAGAGCATGCGGCGCGCCGCGGACGAGGTCGAGGCCGACTTCGACGCCGAGGTCGACCTGGGGGAGAACAACCCCCTGTGGGAGTACGAGGGCAAGCTCCCGCTCCACCTGGTCGACGGCAGCTGGAAGGTGCGCTGGTCGCCCAGCGTGCTCCACCCCCAGTTGCGCGAGGGGCAGCGGTTCGCCGTGAAGGTCACCCCCGAGGGGCGCCAGCCGATCCTCGACCGCAACCGCGACCCGCTGCAGGAGAAGGCCGTCCTGCACGTGGCGAGCGTGGTTCCGGCCAACCTGAAGAACGACGAGGCGGACAGGCTCTGCCAGCGGCTCTCCAAGATCACTGGCTTTCCGCATGACCGCCTGCTGAGCCGGATCCGTTCCGCCCAGCCCAACCTCCAGGTCCCGCTGGTCACCTTCGGCCGTACGAAGTTCGGGCAGCTCCGCGCCCAGCTGGAGGCGATCCCCGGCATCATCCTCTCCGAGCAGGAGCAGTCGGTCGCCCCCGCCTCGCCCACCCAGATCGTCGGCACCGTCACCGCCGTCACCCCCGAGACCGAGCAGCAGCTCGGCGGCCCGCAGCGGGCCGGGGACACGGTCGGCAGAGCCGGTCTGCAGAAGGCCTACCAGGAGCACCTGACCGGCTCGACCGACACCCGTGTGATCACTGTCGACCTCAAGACGCTCAAGGTGACCGAGCTCAAGAAGTGGCGGCCCGACCGGTCCACCTCGCCGGTGCAGACCACGCTCGACCGCGCCCACCAGAAGGCGGCCGACAGCGCGCTGCTGGGCGGGTCCGGCATGATGGTCGCGGTTCAGGCCTCGACCGGCGACATCCTCGCGGTGTCCAGCAGCAACGAGTACAACCAGGAGAAGCACGCCCTCGCCGGGAGGTTCCCCGCGGGAACCGCGTTCTCCATCATGTCCGTCGAGGGCATGCTCAAGGCGCGGATCAGCCCCAAACAGAAGCTGGCCTGCCCCGCGGACCGGAGCGTCGGCGGTGTCCCGTTCCATCAGGAGGGCGCGCCCGTCGGGGTGACACCGACCCTTCAGGCCAACTTCGCCACCGGTTGCGTGACCGCGCTCGCCTCGCTGGCCCGCAGGATCGACGGCTCCGAGCTGGCGTCCGCCGCCGCGAAGTTCGGCATCGGGGCGCCCTGGGCCCTGCCGCTGAAGGGGTTCAGCGGTTCCATGCGGCCGCTCAAGAACGACGCCGCCACGGCGAAGGCGCTCGCCGGACAGAACGTGCTGGTCAGCCCGCTCTCCATGGCGCTGGTCGCCGGGGCGGTCGCCTCGGGCACCTGGCGTCCGCCGGTCCTGGTCACCGATCCCCGGACCAGCGACCCCACGACGGAGACCGAGCCCTACAAGGCGCCCGATCCGATCAAACTGGACGACAAGACCGTCGACACCCTCCGCACCTTCATGCGCAGTGGCGTGACCGCGGGCTCGGCACGTGCCGCCGCGGCTCCCGGTGACCCGGTCCACGGCATCACGGCCGCCGCCTCGCAGAACCGCAAGCCGCTCGCCTGGTTCGTCGGATGGCAGGGAGACGTGGCCGTCGCCGTGCTGATGCAGAGCCCCGACCCCGGGGCGGGGGCGGCCGCCGCGGGACGGTTCTTCCAGGGGCTCCACGCTGGGCTGTGACCTCCCGGAATATTCTTTTCATCCTGAGCAACCGAAGGGTGCCTCGTTTGCGTCCTTCTAAGTGACCGAGCACCGCTTGGGGGGTTGCGGACTCGGTCGCTGTGATGAGATCAGGGCCTCATCTCGGGGGAGGCCCTGCCCGTCAGGACCGGCTCGACCCTGCCGGTCGACCCCGGGGGCGCTCGCGATTCGCGGGCGTCCCCGGGGTTTCCGCGTTCCCACCCGGTGTTCCCGACCGGTGCCCGCACTCCGCCGCGTCCCCACCGCCATACGATGCCGCCGCCGCCTCGCCCGGCGCACCGGGCGGGAATTCGATTGGCGTTACCTCTGTTGTAACAGGTATCTTCGGATAGCTCGCCCCTTCGGGGACGGGTTGAAAATTCAACAGGGGGGTGACTGGTTTCGACTTTGGCTTTGCAAGCCAGGTGAAGCGGGTCGAGGACTGCGGACATAACCTCGTTAACACTGTGACCGCGACCAACAAGTGCCAATAAGACGCACTCCGAAGTCAGCCAGGGCAACCTGGCACTCGCCGCCTAAGCAGCGAGTGACTTCTGCCGGCCCGGGAGCGCCTCCGGCCCGGATCCGGCATCGCTAGGAGGCTCAACCGATCGACCCGGCCACGGGGAAGATCGGGAAATCTTACAGTGGCTGAGCCCGTCGGCGACTTGCCTGCGTGATCGCCGGGGCTGAGAAAAGCACAGCAGGCTGCACCCGGAGAAGCCCTGTCTTGGAGTTGAAGGACGCGGGTTCGATTCCCGCCACCTCCACCCCCGTTCCGCGCCCGAACCGTGCGGAACAGCTCGCCGAAGGGCGGCCGGGGCGGCGATCTCGCCGCCCCGGCCGCCCTTCGTTCATACGGGGGCGTCCGCTGTCAGCACGATGACCTCTCTCGCCCTCGTCGGAGGCGCGGCCCCGCAGGATGTGGCGGACTCGCGCGCCGGGCTCCGCACCAGGCGGCGGTTCTCCCGGGCCTGGACGGTGAGCGAGCCCTCGACGCGAAGCGGCGGAGCGTACGGAGCAGGGCGTTCAGGACACGTCGACCCAGTTGAGAGTGCGCTCCACCGCTTTCTTCCAGCCGGCGTAGCCGACGGCCCGCTGCTCCTCGGACCACTGCGGCTCCCAGCGGCGGCCCTCCTGCCAGTTCTGTTTGAGCTCGTCCTTCGACTTCCAGAAGCCGACGGCCAGCCCCGCCGCGTAGGCGGCCCCCAGCGCGGTCGTCTCGGCCACCACGGGCTTGGAGACGGGTACGCCGAGCAGGTCGGCCTGGATCTGCATGCACAGGTCGTTGGCGGTGACGCCGCCGTCGACCCGCAGGACGTCGAGGGTGACGCCGGAGTCCTGCCGCATCGCCTCGACCACGTCGCGGCTCTGGTAGCAGATCGCCTCCAGGGTGGCCCGCGCCAGGTGGGCGTTGTTGTTGAAGCGTGACAGGCCGACGATCGCGCCCCGGGCGTCCGACCGCCAGTACGGCGCGAAGAGGCCGGAGAAGGCGGGCACGAAGTAGACGCCGCCGTTGTCCTCGACCTGCCGGGCGAGCGACTCGCTCTGCGCCGCCCCCGAGATGATGCCGAGCTGGTCGCGGAGCCACTGCACGGCGGAGCCGGTCACGGCTATGGAACCCTCCAGCGCGTACACCGGCGGCTCCTCACCGAAGCGGTAGCAGACGGTGGTGAGCAGGCCGTGTTCCGAGCGGACCAGATCTGTGCCGGTGTTGAGCAGCAGGAAGTTGCCGGTGCCGTAGGTGTTCTTGGCCTCGCCCACCTCGAAGCAGACCTGTCCGACGGTGGCGGCCTGCTGGTCGCCCAGGTCACCGGAGAGCGGGACCTCGCCACGCAGCGGGCCGCCCCGCCTGGTGGTGCCGTAGAGACCGGGGTGGGACGAGGGGGCGATGGCCGGCAGCATCCGGCGGGGGATGCCGAAGAACGACAGCAGCTCGTCGTCCCAGTCGAGGGTCTCCAGGTCCATCAGCATCGTGCGGCTGGCGTTGGTGGGGTCGGTGACGTGCACGCCGCCGTCGGTACCGCCGGTGAGATTCCACAGCAGCCACGTGTCGGTGTTGCCGAAGATCGCCTCTCCGGCCTCGGCCGCCTCGCGTACCCCGTCGACGTTCTCCAGGATCCACTGGATCTTGCCACCGGAGAAGTACGTCGCCGGGGGGAGGCCCGCCCGGTGGCGGATGACGTCGCCCCTGCCGTCGCGGTCCAGGGCCGAGGCGATCCGGTCGGTGCGGGTGTCCTGCCAGACGATCGCGTTGTGGTACGGGCGTCCGGTGGTCCGGTTCCAGACCACCGTGGTCTCGCGCTGGTTGGTGATGCCGAGCGCGGCGAGGTCGGCGGCCACCAGACCGGCCCTGTTCAGCGCCGTCTCGATCACCGCCCTGGTGCGCTCCCAGATCTCCGTGGGGTTGTGCTCGACCCACCCCGCCCGCGGCAGGATCTGCTCGTGTTCGAGCTGGTGCCGGGCTATCTCGTTGCCGCCGTGATCGAAGATCATGAAACGGGTGCTCGTCGTGCCCTGGTCGACCGCTCCGACGAAGTCAGGCATTGCGTGGTGCCTCCTTGGTGAGACTCTCCGGCAGATCTGCTGCTGTTCTTACCCGCGGTCGCCGCGCGCCCGTTCAGGGGTGGCGCGGGTCTTCGGGCGTCACCCGCCCCACCTCGGGGCCGGCCTCCTCGGGAGGAAGGAATCTGGCCACCAGGATCTCGTAGAGGAACGCCCCGATCAGCCCTCCGATGAGGGGCGCCACGATCGGCACCCAGAAGTAGAGCTGCCCGTACTGGTCCTGCCAGGCGGTCTCGTACCCGGTCAGGAACGAGGCGAGTCGCGGTCCGAAGTCGCGGGCGGGGTTGATGGCGTAGCCGGCGTTGCTACCCCAGGCCATGCCGATGGCCACCACCACCAGGCCGGTCATGAAGGGGGCGAGGTTGGCCATGGGGGCGGTGTTGCGCGTGTCGGAGAGGGCGAGGACGAGCAGGAGCAGGATGGCGGTGCCGATCACCTGGTCGCGGAAGGCGCCCCAGGTGCCGACGGGCAGGGACCCGTTGCCCGGCAGGGTCGAGAAGACGAGCTGGGTCTTGATGGTGAGCCCGGGGTCCGCCTTCTCCAGCACCTCGCCGTAGTTGAAGCGGACGATGAGCGCCGCCACGAACGCGCCCGCGGTCTGCGCCAGGCAGTACGGCAGCACCTTGCGCCAGGAGAAGCCCTTGAAGGCGGCCAGCGCGACGGTGACGGCGGGGTTGATGTGGGCGCCGCTGGTGCGCGCCGCGACGTAGACGCCCAGCGTCACCCCGAGCCCCCACGCCCAGGCGATGCTGTCGTGGTCGCCGATCCCGGCCGCCACGACCTGGGCCACCACCGCGACCCCGAACAGGATCAGAACCAGGGTGCCGGTGAACTCGGCCGCCATCTCGCCGAGAAGCCCACGGCTCCTCAGTCGCTCCGCCATCTCTCCTCCTCACGATGCCGCCTCACGACGCCGTCTCAGATGCCGTCTCAGATGCCGTCCGGTTCCCGCCCGGATGCCCGGACGGTAGGCGCGAAATAGAGGGAGGTCAACGGTAACGTGACTAAATTGTTGAATAATGGTCAACAGAATTGGTCATCGGTAACACCGTCAAATACCGGACGACGACTGTCACCCGTGGCTTCCACACCGGGTGAGAATCCCGCCGCCGGTCGATTCTCCACGGCGGACGCCCCTTCCGGGCGGGACCGGTGCGACACGGAAAGGGCAGTGCCCGCGTGACGTCGCCGAAAGTGGCTCCGGCGCGAACCTTTGCCAGTGGCGGAGGTCAACTCGCAGGTCAGAGGGGGATGAGAAGCGTATCGTCAGCGCGCTTGGAGGATTCGATGGGCCGTCTCAGAATAGGCAGGGCCGGTGTGGTGGTCGTCGCGGCGGGAGTCGTGCTGGCCGGATGCGGTTCGGGACAGGACGAGGCCGACGAGCAGAAGGCGAAGCTGGCCGCCGCGGCCAAGGCGTCGGCCGCCGCGGCGGCCTCGCAGGCCAACCTCCTCAAGGCCAGGACGGCGGCCGCCGCCAAGGTCAAGGCCAACGAGCTCGGCCAGGTCCCCGTTCTCATGTACCACCGGGTGGTCGACAAGCCCGCGACCCAGGACGACCGCACTCCCAAACAGTTCCGCACCGAGCTGGAGCGGCTGGCCAGGGAGAACTACGTGCCCGTCACCGCGGCCGAGTTCGTCACCGGGCGCATCGACATCCCGGCGGGCAAGCACCCCGTCGTCCTCACCTTCGACGACTCCTCGCCCTCGCAGTTCGAGCTGGACGGGGTGGGCGTCCCCCGGCCGAACACCGCGGTCGCGATCCTGCAGAGCGTCGCCAAGGCCCACCCCGGCTTCCGCCCGGTCGGCACGTTCTACGTCACGCGCGACATGTTCGGCAAGGAGACGCCCGAGGAGGGGGCGCAGATGCTCCTCTGGCTCACCGACAAGGGCTTCGACATCGGCAACCACACCCGCGACCACCTCAACCTGCGCGGTAAGGAGAAGAAGGCGGTGAACGCGGAGGTGGCGGCGGGCCACCGGCTCATCACCGGGTTGATCAAGACACCCCCGGTCACGCTGGCGCTGCCGTACGGCAACCAGCCCGACACCAAGGAGTGGGGTCTCAAGGGCTCCTCGGGTGATGTCTCCTACAACTACGGCGGTGTGTTCCTCGCCGGTTACACTCCCGCGCTGTCGCCGTTCAACAAGAAGTTCGACCCGCTCGGCATCCCGCGCATCCGCTCGATGGACAAGACGGGGGACTGCGCCAAGTTCTGCTCCGTGGCCTGGCTCGACTGGCTGAAGGCGAACGCCGACGAGCGTTACACCTCCGACGGCGACGCGAAGACGATCGCCTTCCCCAAGTTCAAGGCGCCCTTCGTGGCCAAGTCCTTCAGCGATCGCGTCCTGCCCTACTGAGCCCGGTCCCGCCCCGGCTCAGCTCCCGTGCAACTCCTCAAGAGGAACGGAGAGGGTGGTCGTCGAGCCGTCGGGGCGTATGATCTCGACCTTCGCGTCCTCGCCGGGCTTGAGGGCCGACAGGACCGTCGACAGGTCCTGGGTCGACGGGGTGGGCGTACCGTTGATCGAGACGATCAGGTCTCCGGCCTTGAGTCCCGCCCGCTGCGCGCCGCTGTTCTTCATCACCCGTACGACGCTGACGCCCGCCGGCTGCCCGCTCATGTCGATCACGGTCCGTACCACGACGCCGAGCGCGGCCCGGTGGGTGTTGGTGACCTTGCCGTCCCTGATGATCTGCGTGGCGACGTCCTTGACGGTGTTGGAGGGGATCGCGAAGCCGATGCCCGCGGCCTGGGCGTTGCCGAGTTCGGGGTTGACGGCGGTCAGGGTCGGCACGCCGATGACCTCGCCCGCGAGGTTGACCAGGGCGCCGCCGCTGTTGCCCGGGTTGATCGGCGCGGAGGTCTGGATGGCCCCGCTGATCGTCGCTCCGGGCGAGCTCTCGTTCGAGGGTTCGGTGACGGTGCGGCCGAGCGCCGAGATGATCCCGTTGGTGACGCTGCCGGACAGGCCCAGCGGGTTTCCCATGGCCATCACGATCTGGCCGACCCGCAGCCGGGCGGAGTCGCCGAAGACGGCGGGCTTCAGCCCGGTCGGGTCGTCCACCTTGATCACGGCCAGGTCGCCCAGCTCGAACGAGCTGATCAGTCTGGCCGACCGGGGGGTGCCCCCGGTGGCGAGCGTGACCTCGAACCGCTTGTTGCCCCCGACCACGTGGGCGTTGGTGATGATGTGGCCGGCGGTGTCGTACACGACCCCGGAGCCGAGGCTGTCCCTCGTGGTGATCTGCACGATGGACGGCAGCACCTTGGTGATGATCTGCTCGTAGGCGGCCTCCAGGGAACCCGGACCGCTTCCGGGAGCCGGTGTGGCCCCGGGCGAGCCTTCCGCGGAGACGCCGGGGGAGGCGCTCGCCGAGACACTGGGTGAGCCGGCCACCCCGGGTGGTTGCAGACCCGTGCCCTGGCCGCAGCCCGCGAGCGTCATGACGGCGGTCGCGAGCAATGCGACGCCTGTCGTCGATCGTCCCATGCATGGGTATCTTCCCAGCTCAGGCAGGAAGATACGTCTCACGAAGGCCGCTGCGGCTGAGCTTGCCCGTGGGGGTGCGCGGCAGCCGGTCGCGATATTCGATCACCCGGGGGTGCTTGAGGCGCGCCAGCCGGGTCGCGCAGTGGGCCAGCAACTCGCCGGTGAGGTCCGCGCCGGGCACGGCGTCCGCCGAGGGCTGGACCAGCGCGACGACGCGCTGACCCCATTCGGGGTCGGGTACGCCGATCACGGCGACGTCCGCCACCGAGGGGTGTTCCTGGAGCACCGCCTCGATCTCGGCGGGGTAGATGTTGACCCCGCCGGAGATGATCAGGTCGGTGCGCCGGTCGCAGAGGAACAGGTAACCGTCGGTGTCCAGATAGCCGATGTCACCGGGGGTGTAGAGGCGGCCGCGCATCGCCGAGGCGGTCTTGGACGGGTCCTGGTGGTACTCGAAGCGGTTGATGCCGCCGATGTAGACCAGGCCCGGCTCACCGGGCGGGAGTTCGGCGCCGTCGTCGCCGACGATGGTGAACTCCATGCCGTCGATGGCCCGGCCGACCGTGCCGGGCCGCTGCAGCCACTCCGCCGAGGAGACCATGGTGACCACGGCGGCCTCGGTCGAGCCGTAGTACTCCCACAGCACGGGGCCGAGCCAGTCGATCATCGCCTGCTTGGTGGCGGGCGGGCAGGGGGCAGCGCCGTGAAAGAGGCGCGTTAACGACGATAAATCGTGCTTTGTTCTGACGGAGGCGGGCAGGGCCAGCAGCCGGTGGAACATGGTCGGCACCATGAAGGCGTTGGTCACCCGGTGCCGCTCGATGAGCGCCAGGGTCTCCGCGGCGTCGAACCGCTCGGTCACCACCACCGTGTGGCCGAAGTGCAGGGCCATCATCGTCTGCCCGTACGGCGCGGAGTGGTAGAGCTGCGACAGCAACAGGTGCACCCCGCCGGATTCGAGCCCGAAATGCCGCCAGCTCTTGCGCATCAGGATCGGGTGGAGGCCCTCCGGGGGCAACTCGATCAGCCGCCGCCGTACGCCCTTGGGCCTGCCGGTGGTGCCCGAGGTGTAGAGCATCATCGACCCGGCCCTGCGCCCCTCCGGCGGGGTGGTCGGCCGCCCCTCGGCGAGGGCGCCGGTCTCCACGAACCCGCCCGGCACGGCGTGCCCGTACCGCTCGGAGCCGACCACCACCCGCGCGGCGCAGTCGGTGATCACGTAGCCGATCTCCTCGGCGGTGTAGTGCCAGTTCACCGGGACGTGATAGGCGCCGATCTGGTACGTCGCGAGCATCATCGTGATCGCGTCGATCCCGTTGGACAGGACCGTCACGACCGTGTCGCCGGGCCGGGTACCGCGCGCCAGAAGGCCGTGCGAGACCTGGTTGACCCGATCGTGCAGTTCGCCGTAGGTCACGCTGTCGTCCGCGACGACGGCGACGCGCCCGGGATCGGCCGTTGCGATCTCGTAGAAGCCCTTCATAGGCGCGACCATACAGAACGAGATTCTGTTCATGGAAGGGGAGCGGCGGTTACCTGGGCTGATGCACATCCCGTGGCCGAAGCGTAATAAACGACGATGCGTCGAATCTTTCCCAGGTGACATACCCTGACGCGTATGGCGGACGTCGGCGGCAACTCCTCCGGGCGCTCTAACGAGAGATATATCCCCTCATATGACGCGCCCACGGCCCCCATTCCCGCCATTCCCGCTGAAGACGGTTCGGTCATCAGCCCCCGGGTGCCCAGAAGATTTCCCATCGGAGACGGTGAGGAGACCGTGTTGGTCTCCAGACCAACGCCGCCTGGATCGTTCCCCTACTCGTCGCCGCCCGGCTCCGGCCGTCCCGACGCGACCTCCGGGGGCGGGGCGGACGATCCGGAGGCGGAGACCGACCAGGTGCGCGAGTCCGGTGGACTCGGGACGATCCCGGTCAGGCGGATAGGCGGCTCCGCGGGACCCTGGCGTCCCGACGGGGCCGGTGCTCCCGGTAGGACGGGCACGTCCGGTCAGGCCGGCACGTCCGGTCGGGCGGGCACGGAGGGCGGGGCGGACGGCGGTGTCGCGACGGGGTGGCCCGGCGCGTCGCAGCGGCCCGGCGTGTTCGGCGAGCCGGGGACGCAGGGCCGACCGGCCGGGCAGGCCCGGCCCGGTGTGCCGGGCGGAGCGGGACGGAAGTCCGGTGGCCTGCTGATGCGGATCGGCGACATCCCGATCCGGGTCGCCTACAGCCTGGGCGCCGCCGTCATCACCGGTGTCATCGTGGTTCTGATCTTCATACTCTTCTCCGGCGACGAGCCCTCGGACCCGGTGGGGGTCCGCCGGAGTGCGGCGCCCACGGCGCAGCCCTCGCCGACCGTGTCTCCGATCACGCTGCCCGCCCTGCCGGACCCGACGGCGCTGAAGGCGCTGCCGGGCACGCCGAGCGTGGTGCTGGGCGCGGTGACCGACGCCAAGTCCGCGGTGACCTATGCCAGCCTGGGCAAGCCGTGGGCGGTCAAGGCCGTGCCGTCGTTCTCCGTCGGCCAGCAGGTCGGTTCGGCCGGGCTGCCGCGCACGGTCATCGCCTCGGGCACCCTGCCCGGTGCCACCCCGGCCAAGCCGCTCAAGAGCGACGCCGACTACCGCAGGGCGGCGTTGAGCGCGGTGAAGTGGACGATCCGCAACCACCACCCCGAGGGAGGCAAGGTCACCTGGACCGCCTCGCAGCGCCTGGCCACCGGCAAGGGGTGGGTGCTCGCCTACCGGGTGACCTACGAGGTCAAGGGCAAGAAGCGTACCTCCCAGGCGGCGCTCGCGGTGATCGACATCGGCCGCCGCAAGCCCTCGGTGCTCTTCGTGACCGTGCCCGACACGCGCAAGCGGCTCTGGGCCGACATCGCCCCCGTGATGGCGAGCGTCCGCGCGCTCTGACGCCCCCCGGCGGCCAGGCCTGTTCTGTGTGAGCCGGGCTCTCCGCGATCACCGGTGTGCCCGGGGCGGGGCCGCGCGTTGTGATGGAAGCACCTTCTAGAATATGATTCTGTCACTGAATCGCGTCTGGAGGCTGTCATGGCGATCGGATTGAGCGAGGAGCACGAGGCGCTCCGGGAATCGGTGACCGGGTGGGCGGAGCGCAACATCCCGTCCGAGGTCGTGCGTGCCGCCATCGCGGCCGAGGGCGAGGAGCGCCCCGGCTTCTGGCCGGGACTGGCCGACCAGGGCCTGCTCGGCCTGCACATCCCAGAGGAGCACGGCGGCAGCGGCTACGGCCTGCTGGAGACCGCCGTCGCCGTTGAGGCCCTCGGCGAGCGCGTCGCGCCCGGACCCTACGTTCCCACGGTGCTCGCCAGTGCCGCGATCCTCGCCTCCGACGGCAAGGCGCACGGCGAGCTGCTGCCCGGCCTCGCCGACGGCACGCTGACCGGTGCGGTCGCGCCGTTCTCCTCGATCACCGCCACCCGCGGCGAGGACGGCGCCCTGACGATCGGCGGCACCGTGGATCTGGTGCTGGGCGGCGCGCTGGCCGACATCCTGGTGCTCCCGGTGAGCACCGACCGCGGCGAGGAGTGGGTCGCGGTGGACGCCTCCGCGGCGACCGTGACGCCGGTCGACTCGCTCGACCTGACCCGGGGCGTGGCCAAGGTCGAGCTGGACGCGGTCACCGTACCGGCCGGTCGGGTTCTCGACGGGCTGCAGGCCTCCGAGGTCCACAACCTGGCGGTGATCCTGCTCGGGGCCGAGGCCGCCGGCGTCGCCTCGTGGTGCGTGACCGCCGCCGCGGAGTACGCCAAGGTCCGCGTGCAGTTCGGCCGTCCGATCGGGCAGTTCCAGGGGGTCAAGCACAAGGCGGCCCGGATGCTCGTCGCCCTGGAGCAGGCCCGCGCGACGGTGTGGGACGCCGCCCGCGCCGCGGACGGAGGCGACGTCTCGGCGGACGAGCTGGCCTACGCCACCGCGATCGCGGGTGTGGTCGCCCCCGACGCGGCCGTGCTCTGCGCCAAGGACGCCGTGCAGATCTTCGGCGGCATCGGCTACACCTACGAGCACGACGCCCACCTGTACTACCGGCGCGCGCTGACCCTGCGCGCCCTGCTCGGCTCCTCGGCGGAGTGGGCCGAGGTGGTCGCCGAGCTGGCGCTGAACGGCGTGAGCAGGGAGCTGGAGATCGAGCTGCCCGAGGAGGCCGCCGAGCTGCGCGAGAGCATCCGGGGCGAGGTCGCCGCCTTCGCCGCGCTGGAGGGCAAGGAGCAGAAGCGGGCGCTGGCCAAGGCCGGCTACGTCATGCCGCACCTGCCCAGGCCGTGGGGCCGCGACGCCAAGCCGCTGGAGCAGGTGCTCATCTTCCAGGAGCTCAAGGCGGCCAGGGTCAAGCTGCCTCAGATGATCATCGGTGCCTGGGTGGTGCCGTCGATCGCCGCGTACGGCACCCCCGAGCAGCAGGAGCGTTTCCTGCCGCCCACGCTGAGCGGCGAGATGATCTGGTGCCAGCTCTTCTCCGAGCCCGGCGCCGGCTCCGACCTCGCGTCCCTGCAGATGAAGGCCGAGAAGGTCGAGGGCGGCTGGCGGCTCAACGGCCAGAAGATCTGGACCTCGGTGGCGCACGTCGCCGAGTGGGGCATCTGCATCGCCCGCAACTCCTCGGAGGGGTCCAAGCACGAGGGCATCACCTACTTCATCGTCGACATGAAGGCCCAGGGCGTCACGGTCAGGCCGCTCACCGAGATGACCGGCGAGAACCTGTTCAACGAGGTCTTCCTGGACGACGTGTTCGTCCCGGACGAGCTGGTCGTCGGCGAGGTGGGCCAGGGCTGGAAGGTCGCCAGGAACACCCTGTCCAACGAGCGGGTCTCGCTCTCGGGTGGCTCGGGCGGCACCGGCGCGTCCGTTCCCGACCTGCTCGGCCTGGCCGGGCGCCTCGGCCGGGAGTTGACCGTCGCCGAGCGCCAGGAGCTGGCGCGGGTCGTCTGCGAGGGGCACTCGATCGCCGCCCTCGGCCTGCGGGTGACCCTGAAGCAGCTGACCGGTGCCGAGCCCGGTGCCGACGCCTCGGTCCGCAAGCTCCTGTCCACCTCGCATGCCCAGCACGTCTCGGAGTGCGCTGTCTCGCTGCTCGGCCCCTCGGCCGTCGTCGCCGCCGACATGAAGCTCGGCGACGCCGGTTACTGGAACCGCGCCGTGCTCGCCACCCGCGCCATGACGATCTACGG
This sequence comes from Streptosporangium amethystogenes subsp. fukuiense, assembly GCF_042665875.1. NCBI lineage: Bacteria > Bacillati > Actinomycetota > Actinomycetes > Streptosporangiales > Streptosporangiaceae > Streptosporangium > Streptosporangium amethystogenes. The sequence continues at coordinate 5,538,736 of NZ_JBHTEE010000001.1, read as the reverse complement.
CGGCACCACCGAGGTGCAGCTCAACATCATCGGCGAGCGCATGCTCGGCCTGCCCCGCGATCCCGAGCCGGGTAAGTAGTCCGCAGCTCCGGATATATGCACGTATATCCGGAGCAAGCACATAAAGTCGGTCAGCATGGGCGGCGAGTGGGGCGAGACGGCGAAGCGGTTCGCGCCCGCCCTGCTCGGCCTGCTGTTCGGGCTGCTCGCGCTCTGGCCCGCGCTGGGACCGGGGTTCGTGCTCAGGTACGACATGGTGTTCGTGCCCGACCCGCCGCCGATGCTGCCCGGGGAGGGGTTTCCCCGGGCGGTGCCCAGTGACCTGGTGGTCGCGCTCCTGTCCCGGGTCGTCCCCGAACAGGTGGTCCAGAAGGTCGTCCTGCTGGGTGTCTTCGTGCTGGCCGCGTCCGGCGCGGCCGCGCTGGCGCCCTCCCGGAGGCTGGGGCCCCGCCTGGCGGCGGCGGCCTTCTACAGCTGGAACGCCTACCTCGCCCAGCGGCTCCTGCTCGGCCAGTGGGCACTGCTGCTGGGGGTCGCCGGACTGCCCTGGGCGGTGCGCGCGGTGGCGCTCGGCGGGCGGTCGCGGCTGGTCGCCGCGCTGCTCCCGGCGGCGGTGGGCGGATTCCAGGCGATGCTGGTCGCCGCGCCCGCCCTGCTCGCGACGGCGGCGACGGCGCCGGTGAGAGTACCGGCGACGGCCGCCGGCGGGGCCGCGACGCCCGCCGGGAGGGTGCGGGTCCGGCGGGTGCTGGAGGTCGCGCTGGTCATGGCGGTGCTGAGCCTGCCCTGGCTGGTGCCCGCGCTGAGCAGCCGGGCCGCGACCGATCCGGCCGGGGCCTGGGCGTTCGCGGCCAGGGCCGACGGCCCACTGGGTACGGTCGGCAGCCTGCTCTCGCTCGGCGGGATCTGGAACGCCCATGCCGTCCTGCCCGGCCAGGAGACCTGGTGGTCGGCGATCGTACGGCTGCTGCTCGCCGCGGTCGCCGTCTGGGGGTTCGCCCGCCTGCCGGGCTCGCCGGCGCGTCACGGTGCCGGGGCGGTTGGGCCGCCCCGGGCTGGGCTTGCGGTGGCGGCGGTGGCCGGGCTCGCGGTGGCGCTGACGGGGGCCTTCGCCCCCGGCGTGCTGGGCGGCCTGATCGGCTGGTGGCCCGGGTTCGGGCCGCTCCGCGACGGGCAGCTGTACCTCGCCCCGTTCGTCCTGCTGCAGGCGGTGGGCCTGGCCGCGGTCGTCGCGCGCTGGAACTCGCGAGCCGTCACGGCCGTCGCGGTGGCCGTCCCGGTCCTGGTCCTGCCCACCTTCGCCCTCGGCGCGTTCGGCAGGCTGTCGGCGGTGGACTACCCGGACGAGTGGCGAGAGGTCCAGGCGATCGTGAACGCCGACCCCGCGCCGGGGGCGTTGCTCTCGCTGCCGTGGGGGGCGCACCGGGCGTTCGGCTGGAACGACGACCGGGTGATCCTCGATCCCGCGACCAAGATGTTCCGGCGCCGGGTGCTCTGGAACGACGCGCTGCTGGTGGGGTTGCCCGGCGGAGGCAGACTGCGGGTCGCGGCGGAGGATCCGGCTTCCGCCGAGGTGGAGGCGGCGCTGGGTGTCGAGCCGGGTGGGCGGATAGCGGCACTATCAGGACTGAATGTCCGTTATGTTCTTATTCATGGGGGCGACAACCCGTTCCAGATCCCGGGGGGCGATGACTCGCTCCACGGGGCCACGACCGTCTTCCGCGGGCCCGAACTCCGGTTGCTGCGTCTTGACGCACCTTCCTGAGCTGGGCGTATCCCCAGACCTCCGCACTACCCGGTGGTAACTTTATTTGTCACATTTTCCCCAAAGCTATGGCTTATGAGATGAATCACGTTCTACTCTCGGCACACTGTCCGAATTCTGGAGGGAGAGCTCAGTGTTACGAGTGATCGCAGCCTTGGCCGTTGGCACGGTGCTTGCGGTGGGTGCCTCCGTGGCAGTGGTGAACGTGGCCGCCCCCACACCGGAGCCGCCCAACCGGCCCCTGTACAACTACGGCGACAGGTGATCCGAGGGGCCGGACAAGGGCCCCTCGGACGCGGTCTTTCCCCAGCCGCTCAGGCTGAACACCAATGGCAGTACGGAGCGTGGCTCCGCCATGCCCCGAGCCGGGCGCGCGTCGCCGTAGAGGATCGAGGAGACAGTGTGGCCGACACCGTGGCCTTTTCCGGCGGGAACGTGAACGCCGGACCCCGTCTGTTCAACCCATCGTGGCCCAACCTGAGCATGGAGGTCACCGAGACCCCCGAGACGTCCCTGCGCGGGGTCCGGGTGGCGGTGCTGAACTTTCGCGAGCCACAGCAGTCGGCGGCCGGCGGCGCCGAGGAGTACGCCTGGCAGGTCAGCCGCTACCTGATCGCCCAGGGAGCCCTGGTCCACTTCGTGACCGGCCGTGAGCCCGGCCAGGCCAGAGCCGAACGGCGCAACGACGTCGAGCTGCGCAGGATGGGCAACCGCTACCTCGTCTACCTGCTCGTGCCGCTCTGGCTGCTGCTGCACCGCCGCCGCTTCGACGTGGTCATCGACTCGATGAACGGCATCCCGTTCTTCTCCCCCCTCGTGGTACGGCGCCGCACCACGGTGATCTGCCTGGTGCATCACGTGCACGACCGGCAGTTCCACGCATTCCTGCCCTCCTGGCTGGCCAGGATCGGCTGCTTCATCGAGGGGCCGGTGGCCCGGCTGCTCTACCGCCGCCGCACCACGATCACGGTCTCCGAGTCCTCCAGGACGGACCTCCGCGCCAGGCTGCGCTGGCTGGCCCCGATCCAGGTCGTCCCCAACGGCAGCCCGGCGGCCCGCTCGGTCACGCGGCATCCCCTGCCCGGCGACCCCGCCGTGGTGTACCTGGGCCGGTTGGTCGGTCACAAGCGGGTCGACCGCGTCGTCGGCCTGGCGGCCGAGCTGGCCGAGAGCCGTCCGGGGCTGCGGGTACACGTGGTGGGCCGCGGACCTGAGTCCGACGCCCTCGCGGCGGTGGCGGCCAAGCTCGGCGTCGCCGACCGCGTGCACCTGCACGGGTTCCTCAGCGAGCCGGGCAAGAACGCGGTGCTCGGCTCGGCCCTGCTGAACGTGACCGCCTCGGAGTTCGAGGGCTGGGGTCTCACCGTGATCGAGGCGGCCGCCTTCGGCGTGCCCACGGTCGCCTACGACGTGGCCGGGCTGCGTGACTCGATCAAGGACGGGGTGACCGGCTGGCTGGTCCGGGACGGCGAGACGCTCGCGGACGCGGTGGACCGGGCGATCGGGGAGCTGGCCGACCCCGTGCGGCGCGCGGCGATCCAGCAGGCCTGCCGGACCTGGGCGGGCGAGTTCACCTGGGGAAGAACTGGCGCTACTATAACCAGACTTATCGCCACAGAGCTCGCCGTAGCCGCCCGCCGACAGCAGCCCGTGAGCGCGGTGAGCTCGCCGGTCAGGACCCCCGACCTCCATCTCGCCATGGGTGAGACCGACCCCATTTGAGCACCGCATTGACCCCTGACAGCACGGACACCGGGCCCGCCCGGCTTCGACACCGGCTGCACCTGCTGGCCGGCTGCCTCCTGCTCGGGGCCATCGCGTTCAACACCTCGCCCGGCCAGGTCATCTCCGAGACCAAGCTCGACATGGCGCTCAACCCCCTCGGCTTCCTCGCCCGGGCGATGCACCTGTGGGACGGCGCGTTCTTCGGTCACCTGCAGAACCAGGCGCACGGCTACCTGTTCCCGATGGGCCCGTTCTACGCGCTCTTCGAGGCGCTGGACATGCCCCCCTGGAACATCCAGCGCCTGTGGATGACCCTGGTCCTGTGCGCCGCGTTCGTCGGCGTCGAGCGGGTGGCCCGTGCGATGGACATCGGCACCCCCGTCACCCGCGTACTGGCCGGGCTCGCCTACGCCCTGGCGCCGCACGCCGTCACGCTGATCGGGGTCAACTCCTCGGAGTTCCAGCCGAGCGCGGTGCTGCCCTGGATCCTGCTGCCGCTCGTGCACGGTGCCGGGCAGCGGGCGAGCCCGCGCAGGGCGGCGGCCCTGTCGGCGCTGGCCCTCCTGTTCGCCGGCGGGATCAACGCGGTGGCCGTGCTCGCCGTGCTCGTCGTGCCGCTGCTGTACCTGCTGACCCGTGAGCGAGGACCCCGCAGGAGGCACCTGCTGCTGTGGTGGCTGGGCTGTGTGGGCGCGGTGTCGATGTGGTGGCTGCTGCCCCTGCTGGTGATGGGCCGCTACATCTTCTCCTTCCTGCCCTTCATCGAGACCGCCGACGCCACCACGTACGTCACCTCGCTGATCAACGTCCTGCGCGGCACCTCGGGCTGGATCGCGTTCCTGCCGGTCGACGGGGCGGCGTTCCTGCCCGCGGCGTTCGAGCAGGCGACCGGACCCGTGATGATCGCGCTGACCGCGCTGGTCGCCGGGCTCGGCCTGGCCGGGATCGCCGCCCGCTCCACCCCGGAGCGGGGATTCCTCGCGATCAGCCTGCTGGCCGGGGTCGTGATCGTCTCCGCCGGCCACGCCGACGTGCTCGCCCACCCGTGGACCGAGCAGGTGAGGGCGCTGCTGGACGGTCCCCTCGCCCCTTTCCGCAACCTGCACAAGTTCGACGCGCTACTGCGGCTCCCGCTCGCCCTCGGCCTGGCCGCCCTGCCACTGGCCGGTCCCGCGCGGCTGCGCAGACCCGTCCTCGCGGCGTCCGCGGTCCTCGTCGCACTCGGCGCGCTGCCCGTCGCCACCGCGGGCGTCACCCCGACCGGCGCGTTCGAGGATGTGCCGTCCTACTGGCGGGACGCCGCGACCTGGCTGAACCGGAACACCGGGGACGGCATGGTGCTGGCCGCCCCCGGGTCGCGCCGGGGCGAGTACCTGTGGGGCCGTCCGATGGACGAGCCCATGCAGTCGCTGCTGACCGTGCGCTGGGCCACCCACACCAACGTCCCCTGGGGGTCGCCGGGACTGGCCAGGCTGGTCCAGGCGGTGGACGAGCGCTTCGCCACCGGCAGGGGCTCACCGGGACTCACCTCGGCGCTGCGCCGGATGGGGGTCACCTACCTGCTCGTCCGCAACGACCTGGCCAGGGAGAGCCTGGGCACCGCCTGGCCCGCGCGAGTACACGAGACCATCACCGAGTCCACCGGCCTGGAACGGGTCGCCGCCTTCGGCCCGGAGCTCGGCACCAGGGCCAGCACGACGGCCGCGGGCTGGTTCGAGCAGCCCTACCAGGCGCTGGAGGTCTACGCGGTCCCCGACCCCGCGCCGCTCGTCGCCACGGTGCCCCGCGAGGGGACCCTCAGGGTGACCGGGGCCCCGGAGGCGGCGCTGGCCCTCGCCGAGGAGGGCCTGCTCGACGATGACCGGCCCATGCTGGTCGGCGACGAGCCGGGCGCGGGCGCGACGTCCCCCGAGCACACCGTGATGACCGACACGCTGCGCCGCCGCGAGATCGTCTTCGGTGACCTGCGCCGGATCGGCACCGCCACGCTCACCGAGGACCAGCCGCTGGAACGCGGCAGGGAGAGCGACCTCACCGACCCCGCCTGGACCGCCGCCACCGCGACCGCCCGCTACTCCAGCGTCCTCGACGTGCGTGCCTCCTCCGCCGAGTCGCAGATCGGGGCCGCCGACCGGCGCGACCCCGGACGGCAGCCGTACGCGGCGTTCGACGCCGACCCGCGCACCGGATGGCGCTCCGACGGCTGGGGTGGAGCCGTCGGGGAGTGGCTGGAGGTACGCCTCGTCGAGCCCGTCGACATGCCGAGGATCACCGTCGCGTTCGAGAGGGGGAGGCTCGGGCCCGCCGTGGCGGAGGTCGCCCTGGAGACCGACGCGGGAACGCGCCTGGTGCCGGTCGCGGACTCGGCGGACCCGCAGCTGCTGAACCCGCCGGCCGGCAAGACCTCCCGATTGCGGATCCGGGTCACCAAGCTGGCCTCGGAGCCCGCGTCGCGGGTCGGCACCCGGGTCGGCATCACCGAGGTCGCGATTCCCGGTGTGCGGGCGACGCGCAGCATCGTCGTTCCCGCCGACGGCGAGCGGGATCCCGGCACGGTGCTGCTGACCCGCCAGGGGACCGCGTCGCCGTGCATGCACGGCTCGGCGACCTGGACCTGCTCGCCGTCCCTGGAGATCACCGGCGAGGACGGCTCCGGCTTCGACCGCACCTTCACGGTCCGGGACGCCGGGGAACGCGCCGTCACCGGCAGGACGGTGCTCACCGACCCCGCCTCGGCTCAGCTGCTCACCACCATCCCAGGCGTCTACCCCCAGGTGAGCGCCTCCTCCACGCTGGTCGACCACCCGGCCGTGCTCGGCCGCGCGGCCATGGACGGCGACCTGGACACGGCCTGGTACGCCCAGACCGGCGACCGCCGTCCGACGCTGACCGTCAAGCTCGGTAAGAAGATCACGATCTCGCAGATCATGGTCCTCTTCCCGGACTCGTTCCTGGGGCAGCCGCCGATCAAGGTGAGCGTGCGCGGCGGCGGCCGTACCGCGCAGGGCTGGGTCGGCCCCGACGGGCGCGTCTCCTTCGCACCGATCCGCGCCGATCGCCTGGAGATCGGCTTCATCGCCCCGGCGTCCCGGACGGTCGAGGTATCGGAGATCACCATTCCGGGGGTGAAACCGATCGGCTCCCTGGCGTCCTTCCCGCTCAGGCTGCCCTGCGGCTACGGTCCCACGCTCACCGTGAACGGCAACCCGGCGGCCACGGAGATCGTCGGGGGCACGCTGGACGACGTGGTCAACGGCCGCCCGCTCGGCTACCGGACCTGCGAGCCGGTCGAGCTGGGCGCGGGGGAGGCGCGGATCAGCGCGTCCCCCAGCGACGCCTTCAGGATCGAGTCGATGGTGGTGCGGGCGTCCGGCGACGGTACCCGGAGCGCGGTCGCGGCCACGCCCGCCACCGCGCGGGTGTGGGGGCAGGGGGAGCGTCAGGTCCAGGTCTCCACCACGGTCCCCTCCTACCTGGTGGTCAACGAGAACCACAACGTCGGCTGGCAGGCGTCCCTCGACGGCAGGCAGCTGAAGCCGGTCAGGCTGGACGGCTGGCGACAGGCGTGGGAGCTGCCTGCCGGCCAGGGTGTCGTGACCATGCGCTACGAGCCCGACTTCACCTACCGCACGGCGCTGGCCGGCGGCTGGACGCTGGTGCTGCTGGTGGTGGCGCTGGCGCTCATCCGTCCCGCCCGGCCGGCCCGGTCGCCGGGGACGGGGCCCGCCGCGATCCGGGCGCTCTGGGTCTGGCCGTTCGTCCCGCTCCTCGGTCTGTGGGCCGGAGGCTTCGCGGGCGCCGCGATCGTCACCGGGGCGGCGGTCCTGTTCGCCTGGCTGGGGGCGATGGCCCAGGCCAGGCACGCCCGGCTCGGCGTGCTCCCCGGCCTGGCGGGCGTGGTGGCCACCCCCTGGGCGTCGGCCGTGCCGCTCGGCCTGGCCGGTCTCGCGCTCGCCGCCGGCACCTTCTACGGCGGGGTCGACGCGACCGAGGCGTTCACCGGGCCGCTGACCGGTGTGGTGCCGCAGGTGCTCTGTCTGCTGGCGCTCGCCTGGCTGACGGCCGCGCTTCCCGATCACGCCCCGGCCGCGTCGCCCGCTCCGCCGCGCCGCACGGCGGCCCGCAGGCCCGAACCCGAGTCCGAATCGGTGGTGGTGGGCCGGTGACCCAGGCCAGGATCCCACGGACGGTGTTCGTGGGCGCGGGCGCCTTCCTGCTCACGCTCGCCGCCCTGTTCCGCTTCTACGTCTACGAGAGCGTGCTGGTCCTGCCGCTGGAGCAGGGCAGGACCTACCGGATGGTCGCGCAGGACGCCGACTACTTCGACACGGGCACGCTGACCGCGCACACCGGCGTCCCGCTGGTGTCCACCACGACGTTGAGCGGGGACGCGGGAGCCGGGAACGCCAACGTGGCGGTGTGGGTGGAGTTCACCTCGCTGACGACCGCCGCTGGGAACAGGATCGACTACCACGAGCGCCGGACCGCCTTCGACCGCCGTACCGGGATGGCCGTCGACTGCTGCGAGAGCTATGTCGACGAGGACCCCGAAGCCCGGCAGTCGGGCCTGGCCTTCCGCCTGCCGTTCCGCGCCGAGCCGCGCTCGTACCCGATGTACGACACGACGCTCCGGTTGGCCGTTCCGCTCCACTACGAGCGCCAGGAGCAGATCAACGGTCTGCGGACCTACCGTTACACCTACACGGCCGGCCCGGTGAAGATCGAGGACTTCCCCCAGCAGTTCCCGGGAAAGGTGCTGGGGCTGCCCGCCTGGCGGGCCATCGGCGTCTCCCGCTACGCCCAGGTGACCCGCACGCTCTGGGTCGAACCGGAGAGCGGCCTGACCGTGAAGGTGGAGGAACGACACCGCCAGGGACTGCGCACCCCCGACAACATCGAGCGCAGGGAGAGTCTCAGGGCCGACCTGGTGATGTCCGAGGAGGACGTCGAGGTCAGGGTCTCCGATGTCCGCGCCTTCACCCGCTGGGTCCTCGTCGTCCGCGACCTGCTGCCCGCCGTCTTCCTCGCCGCCGGACTCCTGCTGGGGCTTTGGGGCCTGCGTCGCCGCAGACCTCCCCGGGCTCCGGAGCCTGCCGGTGCCGGTCCGGGGCCGGCCGAGCTCGCCGAGCCCGCTCAGTCCGCCGGCGTCGTCATGGAACGGGTGTGGCCTCCCAAGCCCGTCGGCGTCGTCATGGAGCGGGTGTGGCCTCCCAGTGCCGCCGGTGCCGGATCGGAGCGTGAGCGCGGATGAGCGGCGGCCAGGTGGAGGTGGAGCTGCGGCTGCCCGGCTGGACGCGAAGTCCGTTCACCCGGCGGCACGGGCTCACGGTCGCGGCGCTGCTTCTGCTGCTCGCCGGGCTCGTGGTCAAGGGGTGGCTGCTCAGCCGTTCCCACTTCGCCGAGGACGACATCGTCTTCGTCGGCAGGGCGCTGGCCGAACCCTTCGGCTGGGACCACCTGTTCCGGGTGCACATCGGCCATCTGATGCCGGGCGCCCTCGCCCTGGTCCGGGCTTTGACGGCGATCTCCGCCTACGACTGGGGCCTGGTCTCGATCGTGATCATGGCGCTGTACGCGGGCGCGGCCGTGGCGCTCTACCGGTTGCTGCGCCTGCTCTGCGGCGCCAGGCCGCTCATCCTCGTCCCGTTCACCCTCTTCCTGTTCGCGCCCGCCAACTTCCAGGCCGGCACCTGGTTCGCGGCGGCGCTCAACATCCTGCCGCTGCAGATCGCCATGATCATGGCGATCCGCTCCCAGCTGCTGCTGATCCGTACCGGCCGCGCCGGGCACGCGTTCACCGGGATCGCCTGGACGTGCGCCGGGCTGCTCTTCTTCGAGAAGGCGCTGCTCATCCCGCCGGTGCTGCTGCTGTTCACGGTGCTGCTGCTGGCCCGCGAGCACGGCGTGGCCGGGGCGGTGCGCAGGCACTGGGGACTCTGGCTCGCCTACCTGGTGGTGGGCGGCGCCTATCTGGCCGGGTACCTGCTGGCCTCGGGGCGGAGCGGCGGGCGGGGGTTCGCGCTCCCCGAGTTCTACACGGCCGTGGAGTACCTCGGGGACTTCCTCGGAGGCACGGTGCCGACGCTGCTCGTGGGCGGCCCGCTGAGCTGGGGGGCGGAGACCACGGCGGGTCCCCTGGTCGCCCACCGGGCCGTCGAGGTCATCGTGGCCTGGCTGGTCCTGGCGATCGTCGTCGTGAGCACCTGCCGCAGGCGCCCCGAGGCGGCCGGTGCCTGGGCGCTGGCCGCGGGCTACCTGCTGGTCGCGGACGCACTGCTGATCATGTTCAGCCGGTCGGGGTCGGCGCAGCACGCCTTCGAGAGCCGCTACATCGCCGACGCGACGCCGGTGCTCGCCGTCTGCCTGGCCCTGGTCCTGATGCCGTGGCGGAAAGCCGGGCCCCCGGGGCAGGACTCGCCAGGGAACGGCGCGGTCTCGCCGTTCGTTCTTCCCGCCGCGTGCGCCTACGTGGCGCTCACCCTGGTGTCGGCCGCGGGATTCGCCCAGGGGCTGCCGGGCGAGCGCAACCGCGCCTACTTCGACGCGGCCCGCGCGGACCTGGCCGGGCTCGACCCCCAGACGGGTGTCTACCCCGCGCTGATACCCGACAGGATGCTCTTCCCCTGGCAGGCCGTCGAGGACCGGCTGACCTCCCGGGCGCTCAGCCCGCTCGCCGAAGGCGCTCTCGGTGAGCGGATCAGGTACCCGGGTGTGGCTCATCGTGCGATGACCTTCGACGATCGCGGCCATCTGGTGCCCGCCGCGGTCTTCGGAGCCCAGATGACCGCCGGGGACGGCGGCTGCCTGCCGGTGAGCGACCGCACCGCCGTCGCCGATCTGCCCGACGGGCGCGCGGGGAACATCCTCCGCATCGACTACCGGGTGCCGAGGGACACGCGCGCCACGGTGTTCAGGGGCGGGTGGCGGACCGAGGTCCCGCTCAGGGCCGACCGGGACCGGGTCTACCTACCGGCCGGGGTCGCCTCGGGGCCGGTACGGATATCGGTCCAGGACGGCGGGACCTGCCTGCGCGCGGTGGTGCTCGGCATGGCGGTGCCGGAGGGGGTGCTCAGTGGCGGCGCAGGATGAGCAGCAGGTTCCAGCTCACGATCTCGCGCAGCCCGGGAACGCGGATCACCGGGGTCGCCCAGCGCGGGTGGTAGCGGGGCAGGGCGTCCAGGACCGTGGCGTCCGGCTGCCGTCTCGCCCAGCGCAGCGCCGCGCCGATCGAGACCGGGTAGAGGCTCTCGCCGTAGCGGTTCTTGGGCGGCTTACCGTACCTGCGGGTGTAGCGTTCGGCGGCGCGGTGGCCGCCGAGATAGTGCCAGGGCGAGGTCTCGTGGCCGCCCCAGGGCGAGAGCCAGTTGGTGAAGGACAGATAGATCACGCCACCGGGACGGGTCACCCTGACCATCTCGTCGGCCATCCGCCACGGTTCCGGCACATGCTCCAGCACGTTGGAGGAGAAGCAGACGTCCACCGAGCCGGTCGCCAGCGGCAGGTCGAGCGCGCTGCCCAGCACGGCGCCCTCCGGAGCGGCGCCCTGGCGGGCCATCATCTCGCCCGCGTCGCAGTCCACGCAGACCGGCCGGGCGCCCACGGAGCGCAGCACGTCCGTGAAGTAGCCGGGGCCGCCGCCGACGTCCGCGACGAGCGCGCCGTCCAGTTCGGTGTAGGAGGCGAGCTGGGCCACCGTGTCCCTGGCCAGCATGCCGTAGAAGAAGTCCGGGTCGCTCTGCTCCTTGCGGAAACCGCTGAGCAGGGCGACAGACCGGCCCAGGGTGGCACGGAACGATGCCGGGTGGGTCTCCAACGCTGCTCCTCTACGGAGTAGAACAAACCAGGTGGGGCGGAGCATAACACCGCATCGCCAGCGAACTTTTCACGATCGTAGGGTGTTCCGCCGGAACACGGGGATCAGCAGGGGAGGGCCAGTGGAGGCCACGGAGACAGAACGGCCGGAGCGGCCGGAGCCACCGGCGCTGCGGATCGTGCTGCCCGGCTGGCTGGCGGCCCTCCGCAGCCCGGTGCTGCTCGGCGCCGCCCTGCTCATCGTGGCATCGCTGGTGCTGCGGCTGCTGATCCTGCGTGACTCCTACTTCGTCGAGGACGACCTGCTCTTCGTCGGCGACGCCTACCGGAGCGACCTCACCCTCGACTTCGTGACCCGGGTGCACAAGGGCCACTTCATGCCCGGCGCCCTCGCGCTGACCTGGGTGCTCTCGCGCATCGCGCCCTACGACTGGCTGCTGGTGGCCGGGGTCACGTTCGTCGCGCAGGCGCTGTTCAGCGTGCTGGCGCTCCGGCTGCTGCGGAACCTGTTCGGCACCCGGCCGGCGATCCTGCCGCTGCTGATCCTGATCCTGTTCTCCCCGCTGGCGATCCCGGCGTTCGGCTGGTGGGCGGCCGCCATCAACGCGGTCCCGCTCCAGCTCGTCCTCGTCCTCGCGCTGACCGACCAGCTCCGCTTCAGCCGGGGCGAGGGCGGCCGGTACGGCTGGCGTGCGCTGGCGTGGTGCGGGGTCGGGATGGCCTTCAGTACCAAGGGGGTCTTCGTCACGTTCCTGCTCTTCGCCCTGACCACGGCCTTTCTGCGAGAGAGGGAGACGGGCTGGATCGCCTCGGCGTTCGGCGAGGTACGGCGGCACTGGCGGCTCTGGTCGGCGCACGTGCTGGCGCTCGCCGCCTATACGGTCCTCTACCTCGCCAGGAGGGGCACCGCGCCGGGAGAGGGCGCGTCGATGCCCGATCCCGACGTGACCACCGAACTGCTCTCGCTCCTGCTGGGCCGGACGTTCCCCAGCGGGGCGATCGGTGGCCCGATCGACTGGTCGCCGACCGCGGTCGGCGGTCTGGCCGAGCCCTCCGACGCCCTCGTCATCGGCTCCTGGGTGATCCTGGCGACCCTGCTGGTGGTCACCGTCCTCCACCGGCGCCGCGCACTGCGGGCCTGGATCGTCCTGGCCGGCTACCTGCTGCTCGCCGACGCCGTCCCCACGGTGATCGCCCGGGGCAGCTACACGTCACTGGTGGGCCTGGAGACCCGTTACGTCGCCGACGCCGTCGTGATCCTGGCGATCTGTCTGGGGCTCGCCCTGCTGCCGGTCGAGGGGGAGAGCGGTGCCTACCGGCGCGCGCTGCCCGCACCGTCCTCGCTCTCCCTGGTCGCGGGATTGACCTCGGGCGCCTACCTCATCCTGTCGATGGTCTCGATCGGGGCCTATCGGGACACCCTCACCGGCGACCGGGTCCGGGCCTACCTGGAAACGGCGAGGGAACAGCTCGCCGCGGCGCCGGAGAACGTGGTGATCTATCCGACCCCGCTCCCCGACGACATCGTGCTGCCGGTGAACGGTGAACGGCGGCTCAGCAGCCACCTGCTCGCTCCGCTGGCCCGCCCGGCCATACGGGTCAGGATGACGCATCCGGAACCGTCCGAGGAGGCGCGGGTCTTCGACAAGGACGGCAAGCTGGTGCCGATGAGCGTCTTCGGCTTCTTCGCCGCCCGGGGCGAGGGCGAGCGGTGCATGCCGACCCTGGACGGCACCGCGTTCTTCCCCGACGCGATCTCCTTCGGGGGGAAGGCCACCGCGGGCGCGCTGGCCTACATCTCCGATCGGCCGGTCTCGGTGACCGTGGAGGTCGGTGAGGAACGGATCGTGCTCAGCCTGAAGGAGACCTCGGGCGGGCTCGTCCACTTCCCGGTGACCGGGGTGAGCAGGGGCATGAACATCGTGATGAACGACCCGACGGCCCCGCTCTGCCTGACCGGTGTCGCCCTCGGGGCCCCGGTCCCCCAGGGCGGGCAGCCCTCCTAGCCCTAGGGGCGCCGCTCCGATCCCTCGGCCGGTTCTGGGCGGAGGGGCGGGCGCATGAGGCGGTTGAGGCGCTGGGCGGGCTGTTCCACGAACCGGTAGGTCAGGGTGGCCATCACGAGCGTCATGACGGTGACGGGCACCAGGTTGCCCAGGAAGTTGCCGGAGAACTGCTGCTGCTCGGTGAAGCCGTACCACAGGTAGATGGCCACGAACTGCCAGAGGAAGACGCCGTAGGAGATGCGGCCGAGGAAGCTCATCACCGGGTTGGCGAGCAGGACCTTCACCGGTGAGTCGCCCGGCGGCGGCAGTGTGGCCGGGACGAGCAGGCACAGGGCCACGATCGCGTAGAGGGTCAGCTCGAACAGGCCCGACCAGACGCCGTCGATGCCGAGGAAGCGGGTTCCGGTCACGGGGGAGGCGGCGACGGCGTACGCCAGGGCGGCGACCAGCCACCACGAGCCGGGGGAGGCCCACACCGCCCGTTCGAAACGCCGGGCGGGGGAGTCGGCGTCCGGGGTGGCGCGTATCCAGGCCAGCACCACGGCCAGCGCCATCCCCACCGCGAAGAAGATCATCGAGCGGGGCGGCCAGCTGTTCAGGAAGGGACGGTACTCCGGGTAGTAGGTCAGCAGCGTCCAGACGTAGGAGAGCGCGATCAGCGCGCCCAGGCCCGCCAGCAGCCGCCGGGCCCGCCGGTGCACGTCCGCTCCGCCGCGCCGGGCGAAGGCGGCCAGGCCCGCCGCGAGCAGGGGGAGCAGGACGTAGAAGGCCACCTCGACCGAGAGGCTCCACATCTGGGCCAGGCCCTTGGGCCCCAGGCCGAACCACCAGGCCTCGGTGACGTAGTTCTGGTTGAGGGTCAGCAGCGTCAGCCAGCTCCAGGCGTCGGAGGTGTGGTCGCGTGACCAGATGAACATGGCCACCACGACCACCAGCCAGTAGGCGGGCAGGATGCGCACCGCCCGCTTCCACAGGTAGGCGAGGGTGTGGACGGCGGGGGTCCGGCACAGCAGCGCGGCCGCGTAGGGCCGGTAGAGCAGCAGTCCGGAGAGCGCGAAGAAGATCGGCACCGCCACGTCGCCGCGGGAGAGCAGCGCGCCGGTGAAACCCTCGCGGAGCGCGGCACCGGACTCGCTCGCGACGTGGAAGACGAGCACCGCGAGCGAGGCGACGGCGCGCACGCCGTCCAGAGTGTCCAGATGACCGACTATTTTGGATGGAGCCTGCGGAGAGAGCCGTTCCGATCTAGAACTTGTTTCGGTCACTTTTCCGCATCCCCCGGTGACGTCGATCACTCCCTGCACCTAACATACTGGTCAGTAGCCTTGTCAATCCACATATTTCCCCCCAAACCCCCCATGCTGTAATCCCCCAGGAGGGTAGATGCGTCGGGTCGTCGGAGTAATCCTGTTAGCCGTCGGGGCGTTCCTCATCGTGCTCGCGCCGCTGGTGCGTTTCCAGATCGGCGGCAGCCTGATCGCGGCCCCGGCCGCCCAGTACGGGATCAGTAAGCTGGAGGCCACCGGCGCACAGTACTTCAGCGCCAAGGACCTCAAGGTGATGACCGGCGACCTCGCCATCACCGTCACCACCCGTGGGGATGTGTCCCAGTCCCAGGGCGACCGGGTCGTCTGGGACGAGTTCACCGCGGTCAACGACGCGACGAACGGTAACCCGGGTATCTCGCTCGGCGAGCGGCGCAGCGCTTTCAACAAGTACACCGGCGAGGGCATCAACTGCTGCGCGGTGAACATCGACAAGAAGCCCAGCAAGCTCGAAGGCCAGATCTACAAGTTCCCCTTCGACGTCGAGAAGAAGACCTACAAGGTCTTCAACTCCACCGCGGGCATGGCCTTCGACGCCACGTTCGTCGGCGAGGAGGACGTCAACGGCCTGCCGGCGTACAAGTTCGAGCAGGTGGCTCCGGAGACGAAGACCGAGACCCGCACCGTCCCCGCCTCGATCATGGGCGTGACGGACGTGACCGGCGACGTCCAGGTGGACCGGTTCTACGAGGGCAAGAACACCTACTGGATCGAGCCGGTCACCGGCTCGCCGGTCAAGCAGGAGCAGCAGCGCAACGACGTGCTGAGGACCCAGGACGGCGCCCACAGCATCATCGCCTTCGCGGCGACGGCCAAGATGACCCCGCAGACCGTCGACGAGCTGGTGCGCAACGCCACCGAGGGCAAGAGCCAGATCACCCTGCTCAAGGTGACGATCCCGGTGATCCTGCTGCTGGTGGGCCTCGCCCTGCTGGTCACCGGATTCCTCCTGGTCCGCAGGACCGGCCGGGGCTGACGATCGGAATGCGGTGAGCTCCGGCGACCGGATCCTGGCGAGTAAGGATCCGGTGAACGAGAAAGCGCCTGCCACGTGGCCGTCGGCGAATCCGCCGGCGGCCGCTCTGGCCGCGCCGGAGCCCACCTCCCCCGGCGCTCCGGAAGCGGGCGCCCGGCGCTTCTCGCCCGTCGCCCTCGTCCGGGCCTGCCGCCCGCGCCAGTGGCTGAAGAACGCCCTGGTGTTCGCGGCCCCGGCGGCGGCCGGCGTACTGGGGACCGTCCAGGGCCTGCTCGGCGCGCTGATCGCCTTCTTGGCGTTCTGCCTGGCCGCCGGCGGCACCTACCTGCTCAACGACGCCGCCGACGTCGAGGCCGACCGCCGCCACCCGCGCAAGCGCCACCGCCCCATCGCCGCCGGTCTGGTCTCGGTACGGCTCGCATGGACCGTCGGAGTCCTGCTCGTCGTGCTCGCCCCGGTGTTCGCCGCGCTGTCGGGTGACTGGCGGCTGCCGGCCGTGGTCGTCGGATACCTGGTGCTGACCTTCGCCTACACCTACTGGCTGAAGCACGAGGTGGTGGTGGACCTGGTCGCGGTCGCGGGCTGCCACGTGATCCGCGCCTTCGCCGGGGCGGTCGCCGTGGACGTGCCGGTGACGAGCTGGTTCCTTGTGGTGATCTCGCTCGGCTCGCTCCAGCTCGTGGCGGGCAAGCGGGAGGCCGAGCTGCGCGCCGCCGGCGGCGGCAACTCCACCCGCGCCATCCTGGCCGCCTACACTCCCGGCTACCTGTCCGGCGTCCGGCTGATGTCGTCAGGCGCCATGATCGTGACCTACTGCCTGTGGGCGCTCAACGACCACCCCGGCCCGTTCTACGGGATCAGCATCGTGCCCTTCCTGCTCATCGTGCTGCGGCACAATCTGCTGGTGGACCGGGGCGTGGGGGAGGAGCCCGAGGAACTCGCCCTGCGCGACCGGCCCACGCAGGTGTTCGTCGCGCTCCTGCTCGTCTCGCTCGCCTTCGGGATCTACCTGCCTTGACCTCCTGCCCGGGGCCGAGGCCCGAGTTCTGCACGCTCAAGGAGGTTCGATGACCTTCCTGACCGGCTGGGGCCGTACCGCGCCGACCCCCGCGCGGCTGGCCAGGCCCCACTCCGCCGAGGAGGTCGCCGAGCTGGTACGGCGGGCACCGGGCCGGGGCGTCGCGGTCCGGGGACTCGGCCGTTCCTACGGCGACGCCGCGCAGAACTCCGGCGGCCTGGTCCTCGACTGCACCGCGCTGACCTCGTGGTCCCTGGACGGGACGACCGGCCTGGTCACCGCCGCCGGCGGGCTGAGCCTGCACGATCTGATGACCGCCCTGGTGCCCCTGGGCTGGTTCGTCCCGGTCACCCCGGGCACCAGGTACGTGACGGTCGGCGGGGCCGTGGCGGCCGACGTGCACGGCAAGAACCACCACGCCGACTCCTCCTTCGGCGCCCACCTGCGCTCCCTCACCCTCGTCACGGCCGACGGCGTCGGCCGTACGCTGGCACCGGGCGACGACCTGTTCTGGGCCACGGTCGGCGGGATGGGGCTCACCGGTGTGATCACCGAGGCGGTGTTCCAGTGCCTGCCGATCGAGACCTCCCGGGTACGGGTGGACGTGACGCGCACCCGGGACCTGGACCACACGCTGGAGACGATGGCGGCCACCGATCACCGTTACCGCTACACGGTCGCCTGGATCGACCTGCTCGCCGCGGGCGCCCGGATGGGCCGCAGCGTGCTCACCAGGGGAGACCACGCGACCCGCGACGAGCTGCCGCGCGGCGCCGACCCGCTGGCGTTCGCTCCCGGTTCCGTGGTGAGGGCCCCCGCCTGGGCGCCGAACGGGCTGCTCAACCAGGTGACCGTACGGGCCTTCAACGAGGCCTGGTACCGGAAGTCGCGCCCCGGCACCGGTCTCATCCAGGGGCTCGCGCCGTTCTTCCACCCGCTGGACTCGGTGGACGGCTGGAACCGGGTCTACGGCTCGCACGGCTTCGTCCAGTACCAGTTCCTGGTGCCGTTCGGCGAGGAGGCGACGCTGCGGCGGATCGTCTCGCGGCTGTCGGCTCTCGGGGTGGTCTCCTTCCTCACGGTGCTCAAGCGGTTCGGGCCCGGCACGCCGGGGATGCTGTCGTTCCCGGCTCCCGGCTGGACGCTCGCCCTGGACATCCCCGCCGGCCGGCGAGGGCTGGCCGGGCTGCTGCGCGAGTTCGACGGCTGGGTGGCCGGGGCGGGCGGGCGGATCTACCTGGCCAAGGACTCGCGGATGTCGGCCGAGACGATGGCCGCGATGTACCCCCGGCTGGCGGAGTGGCGGGCGGTCCGTGACGAGGTGGATCCGGGCGGGGTGTTCCGCTCGGACCTGGCGAGAAGACTCTCCCTGTGAGAACCGGTTCCGGGACGCCGATGAGGAGGTTGGTCGGATGAAGAACGCCCTGGGCACGGTGGACACCGTGCTGCTGCTGGGCGGGCGCAGCGAGATCGGGCTGGCGATCGTCGAGCGGCTGGTCCGCGACGGTGCCCGCCGGGTCGTGCTCGCCGCCCGTGACGCCACCGCCGGACCGCCCCCGGTGATCGGGGCCGCCGAGGTGCACCTGCTGGACTTCGACGCCTCCCGGCCCGAGACGCACGGCGAGGTGATCGAGGCCGCCGCGAAGCTGGTCGGCGACCTGGACGTGGTCATCCCCGCCTTCGGCGTGCTGGGCAGCCAGCGGACCTACGACGCCGATCCGGTGGCCGCCGCCGAGGCGGTCGCGGTCAACTACGGCGGGCACGTGTCCGCCGGGCTCTTCGCCGCGCGGCGGCTGCGCGAGCAGGGCCACGGCACGCTGGTGGTGCTCTCCTCGGTGGCCGGGGTACGGGTGCGCCGGGCCAACTTCGTGTACGGCTCGGCCAAGGCGGGCCTGGACGGGTTCGCGCAGGGGCTGGGCGACGCCCTGCACGGATCGGGTGCCCGGGTGATGGTGGTCCGGCCTGGTTTCGTGATCGGCAGGATGACCGAGGGGATGTCTCCCGCGCCGATGTCGTCCACTCCGGGCCAGGTCGCCGACGCGGTGATCGCCGGGTTGCGCGTCGACGCCGAGGTCGTCTGGGTTCCCGGCAGGCTGCGGGTGTTCTTCGCGGTGATGCGCGTGCTGCCGCGCGCGATCTGGCGCCGAATGCCTCGGTGAAACAGGTTCTCGTTGTGCTTTCCCGGCATTGTTTTGGTTTCCCAACAATACCGACGAAACATTCTAGACTAGAACACGTTGCAGTTTGTTGGGGGCGGGTCGTACCGTGGGCGCATGCGGACACGTGTCACGGACATGCTCGGGATCGAACTTCCGATATTCGCCTTCAGCCACTGCCGGGACGTCGTCGTCGAGGTCAGTCGCGCCGGCGGGATGGGCGTGCTCGGCGCGCTCTACTTCACCCCGGAAGAGCTCGAGATGGAGCTCAAGTGGATCGACGACCACGTCGACGGCAAGCCGTACGGCGTCGACGTGGTCATGCCCGCCTCCTACGCGGGAGCCGACCTGGGTGTCGACTCGCCCGAGGATCTGCTGGGACGGCTCCAGGGGATGATCCCCGAGGGGCACCGCGCGTTCGTCGACAACCTGCTGACCTCGCACGGCGTCGGCCCGCTGTCCGGCGAGGAGGCCAGCCGGGCCCTGCTCGGCTGGACCGACGCCACCGCCAGGCCGCAGGTCGAGGTGGCGCTGCGGCACCCGATCGCGCTGCTGGCCAACGCCCTCGGCCCGCCGCCCGCCGATGTGGTCGAGCTGGCGCACGCCAAGGGCGTGAAGGTGGCGGCGCTGGCGTCCACCCCCAGGCACGCGGTCAAGCAGGTCGAGGTCGGCGTGGACATCGTCGTCGCGCAGGGCACCGAGGCGGGCGGGCACACCGGGGAGATCTCCACGATGGTGCTCATCCCGCAGGTGGTGGACGCGGTGGACGTGCCCGTACTGGCCGCGGGAGGCATCGGCAACGGCCGCCAGATGGCGGCGGGCATGGCGCTCGGAGCCGAGGGGGTATGGACCGGTTCCATCTGGCTCGCCGTCGAGGAGGCCGACACCCCCGCGATGGCCAAGCAGCGCATCCTGGAGGCCACCTCACGCGACACCGTGCGCTCCCGCTCGTGGACGGGCAAGCCCGCCCGGCTGCTCAGGAACGAGTGGACCGACGCCTGGGAGGCGCCCGACTCGCCCGGCACCCTGCCGATGCCGCTGCAGTTCATGCTGATCTCCGACGCGCTCCGCCGCATCGCCCGCTCCGACGCCGCCGAGCTGGCCACCTTCCCGGCGGGTCAGATCATCGGGACCATGAACCAGGTACGGTCGACCAAGGACGTGGTGTTCGGGCTGGTGGAGGAGTACATCGAGGCCACCGAGCGACTGGGTCGGCTGACCGGGGACTAGCGTGCCGTGTCACGTGCCCGTGGTCAGCGAGTGGTCGCGGCGGACGGCCAGTACGGCGAGGTCGTCGCGGAGGTTGCCCAGGGTGTGCCGGAGCAGTTCGGCGCGCAGGGCCCTGACCACCTGCTCGGGGGAGGCGTCATGCCAGTGGGCCAGGTGCTCCTCCAGGGGGTAGAAGGCGCCGGACGGGTCACGGGCCTCGGTGACGCCGTCCGTGCAGAGCAGCAGGGTCGCGCCGGGAGGGAAGTCGAACCATTCGACGGCACGTGGTTCCGAGGCGAGGGAGCCCAGCCCCAGGGGGACGCCCGGATCACGGAAGAGAACCGGGCCGGTCCGCTCGCCGTACAGGATGTACAGCGGAACATGGCCGCAGTTGACGGCCTGGGCCTTGTACCCGCTGTCGACGCTCAGCACGAGGGCGGTGACGAAGCGTTCGGGGTCGCCGGTCTGCTTCGCGAAGGCGTTGTGCCGCAGCACGGCGTTCTCCAGGGCGTCCACCACCGCGGGGAGAGCCGGCTCCCGGAAGGCCGCCTCCCGGAAGGCGCCCAGCACCGCGAAGGCGGTGCCGATGGCGGGCAGGCCCTTGCCCTGGACGTCGGCGATGAGCACCCGGCTGCCGTACGGCGAGGCCACCACCTCGTAGACGTCGCCGCCGACCATGCTGTCCTCCTCCGCGGGCTCGTACAGCCCGTCGACCAGGAGCTGGTCGGTGAGCAACGGCAGCGGACGCAGGATCTGCCGTTGCAGGGCCGCCGACGCCGAGCGCAGCCGGGCGATCTCCTCGTTCTTGCGGATCCGCCACCGGCACCCCGCGACGCTCAACCCGCCGAGCACGATGGAGAAGGCGATCAGTGACAGGTTGGCGGCCGTCTGCAACGGGTGGTAGAGCACCGAGCCGATAACGACGAGGACGACCCATCCGGCGGTGAGGAGGGTCTGCCGCACCGTCCCCACCCCGGCGACGAAGGCGGGCAGGATGATGAGGAAGGGGACCAGCCGGCTCTCTCTGTCGCTCAGGTAGCCGGACACCACGAGAAGCACGGTGAGGCCGAGGAGCCAGTACAGCAGAACGGTGGAACTGAGCGCGGAGGAGGCGGTCTCGCTCCGTTTCCCGCCGTTCCCCGACGGGCCGTCAGAAGTGCGCACCGTTGCCCCTGCTCTCCGCTGTCGAGGTTCTGCCGGGGGTCTCGTCATGTGCCCGGTCTCGGCGGAACGGCACGCGCCATCTCATGGTGCGCGGGGGGCGGCGTTCCGCTTTTCTCGCATCGTAGAACGGACTCCGGTGACTCTCACGTCCACGCGTGCCGCTCGGCGTGGTTCCGCTCTACCTGGTTCGTTCGAGGGGCCTGGTCGATCCCTCGGCGTCACCCGCGTTCAGCTGACCGTCGCGCGCGCCGGGCGCGGGGAGCGATGAGTTGGCCGGTCGGGTGTGCGCGCTCCGGTGGGTGGGTGTTCCGGGCGGCCGTCTCAGTTGCCGTCTGGTGTTCTCAGGCCTTCGGCCTGGCGGGCGCGGTGGTTTCGGGATTTTATACGCCGCCCGGAACACCCACCCACCTCCGCGCCATCCGGTCCCGCCGTACCGGAGCGGACCGTAGTCGCTCCCTTTCGGATCGTCCGGTGTTCTCCGTACGGCTGAAGCGATCCGTACGAGATCGCTCAGCGTGAATCGCCGTAGCTGAAGCGTCGTTTCCGAAAGGAGCGCAGGGTTGCCCGCGGTGCGCTGTAGGGCCGGAGCAAGGTCTCGTGGTGGGGTCGGTGCCTTCGTGTCATCCGCCGCTGCCGTAGGGGCGGGTGATTATTTCCAGGTTGTGCCGGTTCGGGTCCTCGAAGTAGAGGCCTCGGCCGCCGTCGTGGTGGTTGATCTGCCCGGCCTGCCGGTGGAAGGGGTCGGCGTAGTAGGTGATGCCGGCCTGCTGGATCCGTCCGAAGATGGCGTCGAACTCCTGCTCGGAGACCAGGAAGGCGTAGTGCTGGGCGGTGATCTGTTCCTCGTGGCTGTCGGCGAAGTCCAGGGTGACGCCGTTGCCGGTCGCCACCGGGATGAAGGGCCCGTAGGGGGCCCCGACCTCAAGGCCCAGGACGCCCGCCAGGAACTCGGCGGACGCCTTCTTGTCCCGGGCCGCCACGATGGTGTGGTTCAACTCAACTGACATGCTGAGATCCTTCCCCGAAACACCCGGAGCGATCGGCCTCTGAGGCTCCTGCCCAGGAGATGGTGCGCGGATGGCCGCGCCTATGGGTCGTCCATCGTCACCGGGCCGAACTTGCCCGCTGCTTGGGGTCGCGACCAGGACGTCCGTGGCGCGGGGCGCTGCTTCCAGCCGCAAGACCGGAGCCCCGGTCACACGCTCGTTGATCGCTTAAGACCACTGATCACATCGGACCTATTCATCTAGGATCATCCGCTGTGACGGCATACGGACTTCCCCCCGTGCTCGGTCTTGAACCCGCCGACCCGATCGCGCTCGGTCCCTATCGCATCGCCGGACGCCTGGGCAGGGGCGGGATGGGCACGGTCTACCTCGCCGAGGGGCCGTCAGGGCCGGTAGCGATCAAGGTGATCAACACGAATCTGGCCGCCGACCCGGAGTTCGTGGCGCGGTTCAGGAACGAGGTGGCCGCGGCGCGGAAGGTCAGCCGGTTCTGCACTGCTCCGGTCCTGGACGCCCGGCTGGAGGGTGAGCCGCTCTGGGTCGTGACGGAGTACGTCGCAGGCCCCGACCTCGCCCGCGTGCTGCGCGACCACGGCACGCTGAGCGGGGCCAACCTGGAGGCGCTGGCCGTCGGGGTGGCGCTCGCGCTCACCGCGATCCACGGCGCGGGAATCATGCACCGTGACCTCAAGCCCGCCAACGTGCTGCTGTCACCGCTGGGCCCCAAGGTGATCGACTTCGGCATCGCCCGTGCCCTGGACGCGAACGGCGGGCAGACCTCGACAGGCCACGTCATCGGCACCCCCGACTATATGGCTCCCGAGCGGTTCTCCGGAGGAACGTCGGGCCCGCCCGCCGACATCTTCGCCTGGGGCTGCGTAGTGGTCGCCGCCGCGACGGGGAAGTCTCCCTTCGCCGCCCGGAACATGCCCGAGGCGCTCTACCGGGTCATGAACCACACCCCGGACCTGGAGGACCTCGATCCAGACCTGCGTGATCTGGTGAAGGCCGCACTCGACAAGGACCCTGCGGCCCGGCCGACCGCCCAGAACCTGCTGTCCGGCCTGGTCGGACGGAACGACGCGGAGGACACCGCCAAACTGGCGGGCACGCTGCGGCTGAACCTCTTCGGCCTGCTCCCGCCGACCGTGCGGGCGACGGATCCGGCGGAGCGGGAAGCGAGCCGGACACCGCCGTGGTTCCGGCAGCGTCCGGTGGTCGTGGGCGGTGCGATGGCCGGTGCCCTCCTGCTGGCGGTGGCCGCCGTAATCGGGATCCGTGCGCTCCCCCAGGACCCGCCCGTGAGCGCCGACGTGCTGTACCGGGACGACTTCGGCAATGACAAGTCCGGCTGGCCCAACGACGGAACCCGGGTGGACACATCCCGCGGGTACACCGGAGACGGCCGCTACACGCTGGCCACCGACATCTCCAACAGCGACCGCTGGACTGATGCGCCCGTCAACGCGGAGCCCCCCGAGCGCGCGCTGGTCACCGTTCGGATCAACATCACCGACGGAACACCCTGGAACGCCTGGACCGGGATCTCCTGTGACTACAAGCTCGACGACGAGCACCTTCACTACTACACCCTGGAGATCCGTCCGGACGGACGTGCAAGGATCCGCAAGAGCACCAGCGCGACCGCGTGGGACATGACGTCCGACCTCCTCGCGCCCGCCTTCTCCAAGGAGAAGGCGACGCTCCGGGCCGAGTGCTCCCGGGACGGGGGCGAGGTGCGCCTGGCGCTCTGGGTGGACGACCGTCTCGTGGCCGAGACCGTGGACGAGGACGCGCGCGGGGCCAAAGGAAGACCCCGGTTCGGGCTCACCGTGGGAAAGCGGCCAGGGGATTCTACGGAGACCCGGGCGTACTTCGACGACTTCGAGATCGGCCGGCTTCCCTGAGAGCGGTGAAGGGGGACCTTCACGCGGCGGATTCAGTCCTGCCCGGCCAGCTCGCGGATGCCCTTCAGTAGCCGGTCCACGTCGGACTCGTCGGTATAGGGCGCGATTCCGGCGCGGATGGCGCCGGTGTCGCCGAGGCCCAGGTGGCGGGAGCACTCCAACGCGTAGAAGTGGCCGGCGGGCGCGTTGACGCCGCGTTCGGCCAGGGACAGGTAGGCGTCGGCGGGCCTGACGCGGTCGATGGAGAAGAGCGTCGTGGGGGTCCGCCTGCGTGCGGCCGCGCCGTACGAGGTCACCCCGCCGATCTCGGCCAGGCCCGCGTCGAGCCGCCCGAGCATGGCCTCCTCGTGCCGCTCCAGCGCGGCCATCGAGCGGGTCAGGCGTTCGCGCCGGGTGCCCGGGCCCGGTACCAGGCCGGCGAGGAAGTCGATCGCCGCCGTCGTGCCGGCGAGCAGCTCGTAGGGGAGGGTGCCCAGCTCGAAGCGTTCCGGCACCGCGTCGCTGGAGGGCGACAGCTTGTCCGGGCGGAGGGTCTCCAGTAGCGCGGGGGCGGCGGCGAGCACGCCCAGGTGCGGGCCGAGGAACTTGTACGGCGAGCAGGCGTAGAAGTCGGCGCCGAGCCCTTGGAGGTCGACCGGGCTGTGCGGCGTCAGGTGCACGCCGTCTACGTAGAGCAGCGCTCCGGCCGCGTGTACCCGCTCGGCGATCGCCGGAATGTCCGGCCGGCTGCCCAGCAGGTTCGACGCGGCGGTGACGGCCACCAGCCGGGTGCGCTCGGTGAGCAGGCCGGCGATCGCGGTGACGTCCAGCTCGCCGCGCTCCGGATCGAAGTCGGCCCAGCGGACGGTGACCCCGTGCGCCTCGGCGGTCTGCACCCACGGGCGGATGTTCGCGTCGTGGTCCAGCCTGGTGACCACGACCTCGTCACCGGGACGCCATTCCTTGGCGAGCGTGCGGGCCATGTCGTAGGTGAGCTGCGTCATGCTCCGGCCGAACACGACGCCGGTCGGCGTGCCGCCGAGCAGGTCGGCCATCGCCTGGCGTGCCTCGGCCACGATGCGGTCGGCCCGGCGCTCGGCGACGGTTCCGGCACCGCGGTTGGCGACGGCGGCCCGCAGGACGCCGGCCACGGCGTCCGCCACCTGCTCGGGAACCTGCGAGCCTCCCGGCCCGTCGAAGTGAGCCGCGCCCTCGTCGAGGGCGGGGAAACACGCCCGTACGGCTGTCACGTCGTATGTCATGGGACCTCCCGGATCGCCGTCGGCCCGACCGGGGCCGATCCGCTCGCGAACGGCTTGGCCGAAGCCTATCCAGCCGGGTCCCGGAGGAATCCGCGGGGACCTTCGTCCGGCGGGAATCCATCCGCCGGGCAGGCTCCGCGAGGGCGGCCGACCGGCCCGGACGCGGGTCCACACGAAGCGGGACGGCGCCTCGCCGACCTCCTTGCCCGCCGCCCGCGACCACGAGTCGCCCGGCCTCGGGCACGGCCAGGTGATCGACCGCCGGCGCCGACATGGCCGCGGTGCGGATCTGCGTCTTCCGCGCGAGTCCCCGGCGAGAACGGCCTGCCTCAGCACCTCCACGGCCGCCGTGCCCGGCTGTCCACCGGTCGGGAACGGCGGGTTCTCCGAGTCGTCCGCCCTATCGGTCCGCTCTCTCGTTCCGGGAGCCGGTGGGATTCCCGGCGACTGCCAAGCGTGGGAGCCAGGACACCAGGTGCGGGTCACCAGTCCGCCCGAACGCCGCCGGTAGGCGTCATCCCCCGGGGCGGCCGCCGCTCGTGAGTGGAGGGTTGTCTTTTCAAACTAACTGCTGTTACGGTCCTCCCGTTGGGTTAGTTGGAAAATCCAACCCTACGGGAGAATCGTGAACTCACCGGATACCCGGACCGTCGTACCTCCTGAGATCCCTGCCCGGCCCAGGCTCGGTGTGGTCTTCGCCGTTGTCGCGGCGGGGGTGGCGATGTCCAACCTGGACGTCTTCATCGTCAACGTCGCGCTGCCCCAGATCGGCGGGCACTTCGCCGACGCCTCGCTGTCGTCGCTGTCGTGGGTTCTCAACGCCTACGCGGTGGTCTTCGCCGCACTGCTCGTGCCCGCGGGGAACCTCGCGGACCGTACCGGGCCCAGGCGCGCCTACCTCGTCGGCATCGCCGTCTTCACCGTGGCCTCGGTGCTGTGCGCGGTGGCGCCGGGAGTCTGGACGCTGGTGGCGGCCCGGGTGGCGCAGGCGGCCGGGGCGGCCCTGCTGATGCCCGCCTCGCTGGGACTGCTGCTGGCCTCGGCCCCACCCGAGCGGCGCGGTTCGATGGTCCGCGCCTGGACGGCGATCAGCGGACTTGCCGCCGCGCTCGGTCCCGTCGTGGGCGGGGTGCTGACCCAGTTCGACTGGCGCTGGGTGTTCCTGGTGAACGTGCCGATCGGTGTCGCCGTCCTGGTCGCGGGACCGCGGGTACTTCCGCGGACGGCAGGCGGGGGCCGGGCCGACACGGCGCGCCCGGATCTGCCGGGGGCGGCCCTCCTCACCGCCGCGATCGCCCTCCTCGCCCTCGGCCTGGTCAAGGGGGACGACTGGGGCCCCGGCGGGGTCGCCGGGACGCTGGCGGTCGCCGCGCTGCTGTTCGCCTGGTTCGTGTACCGGTCGGGGCGCCATCCGTCGCCGGTGCTGCCGTTGCCACTGCTCCGCGTCCCCGGTTTCGGCCCGGCGACCGTGGCGAACGTCCTCTTCGCGGTGGCCTTCGCGGCGATGCTGCTCTCGGTGGTCCTGTGGTGTGAGCAGATCTGGCACTGGTCCGCACTCCGCACCGGCCTGGCCATCGCGCCGGGGCCGATCATGGTGCCGGCACTGGCCATCGGCGCGGGTCCGATCGTGCGGCGGGTGGGCGCGGGCCCGATCGCGGTGGCCGGGTGCGTGTTCTTCGCCGGCGGTATCGCCTGGTGGGTCTGGCGGCTGACGCCGGATGCCGGATACGCCCAAGGGATGCTGCCGGGCATGCTGCTCACCGGCATCGGGGTCGGCCTGACCCTGCCCACGCTGATCGGCGCCGCCGTCACCGCGCTCCCGCCGCGGAGCTTCTCGACAGGTTCCGGCGTGGTGACCATGGCGCGGCAGGTCGGCACGGTGCTCGGTGTCGCGATGCTGGTCGCCGCACTGGGCGTGCCCCGTGGTACGGCGGAGGCGCTCGACGCGTTCGACGCCGGCTGGCACCTCACGCTGCTGGCCACGGCGGCGGCCGCCGTGGCAGGCCTGTGCGTACGTCGTCGTTCGGGAGGGGAGAACTCGTGACCGCGGAAGTCGCCGCCCTGCTCAGGAAACCGGTGGACGACCTTGTCGATCCGGGAAAGCAGCTGTGGGGTTTCGGTGGGGTGCACGGTGGCCTGACGCTCGCGCTGCTGACGGCTGCGATGGGGGAGCAGGTGCCGGGTGCGCTGCTGCAGAGCAGTACGGCGCGCTACCACCGCCCCCTCTACCGGGAGTTCCGCGTCGAGGTCTCGCCGGTGCGCTCCGGCCGTACGCTCTCCTCGCTCGCGGGCCGGGCGACGACGGGACAGGGCGTCCATGTCGACGCCTCGGCGATGTTCGGGTCTCCCGGCCGCGCCTCCTGGCCGGTCGTCTCGCCCGTCGCACCGGCCGCGCCGCGGCCGGAGGACTGCGAGGTCTTCACGATCCCGCCCGGGTTCGTGGCCATCTCCACGGCCATGGAGATCCGTGCGGTGGGGCCGAACCGTCCGTATTCGGGCGGAGCCGATGCCGAGCTGACCGCCTGGATCCGCCTGGTGGAGGACTCCGAGCCGCCGGACGCGCATCGCCTGATCCTGCTGATGGACGGGCTGGCGCCGTCCTACTCCGCGGTCCTGCCGGAATTGCTGCCCATTCCCACCGTCGAGTTCACCGTACGGCCGGGTGCCGGGCTCGCGCGGGCGGAGTCGCCGTGGGTACTCCTGCACGCCCGTACACATCAGGCGGGCGCCGACGGCTGGCTCGACGAGCGGATCGACGCCTGGGGGCCCGACGGGGACCATCTGGGTGCCGCCCGGCAGCTCCGCCTGGTGACGGATCGAAGGCTCTGAGCCATGGGCCGGCCGGGTCCGGTGAGAACGGCGGCTAAACTGCACGGCATGCCAAAGGAGGCTCAGCCGCGCGAGTGCTCCATCGCCGACACCCTGGACCTGGTCGGCGAGCGGTGGAGCCTGCTGGTGATCCGCGAACTCAGCTACGGCGTGCGGCGGTTCGACGGCATCGTGCTCAACACCGGAGCCTCCCGCGACATCCTCACCGCCCGGCTGCGCAAGCTGGAGGCGGCCGGGATCATCCGGCGGGAGCGCTACAGCGACCACCCCGTACGCTTCGAATACCACCTCACGCCCGCGGGCGTCGAACTGTGCGACGTCCTGATCACGCTCATGAGGTGGGGCGACCGCCACCTGCATCCCGACGACCCCCCGGTCCGCTGGCGGCACTCCTGCGGCGAGGCCCTCGACGCGCTGGTCATCTGCCGCCACTGCGGCGGCGAGGCCCGCGTCGGCGCTCACTCACCCACCGGCCGCGGGGCGAGAGCGGGAAATGCCCCGCACATGGAGACCGCCGAGTAGCCGTTGTTCCCGCGGTGCGGTGAGTCACCCGCATTCGACGATTCTCGGGACGGTCGGTGAACGGTCAGTCGAGTGGGGTGCCGCCCATTTGGGCGAGGAGTTGTTGCATGCGGTCGATCTCGATGCGCTGGTCCGCGTCGACGTCGGTGGCGAAGCGGTAGGTCTCGGGCTCCTGGCCGCCGCCGTCGGCGAAGAGTTTCTCCACCATGCTCAGCGCGCCCGTGTGGTGGCGGATCATGAACTGGACGAAGAGCTTGTCGAACTCGGCACCGCTCGCCTTCTCCAGTTCGGTGAGCTGCGCCTCGGTGAGCATCCCGGGCATGATCCCGCCGTGCGCGTGGCCGGAGGATCCGTTCGGCACCTGCTTGAGGCGTGCCCGGAGCCAGTTCTGCATCAGCAGGATCTCGTCCTGCTGTGATGCCTTGATCCGCTTGGCGAGCAGTGACAGGTCCTTGCGGGTGCTGCGGGCGGGGACGAGTTCGGCCATCACCAGGGCCTGCGCGTGGTGCGGGATCATCCCCTGCATGAAGCGTACGTCGGCCTCGGTGTACCGCTGCTCCTCGGGTTGGGGCAGCTTCTCGCCGGTGAGCACCTGACCTGACTTTCCGGGGACGCCCGGCTGTACGACCACGGGGGCGCGTTCGGCGGTCTGCTCGGGGTTCTCGGACGTGCAGGCGGAGAGAATTGTCACGACAAGAATAAGAGATATGACTTGCCGTAGCGGGGGTGGTGAGAACATGATATAAACCCGCTTTCGACTTATTGGTGCTGAAAGTCCGTAATCAATCGATATCGCAGGGTATAGCACATCTCTCGACACTCCGTTACTGTTTCTATGCTGACGTGCTGATCTTGGATGCTTGTATAGATATGGGCTTTGAGGTCCCCTATCGCACTGCGATGGGTCACGTCAATGGAACACTAGATAAGGAGCAGCGACCCATGAGTGAGGGCCGTGCGGCACGTTGGGGACGTGCCAAGTTGAGCAAGCTAGGGGTGGTGATCGCTACGGGGGCGGTCGTGGTCGGGATGTTGCCCGCCATGGCCGTGGCGGCCGACGTCGATCCGCGGATCGGTCTCGGTGCCGGATGGCTGGACGCACAGGAGGCCAGTGCCGGACTGCAGCTTCAGGCACACCGCGACAAGCCCGAGGGGTTCTTCCAGCCGACGAACGTCGGCAGTCTTTCGTACGCCAACTCGGACATGGCGTTCAGCGGCGACCATGCCTTCGTGGGCAACTTCCATGGTTTCAACATCTATGACATCTCCACCCCCGCGAACCCGACCCTGACCACCTCGGTGGTCTGCCCGGGTGGACAGGGTGACGTGTCGGTCCACGGCAACCTGCTGTTCATGGCCGTCGAGGAGACGCGCGGTCGGCTCGACTGTGGCACCCAGGGCGCCAGTGGCACCGTCAACCCCGACAGGTTCCGGGGTGTCCGGGTCTTCGACGTCAGCGACGTCCGGAACCCGGTGCAGGTGGCCGCGGTCCAGACCTGCCGCGGATCGCACACCCTGTCGCTGGTGACCGGCAAGAACGACCCGGACAACCTCTACGTCTACGTCTCGGGCACCTCCAGCATCCGGTCCGGCAGCGAGCTGGCCGGCTGTGTCAACGGGGCCGCGACGGACCCGAACACCGCGCAGTGGCGGATCGACGTCATCAAGGTGCCGCTGGCCGCGCCGCAGAACGCGGCGATCGTGAGCCAGCCCCGCCTGTTCGCCGACCGGGAGACCGGTGCGATCAACGGCCTGCAGAACACCCCGCCCGCGCCTCGGCACCCGTCCGGCTCGACCTGGTCGCCGCAGCCGGTCACGACCCACTGCCACGACATCACCGCCTACCCGGCGATCGGCCTGGCCGCGGCGGCCTGCGCCGGTAACGGTCTGTTGCTCGACATCTCCGATCCGGCCAACCCGGTCAGGCTGGACGAGGTCACCGACCCGAACTTCGCCTACTGGCACTCGGCGACCCTGAACAACGACGGGACGAAGATCGTCTTCACCGACGAGTGGGGTGGCGGCACCGGTGCGCGCTGCCGGACGACCGACGATCCCTCGTGGGGCGCGAACGCCATCTTCGACATCGTCGACGGCAAGATGCAGTTCCGTAGCTACTACAAGCTCCCGGTGCCTCAGGTCAACCAGGAGAACTGTGTGGCCCACAACGGGTCGCTCGTCCCCGTGCCCGGACGCGACATCATGGTCCAGGCCTGGTACCAGGGCGGCATCTCGGCCTTCGACTTCACCGACTCGGCCAACCCGAAGGAGATCGCCTTCTTCGACCGCGGCCCGGTCAGCGCGACCTCGCTGCTCACCGGCGGGTTCTGGTCCGCGTACTACTACAACGGTCACGTCTACGGCAGCGAGATGTCCCGTGGCTTCGACACGTTCGCGCTGACGCCGAGCGAGCACCTGGACAAGGCCGAGGTCGACGCCGCGGCCCTGGTGCGCTTCGACGGCTTCAACGCGCAGACCCAGCCGAAGGTGACGTGGGCGCCGAGCTTCGAGGTCGTGCGGGCGTACTACGCGCAGGCACTGCGTACCGGCACCATGCAGCAGGACACGGCCGACAACGTGCGGAAGTTCGTCGACCGGGCCGAGAAGTTCAAGGACGGCCCGCAGAAGAACGCCGCCGTGGCGCAGCTGAGGGCTGTCTCCAACCAGCTCGACGCCGCCGACAGCGCGCAGGCCGCGCTGATCAAGGCTCTTCGCGACCTGGCGGACGCGCTCAGCTGAGCTGAGTCGCGACAACCCGCGATGAACCGATGAGAGGGGGCGCCCGCCGGGCGTCCCCTCTTCCGTATGGGGCCTCCCGAGCCTGGCGGTCTCACTCGCCCCGGTAGACGGCCGGGCGCTTCTCGCGGAAGGCGCGGGAGCCCTCCTTGGCGTCCTGTGAGCCGATGACCGGCCAGCCGATGCCGTCGGAGACCTTGAGCGCCTCGGCCTCGGGCATGCCCAGGGTCTCGCGGTAGGTGCGCAGGATGGCCTGGACGGCGAGCGGGCCGCACTCGGCGACCTGGGCGGCGATCTCCAGCGCGACGGCCAGCGCCTGCCCGTCGGGGACGACACGGTTGACCAGGCCCATGCCCAGCGCCTCCTGCGCGGTGACGGCACGGCCGGTCAGCAGGATGTCCATGGCGAAGGCGTACGGGATCTGGCGCGGGAGCCGGATCGCCGAGCCGCCCATCGGGAACAGCGCGCGGCGGGCCTCGAAGAGGCCGAGGGTGGCGGACTCGGCGATCACCCGCAGGTCGGTGCCGACCAGCAACTCGGTGCCACCGGCCACGGCGTATCCCTCGACCGCGCAGACGATCGGCTTGGTCGGCAGCGCGTCCGAATCGCGGAGCAGGCCCTTCCAGTGGAAGTCGGGGATGGCCGCGGCCCGCTCCCTGACCCGGGGGTCCTGCGAAGGAGTGCCCATGGCCTTGAGGTCGGCGCCCGCGCAGAACGTCCCGTCCGCACCGGTCAGCACGGCGACGCGGACCTCGGGCTCGCCGGAGACGTAGGCCCAGGCGTCGGCCAGGCCGACCAGCATGTCCGACGAGAGCGCGTTCCTCGCCTCGGGCCGGTCCAGGGTGACGACGACGACATGACCGTCGCGCTCGATCCGGCAGTGCGGCGTGCTGATCGGCAGAAGTTCCACGGGAAGACCTCCGTTACTTTACCAAGCGCTTGGTAGGCAATCCTAGATCCGGCGCGGTCCGCACCGCCAGGCCGCCCGGTTGTGAGAAGTCCGCCCCGGACACCTTCCGGGGGCCGGATCATCGTGAAATGGTCAAGGTCCATCCAGTGGCCAGGGCGTGTATCAAGCGCTTGCTAGGTGTGCTTCCTGGGGTTAGTCTGCCCATGCGTACAAGAACAGATTCCTGTTCTATTTACCCCTTTCCGCCAGGGCTTGTCGCCATAAAGAGAACATGATTCACTCCGGCGAGCCGGGGCCTTTCGACAGAGAGGATTTCCGATGGGTACGCTCGGTTTCTGGAGACTGGCGCAGGCGGACCCCGAGTGGGTGGCCGCCGTTGATCCCGACGGCACGGAACACCGTTCCGGTGACCTCCTCGCCCGCGCCAACCGCCTCGTCCACGGGCTGAGAGAGCTCGGGCTGAAGACCGGCGACGGCATCTGCGGGCTCGTGCCCAACGGCTCCGACGGGCTGGTCCTCTACCTGGCCGCCCTGCAGGCCGGCTGGTACTACACCCCGATCAACTGGCACCTCACCGGTCCCGAGATCGGCTACATCGTCGCGGACAGCGAGGCACAGGCCTTCTTCATAGACGAGCGCCACGCCGTCGAGGGACTGCGCGGCGTGACCTCCTCGGGCATCGCCGGGGACC
This sequence comes from Streptosporangium amethystogenes subsp. fukuiense, assembly GCF_042665875.1. Taxonomy (NCBI): domain Bacteria; kingdom Bacillati; phylum Actinomycetota; class Actinomycetes; order Streptosporangiales; family Streptosporangiaceae; genus Streptosporangium; species Streptosporangium amethystogenes. The sequence continues at coordinate 5,505,737 of NZ_JBHTEE010000001.1, read as the reverse complement.
GCGTCTTCGCGTTCGGCCAGGTGGACGGGGTGCGGCCCGCCGCGGAGCTGACGGACGGGCAGCCGGACACCGCACCCGCCGACCGTACGGCGGGCGCCACCATGCACTACACCTCCGGCACCACGGGCAAGCCCAAGGGCGTGCGCCGCCCGCTCAACGGCATGGACCCCGACGACGCCGCCGAGCTGATGACCTTCCTGCTCGCCCTGTTCGGCATCACGCCGGGCAAGGAGAACGTCCACCTGGTCACCTCACCGAACTACCACACGGCCGTCACCCAGTTCGGCGGGACGGCCCTGCAGATGGGGCACACGCTCGTATACATGGACAAGTGGGATGCCGAGCAGACGCTCCGGCTCTGCGAGAGGTACCGCGTCACCAACTCGCACATGGTCCCCACCCACTTCAAGCGGCTGCTCGCGCTCCCCGACGAGGTGAGGTCACGGTACGACCTCTCCTCCCTCAAATGGATGATCCACGCCGCGGCCCCCTGCCCGGTCCCGGTCAAGTGGGCCATGTTCGAGTGGTGGGGCGACTGCATCTACGAGTACTACGCGGCGACCGAGGGCGGCGGCACCATCGCCACTCCGGAGGGCTGGAAGAAGCACCCCGGCACCGTCGGCACCGCCTGGCCGATCAGCGAGCTGCTCATCGTGGACGAGGACATGGAGCCCGTCCCGACCGGGACCCCCGGCACCGTCTACATGAAGATGATGGGCGTCAGGTTCGAGTACAAGGGCGACCGAGAGAAGACCGAGGCCGGCCGGTTGCAGGACTACTTCACCGTCGGCGACATCGGCTACCTGAACGAGGAGGGCTTCCTCTTCCTCTGCGACCGCAAGGCCGACATGATCATCTCCGGCGGGGCCAACATCTATCCGGCCGAGATCGAGAACGAGCTGATGGTCCACCCCAAGGTCGGCGACGTGGCCGTGTTCGGCATCCCCGACGAGGAGTGGGGCGAGCAGATCAAGGCGGTGGTCGAGCCGGCCCCGGGAGTGGCGCCCTCGCCCGAACTGGCCGCCGAGCTCATCGAGTCGCTGAGAGGCCGCCTGTCGAAGATGAAGTGGCCCAGGTCCATCGACTTCATCGGCGAGATGCCCCGCGAGCCCAACGGCAAGCTCCTCAAACGCAAGCTACGTGACCCGTACTGGGAGGGACACGAACGTGCCATCTAGCGATCCAACGACCCTGCGGGCCCGGCACACGCTGGAGTTCCCCGGCGGTTACACGCGTACGACGGGACCGGTGATCGGACGTTTTCTCACCGAGCTGCGGGACGGACGCGTCGTCGGGGTCCGTACGGCGGCCGGGCGGACCCTGGTGCCGCCGCTGGAGTACGACCCCGACACCGGCGACGCCGTCACCGAGGAGTTCGTCGAGGTCGGTCCGGCCGGGACCGTCGAGAGCTGGGCGTGGGTGAACACCCCGAGGAAGGGCCATCCGCTGGACCGGCCGTTCGCCTGGGCACTGATCCGGCTGGACGGAGCCGACACCGCGCTGGTGCACGCGGTGGACGCGGGAGACGTCAAGGCCATGCGCCCCGGGCTGCGGGTACGCCCCCGCTGGCGGGCCGAGCGCACCGGGCACATCACCGACATCGAGAGCTTCGTTCCCGAGGTCACCAGGATCGTCTCCGAGGTCCGCGTCGAGTACTCGCTCCGGCCGGGCCTGGCGCTGGCCCGGTTCCTGCAGGGCGTCGCCGAGGGTGTCCTCATCGGCTGCCGGTGCGGCGGCTGCCACAAGGTCTACGTGCCCTACCGGCTGTCCTGCCCCGAGTGCGGAGTCCCGATCACCGAGGAGGTGGTCGTCCCCGACACCGGCACGGTCACCACCTTCGCCATCAACAACCTGCCCGACCCGCGCGCCCCCGAGGTGCCGTTCGTCTCGGCCTACATCCAGCTCGACGGCACCGACATCCCGATGATCGCCCTGGTCGGCGGGATCGCGGCCCACGAGGTACGCCAGGGCATGCGGGTGCGGGCCGTGTGGGTGCCCGAGGAGGAACGGACGACGTCCATGTCGAACATCAAGTGGTTCGCCCCCACCGGCGAGCCGGACGTGGAGCTGTAGATGCGTGAGATAGCGGTCGTCGCGTTCGCGCAGACCCGGCACAGCGCCGTCGACGAGGGGCAGAGCGAGTCCGAGCTCATCCTGCCCCTGCTGGAGACGGTCAGAGCCGCCACGGGGCTGCGGAAGTTCGGCTTCACCTGCTCGGGGTCGTGTGACTACCTGGCGGGCGCCCCGTTCTCCTTCGTCTCCGCGCTCGACGCGCTCGGTGCCTGGCCGCCGATCTCGGAGAGCCATGTCGAGATGGACGCGGCCTGGGCGCTGTACGAGGCCTGGGTCAGGCTGCAGCACGGCGACGTCGACTCGGCCCTGGTCTACGGCTTCGGCAAGTCCTCCCAGGGGGACCTACGGGAGATCATGACGCTCCAGCTGGACCCGTACTACCTGGCCCCCCTCGGCCTGGACCAGGTCTCCTTCGCGGCGCTCCAGGCGTCGGCCACCGGGGCGGAGCGGGCCGAGCTGGACGAGATCGTGCGGCGCAGCCGCGCCGACGGGAGAGCCAACCCCTACGCCCTCGACCTGCCGGAACCGGCGGGGGAGGGGGCCGAGGTCGAGCCGCTGCGGCCGTACGACATCGCCCCGATCACCGACGGCGCCGCCGCGGTGGTGCTGGCGGCGGGAGACCTGGCCAGGGAGCTGTGCGAGCGCCCCGCGTGGATCACCGGGATCGCGCACCGCATAGAACCCCATTACCTGGGCATGAGGGACCTCGCCCGGTCGATCTCCGCCGCCGATGCCGCACGAGCGGCGGGGGTCGGCAAGGGTGACGTCGAGGTGGCCGAGCTGCACGCCCAGTTCAGCCACGAGGAGATCATCCTGCGCCGGGCGCTGGAGCTTCCCGGGGGCACCCGGGTCAACCCGAGCGGCGGCCCCCTGGCGGCCAACCCGGTCATGGCCACCGGCCTCATCAGGATCGGCGAGGCGGCCCGGCACATCCTGGACGGCACCGCGAGCCGCACCCTCGGACACGCCACCAGCGGCCCCTGCCTCCAGCACAACCTCGTCACCGTGATGGAGGCCTGAGCGATCATGAGTAATCCCTGTGCCGTCATCGGCGTCGGCCAGACCCGCTACACGACCAAGCGGCGCGATGTCTCCATCGCCGGCCTGGTCCGCGAGGCGGCCCTGCGTGCTCTCCAGGACGCGGGCCTGACCTGGAAGGACATCGACGCGGTGGTCATCGGTAAGGCGCCCGACCTGTTCGAGGGCGTGATGATGCCCGAGGCGTACCTGGCCGACGCGCTGGGCGCCGCGGGCAAGCCGATGATGCGGGTGCACACCGCGGGCTCGGTCGGCGGCTCCACCGCGCTCGTCGGCGCCTCGCTGATCCAGGGCGGTGTGCACGACCGGGTGCTGGTGGTGGCCTTCGAGAAGCAGTCGGAGTCCAACGCGACCTGGGCACTCTCCACCCACCTGCCGTTCAGTGCCTCGCTGGTCGTCGGCGCGGGCGGCTACTTCGCCCCGCACATCCGCGAGTACATCCGCCGCTCCGGCGCCCCCGAGCACATCGGCCACCTGGTGGCCGTCAAGGACCGGCAGAACGCCCTGAAGAACCCGTACGCCCATCTGAGGATCCCCGGGATCAACCTGAAGATGGTCGAGTCGACCCCGATGCTCTGGGAGCCGATCCGCTATCTCGACACCTGCCCGTCCTCCGACGGCGCCTGCGCGATGGTGCTGTCCGCCGCCGGCAAGCTGACCGACAGCACGCCCGCCTGGGTCCTCGGCACCGCGATGCGTTCCGAGCCGATCTTCCGCGCGGGCCGTGACACGGTGAACCCGCAGGGTGGCAAGGACTGCGCGGCGGACGTCTACCGGCAGGCCGGCATCACCGACCCGCGCAGGGAGATCGACGTGGCGGAGGTGTACGTGCCCTTCTCCTGGTACGAGCCGATGTGGCTGGAGAACCTCGGCTTCGCCACCGAGGGGGAGGGCTGGAAGCTCACCGAGTCCGGGGCGACCGCGCTGGACGGCGACATCCCGTGGAACGCCTCGGGCGGCGTGCTGTCGAGCAACCCGATCGGCGCCTCCGGGCTGATCCGGTTCGCCGAGGCGGCGCTCCAGGTCAGGGGGATGGCGGGGGAACACCAGGTGGACGGCGCCAGGCGGGCCCTCGGGCACGCGTACGGGGGAGGCGCCCAGTTCTTCGCGATGTGGATGGTCGGCAGCGACAGACCCTGATCCCCCCGGGAGGGGCACATGGAGTTCAACCACGCAGATCTGTTCGAGGGGATCGTGGACGCGGTCGGGGACCGCACCGCCGCCATCTGCGGAGATGATCGCCGGACCTACGCGGAACTGGACGCGGAGGCCGACCGGCTCGCGCACTACCTGCTCGACCGGGGCGTCTCGGCCGGTCAGCACGTGGGCATCCATCTCTACAACGGCATCGAGTACCTGGTGGGGATGCTGGCCGCGCTCAAGATCCGGGCCGTGCCGATCAACGTGAACTACCGCTACGTAGAGGCCGAGCTGCGCTACCTCTACCAGGACTCCGACATCGTGGCACTCCTGTTCGACGTGGAGTTCGACGGCCGGGTGGCGGCCACCGTCCCGCAGGTCCCGCGGCTCCGGCACCTGATCGCGGTGGGCGGGGTGTCCGAGGTCGAGACCGCGGTGCCGTACCAGGAGGCACTGGCGGCCGGGTCGCCGGAGCGCGGGTTCCCCGCGCGGTCCGGCGACGACGTCTACATCATCTACACCGGTGGCACGACCGGCATGCCCAAGGGCGTGATGTGGCGGGTCGAGGACCTGTTCTTCGCCTTCGGCGGCGGCAATCCGGGTGGGGAGCCGCGGGCGACGCCGGAGGAGGTGATCGAGGCGGCGGTGGCCTCCGGGCCCGTCACCATGCTGGCGGCGGCCCCACTGATGCACGGCGCGGCCCAGATGGCCACCTTCATCACCTGGTGGATGGGCGGGACCATGGTCTACGTCCGCAAGTTCGACGCGGCCGAGGTACTGCGCGCGATCGAGCGGGAGGGGGTCCTGACGATCAACATCACCGGCGACGCGATGGCCCGTCCGCTGATCGACGAGCTCGCGGGCGGCGGCTACGACCTGTCGTCGCTGTTCGTGCTCAGCTCCACCGGCGCCATCCTGACCGGCTCCCTCCGTGACCGCCTGGCGGAGCTGCTGCCCGGCAGGATGATCCTGGACAACTTCGGGTCCAGCGAGTCCGGATACACCGCCTCGGCGGTCCCCGGCTCCTCGCCCGAGTCGGGCCAGCGCTTCCAGGCCAACGTCGCGGTCAACCTGGCCGTGCTCAACGAGAGGCTGGAGCCGGTCAAGCCCGGCGGGGGTGAGCTGGGCATGGTCGCCAGGAGCGGCCGGATCGCCTACGGCTACTACAAGGACGACGACAAGACCGGCAAGACCTTCGTGACCGACTCGGGCGGCGTGCGCTGGCTGCTCACCGGCGACATGGGCCAGGTCGAGGAGGACGGTACCATCACGATCTTCGGGCGAGGCTCGGTCTGCATCAACACCGGCGGTGAGAAGGTGTTCCCCGAGGAGGTCGAGGCGGTGCTCAAGGGGCACCCGGCGGTCTTCGACGCGGTCGTCACCGGCATCCCCGACGAACGCTGGGGCAGCCGGGTCGCCGCGGTGGTCGAACTCCGTCCCGGCACGACCCCTTCGGCGGCGGACCTCGACGCGCACTGCCGGGCGAGGCTCTCCGGCTACAAGGTGCCCAGGACCTTCGCCTTCGTCGACGAGATGGTCCGCTCCCCGGCGGGCAAGGCCGACTACCGCTGGGCCAGGGAAACCGCCCAGGCCGCCAGGTCCTGACCCGCCTCCGGTGGGGGAAAGGCGGGTGAACCAAGTCGGTTCCCGGGTCGTCACAGTGGTGTGATCCGTTCTCTGCTGGCCGCCGTGCTCCTGCTGACCGGCTGTTCCGCGACCGCCGAAACCACCGCGACCCTCGAAACCACCGCGACCGTCGCGCGGGCAGGAGCTCAGGCCGACGACGTCGTGGTCCGGTTCCTCAGGTGCGGCCCGATGACCTGCGTCGGCGGTGACAGCCTGAGCGTCACCGGTGACGGGCGGGCCGTCTCGCTGCGGGACGGGGAGCTGGTCGCCGTCCGGCTCTCCGCGACCGAGCTGGGGGACCTGCGGGCCGGGCTGGTCGAGGCCCTGGCGGGACGGGAGGGCACCCTCGACCGTACCGGGGGAGCCACCGACCAGCCCTTCGCCGTCATCACCGTGACCGGCCAGGACGGGAAGGTCCACGAGAACCGGCTGGAGGGGGCGCCGCTGGTGGAGGACGAGCGGATCGTCGCCGCCGGTGAGCGGCTCACGGCGCTGACCGGCCGGATCCGGGCCACCGGCACGCCGGACCGCACCGCGCCGATCACCGTGACCCTGTACGAGGGCCGCGGTGTCCGGCCCGTCCGGCAGGCGAGCTGGCCCGAGGGTGTCCTCGCGCCGGTGCTGGACCAGGCTTCCGGGAACCCCTCCTCCCGGACGTACCGGGGAGAGGAGGCGAAGGCGCTGCGGACCGCCCTGGGCGCGGCCGGGGAACAGGTGGCGGTGCTGGTCGGGGGCCGGACGCTGATCGCCGGCTGGGAGGCGGAGCTTCCCTAGCGCCGGTCCGCGGGGTGGCCGCTGTTGCGGAAAGCGCTTACCGTAGGAGGGTGGCCCAGCGAGCCATGACAGGCTCCACCGAGGAAAGGCTCCGTGTTGATCCACTCAATTGACCCCAGGACCGGCGAGTTCGCCGGGGACCCCTACCCCCTGACCTCGGACGGCGAGGTGGACGCGGTCGTCGGAGCCGCCCACACGGCGGGGCCCGCCTGGCGTTCCGCCGACCGGGCGCCGGTGCTGGAGGCGGTCGCGGCGGCACTGGAGGGAGGCGTCGAGGAGCTCTGGCGGGCCGCCGACGCCGAGACCGCGCTCGGGGAGACCCGGCTCCGCGGCGAGGTGGGGCGGGCCGCGGGCCAGTTCCGGCTCTTCGCCCAGGTGCTGCGGGACGGCGGGCACGTGGAGGCGGTGATCGACCACGCGACGGCCCAGCCACCGGCCCCCGACCTGCGGCGGATGAACCACCCGCTGCCCGGCGTGGCCGGCGTCTTCGCGGCGAGCAACTTCCCGTTCGCCTTCTCGGTCGCGGGCGGTGACACCGCCTCGGCACTGGCCGCCGGATGCCCGGTGGTGGTCAAGGCGCACGACGGGCACCCGCGCACCTCGGAGCTGTCACAGAAGATCATCCAGAGCGCGCTGCCCGATCCGGCACTCCTGGGCCTGGTCCGCGGGCTCGACGCGGGAAAGCGGCTGGCCACGCACCCTTCCGTGGTGGCCGTGGGGTTCACCGGCTCCATCCCCGGCGGTAAGGCCGTCCAGGCTCTCATCGCCGAGCGTCCCGACCCCATCCCCTTCTACGGCGAGCTGGGCAGCGTCAACCCCGTCGTCGTGCTGCCCTCGGCCGACCGCGAAGGACTCGCCCAGGGGTTCGCCGCCTCGCTGACCCTCGGCACCGGCCAGTTCTGCACCAACCCCGGACTGGTCTTCGTCCCCGACGACGCCGAGCTGCTGACCGCCATCACCGAGGCGGTCTCCGCGACCGCGGGCGGGCCGATGCTCACCGAGCGGATCCGGGGCGGCTTCCTGCACGGGCTGGCCAGGCTCGGCAAGCTCACCACCCTGGCCGAGGGGCGGCCGGGCGAGGGGGCCTTCGCGGTGGCGCCGCAGGTGTTCGTCACCGACCTGGCGTCGTTCGCCGGCGCCCTGCCCGACATCGCCGAGGAGTGCTTCGGCCCGGCCTCCGTCGTCGTGGTCTACGACGACGCGGCGGAGCTGCCCGCCGTACTGGAGAGGCTGGACGGCTCGCTGACCGCCACGATCCACGCCACCGACCCCGGCGAGGCGCGGGAGAGCGCCGAGGTGCTGCTCAGGAAGGCGGGCCGGCTGATCTGGAACGGCTGGCCGACCGGTGTCGCGGTCCGCTGGGCCATGCACCACGGCGGCCCCTGGCCCGCGAGCACGGCCGCCGCGCACACCTCGGTCGGCGCCGCCGCGATCCGCAGGTGGCTGGTCCCCACCGCCTACCAGGACTGGCCGGCCGAGCTCCTCCCGCCCGAGCTGCGCGACGACAACCCCCTCGGCATCCCCCGCCGGGTCGACGGGGTCGTCTCCTAGACGCGGGTCACCTACCGGCCGTTGCTCCTCCGACCTGCCCGGTGGCGTGTGCCCCCCTCGCGGGGGCTGGCCGCCGACGGACGCAGGACCGCCTCGCCCGACACGGCTTCGCGACCTGCTGGACGAGCAGGCCGCGGAGCCGCATGCGAGGTCCGTGGCTTAGGGCGGTCGCCGACGACCCGTCGATGACCTCGTTCCTGCCCGACCGGGCGTGACAACGGGGTGTTCTGGGCGCGTCAGGCAAGCGCTCTGGCCGCAGTTCCTGAACCGGAACGGGTTGTCCAGATCGTGTCAGCCACTGCGGCGATCGTCGAGGGCACGGGATCGGCTCGACTGCGTCAGGAGCTGAGGGAAATCCCTCGCCGCGCGACTGCTTGGGCAAGCACCTCGTCTGGCAGAGAACTGAATGAGATCATCTCCCAGTTCAACTGACTGCATGACGCGGAGATACCGATGACCCCTCAGCCGTTGTCCGAAGAGCAGATCGTCGCCCATCTGGCCGAGCTGCCAGGGTGGGAGCGTGAGGGGCAGGCCATAGCCCGGACGTTCAAGCATGCTTATCACGAGTGCGTACATCTGGCCATGTACGTCGCGGCCAAGGCTCGCGAAGTCGGCCACCACCCTGATATCCACATCACCTGGCAGCGGATCCGATTCGTGATCACTACTCACGACGCCGGGAATCGCCTCACAGCCAAGGACTTCGAACTCGCCCGCCACATTGACGTGATCGCCGCCGGTCATGGCGCCGAAACGGTCTGAACTCACGATCGGAGCGATCTCGCTGTGTCACGGAGTCTCCCAGTCGAAAAGGTGCCGGACACGTTGGTAGGTGTCCGGCACCTTTCGATATGTTGCGGGGCGGCTGTGACCGGCCCGTTCGGTCTGCCGGGCGCCCCTGGGGGCCGCCGCAGAAGCCGCTCACCGCGTTCAGGTTTCCGACCGCGCGTTCGCGATCTCCACGCGGGTACGGAGCGTTAGCCGATCTTGCCTGAGCCCGCGTGCCGGGAGACGGACCGGCGTACCTCCGGGGCCGGTTCGATCGCGGTGTGCAGGGTGGGGGTCCAGCCCGCGTCCGTGCCGAAGTCGGGGTCGTGGGCGGCGTTGTAGGCGGCGACGAGGTCGAGGGGGACGACGGGCCCGCCGACGCGGAGCACGTTCCCCCTGGCGGTGAGGGACGTGCCGCCCCAGTTGTAGAGCAGGCTAGCCGGAGACACGGCCCGGCTCAGCCGGAAGAAGTTGTTCTCGGCGAAGATCTGCGACTGCACGCCCACGCCGAGGGCGTACACGAAGGTCGAGGCGTCCGGGATCTCGTAGTAGTTGTTGTAGACGTGCACCTGGCCGAAGCGCACCCGGGGCAGCCGCTGGAGCGTGTTGTCGAAGTGGTTGTGGTGGACGGTGACCTTCAGCTTGCCCGCGTCGGTCGCCGGGTTGTTGGTCGAGCCGATCAGCATCGTCTTGTCATGGTCGGCGAACCGGTTCCAGGAGGCCGTCACGTAGTTGGAGCCGCTGGTGATGTCGAGCTGCCCGTCGTGCACCTGGTAGGGCCTGCCGAAGTACAGCGGCTGGTTCGAGTCCGGGTTGTCGCCGTCGGTGAAGGTGTTGTGGTCCACCCACACGTGCGTCGAGCCGGTCACCGAGATGTTGTCGTAGAGGGAGTTCCAGTTGCCCTCGTCGCCGTCGGTCGGGTCCCACTGCGGGAAGCAGTCGGCGGTGTCCTCGAAGTCGATGTTGCGGACGATGACGTTGTCCGCCTTGTCGATGTGCAGGTTGACGCCCCGGATGCGCGCGTCCTTGCCGAGGCCGACGATCGTGGTGTTGGAACCGACCTTGAGCTTGATGTTGGCGGTCTGCCTGGCGGCCGAGGCGGCCCGCGCGTCCTCCAGCGGGCCCGAGGGCTCGGTGTCCCTGCCCCACACCGCGGGGTCGTACGCGGCCAGGTAGGCCTCCAGCGTGTAGCCGCCGGTCGCGTAGTCCGCGCAGGTCCTGTCAGTGTCGATGGTGCCCTTCACATAAATGATCTTCGGCGAGGGTGCGGCGAGCGCGGCGGCGAGCTGGGCCCGGGTGGACACGGTGTGCGTGTTCGACGTCGGCGCGGCGGCGCCGCCGGTGGTTCCGGTGCCCTCGGCGGCCCAGCCGTCGTTCGCGGGCAGGGTCTGGCGGCCGAGGTCGGCCTTCCGTCCGGCGGGTGAGGCGGTGGGGGTCTCCGGGACGGCGGCGGATGCGGCCGGGGCGGCGAGAACCGCCAGGGAGAGCAGGGCGGTGAGCGCGACGGCTCGTTTCATGGTGGTTCCTCCACAGGTCAGGTGGGAGGGGAGGCTCCGTGAGAACCTCGGGAGCCTTCCGGAATGGCGAAGGCGGGCGCGCCCAGGTCAGGGATGGGCGCGCCCGCCCCGATGGTCAGGCTCAGCCGCCGTTACGCTGCTTGTACGACGCCTGGGCCTCCGTCAGTTTGGCCGCGAACGCGTCCAGGAAGTCCTTGGGGGACAGGGCGCCCTGCAGGACCTTCTGGAACTCCGGCTCCATGTCGGTCTTGGTGATCGCGTTGAACTCCGGCAGGTGGTAGGGCATCTGCACGATCTTCGTCGCCGGGTCGTTGAGCACCTTGACCGCCGCGGCGATGTGCTGCAGCCCCGCGATCCACGGCTCGTCGTTGACGTCGGTGTTGGCCGGGAGCACGCCGGTCTGCTCCGACCAGTAGCTGTTCATCTCCTTGGAGGCGGCGAACTCCGCGAACTTGTACGCGGCGTCCTTCTTCTCGCCGGAGGCGAACACGCCGATGCCCGAGACCGGGTTGGACAGGATCGCCTGGACGCCCCCGTCGGACTTGGGTACGGGCATGGCCGCCACGTTGCCCGCGCCGATCGTCTTGACGTGGTCCTGGTACGACCCCAGGTTGTGCTGCATGATCGCGATGTTGCCGCCGTCGAACTGGGCGACCATCTTCGTGTAGTCGTTGCTGATGTCGGCCTCGGGAGTGACCTTCTTGTACAGCCCGGCCAGCTTCGTGAGGGCCGCCACGTTCCTCGGGTCGTTGACCGTCGCCTTTCCCGAGGCGTCGAAGATCTCGGTGATGCCGGACTGGCCGTACACCACCTCCAGCATCTGCGCGATCGAGCCCGCCCCGCCGCGGATGGTGAAGCCGTAGCGGTTCTTGGCGGTGTCGGTCAGTTTTTCGGTGGCGGTGAAGAAGTCGTTCCAGGTCGTGGGCGTCTTGAGGCCGGCCTCCTTGAACCAGTCGGTCCGGTACCAGAAAACACCCATATTTGTGGACATGGGAACCAGGTAGGTCTTGCCGTCGGGCACGGTGCCCTTGACCGTGCTCACCACCTGCTCGTTCAGCTTGCCGTTCAGCGCGCCACCGGAGATCCGGGCGTCCACCGGCTCCAGCGCCTTCTGCGCCACCAGGCTCGACAGCATCGCGGTGGAGACACCGCCCACGTCGGGCAGGCCGCCTCCGGCGATCGCGGTGTCGTACTTCTGCTGCGCCTGGGCGATCGGGATGCCGACGTACTTCACCTCGATGGACGGGTTCGCCTTCTGGAACTCGGCGATGATGTGCTGCCACACCGGGGTGCGCGCCGGGCCGCCGTTGTCGTCCCAGAAGGTGATCGTGGTCTTCCCGCCGGAGGACTCCGGCTCCTCCGCGCCGCACGCGGCAAGCCCGGTGCCGAGCGTCAAGGCCGTGGCCAGGATCGCCAGGCGCTTTGAGGGTGAAGTCATTGCTCTCTGCCTCTCTGTGTCGTGTCCCCCGACATTGCTTGACCGTATGGGTGCCGCACTCCGCCCGAGGCGCTCTGCTGTCCCGGGTTGGTCACATCGCGTGAGATGCCGTATCGCCCCTGGCCCGTCACCGGGCGACCTCCGCGGCGAGCGCCGCCGCGTCGCCGGGGTCCAGCCGGCCGTCCGCGACGACGGTGACGATCCTTCGCCTCAGGGTGCCCTCGATGAGCAGCGGCGTGTCCCAGGCGAGGGCGGGGCCGGCGCCCGGGTACTCCACGATCCGGACGAACCAGGGGTCGTCCCGCTGGACGAAGACCAGGGTCCAGTCCGCCGAGGCCATGGCGAGCCACGGGGCCGTCGACCCGTGCACCGCGTCCTCGCCCTCGGCGTCCGCCGTGAAGACCTGGCGTCCGGCGGCCGTCCCCGGCGCCCGCCAGAAGAAACCGCCGTACCCGGCCCCCGCGCGGCCCTTGGTGGCCGAACTCCTGACGGGCAGCGGCTCGCCGGTGAGGTTCGTCAGCTCGAACGACATGTCGAGCGCCCAGCAACCACCCAGCTCCACCACCCGTACGCTCCGCGCCTCGCGGGCCGTCTCGACGCCGTCGGGCCCCTCCCAGGCCAGTGACTCCCCGAACCCGGAGGAGTCGCGCCAGGAGAATCCGAGATGCCGCTGCGTGCCGTGGTCGCCGAGCCAGGTGGGACCGGCGTCGCGGACATAGGTGCGCCCGCCCCAGAAGTTGCCCCCGCCCAGGTCGGAGATCGCGATGCTCACTCCCAGGTGGTGCACGTGGTCTTCCGGCGCGACCTCGGTCACGGTGGTGCCGCCGAGGGTGCGCACCGGGTGCAGGTACGGCCGGGGCGACGACGTCGGCGGCAGCTCAGGCGCCACGACGTACTCGGCGACCTGGCGCCCGTGCGCCACGAGCACCGGCCGCAAGGCGTCGCCCCGGAGCGGTCTCCGCGCCCCGTCGCCCGGGCCGGGAACCGTCCGTCCCGCGCCGGCTCCCCCCGCGCGGCGGAGGCGCCCGCTCCAGGGCACCCGCAGTTCCGAGTAGAGCGCCAGCCGCTCCGCGCTCGACGCCGTCACCTCGGCGATCCTGGGCAGCACCCGGCGCTCCGCACCGACCTCCTGGAACACGTCCGGTATGGCGGTGGGCTCGGGCGCCAGCCGGACCGCCTCCAGGACGCGCATGAAACCCCGGGTCCGCTCCAGCGGTACCAGCAGCTCCGTGCCGTCGCGGAGGTGCGCGACGAGGTTCTCCAGCAGGTCGGTCCTCGGGTGCACGGCCGAGGTCCCGTCGAACTCGACCCGGTCCTCGGTGTAGGTCAGCCTGATCCGTCCCTCCTCGCCGTGCACGATCAGGTACGGCTCGTGCCGCCGATCCGCGCAGAGCGAGACCGCGACGGTCACCACGGTCCCGTCGTCCATCCGCATCCGCACGGATGAGGTGTCGTCCGCCTCGATCGCGTTGGCCCGGTAGAGCTCGACCTCGACGTCTCCCACCTCCGCCCCGGAGATGGCCAGCGCGGTCGCGGTCGCGTGCGCGAGCGGGTTGGTGAGGGCGCCGTCCACCACGGGCACCCCGTCGACCTCGCGCCTGCCGGCCCACGGCACCCGGCTGTAGTAGGTGTAGGGGCGCTCCCACGCGCCCGCGGCACCGATCCCGGTGACCCGGCCGATCGCTCCCTCGGCGACCATCCGCCGGATCGCGGGGATCGCCGCCGAGCCCAGGCTCTGGAATCCCACCTGGCAGGCGAGCCCGGTCTCGGCGACCACCGCGGCGATCCGCTCGTAGTCGGCGTAGGTCGCGGCGGGCGGCTTCTCCAGCAGCACGTGCGAGCCGGCGCGCAGTGCCCGCTCCGCCAGCTCCGCGTGGGTGTGGATGGGCGTGCACAGGATCGTCACCTCGGCGGAGGTGCGCCAGATCAGCCCGGCCAGGTCGCCGGAGAACTCCACCCCGGCGGGCAGGTCGTCGACCGGCCGCACGTCGCACACCCCGACCAGCTCGACCAGCCCCGCCTCGGTCAGCCGCCGCACGTTCGACAGGTGCCACCAGCCGTGCCCGTGCGCCCCGGCCAGCACCACGCGAACCGGTTTCATCAGGTCACCTCCATCGCAGTCCAAGGCCCCGGTGGTCTCCGGCGCGCAGCTCGCCCTTCTCCACCGAGACCGGGTAGGGCTCTTCGATCAGGCCGAGCGCCGCGAAGGAGGCGTCCTCGACCTCCTCGGTCATGCACGGCAGCGGCAGGGCCAGGGCGAGCTGCCCGGAGATCTCCGGCAGCAGGTGCGGGTAGACGGGCACCCCGAACGTCCTGGCCAGCTCGGCGATCCTGAGCAGCGGGGTGATCCCGCCGACCCGCACCACGTTCGGCTGCAGGACGTCGCAGGCCCCGGCGAGGAGCAGGTCCCGGAAGTCGTAGACGGAGTAGGCGCTCTCTCCCACGGCGATCGGGACCTCGACGCAGGAGCGGAGCCGGGCCTGCCCGGTCACGTCGTCGGCGGGCAGCGGCTCCTCCACCCAGTGCAGTCCGTACTCCGCCAGGGCGGAGATCGCCCGCCGGGCCCGAGGCAGGTCCCAGCGCTGGTTGGCGTCCACCATGAGCAGCGTGTCCGGCCCGATCACCTCGCGGACCGCGGCGACCCGCGCCACGTCCTCGGCCAGCGAGTCGCGGCCCACCTTGACCTTGACCGCCGGGTGGCCCGCGGCCCGCCACCGCCCGGCCTGCGCGACGAGCTCCTCCATCGAGTAGTGCAGGTTCACGCCGCTGCCGTACACCGGCACGCTGTCACGGCGCCGCCCGAGCGTGTCGACCAGCCCCGCCTCGCCGCAGCGCAGGTCCCACAGCGCCAGGTCGACCCCGGCCATCGCGATCGTGGTGAGCCCGCCGCCGCCCGCCTCGCGCAGGTGCCGCCAGAGCCGGTCCCAGACGACCTCCGGATGCGGCTCCAGGCCGACGACGGCCTCGCCGATCTCGCCGTCCAGCAGGGCCCGCACCGCCCGGGCCCCGATCTGCGGGGTCCAGGAGAACCCGGTCCCGCTCCGTCCGTCGGCCAGCGTCAGCCGTACGACGACCACGTGGTTGGCGGGCACGTCGGCACCCCACGGCCGCGGCAGCGCCACGGTCCGCAGCGTCGTCTCCAGGGAGGTGATCACTGGCCGCGCGGTCATCGGCCGCTCACCGCCCGACCAGGGCCAGGCCGGACTTGATCAGCCCGGCGAGCTCCTCCACGTGCTCGGCGGAGGGGTCGACCAGCGGCGGCCGTACCCCGCCGACATCCAGGCCGCGGTGCCGTACCCCGGCCTTGACCAGCGAGACCGCGTAACCGGGAACCCGGTCGCGGAGCCGGACCAGGGGGGCGTAGAACTCCCTGATCAGCCGCTCGTCGCCGCCCAGATAGGCGGTGGCGATCTCGGGGGCGAAGCAGAAGACCGCGCTGGAGTACAGCTCCACCCCGATGCCACGGTAGGCCGGCATGGTCAGCTCGGCCGTCGGCAGGCCGTTGAAGAACAGGAAGTCGGGCCGTTCCTCCCGCACCGCCAGCACCGTCCGCTGCATGCGGTCGATGTCGCCGACGCCGTCCTTGATCCCGATCACACCGGGGATCCGGGACAGCTCGACCGCCTGCTCGGGGGCCAGTACCACCGAGCCGCGCTGGTAGATGATCGTGGGCAGCACCCCGGCGACCGCCGAGACGTACGCCGAGTAGCCCTCGCGCGTACCGTTCACCAGGTAGGGGGGCATGAGCAGCAGCCCGTCGGCGCCTGCGTCCCTGGCCGCCCCGGCCTGGGCGAGCGCGGCGCCGATCGGTCCTCCCGCTCCCGCCAGCACCGGCACCCGGCCGTTCACGGTCTCGGCCGCGATCCGCACCGCCTGGGCGTGCTCCGCCTCCGACAGCGCGGAGAACTCGCCGGTCCCACAGGCCACGAAGACCCCGCCGGGACCGTGCTCCAGTCCGCGCCCCACATGCTCGGCCAGTACGTCACCGGCCACCGAGCCGTCGGCGCGGAACGGGGTGACGGGAAAGAACAGCACTCCGCTGAGGTTCATCACAGGGCTCCAATCTCGGTGCGCCAGCTCCGCTTCGCCTGCCAGCCGAGCAGTCGCCCGGCCTTGGCCGAGGAGAAGGCAGGCGTCGAGCCGGTCAGTTTCTCCGCGAGTCCCGCGGTCGCGGGGTTGACCCGGGGGAGGAGTTCGGCCAGTGGCTCGCGGGCCAGCGCGTCGGCCGCGCCCGCGAAGAACACCTCGCCGCTCGGCAGTCCGGGCAGCTTGTCCAGCAGGGCCAGCACCATGTCGGAGGCGTCACGGGCGTCGATGTAGTTGAACAGCGACGTCCCCGCGATCTCCGGCCGGTCCAGCCGCTCGGCGATCGTGTGCCCCGACTGGGTGGGCGCGCCCGCCCACTCCTCGGGGGCGACGACGAAGCAGGGCCGCACGGCCGCGAACCTCGCCTTCGAACTGCGCGCGAACGTGGCCATCACCTGCTCGGCGACCAGCTTGGACAGGCTGTAGGCGTTCCACGGCGCGACCGGATGGTCCTCGTCGAGCGGCAGGTAGGAGGGGACCCAGCCCTCCGTGCCGTACCCGATGACCGTGGGGCTGCTGGCGACCACGATCCGCTCGACCCCGACCCCGGCGGCCGCCTCGCAGACGTTGAACGCCAGCTGGGTGTTGACCCGGTAGGTGAAGGCGTCCGTCCTGCTGAACGGGGTGGCGATCGCGGCCAGGTGCACCACGGCGTCCGGCCGGAACCTGGTCATCACCTCGAAGGACTCCCCCAGATCCGTCAGGTCGGCGGGGAGCACCGCGGTGGCCGCCGAGGGGGTGCCCGGCGCGGTGTCCACACCGATCACCTCGTGCCCGGCGTCTGCCAGCGCGGTGACCACGCTCCGGCCCAGCCGCCCGGCGCTCCCGGTGACGAGAGTTCGTGTCATTGGTCGCTCACCGTTCCTTAGTCGACATGGGACTCGCCGCCAGGGGACTCATCCCTTCACCGCCCCGGCGGACATGCCCTGTACCAGATAGCGCTGAATCACCGCGAAGACCAGCACCACCGGTACGGCGGCGACGACGCCGCCCGCGGCCAGGGCGCCGAAGTCCACGCTGAACTCGCCCAGGGTGTACGCGAGACCGACGGGCACCGTGAACTTCTCCTGCTCGCTGACGAACATCAGCGCGAACAGGAAGTTGTTCCAGCTGTGGATGAAGGCGAACGAGCCGACCGCGACCAGGGCGGGGCGCAGCAGCGGCAGCACCACGGCGAAGAAGCCGCGCAGCCGGCCGCAGCCGTCCACCCAGGCGGCCTGCTCCAGCTCCACCGGGACGTTCCTGATGAAGCCGCTGATCAGGATGAGGGAGAGCGGCAGCTGGAAGACCGTCTCGGCGATCACCAGGCTCCACAGCGAGTTGACCAGGCCGAGGACGCGGAAGATCTCGAAGAGCGGGATCAGCATCATCGCGCCGGGGATGAACTGGGTGCAGAGCATCCCGACCATGAACAGCTTCCGGCCGCGGAACTCGTACCTGGCCAGGGCGTAGCCGCCGGCCAGCGCGACCACGGTCGTCATGACCAGGGAGGCGACGCCCACCATCAGGCTGTTCTTGAAGAAGACCGCGAAGCTCAGGTCGTTCCAGACCGTCGCGAAGTTGTCGAACGTGATCGGCCAGGGCAGCAGCGAGGTCGATCCCCTGGGCCGGAACGCGAAGACCAGCATCCAGTAGAAGGGGACCAGCGTGAACAGCAGGTAGAGCCCGAGGGGGACCCAGATCTCCCAGCGGCCGACCTTCCCCTTCTCCCTGCGGCCGGTACGCGGCGCGAGCGCGGACGGGGCCAGGCGCGGCCGTTCGGCCGTCTGGAGTGTCATGACTTCGCTCCGAACTTGCTCAGCCGCAGGTAGGCGATCGAGAAGAAGGTCAGGATCAGGAAGGCGGCGGTGGTCAGCGCCGAGCCGTACCCGAAGTCGTGGGACTGCACGGCCTTGGCCGCCACGTACAGCGGCAGTGTGGTGGTCGCGTGCGCCGGGCCGCCGCCGGTCAGCGTGTAGAGCAGGTCGACGTTGTTGAACTCCCACACGCAGCGCAGCAGCGTGGACAGGATGATCGCGTCCTTGAGGTGCGGCAGCGTGATGTGGACGAACCGCCGCACCCGCGAGGCACCGTCCACCGAGGCCGCCTCGTAGAGTTCCTTGGAGATGCTCTGCAGGTCGGCCAGGAGCAGGATCGCGAAGAACGGCACCCCGCGCCAGAGCTCGGCGAGCACGGCCGCCCAGAAGACGGTGTCCGGGTTGGCCAGCGGCGCGGCGCCGTACTGCATGAGGCCGAGGTCGGCGAGGTAGCGGGAGACGCCGGTCGTCGGGTTGTAGAGCAGGATCCAGATGCCGGTGGTCAGCACCCCGGAGACCGCCCAGGGGGAGAACACGGTCGCCCGTGCCAGGCCGCGGCCGACGAAGGTCTCGTTCACGATCAGCGCCAGGACCAGCCCGAACACCAGCTGCAGGAACACCTCGACGCCGACCCACTTGAGGCTGAAGCCGAGGCTCTGCCAGAACAGCGGGTCCTCGAACAGCAGCCTGCGGAAGTTGTCGAGGCCGGCGAAGCCGTTGTCCCAGGGCTTGGTGACGTTGTAGGTCTGCAGGCTGTAGTAGATGACGCTGGCCATCGGGTAGACGAGGAAGCCGAGCATCGCGATCACCGCGGGGGCGATCAGCAGGTAGGGGGTCCTGGCCGCGGGGCCCAGGCGGCGGCGTATCCGGGGATTCGCCGTGGTGATTGCCATCGCCGGCAACTCCTTCCGAGTCGGCGTCAGGGGCTGCAACCGGTTGCATGAAACATGGCGGACATATCCCAGCAACGTCAAGGGCCCAATTTCGTAAACCACCGCTCATTTACGGATTTTTCGTTATTTGCAACTTTGATGGCCTCGCGGTCCCTGCCGCTGGGCCCGATCCCGGTCCGGTTCCGGCGTTGACAGTTACGCAACCGCTTGCACTAATGTGCTCAGGGGCCGGTGAAGGGCCATGACGGAGGAGCACGGTGGCAGCGACGATCAGAGATGTGGCGCGGGCGTCGGGAGTGCACGTCTCGACGGTGTCCCGCACCTTCTCGGCGCCGCACCTGGTGAACGCCGAGACCCGCAATCGCGTGCTCGCGGTCGCCGAGGACCTCGGCTACCGGCCCAACCGGGCCGCGCGGGCACTCACCACCGGCAGGACCCACAACATCGGCCTCATCGTCGCGGACATCTCCAACCCGTTCTTCCCGCCGCTGATCAAGGCCGCCCAGGCGCATGCCAGAACCCGCGACTACCACGTGTTCGTCGCCGACACCGACGAGGATCCACAGGTCGAGGAGGAACTGATCCAGACCCTCGCCAAGCAGGTGGACGGGGTCCTGCTCTGCAGCCCGCGGCTCTCCAACCGGGTCATAGAACGTCTCCACGCCGAGGTGCCGTTCGTGGTGGTCAACCGGAGGGTGAAGGGCATGCCGACGATACTGATGGACGTGGGCCAGGGCGCCCGCCTCGCCATCGAGCACCTGACCGGGCTCGGCCACCGCAGGATCGCCCTGCTGTCCGGGCCGAGCGGCTCGTGGACCAGCGGCGAGATGCGTGCCGCGGCGGCCGCGATGGACGGTGTCGAGCTGGTGATCCTCGGCCCGAACGCGCCCACCGAGCGGGGCGGCCTCGCCGTCGCCGAGGAGGTGATCGCCTCCGGCGTCACCGGTGTGCTCGCCTACAACGACCTGGTGGCCATCGGGCTCATCGAGGGGCTGTACGAACGAGGCGTGCGCGTCCCCGACGACATCAGCGTGGTCGGCGTCGACGACATAGTGGCCGGGCGGCTGAACCGGCCCAAGCTGACCAGCGTGGCCATGCCCACGGCCGCCGCCGGGCGGATGGCGGTGGACCTGCTGCTGCAGTCCTTCGACGAGGGCGCCACCCCCACCCTGGCCACCCTCGACACCCACCTGGTCGTCCGCGAATCCACAGACCGTGCCGCGCTTTTCCCCCGGGGCTGAGCCCCCAGGTCTCCACGCTGGAGGTTTTTGATGAACTTCGGAATCACCCCGACGGGGGAGCATGTCGAGCGGCACGTGCTGTCGAACGGGCCGATGCGCGCCTCGATCCTCAGCTACGGGGCGATCCTGCAGTCGCTGGAGGTCCACGGCGTCGACGTGGTCCTCGGCTACACCGGCCTCGACGACTACCTGACGCGCAGCCGCTACTTCGGCGCCGTGGTCGGCCGGTACGGAAACCGCATCGCGAACGGGCGTTTCACCCTCGACGGCCGTGACCACGAACTGCCGGTCAACAACGACCCCAACAGCCTGCACGGCGGCCCCGGCGGCTTCTCCAACCGGGTGTGGCGGGTGACCGAGGTCTCCACCTCGGCCATCACGCTGGAATATGTCAGCCTCAACGGCGAGGAGGGCTATCCGGGCATACTGACCGCCTCGCTCACCTACACGCTGACCGAGGACGCGCTAAGGCTGGACTACCGCGCCTTCACCGACGCGCCGACGGTGCTGAACCTGACCAACCACTCCTACTTCAACCTCGCCGGCGGCGGCGACATCCTCAAGCACGTGATCCGGATCGACGCCGACCGCTACCTCCCCGTCGACTCCACCAAGATTCCGACCGGTGAGCTGGCCCCGGTGGCGGGCACCCCGTTCGACTTCACGACCCCGCGGGAGATCGGCGACAGGATCGACGATCCGCTGCTGGGGGGCGGCTACGACCACTGCTACGTGCTGCGCGGCGGCATCGAGGTCAGCGAACCGGTCAGCGGGCGCGTCATGGAGGTCTCCACCACCGAGCCCGGCGTGCAGTTCTACTCCGGCAACATGCTGGACGGCATCGCCACCGCGTACGGCAGGCACGCCGGCCTCTGCCTGGAGACCCAGCACTTCCCCGACTCGCCCAACCAGGACCACTTCCCCTCCACGGTCCTGCGCCCCGGCGAGGAGTTCACCTCCACCACGACCTACCGCTTCCGCTGAGTCCCCGGAGCCGGCGGGCGCGGGCCGGGCGGGTCGGCCACGGCCGGCGGCTAAGGGCGGGTCACCGAGGTCAGGGTGGCCAGCAGGGCGGCGGTGGCCGGGGGGTCGGGAGGCTCGCCGTAGGTGGCGGCGTAGACGCGGCGGGTCGAGCCGGGCAGTTCGGTCAGGGTGACCTCCGGGTTCCGGTGGGCCCGCAGGGCGAGGCTCGGCAGGGCGGTCACCCCGATCCCGGCGGCGACCAGGGCCTGGACCGCGACGGCGTCGTCGGTCGTGAAGGCGATCTCCGGCTCGAAGCCCGCCCTGGCGCACAGTTCCAGCAGATGGCTGCGGCACCGGTCGCAGCCGCCGATCCACCGGGAGTCGCGGTGCGAGGCCAGATCGCCGCCGTCGCCACTCTGGCCGGAGGTGACCAGGTAGCTGGTGTCGTCCAGCAGGTGCAGCAGGCGGATCCCGTCGTCCTCCGGGTCGGTGTTCTCGAAGCGGAAGATGACCGCCACGTCCACGTAGCCCGCCCGGAGCATGCGCAGCGCGTCAGGGGGCTCGGTCTCGGTCAGCCGCAACTCCAGGCCGGGGTGCTCCCGGGCGAGGGCGGCGGCGGCCTGCGGCACGAACGTGCCCAGGGCGGAGGGGAAGGCGGCCAGCCTGACCCGTCCGGCGCGCAGGCCCACGTGCGCCGACAACTCGGCGGAGGCGGAGTCCAGGCGGCCGATGATCTCGGTGGCCCGCTCGGCCAGCAGACGGCCCGCCTCGGTCAGCCGGATGCCCCGGCCGGCCCGCTGGATCAGCTTGGCCCCGGTCTCGGCCTCGAGCTTCGCGAGATGGTGGCTGACCGAGGGCTGGGAGTAGTGCAGTTCCCTGGCCGCCGCGGTCACCGAGCCGTGTCTGGCCACCGCGGCGAGGACACGAAGCCGCACGATATCGAGCATGTATCAACTTTATCGATGAATGAACGGAAAAATGGGCATTAGACGTTATGTATCCCCTCGGCGCATCCTGGGGCCATGAAGACGTTGACGCGCACCCGTCCAGGCCTGGCCGAGATTGTCGAGGGGGTCAGGGAACTCGTCGATCCGTCCGCCGACCCCAGGGCGACCGCCTTCGCGGTGGCCGACCTGCTGCGCGAACGGCTGCCGTCCCCCGAGATCCTCACCGAGGAGGAGCGCCTCGGCGACCCCGACGGCTACATCGGCCACACCCTCCACGCTGAGGAGGGCTTCTCGATCGTGGCCGTGGTCTGGCGGCCCGGTCAGCGGACCGCGATCCACGACCACATCGCCTGGTGCGTGTTCGGCGTGCTGCGGGGTGTCGAGTACGAGACCCTCTACCGCGACCACGGCGACCACCTGGCCGAGATCGGCAGGACCGCCAACCAGACCGGAGAGGTCAGCGGTTTCGCCCCGCCCGGCGACATCCACCGCGTCCACAACACGGGGGACGAGACCGCCATCTCGCTGCACATCTACGGGGCCGACCTCAGTGCCGCCCCCACCAGCGTGCGGCGCGTCTACGACCTGCCCGTCCGCTGAACCACGCCGGGAGCGGGCACCCTCGCCCCGGTCGTACGTTCGCCGCGAGGCAGGTTCGGCGAGCGGGTCCGTGGCCCACCCCGTCCCGCCGGGTGCGCCCCTCCGAGGGGCGTGTCGGCGGAGCGGGGAACCCGGTCCGCCGAGGGCCGGGCGGCGGTCGATTCACCGCGGGGCCTACTTTCCGATCTCGGGCTTCCTGTCGGTGTTCAGGCTCTCCCTGATGGCCTCCAGGCGGGCCGCGCCCTCGACGTCGATGGCGGCGCGCTCGACCTCGATCATGCGGGCCTCGACGGAGCCCGAGGTCAGCTCGGCCTCGCCGAGTGCGCGGGCATAGCGCTTCTCGATCTTGTCGCGGACCTGGTCCAAGGTGGGCGTCTCACCGGCGGGGGTGAGCCCGGACAGGTCGCCCATGGCCTTGTTGAGCTCCTCCTGGACCTTGGCCTGGTCGAGCTGGGAGAGCAGCCGCATCCGCTCGGCGATCTTCTTCTGCAGGGCCATCGCGTTGTTCTCGACCGCGGCGCGCGCCTGGGCGGAGAACTGCCTGGCCCGCTCGTACGTCAGCTGCGACTCCTGCTGCGCGGCCTCGGCCGCCACCAGGCGGGAGGCGAAGGCCCGGGCCGAGTCCTCGTACGACAGGGCCTTGCGCTCGTCGCCCGCGGACCGCGCCTGTTCGGCCAGCAGGAGGGCCTGGCGGGCGTTGGCCTGGAGCTTCCCGGTCTCCTCCATCGAGCGGGCGAGCTTCATCTCCATCTCGCGCTCGTTGCCGATGACCGAGGCGGCCTGCTGGCTCAGCCGCTGGTGCTGCTCCTTGGCCTCCGCGATGGCCTGCTCGATCTGGACGCGGGGGTCGGACAGCTCGTCCAGCCGCCCGGAGAGGGCGAAGACCAGGTAACGCCAGGCCCTACGGATGACCTTGAACATGGGGCTCCTTATCGATCCAGCGCGTCGCGCGTGATCTGCTCGGTTTCGTGGAGGCCCTGGCGGACTCCTTCAAGGGCGTCGGCGAGCTCGTCCAGTACCCGAGTCGGCTCCAGCCGGCCGTTCGCCGACACCGCCGACAGCTCCACCACACGGGCGAGGAGCTCCTCGATGCTGATGGCGCTCGACTCCATCCGGGCGAGCACCTGCTCGCGGGCCGAGGCGAGCCGGTCGACCACGGCCCGCTGGGAGGCCAGCGAGGCGAGGGCGCGGTCGAGGTCCGCGACCAGGTCCTTCCTGGCCTCCGCGCGGGCTCGGGTCAGCCGGGCCTGCTCGTGGCCGAGCCTGTCGAGATCGAACCTGGCCAGCGCGGTGCCGGTGAGCGAGGCCTGCTCGGCCAGCCGCTCCAGGGTGGCCGTCGAGTCGTCCACCTGGGGGCGCATCAGCGCGATCCGCTCGGCCAGCGGGCCCTGCCCCATCGAGGCGCTCAGCTCGGCGAAGCCGTAGGCGGCGGATCCCGCCCGTCTCAGCCAGTACTCCTCCTGGCTGCCGGCGGTGACGGCCGGCCGGTCACGGCTCCCGCGCTCCGGTAACGCCGAGATCCCGGCCTTGACCAGCCAGACGACGACGCCGACGAACCCGGCGGCGACCGGGTGCACGCTGACGGCCCACGCGGCGCCGCCGGCGGTCGCGGCCAGCAGCAGGCCCCAGGGGTCCTTGAGTTCGTCGACGAAGCGTGCCATCAGAAGTTGGATACCACTGCGGTGAACACCTGGTCGATACTTCCAGGTTTGCGAGAGTCATACGCGGCGGCGCTGGTCGCCTCGGAGATCTTGCGCAGCACGTCGAGGTCGGCGTCCTGGCCGTAGGCGATGGTGAACATCCGCACCGTCTCCTGGCCGGGTTCGGTGCGCAGTTCGGGCAGCAGGTTCTCCAGGGCGAGGCTGTCGGGGTCCTCGTTCTTGCCGTCGGTCAGGAAGACCACCGCGTTGATCGCGTCACCGTTCCGCAGCTTCCGTACCCGCTCGTGGGCGGCGAGGGCGGTGTCGTACAGGCCGGTGCCGCCATCGGGGGTCAGGCCGTCAAGCCTGGCGCGCAGCTTCTTGCGCTGGGCGTCGTCGACGGCGGAGAGCGAGGCCAGTTCCAGGTGGTCCTTGTCGCCGTCCCGCTTGGTGGAGAACATCCACAGCCCGACCCTGTCGTGCGAGGCGAACTGGGGCAGCGCGTTGATCGCGGCCTGCTTGGCCAGGTCGAGCTTGCTCTTGCCGGTGCCGGGCACGGTGGCGCCCATCGAGCCGGAGACGTCGATGACCATGAGGACGTTCGCGGGCTTGCGCAGGTCGGCCCAGCTGGTGAGCACCTTGTCGAGCACGTTCGGCGCGGGCGGGCTGAGGGTCGTCTTCGGCTCGGCGGGCAGCAGCCCGTTCGCCTGGGTGATCAGCTTGCCCGCCTTGCCGTCGTGGGAGCGGAAGGCGAACTCGGCGAACCGCTCCTGCTGCTCGGGAGCCTGCAGGTGCGCCAGGAAGTCGGCCGCCACCGCCCGCTTGGCGTCGTCGACCCACGAGGCGGTCAGCACCGCGTACGGGTTGTCGGAGTAGAGCGTGCCCTCCTTGGGATAGATCGCCACCAGCGGCACCTTGGGCTTGGCGTGCTTGCCCAGCGTCGCGGGGTCACCGGTCGGGTTGCCCTGGTTGTAGTCCCAGACCGACTTCTCCTCCACCGCCACCGCGGAGATGTAGCTCAGGCCCGCGCCCGCGTCGTCGGCCCGCTGGAGGTTGGACAGGAACGTCAGCGTCGTGTCGCCGTAGTGCACGATCGAGCGTTCCACCTCCCGGACGAAGTCCCTGGTCCTGGCGTCGGCCACGTTCTTCTCCGACAGGTCGCCGGACAGGCCGGTCGCCGCGAAGTAGGCGCCGACCGTGGCGTTCAGGCCGCTGGTGGAGAAGTTGGGGTTGGTCTTGCCAAGCTTGAAACGGCCCCACTCGGGGTGACCGTACTTCGCCCACGACCCGGCCGACACGGCGAGCAGGTCCGACCAGCCGAGCTTCTTGTCCGGCCAGCCCAGCGCCTGGGCCATCGGCATGGGCATCGCCACGACCAGGGGCGTCTTGGCGATCGACGGGTTCTCGGCGGCGACCAGAGAACCGGTGTCCTTTCCCGCGACGCGCTGCTGGAGCAGGGTGACCCAGCCGCTGCTGGCGGGTGACCACACGTCGGGGCGGGGGCCGTCCTGCCGCTCGTCCCAGCCCCTGGCCAGGGCCTGCAGCGCGCCGCCGCTCGCCTTGGTCTCGATGACGACGTCGGCGCAGCGCCCTTCCACGGTCCTGCCGCTGTAGCCGGAGGCGATCTTCCTGAGCAGCTCGGCCTTCTCCGACGAGGCGGCGACGGTCAGGGTGACGCCGTCGTCGCACGCCTTGGGCCGCTCGCCGGCCTCCGACGCGCCCGGCCCTCCGGGTTCGTTCGCGCCGACGAAGATCCGCAGGGCGACGATCAGAGCTCCGGCGAGAATGATCGCGACGATGAACGGGGCGAAGTTCCTACGCCGTCGCTGCGGCTGCTGGTACAACCCTGCCTCCCGGGGGATGTCTGTACTTATCCGACGAATGAACCGCCTTCGGAGTTCGCCACGGTCAAAAGTCGCCGCGGTGAGATGTAGGCCATCGACTCGCCCCGGTCGTCCGCGCGCAGCAGGTTGCCCAGAAACGTCATGGAGATGTCGCCGTAGTGCACGATCGATTGTTCCACCCCCTGGACGAACCGCCGGGTCTTCGGGTCGGCCACGTCACGGGCCGTCAGGTCCGAGGTGGTGCCGGTGGCGGCGAAGTAGGCGCCGATGGTGGCGTTCAGGCCGCTGGTGGAGAAGTTGGGGTTGGTCTTGCCCAGCTTGAACCGGCCCCATTCGGGGTGGCCGTACTTCGCCCAACCCTGCGGGGCGGCCGCCAGCTCGGCCGGCTCCGACCAGCCGATCGCCTTGCCGGGCCAGCCCAGTGCCTGGGCCATCGGCTTGGGCATCGGCTTGGGCATCGCGAAGACCAGGGGAGCGGTGACGATCGGGTTCTGTCTGCCGTCGGCGACCGGTACGGTGCCGTCGGTGTTGGAGGCCTGCTGGCGCAGCAGCGTCACCCAGGCCGACGGGGCGGGGGACCAGACGTCCGGCCGCCTGCCGTCGGCCCTCTCGTCCCACCCCTTGGCCGGCGCCCGCATCGCGGTGCCGGAGTTGGCCTCGTCGACGACCACGTCGGCGCAGCGCCCGGCCACGCTACGGCCGCTGTAGTCCTTCGCGACCTCGCGCAGGATCCAGATCTTGTCCTGCGAGGACGCCACCCTGATCTGCGTCGACTCGCCGGAACAGGCGCTGGGCCCGTTCGGCTCGCCCCCGGGCCACCGCTGAAGTACCAGCGCAGCCCGGCGAGCAGGTACGGCAGGACACGCCGGCGGGGTCCTGCAGGGGGTGGACCACGAGGTGATCGTACGACCAACGGCGATTCTTCGCCGGACGGTAGCCCCCTGGAAAGCCGGAGAAGACGGGGCCCGCCCGCCAGGTGATCGCGCGGTCGCACGAGGAGAAAGCCCGGCACGAACCCGTGGGCGTCGTGCCGGGACCTTGGACGGTCAGGCCGTCGAGGAGCCGTACTCCTGGAGGAAGAGCGCCTCGGCGGTGGCGGTGCGGCGGAGTTCCTCGATGTTCACCCGCTCGTTGGGGGCGTGGATCGCCGCGTCGTCGTCCTCGGCGCCGAAGAGCAGGATCGCGGCGGCGGGGAACTGCCTGGCGAAGGTGGAGACGAGCGGGATCGAGCCGCCGGCGCCGACGTCGCGCGGCGGGCGGCCGAAGGCGCGCTCCATGGCCCGGTTCAACGCGGAGCGGGCCGCGCCACCGGTGTCGGCGAGATAACCGGAGCCCATGGTGTAGTCGCCGACCTCCACCTGGACGCCCCAGGGCGCGACCTGCCGCAGGAAGTCGACGACCGCCTCGATCGTCGTCTTCGGGTCGCCGGCCGGGGGCACCCGCACTGTCACCCGGGCCCTGGCGACGGCCTGGACCGCGTTGACGGCGCCGGAGACCGGCGGCACGTCCAGGCCGGTGACCGTGATCGCGTACGAGGCCCACAGCCGGTCGGCCAGCGAGCCCGAGCCGATGGTGGAGACGCCGTCGAGCACGCCCGCGGTGGACCGGAAGTCCTCCTCCGACGGGCCGGAGCCGAGGAAGCTGCCGCGCGGCAGGCCGGGAACGCGGATGTCGCCGTGGTCGTCGTGCAGGGCGGCGAGCATCCGGATCAGTGCCGCGAGGGCGTCCGGGGCGGCGCCGCCGAACGAGCCGCTGTGCAGCGACTCCCTGAGGGTGCGCACCTCGATGGTGAAGGCGCCCATGCCGCGCAGCGAGGTCGTCACCGACGGATCGCCCACCCGGGGGTTGCCGGTGTCGGCGACCACGATCGCGTCGGCGCGGAACAGTTCGGGGTTGCGCTCGACGAAGGACTCCAGGCGCTCGCCGGCGTACTCCTCCTGGCCCTCGATGATGACCTTGACACCGACCGGGAAGCGGCCCTGGAAGGTGCGGAGCGCCGCGACATGGGAGATGACGCCGGACTTGTCATCGGCCGCGCCGCGACCGTAGATCGCGCCATCGATCTCCGTCGGCTCGAAGGGCGGGGTGCGCCAGAGCACGAGGTCGCCCGTGGGCTGCACGTCGTAGTGCGCGTACAACAGGACGGTCGGCGCGCCGGGCGGGGCGGGGGCCTCGGCGTAGACGGCGGGGAAGCTCCCCTCGACGGGGATCTGCTGGACACGGGGCAGGCCGGTGCTCCGCAGCAGTTCCTCGGTCAGCGCGGCGGCCGCGTGCACAGGCTCCTCCGGGTGGCCGGGGAAGGCCACGGAGGGGATGGCGACGAGCCTCTTGAGGTCCGCGATCGCCTGGGGCAGGCCGGCGGTGACGGCGTTCTCGATCTCGTCAGGAGTCACGACTTTCCCTCGCATCTGAATATCTGGTCCGCCCTATTGGATCACAGCCGCCGACGCGGAGGCGCTCGCACATGGCGTCGGCGCGCCAGGGTTCCGCCAAGTGGGACAGGGGGTTGGGTAAGATTCCGGCGCCGGTGTCGGGTACCGGCATCCGATGACGGATTTCGTCGTTCTTGTATATATGTTTTGCGGATTTCGACGCTCTAAACACTTCAATACCACGTTTTCACTTGGCAAGAGCGGTTCTGGCAGGCAGACTGTTGAGGGCTCAGCTAAACGAGGGAAGATCGTGATGAAGCACCCTGAAAACACCGACGTGACCTCACTCATGAAGGCCGCGCAGGACAACCTGTGGATGCACTTCACCCGGCACAGCTCGTATGAGGGCGCCGAGGTGCCGATGATCGTGAGGGGCGAGGGCTCCTATATCTACGACGTGCACGGCAAGCGCTACCTCGACGGCCTCGCCGGGCTCTTCGTGGTCCAGGCGGGACACGGCCGCAGCGAGCTGGCCGAGGCCGCCGCCAAGCAGGCCCAGGAACTGGCGTTCTTCCCGCTCTGGTCGTACGCGCACCCCAAGGCGGTCGAGCTGGCCCAGCGCCTCGCCGCCGAGACCCCCGGCGACCTCAACCGGGTCTTCTTCACCACCGGCGGCGGCGAGGCCGTCGAGAGCGCGTGGAAGCTCGCCAAGCAGTACTTCAAGCTGATCGGCAAGCCGCTCAAGCACAAGGTCATCAGCCGCCAGATCGCCTACCACGGCACCCCGCAGGGCGCCCTGTCGATCACCGGCATCCCCGCCTTCAAGCAGATGTTCGAGCCGCTGGTCCCCGGCTCGGTCCGGGTGCCCAACACCAACCACTACCGCGCCGACGAGATCACCGGCGTGCCCGGCATGACACCGGAGCAGTACGGCCACTGGGCCGCCGAGCGCGTCGCCCGCGCCATCGAGATGGAGGGCCCCGACACCGTGGCCGCCGTCTTCGTCGAGCCGGTGCAGAACGCCGGCGGCTGCTTCCCGCCGCCGCCCGGATACTTCCAGCGCCTCCGTGAGATCTGCGACGAGTACGACGTCCTGCTCGTCTCGGACGAGGTCATCTGTGCCTTCGGCCGCCTCGGTACCATGTTCGGCGGGCAGAAGTTCGACTACGTCCCCGACATCATCACCTGTGCCAAGGGCATGACCAGCGGCTACTCGCCGATCGGCGCCATGATCGCCTCCGATCGCCTCTTCGAGCCGTTCAAGAACGGCACCGAGATGTTCGCCCACGGCTACACCTTCGGCGGCCACCCGGTCTCCTCCGCCGTCGCGCTGGCCAACCTCGACCTGTTCGAGCGGGAGGACCTGCTCGGCCACGTCACCCGCAACGAGCCGGTCTTCCGTTCCACCCTGGAGCGCCTCCGAGACCTGCCGATCGTCGGCGACGTGCGCGGCTCCGGCTACTTCTGGGGCGTCGAGCTCGTCAAGGACAAGGTCACCAAGGAGACCTTCAACACCGAGGAGTCGGAACGCCTCATCAGGGGCTTCCTCTCCGGCGCCCTGTACGAGGCGGGTCTCTACTGCCGCGCCGACGACCGGGGCGACCCGGTCATCCAGCTCGCCCCGCCGCTCATCTGCGGACCCAGGGAGTTCGACGAGATCGAGTCCATCCTGCGCTCGGTGCTGAAGGAGGCGTGGAGCCGACTCTGAGCGCGAGCGGCCGCGCGAGGCTCACCGAGGCTCACTGTGACATCCCGTCGAAACCCCGAAAGGAACTCCCATGAGGATCGGCGTACCTGCCGAGGTCAAGAACCACGAGTACCGTGTCGCCGCGACCCCGGCAGGTGTGTACGAGCTTGTCCGGCACGGCCACGACGTCTACGTCCAGCGCGGCGCGGGCATCGGCTCGCACCTCGGTGACGAGGAGTACGTCTCCGCCGGAGCCAAGATCCTTGATGCCGCCGACGAGGTGTGGGGTCAGGCGGAGATGATCCTCAAGGTGAAGGAGCCCATCGCGGAGGAGTACCACCGCATGCGCCCCGGCCAGGTGCTCTTCACCTACCTGCACCTCGCGGCCGGTCGCGAGTGCGCCGAGGCCCTGCTGGAGCGGCAGGTCACCGCCATCGCGTACGAGACGGTCCAGGTCGGCAACACCCTGCCGCTGCTCGCCCCGATGTCCGAGGTCGCGGGCCGCCTGGCCCCGCAGGTCGGCGCCTACAACCTGATGCGGTTCAACGGCGGGCGCGGCGTGCTGCCCGGTGGCGTGCCGGGTGTGGCTCCCGCCAAGGTCGTCGTCATCGGGGCCGGCGTGGCCGGGCTCAACGCCGCGCAGATCGCGGTCGGCATGGGCGCGGACGTCACGGTCCTCGACCTCAACATCGACCGCCTGCGCTTCGTCGACGCCGTCTACCAGGGCCGTCTCAAGACCCTCGTCTCGACCTCGTACGCGATCGAGAAGGAGGTCCTGGCGGCCGACCTGGTCATCGGGGCCGTGCTGATCCCCGGCGCCAAGGCCCCGACCCTCGTCTCCAACGAGCTGGTCTCCTCCATGAGGCCGGGCTCCGTGCTCGTCGACATCGCCATCGACCAGGGCGGCTGCTTCGAGGACTCCCGGCCGACCACGCACGCCGAGCCGACCTACCGGGTCCACGACTCGGTCTTCTACTGCGTGGCCAACATGCCGGGCTCGGTCGCCAACACCTCCACCTACGCCCTGACCAACGCCACGCTGCCCTACGCGGTCAAGCTGGCCGGCCTCGGCTGGAAGGACGCGCTCAGCCAGGACGCCCCCCTCGCGCTGGGCCTCAACACCCACGCGGGACGGCTCACCAACGAGCAGGTCGCCATCGCCCTCGACCTGCCCTTCGTGCCGGTCTCCGAGGTCGTCGCCGCCTGATCCGGGCGCCGCACGGCCCGCGTCCCAACCGATCGGGACGCGGGCCGTGTCGGTCACGGGGACCAGGTGGAGCGCAGGGCGCGGGCGGTGGCCAGGGCCTGCTCGACCTCCGCCGGGGCCGGCCAGGGGGCGCCGCCGGGGCGGAGCAGCGTGGCCCGGATGGACGCCAGGTGTTCGATCGCGTCCGGCGGCAGCCCGCTCCGCGCGGTCAGCCAGGCCGTGACGTCGGTATGGTCGCGCAGTGGCCGGGTGACGAGATCCCAGGTACCGAGGAGTTCGGTCAGGTCGCCGACCCTCAGCGGGGTGCCGCCCCGCCGGGCCACGGCGGCCGCGGCCAGCTCGGCGCGGGCGACGAGCTCGGGCTCGGTGCTCCGATCCCAGAGCGGGGACGGAGGATCGGCGAGCCACCGCTCCGCCTCACGGGAGAAACCCGCGGCCGACAGCAGCGCGGCCAGCTCGACCGCCGCCCTGTGGTGCCCGGCCTGTGCCGCCTGACGGAACCAGTGCTGCCCGCCACGCAGGTCGCTGTGCTCGGCGATGAGCAGCAGACCGAAATTGAAAGCGGCCTCCGGATCGCCACCCGCCGCGGCCCGGCTGAACCAGTGGCTGGCCCCCCGAGCGTCGCTCATCTCCACGCACACGAACCCCGCGGTCCGCTGGTCGTCGATCCTGCCGGTGCAGGCGGCCCGCTCGAACCAGGCGCGAGCGGTGCGCAGGTCGCCGAGGGAGAGCGCGATCCCGCCGAGCTGGGACGCGGCTCCGGGATGCTCGTTCCTGGCGGCCAGCCGGTAGAACGCCTCCGCCCCCTCCGGATCGCGGTTGGCCTGCAGGAAAAGGCCGAGGTGGTAGGCCGCGTCGGCGTGGCCGCCCCGGGCGGCCAGCTCCCACCAGCGCAGCGTCTCGTCGTCCTCGCCGGAGGCGTAGGAGAGGAAGCCCAGGTCGTGGGCCGAGGCCAGATCGCCGTCCAGCGCGGCCCTGCGGTGCCACTCCCCGGCGCACTTCGTCTCCCCGGCGTCCTCGCAGAGCAGCGCGAGCCTCCTGGCCGCGGCACGGGAGCCCGCCCTGGCCGCCGTCTCGTACCACCGCCGGGCGGCCGGAACGTCGCCGTGCTGGTCGAGCAGGAGCGTCGCCAGGTTCACCGCGGCCTCGACGTCGCCGGCGTCGGCCGCCAGCTCGTACCACCTCGCGGCCTCTGCGGGGGTGCCGTGCTTCTCGTGCCAGACGCCCAGGTTGTAGGCGCTGTCGAGATTGCCCGCGGCCGCCGCGCGCTCCCACCAGTGCCGCGCCGCCGAGCGGTCGCCCCGCTGCGCGAAGTGGCGGCCGAGCAGGTGAGCGGCCTGCACGTCACCGCCGTGCGCGGAGAGCAGCAGCTCCGTCTCGCCGTCCGTGTCGTTCTCGTGCTCAGTGCTCCGGGGGGTGGGTATCAGCCCCGCGCTCGCCTCCGGGTCGTCAGGCCACCACCCCATGTCCCCTCCTTGCCGACGGCACGCAGCCGACAGATCACAGAGTGCCATGTAACCGCTCGATCGCGGAGGGTAATCCTGGAGTTCCGTCTCGCGTCCGGCTCAGACGAAGTTCACGAACCCCACGTACATTCCCATCGAGCAGCTGTAACGCAGGGAGCCCGCGTCCCGCGCGCCGAGTCGCACGGTGGCGGGGAGCGCCACGTCGCGGCCGTCGATGGTGAGCGTCCGGGTGCAGCCCGGGTCGCCCCCGAGGTGGAAGACGAGTTCGGTGGGCACTCCCGCGCGGGCGGTCACCACGCCGGGACGGTAGCCGTCGCGGGTGGCCCAGATCTCGATCCGCCGCACGCCGCCGGAGCTCGTGGCCGCTCCCGCCGGATCGGCCGCCGTCCGCCCCGTCCGGCCGCCCGCCGCCTCCGCCGGGCCGTCCGTCCCCGGTGCGGGAAGGCCCGCCGCCAGTGCCGGGCCGCCGGATCCGGGGAGCCAGCCTCCCAGGCGCAGCCCCGAGGAGACGGTCCACAGGCCCGCCGCCAGCGCGACGACCCCCGCCAGCGCCGCCAGCCTGGTGGTGGCGGCCCGCCGCAGGATGAGTCCGAGCAGTGCGAACGCCGGTGCCGTCCCGGCCACGAACCCCGCCATCACCGCGGCCCCGCCCAGCGCGGATCCGCTGGAGACCGCCACCATCTCGACGCTGAGCGTCACCCCGCACGGCAACAGGACCGTCGCCGCGCCCAGCGCCACCGCCCTGGGCCGGGGAGCGGTGATCCGGGAGAAGGTGCCGCGCCAGGAGACGCGCCCGTCCGTGGCCCCGTCGGCCCCGTCAGGTCCGCAGCCGCCGTCCGGCTCGCCGCTTCGCGGCGCCTGTTCGCAGCCGTGCCCGCCGGGTCCCGGGTCCCGCTCGCGGCCGAACGCGCGGACTCCGAAGATCATGACCGCGATCCCGGCCACGACGAGCAGCGCGGCCCTGAGCTGAGGTCCCAGCTGTACGGCGGACCCCGCCAGTCCGAGCAGTGTCCCGGCCGCCAGGTGGGAGCCGGCGCGCCCGGCCAGGAAGAGCGCGACGGCCGCCGGGCTCGACGGCCCCGGGGCGAGCCCGCCGCGCCCGCCGGAGCAGGCCGATCGGCCACCTGAGGAGAGTCCGGTGAGCAGGCCGCCCTGCACGGCCGCGCACGAGGTGGTGCCCGCCACCAGCCCCGCGGCGAACCCTCCGGCGAACAGCGTGGCCGCCCCCGCGCTCAGCGGACGTCTCCGGTGCCACTCCAGATCCCCACGGAGCAAACCTAATCCCGCCGGAGGTCAACCGACAGTGACATTTCCTTACCCAGCGCTCACATCGCCCTTACTGGACGCTCAGCGCCCTCCCGGTAGGGATGCGACACCCGGACCGCTCCCGCCGCGAGTCATCACGCTGTGCGGGGCGTAAGCCCATCTGTCATCAATTACCTTCAGCGTGGAGACCCCCGCCTTCAGGCGGGGAGGAAACGCGGCACGGTGCCGCGTTTCCGGGTGGGTGGTGTAGCCGTAGCCATCGGCTCGTTGGAGCAGACGGACATGGCGGTGTCCGATGCCCTGCACGAGGCCGTGCCGGGTACGGATGTTGAAACTGCCGGTGGAGCGGACCGCGACCCGCCCCGTGTACGTCCCGGCCTTCTTGCCTGCCGGGACGACCGCGCGGATCAGGTCGCCGGTCTGGAAACCATGGACGGACTTGGTACGGGGTAGCGCCAGTCGGGGGAACCCGTACCTGTCGGCGCGGGTGCGGGCATAAGTGCCGCGCCCGGTCGCGGCGACCACCAGGACAGTGGACGGCCAGGCGGTCACGCTCTCCAGTTCGCCGACGTGCAACGCGTCCAACGTGTGCGACTTCGATGCGCCGGTGCGGGAGCGGTTCCATTTCGTGCGCCCGCCCGAGGCGCATGCCACGGGCAGGCCGGTGGCCTCCAGCGCCCGCCACAGTGCCCACCGGGTGGCGTTCACGGCGGCAGCGTCGCGCAGTGGGGCCTTGACCTGCCGCAGTACCTTTGCCAGCACCTTCGGCCGGTCGGCGAGGAATTCCTGCACGGGGGTGGCGGCCTTGGCCTGGTTGCACGGGATGCACGCCACGGCGAGGTTGCTGATCCGGTCGGAGCCGCCCCGGCTGCGGGGGTGGAGATGGTCGAGGTTCAACGGCACGCCGCTCGCGCCGCAGTAGGCGCAGGTGCGCTCCCACTTGGCGAGCAGGTATTCGCGGGCCTCGTACCCGGCGAGGGTGCCCTGCTGGTATTCCGCCCCTTGCAGGGGTCTGCCCGCCGATAGGGTGTGGGTGTCGAAGGAGACCCGCTCGACATGGACGGCGGCCACGGGCGCCCACCGGGTCAGCCGTCTCACCCAGGACATGGTGGTCTCGACGCGGTGGCGCAGCGACGGCGCCAGCCACCCCTGCGGTTTCGTGCGGTTGTTGAAGCGGGGGGCGCGGTAGCGCAGGTTCCGTGACCGGCGGCCCCGGCGCAACGCGGCCCGCGTGGTGAGCCTGTCGCGGATCCGCCCGCCCCGATGGTCGAGCTGGAGTGAGTACCTGCCGGTCCGGCTCCCGTCCTGGCCGGTGAACACACTGATGCCGGTGTGCCTGCTGCCGGGGTCGATACCGACCCGCACGCCGCAGGCGGTGGAGTCGGCGGCTACGCGGTCGCGCAGCCGGATGACGAACGGGGTGTGGCGCACCACCACCGCCCTACCGGCCGCCAGCAGGCGGCGGGCGCGGGCGGGGTGGCACGGGTCAAGCGGGTGGCCGTGCCTGTCGAGGACGAACACGGCCGGGTGAACCTCACGGTTGGCTCCCTCGGACACCGCGGTGTCCTCGGGGTGACGCCGCGACAGACGGGTGCCCTCTGCCGCGATCTCCCCTCGCCCATGTTCCACGCCGGTTACCGCGCCGAGGCGGTGTCCGCGTCCCGTTTCGTGCCCACCCTCGGGCGTGTCTGCTGACGCGGATTCCAGAGCGGCCCGCTGAGGAAGCACGGACCGGTGGGTCTGCTGGCCTACGTGAAACGTAGTCAATCGAATGCACCTCCTTCAAGATGATCGACTTGGGCTGGTCAACGCGGGGCTGTCAGTGCGTGGTGTAGCACCTCAAGCCTTGGCCTTCAGGCCGGGGTCGTTGACGTCGCGTCCTGGATGTTCGCGAAGATCGACGTGTCGAGGGTGAAGTCGACCGGTTCAGGGATGTGCAGGTGCGAGCCCATCTCGACCCGGGTGGAGGTCCGGTACGCCCCCTCCTTGGGGTCGCTGAGGACCGTCACGGTGGCGGGGGTGGCCACGGGGTCGACGAGGAGCATCACCGGGACGCCACCGGAGGCGTAGATGTCGGGCTTGCGGTCGCGGTCGTCGGTGACGCTTCCCGGCGACACGATCTCGGCGACCATGAGCAGGCCGGAGGAGAGCAGCTCGCGGGCGCCCCAGCGCGGGCAGTCGGTCCGCGCCAGTACGAAATCAGGAACAACCGGGTCATAGGAACCGTCGACGCAGACCGCGACGTTGCTCGTGTAAGCCTCCAGATCGCCATCCGTGATCAGTGGGCTGAGCCGTAAGGAAAGGAGCATCGCAGCTCGGGCGTATTCGGGGGTCCCCAGTGGGCTCACTACCAACCTCCCGTCGATCACCTCGGCCCGTAACCCCGGAAGGGAGGGAAGTGCGTCGAAGAGCTCGCGCGGTGTGTGTGGCAGGCGTCGGGACGCGGTCTCGGGTGAGGGGCGCAGATCCGCGTGGCGCCGACGTAGTGCTGTTTCCATGCCCATATGCCCCTCCGTGCTTTTGTGAACACGCTGAGTTTTCCAGAGCGAGGAGGTAAGGCGCGGAATTCCAGTGAAAAAGCGAGAGGGTCAGACCCAGCCGGGGCGGACGAGGCCGGATTCGTAGGCGATGACGACGAGCTGGGCGCGGTCGCGGGCATGGAGTTTCATCATGGTCCGGCTGACGTGGGTCTTGGCGGTGGCGGGGCTCATGAAGAGCTTGCCGGCGATCTCGTCGTTGGTCATCCCGGTGCCGACCAGGGCGAGGACCTCGCGCTCGCGGTCGGTGAGCAGGTCGAGATCGCGGCTGCGGTGCGGCTCCTTGGCGCGGCTGGCGTACTCGGCGATCAGGCGGCGGGTCACGCTGGGGGAGAGCAGCGCGTCGCCTCCGGCCACCACCCGGACGGCCTGGATGAGCTCGGCCGGTTCGGTGTCCTTGACCAGGAAGCCGCTGGCGCCGTTGCGGAGGGCCTCGAAGACGTACTCGTCGAGCTCGAAGGTGGTCAAGATGATGATCTTCGGCCCGGGAGGCATCTTCCTGGTGGCGGTCAGCCCGTCCATGCCGGGCATGCGGATGTCCATCAGGACCACGTCCGGCTCGTGTTCGGCGGCCAGCCGCAGGGCCTGGGCCCCGTCGCCTGCCTCGGCCACCACGGTCATCCCCGGTTGCGCGTCCAGCAGGGCCCGGAACCCCGCCCTGACGAGGGCCTGGTCGTCGGCGAGGACAATCTTGATCATTCGGACTCCTCCGGGATCGGCAGCCGGGCCTCGACGCGGAAGCCCCTTCCATGGTGTGCGGCGGTCAGCGTTCCCCCGAGGGCCGAGGCCCGTTCCCGCATGCCGGGGACGCCGTTGCCGCTGCCGAGACTCTCGCCGGGGGCGTTGCCGCCCGAGTCGGTGATCTGAAGGGTCAGCGCGCGGGGGCCGTAGTCGAGGGCGACCGTGACCGAGGCGCCCGGGGCGTGCCTGGTGACGTTGGTCAGGGCCTCCTGGACGATACGGTAACCGGCCCGGTCGACCCCGGGAGGCAGCGGCCTGACCTCGCCGATGACGTTCTTGACGACCCGCAGCCCGCTGCGCTCGATGAGTTCGTCCAGCCGGTCCAGACCGGCGGTCGGGGAGCGGGGCGCGCCGTCCCGGAGCACGTTGAGCACCGAGCGCATCTCGGTCAGCACGTCCTTGGAGGCCTGCTTGATCGTGGTGAGCGCGGTCTTCGCCTGCTCGGGATGGTCCTCGATGAGGTGCAGCGCGGTGGAGGCCTGGACGTGGATGAGGGAGATGTTGTGCGCGAGCACGTCGTGCAGCTCCTGCGCCATGGTCAGCCGCTCCTCGCTGGCCTGCCGCCGCACCTCCTCCCGCTCCACCCGCTTGTGCTCGGCCTGCCGCTCGTTCCTGGCCCGGGAGAACTCCGCCACCGCCAGCACCAGGCCCATCAGCGCGGCCATCGCGACGTTGTGGAACCAGCCGGGAGGAGGGGCGGGGGCGAACCAGGACAGGTAGACCACGAAGAACACGTAGGCCAGGCCCCACAGCGGCCATGCCACCCGCCGGTGGCCGCCGACCACGGCGGTGTGGAACGCGATGATCGGGCTGAGGAAGACCGGGCCGTAGGCGTGGCCCAGGCCGATGAAGAGCAGGGTCGCGTCCACCGAGACGATCACGCTGAGCGCCGGGTGGCGGCGCCGGACGGTCAGGGCCAGCGGCCCGGCCAGCAGCAGCGCGTAGCCCAGTGGACCGAGCGGGACGCGGAGCATGCCGGTGTCGTGGACCTGCCACCACTGCACACCGAGTGTGCCCACGACCTGGAGGGTCCCCACGAACAGTGGGAGGAGGAGGTCGACCCGGCGGGATTCGGCACGCACGCTCAGCACTTTACGTGCGCTTTCGCAGCGTTTGCGTCCCTTCAGTGATGTATGTGGCACTACACCCTTCGGGTGAGGGAAGGGGCTGACAAGGCTCACAGGCTGAGTCAAGCTGTCTGCGGGAGGTCATCATGATCAGTCGTCGCATCACCCCCCTGGCGGGGATCCTGGTGGGAAGTTCCTTACTGCTTGTCCAGCCCGCGCTGGCGTCTCCACCGGCGCTGTCCCCGTCCGCGGTGTCTCCACCGGTCTCGCAGGCGGAGAAGAAACCTGTCGCGGAGGGATCCGGTGGCGCGGTCTCGACCGTCGACCTCGACGCCAGCAAGGCCGCGCTGGGCGTGTTGCGCGAGGGCGGCAACGCCATGGACGCCGCGGTCGCCGCGGCCGCCACCCTGGGCGTGACCGAGCCCTACTCGGCGGGACTGGCCGGCGGAGGGTTCATCGTCTACTACGACGCGCGCCGCAAGAAGGTCCACACCATCGACGGCCGGGAGGCCGCGCCGAAGGCGATGGGCCCGGCCTCCCTGGAGGGCATCCCGTTCGACGACGCCGTGACCAGCGGACTTTCGGCGGGGGTGCCCGGCAGCGTGGCCCAGTGGGAGCTGGCGCTGCGCAGATTCGGCACACTCTCGCTGCGCCAGGCGCTGAAACCCGCGATCGACGTCGCCACCAAGGGGTTCAGGGTCGACCAGACCTTCTACGACCAGACCGCCGCCAA
Organism: Streptosporangium amethystogenes subsp. fukuiense; assembly: GCF_042665875.1. NCBI lineage: Bacteria > Bacillati > Actinomycetota > Actinomycetes > Streptosporangiales > Streptosporangiaceae > Streptosporangium > Streptosporangium amethystogenes. The sequence continues at coordinate 5,466,726 of NZ_JBHTEE010000001.1, read as the reverse complement.
CGCCGCCCGCTTCAAGGACTTCACCTCAACGGCCAAGCTCTACCTGCCGGGCGGCGCCCCGCCGCCGGTCGGCTCCACCTTCCGCAACCCCGAGCTGGCCGACACCTACCGCAGGCTCGGCAGGCTGGGCGGGGAGTGGCTGTACGGCGGTGCCCTCGGTGTCGAGGTCGTGGCCACGGTCAAGAAGCCGCCGGTCACCCCCGGATCCACCCGTAATGTGCGGCCGGGGCTGATGGAGTTGGCCGACCTGAAGGCGTACCGGGCGCTCGAACGGCCGCCGACCAAGATGACGTACAAGGGCATGGACGTGTACGGCATGGCGCCGCCGTCCTCGGGAGGCTCGACGGTCGGCGAGGCGCTCAACATCCTTGAGGCCCTGCCCAAGGTCGGCGAGCACGAATACCTGGAGGCGTCCAGGCTCGCCTTCGCCGACCGGGGCAAGTACGTCGGGGACATCCCCGGCGTCCCGCTCAAGGAACTGCTCTCCGACGGGTTCGCCAAGGAGCGCGCCTGCCTGATCGGCGAGCGGGCGATGCCGCACCCGGCCGCGCCCGGCGACCCCGACGGGATGTACGGGCCGTGCCCGGCGGCGCCGTCCGCGGAGGCCACCGAGGCGGCGAAGGAGGGGCCGGAGACCACGCACCTGGTGGTCGCGGACCGGTGGGGCAACGTGGTCGCCTACAACATCACCATCGAGTCGACCGGCGGCAACGGCATCGTCGTCCCCGGCAGGGGCTTCCTGCTCAACAACGAGCTGACCGACTTCACCTTCGGTCCCGCCCCCGGTGACCCGAACCTGCCCGGGCCGGGCAAGCGCCCCCGCTCCTCGATGGCGCCGACGATCGTCCTGGACGATGACCGGCCGCTGCTCGCGCTGGGGTCCCCCGGCGGCTCGACGATCATCACCACGGTGCTGCAGATCCTCCTCAACCGCTGGAACCTCGGCATGTCGCTGCCCGAGGCGCTCGCCGCCCCCCGGGCCACGCAGCGCAACACCGCCCAGACCCAGGCCGAGCAGGCGTTCATCGATCGTTACGGCGCCGAGCTCACGCGCCGGGGGCACAGCCTCGTGCTGAACCCCGAGATCGGCGCGGCCACGGCCGTCGAGTTCCTGCGGCACGGGAGGCTCCAGGCTGTGGCGGAACCGACCCGGCGCGGCGGCGGTAGCGCGCTGGTGGTGAGCGAGCGAAGGTAGCCGCTCGCGGCGGTACGCACGGACGCCCGGCGGCGCGGCTTCGGCCGCGCCGCCGGTTTCGGTGACCGAGCGAGCGATTGAGCGACCAGGTGGCCGTTCCGCCGCCGGCCGGGAACGGGTCGCTGGACCTCTCAGCGGATCAGTTCGTAGGCCTCCGGCCTCAGCCTCCGGGTGCGTGCCCAGTACTCGAAGCTGAAGCCGGGCCAGATGGTCCTGTTGACGCCGTGTTCGTCGAGGTACCAGCTGTCGCAGCCGCCCTCGTTCCAGACTCGCCGGCTCAGCCGGCTCTGGAGGCGGTCGTTGTAGTCGCGCTGCGCCTCGGGGCGTACGTCGAGGGCCCTGGCCTTCGTCCTCGACAGCAGGCGCAGGCAGTCGAGGACGTACCGGACCTGGGATTCGATCATGAAGACGACCGAGTTGTGGCCCAGGGCGGTGTTGGGGCCGAGCAGGAAGAACAGGTTCGGGAACCCGGCGGTGGTGATGCCGTAGTAGGCCTCCACGCCGTCCTGCCAGGCCTCCTGGATCTTCACACCGTTCCTGCCGATGATCCGCTGGTTCTTCAGGGTGTCGGTGACCTTGAAGCCGGTGCCGTAGATGATCACGTCGACCTCGATCTCCCTGCCGGTGGAGTCGACGATCGAGTTCTCCCGGATCTCCCGCACCCCGTCGGTGATCACCTCGACGTTGTCCCTGACCATCGCCGGGTAGTAGTCGTTGGACAGCAGCATGCGCTTGCAGCCGATCGTGTAGTCCGGGGTCAGCTTGGCACGCAGTACGGGGTCGGAGACCTTGCTGTTCAGGTGGTACAGGGCCGCCCGCTGGTGGACCTTCATCAGGCGCGGGTCGACGGCGAAGCCCATGGCGAGGCTCTCCATCGCCCAGTAGATCGAGGTGCGCAGCGTCCGTGCGGCTCCAGGCAGGGCGAGGAGCCTCTTCGCGCGTGTGGAGAAGACGAGGTCGGGCTTGGGCTGGATCCAGGGCGGCGTCCGCTGGAAGAGGTGGAGTCGGGAGACCTTCCCGGCGATCTGCGGGACGAACTGGACGGCCGAGGCGCCGGTGCCGATGACCGCGACCCGCTTGCCGGTCAGGTCCACCGAGTGGTCCCACTCCGCCGAGTGGAAGGAGACGCCCGCGAAGCTCTCGCGGCCGGGGATCGCGGGGAAGGACGGCACGTGCAGCGCGCCGCCGCCTGAGACCACCGCGTTGGTGGTGAAGGCCTCCCCGTTCTCGACGCTCACCCGCCAGTGGCGGGCCGTGTCGTCGTACTCCAGTTCGCTGACCTTCGTGCCGAGACGGAGGTGCGGCCCCAGGTCGTACTTGGCGACGCAGGCCCGCAGGTAGTCCCAGATCTCGGCCTGGCCGGAGAACATCCGAGACCAGTTCGGGTTGAGCTCGTAGGAGAAGGAGTAGAGGTGTGAGGGGACGTCGCAGGCGCAGCCCGGGTAGGTGTTGTCCCGCCAGGTGCCGCCCACCTCCTGGTCCTTCTCCAGGATCACGAAGTCGTGGTATCCGGCTTCCTTGAGTTTGATCGCCATGCCGAGTCCGGCGAAGCCGGAGCCAATGATCGTGATGCCGGGGCGCGTGCTCATGCGTCTCCTTGCTGGGTTTCCGGCGGCGCCGGTCCTTCCGCGGTGCCGGGTTCTCCGGCGGCGCGGTTCGCGAAGTTCGGACAGGACGGGTGAGGCGCGGACGCGTGCGGCACGACCGAGAGTTGGCATCCAGCTGCGGTTCACGCTGTCGGAGGCCTTGTTCATGATGGAGGGCCGATCTTGTACGGTCCATACCGGTGGAATATGACGCACCTCACATCGACGTGACGGGCGTGTCCCCCGGTCCAGGAACGCCGAGAACGCCGAAGGGCAGTGCCGTCGGCGTTGTCGAATCAGCGGGAACGGGCCGCCGGGCCCCTTCAGCGGATCAGTTCGTAGGCCTCCGGCCTCAGCCTCCGGGTGCGTGCCCAGTACTCGAAGGTGAAGCCGGGCCAGATGGTCCTGTTGACGCCGTGTTCGTCGAGGTACCAGCTGTCGCAGCCGCCCTCGTTCCAGATCAGGTGGTTCAGTCGGCTCTGGAGGCGGTCGTTGTAGTCGCGCTGCGCCTCGGGGCGTACGTCGAGGGCCCTGGCCTTCGTCCTCGACAGCAGGCGCAGGCAGTCGAGGACGTACCGGACCTGGGATTCGATCATGAAGACGACCGAGTTGTGGCCCAGGCCGGTGTTGGGGCCGAGCAGGAAGAACAGGTTCGGGAACCCGGCGGTGGTGATGCCGTAGTAGGCCTCCACGCCGTCCTGCCAGGCCTCCTGGATCTTCACACCGTTCCTGCCGATGATCCGCTGCTCGTCCAGCGCCTCGACGACCTTGAAGCCGGTGCCGTAGATGATCACATCGACCTCGATCTCCCTGCCGGTGGAGTCGACGATCGAGTTCTCCCGGATCTCCCGCACCCCGTCGGTGATCAGCTCGACGTTCTCCCTGCCCAGTGCCGGGTAGTAGTCGTTGGAGATCAGGATGCGCTTGCAGCCGATCGTGTAGTCGGGGGTGAGCCTGGCACGCAGCGCCGGGTCGGGGACCTGCTTGGCGAGGTGGTTCAGGGCCATCTTCTCGTGGACCTTCATCAGGCGCGGGTCGACGGTGAAGCCCAGCGCGCGGGTCTCCAGCACCCAGTAGATCGAGGTGCGCAGCGCCCTGGCGGCGCCGGGCAGGCCGAGGATCCGTCTCGCCCGGGAGGAGAAGGGGAAGTCGGGCTTGGGCTGGATCCAGGGGGGCGTGCGCTGGAAGACGTGGAGGCTGGAGACCTTCCCGGCGATCTGCGGTACGAACTGGACGGCCGAGGCGCCGGTGCCGATGACCGCGACCCGCTTGCCGGTCAGGTCCACCGAGTGGTCCCACTCCGCCGAGTGGAAGGAGACGCCCGCGAAGCTCTCGCGGCCGGGGATCGCGGGCAGCGAGGGCACGTGCAGCGCGCCGATGCCCGAGACCACGGCGTTGGTGGTGAACGTCTCCTCCCCGGCGACGCTCACCCGCCAGTCGCGGGTCGCGTCGTCGTACTCCAGTCCGACGACCTCCTTGCCGAACCGCAGGTGCGGGGTCAGGTCGTACTTGTCGACGCAGGCCCGCAGGTAGTCCCAGATCTCGGCTTGGGGGGCGAACATCCGAGACCAGCCGGGGTTGAGCCGGTAGGAGAAGGAGTACATGTGCGAGGGGACGTCGCAGGCGCAGCCGGGGTAGGTGTTGTCCCGCCAGGTCCCGCCCAGGTCGTCGGCCTTCTCCAGGATGACGAAGTCGTGGTATCCGGCTTCCTTGAGCTTGATCGCCATGCCCAGGCCGGCGAAGCCGGTGCCGATGATCGTGATCCCGGGATGCGTGCTCATGCGATCTCCTTGCTGACCTCTGTCGTCGGTGACCTCTCGGGCGGCACGGGCTTCCCGCCGGTTCCGGCTGCGGCGATGAGAGCGTTCCGCGCTCGTTGCTATTAGATTCTTCGTCTAATTTAATGAGCGACGGTCGCGCCGTCCATACGCGCGGCACGGTGAGCCACCTCACACCGACCGGTCGGCACGCTCCCGTCGTCAGGGAACGCGAAAAGCGCCGAGGGCGATGCCGTCGGCGCTTCAAACTGTCCGGTTGCTAGAGCAGCAGGTATGCGGCCACAACGACGATGACCAGCACCGCGACCACCACGGCCGCCGTGATCGGCAGTGCCAGCGACCGCTTCTCGGGGGCGGCCTCCGGGTCCTTGCGCTGGGCGAACGCGCGGAACGCCTGGGTGTTGCCCGCGGGGTCAATCTGCTGAGGATCAGACATGGGGATGACTTTAGCGATATCGGATGCCTCCCCAACACTGATTTGTCCACTTTCCCGGGAAGCTCGTTCCCGCGCCGGGCCGAGGCGGGTACTGAGGACCGGACCGCCTACCGGGGCGGATAGCGTGGTGTCATGCTCCGCATCCTGTTCTCCGCCCGCGTGGTGGTGCTCCACCTGCTCGCGATCGGAGCCCTCGTCGTGTGCGGGCTGCTGGGCAGGTGGCAGCTCGGCGTTTTCGAGGAGTCCGGTGGGCCCCGGGCACTGGTCGACCCCGCCCCCGTGGCGGTCGCCACCCTCACCGCGCCCGGAGAGCACATAACGGCCGACGAGGCCGGCCGCAGGGTGATCGCGGAAGGCACCTTCGACGCCTCGAAGCAGTTGCTGGTGGCCGAGCGCGACGGGGGCCTGTGGCTGCTCACGGCGTTCGATCTCGGCGACGGAACCTACGTCCCCGTGGTGCGCGGCTGGGTGGCCACGGCGCAGGATCCCGCCGTGGCGGCCGTGCCCGAGGGCAGGGTGACCGTCGGCGGACGGCTGCAGCCCTCGGAGGCCACCGACAGCGTCCAGCGCCGGACCCGGCAGCTGCCGCAGGGGCAGGTGCTGACCGTGTCGTCGGCCGAACTGATCAATCTCTGGCGGGACACGAAGCTGCGCAACGGCTTCGTGGTGGCCGCCGAGCAGTCACCGGCTCCCGCGGTCGCGGCCAAGCCGGTGAACGTCTCTCCGCCGACCGAGTCCGGGGTGCTCACCTGGCGCAACCTCGCCTATGCCGCCCAGTGGTGGATCTTCGGGCTGTTCGCGGTCTTCATGTGGTGGCACTTCGTACGCGACGCGCTGCGCGGCCGCGCGCAGAAGGACGCCCCCGGCCCCGATTCCGGTACTGAGCCCGCCGCTCCGGAAACCCCCGCTCTGCCAGCTCGCACCGTCCCGTGAACCGAACCCCAAGACCGAGGTAACCGACCGTGGAATCCGCTCTCAAGCCCTTTCGCATCCTGGCGTACATCGTCGGCGTGATGCTGCTCGTCCTGGTCACCTGCATCGTGCTCAGGTACGGCTTCGGCATCGAGGAGCCCTCGAAGGTCGTCTCCCCGATCCACGGCTTCCTCTACATGCTCTATCTGGTGGCCGCGATGAACCTGGGCATGAAGGCGCGCTGGACGTGGCCGTACATTCTCGGGGTGATGCTGGCCGGCACCGTGCCGCTGCTCTCGTTCGTGTTCGAGCGCAAGGTCACCCGCCGGGTGGAAGCGGAGTTGGTGACCGCCACCGCCTGACCGCCACCGCCTGACCGCCACCGCCTGACCGGCCGGGCCCACGCGTTCCCCCGCAGGCCCGGCGGTCGCGGCCCCGAGACGCGGGCTCGCGAGGCCGGGCCTCGACGGGTGGGACGGTCTTCGCGTCAGCGGCCGAGACCGCGGCGCCGGGCGCGCTTGAGCCGCTCGCGCTGGGACGGGTCGAGCATCAGGTAGCCGACGACCGGGGCGGCGACGACGCCCAGGAGGATCAGCAGCGTCAGGAAACCCGGCAGGAACAGCCACGACAGGAACACCACTGCTCCGGCGCCGATCGCGTACTTCTGGATTGGCGACATCCTCAACATCCTCCGAACGCGGGGCGGATGCCCCGTCTGTTTTCATTGTGCGTCGCCAGTCCAACGTGTGGACCCGCCGCGCGGTTCCAACCGAGATATATCGTGATTCCCGCTGTTCCGCCAGTGCCCTGAGCGCCCCGGCGCGTTCCGTGACCGTGGTGGATCGGCGGTTTCGCCGACGGCCGGAACGAGCTCCCGCTGCCCGGCCGAGGTCAGGACCGGGGCTCAGCTCTCGCGGCTGAGCCTTTCGAGGATCCACCGGGTGGTCTTGAGTGCTCCCTCGCCGGTGGTGCCGTTGGGGTCTTCGGGGACGCCGCGCTGGTACTGGACGATGATCACGAGGTTGGCCGCGCGGAAGCCCACGGAGCTGCTGCGGGTCAGCCCGTTGGTGACCTCGTTGCGGTAGGCCTCGGAACCGATCCCGGCCAGTGCCTCCACCGGTTTGACGTGGGTCAGGGCGGCCCCCACGTCCGTCCTGGTCCGTTCGCGGGTCTTCTTGAGGAACCTCGCGTAGTTACGCCGGGCCGCCTCGTCGGAGGTGAAGCCGAAGGCGGAGATCCACAGGGTGTACTTCAGGTTCGGCGGTTGCCCGGAGTCATTGGTCACCCATTTGCACTCTTTGCCGTCCTTGGTGGGAGTGGTGTCCAGTGCCAGGTCGTCCGCCTGCTTGGTGGAGATGAGCGAGCAGGGGTCGGGCGTGCGTGCAAAGGCGGTGGGCAGTGCGACCGGCGTGGATTCCGTCGTGGATTCGGTGGGGCGAGGCCAGAACCAGTAGGCGGCGCCCAGGAGGAGTACGGCGAGGACGGCGACGGCGACGGCGAGGAGAGACGTCCTGCGGGGGCCGCCGCCGGCTCCGGGCTCCCCGCCGTGTCCGCTGTGGGTAGGCCGGGGGAGGAACCGCTCCAGGGTCAGCCGTACCGAGGTGGCGTCGGGCCGGTGACCGGGCCCGGCGGTGAGCAGTTCCTCGACCAGCGGGGCCAGCGGGCCGGAAGCCGCCGGACCGCTGCCGGGCTCGGTCAGTGGCGTACCGCCCACCATCAGTGGAGCCGGGCGGGGACCGGTGTGCGGAGCCCGGCCCTCGACGGCGGTGAACAGGGTGCTGCCCAGATCGCGCAGCTCGTCGGTGGACCCGAGGGCGGCGACGCCGGTCAGCACCACCCGCCCGTCGGGGGCGAGCAGCACGCTGTCGGGAGCGGCGGCCAGATGGACGCCCAGCTCGCGGGCGGCGGCCAGCGCGTCCAGCACGCGGAGCCCGATCTCGGCCGCCCGCTCGGCGGGGAGCGGGCCGTCCGCCCGGACGTGCTGGAGCAGCGAGCGCCCCTCGACCGACTCCATGATCAGCCACAGCCGGTCGGGACCCGAGATCACGTCGTGCAGGGCGGTGACGCCGGGGTGCCGCAGGCCCGCGGCCGCGCGGATCTGGTCGAGGAGGCGGTCGCGGGCCGGCCCGGGCGGCGGCAGCGGCACCTCGGAGATCGTGACGTCGCGGCGGAGCAGCTCGTCGCGCGAGCGCCAGCTCGTCCCCGCGCGGTCGCGGCGCTCCAGCATGCGGTAGCGCCCGGCCAGGAGGCTGGGATCGGTCACGCGAACCCTTCCGTCGCGGCGCGTTTCTCAGTCACGGCTGTTCAGCTCCTCGGAGACCTGGCGTGCGATCTTCAGGGCATCCTGCCGCAGTGCGGTTCCGGCACGCTTCCCCACCTCCGACAGGTTGACCTCGACCAGCAGGTTGCTCACCCGGAACCGGATCACGGAGTGGACCCGGTCCAGGGCGACCACGTCGTAGGAGAACGCCTCCGCCCCGACCCGGCCGATGTTCCTGAGCGGGCCGGTGGAACCCAGGAGGCCGTTGCCCTGGTCGGCGACGACCGAGGTGCGTTCGGCGACGAAGAACGCGTGGGCGGTGTCGGGGCCGCTCTTGCCGGGGGTGGGGGCCTTGTGACCGACCGCGACTCGCAACCTGCGGTCGGTACGGCTGCCACCCAGGGGGTCGTCCCAGCTGCAGTAGGGCTCACTGTTCTGGGTGGCCTCCATGGACAGCGGCGACGCGCTCGGCACCGCGACCTTGACCTGGGGCCCGGTCAGCAGCGTGCACGGGTCGGGGGCGGTGGCGAACCGCCCGGCGTTCGCCGCCCGCGACGGTGTCTCGGGGGTGTCCGGCCCGCTCATGGTCAGCAGCACCGTACCGGTCACCGCCGTCGCGACCACGGCCAGCACGGCGCCGACGATCAGTCCGGTACGCCGCGGTCCTGCCGGCGCCGGTGCCGGTGCCGTGGACTGGGGGGCCGCGGCCTGGGGCGGCGGTACCTGCGGCGCGGTCGCCGGGGAGAGCGGTCCTGGCGGCAGTCCCTGGGCGACCTGTCGCAGCGCGGCGCGCAGCCCCGACTCTCCCGGCCGCTGCCGGGGATCCTTGGCCAGCATGGCCAGCAGTACGGGAGCCAGCTCCCCGGCCCGGGAGGGGAAGGGGGTCTCCTGGGTGAGTACCGCCCCGATGGTGGCGACCGGCGTGTCGCGCCGGAAGGGCCCCTGGCCCTCGACCGCCGCGTAGAGGGTCGCGCCCAGGGACCACAGGTCGGCGGACGGGCCGTCGCCGGTGCCGCGCAGCCGCTCGGGGGCGATGTAGCCGGGGGAGCCGACCAGCGCGTCCGGTGAGGTGAGCTGGGCGTCGCCCTCCACCGTGGCGATGCCGAAGTCGGTCAGCAGCACCCCGCCGTCCTGGGCGAGCATGATGTTGGCCGGTTTGACGTCGCGGTGCATGATGCCCCGGCTGTGCGCGAGGGCCAGCGCGTCCAGTACGGCCAGGCCGATCGCGGCCACCCGGTGCGGTGGCAACGGCCCGTCGGCGCGGATCGCGTCGTCCAGTGAACGACCCCTGACCAGGTCCATCACGATCCACGGGCGGCCGTCCTGGGCGATGACGTCGTGGACCGCCACGATGGACGGGTGCCCGAGCCTGGCGGCGGCGCGGGCCTCGCGCATGGTGCGCTCCCGCATCTCGTCGCGGTGCTCCTGGGACAGGTGCGGAGCGAGAATGACCTCCTTGATCGCGACCTCGCGGTGCAGGAGTTCGTCATGGGCCCGCCACACCACGCCCATCCCGCCCGCGCCGAGCCGTGCGAGCGCCCGGTAGCGGCCCGCCAGCACGGGCAGCGGGCCGGCCACCGGATCAGCCATCGGTCTTCAGGGACTCGGCGAGCCAGCGCGCCGCCTGCAACGCGCCTTCGGCGATCTTGCCGTCCGGGTCCTCCTTGACGCCGCCCCGCTCGTAGTCGACCTCGGCGATCAGATTGCTGATCCGGAAGACCACGGTCGCCTTGTAGGACCCGCCGTACAGGTTGATGGAGTTGTGCCCGCCGGAGGTGAACGCCTCCTCGCCGATCCCCCGCAGGTCCTTGGGCGGGAGCGGCTTGGGGGTGGCGAACTGGCCCTTGTCGAGGATGTCCTTCTTCTTGCCGGCCAGGTACTCCTTCGCTCTGGCGACCTCCGACCCGTTCTGCTTCTGGGCGATCAGCCGGACCCGCAGGTCGTACTTCTCCACGTTGGGCTTGCGCCAGTCGTACCGGTTGAGCCAGTCGCACGCCGAGTGTTCGACCTCCGAGCTGTTGAATCCCGGCACCAGTTGGTTCACCTGCTTGTCGTCGAGCAGGCCGCAGGCCCGGGGCGCCGCGGCGAAGCGCCCCTTGGCCCCGGAGGGTTCGGCGGAGACGTCGTCGTCCGCGTTGGCGAGCACCGAGGTGAGCAGGATGCCGATGCTGACCGCCATGCCGAAGAGCAGCACCCCGGTCAGCGCCACGACCGGCCGGGGCACGAGTATCCCCGTCGCCCGGGTGGAGCGCTCGGTGGGCTCGTCCGCCGCCTCCCTCACCGCGTCGGGGACGGGGACCTGCTCAACCGAGGTGGGCGCGTCCGGAGGGTTCGAGTGAGGCGGCGGGGAACCGTGCTGGAAGGGCACGCCAGGGTGGGGCGGGCCCTGGGGCGGGCCCAGAGGCGGGCTCTGAGGCGGGCTCTGAGGCGGGCTCTGCCAGGCGGACGGTGTGTCCAGGGGAGGGATCGGGCCCTGCCAGGCGGTCGGCGCGTTCGAGGGAGGGGGCGCGGCCTGCTGAGGGGCCGGGACGTCCTGGAGGGTGAGCCCGGCGGTGACGGCGGATATCTGCTCGGTCAGGTTCTTTCTCAAGGGCGCGGTCACCTCCGCCTCGGTGACCGGAACGGTCCCGCCCTCCTGTCCGGGGCTCCTCTGCGGTTGGGGGGTCGCCTGCCCGAAGGCCGCAGGGGCCCCGGGGGTGAAGGGGACGGAGGCCGCGGGGCCCGCAGGGCCGGAGACCTGGGAGGGCGCGCCCACGGGGAGTGGTGCGGCGGGAGATTCTGGACGGTGCTGGGAGATGTCGAGCAGGATCTTGCGCAGGGTGTCGGGGTCGGGCCGCTGGGAGGGGTCGCCCGCGAGCAGCCGGAACAGCACGGGCGCGATCGGGCCCGCGTTGTCCAGGGAGCCGCCCGGCGACGGCGGGCGGCCTTCGACGGCGGTGTAGAGGGTCGCGCCGAGCGACCACAGGTCGGCGGCGGGGCTGGTCACGCCCTCGGGAGAGGTGAAGAGCGAGGACGGCAGGGAAGGCGCGGCGAGAATGATCTGCTCGTACGGGCCGAGCAGCACCGAGCTCGGTCGCACATCCCCGTGCAGCATGCCCTGCCTGTGCATCACCACGAGCTGGTCCAGCACGGCCAAGCCGACCACCGCGACCCGTTGCGGGGACATCGGCCCGAACCGGGCGATCACCTGCTCCAGCGAGCTCTGGTCAAGCATGGGCGGGACCCCGGCTCCGGCGATCCCCGGCCCCGGCGCGGGAGCGGTGTGCCCGCCCGCGTGCCTGCCCTGCGATAGGGGGACGTCTGGATGGTTCATTCGCCCGCTTTCTGGTTGTTCAACGCGTTCGCGACCCATGTCGCGGCTGTGTGGGCGCCCGCCTGGATCGCCGGACCGTCCTTGCTGCCGTCCACCACGGCGTAACCGACCTCCAGAACGAGGCTGTCCACGCGGATGATCACGTAGCTCTGCTCCAGCCTGCCTGTCATGCGGTTCTCGTAGACGTCGTAGCCGAACGACTCCTCCCCGACGGGGGCCACGGCCCTCGGCGCGGTGGATCGGGCGGAGCGGACACCGGCCTGGATCTCCGGCCAGCTCCAGGCGTTCTCCCCGCTCGGTATGGTGCTCTGGCGCTGGTTCACGAACAGCTCGTGGGCCTGCCGGGGGCTCTTGCCCCACTGCTTGCCGGTACCGGGGAGACGCACCTCCAGTCCCATGCCCTTGGCCGGCCACTGGCAGCCCCCGTCGTTGGTGGGCTTGCCCTCGCCCGCCAGCGCGGGCAGCAGTTGCCTGGCCCTGGTAGCGGGAATGAGCTTGCACACGTCCACCGGGGTGCTGAAGGCACCGGGACTCTCGCTGAGCCTGACCACCTGCTCGGCCGCGGTCGGGCCCGAGGTCAGCAGGAACGTCACCCCGAAGGTGACCCCGATGACCACCGCGATCCCGGCCATCTCGGCGGCGGCCCATCGCAGCGCACGCCCCCGGCCCGGCGCGGGCGGCCGTACCGGGGCGGGAACGGGGTCGGTGACGGCAGGGACGGCGGGGATCGCGGGCGGCGGAGAGGGGGGCGATGCGGCGGCCGGCATCCCGGCGACCCCGGCGGTGTCGCCGACCCCGCCGACCCCGCCGACCCCGGCGGCCGGCTGGCCGGTGGCCAGCTCCGCCAGGGAGCGGGCGACGGCGTCGAACGACGGCCGGGCCTCGGGGGCCGGGTCGAGCATGCTCATCAGCAGCGGGCCCAGCCCGCCCGCGCGTTCCGGCGGCCTGGGCGGTTCGGTGAGCACCCGGCCGATCGCCGCGATGGGGGTCTCCGCCGGGTGCGGCGGCATCCCCTCGACGGCGAAGTAGAGCGTGGCACCGAGGGACCACAGGTCGGAGGCGGGGCCGCCGCGCTCGCCGCGCAGCTGTTCCGGCGCGATGTAGTTGGGCGAGCCGATCAGGTGGCCGGTCCGGCCCGAGGTGACCTCGCCGTCGACGACCGCGACGCCGAAGTCGGTGAGGACCGCCTTGCCGGTCCTGGTGAGGAAGACGTTGCCCGGTTTCACGTCACGGTGGAACACCCCGGCGGTGTGGGCGGCGCCGAGCGCGCCGAGGATGCCCACGCCGATCCTGGCCACCTGGTGCACCGGCAGCGGGCTCCGGTCGCGGACCGTCTGCTCCAGGGACGCGCCCGACAGCAGCTCCATGACGAGCCAGGGCCGTTCCTGGTCGACGACCACGTCGTGGACGGTCACGATCGAGGGATGCCTGAGCCGGGCGGCGAGGTTGGCCTCGCGAAGCGCCGCGGCGAGGACCTCCTGCCGCCTGGCGGGATCGAGGTCGGGCGGGAGCCGCACCTCCTTCACCGCCACGTCACGGCCGAGCATCTCGTCGGCGGCGAGCCAGACCGTGCCCGCCCCACCCTCGGAGAGAGGGTTGAGCAGCCGATAGCGGTCCGCCAGCACTTGAGTGTCGATCCTGCTCACCCCGTTCGCTATCCCATCGCGGACAGCAACATAGTCACTTAGTGGCACATGAACCAATGAAAAGGGATTCCGCATGCCGCATTGAGCCCTGGTTTCCGCTTACGCGGTGCCATGGGCATCCGCACAACGCGATGGAGCCGAGGGCAGGCGCCCGCGCGTCCCAAGCCGCCGGCAGCCTGGAGCCGAGGTCAGGCGCCTGTACGGGCGGGGGAGGTCATGCCTCCCGGTTCGGCCGAGCCGCCCCTTGGATCACTGGAAATCAGACCATCTCTCGTGGGCGGTCCACAGGCGCTGCCAGAGTTTGGCGCGTTCGGCAGAGGTGACGTCGGACAGATGGAGGGCGAAGACGTCGGCCAGTATCTCGAAGTAGTCACGTTCGCTCTGCGCGACCAGGGTGTGCTCGCGGTCGCCGACCCGGGTGAGGACCAGGCCCCGCATCGCGTCGACACCGCTCGCGTCGCGCCGCTGGACCGTGGCCACCCGGACGAAGCCCGACTCGGGGGAGGTGGACAGGAACTCGTGCATCACCGCGAACTCCGACATCTCGGCGGGTCCGATCCGGAAGTCCATGCCGAGGAAGCCGCCGCGCGGATCATGGTCGAACCGCCATCCTCCGGGCTCCACCTCGGAGGCGCGCAGGCCGTAGCTGAAGGGGCCCTGCCGGTAGGTGCCCTCGACGAGCGGGAGCGGGTCGTGGATCGCGTCGCCGAGGCCCTGGTCGACCAGCCACTCACCGCCGGGGTTGTCCGGGCAGGGCAGGCCGGAGACGGTGAGCACGAGATGGCCGCCGTCTATGTTCGGCGGCCCCTCGGCCTTGCCCTGCACTCCGCCCACATGCCTCCTCACCCGGTAGCCGAGCGCCTCCAGCAGCAGGGAGAACGCCCCGTTGAGGTGGTAGCAGTAGCCGCCCCGGCCCCCGATGATCCGCGCGGCCGACTCCGCGGGGTCGACGGTCGTCGGCCGGCCCAGCCAGATCTCCAGGCATTCGTACGGCACTCGCTGCACGTGTGCCCGGTGCAGCAGGTGCAGCGACTCCACGCTCGGGGGCCCGTCGACCCTGACGCCGATCCTGCGGAGGTACGCGGTGACATCGATCACTCCGTCAAGGTAACGCCGGGACGGTCACAGATCTAGCGATACCGGCTCGTGGCGCGTCCGGCGAGGTCAGGTACGGTGCCCGGCGCCGCGATACGAGGGGCGCCGGTCATCCCGGCCGCCGGCCCCGCCGGGTTTATCCGGTTGAGGGCGGGACGGGCACATCGGTAGCCTGGCCGTCCCTTCGAGCGCGAGGAGGTGAGGAGCACATGTTCGCCACCCTGGTCACGCGCTCCCGCCTCGGGCGACAGGCCGCCTGAGAACCGGGAAGCGCACCCGCTTTCTGGAGTTTCCCTTGTCCGATCTGCTTTTCCGCCCGCTCGACGCGGACGAGTTCGACCTGTTCCACCGTTACGGCCCGCTGCCCGCCTCCGGCGTGGGCGCCCGCAGCCTGCCCTTCGACAAGCTCGACTACCGGTCCGGATGGGTCTGGGTCGCGCTGCGCGGCGACGAGGTCGTCGCCAGGGCCGGATTCTGGGGGCCTCCCGGCTCCGAGCATCCCTTCAGCCTCGACTGGTTCGACCCCGGGTTCGGGCCCGACCGGGTCGAGGTGGGCGCCGCCCTGCTGCGGGCCGCGTACGCGGAGCTGGTCACGCCCGGGTACGCCACACCGTCCGGCGCCCGGCCCGACTACCACCTGTTCCTGCCCGCCGACTGGCGGGAGCGTCCCGACGCGCTCGCCGACGCCTCCGACCGGATCGCCGCCGCCGAGCGGGCCGGGTTGCGGCAGTCCGTCGAGCGGCTCAACCTGCGCTGGTCTCCCGAGTACGGCCTGCCGCCCAGGCCCGGCCGGCTCACCTTCGCCCCGGTCGACGACGACGAGACGGTGCTGGACCTGCTGGCACGCGTCAAAGAGGGCAGCCTCGACGACTGGGACCGGCGCCACCTCGCGGAGCAGGGCGCGCGGGCGACGGCCGAGCAGACCGTGACCGAGATCGCGGACATGCCGGGCGGACGCGACCGGTGGCGGCTCGCCCGTGACGCCTCGGGTGAGCTCGTCGGCGTCGTGATGCCCACCCGCAACTCCAGGTGCGCCACGATCGGCTATCTCGGGGTGGACCCGGCCCACCGCGGTCGCGGTTACGCCGACGACCTGGCCATCGAGGCGTTGCACATCTTCAGCGCCGAGGGTGAGCCCGAGGTGAACGACAACACCGATGTGGGCAACAGGCCCATGGCGGCATCGTTCGCCCGGATCGGCTACCGGATCACCGGCCGCCGCCTGATCCTCGCCTGACGGTGGGAACCGGGCGGGGCCTTCGCCCTCGCGGAGGCCCCGCCCGGTGCTTCCCCGACGGAGCCGACGGCCACGCCTTGGGTCTTGGCGCGGGTAGCAGGGGCACGGCGTCGGTGATGATGGCGGTGCCTGCCCGGGGCGTCCGGCCCCACCTGCCGCCCGAGATCCGGCTGGCGGCTATGCGTCGCGCATCCGTAGGAGCAGCCCGCCGCCCAGGAGCGCCGCGGTGGCCCATGCGGCGAGTACGCTCAGGCCGGCCCACGGGCTGAGGGGGAGGGTGGCGAGGTTGGTGGTGGCCTGTACGGCGAGCCCGGCATTCATCGGGGAGATCTGCCAGAGAAGCCGCTGCCAGCCATCGTCGGCGATCATGAGGATCAGGGCGGGGAAGAGGTAGAGCAGGCCGAGCACCACCCCGATGGCGGTGGCGGAGTCTCGTACGGCGGTGGCGACCCCCAGGCTGAACAGGGCGATCAGCGCCAGGTAGAGGACCGAGCCGACGGCGGCGCGCAGCATGGGACCGCTGGTGAGGACGAGCATTTCGGCGGGGAAGCCGTTGCCGAGCAGGATGCGCGGCGCGGCAAGCGCGGAGGCGAGCACGGCGACGCTCCCGGCGATCAGGGTCAAGCCGACCAGAATGATCGCCTTGGCGGCCAGGACGCCGGTCCGGCGCGGCATGGCGGTCAGGGTGAGGCGGATCATGCCGGTGCCGTATTCGCCGGTGATCGTCAGGACGGCCAGGACGGCGACGACCGCCTGGCTCACCTGGACCCCGAAGAGGCTGATCCTGGCGGGGTCGTAGCCGCAGCCTTCCGAGGCACAGGACACGACGGCGGAGGCCGCGACGCTGCCGGCGACGGTCAGCACCACGATCGCGAGCAGCAGCCGGCCGGTGCCGGCCAGGGTACGGAGTTTCGTCCATTCCGCATGCAGGAGCTCTGTCACGCACTCCTCCCGCGGCACCAGGAGAGGTCCCGATGGGGATGTCTCATGCGTCCCTCCGGCGGAGCCGGTGGACGGCCAAGCCGAGGGCGAGCGCGGTATAGCCGGCCGATACGGCCAGACCGGCCCACGGCGGCAGCGGGTAGAACCCGGCGGTGGGCGCGTAGTGGCCGAGCACGTGCGCGTACTGCGGGATGCTCTGCTGCATGGCGAAGCCGGCCGCCGGGGTGAGGCGCAGCAGCCATCGCGCGGCGCTGTCGGGCAGGACCGAGGTGGTCGCCAGGACGTGCGGGACCACGATCACCGCGATGGCGGTGATGACCGCCGCGACGCTGCGCCGCAGCAGCGTGCCGAGGGCGAGGGAGAGCACGGCGGCCAGTGCGAACAGCGCCGCCATGCCGACCACGATGCGCATCTGGGTGAGCAGGGACACCGGGAGGACGGTGTTGCCGTTGTCGCGCAGGATCCGCCCGCCGGCCGTGAACGTGATCGCGATGGCGGGCAGGGCGGCGGCGAAGGTGACCAGGCCGAGCGCCAGTGCCTTGGCCGCCAGCGTCCGGCCGCGGCGCGGGCCGGCCAGCAGGGTGATGCGGATCAGGCCGTGCCGGTACTCGGCGGTGATGAACATGACCGCCACCACGATCACCAGGATCAGGCCGATCAGCGCGCTGCTGAGGGAACGTTCGGGGGTGGTGCCCTCGATGGTCGGCGCGATGTCGCCGACGCCGGTTACGGAGAAGGTGCCGCCAGACCGGCCGGCGCGGCCCGGGTGGTGCGCCGACCCGTCAGGCGCGACGATGACACCGATGTCGTCGTTGCGCCACGCGCCGGACGCGTTGCCCTGGAGCATGACCTGGTCGAACTCGCCGGTGGTTTCGGTGAAGCGGGCCGCAGAGCCGGACCCGCCGAGATCTCCCCGTGTGACCGTGAGGTCGCCGGGAGAGGCGGCGAACATGCCGACCTGGACGGTCTGCGGTAGTCCGGTCAGGGTCGCGGTGCCGATCTGGACCCACTCGGTGCCGTCGGCGGATTCGTACCCGGTGAGGGTGTCGCCGGAGCGGATCAGCCGGAGCCATCGCGGCGATTGCCGGGAGACGCCGCCCGGCCGACCGGCCACGTCGTGGGTGAAGTCGTGCTGCATCCGCACCCCGTGCTCGCCGGTCATCATCACCGCCGCGTAGGCGGAGCCCTGCCTGGTGCTCTCCTTGATCATGACTCCGGCCTTCGCCCATGGCACGACCCCGGGCACCACGTTGCGCTGCCCCGGGATGACATCGGGCTTACGGATCTGGCCGGTCATGGAGGTGAGGCGGACGGTGATGCCGCCGTCCCCGGCCAGCGGCCGGTGCACGAAATAGAACTTGTCGTCCACCGCTTCGCCGCCCGGGCCGACCAGAGGCGGGGGACAGGCGACCTCGATCGGACCGGCACCGCACGAGGCGTGGTTGCCGGCCGCGGACAGCAGTCCGAACAGCACGGTCACCAGCGCCGCCGCGGTCATGGTGACCACCCAGCCGCGTACCGTCCTGAACTTGGTCCACTCGGCGCGCAGCAACCGCCCGAAGCCTCCGCGGCCGGCCTGCGGTTCCGAGCGGTGTGCGGAGCGGTGTGGAGGGGCGCTCATCGTGCCGCTCCCCGGTATTCGACCGCATCGGCGGTGAGGTCCATGTATGCCTGCTCCAGCGTCACCCGGTCCGTCGCCACCTCGGAGAACGGCACCCCGTTGGCGTTGAGTACCGCCACGATGTGCTCCGACGGCAGCCCTGAGACGACGATCGTGTCGCGATCGGCCGCGGCCGTCGTGGCGCCGGCGTGACCCAGCGCGGACATCGCCTCCGAGCGCGCCGCCGTGCGCAGTGTGACCCGGCCGCGGGAGGCGGCCGCGATCAGGTCGGCCACGCTGGTGTCGGCGATGACGCGGCCCTTGCCCACCACCACGAGATGGTCGGCGGTGTCCTCCAGTTCGCTCATCAGATGGCTGGACACCAGCACGGCCCGCCCCTCGTCGGCCAGCGACCGCAGGAAGCCGCGCATCCACACGATGCCCTCGGGATCCAGGCCGTTGACCGGCTCGTCCAGCATGAGCACCGGCGGGTCCCCGAGCAGCGCGGCCGCGATACCGAGCCGCTGGCGCATGCCCAGCGAGAAGCCGCCCGCCTTGCGCCGGGCTGCGGACCGCATCCCGACCTGTTGGAGCACCTCGTCGACCCGCCTGCCGTCCAGGCCCTGGGAGTGGGCCAGCCACAGCAGGTGGTCGCGTGCGGTGCGGCCGGGCTGAAGCGCACCGGCGTCGAGCAACGCGCCGACGTGGGTGAGCGGGTTGGGCAGGCTGGTGTACGGCCGTCCGCCGATCAGCGCGTGGCCCTCGTCGGCCGCGTCCAGGCCGAGGATCACCCGCATCGTGGTGGACTTGCCCGCCCCGTTGGGGCCGGCGAACCCGGTGACCTGGCCGGGCCGCACGGTGAACGACATGCCGTCCAGCGCCAGGGTCGGGCCGAACCGTTTGCGCAGCCCGTTGACTTCGATGGTTGCTCGCATGCGATCGGTTGTACGGACCCGGCCCTAACACGGGCCGAACAGAGGCTGTCACACCGCTGTTAGGTCCGGCACGGCATCCTGGAACGCATGCGAAAGTGGCGACGACCGGCGCGCACCGTACGACTGCGCTTCACCGTCCTGTACGGTGCCATGTTCCTGCTGTCCGGCGTCGGGCTGCTGGTCATCACCAATCTCGTGGGACTCGGAGGGACGCGGACCAGTCGATCCGCACCTTCTGGCACCCCGCCGGTGGAGCCGGCCACGCTCGCCGCCGCCAACGATCGCATCGCCTGGCTCCAGACCCAGCTGTCGGACACCCACGCGGCCCAGTCCCGCCAACTCCTGATCGGCTCGGCGGTGGCACTGGTGGTCATGGGCGCGGTGTCGGTCATCCTGGGCCGGGTCGTCGCCGGCCGGGTGCTGCGCCCGCTGCGGATGATCACTGCGGCCACCCGCCGGATCTCCGCCGACAACCTGCACGAGCGGCTGGCCGCGCAGGGCCCGGCCGACGAGGTCAAAGACCTCGCCGACACCATCGACGAGCTGCTGGAAAGACTGGAGAGTTCGTTCGCCGCGCAACGCCGGTTCGTCGCCAACGCCTCCCACGAGCTCCGCACTCCGCTGGCCACCATGCGCGCGTCCCTGGACGTGGCCCTGGCCAAGCCGGAGCCCGTACCTCAGCAGACCGCCGCGCTGGCCGACCGGCTCCGCACCGAGCTCGACCAGGTCGACCGGCTACTCGAAGACTTCCTCGTGCTCGCCCGCACCCAGCACGGCGCCCTGGCCGACCGCACGACGCTCTCGCTCCGCCGGCTGGTGACCGTCGCCCTGGGCGCCCGGGCCGCCGACATCACCACCAAGAACCTCACCGTCCACTCCACGGACGCCGTCGACGACAGCGCGTGGGCACAGGGAAACAGGACGCTCCTCACCCGAATGATCGACAACATCATCGACAACGCCATCACCCACAACCAGCCAGGCGGCTGGATCCGCCTGGCCACCACCACCGACGGCACAACAGCCCAGCTCGTCGTCGAGACCGGCGGACGCGTCCTCGACCAGGAGCAGGTCGACCGACTGGCGCAGCCCTTCCAGCGACTCGGCGCCGACCGTACCCACTCCGGCAACGGCTCCGGGCTCGGCCTTTCGATCGTCACAGCCATCGCCGCCGCACACGGCGGCGCCCTCGACCTGCGGGCCCGGCCAGAGGGCGGCCTCCGGGTCGCCGTCTCGCTGCCCCTGGCGGCCGTGCCGGCGGAGGTTCCGGCATGAGGGTGCTCGTGGTGGAGGACGCCCGCTCCCTCGCCGACGTACTCGTCGAAGGTCTGAGCGATCAGGGCATGGCCGTGGACGTGGCCTACGACGGCCTGGAGGCCGCCGCCAAGCTGGACCTCAACGCCTACGACGTGGTCGTCCTCGACCGAGACCTGCCGGGCATCCACGGCGACACCCTCTGCCAGATGATCACTGAACGCGACGACCGCGTCATGGTCCTGATGCTGACCGCCGCCGGCTCGCCCGTCGACCGAGTCACCGGCCTGACCCTGGGGGCCGACGACTACCTGGCCAAGCCCTTCCACTTCCCCGAGCTGGTGCTGCGCATCCGCTCCCTGGCCCGCCGCCGGCCCACCGCCCGGCCTCGCACGCTGCGCGCGGTCGGCATCGAGCTCGACCCGCTGCGCCGTACCGCCACCCGCGACGGCCGGCATCTGGATTTGTCGGTCAAGGAGTTCGCACTGCTCGAAGCCCTCCTGCGCGCCGTCCCCGCCTTCCTCAGCGCCGAGGACCTGCTCGAACAGGTGTGGGACGAACACGCCAACCCCCTGACCAATACCGTCACGGTCACCATCGGCCGCCTGCGCCGCAAACTCGGCGAGCCCCCGGCCATCACCACGACGCCAGGGGTGGGGTATCGGATCACGGCCCGCTGACCTCCTACCCACCCCGCAGCGAGACCCTCATCCGGGGCGGTACGGTCCGGCACGGTCGAGCGGTCCCGGCCCCCACCACACCTCCGTGGACGCGACCGGACGGAGGGGACCCGCGATCGCCGGATGCGGTGTCGTCCATCCGTGTTCACCGGAGACGGCGCACCCGGTGAGTGCGCAGAACCTTCACAATTCACCACAGGTCTTCTGCACGGCTCCGGTCTACGCTGCCGGGCATGGCAACCCCTCAGCAACGACGTGTCCTCGTGGTCGAGGACGACGAGACGATCGCGCGGGCCGTACGCCACAGGCTGGCCGCCGAGGGCTTCGACGTGCGCGTCGTCGGGGACGGGGAGGCGGCGCTGGCCGCCTACGCGAAGACGGCACCCGACGTGGTGGTGCTCGACCGGCTGCTGCCCGGACTCGACGGCCTTGAGGTGTGCCGGCGGATGCAGGCGGCCAGGCCGGTCCCGGTGCTCATGCTCACCGCGCTGGGTGAGGAGACCGACCTGCTGGTGGGGCTCGGGGTCGGGGCCGACGACTACATGGCCAAGCCGTTCAGCATGCGCGAGCTGGTCGCCCGGGTGCACGCCCTGCTCCGCCGGGTCGAGCGGGCCTCCCAGCTGGCCGTGGCCGACACGGTCATCCGCGTCGCCGACGTCGAGATAGACACCGCCGAGCGGCGGGTCTACGTGCGGGGCGACGAGGCCCAGCTGACCAGGACCGAGTTCGACCTGCTCTGCCGCCTCGCCGAGCGCCCCGGCCAGGTCTTCGAGCGGGAGCGGCTGCTGGCCGACATCTGGGGCTTCTCCGAGGCCGCGGCCACCCGTACCGTCGACAGCCACGTCCGCGCCCTGCGCCGCAAGCTCGGCCCCGGCGTCGTCCGTACCGTCCACGGCGTCGGTTACGCCCTGGTGCGGCAGTGAACGCACGTCCCGGCGACCCCGGGTCCGCGGCCACGTGCTCGCGACCTCCGCCGCGGAACGGAGCACACGCCGTCGACGCGGGTTCCGTTACGGCCGGGAGCCTCCGGCGCGAACCGATCGCCCTCCCCGGCACTCAACCCCTGTATGCCCCTTCCCTCCGACACCGGGATGCGCCGACCCTTGAGACCTCTCGACTTCCTTGGCCGGATCAAGGCGAAGCTCGGCATGGTGATCCTGCTGGCCGTGGTGGCGGCGTTCGTCGTCAACGAGGTCGGCCTCAACGCCGGTTACTCGCGCGACGTGCGCGTCGCGGTGGCCGCGGTGTTCGCGCTGATCATGGTGCAGTTGCTCGCGCGGGGGATGACCAAACCGCTCCGCGAGATGGCCGCCGCCGCGCAGACCATCGCCAAGGGCCGGTACGGCCTGCGGGTCACCGCGACCTCCCGTGACGAGGTCGGCGAGCTCGCCCGGGCCTTCAACGCGATGGCCGCCGACCTGGGCGAGGTGGACCGGCAGCGGCGGGATCTGGTGGCCAACGTCAGCCACGAGCTCCGCACGCCGATCACCGCGCTCCGGGCGGTACTGGAGAACGTGGTCGACGGGGTCTCGGAGCCCGATCCCGTCACCCTCGGCACCGCGCTCGCCCAGACCGAGCGGCTGGGCCGGCTGGTCGCGCAACTGCTCGACCTGTCCCGGCTGGAGTCGGGTGCCCGGCTGATCGAACGTGAGGACGTCGAGCTGCGCCCGCTCTGCGAGCAGGCCCTCCGGGAGGCCGTACTGGCCAGGGAGGGCGTGACGGCCCGCTGCGAGGTTCCGGAAGGACTGAGCGTACGCGCCGACCCCGACCTGCTCGCTCAGGTCCTCGCCAACCTGCTGGACAACGCGGTGCGGCACAGTCCCGACGGCGGGACCGTGGTGCTGGCGGCGGCGGCCGGGGGAGAGGGCGTCCGGCTCCGGGTGAGCGACCAGGGGCCGGGGATCGCGGCCGAGGACCGGGCGCGGGCGTTCGAGCGCTTCTCCCGCCTGGACGCCGGACGGGCCGCCGACGACGGCGGTGCCGGGCTGGGCCTGGCCATCACCAAGGAGATCGTCGAGCTGCACGGCGGCTCCATCCACGTCGCAGACGGTCCCGGCTGCCACATCGTGACCGACCTTCCGGAAAGGATTGAGATGACCACCCCGTCCTCGCCCGCCAAGGAGCCTTCCTCCTCCGGGGTGAATTCCCCGGAGGTGCACGGCACCGTCCCGGGCAAGGTCCCTGTGGATCCCGAGACCTCGGTGCCTTCCGGTGCCTCCGCGCTTTCCGCCCCGGACAAGGCCCCTCCCGTGTCCGCCCCGTCCACTGTGCCCGAGGTCCCCGTGGATCCCGCCGTCTCGACGCCTTCCGTCCCGGACAAGGCCCCCGAAGATCTCACCGCATCCACGCCTTCCGTCCCGCAGGTGAGCGGTACACGAACGGGGATCGGCGAGCGTCACGAGGTCACCGGGAGTGCTCGGGAACCTGATGAGATCTCAGGGGGTGCTCGGCAGCCGGACCCTGGCGAGACCGCCGGGATCGACTCCGGTTCCGGTGAACCGGCCGGGGCCTTGGGGCCGGCCGCGACCGGTGCTCCTCGACGGGAGGTCACCGCCGGGGAGCCTGGGTCCGTCCCCGTCTCCACCCCCACGGACTCCGAGGCGCCCATCGGGCCACCTCCTCCGCCCACGCAGCCGTTTCCCCCCCGGCCGGTCCTCGTCCGGGACAGGCGGGCCGGGGACGGGCGCCGGGAACAGGTCGTGGTGCGGAACTGGCCCGGGGCGTTCCTCGGCCTCTTCCTCGGAGGTGTCGCCGGACTGGTCTGCGCGGTGATCATGGGCATCGGCCTCGCGGGCTTCGACGCCCTGCTGGCCGCTTTCGTCGGTGCCGTCATCTTCATGATCGGTGTGTTCGTCGGCACGGTCATCGGCGCCACCACGCCCACCAACGAGATCTGGTCCGGCGGCGAACCGCTCCCGGAGCGGCCTCCCGCGCGGGGACCCGTCGCGCAGCGCGTCACCGTACCGGAGGTCCGGGAGAAAGAGAGAGCGGCGCAACCGGTGGGACCCCCGGGAGGTTTCGCGCCGGTCCGGGAGGAGTACCGGCCGGCTGTTCGGCCACAGGGAAGCCCCGGAGGCCCCGGCGGGTACGAGGCGCCGCCCCTCTTCCCCCGGCCCGACCTGCCGGACACCCCCCGGTGGGTGCTGCCGGTCTCCGTCGCCGTCGGGCTGCTCGCCGCGATCGCGGTGCCGTACAGCAGGGCGGGGCTCGGGCTCGTGCTGGTCTCCGCGGCCATGGGGGCGGCGGCGATTCCGGCGGTGCGCGGCAGGATCACCCCGTGGTCGGCCGGGATGGGGGCGATCGCCTACGGGCTGGTCGCGACGGTGCTGTTCAGGGACGCCGACTGGCTGGTCGGGATGGTCCTGCTGGCCGGGTTCCTGCTGGCCGCGCTCGCTCTGTCGGGGGCCGGGCGCGGCTGGTTCGGGGTGCTCAGGGGAGGCGCGTCGGTGCTCCTCGGCCTGCTGCCGGTGCCGTGGTTCCTCGGCGCGCGGCTGAAGGGTCTCACGAACACCAGGAAGATGGTCCCCCTGCTGCTGGGGGGCGGGCTGACCGTCGTGCTGCTGGCGGTGTTCGGGGCGCTGTTCGCCTCGGCGGACGCGGTCTTCGCCGAGGCCGTCGAGCAGCTGTTCAGCGCGCAGGACTGGGCCGAGTCGCTGCCGCTGCGGATCCTGCTCTTCGTGGTCTTCGCGGTCGTGGTGGCCTCCGCGGTGCTGGTCGGCCTGCGGCCGGTGGCCGAGCCGAAGGCCCCCGACCTGAAGATCACGGCCGGCCGCGCTCTCTGGGTGACCCCGCTGACGGCGCTCAACCTGCTGTTCGCCACGTTCGTGGGGATGCAGCTCACCGTGCTGTTCGGCACCACCCGGTGGGTGGCCTCCGCCACCGGGCTGACCTACGCCGAGTACGCGCGTTCGGGGTTCTTCCAGCTCGTCGTCGTCAGCGTGTTCGTGCTGGCGATCGTCGCGGTCGCCTCGGGGACGCTGGATCTCAAGGGCTTCGACCGGTGGCTGATGGCCGGGCTGCTCGGCCTGCTCTGCGTGCTGACCCTGGTGATTCTCTTCTCCGCGCTGCACCGCCTGGACCTGTACACCGAGGTCTACGGGCTCTCCCGGCTGCGGGCCTCGGTGGCGGCGACCATCTGGTGGCTGGGCGGGGTCTTCGCGCTGGTCCTCATGGCGGGCGCGGCCCGGCTCACCAGGCGCGGGCACGCGCGCTGGCTGCCCAGGACCCTGGTGCTGATGACGAGCGCCTCGCTGCTGGCGTTCGCGGTGTGGAACCCCGACCTGCGGGTCGCGGAGACGCAGATCGCGGTACGGGGCGTGAACCGGATCGACCTCGACTACCTGGGCGACCTCGGCGCCGAGGCGGTCCCCGCACTGGACCGGTTGCCGGAACCGTCCCGCAGCTGCGTCCTGCTGGACGTGATCGCGGCCAACGACCTGGCCGGGCCCGACCCGTGGAACGGCTGGAACCTGGCCCGCCGCGAGGCGCGGGAACTCCTGGCCCGGCGACCGGCGATCAGGAACGCCTCGTGCTCGCAGACGCTCTCCCGCCTGGAGATCCCCGACCAGGACTGAGCGACGTCGAGGGCCGCCGGGCCGGACGACTCGTCCGCCGGCGGCCCGCACCGGTGCTCAACCGGACTGATGTCGGGTTACCGGGCAGCCTCCCCGGGGCCGCGTGCTCACGGAATGTGAGGGGAGAATCTTGAGTCGCCGTGATTCCGAGCGTGCCGCGCCGGTATCGGGTTCGCTCCAGAGCCCGTCAGCGGAACCGGCGGAAGAACGCGCGGACGTCGTCGGTGAACAGGTCGGGTTCCTCCATCGCGGCGAAGTGGCCGCCTCGGTCGAACTCCGACCAGTGGACGATGTTGTTGTCGCGTTCGGCGAGCCGCCGGACAGGGCGGGCCACGTCGGCGGCGAAGACCGCCACCGCGGTGGGCGTCGCCGACGGCCCGGTACGCGGCGGCCGGGAGGGATGGAAGGCCTCCCAGTAGTGGCGGGCCGACGACCCGGCGGTCGCGGTGAGCCAGTAGAGCATCACGTTGGTCAGGAGCCGGTCGCGGGGGACCGCGTCCTCGGGCACGTCCGCGCAGTCCGTCCACTCCTTGAACTTCTCGACGATCCAGGCGAGCTGCCCGACGGGGGAGTCGGTGAGCGCGTAGGCCAGTGTCTGCGGCCGGGTGCCTTGGATCTTCGCGTAGCCCGACATCTCCGGCTCCGCGCTGACCAGCCGGTCGAGCCGTGCCCTGTCGTCATCGGTAAGCTCGGCGGCCTCGGCGGGGTCACTGGGAGGCGGCGTCAGCAGGGTGTTGAGGTGGATTCCGACGACACGGCCGGTGTCGACGGCGGCCAGCTCCAGGGTGATCGCGTGGCCCCAGTCGCCGCCCTGCGCGCCGTAGCGGTGGTAGTCCAGGCGCCGCATCAGCTCGGCCCAGGCCTTCGCGACCCGGTGCACATCCCAGCCGCCCTCGCGAGTCGGTCCGGACAGTCCGTATCCCGGGATGGAGGGGATCACCAGGTGGAAGGCGTCGGCCGGGTCGCCACCATGAGCCCGGGGGTCGCTCAGGGGCCCGATGACGTCGAGGAACTCCACGATGGATCCGGGCCAGCCGTGAGTGATCAGCAGCGGCAGCGCATCGGCCTGGGGGGAACGGACGTGCAGGAAGTGGATGTC
This sequence comes from Streptosporangium amethystogenes subsp. fukuiense, assembly GCF_042665875.1. Classification (NCBI taxonomy): domain Bacteria; kingdom Bacillati; phylum Actinomycetota; class Actinomycetes; order Streptosporangiales; family Streptosporangiaceae; genus Streptosporangium; species Streptosporangium amethystogenes. The sequence continues at coordinate 5,440,184 of NZ_JBHTEE010000001.1, read as the reverse complement.
GGCGTTGTCGATCCTGGTGGTGAACTGGGGGAACCGGTTGAGATGTGCCTCGTGTTCCCGCCAGTCGTAGCCGGTGCGCCAGTATGCGGTCAGTTCCTTGAGGTAGGCCATCGACACGCCCTGGGACCAGCCCGCACCGGCCTGCTCATCCGGCCATCTGGTCGCGGCCAGGCGGTCGGTCAGGTCGTCCAGGTCGGCCTGCGCGATGTCGAGGACGAAGGGGTGGACGGCGGTCCCGGCGTGCTCGCTCATTTCGTGTCCTCGCCTTCGGGGGTGCCGGCGAGCACGCGCGCGGCCGCCAGGTCGTTCTCGTCCCAGCCCCAGTGACCGTCGCGTTCCCCGGCCTGTTCGTCGATCCATCGGTTGTGGGCCTCCCACGCCGCCTGCTCGCTGGTTCCCAGGGCGGCACCGATCTGCGACCACGAGGCGCCGGCCCGGCGGGCGGAGCGCACGGAGAGCTGACGTCCGTAGCCCGCCTTCCGCGCGATCACCTCGCCCAGCGCGAGAAGCTCCAGCGCCTCGCCCCGGGTCAGGGGCTCCGCGCCGGGGTCGGGCGGTGTGAGCGCGGGGTCGTCCTCATCGGCCGGTGCGGCCAGGACGTCACGGGTGCGTAGCGCGTCGTAGCGCGCGGCCGCGGTCAGGAGTGTGAACTGACGTTCAAGTTCGTCGGGAGTGGACATGGTTCGAGTATTTCGTCAGGCTACCTTGACGTCAAGGTAGCCTGACGTCGATTCGCGGCTCTCCCGGAGTCAGCCGGTTGAGCCGCGCCGACCGGCGCCGGCGCGGAAGTCGGGCATGCCGGGGTGGACGGTGGTGCGCCGGATGGTTCCGCCCACTCGTGTCACGCGCCGTACGGGTGCCTTTCTCCGTGCCCGCGCCGGACGACAGGCACAATTCGCCGCGTCGAACCACGACCCGCAACAGCGACACGGTCCACAGCACGAGCACGGCATCGGGATGTAGGCCCCCGCCCTGCGTTCTGCGGTGAGTTTGACTCCGCCCCTACGTCATAGTTTGTGCTTGAGACATGAAGCTCGTTCCTGTCGCATATCTCGCCTCGTACGTGTTGTCCCTGCTCGGGAACTCGATCGCGGGGATCGCGTTGCCGTTGATCGTGTTACAGACCACAGGGAGTGCGCTTGGTGCAGGAGCGGTCGCCGCAGCGACCGCCGTCCCGGCCGTTCTCGCGGGGTTGCTGATGGGGGTGGTCATCGACCGCATCAACCGGCGCACATCCTCGGTGATCACCGATCTCGTCTCCGCCGCGTCGATCGCCGCGTTGCCGCTGGTCGATCTGGTGTCGGGGCTCAACCTGGGGTGGTTCATTCTGTTCGGCATCATCGGCTCGCTCGGCGACGTGCCCGGTGCGACGGCACGGGAGGCGCTGCTTCCCGCGGTCGTTCGCCACGGGGGCGTCAGTGCCGAACGACTGATGGGGGTGCGAGAGACTCTGGGTGCGGTGGCGATCTTGCTGGGGCCGGCGGCGGCAGGGACTCTCATGATCCTCTTCGACGGCTCAACGGTGTTGTGGATCACCGCCGCTACGTCGCTGGTGGCCGCGCTGATCACGCTCCTGATTCCGCGGCACGTCGGCACGATCGTGTCGGAGGACGGTATCGCGGCGGCTCCGACCGGTACCGGGTGGTCACAGTTGCGTGACGGCTGGCGGGCCCTGTTCCGCAGTCGCTTCCTACTCGTGGTCACCATGATCGGCTTGGCATCGGTGTTGGTCCTCGGGGCGATGCAAGGGCTCGTGCTGCCGGTGTTCTTCACCCAGGAGAACCGGTCCGGCCTCCTCGGTTTCGTGCTGAGCGCCCTCGCCCTCGGGATGCTCCTCGGCGGCGCGAGCTACGCCGCAGCCGGCACGCGCGGTGCCCGCCGAGCCTGGTTCGTCACCGGTCTCGCCGGAACAACAGCCGGGATCGCCCTCATCGCCGCGCTACCGTCCGTATGGGTGGTGTTCGCTGGGGCGTTCGTCGTCGGATTCTCCAGTGGACTGTTCGGCAGCCTGATCGGCGTGCTCATGATCGAGCGGATACCCGAGACGATGCTAGGACGGATCATGGGCACCCAGAACGCCATGATGACCGCCGCCCCACCGGCCGGCATCGTGCTGGCGGCCATGCTCACCGAGTACATCAGCGTCAATGTCGCAGCTCTCGCACTCGCAGCCGTATGGACCGCCGCCTTCGTCCTCGCACTGACCGCACGGTCGCTTCGTAGACTGGAACCAGAGAACCCAGGGCGAATGATGACGAACGAGGCGCGGGTGGCCAGCGGTGAACAGTAGCGAACTCGGCTCGCTCGCCGGAGTCACCGTCCGAGCACTCCGCCATTACCATCAGGTCGGCGTCCTCGACGAGCCGCCCCGCGGACCCAACGGCTACCGGCAGTACGACGTGCACGATCTGATCCGAGTCCTACGTATCAAACGTCTCGCCGCCCTCGGAATACCACTGGAGCAGATGCCCGCCCTTCTCGATGAGACCGGCGATCAGGCCATAGGGCTTCTTGATCGGCTCGATCAAGAACTCGCCGCCCAGATCGACCGGCTCACCACGCAGCGCGATCTCATCGCCCGGCTCCGGGAACAGAAAGCAGCGCCGGACATCCCGCCCGAGCTCGCGCGGTTTCTCACCACCTTTGCGGCCGGCGGGCTCTCCCCGGCGATGGCACGAATCGACCGGGATCAAACCGTTCTCCTCGCCCACCTGGTCGGCGCCGACGGCATGCCTTACCTCGTCGGGTACTACGAACGGATCAGCGACCCCGGTCTCCTGCCCGCCATCACAACCGTGATCGCACAGTTCGAAAGCCTGGGACCCCACACCGGCGACGATGAACTTGACCGGTTCGTTGACGAGTTCGTCGCAACCTTCGCGCCGATCGTGCGAGAACTCAACGAAACAGAGTCGGACATAGACCTCACCGGAGTTGCTGGACTCTTCACCGAACACACAACAGATGTTCTCAACAGCACGCAGCAACACGCACTCGATCTCATCGGCGCACGACTCAACGACATCAACTGACTGCCCGCGCCACCGTCACCCTGGAGGCACCCGTCCAGCAGTGGCGTCAAACACGACATGTGGTGTTGCCGACGACCCGGAAAGCGGTGGCGAGCTCGACGTCGGACGCGTTACTGAGTAAGGCCCAGGCTCGGATGTCCATGTCCGCGAACATGGGGATGTTACTGGGGCCTCCCATCGCCGGTGTCCTCATGGACGTCGCCGACGTGCGGGTCGCCTTGCTCATCGATGCGGCCACCTACCTCTCTTGACTTTCTTCTTTCGCGTGCGGCGTAGCGACTTCAGAACCAGCGATCGATCGCGTTCGTCTGCTGCCGTGTCAAGCCTGATGCCACTGCGCTCCAGCAGTTCCACGATGTTCAGGACCGAATCCTGGAGTTGCCGAGTCTCCTCCCCTGACAGCACTGCCGCAGGCGGGGCAGCAGATGCCATCGCCGCGGCCTCCAGTCCGACCTTGTGCAATCACGCGCTCGGTTTCATGCCCACCGCTGTCGCGGCCTCGGTCAGCAAGCCGAGGTCATCGGGGCTGACCCGCACTGGTACGGCACGATCAAGGACGGCAGGGGTGGACTCCTCGGCGACCTGCTCGCGGTTGTCGTAGAACCACTGGGCGCGCTCCGCCTCGTCCATCGCGGCGATGTCCCGCGCGTTCGGTTCGTTCTCAGTCACGATCCTCCTTTTTGCTCCGTTGTTGTCGTACGAACCGGCCTCGGAGGCGGAGCATCAGACCGGTCCATCGCGGGTCAACGTTGCGCGCTGTGGACATGCCTCGTCACCCAGATCACAGAAATCACCCCTCTCGCGGTGCCGAGGCCGTCTTCCGAGACGTCGTTTTCGGATATTTGGGGGCTTCTGCGTGGGCGACGCGGGCAGGCCGGGTGAGCGTGCCCACCCGTGATTCTTTGGGATCGTGCTGGGGGTCTTTGTTTCCAGCTTGCTTCTGATGGCATTGCTCGCTTACTGGGCCTATTACTTCCTCATCTGGCGCTGAGCAGGTCGCGGCAACAACCCGATCCGAACCGCCGTTCCTGCGACGCCTGGGTCGGCCATACCGGATCCATGACAGCGGGCAGGGCAGAGTGATCGGGGAAGCCATCGGCGCGCTCAGTGAAGAGCACAGGGGTGACCTTGTTGGCCGCCGTCCAGGTGGAGGGCTTCGCGCCCGTGGTTCATGCCGTCACGACCGCAGGTGACCGACGGTGATCCGCCCGGGGGCGTGAGCTTGATGTCGGATCCCCACCAGCAGGCTCCAAGCCATCGACAAGACACCCCCGACAGGCTCTATGGCGAACGTCATCACCACTCACAGGGGCGACGTGAACGGCTACCACCACAGGCTCAATTTCCGCCTGGAGCCCGCCTGTCAACGGAAAACGAGGAGCGCATGAACAACGTCCTGTCGAGGGTGGGCACTCTGGCCGCCGGGCTGGCACTCGCCGCGGCCCTCGTGTCCCCGGCCCAGGCCGCCGAGCCCCCTGCTCTCGGCGTCGATACGGCCGCCGCCGGACCCCTGCTCAAGATTGTGTTCGGCTCGCTTCAGGCCTTCGATCTGGAGGAGAGCGGCGAGGACGAGATCCGTGTGCGGATCATAGGTCAGAACGGCGCCGAGTACCTCGGCTGGCCCACCAACGGTGACGAGGCCGACACCAAGGCCGGAACCTGCTGGGTATGGGAGTATTCGATGTGCACCCCCGGCTCCACAGAGCGCGCCGCCGGATCGTACAAGAGCCAGACCACCGTCGCCGGAGGCTCGTTCACCATTGAGGTGTGGGAGGACGACATTGTCGGCGACGACCTGCTGCTGCGCATCCCGGTGACCGCCACGGGCGGCTATCAGGACATCGAGGCTTCCTCCCCCACAGGCAAGGGATTCTCCTACCGGTTCGTGGGAAACCTGGAGCCCGCGTAACAGGAACCGCATTTCCAGAGCCTCTGTTTCAACGCTTCGGCCGGCTTGATCGGAACTTTGTGTTCGTCTTGTCCGTCATTTCGGTCAAGCAGGGAAACGGGCGGCGCTGATTGCTTATGCGTTGGCCTCGTACCACTGGACGCTCAACCGCATCTCCAGAGCCTCCGCGAGCCGCTCCAGCATCGGGATGGTCGGCATCGTCCCGCCCGCCTCGAAGCGTGCCACCGCCGGCTGCCTCAAGCCCGTGCGTTCAGCCAGCTCGGTCTGGAAGAGGCTGTCGCATCACGCAGGTGCCGCATACTTCCGGCAACAGCCTTCGGAAGGATATAAGGATCCGTTATATTGACCGTATGACCTGGGAGATCACGCTGCACGCCGAGGTGAACGCCTGGTTTCTCGACATCTGCAAGAACGATCTCGCCACCGCAGAGAAGATCGAAGAAGCATTGGACGAGCTCGCGTTGCAGGGGCCGAAACTCGGTCGTCCACTGGTTGACCGGATCCACCATTCCCGTGTCCTGCACAACCTCAAAGAGCTACGGCCCCGAGTGCCCGGGGAGGCGGAGATCCGCCTGCTGTTCGTCTTCGACCCGACGCGGGAGGCGATCGTGCTGGTCGCCGGAGACAAGGCCGGGGAATGGAGTCGGTGGTATCGCACGGCGATTCCCCTGGCGGAGGAGCGTTACGCGGCATACCGCGCTGAGAAGGAGGAGGAAGGGCGATGAGTGAGTTCGTGAAGTGGTCCGACACCAAGGCCAAGATCCGTGAGATCGATCCCGATCGGGACTCCCCCGAGCGAGTCGCCGCCCGGGAGAGCAGCCGCGAGCAGTTGCGGGCAGAGCTTCGCGGTGTCCAACTCGCCGAGATGCGCAAGCGTCTGGGCATCTCCCAGAAGCTCCTCGCCGAACGGATGAGCATCACTCAGGCGCGCGTGTCCCAGATCGAGCACGGCCAGATCGGTGGTCTGGACACCTTGCGCTCCTATGTCGTCGCCCTGGGGGGAACACTGGACATAGTGGCCGATTTTGGGGACCACTCCGTGAAAGTCGCCTGAGTACGGTTACGGGTACGAAAGTGCGGCCCCGACCGAAGGTGGGAGCCGCACTGGTACGCGTGAGGGTCAGGGCACCCAGTGGTTGCCGGTTACGGTGATCATGACTTGGAGCTGGACGCTGGTCGAGTAGTAGTCGGTGGCGGTGAACGGGGTGTTGAGCATCTTGGTCCACAGGGCGTCCAGCCAGGCCTGGCTGCCGGAGTCGGTCATCGCCGCCACCGCGAACGGGGCGAAGTAGGCCGGCTCGCTGCCGCTGGAGATCTGGGTGCCGTTGAGCGAGTAGCCGACCGCGATGTTGTTCGGGTTGCCGCCGGTCTTGCTCTTGATCCAGGTGTTGAGCTTGCGCGCGGCGGCCAGGGACTTGGCGTCGCCGCTGGTCACCGCGTCGTTGCCGATCCGCCACGGGTCACGGCAGGCGTTCCACCAGAACTTGCCGTCGTTGGGGTCCTCCAGGACCTGGCCGGTGGCCGGCTTCGGGGTGGTGTTGGTGTTGACCACGAAGTCGGCCAGCAGGCCGGTGCTCGCCGCGTAGGTCGACTGCTGGGAGGCGATCAGGTTCTGGTGGTTGGTGCGGACGGTGTCCCAGGTCGTGTCGCCGGTGGCCTTGCGGAACGCCCTGAAGTGGTCGATCATCCAGTCCGAGGAGCGGCTGATCCAGTAGTACTGGTCGCCCGAGCTGCTCCAGTCGCCGAGCTTCATCAGCTTGGTGGTCGGGTTGACCTCACCGGCCTTGATCGCGTTGATGTGGTTGATCGCGAGCTGCTTGTAGTTGTAGGTGCCCGTGCTGCCCCACTGCCGGTCGGCCAGGAGCAGGCCGTAGGCCACGTCCAGGTCGCCGTCGGTGGCCGAGTCGCTGCCGTTGACGCTCTGGCAGGCGGTGTTCTGCTCGGCGGCGAGCAGGCCGGGGGTGATCGACGACGGGTGGGCCAGCACGTACTTCACCAGGCCGTCGAAGATCTTCTTCGCGTCCGGGTCGGCCCCGGCCATCGTGGCCGTGATGACCATGCCGTAGCCCTGCGCCTCGGCCACGTACGGATGGTCGGCGTCGGGGGAGATGATCTGGTACCAGCCGTTGCCGCAGTTCTGCTTGACGAAGGCGGCCTTCCAGCGCTGGTAGTAGTCGATCACCTTCTGGTCGAGCGTGGCCTGGGCACCGCTGGGGCGCAGCATCCCGGCCGCGTAGGGAATCGCGTGCGAGCCGAACGGCACACCGGGGCCGCCGGGAGTGATCGTCGGGGTGGGGCTCGGGGTGCTGCCACCGGTGTTGCCGTAGACCTCCATCTCGTACAGCGAGTAGCCGTAGACGGTGCCGCGCGCGGTGCCGTACATCCGTACGTAGCGGCCGGTGCCGGACAGGGTCAGGTCGTCGACGCCGCCGTCGCCGGAGGTGGTGGAGTAGACGGAGGTCCAGGCGTTGCCGTCGGGAGAGGTCTCGATCCGGTACGACTTGCCGTACGCGGCCTCCCAGGTCAGTTTGACCCGGGAGATCGTGGCGGAGCCGCCGAGGTCGACGCGGAGCCACTCGGGGTCGTGGCCCTCGGCGGAGGCCCAGCGGGTGCCGGTGTTGCCGTCGAAGGCGGCCGACGGGAGGAACGTGGCGTCCTCGTTGGAGGACGAGGTGGCCGGACGGCCCTGGGACAGCAGGGAGTCGGCGGCGAAGCCGGGTGGAGCCGCCAGCACGAACACCGATGCGATCAGTGCCGACGCCAGTGCCAGGACGAGGACGGTCGAGGGGCGTTGGAGACGCGGTCTCGCATGCACAGGGGGTGCCCTCTCTGCGATCATCTAGTTAGGAAAGGTTCCTAACTAGGAAAAGATGCCACCATCCATGACGCGTCACGGTCAAGAGGGCAGGGGGCCCAAATTCCCGGTTACCTGCGATGCGGGGGAAATCCAGGGAGAACGTAGACAGGTGTCGGGTGCCTCGAACACCTTCCCGGTGATTGAATCCGGGCATGTCGTTTGATGTGTTGATCAGGGATGGCTGGGTGCTCGACGGCACCGGCGCCCCGGCCTGCCGAGCCGACGTCGGCGTCACCGGTGACCGGATCGCAGCGGTGGGCCGCCTGGACGCGGCGGCGGCCACCACGGTGGTCGAGGCCGCCGGGCGCCATGTCATGCCCGGCCTCGTGGACTGCCACGCGCACGGCGACGCGCTCGTCCTCGACAAGGAGGTGCAGCTCGCCGCGCTCCGGCAGGGGGTGACCACCTTCGTCCTCGGCCAGGACGGGCTCTCCTTCGCACCCTCCACCACCCCGCAGACCTTCGCCTACGCCACCCGCTACTTCGCGGCGGTCAACGGGGTCCACCCTTCGGCCGACGGGCCGATCGGCGTCGGGGAACTGCTCGACGGCTACGACCGGGCGACCGCGTTGAACACCGCCTACCTGCTGCCGCACGGCACGATCCGGTACGACGTGATGGGCGCCGCCGAACGGGCCGCCTCCCCCGACGAGCTGGCCGCGATGCTGGACCGCGTCGAGCGCGGCCTGGCCGAGGGGGCGGCCGGCCTCTCCACTGGGCTGGAGTACGCCCCCGGCCGCTACGCCGACGCCGCCGAGCTCGCCGCGCTCTGCGCGCCGCTCGGCCGCCTGCCGTACGTGACGCACATGCGCGGGTACGGGGCGGCGGCCCCGCAGGGGATGGCCGAGGCGACCGACATCGCCCGGCGCTCGGGCGTCGCGGTGCACGTCTCGCACTACCATGGCCCGGCCGCGACCCTCCTGCCACTGGTCGACGAGGCCCGGCTCCGGGGGCTGGACGTCACCTTCGACACCTACCCCTACCTGCGGGGCAGCACCATCCTGGCGATGGTCGCGCTGCCTTCGTGGGTCCCGGCCGCCGACGCCGACCGGGCGCTGGAGACGCTGGAGTCCGAACGGATCGAGTGGGACGAGCGGCTCTGGCCGAGGGTCACCCTCTCCCACGTGCCGGGTGCCGAGTGGGCCGAGGGACTGACGCTGCCCGAGGCCGCCGACGAGGCGGGGCTGGAGCCGGGAGAGTTCTGCCGCCGGATCCTGATCGACACCCGGCTGGAGGCCGGATGCGTGGTGGCCCGCCCCGACGAGGGCCCCGAGGGGGAGGCGTCGGTCCGCGCGATCCTGCGCCACCCGGCGCACACCGGCGGCTCCGACGGCATCTACGTGGGCGGCCACCCCCACCCCCGAGGCTACGGGGCGTTCGCCAGGATGCTCGGCCACCACGTCCGCCAGACCGGGGACTGGACCCTGGAGCAGGCGGCGGTCCACCTCGCCTCGCACCCGGCACGCCGCTTCGGCCTCGACGGGCGCGGGCTCGTCCGCCCAGGGCAGGTCGCCGACCTGGTCGTCCTCGACGCGGGAGCGGTCGCAGACCTGGCCACCTACGCCGCTCCGCGCACCCCGGCCACCGGGATCGACGACGTCCTCGTCTCCGGGGTCCCGGTCCTCGCCGGAGGCCGGCTCACCGGCGCCACCCCCGGCAGGGCGCTGCGCCCCTGAAAGCCGTGCCCTGAAAGCCGCGGCCCTGACGAGCTGCGGCTCTGACAACACGGCACCGGAGAGGGCGCCAGGAGGATAGGGTCCTCAGGGCGACCAACGGGGATGTGATCTCCCACGCCCGGATTCAACGGCAGATGGCCCGCTAAATCCGCATAGGTGACCACAGGAAGGGCCGGGACGTGAAGGGGATCGTGGATCCCGAGGGGGCGCTGGGGGCCTCGCTGTTCGGCGGGGCGTTCACCTTCCCGGTGATGGTGGCCCACGCGAGCGCACTGGAGCACAACATCGCGACGCTCGCGGCCTTCACCGGGGCGTACGGGCTGGTCTTCGCCCCGCACGCCAAGACCACCATGTCGCCGGAGCTCGTCAGGGCGCAGCTGGAGGCGGGCGCGTGGGGGATGACCGTCGCCACCCCCAGCCAGGCGCTCACCCTGCGCGAGTTCGGAGTCGCAAGGATCGTCCTCGCCAACCAGGTCTTCGACCCCGCGGGCCTGGACGCACTCGCCGCGCAACTGGCGGAGGACCCCGCGTTCGAGTTCCTCTGCTTCGTCGACTCGCCTGCCGGGGTCGAGACGCTCTCCCGGCACGCCGGGGCCAGACCGTTCCGGGTCCTGGCGGAGCTGGGCCATGAGGGCGGCCGGGGCGGCAGCCGTACTCTCGCCGAGCTGCTGGAGGTCGCCTCGGCGGCGCAGGCGGCCGAGGGCGTGCAACTGGCCGGCGTCGCCGGGTACGAGGGTTCACTGGGCTCCGCCGGCGAGGTGCGGGCCTACCTGCACCGGCTGCTGGAGGCGCTGGAGCACCTGCGGGTGCGCGACCCGATCCTGTCCGTGGGCGGCAGCCAGTGGTTCGACGTGATCGGCCGTGAGCTCGCCACCTGCCGGGCCAGGGTCATGCTGCGCAGCGGCGCCTACGTCTCCCACGACGACGGCTACTACCGCGAGCGCACCCCGTACACCCGGATGGACGGGGAACTGCGCGCCGCGCTGGAGATCTGGGCACATGTGCTGAGCGTTCCCGAGCCCGGCCTGGCCGTGGTCGGATTCGGCAAGCGCGACGCCCCCTTCGACGAGGGGTTGCCGATCCCACGCGGAGCCGTCGCGGACGCGACGGTGCTCAAGGTCTCAGACCAGCACACGATCCTGGGACTGGCGCCGGGATCACCGGTGAAGCCGGGAGACCTGGTGTCGTTCGGCATCTCCCACCCGTGCACCGCCTTCGACAAGTGGCGGGTCATGCCGGTGGTCGACGAGGAGTACGTCGTCGTCGATCTGATAAACACCTTCTTCTGATCCCCCTTTTTCCCCTTTTGAGGAGTGGCGAGATGAGCGGCAAGCAGGAGCTGCGTACCGACGAGGGCGCGGCGCCCGTGGGGGCGTACTCGCAGGGCCTCGTGGTCGGCGATTTCGTCTACACCTCGGGCATGGGACCGCTGAGCCCCGAGACCGGAGAGGTCGTCGGGACCGAGGTGGCCGAGCAGACGCATCAGGTGATGCGCAACCTCGGCGCCATCCTCGCGGCGCACGGCCTCGGCTTCGACGACGTGGTGAAGTCGACGGTGCACCTGCAGCACCTCAAGCGTGACTTCGCCGCCTACAACGAGGCGTACAAGTCCTATTTCACCCGCCCCTATCCCGTCCGTACGACCGTCGGCTCCGACCTGATGGACATCCTTGTCGAGATCGACTTCGTGGCCTACAAGCCGCGTTAGAGTCTGACCGACTTCATGGGAGGGCGGCGGCTTGGACAGCTCGCTATACGTCTACGTCGAGGACGTACGCGGGGAGGGCATGGAGGCGGTCCTTGACCGGATCACCGGATACGGCCTGACGGGGATGACGGTGGCCGCGGCATACCGCCGCGCCCGCGACGTCACCCCGCACGGCCGATCCCGGGTGACGCTCCGCAGCGACGGCGCGCACTTCACGCCGCCCGCCGACCTGTTCGGCGAGCTGCGGCTGGTCCCGCCGGTCCAGGAGGGCGCGGAAGAGGAGCCGCTGGCCGCGCTCCGCCTGGCCACCGCCGAGCGAGGACTCGCGCTGCACGGCTGGACCGTCTTCCTGCAGAACACCACGCTCGGCCTGGCCAATCCGGACGTGACGGTACGCGACTGCTTCGGTGACCGGAGCTCGCCCGCGGACCTGTGCCCCTCCCACCCCGACGTCCGGCGGTACGCGGTCGCGCTGGGCAGGGCGGTGGCCAGACAGGGCGTCGACAGCGTGGTGGCCGAGGCACTGCACTTCTCGACGTTCGGCCTCGGCCACCACGAGTGCGGCTTCGTCCCGCTCGGGCCGATGGACGCGTTCCTGCTCGGCCTCTGCTTCTGTGACTTCTGCATGCGCGGAGCGGCCGGCCTGGGGGTCAACGCCGAGGTGGCACGTGAGGAGTGCACCAGGATCGTGGGGGCCGTCCTGGACGGCGCCCCGCCCGCCCAGGGCGAGGTGACCCGCGCGGCACTGACCGCGTACGCGGGTCCCGAGGTGGTCGCCTACGCGCGGGCCCGCTCCGAGGTGGTGACCTCGCTGGTCTCCGATGTCTCCACCGCCGTCACCGCCGAGGGCTCACGACTGGTCTTCCTGGACGCCACCGGCTCCGTCAAGGGCTACCGCGACGGTCTGCCCTCGCCGGGGCTCGCCGCGCACGACTCCTGGCAGCTCGGCGTCGACCTGGTCGCCCTCGGCGACCTGGTGCCCTCGCTCGGCGTGCTCGCCTACGCCCGCGACGCGGGCAGGGTGGCGGACGACGTGGTCGCCTACCGCCGCTCGACGGGCAAGGACAGGGAACTGCGGGTCGTCCTCCGGCCGGGTCTCCCCGACACCGACTCGGCCGAGCGCCTCGCGGCCAAGGTCCGCGCCGTGCGGGCCTCGGGGGCGGACGCGGTCGACTTCTACGCGTACGGGCTCATGCCCTACCCGATCCTGGACCGCATCCCGGGCGCGCTCTCCGCCTGACCTCACCTGACCTCACCGGGCGAGGGAGCCGTCCAGGACGGCGCTCACGGCCCGGGCGGCGAAGTCGTCGTCGAGGGGGAGGGCGCGGAAGACCGCGCGCAGCCAGACCGCCCCGGCGAGCAGGTCCACGATCAGCATGGGGTCGGCCTCGGCCGACAGCTCGCCGCGCCGCCGCGCGCGCTCGAAGACGGCCGCCTCCCGCGCGAACCGGTCGGCGAAGAAGCCCCGGGTCGCCTCCGCCAGCTCGGGGTGGTGGACGGCGGCGCCGAGGGCGGCCACCGCGACGTCGGAGGCCGGGGGACGGGTGAGCAGCGCGGCCACCCCCTCGACCAGGGCCTCCAGATCGCCCCTGAGACCGCCTGTGTCCGGTGGCTCCATCGTGAGCAGGTCGGCCTCGACCAAGGCGGCGGCCAGCAGTGCCGCCTTCGACGGCCACCAGCGGTAGATCGTGGTCTTGTTGACCCCCGACCGCTCGGCCACCCCCTCCACGGTCAGGCCCTCGTAGCCCTTGGCCGCGAGCAGTTCGAGCGTCGCCTGGAAGATCTGCTGTTCCTTACGGGGTGCCATACGCCCAACCATAGCAACGCAACGATGCGTTGTGTTTTAATCGGGACACCTCTTCGAACTGGAGACCTCATGCTCCCCGTCGTTCTCGTTCACGGCATCCGGCTCAGCGCGACCATGTGGGGCCCCGTCATCTCCCACCTCGACCGTCCCGCGATGGCGGTCGACCTGCCCGGCCACGGCACCCGTTCCGGCGAGCCGTTCACCATGGACGCGGCGACGTCGGCGGTCGCCGACGCTGTCGACGCGCTGGGCGGCCGGGCGCTGGTGGCCGGTCTCTCGCTCGGCGGGTACGTCGGCATCGCCACCGCCGAACGCTTCCCCGGACGGGTGGCGGGGCTGATGGCGATGGGATGTACGGCCCGTGGCCCGGCGGCGGCCGGAACCTACCGGTTCGCCGCCTCGCTCGCCGCCAGGAACCCCTCGCTCGCGAACCGGATCAGCTCCTACGGCCTCCGCCGCCTCCTGCCGGGTCCCGTTGGAGAGGCGATGGTGGCGGGTGGGCTCTCCTGCGAGGTGATGCCCCAGGTCGTCGAGGCCGTCACCGGTCACGACCAGCTCGCGGCGCTGGCCGCCTACCCGGGACGCGTCTGGCTGGTCAACGGCGCCCGGGATCCGTTCCGGGCGAACGAGCGCGAATTTCTCCGGGCCTGCCGGAACGGGCGCCTGATCCTGATCCCCCACCGGGGGCACCTGGGTGTGCTGGCGGCCCCCGGACCGCTGGCCCGCCTGGCGGGGGACCTGTGCGACCAGCTGGGTTCGTACGTTCGGACTTCGTACGTTCAGGAAGAGCGGCCGGAGAGTGCGGTCGCGACGCCGAGGACGAGGTAGACGACCCCGCTGAAGTGGCCGAGCAGGGTCGACCTGATCCTCAGCCGGCTGCCGAGGAGGCCCGCGGCCATGGCGTAGATCAGGTCGGAGAACAGGCCCAGGAGCAGCAGGGTCGTGCCCAGGATGGCGATCTGCAGCGGCACCGCACCCGCCTCCGGTTCCACGAACTGCGGCAGGAACGCCAGGAAGAAGAGGATGACCTTGGGATTGAGCAGGTTGACGACCACGCCCTCAAGGAAGATCGCCCGCAGTGGCTGCCGGGCCGTCTCCCGGGCTGCGAGCTCCTGCCTGCTCGTCAGCGCCCGGACACCCAGGTAGACCAGGTAGGCCACACCGGCCCACTTGATCACGTTGAACAGGGTCGCGGACTGTGCGATCACGTACGAGAGACCGGCCGCCGCCGCGGCGATGTGCACCAGCGTGCCGACCTCCACGCCGAACGCGCTCGCCACACCGGCGGCGCGGCCCTGCGAGACGGCGCGGGTGACGATGTAGATGTGGTTCGGGCCCGGCACCAGGACCAGTGCCAGTGACGCGGCCGAGAAGATCAGCAATGTGGACGGGGAGACCATGCTCCGACCTTAGGGTCGCCCGGTTCTCCGTCGTCAGGGCCAATGCGCGGGCCTCGCGGGGGACCAATCGGGTCCCCGCGCCGGCCGGAACCGGCCCCGCCGATGCCTTGCGGGTCGTTCCGGCCGGGCGATCGATTCCGGCACCGACGCGACGGCGACGCGATGGCGACCGCGGTGCGGAGCCGGCCGGAATCGGCTCCGCCGGTGCCCCGTACGAGAGGTCTCGGGCGATCGGTCCCCGAGCCGATGCGACGTCGGCCACCCGTTCCGGTCGGTGTCACGTGCGATACTCGCCGACGGGGGGAGGAAAGCGTGCAAAACGTTCTTATTGGGCGGGCGACAGAACTCAGTCGGCTGACCGTCGTACTCGACACCGCCGCGGCGGGGCAGGCCGGAGTCGCCTTGCTGGGAGGTGACGCGGGCATCGGCAAGACCCGGATGGTCACCGAGCTGGCAGAGCGGGCCGAGGCCGCCGGATTCGCCGTGCTCGTCGGGCAGTGCGCCGAACTCGGCGATGCCCTTCCGTACCTCCCGCTCGCCGACGCGCTGCGCTCCGTGCGCGGGGAACTGCGCGCCGAACTCGACGCGCGGCCGGTTCTCGGCAGGCTGCTGCCCGGCGGCACCGACCCGGGCAGGGAGAGCACATCGGGCCTGACGCAGCAGCAGCTCTTCGGCTCGATGCTCGGCTTCCTGGGTGTCCGGCCGGTGCTACTGGTGCTCGAAGACCTGCACTGGGCCGACCAGTCCACCCGCGACCTGCTGGTCTTCCTCAGCCGGATGCTGCAGACCGAGGCCGTCTGCCTCGTCGGCACCTACCGCACCGACGACCTGCACCGCCGCCATCCGCTGCGCCGGGTCCTCGCCGAGCTCAAGCGGCTCCCCTCGGTGACGTCCGTGGAGCTGGAACCCCTCGACCCTCACGAGATGACCGACTATCTGGCCACGCTCGGCGGCACCGACGCCCGCGTGATGCGGGAGGTGGTCGACCGGGCCGAGGGCAACCCCTTCTACGCCCAGGAGCTGCTGGACGCGGTATCCGCCGGCTGCTCGATGCCCGACGGTCTGGCCGGCCTGCTGCTCTCCCGCGCGGAACTGCTCTCCGACCCCGCGCAGGGGGTGCTCCGCAGCGCGGCCGTCGCGGGCCGCCGAGCCGACCACGACCTGCTCCAGCAGGCCTCCGGCCTCGACGACCTGGCCTTCGACGAGGCCATGCGGGAGATCGTCTCGCGCGGCCTGCTCCGCCTCGACGGGGAGTACGGCTACGCCTTCCGGCACGCGCTCCTGCAGGAGGTCGTCTACACCGACCTGCTGCCCGGCGAGCGGATCAGGACGCACGCCGAGTTCGCCCGCCTGCTGACCGCCCGAGGTGGTTCCGCGGCCGAACTCGCCCACCACTACCTGGCGGGCCACGACCTGCCGGGGGCGCTGGCGGCGTCGGTGGAGGCCGGGCGGAGGGCCGAGCGGCTGGGCGCCCCGGCCGAGGCGCACCGCCATTTCGACCGGGCGCTCGGGCTCTGGGACCGGGTCCCGGACGCCGAGCGACTGGCCGGGATCGACCACGTCGGCCTCGCCAGGCGCAGCGCCGACGCGGCGGCCGACAGCGGCGACAACCACCGGGCGATCTCCCAGCTCCGGCGCCTTCCGCCCTCGGCGGAGGTCAACGAGCGGCTCGCGTACGTCCTCATCGACACGGACGACCTGGAGGGCGCGATCGCCGCCGCGCACGCGGCCGTCGAGGCGGCGCCGGAGGGGCCGGTGCTCGCCCGCGCGCTCGCGACCTACGCCCGCTCGCTCTACTGGAGCGAGCGGCACGACGAGGTCGAGGCGCTGGCGGGCCGGGCCCTGGAGACGGCCCGCAGGAGCGGCGCCACCGACGCGGAGACCAGCGCGTTGATCACCCTCGCGACTCTCGCGGCCCTCGCCGGCGACATCCCCAGGGCCAAGGAACTGCTCGCCTGCGCCACCGCGGAGAGCTCGGGCAACCTCGCCATCGACCTGCGGGCCATCTTCAACCAGGCCCGCCTCCAGTACGAGAACGGAGACCTGGCCGAGGCGGCGGTCACCACCGGCCGGGGGGTCCGGCTGGCGCAGGAGACCGGGCTCAACTGGAGCACCTTCGGCACCGACCTGCGCTTCCTGCGGCTTCTGATCCACTACGTCGCGGGAGAGTGGGACCAGGCGGAGCAGGTCGCCTCCGGGTTCGGCGTCCGCGTCGGCACCCCGGCCGAGGCGCTGCTGTCGTCCTTCGCGCTCTTCGTCGAGGTGGCCAGGGGGCTGCCCAGGGTCGAGGAGCGCCTGTCCTGGCTGGAGCCCTTCTGGCCCGCCGACGTCACGATCACCTCCATGGGCCGCGGCCTGGCGGCCGAGCACGCGCTGTGGCGCGGCGACCCGGAGAGCGCGCTCGAACACGCCCTCGCGGGACTCGACGCCCATGCTCCCGACGACCCGGCCGTGATCCGGCTCAGCAGCATCGCCCTGTGGGCGCTGGCGGACCTGGGACGCGCCGACGGGGCCGACGCCCTGCTGGAACGGGCCAGGGTGCCCGCCGAGGTCGGGCCCGGCACCGTACGCCGGGGGTCGATGGGCCCCGAAGGGCTGGCCTGGCTGGCCAGGGCCGAGGCCGAGTGGCGCCGGGCGCACGGCCGCCTCGACGTCGCGGCGTGGCGCGCGGTGGTCGAGGCGTTCGACTTCGGATTCGTCTACGAGGTCGCGCGCTCGCGGTGGCGGCTGGCCGAGGCGCTGCTCGCCGCGGGCGAGCGCGCCGCTGCCCTGAAGGAATGGGAACTCGCCGTCGAGGTCGCCGAGTCACTGCGCGCCAGGCCGCTCGCCACGGCCCTGGCCGAGCTGGGCCGCAGGGCGCGCTTCGTCTCCGCGTCGTCGGCCCTGCTCACGGCTCGTGAGCAGGAGGTGCTCGCCCTGGTGGCCGAGGGGCTGCCCAACCGCGAGATCGGCGAGCGGCTGTTCATCGCGCAGAAGACGGTGAGCGTGCACGTCTCCAACATTCTCGCCAAGCTGGGCGTCTCATCCCGCACCCAGGCCGCCGCGGTGGCCCGCAGGGACGGCCTGCTCTGACTCACCCCGCCACCGTGGTCGCCGGACCGGGCTCGTTCCGATCGGCGGTGCGATCACGACCCGCCGTGGCCGGATTCGCGTGATCGGGGCCTACTCCGTGCCGCCTGGCGGTCAGAGCCCACTCTGATCGGCCAGGCGATTCCAGCCTGTCCCGACCCGTCCGGTGTGGCCGGGCTCGCCCTGATCGGCCGCCGAGGCAGGACTCGCGCTAACCGCTGCGCGCGGTCAGGGCCAGATCGCGGACGACCTGGATCAGCTCGGCGGGGTCGAAGGGTTTCGTCAGGTAGGCGTCGACTCCGATCCCGAGCCCCCGCCGCTTGTCGTCCTCCTGCGCCCGCGCGGTGATCAGGACCACCTTGATATGCCTGGTCCCCTTGTCGCCCCGCAGCCTGGTGGCGGTCATCCAGCCGTCCAGTCTGGGCATCATGACGTCCAGCGTGATGACGTCGGGCATCACGTCCAGCACCCGGTCCAGGCAGTCCTGCCCGTCGGAGGCCGTGTCGACCTGGAACCCCTCCAGGGTCAGGTTGACCGCGATGAGCTGCCGGATGACGTCGTCGTCATCCACTACCAGAACTCTGCCCAGAACCTCTCCCACGGCGTGAGGCTAACCCCTCTTTCCCGTCCCCGCGCGGGTTTCCGCGGATGTGTACGCACAGTTGTCCACAGGCGACAGGTTTTCCACAGAATCCTGTTCGGCTCCTTGGGGATCACCCTCTCCCGCCGATTCTGGGGCCTCGATCCTTCAGCGAGCCCAAGGAGGGCGTGCGTGATCACCGCACTCGTCACCGTCTCCATCCTCTCGGCGACCCTCGTGGGGAGCCTCCAGCTCCCCGCGCCCCGCCTCTCCCCGGAAGCCTGCGACATCTGGGCCGGTCTGCTCTCCACGGCCGCCCCGCGCCGGCTGCCGGAGGAGATCCGCACCGTCCTCACCTCCGCCTGCGAGGTCCGGCGCCCCGTTCTCCAGGACACGGGAGCCCTGAAGGACCGCCCCGCGCCGACACTGCCCGGCACCGTCCTTCCGGGCATGGACGGCGACCGGCAGACGACCTTCTCGGATCCGGACGGCAGCCGGCCGGTGGACCTCTCGGACGAGGACGGTGAGTGGACGGGCGCCCCTCGAAGTCCTGACGGCGGACTGACGGTCTACTCCCAGGGCTCCCAGGGCTCCCAGGGGGAGCATGACGAACGGCCGGGAAGCGACAGCCCTCAGGGAGGTGACCACTCCCGCCGCGTCCGACGGCTCGTCACCCCTCCGGGTTCCTCTGCCAGGACCGCCACAGGTCCCCTCGCCGGTGCTTCGGTGGATCCTCCTGTCGGTTCGAGTTCCGCCTCCGCCCCCTCGGCGAAGCGGGGGGCTCCTCGGGCCTCCTCCCGGCCGGAGCCCTCGCGAGCGCTCGCCGAGCGATCACAG
This sequence comes from Streptosporangium amethystogenes subsp. fukuiense, assembly GCF_042665875.1. Taxonomy (NCBI): domain Bacteria; kingdom Bacillati; phylum Actinomycetota; class Actinomycetes; order Streptosporangiales; family Streptosporangiaceae; genus Streptosporangium; species Streptosporangium amethystogenes. The sequence goes on along the minus strand of NZ_JBHTEE010000001.1, from coordinate 5,421,309 downwards.
CGCCCCCCACGCGGGTGGGAAACGCCATCCGGCGGATGGGCGGCGCCCTCACTCGGCCGGAAAGCCCCATTCAGGGGGCGGGCGGCGTCCGCACGCGGGCAGGCGGCGGTCTCGCGTGGACGCGGCGCGCCCTCGCGGGGACAGATCGCAGCGGTCGCGGCGCTCCGCCAGGTCGGCAGGCCGTACGTCTGGGGCGGCGGTTCGAGCGCCGGCCCGACCGGTGGGGGCTTCGACTGCTCAGGGCTCGCCCTGCACGCCTGGTCCAGGGCCGGGGCCAGGCTCCCCCACTACACCGGAGCCCAGTTCAGGCAGGGCCGCCGGGTGCCGTTCTCGCAGCTCCGAGCGGGAGACCTGGTCTTCTTCGGCGGAGGTGTCAAAGACCCCACCCACGTGGGCGTCTACGTGAAGGACGGCGTCATGGTCCACGCCCCGGGGACCGGTGACGTCGTCAGGACGACCGACTTCGCCGCCTCGGCCTACCACCTCTCCCGCTACCGGGGCGCCGTCCGACCCTCCCCGAGCCGGCCCGCCGGATGATCCTTCGTCCCCGAGCTCTCCCCGAAGATCGCTCGCTCCCCGAAGTGAGTGTCGGTCAACCCCAGGATGCTGGTAATGTAATGACGCGTTGGCCCCCTTAGCTCAGGGGATAGAGCACCGGCCTCCGGAGCCGGGAGCGCAAGTTCGAATCTTGCAGGGGGCACTTCTCAACAGCCAGGTCGGACAGGGTCCGGCCTGGCTGTCTGCTTGATCGGGCCGGATTCCGGTCTCGCCGTCTCGTGACGGTGGAAGGTAAAGAAATCCGGCAAGTGGCGTAGTTCCGCGTAATGGGGCGAACCATCGGCAAGCCCGGCTGTGTCCATTCCAGGCAGGACGCGGATCCCGGCCGGGATGTCACTCCTGCATGACTGGGTGCTATATGGCACTCTGGGCGATGTGCCCGACCCTTCTCTCGCCGGTCGCGTCCAGGCCCCGCCGGGGCACTCCTCCGGCGGCCATGCTGTCTCCACGGTCGGTGGTGCCTCTGCCATGGATCGGCGCCTGGCGGTTGGGGCGGTGGCTCTCGCCGCGCTGTGCGTCGTGGCCTACGGGGCCGCCACCTGGCTTGACGTGGTGACCGGGACGGTGACGCGGCCCGAGCCACTGAACTGGGCGGTGTGGTCCTCGACGGTGCCCGGCGTGGCCTTCACGATCGCCGGGACCGTGCTGGCGGTGCGCCTGCCCCGCCACCTCATGACCTGGCTGCTCATCGCCGGAGGCGTCGTCGCCGCCGTGAACGGCCTGGCCGCCGCGTACGCGGTGCTGTCGCTGACCCGCCACGGTGGCGTACTGCCGCTGACCCCGGCCGCGGTCTACGCCGGGGCGCGGCTGGGGCCGCTTTTGAACCTGTTTCCGCTGCTGGTGCTGCTGTTCTTTCCTGATGGGCGGCTGCCGTCACCGAGGTGGCGCTGGGCCGCGTGGCTGTCGCTGGGCACTACGGGCCTGACGGTCGTGCTGTTCCTCACCGTCCCGTGGCGGATCGAATCGCCGGGCATGAACTGGCCGGGACTTGATCCGCCGTTCCCGCCACTTCCGGATGCGGTGTGGCGCTCGGCACTGGTGACGGCGCCGGCGCTGCTGGTGGTGGGCCTGCTGGTGGCGGTGGCGGCCTTCGCCTGGCGGTTCCGGGGTTCGGCGGGCGTTCGGCGGGCGCAGCTTCGCTGGATGCTGATGGCGGCGCTGCTGAACGCGATGCTGATCCTGGCTTCCGCCCTGCTGGACGGGTTGCCGCAGGACCTGTCGTTCGTCGTCTCCCTGGTGGTGCTCGCAGCGGCGGTCATGGTGGCGGTGAGCCGGTACCGGCTCTATGACATCGACCCGGTGCTCGGCTGGACCCTCCTGTACGGCGGGCTCGCGGTCGCCGTCGTGGCGATCGACGTGCCGGTCTTCGTGGGGCTGGGGGCGATCATCGACGAGCCGGTGGCGGCGGTTCTGGCGGCGGTCCTGGTCGGCATGGTCTACGCGCCGCTACGGGAGCGGGTCCGGCGGTGGGTGAACCGGGTGTTGATGGGGCGGACGGAGCCGTACGAGGTGGTCTCGGCCCTTGCTCGGAGGCTTGAGGAGTCCGTGCGGCCGGAGGAGTTGTTGCTGCAGGTGGCGAAAGCGGTGTCGGCGGCGTTCCGTTCGCCGTACGTGCGGGTCGAGCTGGACCGAGCGGACGGGAAGACCGTCGTGGTGGAGCACGGCACGCCTCGCGAGGACGTTGTGGTGCTGCCGTTCGCCTACCGGGACGCGTCGATCGGGCGGCTTGTCCTGGTACTGCGCGCGAGTGCGTGGCCGGCCGAATCCGACCAGCGACTGCTGGCCGACGTGGTACGGCAGGCTGCCGCAGCCGTGCGGGCGACCGCGCTGACCGAGGAACTGCAGCACAGCCGCGAGCGTCTGGTCACCGGCGTGGCCGAGGAGCGGCGCAGGCTGCGCCGGGACCTGCACGACGGGCTGGGGCCCACGCTGGCCGCCGCCGCGCTGAAGGTGGAGGCGGCGCACAACCTGCTCGCCCGGGATCCCGGTGCCGCCCGGGAGGCGCTGGACCAGGTGAGAAAGGATCTTGCCACGATGCTGGGGGACGTGCGGCGGGTCGTGCACGATCTGCGGCCGCCGGCTCTGGACCAGTTCGGCCTGGCCGGCGCGCTGCGGCAGGAGGCCGCCCGGTTCCGTAACGGCGGGCTCGCCGTGCGGGTGGAGACGGAGGGGGACCTGGCGGAGTTGTCCGCCGCGAGCGAGGTGGCGGCGTACCGGATCGTCTGCGAGGCTCTGACCAACGTCGCCCGGCACGCGGGCGCGGACACCTGCCACGTGCGCGTCGCCGTGGCGGGGAACAAGTTGGAGGTCGAGGTGACCGATGACGGGCGCGGGGTCCTGCCGGGCGCCGTGGTGGGGGTGGGCTTGGTCGGCATGCGTGAGCGCGCGGAGGAGTTGGGCGGCCAGTGCGCGGTCGGGGCCGGCCGCGGCGGCGGAACCCGGGTCCACGCCGTCCTGCCCGCCGGGGCGGTGACCTCCTCGTGACGCCGCGCGTACTGATCGCCGACGATCATCCCGTGTACCGGGACGGTCTGTGCATGATGCTCGCCTCGACCGGCCAGGCCGAGGTGGTGGGCACGGTCGCGGACGGGGAGAGGGCCGTCGCCGAGGCCGTCCGGCTGCGCCCCCAGGTCGTGGTGATGGATCTGCGGATGCCCCGGATGGACGGCGTGCAGGCCACCGAGCGGATCGTCGCCACCTGCCCGGATACGCACGTGCTGGTGCTCACGATGCACGAGGACGACGAGAGTGTCTTCGCCGCCATGCTCGCCGGCGCTCGCGGCTACCTGCTCAAGGGGGCTGATCAGGCGGAGATCCTGCGCGCCATCACGGCGGTGGCCAGCGGGGAAGTGATCTTCGGGCCGGCGCTCGCGGGGCGGGTGACGCGCTACTTCGCCCGGCTGGCTGTGGCCCGCCCGGCCCGAGAGGGGGCATTCCCCCAGCTCACCGGCCGGGAACGGGAGATACTCGACCTGATCGCGGCCGGCCTGTCCAATCGGATGATCGCCGAGCGGCTGTCGCTGGCGCCCAAGACGGTGCGTAACAACGTGTCCAACGTTTTCACCAAGCTTCAGGTCGCCGACCGGGCCCAGGCCATCATCCAGGCCCGCGAGGCCGGCCTTGGCCGCTGACCGGCGTGTTCTCGGCCTCGTGCGGGCGGTGCCCACGCACGGGTGAGTGAGCGTTGGTCGACGCCGGCCCCACGCAGCCCGCCCCGCGTGCCTGGGAGCGATGTCCCCGCCGCCCCGGGACGCCTGGCCCAGGTCACGCCGGGCCAACTCGGGACCGCGCGCATGGCCGCGCTCCCTGGGCGCCCGGGACGCACGGCCGGGATCGTGTTGCCACCGACAAGCAACGGAGGAACACCAATGTCCAGCCGCATCGTGCCCAGCAACGTCAATCCCACCGAGCCCGTCGCGATCCGACGTACCGCGAACCCGGCGTGGATCCGGATCGCTGGACTGCTCCTGGCCGCCGGGTCCGTCTCCTGGGCGGTCGGCACCGTCATCGTCGGGGAAAAGATCAAGGAAGGCATCCAGACCCTCGACACCATCACCGGGATGCTGTTCGTCGTGGGCATGTTCGCCTTCGTCTGGACGGTGCTGGCCACCCGCGGCGTCGGCGACGGGTGGGCCCGGATCGTCCCGGCCGGTCTGCTCGTGCTGTTCGTCGGCGCGTTCCTGCTCAACGCGCTGTCCTTCGGCTACGCCAGGCACGAGGATTTCCCGCTGCCGCTGATGATCATGGACGCCTGCTGGCCGCTCAGCCAGATCGGCATGCTGGTCCTGGGCATCATCCTCGCGGTCAAGGCCCGCTACCAGGGAGCGCTGCGGTGGCTGCCGCTGCTGGTCGGCATGTGGTTCCCGGTGTCCATAGTGGCCGACATCGTTGGCGGTGGCACCTTCTCGGTGTACGTCAGCGGGGTGTGGCTGGTCGTCATGCACGCCCACCTGGGTGTCCGCCTCGCCGTTCGTCCCGTCTCACGGTAGGGACGCCCAAGGGGTCGCCGTTGAGGCGGAACTCGACGGCGATGGCGGCACGGTGAGTTCGCGGGGCACCACATCCCCGGGCGCGGCCACATCCTCCGCCGCCACGACCCCGCGCGGAGTGACCTCGAGAATCCTCTCGGGGGCACCAGCGATCTACCAGGGAAATCCGGCAGCGACCTGCGGGAACGCAGGTCGTTTCGCGTTCCGGGGTGTGCCATCGATGGCAGCCGGATGCCATGATCACGTACGAGGAGCGTACGGAGCAACCGGCGGCTGCCGGTGAATGTGCCTAACGGCACCTGTGGCCGGGTTACAGATGTACGGCAGGCCCGCGCTGTGGCTGACACTCGCACCGCGTTGCGACTCCAGAGTGAAGGATTTCATGTGTCAAGCATCTCGGCCGGAAGGTGGAGCAGATGCCGTTCGGCAGATGGCGCCCGGCGTTAGTCAGCTGAGCCTCCCCCGGTTCTCCGGACACTTGACCTGAGGTCACCCCTTGAGGTGAACGGCTCGCCCTTCGGGCGGGGACGGTTCGGTCTGAAAATCCGCGAGCGCGAGCGGTGGGAGCCGATGATCGGGGCTCGGCATCCTGTCGCCAGGCGGCGCCGGTGTCGTTCCGCGCTCGGCGGGACGACCTCACCTGCGGGCCGCGCTTGAACACACGGGAGCCGACCCGGCGGGCGCGGCCGTGGGCGCGACGGAACCCATGGGCCGCCTCCGCGGACGCGGTCCGGGGCGGTCCTCGCGTGCGAGACTCGGTGTCCGTGTCCGTACAGTCATCGCGCGGGGCCTGGCCCGCGAACACGCTCTTGGACCGGCTCCCTCCGAACGTCGTCACGGACCTGCTGGCGCTCGGCGGCGTCAGGCGGTACGCGGTCGGCGAGATCCTGATCCGGCAGGGTGAAGACCGCGACCATGTCGTCCACCTTCTCCAGTCCACCCGTGTCTCGCGTCCCGCGTGCGTCAAGGTGGTCGCCGCGCTGCCCGACGGCGGGGAGACCCTTCTCGGCATCAGGGTGAGCGGTGATCTGGTCGGCGAGCTCGCGCCGCTGTCGAACCGGCCGCGCTCGGCCACCGTGGTGGCCTGCTCGCCCACGTTGACGCGGGCCATCCCCGGTGAGGTGTTCCGGGCCTTCCTCGACCGCAACCCGGTCGCGTGGTCCGCTGTCACGCGGATGATCGCTGACCGGCTGTCCTCCGCCAACCACCACCGGCTGGAGATCGCCCAACACGGCGTGACGGCCCGCCTCGCCCATGTCCTGGCCCAGCTCGTGGAGCGGCACGGTCAGCGACGCCCAGGGGGCGGCCACGACCTCGGCATCGGCCTGACCCACTACGAGCTGGGGCAGCTCATCGGGGCGCGTGAGGACGCGGTCGGCAAGGCTCTGCGGACGTTGAAGGGCAGAGGGCTCGTGAGCGTCGGCTACCGGCAGATCATCGTCTTCGACCCGCTGCTTCTCCGCGGCTTTCATGGCGAATGAGGAGAATGGGAGATTTTGTCGGGAAATTCGCTGCGATATCTCTCGTGAATGCCGTACGAATCAGGCATCTGGGGATCTTGGCCATGGCAAACTGTCCCCACTTCGCGCCTCTGCCGCTTGACGGAGGATTATTCGCAATGAACAGATTGAACAGACGGGGACTGCTTCTGGGCGCCGACGTCGCAGGCTACGGCAAAGGGGACTCCTCCCGCCAGTTCGCCGTACAGGGCGCTTTCCTGCAGCTCGTGAGCGAGGCCGCGGCATGCGCGCGCCTCGACAGGGACACCTGGCTCAGACAGCCGTCGGGCGACGGCGAGCTCGCCGTCATCCCCGACGACGGCTCCGAGCCGCAGGTGGTGGACGATTTCGTGCGCCATCTCAACGTTCTTCTGGGGCGCCACAACGAGGGGACGGATCCCTCGTTCAGACTTCGACTCCGGGTCGCCGTCCATTTCGGGATGACCAGCCCCGCTGCCAACGGCATAGCGGGCAAGGCCGTCGTGGAGGTCAGCCGCATGCTGGATTCGGCCGTGCTGCACGAGGCCCTCCAGACGACGCCCGACGCCAACCTGGCGCTCATGGTCTCCCAGCGCGTCTACGAGGACACCGTCGAGTACGGCCTGACCACCTACGCGGGGGACGACTTCCGGCAGGTGACGGTCAGGCACAAGGAGTTCGAGCAGTCGGCGTGGATCCACGTCCCCCGAGCGGCGGTCGAGGGCCCGGCCGACGCCGGACCCGCCGACCCGAGGGGCGCCGCCCCGCGGCAGGTCGTCGTCAACCAGTTCTGGGAGACCGTCCAAGCCGACGGCTCCGTCATCGGAATCTCCAACAACCGCTGACCACCGCAAGGATCGACATGAGCGCTGCTAACCTGCCCGAGGTCGCCGACACCCTGTGGAGCGCGGTGTCCACCGGTGGCCTCGAACGAGTCGGCGCGATGGGTACGGAGAGCGCCGCCAGGGGGTTGTTCGCCCTCTGGAACCGCATCCGCGCCCACCGCTCCGGCAGGGGCCAGAACGAGGAGCCGGAGAACAGGGAGGAACTCTGCCAGACCCTTCTCGAACTCGCGACGGACGCTTCGGCCGCCCGCCTGATCCAGGAGTTCCATGCCGAGCAGGCCGTCTCCAACGTGTTCAACGACGAAGTCGTCGTGCGAGGGGGCACGATCGGCATCAGTAACGGCCCGAGGCGGCCTTGACCGCCGTCGACGGGCCGGCGCCGGCCACCGCGAGGAGCTCGGACGAAACCCCCGAGGGGGCGAGGGAGGCCCGGCGGGAGTACGGGCAGGACCAGCAGGGGCTCCGCCAGGACCAGCAGGTCTTCAACCGCTTCTTCGGGCCGGTGCTCCTCACCGGCGGCTCGACGCTCGGCGTCGCGAACGCCGGAGACGAGCCCGTCGCCAAGGCCGCAAGCCGCCGGATGACCGGCCCCGTCCCCGCCGTGGAGATCGCCTCCGCGTTGGGGCGCTACGCCGTTCCCGCCCTCCACACCCGGGCGATGGCCGGCCTGCGCGCCCACCACGTGGTCGTGCTGTACGGCGAGGGCGGCACCGGCCGCCGCACCGCGGCGATCAACATGCTGCACGCCGCCGCCCCCCGCTCCCTGGTGGCGCTCTCACCCGCCGAGACGCTGGACAAGCTCGCCGCCGACCAGGTCTACCGGGAGGGCAACGGCTATCTGCTGTGCGGACTGTCCGCCGGTGACCTTCAGGCCGAGGCGGCGGACTTCGTGCTCGGCAGACTCGCCCTGCGCGTCCAGGAGGCCGGAGCCTGGCTGGTGATCACCAGCCAGGCCGCCCTGGGAGACCCCCGGTCCGCGGCCGTGCCGCACTTCCGTTGGGAGCGTCCGGGGACGGTGGCGGTCCTCACCACGCACGGAGTGGCCGCCGAGCTGGCCGAGTCGGCGGCCGAACGGCTAGGGGAGACGACGCCGCTGAGCGACGTGGTCCGGCTCGCCGAGCACCTCGTCGCCGGCTCCGGACTGGAGGACGCGCTCGGCCGTACCGGCATGGGGGCGGCCGAGCAGATCGAAAGCTGGCTCGACGACGAGCGCCGCACCGACGAGGAGGTGCTGGAGGCCGCCGCCCTGCTGTTCCTCGAAGGCATGCCGGAGCAGCGCTTCGAGGCGCACCTGGCCAGGCTCACCGCCGGTGTCCCCGCTCCAGAGCAGGAGGGGGCCGGTGACCAGGGGACGCCGCTTCCCGCGCGGCGACTGCTGGACGGGCGGCGGCCCCGCCGCGACGCGCGTTCCATCATCAAGGTCGAGGAGCGGATCACCGACATGGACCTGGACGTGCCGGGTCCGCCGCGGCGATGCCTGGTGTTCAGGTCGCCCGCCGTGCACGAGCGGGTCGGGGCCGAGCTGAGCCTGCAGTTCGGCGAGCGCTTCTGGGAGCCGATCTTCACCTGGTTGCACGAGACCGTCCAGATCGCCGACGTCGAGACCCGCATGCAGATCGCCCGGGGGCTGGCGATCCTCGCGAGTTACGGACATTTCGACACGGTTCGCGAGAGATTCCTGCAACCCTGGTCGGAAGGCGCCTACGGGGCGCGGGCCTGGGTGACCGCGCCGAAGGTGGTGTGGTGGATGAGCGCCCACGACCCCATCGCCGCGATGGCGGTGCGGACGGCCATCCGGTGGGCGCGCAGCAACAACCCGGCACGCAGGCAGGCGGCCTGCCTGGCCTTCGCCGGTGAGATGGGCGTCCGCTACCCGGCCGACGCGACGAAGTGGCTGTGGCACCTCGTCACGACGGAACCCGAGCCGGGGGAGGCCCAGGTGGCCCTCGCGCAACTGTACGCCCTGCTCGTGGAGATCGCTCCGGCCGACGCCAGAGCGATCCTCGCCGACCTCGGCAGACGGCTCGCGCACAGGCAGACGGCCGACAGGCGGGAGCGCATCCTGAAGACGCTGCTCCTGGTCATGGCGGTGTTCGGGGTGAGCGGCGACCACCCCGCCGCGGCCCGTCACCTGCTGGCACGTGCCGAGGACCTGCCGGACATGGCGGCCCTGTGGGCCGTGGCGCTGTGCCACCGGCCCGTGCGCTCCGCCGCGTTCGGCGTCCTCTACGACCTGCTGTGCGCCGTCGGCACGGCCGGCCGTACGCCCGAGGAGCATCTCAGGATGATCGGCGACGCGTTGCACGAGGCACTGCCGGAGCACGAGCGCGAGCCGTTCCGCGCCGGGTTCGAGCGTTACGTGATCCGCAGAAGGGCCGGTGGGGACACCGGCCGCCTCCTGCTCTCCATCCTGCTCAACGTCTTCAGGCCACCGGCGCCTGTTGCCCTCCCGGAGCGTCGATGACAGTCACATATCCGATAATCAGCCAGGACCGGCTCGAACCGGTCACCAGGCGGCGGAGGTTCCTGCGCCGCGGCGACCGGCGCGAGCCGAACGCGGTCCCGAGCCCCCTGCCCCGCGAGGTGGTGGTCCTGCGGGTCGGCGACCGGCTGGTCAGGGCCGACGACGGCGGGCGGCGCGGGCAGGAGGACCTCGACAACGCCACCAGCTACTGCGTCGTGGACACCACGCAGGACCGGCCGGTGACCGTGGAGCTGCGCATCCCCTCCGACGGGGTGGACGAGTTCACGGTCAGGGCCGTCTTCCTGTGCACCGTCAGAGACCCGGTGCGCGTGGTCGAGGCGGGGCCGGAGGACATGCGGAGACGGCTGGAGGTGTACATCGCCGGATGCCAGGCGCTCCAGCGGGCGGGCGCGGCCTTCGAGGTGACGCGGGCCGTGGCGGCCAAGGACGACGCGCTGGACGTGCTCTCCGACTACTGCCGGATCAGGCCGCTGGTGGTGCCCGGCATGTACCTCGAACTGAGCGGCCTCGAACTGCTGACGCCCGACGAGCTCCGCGAGGAGCGGCGGCAGGAGGAGAAGGCGCGCAAGGAGCGGGAGCAGGCGCTGCAGGCCGAGGAGGAGCGGATCAGGGACCGCCAGTACATCGAGCGCCTGGAGCTCGAACTGGAGGAGGCCCGGCTGGAGAACACGCGACGCCTGGAACCCCTCAAGCGTGACCTGGAGGACGACAGGACGCGCGCCGGCCGGGAACGGCAGGTCGATGAGGAGCGCTTCACCTGGGAGCGGCAGCACGAGGACGACGCGCAGCGCAGGCTGCGCGACCGCCGCCAGCGTGCATTCGACCTGGAGGAGGTGGAGGCGCTGAGCAGGGGACTGGACGGCCCGGAGAAGCTGGAGGCGATGGCCCGCGTACAAGGCGAGCTGACCGCGTCCGAGCAGCTCGCCAGGTCCGACGGCGAGCGGCGGCGGCGGCACGAGGAGAGCGCGGAGAGGTTCAGGGCGCAGCAGGCGGCCCAGGAGACGAGGGAGCTGGCCGACCGGGAGCAACAGAGCCGGGAACGGGCGTGGCGGTTGGAGCGGGCGGACCGGGAGTGGCACCGGAAGGTCGAGTTGGAGGACCGCGAGGCCGAGGCGCAGCTGGAGGTGCTGCGCCTGCTGACCCAGCAGGGCCACGGGAGCGACATGCCGCTCGACCAGTTCATGAAGCAGCTGATGAGCGACATCACCGCCAACCGTCGGCCGATCGGCCGCGCCCCGGACGGGACCGGGGAGCGGGCCGCGCTGCAGCGGGGCGGGACAGAGACCGGCGCCGGTGACGCGGAGGCGCCGCGGGACCGGCCCCGGCGGCCGGAGCCGGAGGACCACGAGGGACTGGCGGTGGACGACTTTGGCGATTGACACGGCCGATCCCGTCACGGGCCCGATCGACATCCCGCCGTCCGGCCGCGGTCGCGGCAGGGGCGCGGGCAGGATCCTGCGCGCGGTGGTCGGGGTGGACGAGGACCTCATGGACAGGGTTCCGGAGGAGCGGCCCAAGTACACCCGGCAGGGCGCGCTCGTCGTGGCCACTGCGGCGATGGCGGCGGTGTCGATGGGATACGCCGTCTTCGACGTCTTCGACGCCCCCTGGCCGGTGATCGCCGGTCTGGCCCTGGTGTGGGGCGTGCTCATCGGCATCCTCGACTCCTGGCTGGTCATCAGCCTCAACGGGGTGACCGGGCGGGGCCGCAGGCGGCTGCTGCTTCCCCGTCTCCTCATCTCGGCCGTGGTCGGTGTGATCATCGCGGAGCCGCTGACCATCAGGGTGTTCGAGCCCACCATCGTCCAGCGGATCGGGGAGGACCAGCAGAAGGCGGACAAGGACCTGCTCAGCGCGTACCTGTCCTGCCATTCGCCCGCCGGGGCTCCCGGGGCCGTCTCGATCGCCTGCGAGAACTACCGGCTGCCCGTCGCCGCCCCGAACGACACCGGCTCACTGACGACCAAGCAGCGCGAGCTGGGCCGCCTGGAGACCACGATCAAGCGGACCGAGGGCATCTGGACCGGAAAACAGCGGCTGGCCAGGCTGGAGTGCGCGGGCGAGGGCGGCTCGGAGAGCGGGTTCTCCGGCCTGGTAGGGGAGGGGCCGCGATGCGCGCGGCTGACCCGGGAGGCCGAAGACTACGAGCAGAGCAGCGGCATCCAGCAGATGTACGCCAGGCGTGCCGCGCTGAACGAGGAGATCGGGCGGCTCACCGACACCGCGCGTGACTCCGGCAAGGACTATGACGCCGCCGTGGTCGCCGCGGCCGAGAAGGAGGTCGCCCGGCAGCAGCGCAATCGTCCGTCCAGGCCGGACCTACTGAAGAAGATCGAGACGCTGAACGTACTCTCGGCGGAGAAGCCGGCGGTGCTGCTCGGGCACATCTTCCTGACCCTGCTGTTCCTGCTTATCGACTGCTCACCGGTGCTGACCAAGCTGCTCAGCCGCCCGACCATGTACGACCTCCGGCTGGCGGTGCTGCTGTCCGACCGGGCGGACGCGCACGACACCCAACTGCGCCGGACCAAGCGGCGCCGCCGCAACCGCGACGACCTGGACGCGCACCGTCAGGATCTCGTGGTACGGCGGGGCATGGCCGACGCCTCCCGGGAGGCCGGCATCGAGGACGCCATGCGGGAGGCGCAGGCCAGGAAACGACTCGACGACCGGTGACTCCCGGGGACGGGGGGTGCGGCGGGACCGCCGGCGTGGGGAGCCACTACGGCTCGTAATCCCGTAGACGTACGCCCCCGGCCTCCACGCGGTCGCCGTGGCCCTGATGGAGTGCCGCCTCGCTGACGGCCACGGCGATGAGGGCACCACGGGCGTGATCGACCTGCTCGCTCGCTGGGGTGTGTCCTGTGGATCTCCCCGCGACAGGGAGATCCACAGGACACGCCCCAGGGGCCTCCTGGCGTTGCTCTCCAGCGGCTCAGAACGGAGGTTCGTCGTCGGGTTCGGGGTCGGCGAGGATGGCCGCGAGCGCTTCGAGGTGACCGTCCAGCCGGCCGGGGCTCGCCAGGACCTCCCCGGTGAGGGGATCGAAGGTGAGATCGTCCACCGCGGGTAGGCCGGAACCCGAGGCGTCCGGGCACCAGCGGGACACCGGGCAGAACCGGCACCAGGCTCCCGGGGTGGCACGGAAGACGACATCGCGATGCCAGGACCGGACCCGATCGAGGACGACCGCCTGGGCGGTCGAGACGGTCGCCGGGTCGGTCGCGTCGAAGGTGAGCACCTCGGCGGAGTCCGGGGTGAGCTGCTCCAGCTCGACCAGCCCGTCGGTGTCCCCGAAGACGCCGGCGGCGATCAGGCGGACCGCCAGGGCGAGCTGGGGGACCATCTCCAGCGCGTTTCCCACGGTGATGCCGCGCGGCACGGCCGACGTCTTCTGCTCGCGGTAGACGAGGCGTCCGTCCACCCGGCGGAGGAGATCCGGGTGGGCGAGCACCAGCACATCGGCCCGCGCGTCGTACGCGGCGACCTTCGGCTCGGGTCTGATCTCGGTGACCTCGCCCGGACCGCGCAGTGGGCATACCGTCAGATGCCGGAGCAGGTACGGCCGGGCCCGGTGGTACTCCTGGCGCTCCATCAACTCGTCGGCGATGCCGCAGTCATCGGCGCCCGACTCCGGCAGGTCCGCCAGGGTGCAGGGCCTGCCACGGGTGTGCGCGGCCTCAAGCCACGCGTGCGCGTGCCGGCCGCGCTCGGCGGACGGGCTCGTCTCCCGGTCGCCGGGCAGCCGGAGCTCTCGCAGGTGAGCCTGTGCCGGGCAGACTTGGTAGTAGCGGGACGTCGTGATCGACCATGTCCGCAGGTGCGTGCCCCGGTCGTCGAGGCCGAGCAGGCCGGGGGCGTGTGCGAGGTCCCCGCAGGAGGTCCGTGCCTTGCACTCGGCGCAGTCCCGGCCCGGGGCCCGGCCGCCACCGGCCAGCAGCCGGGCCGTCGCGGGTCTGACGTTCGAGGCGTAGGCGCCGCGGATCCCCTCCAGATCCGCCGTGTCGACAAGGACCTGCTCCGTGCCGGTGGTCAACCCGACCTCGACCACCCGTACTCGCCGGGGGGCGGGAACGGGCCGCACCGGGACGGGGATGGCGCGATGCAGCTCCGACGGCTCCGTCACCTGCTTGCCGACCGCCGCCACGTACGCCATCGCCTGGGTGGACGGAACATCCGTGCCGCCCAGGGGGCGGCGCAGGCGCATCCGCCGGAACTCCACCGTCGTACCGTCCGGTGAGCCGTACCACCGGCCCCACACGGTGAGGGACCGCATCTCCGCGGGGGACCGGCCGCCCTGGACGATCCGCGGCCGGTGCTCGGGCCGGAGCTCCACCCCCTCGGAGGCGAGTGTGGCGGCCAGGCTCTCGGAGACCTCCAGGTAGGTGTGGCAGGCGTGCTCGATCCAGTTGGCGACTCCCGGATGCACGGTGTCGCGGGCGTTTCCGAGGACCCTCGGCAGCGCCTCGTCGATCGGGGTGCCCTCGAACTCGACAGCGTCGAGCACGCCCATCACCAGGCCGAGCGGAAAGGTCTCCCAGGGCGCGTACCTGCGCCTTTCGGAGACCCGCGGCCACAGTTTCGGGCGAGCCTTGACCGCCGCGAAGTCTCCGCAGTCACCGTCCCGGCGGTCGAGCAGGCTCGCCGACAGCCTGACGACATCGGGGTTTCCGGTGAATTCGGTACTGGAGGGCTGACTCAACGCACTCTCCTCGGTATGGGGGAAGTAAAGAGGTGCTACTGCGCTGTAACACAGTGAAACATATTGTGAATTAGAGTCACAAGTTTTGTGATGATAGATGGAAATCCCCAGATGAAACATGGCGGCCGAGTATCCGTCGCGGGGCGAGGACCGGCCCCTTTCGCGGTCCGCGTTTAACGACGGGTTACCGCCGTTCGTCCGCCGGATGAATGGAAGTTGACACGCTTCTCAGACGACTCTCATCGAGGGCACGTAGAACGACGTCATGAACGGTTCGGTCGCGGCGAAGGCGCTGGTCGCCGGTGACGGGCCCGACATCCGTGAGTCGCCGTCCGGGGCACTCCGGCCGGGCGGCCTCGCCGTGCGGACCGCCGCTCGCGGGACGCGCGCGTCCGGAGCGTCCCGCGCCGGGGGCTCGGACACCTCGCTCCCGGGTTCGCACCATGACATGTCCGCCGACGCTCTCTCGAATGGAGCAACATGCTGCGCAGACTTCGCAGGTCGTCCGCGATCGCGGACAGCCCCGCGGATCCCGGGGACGGTGGCGGGGACGGGCGGGTGCCCGATTCCGGGCACGCGCTGCGTGCGCCGAGCAGGCTGCACGCGTTCAACCGCTACGAGATCAAGTATCTGGTCGACACCGGTCTGGTGGACGGGCTCCGGGACGAGATGGAGCGGCGGCTCGACCGTGACGCGCACAGCGGGGACGAGGGGTACGGCATCTGGAGTGTCTACTACGACACCCGCGGGCTCCGCTTCTACTGGGAGAAGATCGAGGGCCTGAAGTTCCGGCGGAAGCTGCGGATCAGGCACTACGGCGACCGTTTCAAGGTCACCGCGGACACTCCGGTGTTCGTCGAGATCAAGCAGCGGGTCAACCGGGTCACCCAGAAGCGCCGGGTCTGCCTGCCGTACGCCGACGCGCTGCGGTTGTGCGACGGGCGCGAGCCGGTCGAGCACACCGAGGCGGAGCGGCCCTTCGTCGAGGAGGTTCTGGACCTGGTCTGCAGGCTCGACCTGCGGGCCACCGCGATGACCGGCTACCAGCGGCACGCCTATGTGGGCCGGGACGCCGACGTCGGCCTCCGGGTCACCTTCGACCAGCGCGTACGGGGCCGCGACCGGGACTTCCACATCGGCGCCGACGCCCAGAACCGGTTCATCGTCCCGCCCACCAAATCGATCATCGAGGTCAAGGCGAACGAGCGGGTTCCCTACTGGCTCACCGATCTGACCGCCAAACGGAACCTGCAGGTGGTGCGGGTCTCCAAGTACTGCCAGAGCGTGGAGGCCTTCGGCCGGGCCCCTCGGTCGATCTTCCACGTCCCCGACCATGACCCCCACTCCGCCTGATGGAGGCGTAACCCCCATGAACTTCGATTTCCAGGACCTGTCCGGCACCTTCAGCGTGATGGACATCGCCATCGCGATGTCGCTGTCGTTCGTGCTCAGCGTGATGATCGGCTGGGTGTACCGGGCGACGCACCGCAACGTCTCCTACAGCCAGTCCTACGTCCAGACGCTGGTCATCCTCGGCATGATCATCTCGCTGATCATGCTGGTCGTCGGTTCCAACATCGCGCGCGCGTTCGCGCTGGTCGGCGCGCTCTCCGTGGTCCGGTTCCGCAATGCGATCAAGGAGACCCGGGACGTCGGTTTCATCTTCCTGGTGATGGCCGTCGGCATGGCCGTGGGCACCCGCTTCTACGTCCTGGCCGCCGTCGCCGCCGTGGCGATCTCGCTGGTCATCATGATCATGAATCGCTTCAACTGGTTCCACCTGAACGTCCAGCGCCAGGTGGTCAAGGTTCAGGTGCCCTCGGACGAGGACTACACCCACACGATCCAGGACGTGCTGATCCGGCACACCGACGAGTTCGAACTGGTGAGCATGGAGTCGATCCGCGGTGGCGCGCTGACCGAGCTGATGTACACGGTCAAGATCAAGAAGGGTGGCGAGCCCTCGAACCTGATCGCGGCCCTGCGGGAGCGCAACAGCGGCCAGCCGGTCACGGTCCTGACCGGGTACGACCAGACCGACCTGTAGGCGGCCATGACCATTCCCAAGAACCGGCCGCGGCTGCGGCACCGGATTCCGGTCAGGCTCCGGCACCACTGGAGGGTGGTCGCCGTCTTCGCCGTGTTCCTGCTGGTGGTGGGTGCGGGCTTCGGCACCGGGACGATCCGGCCCTACGTCACCACCGGGCAGGTCGCCGCGGCGCGGACGGTCACCCAGGACATCGCGGGCACCCAGGACATCTTCGACACCGCGCTCTCGCACAGCGTCCAGATCACGTTCAAGGACGGGGCCTACCGGGACATGCTGGAGGAGTACTTCAAGGAGGGGGAGAAGAAGTACGTCGAGGCCGACCTGGTCATCGACGGGACCACCCTGCCGAGCGTGGGCATCCGGCTGAAGGGCAACTCCACGTTGAGGGGGCTCACCTGGAACGGCAAGTCCCGCACCGGGGAGCGGGGCGGCGGCCCCGGCGGCGGGCGCCCGGGGAACTTCCAGCCTCCGGAGGGCTTCCAACCTCCCGAGGGCTTCCAACCCCCGGAGGGCTTCCAGCCGCCGGACGGCGGTGCGGAGGGTGGCGGGCTGGGGCGGGGTCCGGGCGGTGCCATGACCGCGCTCAAGGCGGAGGAACCCGAGAACCTGCCCTGGCTGATCAGCTTCGACGAGTTCGTGGAGGGGCGCCGCTACCAGGGGCACTCGCAGATGGCCGTGCGTCCCGCGACCGGGCAGTCCCCGACCCTGCTGAACGAGGCACTGGCGATCTCGCTGGTCGGCGCGGCCGGCGAGCCGACCCAGCGGTACACCTACAGCTCGTTCACGGTCAACGGCCGCTCCTCGGCTCCACGTCTGCTGGTGGAGTATCTCGACGAGGGATACGCGGAGCGGCTCGGCGACGGCGTGCTGTACAAGTCGCTCGCCTCAAGCGGCTTCAGCTACAAGGGAGAGGACCAGACCGCCTACGGCACCGACTTCAAACAGGTCAACAAGGTGGGAGGTAAGGACCTGCAGCCGATCATCGACCTGGTCAAGTGGGTGGAGCAGGCCTCCGACGAGGAGTTCGCCGCCGGGCTGGCCGACCGGGTGGACGTGGAGTCCTTCGCCCGCTATCTCGTCCTGCAGAACCTGACGGTCAACTTCGACGACATGAGCGGTCCCGGGCGTAACTACTACCTGTGGTACGACCTGGACGACAAGAAGTTCACCGTCATCGCCTGGGACCTCAACTTCGCCTTCAACGGCAACGCCACGGCGGGACCGAACGACACGATCGGCATGGGGTTCGGCAGGGGCGGCCCGACGCAGGAGGCGGGGTCCCAGGCTCAGCCGGCCCAGGAGTCGCGGTCCCAGTCCCGGCCGACCGGGAGCGGGCAGCCGCAGGTTCAGCCGACGCGAGGCGGGCAGCCACAGGGCGGTGCCGGTCAGGACGGTGCCGGTCAGGACGGTGCCGGTCAGGACGGTGTCAGCCGGGAGGGCGGCGCGCGTCAGATCAGCCCGATGGGCGGGCCGCGGATGGGCCACGTCTTGAAGGACAGGTTCCTGAAGGCGCCCGCCTTCAAGAAGGTCTACGAGGAGCAGTACCGGAACCTGTACCAGAGGCTCCTGGGAGGCGGAGCCGCCGCCACGCTGCTCGACGACATCGTGAAGTCCTACCGGCTGAACGAGGGCGCCGACACCGCCAAGGTCGAGGCCGACGCCACGTCGCTCCGTACCACCCTCAAGACCCGCGCCGAGGCGCTGGGCTCGGACAAGGTGATCGCCGGCGGGTGATCCCGCGAGGAACGGCGGAGTCCCGCCGTTCCTCGCTCCCTTTCCTCTAACCGCGATGAGGACCACGAGGCGCGGATCGGCGTCGTTGACCGGTGGTTCTCAGGTGGCCGGGAGAAACCGCCGTGCCGTCACCTGGGGAGCGTGCGTGTGCGGTGTTCAGCGCCGTCGGACGCCGCTCGCGATCCAGCGGCGGACCACGGCCAGTGCCAGCGGGAGCGGTACGGTGCCCGCGCCGAGGCCCACGTCGACCAGCAGGTCGAACACCTCCTTGCGGCGGGCGGCCGTGTCGATCGCCGCGTCGATGAAGCCGGGTGACTGGGCGGCGAGGGCGAGCACGTCCGTGGTGCGCAGGTGCCGTCCGAGTGCCTTCCTCAGCTCGCGCCGGTAGGCGGGCAGCGGATCGGCGGCGGCCCGCACGGCCGCCTCGCCGGCGAGGCGGCCGGAGACCAGGGCGTAGTAGATGCCCTCGCCGGTGAGCGGGTTGATGAGACCGGCGGCGTCGCCGGCGAGCATCACCCGCCCGGAGCCCGGCCTCGGCCGCCCCGGGGACAGGGGCAGGTGGTGGGCGCGCAGGTCGTGGGGGCTCAGCTGGGGCAGCAGTTCGGCGAGCCGGCCGTGCAGCACCTCGCGGCCCGGCAGGCCGGTGGCGCGCAGCCTGGGCAGGAGCATCCCGAAGCCGATGTTGGCGGTGCCGTCGCCGATGGGGAACGACCACGCGTACGCGGGCCATCCGTCCTGCTGCATGAAGATGGACTGCACGTCGTCGTCGGCGGGTACGTCGGCGTAGCCGCGTACGGCGATCGCGGTGTGCCTGTCGGGGGCGGGGGAGACGCCGATGAGGCGCCGCATCGTCGAGTTGGCCCCGTCGGCGGCGACGACGGCACGGGCGGTGACGGTGCCGTCGAGGACGATGCGGTCGTCGAGGACGGCGAGCGAGCGGACGTGGTGGCGGCGGACCTCGACACCGCGGGCACGGGCGGCGTCGACGAGGCGGGCGTCGAAGACCCGGCGGGGGACGACATGGTTGGGCCGGGCGGAGGTGGCCGAGACACGCGCGCCGCCGGGGGAGACCACCGCCAGGCGCCGCGCCGGCCGGTGGTCGGCGATGAGGTCGGGGATGCCCAGCAGGGCGAGTTCGTCACGGCAGTGGGCGGCGATGCCGTCGCCGCAGGCCTTGTCGCGGGGGAAGTCGGCCCGATCGAGTAGGAGCACCCGCGCGTCAGGCCGGAGCTGCCTCGCGCGCAGTGCGGCCGCCGCCCCCGCGGGCCCACCGCCGACGACCGCCAGATCCCACACGTCATTCACCCGGGTGAACCTTCCCTGTGCGCTCTTGCGGAACCGCCTGGCCGTCGCTCCCCGCGAAGGGAGGATCGACCCGGCCTCCGGACCATCTCGCCCGTTTCCCGCCGGGAGCCACTAGAGGCGGCTCAGGGCGGGAAGCAGTTCCTTCTCGGACCAGTCGAAGAACATGCCCTGGTGCTCGTGGCCGATCTGGACCAGGGCGACGTGCGTGAAACCGGCGTCGGTGTAGGCGCGCACCGCCTCCACCACGGCGTCCACGTCGGGACCGCACGGCACCTTCGCCGTGATGTCCTCCGGTCGCACGGTCTGGGCGCCGGCGGCGAAGTTGACGGGCCCGGGGAGCTCGGCCATGACCTTCCAGCCGGCCGCCGACCAGCGCCACAGCCGGTGCGCCCGCTCCGTGGCGGCCGCCACGTCGGGGTCGTAGCAGATCGCGAGCTGGCCGTAGACGGGCTTGCCCGCGCCGCCCGCGTCGGCGAACACGCGCACCAGGTCCGCGTCGGGGTCGATCGCGACCAGCGCGTCCCCGTACTCGGCGGCGATGTTCCCCGAACGGCCGCCAGAGGCGGCGATCGCCAGCGGGACGGGCTGCTCGGGCAGGTCGAACAGCTTGGCCGAGTCGACGTCGAAGAACTCGCCACGATAGTTGACGTACTCGCCCTCGAACAGCTCCCTGATGATCTGTATGGCCTCCCTGAACATCAGGTGCCGGGTGTCGGCCGACGGCCAGCCCTCCCCGATCACGTGCTCGTTGAGGTTCTCCCCCGCGCCCAGCCCCAGCGTGAAGCGGCCCTCGCTCAGCACTCCCATGGTCGCCGCCTTCTGCGCCACCACCGCCGGGTGGTAGCGCATGATCGGGCAGGTCACGTACGTCATCAGGGGCAGTCGCGCGGTGGCCTGCGCGGCCGCGCCGAGCACCGACCAGGCGTACGGGGAGTGCCCCATCTCCTCCAGCCACGGGAAGTAGTGGTCGGAGATGACCGCGTAGTCGAAGCCGACCCGCTCGGCCGTGGCGACGTCCTCGACCAGCTGCCTGGCGGGTGTCTGCTCGCACATCATCGTGTAACCGATTTCTGCCATACCCGGCCCCTTACCCCGCTTCGGTGTGGCATCGCCGAGAGGGTCGAAGATTTCGCCGTCCTTTACGCTTCATCCGCTCAGGCTCGCCTCGCCGGCTCGGGCTCCGGGGCGCTCACTCCGTGCGGGCGCTCGGGGGTGGTGGAGGTGAGCGGGACCTCCGCGCCGCTGACCATGCCCAGCTGGACGGTCTGGCGGGGCAGCACGAGGTCCAGCAGCCAGCTTCCGGCGATGCGCGCCCGGCCGTGCGGGACGGCCAGCAGGTGGTAACCCCGGGTCACCGCCTTGGCGACCATGCCGGACAGCGGCACGCCCAGCGGGTCCGCGGCGGCGGCGGCCCCGCCCAGGTCGACGGCGAACCCCAGGTCGTTGTGCCGGTACGGCCGGAGCCGTCCGCGACCGTACGAGGCGGCGATGTTGCGGGCGGCACGTCTGCCCTGGCGGCCGGCGTGCTGGGCGGTCATCGCGGTGTACCGGCCGGGGCGGGTGAGGTCCGGCACCGCGGCCGCGTCGCCGCAGGCGTAGATCTCCGGGTGTCCCGGCACCCGCAGGTATTCGTCGACGAGCAGCCGCCCCTTCTCGGTCGGCAGCCCCAGTGACTCCACCATCGGGTCGGGGCGCACGCCGACGCACCAGATCAGCGACCGGGTCGCCACGAACTCCCCGTCGGAGAGTTCGACGCCGTTCGCCGTCGCCTCGGCCACGCTCGTACCGGTGCGGATCTCCACGCCCCGCTCCGACAGCGTTCGGTGCGCGGTCCGCGACAGGCGCTCGTCGAGTTCGGGGAGGATGCGCGGGGCGACGTCGGCGAGGATCCAGCGGACCGGCTGGTCACGCAGCTCCGGCAGCCTCCTGAGGATGTCGAGGGTGAGCAACTGTCCCTGGGCCGCCACCTCGGTACCGGTGTACCCGGCGCCCACGACCACGAAGGTGCATCGGGCCCTGCGCTCCTCGGGGGAGGAGGTGGCGGCCAGTTCGATCTGGCGGATCAGGTGGTCGCGCAGGTAGAGGGCCTCGGCGATGCTGCGGAAACCGTGGGCGTGCTCGGCGACACCGGGTATGGGGAGCAGCTTGTTGACGCTGCCGACCGCGATCACCAGGCGGTCGTAGCTCAGCTCACGGGGGTTGCCCTCGGCGTCCGTGCACCTCAGGCGGCGTGCCTCGATGTCGACGGTGTCCGCGGTGGCGAGCAGATGCCGCACGCCGGGGTGGTTTCCGGCCAGCGGGATCGCCACCTTGCGCGGGTCGAGGATCCCCGCCGCGACCTCGGGCAGCAGCGGCAGGTAGAGGAAGTAGTCGGTCGGGTTGATCAGGACGATCTCGATCGCGCCCTTCGCCATCCTGGAAAGGGTGCGAACCGCGGTGAAGCCCGCGAACCCTCCTCCGATCACGACGACGCGCTGTCGCTGGGCCATGAGGTGTTCCTTTCGACGCTCCGTATTCCAGCGGAGTGCCCTTTTCACTCCCGGGTCAAGCACGGCGGGGCGTCCCATGCCGCCCACCCGGGCCGGCGAGGTCCGGATGAGGGCGATTAATCGCCAGGTCAGCGCGCGGGCAAGATGGCGGAAGGGAGCGAGTGGGAGTGACTTTTCCTGGGGATGGCGGGATGGAAGGCGGCGGGGATCGGATGCCGCGCCGGTTCGAGGATGGGCCGGTTCATGGACGAGCCGGTTTCCGAGGGGGTGGGCTGTGACGACCTCCGAGCAGTCAAGTGAGGAGCCGCTGACCTCACCGCTGGCGCCGCGCAACCGGGTGCCGGGCTCACTGGTCGTGAACTGGCTGACCAGCACCGACCACAAGGTGATCGGGTACCTGTACATGATCACCGCGTTCGTCTTCTTCGTGCTCGCCGGGCTCATGGCCATGATCATCCGGGCGGAGCTCATCCAGCCGGGCATGCAGGTGGTGAGCCTGGAGCGGTACAACCAGATGTTCACCATGCACGGCGGGGCCATGCTGCTGCTGTTCGCGACCCCGCTGTTCGCCGGGTTCGCCAACGTGATCATGCCGCTGCAGATCGGATCGCCGGACGTGGCGTTCCCCCGGCTCAACATGGTGAGCTACTGGCTCTTCCTCTTCGGCGGCGTCATCGTCATCTTCGGTTTCCTCACCACCGGCGGCGCCGCCGACTTCGGCTGGACGTCGTACGCGCCGCTCTCCACGGCGCCTCACTCCCCGCAGGTCGGCGGTGACCTGTGGATCGTGGGCCTGGTGATGGCCGGTCTCGGCACGATCCTCGGCTCGGTCAACTTCATCACCACGATCATCTGCATGCGGGCCCCCGGGATGACGATGTTCCGCATGCCGATCTTCACCTGGAACGTGCTGCTGACCGGCCTGCTGGTGCTGATGGCCTTCCCGGTGCTGTCCGCCGCGCTGCTCGCGCTGGAGGCCAGCCGCAGGCACGGCGCCCACGTCTACGATCCGCAGACCGGGGGAGCGCTGCTCTGGCAGCACCTGTTCTGGTTCTTCGGCCACCCGGAGGTCTACATCATCGCGCTGCCGTTCTTCGGCATCATCACCGAGGTGATCCCCGTCTTCAGCCGCAAGCCGATCTTCGGCTACATCGGCCTGGTCGGCGCGACCATCGCCATCGCGGGGCTGTCGATGACCGTGTGGGCGCACCACATGTTCACCACCGGACAGGTGCTGCTGCCCTTCTTCTCCTTCATGTCGTTCCTGATAGCCATCCCGACGGGGGTGAAGTTCTTCAACTGGGCCGGCACCATGTGGCGCGGGCACATATCGATGGAATCACCGATGATGTTCGCCGTCGGTTTCCTGGTCACCTTCCTGCTCGGCGGGCTGACCGGGGTCATCCTGGCCTCCCCGCCGCTGGACTTCCAGGTGCACGACTCGTACTTCGTGGTCGCGCACTTCCACTACGTGGTCTTCGGCACCGTGGTGTTCGCGATGTTCGCCGGCTTCTACTTCTGGTGGCCGAAGATGACCGGCAAGATGCTGCACGAGGGGCTGGGCAAGCTGCACTTCTGGATGCTGTTCATCGGCTTCCAGGCCACCTTCCTGGTCCAGCACTGGCTGGGCGCGCAGGGCATGCCGCGCCGCTACGGCGACTACAGCCCGATCGACGGGTTCACCACGCTCAACCTGGTCTCCTCGCTCGGCGCGTTCCTGCTCGGCGCCTCCACGCTGCCGTTCCTCTACAACCTCTGGCACACCGCGCGCCACGCCCGGCGGGTGACCGTGGACGACCCGTGGGGGTTCGGAAACTCACTGGAGTGGGCCACCTCCTGCCCGCCGCCCCGGCACAACTTCACCTCGATCCCGACCATCCGCTCGGAGCGGCCGGCCTTCGACCTGCATCACCCGAGGATCGCGAACCAGCCGCGCCAGCTCGACCCGACGGCCGGGCTCCGGGAGGAGATCTGAGCCGCGCTCAACAGGGGCGGCCGAGGGCGGTCCTGGTGGTCTCCTCCGGGTACGGCGACAGGCGCACGGCGTCGGCGGGGGAGAGCAGGCCCGCCGCCACCCGCTCGCACAGGCGGGCCAGGGCGGTGATCTCCGCGTGCTGGGCGGCGGCGAAGGCGCGGTCGACCGGGTCGCCGTGGCCGGGGACGACGACGCCGCTGCCGCCGCTGCCGCCGCTGCTGCCGCCGCTGTCGCCGAGGAGGTCGAGCAGCCCGGCGAGGGTGGCCGGCCATTCGAGGGGATAGGCGTCCTCGTAGGCGGGCGGGGCGCCGTTCTCCACCAGGTCCCCGGCGAAGACCACGCCGGCGTCCGGCACGTGGACGACCAGGTCGTTGCCGGAGTGGCCGCGGCCGAGGTGGGCCAGGACTACCGGGCGACCGCCGACGACCAGCTCCGCCCGGCCGGCCACCAGGTGGTCCGGCAGTACGATCTCGGTGCTCGCGATGTCGTCGGCGATGTCCGCACGCCCCCGATCCCGGTAGTGGTGTGCCCACTCGTCCCTGGCCCGGCCGCCGTTGTCGGCCAGGTCGGTCCGGCAGCCCTCGTGCGCCCAGACGGGGCAGTCGAGGAAGGGCCGGGTGCCGAAGCTGTGGTCGAAGTGCGAGTGGGTGATCGCCACCGCCCACGGGGCGGATGTCACCCGCCTGACCTCCGAGACCAGCTCGGCCCCCTGCCGCTCGTCTCCCCGCGTGTCGACCACCAGGCAGCCGCCGTCGCCCACGACCAGCCCCACCGACAGGTCCAGCTCGGCGTACCGCCGCACCAGCACCCGGTCCGCCACCTCGACCCATCGCCCTTCCACGGGGCGTATTCTCCCCGATCGCCGGTCACGGGGCACCGTGGCGGCGGTCAGGCGTCGGCGAACCAGGAGCCGTGGAAGCCGGTGGGCACCCGGCGTGGCAGCCGCACCGTCGCCACGGACTCCAGCGTGCCGGCGTCCAGCACCCACAGTGCCGAGTCGCCTTTCGAGGTGACGACCGCCATCAGCCAGCCGTCGTCCTCGGCGCGCTCGCCCTCGGCCGGGACGAACACCGCCTCGCCCGTCGCACCGCCGGTCTCCCTGACGTCGTTCGCGCCGGTCTCCGTGTCGTACTTGACGATCGCCTTCTCGGTCACGGTGTACAGGTAGCGGCTGGAAAGTCCGGTGCGCGCCCCGCTGATCGTGGGGAACTCGACGGCGCGGTCGTCGAGCCGCTCCTCCTTGGCGAGACCGTTCCTGGCGTCGAGCGTCCACCGGTGCAGGGTCGCTCCCCGCTCCGGGTTTCCCGCGGCGCCGGGGCCGGGGACCTCGTCCACCCCGCTGCCGACCCTCTCCCACACGCTCTGGAAGCTGCCGGGGGTGTAGCGGATCGCGTCGAGGACGATCCGGCCCAGGGCGTCCTCGTGGGCGTTGCCGACGTGGAAGACGTAGCAGGGGTCGACGTCGAACCAGCGCGTCTTCCCGTCGGCGCGTCCCATCACGCCGAGCCGGGCGCCGTAGGCGTCGTCCCACCGGTAGGGGATGCCGTGGTCCGTCATCTCCAGATCGAAGACCACCGGCAGGTCCAGCCAGACCACGTGGTTCTCGGTGATCGCGAAGTCGTGCATCATGGTCGGCCCCGGGACCTCGATCTCCCGGCTCTCGACCAGCTCGCCACCGGCGGACAGGCGGTGGTAGGTGAGGTACGGGGGGAAGAAGCCGTAGCCGAAGAAGAGCAGTTCCCCGGTGCGTGGGTCCTCCTTGGGGTGGGCGGTCATGGCCGTGGTCAGCCTGCCGCCGAAGTCGCAGGCGCCGACGGTGCCCAGCTCGGGGGTGATCTCGTACGGCAGGCCGTTCTCGACCAGGGCGAAGAGCCGATCGGAGTGCCGGACCACGCTGGTGTTGGCGCTGATGGCGGTCAGGTCGATGCCGTCGGGGCCCAGGAACCGGGCGTCGCCGGTGAACTGGGTGGTCCGGGTCCACCGGTTGCGGTACCACTCGGCGCGGCCGTCGCGCAGGCGGACACCGTGGATCATGCCGGGGCCGGCGAACCAGTGGCCGGGGTCCTGCCCCGGCAGCGGGTTGGGGCCGTTGCGGAAGTAGCGTCCGCTCAGCTCGGCGGGGAGGAGCCCTTCGACGGTCAGATCGTGGACGTCGATCTCGTCGGGAACCGGGGCGAGGTCACCCTGCAGATAGGACGGGGTCATGATCCCTCCTGGATCTTCCACTGGTGATATGTCGAAAGAAAGCTCCCATGAGCGACATGTCAATAGAAGAACGTCGGAAGAGGCCGTAAGCTTTCGACGCGCGCCGCCCGGCCTGCTCTCCGAGGGGCCGGCGAGCGGATACGACCTGATGAAAGTCTTCGCTGTCTCGCTCGCCAACGTCTGGCCCGCCACCCGGAGCCGGCTCCACGGCGAGCTCGGCCGCCTCGCCGACGCCGGGCTGATCGAGGCCGCCGCCCTCGCCCGGGACGCCCCCGACGGGCAGGCCGCCGGACACCGGAGGCCGGCCGGGAGACCGGCGACCGCTAGGACACGCCCCGCCGGGACGGTCGCGCGGTGACCGCCGGGCAGGGGCCGTCAGGCCAGGACCCGGCCGACCATCCGTGCGTACATCCGGCCCGGGCTCGGCACCGACGACGGGTGCAGGAAGCCCGGCAGCATCGGCAGGTCCACCGCGAAGGGCTGCAGCCGCTCGTAGAGGACGTCGGCGCCCGCGGGGCGGTTCTCCGGGTCCTTCTCCAGCAGGTCGGCGAGGAGGCGGTTCAGCTCGGCGGGGACCCCCGGAACCTCGGGCGGGCGCTCCTTCACCTGGCGCTCGAACACGGCGTACTCGGTGGGGCCGGTGAACAGCTGGCGGCCGGTCAGCATCTCGTGGATCACGCACCCGAGGGCGTAGAGGTCGCTGCGGGGACCGGACAGGCCGCGCTGGATCTGCTCGGGTGCCATGTACGACGGGGTGCCGAGAATCTGGCCGACCCGGGTGAACTGCGTCGAGTCGGCCTCGCGGAGCACGGCCAGGCCGAAGTCGAGGACCTTGACGCTCCCGTCGGGGCAGAGCATCAGGTTGGTCGGCTTCAGGTCGCGATGGCAGACGGACAGCGCGTGGGCCGCGGTCAGCACCGCGCAGGCCTGGGCGGCGATCGCCGCGGCCCAGGGCACCGGGAGCGGGCCGTGCTCGCTGACCACGTCGGCCACGGTGACGCCCTCGATGAACTGCATCACCTGGAACAGCCGCTGGTCGAAGGTGCCGAAGTCGTAGAGGACCGGTGCGCCGGGGTGCTCCAGCCTGGCCAGGATGCGGGCCTCGCGCAGGAAACGCCGCTTCAGCTCCTCGTCGGGGCCGGTGAGGAACCTCAGGAACTTGACGGCCACCCTGCGGTCGAGATGCCTGTCATGGCCGCCGTAGACGGCCCCCATGCCCCCCTGGCCGAGAGGGAGGTCGTCGAGTACGTATCGGTCGCCGATGACCATCGACCCTCCCCTGGAAGCGCGGGCATCACGCCCCTTGGTCGCATGGCCGGAGATGGCCGTCGACCAGTCCGTCAAAGCCTAGCCGGATCAGCGTTTCCCCCAGTGCCCTCGTCTCGCGCAGTCTGTCCTCCAGTTCGAACAGTTCGCGGAAGGCCGTTCCGTACATCCGCTGGTCGGACAGCGGCAGCATGGGCACCCTCGCCCGCCGCACGTCGAGGCGGCTGGATGAGGGATGGACCCTGGCCGCGTCGGCCGAGCGCAGGAAACCGGCCAGGAACCCGGAGTCGAGCCGCTGCGGGTCGACCCGGTACAGCGTGAGCTGCGGGCCGAGCGCCGCGCCGCTCTGGGTGATCACCCTGACCGCGCCGAGCACCGTGGTCACCACGTCGCCGGGCCTGATCATGATCAGTGCCGGGTCGAGGGTGGTACGGCCGGAGGGCGAGGCGCCCGCCGCGGTGTCGTCGGCGGTCAGCACCGGGAGAGGGCCCTCGTCCGCCGACATCCTCGGCGGCGCCTGCAGGATCGTGATCAGCCCCGCCTTGGCCAGCTCGCCGACCGTGGTGGTCGGCAGGTCCTGCCGCTCGGCGAGCAACTCCAGGGCGGGAGCGGCCTCCGACAGCGTGGCCGAGGCACCCATGAAGCCGGCCAGGGTCTCGGTGAAGTCGCGCGGGAAGTCGAGGCCGCTGTGCTGCGGGCGGTGCCTGGCCGGGGCGAGGTCGACCTCGTCGTCGAGCAGGTCGATGATGCGCACCGCGCGGCCCTCGCCGGATGGCTCGGCCTCGGGGTTCTCCAGGTACGCGCGCCAGGCGGGCTCCACGACCGACAGGTCCTCGCCGGCGTCCACCACCAGCAGCTGGGACGGTGGACGCCCGCCGTCGGGCCTGCGGAGTATCCACAGGTCGGGGCCGCCGGGCGCCAGCGTCACCACGGCCCGCAGCGCCCCCGCCCGGAGCAGGTTGCCGCGGATCCGCTTGCCCGGACGACGGCTGGCGGCGGCGGTGGGCATCAGGATCGCCACCAGGCCGCCCGGCCGCACGCGGGCGAGACAGTGCTGCACCCAGGCGAGCTCGGACTCACCGCGCGGCGGCAGGCCGTACTCCCAGCGCGGGTCGCCGGCGAGCTCCTCGTGCCCCCAGACCCGCTCGTTGAACGGCGGGTCGCAGACCACGGCGTCGGCCACGTCACCGGCCAGGCCGTCCTCGCGGAGCGAATCACCGGCGACGATCCGCGCCTCGGTCCCGCGCAGCAGCACCCGAACCGCGCTGAGCAGCGCGTTCGTCTCGTTGATCTCCTGCCCCATCAGGATGGTCTTCCCGCCGTTCGAAGCGCTTCCCCGCCGGGCCGTCGAGCTGTCCGCGCCCAGCAGCAGCGTTCCGATACCGCATGCCGGGTCCAGGACGACGTCCCCCTCCCGCACCACCAGCCGGACCATGAGCTCGGCCACATCGTCCCTGGTGACCGAGAGCTGGCGGGAGTGCGCCTCGACGTAGCGCTCGCACAGGAACTCGAAGACCTCCAGCGGGTCACGTTCGGCGGCCAGCTCGGCGACCAGCCGGACGAGGGCCAGATCGTCCAGGCGGAGATCGGCGGAGCCGGGGAGATCGGTCGTCACCTCTGCCATCCGGGTGAGAGACTTCGTACCATGATCACGCCAGGCGGTGGGCTCGCGGCGCAGGAACAGCAGGAAGGCGCCGACCTTGGCCACCAGTTCGCCCAGTCTGAGGTCGTCGACCGAGGTGCGCATCCGCTGCCAGACCAGGTCGCCGAGCGAGACCTCGAAGGACTTGCCGTTCGCGCGCAGCCACCCGGCGATCTCCGGCAGCGAGAACAGCGGGCTGGAGGTGGTACCGCCCACCGGCTGGGGAAAGTCCTCGTGGCGGCGGCGCCAGTTGCTCACCGCTGCCCTGCCGACCCCGGCAAGCCGGGCGATGTCGCCCGCGTTCACGGTGATCTCCTGGGACTCCTCCATGTTGGGCCACAGTAGTTGACTGTGCCGCAACGGTCTACAACGTCTTTGCTTGTGAAGTGCTTCAACCAATGATTTACTGCCTTCATGGCACTGAACCAACCACTGGCACTGCGCTACGCGGCCCGCTCCGACGTGGGGGTCCGCCGTGAGGCGAACGAGGATTCGGGCTACGCGAGCGCGCGCCTGCTCGCCATAGCGGACGGCATGGGTGGTCATGCGGGTGGAGAGGTCGCCAGCTCACTTGCCGTCACCGCCATGGCGGCACTGGACGGCACCCTTCCCGCCGACGGTGTCGACCTGCTCGCCGCGCTCAAGGGCGCCGCCAGGGACGTCAACCACACGCTGCGCGACATGAGCGAGCAGGATCCCACGCTGCGCGGCATGGGCACCACCCTGACCGCCATGCTCTGGGACGGCGCCACCTTCGCCCTGGCCCATGTCGGAGACTCCCGGGCCTACATGCTGCGCGACGGCGCCCTCTACCAGATCACCCATGACCACACCCTGGTCCAGTCGCTGGTGGACGAGGGACGGATCACCCCTGAGCAGGCCGCCGAGCACCCGCGCCGGTCAATGGTGCTGCGGGTCCTTGAGGGCACCGGCGACGGCGAGTTGGACCTGTCGCTGCGCGAGGCCTACCCGGAGGACCGCTACCTGCTCTGCTCCGACGGCCTGACCGCCGTGGTCGGCCCCGAGACCCTGTTCAACACGCTGACCGAGATCTCCGATCCCGACGAGGCGGCTCGCTGGCTCATCGACCTCGCCAACCGGGGCGGCGGCCCCGACAACATCACCTGCATCGTGGCCGACTTCGGGGCGCCCACCGGTTCCGCCCCGGTGGAACCGACCATCGTGGGCGCCGCGGTCGAGAGGAAACTCTCCCTGTAGGGGACTCAGGCCGCCTACCCGGGCGTCGGGGAGTCGGAGTTCGTACGCCTCGATGTGGCGGGTCCGGGCCGGGCTCCTACCAGGTTCTGCCGGTGATGCGTTCGTACGCCTCGATGTAGCGTGCCCTGGTGACCTCCACGACCTCGGCGGGGACCTCCGGGGCAGGCTCCTTCTTGTCCCAGCCCGTGCCGGTCGCCCAGTCACGCACGTACTGCTTGTCGAAGGAGAACTGCGCGTGGCCGGGCTCCCACCGGTCGGCGGGCCAGAAACGGGAGGAGTCGGAGGTCAGCACCTCGTCGCCGAGCACGAGAGTGCCCTCGGAGTCCCAGCCCAGCTCGATCTTGGTGTCGGCGATGATGACGCCCCGCTCCGCGGCGAGTTCGGAGCCTCGCCGGTAGATCTCCAGCGTGATCCGCCGGAACTCCTCGGCGACCTCGGCGCCCTCCAGGGCGACCACCTCGTCGAAGGAGATGGGCTCGTCGTGCTGCCCCAGCGGCGCCTTGGTGGACGGGGTGAAGATCGGCTCGGGCAGCTTGGAGCCGTCCAGCAGGCCGGGCGGCAGCGGCACGCCCGAGACCGACCCGTGCGCCAGGTACTCCTTCAGCCCGCCGCCGGTCAGGTAGCCGCGCGCGACGCACTCGACCTTCGCCATCTCCAGCTTCCTGCACCGCACCGCACGGCCCGCGAACTCGGCGGGTACGTCGGTCGCCGAGATCACGTGGTTGGGCACGATGTCGGCGAGTTGCTCGAACCACCAGAGCGAGAGCCGAGTGAGGATCTTCCCCTTGTCGGGGATGGGCGTGGGCAGGATCACGTCGTACACCGACACCCGGTCGGACGCCACGAGGATGATGTCCCCGCGGTCCTCGTAGACGTCGCGGACCTTCCCTGAATGAAGAAGCTTCACTGCTTTCCTTGCTTTCGCTCGACCCGGTCGCTGACCGACACCTGCTCACCGTATTCGACATCCGGCGACGACCTGGCAACCGGGCACCCCCTCACCTGCCCGGGGGAGGGTTTCGCGATCCCCCTTGGCCGGCGGCCCTCGGGGCGCGGTCGCCGCGCGAGGCGATGTCCGCCGACCCGAGGCTTCCCGAGCGGTGACCGGGGTGGCCGGTCACGGGCGCCTGCGGGCTCGCAGGATGGCGTCGTGGATGGTGACCTGGCGGCCCTCGGGGTCGTCGGCGAGGCGCGGTCTGGTGTCGGTGACGAGGATGTCCCACAGGTCGGGGTCGAGGGAGTGCGCGACCTCCTCGGCGGTGAAGAACATCTCGGGCACGTTGAGCCGGGGCATCGTGGTCTCCAGGTCCGAGAAGTGGTGGCCGACGATGAGCAAAGTCCCGCCGGGGGCCACCGCGGCGGCCAGCCGGGTGTGCAGTGCCTCGCGCTGCTCCTTCGGCAGGTGCATGAAATGGGCGGTGACCAGGTCGAAGCGGCCCTCATCGGGTGCCCAGCCGGTCAGGTCGGCGTGCACCCAGTCGATCCGCCCGGCCACCTCCGCGCCGAGGGCCTCGGCGTGTTCGGCGCCGCGCCGCAGGGCGACGGTGGCGAAGTCCGCCGCCGTGACCCGCCAGCCGCGTTCGGCCAGCCAGAGGGCGTCGGCCCCCTCGCCGCAACCGACGTCGAGCGCCGTGCCGGGGGGCAGGTCGGCGGTCTCGGCCACGAGCTGGGGGTTGGGCCGGCCACTCCAGACCGCGTCACGGGAACGGTAGCGCTCCTCCCAGGCCTGCTCGCTGAACATGCCCTCGACCAGGGCGTCCTGGTCGGTGTGCCGGTGAGCGTCCGGTGCTGCCGCGGTGGCGGGGCCGTGCCGGTCGTCAGGCACCCGTTCGGCGTGGCCGGAGAGGGACTCGGGCCGCCGGCGGTGAGCGGCGACGGCGTGGCGGGTGTCCTCGGCGATGAGGTCGGCGTTGATGGCCGCGGCGGTGTTCAGTGCCGAGGCGGCGGAGACGATCACCTGGGCGCGCAGGTCCGCCACGTTGCCGGCCACCCACACCCCGGGCACCGCGGTGGCCCCGGTGGGATCGGCGGGCACGTAGCTGCCGACGACGTGGCCGCCGACCAGCTGCGGGACCGGCTCCAGCCCGAGGGAGGCGAGCACGTCGGCCCGGGCGGTGAAGCGCGGCGCGACCACCACGGCCTGGCAGGGGACGAGCTCTCCCGAACGCATCCGGACGCCGTCGAGCCGGTCGCCGGTCGTCTCCAGGGCGGCGACCTCGCCTTCCACCAGGGTGACGCCCCGGGCGGCCAGCTGCTCGTACTCCTCATCGGTGGGCTTGGCGGCGGTGTGCAGGAACAGGGTCACCCGCTCACTCCACTGCCGGAACAGCAGGGCCTGGTGCGCGGCCATCGGGCTGTCGGCCAGGACGCCGATCGCCTGGTCGCGGACCTCCCAGCCGTGACAGTACGGGCAGTGCAGGACGTCGCGTCCCCATCGCTCGGCCAGCCCCGGAACGTCGGGCAGCTCGTCCACCAGGCCGGTGGTCACCAGCAGCCGCCGAGCCCGTACCTGTCGGCCGTCGGCGAGCAGCACGCGAAAGCCGTCGTCGCCCTCCAGCCGATGGACCGAGGTGACGGTGCCGGTCACGATCTCACCGCCGTAGCCGGTCACCTCGGCGCGGCCGACGGCCAGCAACTCGCCGGGGGGCGTGCCCTCGCGGCCCAGGTAGTTGTGCACATGCCCGGCCGGGGCGTTGCGCGGGGCACCGGCGTCGACCACCAGCACCGAGCGGCGCGCCCGGCCCAGGGTCAGGGCCCCGCTGAGACCGGCCGCGCCGCCGCCGACCACCACCACGTCGTACTTCTCCTCCACCGTGTGCTCTCCTTCGCTCGTCGTACGGCCGGAGTGGGATCACGGCGGCCGTCTCGTCGCTGGACTATCCGCCCAAGGTGGCGGATTTGACAAATGCCTTTGCCGGGATGGCAAATAGATGGCATGAACGACGACGCCCTCCCTCCGGACGAGGCCCTCGACAGGGCCATCGACGCGGTAGGCCCGCGCCTGAGGGCACTGCGCCGGCAGCGCGGCGCGACCCTGGCGCAGCTCTCCGAGGCCACCGGGATCTCGGTCAGCACCCTGTCCCGCCTGGAGTCCGGCCAGCGTCGTCCCACCCTGGAACTCCTGCTCCTGCTGGCCCGAGCCCACCAGCTCCCCCTGGACGAGCTCGTCGGCGCGCCGGAGACCGGCGATCCGCGCGTCCACCAGCGCGCGATCACCCGTGAGGGCATGACGTTCATCCCGCTGACCCGCAGGCCCGGCGGGCTGCAGGCGTACAAGATGATCATTCCGGCGAGCCGGCCCGGCTGCGGGCCGGAACAGCGGGTCCACGAGGGCTACGAGTGGCTCTACGTCCTGTCCGGGCGGCTGAGCCTGTCACTCGGTGAGAAGAAGATCGTCCTGATGCCCGGAGAGGTCGCGGAGTTCGACACCCACATCCCGCACGCGTTCAGCAGTCCCGGCCCGGAACCCGCCGAGATACTCAGCCTGTTCGGCCCCCAGGGCGAACGCCTGCACATCCGCGCCCGCCCCTCCGGCAGGTGAGCCGGCCGACGCCGGGCATCCGCCCCGAAGACGGCCGTGCCATCACGCGGCCTCCCGGCCGGGGCGGCGGATCCACGACTCGCGGCGCTCCCGGGAAGCCCCGGCCTCTCCTGCTCGTCGTGCGGGGCCGCACGACGAGCAGGAGGGACCTCCGTGCCCCATCGCGGCGGCGGGCCCGCCGCCACGACGTCCCATTGGAGAACACAGATGCCCTTCGCCGACGAGCTCATCGGACCCGACACCGCCCGCGCACTGGCCCGGGCGGTCGGGGCGGTCGTGCCGGACGCCCGGCTCACGGCACTTCGAGCGGCGACCTCCGAACTCGGCCCCCTGTCCCTGCGCGAGCGTGCCGACCTGCTGCGTGACGCCCTGCTGCGGGACCTGCCCGGAGACTACGGGTCCTTCGCGGGCACGGTCCGGGCCGCGCTGAACGGGAGACATCCCTTCAGCGGCTGGCTGATCTGGCCGGTGAGCGGTGCTGTCGCCACCAAGGCGATCGAGGACGGGAGCGGCGAGGCGTTCGATGACGCCCTTGACGCGCTCGCGGAGCTCACTCCACGCCTGACCTCCGAGTTCGCCATCCGCCTGCTGCTCGAACGCGATCTCGATCGCGCGATGGCACGGATCATCGACTGGACCGTTCATCCCGATGAGCACGTCCGCCGTCTCGCGACCGAGGGGACCCGGGCCTTCCTGCCCTGGGCCAAGCGGGTTCCGGCCATCCTCGCGAACCCCCGGTCGACCGTGCCGGTCATCAGTGCCCTGTACCGGGACGAGAGCGAGTACGTACGACGCTCGGTCGCCAACCATCTCAACGACCTCAGCAGGGAGCGGCCCGACCTGGTGATCGAGACCGCCGCCGCCTGGCTGGCCGATCCGGACGGCAACACGCGGAGAGTCGTTCGGCACGGACTGCGGACGCTGATCAAGAAAGGCCATCCCGGCGCACTGGAACTGATGGGGTTCACTCCGGGCACGGTTGTCGAGATCGTGGGTCCGAAGCTCGCCGGCACCACCGTGCCGTTCGGCGGCACGCTGAGATTCACCGTCTCCGTCACCAACCCCGGGCAGGAGCCGGTGCGGCTCGCGATCGACTACATCGTTCACCACAGGAAGGCGAACGGGAGCCAGAGCGGCAAGACCTTCAAGCTCACCACCAGGACCCTCGCACCCGGCGACACCATCGATCTCTCGCGCGACCACTCGTTCCGCGAGATCACCACCAGGCGCTACCACCCCGGTACCCACGCGGTCGAAGTCCAGGTCAACGGAGTCGTCTCCGGTCGCACCGACTTCACCCTGCTCGCGCCTGGCTGACAGCTCACGGGGGAGAGGCGGTCGGTGGTGTGCCCGATGGCGGTACTCACCCGGCCGCGCGCTCCCCTCGGTGCCAGGCTCACGTGGGACGCCGCGGTCAACTCCGCAGCAGGTCGGCGAGGACCACGGCCTCGCTGATGTCGGCCTGCCTGGTCGCGGTCAGGAGCGTCACCGTTCGCTGTCTCGCCAGCTCCCGCAGGTGCTCCAGCGCGGTGGCCCGCTCGGGGTCCTTCAGCTCGGCGCGGTAGCGGCGGCCGAACTCCTCGAACCGAGCCGGGTCGTGGCCGTACCACTTGCGCAACTCGGTCGAGGGCGCCACCGCCTTGCACCACTCCTGAAGATGTGCCTTCTCCTTGGACAGCCCGCGCGGCCAGACCCGATCGACCAGCACCCGGGCACCGTCGGAGGCTTCCGGCTCCTCGTAGACCCGGCGCACCCGTACCTTTGGTTCGTTAGCCATGACCTGGTCATTCCCAGGTGACGGCGATGACAGCCATCGGGCGGAGTCGATCAGCCGGGTGACAGCGTGACGTCGACCTCGTGGTCGGCGCCGTTGCCACCGGAGACCTGTCGCAGGTGGTGGCGGACGTCGGTGGCCGGCGGGGCGAGCTCGGCCGGGTACCGGTCACGGGGCCGGGCGGGCGAGGGCCACCAGAGTGTTCCTTGCCGCCCTTGGCCTCCGTGACCGGGTTTCACGGTTCGGGGGAGAGCCGGTCGGCGGCGTGTTCGATGGCGGTGCTCACCCGGTCGGCGAGGAGGCCGACCGCGCCGACCGCGCGGGTCATCGGGTCGTCCTCGGCGCCGCCGAGGGCCTGGGAGCGCAGGTAGGCGGCCTTCACCTCGGTCCATCGGGCGGCCTGCCCGGCGGTCAGGGTGCCGCGTAGCTCGGCGAGTTTGAGCAGGTTGGCCTCTGCCCCCGAGGTGAGGGTCTGGGCCTCGCCGAGGTAGTGGTCGTCGATCACCGCCTCCAGTTCGGCGTCGTTCATCACCGGGACGACCCGGGCCGCGAGCTTGTTCATGTTCCGGTACGAGCCCTGGAGCTGGTAGGGAGGCTCGGTCCGCGAGGCGTCAGACTGGGCGGCCGAGGCGATGTACGCCTGGTTGTTGGCCAGCACCACCTTCTGGATCCGGAGCAGCCTGCGGAGCACCGCGAGGACCTGTTCCAGCTCCACCGAGGAGTACGGGTGGGAGAGCTGGTCGGCCCGGACCCCCTCCTCGCCCCGCGCCAGCCGTACCAGCAGGCGGATGTCGCCGCGGTCGCGGGTGGAGAGCGGGGACAGCACCGGGTTGGAGGTCAGCGCGTTGTCGATGTAGCTCAGCGCGAACAGCTCGTCCCGGCCGGACAGCACGTCACCGAGGTTCCACACGTCGGCGCGGTTGGCGAGCATGTCGGGGATGCGGAAGCGCTTGCCGGACTCGGTGTACGGGTTGCCCGCCATGCAGACCGCGAAGCGCTTGCCACGCAGGTCGTAGGTGCGGGTCCGGCCCTCCCAGACGCCCTCCATCCGGCGCTGGCCGTCGCAGAGCGAGATGAACTTCTGCAGCAGCTCCGGGGAGGTGTGCTGGATGTCGTCCAGGTAGAGCAGCACGTTGTTGCCCATCTCCAGCGCGAAGGAGATCTTCTCGATCTCCTGCCGTGCCGTCGCGTCGGGCGCCTGCGCCGGGTCCACCGAGGTCACCAGGTGGCCCAGGGCAGGGCCGTTGACCTTGACGAAGATCAGCCCCAGCCGGTTGGCCACGTACTCCATCAGGGTGGTCTTGCCGTAGCCGGGCGGGGAGATGAGCAGCAGCATGCCCATCTGGTCGGTCCGCCTGGCATCCCCGGCCGCGCCGAGTTGCTTGGCCAGGTTGTCGCCGATCAGCGGCAGGTAGACCTCGTCGAGCAGCTGGTTGCGGACGAAGGCGGTCATCACCTTCGGCTGGAACTCCTCAAGACGCAGCCGCGTCCGCTCGGCCGCGACCAGCTCGTTGCGCCGCTTCTGGTAGGCGCGGTACGCGGGGACGCGGTGGTCGCGGAAGTGCCGGGTCCTGGCCAGGAACTCGTCCAGCCGTAGCCGGATCGCGCGCCCGGAGATCCGGGGGTGCGCGCCGAGCAGCCCCTCGACCGTGGCGGTCAGCGCCGCGGACGAGTCGTGCCGCGCCACCTCGCAGAGCAGTACGGCGACAGCCTCCACCAGCTCCGCCGATCCGGGGGCCGATGCCGAGTCCGGCCCGGAGTCCGGCGTCGAGAGGTCGAAGGCGGACAGCCATGCCTCGGCCAGGCGGTGACGCCCGGAGAGGTCGTCGCCGAGCGCTCGCAGGTCCTCCTCGAACTCCCGGCGCGCGGGGCCGAGCGCTCGGTCGAACCGGTCGAGCAGCGCCCGTGCCCCCGCGCTCGTCACGAACCCGAACGGCTTGCCGGCCAGTTCCTCGAAGAGATACTCCCCGGCCAGTTCGAAGACGCCCTCATCCTCCCGCGCGCGGGTCCCGGCCGCCTGGGGCGCCCCGGCCGTGCTCGCGGCGGCCACGGCGAGCGCGCCCGCCGGGCTCTCCGGACGGCCGTGGAGACCCCGGCTGAAGGACGCGATCGCGGAGCCGAGGGCGGCACGGGTCTCCCGTACCGCCTCCACCCGGCCGAACAGGGTCCGGGCCCGGGCCAGTGAGGTGGCCCGGGTGGTCCAGGTCGCGCGGGCGGCCTCGTCGGTGCCGTAGGTCCAGAAGAGCTGGGCGGCGGCCCGCGCCGCCGGCGGGTAGCGGAGCAGGCCCGCGCCCGCGTGCAGGCGGAGCGCCGCCTGCAGGATCGCGGTGGCGTCGTGGTCGTGGACGCCCCGCTCGTAGCCCTCGTCGTAGCGGGTCTCCGCCACCCGGCGGACGATCTCCAGCAGCTCCCCGTCGGCCACCGCCGCCTCGTGCAGCGCGTCCAGGGAGACCTGTCGCTCGCCCAGCGTCAGGATGCCGGACTCGGCGGCGGCCAGGATGGAGGCGGCCAGGTGCTCGCCCCGGTAGACCTCCGGCGACTCCGAGACCGTCAGCTGGTTCCAGAACGGCCGGGTCTCCTCGAAGGCCGCGTCGAGCACCGGGGAGCGGTAGTCGGTCCCGGTGACGGCGAACGCCATCCGGCCTTCGTGCGGGACCAGGGTCAGGTCGGCCGGCTGGGTGTTGACCGCGAACAGATGGCGGCCGAGCCGGATGGTCTCGCCGCCGTCGGTGTAGAGGTCGAGCCGGTCGCGCAGGGCGCGGCCCGCCTCCTGACGGGCGGACTTGACCCGGCCTTCGAGCTCCTCGGCGCGGACCTGGTCGCCCAGCGCGCGCAGTTCCCCGACCACGCCCTTGAGCTTGAGCACCATCGGGTCGGACCCGAAGTAGGTGTTGACCTCGTCCAGCGACTTCAGCCCGGCCAGGCGGCGCCGTACGCTCGACAGGATCCGGGTCGCGGAGTCGGACAGCCGGTCGGCGCGGCGGGCCCGTTCGTCGAGCAGCGCCTGGCGGCGCGAGGAGAACGCCTCGTAGACGTCCTCCCGTTTCGAGGACAGCTGCCCCAGGAAGTCGTCGAACTCGGCGAAGCGCGACTCCAGGTTCTCCAGCTGGAGCATCAGCCGGCCCAGTTGCTCGTCGCAGCGCTCGGGGGTGTCGGACATCGCCAGCGCCCCGGTGATC
This sequence comes from Streptosporangium amethystogenes subsp. fukuiense, assembly GCF_042665875.1. Classification (NCBI taxonomy): domain Bacteria; kingdom Bacillati; phylum Actinomycetota; class Actinomycetes; order Streptosporangiales; family Streptosporangiaceae; genus Streptosporangium; species Streptosporangium amethystogenes. The sequence goes on along the minus strand of NZ_JBHTEE010000001.1, from coordinate 5,382,874 downwards.
GCCTGCCCCAGCAGGGCGTACTCGGCGGCGAAGGCGGCCCTGCCCTCACCGGCCAGCAGCTCCCCGCGCCGGGCGTCCAGCGTGGCGCGGGCGCGGTTGACGCCGCCGAGCACCTCGCCGACCCGTTCCAGGATGGCGGTCCGCACGGTGGCGTCGGCGATGTCGAGCGTGCCGACCACCTCGACCACGATCTCCAGTCCCCGCGCCTGCCGCTCCAGCCGCTCGCCGATCGGCCCGGCCTCGGCCACGGTCGCGATGGCGCCCGCCTCGGAGACCAGCGCCTCGACCTCCGCGTGGTATCCGGCGAAGGCGTCGTCGCCGCGCAGGAAGCCCGCGGCGCGCTGCGCGGTGCTGTCCAGCTCGGCCGCCAGCTCCGCGTCGAGCGCGTCGATCCTGGCGACGTCGACGTGGCGCAGCTCGCGCAGGGTCACCAGGTGCCCCTGTGACCGGCGCAGCTGCGAGAGCCGGTCCACCCAGCCCTGGGCGGACCTGGGAGCCTCGCTCCGCGCCTGCCGGATCAGCGCGGTGGTGTCGGCGGCGGCGGCCTCCAGCGCCTCGGCGGCCTGCCGGGTGAGCGACTGGACGTTCTCGAACTCGTCCAGCACCTGCTCGGCGGTGGCCCGCACGTCGGCGAGCGGACCGCGCAGCCCGTGCTCGCCCAGCCAGTGGTAGTGGTCGAAGACCCGGGCGCAGGAGGCGATCAGCGCCTCGAAGACCGGGATCGACGGCGCCATCTCGTCGACCATCCCGGCCACCGAGAGGCAGTCGGAGATGCCCCGGACCAGCTCCGCGTTGCCGATCCGCTCCAGCGGGCCGGTGCCGACCGGACGGCCGGCGGCGTAGAGGTCCGACTGGTACGCCGTCTGCCAGACCTGCATCGGGTGGACGCGGGTGGGCTCGTCGGAGGTGGCCCTGAAGACGACCAGCGTGCCGTCGTCGAACAGCGAGTAGCCGTGACAGGAGAGCGGATTCGCCACCTGCTTGCGGATCACGTTGTACGGCAGCAGCAGCGAGCGCCCCTCGGCGCGGGCGTGGAAGACGTACAGCACGTCCTCGCCGTTGGGGGAGCGGATGACCCGCTCGAACTCCAGCTCGGACACGTCGGTGTCGAAGGTCTTGCTGACCCCGGTGGACAGGTAGTAGCCGCCGGGGAAGATGATCCCCTGGTCCTCGGGCAGGCGCTGGCAGGCCTGCCCGATGCCGTCGAGGCGGACCACGTCCTTGGTCCGGGTGTTGAAGACCAGGTGCCGCCAGTCGGGCTCCTTGTACGGCCGGATCCGGAGCAGGATCAGCGGGCCGATCCTGGCGTGCTGGACCTCCGCGTCGGCGAGGCTCTGCAGCGGCTCGGTGACGGGCTCGCGGTAGACGCCCTCGCCGGACTCGGTATTGTTCTCGATCTTGATGGTGAGGTCGCCGCCGACGGTCTCGACGAACACCTCGCCCTGGATCGAGATGTGCGGGTGGCGGCCGAGCACGTGGTCGTCACGGGTGGCCGGGGTCCACTCGAAGTCGTGCGAGGGCGGGAACGTGTGGTCGCGCTCCCCCCGGTCGTCGATGTAGGTGAGCGTGCCGTCCGCCCCGACCTGCCAGCGCAGCACCCGGGTGTCCTGCGGGCCGGTCTGGAAGACGGCCAGCAGCTTGCCCTCGACCCGGCGGAGCTGGAGCAGCCGGGTCTCCCGGTAGTACCGGTAGAGCTCGGCGAAGTCCCGCTCGAAGCGCGGGTCACGGAACATCGGCGCCGGGTCGAAGCGGAACGCGTCCGCCTTGTCCCGTACGAACGTGTGCATGGAGAAGACGTCCGCGACGGCCGTCTCCGGCTTCAGCCCGATGAACACGTTGTAGCCGAAGAGCATGAGCCCGCCGACCGAGACGATGTCGCGCGGCACGCAGTTGTTCTCGGTGCGTATCCGCTCGGTGCCGATCAGGCGCAGCTCGGCTCCGCCGAACACCGCCAGGCGTTCGGCGTTGAGCGCGTCGGACCGCCTGGCCAGCTCGGCGGCCTGTTCGGCCAGCCGGGCGCGGAGCACCTCGTAGGTGCCCGCGTCCAGCCCGGCCCCCTCCGCGCCGGGGGCGTCGGTGACGGCCTCCGCCGTGGAGGACGTCACTTGACGGCGGAGTTGAGCGCGGCGACCGGGACCTCGGTGGTGGTGGCCGCGGCCTGGGCCTCGCTCAGCAGGCCGCGGAGCCGGTCGGCGTCGGGGCCGCCATCCTTGATCAGTTTCATCAGCAGCGCGGACAGCGAGAGGTTCCGCACGTCGGCGGTGTCGATCGAGCCGAGGACCCTGCCCAGGTCGGCGGGGATGCTCGACGAGCCGTTCAGGTAGGGCTCGGCCAGCGTGCGGGCGACGTCGGAGTGGTCCACGAAGCCGTCCACCGCCTTGCCCATGCTGATCGAGTTCATCAGCTTGTCGAAGAACACGGTGTCGCCGCCGACGATGTCGATGTTGGCCTTGGACAGGCCGGCGGAGACCACGGAGGCCTGCGCCTCGGCGATCTTGAGCTGCACGTTCACTCCGGCGAGACGGATCTCCTTCTCGGCCTCCAGACGCAGACGGTACTCCTCGTGGGCGCGGGTCGCGTCGGTGAGCGCGGCCATCGCCGCGGCCTTCTCGGTGAGACCCTCGGCCTCGGCCTTGAGCTTCTCCCCGACCGTCGCGGCTGCGGCCATCGCCATGGCCTGCTCGCCCTCGGCCTCCGCCTTCAGCTTCTCGCGTACCGCGGTGGCCACGGCGTGCGCCTTGGCCTGCTCGCCCTCGGCGATCGCCAGCGCCTTCTCCCGCTCGACGGCGGCCTCGGCGCGGCCGATCTTCTCGATCGCCGCGGCGTCCCGCTCGCGCACCTGCACCTCGGCCAGGCCGGGAGCGGCGGTCTCGGCCTGGACGCCCTCGGCCAGACGGATCTTGGCGCGGGCGTCGAGCTCGGCGGCCTGCTGCCGGGACTCGGCCAGCACCAGTGCCTCGCGGGCTCGGTGCTTGGACGCCGCCTCGGAGGCCTCGGCCGCCTTGATGTCCTTGACCAGGCTCTCCTGGGCCTCGGCCTCGGCCTGGATGATCACAGCCTGACGGGTCCGCTCGGCCTCCTCGACCACGCGCAGGCGCTTGATGCTCTCCTCCTGCTCGGCGACGGTCTTCTCCACCACGATCCGCTCGCGGATCACCTCGGCGATGGAGCGCTTCTCGCCCTCCAGTTCCTTGTCCTTGGAGATGCGCGACAGCTCGGTCTCGCGCTCGCGGGCGATGACCTCCAGCAGGCGGTCCTTCTCGATCCGCTCGGTCTCGATGGCGAGGACCCGCTCGCGGTTCTTCGCCGCCACCGCGATCTCGCGGGCCTGGTTCTCCTGCTGGATGCCGAGCTGCTCGTCGGTACGGAGATTCGCGGCGTGCGCCTTGAGCCGCTCCTCGGCCTGGACCTTGGCGGTCTCCGCCTCCTCGCGGGCACGCATGGTCTCGACCTCGCGCTTCTGCTTGGTCTCCGCGTCGGCCTGGCGGCGCTCAAGCTCCAGGATGGCCTCCCGCGCGTCCACGTTCTGGCGGGTGATCTCCTTTTCCTCGCGACGCTGGAACTCGTTGGTCCGCACGTGCTCGATGGCGGTCAGCTCGGTGATCTTCCTGATGCCCTGCGCGTCGAGGATGTTGTTCCGGTCGAGCGAGGTCAGCGCGGTCTGCTCCAGGTAGTCGATGGCCGCGTCCTCAAGGCTGTAGCCGTTGAGGTCGGTGCCGATGACCTGGATGATCTGGTCGCGGAACCGGTCACGCTGGGTGTACAGGTCCACGAAGTCGAGCTGCTTGCCGACCGTCTTGAGCGCCTCGGAGAACTTGGCGTTGAACAGCTCCTGCAGCGTCTCCTGATCGCTCGCGCGGGCGGTGCCGATGGCCTGGGCGACCTTCACCACGTCCTCGACGGTCTTGTTGACCCGGACGAAGAAGGTGATGCGGATGTCGGCGCGGATGTTGTCGCGGCAGATCAGGCCCTCGCGGCCGGTCCGGGCGATCTCGATGGTCTTCACCGAGATGTCCATCAGCTCCGACTTGTGGAAGATGGGCAGCACGATGGCGCCGGTGAAGGTGACGTCAACCTTGTTGATCTTCGAGATGATCAGGGCCTTACCCTGTTCGACCTTGTTGAACAGGCGGCTGATCATGATGAGCAGGCCGACGACGACGAGCAGGACGACGGCGAGGAAGATGCCGAGCCCGGTGGAGATGACGTCCAAAATGGTCCCTCGGTTAAATAGGACGATCAGGGTCGAGTTCCGCGGCGTAGGGCATCACCCAGAAGAACTCGCCAGGGGAGTCGTAGGCGAATATCAGGGCGGTGCTTCCGGCGGCGAAGACGTCGTCGCCGGTCTGACGCACTTGAACGAGAGCGGAGGAGCCGTCCGGGGCGGTGACCTCGGCCTGACCGAAGTCACTGGCGACCCGGCTTGTGCGGATGACGCACGCACGGCCCACGAAGTCGGCGCGGGAGGGGACGCGCTCCTTCGGGATGAGACGTCGCAGCGGCAGCACGATGAGGCGTGTGCACGCCCAGGCGCAGACCAGCGCCGCGACCAGTACCGCCACCAGGGCGGGGGTGCCGGTGAACAGTGTGCCGCCCACCAGGCTCGCGAACCAGGCGACGACGACCAGCAGCGAGATGACCAGTGCGGCCGGGACCCCGCCGAGTCCCAGACCGCTCAGGAAGGCTTCGGAGCCGTCGCCGTCGCCGTCGCCGTCGAACCCGAACACGCCGAACACGACGAGCACCCAGTACGCGATGATCACCAGGAGCAGGAACGTGAACAGGACGGTCGGAAAAGACAGTGTGGCATCGACGAACTGGCCCATTGGTGTGTGTGGTCCCCCTGCTGGCGTACCGGATCGCGCTCCCCCGAGCGCATGTAGGTGACTATATACAGGTAAAGATTGGTTAAAGATAATAGTTCCCAAATTGGAAAAATATCCGTATTAGTCGCTCCAGCTGCGGGTTTCCGGGGCCTGTGCGCAGGTGGCGGCGCGGAGCCGTCCGGGGGCAGGCGGAAACCGAGGAGCGCGGGCGTGGCCTCGCGTCCTCGGCGGGCCCCCGAAAGATCAGACGGGCCGGGTGATCATGTAGGCGAGACCGACGAGAATAACGACGGGGATGAGCCACACGATGGCCTCGATGGCGAATTCCTTGTACATGGGGACATCCCTCCGATGGGGGGCGGCGAGGAACGTGGGTCTCCGACGATAACCGCTGTCCTCCGGCTGTGACCAGGGCTCGCCGGGCAGCGGGAAGCGGCCGGGGCATCCCGGGGACACCCGCCGTACCTCCGTGCCGTGACCTGTCCGCACGAGCGGTGGCCGGCCACGGGCGGGCGGCTTCCGCGAGCCGCTGTAAGCCCCTGTGAGCCTCCGTGAGCGCCTATGAGGGAACGGCCGAGCCGACCACCACGGGATTGTCGGTGACCTCCCCCTCGACCACGTCGGCGACCACGCAGGTGATGTTGTCGGGTCCCCCCGCCTCGCAGGCGAGTGCGATCAGCTGCCGGGTGACCTCCTGAAGGTCGTCGACCTCGGCGAGCACCTGGCGGAGCCGTTCGGCCTCGACCACCCCCGACAGCCCGTCGGAACAGAGCAGGTAGCGGTCGCCGACCTCGGCGTCCCGCAGGGAGAGGTCGAGTTCGAGGTTCTCGCTGCCGTCGAGGACCTGCAGCAGGATCGACCGGTGCGGGTGGCGGGCGGCCTCCTCGGCGGTGATCCGGCCGTCGTCCATCAGCGTCTGGACCAGGGTGTGGTCGTAGGTGATCTGATAGAGATCGCCGTTGCGGAGCAGATAGGCGCGGGAGTCGCCGATGTGGGCGAGGGCGACGCGCGAGCCGTTCCAGAGCATCAGGGTCAGAGTGGTCCCCATGCCGGTGAGTGACGGGTCTTCGGCGACCAGTTCGCGCAGGCGCTGGTTGGCCTTGCGGACCCCGGCCTCGGCGGCGGCGGCGAGGTCGCCCGGGCACTCCTGGTCCAGGGACGCCACGGTGGCGATGGCCGCCGAGCTGGCGACCTCACCACCCACGTGACCGCCCATTCCGTCGGCGACGGCCAGGAGCCGCGCGCCCGCGTAGGCGGCGTCCTCGTTGCCTTGCCGGATCCGGCCGACGTCGGACCCTGCCGTATAGCGCAGCGTGATCATCTGCGCATCACTAGATCGTCGAGTTGCACGAGCTGAGCCGCTTTCGGACAGTTGGGATGGGCCTATGGCGAACCGAGATGTTCCACGATCCACTTAACACCATGGTGGCGCAAGCGGCCTGGGGAAGTGTTGCCACATCTGTTGACACCGGTGGTGGCGCGTAAGCTGTTTCAGTGGCCGTCCAGTGCCTCCTCAGTGCCCCCGCACTGTGCCCGGAGTTCCCCACCTTACGCACCGCTAGGAGATCAGGAATGACCGCGATCATGCAGGAGGCGGCACGTCGCCGCACGTTCGCGGTGATCAGCCACCCCGACGCGGGCAAGTCGACCATGACCGAGGCGCTGGCGCTGCACGCCTCCGCGATCAGCCAGGCGGGCGCGGTGCACGGCAAGTCCGGTCGGCGTGGGGTGACCTCCGACTGGATGGAGATGGAGAAGGCCCGGGGCATCTCCATCACCTCCGCCGCGCTCAGGTTCGAGTACCGCGGCCACATGTTCAATCTGGTCGACACTCCCGGCCACGCGGACTTCTCCGAGGACACCTACCGGGTGCTGGCCGCCGTCGACTGCGCGGTCATGCTGCTCGACGCGGCCAAGGGCATGGAGCCGCAGACGCTGAAGCTGTTCGAGGTGTGCCGGCACCGCCGCATCCCCGTCATCACGTTCGTCAACAAGTGGGACCGGCCGGGCCGCGAGGCTTTGGAACTGCTGGACGAGATCGAGGAGAAGACCGGTCTGAAGCCCACGCCGATCACCTGGCCGATCGGTACCGGCGGCTTCTTCCACGGGGTGGCCGACCGCGCCGCCGACCGGATCGTCCGCTACACCCGCACTCCCGGCGGCGCCACCAAGGCGATCGAGACCGACCTGAGCGCCGAGCAGGCCCTGATGGAGCTGGGCGGCGACTGGGAGCGGGCCAAGGACGAGATCGACCTGCTCTCCGCGATCGGCGCCGACCACGACCAGAAGACCTTCGAGGCGCACGAGTCCACCCCGGTGCTGTTCGGGGCCGCGCTGTCCAACTTCGGCGTCGGCCGCCTGCTGGACGCCATGGTCGACATCGCCCCCGCCCCCGCGCCCCGGCCGGACGTCGACGACGACCCGCGCCCGCTGGAGGAGCCGTTCTCCGGCCTGGTCTTCAAGGTGCAGGCCAACATGGACCCCTCGCACCGCGACCGGATCGCCTTCGTCCGGGTCTGCTCGGGCAGGTTCGAGCGCGGCATGGTGCTCGTCCACGCGGCCACCGCCCGCCCGTTCGCCACCAAGTACGCCCAGTCGGTCTTCGGCCAGGAACGCGCCACGATCGACGAGGCGTACCCCGGCGACGTGGTCGGGCTGGTGAACGCCAGCGCGCTGCGTCCCGGCGACACGCTGTACGACGGCTCGCCCGTCGAGTTCCCCCGAATTCCGAGCTTCGCCCCCGAGCACTTCTCCACGGCCAGGGTCCGTGACTCCAGCCGGTCCAAGCAGTTCCGCAAGGGCATCGAGCAGCTCGACGCCGAGGGCGTGGTCCAGGTGCTCCGCTCCGACGTCAGAGGCGACCAGTCGCCGGTGCTCGCCGCGGTGGGCCCGATGCAGTTCGACGTGGTCAAGCACCGGATGGAGGCCGAGTTCAACACCGAGATCCTGATGGACCGGCTGGACTTCGGTATCGCCAGGCTCACCGACGCCGAGTCGGCGCCGATCCTGGCCCGTCAGCGCGGGGTGGAGGTCTTCACCCGCTCGCTGGACGGGGCCCTGCTGGCGCTGTTCACCGACGAGTGGCGGATGCGCGGCGTCATGCGCGACCACCCCGACCTGGTGTTGAACGCCCTGCTCGCCGACACCCGGGGCTGACCGGCTCGGGTACGGCCTTTTCCGAGAGCCGTACCCGGCCCGGCTGCCTGCCGCGCATGGTGAGATATGTCGTCATGAGTGCGATTAAGTGGGGAATTCTGGCGACCGGCGGCATCGCCACCACCTTCACCGAAGACCTGAAGCTCCTGCCGGACGCCGAGGTGGTCGCGGTCGGATCGAGGTCTCAGGAGTCCGCGCGAGCCTTCGCCGACCGGCACGGCATCCCGCGGGCGCACGGCAGCTGGGCCGAGCTGGCCGCCGACCCGGACGTGGACATCATCTACGTCGCCAACACCCAGAACGCCCACTACGCCGCGGTACGGACCTGTCTGGAGGCGGGCAAGGCCGTACTGTGCGAGAAGGCGTTCACGCTGAACCGGGCCGAGGCCGCCAAGCTGGTCGACCTCGCGCGGGAGCGGGGCCTGTTCCTGATGGAGGCCATGTGGATGCGCTGCGTCCCGGGCATCCGCAAGCTCGTGGAGCTGGTCGAAGGCGGGGCCGTCGGCCCGGTCGACTCCGTGCACGCCGATTTCTCGATCTCCGTCTCCGTCGAGCCCGACCACCGGCTCCGCGACCCGAAGCTGGGCGGCGGCGCCCTGCTCGACCTGGGCGTCTACCCGATCTCCTTCGCCCACCTCGTGCTCGGTGTCCCCGCCGGGGTGCGGTCCTGGGCGCGGCTGACCCCCGAGGGCGTGGACGAGAACACCGGCGTGCTGCTCGGCTACGACAGCGGAGCCGTCGCCCTGCTCTCCTGCGGCATCACCGCGAGCAGCCCGGTCACCGCGTCGATCTCCGGTCCGCTCGGCCGGATCGAGCTGCCGAACCCGTTCTTCCGTCCCGACACCTTCGTCCTGCACCGCGTGGGCGGTGAGCCGGAGACCTTCCACGTCCCCTTCGAGGGGACCGGCATGCTGCACGAGGCGGCGGAGGCCATGCGCTGCCTGCGCGAGGGGCTGCTGGAGAGCCCACTGGTGCCGTGGCAGGCGACGTTGGACGTGATGGGCATCCTGGACGAGGTACGCGCACAGGTGGGCGTCCGATTTCCCGGCGAATGACTGATCTGGAGCTTTCCGCCGTACACCTGGGGTCCTCCTGGGGGTGTTCGATGTGATGGGGCTCCGTTGCGTGTGCGGGGTTCTCGCCGTGCCCGCTGTGGTGGGCGGGTGTTCCGGGTCGGCATCTCGTCTGACTGATTCGGGTACGCGGCTTGTTCGCCGTGCCCGCTGCGGTGGGCGGGTGTTCCGGGTCGGCATCTCGTCTGACTGATTCGGGTACGCGGCTTGTTCGCCGTGCCCGCTGCGCGGCTTGTTCGCCGTGCCCGCTGCGGTGGGCGGGTGGTCCGGCCGGCCGTCTCAGTGGCCGTCTGGTGATTTCGGCCTCCGGCCTGTTCGGGCGCGGTGGTTGCGGGCTTTTTTAAGCCGGCCGGACCACCCGCCCACCTCCGCTGCACGCGCTCTGGCCGTATGTGGTGCGGGCCGTAGTCGCTCACTTTCGGTGGGCCGGGCTACGCGCCGTCGCTGAAGCGTCCCTTTGGAAGCCGTTCAGGGTGGGGCACCGTAGCTGAAGCGCGACCGCATGACCCAGTCCAGGGCCGGGCGCCGTAACCGGTCCAAGGCCGGGGGGCCTGAGGGTCCGGGAGTGGGGGTTCTGCCGCTTCAGGGGTGTCGTAACCGGTCCAGGGCTGGCGGTCTTACGGTCCAGGGCTGGTGGTCTTACGGTCCAGGGCTGAGCGTTGTGACGGTCCGAGGTCGGGGGGCGGGTTCTGGCTTCCAGGTGGGTCGATTTGGGGGTAGGCGTTCATGTTCTGGCTTTTCCGTTCGCGTGACCTGCTGCCTGCTCTCCTGTCGGCCTGCATGATGGTGCCTGCCGCGTGGGTGGGTGTTGTGCGGGATCGCTCATGAGGAGAAGCCGCGAGGAGCGTCTGTGCTGGATGACTGGACCGCCGGTCTCCTGCTGGGGGGCATCGTCCTGTTGGGCGCGTCCGTGCAGCGGTTGGCGGGGATCGGGTTCGCGCTTGTGGCGGTGCCCGCCCTGGTGCTGCTTCTCGGCCCGGCCGAGGGGGTGGTGCTGGCGAACTGCGCGGCCGGTGCCATCAGCGCGGTCGGGCTGGCCGGCACCTGGCGGGAGGTCCGCCTGACCGCGATGGTTCCGTTGGTCGCCGCGGCCGCCTGCACCGTGCCGGCCGGTGCCTGGGTGGCCGCCCGGTTGCCCGAACCGATGCTGCTGGTCGGTATGGGGATGCTGGTGAGCGTGGCCGTACTGCTCGTGATGCGGGGCAGCCGAGTGCCCGCTCTGCGCGGCGTCGGGGGTGCGGTGGCCGCCGGCGCGGCGAGCGGGTTCATGAACTCCTCCGCCGGGGTGGGCGGTCCGGCGGTTTCCCTGTATGCGGTGAACGCGGGCTGGATGGTGCGGGAGTTCGTGCCGAACGCGCAGTTCTACGGGGTGGTGGTGAACGCGCTCTCCGTTACGGCCAAGGGCGTGCCGAAGCTCACGGTGCCGCTCTGGTTGCTGGTCGCGGCCGGGATGGCGGCAGGCACCGTGCTGGGGAAGGCACTCGCGGAACGAGTGCCGGAGCGGCGGGCCCGGGCGCTGGTGCTACTGCTCGCGCTGGTAGGCGGGTTCACCGCGATAGGCAAGGGGCTGTGGAGCCTGTGACCCTTGACCAGCGCGGACTCCACCCCTGGACCTTTAGGACCCCGGCCTCAGGATTGGTTACGCCCTTCCCCCTGGATCGTTAGGACCCCGGCCCCGGACTGGCTACGGCGCCCGGCTTCAGGATTGGTTACGGCGCCTGGCCCTGGACTGGGTCATGCAGCCACGCTTCAGCTACGGCGCCCCTCCTTGAACGACCTCAAAGGAGGCTTCAGCGACAGCGCGCAGTCCGGCCCACCGAAAGTGAGCGACTACGGCCCGCACCACATACGGCCAGAGCGCGTGCAGCGGAGGTGGGCGGGTGGTCCGGCCGGCTTAAAAAAAGCCCGCAACCACCGCGCCCGAACAGGCCGGAGGCCGAAATCACCAGACGGCCACTGAGACGGCCGGCCGGACCACCCGCCCACCGCAGCGGGCACGGCGAACAAGCCGTGTACCCGAACGAGTCAGACGAGATGCCGGCCCGGAACACCCGCTCACCGCAGCGCACAGCGAAAACCCGCCATGCGGCACACAGCGAGAACCGCACCCGGAAAAGTCAGACAAGACGCCAGTCGTGACGCTCCAGGAAAGCGCGCTCCCCAGTGGCGTACTCGGTGAAAGCGGTCTGCACCGCCTCCAGGTCGGGAACATGTGTGCGGAACATCCGGTTCCGGACGCTGTCCTTGTACTCCAGTTCGTAGCCCGAGATCTCCGGCGAACTCTGCACGAAGTGCTCGCCGAAGACGACCAGCGCCGTGAACGGGTTCTGCGGTGACATGCCGGCGAGCGCGTCACGGATGAGCTGAAGGTCCGGCGAGACCACGATCATCCCGTCACCCGTACGCATCTCCATGGCGGGATAGACGCCGCGCGGAGACAGGTTGTGCACCAGGCCGCGCTGCGGGTCGTAGCAGACCAGCCCGCACTCGGCGGCCAGGGCGAAGACCTCGGCCGCCACCTCGTCGGCCCGTTCCAGGTCCACGGTCACCAGGGCGAAGGCCGCGGAGAGCCGCTCGGCCTCGGGAAGCCGCTCGACGAACGCCGCCACCCCGGGGTGACCCTCCTCGGGCTCCTGCCCTTCGGGGTGGGACCTTCCGCCATGCGGCCTCCCATGGCGGAAGGTCTGGAAGACGTGCTCAGCGTGTTCCCTGGTGATCGGCTTGTGCTCGTGCCAGACGGCCAGTTCGAAGCTCACGCCCCCATTGTCCTCCGAAGGACCCTCCCGGCCGACCGGAAGGTCGTACCGCCCGGGGGAAGAAGGCTCCTACGCCGGGGGTCTGTCGGCGATGAGGATCTCCGACAGCACCGCGGTGCAGAACGCGCAGCGCCTGGCGGCGACCGGGATGTCGCTGAGGCACTCCGGGCATTCCTTCTCGGTGGCCTCCTTGTTCCGGTCGAAGTAGCCGATCAGCCGGGTCATCGGCATCACGACGAGCCAGTAGATGACCGCGGCGATGATCAGGAAGCTCAGCAGGTGGTTGATGAAGTCGCCGTACATGAACTTGGCGCCGTTGACGGTGAACACGTACTCCGAGAAGTCCGGTTCCCGGCCGCCGGTGACCGCCCCGATCAACGGCGTGATGAGGTCCTTGACCAGAGCCTGCACCAGCCCGCTGAAGGTCGCCCCGACCACGACCGCCACGGCCAGCTCGACGAGGTTCCCTCTCAGTAGGAACTTCTTGAATCCACCCATTCCTCATGTCCTCCACTCGTGAAGAAGGGCCGCTGCCCGGGGAGGGCGGCGACCAGAGTTCCGCTGTTTTCCGGCAGTCCACCGGAGCCCCCTGATGGGTGGTCTGGACGGAGGTTAACGCGTCCGACTGAGAATATGCGGAGCTGGAAGCCTCGGGACTGTTACGGGTTGGACGGGACAGCTGGTGTGAAAGGTTAATATCGGCGCAGTTCGCGAGCGAGGTGGCCGGATGGACTTTCGTGTGCTTGGCCCGGTCGAGGTGACCGCCGACAGCGGGGCGGTAGTGGACATCGGCCCCTACCAGCAGCGGCTGGTGCTGGCGATATGCGTCCTCGCGGCCCCGCGACCGGTCGGGCCGAACCGGATGATCGACGCCCTCTGGGAGGACGCCCCCCCTCCGGGGGCGCTCAACACCGTGCAGGCGTACGTCTCCAAACTCCGCCGCGTCTTCGAGCCGGGCAGGCCGAGGGAGGTGCCCCCGAAGGTCCTGACCAGCAGGCCGGGAGGCTACCTCCTGGACGTCCCCGCCGCCGCGATCGACCTGGGCAGGGTGCGGGGGCAGATGGCCGAGGGCAGGAGCCTGGGCGCGGCGGGAGATCACGAGGGGGCGGTGCGGGAGCTGCGGCTGGCCCTGGGGGAGTGGCGCGGAGAACCGCTCGACGGTCTCGCGGAGTCCTCCTGGGCGGCGGAGGAGCGCGCGCACCTGATCGAGTTGCGGCTGACGATCGAGGAGGACCTGGCCGAGGCGGAGCTCGCGCTCGGCCGGGGAACGGCGGCGACGAACAGGCTGGCCAAGCTGGTCGCCGCCCATCCGTTCAGGGAGCGGCTGCGGGCGCTCGCCGCCCACGCGCTCTACCAGGCGGGGCGGCAGGCGGACGCGCTCGGCCTGCTCGCCGAGGGACGCCGGTTGCTGATGGAGGACCTGGGTCTGGACCCCGACCCCCGGTCGCGGGAGATGGAGCGGCGCATCCTCGGGCAGGATCCCGCGCTGAGGCCCAGGCACACGGCGGAGCACGCGGGAAGGACAGCCGTCGTGGCGGCGGCGACCGGTGCCGAGACGGCGGCAGGGGCGGCGGGGCCGGTCGGGCCGGAGAACGGCACCGGGCTGGTGGGCCGGCAGGCGGAGGCCGGAGTTCTGGAGCGGGCGGTCACCGGAGACGGGCACCGGGTGGTGCTGCTCGCCGGGGAGCCGGGTATCGGCAAGACCAGCCTCGCCGAGTACGCGGCCGACGTCGCGCGGGCGCGGGGCCGGCGGGTGGTGTGGGGCCGCTGCTGGGACGGCACCGGCGCGCCGCCCTTCTGGCCCTGGACGCAGGCGGTGCAGGACCTGGTCGGCAGGGTCGGCGAACTGCCGCAACTCGCCGGAGCCGGAGCCGGAGCCGGGACCGGGCAGGCGGGGCAGTTCGAGTTGTACGAGGCGTTCGCCCGGCTGCTGAACGAGCACGGCCGGGTGCTGGTGGTCCTGGACGACCTCCAATGGGCGGACACCTCCTCGCTGCGGTTGCTGGAGTTCCTGGCCTCCACCCGGCTGTGCCCGGAGCTGGTGGTCGTGGCCACGTACCGCGACACCGACGTGCGTCCCGGCGAGTCGCTGGAGCGCACCCTCGGCGTGCTGCTCCGGCTGCCGCACGTGCGGCGGCTCCTGTTGCGCGGCCTGGCGGAGGAGGAGATCCGCGAGTATCTGGGACGGGCGGGCGCCGACCCGGGACGGGCCGGGGAGATGGGCAGGCTGACCGCGGGCAATCCGTTCTTCCTGGGTGAGGTGCTACAGCTGGGGGAGACCCCCGAGGCGCTCTCGGACGTGGTGCGCGGCCGGATGGCTCACCTGCCACCCGACACCGAGGAGGTGCTGACCGTCGCGGCGCTGCTGGGCAGGGAGGCGGCGACCGACATCCTGACGCACGTGGCGGAGTTGCCCGAGGGGCGGGTCCTCGACATCGTCGACGCCGCCGTGGGGGCCCGGCTGCTGGTCGAAGGGGAGGGGGCGAGCTGCCGGTTCGTCCACGACATCGTCCGCGACGTGCTGCGCGAGGCGCTGCCGCCGCTACGCCGCAGGAGGTTGCACACGCGGATCGCGGAGGTGCTCCAGGAACGGAACGGGACGCGGCTGACCGAGATCGCCCACCACTGCCGCGAGGGCCTGCTGACTCCCGCGATGGCGGGCAGGGCCATCGGCTACACCCGGCGCGCGGCGGCCCAGGCGACCGCGCAGTTCGCCCACGAGGACGCGGTGGAGAGCCTGGAACAGGCGATCGCGTTGATCGACCGGCTGCCGGGGGCCGACAACGGGCTCCGCTGCGACCTCCTGCTGGACCTGGCCGAGGCGCAGGCGGCCTCGGGGACGAGCGGCGCGGCCCACGCCTCGCTGGAGGCCGCGGCGCAGGCCGCCGAAGGGCTCGGCGACGACAACCGGCTGGCCAGGGCGGTGCTGGGTTTCTCAAACCCGATCTATCTGGCCATGTACGAGGAGATGACCGGGATCGACAGGCTGGCCGAGCGCATCGACCGGGTGCTCGCCTCCGACCTCGTGGAGGACTCGCCGTGGCGGGCCCAGTTGCTCGCCGCCGCCGCGCTGACCGGCTCCACCGGCCGGCCCGTCGAGCGAAGCGTGGCGATGGCGGAGGAGGCGGTGCGGCTGGCTCGCCGCACCGGGGAGGACCGGACCCTGTCCAGGACGCTGATCGCCCTGGAGATCCTGCTGCGGTCCGGCCACGATCACGACCGCCGGCGGGCGGTCGTCGCCGAGATCGTGGACATCGGCCGCCGCACCGGCGACCTGGCCACCGAGTGGATCGGCAGGGAGAACGAGTACGTCGAGCTGAACGCCCAGGGCGCCGCGGGCCCTGCCGCGGAGCTGCTCGTCTGGCTGCGGGAGAGCGCGGAGAGGCTGCGGCTTCCCTCGATGGTCAGCCTGGCCGCCTGGCAGAGTGCGGTCCACGCCTACCTGGCCGGGCGGTTCACGGACGCGCTCGCCGCGGCCGACGCGTCCGGCGCGGCCCACCCGGAGGGTGCGCTGGGCAGGGGCGACGCGCTGCTGCGGCGGGAGACGTTCCGCTTCCTGGAGCTGCGGGCCGAGGGCGCGGCGGGCGAGGCGCTCGCACTCTCCGATGAGATGCTCGCCCACCGTCCGGGGCAGATCCCCTGGCGGATCCTGCGCTGTCTGGCCCTGATCGACCTGGGCAGGACGGACGCGGCACGGGAGGTCTTCGCCGAACTCGCCCGCGACGGCTTCGCGGCGCTCGGCCCCGAGCTGGCCTACCGGTTCGTCCCGGACGCCGTCAGCGAGATCTGCGCGGCGCTCGGCGACGAGGTCGCGGGGAGGATCCTGTACCGCAGGCTCGCCCCGCACGCGGGACGGTTGCTCGGCTGGTCGCTGACCGACCTGTGCCTGGCCCGGCTGGCCCTGCTCGACGGTGACGAGGAGCGGGCCGGAGTTCACCTGCGGGCGGCGGAGGCGTTCGCCGCCGGGGCGGGTCCGCGCGTGTACGAACCCGCGATCCGCGCGCTGGCCCAGGAGTTTCGCCCGGCCTGACCGGGGTCCGTCCAGGCATGTCGTCGGGTGACTCCGAGATCACTTTCGCAGGAGTGGAGATGTGCGCATGGCCAGGCTGAGACGGGGCATATCTGTTCACCGCTGAAGGGGCGGTGCAATGATCGAGATATGGCCGGGTGATCCCTATCCTCTCGGGGCCACCTACGACGGCGCGGGGACCAACTTCGCGCTTTTCACCGAGGCCGCCGAACGTGTCGAGCTGTGCCTGTTCGACGAGGAGAACCGGGAGACACGGGTCACCTTCACCGAGTGTGAGGGCTTCGTCTGGCACGGCTACCTGCCCGGCGTCGGTCCCGGACAGCGGTACGGCTACCGCGTGCACGGCCCGTACGATCCGCGGAGGGGACAGCGGTGCAATCCGGCCAAGCTCCTGCTCGATCCGTACGCCAAGGCGGTCGAGGGGGACGTGAACTGGGACGAGGCGGTGTACGACTACCGCTTCAGCGATCCGGAGAGCCGCAACGACGCGGACTCGGCCGCGTTCGTGCCGCGCTCCATTGTGATCAACCCGTTCTTCGGGTGGGGGCACGACCGGCCGCCGAGCACCCCGTACCACAACACGGTGATCTACGAGGCGCACGTCAAAGGGTTGACGATCAACCACCCGAAGATCCCTGAGCGGATCCGGGGCAGCTACGCGGCGATCGGGCATCCGGAGATCATCGATCACCTGACCGCCCTCGGGGTGACGGCGATCGAGCTCATGCCGGTACACCAGTTCGTCACCGACCACGTCCTCGTCGAGCGGGGGCTGACGAACTACTGGGGCTACAACAGCATCGGGTTCTTCGCCCCGCACAACGCCTACTCCAGCACCGGGCAGCGCGGCGGGCAGGTGCTGGAGTTCAAGGCCATGGTCAAGGCCCTGCACGAGGCGAACATCGAGGTCATCCTCGACGTGGTCTACAACCACACGGCCGAGGGCAACCACATGGGCCCGACGCTGAGCATGCGGGGCATCGACAACACCGGCTACTACCGTCTGGTCGACGACGACAGGCGGTACTACCTGGACACCACGGGCACCGGCAACAGCCTGTTCATGCGCTCCCCGCACGTGCTTCAGATGATCATGGATTCGCTCCGCTACTGGGTCATCGAGATGCACGTGGACGGTTTCAGGTTCGACCTGGCCGCGACGTTGGCGCGGGAGCTGCACGAGGTCGACCGGCTGAGCGCCTTCTTCGACCTGGTCCAGCAGGACCCGGTGCTGTCACAGGTCAAGCTGATCGCCGAGCCGTGGGACGTCGGCCCCGGCGGCTACCAGGTGGGCAACTTCCCCGCCAGGTGGACCGAGTGGAACGGCATGTACCGCGACACGATCCGCGACCTGTGGCGGGGCGAGCCCGCCTCGCTGCCCGAGTTCGCCTCCAGGCTGACCGGCTCCAGCGACCTCTACCAGGACGACAGCCGCCGCCCCGCCGCCTCCATCAACTTCGTCACCTGCCACGACGGGTTCACCCTGCAGGATCTCGTCTCCTACAACGGCAAGCACAACGAGGCCAACGGCGAGGACAACCGGGACGGCACCGACGACAACCGCTCCTGGAACTGCGGTGAGGAGGGGCCCGCCTCGCTGGCCATCGAGTCGCTGCGCGAGCAGCAGAAGCGCAACTTCCTGACCACTCTTTTCCTGTCCCAGGGCGTTCCGATGATTTCCCACGGCGACGAGTTGGGCCGCACCCAGCGGGGCAACAACAACGTGTACTGCCAGGACAACGAACTGAGCTGGGTCGACTGGTCCGACGTCAGGGAGAACTGGCTGCTGCTCGAGTTCACCCGGCGGCTGGCCAGGCTCCGCGCCGACCACCCGGTCTTCCGGCGGCGCAGGTTCTTCTACGGGCGGCCCGTACGAGGCTCCGAGGAGAACCTCAGCGACATCGCCTGGCTCACTCCGAGAGGGGAGAAGATGACCGACGCCGACTGGAACGTTGGCTATGCCAGGTCGCTGGCCGTCTTCCTGAACGGTGAGGCCATCACCGAGCCCGACCGCAGGGGGCGGCAGATCGTCGACGACTCGTTCCTGCTGCTGTTCAACGCCCACCACGACGTCATCAAGTTCACCCTTCCGAAGGACTACGGTGAGATGTGGCTGACAGAGATCGACACGGCGATGCCGATCACGGTTGACACCCGGGTCTGCCGGGCCGGAGAGAGCGTGCCGGT
This sequence comes from Streptosporangium amethystogenes subsp. fukuiense, assembly GCF_042665875.1. Taxonomy (NCBI): domain Bacteria; kingdom Bacillati; phylum Actinomycetota; class Actinomycetes; order Streptosporangiales; family Streptosporangiaceae; genus Streptosporangium; species Streptosporangium amethystogenes. The sequence continues at coordinate 5,364,846 of NZ_JBHTEE010000001.1, read as the reverse complement.
GGTCGGCCGCTCGGTGAGGGTGTTGCGCCGTGTCTGAGCCCATCACGCAACCCACCCCCGAGCCCGCTCCGCTGGAGCCCGCGCCCACCGTGGTCCCGCCCGAGCCCGTGCCCACCGTGGTACCGCGAGAGCCGGTGCCCGGTGTGGTCCCGCCGCAGGTCGCCCACGGCGAGGTCCCGGCGGACCCCGGGGCGGCACTGTTCGGCGAGAACGTGCCGGAGCCGGTGGAATTCCCCGAGGAGGTACCCGAGCCCCCGCCCTCGCCCGACTCCTACGAGGTGCCGGTCTCGACCTACCGGCTCCAGCTGACCCCCGACTTCGGATTCGACAAGGTGGCCGAGCTGGCCCCGTACCTGCGGGATCTGGGGGTGAGCCACGTCTACCTGTCGCCGATCCTGCAGGCCGTGCCGGAGTCGCGGCACGGCTACGACGTGATCGACCACTCGCGCGTCCGCGAGGAGTTCGGCGGGATCGAGGGGCTGCGGGCGATGTCGGCGACGCTCGCCCAGCACGGGATCGGCATCGTCGTCGACATCGTGCCCAACCACATGACGGTCCCGGTGCCGGAGTCGGACAACGCGCAACTGTGGTCGGTGCTCGCCGAGGGGCAGAAGTCGCGGTACGCGTCCTGGTTCGACATCGACTGGGCCGGCGGCGACGGCAAGGTGAACATGCCGGTGCTCGGCGACTCGGGGGAGGCGGTGGTCGACGGTGACGTGCTGCGCTACCACGACCACGTCTTCCCGCTGCCGGACACCAACTACCGGCTGGTCGACTGGCGGCGCGGGCCCGGCTACCGCCGGTTCTTCGACGTCTCCTCGCTGATCGGGCTGCGGGTGGAGGACCCGGAGGTGTTCGACGCCACGCACGCCGTCATCCTCTCGCTGGTCCGGGAGGGGGTCATCCAGGGGCTGCGGGTGGACCACCCCGACGGGCTCGCCGAGCCGCGCGGCTACCTGTCGCGGCTGCGCGCCGCCTCGGGTGTGTGGACCGTGGCGGAGAAGATCCTGATCGGCTCCGAGCGGCTGCCCGCGGACTGGGAGTGCGACGGGACCACCGGCTACGAGGTGCTCAACCGGATCACCGGGCTGTTCGTCGACCCGGCGGGGAAAGAGCCGCTGGTGGAGCTGTTCACCCTGCAGACCGGTATGCCCGCCGGCTACGCCGCGGTGGTCCGCGAGTCCAAGGCGGAGGTGCTGAGCCTGTTCTTCGACGCGGAGATCGACAGGTTGCACGCCGTCGTCGGCTCCGACCGCCGGACACTGGTGGAGTTGCTCGCCGCGATGCCGGTCTACCGGGCCTACGCGGTGCCGGGCGAGCCGGTGCCGGAGATCTCGGCCCAGATCGTCGAGGAGGCCGGACAGGTCGCCGCGGGGCGGCTGCCCGAGGGCGCCCCGGTGGCGGAGGTCGTCCAGCGGGTGCTGGCCGGGCCCGCAGAGGCGGTCGTCCGCTTCCAGCAGACCTGCGGCCCGGTGATGGCCAAGGGCGTGGAGGACACCGCCCTCTACCGCTGGTACCCGCTGTCCTGCCTGAACGAGGTGGGCGGCGAGCCCGACAGGTTCGGCGAGCCGATCGAGGAGTTCCACGCGTTCTGCCGGCGGATGTCGCCGGGCACGATGACGACGCTGTCCACCCACGACACCAAGCGCTCGGAGGACGTGCGGGCCCGGCTGGCCGTGCTGTCCGAGCTTCCCCAGGAGTGGGCGGCGGCGGTCGGCGAGTGGTCCTCGAAGGTCTCCTTCGACCCGGCCCTGGACTACCTGGCCTGGCAGAACCTGATGGCCTCCTGGCCGATCGGCCCCGACAGGTTCTTCGACTACCTGTTCAAGGCGGCCCGCGAGGCCAAGACCTCGATCTCCTGGGCCGCCCCTGACCCGGCCTACGAGCGCGGCATCCGCGACTTCGTCACCCGGGCCGTCGAGGAGTGCGGCGCCTCGATCAAGGAGTTCGCCGCGCGGATCGAGCCGTACGCCAGGTCCAACTCGTTGGGCCAGAAGCTGGTCCAGCTCATGCTGCCCGGCGTGCCCGACCTCTACTGGGGCAACGAGATCACCGACTTCTCCCTGGTCGACCCGGACAACCGCCGCCCGGTCGACTTCCCGCTGCGCCGCCGGATGCTCTCGGCGGCCCAGGCTCACGCGAGCCAGGCCCATCCGGAGCAGGCACACCCGAGTCCCGCCACCGAGGGCCTGTCCTGGGACGAGGCCAAGCTGGCGATCACCAGCCGGGCGCTGGACCTGCGGCGGAGGCTGGACCCCGCGGCGCCGTACGTCCCGATCGAGGCCGGGGAGCACGCGGTCGCCTTCGCCAGGGGGGAACGGGCGGTGGCGGTGGCCACCCGGCTGCCGGTCGGCCTGGAGCGGCGCGGCGGCTGGGGGAGCAGCACGCTCACCCTGCCGCACGGTACCTGGCGGGACCTGCTCTCCGGTGCCGAGCACACCGGCAGGATCCCGCTCGCCCACCTGCTCTCGGTCCACCCCGTCGCACTCCTGGAAAGGGACTGAGCATGTTCGAGGTCTGGGCGCCGCGGGCGACGGCGGTGGATGTGGAGATCGGCGAGGTGCGCTATCCGATGTCGTCCGCGGGCGGCGGCTGGTGGTTCGCCGAGGTGCCCGGTGCCGGGCACGGCACCGACTACCGGTTCCGGCTGGACGGGGGCGAGGCGCTGCCCGATCCCCGTACCCGCTGGCAGCCGGAGGGGATCTTCGGCCCGAGCCGGCTCTACGACCACGACCGCTTCGAGTGGGGGGACGCCCTGTGGCGGGGGCGTGACCTGCCGGGCTCGGTCATCTACGAGCTGCACATCGGCACCTTCACCCCCGAGGGCACCTTCGACGCGGCGATCGGCAAGCTGGAACACCTGGCGGAGCTCGGCGTCGACTTCGTGGAGATCATGCCGGTGCCGCCGGTGCCCGGCGGGCGCAACTGGGGCTACGACGGCGTGGACCTGTGGGCCGTCACCGACAACTACGGCGGCCCTGACGGGCTCAAGCGCCTCGTGGACGCCTGCCACCGGCGCGGGCTCGGTGTGATCCTCGACGTCGTCTACAACCACCTCGGTCCCTCGGGCAACTTCCTCACCCCCTTCGGCCCCTACTTCCACTCCACCGCCTCCTCCTTCTGGGGGCAGGCGGTCAACCTGGACGGCCCCGGCTCCGACGAGGTGCGCGCCTACCTTGTCGGCAACGCGATGCAGTGGCTGCGCGACTACCACATCGACGGCCTGCGGCTGGACGCCGTGCACGCCCTGCGCGACGACCGGGCCGTCCATCTGCTGGAGGAGATCGCCGCCGAGACGGAGGCGCTGTCGGCGGCCGTGGGCAGGCCGCTGACGCTCATCGCCGAGTCCGACCTCAACGACCCCAGGCTGATGACCCCCCGCGAGGCCGGGGGGTACGGCCTGGCGGCCGCCTGGAACGACGACGTCCACCACGCCCTGCACGTGGCGGTGAGCGGGGAGCGGCACGGCTACTACGACGACTTCTACGGGGCACTGCCCAAGGTGCTGACCCGCGCCTACTACCACGACGGGACCTACTCGTCCTTCCGGGGGCGGTCCCACGGCCGATCGGCGGCCCACCTGCCCGGTTACCGCTTCGTCTGCTGCGCGCAGAACCACGACCAGATCGGCAACCGCGCGGAGGGCGACCGGCTGGCGCCCGAGGCGCTCCGGCTGGCCGCCGGGCTCCTGCTGACCTCGCCGTTCACTCCCATGCTGTTCATGGGGGAGGAGTGGGGCGCGCGCACGCCGTTCCTGTTCTTCACAGATCACGTCGAGCCGCGGCTGCGCGAGGGCGAGGCCGACCGGCGGCGGCGGGAGTTCGTCGGCTTCGGCTACGACGACTGGGCGGAGAAGGCCCCCGACCCCGGCGAGGAGCTGACCTTCCTGCGCTCCAAGCTCGACTGGAGCGAGCTGGACGACGACGCCCACCGGGCCCATCTCGACTGGTACCGGGCCCTGATCGCGCTGCGCCGGGCACATCCCGAGCTGACGGACCCGAGACTGGACCGGGTCCGGGTCGACCACGGCGAGTCCTGGCTGGTCGTCCACCGGGGAGGACTCAGGGTGGCGGCCAACCTCGGCCCGGTCCCGCTCACCGTCAGGCTCGGGCCAGGACGGTCCGCGCCCGGCCACATCCTGCTCGCCTCGGAGGCGTCGGCGACGGTGCGGGGGGAGGAACTGTCCCTGCCCGCCCGCTCCCTCGCGGTGGTGAGACTGAATCCGCCCGGCTGACCGCCGCGGTGGCCACGGGCTCAGTCGGCCACCTGGTCGCGAAGATCCTCCGAGTACGGGGAGAAGAACGTCTGGTCCCGTACGTACCGCGCGGCCTCGCCCCGGGCGTAGCCGCGCAGCAGGGCCGCCGGGACGCTCAGCGCCACCTGACCGGCCTGGTAGGAGGCGATGGCCCGGACCAGTTCAAACCGGTGCGCCGGGTCGAGCGAGCCGCCCAGCATGCCCATGCAGTGCTGCAGGACGTTGACGTTGCGGCCGATGCCGGCCTCGACGGCGAAAGCCGCGTGGAAGAGGCGCGCGTAGTCGGCGGCCAGCTCCTCGCGGGGCCGCGTGCCCGCCTGGGCCACCACCCGCCCCGCCTGCCGGTAGGCCACGGGGTGGTGGGCCAGCAGCTGCATCTTGTGCCGGGCGTGGAAGGACACCAGGTCCCGGGGGCGCCAGTCGCTCTCCAGCAGCGCGCGGAGCCGGAGGCCGGCGAAGATCCGCTCCATGACGGCCGTGCCGTCCGTCCAGCCGTTCACGCCGCGGCCGGGGTGAGGATGTCGGACAGGCGGCGCAGTCCGCGGGCGGTACGGGCCTTGACCGTGCCGAGTGGGACGCTCAGCCTCTCGGCGATCTCCCGCTGGGTCAGGTCGCCGTAGTAGGCCAGTTCGATCGCCTGGCGCTGCGGCCCGGGCAGCTTGGTCAGCGCCCAGCGCACCTGGTCGCGCTCGGCCATGCCGTCGCCGTCGATCCTGCCGTCGTCGCCGGCCGGATCCGCCACCACGTCCAGCGGCACCGTGCGCAGGGTGCGCATCCGAAGCTGGTCGACCGCGCGCTTGTGCGCGATGCCGAGCATCCAGGCGGGGAGGCTGCGGGCCGGGTCGAAGCGGTGCCGTGACCGCCAGACCTCGGCGAACACGATCTGCTGAAGGTCCTCGACCTCCTGCTGCGGCACGAATCGCCGCAGGTAGGAGCGGACGAGGGCGCCGTGGGCGGTGAAGCACTCGGCCAGGGCCGCATCGTCGCCCTCGGCGAACCGGATGTTCAGGTTGTCCGTCATGACGCCTCCGTCCGTCGAGAAAACTTATTCAAAACCTATTCATACCCGGCCGGTCGATGTGATCGCAAGCAGGGCACGGCGGCACGCCGGTCAACGGGAGGGGAGAAGGGGGTCCGGTCCGCCGGTGAAAAGCCGGAACTCAGGCCAGAGCGGCGAGGACGCGGGTGAGTGCGTCCTGGAACGACGTGACGTGGGGGACCGACGCCGGCAGTCCCTCCCACCAGCCCGGACCGCCCGCGACGACCAGGCTCGGCGGGCGGAGCACGGGCAGCGACGCGAGCGGGGCGGGATCACCGGTCGCAGGCAGCTGGGACCAGACGAAGACCACCGAGGGGCCCAACCGGCGCATCGCGTCCGCCAGCGCCGGGTACGGGGTCCTGGCACCCAGCACCCGGGTCTCCACCCGGTGGTCGGTGGTCAGCGTGGCGGCCAGCGCGTAGATCGGCAGGCTGTGCTGCTCGTCCTCGGCGCAGGCGAGCAGTACGGGGCGGGTGTTGACCGGCTGGGCGGGACGCGTGGTGAGCTGGATCAGCGCCGCCAGCAGCCGGTCGGAGAACAGGTGCTCGATCTCGACGCTCGCGCCGCTCTCGGCCTGGCGGTCGCAGATCGTCTCGAAGACCGGTATCACCAGCCGCTCCCAGGTCCACGGCACGCCGTGCCTGACCAGCGACGCCTCTATCCAGTCGTAGACGGTTCGGCTGTCCAGTGTCATCGCCGCCCGCGCCAGCATCGCCGCCGTGGGGACGCCGGGCCGCTCCGCGACGGGAGAGGAGGGGATCTCCTCGGTGCCCGCCTCCGGAGCCGCCGGTGGGACGACCTCGATCCTCAGGACCTCCCGTGCCGCGTCGGAGGGGGGAACCCCGCTCCTGATGAGCCGGTTCATCTCCTCCAGGCGCCACAGGTCGCGGGCGTCGTAGCGCCGATGCCCCCCGGGGCTCCGGCGGCTCGGACCCACGCCGTAGCGTAGGTTCCAGGTCCGCAGCGTGGGGGCGGGCACGCCGAGGCGTCGTGAGACGGCGCCGATGCCGTATCCCGGCTCCTCGTCAGCGGTCACCTGTCGCTGCCTTTCCATCCCATCCCATTTCAAGCCCGCTACCGCCGTACCAGCGTGACCGGCGACACGAGCGGCCGATCCCCGGACATTCCTTCGACTTCCGAGCTCCGGCGGATGCAACCGGCGGAGCGTGACCCGGCGAAGGGGAAACGTGACCGATACTGTGATCGTTTTGTTCAGCCGCGATCTCCGGGTGCACGACCACCCGGCGCTCGCCGCCGCGTGCGAGCGCGCACGTCATGTCATACCACTCTTCGTCATCGATCCCGACATACCCGCGGGCAACCGCCTGGGATTTCTCGCCGAATGCCTGGCCGACCTGCGCGGATCGCTCCGCGAGCGGGGCGGTGAGCTGGTGGTGCGCAGGGGTGACCCGGTCGCGGAGACGATGCGCCTGGCGGGGGAGTCGGGGGCCGGGGCGGTCCACACCGGCGTGGACGTCAGCGCCCTCGCGCACCGCAGGCAGCGGCGCCTGGCGGCGGAGTGCGAGCGCGCGGGGGTGGAGTTCCGCGCCTTCCCCGGCCTGACGGTCGTGCCGCCGGACGCGCTCAGGCCGTCGGGCGGCGGTGACCACTACCGGGTCTTCACCCCCTACTGGCGGGCCTGGAGCCGGCAACCACGCAGGGACGTGCTCAAGGCCCCCGGCGTGGTCCATGTCCCCGAGGGCCTGAGCCCCGGCAGGCTGCCCGAGCCCGGACACGAGACGTACGAGCTGTTCAGGGGGGGTGAGACGGCCGGGCGCCGGAGGATGGAGCAGTGGTTGAGACACTGCGTGGACGACTACGCCGACGGCCACGACGACATGGCGGGCAACCGCACCTCCAGGCTCAGTCCCTATCTCCGTTTCGGCTGTGTCTCGCCGCTGGAGCTGGAGTCGCTGGCCGGGGAGGCCGGGGACGCCGGCGAGTTCGTCAGGCAGCTGTGCTGGCGGGACTTCTTCCATCAGGTGACACGGGCCTTCCCGCGGATCAACCGGGACGACTACCGCCCACGCGGGCACGAGTGGTGCGACGACGAGCACGCGGCGCAGGCGTGGCGGGAGGGCATGACCGGAATCCCCATCGTGGACGCCGGGATCCGGCAGATGCTCGCCGAGGGCTGGATGCACAACCGGGCCCGCCTGATCGTGGGCTCGTTCCTCGTCAGGCGGCTGCGTGTCGACTGGCGTGTCGGGGCCGACCACTTCTTCGAGCGGCTGCTCGACGGCGACGTGGCCAACAACTACGGCAACTGGCAGTGGGTCGCGGGGACCGGCAACGACACCCGGCCCAACCGGCCCGTCAACCACATCCGGCAGGCCAAGAGGTACGACCCGGAGGGTGAGTACGTCCGCCGCTACGTCCCCGAGCTCGCCACCCTGCCGAAGCGGGTGATCCACGAGCCGTGGAAGCTCCCCTCGGGCGTCCCCGGCTACCCCGCGCCGCTCGTCTCCATGGCCTGACGTGAGTGCTCCGGCGCCGAAAACCCCGCCGGTGGGCGGCCTTTCCAGCTGGAAAGGCCGCCCACCGGCGGGGTCGCCGGGTCGCTCTCAGTGCCGGTGGTTGTGACCGGCGTGGTCGTGGCCCGCGTGGTCGTCCTCGTCCTCGTCCTCGTCCTCGTCCGAGGGGCCCTCGGAGGGCTCGACGCCCAGCACGGCCTCGCGGGGCTCGATCTGCTCGACGTGCTCGATCAAACCCAGGACGTGGTCCGGCTCGATCAGCCACTGCAGCGCCGTGGCACCGGTCTCGTCGGCCGAGACCAGTTCGGCCTGCTCCTTGCGCTCGTCGTCGTCCAGGTCGGCGTCAGGGTGGTTGATCTCCTTCAGCGCGGCGGCCTGCAGGGAGGCGATGTCCTGCACCTCCACGGTCAGCTCAACAGTCAGACGCAGATAGCGTTCAGTGCCCGATTCATCACTCATGGTGGAAATCCTAGTGCCTGGTAAGGGTCGGACAGGGCCTGCGCCCTGTCCGTTGGATCTTTTGCCCGCCGAGAGATCCGCGGGACGGGGCTAGGGGAGCTTCCACTCCACGGGGGTCGCACCCTGCTGCTGGAGAAGCTCGTTGGTCTTGCTGAACGGGCGGGAGCCGAAGAAGCCGCTGCGGGCCGACAGGGGGCTGGGGTGGGCCGACTCGATGGCCGGGATGTCGCCGAGCATCGGGCGCAGGTTGCGGGCGTCGCGCCCCCACAGGATCGCCACCATCGGCTGCTCGCGCGCGACGAGGGCCTTGATGGCCTGCTCGGTGACCTCCTCCCAGCCCTTGCCCCGGTGCGAGGCGGGTTTGCCCGGCATGACGGTGAGCACCCGGTTGAGCAGGAGCACGCCCTGCTCGGCCCAGGGGGTCAGGTCGCCGTTGCTCGGCATCGGCAGCCCGAGATCCTCGGTGAGCTCCTTGTAGATGTTGCGCAGGCTGGCCGGGATCGGGCGTACGTCCGCGGCGACGGAGAAGCTCAGACCGATGGGATGACCCGGCGTAGGGTACGGATCCTGTCCCACGATCAGCACTTTGACCTGGTCAAAAGGCTGTTGGAAGGCGCGGAGCACGTTGGCCCCGGACGGAAGGTACTGCCTGCCCTCCGCCACTTCCCTCCGGAGGAACTCGCCCATCTCGGCGATCTTCTCAGCAACGGGTTCCAGGGCCTTGGCCCACCCGGCTTCCACGACTTCGTTCAAGGGACGTGCGGCCATGTGCAGGACCCTATCGATGTTTTAGGCCCGGTACGGCGCGTGCCGGAAATCGGCGCGCGCCGTACCGGGCCTGCCCCTGTCGTTACTTCACCGAACCGGCCATCATTCCCTGCACGAAATACCTCTGGAAGGCGAAAAGAGGATCAATGGGATGATCAGCGACAGGAAAGCGCCTGGCGCAAGAATGTCCACATTGGTTCCGAATTGCCGCATCTGGGACTGCAGGGCCTTGGTCATCGGCTGGTTCTCGGTGTTGGCGAAGACCAGGGCGACGAGCAGGTCGTTCCAGACCCAGAGGAACTGGAAGATGCCGAGCGAGGCGACCGCGGGCTTGGCCAGCGGGAACACCACGGTCGAGAAGATCTTCCACTCCCCGGCGCCGTCCATCCGCGCCGCCTCGAGCAGCGAGCGGGGGATGCCCGCGAAGAAGTTGCGGAGCAGGAAGATGGCGAACGGAAGCCCGAAGGCGACGTGGAAGAGGACGACGCCCGCGATGGAGCCGAAGATGCCGACCGTGCCGTAGAGCTTCGCGATCGGGATCAGCGCGATCTGGATCGGCACCACCAGCAGGGCGACCACCACGAGGAAGAGCGCGTCCCTGCCGGGGAACTCCATCCAGGCGAACGCGTACGCCGCCATGGCCGCGATGCCGATCACCAGGAGCGTCGCGGGCACCGTGATGAACACGGTGTTCCAGAACGACGCGGTGAACCCGCTCGCCAGCAGGTCGGTGTAGCTCTTGAGGGTGAACTCGGCGGGTTTGGTCAGGGCGGTCCACCAGCCGGTGGAGTTGTTGGCCGTCTCCTCGCGGAGCGAGACCACGAACAGCCCGAGAGTCGGGACCAGCCAGAAGACGCCGATCAGCACCAGCACCGCCTGGACCAGGCCGCCGCCGATCCGGTCGACGACGCGGCCCGCCACGCTGCGCGGTGGAGCGCCGAGGGTGGTGGAGGTGGTCACTGGTTGTCCCTCCTGAACCGGCGGATGTTGAGAATCATGAAGGGCAGCACGAGGACCAGCAGGAAGATGGAGAGCGCGCTGCCCAGCCCCTGGTCGCCTCCACCGCCGAAGGAGACGCGCCACATCTCCAGCGCGATCACGTTGGCCTGCGGCTGCACCGATCCCGGCGCGATGACGAAGACCAGGTCGAAGACCTTCAACGTGTTGATGATCATCGTGACGAACACGACGAGCAGCACCGGGGCGAGCAGCGGGACGGTGATCTTCCGGAACACCTGCCACTCGGTGGCGCCGTCGATGCGGGCCGCCTCGAGCGCGTCACGCGGGATGGCGGCCAGGCCCGCCGCGATCAGCACCATGGCGAATCCGGCCCACACCCAGATGAACGCCCCGATGATCGCCGGGGTGATCAGCGTCGGTCCCAGCCAGGAGATCCCGTTGAAGGGCGCCTGGAAGTTCGACGCCGGCAGCCGCACCTGGTAGTCGCCGGGGGCGAGGCCGGTGAAGCGGAAGGTGCCGTCGGCCTCGGTGTGGGCGGTGGCCTGAACGGCACCGTCTCTCACCGCCTCCACGGTCACCCCGACCAGACCTTTCTCCTGGGGGTCCACCTGGTTGACCGCTCCGCCGCCGCCCTGGGTGAAGTCCACCCACACCGTCCCGGCCAGCTCGCCGGGACCCGGCTGGGCCACCTTCGCCGGCGCGGCCGAGGCGAGGGAGTCCGGTTTCACGCCGACCAGCGGGACGAGCACCGTCTTCCCCGGGGCGGCGGGCTGCCTGCTCACCACCGCGCCCTGCGAGGCGGCGACCGGTGCCTGGTCGTTCTCCCTGGGACGGGCGTCCGGGTAGCCCTGGTCGGAGCCGAAGAGGCCGCTCACCGAGGTGATCACGGCGTTGGCCACGCCCCGGTCGGGAGCCTGCTCGTACACCAGGCGGAAGATGACGCCGGAGGCCATCAGGGAGACGGCCATCGGCATGAACACGATCAGCTTGAAGGCCGTCGCCCAGCGGATCCGCTCGGTGAGCACGGCGAAGATCAGACCCATCGCGGTGACCAGGAGGGGGGCCACCACCACCCAGATCAGGTTGTTCCTGATCGTGATCAGGGTGGCGGAGTCACTGAAGATCGTGGCGTAGTTCCCCGCGCCGACGAAACCGTCACCGTTGGCGTCGTAGAGGCTGCGGAAGATCGAGTAGATGATCGGATAGATCACCATCACGCCGAGCAGGAGCGCTCCCGGCAGCAGGAACCAGATCGCCATGCTCGGCGGCGGTCCCAGCCGGGCGGCCTTCTTCGCCGGCTTCACCGGCGCGGCGTCCCCGGCGGGGGCGTCGGGTGGGGGGGTGCGGACCTCGGGGCCGGCGTCGGGCGCCGGCCGCAGGGTGTCGTTCGGTCCGGGGGAGGACCCGCCGGCGGTGTCGCCGTGCGGGTCCTGCGGGCCGTCTAACCGGTTGGTCACGGCCTTGCTCCCTTACTTCCAGGCTTTCTTGGCCTCGGCCTCAAGCTTGGTCTGGATGCCCTTGATGTCCGAGGGGTCGCGCACGAAGTCCTGCAGGAGCTTCCACTGGCCCTTGCCGTCCGTGCCGCCGAAGGCGCTCGGCGCCAGGTCGGACATGTCGTAACGGACCGCGTCACCGGCGGAGATGATCGTCTGGGCGAGCTGCTTGGTCAGCTCGGCGGGGTAGTTGTCGGGTGAGACGTTGCGGTTGGGGGAGAGGTAGCCGGGAAGCTTCGCCCAGATCTCGCCGCCCTCCTTGGAGGCGAGGAACTCCAGCAGGGCCATCGCGCCCTTGGAGTCCTTCAGCACCACCGCGATGTCGCCGCCCAGCACGACCGGCTCGGTGTCACCGGCCTTCGGGAACGGGAAGTACTTGGCCTCCTCGCCCAGCTTGGCGCCCGACTCCTCGGCGGTGGTGCCCACGAAGTCGGCCTCGATGACCATGGCGGACTTGTCCTGGCCGTAGACCTGGGTCACGCAGGTCGGGAAGTCGGTCTGCAGGGCGCCGGAAGAGCCGCCGAGCAGGAACTCCTTCTTGCCGACGAGCTGCCCGATCTTCTCCAGCGCGGTGGTCACGCTGGGGTCGGTCCACGGGATCTCGTGCTTGGAGAGCTTGGTGTAGTTCTCCGGGCCCGCGCTGGACAGGTAGACGTTCTCGAACAGGTCGGTCAGCGTCCAGCCGGAGGCGCCGCAGAGGGAGAACGGCGGGGTGCCGGAGTCGGCGATCGTCTGGGCGGCCTTGACCAGGTCGTCCCAGGTGGCCGGAGGCTGCACCCCGGCGTCCTGGAACGCCTGGTCGCGGTACCAGATGAGCGACTTGTGGGCCGCCTTCACCAGCACGCCGTAGGACTGGCCGCCCGCCGACCCGAGCTCCTTCCAGTACGGGGTGTAGTTGTCGTCGATCTGCTTCTGGACCTCGGCGGTGAGCGGCTTGAGCGCCTTCTGGTCCGCGTACTGCTGGACCAGGCCCGGCTGGGGCAGGATCGCGATGTCCGGCGGGTTGCCGCCCTCGATACGGGGACCGAGGTAGGCGCCGGTGTCCTCACCGGTGGAGGCGTAGGTGACCTTGGCGCCGGTCTTCGCCTCGAACGCCTTGAGCACTTCCTGGAAGTTGGTCTGCTCGGCGCCGGTCCACTTGGCGGCGACCTCGATGGTCACCCCTTCGAGGGTCTTGGCGGCGGGCGCGGACGCGCTACCGGCCGGTGTGGTGGGGGTCGACTCGCCGCACGCGGCGAGTGCCAGGGCGAGTCCTGCCGTGGTCACCGCTGCAATGGTTTTACGCATGCCGGGTAGACCTCCTGAGGTATTGAGGTTTTGAAATGGGGGATATAGGGACTTGCCAGCGCTTGAGGTGGGGATGACGGTTCGCTCCGAGGGGTGGCCCCGGGTCAACGAACCCGAATGATCTCGTCGAGCTGGCCTTTCATGGAGGCGACAACGTCGTCGCCGGCCTCCTCGAAAGGGGGAGTGAGCGCGTTGGAGACCGCGCTGGCGATCACCAGGCTCACCTGGTTGTAGTTGGCGCTCGCCGGTCTGGGGCGGGCGGAGAGGATGCTCTGCTTCAGAACCGGCAGGTAGGGGAAACGCTTGATCAGATCGGGGTCGTCGTACAGCTCGGCCCACACGGGCGGGAACGAGCCGTCGGCGAGCACCCGCCGCTGGTTCTCCAGGCTGGTGAAGTAGCGGATGAACTCGGTGGCCGACTTCTGCCGCTTGGAGAAGGCGCTAACCGCGAGGTTGTAGCCGCCGAGTGAGCCGGCTCCCGGGCCGTTCAGCCCGGGAAGCCTGGTGACCCCGAACTTGTCCGCGACGGAGGAGAGGGTGGCCGGCCCGTACGCGTGCGGCCAGTTACGGGCGAAGGCCAGCTTGCCCTCCTGGAAGGCCATTCGCGACTCCTCCTCCTTGAAGGAGAGCGACTCGGGCGGAATCCAACCCTCTCTGAACCCGTCCACCAGGAAGTCCAGACCGGCCTTCGCCCTGGCCACGTCCATGGTCACCGAGGTGCCGTCCGGGCTGAGGATCTGCCCACCCGCCGACTGCACGGCCTCGGTGAAGTTGACGGTCAGGCCCTCGTAGGCCAGGAACTGACCCGCGTAGCCGCCGATGTCGTACTTGGTGCGCAGGGTCCGCGCCTGCTTGCGCAGTTCGGCCCAGGTCTTCGGAGGTTCGAACCCCTCCTTGGCCAGCAGGTCCTTGCGGTAGTAGAGCAGTCCGGCGTTGCTGGTGTACGGCACCGCCCAGAGTTTGCCCCGGTAGAGTGCCGTGTCGACGACCGGTGGCAGGAACCGGTCGAGCGGGAACATCGCACGGTCCAGCGGCAGGATCCAGCCCGCCTCGGCGAACTCCGCCGTCCAGACCACGTCCAGCCCGAGCACGTCGTAGCGGTCACTCCCCGCCTGCAGGTTGGCGACCATCTGAGCGCGCTGCTCGTCGGCCGCCTCGGGCAGTTCGAGCAGGCTCACCCGCTCCTCGGGGTGCGTCTGGTTCCACCGATCCAGCAGCGGTTGCAGATACGCCGTCGTGTCGCGGCCGATGACGAGGGTGAACGGGCCGGTCCCGCCGAACCGTTCGGTCTCCTGCGAGCCGGCCGCCGAGCACCCCGCCACCAGAAGCACGGCGAGCACGACGGGGATGAGTCGGCGCACCGTGACCTCCGGGTTTCCCGTTGATTACATACGTGTTAGGTAGATGCATGCATGTTATGCATAGCGATAACATCATCGTCAACGGATAAACCCGTAACGCTCACGTAACGAGCTCTCCGAGGAGGTGGGGCGTGCGGCCGATGCTGCTGGCGCTCCTCGCAAAGGAACCTGCCCACGGGTACGAGCTCAAACAGGCCCTTGAACAGATCTTCGGCAGCGCCTATCCTTCCCCGAACATCGGGCAGATCTACGTCACGCTCGGCCGTCTGGAGAAGGACGGCCTCGTGCGCGTCGTGGACGTCGAGCAGTCCAACCGGCCGAACAAGAAGGTCTACTACCTGACGGCCGCGGGCCGCGAGGCCCTCGAAACGTGGGTGGACGAGCCCACCGAGGGGCCCAGGGTCAGAGACGAGTTCTTCATGAAGCTCGTGCTGGCCCCGATGACCGGCATCGCCGACAGGATGGCGATGATCAACCGCCAGCGCCGTCACTACCTCGGACTCATGCGTGACCTCAACGAACTCGCCGGACGGGCCGACCGCGACAATCGCGCCGCGCTCCTGCTCATCGAGGGGGCCATGCTCCATCTCCAGGCTGATCTCGACTGGCTCGAACGTTGTCAGGAGGAGCTGAGTTGACGTCCCCCGTGGTCGACACCGTCAATCTTGTCAAGATCTACCAGGACGGCGAGGTGCCGGTGCCCGCCGTGCGAGGGGTCGACCTGCGGGTGGAGGCGGGAGAGTTCGTGGCGGTCATGGGACCGTCGGGCTCCGGCAAGTCCACCCTGATCCACATGATCGGCGGCCTTGAGGCCAGAACCAGCGGCGAGATCTGGCTCGACGGACAGCGGACCGACATGCTGAAGGAGAGCGCCTGGGCGCTGCTCCGCCGCAAGAAGATCGGCTTCGTCTTCCAGTTCTTCAACCTCGTCGCCAACATGACCGTGGCCGACAACGTCGAGCTGCCCGCGCTGCTGGCCGGGGTCTCCGCGAAGGAGGCCCGCAGACGCCGCGAACACCTCCTCGGTGAACTCGGCCTGACCGCCCGCGCCGACGCCGCGCCTGCCCAGCTCGCCGGCGGCGAGCAGCAGCGGGTCGCGCTGGCCCGCGCACTGGCCAACAAACCGAGCCTGCTGCTCGCGGACGAGCCCACCGGCAACCTCGACAGCCGCAACACCCGCGACGTGCTGCGCCTGCTCGGCGAGGTCCACCGCGAGGGCCAGGCCATCGTCCTGGTCACCCACGACGCCCGGGTGGCGAGCCTGGCCGACCGGGTGGTCTCCCTGCTGGACGGCCAGATCGTCGACGACGGCGGCGCCGGCCTGGCCCGCCGCCGTCCCCGGGGCGGCCCCGGTGACGTCATCGAACTGAGAGGTTGACCGGTGCGACTCCCCCCTCCCCGGCCGACATCGCCGGGGATCGCCCGAACCATGCCTTCGCGGGCCGTACGGCCTTCGCCGCCGGGAGCGCCGCGGTGAGCACGGTCCACGCCTCCGTCAGGTGGATCCGGGCCGACCTCAGAGCGCGCAGGGCGCAGGCACTGCTGACGGTGCTCGCCGTGGCCGGGATCGTCACGGCGCTGATCACCTCCGCGACCCTGCTGGAGGACGGCACCAACCCCTGGCGCGGCCTCTTCGCCGAGTCCAGGGGCGCGCACGTGTGGATACACACCAGGGACGCCCCCGATCCGGCCGCGCTGGCGAGGCTCCCCGGCGTGGTCCAGGTCGCCGGTCCCTACCGGTCGGCCCCGGTCACCCTCACACTGGAGGGCAGGAAGTCGCCGGTGGCGCTGCGGGAGATCGCCGCGACACCGCAGCAGGTCGCCGTCCCGCTGGTCCGGGAGGGGCGCCCGCTCCGCTCCGGCGACACCGACGGCGTGGTCGTCGAGCGCTCCTTCGCCAAGGCGGTCGACCTGAAGGTGGGCGCCCCGTTCCCGGTGACCGGGCTCAACGGCGCCACCCACCCGCTCATCGTGGTCGGCCTGGCCGACAGCGCGGAGCAGGGCTTCTACCCCGAGTGGACGCCCGGCCTGGCCTGGACGCTCGCGCCGATCCTGGCCAGGGTCGAGCCCGCGCTGGGCCGCAGCGAGTCGGTCACCGGGCTGCGCCTGGCCGACGGCGAGGCCACGCTGCCCGCCGTGCACGGTGCCGTCACCCTCCTGGAGGGGCAGATCCAGCGGATGTCCACCTGGCGCGAGGTCCGCGCCTCGATGGAACTGGACAACCGGCTGCTCGGCCTGCTGCTCGCGCTGTTCGGCGTCACCGGGCTGGTCGCGGCCGCGCTCGCCATCGCCAACGCGGTGGGCGGCCGGGTACTGACCCAGACCCGCGACATCGCCACCCTCAAGTCCCTCGGCTACACCCGGGGCCAGGTCTTCGGCGTGCTCATGGCCGAGCATGGCGCGCTCGGGCTGCTCGGCATCGTCATCGGGCTCCTCTGCGGCCAGGTCGCCGCCTCGTTCGTGCTGGACGGGATGCCGATCCTGCCGCTCTCGCCGGGCCCGCTGCTCGCCATCGTCGGCGGTACCGCCGCGGTGGTCTGCGTGGCGGTGGCCCTGCCGGCCTGGCGCGGCGGGCGCACCCCTCCGATCCCCGCGGCCCCCGCGGCGCCGCTCCGGGGGCACCTGTCGCGCCTGGCGCGGCTGGCGCTCCTGCTGCGGCTGCCGCCCGCCCTGGTCCTGGGCACCCGCGACGCCTTCACCAGGCGGGTCCCGGCGTTCCTGAGCATCTTCGGCGTCGCGATCCCGATGATGATGATCACCATTGGGCTCGGCTGCTGGGCCACCCTGGACGACTTCCTCCGCCACCCCGAGCAGGTGGGCCAGGCGGCGGCGCTCACGGTGCGCCCGGACAAGCTTTCCGCGGACGAGGCCCTCAGGACCGCCAGGGCCGACCCCGAGGTGCTGGCCGCCTATCCCGGCGCCGAGGTGCTCGCCCTGGAGCCCGAGCAGACCAGGAGCGTGCTGGCCCGCGCCGCGGGCACCTCGGCCGAGCCGTACCCGTTCTCGGTGGTCGAGGGCCGGATGTACGCCGCCAGGGGAGAGGCGGTCGCCGGGCAGGGGCTGCTCGACCTGCTGGGGGTGCGGATCGGCGACCGGGTCCGGCTGACCGTGGGCGGCACCCCGCTGATCGTGCACCTGGTGGGCCGGGTGGTGGAGCCGGACCAGGACGGGGAGGTGCTCTCCTTCGGCATCGACAGCCTCGCGGCCAAGGACGCGGTACCGCCGCAGTTCTACAGCCTGGTGCTCAGGCCGGGCGCGGACCCGGCCGAGGTGCGGGCGCGGCTGCTGGCCGCCTCGGCAGAGGCCCTCGAGGTGCACCGGGTGGTCAATCCGGCCGAAAGGCTCGCGATCATCCGGGTGGTGATCGTGGCGCTGATCGGCGTGCTCGCCCTGCTGGGCCTGGCCAACCTCCTCACGGCCGCCGCCCTGGGCCTGCGCGACCACGCCTTCGACCTCGCGGTGCTCAAGGCCATGGGCCTCACCCCCAGGCAGGTGGCCGCCACCCTGGTCACCGGGACCGGCCTGCTGATCGTGCTGGGCGTGGTCGCGGGTACCGCGGCCGGGGCCTCGCTGGTCGGCGGGCTGATCGACCTGCAGGGCCACACCAGCGGCGTCGGCGCCGGCATCGGCCGTACGCCCTCGGCCCTGACACTCGCCGTCGCGATGCTCGTCGCGGTCGGCTCCGCCCTGCTGGTGACGCTGATCCCGGCGGGCCGCGCGGCCCGCGCCCAGGTCCCGGTAACGGCCAGATAGCCCCGGGACACGTGTCTCGGGGCTATCCCTCGAAAGCCGTTCTCAGGGCCTGAGCGAGAACCAGTAGAAGCCGTGACCCGGCAGGGTCAGCAGGTACGGCAGGGTGCCCACCGCGGGGAAGTGCACCCCGCCCCTGGCCTCGACCGGGGTCATCCCCGCGAAGCGGCGCAGGTCGAGCTCGACCGGCTGGGGGTACTTCGACAGGTTGTTGACGCAGAGCATCAGGTCGTCCCCGTCCTCACGGACGAAGCTGAGCACCGCGGGGTTGCTGGACCACAGTTCGTTGTAGACGCCGGTGCCGAAGACCGGGTGTTCACGGCGGATCGCCAGCATGTTCCTGGTGAAGTGGAGCAGCGACGCGGGGTTCCGCTGCTGCGCCTCCACGTTGACCGCCTGGTAGCCGTAGATCGGGTCCATCACGGCGGGCAGGTAGAGGCGTCCGGGGTCGGCCGTGGAGAAGCCCGCGTTGCGGTCCGGGCTCCACTGCATCGGGGTGCGGACCGCGTCGCGGTCCTCCAGCCAGATGTTGTCACCCATGCCGATCTCGTCGCCGTAGTACATGACCGGGGAGCCGGGCAGCGAGAGCAGCAGCGCGGTGAACAGCTCGATCTGGTCGCGGTCGTTCTCCAGCAGCGGGGCGAGGCGGCGCCGGATGCCGAGGTAGGCCCGCATGCGCGGGTCCTTGGCGTACTCGGCGTGCATGTAGTCGCGCTCCTCCTCGGTGACCGTCTCAAGCGTGAGCTCGTCGTGGTTACGGAGGAAGATGCCCCACTGGCCGCTGTCGGGGAGCTTCGGAGTCCGCGACATGATCTCGGAGATCGGCTCGCGGCTGCCCCGCCGCACGCCCATGAAGATGCGCGGCATGAGCGGGAAGTGGAAGGCCATGTGGCACTCGTCGCCGCCGACCGCGGGGTCGCCGAAGTACTCGACCACGTCCTCGGGCCAGCCGTTGGCCTCGGCCAGCAGCACCCGGTCGGGGTAGAGGCGGTCGACCTCGGCGCGGACCTTCTTCAGGTAGGCGTGGGTCTCCGGCAGGCCGGAGCAGTCGGTGCCCTCGCGTTCGAAGAGGTAGGGCACCGCGTCGAGGCGGAAGCCGTCGATGCCCAGGTCCAGCCAGAAGCGCAGGACCTCCAGCATGGCCTCCTGGACCGCCGGGTTCTCGTAGTTCAGGTCCGGCTGGTGGTGGAAGAAGCGGTGCCAGTAGTACTGCTTGCGGATCGGGTCGTAGGTCCAGTTGGACTCCTCGGCGCCGATGAAGATGATCGGCGCGTCGGGGTAGCCGGTCGGGCTGTCCGACCAGACGTAGAAGTCGCCGTACGGGCCCTCGGGGTCGTGCCGGGACGCCTGGAACCAGGGGTGCTTGTCGCTGGTGTGGTTCATCACCAGGTCGGTGATGATGCGCAGGCCCCGCTGGTGCGCCGACTCGATCAGCTCCACGAAGTCTCCGAGGTCGCCGAAGTCCGGAAGGATCTTCATGTAGTCGGAGATGTCGTAACCGCCGTCACGCAGGGGGGACTCGTACAGCGGGAGCAGCCACAGGCAGTCGACGCCGAGCCACTGGACGTAGTCCAGCTTCTCGATGAGGCCGCGCAGATCGCCCGTGCCGTCGCCGTTGGAGTCCTTGAACCCGCGGACCAGCACTTCGTAGAAGACGGCGCGCTTGTACCACTGGGGGTCGGCCGAGACGAAGTCCTCGGCGACGGACTCGTGCGCAGGGGAGGGGGAGGGGGATGAGGTCATCGTGTTCTCGCTCACGGTGATGAAGGGCAGGACGAAGTCACCGGATGCTCCGGCTGATGATGTGTGGTGACCGCGCCGGCTGGAGTCGTCATCCCCATGAGCTCCATGCCCTCGGACAACCGAATTTGTGATTCGGGGCCATCCGTTGTGGCGCTTTCTGGGCCGAACACTACCAGCCGAGTGAACCCGTCGAAGCCCTCTTGGCAGGGGAGGTCGCCTCTGTCACACGGAATCGGGGCGCGCATCGCGCCATGCCCGCGTAATCGCCGCGTCGCTTACTGTTTTCCTGCCTGAAACACGACACGCCCCAACGGGGTGACCTCGGCTTATGGCGGCGGCCCCGGCCGGGGCGCGCGCGGTGCGGCGGGGACGCGCTCCGGCGTTCCCGCAGGGAGGCCGAGCCTGATTCCGGGGGCGCCGGAAAACTCCGCGGGGCCGTGTGGTACGGCCCCGGCGGGCGGAGGCGTCAGGAGGTCAGCTCCAGGGCGGGGTGAGGTCGGGCAGCCGGTCCTGGTAGTCGCCGAGCCAGGCGCCGAACAGCACCAGGCCGCGCACCCAGAAACGGTCGTTCCAGCCGTTGAACCGCGTCAGGCCGTCGGGGCCCTCGGCGATCACGGTGTGCAACTGCTCGGAGAGCAGCGAGGGCACGGCGTCGGCGACGAGGGTGAGCATCCGGTGGCCGTACTCCCTGGCGGGTGCGGCGGCCGAGCGGAGCGGGACCCGCGCCAGCGGCTGCTTGACCACGTTGGTGGAGGGCAGCGCGGCCACCCGCGGGTTGGCCGCGTACAGCAGCTCGCGGTAGAAGCGCCCCTGGTCCTTGCGGTTCACCCCGACGGAGAGCGCCGCGTCGAAGAAGTCGGGGTGCATGAACGGCGCCGTGAACGAGACCTCGGGGCCGACCAGGTTGACCGGGGAGCGGGCGATGCCCCGCGCCGTCCTGGTGTGCAGGACCGACAGCGGCAGCTCCGCCCGGTGGCCGTTGAGCATGGAGGTCGACTGGGTGAAGGCGTGCCCGACGCTGTCGGTGATCCACTCTTGCGCCTGCTCCGACAGGAAGGGCGTGGAGGGGGAGCCGAGCGCCAGCGAGCCGAGCAGCGCGGCCTTGCGCCCGGCCTGGCTGGAGGCCTCCAGTGCGGCCCCGCTGACCATGAAGTTCTTCAGCAGCGGCCCCCCGGCCAACCCGTCGACCAGGGTCCGCCCGGCCCGGTGCACCTCGCGGGCGAAGGGGGTGTACCAGGCGTGGTGCGGGGTGAGGAACTCCAGCCGTCGCGCCGCGGCCAGCGCGTCGTCGGGATAGGCGGCGGCGTCCTGGGGGATCACCCGGTGGCGCACGCCCAGCTCGCGGGTTATCGCCTTGGCGAAGACGATGTCGGTGTCGGTGCCGTCGTCGGGACTGGTCGTCCACGACTCCACGTCGGCGCCGCGGGCCACCGCCACCGAGCAGAGCAGCCGCGAGTCGTAGCCGCCGCTGACCGGTACGAGCAGCGGACGCCCGTCGAGCTCCTTGTAGACCTCGTGCAGGATCTCCAGGATCTCCCCGGCGGTCCTTCCCGCCTCGTACGGCTCCTCGCGCAGCCACCGGGGCAGCATCCGCTCGACGGAGATCCGGCCCGACGCCCGGTCGAAGACCAGCGCGCTCGCCCCGGCCAGCCGCTTCACCTGCGTGTACGGGGTGTCGTCGCGCAGCGGGAAGGTGAGCTGGATGATCGAGGCCCAGGCGTCCCAGTTGATCTCGTACGGGGTGCGCGCCAGGGAGAGCAGCGGTTCGAGCAGCGAGGAGAAGTAGAGCGCCCCGCCGCGGAACAGGTAGTAGACGTCCACGAGGCCGAGGCCGCCGGCGTGCAGGGTGATCCGCTCGCCGTCGTCGATCAGGCCGGGCGTCTCGTAGGTCTCGGCCACAGTGATCCACTGCGCCTTCCCCGCTGCCGCCCCGCCGGGTTTGCGCTCCCCCCAGGCGAAGGCCCAGCTGTGCTCGTCCCGCCGGTAGGGCGGCAACGGGGAGGAGCTGAACAGGGTCGCGTGCCGGTTCTGGACGGCGGGCCCGACCCGCGGTCCCGCCCCGCGCAGCGTCTCCAGGACCGCCTCGTCGAGGTGCCCGATGCCGCCGCAGACGTACGGCCTCACATTGAACGTCGGCCACTGCACCGTGCTGACTCCTCTATGTCGCGATTGAGCAAAGGGTATCCTTTCGCCCGGCTGAGGAAACGGAGGACGGCGTGACGGGCGACCAACTCGAAAGCACACGACAGGCGTTACGGGAGGCGGTGGCCCACGCGGAAAGGGCTTCCGAACTGGCCCGTCTGCTTGACGCGGCACAGGCCAAGATCGCTGACGCGGAGCGGGTGACCGAAGAACTACGTGGGGTGCGAGAACTGCTCAGCGAGACCGAGGAGCGGCTGGAGGCGGCGAACGCGGCCGAGGAGAAGCTCCGCAAGGACCTGGCGGAGCAGCGCTACCAGGCCGAGGTGGCCAGGTGGAAGCTCTCCTCGGTGCAGGTGGCCCGCTGGTCCCGGCTCGGCGACGCGATCAAGACGGGCAAGAGCAACCCGGTGCGGCTGGCACGTGGCCTGCGCGGGGCGGCCAAGCCCGCCAAACGCCCGACCGCTCCCAAGCGCCAGCCGGTGCCGCGCAAGAGCGGCGACAAGGCGGTGGTGCCCGGCGCGTCCTTCCAGGCCACCAGCTCCGTCAGGACCGTCGGCGGCAGGTCGGTCAAGCTCAAGCCGTTTCGCGTCCCGACCGGGCCGAACACCCGCCCGCACCTGACCGCCGCCGTGATCGCCACGCCGCACGGCGAGGCACTGCTGCGCTACGAGTGGCGCCAGAGCACCGGCTTCACGCCCAAGGACTTCGCCCGGGTGCTGGCGGCGGAGGTCCCGCACCTGCTGCTGGTCGAGTCGGTGACCGAGGGGCCGTGGGCACCGGAGCTGCGCGAGCCGGGCCAGGGGCTGCGCGCCCTGCTGTCCTGGTGCGCGGAGCGGGGCATCCGCACGGTCTTCTGGCACACCGGGGGCGAGGTCGCCGGATTCGTCGCCGCGGCCAGGCTGTTCGAGCACGTGGTGACCGCGCTGCCCAAGTCCGTGGGGGCCTGGGGCGCCGCGCTGGCGGCCCAGGAGCCCGAGCCCGGCCGCCGGGCGCCCTCGCTGGGAATCCTGCCCTTCGCGATCCAGCCGCGCGTGCACAACCCGCTGCCGCTGGCCGGGGACCGGTTCGAGCGGGTGCTCTCGCTGGAGGAGCTGCTCCCCGGGCACCTGTCGTATCCGGACGTGCTCACCTCCTACCGCTGGCCCGTCGCGGTCGACTGCCCGCCGGGCACCGAGCCCTGGCGGATGGCCGAGCTGGCCGCCTGCGGAACCTCCATCGGCAGCGAGCCCGACCCGCGCCGGGCCCACCTGGCGCTCCGCCAGGCGTACGCCTCGGGCACGATGACCAACAAGGTCGACGATCTGCTGGACGCGATCGGCCTGCCCAGCGGCCGGGCCACCCTGAACATCTCGGTGATCATGATCGACCGGGGCGACCTGGACTACACGCTGGCCCAGGTCGCGCCGCAGAAGGGCGTCGTCCAGCTGGTGCTGCTCTCGGACGTCCCGGACGCCGCCGCGCGGGCCCGTGCCGCGCTGCCCGACCAGGTGCACGTCACGGTACGCCGCCCCGACCCCGGCCTCACCACGGGCGGCATGCTCAACCGCGCCCTCGACCTGTGCCAGGGGGACCTGGTGGCGGTCATGGACGCCCGTGACCGGTACGGAGAGCACTACCTGACCGATCTCAGCCGGGCGTTCCTGTTCGCGAGTGCCGACATCGTCGGCAAGGCGGCCTACTACGCCCACCTGCGCGACGTCGCGGCGACGGTGCTGCGCCAGCCCTCGGCGGAGTACTCCTACCTTCCCGACGTCGCGGGGGCCACCCTGCTGGCCCGCCGTGCGGTGCTACGCGGCATCGGCTTCGCCGACGTCTCGGAGAACTGGGCCGACGTGCTGATGCGCCAGTGCCGCGCGGACGGGATCAAGGTCTTCTCCGCGGACCGCTTCGGCTACGTCTGCCTCCGTGACCGCGACCGCTGGCTGCTCGGCTCGGCCCAGCTCGTCGACTACGGCCCGGCCGACCCGCACGCGCTGATCTGAGCGCGTACGTCCGGACCCTAGGCTGATCCGATGAGGCCAGGCGCGCTCGGTGAGGTCCTCGGCCTGCCGCCGATCCCCAAGGGGACGTGGGCCGGGGAGGCGATCTACCTCTCCCCGGCCGCGCTGCGCCGGGGAGAGGACCCGGAGAGGACGGCCGCCCGGCTCCGCGCGCTGCCGGGCATCGCGGCCGTCCGGGTGCTGGCCGGCGGTTTCCTGGAGATCGCGGTGTCCGTGCCCGGCGAACTCGTCACGGAGATCGGCGGGCCCGTTCCACCCGTCACGGGCACGTCCCCGTGGGACGACCTCCCCAGGACATGGGCCAACCCCGGGTTCGTCGTCAGGTACGCGCACGCGCGGGCGGTCGCCGTGCAGCGCTGGGCGGCGGAGCTGGGCGTCGGCGGGGACTTCAGGCCCGAACTGCTCGACGACCGCAGGGACAGGGCGGTGCTCAGGTCGCTGGCCGAGGTGCACGGCAGGCGGGTGAGCCGGGATCCCGGATGGGCCGCCTACGCCGAGCACCTGGCCCTGGCCTACCACGACGCCTTCGAGGGGGCCGCCGCGCTCCCCGCCGGTGACGAGGAGCCGTCGGAGCTGCACACCGCCCGCGTACGCCTGGCGCGGGCGGTACGGGACGTGCTGGCCGAGGCGCTGGCGGCGCTTGGCGAGACGGCCCCCGACAGGTTGTGATAAACCCTCTCAAAGAAGATCAAAAGGATCAGGAGAGCGGCGAATGGGCGGTCCTCGCGACTGGGAGGCGTACGAGCCGCGCCGCCCCGGGATGATCCGCCGAATGCTGCCGATGCTCCTCGCCTTCGCGGTGATCCTCGGCGGGCTCGCCTATCTGGGAGGCGACCTGCGCGAGCTCCTCGGAACCGCGCCGGGCTCGCCCCGCTCGGCCGCGGCGACGCATCGCCTGTACGAGGAGACGGGACCGATCGACGCCCGCTGCGGCACGCTCCCGCGAAACCTCGACGCCGACGCCCGCACGTCGCTGAAGGCCCTCGCCGGATGCCTGGACCGGATGTGGGCGGACACCCTGGCGAAGGCGGGCATCGACTACGCGCCGCCGGAGGAGGTGCGGCTGATCGCCGCCCCCGAGGCGGCCGCGTGCGGGATCGACGACTACGACTGGGCCGGGATCTACTGTCCCGACTCTCGCGTCGTCAACGTGCTGGTCGAGGACGAACGGGCCTTTCCGATGATGTTCACGCTCGCCCACGAGTACGCCCACCACGTCCAGGAGGTCAGCGGGATCGCCGACCAGAGAGGTTCCGAGGCCTTCGACGAGGCGTGGTCGCGGCGGCTGGAACTCCAGGCGGACTGCCTGGCGGCGGCGACGCTGCGCATCGCCACGCCGCGCCGGCTGGAGAGCCTGCGCGGCTTCGCCGGACGCGGCTCCGGCGTCGAGGACGGCACGGAGGCGGGCTACCGGCAGTCGCACGGCTCGGGCGCCAGCAGCGCCGAGTGGATGCGGCGCGGCCAGGAGGGCGGCACGGTGGCGTCCTGTAACACCTGGGGCGCTCCCGCCGAGCGGGTCTCCTGAGGATCTTGTTGCGACGCGACATTAAAATATGTCGCCAAAGTGGTCGATAACGTAAAAAGTTCGCGTGTTCGAGGGCGATCGCGTCTCGATAGGTGGGCAATCGTCTCAGGGGGATCACCGGGTCCGATAGCCTCGATCGGGTGAGTCGATTCGCCCATCCCGCCGGTGACCGGCATGCCGAAGTGCTGCCCGAGGAGCGCCCTCCGCACGCACCCGCCGACCTGAACACGCTCGACCCGACCATCTGGCCGCGAACGTCGGGCCGAGCCGACGGCTCGATCACGATCGGTGGCGTGGACGTCAGGGACCTGGTCGCCGAGCACGGCACCCCGCTCTACGTGGTGGACGAGGAGGATTTCCGCTCCCGCTGCCGCGACTACGCCGGCGCGTTCTCCGGGGGCGAGGTCCACTACGCGGGCAAGGCGTTCCTGTGCCGCGAGGTCGCCCGCTGGATCATGCAGGAGGGCCTCGGCCTCGACGTGTGCAGCGCCGGCGAGCTCGCCGTCGCGCTCAGCGTCGGATTCCCGCCCGAGCGGATCACCATGCACGGCAACAACAAGTCGTTCGCCGAGTTGGAGAGGGCCGTCGAGGCCGGTGTCGGGCACATCGTGGCCGACTCCTTCGAGGAGATCGCCCGCCTGGGCTTCCTCGCGGACAAGTACGGCAGGCGCCCGCAGGTGATGATCCGGGTCACCGTGGGCGTCGAGGCCCACACCCACGAGTTCATCGCGACCGCCCACGACGACCAGAAGTTCGGCTTCTCGCTGAGCTCCGGCGCGGCGGCGGAGGCGGCCAGGCGGATCCTCGCCCTGCCCCAGCTGGAACTCGTCGGCCTGCACTCCCACATCGGTTCCCAGATCACCGACACCGCGGGGTTCGAGGTGGCCGCGGGCCGCCTGGCCAAGCTCCTGGTGCAGATCAAGGACGAGCACGACGTCGTGCTGCCCGAGCTCGACCTCGGCGGCGGCTACGGCATCCCCTACGTCGACGGTGACATCGCGCTCGACGTCAAGGAGATCGCCGACAGCCTGCGGGAGATCGTCAGCAAGGTGGCCGGGAACGCCGGCCTGCCGGTGCCCAAGCTCACCGTCGAACCCGGCAGGGGCATCGCCGGGCTCGCCGGGGTGACGCTCTACGAGGTCGGCACGATCAAGGACGTCGAGGGGCTGCGCACCTACGTCAGCGTCGACGGCGGCATGAGCGACAACCTCCGCACCGCCCTCTACGGGGCCGAGTACACCGCGCGCCTGGCCTCCAGGGAGAGCGCCGCCGAGCCGATGCTCTCCCGGATGGTCGGCAAGCACTGCGAGAGCGGCGACATCGTCGTGCGCGACCTGTGGCTCCCCGGCGACCTGGCCCCCGGCGACCTGGTCGCCGTCGCGGGCACCGGCGCCTACTGCCGCTCGCTCGCCAACAACTACAACTACCTCCCCAAGCCCGCCGTGGTCGCGGTCAAGGACGGGGCGTCCCGCGTGATCGTCCGCAGGGAGACCGAGGACGACCTGCTGAGAGGACAGCTGTGAAACGACCAGGAGCGGACGAGAAACCCGTGCGTGGCGTGGGCGAGAGGGGGGCGTGATCGTATGGCGCTGAAAGTCGCACTTCTGGGGTGCGGAGTCGTCGGCTCCCAGGTGGTCAGGCTCCTGCACGAGCAGGCCGACGACCTCGCCGCACGCATCGGGGCACCGCTGGAGCTCGCCGGGGTGGCCGTGCGGCGCCTGGGCCGCAGGCGGGACGCCGAGGTGGACCCCGCCCTGCTCACCACCGACGCCGAGGCCCTGGTCACCCGGGACGACATCGACATCGTCATCGAGGTGATCGGCGGAATCGAGCCTGCCAGGGCGCTCATCCTGGCCGCGCTGAACAGCGGCAAGTCCGTCGTCACGGCCAACAAGGCGCTGCTCGCCGAGGACGGCGCGACGGTCCACGCCGCGGCCAGGGCCGGCAACGCCGACCTCTACTTCGAGGCCGCCGTCGCGGGCGCGATCCCGCTGGTCCGCCCGTTGCGCGAGTCGCTCGCCGGGGATCACGTCCACCGTGTGCTCGGCATCGTCAACGGCACCACCAACTACATCCTCGACAAGATGGACTCCACCGGGGCCTCGTTCTCCGACGCGCTGGGGGAGGCCCAGGCACTGGGTTACGCCGAGGCGGACCCCACCGCCGACGTGGAGGGCTTCGACGCCGCGGCCAAGGCCGCGATCCTCGCCGGAATCGCCTTCCACAGCCGGGTGACGGCCGCCGACGTGCACCGCGAGGGCATCACCGAGATCACCGCGGCGGACGTGGCCAGCGCCAAGGCCATGGGCTACGTCATCAAGCTGCTGGCGATCTGCGCCCGCTCGGAGGACGGCAGGTCGTTCGGCGTACGGGTGCACCCGGCGATGATCCCCAGGACGCATCCGCTGGCGGGGGTCCGCGAGGCGTACAACGCCGTGTTCGTCGAGGCGCAGTCCGCCGGCCGGCTCATGTTCTACGGCGCGGGCGCCGGTGGCGCGCCGACCGCGAGCGCGGTGCTGGGCGACATCGTGGCCGTGGCCCGCAACGTGCTGGCGGGCACCCGGGGCTCGGAGGAGTCCACCTACGCGGACCTGACCGTGCACCCGATGGGCGAGACCGTCACGCGCTACCACGTCTCGCTGGACGTCGCCGACAAGCCCGGCGTGCTCGCCAGGGTCGCCGACATGTTCGCCAAGCAGGACGTCTCCATCCAGACCGTCCGCCAGGAGGGCCACGGCGCGGACGCCCAGCTCGTGCTGGTCACCCACCGGGCCAGCGACGCCGCGCTCTCGGCCACCATCGAGGGCCTGCGCGAGCTGGACATCGTCCGCGACGTGGTGAGCGTCATGCGGGTGGAGGGCGAGGACACCCCGTAGTGCGGTGACCGCCCCTCCCGGGACACCGGCGACTCGCACCGCCCGGCGGGTCCTCCGCGAAGCTCTTCGCGGAGGACCCGCCGGGCGGTGTCATGCCGGGTCGGTATCAGGTTCCTGGGTATTTGATAACGGCTAAATCGGTGGTCTCCATAGGCTTATATGGTGTTTTTTTGTGCTTTATTTGCTGTTCCGGGAGGGGGTCCGCCATGAAGATCTTTCGTCGGGTGGCCGTGTTCTCCGCGGCGCTGGCCATCGCGATGGCGCCGGGACAGGTCGGTCAGGCGAAGACCGCGAAACCCGTCAAGAAGGTGGAGACCGTCGTCTCGCTCACCTTCGACGACGGTGACTCCACGCACCTGGCCGTGGCCCGCATGCTGGAGAGGCGCGGGATGCGTGGAACGTTCTACATCAACACCGACACCATCGGCGACGAGCTCAAACTGACCCGTCGCCACCTCGCCGCGATAGCCGGGAAGGGCCACGAGATCGGCGGTCACACGCTGACCCACATCCGCCTCACCGAGCTGACCCAGAGCGAGCAGGAGGGGCAGATCTGCGACGACCGCAGGAGGCTGGTGGCGTGGGGGTACCGGCCGGCCACCCTCGCCTACCCGTTCGGCGCGGTCGACTCCGACGCCAAGGCGGTGGCGAGGCGGTGCGGCTACGACGCGGCCCGCTCGGTCGGCGGGCTCAGGGAGTGGAAGTGCCCCGGCTGCCCGGCGAGCGAGACCACACGCCCGAAGGACCGCTACGAGATCCGCACGCCGAGCTCCGTTCGCGAGGACACCCTGCTGCGGCACATGAAACAGCAGGTGCTCAACGCGGAGAAGAGCGGTGGCGGCCTGGTCCCGCTGGTGTTCCACCGGGTCTGCGACCGCTGCGGGCTCTACTCGGTGACTCCCGAGCGGCTGAACCCCTTCCTCGACTGGCTGGCGGCGCGCAAGTCCCGCGGCACCGTGGTGAAGACGCTGCAGAGTGCCGTCGGCGCCCGCTACCGCCCCGTGCCCGGCTGAGAACGGCCCCCTCAGGACCTTCCCGCGATCCGCGCAGGGCCGGGGCCCCGGCGCGGGGGAAGGCCGTCAGGAGCCCTCGGTGAGCCTGCGGAGACCGCGGGCGGCGCGGCCGAGCAGGGAGCGTTGCCGGGCCTGGCGCAGGGCGACGGCCTCCAGGCGGCGCTGTTCGGCCTTCTCCTTCCACCTGGCGGTGTCGCGGCGGCCCTTGGCGGCCACCGCGCGCAACTCCTTGAGCTCGGCCTTGAGCGTGGCGATCTGCCGCTGGGCCCGTTCGGCCTCCCGGGCCCGCGACTCGGCCGCCGCGCGCCAGCGCACGGCCTCCCGGTTGCGGTTCGTGGCCCAGTAGGGGTAGGCGTGCGCCGCCGGCCGCAGCCGCCAGGACTCCGCGTCCAGCCAGGTCGCGCCGTGCAGTTCGGCGATCACGTCGTCGAGCGACTCGCCCTCGCGGGCCACCCGCCTCGCCCTCGCCACGGCGGAGGTCCGCTCCAGGCGGGCGGCCAGGACACCTGACTCGTCCTCGTCCAGCGCCACCAGCAGCAGGCCCTCGTCGTCCTGCTCCGCCCGCTCGACCAGCATGGCCAGCGACTCCGTCCCGGGCACCCAGCCGGCCGGGCAGACGAGCCGGAACGGCGCGGGAGCCGAGGTCGGCGGGACCCGCTCGACGAAGGAGACGCGGCCGTCGTGGGCGTACTGGCCGCGCAGCAGCCGCAGGTCGAGCAGCGGGTCGTCCAGCGGCCCGCCCGCCGCCCCATGGCGCTCGCCCGCGGGCGACGCCCACGGCCCGGCCAGGGTGACGCGCACGTCGGGCAGGCTGCTGGCCAGTGCCCCGTCGACGCTCGCCCTGACGTCCTCGAAGGAGGCGCCTCGGGCGTCCACCACGACGTCGACGTAGGGGACCAGCCACTGCCGGCCCGCGTCGGTGCGCAGGTGGCGCCGGTAGGGGACCCGGTCGGCGATGAAGGGGTCGTTGTGCCGCCTGACGTCCGCGGGCCTGCGCATGGCGGTCGTCGTGCCCAGGTGCCAGCTCAGCGCCTCGGCGTCGGGGACGAACACCGCGCCCGTCTGGGTGAGCCGGTAGCCCAGCTCGGTGTCCTCGCCGAGCCGCAGGGAGGTGTCCAGCCCTCCCGCCTCCTTCAGCAGGGCGGCCGGTAGCGAGACCGTCGCGCCCACGTGGACGCGGTGCAGCAGCGAGTTGGGCGCGTCGCGGAAGCCGCGGTGCGCGGCGACGAGCTCGGCGATCCAGTCGTGCCCGTGCTCGGGATCCTCGGTGAAGAGGGAGTCCGCCCTGTCCTTGGCCACGGCGATCTGGACCTCGGCGGGGGTGGGCGGGGTGCCCGTCATGGCGGTGAAGCGCAGCGTCCCCAGCACCACCAGGTAGCCGGCCAGATGGTGCCAGCGCATGTGCGCCTCGACGTGCTCCCGGTAGGAGACGATGTCGGCGTCCATCCGGTGGATCACCTCGCCGTCCGCGACGGCGGTGCCGGTCTCCAGGGCCCAGGCGATGCCCCGGCGGCCGGGGGCACCGGGAACGATCCGGGTGCGTTCGGGGGCGATCTCGGGAAGCCGGAGCGGGGGCGCGCTGCCGTCGTCCACGACGATCACCTCAAGGAGGTGAGCGGGGTAGGTCTGGGCGGCGAGCCCGGCCAGGGTGAGGTCGAGCCTGTCCTGCCCTCCCCTGGCGGGGATCACCACGCTCACCGGCAGGCGCGGCTCCCATGCGCCGAGGGCGGGCGCCGGCAGCACCCCGTAGTCGTTGCCGGGAATCCGCGGCGCGGCGGCCTGGGCCGGAACCGGCGGTGCGTCCGGTGCGTCCGGTGTGTCCCCGGCCGGGACCCGCGGTGCGCGCGGCGTGTTCACGGGGCCTCCGGGGGGAGTTCCATGAGCGCGCTGGGCCGGAAGCCGCGCCACTGGCGCTTGTTCCGTCGCAGGAACGTGCCGATCGGCTCGCGCCAGGTGTGGTCGGCGACGTTGCCGCGCCGCAGGATGTAGCCCAGGCCCTGGGTGCGGTAGATCTGCCCGCCCGCGGCCTGTACGGCGTGCTGGAACTGGGCGTCGATCGTGCCGGGCAGGGGGCGGAAGCCGCCCACGGCCTCGAAGGCGGAGCGTTCGGCGAAGATGGTCCCTCCGGCGATGAAGTTGGTGATCTGCTCGGTGACCTGCTCGCGGTGGACGGTCACCCCGATCGAGGCGAGGTAGACGAACTCCGGGACCATGCCCACCACCTGGGCCCCCGAGTAGGAGTGGGCCAGCAGCAGGTCGGAGACGAAGTCGGGCCCGTACCAGTCGTCGTCGTCCATCTTCAGCAGGAACGATCCCGACGCCCTGGCCGCGGCCTCGTTCAGCACGGCCCCGAACACGCTCTCCTCGTTCGCCTCGAACACGGTGACCGGCCGCTCGAAGGAGGCCAGCGCCCCGGCCACGCCGGGATGCGTCGCCGGGATGCCGTGCAGGGCGAGGATCACCTCGAACTCGGTGCCGCGCTGCCTGGCCAGCTGCTCCAACGCGAAGCCCACCATCTCCGGGCGGCGGGTGGCGAGCAGCACCGAGACCGGCTGCGAGGGCCTCGCGGGGGCACCGAGCTGTTCCCAGCGGGCACGGACGCCGTGGCCGCGCAGCGCCTCGCGGCGCAGCCGGATGCTGTGTTCCTCGCGCTCCAGGTCGTCCTTGAGCACGGGCTCGTCGACCGAGGTGATCAGTCTGGCCAGCTCGGGGCCGAGGGCGCCCGCCCAGCGCGGCACGGCCTCGGAGACCAGCGGCACCCCGGCCGCCGCCAGCCCGGTGACGACGCGGAGCGCGGCCACCGGGCCGCTGTGGCCGCGCCGCCAGTCCACCCGTACCCCTCTGACCTGCCTGATCCGGTTGACGTCCACGTCCGTGACGGCGCCGGAGGCCGCGAAGGCGGTGAGGGTCCGGCCATCGCAGGTGATCGCCCAGCGGCCGGATTCCACGGACAGATCGGCGGTGCCGAGGGACGGTACGGTGACGAAGCCCATGGGGTTGACCGAGCGGTCGTCGACCGGTGGGACGGTCCGGGGTTCTGACAGGTCGCCGAGACCGGCCTGGAGGATCCTGCCGCCGCCGGGGCGGCCGAGCCGCTCCCAGCTCATCAGCTCGGCGACCGGGCGGTCCGCCGGGTCCTCGTCGCCGGACCAGGGCGGCGGCGCCTCATCGACCGTACGCACGACCAGGTCGGCGCCGCGGGCGCCGAACCTGTCGGGGACCGGCCCTTCGGGCGGGGACGGGGCCGCGTTCGGGTCGCCGGGACGCCAGTGGGCCGCCCCGGGGCCGGCCAGACCGGCGACGGGCGCGGCGACGGCGTCCATCCGGTGTCCCGCGAACGCCCTGGCGGTCGCGGCGAGCGTCCGCCCGGCGGGCGCCGGTTTGGAGAACCGCGCCTCGATCACCCAGGCGGGCGCTTCCGGCTGGTGGACCCGGAGCTCGACGAGCGACCGCCAGCGGTGGGCGGGAGTGGGCGAGGGCACCGGCGCGGTGTACCAGTGCGGTGTCTCCTCCACGGCGACGACCACCCGGGTGGCCATGGCCAGCAGTGACTGCAGGCTCGCGGCCCTGCGGAGGTCCGTCGGGGTGCGGGCGAGCACCAGGATCTCCGCGGCGCCCTCCTCCGCCCGCGGGATGCCGTCGAGGTCGCCGTCGAGGTCCATCGCCCCGTACGACTCCAGCTCGCCGAGTGTCTCGAAGCCCGCGCAGTAGACGAGGACGCGTCGCTTGCCGTTCCGTTCCCCGGCGGCCCGGACGAGATCGATCAGCAGGGACATCAGCCGCTCTTCCCCCGGCGCGGAGCCGTCTGCCGCCTGGTCGTCGGGATGATCCCTCCCAGGGGGCCACGCCGCCGCTCGTCCCGGGAGTGCCCGGCCTCCGTCCGCAGCCGTTCGGTCTCGGCGCGCAGGCTCTCCACCTCGCCCCGCAGCCGTTCCGCCTCGCGCTTCCACCGGGTGCTCTCGGCCCGCCACTTCGCGGGGTCACCGGCGACGGGCTCCGCCTCCCCGGCGGTCGCCACGCCGAACTCGGCGGCACTCACCCACAGGGAGCCGAAAAGCCTGTGGACGGCATCGTCGATATCACCGTCGATGTCACCCCCTGGAGTGCCTCCGGTCACCAGCGCCGCCCTGGCGAAGGCGGCGGTGCGCTCCAACCTGGCCGCCCTGACCCCGTCGGCCCCCTCGTCGAGCACCGCGCTCAGCAGCCCGTACCCCTCGCTCTCGGCGAGTTTCACCAGCTCGGCCAGGCTGTCGGCGCCGAGTGCCCACCCGGCGGGGAAGGTGAGGCGGAACGGCGCGGGTGCCGAGCCGGCGGGCGCCTCCTCGGCGAAGGAGACCCGTGGCTCATGGGCGTACAGGTTGTGCACCAGACGCAGATCGAGCAGCGGCTCGTCGAGGGAGGGGTGGCGGCCGGCGGGGAGCCGGGCCCAGGGCCCGACCACGGTGACGGCGACGTCGACGAGGGTGCCCGCGAGCGCGCTGTCCACGCTCGCCCGCACGTCCTCGTAGCGGGCGCCGCCGACGTCGACGACGACGTGCACGTACGGCACCAGCCAGGTCCTGCGCGGGTGGGTGCGCAGCCAGCGCAGATCGGGGATGAGGTCGGGCAGCACCGACCAGTTGTGCCGGTGCACCTCCTTCTCCCTGAGCATGACCGTGGACGGGCCGAGGTGCCAGCCGCGGGCCTGCGGGTCGGGGATGAAGACCGCGCCCGCCTGCGCGAGGCGGAAGCCGAGATCGGTGTCCTCACCCATGTTCAACGCGGTGTTCACGCCGCCGGCCGAGCGGAGCAGTGCCACCGGGACCGATGTGCTGGCCCCCGAATGGAGCCGGTAGGCCCCGGTGCCCGCGTCCCGCAGCCACCGGGTCTCCGCCAGCACGCCCGCCCGCCACTCGTGTGGCGCGGACCCGTCGAACAGCCTCTCCGCGTCCCCGGCCTCCACGGCCGAGAGGACCTCCCCGGCACGGGGCCGGGTCCCGTCGGGGGTGAAGCGGACGTCGCCCATCACGACGGCGTAGGGGAGGAGGTGGTGCCAGCGCATGTGCGCCTCGACGTGCTCCCGGTCGAGGATCATGTCGGAGTCGACCCAGTGCAGGATGTCGCCGGCCGCCGCCTCGGCACCGGTCTGGCGGGCCCAGCCCCGCCCCCAGCGGCCTTCCGGTACCCGGACGAGGCGGGTGCCCGCCGGGGTGATCTCGGGGACGCGCAGCGGCGGTTCGCTGCCGTCGTCGACCACGACCACCCCCATCAGATGCGCGGGGTAGGTCTGCGCGGCAAGGGAGGCGAGCGTACGGTCCAGGGCGTCCTGGCAGTCGTACGCCGGGATCACCACGCTCACCCTGAGCCGGGGCTCCCACCGGCCCAGGTCGGGTGGGAGCAGCGGCCCGTAGTCGTTCTGCCCGACCTCGGCGCGAGGGACGCCGCTCCGGCCGGCCAGGTCGCCGTGCCCGGCCCCGCTCACGCCTCTCCCTCCGGGGTGGCCTGTCCGGTCCGCGCCTCCACGGCGGCCAGTCGCGGCAGCAGGTCGTTGACCACCTCCGCCATCTCCTGGCGCTGCGGTATGGAGACCAGCCGGTCCTCGCCCAGCGAGACCAGGATCGTCTGCAGGTCCTCGTCCCGCTTCCGCTCGTGCTCCCTGAGCAGTTCGACGATCTCGTCCAGCCGCCGGTCCAGCCGCTCGGTGGCGGCCTTGACCGTGGTCAGCTCCGCTTCGTAGCGCTTGACGCGGGTGTCGATCCGCAGGGCCTTGCCGTCGACCCTGCGCACCGTCGCGATCGCCAGCATCTGGACGGCGAACACCGTCGCGATCGCGCCGAGTACGACGGCCGCCGTGACCGAGATGACATCGGTGCCCGCGAGCAGCGTCAGCGCGATCAGTACCACCGGACCGATGGTCGCCGCCAGAAGCGTCAGTTTTCGGGGCGTGGGCATCCGCGCTTACCTTCCATGCCGCTCTGTCATTACCTGTTCATTGACGGGGAGATAAATGAGGCTATCCGCTCTTCAAGTGCAAATATGGCTGGAAATGGGAAATTCCAAGGTTTCTGTGACCTGTGTGACAGCTGTGAGTGATTAATGGTGATCGCTCGGGTCAAGTGTGAGGTGTGGTGAGAAGGGATCTTCCTACCTCGCTATCCTTCGGTCGTGCCCGCGCAGTCGATCTCCCTTCCCCCGTCCCTTCTCGCCACACCGGCGGGCTTCCTGCGGTCGGCGGCCGGGGAGACGGCCGAGCTGTCCTGGACCGGTGAGGGCTGGCTGGCGGCCGGTTCGCCGCTCGGCGACCGGCCGGACGCCGAGGAGGTGGCCCGCCTGCGCCCGCTGCGGGGACTGGTCGTCCGGTGGCCCGCCTCCGAGGTTCCGGCCGACGCGGTCACCGGCCTGGCCGCGGCCGGGGTGCCGCTGCACGCCGCCGTCTCGCCGGACTGGGTGGATCCCGAGCTGGCCCGCCTGCTCGCGGCCTGGGCACCCGAGGAGGACGACGGCTCAGGCCTCCGGTCGGTCACCGCTCTGCGCAGGGAGGAACACAGCGTGCGACTACGCCGCCACGGGCTCCGCGACCGGATGGGGACGGGCAGGGCGGAGACGCCGCCCACGGTCAGCGTCGTGATGTCCAGCATGCGGCCGCACCTGCTGGGCGCCGCGCTCGGCCAGATCGCCGGGCAGCGCCGGGTACGGGTCGAGGTCCTGCTCGGCCTGCACGGCGTGCCCGCCGCGCACGAGGAGGTCAGGCGGGCGCTGCGCGGGTGCGCCCTGCCCGTCACGGTGGTCGAGGCCGCGAAGGAGACCCCCTTCGGGGAGGTGCTCAACCTGGCCGCCTCCAGGGCGGAGGGCGACTATCTGGCCAAGTGGGACGACGATGACTGGTACGGCCCCGAGCATCTGGCCGACCTGCTGCTCGCCCGCGCCTACTCCGGGGCGGACATCGTCGGCACCGCGGCCGAGTTCTTCCACCTGGAGCCGCTGAACGCCACGGTCCGCCGTACCGACTACGCCAGCGAGGTCTGGTCCGAGCACGTCGCCGGGGGCACGATCCTGCTCCCCGCCGACACCTTCGGGGACGCGGGCGGCTTCCCCCCGCTGCCCAGGGGCGTCGACGCCGGGCTGCTGAAGGCCGCGCACGCCGCGGGGGCGCGCATCTACCGCACCCACGGCCTGGGCTACGTGCTGCGGCGTTCGGTCGGTGCCGAGCACACCTGGCGGCTCTCCCTGGCTCACTTCCTGCGCGTCGCGTCGAACCAGTGGCGCGGTTTCCGCCCGAGTCTGATCCTGGAAGCGCGATGACAGCACGGGTAGCCGGTAACGACTACCGGAGCCTCACACCGCCCGCCCTGGGGGCCTGGACGCCCTCGCTCCGGGTGAGCGTCGTCATTCCCGCCTACGGCGACCAGGAGAAACTCGACCTGGCACTCGCCGGGCTGGCCGTGCAGACCTACCCGGCCGCGCTTACCGAGGTCATCGTGGTCGACAACGGCAGCAGCCCGCCGCTGCGCCTGCCCGAACTCCGCCCGGAGGGCACCAGCCTGATCGTCTGCCCGACCCCCGGCCGGGCCCACGCCCGCAACGCCGGTCTGTCGGCCGCCACCGGTGACGTGATCCACTGGCTCGACTCCGACGTGGTTCTCGACCGCAGGTCGGTCGAGGCGCACATGCGCTGGCACCATGCCGCCCCGTATCTGGCGGTCACCGGTTACCTGCGCTTCACGCCGGCCCGGCTGCCCGCTCCCGAGGTGGTGGCCGCCGCCGACGACCTGGCCAAGCTCTTCGAGCCCGCCGAGCCGCATGCCTGGCTGGTCGACCTCGTCGAGCGCACCGACGGCCTCACCGCCAACCCGCACCGCGCGTTCAGCCTGCACGTCGGCGGCGCGACCTCGGTCAACGCGGCGCTGCTCGCCGCCGCCGGGCCGATGGACACCGACCTGATCCTCGGCCAGGACACCGAGATGGGCTACCGGCTCGCCCAGGCGGGTGCCGTCTTCGTCCCCGAGCCACTGTCGCGCGCCTTCCACCTGGGCCCGACCATGCGCATGCGCGGCAAGGCCCCGATCGACCGGGTCAGCCACGCGTTCGTGGCCGACCGGATCCCCTCCTACCGCTGGCTCCGCTCCCATCCGAGCAGGCAGTGGAAGGTGCCGTACCTGGAGGTGGTCGTCGAGCCCGGGGAGGGGACGGGACGGGAAGGTCCCGGATACTCCTATGACGAGGTCCGCGCCACGGTCGACGCCGTCCTCGCGGGTACCCTGCCCGACGTCGCGGTCACCCTCACCGGTCCGTGGGGCCGCATCGGCACGGAGGGGCGCGCCCCCCTGAAGGATCCGGACCTGGACCTGGTGCTGATCCGCGGCCACTACGCCCACGAGGCCAGGGTCCGCTTCGTCGACGAGGCCTCCGTCACCTCCGCTGCCACCTCCGCCCCGTCCGCGGCCTCCCGGCAGCCCCGCGCCGGTGGTCCCGCCACCCCCTACCGGCTCAGGTTGCCCGCCGGGTGGGTGCCCGGTGACGACACCCTGGCCCGCCTGCTCGACCTGGCCGGGGACGACGGCTACGGCCTGGTCGCGGTGCTCCTGGCCGAGGGGGGACAGGACGGCGAGGGCGGAGCGGGCTCGGAGCGGATGATCGTCGCGGCGCGGCTGGAGCGCGCCGCCGCGTTCGCGCGTGCCGCGATCGTGCTGGAGGAGGGAGAGGACCTTGACGACGCCGTGGAGGACACCTTCGGCGTGGTCTGGGTGGACGGCGAGACCTACGGGTTCGCGTCCGAGCCCCGCCCCATCGTCGGCCGCCGGGGCGCCCACCGGGCCAGGATCGAGGCCGAGGCTCAGGTGGCCCGCCTCACCAGGGAGAACGAGCGGCTCCGCGGTCAGGTGACCAGGTGGCGTGACGAGGCGGGCCGCTGGCGGAAAAGCGCGGTCGAGCTACGGCGCGAGGTCGGCACCCTGCGCAAGGAACTGGCCGCCGCCAGGAAGATCGTCCAGTACGGGCTGCTCTCCTCGGTCAAACGGGCCATCACCCGCCGCCGCTGACCTTCCCGCGCCGATCTTCCCGTGCGGCGCCGGTCAGCGCTCGTTCCCGGCGGCGCCGGCGCCGCGCGGGAGGTAGGGGCCGATATCCCGGTACGGCACGGTGATGCCGGGCCCGGCCATGTTCGACTGAATATCAGTGGTGCATACGTGCGGCGTTAGGAATGTGAGCTTGAACACCCTTTGGTGCCCAACCGATCACGCACCGCTCCCTCATAGAGATATTTCGTGAATTATATTGATCACGGTCATTCGGGCCATTAGGGAAGCTGCACTGGGACCGGTGGGATCGCGCCATGGCCGTCTCCCCGGAGCTCCGTCATCGGTCTCCGGCTCGCCGACCGTCGACGGCGCCCAGGCTCGACCATGAGCCTCTCTTCTCGTCCGCCGCGCGGATGGTCCCCGGGCAGTGCGTCACGCCGCCGGCGAAGCGGCCTGAACCGTCGAATCCGCCGACGATGGGAGTCCCTTCGGGGCCGGGGGGCGCCCCTGTCGAAGAGTGACCCTGAGCGCCTTCCACGGCGACGGTACGGGTCAGTTCCTGAGGGAGGTACGGAGCCTGCCGAGGAGCGTGCTCCACCCACCCTGGGCCTGGTGCCGCCGGGCCTGCCCGGTGCCCTG
Source organism: Streptosporangium amethystogenes subsp. fukuiense (assembly GCF_042665875.1). Taxonomy (NCBI): domain Bacteria; kingdom Bacillati; phylum Actinomycetota; class Actinomycetes; order Streptosporangiales; family Streptosporangiaceae; genus Streptosporangium; species Streptosporangium amethystogenes. The sequence continues at coordinate 5,326,066 of NZ_JBHTEE010000001.1, read as the reverse complement.
TCTCGCCGCCTGCGGCGCGCTCTTCCGTTCGGGGGCCGGAGCCTGCGGGCGGGGCGAGGACGGAACGGGGGGCGCCGCCTCGGCGGGCCAGAACTCCGGCCGCGCGCCGCGCCGCACACCGTGGGTGGCCCTGACCGCGGCGGCGACGGCGGCGTCGTCGTCAGCGCCGAGCAGTCTCGCCCGGCCCAGCGCCTCGGTCCGCTCCAGCGTCGCCTCGCCGTCGGCGCCGAGATCGACGACGAGCATGCCGGAACGGTCGTCCTGCATCGCGGCGATCATCCGCTCCAGCGAGTCACGCCCCAGCGGGACCGAGGCCGGACCGGTGTAGCGGAACGGGATCGGGGCGGGGGTCGCGGAGACCTCGTCGGCGAACCGCACCCGCTCGTCGTGGGCGAAGTGCTCACGCAGCAGCCGCAGGTCGAACAGGGGGTCGTCCAGCACCGGCCGGCGCTCCGCGGACAGCTTCGACCAGGGGGCGACCAGGGTGACGACCACGTCGCCGAGCGATCCGTCGAGCGCCGCGCCCACCGCCTCGCGCACCTGCTCCTCCGGCCCCTCGGCACCGAGCACCACCTCCACGTACGGGACCAGCCAGTGGCGGCCGCGGTCCTTGCGCAGGTCGCGGCGGAGCGGTACCCGGTGGGCCAGATAGGGGGCGACGACCCGTACCGCCCGCTGCCGGTCGCGGCGCTGGGCGGGGAGTCCCAGGTGCACGGCCTGGGCCTTCATGTCGGGGATGAAGACCACGCCGTGCGCGGCCAGCCGGTAGGCGAACTCGGTGTCCTCGCCCCGCAACACCTCCGCGTCCACCCCGCCCACGGCGCGGAAGATCTCGCGCCGCATGGACATCGTCGGCCCCGTGCACACGTGGTAGGGGTTGCGGCTGGCCCGCAGGCCGTTGGTCCGGGAGATCGTCTGCTCGGTGGAGCTGGGCAGGGCGTCCGCCAGGTCGAAGACGGCCTCCAGCCGGCCCGCGCGCACACCGTCGTGCACCTGGGCCGCCGTCAGTGACGGCTCCTCGACGAACTTCTTCGCGCCGATCGCGACCAGGTAACCGGCCAGATGGTGCCACCGGGCCAGCGCCTCGATGTGCTCGCGGCAGACGACCATGTCGGCGTCGAGGCGCTGGATGATCCGCCCGTCGGCGAGGGCGGCGCCGGTGTTCACCGCGTGGGCGATGCCCCAGCCCGAGGGGTCGGTGGGCACGAGCCTGGTGTCCCGCGGAACGATCTCCGGCAGCCGCAGCGGAGGTTCGCTGCCGTCGTCGACCACGATCACCTCCATGAGGTGATCCGGATAGGTCTGCGCCGCCAGGGAGGCGAGGGTCAGATCGAGCCTGTGCTGTCCGCCGCGGGCCGGGATGATCACGCTGACCGAGAGTTCCGGATCCCACGCGCCGAGCGCGGGCGGGTCCAGAGGGGAGTAGTCGTTGTGCCGGATCGGTGGCAGGTCCGCCGCCGCGCCGCCCGTCATGATGTGGCACCCCTTGTCTGGTTCGTCGCCCGTCAAGTGTCCGGCCCATCGCTTGTCAAGGCCTGTCAAGCTCCGCAGACCCTATCGGCCCATTCTTAGGGTTTCCTGTAGGCAGGACGCCCCAGGTGTCCATTCGGTGGACAGCGCATCCCAAGGCTGAACAGGTTGCCCGTAGACTCCTTTTCAACACCGCAGGTAGCACGCGCACGGATCGGCCGCGCGCGGGAGGAGCAATCATGACCAGGGCGTGGCGTGGCCTCATCGAGGAGTACCGTGACCGACTTCCGGTGACCACGGCGACGCCCGTCGTCACGCTCCTGGAGGGCGGCACCCCGCTCGTCCCGGCGAACCGGGTGTCGGCGCTGACCGGCTGCGAGGTCTACCTGAAGGTCGAGGGCCTCAACCCGACGGGAAGCTTCAAGGACCGTGGCATGACCATGGCCATCAGCAAGGCCGTCGAGGACGGGGCGAAGGCGGTCATCTGCGCCTCCACCGGCAACACCAGCGCCTCCGCCGCCGCCTACGCGGTCCGCGCGGGCCTGACCTGCGCCGTGCTGGTGCCCCGGGGCAAGATCGCGATGGGCAAGCTGGCCCAGGCGCTGGTCCACGGGGCCCGGCTGCTCCAGGTCGAGGGCTCCTTCGACGACTGCCTGGAGATGACCAGGAAACTCTCCGAGAACTACCCGATCGCGCTGGTCAACTCGGTGAACCCGTTCCGGCTCCAGGGCCAGAAGACCGCCGCCTTCGAGATCGTCGACACGCTCGGAGACGCTCCCGACATCCACTGCATCCCGGTCGGCAACGCGGGCAACATCTCGGCGTACTGGATGGGGTACACCGAGTACGCGGGTGACGGCGTCGCGACGAGGACGCCCCGCATGTTCGGCTTCCAGGCCAGCGGCTCCGCGCCGATCGTCAACGGTGCGCCGGTGACCCACCCGCACACGATCGCCACCGCGATCCGGATCGGCAACCCCGCCTCGTGGCGGCTCGCCGAGGCCGCCCGTGACGAGTCCGGCGGCGTCATCCAGGCCGTCACCGACCGCCAGATCGCCGCCGCGTACAAGCTGCTCGCCCAGGAGGAGGGCGTCTTCGTCGAGCTCGCCTCCGCCGCCAGCGTGGCGGGCCTCCTCCAGGCCCACAGCCAGGGCCTGGTCGAGCCGGGGCAGCGCGTCGTGTGCACGGTGACCGGAAACGGCCTCAAGGACCCCGACTGGGCCATCTCCGGCGCTCCCGCCCCGGTGACGATCCCGATCGACGCGCACGCCGCGGCCGTCGCCCTCGAACTCGCCTAGCTCCGGTGCCGCGGAGTCTGCTGTGACAGGGGGCGGTCAGCCGGTCAGGCGGTGCCCCGCGGGACGGCGCGGGGAGCCGTGGCGTTCCGCGGCGACCGGCGACAACGCGGCGAGGAACCGCCCGGCCACGACGGGCGGAAGATCCAGGGGGCAGGGCCCGGCGAACCCGGCACGCCGCGACCGTCCCGGCATCGCACTTGGAAATCCCGCAGAACCGGGCAGATAGGAGAAGCCACTTGTCCGCCATGGCCACGCCATCGAGCCGTGCCCCGGGAGATCTATGATCAGCGGCAAGGTGACCGTCCAGGTCCCCGCGACCTCGGCGAATCTCGGCCCGGGATTCGACACGCTGGGTCTGGCACTCGGCCTCCACGACGAGGTCGAGGCCGAGCTGTTCGAGCCCCCGGAGGGCCCCGGCTCCCGGAGCGTGGTCATCGAGGTCGAGGGAGAGGGCGCCGGCGAGCTTGACGGGGGCGAGGGGCACCTCATCGTCACCACGATGCGCACGACTTTCGACCGGATGGGGCTCCGGCAGCCGCCCGGGATCCGGTTGCGCTGCCTCAACCGCATCCCGCACGCCCGCGGCCTCGGGTCGTCCTCCGCCGCGATCTGCGCCGGGATCATCGCCGCCCGCGCACTGGCCGGCACCCCGTGTCAGGACGGCTCCGCCCTCGCGCACCGGTCGAGGGCACGGTCCGGGCTCCCCGAGTTCACCGACGACGAGGTCTTCGCGCTGGCCACCGAGATCGAGGGCCACCCCGACAACGTGGCGCCGTGCCTGGCGGGCGGCCTCACCGTCGCGTGGACGGACGGAACGGGGACGCCGCACCTGGTACGGCTGCTCCCGCACTCCGACGTCAGGCCCGTGGTCCTCGTCCCCGGGTACCGGCTGTCCACCGAGGTCGCCCGCGGGCTGCTGCCCAAGGAGGTCCCGCACGCCGACGCCGCCGCGAACGCGGGGCGGGCCGCGCTGCTGGTCGCGGCGTTGACGGCCAGGCCGGAACCGGAACTTCTGCTGGCCGCCACCGAGGACCGCCTCCATCAGGACTACCGCGCGCCCGCGATGCCGCTCACCGCCGACCTGGTACGGCGGCTGCGCGGGGCGGGCGTCGCCGCGGTCGTTTCGGGAGCGGGGCCCACGGTTCTTGCGTTTTCGACCGTGAATACGCAGGATTTGATCGCAACGGAAGTGGGTAATGACTGGCACATCCGGCCACTGGATGTCGAAACCCGGGGTGCCCGCGTTGTTTCTCTTGAGACACGCTGACATCTCTCGACCTTCAGGGAATAGCTGTGTGCGCTGGTGATGTTAGGCTGATAGCCGCACCAGGTGCCCCGCGTTGGGTGCGTGCTTGTCAGCCACACATCGCTGCATCATGTCTCACTCCGTGAGGCGTGATCGCCGCAGTGGCCTCCCCGAATCCGTCGCCTCCGAATGCTCCACATTCGGCTGGGGCAACGAAGAGGCGGCGTTTTAGGGGACATGCGCGTTCGATCTACCTCGACATCTGGTTGCCGGTAGCAATCCGGGGGGGTGTCCTCCAAGTCCCACCGTCGGCGATTCTCGATGGTGACGGCCTGGATCAGCCCTTCTCCGACAGTGGCGGCGGCTCTCCATGGGCCGTCGAGGATCGCAACGTGCAACCCGACCCGGTCTGTCCCACCGGGTCGATCGCACCACCGGGACGATTGGCTGATCATGGCCACGCCCGACCCCTGGGAAGGACCCATTAGTGAGCGACACCACCGAACTCCTCTCCGACGTCACCGGCACGGCGCCGACGTCCGGCGACACCCCCACCCGCCCCGCGGCCAAGCCGCGCCGTCGCTCCGGCACCGGCCTGTCCGCCATGGTGCTGCCCGAACTGCAGGCCATGGCCTCCGGTCTCGGCATCAGCGGGACAGGGCGGATGCGCAAGAGCCAGCTCATCGCGGCCATCCAGGAGAAGCAGGGCGTCTCCGCCGAGAGTGCCCAGGCTCCCGCCACCGCCAAGGAGACTCCGGCCGTGGCCGTCCCCGCAGCCGCGGCCGAGCCGGTCGTCGAGCGTCCGGCGCGCACCCGCAGGGAACGTTCCCGTCCCGTCGTGGCCGCCGAGCCCGTTGTGGAGCAGGCGCCGCCAGCTCCCGAGCCCGTGGCCGCCGTCGTCGCTGCCGAGCCCGTCGTGGAGCAGCAGACCATCGACGCCGTCCCGGCCGAGGGCCGCGGCGAGCGTGGCGAGAGCCGCCGTGAGCGCGGCGAGCGTCGCGGTCGTGGCGGCGAGCGCGGCGAGCGCGGCGAGCGCACCAACGACCGCCGCGAGCGCGGCGACAACCGCGGAGATCAGCGCGGAGATCAGCGCGGAGACCAGCGCGGAGACCAGCGCACCGACTCCCGCGCCGCCGACGCCGGCCAGAACCGTGGCGAGCGGATCAACGACCGCGGTGAGCGCGGTGACCGTGGTGAGCGCGGTGAGCGCGGTGACCGTGGCCCGCAGAACCGGGGGCCGCAGGACCGCAGCGACCAGCACGGTGTGGGCGACGACGACGACCGTCGCGGCCGCCGCGGCCGGTTCCGCGAGCGCAACCGCCGTGGCCGCGACCGCTTCGACAGCAACGAGCCCGTGGTGGGCGACGACGACGTTCTGATCCCGATCGCCGGAATCCTCGACATCCTCGACAACTACGCGTTCGTCAGGACCAGTGGTTACCTGCCGGGTTCCAACGACGTCTACGTCTCGCTGGCCCAGATCCGCCGCAACGGCCTGCGCAAGGGCGACGTCGTCACCGGCGCCGTCCGCCAGCCCCGCGACGGCGAGCGCCGCGAGAAGTTCAACGCGCTCGTCCGCCTGGACACGGTCAACGGCATGGACCCGGAGCAGGCGCGGCAGCGCCCCGATTTCAATAAGCTCGTCCCGCTCTACCCGCAGGAGCGCCTGCGCCTGGAGACCGAGCCGAACATCCTGACCACCCGGATCATCGACATGGTGGCGCCGATCGGCAAGGGCCAGCGCGGTCTCATCGTCTCCCCGCCCAAGGCGGGCAAGACGATGGTGCTTCAGGCGATCGCCAACGCGATCACCCACAACAACCCCGAGTGCCACCTGATGGTCGTCCTGGTGGACGAGCGTCCGGAAGAGGTCACCGACATGCAGCGGTCGGTGAAGGGCGAGGTCATCCACTCGACCTTCGACCGCCCGGCCGAGGACCACACCACGGTCGCGGAGCTCGCCATCGAGCGCGCCAAGCGCCTGGTGGAGCTGGGCCACGACGTGGTCGTGCTGCTCGACTCGATCACCCGTCTGGGCCGCGCCTACAACCTGGCGGCCCCGGCCTCCGGCCGCATCCTGTCCGGTGGTGTCGACTCCACCGCGCTCTACCCGCCGAAGCGTTTCTTCGGTGCCGCCCGCAACATCGAGAACGGCGGCTCGCTGACGATCCTCGCCACCGCGCTGGTCGAGACCGGCTCCAAGATGGACGAGGTCATCTTCGAGGAGTTCAAGGGCACGGGCAACCTGGAGCTCAAGCTCAACCGGCAGCTTGCCGACAAGCGGATCTTCCCCGCGGTGGACGTCGACGCGTCCGGTACCCGCAAGGAGGAGATCCTCATGGGCAAGGACGAGCTCCAGATCATCTGGAAGCTCCGCCGCGTGCTGCACGCCCTTGACATGCAGCAGGCTCTCGAGCTTCTCCTGGAGAAGATGAGGGAGACCAAGTCCAACGCGGAGTTCCTGCTCCAGGTGCAGAAGACGACCGTCAGCTCCGAGCGCGACTGACCGCTCACCGCACGTTGAACGCCTCGGCCCCTCGGGCCGGGGCGTTCGGCGTTTCCAAAGCGCTTGTCTGGCCCAGACCTTCGGGATATCCCTACTTCAGGACGCATTTCCGCGGATGACAGGGGGGCGCGTGACTGCCGAGACAGTGGTGAGCACGCCCGTGGTCAGGACGCCGCTCCGGCGGCGCGTGCCCTTGGGGCCGAACGGCCCCTTCGGCATGTTCGTCGACCCGATGACCTGGCGGGCCGTTCCCTACCTGCTGGTGAGCCTGTTCCACGGCCTCGCCTGGTTCGCGTTCCTCGCCTCGGTGATCCCGCTCTCCCTGGCGCTGGTGATCGTGTGGATCGGGCTGCCGCTCCTCGCCCTGACCATGCTGGCCTGGCGGGGGGTGGCGATGCTGGAGCGCCGGTTCCTCCGGCTGGCCTTCGGCGTCGACATCCCCACCCCCTACCGGCCGTCGGAGGGCGACAACCTGTTCCTGCGCTGGAAGGACATGTTCGTCGATCCCGCCACCTGGAAGGATCTGCTCTACCTGCTGTTGCTGCTGCCGATCGGGATCGCGGAGTTCACGGTCTCGGCGGTGCTGTGGACGCTCGGGCTCGGCCTGACCGTGGCGCCACTGCCCCTGCTGCTGCTGCTGGGGGAGCCGATGACACCCATCGGCGAGCTGCCGATCGACAGCGGGCCGAAGGCGCTGCTGTGCACGCTGATCGGGATGGGGTTCCTGCTCGCGGCCCTGTACGCGACCCGGGGGATGGCCTGGCTGCACGGCCTGTTCGGCGCCGCCCTGCTGGGCGCGGGGGAGAAGAACCTGCTGGCGGCCCGCGCCGCGCACCTGCGGGCCAGCCGGGCCCGCGGGGTGGACGCGGCCGAGGCCGAGCGGCGGCGGATCGAGCGTGACCTGCACGACGGCGCACAGCAGCGGCTGCTGTCGGTGGCCATGGACCTGGGCCGGGCGCAGGCCAAGCTGGACTCCGACCCCGAGGCGGCCCGGGAGCTCCTGGACCAGGCGCATCGGGGCACCAAGGCCGCCATCGCCGAGCTGCGTGACCTCGCCAGGGGCATCCATCCGGCGATCCTCACCGACAGGGGGCTGAACGCCGCCCTGTCGTCGCTCGCCGCGCGCGCGCCCGTACGGGTGGATCTGGCGGTGGAGGTCTCGCACCGGCCCCCGCCGGCGGTGGAGAGCATCGCGTACTTCGTCGTGGCCGAGTGTCTGACCAACCTGGCCAAGCACTCCGAGGCCACCGAGGCGTCCATCCGGGTCAGCCGGCAGGAACAGCGGGTGATCGTCGAGATCTATGACAACGGGGTCGGCGCCGCGGTGCCGCGGCCCGGAGGCGGCCTCGCCGGGCTGGCCGACCGGGCGGCGACCATCGACGGCACCCTGAGCGTCGACAGCCCGCTCGGCGGCCCCACGATGATCAGAGCCGAACTGCCCTGCGAATGGTGAGGGCCTGAACACATGCGGGTGGTGATCGCCGAAGACTCGGTGCTGTTGCGCGAGGGGCTGGCCAGGCTGCTGGCCGACGGGGGCATCGATACCGTCGGGGCCGTGGGCGACGGCCCAGGGCTGGTGGCCGCGGTCGTCGAGCACGATCCGGACCTGGCGATCGTCGACGTCAGGATGCCGCCGACGCACACCGACGAGGGACTGCGCGCGGCCCTGGAGGCCAGGAGCCGGCGGCCGAGACTGCCGATCCTCGTGCTGTCGCAGTACGTCGAGGAGCAGTACGCCACGGAACTGATCGGCGGTGGCGCCGCGGCGGTCGGCTACCTGCTCAAGGAGCGGATAGCGGACGTGGCCGAGTTCCTCGACGCGGTACGCCGGGTGGCCGCCGGGGGAACGGTCATCGACCCGGAGGTGATCGGGCAGTTGCTGGGCCGCCGACGCAGGGGAGACCCCCTGGAGTCGCTGACCGCGAAGGAACGCGAGGTTCTGGCCCTGATGGCGGAGGGCCGTTCCAACGCCGCGGTCGCCGGGCGCATGCTCGTCACCGAGGGCGCCGTGGAGAAACACATCTCCGGCATCTTCGGCAAGCTCGGCCTGGGGCCCGCCACCGACGACCACCGCCGGGTTCTCGCCGTGCTCGCGTATCTGGGCAGGTGAACGCCCGCGGCCCCGGTCTCTCCGGGGCGGGGAATGTCTTGTGGCCTGGGATGGTTGCAGGATCTGGCACACTGGTAGCCGAACCGCAGCGGTTCCGGTTCCCGCCCGCGCGCACCTCGGTGTGCCAGCGCGCAAGCCTCATCGGCGAGAGACAGTGGCGACCCGGCGGCCGCGTTTTGGAGAGGAAAAGACGACATGAAGCCCGACATCCACCCGGAGTACGTCGCCACTCAGGTGACGTGCACCTGTGGTAACTCCTTCACCACCCGCAGCACCGCCAAGAACGGCGTGATCCACGCCGACGTGTGCTCCGCCTGCCACCCCTTCTACACGGGCAAGCAGAAGATCCTGGACACCGGCGGCCGGGTGGCGCGCTTCGAGAAGCGCTTCGGCAAGAAGTCCACGGGCCAGTAGCCCCCATCCCGACGCCGGCTCGGAACAACCCTCCCGGGAAAGGGGGGGGTGCCCGGGTCGGCGTTCGTGGTGATGAGGCAGGCTTGGCAGGGCTTTAAAGGAAGGACGCACGGTGAACCTCGACGAGTTGCTCAGTGAGTACGCCGAGCTGGAACTCAAGCTCGCCGACCCCTCCGTGCACGCCGACCAGAAGCAGGCGCGCACCTTCGGCAGGCGCTACGCCGAGCTGACCCCGATCATCAACACCTACCGTGAGCTTGAGGGCGTCCAGGCGGACCTCGGGACGGCGCGGGAGCTGGCCTCGGAGGACGAGGCGTTCGCGGAGGAGGCCAAGGAGCTCGAAGCGCGGGTTCCCGAGCTGGAGGAGAAGCTCAGGCACCTGCTCGTCCCGCGTGATCCCAATGATGACAAGGACATCATCATGGAGATCAAGGCGGGCGAGGGCGGCGAGGAGTCCGCGCTGTTCGCCGGGGACCTCCTGCGGATGTATCTGCGGTATGCCGAGCGGATCGGCTGGAAGACCGAGCTCATCGACGCCACCCACTCCGACCTCGGCGGCTACAAGGATGTCACGATCGCCCTGAAGGCCAGGGGCGACGAGGGCGTCTGGTCGAGGCTCAAGTTCGAGGGCGGTGTGCACCGCGTCCAGCGGGTGCCGGTCACCGAGTCCCAGGGACGCATCCACACCAGCGCCGCCGGGGTGCTCGTCTACCCGGAGGCCGAGGACGTCGACGTCCAGATCGACCCGAACGACCTCCGCATCGACGTCTACCGCTCCAGTGGTCCCGGTGGTCAGAGTGTCAACACCACCGACTCGGCCGTGCGGATCACGCACCTGCCGACCGGGGTGGTCGCCTCCTGTCAGAACGAGAAGAGCCAGCTCCAGAACAAGGAGTCGGCCATGCGCATCCTGCGGGCCCGCCTGCAGGCGATCGCCGAGGAGGAGGCCAACGCCGCCGCCATGGCCGAGCGCAAGTCCCAGATCCGCACCGTCGACCGCTCCGAGCGCATCCGCACCTACAACTTTCCCGAGAACCGCATCTCCGATCACCGCGTCGGTTTCAAGGCGTACAACCTCGACCAGGTGCTCGACGGGGATCTCACGGCCGTCATCCAGTCCCTGCTCAACGCTGAGATGGCGGAGAAGCTCGCCAACCATTCATAGAACGCGCCCATGACCTTTCTGCTGGACGAGATCGCCCTCGCCACCGCCCGGCTCGCCGAGGCAGGTGTGCCGTCGCCGCGCACCGACGCCGAGGAGATCGCCGCATGTGTGCACGGCGTACGGCGCAGCGAGCTGCACACCGTGAAGGACTCCGACTTCGACGCCCTGTTCTGGGAGGGCGTCGCCCGCAGGGAGTCCCGCGAGCCGCTTCAGCACATCACCGGGCGGGCCTACTTCCGCTACCTGTCCCTGGAGGTCGGGCCGGGAGTGTTCGTGCCGCGCCCGGAGACCGAGGTCGTGGTGGGCTGGGCGATCGACAGGTTGCGGGAGATGGACGTCGCCTCGCCCGTGGTCGTGGATCTCGGCACCGGGTCCGGTGCCATCGCGCTGTCCATCGCCCAGGAGGTCGCGCTGGCCACCGTGCACGCGGTCGAGGTCGACCCGGACGCCTACGGCTGGGCCAAGCGCAACATCATCGAGCACGGTCAGGGCCGCGTCCACCTGCACCCGGAGGATCTGGCCGACGCCCTCTCCGAACTGGACGGCCAGGTCGACCTGGTGGTCTCCAACCCGCCGTACATCCCGCCCGGCGCGATCCCCCGTGACCCCGAGGTCCGCGACTACGACCCGCACCGCGCGCTGTACGGGTCGGGCAGCGACGGCCTCGACGAGGTCAGGGCCGTCGAAAGGACCGCCAGGCGCCTGCTGCGCCCCGGTGGCTTCGTCGCCGTGGAACACGCCGATCAGCAGGGTACGCCGGTCTATCTGATCTTCTCTGAGGAGAACGGCTGGCGCGACGTCCGCAGCCGCCAGGACCTGACGCGCAGGGACCGCTTCGTCACCGCCCGCTTCGGCCAGGAATAGGATGCACGCCGTAAGCGAGGGGGTCCTGGCCGCCGGCGAGGCGCCGGCGGGCGAGGAGGTGCGCGAATGCGCGTAGCGATCGATCGACAGGAGGCACAGTGAGCCGACGTTTTGACTGCATCGATGCCGAGCAGCGCGCCACGGGCCTGGCAGAGGCCGCGTCCGTCCTGGGGCGGGGGGAGCTCGTGGTGCTGCCGACCGACACCGTCTACGGTATCGGCGCCGACGCCTTCACACCCGCCGCGGTCACCGCCCTGCTGGATGCCAAGGGCCGCGGCCGTGACATGCCGGTGCCCGTACTGGTCGGGACCGTCCGGGCGGCCAACGCCCTGGTGGAGAACCTCGGTCCGTACGGCCAGGATCTCGTCGACGCCTTCTGGCCGGGGCCGCTCACGCTGATCTGCCGCGCGAACCGGTCCCTCTCGTGGGACCTGGGGGACGCCAAGGGCACCGTCGCCATCCGGATGCCGCTGCACGCGGTCGCCCTCGACCTGCTCAAGGAGACCGGCCCGCTGGCCGTCTCCAGCGCCAACCGCTCCGGTGCCCCCGCCGCGACCAGCGCCGCCGACGCGGAGAAGCAGCTCGGCGACTCGGTGTCGGTCTATCTCGACGCCGGGCCGTGTGAGAGCGGCACCCCTTCGACGATCCTGGATCTGACCACCGCGGTGCCCAGGTTGCTGCGGCGCGGGGCGGTCACGGTGGAGAGACTACGCGGCGTGATCGGCTACGTGGCGACGGACGCGGGGCCGGAGTCCGACGACTGACCAGCGCGTCCACGGCATATGCCGTGATCCATGCCATCTGATTATCACCGTGACGCGGGGCGCTCTCCCCGGTACCTTGAAGTGGGCCGACACTTCCGGGAGACGTCCATGGGCAAGTTCGAAGGAATGGACCCCAAGCTGGTCCGCGACCTGTTGTCCGAGGTGCGGCGGGCGGCCGACCAGATGCGGAACGTCGAGGGCAAGGTCACCCAGCTGATGAGCGGGGCCGGCCTGTCCTCGCAGTCGACCCACAGACCCGTCCAGATCGCCGACGCGTGCGACGTGATGGTCCGTGACGTCTCCGCTCGCGTGACGTTGCTGGAGAAGAGGATCAACCAGAACGCGACGGCGCCTCCCGCCGAGCCCAAGGCCGGGGACACGAAGCCTGACAGCGGCGCGGCGGGCGACGGCGCGAAGCCGGAGGGTTCCCAGAACGGCGCGAAGCCCGGGACCGGCGCGGCGGGTGATGGCACGAAGCCCGGGACCTCGGGGGCCGACGGTCTCAAACCGGACGACAAGCCCCGCGTCGGTGACCAGTCGGCCGAGAGCACTCAGCGTGACGATCCGAAGGACTCCCCCAAGCCGGAGACCCCGAAGGGGGACGAGACCAAGCCCGAGACGGGCTCGAAGGGCGACGAGACCAAGCCGGAGGCGGGCTCGAAGGGCGACGAGACCTCCCCGAGGGACGGTTCGAGGGAGACGCCGAAGCCGGAGGCGTCCGGGACCGATGACCGGAAGCCGGACACGGGTTCGAAGGGGGACGAGACCTCTCCGCGCGACGGAGACACCCCTAAGGAGAGCGTCAAGCCGGTTGACACCGCACCACGCGAGACCCCGAAGCCGGATCCCGTACCGGAGGCGCCCAGGGGCGAGGACACGCCGCGTGAGGCTCCGAAGCCGGATCCCGCGCCCACGCCGGAGGCGCCCAGGGCCGAGGACTCGCGGCCGGAGACGCCGAAGGTCGAGGATCTGAAACCCGCGGTTCCAGGGCCCGGTGAGGGGCCTCAGGACGGGGGGCGGCCGGTTGACGACGTGCCACGACAGACGCCCGTGCCCGAGGCCCCCGGCCCGGACGCCACCCCCGTACCGGAGACGCCCAGAGTCGATGACGCACAGCCGGAGATCGTCAATGTGCACGACACGATGCCCGGTGGGGAGGATTCCGACGCCAAGGGTGACTCCGGTTCCAAGGGGGACGAGACGACGCCGCGTGGGGACGGTGGCGCGCCGGTGAACGATCCTGATGCCAAGGGCGATTCCGGTTCCAAGGGGGACGAGACGACGCCGCGTGGGGATGGTGGCGCGCCGGTGAACGATCCCGATGCCAAGGGCGATTCCGGCTCCAAGGGCGACGAGCGCTCGCCCAGGCAGGAGGGCGGCACGTCCGGCGACAACATTCTCGACACTTCCCGGAAGGACCATCCAGACGACATCGACCAGAGCGGCGATCATCGGGCGAAGATCGTGGAGGTCGATGGTGTGAAGGTGCTCCAGATCCCGCTCGACTCGCCCACGGCGGCCGAGGTCGACGAGTTGCTGAAGAACATCGAGGACATCCCGCCGCTGGAGATGCCCACGGTCGACAATGTTTCCGCCACGGCGGGGCAGCCGGGCTGGGTCGAGCCGCACGGCCCGCTCGATTCGGCCAAACCCGACTATCCGCTCCTCGACACCGCGGGACCCACCACCGACCAGACCGTCCAGCCGCCGGGCACGGGAGGCGAGGCCACCCCCGGGCCCGCCGGTACGACCTCAGCTGAGGCCGATGTTCAGCCGCAGGCCACCACCTCCGCCGTACCCGCCGTCCAGACGGCGGGTACGGTCTCCGGTGAGGCGGCCGCGCAGCCCGCTGTGATGCCGCGAGGAGACGTCGGCGCGCCGTCCATCGGCGACGCGGTCTTCAGCGAGGCGCCAGGGGCGGAGGATGCCGCAGGGGGCGCGGGACAGTCGGCTGGGGCGGCTCCCGGGGGCCTGGCCGCCGCACCGGACGGTCCGGCCGCCCGGTGGGCCGGCGACGGCGACGTCGTCACCGCGGAGGCGGGCCCTCTCGACCTGGACGCTCTCAGGACGCTCGCCGACAACGCCCGGGAGATCGAGCCGCTGGAGATGCCCGGCGTCCAGGTACCGGAGGGGGAGACCTGGGGCGAGGGGGCCTGGGTGCCCATGGACATCGGACCCGACGGGCCGGCCGGCGACGTGGAGCCGGGAGATCCGCTGCGGCCGATCCCGCCTCCGGGAGGCGGGCGGTGAGCGGGGCCGAGCCCGGTTTCCGAGCCGGTCGGCACCACCACGGTGTCGGGCAGTGAACGGGAGGCAGGGACTGTGTCAGCGAGGGTGAGGAGCCTGTGATGTTCGTGGATCCACCCGCACCGCAGCCGCTGCAGCCGGGGGAGACCCCACCGGCCTCGGGCGGCGGTGGCCTGCCGTCCTCGGACGCCGCCACGGCGTGGGAGTTCAACCCCGAATACCAGCGGCTGGTCATGATGTGGCGGCAGGTGCTTCCCGAACTCGACACGCTGACCGCCAGCCTGGACAAGGCCTATCAGCTCGCCAGGAGCAGGGATGTCTGGGATGCCCCGGTCTCCGGCCGCTACGTCGAGGACATGACGGAGTGGCGTACCCGTCTCGGCCTCTACCGGCAGGCGATCCTGACCTCGATCAGCGACCAGGCGGCCGACACGCCGAGATGGGTGCCGGTGGGAGCCGGGGCCCCGCACGCCTTCTCCTGACGTCCTTCCCGGCCCGGTGGCGCCGGCCGGGTCCTTCGGCGCGAGGCCCGCGGGCCGGGCTGTTCTCGAAGCCTCCCGGGTGGACGGTGCCAGGGGCCTTTTGGGGCGTGTGTTTCCGCACGGAGACACGTCTTCCCGTGGCGACACCTCTCTGACCTGGGATAACCAGGGTGACCGGGCTTACAGTGGGGGTGAGTTGTCATCTTCGGGATGTGAGCCATGGGCGCAGAGCCGTACTACGGGCCAGATTTCGACCTACTGCAGCGCGAGGATCCGGAGATCGCCTCCGTACTCCTCGACGAGCTCGACAGGCTCCGCGGCGGCGTCCAGCTGATCGCGAGTGAGAATTTCGCCTCGCCCGCCGTGCTCGCCGCGCTCGGCTCGACGCTCACCAACAAGTACGCGGAGGGCTACCCCGGCAGGCGCTACTACGCCGGATGCGAGGTCGTCGACCGGGCCGAGCAGCTCGCGATCGACCGGGCCAAGCGGCTGTTCGGCGCCGAGCACGTCAACGTGCAGCCCCACTCCGGCGCCTCGGCGAATCTGGCGGCCTACGCGGCACTGCTCCAGCCGGGCGACACGGTGCTGGCGATGGCGCTGTCGCACGGCGGCCACCTCACGCACGGCTCCAAGGTCAACTTCTCCGGTCGCTGGTTCGACGTCGTGGCCTACGGCGTGCGCAGGGACACCGAGCTGATCGACTATGACGAGGTCAGGGAGCTGGCGTTGCGGCACCAGCCCAAAATGATCATATGTGGGGCCACCTCCTATTCCCGAAAGATCGACTTCGCTGCCTTCCGGGGGATCGCCGACGAGGTGGGCGCCTGGCTGCTCGCCGACGTCGCGCACACCATCGGGCTGATGGCCGGGGACGCCCTGCCGTCCGCCGTGCCGTACGCGGACGTGGTGACCTTCACCACGCACAAGGCGCTGCGCGGCCCGAGGGGAGGCGGGATCATGTGCACCCGGGAGCTGGCCCCCAGGGTCGACCGCGCGGTCTTCCCCTTCGTGCAGGGCGGCCCACTCATGCACGCGGTGGCGGCCAAGGCCGTGGCGTTCGGCGAGGCGCTGCGCCCCGAGTTCGCACGGTACGCGCGGCAGGTGGTGGCCAACGCCCAGGTGCTGGCCGACGCCCTGGCCGCCGAGGGGATGCGGTCCGTCTCCGGGGGCACCGACAGCCATCTGGCGCTGATCGACCTGCGTGACGTCGGGGTCTCCGGCGCGGTGGCCGAGCAGCGGTGTGGTGCGGCCGGGATCACGCTGAACCGCAACGCGATCCCCTACGACCCGGAGCCGCCCACGGTGACATCCGGGATCCGGGTGGGCACCCCCTGCGTCACGACCCAGGGGATGGGGGCCGAGGAGATGAAGGCGGTGGCCTCGATGGTGGCACAGGCCATCCGCAACCCCGACGCAGTGGGTGAAATACGGGAGCGCGTCGCGGCGCTGACGAGCCTCCACCAGATATATCCCAGCGAACTATGAGCTGTTCTGTGGC
Source organism: Streptosporangium amethystogenes subsp. fukuiense (assembly GCF_042665875.1). Taxonomy (NCBI): domain Bacteria; kingdom Bacillati; phylum Actinomycetota; class Actinomycetes; order Streptosporangiales; family Streptosporangiaceae; genus Streptosporangium; species Streptosporangium amethystogenes. The sequence continues at coordinate 5,310,002 of NZ_JBHTEE010000001.1, read as the reverse complement.
GTTTTCCGGTCACAGGTGGCCGGACTATCCGCGAAACTGGTTCCGTGCGCGAATACCTTCTCATGGCGCTCGTCGCGGCCGCGGTGACATACCTGCTGGTCCCACTGGTCCGCGTTTTCGCCATCCGTATCGGTGCCATGCCCGAGGTCCGCGACCGTGACGTGCACACCACGCCGACGCCCAGACTCGGCGGCCTGGCGATGTACGGCGGTCTCGTCGCCGGTCTGCTGATCGCCGGCGAGCTGCCCTACGCCGGGGGCAAGCTGGCGGCCGAGGGCCAGGGCAAGACGGTGATCGCGCTGATCGCCGCGGGAGGGCTGATCACGCTGACCGGCTTCCTGGACGACTGGCTGGGAATGGACGCCCTGGTCAAGCTCGCCGGGCAGATCGGCGCGGCGGGCGTGCTCGTCGCCTTCGGTGTCAGCCTGCCGTGGCTCCCGCTGCCCACGGCGCTGGGCGGGCAGACCATTCTCGACTCCACGCTGAGTCCGCTGATCACGATCCTGATCGTGGTCGTCATGATCAACGCCGTCAACTTCGTCGACGGCCTCGACGGTCTGGCCGCCGGGATCGTGGGCATCGCCGCGATGGCCACCTGGACCTACTCGGTGGCCCTGTCGAAGGACTACGGCAACACCAGCATCAACGTGACGGCGGTCATCGCCTCGGTGCTCATCGGGATCTGCCTGGGCTTCCTGCCGCACAACTTCCACCCGGCGAAGATCTTCATGGGGGACACCGGGGCGATGCTGATCGGCCTGGTGCTCGCCTCCACGATGATCCTGGTGACGCCGCTCGACTCCAGCAGCATCAACCGCTTCCCCGTCATCCTTCCCCTGCTCGTGCCGGTCGCGATCCTGGTGCTTCCGCTGCTCGATCTGATCATGGCGGTGGTCCGGCGCACGTCCAACGGCCTGTCGCCGTTCGCGCCCGACCGAGGGCATCTCCACCACCGCCTGCTGGACATCGGACACTCCCACCGCCGCAGCGTCATGATCATGTACGCCTGGACCTTCCTGTTCGCCTTCGCGGTCGTGGCGCTGTCCATCGAGGGTGTCCCGCTCGTCCTGTTCCCGCTGACCGTGCTGCTCGCCATCGGCGTGCTGGTGATGATGGCGCTGCCCCGCTGGCGGGCCCGCCGCGACGTCGGCGGCTCCGGAGAGCAGGGCCCGACCGGCACCGCCGGGCCCGCCGGGCCCGTGGCCCCCACCGGATTCAGCGGTCCCGTCGAGGGGCCGGGGCGGCAGGTGTGGCCGGGCGAGCCGCAGGCCCGGGTCCGGCCCCACCCCTATCCCTCGGAGACGTCGGGGCCCCGCCGGGCCGTCACCGGCGACGACGGCGACGGCACCGCCACGCGCTCGGCGCTGCCCGACCTGTCACTCACCGCTCCGCGCCAAGGCTTCTCAAACCCTGAGACGCGGCGTTGAGCGGTCCACCTCAGCTGATTGATCATTCACTTGAAACGGCAGGTAAAGGCGCTCTTCCATGAGCTTGTGATAGCTTTCACTAACGGATCCATGGTTCAGCTGGATCTGTGAGGTAGCAATCGCTCGCTTGATAACAGTCACTGGGAGTGCCGATGCAGGCCAATGACGTGCGCGTCCTCAAAGGGGCCGTGATACCCACCGCCGCCGCGGGTGCGGTCGTCATCCTCGCGACGGCTCTGCTCTCCGGTGCCAAGGGGGCTCTGGGGGCCGCGATCGGCCTGTTGGTGGTGGCGGTCTTCTTCACGATCAGCCTGGTCGCGGTCTCCTCCGCGAGCCGGGTCTCTCCCGTCGTGATGATGGTCACCGCGATCGCCACCTACGCGGTGAAGGTCCTGATCATCATGGCGCTCCTCAAGGTGTTCGAGAGCGCCACCGCGTTCGAGCCGCGCGCCTTCGGCTGGTCGGCGATCATCTGCACCGTCGTCTGGACGGCCGGCGAGATGCGGGGCTTCGTGAAAACGAAGATGCTCTATGTCGACCCGAGTGCCGCGGTTCCCGGACAGGGCGGCCCCCGATGAGGCGTATCATGACCGGGCGACGGGACCCGATATGACTAGTCATCTCCCCGGCTGCTATTGTCATGCCCGCAATGAGCGAACAAGAACGCAGGCCCGAGAGCGATGGCCGCGACTTCGCCAACGCTGCCTGGTCGGTTCCCAGCTACATTCTCTCCGGGATCATCCTGTACGGCGGCGGCGGTTGGTTGCTGAGCCGTTGGACTGGCGTGGCCGTGTTCACACCGATCGGAGTGATCGTCGGTGTCGTTCTCGCCATCTACCTGGTCTACCGGAAATACGGTCGCTGACCTCGCGCGGCGGTCGCTTCGCTGACGAAGCAGTCTTGATCCACTACCACGTTGAAGGGAACGCCGCGTGAAGGCGCTGACGGTCCTCGCCGCCGACGAGTTCAAGGCCCCGGGGCTTGAGCTGTTCGATCTCCCCCCGATCATTCCCGGCGTCACCTGGTTCACCAAGCCGGTGCTGCTCGCCCTGTTGAGCTCGATCGTGGTCATAGCCTTCTGCTGGTCGGCCTTCGCCAACCCGAAGCTGGTGCCCAGGGGCATCCAGAACATCGGTGAGTACGGCTACATGTTCGTCCGCGACCAGGTCGCCCGTCCCTTCCTGGGCAAGGACGCCGACCGCTGGATGGGCCTGCTGCTGAGCCTGTTCTTCCTGGTCTGGATCTGGAACCTGATGGGGGTCGTCCCCTTCCTGCAGTTCCCGATCGCCTCGCACATCGCCTTCCCGATCGTCCTGGCGGTAAGCGTCTACGTGCTGAAGATCTACCTGGGCATGAAGCACCAGGGGGGGCTCGGCTACTTCAAGAACATGATGTTCCCCCCCGGCCTGCCCAAGCCGATCTACGTGCTGCTCGCGCCGATCGAGTTCCTCTCCAACATGATCGTGGCGCCGTTCACCCACGCGGTGCGACTCTTCGCCAACATGTTCGCGGGCCACATCATCCTGGCCTTCTTCAGCGCCGTTGGTTTCTGGTTCCTCTTCGAGCAGCTCACGCCGCTCGGCGCTCCGGTCGGTGTCGTCGCCGTCATCATGACGATCGCGATGACCGCGTTCGAGATGTTCATCCAGTTCCTGCAGGCCTTCCTGTTCGCGCTGCTCGCCGCGATGTACATCGGCGGCTCGCTGCACGCCGAGCACTAAGACCCTTCTCCTCCAGTTCAGACCGGTGAGACCCGTTCACCGGCCATCTTGTAAAGGAAACAGCAATGAGCATCCTCGCTGAGGTCACCGGCAACATCGGCTCCATCGGTTACGGGCTCGCCACGCTCGGCCCCGGCATCGGTGTCGGTCTCATCTTCGGTAACGGTCTGCAGGCCATCGCCCGCCAGCCCGAGACCTACGGCCTGATCCGCCAGAACATGCTGCTGGGCTTCGTGCTCGTCGAGGCGCTGGCCCTGATCGGCCTTGTCGCGCCGTTCATCTACTGATCGAATACACCCTGACGGAAGGCTGCATCGATGACATCCGCAGCTACGCTCCTGGCGGCCGAGGGCTCCAGCCCGATCATGCCGCACCTCTACGAGCTGGTCGTCGGCGGTTTCGCGTTCTTCGTCGTCCTCTTCGTCGTCGGTAAGATCCTCACCCCGCGAATCCAGAAGACCCTGGCCGAGCGGACCGATGCGATCGAGGGCGGCATCAAGCGAGCCGAGGACGCCCAGGCCGAGGCCCAGGCGCTGCTCAAGCAGTACAAGGACCAGCTCGCCGAGGCTCGTCACGAGGCTTCCCGCCTGCGTGAGGAGGCTCGCGAGCAGGGTGCGCAGATCAAGGCCGAGCTCCGTGAGGAGGCGCAGGCCGAGGCCCGCCGTCTCGTCGAGGCCGCGCACCTGCAGATCGAGGCCGACCGTCAGCAGGCGTTCGCCCAGCTCCGCGCGGAGCTCGGCCGTCTGTCGATCGATCTGGCCGGCCGTATCGTCGGCGAGTCCCTTGAGGACGAGGCGCGCCAGCGCCGCACCGTGGACCGGTTCCTTGAGGAGCTCGAGTCGAGCAGCGCGGCGGTCCGCTGATGAGAGGTCTGAGCAGGGCTTCGCTGGCCGAGGTCGAAGAGCGCTTCAACGCCGTCGCGGGGAGCGCCGACCTCGGCACGCTGGCCGACGAGCTCTTCTCGGTCGCCGACCTGTTCGACCGTGAGCACGGGCTCCGCCGCAACCTCTCCGACCCCGCCCGGCCCGCGGCCCAGAAGGCGCAGGTCGTCCGGGTGCTGCTGGAGGGCAAGGTCAGTGATGCCGCGCTGGAGACGGTCGTCGCGGCCGTGTCCGCGCGGTGGGCCCGCTCCGGCGACCTGGCCGACGCGCTTGAGCGTCTCGGTGTCATCGCGGCCTCCGCGGAGGCCGAGGCGCAGGGCAGGCTCGACGACGTCGAGGACGAGCTGTTCAGGTTCGGGCGCATCGTCGCCTCGAACCTGGAACTGCACCGGACCCTGACCTCCACGGCGGCACCGGAGCAGGGCAGGCGGGAGCTGCTGGGCTCCCTGCTCGCCGGCAAGGTCGCCCCCACCACTCTCCGCCTGGTCACGCAGCTCGTGGTACACCCGCGAGGACGTAGCCTGGACAGTGGCCTTGAGGAGTTCGGAAAGCTGGTCGCCGCCCAGCGGCAGCGCCTCGTCGCGGTGGTGCGCAGCGCCATCGTGCTCTCAGAGGAGCAGAAGCAGCGTCTCGCCACGTGGCTGCGCACCTCGTACGGCCGCGACGTTCATCTGAACGTCGAGGTGGATCCGCGGGTGCTGGGAGGGTTCTCGGTGCACATCGGGGACGATCTCATCGACACCACCATCGCGGGACGAATCGAAGAAGTCCGCCGCCGGTTGGCCGGCTAGGCGAATAGGGAGACTGAAGAGAGATGGCGGAGCTTACGATCCGGCCGGACGAGATCCGGGACGCACTTGAGCGCTTCGTCCAGGCGTACGAGCCGGAAGGCGCCGCGCGTGAGGAGATCGGGACCGTCGTCGACTGCGGCGACGGTATCGCCCATGTCTCCGGCCTTCCCTCGGCGATGGCGAACGAGCTGCTTGAGTTCGAGGACGGCACGCGTGGCCTGGCACTGAACCTGGACGTCCGGGAGATCGGTGTCGTTGTTCTGGGCGACTTCAGCAAGATCGAGGAGGGCCAGTCGGTCCGCCGGACGGGCGAGGTCCTGTCCGTGCCGGTCGGCGACGGCTTCCTCGGCCGAGTGGTCGACCCGCTGGGCAATCCGCTGGACGGCAAGGGTGCCATCGAGTCCGAGGGTGTTCGTCCCCTCGAACTTCAGGCGCCTTCCGTCGTGCAGCGCCAGCCGGTGAAGGAGCCCCTCGCCACCGGCATCAAGGCGATCGACGCGATGACCGCGATCGGCCGTGGCCAGCGCCAGCTGATCATCGGTGACCGTGGCACCGGCAAGACCGCGATCGCCGTGGACACCATCCTCAACCAGCGGGAGAACTGGCTCTCCGGCGACCCGGACAAGCAGGTCCGTTGCGTCTACGTCGCGGTCGGCCAGAAGGGTTCCACGATCGCCCAGGTCAAGGCTCGCCTTGAGGAGGCGGGCGCGCTGGAGTACACCACCATCGTCGCCTCTCCGGCGTCCGACCCGGCCGGTTACAAGTACCTCGCCCCCTACACCGGTTCGGCCATCGGCCAGCACTGGATGTACCAGGGCAAGCACGTTCTCATCGTCTTCGACGACCTGACCAAGCAGGCCGACGCCTACCGCGCGGTCTCCCTGCTGCTCCGTCGTCCGCCGGGCCGTGAGGCCTACCCCGGCGACGTCTTCTACCTGCACTCCCGCCTGCTGGAGCGCTGCGCGAAGCTGTCGAAGGAGATGGGTTCCGGCTCGATGACCGGTCTGCCGATCATCGAGACGAAGGGCAACGACGTCTCGGCGTTCATCCCGACCAACGTCATCTCCATCACCGACGGCCAGGTCTTCCTGGAGACGGACCTGTTCAACGCCGGTGTCCGTCCCGCCATCAACGTCGGTGTCTCGGTCTCCCGAGTCGGCGGCTCGGCCCAGACCAAGGCGATGAAGTCGGTCGCCGGCACGCTGCGCCTGTCGCTCTCCCAGTACCGGGACCTGGAGGCCTTCGCCTCCTTCGCCTCCGACCTGGACGCGGCCTCCAAGGCCCAGCTGGAGCGCGGCCAGCGCCTGGTCGAGCTGCTCAAGCAGCCGCAGTACAGCCCCTTCCCGGTCGAGCAGGAGGTCGTCTCCATCTGGGCCGGCACCACCGGTGAGCTCGACGAGGTCCCGGTCGAGGACATCCGCCGTTTCGAGGCGGAGTTCCTGGACTACATCGGCCGGGAGAAGAAGGGCATCTTCGACAGCATCCGCGAGACCAAGGCCCTGTCCGAGGACACGGTCACCGCTCTCAAGGACGCCGTCACCGCGTTCAAGAGGACCTTCGAGACCTCCGCGGGCGAGCTGCTGGTCAACGAGGAGCCGGTCGAGGCGCTCGGCGCCGAAGAGGTCGGCCAGGAAAAGATCACCAAGCGCGTCCGTACGGCTGAGAAGAAGTAGCCGATGGGTGCCCAGCTAAGACTGCTGCGGCGGCGGATCAAGTCGGTCAAGTCAACGGCGAAGATCACGCGCGCCCAGGAGCTCATCGCTTCATCGCGCATCGTGAAGGCGCAGTTGCGGATGCAGGCGGCGGTGCCGTACGAGCGCGAGATCACTCGCGCCGTGACGGGCGTCGTCAGCAACACCGCCAGCGTCGACCACCCGCTGACCGTGGAGAAGGAGCGGCCCGCCAGGGCCGCCGTGCTCATCGTCACCAGCGACAGCGGCTTCTGTGGCGGCTTCAACGCGAACGTGCTGCGTGAGGCCGAGGCTCTTGCCGGTCTGCTGAAGGACAGGGGCATCGAGCCCGTGCCCTTCGTGACCGGCCGCAAGGGTGTCGCCTGGCACAGCTTCCGTGGCCGTGAGATGAGCGGGCAGTGGACGGGGTTCTCCCGAAAGCCCGCCTACTCGGACGCCAAGGAGATCGCCGGAGTGCTGATCGACTCGTTCTCGGCCGAGGACGGGGTGGACGAGATCCACATCGTCTCGACCCAGTTCGTCTCGATGCTGACGCAGGAGGTCGTGATCAAGCGAATCCTGCCGCTGGAGGTCGAGGAGACCGTCGAGCCGGTGGACAGCACGCCACTGCCGTACTTCGAGTTCGAGCCCAGCGCGGCCGATGTCCTCGACACGCTGCTGCCGCGCTATGTGGAGTCGCGCATCTTCAGCGCGCTGCTCCAGTCGGCGGCCTCGGAGGAGGCGTCACGTCGCCGGGCGATGAAGTCGGCGACCGACAACGCCAACGAGCTCATCCGAACGTTCACCCAGCAGATGAACCAAGCTCGCCAGGCCGAGATCACCCAGGAAATCAGCGAGATCGTCGGTGGCGCGAGCGCGCTGGCTGACGCCGCAGCGGGGAAAGAGTGAAATGACTGCACAGACTGTTGAGACCGGCGTGGGCCGCGTCGCGCGGGTCACCGGTCCCGTCGTCGACGTGGAGTTCCCCGTCGAGGCGATGCCCGATATCTACAACGCGCTCACCACCGAGGTCACCCTCGCCGGGGAGACCAAGCTGCTGACCCTGGAGGTCGCCCAGCACCTGGGTGACAACCTGGTCCGGGCCGTCTCCATGCAGCCCACCGACGGTGTGACCCGTGGTGCGGCGGTGACCGACACCGGCGCGGCCATCTCCGTGCCGGTCGGCGACGTCGTCAAGGGCCACGTGTGGAACACGCTCGGCGAGGCGCTGGACGTGCCCACCGCGTCGCTCAAGATCGAGGAGCGCTGGGGCATCCACCGCCCTTCGCCCGCCTTCGACACCCTTGAGTCGCGCACCGAGATGCTGACCACCGGCATCAAGGTCATCGACCTGCTCACCCCGTACGTGCAGGGTGGCAAGATCGGCCTGTTCGGCGGCGCGGGCGTGGGCAAGACCGTGCTGATCCAGGAGATGATCCGCCGGGTCGCCCGCAACTTCGGTGGCACCTCGGTGTTCGCCGGCGTCGGCGAGCGCACCCGTGAGGGCAACGACCTCTGGCTGGAGATGGAGGAGGCGAACGTCCTCAAGGACACCGCCCTCGTCTTCGGCCAGATGGACGAGCCCCCGGGCACCCGTCTGCGCGTCGCGCTCTCCGCCCTGACCATGGCGGAGTACTTCCGTGACGTGCAGAAGCAGGACGTGCTGCTCTTCATCGACAACATCTTCCGGTTCACCCAGGCCGGTTCCGAGGTGTCCACCCTGCTCGGCCGCATGCCGTCCGCGGTGGGTTACCAGCCGACCCTGGCCGACGAGATGGGTGTTCTGCAGGAGCGCATCACCTCGACCCGCGGTCACTCGATCACCTCCATGCAGGCGATCTACGTCCCCGCGGACGACATCACCGACCCGGCCCCGCACAACGCGTTCGCGCACCTCGACGCGCAGACCGTGCTTTCGCGGCCGATCTCGGAGAAGGGCATCTACCCCGCGGTGGACCCGCTCGACTCCACCTCGCGGATCCTCGACCCGCTGATCGTGGGCGAGGAGCACTACCGGGTGGCTCAGGAGACCAAGCGGATCCTGCAGAAGTACAAGGAACTGCAGGACATCATCGCGATCCTCGGTATCGACGAGCTCTCCGAAGAGGACAAGGTCACCGTCAACCGGGCCCGTCGTATCGAGCGCTTCCTGTCCCACCCGATGTACGCCGCCGAGGCGTTCACCGGTCAGCCCGGAGAGAACGTGCCGCTGGACGAGACCATCGCCTCGTTCAAGGGCCTGTGCGCCGGCGACTACGACCACCTGCCCGAGCAGGCGTTCTTCATGGTCGGTGGCATCGACCAGGCCGTGGCCAAGGCCAAGGAACTCGCCCGCTAGTCGCCTTCGGTGCCGGTACGGTCACGCGGTCGTACCGGCACCTGGTTCGATAAGGAACTGGAGAGAAAGTGGCGAAGCTGCGAGTAGGCGTCGTCTCCCCGGAGCGGGAGATCTGGTCCGGCGAGGCCGACATGGTGATTGCCAAGACCGTCGACGGCGAGATCGGTATCATGCCTAAACACGCACCCGTGCTCGGCGTTCTCGTCGAGGGCGGGCTGCTGAAGATCAAGCGAGGTGACGGCGAAGCCGATCTCGTCGCCGCCGTCCACGGAGGATTCCTCTCGGTGGCCGACGACGAGGTGTCGATCCTGGCCGAGATCGCCGAGCTTGGTTCCGAGATCGACATCGCCCGGGCCAGGAGCGCGCTGGAGCGGGCTCAGGCCTCGGTCGAGTCCGGCCAGGAAGACGCGGACGCGGCTGCCGAGGCCAAGCGTGCCAGGGCCCGGCTGCGCGCGGCCGGAGAAGAAGTCGGATAAATTCGGCTTCTCAGCGGTAAGGGCTTGTTGGGGGGCGGGCAGACATGGTGGTGCTGGACGTACTCATCGTGGTGGGGCTGCTCGTCGCCCTCCTGGCGCTCAGGGTGCTCATCCTGACCCGCTTCCGAGGATCGGTGCTGTGTTGCCTGCGCCCCATGTCGAGGGAGCGAGGGTGGCGGGTCGGAGTGGCCCGCTATGCCGACGGCCACCTCAACTGGATCCCGCTCATAGGTCTGCTGCCAAGGCCGCGCCACGTCATCGTGAGGCGCGGCCTTGTCGTTTCCGGCCGTCGTAAGGTCGGCCCCGGTGAGTTCTTCGGGTTCATCGAGGGGGTGACGGCGCTTGAGTGCCGCAACGGGCAGAGCGCCTTCGAACTCGCCATGGGATACCGCGCGCTGACCGGTTTCGTGGCCTGGCTGGAGTCCGCCCCGCCCAGCGCCCATCTCGACGTCGCCTGATCCTTTCCGCGTCAGCGGGTGCCGCCGGGCTTCCAGAGGATCTCGTCGCCGCCCGCGGCCACCCGGCAGAGGATGAACATCAGGTCGCTCAGCCGGTTGAGGTACTTCGCGGTCAGCGGGTTGACGTCGTCGTGGGCCTCCATCGCCGACCAGACGGTCCGCTCGGCCCGCCGGACCACGGTCCTGGCGACGTGCAGCCAGGACACGGCCGGGGTGCCGCCGGGCAGGATGAAGCTGCGCAGCGGCTTGAGGCGCTCGTTGAACTCGTCACAGCGCGCCTCAAGCCATTCGATGTAGGAGGGCTCGACCCGCAGCGGCGGGAACTCGGGGTTCTCCGTGACCGGGGTGCAGAGGTCGGCTCCGACGTCGAACAGCTCGTTCTGGATCCGGGTGAGAACGGCGGTGACGTCCGCCTCCAGGGAACCCGTGGCCAGTGCCACACCGATCGCCGCGTTGGCCTCCTCGACGTCCGCGTAGGCGGCCAGGCGAGGGTCGGTCTTGCGGGTACGGCTCATGTCGCCGAGCGCGGTCGTGCCGTCGTCTCCGGTGCGGGTGTAGATCTTGGAGAGCACCACCGGGTTGTCTCTGTCAGCTCGCGTCATGCCGTCCAGCTTATCCGGGGCGAAAATTACCCCCGATTCACCTGATAGTCGACAATATGATTTGTTAATGGTTTCTGGTTTCTACCTGCGATACCCACACCTCTCCCACAAGACACTGACCTTCGTCGCGGACGACGACGTCTGGGTGGCTCCGGCGGACGGCGGCCGGGCGTGGCGCCTCTCCGCCGACCGGGCTCCCGCGAGCCATCCCCGCCTCTCACCCGACGGCACCAAGGTCGCCTGGTCCAGCGTTCGTGACGGCGCCTCCGAGATCTACCTGGCGGATCTGGACTCCGGATCCGCCGAGCGGCTGACCTACTGGGGGAACGCGCGGACCCGCGCGCGCGGCTGGACACCGGAGGGAGAGGTCCTCGCGACCAGCGCGACCGGCCAGCCGTTCCTCTGGCAGACCTGGGCCTACGCGCTCGGCGACGGAGTCGAGCGGCTGCCGTACGGTCCGGTCAACGACCTCTCGGTCACGGAAGACGCGGTGGCACTTCTCACCGCGGCGCTCTTCCGTGATCCGGCGACCTGGAAACGCTACCGGGGCGGTACGGCGGGCCGGCTGTGGGTGCGGCGGGGAGAGGGTGACTTCACCCGGATCCTGACCGATCTGAACAGCCAGCTGGCCGATCCGATGCTCGTCGGGGGCCGGCTCGCCTTCCTCTCCGACCACGAGGGCATCGGTAACCTCTACTCCTGTGAGCTGGACGGCACCGGCCTGCGCCGCCACACCGACCACGAGGCCTTCTACGCCAGGAACGCCGCCACCGACGGGAGACGGATCGTCTACCAGAACGCCGGTGACCTCTACCTTCTGGACGACCTTGACGCCGAGGCCCGCAAGCTCGACGTCACGCTCGGCTCCCCGCTGCGGGGGCGGCAGCCCTACCAGGTCAACGCGGGCAGGCGGCTGCACGACCTGGCCGTGGACGCCACCGGGCGGGCCAGCGTGGTGGAGGTCGCCGGGACGGTGCACTGGGTGACCCATCGGGATGGCCCGGCGCGGCAGCTCAGCACCGGCCTGTCGGCCGGGCGGCCCCGCCTTCTCGGCGACGACCGGGTGGTGTGGGTCTTCGACGACGGTGAGACCCAGGGACTGGAGATCGTCCCCGCGGGGGGCGGGGAGAGCCGCAGGATCGCCGCGGGCAAGCTGGGCGAGGTCGGGGACCTGGCCGTCGCACCCGACGGGAACGCGATCGCGGTGAGCGCCAGGGACGGGCGGCTGCTCCTGGTGGACGTGGCCTCCGGCGAGGTGGTGGAGCTGACGAGGGCCCACGGTGAGATCCGGGGTCTCGCCTGGTCGCCGGATTCGGGCTGGCTGGCCTGGTCACACCCGGACAGCGAGCATCTGCGCAGGATCAGGCTGGCCAGGGTGGCCGACCGGGTGGTGACCGATGTCACCGACGGCAGGTTCGCCGACATCTCGCCCGCGTTCGCCGGGGACCACCTGGCGTTCCTGTCGCGGCGTGGCTTCGACCCGATCTATGACGCGCACTCCTTCGACATGTCCTTCCCGCTCGGCTACCGGCCCTATCTGGTGCCGCTGGCCGCCTCCACGCCGTCCCCGTTCGCGCCCAGCTCCGCGGGGCGGCCCGTCGCCGACTCCGGTGACGACGACAAGCGGGACGAGGCCGCGATCACCGTGGACCTGGACGGCATCGCCGCCAGGGTCGTGCAGGTGCCGGTCCCCGAGGGACGGTATTCGGACCTGCGGGCGGTCAAGGGCGGGTTCGTCTGGCTGCGCGAGCCGCTGGCCGGGGAACTCGGCGAGGACAGGGACGAGGTGGGGAGCGAGGCGCCCCGGGCGGCGCTGGACCGTTACGACCTGGACAAGCGCAAGTGGGAGGAAGTGGTCGACAAGCTCGACTGGTACCGGGTGAGCGGTGACGGCACGCAACTCGTCGTCAGTGACAAGGGCACGCTCACGGTCCGCCCGGCCGCCGGCAAGCCGGGCACCAAGAACGGCGACGAGACGACCGTCGACCTGTCCAGGATCCGGATCACCGCAGATCCTCAGGCCCTGCGCCGGCACGCCTACGCCCAGGCGGGCCGCCGGATGCGCGCCGACTTCTGGGTCGAGGACATGGCCGACGTCGAATGGGAGGCCGTGCTGGAGGAGTACCGGCCGCTGGTGGACCGCGTCGCCACCGCCGACGATTTCGCCGACCTGCTCTGGGAGGTCGTGGGGGAGCTGGGCAGCTCGCACGCCTATGTCGACGCGGCGGCCTGGGGTTACCCGGCCTCGGAGCCGGTCGGCCTGCTCGGTGCCGATCTCTCCCTGGGGGCCGACGGCCGCTGGCAGGTGGACACGGTGCTGCCCGCCGAGTCCTCCGACGTGCACGCCCGCTCGCCGCTGGCCGGGCCCGGGGCGGCGGTCATGGAGGGAGAGGCGCTGCTCGCGGTCGACGGCCGCCCGGTGCCACCGGAGGGTCCCGCCCGGCTGCTGGTCGGCGCCGCGGACAAGCCGGTCGAGCTGACCCTGGGCGGTGGCCGGAGGGTGGTCGTCACGCCGCTCGGCGACGACAGGCGCCTACGTTACCAGCACTGGGTGGCCGGGCGCCGGGCACGGGTCAGGGAGCTCGGTGGCGGCCGCCTCGGCTACCTGCACATCCCGGACATGGTCGCCGAGGGCTGGGCGCAGTTCCACCGCGACCTGCGCAGGGAGATGACCTTCGAGGGGCTGGTGGTGGACGTACGGAACAATCGAGGCGGTCACACCTCCGAGCTGGTCATCGAGAGGCTGATCCGCCGGGTCATCGGCTGGGACCTGCCCAGGGGCATGAAGCCGATCACCTATCCCGAGGACGCGCCGCGCGGCCCGCTGGTCGCGATCGCCAACCAGAACGCCGGATCCGACGGCGACATCGTCACCGCGGCCTTCAAGATCTACAAGCTCGGACCGGTGGTGGGCACTCGCACCTGGGGTGGCGTCATCGGCATCGAGGGCAGCCACCGGCTGGTCGACGGGTCGCACATCACCGTGCCCAGGTACTCCTTCTGGTTCGAGGGGCTCGGCTGGGGCGTGGAGAACTACGGCGTCGAGCCGGACGTCGAGATCGACATCAGCCCCGACGACTGGGCGGCGGGCAGAGATCCGCAGATCGAGGAGGCGGTACGGCTCGTGCTGGCCGCGCTGGACGAGCGCCCGGCGGCGACCCCGCCCGACGCCTCCACCCGGCCGTCCCGCCGCCGCCCCGCGCTGCCGCCCCGCCCGTAGTTGACATTTGTCATCTAAAAGATCTTAAAGATCATATTTTTCCAGTGATATTGGCGACTACCTGCTCAAACGCGGGAAGACGACGATTGTCGCCATGAGAACACCACAGGTGACGGATCCGCCCGGCGCCGCGACCGCCGGCCTCGACAACGTGATCGAGGTCGGCGGGCTCCGGCAGGCGTACGGCGACTTCGAGGCGGTGCGCGGCGTCTCCTTCAGCGTTCCGAGGGGCGAGCTGTTCGCCCTGCTCGGCACGAACGGCGCGGGCAAGACCACCACCGTGGAGGTCCTGGAGGGGTTCAGAGCCGCGACCGGCGGTACCGTCCGAGTGCTTGGACTCGACCCGGTCGGCCAGCGCCGCCAACTGCGGCCCCGGGTGGGGATCATGCTGCAGGAGGGAGGGTTCATCGGTGACCTCACGGTTGCCGAGACCGTCGGCCTGTGGAAGGGACTGAGCGAGGACGCGGGCCGGCCGGTCACCCTCTCCGGCACCACAGAGCCGCCGGCGGGCTCCGGACTGCTGGGGCGCTTTTGGGGCGTGGACCGGCAGACCATGGGCGCGCTGGAGTTGGCCGGGCTGGAGAGGAAGGCCAGGACGAAGGTCCGGCAGCTCTCCGGCGGCCAGCGGCGCAGGCTCGACCTCGCGCTGGCGGTGATCTCCCGGCCGGAGGTGCTCTTCCTGGACGAGCCGACCACCGGGATGGACCCCGAGGCGCGCCGCGCCACCTGGAAGGTGATCGAGGACCTGCGGGTGGGGGGCACCACGGTGCTGCTCACCACCCACTACCTGGAGGAGGCCGAGCGTCTCGCCGACAGGCTGGCCATCATGCACGAGGGCCTGATCCACCTGCACGGCACCGTCGAGGAGGTGGTGGCCGGGGCCGGTGACCGGGTCTCTTTCCGCCTTCCCGGCATCACCTGGAGCTTCGACGATCTCCCTCGGCTGGACGGCGCGGCCCCCGTGCTCACCTACGGCGGCGCCACAGAGGTCGCCTACACCCTGACCGTCGGGCGGCCGGAGACCCGCGCGCACGAGGCGGTCCGGCACCTCCTGGCCTGGGCCGACGTACGGGGCGAGAGCCTGGAACGGCTGGCCGTACGGCGCGGAACCCTGGAAGACGCCTTCATGCGAGTCGCCGGAGAGGTCGAGTAGTCATGAGGATCGACGTTCTGCACGCGGTACGGCTCGCCAGGCTCGACCTGACCCTGATCGGCAGGAACACCACGGTCCTGTTCAACGTGCTGTTGCTGCCGTTCCTGATGGCCTGGGCGTTCACCCAGACCGTCGGTGACGCGGAGATCGACGGTGTGGCCGGAAGGCTGTTCGTGCTGACCGGGGTGCCGGGGTTGATGCTGGCCTTCGCGGTCTTCGTCAACCTGGTGAACTCCTTCACCGCCCGGCGTGAGGAACTGGTGCTCAAAAGGCTGCGCGCCGGCCAGCCGTCCGGTCTGGCGATCCTCGGTGGCAGTGCTCTCGGGGCGCTGGTGCTCTATCTCGGCCAGGTGCTGCTGCTGGCCCTCTGGATCCAGCGGTCCGAGGGCGTCACGGTGGCCAACGTGCCGCTGCTCGTGACCGCCGTGGTCCTGGGGGTCCTGCTGTTCGGCCTGCTGGGCGCCGCCTTCTCGGGGATCACGCCCAACGCCGAGGTCGCCCAGGTCACGGTGCTTCCGGTGCTCCTGATCGTGCTCGTCGGCGCCCCGATCGCCTTTCCCTCCGACGCGCTGCCCGGCACGCTGGGCACCGTCTCCGCCCTGCTCCCGGCGACCCCGGTCGTGGAGATCGTACGCACCGCCTTCCTGGGCGGGGACCACGTCTCCGGCGGTGGGGAGGCGTTGAGCACGGCTGGGCAGTGGGCGGCCGCACTGCCCTCACTGGCGATGCTGCTGGCCTGGATCGCGGTGGCGGGGCTGCTGGCCCGGTGGCTGTTCCGCTGGGAGCCCCGGCGCGGATAGCGTTGATTACGAAATGTCATCCGAAACTAGCCGGAAAGGGATGAGGCGTCTCGGACGCCTCATCCCCTTCGCGCTTCCCCGGGGGAGGAAGCGGTCACACCTCCAGCGGCTCCGCCGGATGACCGTTCTCTCCCTGAGCATGGGTATCGTCATGGCCTGGGCCGGTCCCCTGGGCGCGCTGGCGAAGGTGGACGAGCGGCTCCCGCTCACCCCACTGCTTGTCGGGGTGCCCGGCCTGGTGGTTTTCACAGTCCTCTCCCTGAGGATCCTTCAGGCGGCGGTGGCGGGGAGCAGCGCCGGAGGCGCGATCCTCACCTCGGCCATGGTCGCGGTGGTCCTCATGCTGACTCAGGACGGCCATCTCTGGTCCTGGGGGCTGCTCGCCCCGGCATGGGCGTCGGGTGCCGCGCTGCTGCTGAACAGGTCCGCCACGATCGCCGCCTGCGTCGCCGCGGCCGTCGTCGGCCCGCTTCTTACGTCACCGGTCGCCGATCTCGCCAACGTGTTCGCGCCGCCGTACGCGGACGATCCCCGCCCCCTCCTCATCATCTACCTCGTGGTGAGTGTGGTGGCGCCGTGGACGAACCGGTTCCAGCTCTGGTTCTGGCAGGTGGTCAGGGCCGCCGAGGAGGGCAGGGAAGCACAGGCCAGGCTGGCCGTCACCGAGGAGCGGCTCCGTTTCTCCCGCGACCTGCACGACCTGGTCGGGCACAGCCTCACCGCGATCGCGGTCAAGAGCGAGGTGGCCGTCAAGCTGTCGAGGGTGGACATCGGGCGTTCCACCGGGGAGATGGAGGAGGTGCGGACCTTGGCGCGGCAGGCGCTCAAGGAGATTCGCGCGGCGGTGCGCGGCTACCGGACCGTCGATCTCGCCGCCGAGCTGCGCGGGATGATCGCGGTGCTGGAGGCGGGCGGTGTCCGCTGCACGCTGAAGGAGCCGGGTGATCAGGTGCCTGAGAAGGCGGCCACGCTGCTGGCCTGGGTAGTGCGCGAGGGCACCACCAACGTGCTGCGGCACAGCTTCGCCACCAGGTGCCGGATCGCGATCACGATCCAGGAGGGGAACGCCGTGCTGGAGATGACCAACGACGGGGTGGCCGAGATAGACGGCGTCGGCGGCACCGGTCTCATCGGGCTGTCGGAGCGGGTAACCGCCACCGGCGGATCCGTCACGGGAGGCCCGGGGGGCCCGGGGGAGTTCAGGCTGCGGGCGACGGTTCCGCTGGAGGAAGCACGATGATCCGGGTACTGCTGGCCGATGACGAGCACCTGGTCAGAGGGGCGATCGCCACCCTGCTGGGCCTGGAGCCGGACATCGAGGTGGTGGCCGAGGTGGCCAGGGGGGACCTGGTGGCCGAGGCCGTGAGGGAACACCGGCCCGACGTGATCGTGCTGGACATCGAGATGCCGGGGATGGACGGGCTGAGCGTCGCCGAGACGTTGCCGGGCCACGCGGTGCTGGTGCTGACCAGCTTCGGCAGGCCCGGCTACCTGCGGCGGGCGCTCGCCGCCGGGGTGCGTGGCTTCATCCCCAAGGACACCCCCGCCGATGAGCTGGCGAAGGCGATCCGCAAGGTCTGGTCGGGCGGGCGCTACCTCGACCCGGAGATGGCCGCCTCGGCGATGATGGCCGGTGAGAGTCCTCTCACCGAGCGCGAGCGCGGCTCCCTGGAGCTGGCCGCGCAGGGGGCCTCGGTCGCCGAGATCGCTGCCTCGCTCCATCTCACCCAGGGCACCGTGCGCAACTACCTGTCCAGCGCCATCACCAAGCTGGGCGCGACCAACCGGATCACCGCCATACGATTGGCTCAGCAAAAAGGTTGGCTTTGATCCGAGTTTTATCTGTTGATTCGGGCACGGGGTTCTCATGTGGGTAAGAAGAGTGAATTCGGAAGCGGGAGAGGTTCGCGGCTTCTTGCACGCTGTGCCATCATATGGATGCGGTGCGTGATCGACTGGCTGCGGTGACGCACCGCCGTTGTGCCTGGCCACATCTCCTTCGTGGTCAGGCGTGAGGGGGAGGCATGCGCGTCTCTGGTAACTCACGGGCCCAGGTGGTCGGCATCGGGGCCCGTCTCGACGTGGGAACCGTCACCGGAGTGCGCCCGCGGCTGCACGAGGCGGTCGACTCCGGGCGCGGCGACCTGGTCGTGGATCTTTCCGGGCTGGAAATGATCGACGCCACCGGGCTGGGAGTGCTGGTGGGCACGCATCGCCGCGCTGTGGGCGCGGAACGCCGCCTCATTCTCAGGGGGGTGCCACCGAGGATCATGCGGGTGCTGGCGGTGACCCGGCTCAACCGGGTCCTCACCGTCGAGGACCCCATGGCCGCGGTGGCCTGATCCGGTCGCCCGTCGGAGTCCGGGACACCGGCGGCACCGGAACATATCGGAGGACGGGCCGGCTGAGGCCCGTCCTCGTCTCCGCCTCGTCGAGGCCGTACCAAGGTGACCCGGTCAGCCGGTGAAAGACCGGTAGAAAATGTGAACGGCAGTGCTGATCATGCTCTCGGTCGAGGGTGGGTCGTCGGCCAGCACCCACTCGATGAGCAGCTCCTGGATCGCTCCGATCATGCCCAGCGCGAGCAGGTGCCGGTTGGCCTTGACCGCCTCCGGCAGATCTGCGACGTTCATTTCGATCATGGCGGTGAAGGCCGTGACGGCCAGCTGCCGTGAGCTGACCAGACAGTCACCGGCTCTGCGCACCTCCAGATGCATGATCCTGGCCCGGCGCCTGTCTTCGGTGACGAAATTGATGTATCCCGAGATTCCCGCCTCGACCCGGGTGGCCAGGGTGTCGGGGGCCTGTTCTATGGACTTCGCCACCGATTGCAGCGTCTCGTGCACGCATCGGTCGTGCACGGCCCGCATCAGCTCGTTACGCCCGGAGAAGCATTCGTAGAAGGCGCGGTTGGAGATGCGTGCCGCGGCGCACAACCTCTCGATCGTGGTTTCGGGGAATCCTGGATCGGAGTAGAGGTTGTACGCCGCGGAGATCAGACGTTCCCGACGTTCCGCCAGCCGCTCCTCCGCTGACATTCCCCGATAAGACCGTCCGTTCATGTCAAGCCCCTGAACGTCGGCATAGGGTTGACAAATAATCGCTTTATCACTTCCACCTCATGGCTCTGGCCCCCAGAATCAACCATTATGGGTGCAAGATCCTTTTTGTGGAAGGGGCGCTGTGGTATTACCTGCGTCGTCCATGCAAGAAGGTGACAAGCCTGACCAGTCGGTCAAGTTCCTTCTGGCCACGGGTGAACGAGGTGAGGTTCATCCCGGGCAGCGCGAAGCGCTGGCGGGAGACGGCCTTGGGGCGGGCGAACTCCCGCAGCCCGTCCGCGCCGTGAATACGGCCGAATCCGGAGTCTCCGACCCCGCCGAACGGCAGCGCGGGGATCGACGCGAAGGAGATGATCGAATTGATCGCGGTCATCCCGCCGCGCATCCGGCGAGCGAGTTCCAGAGCCCGCCGGGTGTTTCCCGAGAAGACGGTCCCGGCCAGGCCGTACGCGGTGGCATTGGTCTTCTCCAGTGCCTCCTCCACATCGGCGACCCGCTTCACCGTCACCGTCGGGCCGAACGTCTCCTCGCGGACCGCGGAGGAGTCCTCGGGCACGTCCTCGACGATCACCGGGTCGACGAAGGGCGCCCGGACCGAGTCGGTCCCGCCCAGCACGGCCCTGCCGCCCGCGACCGCGTCGTCGATGTGCCGCCGGATGATGTCCAGCTGGGCGGGCATGGTGATCGGGCCGTAGTCGCGTCCGGCCCTCACCTGCCCGGCCCGATCGGTGAGTTCCTTCATGAAGGCGTCGTAGACCGCGTCCACCACATAGATCCGCTCCACCCCGACGCAGGTCTGGCCCGCGTTGGACAGCGCGCCCCACAACGCCGCGTCCGCGGCGGCGGGCAGGTCGGCGTCGGCGTCCACGATCAGCGCGTCCTTGCCGCCGCACTCGGCGACCAGCGGCGTCAGGTTCGTCGCGCACGCGGCCATCACCCGCTTGGCGGTGGCGGTCGACCCGGTGAAGGCGATCTTCGCCACCCCGGGATCCCCCGCCAGGGCCGCGCCGGTCTCGCCCAGCCCGGTGATGGTCTGGAAGACCTGGCGCTCCGGTACCGCCTCGGTGAACAGCGTGGCCAGTAGCACGCCCACGCCCGGGGTCAGCTCGCTGGGCTTGAACACCACCGCGTTCCCCGCGGCCAGCGCGTAGGCGATCGACCCCATCGGGGTGAAGACCGGGTAGTTCCACGGCCCGATCACCCCGACCACCCCCAGCGGCAGGTACTCCAGGGTGGCCGCGAGGTTGGCACCGACCAGTCCGGGGGAGACCCGTCGCATCCCGAGCACCTTGTGCGCGTTCCTGGCGGCCCAGTCGAGGTGGGTGATGGCCAGGACGACCTCCAGGGTGGCGTCGGCCTCGGGCTTGCCCGTCTCCTCATGGACGAGGCGGGCGATCCTGGTCAGATCACGGGTGAGGACCGCCTTGTAGTCGAGCAGCCGGCGCCTGCGCTCGGCCCGGTCCAGCCCGGCCCACCACGCCGCGGCGATCCCGGCCTCCGCCACCGCGGCGCGCACCGCCGCGGCGTCCTGGATCGGGTGGGTGCCGACGACGGCACCGGTGGCTGGGTCGAGAGAGTCGAAGGTGCGCTGTCCGGTCGCCGTGGTCAAGGTCGTCTCCTCTGTGCCGTGACGGATGCCCTGGAAGGCGAAACGCCGCTCGGGGAGGTCGGCGCCCGCCGGAAAGGCGAGATGCGCGGCGCCCGCCGCCCCGGCAGCGGGCGGTACGGGCACGTTCCGCTCACGATAGACCGTAAGTCGTTGCACAGTAAACCATTACTTACAAGCTGAGCTGTCCACCTGCCGGGGCATCTGCCGCCCGGTTCCGCCGGTCATCGACGTTCTTCCGCTGTTGTCGGATCTTTGAACTCCTCCCCGGCCTGAAGGCCGTGGATTCTTCCTGTCGCGTCGGGCTAGGCGGCGCGCGGGGGTTGACGCTTCACAGACCGGGCATTCCCGAAGTCTCCACGTCCTGACACCGGCGTTCCGACGGCGTTGTTGATATTGATCGCGGCGTTGGTGTCGGCATGGCCGACCCAACCGCACGCGGGATTGGTACAGGCGTACCGTGTCCCGTCCCGGGCCGCCGCATCACGGTGGCCGCACCGGTGACAGGTCTGCGAGGTCCCCCGCGCGCAGACCTTCACCACCTGGCCGCCCCGCTCGCAGGTCTTGTACTCCAGCAGGGTGACCGTCCGGCCCCATGCTTCCCCGGCGATCGAGCGGTTCAGCCCGGCCTTCTGCGCGACGTTCACGCCGGGGTCCTCGATCGTGCCCCTGGCCGAGCGGACCATGTTCGTGATCTCCAGGTCTTCCACCACGATTACGCTGAAGGTGGCGGCGAGTTCGGTGGTGGTCTGGTGCTGCCAGTCGACGGCTCGGCGCTTGGCTGTCGCGCGAAGCCGGGCGATCCGGTCGTAGGTGCGGGCCAGCCGACGCGAGATCGGCTCACCGCGCCGGCGGGTGCGTCGTTGGCGGGCCGCTTTCTTCTCCAACCGGCGCAGGTGTTCCCTCTGCTGGTCCACTACTCGCCGAAGATCGTCCCCTCCAAGCTCGTCAACTCAACCAAAGGGCCTCTCGACGCGGATGCTCGGCAAGGAATACAGCGCTCACGTCCGCCGGTACCTGTGGGGCGGGCATTTGCGGTCCGGCTCCTCCTTCGCCGCAACCGCGAGCGACGCACCGCTCACGGCCCCAAGGAGTACATCGAACAGCAGCAACGACCCGTGTGAGCCGGCCTGCTCGCGGGCACGGAAGGCCAGGGCACGCTCGCGCCCTGGCGGGCACTCCCGCGTGGGCTTTCACCCCCGGCGTGAACGCCGGAGCACTGGCCCACAGCTCGGTAGAAGAGGTACCGTACGGACCTGCTCGCCTGCTGGCAGATCTTGGCGTTCTCCCGGGCGGCGGAGGCGGTTGCCGGATGAAAGTGAGTCCGGTCAACGTGACCATGGCCACAAGTGCGATGGCGGCCTTTTTTCAGGCGCTTCTCTTCTGCTGATACGGCACGGCGGGGACGGACTGCCTGTTCTGGGTGCCGGAAATCGCGTCTCTGGATGAGGACTGGGCGCAATATCGTTTGAGGGCAGGCTGAAATGAGGCCGAAGGTGGGATTTCCGGTAGCGGGCCGGATCTTGCCTGTCAGCGCACGGTGGTTTGCCGTCCGCGCAAACCCCGAAAACACCACACTCGCGAGCTCGTTGACATCGCGCATGGCTCACAGTGACGCAGAGGGATGTTCCGTCACCGCCGAATCTGCGACAGAGCCGAAAACCGTACAGTCCCGAACCGCTCAGGGGTAGCTCACATAGAGGACCTTCCACCCGCCGCTCTCCACGCAGTGCAGCGATGGCCTGGTGCCTTCCGGGCGCTTGCCGTCGGTGCACGCCTTGACTTCGAGCTGGTGGACATTCGGGTAGGAGAACTCGAAGGTCATCGCGGTCTTGCCCTTGCAGTTCCGGTAGTACTTCATGGTGGGCAGCAGGCTTCCGTCGGCGGTGCGATAGGTGATGCGGAAGAGCCCGAAGGCGCAGCGGAAGTCGCCCGTGGTGTGGTTGGTCACATTGCCTTTCACGTGGGCGGTGCCGACCGGCTGGAAGAGGTCGGGGTGGATGCCGGTTATCTCGTAGGTGCCCTTCGTCGAGGCCTCGAACTTGTCCGTGGCGGGGTCGTAGTCGTACCTGAGGAACGAGCCGGATTCCGGCCAGTCGGCCGCCGCGGCCGGACGCTGCACGTCCGCGTGGGCGGTGACAGGCGCGGGTGCGGTGATAGCCGTGGCCATGACGAGCCCGGCAAGGAGGGGGGTGCCGATCACGGTAGGTCCTCTTTCTGCGGCTTGGGGATGCGTCGGTGGCCGGCCCCGGCGGTGCTGCCGGAGCCCTGGAGCCGGGTGGCCGAGGGCGCGCCGGTACCACTCCAGGCTCTTGTGCACGCTCGAGACGGGCGGCTTGACGTGGTGTAACCCGCCCAGGACGGCCGTGAACCATCTCATCTTGTAGTGCCACTTTAAAGTGTTACTCTAAATCGATGGAGGACGTCAAGAGCCCCAAGCGGCGCTCGGCACAGACCAGAAGCCGTATCGTGAACGCCGCGCAAGGGCTGTTTGTGGTGCGCGGCTATGCCGGGACGACCTTCCAGCAGATCGCCGACGCGGCAGAGGTATCGGTGCAGACGGTCTACTTCCACTACGGAACCAAGAGCCAGCTGCTCAAGCACGTGGTCGATGTCGCCTCTGTCGGAGACGACGAACCCGTGCCGCTGCTGAAACGGCCCTGGTTCGCCGCCTTGCAGGCGGCGCAGGACCCGATGGCGGTGGTGCGGGGATGGGTGCACCAGAGCGGCGTCATCCTCGACCGGGTCGCCCTCGTCCTCGCGGTGGTTCGCGACGCGGCGGCCGGCGACCCCGACATGGCCGCCCAATGGGCCGCCAACAGCGAGCAGCGGCACACCGCTCACGGGGAGGTCGTCGCCATCCTGGCCCGCCTGCAGGCCCTGCGGCCCGGCCTGACCGAGGGCCAAGCCACCGATATCACGGTCGGGCTGCTGTCGCCGGATCTGTTTCTGGTGATGACCCGCGAATGCGGGTGGAGCACGGCACGGTGGCAGGACTGGAGTGCCGACCAGCTGTGTCACGGGCTGCTGTCACCCTGACGGCCGGGGTGTGCGACGTGCCGCACCGGACTCGCTCAGCGCACCGGGCGGCCTGACCGCTGTCCTGGCGCTGCGCCGCCTGGAGCCAACGGTGACGGTCGCGACCGGCCTTTCGCCACTCGGCGCCGTCGGTGTGGCGATGCTCGAAGAAGACGTCATCGACGACCCGCGCGACGTGAGGCCCTCCGCCGCCACCTGCGTGCGGGCATGGCCCGCCCGTAAGCCCTGTTAGAACAGCGTGTCGTTGCGCTCGATGCCGCGTAGTTCGTCGTAGTCGAGGGTGACGCAGCGGATTCCGCGATCCTCGGCCAGCGTCTTGGCCTGCGGGGCGATGCTCTGGGCGGCCAGGATGCCGGTCACGGGGGTGAGCAGGGGGTCGCGGTTCATCAACTCCAGGTAGCGGGTGAGCTGCTCCACGGCGTCGATGCCGGCGCGGCGCTTGAGCTCCACGGCCACGGAGGCGCCCGTGTGGTCGCGGCAGAGGATGTCCACCGGGCCAATGGCCGTCATGTACTCGCGGCGGACGAGCGTCCAGCCCGCACCCAGGGTGGTGATGTGCTCGGCGAGCAACTCCTGCAGGTGGGCCTCGACACCGTCCTTGATGAGCCCGGGGTCCACGCCCAGCTCGTGACTGGTGTCGTGGATGATCTCCTCCATGGTGAGGACGAGCTTCTCACCGGTCTTGCCGTGGGTCACCGTCCAGGTGCCCTCCTCCTCGCGGAGCTTGCACGGCGGGTTCATCCAGTTCAGCGGCTTGAAGGCCCGATCGTCCGCGTGAATGGAGACGCTGCTGTCGGCCTTGATGAGGATGAGCCGAGGCGCCATCGGAAGATGGGCGGTGAGCTTCCCGACGTAATCCACGCTGCACCGCGCGATGACCAGACGCATGACCGAACCCTATCGGCCCGGCGGAGCCCGGATCCCCGCGATCCGTCAGGCCGGGCGGGCGGGGCGGTGTGCGGGCTCGGCGTTCGAACCGGCACGCCGTCGACCCGCGGGTCCGCGCCGGTCCCGTCCGTACGGGCGGCCCACGTGCCGGGGCACCGGTACGGACGGGGTACGGACCTCAGCGGACCGCCTCGGAGAGTTTGACGCGGGCACCGGTGCGCAGGACGGCGCGCTGGTAGATGCGCGCGCCGAGCAGGAGCGTGCCCACCGTCGCCAGGAGCATCAGGACCGCGCCCGTCGCGATCTCCCAGGCGAGCACCTCGCCCCCGGCCATCCGGACCGGCATGACCATCGAGGAGAACGGCGGCACCAGCGACAGGATCCTGGCCACCGCGCTGCTGGGCTGGACCGCCGAGAAGTAGGCCACCAGGTAGGTGATCGTCATGAGCATCGTCATCGGTGTCAGGACACTGTTCGCGTCCTCCTGCCTGGACACCAGCGACCCGAGCGCCGCCGCCAGCGCGGCGAAGAACGCGTAACCGAGGATGAACCAGAACAGGGTGCTGATCACGATGCCCGTCATGCCCGGAGGCAGGTCGGCGGTGAGGCCGGTCGCCACCGCCGCGCCGAGACCGGCCACGATGATCACGACGAGGTTGGCCAGCGCGAGCGCGCCCAGCCCCACGATCTTGCCGCCGAGTAGCTGCCAGGGGCGGAGCGAGCTCAGCAGGATCTCCACGATCCGGCTGCCCTTCTCCTCGATCACGCCCATGGCGACGTACATGGAGGAGTAGATGAGCAGGAAGAACAGGACCATGACCAGCAGGGAGGCGAGGCCCGTCCGGATGCCCGCGTAGCGGGTGTCGGCGCCGACCGAGACCTGTTCCAGGGGGGTGACCCGCATCGCCTGGGCCACCTTGGCCGCGTCCAGCCCCGCCTCGGCCAGCCGGCTCTGGGTCTGGACGGTCTGGTGCGCGTTCTCCAGCAGCAGGCCCAGCTCGCGGTCGACCTCGCCGTCGGCGAGCACCCTGCGGCCGTCCACCACCGCGGCGTCCACGTCGCCGGTGTCGACCGCGTCGCTCGCGGCGGTCTCGTCGGGGAACTCCCTGACGGTGACCGTCACGTCCTTGGCCGTGTCGGTCAGGGCCGGCCGCAGCGCCTGCGACTGCGGTCCGACGAGCGCCACGGTGTAGGTGTCGGGCCCGGAGAAGAGCTTGGGCAGGAACGCGAGCGCGCCGACCAGCACCGCGCTCACCACCAGCCCGATGACGAACGCCTTCGTACGGCCGCGCGTGACGATCTCCCGCCGCGCGACCAGCCACAAACCGTTCATGCGACGGCCTCCCTGAAGATCTCGGTGAGCGTGGGGCGCTGCCAGCCGAAGTGCTCGACACTTCCGGCCCTGACCGCGAGGTGCAGGATCTCCTGGCCGTCGTCCTCCACGCCCGTGACGAGGACCTCGTCGCCCTTCTCGACGACCTCTCCCGGCAGGGAGGCGGCCCAGCCGGGGGCGGCGCCCCTGACGACCACCCTGAGGGTGCCGCGCCCCTCCCGGTCGCGCAGCTCCTCGACCGCGCCGGTGGCCGTCATACGACCGGCGGAGATGATGCCGACCGAGTGGCAGAGCCGCTCGACGAGGTCCAGCTGGTGGCTGGAGAAGAGCACGGGCACGCCCGCTTCGCACCGTGCGGCGAGCACCTCGGCCAGCGCGTCGACGGCGAGTGGGTCGAGTCCGGAGAAGGGCTCGTCCAGCACGAGCACCTCGGGGGTGTGCACCAGCGCCACCGCGAGCTGCACGCGCTGCTGGTTGCCCAGGGAGAGCGCGTCCACCGTGTCGTTCGCGCGTTCGGTGAGCGAGAGCTGTTCGAGCAGGTCGCCGGTGGCCTTCCGCGCCCCGCCTGCGGTCAGGCCGCTGAGCCTGCCGAAGTACTCGACCTGTTCGGCGACCCGCATCTTCTGGTAGAGGCCACGCTCTTCGGGCATGTAACCGAACCGGCGCCGGTCTTCGAACGTCAGGGGCCGGCCGTCGCGGAGCACCGAGCCCGAGTCGGCGGTCAGCACGCCCATCAGGATGCGCATCGTGGTGGTCTTGCCCGCGCCGTTGGCTCCGACGAAGCCGAACATCTCGCCCGGTCTCACGGAGAACGTCACCCCGTCCAGGGCGGTCTTGTCGCCGTATCGTTTGTGCAGGTCGTTTATCTCGATCATGGGGGAGGTCCCTCGGTAAGGCGTCTCAGCACGGAGACGTAGTCATGGAACGCCCGGCGGCCCTCGTCGGTGAGGGCCAGCCAGGTGCGCGGGCGTTTACCCACGAAGGCCTTCTCCACGCGCACGTAGCCGGCCTCCTCCAGGGTGATGACATGCTTGGAGAGCAGGGAGTCGCTGACCTCGATGGTGTCGCGGAGGAAGCGGAACTCGGCCCTGTCGGTGGCCGCCAGCGCGGCCATGATCGACAGTCGGACGGGCGCGTGGATGACGTCGTCAAGGTCGTGCCGGGGGTGCGAGCCCGTACCGCTCCTGCCGCTCACCGCTCCGCCCGCAGCACGCGCCACGCCGCGTAGAGGGGCGGGACGCTCGCGCAGGCCGCCAACGTGACCAGCGTCGCGATCCAGCCGCCGCCCGGGTCGTCGGGGCGGAAGAAGACCCCGAACACGAACAGGGCCAGGACGGCGGCGAGGTAGGTGACCGTCACCGGCCCGGTGAATCTGTTGGCCCAGGTGACCTCGCGGTCCTCGATTCCCATCCGGCCGAGGTGCCGGGCGAACATGACGGTCAGCGTCACCCACGCCACCCCGGCCAGGGCCTGGGACCAGGCGGGGCCGAGATACATGATCGGCCAGTACGCGATCGTGGCCAGGCCGAGGACCGCGTAGAGCAGGCCCGCGACGCGTGCCGGTCGCCGGGTGCGCCGGTCGACCTCACCGATCCGCCGCAGGGCTTCTTCCGGTGTCAGGTCCTCTCCCACGACTCCTCCAGACTTCATGTACTCGAATACTAATTACTACTCAACTCCCATTCAAGTACTTTCTTTCGGCTCCCGGGATGTCCGACCGGCTTTTGGGTAGCCGATCCCTCTCTGGGAGACTGTTGCGGTTCAAGGAGCGGGCGGTTTGTCGCGCGGAGCGGGATCCGCGAACAGGGTGGGGAGAACGATGGCGGGCAGTTTCGAGACGGTCGGCGTGGTCGGCCTTGGCACGATGGGCGCCGGGATCGCCGAGTGCTTCGCCCGTGCCGGCATCGCCGTGATCGGCGTGGAGGCCGGCCCGGAGGCGTTGACCCGAGGCCGGGGCCATCTGGAGGACTCCACGGGCCGCGCGGTCGCCAAGGGCAGGCTGAGCGAGGCCGAGAGGTCGGAGATCCTCGGCCGGGTGACCCTCACCGTCTCGCTGGAGGATCTCGCGGACGCCGACCTGGTGATCGAGGCCGTACCGGAGGTCATGGACTTCAAACGGGCGCTCTTCACCGACCTGGATCGGATCTGCAAGCCGTCCGCGGTGCTCGCCACCAACACCTCCTCGCTCTCGGTCACCGAGATCGCGGCCACCACCGGCCGCCCCGGCCGGGTGATCGGCATGCACTTCTTCAACCCGGCCCCGGTCATGAGGCTGGTTGAGGTGATCCACACGCTGATCACCGACGACGGCCTGGCCGGCGAGGTCGCCGATCTCGCGCGCCGGCTCGGCAAGACCCCGGTGACCGTCGGCGACCGCGCCGGGTTCGTGGTCAACCGGCTGCTCCTGCCCTACCTCAACCACGCCGCGGTCCTGCTGGAGAACGGCGTGGCCACCCGCGACGGCATCGACACCGCGATGCGGCTCGGCGCCGGGCTGCCGATGGGACCCTTCGCCCTGCTCGACCTGATCGGCCTGGACACCTCGTACGAGGTGCTGAGCGTGCTGTTCAGGGAGAGCCACGACCGCCGTCACGCCGCCGCGCCGATCCTGCGCGAGCGGGTCGCGGCCGGCCTGCTCGGCCGCAAGTCGGGTGGCGGCTTCCACCGGGCTTCCGAACCCGTGGCACCGACGGCGGACGAGCCCTCGGCCTGCCTGGTCGCGGTGCTGGGCGAAGGAGGCGACGCCTTCGCCGCCAGGCTCTCCGCCGCCGGCCTCAAGTCGGTGCCGGTGGAGGACGCGGAGGTGGTCGTCGCGCTGTCCAGCGTTCCCGTCGTCGAACTGGCCCCCGGGCTCCCGCACCCCGAACGCCTGGTCGGCCTGCACCTGGTGGGCGACCAGGTCGCCGAGGTCGCCTCCACCGCGCTCACCGGACCCGAGGTCGCGCGCGCCGCGGAGGGGCTGGTCCGGCTCGTCGGCTTGGTCCCGGTGCCGTGCCGGGACAGGGCCGAGTTCGTGGTCGACGCGCTCCTGTACCCGTACCTCAACGACGCCGTCCGGATGTACGACTCCGGCTACGCGACCCGCGACGACATCGACACCGCGATGCGGCTCGGCTGCGGCTACCAGACGGGACCGTTCGAGAAGCTCGACGAGCTGGGCCTGGAGACCGTCCGTGACGGCCTGCGCGCCCTGTACGCGGAGTACCGTGAACCGTTCCTCGCCCCCGCACCACTGCTGGAACAGCTTGTCGCGGCGGGGGTCCGGAGCTTCCGAGACCTGCCGTGAGCCCCCGCAGGGCCCGTCGGGCCGATCCGTTCGACCGCGGCGGCAACCGGGGGGCGGCCCGTCCTCTCGGCGGCTCCGTGCCCGGTGTCGACCGGACGGAGGAGTGGCCCGACGGTGACTGGCAGGTGCGGCGGGTCACCGGCGGCGCGGCGGACAAGGTCTACCGCTGCCCGGGCTGCGACCAGGAGATCAGGCCGGGCCTGCCGCACCTGGTCAGCTGGCCCGCCTGGCAGGGTGGCGAGGAGGAACGCAGGCACTGGCACACCGCGTGCTGGCGCAACCGGGTCAGGCGCGGTCCTGGCAGAAGCAGATACTGACCGGCGTGGATCGCCGGTCGCGATGAGGAGAGACATGGAGATCCGGGCCTCTACGGTGTTGCCCGCGCGCAGGGAGCCGATCGAGCTGCACACCGGTGACGGGCTGACGCTCGTCGGTGAGCTGGCCCTTCCCGCGGAGCGGCCTCCGGTGGCCACACTGGTCTGCCTGCACCCGCTGCCCACCCACGGCGGCATGATGGACAGCCACGTCTACAAGAAGGCGGCCAACCGGCTGCCCGCCCTCGCCGACCTGGCGGTGCTGCGGTTCAACACGCGCGGCACCACCTCCGAGCGGGGAACGTCCCAGGGGGCCTTCGGCAAGGGCGAGGACGAGCGCCTGGACGTCGTCGCGGCCCTGGAGTACGCCGAATTCCACGACCTGCCCCGGGTCTGGCTGCTCGGCTGGTCCTTCGGTACCGAGCTGGCGCTCAAGTGGGGCCGTGACCCGCTGGTGGAGGGGGCGATCCTGCTCTCCCCGCCGCTGCACCGGGCAGGAGACGCCGACCTCGACGGGTGGGCGGAGTTCGGGCGGCCGCTGATCGCGCTGGTTCCGGAGTTCGACGACTATCTCCGCCCCGAGCAGGCCCGCGAGCGCTTCGCCAGGGTGCCCCAGGCCGAGGTCGTCGGGGTGGACGACGCCAAGCACCTGTGGGTCGGCGAGCCGTACGTGCGGATCGTCCTCAACGAGATCGTCCTGCGGGTCAATCCGGTCGCCCATCCTCTCCCCACCGAGGTCGCCGGCTCGTAGCCGCCCTGCCCGGTTCGGGCCCGTCCCGGACCCCTCGTCGCCGTATCGCCTGCCGGGTCCCATTCGTTGACCGCGGAGTTACCACAACGTCATAAACGGTTGTGGAACCGGGGGTGCCAGATGGGGGCTCCGGGAATACGGTGGACGGCGTGCGGTTGTACACGCGATCGGCTGGAGAGGGGCTTCCGGTCGTCCTCCTTCACGCGTTCCCCCTGTCATCGGCCATGTGGCTGGCCCAGCGTGAGGGCCTGGCCGAGGTCTGCAAGGTCATCACCCCCGATCTGCGCGGCTTCGGCGGCTCGGTGCTGGGCGGGGACGACCCCTCCCTCGACGTGATGGCCGACGACGTCGTGCGCCTGCTGGACAGCGAGGGCGTCGACCGCGCGGTCGTCGGCGGCCTGTCCATGGGCGGCTACGTGACGATGGCCCTGTGCCGCCGCCACCCCGACCGGCTGCTGGGAGTGATCCTCGCCGACACGAAGGCGGGCGCCGACCCGGAGGCCGCGAGATCCAACCGCGAGCGGATCGCCGCCGCGGTGCTCCAGGAGGGCGCCTCCGTCCTGCTGAAGGAGTTGCTGCCGGGGCTGGTCGGGCAGACCACGGTGCGGAGCAGGGCGATGGTGTTCGGCCGGGTGCGCGGGCTGGTCCAGTCGGCTCCGCCGACGGCCGCGGCCTGGGCGCAACGGGCCATGGCCGGCCGTCCCGACTCCTTTGACACGCTGCGGGCGATCAAGACGCCGGTCCTGGTGATCGTGGGCGAGGAGGACGAGATCACCCCGCCCGCGGAAGCGGACGCGATGGTCGAGGCGGTGCCCGACGGGCGGCTGACCGTCATCGAGAAGGCCGGCCATCTCAGCGCGATCGAGCAGCCCGAGGCGTTCAACCGGGCGGTGGCGGAATTCGTCGCCGAGCTCGCCGGGGGATCAGCACCTCGCGGATGAGCAGGGCGATCGCCGCGGCCACCGGAACGGCGGGCAGCGCACCTGACGGTGACCGCTCCCGATGGTAGGTAAGCGGGACCGGTAGACGAGAGAGCCTGGTGACCGTGCGGGTCACCAGGCTCTCTCGTCAGCCGTCGTCAACGCCCCGGAGTCAGCGGCCGCCTATTCCTGCCACCACTCCGCGTCGTCGTCCTTCTCCGCCCTGGCGGGAGTCGGAACCGGCTTCTCGGCACCGTTGGTGGCGGCGGGGATGGCCGGCTTCGGCGGGGCCGCGGCGATCGCGGGCTCCGGGTCGGCGGCCGGGAGCGGCGCGCCACCGAGCAGCTGGCGCAGCTGCGCGAGGTGGCTGGTGATGCTGTCGCGCTGGCGGGTCAGTTCGTCGACCTGGCGCTGGGCGACGGAGCGGCTCCGCTCGGACTCCGCCTTGGCCTCGGAGACGATGGACTCGGCGCTCGACTTGGCCTCGGACACGACCTGGTCGGCGTTCTTGCGAGCGTTGGCCAGCAGCTGCTTGGCGTGCGTGTCGGCCTCGCGGCGGGTCTGCTCGGCCTGCTGGGTGGCCTTGGTGGCGCGCTGCTCGGCGGTGGCCGCACGCTGCTCGGCCTCGGCGACCAGCTTCTGGGTGGCGGCCTGCGCGGTGGCGTGGCGCTCGGCCTCCTGGCGCTCGGCCTCCTCGCGCCGGGCGGCGAGCTGGATCTCGAACTCCGCCTCGTCCTGGGCTCGCTTGGCCTCGGACTCCTCGAGCACCCGCTGGGCCTGGGCGCGCATCTCGTCGGCCTGGCGCTTGGCGGTGGTGAGGACCTCGTCACGCTCGCGCTTGGTCGAGGCGCGTAGCTGGGCCACCTCGCGCTCGGTGGTGGTGCGCAGCTTGGCGATCTCGCGCTCGGCGTCGGCGCGCTTCTCGGCCACCTCGTGGTCGGCGGTGGCCCGCAGCTTGGAGACCTCGCGCTCGGTGGTGGCGGTCAGCTCGTCGGCCTCGCGGCGGGCGGTCGAGCGGATCTCCTCGGCCTCGCGCTCCGCGGTGGTGCGCATCTCGTCGACCTCGCGGGTGGCGAGGGCACGCTTCTCCGCGGCCTCGTTCTCCGCGGCGGCGCGCAGGTCGGCGGCCTCGACCTTGGAGGCCGCCTTGATCTCGTTCGCCTCGGACCTGGCCGCCTGGACCAGCTCGGTCGCCTGTTCCTCCGCCAGGCGGAGCAGTTGCTCGATCCGGGCGCCGAGGCCGGAGTAGGTCGGACGCTCCTGCTCCTGAAGTTGGCGCTGGGAGTCGGACAGGTCCCGCTGCAGGTTCTGCACCTGCTCCCGGGATTGCCGGAGCTCGCCGTCGAGTTGCTTCAGGTGGTCGTGGACCTGGTGCCGGTCATAGCCCCGGAGCACCACGTCGAATTCCCGAGCGGGGGCGTCTTCAAAGAAATTGTTGAGCTGGGCGTCGATGTCGGACTGCATGGAGGCTCGATCCTGGGTTGTCGAGACGGCTACACGGGCCGGACGGGGGTTTCGGGCATCCGAGCGGGAGCCGGGGCGGGACCCACGTCCGGTGGTACGCCAGCGTACTCCGCCGTTGCCGAGTTGGCGGTCTCGTCCGACTTTATGCGCGACTTGTTACGTATCGGCGTTTCTTGCATTCGACATGGTCTCGGCTTGCCTTTCCGGAGCCTGTACGAGTTCGGTAAGCATTCCCCCCACGTCTTTGGGGTGAAGAAAGGCGATGGACGAACCCATGGAGCCGTGGCGCGGCCGTTCGTCGAGCAGCCGGACGCCTCTGCCGCCGATCGTGTCCAGGGCCTGCACGACATCCGGAACGCCGAAGGCGACATGATGCACACCCTCCCCGCGCCTCGTGAGAAATTTACCGACCGGCGTGTCGGGGCTGAGCGGTTCGAGGAGCTGGATATAGGATCCACCGCCCTCGCCGTCGGCGATGTGCAGCATCGCCTCCTTCACCCCCTGCTCGGTGTTCACCTCGCGGGCCACCACCGTGAGCTCGAAGGTCCGCTCGAAAAAAGCGATCTTCTCCTCAAGGTCGTGGCAGGCGATCCCCACGTGGTCGATGCGCATGAACATAGAGCCATCCTCCTTCAAGGTCGCCGATGTGCCCATGGGTATGGTGGCAAAGTCGCTCCAAGCCCTGTCAGGGAGGCCCCCTGTTATGTCCGTTTCCGTCATCGTCTCCGGGGCTCGAACCCCCATCGGCCGACTGCTCGGCTCGCTGTCCGGCCTGTCGGCCGTCGAACTCGGCGGCATCGCGATCAAAGCCGCACTGGAGCGTTCCGGCGTCGCTCCAGAGGCAGTGCAGTACGTGATCATGGGGCAGGTGCTCCAGGCGGGTGCGGGTCAGATGCCCTCCCGCCAGGCCGCCGTCGCCGCGGGCATCCCGATGTCCGTGCCGTCCCTGACGATCAACAAGGTCTGCCTCTCCGGCCTGGACTCCATCGCCCTGGCCGACCAGCTCATCCGGGCCGGTGAGTTCGACATCGTGGTCGCGGGCGGCATGGAGTCCATGTCGAACGCCCCGCACCTGCTGCCAGGCCTGCGCAAAGGCGTGAAGTACGGCGCCGCCGGCATCATCGACTCGATGGCCTTCGACGGCCTCACCGACGTCTACGACCAGGTGGCGATGGGCGAGTCCACCGAGCGGCACAACGCGCGCTTCGGTGTGACCCGCCAGGAGCAGGACGAGTTCTCCGCCCGCTCCCACGCGCTCGCCGCCGCCGCGATCAAGAACGGGGCCTTCGACGACGAGATCGTGCCGGTGACGATCCCGCAGCGCAAGGGCGAGCCGACGGTCTTCTCCGCCGACGAGGGCGTACGCGGGGACACCACGGTCGAGGTCCTGTCGCGGCTGCGACCGGCGTTCGCCAAGGACGGCACGATCACCGCGGGGTCCGCCTCGCAGATCTCCGACGGCGCCTGCGCCGTCGTCGTGATGTCCAAGGCCAAGGCCGAGGAGCTCGGCCTTGACTGGCTGGCCGAGATCGGCGCCCACGGCAACGTCGCAGGGCCCGACAACTCGCTCCAGTCCCAGCCGGCCAACGCGATCAAGCACGCCCTCGGCAAGCAGGGGCTCGTCGCCGGTGACCTCGACCTGCTGGAGATCAACGAGGCCTTCGCCCAGGTGGTCCTCCAGTCGGTCAAGGAGCTCGACGTCCCCCTCGACAAGGTCAACGTCAACGGCGGCGGCATCGCGGTCGGCCACCCGATCGGCGCCTCCGGCGCCCGCATCGTCCTCGCCCTCGCCTACGAGCTCAAGCGCAGGGGCGGCGGCCTCGGCGCGGCCGGCCTCTGCGGTGGCGGCGGGCAGGGTGACGCTCTGATCATCCGCGTTCCCCAGGCATGACCTCGGAGGTCTCCGACCTGGTCGCGACGGCCAGGGAGGGCCGACCCCGGGCCGTGGCCCGGTTGATCTCCATGGTCGAGAACGGTTCCCCCGGACTCAGGGAGATCACCGCGCTGCTCTGCGCCGACCGGCCACACCGGGCCCGGATCATCGGCCTGACCGGCCCGCCCGGTGTCGGCAAGTCGACCTCCACAGGGATGCTGGTACACGCGTTCCGCAGGCGTGGCATGAGGGTCGGCGTGCTCGCCGTCGACCCTTCCTCGCCGTTCACCGGCGGGGCGCTGCTGGGCGACCGGGTCAGGATGCAGGACCACGCCACCGATCCGGACGTGTTCATCAGGTCGATGGCGAGCAGGGGCCACCTGGGCGGGCTGGCGTGGGCCACGCCCCAGGCGCTGCGCGTCCTGGAGGCGGCCGGCTGCGAGGTCGTCCTCGTCGAGACCGTCGGTGTCGGCCAGGCGGAGGTCGACGTCGCCTCGCTGGCCGACACCACGGTCGTGCTGCTCGCCCCGGGGATGGGCGACGGCGTCCAGGTGGCCAAGGCGGGCATCCTGGAGGTCGCCGACGTGTTCGTGGTGAACAAGGCCGACCGAGAGGGCACCCAGGCCGCGATCCGCGAGCTCCGCAACATGATCGCCCTGGCCGACCGGCCCTGGAGACCGCCGGTCGTGCCGACCGTGGCCCTGCGGGGGGAGGGCGCCGAGGAGGTGGTCGCGGCCCTCGACGGCCACCTGGCCTATCTGGAGGGGTCGGGCGAGCTCGTCCGCCGCCGCCAGGCCAGGGCCCGGAACGAGATCGAGGCGATCGCCCTCACCACCCTGCGCTCCCGCTTCGCCGACCTGCACGGAGACCGGCGCCTCGACGTCCTCGCCGCCCGTGTCCTGGACGCGGAGCTCGACCCCTACACCGCGGCCGACGAGCTTCTGGCGGCGGCTGGGCGGCCGGGGTGATTCCCCGCACCGCGCTTCCCGGATCTCCGAGGTGTCCCGAGAGGGCGGCGCGCCGCCGAACCCGGTGAGCGTGGGCGGGCCCCGTACCGGCCGGAGCCGGCAGGCGTCCCGGCCGCCGAGGGCCGGGACGTGGGGGGGGGCGTCAGGTCTCGTCGGCGAACTTGACGACGACCTTCTCGAAGCCGAGACCCTTCAGCATGCCCTCAAGCATGATCTTGGTGTTCTGGTCGGCGCGGTTGCGCAGGTCGCTGGCCAGAGCGGCTTCGGCGATCTTCTTCTCGGCCAGCACGTAGAGTTCCTGCTGGTCCGAGGGGGAGGAGGACAGGAAGTCCTCGACCCGGTCCAGCAGGCCGCGCTGCTGGGCGTAGACATAGGAGCGCTTGTTGTCGAGGTTCGGCTTCTCCAGCTGGGCGCGGGGCAGCCTGACCGTGACCTCGGTGCGGTCGGGGGAGACCGTCAGTCCGCCGCTGCCGATGCCGCCGAAGTCGACGTAGGCGTCGACCCCCCCGGCGCCGACGAAGAGCGTCCGGCTGCCCTTGACCGCGTCGGGC
Source organism: Streptosporangium amethystogenes subsp. fukuiense (assembly GCF_042665875.1). Taxonomy (NCBI): domain Bacteria; kingdom Bacillati; phylum Actinomycetota; class Actinomycetes; order Streptosporangiales; family Streptosporangiaceae; genus Streptosporangium; species Streptosporangium amethystogenes. The sequence goes on along the minus strand of NZ_JBHTEE010000001.1, from coordinate 5,274,410 downwards.
AGGAAGGCGGCGTCCTTCTCCAGGTCGACCACGACCTGGAAGTTTCCGGTGGCGGCCTCGAAACGGCTGAGGTTGTGAATGGACTCCAGCAGCACGGGCTGGCTGCGGTCGATCGCGGTCTCGCCGAACGGGTTCAGCCACGACCAGGTCAGGCGAGCACCCACGACGAGAAGAACCATGACGACGAGCAGCCCGGCGAGGAAACGCCAGCGGCGCCTGCGAGGCGCCGCCTGGGGGGGCTCGGGCGGAGCTTCTTGGGAGGCTTTCACGAAGCTCTTCTTCCCCTGGGACCGACCTTCTCACGCCGAGCCTATGCCGATCTTGTCAACCTCGTGGCGACGGCGGCGTGCCGCCTTCGGCGAAGGGGGCACGCCACGGGGCGCCCGGGACGCCCGTCCCGGGCGGCGGTGGCCCGCCGGGTGCCTGGTGGCCGGGGCCTGACCTGGGCTCAGGCCCGGTCGAGGTGCCTCCCGCGCCCTGCCCGAGCTGGCCGTACTGTCCTGTCTGGGCGGTCTGCCCGGACTGGCCGCCAAAGTGAGTGCTTTGTAACCGGCAGCCGGTGAAGTCCGTGTAGTAGAGCCGGAGCCAGTCGCGCCGCTGGACGTCCGTGAGCCCCGAGAACCACGCCGCCGCGTACCGGTGTTCCGCGAGCGGCCCGCCGGGAAGCGGCTCACCCCGCAGCCACGCGGCCACGATGTCGCGGTAGCCCGCCGCGGGAGTGGCGTCACACCGCGCGGCCAGACCGTCGACGAACTCGTCGGCCGCCTTCTCGGCGAACCCCGCGGCCAGATCGTCCACGTGGATCGCGATCACGCCCGCCGAGAGGGCGGAACCGTCACGCCTGGGGTGCTGCTCCACCCGGGAGAACTCCCCGGGCGTCCCGGCCAGCCGGGAGGCGATCTTGATGAACTCCGAGCCCAGTTCGGGCAGTCCGGCGCGCATCCCCGGGTGCACGCAGACCATGATCGGCCACTCCTGGCAGCTGTAGACGATCTGCTGGGCCGAGACCGGCTGCTCCTCGGTGAACAGGCGGGCCATGCCGGTCCCCGCCGCCAGCACCGCGATCAGCGCGGCGGCCAGCACCAGGGCCTGGCGTGTCACGACCGCGGCCCAGCCGAGCAGGAGCGCCGCGCTGACCCCCACCAACCAGAGCGTCTGGTCGGTGAACGCCGCCGCGTTCAACCCCTGGAACGGGTCGTACGGCTCCCGCGTGGCGGGGGCCAGCCGGTCGGCCCAGGTCGGCCCGTGACACAGCCAGGTGAACAGGCTGTAGCAACCGAGTCCGGCCAGGACCGGCGTGATCGTCCATGGCAGCAGCCAGCCGACGACCCAGCCGATGACGACGTACAGCGCCAGCCCGGCCACGCCCATCACCAGGCCGCTGGGCAGCAGTCGCCCGGCCTGCTCGGTGATCATGGTCCTGACCGCCAGGACCATGACGGTGGCGGTGAACGCGCCACCCGTCACCACCAGGATCGCCAGCGGCGCCCGCACCGCCTGCCACGGGGTCAGCGATCGGCCACCCGTCCCGCGCCGCCTGCGCACCGCCACCCACGCGGCGAACGCGGCCGCCACCGGACCGGTCAGCCGGAGCGAGCCGATCACCGCGACGACGATGTTCTCCCACGCGCTGACACCGGGAACCAGGACGCTCCACGCCGCGACCACCCCGAGCACGAGCAGGATGGCGACCGCCATCAACCCGCTCTGCTGGAGTTCCTCGCGTGAAACGCCCCTGTGCTCACGCACCGGCGGGCGTGGTGAGAACCCACGCCGAGCCGGTGTAGCCGAAGTGCGTCCGGCGTTCGAACGCCGTCAAGTTGTCGTTCATCAAGCACCCCCCGTGCCGTGAATGTGCGGATGCCGGTCCCCTCGGCACCGGTCCGGCTCGCTTCCCCCGCAGGCCGGACTGAGTCAGCGCGGCCACTTGGCCACGGCCTCACCATTCGATGTGGGAACCATAACGGAGCGTGACGTTTGGCGTCCGGGTTCTTGGTGAAGCCATCAGGCCGGTGACTCTACGTATATGGGCGAATCGGGATGAGGCCGCGCTACCGTAGCCCTGTGGTTACCGGTCAGCTGAATCTCCCGTTTGACCCCATCGAACGTGCAGCGGAGACGTGGCGCGTTCACTTCGGGCCCTCCTCGGCCATGGCCGCCGTCACATCGATCATGAGAGCGCAGCAGATCCTGCTGTCGCAACTGGACACGCTGCTCAAACCGCATGACTTGACCTTCGCCAGGTACGAGGCCCTGGTGCTGCTGACCTTCAGCAGGACCGGGGCGCTGCCGCTCTCCAGGCTCGGTGAGCGGCTGATGGTCCATCCCACGAGCGTGACCAACACCGTGAGCCGTCTGGAAGGCGCCGGTCTGGTACGTCGCACGCCCAACCCCCGCGACGGCCGGGGGGTGCTCGCCGAGATCACCGACCGGGGGCGGGAGGTCGCCCGCGCGGCGACCGCCGACCTGATGGGGGCGGACTTCGCCATGCCCATGTACGGCGAGGACGAGCTGGACCAGATGTTCGACCTCCTCAGAACCCTCCGCGTCGCCGCCGGGGACTTTTTTGCCGGCGACGCTGACGCGTCGCGGTGAGGCCACGTGTCTGTGGCGACGCTAACGCGTCGCGGTGAGGCCGCTCTTATCCGGCTCCTTCCCTCGTCGGGTGGGGGCGTTCGTTCCTCACGACCCCACCCTCCTCAGTCCAGTCCCCGGCGCGGCCTCACGGGTGGTCCCTTGGGGCATGAGTCGAAGCACGTCCCTGTGGCTTTGGCGACGTCGGTGTGGCCTTGCGGGTGGTTTCCTAGAGGGAAACTGTGCGTTTCTGGGGCTGCCTGGGATTCTGGGCAAGGATTAGTAGGACGTCCTAGTATTTGTGTGAGGCCGCAAGCCGGGGGTAAGCCGCTGCCGTACAGGGGGTTGGCCATGGACGCTGAGCGGGTCGAGGCGGGGCGTGCGCGCTGGCAGGCGCGGTTCGACGGGGCTCGCAGGCGTGCGGCCGAGTTCCGCACCCTGTCCGGGCTCGACGTCGAGCCGGTCTACGGTCCGGACGGCGGTGATCCGCGGATGGAGCGCATCGGCTGGCCGGGGGAGTTCCCCTTCACCCGCGGTCTGCATCCCACCGGTTACCGGGGCAAGCCATGGACCATCCGGCAGTTCGCCGGGTTCGGCAACGCGCGGCAGACCAACGAGCGCTACAAGATGATCCTCGCCGCGGGCGGTGACGGGTTGAGCGTGGCCTTCGACATGCCGACGCTGATGGGCCGCGACTCCGACGACCCGCGATCGCTCGGCGAGGTGGGTCACTGCGGCGTGGCGATCGACTCCGTGCTGGACATGGACCTGCTCTTCGAGGGCATCCCGCTCGGCGACATCACCACCTCGATGACGATCAGTGGTCCGGCCGTCCCGATCTTCTGCATGTACGCCGTCGCCGCCGAGCGGCAGGGGGTGCCGGTCACCGGGCTCAACGGCACCCTGCAGACCGACATCTTCAAGGAGTACATGGCCCAGAAGGAGTGGCTGTTCGCCCCCGAGCCGCATCTGCGGCTGATCGGCGACCTGATGGAGTTCTGCGCGGCGGAGGTCCCCGCGTACAAGCCGCTCAGCGTCTCGGGCTACCACATCCGCGAGGCCGGGGCCACGGCCGCCCAGGAACTGGCCTTCACCCTGGCCGACGGGTTCGGCTATGTGGAGCTCGGCCTGTCGCGCGGCCTGGACGTCGACGTCTTCGCCCCCGGCCTGTCCTTCTTCTTCGACGCGCACATCGACTTCTTCGAGGAGATCGCCAAGTTCAGGGCCGCCCGGCGGATCTGGGCGCGGTGGCTGCGCGACGTCTACGGGGCCGGCACCGAGAAGGCCCAGTGGCTGCGCTTCCACACCCAGACGGCGGGCGTGTCACTGACCGCGCAGCAGCCGTACAACAACGTGGTGCGTACCGCGGTCGAGGCGCTGGCGGCGGTGCTCGGCGGCACCAACTCGCTGCACACCAACGCGCTGGACGAGGTCCTCGCGCTGCCCTCCACAAGGGCGGCGGAGATCGCGCTCCGCACCCAGCAGGTGCTCATGGAGGAGACCGAGGTCGTCAACGTCGCCGACCCGCTCGGCGGATCCTGGTACGTGGAGGCGTTGACCGACCGGCTGGAGGCCGAGGCCGAGGCGATCTTCACGAGGATCCGGGAGATGGGCGTCGACGGCACGATGACCTCGGGCATCCTGCGCGGCATCGAGGACGGCTGGTTCGTGTCCGAGATCGCCGAGGCCGCCTTCGACTACCAGCGCAAGCTGGAGAAGGGCGAGAAGAGGATCGTCGGGGTGAACTGCCACACGGCGTCCGTCGACGAGCCGCTGGAGACCCTCCGGGTGGGTCACGAGGTCGAGCGCGAGCAGAACCGCGTCCTCGCCGCGCGCCGCGCCGCCCGTGACCAGGCGGCCGTGGACGACGCGCTGGCCGCGATGAGGCGGGTGGCCGGGGGGAAGGGCAACATGATCCCCGCCATGCTCGACGCGGCCAGGGCCGAGGCCACGCTGGGTGAGATCTGCGACGTGTTGCGCGGTGAGTGGGGCGTCCACACCGAACCGGCGCGTTTCTAGCGAGGCCGCGTCGGGGCACCGGCCGGGATACGGCAGGATTGGAACCATGAGCCCAGCGGACTTCACTCGACCCGGATCGCTCTACGGCGCCGTCGATCTCGGCGCTCGCAAGCAGGCACTGGAGGCACAGGCGCGGCGGGAGAGCGCCGCGCAGGAAAGCGGCGGTGTTCCGGCACCGGTCATCGACGTCGACGACGCCAACTTCGCGACCGAGGTCGTAGAACGCTCCATGAACGGCCTCGTGCTGCTGGAGCTCACCGTCACCCGCGCCGAGCAGGCCAAACAGTACAGCCTGCTGCTGGAGAAACTGGCCGCCGAGAACGCCGGCCGGTGGATCCTGGCCAGGGTCGACGTTGAGATCAACCAGCAGATCGCGCAGGCGCTCCGGGTGCAGAACGTGCCCGCCCTGTACGCCATCTTCCAGGGACAGCCGGTGGCCGTGGTTCCGGGCATCGCCACCGAGCCGCAGCTCCGTGACTGGCTGTCGCAGCTCATGGAGGCGCTGGCGCAGTATCTCCCGCCCCCCACCGAGGAGGACCAGGGCAAGCAGGAGCAGCCGCAGGAGCCCTCGGTCGACCCGGACGTGCTCGCCGCCGAGCAGGCCGTCGACGCCGGCGACCTCGACGGCGCGGTGGCCGCCTACGAGCGGCTGCTGGCCCGTTCGCCGAACAACCAGGACGCGAAGCTGGGCCTGGCCGGGCTCGGCCTGATCCGCAGGACGCAGGACGTCGACCCGGCCGACCTGCAGAGCAGGCTGGCCGACCCCGCCGACATCGAGGCCCAGCTTCTGGCGGCCGACTTCGAGATGCTCTCCGGCGAGGTGGACAGGGCCTTCGACCGGCTCGTCGACGTGGTGCGCCGCACCTCGGGGGCCGAGCGGGACAGGGCCAGGGTGCACCTGCTCGGCCTGTTCGACACGCTCCCCGGAGACGACCCGTCCATCGCCAGGGCACGCAGGAACCTGGCCAGCGCCCTGTTCTGAGCATCCCGCCTCCGAGCACCCCGGCCCGGCGGCCCGCCCTCCGGGCCGTCCTCGGTGACAAGCGTCACATGGGCCGGGGCGAGGTGTTCCGTGACCGCATCTACACGTGCGGGTCCGCCACCTCCGGTGCGTACACGCCCCTGGTGATGGCACGATGGAGGCATCCCAACTTAAGTTAGTCGCAAAGGAGCGGATCGGCTGTGGCCACCGTGCCGAGTGTGTCGTACTCCATCACCGTGCGCCTGGAGGTGCCCGCCGGCGGCAAGGCCGTCAGCCAGCTCACCCACGCGGTAGAGTCCGCCGGAGGTGTGGTCACCGCGCTCGACGTGACCACGGCCGGGCATGAGACGCTGCGCATCGACGTCACCTGCGCCGCGCGTGACACCGATCACGCGCAGGCGATCGTCGACAAGCTGGAGGGCGTCGAGGGCGTCGTCATCCACAAGGTCTCAGACCGGACCTTCCTCATGCACCTCGGTGGAAAGATCGAGATGCGGTCGAAGGTGCCGCTGCGCAACCGTGACGAGCTCTCCATGGCGTACACGCCCGGCGTGGCCCGGGTCTCGATGGCCATCGCCCGCAATCCCGAGGACGCCCGCCGCCTGACCATCAAGCGCAACACCGTGGCCGTCGTCACCGACGGCTCGGCGGTGCTCGGCCTGGGCAACATCGGCCCGGCCGCCGGACTCCCCGTCATGGAGGGCAAGGCCGCGCTGTTCAAGCGGTTCGCCGACATCGACGCCTGGCCGATCTGCCTGGACACCCAGGACGTCGACGAGATCGTGCGGACCGTGCAGATCATCGCTCCCGGTTTCGGCGGCATCAACCTGGAGGACATCTCGGCGCCGCGCTGCTTCGAGGTGGAGCGGCGGCTGCGCGAGCTGCTGGACATCCCGGTCTTCCACGACGACCAGCACGGCACCGCGATCTGCGTGCTGGCCGCGCTCACCAACGCGCTGCGCGTGGTCGGCAAGGACCTGGGCGAGGTCCGCATCACCCTCGCGGGCGCGGGCGCGGCCGGTACGGCGGTGCTGCGACTGCTGCTCGCGGCGGGCGCCCGCAACGTGGTCGTCTGCGACTACCTGGGCGCGGTGCACCGCGGGCGCCAGGACCTGGACGACTCGCTGCGGTGGATCGCCGACCACACCAACGCCGACGGCTACGCGGGCGACCTGCGCGGCGCGGTCAAGGGCGCCGACGTGTTCATCGGCGTGTCCGCGCCCGGCATCCTCAACGGCGACGACATCGCCACGATGGCCAAGGACGCCGTGGTCTTCGCGCTCGCCAACCCCGAGCCCGAGGTCTCGCCCGACATCGCCCGCGAGCACGCCGCCGTGGTCGCCACCGGCCGCTCCGACTATCCGAACCAGATCAACAACGTGCTGGCCTTCCCCGGCGTCTTCCGCGGCCTGCTCGACGCGCAGGCCACCGTGGTCAGCCAGGAGATGCTGCTGGCCGCGGCCAAGGCGCTGGCCGACGTGGTGACCACCGAGGAGCTCGGTCCCAACTACATCGTCCCCAGCGTGTTCCACCCGGACGTGTCGGGCGCCGTCGCGGCGGCCGTGCGCGAGTCGGCCGGCGGCCGCGCGCGTACGGGCATGACGGAGGCCTGAGGCCCCGTCGGGCCGCCCGCCAGGCCGTCGGCGCCGTTCCGTTCCGCGGTCTTCGCTGCATGGAGTTCCCTCATGTGCGCGTCGCGTGACGAGCACATGAGGTCCGGGTCATCAGAAGGGCGGGGGGAGCAGCGCGAAGGGGCGTTCACCCCTCATGATGGAGGTATGGCGGAGGCGATCTACGTCGGTGGGCTTCTGGTGGCCACCCCGCAGCTGGAGGATCCCAACTTCCGGCGCAGCGTGGTCCTGGTGCTGGAGCACGACCTCGACGGCGGCACCCTGGGCGTGGTGCTCAACAGGCCGAGTGACATCTCGGTGACCCAGGTGCTCCCGACCTGGGACACCATGGTCACCGGCCCGTCCGTGCTGTTCCAGGGAGGCCCCGTGCAGACAGACAGCGCCCTGGCGCTGGCCGCGGTGCCGAGCGGGCAGGAGCCGCTCGGCTGGCGGCGGCTGCACGCGGGCACCGCGGCGGTCTCCAGGCTCGGCACCGTCGACCTCGACGCGCCGCCGGAGATCCTCGCCGGGGAGATCGCCCAGATGCGCATCTTCGCGGGGTACGCCGGATGGTCGGCCGGGCAGCTGGAGAGCGAGATCGGCGAGGGCGCCTGGTACGTCGTGGACTCGGAGCCCGGCGACACCTTCCACCACGATCCCGAGTCGCTCTGGCGGGCCGTGCTCCGCCGCCAGCGGGGCGAGCTGGCCTATGTGGCCACCTGCCCCGACGACCCGTCGATGAACTAGACCGGGTGCCCGGGGCGGTCCCAGCCGGGGCGCAGGGAGCGTTCGGCCAGGGCGAGGGTCGACTCCAGGCGGGCGGCGAGGGCGTTGACGTCGTCGAGGTCGGCGGGCTCGCAGAGTTCGAAGCCGACCCGGGCGACGGCGGTGAAGAGCGCCACCACGAAGTGGGGCAGGAGGTCGCCGGGGCCGGTGCCCTGGCGCCTGCTGATCTCGGCGATCAGCCGCCGTTCGTTCTCCATCAGCCGGCGCACGCTCCCCGCGAAGAGAGCGGGGGTGGCGTCGATCACTTCGCGGGCTCTGAGGAACCTGGCGGTGTCGTCGAGATCCCCTTCCTGGAGCATGGTGACCATCGCCCGCACGGCGTGTGAGAGCGCGGTGAACGGCGCCTCGTCGGCCGGGCGGGTGGCCAGCTCGGCGAGCATGGCCTCCTGTCCGTCGGCGGCCAGGGACAGGGCGACGTCCTCCTTGGTGGCGAAGTAGCGGAAGAACGTGCGCGGGGAGACGTCCACGGCCGCGGCGATCTGGTCGACGGTCGTCGCCTCGTACCCCTGCTCAAGGAAGAGGGAGAGGGCGGCGTCGATCAGCGCCAGCCGGGTCTTCTGCTTCTTGCGCTCGCGTAGGCCGGGCCGACGCATACTCGTCACCACCTCGAAACGTATAGTTCACAGTCTGCCATAAGTCATCCGCTGCCTCTTAAAAGAATTTGTAACTTGTCAGTGACTGTCATAAATTACCCTCCGGTTGACGCCCCACGCGGGGGCAGGAGAAAGATCACAAGGGGGACCCTTCCATGGCACAGGCCAAGACGGTGGCCACGGCACCACCACCGCCGGATCCGGGCAGATCGTCCAGGCAGGGGCACCCGTGGCTGACGCTGCTGGCGGTCTCCCTCGGTGTGATGATGGTGATGCTCGACGGCACCGTCGTCGCCATCGCCAACCCGGTGATCGGCAAGGAGCTCAACGCCTCCCTCGCCGACCTGCAGTGGGTGACCAGCGGTTACCTGCTCGCGCTCGCCGTGTTCCTGATCACCGCGGGCAAGCTCGGTGACCTGTTCGGGCACAAGCGGATCTTCGTGATCGGCATCGCGGGCTTCGCGCTCACCTCCCTGGCCATCGGCCTGTCCGACTCCATCGCCTGGCTGATCGCCTTCCGCGTCCTGCAGGGGCTCTTCGGCGCCCTGCTGCAGCCCGCGGCCCTGGCCCTGCTCCGCGCGGCCTTCCCCGCCGAGAAGCTGAACATGGCGATCGGCGTCTGGGGCGCGGTGATCGGCCTGTCCAGCGCCGCCGGTCCCATCGTCGGCGGCCTGCTGGTGGAGCACGTCAACTGGCAGTCGGTCTTCTTCATCAACGTCCCGGTCGGCATCGTCGCCCTGGCCGTCGGATTCCTGGTGATCAGGGAGAGCAAGGCGGCCTCGCTGTCCAGGATCGACTGGCTCGGCGTGGTCCTGCTCTCCGGCGCCATGTTCTGCATGGTCTGGGCGATCATCAAGGCTCCCGAGTACGGCTGGGGCGACACCAGGACGCTCGGCTTCCTGGCCGGTGCCGTGGTGCTCGGCGCCGCGTTCGTCTACTGGCAGACCAAGGCCGCCGAGCCGCTCATTCCGCTCAGCCTGTTCGGCAACGCCTCGGTCGCGATCGGCACCGTGCTGATGGTGCTGGTGGCGTTCTCGATGTTCGGCGCGATGTTCTTCCTCACCTTCTACTTCCAGGGCGTGCACGGCCTGTCACCGCTCGACTCGGGTATGCGGATGCTCCCGATGAGCGCGGGCATGATCGTCGCCTCACCGCTGGCGGGTCTGGCGATCGGCAAACTCGGCCCGAAGATCACGATCTCGGCGGGCATGCTGATCACGGCCGTGGCCATGTTCCTCCTCTCCCGCCTGGGCATGGACGCGGGTTACCTCGACAGCGCGATCCCGTTCGTGCTGCTCGCCTTCGGCCTCTCCCCGGTGATGGTCGGCGCCACCGAGATCATCGTGGGCAACGCCCCGGAGGAGCTCAGCGGGGTGGCCGGCGGCGTGCAGCAGTCGGCGATGCAGGTCGGCGGCTCGATGGGCACCGCGGTGCTCGGCGCGATCGTCGCGGCCAAGGTGGCCGACGTGCTTCCCGGCTACTGGGCGGCCGCCAAGCTTCCGGAACTCCCCGCCGAGCAGCTGGAGCTGGTCAAGCAGGGCGCCTCCTACGCCCAGGCCGGCGCGGCCCCCGGCACGCCCGAGCCGATCGTGCAGGCCATCACCGGTGTCGTGCACTCCTCCTTCCTGGACGGCATGCACCTCGGTTTCACGGTCAGCACCGGGGTGGCCATCCTCGCGGCGCTGCTCGCACTCTTCGTCAGGGCGGGCCGCAAGAGCGAGGGCGCCGTGATCCACATGGGCTGAAGGCCCTCGAACACGCCTCATCCCCAGGCCCGGCGATCGATCGCCGGGCCTGGGACGTCGCGCCGGTGACCGGGGCGCGACGCTGCGGGCATAAAATCATCAGGGTGAGTACGAAGATTCTCCCTGAGAGCGACGTCCGGCCGGACCTGTCGCACGGCGACGGCGACCACGAGCGCTTCGCCCACTACGTCGAGAAGAACAAGATCATGGAGAGCGCACTGAGCGGGACACCGGTCCGCGCGCTCTGCGGGAAGGTCTGGGTGCCCAACCGCGACCCCCAGAAGTTCCCGGTCTGCCCGGAGTGCAAGGAGATCTACTCGGGCCTGCCGAAGGGTGAAGACGGCGACAAGGAGTGAGTGTTGCTCATGGGTGATCGCCACCGATGAGGCTACGGTCGGGATGTCGCCGGGGGGCGGCGAGCGACCAGTGGCCGGTATTCGTCGGGGGAGTCCATGTTTCGGCGTGCGATCGCCGTTGTCTCCGCATGCCTGTTGACGATGCCCACCCCCGGCCGGGAACCCGCCGCGCCCGGATGCGTCCTCGCCCCCGGAGCGGCTCACGTCATGGTGCGGGGGGCGGTCCGCCCCGTGCCGCCCGTGCCGTCCCCGGTGTCGTCCCCCGCGCCGTCCGTCGCGTCGCCCGCCCACCCGCCCGTCGACGGACGGTCCCGGTCGAGACGGCTTCCGCTCGTGCTTCCCGTCACCGTGCCCACCTGGGTGCACGTCATCACCGACGGCCGCCTCGGCGCCCCCGACTTCGCCGTGCGCGACCAGATCACCACGCTCAACATCGCCTACTCCGGGCAACTCGGCGGGGCGGACACCGGGATCCGGTTCAGGCTGGAGGGCATCACCCGCACCGTCAACCCGGCGTGGTTCCGCGACCCCGTCACCCACGAGCGGGCGATCAAGCAGATGCGCAGGGGCGGCCCCGAGACGCTCAACCTCTACATCGCCCAGCTCAGCGAGCTGGTGCTCGGCTACTCCACCTACCCTTACGGATACCGGAGGGAGCCGGTCCTCGACGGCGTGGTCGTCGACTGGCGCAGCCTGCCCGGCGGGGCGATGCGCAGCTTCGACCGGGGGTACACCGGGGTCCATGAGATCGGTCACTGGCTCGGGCTGCTGCACACCTTCGAGAAGGGCTGCGAGGCCGTGGGCGACGGCGTCGCGGACACCGCGCCCGAGGGGCAGCCCACCGAGGGCTGCCCGCAGGTCAAGGACACCTGCGCGGGAGGCGGGCCCGACCCGATCCACAACTTCATGGACTACTCCGACGACCGCTGCATGTCCGGGTTCACCTCCGGCCAGGCCCTCAGGATGCAGGAGATGTGGGTCGCCCATCGGGAGCCGGGGCGGACACTACCCTTGACAGGTGACAGTACCGAAGACACTTGACGCTCCGTACGAATCCCCCCGGCTCTTCGGCCCCGAGTACCGCACCGCCTCCCTCGGCATCCTGCTCGTCGTCACGCTGATCGGTTTCGAGGGCATGTCCGTGGGCACGGTCATGCCCGCGGTCTCGGCGGATCTCGACGCCCTGGACCTGTACGGGATGAGCTTCTCGGCCTTTCTCATCTCCGGTCTGCTCGCCAACGTGGTCGCCGGCCTCTGGTCCGACCGGCGGGGACACGCCTGGCCGTTCCTGCTCGGTGTGGGGCTGTTCACCGCCGGTATGGTCCTGGCCGGTGCCGCCGGGACCAAGGAACTGTTCATCGTGGCGCGGGCGGTGCAGGGCCTCGGCGGCGGCGCCGTCATCGTGGCGATCTACGTGATGATCGCGCGGGTCTACGTCCCCGAGACCAGGCCCCGGGTGTTCGCCGCGCTGTCGGCCGCCTGGGTGCTTCCCGCGCTGCTCGGGCCGGCCCTCAGCGGGATCATCGCCGAGACGGTCGGCTGGCGCTGGGTCTTCTACGGCATCGCGCCGCTCGTCGTCCCCGCCCTCGTGATGCTCCTGCCCGCGCTGCGCGCCCAGCGGGACCAGGCGCCCGAGCCCTCCACCGGGCCCCGGTCCAGGCCGCTGGCGATGACCCTGGCCGCCATCGCCACGGCGGCCGGTGGCGGAGTGCTGCTGTACGGCGTGGACCGCCTGCAGAGCACCCCGGTGCCCGGCGGGGTGGCCGTCGTGGCCGGGCTGCTGTTCCTCGCCGTGGGGCTGCCCAGGCTGCTGCCACCCGGGGCGCTCAGGTTCGGGCGCGGCCTGCCCACCACGATCATGATGCGCGGGGTGCTCGCCTCGGCCTTCTTCGCGGTCAACTCCTTCATCCCGCTGCTCCTGACCGAGGTGCGGGGCTTCTCCGTCGCCGAGGCGGGGGTCGCGCTCACCACCGGTGCCCTGGGCTGGACCACCGGCTCCTACCTGCAGAGCCGCCGCTCGTACGATCGGCCCCTGCTGGTCGGGATCGGTTCCGCGGCGATCACCGCGGGCATCCTGCTGACCCTGCTCGCGCTCGTACCCGGTATCACCGGCTGGGTCACCGTGCCCGCCTGGGTCGTCGCCGGGTTCGGCATGGGCATCGGCACCACCAGTGTCAACATCACCGCGATGCGCCAGTCACCCGACGCGGAGCAGGGCGCCAACTCCGCCGCGCTCCAGGTCGTCGACACCCTGGGCGGTGCTCTCACCATCGGTCTGGCCGGTGTCCTGATCAACCTGATCGGCCACGACGACATCGCCACCGGCTACACCGTGATCGTCGCCCTGATGGCCTCCCTGGGGCTCTTCGGGGTGATCGTGGCCCGGCGTATGCGGGACATCTCATGACTCATTGGTCACTCCCGTAACAACGATCACCCATAGCCGGACCACGCCGCGGGATGCATGGTAGGACGGTAGGACCGTGACCGCCGGGAGGAGGCCCCGTGCACGAACGACCTCGCCGGTCGGACCCGTTGGGCGAGCCCGGTCGTGACGGGGGGCGCCGGTCCCGGCGGGCCGGAAAGGCCGCCCAGAAGGCCGCGCGGAAGGCGGCGCGGAAGGCGGAAGAGCGGGAATGGCCGTCCGGTGACCCGGACCTCGGCGACGAGCGCCGTCCCTGGCCGCCGCCGGAGTCCGAGCCGTCCGACAGCCGCTCCCACCTCACCTGGCCCCCCCGGATACCCGAGCCCGGCGACGACCTGCCACCCTCGGCCCGCTGGTACGGCACGCCCATCGCCCCGCCCCAGCCCCGTCCCGGGCGCCTGCGCGGCCTGCTGCTCGTACTGCTCACCCTGGTCGTCGGCGGCGGCGTCATCGCCGGCGCGGTCGTGCTGGTGCTGCGGTCGGTGCCGGACCCGCCGCCGGGGCGGGTGACCGATCCGGTCGCGGGGGTCAGCTACCGGCTGCCGGAGGGCTGGCTCGCGGGCGCGGTGCCGCCTGTCACGGGGTTCACCTCGATCGCGGGCGACGGTGTCAACACGACGGTGATGGTCATGCCGGCGGAGCCCGCGGCCGACGTGCGCGCCACCGCGGCCGAACTCGGCGACCTGTACGGGCGGCTTCTGCTCCACGGCGACAAGGTGAAGGTCGTGGACGACACGGAGATCGCGGTGGGCGCGCGCACCGGGCACGCCCGCTCGCTGCGCGCCGAGTACCTGGACATCGTGAACCGGCCGGCCTACCTTCGCGTGGTCTTCCTCACAGGTGGCGGCAGGCGCCCGGTGGTCGTGGTCGGGATGGCCCAGCCGGACGATCCCGTGTCGCGGGCCGAGATCGATACGGTGATCGCGGGTCTGAGCTGACGCTCGGCCTCCGTGAGCCGCGCCGTGCCCGTCGATCGGCGGCGACGCGGCGGGCGAAGGATCCGGGGGACGGAACACCTAGCACGTGGAGGCGACCTTGGCGAGGATCTCGGCCGATCGGCACGTCTTGTCGGCGACGCAGATTACCCTGGTGACACTGTGAGCACTTTCGCCGCATCCCACCTCTCGCCTTCATATCCGGACCGTGCCGCCTGGGGCACCGCGCCGAAGCTTCGCGCGTGGCAGCAGGAGGCCTTTGACCTGTACTCCAGCCGTGAGCCGCGCGACTTCCTCGCGGTCGCCACGCCGGGTGCGGGCAAGACGACCTTCGCGCTCCGCATCGCCAGCGACCTGCTGTCCAGGGGGGTGATCCGGGCTGTGACCATCGTCACACCGACGGAGCATCTCAAGCAGCAGTGGGCGGACGCCGCGGGCAGGGTCGGCATCGCGATCGACCCCGAGTTCAAGAACAGCCAGGGCGCGACCTCCCGTGACTACGTCGGGGTGGCCATCACCTACGCCCAGGTGTCGATGCATCCGGCACTGCACCGCGCACGCACCGAGGCGCGCAAGACGCTCGTGATCTTCGATGAGATCCACCACGCGGGCGACGCGAAGTCCTGGGGCGACGGCGTGCGGGAGGCGTTCGAGCCCGCCGCCCGGCGCCTCGCCCTGACCGGCACCCCCTTCAGGTCCGACATCAACCCGATCCCCTTCGTCACCTACGCCGAAGACGGCGACGGGGTCAGGCGCAGTGTCTCCGACTACTCCTACGGTTACGGTCCCGCGCTCGCCGACGGTGTCGTCCGCCCGGTCATCTTCCTGGCCTACGCCGGTGAGATGCGCTGGCGGACCCGCGCCGGCGACGAGATCGCGGCGACCCTCGGCACCCCGCTCACCAAGGACCAGCTCGGCCAGGCGTGGCGGGCCGCGCTCGACCCGAAGGGCGAGTGGATTCGCCAGGTCCTCCGGGCGGCCGACCGGCGGCTGACCGAGGTGCGCAGGGGCGTGCCCGACGCCGGGGCCCTGGTCATCGCCACCGACCACGAGACCGCCCGCGCCTACGCCCGCCACATCAGGACGATCACCGGCGAGGGCGCCACGGTCGTGCTCTCCGACGACCCGGCGGCCTCCAAGAAGATCAAGGACTTCTCCGCGTCCGAGCAGCGCTGGCTGGTCGCGGTCCGGATGGTCTCCGAGGGTGTCGACATCCCGCGTCTGGCCGTCGGCGTCTACGCCACGAGCATCTCGACCCCGCTCTTCTTCGCGCAGGCGGTCGGCCGCTTCGTCCGTGCCCGCAAGAGAGGCGAGACCGCGTCCGTCTTCGTGCCCTCGGTGCCGACCCTGATGGGACTGGCCGCGGAGCTGGAGGCCGAGCGCGACCACGTGCTCGACCGCAAGCCCCCGGAGGAGGGGCTGGACGACTTCCTGATGGAGGACGCCCAGCGTAAGAAGGACAACCCCGACGTCCTTGGTGATGAGCTGCCGTTCGAGACCCTGGAGGCGGTCGCCACCTTCGACCGGGTGCTCTTCGACGGCGGCGAGTTCGGCAGCGCCGCGGAGACCGGTTCCCCCGAGGAGGAGGACTTTCTCGGCCTGCCGGGTCTGCTGGAGCCCGACCAGGTCCGCACCCTGCTGAGCAAGCGCCAGTCCGATCAGCTGAAGGCCAGGCGGAACAGGCCCGAGCCCAAGGAGCCGCAACTCGCCCCGCACGAGCTGATCGCCAACCTTCGCAAGGAGCTCAACGGCCTCGTCGGCGCCTGGAACCACCGCACCGGCCAGCCGCACGGCGTCATCCACGCCGAGCTCCGCAGGTCCTGCGGCGGCCCCGCCATCGCGCAGGCCTCCGCGGAGCAGATCCAGGAGCGGATCGACAAGATCCGCCACTGGGCCACCCAGCGCTCCCACTGACCCGGCCACCGGGTCGCACCGGCGTTCGCGCCGGGCGCGACCCGGTCAGCCGAGGGCGATCGGCCTGCCGGTCCGGCCGTCGACCGCCCGGAACCCTCCCTCGCCGCGCACCGGTTGCGCGAGCAGCACCTGCAGGGAGGCCACGCCGCCGGTGACGCTCACCGGCCGCGTCGTGGCGTCCGAGGCGCGACTCTCCCGACCATCCGTCTCGCCGTCGCGCACCCAGACCCTGATCGTGCGGTTCCGGTGACGCAGGACCACGGTCGCGGTGTCGCACTCGTCGGCCCTGGCCGTCCAGAAGAGCGTCACACCCCGCAGCGCGCCCTGGCGGCGGGCCAGCCGCACCCGCTCGGGGGCGGGCATCCTGCCGGGGCAGGAGGCGCTCCGCACGTCCCGAGCGCCCTGCTGAGCCGCCTGCGGGGCCGGGGCCGGCTCCGAGGCCGGCCCCGCAGGCGGCCCCGGAGCCGGTATCCGGGCCGCCGAGGGCGAGGGCGCGGCGATGAGGGTCCGCGGGGGGATCCGGACCGTGCTGGTGGTCCAGATCGTGGCCATCTCCAGTGAGACCAGCGCCAGCACGCTCGTCAGCCGCACCAGCGTCCCGCCGCGAAAAAGGTTCCACAGGCACAGCGGGGTCAGGACCAGCCAGGAGACACCGAGCACGAACATATGAGGTCACCACCGGTAGTAAGAGGTCTCAGCTCTCCGTGATACTCCTGTCGCGGCGGGTGGTGGTTGTGTTTACCCACCCATGCCGATCCGGTAGTCGTTCGAATGCCCGGAGTGGGCGATCCTGATGGCCTTCCCTCGCCGGGCTGACGGACAGGGCGGGAAACCGTGCCGAAGGGGGCGGCCGTCAGGCCGGGCGGACCACCGGGGTGCCGGTGAGACGGGCTCCGGCGGAGCCGAGCTCGGCGAGGGCGGCTTCGGTGGTCGGGGCGGCCACCCCCGCGGTGAGATCCAGCAGCACCCGGACGGAGAGGCCGTGCGCGAGCGCGTCCAGGGCGGTGGCCCGCACACAGTGGTCCGTGGCGATGCCGACGACGTCCACCGTGTCCACGCCGCGCTCGCCGAGCCAGTCGGCCAGGCCCGTACCGTCGGGGGTGACGCCCTCGAAGCCGCTGTAGGCGGCGGCGTGCGCCCCCTTGCTGAACACCTCCTCCACCCGTCCGGTGTCGAAGGCGGGATGGAAGTCCGAGCCGGTCGTCCCGGCGACGCAGTGGACGGGCCAGGAGTTCACGTAGTCGGGTTCGGCGGCGAAGTGGGAGCCGGGGTCCACGTGGTGGTCGCGGGTGGCCACGACGTGGTCGTAGCCGTGGGAGGCGGTGTACCGGGAGATGGCGGCGGCCACCTCGGCGCCGCCACCGACCGGAAGGCTGCCGCCCTCGCAGAAGTCGTTCTGGACATCGACGATGATCAGTGCGGTTGGCATGCGGTCAGTCAAACATGGTGGGCAGCGCGGCGTAGCCCCGGGAGAGCTGGTGGGCGTTGGCCGGCAGCTCGGCGAGGGCCTCCCGGTGTCGCGTGCGGGCCGCGTCCAGCTTCTCGCGGCCGACGATCTCGCCCTTCCTGACCAGCGGGACCTGCAGCGGACGGGCGTCCGCGGGAAGATCGCCGGAGGTGGTGACCAGCTCGGTGACCGCCGTGCCCGCCGGGTCGAGCCTGCGGAAGGCGTTCTTGCGGCCGCCCCTGCTGGGCTTGCCCACCGATCTCTTGGCCACCGGCCGCATGGTCCCGTCGGCGTCGGCGCGGGCGACGAGCTTGTAGACCAGGGCGGCGGTGGGCGAGCCCGAGCCGGTGACCAGCGACGTGCCGACGCCGTAGCCGTCCACGGGAGCGGCCGACAGCGCCGCGATGGCGTACTCGTCGAGGTCGCTGGTGACGATGATCCGGGTCTGGTGCGCGCCGAGCGCGTCGAGCTGCTCGCGGACCTCGTGGGCCACCTGGACGAGGTCGCCGGAATCGAGGCGGACGGCGCCGAGGGAGGGGCCGGCCAGCTCCACCGCGGTCCGTACGGCCTGGGCCACGTCGTAGGTGTCGACCAGCAGCGTGGTGCCGGCGCCGAGGGAGGTGATCTGGGCCTGGAAGGCCTGCTCCTCGGAGTCGTGGAGCAGGGTGAACGCGTGGGCCGCGGTGCCGGCCGTCGGCACCCCGTACGCGCGGCCCGCCATGAGGTTGGAGGTGGAGGAGAACCCGCAGAGGTAGGCGGCTCGCGCGGCGGCCACGGCCGCGGCCTCGTGGGTGCGTCGCGAGCCCATCTCGATGATCGGCCTGGTCCCGGCGGCGCCGACCATGCGAGCGGCGGCGGCGGCGATCGCGCAGTCGTGGTTGAGCACCGACAGGATCACGGTCTCCAGCAGCACCGCCTCGGCGAACGTGCCCTCCACCGTCATGATCGGGGAACCGGGGAAGTAGCACTCGCCCTCGGCGTAGCCGTCCACGTCGCCCGAGAACCGGTATCCGGCGAGGAAGGCCAGTGTCGGCTCGTCGACGATCCGGTTGTCTTCGAGGAACGCCAGCGACTCCTCGTCGAAGCGGAAGGACTCCAGCGCCTCCAGCACCCGGCCGGTACCCGCGACGACCCCGTAGCGCCGTCCACCGGGCAACTGCCGCGCGAACACCTCGAAGACCGCCCGCCTGGAGGCGGCGCCGCTTCTCAGCGCCGCCTCCAGCATCGTCAGCTCATAGTGATCGGTAAGCAACGCGGTGCTCATGCTCTCTGTCACGAGTCGAAGACTAATCCCGGGGTAGGGCAGACTGGTGAATGTGGGTAGCACCGCTCCAACAGAGGTCGAGCGTCCGTCAATCGACGTAAGACCCGATCTGCCATGGTTGACGATCGTCTGGAATGACCCCGTGAACCTGATGTCCTATGTGACGTACGTCTTCCGGACCGTCTTCGGATACTCCAAGGAGAAGGCGGAGAAGTTGATGCTCGACGTGCATCACAAGGGCAAGGCGGTGGTCTCCAGCGGCACCCGTGAGGAGATGGAGCGCGACGCGCAGATCATGCACTCCTACGGGCTGTGGGCCACGGTCCAGCGGGATTCGTGAGCGGGCGGCCGGTGCCGTCCGTCGCCGGGCGGATGACGGGTCGATCCCAGACGACGGGCGGGTCCCGGGTGGAGGGCCCGCGAGGAATGGTGGGCGAGAGATGAGTTCGGGATTCAAGCCGGGGCGTGAGGGCGGTGTGGTCACGGGTTTCGACGCCGCCGAGGTGTCGATCCTGCGCTCGCTGGTCACCCAGACCCTGGGCCTGATAGAGCCGGGGGAGACCGGAGACGATCCACTGGAGAGGGCGCTCGGCATCGGCGCGTCCGAACAGTCCAACGATCCGGTGCTGGCCAGGCTGTTCCCCTCGGCGTACGAGGACGGCGAGGCGGCCGCGGAGTTTCGCCGGTACACCGAGGCGACGCTGCGCGAGGGCAAGCGGGCCGACGCCAAGGCGATGCTCGACAGCGCCGAGCCCGGCCGGGTCGAGCTGACCAGGGAGCAGGCGGAGGCGTGGATGCGCGCGCTGAACGACGTGCGGCTCACCCTCGGCACCCGGCTGGAGGTGACCGAGGAGGTGCACGACGAGATCGCCGACATGCCGGAGCACGACCCCCGTTATCCGGTGTACGTCATCTACGACTGGCTGACCTACCTCCAGGACACCCTGGTCCGCGCCCTTTGGTAGCTTTCAGACATGCTCACGATCTCCCGGGAACTGGTTGACAAGATCATCGCGCACGCTCGGGCGGACCACCCCGACGAGGCCTGCGGTGTGATCGCCGGGCCCGTCGGTTCCGACTCCCCCGAACGGTTCATCGCCATGGAGAACGCCGAGCGGTCGCCGACGTTCTACCGGTTCGACTCGCTGGAGCAGTTGCGCGTCTGGCGGGAGATGGACGACCGCGACGAGGAGCCGGTGGTGATCTACCACTCCCACACCGCCACCGAGGCGTACCCCTCCCGCACCGACATCTCCTACGCCGCCGAACCAGGGGCCCACTACGTGCTGGTCTCCACCCGGGAGGAGCTGGGTGCGGAGGCCGAGTTCCGCTCGTACCGGATCGTCGACGGCGTCGTGAGCGAGGAGAAGGTGACGATCACCTCCGGGTGACCGTCCCGGGTGTACGGCCGTGTGGTGGATTGTCCCTTTGGGTAAGCTGGTGGGCATGCTGACCGCCGCCCCGAGCCAGGAGGACGTCGTGTGCTCGCGTCCCGGCCCACGGGCACGGCACGCGGGCGTCGCGCCCGTGCAGAACTTCCTGTTCGCGCACACGCCTTTCGTTGTCGTCTACGACTGTCGCTGACCGGCTTTTCTGGAATCCCCCGGCGCTCGCCGGTGTTTCGAACCGGTGGGCTATTACTCCCATGACGACACAAGGAGATTGACCCGCGATGGCCATTGAGGTTCGCATCCCGACCATCCTGCGCACCTACACCGACGGTGCCAAGGCCGTCGACGCCAAGGGCGCCACGCTTGAGGAGCTGATCGGCGACCTGGAGGCCCGGCACCCCGGGCTGAAGGAGCGCCTGGTCGACAAGGGCGCGCTGCGCCGCTTCGTGAACGTCTACCTGAACGACGAGGACGTCCGGTTCCTGGGCGGGCTGGAGACCCCGGTCGCCGACGGCGACACGGTCACCGTCCTGCCCGCCGTGGCCGGCGGCTCCCGCTAGTGCGCGGCGCCGCCCGCCTCGCGAGATCTCTCGGGGTGGGCGGCGCACCTCGCTGTCGTTGGTAGGACTACAGAGGCGGAAGCCGTACACCATGCGCTTTGACTCACTGATCGACTCGGTAGGCCGGACCCCGATGGTCGGCCTGCCCAGGCTCTCGCCCTCGGAGGACGTGCGGATCTGGGCCAAGCTCGAAGACCGCAACCCGACAGGTTCGATCAAGGACCGTCCGGCGCTGTGGATGATCGAGCAGGCGGAGAAGGACGGGCTCCTCTCACCGGGCTGCACCATCCTCGAACCCACGAGCGGCAACACCGGCATCTCGCTGGCGATGTCCGCCCGGCTCAAGGGTTACCAGCTGATCTGCGTGATGCCGGAGAACACCTCCGAGGAGCGCCGCCAGCTGCTGCGCATGTGGGGGGCGCAGATCATCTCCTCGCCCGCGGCGGGCGGCTCCAACGAGGCGGTCAGGGTCGCCAAGGGGCTGGCCGCCGAGAACCCCGACTGGGTGATGCTCTACCAGTACGGCAACCCGGCCAACTGGCGCTCGCACTACGAGTCGACCGGGCCGGAGATCCTGGAGGACCTGCCCTCCGTCACCCACTTCGTGGCCGGTCTGGGCACCACGGGCACCCTGATGGGCGTCGGCCGGTTCCTGCGCGAGCACGTCCCCGATGTGAAGATCGTCGCCGCCGAGCCGCGTTACGGCGAGCTGGTGTACGGCCTGCGCAACGTCGACGAGGGCTTCATCCCCGAGCTGTACGACGCCGAGGTCCTGACCACGCGTTTCTCCGTCTCCTCGGCCGACGCGCTGCGGCGCACCCGGGAGCTGCTGGCCGCGGAGGGCATCTTCGCCGGGGTCTCCACCGGGGCCGCGTTGCACGCCGCGCTCGGCATGGCGGCCAAGGCCGTCAAGGCGGGGGAACGGGCCGACATCGTCTTCGTGGTCGCGGACGGCGGCTGGAAGTACCTGTCCACCGGTGCCTACGAGGGGACGCTGGACGAGGCCGAGGAGCGGCTCGAAGGCCAGCTCTGGGCCTGATCCGAGGTCGGTGGGTACCGGCCGAGCGGTGAACGGCGAGGCCGGCTCGCGGTCCGTCGAGGGAATCGGGCCGGCGGGTACGGGTACGGGCGCCGGATGACGGGCGGACGACGAAGGGCGGGCGTCCCACCGGGACGCCCGCCCTTCGTCGTCCGGTCCCCGGCGGGAGCCC
The DNA here is from genome assembly GCF_042665875.1 of Streptosporangium amethystogenes subsp. fukuiense. NCBI lineage: Bacteria > Bacillati > Actinomycetota > Actinomycetes > Streptosporangiales > Streptosporangiaceae > Streptosporangium > Streptosporangium amethystogenes. The sequence goes on along the minus strand of NZ_JBHTEE010000001.1, from coordinate 5,252,598 downwards.
GCCGGGGACCGAGGGGGAGCTAGTCGTTGAGCAGGAGCCGCATCGAGAAGGTCGCCTCGCTGCCCGACTGGGTGCCGCTCACGCCCACGCCGCGCAGCACCTGGAGGTTGGCCTTCTCGTCGCCCTGCAGGCCTTCGAGATAGAGCTTCTCGATCTTGTCCAGGTCGACGAAGACGGCGAAGGTCGCCTCGTCGGCGTTGGGGATCGCGAGCTGGAAGGTCTCGCTGTCGCCCAGGGCGCCGTCCTTGTCGAGCTCGGCGGCGTACTCCTGCGAGCTGGCCAGCACGAAGGTGCCGTCACCGGGAACCTTGGCGAGCTGCGGGACGGCCGTCCCGGTGGCGGCGAGATACTTCTCGATCTTGCCGACCACCTCCTGCGCCTTGGCCGGGTCGGTGACGACCTTCGCGCCGAACTTCGGCTGGTCGCCGTCGAGGCCACCTGCGTCCAGCGCGAGGGTGATGTTCTTGCCGAGCAGCGTCACCAGGTCGTCGGGGAGCGACAGCCCGGACTGCTGCTTGGCCTGGTCGACGAACTGCTGCACGCCGCCGCCACCGGCCGCGTCGGCCGACTTCATGAGCTGCGTCCACTGCTTGCCGATCACCTCGCCGAGACCGGAGATCGAGACCGCGCCGGCGGTGGAGGCCGGAAGCGTGCTGATCCGGGAGGCCTCGGGGGTGCCCATGTCCAGATTCTGGGCGCCGCGGCTGACGCCCGCGAGCTCGATGTACCCGCTGTCGAAGCGGAGGGCGCCGGCCACCCGGACGTTCTTGATCTGGGCGAGGGTGGCGGGGTCCTGGGACGCCACTTCGGGAGCCAGCTGGGCGAGCTTGCCGGCGTCCGCCCAGAAGGAGAGGACGCCGGTCTCGCCGAGCGCGCTCAGGTCGTCGGAGAAGTTGGCGTTCTCCGACAGCGGCGCGGCGGCCGCGGCCCGGTCGGCCTCCGCCTGGGTGGGGCTGAGCAGCGCGTAGTCGTCGCGGAACGCGATGCCGTACTTCTCCTTGCCCATCAGCTTGGCGATGCCGGCCTTGGCCTTGTCCTGGTCGGTGACCTGGACGGCCACCACGGCGCCGGGCTCCTTGGCGCCCCTGGCGGGCGGCACCGCGGCCACGCCGACGCGGACGCCGAGCCACGGCTCGATGTCGGTGGCGTAGTTCACCTTGCCGAGGCTGTCGGACTCCTTCTTCAGCAGGTCGAAGATGGCCTGGCGCGGGTCGTCGCCGGTGAAGGAGTCCTTGGTGGCGGTGAACTTCCTGGCGATGCCGAACAGCGCCAGCTTCTGGTTCGCGGCCGGGTCGAGGTCAAGGCGTACGTAGCCGATGGCGTTGGCGGGCAGCACGTCGTGCGGCTGCGTGCCGCCGCCGCTGAGCAGGTTGACCGCGAAGACGCCGCCGCCGCCCACGAGGACCACGACCAGCGCGGCGATCGCCGCGAACAGCCAGCCCTTACCGCCCTTGCGGGGCGGAGTTCCGGTCGGCTGTCCCGCGCCCAGGAAGTCGGGGCCCTGCTGCCAGTTCCCCGCCTGCTGCGGATAGGGCTGCTGCCCGTAGCCCTGCTGCTGGCCGTAGGGCTGGCCGGCCGGCTGCCCATAGCCCTGCTGGCCGTAGCTCTGCTGACCATAGTTCTGCTGCCCGGCGGGCTGCCCGTAGTTCTGCTGGCCGTACGCCTGCTGGGGGTTCTGCTGAGGCTGGCCCTGCTGCGGGTAGGGCTGCCCCTGCTGGTAGCCCTGCTGGGGTTGGGGGTATCCGGGCTGGGTGTTCTGCGGGTAGACCTGCGTGTGCGGTTGGTCGCTTCGCTGCGCGCCCTCGTTCCAACGGTAGGCGATCGTCCTGTCGGGTTGCTGATCCGGCGTGGGCGACTGGTCTGGGGGATTGTTGGCAGGCATGATCACTCACAATGTGGACTTCGTGGATATGGAGAAGTTAGTGCACTTTGCTAGCAACCCGCTTGCATTGAACTAACCATGTGATTGGTGCATCTAAGGGGGGTTGGGCCTGCTCCCTTGGGGTTCGTCAAGACTTGACGCGCCATTTTCGCAGGTGGTCGTCATGTCCTTCTTCCTGCGGGCTTCGACCTTTCCGCAGCCCCGGGCGGTCCGGGAAACCGCGGAGAATCCTGCGATTCGGGTGCCCTCAGCCTCATTTCGGGCTCGGTTTGGAATCGGATCGGGCTCAGGTCCGGCCCAGGTGGTGGAGCGTCCGGGGGCCGGAGAGGCGAAGGCGGCGAGGAGTGGGTAAAGTGAGCCGTCTAGAACAAGGTTCGGGAGCGTGGATGACGAAGTTCGACGAGGCGACAGGGGCCATCCGGGTGGACGAGACCACCTACGACGTGTGTCTCGACCCCGGATACTCGATCGGCGGCCCCCTCAACGGCGGCTACCTGATGGCCGTGCTGCTGCGCGCGGTCGTGGACGCCTCCCCCCATGAGCACCCGGTGACCACCAGCGCCCAGTTCCTGCGCGCCGCCGTCCCCGGCCCCGCGCAGGTGCGCCTGGAGCAGATCAAGACCGGCCGCACCGCCACGATGACCCGGGCCAGCCTGGTCAGGGACGGCGACTCCATCATCGAGTCCCTGGTCACGACCGCGACCCTCGGCGGCGCCGCCCCCGACTGGACGGACGGACCCTCGGTGGCGATGCCGCCGATGGAGCAGTGCCTCCGGCTGCCCGCCCCCAAGACCGAGTCGAACATGACGCTCAACGCCCAGATGGAGCTGGCGTTCGACCCTCCCACCATCGGCTGGCTCGACGGCAGGCCCAGCGGCCGCCCCGAGGCCCGCGCCTACTTCCGGATGGCCGAGCCACAGGATCCCGACCCCTACGTGCTGGCGCTGGCGGTGGACGCGCTGCCGCCGGTGGTCTTCTCCGCCGGAGAGCGCGGCTGGGCCCCCACCGTCGACCTCACCTGGCACCTGCGCGCCCTGCCCGCCCCCGGCTGGCTGACCGTCATCGCCGGCGGCAGGCTGATCAGCGACGGCTGGTTCGACGAGGACGTCGAGGTCTGGGACTCCGCCGGCCGCCTGGTCGCCCAGTCCCGCCAGCTGGCCCGCGTCGGGCGGGGCTGACGTCCACGGGGCCGCTCGGGTGAGGCCGGCGGTGTGAGGATTCTTACCGTGTTCGATCGACCCAGGTCGCCTAGCCTTGGGAACTGTGTCGCAAGCAAGCGTTGGAATCTTTGACAGTGGTGTGGGCGGCCTCACGGTGGCTCGGGCGATCATCGATCAGTTGCCCAACGAGTCGATCCTCTACGTGGCGGACACGGCGAGGCAGCCGTACGGCCCCAAGAGCATCGCGCAGGTCCGCGCCTACGCGCTGGAGGTGATGGACCACCTCGTCGAGCACGACGTGAAGATGCTGGTGATCGCGTGCAACAGCGCCAGCGCCGCGGTGCTCCGCGACGCCCGCGAGCGCTACGACGTGCCGGTCGTCGAGGTGATCCAGCCGGCCACCCGCCGTGCCGTACGCGCCACCCGCAACGGCAGGGTCGGGGTGATCGGGACCAGGGCCACCATCGAGTCGATGGCGTACCACGACGCGTTCGCCGCGGCCCCCGACGTCCGGCTGACCACGGTGGCGGCGCCGCGCCTGGTGGAGTTCGTCGAGCGCGGGGAGACCATGAGCGAGGAGCTCATCGCCGTCATCCGTGAGTACCTGGAGCCGGTGCTCGCCGACCGGTGCGACACGTTGATCCTGGGATGCACGCACTACCCGCTCCTCGTCGGGCCGATCTCCTACGTGGTGGGAGACGGCGTCACGCTGGTGTCCAGCGCCGACGAGACGGCCAAGGACGTGTACCGCATCCTGCATGACCGGGGTCTGGCCGCCGTAGGGGGCGCGCCCGGACACCGTTTCCGCGCCACCGGTGACGCGGGCCTCTTCGCCGACCTCGGGCGACGGTTCCTCGGACCGGAGATCGAGGCGGTCGAGGTGGCGGTGGTGGGTGATGTTTCGAACAACGGACATCGCGCGTAACAGTGCTCCGGCGCTCCGTAGGGGAGCGCCCGGGAGCGGCGGACACCGGTCACCGGCGTCCGCGACGCGCAGCGCCGCAAAAACAGTGGAGGCCGCCGTGAAATTGACGATCATCGGGTGCTCGGGGAGTTTTCCCGGCCCTGACAGCCCTTCGTCCTGCTACCTGCTGGAGGCGGAGGGTTTTCGCATGCTGCTGGACTTCGGGAACGGCGCGCTCGGCGCACTCCAGAGGCACATCGGCCTGTACGACGTGGACGCGATCTGCCTGTCGCACCTGCACGCCGACCACTGTCTCGACATATGCCCGTACCACGTGGTGCGCACCTACTCGCCCGAGGGGCCGCTGCCCAGGGTGCCGGTGTACGCACCCGCGGACGCGCGCCGGCGCCTGAACTCGGCCTACGCGATGCCGGACGAGCCGCTGCTGGAGTCGGCCTTCGACTTCGTGGGGCTGACACCGGGAACGCTCGAGGTCGGCCCGTTCGAGGTGACGGCCGCGCTGATGAACCACCCGGTGGAGACCTACGGGTTCAGGGTCTCCTGCGGCGGGCGCTCGGTGGCCTACTCCGGCGACACCGGCGAGAGCGCCGAGCTGGTCAAGCTCGCCTCGGGAGCCGACGTCTTCCTGTGCGAGGCGTCACACCTCGACCGGCCGGGACTCCCCACCGGCCTGCACCTGAGCGGCCGCCAGGCGGCCGAGCACGCGGCCAGGGCGGACGTGGAGACCCTGGTGCTGACCCACCTGGTGCCCTGGAACGACAGCGACCGCGTCCTGGGGGAGGCCCACGGCGGCGGGTTCGGCGGGCGGATGGAACTCGCACGAAGCGGGGTCCGGTATGACCTAGGGTGAGCTGCATGGCTCGTGCAGATGGACGTTCTCCCGATCAGCTCCGCCCCGTCACCATCACCCGCGACTGGATCACCCACGCCGAGGGTTCGGTGCTCGTCGAATTCGGCGGCACCAGGGTGCTCTGCGCCGCCTCCGTGCAGGACAGCGTGCCGCGCTGGCGCCGAGGCAGTGGTCAGGGCTGGATCACCGCCGAGTACGCCATGCTGCCGCGTGCCACGAACACCCGCAACGACCGCGAGTCGGTACGCGGCAAGATCGGCGGCCGTACGCACGAGATCTCCCGCCTGATCGGCCGTTCGCTGCGCGCCTGCGTCGACTACAAGGTCCTCGGCGAGAACTCGATCGTCATCGACTGCGACGTGCTCCAGGCGGACGGCGGCACCCGCACCGCCGCCATCACCGGCGCGTACGTGGCGCTGGTCGACGCGATCGCCTGGATGCGCAAGCGGAAGATGTGCGCCGGAGACCCGCTGGTCGACTCGGTCGCGGCGGTCTCCGTCGGCGTCGTCGGCTCGACGCCGCTGCTCGACCTCTGCTACACCGAGGACGTCGCCGCCGAGACGGACATGAACGTGGTGATGACCGGCTCCGGCGAGTTCGTCGAGGTCCAGGGCACCGCGGAGGGCAAGCCGTTCAACCGCGCCGCCCTCGACGAGCTGCTCGACCTCGGCGCGGCCGGCTGCGCGGAGCTCACCCGCCTGCAGCGAGAGGCCCTGGCATAAGGGTTCTCCACCCGGGCGGGTAGGGTGTGGCCCGCTTCGGCGTTGTCAGGTCAGGTGCGACATGACCTGGCCTGTTCGAGCAGGATATGACTGGGTTTGGAGCGAAGGAGCCAGTGTGAGCGAGTCCGAGGTGCACGAGAGCGGCAGCCCCAGAGTGGTCCTCGCCACCCGGAACGCGGGGAAGATCGCCGAGCTGCGCCGGATCCTGGCCGACGCCGAGGTCCCGGTGGAGATCGTCGGGCTTGAGGAGTTCCCCGAGATCGGCGACGTCGCCGAGACCGGCCTGACCTTCGCGGAGAACGCCCTGCTCAAGGCGCACGCGGTGGCCCGGCAGTCCGGCCTGCCGGCGATCGCCGACGACTCCGGCCTCTGCGTCGACGCGCTGAACGGCATGCCGGGCATCTTCTCCGCCCGCTGGTCCGGCAGGCACGGCGACGACCCGGCCAACCTCGACCTGCTGCTCGCCCAGGTCTCCGACGTGCCCGCCGAGCACCGGGGCGCGCACTTCGCCTGCGCCGCCGCGCTGGCGCTCCCCTCCGGAGAGGAGCGGGTGACCGAGGGCGCGCTGCACGGCGTGATCATCGACACCCCGCGCGGTGTCAACGGCTTCGGCTACGACCCGATCCTCGTCCCCGAGGGCGAGAGCCGGACCACCGCCGAGCTGTCCGCCGAGGAGAAGGACGCCATCAGCCACCGGGGCCGCGCCTTCCGCGCCCTGGCCCCCATCCTCGCCGAAGTGCTCGTCTGACGCTCTTGCACGGTCCGGCCGCGAGGGCCGGTAGAGAGCCGCCGTGGTCACGGCGAGGCTCTCGTGCTCCTCGGCGGAGCCCGTCCGGGGAGCAAGTGATGACCAGGGGCGACTGTTCGAGCCGGCCTGTAATCGGGGCGTAAGATCCTCCGTTCGCGAATGGGCGTAGCGTCGGAGGTATGCAGAGCAACAGGCGCATGCCCTCGTGGGCCGCGGCGCTGATCGGCCTGGTGTCCGGCGCGGTGGCGGTCGGGGTCTCCCTGCTCGCCGCGGGCCTGGTGAACCCGTCCGCCTTCCCGGTCGTCGCGGTGGGCGACTCGGCGGTCGACCTCACCCCGGCCGCGCTCAAGGAATGGGCGATCCGCTCCTTCGGCGAGAACGACAAGGTCGTACTGCTCGGCGGGATCCTCGTGGTCATGGCGGTCATCGCCGCGCTCCTGGGAATCGCCGCCGCCCGCGACGTCCGGTACGGCCTGGCGGGCCTGGCCGCCTTCGGCGTCGTCGGCGTCGTCGCCGTGCTGACCCGCCCGGACTCCGGGCTCGCGGACGTCCTGCCGACCGTGGTGGGCGTCGGCGCGGGCATGTTCGCGCTGAGCAGGATCATTCGCCGCTCCCTCGTGCCCGTCGAAGAGCTCGGTCCGTACGGCGACCGAGGGCACCCGACGCCCGGCGGCGCCGTGGGCGCGGCGGGGGCCGCGCACGGCACCGGACTGTGGGAGACCGCGCCGGATTCGTCGCCGGAATCCGAGGAGCGGCCCGAGGCGTCCGTGCCGCCGGTCATGCGGGCCGGGAACGACCTGCGCGCGTTCGACCGCCGGGGCCTGCTGACCGGCGTGCTCGGCGGCGTCGCCGCCGCCGGAGTGGCCGGGATCGCCGGGCGGATGCTGTCGGGGCGGGCCGAGGTGAGCGTGGCCCGTAGCGGCATCACGCTGCCCCGTCCCGCGAAACCCCTCGCCCCGCTGCCCGCCGGGGTCGACCTCAGGCTCAAGGGCCTGTCGCCGTTCGTCACCCCGAACAGCGACTTCTACCGGGTCGACACCGCCCTGGTCGTCCCCCAGGTGGACCCGGGCAGCTGGACCCTCAAGATCCACGGCATGGTGGACCGCCCGGTCGAGCTCACCTTCGCCGACCTGATGAAGCGCACCGTGGTCGAGGCGGACGTCACGCTCTGCTGCGTCTCCAACGAGGTCGGCGGCCCCTACATCGGCAACGCCCGCTGGCTGGGCGTCAGCCTGGCCGACGTGCTGCGCGACGCGGGCGTCCGCAGAGGCGCCGACATGCTGCTCAGCACCTCCGCCGACGGCTGGACCGCAGGAACGCCGGTCGACGTCGTCCTCGACGGCCGCGACGCCCTGCTGGCCTTCGGCATGAACGGCGAGGCGCTCCCCGTCGACCACGGCTTCCCGGTCCGCCAGGTCGTCCCCGGCCTCTACGGCTACGTCTCGGCCACCAAGTGGGTCACCGACATCAGGGTCACCCGCTTCGACGAGGACGAGGCCTACTGGACGCCCAGGGGCTGGTCCGCCAAGGGGCCGATCAAGACCGAGTCCCGCATCGACCTGCCCAGGGACGGCGCGAGCATCTCCGCAGGCCGCACCGTCATCGCGGGCGTCGCCTGGGCCCAGCACAAGGGCGTGGACGCGGTCGAGGTCCGCGTCGACCGGGGCCCGTGGCGTCAGGCCCGCCTCGCCGAGGCCCCCACCGCCGACACCTGGCGCCAGTGGGTCCTCGACGACTGGGACGCCACTCCCGGCGGCCACACCATCGAGGTCCGCGCCACCGACGCCACCGGCTACACCCAGACCGCCGACCGGGTCCCGGTGGCCCCGGACGGCGCCACCGGCTGGCACACCATCCAGGTACGGGTCGGCTGACTTGGGCGGCGGGTCCTGTTGATGGCCTTTGACTGCCACAGGTGGAATCACACTCCCGCGTACGCGGGGCGGACTTATGGGACCCGAACGCGAAACAGCGGTTGTCAGGATCACCCCCGCGCGTGCGGGGCGGGCCTGATCTTCCGGAGCGACGGCGAGAGCTTCGTGGACCACCCCCGCGTGTGCGGGGCCGACAGGGCATCCTCATGATTCTGCAACACCCTGCGGTGTGGCGAGAGGACACCCCGCCTGCGGGGTGGGGTCACGCCCTCTGGTGAGTCACCGGTAGCACGGTTTTGCGGAGCTTGCCCGGTTGTCCCACTCCGGGGACAGGTTTCCGGAGCCCCCGGGGTATATCGGCCAGGACGACTCGTCGTAGTTCGGGTTCTCGTACAGGCACCACCAGGTGTCGGTGGTGCGGTCGGCGTAGCTCGATGCCCGGTCGTCCATGCTCTGCCGTCGCAGGTCCGGCGAGCCGTGCCGGAACGAGGCCATCAGCCCGGTCCCGCCGGCCCCGTCGAAAAGGCAGAAGTGCTGACGCGGGCAGCGTTCGTAGCCCGCGGGGGCGGCCTGGGCGAACGCCGGGCCGCCACCGCCCAGCAGGGCGAGTCCGAGAAGGGAGATCAGGGTTTTCCCGCGATACATGGTTGTTTCCCTTTGTCGTGGTCACCGGTGTCCTCCGTGGATGGAAGCGCGCCGGAGATTAGAAGAAGTGTTCGCCGCCGTGGTCGCGGACGTACTTGTAGGCCGTGTAGGCGCCGCCCAGGCACCCCTGGGTCGCGCCACCGCTGGGGCCGTAGGTGTCGAAGCAGATACGGCGCATCTCATGCCAGAAGCGCTCGTCGATCCACTCCTTGGTGGCGGGGAACGGGCTCAGTTTCAGAGCTCCGTGGTTACCGAAATTGCGGTAGCCGAAATCGTGGATGACGCACGCGCGACGGAAGAACTGTCCGATTCCGGTGCAGCCGTCGGTGCTCCAGTCGAACGGCGCGACGCGCGGGTGCCGTTCGAAGTCCGGATAGTTCAGCCCCATGATGTGGCGGGCGTCCTCGTACACTCCCGCCGAAGAGATCTCGGCCGAGGCGGCCGCCGGACCGCCAGTGGCCAGGGCCAGGGTCGTGATCAGGGCGAGGACGCCCTTCTTGACCGGGTCGCGCATGTGTCTCCCTCACTGGTCGGTACGTCGGCCCTGCTCGTGGCCGCCGGTTCCGATCACCGCCGTCACGAGCCGCGGCAGCCGGAGCGTTCACGCGGGTCTTCCGGCCTCGGCCGGATCGCCTGCCGCGGCGCTCACCTCGCTGCGGCACCGAGAGTGCTTCAGGCCGGTCACCTTTCGGTCGCTTCCCGGTGACCTGCCTGGTCAGAGGCCCGCAATCCGGTACGGCCCCTTTGGCGTCCGGTGCGTGGGCGGACAGCGGACGCTCGTCGACCATCCGTTGCCGGAGGGGACGCCGGTCGGGTCAGGTCCGCCGGATCGAGGCGGGCCAGACGACGATGTCGGGTTGCAGGGGATGGTCGGCGTTCTGGACGCCGACGGCGGCGAGACCGCCCGTGAGCCCCGCCGCCGTACGGTGCAGCCAGAGGGCCGGGGCGTGCGGCCGCGCGGCCAGGTCCGGGGCGTCGACCAGGCCGTCGAGCTCCACGGTGACGGAGGACCCGGTGACGTGCAGCCCGGTGATCGCATGTTCGGCGGAGTTCCACCTGGCGGTGCCGGAGGCGTCCGGGGCGATCGACAGGGAGAGCGGCACCGCCCCCGAGGGCAGGTCGAGGCTTCCCGACCACGCGCCGCCGACCTCGGTGGCCGGTACGGAGGACAGGTCGTCGTCGGGTGAACCGCCTGCGCGTACCAGCGGCGTGAAACCCGGCAGCAGAGCGGACAGGATGTCGTTGGCCACCGAGATCAGCAGATCCCTGCCGCTCTGCACGTTGGCCAGGGCCGCGATCACGATCCCCGCCGTGGGGACCGCGACCAGGTAGGCGGCCACGCCGCCCATGCTGCCGCCGTGGAAGGCGACGGGCAGGTCGCCGTGGTGCCGCACGCCCCAGCCGATCCCGTAGCCGTCGGCCCCGGGCCACGGCGCGGTGGGACGGCGGCTCGCGGCGAGCGCCTCGGCGGGCAGGGCGCTCGTGCCGCCCGCGTGCGCGAGCCCGAAACGGAGCAGGTCCCGGACGCTGCACCAGGCCTCCGCCGCCGCGCCGTGCCCGGTGACGTAGGGCGGGTACGCCGAGCCCGACGAGGTGTGGCGCCGGGCGGCGCCGAGGCCGCCGTCCGGCTCACCGAACCGGGCCGACCGCATCCCCAGCGGTTCGAAGATCAGCTTGGACAGCGCGTCCGCCAACGGGGAGCCGGTGACCTCCTCGATGACCGCGCCGAGCAGCTCGTAGCCGACGTTGGAGTAGGTCTGCCGGCCCCCCGGCGGGAACACGACACGGGCATAGGTCCGTAGCAGGTCGTTCCTGCTCGGCGCCCGATCGATCTCGTCGCCGTAGAAGAATCTGAGGAACGTGGGGAAACCACCGGTGTGGTTGGCGACCTGCCGGAGGGTGGGGACCGCCTCGTGGCCGGGCAGCGGCCGGTAACGCGACACCGGGGCGTCCAGATCGAGCGCGCCACGTTCGGCCAGGACGGCCAGTGCCGTGCCGACCATGGGCTTGGTGACGGAGGCCAGGCTGAAGGGCGTGTCGACCGTGGCGGCGACGCCGTCCCCGACCGAGGCCAGTCCGAACGCGGCTTCGAGCACCGTCGTCCCCCCGGCCGCGACGGCGAGCGCGGCTCCGGGCACCTCGCCCGAGTCGCAGGCGTCGCTCAGCCGGCGAGCCGCCTGGAGGACGAGGGTGCTGATCTGGTCACCGGGGGTCATCGTCTCCCATTCCTGCTTTTCGGTCCGTATCAGGGCGACATCGGGCAGACCAACCTATCGATCTACCCGGCCGGCCCTGTGAGCCGGGCCGTTCGCGGAACGCGGCGCCGTTCGTGGTGTCGCGCTGTGCGAGGTGAGGGCGAGAAGCAGCGGTTTCCATGATCTGGGGGCTTTGCGCGCCGTCGGCGTGCCAAATCCCCCGGAGAGCGGAAAATCCCCGGTCACCACCTCTGCAAATGGTCAACTCCTCCGTGCCGCGCCGGGAGCCGCTCTACTATCTGGCTCCCAGGGGTCGGGGGACGGGGGAGCGGTGAGTGGGTGGAGTTTGGCCTCGGGGGTCTACAACCCCGTGGTGACCGTGGACGGGCAGCGGTGGCGGGACTTCGAGCTGGAGTTTCAGGCGCCGGCGGCGGCGGTGCCCCGGGAGCGGGAGCGGATGCGCTGGGGGCCGGCCCGGTTGGACCAGTGCCGGCCGTACGGGGTAGCGGGCGGGTTGGCCAGGCCCGATCCGCAGACCGAGGAGGACATGCTGCGGGCCGTCCCGGTCACCGAGCAGGGCACTCCGCGCCGCTTCCCCGACCCGCGCGGCATGTGGATCAGGCTGATCAACGGGACCGGGCCGGCCGACGACCCGTTCCGGGCCACCAACGCGATCGACTGCGCGCTGTCGGTGCTCTCCACCTGGTACGGGGCCCCGGCGGTGGCCGCGCCCCGGCGGCCTGAGTACGACCGGGTCGGCAGGCCGCTGCTCAGCGGCGAGGCCGGGGGAGTGGCCAGGGCGGAGCGGTGGCTGGGACAGCGCTTCCAGTACGTGGGGCAGGGGCGCCACGCCTACCTGCCGATCGCGCAGGCGCTGCTGGCCGGGGGGCACGGCTCCTCGGCCGTGGTCGTCAATCGCTGGCCGGCCGGGGGCAGCCACGCGTGGAACGCGGTGAACTTCGACGGCGAGGTGATCTGGATCGACGGGCAACGGGGACACATGGCGGTGGAGCCGCCGTACGAGTCGGTGACCGGCGTGTTCTGCGTCGTGATCGACAGGGAGGGGCGGCGGCTGTGAACCCGGACCAGGCCAGGGCGGTGGCGGAGGAGTACTTCAATGGTGTCCGCGGCGCGGGCGCCGCCGTCGAAATCAGGATTTATGCCTTTCAAGAGGGCTATGTCGCCTGGTCGAATGAGCCCGACTCCGACGATCCCAGCGTGCTGCCCGACACCGTCGGCTCCGGGTGCGTGGTCATCGACAGGGCCACCGGCGAGATCGTCATCCGGCCGCTGCTCAACCCCGAGACGGTGGCGGAGCAGTGGCCGGGACGCCGCCCCCGATAACGGAGACGTCCCGGCCACCATGCTCAACCTGCCCGGTTCCGCCGGGCCTCACCTCACGCTCGGGCCCGCTCGCGAACTCACGGCCCGGCGGCGCTCAGCCGCTCGCGAGCGAGCCCACCACCGAGGCGCGGGCCGCGCGCCGGGCGGGCAGGACCGCGGCGAGCACCCCGGCCAGGCCGGACAGCGCCACGAACGACAGGATCTGCGGCACCGGCAACTGGAGGATGACGTTCTCGGTCATCGTCCGCGCGGCGGCCCAGCCGAACCCGATGCCCAGCACCACGCCGACCAGCGCGCCGATGAGCCCCAGGACCAGCGCCTCGACCGAGAGCGTCCGCCGCAGCTGGGGCCTGGTCAGGCCGAGCGCCCGCAGCAGCGCCGACTCGCGGGTGCGCTCGTGGACCGACAGCGAGAGCGTGTTGGCGATGCCCAGCAGGGAGATGAGCACCGCCAGGCCGAGCAGCCCGGTGATGATCATCAGCATCATGTCGAGCGCCTCGTCGAACTCGCCCCGCACCTCCGTCGAGCTGGCGACCTTCGCCGTCGGGTACGGCCGCGTCGCCGCCTCGACGGCCATCAGCGCCCGGTCGGGATCCACGCCGTCGGAGTGGTTGACGATCACTCGGCTGTCACCCACCTCGCCGAAGTAGCGGTCGAACTCCCGCTCCGGAACCGTCACACCGGAAAGGCCCGACTCCTGGTCGGAGACGCCCACGATCGACAGCTCGACCGCACCCGCCTTCGGCGTCCGCACGGTGATCCGGTCACCGACCCCGGCCTTGAGCCGCTCGGCGACATGGTCCGCGACCAGCGCCGTGCCCGGCACGAGCCGGTCGACCGAGCCCGCGTCCAGCTTCGGGGCGAAACCCGGAGCCGGGGTGAACGTCCCCACCTCGTATTTCTCGTCCCCGGTCGCGAGCCTGGCGGTGCTTGACCGGAACGCGACGACCGCGGTCAGCTCGGGCCTGGTCCGCAGGTCCTCGGCGATCGCCCGGGGCAGCTCCGAACTGCGATCCTGGCTCCGCACCAGGTAGTCGATCGGGAACTGCTCGTCGAGCTGATGGGCGTACGTCACCCGGATGGTGCCGGTGAGGACGGAGATGACGGTCATCAGCGTCACGCCCACGGTGAGCGCCACCGTGGTGGTCGCCGACCGCTTCGGGTTACGCCGGGAGTTGTCCACGGCCAGTCTGCCCGGCACCCCGAAGAGCCTGGCCGGAACCCAGCCCGCGAAGGCGGACAGCGGCTTCACGATCACCGGGCCGAGGGTCAGCACCGCCAGGAAGATGAGCGAGCAACCGGCCATGACCACGACGAGCGCGGACTCGCCGGGCGCCGTGGCCATGCCCGCCGCGGTGATCCCCGCGCCCGAGACCAGAAAGAGCGCCGCGAAGATCATCCGTACCAGGCCGGCCCTGAAGGTCTGCTCCTCGGCCTGCGAGCGCAGCGCCGCGATCGGCGCCACCCGCGTCGCCGACCTGGCGGGCGGCAGCGCCGCGCCGACCGTGACGGTCAGGCCGATGACCAGGCCCAGGACGATCGTACGAGGCGTCAGGGAGGCCGCGACCGACGGCAGCGGCGCGCCGACCGCGGTCAGCACGGCCAGCGCTCCCGCCCCCATCCCGTAGCCGAGCAGCAGGCCCAGCACCGACGACAGCAGGCCGACCACCGCCGACTCCAGCACGATCGAGCCGAAGACCTGCCCGCGCGTCGCCCCGATGCAGCGCAGCAGCGCCATCTCACGGGTCCGCTGGGCCACCAGGATGTTGAAGGTGTTGTAGATGACCAGCGCGGCCACGAACATCGCCACCACGCCGAACAGCAGCAGGCCCAGGGTGAGGAACTCGCTGCTGGCGCCGTTGGCCTTGGCCAGGTCCGCCGCGTACCGCTCACCGGTCTTGACCTGGTGACCCGCCCCCACGGCCGCCGCGACCGAGGCGCGCAGCGTCTCCTGGGAGACCCCCTCGGCGGCGGTGACGTCGACCTCCCGGAACCCCCGCTGCCCGGTCATCTCCCTGGCCGTGCCGGTGGTGTAGCCGACCGCGCCGCTGTACCCGATCTCCTGGTCCAGGCCGACGTCGAACAGGCCCACCAGGGTGAACTCGTGCCTGACGTTCTCCGAGTCGAGCACCGCGATGGTGTCACCGACCCTGAAACCGCGAGTCCTGGCCGTACCCTCGTCGAGCACCGCCTCCTTCGCGGTCCTCGGCGCCGTACCGCTGACGATCGAGGTACGGTTCAGCGCGCCCTCGGGCAGCGAGATCCCCACCGTGGGATGGTCACCGGCCGCCTTGCCGTCCTTGCCGATCAGGGCGGACGTGCCCCGCACCAGCCCCTGGGCGTCGGCGACGCCTTCCACGGCGCGGATCTTCTCCAGGGTCGCGTCGGAGAGGACCGGAGCCCCGCCGCCGCTGTCCGGCAGCGGGAGCACCGCGACGTCGATCCGGTCGGCCGCCGCCGCGAACTTCTGGGTGAAACCCGCCTCGATGGTGTCGGTCAGTACGAACGTCCCCGCGATGAAGCCCACACCCAGCGCGATCGCCAGCGACGTCAGCAGCAGGCGCAACCGGTGCGCGCGCAACCCGGCCAGCGTCGTCCTCAGCACCTCACGCCTCCAGCTTCATCAGCGTGTCCAGCACCGACTGCGGCGTCGGCCCCACCAACTCGCTGACCAGCAGGCCGTCACGGAGGAAGACCACCCGGTCGGCGTAGGAGGCCGCCACCGGGTCATGGGTGACCATCACGATCGTCTGGTTCAGCTCGCGCACCGACGTACGCAGGAACGACAGCACCTCGGCACCGCTCCGCGAGTCCAGGTTGCCGGTGGGCTCGTCGGCGAAGATGACCTGCGGCCCGCTGATCAGGGCACGGGCGACCGCGACCCGCTGCTGCTGGCCACCGGACAGCTCGGAGGGCTTGTGCCCCAGCCGGTCGCGCAGCCCCACGGTCCCCACGACCAGGTCGAACAGCTCCGGGTCGGCCAGCCGCCCGGCGATCTCCAGCGGGAGCCGGATGTTCTGCTCGGCGGTCAGCGTCGGCAGCAGGTTGAACGCCTGGAAGACGAAACCGATCCGCTCGCGGCGGAGCAGGGTGAGCTGCCTGTCGTTGAGACCGGTGAGCTCCACGTCCCCGATGCGCACCTGCCCGCCGCTCGCCGTGTCCAGCCCGGCCAGGCAGTGCATCAGCGTGGACTTGCCCGACCCTGAGGGCCCCATGATCGCGGTGAAGGCGCCGGACGAGAACGAGACGTCCACGCCGCGCAGCGCGTGCACGGCGGTGTCCCCCCGGCCGTACACCTTCGTGAGACCCCTGGCCGTCACGGCCGGCTCCGCGCCTCCGCGTGCGCCCCACGCGCCGACCTCTCCGGTGATGGTCACGGCAGTTCTCCTCAACAACGTATGGCGTTATGACGCACCAAACGCTATTGGCGAGAAAAGCGGGATCCATCATGAATTAGGCCTGACCTGCGGCCCTACGCAGGGCGTACCCGGAAGGCGAGACAGCACCTACGTCGCAGCACCACCTCGGCCATTCGGCCGATGGCGTCCACGACGACCGGCCGGGACGGAAGAGAGAGAACGGCGGACACGGCTCGAACAGGCCGACGCCGACCCGCGACGACCGTCCCCGATGCCGGGCTAGCCCGCCGAATGCGGGGTGACCAGGCCGGACTCGTAGGCGTACACGACCACCTGCGCCCGATCCCGCAGGCCCAGCTTGGCCAGCACCCGGCCCAGATGCGTCTTGACCGTCGCCTCCGCCAACTCCAGCCGCCCGGCGATCTCCGTGTTCGACAACCCCCTCGCCACCAGCACCAGCACCTCACGCTCCCGCGCCGTCAACCCCGACAGCGCGGCCGGCTCGGCCACCCCCGCTGAGGGAAGATGCACCGCGAACCGCTCCAGCAACCGCCGCGTCGTACTCGGCGCCACCACCGCGTCGCCACTGTGCACCGAATGGATCGCACTCACCAGATCGGCGGGCGGCACATCCTTCAGCAGGAACCCCGACGCACCCGCCTTCAACGCCGCGAACGCGTACTCGTCCAGATCGAACGTGGTCAGGATCAGCACCCGAGGCCCCCCGGCCACCGAACGGATCAAACGCGTCGCCTCCACCCCGTCCATCACCGGCATCCGCACATCCATCAGCACCACATCGACCTCGACCGCCCGCACCGCCTCCACCGCGGCGGCCCCGTTACCCGCCTCCGCGACGACCTCGATACCCGGATGGGCGCCGAGCACCATCCGGAACCCGGTACGCAACAACTCCTGATCGTCGACCAGCATCACCCGAATCACCCGGTCGCTCACCGCTCCACACCCGTCCTGCTCTCCACGGAACGCACCCGATCGCCACCACGCCCGACCCGGACACCCACTCTCAAGCCGCCCGACCCGCCCCGGCCTCGCCGATCGGCAGCCGCGCCACCACCCGGAAACCACCACCGGAACCCGGCCTCGCCTCCACACTCCCACCGAACAGCGCGACCCGCTCCCGCATGCCGACCAGGCCGTGCCCGCCCTCCCGCCGCGGCGCCGCGGCACCACGACCGTCATCGGTCACCCGCAACAGCAACTCCCGCACGCCGTACTCCATCTCCACCACGGCCCTGCTCTCCGGACCGCCGTGCTTGAGAGTATTGGTGAGCGCCTCCTGCACGATCCGATAGACGGTCAACTGCTCCCCCTCAGGAAGCCTCCGCGGCGCCCCGAGCACCCGGAACTCCACCGGCAGCCCGGACGCACGCACCCGCGCCACCAGATCGTCCAGCTGCGACAGACTCGGCTGCGGAGCGTACTCCTCCTGCACGCCATCGGCCCGCAACACACCCACCATCCGCCGCATCTCCGCCAGCGCCCCGCGCCCCGTCGCCGAGACCGCCCGCATCGCCTGACGCGCCTGCTCCGGATCATGCTCGATCGCGTAACCCGCCCCGTCCGCCTGAACGATCATCACGCTCACATTGTGCGCGACCACATCGTGCAGCTCACGAGCGATCCGAGCCCGCTCCGCCGCCGCCGCCAACCGGGCCTGCTGATCACGCTCCCGCTCCGCCCGCTCGGCCCGCTCCTCCAACCCCTCCAGATAGCGGCGACGGGTGTTCGCGTAGATCCCCGCGATCCAGATCGCCACCGTGAACGCCGAGACCGTGGCGAAGGCACTCACGTCAAGTTCCGGCACCAACCGCGCGAACGCCAGAGCCAGCCCCAGCTCCACCACCAGACCCGCGCCGACCGCCCAGCGCAGCGGGCGCCGCGACGCCACACCGTACATGGCGACGAGCACCGAGACATTGAAGAACAACGGCTGCACACCGAGGAGCCACTGCAGGAAACAGGTCAGCGAGATGATCGCGAAAACCGCGACGGGACGCCGCCGCAGCCAGAGCAGCGGCACGAACAGCAACAACCCCAGCCCCGCGAACCCCCACAACCCCAGCCTCGCCGCCCCCAACGCCGCCAGGTCACCCGTCCCGACGGCCCAGACATTGAGCACCGAGACCAGCAGGAACGGGCTCAGCCACAGCGCGTCCGTAATCCCGGGGTGGCGCCTGCTCCAGGCGCGTAATCTGCCGAACACACCACCACGATACGTATGCGCGGATCACCGCCCTTCCCCCTGAAGACGGAGTCGGACGTACGACCCAGGTCGCACATCCGGCACGACTTACAGAGCCTTTACGGACCCTGCGGCACCATGGTTTATGGGAGCACCCTCCGGGGTGAGTAAAGGGAGACAGTTTGTGATGATCAATCACAACGACGCCGGGTCGCGCGGCATTTAGACCACGCCGCGCGACCTGACGTTTTCCCGTTCCCCCTGCCACACCGGATACCGCTCGGATGCTTCGGTGATCTCCTCCGAATCACCCGCTTACCCGCGCGGATCCACAGGGTCTCTCCCGTCCAGCGGTGGACATCCTGCCGTTCCGGGCGACGCCGGTCCCACTAGCGGTCGACCGGAGCTCACGAGGGTGACTCACCGAAGCCGTCCCGCACGGCGAAGCGACCCGAACCTACGTCCCCGGCCGCACCCGCCACACCGGACGCGGCGGCACGGTCTTCCGCGAGGACGGATTCGCGCAGTAACTGAATGGCCCTGCGTATGACCGCGGATCTCGACGCGAAGCGTCTTTCGGCCCGGCAATATTCTATGAAGAATGAATCCTGGGCCGATATTGTTACGTTGGTGTCTATCGACTTCATGTCGACCGGTTGGCTTTGAATTGTTTTGTAGGGCCGCCGGGATTCGAACCCGGACTGGCACGGACCTAAACCGTGTGTCTCCTGCCTTTGGACTACGGCCCCTTTGTTTTTTCCTGCGAAATTCTCTGTCTGTGAATGGCAATTCGGGCAGAGAAAGCGTAGGTTTTCTTTTCTGTTGTCCAGCCAGTTGCCATTGATATGGTCAACGTGCAGTGTCAATGCCTGACCTTGCCAGGCGCCCTCGATCCTACAGCCCGCGCAGCGGTATGGCATCCCGATCTCGATCAAGCTGCGCCTGAGCTGCCCGGGTTTCGGGCGCGGGCTGCCCTCCGGCCGCATGACGAGAACCTGTTCCGGGAGACGGCGTCGTGGTGAGGAGTGTCCTCGATGATGTGCTTGGCCGAGGAAGTGCGATGTGTCGATTCCGAGGCGCTTCAGTTGGCGGCTGATGTGGGCGTGGTTGCCGCCCGCGACGGTGATGCCGAGGCGGCGGAGGACGTCGGTGACGCTGAGGGAGTCGGCCGCGGCCTCCGCCAGCATTTCGGGGGTGTATTTGTATTTGACGGGCACGCGTCAAGCCTAGGCAACAGATACGACAATTCTCGACGCGTGCCCACGTCATGATAAATGGCTAAAAAAGGGATTTAATCGACGCCGAGTTCGCGGCGGAGCCGGGCCACGTGGCCGGTCGCCTTCACGTTGTAGAGAGCTTTCTCGACCTTGCCGTCGGCGTCGATGACGAAGGTGGAGCGGATGACCCCGACCGTCGTCTTGCCGTACATCGTCTTCTCCCCGTAGGCGTCGTAGGCCTTGTGGACCTCCAACTCCGGGTCCGACAGCAGCGGGAAGGTCAGCGCGTCGCGCTCGACGAACTTGGCGAGCTTGGCGGGGGTGTCCTTCGAGACGCCGAGCACGGCGAGGCCGGCCGAGGTGAGCGAGGCCAGGCTGTCGCGGAAGTCGCAGGCCTGTTTGGTGCAGCCGGGGGTCATCGCGGCGGGGTAGAAGTAGAGGATGACGCGCCTGCCGCGGTACTGCTCAAGCGACACGGTGGTGCCGTCGGCGGCCGGAAGCGTGAAGTCCGGGGCGGCGTCGCCCGGCTCGAGTTTCATGATGTCCCTCCGAGGAATGGTTCCCCGGTCAACTTACCGGCCTGTCCGAAGTGCCGTGGGTGGTCCGGACCTGACAGACTGATCGATGTCAAGGAGTAGGGGAGGAGAGCCATGGCGGACACCGATCCCGCGGAGTTGGAGCGGCAGATCGAGCGCACGCGCGCGGAGTTGGCTCAGACGGTGGACGCCATCGCGGACCGGGTGAGCCCCAAGCGGGTCGCGGAGCGTGGTGTGGCGAAGGTCAGGGCGAACGCCGAGCATTTCGTCGCCCAGGTCGGTGACCTGGTGACCGGTGCGGCGGGGCCGAAGCCGGTCAGGCTGGATGGGGAGCCCGAGGATCTGTGGGCGGACGACCGGCCGGATCTGGCACCGATTCTGATCGGTGTGGGCGCGTTGCTGGCGGTCAGTGCGGTGATCATGTTGTGGCGGCGCCGCCGGCCGTGACCGGTGGACGGCGCCGTCGCGCGGCGGTGGGTGTGCTTCGATGCCTCCGGCCGTACGGATTCGGCGCCGATCCTGACCACTGTGGGGGCACCGGTGGTCGGAGGTCCCGAGTTGAGTAGGGGTTTACTCATGCGCCTTTTTCCTTGCTCGCGGAACATTGCGAGCAGGGAAAAAGGAGGGTAAATCCGTGAAAAGCATCATTCGCGCTGCGGTCGCGGTGGCGGCGACCACCGGTCTCATGCTGACGGTGGCTCCGGCCGCCTTCGCGGCGGCGGCGCCGGCGTCGGCCGCGCGCGACTTCGACGACAGCTTCGACCAGGAGTCCAGGAACGGTCTGGCCACGGTCGAGGCCGAGTACTCGGTCGAGGGCGACGACGAGGACGAGAACACGTTCGCGCTGCGGGGCGGGCTGTACGACGGTGACAGGCGCTCGCTGGCCCGGGGCGGGCGGTGTGCCTACTTCGAGGTGCAGGCCGCCTCGTCCGATGACGAGGACTGGAATGCCGTCAAGCGCGTGAAGCAGTGCGGTTATGACGACACCAAGTACTTCCGCGTCAAGGCGCACGACGTCAGCGAGGTGCGGGTGAGGACCTGCCAGATCAGCTACCGGGGTTGGTCCACCTACAAGTGCAGCAGGTGGTACGAGCTCGACCTGGGCTTCTAGAGGTTTCCGCCGAGCCCTGACACGGGGGCCTCTCCGGGCGCGGGGGCGGCGCGGGCCTCCGGGGCCGGAGGGTGGGGATGGGACACGAGCGGGCACCCGCCGGTGGGCGAGGTGTCCGCTCCGCGTGCACGGGTGGTGGGTCAGAGGAAGGTGCGGCCCTCGCCCCGGTAGGTGGGGACCTCGTCCACCACCCTGTCCCCGTCGATCAGGTGCAGACTGGCGAAGCGCTCGCAGAGCTCGCCGGCCTTGGCGTGCCTGAACCAGACCCGGTCGCCGGTGCGCAGGTCCTCGGCGGCCTGTCCGACCAGGGGGGTCTGGACCTCGCCGGCTCCCTCGTCGGGGTCGTACCGCAGCCCGCACGGCAGGTAGGGCTGGGGCAGGCGGTCGGCGCCGGGGGCGCCGGAGGCCGGGTAGCCGCCGCCGAGGACCGTGACGACGCCGGGTGCGGGGCGGCGCACGACGGGCAGGGCGAAGAGGGCGGCGGGGTGGCCGCCGAAGCCCCGGTAGAAGTCGAACAGGCGGGGGTGGAAGAAGCCGGAGCCGGCGGCGATCTCGGTGACGGCCCTCTCCCTGGTGGTCTTCTCGATGCTGCCGGTGCCGCCGCCGTTGACGAACTCCAGGTCGGTGATCTGGCGGACGGCTTGGACGATCCGGCCCCTGCGTGTGATCAGCTCGCGCTGGGAGCGGGTCTGCATCAGGCGGATGGCCCGGGTGAGGGCGGGCTTGCCGGGAGGGTCGTCGCCGACCCCGGCGATCTGCGCCTCGTACGCCATCACGCCCACGAGGCGGAATCCGGGGCGTTTGGCGATCCGGGTGGCCAGGTCGGCGGCCTGGTCGCTCTCGCGGACGGGGGAGCGGCGGACGCCCGCCCGGAACCGGCCGCCGAAGGCGAGGTAGCCCGCGTCGATGTCGAGGCAGACCCGGATCTCCTGGCGGTCGCGGACGCCGGCGACGGCGGAGTCGACGAGGTCGAGGTGGTCGATCTGGTCCACCATGACGGTGATCTCCCGCGCGGCGAGCGGTTCGGCGGCCAGCTCGGCGAGCGCGGCGCGGTCCACCGTGGGGTAGGCGACGAGCACGTTCCGCATTCCGGTGGAGACCAGCCAGAGGGCCTCGGGGAGGGTGAAGGCCATGATCCCGGTGAAACCGTCCATGGCGAGGATCCGTTCGAGTACGGCCCGGGACCTGACGGACTTGCTGGCGACCCTGATCGGCTTGCCGTGAGCCCGATGGAGCATTCCCTCGGCGTTGGCGCGCAGGGCGGGCAGGTCGAGGACGGCGAAGGGGGGGTCCAGGTGTGCGGTGGCCCGGTTGTAGCGCTGGAGGTCGTCCATGTCCGCAGGATAACTCGGCTCGGGAGAATATGAGCAGTGTTCATGTTGATGGAGGGTGCTCAATGCTCCCGCAAGGAGGGCCCCAAGATCGCGCAAGAGGGTGGTTGATCCCGGCCTCGCCCCCGCCGGAACGCGTACACCTGACCGAATGACGACTACTCTCCAGGACGTCCTGGCGGGCTCGGCGGGCACCGGGAGCGCGGGAGGCAGGGCGGCCGAGCAGTTTCAGGACGTCCGCCGCAGGTCGGTGCGGCTGCTTCGGCCGGGGAGGACCCCGGCGGGCGTGTCGGCGGCGCTGGTGGCGTCCGTCGTGCTGTCGGTCTCGGCCGCGGTGACCGTGGGCCTGCTGATGGAGTCGCCCGTCGCGCGCATGCCCTACCGGCGGCTCGTCAACGGGGTCGGCTCGTGGAGCTGGTCGGACCCCGTCGTGTTCGCCATGGCGGTGCTCGCCATGGCGGCGGGCCTGCTGATGCTCGGGCTCGCGGCCCTGCCGGGACGGCCCAGACTGGTGCCGCTGGAGTCGGGGGATCCGCACCTGGTGATCGGGATCACCAGGTCCGGACTCTGCCGCACGCTGGGGGAGGCGGCGGCGTCGGTGGAGGAGGTGAACGGGGCACGGGTCCGGCTCGCCTCAAGGATCGTCGAGGTCACCGTGTTCACCGAGGCCGAGCGGACCGGGCCGGTGCTGCGCGGGGTGGGCGCGGCGGTGGGTGACCGGATGGCGGGCCTGGGCGCGATGTGCGCGGGCGACGTCGTGGTGCGGCTGCGCAGGCGGAGGGTCAGATGAGACCGTACCTCGGCAACCGGATCGGCCTGGCCGTCACCGGCGCGGTGCTGGCCTGCACCGGTCTCTACGCCTTCCTGCGGGGACGTGGTGACCTGCCCGGCCGGCCGCCGGGGGCCAGGCTCGTGCGCGGGGGGTTTCCCGGGTGGCTGGCCGCGCATCCGTGGCTGGGCTGGCTGGTCGCGCTGCTGCTGGTGGTGCTCGCGCTGCTGGCGGTGCGGTGGCTGCTACACGCCCTGGGCTGGAGACGGTGGGGCAGGCGGACCGGAACGGGGACCGCCATGCTCGCTGTTGCCCTTAAAGAAGTCGAAGGGCTCGTCCGGATTCGGGTCAGGTACGTAAGGCACGAGCGGCTGCGGATCAGTGTGGGCTGCGCGCCGGGGACCGACGTCGGCAGGCTCGTGGCGCGGCTGAACAAGGACGCGGTGGGGAAGGTCAGACGGGCTCTCGGGGAGGTAGAACTCGGCACGATGGTTCGGCTGCACGTCCGTCGGCGCTGACCTGCCGTACACCGGCTCCTCGACGGGGCTCGCGTACACCGGCCGCTCGGCGGTCCTGCCGTAGGCCGGTTCCTCGTCCGGTTCCGCGTCCTCCGCCTCCTCGGGGGCGCTCTCCCGGTGCCGGACGCCGAAGGCCAGTCCGGCGGCCAGGCAGAGCAGCGGGAGCGCGGGCACCACGTAGCGGTGGTCGAAGGCCGCGATGAAGGGCGGCAGGATCAGCAGCATGGTCCCCGCGGCCCAGGGCAGCAGCACCGCGCCGCCGAGCCGCCGCAACCGCATCAGCACGCCGACCAGGCCGACCAGGCAGATCACCGCGAGGAACGGGCCGCGCACGAAGCCGTGCTCCTGGTAGCCGCGTAGCCAGCCCGCGTACGGCTCGGCCATCGTCGGCGCGCCCGAGGAGCCCTGGTAGGCCACGGTCAACTGCTCGGCGGTCTTCCCCTGTGAGGCGGCCCCGGTGGAAAAGGGGCGCGGCGTGTCGGGGAAGACGTAGGCGCTCTGCGGCCCGGGGGTCGGGTAGACGCGCCGGGTCCAGTCGAAGATGTGGACCGCGTCGTCCAGGCCCGCCCGCAGGAAGTCCAGGGGCTGGGCCTTGATGGCCTGGGTGGCGAAGGCGCCGGCGAGCGCGTCGCGCTCGGCCCAGCTGCCCTTGACCTTGTTCAGCGGTGAGGCGCCGTCCCAGATGTAGACCGGCGGCGCCGCGCGCCGCCCTACCGGTTCCGTGGGGCACAGGGCCGCCTCGGGGCCGGTCGGCTGGATCCTGGCGCAGTCGGCGAAGGTCATCGTCCGCGCCCACAGGAAGGTGTTGCCCCGGGTCAGTGCGTAGCCGCCGTGCTCGGATTCGAACCAGGCGGCGTAGGAGCCCAGGCCGATGGCGGCGGCCAGGGTCGCGGAGACGACCGCCCGCCACCCGGCCCGGCGGATCACCAGGCAGACCAGCGCCACGGCGATCAGCGGCAGCCCGATGGTCCGGGTGACCGTCGCGGCGGCCAGCAGCAGGCCGGCCAGCGCGGCGACCCAGGCGGCCGGGCGTCGCCGCCACAGCAGCAGGGTGACCGCCAGCACCGCCAGGAACTGGAAGAGCAGGTCCGCCATGACGAGGTGTTCGAGCTGGATCTGGTGGGCGTCCAGCAACACCGGCAGCGCGGCGAGCGTCGCGCCCCATCCCGGCAGGCGGCCCAGCCTGCGCAGCAGCAGGTAGACGCAGAGCGCCACGGCCAGCCCGAGCAGGTGCTGGACGACGACCACGGCCTGGACGCTGGCCAGCGGCTTGAGGATCCACAGGAACAGCGAGTAGCCCGCGGGACGGGACTCCAGGGGACGGGGGTCGAGCCCGGCGCTCAGGTAGACGAAGGAGTCGGCCCAGAACCACAGGGCGGGCCGGTAGCCGAGCACCGCCAGGGCGCGCAGGCCGCCGCCGGCCAGCAGGGCGGCGATGAAGAGCCAGTGTGCCCCGAGGAAACGGAGCACCCGCGAGGCGCGGTTCGCCGGGTGCGTTCCCGTTACCACCACGACCTCCCGAGTCCCGCGGACATGGCCACCCAGCATAGGCGCGAGATGGGAGGGGCCCATACGTGATGCGAAATTTGGTGGTGATCGAGTTCTTTGTGGCGTTCCAGGCGTTCAGCACTCGATGACGTTCACCGCGAGCCCGCCGCGGCTGGTCTCCTTGTACTTGTCGAGCATGTCGCGGCCGGTGTCGCGCATCGTCTTGATGGCCTTGTCCAGCGAGACGAAGTGCCGGCCGTCGCCGCGCAGCGCGATCCTGGCCGCGGCGATGGCCTTGATCGAGGCGACGGCGTTGCGCTCGATGCACGGGATCTGCACCAGGCCGCCGATCGGGTCGCAGGTCAGCCCCAGGTTGTGCTCGATGCCGATCTCGGCGGCGTTCTCGACCTGCTCGGGGGTGCCGCCCATCACCTCGGTGAGCCCGGCGGCGGCCATCGAGCAGGCGGAGCCGACCTCGCCCTGGCAGCCCACCTCGGCCCCGGAGATGGAGGCGTTCTCCTTGAACAGCACGCCGATCGCCCCCGCGGTCAGCAGGAAGCGGATCACTCCCTCGTCATCGGATTCGCGGACGAAGCGGTCGTAGTAGGTGAGCACGGCGGGGATGATGCCCGCGGCGCCGTTGGTGGGCGCGGTGACGATCCGGCCGCCGGCGGCGTTCTCCTCGTTGACCGCGAGGGCGAACAGCGAGACCCAGTCCATCGTCTGCAGCGAGTCCTTCTCTCCAGGCTCGCTCCGCAGCTGCCGGTGGAGCTGGTGGGCGCGGCGGCGGACCTTCAGGCCGCCGGGCAGCACGCCCTCCTTGTCGATGCCCCGTCGCACGCACTCGCTCATCACCTGCCACAGGACGAGCAGCTGGGCGCGGATCTCGGCCTCGGTGCGGCCGAACGCCCGCTCGTTCTCCAGCATCAGCCCGGAGATCGACAGCCCGGTCTCCGCGCACTGGGCGAGCAGTTCCGCGGCCGTGGTGAAGGGGTGCGGCAGGACCGTGTCGTCGGGTTTGATCCGGTCGGCGCCGGTGGCGTTCTCGTCGACGACGAAACCGCCGCCCACCGAGTAGTAGACCTTCTCGCGCAGCGTCTCGCCGGACTCCGACAGGGCGGTGAAGCGCATGCCGTTGGGGTGGTGGGGGAGCGAGATCTTGCGTTCGAAGACGAGGTCCTCGCCGATGACGAAGGGGACCTCGTGGGAGCCGTACAGGCGGACGGTGCCCGAGGCGCGCATGGCGGCCAGCCGCTCGTCGACCGTGTCGACGTCGACCAGCTCGGGTTTCTCGCCCGACAGGCCGAGCAGCACCGCCTTGTCACTGCCGTGGCCCTTGCCGGTCAGCCCGAGCGAGCCGTACAGGACGGCGCTCACCCGCGCGGTCTTCTCCAGCAGCCCGTCCCGGTGCAGGCCCCGGGCGAACTTGTGGGCGGCGGCCATCGGGCCGCCGGTGTGCGAGCTGGACGGGCCGATTCCGATCTTGAAGAGATCGAAGACACTGATCGTCATCTGAATCCTTCCAGCGCGGACGGTCACGCGTGCCCGAGGACGCGCGTGACCGTGACGCGGGGCGTCGAACTTATGACTCACCCGAGGTGAGCGCGGTGTACTCCTCCGGCGACAGCAGGTCGTCGGCGGAGCCCTCAAGACGTACGCGGAACAGCCAGCCGTCACCGTAGGAGTCGCTGTTGACCAGCGAGGGGTCGTCCACGACCGCCTGGTTGACCTCCACGACCTCGCCGGTGACCGGTGCGAAGATGTCGCTCACCGACTTGGTCGACTCGACCTCGCCGACGGCGTCACCGGTGGCGATCGACGCGCCGACCTCGGGTACCTGCACGTAGACCACGTCGCCGAGCGCCTCGGCGGCGTAGGCGGTGATGCCCACGGTGAGGGTCAGGCCGTCGTCGACGCCGCCGATCCACTCGTGTTCCTTGGTGTAGTGCAGGTCCTCGGGAATGCTGCTCATTTTTTCCTCCTGTAGAAAGGCAGTTCGACGACCTCGACCGGCTCGCGGCTGCCCCGGATGTCGACGGCCAGCCCCGACGACAGGCCGCTGTCCACGTAGGCCATGGCGATGGGCCTGCCCAGTGTCTGGGAGGGCGCCCCGCTGGTGACCTCCCCGGCGACCGTGCCGTCGTCGGCGACCACCACCGGATACCCGTGCCGGGGCACCCTGCGGCCGCCTCCGACCAGGCCGACCAGACGACGGGCCGGCGGGACGTCCCTGAGCGGTTCGAGGGCGGCCCGGCCGACGAAGTCGCCCGGCTTGTCAAACCTCACCACACGGCCGAGCCCGGCGTCGAACGGAGTGCGGTCCGCGGAGAGTTCGTTGCCGTAGAGCGGCATACCGGCCTCCAGACGGAGGGTGTCGCGCGCGGACAGTCCGGCGGGGACCAGCCCGTGCGGTGCGCCCGCCTCGGTGAGGGCGGCCCAGAGGGGTTCCGCCGCCGAGGCCGCGACGAACAGCTCGAAGCCGTCCTCGCCGGTGTATCCGGTGCGGGCGACGAGGGCCTCGTGGCCGGCCACCACGGCGGGCAGGCCCGCGTAGTACCCGAGCCCGTCCAGGTCGGCGTCGGTGAGAGTGCTCAGGATCTCCACCGAGCGCGGCCCCTGGATCGCGACCAGCGCGTACTCCTCGGAGCGGTCCCGCACCGCGGCGTCGAAGTCCTTGGCGCGCTCGGTCAGCTCGGCGGCCACCCGGGGGTAGTTGGAGGCGTTGGCGACGACCATGAACTCCTCGGGGGCCAGCCGGTAGACGATCAGGTCGTCCAGCACGCCGCCTCCGGCGTCGACGATCATCGTGTAGCGGGCGCGGCCGGGTGCCAGCGCGGAGAGGTGGCCGACCAGCGCGTAGTCGAGGGCCTCGGCGGCCTGCGGGCCGGTCACGAAGATCTCCCCCATGTGGGAGAGGTCGAACAGGCCGGCCGCCTGGCGGACCGCGTTGTGCTCGGCGGACTCGCTGCCGTAGCGGAGCGGCATCAGCCAGCCCGCGAAGTCGGTCAGCGTCGCGCCGAGGGACTCGTGCACGCCGCGCAGCGGCGTAGGTCGGGACATGTTCGCACCTCAGACAAGGGACAGATGAGATCATCCTCCCCCTCTGTCATTGGTGCCTGAGAGTTTCATCCGGGTTTTGCCGGACTTTCACCTTCGGCGAGGTCGTGGGACCTGCTTTCCAGAGGCACCTACCCGCACGGTCCTTTGCCTTGAGAGGTTCGCGGGGAGGGCTTGCTCCTTCAGGGGTCCTGGCCTGGATGTCAGGACACTCTCCCGCGCGGGGTTCATCGGTGTCGTCGGCCAGCCTAACCGCCCGCACCGGCCGAGCGAAATCCCCTCGGGCCCGTCGGCCGGGATCAGGCACCCTCGCCCAGTGCCCGGAGACCATCGCCCTCGGGCCCTACGGTGTGCACGTCCGCGCTGGCGGCGGCCATCGCCGCCAGGCGCTCCTCGGCGCCGTCGACGATCTGCAGGTCGGCTCTGGTGTGCGCGATGGCCGCGTCGACGAGCAGGGACACCAGGGGGTCGCCCTGCTCGCGGCGCAGGCGGGTCAGCGCCGCCAGGTCAGAGAGGTAGGCCTGGCGCTGCGCGGACACGAACGAGCCGAGCGCGTCCGTGCCCAGCCGGGTGGCCGCGAGCAGCTTGAGGAACAGTTCGTCCCGGAACCCCGACGAGCGGACCCAGGGAGCGCCCGCCCACTCCCGCAGCTCACCGGCGCCGCTCTCGGTCAGCCGGTACAGCGTCTTGTCCGGGCGGTCGCTCTGGGGCACGTGGCTGCGGGTCACGTGGCCGTCCCTGACCAGCCGGTCCAGGATCTGGTACAGGTGCCCGATGTTGAGGCCGCCCCACTGGGGGCCGACCGCCGCCTCGAACCGGGCCTTGAGTTCGTAGCCGTGGCTGGGCCCGTCGGCCAGCAGGGTGAGCACGGCATGGCTAAGTGGCATGATTCCTACATTGTCACAAGTTAGGAACTTCACGGACCCCCCTGCATTGTGACAATGTATCGGCCATGAGCGTTGAAGTCAGCCTGCGAGGCGTCAGCCGGGTACACGGCTCCACCCGGGCACTCGACGAGGTCGGCCTGGAGGTCGAGGCCGGTCAGGCGGTCGCGTTCACCGGGCCCTCGGGAGCGGGCAAGTCCACGCTCCTCCATCTCGTCGGTGCGATGGATCTCCCCGACGGGGGTGAGATCCACGTCGGAGGGAGGCGCGTCGACGATCTCGGGCGCCGGGGTCTCGACCGGCACCGGCGCGCGGTGGGCTTCGTCTTCCAGCGCTTCCACCTGCTCCCGGCGCTGAGCCTGCTGGACAATGTGCTCGCCCCCGTGCTGCCGCTCAGGGTGGGCTTCGACCGCCGGGCCCGCGCCAGGGAACTGCTGGCCGCGGTCGGGCTGGCCGACCGGGAACGGGCGCTGCCCGGCGAGCTCTCCGGCGGGCAGCAGCAGCGGGTGGCGATCGCCCGGGCGCTGATCGCCCACCCGCCTCTGCTCCTGGCGGACGAGCCCACCGGCAACCTCGACAGCGTCACCGGCCAGGAGATCGTGGACCTGCTGTTCTCCCTGCGGGAGGAGTACGGCATGACCATGCTGGTCGCCACCCACAACCCCGAGGTGGCGGCGGCGTGCGACCGGGTGGTCCGGATGCGGGACGGCCGGATCACCGGTGACGACCGGGTGACGCCCGCCCAGGACGTGCTCGGCCGGATCGGGCGGCTCGGATGACCCGCCTGGTCTGGGCCCAGCTTCGCCACCGGCTTGCCCGGGCACTGGTGCTCCTGCTCGGCATCGTGGTCGCGGCCACCGGGTTCACCGTGCTGACCGGCACCGCCGAGACCCAGCGTCTGGAGATCATCGGCACCGTCGGGGAGAACTTCCGCGCGCAGTACGACATCCTGGTCCGTCCGAAGAACTCGGCCACCACCATCGAGCGGTCGCAGGGGCTGGTCCGCGCCAACTACCTGTCGGGCATCTTCGGAGGGATCACCTTCGACCAGTACGAGCGGATCAAGCAGGTCAACGGCGTCGAGGTCGCCGCCCCGATCGGCATGATCGGTCATGTCGTGCACACGGCAGCTGTCCGGGTCGACGTGACGGACCTGCTGCACGAGGGCGACCGCACGATGCTGCGCGTGGAGCGCACCCGGGTCACCGACCGGGGCCTCACCCGGATCCCGTTCCTGCAGCCCCGGTACGAGTACGTCACCCGCCGCCCTGTCACGCTCGACTTCACAGAGGTCGCGGACGGGGGCGAGTACGTCGAGGCGGCCGAGGAGGAACTGCCCGGCGGCCGGCGGGTCCGGTTGGCGACCTCGCTCGGCTGGTCGCAGGACCCGGCGAGGACCAGCCCCTTCCCCTCCGAGCGGACGCTGCCCGACCGCGGCTACTGGTCCACGCGGACCGGTCTGGGCGACATCGGCGGATACTTCTGGGACGGATTGAAGCCCGGCCAGGCGGGCGTGCCGCTCTACCAGGAGTTCCCGTTCGTGCTCGCGGCCGTCGACCCGGATGCCGAGGCCCGGCTGGCCGGGTTGGCGGGGGCGATGGTCGAGGGACGGTACCTCACGGCGAAGGCGGCCAAAGACGATCCCAACGAGATCCCGCTGATCGCGGCCTCGGTGCCCTACGCGGACCAGCGGGACGAGGTCGTGATCCGGCGGCTGCCCGCCGAGGCGGCCGAGAAGGTCACCGAGGGCGTGCCGGCCAAGAGGCTCCTGCCCTATCTCGCCGCGAACCGGGGCGAGGAGGTCAGACGTCTCACCCTCGACGCCGGACAGGTCTACGAGTCGATGCTCGACCGGTGGTCGGATCTGTCGGACGGGCACTACGTGCCGTTGACGAGGTACTGGGCATCCGGGCCCGTCGAGTACCGGCAACGGGGAGCTCGTGAGCTCGCCGCGCTCCCGGTGCGGAACGGGTCCGGTGTCTGGAAGGATCCGTGGTTCTCGGGGGTGGCGGGTGTGGCCAAGGACTCTCCGGGCGCGACGGTCGGGGCATCTGACACCCAGTTCCGCACGCTGAACCGCAGGGCGGTCTCCAGACGCCACACCGGGGACCTCAAGTCCCGCGTCGTCGGACGGTTCGACCCGGCCAGGCTGCCCGGTTTCAGCGAGCTGACCCGGCTTCCCATGGAGACCTACAACCCACCGGCCGCCACGCCGGGCGACGGCCGGACCGCCGCGCTCCTCGGCGGACGGGACCTGCTGCCCAACGACAACGTCGCCGGATACCTCCAGACGCCGCCCCTGCTCCTCACCAGCCTGCAGTGGCTGGAGGAGATCGCGGAGAGGACCGAGGGGCGGCCCGCGGCGCGGGCGCCGCTGAGCGTCATACGGGTGCGGGTCGACGGTGTCACCGGGCCCGACCCGGTCAGCCGGGAGCGGATCAGTCAGGTGGCCAGGGACATCGTGGCGGCCACCGGACTGAAGGTGGACATCACGGTCGGCTCGTCGCCGTCGCCGATGACGGTGGACCTGCCCGCCGGGTCCTTCGGGCGTCCCGCGCTGACCCTCCGGGAGGACTGGGTGAACAAGAACGTCGCCTACCGGATCCTGAACGCCGCCGACCGCAAGTCGCTCGTGTTGTTCGTACTGGTCCTGGCCGTCTGCGGGTTGTTCGTGCTCAACGGTGCGGCGGCGGCCGTGCGGGCCAGGAGGTCCGAGCTCGGCGTGCTGGCCTGTCTGGGCTGGTCGCGGCCGAAACTGTTCGGGACCGTGCTCTGCGAGGTCGGTGCCATCGGCCTGCTGGCGGGCCTGCTGTCCGTCGCGCTGGCCTGGCCTGTCGCCCTGTGGTCGGGGGTGGCGCCGCCGGGGCAGCGGGCGTGGCTGGCGGTCCCGGCGGCGGTGACGCTGGCGCTGCTGGCGGGACTGACCCCGGCCTGGCGGGCCTCGCGGGTGCCGCCCGCGGAGGCGGTGCGGCCGGCCGTGCGGTTGCCGCGCAGGGCGCGCTCACCGCGCGGGGTGGCCGGGCTGGCGGTGAGCGGGTTGACCAGGTCCCCCGGGCGGACCCTGCTGGGCGCGGCGACGCTCGCGGCCGCGGTCTTCGGGCTGACGGTGCTGCTCGGCGTCACCTACGGCTTCCGCGGCCGGGTGGTGGGCTCGCTGCTCGGCGACGCCATAGTGGTGCAGGCCCGCCCGGCCGACTACGCGGCTGTCGCGGTGATGTTCGGGCTGGCGGTGCTGGCCGTGGCCGACGTGCTCTACCTGGGGGTACGGGAGCGCGACACCGAACTGGCCGCGCTGCGCGCCTCGGGCTGGTCGGGGGGCTCGCTGGCCCGGCTGATCGTCCTTGAGGGGGCCTGCATCGGCCTGCTCGGCGCCCTCGCCGGGGTCCTGGGCGGGGTGACGGCCGCGTTCGCGCTGGCGGGCGGCCTGCCGAGTGCGGTGGTCGTGGGAGCGGCGGTCGCGGCGGTGGTGGCCGTCACGCTCGCGGCCCTGGCCTCCGCCGTTCCCGCCCTGCTGGTGCAGCGGCTCCCGCTAGCCCTGATCCTCACGCGGGAATGAGCCCGGCTCCGGTGCTCCGCTCCACGGTGAGCGGCCTTGTGTCGAGCGGGCCTGGGTCGAGCGGGCCGTTCAGCGGCGGGCGTGCCGGACCAGCGCCTCGAACAGGGCCGGCTCGTCGTCGGTCTCGGGATGCCACTGGACGGCGAGGGCGAACGGGTGATCCTCCACCTCCACGGCCTCCACCGTGCCGTCCTCGGCGTGGGCGGTCACGGTCAGGCCCTCGGCGAGCAGGTCGACGGCCTGGTGGTGGTAGTGGGCCACGTCCACGGTCTCGGTTCCGAAGACCTTCGAGGTCAGGCTGCCGGGGGCGAGCCGCACCGGCATCCTGCCGTAGTCGCCGGGGGCCGGGGCGTGCCCCTGGTGGCCCACCACGTCGGGCAGGTGCTGGTGGAGGCCGCCGCCGAGGGCGACGTTCAGGATCTGCATGCCCCTGCAGACGCCGAGGAAGGGCAGGTCCCGCTCCAGCGCCGCCCGGACCAGCCCCAGCTCGGCGTCGTCGCGGAACGGCCGGACGTAGCCGGTCCGCTCGTGCGGTTCCTGCCCGTACCGTTCCGGGCCGACGTCCCCGCCGCCGGCCAGGATCAGCCCGTCCAGGCGATCCACCAGCGTCGCGGGGTCGCCCGCGGGTGGCAGGATCACCGGCTGCCCGCCCGCGCGGGCCACGTGGTCGACGTAGTCGTACGGCAGCAGCGCGGTGGTCGTCTCCCAGACGGTGAACCTCGCGGGCTCGACGTAGCAGGTGATGCCGATGACGGGACGGGACATGATCTCTTTCTCACACGGACGCCGGGGACATGGGACATCCGCCCACGTCCTCGCACGTTATCGGGGCCAGGGTATGGCCTGGGCAAATCCCGCCGCCGCGGGTCGCGAAGGCGGCGGGAGCGGAGCCGGCGGGGAGCGGTCAGAGTGGCGTGACGTAGGCGCCCGAGATGCCGCCGTCCACCAGGAACTCCGAGCCGGTGATGAAGCTCGCGTCGTCCGAGGCGAGGAACGCCACCGCGGCGGCGATCTCGGTCGCCTCGGCGAAGCGGCCGATCGGGATGTGCACCAGGCGGCGCTGTGCCCGCTCGGGGTCCTTGGCGAACAGCTCCTGCAGCAGCGGGGTGTTGACCGGGCCGGGGCAGAGCGCGTTGACCCGGATGCCCTCGCGGGCGAACTGCACGCCCAGCTCGCGCGACATCGCCAGCACCCCGCCCTTGGAGGCGGTGTAGGAGATCTGGCTGGTCGCCGAGCCCATCACGGCCACGAACGACGCGGTGTTGATGATCGACCCCTTGCCCTGCCGCCGCATGTACGGGATGGCGTGCTTGCAGCACAGGTAGACGGAGGTGAGGTTGACCTCCTGGACCCGGCGCCAGGCGTCGAGGCCGGTCTCCAGGATCGAGTCGTCCTCCGGCGGTGAGATGCCCGCGTTGTTGAACGCGATGTCCACGCCGCCGTAGCTGTCGAACGCGGTCTGGAACATCCGGGCGACGTCGTCCTCGCTGGTCACGTCGGCCTTCACGAACAGGCCGCCGACCTCGGCCGCGGCCGCGGCGCCGGTCGTCTCGTCCAGGTCCACGCACACGACGCGGGCGCCCTCCTCGGCGAACCGGCGCGCGGTGGCCAGGCCGATCCCGCTGCCGGCGCCGGTGATGACGGCCACCCGGTCCTGCAAACGCAGCATCGCTTCTACTCCTCGGAAATGAAGACGTTCTTGGTCTCGGTGAACGCGGACAGGGCGTCCGGTCCCAGCTCACGGCCGAGACCCGACTGCTTGAAACCGCCGAACGGGGTCCAGTAGCGGACGCTCGAATGCGAGTTGACGCTCAGGTTGCCCGCCTCGACGGCCCTGGCCATCCGGAGCGCCCGGCCGACGTCACGGGTCCAGATGGACCCGCTCAGGCCGTACGGGGTGTCGTTGGCGATCCGTACGGCGTCCGCCTCGTCGTCGAACGGCAGCACCGACACCACCGGTCCGAAGATCTCCTCGGTGAACGCCCGGTCGTCGGCGGAGCCCGGGGTCAGGACCGTCGCCGGGAACCAGAACCCCGGCCCCGGCGGGCACGTGCCCCGCAGGTGGGGCGGTTCGGTGACGTAGGAGGCCACCCGCTCCCGGTGTTCGGCGCTGATCAGCGGGCCCATCTCGGTGCTGTCGTCGCGCGGGTCGCCGACTCGGACGTTCAGCACGGCCTCGCCGAACCGGGCCAGGAACTCGTCGTACACCGAGCGCTCGACCAGGATCCGGGAGCGCGCGCAGCAGTCCTGGCCCGCGTTGTCGAAGACCGCGTACGGCGCGGTCGCCGCCGCCCGTGCCAGGTCGGCGTCGGCGAAGACCACGTTGGCGCTCTTGCCGCCCAACTCCAGGGTGAGCCGCTTGACCTGCCCGGCGCAGACGGCGGCGATCTCCTTGCCCACCTCGGTGGAACCGGTGAACACGATCTTCGCCACGCCGGGGTGCTCGACCAGCCGGGCGCCCGCGACCTCTCCGGCACCGGGCAGGACCTGGAACACCCCCTCGGGCAGCCCGGCGGCCAGGGCCAGCTCGGCCACCCGCAGGGCGGTCAGCGGTGTCCACTCGGCGGGCTTGACGATCACGGTGTTGCCCGCGGCCAGCGCCGGGGCCATCCCCCAGGTCATGATGACCATCGGGAAGTTCCACGGCACGATCACTCCGACGACGCCCAGCGGTTCCCTGAAGGTGACGTCCAGCCCGCCGGGCACCGGGATCTGCAGGCCGTGGTCGCGCTCGGGCGCCCCGGCGTAGAAGTCGAGCACGTCGGCGACGTTGCCCGCCTCCCAGCGGGCGTTGCCGATCGTGTGCCCGGCGCCCGCGACCTCCAGCAGGGCCAGTTCCTCGGCGTGCTCGCGCACCAGCGAGGCGAACCGGCGCAGCAGCCGGGCCCGGTCCGAAGGACCGACCCTCCGCCAGCCGGCGAAGGCCCTTCTGGCGCGCTCCACCGCCCTGTCGACCTCGGCGGCGTCCGCCATCTCGACCTCGGCGATCACCTCTTCTGTCGCCGGATTTATGATCTTCACCGTCACATCCGTTCGAATCCTCGGAACAGCTCCCAGTCGGTCACCGCCGCGTCGAAGGCGGCCAGCTCGGTCCGGGCGTTGTTCGCGTAGTGCGCCACGACGTCCTCGCCGAAGACGGCGGCCGCGAACGCGGAGCCCTCCCAGAGCTCCAGCGCGTCCCGCAGGGTGTGCGGGACGGTCTCCGCGCCCGAGGTGTAGGCGTTCCCCGTGACCGCCTCCTCAAGCGGCAGCTCGTTCTCGATGCCGTGCAGTCCGGCCGCGACCAGTGCCGAGACCGCCAGGTAGGGGTTGACGTCGCCACCGGGCACCCGGTTCTCGATCCGCAGCGAGGGGCCGTGGCCGACCAGGCGCAGCGCGCACGTCCTGTTGTCCACGCCCCACTTGACGGCGGTGGGCGCGAAGCTGCCCGGCACGTACCGCTTGTAGGAGTTGACGTTCGGCGCGTACAGCAGGGTCAGCTCGCGCATGAGGGCGAGCTGACCGGCGATGAAGTGCCGTCCCGTCGCGGACAGCCCGTGCGCCTCGGAACCCGCCATGACCGGCTCTCCGGCGGCGTCCCTGAGCGAGATGTGGATGTGGCAGGAGTTGCCCTCGCGCTGGTTCGGCTTGGCCATGAAGGTGATCGACATGCCCTCCTGGGCGGCGATCTCCTTGGCGCCGTTCTTGTAGACGGCGTGGTCGTCGCAGCTGGACAGGGCCTCGCCGAAGCGGAAGGCGATCTCGTGCTGGCCGAGGTTGCACTCGCCCTTGGCCGACTCGACGTACATGCCCGCGCCCTCCATGCCGAGCCTGATCCTGCGCAGCAGCGGCTCGACCCTGGCGGTGCCGAGGAGGGAGTAGTCGACGTTGTAGAGGTTGGCGGGCGTCAGGTCGCGGTAACCGCCGCGCCAGGCGTCCTCGTAGCTGTCGTTGAAGATCACGAACTCCAGCTCGGTCCCGACGAACGCCCCCCAGCCCCGTTCGGCCAGCCGGGCGAGTTGCCGGCGCAGGATCTGCCGCGGCGAGGCGGTCACGTCGGAGCCGTCCTCCCAGAGCAGGTCGGCCATCACCAGGGTCGTCCCCTCCTGCCACGGCACCCGGCGCAGGGTGGACAGGTCGGGTTTCATGACGAAGTCGCCGTATCCCCGCTCCCAGGAGGACATCGCGTAGCCGTCGACCGTGTTCATGTCGACGTCGACCGCGAGCAGGTAGTTGCATCCCTCGGCGGCGTGTCCCAGCACCTCCTGCAGGAAGTAACGTGCCGACAGGCGTTTCCCCTGCAGGCGGCCCTGCATGTCGACGATCGCCAGCAGCACGGTGTCGATCCGTCCTGCCCGCACCTCGTCGTGAAGTTCGCGGACGTCCACACGCCCTCCTCGCCGGAGTCTTATTGGGCTAGTGTCAGACCATTGACGTGTAGCGGGGGGAGCATTGTCAAGGGTCGGAGGAGATCAATTGGACGAGGTGTCACGACTGGCGACCGTGCTGCGGCCGGTGCGCGCGGGCAACGCGTTCGAGGAGACCGTGGAACGCCTGCTCCAGGTCATCAAGCTGGGGCTGGTGACCGAGAAGCTGCCGCCCGAGCGGGAACTCGCCGCCCAGCTCGGGATCAGCAGGGTCACCCTGCGCGAGGCCATCCGCGCCCTGGCGGAGGCGGGCTACCTCACCGTGCGCCGTGGCAGGTACGGCGGCGCCTTTCTCACCTACACCCCGCCGCGCCCGCACCGTGACGACCTGCGCAGGGCGGTCGTCGACATGGGCACCGACGACCTGGGCGACGCGCTCACCTTCAGGATGGCCGTGGAGTGCGGCGCCGCCCAGGTGCTCGCCACCACCGCGCTCACCGAGGAGCGGCGCGACACCCTGCGGGAGCGGCTGCGCGAGGTCAACTCGTCGGGGCCCGACGACTACCGCCGTCTCGACACGGCCTTCCACCTGGCCATCGCCGAGCTGACCGGCTCCCCGCTGCTCGCCGCGGCCTGCGCCGACGCCCGGCTGCGGGTCACCGACCTGCTCAACGCCATCCCGGTGCTCCGGCGCAACATCGAGCACGCCGCGATCCAGCACGAGGCGATCGTGACGGCGATCCTGGCCGGCGACCCCGAGGGTGCGCGCCGGGCCGTGGCCGAGCACCTCGAGGGCACCGCCGCGCTGCTGCGGGGCTTCCTCGCATAGCCTGAGGAAACGGTGGGAGATTTGTTCCGAGATCGGATCATGGAAACAGGACGGCTGCCGCTGTTCTGTTTCTTTGTCGCGCTGATCGTCGCCTTCGTGTTCACCAGGATCAATGTCCGGCTCATCCGAGCCAAGATCGGCTGGTTCCGTGACGTCAACGTCGGCGAGATGCACATACACCACGTGGTGTTCGGCGTGGTGCTGACCCTGCTCGGCGGGGTGTCCGGCCTGCTCGTCTCCGGGGTCTCCGAGGGCTGGTACGCGGTGACGGCGGCGATCTTCGGTGTCGGCGCCGCCCTCGTCCTCGACGAGTTCGCGCTGATCCTGCACCTGCGCGACGTCTACTGGGAGGAGGAGGGCCGGGCCTCCGTCGACGCGGTGTTCATCGCCGTCGCGATCACCGGCCTGCTCCTGCTCGGCCTGCGCCCCCTCGGCTGGGAGAACTCCGACGGCACCCCCAGGGGGACCTGGATAACCGGCGGCCTCATCGTGACCAACCTCGGGCTCGCCGTGGTCACGCTGCTCAAGGGCAAGATCTGGACGGGCCTGGTCGGACTGTTCGTGCCGGTCCTCCTGGTGCCGGGGGCCGTGCGGCTGGCCCGCCCGGGATCGCCCTGGGCGCACTGGTTCTTCGCCCCGGGCGCCCGGCACCCGCGGCTCCGCAAGATGGCCAGGGCCGAGCGCCGCGAGGAGCGCTGGCGCCGCCCGGTGATCCGCGGCAAGATCGCCTTCCAGGAGTTCGTCTCCGGCCGTCATGACCTCCCCTCCACCCGCCGCCGCTCCCGCCGCTGAGCCGCCGATGTCCTCGCCGTCGCTCCCGCCGTCGCCCTCGCCGGCCGGGCCGGAAGCCGAGGTCGGCCCGCGAGTGTGGGCACTGCACGAGCGCGGTCTCGCCCGCGACGTCATCGACGTCGCCTCGGTCTCCGAGCCGTACGGCTTCCGCGAGCTCGAACACCTCGCCCGCCTGCACGACGAGGGGTTCTCACTCGCCGAACTGGTGATGAGGCTGGAGTTCGTCGCACTGATCGCCGACGAGGACTTCGAGGCCCACGGCGTGGCGGGCGAGCGGCTCCGGGAGATCCGCCGGTTCGCCGGCGCCTGGGTGGAGGACATCGGGCTGCGCCGTGCGGAGGAGGGCGACATCGACCACGACGACGTCCCCGATCCCGACTGAGGGGCGCGGGAAAGCGGCGGCACGGTCGCGGTGGGCTTTGGAACCCGTGCATATCCGGCCGCCCGCCGGGCAGATGACGGCCCTCTCTGCCGAAGGGATGCTGATCATGGGTCTGATGGAGAAGCTCAATCTGCGCGAGATGAAGGCCAGGGCCAAGCGGAGGCTGGCCGGCCGGACGGGCGACCGCCGGCTGGTGGCCGAGGCCAGAACCGAGGAGGCCGAGGCGAGGCTGCTGAAGACCCAGGACGAGATCCTGGACACCGTCGCGGAGATGCGCAGGGAGTACGGCGTCCGCCGCCGCTGACCCCGCTCGCCGGTGTCCCGCCGATGGGCTCCTCGCCGAGCCGGCTCCGGATCGGCGGGGCGCCGGTACGCGGTGGCCGATCCTCGGCCCGGTTCCGGGAGGGGTGGTTTTCACCGCGCGGCTCATCACTTAATGAGTAGAAAATTCGAGAATTCCGCCTGGTCGTACATAGACAGAACATATGTCTGTTTCGCTATAGTCCGAAGGCATTGCAGGGGCGCGAGTGGACCAATCCTTTTAAAGGTGGGCGAATGACAAGCCTCGATTCAGCGACATCCGTGGTCCGGTCGGCGATCGCCGAGGTGCTGAGCGTACCGAGCGATCAGGTGAAGCCGGGGGCCACCATCGCCGACCACCAGATCGACAGCCTGGAATGGGTGGAGATCTCCGTCATCATCGAGGAGAAGCTGGGCATCCAGCTCGACCCCAGCGACTTCGCCGGGGCGCAGACCGTCGCCGACATGGCGGGCGTACTGCACGCCGCGCTGGCGGCCCGGTGACGCGCGTCGTCGTCACTGGTCTGGGGGTCAAGAGCCCGGCGGGCAACACGGCGCGGGACGTCTTCGCCACGGTGCTCGCGGGCAAGTCGCTCGCGACCGCCATCCCCGAACTGGCCGACGCCCGGGTGCCGGTCTCGATCGGGTGCCCGCTGGCACCGTTCGAGCCGGATGACTACTTCGGCGGGCGCGAGCTCCGGACCCTCGACCGGACCTCCCAGATCGGCCTCGCCGCGGCGATCGACGCCGTCGCCGACGCGGACGGCCTGCCCGCCGAGGGCTGCGGGGTGTATGTGGGCACCGGCGGCGGCGGGTTCGCCACCCTGGAGAACCTGATCGTGGGGCATACCCTCGGCAGGGAGAAGGTGCCCGTCCACGCGGTCCCGACACTGATGTCCAGCTCGACCGCCTCGCGCGTCGCCATCAGGTACGGCTTCAGGGGGCCATGCCTCACCTTCAACACGGCCTGCGCCAGCGGGGCCACCGCGATCGGTGAGGCGCTGCGCGCGATCCGCTCGGGCGTGGTCGGTTCCGCCGTCGCCGGGGGCCTGGACGCGCTGCTCTCCCCGCTCGCGATGGAGGCCTTCGCCCGGGTCGGCGCCCTGTCGGAGCGGACGCACGCCCCCTCGGAGGCGTCCCGCCCGTTCGACGCCGACCGTGACGGCTTCGTCATGGGGGAGGGTGCGGCCTTTCTCGTCCTGGAGCGCGCCGACCTCGCCGAGGCGCGGGGGGCCCGTGTCTACGGCGAGGTCAGCGGCTACGCGGCCAACTGCGACGCCAACCACATCGTGGCACCGCTCAGGGACGGCTCGGTGGCGGCCGAGTGCATGCGCGCCGCCCTGTTCGACGCCGGACTCGACGCCGGCGACATCGGGCACGTCAACGCCCACGGGACCTCCACCCCGCACAACGACAGCGCCGAGGCCGTCGCCCTGCACGCGTGCTTCGGCGGCCGTACGCCCCCGGTGACCTCGACCAAGGGGGTGACCGGCCACCTCGTCGGCGGCGCGGGCGCGCTGGAGGCGGTCATCGCCCTGCTGTCGGCCCGAGAGGGCCTGATCCCCCCGATCGCCAACTTCGCGGGCGGCCCCGAGGCCGACCTCATCGACATCGTCTGTGGTGAGCCCCGGTCCGTGGCCGCCGCCCCCGTCCTGTCCAACTCCTTCGGCTTCGGGGGCAGCAACGCCTGCCTGGTCCTCACCCCCTCCCCGGATTCCTGACATTCCGTAAGGCCCCGCCGGTCCGCCGTGAAACGGTGCCGAACCGGCGGGGCCTTCGCCAACTCCCTGATGTCAACTTTAGTTGCCTAAATTAGTGGCGTAATCGACTTTCGTTGCGAAATACGGCAAAGACGCTCGGGGCGGACGCATGCCAGGTAGACAAGAGGAGCGGCCGTAGATCGATCGCGTCGCTTCAAAGGGGGTCGCATTGTCCGAGACCGCGTCCTGGCGGTTGTTGGTCGCCTATATAAGGCCCTACCGAAAAACCCTGCTGCTGGGTGGGGTGCTCAGCCTCGTCGGTTCGCTGGCCGGATTGGCGATGCCGCTCCTGGCCAAGACGGTCGTCGACGCCTTCGGCGAGCAGCGCTCCCTGCTCGGCCCCGTGCTGGGGCTGACCGCCGCCGTGCTCGTGGGCGCCGGCCTCGGCGCGCTGGGCAGCTACGTGCTGGAGCGGATGGGGGAGAGCATCGTGTTCTCCGCCCGCCGCGGCCTGGTCGACCGGATGCTGCGGCTGCGCGCCTCCGAGGTCGACCGGCTCAAGCCCGGTGACCTGATGTCCCGGGTGACCTCCGACACCACGCTGCTGCGCGCGGTGTTCGCCAACAGCGTGGTCGAGATGGTCAGCTCGCTGTTCATGCTCGTCGGCGCCGTGGTCATGATGGCGATCATGGACTGGGTGCTGCTGCTCATCACGCTGGGGGTACTGGTCCTGGTCGGCGGGATCGTCGGCCTGATCCTGCCCCGGATCCAGCGCGCCTCGGCGCAGGCCCAGGTCGCGGTCGGCGAGATGGGCGCGGTCCTGGACCGGGTGCTCCAGGCGTTCCGCACGGTCAAGGCCAGCGGTGCCGAGGAACGGGAGATCGCCGCGGTGAGCGAGGCGGCCCGCGAGGCGCGTGACCGGGGGATCGCGGTCGCCTGGCTGACCTCGATCGCCGGTATCTCGGCGTGGGTCGCCGCGCAGCTGGCCTTCGTGGCCGTGCTCGGGGTGGGCGGCGCGCGCGTCTCCTCGGGTGCGCTGGAGGTCTCCTCGCTGATCGCCTTTCTGCTCTACCTGTTCTACCTGGTCGCCCCCATCGGCCAGCTGGTCCAGGGCGCCACGCAGTTGCAGAACGGGCTGGCCGCGGTGTGGCGGATCCGTGAGATCGAGGCGCTTCCCGTGGAGAAGACGGGCGGCACGGTCCACGAGGCCGGCAGCACCCCGGTCGGGGTCTCCTTCGAGAGGGTGTCCTTCCGCTACGGAGACGACAGGCCGGTCATTCACGACGAGGTCTCCTTCGAGGTGCCCGCGGGCGGGCTGACCGCTCTGGTGGGGCCGTCCGGTGCGGGCAAGTCCACGGTCTTCGCCCTGCTTGAGCGGTTCTACGAGCAGCAGTCGGGGACGATCAGGGTCGACGGCCGCGACATCGAGAACTGGCCGCTGGCCGAGCTGCGCGCCTGTCTCGGCTACGTCGAGCAGGACGCGCCGGTGCTGGACGGCACGCTCAGGGAGAACCTCGTCTTCGCCGCGCCGGGCGTGCGGGAGGACGACATCAGGCGGGTGCTCGCCCGCACCCGCCTGGAGGACCTGGTCTCCAGGCTCCCCGAGGGGCTGGACACCAGGGTCGGCCATCGGGGGATCCTGCTCTCCGGCGGTGAGCGCCAGCGGGTCGCCATCGCCCGCGCCCTGCTGCGCAGACCCCGGCTCCTGCTGCTCGACGAGGCCACCTCCCAGCTCGACGCGGTCAACGAGCTGCGGCTCCGCGAGGTGATCGCGGAGGTGGCGGCGGAGACGACGGTGCTGGTGATCGCACACCGCCTCTCCACGGTGACCGGGGCCGACCGGATCGTGGTGATGGAGGCGGGCCGGGTGCGGGCCGTGGGCACCCATGGCGAGCTGCTCGCCGACGACGCCCTCTACCGTGAGCTGGCCGCCACCCAGCTCCTGCTGCCCGGCTAGTCCCGCCGCCCGGCGGCTGTCCGGCATGGTGAAGGCCGCGCGGTGGTACTGGCGTGGTTGTGTAAATTCATATCGTTCACAAAGGAATAATTCGGACACCGGGCCGATGGTCTGGTTCGCTGTCCGGCGAACCGGGCATCCCCGCCTGTGCGAAGCCTCTCCTTCGCACCGGGGTGCCCCATCGGGCGCGCGCCGCATTCGATCTCCCGATCCCGTCCGTGCGGGACGAAGATCGGGGCGCGACGATCGTTACGGCCACCACCGGGGGGTGTCGCGGGCGTGCCGCTCGCGGCACCCCTTGCCGTGATACGCCTTCCCGGGTTGACCTGTAGCCTCCAGGTGACAAATATGAATGTATTCATTCATTCTTGATGGGGAGGTCCGGGCATGACCGGCAGCCGGGTTGTGCGCGCGCCGCGCGGTACCACGCTCACCGCCAAGGGATGGCCGCAAGAGGCGGCGCTTCGCATGCTCCAGAACAATCTGGATCCCGAGGTGGCCGAGCATCCGGAACAGCTCGTCGTCTACGGCGGCTCGGGCAAGGCCGCCCGTGACTGGCGCTCCTTCGACGCGATCACCCGCACCCTGACCACCTTGGAGGGCGACGAGACACTGCTGGTGCAGTCCGGCCGCCCCGTCGGCGTGTTCCGCACCCACGAGTGGGCCCCGCGGGTGCTCATCGCCAACTCCAACCTGGTGCCCGACTGGGCCGACTGGGAGGAGTTCCGGCGCCTGGAGGCCGCCGGACTGACCATGTACGGGCAGATGACGGCGGGCTCCTGGATCTACATCGGCACCCAGGGCATCCTGCAGGGCACCTACGAGACCTTCGGCGCCGTGGCCGCCAAGCGGTTCGGCGGGAGCCTCGCGGGAACGATCACGCTGACCGCCGGGCTCGGCGGCATGGGCGGCGCGCAGCCGCTGGCCGTGACCATGAACGGCGGCGTGGTGATCTGCGTCGACTGCGACCCCAGGTCGATCGACCGGCGGATCGAGCACCGCTACCTGGACGTCCGCGCCGCCGACCTCGACGAGGCGCTGCGCCTGGCGTACGAGGCCCGCGACCAGCGCAGGCCGTTGAGCATCGGGGTCGAGGGCAACGCGGCCGAGATCGTGCCCGAACTGCTCCGCAGAGGCGCCGAGATCGACGTCGTCACCGACCAGACCTCCGCCCACGACCCGCTGATGTACCTGCCGATCGGCGTGGCCTTCGAGGACATGGCCGACGAACGGGAGAAGGACCCGGCGGGCTTCACCCGCAGGGCCCGCGAGGCCATGGCCAGGCACGTGGAGGCCATGGTCGGCTTCCAGGACGCCGGAGCCGAGGTCTTCGACTACGGCAACTCGATCCGGGGCGAGGCCCGGCTGGCGGGTTACGGTCGCGCGTTCGACTTCCCCGGCTTCGTGCCCGCCTATATCCGGCCGCTGTTCTGCGAGGGCAAGGGCCCGTTCCGGTGGGCCGCGCTCTCCGGTTCCCCCTCCGACATCGCCAAGACCGACCGCGCGATCCTGGAGCTCTTCCCTGACAACGAGCCGCTCGCCAGGTGGATCCGGATGGCCGGGGAGAAGGTCCACTTCCAGGGCCTGCCGGCCCGTATCTGCTGGCTCGGATACGGGGAGCGCCACCTGGCCGGAGAGCGGTTCAACGACATGGTGGCCTCGGGGGAGATCGAGGCTCCGCTGGTGATCGGCCGCGACCACCTCGACTGCGGCAGCGTGGCGAGCCCGTACCGGGAGACCGAGGGCATGGCCGACGGCTCCGACGCGATCGCCGACTGGCCGCTGCTGAACGCCATGCTCAACGTCGCCTCCGGTGCCGCGTGGGTCTCCATTCACCACGGCGGCGGCGTCGGCATCGGCCGTTCCATCCACGCCGGCCAGGTCACCGTCGCCGACGGCACCAGGCTCGGTGCCGAGAAGCTCAACCGGGTACTCACCAACGACCCGGG
Source organism: Streptosporangium amethystogenes subsp. fukuiense (assembly GCF_042665875.1). NCBI lineage: Bacteria > Bacillati > Actinomycetota > Actinomycetes > Streptosporangiales > Streptosporangiaceae > Streptosporangium > Streptosporangium amethystogenes. The sequence continues at coordinate 5,207,966 of NZ_JBHTEE010000001.1, read as the reverse complement.
CACGGGGGTCATCCGTCACGTCGACGCGGGCTACGACGAGGCCGTCGCCGTGGCCGAGGAGCGGGACGTCCGCATCCCGATGCGCGAATCCTGACCGGAGGCGCGGGTCCCGGCCGGGTGATCGGGCTCCGGCCGGGGCGCGCCGGCCCTGATCGGGAGGTGCGCGCACCGATCCGCGTACCGTGTCCCGGCCCCGGGGGGTGAATCCTGCCGGCACCGCTCACTCCCGCCCCGTCCGGGTGTATGAACTACAGCGGGGCGGGGTGGGGGAGGGGAATGCTCGTGGAGTGTCGAGCGGTTGGAGGGGGCGTGGGGGACGGACTCGATCAGCTTCTGGAGGGGCGGCGGCTGTCGCCGGTGCAGCGGCGGATCGCGCGCTACCTGGGCGACCACCTGTCCGAGGCCATCTTCCTGTCCAGCGTGGAGCTGGCCGAGCGGGCGGGGGTCAGCCAGCCGTCGGTGACGAGGTTCGCGATGGTGCTCGGTTTCGCGGGGTATCCCGAGCTCAGACAGGCGCTGCGGCCCCTCGTCGTGGGCGGCCGGAGGCCGTCGCGGGCCAACGACCTGCAGGCGGCCATCGACGTGGAGATCGACAACCTGCGGAGCGTACGCGACGCGCTGGCCGACCCCTCCGACATCTCGGAGCTGGGTGCCAAGCTGGCGGGATGCGAGCCTCTGCCGGTGGTGGGCCTGCGGGTGTCGAGCGGGCTGGCCACCACGTTCGCCTACTTCGCGCGCCGGATCCACCCGGACGTCCGGCTGCTGACCCACGGCGGTTCCGAACTGGCCGACGGCCTGTACGCCGCGCGCCGCGCGGGGGCGAGCTGGCTGGTCGCGGTGATCCTGCCCCGCTACCCGGCCGAGGCGGTGCAGGCGCTGCGCGGCGCCCGGGACCTGGGCCTGCGTACGGCGGTGATCACCGACCGGCGGGACGTGCCCTTCGAGGCCGACGTGGTCCTGGCCGCCCCCGTCGGGGAACGGCTGGTCTTCGACTCGCACACGGCGCCACTGGCCCTGGCCATGGTGCTGGTGGAGGCCATGGCGGACGCGGCGCCGCTGCGCACGCAGGCCCGGCTGGAGGAGTACGAACGGATGACCGACCAGGCGGGGGTCTTCACCGAACGGTTCTGCTGATCCGGATAGGGTGATCGACATGTCTGTACGTCCGACCGCACTGGTCACCGGTGCCTCACGAGGGGTCGGCGCCGCGATCGCCCGCGCCCTGGCCCCCACCCACGACCTGCTGCTCGGCGGCCGCGACTCCGAGGCGCTGGCCGAGACGGCCGCCGCCCTGCCCGGCGCGCGGCCCTGGCCGGTGGAGCTCACCACCGTCACGGAGGCCGACGTCGCCGCCATCGACCGGCTCGACGTGCTGGTGCACAGTGCGGGCGTGCTGCACCTGGGGCGGGTGGAGGAGACCCCGGCCGAGGTGTGGCGGCACACCATGGAGGTCAACGTGATCGCGGTGGTCGAGCTGACCCGGCTGCTGCTGCCCGCCCTGCGCGCGGGGCGCGGTCACGTGGTGCTGATCAACTCCGGCTCCGGGCAGCGGGCCAGTGCCGGCTGGGGCCCCTACGCGGCGAGCAAGTTCGCGCTGCGCGCCTTCGCCGACGCGCTCCGCCTGGAAGAGCCGGAACTCCGCGTGACGACGATCTACCCCGGACGGGTCGACACCGACATGCAGCGTGAGGTGCGGGTCCGGGAGGGCGACTCCTACCGGCCGGAGAAGTACCTGAACGTGGACTCGGTGGCCAGGGTGGTGCAGGCGGCCCTGACCGCGTCACCCGACGCCCACGTCACCGAGATCACCGTCCGTCCCGCCGCAGGCCGCCTGAACTGAGGGGCCGTACGGTTTCTCGCCCGGCGAGGCGGAGCGGCTCCGCGGAGCAGGGGGAATCGGGCGAAGGTGCGGCGGACTCGCCAATGAATGGGATCATTCACATAATGGGAGGGTGTTCGACGAGATGTGGGGTGCCATCGAGCACCTCGGACGTGATGGCCGGACCCGGGGCTACCTGCGAGACGCGTGGTCGCCGGCGGATCTGGAGCTTCGGCGCTGGTTCGGACAGGAGGCGGCCAGGCGCGGCCTCGACCTGAGGGAGGACCGCAACGGCAACCTGTGGGCCTGGTGGGGTGACCCGTCGGTGCGGCCGGGCGTGGTCACCGGCAGCCACCTCGACTCGGTACGGCAGGGCGGCGCCTTCGACGGCCCCCTGGGAGTCGTGTCGGCCTTCGCCGCCCTCGACCTGCTGCGGGCCAGGGACCTCCGGCCCGCGCGCCCCCTGGGGATCGCCTGCTTCAGCGACGAGGAGGGCGCCAGGTTCGGCGTCCCGTGCGTCGGCTCCCGGCTGCTGACCGGAATCCTGGACCCGGACAGGGCGCGCGCGCTGACCGACGACGAGGGCGACTCGCTGGCCGAGGTACTGCGCGGGGCAGGACGCGACCCGGGCGCCCTGGGCCGGGACGAGGAGACCCTGCGGCATGTCGGGGTCTTCGTAGAGCTCCATGTCGAGCAGGGCAAGGACCTGGTCCACCGGGACGCGCCGGTCGGCGTCGCCTCGGCCATCTGGCCGCACGGCCGCTGGCGGTTCGACTTCCACGGCCAGGCCAACCACGCCGGCACCACCAGGCTGGCCGACCGCGACGACCCGATGCTGCCCTTCGCCCGTACCGTGCTCCACGCCCGCCAGGCCGCCGAGCGCGGCGGCGTGGTCGCCACCTTCGGCAGGACGCGCGTGTCGCCCAACAACGCCAACGCCGTCCCCGGACTGGTCAGTGCCTGGCTGGATGCCAGGGGCGGTGACGAGGACGCGGTCAGGACGTTGGTCGCCGAGCTGACCGAGTTCTCCGGTGCCGAGGTCACCGTCGAGTCGTGGACCCCGGTCGTCGACTTCGACGCGGTCCTGCGCGAGCGGGTCGCCGCCGCCGCCGGGGGCGCACCCGTCCTGCCGACCGGGGCCGGACACGACGCGGGCATTCTCGCGTCCGCGGGTGTGCCCAGCGCGATGGTGTTCGTCCGCAATCCGACGGGCATCTCTCACTCTCCGGACGAACACGCGGAGACGGCCGACTGCCACACGGGGGTCGCCGTCCTCGCCGCGGTTTTGGAGGACCTGTGCGCGAGCTGAACTACTGGTGCGAGCTGGCCTGGCTGCCGCCGGGCGAGGCCGTCGCGGGAGTGCTCGTCAAAGTCCACGACACGGTGATCTCCGAGATCGTCACCGGTGTGGCGACCCCGCCCGGCGGAGCCGTCCGGCTGGCCGGGCTGACCATCCCGGGCCTGGCCAACGCGCACTCCCACGCCTTCCACCGTGCCCTGCGCGGGGCGACGCAACGGGAGAAGGGCAGTTTCTGGACCTGGCGCGAGCAGATGTACGAGGTGGCGGAGACCCTCGACCCCGACTCCTATCTCAGACTCGCCAGGGCCGCGTTCGCCGAGATGGCGCTGGCCGGCATCACCTGCGTCGGGGAGTTCCACTACCTGCACCACAGTCCGGGCGGCAGGCGCTACGACGACCCGAACGCCATGGGCCACGCGCTCGTCCAGGCGGCGCGCGAGGCGGGGCTGCGCATCGCGCTGCTGGACGCCTGTTACCTGACCGGTGGCGTCGGCACCCCGCTGAGCGGTGTCCAGCTGCGGTTCGGTGACGGCGACGCCGACGGGTGGGCGGCACGGGCGGAGGCGCTCACCACCCACTACCGGGACGATCCGGACGTGGAGATCGGTGTGGCCGTGCACTCGGTCCGTGCGGTCAGGCCCGAGCAGATCCCGGTGGTCGCCGAGTTCTCCCGCCACCACGCGGTCCCGCTGCACGCCCATGTCTCCGAGCAGCGGGCGGAGAACACCGCCTGCGTGGAGGCGTACTGCGCGAGCCCGGTCCAGCTGCTGGAGGCGCACGGCGCGCTCGGCCCCCGCTCGACCGCCGTGCACGCCACGCACCTGTCGGACGTGGACATCGCGCTGCTCGGCGGCTCCGGCACGCGCGTGTGCATGTGCCCCACGACCGAGCGCGACCTCGCCGACGGCATCGGACCGGCCAGGGCGCTGTTCGACGCGGGGTCGCCCGTCACGCTCGGCTCGGACAGTCACGCGGTCGTCGACCTGTTCGAGGAGGCCCGCGCGGTCGAACTGGACGAGCGGCTGGCCACCGAGCGGCGCGGTCACTGGTCGGCCGCCGAGCTCCTGCACGCCGCCACGGCGGCGGGACACGACTCGCTCGGCTTCGCCTGCGCGGGCATGCTCGTCCCCGGCGCGTGGGCCGACCTGGTGTCGGTGCGCCTGGACTCGGTCCGTACGGCGGGCGCCTCCCCGGCGCACCTGGCCGAGACCGTCGTGTTCGCCGCCACGGCCGCCGACGTGCACTCCGTGGTGTCGGGGGGCCGCCGCGTGGTCACCGAGGGCAGGCACGTACTCGGTGACGTGGGCGGCATGCTCACCGAGGCGATCATCGAGGCACGAGCGGGGAGGTCGGTATGACGAGCGAGGGCCGGCAGGTGAGGAGCACCCTCTTCGATCGCATCGGACTGCTCTACACGGGTGATCCGGCGCGGGAGGAGATCGAGGACGCGGCGCTGGTGGTGCAGGACGGCGAGGTGGTGTGGGCAGGGCCCGCCGGTGCGGCTCCCTGCGCCGACGAGCGGGTGGACGTCGACGGACGTTGCGTGATCCCCGGGTTCGTCGACAGCCACGCCCACCTCGTCTTCGCGGGCGACCGCACGGCCGAGTTCGCCGCCCGGATGGCGGGCCTGCCCTACACGGCCGGTGGCATCCGCACCACGGTGTCGGCCACCCGCGCCGCCTCCGACGTCGAGCTCGTGACGCTCACCGCCGCCCTGGTCTCGGAGATGCTCGCCCAGGGGACGACCACGGTGGAGATCAAGAGTGGTTACGGCCTCACCGTCGAGGACGAGCGCAGGTCCCTGGAGATCGCGCGGGGGTTCACCGAGGAGACCACCTACCTGGGCGCGCACGTGGTGCCCCCCGACGCCTCCTCGGCCGACGAGTACGTCCGCACGGTCACCGGGGAGATGCTGGAGGCCTGCGCGCCGCACGCCCGGTGGGTCGACGTGTTCTGCGAGCGCGGCGCCTTCGACGCCGACCAGAGCAGGGAGATCCTCCTCGCCGGGATGAAGGCGGGGCTGCTGCCGAGGATCCACGCCAACCAGCTGGGCGCGGGCCCGGGGGCGCGGATCGCCGCCGAGGTGGGCGCGGCCTCCGCCGACCACTGCACCCATCTGAGTGACGACGACGTCTCGGCGCTGTCGTCGGCGGGAGTGGTGGCCACCCTGCTGCCCGGTGCGGAGTTCTCCACCCGCTCGCCCTACCCGGACGCCCGCCGCCTGCTGGACGCCGGGGTGACGGTCGCGCTGGCCACCGACTGCAACCCGGGCTCCTCCTTCACCTCCTCGATGCCCTTCTGCGTGGCGCTGGCGGTCCGCGAGATGCGGATGACGCCGCTGGAGGCGATCAGGGCGGCCACGTACGGCGGGGCCAGGGCGTTGCGCCGCGGGGACGTCGGCACGCTGCGGGTGGGAACCAGGGGGAATCTGGTGATCCTGGACGCCCCGACGTACGTCCATCTCGCCTACCGGCCGGGGGTGCCGCTGGTGACACAGGTGTGGAAGGAGGGGCGCCGTCTGGTTTAGCCCTCTTCGCCGGGGGCAGCCGCGGGCCTTGTCGTGGCGCCGGGAGGCATCCTCCCTGAGGAGGAGTTCGGAACCATTCTCCAGGCGTACTTCTTGAGGGAATCTTTGCCCTGATCCAGCCGTTGAAAAGTCAAGCGACGTGTCCGCGCGCATGGGGCGTTGAGCGAGCGGGCGGACACGTCATAAGCAGCCGGAGCGAGGTGCCATCGGATGGCAAGGCCGACGGGGAATCGGACGCAGGATCAGCACGTCTCTGACAGGGATCTGCTCGGAACCTACCTGGCAGAGATCGGCAGGGTGCCCCTGCTCACCGCGGAGGAAGAGGTGGAACTCGCCAAGCGGATCGAGGCGGGTCTCTTCGCTGAGCAGTTGCTGGACGGCGGGTTGACGGAGCCGCGGATCGCGGACGCCGCCGATGAGGAGCTTGAGCGTTTGGCCGTTTCCGGGCGGAGGGCCAAAGATGAATTCATCCAGGCCAATCTACGTCTTGTGGTGGCCGTCGCGCGCAAATATTCAGGGCGGGGAATGCCGCTGATCGATCTGGTTCAGGAGGGAAACCTGGGGTTGGTCCGCGCGGTCGAGAAGTTCGACTACCGGCGCGGTTACAAGTTCTCGACCTATGCCACCTGGTGGATCCGGCAGTCCGTGGGGCGTGCCATTCACGAGCAGGCCCGGCCGGTCCGCCTGCCCACCCACGCGGGTGAGCAGATGACCAGGCTGATGCGGGTCCGCCGGGACATGCTGGCCGAGTTCGACGCCGAGCCGACCGACGCCGACCTGGCGGCGGTGCTCGAACTGCCCATCGAGCGGGTCCGTGAGCTCCGCCGCTGGGCCTCCGACCCCGTCTCCCTGCAGTTGGGCGTGGGCGACGAGGACGAGACCGAACTCGGCGACATGATCGCCGACGACACCTGGGCCGATCCCGAGCAGCAGGCGATGGACGTCCTTGAGCGCGAGCGGCTGGAGGAGTGGCTGACGGGGCTGGAGGGACAGACCCGCGAGATGCTCCGCTGGCGTTACGGCCTGATGGACGGCCGTGAGCACACGCTGACCGAGGTCGGCGAGCGCTACGGCATCGGCAGGGACCGCGCCCGACGCATCGAGCGCGACGCCCTGGCCCGGCTGCGGAAGATGGCCACCGCGGCCTGAGCCGTCTGCGATCCGGCACGCTCCCCGCGGGGGGCGTGCCGGATCGTTTTTTTGGGTGCTTTGGCTCTGTGCTTTGGCTCTGTGCCCGCTGCGGTGGGCGTTCCGGGCGGCCGTCTCAGTTGCCGTCTTGAGATTCAGGCCTCCGGCCTGCTCGGGCGCCATGGTTGCGGGCTTTTTTTAAGCCGCCCGGAACGCCCACCCACCTCCGCTGCACGCGGTCTCGCCGTACGGCGTGCGGGCCGTAGTGGGTTTCTTTCCGGCCGTCCAGTGTGCTGTGCGTGGCTGAAGCGATCTTTACGGGACCGTTCGGCGAGGCGCCGTAGCTGAAGCGCCACTGCGGGAAGGAGCGCAGGGTCGGGCTAGGAGGTACGGGGCCGGGGCGATCAGTTCGTTCCTTCGCCGGGTAGGGAGTACGGCCCAACGTATTCGCCCGGATGAGAGGACATGACGGGCGTGGCGGGGGTCATGCGCGCGGTCATCGGCGGCCCTCGGAAGAGTCGGGTGGTCGCTCACCTGGGCATCTTTTGGGTCATTGGTAAGTCGAGACATGCCCGGTCCGAAACCCGGCGGAAACATCGTGTGGCCGAGATTCACAGATGTGAAACACACAGGGTCGCGCCTTGAAACGGCGGAAGAACACGCTGTGGCGCAACGTCAGTGCGCGGCCGGTCGACGGAGCCCTGGAAGCGTCCACTGCATGTGAAACCGGCAAAACGCCAATTGGAAGGAGGGTCGCTTCGCATGGAGATCGATAGCGGCTCCACAGCCTGGATGCTCGCGAGCACCGCACTCGTCCTGCTCATGACGCCAGGTCTCGCTTTCTTCTACGGGGGCATGACCAGGGCGAAGAGCGTTCTCAACATGATGATGATGTCGTGGGTCAGCATCATCGTCGTGACGATCGCCTGGGTTCTCTACGGTCACTCGCTGGCCTTCGACGCCGTCGGAGACGGCTCCGGATTCCTCAACAAGATCATTGGCGGGCTCGACAACATCGGGTTGAGCGGCCTGGTCGAGACGGCGACCAAGGATGACGGCACCGGTATGCCGAGTCTGGTCTTCTCGACGTTCCAGATGACTTTCGCCATCATTACGGTCGCGCTGATCAGCGGCGCGCTCGCCGACCGGGTCAAGTTCGGCGCCTGGGTGGTCTTCGCCCTCGTCTGGGCGACGGTCGTCTACTTCCCCGTGGCCCACTGGGTGTGGGGCGGTGGCTGGCTGAGCACCCTCGGCATCGAGGACTTCGCCGGAGGCACCGTCGTCCACATCAACGCCGGCGCCGCGGCCCTGGCGGTCGCGCTCGTGATCGGCAAGCGTGTCGGCTGGCGCAAGGACCCGATGCGGCCGCACAACCTCACGCTCGTCCTCCTCGGCGCGGGCCTGCTCTGGTTCGGCTGGTTCGGCTTCAACGCGGGCTCCGAGCTCGCCGTCGACGGCACGACCGGCCTGGCGTTCATGAACACCCAGATCGCCACCGCGGTCGCGGCCGGCGCCTGGATCCTGGTCGAGAAGCTCCGCGACGGCCACTCCACCACCCTCGGTGTCGCCTCCGGTGCGGTCTCCGGTCTGGTCGCCATCACCCCGGCCTGTGGTTTCGTCGACCCCTGGGCGGCGTTCGTGATCGGCGCGCTGGCCGGTGTCGCCTGTGCCTACGCGGTCGGCCTGAAGTACAAGCTCGGCTACGACGACTCCCTCGACGTGGTCGGCGTTCACATGGTCGGCGGTGTCGTGGGCGCGGTGGCGCTGGGCTTCGTCGCCGCCTACCCGTTCGCCGACGGTCAGGAGAAGGGCCTCTTCTACGGCGGTCCGATCTCCCAGCTCGGCGTGCAGGTGCTCGGTCCCGTCGCGGTCGGCGCCTACTCCTTCGTCATCTCCTGGATCATCGCGAAGATCATCGACAAGACGATGGGCTTCCGCATCACCCAGGAGCAGGAGATCGCCGGCGTCGACATCACCACCCACGCCGAGACCGGTTACGACCTCGGCACCATCCACTCCTCGGGTGTCGCGGCCGTCAACGGTCCGGTTTCCACCCCGGCGTCTAAGAAGGTGGACGCATGAGACTCATCACCGCGATCATCAAACCGTTCAAACTCGACGACGTGAAGGCGGCCCTGGAGCAGTTCGGGGTCAAGGGCATGACGGTCAGCGAGGCCAGCGGCTACGGCCGCCAGCGCGGCCACACCGAGGTCTACCGGGGCGCCGAGTACCAGGTCGACCTGGTGCCCAAGGTCCGCCTCGAAGTGCTCACCGAGGAGGACGACGCCGAGGACGTCATCGACGTCATCGTCAAGGCCGCGCAGACCGGCAAGATCGGCGACGGCAAGGTCTGGTCCGTTCCGGTGGACACGGTGATCCGCGTCCGCACCGGGGAACGCGGACCTGAGGCGCTCTAACCGGTGAGAGGCGACACTCGCTCGTACGCCGCGGCTCGTAAGGAACGGGCCGCGGACATCGACCGCTGGCTGACGGACCTGGTCAGGACCGCCTGCGGCACGCCGTACGGGCACAACGGGGGAACGACGAGAAACGACGAGCGCGGCGCCCTCAGCGGAGTCGCGCTCGTCGCGGTCGGGAGCCTGGGCCGCTCGGAGCTCGCGCCGGGCAGTGACCTCGACCTGGTCCTGCTCCACGACGGACGAGATGATGTGGCGCGTATCGCCGACCGCATCTGGTATCCGATCTGGGACTCCGGGATCGGCCTCGACCACTCGGTGCGGACCGTGGACGAGGCGGCGAGGGTGGCCGGGGAGGACCTCAAGGCGGTCCTCGGGTTGATCCAGGCCCGGCACGTGGCGGGAGACCAGGAGCTGACGCGGTCGGTGCGCGAGGTCGTGCTCGCCGAGTGGCGGGCCGACTCCCGGCGCCGGCTGGGTGAGCTGCGCGACGCGGCGGACAAGCGGGCGGAGGCGAGCGGGGAGCTGGCGTTCCTGCTCGAACCCGACCTCAAGGACTCCCGCGGCGGCATCCGTGACGTGCAGGCGATGCAGGCCGTGGCGGCGGCCTGGGTCGCCTCGGCTCCCGGTCCGCGAGTCCGCGAGGCCTACGAGCTGCTGCTCGACATCCGGCACGGGCTGCACCTGGTGACCGCCCGAGGCGCCGACCGGCTGGTGCTCCAGGAACAGGACGCGGTCGCCGGGATCCTCGGCCTGCTCGACGCCGAGGCGCTGATGCGCAGGCTCGCCGAGGCCGCCAGGACCATCGGGCACGCCTTCGACGCCACCTGGCGCACCGTCGACCGGCTGCTGACCGGCCCCACCCCCCGTGGCCGCCGCCCGCTCGCCGACGGCGTCGTCGAGCACGGTGGAGAGGTCGTGCTGGCCCGCGGGGTCAACCCCCGCAAGGACCCGATCCTCGTGCTGCGCGCCGCCGCCGCGGCGGCCGAGGCGGGGTTGCCACTGGCGCCCGCCACGGTCACCACGCTGGCGGCCCAGTCGCCGCCACTCCCCGTGCCCTGGCCGGATGAGGCACGTGATGCCCTGGTGGCCCTGCTGGGCGCCGGGCGTGCGGCCGTGCCGGTCTGGGAGGAACTGGACCAGGCGGGGATGCTGGTCCGCCTGCTGCCCGACTGGGAGCGGGTGCGGCACCGCCCGCAGCGCAACCCGGTGCACCGCTACACGGTCGACCGGCACCTGATCGAGGCCGCCGCCGGGGCCGCCTCGTTCACCCGCGAGGTCTCCCGGCCCGACCTGCTGCTGATATCGGCGCTCCTGCACGACATCGGTAAGGGATACCCCGGGGACCACTCCACCACCGGCGCCGTCGTCGCCCGCGACATCGGGGCCCGGATGGGCCTGCCTCCGGCGGACGTCGACACCCTGGAGACCGTGGTCCGCCACCACCTCCTGCTGCCCGAGACGGCCACCCGCCGTGACCTGGACGACCCGGTGACCATTTCCCGGGTGGCCGAGGCCGTCGGTACGCGCGAGGTCCTCGAACTGCTGGCGGCCCTCGCCGTGGCCGACGGCCACGCCACCGGGCCCGCCGCCTGGAACTCGTGGAAGGCCTCACTGGTCACCGATCTGGTGCGCCGGGTCCGTTCGGCGCTCTCCGGCACCCCGCTGCGGCCCGCGCCCTCGCTCTCGGTGGAGCAGGCGTCCCTGGCCCGACACGGCGGAGGAGCCGTGCGGATCAACGGGGGAGCGGTCACCGTGGTCGCGCCGGACCGGGCCGGGCTGCTCTGGCGTGCGGCCGGGGTGCTGGCCGCGCACCGGATGGTGGTCCGCGCCGCGTCGGCCGCCTCGGCGGGGACGACCGCCGTGATCGAGTTCTCGGTCGTTCCCGAGTACGGCTCGCCGCCCGATCCCGCGACGCTGGAGGCCGATCTGCGGCTGGTCCTGGCCGGTCGCCTGGACATCGAGCAGCGCCTCGCCAGGAGGAGCAGGTCGATGCGCCCGGCACGGGTGCCGGTGGCGCCGCCCAGGGTGAACCTGGTGGATGACGCGTCGAACACCGCGACGGTCATCGAGGTGCGGGCCCATGACCGTCCGGGACTTTTGTGGCGGATCGGTAGAGCATTTGGGGAATGTGGCCTTGACGTACGGGCTGCCCGTGTGGAGACTCTCGGCGCAGAGGCGGTGGACGTCTTCTACGTGGTCGACAGAGCCGGTCGTCCGCTGACCGACGAGGTCCAGCGAGCTCAGATACGAGATCAGGTGCTGGCTGCCCTGAGGTAGCCGCGGATGATCACCCCTTGTCGCCTTAGTAACAATTAAAGGCGATATGTCGTTTTTGTCGATTCTTTCACGTGACCTTGTGGTCTGATGTTGTTCATCTGTGTCGTGATTGAGGGGTAGCGAGAGCTGTGGCGAGGGCGACATCCGATAGCGGGAGTGCTCCGGCACCCGACCGTGGCAAGCGGCTTGCCGCTCGGTTCGGCCTGAAGAACTGGCGTGTCCGTTCGCGTCTGACGGCTCTGATCCTGGTGCCGACCACGGTGGGTGTCGTGCTCGCGGGCACGCGCGTGGTGGCCTCCGTCGACAGCGTCGCCGGGCACCAGCGGACCGCCGCCGCGGCGGAGTACTCCGGCGGCCTCCGGGATCTGGCGCAGGCGCTTGGATTGGAACGTGACAGGGGCGCCTGGGGGTCGTTCCAGCCTTCGGATAAGGGGTTGAAGAAGAGCGAGGAAGCCCAGCGGAAGGTGGTCGACGCACTGGTCAGGAAGGTGCAGCTGGAGGTCCGGGCGATCGACGACTCCTACGGCCCCCGAGCCGTCGAGGCGGCCAAGAGCGTCGCCTACCAGCTGGAAGGCCTTCCCGAGCTGCGTCGCCTGCCGGGTACGACCCGGGTGGAACGTTACAGTTACATGATCGCCCCGCTGCTCAAGCTCCACGAGGAGCTCACGCTGGCCGGCGACGATTCGGAGATCGCCGGCAACACCCGCGCGCTCAGCGCCCTGGCGTACGCCAAGGAGGAGGTCTCCAGGCAGCGCGCCCGCCTGCTGGCCGGGTACTACGCGCCCTCGCTGATCAACCCGCAGGAGATCGAGAAGTTCATCGCCTCCCGTTCCCGTATGAGCGAGTTCGAGGCGGACTTCAGCGTCGAGGCGAGCCCGGCCAACAGCCGGCTCCTCGCCGGCGCCATGATCGACGAGAGGGTGCACCGGGCCGAACTGACCAAGGCCAGGGCGATCGTGCTCGCCAGTGACCCCCGGTACACCGGACGGCTGCTGTCGGGTTCCAACGACGTCAAGCAGTGGTTCTCGGACAACACCGCGGTCCTCGACCTGATGCGGAAGGTCGAGATCAAGGTCGCCGGTGACGTGGTCGCCAGGGCCCGGATGCTGGAGGACGACGAACAGCGCAATGCGATCATCACGTCCGTCCTGATCCTGCTTCTGCTCCTGCTGGTACTCGGCCTCACGGTGGTGATCGCCCGCTCGATGGTGACGCCGCTGCGCCGCCTGCGCGCCGAGGCGCTGGAGGTCGCGGGCTTCAGGCTTCCCGAGGTGGTGCAGCGGCTACGGGTCTCCGGCGACACCAGGACGCCCGAGATCGCCCCCATCCCGATCGAGAGCACCGACGAGATCGGCGAGGTGGCCAAGGCCTTCGACGAGGTCCACCGGCAGGCCGTGCGCCTGGCCGCCGAGGAGTCCGAGCTCCGCTCCAACGTCAGCGCGATGTTCGTCAACCTGTCGCGTCGCACGCAGACCCTGGTCGAGCGGCAGATCTCGCTGATCGACGGGCTGGAGAAGGGCGAGGAGGACGGCGGCCGCCTGGCCGACCTGTTCAGGCTCGACCACCTGGCCACCCGGATGCGGCGCAACTCCGAGAACCTCCTGGTCCTCGCCGGTCACGAGCCGCCCCGCAGGCGCAGCAGGCCGGCCAAGCTCGTCGACGTCGTGCGTGCCTCCCTGTCGGAGGTCGAGGACTACGAGCGGGTCCAGGTCAGGGTGCACCGTACGATCTCGGTCGCGGGCAGTGCCGCCAACGACGTCGTGCACCTGGTCGCCGAGCTGGTGGAGAACGCCATCCAGTTCTCCCCCCGGGCCAGCCGGGTCGTGGTCTCCAGCAGCGCGATCGAGGGCGGCGGCGCGCTGCTCGCGGTCAGCGACCCGGGTATCGGCATGACCCACGAGGAGCTGGTCGAGGCGAACCGCAGGCTGGCGGAGCCGCCCGTCGTCGATGTCTCGGTGTCGCGGCGCATGGGCCTGTTCGTGGTCGGCCGCCTGGCCCTGCGCCACGGCATCCGGGTGCAGCTGCGCCCGCAGGAGGGCGGCGGCCTCGTCGCCATGGTGCTGTTCCCGCCGGAGCTCGTCACTCAGGAGGACCAGCCGGCGCGGACTCCCTCCTGGGGAGCGGAGCAGGCCGCCTCGGGGGACTTCTCCGCCCAGACGTCCACCGGCCGCCCACCCGTCCGGCAACCCTCGTACGGGCAGGGCCAGTCCTCGTTCGAGCATTCCTCGTTCGGGCAAGGGTCGTTCGGGCAGAGTTCTTTCGGTCATGACTCGTTCGGGCAGGTGTCCATCCCGGACGCGTCCTCGTTCGGCTCCGCCTCGTCGCCCGGTGACCATCTCGCCGCGGAACAGCGAGCCTCCACCGGTCAGACGGATTCGTCCGGTGCTCCGGCAGGTGGCGCGCCGCTGCCCAAGCGCCAGGTCGGCGGGCTGAAAGGCGGCGGGGGTGTTCCCGCCCAGGGACTCTCCTCATGGGGTGAGTCCTCGTACGAGTACGGGTACGAGAACCCGGCGGCGGGGGCGATGCCCACGGTGGGCGTCTCCCCGCTCGAAGCCGAGCAGGAGGAGTACCTGCCCATCTTCGCCTCGGTCGAGTCGGCCTGGTTCCGCCGGGTGGACGGCCCGGCGGAAGGAGGGGGGCCCGCGTCCTTCGCACCGGAGAGCACGTCCGACGAGCAGGCCCCCCCACCGGGGGGCGTACCGGTCCACCAGGCGGCCCACGAGCCGTCGGTGGAAGCGGAGGCGGAGCGATCCGCGACGGCGGGCGACCCGGACGGCTGGAACACCCCGTCCGACGCCGGCTGGCGGGCCGCCCAGGCGGTGAGCGACCCCAGTCTTGGCGGGATCACCGCCGCGGGTCTGCCCAAGCGCACTCCCCGGGCGAATCTCGTACCGGGCACGGCCGCTTCCACACCGTCCAGCCCGATGCCGTCCAGTCCGACGCCGTCCGTGTCCCCGGACAGGGTGCGCAACCGTCTGACGAGTTTCCAGCAGGGGGTGCGACGAGGTCGCGCCGAAGTAGCCGAAGCCACTACCAGGAGCCTTACCGACAAGGAGGAGGATGGCTCGTGACGACCCTGAGTCATGAGGCGCGCAGGTTCGACTGGCTGATCACCGAGTTCGTCCGCGGCACGCCCGGTGTCGCACATGCGGTGTGCGTCTCCGCCGACGGACTGAGGATCGCCGGTTCGGAGGGATTTCCGGTCGACAGGGCCGACCAGCTCGCCGCGGTCGCCGCGGGCCTGCTCAGCCTGACCGTGGGGGCCTCCCGGGTGTTCGACGGAGGCCCGGTCACCCAGACCGTGGTCGAGATGGAGCGCGGCCTGTTGCTGGTCATGGCGATCAGCGACGGTTCCGCGCTCGCCGTGCTGGCCTCTTCCGACTGCGACATGGGCCTGGTGGCCTACCAGATGACGATGCTCGTCGAGCGGGCCGGTCAGGTGCTCACCCCCGCGCTCCGCGCCGAGCTACAGTCCCTCCGGGGCCGGTAGTGACCGGGGCCGTGTCGGGTTTTTCCAGGGGAGGGGCCAGTGCGGGGGATTGACAGGAGCGAGGACGACGAGCCGCTGTTCCGCCCGTACACCGTCACCGGTGGCAGGTCGGAGCCCCGTTTCCAGCTGGCCATGGAGACGTTGGTCTCCTCTTCCTTCATCATGGAGGAGGACCTGGCTCTGCTCACCCCCGAGCAGGATGCGATCATCAGGCTCTGTCGCTCGTACCGCTCTGTGGCTGAGATCTCGGCTCTGCTGAAGGTCCCGCTCGGCGTGGCCCGCGTTCTGGTGGCGGATATGGTCGACGAGGGCTTCGTCCGCATCCATCAGCCGCGTCTTAACGAGGGACAACCGGATCTCAACATGCTCGAAAGGGTTCTCAGTGGACTTCGCAGGCTCTAGCCAGGGTGGCCTGACGTCAACGAAAATCGTTGTCGCGGGCGGGTTCGGTGTCGGCAAGACCACGTTCGTGGGGGCGGTGTCGGAAATCCTGCCGCTGACCACGGAGGCGGTGATGACCGACGCCAGTGCCGGGATCGACGACCTGGGGTTGACTCCGAACAAGACCACCACCACGGTCGCGATGGACTTCGGCCGTCTTTCGCTGGACCGTGACCTGATCCTGTACCTGTTCGGCACGCCGGGCCAGCACCGGTTCTGGTTCATGTGGGACGACCTGGTCCGCGGCGCGATCGGCGCGGTGGTCCTGATCGACACCCGGCGGCTGGCCGACGGCTTTCCGGCGATCGACTACTTCGAGGAGGCCAAGCTCCCCTTCCTGGTCGGCATCAACGGCTGGAACGGAGAGTTCCCGCACAACGAGGACGAGGTGCGCGAGGCCCTGACCCTGGCCCCGCACATTCCGGTCGTGCGGACCGACGCCCGTTCCCGGGACTCCGTCAAGGGCACGCTGATCACTCTGGTCGAGCACGTTCTGCGGGTCCGCGCGGCCTACGGCACCTCCGTTTAGCCCTCGTCGCATCCGGGTGGGCCGGTGACCACCCGGATGGAGGCGTCAGTCGGGGAGCCACTCCTTCCAGATGATCCTGTTCGCGTCGATCCACTTCTGGGCCGCCCGGTCGGCGTCCAGGCCGTTCTCCGTCATGTCGTTCGCCACCGCGTTCTGCTGGTCGTTGGTCCAGGTGAAGTTCCTCACCAACTCGTAGGCCCCGCCGCCGGTGTCGGCGAACCGCCTGCTCACGATCTTGTCGAGCAGGTAGGGCGGGTAGTCGCACCTCACCTTGGCGGGGTCGGCGTCGCAGCCGATCGCGTACGGCGGAAGGTTGACCTTCGCCAGCTTGACCTGGGTGAAGAGCCACTGCGGCTGGTAGAAGTACATCAGCAGCGGGGTGCGGTCGCGGGTCGCCCGTCTGGCGGCCTCGATCAGTGCCTTCTCGCTGCCCGCGTAGACGACCTTGTAGTCGAGGTCGAGATTGCGCACCAGGGCCTCGTCGTGCGTGACATATGAGGCGTCCCCGTCGAGCAGTTGGCCTAAATTGCCCGACTTGTCAGTTTTGAAGAGATGGGCGTACTTGTTGAGCTGTCGCCAGTCGGTGATGTCCGGATACTCGTCCACCATCCACTGCGGGACGTACCAGCCGATGACACCCCTGCTGCCGTTTCTTCCCGCGGAGACCGCGACCTTTTTCTCCTCGATGTAGATCTGCTTCTCCGCCTCCCGTCCCCAGTTCTCCACGATCACGTCCACCGTGCCCTTTTCGAGGCCCTCCCAGGACTGGGCCTCGTTGAGCTTGACCGTCTGCACCGGGTAGCCGAGCTCCGTGGTCAGCAGCCGCCCGAGGACCGCGGCGCCGGCCTCGTAGCCCGCCCAGCCGTTGACGGCGATCCGCACCGGCCCGTTGTCGGCGGCCGACGCGGACGGCTGCTCGCCCGTGCACGAGGTGAGCGGCAGGACCAGCGCGGTGACCGCACCGAGCACCGCGACGCGGGTGAGCGCCGAGAGGCGGCCGAGTGCCGGAGGGCGGGTGGGTGGGCGCGGCCCGCGAACCTGGCTCGCGGCGTCGCCGGGTGTGGCCACGTTCTCCTCCAGGGCCCGTCGCTCGGATCAGGTGAACCGAGGACGTGGTGGACTGCGGACGTAGGAGGTCACGATATGGGGTGACTGTGATGACCCACAATGTTGTGATCTTCCAGGGACGGCGTGATTCCGTCCGGCGCTGCTGAGCCGCCGAATGGAACGATGCAAACGACCGTGCGGGCCGGTAAATGTGCGACAGGGGTATTCGGACCACTGAAACCGATGTTCCAGTCATATCTGGAGCTCCAGGTTCTGGTCACCGCTTCACCAGGAATACGCATTTATTGAGCTGTGTTCGCTTGGCCCCATAGGTCGAGATGTGCTCGAATTGCCGGGAACCGCGGGAAATTCGACCAGGGGTTCATCCACCGAGAGGCAGCGTTCGGTGAGCACACAGCGGATCCAAGACGCGGGCAGCGGCCTACGCCCGCGGAACTGGCGGGTGCGACGGCGCCTTGTCGCGCTCATCCTGGTGCCCACGATCGCCGCGGTGCTGCTCGGCGGGGTCCAGGTGTTCGCCTCGATGAGCGCCTCGGACGACTACCGGCGGATCAACGACCTCGCCCGGCTCTCCGGCCACGTCGGCGCGCTCACCCACGAACTGGCCGAGGAACGTGACCACACCGCCTGGTTCATCGCCCTCGGCCGCCCCGCGAGCGGGGTGGAGAACGTGCGGGCCCAGATGGACCTGGTCGACGGTGCCGTGACACGCGTTCGCGAGAGCGGCGCCCTGCTCGGCGGGGAGGTGAGCGGCCGTACCCGGGACGAGGTCGAGACCGCGATCACCCGCCTGGACGACCTCCCCCCGCTGCGTACCCAGGCCCTGGGGCCGACGCTGCTGCCCGACGCGGTCATCGCCGCCTACAGCCTGGTCATCGCCGATCTGATCTCCCTCCACGACGAGCTCGGCAAGGGCACCGCCGACGACGTCCTGTTCGGCCAGGCCCTGACCCTGGACGCGCTCGCCCGCGCCAAGGAGGCGGTCTCGTTCCAGCGGGCGCTGCTGACCGTGGTGCTGGTGGCGGGGCGGTTCGAGCAGGAGCAGATGGAGTGGTTCCTCGGCGCGCTCTCCACGGAGCGCAACGAGAGGAGGACCTTCGCCGCCGAGGCCGGAAGCCGGGACCGCCGCCTCTTCGACGAGGCGGTCAACGGCCGCACCGCCGACCGCGCGGAGTTCCTCCGCGAGCTGGTCCTGCTCCGCGCGGCCTCCGGCACCTCGCTGAAGGGGCTGGACCTGGCGGAGAAGGACGACGCCAAGGAGTGGTACGACGCGGCCACCGTCGTCGTCGACCACATGCGCGGGGTCGAGGAACGGCACGCCCGGGACATCGTGGTACGCAGCCAGCAGCTCGGTGACGCCGAGCAGAGCCACGCCCTGATGGTCGCCATGGCCGTCGTCACCCTGCTGGCGCTCGTGCTGGTGATCACCATCTGGGTGGCGCGCTCGCTGGTCAGCCCGCTGCGGCGGTTGCGCGGGGAGGCACTGGAGGTCGCCGGGGAGCGGCTGCCCGCCTATGTCCAGCGGGTCCGCGAGTCGCGTGAGGGGGAGGTCGTCGCGGACGTGCCGCCGATCGGGGTGCTCTCCCGGGACGAGATCGGCGAGGTCGCCAGGGCGTTCGACGAGGTGCTCAGGGAGGCGGTGCGGCTGGCCGGCGACGAGGCCAAGCTGCGCAACACGGTGAACGCGATGTTCGTCAACCTCTCCCGGCGGAGTCAGAGCCTGGTGGAACGCCAGCTCAGCCTGGTCGAGCGGCTGGAGCGCGGCGAGCGCGACGACCAGCGGCTGGCGGATCTGTTCAAGCTCGACCACCTCGCCACCCGCATGCGCCGCAACAGCGAGAACCTGCTCGTCCTCGCCGGGCAGGAGGTGGCGCGGCGCTGGAGGCAGCCTGTCGAGCTGATGGACGTGGTCAGGGCGTCGCTGTCGGAGGTGGAGAACTACGAGCGGGTGACGAACCGGGTCCGGGCGGAGGTCGCCGTCGCGGGCCCCGCGGCGAGCGACGTGGTCCACCTGCTGGCCGAGTTGGTGGAGAACGCCGTCTCGTTCTCGCAGACGAACACCAGGGTCACGGTGTCCAGCAGCCGGATCGAGGGGGGAGGCGTGATGGTCTCGGTGACCGACCAGGGCATCGGCATGACGCTCGACGAGCTCTCCCAGGCCAACTGGCGGCTGGCCAACCCGCAGGCCGCCGACGCCTCGGTCGCCCGCCACATGGGTCTGTTCGTGGTCGGCCGCCTCGCGCTCAAGCACGGCATCCGCGTCCAGCTTCGCCCCCAGGGGGCCGGCCTGACCGCGATGGTCCTCCTCCCGGAGACACTCCTCGTCACACCACCCCCGGCGCCCCAGCAGGCCGGTTACCCGCGGCTCCCCGCCGCCTTCCCCAAGGGCGTCGTGCCCCTCGCCGGCCCGTCGTTCCCGCAGGCTCCCGGTGCCGAGGGCCTGCCCCCGAGGGTTCCCCTGCTCGCGGCGCCCACCGCGCAGACGTGGCCCGCACCCGCGTGGGACGGGCGGGCGGACGCGGGCGCGCCGAGCGTGTGGAGCCCGCCCCCGGAACGGTCCCGCCCGCGTGGGGAGTTCCCGGAGCCGCACCCCGACCCGCTCGGCCCCCTCCTCCGTCCGGCCCGGGCGGACGAGACAGGGCCGCCGGCGAAGCAGGACGACTTCCTGCCGATCTTCGCCTCGGTCGAGTCCGCCTGGTTCAGGATCGCCGCCTCCCGGGATCCCGGCGAGGCCACGGGCGACCCCGTCCCGGAGAGCCCTCGCAACGAGCCCGAGCCGTGGTCCTCTCCCGGTGACGGGGGCTGGCAGGCCGCCCAGGCGGCGAGCGCGCCCGCACACGGCGGCACGACCGACGCCGGCCTGCCCAAACGCACCCCCAGGGCGAACCTGGTGCCCGGCTCGGTGGCGCCGCCCGCCCGGTCTCGGCCGAACCCGGAACCGGGACCGGGCGCGGCCCCGGTCTCGGCCGAGCGGCTCCGTGACCGGATGTCGAGCTTCCAGCAGGGCGTGCTCAGGGCGCGCAACGAGCTCCCGAACCGGGACCGATAGCCGTGCGGGCCGACGACTCCGACGGTGGGCGGGACGGGCGCTTCGGGTACGAGCCGGAGTACGGCGAACCGGTCGAGGAGGAGAGCTCGCTGGTCCGGATGTACGCCGTGACCGGAGGGCGGATCGTGCCGAGCGCCAAGCTCGCCATGGAGGCGATGGTCTCGACCTCGACCCCGGCTCGGCTCGGCCTGTCCTACATCCGGGAGTACCGCCTCATCAGCGATCTGTGCCGCCGGATCCGCTCGGTCGCGGAGATCTCCGCCCTGCTCGGCGTCCCTCTCGGGGTGACCCGCGTCCTGGTCTCCGACATGGAGTCCGAGGGCCTGGTGCGGATCCACCGCCCCAAGGTCGACGCTGCGGGTCCCGGTCCCGACCTTCTCGAACGCGTCCTCAGCGGCCTCGACCAGATCTGAGGCCCGCCGGGGGTCAGCTCTGGGCGAGCCACCACCTGGCGGCGACCAGCTCGGCCACCAGGGTCTCGGTCAGGAGTGCCACGTCGGGGTCGTCGTCGTGGCGGTAGCGGACGGCGGCCTTGGCGCCGGGAAGGTCGCCGCCGACGGCCAGGACCGTGGAGCCGCGCTGCCGGATCCAGTCCATGGCCTGCTCGTCGTAGCGAGAGCCGGGGAACAGGATGGCGCGGTAGTCCAGGGTCTTGGTGAGGTAGACGTCCACGTGGGCCCAGTCGCCGGTCTCGCACGCGTCGGCCGCCCTGCGCGGTCCCTCCCGGAACATCAGGGCCGACTGCTCGGCGGAGGACAGGTGTTCGGCGGGGGCGATCGTGTAGACGCCGTGCGGGCCGTCGAGCAGTGCCGCCGCCGGCTCCAGCCACTCGTCGCGGCGCTCCAGCAGGTCGGCGGTGGCCTCGGCCGTACGGCGGAGCAGCGCGGGTGAGTCCCCGCCGGAGGCGGTGAGGCGGTTTCCGAGCGCCAGGAGCAGGGCGAGGGTGTGCTGGAAGGTCCGGCAGGCCACGCCGCCGCGCTCCTCGCCGGCCAGCATCGGGACCACCAGGTCGGCGCCCTCGGTGACCGGCGAGCCCGGCGCGTTGGTCAGTGCGAGGACGAAGGAGCGACCGCGTACGCGGGCGACCGCGTCGAGGGTCTCCCTGCTGCCGCCGGTGGCGGAGATGGCGACCACCAGGGTGTCCGGGCTCGGCGGGTAGCTCAGGGCGGCGGAGGCGTACTCGGCCACCGCGTCCACTCCGGCGGCCCGCAGGCGCAGCGCGGCCACCCGGGCGGCGTACCGGGAGCTGCCCATACCGAGGAAGACCACCCGCCGGATCCGGGAGGGGATTCCGGAAAACGGGTCGTCGGCCTCCAGGGCGCTCGCCAGGCCGGTCAGCGCGGCGGGCTTGGCCTCCAGATCGGCGAGGTACAGCTCGGGAATCACGTGCTCTCCTTCATCGGGTTCACCGGTCACCGGTAACGGGACCGCAGTACGCCCATCGGGGCGTAGCGCCAGCGGGGGAGATGCCGGGCGGCGTAGACGAGCTCGCGGCACTCCTGTTCGATCTCGAACGGGCGCAGCAGGGAACGGTCCAAAAGCTCGGCGTGGCCCAGTTCGGCCAGGCGGTCCGAGTAGGCCGACTCCAGGGTGGCGCGGGCCGCGAGGGCCCACTCGGCGATCATCGCCGGATCGGCGTCGCGGCGCCTGATCGCGACCTGGCCGACGTGTTCGAGGCTCGTGGTGAGCTGGGCGAGGTCGCGGGCGGCGGGCTGGAGGGGGGCGGCGTCCGCGACGGTCGGGTTGCCGTCGAAGTCGATCACGGCGTACCCGTCCCGCCAGCGGAGCAACTGGCCGACGTGCAGGTCGCCGTGGATGCGGATCAGCGGGGTGGCGCCCGCGGCGGCCAGCGGAGCCAGGTCGGCGCGGAGCGCGCCGGCGTGGGCCGCGAGCCACTCGCCGTCCTCGCCGTCGGTCAGCGCCAGCGCCTCCTCCAGCGCCTCGCCGGCCCGCGGCGACCACGGGCCCTCCGCCGTGCGTACCGGGTCGGGGAAGGTCGCCGACGGGGTCGCCATCGCCGCGTGCAGGTCGGCCGAGAGGGCGCCCAGGTCGGCGGCGAAGGAGGTGCCGAAGGAGACGGCCTCGTCCACGCACCACTCCCAGCCGTCCCTCGCCTCGGGAAGGTAGGCGGTGACGAGGGCGAGCAGCGTCTCGGAGCCGTCGTCCGCGCGCCGGGAGAGGGCCGCGTAGGGCGTGGCGGTCGCGGTGAAGCCGACCGAGGTCAGGTGCGCGAACATGTCGGGCGCGGGCGCCGGGAGTGGTACGGGCGGGGTGAGCCACTTGACGACGACCCGTTCGCCGACGACCACGGAGTGGTTGGTCTGGTCGACGTCGAAGCCGCGCTCACCCGTCCCGACGGCTCCGTCGATCCATGACAATTGAGTGTCAGTTGAGATAAATGTGGCGGCCGGGGAGGGAAGCGGATGGAACCGGCGCACCCTGAAGGGGGATGGATCCACGCTGGTCAGAGCATCGAGGAGCGCGCTGCTCCGTCCGTCGCCGGCTCGGGGAACCGTGTCGAGCCGGTTCCAGATTGAAGCTGGATTTAACAAACGGACCCAACTTTCCGGGGGTGATGTCGTGGGAAGTCTTGCTCAAGATAATGTTGACTGCAACACTCCTGCTTTGGTCTGCCGTGTCCCCAACGGCCGGTCTACCCCACTTACACTGAATTCTGAAGGAGTAGCGGCCGTGTCCCGCACTCGGTACCCCCGTAATCTTCCGGCTGTCGCCCTGGCCGCCGGCCTCGCGCTCGCAGTCTCGGCATGTGGCGGGGAGGCCGCGGACACCGCCGCGCCCGCCGCCAGCGCCTCGTCGGCGCAGCTCAACCCGAACGCCGACCTCTCCAAGCAGAGCATCACCATCTCCGTCTGGGACGGCTACACGCCCAAGGAACTGGCCACCGAGGTCAAGGAGAAGCTCAAGACCGAGCTCAAGGTCACCCTGCACGACACCAACGAAGTGATCATGGCGAAGCTCACCGGCGGCGCCGACACCGGTCTCGACGTGGCCTTCGTCTCCGGTCAGTACGCCCAGGCCCTCAACGAGGCCGGCCTGCTCGAGCCGCTCCACCCCGAGCTCATCCCGAACCTGGCGAACCTCTACCCTGAGGCCAAGGAGCTCTCCTACGACAAGGGCAACGTCTTCTCGGTCCCCTACACCTGGGGCACCACCGGCATCTGCTACCGGACCGACCTGGTGAAGACCGCCCCGACGAGTTGGAACGATCTCCTCAACCCGCCGGAGGAAGCGGTCAAGAAGGTCACCATGATGACCACCGAGCGCTGGCTGGCCCTGCCCGCCATCAAGGCGCTCGGCTACTCGGTCAACACCAAAAGCGACGAGGAGATCGCCAAGGTCAAGGAGGCGCTGCTGAAGGCCAAGCCGAAGCTGCTCGCCTACGACGACACCACCTTCGGCGAGAGGCTCAAGACCGGCGAGGCCGTGATGGTCGAGGCGTGGGACGGCTGGTGCCCGACCACCGAGAAGAACATCAAGTTCGTGGTGCCCAAGGAGGGCAGCGACCTGTGGGTGGACACCATGGTCGTGCTGAAGTCCTCCAAGAACAAGGAGGCGGCACACGCCTTCATCAACTACATCCTGGACCCGAAGGTGCACGGTTGGGCCGCGGAGAACATCCTCTACAAGGTCCCGAACAAGGCCGCGATGGACGCGATGAACGCCGAGCTCAAGGCCGCCAACGCGCCGCTGCAGATGAGCCCGTCCGACCTGCTCAAGGGTGAGTCGATCATCGACCTGGGTGAGGACTCGCTGAAGTTCACCAGGCTCGCGACCGAGGTCGCGGCCCAGCAGTGACACGCTCCACCGCTTCCGGCGCGTCCGTGCGATCACGGGCGCGCCGATCGCGTGCCCTGGGAAGGCTCGTCTTCCTGGGGCCCGGACTGACATACCTGATCGTCCTGCTGCTGATCCCGCTGGCGTTGCTCATCAGCTTCACGGTGTTCCGCAGGGGCCGCTTCGGCGGCGTGGTCTACGAGCCGACGGGCGAGAACTTCACCCGCCTGCTCGACCCCCTCTATCTCGACGTGCTGGTCGGCTCGCTGAAGCTGGCCGCGATCGCCACGCTGATCGCCCTGCTGGTCGGCTACCCGACGGCCTACCTGATCGCCCAGCTGCCGCGGAAGTGGAAGACGATCGCGCTGGTCGCGGTCGTGCTGCCGTTCTGGACCAACTTCCTGGTGCGCATCTACGCCTGGATCGTCCTGCTGAGCGGTCCCGGGTTGGTCAACACCACCCTGATGGACCTGGGACTGATCGACAAGCCGCTGGAACTGCTCTACAACCAGGGCACCATCGTCACCGGCCTGGTGTACTCCTACCTGCCGCTGATGGTCCTGCCGCTGTACGCGGCGATCGAGAAGCTGGACCCGCAGCTCCGCGAGGCGTCGGCCAACCTCGGCGCCGGACCCGTCCGCACGTTCGCCTCGGTGACGCTGCCGCTGACCCTGCCAGGCGTGCTCACCGGTTGCCTGTTCGTGTTCGTACCGAGCTTCGGCAACTTCATCATCCCCGAGCTGCTCGGCGGTGGCCGTTCCATCATGGTCGGCAACCTGATCAGGGACCAGTTCCTCAAGGCACGCGACTGGCCGTTCGGGTCCACCCTCGCACTGGCGCTGATCGCCGTGCTGATCGTCCTGCTGCTGGCGCAGGCATGGAGTGCCCGACGTGCGTAGACCCCGACTGCTGTACGTCCCCTTCTGGGCGACCTACGTCTTCCTCTACGCGCCGATCGTCGTGCTCGTCGTGATGTCCTTCAACTCCGGTGAGTCCCCCTACGTCTACGAGGGCTTCGGCCTGAAGTGGTACGGCGCGCTCGCCGAGAACGCCGCGATCCGTGAGGGCCTGGTCAACACTCTGATCGTCGCGGTGGGCTCCACGGTGCTGGCCACGGTGCTCGGCACCCTGCTGGCCGTGGGCCTGGCCCGCCACACCAGATCGCGGGCGCTCGACGCGCTCGGCGTGCTGCCGGCCGTGCTGCCCGACCTGGTGCTGGGCATCGGCCTGCTGGTGTTCTACGCCACGATCAAGTCGACGCTCGGGCTGCACTCGGTGCTGCTGGCGCACACGGTGTTCGGCATGGCGTTCGTGACCGCGGTGGTCCGCACCCGGCTCACCCACGCCGACACCTCCCTGGAGGAGGCGTCCAGGGACCTGGGCGCGACGCCGTTCACCACGTTCGTCCGGATCACCCTGCCGCAGCTGGCGCCGGGCATCCTGGCCGGCGCGCTGCTCGCGTTCACCCTCTCGATCGACGAGTTCGTCATCGCGTTCTTCACGGCGGCGCCCACCACGCCGACCCTGCCCATCGTCATCTACTCAATGGTCCGCTTCGGGGTCACCCCCGAGATCAACGCCCTGGCCACGCTGCTGCTGCTCGTGAGCTTCACCGCGGTGATCGTGACCCAGCGGATGACCCGACTGACGGAGTCGCTGTCCTAATGCTGAAGATCACCGGTGTCAGCCGTCGGTTCGGTGACGTCACGGCGCTGTCGGACGTCTCCCTGGAGATCCGGCAGGGCGAGTTCTTCGCGTTGCTCGGTCCCAGCGGCTGCGGTAAGACGACACTGCTGCGGATCCTGGCGGGCTTCGAGTCGCCCGACGAGGGCACCGTCACGCTCGACGGCGACGACCTGCTCGGCCGGGCGGCCCACCGCCGCCCGGTCAACCTGATGTTCCAGTCGTACGCGCTCTTCCCGCACATGACCGTGGCCAAGAACGTCGCGTACGGCCTGGAGCGGGAGAAGCTGGGCAGGGCGGAGATCCGCCGCCGGGTCGACGAGGTCCTGGAGAAGGTCGGGCTGGCGGCCATGGCCGGGCGCAAACCGCAGCAGCTCTCCGGCGGTCAGCGCCAGCGGGTCGCGCTGGCCCGCGCGATCGTCAAGCGGCCGCGCCTGCTGCTGCTGGACGAGCCGCTGTCCGCGCTGGACAAGAAGGTACGCGCGGAGATGCAGCTGGAGCTCAAGCGACTCCAGAACGAGGTCGGCATCACCTTCGTCGTGGTCACCCACGACCAGGAGGAGGCCATGTCGCTGGCCGACAGGATCGCGGTCTTCAACGCCGGCGGGGTCGAGCAGGTGGACGCCCCGGTGGAGCTGTACGAGCACCCGCGCACGCCGTTCGTCGCCGGCTTCGTGGGGGCCAACAACATCTTCGAGGGCAGGGCCTGCTCGGTCGGCCTGGCCGCCGAGGAGCTCGGCATCCTTCCCGGGAACTCGGGCCTGCCCGACGGCACGTCCGCGTTGCTCGCCGTACGGCCGGAGCGGATCAGGCTGGACGACCAGGGCAAGGGCGTGCTGAGCGGCGAGGTGGTCGACGTGAGCTTCTACGGCGGCATCTCGCACGTGTCGGTACAGGTGAGCGGGCGCCGGCAGCCCGTGCTGGTGGCCACCCAGGGGGCCACCCAGGTCCAGACGGGGTCTGAGGTGGCGCTCGGCTGGGCGGAGGGGGACGGAGTGCTGATCCCTCAATGAGACGAGTTGAGCGGGTGGTTCGTCGCGGTCCTGGCGTAGTCGAGGATGAGTTCCGCCGCCTCCTGCGGGCCGATCACCGGGTGGCGGGCCGTTATGCGATAGCCGTACGCATCCTCGAGCGCGACCAGGTTGCGGGCGATGAGCAGGGAGTCGCCCGACAGCGTGAAGGTCTCCAACGCGGCCCCGGTGTCCAGGATGCTCTGGTAGAGCGAGACCTGGCGATCGTAGAGGGTGGTCAGCAGCAGGGCGTACATCCTGTTGCGGGGCGCGGCTCCGCCGAGCTCGTTGAGCAGCCGGACGTCCGGGTCGTCCGGACCGTGCGGCAGCCCCGAGCGGACGGTCACGACAAGCTTCTCCGCGGGGTCACGCATGCCTTTGATCCGCTTGAGCCGCTGCTCGTAGAAGCGCTCCATCCCGGCGTGGTGGGCGTCGACCAGCAGTTCGCTGAGACGCGGGTAGTGATACAGGACGGCCCCGGAGGTGAGCCCGGCCTCCTCCGCGACATGGTTGAGGTGCACTCCCTCGGTGCCGTGCCGGATGATCGCCCGATGTGCGGCCGCGATGAGATCCAGGCGCCGGTCCGCCCGTCCCTTGCGCGTCATATTCCCCCGCTCATTGAAAACCACGCTCTGTGCCGGGGTCCATAGTGACCGTTTTCCAGGTTTTTTGCTAGCCGAGAATTTCACCATTCTTCAAAAGCCGCAACCTCTAGACGTAAGGAGGCGTGATGTCCCTCACGATCCTGTTCATGCCGGAGAGCGCCTACGGGCCGACGAACAACTGCATCGGCATCGGTGACATTCTTCGT
This sequence comes from Streptosporangium amethystogenes subsp. fukuiense, assembly GCF_042665875.1. Taxonomy (NCBI): domain Bacteria; kingdom Bacillati; phylum Actinomycetota; class Actinomycetes; order Streptosporangiales; family Streptosporangiaceae; genus Streptosporangium; species Streptosporangium amethystogenes. Next base: position 5,180,619 of record NZ_JBHTEE010000001.1, on the reverse strand, counting down.
AAGCGTGGGCATAGAGTCGTTTTCGCAGCTGAGGCCTCCTGGAAGGGGAAATTGGAGGCCCTCGGATTCGAGGAGGACCTGGTCGATCTCGCGCCGCCGACCGAAGAGGAACAGGACCCCGGGCAGTTCTGGAAGGACTTCATCAGGGACACCGCGCCGGAATACCGGAAGTCGACTCTGGAGCAGCTGGAGACGGTCACCAAGCCGATCTGGGAGGCGCTTATCGACGGCGCCAAGTACTGCGAGCCGCAGTTGAAGGAGATTATCGAGCGCGTCCGGCCGGACGTCATCGTCGAGGACAACGTCATCACCTTCCCGGCGCTGCTGACGGCGGGCAAGCCGTTCGTCCGGATCGTCTCCTGCAACCCGCTGGAGGTGCGCGGCGAGGGCGTCGCCCCGGTCTTCTCCGGGCTGCCCGCCGACGACCGGTCGCAGTGGGGTGCCTTCAACGCCGAGTACGACCGCACCCACCGCGAGATCTGGACCGCCTTCAACGAGTGGGTCGTCGAGCAGGGCGCCGACCCGCTGCCGGACCTGGACTTCATCCACGAGGGTGACCTCAACCTCTACGTCTTCCCCGAGATCGCCGACTACGTCGACGCCCGGCCGCTGGGCGACTCCTGGCACCGCCTGGACTCCTCGGTGCGCGAGACGGACGGCGGCTTCGAGCTCCCCGCGTCGCTGGCCGACCGGGACGGCTCGCTGGTCTACTTCTCGCTGGGCTCGCTCGGCTCGGCGGACGTCGCGCTCATGCAGCGGACCATCGACGTGCTGGCCACCACCCCGTACCGCTTCATCGTCTCGATGGGTCCGCTGCACGAGGAGATCAAGCTGGCCGACAACATGTGGGGCGCCGAGTTCGTCCCGCAGACCAAGATCATTCCTATGGTCGACCTGGTCATCACGCACGGCGGCAACAACACCACCACCGAGGCGCTGCACTTCGGCAAGCCGATGATCCTGCTGCCCCTGTTCTGGGACCAGTACGACAACGCGCAGCGCGTCCACGAACTCGGCTACGGTGTGCGCCTGTCCACCTACACCTTCTCCGACGAGGAGCTGACCGGCGCGCTGGACAGGCTCCTGGGCGACGGCGCGCTCCGTGAGCGCCTGGCAGCCGCGGGCGAGGAGATCCGCGGGCGGGACGGCCTGCGCAGGGCGGCCGACCTGATCGAGCAGGCCGGGGCCTGACGGCTCTCCGCACCACCACGATGAGGGAAGTTCCATGGGCAAGTTGATCAATCCGGCGACCGGCGAGATCCTGGGGGAGGTCGCCGACACCCCGGTCGAGGAGGTGGCCGCCGCCGTGCGGCGGGCCCGCGTGGCGTTCCGGGAGTGGAGCGCCGCGACGCCGGCCGAGCGGGCCAGGGTGCTGCTGCGCTTCGCCGATCTCGTCGAGGCCGACGCCGAGGAGCTCACCCGGCTGGAGGTCATCGAGACGGGCAAGCCCGCGGCGGTCTTCCGCGACGGCGAGCTGCCGTTCGCGGCGGACAACCTCCGCTTCTTCGCCGGGGCGGCCCGCTCGCTGGACGGCACCGGTGCGGGGGTGCTCAGCTCCGGCTACACCTCGCTGCTGGTGCGTCGTCCGGTCGGTGTCGTCGGATCGATCGCCCCGTGGAACTTCCCCCTGGTCATGGCGGTGTGGAAGATCGGTCCCGCGCTCGCCGCGGGGAACGCGGTGGTCATCAAGCCCGCACCGCAGACGCCGGGCACCACGTTGCGGATGGCCGAGCTGTTCGCCCGTGCCGGCGCGCCCGAAGGGCTGCTCCAGGTGGTGCTGGGCGGTGCCGAGGTGGGCGAGGCCCTCGTCACCGACCCCGGCGTCGACATGGTGAGCGTCACGGGCTCCACCGCGACCGGCCGCGCGGTCATGCGCGGCGCCACGGGCTCCCTGAAGCGGGTCCACCTGGAGCTCGGTGGCAAGGCTCCGGCGCTGGTCTTCGGTGACGCGGACCTGTCCGAGATGGCCAGGGGCGTCGCGATGGGCGCCACCTACAACACCGGCCAGGACTGCACGGCCGCGACTCGCGTCTACATCTCCCGGGAGGTGTACGACGAGGCGGTCGAGGCGCTGCACGCGACGCTGGCGCGGATCAGTGTGGGCGACCCCTGGGATCCGGCCACCGACATCGGCCCGCTGATCTCCGAGGGGCACCGCGACCGCGTGCACGGCTTCGTGGAGCGTTCCGTCGCCGCGGGCGCCTCCGTGCTCTGCGGCGGTGCCCCGCTCGAAGGGCCCGGGTTCTACTACCCGCCCACCCTGGTTTCCGGCGCGACCCAGGACAGTGAGATCGTTCAGGGTGAACTTTTCGGTCCGGTACTGATCGCCCTGCCCTTCGACGGAGAGGACGAGGCGGTCCGGCTGGCCAACGACACCGTCTACGGGCTGGCCTCATCGGTCTGGTCCAGGGACGTGGCCAGGGCACTGCGCGTGTCGCATCGGCTCGACGTGGGCGTGACCTGGGTGAACGACCATCTGCCCATCGCCTCTGAGGCGCCGCACGGCGGGGTCAAGGGGAGCGGCTTCGGCAAGGACATGAGTCAGGAGGCGGTTGGGGAATACTCTGTGACCCGCCACCTGATGATCAAGCACCAGGCTCCGGAGGTGAAGGATTCCTTCCGGCCGGCCTGAAAACTTTGTAGCCGTATGTCCTTTTTGCGGGGATTTGTCGGCATTTACTCCATTCGAAGTGACATAAAGGATGTGCTCAAATTGCTTTCGCCGCTTCCAAATCCGGCGAGGGGTTACGTAGGCCAGTGATGACACAAGACCGCCGGAGCCACCGCGCGTCAGGGGTGGGCAGTCGACTCCTGCCGGCGAACTGGCGCGTGCGTCCCCGTCTGGTCGCGCTGATCCTGCTCCCGACCGCCGCGGCCGTCCTGCTCACCGGACTTCAGCTGACCACCGCCCTCGCCACGGCCGGCGAGTACCGCCGGATGACCGAGGTCGCCTCACTGGTCGAGTCGCTCGGCACGCTCGCCCACGAGATGGCCGAGGAGCGCGACCTCACCGCCTGGTACGCCGCCGGCGCCACGCGTTCCCGGCTCACCAAGGTCAGGGAACAGCGCGGGGTGGTCGACCGGAGCAGCAAGCAAACGCTGACCGCCATGGAGGCCCTCGACGAGTCGCAGGCGGCCCGCGTCCGTACCGAGGTCGCCCAGATCCGCCGCTGGCTCGACGGTCTCCCCGGCCTGCGCAGGCTGATGACCGACGGCAGCGTGCTGCCCCGGGCGGCCCTCGGCATGTACTCGCGGATGATCTCCGACTTCATCACCCTCCACGACGACCTGGGCCGCAGCGGCGGCGACGAGCGCCTCATCGGTGACGCGCTCGCGCTGGGCGCGCTGACCCGGGCCAAGGAGCAGGTCGCCAGGCAGCGGGGCACCCTCCTGGTCAGCTTCCTGGACGGCAAGTTCGACTTCGACGACCCCGCCGACCTGCTGGGCGCGTACCGGAGCCAGCAGAGCGAGGAGAACGCCTTCCGGGCGACCGCCTCGGCCGCCGACATCAAGCGCTTCCGCGACGTGGTCAACGGCCCCAAGATCGACCAGGCCGACTCCATGCGGGCTCTCGTCATGTCCCTCATGCGGGAGAACAAGCCGCTGGAGCGGATCGGCGGCGGCTGGCTCAGGAGCGCCGACACCTGGTACGCCGCCTCCTCCGCGATCGTGGACAACATGCGGACCGTCGAGCGCGGCCTGTCGGCCGCGGTGGTCGCCCGCAGCCAGGAGATGGAGAGCGCCGAGCAGCGCAGCGCCGCGATCTCCGGTGTCTCGATCCTGGTCCTGCTGGTCCTGATCCTGCTCATCACCGCCTGGGTGGCCGGCACGCTGGTCCGGCCGCTGCGCAAGCTGCGCAGCGAGGCGCTTGAGGTGGCCGACACCCGGCTGCCCGAGACCGTCCGGGTGCTGCGGGAGTCCGGAGACCACGCTCCGAACATCGAGGTGCCCTCCATCGGGGTGGCCTCCCGAGACGAGATCGGGGAAGTGGCCAGGGCCTTCGACGAGGTCCACCGCGAGGCCATCCGGCTGGCGGGTGACGAGGCCCGCCTGCGAAGCAACATCAACGCGATGTTCGTCAACCTCTCCCGGCGCACCCAGTCGCTGGTGGAACGCCAGATCGACCTCATCGACGACCTGGAGCAGGGTGAGCAGGACGAGGGCCGCCTCGGCAGCCTCTTCAAGCTGGACCACCTGGCCACCCGCATGCGCCGGAACTCCGAGAACCTCCTGGTCCTCGCCGGTCAGGAGCAGAGCCGCCGGTGGAGTGAGCCGGTTCCGCTCAGCGACGTCGTCCGCGCCTCGCTGTCGGAGGTGGAGAACTACGAGCGGGTGAACCTCCGGGTCGAGTCGGGCATCTCGATCATCGGCCAGGCCGTCAACGACATCGTCCACCTGGTCGCGGAGCTCGTCGAGAACGCGATCTTCTTCTCGCCGCAGGACACCAAGATCACGGTGACCAGCAACGGCAACGAGATGGGCGCCGTCATCCTGGCGGTCACCGACGCGGGCATCGGCATGAGCGACGAGGAACTGGCCGAGGCCAACCGCCGGCTGGCCGAGCCACCCGCGGTGGACCTGTCGGTCTCCCGCCGGATGGGCCTGTTCGTGGTCGGCCGCCTGGCCATGCGCCACGGGATCAGGGTCCAGCTCAGGCGCCCGGAGACCGGTGGCCTGAGCGCCGTCGTACTCCTGCCGGTGCAGGTGGTGGCCCAGGGCGCGGGGGTGCCCGAGATGGCGATGGCCGGACAGGGCGGCATGCCGTCCGGTTCCTTCGGCGGTCCCGCGAACTCGTTCTCCTCGGTGAACCCCGACCCGTTCGGCTCCACTCCGAACGCGGACCCGTTCGGGACCGGCGCCGGGCGCGGTGGCCGATCGCCGGTCGGCCTCGGGCAGCCCGCCCAGACGCCTCCCCAGGTGCCGGCACCGATGTCCGGAGATCTCTGGTCGGGGCCGGTGGTGCCCGCCTCCGCGGTGGAGGACCTGTGGTCGTCGCCGCTGGCGTCGACCCCGGCGCCGTCGTTCCCCTCGGCCTGGCCCGAGACCCCCTCGTCCGATCTGTGGACACCGCAGCGGCTGGAGCCGGTGGAGAACACCCAGGCCCTTCCCGTGGTCGAGGTCTCGCCGACGGAACCGGAGCCGGAGGAGTTCCTGCCGATCTTCGCGGCGGTGGGGTCCGACTGGTTCCGCAGCAGCACGTCCGTCGCACCCGAGCCGGAGCAGGAGGCGGAGCCCGATCCCGAGCCTGTCGCCGAGGCCAGGCCCCGGCTGCTGGAGCAGCGGGTCAGGCGGGGCCCGCAGGGACTGGAGACCCAGAACTTCCCGCAGATCTCGCACCCCACGCCGCAACCCCAGCAGCAGCAGGGGCAGCCGCCGCAGCAGCAGGCACAGCCGCCCAGACCGGCTGCGCCCGCGGCCGACAGGCAACCGTGGAGCACCCCCTCGGACCAGGGCTGGGCGGCCGCGGAGGTCGCCAAGAAGCCGGTGGAGGGCGGCGTGACCGGATCGGGCCTTCCCAAGCGGGTGCCCAAGGCGAACCTCGTTCCCGGAGCCGCCTCGGCGGCACCGGCTGCGCCGGCCCCCCCGATGCCGCCGATGTCGGCGGATCGGGTGCGCAGCCGCCTGTCCAGTTTCCAGCAAGGCGTACGGCAGGGACGCGCTGAGATGAGCGAGCGTGCCAAGGCCGTCGAGGGAGAGAACCAGCAGTGAACAACCAACTCAGCCAGGCCGCCCGCGGCTTCAACTGGCTGATCACCGAGTTCGTCAAAGAGATGCCCGGAGTGGCGCACGCGGTGATCGTCTCCGCGGATGGGCTCCCGCTGGCCTACTCCCAGGGATTTCCCAAGGACCGGGCGGACCAGCTCGCCGCGATCACGGCCGGTCTGATCAGCCTCACCCAGGGTGCCTCACGGGTCTTCGAAGGCGGTCCTGTGGCACAGACAGTGATCGAGATGCAGCGGGGCCTCCTGCTGACCATGTCGATCAGCGATGGTTCCGCGCTGGCCGTACTGGCCTCGCCGGACTGTGACATGGGCCTGGTGGCCTACCAGATGACACTGCTCGCAGAGCGTGCCGGGCAGGCGCTTACGCCTGCGCTACGGGCCGAACTGCAGTCGGTTCAGCGATAGGGGGGTGATATGGACGCACCAGGTTGGCGTGGGCCGGGGGAGGAACCCCAGAACACGTCTCAGGCCAAGAGCGGGCGAGACCGGTTGATTCGCCCGTACGCTGTGACCGGGGGCAGGACCGCCCCCCGGATGCAGCTAGCTCTTGAGGCACTGGTCTCCTCGGCGACGTTGGCGGGAGTGGATCCCGCCACGCTTTCCACGGAATATCAGGCGATCATTTCGCTGTCCCGGCAGGTGCGCTCGGTCGCCGAGCTCTCTGCCCTGTTGCGCATGCCACTCGGCGTGACCCGGGTACTGATCGCGGACATGGCAGCCGAGGGCCTGGTGCAGATCCATCAGCCGTCGCTGGATGCGGGTAAGCCGGATCTCAATTTGCTTGAAAGGGTGCTCAGTGGGCTTCGCAGGCTCTGACGCCGGGATGACGTCGACGAAGATCGTCGTCGCCGGCGGGTTCGGTGTCGGCAAGACGACCTTTGTCGGCGCGGTCTCCGAGATCATGCCGCTGACCACGGAGGCGGTGATGACAGAGGCCAGCGCGGACGTCGACGACCTCTCGCACATCCCGACAAAGCGAACCACTACGGTCGCCATGGACTTCGGCCGGGTCTCGCTGGACCGCGACCTGATCCTGTACCTGTTCGGTACGCCGGGTCAGCACCGGTTCTGGTTCATGTGGGACGACCTCGTGAAGGGCGCGATCGGTGCGATCGTGCTCGTCGACACCCGGCGGCTGGCCGACAGCTTCCCGGCGATCGACTACTTCGAGGAGGCCGGACTACCGTTCGTCGTGGCCCTCAACGGGTTCGGCGGATCGCACATCCACGGAGAGGAGGAGGTGCGGGAGGCTCTGACGATCTCCCCGCACATCCCCGTCGTCCGGACCGACGCCCGGTCCAGGGACGCGGTGAAATCGACCTTGATCACCCTGGTCGAGCACGTCCTCACCCTCAGGGTCTGATCTCCTGACGCGGGTCTCGCCCCTTCGAAGGGGCGAGACCCGTGTCTTTTTTCCCGCGACCATCGATTTCACGATGGTCGTTTCTTTTCTGTGCGGAAAGCGGATGAAACAGCGGCGGCCGGTGACGTGAGCCTCACGTCGCCGGCCGCCGCTGTTTCGCGAGCCTGATGCCGGCCTTTACGCCGGCTCTGAATAGGCTCCTGAATAGAACTCTAGATAGGCAGGGCCTCGACAATCGAGGCGCCACCGGGCAGTTCCACCTGCCGGCTGAGCCGGAAACCGGACTTGCCCAGGAGCTCGGCGTACTCGGAGGTGCTGCGTTCCATGCCCTCGCCGAAAAGGGCGAGCATTCGCATGTCGATGTCCTTACTGATGTGCGGCCTGTCGCCGTCCGGCACCACGGCCTCGACCAGGAGCACTCGGCCGTCGTCGGAGACGGCCTCCCTGACATTGCCCAGAATCCGCACCGAGTCCTCGTCGGACCAGTTGTGGATCACACTGCTCAGCAGGTAGGCGTCCGCCCCGCCGGGCACCGAGACGAAGAAGTCGCCGTCCACGAATTTGCACCGGCCTTCAAGACCGGCCTCGGCGAAGAAGTCCCTGGCCGTGCTGACCACCTGTTCCTGGTCGAACAGCACGCCGTCCAGATCTGAGTGTGCCTTCAGGACGGCGGCCAGGATGTGCCCCTTGCCGCCGGCCACGTCCACCAGGGTCCGCACCCCGGAGAAGTCGTAGCGGGAGGCCACGGCGTCCGCGAACGGCTGGGCCCTGACCGTCATGTAGTCGTTGAACAGCGCGCCGGCCCCGGGGTTGGCCCTCAGATAGCCGTAGAGGTGCCCGTGCCGTTCGACGAAGCCCGACCTGCCGGTGCGCACGGTCTGCGGGACCATGCCCATGCCGTACCAGAAGCCCTCCTCGGAGATCATCCGTATGGCGGGGCGGAGCGAGCCGGGCAGGTCGGCGCGGAGGGTGGCACCCGCCTCGGTCAGCTCGTAGGTGCCGGGCGCCGTGGTCGCGACCATGCCCATGGCGGCGAGCTGGCGGAGCACCCTGCCGAGCGCGGAGGCGTCGGCGCCGCAGCGCAGTGCGAGCTCGTCAACGCTCAGGGCGCCGTCTCGCAGGTGGTCGGCGCAGCCCAGTTCGGCCATCGTGGCCAGGGCGGCGAAACGGGAGACGCCACCGATCGCATCCCAGACCGGTGCCTGTGGGTGGCTCATGGAAATCCTCTCTGCGATGTGCGGTCCCGAGGGAGGACCACCACGCTTCGGCGGACGTTTTGAAGAGGGCTTCAGGAGGTCGAGGGCGACGGGCTCCGCATGCCGCGCACCAGGCGGCCGACCTCGGCGCGCAGGTGCACGAAGTCGGGGTGCTCGCGGGTGGTGATCTGGTCGCGCGGTCCCGGCAGGTCCACGCGCAGGTCACCGACGATCCCGGCGGGGGCCTTGGACAGGACCACGACGCGGTCACCGACGTAGACGCTCTCGTCGATGTCGTGGGTGATCAGCACGATGGTCATGTTGTGCAGGTTGCGGACCCGCAGGGTCAGGTCCTCCAGGTCCTCACGGGTCTGGGCGTCCACGGAGCCGAAGGGTTCGTCCATCAGCAGCAGGGCCGGGCGGTAGGCCAGGGCGCGGGCGATGGACACCCTCTGCTGCATGCCCCCGGAAAGTTGCCACGGGTACTTGGCCGCGGCGCCGTCCAGGCCGACCTCCTCCAGGGCCTCCATCGCCGCCTGTCCGCGTTGCCGCTTGTCCATTCCCTTACGGCGCAGTGGGAGCGAGACGTTGTCGACCACCGACATCCAGGGGAACAGGGAGCGGCTGTAGTCCTGGAAGACCACGGCCAGGTTGTCGGGGGTCTGCTCGACCTGGGCGCCGTTGAGCGTGACCTGGCCGCCGCTGGGCCGTAGCAGTCCCGCGATGGAGCGCAGCAGTGTGGACTTGCCGCATCCGGAGGGGCCGACGATGCACACCAGTTCACCCTGGGCGACCTTCAGGTTGATGCCGCCCAGCGCGTTGTGGGCGCTCGGCCCGCTGCCGTAGGTGTGGGACAGATTCGTGATCTCAAGCACAGCAGGTCCTCAGGTCGTCTGCTTGGCGGAGCGGTGCCAGGACAGGACACGTCGCTCGGCCGCCAGGAACGCCGAGTTGAACACGTATCCCAGGATGCCGAGCACCACGATGGTTCCCCACACGCCGGAGAAGTCGTATGACCTCTGGGCGTCCAGAAGCTGGAAGCCGATCCCGTCGGTGCTGCCGACCAGTTCGGAGAGCACCATGAGGATCAGCGCCAGTGACAGGCTGACCCGGAGCCCGGCGAAGATCTTCGGCATGGCCGAGGGCAGGATGATCCGGAACAGCCGCTCACCGCTCGACAGCCCGAAGACCCTGGCGGTGTCCAGGTGCTGGCGGTCGACCTGCCGCGCCCCCTCGGAGGCGTTGATCAGGATCGGCCAGACGATGCCGAACGCGATGAAGCTGATCTGCATCCGGGGGCCGATGGCCAGCAGCGCCATGAAGAAGGTGAGCAGCATGGGCGGCGGGATGGCGCGGGCGAACTGCACCAGGGGGTCGATGAAACGGAAGAGCAGCGGGGAGCGGCCCAGGGCGACCCCGAGGACGATCCCGACGACCCCGGCCAGCACCCATCCGGCCAGCAGCCGGCCGATGCTCACCGGGATGTTCGTCAGCGCCGCGTCGGTCAGCCAGAGCCGCTCCGCGGGGCCGGTCAGCCACATCGTGTACATGCTGGTCGCGATCTGCGACGGCGGCGGGAAGCTCAGCATCTCGATGCCGCGGGTGATCAGCTCCCACAGCAACAGCACGACGGGCACCGGCCACAGCCGGACCACGCCGCGCAGCAGGCCGTTCATCAGACCACCTCCGTACGGGCGGTGTGCCAGCGGAAGATCCGCCGTTCCGCGAGCACGAACAGGCCGTTGGTGATCACGCCGATGATCCCGGCCCAGATGGCGGCGGCGATGATGTACTCCACCGCGTCCGCGCTGCCGCCGCTCTCCAGGACGTAACTGCCGATGCCCTGGGCGCCGCCGCCGAGCAGTTCCGCGCTGATCGCCACGATGAGCGCGATCGCCGACGCCAGCCGGACACCGGTGGCGATGAAGGGCGCCGTGCTCGGCAGGGAGACGCGCCACAGCACGGCCGACTTCCCGAACCCGAAGCTGCGGAGCGTCTCCTTGGCGAGCGGGTCGACGTCCTTGAGGCCGTACATCGTGTTGATCAGCACGGGCCAGGTCGCCGCGTAGACGATCAGGGTGACCTTCATGTCGAACCTGTCGGAGAACACGGCGAGCGCCAGCGGGATCAACGCGATCGACGGAATCGGGCGCAGGAACTCGAGGATCGGCCGGAGCGCGCTCTCCACCCGGGGCAGGCTGCCGAGCAGGAATCCGGCGGGTACGGCGAGCGCGACCGTGAGCAGCAGTCCAAGAGCCCAGGCCCCGAGGGTCGAGGCGACGTCGGAGAGGAACTCGCCGTCGGTCACGAGTGCGGTTGCTCGACCCAGCACTGTGGAGGCCAGCGGGAAAACGAGCGGATCGATCAACCCGGTCCGGCCCGCGACCTCCATGACGCAGAACAGCCCTGCGACGCCGAGGGCGCCACAGAGCAGTCTGTTGTCGAGCGGGTTGTGCCGTGTCACCCGAGGTTGCCGGGAAGGAGGGTCTTGGCCTGGATCGGGCTCTTCAGGTAACCCTGCTCGACCATCAGATCGGCGACCCGCTGCAGGCGGGTCTCGTCAAGGCTGGTCGGGAAGGATCCGAGGGTGATCACGGCGGCGGTCGCAGCGTCGATCTTGGTGTAGGTCGGCAGGATCTGCTCGACGGCCTTGCGGTCGGTGGCGGAGATCTGCTGGGCCTTGGCGATCGCCCGCTGGAAGGCGGCGACGGTCTTGGGGTTCTCGGTGGCGAAGCTCTCCATGACGACCACACCGGCGATGGGGAAGTCCGCCGTGGAGTCGACCATCGTGTCGGCGAGCTTCTGGGCGCCGAGGTTCTTCTGCACCGCGGTCAGGGCCGGCTCGGTCATCCAGGCCGCGTCGACGACCTTGTTGGCCAGCTGGGCGCCCATCTCGGGGAAGGGGAACTCCAGGAACTGCACGTCGGCCTCGGTGAGGCCGTGCGTCTTGAGCACCGAGGTCACCGCCAGGGTGCCGATGTTCTTCTTGCTGTTGACCGCGATCTTCTTGCCCTTGAGGTCGGCGGGCGTCTTGATCGAGGAGTCCTTGGGCACCATGAGGTTGAACGAGTTCGGCGCGGCCTGGTAGAGGTCTGAGATGATCTTCATCTTGTTGCCGGCCGCGACGGCGAGGAAGGCCGAGACGTAGTTGGTCTGGGTGGCGTCCAGAGACCCGCCGATGAGGGACTGCTGGGCCTGGGCTCCGCCGACCACCGGTTCGATGGTGACGGTGAGTCCCTCGTCCTTGAAGTAGCCCTTGTCCTTGGCGATGTAGAGCGCGGCCGAGTCGGGGATCGGCAGCGCGCCGATCTTGATCTGAGTCTTCTCCAGACCATCCGCGTTCGCGGCGGTGGTGTCAGTGGACTTGTCGGAACCTCCGCAGGCGCTCAGCACCAGGGCGGCGGTGACTCCTGCGATGACGGCCCGGCTCGCAAGTGTGAACCTCATGGGTCTCCTTAGCTGCATTAGCTGCATTTGACCGCCCCTGCCGGAACTCGCGGTGACTCATCGGGCGACATGAAGGGGGTCCCGGGAGGCATGTTGGTCAAGGGGGGGTTTGCCGACCGCGGATCAGAGTAGCGGAGTAGATCAGTCAAATTACAAATATCACCCCTTTCGCCCCTATCGCCCCGAAGCTACAAAGCAGGCATACGCCACCCAGTTGCCACACCCGTAACAATCAACAGATAGATCCGCATAGCGGGCATAAGCAAAGATGTCAATAAATCTGTTTCGCAACTTTGTGGAAGTTTGTGGTTACGGGGCGGAGAGTCATCGCCCGATTACGGACGTGGTGTGCCCGTTCGGTGGGAAATGTGAGTTATGTGCTGTTGGCCGAACTCATCCGGCTGTGCTCCAATAACCCCTACCCCATGGATGCGTCGGCGTCACTCGCACATCATTGCGTGACGCGATCCCCTCCAAGCAGACGATCCGAGGAGAGGCAGCGGAGGCCAGTGAGGACAGCGTCAATCCCCAGCGAACGCGAATCCGGGCTGGCACCTGCCCTGGGATTCGACAACCAGGGGGGGCAGCCGCAGAGCGGCCCGGGCCAGGACCGGGACGATTCCGGCTCCGAGAGGTCTGCGAGGAACGGCGGCAAGCTCGCGCTCAAGAACTGGCGGGTGAGATCGCGACTGATCGCGCTCATCGTCATCCCCACGGCCGCCGCGATCGTGCTGGGCGGCCTGCGGGTCACCACCTCGATCAGCAGCGCCGCCGAGTACGAGCGCGTGCGTACCACCGCCGAACTCACCGCGGGCCTGAGCCGCCTGGTCGACGAGCTGCAGATCGAGCGTGACCTGTCGGCCCGGTACGTGGCACAGGGCCGGCTGAGCACCGGCAAGTCGAATCTGCGCAAGCAGTACGAAAGCGTCGATGGCGTCGCCGGCGAGGTGCGCACCCGCATCAACGGCATCATCAACGACAGCGGCGTCATCGAGTCGTTCGGGGCTCGGAGCAGGAATGAGCTCACGCAGATCCGCAGCCGCATCGACGAGCTCAAGAGCCTGCGTGACGCGGCGACGGCCACCCAGCTACCGGCCCAGCCCACGATCGCCGCGTACTCCCGTACCATCACGGACCTGCTCGCCCTGCACGACGAGATCATTCAGGGCGTCGCGGACCAGGAGATCACCGCCAGTGCGGTCGCGTTCGCCGCGCTGGCCAGGGCCAAGGAGCAGGCATCCAGGGAGCGGGCGAACCTCGCCATCGCCCTCGCCGTCAGGGGGTTCAGCGCGGAAGGCCTGAACGCCATGCTGGCCGCCCGGGCGCAGTTCGACAGCGAGCTCGCGACCTTCCGCTCCGAGGCCTCGGTCGCCCAGCGCCAGCTCTACGACGACACGGTCAGCAGCCAGAAGAAGGACCGCGCGGCGGCCCTGCGCGCCCGCGCCATCTTCCTGGCCCTCAACGGCCAGCCACTGAGGAACGTCGACGTCTCCAGGACCGGACTCGGTGACCAGACGACGTGGTTCGACGCCTCCAGCGACATCATCGAGCGCATGCGCACGGTGGAGGAGCAGGTCGCCGACACCCTCATCACGCAGAGCCGGGTCCTGCAGGAGTCGGAGCAGCGCGGGGCGCTGATCGCCGCCGGGTTGAGCGTGCTGCTGCTCATCTTCGTCCTGATCGTCACCGCGGTCATGGCGCGGTCGCTGGTCAGGCCGCTGCGCAGGCTCCGTACCGAGGCGCTGTCCATCGCCGGTCAGCGTCTCCCCGAGACCGTCCAGAGCATGCGTGAGAGCGGCGAGGTCTCGACCACGGACATCACCCCGATCGGTGTCGCCTCCGACGACGAGATCGGTGAGGTGGCCCGGGCCTTCGACGAGGTCCACCGCGAGGCCGTGCGACTGGCGGGCCAGGAGGCCACGCTGCGGAGCAACGTCAACTCGATGTTCGTCAACCTCTCCCGGCGCAGCCAGACCCTGGTGGAGCGCCAGCTCTCCCTCATCGAGAGCCTGGAGCAGGGCGAGCAGGACGAGGGCCGGCTCGGCAGCCTCTTCCGCCTCGACCACCTCGCCACCCGCATGCGCCGCAACTCGGAGAACCTCCTGGTCCTCGCCGGTCAGGAGCCCGCCCGCCGGTGGAGCCAGCCGGTCCCGCTCATCGACGTGGTCCGCGCCTCGCTGTCGGAGGTCGAGAACTACGAGCGGGTCGACCTGCAGCTGTCCGCGGGCGTGGCCGTGGCCGGAACCTCCGTCAACGACGTCGTCCACCTGATCGCGGAGCTGGTGGAGAACGCGATCTCCTTCTCCCCCAGGGAGACCAAGGTCATCGTCTCCAGCAACCGCATCGACGGCGGCGGCGTGATGGTCTCGGTGACCGACATCGGCATCGGCATGACCGCCGAGGAACTCGCCCAGGCCAACTGGCGACTGGCCAACCCGCCGGTGGTGGACGTCTCGGTCTCCCGCCGGATGGGCCTGTTCGTGGTCGGCCGCCTTGCCCTGCGGCACGGCATCCGAGTCCAGCTCAGGCAGCAGGACAGCGGCGGCCTGACCGCCATGGTCCTGCTCCCGGAGAACCTGCTCGCCGTCACCGCCCGCCCGGGAGGCGGTCCCGGTGCCATGCCGCAGAGCGGAGACTGGGCCGGGTCCATGGCCTCCATGGACCGCCCGCCCGTGCTGGCCAGCCCCGCGGCTCCCCAGATGCCGTCCTTCGCCTCGTTCGAGGCCGCCCACCAGAACTCGTTCGCCTCCTTCGACCTGGGGCAGCAGTTCAACTCCTTCGAGGCCTCGCAGCCTCCCTTCGGCGGTGGCCAGTTCGGGCAGGCACCCGTCGACACCCCATGGCCGGGACAGCTTCCGCCGCCCGGCGCCACCCCCGGTCACGGCTGGCCGGACGCCTCCCAGCCCGACCCCGTCGCGTGGCACCAGGGTCAGGGCACCCCGTCCAGGAACGACGCCGGAACATGGTCGGGGGGATCGGGCGCGCCCGCGCGCGGTGACGCCCCCGTCTGGCCCGGCGGACAGAACAGGGACGGCGGCTCCGACGTCTGGTCGAGCTCCTCGTTCCGCGGCGGCGACTCCGGAGGCTGGCCGTCCAGCGGCAACTCCGGCCCGTTCGGGCGACGCCCGTTCGACGCGGCGGACAACACCGGCCCGCTGCCGGTGATCCCCGCCTCCTCGCCCATGGAAGAGGCGAAGGAGGAGTTCCTGCCGATCTTCGCGGCCGTCGAGTCCGACTGGTTCAAGAAGGTCGAGCCGGTCCAGGCCGCCGAGGAACGGGGCGAGGAGGTCGAGGCGGCCCAGCCGTCCCAGGCCGTTCAGGAGACCGTCCAGCTCTCACAGCAGGCCGCCGCCCCCCCGCAGGGGAACGGTTGGTCGTCACCCGCCGACGTGGGCTGGCAGGCGGCCAAGGCCGCCAGCGAGCCCTCACTCGGCGGGATCACCGGTTCCGGGCTGCCCAAGCGGGTGCCCAAGGCGAACCTGGTGCCCGGCACGGCCGCGCCCGACCTGGGCGCGGCTCCCCAAACTCCCGCGCTCCGGCCGACAGTCTCCCCGGAGGCGGTGCGCAACAGGCTGGCCAGCTTCCAGCAGGGCGTACGGCAGGGCCGCGCGGCCGCCAGGGGCGGAGCCGCGGACGGACGGCCGTATCCCGACTTCGGACGGGACGTTGAAGGAAACAAGGAGGACCGGTGAGCGAGCTCATCATGGTCGCCAAGGAGGATGACACGTGCGCGAAATGAGCCAGGCCGCCCGGGGGGTCAATTGGCTGATCACTGACTTTGTGAACAACGTCCCAGGTGTGGCGCACACAGTCGTCGTGTCGGCGGACGGTCTGCCGTTGGCGTATTCCGACGGGTTTCCCAGGGACAGGGCGGACCAGCTGGCCGCGGTCGCGGCCGGCCTGATCAGCCTGACCCAGGGCGCCTCGCGGGTTTTCGAAGGCGGTGCGGTCACCCAGACCGTGGTGGAGATGCAACGAGGGCTGCTCCTCATCATGTCCATCAGTGACGGTTCCTGTCTGGCGGTGCTGGCCGCCGCCGACTGTGACATGGGACTGGTGGCCTACCAGATGACGATGCTCGTCGAGCGGGCAGGCCAGGTGCTGACCCCGGCCGTCCGTGCGGAACTGCAGTCTTCCCACTCACGGTGACGGCGATGACGCTAGGAGGCTGTCGTGGCAGGCCGCGGCTGGACCGGTGAGGGCGACCCGCACGGCGGGTTTCCCTACCATTCGATGGACGACCCCCACCGGCAACAGGTGGGGCCCTCGCATCTCATGCAGCCGGCGCCGTCGGAGCAGAGCTCCCTCGTTCGTCCGTATGCCGTGACCGGGGGGCGTACCGCCCCCCGGACCCAACTCGCCCTGGAGGCCCTGGTCTCCTCGGCGACCTCCATACATCACGATTTATCCACCCGCACTCCGGAGTATCAGGCGATCAGCGCCCTGTGCCGGCAAGTGCGTTCGGTCGCTGAGATCTCCGCGATGCTCCGCATCCCGCTCGGCGTGACCCGGATCCTGGTCGCCGACATGGCCGCCGAGGGTCTGATCCAGCTGCATCAGCCTCAGCTGGACGCGGGCAAGCCGGATCTCAACCTGCTGGAAAGGGTGCTCAGTGGACTTCGCAGGCTCTAGCCGCGGCGGCGGCCTGTCATCGACGAAAATCGTCGTCGCCGGGGGATTCGGTGTCGGTAAGACCACGTTCGTGGGGGCGGTGTCGGAAATCCTGCCGCTGACCACGGAGGCGGTGATGACCGACGCCAGCGCCGGGATCGACGATCTCGGCCTCACCCCGAACAAGACCACCACCACGGTCGCGATGGACTTCGGCCGGGTCTCGCTGGACCGCGACCTGATCCTGTACCTGTTCGGTACGCCGGGTCAGCACCGGTTCTGGTTCATGTGGGACGACCTCGTGAAGGGCGCGATCGGTGCGATCGTGCTCGTCGACACCCGGCGGCTGGCCGACAGCTTCCCGGCGATCGACTACTTCGAGGAGGCGAAGCTCCCCTTCGTCGTCGCGGTCAACGGGTGGGACGGCAACTACCTGCACGGCGAGGAGGAGGTACGCGAGGCGCTGACGCTGGCGCCTCACATCCCCATCTCCAGGACCGACGCCCGCTCGCGCGACGCGGTGAAGGCCACGCTCATCACGCTTGTGGAGCACGCGCTCACCATGCGAATGGCCGTTCCCGGCTGGGGCCGCTGACCCCGGGAGGGCGTCAGTCGCACCTCCCAGCGGATAGGCTGGGAGGTCGAGTCGCAGACCTGTAGCGCAGAGGCTGGCCAATCACGTGTTCGAGACGCTTTCCGACCGGCTGACATCGGTCTTCTCCTCCCTTCGATCCAAGGGTCGGCTCTCCGAGGCCGACATCGACGCGACCTGCCGCGAGATCCGCATCGCGCTCCTCGAGGCCGATGTCGCGCTGCCCGTGGTCAAGGCGTTCGTCGCCCAGGTCAAGGAGCGCGCCCGCGGCGCCGAGGTCTCCCAGGCGCTGAACCCGGCGCAGCAGGTCGTCAAGATCGTCAATGACGAGCTCATCGAGATCCTCGGCGGCGAGACCCGGCGGCTCCGCTATGCCAAGAACCCGCCGACCGTCGTGATGCTCGCGGGTCTGCAGGGTGCGGGCAAGACGACCCTGGCCGGCAAGCTCGCCCGCTGGCTGCGTGAGCAGAACCACACGCCGCTGCTGGTCGCCGCCGACCTCCAGCGGCCCAACGCGGTACAGCAGCTCTCGGTCGTGGCCGAGCGCGCGGGCGTCGCGGTCTACGCGCCCGAGCCGGGAAACGGCGTCGGCGACCCGGTAGCGGTGGCCCGCCAGTCGATCGACCACGCCAAGCGGCAGCAGCACGACATCGTCATCATCGACACCGCGGGCCGCCTGGGCATCGACCAGGAGCTGATGAGGCAGGCGGCGGACATCCGCGACGCGGTCTCGCCCGACGAGGTCCTCTTCGTCGTCGACGCGATGATCGGCCAGGACGCCGTCGGCACGGCCCAGGCGTTCATGGAGGGCGTCGGTTTCGACGGCGTCGTGCTGACCAAGCTCGACGGTGACGCCCGCGGCGGCGCCGCGCTGTCGGTCCGCCACATCACCGGCAGGCCGATCATGTTCGCGTCCACCGGTGAGAAGCTCGAGGACTTCGACGCCTTCCACCCGGACCGGATGGCCTCCCGCATCCTCGACATGGGTGACATCCTCACCCTGATCGAGCAGGCCCAGAAGACCTTCGACGAGGCCGAGGCCGCCAAGATGGCGAGCAAGCTCACCTCGGGCGAGGGCTTCACCCTGGAGGACTTCCTCGAGCAGATGATGATGGTCCAGAAGATGGGCCCCATCAAGAACCTGCTCGGCATGATGCCCGGTATGGGGCAGATGCGTGATCAGCTGAACCAGGTGGACGACCGCGACCTCGACCGGATCGCCGCCATCATCCGCTCCATGACCCCCGCCGAGCGTCACAATCCGAAGATGATCGACGGCTCACGCCGTGCCCGTATCGCGAAGGGCTCCGGTGTGACGGTGACCGAGGTGAGCGGCCTGGTCACCCGCTTCTTCGACGCTCAGAAGATGATGAAGCGGATGGCCGGCGGCATGGGCATCCCCGGGATGCCCGGCGGTCGCAAGGGGGCCAAGGCCGCGCAGAAGAAGGCGGCCAAGGGACGCAGGGTCAGCGGTGACCCGCGTAAGGCGGCCCTCGGCAAGGCCGCCCCCGACAAGTCCGGCGAGCCCGCGACCCCGGCGGGGAACGGCCTCCTCGGCAAGCTCGGTTCCCGGCAGCAGCTGCCTCCCGGCCTGGAGCTGCCGCCGGGCTTCGACCCCTCGAAGTTCAAACTCCCCGGTCAGAAATGAGCGATGGACCCTTCCACGCGCGTGCCAGATGGATCTGGGTGATCATCGTCTCGGGGTTCATCCTGGTGGCCGTGCTCGAACTGCTCGGGGTACGTCCGAAGTAGCGCTCCCACCACGGCATCCCGGCCGACGGATCGTACGGCGGGTAGGCGGGCCGCGCGGGTGCTCCCGGGGGTGCGGGGATCTCCGGCGCCTGGGCGGCTCCCGGCAGGATCGGCGCCTCGGGCAGGACGGGGGCTCCGAACCGTGAGGCGGTCCCCGGGGGTTCGAGTGTCTCCGGCGGGGCGGGTGCTCCCGGCCGCGCCGGAGCCCCGGGCAGGAGCGGGGCCTGAGGAGGCAGGGACGTTCCTCCTCCCGTGATCACGGCGGGGGGCGGGGCGGACGCCGGCGGCGCGTCGGCCTGACCGGCAGGGACCGCCCTGATGGTCAGCACCGCTCCCAGCACGGTGATGGATCCGGTCGCGGTCAGCAGCAGAGATCTGAGGGTGGTTGCCACGGCGGCCATTTAGCGCAGCAGGCCGGACCCGCCGGGGGCCCGGACACACGTGGATTACCGAGATTTGCCCTCCGGCCGCCGCAGGGGATGGCCGTGGATTGGCCGGGCACCCCCGCGCGTCTGGCACAATGACATGTTGGAACATCGTGACACGTGGTTGCCCTCTCACTCCCGCGTGCCATGCCTGTCCCTCGATCGGTCCTCTCCTCGTGCCCCACTCGATGAGACACCGCTCACCCACGCTCTAATGCAGGAGAGACCACACCAGTGGCAGTCAAGATCAAGCTCAAGCGGCTCGGCATGATCCGCAACCCGCAGTACCGCATCGTCATCGCCGACAGCCGCACCAAGCGTGACGGCCGGGCGATCGAGGAGATCGGCCTCTACCACCCGAAGGAGAACCCCTCGCGCATCGAGGTCGACTCCGAGCGGGCGGCCTACTGGCTGGGTGTCGGCGCGCAGCCGACCGAGCCCGTCCTCAAGCTCCTCAAGCTCACCGGCGACTGGCAGAAGTTCAAGGGCGAGTCGGCTCCGGCTCCGCTCCTGGTCGCCGAGCCCAAGGCCGACCGTCACGCCGTCTACGAGGCCGCGGCCAAGGAGGCGCTGTCTCTGGAAGCCGCCACCACGCCGAAGAAGTCGACCCGCAAGGCGGCTCCCAAGGCTGAAGAGGCCCCCGTCGAGGCCCCGGCTGAGCCCACCGCGGCCGCCGAGGAGAAGCCGGAAGGCGAGGCCTGAGGTGCTTGAGGAGGCCCTCGAGCACCTGGTGAAGGGCATCGTCGAATATCCCGACGACGTCCAGGTGCACGCTCGCCGCATCCGCAGCGGGCGTGTGCTTGAGGTCCGGGTGCATCCCGAGGACCTCGGTAAGGTCATCGGCCGCGGTGGCCGTACGGCCAAGGCGCTTCGCACGGTCGTGAACGCCCTCGGCGACGGCAAGTACGTCCGGGTCGATCTGCTCGACCTGAACGAGGCCCGCTAGCCGCCGGACGCGTCCAATCGAGCGAACGGGCCACCCGCCCAGCGCGGGTGGCCCGTCTGCTTTCCACCGGCACCACTATGTGAGGAGGCGGGCGTGCAGCTCGTCGTAGGGCGGATCGGCCGCCCGCACGGACTCCGCGGAGACGTGTCCGTGGAAGTACGCACCGACGAGCCTGACAGGCGCTTCGCCCCGGGCACGGCCCTGGCCACCGACCCCGCCTCGGCAGGCCCGCTGGTCGTCGAGTCCCGCCGCTGGCATTCGGGCATCCTGCTGGTCAGGTTCGAGGGCGTGAGCGACCGGGACCACGCCGAGGAGCTCCGCGGCACCATGCTCGTCATCGACTCGGCGGACATCCCGCCGTCCGACGATCCCGACGAGTTCTACGATCATCAGCTCATCGGCCTCGCCGTGGTCAAGACCGACGGCGAGCGGGTGGGCGAGGTCTCCGACGTGCTCCATCACGGCCAGGACCTGCTCGTCGTACGGCGTGGGAAGGCGGAGGTCTACGTGCCGTTCGTCAAGGCGCTGGTCCCGGTGATCGACCTTGAGAAGGGCATCCTCGTCGTGGACGCTCCGGCGGGACTGCTCGATCCGGACGAGATCGTCTGACATGCGCGTCGACGTCATCTCGATCTTCCCCGAGTACTTCGCCCCCCTGGACGTCTCCCTCATCGGCAAGGCCCGCGAGCGCGGCATCCTCGACGTCCGTCTCCACCAGCTCCGCGACCACGCCCACGACGTGCACCGCACCGTGGACGACACCCCCTACGGGGGCGGCCCCGGCATGGTCATGAAGCCCGAACCCTGGGGAGAGGCCCTCGACGAGGTCCTCGCCGCGGATCCCACGGCCCCGCCGCGGATGATCGTGCCGACCCCCAGTGGTGTGCCCTTCACCCAGAAGCTGGCGATGGAGTACGCCGCCGAGCCCTGGCTGCTGTTCACCCCGGCCCGCTACGAGGGCATCGACTCCAGGGTGATGGCCGAGTACGGCGCGCGCATGCGCGTGGACGAGGTCAGCATCGGCGACTACGTGCTCGCCGGAGGCGAGGTGGCCGTGCTGGTGATGATCGAGGCCATCGGGCGGCTGTTGCCGGGCGTACTCGGCAACGTCCACTCGGCCGTGGACGACTCCTTCGCGCCCGGTGCGATGGAGAACCTTCTCGAAGGTCCCGTCTACACCAAGCCGCCCGAGTGGCGGGGGCACGAGGTGCCGGAGATCCTGCTCTCCGGGCATCACGGAAGGATCGCCCGATGGCGGCGGGACCAGGCACTGCGCCGCACCGCGAGGAACCGGCCCGAACTGCTGGCGGCGCTCGCCCCGCAGAGCCTGGACAAGCACGACAGGCAGCTCCTGTCCGAGCTCGACCGGCCCGGGACCGGACCCGCCGACCCGGCTCCCTGACCGGTTACGTCCCCTGACCGGCAGAGTCGCCATGAGGGCTGGTACGGTCGCCCTGACCGGCTGATTTCCGGTCGGTCGGGAAAATATGGCAGACTGAAGCGTTGCCGCCGACCGTCCATGGGTCGGCGCGCACTGCCGGAAGAGCGACCCGGCTCCCGAGACACAGTCCACTTCAGCACGCGTGTCCATCACGACGCCGCCCCGTCGCGGCCGGATGGACCTCCGGGTGCGTTCAAAAACGAGGTACCACTGCCATGCACACGCTGATCAGCGAGCTCGAGAAGTCCGCGCTCCGCACCGACATCCCGGACTTCCGGCCCGGTGACACGCTTGAGGTCCACGTCCGGGTCATCGAGGGCAGCAGGTCCCGTGTCCAGGTCTTCAAGGGCTTCGTCCTTCGCCGCCAGGGCGGCGGCGCCCGCGAGACCTTCACGGTTCGCAAGGTCAGCTACAGCGTCGGCGTCGAGCGTACCTTCCCGGTGCACAGCCCGGTCATCGAGAAGATCGTCCTGGTGACCCGTGGCGACGTCCGCCGGGCCAAGCTCTACTACATGCGCGACCTGCGCGGCAAGGCCGCCCGTATTCGCGAGAAGCGCGAGGCCCGCTAGGCGCGCGCCAGTCGCCGCCCTGGCCCGCGCCCTCTTTTCCGGGGAGCGGGCCAGTCGCATGTAAGGAGGTTTGACCTCCTATGGCAATACGCATGGCTATGCGGTACCCCGTCACTCGACCACTTGGTGCCGCCCATCATCTAGGCTCGTCAGCGATGACTAGCGAAGACCGGGAGTACGGCGCAGTCTCGCGTCGACCTGTCGAGGACGAGGTGGACGTGGTCGCCGAAGACACCCAGAAGAACGCCAAGAGCGACAAGGACAAGAAGAAGGGCTCCTTCTGGAAGGAGCTGCCTGTTCTGATCGTGGTGGCGGTGGTGCTCGCTCTCATAATCAAGACCTTCGTGATCCAGGCGTTCTACATTCCTTCGGAGTCGATGGAGAACACCCTCCTCACGAACGACCGGGTCCTGGTCAACAAGCTCGTCTACCGCGTCCGGGACATCGAACGCGGCGACGTGGTGGTGTTCTCCGGGGTCGACTCCTGGGATCCCGAGATCGACCTCGAGGAGCCGTCCAACCCGGTCGCGGGGTTCTTCCACTGGGTCGGAACCGCCTTCGGCGTGGTCCCCGGCGAGAAGGACTACATCAAGCGGGTCATCGGCGTCGGTGGCGACACGGTGAAGTGCTGCGACGCCCAGGGCCGGGTGACGGTCAACGGGGTCCCCCTCGACGAGGACTACCTCTATCCGGGTGACGTGCCGTCCCAGAAGTTCTTCGAGGCCAAGGTCCCCGAGGGCCGCCTGTGGGTGATGGGCGACCACCGGATGGTCTCCCTCGACTCTCGCTCCCACCTGGGCGATCCCGGCGGCGGGACGATCTCGGTGGACAAGGTGATCGGCCGGGCCTTCGTGATCGTGTGGCCGTTCTCCAGGGCCACGACCATTCCCATTCCCGACACCTTCGGTCAGCCGGCTCTCAAGGCCGCCGCGGCTGTGGGAGGCGCGACCCCGTTCCTCGCGGGCTTCGCGGGCGCGGTGCCGCTGGTGCTGTGGCGCCGTCGCCGGCTTTCGAGGCGGTAGCCGAACCTCATGACCGCGGAACCCGAGGCTGACAAGAACAAGAAGTCCGGCAAGGGCGGCAACCTGCGCGAGTCGCTGTTCCTGCTGGTGTGCGGGGTGGCGGTGGCGCTGCTGTTGCAGGCCTTCGTCTTCCAGTCGTTCTGGATCCCGTCGGAGTCGATGGAGAACACCCTTCAGGTGGGTGACCGGGTGGTCGTCAACAAGCTGCACGGCGACGCCGAGCGTGGCGACATCGTGGTCTTCAAGGGCTGGAACGACGAGGACACCATCAAGCGGGTCATCGCGGTCGGCGGTGACACGGTGAAGTGCTGTGACGCCCAGAAGCGGATCACGGTCAACGGAGTGCCGCTCGAAGAGGGCTCCTACCTGCACCCCGACGACCTCCCCTCGGGGGACGCGTTCGAGAAGGTGGTCCCCGCCGGGAGACTGTGGGTCATGGGCGACCACCGCACCGCCTCCGCCGACTCGCGCGCCCACGAGGAGCAGAAGGAGGAGGGCACGATCCCCGAGGACGACGTCGTCGGCCGTGCGGTGGCGATCTACTGGCCGTTCTCCCGGGCCACGATCCTTTCGAGGCCGGAAAGCTTTCTCAAGGTGAGATAGCGGTACCGAATGCACCGGAGGGGGCGTACTCTCTGGTCATGGTCGCTGTGTCACCCGAGGTGTCATGACGGTTGCGTTTCGCCCCAGGCCCAGCGTGGTCCGGCGCGATCTAGGGCTGTACGGCTACGAGCGGGCCCTTGACCGCCGCGGGCTCGGTCCCGTGGCGGGGGTCGACGAGGCGGGCCGGGGCGCCTGTGCCGGGCCTCTGGTGGTCGCCGCCGTGATGCTGGGCGGCCGGATCGACGGCCTGGGTGACTCCAAGCAGCTGACGGCCTCCCGGCGCGAGGCGCTGTACGAGCGGATCGCGGCGACCGCGGAGGCGGTGAGCGTGATGGTGATCCCGCCGGGTGAGATCGACGCCCGCGGTCTGCACAGATCCAACATCGATGGGATGCGCAGGGCCGTGGCGCGACTCTCCCGTCAGCCCGGCTACGTTCTCACCGACGGGTTCCCCGTTCCCGGGCTGCCCGTGCCGTCATTGGGGGTGTGGAAGGGAGATCAGGTCGCGGCCTGCATCGCCGCGGCCTCGATCGTGGCCAAGGTGACGCGGGACGAGATGATGGTCGCGTTACACGAACGTCATCCCCGGTACGGATTCGCCGCGCACAAGGGGTATGGCACTGTCGATCATCGCAGGGCTCTCAGCACCTACGGTCCGTGTCCGGACCACCGCTTCTCGTTCTCGACGGTGGCACGGTCAGGAGCGGGCGAGGTGATGGGTGAGAATGAACTGGGGGCCGGTGCCGTCTGATCGGGCGGGCCGGGGTGTGCGTTTAACAGGAGGACCGGTATGAGCGCAGAGGATCTCGAGAAGTACGAAACCGAGATGGAGCTGCAGCTTTACCGTGAGTATCGCGACGTTGTCGGCCTGTTCACATACGTCGTGGAGACTGAGCGGCGCTTCTATCTCACCAACTCCGTCGATCTCGACGTGCGGACCGCCGAGAACGGCGACGTGTTCTTCGACGTGAAGATGCAGGACGCCTGGGTCTGGGACATGTACCGGCCCGCGAGGTTCGTCAAGAACGTCCGAGTGGTGACCTTCAAGGACGTGAACGTCGAGGAACTCGCCAAACCCGACCTGGAGATGCCGAAGGAGGGCTTCTCCTCCTGAGAGGATTTACGGCCTTTTGACCATTGCCGAACCGGGGAGAACGCTGTCCACAGGCGCGCCTCGTGTTCGGCCGGTTGTCCACAGAATCCCGTTCGGCTCGTCGGGGGCGCGGTGAGCTGAGCGAAGGTCGGGAACCGGAGGTGGTTCCATGGCCGCGAAGGACGAGCTCGGCAGGTACGGCGAACAGGTCGCCGTCGACTATCTGCTCGCACACGACCTGCAGATTCTGGATCGCAACTGGCGATGCCCGGACGGGGAGATCGACGTCGTCGCCCGGGAGGGGCGCACGCTCGTCGCGGTGGAGGTGAAGACCCGCTCCGGTCGCCGTCACGGCACCGCCTTCGAGGCGGTCACCGATGCGAAGATCGCGCGTCTGCGCATGCTCGTGGCCAGATGGGTCGCCGAGCACCGGGAGACGTGCGACGCGATCCGCGTCGACGTCGTCGCCCTTGAGCGGTTCGCCGGGGATTTCGCCATCCGCCACGAGCGGGGGGTGTGCTGATGTCCCCTGGCCTGTCCTGGATCGTTCGTTCCCCACGTCCCGCCCGGTGGGAGGTGAGGTGAGTGGCCGTCGCACGCACGCGCTGCGTCGCCCTGGTCGGGGTGACCGGCCGTCTCGTCGAGATCGAGGCCGACATCGGCAGCGGTGTCGCGGGTCTGCACCTGATCGGCATGCTGGACACCGCGCTGAGCGAAGCCCGCGACCGGGTCCGCTCCGCCCTGGTCAACAGCCGGTACGCGTGGCCCGACGCCCGGATCACCGTCAGCCTGTTTCCCGCCAGCCTGCCCAAGCGGGGCAGCCTCTTCGACCTGGCGATCGCGATGGCCCTGCTCGCGGCGGCCGGATTCGTGCCCGCGGCCAGGGTCGCCGAGCCGTTCTTCCTGGGTGAACTGGGTCTCGACGGCTCGGTGCGGCCGGTGAGGGGTGTTCTCCCCGCGGTGCTGGCGGCCGTCGCCGCGGGTGCCCGCACCGTCGTCGTCCCCGCGCGCAACGCCGCCGAGGCGGGCCTGGTGCCGGGCGTGACCGTGATCCCCGCGACCACCCTGGGGGCGCTGGTGAGCGGGCTGCGGAGCGGCGAGTCGCCGGGAGGCGTCCTGGACGGTGCCGGAGATCCCGGTCACCGGGCCGCGCGCCCGCTCCCGTCGGGATGTCCCGGCGAGACCGTCCCCGGGCACGACCTGGGAGATCTGGGAGACGGCGCCGCCGGTGGCGCCGAGGACGGTCCCGACCTGGGAGACGTCGCCGGGCAACCCGTCGCCCGCCGCGCGCTGGAGGTCTGCGCCGCCGGTGGCCACAACCTCTGGATGCTCGGTCCTCCCGGCACCGGCAAGACCATGCTCGCCGAGCGGTTGCCGACCCTGCTGCCGGCCCTGGAGTGGGATCAGGCCCTGGAGGTGACCGCCATACACTCGGTCGCCGGAGTGCTGCCCAGGGATCGCCCCCTGCTGGTCCGCCCGCCGTTCGTGGCGCCACACCACACCGCGACCGTCGCGTCCGTCATCGGCGGGGGCAGCGGGATGATCCGTCCCGGTGCGGTCTCACTGGCCCACCGGGGAGTGCTCTTTCTCGACGAGGCCCCCGAGTTCTCGACGACCGTTCTCGACGCGCTCAGGCAGCCGCTCGAATCGGGCCGGGTGACGGTCTCCAGGGCGCTGGGGGCGGTGACCTTCCCCGCCAGGTTCGCGCTGGTGCTGGCGGCCAACAGGTGCCCGTGCGCGCGGCCCTCCACCCCCAAGGATCCGTGCGGGTGCGCTCCCGCCGCCCGCCGCCGCTATCTCGCCAGGCTCTCCGGCCCGCTGCTCGACCGGGTGGACGTCAAGGTCAGCCTGGCCAGGTCGACCCGGCGCGAACTCCTCGCCGACCGCCGCTTCATCGAGCCCAGCAGGGTGGTGGCGGAGCGGGTGCTGCTCGCCCGTGAGCGCGCCGCCAAGCGGTTCGCGAACACGCCGTGGCGCTGCAACGCGGAGATGCCCGCTCGCGCCCTCCACGCCGAGTACCGGCCGCCGCCCGCGGCGATGTCACCGCTGCTCCGGTATCTCGACAGCGGCCTGTTGAGCGCCCGGGGTCTTGACCGGATCATCAAACTGGCCTGGACCCTGGCCGATCTCGCCGGCAAGGACCGGCCGGAGCCGCACGAGACCAACTCCGCCCTCGGGCTGTGGCTGGGGGAGGAACGTTGAACGACAGGCTCGCGCGTCTCACTCTGATGCGCCTGGCCGAACCGGGTGACACCGCGATGGGCGCGCTCGTCGCCCTGCGCGGCCCGCAGGCCGCCGTCGCACTGGTCCGGGAGGGCGCCGCGGACGCGGATCTCACCCGATGGTTCGCCGACACCCACGGCCGCCCGGCTGGGGGTCCCGGTCCCTGCGACGAGGACTCCGGTCGGTACGGCAGGGGCTCGGACCGAGGTGGGGGAGGGGCCGGTGTGCCCGACGGCGTCTCAGGCAGCGTCTCAGGGGCGGGCGGTGGCAGGAGGGCCGGGTGGGACGGACGGCTCGCGGCCAGGTTCGACCGGATGGTCGCCTCCTGGGCGGCCCGGCTGAGGACGGCCGACCCCGAGCGCGATCTGGCCGAGGGCGAGCGGATAGGCGCCAGGCTGGTGATTCCCGGCGATGCCGAGTGGCCGAGCCAGCTGGATGACCTGGGAGACTCCCGGCCCCATGCGCTCTGGCTGCACGGCGACGCCGACCTGCGATTCTCCTGCCTCAGATCCGTTGCCGTCGTGGGTTCCCGGGCCGCCACGCCATACGGCACGCACGTGGCGGCGGAGCTCGGGGCGGGACTGGGCGAGAGGGGATGGGGGGTCGTCTCCGGCGGCGCCTACGGCATCGACGGCGCCGCCCACCGCGGTGCGCTCGCCTGCGAGGCACCGACCGTCGTCGTGCTCGCCTGTGGCGCCGACGTCGCCTATCCCAGCGCGCACCAGCAGCTGTTCGCGGCCGTTCGGGCGCAGGGGGTGCTGGTCAGCGAAAGTCCCATGGGCGCGCACCCGACCCGGCCGAGGTTCCTGGTCAGGAACCGTCTCATCGCGGCCCTGTCACGGAGCACCGTGGTCGTCGAGGCCGCCGTGCGCAGCGGGGCGCTCAACACCGCCGGGCACGCGGTCGTGCTCAACCGGCAGCTGGCCGCGGTGCCGGGCCCGGTGACCTCGGATGCCTCGGCAGGGTGCCATCGGCTGATCCGCCAGGGCAAAGCCGTCTGCGTCACCGGTGCCGAGGAGGTGATCGAGCTCGCCGGAACGATGGGCACCGACCTGGCCCCCGAAGCGCGCGGGCCGGTGCTCTCCCGTGACCGGCTCGACCCGGAGAGCAGGAAGGTCGTCGAGGCCATGCCCACCCGGATCGGCATGGGGCCGGCGACGATAGCCGTCGCCGCGGGCGTCGACCTGGAGACCGTGCTCTCCTGTCTCGGCGGCCTGGCCGCCGCGGGCTACGTCGAGCGCGTCTCCCAGGGCTGGCGTCTCCGCGCCGATCGTCCTTTCGGCGGATAGCCACCTCCCGGGCCGGGCGGGCACACCCGCCCGGTCCCGGAGGTGGCCGCCTTGGCATCCGGCCCGCCCATCGGTGATCACCGCTGTGCGGGATGGCCGGCGAGATCCCGGCCGGGCCACAGGGGGAGCAGGCGGACCTGGCCGTGACCGAGAAGGAGCAGGGGGTCGAGATAGGCGCGGTCGCGGAGCAGACCCCAGTGCAGGCAGGCGGTGGGGCAGTGCCCGGGGACGTCCTGGAGGACGCCGATCACCTCGCCGGTGGCCACCGCCCGACCGCGTCCCACCGAGGGCCGGACGGGCAGGTAGGTCGTCCGCAGGCCGTCGGAGTGGAGCACGGTCACCACTCCACGGTCTGCGAGCGGGCCCGCGTAGCCGACCGTTCCGGCTCCCGCGGCGCGCACCTCGGCTCCGGGTGACGCGGCGAGGTCGGTGCCCCTGTGGCCGGCCAGCCACGGCTGCGCCGGTGGCGCGAACTCCCTGAGCACCCGTGGCCGCCCGGCGAGCGGCCATCCCCAGACCGGACGCGTCGACCCGGCCGTGCCGAGTGCGGCCCCGCGGCCGGTTGCTCCGCCGGTTTCTCCGCCGGGGGACGCGAGGGCGGTCGCGTGGTGGGCTCCGGCCGCCGGAATGGCCAGGATCAGCGAGCAGAGCACGGCTCGCAGCCCCATGGCGGGGAAGGGTCTCATGCCTGCGAGCATGCGGACCAGCGGTGTGGCGGATATGGGCCGAACTGGATTCTGTGGATAGGCGGCCGAGGCTGTGGAGGGATCACGTGGTCGAAGAACGTATTCGCGAGCTGGCGGCCGAGGTGGGGATCGAGCTGCCACCGGTACGGGTGACCGGGGATGATCCGGTACTGCCTTCCGTCTTCCGGGTGGGCGGTGCCGCCGCCGTCGCCGTCGGAGCCGCCACCGCGGCGGCCGCGGCGCTCGGGGGAGGCGGGCGTGAGGTGGCGGTGGACGTACGGGAGGCGGCGGCGGCCTTCAGGGACGAGCGTCACTTCAGGATCGACGGAGTCGCCGGGGAGCTGTGGGCACCTCTCTCGGGGGACTACCGCGCGGCCGATGGCTGGGTCCGGTTGCACTGCAACTTCGACCACCACCGTGACGCGGCTCTCGCGGCGCTGGGACTTCCCCCGGACGCGGGCAGGGACGCCGTCGTGCGCGCCTGCGCCGGCCGTGCCGCCGTCGAGGTCGAGGAGTCGGTGACGGCCGCGGGGGGATGCGCCGCGGCCATGCGCAGCCGTGCCGAATGGCGCGAGCACCCCCAGGCCCGGGGGGTCGCCGCGGCGCCGCTCGTCGGCCTGACGCGGCTCGGTGACACCCGGCTCGGCGACCCCGGCGGTGTGCGGGCCCCGAGGAGGGGAGGAAGGCGGCCGCTGGACGGGGTGCGGGTGCTCGACCTGACCAGGGTGATCGCGGGGCCGGTGGCGACACGCACGCTGGCGGCCCACGGTGCCCAGGTGCTCAGGGTGGGCGCCGGGCACCTTCCAGAGGTGCCGGGGCTGGTGATCGGCACCGCGTTCGGCAAGCGGTCCTGTCACCTCGACCTGAGGACGGCGGCCGGGAGTGCCGCGCTGCGCGATCTGGTGGCCGGGGCGGACGTGTTCGTGCAGTCCTACCGGCCGGGGGCCCTCCGATCGCTGGGGTTCGGCCCCGGGGAACTGGCGGCGATCAGGCCGGGGATCGTCTGCGTGGACGTCTCGGCGTACGGGGGGCACGGGCCGTGGGCGCTCCGGCGCGGGTTCGACAGCCTGGTGCAGATGGCCTGCGGCATCGCGCACGAGGGGGGCGACGGGTCACGGCCACACCCGCTTCCCGCCCAGGTCCTCGACCACGCCACCGGCTACCTGGCCGCTTTCGGGGCGATGGCCGCCCTGCTCCGCCGTTCCGCCGAGGGAGGCTCCTGGAGGGTCGAGCTCTCCCTGGCGGGGACCGCGCGATGGCTGGACGGCCTCGGCCGGGTCGACGGCGCGGCCACCCCGGAGCCGGAGGTCGCCGATCTGATCGAGGAGACGGACAGCGCCTTCGGCCGCCTGACCTATCTCCGGCCCCCCGGCACCGTCGGCGGCGTCTCGCCGTACTGGGCGAGCCCGCCTCCGGAGAACGGCGAGCACCCGCCCGCCTGGTGGTGAGGCGGCCGCGTGGGGCATCCGGTCACCGTGTCGAAGCGCTGGAGGAGTGGCGGAGGGGGGAGAGGCCGATCCACACGAGCGTGGTCAGCACCCCGGCCGCGGAGATCCACAGCACCGGGCGGAGCCCCAGCAACTCGCCGAGCAGGCCACCGGCCAGGCTGCCGAGGGTGAGTACGCCCTGGGTCGTGAAGGACATCGTGGCGTTGACCCGGCCGCGCAGTTCGGTGGGGGTCTCGCGCAGGGTGATGGCGCCCATGCAGACGGAGAAGGCCACGATGGCCATGCCGGAGGTCACCGCGGTGGTGGACATGAGCAGGAGGCTGCGCCACGCCGGGCCGCCGGCGAGCGCCGCGACCGCGTAGTCGACGGGAAAGAGCAGGGTGGCGCAGACCAGCACCCGGTTCTCACCGAATCGTCTGGTCAGGCGTGGTACCACGGCGGCGCCGAGCAGACCGCCGATGCCGAAGCAGGCGGTGATCGCGCCGACCAGGCCCCCGGGCAGGTCGAGCACGTTGAGCGCGTAGATCACGAACAGTGCCATGTAGACGCCGCCGAAGAAGTTGATCGTCGTTCCGCTGCCGCAGAGCGCGCGGAGCACCGGGTGCCGGAGCACGGTGCCCAGGCCCTCGCGGATCTCGGTCCACATGCCGCGGGGGGGAGCGGGGGTGTGGGTCTCCGGCGCGGCGACCCTCCGGATCAGGAGCGCCGAGAGCAGGAAGGACAGGGCGTCGACCAGGATCGCGAACGGCGCGGTGATCAGCTGGACGAGCACTCCGGCGAGGCCGGGGCCGCTGACGCTCGCCACGGCGAAGGCCGACTGGAAGCCCGCGAGCGCCTCGGTTCGCTGGCTTTCGTGGACCACGGTGGCCAGGTGCGGGAAGTTGACCGCCCTGAAGATCACTGAGCAGGTGCCGACCACGAATGCCATCGCGATCAGCCAGGGCACGGTCAGCGTCCCGGTGATCCAGGCCACCGGGATGGTGGTCATGGCGACGGCCGCTACCAGGTCGCAGGCGACCATGACCGGCCGGTGCCGCCTCAGCCGGTCGGCGAGGGCACCCGCCTGGAGCCCGACCAGCAGGTAGGGCAGCGAGGTGGCGGCGGTGAGCAGGCCCATCTGGGTGGGGGAGGCACCGAGCAGGACGGCGGCGGTGAGCGGCACCGCCAGCCGGGAGACCTCGGCGCCGGTCTCGGTGACGGCACGGGCGGAGAGCAGCAGTCGGTAGTCGCGCTGTCTCCTGAGCGGGACCGGTTGGGGGGCGGCGTCGGAGGAAGCCTGAAGGGAATGCTTCATAGTTATGAAGCTAACCCTTCATAACTATGAAGGCAATACTTCAGATTTGGACTGGGTACGGTCTGCACATGACCGAGGCACGGAAGCACAGGTCCCTCACCGATCCCACGGCGATGCGCGCGCTGGCCCACCCCGCGCGGCTCGCGATCCTGAACCGGCTCCAGGCCGAGGGGCCCTGCACGGCGACCGAGGTCGCCGAGGTCATCGGGGTCACACCGAGCGCGGCCAGCTATCACCTGCGCATGCTCGCCAAGTACGGCTTCGTCGAGGACGCGCCCGCGCGCGGCGACGGCAGGGAGCGGCTGTGGCGCTCCAGTTCCGTGGGCCTGAGCGTCGCTCCCGATCCGGACGACGGCCCGGACGTACGCAGCGCCAAGGAGTTCCTGATCAAAGCCCTGCGGGACCAGGCCGCGGACGAGGTGACCCGGGCCATGGAGAACATGGAGCGGGAGTCCCTGGAGTGGCGCGAGGCCGCGCTGTTCAACCGCGCCGTCCTGCTGGTCGACGCCGATGAGCTGAAGCGGCTGAACGAGCGGATCGACGAGCTGCTCGCCCCCTACAAGACCACCGTCAGGGACCGGGCGGACGCTCCGCCCGGAGCCCGGATCGCCGAGGCGCAGATCAATCTCTTTCCCCGGGCCCGACGCCGGCCGCACGGCCTTCCCAGTGACGCGTAAGGGGCGCTTGACGACCGAAGGTCAGGGAGAGGCCCGGTTACGGGTACAATTTTTGGTGGCCCATTCGTCATGGGCCGACTTCGCATGCCCCGTCAAGAGCCGAGATCCCTCGGTCCGGGTGAGAGCCCGGCTGGATCCGGTTCGGGGCATCAGGGCGACAGCCGCAGGTTGTCGCGGCCAACCGAGAACAGCGCCCAGAGATGGGCGCCCCGATCTGGAGGACTATCAATGTCCACCCCCGTCGTCACCATGCGACAGCTGCTGGAAAGCGGCGTGCACTTCGGCCACCAGACCCGTCGCTGGAACCCGAAGATGAAGCGCTTCATCTTCACCGAGCGCAACGGCATCTACATCATCGACCTTCAGAAGTCGCTGGCCTTCATCGACAGGGCCTACGACTTCGTCAAGGAGACCGTCGCGCACGGCGGCACGATCATGTTCATCGGCACGAAGAAGCAGGCCCAGGAGGCCATCGCCGAGCAGGCCGCCCGCGTCGGCATGCCGTACGTCAACCAGCGTTGGCTGGGCGGCATGCTCACCAACTTCTCCACCGTGCACAAGAGGCTCCAGCGCCTGAAGGAGCTGGAGGAGCTCGACTTCGACAACGTGGCCGCCTCGGGGCTCACGAAGAAGGAGCTCCTCATGCGCCGTCGCGAGAAGGAGAAGCTTGAGCGCACCCTCGGCGGCATCCGGGACATGTCCCGGATTCCCAGCGCGGTGTGGGTCGTCGACACCAAGAAGGAGCACATCGGGATCAGCGAGGCTCGCAAGCTTCACATCCCGGTCGTGGCCATCCTCGACACCAACTGCGACCCCGACGAGGTCGACTACCCGATCCCGGGTAACGACGACGCCATCCGCGCCGTCGGCCTGCTGACCCGCGTCGTCGCCGACGCCGTCGCCGCCGGCCTGATGGCTCGCGCCGGTGCGGGCCGTGGCGACGACAAGCCGGCCGTCGCCGGTGGCGCCGAGCCGCTGGCCGAGTGGGAGCAGGAGCTGCTGGCCGGTAGTGCCGAGAGCGCCCCGGCCGCCGAGGCCGAGGTCGTGGAGGCCGCTGCCGAGACCGAGACCGCGGAGGCTCCCGCCGCCGAGGCCGAGACCACCGAGACCGCCGAGAAGCAGGCCTAGGTCATCTCCGTACGGTCTGGCCGTACGACCCGCAAGACCCTTCCGGGTGGGTGCCGCTCAGTCGGGGGCACCCACCCGATCCACGACGATTCCCACGAGGAAAAGACAATGGCTTCCGTGAACATGGCCGACGTCAAGCGGCTTCGTGAGCTGACCGCCGCCGGCATGATGGACTGCAAGAAGGCTCTTGAGGAGTCCGAGGGCGACTTCGACCGCGCGGTCGAGCTCCTCCGTCTCAAGGGCGCCAAGGACGTCGGCAAGCGTGAGGCTCGCACCGCCTCCAACGGCCTGGTCGCCCTGGAGCAGGACGGCGACTCCGCCGCCGCGCTGCTGGAGCTCAACTGCGAGACCGACTTCGTCGCCAAGGGCGAGCGTTTCCAGGAGCTCGCGGCCCAGGTCGTCAAGCACGTCCTGGCTTCCAGGCCGACCGACGTGCCCTCGCTGCTCGAGTCCGAGCTCGACGGCAAGAGCGTCAAGACGCACCTCGACGAGGCCAACGCCGCGCTCGGTGAGAAGATCGAGATCCGCCGGTTCGCCGTGCTCGAGGGCGGTTTCATCGGCTCCTACATGCACAAGACCGACCCCCAGCTTCCCCCGGCGGTCGGCGTGCTCGTGCAGCTCGACACCCCGAACGCCGGTGTCGCCAAGGACATCGCGCAGCACGCCGCCGCGATGGCCCCGAAGTACCTCAGCCCCGCCGAGGTGCCGGCCGACGTCATCGAGAAGGAGCGCGCGCTCTTCGAGGAGATGACCCGCGAGGAGGGCAAGCCCGAGGCGGCCATCGGCAAGATCGTCGACGGCCGCATCAACGGCTGGTACAAGGACTTCACCCTTCTTGAGCAGTCCTTCGTCAAGGACAACAAGAAGTCCGTCGCGAAGTTCGCGGACGAGAATGGTGTCAAGGTCCAGGCCTTCGTCCGCTTCAAGGTTGGCCAGGCCTAATTCCAGACATCCGCTCTTTGCGCAGAGCACCAAACGAGGAGGCCGCCGCCGTGCAGGAGAATCCAGGACCCGCCACGTCGGCGGTTTCTTCGTACTCGGATCCGCTTCGCTGGAAGCGGGTGATGTTGAAGCTGTCCGGTGAGGCGTTCGCCGGCGGCGAGCCGCTGGGCATCGACCCGGCGGTCGTGGGTCACCTCGCGGACTCGATCACCGAGGCCGTCCGAGGTGGTGTCCAGGTCTCGGTGGTCGTGGGCGGCGGCAACATGTTCCGGGGCGCCGCCCTCTCCGAGCGCGGCATGGACCGGGCGAGGGCCGACTACATGGGCATGCTCGGTACGGTCATCAACTGCCTGGCCCTCCAGGACTTCCTGGAGAAGCGGGGTGTCGACACCCGCGTCCAGACCGCCATCACCATGCAGCAGGTCGCCGAGCCGTTCCTGCCCCGCCGCGCCATCCGCCACCTGGAGAAGGGCCGAGTGGTCATCTTCGGTGCGGGGCTCGGTTCGCCGTTCTTCTCCACCGACACCTGCGCCGCGCAGCGAGCGCTGGAGATCGGTGCCGAGGCTCTGCTCAAGGGCACCCAGGTGGACGGCGTCTACGACGCCGACCCTCGTAAGAACCCCGATGCCGTCCGGTTCGACCATCTCGAATATGGTGAGGTGCTGACCCGCGGCCTGGGGGTCATGGACGCCACCGCCATCAGCCTGTGCATGGACAACAATCTTCCCATCGTGGTCTTCGACCTCATGGGTGAGGGCAACATCCTGCGGGCCGTGCGCGGTGAGAAGATCGGCACGCTGGTAAGTCCGGCACGTTAGGGAGCACCCCCGACGTAGCGAGCGGAGTGGTGCGTGAGGTAGGAGCGTGCCGCGAAGTGAGTGAGGAGTGGGGAGCGACCAGGAGACAGGGAGCGAGCCCGACGTAGCGAGCGGAGTGGTGCGTGAGGTAGGAGCGTGCCGCGAAGTGAGTGAGGAGTGGGGAGCGACCAGGAGACAGGGAGCGAGCCCGACGTAGCGAGCGGAGTGGAGCGCGAGGTAGGAGCGCCCCGCGAAGTGAGCGAGGATGGTGAGTGACCGAGAAGACAGGGAGCCGCTGTGATCGACGATACTCTCCTCGAAGCCGAGGAAAAGATGGACAAGGCCGTGTCGGTGGCGAAGGAAGACTTCGCAGGCATCCGCACCGGTCGGGTCACCCCGTCGATGTTCAACAAGATCAGCGCTGAGTACTACGGGACGCCCACTCCCATTCAGCAGCTTGCCTCGTTCCACGTGCCCGAGGCGCGCATGGTCATCATCCAGCCTTTTGACAAGAGCTCGATGGCCGCGATCGAGAA
This sequence comes from Streptosporangium amethystogenes subsp. fukuiense, assembly GCF_042665875.1. Classification (NCBI taxonomy): domain Bacteria; kingdom Bacillati; phylum Actinomycetota; class Actinomycetes; order Streptosporangiales; family Streptosporangiaceae; genus Streptosporangium; species Streptosporangium amethystogenes. The sequence continues at coordinate 5,144,816 of NZ_JBHTEE010000001.1, read as the reverse complement.
GGCGATCCGCAACTCGGACCTCGGTGTGAACCCTGGTAACGACGGAGCGGTGATCCGGGTGGCCTTCCCCGAGCTGTCGGAGGAGCGCCGCAAGGAGTACATCAAGGTCGCCAGGAACAAGGCGGAGCACTCCAAGGTCTCCATCCGTAACATTCGTCGTAATGCCAAGGAGATCCTGGACAAGCTGGTCAAGGATGGCGAGGCCGGTGAGGATGAGGTGCGCCGGGCGGAGAAGGAGCTTGACGATCTCACCCAGAAGCATGTCGCCAAGATTGACGAGCTGCTCAAGCACAAGGAATCCGAGCTGCTTGAGGTTTGATCCATGATCCTTGTCCCGCGCGGGCGCTCCGTGCGGGACAAGGATTTTGTGTATGTATGAAAGTAGGACCCCCTGTGGAACCCGTGGCGGGCAGTAGCCGTACCGGCCGGAATCTCCCCGCTGCGGTGGCGGTAGGTCTCGCCCTGGCGGCGGTCACCATAGCCTCCCTCTACTTCGTAAAGGTGCTCTTCCTCGTCGTGGTGATCGCGGCGGTGGGCGTCGGAGTGACGGAGCTGGTCAGGTCGTTCGAGGAAAGGGAGATCAGGATCCCGCTGATCCCGGTTCTGGTCGGCATGGCCGCCATGCTGACCGGCGCCTACTGGGGCGGGCCCGCCGCTCTGGTCGGCGTCTTCGCGATGACCGTGCTGGTGCTGATGATCTGGCGGATGTTCCTGGGCACCGAGAACTACGTCCGCGACATCACCGCGACCGTCCTGGTCGTCGTCTATCCCTCCCTGCTCGCGGGGTTCGCGGCGCTGCTTCTCGCCCACCCGACCAAGGGCGCGGACCTGGTGCTCGTCTTCATCGCCACCACGGTCGCGAGCGACATCGGTGGATATTTCGCCGGGATATCCCTTGGCAGGCACAAGATGTCCCCGACGATCAGTCCGAAGAAGACCTGGGAGGGCTTCGCCGGCTCGGCACTGGCCTGCATGGCCGTGGGCGGCTGGCTGGTGGCGTGGCTGCTGAAGGACGACATCTGGAAGGGTGTCCTCCTCGGCGCGGTCGTGGTGGTCTTCGCCACCCTCGGTGACCTGGTCGAGTCGGTGATCAAGCGTGACCTCGGCGTCAAGGACATGAGCAGCGTGCTTCCCGGCCACGGCGGCATGATGGACCGCCTCGACTCCCTCGTCGTGGCGCTGATTCCGGTCTGGGTGCTGTTCACCCTGCTGCTGTGAGGGGGCTTCATCCGGTCCCGGTGAGCCGGGTCGCCGACAGGCGCGGAAGCACCGCCCGGTAGCCCTCGGCCGAGACCAGGTTCAGCTCGTCCGGCGTGATCGGGATGAGCCAGAGCCACTGGACGGAGTCCCCGCCGAAGGAGAAGCCCGACAGGTCGGGCAGCCCCGGTAGTCCGGTCAGCATCATGACCCCGCCGTAGGCGGAGCCGAGCGGGAAGGTCTCCGGCCGGTGGTACCACCTGGCGGTGTGGCCGTGACCCAGCCAGGTGACCGAGTGCCAGGGGTACTGTGCCAGCCACAGGAAGAGCCGGGCCGCGTCACGGGCGTCGCCGGGGGTGGCGACGGCGAGTTCGACCCGGGCGTAGGCGTCGGGCCGGTCGATGTACTGCTCGACGGTGGGCATCCGCTGGCAGCTCATCCCGACGGTGGACAGGATCGTGTACTCCCGGTCCCGCTCCGGCGGTCGCTCGGTGATGCCCACCGTGGGCATCCGCTCGCCTCCGGCGTCCCAGAACCGGCCCGCGGTGCCGGCCCTGCGGTCCAGATGGCCCATCACGAACTGCTGGAACGACGCCCAGGCGCCGTCGCCGCTCCGCCACTCCCAGTAGGCGCGGGCCTTGGCGATCCGGGAGGCCAGGCCGTCGTGGGCCTCCTCCAGCGACCAGGCGAGCGGGGACTCGCCCAGCGCGTCGCGGCAGTAGCCGGGCATTCCCCGGTTCATGTCCGCCCAGCCGGGAATGACCGCGAGCAACTCCTCGTTCTCGTACAGGGCGACGCCGTCGCCCTCCTCGAACCACAGCGCCCGCAGCGCGCCCAGGGGGCCTCTGCCGTCAGGGTGCCGGGTGTTCGCCCGAGGGGCGGTCGGCGGGAGTACGGAGTCCAGCCGGTCCCGGTCGAGCCCTTCGGGAGCGGGGCCGTGATTGGCCAGCCAGACGGCTCCGTGCACCTCCCCCTGCGAACCGCACAGGTAAGCTACCGAGGAAGTCTCGTCGCGTTCGACCACCAGGGTGCGGCTCCGGTAGGGATTGACGTCGGTGAGCACGACCTCGACGCCGTCTCCCCGCTCTCCCGTGGGGCGGTTTGTCGCCATACCTCCGGACTCTAGATTACGGTCGGGCACCGCTTCGAGTATTCGCGTAACCGTCGAGAGAAGGCATTGGACGTGTCGACTGCCAGTCCGTCCGGGACCCCCGTACCCGGCCAGCTCACCTTCGTGGCGCCGCGCCGGGCCAAGCCCGCCCGCCACCTGGCCGATCTGACCATGGCCGAGCGCCGGGCGGCGGTCACCGAGCTGGGCGAGAAGCCGTTCCGTGCCGACCAGCTCTCCCGGCACTACTTCGAGAAGCTCAACGGCGACCCCGCGCTGATGACGGATCTTCCGGCCGCCGCCAGGGAGAAGTTCGCCGCCGCGTTCTTCCCCAGCCTGCTGACCTCCGTCCGGGAGATGACCACCGACGCCGGCACCACCCGTAAGACGCTGTGGCGGCTCTTCGACGGCGCGCTGGTCGAGTCGGTGCTGATGCGCTACACCGACCGTACGACCATGTGCGTGTCCTCGCAGGCGGGCTGCGGCATGAACTGCCCGTTCTGCGCCACCGGCCAGGCGGGCCTGACCCGCAACATGACCACCGCCGAGATCGTCGAGCAGGTCGTGGCCGGAGCGCGGGCGCTGGCCGCCGGTGAGGTTCCCGGCGGTCCCGGGCGGGTCAGCAACGTGGTCTTCATGGGCATGGGCGAGCCGCTGGCCAACTACAAGGCCGTGGTCGGCGCCGTCCGCCGCATGGTCGAGCCCGCGCCCGACGGCCTGGGCATCTCCGCCCGGGGGATCACCGTCTCCACGGTCGGTCTGGTCCCGGCGATCGGCAAGCTCGCCGGGGAGGGGCTGCCGGTGACGCTGGCGCTCTCGCTGCACGCCCCCGACGACGAGCTCCGCGACACCCTGGTGCCGATCAACACCCGGTGGAAGGTCGCCGAGGTCCTCGACGCGGCCTGGGACTACGCGGCCAGGACCAAGCGCCGGGTCTCCATCGAGTACGCGCTGATCAAGGACATCAACGACCAGGAGTGGCGGGCCGACCTGCTCGGCAAACTGATCAAGAACAAGCTCGTGCACGTCAACCTGATCCCGCTCAACCCGACCCCGGGTTCCAAGTGGACCGCCTCCCGGCCCCAGGACGAGCGGGCCTTCGTCCGGCGCCTGGAGTTCCACGGTGTGCCGGTGACGGTCCGCGACACCCGCGGCCGCGAGATCGACGGCGCCTGCGGCCAGCTCGCCGCCGCCGAGTAACCTCCCTTTCTCTTACGGCTGCGCCCCCGAGGCGCCGACCGCCGCCCGGCGTACTCCCGCCGGGCGGCGCTCCTCTCCCGTCCGCGCTCCCCGCCACATCGTCGTTCGGCGCGGCGCGGCGCGGCTCGTCCGGACGTGGTGCCGGCCATGTCGATCCGGTCAGCGCATCGCCGTGCGGCCCGGCCTGATCCGAATGGATCCCCACCCCGCCCGGCATGTCCACGCCCGAGCCGGCCAGCGGTCAGGAAAATAGCGACCGCCCTGCCACATAGATGGCGACCGATCTGTCAGCGACCCAGCGACTAACCTGTCAGCAAACTAGCGGCTATCCTGTCAGCAGGCTTTGGCTGTGCCATGCTTATCCGATGGTCAGCGGCTCACGGACTCCTCTTGGCAGGGTCCTTCCACGGCATGCGGAAAGAGCCGTTGAAGAGGCTCTGGCCGACACCCGCGTCACCCTCGTCACTGGGGCGCGCCAGTGCGGTAAGAGCACTCTGGTCCGGCTTCTCGCCAAGGGGCGCGCGGGAGAGTGGCGTAATCTCGACACCCCTGCCGCCCGCCAGGCCGCGATCACCGACCCCGCCGGTTTCGTCGCGTTCCCCGAGCTGATGGTCATCGACGAGATCCAGCGGGTCCCCGAGCTGTTGCTCGCCATCAAGGAACAGGTGGACGCCGACCCGAGACCGGGCCGCTATCTGCTGACCGGATCAGCCCGGGTGCTCGGGCTCCGGGCGCTTCCTGACGCCCTGCCCGGCCGGATGGAGACCATCGAGCTGTGGCCTTTCTCGCAAGGCGAGATCGACGGCACGGCCGATGGGTTCGTGGACGCGCTCTTCGCCGAGCGCGATGACCTGCACCACACGTCGGAGACCAGCCGCGCCGAGTACGCGGAGCGGGTTGTCCGAGGTGGATTTCCCGAGGCGGTGTCACGATCCAACGTCCGCAGACGGGAGCGGTTCCTCGACTCGTACGTCGCGGACCTCATTGCGCGAGACGTGAGTCAGTTGGCGGAGATCGAGCGAACAGCGGGGATGCGGGCTCTGATCCGGCTGCTGGCCGCCAGGTCGGGCCAGCTGCTGGTCCCCGGTTCCCTGAGCAACGGGATCGGGCTGTCCGCGAGCACGGTCCATCGCTACCTGGGGCTGCTGGAAGAGGTCTTCCTGATCAAGCGGATCCCCGCCTGGTCGCGCAACCTCGGCAGCCGTGCGATCGGGACGCCCAAGATGGCCTTCGTCGACTCGGGGATCGCGGCCAACCTTCTGGGAGCCGACTCACGGAGCCTGGTCCGTCCCGAAGGCGCGTTCGGCCCGCTTCTGGAGGGCTTTGTTCTTATGGAGTTGGCTCGCCAGCTCACCTGGTCCGAAGAGCGCGTGGAGTTGTTCCACTACCGGACCAAGGACAAGGTGGAGGTGGACGCCGTCCTGGAGAACAGGCAGGGACTCGTGGTCGGCATAGAGGTGAAGGCATCCTCTACCGTGCGGCCGGATGACTTCAAGGGATTGCGCCACCTCGCGAACCGGCTTGGTGATGATTTCGCGGTGGGGGTTGTTCTCTATACCGGGACGCAGACGCTTCCGTTCGGTGAGCGGATGCGTGCCATGCCGGTGAGCACTCTCTGGGAGGTCGGCGCTTCGTGAGCCGGGTCCCTTAGGGATTCAGGCGGCGCAGGCGTGCGTACAGGGTGAGGCCCGCGGCGGTCCAGAACAGGGTGGCGGCGGAGACGGGGAGCAGCGCCTCGTCGAGCAGGCCGTCGTTGGCGGCGCGCATCCAGGGCATGATCGGCACCGAGAGGCGGCCCACGGGGGTCAGGCTGATCAGCAGCAGGGCGAGGTAGCCGCCGAACAGGGCGAGCATCGAGACCGCGGGGGAGGCCAGGATCGACCGGCTGGTCAGCGCGCCCAGCGCGGTCCCGGCGCTCACGCCGAGCAGGTGCAGCGCGATGCCGCCTGCCAGGTCGGCGGGGGCGGGCGTGGCGGCGAAGCCGTGGATCAGCGGGAGCCCGATCGCGATCGTCGCCAGGCCGAGGTTGACCGTCAGCGCGGCGAGCAGTCCGGCCCCGATCTCACGGCCCGGTCGCCCGGCCGCCGTCATGGAGATCAGCCGCTGGGTCGGGGGCTCGGTGTCGAGCAGCCCGCGGGAGGCCCAGGCGAAGATGAGGATCAGCATTCCGGCCGAGTCGGCGTACGCGGACAGCTCCTTGCCGGGCGGGGTCAGCGTGGCGGAGAAGATGGCCAGCATTATCAGGAGCCCGATCACCGGCTGGAACAGCCGGTGCGACCGGGCGTAGGCGGAGAGCTTGAAACGCGCGAGATGGATCATGATGACCGCCTGGTGAGATAGCCGTCGGCGCGGAGCTTCTGTTCCACCTCGTCGGCGTCGCCGGCGTCCACGATCACCTCGATGACCGCCTGGCGCGCCGACGGCTCGGGCACCCGGGGCGGCAGGCGGTCGGCGTCCCGTGGGTGAGCGGGCCGGATGTCGGCCGGGCGCGCTCCGGGCTCGGGCGTGTGCGGGGTGACGGTGGCGTCGGCGACGAGCCAGTGGACGGCGCCGGGGAAGGTCCGGAGCTGGTTCTGGTGGTCGCTGACCACGACCATGCCGCCGGCCGAGGAGATCTCGTCGATGATCAGGGGGAGTTCGGCGCGGGTCTGCTCGTCCAGTCCGGCGAAGGGTTCGTCCAGGATCAGCAGGTCCGGCGGGGTCAGTAGCGCCTGGATAAGCCCGATCTTCTGCGCGCTGCCCTTGGACAGGTCGCCCAGCGGTTGCTCCAGGAGGTGGGAGGCGTTCAGGCGTCCGGCCAGTTCCACGGCGGAGGCGGGGGAGCCGCCCCGGATCCTGGACATGTGGGCCAGGTAGGCGGCGACGGTGAACGGCTGGTCGGTGGGGAACACGTCGGGGGCGTAGCCCACGGTGCCGGGCCGGTCGGAGACCGAGCCGTGGGAAGGGGGGAGGAATCCCGCGAGCAGCCGCAGCAGCGTCGACTTCCCGGCGCCGTTGTGGCCGGTGACCTCGGTGACGGAACCCGGGTGGAGCGAGAGCTCGACGTCCTTCAGGATCCAGGGGCCTCGGCGGGAGTATCGGAAGGACACCTGGGAGAGCCGCATAAGCGGTCACCATACCGGGATCATTCACTTATCGGGGGAATCTCCGGCGTCACGTCGGCCGCGCCGGAACGCTCCGCTCCCGCACGGTTTCGACGCCCGCCACGGCCCTCGACCCCGTTCGCGACACTGTTCCGATTACTCGCTTTTACCCGGCAATTCCCCTCAGAATGGAGGTCATCGACTGAAAGGCCAATAGGCGAGAGGCGAAAGGACGCGGGGTTGAACCGCTTTCCACGGGTTCTCGGGGTGCGTACGGGATATGACCCCGATCAGGTGGATCTGCTGGTCCGCCGGATCGAGGGCACCCTCGGCAGGGGCGCCCCGGAGGGGGAGCCGATCACCGCGGACGAGATCCGCGACGCCCGTTTCCGCACGAAGCTCGGCGGCTACCACGAGATCGCCGTCGACTTCGCGCTGGAGGCCTTCATCGTGGCGATCGAGACTCGGCCCACCGGGGCGGACGGACGTCCGATCGTTCCCGCGCGCCGGCAGCCCGTGCCCTGGCCGACCGCGCCCCAGGAACAGGAGTGGGCACAGCGCGCCGAGCCGCCGCTCCGGGATCCGGAAGCGGCCCCGGTCGCCCGGCATCCCGGAGCCACCGAGCGGGAACCGGTGGCCGTCGCCCGGCATCCTGGAGCGGCCGGGTGGGAGCCGGTGGCCGGCGGGTCGCCGGAACCGCTCGGCGCCGACGAGATCGAGGAGCACGCCGTCCGGGTCGAGCGGGCCGCCTTCAGGCCCGGACGGCTCGGCATGGGCTACAACGAGGACCAGGTCGACACCTTCCTCGACCGGATCGTGGCCACCCTGCGCGGCACCACCGACCAGCCCCTCACCCCCGACGAGGTGCGCGGAGCGAGGTTCGCCACGGTGCTGCTGAGGCCGGGCTACGCGGTCGGCGAGGTCGACGAGTTCCTCGCCGACCTGGCGGGTGTCCTTGAGGCCCGCCTCGGCCGTTGAGGTGTCAGCGGGTGCCCCAGGAGTAGGTCTGCTTGTGCAGCTTGAGGTAGACGAAGGTCTCGGTGGCGCGGACCGTGGGGATGGCCCGGATCTTGCCGAGGATCTCCAGGAGGTGCTGGTCGCTCTCGCAGACGACCTCGACCATGATGTCGAGCGACCCGGCGGTCAGCACCACGTAGTCGATCTCCTTTATGGCCGACAGCTCGTTGGCCACGATCTCCAGGTCGCCCTCGCACTTGATGCCGATCATGGCCTGGCGGGAGAAGCCCAGGGTCAACGGGTCGGTCACCGCGACGATCTGCATGACTCCCGCGTCGATCAGGCGCTGGACCCGCTGGCGTACCGCCGCCTCGGACAACCCCACGGCCTTGCCGATGGCGGCATAGGGCTTGCGCCCGTCCGCCTGCAGCTGTTCGATGATCTGCTTGGAGATCTCGTCGAGGACGACGGGGCCTGACCTGGCGTCGTTGTCGCGGCGTACCTTGGGTGGCGTCGTCATCCGCGCTCCCTGGCGTCATATTGCGGGGCTGTTTCCGGCGTGTTGCGGCTCCGATGCGACATGCTGTCACTTTCGGGCCGTCTGTCAAGCGATTTCGTAGCAATTTGGTATCTTAACAACGAAATCCCTTGTCGTACGGCTCTTGCTCTGTAAGAGTCGCGACAACTCAGCCCCGATCCATAGGAGGCCGACGGTGACCACCCCGGTTGAGACCAGTGAGCTCCCCCGCCTGAAGAACTACGTCAACGGTGAGCTCGTGGAGGCCCGGAGCGGCCGGTTCTCCGACGTCATCGACCCCTGCACCGGAGAGACCTACCTTAGTGCTCCCATCTCCGGTGCCGAGGACGTCGACGCCGCCTACGCCGCCGCTGCCGCCGCGTTCGAGTCGTGGGGGCGGACCACTCCGGGCGAGCGCGCCAACCTGCTCCTGAAGGTGGCCGACGCGATCGAGGCGCGGGCCGAGGAGCTGAACGAGGCCGAGTGCCTCAACACCGGCAAGCCGCGCGCCCGGATGGCCGAGGACGAGACCCCGGTCGCCGCCGACCACTTCCGCTTCTTCGCCGGCGCCGCCCGCACCCTGGAGGGGCCGACCTCCGGTGAGTTCCTGGCCGAGCACACCTCGGTCATCAGGCACGAGCCGATCGGCGTGGTGGGCCAGGTGACGCCGTGGAACTACCCGATGATGATGGCGGTCTGGAAGATCGCCCCGGCGCTCGCCGCGGGTAACACCGTCGTGCTCAAGCCCTCCGACACCACCCCCGTCTCCACGGTCAAGCTGGCCGAGATCCTCGGCGAGGTCCTGCCGAAGGGTGTCTTCAACGTCGTCGTCGGCGACCGGGAGACCGGCGCGCTGGTCGTCGGCCACCCGACCGCGTCGATGGTCGCGATCACCGGTTCCGTCGGCGCCGGCATGGCCGTGGCCAGGAGCGCCGCCGAGGACCTCAAGCGGGTCCACCTGGAGCTGGGCGGCAAGGCGCCCGTCATCGTGTTCGACGACGTCAAGGACCTCAAGGCCGCCGCCGAGTCCATCGCCACCGCGGGCCTGTACAACGCCGGCCAGGACTGCACCGCGGCCTGCCGCGTGCTGGTCCACGAGGACGCCCACGACGAGTTCGTCACCGCGCTCACCGAGGCGGTGGCGAGCACCGTGACGGGCGACCTCTCCGACACGGAGGCCCTGTACGGCCCGCTCAACAACGCCGAGCAGCTGGCCCGCGTCACCGGCTTCCTCGACCGGGTCCCCGGCCACGCCAAGGTCCTGACCGGCGGGAACCGGGTCGGCGAGCGGGGCTACTTCTTCGCTCCCACGCTCGTCGACGGCCTGAGGCAGGACGACGAGATGGTGCAGAACGAGGTGTTCGGGCCGGTCATCACGGTCCAGACCTTCTCCGACGAGGCGGACGCGGTGGCCAAGGCCAACGACGTCAGGTACGGCCTGTCGGGCTCGGTGTGGACCTCCGACCACGGTCGGGCGATGCGGGTGTCGAACCGTCTCGAATTCGGTGTCGTCTGGGTCAACACTCACATCCCATTCGTCTCAGAAATGCCGCACGGAGGCTTTAAGCACTCCGGTTACGGCAAGGATTTGTCCGTTTTTGGCCTGCACGACTACCTTCGCGTCAAGCACGTCATGCACTACATCGGCGAATAGCCGCGAACAGAGGGATAAGCCTGGCATGACCGAAATCCAGGTGGGTGCGGAGGCGGCCGACGCCGCCTCTCGCTCGCCCCAAACGCCCGCGATCGAACTTGATGGGGTCGTCAAGGAGTATGTCTCCCACGGCGAGGTCGTCCAGGCGGTCAAGGGGGTCACCCTGACGATCGCCGAGGGGGAGTTCTTCTCGCTCCTCGGCCCCTCGGGCTGTGGCAAGACCACCACCATGCGAATGATCGCCGGGTTCGAGGATCCGTCGCGGGGCAACGTGCGGCTGCACGGCCAGGACGTCACCAACGTCCCCCCCAACAAGCGCGACGTCAACATGGTCTTCCAGTCGTACGCCCTCTTCCCGCACATGAACGTCTGGGAGAACGTCGCCTTCGGCCTCAGGCGCAAGAAGGTGGCCGAGGCCGAGATCAAGCGCCGCGTCGGCGAGATCCTGGAGATCGTCGACCTCACCGGGCGCGAGAAGCGCCGCCCCCGTGAGATGTCCGGGGGCCAGCAGCAGCGGGTCGCCCTGGCGCGGGCCCTGGTCAACAAGCCCCGGGCGCTCCTGCTGGACGAGCCGCTCGGCGCCCTCGACCTCAAGCTCCGCCAGGCCATGCAGATCGAGCTCAAGCGCATCCAGCGTGAGGTCGGCATCACCTTCGTGTACGTCACCCACGACCAGAGCGAGGCGCTCACCATGAGTGACCGCATCGCGGTCATGAACGACGGCATGGTCGAGCAGCTGGGCACCCCGAGAGAGATCTACGAGCGGCCGGCGACCACCTTCGTGGCCGGCTTCATCGGCACGTCCAACCTGCTCAGCGGCACCGTCGACCGTCTCCGGTCCGGTTTCGCGGTGCTTAGGCTGGGCGATGAGGACCAGGTGCTCACCGAGGGCGGATCGTTCGCGGCCGGGGAAGCGATCGCGATCACGGTGCGCCCGGAGAAGATCAGTATTTCCACCGAGGAGCCCACCGGAGACCTCAGCGTCGTACGAGGCGTCGTCTCCGAGGTGGTCTACCTGGGGCTCTACAACTCCTACACGGTCAGTCTGGCCCAGGGGGCAGAGATGACCGTCTTCCAGCAGAACGCGCTCGACAGCACGAGTACGGCGGAGCGTGGCGACGCCGTTTGGCTGTCGTGGCGGCCGCAGCACTCGTACGCGATCGGAAGTTGAGTCCGCTATGTACTCCCGCATGAACCCCGCCTTCCTGCGTGGCATGACGCAGAGCCGCTCCGTCACCCGCCGTGACGCCCTCCGCCTGGGGGGAATGTCGGCCGCCGGTCTGGCCCTCGCCGCCTGCGGCGTGCAGGGCAAGAAGGTGGAGGCGCCCCGGCAGGACGCCGTCGCCGAGTACTGGGGCTCCAAGAAGAAGAACGGCACGCTGCGCTTCGCCAACTGGCCGCTCTACATCGACAAGGACGGCAAGCGGTACCCGTCCCTGGAGATGTTCGAGGCCGACACCGGCATCAAGGTGACCTACACGGAGGCCATCCAGGACATCCCCACGTTCTTCGGCAAGATCCAGCCGCTGCTCGCCGCCAACAACGACATCGGCTACGACCTGATGGTCCTGACCAACGGCCTGCAGCTGTCCAAGGCCATCGCGCTGGGCTACCTCGTTCCGCTCGACCACTCCAAGCTGCCGAACTTCGCCGCCAACGCCACCTCCGTGGTCAAGAACCCCACCTGGGACCCGAACAACGCCCACACGGTCCCGTGGGCGGGCGGCCTTACCGGCATCGCCTACAACCCCAAGTACGTGGACGATGTCAAGAGCGTCGCCGACCTGTGGAACCCCAAGTACAAGGGCAAGGTCGGCATGATGCTCGACACCCAGGAGGTCGCCAACTTCGGCATGTTCGCCCTGGGCATCGACCCCGACAAGTCGACCGAGGCCGACTGGAGGAAGGCGGGGGAGAAGCTCAAGCAGCAGCGCGACGCGGGTCTGGTGCGCAAGTACTACGAGAACGACTACGTCGACGCCCTGGCCAGGGGAGACATCTGGATCACCATGGCCTGGTCGGGTGACATCTTCCAGCAGGTCGCCGAGGGCAAGGACCTGAGGTTCGTGGTGCCCGAGGAGGGCGGCACGATCTGGACGGACAACCTGTGCATCCCGAAGACCTCGCAGAACCCGGTCGACGCGCTGACCTTCATGGACTACGTCTACCAGCCGAAGATCGCCACGATGCTGGTCGAGGCCATCAACTACATCACGCCGGTCTCCTCCGCCAAGGACCTGGTCCTCGCCGACGCCGCCAAGGCCACCGGCAAGGAGAAGGCGGCGCTGGAGCAGATCGCCGAGAGCCCGATGATCTTCCCCTCGGAGGCGGACATGGCCAAGCTGCGGTCGTACAAGAAGCTGAACCCGGGTGAGGAGAAGGTCTTCGAGGACATCTTCCAGCCGATCACGCAGGGTTAGGCCGATGAGAGAGCGAACCAGACGGGAAGGGGCAAGCGGCCGGTGAAACGCCTCGCCCCCTACCTGCTCATCCTGCCCGGCGGACTCTGGCTGGCGATCTTCCTGGTGGTGCCGATGGTCTTCATGGCCTCGGTCTCCACCCAGGAGGGCGACGTGGTCAACGGGTTCGTCCAGACGTTCAACTTCTCGGTGTACGGCGACGCCCTGGTGCAGTACAGGACCCAGTTCCTGCGCTCGGCCGGGTACGGGCTGGTCGCGACCGTCGTCTCCATCGCGCTGGCCTACCCGATGGCCTACTGGATCGCGTTCAAGGGCGGCAACCGCAAGTCCACCTACCTGCTGCTGGTGCTGCTGCCGTTCTTCGTCTCCTTCGTGCTGCGCACGGTGTCCTGGCGGTTCCTGCTCGCCGACGACGGCATGCTGCTCTCGCCGCTCAAGTCGGCAGGACTGCTGCCCGAGGACTTCCACGTGCTGCAGACGACGTTCGCGGTGATCGGCGGCCTGGTCTACAACTACCTGCCGTTCATGATCCTGCCGATCTACGTCGCGCTGGAGCGGGTGGACCCCAAGGTGGTCGAGGCCGCCCAGGACCTGTACGCGGCCAAGCGCGAGGCGTTCACCAAGATCGTGCTGCCGCTCTCGCTGCCCGGCGTGTTCGCCGGGGTGCTGATGACGTTCGTCCCGATGACCGCGGACTACGTCAACGCCGGCATCCTCGGCGGCCCGGAGAACACGATGATCGGCAACATCATCCAGACCGAGTACCTGGTCAACAACGACTACCCGACCGCCGCCGCGCTGTCGTTCACGCTGATGGCGGCGATGCTGATCGGCATCTTCGCCTACGCCAAGGCGCTCGGTACCGAGAACGTCCTGGAGGCGGCGGCCCGATGAGCCCTGACACCCTCCGCGGGGTGAGCGCCCGCGAAACCGAGGTCCCCGGCGAGGCGCCCACCAGGCGGAGGTCCCCGCTGAACACGAGGCGGCTGGGTGACCGGCTGCTCCGGGCCTACGTCTGGCTGATCATCGCCTGGCTGTTCCTGCCGATCGCAGTCATGATCGTTTTCGGCTTCAACGACACCCAGAGCAAGTCGAACGTGACCTGGCAGGGCTTCACCCTCAGGTGGTGGGGCCGCCTGGACGAGTATCCCGAACTGGTCACGGCGGTGCTCAACTCGCTCAAGATCGCCGTGCTCGCCACGGTGATCACGACGCTGATCGGCACGCTCATGGGCCTGGCCCTGGGCCGCTACCGCTTCCGCGGGCAGGGCGCGACCAACCTGGTGATGTTCGCCGCGATCGCCTCGCCCGAACTCGTCATGGGCGCCTCGCTGCTCTCGCTGTTCATCAGCGCCGGCGTGCAGACCGGCTTCGCGACCGTGGTCATCGCGCACGTGCTCTTCTCGCTCTCCTTCGTGGCGATCACCGTGCGCGCCCGGGTGATCGGGCTCGACCGGTCGATCGAGGAGGCGGCGCGCGACCTGGGCGCGTCCACCTGGACCACGTTCTGGCGGATCACCTTCCCGATGATCCTGCCCGGTGTCGTCTCCGGCGCGCTGCTGGCCTTCGCGCTCTCCATCGACGACTTCGTGATCACCCAGTTCACCAGTGGTGCCACCCAGACGTTCCCGCTGTGGATCTGGGGTGCCACCCGTATCGGGGTGCCGCCTCAGGTCAACATCCTCGGGACGCTTATATTCGCGGTAGGCGTCGCCATCGCCGTGTTCAACACGGTCAGCTCGCGCCGCCGCACCTAGCCGCCGTCAAGCCCCGTGCCCTCACCGGGTGGCGCGGGGCTTCGGTGTACCCAGACCCCGGACGGTCCACGGCACAGAACAGGGAGGCGAGATCGGATTCAGGCGGGGGGAACCCGCGCGTGATCTTCACGACCACGCGATACACACAGAGAAAACCTGACTCACGTAGGGAAGTGAGATTTGTGGATCCGCTGAAGGCTCTTGCTGATGCGGAGCGCAAGCCGTACTGGCTCGACAGTCCGGCGAAACCCGAGCCGCTGACGCGGCTCTTCGGTGAGACGAGCGCCGACCTGGCAGTGGTCGGCGGAGGATTCTCAGGGCTCTGGACCGCCCTGATGGCCAAGGAACGCGACCCGTCGCTCGACGTCGTCCTGCTTGAGGGACGGAGGGTCGGCTGGGCGGCGTCCGGCCGCAACGGCGGCTTCGCGATGGCCACCCTCACCCACGGCATCGCCAACGGGCTGGAGCGCTGGCCCGAGGAGATCTCCACGCTGGAACGCCTCGGCGTCGACAACCTCGACGAGCTCGGCGAGGCCGTGGCCAGGTACGGCATCGACTGCGGTTACGAGCGCACCGGCGAACTGCACGTGGCCACCGAGCCGTGGCAGCTGGAGGAGATGAACCAGAGCCTCGACATCGCCCGCGAGCTGGGCGCCCGCTTCGACGTCCTCGACGCGGAGGAGATCCGGGCGGAGGTGAACTCGCCCACCTACATCGGTGGCCACTGGGAGCGCGACGGCTGTGCCATGCTCGACCCCGCCCGGCTGGCCTGGGGGCTTCGGGAGGCCTGCCTCTCGATGGGCGTGCGCATCTACGAGCGCACGCCGGTACGCACCATGAAGGACACCCCGGCGAGCCTGGACCTGCGTACCCCGCACGGCATGGTCAGGGCGCGCAACGTCGCGCTCGGCACGGGGGTGTTCCAGCCGCTGCTGCGGCGGCTGAGGCACCTCCTCGTGCCGGTCTACGACTACGCGCTGATGACCGAGCCGCTCTCCGCCGACCAGCTGGCCTCGGTGGGCTGGCAGAACCGGCAGGGAGTCGGGGACGCGGCCAACCAGTTCCACTACTACCGGCTGACCGAGGACAACCGGATCCTCTGGGGCGGCTACGACGCGGTCTACTACAACGGCGGCATGATCAAGCCCGAGTACGAGCAGCGCGACGAGACCTTCGTCAAGCTGGCCGAACACTTCTCCACCACCTTCCCCCAGCTGTCCGGGCTGCGCTTCACCCACAGGTGGGGCGGGGTCATCGACACCTGCAGCCGGTTCAGCGCCTTCTACGGCCGGTCGCACGGCGGGCGCCTGGCCTACGCCGCCGGGTACACCGGCATGGGCGTCGGCGCGACCCGGTTCGGCGCGAACGTCATGCTCGACCTGCTCGCCGGTGAGCGGACCGAGCGGACCGAGCTGCGGATGGTCAAGGAGAAGCCCGTCCCGTTCCCGCCCGAGCCGGTCCGCTCGGTCGGGATCCAGATGACCCGCTGGTCGATCGCCCAGGCCGACCTGCACCAGGGCCGCCGCAACCTCTGGCTGCGCACCCTGGACCGGATGGGCCTCGGGTTCGACTCCTAGGGACTGTCCCCGGCCTCGGCCGGGGACAGTCGTTGGCTTCCGGCACGCGGGCCGTACAGACTTGCACCATGTCGGAAAAGGTGAAGTTCACCGCCGGCGGGGTCACCCTCGCCGGCGACCTGCGGGTCCCGGTGGCACCGGGCCCGCACCCCGGCCTGGTCCTCACCGGCCCGTTCACCGGGACCCGGGACCAGGTCACCGGCCTGTACGCGTCCCGGCTGGCCGGAGCGGGATATGTGACGCTGGCGTTCGACCACCGCAACTGGGGCGAGTCGGGCGGTGAGCCGCGCAACCACGAGGACGCGCAGGGCAAGCTGGAGGACCTGCGGGCCGCGGTCTCGCTGCTGCGCTCGCGGCCCGAGGTGGACGGCGGCAGGATCGGCGCGGTCGGGATCTGCCTCGGCGCGGGCTACGCGCTCAGGTTCACCGCGTTCGACCCCCGGGTGAAGGCGTTCGCGGGCGTCGCGGGGGCGTACAGCAACCCCTACGGCATGCGCGCGGGGATGTCGCCCGACGGGTACCAGCGGGCGCTGGCCTCCTGCACGGAGGTGCTGGAGCGGCAGGACAGGGGCGGTGCGGTGGAGTATCTGCCCGCGGTGGCCGAGGAGGGCGAGGCGGCCATGCCGGGCGACGAGCCGTTCGCCTACTACGGCACCTCCCGAGGCGCCTCGGCGTACTGGGGCAACACGGTGACCCGGGCCTCGGTCCGAGAGCTGATCACCCTGGACAACATGACGGGCGCCGACTTCCTGTCCCCCAAGCCGGGCCTCATCGTGCACGGCGTGGTCGATCGCCTCTGTTCGCCCGAGGGAGCCGAGGAGGCCTACCGGCGGATGGACGCCCCCAAGAGGCTCGTCTGGCTGGACACCCGGCTCCATATCGACCTCTACGACACCGAGCCACACGTCACCCGGGCGGTCGAGGCGGTCGCCACGTTCTTCGGAGAGCACCTCTGAACGCGATGTACGTCCTCGGACTGGACGTCGGCGGCACGTCCTCACGGGCGCTCCTGATCGACGCCGACGGCCGGCGGGCCGGATACGGCGTGGCCGGGGGCGGTAACCCGGCGGCCCACGGCAACGCCGTCGCCGTCGCCAACATCGGCCTGGCCCTGCGGCAGGCCCTGCACGGGATCGACCCGGTCCCGGTGGCGGGGGCGGTCATCGGGATGGCGGGCGCCGGGGCGCTGGACCGCCTGGTGTTCGACCCCATGTGGGCCTCGGCCGGCCTGCGCGTCCGGCCCCGGCTCACCGGCGATCTGGGCATCGCCTTCGCCGCCGGCACGGCCGAGCCGCGCGGCACCGTGCTCATCGCCGGGACCGGGGCGATCGCCGCCAGGATCGAGGACGGCGAGCCCGTGATGATCGCCGACGGGCTCGGCTGGCTCCTGGGCGACCAGGGCTCCGGCTTCTGGCTGGGCAGGCAGGCGGCCCGTGTCGCCGCCCACGCCCTCAGCAGGGGGGAGGCGGGTGGGACGTTGACCCGCCTCGTCGTCGACGCCCTGCTGGGGGGCGAGCCGCTCCCGCGAGAGAGAGCCGGGGGGACGGCGGAGGAGATGCGGGAGCTGGCGATCAAGCTGGTGGTCCGCGCCCAGTCGCGGCCCACGCTGGAGCTGGCCAGGCTCGCCCCGCTGGTCAGCCGGGCGGCGGCCGAGGGCGACCCGGCCGCGCTGGAGATCGCCTCCACCGCCGCCCGGCTGCTCTGCGAGACGGTGGCCGAGGTCCGCCCGGCGGGCGAGAGGAGCCCGATCGTGCTGGCCGGCAGCGTGCTGACCGGCGAGGGCCCTGTCGGCCCCGCGGTACGGGAGAGGCTCGGGGCCGCGACGGTCATCGCGGGCGACGGCGCGGGCGCGGCGGCGTGGCTGGCCGGGCGGGAGGCGTTCGGCTGGGACCCGGCGACCGCCGCGCGGCTGCACGCCCGCATCGTCTCCGGCGACTGATCCCGGCGGCCGGCCGGGAGCGGACGCGCTCTCGGCCGGCCGCCCCTCGCCGCCGGAGAGGAGACCGGCCGGCCGTACCGGACCGAGAACCGGGGCCGGTCTGTCAGCCGTCGCCGGAACCCGAGCGGAGCGGGTCGGCGTCCCGGTCGTCCGGGGTGGTGACGCCGCGCCCGACGATGGGGCGCAGCACGTCCAGCACCGTCGGGTCCTCGATGGTCGAGGGGACGGGCTCGTCGGCGCCCTCGGCGATGCCGCGCATGGTCTTGCGCAGGATCTTCCCCGACCTGGTCTTCGGCAGCGCCGGGACCACGTCCACCTGTCTCAGCGCCGCCACCGCGCCCACCTGCTCGCGGACGGCCAGGATCAGCTCGGCCCGCAGGGTCTCGACGTCGACCGCCGCCCCACTCTTCAGCACCACGAAGCCACGGGGGACCTGCCCCTTCAGCTCGTCGGCGACCCCGATCACCGCGCACTCGGCCACCGCCGGGTGCGCGGCCAGCACCGCCTCCATGGATCCCGTCGACAGCCGGTGCCCGGCCACGTTGATCACGTCGTCGGTGCGGCCCATCACGAAGAGGTAGCCGTCCTCGTCGAGGTAGCCGCCGTCGCCGGTCAGGTAGTAGCCGGGGAAGGCCGACAGGTAGGACTTCACGTAGCGCTCGTCGTCCTGCCAGAGCGTGGGGAGGGTGCCGGGCGGGAGCGGGAGCCGGATGCAGATCGCGCCCTCCTCGCCGGGGGCGCACTCGGTGCCCGAGGAGCGCAGCACGCGCACGTCGTAGCCGGGGACGGGCACGGTGGGGGAGCCCGGCTTGACCGGCATGGGTTCCAGGCCGCGCAGGTTGGCCGCGACGGGCCAGCCGGTCTCGGTCTGCCACCAGTTGTCGACGACCGGGACGCCGAGCTTCTCCGCCGCCCAGTGGTAGGTGTCGGGGTCCAGACGCTCCCCGGCGAGGAAGAGCGTCCGCAGCGACGAGATGTCATGGTCGCGCAGCAGGGCCGCCTCCGGGTCGGTCTTCCTGATCGCGCGGAACGCGGTCGGCGCGGTGAACAGCGCGTTCACCCGGTGCTCGGCGATCACCCGCCAGAACGCGCCCGCGTCGGGGGTGCCGACCGGCTTGCCCTCGTACAGCACCGTCGTGGCGCCCCGCAGCAGCGGCCCGTACACGATGTAGGAGTGCCCGACCACCCAGCCGATGTCGGATGCCGCCCAGAACACCTCGCCGGGCGCGATGTCGTAGACGTTGGCCATGCTCCACAGCAGCGCCGCCGCGTGCCCGCCGTTGTCGCGTACCACGCCCTTCGGCCGCCCGGTGGTGCCGCTGGTGTAGAGGATGTAGAGCGGGTCGGTCGCCTTCACCGGCACACAGCCGGCGGGTTCGGCCTCCGCGCTCGCCCAGTCGACGTCCCGTCCGGGCACCAGCTCCGCCGGGGCCTGCTCGCGCTGGAGGATCACGCAGTGCGCGGGCCGGTGCCCGGCCAGGTCGAGCGCGGCGTCGAGCATCGGCTTGTACGGCACCACGCGGGTGGGCTCGATCCCGCAGGAGGCCGAGACGACCACCTTGGGGCGCGCGTCGTCGATCCTGGCCGCCAGTTCCTTGGGCGCGAACCCGCCGAACACCACCGAGTGCACGGCTCCCAGCCGCGCGCACGCCAGCATGGCGATCACCGACTCGGGCACCATCGGCATGTAGATCACCACTCGGTCGCCCTGTTCCACCCCGAGGTGGCGCAGCACCCCGGCGAACCTGGCGACCTCGTCGCGCAGTTCGGCGTAGGTGTGGCGCCTGCCGGTGCCGGTCACCGGGCTGTCGTAGATCAGCGCGACCCGGTCGCCGTGGCCCGCCTCGACGTGCCGGTCCAGCGCGTTGTGGCAGGTGTTCAGCTCCCCGTCGGGAAACCACCGGTAGAAGGGCGGTGCCCCGGAGTCCAGCACCTCGCGCGGAGGCCTGCTCCAGGTGACCGCCTCGGCGGCCTCGGCCCAGAAGTCCTCCGGGTCGGTGATACTGCGGGCAAACGCGTCAGCGTACGACATCAGGCCATCATGCTCTTCCGGGAGGCGCCCGGTCGAGGCCCCTCTCCGACCTTCGGGTGCGGAGAGACATGAAGACGGGTATTGGGCCGTCTCTGGTTTTTGGAGAGTTTTGCCGACTTCGTGACTGCCGAGGTCAGCGGGGTGCCATCCGGAGCGCGCCGTCCATCCGGATGACCTCGCCGTTGAGGTAGTCGTGGTGGATGATCGTCAGTGCCAGGTGGGCGTACTCGTTCGGGCGGGCCGGCCTCCGCGGGAACGGAACGCCGGCCGCCAGATCCTCCCGGAACTCCGCGGAGACCGTGGCCAGCATCGGCGTCTCCACCATGCCCGGGGCGATGGTGTTGACCCGGATGCCGTACTGGGCGAGGTCGCGCGCCGCGGGCAGGGTCAGCCCGACGATGCCGCCCTTGGACGAGGAGTACGCGGCCTGCCCGATCTGCCCCTCGTAGGCGGCGACCGAGGCGGTGTTGACGATCACGCCGCGCTGGCCGTGCTCGTCCGGCTCGGTGCGGGCGATCGCCTCGGCGGCCAGGGCGAGCACGTTGAAGGTCCCGACGAGGTTGACCTGCACGACGCGCGCGTACAGGTCGAGGTCGTGCACGCCTTTCCTGCCCAGGATCCGCGCCGACGGGCCGATGCCCGCGCAGTTGACGACCGCGCGCAGCGGTCGGCCGGCGGCGGCCGTCGCGACGGAGGCCCGCACCTCCTCGGGGCTGGTGACGTCGGTGGGGATGTACTCCACCCCCGGTACCGGGTCCACGACGTCGATGCTCTGCTTGAGATCGAACACGAAGACCTGCGCGTCCTCCTTGGCCAGCAGGTCGGCGGTCGCGGCGCCGAGACCGGAGGCCCCGCCGGTGACGATCACTGCGGTGTCGGCGACCTGCATCAGTGCTTCTCCCTGCTGACCGCGGTGATCACGGGTGGGGTGTTCCTGGCGAGCGAGCGGCCGATGACCATGCGCTGGATCTGGTTGGTGCCCTCGAAGATCTGCATGACCTTCGCCTCGCGCATGTAACGCTCCACCGGGAAGTCGCGGGTGTAGCCGTAGCCGCCCAGCACCTGGACGGCGTCGGTGGTGACCTTCATGGCGTTGTCGGTGGCGACCATCTTGGCGATGGACGCCTCCCGGCCGAACGGCAGGCCGAGGTCCTTCAGCCGGGCGGCGTGCAGCGTCATCGCGCGGGCGGTCTGCACGGCCGCCTCCATGTCGGCCAGCAGGAACGCCAGGCCCTGGTGCTCGATGATCGGCCTGCCGAACGTCGAGCGTTCCTTCGCGTACGTCACGGCGTGGTCCAGGGCGCCCTGGGCCAGGCCGGTGGCGACGGCGGCGATGCCCATCCGGCCGGAGTCGAGGGCGGCCAGCGCGATGCCGAGGCCGTCGCCCTCCGCGCCGATCCTGCGCTCGGCCGGCACCCGCACGCCGTCCAGCCGCATCGTCGCGGTCGGAGAGGCGGTCAGGCCCATCTTGTGCTCGGGCGGGTCGGCGCTCAGGCCCTCGGCGCCGGCCGGGACGAGGAAGCAGGAGATGCCCCTGGGGTCGTCCGAGGTCCGCGCCATCACCGTGTAGAAGTCGGCGTGCCCACCATGCGTGGTCCACGCCTTCGCGCCGGTGAGCACGTAGTCGTCACCGTCGCGGACGGCACGGGTGGTCATGGCTGCGGGGTCGGAGCCGGCCTGCGGCTCGCTCAGGCAGTACGCGCCGAGCAGTTCGCCGCCGAGCATGTCGGGCAGCCAGGTCCGCCGCTGCTCGTCGGTGCCGAAGTTGAACAGTCCGAAGCACGACAACACGTGCACGCTGGTGCCGACGGCGACGCTGGACCAGACCCGGGCGACCTCCTCCAGCACCTGCAGGTACACCTCGTAGGGCTGACCGCCGCCGCCGTACTCCTCGGGGTAGGGCAGGCCGAGGACGCCCATCGCGCCGAGCGTGCGGAACACGTCGCGCGGGAAGTCCTCGTCCGCCTCGGCCTTCGCGACCCGGGGGGCCAGCTTCCCGTCGGCGAGGTCCCGGACGATCTCGATCAGGTCGGCACTCTCTTCGCTTGGCATGACACGCGATGCGGGCATCGAAGCTTCCTTTGGAGTACGAAAACAAGTACTAAAGTATCAGAAATTGTACTGTTCGCTAGGGGCTGCCCTAGAGTCGGTGTCATGCCGTCGCCCGACAGGACTCGCACCCGGCGCGAGGAGACACTGGCACAGCTCCGCGAGCTGTTCCTGGCCGAGGGATTCGCGTCGTTCAACATCGGCGACCTCGCCGAGCGGCTGCGCTGCTCCCGGACCACCCTGTACGCGGTGGCGCCCAGCAAGGAGCAGATCGTGGTGGCCGCCGTCCGCTCGTTCTTCAAGGCGGCGGCCGAGCGCATCGGGGTCCGGGTCGCCGCCTCCGGCGACCCGGCCCGGCAGCTCGCCGTCTACCTGGAGGCCGTCGCCGCGGAGCTGCAGCCCGCCTCGGCCGCGTTCCTCGCGGACGTGGCCGCCTTCGGCCCGGCCAACGAGGTCTACCAGGAGAACACCCGGTACGCCGCGGAGCGGGTACAGAGCCTGGTGACGGAGGGGGTCAGGGCCGGGGTGCTGCGTCCGATCCACGCGTCGTTCGTGGGGGCCGCGGTGGCCGAGGTCATGAACTCCATCCAGCGCGGCGCCATCCAGTCGGCCACCGGGTTCGACGCCGCGCAGGCCTACCGGCACCTCGCCGACCTGGTCCTCGCCGGTCTGACCAGCGCACCGGTGGACGAGCAGGCGGTCACCGGGACCTGGGTGCGGTACGAGGTCGCCGACGGGGTGGCGACCATAGAGCTCGACCGGCCGGAGTCCTCCAACGCGCTGGACCTGCCCATGGCGCGGGCGCTCGGCGACGCCGCCGCGGCCGCCGCGGCCGACCCGGGGGTACGCTGCGTGCTGCTGCTCGGCCGCGGCCGCGACTTCTGCGCCGGCGGGGACGTCAGCGCGACGCACGGCGCCGCGGACCGCGCCGGCTACGTGCTGGAGCTGGCCCGGACGGCGCACCGCGCGGTGCTGACCCTCGCCGGGCTGGAGGTCCCCGTCGTGGCCGCCGTCCAGGGCGTGGCGGCGGGCGCGGGACTGGCCCTCACCCTGGTGGCCGACGTGGTGCTCGCCGGCGAGTCGGCGACGTTCCTGACCGCGTACGCCCAGGCGAGCCTGACCCCGGACTGCGGCACGTCCTGGCTGCTGCCGCAGGTGGTGGGGCTGCGCCGGGCGCTCGCGCTGACGTTGACCGATCGCCGGCTGACGGCAGGGGAGGCCGCCGACTGGGGGCTGGTCACCGACGTCCACCCCGACGAGGAACTCGTCGAGTCGGCCCGGCAGTCCGCGGCGCGGATCGCGGCCGGGCCGTTCCCGGCGCTCGGCCGGACCCGGCGCCTGCTCCGGGACGCCCCGGCGCGGTCGCTGGCCGACCAGCTCGGCATCGAGGCCGCGATGATCGCCGAGGCCGCCGCGTCCGCCGCGGCCGGGCCCGGCTCGACGCGTTCGTGAACGGCAAGCGCAAGTAGAGAGGCGGGAACCCGATGAAGGACGGCCCCCTGGCGGGACTGAGAGTGGTGGAACTGGCCGGGCTCGGCCCGGTCCCGCACGCGGCCATGGTGCTCGCCGACCTTGGCGCCGACGTGGTCCGGATCGAACGGCCGGCGGGCCGCGGGCTCCGGCTCGGCGCCCCGGACGCGACCGACGCCGTGCTGCGCGGCCGGCGCCCGGTCCACGCCGATCTGAAGTCCGCCGACGGGCGGGCCGTCGTCCTCGGCCTCGCCGAACGCGCGGACGTACTGATCGAGGGCCTGCGCCCCGGTGTGGTGGAACGGCTCGGCGTGGGCCCGGACGCCTGCCTGGCCCGCAACCCCGGCCTGGTCTACGCCCGGATGACCGGGTGGGGTCAGGACGGGCCGTGGGCCGGCCAGGTCGGCCACGACATCAACTACATCGGCCTGACCGGCGCGCTGCACGCCATGGGCCGCGCGGACCGGGCCCCGGTGCCGCCGCTCAACCTGGTCGGCGACTTCGGCGGCGGGTCCATGCTGCTGCTCGTCGGCGTGCTGGCCGCGCTGTTCGAACGGTACCGGTCCGGCCGCGGCCAGGTGGTCGACGCCGCCATGGTCGACGGGACCGCGCTGCTCAGCCAGATGACCCTCGCCCTGCGCGGCATGGGCGCCTGGCGCGACGAACGGGAGGGCAACCTGCTCGACGGCGCCGCGCCCTTCTACGACACCTACACCTGCGCCGGCGGCGGGTTCGTCGCGGTGGGTGCGCTGGAGCCGCACTTCTACGCGGCGCTGCTGGCCGGGCTGGACATCGACCCGGCCGAACTGGGCGAGCAGAACGACCCGGCCGGCTGGCCGGCGATGCGCAAGCGGTTCACCGCCGCGTTCGCCTCCCGCACCCGCGACGAGTGGGCCGCGCACTTCGCCGGCACCGACGCGTGCGTCACCCCGGTGCTCAGCTTCGCCGAGGCCCCCGCCCACCCGCACCTGGCGGCCCGCGGCACGTACGCCGAGGCGGACGGCGTGCTCCAGGCGGCCCCGGCGCCCAGGTTCTCCCGCACCCCGGCCGCCCCGGTGGCCCCGGTGCCGCGGACGGCGGCCGACGCGGCGGACGTGCTGCGCGAGTGGGGGCAGCCGGGCGACTGACCGCCGGGCGGCACCGGAACCGGCCGCCGAGCCGCTGGGGACCCCTGCCGGCCGGCGCCGGGGGATACGGGCGGGGCCGTCTCCGATGCCGGGAGCGGCCACACCTCAGTGCCGGCCCGGGTCAGGCCGCCGGCAGGAACCCCGGCAGCCGGTGGCGGATGATCTCCTCGGCGTCCGCGACGATCCGGTCCACCACGTTCCGGCAGCTGTCCACCTCGGTGATGAGCCCCTGGGCCTGGCCGGCCCACCACAGCCCGTCCTCCATGTCGCCCGCCCCGAGGACACGTTCCCGCCCCCGTACCCCCGAGGCGAGGTGGGCGACGTCCTCGAAGGACGAGCCCGGCCGGCGTGAGATCTCGGCGATCTCCTCCGACACCGAGTTGCGCGCCACCCGCGCCGAGTTGTGGAACTCACGGAAGACGATGATCGACTCCCGTTCGGAGTTCGCCACGATCTGCCGCTTGACATTGTCGTGGACGGGCGCCTCGGTCGTCGCCATGAACCGGGTGCCCATGTTCGCCGCGCACGCCCCGAGGGCCAGCGCCGCCACCAGGCCGGCGCCGGTGGCGATGCCGCCGCTGGCGATGACCGGGACGTCCAGCGCCCGGGTGGCCGCGGCGATGAGCACGAGGCCGCCGATGTCGTCCTCGCCCGGGTGGCCGGCGCACTCGAAGCCGTCGATGCTGACCGCGTCCACGCCGAGCGCCTGCGCCTTGACGGCGTGCCGTACCGCGACCGCCTTGTGGATGACCTTGATCCCGGCGGCCTTGAAGTCGGGCAGGTGCGCGTCCGGGCTGCCGCCGGCCGTCTCGACGACCGTGATCCCCGACTCGATGATCGCCGCCCGGTACTCGTCGTAGGGGACCGGGCGGACGGTGGGCAGGATGGTGAGATTCACCCCGAACGGCTGGTCGGTCAGTTCGCGCGTGCGCTTGATCTCCAGGGTGAGCGCCTCGGGCGTCGGCTGGGTCAGCGCCGTCAGGAACCCGAGGGCGCCGGCCTCGGCGACGGCCGCGATCAGTTCGGCCCGGCCAAGGCCGGTCATCCCGCCGCACAGCAGCGGGTGCCGTACGCCGAAGGTCTCGGTGAAGGCGGTAGTGATCATTTCAGCGGTGGCTTTCGTCTCGAACGGTGGTCCGGCCGCGGACCCGGGCCGGGGTGGACAGGGGGCGTTCAGGCCGCGGCGGGGCCGCCGATCCGGGTCAGGGCCTCCGCGATCGACTCGGCGGGATCCCTGGCCGTCCAGCCGGTGACCGGGGTGAGGGCCTCCGGCGTGTACACGCCGAGATCGGTGCCGTCGAAGCGGACGATCCGGCCGGTCACGCCGCGGGTGGCGTCGCTGAGCAGCGCGACCACCACCGGCGCCACGTCCTCGGGCGCGCCCAGCGCGGGCCGGTCGGGCCGGGTGTCCAGCGCCGCCATGCCGGTCTCGGCCAGCGGCGACACGGCGTTGACCCGGATGCCGGCGGACGCGCAGTCCTGCGCCCAGCCGACGGTCATCGCGGCCACCGCCCCCTTCGTGGCGCCGTAGGCGCTCATGCCGGGGATGCCGAACCGGGCGCCGGACACGATCGTGACGATCGACCCGCCGGCGCCCCGCCGGACCATCGCCCGCATGGCGTGCACCGCGGCGAACTGCACGCCGAGCACGTTGACCTCGGTGATCCGCCGCAGCCGCGCCTCGTCCTCCTCCCACGGCGGGGCGTGGTGGGTGATCCCGGCGTTGGCGACGAGGCCGTCGAGCCGGCCGAACTCCAGCTCCGCCGTCCCGGAAAGCCGGGCAGCCACCTCCCACGACCCGGCGGAACCCGGTTCCGCCACCGCGTGCCCGCCGGCGGCGGCGATCTCCGCGGCCACGGCGTGCGCGGCGGCCCCGTC
This sequence comes from Streptosporangium amethystogenes subsp. fukuiense, assembly GCF_042665875.1. Lineage (NCBI taxonomy): Bacteria > Bacillati > Actinomycetota > Actinomycetes > Streptosporangiales > Streptosporangiaceae > Streptosporangium > Streptosporangium amethystogenes. Next base: position 5,118,851 of record NZ_JBHTEE010000001.1, on the reverse strand, counting down.
CACGTCGTTGACCACGACCCCGGCGCCGTGGGCCGCGCACGCGAGCGCGTAGGTGCGGCCCAGGCCCCTCCCGCCGCCCGTCACGACGACGCAGCGCCCGTCCAGCAGGCCGCCCATCAGCCGGTTTCCAGGTCGAACAGCTCGACCACCGAGGCCTTGTTGATCTTGCCGGTCGGGCTGGTCGGCAGCGAGCGGACCACCCGCAGCAGCTCCGGCTGCTTGTGCCGGGCCAGCCCCTGGCCGGTCACCGCGCGGCCGACCTCCTCCAGGGTCAGGTCCTCCCGGTCCGAGACGACGACCGCGCCGATCCGCTCACCGAGCCGGCCGCCGGGCACCGGGACGATCGCCACGGCCGCCACGTCGGGGTGCCTCACGATGGCGTCCTCGATCTCCCTGGCCGAGAACTTCTCGCCGCCGCGGTTGATGACGTCCTTCAGCCGCCCGGTGATCCGTACCTGCCCATCGGCGGCCAGCGAGCCGAGGTCCCCGGTGCGGAACCAGCCGTCGGGGGTGAACGCGTGCGCGTTCAGCTCCTCGCGCACGTAACCGAGCATCATCTCCGGGCCGCGCAGCAGCAGTTCACCCACCTCGCCCGGCTCGACGTCCCGGCCCGAGGGGTCCACGGCGCGCAGCTCCACGCCCGGTGCGAGCCGGCCGTCGGTCTCCGCCCGGAACTCCAGCGGGTCCAGCTCGTTGGGCAGCGTCGCGGTGGGCAGCTCGGTCATGCCCCACGCCCGGTACGCTGCGATGCCCAGCTCGTCGGCGCGCCGGATGAGGGGCGGCGGCACCGCCGCGCCGCCGCAGCAGTACTGGCGCAGCGGCGATCGGTCCCGCCCCTCGGCGGCGTACACGTCGAGCAGCTCACGCAGGAACGGCGTGGCGCCGGCCATGTAGGTGGCACCGGTACGGTCGGCCAGCTCGGCGCACGCGGCCGGATCCCACCGTTCCATCAGCACCGCGGTGGCCCCCACCCGGCAGGGGATCATGAAGCCCTGCAGGAGGCCGGTGATGTGCGTGATGGGGGAGGCCATCACCATGCGGTCGCGGAACGTCAGGCCCCACTCCACGACGGTCATCCGCAGCTCGTGCCGCAGGCCCGCCACGGAATGCACCACGCCCTTGGGCTCGGACTCGGTGCCCGAGGTGAACAGCACCAGGCAGGGGTCCGCGGGGGCGGCGGGCTCGATCCCGGACGGCAGCGCGCCGGGACCCTCCCCGTCCGCCGCTCGCCAGCCCGCCGACCGGCCGGTGGTGAGCAGCCGTGCGGCGGGTTCGTGAGAGATGTCGCGCAGCGCCTCGTCGAACTCGTCCGGGTAGGCCCGGCGCCGGTCGTCGGCGTACGTGACGATGGCCGCCGGCCGGATCTGGCCCAGTACGGTGCGGATCTCGCGCGGGCCGTACAGCGGCACGATCGGGCTGCTGATCGCCCCGATCCGCCAGATCGCCGCCGCGACGGCGACGGCGTCCGGGCCGGTCGGCAGCAGCCAGCAGACGGCGTCACCCGGCCGCACCCCGCCGGCGATCAGGGTCCGCGCGACCGCGGCGGACTTGGCGGCCAGCTCGGCGAAGCTCGTCTCACCGCGCGCGGTGATGATCGCCGGTCGGTTCGGCCACCGCGTCGCCCCGTGGTCCAGCAGGTCGCCGATCCGCTCCTCGGTGAGGAAGCCCCGGCGGCGCCAGGCGTCCGCGAGCTCGGGGGTGACCACCCGCGGCCTGCGGCTCCAGTCGGCTGTCCTCATGACGTCGTCCACTTCGGCTCGCGCCTGTCCAGGAAGGCGGCCGGACCCTCGACGGCGTCCGGATGGTACCGGTGCCGCCGGATCAGTTCCCAGCCGAGGTCCATATCGGTGGCGATGAGCCGTTCCTCGAACGTGCGCAGCACCCGGCGGCTGAGCCGCACCGCCTCCGGCGAGTTCCGCCCGATCATCGCGGCCAGCTCCATCCCCCGGTCGACGAGCGCGTCCGGCTCGACGACCTCGGAGACGAGACCGGCGCGCTCGGCCCGTTCGGCCGACAGCGACTCGTGCCGGCCGAGCAGGACGAGGCGGGTCAGCAGGTCCGGCCGCATCCGCAGCCGCAGCTGCAGCGGTTCCAGCGCGGACACCTGGCCGACGCTGACGTGCGGGTCCAGGAAGCGGGCCGCCGGCGACGCGATGCAGATGTCGGCGTCCGCCACGAAGTGCAGGCCGCCTCCGGCGCACACCCCGTTCACCGCGGCGATGACCGGTATCCCCAGGCGCGGTCCGGGCAGGAAGTCGAGCTCCTCGGTCGCGGTGTCGCCCACCTTCACCCTCGGCACCGAGAGCATGGACACGTCGGCTCCGGCGCAGAACGCCTTGCCCGCGCCGGTGAGCAGCACCGCGCGCAACTCCGGCGCCCCGGCCGCCGCCCGCCACAGGTCCGCCAGCCCGTCCATGAGCTCGTCGTCGAGGGCGTTGGCGGACTCCGGACGGTTGAGGGTAACGACCAGCGTTCCGCCGACGACCGTGCTGAGCAGCACCCCATCCGCACGTTCCAGGCCTGCTCGGCCGTTCTTCCTCGACACGGGCGCCTCCCCACGGGCGCCGAGACGCCCTTCTTGACTGTCATCCAAATCATATATACGTTTCGCGCCATGGTGAAGAGAGATGTCACATCACGCGCCGGGACCAGGTCCCCCCATGCATGAGTTCCTTCAGACGGTGCTCGTGCCGGGTCTGGCGGACGGCGCGATCTACGGGTTGGTCGCGGTCGGCTTCGCCACGCTGTTCACGACGACCGGCGTCATCAACTTCGCCCACGGGCAGATGGTGATGCTCATGCCCATGTCGGTGCTGGTGGCGGCCGGCGCCGGCCTGCCGGTCTGGCTCGCCTACGTGGCCGCGCTCGCCGTGATGGCGGTGGTGGCGCTCACCGTCGAGTGGACCGCGGTGCGGCCGTTCGTGCAGTCGGGCCAGTCCGCCTCCTGGCTGTTGTCCACCCTCGCGATCAGCGTGATCCTGGCCGAACTGCTGGCCATCCCCTACAGCGGGGAGTTCCGCAACTTCACGTACGGCGTCAGCAAGCACCGGTTCGACCTGGCCGGCCTGGCGGTGTCGCCCGCCGAGCTGACCGCGGTCGCCGCGCTGTTCGTCGTCGCCGGGCTGCTCGTCGTGTTCTACCGGCGCACCCGGATCGGGCTGGAGCTGCGCGCGATCGCCGACGACCTCGACGGCGCGGAGGCGATCGGCATCTCCCGGGCACGTGCCTCGCAGATCGCCACGGTGCTGTCCGCGCTGGTCGCCGCGGTGACCGGGGTGCTGGTGGCCTCCACCCAGCTCGTCACCCCGTCGCTGGGGCTGTCGTACACCTTCTACGGGTTCGTGGCCACCGCGATCGGCGGCATGGGCAGCATCGGCGGCGCCGTCGCCGGCGGCCTGGTCATCGGCGTGGTCAGCCAGTTCGCCGGGGTCTACGTCGGCAGCCTCACGGTGAACCTGACGGTGTTCCTGCTGCTGGTCGCGGTCTACCTGGTGCGCCCGCACGGCCTGTTCGGCGCGGCACCGGTGCGGGCGGTGTGATGTCGTACCGGCTCCCCGACCTGTTCCAGACCCTGCGCGTCGCGGCGGCACGCGGCCGCGACGCCACCCCCACGCCCGTCCGGCGGGTGCTCGCCAGGCCCGCCGCGCACGGCGCGGCGCTGCTGGTCATCGCGACGGCGCTGCTGGCCCTGTGGGGCCCGCTGTCCTACAACGGCTACGTCCTGCAACTGGTGTGCCTGTACGCGGTCGCCACGCTGGGACTCAACATCACCACCGGCTACGCCGGCGCGCTGTCCCTCGGGCAGGGCGCGTCGTTCGCCATCGGCGCCTACGTCACCGCCGTCCTGGTGGTCTCGCACGGCTGGCCGATCTGGGCGGCGTTGCCGGTCGCCGCGCTGGCCGGGCTCGCCGCCGGGGCGCTGGCCGGGTTCCCGGCCGGAAGGCTGGGCGCGATCGGCCTGGCCATGATGTCGCTCGGCCTGATGCTCGTCGTCAACGACATGCTCATCCAGTTCCAGTCGGTGACCGGCGGCAACAACGGCCTGTCCGGCATCGACGCCCGTTTCTGGTTCGGCGGCGAGCCGGTCTCGACCCCGTGGGTCGTGGCGATCGTGATCGTCGTCGTGGCGAGCGTCAGCTACTGGCTGCACGCCCGGTACCGGACGTCCCGCCTGGGCCGGGCCACCGTCGCGGTCCGCGACGAGCCGATCGGCGCGTCCGCGCTCGGCGTCTCCGGCTACCTCACCAAGGTCGTCGCCTTCGCCGCCGGGTCCGCGCTGGGCGCGCTCAGTGGAGGGCTGTTCTCCTACCTGTCCGCCTACATCTCGCCGGACGCCTTCTCCTCCAACCTGTCCATCCTGTTCCTGGTGATGGTGGTGCTCGGCGGCAGCGGCTCCCGGCTCGGCCCGATCGTCGGCGCGGTGCTGCTCGTGCTGATCCCGCTGCGCCTCGACGCGTACCCGCACCTGAACAACCTGCTGTACGGCGCGCTGCTCATCGTGCTCATGCGGCTGCGGCCGCGCGGCCTGTTCAGCCGCACCGCGGCGCCCGCCCCCCAGGCGCTGCGCGACCTGGCCGCCACTCCGGAGGTGGAGGTGCCGGAGCGCGCGCCCGGCGAGCCGATCCTGAAGGTCACCGACCTGCGGCGCAGCTTCGGCGGCGTGGACGCGCTCGGCGGGGTGTCGATGGAGTTGCGGCGCGGCGAGATCGTCGGCCTCATCGGGCCGAACGGGTCGGGCAAGACGACGCTGCTCAACGTCGTGTCCGGGCACTATCCGCCGACCGCCGGCCGGATCACCCTGCACGGGACGGACCTCGGCGGCCTGGGCGCCGCCGCCGTCGCCAAGCGCGGCGTGTCCCGCACCTTCCAGACCCCGAAGACGTTCCCCGGCATGAGCATCGAGGAGCACCTCGCGCTCCCTGCCGTCCACGGAAAACGTGACGAGGCGATGCGGGACGCCTGCCGGCGCGGCGCGCTCACCCTGCTGGAGCTCGGCGGCCTCGACCCGCACGACCCGGCGGCGGGCACCCGGGAGAGCCGGGTGATGAGCCACGGCCAGCTTCGCTTCCTTGAGGCCGCCATGGCCCTTGGCACCTGTCCGGAGGTCCTCCTCCTGGACGAACCCGCGGCCGGGCTGTCGGCCGCGGAGATCGAAGGATTCGAACGCGTCGTCAGTGACGTCGCCGCAGCGGGAGTGGCCGTCGTGATCGTCGAACACCACCTGGACATGATCAGCCGCCTGGTCGACCGGGTCGTCGTCCTCGACCTCGGCAAGGTGCTGTGGGAGGGCGAGCCCGGAGACCTGCACAGCGTGGACAGCGTCCGCGCCGCGTACATGGGGGTCGCGTGAACGGCGGCCGGCTCAAGGTGGACGCGCTGCGCGTCCGGTACGGCGGCGTCACCGCCGTCGAGGACTTGTCCCTCACCGTCGAGCCCGGCACCTGCCTGGCCCTGCTGGGCGCCAACGGCGCCGGGAAGACCTCCACGCTGCGCGGCGTCGGCGGGCTGGAGTCGGCCGACGGCGGGATCTGGCTGGACGACCTGCGCCTCGACAACCTTCCGGCGAGCAGGCGGGCCCGGGCCGGGCTCGGCCACGTGCTGGAGGGCCGGCACGTGTTCAAGAGCCTGTCGGTGGCCGAGAACCTCCGGGTCGCCGCGGCCCGCGCGGCCCGCAACTCCGAACTGGACCCGCTCGACCTGCTGCCCGAGCTGCGCCCGATGTCGCAGCGCCTCGCGGGCGGTCTGTCCGGCGGCCAGCAGCAGATGCTCGCCATCGCCCGCGCGGTGGCCGGCGCACCCCGCGTGATCATGTTGGACGAGCCCACGAACGGCCTGTCGCCCAAACTGGTCGGCCGGACCATCGAGATCCTCGCCGACCTGCGCGACGCCGGGTTCGCCGTCCTGCTGGTCGAACAGCGGGTCGAAGTCGCCCAGAAGCTGGAGGCGGACGTCGTGGTGCTGCGGCACGGGCACGTCGCGCACCGGGTGCGTGGCACCGACCCGGAACTGCCCGACCTGCTGCAGGCCGCCTACCTCTCCTGACCCACCCCACTCTCACGGAACCCCCCACGGAAACCCCCAGGAAGGACGACCCCATGAGGACACGTGCCACAGTGGGCACAGCCATGGTGTGCGCGGCGTTGCTCGCGCTCGCCGCGTGTGGCGACGGCTCCTCCGGCGAGCAGGCCGAAGGCTCCACCATCAAGATCGGTTTCGTCGGGGCGCTCACCGGCCCGCTCTCCCCGAGCGGTCAGAACTCGCTGGCCGGGCTCAAGGCCGGCGCCGAGTACGTGCAGCAGCACAACCCCGGCACGAAGATCGTGATCGAGCAGCGGGACACCAAGGGCGAGCCGACCGCGGCCGTCGCCGCCACCCGGGCGCTCGCCCAGGACGGGGTGTCCGCGCTGTACTTCACCACCGAGGCGTTCCCGCCCGTGCAGGACGTGCTCAACCAGGTGAAGGTGCCCGGCGACACCGCCGGCGGCATCGGTTCGATCGCGGCCGACGTCGGCGACTCCAAGCGGTACAAGTACGCGTTCAGCACCGGTGCCGGCACCTCCGGCGAGACCTCGATCACGCCGCTGCTGGCGTACGCGGCGTCGGCCGGCAAGACGGTCGCCGTGCTCGACGACTCCTCGGCCTTCGGCACTTCGCAGACCAAGGACACGCTCGCCATCGCGCAGAGCCGGTTCCCGGACGTGAAGATCGTGCACGAGAGCTTCCCGAACACCGCCTCGGACGTGACCGCGCAGCTCACCAAGCTCAGGGACTCGGGCGCCGAGTCGCTCATCGCCTGGTCGTACGGCGCCCCGCTGGTCGCCACCATGTCCAGCCTGAACAAGATCGGCTGGAACCCGCAGATGTCCGCGGTGCTCGGCATCGGCGACCCGGCGACCACCGAGCTCATCCCGGAGGGGATGAAGAAGACCCTCGCCGCCGGACCCATCGCCAAGACGTTCCTGTCGTCCTCGACCGGCGACGCGTCGATCACGGCGGACTTCGTCAAGCTCTACCTCAAGGCCAAGGGCAAGACCGAGTTCAACGCCCTCGACTCGGTGGGCGCGGTCTCCTTCGACTGGGTGCTGCTGGTGACCCAGGCGTCGCAGCAGGCCAAGTCCACCGACGCCGACGCGATCAAGAAGGCGCTCGTCTCCGGGGGAACCTTCCAGGGCGCCAACGGCACGTACACGTTCGGTCCCGACAAGCGCATCGGAATCGATGCCGACCAGCTCGGCGTCTTCGTACCCGCTCAGCCGTGCTCGGACGGCAAGTGTGTCGAAGCCACCGTGAGTGCGGGGAAGTAATGCCCGAGGAGACTTCAGTGGATCTCCGGCTGGGAACGCGGGCGGACGCGTTGCGCGTCCGTCTGCGGGCCCTGCTGGCGGAGCTCCTCCCCGACGACTGGACGTCGTCGTTCTCGCCGGACCCGGCGGTCCAGTCGGTGGTGACCAGGGTCGTCGAGCGTCTCGCCGAGGAGCAGCTCCTCACGCTCAGCTGGCCCGAGGAGTACGGGGGCGCCGGCACCGACATCTGGCAGCAGGCCGTCCTGCGGGAGGAGATGTGGGCGCACTTCGAGCCCCGCGGACCGCAGTACATGGGCCTGAACTGGGTCGGACCGGTGATCATGGAGGTCGGCACACCGGAGCAGAAGGCCGTCCACCTGCCCGCCATCTCCTCCGGCACGGCCGTGTGGTGCCAGGGGTTCAGCGAACCCGGCGCGGGCTCCGACCTCGCCTCGCTGCAGCTGAACGCCGAGCTCCATGACGGCGAGTGGGTGCTGAACGGCCAGAAGATCTGGACCTCGTACGCGGGACTGGCACAGTGGTGCTTCCTTGCCGCCCGCAGTGGCAGGGGGACGGCCAAGCACGACGGCATCACCGTCTTCCTGGTGCCGATGGGCTCACCCGGCATCCGGGTCGTCCCGATCGACTCGATCATGGGTGAGCAGCACCTCAACGAGGTGTTCTTCGACGACGTCCGGGTCGGCCCCGATGCCGTGCTCGGCGAGGTCGGCCGCGGCTGGGACGTCATCCGGCGGGTGATGAAGCACGAGCGGATCGGCATCTCCCGGTACGCCCGGGACGAGCGGGTGCTTGCCGCGTTGGCGGGCCACCCGTCCCTGGCCGAACCGGCCGCGCTGCACGAGTACGCCCGCGCGCTGATGCACGCCCGGGTGGCCCGGCTGCTCAACTACCGCGCCGTCGCGCTGAACGACGCCGGCCGGCTCACCGACCGGGAGGCCTCCATCGCGCGGCTGGCCTCCATCCAACTCGACCAGGAGGTGGCTCAGCTGGCTCTCGACATCTCCGGCGCCGACGCCCTCGTTCCCGACCCGTCGGCCGGCCTGCTCGGCCACGTCGAGGACGTGTTCCGGTACGCCCGTTCGGCGACCATCGCGTCCGGCACCATCGAGGTGCAGCGCATGCTCGTCGCCCGGTCGTCGATCGAGGGGGACCGGCGTGCGTCGTGACTGGCCACAGGCGGCCGTCGCCTACCAGGAGAGCGTGACCAGGGCTTTCGACGCGCTGGGCGGGGTGGATCTCGCGCGCGCCGCCGAGGCGGACCGGACCCTGCGGGAGGCGCTCGTCGCGCCCGCCCTGGACCGGCTCGACCTGCGCGGCCTCGACCCGTGGGGCGAGGAGGACGAGTCGGCCGCCGTCATGCTGGCGGCCCGGGCGGCGGGTGCCGTCGTGCTGCCCTGGCCGCTGGCGCACGAGCTGGCCGTACCCGTGGACCTGCGAGGTGACGTCGGCGGCATTCACCTGATCTCGGGGGACACCGAACGGCTGGACCACGCGGACCTGCTGCGCGACGCGGTCGCCGTCGACCTGGACCGGGGTGTCGCCCGCCGGGTGACGGCCGGTGCGCCGCGCTCGGCGCCGCTGGACCCGTTCGCGTCCGACGTCGTCCTCGGCGCCGAGGTGCCGGGCGTGGACGCGGCGCGGGTCACGGCGACGCGCATACTGCTCGACGCCTTCTGGGTCGCCGGCGCGCTCGCCGCCGCCGTCGACCTGGCGGTGACGCACGCCCGGGACCGGCAGCAGTTCGGCAAGCCGATCGGCAGGTTCGGCGAGATCCGGTGGCGCGTCGCGGACATCTCTCTCGCGCTCGACGGGCTGGAGGAGCTGGCGCTGCACGCGTGGTGGCTCGTCCGCCGGGGCGAGGCGCGGTCCGCCGACCTGCTGGCGCTGCGGGTGCAGATGATCGAGGGGGCGAACACGGTACTGGCCAACGGGCACCAGGTGTTGGGCGCCATGGGCCTGTGCGAGGAGCACGACCTCACCGTGATCGACCGCCACCTGCAGAGCGTGCTGCACCGGCCGGCCGGGCGGATCAGGTCGACCGACCTGCTGGCGCGGGCCGTCGCCGCGGAGGGGTTCGACGGCATCTACCCGGTGGTCGCGTGGCGGTAGCCCGCAACGGGAAAGGCCGGCCAGGTCCAGGGCCTGGTCGGCTTTCGCGTACCGTTCGGTGGTCTCCGGTCAGTCCCGGGCATCCATGCGCGGGTTGCCGTACTCGTCCAGCACCTGGACCGGCGGGGCGTCGTCCGAGGCGACGTACAGCTGCGACGCCTCCAGGTGCGCCCGCATGAGCTTGCCGGTCAGCGCCGCGTCCCCCGCCTCGATGGCCTTCTCGATGGCGCCGTGCGCTCGCAGCACCGCGTGCCGCCGTTCCACCGCCGGGTAGCTCGCCTCGTCGGACGCCCGGCGGGCCCACCCCCGCTCCTGCACGCTCCAGACGCTCTCCAGCATCCCGACGACCACCCGGAGCGTCTCGTTGCCGGCCGCGTCCACCAGCCCCTCGTGGAACCTGACCGACGCCCCGGTGAACGCCTGCCCGTCCTCCACGACCTGCGCGGCCTCGTCGTTGAGCAGACGGAGCCGTTCGGCGACGGCCGAGTGGTCGTCGCGGCGGGCCGCGTGCTCCGCGCACAGCGGCTCCAGCAGGTTGCGGGCCGCCGCCAGGTCCCGCATGGAGGTGGCGCGCGCGTGCAGCAGCAGCCCCATGTGGTACGCGGCGGGCCCGAGGGCCGGGGCCTTGATGACGGTGCCGCCGCGCTTGCCACGGCGGACGACCACCAGCCCCTCGGTCTCGAGGATGCGGAACGCCTCGCGGAGGCTCGGCCGGCTGACCGGGTACTCCTGGAGCAGCACCGGCTCCGTGGGCAATTCCGCTCCGTCGGTGAGATCACCTTCCAGGATGCGCAGCCTGAGATGCGCCGCCAGGGACTCGGCCACCCGGGGTGTCCGCAACGGTAAGCGGCGGGGGCGTGGTGGGATCTCGGACTCGGTCATCAGAGTGTTTCACCGCCGTCGATGAAGATGGTCTGGCCGGTGATGAACGAAGCGAGGTCCCCCGACAGATGGACGGTCAGCGCCCCCAACTCCCTGGGGTCGCCGGTGCGCCGCATCGGGATGCGCTCCTTCAGCCAGGCCTGACCTTCGGGACTGTCGTGAAGAGCCTGCGTCATGCTGGTGCGGAAGTGTCCCGGAGCGATGGTGTTGACGGTGACGCCGAACGCCGCCCACTCCTTGGCGAGCGCTCGGGTGAGCTGGGCGATGGCGCCCTTGGCGACCTGGTAGCTCACCGTCAGGTTGGCCGACCGGGCGACGCTGCTCGACGCGATGTTGATCACCCGGCCGCGCCTCCGCTCCAGCATTCCAGGAACGAATGATCTCACGAGGTGGAGCGACCCGCGGACGTGCGTGTCCAGCACCGAGTCCCACTCCTCGTCGGTCATGGCGACACCGGCCGGCCCCGAGCCGGGCTGCCCCACCTTCTCCCCGGACGCCTCGTCCACGGGCAGTGGGACGACCGGCCGCTTCACCAGGTTGCCGGCGTTGTTCACCAGGATGTCGACGCCGCCCACCTCGGCCAGCACCGCGTCGCGCAGCCGGTTCAGGTCGGCGGAGCTGCGGATGTCGGAGGGGAAGGCGTACGCCTGGCCGCCCGCGGCCTTGATCTCCGCCGCGAGGCTCTCCAACTCCTCCGCGTTGCGGGAGACGCCGCACACCACGGCGCCCGCCCCGGCCAGCGCGGTGGAGATCGCCCGGCCCAGTCCGCGTCCGGCCCCGGACACGACGGCTGTCCTGCCCAGCAGGGGGTGGGTGTCTGTCATGGCGTGCCTTTCGGTAGTCCGAGCGTACGCTCTGCGATGATGTTGCGTTGGATCTCCGACGTGCCGCCGTAGATGGTGGCGGCCAGCGATTCGAGGCGCTCGTCGAAGAGGGCGGGGTCGTCGAACGCCCGCGCCCCGGCGGTCTCCAGCGACAGTAGGGCCGCGCGCTGTACCGACTCCGAGCCGAGCAGCTTGAGGATCGACGACGCGGGGGACGGCAGGCCCGCCCACCGCTGAGCGGCGGTCCGCAGTCCGGTCAGCCGCACCCCCTCCGCGTCCGCCAGCGACCGGCCCAGCCGGACGAGCTGGTGCTCCGACAGTTCCGGCGCCGTCAGCGTGGGTTCCAGCGCCCGGGTGGTCTCCAGCCAGGTGTTGATCCAGATCATGTCCCGCTCGTGTTCGAGGCTGGACATGGCCACGCCCCAGCCGCCGTGCAGTCGGCCCAGCAGCGCCTCCTCGGGCACCTTCACGTCGTCGAGGAAGACCTCGCAGAAGGACTCGACCGCCGGCCCGGCGGTGCGGATCGGCCGGACCTCCACTCCGGGGCTGCGCAGGTCGAGGAGCAGGCAGGAGATGCCGCGGTGCGGTCTGGCCTCCGGGTCGGTGCGGACGTACAGTGCGCACCACCGGGCCTCGTCCGCCTGCGTCGTCCACACCTTCTGGCCGTTGACGGTGAACACCCCGTCGGCGAGCGTCGCCGTCGTGCGCAGCGCGGCGAGGTCGGACCCGGCGCCGGGCTCCGACATGCCGAGCGCCCACCACTCGTCCCCGCGCGCGGCCGGCCGGAGCAGCCGCTCCCGCTGGGCGGCGGTGCCGAACGCCCGGATGGCCGGCGCCGCGACCCCGGCGCCCTGGATGTTCATCAGCCGCGGCACCCGGCGGCGCGCGCCGGCGAGCTTGACGGCCAGCGCGTCGGGGACATCCAGGTCGCGCCCGCCCTCGCCCGGGCCCCACTCGGGGATCAGCCAGCCCGCGTCGAACGCGGCGGCCTGGTATTCGGTGCGGAGCTTCACATCGCAGCGGTGGCGCCGGTAGTTCTCGGCGTAGTCGGTGGGCAGGAAGCCGTCGAGGAACGCCTCGAACTCGGAGGTCACATCCGTCATCGGGAGATCCGCCTTTCGATCCGCGCCGCCGCCAGGTACAGGTCGTCCGGCTCCCCGAGCAGGCAGGCCGTCTGGTGGGCGCGCCGCAGGAACAGGTGGCAGTCCGCCTCGAAGGTGACCCCCATGGCGCCCATCAGCTGGGTGAACAGCGACGCGACCCGGACGGCCGTCTCGGCCGCGACCGCGTTGGCCAGCAGGCAGTCCCGGGTGGCCGCGTCGCCGGGCGGCCCCCCGGCCAGGCTCAGGGCCGCGCCGTAGGCGAGGCTGCGGGCCCGCTCGACCGCCGTGTAGGCGTCCGCGAGCTGGTGCTTCACCGCCTGGAAGGTGCCGATGGCCCGGCCGAACTGCCTGCGCTGGAGCACGTGCCCGACGGCCGCGTCCAGGGCGCCCGCGGCGGTCCCCACCAGGTCGGCGGCAACACAGACGCGGGCTCCCGCCAGCACCCGGTCCAGGTCACCGAGCGGTAGCTCCCGGCACTCGGCGCAGGCCACGCCTCCCTCGCCCCCGAGCCGGAACGCCGGAAGCGGCCGGGAGGGGTCGATCAGGGTCCCCTGCCCTACCGGCTCGACCCCCTCGGCCTCCGGATCGACCACGACGATCCATGCTCGATCCGGGCCCTTCACGATCAGCGTGAACGCGGCGGCACCGGGGCCGCCCAGGACGTGCGCCCGCTCGATGTGGCACCGGCCGCTTCCGTCGACGACCCCCTCGGCGATCCCGAAGCCCGCGGGCGCCCGCCGGAAGTCCTCGCGGTGCACCCCGGCCCCGACCTGCGTCCGGAACGCGAGCGCCGACGCCAGCAGGGGAGCGGTCAGCAGGGCGCGCCCGGCTTCTTCGAGCATGACCACCAGGTCGATCACCCGGCCGATCCCGCCGAGGTCCTCGGGTATCCCGATGTCGGCGTAGCCGCCGTCCGCGACCGTCTCCCACCCGTCCGGCACACCGCCGTCGAGGGTGGCACGCATGACCGCCGGGCCGTGCAGCGATCGGAACTGGGCGCGGGCGGTGTCGGCGAGGGCGAGGGTGTCCTCGTCCGGGGCTAGAAGCTGCCAGTCCGTCATCTTTGTCCGGGTTCTCCTCGGTGGAGTGGGATCGCCATCAAGACAGATGGTACTGGATTTTCGCCTTTGCCTGTATATGATTTAGATGTTAACTGCAGGGCGCCAACGGCTCTTACTGGAACTCCCTTGGTGGCTTGCGCAAGGCCCGCGAGACGATCGCGGAGTAGTGGGCCGTCAAGCTCACGGAGGAGGACATGGCGGCCGCCGAGGTGGTCGGCTTCCTGGCCGCGCTCCTGCCCGCCAGGCGGGCGGCACGGCTCGGCCTCCTCACGGCCATCGCGGCGGCCTGATCGTCTACCTGCTCCGCTTGGCGGCGGTGACCAGTCCTGATTCGTAGGCGACGATGACGAGCTGGGCGCGGTCGTGCACGTCCAGCTTCGACAGCAGCCTGCGCACGTGGGTTTTAACCGTGGAGATGCTGAGCTCCAAGTGCGCGGCGATCTGGGGGTTGGTCAGGCCGCAGGCGATGAGCGTCAGCACCTCGCGCTCGCGCCCGGTCACCGCTGCCAGCTCGCACGCGATCAGGGACTCGGCCGCCTCCTTGCGGGCGAACTCGGCGATGAGCCGGCGCGTGACCGTCGGCGCGAGCAGCGCCTCGCCGGAAGCGACCACCCGAATCGCGGTCAGCAGGTCGGCCGGCGGGATGTCTTTGAGCAGGAATCCGCTGGCCCCGGCGCGGAGCGCCTCGTAGACGTACTCGTCGAGGTCGAAGGTGGTCAGGATGATGACGTGGACCTGCGACAGGGCCGGGTCGGCGCGGATGTTGCGGGTCGCGGCCAGTCCGTCCATGTCGGGCATGCGGACGTCCATGAGCACGACGTCGGGCCTGGTGCGCGCGGCCAGTTCGACGACCTGGTCGCCGGTGCCCGCCTCGCCGACGGCGACCAGGTCGTCGGCGGTGCCGACCAGCCTGGTGAGGGTGGCGCGCAGCAGCGGCTGGTCGTCGGCGATGGCGACCCTGATCACGGGGTGTCCTTCAGTGCGTAGGGGAGGCGGGCAAGGACGCGGAAGCCGCCGCCCGGGTCCGGGCCGGCGGTGAGCTGCCCGCCGTACATGAGGCAGCGTTCGTGCATGCCGAGCAGCCCGTGGCCGCCCCCGTCGCGCGGCGTGCCCCGGCCTTCGTCGGCCACCTCGACCTCCACCACCCCTGCCTTCGGTACGGTGACCCGCACCCGACAGCCGGTTCCCGCGTGCTTCACCACGTTGGTCAGCGCCTCCTGGACGATCCGGTAGACAGCCAGGCCGACCCCCTCGGGCAGATCCTCGGCCTCGACGCGCAGGTCCACCTCGACCCCCGCGTGCGCGGCCAGCGCGTGCAGGTCCTGCAGCCGGGGCGCGGGCGCCGTGCCCTGGGTGCTGGTCTGCGAGCGCAGCATGCCGAGCATCGCGCGCATCTCCAGCATCGCCTCCCTGCCGGTGGTCTCGATGAGCCGCAGCGCCTCGCGCGTCTCCTGGGGACGGGTCTCGGCGACGAGTCCGGCAACCCCCGCCTTCATCGTGATCAGGCTCATGCTGTGCGCGACGACGTCGTGCAGGTCTCTGGCGATCCGCAGCCGCTCCTCGACCACGGCCCGCTCCGCCGTACGCGCGGCAAGAAGATTCTTCTCGCGTACGGCCAGGCCTGCCGTCCAGGACAGGCCCATGAGGGCCAGGCCGAACCCAGCGCTGCCGAGCGCCTGCGTCCAGGACGGCCAGGCGGCGGCGAGCAGGGCGGCCGCCACACAGACGAGGGACGCGGCCAGTCCGGTGACAGCCCGCCTGCGCGGCTTCTGCGCGCCGACTGAGTAGAGCACGACGGCAACCGGCAGGTAGGCGGAGTCCACGCCCATAAGCAGCGCGGCGACGGCTGTGGCCAGCGACACCGCCAGCGAGGGCAGCGGCCACCCGCGCCGGGTCGCGACCGGCAGTGCGGCCAGGGCGGACAGCGCGGTCGCCGGTGGCAGGCCGGTCCTCAGCTGGGCTGCGGCGGCGAAGGCGGCGGCCAGCAGCAGCGCGGCCGCCACGTCCAGGGCCACCCAATGGTCGTGGCGCAGCCTGTGCACCACCAGGGTCTCGTTCACCAGCCGACGGTATCCGCGCAGGTCACCGGCCGGGAAGTAATATCCTCCGTGAGGAGGAGCAGTGGTTTTCGCGTAGCGTCCTGGGCTGAGGCGAGATTCGTTCCGCGGCGCGATGCCGTACGCCTGCCCGGACGGCAGCGTGGAGAGCATGAAACGAACAACTCTCGTGATCGGCGTCGTCGCGCTCCTGGCGGTGGCCGCCGCCCCGGCAGTCGCGGCCACGGCCCCGGTGCGGTTCGAGCCGCCGTCCCCCACCGGCCCGCACAAAATCGGCACGGTCGCGCTGCACCTGGTCGACAAGTCCAGGACCGACCCATGGGTGGCAGGGAACAAGCGCGAACTGATGATCAGCATCTGGTATCCGGCGCGCAAGACGGCGGGATACCCGGTCGCGCCGTGGATGCCGAAGGCGGCTGCCGACCGCTATCTGCGCGCGCTCGGTGTGCCGCCGGGCAAGCTGGTGCTGGGCGCGACGGACGGTCATCTGGGCGCCCCTGCCGATCGGCGGCTCGGGAAGCTGCCGGTGCTGCTGTACTCGCCGGGCGCCAACGCCTCGCGCTCCTACGGCACCGGGGTGGTCGAGGAGCTGGCGAGCCGCGGCTACGTGGTGGTGACTATGGACCACACCTACGACGCGGCCGTCGTGGAGTTCCCCGGCGGCCGGATCGCCACCAACCCCAAGGGTGAGATCACCGACTTCGTCAAGGCGGCCAAGGTGCGCGCCGACGACACCAGGTTCGTGCTCGACCAACTGGCCGCGCACAAGCTCCCGGCGGGGTTGTCGGGGGTGCTGGACATGAAGCGGATCGGGATGTTCGGCCACTCCCTCGGCGGCGCCTCCACCTCCTCTGCCATGTACGCAGACAAGCGCATCAAGGCCGGGCTCGGGCTCGACGGCGCGGTGCTCGGTCCGGTCGCAGAGGCCGGGCTGGACCGGCCGTACCTGGTGGTCGACACCCCTGGCAAGGGCGGGCTGGCCACCAACCCCGTCCTTCAGACGTTCTGGAAGAACCTGCGCGGCTGGCGGCTCAACCTCACCGTCAAGGGGGCGGCGCACAACTCCTTCGGCGACGACGCCCGGCTCATCAGGAAGGTCGCGCCTCTGATCGGGCTGCCAAAGGAGGAGCTGGCAGGATCCGTCGGGACGATCACGGAGAAGCGGGCGCTGGCCTTCCAGCGGGCCTACCCGCTGGCCTTCTTCGACCGGTTCCTGCGCGGGCGGAAGTCCCCGCTGCTGGACAGGCCGACGCCGCGCTTTCCCGAGGTGACCTACACCAGGTAGGTCACTCACAACCCGGTACGGGCCGCCCGAGTGACGAGGCCAGGGCGTCGGCGATGAGCTTCTTCCATCGCGGGTAGGCGACCTGGACGGACTGGGTGACCGCCGCCGCCGAAGGTGGGGTTCCAGCCGTGGATGTCGAGGTCGCCGAGTACGGATGGGCCATCGGGCCGCGGGGGCGCTCGCGCCCCTCCAGGTAGGTGGCGTCCATGCCGACGGTGCCGTCTCGGCGATGGCCCCTGTCGTTTGCAAGGGGGCCCTCGTGTCCGAAGCCACGCTGGGTACGCGCTCATCCAGCTCGTCTTCCCGCCCAAGGTCGGGTTGGGCTGGGGACGAGAGCGTCCATACCAGTGAGGTCGCCCGCGGCGTCGCTGGTCTACCGTGTGCACGCACCGGGTACAAGAGCGGCTGCGAGCAACCACTCGGGATCAACTTCTCGGCGCAAGGCCGAGGAGAACCGAGAAACCCCAGGTCGGATGGGGGGCGACGGAGTAGGGCGGGTGGGATTTGAACCCGCGACCCGCGGATTACGGGTCCGCCGGTAGCAGGGCGCGGAGTCGTGCCGCCTCGGTCGCGGTGACGTTCGGGTCCGCCAGGCGCGCCGTGACGACCTCGGCGGTGCGCGACGCCGGATCGGTACGGCATTCCCGCTGGAACGCCCGCAGCAGGGCACGCCTGCGAAGCCGGGCGGCGAACCCCGAGACGTCACTGCTCCCCACCAGCACGAGAGTCTGGGCCACGTCCGCCGCGGGATCCCCGGCGGCGGCGTTGCACCAGTCGATGACACTCGGCCCGCGGTCGGTGAGGATGACGTTGGCCGGGTGGAGATCCAGGTGCAGCACCCGATGGTCCGACTCGCCGGCGAACCGGCGCGGGAGCCAGTCGGGCGCGGTGACCGCGTGCAACGTGTCGTGCAGCTCGCCGAGCAGCCGGCCGTACGCCGTCGTCCGCCAGGGCCGCCGCCGCAGGGCCTCCAGCATCGTCGGCCCGTGCAGCCGTTGGAGCACCAGATCGGTGTCGGTGACGTCGTGCACCCGCGGAACCGGGTATCCCTGAGCCGAGAGATGGGTCATCAGGCGCACCTCCTGGTGGGTCGGCCCGTCCTGGCGGTACCGGCGCAGCACCCGGTCATCGCCGAGCGCGTACACGTCCGCGGTCCTGCCCCTGGCGATCAGTTCCACGGCCGTTTCCCGTCATCACCGGATTCCCGGACGATGGAGTCGAGCAGGAGCCCGAGCGCGGTCTCGAACAGCTTGTCCGGATCGACCTTGGGGAGATGGTCGCGGATCGCGTGGATGTGGGGGTGGGAGTCGGGGTCGGCCGCGCGGTAGGCAAGGCTCGCCCCGGCGATCTCGGCCGCCTTGGTCTCGGGGGCGAGGCTGTGGAAGGCGGCCTCCCCGCCCGACCACAGGAGCGCGAAGTCGGCGACGACGCGGTAGAGCATCGCCGCCCGGGTGCCGTCGAAACCGGCGCCGATCAGTGCGCCGATCATGGTGTCCGCCGCGCGCATCTCCGCGGTTCCCCTGGTCGTGCGCGGCCCGGACAGAGCCGCGGCCGCAGGGTGGGCGAGGTAGGTCGCGCGGATCCTGCGGCAGAGCTCGGCAAGGGTGTCCGCCCAGTACGGGGCCGCGGTGAAACCCTCGAACGCCTCCTGCAGCAGCCGGTCGGCGACGGCGAGCAGCAGGTCGTCACGGCCGTTGAAGTGCCGGTAGACGGCGGTCTGGTCGGCGCCGAGCGCCCTGCCCAGCCGGGGCATGCTGAAGGCGGCCGCCCCGTCCTCGTCGAGCAGGCGCAGCGCCGTGCTCACGATGAGGTCGGGGGTGAGTGCCCCGCGGGGCAGGCGGGGACGTCGCTGAGGATTGCTCACCGGGTCATCATCTCAGGTCGCCTCCGCGTCCGGCTGGAATTCAAAGTCATGGACCAAACCATAGTCCAAGGCATTGACATCGCTGTGCCCCGGGTGTTTGCTCAGGGGCCATGAACGAGAAGCCGGCGGACCTGGTTCTCATCGACGGCCCGGTCTTCACCGCCGATGCCGTCAGGTCGTGGACCGACGCGGTCGCCGTACGCCAGGGACGGATCGTGGCGCTGGGAGCGCCGGCCGTCAGGGAGCTGATCGGCCGCACCACCGAGGTGGTCGACCTGGCCGGCACCCTGACGATTCCCGGATTCGTGGACGCCCACGCGCACCCGGTCTTCGGGGGCCTGGGACGTGCCAGGTGCGACCTGCTCGCGGGAGAGGGGAACCTGGCCGCCCCGCCTTCGGCGGGCGCGGCCGAAACGCTGGCCCGTGTCGCCGCCTACGCCGCCGCGCACCCCGGCCGCCCCTGGGTCGTCGGCGGCGGCTGGTCGATGGACCACTTCCCCGGCGGCACGCCGCGCAGGGAGGACCTGGACCGCGTCGTGCCCGACCGGCCGGTGTTCCTGCTCAACCGCGACGGGCACGGCGCGTGGGTCAACAGCAGGGCGCTGGAGCTGGCCGGTGTCGATCGGCACACCTCCGACCCGCCGGACGGCCGGATCGAGCGCGACCCCGACGGCACCCCGACCGGGACGCTGCACGAGAACGCGGCCGAGCTGGTCTCCCGGCTGCTGCCCGCCGTCTCACCTGAGGAGTACGCGCAGGCGCTCATGGAAGGCCAGCGCCACCTGCACTCCCTCGGCGTCACCGGCTGGCAGGACGCCCTGGTCGGCGACTACCTGAGTTACCCCGACGCGCTGGAGACCTATCGTGCGGCCGCGGCCGACGGGCGGCTGACGGCCCGGGTGGTGGGTGCGCTGTGGTGGGACAGGGACGCGGGCGTGGCACAGCTCGACGACCTGGTCAGGCGCCGGGCCGCGAGCACGGTCGGCCGGTTCGCCGCCACCTCGGTGAAGATCATGCAGGACGGCGTGTGCGAGAACTTCACCGCCGCGTTGCTGGAGCCGTACCGGTCGCCGGGCGGGGGAGGGGAGAGGCAGGGGCACAGCTATCTTGACCCGGGGGCGCTGGGCGAGGCGGTACGCCTGCTGGACGCCGAGGGCTTCCAGATCCACTTCCACACGATCGGCGACCGCGCGGTGCGCGAGGCCCTCGACGCGATCGAGGGCGCGCGGGGCAGGGCCGCCGATCCGGAGCCGGCGCGTGGGCGTGGCCACCGGGGGGACAACCGTCACCACCTGGCCCATCTGCAACTGGTCCACCCCGATGACGTGCCACGCCTGCGGCGGCTGCGGGTCGCGGCCAACATGCAGGCGCTCTGGGCGGTTCGCGACAAGCAGATGGCCGAACTGACGATCCCGTTCCTGGGTGAGGAGCGGTCACGGCGGCAGTACGCCTTCGGCGCGCTGCGGGAGGCGGGGGTCACGATGGCGGCGGGCAGCGACTGGCCCGTCTCCAGCGCCAACCCCCTGTGGGGGATACACGGCGCGGTCAACCGGCTCATCCCCGGCGACCGCGAGGGCGATCCCTTCCTGCCCGAGCAGCGGCTGGCGCTTGCCGACGCGCTGAGCGCCTACACCGCGGGGGGAGCGTGGATCAACCACCTCGACCACCTCACCGGCACGATCGCCGTCGGAAAGTACGCGGACCTGGCCGTGCTGGACCGCGACCCGTTCGAGGAACCGGCCCACGAGGTCGCGGACGCGCGGGTGGACCTCACCTTCGTCGAGGGCGTCCTGGTTCACGAGCGGACCTCCCGATGACCACGACCGGAGCCGGGCGGGCGACCCCGAGCGCCCTCCCGGCGACGACCTCGCCGAAGACCACCGGATCAACCTCAAGAGAGGATCCCTGATGGAAACCCTCAGGATCGGCCCGGCCCCTCTCCATCCGGGAGCCGAACAGTTCATGGTGCCCATGCGCGACGGCACCCGGCTGGCCACCGACGTCTACCTGCCGCCCGCACCCGGCAGGCACCCGGTCGTCGTCTCGCGCATGCCGTACGACAAGGCGAGCGCGTGGATGGCCGTCGACAGGATCGCGCCGCGCTATCTGGAGCGCGGCTACGTCTTCGTCGCCCAGGACGTACGCGGCAAGTTCCGCTCGGAAGGCGAGACCATGCCGTTCGTCCACGAGGTCGAGGACACCTACGACACGCTCGACTGGGTGGTGGGGCAGCCCTGGTCGGACGGGGCGGTCGCGATGACCGGGGACTCCTACCACGGCTACACGCAGTGGGCGGGAGTCGCCGGTGGCCACCCGGCGCTGCGGGCCGTCGCGCCCCGGGTGACCGGTACCGGCATCTCGGACATGCTCCTCGCCGGCCGGGTGAGCTGCCTGTACCAGGCCGCCTACTTCGCGCACATGTGGGTGGACAGGGACGTCCATTACTACGAGACCGATTGGTCGGTCCGGCCGCTGAGGGAGGTCTTCGAACCCGCCTTCTCCGCGATCGGAGCCCGCTCCGCGGCCGTGGACGCGATGCTGGCCGGTTGGCCGCCCGTCAACCCGTTCGCCTCCCGGCACCCGCTCACCGCGCGCCCCGTCCCGGTGCTGCACCGGGTCGGCTGGTTCGACAACCTCATCGACCTGTCCATGCGCGACCACTCGGCGCAACTCGCCGTACCGGCCTGGCGGGACCTCGCCTACCTCGACGCCGACGCCTGTGACCACCACACCTACCATCTCGCCCAGGCCCCCGTCGCCCCCGCGGACGACCATGCGCTCGACGTCACCCTGCTGGACCGGATCCTGCCCCGCTACCTCGGCCGGACGCTGGACTTCTTCGACGTGTTCGTACGAGGGCTGCGGCCGGTCACCTCGCTGTCGCGGGCGACGTGGTTCCAGGGGCACGACGGCGAGCGCACGGCGGGCGAGTGGCCGCCGCGGGACGCGGTGGAACTGCTCCTGCACCCGTCTGGGAACACGCTGGCCAGCACGCCGGAGACGGGTGCGCGCGTCGTCAGATGGACGCACGACCCGGCCGATCCGGTCCCGTCGATCGTGAAGGATCCGTGGGTCTTCCTGCACGAGTACCCGGACGAGAGCTCGCTGCACGACCGGCCCGACGTGGTGGTCTTCACCGGCGAGCCCGCCGGGCGCCCGCTGGACCTGACCGGGCCGGTCAACGCCCTGGTCGCGGTCGAGACCGACGCGCCGAGCATGCACCTGTTCGTCAAGCTCCACGACGTGGCCCCCGACGGCTCCGCCCACATGATCTCCCGCGGGCAGGCACTGATCACCGGGTCGGCGGGTGTCCGGGTCGAGCTCGGCCACACCGGCTACCGGTTGCGGCCGGGCCACCGGTTGCGGCTGGTGCTCTCCTGCAGCGACTACCCGCTGTTCGCCCCGCACCCCGGTACCGCCGAGGACCCGTGGTCGGCGACCGCGACGCGCCCCTCCGTCCAGACCCTGCGCCCGGCGGGCACCTTTCTCTCTCTCACCGTCACCCCGTGAGCCCCTGACCGACATCCCGTGCCTGTGGCCGGGCGGTGGAGACGACACCGGAGGCGCCGTCGACGACGATCTCCTGGCCGGTGACGATGTGCTCGGTCGCCCCGCTCACGCCCACCACGGCCGGGATGCCGTACTCGCGGGCCACCACGGCGCCGTGCGAGTTGGCGCCGCCCATCTCCATCACCAGGCCGCCCGCCGTCAGGAACAGCGGGGTCCAGCCGGGGTCGGTGGAGGGACAGACCAGGATCTCCCCGGGTTCCAGGCGCGCGCCGACCGGGTCGAGGACGACCCTGGCGACACCGGTGACGGTGCCCGCCGAGGCCGGGGTGCCGGTCAGCGCGCCGTCCACCGGTGACCGTGCCGCGGTGGCCTCCGGCTCGGTGCCGTCGGACAGCAGGACGCGGGGGACGTGCCTGCGGCGCGACTCGCGGGCGGCCTCCTCGCGCCGCCATGTCACGAGCTCTGCCGGCGCGGGTCGTACGGCCACCTCGGACGGGTGCGCGGCGGCCTCCGGCGGGGCGAGGGAGGGCGCCGGTCCGTCACCGCCGGCCGTGGGCGCGACGGCCTCCCGCGCCTCGCGGAAGGTCAGGAAGAAGACGTCGTCGGCGCGGGAGAGCAGGCCCCGGGAGACCAGCTCGGCACCGACGGCCAGCAGCTCGGCCCGCATCGCGGCCAGGGCGGTCACCACGACGTACTTGGGCATCTCCCGCAGGCCCGCCAGCGCGCGGGTCCGGCCGAGCGCGAAGCGGACGAGACGCCCGCGCAGTCCTCCGGCCCGCCCGCCCAAGGTCTCGATCATGACGGTGGCCTCGGCGGCGCCCCTGGCGAACTGCGCGTCGGGGGCCAGGGCCGGGTCCTCCAGCCGCAGGTAGTTGGCGAGGACGCCGAGGATGTGGGCCGGCTCCTCCGACCAGCGCGGCAGCCCGAGGTCGATCTCGGCGACCGCCCTGACGCCGTAGCCGGAGAGGAAGTCCGCCAGGCCGTCTCCCAGCACGCCGGGCAGCGTCCCGGCGTGAAAGCGTTCGGCCAGTTCGGCGGCGGGGGTGCCGAGCAGCAGGGAGACGGCCTCGCCGTCCTCGCGGACGCGGGCGGCCAGCCGCCACAGCGCCAGGTCCATCTCGGTGGTCACGTTGTGCGGAAGCCCGCGCAGCACCGTCTCCAGCTCACCGGGCCGGGCCCGGTCGCCCAGCACCAGGGCGGCCAGGCCGAGCATCGCGAACCCGGCGGCCGCGGCCGGGGCGATGGCCGGCAGCAGCGGGAAGATCTGGCCGCCCAGCATCCGCTCGACATGGTCGAGACGCTCGGCCGGAGTGGCGCCCCGGGGTGCCGGGAGCCGCCCCCGCATCCGCTCGCGGAGCAGCGCCACGTCCCGGTGCGCCGAGGCGGGGTCGCGCAGAGCCCGTACGAAGCGGCGCGGGATGCGGAAGCGGGCCGCGAGCCGCACCGCCCGGCGCAGCGGCGGCCGGAGCGAGGGCTGGGCGACGCCGAACCGGGGGTCGTCGAGCAGGCCGCGCAGCACCTTCGCGGACCTGGCCTCCATCACGTCGAGCACCTTCGGGAAGGCCACCCGGCCCACCCGGCTGCGGATGAGGCCGGTGACGTCGAAGAACAGCCGCCCGCCCGCCTCGGCGACGGGCGGGGCCCCGGCCGCCCTGTCGGCCACCGGCATCCCCAGCGTCTCGAACACCGATGACGAGAGCAGCCTGAAGGCCGAGATGCCCATCGGGGTGATCGGCCGGTGGAGACCCTGGGCCAGACTGAAGCAGAAGTAGATCCGGATGTCGCCGGGCCGGGGACCTCCGGACGCGGGAGCGTCGCCCGCCGGGCTCGCGGCCGGCTCCGCGTGGTGGGGGATCGGGTAGAGGGTGGTGATCGGGCGCGCCTGGGTCAGCCAGAGCACACCGGCGGCGTCGACGGCCCACTCGATGTCCTGGGGTGTCCCGTAGTGCCGCTCGACCCGGTCGCCGAGCTCGGCCAGCGCCCCCAGCTGCGCGTCGGTGACGCAGGCCCTCGCCACGGGGTCCGCGGGGGTCTCGACGTGCTCGACGCCGCCGCCCGCCAGCGACCGTACGGCCACCTGCTTGTCTCCCAGGCGGCGTTCGGTGATCCGGCCGGTGGCGGTGTCGAGCACGAAGTGGTCGGGGTTGACCGCGCCGGAGACCACGGCCTCGCCGAGACCGGGACTGGCGTCGATCACCGCCTCGTGCCGCCGCCCGGTGACCGGGTTGGCGGTGAACATCACCCCGGCCACCTCGGAGGAGACCATCTCCTGGATGACGACCGCCAGGCGCACCGCGCCGTGGTCGATGCCGTTCGCGGCCCGGTAGGCGACGGCCCGGTCGGTCCAGAGCGAGGCCCAGCACCGCCGGACCGCGTCCAGCACGGCGTCGGCGCCGATCACGTTGAGGTAGGTGTCCTGCTGCCCGGCGAAGCTGGCGTGCGGCAGGTCCTCGGCGGTCGCGGAGGAGCGGACCGCGACCGGGCCGTTCGCGCCGCTTCTCGCGGCGTCCGCGATGTCGTCGGGGACCGGGGCGGCGAGCACGGCCTCGCGGGCCTTGGCGGCCAGCGCGCTCAGGGTGGCGACGTCCTCGGCGGGCGTGGTGGCGAGCGCGGTGAGCAGGTCCTTCAGCGCGGTCCGCTCGGTGACCCTGCGGTAGGCCTCGGTGGTGACGCACCGGCCCGGTGGAACGGGGAACCCGGCGGTGGTGAGCACGCCGAGATTGGCGGCCTTGCCGCCGACCAGGGGCAGCATCTCCGCCCCGATGTCCTCGAACCTCAGGACGAGAGGCGGTGGCGCGTCCTGTCGAGCCCCCGCCGGAAGCGTCGTGGCCGGGATGTCGTCGTCCATCGGGCCGCTCCCTGTGTCGCCGCGTCTGATGCGTGCTGCAACGTTAGGCCGGGAGGGGCAATAAATAAACAAGTGATGAATTATCTGTCGTGTCCGGCCAAGGCGCGTCCTGCCGGTCCGGCCGCCGCCCGGGGCCGGGAAACGAAACGGCGGCGACACCGGCCTGGTGAGGCCGGCGCCGCCGCCGTGAGCCGGTGCCTAGTTGCCCCAGCCGAGGAGCCAGACCTGGCCTCCTGCCCCGTAGCGGTTCTTCTGCCACGGGTAGGCCCGGGAGGAGCACACGCCCGTGTAGGGGTTGTAGGAGGTGCAGAAACGCCATCCGTCCGTGACGTCCCAGACGTTCCAGCCGACGCCGTACGCCTGGATGTTCTGGCAGCCCTCGTACATGTAGGTGGGCAGGTTGGTACTTCCCGTGCAGCTCGCCGAGGTGTACGTGATCTGGGAGCCGTTGCCGCACCAGGTGTGGTAACCGACCCCGTTGAGGCCGGGAGCCCCGTACGTGGTCGTCAGATACCAGCAGCCCGACGCGAAGTTACCGGAGGTGTTGGAGAACTGCCTGGCGGGCGACAGGATGCCGCTGGCGAACTTGCCCTGGTTGGTGTCGATGATCCTGGGAGGGGTCTCCTGCTGGCGGGACATGTCGATGTACTTGTCCAGCCCCCTCCGGCGGATCTCGTCGGCGGTCAGGGCGCGCGCCGTGGGCCTGGGGGGCGGATCGACCCGCCGGACCGGGGAAGCCGGGGAGACCGGAGAGGCCGGAGAGCCGCCCGGGTAGCCCGGGGAGGCCGGGGAGGCCGGGGAGACCGGAGAGGCCGGAGAGCCGCCCGGGTAGCCCGGGTAGCCCGGGTAGCCCGGGG
Source organism: Streptosporangium amethystogenes subsp. fukuiense (assembly GCF_042665875.1). NCBI lineage: Bacteria > Bacillati > Actinomycetota > Actinomycetes > Streptosporangiales > Streptosporangiaceae > Streptosporangium > Streptosporangium amethystogenes. Next base: position 5,093,147 of record NZ_JBHTEE010000001.1, on the reverse strand, counting down.
AGGCCGGGGAGGCCGGCGGGGCCGGCGGGGCGGGTGAGAAGGCTCCGAGGCTCAGGACGGCGATCGCCGCGAACGCGCAGCTGACCGTGACTCGGGCGAATCGTCGATTCAATGGCATGCGGCATGCTCCTTATCAAAACGGCGCGCCGCGGGCAGGGGTGTAGGAATTCCCGTCCACGGGGCGAGCTTGATGGCGTAGGAAATATATAAGCCCGCCTTTCCTGGAGTGCGGAATCTGGTTTCCGGCCGGGTAAACGAAAATTTCCCAGGGTAATCGGCGGACGGCCTTGCGTGCCCTCGCCGCCTGTGGTTTCGCGGGCCTGAACAGGCCATGGGGAACCCTGCGCGACGTGTAAGAAGGGAATTAAGAAGGACCGCCTTGTTTTTCCGGAAGGCGACCCGGGTGCCTTTCCGGGGAATTCCCGAGAGTAGGCGGATCCTGCCCCGCCCAGACTTCTTTCGCGGATTTACCGCCCGTTCGGGGGACGTGTCCCGACAAGCGTGCTCGGTCCGGTACCGGGGCCGGGCGCGGAAACCGGTCGTTCGCCTCCCGGGAGGCCCGTCACTCTGGCGCCCCGTCCGCCGGCCCGGCGCACCGGATCCGGGCCTCTCGTGATCGTTGGAACCGGCGTGGGAATCGGATAGGAAGGAGAGCATGACTACCGAGCAGACGTTCGTCATCGTCGGAGCGGGCCTGGCCGGAGCCAAGGCGGCGGAGGCCCTGCGCGAGGAGGGCTTCTCGGGCCGGATCACGCTGATCGGCGCCGAGACCGAGCTCCCGTACGAGCGGCCCCCGCTCTCGAAGGGCTACCTGCTCGGCAAGGAGGAGAAGGCCAAGGTCTACGTCCACGACGAGGGCTGGTACGCGGACAACTCCGTGGAACCGCTGCTCGGGCGCCAGGTGACGGACCTCGACCGGGCCGCGCACCAGGTGGAGCTGCACGACGGGCGGCGCATCCGCTACGACAGGCTGCTCCTCACTCCCGGCGCCTCACCGCGCCGCCTCGACGTGCCCGGCGCCGACCTGGACGGCGTGCACTACCTCCGCGCTCTCGACGACTCGGAGCGGTTGCGCGAGGCGATCCGCGGCGGGGGCAGGGTGGTCGTCGTGGGCGCGGGCTGGATCGGGCTGGAGACCGCCGCGGCCGCCAGGGAGTACGGCTGCGAGGTGACGGTCATCGAGCCGAGGGCGGTGCCGCTGCACGCCGCGCTCGGTCCCGAACTGGGCGCCTTCTTCGCCGACCTGCACCGGCGGCACGGCGTCGACCTGCGGCTCGGCCGCGAGGTGACCGGACTGCTGGGCTCCGGACGCGTCCACGCGGTCGCCACCGACGACGGGCGGGAGGTCGCGGCCGACGTGGTGATCGTCGGTGTCGGCGTGAACCCCAACACCGAGCTCGCCGAGCGGGCCGGCCTGGCGGTGGAGAACGGGATCGTCGTCGACGAGTCGCTCCGCACCGAGGACCCCGACGTCTACGCCGCCGGTGACGCGGCGAACGCGTTCAACCCGCTGTACGGCACCCGCATCCGGGTCGAGCACTGGGCCAACGCGCTGAACGGGGGACTGACCGCGGGCAGGGCCATGCTCGGCCGGCCGGTCGTCCATGACCGGCCGCCCTACTTCTTTACCGACCAGTACGACGTCGGCATGGAGTTCTCCGGCTGGTTCGCGCCCGGCGGGTACGACTCCGTGGTCGTCCGCGGAGATCTGCAGTCGGGCGCCTTCCACGCCTTCTGGCTCGCCGGCGGGCGCGTCGTGGCGGGGATGCATGTCAACCAGTGGGACGAGGGCATCGCACCGGCCCAGGACCTGATCCGCAGCGGTGTGACCGTCCGCCCGGAGCGGCTCGCCGACCTCTCCGTACCGCTGAGCGACGTCACGAAGGGCTGACGCACGGCCTCGCCCCCGGCACGGGAACCGGAACGCCCGCCCGCCCGTCCACGGATAAGGAACCGCCCCATGGGAAGAGGATCCGCAGGAGGCGAGTATGACCCCCACCGAAAACGTGACCGTAGAGACACACGGCCGGCAGGAGTCGCTCGCGCTGGCCAGGACGGTCTGCGACCTCTACCAGGCGGTGTTCTCACTGCCTCCCTTCAACGGGAACCGCGCGGAGTTCGCCAACCAGCGCTCCTACTTTCCCAACCTGGCCGACCGGCCTGGATTCCGGTTGACCACCGCGCGCTCCGGCCCCGAGTTCGTCGGATTCGGGTACGGGTACCTGCTGCCCGCCGACGCCCGCTGGTGGACCGGGCTGGCCGAACCGGTCGATGAGGAGTTCGCGACCGAGACCGGGACCAGGACGTTCGCCATCATCGACTACGGGGTGCTGCCCGGCTGGCGTGGCCTCGGGGTCGGGCATCGGATCCATGACGAGCTGATCGCCGGATCCGGTGCCGAGCGGGCGACACTGTCGGTGCAGCCCAGGGCCGCGCGGACCCAGGCGATCTACCGGCGGTGGGGATGGCGGAAGGTGTCCCACAAGCTGGTGGACCCGCCGATCCCCGCCCCGGTCTTCGACATCCTGGTGCTGGAGAAAATGCCCACGGCACGCCGCCGGTGAATCGACTCGTCAGGCGATTCGTCAGGCGATGAGCTGGAGGGCGTGCAGCTTCTCGTCCAGGGCGGCCACCTGGCGGGTCCTCGCCCACGGGTTCAGCGCCTCGCGGACCTCCACCACCGAGCGGGCCAGCCGCGGCGAGGTGTTCCGGCAGGTGAGGCGGGCGGCCTCGCCGATATGCTCGCACGCCTCGTCGATGGCACGCAGCCGTAGATGCCCGCGCGCCAGATCCAGGCGGCTGAACGCCAGGTTGCGGACGAACGTCGGGTCGATCCGGGCCAGGGAGCGGGCGGCCATCTCGACGGCGGCCTGGGCGTCGCCCATGTCCAGCAGACACTTGGTCTTGGTCGACAGATACTGCCCGTCGCCGTAGAAGTAGAGCAGCTTACCGCCCACGTCCTCGGTACCCGCGTGGCCGAGCTCGCGGAGGGCCCGGTCCAGGCTCCTCATGCACCGGGCGTGGTCCTTGTGGCGATCGGTCTTGGCCGAGCGGCGCAACACCGCCGAGTAGGCGCGGGCGCCGACGTCGCAGGCGTACGACACCAGCAGCTTGCTACCGGCCCGCTGCCCCCAGGCCAGCGCCCCCAGCGCGTGCTCGACACCCTGGCGGGGATCACCCTGCCAGGTCGCCAGCTGCGACCAGTTGGCCAGGACGAAGCTGTTCATCGCGTCGTTGTCGGCCCGGTGCGCGGCCGACTTGGCCTGCTCGTAGTAGTAGTTCGCCCCGTTGAAGTCGTTGAGGTTGAACAGCACCCAGGCGGTGAACCTGCAGATGTTGGCCAGCAGGTACAGCAACCTCTCGCGCACCTCGTCCGTCGACGCGGCCGGGATCAGCGACCGCACCAGGTGCTGCTGGGCCAGCACGGTCCCCAGCACCGACTGGGGGCCGAGACTGTCCTCCTGCCGCATGCAGTGGTGCAGCACCGCGTCGATGTGGTCGACCGTCGCCTGGTCCACCCGGGACGGCTCGGCGGCGATCAGCGCGAGCCGGTCGAGCTCGTCGTCGTTCAGCCGGTCCAGCAGCGGAGAGGCCGCCGCCGCGGCCGCCGCGGCCCTGACCAGGGCCAGTACGTCACGCCGGTTCATGGACGCCGCCCACTGGGCGAGAGCCCGTACGAGGGCGTCGTACTCCTCCTCGCGGGTGGCCCCGACCGGCGCGGGTCCGGCGGGCAGGGCCGGCAGGGTCGCCAGCACCCCCTGGATGTCCTCGCGGCAGAGGCTGCCCGCGGCTCCCGCGGCCACCAGTTCCCGTCCTCGGAGCCGGACGGCCGGGGCGTTGTGCTCGTCGGCATCGCGGTGGTCTTCACCGTCGACCAGATCGGCGGTGCGGCACTGATAGATACGGGCCAGCCGGTTCAGACCGGCGATCGGCGGCTCGTTGCCGGTGGGGCCGGGCCAAGCCTCCCATGACCCGAGCTTGCGGGTCGTCAGTGGCTCGTTCGGCCAGTACTCGTTCCATAGATGGCAGACCTTGGCTTGTGTGAGTCGATGCGCCTCCCGGAAGCCCTGACGGGAGTTCAGGTGCCAACGTCGCTGGAACTCCGCTGCGACCTCCGCCCACGTGCAACCACGCTCGCGGAGTTCAGCGCTGAAGATGTCCATCTGCTGCTTGACGCTGCGCGGTGCACGTGGCATCGGCTCGGCCTCTCCCGGCGGTTCCTCCGGTGGTGATTCTTCGGGCCGAACGTTACTGGCCGATCACGTTCGGTGACGGCAGAGTGCAGAAATCAGCGACCAGATCGCCGATCCCTGCCGCGGCACCGTCGTGCGGGGCGAATCGACATCCGACAGCGACGAACAGACGTGGTCTCGTCGCCTGTTTCCGGCACGCTCCGCACAGGAGGGTGGAGACAACGCCGGAGCCGTCGGATTCGCGTGATCTCATGGCTCGGGCGGGGCGTCCCTATCTGCGCCGGGGACGTGTGACCGAATCTCCGTTGAACCTCCCTGGAGCCATCACATGACCGTGCTCCCCGTCGAACGGCCGGGACCGATGCACTCACCGTTTCACCCTGATCTGGGCGCCCCCGACGAGCTGTCCCTGGACGCGGCCGAGCTGCGGCTGGCGGCGCAACCGGCCGCCGCGTCCCAGGCCCGCGACTTCACCCGTACGCAGCTGCGTAGGTGGGGTCTGCCGGAGCTTTCCGATGTCTGCGTGCTGGTCGTCTCGGAGATGACCACCAACGCCATCAAGGCCACCGCCGTCCCGCACACCCCCGACGGCTACGCCTGCCCGCACCCCTCGGCCCCCTGCGCCTGCTCGCAGGCCGCCGGCCCGTACCCGATCGTGCTGCGGCTGCGCCTCACCACCGTGGGCCTGTTCGCGGAGGTCTGGGACAGCAGCGACGGCGAGCCCCAGATCACCGAGGCGGGGGAGGACGACGAGAGCGGCCGGGGCCTGCAGCTCGTCGGCGTCTGCACCGACGAGTGGGGCCACTACCGGTCACCGGCCAGCGGGAAGGTCGTCTTCGGCCGCTGGGCTCTGCCGTTCGCTCGGCACGGCCTGGACGTGGTGCCCCGGCAGCCGTCCGCGTACTCCCGGATCCGTACGGCACGTACGTGATCCCCCGCTCCGCGACGAGCCGGGACTTCGCGGCTCGTCCTGCTTCCCCGGCAGCCGGCTGGACGCCGTTGCTCCCAGCCTGTTCTGCCGGCTCGTCTTACCAAGGTCTGCTCGGTAGGCGGTGAATCAACCGAGCCGGTGTCGACAGGCAAGGGCCGTGACGGGTGCCGGCCCATGCCTGCGAAAGAGAGCCGAACGGCTTTCGCGACACCGCCGGATTCGACCGTCGACGATCCGGCGTCGAGACTGCGGGGAGCACGACGACCGGCCGCTTACCGCCCCCCACCTGAGTGGTGCAGAACCTGGAGGCCGGGCAGCGCTGTGTCCAGGCGACGCGCCCGATGCCGAGCGGGTCCTCCGTGTACTCGGTGCTGGGGCTCATGGTCACCAGGGCACCGGCCGCTTCGGCTGCTGGATCCTGCCGCCCTCCTGGCGCCGCGGCCGTACGCGTACCCCTGCCTCCGCGTGACGCGTGGGTGATCCCGGAGCGGCCGACACGCCATGTTCGGCGACGGGGCCGGCACACCGTTGTGCCGGCCCAGGGGGAGGCCGGACGGATCCCCGCGAGACACCGGGCCGCACGTCCCAGAGAACGCTTGCTCTGGATCTTGTCACGCTTCGGTAGCGATTTCCTTTTCTGTTGGATTATTTCCGGCTATGTCGCCATATTGGCGAAGGAATTTTTGACAAGCGGAGGTATGAGTGAAACGCGTCGTCTTTATCGCTACTGTGGCCGCTCTGGCCGCGGCCACAGTGACGACTCCGGCGCAGGCACGGCAGCCAAGTGCTGAAACCGGCCCGAACACCGAGTACGTGGTCCTCTACCGGCAGGGCGTGAGCGCCGTCGACGCCCGGCGGGCCATCCAGGCCGCGGGGGGAAGCCTTCTCAAGGAGAACGGCGCCGTCGGCGTCGCCACCGTCACCTCGACCAACCCCGGCTTCACGGCCGCGCTCCAGGGCAGCGACCCGATCGAGGGCGTCGCCCGCAACCGGTCCGTCGGCAGCGTCCCCAAAGCCGTCCCCGCGACCGGCGCGGCGCGCGGGGCCGTCGAGGCCAGGGCGGCGGAGAAGGAGGGGCGCGACGCGCCCGGCGGCACCAAGGCCGTCAAGCCGGGCAAGGCGGCCCCCGCCGCCGAGCCGCTGTCGGAGCTGCAGTGGGACATGAAGCAGATCCACGCCACCGTCGACGGCTCCCACAGTCGCGAGCAGGGCGACCCCGGCGTGCTGGTCGCCATCCTCGACACCGGCGTCGACGGGTCCCACCCCGACATCGCGCCGAACTTCAACCACGAGCTGAGCCGCAACTTCACCGTGGACATCCCCTACGACGCCGACGGCAACGAGGTCGACGGGCCGTGCGAGGAGGACCCCGACGGTTCCTGCGAGGACCCCGCGGACGTCGACGAGGACGGCCACGGCACCCACGTGGCCTCGGCGCTGGCCTCCCCGATCAACGGGCTCGGCATCGCGGGCGTGGCGCCCAAGGTCTCGATCGTCAACCTGAGGGTCGGCTCGGACATCGGCTACTTCTTCTTGCAGCCGGCCGTCGACGCGCTGACCTACGCGGGTGACGTCGGCATCGACGTGGCCAACATGAGCTTCTACATCGACCCGTGGCTGTCCAACTGCGCCGACAACCCGGCCGACTCCCCGGCCGAGCGCCTGGAGCAGGCCACGGTCAAGAAGGCCATGCAGCGGGCGCTCGACTACGCCCACGCGAGGGGGGTGACCCTGGTGGCCGGCGCCGGAAACGAGGGCGCCGACATCACCAAGGACTACGTCGACACCTCCAGCCCCAACTACGTCCGGGTGCCCGGCGAGCGGCCCCACCCGCGCACGATCTCGTCGAACTGCTCCATCATGCCTGCCCAGGGCAACCACGTGATCACGGTCTCCGGGACCGGCGTCAGCGGCCGCAAGGCGTACGGCTCCAACTACGGCGACGGCTTCATCGACCTGGCCGCCCCCGGTGGCGACAGCTTCGACACCCCCGACAACAGGAGTGACATCACCAAGGCGACGCTGGCGGCCTACCCCCAGGCGCTCGCCGAGGCGCGGGGCGAGCTCAACCCCGACGGCACGCCCAACGTCAAGTACCTGGTCCGCGACTGCCAGGGCGGCGTCTGCGCCTACTACGAGTACCTTCAGGGCACCTCGATGGCGGCCCCGCGCGCCGCGGGCGTGGCCGCGCTGATCGTAGGCAAGTACGGTGTGCGCGACCGGGTGCACGGTGGCAAGACGCTCAACCCCACCGTCGTGGAGACGATCCTCAAGGCGTCGGCCACCAGGCCGGGCTGCCCCACCCCGCCCGCGTACACCTACACGCGACACCTGTCGAACGGCAACACGGTCGTCACGACCCACCTGTGCGAGGGAAACAAGCTCCGCAACGGCTTCTACGGCTACGGCGTCGTGGACGCCCTCAGGGCCGTCCGCTGACCTGACGGCGCCCCCGGCTCCCTCCGATCGGCCGGACTCGCCACGAGACCCCGCTCTCCGTACAGGGCGGGGTCTCGCGCTTCGCGGAGACCGGACCTCGAGGTCAAGGTCGGCGAGCACGAACGGTTCGTGATCTGCCATAACCCCGAGACGGCCGTCCCTACCGAGGACGAGAAGATCGAGGTCAGTTGCAGAGACTGATGTACCACACCGGCTTGAAATCTATTATTTCGAAATAGCCCGGAGGGGTCGACTGAATCTCAGCGTGTCGCTGGTTAAGGTACTTCACGGTGACGTTCTGATTGTTGTACACCAAACTGTTGCGGTCGCCATTGACGCCCCAATTGGTCAGGGCGTACTCGGTGCACCTGTAGAACTGGAATCCAATGTTCTGATTACCGCTCCCCACCTGAGTGGTGCAGAATCTGGACGCCGGGCAGCGCTGTGTCCAGGCGACGCGCCCGATGCCGAGCGGGTCCTCTGTGTACTCGGCGCTGGGACTCACGGTCACCAAGGCGCCGGCCGCTTCGGCCTCTGTGCTCTCGTTCGATGCCTGCGGCGTAACAGTCGGCGTGCCGTCGGTCCCCGCTGCGACCTGGATGACGTCGGTGCGGAGTGGAGCGTCGTCCAGTACCGCGGCGTTGGTGGTGGTCCCCGTCGACAGCAGTCCCACCGCGACGAGTGCGGCCACGGCGGTTACCCGCCTGATGAGCGTCGCCTTCATGGACCTTCCCTTTCCACGGTCGTACCAGTGGCGGATCTCGCCACGAAACGACCCTCGCAAGGCACGTTTCAGCGAACAAGATCCCGGAGCGGGAAGGTCTGGAATATTGGGAACCTTGTCCTTCCTTGGCTGCCCGGATCCGGTCAGCGAAGGAAGGCATCGGGGAGGGACGGCCATGAACTCGGCGGCGCTTCCGAACGCCCGCCCCGTCACCCCACACCCGGTCACTTATGACGAGCCGGGAAACGGTGGAGTCGGGGCGCCGCTGTATGCAAGGTCCGGCTTCGAGGTTCCGCGAGCCGGGCGGTTCTCGCGACAGGGCTTGGTTCGACGCCGGTTCAGTGGCCGCCGGTGAGTTCTCCGCTGAGGGTGTCGTGCATCCTGGCGCTGTGCGGGTTGAGGCCGATGATCTCGACCGTCTTGCCGCGGGTCTCGTACTTGGTGGTGACGGCGTCCAGGGCCGCGACGGAGGAGGCGTCCCAGATGTGCGCGCCGGTCAGGTCGATGACCACCCTGTCGGGGTCGCCCGAGTAGTCGAACTGATGGATCAAGTCGTTGGTGGAGGCGAAGAACAACTCCCCGGTGACGGAGTAGACGACCTGGTGGCCCGCTGGGTCGGTGACGGCGGTGACATTGACCAGGTGGGCGACGCGCCTGGCGAAGATGACCATAGCGGTGAGGGAGCCGAGGACCACGCCGATGGCCAGGTTGTGGGTGGCGATCACGGCCGCGACGGTGACGACCATGACGGTGATCTCACCGGCGGGCATCCGCCTGAGGGTGGCGGGGGCGATGGAGCGCCAGTCGAAGGTGCCGAAGGCGACCAGGACCATCACCGCGACCAGTGCGGCCATCGGGATCCGGGAGACGAGCGGCCCGAAGGCGATGCACAGCACCATCAGGAAAACCCCGGCCAGGAACGTCGACAGCCGAGTGCGGGCCCCGTTCTTCACATTGATCATGGTCTGGCCGATCATGGCGCAGCCGCCCATGCCGCCGAACAGGCCGGTGACGATGTTGGCGACGCCCTGCCCGATCGATTCGCGGGTCTTGCTTGAGCGGGTGTCGGTGAGGTCGTCGACGAGCTTGGCGGTCATCAACGACTCCATCAGCCCGACCAGCGCCATCGCCAGCGCGTACGGGGCGATCAGCTTCAGGGTGTCCAGGGTGAACGGCACGTCGGGCAGGCCCGGGACCGGCAGCGAGGAGGGCAGCACGCCCCGGTCGCCCACGGTCGGCACCGCGATCCCGGCGGCCACCGTGATGACGGTCAGGATGACGATCGACACCAACGGCGCCGGAACCGCCTTGGTGATTCTCGGGAAGAACACCATCAGGGCCAGGCCACCGGCGACCAGGGGGTAGACGGCCCAGGGGACGTCCCGCATCTCCGGGATCTGCGCGGCGAAGATGAGGATGGCCAGCGCGTTGACGAACCCGACCATCACTGAGCGCGGCACGAACCGCATCAGCTTGGCCACTCCCAGGGAGCCCAGGACCACCTGGATGACGCCGGCGAGGATGACCGCGGCGACCAGGTGACCCAGGCCGTGTTCCCGGTTGAGCGGAGCGATGACCAGGGCGACGGCACCGGTCGCCGCGGAGATCATCGCCGGGCGACCGCCGACGACGGCGATCGTGACGGCCATGGTGAAGCAGGCGAACAGCCCGACCGAGGGGTCGACCCCGGCGATGACGGAGAACGAGATCGCCTCGGGGATCAGCGCCAGGGCCACCACCAGGCCGGCCAGCACCTCGGTGCGCGCGACCTTCGGAGACAGCCAGGACGGCCGGAAACCGCGCAGTCGCGCGACCGGGGACAGCGGGGAAGTCTGCAAGGGGAGATGAACCTGTCGTGCTCGGGCGCGTCCCCGTCGATACGGGAACGCGCGGGGGAAAACGCGCGGGAGACCGGGGCGGCCACCTGCGGATCGCCCACGACAGCGGCGGGCGGAAGTCGTCACGGAGCCGAGGGCCGACTCAGCCTGGGCGAAGGATCACGGGCGAGGTGTCACGGCGGGCAGGCGGCGCGGCCTGGCATCATGGCTGTGCGCACGCTCTCTCCCACTGGGTATCGGTGGTCTTCGCCTGGGACGTCATCTGGAATGTGACCGTCCGCGGGCACGGCCGGGTTCACACCCGCATCGGTGAGCAGACGGCGCTACGGGGCCGTTCTCCACGCACGCTGACTCTACCCGGTGGGGCCGGGCGGAGAACCGGCCGGGCATCCGCAGGTGAGATGGCGTGCAGGCCACCCCCGTCGCTGTCGCACGAGTCCGTACGGCAGCGCGACCCACATCGCGTCCGCCGAACACCTCCAGCGGCGGTTCGGGGAGGTCCAGCCGGGTCCGGCATGCCGTCGACGAGCGTGCGCGGACCGGGCGTAGGACGTGGTCGTGCGGGGTCACCAGCCGGACTGTCGAATGGCGCATGAAGCTTTTCGGCCTGGCGCGGTAAGTACAGGTGACCGCATACGCCAGGAAAGGCCAATATGCATGACAATCACCCGCGAAGTCGTCGAGAGCGATGACGCGACCCTCATCGAGAGGTCGCTGAACGAGCCGGAGAGCTTCGCCGTCCTGTTCGACCGGCATGCGCCGCTGCTGCACCGTTACGTGACCAGGCGACTGGGCCCCGGCGAGGCGGAGGACGTCGTGGCCGACACCTTTCTGGCCGCCTTCCAGCGCCGGGGCGATTATGACCGGGGCCGCCCCGACGCCCGCCCGTGGCTGTACGGCATCGCCTCCAACGTGATCGGCAAACGGCGGCGCACCGAGAGGAGCCTCTACCAGGCGTACATCCGCAGCGGCGTGCATCCGGCGGAGACACCGAGCTCGCAGGTCGAGGACGGGGTCAACACCCTGGCCGTCAACCGGCCGCTGGCGCGGGCCCTGCTGGGGCTCAAACGGGCCGATCGCGACGTGCTGCTGCTCGTCGCCTGGGCCGAACTGAGCTACCAGGAGGTCGCCGACGCGCTGGCCGTCCCCCTGGGCACCGTCGCCTCGCGGCTCAACCGGGCCCGTACCCAGATCCGCCAAGCCCTGGAACAAGGAGAATGACGATGGACGAACTGAAGACCATGTGGGCGACCGTTCCACCGGCCACCCCGGAGGATCTCGCGGGAGCGAGGCGGCGGCTACTGAACGGGACGCACACCCGGCGGCGCGTCGTCACCGCTCCCCGGCTGCTGGTGGCGGCCGGTGTCGCGGCGGTGACCGCCGGCACACCGCTGATCGCCGGAACCGGGACCCCCGCGTACGCGGTGACCAGGAGCCCCGACGGCACGATCACGATGACCGTCAACGAACTGCGCGACCCCACGGGACTACAGGCCAAGCTGGGCGAGGCCGGGATCAAGGCCGACGTGGCGTTTCTGGCCCCGAACACGCGGTGCGCGGACGGCCGGTTCAGCAGCGTGGACGCGGCCTACAACGGGCAGCCCGTCACCGATCCGGACGAGTTGCGTTCGCTCATGAACGAGTGGCGCTCGCCCAAGGTCACCCGGCCGATCTCCGTACGTGAGATCCAGATCTTCCCGGAGTACATCGATCCCGGCGAGACGCTCGTGCTGGAGTTCCGCGAGGAGAACGAGGGCGCGGAGGCGTCCTGGCGACTCGGCGCCTGGCTGGCCCAGGCGGGCACATCCGTGAGGCCGTGCACACCCATCGAGGACGCCGGCTAGTCACGCGACCGGCCGGACAAGTCCGCCGTCCCGCACCCACGGGCGCAGCTTTTCCGGATTGCGGACCGCCCAGATCCGGGTGACGCGGCCGTCGGCGACATCGAACGAGGCCACGGTCATGACGACGCCGGCACGCTGGGCCACCAGGCCCGGCACACCGTTGACCGACCGCTCCAGGAGTTCGAACCCCGGAGCCCTGTCGGCGATGGCGACCATGTACCGGGCGATACGCGCACCGCCTTCGATCGGACGCAGGACGGTATCGACCATGCCGCCGCCGTCGGCGGTCATCACGGCGGCCGGGGCGAGGAGGTCGACAAGGGCCGCGATGTCCCTGGTCTCCCATGCCTTCTTGACATGCCGCACCGCGTCGGCCTGCCCGGCCGCCGTCACCGGAGCTCGCGCGACGCGCACCCGCCGCCGGGCGGAGGCCGCGAGCTGCTTGCAGGCCGCAGGGGTCCGGCCGAGGATGCCGGCGATCTCGGCGAAGGGGTACCGGAAGACGTCGTGCAGGACGAACGCCACCCGCTCGGCGGGTGTCATCGACTCCAGGACGACGAGGAAGGCCATGTTCACCGATTCGTCCAGGACCATTTGGTCGGCGGGATCGGTGCCATGGCCGCGGTCCCACTCGGCGCGGTCGGGCAGCGGATCGGGCAACCACGCGCCGACATAGCGTTCACGCCGGGCCCGCGCCGAGCCGAGCACGTCCAGGCAGATGCGGCCGGTCACCGTCGTCAGCCAGGCGCCGGGGGAGACGATCTCGTCCTGCCGACTTCGTGGCAGCGCGTACCAGCGCGCGTAGGCCTCCTGTACGGCGTCCTCGGACTCGGCCAGTGAACCGAGCAACCGGTAGGCGACATTGATCAGTTGGCGTCGCTCACCGGCCATCTCGTCGGCGCTCGTCCCAGCCGTCCCCATGCTCCCGGCCGCCTCCTCGCCTTACCTTTCGCAGGCCCGCGTCGTCGGACCGGTGAGACCTTATCGACCTACTGCCCCCGGGCGGAAAAGGGGACCGTGGCATGGCGACCCAGGCGACGGCACAGCGCCGCTTCTCGTTTCTGCAGATCGCGATCACCCTGCAGACCCTGACCATCTTCCTGCAGGCGGTCTCCGCCGGACTGCTGCTGACCTCGCCCTACGGAGAGACGCTGCACAGTGTCGGAGCCCGCGTGATGTACGGGGCGTCGATGCTGTACGTGCTCGCGGCGGTGCTGGCGTGGAAGCCGGGCGGCGGCTCCCTCCGGCCCGTCTGGCACGCGTCCGGCTTCCTTGTCCTCGCCTCGGTCCAGGTCGTGCTCGGCATCGCGCACATACCGTTGGTCCATCTCCCCCTGGGCGTCCTGATGTTCGGACTGAGCGTGCTGGCGCTGGCGCGACGCTGAAGTCCGATACGGGGGCATACAGGGATCAGCTGGGGCCTGTCCGGAATCTGCTGGGCACCTCAGTTGCCCCCGCAATGAGACCGGTCCTGGGACCGGAGTAGAGCCCCGGACGGTCGGATCACCATAGCCGTCGCGCACCATAATGGCCGCAATGAGACCGGTCTTGAGACCGGAGTGGAGCGACCACCCGAAGAAGGGTGGGGCGAAGTACCTGGAGCCGCAATGAGACCGGTCTTGAGACCGGAGTGGAGCTCGTCCTGGGCGGCCGCGGCCTTGTCGCGCAGGCCGGTGCCGCAATGAGACCGGTCTTGAGACCGGAGTGGAGCGGTTCGTGAGCGGGTCTTATCGCCCAGAGTGACTGAGTCAAGCTGAAGATATGTCCGTTTTATGGCCTGGAATGTTTGTTTGGACTTCGGAACCCCCGGGGAAAGTGGGCATGCTTGGGGTTCCTAACCGCGGCCGGGAGCGGAAGGACGGAGGTAAGACACCCCGGCGGGGAGAGGGGGGCGCTGTTGTGTTTTTCAAGTGGCGGGTCGTACGGATGGTAGAGGCTAGAGGATCTTCAGGGGGAGAGGGGCCAGGGCGCCGTCGAAGGTGTGGCCGGGGATGCGTTGTCAGACGTTGATGGCCCTAAGGCCGACCAGTAGGTGAAGCTTCATGATGTCTCTCCTACGGGAGTGGGGCCGGGCATCGCGGGTGAGGTGGCGCGCAGACCACCTCCGTCGCTATCGCACGAGTCCGTGCAACAGCGCGATCCACATCGCGTCCGCCTCGGGGGCCTGCCACCGATCACTCTCGTCGATGGCGGGTTCGCCTGGCACGCGTTCGGTACGGCGAATGAGCCTCAGCTCGCCCACCTGGCACAGCTCGTAGAGGGTCGGGCCGCAGTCGCAGGTCCATTTGAGCACCCGTGCCTTTTCATCCCCGTTTGGGAGGTGCCAGGTGAGTGTCTCGTAGTGAGATCGGGTGGGGAGGACGTGCGGGCTCAGGCAGCGGGGCGGGCAGTCCCAGCGGACCATGGGGTCACCGTCCGCCGAGCTGGCACCATACGACCCGTCCGGCCGAGGTCTCGTACCAGCCCCAGTCCGAGGACAGCTGCTGGACCAGCCAGAGGCCGCGTCCACCGCTGCTGTCGGGGTCGGTGTCCGGGCAGACCCGGGGTCGCTGTCCGGTGCTGGATCCGGCGTCGATGACGTCGATATGGAGCGTTCCATTGTGATGAGCTATGGCGACGGTGATCCGGCCGTCGGGGGTACGGCCCGAGTCGGAGTGACGCACCGAGTTGGTGACCAGCTCGGTGAGCAGGAGCAGCGCGTCGTCGGCGCGCGGGTGACCCACACCGTCGAGCAGGTCACGGACGTAGCTGCGAGCCTGAGGGACGGAGGCGACCTGCGCGGGCAGCTCGACCTGCCCGAGCAGCCCGAGCGTGCTCATCGCGCCTCCCGTACGATCCGTCCGAGCCGCTCCCGAGCCTGTGCCCTGCTCCGAACGTTCCGACTCCCGTTCCGCTTCTGGCCTTGACCCCGGCTCCGGCACCTGCTCTGGCCCCGTTTCCGGTCTCGATCCCGACCCCGGCTCCAGGCGAAGACCGGAGCGCGGCCCCTCCGCCCGGCCGTGGACCCGTGCCGCCCCGGCGCCAGAAGGATCTCCATGCTCGGCGGCCGGCCGGTCGGGAACCGGACCACGGAGTCGACCCCCAGCTCACTCAACTCCCAGGCCAGCTCCACGAGCCACCCAGCCCACTCTTGAGGTTCACGCACCCTCATCTGATCGTCCGCCCTTCGTGGATGAGCGCTTGCCGTAGCCGTCGTCGTGTGCGGAGGGTTATGGCTCGCGCACATAGAGCATGCATCGATGACGATGAGCGCGCTGCCAAATGAGCAAATTCGCTTTCTTGGAAGCGCCGGAACTCTGTGTCAGTGAGTCGCTACTGTGGGCTCAACTCAAGGGAGGCTGAACATGCGGCAAACAGGGAGTCCCACCGTGCGCAGGCGTCGCTTGGCCGCAGAACTGCGTCGTCTGCGCGAACGCGCTCAACTGACCATGGAGGAGGTCGGCGAGCAAATTGGCTGGTCTGCCACCAAGATCTCGCGGATCGAGACCTCCCGAGTAGGCGTCGTGCCCAAGGACGTCGTGAGCCTCCTTGATCTCTATCGGGTAGATGGCTCCAGGCGTGAAGAGCTGCTCAAGCTCGCCCGCGACGCGCGTAAGCGGGGGTGGTGGCAGGCATACAGCGATCTATCCAGCGACTACACCTCCTATATCAGCCTCGAAGCCGAGACAACTTCGATGCGCAGCTTTGGCACAGTGTTGCTTCCCGGCCTTGTCCAGACCGAGGACTATGCCCGGGCCGTCATCCGTGCCGGTTTGATCCTCGCGCCCCCTGGCGAAGTCGAACGGCGCATTGAAGTCCGTATGGCCAGGCAATCGCTTCTCACCCAGGCCGAACCTCTTCGACTCTGGGCGATCCTCGACGAAGCCGCCGTCCACCGCAGCATCGGCGGACCTGGGGTGATGCGAGCACAGCTCAAACGGCTTCTTGAACTGGCAGATCTGCCCAACGTCACGATCCAGGTCCTGCCGTTCGCGGCCGGAGCGCACTCAGGTACCAGTGGCGCGTTTCAGATCATGGAGTTTCCCGAAGCCAGCGATCCGGATGTGGTGTTCTTGGAAAATCTAACGGACAGTCTCTATGTAGAACGGGAGGCGGAGGTTTACCGTTATACAGTGGCATTTGATCATCTTCGCGCCAAAGCGATAGATCCGGATGATTCCCGGTGTCTCATCGCGAAGATGGTCGCTGGGTTTGAATGATCGATAGAGGAGGAGGTTCGCAGATGTCCACTCTGGATTCATTCCGCATCACGTGGCGCAAGAGTTCGCTCAGCGGCGCCGGTCAGGATTGTGTCGAGGTCGGTGTCTGGAGTAAGAGCACCCTAAGTGGAGGAAACGGCGGTAGCTGTGTGGAAGTCATGCTCGTCGGCAACCCCCAATCCAAGGTCGAACGTATGGCAGGTACCGAGCGTGTTTTCCTAGTCCGCGACTCCAAGGACCCCAACGGCCCAGTGCTAACTCTTACCCCTTCCGTATGGGACGCTTTCGTCACGAACATCAAGGACGGAGTCTTCACGGATCTGTCCTGACAGCTTGGAGCTGTTCGCACAGAATCGGACCAGTCTGGAAAGCAGCGTGAAGCTTGCCGATCAAGGCGCGGTGTTCCATCCCGGTCTCAGGACCCGCGATGAGACCGGGATGGAACATTAGTCAACTTCAGGGATTGATGTCTTCCGCTGGGATTTTTGTGCGTTTAGCATTAGCGGGAAACTGCCTATTTTTAGGATCCATGAGAAGTGAGCGTATAGATCCTATTTGTCGATCATCTGTGTGCCAGGCCCTCAGATCAGATTAGGGTCGTAGCTTGACCGCGCAGGCTATACGGGAAATGCAAGTGGATGGAGAAGTATGTCCATGATCGATCTATCCCAAGTGGTCTGGCGTAAGTCCGGCCAGAGTAACGCCAACGGCGGCCAATGCGTCGAAGTCGGGGTTTGGCGGAAGAGTTCCCTCGGTGGCAATGGCCAGAACTGCGTCGAAGCCGCGCTTGCTAACAACACCCAGGGCCCTCCCAGTCGTAGAGTCGATGCCGAAAACATCATTCTGGTCCGCGACTCTAAGGACCCAGGCGGCTCGGTGTTGACCTTCACCCTCACCGAGTGGAACGCTTTTCTGGCAAGAATCAAGGGCGACCACGTCACGGACCTGCCTTGACAACTTGAGTGGTCACTTCTCTTGCGCAATGAGGCCAGCCCTGGCGCCGGGGTGGAACTCAGGTTGAACTCGTCGCTCTTGAGTCCGAAGATCCTGTAATGAGACCGGTCCTGAGGCCGGAGTGAAGCGCACCTTCTGCCACAGCTCGGGCGCGTTGGGCTCCCCGCAATGAGACCGGCCTTGGGGCCGGAGTGAAGCGTGGCCGGTGTCTGTGGAGACGACAACATCGCCAGGTTCCCCGCAATGAGACCGGCCCTGAGGCCGGAGTGAAGCGGTTCCCCGCCCGGCTTCCCGTTTGCCTGATGTGGACCCACAATGAGACCGGAGTGGAACGAGCTGGACGCCTCGCTGGACCGCCAGGTCAACCTCGGCCCGCAATGAGACCGGTCCTGAGACCGGAGTGGAACTGCGGCATCAGCCACACCACGCGCGACGTGCAACACCCCGCAATGAGACCAGTCCTGAGACCGGAGTGGAACCGCCCACGTCACCTCACGCATGCCGACCCCGCAAGAGCGCCCGCAATGAGACCGGTCTTGAGACCGGAGTGGAACTTGGCGTCCATGTATGCGTAGCGGGCGACCGTGGACCCGCAATGAGACCGGTCCTGAGACCGGAGTGGAACTGGACACGATGGTGTCGGTCCAGTCGGGCCTCTCCAGCCCGCAATGAGACCGGTCCTGAGACCGGAGTGGAACCCGGTGAGCAGGACCGGGCCGCGTAGATGCAACCACCCGCAATGAGACCGGTCCTGAGACCGGAGTGGAACGAGCAGCGGGTGCTGTCCGCCGAGTCGCCCAAGGCCAACCCGCAATGAGACCGGTCCTGAGACCGGAGTGGAACCCAGAGACTGGCCCCGGGAGTGGGCGAGCGTGCTGTGCCCGCAATGAGACCGGTCCTGAGACCGGAGTGGAACTGGCCTCGACGCCGAAGCACACATACATGATCCTCACCCCGCAATGAGACCGGTCCTGAGACCGGAGTGGAACCCCTTCAGCGCCTGCGCTCCCAGGTGACCCTGTGCCAGCCCGCAATGAGACCGGTCCTGAGACCGGAGTGGAACGGGCCTCGCGGAGGTTGATCTCGTTCCTCATGCCCACCCGCAATGAGACCGGTCCTGAGACCGGAGTGGAACGCCGGGCCCAGGCCGGGGTGCCGCCGCCGCTGCTGGCCCCGCAATGAGACCGGTCCTGAGACCGGAGTGGAACGACCGCCCAGGCCCCGGCCGAAGTCGCGGAGCGTCTCCCGCAATGAGACCGGTCCTGAGACCGGAGTGGAACCGCCGGTTGAGCTTGATCCGCCGCAGGTTGCGGTACCCGCAATGAGACCGGTCCTGAGACCGGAGTGGAACGGTTCGCGAGCTGGTCGTATCACACAGGGTGACTGGGTTGAGTTGGAGAAAAGTCTGTTTTGGGGTCTGGAGTGTTTGTTTGGACTTCGGAACCCCCCGGGAAAAGTGGGCATGCTTGGGGTTCCTAACCGCGTCCCGGGGCGGACGGATGGGGGCAAGGCACCCCGGCGGGGAGAGGGCGGGCGCTGTTGTGTTTTTCAAGTGGCGGGCCGTACGGATGGTAGGGGCTAGGTGACCTTCACGGGGAGAGGGGCCAGGACGCCGTCGAAGGTGCGGCCGGGGATGCGTTGTCTTTCCGCGCCGTAGACATTGATGACCCCGAGGGCCGGCCAGTGGGTGGAGCTTACGGTGGGGACGTGGTCAACCGGGGCGAAGACGGGATGCTCTAGGAGACACCTCACTGCGGGGACGTCGAGGGCGGGGCGCCAGAGGGGCCACAGCATGACGGGGCCGGAGCGTCTCCGGTGCCAGAGGGTGGTGCGGACGCGCTGGCCGTCGCCGGTGATGCGGAGGAGGGGCAGCGCCATGGTGGCCAGCCAGGTGGCCCCGGGGACGCCGCTCTCCCGGCTACGGCCTTCGGTGTCGTCGCTGCTGCTGCGCAGCACCCGGTGATCGAGGTATTCGCCGGTGAACCCTTCGACACGTCGCCAGCCGACCAGAGCCTCCAGGAGCCGCTCCGGCCTGCCCCGGACCATCGCCAATGATTTCTCGAAAAAGGTCCGTAGCTTCTGCTGACCGCTGGGGGCGGTGAACGGCGTGATGGCGCAGCGTCCCTGCTGGTCCAAGGCGAGGTCGGTGACCAGGGAGGGCAACCAGGTCTCCGCTGCCTCGGTGTAGTTCGCCACCAGTTGGTGGAACTCCTCTCGGGATCGGCGTAGCGGGTCCTTCCCCGAGCCCGACGGCGGGGGAAAACCGGCTCCGCCATCGGGGAGGACGGCGGACTCGGGAATCGACTCGATGACATCGCGCAGGGCGTCCGCTATCTCCTCGGCCGTCTCGTACGGGCTGTGCAGGATCGCGCAGGCGGTGGAGTCAGAGAAGGAGAGCGCCGTCGGCACACGGCAGACGTCGGCGCAGACGCGGAGCAGGCCGAGGGCGGCGAGGAACCCGAGGGGGGTCCGGCCGTCGAGGGCAGGTAGCTCGGTGCTGAAGGTGGTCATGGCCGTTCCTCGTTCCAGGCTGACCGCCAGGTGTCGGTGAGCCGGGCCGGTGGCTCGCTGCTGCAGGTGGTCATGCGCGCTCCTCGCTCCGGGCCGAGCACCAGATGTCGGCGAGCCGGACAACGGCCTCCAGGCGGGCGAGTCCCCAGCGGCCGTAGCGTCGGTTGAGTCGTTCGAACCGGGCGGGTGACGTCCAGTCGACCGACTGGGCGGTGTCGACCTCGATCTGCACGCCGTCCCGCTCGATTTTGGTGGTCGGGTCGGGGTCGATGACCGGGGGGAGTAGCGGGCGGCTCCGTCCGTGGTGGCTGGCGATGAGGTGCAGGACCAGGTCGTGGTCGACGTCGGGCACCTCGACGAGGAGGACCGTCGCGATCTGGGTAGAGAGCGCCTCGTGCCGCATTTCCGCCGGGTAGGACGCTCGACGCCGGGCCTGCCGGAAGGCGGCGCGGTCACCGGGGTTCATGCCCGACTTGGCGAGCGGTTCGTCGTTGGCCGCAGCCGCCCAGCGGTCGCCGCCGCACAACATGACCTGGAAGCGCGGGTCGCGTTTGCCCTCGTCGTGCCAGAGGGCGGCCAGTCCGATGGCCCGGACGACATCCGGCTCCATGCCCAGGTTGCGGGCGAACTCCTCGGCCTTCTCCGCCACCTCCCGCTGGTGGACGGCCAGGGAGAGTTTCGCGGTGGAGATGGAGGAGCCCGCGGCGGTGCTGTCCTCGCGGAAGGCGGCGGTGCCGGACGAGAGCAGCAGGGTTCCGGTATCGAGGTGCTCGATCAGCCGGGCCCGGGAGCTGTCGGTGAGCCGTCTGAGCACCGCCAGATGCGGCAGCTCGTCGCGGCCCGGTGCGGGGTCGCCCAGCGCGGAGCGGAGCGACCTGATCTGTCCCGGGGAGGGATCGTCCCGGTAGTCGGTGTTCAGGCGCTCGACCCAGGCCGCGACCTCGGGGGCAAGGCTGGGGGCGTAGGTCTCCACGGCACGGGCCAGGGTCGGGCCGACGCGGATCGTCGCCCCTCTCCGGACGGCGGACTGCGCGAGGTCGGCGATGTCGATGGTGGGCTCGCGGCTGCCGGGATGCCAGCCGTACCGGTCGCAGCCTCCGTGGGAGGCGGGAACGACGATGGTGTCGGAAGGGTGGATCCGGTCGGCCGTGATCACCTCGGAGTTGTCCCGTGAGCGGTAGCGGAGCACGGTCCTGCCGCCGGGTGGTACGGGGATGTCCGGGAGGTGCTCGGCCTCCAGGTCGCTGATGTCGTCGCCGCCCGTCTCGCCGTTGAGCCAGCGTTGGACGGCGCGGAGGGGGAGTTCGATGCTCTCGGCGGAGGTCGGTGGCATCAGGCCGAGGAGGTCGGGCCACAGCGTGTCGTCGTCGGGGAGGTCGCGCCAGAGGACCGTCACCTGTGGCGTTCCCCGGTTGAGGCCGTGCAGGTAGGGCGGGATGGGGATGTCGTTCAGCGGGATCGGTGAGGTGCGCGCCCATACGTCCAGGTGGGCTCGGCCCAGAGAGGGGATGTAGGGGCGGGGTTCGCGGAGCGTGGCCCACTGGCCGGGGGGCAGGGCGCGGACCAGTGCGCGTAGTGCCGAGGGGGAGGCGTCCATGCCTGGCTCCGCCGGGAGCCGAACCTTCGGCGTGTGGGGGAGTGGGGTGATGCGTTCGCACAGCCAGGCCCAGGTCGCCGGGCGTGCCGTGTCGTAGACGCCGTCCGAGTCCGCCGAGCCGTGCAGCACGACCGCCGGGGCCGTGGTCCGCTGGTCGCCGAGGCGGTTCAGCCGGCCGAGGCGCTGGATGAGCGCGGGCAGCGAGGAGGACTCGGTCACCAGCGCGTCCAGGTCGATGTTCGCGCCGACCTCGATTGTCTGGGTCGCCACCACGAACATCGGCTCGGCGGACGTGCGATCCCGGCCCGCCCTGATCCGCTCGTAGTGTTCGGCCAGCAGATAGTCGCGGTCTGTCGGGCGAATCTTGCCGGTCAGCAGCACGCAGCGGCTCGCGGAGTCGGCGCGGAGGAGCTCGAACACGGCCCGTGCCCGCGCCACGGTGTTGACGACGACCCCGACGACCGGATGTTCTCGCTGGAGCTCCCACGCCCAGTGGGCGAGGGCGCCGGACATCGTCTTCGCCGTGTTGGCCTTGGTGGTCGGCACGTCCACCAGATGGAGTTCTTTGGCCGCTTTCAGCCTCCTGGACGCCTCGGGGTGCTTCTCGTCCGCGTTGGTGATGCGGTGCACGTCGGCGGTGCCGGACTCGGGGCTGGCGGACATGCTCACCACGGTCGGCCGGATCGGAGCCGGTGTCTCGTCGCAGGTGGCAGCCCCACGCACACTGGCCAGGAACGCCTCGGAGAGGTGGGCCTCGTCCACCACGATCAGGCTGTCGGTACCCGCCAGGGCCGCGTCGATCGGGCGCAGGTGCTTTCCGACGCCGTAGCCGCGGAAGAAGAACCGGCTGCCCACCTGGTCGACGGTTCCGACGACGATGGCGTGCCGGTCGGGCCGCTCGATCCACCGCCATGACCAGTTGACCCCGCCGCGCATCCGGGTGACCTCCACC
The DNA here is from genome assembly GCF_042665875.1 of Streptosporangium amethystogenes subsp. fukuiense. NCBI lineage: Bacteria > Bacillati > Actinomycetota > Actinomycetes > Streptosporangiales > Streptosporangiaceae > Streptosporangium > Streptosporangium amethystogenes. The sequence goes on along the minus strand of NZ_JBHTEE010000001.1, from coordinate 5,070,965 downwards.
GGTCTGCCGGCGGTGTCGCCGTCCACCCGGAGAGCGGCGGCGACCCTGGCCGCGCGGCTGTCGTCTCCGGGGGTGCGCAGGGCTTCGGCGATCTTCTCGGCGTGCCGGTACGCCTCGTCGACGATCAGCCGGCGGTCGACCACGAAGAAGATCCGCCTGGGGACTCCGGCTCGTGCCTCAGCCCTGCCGAGGGCCGCCGCGAAGACGGCGACGTCGATCACGGAGGTCTTCCCCAGGCCGGTGGGAACGTCGATCAGCTCCGGCCACCCCTCCTGGATCACCCGGTCGAGCAGCGCGATCTGCCAGGGGAAGGGCTCGTACCCGTGGATCTCCCGGTAGAAGGCGGGAAAGTCTGTGACGGCGAGGTCACTCATGCTGAGCTCCCTTGGGATGAGGCCGGTCGGTGAGGTCGTTCATCCGGGGACTCCCTCGGGGACGAAGAGGCCGAGGCCGAGGTAGCGCATGGAGCCCGCGATCACCGGTCCCACGACCGGCCGGTCGAAGGTGACCCGGGCGTGCACGATGGGTTTCTTCGGCCGGTTGGGCGGGAGGGAGCCGGGGCGAGGCCGCCAGATCGCGCCGCCGGTCAGCGGGGCCGTCGAGACCTCGACCTCGGTGACGTCCGGGAAACCGGCCCTACGCAGCGACTTGGCGACCATCTGCTCGTACGAGCGGCCGGGACGGGCGAAGCTGTCGGTCATCATCGGGGTGGCGGTGACCCAGGTGCGGGTCCCCGCCCGGTGGCCGGTCCATCGGCCGCGCCGCAGGGTACGCAGGTTCTGGCCCTGGCCGAGCCGCACCGGCTCGCCGGACCAGGGGGTGAGCCTGGTCAGCGGATCGGCCATGACGGCCTTGGCCAGCAAGGTCCAGTCCTCGGCGGGCATGTGGCGAGGCAGCGCCAGTGCCACCCCCAGCAGGTGGCCGTCGGAGTGCGGCTGGTCGACGTCGGGAAGCGCGAGGAAGGCGACGTGCGTCCTGTCGTCTGCCCCGTGCCCGCTCACCTGGGCGGGAACCGGGTCGGTGACCCGGGAGATGACGGCTTTGCGCAGGGCGAGCGTGAGCCGGGCCATCTGGTCGCCGTTGATGCGGGCGCTGGGTCGCTCGAATCCCCAGATGATGAGGTCGTCCCACGGGGACAGGTGGGTTGGGACGGGTTCCGGCGTCGCCACGACCGGTGAGTACGGCAGCGCCCGCGCGGCCTCCCACGCCCTCCCGCCACGGTCGTAGGCGTCCTGGAGCGCGTCCGTGTATCCGGCGTAGGGCACGCGCAACTCGATCGCGCCGGGGGTGCCGAGCGGGACCGGAGCCAGCTCCGACCAGGCCGGTTCGTCCTCGGGCAGGGAGCCGGTCACGCTCACCTCGGCCTGGCTGGTCGAGCGGCCGACGTACGGCACCCGCCGGGCCAGCGCGCCGAGCCTGGCCAGCACTTCGGGGTCGGGGTCGGCGCCCGGCCACACCACGGCGAACCGGTCGCAGGCCGGGGTGACGAAGGCGCGGCTGCGCGCCCCGTTCGTGCGGCCCGGCCAGGACTGGCTGCCGGGTTTCTGCTCCGTCTGGTTCGTCACCACGTAGGAGTCGGTCCGGCCCGGCCGTACGTCGTCCATGGCCGCGCGCACCGTCGGGGTTCCGGCACGTTCCAACCAGCGCAGGGCGTCCCAGTCGTCCGTCTCCACCGCCGAGGCGGCCAGGGCGCAGAACAGCCGGGCGGGGTGAGGAGGCCATTCGGCCTGGCTGGGCCGCATGTCCCCCGCGTCGTAGCGGCCATGGCGCAGCCGCACCGTGAGAGTGAGCGCCACCGCTGCCTACTCCTCGTCGACGGAGTGGGCGAAGGCGAACTCGATCGCCTGCTGGAGCGAGGGGATCGGGGTGACCTCGATGACGTCGTCGGCCATCGGCACACCCAGCCGGGCCGCCTCGTCGCGCAGCTCGTGGTAGGCGTCCAGCGCCTCCCGTACCGACACGTCGATCTCGTCCACGCTCCCGCCGGGAAGCTCCAGGCCGACCGTCTCGGACGCCTTCGCCAGGTCGCAGCCCGAGCGCAGCCAGACGGAGGGGCGCCCGAACGCCAGCCGGTCGCCGACCAGGGCGAGGGCGGCGAGCGTGGCGCGGCCGGCCGTGACGGCTTCGACCGGGGCGTCTCCGAAGCGCAGGCGCTCAAGGCCCGCGAAGGAGATGCTCGCCATCCGGCGGATCTCCCTGACGGTGGCGCCGCCGGGGACGGGGTTGGGGGCGATGTTGCCGTGTCCGATCTCGCTGAGCTTGCCGCCCTTCTTCTTCTCGCCCTCGGCGACGAAGTTCCACTGGGTCTCCGCCTTGGTCTTGTCGTCGACCGAGCCGGTGAGGTTTTGCGGGTCGAGCCGTCCGCCACGTCGCGCGCCGAAGTGGGGGGCCACGCCGTACATGGTCGCGGTGTAAAGCCGGGCGAACTTGGGCCAGCGGCCCTTGCGGTGCGAGTCCCAGGCGCCGAGCACCAGGGAGAGGGGCTCCCGCTCGTACAGCGGCCGGATGTCGGTCACGCTGACGGCGCGGAGCCGCTCGCCGATCGGGCTCTGGTCGAAGCGGACGCCTGCGATCGTGCTGTCGCGTAGGTAGGCGTCGGCGTAGCGGTGCGGGAAGTCGAGCGAGGTCAGCCGTATCTCGCCCCGGGACGTCTTCGTCCGTAGCTCGAACATCGGCAGGGTGAGACGGCCCGCGTCGCGGGCGTCGCGTAGGGCCTCTTCCAGCCGGTTCGACTGGGACTGCTCCTGGTCGATCGTCACGGTCTGCACTCGCTCGCCGTCGACCAGGCGATCGGCGACGATGTACTTCTTGGTCAGGTTCTTCTCGTTCTTGTCGACGGGGAAGGTAGGGGGCATCACGATGTTGCCCTCACCGCCGACCGGCTGATACCTGGCCTGCACCACCAGCGCCGTGTGCTTCCTGTCATCGCCGAGCGCGCCCAAAAGCCGCGCCGAAAGACTCGTGCCCACCGCGAACACCTCCTTGTGTTGCCTAACAGCGAGAAATTGATTGGAGAGAGAGTGGCAGGCGGGACCGACAGAATCAGGCCCGCCTGCGATACCGCCGGCTATGAAAGCCGCGGAAGCATCCTGCGGACGACTACGGACAACGCATACAGAACCGCAATGAGACCGCGAGACTAGAAGAATCTAGTTATCACGGAGATATCGCCCATAAGTGGAGCGATGTTGGTGCAGGAGGCGGAGACGGTCAGCCTCTAGACGTGGACCGAGACCTGTATCGGCTTGCTGGGGCGGCGGTGCCGCCAGATCGCAACTGAAGCAACCAGTACGACGACTGCCGGCAGTGCAAGAATTTTGATCTTGCTCTTCTGGGATTCAATGGCATGTTCGCCCATGGCGACACTCCATCCTCGGAAATGGTTGGGCACCTCTGCGGATGGAGGGTATCGGGCAGATAAGAGTTAAGTGCGAAAATCAAGAGAATCATACGGAGGTCCATGTCGCCTGCGAACCATACAGACAGAGAAGCCATGGCCCGGGAGTTGATTAAGAAGAGAAGTGGTTTCTTTCAAGATCGCTGGGTCGATGAGCGGCTGATCAGGTGCCAGGCGATGTCGGTGTCCCGGTCGGAGGAGGAGAGGTGCGGGTGCCCTGGTCGCGGAGGGGCTAGTCGGTAGTTCGTTGGATCAAGGTGGGAGATAGAGGTGCAGGCCATGACCTGCACCGACCGCGTCGAGCAGTTGCTGTAGTTCAGCGGGCGGGACCGCTCGTGACCAGGACCGCCACCAGCGCGCGAGCGCGATCGCGGGAGTCAGCCAGGACCGGACGGCCCGCAGTGCATGGGGCCACCCCAGGCCGGCTCCCGGGCGGCCTCGACGGGGGTGTGCACCGCCTGGACCGGGGCCCACGAGCCCTGGCTTGGTTTGAGCGCCGGCACGAACGGCAGCCCGGCGGCCCACAGCTCGCCGGTGAAGGCCGCGTGGTCGCCGTAGAAGCAGTCGGCGACCACGGCCCGAAACGACACGCCGGCCGCCCGCGCTTGCTCAATCAGCGGTGTCGCCGGCTGCGGCTTGGTCCGAAACGTCGGGTTGCTGTGCCCGTCGGGCAGGCCGACGACTCGCCGATGTCCTGCCGCTGATGGCGCTTCACTTCCATGATGGGGGTCGTCAGTTGACCATGTCCTTAGGGCACGGATGAGACTCGCTGCCATGAACACTGTGGATGAAGTTCCCATGAACCAGAGCCGCCGCACGCCCGTCCGGCCCGGCTGGCCCGAGCTCGGCGTCGCTGTGCTCGCGGCCGTGATCCTGTACGCAGTCGGGTCGACGATCGCCTACCTGCTGCCGGCCGGCTCCCCGGTCTCGCCTGGCCAGGCGAACTTCCTCGTCTCGGGCCTCGCGCCGCTCGGAGCGTTCGTCGTCGCCGTGCTCATCCGCATCCGCGACGTCCGCCCCTTCGGGATGCGGCGCGTGCATCCCGGTTGGCTGCTCGCGGCCATCGCGATCGCCCTCGCGTGCTTCGCGCTCAGCTGGCCGATCTCGGCGCTCTTCGACCCGTTCTTCCCCGGGTCGGAGAGCGTCCAGCAGGGCTATCGCGACGCTGCGCGCTCGGGCGTGCTCTCCCTCGTGGTGACGATCGTGCTCGGCGGCCTGCTGACGCCCATCGGTGAGGAGGTCCTGTTCCGCGGTGTGTTCGCGAGCTTCCTGTTCCGCTGGGGCACCTGGATCGGCGTGATCGTGAGCGCGGCGGTCTTCGCCGTCGCGCACGGCATCAACAGTGTCATGCCGATCGCGTTCGTTGTCGGGCTCAGCACCGGGCTGCTGCTCCGATTCTCCGGCTCGATCTGGCCGGCCGTGGTCGTCCACGTCGTCTACAACAGTGTGGGCTTGCTGTACCACGGCATCGGCTACTGAGCTACTCGACGAGCTTCCCCGCGATCGAGACTCACGCATGATTGCCGCGAGGGCGGGGGCGATCGCCTCTTACCGCTGCGTGGTTGTACGTGGACCTGGTGCGCGTGGATGCTCTGGGACCAAACAGGAGGCGCTGGCCTTTCCGCTCCGCGAGAGGTACGCCGTGGTTGGCGATCTGCAACATCGGAGGACAAACGTGCCCGCGATCGTGAGAAAGAGCGCGGGCTTGCCAGCCGAGAAGCGCAATGCCTCCGGCCGGCTCGTCGAAGCGCCGTCACCACCAGCTGGATACGAGCCCTCGATCAACTCGCCTCGCCTGCCAGCGCCTGGGCGCGAGCGAGCACCTTCAGTTGGGCGGCGTTGAACAGCTCGGCGAAAGCGGCCGCGATCGCGGCCTCGGCGAACCCCGGGCCGCGCGTCGCTGCGGAGCCGGGATCCGCCATCCAGGGGAACCGGGCCTGGCTCCGCTGGATCGACTCGGCCAGATGGCGCGCGATGGTCTCGATCGTCGCCTCGTCGGCGTCTTCTGGGAGGTAGTAGAACTCTTCGTCGGCCTCGCCCTCGGTGGCCTCTGTCATGAGCTGACGGAGGTCGTCGAGAGCGCTGTCCTTGAGCACCCCCGAGAACACGGTCAGCAAGGCCCGGTCCCGCTCCGACAATCCTTCGGCGACCGGACCGAACGGCAGTGGGGTGTCCAAGGGGGCCCGGTACTTGAGGATGACAGCCAGCTCCACGCGAATCCGTTGCAGGCGCTCGATCGTGCATGCCAGCTCGGCATCGAGCACGCGGATGGCTTCGTCGGGCTCCTCGTCCGCACTCCCCATCGCCCGGATCTGGGCGAGCGACAGGCCGAGCTCGGTCAGCCGCTTGATCTGAAGCAGCCGGACGAGGTGCGTCGTCCGGTATTGCTTGTACCCGTTGGGCGCTCGGCCGGGCAACTCGAGCAGCCCCATTTGGTGGTAGTGCCGCACCGTCTTGATGGTGGTGCCGGCGAGGTCGGCGAGCTGTCGCGTGCTCCAGGCCATGCCCGGGTCCTCCTCTAATGTCGCGCCGGATCGTCCTGGATCGAGCACAGCCCATGCCCAGGGACACGCTCGACCGCCGGGCCCTCGATCCTCGTTGTGAGAGCAGACGACCATCATCATGCTCGTCGAAGACACGGATGCCCACGCTCGGCCGGATCCATTCGGCTGGGGCCGCCTTCCATGCGGGAACTGTGGCGGCGATCCGCTCGGCTTCGGCTGGTGTGTGACCCGCGTCGATTGTGTCGGCGGGCAATTATGTAAGATCTTTCACTTTTAATTATGGGAAGTATGACCGGCGGAGATTCTGAGAACAATATTCGGGTTCGGTAATCTTTATGATCTGATTTGTCCGATAGGTCGGAGAGGGGTCGTCAAAGATCTCGAACGGTTCGTCGATATTCGGGGCCGGATGCTGATTCGACGGTTGCTCTGAATGGCAGCTGCATCAACGGAATCTGCTGTTTATCGGCGCATCCCTGGCTGATATGGCAAAGTGTCCAACCGGTATCGATGAGCAGGGGTGGACCGTCCGAGGGATATCGGCGCTGAGGCTGCCCTTCGCCTGTCCGTACGAAGAGCTAGCGTTTGATGGCCGAGGTCAAGTGAATCCTTCCCCCTCTCGGAGTATGGTCGCGGAGAGCGACAGGTCTCCCGGCCTGGTTTCAGGGGTCGGGCGGAACCGTGTCCCGAATCGCGACCGGCTCTACGAAATCGACGCACTCCGGATCGCCGCGGCCGTCTCCGTGGCGATATACCACTACGTCTTCTCCGGGTACGCGGGCGGTGCGATCCGGATCGGTTTTCCGGCGGGGAGTGAGCTCGCCAGGTTCGGTTACCTGGGCGTTGACATGTTCTTCTTGATCAGTGGTTTCGTCGTGCTGCTCAGTGCCTGGAACCGTCGTCCGGGGGCCTTTCTGGTGTCCCGGATCGTCCGTCTCTATCCGGCCTTCTGGGTCGCGGTGACGATTACCGCGCTGGTCTCCGTCACGCTGAGCATGGGCAGGTACCCCGTCACGCTCGTGCAGTATCTGGCCAATCTGACGATGTTCAATTCGTTGCCCGACATTCCCAACATCGACGTCGTCTACTGGACGCTGTGGGCCGAGATCAGGTTCTACGCGCTCGTCTTCGTGCTCGCCTGGATCGGCATCACCCGAAGCCGGGTCGTCGGGATGCTGTGGGGCTGGTTGGCGCTGACCTTCCTGCTGCAGAGCGGGGTGCTTCCCGCCCCGGCCCATTCGGTGGCCGACCTGGTGGTGCAGTCGCAGTTCTCGCACTACTTCATCGCGGGCATGGCCCTGTGCCTGGTCTACCGGTTCGGCCTGTCGGCGCAGCTCGCCGCGATCGTACTGATCTCTTTCGGCAACGCCGTCTACCGGGGTATCGAGTTCGCCGGCAAGGTGGGCACCCGCTACCGCACCGAGATCGAGAGCTCCGTCGTCGTCGCCGTCATCGTCGCGATCTTCATTGTGCTGTTCCTCGTCTCGCTCCGCGTCACCCGGCGGCTCGGCCGCCCCTGGTTCGCCGTCGCCGGAGCCCTGACCTACCCGCTGTACCTGATCCACGCGCACGTCGGCTTCATCGTCTTCGACCGGCTCGGCGGGATCGTGCAGCGGTACGTGCTGCTGGTCGGCATGGTGGCGCTGATGTGCCTGGCGGCCTACGTCATCCACATCCTGGTCGAACGCCCGCTGGCGCCCCTGCTGAAACGGCTTCTCACCCTGGCGGTTCGGCCGGATCTCAGGGCCGCCGGGTGGAGGCGCGGCTGATCAGGTGCCAGGAGACGTCAGTGCCGGCGGGGTGGCCAAGGGCGGTGCGGGCGCAGTGGGCGCCCTGGTCGCGGAGGGACTGGGCGATCGTGGTGAGCCCGGCGGGGGTGGCCGCGTCGGAGTCGTCCCAGCCGCTGAGGGTGAGGTCGCCGGGGACGCTCAGGCCCAGCCGGGCGGCGGTGCGCAGCGCGCCGAGGGCCAGCTCGTCGCTCATCGCGGCGATCGCGTCGCAGGCGTACGGGCCGGTGAGCAGTTCGGCCGCGAGGGCTTCGGCCTCGTGCGCGCTGTTGGTGGAGCAGACGGCGACCAGGACCTGTGACCAGTCGCCGCCGGTGGAGGCCCAGGCGTCGCGGTAGCCGCGCAGCCGCTGCCGGGTGACCCGGAAGGTCGAGGCGTCGGGGTCGACTCCAGGGGACGCGCCGTCCGGGGCGGCTTCTGGGGAGCCCTGGGTGCCGAAGGCGATCTGGGAGATCCGGCCGCGGTCGAGGGGGAAGCTCAGCACTCCCGGACGTCGTGCCCCCGCGAAGACCTCGCGGCCCACCGCCGTGGCGGCGGCGCGGTCGTCGGCGGCCACGAAGGACAGGCCCTCGCGGAGCGGGCCGCCGTGGATCACGGCGGGCAGGCCGGTGGCGACGATGGCGTCGATGACGGGGTCGTCGTCGGCGGTCGTCCAGACCACGAAGGCGTCGACGGCCGCCTCGGTGACCCGGTCGACGTCGGAGGGGGCTCCGGTGACCGGGACGAGCGTCAGGGCCATGCCGTGGTCGGCGCAGACCTGGGCGACGCCGGACAGGAAGCGGGTCGCCTGCGGGTCGTCGAAGGCGTAGGTGAGGTGCTCGCCGAGGACGACGCCCAGGTTGCCGGTGCGGCCTCGGCGCAGTGACCGCGCGCCGGGGTGCGGGCCCGGATAACCGAGGCGTTCGGCGGCCTCGCGGACCCTGGCCCGCGCCTCGTCGGAGACCCGTCCTGGCCGGCCGTAGGCGTACGAGACGGTCATCACGGACACTCCTGCCGCGCGGGCGACCTCCGCCATGGTCACCCGGCGTCGTGCCGTCCGTCCGCTCATGGGCCGAGGATATCTGTGTATCGATACACAAGAGGTTTGTGTATCGTTACACACGTGTCAGTGGAGAGGGGCGGCGCCCGGCCGCGTACGGCCTATGCGGGCTTTGCCGCTTTCGGTGCTTTCTGGGGAGTGTGGGGTGCCTCGGTGCCCGCTATCCGTGCCCAGGCGGAGCTCGGGGACGGGGAACTCGGTACGGCGCTGCTGTTCATCGGGGCGGGGGCGCTGCCCGCGATGCTCGTCACCGGCAGGGCGGTCGACCGCTGGGGGCTCCGGGTCGCCGCGCTGCTGCTGGTGACGCTCGGCGCGGCGGGGACGCTGGTGGCCGTGGCCGGACGCGACTTCTGGAGCCTGTCGGCGGGGCTGGCCCTGCTCGGCGCCTCCTCGGGCGCGGCGGACGTCGCGATCAACTCCGCGGCGGGCTCGGCGGAACGGGCCTCCGGCAGGCCGGTCATCACCCGCGCGCACGGCACCTTCTCCGCCCTGGTGGTGGTCGGCAGCCTCTCCGCCGGGCTGCTCGGCGCCCTGGGAGCGCCGGTCGTCGTACCGTTCCTGCTGGTCGCGGTCGCCGCGACCGGCGCGGCGCTCGGTGTCGTCGCCGACGCGCGGGTCGCCCCGGTCGCGGCGGGGGCCGTCCGGGGCGGCGAGCGGCCGGAGTACGCGGTGAGCCGGGCAGGTGAGAGAAAGGGCAGTGGCCGGGCGGAGGTGCAGGACGGCGAGCGGCACGGGGACGCGGTGAGCCGATCAGGTGGGAGAGGGGTGCGGCTGTTCCCGCTGCTCGTGGTCGGCGCCCTGGGCGCGCTGGCCTTCGCGGTGGAGAACGCCCACCAGAGCTGGGGCGCGGTCTACCTGGCGGATGTGGCCGACGCCGGTCCCGCGCTCGCCTCGGCCGGTCCGGCGGTCTTCGCCGCCGTCGTCGCCCTCACCCGCTTCGCCGCCGGCGCGCTCGGTTCCCGGCACGCCACGACCGTGCTCGTCTCCGGCGCCGCGACGGCCGCGGCCGGGACCCTGCTGGTGTCCGGCGCGAGGTCAGTCCCGGTGGTCCTGCTCGGGCTGGCCCTGGCCGCCGCCGGTACGGCGGTGCTCTTCCCCATGCTGATGGGCGTCGTCGCCGCCCAGGTCGGCGAGGCCGCCAGAGGGAGGGCGACATCCGTGGTGTCCACCGTGGCCTACCTCGGCTTCCTCGCCGGCCCCGGCTACGTCGGGCGCTGGGCCGAGGCCACCGGCCTGTCAGGTGCGATGGTGGCCGTCGCCGCCCTGGCCGCCGCCCTCGCGGCCCTGTCCTGGCCCGCCCTGCGAGCGGCCGCCCGCACCGGCTCCTGGTGGGACCCCGGAGACCTCTCCCCTGCGAAGCAGGCCTCCGGCCGCACCTCATGACAACCCGGCCATCAGGCCGACCTTCCCGGATGGCTCGCAGTGCCGGTCGTCTCGCCTGGTCGAAGGAGATCGTTCGCTTCCCGGCGTTCACCGGGCGGACTACTGAAGGCGTGCGCGAAAGTACTTAAGCGTGTCAGATTCCCTGTCGTTCCCGTCCTCCTAACTTGGTGGTCACAAGAGAGCACGAGCACTGAGGAGAGAGACATGAGCGACATGAACGAGCTGGTCCAGCGCTACCTCGCCGCGTGGAACGAGACCGACGCCGCCGCGCGGCAGGCCGTTCTGGCGGAGGTCTTCGCCGAGGACGCGGTGTACACCGACCCGCTGGTCTCCGTTCGGGGCAGGGACGGGCTCGACGCCACCATCGCGGCGGTCCAGGGTCAGTTCGGCGGGCTGGTCTTCAGCCTCGGCGGCGCCGTGGACGCCCACCACGACATCGCGCGGTTCACCTGGCACCTGGGACCCGAGGGCGCCGAGCCGATCGTCATCGGCTTCGACGTCGCGGTGATCGGTGACGACGGGCGGATCAGCCAGGTGCTCGGCTTTCTCGACAAGGTGCCGGCCGGAGCCTGAACACCTCGGGGCGGGCCGCCGGGCCGGTCCGCCCCGGCCGTCCACGGAACAGAGGGGAAACCATGACCGCCTATGTGATCGCGCATCTTCGTGACCCGGAGGAGCTCCATCCGGAGGTGCTGGAGTACATGGAAAGGATCCAGCCGACGATGGAACCGTTCTCCGGCCGCTTCGTCGTCCACGGAGGAGCGGTGGACGTCCGTGAGGGCCGGTGGCCCGGAAGCGTCATCATGCTTGAGTTCCCGTCGGGGCAGAACGCCCGGGACTGGTACGAGTCGGCCGCCTACCAGGCGATCCTGCCGCTGCGAGCAGACCATCTGGAGGGCGAGGTGATCATCGTCGAAGGCGTCGGGCCCGGCCATGACGCGTCCGCGAAGGCCGCCGAGCTCAGGCGGTGACGTCGTAGTTGAAGCCGAAGGCCCGCACGCCGGTCTCCGTACGGGGACGGTGGCTCGTCTCCGGGCCGAAGGCGACGTAGGTGCCCGGGCCGTGGATGTGGTCCCCCTCGATGACCTCGCCGCTCACGACGAAGTACACCTCGCCGTAGGTCTCGTGGACATCCGGACTCGGCCATTCCATACCCGGGGCGATGTCGATCACCCATGTCCTGATCCCCGGCAGGCCCGGGAGCGCCCGTACGTGGACACCGGGACCCAGCTCGATCGGCGGGACCTCGTCGACGTCCACGGTGAGCATCTGCCCGGGTAGCACCTGTTCCGGAGTACTCATCGAGGCAGGATCTCACAGCCCCAGCCGATCGGCGAAATCCTTGAGCTCGCTCCGGGATGCGACGCCGAGCTTGGGATAGGTCTTGTAGAGGTGGTAGCCGACCGTCCGGTGGCTGAGGAAGAGCTGCGCCGCGATGTCGCGGTTGGACAGGCCCTGCGCGGCGAGCCGGGCGATCTGCAGTTCCTGTGGGGTGAGGCCGGCCGCCACGCCTTCGGCGGGCCGGGGGCCCTGGGCGCCGGCCGCGGTGAGCTCGCCGCGGGTGCGTTCGGCCCACGGCCGCATGCCGAGCCGGTCGAAGACCTCCAGGGCCTCGTTCAACGGCCCGCGCGCCTCGGCCTTCCGCCGAGCCCTGCGCAGCCACTCGCCGTAGAGCAGCGCGGTCCTGGCGTACTCCAGCGCGCGGCCGTCCTGGTCGTGCAGTTCGAGGGCCGCCGTGTAGAAGGCCTCGGCCTGGTCGTCGGCGGCGAGCAGCCCACGGCAGCGCAGCACGAGCGCGTCGGCCCACGGCTGCCGGACCGACTCGGCCCACCGTTCGAAGCGCGCCAGGGGCTCGGCGGCGCGTTCCGGCGCCCCCACCCGTACGGCCGACTCCACCAGGTCGGGCGTGGAACGGGTGGCGCAGATGTGATGGCGCATCGGCTCGTGGGTCAGGCGCTCGAAGCGGGCGAGCGCGGCCTCGGCGCGGCCGAGGCCGAGGTCCAGCAGCCCGAGTGACCAGTGCGCCCACGGCGCGCCGGGGGAGATGCCCCCGGTGGTGGCCCCCGCCAGCCCCTCCTCGACGTTGCGCCGGCAGGCTGCCTCCTCCCCTCTGGCCGCGTCAAGGTAGGCGAGCACGCTGCTGAACTGGCTGACCCACTGCCGCTGACCGGTGTCGCGGGCGAGCCCCAGCGCCTCGGTCGCCGTGGCGAGCGCGTCCAGGTGCCGTCCGGTGAAGACCTCGCCCTCGACCATGAAGAACAGCGCCGTCGGCAGCCGCCCGGCGCCGCCCCGGGCGCGGTGTTCGGCGGCGAGCGCGACCGCCAGCTCGTAGGCGTCGGCGTCCTGGCCCAACGCGAGCGCCGCTCCGCAGAGGATCATCAACGCCTGGTCGGGGGCCCCGCCCCGCCGCCGCATCGCCGCGAGGGTGTCGCCCAGCGGCGGCGGCCGCTCGGAACGGCCCCGGTCGAGATGGGCGAGGTAGGACCCCGCCGGCGCGAGTGGATCCGCGTCGTCCAACGGCAGCGCGGCCAGCCGGTCCAGCGTCGCCGCGAGCTGCCGCTCCCCCAGGTACCAGGAGGTGTGAACGGCCTGGATCAGCAACCCGGCGGCCTGGCCCGGATCGGTGTCGTGGACGAGCCCGGCGCCGTCGAGCAGCAACCGGTGGGCGGAGGGGTAGGAGCCCTGCCAGAAGTCGGCGAGCGCCCGCACCTGGGCGATCCGCGCGTTCACCGTCGGGGCCTCGTCCAGCCGCCGGGCCGCGCGGCCCCCGAGGGCTCTGGCACGCTCCAGATCCCCCGCCTCCAGCGCCGCCTCCGCCGCCAGGGCCTCGCGGTGGGCCCTGGCGGCGGGCTCGGCGCTCAGGCGGGCCGCCCGTTCGTACGCCGCCGCGGCCGCCTCGTGGCCGCTGCGTTCGCGGGCACGGGCGGCGGTGCGTTCCAGCGCGGCGGCGGCCTCCTCGTCGGCTCCGGTGGCGGCGGACGCCAGATGCCAGGCCCGGCGGTCGGCGTGTTCGGGCGAGCCGAGGGCCGCGGCGAGCGCGCGATGGGCGGCGAGGCGTTGCCCGAGCGGCGCCCGCTGGTAGACGGCGGCGCGGATCAGAGGATGGCGGAAGCGGATCGTGGTGTCGTCGGCGTCACCGCGGAGCACCAGGCCGGCCCGCTCGGCGGGGGACAGGTCCTCGACGGCCGCCCCCAGGGCGGCGGCGGCACGCAGGATCACGGCGAGTTCTCCGGTCTCGTCGGCCGCCGCCACCAGGAGCAGGCTCTGGCAGGCTTCCGGCATCCGGCTGACCTGACCGTGGAAGGCCAGTCGCAGGCGGCCGGTGAGGGGGAGCGCCCCCGGCGAGAACGCGCTGCCGCCCTCGGCGGCCAGGGCGACCGGCAACTCCAGCAGAGCCAGCGGGTTGCCGCCGGCCTCGGCGAGCAGGCGGTAGCGCACGGCGGGTGTGAGCGGATGCCGGTCGAGCAGGGCCGCGGCCGCCTCCGGGGCCAGCCCGGAGAGGCGCGACTCCGGAAGGCCGGGGGCAGGGAAGGATCCCTCGCCGTCCCGGGCGGCGAAGATCATGACCACGCCCTCGGCGCGCAGGCGCCGGGCGGCGAACAGAAGCGCGTTCCGCGACGCCCGGTCGAGCCACTGCGCGTCGTCGACCAGGCACAGCAGTCCCGTCTCGCCCGCGTGCTCCGCCAGCAGGGAGAGCACCGCCAGCCCCACCAGCATCGGCTCGGAGCCGGCCGCGGGCCCGAGCCCGAACGCCGCCTCCAGGGCCTCGCGCTGCGGGCCGGGCAGTGCGGCGAGGGATCCGAGCGCCGGGCGCAGCAACAACTGCAGCCCAGAGAACGGCAGCTCCGCCTCGGACTCGACTCCCGTACCGCGGACCAGCCGCATGTCCCCGGCCGTCGCGGCGGCGTGGTCGAGCAACGCCGTCTTGCCGATGCCCGGCTCGCCGCGCAGCACCAGCGACGAACTGGTGCCGGCCCGGGCTCCCGCCAGCAGTTCGGCGATCGCGTCCTCTTCGGACTTCCTCCCGTGCAGCTTCCCCGCGTCCATCACCTCATCCTGGCATTAGCCCGGTAATGGCCTATATCTGCAGATAAGAATCCGTAGACCGACCTCGGCGGCATACAAGGGAGCCGCTTGACCGCTCTCCCGGTGGGACCACGGGGCTGACGGCCTGCGGCATCCGGCACGACGCTGTCACTGGGCGCCGGCGGCCGGGCGTATCACGATCTCGTTGACGTCGACCTCGGCGGGCCGGCTGATCGCGAAGGCGACGGCGTCCGCGATCGCCTCGGCCGGGATGGTCACCGACCGGTAGGTCTTCATGGCCTCGCGGGCCACCGGGTCCGAGATGGAGTCGGCCAGCTCGGACTCGGTGACGCCGGGGGAGACGACGCTCACCCGGATGTCGCCCGCGGACTCCTGGCGCAGCCCTTCGGAGATCGCGCGGACCGCGAACTTGGTGGCGCAGTACACCGCGGCGGTCGGCGACACCTCGTAGGCGCCGACCGAGGCGATGTTCACGAAGTGCCCGCCGCCCTGCTCTCGCATGACCGGCAGGGCGGCGGCGATGCCGTGGAGTACCCCGCGGACGTTCACGTCGATCATCCGGTCCCACTCGTCGACCTTCAGTTCCGCGAGCGGTGACAGCGGCATCACGCCGGCGTTGTCGACCACCACGTCCAGTCGCCCGTACCGCTCCCGCGCGGTGGCCACGAAGGCCCGCACGTCAGCGGCATCGGTGACGTCCAGCCGCCGGAACGAGGCGCTGCCACCGTCGGCGATGATCCTTGCCGTCAACTGTTCCAGCCGGTCCGTACGCCGCGCGCCGAGGAGGACGTGATGGCCGTCGGCGGCCAGGCGGAGCGCCGTCGCCTCGCCGATCCCGCTGCTCGCCCCGGTGACCGCGACGACCTTGGCCGATGCCCTCATACCTGCTCCTTCTCCCGGTACAGCACGAGGTGCTCGTGGTAGAGCACACCGTCGCGGATGTCGCCCGTGGCGGTGAATCCGGTGTCGTCGACGTAGTCCAGATGACCGCCGGTCACCGTGTACCGGCCCGTGTACGCGCTGCGCCGGTCGCCGCGTGCCTCGTCGTACCGGCCGTCCGCTCGCAGTTCCTGGCGGATGTGGCCGTCCGCGGTCACCCACATGCCGACCACGTCCACCTTCCCGTCATCGGTGCTCCTCGTCATGGTTCTCTCCCTCGCGTCGCGATCTGCCCTTCGCCACCGAGTCTGGGCGGGTCGCGGGCCGCCAACCAGGACGCTCACTGCCTGGGGGTGACACACCCGGGCAGGCCGCCGTCCGCCTGTCTAACCTGGGAGTATGGCTGACAACGAGCTGGGAGACTTTCTGCGGGCACGCCGTTCGGGCCTGCGGCCTGAGGACGTCGGCATGGCGACCTACGGGGTCCGCAGGGTCGCCGGACTGCGGCGCGAGGAGGTCGCCGTTCTGGCCGGTATGAACGCCGACTACTACACCCGCCTGGAACAGGGGCGCGAACGCCATCCCTCACCCCAGGTGCTCGACGCCCTCAGCCGTGCCCTGCATCTGGACGCCGACGCCCGCGCGCACCTGTACCGGCTGGCGGGCGCCGCGCCGAACGAGCGGCCAGACCAGATCCGGGACACGGTCGGTCCCGCACTGCGCCAGCTGATGGACGGCTACCCGAACACTCCCGCGTTCGTCGTCAACCGCACCCTGGACATCCTCGCCGCCAACGCGCTGGCCGAGGCCCTGTTCTCGCCCTTCGAGCCCGCCGACAACCTGGCCCGGATGACCTTCCTCGACCCCGCCGGGCGGCACTTCTACACTCGCTGGAACTGGGCCGCCCAGGCCACCGTGGCCAACCTGCGGCAGGCGGCCGGCTTCGACCCCGGGCATCCCCGGCTCCGCGAGCTCGTACGGATCCTGACCGAGCAGAGCGGCGAGTTCGCGGCCCTGTGGAGCGCCCACGACGTGCGGGGCAAGACCCGGGACGCGAAACACCTCATGCACCCGGACGTCGGCCCCCTGGTCCTTACCTATCAGGCCTTCGACGTACGCGACGCGCCCGGCCAGCAACTGATCATCTACCATGCCGAACCCGGCAGCCCCAGTGCCCAGGCACTCACCCTGCTCGGCAGCATAGGCGCCACCCGACGACAGCCCCTGGACCGTTCGGCCGATTGAGTGCCCGTGACCTCCTCTGAAGCGACGGCCTGGAGGGGGCGGCGAGGGCTCGTGGTGCTCGGCCGAGCGGGAGAAGGGCGGTTCGTGGCATAAGGTAGATGGCTGTTGCGTTCCACAGGGGCGCATGCAATGACCGCTCGGCGGCCGCGACAGCGGTATCACCCCGGTCGAAGCCCACCACCCCCGGTGGGCTCCCGAGCCGGGCGGAGTCTCCGTCTGGATGTTGGACGGAGATCTGTTGAAGTCGTACTTCGCCGTGCTCAGTACGCCCGGAGCCTGGCGGTTCCTCGTCCCCGCGTTCGCCGCGCGCCTGCCGTACGCGATGCTCCAGCTCGGCGTCCTGCTGCTCGTGCAGTGGTCCACCGGCTCGTACGGTGTGGCGGGTGTCGCCGCTGCCGCCGCCGCGGTGGCGGCGGCGCTGGCCGGTCCGCAGTCCGGGCGGCTGGCCGACAGGCACGGTCAGGCGAAGGTGCTGTTCCCGCAGGTCGGTCTGCACGCCGCCGCGCTGGGCACGCTGCTCGTGCTGGCCTCCGCCCATGCCCCGGCCCCGGCGCTGGTGGTCGTCGCGGCACTGGCCGGTGCCACGGTGCCGCAGATCGGCTCGATGGTCCGGGCCCGCTGGGCGCACCTGCTCGGCGGCTCGGGCAGGCTCGATGTGGCCTTCGCCCTGGAGTCCATCACCGACGAGCTGACCTTCACCCTCGCCCCGGTGCTACTGGTGGCCATCTCGACCGGGTTTTCACCGGTCTGGGCACTTCTACTGGCACTGATCATGATCGTGATCGGGACGCTGCTGTTCGCCCTGGTCGGCAAGGGGGCTCCCGAGCCGATGCCGGTCCGGGTCCGTGCCCAGCGCGGGGTGTTCCGGCTGCGGGGGGTGGCCGTGCTCGCGGGTGCCTTCGTCGCCATCGGCACCGTCTTCGGCAGCCTCCAGGTCGGCATCACCTCCTACACCGCCGCACTCGGCCAGGCAGGGACGGCGGGGTCGATCTACGCGACCTTCTCGGGGGCCAGCTTCGTCGGCGGCATCCTCTACGGCGTCGTCCGCTGGCGGGCGGGTGCCCCGATCCGTCTCGTGGCGGGCGTCGGACTGCTCTCCGCCGCCACCGCCGTCCTGATGTTCGCCACGTCCATCCCCATGCTGTACGGCGGGGCGGCCCTGGCCGGGTTCGTCATCGCCCCCGCGGTGATCACCGGCTACACGCTGGTCGAGACCCTGGTGCCCAGCGAGGTCAGGACCGAGGCGTTCACCTGGCTCACCGGCGCGATCGGCCTGGGCATCGCGACCGGCGCCGCCGTGGCCGGTCAGCTCGTGGACCGCTTCGGCGAGGCCCTGGCCTTCCTGGTCCCGCCGATCACAACCGGCCTGGCGGCCGCGCTGGTTCTGATCTTCCTCCGGACCCTGAGGCCCGCCGTCCAACACTCCCAGCCCCGCGAACTGGCCCCGGCCGCCTGAGACACCCCCGGTTCTCCGCCTGCTGCGAGAACTCGGGACGGACGGTGATCCCACCTGTCCTCGCGCCAGGAAGAACACGTCCAGAGGGACACGGATCATGCGGCTGATCGGACACGTGATGATCGTTCGATCAGCCGTGGGCGGCACGTTCGAGCTGTTCACCTCACTCCGAGGCGGAGCGTGGCAAGGAAGAGGGACCGCGTTCCGCGGTCCTTCGGGTGCGGGGGGCTTCAGGCGTTCGCGGCCTGGCGGGCGCGGCGGGCCTCGCGGCGCTCGACGAAGCGGGAGGCGGTGGTCTCCAGACGGTCGAGGAACTCGGCGAGCTCCTCGCGGGCCTTCTCGCCCTCGGGGCCGAGGTCCTTCAGGTTGAACACGTCCCACTGGCGCAGGACCGGCTGCAGCACGTCGTCCATGTGCAGGCGCAGGTCGTAGATCCCGGCGTTGGCGATGGTCATGGCCTTGCGGGTGAAGCCCTCGATGCCGGTACCGGGCATCTGGAAGGTGGTGACGACGTCGGTCACCGCGCGCATGGTCTGGTCGGGGGCGAGCTGGAAGGCCGCGTTG
Organism: Streptosporangium amethystogenes subsp. fukuiense; assembly: GCF_042665875.1. Lineage (NCBI taxonomy): Bacteria > Bacillati > Actinomycetota > Actinomycetes > Streptosporangiales > Streptosporangiaceae > Streptosporangium > Streptosporangium amethystogenes. The sequence goes on along the minus strand of NZ_JBHTEE010000001.1, from coordinate 5,052,664 downwards.
AGCAGGTTCCGGTAGAAGAGCATGTGCAGGTTCTCGTCGGCGGCGATCCTGGCGAGCAGGCGCTCGCAGTTCGGGTCCAGGGAGGCCTTGCCGGTGTTGCGGTGCGAGATGCGGGTGGCCAGCTCCTGGAAGGAGACGTAGGCGACCGAGGCGAGCACGCCCTCGTAGGAGTTGGTGAAGCCCTCGCCCATGTGCACCATCCGGGCACGCTCCAGCGCGACCGGGTCGACCGCGCGGGTGACCGTCAGGTAGTCGCGGATGGCGGTGCCGTGGCGGCCCTCCTCGGCGGTCCAGCGGTGCACCCAGGTGCCCCACGCCGCGTCGCGGCCCAGGGTCGTGGCGATCTCGTGGTGGTAGCTGGGGAGGTTGTCCTCGGTCAGCAGGTTGACGATGAGGGAGATCCGGGCCTCTTCGGGGATCTTGGTGTCGGACTCGTCCCAGGCGTCCCCCTCGAAGAGACCGTCGTAGTTCCGGCCTTCCGACCAGGGCACATACTCGTGCGGGAACCACTCCTTGGCCATCTTGTGGTGCCGGTCCAGCTCTCCCGCGACGACGGGCTCAAGTTCGAGCAGCAGCTCGGTCTCACTGAACTTTCGCATCAGGCCTCTCCCTCAAAGACTACGCAACCGTAACCTACGTTAGCGTAGGTAATACCCTGTCGGGTACGTGCGACACGCCTCATTCACTCGCCGGTAAGCGAGCGGAGGGGGCGGCCTCGTCGTCAGAGGCGACCTATCGGCTGGTGAGGGCGCCGGGCGTCGTTCGGGCCGGGCTGGATGGGGACCGTCACACCCCGGTCGCTCCCGGGCCGCCGGTGGCCGAGGCGGTCGGTCGCGTCGTCGCCGTCCAGGTGGCCTGATCGCAGGGCGGCGAGGAGGACCAGCGTCATCTCGGAGAGCAGCAGCAGACGCTGCGCCAGGCCGTAGTGGTCGGGGCCGCCGATCAGATCCGAGACCAGCGAGCCCGGGTGGGCGGCCAGGAACCAGGCCAGCAGCACCACGGAGGCGACAGCGGCCCCCGCCAGTGCCCGGCTCCCGGACCGGCGGCCGAGCATCCACCCCGCGCAGGGCAGCGCGGTGAAGACGACGGCCGCCGACCAGCGGTGGATCTCCCCGCCGATCGAGGTGACACCGGGCGCCGCGTCGGTGGGGAACGTGGCGGTGAGCAGGAGTCCCAGTGCCGAGGCGACGAACAGCGCGCGCGCCGCGGCGCCGCGCACCGGGTCCACCCTGGCCAGCAGGTACGCGACCCAGAGGCAGCCCATGGCCAGGGCGATCGTGCCGCCGGTCATCGCCCAGGCACTGTCAACGCGCAGCGCGTACTCGCTGACCAGGCCGTTCAACGGGCTCACCGCGTCCGCCGAGGCCAGGTGCGCGTAGCCCATCGCGGCCAGGGCGAGCAGCGGCCCGGCCACACCCGGCAGCCGGGACGGCAGGTCCTTGTTCATCGTGCGGCCTTTCGGTAAAACGCTGTGGAGTCCATCGCCCCGCCTCCCGGTGAATCGTCTCGGGGTTCATTGCATCGCCTCCGGTGTTTCGCCCCGGAGTTCACCGCGCCATGTCCTGGTAGATCACCGCGCCACCTCCCGGTAGATCGCCTCGAACCTGGCCAGGGAGGCCTGGTGGTCGTGGGTCAGCGCGATGGCGCGGCTCGCGGTGCCCATCGAGGCACGCAGTCCCGGTGAGGCGAGCAGGGTACTCAGGTGCCGCGCCAGTTCCCGGACATCGCCCGGTGAGAACAGGCCACCGTTCTCGCCGGGCCGTACCAGGTGCGGCAGGGCCATCGCGTCGGCGGCGACGACCGGCAGGCCGGTGGCCATGGCCTCCAGCGTGGCGATGCTCTGCAGCTCCGCGACGCCCGGCATGGCGAAGACGTCGGCGGCGGCGTATGCCTGGGGCAGCGCCTCGTCCGGCACGAAACCGAGGAAGGTCACCCGGTCGCCGACTCCGATCCGGTCGGCCAGCCGGGCCAGTGCGGCCCGTTGCCCGCCGGTGCCGACCAGCGCGATCTGCGCGTCGGCGTTGTTGAGCACGTGCGGCAGGGCACGGATGAGCTCGTCCAGCCGCTTCTCCTCGTCCAGCCGGCCGACGAACAGGATGGTGTCCCGGTCGGGCAGGCCGAAGGCCCCGCGCGCCCACGCCTTCGGCTCGGCACGCGGCTGGAACCTCGCCAGGTCGATGCCGCAGGAGACGGGCTCCACCGGCGGGCCGAAGCCCTTCGCGGTGAGCAGTCCCGCCGCGATTCTGGTGGGTGTGGTGACCCGGTCCGCCCGGGAGAAGACCCGGTTGAAGTCCTTCCAGGCCAGCGCGCCCGCCCTGGTGCGGAGCCGTTCGGGGATGTGCGCGAACTGGAAGAGGTTGTCCGGCATGAAGTGGTTGGTCGCCACGACGGGGATGCCGGCACGCCGGGAGGCGGAGATCGCCGCGCGGCCGACGACGAAGTGCCCCTGGGTGTGGACCACGTCGGGGGAGATCTCGTCGATGAGCCGGTCCAGCCGGGTCGGCACCGAGACGCGCATGGTCGGGTGGACCAGCACCGGTGCCGAGCGCAGCCGGTGCACGGTCACCCCCTCCACCCGCTCGGTCCCGGCCGGGCCCAAGGCCGAGGCGCACACCACGTGGACCTCGTTGTCCCGCTCGGCCAGGCCCCGGGCCAGCCGGTGCGTGAAGTAGGCGGCGCCGTTCACGTCCGGCGGGTAGGTGTCGGTGGCGATCAGCACCCGGCGAGGCCGGGTGGGAAGGACGGCGGGGACCCGCGCGGGGATCGGCAGGGCGGTGGCGGACGGCATGGCCATCAGGACTCCGTTCATCGTGCTGTTCATCGCGCTGTCACGTCGTGCGATGGGGACATCGGGGTGGTGCGGGCCAGTGAGACGGTTCCGGCGGCGGTGAGCGCCGCCGCCGCCAGTGCGGTGAGCACCGCCGCCACGCCGGTCGGCAGTGGTTCACCGAGCAGGAGGGCGCCGAAGACGACGGCGGTGAGGGGGTCGGACACCTGGAGGGCGGCGAAGGCGACGCCGAAGTGGCCGACGGCGTAGGCGCGCTGGAGCAGGGCCAGTGCGATCAGAGCGGGCATCGGGACGGCGAGCAGGAACCAGAACTCCCCGCCCCCGTCGACCAGGACCCGGGTGAGCGTGGCGGTCGCGCCGTACAGCACGCCCGCGCCCATGGCGAGCAGGCAGGCTCTCGCGGCGGGGGAGGCCTGCCTGGCGGCGGCCCACAGCGCCAGGGAGGCGGCGGCCGCCCCCGCGAGCAGGGCCACCGCCTCCCCGGTGCCGAGGTGCGGGTCGCCGCCCTGGTCGGGCACGACCAGCACCAGGCCGATCAACCCGATCGAGATCACCGCGGCGGCGGCCAGTTCGCCCGGCCGCGGCCTGCGACGTCGCAGCGCGGCGGCGCAGGGCAGGGCGAACAGCAGGCTGGCCACGCCCATCGGCTGTACCACGGTGAGCGGGCCGTACTTCAGCGCGACGACGTGCAGGGCCGTGCCCGCCGCGATGGCCAGGCCACCGAGCAGCCACCTGGGGCGGCGGACAAGGTGTCTCAGGACGGCGTGGGAGGTGCTCGACGCCTCGAACTGCTGCAGCGCGGCGCCGAGTGCGAAGAACAGGGAGCCCAGCAACGCCAGGCCTGCCGCCAGCACGGTCATGCGCACTCCTCCCAACCAGATGAAGCCATGGCGAGATGACCGGATCGCCTCGGGAAGGCGTCCGGTGGGGGTCTCGCGATGAACAGTGGAAGCGTCCCGTGGCCGGAGGTGCCGGAGCCATCGGGATTAACCCTGACTTCTCGGGGAATTCCCCGGGATTCGCATCGGGGCTGTTGACTAGCTGGCTTCTCTTGTCATAGTTTCGCGGGCATGGATCTCGTGGGCGCCTGGCGCCTGGTCGAGTGGCGGATCGTCAGTGCCGGAGGAAGGGTTTCGCACCCCTTCGGCGCCGACGCGGTAGGGCTGCTCTGCTACACCCCCGACGGCCACATGAGTGCGACCATCGCGCGCGCCGGGCGATCCCCGCTACCCGGTGTCAGCCCGCGGAAGGCGCCCCCGGAGGTGCTGGCCGAGGCGTTCACCTCGTTCTTCGCCTACGCGGGCCGCTACGAGATCCGCGACGGGTACGTCGCCCACGACGTCGAGCTGTCGCTCAACCCGGCCTTCGTCGGCACCGTCCAGATCCGCGAGCTGAACGCCGACGGCGACCGTCTGGTGCTGGCGGCGGAGGAGGACGGCCGGTGGCACACTCTGATCTGGAAGCGATCATGAATGCCGACGGCGTCGGTCGCCGGAGGTGACCAGGCTCGCCTGCGGCTCCGCCGGGACCCGAGGCCGGCGCAGGTAGCGGACGACCTCGACCGCGGCGGTGATCGTCACGGCGATCCCGAGACCGAGCAGCAGGCCCTTGACCGGGTCGTTCTCGAAGGCCGCGCCGCCCACGTAGCCGATCAGTCCCGAGTAGAGCGCCCAGGAGAGCGCGGCCACCGCGTCGAAGAGGGCGAACGAGCGCCGGGGGTAGGCGACCGCGCCCATGGTGAGGGTGCAGGCGGTACGGCCGCCCGGGATGTAGCGGGCCACCACGAGGATCAGCCCGCCCCGTTCCGCCAGTGCCCGCTCCGCCCAGGCGAACGTCCTGCGGCTGCGCCTGCCGTTACGCAGCCGGTTGTTGGCGCCGCGCCCGATGGCGTACGAGACGTGGTCACCCGCGAACGCGCCCAGCGCGGCCGCCGCGACGATCAGCGGCAGGTCGGGCGCGCCGATGGCGGCGGCGAACACCCCGGCGGTGATGACGGACGTCTCGGCCGGCACCACGGGGAAGAACCCGTCGAGTAACGCCAGCGCGAACAGCGCCGGATAGATCCAGGGAGACGCCATCACGTCGTGCAGGGTGTCAAGGATTGCCTGTGTCACACCGGGCTCCAGTCAGGGGGCGGGGATGTCTCGTACGGAACGCTGACACCCCCGGTGATCTCCGGACATCCGGGAGAACCCCCGAGGTCTCCGGTCATGCCCCTGAGATCACCATGAGATCCGTCCCGCCGACCCTAGGAACCGGGCACGGCCCGCCACATCCCCCGAACGGCCCCGACCACCTCCGACTTTCGTCGGGGAGCGACACGGAGGCCCGCGCACGGAGCGGGAACGCTCAGTTGAGCTGCCAGATGGCGAGATTCAGCGAGGACGCGTAGGTCACCCAGAGCAGGTAGGGGACCAGGAGCCAGGCGGCGGGGCGGCTGATCCGCCAGAACAGCACGATGTTGAGCACGATGGCCAGCCAGAGGACGACGATCTCCGCGAACGCCAGGCCGTACTGCCCGGCGCCGAAGAACAGCGGTGTCCAGGCCGCGTTGAGGATCAGCTGGACCGCGTAGACACCGAGCGCCGGGGTCAGGCCGCGCGCCGACCAGGCGAGCCAGCCGGACAGGGCGATCATGATGTACAGCACCGTCCAGGCCGGGCCGAACAGCCACTGCGGCGGCGCCCACGGCGGGCGCTCCAGTGACAGGTACTCGCCGCCGGCGTTGACGGCCGCCAGTGACCCCACCACCGCCACCAGCACGAGCGCGACGACGAACACCGGAAGCCCGGCCCAACGTTTTGGTATCCGATCCATGGCCATGCGAACCTCCCTGCCCTCTTTTCGCGCGTTCATCGCGCGGAGGCCGCCCCGTCAGGCGGGCGGGGCGGTGAGGGGGTCGTAGTGCAGGCGGCGTAGCACCCGGCGGAAGGCGTACAGCGAGAAGGCCACGGCCAGGCCGCTGATCACGGCCACGGTCGAGGTACGGACCAGCAGGTAGGTGCCGATCGACTCGTGCAGCAGCAGCCAGATGCTCACCGCGGAGTTGGCCAGCAGCACGAAGGCCCACAGCAGGGTGATGCGGGCGAAGAACCGGCGGACCCGCTCGTGTCTCAGCACCGCCGACGGCAGGTGGATGTAGTCGAGGGTCAGCCGCTGCACCAGCGGGCGGTTGAGCCGGACCGAGGCGAGGAAGACCATGCTGATGCAGATCGTCCCCAGCTCGGGCTGGAGGAAGTAGAGCACCGCGCTCCCGGTCCAGAACCCCAGCAGCGCCCGGACGGTGATCGCGATGACGGCGAGGATCATCGTCCCGGGCACCGGAATCCGCCGGACCAGCCGCCACCCCACCCCCGCGTACACCCAGGTGACCGCGGCGACCAGCGCGCCCCGCAGGCCGAGGACGGCCAGCGCGGCGTAGAAGACGGCGAGGGGGGCGACGACGCCCTCAAGCAGTCTCGGCGCCGCCTGTCTGGCCAGAGCGGCGAGGCGGGGGAGGACGATGGGCTGATGGCTCATGACGCTCCACGGGCTGGTGCGATGGTGGGCGCTTGGACGTTCGCGCCTACCCCGGCACGACGTACACATGCCGACCATGTCGAGGGCGATCGCGGAGATCGCCGTCTCCGGCTGTTCACCGGCCACTCACCGTATCTGACCGAGGTCCACCTTCTCGTGAAAACCGCTCATTACCATCTCAATCGGGTGCGAGGGAAGTGTGAATTATTACGATTAATGAAGACGATCACTTGCCCGGTAACGGTTGAGAAACGGAAGCTTTCCCGATTGGGTCCGGTCCGCGACCATGGGAGACATGGCAGTGCTGAGCACGCGCGCGTCCCGCCGTTCCACCGAGGGCGTCGCGAATGTGGCGGCCCAGCTCATCGGCTGGCCCGACCTGGCGCTGAAACGCACCCGCCGGGGGCTGGGATTTCGCTCCGGCGGCCGGGAGATCGTCAGAATGTCCGGCGATCACACCGCGGAACTGCTCCTCACCACCGACGTGATCGATCGGTGGGCCCGGGTGCTCACCGACTGCCGGCGGGTCACTCCGGGCGCGGACGCCGGGTGGGTGGCCATGACCATCGAGGGACGGGCCGACGCCGAGTTGTTCCTCTCGCTGGTCAGCGTCGCGATCAAGGTCAACCAAGGGTCGCGGTAGCCAGCCGCACGCCGAAGCCGATGAAGAGCGCGCCCACGCCCGTCCGCAGCGCCGTCGACATGCCGCGGCGAGCCCGGAACCGGCCGACCAGGAACGTGCCACCGAAGATCAGCGCCGACAGGTAGAGCACGCTGAACACCTGGCAGATCGCGCCCAGGATCAGGAACGACAGCGCGGGGGTGCCGTAGGCGGGGTCCACGAACTGGATGAAGAACGAGATGAAGAACAGGATCGCCTTCGGGTTCATCAGGCTGATCACCAGGGCCTTGCGGAAGGGGCTCTCCGCGGTCCGCTCCGGTTCGGGGGCCGCCGCCCGCGCGGCCTCGGGGGAGCGCCGTGAGCGCCAGGCCCCCCGCAGCATCTGGAACCCGATCCAGGCCAGGTAGGCCGCCCCGGCGTACTTGACGACGTTGAACAGGATCGGCGTCGACTTCAGCAGTGACGCGACCCCCGCCGCGGCGAGCACCATCAGGACGGTGTCGCCGAGGAAGACCCCCATCACCCCTCGATACCCCTGGCGTACCCCGCGCTGGGCGGCGGTGCTCAGCACGTACAGCGAGTTCGGGCCGGGCAGCAGGATGATGAAGAAGGCGCCGACCACGTAGGTCCAGATGTCGGTGATGCCAAAGAACATGGTGGTGCTCCAGGGGGCGGTATGGGATGCCTCGCTACCGTACCGCCGGAGATGTGCCTGCCGGCCGGTGGGTCCGATGGTCGGCAAGTTAGGTCGCCCGGTTTACCTTTAATTCCTATCGAATTAACATGAAATAGCTCGGGGGGTGTACCGCGAAACAACGAGTGAGGTCGTGAGATGAGCGAGACAGATCCCCCAACCGCGGACGACGGCCGGACGGCGATCAACGAGGACTGGGCGGCGACGGTCGTCGGGCTGGTGCTCCTGGCGCTGGTGCTCCTCGGCGTCATCCCCGTCGGGCTGGTGCCCTGATGAGCGCCGGGAGGCGAGAGAAGGTGGAGATCGGCGCGGCCGTCTCCGGGAGTGGCGGGGGGTGGGCGCTGCTCGGCGTCCTGGTCGTCCTGCTGCTGGCCGCGGCCACCCGCTACCTGGACAAGAACGTGCCGGACCTGCTTGAGGGCACCGCGCTCGGGGACATCGGCGCCGCCGTCGAGTATCCGGTGTACGCGATCATCCTGGGACTGGCGGGAAACGCGGTCCTGACCGCGACCGGGCTGCGCGACCGCCTCGCCGGAGGTTTCCGCACCGAGTTCTTCATCAAGACCGGTCTCGTCCTGTTGGGCGCCTCGATCAACCTCAAGGTGATCGTCACGGCCGCCGGTCCCGCGATCATCCAGGCGATCGTGCTGATCACCGCGGTTTTCCTGTTCACCTGGTGGCTCGGCGGCAGGCTCGGCCTGGACGACAGGCTCCGCGCGCTGCTGTCGGCCGCGGTGTCGATCTGCGGGGTGAGCGCGGCCATCGCGGCGGCGGGCGCCGTCCAGGCCAGGCGCGAACAGCTCGCCTACAGCGCCAGCCTGGTGATCGCCTTCGCCCTGCCGTCCATCTTCGTCCTGCCCTGGCTGGCCGGGGTCTTCGGGCTCAGCCCGGAGGTGGCGGGGGCGTGGATCGGCGGCAACATCGACACCACCGCCGCGGTGACCGCCGCCGGCGCGATCGTCGGAGATGACGCGCTCGCGGTGGCGAGCATCGTGAAGGTCACCCAGAACGCGCTGATCGGTGTGGTGACCATCGCGCTGACCGCCTACTTCGCCTTCCGGATCGAGCGCCGTGCCGACGCGGAGCGCCCGGGGCCGGGAGAGTTCTGGCGGCGTTTCCCGAAGTTCGTGCTCGGCTTCGTCGCGGCCTCGGTGATCGCCACCTGGTGGCTGTCCACGGTGACCGCCGCGGCGGGCAAGGCGACCATCGGGGTGGTCAACGACCTGCGGGTCTGGTTCCTGATCCTGGCCTTCGTCAGCATCGGCCTGGAGTTCCGGGTGGCCTCGCTCAGGGAGGCCGGCTGGCGCCCGGTGGGGCTCTTCGCCGCCGCGACCGCGGTCAACGTGGTCGTCGCCCTAGGGCTGGCCCTGCTGCTCTTCAGCGGTTTCGACGTCACCTGAGGTTCGGGTGAGGCGCGCGTCCGGTGCGGTTCGCCGTGCCGGACGCCGAAGCCGTGCCGGGGAACCGGGCTTTGGAACGTTCCTGTCCGGCGGTGCGGCGATTGACGTTTTTGGGCCTTGTGGCAGGACTCTGTCAAGGCTACGATCACGACAACTCTTAGGAAACTTTCCTAAAAGAAGTGCCGAATGGGGGTGCCCTTGGCTCGTGCGCCCCCTGTGACCAGATCATGAGCTGCGAAAACCCGGCGGCGTGAGCCGCCGCAACCGAAGGTCCGACCGTCCGGACGCCTCACCCCCCAGGTTCCACGTCCATGGGAGCGATCATGCGGCGCACCTTTCCCCTCCTCGTCCTGACAGCGGTTGCAAACCCTCGCCGCGCCCTGTCCGCGCCCGGCGCCCTCGCCCCGGCCATGCCCGGCGCCCCCGTCCCGGCCGCTTCCGGCGCCGCCGTCGCCGCACTCTCACCCGCCGATCGGCGACGCCCGGAGCGTGCGACGGTGGCGGCGCCCGTGACTCGATGAGCCCGGCGGTCCCCGGCGTCCCGCGCTGATCAACGGAACGGTCTCGCCACGGCGGGACCGCGCCCACCTCGCCGTACGGCTCGCGTCCACGTTCGCGCCCGCGCACCTCCCCGCGTGGCGCGGGCCGTACGGTCACACCCCCCACAGAACGCATGAGGTTAACGTGAAATTACGCGCCATCGCTCGTTCTCTCGTCGCCCTGGCGGCCCTCGTCCTGGCGATGACGGTCGCACTACCCGCCCAGGCCGCATCCCCCACCGCCGTCTTCACCAAGGTCTCCGACTGGGGCACCGGCTTCGAGGGCAAGTACACGATCACCAACGGCGGTACCACCACGATCAACGGCTGGTCGGTCGCCTTCGACCTGCCCTCCGGTGCCAACATCGGTGCCTTCTGGGACGCGTCGCTGAGCCGGAGCGGGCAGCGTTTCACCTTCACCAACGTCGGTTGGAACGGCACCCTGGCGCCCGGTGCGACCGCGAGCTTCGGCTTCAACGGCAGCCCCGGCGGCATCACTCCGTCCAACTGCACGCTCAACGGCGCGGCCTGCGGCGGCGACACCGGTACCACCGTCCCCGGTAAGCCGGGTGCGGTGTCGGCGACGGGCGGGGCGAACAGTGTGGCGTTGTCGTGGGGTGCGTCGTCGGGTTCGGTGACCGGTTACCGGGTGTACGAGGGGGCGTCGGTCAGGGCGACGGTGACCGGGACGAGTGCGACGGTGTCGGGGTTGGGGGTGTGCGAGGCGCACACCTACACGGTGGCGGCGTACAACTCGGCGGGTGAGGGGCCGAAGAGCGACCCGGCCAGTGCCACCACCACCGGCTGCACCACGGGTGTCCCCGGTAAGCCGGGTGCGGTGTCGGCGACGGGCGGGGCGAACAGTGTGGCGTTGTCGTGGGGTGCGTCGTCGGGTTCGGTGACCGGTTACCGGGTGTACGAGGGGGCGTCGGTCAGGGCGACGGTGACCGGGACGAGTGCGACGGTGTCGGGGTTGGGGGTGTGCGAGGCGCACACCTACACGGTGGCGGCGTACAACTCGGCGGGTGAGGGGCCGAAGAGCGACCCGGCCAGTGCCACCACCACCGGCTGCACCACGGGTGTCCCCGGTAAGCCGGGTGCGGTGTCGGCGACGGGCGGGGCGAACAGTGTGGCGTTGTCGTGGGGTGCGTCGTCGGGTTCGGTGACCGGTTACCGGGTGTACGAGGGGGCGTCGGTCAGGGCGACGGTGACCGGGACGAGTGCGACGGTGTCGGGGTTGGGGGTGTGCGAGGCGCACACCTACACGGTGGCGGCGTACAACTCGGCGGGTGAGGGGCCGAAGAGCGACCCGGCCAGTGCCACCACCACCGGCTGCACCACGGGCCCGCTGCCCAAGCACTTCCTCACCGGGTACTGGCACAACTTCGACAACGCGGCGGTCGAGCTGCGGCTGTCGGCGGTGCCCAACGAGTACGACCTGGTCGCGGTCTCCTTCGGCGAGGCCACCGCCACCCCGGGCGAGGTCGTCTTCGGTGTGGACCCGGGCCTGTCGGCCTCCCTCGGCGGCTACACCGACGCCCAGTTCAAGACCGACGTGCAGACCCTCCACTCCCGCGGCAAGAAGGTCATCCTCTCGGTCGGCGGCGAGGCCGGTCGGGTACAGGTGGCGAGCGCCGCCGCCGCGACCAAGTTCGCCGACACCGTCTACGCCCTGATGCAGAACTACGGCTTCGACGGCGTCGACATCGACCTGGAGAACGGCCTCAACGCCACCTACATGGGCCAGGCGCTCCGTGCGCTGCGGGCCAAGGCCGGCGCGAACCTGATCATCACGATGGCGCCGCAGACCATCGACATGCAGTCCACCGGCGCCGAGTACTTCAAGCTGGCGCTGGACATCAAGGACATCCTCACCGTCGTCCACACCCAGTACTACAACTCCGGCTCCATGCTCGGCTGCGACCAGATGGCCGCCTACTCGCAGGGCACCGTCAACTTCATGACCGCGCTGGCCTGCATCCAGTTGGAGAACGGCCTCCGCCCCGACCAGGTGGCGCTCGGCCTGCCCGCGGGACCGGGCGCGGCGGGCGGCGGGATCGTCGCCCCCGCACTGGTCAACCAGGCCCTGACCTGCCTGGCCACCAGGACCGGCTGCGGCGGCTTCGTGCCGCCGCGCGCCTACCCCGGGATCCGTGGCGCGATGACCTGGTCCATCAACTGGGACGCCAGTAACGGCTGGAACTTCTCCAGGACCGTCAAGCCGCACCTCGCGACCCTGCCCTAAGCCCCCGAACATCCCCCCAACCGAGGAAGAAGCATGAGAATTCGACGAACGCTGACCGCGGTTCTGGCCGCGCTCGGCATGTCACTCGGCCTGTCAACGGTCGCGACCCCGGCCTTCGCGGCATCCCCCACCGCCGTCTTCACCAAGGTCTCCGACTGGGGCACCGGCTTCGAGGGCAAGTACACGATCACCAACGGCGGTACCACCACGATCAACGGCTGGTCGGTCGCCTTCGACCTGCCCTCCGGTGCCAACATCGGTGCCTTCTGGGACGCGTCGCTGAGCCGGAGCGGGCAGCGTTTCACCTTCACCAACGTCGGCTGGAACGGCACCCTGGCGCCCGGCGCGACCGCGAGCTTCGGCTTCAACGGCAGCCCCGGCGGCATCACTCCGTCCAACTGCACGCTCAACGGCGCGGCCTGCGGCGGCGGCAGCACCCCCGGCACCCCGGGCACGCCCGGCACGCCGTCGGTCACCGGCACCACCAACTCCTCGATCTCGCTGTCCTGGGGCGCCTCCAGCGGCACCGTCACCGGCTACCGCGTCTACGAGGGCGGCACCCAGCGCGCCCAGGTCACCGGGACCAGCGCCACCATCGGCTCGCTCGGCACCTGCACCTCGCACACCTACACCGTCAAGGCCTACAACGCCCAGGGCGAGTCGGCCGCCAGCGGCGCGGTGAGCGCCACCACCACCGGCTGCACCAACCCCGACCCGGTCGGCAAGATGCCCGGAGCCCCGTACCTCTACATGGGCTGGGGCAACCCGCCGAACCCCGCGACGGTCATGAGCGCCACCGGCGTGAAGTCCTTCACCATGGCGTTCATCCTGTCCAGCGGCGGCTGCACCCCCGCCTGGGACGGTAACCGGCCGCTGACCGGCGGCGCCGACCAGACCGCGATCAACCAGATCAAGGCCGCGGGCGGCAGCGTCCAGATCTCCTTCGGCGGCTGGCAGGGCAACAAGCTCGGCCCGAACTGCTCCACCCCGGCCGCCTTCGCCGGAGCGGTGCAGCAGGTCATCAACGCCGTCGGCCCGGCGGTCGTCGACTTCGACATCGAGAACACCGACGAGTTCGAGAACTACACGGTCCAGGACCGCATCCTCAACGGCCTGAAGATCGTCAAGCAGAACAACCCCAACGTCAAGGTCGTCGTCACCTTCGGCACCACCGTCACCGGCCCGAACTCCCACGGCATCCGCCTGATCAACCAGGCCAAGGCGCTGGCCGTGCCGATCGACAACTACACGATCATGCCGTTCGACTTCGGCGCCTCCAACATCTACACCGACACCGTCAACGCCTCCGAGGGCCTGAAGAACGCGCTGAAGGCGGCCAACGGCTGGACCGACGCGCAGGCGTACGCCCGGATGGGCATCTCCGGCATGAACGGCCTGTCCGACCAGCAGGAGCTGACCACGGTGGCGGCCTGGACCCAGATCCGCGACTGGGCCAAGTCCAAGGGTCTGACCCGCTTCGCCTACTGGGCGGTCAACCGCGACCGTCCCTGCCCCGGCGGCGGTGTGGTCTCCAACTGCAGCGGCATCGCCCAGAGCGACTGGGACTTCACCCGCGTCACCGCCGGCTTCTGAACCGAGCGATCCGTACGGCCCGCACCCCGCCCGGGGCGCGGGCCGTACCCCCACGACACCCTCCTAGAAATCCTTGCGGGGTAATCGGATGCACCTCAGGAAACTCGCCGCGGCCGCCGTGCTGGCGCTCGGCGGGACGATGCTCGCCACGACACCGGCCCACGCGGCCAACATCGCCACGAACCCGGGCTTCGAGAACGGGCTGACCGGCTGGACCTGCACGGCCTCCTCGGGCGCGACGGCCGTCTCCTCTCCCGTGCACGGCGGGACCAAGGCCCTGCAGGCCACCCCCCAGGGCTCGGATCAGGCCCGCTGCCAGCAGACCGTCAGCGTCAAACCGTCCTCGTCCTACTCGCTGTCGGCCTGGGTGCGCGGCGGCTACGTCTTCCTGGGGGTGAGCGGCACCGGAACGACCGACACCAGCACCTGGGCCTCCTCCCCGTCGGCATACACCCAGCTCACGCGCACCTTCACCACGGGCGCCTCGACCACCTCGGTGACGATCTACGTCAGCGGCTGGTACGGCCAGGGCGTCTACCAGGCCGACGACATCGTCCTCGACGGCCCGCCGGGAACCGGCACGCCCAACGACACCACCCCGCCGACCGTGCCGGGGAACCTCACCGTGGGCGGCCCGACCGCGAACTCACTGACCCTGGGCTGGTCGGCCTCCACCGACGACTCCGGCACCGTGGCCCGCTACGAGGTCTCCCGCGACGGCGGCGCACCCGCCGACGCGGGTTCCGGCACCGGCTACACCGCGACCGGGCTGAGCCCCGACACCGTCTACGGCTTCCGCGTGCGGGCCTGCGACGGCGCGGGCAACTGCTCGGCCTACACCTCCTCGGTGAGCGGCCAGACCGGCCGCGACACCGGCCCACCGGCCGGCGAGATCCGCTACGCCCCCTACATCGACATCACCATGCCCACGCCCTCCCTGGTGAACGCGGCGGCGGCGACCGGGGTGAAGAACTACACCCTCGCCTTCGCCCTCGGCGACAGCAGCGGATGCAACCCGGCCTGGGGCGGCACCATCCCGATCAACGACTCCCGGATCGTCAACGACGTCAGGGCGCTCCAGGCCCAGGGCGGCCAGGTCATCGTGGCGACCGGCGGCGCGATGGGACCGTACCTGGAGCACGTCTGCGGCACCTCCGCCGCGCTGGTCGCCGCCTACAAGAAGGTGCTCGACACGGTCGGCACCAACCACCTCGACGTCGACGTCGAGGCCTCGATCGACGCGGCCAAGGTCAACACCGCGCTCAAGCAGCTCCAGGCCGAACGCGGCACCGTGATCAGCTACACGCTGCGCATCCAGGGCCAGGACTACGGCGTCGACCCGTTCTCACTGTCGATCCTTCAAGACGCCGCGGCCAAGGGCCTCAACGTGATCGTGAACCCCATGCTGATGAACTTCGGCTACACCGGCAACTGGGGCGACGCGATGGTCACCGCCGCACAGGCGACCCTCGCCCAGATGAGAACCGTCTGGCCCGCCAAGACCGACGCCCAGCTCAAGAAGCTGCTGGGCCTCACCCCGATGATCGGCAAGAACGACACCGGGATGACCACCACCCAGGCCGACGCCCGCAAGCTGCTCACCTGGGCCAACGCCAACCACGTCGGCTTCGTCGGCTTCTGGTCCAGCGCCCGCGACAACGGCGGTTGCCCGAGCGGCCAGGTCTCACCGACCTGCAGCGGCATCTCCCAGTCGGCCTGGGAGTTCACCAACATCTTCAAGGGGTTCACCGGATGAGGTTCAGGAAACTCGCGGCGATCGCCGTACTGGCACTGGGCGGGACGATGCTCGCCGCGTCGCCCGCCCACGCCGCGAACATCGCGGCCAACCCCGGATTCGAGAACGGGCTGACCGGCTGGACCTGCACGGCCTCCTCGGGGGCCGCGGCGGTGTCCTCACCGGTGCACGGTGGCACGAAGGCGCTGCAGGCCACGCCGGCCGGCAACGACACCGCCCGCTGCCAGCAGACGGTCAGCGTCAGGCCGTCCTCGGCCTACACCCTGTCGGCCTGGGTCAGGGGCGGCTACGTCTTCCTCGGCGCGACCGGCACCGGCGGGACCGACCCCAGCACCTGGGTGTCCTCGCCGTCCTCCTACGCCCAGCTGTCCACCTCGTTCACCACCGGCGCCGCCACCACCTCGGTGACGATCTACGTCAACGGCTGGTACGGCCAGGGCACCTACCAGGCCGACGACTTCGTCCTGGACGGTCAGCCGGGCCAGGGGCAGCCCCCCGCCACGCCCACCGGGCTCACCGGCACCGGCAACGTCACCACCGCGTCGCTGAGCTGGAGTGCCTCTTCGGGGGCGACCGGTTACAACGTCTATCGCAACGGCACCAAGGTCGGCACCGCCACCGGGACCGCCTTCTCCGAGGCTCCCGGGGCGGGTACCCACAGCTACCAGGTGAGCGCGACCAACGCCTCGGGGGAGTCGGCGAAGTCCGGCGCGGTCTCCGTGACGGTCGGCAACGACCAGCCGCCGCCCCCGCCCGTACCGTCGGGGCTGGCCGCCACCGTCAGCGGCGCCGGCGTCTCGCTGAGCTGGAGTGCCTCTTCGGGGGCGACCGGTTACAACGTCTATCGCAACGGCACCAAGGTCGGCACCGCCACCGGGACCGCCTTCTCCGAGGCTCCCGGGGCGGGTACCCACAGCTACCAGGTGAGCGCGACCAACGCCTCGGGGGAGTCGGCGAAGTCCGGCGCGGTCTCCGCGACCGTCACCAACACGCCACCCCCCGGCGGCCTGCCCAAGCGGGTGCTGGTCGGCTACCTGCACGCCTCCTTCGCCAACGGCTCCGGCTACATCCGGATGGCCGACGTCCCCAATGAGTGGAACGTCATCAACCTGTCCTTCGGCGAGCCCACCTCGGTGACCTCGGGGGACATCCGCTTCACCCAGTGCCCGGTCGCCGAGTGCCCCAACGTCGAGTCCGAGGCGGAGTTCATCGCCGGAATCCGGGCCAAGCAGGCACTCGGCAAGAAGGTGCTGATCTCGATCGGCGGCCAGAACGGCCAGGTCCAGCTGAGCACCACGGCCGCGCGGGACAAGTTCGTCCAGTCGGTGAGCGCCATCATCGACAAGTACGGCCTGGACGGGCTGGACATCGACTTCGAAGGCCACTCCCTCTACCTCGACAGCGGCGACACCAACCTGTCCGCACCCACCACCCCGGTCATCGTCAACCTGATCTCCGCGCTGAAGACCCTCAAGGCCAGGTACGGAGCCCGGTTCGTACTGACCATGGCCCCCGAGACGTTCTTCGTCCAGCTGGGCTACCAGTTCTACGGCCCGGGACCGAACGGCTCCGCCGACCGGCGGGCCGCCTCCTACCTCCCGGTCATCCACGCGATGCGCGACGACCTGACCCTGCTGCACGTCCAGGACTACAACTCCGGGCCGATCACCGGGCTGGACAACCAGTACCACACCATGGGCACCCACGACTTCCACGTCGCCATGACCGACATGTTGCTCGCGGGCTTCCCGATCGCCGGCAACCCGGCCAACGTCTTCCCCGCGCTACGCCAGGAGCAGGTCGCCATCGGCCTGCCCGCCGCCGCGTACGCGGGCAACGGCTTCACCACGGTGGCGGAGGTCCAGAAGGCCTTCGACTGCCTGGCGAAGGGGACCAACTGCGGTCCGTACCGGCCCAGGGGGGTCTACCCGAACCTCCGCGGCCTGATGACCTGGTCCATCAACTGGGACAAATACAACGCCTTCGAGTTCTCCCGGAGCCACCGGGCCTATCTCGACGCGCTGGGCTGAGAACTCCTCGCCGCCGGGAGAGACGGACTTCCGGCGGCGAGGTTCCCTCGTCGCGGTTCGCCGCCGTCACTCATCGTGACCGCGCGCACTCCACGGGTGGCGAAGACTGGCAGAGTGGTCTCGTTTTAGAGACCGGGTGGCCGGTCGGCGGTGGGGTCCGGCAGGCTAGAGGCCGTCATGGACTACGCAATTCTCACGGGGTTCGTCCTCGTCACAGGTGTCGTGCTCGCCGTGGTCGCACAGTGGAAGGGCTGGCGGCCTTCGCTGGCGGCCGTGCTGGCGGTCGGAATCGTCTTCAGGGTGCTCATCATGACCACCTCGGCGATGGACACCTGGCAGCCGGTCGACTTCGTCAACAGCTTCAAACCCGCGGGCGAGGCGGTCCTGAACCGTGAGGATCCCGTCCTGGGGAGCAACGGCGGCTGGCACTTCCTGCCGACCATCCCCTACGTCTACGGCTTCCTGCTATGGCTGGGCATCCCCTGGGAGATCGGCGGGCGTCTGGTCACCGTGGTCGCCGACATCGCGCTGATCCCGCTGGTCGGCAAGCTCGCCGGGGGCTCCAAGGCGTCGTTGCGCGCCTTCCAGTACGCGTGCAACCCGCTGGCCATCCTGGTCGCCTCCGTACACGGCCAGGTCGAGCCGGTCGCCCTGGTCTTCGGCGTCGCCGCCTTCGTCGTCGCCCGG